>OZ244722.1:0-4415595 GCA_965219245.1 Dehalococcoidia bacterium
CGGCGCGCCACACGCTCCCAGCGGAACTCGTCGGCACGCCGGAGGGCGTTCCCCGAGAGTCGCCGCTTGAGGTCGGAGTCTTCCAGCACCTTTCCCAGCGCGTCCGCCAGGGCCTCGACGTCCTTCGGCGGGAAGGTCATCGCCTCGATGCCGTTGCGCACTACCGTCATGTAGCCCGGAATCTCGCTGGCGACGATGGGCAGGCCCGCCGCCATGGCCTCGACGAGCACCATCCCGAAGCTCTCTCCGCCGGTCGCGGGTGAGCAGTACACGTCCGCGGTTTTCAGGTAGCGGAACTTGTCCTCGTCCGAGACCGCGCCCACGAACATCACGTCCCGCAGGCTCCTCTCCGCAATGATCCTCTGGCACTCGCCATTCGGATTCCCCGGCCCCAGCACGATCAGCCTCAGGTTCGGCCAGTCCCACTTCAGCTTGCTGTACGCCAACAGCAGGTACTTCAGCCCCTTCCGCTTGTCGGCCCGACCGAGAAACAGCAGATTTATCATCCCGTCCTGCAGGTGAGGGAACGGCTCCACGCCCTGCTGGTACTGGTCGATCCTCACCCCGTTCGGAATAATCCGGTAGTCGCTCTCGAAGTAGCTGCTGATGAACTCCTTTGCCGGCTGCGACACGGCGATGCGGCCGTGGAGCTTATCGAAGTACGGCTGAGCAATGCGCGCTCCGCCCAGGTCCATCACCCGCGAGCCGGGGTAGGCGTGGAACGTGGCGATGTTCACCGCGTTCGACTGGCTCAGCATTCCCACGCACACGTAGCTCGAAAACGGCTCGTGCATGTGGATGATGTCAAACTGCTGCTCGTCCAGCATCTCCTTGATCTTCGAGCGGAGCCACACGGATATTGAGATACGCCCGACTGAACCCCTGCTCGGCAGCGGGAAGGGCTTGCCCATGGGGATGAACCCCTCATCTTCCACCTTGCTCGTGTCGGAGCAGGGCGCAACGATGCGAACGTCGTGACCCCATGCCCGAAGCTGCTGGCCGAGCTCTCGAATGTGGGTCTGCACTCCGCCGCGAGAGGTGAAATCGTACGCCGAGGCAAGGCCGATCTTGAAGGGACGCTCGGAGTCTCCGGGAGCGATGCTCTCGACTACCGGTGCCTCGCGTTCAGCAGCCAAATGATCCATAAACCCTCTCGGATCACGGTCCCCTGAGCTTGACCGTTGCCGGCGTATCGCAACCGTCATACCGGCCTTCGCCGGTATGACGTGTGAGCGAGCGGCAGGGCTGAAATGTGTCGCAGCCTATCCAGTGTCGCCCTTCAGGTTGGTCACTTAGCGGCTATCCTAGACGAGAAGGACGCTCTTATCAAGAGACGGCAAGAGGTAGTACCCATAGCAGTTTAGTCGGTGGTACTAATTGGGGGTGTTGGCCCCACCCGGGCCCTTCTGGATTCCGGCCTCCGCCGGAATGACGGGGATGGCCGATTTGATGTTGGGGAGAAGCACACCGACCAAGCCGGTACAGCTTCCAAGAGGTGCGAACGGGCCCCTAGTACCATGTCAACATGGTTTTGATATTACGATTCACCCTCACCCTAGCCCTCTCCCACGACGGGAGAGGGGATAAATCGGCATCTGTTGAGTTTATTATATTCAAGTTGACTGAGTACTAGTCCGTCCCGTCCCGCCCGGCGATGAAGTCCTCGACCATCTCACGCGCCACCTCGTCGTGGTACTGGACGGGCGGAGACTTCATGAAGTAGGCCGACGGCGCCAGAATAGGCCCGCCGATGCCCCGGTCCCTTGCGATCTTCGCGCAACGGATGGCGTCGATAACCACGCCCGCGGAGTTGGGACTGTCCCATACCTCCAGCTTGAGCTCGATGTTCAGAGGCACGTCGCCGAAGCTGGTGCCCTCCAGCCGGATGTAGGCCCACTTGCGGTCGGTCAGCCATGGAACGTGGTCGCTCGGCCCGATGTGGATGTTGTCGGCCTGGATCTCGTTGTCGATCTGCGACCGCACCGACTGCGTCTTGGAGACCTTCTTGCTAACCAACCGCTCGCGCTCCAGCATGTTCAGGAAGTCCGTGTTGCCCCCGAAGTTGAGCTGGTACGTGTTGTCCAGCCGGACGCCCCTGTCCATGAACAGCCGTGCCAGCGTGCGATGCACGATCGTCGCGCCCACCTGCGACTTGATGTCGTCGCCGATGATCGGCGCTCCGGCGTCTCGGAACCGCTTCTGCCAGTAGTCGTTCTCACCGCTGGCGATGAACACGGGGATGCAGTTGATGAACCCGACCTTCGCGGCCAGCACCTGCTCGGCGTACCAGCGAGTCGCCTCCTCGGAGCCGACCGGCAGGTAGTTGATGACCACGTCGACCTCGCGCTCCTGGAGCGTACCCGAGATGTCGGCCGTGCCGCCCGGCGCCTTCTTCACCATGTCCGAGACGTAATGGCCGATGCCATCGTGCGTCATCCCCCGCTGCACGGTAACGCCCGTGTGCGGAACGTCGGCAAACTTGACCGTGTTGTTCGGCTCGGCGAGGATCGCCTCCGACAGGTCGAGGCCGACCTTGCTCTCGTTGATATCGAACGCCGCAACGACCTCGATGTCGCCGATCCCGTACTCGCCCATGACCGGGTGCATGATGCCCGGCGCCTCGTCCTCGGCCCCGACATCCCTATACTTCTCGATGCCCTGAACGAGCGAAGAGGCGCAGTTGCCCACGCCGATAACTGCCACTTTTATGCTGTTTGCCACCGAGTCCCTTCACCCCATTTCTTTCCGTCTATACCGCGGCTCAGCCGTTGAACACAACGCGAAATTGTAGCATAGGGCGAACGTGGGGGATAGGGCGCGACTTCGGGAGTAACTGTTCAGTCTCCGTGAGTTGAATTGCGAAGACCCCCCTCTCTGTGTCTCTCCCCCGGCGGGGGCTGACAGGGGTAGGCAAAACGGAATTGCAGCTATGATCCGGCCCCGCCTTCCTGTCATTCCGAGCGCAGGGAGGAATCTAAAGTCCGTATCTGCAAGACCCGGCAGCCAGTGCCGCGCCTATATCGTGACCAAGAGTGAAAACAACGTAGGGACGCTCTATGTTGGCTTAACGTTGTGACAGACGCTTTAGATTCTTCGACTCCGCTCTGCTCCGCTCAGAATACTTCATGAGGGTTGTCACCCTCACCACCTGGAATGAAAATGGTGGGCCCCAAGGGCGGGTTCCAAACCCGCCTCTACAGGAATGGCAATGGTCTATTTTCGTAGCAATCGCTCATGTCGGTTGTCACCGACACCACCAATCATGAAAATGGCAGTAAGGGCGATTCGCGAATCGCCCCTACGGGAGGTTGGCCGGGGGTTATTTTCAGGGTAATGACAGTGACGGCGTTGTTTTCTCATCAATGGAGAATGGGTCGATAGCGGTTGCGGTGTTCGCGAAAGTCTTAACCTGACACGAGATGGGTAGGGTCTGAAGCTGTTTGGGCGACAGGGGGTCTCTTTTTCCCTGACATTTCCTGACATATTCTGACATTCCTCTGTTGCGGACGGGAGACCAGGGGCGTCCGCCGTGTGTTGTTGAATATGATAGTACACGTGTTCTCATCAGTCAAATTCGGAGGCGCCCCTTCTTAGATTATTCGACTCCGCAACGCTCCGCCCAGAATGACAGTGACGGAGTTTTTTTCTCGTCAATGGGGAATGGGGCGGTAGTCAAATGCCTACCCCTGTCAGCCCCCGTCGGGGGAGAGATTGTAGATTCTTCGTCGCCGCGCTCCTCAGAATGACAGCAGGAGGACAATTCCTGCATATCTCACCGACTCTGAACAGTTATCTTCGGGACAGTCCGCACCTCAACTCAATGGAGGACGTGCCTTGCAAATCCGTCGTCGTAGAGGCAACCCGTCCCCACTATCCCCCACCGGACGCCGTGTCCCCGCAGAATGATGTGCCACCCAGCGCGTCCGGCTGGCCAAGATGGCGCAAGCTATAGGGTATACACCCCGTAAACCGGTTGTCCGATAGGTCGATGTTGATGAAGTTGGACAGCTTGCCCAACTTGGAGGGTAACGCTCCACTCAACTGGTTCTCCCAGAGATACAGGTCTGTCAACCTGGTTAGGTTGCCAAGTTCAGGCGGGACCTCACCTGTCAGTTGGTTCTGCGCAAGACTCAAATATGTCAGATCGGACAGGTCGCCCAATTCCGACGGAATCTCACCGCTCAGATTGTTTTCAGAGAGGTCGAGTTTAGTCAGCATTCTGAGGCTTCCTAGTTCCGGTGGAATCTCTCCGGTCAGCATGTTCTGCCACAGGTATAGGTCCGCCAGATTGGATAGGTTGCCCAGTTCCGATGGAATTGCGCCGGTCAGCTGGTTCCGTGAGAGGCTCAGTTCCGTCAGATTGGCGAGGTTGCCCAATTCCGACGGTATCTCTCCACTAAACATATTCTCCCAAAGGTAGAGTTTCTTCAGGTTTGTGAGGTTGCCCAACTCCGCCGGTATCTCTCCGGACAGCGTGTTTTCTGAGAAGGACAGGATTGTCAGCTTGGATAGGTTGCCCAGTTCCGGTGGGACCTCCCCTGTCAGTTGGTTCTGCGCAAGACTCAAGTATGTCAGATCGGACAGGTTGCCCAATTCCGACGGAATCTCACCGCTCAGATTGTTTTCAGAGAGGTCGAGTTTAGTCAGCATTCTGAGGCTTCCTAGTTCCGGTGGAATCTCTCCGGTCAGCATGTTCTGCCACAGGTATAGGTCCGCCAGATTGGATAGGTTGCCCAGTTCCGGTGGAATTGCGCCGGTCAGCTGGTTCCGTGAGAGGCTCAGTTCCGTCAGATTGGCGAGGTTGCCCAATTCCGACGGTATCTCTCCACTAAACATATTCTCCCAAAGGTAGAGTTTCTTCAGGTTTGTGAGGTTGCCCAACTCCGCCGGTATCTCTCCGGACAGCGTGTTTTCTGAGAAGGACAGGATTGTCAGACTTGAGAGGTTGCCCAACTCTCCGGGAACCTCGCCGCTCAGCTCATTCTTTGAGAGTTCCAATTCTGTCAAATTGGAGAGGTTGCCCAGTTCGGAAGGTATCCTCCCTTCCAACTGATTGTCCCAGGCAGACAATTCTGTCAGATTGGTGAGGCGGCTCAGCTCCGACGGAATCTCCCCGGACAGTTGGTTCTTTGTCAAATACAGGTATGCCAGTTCGGATAGGTTGCCCAACTCCGGCGGAATCTTGCCGGTTAGGCGGTTGTCCCAGAGGCTAAGCGCGGTAAGGTGAGACAAGAGACCCAATTCCGGCGGTATCTCCCCGCTCAACTCATTGCTTGACAGATTCAGCCTTGTAAGATTGGTGAGCTTGGCCAGCTCTAGAGGTATCTCCCCCGTCAACTGGTTCCTCCATAATCTGAGAACTCTCAAGTTGGAGAGTTGCCCCAACTCTAAACGGTATTTCACCATCCAACCAGTTTTCTTGAAGGTTCAAGTCTTCCAGATTGGCAAGGTCACCCAACTCTGGCGGAATCTCGCCCGTCAACCCGTTTCCCTTTAGTTCCAGGCTTACCAGTTTGGCAAGCTCGCCCAGTTCCGGCGGTATCTCCCCGCTCAACAGATTCTTTTCCAAGTATAGGTGCGTCAAATTGGACAGCCTTCCCAGTTCAGGCGGTATCTCGCCCGACAGCTGGTTGCTCCAGAGACCCAGGATCCTCAGATTGGTCAGGTTACCTAACTCGGATGGTATCTCCCCCCTCAGCCAGTTGCCTTGCACGTCCAACTCGGTCAGATCGGTGAGAGTTCCCAGCGAGGGCGGGATGTTGCCCTTCATCTTGTTCTCACCGAGTGCGATCTTCACGACCCTGCCTCGTTCGTCCGTAACGACGCCGTACCACTCTCCGATGAACTTGCCACTCAGCCAGTTGTCGTTGTTCTTCCAGTTCGGGCCGTCCGTGGCGTGGTAGAGCGCGATCAGGGCATCCCTTGCACCCTGGGCATCACTTTTTGTACCCTGGGCGTCACTTGAACCGCAGGTGGAAATGTCTAGTCTGCCCAGAGCGGCGAGCCCTGCCGGCGCGCACCCGGCAAAGTGGTTTCCCCCAAGCTCCAGCTCCGTAAGGTATTGCCGGTTGCCCAACCACTCCGGAATCTCTCCACTCAGCTGATTTGACTCCAGGTGCAGTCCGGTAAGGAATGTGAGCCTGGCCAGCTCCGGCGGGATCTCCCCGGTCAGGTTATTGTGGGACAAGTCCAGCCACTCTAGTCTCGAAAGCTTGCCCAGCTCCGCCGGGATATTCTCGGTCAGCTTGTTCCCCCAGGCGCTCAACGCCCCGAGCCTGGAGAGATTGCCCAATTCAGGCGGAATCGGGCCGCTCAGTAGGTTTTCGCTGACGTATAGCCAATCGAGTCTGGAAAGTCTCCCTAGTTCCGCGGGAATCTTGCCGCTCAAATCATTGCTGTGGAGGGCAAGACCTACGAGATTGGACAGCTTGCCCAGTTCAGGCGGTATCTGCCCACTCAGTTCGTTCTCGTACAGGTCAAGCCTTCTCAGACTGCGGAGATAGCCAAGCTCCGGAGGAATTTCTCCCTTCAGCCCGTTATCCGCAAGGGACAACTGAACGATATCGCCCTTGGAGTTGGTCGTTATCCCATACCATTCGCCTATCGGCGCATCGCTTAGCCAGTTGTCGTTGTTCTTCCAGTTCGGGCCGTCCGTGGAATTGTAGAGCGCAGCCAGGGCATCCCTCGGATCACAGGATATCTGACCGAAGCCGGCCAATTCGGCGACGCTCTCCGGTATGCACCCCGTCAACTCATTCCCCGAGAGATCCAGCACGGTCAAATTGGTAAGCTTCGCCAACTGCAACGGCACTTTCCCGGTAAAGCCGTTCTCCGACAAGTCCAACACGTTCAGGTTAGCGAGCTCGGCCAGTTCGGGAGGGATCTCTTCCAGCAGCCTGTTCTCCGAAAGGTCCAACTCTACCAGCGTTCCCAGTCGGCCTAGCTCCGGTGGAATCTCACCCGTCAACTGGTTATCTGAAAGATCAAGCTTCTCCAATTTGCCAAGGCTTCCCAGTTCCGGCGGTATCTCCCCAATCAATTTGTTCTCGGATAGGTCGAGCACAGTGAGGTTCGTGAGCTCGCTCAACTCTCCCGGAATCAGATTCAACAGCCAGCCTCCACGCAGCTCTAGCTTCGTCAGGTTCGAGAGCCGGCCTAACTCCGGCGGTATATTCCCCACCAAGCCGTTCTCGACGAGGACAAGTTCAGTGACCCGATCGCCGTCGTCGGTGGTGACCCCGTACCACGTGTCAAGCGGCCTATCGCTCAGCCAGTTGTCGCTGCTGCTCCACTTGTCCCCGCCCGCTGATTCGTAGAGCGCGACCAGCGCGGCCCTGTCGGCACTGACCGGCACGGCAGTAGGAGTTGCCGTCGGCGCAGGTGTAGACGTGGGAGTCGGTTCCGGTGTGGCTGTCTCAGTGATCGGAGCAGTAACGGTTGGAGTTGGGCGAGTGTCCCCGCAGGCCGCCAGCAGCGCGACCGCCACACAGCACAGCGCCAGCAGGTACGTGATGGCGCGTATCGTCGTTCCTATGGAAGCGACGCCCATGTCAACCCTCATGTCGTAAGCACACATTACGTAAGCAACTTACTCATCAGTCGCAGTATAGCACGGAAAGCGGCTCATGCAACCGGGTGTGAGCATGGCTTGAGCGGGACGTTTCCGAGTTGCCCGGAAAGCAAGAAAGCCCCGCAACGGGGGCTTCTTCTTATCTCTGCATATCAATCTTATCACACTGAGTACCGAATCGTCAAGTAGATATTGCCGATAACGTCGTATATTACTCATAATACCACGATATAGCACTAATAACGGTGCATATATTATATTATATACCCTGTTAACAGATATATATGGTACGAATACCGTATCCATGCTATGCTTCTCGTCCACCACCTCGCGCTCGAAAGGAGACGCATTGACTACCGTATCTACCGGCGACAGCTACACCCTCAGCCTCGTCATCCGCGAAGTCCGCAGGCAGTGGCGCACGCTTGGATTCGTGGTCGTCCTGATGTTCCTTGGCACGGCCTCGGCTCTCGTCACCCCGCTCCTCCTCCGTGAACTCATCGACCGCGCGATACCCCGTGCCGACACCGCCATGATTCTCACTCTGGTATTGGCGATGACCTTGCTCCCCGTCGTCGACGTTGGACTCGGCCTGATCCGCAACTACGCTCGCGCATCGGTCGGCGAGGCCGTAACCCGCCGGCTCCGCACCGAACTGTTCAACCACCTTATCCAGGGGCGGCTCGACGACATCGAGCGCACGAAGATCGGGCACATCGTCTTTGTCCTCACGCGGAGCTGCGGCCGTGTCGGCGAGCTCTTCGTCGCACAGACCGTCGTGCAGTCGATGTACCACTCCATTCTCATCGTCGTGACCGCAGGAATCATGTTCACGCTCAACTGGAACCTGGCGCTTATCACACTGCTGGCCTTCCCGCCCTCCTATCTCCTCGCCCGCGTTGCCGGAAGCCGCGAGCGAAGGCTATTCAACGAACAGACGGACATTCGCTCCTCCGGCGAGTCCTACCTCATCGAAGTCTTCGACAACATCAAGACCGTCAAGGCCTTCAATGGCGAGAGCCGCGAGACGGCCTGGTGGGAGGGATGGACGCGCCGCAACTGGCGAAACAAGGCCCGCATGACCGCGCACCATGATCTCTTCCGTTTCGGCTTCTGGGTGGCCATTCAGAACGTCGTGCGCGGTCTCATCTTCGGCTACGGCGCGTTCGAGGTCGTCAACGGTCGCGCGACGGTCGGCGATCTCGTAGCCTTCCTCGCCTACCTGCCGGGCCTGTACGAGTCGGTGAGGAGAGTCCTCGACTTCATCACCGACAGCGTGTCCGTCAAGGCCGCCACTGATCGGATCGACGAGCTCATGGCCCTTCCAAAGGAGGCAACTTCCGGCGTCCGGGAGCCGGTCACGAAGTCCGGCGGACCGACTGTGGAATTCTCCAACGTCAGCTTTAGATATGTGCGCGAAGGCTTCGGTATCAAAGACCTCAGCTTCCGGGCGGACGTTGGCGAGTTCATCGGCATCGTCGGCCCGACGGGCGGCGGCAAGAGCACCGTCCTCGACCTCGTTCAGGGCTTCTACGAGCCGCTGCAGGGACGCATCCTGGTCGACGGCCACGACATCCGCAACCTGTCCCTTCGCGAGGTGCGACGCCACATATCCGTCGTCCCGCAGGACGCCTGGCTGTGGAACGACACAGTGCTCGCAAACATCGCCTACCCCGATACGCAGCCAGACATGGCCCTGGTCGAGCAGGTCGTCCGTGACACCCAGCTTGCCGAGTTCATCGAGTCGCTGCCCAATGGACTCGACGAGGGCCTTGGTCCAAAGGGCGTAGACCTGTCGGGCGGCGAGCGTCAGCGCATCGCCATCGCCCGCGCCCTCTACAGGAAGGCCGGCCTAGTCCTCCTCGACGAGCCGACCTCCGCCCTCGACGCCCGGACTGAATTCTACCTCACCGCCGCGCTCGACAGCCTCCGCCGACGCAGCACGCTCATCGTCGTAGCACATCGCCTCAAGACCGTCATCGAAGCCGACAAGATACTCGTCATCGACGGTGGCCGAATCGTCGAGGCGGGGCCGCCCCAAGAGCTAAGGCACCGGTCAGGGCTGTTCGCCACGATGTACGAGATGCAGTCCCTGGAGGCGCGGCGGTAGGGTTCGGCCTGTGGGAGTGCATAATGTATCCGTCATTGAGGCGAAGGGACGTCACCCCGTACGACGATACGGGGCCGGAATCCAGAAATCATCAGGCCAAGTGGTGTGGTAATTGTTCAGTCTCAGTGAGTTGAATTGCGGAGACCCCCCTCTCTGTGTCTCTCCCCCGGCGGGCTGACAGGGGTAGGCAAAATATGAAACCAGGTATAAAACTTGGAAAGCACATAGCGTTCTGGCGATCCTTCAGCTTTGTACCAAATGGATGCCAGAAGGTCGCGGAGGGTCTGATTGCTTCCTGAAACATGGCCTGAACCTCGTCTGAATCGCGGACAATCTTTCATACCTAAACCTGAGTCACCAAAATGCCTACCCCTGTCAGCCCGGCGGGGGAGAGATCGGGATAGGAAGTCTCTCCGTCTGCGGGGGAGAGATCGTGGATTCTTCGTCGCCGCGCTCCTCAGTATGACAGTGACGGGGGACGATTCCCGCATATCTCACCGACTCCGTGAACAGTTACGCCGTGTGCCATTATTGCCAACCTGGCTTCTTGTCTAGTGGACCGAAATCTTTGAAATGACGGGTAGTACTCAGGAGGTTGGGGTTGCGTTCTGCAACGAGAGGGCGGGTTTGAAACCCGCCCCTACCGAGTTATGGTCTCGTTACCCTTCAATACCAAGATGTTGAAGTACTAGGCGGCTTGGCGGTAGGTTGCCGAGAAGATCATTTCCGAGAGCCACGTGCGAAACGAGGGGTTGTCGCTGAACTGCTTGAATAGCTCGGCATGGTCTGCAAGCAGCTCGGTCACGGCCTGTTTGAGGGCTCTGTCGTGCTCGATTCGCGCGTTCTGGCGGTCGGAGTTGGCGGCGGCATTTTGGTATGCCCTGTCGGCCGCGACCTTGGCGGGAAGATCCTCGGCGATGACCCTCTCGATCTTGTCAGAATCCATCCATTGAATGTTTCCCCACCGGTCGTTGAAGTCTCTGATGATATTCGAGAGGTGGTCGAGTTCAGGTTCGGGCTTCCGGCCGCCCGCGGGAGCCGGGGTGGCTTCGATCTCGGCGTTCTCGTCGGAAAGTTGGATATCCTGCACCGCCTGCTTCTCGACACGGTAGCTGTCCATGTCGATGGTCTCGAGAATTCCCTTTGACAGGTCTTCCTCAATGGGCGCGGGCAGCTTGGGCACGAGGAAGTTCAGGAAGATGGACAGCTTTTCCCATTCGGCGTTGGTATAAGGGAGAATGGTACCGAGGAAGCCGTAGGCGCGCTGGAAGGCCTTCGCCTTGCCCTTGAAGTCGACCTGGCCGTCCTCGTCCAGCCGATTCCGGTATTCCTCCACGCACCTGTCCAGGATGGGGTCGAGCGTGTCACGTTCGGCCTTTGCGAAGAAGCGCTCGACGAGATCATCGACCTGGTCGGGAGAATAGACCTGGCAGGCGTCGAGGTCGGCCTTGAGGTCGTGCAGCTTGTCGGGGTCGGTCTCGTCCGCCAGTATGGTCGTCCTGTAGTAGTCGGCGAAGGCATTGCGGACGGTGTCGGTCTCGTTGACGAAGTCGAGCACGAAGGCGTCGTGCTTGTGCGGGTGGGCGCGGTTGAGGCGGGAGAGGGTCTGGACGGCCTTGACGTCGGAGAGCAGCTTGTCGACATACATCGTGTGCAGGAGCGGCTCATCGTAGCCGGTCTGGAATTTCTCGGCGCAGACGAGGAAGCGGTACGGGTCTTTCCTGATCTCCTCGGGTATCCGGCTCGAGGGGAATCCGTTGAGGGACGACTCGGTGACTTTCTCGGCGCCGTAGTCGTGCTCGCCGGAGAAGGCGACGATGGCCTCGTAGGGGCTCTTGCGTTCAACCAGGTAGGTTCGGATGGCGTGGCAGTAGCTGATCGCGCGCTCGATGCTGCCCGTCACGACCATGGCACGCGCCTGTCTGCCGATCTTCCGGAGCCCGATCACCTGCTCGTGGAAGTGATCGACCATGATTTCGGACTTGAGCCGGATGGCGTGGTCGTGGTTCTCGACGTAGCGTCGGAGCTTCTTGGCGGCCCTCTTGGTATCGAATTCCGGATCGCCCTCGACCGTCTTGACCAGCCTGTAGTAGCTTTCCGCCGGGGTGTAGTGCTTGAGCACGTCCACGATGAAGCCCTCCTGGATCGCCTGCTTCATGGTGTAGCTGTGGAAGGGGCGATGCCCGACCGTCCCGTCGGGCTGAGGTTCAGGATCGCCGAAGATTTCCAGGGTCTTGTTCTTGGGCGTGGCGGTGAAGGCGAAGTAGGCGGCGTTGGTCAGGAGCTTCTTCGACTCCATGAGGCGGTTGATCTTGTCCTCTGTGGTCTCGTCCTCTTCCTGCCCACCGGCCTCGCCGAGGGCCATGGAGACCGCCGCCGAGGTGCGGCCACCCTGGCTCGAATGGGCCTCGTCGATGATGATGGCGAAGCGGCGGCCTCGCTGCTCGCTGCCGATCTCGTCGACGATGAAGGGGAACTTCTGGACCGTTGATATGATGATCTTCTTGCCGGACTCGATGGAACTTCGAAGGTCGCCGGAACGCTCAGCGTGATCGACGACGGAAGCGACCTGAGTGAACTGCCTTATGGTGTCGTTGATCTGCTTGTCCAAGACTCTCCTGTCGGTGACGACGATGACGGAATCGACTACCGGGACGCCGTCGTTCTCGAGACCGATAAGCCGGTGGGCGAGCCAGGCGATGGAGTTCGACTTGCCGCTGCCGGCGGAGTGCTGGATGAGGTATCGCCGTCCGACGCCCGTTTCGGACACATCGGCGAGCAGCTTGCGGACGACTTCGAGCTGGTGGAATCGCGGCCAGATCTGCTCCCGCTTGACTCTTGCGGTGTTCCGGTCCTTCGTCTCGACGACCTGGGCGTAGTTCTCGATGATATCGGTTAGGCCGTCGCGGGTGAGCACCTGCTTCCACAGGTAGTCGGTCTTGAGCCCGTTCGGGTTCGGTGGATTGCCCGCGCCGTCGTCCCAGCCCCTGTTGAATGGGAGGAACCACGAGGACTCGCCCTTCAGTTCGGTGCAGAAGCGCACCTCGTGGTCGTCGACGGCGAAGTGGACGAGGCAGCGTCCGAACTCGAACAGCTTCTCACGCGGGTCGCGGTCGCGCTTGTACTGCTCGACCGCGTCGTCCACCGTCTGCTTGGTGAGGCTGTTCTTGAGCTCGAAGGTGGCGACCGGCAGTCCGTTGATGAAGAGGCACAGGTCGAGGGCAAGCTGGACGTTGCCGCCGCTGTACCGGAGCTGTCGAGTGACGCTAAAGCGGTTCAGCGCGTAGAGGTCCTTCGCCTTCTCGTTATCTGAGGACGGCGTGCCGTAGAAGAGGTCGAGAGCGTGCGGCCCGTGTCTGATGCCGTTGCGGAGCACGTCTATGGAGCCGCGCTTGCTTATCTCACCCCGGAGGCGAGAGAGGAAGTTGCGGCGAGTCGGGCCGTCGTCGTCGAGGGCGAGCGAGGCGGCGACATCGGGCTGGGTTGCGCGGAGGAAGGCGGAAAGCTGCGCGAGGTCGACGCAGAACTCGCGGTCGTAGTCGGCTGGATCGCCGCAGAGCCATCCGGCGCTGTAGGTGGACGGGCGTTCGTGCACGCCATGCTTCTGCGACGGCTCGCACGGGCGGCCTGTGAGGGCTGTGCAGATGAGGGTCTCGAAGCCTCGTTCGGTGGTGTCGGTGGTCATTCTGCGTTTGTGGCGAGCCAGCCTTTGTCTCTCAGAACCTGGAGCGCAAGGCGTATCTGGCGTTCAGAGAACTGGCGCTTGTGTAGGCCCCACGCATGTGTGTCGGCAATGACCTCTTCGTCTGTGGCCGAGGAATGCTCGGTCACGACCCAGTGCACCGTTGTCAGCAGTTCGAGGCCAAAAGACGTCTCAAACCCCTCGACGAGTTGGGATACTCTTTCGAAACGATCCCTGCTTTCGGGGAGATCTGCAAGGAAAGTATGAGCCTCCTTCACAGCGCCGGGGACAATTTCAAGACGTTTTTCGGGCGCGTCACCACCGTCGGCATAGCCCGATATGAGATGGCCTTCGATATCCCGGAGTACGTGTCGCAGGTTTTCCGCGTACGGTCCGTAATGCGCCTTTTGAAATCGCAGTTTCAGAGGCTCGCCCGCCACCTGCATGAAGTACATGAGCTTATGCACTTCCAGCAACGTCACGAACGGATCGAGCAATCCGCTGAGATAGCGGTGCATGAGGTCGACCAACACGGCCTTGCTTTGCGTCATCTTCGGAACATCGGTGGAGCGGTTGGCCCGATCATCCAACGGTACGCCTCCCGGCTCGAATACGACGACTAGCAAGTCGTCGATGTCCTGCAACGCAGTTTCGATGCGAGAGCGGACCATTGGCCAATCCAAACCACCGAGGCCGCTGCCGAGTGGCGGGAGCGCGATAGAGCGAATGTTGCGTTCCGTGATTTCGTGGGCGAGGGCACGGAGCCCTGCCTCAATGTCCTCCATGCGGCTCTTGCCGCGCCAGTGGCGCTTGGTGGGGAAGTTGATGATGTAGCGGGGAGCCCCCATCATCTGCCCGGTTTCAAACACGAACATGCGGCCAGGCTGCACCTTTTCGCGCTTACAAGCCTCAGCGTAGGCCTTGAAGTTCTCAGGGAAGAGGTTCTTGAACTGGAGCGCGACGCCGCGGCCCATGACGCCGACGCAGTTGACGCTGTTGACCAGGGCTTCGACATCTTCGGTGAACATATCGCCGACCTTGTACTCGATCATGTAGGCGTGCCTCCTTCCCCGAGGCTCAGTAATACCAGTCTCCCTTGGTCTCTACAGTTGGCTGGTGACTTGCTCCCTGGAGCGCAGTTTGGATTCTAGCATATATGTTTCCCGGATGGATGCCAATCCGAGAGACCAGCTCCCACGGGAATGAGCCTTCCACGAGGAATTCGGCTTGCTTGCGGTCTTGTACCGTAGGTTCGACGGCAGGCCCCGACCACCAATGTGCTTGCACAGCATCCCAATTGATCTTGGCGAGTTGGTCTAGATCCGAGCAGTCCTCAAAGTAACTGGACCCGGCGTTGGAGGTGGTGAACGCCCAGCGTCTGCCACTGGCATTCGCCCAATCCACAGCTTGGCGCAGGTCCGCCTCCAAGTGGATGATTGGCCCCTGGCCTTCTTGATAGGCCAATTCAGGGTTGTTGCGCTTGTGGATGACGAAAAGCATGACGGAACGTGAGCAGAAGTAGAAAGGCACGCAATCCCCGACTCGCAGTCCCGGATGGCTGTCTAGCGGGTTGTTGAGGCGGTATTGCTTGATGCTGTTCATCCCAATTGTAGTTCCACTTACTCCCCGCCTTCGAGCTTCCGCATCCGACCACAAGCAGCCGTCAGCCACAATCGAGGCCAGCCGGTCGACGTGGACGATGTGGTATATCTTCGGCTGTGTTGGAACAAGCACGATCAGGCTTCGCTTCGGGGCAGAGTGGCAGCGGACTCACTCTCTATTGTATCCCACTCAACTGCGCCGTCCGACGGGCCTGCCGCCGCCTCGCTGATGGGGCGGTCGATGCGGGGGCTGACCCTGTTGCGACAGCAGCGTGACCGCTCGAAAACTTGGAAAATTGTTGCATCCGGTTGCATTTTGTTGCATTTGTGTGGTTATTGTCAAGTTCAAGGGGTGTCACTGACGGGCTTCTTCCGGCAGGTCGGCGGCGGTTTCGCGCACGTCGAGCTTGCCGGTGACCACGTCGGCGATGAGGCGGGTGCGGTACTCGCGGAGGAGCTCGATCTGACGGCGGGCGCGGGTGATGGCGCTACGCCTCATCGCGCAGGTGTCGGCGGTTACGCTATGTCTCGCCTCTCATCGGGATGCCGACTTCCCGCACTTCACCGGGCTGGATTCCGTCCAGGGCGTTGCGAATATCCTCGATCTTTGGCTCAATGAGCGGCCACCGGTTCGCGCCGAGAACGATCAGTGCGAAGCTTCGGCTCCCGATGTTCTGCTGGTATGGCATGTTCCTGTCCGCAGTAATCACGACTTCATATCCTGCTTCTTCCGCCCGGTCTAGCAATTCCCCATTGACAAGCGTTGCCCACCCGCGCTTCTCCGCCATGTCAACGTCGTGACCGACGAGGTGTCGGCGAAGCTGCCGGGGCACATTGTGGTCAAACAAGATTCGCATGCGAGACCTTAGCGACCTTGGCGTCTAGGTCTTGCACTACGAATTCCAAGACCGCCCGCACCTGTGTTTCGTCCACCCCGCCAAACCACTCAATGAAGTCGTGGACAGTCGCGCCCTCCGCAAGGTTCCCGAAAAGGGCCGACACGGGCAACCGCGTGCCCTTGAACACCCAGGCCCCGCTCACCTTGCCGGGCACGCTTTCGACTGCAGGACACTTGCTCCAGTCCGTCATACGGTCACCTCGCTTTCTCTTGGCGGCACTTTCTTGAAGTCGTCAGCCCCACTCATCGGCTCCCTCCGACGTGGGGCCTGACGGAGGATGCAGGGAGCGGTGAAAACCGCCTAAATTGTAACATTTAGCGACATTTGGCGACATTTCCGTTGTTATTGTCAAGTTCGAGGGGTCTCACTGACGAGCTTCTTCCGGCAGGTTGGCGGCGGTGTCGCGGACGTCGAGCTTGCCGGTGACGACGTCTGCGATGAGGCGCGCGCGGTACTCGCGGAGGAGGTCGATCTGGCGGCGGGCGCGGGCGATGGCGGCGTCGATGGCGGCGGTGGTCTTGTCGAGGTGCTCGACGATGGCGGTCTGTTCGGAGAGGGGTGGGAATGGGAAGCGGTGTGCTCTCAATTTATTGCCCGTTAAGTGTGCGATAGTACTCACATGGCCGTCGCTGAAGACATTTCGATTCGATGCAGCACGGAGCACATAGTACATGAAGCGGGGTACATCCTCGCGCCTAGGCCTAAGTCTGTGGAGCGCCTTCTGAAACCCGCAAATGGTCAATTCTCCTGACCAAAGAGCGCTTCGGCCTACTTCTCCACCTTCGCATACGAGTAAATCGCCGGGTCGGACTGTATATCGCTCATATTCACTTGGTGGAATGTCCATCGTGGGGAGATTATCGACGTTGATTCGATCCCATTGAATGTCGGTATTCCGTAGGTAGGGGAGCAGATGGTCGCCCATAATCCTCTTGGAGTCCAGCATCTTACCAAGACCCTGCGAATACTTGTGGTGTAGAGCGGTTACCTCCCAATGGGCCGGGACGTCGCCTAGCCAGTCGACGCCGGATGGTTTGAGTGGGACGTTTGGGTCGAGGCCGCGGGTGACGGCGCGGTGGATGACGGCCTGGCGCTCCTCCTCCAGCAGCGCGATGAGCTTTTCCTTGGCGGTGACGTATCGTCGGATGCGGTCGTCGACGTGGTCGAGGTAGCGGACGATGGCGCGCTGTTCGGGGAGGGGTGGGAGGGGGAGGTAACAATTCCCAATGGTCTTGCCATTTAGATTGCCTAATCCCGTCGTTGTTGTTGATTGAAATACTAGCTGCTCTCGCCCTGTGCTGGAGTTGAAGATATACCAAGTCAGTAAGGGATCCACATGTGCATCTAGTCTGATTCGTTGCATGAAGTTGGAGAAGCAACACTTCATTGCAGCTATTTCGGGGGTTACAATGCTGGTCTTCCCAATGTGGGCGGTACTACCGCTTGATTTGGTCAAGACGAGGTCATTTGCCTCAAGCAACGTTGAGTCACGCTCTATCTTGGACAACAGTATCTTAGCTGGGTTCGTAATTCTCCAACCGCCGTCAACTGTCTGTTCGGTCGAACGAAGGACTATAGCACCCTGCTCGTCAAAGTCGTCTCCCCATACACCTGAGTCGTTGAGGAGCAGATGCTTCTTCAGTCGCACCACTTGCCAATGTGCTGGTACGTCTCCGAGCCACTGGACGTTGGAGGGTTTGTAGGCGGGGTAGAGTTTGGGGGTGTGGGTCATGGGAGTGTTTCTCCTCCCATGGTGTGCGGATTCTCGGGGTCTTCATGCCAACGTGCCGGATTGTCCATGATGTATTGGCGGATGCGGTTCAGGGCCTCGTCGTCGCGAATGATGTGTTCGTAGTAGTTGCGCTGCCAGACCGGTGTGCCGACGGCGCCGCGAACGCCGTTGATGCGCCTGGCCGAAAAGGTTTTGAATGCCCTGACGATTTCCGGCAGACCGTGGCGCACGTTATTGGCGGCGGTTCGGGCTACGGCAGGGGCAGGTTTGAAACCTGCCCGTACGGGGTCATTGACGATTTCCGGCAGACCGTGGCGCGCGTTATTGGCGGCGGCTCCGGTTTCGGCAGGGGCAGGTTTGAAACCTGCCTGTACGGGGTCGGGGTCGGCATTTGCCTCCGTCAGTATCACGATGCCATGGACGTGATTCGGCATGACGACCCAAGCGTCTAATCGAATGTGTGGATAGTGCGTGGGCAAGCCTTCCCACACAGCCTGGGCCAGTCGTCCGGCCTCGCTCAGGGGCATCTTGTCGTCTACTACGTCGCCGAGGAGACAGATGCGGTTGTGCGTGCTGACCGTGATGAAATACGCGCCAGGATGGGCGTAATTGAATCCCCGCAGCCGCATAGAGCGACGCCGGGGGTTTTGCTGCCGGTAGTTCGTGTTCATCCGATTTCCAAGAGGGGCAGGTTTCAAACCTGCCCCTACGAATGACAGTATATCAGTCCGTATCACGTTCGGCGGATGGCTAGGGTGCTTGGGGGCTGGGGTATGCGGAGGCGAGGGCTTGGTCGAAGGTCATGATGTCGTTGACGCCGCGCCGCCGGCAACTTGCGAGGTGGCAAAGGTCTCTCGCGGTCAGGGTGGGATGCCGGTCATGGAGTTGGCGGGCGAGGGTGACGTCGGCCTCTTCGAGGGGCCAGATCTGCACGCCGGCATTGGCCACCAGTTCCAACGCCGAGTCCAAGGTGTGCGGCCTCTTCATCCGCAGATAGACGTGCATCAGCTCCTGGATGACCTCTGCCGAGGTGAATAGCGTCTTGTGGTTGCGCGTTGACTCATCAAAGAACTGCTGGGCGCGGGATTGAAGCGGATGCGGTTTTCCAACGGCGTACATGAAGACGTTGGTATCGACGAAGATCATACGTTGGGCAGGCCGTCCAGGATCGATTCTTCAATTGCCCGCTTGTGCTCTTCCCAATCGGGTTCCACGCCGGGGCCTTCACGCTCAGCGCACTTTTCGAAGAAGCGTCTCAGGTCTTCCGGGGATTTGAAGCGTTCGGGGCTCTGCCGGCGTTCGAGGCGTTCGCGGGCGGCGGCCCTGAGCCATGCGCTGAAGGTGACGCCTTCGCTGCGGGCCTGGCGGACGAAGCGGTCACGGTCCTCATCGGGGATTATCAGCTGGACTCTGGCCATTGGAGTTGCTTCCGTGCATCCGGGTATGTGTATGGATGGTACACATTATTGCCTGATTGGGTCAAGCATAGGGGCTCGTCGGCGCATCGCCGAGCCACTCGACGTGGGAGGGTTTGTAGTGGGGGTAGGGTTGGGGATTCTTAAACACCCTACATCCCGCTATGGCTTAGTGGACCGATGCTTGGCCCTGAATTAAACAATACTATCTGTACCATCTAACATTGACCATTACAAGATCTGTACCTTCAAGCCAAATAAGTTGAATAACTCACATTCATTAACGCTGCGAAGCCCAAGGTTAAGAGTCATGAAAAGCACTTGTTAGCTCACTGATTCGAGCTTGGCTTGACTATCAGAGGTTTTATTAGTCTGGCACTATTCCAACATGTCCCCTACACGCCGCATCCATTTCTCAACTTCACCTTCCGAATCTCTCTGCTCGATTAAAGCAGCTGTCATTTTCGGGAACGCATAATCTGCAAGCTTCCCCTTAACTGTCATAGAGTTCCACTGTCTGCCTGTTGGCTCTTTCGCCAAAGTCTGAGAAATCAACTTTGGAACGTCGTCGTCGTCCCCGAAGTCAAGTTCTACGCCAATGCCATCCTTGACAGCTTGCCAATGAAGGTAATTCTCAATCTCACGCTTCTTTGTCTGCACAGCCCAAGAACCATCCGTTCTCTCGTTGACTAGATCAACTTGTGCCCCGTAAGCTGTAGTGTCTCCATCGTAAATGTGTACTTCTGGTCGGCCAAAAGGCCTTAAGTAACCCTGACTTACCCAGTGTTTCAATGTTCCTCCACCAAGGGGAATAAAGGCTATCCGTGGATCACTAGATAGGTCGGGAAGCGTTTGGTCAGCCAAGTGTAGTGCGTTACTGAGCCAGCCCATTGCTTTCACATCCGTTGGTCCTTCTACACATACTAGCACTTGTACGCGGTTGTCAGGGATCACGCCCAGCGTCTCGGCAATATCCTCCCAACTTGAGTCGGGGCCCGCTACTATGTTGCGCTTTCCAGTGGCGTCCCGACGCATGAATCGAAAACAGGCCATGGGAAGGTAAGCGGCGAACCCAGGACTGTGAGTTGTAAGCAATACTTGGCATCCTGGTTCTGATGAGAGGTCTTGAAAGGACTCCAATAGTATTCGTTGATTATTGGGGTGTTGGGATGTCTCAGGTTCTTCCAGTGCATAGACAATATTGCGGATCTGTCCGTCTTCTAACCTTCGTTCGGCCTCAGCTCGGAAGAAACTGACTAAGATCATCCTTCGCACGCCACTGCCTCTCTTGTTCATCGGGATGCCCTGGTCACTGTTGAGGGCAAGAGAGAACAGACCTGGCCACTTGGGATCTGCTTTGAATTCCGGGGTTAGCTCTCGAGCAATTTGCGGGGCGATCTTTACGAGGGTTTCGTGCGTGCGGTTAGCTAAATCGACGGCCTTTGACCGAACTGCCTCGACAACCTCTGACAGTTTGTTCTGTATGTCCGGCTCGGCAAGTGCAGTTGCAATCGCGAGCTTCATAGGATCTTGCACTTCTGAATCGGAGTCACGGCTGGATCGATCGCTTTGAAACAGTGCAAATAAAGGAAGATGCTCACCGAGCTTGTCCCATATACGTTTGCCGTCCTCTTTCGCCACAGGCACCTGAACCCGGTCTAGCTGAAGGTCTTCACAAGATTGCCATATAGCATGTCTCATTGAAGGGTTGTTGTTGAGGCTCGCAGTGCTTTCATCTATTTGGAGTTCTTTGAATCGTCTCTTCAATGCAGTATTGTTGAGTTGGAGCAAGTCGGCGTACTTGTCGGCGGTCGGGTGTTGCGCCAGTACAGACACCTCTTCTTTGGCCCGAACACTAGATAGATTGTATGTCTTTCTAATGCAAAGATGCCCATTTGAAGCTAGTAAGTATTCTTCGCCAAGAGAAGTCTCTGCTTGAGCGTCAAGAACTAGCAACTGTGGTAGGTCCGTGAATTCACATGTTATCGTGACAATGTTATCTTCTGCTGTTACGCTGAGATCCCCATTCTCAATCTTCACGACATCACTGTTAAAGAAAACCTCAAGAGCTTCTAGCGCACTGGACTTGCCTACGTCATTCTCTCCTATGATGGCCGTTAAATCATCAAAGGCTATTCTTGTTTCATCGCGAAAGCATCGAAAATTGCGAAGCGTCAGCGAAACAAGTTTCATGGTGCTTTACCTCCCACGATTTCGCTCAGGAGGCCGTCGGTCTCGCGTTCGAGGGCGAGGATGTCGGCGCGAATGTCGTCGAGGGGGCGGAGGGGCTGGGGCTTGTAGAAGTAGCGGGTGAAGCTGATCTCGTAGCCGGTCTTGACGCCGGACGGGACGTACCATGCGTCGGGGGCGTATGGGAGGACCTCTCGGCGGAGGAAGGCCTCGACGCCGCCGTCTTCGAGGAGGGGCACCTGCTCGGTGTCGCGGAGGTCGGTGTCGGGCTCGAACTCGACGACGGCGGGCCTGCCGTTGACGGTGGCGGGGAAGAGGCCGCGCAGGGGATCGGAATCGATGGCTTTCTTGTGGACTCTCTTGATGACGGGCGGCGCGGTCTCGGAGCGTTCGGCCTGCTCCCTGAGCGTCTTGATCTCCCTTGCGGTGTAGGCGCGTTCGGGGTCGATGCCCCGCAGTCGCAGGGGGCGCTCGACGGTGACCTTGCGGTAGCCGAAGGCCTGGTTGGGGAATATTTTGGACTGCTCGGTGTCCTCGAAGGCGAGGAAGGCGTCGCAGATGCGGCGGATGTCGAGGTCGGACATCTCGCAGTTCTTGTTGCCGAGGTTTTTTCGCAGAGGCCGGTACCACTGGGTGGCGTCGATGAGCTGCACCTTGCCGCGGCGGTGATCGGGCTTGCGGTTGCCGAGGACCCAGATGTAGGTGGCGATGCCGGTGTTGTAGAACATGTTGAGGGGGAGGGCTACGATGGCCTCGAGCCAGTCGTTCTCGATGATCCAGCGGCGGATGTTGCTCTCGCCCTGTCCGGCGTCGCCGGTGAAGAGGGAGCTGCCGTTATGCACCTCGGCTATGCGGCTGCCGAGCTTTGTGTCCCGCTTCATCTTGCTGAGCATGTTGGCGAGGAAGAGCATCTGTCCATCGCTGGAGCGGGTGACGAGGCTGTATTCGGGGTCGTCGTCGTGCTCGATGAGGAAGCGGGGGTCGAGCATCTCCCGCTTGCCGCCCATGCGTTCGAGGTCGGTCTTCCATGACTTGCCATAGGGCGGATTGGAGAGCATGAAGTCGAAGTCTTGGCCGGGGAAGGCATCGCCGGAAAGGGTTGAGCCGAACCCGATGTTGTTGGCCTCGTCGCCCTCGCCCTTGAGGATGAGGTCGGCCTTGCTGATGGCGTAGGTCTCCGGGTTCACCTCCTGTCCGAACAGGTGGACCGAGACGTCCTTGTGGTGGTCTCCGGCGAGGCGTGTCAGCGTCTCTTCGGCGACGGTGAGCATACCGCCGGTGCCGCAAGCGCCGTCGTAGACGAGGTAGGTGCTCGACTCGATCCGATCGGCCACGGGCTCGAAGATGAGGTGGGCCATGAGCTGGACGACGTCGCGCGGGGTGAAGTGCTCGCCGGCCTCCTCGTTGTTCTCCTCGTTGAAGCGGCGGATGAGCTCCTCGAAGACGGTGCCCATGGAGTGGTTGTCGAGACCCTCCAAGCGGGTGGAGCCGTCCCCGTTCAGGACGGGCCTGGGGCTGAGGTTGACGGAGCTTTCGAGGAATTTTTCTATGAGAAAGCCGAGGGCGTCGGCCTCGATCAGGGTCGGTATCTGGTTGCGAAACTTGAATTTGTCGAGGACTTCCTGGACGTTGGGGGAGAAGCCGTCGAGGTATGCCTCGAAGTCGGCCCTGAGCTGCTGCCGCCGGGCTCTGTAGGTGAGATCCCGAAGACGGAACCGCGAGGTGTTGTAGAAGGCCTCGCCGGACGCCTGGCAGAGGGGAGCGTCCTGGTTGGTGATGCCATTGGCGTCGAGGTTCGCCTTCATGCTGAGGACGGCGTCATTCGTCGGCTCCAGCACGGCGTCGAGACGGCGTATCACCGTCATGGGCAGGATGACGTCGCGGTACTTGCCGCGCACGTAGACATCGCGCAGGACATCGTCGGCGATGCCCCAGATGAAGTTGCTGATGTTGAGGCTGCTCACGTTGGCGCTCCTTCAGGGTATAGGCTAACGGGATGGCCGGATTCTCACAAGCAATCGTCTATGTCCGATGCTGTTCAGGGTCGGTGAGTTGGATTGCGGAGAGCCCCCCTCTCTGTGTCTCTCCCCCGGCGGGGGAGAGATTGGGATAGGAGGTCGCTCCGTTGGCGGGGGAGAGGGGTAGGTAAAGTATGAAAGGGCTGCGGACATCACCCTCACCCCAGCCCCCGTATCAAGTACGGGGCAGGCTCTCTCCCGCGAACGGGCTGAGAGGGGTAGGTATTTGCCTATCGCCCCACTCTCCAATGATGAGGAAATAGCCCCGTCACTGTCATTCTGAGCGCAGCGCAGCGGAGTCGAAGAATCGAACGTGTCCGTCCGAAGGTAAAGCCGAGATAGAGAGTTCTTGCGCTGTTGGTTGCGTCATAAACCTAGCACTGGCTATCTGGTCTTGAGTCTATGGACTTTAGATTCCTCGCTGCGCTCGGAATGACTATGGCCTTGTCAGGCCACATAAGAGAGATGAAAATTGGGATGCGTCGTCACAGTCGGCATGGTGCCTGGGACTGGATTCCGGCCTCCGCCGGAATGACGGAATGGGGGTGATTGCCGTCTGTTTTCATAGCAATCGCTCATGTCGGTTGTCACCGACACCACCAATTATGAAAATGGCGGTAGGGGAGGTTGGACGGGGGTTATTTTCAGGGTAATGACAGGGAATCGGGAGCCTGATCGTAGCTGCAATTCCGGTTTACCTACCCCTGTCAGCCCACGACGGGAGAGGGGATAAATCGGCATCTGCCTGTTCGTCATATTCAAGTAGACTGAGTGCTACGTGTACCGTGTCGTAGTGGCGCGCGGAGGTCAGAGCCGCAGGGGGGCGGGAATCCAGCCGCGCTCTTCGCGCCAATCGGGGCTGACGTCGGAAAATCGGCCCAGCCCAAGTCCGCTGATGTCGACGCTCGACTCGTCGTGGAGCACCAGTTCGCTGACGGCCTTGCCCGTGGCCGGAGAGATGCCGAAACCGTGGGCCGACGCCGTGACAACAACGTAGTTGCTCGGGCAGTCCAGGATGTCGATGATAGGCAGATAGTCCGGGGCCTGTTCCACCACCCCGGCCCAGCTTCGGATTACCGGTACGTCGGCCGCTCCCGGAAGGAGCTCTGCGAGCCGCCTGGCGATATTCCTGACGAGGGGAGTGTTGGGCTTGCTCGGCTCGGTTGTCAGGTCCACGTCGGTCCATTCGTGGGCGCCTCCTCCAAAGAGCAGATTGCCCCTGGCGGCCTGGCGTCCGTAGAGACCGTTGCCCACAAGGGCGATCTTGAAGAGCGGCTCTATTGGGGCGGTCGCCAGTATCTCAACCCTTGCCGGCGCCACGGGTACGTGAACGCCCACCATCTCCGCCATCAGCGCGGTCTGGGGCCCGGCAGCGGCGACCACCACATCGGCCACGATGGTACCGGCGGTCGTCTCTACCGACGTGACCCTGCCGTCGGCGACCTGGATGCCCGTGACGGCGGTGTTCTGATAGAGCCTGCCTCCCCTGTCCTGAAAAGCCCAAGCAAATGCCTGGACCGACCGTTGGGGATTGGCGTGGCCGGCATTGGGGGAAAACATCCCGCCGAGCGTCCTTTCCGAGAGCCCGGGAATCATGTCCCGAATCTCCCAAGGGTCAAGCAGGTCTACACTTACGCCGTGGCGGAGCGCTTGGTCCCGTTCCGAGAAGAGGTCTGCCATCTCCTCTTCCGACACGGCGACCTGGAGCCTGCCCTGCTGAATGAACTCGGTGGGATAGCCCAACTCATCGTGCAGCGTCTCCCATAGCCTCACAGACTCTACGCCCATCGGTATCAGCGCCGGCTCGTCAATCCGCTCGCTGATCATCCCGCCGTTTCGCCCGGAGGCCTCGCCGCCCACGGTCCCTTTCTCGACTACCACGACATCCTTGCCCGCCCTGGCCAGGAAATAGGCCGAACTCAGGCCAGAAACGCCGCCCCCGATCACTACTATGTCTGCAATGTCAACGGGCATGATGTCTCTCCGTTGGTCCGGTAGTTGCCGCCCCTCTACCCCAGCACCTGATTCGTTGGGCTGAACCACTTGGGCCAGTCCCTGCGCACCTGCTCCGTCTCATCGTGGGGCCACATGACCTTCAGCGGCAGCGGTCGTACAGGCGGGCGGTAAGACATCAAGGGTACTTTTGCTATGTCGGTACCTGATTCTTCGGCAAGCAGCAGAGACACTTGCTCGCGGCAAAGCCGGCCCTGGCAGTGGCCGGTTCCCACCCTTGTCAGGCGTTTGACCTGGTTCGGGTTGACCGGACCGTCTTTCATTTGAGTCCTGAGATTCCGGCGGCTAATTTGCTCCGATTCCCATCCCAGATATCGCGGGGGCTGCAAGCCTATGAGCTCAGCACTGGTAACCTCCTCGCACTGGCAAGCGAAGACATCCGGCCCGCCGGCGTTGATAAGGGACTGAAGCCATTGTTTCCAGCCCGTGTGTACCTCAGTCGATGTTGCGGTGACGGCCCCGGCCTGGATGTCAGACCTCAGAGCGAGGGCCTTCGCGGTGTCGATAGCACCCAGCGACTCGGCAGCGCCAACTCCGGCCAAGCGGCCTTGATTCCGTGCAATCTCGGGGTCGAGAACCATTCCGTCGTGGAAGCCGGCGGTGTCGCCCGCGACGAACACGGTATCGAGGCTGGTCCGCATCCAGTCGTCATGGTCCGGCACGTACCCGCCAAGCTCAGACTTGAAGGAAAGGTCGCAGTCCAAGAGGCTGAGGAGCTCTACGTTGGGCACCAGGCCGATAGCGAGACACACGGTGTCTGCGGCGATACTCTTTTCAGAGCCTTCAATGGGCTCGTTATTGTCGTCGATCGCGACCAGCAAGACGGACTCGATATCGTCGGCCTTGCCAACGGCCTCTTTAACGGTGTGGGAGGTGTACAGGTCTACGCCTTCGCCCTGCAGCGCCGTTTTGAAAGCCTCGTCGCCGCGCACGGAGGATGACACGTCCACGATGGCTGCTACCTCGATACCTCTGTCCAGCGCCATTCTGGCGGTGTTGAGGCCCAGGTTGCCGGAGCCCAAGACCACCATGCGCTGCGAAGAATGGGCCTGATACCGACTCATCAGCGAGTGGGCGCCGTTGGCTCCCATTGCGCCCGCCATGTTCGACCCGACAAAGGACATGCCCAAGTCCCGGGATCCGGCTGCCACGATGAGTCGGTCGTACTTCATCACCCACGACTGCTTGCCGTCGGCCAGGCCGAGCTGCGGGCCGTCGAGGGCCCTACTGGTTTCGGTATTGCGAAAGGCGCCCCACACACACGTCCCAAGCTGGACCTCCACGCCGGCTTCCTCCGCCTCCGCAAGAGCGTCGTTGGCCGCAGCCACCCTCTCCAGCATGAGGGGCTTGTTTCGCAGCGCGTCCATGAACCGTTGGCCGAAGAACTGAGGAACATTCAACCCAACCATGGAGGTCGAGATGGGGTTTTCGTCGATGAGCGTGACCTGCACTCCGGCCTTCGCCGCTTCGATGGCGGCGGCCGTCCCCGATACGCCTGCCCCCACTACGACCAGTGGTCTGGATTCCATCTGAGGTCCCTCTTGTCGAGCCGAAGGGCTGTTCTAGTACCGATTCGTGCCAACGCCACCGTATTCCGGCTGACTGAACTTTCTGGATTCCGGCCTTCGCCGGAATGACGGTGGGCGGTTTCTGTTATGCGCGCTGCACTTGAAGGATTATGGCGCAATCATGACGAATTGGTATTACGTCACATGCGCTTGGATAAATGTCGACTCTTCACGAGTGTAACTTATGCGACTTTTCGTGGCGATGAGATCCGGTCCGGCAGTGCGCCGCTCAGGGCCTTGATGTAGTCGACGCCGAAGCCACAGCATGTGCCTATGACTTGGGCTCCCATTCCTACCCAACCTGCGGCCTCCCGCGTCAACTCCCCTGCGGATTCTTCGTTGGAAACGGCGTTGTCCTGCCAGGTCTCGAGGTAGTCGTCTCTGCCCGCATCCGGATAGGCGACAATCGGGCCGGACCATTGGTCGAGGATGACCTGAAGTGCCGCCGTGGTTTCAGGTAACCTGGCGTGGAACACGCCAAGTACGTCGGGCCTCAGCAACGCGATTTCGCCGATGCCTTCGGCCAGAGTCATATCATGGTCGACCGTCCGCCACGTCGAAGTCCACATCGGCACCCTCCCCAAGCTGCCGCCATAGCGACGCTCGCCACCCATACTCATTCTGACCGTCTGTCCGTCCGGCGCCATTGAGGCCGTAAATGCCACCCACACCGGCAGTCCCGTGGCCATGGCCGCCTCAGTGGCAATCACCCTGGACTCGTTGTCGGCCCACATGTGCTCGATCAATAAAAAGTCCACCCCGGACTCGGCCAGGATATCCGCCTGTTCGTCGGCGTAGACCCTTAACTCCTCCGTCGAGAGGCTGGCGCCATAACCGTAGCCGGTGCCGCCCAAGAGTGTCCCGGTCCTTTGGTCGCGAATAGGCATTCGGCACGAAATAGAGCCGGCGATGTACACGGACCTGTCTCCAGCAGCCCGGTCTCTGGCCTCCAGCGCCGCGTCTACGGCGCGCACGTTTATCTCCCTTACCAACTCTCCGAACCCGGATGCCTCCAACGCGGGACGCACGGTGTTGAAAGTATTGGTGGTTATGATGTCCGCCCCCGCCCTGATGTAACGCTCGTGCATCTGCCGCACCGTTGTCGAGTGCGTGTAGTTGCCGGGGCCGCACCACGAGGCCGGGTGCATGGGCACGCCCATAGCCTGGAGCTCAGTTCCGATGGCCCCGTCCAGGATGATCACCTCACCGTGATCCATGCGGCTCTTCAGCGTCTCATAGTTGGCCATGACCTGAATCTCCTTTACTGATCAGAACTCTATCCGGCATTCCCCATATCAAGCCGCCTGGGTCCAGACAACGCACGATGCTCTAAAAGAGCATATTAAGTTCTCTCACGAACGCTGTCAACCATCCAAATCGTAGCTAACCGTTCAGAGTTGATGAGGTGAATGATGAACCTGAAACTCCTATCGCCGGGGGGACTGTGACATAAGGGACTTATGGGAGTTCAGGTAGACCTCAAGAGTGCCAGCAGAGAGGCTCGGATGTCTCTCTTTAGCGCGTGGCGGAACAGGGGGTTAATCCTTCATGGAATGCAGGAACCCTCTCGTCTTTCATCAACTCCGAATGGTTACGGGAATGGTGAACGGTGGGACCAAGGTTGACTGTAGACAGAACCAATCTTCGAGATGCGGATGGGACTGTGCGGGCGGCCTCGTCATTGGTTCCCCAAGCTCTCTCTGTCCTCCTGCCGACCGTGTCATGTTGGCGATGTCCGCTCTTGACGTCGGTACTTTCGGGCCGTTGGCGTGGAGGCTAGATCCAGCGCCGCCTGCGTTGGAAGGGGTAGGTCGGGATTGAGATTCGACGCCGGTTCTCGCCCGCAAACAGTCCGGCAAATGAGATTTCCAGCCCAGCCTCGTAGGCGCCCGCTACAGCTATCGCGAACTCGTCATCAGATTCGGGGGAGTTCCCATTGCCGGATGGACTCCTCAAGGTGGATAGCACGGCCGGGGGCTCTATAGACATTGGCCAAGCGTCTACAAGCGTACGACACAGGACCGGGTCGGGACCGATGTTCACTAGTACACCCACCCCGAGCTGCGCCAACGTCTCTGCGCAACCGGAGAATTCGGCGGGTTCCTGGACCTGTTGAAGCCAGTAGTCGGTATCGAGCGCTTCAGAAGACTCCACCACCCGACCGGTCACATGGCTGACCAGAGAGACGGTTGGCGCGGCGTTTGAAACGTCGGCGAGTACCACTTCGAGACTAGCTTGCGCGTCCTGCTCCGGCTGCGTCTTCTTCAGTTCGCCCAGAGCCGCCGCAAGTCGCAATCCATCGTCCAGACCGAATACTCCGGCCGCCTGCGCCGCCACGAGCGCTCCCGGACCGTGACCCACTACGACGCTGGGGCGAACGCCTACGCTCGCCCATTGGGCGGTCAGTGCATACTCAAGGGCGTAGATGGCCGGCTGAACCCATGCAGGATCATCCGGGTCCTGCTCAACCCCGGGCCGACCGAACATCACGTCCAGCAGCGAGTTCCTCCGCTCTTGACGAATCAACTCGTCGCACCTGTCCAGCACTGCCCGCGCCACCGGCTCGCTTCGATAGAGCGCCTCACCTATGCCGACCCGCAGGCTTTCCTGCCCGGTGTACGCGAATGCAACTTTGGTCGTCTCGTGAAGTATTGCCCCATCCGACGCCTCCGCGTTGGTCAGCGCTCGCAGTCCTTCACGGAGCTGTTCGACGTCGTGGAACACCAGACCGGCATGGTGCGGGAAGTGGCTGCGGCCCACGCCGGCAGTCCAAGCCAAGTCAGACAACGTCGCATCGGAGGCGGAGGCTTCTTGGCCTTCGAGCCACGAATGATAGCGCTTCGCCAATTCCCGAAGGGCACCTGTCGACTTCCCTGAGAGAGGCAGCAGGCGGGTGGTACGCTCCGCCAACCCTTCCCCGTACTTCGAGGAGTCGCTGACCGGTTCCGGGAGCGATACGGGTATGGATCTTGGACCACCCGCGGGCAACAGCATAGTATTGCTTTCCGCTGAAGCACCCGACGGCGGGCCGTAGCCCTCTACGAGGACATGGGCGTTTGTTCCCGAAAGGCCAAACGCGTTGACACCCGCGAGAGGTCGGCGGCCGGGAACGGGCGGCCAGTCCGTCCTTTCGGACGTTACCCGGACCGGTATCTGATCCCATTCGACGTTCGGATTCGGGGTTTCGAAATGTAGACTCTCGGGTATCACACCCTTATTCATGGAGAGGACCGTCTTGATGAAAGCAGCGATCCCGGCTGCCCATTCAACGTGTCCGATGTTCGATTTGACCGTTCCGATGAGCAGCGGGCGATCTCGATCGCGCTCCTTGCCGTAGACCGCTGCAACCGCATTCAACTCAATTTGGTCGCCCAACTGCGAGCCGACGGCGTGCGCCTCCAGATAGTCGACCTCAGACGGGGAAACGGACGGCGAGAACTGGGCAGGTGGGCCGTTCCGGGCGCGCTAAAGAATGGTCCGGCATCATGTGCCGGACCATTCCAATTTACCATTGCTTCATGCCTTCGGCGATTAGCGAGTTCCTATGCGGTTCTCGCTGGCGTATCGCTGGGACCTGTTGCCGGGATTGTGCAGGTTGTCGAGACCGTCCTCAAAGTAGTAGGCCTCAAGGCTGAGCCCGTGCAGGTCTGGCACGTGAGTCTTGGGTACGTTCCTGAAATTGTTTCTCTTGAGCATGATGCCCCGCAAGTTGCCCGTGAGACCGACTATGTTCACATAGTATTTTTCCTCCGAGCTAATGCGATACATTTCCTTGCCCAACTCGACTCGTCTGGGGTCCACAACCTGCCACCAAGGAGGCAGTCGGGTTCCCTCAAGCCACATCTCATACATGGCGCGCAGGTTGCCCGAGGGATCGGCGGCGTAGTTGTTGGGCGGCGCCATAGGAAGGTACGTGGAGTCCGGGCCGGGGGCCATTCCTTCCTCGCCGTTCGTCTCGACATATTTGCCTATCTCAGGACCTAGCATGTTGTTGCGGCGCGTCGGCGTAAGCTCGGGCCGTCCATCCCAGGGATTCGCCTTTTCAGGGTGGAAATTCAACTCGAAATAAGCGTCACCGGCGATGACGGCCGTCTGTGGGTTCGGGACTTCCCTCCAGTCCAACTTGATGCCCAACTCCAACAGCTGGCCCTGCCACACCTCCGCAACGCTCGCGTACGACGCGTTGACTTCCATGGACAGCTCGAAGTTTCCGGTGTCCCCGTCGATGTCGCCCTTCCGGTTCCTGATGCCGTCTCCGTCGGTGTCGACGATGCCAAGATCGTCGAGGATCTTGTTGGCTCGCGGGAGATCTCGGACGGCGTCGAGCGTCAGGTATTCGTCACCGGGATACCAGGGTACCGCCTGGTGCGGCACCCAGTTGCCCGCCTGGCCGAGCCCTAGGAAGACAGTCTGATTTATCGCGTTCCTGTCCATACCGAGCGAAAGAGCTCGTCGGAAGTCTTGAGTCCTCAGCCATCTCCCGATCTCGGGGTCTTTGTTGAATGTCTGGTTCAGGGCGATAGTCGCGTCACAGCCACACGGGTCGGTCCACCAGTAGAGGCTGTAGTCGCCGCGCTCCATATTCGCGATGTACAGAGGCACTTCGGCCAGCCGGAAGATGTTGGTATAGGCGTCGGTCTCTCCGCCCATGGACCGGAAGACCGCCACCTCGCGGCTCTCGGTCTTGAACTCAGTCATCTCATCTACGTATGGAAGCTGGTTCCCCTCAGGGTCGACCGCGGCAGAGAACGGATTCCGAATGTAGTGGCGTATGTCCGACGTTCTCTCTGCCAAGTACAGCGGGTTGACCGTCGGGAAACCCATGCCCGGCACTTGGCTATTGGGGTTGGTCCCCTCACCATTAGCCATCTTCGCGAAGAGCTCCTGCCACGTGCTCAACTCGTTGTCGGCGTCGATTTTCGCTTGAAGCTCTTTAGGGTCGGCGAACTTGACGTGGAACTGCTTCAGGTAGTGCTCAGGCGCGTACCAGCACCAGAACCAGCATACTCTGGAGTTGCGTATCGACGATTTATTCTCGTGGAAGACGAAGTTCGGCGAGTCGAAGGACAGGGTGAATGTGAAGTCGTCAATGCCGCCAAACTCCACCTCCTTGCCAGTGACGGGGTCCTTGGCCCACGACGCGAACTGGTAGCCTATCTTGTCGTAGCCGCCCCAGTTGAGGTCCTGCCACGCGAACCGAAAGTCCTCGGACGTGAGGTCATCTCCGTCGTTCCACTTCATTCCGCGGCGCAGATGCACCGTGTAGACGCGACCGTCCTCGCTGATCGTCATTGACTTGCAAGCCTCGGGCAGCCATTGAACGCCGTCCGCGTCACGAGACATGCACAGCCCACGTCCTCCGTAATACAGGCCGCTAAACCCGCTCGTGGTGATCCTCCACGTGCCGCCGTACTCCCCGATCTCATCCGGGGGCGGAATGATCTGAACGTCCTCCGCCACAGGCAGCCGCTGCTCGATGGGCGGGATCGTCCCTTCCCTCACCATCTGCGCGAGCATCGGCGCTTCCTTGAACTTTGTCGGGATCGGACCGTCCCACTTGTAGGAATAATACTCGCCTGGGCCCGGCATCATGGGCATGTACTCGTACTCTTCCATCGCCATGCTCTGGTCGGGGCCTTGCCGCTCAGTGGGAGCGGACGCGGCGGCAACAGAGGCGGCAGGGAGGGCAGCAGGCTCTGGCAGTTGCGGTCCTCTCGCCGGCGCTGCTTGTGCCGGCCGCTGCTGGACCTGGGACGGGGCCTCAGGAACTTGAGCATCCGACGGGTACTCCGCCGGAGCCGCAGGGGCCGCTGCTCTCGCCACGGCGGGCGCCTGCGGATCTTCTGGCTCATCGGCTGCGCAGGCCAGTAAGGCCACTGTCATTACTGTCGCAATAGCGATTGCTAATTTCGTGGACGTTATGAGGGTATTCATAAGGCAGTCTCCTTAAACTTATTCAGTAACCGGACCCTGTCGACGTTCCGCATTTCTCATCCCTATCCTGACCCACTTCGACATTCCTGCAACCGCCAGTTTTACACTCCGCTGCGTGGTAGGAATCAGACCCAGGGCGGCCGCTAATTATCGTGAGAACTTCCTGCTAGTGTCCCGAATTGCAAGTTCCTTATATTGATGTGATATACGCTAGACCTGATCTTCGTGGTTCGACAAGCTCACCACGAACGTATTGTGATTATCCCGTTCGCCCTGAGCCCGTCGAAGGGCGCTCTTGAATTATGCGGTGAACTTACAATTCGGGACACTAGTACCATGTCAACATGGTTTTGATATTACGATTCACCCTGACCCCCGTATCGGAGTACGGGGCAGGCTCTCTCCCACGACGGGCTGACAGGGGTATGCATTTGACTATCGACCCACTCTCCATTGATGAGAAAAGCAATCCCGGCACTGTCATTCTGAGCGCAGCGGAGCGGAGTCGAAGAATCTAAAATATCTGTCCCAACGTAAAGACATAGAGAATTCTTACTCCGGTTTAACTGTCGGTCACGATAGAAACATGGTGCTGGCTGTCCGGTCTTGCGGTTATAGACTTTAGATTCCTCGCTGCGCTCGGAATGACAGGAAGGCGGGGCCGGATCATAGCTACAAATCCGTTTTGCCTACCCCTGTCAGCCCACGACGGGAGAGGGGATACGCACCTCTCAATTCGACTATCATATTCAAATGGGAACGGTACTAGGGGACCGAAATCTTTGAAATGACGGGTAGTAATTGGAGATTTGATTCGTGCTTTACACGACAGGGCGGGTTTCAAACCCGCCCCTACCAAGTCATAGCCTCGTTACTCTTCAAAACTAGGATGTTGAACCACTAGTGGCTTTAGGCGCCTCCATAACCTCCAAATCGCTGTTGGTGATATTATGGTTGCGTCCGTCTGTGATTGTCAAATCCGTCTCCACCTTGACAATGCTCGTGCGAATACGCGCAATCTCTAGGGTGTGAGAGAACGAAAAGCACGTTGCCAGGGCCGTTTCTTGTATACTCTGGGGAAACAGGCGCGGCGGGTCTATTGAAGGGAAAGAATTCGGGTCCACTGCAACGGAGCCGGCACATTGACACGATCGAAGAAGACATGGCTCAAGCGCCGCGAGGAGCTTCAGGATGTCTACGTGCGCTGTATGGGGGGCTACCCGGAGCGCGGCGACCTCGCAGCCGAGATAATCCGCGAGGAACGGACCGACGAGTTCGCGGCTCAGTGGGTACGCTTCTCCAGCGAACCGGGTGAGCGCGTGCCGGGGCTGTTCGTTAGGCCCTTGCGCTCCACCGGTCGACTTCCCGTGGTCGTCGTGATACCAGGGGGGCATCGGACGAAGGACTTTGCGCTCTTCGGTCACGAGCAGTGGCCGTTTCCCTTCGACGTCGAGTCGCCGCATCATCGCTTCCCCGTTGAGACGATTGGCAATTTCGAGCCGCTTCCGTTTACCCTGCTACTGAAGCACGGGTTCGCACTGATGAGTCTCGACGCCCGCACGTTCGGCGCGCGTGCAGGTTGGCGACCGGAGGATCGAAACGCCGACCGCGGGGCATTCAACAAAGCGTCATGGGACGACATGCACGCGCTGATGCGGCGCGCGACGATCGACGGTAGAAGCGTGGCGGGAATGGAGACCTGGGACATCATCCGCGCCGTCGATTATCTCGCAACCAGGGACGACGTCGACGCGGATCGCATCGGGTGCGCCGGTTGGTCGATGGGTGGCAACCTCTCGTGGATGACCGCCATCGTCGAACCGAGAATCAAGGCCGTGTGCACGGTCAGCTGCATGATTACCTACGAGGCCGCGTTGGATCACCGGCGGGACGCGGCGCCGTATGCTTGGATTCCGGGCATCAGAAAATACACGTCCCGACAGGAACTTTTCAGTACGCTCGCTCCTCGTCCATTGCTTTGTTTCGAGGGAGACGCCGACATGCCGGGAGAAGGGTATGAGCCGATGTTAGACGCGGCCCGTGCAAAGTACGACCTGTTGGGGGCCGGAGACCGTATGCGCGTGGAGATGTACTCCGGCGGTCACCACACCTGCCTGCGAGAAGAGTCGACGTACGACGAGATTGGTCGGTGGTTCGCCAAGTGGCTGGGGTGGGCGCGAGCAGACGATGTCGGCTGCTTGTGAACCGTCCCAACGTTCCATAGTTCTCTAGGAGGCTGAAATGCAGAAGTCCACAAGGGTAATGTTTTTCGACGATACGTACTTGCTCGTGAAACGCAACCTCTCGCGTCACGTTGGTCAGCCGACCCTTGTGCCTGAGGGAACGTTCCAAGACCCGAATGCGGACGTGAGCTTTGGCTATCCAAGCGTCTTCCCGAACCCCGACGAGGGAGGGTGGCGATGCCTGTACCAGGGTCTCGCGTTCAATCAAGCCCCTGACGGAGGCGCGCATTTCGCGGCGCTCGTTGCCGACAGCGAGGACGGTATAACGTGGCGAACGCCGGACCTCACCAAGCGCGTCCCGCTCGCCGATCGACGGTTGCCGAATCAAGTCGAGCCTGCCCCGTGGGACCTCTTCGGCGAATGGGGTCCCTCCTTCTACGACGCATATGCCGAGGACCCCGACGAGCGGATCAAGGGGTTCGTCTGCAAGGGCGCCGGTTCCGGGCTCAAGGACTCGTGGGTGGTGACGTCACCCGACGGACTGACGTGGCGTGATAGGCGTCATCGCGGCGCGCTGTCACGGGAAACCAGACTCGGGACTCATGACGACCGCGTTCGGTGGCATCCGTACGGCAGCGACCCCACAGTGAGCGCATTCTGGAACGATAAGCGGCAAAGTTACGTTCTTCCGATTCGCCCGAATAATGGAGACCGCAGGATTGCCTTGATGGAAACGGTCGACTGGAACGAGTTCTCCAAGATCGAGCTCGCCGTCTGGCCGGACGCCTTGGACCCTGATCTTGCGGAACTGTACGGGATGCCGACGTTTCCCTATGGTGACATGTTCATCGGTCTGCTCTGGGTGTACCGGGTGCCACCGGAGGCGGGTGGCTATCTCAAGAGCATCGGGGGACGCATCGACTGCCAACTTGCCTACAGCTACGACGGCTGGCACTTCAATCGTGGTCTGCGGGACACCTTCATTGCCAACACTGCGCCGGGGGAATACGGCGCGGGCTGCATCCTGCCGACCAGCATGGTCGCGACCGAGAGCGAGATACGGTTCTATTCGTGCGCGAATCGGCTGGAGCACAGTGTATGGAGCGACGAGTTGGGCGTCAATCAAGGCGCGATGCTGATGCACAGGCTGCGCGTCGATGGTTTCGTCTACCTTCAGTCCGAAGGAGGGCCGTCGTATCTCAGGACGCGGTCCATGCTCGTCGAGGGTGAGCGGCTGTCTTTCAACGTCCAGGTACCGGACGGGTATCTGAAGGTTGAGGTCGCGGAGGCAGGAGGATCGGTCATCGAGGGATTCGGTTTCGACGACTGCACCCCCTGCAGGACGGACAGTCTGTCCTGGGAGCCTGTGTGGGGAGACGGCCGGCGCTTTGGAGACTTGAAGGGCAAGGCAGTGGAACTGAGGCTGAAGATGGAGAACGGGAGACTGTATTCCTTCAGCGGCGACTTCCGGAAGCTGACCGCCAAGGAGGGGATGCGGTACATCAGCGTTGGGACGCCGCCCGACCCCAAGAACTGGTAGACGGTTCACCGAGTCCCGCGTGTGACGGAAACGGCCGTGTGCCGAGAACGGTTCGGATAGTGATGGGAGGAAAGTCATGACCAACGTGCCAATGACACGACCCGATGGCCTTATTGCCTCACACGAGTATGACCACCCGGAGGGCGCAGGCAACATGTGGGCGGCATTCGTCGAGCTTCGAGACGGACGCATCATGCAACTGGCCGATTCCCACTTCAGCACGTCCGGCGACGGCGGGGTCACCTGGTCCGACACGTACGGGGTCTGCGACGCCGACGGCGACCTCGTGCGCGGGTCGGGCCTCGTCAGGCTTTCGGACGACCGGATACTGCTCAGGGGTTCGGAGCAGGACCGAGAGGGCCGGGTGAATCTGTGGACATCCAAAGACGAGGGAGAGACGTGGCAAGTCCTGTCCCGCCCCCGTCTTCCTGGTGGCGGCAAGACTATCATCAGGATGTCTTCCGGGCGCTTGATCCTCGCGTCAACTCGCTCTGTGGGCCAGCGCGGCGGCCCGGAACCTGACGACTGGCCCAAGCCCGGAAAGCTCGTGCACGGTCAATGGGTGAAGACCAGCGCCCACTACTACGACCCAAGCCTCTCGTGCGCCTTCGTCTACTACTCCGACGACGAGGGCCGCACATGGCATGAAAACGAAGATGGCGGACTCCTGATTATGCTCGACTGGAACGGCATATTCAGCTTTACGAACGAGCCGAGCGTCACGGAGGTCGCGCCCGGCAAGCTGCTCATGTTCATGCGAACAGGTCTCGGTCGGCTCTTTCAGTCCTGGTCGCACGACTCAGGCGAGACGTGGAGCCGTCCTGCCGCGACATCGCTCGCCTCTTCGACCGCTCCCCCTCAGATCAAGACTTTCTCGAACGGTCATCTCTTCTGTGTCTGGAATCAGCAAAACGAAGAGGAGGTCCGACAAGGGTACCTGCGCACAAGGCTATCGTCCGCGGTGAGCCGCAACGGAGGAAGTCTCTGGGAATTCTTCCAGAACATCGAGTCGATCCACGAAGAGACCCGGGTCGTTCCCGGCCCGGTGCGACTGGCCCGGCCGGCCGAGTATCACTTCGGACCGGAGGTTCCCGCGCCGGAACTGGACGACGAGAACGTCACGCCTGCCGACGCGCTCGGCACCTGGACGTACCCGTCGGTGACGGTTTTCGTCGACCGTGTGTTCGTCGCCTATCGATACACCCGCTACCGCGAGCATCCAGAGTACGCTCAACTGGTGGGAAGCAGCAAGAATCAAGATGCGTACGGATTCATCCTCAAGCTGAAGGTATTCCCGCTCAATTGGTTCTACGGCGGCAAGAAGCCGGCCGACTCGTTGGATCGGTACCCGTTCACCTCGGTCCAAATATAGCCTCTCTCTCCGAGGAGATTCCGGCTGACCTTACCTGTGCGGTTCTTCAAGAGTCACTGCCAGGCGATTGGGAAGCTATTCGAGCGGATGGTACGTACGGCGGTGGTGCTGGAAGTGGTGGGCTAGAGGGGACTGTACTGCGAACTTTCCGGTGGGAGATCATACTCTAAGGAGATGGACTTTGAGGGATACGTATCGTCATAGGCGTACAATCTGAAGTATGCGGTCAGTCAGGGCAGCGTTGGAACCTCCGATACCGAGGCGAGTGGGAGATCCTGCTGGAACCCCATCTGGATGTCATCAAGTATCACGAAGTGCCACTCAATTATGCTGATACCCAACAGCTGTCAGCCTAGTGTCAGTTCACGTCCATAGTAGGTTCCGTGCGTTCAGATACGCGATCCTCGTATAGGAGCCGTCCGTCCCCTACTTTTTCGCCCAGCTGTTCGTTCCGCCCACGACAATGGTACTGTATAGTACAAAGTTCTTGCTGAGGGGACGGTCTTCATGCATTGCATATCATGCGGAACCAGTGTCGGAGACACAGATCGTTTCTGTCCAAACTGTGGCACAAGTACCTCTCCCGATCAAAGTGATATTCCCAACTATCTGGTGCCCGCAATCCTCACAACTATATTCTGTTGCCTACCTACTGGTATTGTGTCCATCGTATACGCCGCCAGAGTCAACGGACAGACCGCCAACGGAGACATGGAAGGGGCGAAGCGGTCATCAGAGCAGGCAAAGGTCTGGGCGTGGGTCTCATTTGGCATAGGCATTACTCTACTCTCCATCTTCGTCGTCTTACCTGTCCTAGCCCTCCTTAGCTTCGACTACTAGGACTAGGTTGCGTCCAGTCAAAGATGTGGCAATCGATGTCCGTTTTCGCCATTCCCCAGGAATTGAGCACCTTTAGCTTTACGACAGCCGGCGATGGGAAAAATCAGTTTGACGCCGTACTGCCCCAATATCGGTCAGAAGAGCCGAATGAGCCCTATCGTGTGACGGCCAAATCCAGTTTTTGAACGGGGTAGTATGCGCCGCCAAAGACGCGGTCCAGCAGCCTGTTGCCTAGGACCGTTTCCGACCCAATTGGCCCTCCGTACGCAATATCGTCCGGTCTAACTTCCACCGAGACCAGCTTGACCGACCTCCATCCTAAGATCACTGACGGAACGGTGAACTCCGCCCCGGTGACATCTCCATCTAAGTGTCGGCAGAACCCAGTTAAGGCGCGGGGGTACGCAATGTATAAGTGAGCTGGCAGATCGACCTTCCAACATACTCTAAATCTGTCGGCTTCGGTCTCTTCGACACATCCTGGCGAATAAGTCCATACAGCGTGTGCGGTGCGACCACGAAGGTTGACTCTAACGTCTTTCACGGTCGGAAAATCGCACATTCGAAAGCGGGGGTACTCCCGCGTGTCGTCAATGTCATGAACCGTAACTGGCCAGGTCTTGTTGTTCGCCTTGTTCGCGTACCAGTGCAGGAGACCAGCTACACTCACTCCGACATGGTTGATGGGCCATCGCGCATTCCTTGAAAGCTCTGTGAGGTCGTCTCTAAACCGACCATCTGCAAGATGTTTGTTCCTAGGATTCCACAACTCATCAAGTTTGTGAAAAGCCTCATCTCCATCCAAGTACTGGAGAAAGGATGGTTTCACGTCGATCGAGGCCGACTTGTCAGAATCCCCATTTCCACCTAGTGTCTGAAGCGTTGTGTAGTTTAGGTCGTGCCGCCTGCACGCAGCGAGTAGTGTCTTGGCCTTGACGAATGGCAGCATAGAGCACCGCCAATTGCCGGGTTTTAGCCAAGCGCATGCCACCTCGTTTGCAACAGGCTGTGACCCAGGTGTCGATCCGGCGATGCAGTCTGCAAGGGAGTCTGACTGGTTTGCCCATGCGCTGTAGGATGTATGCAGGCCAAGGCAGCTTAAGGCGTGAAGTTTCGATTCTACGGAATCTACGCCCTTGATGTCCGACAGACAATCCATAGCGCCGGTTGTTTCATTGAGTCCTTCATATCCTGATTCAGCCTCTTGGGAGCCTGAGATGAACCCAAGAGCAACCACAACCACAAAAGCCGTCAGGAGAAACTGCCAGAACAGCCCGGTGACGCCTATCGCTATCAGCAGAACGGATGGCAGTGAGTCTAAAGTTCTCCTCATCTGAAACGAATGCACTGGCGTTCGTACTCGCTCACCTGGGGAACCCTCTCCACCACGAATTCGGTCAGACGCATAACCAGCGATTCGCGGTTAGCCGTGACTCCGGACTGGAATCCAATATCCGGTGCGTGCTTGGCGATTCCCAGAACGAACTCTCGCTCGATTTCCCAAATTCGGCTGCCAAGAAGCAACACGTACTCCTTCGACCTCATCCACACATTGACAACTACCGATCCCGGCCCAGCTTTGAAATCTTCAGTAACGTGCCAATTCAACCAGCACAGTGGACGAAACTCGACGATATGAAGGATGAACTCTTGGACGAGCTTCATCCCGGTCAGAATCAGCAAGACATAAGCCAATTTGCGGTATCCATCGACCTCCAAAGTAGGAAACCACCTAGTAGTTACCAAGTGATATAAGAAGAAGAAGTCGAACACGCTCGGGAACAAGAAGAGAACCCATCGCGCGTCGGATAACTGGAGTATGGCTACTCCCACCACCCTGTACCCGAAAAGCGCAATGCTGGCAAATTTGGCGATCGGATTTTCCCATCGCAACGAAACGAGTAAAGCAAACGCAAGCATATACGTGTCCAGCAGTTTGTCCATACTCGTGTAGTCATCAAACATGCCCGAGCGAATGGCCGCAATTATCACAACGTCGAGCGTGTCCGCTATCGCCGATGCGATCAGCCCTCCCAGAGGCCACCTGAGGATGAACAAGGGCACGATCAGGCGCACAATCGTTGCAACGAGAGGTCCCATGTACTAATTCCCCCGTCGGGACGACGTCTACCGATCTACTCTACGGCCCGGATAGACTGAACCGGTATGGACAGATTTCTAGGCGTCCAAGTCATGATGTCGCCTGCTCAAGAGCAGTCTTGTCCGCTAGCGAGATATTACCACCGTAGGTAGGTCGGCGCCCTCCCGGTCAAATAACGCTGACGGTCTCATTCAAATCGCCGGACAGAATGGTCGTGAGGGAAACGTCCCGCCCTTGGCGCACGTCCCTAGCGCTGTTATCAGCAACCTCACCGGACAACTCCCCGGACGCTGCGGCGGGCTAGGTAACGGTAGGTAAGAATGCTAGAATCGGGAACCGGGGACAGTTGGCGACCGAGCAATCGCCGGTTGACGCGAACCCGTACCAGCGGTCATTGGATGGAGAGTGTCGCGGCAACTTGAGGGAAGACGCAAACGTGGGCGCCACCGGCATTGTCAACGTACTATTGATCCGAGTCTGGCAACTGACTGTGTTTGTGCTTGCCTTGCCGGTGATCTTGGCCTGTGGACTATTCACGGGTGATCCGACTCCGACCAACACCCCTGCCCCCGTGTTTGTCTCTACAAACATTTTCACGCCGACTCCTACTGCCCTGCGTCCGGGAGCCGATGATCGCCCCGATGAGCGGGTGTTTGATCCAACACCTCAACCGACGCCGACACCCACACCCGAACCTACGGCCACGCCTGAGCCTACACCCACGCCTACACCCGAACCGACAGCCACACCTGAGCCGACAGCCACACCTGAGCCGACACCTACGCCTGAACCGACGGCCACCTCTACTGCAACAGCCACCTCTACTGCAACAGCCACCTCTACTGCGACAGCCACGGCAACTGCGACAGCCACGCCTGAACCAACTGCCACGGCCACGGCCACCGCTACTGCGACAGCCACGCCTGAACCAACTGCCACGGCCACGGCGACAGCCACACCCGAACCTACAGCCACGCCTGGCCCTCCTGACAACACTGCGCTCTGTAATGCCATCGAGAGTTCTCATACTGCCATAGTGAGAACCATCGCTGAGGGAGAGCAGACAGACGTTAACTTGGAGTGTCCCGGCGGAGGCCTGCCTCTTCACTGGGCGGTATTGGCGGGACAAACAGCACTTGTTGGTATCCTCATTGACGCAGGGGCGAACGTTAACTCAAGAGATAGCGAAGGAAATCCAATCCTCTACCGGGCAATTCTGCAGAGCCATACTGCAATTGTTGGTAGTCTCGTCACGGCAGGGGCGAACGTTAATGCACGAGATGCCGAGGGCAAAACCCTCCTGCAGACAGCGGTCTCAGGGGGCAATACTGCAATTGTGCGGATTCTAGTTGATGCTGGTGCTAGGTAGCAGCCACATCGGTTCCTTGAATGGGCTTGGCTACCCGCCGTCTGCGCGCCCCACCTTCTCAATGGCGTGAGCGGGCACCCAACCCTGTAGCTCTCCCCCCGGGAGCGCGATTCTCCACCAGCCATGGCGGGAGTCGGTTAGACGGACTTGTGCGCCGTTGTAAAGGGTGAACTCCTCTGAGTACTGCGGTCCAGGCCCGCTCACGACCTCAACGGACCCGGCGACCACGACGCCGGTGTTGTCATACGGATTGGCCAAGACCATGCTCACGAGAAGCAGGAAAGACGCAAGTGCGGCAACCGTCAAGATGGCGGCTATGGCGCGAATTAAGCGTCTGAGTGTGAAGTTCCGCCAAACCAAGAGAACGCCAATGGCAAGGCCGGTCGCCGTCCACAGCAGGAGTGCTGCCACTCCAAGCTCGCTCGGAGTGGCCCACCGGCGTCCGAAGAAGGACACGCTTTCGATCAGAGAGCCTCTTTCCGCTGTGACTCGGTCCACCGTCATGCTGCGGGCCAAGTCGAGGTTGGTTCTGATGTCCGAGTCGCGGGGAGCCAACTCACGGGCACGGAGGTAGCTCAGGATGGCTCTACCGAGGTCACCGCTTTCCATGTATGCGTTGCCAAGGTTGAAGTAGACGGAGGCATCTCCGTATCCCCGAGCGATCAGGGCTTCGTACTGCTGGGCGGCCTCAGCGTACTCTCCACGTTCATATCTCTCATTGGCATTGGCCATGAGTTCGCCGGCCGATGTCTCTTGCGCAGACACGCTCCCAACAACGATGACCGGAAGCATGCCGAGAGCCGCCAATAGGAGTATGGGACGCCGCAACAGTTTGATCATTCCTGAATTGCTCCGTCGAGATCTATCAGGAGTTGCGTGGCATGTTCGACGTAGTCCACCTTCTGACCTACTGGGGGAGTCTCCGGTGTGAACCTCGCAGATTCTCCTAGAGCCAGAGTGTTCTCCACACGCTGCGCCAATTCGTCAGACACGCCGCTATCGCGAAGCCGCTCTCCAATCGCCTCTCGGGTCAGTCCGACCAAAGGCTCCCCGAACCGGTCGGAGAGGTAATTGTGCAGGGCGTCAGCACCTGCGACTGCCGGGGCCGCGCCGTCCGCAATGGCGCGCCGAAGTGTTGACCGGGCGTTCGGCAGCGCGTTCCGCCGTCTGGAGTCCGTAAGAGCGGCTTCGCGGGCGTCTCGCGTTTGCCGCCACGCCGCCGCTAGAATGATCACGAGCAACGGGAGGGTCCATGTGGCCCAATAACCGACGCTGTCCGTTAATTCTCTAGCGGGAGGGTGAAGAGGCTCCGGCACGGGTCTGATGGGTCTCACGACGGAAAATTCCCGTTCATCCTCAGCCACGTCAGTAGAGGCTGAAGAAGGCTCCGATGTCTCATCCGTTCCGGCTATGGAAACCAAGATGGGACTCGTTGAGGCATGTACATAATTCCCGATTTCGGGGTCGTAGTATCCATAACTTATCTCCGGCACCGTCAGCTCACCGGCTGATTCGGGCACTAGGATGCTTTTGTACGTCCGGCTTCCAACGAGTTGGCCTTCGACGACTTCGCTAGAAGGAGTGGCCGGTGACCGGACGACACGCCAATCCGTGAAATTCGGCCAGAGCGGTTCCGGTAGAGCGTCGATGTTCCCTTTGCCTTCGACTTTCACTGTCAGTTGGACCGACTCGTTCATCTGGGCGGATGTACTGTCTACCTCGGCAGAGATCTCAAACCTCCCGACGGCTCCTGCAAATCCTTCCGGGGCTGCCGAAGGCAACGGTTGTACCTCTACGGTTATGGAGGAACTCTCCACGACGACGGGCTTATCCGTTTGGCCGTCCGCCACCGTGAGTCTTGCGGGTTCTATCTCTACAGTCCCGACGATGCTGGGAAATAGGATCGTTCGCAGCTCATTCACTGTATACACGTTGGAGTTGACAGTCTCTCTGTACTCATTCTCCTCTGTCTCCGTCACGTTCCAAAAGCCGGCAAAGTCGGGAGGCCGGTAACTGACGGAGTGAGGAAAGTCCGCTTGTCGGTATGTCTTGGTTACGTAAGTAATCTGCTGACCAAGATAAGGCCGTTCATTGTCGACTTCTGCAATGACGTACAGTACCTGGTCGGACGGCGGTTGCTGTGCGCCAACGGGGAGGGCAACAGAAAGCATCGCCGTCGCGATGATTGCCGTGCCGGCCAGAACTCCCTTTATGGTTGTCCTTGAGCTCACGTCAAATGGCTACCAGGGGAACTCGGGCGGAGGCTTGGGAGATACCAGGACCTGCTGTCTTCCCTCCGCAAGGGTCTTCGCGTCCTCGCCTACGGCTTCGAGCGCCTGTCTCGCCTGTTCCTCGGTCAACGGTTCGGTCTGCTGCTCTTGTGGCGGCGGCTGGGCCTGCGGAGGCTGAGCATCGGGAGATGCCTGCGCATCGTCTTCACTTTGTGGTGGCGGTTGAGCTTGAGGTGGCGGCTGAGCCTGCGGAGGTTGAGTTTCGGGAGAGGCCTGCTCATCGTCTCGGCCCTGTGGCGGCAGTTGCTTCAGGGCGAGTTCCAGGTTGTGTTTCGCGTCGAGGTGATCGGGTTTCATCCGCAGCACCTCTTTGTATGCCTCGACCGCCTGCGCGTACTCGCGAACCCGAAAGGCCGCGTTGCCCCGGTTGAAGAACGCACGCGAGCGCAACTCTCCGGTGGCATACAACAGAGCGTCGTCGTACTCATTGAGCGACTCTTCAAAATCCTCGATTCGGTACATGGCGTTGCCCACGTTGTAGCGCAGTTCACCCGACATCGGGATTCGGTCCCGTGCGCCTGCGTAGGCATCCAGGGCAGCCGCGTAGTCTGAATTCATGTACGACTCGTTGCCCGAATTGTTGACTTCATCGGGAGTTTGGACGCAGGCCGACAGGAACATGACGATGGCCGGTAGGGCGATGAGCATCTCACGGTATGCCATGTTCAACCCCCTCTATTGCCGTCCTTGGTCGCCTTCGCGACCTGTGCAGGAGACGGTCGGTCAAGACCTCGGCCAAGAAGAGAGAGAAAGCTGCCGCGAGCAGGAAGATTTGGTATCGCTCTACCCTTTTCTCGCTGAGCTCACTCTGAAGGACCTCGTCCTGGAACGCCTCTATCTCGTTATGAAGGTCGGCAAGCGCACCGGGATCGTCAGCCTTGAAGTACCGGCCCTGACCGGCCTCCGCAATACGCTCTAGCGCGCCCTCGTCCAGTCGCGAGAGGATTGGTTGGCCTTCAGCATCCTGCCGATAGCCAATCAATTCTCCCTGTTCGTCGTACACCTCAACGGGCCATCCGTCCGGCGAGCCAAAACCGACGGTGTAAATGACCGCTCCATGCTCCGCGGCCAGCCGGGCGGCTTTAAGCGGGTCGTCCTCATGGTTCTCGCCGTCCGTCAAGATAATAACGACCTTCTGGCTTACCCGCTGATCGTTGAAACCGGCCATTGCCGTATCAATCGCTTCGCCGATAACGGTGCCCTGTCGGAGAATTGCTTTCGGGCTGGCGCTGTTCAGATAGGTCCGTGCTGTGGCGTAATCGGCAGTCAAGGGGAACTGAATGAAGCTGGCTCCCGAAAACAGAACGATGCCAACCGTGTCGCCTCTCAGCCGGGATATCAAGTCCGAGATTTCCAGCTTGGCTCGGTCGAGGCGAGTGGGCTTCACATCCTGAGACAACATACTGTGCGAAACGTCCAAGACCACCATCACCTGCACTCCACGTTGCTCGACTATCTCGATGTAGCTGCCCCACTGGGGCCGTGCCAGGGCGATGATGACCAGCGCTGCCCCTACGAATCGGAGGAGGAGCCGAGCAACCCGCAGCCTTTGACTCGCTGCTTCGCTCAGCCGGGCGACGAGTACCTGATCTCCAATAAGCTTCACCGCAGCGGCCCGGCGCATCAGGACCCACCGCACGAATATCGTCAGAGCGGGGAGCGCGATCAGAGCAAGTAAAAATTGTGGGGATCCGAAGGTCATAGCGAAGTCAGGGCAGCCTCCTCAATGCGGTATTTGAAAGGATGAGCTCCAGCAGTAGGAGCAACAGAGCCGGGACTAAGAACCAGACCAGAATCTCTCGATAGCGGACGAAGTTCAGTATCTCGACGTCCGACTTCTCCAAGGCGTTGATCTCGGCGTAGATGCCTCGAAGCTCCTCCGCATCGGTTGCTCGGTAATACTTTGCGTTCGTGATAGCCGCTATCTGCTTGAGCGTTTCTTCGTCGAGCGGGTTCTCCCGAGTTGTGTCCCTTGAGTCGGAAGCGGCGAACTGGGAGCTATTCCATCCCTCGTTCCTTCCCACCCCGATCGTGTACAGCTTGATGCCGACCGTCTCGGCCGCGGTGGCGACCGTGATGGGATCAAGTTCGCCTCCTGTGTTCACACCGTCGGTTATGAGCGTAACCAGCTTGCTCTCGGCGCTGGAGTCCTTCAGCATGTTCGCCGCAGTCGCCATCCCGCTTCCTATCGCCGTACCGTCGTCAATTCTCATTTCGGATGCAAGGTAGACGTCCTTGAGCAGACGGACCAGAGCGCCATGATCCAGCGTGGGCGGACTTTGTATGAACGCCTCACGTGCGAATACCACGAGTCCGATGCGGTCATACCTTCTCTCCTCGATGAAGTCGGTGATGATAGCCTTCGCCGCCGCCAGCCGGTGAGGCTCGAAGTCCGTCTCACCCATGCTCCCGGAAACATCGAGAGCTATGGCGATATCGACGCCCTCGCCTCTGATGACCTCCCGTGCATCCGCTAGCCTCGGCCCCGCGGCGGCAACGATGACCAGCCCCAGAGCCAGCAACCTCAACGCAGGAACGAATGGCGTCAACCGTAGTCGCAGCGATCTTCTGTCACTCGCTACAAGCCCGATATCCGTGTACCTCAGGGTTGCTTGACCCATCCACCGGTTCCAAAAGTACGCCAGCAGGGCCGGAACAATCGTCAGCGGTAATAGCAATAGCAGCCAAGGTGACTGGAAGCTTAGGTCACTCACGTCGCTACCTCTGGATGGACTACGGCATCCCCCTCTCGCGGCACCTCAACAGGTACTGCCTTTGTGTCCATTACGATGTCACGGGCCCGACGTAGAGCCGCGTGTGCCTCGGACTCAGAGGAAGGGTAATTTGAGAACCTAACGAGGTCAGCTTCAAGGAGCAGATCGACAATAAGCCTCGCGTTCTTACGATCGAGAGATGACTGCCAAACTGCGGTTCCGATCTCATCCGTCGTCATGTCCGTCGCGACCGGTCGTCCTCCATTCTCCAAGAACGCCGCGCGGACGTAGGTTTGCATCACTTGGGAAATCAAGGTGTAGTGCTCTTTGTAGCGGCCGTCTCCGGGTAGGTCGAGACGTTCGATCTCGTCGATCTCTTGGATCGCGACCTCCCATGGAGTCCGCGTGTCGCCTTCCGACTCAAGTTGTGCGGCCCGCGCGCGGAGGTGATGGTGGATGAGGAACGCTACCGAGACCATCGAGGCCACGACGGCCAGCGAGGCGATGGCGAGTACTACCGGATGCTTCCACAATGGCGGAGTTAGGTCGGCAGGTGGGCGGAGGTCTTTCAGAAGTTCGTCGGAACTTGGTAGTACTGATCTAACTGTCAGTCGTACCCGTGAGGGAACCACACGGTCGACGGCGCCATCCGGTCGGCGAATCGATATCGACAATTCGGGCGTTTCAAACGTGCCCGGAGCGAAGAGCGAGACCTCAAGCCTCTGGCGTGTCGTCTCAGTGCCGTTCCCGTTGGTTTCCGTTTGAGCTGTGGACTGCGATACGACCTCGAACGCTCCCCACTCGCGACTCAGCCTAGGAATGACAACGGCATGTTCCGCCGGATGGGTCACGTTCAAAGTCAAGACCACGACTTCGCCGACAGTCACGACATTCCGGTCGGCGGTCAGGTGGGCGCGAACGTTGGACTGCGATTCCTCCTGCGCGAAGGCAATCCCGGTCACCGACGTTGCCAAGACGGCGGTAAATGCCCAGGAAAGCCAGATTCTGAATCCCAGACATCCTAAAGCGCGCGATACTCGCAATACCTGTTCAGCCAAATGTGACCGGCTCCTCTCATCGCGACAGCCTTCGCAGTCGGTCTTTGAAGAACGCCCCGACCTCTGCGAAATAGTCTTCTCCGGTCGTAACCTTGACGCGGTCCACGCCCGCCGCCGTAAAGGCGCTACTCTTTTCCGCATCCAACCTGGCAATTCTTTCCGAGAACTCAAGCCTCCACTGGCTGTCACCGGTATCGACCCAACGTTGCGTGCCGGTTTCGGCATCTTCCAGTGCGATAACGCCCACGTCTGCCATCTCACTCTCCAATGGATCACTCAGATCGAAGGCCACAACGTCGTGCTGCTGGTTAGTTACCAAAATTGCTTGGCGATATGATTCCGGGTCGGCGAGAAAATCTGAGACCAAGAATACGATGCTATGCCGTTTGAGGAGTACGAAAATCGTGTCAAGTGCGAGCCTGATGTCCGTACCGCTGCCCTCCGGTTCGAACGCCAACAGTTCGCGCAACAATCGCAAGACATGGCTCCGTCCCTTCGTGGGAGGGATCAACAGCTCTACTCTGTCGGAAAATAGGAGGAGGCCAACTTTGTCGTTGTTCGTCGTCGCGGCAATGGACAGAACCCCGGCGAGTTCGACGGCCAACTCTCTCTTGAACCAGTTCTTCGTGCCGAATTCTCCGGAACGGCTCACGTCAACGACGAGCATCACGGTGAGTTCTCGTTCTTCAACGTAGCTCTTGACGTATGGCTCTCCGGATCGTGCAGTGACGTTCCAGTCGATTGTGCGGACATCGTCGCCGGGTACGTACTGTCGGACCTCGTCGAACTCCATGCCCCGGCCCTTGAACACCGAAAGGTATTCGCCCGCAAGACCGTCGTCTACGAGCTGGCGAGTCGTAATTTCGATCCTCCGAACCTTGGCTACTAACTCGTCGGTCAACATGTCAGGGGATTTCCAGGCTGTCGAGGATTCGTTGAATGATTTGCTCCGGTGTGACTTCCTGGGCCCGTGCTTCGAACGTCGTTATTATGCGGTGTCGGAGGACATCCAACGCCACCTGCTTTATGTCGTCAGGAGTGACGTAGCCACGACCCTTAATGAACGCATAGGCCTGTGAGGCAGCGATGAGGAAAAGCCCCGCTCTTGGAGAAGCGCCATAAGAGATGAAGCTCCTCATGTCGTCCTGACCTACCAAGGAGGGATCGCGGGTCGCAACGACAAGGTTAAGAACGTAATCCTGAATCTTCTCGTCAACATGTACCTTCTTCACAACGTCCCGAGCGCCGAGGACGTACTCTGAGTCCACAACGGGTTGCACCTCCTGTATCGAACCTGCCGTGACCCGCGCTATCATCTCACGCTCTTCGGAGTACTTCGGATACTCGACTACAAGCTTCATCATGAATCGGTCAACTTGGGCCTCAGGCAGAGGATAGGTGCCTTCTTGTTCGATAGGATTTTGAGTAGCCAACACGAGGAAGGGAGCATGTAGGAGGAAAGTCTCGTCGCCGATCGTAACCTGCCGTTCTTGCATCGCTTCCAGAAGCGCGCTCTGTACCTTCGGCGGCGCCCTATTGATTTCGTCTGCGAGCACTAAGTTCGAGAAAATGGGTCCCTTCTGAACACTGAACTCCCCGCTCTGAGGATTGTATATACGGGTACCAATGAGGTCCGAGGGCAGAAGGTCGGGCGTGAACTGAATGCGCGAGAACCCTGCCTGAATCGCGTCACCAATCGTCTTGACCAGGAGGGTCTTGGCCAGACCCGGCACACCCTCAATCAAAATATGACCGTCTGCCAACAGCCCCACCAGAGTACGTTCCACCAGCCTGTCCTGACCGATGATAGCCTTCCGAATCTCAGAGAGGAGAACATGGACGAATCGCGCCTCCCTCTCGACCAACTCGTTTATTTGGCGAAAACCTGCAATGTCCATCATGGCAACATGAAGCTCCTATGGCGCTACGTCTCGCATCCTATTGGAAAAGATGAAGTGAGACAACCTGAACCCCTCATCATAGGTCGTCTACTTGTCGGATGACGGCTAACCAGTTGGGCTTCGATCCGCCAAATCGACTACGGCCAGAGCATCAACACCACAAGATGCTCGAAGTGAGGGTGCTTTACAGGGAAGTGCAAACTCTCAAGGTCTATTTACCCATTACTAGGGGCAAGTCTAGCTTAAGGCCACGTCTTCCGGGGAAAGAGGACCGGGGGGAGTCGATAAGGACTATCAAGTGCCCTTCTACCATTCCCAAAGCCGCGTGACGATGGATAAAAGGCAGGGTGACTGAGACTACACTTTTAAGTGGGTTCGTGGCCTGCAGTGAGACTGCTCGTCAGGCACTTGGAACAGGGTGAGGGGTAAGGGGGACTCGAACCGACCGGAAGCAGTCTATGGAGCCACTGCGCTGATTAGGGCCTTTATCTACCGTATGCGTTGGTGGACTAGCGTGTTCTATACTGCGAACTTTCCGTTGGGAGGTCCCAATATAAGAAGTCGCTCAGGTGTCGGCGGTTAGTTGACAAGCCTTCGGATCCTCAGGTTGGAGGCTCGTCGTTTTCTGGGAGGGAGGAACCCTGTCCACCTCCCACGATCACACCACGCCCGCCCCAAATATATTCATCTTGAGCATTGGCCGTCACAACCAAGAGTTTGAGGCCGTATTCCAAAGATGATAAATTCTCCACTGCATCAGACAAGCTGATGTCCGTGCCAGCAAAACGGATTGGAGAAGGCGTACTCATGGCCAGAATCACGAGAATGATCGGACCGAGACTGGTATGGGCAGCAATGGCCGGAGCGCTATTGGCGATAGCCGGCCTGTTCGCGTTCTACGACTCGCCCAAGGTCTTCGGCCAGCAACCGTCTACTGACGCTACCCTCAGCAGCCTTATCCTAAGCGGCATTGATTTCGGTACGTTCGACTCCGAGACCCTCCAGTACACGGTGCAGGTTGGTAGCCATGTCGACCAGACAGTCGTAACGGTTACGCGTAACCATTCTAAAGCGACCTACCTCGTCAAGCTCGGTGGGGTGACTGAAACGGACGGCGTGGTCTCACTCAGCGCGGGAAGCAGCATCATCACCGTCGAGGTCACGGCTGAGGATGGGCAAACGATGCGGACCTACTCAGTCACCGTCACCCGTCCAGTTTCCGATAACGCTTACCTCTACGATCTGACTCTCAGCGGCATAGAAATTGAGCACGGAAGCACCTTTTACCCTCCAGGATTCAGCGCCCTTGTATTCAATTACGCTCCCAGTGTTGCCCACAGCCTGACGGAAACGACTGTTACGCCAAGAGTCGCACACTCCTTTGCGACCTATGTCATCAAGCTAGATGGCGTAACGGACTCCGACGGTGTAATTGCGCTCAGCGTGGGGAGAAACGTCATCACGATAGAGGTTACGGCCGAGGACGGAGAGACCACCAAGACGTACACAATAACCGTTACGCGCGCGGCGGCACCCTTGACTGACGCCACGCTAAAGCGGCTGGCACTGAGCGGTATAGATATCGGGGGCGGTGTTGGCCAAGGCGCAGATGCACAAAGCCAGACATCATTCAAAGCGAGCGTTTACCACAGCGTCTCACAGACGACCGTCACCCCTACAGTTAACCACTCCGGGGCGAGCTATGTCATTAAGCTGGGAGGCGTGGAAGATGCTGACGGCACTATCTCGCTGGCTGTGGGCAGCAATGTCATCACGGTCGAAGTGACCGCTGAGGACGACAGCACGACCAAGACTTACACCGTAACGGTCAATCGCGCGACAGCGTCTGCGCCAACGACGGGCGAGCTATCCACGGACGACCCTCCCGTGAACTTCCGTGCTACTGATGTTTTCAGCGATCATACTATTATTGTCCTTAGTTTCCCAAGGAATCGCGGCATCACCGGATGGGTGTTACAGAGGTACGAGCACGATGGCGACGAGTTTGTGTCGTCAGGACCCACCATGCGCAGTGAAGTCACCGGGTCCATGGATCTTGGTGGCGAAGGTTTGAGGGTTGGCAATTCGGAAGTAGAGCCGGGCGCACTGTATAAGTGGGTGGCAGAGCTTACGAACAGCCAGGGCTCAACCGTCATAGAGACCTCGCTAACGGTGCGCATACCCTCGGACGAAACGACGGAGCCGTCGACGGACGCCACTCTCAGCGGTCTGACCTTGAGCGGAGTGGACTTCGGCACGTTCGCATCAGGCACGACTTCCTACACAGCCAGCGTCGCCAACAGCGTGTCGCAAACCACGGTCACTCCAACCGCTAGCGACTCCGGGGCCAGCTACGTCATCAAGCTCGACGGCGTTGAAGACGCCGATGGCGTCGTCTCGTTGAGTGTAGGCAGCAACGTCATCACCGTAGAGGTGACCGCCGAGGACGACGAGACCACCCAGACGTACACCGTAACGGTCACCCGCGCCGAGAATGCGCTCCCGACGGGTGTTCCAACCATCGGTGGTACGGCGCAGGTGGGACAAACGCTGACTGTAGGCACGTCGGGAATAGCCGACGAGGATGGCCTGACCAATGCCTCGTTCGGCGCCACTTGGACTGCGGATGAAGGCTATCTGCGCGTTTTGATTGGCGCCGGCAGAGACCTTAGCTACACAGTGTCGCGCCGCGACGTGGGCATGACCCTTGATGTGCAGGTGAACTTCGAAGACGACGCGGGCGAAAGACATTTGTTAACAAGCGCCAAGACGGCGGCAGTCGTGGCAACATCCCCGGCTGCGCCGGAGAATTTCGTCGCCTCAGTGACCGCTTCCGGTGACGTGAGCCTGTCGTGGGAAGCGCCCACGTGGGACTTAGCGGGTGAGATTGGCGGAGACCAGACCTGGGGCGACGGTGGCTCTCCCATCACCGGATACGAAGTGCAGTGGAAGGAGCAGTCGGATAGTTGGGACACAGAGGCGGACGTTTCCGAAACAACCGTGACGGGAACGTCTCACACTATCGAGGGGCTTACCGGCGGGACGGACTATACAACAAGGGTCATCGCCATCAACGCGGTTGGGCGTGGCATTCCGTCGGACGACGAGACCGTGACCGTTACCCGCCCCGCGTCGACAGATGCCACTCTGAGCGCCCTGACCCTGAGCGGTATTGACTTCGGAACGTTCACGTCCGGCACCACTTCATATTCGGCACAGGTAGCAAACAGCGTATCGCAGACGACGGTTGCTCCGACCGTGAACCATTCGGGCGCGAGCTATGTCATCAAGCTCGGCGGAGTGACGGATGTAGATGGCGTCGTCCCGCTCAGCGTGGGCAGCAACGTCATAACCGTCGAGGTGACCGCTGAGGACGACAGTACCACTCGGACCTACACGATCACGGTCACCCGCGCTGAGCCGGTCGACCCTGGACGGCTGTCCAGCGACGCCAAGCTGAGTGCCCTGACGCTGAGGGGCATCGACTTCGGGACATTCGACTCCACAACCACCTCGTACAGCGCCAGGGTTGAGAACAGCGTATCGGAGACGACCGTTACCCCGACCCTGAACCACTCCGGGGCAAGCCATGTGATCAAGCTCGGCGGAGTGACGGACGCAGACGGCGTGATCTCCCTCAGCGTGGGGAGCAACGTGATCGCCATCGAGGTTACCGCAGAGGACGGCAACTCCACTCAGACATACACCGTCACGGTTACGCGCGCCGCGCCTCCCTCCACAGACGCCACTCTCAGTGCCCTGTCGCTGAGTGACATTGACTTCGGTACGTTCGCGCCGGGTACGACTTCGTACACAGCGGAGGTTGCCAACAGTGTGTCGACAACTACGGTCAGTCCGACCGTGAATCATGCCGGGGCAAGCTACGTCATCAAGCTTGACGGGGCCAGTGACGCAGACGGCGTGGTCGCGCTTGGCGTGGGCAGCAACGTCATAACGGTCGAGGTGACCGCTCAGGACGGACAGGCGACCCGGACATACACGGTCACGGTTACCCGCGCCGCAGAGCCTTCCTCCGACGCCACACTCAGCTCCCTCACGCTGAGCGGCGCAGACTTCGGTACCTTCGACCCCACAACCACTTCATACAGGGCACGGGTTGCCAGTGAGACCACCGAGACGACGGTCACTCCGACAGTGAACCACTCAGCTGCGAGCTATGTCATCAAGTTGGACGAAGTAACGGATGCCGATGGCATAATCTCACTGAGCGAGGGCACCAACGTCATAACGGTCGACGTGACGGCCGAGAACGGAGAGACCACCAAGACCTATACCGTGACCGTGGCTCGAGGGACGAGCCCGTGTGTCACCGCAGGAGCAGTCAGCGACTCAACCAACACGGGGTTGGTGTCGGACTGCGACGCGTTGCTGGCTGTGAAAGATGCCCTGGCTGGGACAGCGACGCTCAACTGGTCTGCAGATACTTCAATAACGAGCTGGGAAGGACTAATGTTGCTGGGTACGCCGGAACGGGTTGCGGGGCTGAACCTCAGTTACAAGAGCCTGGGCGGGGAGATACCTGCAGAGCTAGGCGACCTCTCGATGCTTGCCACGTTAAATCTTCGCAGCAACCAGTTGAGCGGAGGCATACCTGGATCGTTGGGCAGACTCACCAGACTCATCTACCTGAACTTGCACAGCAACGACCTGAGCGGAGACATACCGAATCTGAGCACTACGATGCTGGAAGAGCTGTACCTTGCCAATAACTACGACGAGATGGTTGAAGGAAGCGGTCTCACGGGCCCGGTTCCGGCGTGGCTGAACGGCATGACAAACATAAGGGAGCTGTGGCTCTGGGGCAACCGCCTGAGCGGCACGATTCCCGATCTGAGCGGTATGACGAGCCTAGAGAAGCTGAAGCTGGCAAACAACTACCTGAGAGGGGGCGTCCCTCAGGCGTCGCAGCTGCCTCCCAATATGACTTGGCTGGTCATCGACAGGAACCCGCTGGGCGGGACGATACCGGACCTGAGCAGTCTGACGAGCCTGAGGCTCCTGTGGCTGCACAGCAATGAGCTGACGGGCTCGGTCCCGGCGGGTGACATGTTGCCCCCAAACGTGGACGATCTCAACTTGCGCGACAATATGCTAACGGGTCAGATTCCCGACTTGAGCGGCCTCGACATGGCGACACGGGTGCGGCTACACAACAACATGCTGAGCGGAGAGGTTCCGGCTACGTTGGGGGACTTGGACCGACTGAAGCAGCTGTGGTTGCACGGCAACCAGTTGACCAGCATCGCGGCTGCGCTGGGCGACCTGTCGGATACGCTGATTGAGATCGCCCTCAGCAACAACTCTTGGACTGCCGACGCCTGCGTGCCCGCAGCCCTGGCGAATGTAGCGACCAACGACTATGTGGACGCTGGTCTTGAAATCTGCGGAAGCAACAACGGTTCGTAGAACTGGCAGCCTACAGTGGGATTGGTGAGAGCAGTAATGGCCAGGAGATCTGAAACTGAACAGCAACCAGCTGAGTGGGGTGATTCCGAGCGAGCTAAGTGAAATTCAGCAATTACGAATGGTGGCGTCTTAGGGACAACCCCGCTGACCGGGTGTGTGCAGGAGGGCCTGGCGTCCGTGGAGGACAGCGACTTTGAAAGCCTCGGGTTGGACGTATGCTCAGGGCCTTGAGGGGTTCGAGTCCTCGATAGGTCTAGCTACAAATGAGTGGGCCAGAGTTGACTGTAGACAGAACCATCTTCGAAATAACGATGAGACTTTAGTCTTATCTACGCCCTAGGGCCAGCCACAGTTGATATTGTGGCCCGTGAGGTCGTACACAAGATGGTGTGAGGGACAGATTCGAGAGTGATGTCAATGACCGAGAGCCAATAGCTACGCTCAACTCGGTAATCTGTCGCAGCCATTTGCCAAACGATTAGGCTCGCGACTATCATCGACACCATAGGGTCAAGAGGCTCCGATCCTTAACGTGCCGCAGACCGACGGCTTCACCTTGGAAGCGGAGTACGGCACCGTGGCATTGATGGAGTGGGTCCCGCGAACTCGTCCTCTCGATCCGAAGCCCAAGGAGTCTATGTGCGGGAATGTAATGAGGCTAAGTCGGTTATGCAAGAACTTGATGCCAATAACACGGACGAAATCTCTCTAGCGGAAAGGGCTGCCGACATTCTCCTTGACGAGGAGAATGACAGCGCGGAGGCCATTTACGAACCGGGCAACCGCCAGGAGGCCAACGCGGCGGTCAGGCGATTTGGCCAACGCTTTGACGAGCTACGTGGGAAGTTCAGGAAATCAATAGAGGCCGCCCGAGATAGTGGGAGTCTATATTCCAGCGATCGACTCCAAGGCCTCTCAGAGATAGTCCAAAACGCTGACGATGCAGGAGCAACACAGGTCCGGCTACTCCTGACTCCATCAGCACTTATGGTTAGCCACGATGGCAATCCGGTGCAGCTTCACCATGTCCTCGGGTTTATGATTCCGTGGTTAAGCACTAAGGGCCAAGACGCATCAAGTATCGGAAGGTTCGGGATTGGGCTCACGACTCTGCGTTCGCTTTCAACTGTGATTGAAGTCCACTGCCCTCCTTACCACGTGCGGATTGGTTCCCCTTCCATCGCGCCCATCAACCAGCCTACGTTGCCGCCGGAGTTGTGGGAAGAAGGCTGGACAACTCTGCGAGTTCCCATAGAAGACTCTTCGGTGACACAGAAGGAGATAGAGTCTTGGCTCGACCGGTGGGACGACTCTGCACTTCTGTTCCTTCAGCACGTCTCGCGCGTTACTCTGTTTACTGAGGGAGGCGAGACAGCTCGTCAACTGGGACTCTTCCGCAGCGACGATGGAGAAGCATTGGTTGACGATCAGTTCATAACCCAGAGTCTGTTTCGCCAGTTAGCGAAGGCATCCGATGGTCGGTCATGGCTGGTCTACAGCACGCAAGTCTCAAGTCCTACTGAAAGTTCGCGAGCACGCAAGGCGACTGAAGAAACCACGCCTGTTTCTGTGGCATTCCCCCTCCACCCAGTTACATCGGGTGAGATCTACGTGGGACTTCCCGTCGCTCCAACCCGCACGCCCCTTTTTGTGAGCGCTCAGTTCGACCCAGTTACCAGCAGGCGGGACTTCGCCGACAACAGCTGGAACAGGGACCTTGTATCGACCGTCGCTAGGGTATGGTCACATGCGGTACTCGACCTGTTTCAACGGGATCCCAAGGTGGCATGGCACGCCGTGCCTATCTCGCGATCCTACGAAGGGAGTTCTGGATGGTCGTTGATCGAATCTCTCGAGGAGACTATCGTCAAGCGAGCAATGCAGTGGCTGGCACCACATCTGTTGTTCCTTGTGCCCGAACGAGGGATGATTGGACTATCAAAGCTAGCAGTGGAGGCAAGACCGCTTGAGAACATTCTGACAGCGACTGAGACGGCCAGCCTAGCCCGCCTACAGGCGACTCTGCCTTCAGAAGTCAGAGATGTTCCGGGCAGATGGAGGACGGTGCTCGAAGACTGGAGATCTGCTGGAGCAGACCTCCCTGACCCGGTGAGTGTAGAGAAAGCTCTCGACTTGATGAGTGACGAGCGCCGACCAGCCGAGGCCGTGATTGCTCTCGCCGCTACCGCGCTGGAACACGATCTCGGAGAGCGCCTCCTCGAGCTTCCCTGTGTGATTGCGCATGATGGACGACGGTTAGCGCCACCCACAGAGAACTCACCGGATGCCGTGGCGCCAGAGGCCACACCACTGGCGGAACAGCTTGGCATCGTCACTCTTCTCCACGAAGCCCACCTTAGTAATGACAAGTCTGCCGTCGCCATTCTCGCCTGGCTAGAGGAAAACGGATCTCTCATCGACGGCTCCGATGAACGTGCAGTTGTTTATCGCCTCGCCGCTGCCGGTCAGTCTGGTCTCGGGATACAGGCTCCACTAACTGACGAGCAGGTCCAAGCCCTCCGCGACGCCTTCGAGCTGATAGATCCCAGAGAACGGCAAAAGATCGGAGCCGACGTTGGACGCGCCGTGTCACTTGAGGCTTATACGTACGATGGGAATCGGCGCAGGACGATAAGCGCCCACCCAGTCGACGCGTATCTGCCGAGGAGAATCGATCGAGAACCTGATAGTTTCGCCATTGGGGCAGAGCAGACACCAGGTCTCATATGGATAAGCGAGAAGTACGTAGACATTCTTCGCTCGCCCTTCGGCCGAAGGGGAATCGGAGCCCAGCGATTTCTTCGACTTCTCGGTGCCGCTGCGGCGCCGAGAATCAGTCCTCACTCACAGCTAGAGCGGCGATTTAGCGACCCGCGCCTTGGTCTCCGCAGGTCGTTATCAGGGACCCCGGAAGCGCGACAGCAAGAGATGCTGAAACGTGATGCTACGTATTCTCTACAAGACTACCACAGCCCCGACCTGAAGGCGGTTGCTGAAGACATTGCCAACGAGCGACGAAAGAGAAAAAGACGAAGGCGTGCTGCCGCGCTGCTCGCCGCATTGGGCAGAACATGGGACCGGAATCTGTCTGACTTTGCCGAGGTTGAATCGGCGTATGACTATTTCCAATGGCAGATGAGGGGCCAAATCCGCGCTTTCTGGCTGTGGCAGGTGGGCGACATTGCATGGCTTGATGATGAAAGCGGGACCCCCCGCAGACCGATCGAACTGCGAATCCGTACCCTGGGCAATGTTGCAATATACGGCGACGACTCTCCCGACTACTTGCACAAAGAACTCTATCAGCCCAATCGACAAGTTGTGTTAAGGGCGATTGGGGTCCCCGGCGATCCCAGCCGCTCCGAACTCGTCGACCGGCTGAGGCGCTTGCGGGACGGTTTAGGTCAAGGAGAAGTTACGCTCTCGGGCAGTGACCTTCATCGGGAAGCCGCAATCATCTATAAAGCACTTGCGCATGACCTTGTAGCGACCGTCTCCCGCTCGGATCTCAACACCGTCCAACTGCGCGGCTTGTTTCAGCAAGGGAGAGGGCTAATTCTCACGAATCTTGGGTGGTTCCCTCCTAGAAGCGTTCTTGCAGGTCCACGCATATTCCGTGACTACATGGCGTTCGCTCCGCAGGTAGAGGGGGCAGAGCCCCTTTGGAACGCTTTGAATCTCCGTGAGCCCTCACCTGAAAACTGCTTGAGAGTCACCCAAAAGATCGCCCGAAAGCGGACTGCACCCGACAGCGAAGAAGAGACCGTCTTGTTGGAGACCTTGCGCGCGCTGGCATCGCATTACCGGAACGGGAACTTTGTGCGACCTCGTCGCCTCTCTCGACTTGCGCTGTGGACAAGCAAAGGCTGGCTACGCGATCGGCCAGTGTTTGCAACAGACGACCCTACATTAGCAGCGGGTCTCAGCAACAAGCTTCCCATTTGGCAACCAGGTGGAGAACTTGAACAGTTTCAGCCTCTGTTGGGCCCATTGCGTGTCGAGCTAATTCAAACTGAGGATGCCGAGGTGATCGACTCTTCGCTCGCAGACTTGGACCCGGGAGCTACGGAACTGTTCCAGAAGGCGATGAGCCTGTTGAAGGAGGACCTTGCTCGAAATGACCCCCAACTTGCTGAGACTATACGAGTGCCCTGGGACACGGTGGGCGAATACGACGTGCGCGTCCACCCGGCGCTTTCGTTACGTGTGCACACAGGCTTGGACGGTTCAGGGAAGGGGTACATAAGTGACGTCGACGCAAGAGTGGATGTGGCCCACGCCAGTGTGTTTGTCAGTCGCTATTCACTTTTGCCTCACGTTGATGGCGGCGGCCGCGCTCTCGCCGCACTGTTTGAGGGGAACGCGAGGCGTTTGGCTCAGGCGTGGCGTGCCGCTTGTGACCGGGCGGCGGAAGGGATCGAAGCACGTAACGTCGAACTCGCCCATCAGCGTGACGAGCGCGACCGAGCGCACTTGGAGCGGGTAATTAGCGGTCGCACGTCCTCATTCCGAGAAATCACTGCGGCGAACGCAGGTGCCGATGGGCGGTCTGTGGATTTGGAGTCGTCGGCCAGAGGTGTTCGACGAGGACGTAGTCAGGGCCCTAAGGCGATTGATCTGGGGCCACCTCGAATCCTAGTGGACCCGAGCTCACTTGAGATCGTCAATCCGCGGGGCAGAATTGAGAAAGGAACGAACAGCGCCAAACGCCAGGTAGGCCGTGGAAGGAGCCTCGCCGACCCCGCGAAAGTCTCAACTCCTCCCAAGAACAGGACACCTCTTCGTGCATACTCGGACAAGGAGAGAGAGGACGTCGGGATGGAGATTGTTCACAAATTGTTGAGCAGCAATCGCCAAGAAATCGTAGACCTACGGAGCCAACGAAACGTTGGAGCGGACGCAATTGACAACATGAGGAGGTTCTACGAACTCAAGGTTATAGCAGGCGTTGAACCCGACCAGGTGACTTTGACAAACTCCGAAGTCAAGCGGGCGATGAGTGAGGACAAGTTCTTCCTCATCGTCGTCTCCGGCGTTGAGGGTGTAGACGCACGTCCAAAGGTACGTGTGTTTGTCAATCCCCTGAATCAACTACAGCGAATCTATAACGGGTCAATCACGCTTTCAGGAGTTCGCAGCACAGAGAGTCTCGTGTACGACTTCGCTCACGTTGATGGCCATGCCGCCTTATCGGTCGGTGTGGATGGGTGACACTTGTGAGGAAGAACCTTGCCATGCGCGGCAATCTCACGGGTTCTGCCTACAGTCACTTTTAGCCGAAAAAAGTGGGCGACGGTTGACTGTAGACAGAACCATCTTCGAGATGTGGCTGAGGCTGTGAACTCACCCAGAACCTCGGCTCGACCATGATGGCGCTATCCCCAAAGAAAGACAACAATTGCCACGTCTATCGGTGGCTCCGGCTCCGCTGAACGCCCTCCCGCTGCCTTTCCTTATGTCCTATAGTAGAGCGGGGGAGAATGAGCTTGGCCGAGTCGACCTGGCTGGTTTGAGTGACCACCAATGTCCAAATCTCGCTAGAAGGAGACCGGATGGAGATCTGGCGGATGGCTCAGCATGTGGTTCGCGGTGCCCATTAGAGCCCGAAGCTTCTTCAGGATACGAAGTGGGCCACATGCCCGTCGTACACTCACCATGATATGATCAAGGTGGAAGAGTTCATCTGTAGCCTCAACTTCGTATGGAGAAATGTTGCCAGTAAGTGATGCGGGGTCCTAATCAAGGGCCGACCAAGTCAAAGAGGAGCAAGACCGTGACGAGAAGCCTGACCGTGGGATCGATGTTGTCATCCGTAGTGCTATTAATAATCGGGGGTGGCCTGTGCGCAATCACGATTCCTCTGATTCTAGCATGGGTACCTACTTTCCAATCCTGGCTTGCGGCCAACGGCTTTACCGGCGTGCAACACGACATCTTTGCGACCATCCCCTACTTGATGGTCGGTGCTCAGATACTGGTCACGCTGGCCTTAGCGTCGCCGGTGTCAATCCGCCAGCGCCCGTCTAGGTAGTAGTTCGTCTGAAGGAGGGACAGCCAAGCTGTGCTCAGGGCGGCAAATGAAGGTTGCTAGTGCGCTTCGCGCGGCGTATCCCTTTCAAGAGAGTGAGGTCTACGAGTGCCAGAGCCGTCTTTTTCAGCCCGTGAGGGTCTCAGGGTAGAAAAGCCCTTAGTCTTTGACGACGCCCCGGACTCCCTTCGTTACGGCTTTCGAGAGGTGCTTGAGGAACTTGGCTTCCAAACACCTACAGAGCAGCGATCCATCATATGCAAGGCTTGGAGAGTTCCACCTGACCTGGGAAATTGGAGCGACTACCCAAACGTTGACAGTGAGGTGGTATGGCTGCTCAATTCAGGAGCTTGGTACGAGTTCTTCGACAGGATAGAGCGGATACCTAATTTCTTGAGCCCACACGACGTTGCAGAGTATCAGCAGAAGGTCAACAATTTACTGACAGATGAGAGCATCGGATATCAGTTTGATGGGGGTAAGATTGTCCGTGTGGGCACGGAGGAGTTTGCTGCGGCCGTGGAAGTTGCCCGGACAGCCCTCCAGGACGAGAGGTTTACTGAGCCCCGCCGGCAGTTCGAGCGAGGCCTCGAGTTTCGCAATTCGCGTCCTCCTGACTGGGCCAACGCCATCAAGGAGGCTGTCAATTCTGTAGAAGCAGTCCTCCAAGTCATCTACGACCGCCCTGGGGTGTCTCTAACTGCGATCGTTAGCAAGGATCTTCCTTCGGATCTTCCCACGAACATAAAGGCGCTGTTCAAGTCACTCTACGGGCAGGGGAGCGGCACCGTCGGAGCACGCCACGCCGCGGTCGGAGGGAACCAACCAAGCGGCGCACGCACAGAACTCGCCCTTCACGTCGCCGCAGCACTGCACGCCTTTGCGGTGGCAGAACTGGACACCTGACCTCAGGTATCCAGGCGGACGTGGATACCATCTCGGTGGTGTTTTGGAAATTAACATCGGAGCGGGAGGGGCCGCCTTGTCGCTGAGGCCGTTGGCTGGGACGAGGGGACTTTGCTTGGCTCAAGCGATTCCCGAGGCAACGCGCCACCCTACATGAAGAATCGGAACTGGTAGGGTGTGCGCCTTAGACTGGGCATGCGCTTGACCACGCGAGCGAGCACCTTCGCGTACGACAATGTAACTGGAAGGTCGTCGTATAAGGAGTCATTGTTCCAATTCATCTTGGATAGGCCTAGTATTGCTAGGGCCGTTTCGTCCCATGAACCGTGTCCTGCGTGGCGAACCAAGCGAAGTGGTCGAGGCGTACTCCGTGAGCCCCTGAAGAAAGACCGTCCATTGTTGCTTAAGCCACGCACATCGCCGTGAGTCCACAGCAACGCATCACGTGGCCCTAGCCCGACTAGAGTGCCACGTGAGACAGGAAACGCGGTGGGGCCGGGGCTTCGATACTTGCCCTGGCTATCAAAATTCACGCCTCGCCAGCCGACGTCTTGGACGATCTGCACCAAGTCAACTGACTTGCAGAGGTGGAGTGCTTCCATGCAACCTTCCACTTCTTCCCGCTTGAATTCGGTCGTCTTGTGGACTATTACTCGACGGGGTGACATTCCCGCATGACGACGACGGTACAGGTCCATCGAACGAGTCATCACCCGAAACATCTCGGTGCTAGACAGGAATGGATTGCGCTGAATGACCTCGAAGTCGTGCGTGTCGTAGGCGATGAACTCCATGCCAGAACCCTCTGCGTCAAATACTTGGCTGCAGCAAGTCACAAACTGTGAATGGTTAGAGTTCTGTGGACGCATAGCATAAGAAATCCCAATGTAGGCAGTTTCTGGGTCAGTATCCGCCAACTTCCACGGGACTCCACCCGCCTTGGCGTACAGCGCCAATCCCATACGCCACGCAACGCTAGCTCTGCACTTGTAGGTCAGCGCCTTGTCTTCACGTATGAGTTGAATCGGCATACCATGCGATGCCGTGGTAGCCTTCAGATAGTCATGGAGATCGAAGTCTTCGTCTGGCTTTCCCTTGAAACCCATTTCCCAACGTTTCGGAAGGTAGGCAAGAACGACATCGAAGTCATTTCTCACAGCGTGGAGGCGCTGTATAGCCCGGATCAGACTGTCCGCTAGGGTCACATGCGGCGTACTTGAAAGACGTAGCTCATTGTCCACGCTGGGATCTAATTCGACATCGCAGTTACCACCTGCCAAGCTCAACCGAAGCCCTAGGGCATTTCCGAATCCCGGCCAAGATGGCAAGTAGTCCTTCCGTTCAAGAGGATCGAGAGTGGAGTCCAGTTCATCGATGAGAGATTGCAGCCGTGCTCCCTCACGGCTCGGTGCGATAGTTGCAATTCTGATAGGGTCAGGCACAAGCCCACTTGAGAAAGGCCCATGTCTCAGCAGCCCTCTCAGAGGATGTGCCTCACTGATAGAGGTTCCGTTGGCACGAAACAGCAGCTTGGGCTCGGGAAACCAGACGTGCGGAGCGATTTCAGGAGCTTTCTGACTCGTCATGCACCTACCCTCATTGAGCCAGCAGTTCGTGAGGACAATCGGAATACTGCATCGATTCCATCACCTGTGCCGATCGAGCGTAACTCAGCACCGTCATGGGAGAGATGCTTGGACCAGAACTCGAGCATTTCGTTGAGTTTTCTGTTGTATCGTGTGGCAGTTCGCTCACGGGCGAACTCAGCCGCCGCAAACCGATCGGAGTCATCAAGGCCGTCAAATACAATACGTGGCTCGAACAGCATCCATAGACGGTCGTTCGCCCAGTCTAAACGGACACCGACGCCTTCGCGCCAACGGAGTTGCGGAAGTCCAGTTACTTTCCCGGTAGGTGTACCTACTATCTCTCTAAGGCGAGACCATTCCGCATTCATTGGGCTATGGGGAGCCAGTAGATCAGAATGCCGTCGCCTGACCGCGGACAAGGCACCTCGCCGCTCCAGTGCGCTTGTCAAGGATTCACGTAACAGTCCCCGCTCCGTGGAATCATACCGCTGTCTTCGCTGATCGAGAGCATGGATGTCGAATCTCTCAATGCCAAACCGCTCAAAGGCGGCTCGTACGTCAGCGTCCGCTCCAAATGCTAGTACTCCGTGCTGTGAGCGGACTGCAATTACGTCAACCCCAGCCCGTCTCACGGCCTCACGGACTTCAGCTGTGCCCCCGATGTCACAAGCTACGAGTCTGCAAACGCTCGGCATCACCTTCAGTTCCAGGGCATTCAGCCGGACCACTGGCCGCCCCTTACGTCCTCTTGGGATTGGGGCAGCACTCCAGAATTGCCGTTCCTGCGCGAACGTGTCGAGGGTGGTTGTGTCCAGTCCACGAATAAGGCGAATCATGTCCCGCATCACCTCGTCGAAGTTATCGATGGAGACCAAAGCCGCTTCTATTCCACCATTGAGGGCGCGCCTTAGTAGATCCGCTACACGGGGGAAAGGCGCATCGTCGCCCCGATGCAGCCAGAATAGTCCTGCGGGAAACGCATTAGGTTCAGCAATCGCCTGACCTAAGGACTCCATGACAGAATCGTCACGGCCGCTGTAACCAACCACCACAAGGCCATTCTGCAGAGAGGCATTCACCAGTCCCCGCCTCATTACTGAGTCCTGTCTTCTCAGTTCTTCTGGCGTGTTCTTGAGCCTCCTGGAACGGAAGTCACCGTGCAGCTTAACTTCCACAGGCCACCGTTCTTCCTGAATCGCCTGCATTGCACGAGTGGAGGAATCCAAGTCCGCCGTCGTCAGATTACCTGTACTGCCAAAGACCGCGGCGCAGGCGTCAGCTACCAGCGCATCAAAGTTGGTCGTCCAGACTATTCGCGTCCGGTTTGCCTTCATGAGCGTCGCTAGCGCGATGTGACCGTAGGAAGGCTTCGCGCCAGCTAACTTACCATCCATGTATGTCCTTCTGTCGGCCTCAGCAGGATAGACAGCCTGGAACAGGGCAGCATACTCATCCGGATATCCGGGAGAAGGCAGCCGACCGATTGCATCAACATGACGCTGCAGCCTGTTGCGCACTACTGGGTTAGACAGATCGGATATCTCATGGCGCGGTACCTTGCGCTGGCTGACAAACAATTGTTGCTTGAAATCCCAGATCATGTCTGCCGCAGTAGGTATGCCTGCGGATGCCGATGCACCCGCACCAAGTAGCCACATAAGATTCTTTGCGCGCAGCGAGAATCGACGCACAAAGTCGTCTGTATCGATGTATGGCAGATTCGGTTCAGTAGTCAAATCAGCGGCCCTTCAAGTACGTCCAACAGAAGTCCATTCCTCAACGCCCCAGCTCATCAGCGTCGCGATGCGTGCGGAGGTACTGATCGAAGAGGTGGTCCTTGATGACCACGCCGAAGGATGGGTCGTCTGTGATCCGCTTGTAGAGGTCGAAGTTCAGGTCGACGATCTCCTGGATGACTTCCTCGACCTTGTGGTCAAAGGCGATACGCACGTTCTCCGGCGTGTTGACCTTGGCGGCGGCGTCCAGCGCGGCGTCCTCTTCGAGCCGTTCCATCATTCGGCCGAGCGTGACACGGTGTTCGAGTCCGAGCTCGATACCAAAGCGCTCGTTGAGGTCGGCTATGATGCGCGATAGCGCTTCCAACTCTTCCTGCGTGCTTTCCCGCGATTCCTTTGTAGCCGCGGGGTCGAGCGCGCCAGCTTTCCCCTTGCGATCCAGTGCGACCTTACCGCTTCCGGTCTGCTGGAGACGATAGGACTCCATATCGATGTTCTGTTGAATCTCCCGAGGCAACTCCTCCCCGGTGTGGGGTAGCAGCCGGCGTAAATGACGGGCGAAGGCGTAGAGCTTCTCCAGCTCGACATCGGAGAAGGGCAGCACCTGGGCCAGAAACGAGTAGAGCCGCACGTAGTCTGAGAGCTCGCCCCGGAAGTCATGCTGCTCGTCCTCGTGCATCTCATTGAAGCGCTCGACCGCAGGCGCGAGGGCGGCATAGAGTCGGTCCTGAGTGGAGTTGGCCACGAAGTAGATTGCTGCGAAGTCTTCCACGTCCGTCTCGGAAAAGACGAGGAATTCCTCTAGGCGGCCCTGTTTCTCGTAGAGCAGGTTGGGATCGGTCGCCTCCGACAGAATAGTCGTCTCGTAGTAAGGCTCAAAGGACGACTTGATCTCGTCCGACTCGTTGGCGAAGTCGAGCACCATCGTGTTCTCCTTGTCCGGGTGAGTGCGGTTCAGCCGGGAGAGAGTCTGCACGGCATTCACTCCGCCAAGCTTCTTGTCGACGTACATTGTGTGCAGCAACGGCTGGTCGAAGCCGGTCTGGAACTTGTTGGCCGCGATCAAGAACCGGTACTCCGGGAGCTCGAAGGTCTTGGCGGTCTGAGCCTCCGGGATGGTATTCATGCCGGACTCCGTGTATGACTGGCCGCCGTCTTGGACAGTCCCCGAGAAGGCGACAAGCGCCTTGAAGGGATTCCCCAACTCCGCCAGGCACCTGTCCACGGCCAGCCTGTACCGCACTGCATGCAGGCGGGAACGGGTGACGATCATGGCCTTCGCCCTGCCGCCAATTTCGCTCTGGCCATTCCCGACGAAGTGATCGACCATGATCCGCACCTTCTGTTCGATGGCGTGTGGATGAAGATCCACGAAAGACCTGAGCAGGTAGTCCGCCTTGCTCTTGTCGTAGCGCGGGTCTTCTTCGATCTTCTTGATGAGCCGCCAGTAGACCTTGTAAGTCGTGTAGCTCTCCAGTACGTCGCGGATGAACCCTTCTTCTATTGCCTGGCGCATGCTGTAAAGATGGAAGGGCGCGAACGACCCGTCAGGCTGCTTCTCCCCGAAGAGTTCGAGTGTCTTGGGCTTTGGTGTCGCAGTGAATGCGAAAGTCGATACGTTGGGGAGATGCTTGCGCTTCTCCATTTCCGCCAGGACCGTGTTGTCGAGCTCTTCCTCTGGGGTTTGAGCTTCCGTCTCCTCCGACTCGGCCTCCTCAAGTGATGGGGCGGCGAGCACAGACTTGAGGCCCTTGGTGCCCTCACCGGACTGGGAGGAGTGTGCCTCGTCGACGATCAGGGCGAACCGCCTGCCCGGAAGCTCGCCGATCTCCTCGGCAATCACTGGGAACTTCTGAAGCGTGGTGACGATAATGGTCTTGCCACCTTCCAGCGCGTCCTTTAGCTGGCGAGAGGTCTTGTCGATGTTCTCCACGACCCCCAGCGTCTGCTCGAACTGGCGCATGGCACTCTGCAACTGGCGGTCGAGCACGCGCCGATCCGTTATGACGACAATCGAGTCGAAGACGCGGCGGTCGCTGGCGTCGTGAAGAGTGGAAAGCTGGTGGGCGAGCCATGCGATGGTGAACGTCTTGCCGCTGCCCGCCGAGTGCTGGATCAGATAACGTTGCCCCGTGCCCTGGGCTCGCGCATCGGCCACCAGCCGCCGCACGCAATCTAGCTGCTGGTAGCGCGGGAAGATGAGGGAGCGCCTACCATTCCTCCTTCCCTGATCGTCCTCCTCCTGCACCTCGTGGACGAACTGGCGGACCAGGTCGAGCACGCTGTCACGCGCCCAGGCCTCCTCCCAAAGGTAAGACGTTGGGTAACCGTTCTGAGTTGGCGGAACGGGCGGATTGCCGGCCCCTCCGAACTTGCCTCGGTTGAAGGGCAGAAACCGCGTCTCAGGCCCAGCGAGCCTGGTAGTCACGTAGATGAGTTCGGGGTCCACGGCAAAGTGGGCGAGGCAACGTCCGGGTGCAAGCAACGGCTCCCTGGGGTCGCGTTCGATCCTGTACTGGCGGATAGCGTCCGGGACGGTCTGGCCCGTCAGCGGGTTCTTGAGCTCAGCGGTGATGATGGGGACACCGTTGAGGAAGAGCGCGATGTCGAGGCTCTTGTTGCTTCTTTCGCTATAGTGGAGTTGCCGGACGACCGAGAACAGGTTGGCAGAGTGGAGACGCTTGGTCTCCTCGTTCAAGCCGCTCGCCGGGCGGAAGTATGCGAGTTGGAACTTGCATCCCATGTCTCGGATTCCGGTACGCAGTACGTCGAGCGCGCCTCTGCGCCCGATCTCGGACGCCAAACGCTTCAGGAACTGCTCCTCGACCATCGTCCCGTGATGTTCGGAGAGCCTCTTCCACTCGCGGGGCTGGGTTGCCAGCACGAAGTTCAGTACGTCGCGCGGGATGAGACAGAGGGTCCTGTCGTAGTCCTCGGAGCCACGCTTCGAATACCCGCCGGGCGGCATATTTTCGTACGAATTGCGCTCCTCGGCGACCATGTCTTTGCCCTGGAGCAAGGCAGCCTCGATGGCGTCCTCGAAGGCCCTCTCTGAAACGTCTACGTTCACGCTGCCTCCTCCCGCACGTCGATCTTGCCGGTGACGGCTGCCGAGATGAGGGCGGCGCGAAGCTCCTTGAGCCGTTGGATGGCCTCGCGGACTTTCTTTATGAGCGCATCCAGCTTTGCCGTTTCGTTGTCGAGGTGGGAAACAATAGCTCGCTGTTCCACCAATGCAGGCCTTGCCAAGACAAGATCTCCGATTTGCTCGAAGTTGAGAGCGTCACGGGAGACACCATTTTCGTTATTGAATATCTGGTCTTGCACTGAATGGGATTCCATAGAGTAGGCCAAAAACGAGGGGTTGTCTCGTTGCTGGTCCGGCCGAACGATGCACACGTGTTGATTCACGTTGGCGTCCGATCCGTCTAGGTAGGTTATGCAGCATCGGCCTAGCGAGGCGCCTGTGATGTTCACCAGTACATCACCTTCTTTTACTCGACTACCAGACATCTCGGTATCTGTCGCAGCATCAATGTATGCAACGTCATTGAGGCGTAGCCCTCCGAAATGTACATTCTGACTGCGAATCAACATAATCCCATCGTCTACGTAAACCTCCGCACCACCTTTCGGCGTCTTGCCGCTTCCTATCTTTCCAGCCAAATGCTTCAGCCTCTTCACCTCCCAACGGGCGGGAATCTCACCCAGCCACTCCATGCCTGAGTCCTTCATCGGCACGATGGGGTCGAGGCCTATTGTGACAGCCCGGCTGATGAGGGCGGTGCGCTTCTCCTGAAGCAGCTCGATCAGCCGCTCCTTTTTCGCGACGAGTGCGTCGATCTTCGTCGTCTCCCGGTCGAGGAACGCGGCAATGGCGCGCTGTTCGGGTAGAGGAGGGATAGGGTGTGCAAGGTCAGCAACGAACGATTCCGGTACACGCTTCTGTCCACCGGCACCGTACATTTCAGCTTCGCCGAGCTTGCGAAATGCATTACCCAGGGTCAGGTAGAAGGCAAAGTTCTTATCAAGCCCCGGTCCGCATCTCATCACGTGGAGTTCGGTCGTGCCAAAGGCGATCCCGTTCAGAAGCCCCTCAGCCAGAGACCCCTTTCCGTTTTCAAAGCATGGCGTAATCTTCGCAACCAGGACATCCCCTTCACTGAAGTAGGTATAGCCGTTGACTACCTCAGCGAGTTCCTTCGACATCGATAGGTTCAAGCCGCCATATTCTCCAACAGCTTCCATCGGAACAAAAGAGACCTCTGTGTCTTGGGCCAGTCTCCGTACTTCCGACACAGTTGGGTTTAGGGTGGCAACATATTTCAACCTCAACACCCCCCAGTGTGCGGGAATCTCGCCCAGCCATTCGACGTCGGAGGGTTTGTAGGCGGGGTAAGGTAAATAGTTGACAGCTATTTCGTTTGTGTGAACTACCATCGCCGTCTTATCAATCTTCCGAATTCCAAGTGGACGAGATTGAGAGACTTGCTGTTACCGCCACTCTGCAAACCCTCTCTATACACGAACATTCTTGCTTATTGACTTTGTACGCGGTCTCGCTTCCCCGAGATGACTTCAATCAGGCCAACTATGTTGAAAGTAGCTTGTATACACAATGCAGCGTCACGGTAGGTAGAGTTTCTGCCATGCTGGACGGCATTTGCGAGGCCGTAGGCGCTTCTTACGCATTTGCGCACATCTTCATTTGATGGACCAGAACACTCCGCTGCCAAGTATCGTTCGATCATCCGCTTCACATCAGTGCTGCTTGGGTCACTATCGTCGTTGCCAACAGGTGGATGGCGTTTTGGATCGAATACTGCCTGCGCCAAGGAAATTAGCCCCTCCCTGCACATGTGGCCCACTTGTTGGAAATCCTCTTCTGTTGATGCCGTAGTCAGTTGTTGGCGGAGCTTGTCCATTGTACGGTCGACACGCTCCCAACCGGTAGAAGAATTGAAAAGGGTTAAAGGTTCATCGGTGAGAGAATCTCTATCAATCCTATACACTATGTTCTGTATTATCATGCCGCCCCCTTCGCTACACGGCCATACTTCTCGTAGAGCCTGAAGGACTGCATTGTTGTCGTCTTGACTAAGACCCCGCAGCTTGTTCACGGCAGATACAGGGGCATAGATAACTGCATTGGCTACATCGAATGCTCCATCACCTGTTATTGCAAACCCGATGTCGTACACCTCAAAGTCCACATAGGCGCTGGTCAGCAGATTCGTCAATTCATGGCGGTCGTTATGACGAAGAATGCTGCATACTTCAGTTAGTGATTCCACGAATGCCCCCAGTCAATTCAACATCCAAGAAATCTCACACCTAGAGGGTGGAAACCCTCTCCAAGCATATTGCAGTCTTAATGGCAGTTAACAGCCACTCGACGCCGGAGGGTGGTCAAGCTCCGGTCTCCGGATCCAAGCGTTCGAACAGATCGATGTAGCTCTGGTATGCGAACACGCGGTTTCGCGCACGTCCGGTGATCTCACGCAAGACGCCGCAATTGACCAGTCGAGCGACCAATTGGTTGGCCGCGGGATACGTTGTGCCGATCAGTTGACGGATATCGCTGACTGAAGTTAAAGGCTTCTCATAGAGGTGTTCGAGGACGCGGTGCCCATTGCCGGCGGCGCGTCCGAGGTTGTTGGTGACCGCCTTGCGATGGTCTTCGCGGAGGAGGAGTATGCGCCGCGCGGTCGCGGCGGCCTCGGCGCTCACCTCGGCCACGCCCCTCAGAAAGAAGAGGAGCCAACTCTCCCAATCGCCGCGGTCCCGCACGGCCTGCAAGTGATCGTAGTAGCTTTGCCGATGAGCGGCGAAATAATGGGAGATATAGAGTACAGGTTGCTGGAGGATGCGACGTTCGGTCAACAAGAAGGTAATGAGCAGCCGACCTACGCGGCCATTGCCGTCTAGGAAGGGGTGAATCGTCTCAAACTGGGCATGAGCTAGGCCAACCTTGATCAATGTGGGCACGTCGTCGTCAGCGTGGAGGAAGCGCTCCAAGCCACCGAGAGCATCGGGCACAGCGCGAGGCGGAGGCGGCACGAAAGTGGCTTCGCCGATCGTGCATCCGGCGGGGCCAATCCAGTTCTGGCTAGTACGCAACTCCCCAGGGGTAAGGTGCGAGCCGCGGACGTTGCGGAGCAGGCGTCGATGAATCTCCCTGATGAGGCGAACGGAGACTGGCAGGTCTCTCAAACGTTTCAAGCCGTAATTCATGGCATTCACGTAGTTGACGACTTCAGCCACGTCTCGTGGTCGCGTGGACGAGAGGACCTGTGCCTCGGCGGCCAGCACGTCTTGCAAGGAACTCTGAGTACCCTCGATCTGGCTGGAAAGCACCGCTTCCTTCCGCACGTACATGAGAACGAACAACTCCGGATTCGGCAGGGTCTGTACCGAGCCGTCCAGCCGCCCCAACTCAATCCCCGCATGTGAGAGCGCCGCTTGGAGCTCGCCTTCGAGGGCTGGCGGCGGGTCGGGTGGAAGCGGGCTGGGGATGAACGCGCGGTAGCCGGTTGGCTGTCGCTCATATCTCCCAGCGCGTCCGTCTAGTGTCCTGAGTCATAAGTTCGCATGCAATATCTTGCTAGTGAGGCTAGGATTTCGTCAGCCGTTTTTGTCCATCGGAAAGGCTTGGGATCGGCACAGGTAGACTCGATGTAGTGAAGGATCGCTTCCTCAAGCTCGCGTGTACTGCGGTGGACACCCCGTCTGAGCTGCTTGTCCGTCAGCGCGGCGAACCAGCGCTCCACAAGATTGAGCCATGATGAACTGGTGGGAGTGAAGTGGAGATGGTAACGGGGCCGCTTAACCAGCCATCGTTGGATAAGCGCGGTCTTGTGGGTTGAGGAGTTGTCGAGGATGATGTGCACATCGAGGTCTGGGGGTACAGAGTCATCGATCTTGTCAAGGAACTTGCGGAACTCCACCGAACGATGGCGCCGTTGGCAGGAGCCGATCACCCTGCCAGTAGCTACGTCAAGGGCCGCGAACAGGTCGGTGGTTCCGTGCCGAGCGTAGTCGTGAGTACGTCTCTCGACTTGGCCTGGACGCATGGGCAACAAAGGCGCGGTACGGTCCAGCGCTTGGATACCCGATTTTTCGTCTACGCACAGTACAAGAGCCTTGTCCGGTGGGTTGAGGTACAGTCCCACGATGTCTCGGACCTTCTCGATGAAGAGAGGATCGGTGGACAGCTTGAAGGTCTCTGTGCGATGAGGTTGAAGAGAGAACGCTCTCCAGATACGGCTTATGGCGCTCTGGCTCATGCCGGTGCGTCTGGCCATCGAACGAGTGCTCCAGTGAGTAGCGTCGTCAGGTGTCGTTTCCAGTGTCAGAGTGACGACTTTCTCGACGTCGGCGTCGGTGATCTTGCGGGGAGCGCCGGGCCTCGGTTCGTCCAAGAGCCCATCCAAGCCTCTTTCGAGAAACCGACGACGCCACTTCCCCACGGTCTGGGGAGAGAGCCCCACTTGAGCACTCACTGTCTTGTTGGACTTACCTTCGGCGCAGCCAAGTATCAACCGGGCGCGTTGGGCCAGCGCTTGCGCCGTCTTCCGACGCGCGACCAATCTCTCCAGGGTTTCTCGCTCCTCTATGCCGATCTCCAACGGTGCCAACGGTCTACCACGGGGCATGACTTCCTCCTACAACAGAGTCAACTCATGCCCATTATTATACTGCCTACTTACGACTCATGACACTAGTGAGTGTTGAATCATATTAAAGTTAACCGGATGCAAGACCGAACACACCCCCCATATTATAGTTAAAGTATAATATAGAAGGGTGAGGGTGATTTATGCAAGGTTGGGTTAATTAGGCTAACTGTCACGTCTGTAGTGAAAACTATGAAATACTCTTCTTCGTGTCACCATACTTGATTCCCCACGGTCGCCTATATCATCCCCAACTCCAATATGGCGCTGAGACGGCGGGAGGACAGAGCGTCGAGTACCCGCCGTAGGTCGTCGAAGGTCACCCTTTTGTCGCGGAGGGCATCTTGCAAGGCTTCAAGCGCGGCCTCTCTCCCAATCAGGCGCTCGAACCGGAAACAGTCGACTATCGTACGGGCCGGGGAAGTGATGCGAGCAGGCACGTCCTCGAACGTTGTTTCCTGTACTCCGTAGCTCAGGGCTGCGCCGCTGAATCGGACCAGCCGAACCCCATTCCCTCCAAGTCGGGGAGGTCTCGCCTTGTGCGGAATGGCGATCCATACATGGCGCGGGAGCTGTGTGCCGATCTCGTGCACCTGTAGCGCCGAGAGTAGACAGACGATGGCATTGGGTACTCTAGCGCAGACGGAAGCTATTGAGTAGCGTTCGGTCGGTTCAGCATCGGCAAGTCGGTAGAGTCCGCGGCCCACACGCTCGACAACTTCCTTCTCCTCAAGCTGCCGCAGCCTGTGGTAGGTGATATCCAGCTGTTCCCGCAGTTGGCTGGGACGAAAGAAGCTGCCGATACCGGCTTCGCGGAGAGTTTCTTGGTTGAGATCGATGGTCACTGTTTGATAATGTCGGCGTTCTTGATAATGATGCCGACATTTTACAAGGTTCTCGTTCAAGCCGTCAATCTGAGGCAACTCAGCCAAGGGCCATGTAGTGATCGTGGGAGCTAGCTGGCGGTCCCGGTCACTTCGCCCAGCATACGCACGATGTCCGTTTCGATGGCTTGAATGTCACGCTCGATATCTTCGAGCTGACGAGGCGGAGTGTACCTGTAGAAGTGACGGTTGAAGTTAATCTCGTAGCCAACAACGCCCACTTCGCCATTTTGGGGGTCACGCTTGGACTCGTCGATCCAGGCGTCGGGCACGTGAGGCGAAACTTCCCGCTCGAAAAAGGCCTCCACGCTTTCCGCAAGCGGCACCCGCTCGGTGTCGCGCAGCTCGGGGTCCGGCTCTCGTTCACCCTTGCGGTCGCGGCAGACGGCTGCAGTCTCATCCCTCTCCGAGAGAGCATTCAGCACCGCTCTCTTGGCCGGAGCGGGCAGTTTCAATTCGGCGCGCTTGAGGGCATCGTCCAGCATGGCTTCGAAGGCCTTCCTGTCGGGTACAGTCGTCTCCGGTAGATCATTCAGCAAGTCGCGGAGCGCCCTCTGTAGTTTGAGTCCTTGAGCTTCCTCTTGATCCGCCGCGTAACCACGCTTCTTCGACTTCGCCAGAGACTGGAAGCCCCATTCTTCCTCAAGCCGGTCTATGCGAGCCGCGTTCGCGAGGAAGTTGAGCCTCAGTGGACGCTCGACGGTGATCTTGCGATATCCGAACTGGGACGTAGGGAAGACGCGACTCACGACGGCTTCCTCCTGGCTTCCGTCCCTCGTGACGACGCGAGTGTCGCCGTCGCGGTACTCGACGAGCAGCTTCAGGATGTCCTCCGCCCTCTCCGGCGTTATCTGACGGCGTTTGTCGCCAAGACTCCTTCGCATCGGCTCCCAGAAGGACGACGCGTCGATGAGGTGAACCTTGCCCTGGCGCTCAGAGGTCTTGCGATTCGTGAGGAGCCAAACGTAGGTGGCGATGCCGGTGTTGTAAAAGAGCTGCTCAGGCAGGGCTATGAGAGCCTCCAGCAGGTCATTCTCGAAGATGTACCGGCGGATCTCGCTCTCACCGCTACCAGCGTCGCCGGTGAAGAGTGGTGAGCCGTTCATGATGATGGCGATGCGGGATCCGTCTTCCTGTGGGTCTTTGGCGTGGGAGAGCATGTGGAGAAGGAAGAGGAGCTGGCCGTCGCTGATGCGAGGCAGCCCCGGGCCGAACCGGCCCAGCGCGCCGCGCTCGTGCTCGGCGCGAACCGCCCTCTCGTCCCTCTTCCAGTCCTTACCGTACGGCGGATTGGCAATGAGGTAGTCGAAACTCCGCGCGGCATGGGCATCGCTGGACAGTGTGGTCCCGAACGCAATGTTTTCGGCATCCCGGCCCTCGGGGTCCTTGATGAACAGGTCCGACTTTGAGACCGCCCACGTCTCAGGGTTGACCTCCTGACCGTAAAGGTGAATCTCGGCATATGGATTCACCGGACCGCGCAGCAGATTGCCGTTCTCACGGCGGCCGATGTTGATTCGTTCCTTGGCAATCGTCAGCATCCCACCGGAGCCGCAGCAAGGGTCGTAAACGGTGCGGACTACGCCCTTGCCCTTGATGCTTGTCTCGTCTCCTGCCAGCATCAGGTCGATCATCAGGTGAACGACGTCGCGGGGTGTGAAGTGCTCACCGGGGTTCTCGTTCAGTGCTTCGTTGAACCTACGGATGAGTTCCTCGAAGATTGTGCCCATCGCGGCGTTGTCGATCTGGTCCGGATGCAGATCTACGCCCCCGAACCGCTCCAACACCTGAAAGAGGAGCCCCGATTCGTCGAGCCTGCTGATGGTGTTATCAAAGTCGAACCTCTCCAACACCTCCCGCATGTTCTCGCTGAAGCCCGCGATGTAGTTCCGCAGGTTGGGGGCCACGTTGGGAGCGTCCGCCAGCAGTCTCTCGAAATCGTACTGGGAGGTGTTGTAGAACGCGAACCCAGACGCACGGCAGAGTTGCCTGTGGAGGTCTTCGAGTCCCCGGCCTTTCAACTCCGCCTGACGCTGGAGTACGTCCTCCCTTGTCGGAGCCAAGACGCAATCGAGCCGGCGCAGCACGGTCAACGGCAGGATGACATCCTGGTACTTCCCACGCTTGAAGGTGTCGCGTATCAAGTCGGCGACACCCCATACGAAGCTTACTATCTCACTGTGGTTCATCATCCCATCACATTACCAGACCTAGCCGTCGAACGTCAGTCCCATGCTGCCGATGTGCGAGGCCAGGATACTCCTAGCCCACCCCCGCCCCGGATGCGCTCCTGGTGTACCCACACAATCGTCCTGCTAACGCCCCTGTCTGCTGATTGACCCAGATCGTCGGCCACTTCTCACCCCTTCTAAAGCCCACTTCCGAAAACGGAACTTTTGAAGCTGCCAAACGGAAGTCAGTCCTCCAAACACCCACTTCCGAAAACGGAACTTTCGTAGCTGACGATTGGAACTGCCGCCGGAACCAGCACCGGAACCCAATTGCTTCCTCCGATTGTCCTGTAGAGGGCCTTCCACCCCGATTCAGCTTTGCCCCACCCCAACTTCCGTTTTCGGAACTAACTCCATTCCCTGTACAGCCCCCTGACACCACGAACACCCCCCGAATTCCGATGCGTCATAACGGGTGTCATGCATGTCACCGGAACGCGCCCAGATCGAACTCACCGATCATCGCCGCCACCGCTCCCCTCTTGCGTCCTTGGCACTGCTGTACTCGACTGTGCCGCCAGCCTCAGTTAAGCCTGCCACGTCCCCGCAACTTCCTGTAGGGAGGCTCCCCACCCGGCCCCGCCACCTTCCCACTACCCCGTCACACAGGTCAGACTCCCATCACACCAACCGCCCGCTGCGTTGCACGTACCCCTTCCATCACTGACTTGCAGTATGGGAACTTTCGTAGCTGGAGATGGGAACCCACCTGCCCAAGACCGGCTCATCCCCCACTTCCGTTTTCGGAACTATCATAGCTGGCAATTGGAACTGCCTCTGCCACCGCCCCTTGACTCAAAGTGCTTCCAACAATGGCGCACTGAGTCCGCCTTCCACGCCTGTGACACGTTGCTCACGACCCACCACTTTGCCGTACAACCCAACTCAATATAGCGTTCTACCCCGGTACTGCACCTCCCGTCACTCGCCATACGGGCCTTATAACGGGGGGTATACGTGTCCTCCTCCGGACTGCTCCGATCCGTTCTTCCCCGCCTGCGACCACCCGGTACGTAGCCCAGCGAGCTCCAAGCACACCGACCTGGACGAGCCTGCCATCCGGACCGCCGAGAGCCATCGCCCGAGTCCTGTAGGGAGTGTCCTGTAGGAGGCATAGACGACCTTACGCCAGCCCCGGGATGCCCTCCACCCCAACCCTAAGGCATTTTCCGCAACATGCGCACCCGTTCCACCGGTCGGTGACAAAGTGTCCAATCCAGCTATGTCGATTGTCCAACCACGCCGAAAATCGTCACTGGCATTTTGTCCACTTCCGTAGCTAGCATTGTCACCTACCTCCGCCACCTCCCATTTACCCAAAGCGTTTACAGCAATGAGACTCTCTCAGACCCCTGGACCTGCATCTCAGCTACGAAATAATAACGGTCGGCCCATCCCAAGCCCATGTCCGAAACTCCGATTTAGCGTTCTACCCGCGCACTCCACGGCACCCCATTCGCCATGGTGGCCTTACAAGGGGTGTCATGCCTGACCCCGTCTCGGTGCTCGTTTCGAACAGAGACGAGTCGAGCGTTTGACCGAGGGGTCGGGCTGCCCCATCCGCGAGTCGACTCACCGCTGGAGGATGTTCCCGCTAGATCCGAGACGGCAGGGTTCGCCAGGAGAACGGAGGTCAAATCTTGATCGGCGGTTATCACTCAGGCCGTCGTTACTCCATCCACCACTTAGCAACCGACCTCCCTTGCTGACGGTTTTACCACAGTCACTTTTCACTTGTTTTGTATTTCGACACGTCGTACTGTAAAATATATGTTCTAGTTTCTTATCCTTCACACTGGAATCGTACTCCCCTTCCGGCGGGAGACTTAGGCTGCAAGTGGAAAGACGTGGCAACCGTGGGGGAGGCGCCAATCAAATGCAACGAGACATGCGAACCCTGCAATACCTGGCCGCGATGCCTTTCCTTGACCGGCTGGAGCTGGCGGCCGTCTCGGACACCGCCGACCGGACCATGCACGATGTCGTGGCGGACCTGAAGGACAAGGAACTGGTGGCTTCGATCCGCCACTCGACGGACATCATCGCGTCCACCCGGCGACTATACGTCACCACGTTGGGGCTAAGACTACTGGCCGAGGAAGAGGACGAGGACGTGCTCAACCTGTTGCAGCGCTATCCGGTCTCCCGCCACTGGCAGCGCATCCTGCTTGAGCGGCTGGACGCCGTTGGCGTCATCTACCGGCTGGCATCGCACGTCGCGATGGTGGGTGGGGCAATTCGCTTCAGATGGTACCGGAGGGCGCCACTTGACGCCGGGATGATCCTGCCGGACGGCCGGGTCATCGGAGTGGTGCGGCAGGGATCAACGTCCGACAGGACGGGATTTTCGAAGAGGGTATGGAGACTCTTGGAGAACGATCTCCCGAGGCTCAACGCACTGCTGGTGATCGTGTCGGACGAGATGCGGATGAGGCACGCGCGCAAGCTGCTCAGGCGCTCGCACGTTCCCGTGAGACTGGCGCTGGAGAAGAGAGTTGCCCTGGGCTTTCCCAGCCACGAGATATGGCACATGCCGTCCTTCAACACGGTGCTCGACCTCCGAACGGTCATGTCGAACCTGAGCCCCGGCGGGTCACTGCCGGAGGAGCAACGACTTGCTAGGCAATTCATGCCCAGGGACATTGAGGTACCGGACGGGGGATTCGACTGTCCCGACCACCTGCTGCCCGCCGTGCTCAAGCCTGCGCTGAAGCGCACGATGGACATACTGGCCGACTGGCCATGGATCACGCACAAGGACCTAAACAGACTGCTGGGCGTCACAGCCCAACGGACATCTCAGCTTACGATCCCACTGGTGAGCGCGAAGCTGGCAAGCCGTATACACATGGGAGGCCGGGAAAGGCTAGCACTGACCGACTGGGGTATCTCCGTCCTGGCCCGCCGCGACCGCACGTCCGTAGGAGGGCTGCGTAACCAGTGGAGCGTGGAGCCGAAGGACGAGAGAGCTCCCGTCACTTGGAGGAACGTCTCCGGCAGGCGGAGCAGGCTTCTGGCGCGCAACATGGAGCACACGGACGCCGTGCACGGCTTCCTTGCCCAGCTATCGAGGCAGGCGAAGGCGAGCCGCTATCGCGTGGTGATGCTTGAACCACCGCACAGGGCGTCGAGGTTCTTTGAGCACAACTACAAGATGCGCTCCATCCACCCCGACGCCTTCGGCATCCTCAGTAGACGTAACAAGACGCTGCCGTTCTTCCTGGAGTGGGAACGCCGGGCGGTGCGGCCCGGGACGATGGCGGACCGGCTCGGTCCTTACCTGCGTTACTACTCAACGCATAATCCCACGGACGATCACGGAGCGTACCCGGTCGTGCTCATCGTCTTCGACGACGTGCTGGTGGAGTCGAGATTCCTCGGTGTGGCTCGGAGGGAGATGGCGCGGACGAGGATCGATCTGCCGCTGTGGGTGTCCCATAGGGAAGTGCTGGAGGAGGAAGGGCCTTTGGGCAGGGCATGGCGCAGCCCGGACGTTCTAGAGGCCACCTACGCGTTCACAAAGGTTGCGGCTTAGGTTGACAGCGGGTAGTTGAGACGGGCATGATAGAGAGTAAGACTTGGTAGGACAAGGTGTCGCCATGACCAGGAAAACGAAGACTATCACGTTCTCTCTGCTCCCCGAGATGGCCGAGCAGGTGCAGGAGGTGATGCGGGAAGAGGGACGCACGATGAGCGAGTTGATCCGAGAGGCCCTCAGAAACTACATGGAGGAGAGGGAGTGGCTGAGGACGATCCGCTACGAGAGGCTGAAGGCCCGTGAGGAAGAGCGGGAAGAAGCAGACGGGAGGACTACACGATGAAAGAACATAAAGACCCCATATCGGTGGCGCTCTACGCGCGAGTCTCCAGCGACAGGCAGGACGTCGACCTGTCCATCGCCGCACAGCTACGTGCGCTCAGGGACTATGCCGGCAAGAACGGCTACTTCGTCGCCCGCGAGTACGTGGACGAGGCGGAGAGCGGTCTCATCGCCAACAGGCCGGAGTTCCGTAAGATGATCGACGAGGCCAGCAAGCCGGAGGCCCCTTTCAAGGAAATCCTCGTCTGGAAATTCTCGCGGTTCACCCGAAAGAGAGAGCACGCAGTTGCATTCAAGTCGATGCTCAGGAGAAAGGGCATTCGGGTGGTATCTATCACCGAGCACGCCGACGACTCGCCAACAGGCAAGCTCATGGAGGCGATAATCGAAAGCGTCGATGAATTCTATAGCGAAAATTTGGCGCAGGAAGTCATGCGGGGAATGCGTGAGGCTGCATCGCGCGGCTTCTGGATCACTCCGAACACCCCTTACGGATACAGGAAGGTGCACGTGCAGGACGGGGCGAAGAAGCGACCCAAGCTGGAGATCGAGCCGGGGACGGCACCGGTCGTACAGCGGATGTTCCAAATGGCAGAGTCGGGAAAGAGCATCCTCGACATCGCCAGGACCTTCAACGGAGAGGGAATCGCAAGTCCAGGCGGGAAGCTATGGTCGAAGACGGTCGTCCACAACATGCTGAATAATGAGACCTACAAGGGGACGCTCGTATGGGGCGTGAGGGCGAAGGACAAGGCACCGCCGGTGAGAGTGGACGACGCTTTCCCGCCCATCGTCTCGAAACCTCAGTTCAGGCGCGTCTCGGAGCTTCTGCGGTCCAGAGCGCCCTCTAGGGCGCATCCCAGGCGAGTGGCAAGCTCCTATATGCTCAGTGGCTTGGTCAAATGTAAGAGCTGCCGGAGGGCGCTCAGCGGACAGGACGCCAAGAGCGGCAGGTTCTCATACTACGTCTGCCAGTCGATCATGAAGCGAGGAAAGGGAGCCTGCAAGACTCCCAGGCTCAATGCCCGTCGCTTCGAGAAGCTTGTAGTCGGCCAGATTCGGTCCAACATCCTGACCGAGGGCAACATCAGGGACCTAGTGAGGCTGGTGGACGAGGAGATGGACGGAGTCGCCCACGAGCAGCGCAAGAGGCTGGAGTCCATTGAGGGAGAGCTTGTTGAGGTACGCCGGTGGCTCGACAGGCTCTACCGCTCCATCGAGACGACCGACCTCGACATAACGGACATAGCGCCGCGCATCCGGGAACACAGGGAGCGCGAGCGCAAGCTCCAGGACGCCGAGCGGGAGGCCGAGGCGGCGCTCTCTGAGCGACGGGCCCGTCTGGACGATGTGGAGACCATCACGGCGTTTGCAAGGGACATGAGCGCTTACCTGCAAACAAGTGAGTTGACGGAGCGCCGGGCCTTCATCGAATCGTTTATCAAGGAGATCGTGGTCGGTCCCGGCGAGGCCAAGGTGCGCTACACGATCCCCATGCCTCAGGATAGCCGCATAGGGGGGATGGACGCCGAGGAGGTGGGCATCCCTAGGCCGGTTCTGTCAACGGTAAACCGTGGTGGGGGATAGAGGACTCGAACCTCTGACCTTCTGTGTGTAAGACAGACGCTCTAACCAGCTGAGCTAACCCCCCATGGGGAGACCTACTGCGTTGTTAGGTGGGACGTGGCGGTTTGTTTCGGTGTTTTGGGTAAGGAGAGTTGTGGCGCGCTTGGCGGGACTCGAACCCACGGCCTCATCCTCCGCAGGGATGCGCTCTATCCATCTGAGCTACAAGCGCGTGTCTCTGAAACCGCTCACCTTGATGTACAAGCCCCTTGTCGGGCGCGTACTGAATTTTGCTCGTTGGTGCCGAAGGAGGGACTCGAACCCACACGCCCTTTTCGGGCACTACATCCTGAATGTAGCGCGTCTACCAATTCCGCCACTTCGGCATGTTCTTCGGCGTTCGCCCGACTCCTCCGATCCTCGCTCACCCGTTTGGTGGGCGGTCGAGGGGTCGAACCTCGGACCTCTTGCGTGTGAAGCAAGCGCTCTGACCACTGAGCTAACCGCCCGACTCCTCGCGTTGCGCCCGGTCCGGCCAGTCTCGACGTTTGATAATACTCCCTGTGCTAGCGAGCCGGTCGTTCCATTGGTGGCAACGACTGGACTCGAACCAGTGACCTAGCGCTTATGAAGCGCCCGCTCTAACCGACTGAGCTACGTTGCCAAACCGTAGGTCAACTATATAGGAGCGGCGCTCCGAGTGTCAATTACGAGGCAGTCGTCGAAACGCCGGGAACCGCATGGCGAACGGCGTGGTGACCATTTTGGCTGACGATATCGAGGCCGAAGAAGCGTTAGGCTTCTACTTGTCCGACATCAAGACGCCGGCGTTGGCCCAGTCGGCCTTTTCGATGTCGGCAAAGATGACCTGAACTCCCTCAGGCCTTGCGCCGGCGATGTCGACGATCGCGTCCGTGACCGCCTTCGCTATTTTCGTCTTCTGCTCCTTCGACCTGCCGGAGAGCAGTTGAATTGTTACTACGGGCATTTCCTCCCCCCTCTTCTTTGAGTGGACGGCATTGTAGCAGTCGTGGCGTTTCGAGTTCAATCGTCACGTGTGGGGGCACAGGGTAATCGCATCCGGCCTCATGCGATGTCCAAGCCCGCTAGTGCCGATTCCATATGATTTTGGCAGCTTACTCAAGACACCCTCACCCCCGTATCGAATACGGGGCAGGCTCTAGCCCTCTCCCACGACGGAGGCCGACTCAAAAATAATCAGCCTCTATTATCAGACAGTTCTGGATTCCTGCCTTCGCAGGAATGACGGTAAAGATGGTGATGTTTCGTATTGAATGGTGTCTACAACGACGGTAATCGTGGTGTCCTTTACTAGAGAAATGTATGCTGTTGAATTATGAGACAGCCTCCGACGGGAGAGGGGATACTCGCCACTCAATTCTACTGTCACATTCAAATGGGAACGGTACTAGAAATGTCCTACCCGCCGTCCCCTCGTTCGCGGAGGATTTCGACCGCCGCGTAGTCGATGACGCTCCCCTTCATGGGAACTTTCGGCTTTTTGACCATGACGCGGACGGAGGCCACACTCGATTCGGCGAGTATCTTTCCGGCTATGGTCTCGGCGACGTTCTCGAGCAGTTTGCGGCTTGGACCTTCCACGATCTGTTTGACGGTGCGGTACAAGTGGGTATAGCTGACCGTGTCCTCGAGCATGTCGGACGCGCCGGCCTTCCTGAGGTCGAGGCGCACTACGAGGTCGACGTCGAACCTCTGGCCGAGCTCTTGTTCGGCTTCGCTCATGCCGTGGAACCCGTAGAATACCATGCCGCTGAGGATGATCTTGTCCATTGGCGTTTTCTCGTGTTTTGGTGGCGCTTGCAGTTAGTTAGACAGTTCTCTGTATTACAACCAATCTGGATTCCCGCCTTCGCGGGAATGACGAGGTGACGTTCCTTCGGGGGGATGACGGGTAACGGTTGGTGCTTGTCATATTCAGATTGGCACGCTATTCGGCATATGTAGATTGTGCGACGGCGAGGACTTTGCGTGCGCGCTCGACGACGGGAACGTCGATAACCATGCCGTCGAGGGACGTGGCGGCGCTGGCGCGTACTTCCGCTTCCGTGAAGGCGTCGACCACGCGACGCGCGTGATCGATCTCCTGTTCGGAGGGCAGATAGGAGGCGTTTATGCCGTCAATCTGCGACGGATGGATGGCGAATCGGCCCCGAAAACCGAGGTTCCGGGACGCCGTCGAATTTCGTCGCAGTCCCTCGTCGTCTCGATAGTTGAAGTAAGGAGTCTCCAGAGCTAACACTCCGGCAGCACGGGCGGCGACGGCCACCACGCTTCGAGGGTAGGCGATCTCTTCCTCCGACTCCGTCCTGGGGATGGCCATGTCGTTCGTGAGGTCCTCGCCGCCGAAGGCGATTGCTATGATACGTTTGGAGGCCCTGCAGATCGAGAAGGCGTTCACGATGGCGCTCGCGGTCTCGACCCAGAGCACTAGCGAAGTAGCACCGAAGGTGATGCCTGCCGCGATCTCTTTCCGACCGACTGAATCGGCGATTTGGCGCACGTCGTTGGCGCTGCCGACCTTGCCAACCGAGACGCCGGCAATGTGTGGGCCGATCACAGCGGCCAGGTCGTCCTCCATGAGACCAGTGTGGAGGCTGTTGACTCGCGGGATGATTTGATGACCGGCTTCCGCCAGCGTTGGTAGGAAGGATGCGATCATCTCTCTTGCGTTTTCTTTCTCAGCGGTGGGTACGGAATCCTCCATATCGGGAACAACGGCGTCGGGTCTGAGTCCGACGGCTTTGTCGAGCATGTTGGCCCGGTTGCCGGGCACGAAAAGGAGGCTTCTCAAGAGCTGCATGACGAATCGCTTGTCTTATGCAAGTGGTAGGATTCGAGTATATCACGGCGAGCAGGCTCGACCCGTTGACCGGTAGCGGGCCTGGTGATATAACGCGGGCTATGACGAACGACGCTACTTCACCGTCAGCCAACGCCTCCGAGGCCCGGTTCATCGGCATTGCCGGACTGCCGGAGATCTACGTAGGGTGCGACCTCGCGGAGATGATCCTGAGCGCTACCGAAGCGCAGGGGACTCCGCCGGAGCAAGGTGACATCATTGTCGTTACGCAGAAGATTGTGTCTAAAGCTGAGGGGCGGACGGTAGACCTGGCTACGATCGAACCGTCCGACTTTGCGCGTCAGTTCGCAGAGGGGGCCGGACGCGATCCGCGGCTGGTAGAGTTGGTGCTTCGAGAGAGTGTAGGGATAGTCAGGAAGGACCGGGAACGGGGGATATTGATAACCGAGACACGGCATGGGTTCGTGTGCGCGAATTCGGGAATCGACTCGTCGAATGTCGTCGGGGACGAGACGGTGACGCTGCTTCCCGAGGACCCGGACGGATCGGGGCGGCAGCTATTGGAGCGGCTGAAGAGCAAGACGGGACTGAAGGAGTTGGCCGTCATTGTGACGGACACATTCGGGCGCGCATGGCGGGAGGGGCACGTTAACTTTGCCATCGGTGTTGCGGGGATGGACCCGTTCATGGACTATCGCGGGCAGCAGGACGCGCAGTCGAAGGTGATGGCAGTGACGAGAATCGCCGTGGCCGACGAGGTGGCCGCGGCATCGGAGCTGGTGATGGGGAAGGTCGACCAGGTGCCTGTTGCTATCGCAAGAGGGATTCGGTACGTTGCGGGGGATGGGAGTGCGAGGGAATTGGTTAGGGAGAGATCGCACGACCTCTTTCGTTAAGGTTGGCGTCTGATGAGTCGATACCATTCGTGGTGAGTTTGTCGAACCATGAATGATGCTGCGACAGGCTTTCAGGTAACTGCGGGAACCCCCTCTCTGTATCTCTCCCCCGGCGGGGGCTGACAGGGGTATGTAAAGTATGAAACAAGTATAAGAACTTGGAAAGCGCAAAGCTTTCTGGCACTCTTTTTGGTAACAGACAGAAAGGTTGCCAGAAATTTGCCATGCGCCTCCCAACTGAATGCTACCAGATGCAACAGACTATAGAACATTACCTGCCCCACCTTCGACCGTCTCAGGTCACCGGACTGGTGCTGTGGGTGTATGGGACTATACTGGCCAAGAGTGCCTGCCAGAACGCCGTTATCACGGTCTTTTTGACTATGGGCAGTTGGAATAACCTGCGCCAGTACCTCAGAGAATGGCTGTACGACGGTCGCGACCGTGCCAGGCCTTGCCGAGTGCAGTTGGATGTGAGGTCATGTTTTGTTCCGCTGCTGAGGTGGCTGCTTTCCTGGTGGCAGTCGGACAAGCTGGTGCTGGCTATAGACCCGACGATGAAGGGCGACCAGATAAACTCCATCGTCATAAGTGTGGTCTATCGCAGTTGCGCTATTCCCATCGCCTGGCACATTCTCCCCGCCAATAGACCAGGCGAGTGGATAGCCCCGACAGTGAGCCTGCTGGCGTTGCTGTCCGAAGCCGTCCCGCGAGATATGACGGTGTTGGTGATGTATGACCGCGGTCTGAGGAGTCCGAGACTGTGGGAGCAGATATGCTCTGGGGGATGGCACCCCTACACGCGACAGTCGATCAACACCGTGTTCTGCCCTGACGGAGGAACTCGCCTGCAAGCGCGGTCTCTCATACCGGGGCCGGGGTATGCTTATGTTGGGTCGGGGACAGCTTTCAGAGCTACGAGCAAACGGCGTCGTGGAACAATGATCGTAATCTGGGACAAAGACCAGGCCGAGCCGTGGGTTGTGATGACCGACGCTCCGCCTAATGAAGCGGGAGTGTGTTGGTATGGACTTCGCTTCTGGATAGAGTTGGGCTTTCGGGCGCTGAAGGGTGTTGGGTGGCAATGGGAGAAGACTCGCAGGACTGACCCCGCACGGGTCTCGAGGCATTGGCTGGTGTTGTCTGTGGCAACACTGTGGGTGCTGGCATATGGGACCAGAGTTGAAGATGCCAACAACATGGGCATACCCCCCGGTCGCCTCAGGTCGCCGCCAAAGTTCCTGGCGCCGACTCATCGCAGCGCTGTGAGCATACCAAGGCGAATCGTCAGCGTGTTGCGGCTGGGCATAAGCTGCCTGAGTCGGCTGCTGCACAAGGGGAGACTATGGCGAAGGGTCTGGCTGCTTCCCGAACCGTGGCCCGAACCATCACCTGACTTGAAGATCATCTACCATCCCGACACTTGAAACACCAAATACATACCCCTGTCAGCCCACGACGGGAGAGATTGAATGTGACTGCGCGGAAGTTGGCGACACGCTGCGCGGCTCCGCGTGGGAGGAACGTGGCTCAGGGTGAACGAATTTCGCTGTAAGTCCCTGTAAGCCAGCCGCCTCGGGGAAACGAAAAAGACTCCGCGATAGGTGTGCGACCGCGGAGTCTGACATGTTCGTTTGTGGGTCTAATACCAATTCGTGCTAATGCCACCGTATTCTCGCTGACCGAACACTCTGGATTCCGGCCTTCGCCGGAATGACGGTGGGTGGTCTCTGCTATGCGCGCTGCATTTGAAGGATTATGGCGCAGTCATGACGAATTGGTCTAGAGCTCCTCGGCGAGGCTTGTCTTGGACCGCTCGGGGGTGTTAACCGGAAGCCGGTTGTTGTCGCCACGAAGCTGGTCGAGGGTGACGTTGTAGCCCCAGCTGGAGCCTTCGATGTAGTTCTGGAAGTATCGCTCCGCTCCGCAGAGCCGGCATTCGCCCCTGCTCTGAGGGCCGTTCGGCGAGTCGATCATCCACTGGTGAATGCACTGTGGCATCTCCGCCACGGACAGATCTGTGGCAACCTGAGGATCCAGTATTGACGTTTCCATTTTCTGTCACCTCTTAAGCGTGAACTATATGACATGAATTATCATGCCGGAATCAGTTTACAGGCGTATAGGCACCCTGTCAACATTTGCTTTCTCAACGTAACTGTTCAGTCTCCGTGAGTTGAATTGCGAAGACCCCCTCTCTGTGTCTCTCCCTCGGCGGGGGAGAGATCGTAGATTCTTCGTCGCTACGCTCCTCAGAATGACAGCAGGAGGACGATTCTTGCATATCTCACCGACTCTGAACAATTCTCGCCTGACGTGAAAACAGCACCCCGTCCGCCAGGGTGCTGTTTCGTTTGCGTCGGATTGTTTTAGCCGTTCAAACTATGCAGCATCTCTCCGTGCGGCGTCCTTGCGAGGGCGACCCGGCTTAAGTCGGCCCTTGGTCCAGTTGAATACTGCGCGCTGTGTGGGGAGGTCTACGGCGTGCCCGCACTGGAGGCACTCGTTGTACTTCCCGTACATATCCATCTTGGTTACTACGTCCCCGCTGCACCGAGGACATGCTTTGAATGAAACCATTTGAGTCACCTCCCTCTCTCTGAGTTCGAGGTTACGAAATGTACATACCTATCAGGAATCGCATGATACTCCGTTACGAATTTCGTTGTCAAGGCAAATGAGTGAATCTTTACGAAGAATATGGATTGGAGCACGAATTCGACAAACACTACCTACGCCTTATCCTCATCGCGGGCAAATAGTCGGGAGCAAACGTTCTGTTATTGCAGCGAAAGGACGATTAAAGGTGTTTTAGGGAAATTTAGTGGCGTTATTCGTACCGTATCTCTCGTGCGCGTGTGCAAAGCTATTCGTAGTGGTGCATGATCTATACGGGCCACTCCTCCATCCGGTAGGCGGCATCCCAGAAAAGGTACTCGTACTTGCTGTTCGTGACGAATATGTCGATGAGTCGATCCCGCTGTGTGTCCGATAGTCCCACCGCCGTCCGGTCTATGAAGGAGCGGAGCCATTCGGCCAGCTCTCCGAACTCAGGTGAGCTGTACATCTCGATCCATCGGCAGTAGAGCGGTTGGTCCATCGGTTTGCCGCGCGCCTCAAGGGTCTGCCCGATTTCGGCGTAGCCCCATGAGCACGGGAGGAGCGTCGCGGCGATTTCCGCAATCGTGCCCGAGTGTGCGTTGGAGAGCATGTGGTCGGTGTATGCAAGCGTGGTCGGCGACAGGCGAGTCGCCAGAAGCTCGTCCTCGGATATACCGAAGTCCTTGCAGAAACTGACGTGGAGCGACATCTCGGTGTTCAGCGTCTCGTGGAGCAGTCGCGCGAACCATCCCATGTCCTCGAGGGTATCGGCCTTGGCGACGGCCAGCGCAATGACGCGGGAGAAGTCGATCAGGTACAGGTAGTCCTGCTTCATGTACCACTGGAATTTTTCCAGAGACAGCGTGCCGTCTCCCAACTCGACTACGAAGGGGTGTTGGTGTTCTTGCTGCCAAATCTCCGAGGCGCGATCGCGGAGTATGTCGCTGAATCTTGTCATTTGATGGTGTTCCTGTGTGGGATGAACTGTGTATTCCACCCTCACCTCTACCCTATCCCACAACGGGCTGACAGGGGTATGTAAAATGCGAATTGCAAGTACAACCGGGTACATGTCATTCCGAGCGCAGCCGAGAAATCTCAAGCCATCCGCTTGCCACAAACGCCTGATTATGACAAGAAGCCAACCAAGCTGCTCAGTTTTGACGTCTTCTGCGATGCAGCGTCTTGGATTCCTTGATTCGCTTCGCTCTCTCGGAATGACATGAGCAGGATAACATTGTATTGTCTTCGCTATGGTTCGTAGCTACGAAACACCAAATACATACCCCTGTCAGCCCACAACGGGAGAGGGGGTGGTTAAGCGCGGCTGCCTACTCCATATAGTCTAAGGGTTGTCGACCAATACCTCCAAATCCAAGCAGACCTGAATTGGGTTTAGGCACGTTCAATGAGAACGGGAGTGCCGGCCGGGACTCGTTTGAGGACGGTAGGGTCGCCATGCATCCTGCCGATTACGGTGACGGGACTGGCGGGACGGATTTCGTCGCCCCTGCTCATTGGGGTGGGTCCGAAGAACATACAGAAGGCGCTGCCGGGCGGCCAGTATCCCAGGTCGCCAAGCTCGACGACCTCCTGGGCCATCTCGTCGCCGGCGGAGACGGGGATGCCGAAGTATATCTCGTCTCCCCAGGTGCTGGCGGAGGCCTCGATGGGCAGGGCATCCCAGATCAATGCTGCGGTGTCGGTGTCGTTCAGGGAGGCGCTCACGGTCACCTGGCCTGCCGTGATGTTGATCTCGCGTTCACTCACGATGGTGAACCTCCTGTCGCGGGCCTTGTCGGGGCCGTATAATGTTCAGGTTTCGTATTATCGCCGATCCGGAGTTTTGGGTGCTAGGTGCTGGGGTTCTGGATTCCCGCCCCGTATCGTGGTACGGGGTGACGTTCCTTCGCGGGAATGACGGTGTGGGGGTTTTGGGGGTGTTGTTTGCGGTGTAGGCACGGCGGATTGGTATAAGAGAGAAGCCGTATGGAACTTGAAAAGCGGCTGCGCACCCAGTGGACCGAGGCGGCTCAGGACTGGATAGACAGGGACCATGTCCACCGCACGGGTATGCTCGACTCGTGGATGCTGGGCGCGTTGGGAGATGTGTCCGGCAAGAAGGTAATCGACATAGGCTGCGGTGAGGGCCGGTTCTGCCGGTCGGATGCAGAACTAAGGGAGGCGAGTGTTTCCTAACTATGGACAGAATTGGTATTCGTCACATTGCCATCGTGATCCAGAGTTTCGCCATTGCTGTGGCTTTCTCAATCCTGCTTGGAAGGATATATCTTCTGACTTACTACAGGAATCTCGGAATCCCAATATCAGAAATCCGTCTAAGCGCGATAGATTACTCAGTAGTCTCCGCAAACGTTACGGTCCTAGCTGTTGGTTTTGCCGTAGTATCGGCAGCTAATCTCTGGTGGTCCAACTCGGTTACCTTCACTTTACTCTCTGGCAAGTGGCAACAGATCTTGGGAACCCTTCTTATCATTGCAGGCGTAGCACTAATGCATGTTTCCGTCAGCAACCCGACTCAGCAGCTGGACCACGGCTCTGTGTCATTCGGGTTACTAGTGACTATTGCAATAGCTCTATTATTGTTCGGAGGATCACTTTTGGGCTCAGGGGCATCTTCCGACACCCGTGCGAGGGGCGCAGTAGCAGAGACCATTAGTAAGGTAGCCAGGCCAGGACTAAGCTTCTTGCTTATCATCTATACAGTCTGGATGGGATCTTCATTTGCATCTACAGTTGGAGAACAAAGTGCAGAAACCACCATACGAGACGCTACCCCTGCCCGAGTAGAACTCAGTCCACCGTCTGCAACTGACGAGCGTGATTTCAAAGTGATTTTGGTCAGCGATAAGTTTGTATACTTGCGACCTGTTGACACCGAATCAACAAGAAAGGAAGTGCCTCTACATGCCATTCCAACAGGCAACGTAGTGAGTATCACCTATTCAGGCAGCGAGTGAGAACAAGTATCCACATGGAACTCGAAAACCGCCTTCGCGCCCAGTGGACGAAGTATGCCCAGGACTGGATCGAGACGGACCAGGCGGTCCGTACGGGGATGCTCGACACGTGGATGCTGGAAGCGCTGGGAGGCGTGTCGGGCAAGAGCGTGATCGACATCGGCTGCGGTGAGGGCAGGTTCTGCCGGCTGCTGTCCGATCTGGGCGCGGAAGTGACCGGGGTCGATCTGACGGAGGCGCTGATCGAGCGAGCCCTGGAGGTTGGCAGCAAGAGGGAAACGTACCTTCTCGGCGATGCGGAAGACCTTGTGGGAGTGGCCGACAACGGTTTCGATCTGGCGGTGTCGTATGTCGTGCTCGTCGACTTGGTGGACTATCGGAGGTCGATTCGGGAGGCGTACCGGGTGCTCCGTCCCGGCGGCCGGTTCATCGTCTGCAACATCCACCCGATACGGACCGCTGTGAAGAGTACCGACGGCTGGATCAGTGACCGTTCGAGGAAGCTGTTCTATCCGGTGGACAACTATACGGAGGAAGGGGAGCGCGAGTTCTTATGGTGGAGCGGTCCGTTCATCAACATGCACAGGACGTTGTCGAGCTATGTGAGCGCATTCCTCGACGCGGGATTCGTGCTGGAAGCACTGCAGGAGCCTATCCCTTCCGAAGAGCAGCTCGCTGAACACCCTAACTTCGACGACGAACCTCGTGTGCCGAACTTCATCATCTACGTACTGAAGAAACCATTGGAATAAGGAGCTTCCCAACATGCCAACCGTATCAGCCGACCGTCTTGAGAAGATCACACGCGACCTGCTCGTGGGAGCGGGGGCGACAGAGGAGGAGGCCGCCTCGGTTGCCGACGGGGTGGTCGGGGCCAATCTTGCGGGACACGATTCTCACGGGATCATCCAGATTCCGTCATACATCGAGCGCATCGAGGTGGGGCACATCGTTTGCGGCGCACCGATGGACGTGGTGCGTGAGACGGCGACGACGATGGTCGTGGACGGCAACTGGGGCTTCGGATATCACGTGTCGAAATTCGTCATGCAGGCCATCATCGAGAAGGCGGCGGCAAGCGGTGTCGCAGCTGCGACGGTGTACCGGCAGGGTCACGTGGGTCGGGTTGCGGCGTATCCGATCATGGCGGCGGAGGCGGGGATGATCGCCATGATGACGGCGGACTCCGGGAGGTCAGCGAAGGGAGTTGTGCCGTTCGGAGGGCGAGAGGCGCGGCTGGGCACGAACCCGATCTGCTTCGCGATGCCGAGTAACCTCGAAGGCCCTCTGTTCATCGACATGGCGACGAGCGCTGTCGCGGCGGGGAAGATCAACCTGGCTATCGCGAGAGGGAAGGACATCCCTGAAGGGTGGGTTCTCGATAAGGACGGCAACGCGACTACGGACCCGCTCGACTACACCGACGGCGGAACGATTTTGCCGCTTGGAGGGACGGAGGGGCATAAGGGGTACGGGCTGTCGGCCATCGTCGAGATATTCTCCGGGCTGCTGACGGGGCTGGGGTTCGGAGTCGACCCGACGGGCAGGCACAACGACGGCTGCTTCATGGCGGCGTTCGACGTCGAGGCTTTCCGGTCGTTCGAAACGTTCAAGCAGGAAGTGACGGAGTTCGCCCACTACCTGAAGAGTACGCCGCCGGCTAAGGGGTTCGACGAGGTCTTCTATCCGGGCGAGATCGAGTATTTGCGGACTCAGGAGGGGCTCGTACACGGCATCGAGGTGGAGGAGACGACGTGGGAGAAGCTGCAGGCGTTGGCGGACCGGTATGGGCTGGGTGATTTGAGCGCGTAGTGGGGGTTAGGGGACTCCCCGTCATTCCTGCGACTGGATATGTATATTCACCGCAATGGTCGCGGAGATCGCAGAGAAGAATTCAAGAAGTTGTGACATCGTTGTAGAGCCGATTTAGCTACGAACAGTGTCTGGGATGGCGAGGACTTTAGATTCCTCACTGCAGAGCACTATGTTTCTCCAGCCAGTTCCCAGTTAGTTCCATCTGCCCTTGTATGCGTAGCTGTTTTGGCCTCTTGTAACTCTTGTGCCTTCCCATCGAATCCTTTACAATCGCACGCACAGTGTGGGGTTAAGTGTGGGATTGTATAGGATCACATGAGAAGTGAGAGGGTACATGGCGAAGCTCACAGCAACGAAGATCAAGACGATTCGTGATAAGGGCCGTTACGGTGATGGCGGTGGCCTCTTTCTCAATGTCACGGCCACGGGAACCAAGTCCTGGGTTCAGCGTGTGGTGGTCCACGGCCGTCGGCGCGATATCGGGTTGGGAGGGTATCCCGCCGTTTCGCTGGCTGAGGCACGACAACGATGCACGGACAACCGCAAGGCCATTGCTGCCGGGCTTGATCCCATCGCGGAAAAGCGTAAGCCCACCGTAGCAACGTTCAGAGAAGCTGCCGAGACCGTTCACGAGATGAACATACCACGTTGGAGGAGCGGGAAACATGCCAAGAGCTGGCTGCGGATGCTTGAGCGCTACGCCTTCCCTGTCATTGGCGACATGCCCGTCGACAGGGTAGACCGCACCGACGTGCTGGCAGTCCTCAAGCCGATATGGACGACAAAGCCGGAGACCGCGCGCCGGGTCCGACAGAGAACGAGGATGGTCTTTCGCTGGGCTATGTCGCACGGTTTTATTGACCACAATCCGGCTGGAGAAGTCATAGACGGCGCGTTGCCGACTATGCCGCACGTCAGAGAGCACTTCCGTTCACTACCCTATCAGGAGGTGGGAGCAGCGCTCAAGACCGTCGAGGCGTCCCGTGCGTCCTTGTCATCCAAACTCTGTCTCCGGTTCCTCGTGTTGACGGCGGCCCGTTCCGGGGAGGCCAGGGGTGCCACCTGGGACGAGATCGACCTGGAGACGAGGACATGGCGGATACAGGGGTCGCGCATGAAGGCTGGCGTCGAGCATCGAGTACCTCTCAGCGAGCAGGCACTAGCTGTGCTGGATCAGGCATACCTGTTGCGCGATGAGTCCGGCTTGTTGTTTCCGTCACCGCTGAAGCGTGGGGGGACTCTAAGCAACATGACGCTCACGATGTTACTAGGTTCAACTGGCCTTGCCGAACGAGGGACGGTTCACGGGTTTCGCAGCAGCTTCAAGAACTGGAGCATGGAAATGACAGATACGCCGTGGGCAGTTGCGGAGGCCGCGCTTGCTCACACCCTGGGCAATTCGACTGAGCAGGCCTACGCCCGCTCGGATCTGTACGAGCGACGCCGAGTGCTCATGCAGAAGTGGGCTGAGTATGTGATGGGTGACAGCGGTGGGAAGAACTCTCTCGAGGCTTCGTAGGCTGGGTATCGTCACAGGGTATAGGGCCTGATACGTCCGGTCTCGTCTTCCTATGAGTTTGCACGCAAAAGAGAAACGTTGCTCCTGGAAGTTCCCAACCATCCCGAGGATGGTTGGGCATGAAGCCTCCTCCACAGCAAATGAAGACGTTTGCAAAGCCACAGAGTCTGGAGTACTCCGTGGCCTCGTGATTCGACACATCCGGCAGGCCAATTCGGCGGACACTTTGCCCCACAGCGTTGGGTTTAGTTGACAGGTTCGAGTCCAGTCCGGTGGACTACCGTTTACGGAAGATACCACCGAGCCGTTCAGCGGTATCTCCTGGACTTTTTTTCCTGGAATCAAGCTGTCGTCGGGCATGGGGACGGAGTAGCGGACGACGGCGTTGTCGGGCAGGAGTTCGATCTCTTTGACGAAGGTCTCGATGAAGGCCCTGCGCTCGGTCAGCTCGCTCTTTTGCAAGAACCTGCTCATGTCCTTGGCGTAGGCGGTGATGGTCTTGACGTCATCGAGGACCGCTCTGCGCTGGGCCAGGATTGCCCTCGACCCCTCCGCGGCGGACTCAAGGCGCTCCTGACGCTCCTTGTGGTCTCGGATGCGGTGGGCGAAGTCGGCCATGTTGAACTCGGTCGTCGTCTCCACGAGGTCGTAGAGACGGTCGAGCCTGCCCCTCACGTCGGCAAGCTCCGACTGGATGGTCTCCAGCCGCTTGCGCTCGTCGCCGGCCACGTCGTCCATCTGCTCGTCCACGACATTGACCAGGCTCCGAATGTTGCCCTCGGTCAGGATGTTGGAGCGAATCAAGCCGACGACCAGCTCCTCGAACTTTCGGGCGTCGACCCTGGGCGAGTCGCAGGACCCGGGCGCGCGCTTTACGAAGGAGTGGCAGACGTAGTAGGGGAACGTGCCCCTGCTGGAGTACCGGCCCGAGAGCGCCCTCTTGCACCTGTAGCACTTGACTAGGCCGCTCAGCAGGAAGGTGCTTCCGACCCTGCGGGGGTGGGAGACCTTGGGGGCGCGGGAGCGCAGTATCCTGTTCACCCGGTCAAACTGGGCCTTGGTGACGGTGGCGGGGAACGCCTTTTCCACCCGCACCGGGTCGGCCCCGTCCTTGGCGTTGTTGCCCCAGACGAGGATGCCCAAGTACGCCTCGTTTCTGAGGATGTTGTGGACGGTGGGCTTGTTCCAGAGCTTACCCCTGGGGCTGGCGATGCCCTCGTCGTTGAGGATGCGGACGATCTTCATCATCCCCTTGCGGGACTCGGCCAGGTCGAAGATGCGCTTGACGATGCCGTTCGTTTCGGGGTCCGGCTCTAGGGTGGGCCTCTCCTTGGGTCCGTCCTGCACCTTGACCTTCTTGTAGCCGTAGGGGGCCATCGGAGCGACCCAGAAGCCCCTGGATGCCGCCTCCCTCATACCCCGCAGGACTTCCATCGCCAAATTCTCGCTGTAAAACTCGTCCACGGTCTCTATGATGCCTTCGAGGAGCCTGCCTGTGGGGTTGTCCTCGGCCTGCTCGGTGATGGAGACGACGCGGAGGCCCTTGCGCCTGAGCATGGACTTCAGAATGACGGCGTGCTCGCGCTTGCGGGTGAAGCGGCTGAACTTCCAGACCAATATCTCCTTGAAGGGCGCCTCGGTCCTCTTGGCCTCGTCCAGCATCTTCTGGAACTCCGGGCGGTTCATCACGCGTCCGCTCTCCGCCTCGTCCACGTACTCCCGGACGACCTCGTAGTCGTTCTTGTCGGCGTAGTCCCTGAGCGCCCTCAGCTGGGCGGACACGGACAAATCCACGTCCTGGCGGTCGCTGGAGACCCTGGCGTAGAGGGCTGCCGGCGTGCGGTCGTTTCGTTCACTCATCTGTTGCTCCTCTTTGTCTCTTCCTATTGGGTTGGCGCGAGCGCCGCATCTGCGTCCTCTCCTGTCTGCGCCACTCCCTCTCCTCCAGGTAGAGGCGAAACCCCTCACGCAGAAGCTCGCTCACGGTGCGGCCCTCCTCCTCGGCCACCTGCCTCAGTTGCTCTTCCATGGCGGGCGGCATGGAGAAGGTGACGATCTTCGTGGTCCTTGCCATGTGTTTTTTGCTCTCGTCAGTAATACTAAGTCCTACCCTTATCATGAACGAACCGGCTGCCCCTGTCAAGGGCCGCAGCCCCTATAACCGGCGCTCTGAATGGAGTAAAATGGGGTGGCAGACACTGAGAAGGAGAGGCTCTCCCTATGGGGACTTTCAGGTGCCCTCTGCGCATCTCCAGCATGGATGGGCAGCAGGAGCGGGACGTAGAGGCGACGGTGGACACCGGGGCCGCCTACACGACGCTGCCCGGCAGCCTGCTGCGCGAGCTGGGGATCGAGCCGATGGACAAGGGCGTCTTCCTGCTCGCCGACGGTCGCCGGGTGGAGATGGACATTGGGAGAGCTTGGGCGACGGTCAACGGCTCCAGCGAGGTCACTCTCGTCGTGTTCGGAGAGGACGACGCCCCGGCTCTGCTGGGAGCCTACACCCTGGAGGGGTTGAGGCTGGCGGTGGACCCCATTGCACAGCGACTCGTTCCCACCCATCTCATCATGTACTAGAACGCGCCACACTCGCTGCGCACCTTCTTCCCTCACCGGACCGCCTGCACCCCCCGCTTACACTCCACGCCGACCCTCTTCCTCGCCGCCATCCTCCCCGGCCTCGGCTCGGTGCGATGCGGACGCCCGCTCCTCCATGTAGGAGCGGATGGCGACGCGGGCCAGGATGCGCAGCCCCTTCAGGACCGCCCTGCGATGTTCCGGCGTGTAGGACGGCATGGAGCGCTCCAGGGCGTCTTCAAGCTCCTGCTCTCCGGGCCTCTTTCGTCCGTTGTTTCTTCTGGGATCTTTCATGGTGCGTGGTCGCAGCGGCGGTGAGTTGGGCCGCTGGCCTCTCGTTGCAAGTTGTGCGGCCGGGGGGCCGCCGGCGCCGACGGAAGGGGCGAGCGCCTGCGGCCTCCAAGCCGGTTCAGGCCCCGCCGTGCCGCCGATGCGCGCTCTGCGCCCGGCGGGGCCGGTTGTCTAGCTCTCCTCCTCGAAGAGGGTCATCTGGATGCCCTCGCCCAGGATGACCGGCAGGCCGCCGGGTATCCGGAACGCGAAGCGGCAGATGGAGAGCATTGCTCCGCCGCAGGGCTCGACGCCCTTCCTGCGCCACATGCGCAGCTGCTTGGGGTCCACGCCGAGGGCCTTGGCGAAGCCGCGCCACGAGAGGCTGCTGAGCTCCTTGAGCTGTTCGAGGCGCTCACCGAAGTCCTCGGGCAGCACGCCGCCGTCCAGGGGTTCGGTCCCATCGGCTGCGGGGTTGTCGTGCCCGTCGAAACGGGTCGGGTCGTTACTGTTGTTCATCGCTATCCTCCAATCTGAACAGGTCTTCGAACTCGGTCAGTTCCAGGGCCTTGAGCATCCGGCGGCGGATGCGACCGGAGGGGGAGCGCCCCGTGTTGACCAGCTTCGACACGTAGCCGGGGCTTATCCCGATCTCCCTGGCGAGCCAGTTCTGGGAGCGGTTCAGCACAGCGAGCCGCCTCCAGAGGGCCGCCACGTCGAGCTGGACAACGGTCCGTCCTCCGCGCCTCCGGGGGCCTTTCCGCTTATGGGTGTCTTGTGTACGCATCGGTCTCTCATTCCTCGTCGTTCATGGGGTCGGCAGGGCCTGGGGCGACTGCGGGTCGGCTGGGGAGCGCCATGCGCGTCCCAGCGGCCCCAGGGCGTCCACGGCCTCTCCGTGGGAGACCCACAGGGGGACCGTCACCGCCTCGGCCCGCATCTCCTCCCGCGCCACGCGCAGGAAGTGGGTCCGGGCGATCTCGTCGTCGAAGACGACCAGGACTGCGGGCCTTGCGCCGTGGTCGTCGGTGGGCCGGTGAGAAGAGAAGTAGCGCAGATAGGGGGCCAGGCGGTCGGACATGGTGGAGGGCCGCACGGCCCGTCGCTCCCACTCCAGGAAGAAGGGCCAGGTCTCATCGTCCTTGCGCAGGACGCCGAAGGCGTCGGGGTTGACGGCGCGCATACCGCCTTCGTGCCGGAAGTGGCGGGACGCCCTCCGGGGCGGGTCGAGCTGGACGACCTCCCATCCCAGCAGGCGGGCCTGGGCGGCGAGGGCGGCCAGGAAGCCGTGGACGGCGGCGGTGTGCTCCATGTTCCTGAGCAGCTGCCGCGTCCTCCTGCCGGTCACGTTGCGCCACTCCAGGGGGCCTTCCATGTCTTCGGGGGCGATGCTCCACCGGCTCCTCGCCACGGCGACCGAGGTGCGGTCCCTGCGGGCGAGGAGGGAGAGGCCCCGATCGGTGAGGGCCAGGCGTCCTCCCGCCTCCCTGGGACGGGCCGCCAGGCCGAACCCCTCCAGGGGTATGACGATGTTGGAGGCCCTCTGGGGCGTGACGTCCATCAGCCCGGCCAGCTCCCCCAGGGCGATCCAGGGCCAATCGGAGATGAGGTCGAGGGCGCGCTTCTCGGCGGGCCTGAGCATGACGGGCAGCATCCGGTCGGTCATGTCCGACGCGGCTCCCCTGTCGGGCAGGTCGGCGGGCGGGTCGGCCCGTCCCGGTTCCGGCTCCACCGGCAGCCCGCCGCCGGGGGCGGCCCGGTCTAGGGCGTAGCGCAGAGCGACGGATGCGCCGACCCTGGGCGGGCTCCACACCGGGTCGCCCGCTCCGGCCGGGACCGCATCGCGTTCGAGGGCCAGCAGCGCCGGTGCGTCGGTGGTCGAGAGCGCCCTTCGCGCGTGCCTGAGCCGCACCTCGTCGGCCGCGAGGACGAGCACCGTTCCGGGCATCGGCCAGTCCCGCAGCCGCCAGAGGCGCTTGGCGAAGCCCGACCTGTCGGCGGTGGGTCCCTGCCGGACGACGCCCACGGTCCTCCCGTCGGGAAGGGTCATGGCGGCGTCCAGGGGGATGGAGCGGTACCAGTGGAAGCGGACGGGGAACGCCACGTCGGAGACGGCGGAGGCTATGCCGTAGATCGATGCCACGGCGTCCAGGCGCTCCATCAGGCTGCGCCGCCACTGGGCCGAGACGGGCCAGTGGCGCACCAGCTCGTCGGGGGCCATGCCCTCGTCGTCGGCGAGCCTGTGCAGGCCCGCGGCGGTGAGGTGGAACCTCCGCGCCTGGGGCAGTAGCTCCGTGGCGTGGAGCACGGAGGCGCAGAGCCCGCCGGACTCCAGCTTTTCGACGGCCTCGTAGACCGCGCCCCTGGACCAGCCGGTGACGGCGACCATCTCCAGCCGGTTGAGGAAGGGCATGGACGCCAGGGCGCGGAGCAGGTCGGGTTCGCATCCTTCGGGTCTCATTCTCCGGCCTCCTTCCGCCGGCTCCGCCGGCTCCTGCGATCCGGCCCCTGCTCGGCGTCCGGCTTCTGCTGCTGTTGTCCGCCGTCCTTCTCAAGCTCGTCGACGCCCCTGTGGAACTCCCCCACCTTCAGGTCGCCCTCGGCGTCGCCGTAGGCGACCTGCCGTGCGGGGACGGTGTATGCGGACGCCGCCTCGCGTATCCGTGCGGCGGTGCCGGCGTCTCCCTCCTCGGGCTTCCTGACCATCATGGAGAAGGCGGGCATCCGCTCCTTGCCGACCGTGGCCCGGACGTAGCAGTGGTGGACGGGCAGCGAAACGATGTCGTCCTCGCTCACCCGGTCCTTGCCCAGCTCCCACACCAGCGTCCTGGCGTCGTTGCCCGCCACCTGGAAGACGGCCAGGCACCCGACGTTGGCAAGCAGGGTGTCCCGCATGGTGCGGGAGAGGTCGTCCAGCTTGGCCAGGCTCTGGGTGGCGAGCACGAAGGACGCGCCGAACTTGCCGAGCTCGGACAACATGCTCTCGTAGTCCACGCCGGGCATCGACTGCATCTCGTCGACCACCACAAGGGCGCCTCGCCGCTCCCGGAGCGCCACGCTTCCCTGCTCCCGTATCACGGCGTCCACCAGGTTGAGCAGGGAAGCTCCCACCAGGGCGGCCACGTCCCTGCCCACCGTTCCCTGGGACGTGGAGACGAGCAGCACGCCGCCGTCGTGGATGATGCGGCGCAGGTCGATGGTGGAGCGGCGCTGGCCCAGGATGGCCCGCGCCCGCTTCGACGATGCGTAGTAGGAGAGCCGGGTCTGCACGGGGGCCAGGGCCTCGGCGCGGTACTGGCGGTGCCAGCTGCCGAAGTCCCTGGCCCACCACTCAAGCAGGTAGGGGTCGGAGACCTTCTTCAGCACGGAGTTGCGGAAGGGGTCGTTGGACAGCAGCCGCAGCCCGTCGAGGATGGTGTACTGCTGCTCCGCCTCCACCTGCTCGTTGGCCTCGTGGAGGGTCTTGACGGTCTGCTCCAGGATGGACTGCATCCTCGGCCCCCACTGCTCCCACAGGCCCTTGGCAACGCGCACCACCGAGTCGGCGGTGCGGTCCCGGTCGGCGAAGATGCGGGTGTCCAGCAGGTTGATGCCGGGGGAGCGGGACTCGTCGGACAGGTCTATGAGCTTCACGCCGTCTACCAGCGACTCGGGTACGTGTTCGAGGATGCCGGCCACCAGGTCGGTGTGGGGGTCTATGACGACGATGGCGTCCGGGTCCCTGCCCGCCGCCTTCTCCCTCATCTTGTGCGTGACGAGGTGGTGCATCAGGGTGGACTTGCCCATGCGGGTGCGTGCGACGTAGAGGTGGTGGCGCCTGAGCAGGTCCTCGGGGAATCGGATCTCCCGCTTGGCTCCCGCGGTGGTGTCGCCGACCAGCGCCCCTCCCTTGACGCCCTTGGCCGATGGGCTGAGCGCCCTCGCGCCGGACCGCTCCACCAGGGGCGTCTCATCTCCGGCGCCGGGCGGGTGCCACAGGGCGGCCACCTCGCGGACGCCGAGGACGCTGCGCCCGGCGAACAGTCCGGGGCCTGCGGGGTGCAGCATCTCCGGGTCGGGGACGGCGGGCCGGACCCTGCCGACCTTGAACCGCGCCCCGGCGGGGTTGTCGTAGTGTCGGTAGGCGGCGGCCACCGGACCGAGAAGCTCCCTGGCGCGATGCTGCCCCGTGTCGGCGGGCAGCACCGCGACGACCTGTATCTCCGCGTCGAAGGCGATGCGGGAGACCTTCTCCTGTATGAGGATCGGGTCCTCGACGCGCTTGCGGGCCTTCTTCCACCGCCACCAGCCCCATCCCCCGACGGCCAGCCCCAGGGCCGTTCCGACTCCCAGGAGGGCAGCCTTCCATATCTCCCCGTCCTGCACCCAGAGATAGCCCTTCAGCGCGGCCAGCGCGCCCAGGCCGAGCACGGCCATCGTGATGCCGTCCATCTGGAGCGGCTTGGTCTGGAAGGTGTAGGCGGGCTCCCTCGGCTCCATGCCGGGCCTCTTGTGGGCCTTGTCCATGTGGGCCTGCGACCAGTCTGGGCCGAGGGAGCGCAGCATCAGCCGCGCCACGACGCGCTCCCCCTCGTTGAGGGCCGTCAGAGCGCCCATCAGGGCGATGAGGGGGTCGGAGCCGGGGTCTAGCAGGTCGTCGTCCCGGAAGGTGCGCAGGGGGACGTACTCGGGGCCGTCGGCCCGCAGGGTCATCGACCACGCCTGCTCCCCCTCTTCGAGCCTGAGCGGGTCTTCCTCCGGGTCAAGCCTCTGGATGCGGGCCTGGGGGTAGTGGGCCGAGAGCTGGCCGCGCACCACGGCGGCGTCGAGGCAGCGGGCCATCAACGTCACGCCGTCCATGTCGGCGGCCAGCTCCAGGGAGAAGGGCTCCGGCACCGCTATGGACTGGAGGAGGTTCTCCACGCCCAGCAGGGTGCGCTCCCCGGCCCGCGGCGGCGTCACTGCCAGCAGGACGGGGCCTTTCTTCTCGCTATCGTCTCCAAACAACAGGTTCTTCGGGTTCAGCTTCAATGCTCTACTCCTTCCTCTATGAGCCTCTCTCTATGTGTCCGTCGTTGCGTTCTCTACCTGTGCTGGCCCGGTCTCCACTCGATCACCGCCGTCTCCTCCGGGGTGGCCTCGATGCGCACGGGGAAGCGGTTGCCCCTCGCGAGAAGCAGGCCGTCACCGCGAGGGCACGAAAGCAGCCATCGCTGGAGGTCTTCCGGCAGGTCGAAGGCGTCGCCAACGGTGCTTATGGCGGCGGCGTCCTGCTGGAGCAGGAGCTTGAAGGCGGCGTTCTGGAGGAGCGCCCTGCCGGAGTGTCCGGTGATGGTCCTAGACGTGTCCTCGGAGAGAAGGTCCTGGACGTCCTGGGTGATGAACTGGAGGCCGAGCCTGTGCTTCCTGGCCCGCTTCGCCATGCTGACCATGAAGGCCGCGCCTTCGGGGTGCTGCATGATCGACCACACCTCGTCCACGACCAACAGGCGGGGCTTGGGGTCCTGGGCGGCGGCGGCCCACACCGTCTCGGTGCAGACCATCGCGGCGGCGGGACGCAGCTCCGGTTCGAGCAACCGCAGGTCGAAGACCGTGACGAGGGCCTCGCTGCCGAGAAGGTCGTCGCCCTCGTCGGAGAGCAGGTGGCGGAGGCTGCCGGTGGCGAAGGGCCGGAGCAGCCGTGCGAGACCGGGGTCGCCCGCCTCGCTCTCTTGCAGATACTTGTAGAAATCGCGGAAGCCGGTGCGCTCGCGGGGCTCGGCGTAGTAGCCCGCCAGGGCGTGGTCGAGGGAGGCCCTGCGCTCCGCGCCGAGACTCTCCCCCACCATCACCTCGATGAGGCGTCTCAGGCTGCCGATGCGCTGGAGCATCTCCTCGGAGTCGCCCCGCTCGATGACGAAGGGGTTCATGCCCTCGCCCGGCACACCTGGCGACAGCACCCGTCCTCCCGCTGCGCGGGCCATGTCCGCGTACTCGCCCTCGGGGTCGATGACGTAGGCGGTGATGCCTCTCGTCAATCCCCTGAGCACTCCCAGCTTGGTGGCGAAGCTCTTGCCGCTTCCCGACCGTGCGAGGACGGCGGTGTTGGCGTTGAGGTGAGTCCCGTCCCAGGGGTCGTAGACCACGGGGGAGCAGGCTCGCATATCGATGCCGTAGAGGGTCCCGGAGCGGGTGTCCAGGTCGGGCGGCGAGAAGGGGAAGAGCCGGGCGATGCTGGATGTGTCCAGGCTGCGCCACTCGGCCACGGCGTTCAGGGCCAGGGGCAGGGTCGAAAGCAACCCCTCGCGCTGCCGGAAGGCCAGGGCGTCCAGCTTGCCGAGCGTCGCTCCGAAGTGGGCCTTCGCCCGCTGGGTCATCTCCTTGAGCGCGGCCTCGTCCTTGGCGTGAAGGGTGACGGACAGGGAAGCGTGAAACAGCCGCTCCCTGCCCCGCTGCACCTCGTCGCGCAGCCGGGTGATGTCCTCCAGGGCGATCTCCGCCTCGGGGGACATGGTGCGGCCCCGCTTGAAGGAAAGGCTCTGCGCCGACTCGAATCGGACCTTCTGCCACTCCAGGGTCCTCGCCGCCTGCTCAGCGGGTATGGGGCCGACGTGGACGGACAGGTCCATCGGCGCTCCCGCCGCCATGAGTCCTTGCAGGAAGCCGGGGGCCAATGACCGGGGCCACTTGCCCAGGTGAAGGGAGCGCACGAGGCTCCCGCCGACGCGTATGTCACGTCGGCCAACCGCCACCTCGGTGGGACTCTCCTCGTCGAACTCTGTGGGGGATCCGCCAAGGGCGGCGGCCACCAGGAACATTCGAAGCTGGCGGCCCTTCAGGGCGTGGACGGACAGCCCGGCCCTCGACAGCAGGCCCCGCAGGTCGTCGATGCGGCCGAACTCGCACACGGCGTAGAAGCGCCGGTCGAGGATGCCGTCGCGGGCCTCAAGGTCGGTCAGCAGACGACCGAGGGACTCGGCCGCCGCCCTCGTCTGCGGGGGAAGGTCGCCCGGTTGGGCCTGCCCGAGCTTCTCCCTCATCCCTGCCAACCGTGGCGGGTGCTGCCTGATGAGAAGCTGGGCCGGGAAGTCCAGGGCGTTAAGCGCCCCGGCGAAGGCCCCCAGCTTCGGCTCGTCGATCTCAAGGCCCATCACCTCGCACACGCCGAGCTTCACCCCGTCCAGTCGCACCGGACCGTCGTCGTCCAGGTGCGAGAGCATGAAGAACAGGGGCAGCTCGGGCGGGAGCTTGGGAGGGGTTGGCTCGACCGCGCCTTCCGGCGTCTCCTGCGGAGTGGCGGCCTCCCTCGTTGCGGTCTCCGTTCCTCGCTTCGTGATTCGTTCAAGCAGCTTCTTCAATTCGTTTTGCTCCCTTGTATCTAGGGTGTTGGGAAGGATGGGATGACGCCGTGGCTCAGCAGGGCGGCGACGCCCTTGGCCGACAGCACCAGGACGAGGCCGACCACCGCCATGACGACGGCGGTCTTGGCCCTGCCCCCGCCGCGCTCCTCGCCGCCCTCGGCCATCAGGATGAAACCGGCCCAGACGATGGCGAAGACAGCGAGGCCGGAGCCCGCGTAGGCCATCGCCGTGAGCACGCGGTCGAAGGCGGCAAGCATCGCTTCCTTCTCTGCCGGGGCCGCGCCGGTGGTAGCCAGCGCGACCCCGGCCAGAAGGGTTGCCGTCAGCCCGTGCCTCACCAGGGCCACTCCCATCCCAGCGCCTCGAACCAGCCGCGCAGTCCGTCCGCGGGCTCCTGCTCGGCGGGCGGGTCCTCGGGCTCGGGCTCCGGCAGGACAAGGACGGCGAAGGGGTCGTCGGAACCGATTGCGGCCGCAAGGCTCAGTTGCTCCTCGCGGCTGCCGGTAACCGGCTCTCGCTCCACCGTCTCGGCCTTGACGTGCTCCTTGTGCAGGACCTCCACCGTCACCTCCCTGGCGATGGTGGCGCTGGGGACGTAGGCGTAGGCCGTTGCGGTGGCGGACGCCGTGGACCCGTCCTCGCAGGTGGCCGTCGCCGTCTGGCTGTCGGAGTCGCTGTCCCCCGGGCGATGCAGGTGCACGGTCCTGGTGACTTGCTCCACCCGCTCCGGGTGGTGTGTCAACTGGGTCAGCGGGGGGATGGGGATGCGGAGGCTCGCCTCAAGGCTCACGTCCACGCTCACGGCGTGAATGGCCTCGCCCGCGGGCACGCCGAGCCGGAAGCTCGTCTCTCCGTTGGGGACGAAGGGGACGCTCTCATGGGACGCGCCGGTCGCGGCGGAGATCGTCCCCGTGATGGCCGTCACCCCGGCGTCCATGAGCGCCGTCTGGGTGACGCTCTCGTGCCCGGCCACGGTCTGAAGCTCGACCGGGTGCTCGATGCTCGTTACGCACTCGGACACGACGACTCCGCTGACCGCGCCTGGCGTCCAGCCCAGGGACGCAACTCTCACGTCGCAGAGCTCTCCCTCCAAGACTGGCAGGGGGAAGGGAAGCTGTGCTTCCTCGAAGGTCAGCGCCCCGGCCTGCCCCAGCGTGTCCTCCCAGGACACGGTGAAGGACGGCGCGGGTCCGTGCAGCGGGAGCGAGTAGTCGATGCGCTCCCCCTCGGCCAGGGTTGCCGATCCCCAGAAGCGCAGCCACGTGCCGGTCGGCCCGCCGAAGGCCCGGACGCGGATGTCCAAGGGGGTGGCGGCCCGCAGGGTGACGGCGGCGCGGTCGCCGGAGACGGTGAGTCCCTCGACGAATATCCGGCGTCCCTCCACCGGCTCGGTCAGATCGAAGTCGATCTCGTCGCGCCAGGGCTCGTGGTCGTCGGCCAGGGCCGACTGCGGGACGGCCACGACAGCAGCCATGAGGACGGCCAGGGCCACGACCGGAATCCAGCCCATGCGGGGCTTCCTGCGTCTGCTCTGCAAGGTCTCGGCTTTATGCCCTTGGCCGCTCCTGTTCCCGGCATCCTTCCCCCTGCGCTTGCCGAACCAGCGCATCCGCCCGTTGCGGCGCTCTTTGTTCTTGCGGGTCTTCCTGTTCTTGCGCAACCTTCCCAACCCGCGCCCGACGCGCTTCGCCATCAGGCTCAGTGGGCCGGGGCCGCTCCTGACCGGCTGCGCCGGCGCAGCCGGCTCGGCTCTCACCAGCTGGGCAACCGGCCCGGCGTAGACCCGCGCCCCCAGCCGGTACTTCAGAAGGTCGGCGGCCACCAACGGTAGCCGCCGACCGCCTATCTTCCCCACGACCATCGCCACGCCGACCAACCCGAAGACGACGGCCAGGGCCATGCGCACCTCGGAGGGGCCGACGGGGGCGTAGCGGTAGGCCCCGTAGGACAGGGCGCATACGGCCACCACCGCAACGACCTGCGGGAAGGTGAACCCCAGCAGCACCCGGTCCTCGGCCTGAACGTGAGTCGGTACCTCGTGTTCTCTCATGTCTTCCTCTCCTTCCTCACTTCGGGCCTAGCCGCCGGTGGTGCTGCTGTCACCGCCGCCGGGGGCTTCCGGTTCGGGCAGGGCGTCGTCGATGTCGATTCCCGGGTCCACGACGGCGTTCATCACCAGCTCCACGACGCCGTAGGCGACCAGGGCCAGGACGATGCCCGCCAGGGCGGTCATCATGGCGCTCTTGCCGCGCTCCATCTGGTGGGGCGCTCCGCTGGCCGTGAGGTACAGGTACGCGCCGTAGATGAAGAATCCGACGCCCACGGCGCCGACGATCCCCAGCAGGATGCCCACCAGGTTCGATATGGTCTGTGTAAGGTCTTCCATTCCTTGTCTCCTCTCTGTTATCGAGCGTTCCGCTCGTCTCTATCGGTCGAAGTCCGTAAGCTCCGTTAGCTGCACATCTCTCGCCTCCGTCGTGGTATTGGTCGGCGCTCCGTCATCCGCGCCTGTTGGTTGTCGTCGTTACTCGCCGCTGCTCCGGGGCTCTCCGCCGCTGTCTCCGCCCGCCGATGGGGTCGCCATCGACGCCGCCGAGCTCAGGCCGGAGGCTGCCGCCGACACCCCCGCGCTGGCCGCAATCGCTCCGACGGCCATGCCGCCCGGCCCTCCCGCCGCGCCGCTCATCAGCCCGATGGTCCGGGCCGAGCGCATCAGCGACGAGGGCAGGTTCATGCCGAAGTAGAGCATCGAAAGCCAGGAGTCGAAGGTCCCGGCGTTGCCCATCATTGAGGGCACCCGGGTCGCCATGTAGACGAAGGCCAGGGACATGAGCAGCTTCCAAATGAGGTCCTGCACCGGCTCGAAGGCGGCGACCGACGCGAACTCGTTGAGGAACCCGATTCCCAGGGCAAGGGCGATGAGCTGCACCGCCTGCTGGAACACCGTCGTCATGAACAGCCTGAGCCAGTGGCGGCCCCAGCCCGCCGTGTGGGGCAGAATCCACAGCCCCAGGGCGATGGGGGCCAGGGCCAGCAGGATGTCGATGAGGGCCAGGCGCAGCACCATCTGCACGATGACGTAGAGGACGAAGAATCCGTAGACCAGGTAGAGCAGGGCCAGGAGCTGCGCCATTCCCACGCTCCCGGCTTGCACGGCTCTGAGGAACGTGTCGAGGGGAGCCCTGAGCAGGTCTCCGGGGGTGACGTTGAGGGAGACGGCTATGAAGCCGGACACGGCGTCGGCCACGTCGAGGACCAGGGCGCACCACCACAGGGAAGACGCGGCGGCCACGAGGCCGAGAACGAGGCGGGGGACCATCTCCCGCCAGCCCGTCTGCTGGCGGCCCAGGTGCTCGCTCACGATGAAGCTCAGGCCCATCCAGCCGAGGATGACCACCAGGGCGCCGGTTGTTATGGCCCAGACGACCATCCACGCCTGGCGCACCAACTCGTGGGCGTAGGTGAGGTCGGGAGGGGTGCCGGTGAGGATGTCGCTCATCGGCTACCCGCCCCCGCAGTTGTCGGCGTCCTCGCCGGACGCCCGCTCAACCACTCCGCAGAGGGTCCCGTGGACTCCCTCGATCACCCAGCCGGCGAAGGCCCTCGCCCACCTTGCCGGGTTGAGGGCGGACAGTATCTTGTCCCAGATGCGTCCCGGCTGGTGGATGGGGACGACGGCGTAGAACTCGCCCCGCTTGCCGTCCTCGGCGACGGCCAGCATGACCAGCAGGTACGCCTTGTCGCGGTCGAGGTCGGGGTGCTCGTCAAGGTCGGGGTACTCCCACGAGTATTCCCAGCCGTTCGAGCGCTTCTTCTCGCCGCCGTTGACCCGGTACATGGCGCTTATCCAGTCGCCCGTGTCGGCGTCGCGGACGGCGTAGAAGAGGGTCTCGATCTTGCGGTCGAAGACGGGCCTTGCGACGAACTCGCCGCCGCCCTTGCGCTCCACGAACTCCCGGTCGGCGTTGACCAGGGTCAGCTCGTTGCCGGGCGGAGTCTGGGCCAGGGCGATGTTGCTTGCGGGGATTGCCAGAAGCGCCGCCAATAGCAGCGCGGATGCCAGGGGAATCAGCCGTCTAACGGACCGGAGTTTCGATTTCAGCGCCAACTCGTTCACCTCTCTTCTGCGGTCTGCCGCCGATGGCCGGATTACGGCGGTCGCAAAAAAGTGTGAACAAATGAAACTGGAAATAAGACCCCTGGTAGCTCTGCGCACGAATGCGGGGCGTTACGGGCCGTTCCCCGTGACTCTGCGCAGGGATGCGGGGGGTTATAGGCCCTCTTTTTTTCGGCCCCTTTCGTGCAGTATTGGGGGTGTACAGGAGTTTGAGTTTGGTAACAGAGCGGCCAGAGTCGTGATTTCGTAGCTGAAACAGGGGTAAATCACCCCCCTACAGGACGTAAACAGGAAACACTTTCTCGAATCATGGTGTTCCGGACGGCAATGACATCGCCAAACGTGGGGAATGACATCGGCGGGCCGGTTGGAGGGGCGTTTCAATGACATTAGGCCCCGGAAAGTGCGCTTGAAGTGGGGGTGCATGACGTCCCCGAAAACCGTGGTCAGAGGCCGCTGGAAGGGCCGGACATTACCTCAGGAGAGATTCTGCGAAGGAGAAGAGAGCCATGAAGACCACCGAACACGGCATCGAAGACAGCAAGGACATCGAGAACATGCACCACATGCGGCTGATGACGCTGCTGCAAGAGCTGGTGCGGGACAAGGGCTTCAAGGGCGCTGCGCGGGTGCTGGAGCTGGACCAGCGGACGGTGGCCGAGTGCGCCAGGACCGGGCAGCTGTCGAGGCGGGTGCGGCAGGCCCTGGAGCGTGCGTTGCAGGAGGGCGTCGGGTCGGCTGCGGCCCGTCAGCGGGAGCGCAACGACAAGCTGGAGGCACGGGTGGAGGCGCTGGAGAAGGGCCGTGAGGCGCACGAGAAGGGCCACGACGAGTTGGGCAAGGAGCTGCGCAGGCGAATGGCCGCCGTGGAGGGCCGGGTTGGAGCGCTGAAGAGCAGCGAAGGCCAGGGGACCGGGGCCGGTCACGCCGGCGCCGGTCCCTCCCAGTCGGAGAGTGGTGCGCCGGACGCTGGAAGGAAGCCTCCGTCAAGGCCCACGGAGCGGCGGGAGTACCCCGACCTCGTGACGCTGGAGCCCGCCGAGGACGACGAGGAGGTGTTCGGCGATGCGTGGGCGCTCATCGTCGAGTGGCGGGGACTGAAGGACGCTCACCCCAACGAAGGCAGGGGCCTTGCGTGGCTGGAGGAGGAGGAGCGCCTGCGGGTGGTGGAGCTGGCCCTGCTCGAAGACCACGGCATGACGCTTCCGCCCGAGAAGCGGCCGCTGCGGGGGTTCGACCGGGACGGGCAGACCAACTGGCGAAGGACCGCGCTCTTCGACACGCGGCGAGCGATCAGAAAGCGGGAGCTTCTGAACAGGGTGAGCCTCGGACTCCTGTGGCGGTAGCCGGGCCGGGCGTGCGAAGGGGTTGCAGTCAACTTTTGTGAACGATTTGGCGGCAATCTTCGAAAGGGGCGCCGCAGGCCCTCTTTTGCGGGTCTTGGGGCCGCGATAATGACTGCACTGTTAGGCTTTTTCCAAGGTTTCCGACCATAGAAACCCTGGGTGCGTGGTCCCTGTTGCACGGGCATGACCGGAGGATGATTCGCTCTCCCCCGGTCTCCCACGAGGGAATGCTGCCGAAGCGGAGTTGACGTTGGTCCTTCGCAGGTAGCGCGGACCGAAACGACGGAGTTGACTTAGCCCTTCGTCCTCGGCCCAGTCCGGCGGTTGGAGTGATAAGCCCTTCGCCCGTTGGACACCCGTCCGGCGAGTTGGAGTTGATCGCTTCCTCCCGCTGGACACCGGTCTGGCGGTTGGGGTTGATCGCTTCACTCGCTGGGCATTGGTCTGCCGGTTGGGGTTGATCGCTCTCGCCGTTGGACTCAGGGACGGACCGCTCTCTGTGCCCCGTCCTCCACCAGTCGGTCGAAATGCGTCTGTCGTTTCGACCGGCTCCTCACGCCTGCGGCATGGCTGACTGACAGCTAGGCCGCAGCTTCGACACGCGCTGGCCTGCGACGGATGTTGCAGGGCAGTTGCCTCACCATGCGCCGGTCTGCCGTGGAAATCAGGCTGGCCGCTTCACGTCTCGCAGCTCTCCCCCTGACGTTGTTCACCCTGGGCCGAGCTGCGTCTTCTCTCATGCGCTGGTCTGCGATGAAGTCGTAGGCCGGCCGCTCCCCTCATAGCAGCTCCCCCGGCAGTCGATTCCCCAACGAATCACCCCCGTATCAAGTACGGGGCAGGCTCTGGGCCGGGCTGCGTCTTCTCTCATCCCCCTCCGTCTCCCGCGTCCGGCATCCGACCGTGGGCGGAGTGCGTCCAGCGTCAACCCCATCACGAAATACCCGCGCCACGGATGCCCGGCACGGGTCAACGCCTGAAAGGAGGCGGCTATGCACGTCAACGAGGTCCATCGCCGCTGACGGCGGGGCCTCCGGGTCTCACCACACATCCCAACGCACAAGGGTCGTTCCCATCCGGGGACGGCCCTTCTTCTTTGCCCGCAAGCGGGCGCAGGCCAGAGGCAACACAACACAACAGAAGGAGGACTGACCGATGACGACGGCAACGATGGCAACCGGAACCAGGACGGCGGAGAGCGAGCTCAGGGCTGCGGCGAGGCGGCGCGGGCTCACCATGAAGGAGCTGGCGGCCCGGATGGGCGTGGGCGCGGGCTACTTGTCACGGATCGCCAACGGGGGCAGTCCGTGGACGCCCGTGATGCGAGAGAAGGTCGCGGCGGTGCTGGGAGAGGTCCCCGGCCAGGGGATCGTCTACCGCCAGGGCGGCGTCGTGACCGGCGAGAGCAGCTTCATCAGGGAGCGCGCCCGCGAGCGGGGCATGACCATGCGGGACCTGGCCGCCCGCGCCGGCGTGTCCTACGGATACATGTCGGGGGTGGCCCGTGGCCGCGTCAACATGGGCGTCAAGGTCCAGACCCGGATCGAGTCGGCGTTGCAGGCCCCGGCCAAGATCGCTCCCGCACGGTGCGCCAACCGCCCTGCGAGCGTGGTGAACGGGCAGAGCAGCTACGTCCGGGAGCGCGCCCGCGCCCTGGGCATGACCATGCGGGAGCTTGCCGAGCGGGTCGGGGTGTCCGCCAGCTACATGTCAATGGTGTCACGGGGTCGCAGGAGCATGGGCGTGAGGGTCCAGGCGCTGGTCGAGGCGGCGCTGGAGGCAGAAGCGACGGTCGCGTCCGCGCAGCTTGCCTGCGTCGACCCGAAGGCCTTGTGGGACCGGATGGACGCTCACGGGATCAGCCAGAACGAGGTCGCACGGCGCGCCGGCATCAGCTCCTCCCACCTCTCCCACATCATGAACGGGAAGGCCAGCCCGTCGGCGGGCGTGCTGAAGAGGCTGCACGCCGTGCTGTTCCGGCGCGCGAAGTCGGAGGAGCGGGTCATGCCCGCCGAGGTGAAGGTGCTGGGCTGGCGCAAGGGCGAGCGGAGCGGGATGGTGGTGCACGGCGCGGGCGGGCCGGGGCGCCGCGGCAGGCTCGGCGGCCCCGCCGTCCGGGTCGGCGGCCGGGTGCCCTGGGGCGCGAAGGCGGAGTACGCCTACCGCGCCGGGTACGACGGTGCGGGCCGGTTGTCGATGACGCCCGTCCTGATGCCCGGCTACTCCGCCATGCTCAAGCAGCCGGAGATGGCAGCCGCCTAGCGAGGCGTGGGCGACGGCCCGGTGTCTTGCGCCGGGCCGTCGCTCAGGGGGAAGGCCGTCGTCATTGCGGCGATGACCTCCCCCTGCTTCCCATGTATGCCGCCTTTTTTTGTTGCCCGAAATCACCGCCCGTCTTCGACATCCCTGAAGTGGGGGCAGCGGGCGCTCACGTCCGCGCGGCGGCGCTACCGCGCCGCCTGCCCCTCGCCCGCGCCGCCCCGCATCTCCAGCGCCTCGCGGGCCAACTCCCTCGCCCCCCGCGCCGCGGCGTGCCCCGGCTCGATGCCGATGATGGCCTCGAAGTCCTCGATGGCGCTCTCGAACCGGGCCGTGTACATGCGGGCGATCCCCCGGCTGTAGAGGACGTCCCTGTTCCGGGGGTCGATGTCGAGGACCCTGCCGTAGTCCTCTATCGCCAGCTCGTATTGCTCCAGGCTGCTGTGGGCCAGCCCCCGGGCCGCGAGGGCCTCGGCGTTGCCGGGGTCTAGCTCCAGGGACCGGTCGAAGTCCCCGACCGCCTCGTCGTAGCGGCCCAGGCTGCCCAGGGCGATGCCCCTGCCCCGGAGCGCAGAGGCGTTGTCGGGGTCGAGCCCCAGCACGGCGTCGAAGTCGCCCAGCGCGGCCTCGTGTGCGCCGAGATTGACGTTGGTGATTCCCCTGGCGTAGAAGGCGAGGCCGTACCGCCCTTCGATCTCGATGGCGGCGCCGAAGTCCCTGACCGCCCTGTCCATCCGGCCCATGTCGCGGTATGCCATGCCCCGGTGGTAGTGGGCGTCGGCGAGGTTGGGATTCAAATCTATGGCCCTGCTCAGGTCCTTCACCGCCCTGTGGCGTTTGCCCATCGCCACGTGGGTCAATCCCCGGTTGTAGTGGGCGTCGGCGTCGCCGGGAGCCATGGTGACGGCCACGTCGAAGTCGTTCATCGCCTCGGCCAGGTCGCCCAGCTCCGCCTTGCACGCCCCCCGGCTGTAGTGCGCCACGGCGTCGCCGGGGGCCAGGCGGATGGCGATGTCGTAGTCCTCCACCGCCAGGCGGTGCTCCTCCAGCCTGCCATAGGCGCGCGCCCTGCCGAGGTGGGCGCCCGCGTTGCCGGGGTCCAGGGCGATGACCCTGCCGTAGTCCTCCGCCGCAAGGCGGTGCTCCCCCAGCTCGGCGTACGCCAGCACCCTGCCGCCCAGGGCTTCGGTGTCGCGGGGGTTCGCCTCGATCCTCTCCGTCAGATGCACGACCATCCGTTGAAGGTCCTCGCGACCCATGCCGTCCATCATCTTGCGGAACCTCTGGTACTCTTCCTCCGATGGCTTCCGCTGGTCTGTCCCGTCATGCTCCTCGTTCATGACGCTCCTCCTGCATGTCCTGGCGTTCTCCTATTGGGCTGGTCCCTCGTTGCGCGGACGGCGGCCCTCGATGGCGCAGGCTGCGGCCTGCGGCCCGGACTCGAATCCGTCTCCACCGGCGGGACGCCACACCGGGCCGTCCCCTCGCGGCTTGGCCTTTCCTCGGCCCCCTACGGGACTGCCGCCAACGACGCCTCTATGATGATGCAGCCGCTCCCGTAAGGCAACGCCGGCGTGACGGGGTGAGGATGGGGAGAGGATGGGGAGAGGCCCGGCCATGTGTGCCGCCCTTTTTGCGTTTCCGGCGTCTGCGGCCGCAGGCGCTCACCGGAGCGCCGACTCCCTAGTCGGTGAACAGGTGGGCGAGGCCAAAGGGTTTCGCCAGGGCCACCAGCGCCATCATGTTCCGCATGCTGGGGCGAGCCCGTCCCTTCCTCCAGCGCCGCAGCGTCTCGTGGTGGACGTCGAGACGCCGTGCAATCTCCGCCCACGACAGCCCCGACTCCTCCTTGAACCGCTCCAGCCGCTCCGGGAAGTCGTGGGGGACTTGGTAGGTCACTCTGCTGTGGTGTATGCGCTGTCGAGGCATCTGGTCGGCCTTCCACAGGGACTCGCCAGGACGCTCCCGCCGTCTGTCCACTCCTGGAGTTGGGCGAATCCGTTGTCCGGGCAGGACCGTCGGCCCCGCCCGGACTTGCCATGTGTGCGGCCGTTTTTACGTTTTCAGGCCCCGCGGTCGCAGCCGCTTCACCGGCACGACGCTTCCCTACTCGGTCACCCTCATCTCCAACTGCACGGTATCGCTGGCAGACCAGCTCAAGCCGGTGTTTCGCAAGGTCAGAACGGGTCTGCCGGAGCTCAGTAGGCTATAGGTTGCATCCCCCAGGGCGAATGCCGTGCCGTCGACGTGGAGCGCCATGACACTACGGACGGCCGCGTCCGAGATGCTGCCATGGTTTGTCGCGTCAAAAGCTATTGCGAGGTTGCCAGTGCCGGAGTCGAAATTGATGGAGGAGAGTTCGTACGTTTCATTCGCATACACAAAATCAGCATCAGTGAGGTCGTCGTCTTCTAAGAGGGTGCTGTCGCCGTCCCAGCCGAACAGGGTCGCAGCGACTGTGCTACTCCCCACCGTCATGGTGGCGCTATAGACCCCGAACTCGACCTCGACCTCGGTGGGCGGCGGTGGGGCGTCGGAGCCCGTCTCAATGTAGATGACGGCGATTGTGTCGATAACATTGAATTCATCGACGACTTGCGTGTTCCAGCCGTTGCTGTTCCGCCCCTGCACGATGTAGATGTACGTCTCGCCCGCCTCGACGGTCGTGTCGCACACGGAAGCTCCTGCGTCGCCCCCGTCTCCTGTCATGCGGGTGATATCCGCAGTAGTGCTCGTAAACGACAGGCCAACCGTGCTGGACACGACAATAGCGTCCGGGTCGTGCCAGCTGGTCACCCCTGGCCCAAGGCGAAGAATCCGATGGTCAGTACTGCCGCTGCCAGGCACATCCCACCTCACCGTGGCGCATGTCCAAGTGTCATTGTTACGGGATACTGTCCCGTACCCGGTGCCAAAGGAACCACCGTAATTTATGTCTTCAGCGGTGATGAGATCCGGCACGCCTGAGGGCATGGGTATCGCGGCGTCGACGTAGCTGTTGTCGCTCTGCTTGGTAGCGTCCAGGCCGCTGACGGCGCGGATGCGGTAGCGCCAGGTCGTGCCGAAGGGCATGATCCGGTCGGCGTTGGCCGCGTCCACCGCTGCCCTGTCCGTATAGGTGTGGGTGCCTATACTCACCGTCGCCAGGTTCACCCAGTCCAGGCCCCGCTCGGTGTGCTCGGCCAGGTCGAGGGCGCGCTCGATGAAGTAGCCGGCGGTCCCGCCGAATCTGTTCGTCGTGAACCCCTGCGGCGCGTCCCAGCTCAGCCGGATGTTCGTCGTGGCGCCGTTGCCGCGCCTGATGGTGCCGTGTTCGAAGTTGCGCACCGCGTTGGGCTTGCCCGGCGTCGGTATCAGGATGGTTGCCTGCGCCGTGCGCTCGCTTGTTCCACTCGCGTTGACCGCCTCCACCACGTAGGTGTAGGTGAAGCCGGGCAGCACGCCCGCGATGATCCGCCTGGTGTCGGGGTTGTTGTCGTCGTCGTGTGTGGTGCCTAAGTACAGGCTCCCAGCGTCGCCGTCGGTGTATGTCGTGACGTCGCCGGCCTGTAGCTCCACGCCGTAGTGAAACTCATACTCGAGGGAGACATCACTCCAGTGCCAGCTCATCGAGCGGTAGATCTTGTAGCCGGTCGCGTCCGAGCCGGCCGTCCAGTTCAGCCGCACCTCGGTCGGGTCAGCCTGCTGGCTCAGCCGCAGGTTGCTCGGCGAGCCCGGCTCGCCGTCCTGGGGAATCCGCACCCAATCCGTGTAGGCCGCCGGGCCTTCGTCGCCGTTCTTGTCGCCCCGAATCGAGTAGCGGCGCCATATCCCCCGCTCGACGTGCTCGTGTGTCCAGGTGCGCACCGTGGACCCCAGGTCGGCCACCTGCCGCGACGACGACGACGGTAGGCCGTTCGCCAGACGCGTTGTGACGTTGATGAGGTATCCATCGACGTCCACCTCAGGCCCGGTGAGCTGCCCGTCAGAGTCCCTCTCGCGCGGCGGCGACCAGGTGAGGACGATGGAGTCTCCTGTCCCGTTGCCGTGTGCCAGGGCGACCTTCAGCGGGCTGCCCGGCTCATCGTACGCCGTCCCCTCCTCGCGCACGAGCAGGACCTCGCTCACGATCACTATAGGTGTGGGTGGGGTGGTGGTCGACGCGCTCGCTGCATCTTTGAGCGCCGACACGCCCGTCCAGCGCAGCGCCAAAACCCAGTACGTGTAGAGCGTCTCCGGCGCCAGCCCGCTGTCGGCATGGCTCGTCTCCTGCGACTCGGTGTTGCCCACGATGATCGACGACAGCGTGGGCGCAGCCCCTTCACCGGTCCGCAGGATCACGTAGCCTAGCGGAGGGTCGCCCTCGGGCGCCGTCCACTCCAGCGTCACGGAGTCATGCGTCACGTTCGCCAGCTCCAGCGTCTCCACGTGGGTCACGCCGTCAGTCTCGTCGAGCGTCGTGCAGGGACCGGTGGCGCTGCACACCGCACCATCAGGCGCGCCCTCGTCCGTTCCGCCCTCCCCGTCGCCGTCCGTCTCAGGCGTCGGCGTTGGGGTCGGTTCCGGTGTAGGTGTCGGGGTTGGGGTAGGCGTCGGAGTCGGGTCCGGCTCCTGCGGGGGAGCCGCCGGGGTGTTGGCCCGGGCGAAACTGGACCATTGACTATCGCCGTTGTCGTTCACCGCCACGACCCGGTACACGTAGCGCTTCTCCGGCTCCACGGTGTCGTCGGTGTAGCTCATCGCCGCCGAGCCGGTGTCGGAGTCGATGGTGACGAACTCGCCGGTGTCGTGGACGTCGCGGTCCCGTCGGAATATCTGGTAGTGGGTGATGCTGGCGTCGCTGGGATCGTCCCAGGCGAGCGCAACGGAGTCGTGCGTTGCCGTGGTGACGACTCCCGTAGGCTTGGCGGGAGCGGAGCCGTCCTGGGCCTGGACCGGTGCGCCGGTGAGGGACAGGAACAGGGCGGCCAGGGCGACGAACAGGATGGCGAGTCGGGGTCTAGCGGCGAGAGTCATGGTTTCTCCTCCTTGTGTGTGTTGTGTGTGGCCGTCGCCGGGCCTCCGTCCAACGGGGTGGCTGGCGTGAGCCTGCGTCGATGTACGAGGTGTGGCACCCACGGGCGCGCTCCTAGTGGAGGGTCGCGGGCGGCGACGGTAGGTATGAGAGACGGCGGACGGGCGGAGTCAGTCGGCAAGGGACTTGCCCATTCCCCAGTGGCGTTGGGTGCGCCGTCCGAAAGGGGCGTGTGCTCCGGGCGTGCGGCGACGCGGCGGAGACGAGGGAGATTGAAGCGAAGGAGAGAGGCCCGGTTACGGGCTGGCGACGAAAATCGGGGGGGGGGGGGGGGGTGAACATTTGTGCGAATACGCAGCGGGCGAAGACGGCCTCAAGCGCGGCTGTCGCGGCGGCTTCCGCCGCCGGTGCGCCCGCTGTCTCTATTGCAGGTATCGGCCTGTCGAACGCCAAGTGAATATCTCCCTCAATCGGGCAAAGTCATCCCCCACTATACCGCACGCGTATCAACTCGCTATCAACTTTCGACGTGTTTTCCGTAATGTCTTATCAACTTTGGCCCAAAATGCTAGAATTGCCCCGGTTGTCCCCATTCCAGCCGGTCAATGAGGGTGGGAGTATGGAGTCTTCCGCAGCACAAGCGAGGTGGCGCATTGGAGCCAGCAGACGGCCTGAAACGGGAGATTGAAACCCTGCGTGACCGCCTCTCCGGACTGAGTGAGGCGGGCGTCCGCATCACCGAGGACCTCGACCTCGACACCGTCCTGCAAGAGGTGGTGGACGCAGCTCGCTCCCTCACCGGCGCGAGGATCAGCGGCCTTACCGCCCTCGACGAGGCAGGGGAGCTGACGTCATTCATCACCTCCGGCATGACCGCCGAAGAGCGCCAGCGGTTCGTGGACCTGCCGGGGGGACCGGAGTTCTTCGCCTACCTGAGCATGATTCCGGGACCGCTCAGGCTGGCGGACTTCTCCGCCTACACGACGGCGGCGGGCCTGCCGGAGATCGGCCCTCCCCTGGGGCCGGTGCAAGGCTTTTTGGGCGCGCCCATCCGTCACAGGGGGCGACACATCGGCAACCTCTATCTATCGGACAAGGAGGGGGCCCTTGAGTTCACCCAGGAGGACGAGGACACGCTGCTGATGTTCGCATCCCAGGCGGCGATGGCCATTACCAACGCACGCAGGCACAGGGAGGAGCAGCGGGCCAGGGCCGACCTTGAAACCCTCGTCAACACCTGTCCCGTGGGCGTGGTGGTCTTCGATGCGAAGACCGGAGCCCCGTCGTCGCTCAACCGCGAGGGGAGGAGGATCGTCGACGGCCTGCGCAACCCGGACCAGTCGGCGGAGGAGCTGCTTCAGACGCTGACCTACCGGCGAGCCGACGGGCGGGAGATTTCACTGCAAGAGTTCCCGATAGCGCAGGCGCTCAGCACGGGGGAGACGGTGCGGGCCGAGGAGATCGTGATGCAGGTCCCCGACGGGCGGAGCGTCACCACCATCATCAACGCCACGCCCATCCTCTCCGAGGAAGGCGAGCTGGAGTCTGTGGTCGTCACCCTACAGGACATGACGGCCCTGGAGGAGCTTGAGCGGCTGCGGGCGGAGTTCCTGGGGATGGTGAGCCACGAGCTGCGGGGGCCGCTGACCTCCATCAAGGGCTCGGCGGCAACGGTGCTGGGTTCGTCCACCGACATGGAACCCGCAGTGGTCCGCCAGTTCTTCCGCATCATCGAGGAGCAGGCCGACCACATGCACGACCTGGTGGCCGACCTGCTGGACGTGGCCCGCATCGAGACGGGCACGCTGCCGGTCGCCCCGGAACCTGCGGAGGTAGCGGCGCTGGTGGACCGGGCAAGGAGCGCCTTCATCAGTGCCGGGGGCAGGAACAACCTCGCCATCGAGATCGAACCCGGCCTGCCCCTGGTCATGGCGGACCGGCTGCGCATCGTCCAGGTCCTGGGCAACCTCCTGTCCAACGCCGCTAGGCACTCCTCGGAGTCGTCCGTCATCACGGTGACCGCCGTGCGGGAGGGCGTTTACGTTGCGGTCTCGGTCGCCGACGAGGGCAGGGGCATACCCTCAGAGCAGCTGCCCTTCCTGTTTCGGAAGTTCACCCGTATCGAAGGGGACGAACGCGGAAGCGGTGTTCTCGGGTCGGGCCTGGGTCTCGCCATCTGCAAGGGGATAGTGGAGGCGCACGGTGGCCGCATCTGGGCGGAGAGCGAGGGGCCGGGCATGGGAGCGCAGTTCACCTTCACGCTCCCGTCTGTTGAAGAGTCCGGTGGCGGCACGGCGAGCGTCCCCACGCCGCGCTCGGTCCGCTCCTCACAGCGAGCGGTGGGGGAGGCGGGTCAACCGGTGCGCGTCCTCGCGGTGGACGACGACCCCCAGGCGCTCAGGTACGTCAGCGACGCACTCAACAGGGCGGGCTATGCGCCGCTGGTGACTGGGGACCCGGGAGAGGCGCTCCGCCTCGTGGCAGACGAGAAGCCCGATCTTGTCCTGCTCGACATGATGCTGCCGGGCGCCGACGGGATCGAGTTGATGAAGGACATCCTGGAGACGGTGGACGTGCCGGTGGTCTTCCTGTCCGCCTATGGACAGGACCAGCTTGTTGCCAGGGCCTTGGACATGGGGGCCGTGGATTACGTCGCCAAGCCCTTCTCTCCAACTGAGCTTGCGGCGAGGATCAGGGCGGCCCTGCGGAAGCGGGCGGCGTCCGAGTCGTCAGAGCCGTATGTGCTGGGCGGCCTTGTGGTCAACTACGGCGAACGCCGTGTGACGCTCGCAGGCCGTCCGCTCCAGCTGATGGCCATCGAGTACCGGCTGCTCGCCGAGCTTTCGGCGAACGGAGGACGGGTGTTGACCTACGAGCATCTGCTGCAACGGGTGTGGGGGGAGAAGACCGACAGCGACGTTCGCGCCATGAGGACCATCGTTAGCAGCCTCCGCCGCAAGCTGGGCGACGACGCCGACAACCCAACCTACATCTTCACCGAGCCTCGCGTCGGCTACCGGATGCCCAAGGGCGAGACGCAGAGAGAGTGAAGCCCCAATGGCGAGACGCTCCCTACGTTCCACCGTCCCTACGCGTCACACTACGGGAATCGAGAGACCTCGGTGCGTCGACAGGCTACCGAGCCACATCTCAAAGATGGTGGTATCTACCGTAAGCGGTGGTGGGCTGGACTTGACGAAATCAAGAACCGAGGCCGATTCCGACATCGCACCGTCGCTGGGCATGGGGACCGTGTACGTCAGCGTCGCCTCGTCTCCCATCACCTCGATGCCCTCCACGAAGTTGCGGATGAGCGCCTTGCGCTCGGGGATCGTCCCGTCCTTCAGGAAGTCCCGGAAGTCCGCAACGTACCGCGCTATCTCCTCGGTGTTCGGAAGCTCGACCCTCCTCTGCTCAAGCTGGGTCTCGGCGTCCTCTCTCGCAGCCTCCAGCTGCTCCTCTCGGTGCCTCAGAGACATGATGCGGGGCGACAGGACCTCCAACGTCAACTCGCTCGTCTCAATGGCCTCGTAGAGCTTCTCAAGACGCTTCCGCACGTCCGATAGCTCGGCCTCGATGACCTCCAGCCTGCCGGATAGCTCCCTGGCCATGGCGTCGATCTCCTCCGCCACCAGCGTCACCAGCGCCACGATGGTCTCCTCGTTCAGTATCCGCTCCCTGATCTTCTCCACCACGAACGTCTCCAGCCTGGGGGCGTTCAGGTAGCGGGCGCTGCACGTCCCCGCGCCCTCCCTGAACAGGGTGCCGCAGATGTAGTAGGCGAACTGGCCGCTCTTGGCTCCCTGGGCCGAGTAGGGCCTGCCGCACACCCCGCACTTGAGCAGCCCGCTCAGCAGGAACTTGCTCCCCACTCTACCGGGCCTCTGCACCTTCGGGGCGCGGTCGCTCATCGCCTGCTGCACGTCCTCGAACAGCTCCCTCGACACCAGCGCAGGCCACGCCCCCTCTACCCTTACAGGGTCCTGGGCCTTCTCGCCCTTGCTGTTCTTGCCCCAAACGGCGGTTCCGGTGTACGCCTCGTTTCGCAGCACGTAGTGGAGCGTTCCCTTGTACCAGCGCTTGCCACGGTTGGTGATGCCCCGGTCGTTCAGCTCCTTGCATAGCTCCTTGAGGCCGCTGCCCCGCAGGGACTTCTCGAATAGCTCCGTCACCACCGGGGCTGTGGCAGGGTCAACCTCAAGGGTGGGGCGCTCCTTCGCCCCGTCGCTGACCTTGATCTTCCTGTAGCCGAAGGGGGCGTTGGAGCCGAGGAAGAAGCCTCTGGAAGCGGCCTCCCTCATCCCCCGGACGACCTCCTGGGCAAGATTTTCGCTGTAATATTCGTCCACGCTCTCGATGATTCCCTCAAGGAGCCTGCCGGTGGCGTTGTCCTCGGCCTGCTCGGTGATGGACACCACGCGGATGCCCTTGCGCCGCAGCTGGGATTTGAAGGCTACGGCGTGCTCGCGCTTGCGGGTGAACCTCGAAAACTTCCAGACGAGAATCACGTCAAAGGGGGCCTTGGGCTTGCCGCCCTCCTCGATCATCTCCCTGAACTGGGGTCTGTCGGCGACTCGGCCGCTCTCGGCCTCGTCCACGTACTCGCGGGCCACGGAGTAGTCGTTGGCCTTGGCGTACTCCTTGAGCGCCCGCAACTGGGCGGACACGGACAGGTCCACGTCCTGCCTGTCGCTGGACACCCTGGCGTAGAGCGCCGCCGGCGTTAGGGGCTGTAGGTGCTTCTTCTTCATACTGTCCTCCTTGCTCCTCCTGTGGTTAGTAGCTGTTTGTATGTAGCAACTGAGCGATATCTTCACCTTCGGACCATGTCATGATGTCCTTGCTCACTTTTCCATGAGGCAATCGAAACAGCGCATCAGGCAAAGTCGCATGGTCTTGCCTTGGATTGATGTAGAGGCACACGCTAGCACGGGACATATTCCAGACATCAACCATTTGGCAACGCAAGAACGCAGAGATTCGATGACCGTCATCGCCAGACCAGATACCGTTGGGCCTACGAACTAGCCGGGAGGTCTCGTGGGAGTAGGCGATTTGCTCGTCTCCGTATAGCACACCCAAATCGCAATCTTGGCCATTGTAGAATTTGTCTCGCGTATGTACGGCGACGACAAGTGGCAGATCCGGACGACCGTATTTGTCACTCTTCTTCTTCGCTGCGTTTCGGACTGGCAGTACACTATTTGTGCGTTTAGCCCTCCGGGGCATCACGGTAATGCGTCGTGTAGGATCGTTTCTTCGGCTCCGACTGCTGATTGGGAGGAGCCACGCCTCTATACTCCATTCATCGGCCTCGTACTTTTCTGAAGGAGCACTGTCAAGCCCACCAGCGTCAATAACGTTCAGCACTGCATCTGGATCGTGCTCAGCGAGCAGGTCTTCGAATCTAGGGACTAAGTGTCTCCTTCTGAGTGTTCTTGATAGCGTCCCGATCATCTCTATTCGCAGATTGAAGTTCGGAGAACACAGCGTCGTAAGTTTGTCGATGGCATCCTGTTCGTTGTTATTGGGCGTGAAAGGCCCATCACGTCGGCCTACGGTGGTGGCTTCGAGGTAGACACGTTTGCTACCCTGGCGTACTAGGAAGTCCGGTCTATTGTCCGAGCCGGTCACGTCAGGGTGCACATCCACTGCGCAGCCCAGACGAGTCATTAGTTCGTGTAGGAACAATTCGAAAAGCGCGCCTTCATGAGTTTCAGGGTTAGTTGATATAAATCTCTCACGGACGTCCTTCTTGGATGAAGCCGGAAACTTCTCGAACCACGACTCCAACCTGTTCCTTAGACATTGAGAACCGGACGAACCGTCACGGTTCAGGAACACGAACCCTGAATAGACGCTTGGTATGGTCGGAGTCTGTACCCGATCTATGTCGTCGAAAAGATTCATTGATCTGGTTTCCTAAGTATGCAACGCCTGCGATGCCCTCAAGCTGCGTCGTTCGCTCCCGGCCCTGCTGCGGCCTGAAGTCTGAGTCCCAGGGCGCGCACCACCTTCAACACGGTGGCGAACTCGGGGTTGCCCTCGGCGGACAGCGACTTGTAGAGGCTCTCCCTGCCCAGTCCCGTCTCCTCCGCCACTAGCGCTATTCTCCGTGCACGGGCGATGTCTCCGAGGGTCGCCATGATAAGGCTCAGATCCCCCTCTTCCAGCGCGACGTTCAGGTACGCCGCCATGTCCTCTTCGGTCTCAAGGTGCTCCGCCGGATCCCACGGCCTTGTCCGCGTATTTGCCATAGCTACCTCCTAGAGTCCTCTGGCCAGCTCCAGCGCCCTTCGTATGTCCCGCTCCTGGCTGTCCTTGTCGCCTCCGGCCAGAAGGACGACCAGGGTCTCCCCTCGCTGCGCGAAGTACACCCGGTAGCCGGGTCCGTAGTCGATGCGAATCTCCGAGACTCCCTCTCCCACCGGCCTCACGTCTCCGAGGTTGCCCAGGGACAGCCGCCTGATGCGGTTGTCGATTCTCACTCTGGCCTGCCTGTCCCGAAGCCGCCTGAACCAACGGGCGTAGACCTCGGTCTGGCGAATCTCGACCATGACACTATTGTAGGCCACAGGATACTTAGAACGCAAGAGGCAAGTATAGAATGGAGTGAGAGGCGCAAGACATGAGAATCGTAGATTCCCAGGGCCAACGGATATCGAATCTGATTGAGTGGCGTAGTCGAATCTTCGATGGGACGTCGAAGGAGAAGGATTGGAAGAAGGGACGTAGCGCCTATTCCCTTGCCGAGTTCATTATGGATCGGCAGGGTGCGGCATATCTGGAAACGCGCATGTCTTCGGTCCTGTCGCAGCATGTAAAGTTGGAGCAGGCCACGCCGGAGTATCTGGCAAAGTTCGACTCCTATCCGGGAAACCCTAGCAACCTGGACCTTGGAATCACCGGACATGTGGAACGGTTGCCTGTCAACGCAAGTCTATTTGTAGGGGTGGAAGCGAAGGTAGATGAGACATTTGGGAGTACGGTGAGGAGCAGGTACTCCTCGGCCATGAACAGACGGGATGCGGGGAAGAGGACCAACGCACCCGAGAGGGTGAAGGGGCTGTTGTCGAAGTACTTCTCGGTCCAGGGTTCACCGGACTCCTCCCGTTTCGCAGATATTCGCTATCAACTGTTGACGGGAACCGCCGGAACGGTTGCCGCACCGGGCGATGTCTCGGTGTTTTACATTCTGGTTTTCAGAACTTCAATGTACGATGAGCGAAAGGGCCTGTCGAACTTACGGGACTATGAGAGCTTCATAGGAGCTGCTTGCGGTAGGCTTCTGATTCGAGAAGGCAAGGATTTCCGGGCCGACGAACTCGAACTCGACGGGAAAAGGATGGTCTGTATCTATGATTACGTGGACTCTTGATGCCATCCTGTTCTGTTCACATTGATGTCTCGGTGGTCTTCGCTACAGTTGCGCGGGCTACTAGCTGTCTGTGCTGACTCCTAAGTGGCGGAGAATTGCGCGACCTCCACTCGAATCAGGACCCAACGACGCCGACCTCGCTGCTGAACCCGTGTATCGGATTATTCCGTGTTCCTTCCCGAGGTCCGGCAGACATTGATTCCAAATCTCGACCTTTCGCGCGGCGATGACAATTGCTTCCTGTGCTCTTACACGTTTAGCAACTCTCCGCCGGACGAAGTCCTTCGCCAGATCCACCGAGGATAGTTGTAGCGCCTTTTGATTAGACTCGGCACTATGATATGGAACAAGCTGGACAACTGCGAGCTTGCTCCCCAGCGTTGAGCGCGCGTCGGCCAGTGACATACCCTTCGATGCGGCTAAAGCCTCCATGACTCCTTTGAGTTTTCGGTCCCAATAGCCGAACCCGCCATGCCAAGCGAATCGGGGGTCTAGGCACACAAATGGCATGACTCCGGGTATACGCTCCTGTCGCAGGTTGGCGATAAGTGCCCGGCGTAAGCTAGGAACCTTGTACTCGAAGTAGTCGCCAGGTCCAAGTCCTGGATTCAGCATCAGCACGTAAATGGAAGCGTTCAGCATGTCCCCCATAAATGGGACTGGAATGAGGCCCAAATGGAGCCTCTTATCGGCTGACTTGCAGAAGTCTGGGTCTCCGGTTGCTTTCCGCCAACTTCGGTACCTGGCGACCGAGGGCTTCCAGCTAGGGGACTCCAAGACATCAGCATCCATGTCCAATACGTATGGGAATTCCTCAGGGTCCCATTTGCGCCACTCTCTGAGAAGGCTCACGATTCACTCCTTCCTACCTCTATCTCCATTTGGTCCTGAGCAAGAGCATTATTATGCAGTCCACCTTGGCTGTTACTCTCGGTTTGGTTTCGTCCCATTTCTCTGAAGCTGGACCGGCTCAGCGTTTCGATACAGGCTGGCCATTCGCCGGCTACTGCATCAGATGGGTCTGGAGCGCTCTCTTGGTCGGTGTTGGCGGGATCGTGAAGGGTCATGGCGCTGCCCTTACCTCAGCACGAACCACCACAGGAGGACGCTGCCTATCAGCAGCGGACACGGACAGGTCCACGTCCTGCCGGTCGCTGGACACCCTGGCGTAGAGCGCCGCCGGGGTGAGCGGCTGTAGGTGCTTCTTCTTCATGCTGTCCTCCTTCACTCTCCTGGTGAGTCTTCCTGTTCGGCATGGCGAGCGCGGAGCCTCTCGTACCGGATGGTCCTAAGCCACTCCCGCTCCTCCATGTAGTTGCGAAGGGCCTCGCGGATGAGCTCGCTCATGGTGCGACCCTCGTCGCGCATCACATCCTGCACCTGCTCTGCCATCTCGGGCGGCAGGGAGAAGGTGATCGTCTTGGTGTTCCTGTTGATGAGCCTGTTGGTCATAAGCTGTCTTACTCTCTATCATCGACCATCCGACCGCCTGTTGTCAACAAGGCCTCCACTATGTAGTAGTGCTTAATAGCAGGGACTGACGTGTAGCAGACGCTCTGGAGGAGAGACCGCCCTCTTCTACTGTTCCCGTAGTTCAGCAATCGGGCAGTATGAAAGGTTAGCGCTGCAGCGTGGGGGAAGTCACTAGATCACTGACTAGACCTCTGCAAATCTTCAATAAGCTGATTGGCATAGGTCCTCGTCTCTACTCTCTTGACGGCAAACCTAATGGGAATAACAAGCCTTAACGGTACGGACAAATTCTCAGCATGAATGCTGCACTCCACGGCACCTTCGATGCTGTCCTGTGAGAGGTCAAACGACACTTGTGCGTCAAAGTATTGGCCTTCAATACCATGACGCCACTGCTCGCATTCTAGGCTGAACGATGCAACAGGATCCCTCGGCCTCCCTGATTTGTAGTAAAAAGCGTTCGGGTCTCGTCGCCTTTCGAAGGAACTTGGAGGCAAGACGTACTCAGGTCTGTTAATCATCGACGGGCTTTGCCACTGATCTGATAGAGCCCTTGCTATGGATGGTATTCCTTCTGCAAAGACATTCAACGACGGTGACATGAACTTCCACTGACCTTGGGGCGGCCGGGGTGGCGATGGTAAGCGCGAGATGCCAACTGCCTTCTTGCTGAGCTCTTGCTCGTCGTCCTCACTGGGTACACGAATCATGACGTCCCCTTTGGCCTCAATCCGCAACAACACATCCCTGGCCGGTCGGGATCCGCAGTTATTTGCCGCAAATGTCAAGATGGGTAGTTGATTGTCCTCTTGTAGTGTGTTGTGCAATTCGCTAAAGACATCTTCACACTCACTGATCCATTTCGGGTAGCGCTGGCTCGTATAGTCAGTAATAGCTTCATCTGACGCAGGTATGTATACTTCCCTCGCTCCGAAGGCATTTCCAATTATCCCTGGAGCCTGCCTCTCTGCACGTTCGCGAGAACCAAAATCTGTGGCTAGAGGGAAGCGTTCCTTCAGTAACTGAATCAGATCCGCAACATCACTCTCCGTAATCGGGCTATACACATTGTATTCGACTTCCAGCGATTTGATTTCTTTGTCCTGTAGGTCGAGACAACCCAACTCAACTTGCGGTTCTGATTTCTCGAGTTGTATAACACGACCCTTGAGGCGGGCAATCTCTCTTTCCGCTTCGTTGTTTTCTGGTTGTAAGAGCCAGTCGTCGGCAATCGGAATAAAACTAAGGTTTAGGGCCTTCGCTGTCATCATGGGTCCGCCATCATGCGTTAACAGTCGGATGTCTTTGTCCTGGTTGTCCTGCTGGAATCTGTGCAGGTACCCAACTATCTCGTCATCTGGCTTGCTATAGTCAAGACGATCTTTCAACTCTGGAGTCGGTAACGGTAACGCCTCAAGACATAGCTTGACAACGGGCTTGCCTTCGCTGACGATCCAAGGAGTCCGTTGACCAGAGATGATGTTTCGAAACAGCTTATAAGCAGTGCGAGCTCGGTGGCCCACTCGATCGTTGCCTCGGTTCTTCTGACTATCGAGTTCTCTTACGACTGGACGACAAACGATTAGATGAATCTCGTCGAATTCCCCTAGGTCTGACCATGGAAGGTCCGATAGCGGACGACACTGAATGAAGAGATTCGTGTCAAGGAAAAGGTAGAGAGTCCGGGTAGTAGCTATTGAAGGACTCATACACTACTTCTCGCCGCAATAAGCTAGCCTAACGCAAACTCTCCGGCTCGTTCACTTTGCTAGCTTGGTACGTAAACTGTCCTCAAATTCCGTCAAGGTAACTGGAGAACCACCCGTCAGTCCCTCGGTGGCCCTCTCAAGCGTGGTGAAGCGGACATTGTCCCTAACAAGCTTGAAACGCCTATCCACGTGGTCTTCTTCGAAGTCCACGGTAAACCATGCTATGTCCCCGTTGGAGAGGTCTCCAACCTCCTCCATATGCCCAAGGGCTTGGAAGAAATGCTTGTCAACGACTACTGCCATCTTCTTGCCCCATCGACGGAGAGTAGGCACTTTGATCTGCAACTGGGGCATTAGACGCTTTGGCCCACTACTCCGGTAGTCGGGTCGCCGTATCTGTCTCGGGAAGGGCGGCTGCTCGCCATCGTAATCCCTTATGCTTCGGAACTCCTCGTTCATGCTCCTACCGGAAAAGTAGACAGCTTGAATCTCCAGGGCGCACCAATTAAGAGCCGCCGTACAGGTCTCCTGATTTGCCAGAACCATGTCTATCCGCCCTACGTCAGAGTTTCCGTCCTCTGCCCTCAGGAACCCGATCTCGGTGGCTATATCTGGTGCGGAAGTGCCTAAGACGGTTTCGCCCACCCATTGAAAGATCGTCATGTCCTCTTCAAAGCGTCGGGGGCAGAGGACCCGCAATCCAGCCTCTGCGCCTGATACCGGAACGGCTACGCCATCATCGTCTTCGTATGACCTGAACGAACAGACGCCGCCCTTCTTTGTGCATCGTCCACTGCCCATCCGAAAGGGACATTGATGGGAACCGGTCCCGGCGGCGTATGCCCGTCGTTCGTCTCGCGTCAATCCGACGAATGAATGTCCGTACCATTCCCCTATGCCGAAGCGTCGAGTTTGAGTCATGACGTTAGCTCATGCGACGTGATGAGCAACTCGTACATCACCGCATGGTGCGTGTTCTTCATTGCGACCTTGGCTAGGTGGAATCCTCGCCTGCGCGCCATCTCGATGACGTCGGGGCTCTCGTCGTAGGTCATCATGAAGACGCCTCGTACCCGTGACATACGCTCGAACAGGTCCTCGTGGTCGATCTCGTTGTACGTATACAGACGTCTCCCCGCCCGTTTGCCGGCGGCGGTGTAGGGCGGGTCGATGAAGAATGCGGCCGCTTCGTTGTCCCTGCACAACTCCACGAGACTCACACCATCTCCCTGGAAGAAGTCGAACCGCTCGGCATGATTGCCGATGGCGCGGATGCGTGCTGCGAGAGTGTCGGCGTACCAGCGAGAAGAAATCCCATGTCCGTTCTCTCCCGCCTTCATCACCGAAGCGCCCTTGGCCAGGATGCCGCCCCGACTGACCCTGTTCCGCAACAGGGTCCGAAAGGCGGCGTCCATACCTGACAAGCTTGCATCCGCGAACACCTTGCTCACGTTCTCTGGAGTTGCCGCGAAACCCTCGACGCGCTGGGCCAACTCCTCGGCGTCGTCGAGCATGCACTGCCAGAGATTGGATATGTCTGGGTCCCTCTCGCAGAGCACCGCACGATCCACATGGCGGTCCATGACTGCCGTCAGGGATGCGATCCCGCCACCGGCAAACGGCTCGGCGAATACCTCTGGACGAAAGTCGAGGCCCTCAAGGTACTTCCGTATTTCGGGCACGAGCCACGTCTTACCGCCTGGGTAGCGCAAGGGGCTACGCTGTGGGACCGACGCAACGTTTACCGCCTTGTCGGATAGAACCGGAATCGCCCGTGCGCCGTTCCGTTCGCTGCCGTCCCTGGCTCCTTCGACATTCAGAGACGCCGCACCGTTTGAAGATGATATCTCGCCCCTTTGGCTCAGCGTGGATACGTCCGTTCGGTTTACCGTCATTGGCGGTCTATGCCCTCCCCGGAGTCGCTATGGCCATTGCGAGTCTCCGTCCTCGTCCCTGCGGAGTCTATCGCCTCGTAACTTCTGACGGCGGGGACCGCCGAGCCCGGCGAAGCTGCGGCGCTCACTTGGAGTTGCTGCCCAATAGCTCCCAAGGCGGCGTCGATCTGGTCAAGCCACGAGCGGTGCTGAACGTCCAGAACGCGATCAACCTGCGGCAGATGCCACCCCAAGCGTCGGGCCAACTCCGCTTTGGTGATGCCCTGGTCTCTCATGCCCTGATACAGCATCACCTTCACTGAAGTCAGGGTCGGCAAAACGGCGTAGGCTGCACCTCGGGACGGTGGGGGAATGTCCCTGCGGTCGTGGATGCGGGCCGCTATCGTCTCTTCGAGGGCTTGAACGGCGCGGGCGACAGCCTCCTCTCGGTCGTCTCCAAAGGTGGTCAACTCCGGGAAGTCGGGGGAAGTCGCCAGAACGGCGCCGTCATCCTCTTCAAGCGTTATCGGGTAGGCAAGCATTCGTCCAATCCCAAAGTCCTTCTAACCCTGCGTCTGAACTCTCCTCCGCTCATGGCTCATATCATCTACAACACTTGTGTTGAAGTCAAGGTCCTAGGCATCACTCGCGGGGTGCCAGCCCGGGCACGCGCACTGACCCCCCTCAGAAGGCGCGAGATTCAAGGGCGTGTCGGCGGCGTCATGCCCGTGTACAGGAGAATGCACGGGGCGGCAAGTTGCAGCTCGGGCGGTTCCGTAGCTGAAATCGGCATGAACGGGGCAGTCTGCTAAACCGGAGCGAGCAATTTGATGCCGGGGCTCGTTCCACCCCTGCTGGACAATCGCAGCTATGAGAATGGACAAGATGCCGGTGGGCAGATTGGGCGGGAGTGGACAACGGCAGCTATGAAAGTAGACAAGATGCCGGCGGGGTTGGTGGATACGATGGCAGCGGGGGCCGAAACCCGGAATCCGGGCCGGTCAGCCGCTCAGTCTCCGTCCTCACCCTCCGTTGGTGGCCTGGGCGCGGCTGTGGACCGGGACTCCTGACGCCGAGGGTGAGAGCGGGCGATGATCCGGGCCAGGATGCGCAGACCGCGCCGCAGCGTCTCCTGCTGCTCGGCGGTGTACGCCGTCGCCCGTTGGTCTCTTGATGGCTTCCGTCCGTTGGCCTTTCTCATTCCGCTCCCAGTCGTGGTTCCCGACGCCAACCGTGCGGTCGTCGGAGCCATCGTGTTTCGGCGTCCTCCCTCCAGTGTGAACGGCGAGATGGCCGCTCGGAACCTCCCATGAGGGGGTGCATGTATGTCCCCCGCCCATATATGCACCCCCGGGCGAGGGTCCGCAGCCCACGCCGCACTGCCTCCCGCTGCTCGGCGGAGTGTGCCGTCGCCCGGCGATTGGTCGATGGTCTCCGCGCCAACTCGTCCCCCTCCCTGCGGTCTACCGCGACTCTTCGGGTCGCTGTTCTCGCAGGAGAGTGTGCACAATCGCAACGCGGAATAAGACCTCTCATAGGGTTGCGCAGGGATGCGCGCCCTTATAGGCCCGCTCCCCGGTAGGGTCGCGCAGGGATGCGGGGTGCTATAGGCTCTCTTTTTTTCGGCCCCTTCCACGCAGTAGTACAGGAGTTTGAGTTTTGCAACAGAGCGGCCAGAGTCGTGATTTCGTAGCTGAAACAGGGGTAAATCGCCCCCCTACAGGACGTAACCAGTGAACACTTTGTCGAATCATGGCGTTCCGGACGGCAATGACATCGCCAAACGTGGGGAATGACATTTGCGGGACCGTGGGAGCGGGGTCCCAATGACATTATGCCCCGGAAAAGGCGATTGAAGTGGGGGTGCATGACGTGCCCCAAAACGTGGCGGGAGACCGGGGTGACGGGCCGGCGGTGCTGGCGATCACCCGGCCGGGATGCCGGGGACACGGCCCGACGGAGTATGCCCAGGTCATCCCTTGGCGATCCAGCGCGTATCTCCTGTGGGGTGCATTACATGTGATGCACCTTCCAGGCTCCGTCGAAACGGAACGGTGTGGACCATGTGAAGGGGCTGTACAGGAGATTGAGTTTGACAGGGAAGTGACGGAAGGGCGATTTCGTAGCTGGAACAGGGGCAAATCACCCCCTACAGGACGTAAACAGTGAACACTTCGTTGAAAGAGTGCGTTCAGACCAAATCCAACGAAACTCGTTGGATGGTGGGGGGCACGACGCGGCAGCAAAAGGGCGGGTGCGACGGAAAACGGGGCGCGGAAGCGGATGGACGTGGGGGTGCAGGACGCGGCGGAAACGGCGCTCACAGTCCCTCGGGAGGAGCGCTGACGCAGCCCTGGCCAGGTCGTGGACACCGTGACACGTCACCCGCGCGGCGGGGTCCGTTGGCGGCGGATCGGGGTCCCGACGCCGGTCTCTCTGAACTCCGAACCGGCGCAGCTGGCGGCCCCGTTTGGCCCATCCGGTTGGCCGCCGGTCGATGTGGAGGGGGAGTACACGAAAATGGGGCCTGGGGGAGAAGCGGACATCCTGGGCCACTCAGCTACGCACGCCGGATGATTTCGCGGTGCGCCGGACAACTTTCAGTGAACACTTTTTTGAAAGGGCGGGCTCCGGCCAAACGGAGGCCCTCGATGCACAACGGGGCCACCTTGCGGGGGCAGCTACACCGGGGCGAGCAACTGGTTTCGGGGGTTCTTCCACGCTCAAGGGGCAGCCTCAGCTACCGAGTGGGGAAAGTGGAACATGGACGTCGACGGGCCGACAGCGCTTCCTCTACCTCAGCACAAACCACCACAGGAGAACGCTGCCGACCAGCAGCGCCAAAAGCACGAAGGCGATCACGCTGAAGACGTTGAGCACGTATTTCGTCGCCTTGTGGTCGGAGACCTCCTGCCGGTGCTCCATCTCAAGCTTCACATACGGCCCTCTGGCCGTGGCTGCGGACTCCCTGGCCTCGTCTCGCTCCCGCTCCAACTCGGATGCCCGAAGGTTCAACTCGGATACGCTCTGCTCCAACTCCCGCACGGTCCGCTCAAGCTCATGCTCCCTGGCGACGGCCCGGCGCAGCAACTCCTCGTCGGTGATGTACTCCCCCGCCATCCGCACGAACACCCGGCGGCCCTCCCTGCGGACCTCCACCTCTCCCTGCCTGATCTTCCGATCCAGGGTCGAGAGGTAGACCTCCAGTTCCTCCGCAGCCTCCGCCTTCGTCACCCAGCGGACGGGCTCATCCATCGTTTCTCCCTCCCTATCGGCTGACACGTCAGGGTTCCCAAAGTGCAATCAAGTTGTCATCAGACTCGCCCTGTATTTTAGCATGGTATCCCATTTTGTACCCTGACCGGTCAGGCGACACGTCAAGCCCATTTCGTAGCTAAAACAGGGGTGATTTGGGGGGCCGTGGACCTCGGAAATCGGCCCGGTTGTGCCATTTTGTACCCCCCAGCCAGCATTGAGGGGAGATAGGGACGTATCGTCGCTATCTATCCCCCCCTACAGGACTCTGACGCATCCGGTGGTAGAGCGAGTCCCAGTGGTAGGCTCTCAGTGCGGACAGGGGCAGTCGGGGAGACTCCGGTTCCCACAGTGGACGCCATGACCGTCCGAGTATTCCTGCGGTGGACAGAGCGGGTATGCACGACACGAAGATTGGCAGGGACATCCGGCTCATGCGGGCTGCGGTGCGCACGTAGGTGTCCTCGACCTCCTCGGTGTCCACGACGAACAGGGTGACGGGGTACGGCGGCTGGTCGTCCTTATGCTCGGGTGACCAATAGTAGTCCTCGTATGGACTCAGACGGGCACTGACTCCCCTGGGGTGACGGGCGCGAAGCTCGTACTCGAAGTAGAAGGGTATCCGAAGGCCCTGGGCGGTCATCTGCCCCACGGCGTCGGGTGCGATGGCGGAGTCGCCCCAGTTGTAGGCCCGGTCGGACCGGGCGGTGGGGACGGACCACAGCAGCTCGCTGCCGGGGTCTGCCCTGGCCTCGGCCTCCAGCTTCGAGAGGAACCATGTGATGCCGTCCGCGTGCCTGGACTGCCTCGCCCACGTCTCGATGCGGTGGCCCACGTGCCGTCTGCGGCCCTGTTTGTCGGTGGTGCGGGCGGTGCTCCATATGCCCTGCGTGGTGGGCAGCTGGGCGCGGTCCCTGTGGGTGACGTAGCGTATGCCCTCGGCGGACAGGGTGTAGCGGGTGTCGCCCCGTTTGCCCCAGCGCTCCACGAGGCCCCATGTATCGACGAGGCTACGCATCATCTGGCTGACGCGCCCCTCGGAGACGCCGAGCCAGATGGCAAGGTGCTCACGGGGGATCATCGGGTGGTCGGTGATTAGGTCCAGCGTCCGCTTCTCCGACGGGCTGACGCCGAAGGCCGGCGCAGACTGCGCCATGCGCTCGGGGTCGGGAATGGACGCACGCTTCCGCTCCGGCGACTGGGCGCCAGGCCCTCCGCCGCGGCTGGCGTAGGCGCTCACCGTCCCCAGCGTGTAGTACGTGAGTCCGAACAGCCCCGTGGGTTCGCACCAGAGGCGCAGGTCCCGTCTTTCGAGGGCGTCCCTGGACTCCACGGCAACGTAGCAGTCACGGAGGTCGTTGTTGATGCAGAACCTCGCCGTCCGCCGCAGCTCCCATGCGCTGGGCACAAGGATCAGGACGGTGCCTGGACGCCGCCCGTGGCCGTACTGCGCTATGGCCCTCAGCCGGTCGTAGAGAGACCGGCGACGCAGGGCGAGGCCCTGGCGCACCACGCCGAATCTGCGGCCGTCGTGGAGCGTGATGGTGGCGTCGAAGCGCCCCCTGCGGTGGAATTCCACGTGCGACCGGAGCCCGTCGATGCCGGGGGAGATCGAGGCAGCTAGTCGGTAGACCGCTGCCACCGCGTCCATCCTGCGGATGAGCAGCGTCAGCCACTCCTTGGACATGGGGTAGGCCCGCGCGAAGTCCGAGGGAGTCCCGAAGCCGAGCGTCCGGGCGGTCTCGCCGACGCCTTGGGCCGTCAGGTGGTATCTCTGACTCGACGGCAGGTGGGCGGTGCCGTGGCTCACCCTCCCCACGATGCCGTCCGCCAGCAGGTCGGCCAGCACTCGGTGGACCGTGGCGTGCGGCTCGCCGAGGATGCCCGCCAGTTCCGTCGAATCGACGAACGGCGTCCGGCTGAGGGCGTCGAGCAGCTGTCGTTCGGAGATCGCCAAGTGTTGAGACTACCAGCATTGTGTCGCTCGCCAGACGGACCAGGGTGATGTTCCGTTTGGCGGGGCCAGGGCTGTCCGGCATGGGGGCGCAACACGGGAGACGATGGGAACCGCCGCTCCCGCTGCCCGCCTGTCCATCTGTGTGGGCCATCGCCATGTGAACTTGGGTCTGGCCGGGATCGCAAGGGGCGAATTCAGTCCAGCAACACCCCTCGAATGACCCGTCCGTAGCGTTGATACAGGAATCCGCCGCCGCACAGACGCGCCAGCTCGTTCTGGGAGATGTCGCGCTCGTCCAGCAGCCGCCACACCGCGACCGGGTTCAGGATGACGCGCGATGAGGGTCGCCTGCGCTTCACTTCCCGTGCTCCTACGCTCCTTTCCAACTGCTCCGCCATTCTCTGGCGAACAGGCCGTTGTCTTCATCGTGGAAACCTCTCCCTGGACATCCGTGTATGCGGCCCTTTTTGCGTTTTCAGGCCCCCGCCGGCTCAGTCGGATGAATGGACCAGGCTCACCTCCACGATGTCCCCATCCAGTACGCCACGAGTGGCCAGGGTATCGTTGCGCATCGCGACCGCGTCGGCCGTCTGCCCGGTTATGACGCCGATTCACTCAGAATCCATCGACATCCGAACGCGTTTGATGGTACAGTCATGGGCGAATATGTACATCAGGAGGGCTTCGTATGACTACTGACCCGAAGACCAAGCTAGAGGAACATGACAAGGTTGATGCCAAGACTCCTAACGACCCCGAAAACGGGAAACTCACTCTGGAGGAGTTGGCTGTCGTGACGGGCGGAGAAGGTGAAAGTGAATTCGGCGGCGAGTCTCAAGGCCCGGATTGGACCACTGATGGCTAGCCATTCGGCTCGTTTTACCCACCCTACTGCCCATATCTCCGAACACCGTAGGAGGACCACTTATGACTTCTGACCCGAAGACCAAGCTAGAGGAACATGACAAGGTTGATGCCAAAACCCCTGACGACCCCGAAAACGGGAAACTCACTCTGGAGGATTTGGCTGTCGTGACGGGCGGAGAAGGAGAAGAAGAGGAAGAAGACACCGCTTGGTTCACGTCGCCCGGCCCCGATTGGAGTTAGGCAGCACTACCCCCAAGGCCCCCGCCCCAAAGTCATCCAACGCCGGTTGGCGCAAGGTTTTCGTTTGCCCTACAGGTTCTCGATTGAGGTGAGGACGAGAACCTGACTCCTCGTAACGCCATCATCGGAGGCCCAGGTCTGACCGGTCAGATCATCTGGCGCTGGACAAGATCGTGGAATGGGCCGTCGGCATTGAACAGTTCGTCGAAGCCGCCTTCCTGGACTACTCTTCCGGCCTGAAGCACGTAGATGCGCTCCGCCTTGCGTATTGTGGACAGCCGATGGGCGATTACGATACGAGTCGCGGCGAGACTCTCGATACTCTGCATGACCTCGGCTTGGCTCTTGGCATCGAGCCAGCTTGTAGCCTCATCGAGAAATACTATCCTTGGATCGCGCACCAGGGCCGCCGCAATCCTGATTCGCTGAATCTGCCCGCCTGAGAAGGTAGATGAGTTGTCGCCGACTATGGTGAACATCTCCATCGGCATGGCGGAGATGTCCTTGTCCACGTCCGCGAGACGCGCAGCCCTCCATGCGTCGTCAATCGTAAGACCATCATCGACGCCGACGATGTTGTCCAGGATGTTCCCTGGCCGCAGGTTGCCGTCCTGCATCACCACGCCGATCTGCCGCCGCACCGAGTGCCGGTCGAGGTGGGCGAGGTCTCGCCCATCGTAGTAAACCCCGCCCCCGGACGGGTCTTCGAGGCCCAACGCCAGCCTGAGAAGAGTGCTCTTGCCCGCACCTGACTCTCCGCAAATGGCGACGAACTCACCGGGCCGAACGTCAATCGAGATGTCGTTTATTATCGGCGGGCCGTCATCGGTGTACCGGAAGCTCAGGTGATCGAAGTGGATGTCGCCGCTCAACTCCGCTGGGGCGGCTCCTCTCGCCCGGCCGTCCGGCACTGCGTCAAGTATCGGTTTGACCTGCTCGTATCCGGGCACCACTGCTGCGATGGCCTCAAAGGAGCGTCCGAGTCCGGCGATTGCTGTGTAGAACGTTAGTGACACCGAGTACACGACGAGAAAGTCGCCTATCGCGAACTGGTCGGGTCCCTGCCAGACGGCCACGCCGAACAGGGCCGCGCCCACGAGCGCGGGGGCAGCGGCGCTGAACGCTACAAGGTGCTCGTTCAATCTCGCTATCTGCATACCGGCAATGTGTTGTTCCCTGTAGCCGCGCGCCCAGGAAGCGAAAGCCGAGGCCTCGGCTCCGGCGGAGCGCAGCTTGCTCATGCCGCTTATGAACTGGTACAGCTCGCCCGCAAGATGGCGCACCGCCGCGTAGCGCCGACGCTGGGGAGCTATTTGCAACAGGCCGAAAGCGCAGGCAACGGTCAGCGACAGGAGCGCAATGCCGAGGCTGGTCAGCGCTAGGGTTGCGTCGTAGAAGAAAAGCAGGCTGAGCGTGGGCAGTAGAAAGACGATCGACAGGAGGGCATTGGCTACCACTCCCGACAACTGGTCACGCAGCACTTGGAATGCGGACATCCGCACGGCCAGGTCTCCGGCGGTGAACCTCTTGAAGAAGCTGGAAGGCAACCCCAGCGTGCGGTCCCAGATCGCCGCGCCGACCCTGGTCGTGGCGCGGGCTTCGAGACGCATCATCGCCGTCCCTTGCAACATCTGGAGCAGCAGCCCGACGACGGCGAACGCGACCAGTGCGATGATGATCTGAACAAGCATCCCTCCGGACGCTGATGGAAGAACCCAGTCTGCCAGCGCTCCCACCGCGATGGCGGGTGCTAGCATCAGTGCGCTCGCTAGCAGTCCCGCGACCAAGAAGCGACCGATGTCGGCCGCCATGTTCTTGCCGGCGAGTCGGAGGATGTCCATCACTCTCACCGGACGGTCGTCAGGCAAGGGGCAGTAGAAGACCCAGGCGTCGCGGGCTATTTCCCTTGCCCGACTCGCATTGAGTCGCTCAGACCGTCCCGAGTTCGGGTCCACCGCCCGGTATCGTCCGGCTGTGCCGGGCAGGAGTGCCAATGGCCTGCCGTCCTCATGCGAGTAAGCTAGCATTGCGCTGCTGTCGCCGATCCACCACCTGTCTTCCGAGGACAGCCGCACCTTGCGGCTGCGTACACCGGACGCTTTCACTACGTCTTGCAAGGAAGGTTCTTCACCTACCGGAACGCGATGGCGCGAGGGGAGCCGGAAGGTGATTCCCTCGTGCTCGCCGATGAGCTTCAGAGCTGTCATCAGAGAGGAGCCGCCTCTCTGCGCCACCGGATGCGCCGGACTCAGCACGCTGAAAAGGCTCTGCCTCGCCTGCTCCTCGTCCATGCGGCGATGGGCTGCCTGGGCGGTCTGCTCGTTCGCCTCGTCGGCTAAAGACAGACGGCGGTTGAGTTGCTCCGCGCCGAGCGCAAGGCGGTGGAACTCGTCAAGGGCCTGGAGCAGCGTTCCCCGGCTGCCCAGCTCCCGAGACGACACTCCGGTTACACGAGCGGGACTCTTGAGGAGGGTGAGCCAAGTTTCGGAGGTTAGCGGGACCAGTCCCGTGCCGCCCGGCTCAGGCTCCTCGGTGCCCAGGTAAGCGGCGTTATCCCCAGGTGAGGCCCACAGGACGTGGCCGGGCCGGGTCGAAAGTACAGTACCGGCGTCGGCTTCGAGCGTCCCTTCCGTATTCGCCGGATCGAGCAACAGACCGAGCTTGGGGCGCAGCTCTATCTGACGGGCCACCGTCGCAGAGACGTCCGACACCCAGGCATCGACCTCGTGTGCTAGGTCGTCGCCGACATCGTGCTTGACCAACTCGTCCAGCATCACGCGGCGTAGCTTGGAACCCGGAAGGCCCTTCGCGACCGCGATCATCGACGGACCGTCTTCTCCCATTCCGAACACCATCCGCCCCGCCCCCGCCCGGAGGAGGTGCTTGGCGCTCGATACAGGCTGACCGTCCTGGTACTCGATCAGAAACACGTCCAGCGCGCCCTGCTCGACGAACCAACTGACCTTCGAGTCATCGAGGTGAATGGGCCGGTTGCCCGCACTGGCAAAAGGTTCTCCGAGCGAGATCGCCAATTCAGTAAGCCGCGTAATCGTTCGTTCCTCCCTCCTCGGCCATGTGGACATCTGTGGCGCTCAATGGGCTTGAATGAGCTGGTAGTACAGACCGTCCTTTTCGGCGATCAGCTCCTCGTGGGTGCCGCGCTGCGTCTCCCTCCCTCGGTCCAGAACCAATATCTGGTCACAGTCGCGTATGGTGCTAAGCCTGTGCGCGACTATCACACAGGTACACCCGCGACGCCGGAGCCCGTCGTCGATCTGCATCTCGGTGAGGGAGTCGAGTGTGCTGGTCGCCTCATCGAGGAGCAGCACCGACGGGTTGTTGACGAGCGCCCGCCCGATTTCCAGGCGCTGGCGCTGGCCGCCGCTGAAGTTGCGCCCGCCTTCTTGCACCATTGAGTCGTATCCAGACGTACGGCTCATGATGTCGTCGTGGATCAGGGCGTCCCTGGCGGCCGTGACCAGTCGATGGTCCGGGACCGTCGGATTCCACATGGTCAGGTTTTCGCGGACCGTGGCGGCAAACAGGAATATCTGCTGATCGACAACCGCGAGCGATCCGGTCAGCACCTGGCGGGGGACTTCGCTGATCGGAACGCCGTCGAACAGGATCTCCCCGGACCACGGCTTGTACTCGCCACTGAGCAACTTCAGCAGCGTCGATTTGCCCGACCCGGTTGGGCCTATCACCGCGACCCGCTGTCCGGGTTCGATAGTCAGGCTGAGGTTGTCGATGAGCGGACGATAGTTGGGGCGATATCCGAACGTGACATTCCGCAGTTCGATTCTTCCGGCGAGGCGCAGCTGTCCGCCCAGAGTGGCGATACTGCCGGTCTCAGAGTCCGAGCGCGACTCCATCGCCGGGTCCTCCCGGGCGTCGAGCACGTCGTCTATTCGCTGTAAGTCGGCCTCCAGAATCTGGAAAGCATCGGCGGACTGCACGAAACGGCCTATCGGCTGGAGGAAGTTGGCGGCTACGACGTAGAACCCCAATAGCGTGCCTATCGTCATATCGCCCGACATGACCCGCCAGCCACCGAGACCGAGCACTGCCGCGCCGCCCAGGATCAGGAAGAGCCTCGGCAGGGAGGCGATGACATAGCCCATCTCAGCGAACTTCTGCCTGGCCACCAACTCGCGAGCTTGGTAGCCGCTCCATCGGGAGAAGAAGTCGTCCTCAGTAGAGGTCGCGCGTAGGGAGTCGATGTTGCGCAGGCCGGATGTCCCGATGCCGAACAGCAGGGCCTGCTCGCGCCGCAACTGACGATTCTCATCCTTCCGAGACCGGCTCAAGAGACGCATCACGGCCACGTTCGCGACTCCTAGAGATGCCACGAGCGCGGCCAGCAGCGGGTCAAAGAAGATCATCAAAGCGAGGAAGAGCACGCTCATGACCAGTTCGATCATGATGCCGACGAACTGCCTCGACGACCCCCGGGCGACCTCATCGTTGAGCTGTACCCGCGAAGTGAGGTCTCCGGCGAAGCGGTGCGCGAAAAACTGCATCGGCAGCTTGAACAGGCGGAACAGAAAGCGCTCCGCGTGGACCACCGACAAGCGTATGGCAAGCTTCCGCGAGCTGTGCTGCTGAAGCCAGGTGAGCAGATAGACGAGCACACCCGCTAAGAACGCCGCGGCAACCAGGGGAACACCCCATGAGGTCTCCGATCCGGTCAAAATGTGGTCCACGAACACGCTCAGAAGTATGGGTAGGGCGAGTCCGGGTAGGGCCAGCAGGAGTCCGCACGTGGCCACGAAAGCGAGCGGGCCTTTGACGTCGCGCAGCCAGGGCCAGAGCTTGCGCGTGACGCTGGGCGAAGTGCCTCCCGTGGTGAACTCAGGGGTCCGCTCAGCCGTCAGAACTATCCCGGTGTAAGCCTGACCGAAGGTTTCTTCCTCGACAGTGCGGCGGCCGTTGGCAGGGTCGTTCAGGTAGTAGCGGCCATTCCCTATCCCTTCGAGCACAACGAAATGATTGAACTCCCAGAACAAGATCACCGGAAGCTCCATGCTGCGGAGATCGCCTATCTCCTTGCGCCATCCGGTGATCTTCAGGCCATACCGCTCGCCTGCCGTCACTATGTCGGCTGCGCTGGCGCCGTCGCGACTGACACCGCACGCTTCGCGCAACTCCTCTATCGGCTCCCAGCGTCCGTAGTGAGCGAGTATGACACCCAGGCACGCCGCTCCGCATTCGGACGCCTCGAATTGCGGGAAGAGAGGCGTGCGGACACGCTTCCCGGAAAACTTGCCTGACAGACTCCCAAGCATGACAGGCAACCGCCTCAGTTGGACCCACGCGACGTCAGCAGACGCACGGGCGATTCTTTACTCAGAACGATCCTGAGACTGCACGAGTCTCCGTCAGCAGCCGTAGACGGCATTTCACCCACGGACAGGCGGATCAGATGACTGCGCGTCGTCGGCACCAGCCCGAAGTCCGCTAGCCAGCCGGGGGGAGTGACCGGACGAGAAGATACTTCCCGCACCTCGGCATCCAGTGCCTGCGAGCCTCCACGTCTCGAAGCCTCGGTCAGCACGTGAGCCTTCATGCCGACTTCCAGCCTTGTGGCCCCTTCTCGCGGCACAAAGGCGAGCGCCTCCAACTCGGTCTCCGACCCTACGCGGATATCAGCTACCTCTCCTCCGACCTCAACCGCCTGTCCCTGCACGAGATTGTATGCAGCGACTTCGCCGGAGTACGGACTCGCAACGACCTCGCCTGACGCTTGGAGCGACTCCAACTCCAGCAACTCCGAGCGGGCCAAGGCCAGGGCGTCGGGAGCGGCGTTGGGGTCGGCTTCGAGGGTCGAGAGCCGGGCGCGGGCGAGCGCCACGTGCCGGCTCAGCTCGGGTATCTTGATAACGGCGATAGGTTGCCCCACCTCCACCGGGTCGCCCACATCGACCGGCACGTCTATGACGTTGCCCGTGATGTCGGAGATGACCGTGAAGCGTTCACCGGGCTGCGCCAAGACGCACTGGGCCGACAGGTTTCTCTCGACGCTTCCAAATAGACCCCAGATGACAAGGCCTAGGAGCGCAAGCCCCAGCCCAGCCACGATCACCCATTCATGGGGGGCCGTCACACGCAGCAGGCCGTCCAGGGGCTCCGTCTGCCCCCTACGCGCGAACGCCTCCTCGCGAAATAGTCGTCTCCTCGCCAATTGTCGATGCTCCACGTGCTCGCTTTAGGGAGCACTCAGGTCTGAGGCTCATGCGTCATCAATGAAGCCGACACAGGTTCTGGTGAGCGTCACTTCGGCCTCAGCCGCCGCCGCTGTGTCGGATGCGATCCCCTCGGTGAGCAGAAGGGCAAACAGTCCAGGTTGTCCCCATTCGAGCGACATGCGGCTATCTCCCCACTTGGGCAAAGTCACTCCTCACTATACCGCACGCGTATCAACTTGCTATCAACTTGCGATGGGCTTTCCGTAATGTCTTATCAACTTTCGACCAAAATGGTAGAATTGCCCCGATTGGCCCGATTCCCGCCGGAAGTACGGCCCTTCAGCAGCACAGGGGAGGTGATGTATTGGAGCCGGCAGACGAGCTGAAACGGGAGATTGAAACCCTGCGGAACCGCCTCTCCGGGCTGAGTGAGGCGGGCGTCCGCATCACCGAGGACCTCGACCTCGATACCGTCCTGCAAGAGGTGGTGGACGCAGCTCGCTCCCTCACTGGCGCGAGGATCAGCGGCCTTACCGCCCTCGACGAGGCGGGGGAGTTGATGTCATTCATCACCTCCGGCATGACCGCCGAAGAGCGCCAGCGGTTCGTCGATCTGCCGGGGGGACCGGAGTTCTTCGCCCACCTGAGCAGCCTTCCCGAACCGCTCAGGGTCTCCGACTTCTCCGCCTACACGACGGCGCTGGGTCTGCCGGAGATCGGCCCTCCCCTGGGGCCGGTGCATGGCTTTTTGGGCGCGCCCATCCGTCACAGGGGGCGACACATCGGCAACCTCTACCTATCGGACAAGGAGGGCGGCCTTGAGTTCACCCAGGAGGACGAGGACACGCTGCTGATGTTCGCATCCCAGGCTGCGATGGCCATTACCAACGCCCGCAGGCACAGGGAAGAGCAGCGGGCCAGGGCCGACCTGGAAACCCTCGTCAACACCTGTCCCGTGGGCGTGGTGGTCTTCGATGCGAAGACCGGAGCCCCGTCGTCGCTCAACCGCGAGGGGAGGAGGATCGTCGACGGCCTGCGCAACCCGGACCAGACGGCGGAGGAGCTGCTTCAGACGCTGACCTACCGGCGAGCCGACGGGCGGGAGATTTCACTGCGAGAGTTCCCGATAGCGCAGGCGCTGAGCACGGGGGAGACGGTGCGGGCCGAGGAGATCGTGATGCAGGTACCCGACGGGCGGAGCGTCACCACCATCATCAACGCCACGCCCATCCACTCGGCGGAGGGCGAGCTGGAGTCGGTGGTGGTCACCCTACAGGACATGACGGCCCTGGAGGAGCTTGAGCGGCTGCGCGCCGAGTTCCTGGGGATGGTGAGCCACGAGCTGCGGGGGCCGCTGACCTCCATCAAGGGCTCCGCGGCAACGGTGCTGGGTTCGTCCACCGACATGGACCCCGCAGTGGTGCGCCAGTTCTTCCGCATCATCGAGGAGCAGGCCGACCACATGCACGATCTGGTGGCCGACCTGCTGGACGTGGCCCGCATCGAGACGGGCACGCTGCCGGTCGCCCCGGAGCCTGCGGAGGTGGCGGCGCTGGTGGACCGGGCAAGGAGCACCTTCATAAGCTCAGGGGGCAGGAACAACCTCGCCATCGAAATCGAACCCGACCTGCCCCTGGTCATGGCGGACCGGCTGCGCATCGTGCAGGTGCTGGGCAACCTGCTGTCCAACGCCGCCCGGCACTCCTCGGAGTCGTCCGTCATCACGGTGACCGCCGTGCGGGAGGGCGTTTACGTTGCGGTCTCGGTGGCCGACGAGGGCAGGGGCATACCCTCCGAGCAGCTGCCCTTCCTGTTTCGGAAGTTCACCCGTATTGAGGGCGACGAACGCGGAAGCGGTGTTCTCAGGTCTGGCCTGGGCCTCGCCATCTGCAAGGGGATAGTGGAGGCGCACGGGGGCCGCATCTGGGCGGAGAGCGAGGGGCCGGGCATGGGAGCGCGGTTCACCTTCACGCTCTCGTCTGTCGAAGAGTCCGGGAGCGGCACGGCGAGCGTCCCCACGCCGCGCTCGGTCCGCTCCTCACAGCGAGCGGTGGGGGAGGCGGGTCAAACGGTGCGCGTCCTCGCGGTGGACGACGACCCCCAGGCGCTCAGGTACGTCAGCGACGCCCTCAACAGGGCGGGCTATGCGCCGCTGGTGACTGGGGACCCGGGAGAGGCGCTCCGCCTCGTGGTAGACGAGAAGCCCGATCTTGTCCTGCTCGACATGATGCTGCCGGGCGCCGACGGGATCGAGTTGATGAGGGACATCCTGGAGACGGTGGACGTGCCGGTGATCTTCCTGTCCGCCTATGGACAGGACCAGCTTGTTGCCAGGGCCTTGGACATGGGGGCCGTGGATTACGTCGCCAAGCCCTTCTCGCCAACGGAGCTTGCGGCGAGGATCAGGGCGGCCCTGCGGAAGCGGGCGGCGTCCGAGTCGTCAGAGCCGTATGTGCTGGGCGGCCTTGTGGTCAACTACGGCGAACGCCGGGCGACGCTCGCAGGCCGTCCGCTCCGGCTGATGGCCATCGAGTACCGGCTGCTCGCTGAGCTTTCGGCGAACGGAGGACGTGTGTTGACCTACGAACATCTGCTGCAACGGGTGTGGGGGGAGAAGACCGACAGCGACGTTCGCGCCATGAGGACCATCGTTAGCAGCCTCCGCCGCAAGCTGGGCGACGATGCGGACAATCCCTCCTACATCTTCACCGAGCCTCGCGTCGGCTACCGGATGCCCAAGGCGGAGAGGACGGGAAGCGAGGTATCGTGAGCGCCGAGCCTGTTCTCTCCGTTCGTGCCAAGCCCTCGCCTGGAGGGTCTGGATGAGGCCCCCAACTACACGGCCAGCCTGAAGCACAAGGTGAAAGTTCTTGATTTCGTCAAGTTGGGTGGGCTAACGTGTCCCATACTGCGAACTTTTCGGTGGGAGGTGCGGCTGTAGGCCGGAAGGAGAAGGGAGTTGTCCCTCGCCTCAGGCCACTGCCCACCCTTCCGACAGGACCTCCGCTTGCTCGAGGACGGTCTGCGTTGCCTTCTCCTGTTTGTCCGGCGGGTAGCCGTGCTTGCGCAGAATGCGACGCACGAGAACCCGTAGGTGCGCGCGGACGTTCTCTCGGAGCGTCCAATCTATGGTCACGTTGTTGCGGACGGTATTGACCAGCTCGCGGGCGATATCGCGGAGTGTCTCGTCTCCCAACACCTGCACGGCGCTGTCGTTCGTCTCCAGCGCATCGTAGAAGGCCAGTTCGTCCTCCGTCAGGCCAAGCAGCTCTCCACGTTCGTTGGCCTCCCGCATGTCCTTAGCAAGCCCGATTAGTTCCTCGATGACCTGAGCCGCCTCTATCGACCGGTTCTGATAGCGGCGCAGGGTTTGCTCCAGCATCTCGGCGAAGGAGCGGGCCTGCACGACGTTCTTACGCCGACGGTTGGACACTTCGCCCTTGAGCAGTTTCTGCAAAAGCTCGACGGCGAGGTTGCGGTGCGGCATTCTTTGCACCTCGGCCAGGAACTCGTCCGATAGAACGGAGATGTCCGGCTTGTCCAGACCCGCGGCGGAAAAGATGTCGGTCACGCCTTCGGACGCCACGGCGCGAGAGATGATCTGGCGCACGGCAAGATCAAGCTCCTCCTCAGGACGCGCCTCGGACTCCGCGCGCTTCAAGAGCCGCACCCGCACCGACTGGAAGAACCCCACGTCGTCGCGGACACGCATGGTCTCCGCGTGCGGCACGGCTAATGCGAACGCCTGGGACAGTTCGCGCACTGAGTTCAGGCAACGCTGCTTTCCGTCCTCTTGTTCCAGGATATGTTCCTGGGCGGCTGGCAGCAGTCCCATTCGCTCCTGAGGCGTACCCGTCGTCCACTTGGCCCAGTCGAAACCGTCAAAAAGGGCGCTGCACACCTCGTACTTCTCGCGCAGCACCGCCACCGCTTCTTCTTTGTCCAGCGCCGTTTGCCCCTTGCCGCCGCTCTCCGAGTAGGTGGCGAGCGCCTGCTTCAGGTCATTCGCCAGCCCCAGGTAGTCCACCACGAGGCCGCCGGGCTTGTCCTTGAACACGCGGTTCACACGGGCGATGGCCTGCATCAGCCCGTGGCCTCGCATCGGCTTGTCCACGTACATCGTGTGGAGGCTCGGCGCGTCGAACCCCGTCAGCCACATATCCCGCACGAGTACGACCTGTAGCGGATCGTCGGGGTCGCGGAACCGTTGGGCCAGCCCCTCCCGCCGCGCCTTGTTGCGGATGTGCTGCTGCCATTCCAAGGGGTCCGACGCGGAGCCGGTCATCACGACCTTTATGGCCCCCTTGCCGTCATCGTCATCGTGCCAGTCAGGGCGCAGGCGCACAAGCTCCCGATGGAGGTCTATGCAGATGCGACGGCTCATGCAAACGACCATCGCCTTACCCTCCAGAGCCTCCAGTCTCTGATCGAAGTGGGCGACGATGTCCTCGGCGATCTGCCTGACGCGCTTCTCGGCTCCGACGACGGCCTCCAGTTGTGCCCACTTCGTTTTGAGCTTCTCCGTGCGCTCTACTTCTTCGCCCTCGGTGGCTTCCTCGAAGTCGGGATCGATGTTTGGCTTCTCGTCCTCGTTGAGGGCCAGCTTGGCGAGGCGGCTCTCGTAATAGATGGGCACCGTCGCCTTGTCCTCCACCGAGCGCCGGATGTCGTAGATGCTGATGTAGTCGCCGAAGACGGCCCGTGTGTTGGCGTCCTGGAGCTCGATGGGCGTCCCGGTAAAGCCAACGAATGAGGCGTTTGGCAGCGCGTCCCTCATATTGCGGGCATACCCGTCGATGAAGTCGTACTGGCTGCGGTGGGCCTCGTCGGCGATGACCACGATGTTGCGACGCTCCGAGAGGGTGGGGTGAGTGTCGCCCTTCTCTTCGGGGAAGAATTTTTGAATGGTCGTGAACACCACGCCCGCGACATTCACCGAGAGCTTGTTGCGCAGGTCGGCTCTGCTCGCAGCCTGGGCTGGTGGCTGGCGGAGGAGGTCCTGGCAGCGGGAGAAGGTGCCGAAGAGCTGGTCGTCAAGGTCGTTACGGTCGGTCAGCACCACGACGGTCGGGTTGTCCATAGTCGGCTCTCGTATGATGGCGCCGGTGTAGAAGGCCATCGTCAGGCTCTTGCCGGAACCCTGCGTGTGCCAGACCACGCCGATCCGACGGTCACCTGGTTCTCCACCCGGCATCCTGCCCGTTTCATAATGACCTTCCCCAACGTCGGCAATCTGCTTACGCTGAAGCTCGGCCGCGCGCAGGGTCTCGTCGACCGCGACGCGCACCGCGTGGAACTGGTGATACCCCGCCATCTTCTTGACGAGCGCGCCGCTCCCGTCGTCCTCGAACACGATGAAGTCGCGGACGAGCGCGAGGAATCGCCGCGGCTCGAAGACGCCCTCCAGCATCACCTGGAGCTCGGTCACATGCGGGTCGGCCAGCGTCTCGCCGGTGACGGTGCGCCAGGGCTTGAACCACTCCCTGCCTGAGGTGAGCGTTCCGACGCGGGACTCGTTTCCGTCCGAGACCACGAGGGCCTCGTTCATGGAGAAGAGGGTGGGCAGGTCGGACTTGTAGGTCTGGAGCTGCTGCCATGCAGACCAGATGGTGGCGTCCTCGTCGGTGGGGTTCTTCAACTCCATCACGCCCAGGGGCAGGCCGTTGACGAACAGCACGACGTCCGGCCTGCGCGTGTTCCTGTTCTCGGTGACGGTGAACTGGTTGACGGCCAACAGGTCGTTGTTGGCGGGTACGTCGAAGTCGATGACCCTGACGAGGTCGCCACGTACCCGACCCCCGGCCTCCCGGTACTCGATCTCCACGCCGTTGACGAGCATTCGGTGGAACTCGCGATTGCGGGCCTCCAGCGTCGATCCCTCCGGTCGCGTCAGCTTGCGGAAGGCGTCGTCGAGCGCATCGACGGGCAGGCTAGGGTTCAGTTCGGCGAGGGCGTCCCGCAGCCGCCGCTCAAGTACCACCTGACCGTAGTCGTCGCGCTCTGAGTTCAGCGAATCCGGCGCGATGTCCGGCCCATGCGCCACCATCCAGCCCAGGTCCGCGAGCCACGCGAGGGCCGCCTCTTCAACGTCGGCTTCGGTGATGGTGGTCATTGGTGGTCCCAGGGGTTGACGACCTTGACGTCGAGGCCGTCGAAGTCGGTGATGTTTCGGGTCGCCACGGCCAGGTCATTGGCCCTGGCTATGCCGGCAATCAGGGCGTCACCCAACTCCAGCGTCCGGCCGGAGCTCTGGGCCTGCACACGAAACTCGGCCGCCCACTCCGCACCGTTCCGCTCAAGGGACAAGATACTGTGCTCATACTCTCGAAACAGCCGGGACAATTCTGCTTCGAGCCTACCGCGCCGCCGTCCCTGAGGCATTCGCCGCACGCCGTATTCCAGTTCGTGTATCACGATGGATGACAACCAGAGGTCCTCGCGCTCGGAAAGAAATGCGACCACGCCCGGATGCGGAGCGGTCCGCATGATCTCCGAGATCACATTGGTATCGAGGAGATAGCCGATCAGTCGTCGTCTTCGTCGATGAACGGGACCTTTCGGGTTGAACCGCGGTCGGGGATTTCGAGGTTGGTCCCGCGCGGCATGTTCTCGATGAGCCACCGGCCGAGGGGCTTGCGCTCCGGCGCTTGGGCACGCCACACGCTCTCGGGCACGACGACGAAGTGCTTCCGCGCGCCGATGCGCTGGGGGCCCTCCGTCTCGGCAAGACGCAGGACTTCCGACAGCTTCGCCTTCGCCTCGGCAACCGTCCACACGCGACCGGGTTCGGACGCAAGCATGCTTCACCCCCTTAGAAACTCCGATATAGTCTACATTAGACTATGACGGCCGGGCACGCAAGGCGGGTAAGGTGTCCGGCGTGATATCCGGCCCATGCGCCACCATCCAGCCCAGGTCTGCGAGCCAGACTAGGGCGGCCTCTTCAACGTCGGCTTCGATGACGGTATTCAGAGGGCCGATTCCAAGAAGAGCCCGATTCTACTTACCCCTGATTACAAGGTACCTACGCTCATTGCAATGACAAACGACCGGGGCAACACCCTGCATCAACTGCTGTTAGGGTGGCAAGTATCGATGGAGAATGCTCTAGCGATGAAGTTGAAGAGCCAAGAGGAAAGCTTGTCCCGTACCCAGAAATGCAACCCTCGCACATTTGTACCGACTACTAGATTCAGAAGGGAAAGGAAGGTAACCAGACCAGACCCTGTACTAATTATCCACCCTATAACTGGAGCTGTAGAAGTCAGTCGAAGCCCGCCGATAACTCCACTCAACAGTGCAATTACAATAAGCACTGATATAGCGTAAGCAATTACCCCTGCCGCGCGACGACACCACTGACGAAGCCTCTCTTTGGTTGTCTGGCTTCTATCCAACTCGGATCGGAGCGCTTCCAACGTAGTTTTATGCTCTTCCTGCTCTGTTCTGAGTTTTTCGTCCGCTTCCTTGGTAACTTTCCCAGTTACCCGATCTACAGTCTGCTTAAGCGTTTCTTGTTTGATGGCGGCATCCTCTCCAAGCGTAAGGTGCACCAAGTCACGTCCTGCTAATTCATGACTTCTCAATAGGACATGTTGCTCATGCGAGATTGTTCCCTCTTCTTGCAGTTTGTCGATCTCAGTCAAGTATTTTCGCCACAATTCTTCGGGCGGCCTAAGTGCCGCATATGAAAACGCTAATATTTGAGTAATGGGCACATCAATCGAATCAACAGGAGTCTTCAACCAAGCTGTATTCGCTAAGCTAAAGTCTGTAATTACAGTTGACACGTGCCGAGAAGCCAAATGTTGTTGACCATAAGCCCAAGCTGCTTTCGCAAAACCACTATTGGTTGTCACGAACACTGCATGCGAGGATTCCAGTGTTCGTGCGGGTCTGTCTCGTCTGACTTCATAAACACTGCGTACCGAGTTGATATCATATGATCGGGCCCATTCGTTCCTGTATGAGACGTTTTTATTGTCAAGGATCTGACTAAATAGCCTCTCATCAATCTGAAACTCTGGATTGTAAAGAGGTGTCATTTCAGAAACGATCCCCGAATTCTGCAATTTAGCTTCTATTTGATCTGCGATAGACCTCAACTCAGTTGCGGTCGTTCTTCGCTTAATGGACTCGTACGCGATCGGCGTCACGGGATCATGGTATGCCACTTGATCAGCAGCTCCTTTGATGACGCTCTCCAACTCGTCGAGAGTGTGTGTAAATACGGAGAAATTGCCTCCTAGCAGTTTTACGAGTTCCACGAGATCACGAGCGGCGGTCTCTTCTTGTTCACTCTCTAGGCCTAGCCAATGGACGAGCAGTGGGGTGTCCAAGTAGAATGTCACCCCCTCGTAACTCTCAGGCGCGTCTTCAAGATCAGGGCACGTCAGCGCGTTCGCCAACATGTGACCCTTGACCAAGACGATGAAGCGTTCAAACATCTCCTTATCGGTCTCTTGTAGATGCTGAACGTAGTCACTAGTGAGGACGATATCTTTTGGATGGATACTACCTAGACGTGGAATAGCTGTCTCGCGTTCATAGGCACTAAGGCATGTGATATCGAAGCTTCCAAGGAAAGCTGTTATGGCTGCAATGGCTTCGTCATAGTTTGTGATTGGTTTGCTTGTAGTCTTAGAAAACTCCTGTAGGCCATCTAATATGGCTTGTATATTTCTCTCGACTGCCCTCTGTTTGTTCGATAGTGCTGGATCCTCAAGACTGCCGACTATCTGTATTTTGCCGCTACGCTCTTCGATGTTTATGTCGGAGGTATTGACTAGCCGTCTCAATAGCCTCTGGATCGTACGTCGAGGAATCACCAATCCAAAATCGTCCAGGATGTATTCAGCAACGATTCTATCTGTAACTGGATCTGGGGAATATTTAACAAGAACCTGGAGGATGAACGGTCTCAGATTCTCTAGATAATCTCCTCTACGCTCTTCGAGATTGACCCTGAGGATCGCGAGACTAGTAAGTGTTGCCGTTGACACTAGTGTGCTCCTTTTGTGCTTGGTTCTGTGCGGTACAAACGCGAGCATACAGAAATCATTTGTGGCAGCAACGCATCCCGCTGAACAGCTAAGGAGCGGGATTCATGGATTGCCGCCAGAACGCTGGCAATCGAGGGATGGATCAAATCGTTAAAAGCTTTCGCGACTGCTAGGTCCGGTACAGCAATTTTGTACCGGGCCATGTCTGCCCACTTGGTTCTAGGCATTTTCGTTCCGGTCGAAGCTGCGTCAGTGTAGTCGACGAACGCTGAACTCGAAACATGGCCAAGAATGAAACCGAACCAACTACTCCCTTTTGGCGATACCACAACGATGTCTGTTGAGCATACTCCATCCAACGGAGCGATGCCGACCTTGTGAAAATAGGGGCGCAACTTCCCAAACAAGATGTCGCCTTGTGCAAATCTGAATTTACCGCTGGCTAGGCCATCAGCCGAACCCCAGTCCCCAAGCGCAATGCAACGCTTAGGCATGTGTTCAAGAGCAATGTACGGAGTATCCGAGTCAAGTAATTCTGGCCTCACTCCGTCTCTGCGCTGTTCTGCAACATCACCGACAGTCCCAACCTCCCACCCCTCCGGGATCTCTCCGAGCTCCGAGGGTGCCAGGCGGTCGGAGAAGAGGTCGTAGAGGTCGGCGGGGAGGCCGGGGAGGGACTCGCCGCGCCGCCAGCGGCCTTCCATCTTGGCACGCACCGGGTCGAAGTCCACGAACCACGACTTGAAGAGCGCCCGCGCCATCTCCTCCAACGTCTCGTTCATCCGCCGGTTCAACTCGATCTTGTCGTCCAGCGTGCCGAGGACGTGGGCGATGGCGCGCTGTTCTGGTAGGGGTGGGACTTCAACCGGTAGGCCATAAAAGTCCTCACGACTGGTTGAGGGAATTGCAGAACCACTGTCCATGCCATTGATGTCCTGCGTGAGTAGTTGGTAGTAGGCCCAACGAGTGTAAAGCTCCACTTTTGGCTTTAGGTAGAAGGCAGTGTCAATTACGAAGAACGGATCAGGCGAGTAATGAACGCCCCGATATGCACCTTTACGGCCGATGATGACACTCGCATAGGGGCAGAGAGGTTCGCTGTGCCAACCAATTGGCCCATTAGTACCATAGACTCTGTAATCACCGCTCGGAGAATCGTAGCCACGTAACGACTTGCCGTACTCCAACGTTGCAAGCTCGCCCCAAAGGACTGTGGACCACCTAGATGCCATTGTATTCTTCGTTCCTTTTGCCCGTAAGTACGCGTAGCACCGCTCGGCTACAGATACTGTTCTCCTCAATTTGAAACTTGCCACAAGAGCAAAGCAACTTAGCTGCTCAACGTTTGGCCGAACCCTAGCCCCTTTAGATTCTCCTCAATCGCCGCGTCCAACCGCCGCGCCTCCTCCTGCTGCTCGCGCCATTGGGCGGCGAGGCGGGACATCTTGTCCTCGAAGGGAACGCCGTCGTCGGGCTGAGGTTCGGCCCCGACGTAGCGGCCGGGGGTGAGTACGTGGCCGTGCTTGCGAAGCTCTTCGAGCGTCGCGCTCTTGCAAAAGCCGGGAACGTCGTCGTACTCGTCGGCGTCACTGCCTCCGCGCCAGGCGTGATAGGTGTCGGCGACGCGGGCGATGTCCTCCGGGGAGAGGTCGCGGCGGGTCCGGTCCAGCATGTGCCCCATCTTCCGTGCGTCGATGAAGAGCGTCTCGCCCTGACGGTCGCGGCGGCCCCTGGAAAGGAACCAGAGACAGGCGGGTATTTGGGTGGAGCGAAAGAGCTGGCCGGGGAGGGCGACGACGCAGTCCACGAGGCCGGCCTCGATCAGGTTCTTGCGAATCTCGCCCTCGCCCGACTGGTTGGACGACATGGAGCCATTGGCAAGAACGAATCCCGCCGTCCCGCGCGGCGCAAGGTGGTAGAGGAAGTGTTGCACCCACGCGAAGTTGGCGTTGCCCACCGGCGGCACACCGTGCTCCCACCGCCTGTCGTCGCGCAGCCGCTCGCCGCCCCAGTCGGAGACATTGAACGGCGGATTGGCGAGGATGTAGTCGGCCCGCAGGTCGGGATGACGGTCGTTGTGGAAGCTGTCGCCGTGCTCGATCCGGCCCTCAATGCCCCGAATCGCAAGGTTCATCCTCGCCATGCGCCAAGTCGTGTAGTTTGACTCCTGGCCGTAGATGGCGATATCCCCCCTTGCCCTGCCTCCGTTCCCATTGCCGCTGGCGTGGGCACGAATGAACTCGACGGACTGCACGAACATGCCCGATGAGCCGCAGCATGGGTCGTAGACTCTCCCCTTGAACGGCTGCAGCATCTCCACGAGGAGCCTCACGACGCTGCGAGGCGTGTAGAATTCGCCGCCCTTCCGTCCCTCGGCCAGTGCGAACTGCTCCAAGAAGTATTCGTAGACGCTGCCGAGCACATCGGTCGCGCGGGCATCGGCCCCGCCGAGCCTGATGTTGCTCACGAGGTCGACGACCTGCCCCAGGCGGGTCTTATCGAGCGCCGGGCGCGCGTAGTCCTTGGGCAGGACGTCCTTGAGGGCAGAGTTGTCGCGCTCGATGGCGCTCATGGCGTCGTCCACGGCCCGCCCTATGGTGGGCTGGCGCGCCTGCGACTGGAGCCTCGGCCATCGCGCCTCCGGCGGCACCCAGAAGATGCTCTGGGCACGGTATTCGTCGGGGTCTTCGGGGTCCGCGCCGTCTACGATCTCCTTCTCAAGCAGGGCGTAGGCCTCCTCGAAGGCGTCGGAGATGTATTTGAGGAAGATGAGGCCGAGGACGACGTGCTTGTACTCGGCCGCGTCCATGCTGCCCCGCAGGGCGTCGGCCATCTTCCACAGCTCGGACCTGTAGTCGGCAATGCCTCCGTCGCCGCTCGATCCCGCGTCCGCGTTGGTGCTTCCCCGTCTCCGTCGTGCCGTAGTCATCTTGGCTACCCTTTGTACGTTAGTGCCGTCAAAGGATATGGGCTTAATCACGTGTAGTCAAAGCAGGGCAGACTTCGATCTCCCTACATTGTCTCCTCACGAGACCTTGGAGGCTGTCCGAGTCGCCTTCTCGTATTATGTCTATCGGTGTCGAATTCCAGGATGAGTTGAGACCGCTTACTGGAGATTTAGCGGTGTCGGCTATCGGACTGTGGTAGCGTTTCGCGATTCATGGCACCCGATCAATGACCTCAGGCCCCTTGTTGGCAACGGAGTTGACTAGGGACGACACCTCGTAAACCTCCATCTCGTCGTCGGGATACGGAGTCAGAACGCTTGTAAGCGCGGCGGGATCATCGACGCTCTCGTCCAGCCAGAAGTCTTCGATGTCTCTGGGCAGAATTACGGGCATCCGGTTATGTATGGGCTTGAGTAGTTCGTTGGGTGTAGTTGTGATGATCGTACAGGACGGGATCACGGTTCCTTCGGGGTCTCTCCACGTCTCCCAGAGTCCAGCGAAGGCGAACGGTTCTCCCGACCGCATCACGATTCTCATGGGCTTCTTACTCTTTCCGACCCTCTGCCACTCGTAGAACCCGTCGGCGAGGACGAGGCATCTGCGTCGTCGCAGGGCATTGCGGAAGGATGGCTTCTCGGCGATTGTTTCGGCGCGCGCGTTAATCATGCGGCTCCCGATGGACATGTCCTTAGCCCAAAGCGGTATGAGTCCCCACCGCATGTACCCTCCGCCCTTGACACCGGGAAGGCCAAAGAGGGCAAGGACTGGTATTTCGGCTACAAGTTCTACCTGCTCGTCGATGCGCGTCACGGCGTTCCTATCACGGGGTTCACGACGACAGCGAAGGAGAGCGACACGAAGTTTCTGGGGCCTTTGTTGGACAAGGCGGAGGGTCTTCACGGGTGGTTCCTGCCGGGGTTCGTGCTTGCCGACAGGGGCTATGACTCGCAGGCGAACTATAGAGACGTGATGAGACGCAAGGCCCTGCCGATCATACCCGCTCGGAAGCCCGCCGGCCGCACTGTTCGGGAGGGCGTATACCTCACGGATGGCACTCCCACCTGCATGGGGATGGTGGCCATGGATTACGTGAAGACGGACGCGCATCGCGGGCACCTGTTCCGCTGTAGGCCGGAAGGATGCCGACTGAAGGCCCGCCGCGGCGTCAAGTATTGCGCCGACTCCGAGTGGTTCCCGCCGACCGACAACCCTCGTCTGCTGGGTCCAATCCATCGCGGGAGCAAGCGGTGGAAGGTCATCTACGGTCTGAGGCAGTCGGTCGAGCGGGTGTTCAAGTCTGCGAAAGAGTCGCTCCGGCTTGAACGCCACTTCGCCCGAGGACTCAGGAAGATCGCTCTGCACTGCCTCATGTCGATCTTGGCTTTCCAACTCATTTCGCTCACCAGGCTCAGACTGGGACAGTCCAAACTACTCAGGTGGATGGTGAGGCCGGTCGCGTGAGGGGGGCTTTGTGGGGGGGTCATATCCCTATAGGTTAGGGCGGGCTTTAGTCGGGGTTATCGGTCAATTGCGTCCTTATGCAAGCGATGGGGTTTCTGAATATCGCCTGTACCACTTCCTTCGGCGTCGCGTCTATCCGAGGCGGATAGCGTCGCTCCATCGGTCGGCCTCGTTCCTTCTTACGTCGTGGCATATCTCCCCCTAATCAGAACTGCACGGGAACCCTTCCTTATCAGCGTCCACCTAACAGTCTTTAGGCACCTTATACCAATTCGTGCTAATACCACCGTATTCTCGCTGACCGAACACTCTGGATTCCGGCCTCCGCCGGAATGACGGTGGGTGGTCTCTGCTATGCGCGCTGCGTTTGAAGGATTATGGCGCAGTCATGACGAATTGGTATTACTTGATAGTGCCTAACCATGCAATGCCTTTGGCGGAGGGTGTACATACGAACCAAGAATCCGACCCGATGAGTAAGAAGTAGATTCAGACCTCAGTTACTATCGGTATCTCTATTTGACTCTCCACTTCAGTATAGAGGTCGACGTCGATTTCCGGTGCCCTGATACTGACAATCAGCGAGTAACGTGCAGCTTGATTGTATCGTTCTAGTGCATGACGTGTGCTCCACCAACCCACGGCAGGATAGACTCCCACATACCCGCGGCTCGCTAATTCTGCCGCGCTACCTCGCCAAATATCTCCGTGTAGAGATCCCCTGTGTCGACCTTGCTTGCCGATCAACCACGACGGATCGTCGGCACCTTTTGGTTTAGTTTGATTCTCGCGCCGGGCAGCGGCGTTGATTCGATAGCGGAAGTTGTCAAGTGACTCAAGAGGCCTTTTAACGTCGAAACGGAGGCCATGAGATTCATAGCGGTAGCGCGAACGGCCTCGTCGAGAGGGATTGGGCTCGATATAGTAAGAGAGCGTCACACGCATTTCAACCTGGGTTTCTCCAAGGTCTTCAAGCGCTTCCCGCGGCCACGGAAGTTGGTGGATATGCATGTCGCGATTTACAGGATTCTTGCCCGCCTCTTTCTTAAACGGAACCAAACTCTCTTGAACTACCATGGTCAGCGAGTTCGATGCTGTCCACAATGCACGTGAAAGGTCTGGCACGCCAAAACCACATCGCCTAAGTAGATCCTGATAATCACTTTTTGCGGGTGCCGTAGGCAAATAGGAGCTTTTCATAGCGTCGGTCCATTCTGCAGAGTGAACCATCAGACCCCGAACCGATTCTGGCCAGTATTCAGGGTATTCAGCCATAATCTGGGCCGCCAATCTTGCCGCTAGTGCAGTCGCAGCACTTGTCGCGCCTGTCGTTGTGAACAGTCGTTCAACTGGACGGTGATTCGTAGTCAACAACTTTAGGCTGTGCATCTCTACAGGACTTAGCAAGTCTTTAGCCGCATTGCCTCCTTCGAGCACGATATCAGGCTTTAGGGGTGAGTGGTGTGGCCATGTCAATGATGTCGTACTAAATGGGCTCAGTCCGCCAAGAGGGGCGATTGTCTCATAGTCATCCGTATCTTCTTCGGTAATGTCAGTGAGGTTCGTGTAAGCCCCTACCGTAACAACGTTCCAAGCTTGGGCAGGGTCATGTATACCATCGGTGTCGTTGCTAATTGGATAGTGCGACCATCCACTGAAGGAAGTGTTGCCGGCGGACACGACTATCAAGCGTGGATTGGCACCTTGTTCCAGGGCGTCAGCCGTAAGCGAATCAAGGGCAGCAGACCATGCTGACGGAGCCCCCCGGTCTCGATTGTCGCGAGCCGTAACGGCCATTCCCATAACCCTCCGTCGAAACGGAGCCGTGATTTCTGCCCGTGCCGTAGCCTCTTGTGTCAAGTATCCGTGGTGATAAGGTTTTGGTCCAGTTACACCATCAGTGGGAAGCAGCTTCACTGCCTCAAGCCGATGTTGGATGTCCAAGGGTTCCGTACCGGCTAGCGCTTGTCTGAGGTCTCCCGCAAGAGCCAGGCCCGCCATCTCCGTTCCGTGGCCGTGGGCATCATCTGTTCCCCAAACCTGATCGACAGTATGCACGTCATCGGCGGCGAGGGCTAGGCGCAGTAGTGGATGACCACGATTGACTCCTGTGTCAAGCAGGCAGACATAAGGTACGTCTTTGGAATCGTTCCGAACTAATGTACGAGTCAGGAGGTCGTCGAGCCACTCACGTTGCTCACTAACAGAAAAGGAGTCGAAAAAATCTGCCGTTTCTTTGGCGCGCCTCAATTCAGCTACATGATTAAGGAACAAAATGGATCTTTCCATCTGCTCCACCGAAGAATGCACGAGTAGAACAGCACGCTCCGGAAACAGAACTTCTCCGTGTGCAATTCGCATTCCATGAGCTTCTGCTCGTTCACGAAACCCAGTGACTTCTGAATGCCACGCTCGTCTATCAGGTATCCTTATCCACGCCTCCCACCAGAATTCATCATCCTTGTTGGTCGGAAGGCTTTCTTCGTCCGTCCAGAGTGCATTGAGGGTCGCTGCACGGATCTGTTTGATGGTGTCGATAAGTGGTCTGTTGTCTCGGGCACGGCCAATCCTGTCTTTTTTCTCCTCCAGATAGTGGTTGATGAGTTTCTCAAAGTGATTTAGCTTTCCCTCGGGTACGAATACGGTGGCGCGAGTGAGGTCCCCTTCCATTCGCACATTCAATAAGTCGATCCCCGACTTTTCTCGGGCTAGTTTCTCAAAGGCCAATTCGACATCGGGGAAACTCTCAAACTCCACCTTAATGCCCAGGTCATCTTCCGCTCCTGCAGCCAACTGGATCTCTCTAATCGCCTCTGTGCCCAGCCGCAGTTCTTCAATCTGCTGGAGCAACATTGCGCTATGCTGAACTCTATCTCGTTTAGGGATGTTGGGACCCTCCCTACTTTGTCCCGGAGCCCTATACGCTTCGGTTCGTGTGACATTTTCCAAAAGGAAGTGTCGATTTCTGTCCTCGCTTGCGTTGACCATTATCTGTGCACTCTTCCAGTTCTACTGCTTCGTGCTTTCCAATCTCTCGACGATAGTCATTCGCTCAAGGAGCATTTGCCATATGTCCGACTCTTTCACTCGCGCACGTTCATAGATCAGCGCACTCTTAAGAACTTCATCAGCGGCCCGTGTTACTTCAGCGTGACTCAACCCTACGGACCGAGCGCTTAGGCAATTCCACCGAGTGCCCTTTACTGCAACCCCCGCCAAGCGCGCCTTTAGAAGCTCCGAGATGTGGGACTTGTCTGGTAGTTCATAGTGGAGGACATCGTCGAATCTGCGGAAGAGTGCTGCATCGAGGGTGAACGGATAGTTGGTGGCCGCCATTATGATGCTATGTGAGCGATCTTGCTCAATCATAATGAGAAAACTGTTCAGTACCCGCCGAATCTCCCCCACATCGTTTGAGAGACCCCGGTGCGAGCCTATGGCGTCAAACTCGTCGAAGAGGTAAACTCCCCTGTTCCAATCGATAGTGTCAAATATTTGCCTGAGCTTAGCCGCGGTTTCGCCCATGAATTTGGTAATCAGGCCGTCAAGCCGAACCTGTAGCAGAGGTAACCCAAGTTCTCCTGCTAGGGCGGATGCTGTTAGCGTCTTGCCCGTTCCGGAAGGACCTACTAGCAGTAACTTGCGCCTAGGAGTAAGACCATGCTCTAGAATCTGCGCCGCATGACGCTGCTCGCGAATGATCCGTGCGATCTGTTCCGAGAGGTCTCTTCTAAGAACCATATCCCCTAGACGGGCGCTGGGGTAGGTAGCTTCTAGTAGGGTGCTCCACTCTTCACGAGAACTCGGAACTGTATCTGAGGGCCTCCTATTGCGCCGAATCCTTGATTCGTCGATCAAGACGCGCAATCCCTGAGCGACCTTACCGTGGCCCAGCTTGGCTTCATGTGCGGCAATCTGCATGGCGACTGAACAAAAACGTTCTTCATCACCTTCCAGATGTGATCTCAGCAGAGCCTCGAGTTGCTCAGCGCTAGCCATCAGATATCCCAGTTTCTGAGATTGAATACTTTGATGTGGGGATTATATACAAAGCAGTCCGTTTCGACATAGGCTTTCCAAGGCAAGAGGGAAGTGCAAAAGCTCCCTAATGGTAGGGTATGGAAAACGAAGGCGGCCCTGACGTTTGAGGCGTCAGAGCCGCAGTCCGGTAAAACCCGGGGAAACGAAACGGTCCCTCACTTGACCGACCTTAGTTCGGTGTGTCAAGCGCCGGGTCGTCTTCCAATACGACTGGGAGGCGCGACATGGGCTGGATCGTCAAGTATATAGCTCCCCAAGGGTATGCGCCTGTCCCAGACTAGGGGTGATACTGCCCGTCGTTCGTCTTGTTGTGCTGGGGATTGCGCCCCTGCTGGTTACGGTGGTCGGCCAGCTTACGAGCCTCGATGCCCTCGGCTGTCTTCCTGGATACCGGCTTCGTCTCGACCCTGAGCTTGTCGCCCTTCTGCATCTTCCCTGACTGACTGTGTTGAGCTGCTCGACGACGCGGGTTGTTCGTCGTGCCTGTGTACTTGGTCTCCCCGCTAGGACTCTTGATGCTGTACTGCACGGCTTTGCCCCGCCTGATCTGGCCCTTGGCCGACCCGCTTCTGTTGCCGCCCGAACTGCGCCCGCCGCCTCTAGATGACCTTGCCATTGCTGCCCTCCTGAATGGGTGTGGGGTTAGAACTTATCATCTAGCGCAATGTGCATCAATACGAAAATCGGCCTGCGCCTTTGCGATGTGTAGCCAAGGGTGAGGAATGAGGGAGTTTTGCACTTTCCTCCACAGAATGCAAAGAGGCTCGGACATATGGACGGGTGGAGGGAGGCAATCCTGCCAGGCCGCGTGGATCAGTCGGCGGCTTCTGATCTTGCCCGCTCGGTCAGGACGATGCCGCGTGAGATGCTGGGAACCCGCGTCAGATATCCCTTTTCCTTCAGGCACAGCAGGTTGTAGTCCGCAACCGAGGTGCTGCTGAGGCTGCAGCCTCTGGTGATCTCTCGAACGGTGGGCGGGTACGGGTTGTGAGTGGTGAAGTCCCTGATGAACGCCAATATCAGGGCCTGCCGTTTAGTCAGTGGCCGTGTGGCTCTCCGGGTTGCGATGGAAGTCTTGGGTTTGATCAGTCCGTGGGCGAGTACGATTTGTCCCACCCGGGCGCGGCTGGTGCCCAGGCGCCTGCCGATTTCGGCTTGGGACAGGTTCTGTTCAAGGAGTTCGGCAATAACCCTTGCTCGTTCACGCCCTTGCTGTTTGTGTTCCAACATTGCTTCCTACGGGCCGCAGGGCGAAAAGACTGAGGGGTCTGTCCTATCTGTTGCAACTACCCCGTCGATTGCGCCGTGTCTCTTTATCTGAAGGACGAGTACACGAGCGACCCTTATTGCTCCTCATAGGCTGTCGAAGTCCGGTGGGACCGGATACGCATAATGATACAGAACATATGTACCCTCGTCAATGAATTGACGACGTTACGGTCCCGTTCGCTTCGGAAAGCGGAGGACTGTCTAGGTATGATGCCACCCCGTAGCGAACGGAACCGCATAACGGAAAACCCTCAACTACTCGAAGCCGCACCTGATCGTGAGTATCTCTTCGATCGTCTCGGCGTCGGCGACCACTCGACCGCGAGCGAACCGTCCTTCAGTCGCAAGGTATGTCGCGAGGGCGTAGCGCATCCAGCCGGGAATGACGTCCTCCCCGATCCACAGGGCAATCGCTTCGTCGTCTCTCCCTTCCAAGATCCGAATGAGCAGGCGGACATCCACCCGCAAGTGGGACAGCCGGTAGGTGTGGTCTTCCTCAGCCGTCGCGTTCAGGACGGGATGCGTCCATGCAGGAGTTTCGGGATCCGTGATCATTTCCTGGATTAAGGCCTTCAGGAGGTCCTCTGCCGTCATATCCTCTTCGGCTTCGGTGTGGTCTATGTTGTAGTTGGCGCGTTCCTCAGTCATTGAATCTTCTCCTTCCATGTTCGTTCTTTCGGGGCGTACCTCTGTGCCGTGCTCCCGCGACGTCGTTCGAGTCCACGCACCGCCACATGCCATCCGGCGTTGTCGTGCGGACTTGCCATAAGCGTCCACTGGGGACAAAACAAAGAGACCCCATATAAACGTGCAGGGAGGCAGTTACGTCATATGACGACTGCCTCCCCGTTTGCGCCGATGGTCGGCGTCCTACCGGCCTGAGCCGGACTGCCCTTCTCTCCTCGCGTCCCGTCAATTATCCGGCCGAATTTCCGTCCTCAGTTGCTCGACGAATTGACGACGGACGCGGGCCTCCTCCCACAGGCCGTCGGCTTCCGACTCCGACCTTTCCGCACTGCGTTCAAAACGTTCCGCGTCTCTGGCCGCCTGTTCCACCGCACGGCGGTCGCCCTCGGCCTTCCTGCGTCCGTCCTTTGCTCTTTTCAGTAGACCTTCGGCCTTGTCCCGGAGTGCGCTTACATCGGCTTCCAGATCGGAGCAATAATCTTCGATCCACTTGACCGAGGCGGTCTTGCACTCGATGCAGACAGCCGGAACTGAAAGGTTGTCCAAGCGGCATTGCACGTAGTATTGGACGCTAGTCAGGTCGGCAGGGTCGGCCTCGAAGGTACAGAAAGCCGTCTCCACGCTGGCCTGTGCATCCATGAGGTGCATGGTTTGTGTTAGATTTGTCCTCGGGTCCGTCATCTTGCCTTACCCCTTAAGCTTTGGTTTTTCCGATTAGACTGCTTTACGTTACGTGTTCCCCTGTTCCGTTCGGAGGGCGACACTCTTTCGCTTCGCACCGCCATAGGTTAACGCAAAGTGGCCTAATACATAGACTAGTACCGTTTCAATCTGAATATGATGGATAGATACGTTGAAGTTTAGTGCGAGCGTCCTGAGTGGAGAAACGCCAGTCAATGACGGCGGCAGCCTCGTTACGCTCTTGTTCCAGCGCCGAGACCTCTCGTTTCAGTACCACCTCGTCGCTGATTCGACGGTTGAGACACTGGTTGCTCAAGACGCTCAACTCTATCTCAGCCATGTTCAGCCAACTGCCGTGTAGGGGTGTGTAGTGAAACTCCAGGCGTTTGGCGATGCGCCGCGCTTCGGCTGGCTCGAAGACATCGTACAACGAGCCCAGCTTGTGAGTGTTGAGGTTGTCCAGCACCAGCCGTATCGTCTCTGTATGAGGGTATGCCTCGTCAACCAGCCACCTCATCTGATGTGCGAAGTCCACAGCAGTGCGCCGCTCGGTCACCTCGACATGCCTCCAGCCAGCTTTCGGCTCACAGAACATGAACAGGTTTCGGGTGCCGTTTCGCTTGTACTCGTAGTCATATCGTTCTACCCGACCCGGCCTGGCCGCGATGGGCGCCCTCTTATCAGCCACCAACTGCCTGGATGTCTCGTCGAAGCAGACCACGGGATGGTCCGGGTCGTAGTCTTGATGGTACAGGTCCAGCACGTCCTCCATTCGAGCCACGAACTCTCCGCTCACCTCGGGGATGCACCACTCCTTCTTCTTCCACGGTTTGAGTTCGTTTTTTTTAGTATCTGGCGCACCGTCTCGAGGGAGATGCTCTCGGCAAACCCCATCGCCACCACCTTGTCTGCAATTAGTTGCAGCGTCCAGTCCGCGTGTCCTTCGGGTGCATCGCTGCACGCGACGGCTATCAGATGCGCTTCCTGTCTGCCGTCCAACTTGCGCTTCTGTCCCGGGCGCCTGCGTTCATTGAGCGCGCTGTCGAGTCCCTCCTCCACAAACCGCGTACGCACACGTCCCACCGTGGATGCGCTTATCAATAGTCCGCCGGCGATGTCACGGTCGATCAAACCTTCGTCCGCCTTAAGCAACACCAGCGCTCGCTTGACCTTACGGGCCGAAGTCTCCCCACGACTCGCTATCTCTTTGAGATGTGTCCGTTCCGACTCGTTCAACTCCACCTTGTACTTGAGAGCAGGCATGTCTTCGTATGTCCTCCCTATAGGATCATACACAAGACTAACCTATTTCTTATATTTGTCAAATACAACTGGAAGCGGTACTAGTGGTACCTCAACCCTACATCAGCCTTTACGATCCCGTTCGCGGCGTCCATCGTTCCCATTGGCGCCATCTCTCGCCCGCGTCGTCCGACATTAAGGTTATGGGCCCTCTCCTTTGGAAGACGCTCGATGTCGAGCCTGAAGTCAATCGGGATAGGCGACATGGGCGGTTAAACGCCAAAAGCCATTCACATGGACGTGCAGGGCGGCCACCGTATCGAATACGATGACCGCCCCGTTTGCCAATCAGTATGCCTCACGAGTCCAACTGGCCGTCAGGCAGAGACGCCGGCCGTCTCCTTCTCGAAGCTGAGCGCCCACTCGAACAGCGACGCGGATGCGGGCTGAGGCTTGCGGCTCCGGCCCTTCGGCTTGACCGGCTCCTCTGTCATGAACTCGGCCCACGAGAACAGCGCCTTCTGAGGCTCAGGGACCTCGAGGTGTAGGTCGTTAGCCCCGTTGCCGTTGATTGGGACATCTGCATGGCCGTTCCCGTTGCCATTGGTGTGGTGACCGTTTTCCAGAACCAGCTCGACTGTCTGCTCTATGCCGGTTGCGTTATGGCGCCCGTTTCCGTTACTCCCGTTGACTTCAGGCTCGACATCGAGCGTCTTCCATCCCTCGTCCACCAGCATCTCCTCCGCGCTGGCCTCAACCGCCCTGGCCGCCGCGAAGACATCATCCACCGTCTCGGCTGTGTTCTCTTCCTCCCCGCTGACGATCTTCCTTGCTAGCGCCATCATCAGGTCGTCCCCGTCGTCGCCGTATGCCGCCAGTCCGTCCTCCGGCAGCTCCCCCTCCACCGCCAGCGAGCTCTGCAGCTTCTTCGCCACCAGCTTCAGCGCGTCGGCTTGGAGGGTGTTCCGGTAGGACATGAACACGACCTTCACCGGGCGGGTCTGTCCGATGCGCCAGGAACGTCGGGAAGCCTGACGCATAACGTAAACCGAATAATCGTTCTTTGTCTGTCAATCGACAGAAAAAAGTACGATTCTCATGGACAATCGATTTGGAGGCAGCCGGAGTTGAATAGGAGGCAGCTGGCACAGGGAGACTACTGACCTTCCATCTTCGGTGGGATCGAAGAACGGGTCCGTCGACTGCCCTGCAGGCTGAAGTTTTCTTATGTGGCCACAGCCCGCGGAGTAGTCGCAGCTAAATCGGCGTAGGCAGTATTGGGGCCAGACAGGTCAGTGGCGGAAAAAGCCGAAGCCCCCGACAGGATGGTGGGGTGGGTTGCCACGGCCGCAGGGCGAGGCCCTGGCGCACGATGTTGAAGCTGCGGCCGTCGTGGAGCGTGATGGTGGCGTCGAAGCTCCCCCGGCGGTGGAACTCCACCCGGGACCGGAGCCCGTCGATGCCGGGGGACATCGAGGCGGCGAGTCGACAGATGCTGGCCACCGCGCCCATCCTGCGGATGAGCAACGTCAACCACTCCCTGGACATGGCATAGGCCCGCACGAAGTCCGAGGGCGTAGTATGTGTGCGGTCTCAGCATGGCGAGCCGGCCCTTCCGCAGGGCTTATCGGGACTCTCTCATGCGGGAGGGTCCGGGCCGTTCGGCATCGAGAGTCCGCACTGGGCGAGTCAGCGCCCCCCGCCCGGATATCCATGTATGCGGACTCTTTTGTTGGACCCAGCCGTGCTGTCCCTGGGCCGTGCCAGGGGAACGGGACGCCTACTCCTCGGTAGCGACGGTGACGGTGAGCTCGTAGGTGCCGGTCCACCCGCCCTGCTCGGCTGCGGCGGCGATGTAGTAGTAGCCGTCGGCCGGGGGGCTGAACGACTTTATGCGGCTGTTCTTCCCCTCTGCGTAATCGCCACGATCATCACCGCTTACCTCCTCGTCGGTGCCGGGAACGAGAACATTGGCCCCGCTGTACACGCCCAGCAGCTTCGGGTCTTCCAGCGTGCCGGCGGAGATCCAGACTATCTCGCCATCGACCAAAGCCCACTCACCACCCCATGCGCCGCGCATGTCGATCCGGTAGCTCTCCGATGCCAGCAGGTGAACCCTGAACCAGTCCACCTCGTGAAGCTCCTCGATCTCGTCCTTCACCGTGTCCCCGACCGTGACGTCGACGGTCGTGCTGGGGTCGCCGGGCTGTGCGTCCGTATCCGAAGAGTCGGGTCTTGCGGCGACGGCGCCGGTGGCCGCGCTGGTCAGCGTCTCGTCGTTGTTCCTGTCGTCGGTGAAGGACACCTTGACCTTGATGGTCTTGCCCACGTCGTCGTCGGTCAGGGTGTAGGTCGAGTCCGTGGCACCCGATATGTCAGCGTCGTCGGCCAGCCACTGGTGGCTGTAGCTCACGCTGTCCAACCCGTCGGCGTCGGCAATGCCGTCGGTGCTTGCCGTCAGCGTCTCGCCCGATTGGACGGTCCCGCTGATGGTGGGCGCTCCCGTCGCCGGGTTGTTGTGGAGGGCCGTGACCTGAGCCGTCGCCGCGCTGGTGAGGCTCTCCTCGTTGTTCCTGTCGTCGGTGAAGGACACCTTGACCTTGATAGCCTTGCCCACCTCGTCGTCGGTCAGGGTGTAGGTCGAGTCCGTGGCCCCCGATATGTCAGCGTCGTCGGCCAGCCACTGGTGGCTGTAGCTCACGTTGCTCAGCCCGTCGGCGTCGGCAATGCCGGTAGTGACCGCCGTCAGCGTCTCGCCCGCCTGGGCCGTTCCGCTTATAGTGGGCGCTCCCGTCGCCGGGTTGTTGTGGAGGGCCGTGACCTGGGCCGTCGCCGCGCTGGTGAGGCTCTCCTCGTTGTCCCTGTCGTCGGTGAAGGACACCTTGACCTTGATGGCCTTGCCCACCTCGTCGTCGGTCAGGGTGTAGGTCGAGTCCGTGGCGTTCTGTATCTCCGCGTCGTCGGCCAGCCACTGGTGGCTGTAGCTCACGTTGGTCAGCCCGTCCGAGTCGGTAATCCCAGACGTTTGCGCCGTCAGGGTCTGCCCCGCCTGGGCACCGCCACTTATAGTGGGAGCGCCCGTGGCCGGGGTGTTGGCCTTGGCCGTCACCGCCTCCGTCCCCGTCCCCGCGCTGGTCAGGGTCTCCTCATTCTGGGCGTCATCGGTGAAGGTGACCTTCACCTTGATAGCCTTGCCCACCTCGTCGTCGGTCAGGGTGTAGGTCGAGTCGCTGGCGTCCTGGATGTCCGCGTCGTCAGCAAGCCACTGGTAGCTGAAGTCAACGTTGGCCAGCCCATCTGCATCGACAATGGCGGAGATGTTCGCCGTGAGCGTTTCACGCGCTTGCGCCGTGCCGCTGATGCTCGGCTCTCCCGTAGCCGGGCTGTTGGGACGGGCCGTCACCGCTGCCGTAGCCGTGCTCGTGAGTGTCTCCTCGTTGTTCCTGTCGTCGGTGAAGGACACCTTGACCTTGATGGCTTTGCCCACCTCGTCGTCGGTCAGGGTGTAGCTGGAGTCCGTGGCCCCCGGTATGTCGGCGTCGTCGGCCAGCCACTGGTGGCTGTAGCTCACGTTGTCCAACCCGTCGGCGTCGGCAATGCCGGTAGTGACCGCCGTCAGCGTCTCGCCCGCCTGGGCCGTGCCACTTATAGTGGGAGCGCCCGTCGCTGGGCTGTTGGGGAGGGCCGTGACCTGAGCCGTCGCCGTGCTGGTGAGGCTCTCCTCATTATCGGCGTCGTCGGTGAAGGACACCTTCACCTTGATAGCCTTGCCCACCTCGTCGTCCGTCAGGGTGTAGGTCGAGTCCGTGGCACCCGGTATGTCAGCGTCGTCGGCCAGCCACTGGTGGCTGTAGCTCACGTTGGTCAGCCCGTCCGAGTCGGCAATGCCGGTAGTGACCGCCGTCAGCGTCTCCCCCGCCTGGGCAGTGCCGCTGATAGTTGGAACGCCCGTCGCCTCGGTGTTCTGGCCGGCATCCAGCGGCCCTCGGACGGTGACCTCCAGACGATTGGACAGCGGCCTGCCGTCCTCAGTGCAGATCGCACCCTGCGCGGAGCAGTCCTCCGTGACGGGCAGCACGACGGTCACGTCGCCGTCCGAGTCAGGTCTGACGTGTATCTCCCAGGACATGTTGCTGGGTGGACCCAGACGCGGCGTCCGTGTCACCGTACCCCCGGTCACCGTGAACGCATGGTCCTTCAGCGTCCTGTAGCTGAAGTCGGATCTAGGCTCCCTGCTGAACAGCAGCTCGAAGGTGAACACCGTCTGCCCGTCATGGGCATCGGGCACGCCCGCGAAGACACCAAACAGCGGCAAATCCGAAAGGGTGAGGCTGAGTTCCACCTGCTCCCCATCTGACCATTCCACCGTCCCTTTGTCCCAGCCGTACGTGTCAGCGCCGTCTCCCTCCTCTGGCGTGGCGTCCTCAGAGGCAAACCCGAAGGTGCCGACGTGTAACGTGAAGGGAGCAAGCAGCGGCCTGTCCAACACGAGGGAAAGCATCCCCTCATCGTCCTCGGTAACCAGCCTGACGCTGTACTCGATGGCGGCCAGGGAGAACTCGTCGTCTGAGAGCGCCCCGGTACCCTGATACTGGTCGTATCCGGAATACGTTCCGCCGCTCCCCGCAGTCAGCGTCGCGGACCAGACGAGAACGGTCACCGACTCCGTGGGGGCGCTGGTGAGCGTCTCATCGGCGCCCCTGTCGTCGGTGAACGTCACCCTCACCCTGATCGCCTTGCCCACCTCGTCGTCGGTCAGCGTGTAGGTCGAGTCCGTGGCCCCCGATATGGCGGCATCGTCGGCCAGCCACTGGTAGGCGAATTCGACGTTGCCCAGCCCGTCGGCGTCGGTTATCCCAGACACGTCCGCCGTGAGACTCTCGCCCGCCTGGGCCATGCCGCTTATGGTCGGCAAGCCCGTGGCCGGGCTGTTGGGACGGGCGGACACCGCAGCCGTGGCCGCGCTGGTCAGGGTTTCTTCGTTATCGGCGTCATCGGTGAAGGTCACCCGAACCTTGATGGCCTTGCCCACCTCGTCGTCGGTCAGCGTGTAGGTAGAACTCGTGGCCCCCTCTATCTCGGCGTCGTCGGCAATCCACTGGTAGCTGAAGCCGAAGTTGTTCAGCCCGTCCGCGTCAGCTATGCCCGAAGTTTCCGCAGTCAGCGTCTCGCCCGCCTGGACCGTGCCCCTGATGGTGGGAGCGCCCGTCGCCGGGTCGTTGGGACGGGCGGACACTTCAGCCGTCGCCGCGCTGGTCAGGGTTTCCTCATTGTCGGCGTCGTCGGTGAAGGTGACTCGAACCTTGACGGACTTGCCAACGTCCTCATCGGTCAACGTGTAGGTGGAACTGGTAGCCCCATCTATCTCGGCGTCGTCGGCCAGCCACTGGTAGCTGTAGACCACGTTAGTCAACCCGTCAGCGTCGGCGATGTCGGTCGTGCTCGCCGTCAGCGTCTCTCCCACCTGGGCCGTCCCGCTGATGGTCGGCGCTCCCGTGGCCGGGCTGTTGGGACGGGCCGTCACCTGAGCCGTCGCCGCACTGGTCAGGGTCTCCTCATTATCGGCGTCGTCGGTGAAGGCGACCCTGACCTTGATGGCCTTGCCCACCTCGCTGTCCGTCAGCGTGTAGGTCGAACTGGTGGCCCCCTCCATCTCGGCGTCGTCGGCCAGCCACTGGTAGCTGTAGGAGACGTTAATCAGCCCGTCGGCGTCGGCGATGTCGGACGTGCTCGCCGTCAGCGTCTCGCCAGCCTGGGACGTGCCGCTGATGGTCGGCGCTCCCGTGGCCGGGCTGTTGTCGTCCTCCTCCCAGTCCGAAGCCTTGGTGGGGACGATCTGCACGATCTCAGACCACTCCGACTCACCGCCGGTGTTGACCGCCCGCACCTTGAGGAACCACAGGTTTCCCTCGGGAAGTCCGCTCACCACCGCGCTGGAGCCATCGAACACGATCTCAACGTCTCCGTTGGGCAGGTCCACGAAGCCCCCGGCCCGGTAGTCGTAGAGCTGCACCTCGTACCGGTCGGAGCCTACGACGTCCTGCCAGTCCAGCTTCACCTTCCGGTGGTGCAGGACCTCGGGGTCCGACAACAGCGGCGTGGCCAGACCGGCCACGTCCCCGGTCCCGGGAGCGGCGCTGGCCTCCTCCGAGGGGCTGCCGTAGCCGTCGGCGTTGGCGGCCGTCACCCGCACGTGGTAGGTGGTGCCGTTGGCGAGGTCGGTGATGGTACGGGTCAGCGTCGCGGCTGGGAGTTCGATTCTCCGACCTTCCAAGTAGTCGCGGTCCGTCCTCCGAAACTCGATCAGGTACTTGCTGACCGGGACGGTGCCGTTGTCCTCGGGCGGAGTCCAGGTGACGGTGAGCTGTTGGTCTCCCCTCTCCATGGTGGGAAGAGCAGGCGTTCCGGGAGTCCCATCAATGAACGCAACCCCGACGGTCGCCGTCGGCTCGCTGGTCAGCGTTTCGTCACTATCCTTGTTGTCGGTGAAAGTCACCCTGACCCTGATGGTCTTACCTACCTGGTCATCGGTCAGCGTAAAGGTGGGGCCGGTGGCCCCCTCCATATCCACGTCGTCGGCCAGCCACTGGTAGCTGAAGTCAACGTTGTTCAGGCCGTCGGTGTCGGATATCCCCTCCGTGTTAGCCGTGAGAGACTCGCCTGATCGGGCATACCCGCTGATGACGAGTTGGCCGGCGGCCGGGTTGTTGGGACGGGCGGACACCGCCGCCGTTGCCGCGCTGGTCAGGGACTCTTCGTGGTCCCTGTCGTCGGTGAAGGACACCTTGACCTTGATGGTATTGCCCACGTCGTCGCCGGTCAGGGCGTACGTCGAACCGGTGGCTCCCTCTATATCCGCGTCGTTGGCAAGCCACTGGTAGGTGAATTCGGCGCCGTCCAGGCCGTCGGCATCGGATATGCCGGAAGTGCTCACCGTCAGCGTCACCCCCTCCTGGGCAATTCCACTGATGGTGGGTTCGCCTGTGGCAGGGTTGTTGGGGAGAGCGGGCACCGGAGCAGTCCGAGCGCTGGTGAGCCTTTCGTGGTGGCCCGCGTCGTCGGTGAAGGTAACGAGGACGCTGATTTCGTTGCCGACGTCTTGGTCGGACAGGGTATATCTGGCGCCCGTGGCCCCACTGACCTTGTCGTTGATGGTGCCGTCGAAGGAGTACCACTGGTAGGAGTGCTCGGCGTTCTCGCTGCCGTCCGCGTCGGCAATTCCATCGGTGTTGGCGGTGAGGGTTCCTCCCTCCTGGGCGGCGCCGTCGATTTGGACTTCGCCCGTTGCCGACCGGTTCGGGGTCCCGTCGACGCTATGGCCGTAGATGGTGATGCTCCACTCCTTGATGCCGCCCTCGCCGTTTATGGAATCGAGTTTCCAATTGGTATTGGCGGGGACGTGGTCGCTCATGCGCAGGGTCCAGGTTCCTGTCGGGTCTTCCCCCAGGTGCTTGGCCGAACCGAAGCGGAAGTCGCGGTTGCTGGCGTGGGATCTGTCACGTGCCCGTGCCCCGGGGAAGAACTTCTCTTCCTCGTCCGTCACGGGCTGCGTGAGCATGGTTACCCGGCCAGTGGGCGACACCAGTTCCATCAACAGGTCCCGGTTAAAGGTATGGTCCATCGCGACGTTCACCTGTACGAACTCGATGAACTCTATGTCTTCTCCTATGACGAGTTCGCTGGTGACCACGGTCGGTTGAGTGCCGCCCACGGCGTCGGGTGCGGTCAGGTTGAGCTGTCCGGATTCCGCCGTTTCGCTCTTCATCGGCGGCAGGTTGCTCCAGGACTGGGCCAGCTCGACTGCGGCTCCCGCGTCCACGATGCCGAATCCGAAATTGCGGTGGTGGGTGTAGCGCTGGCTGTCCGACCGGTACTGCAGAGAGCCGGTTTCCCAGCCGGCGTCCCCCGGCAGGTTCTTTCGGGCGGAGGCGGCGAGGATGAGCTTCACATCGCGCCAGGTAAGGCTCTCGTTGGCGCTGCGAATGAGCGCAACCACTCCGGATACCACCGGAGTGGCATTGGAATTGCCGCTGAAGTAGCCGTAGCTGTTGTGCGGGGAGGGGGACAGCGACTCGAACGGTGCGGACACCCACAGGTAGTCCCCGTAGGCCGCGTGCGGGTGGAGGCTGCCGTCGCGGTCCACGCCGGTAATTCCGATGACGGCGTAGTAGTTTGCCATCTCGTTCACGTTGCCGTTTACCGGAGAATTGGGCGAACCGAATACATGGGATATTCCCTTCCCGTGGAAGCCCTTTTTTACGCCTATCCGGGCATACATCTCCCAGCGGCTTGATGTGTCGCCATGCGTAAGTCCTTGAGACGAAACGTAACTGTTGTTGGAGACTGCCGTTTCGTCCATTTCCCTGGTGAAGAAATTGGAGTTGAAACCGGACATTGAGCTACAAAAGAATGAGCAACTAAAGTATGTGCTGTACACCCGCGCCCTCGGAGCCACTCCTCGCATTCCTACACTGTTGTCCCGCGCTGCGATCACCCCTGCTATAGCTGTCCCGTGGTACCCGTAGGGTTCTGACAGGTCGTGGTATCGGTTGGTGCCATAGATCTTCGTGCTGCGCGACAGGTCCAGATTGGGCTTGATGTCCTCGTGTTCCGGGTCTATCCCGGAGTCTATGACATTGACGAGGATTCCCTGTCCCAGAATCCCGGATTTCCACACCGGCTCTGCGTTGATGTCCTGGAAGGGTTTGGTCAGGTCTCCGTTCTTCCACTTCTGGCAGCCGTAGTACGGGTCGCTGAACTCGGTCTCGATGGCTGGACACCGGTCATGGAAGTCGTTCCAGTGGGGCCTCCATCCGACTTCGTATCTCCACTTGTCAAGGAGGTCCTCGCCGATCTCGTAGTTAGTGGGGGATTGAACCCGCAGGTAATATGTCCCCGGTTCGATGACGCCGCTACTTCTTCCTCCTGCCCCATCATCCTTGACACACGGGTCCCAGACGCAGTTGCCGTCGCTGTCCAACAAGGTGAACCGGTGTCGTTTGTAAGGTCTTGCTTCATTCATGTAAAGGTACATCCCGGCTTCTTCTCCAGTGAATTCGATTCTAAAGAAGTCCTCGTCCGAGGGCGGGTAGATCGTACCTGGTCGCCGCAAAACTTTGGGCAGAAGCGTTGCTTCCTCTATGGTGTCGCCGTGTACGTCGACGTCTATTTCCGACCCCACCGTAGCCAGAATCTCGTCCGAGGGAGAACCGTCGCCCACGGCATTGCGAGCCAGCACCCTGAGCCCGTAGGCGCGTTCGTCATCCAGGGAGTTGATCGTGTAGGTCGATCCGACAACCGCCGCCTCTGTCGACGGGCCGTAGGGGTCTGACTCCTTCCTCCACTGGACCACGTACTCGATGACCGCTGATCCTCCGTTGGATTCCGGCGCGTCCCAGGACAGGGTCAGTCTGCTCACTTGGTCTGCGGACACCGCCACGTTTCGGGGAGGGCTCGGAGTCTCGAGGGAGGGAGTGACATCCATGTTGTCTATCGCGGCGGCGGCTTGGCCCCACCGGTCCTGGATACGCGAGGCCGCCGAGTCCTGGGGCGGCGTGTACTTCAGCGACACGGCGTCGTCCCACGTTACAGAGTCGGTTAGTGTCAGGCTGACCGAGTTCCCTTCCACCGAAACGTTGGTGACCGGGTTGGCAATGCCGTTGAGCAGCACTTCAAAGGTGCTGGTTGACGGGACTGACGCGGCATCCAGCGCGTCGCTGTAGGTCAGCGCCAGCCTCAGACCCGTGACCTCGGTAGCCAGTAGCTCAGGAGGGGTGTCGTTGTGGGGACTGGCCACCGCCTCCTCTGACGGCGGCCCAAACCCAACCTCATTCACGGCTGCGACTCGCACCGTGTATTCCAGTTCGTTGCGCAGCCCTCTTACCGTATAAGTGAGTCGGCTGACGTCCGCCGTGCGAGTTAGGTCATAGTCCTCCGAGCCGGACTTCCACTGCACCCTGTAGGCCGTAACGCCCTTATCGCCATCCGAATCGGGAGCCTCCCACGACGCCTCTATCTTTCCCTCGCCCGGCGACAAGCTGAGGTTCTGCGGGGCGCTCGGGATGCTGTATGGGGGCTTCACCTCCGCTGTCGCCGTACTGGTGAGCGGCGTTTCTACAAAGCCTCCCCGGTCCGTGAATGACACGCGCACCTTTACGGTCTTCCCCTCGGCCGCTGAATCCACCCTGTAGGAGGCTTCGCCGGCGTTGTCTATATCAGTCTCGTTGTCACCGTCCCGTAGAATCCACTGGTAGTGGAACTTGACCCGGTCCAACCCGTTGCCGTCTTGAATTCCCCTGATATCCGCCGTAAGGATCTCGCCTACCCTGGCCTGCCCGTTGATGCTCGGAACGCCCGTGGCGGTGCTGTTGGTTGGAACAGGTGCTCCTTCCCACTGATTCGAATCGCCGGTGGCGGGCGTGAACAGACGGCTCGACCACTCAGATGTTCCGAGCTGGTTGAGGGCACGTACCTTGAAGAAGTACCTTCCCTCATGGGGCAGGTTCCCTACTATCGCCCCCGGCCCGTAGAACGAAATCTGCATCCCCTCCCCGGGAAGGGCGACCCACTCATCGCCGGGCATGACCTGGACTTCATAGGAGTCCGCTCCCGCTGCTTCGTCCCACTCCACGTCCAAGACGCCGGCGTGAACCGCCGTTGCAGTCAAGCCGCTTGGCGAGTTGGGAATCACCCCAGGGACCCTGGAGGCAACTTCAACCTTCTCCCCGGCGCCCGCATCGTTTATGGCCAGCACCGATACCGTGTACTCACGAGCACCGGCGAGGCCTCTGATGGTGTGTGACAGCCCGTTCTCCAGTGCCTGGCGGGAAGTGCTAAAGGCCTCGTGTCTGGACCTCCACATCACCTTGTAACCCGTTATCTCCGACCCACCGTCCGACTCGGGCGGCTCCCAGGCCAGTTCGACCTCACCGTGTGCCGCCCTCGTGACCTCCAGGTTTCGGGGCTTGCCAGGGGCCACGGGCGGCGGCCCTACCGCCCCGGTCGCGCCGCTGGTCAGGGACTCGGAATAGCCACGCCGGTCCGTGAAGGAAACCCTGACCCTGATGTCCTTGCCCTGGTCCGCTGCGGCCAGGGTGTAGGTGGCCTCCTCCGCGCCATTCACCTCCACGCCGTTGGAAATCCACTGGTAGTGGCACCTTACCCGTTCCAGCCCGTTTTCATCCTCCATCCCCGAGGTGGATGCAGAAAGGGGCTTGCCGACCCGCAATCTGCCGCTTATCGCCGGCGCTCCGGTGGCCGCGCTGTTGGTGAGCTCGGGAACGTCCTCCCATTGTCCTGGGCCTCCGGTGGCGGAAATGAGAGGGGAGATCGACCAATCCGACGTCCCCGCTGCGTTGACGGACCGCACCCTGAAGAAGTACCTGCCCTCGTAAGGCAGATCGCCCACTATCGCCCCAGGTCCGTAGAAGGTGATCTCCATCCCCCCGCCCGGCAGGGCGATCCATTCGCTGCCCGTCATGACCTGGACTTCGTAGGACTCGGCTCCCGCCGCTTCGTCCCATTCCACGTCCACGATGCCGGCGTGAACCGCCGCCCCCGTCAGCCCACCGGGAGGGTCGGGCGCACTGTTCGGGTCAGCACCCAGTACGACCACGGGCTGGGTCAGCGCCAGCAGCAATGTCAGCCCAACCATCAGGATGGCGAGGGGCAGAATCAGGTTCTTCCCGTCAAGACGTAGAGCGCTCATTGATTCGGGGTGCTCCTGTTAACCGACATTTCCCATAGGGGGGTGAACGAGGGGGGTGAACGTTTGTGCTGGCCCGTGAAGGGCGGAAACGGGCGCACCGGTCACGGCGGCGTCAGTGGCCGTTGCCTCTACTTTGTCTATCGCCCTTTCGAAAGCCAAGTGAATACCTCCCGTAATAGGCCACCGTAAATGGTCGGGATTCTCCCCGGCGCTGACAAGTAGCAAATGCCACTTTTCGATGGGGGCATTTGCCCTGTTTGAAACGTGGCGAACGCTCCCCGAAAAGGGTGCGACTCCTTACGCCTCCACGCCCGCCGAACAGCCCCGGACGGACTGGAACAGAGCCAAGTGTGTGGGACCGCCCGAAACGCGGCGATAGAACGCCGAATCTGCGCAGCTACACAGTGGCGGACAGTTCATTTGCTATGTTGGCAGGGGGCATATGCTGTATCGACAGAGTGTGTTTGCTACTTGCGGACATAACGGCGGCCCACTAGATTGATAGAAGATGCGCTAAAACGCCTCATAAACTCACGGTCGTTTGGGGAGACGAGATGACTCACGGACCCCACCACAGCCGGGGCCTTCAACTGGCAGCGAGAGCAACCAACGCCTTTCGGGTTAGGGACCTGACCCTCGAACAGATCGACCCGGACGGGCTGCGATATGTGGCGAACATTCTGGCCTGGATGCACTGGGTCGTAGGGGTCCTGCTTCTCGTAGAGATGGTGTATCGCCCCTTCTACGGGTACTGGGCTCCCCAGTTTGTTGGGTACGTGCTGCTCTTGGGGATGCTGATGGCGTTCAACGGATGCTTTCACTACCTCATCCGGTCGAACAGGGCGACGACATGGCGCTGGTTCTTCGCCATCTGTGCGATGGACGTTGCCATAATTTCGGCCGGCGCGGCGATGAGCAACGGCTTCAGCCACTACTTCTTCCACCTGTTCTACTACCCATCGCTGGCCTTCTTCGCGGTGGTATTCACCTCCTTCAGGCTCAACATGGCTTGGGTGACGATGGTGGCTGCCATCTACCTGGGCATAAGCGTGTTGGCGGGGACGGGCTGGACTTCGAGGCCAGGGACGAGAAACCGCTGCTGGCCAGGCTGGCCGTCATGTATGTGGTCGTTGTGGCGGTGAACCTGATCTCCAGGTTTGAGCGAATGAGGTGGAGGCAGGGGCTGGAGCGGGAGCGCTCCATGCAGCGCGAGCGGGTGGAGTTCTCCCAGGCCGTCCACGACACCACGGCCCAGTCGGCGTACATGATCGGGTTGGGCATCGACACGGCGAAGGCGCAGGCCGGGGACGCGAACCCGGAACTCGCGGCCACTCTGGAGGCAACCTCACGACTGTCCCGCTCCACGATTTGGGAGCTGAGGCACCCCATCAACATGGGGAGCATCTACGAGGGGCGCGACCTGGGCTGGGCTCTCAGGGCCCACGCCGCCAGCTTCACCAACATCACCTCCGTGCCCGCAGAGATGACGCAGACGGGTGTCGAGCCGCCCCTTTCGATAGAGGCCAGGGGCCTGCTCTTCTCGATAGCGCACAACGCGCTGACCAACGCCTATCGCCATGCGGAGGCGGGCCGGGTGTCCGTCCACCTTGAGTTCGAAGAGGAGGACATCCGGCTGTCGGTGTCGGACGACGGCATCGGGCTGCCCGACGACTACGGGGAGCGTGGCCGCGGCTTCGAGAACATGAGCAGGGACGCCGAGCGCCTGGGCGGGCGTCTGGTTGTGGAGGAGAGGGGCGCCATGGGCGGGGCGACGGTGACCTGCGTGATTCCGGCACAACGACGGGGAGGATAAGGGCCATGTCAGAAGATGAGCGCATACGGGTGATGGTCGTCGACGACCACTCCATCGTGAGGGCCGGTCTGAAGCACGTCCTGGAGCAGTCCGGCGAGTTCGAGGTGGTGGGACAGGCGGCGGACGGCGAGGAGGCGGTCCGGGTGGCCGCCGAGGTGTTGCCCGACGTGGTGGTGATGGACGTCATCATGCCGAACAAGGACGGGGCGGAGGCTTGCCGGGAGATCATGGAGGCCAACCCCGAGACACGGGTGCTCATGCTGACCGCCTCGACGGAGGCGAACGCCGTGATAGAGGCGGTGGCCGCCGGCGCGACCGGGTACCTCCAGAAGGAGACGGACCGGGAGCGGCTGCTGTCGGCCGTGCGGCGCGTGTCCCGGGGGAGCTGCTCGTGCCCGTTGCAGTGGTGAGGAGGGTGTTCGCGGCGATACGGGACGCTGGCACGGCAGACCCGACGGAGGCCGCTGGGCTGACTCCGAGGGAGCGGGAGACACTCGTCTCCTTCGCCCGGGGCATGTCCTACGCCCGGATAGCGGAGGCCAGGGGCATCAAGGTGGTGACCGTTCGGAACTCAATCTACAGCATCCAGCAGAAGCTGGGGGCCGGTTCCATGCAGGGCCTGGTGCTGTGGGCCGTGCGGAACGGGCTGCTGGACGATTACACGGAGGAGGCCGAGCCGCAGGTAGAGGAACAGGAGGAGGAAGCGTCGTCACAAGGGGCCGGAGGCGATGACGCACCCTGACCTGGTCGTCGTCACCGGAGCCTTCAGCTACACGGGCAGCTACGTCGCACGGCGCCTGGTTGGCCAGGGCGTCCGGGTAAGGACGCTCACGCGCCGCTCGGACCAGCCCAACCCCTTCGGCGACCTCGTGGATGCGGCCCCGATGGACTTCTCGGACCCGGAAGGGCTGCGTCGCTTGACGCTGGTTTCGTTCCTTCGACCCCAAGCGTCACGATACAGGTATCGCAAGGCCCTGGTGCGTTGACAGGCTGCCAAGCCACAACTCGAAGACAGTGGTATCTACCGTAAGCGGTGGTGGGCTAGCGTGTCCTGTGCTGCCAACTTTCCGCTGGGAGGTGGCCTTGTAATGATAACTATGGATGGCCGTCTCTCCACTGGATGCAAGCGAATGGACCTGCCTTCAAGACTGGAGGAGTTCTCTCTGTGCTGCTACTTCCCGGAAGCGTGAATCAGTCATGGCGAATTGGTATAGAGTAGAGCATCCAGGTCTTGCGCGTCGGGAGGGAGCAGGGTTGGGACTTGAGACTCCACCCTTGACGGCGCGGGTGAGTTGCATGGGGTTGATCCAGCCGCCGTGGGGGTCGGCGAAGACGTAGCCCCGGTCGCGGTAGGCGGCGCGGCGGCCGCTGGTGGTCTTGGGCGGCTGGAGGATGACGCCCAAGCGGTGGGTGCGGACGAGGGATGCCTCGATGGCGATGTCGGTGTTGTCAAGGTCGACGTTGGGCCACTGGAGGGCGAGGTCGAGGCGTTGAATTCTAAGACCAAGAGACTGAATGACTGTTCGAGGTACACACGCGGATGTCTTCTATTGGTGAATATAGTCGATATGGATACCGAAGATCCGTGAATTTGGAACGACGTTGACCAATCCGCCTTTGAAGTGATAGCTGTGGTCAGTTTGGATAGAGAGGTTTCCTACATCAAAGGGAACGAGACGCTTCTCTCCGGATCTGCACTCTGCTAGACTGCACACATCATTGTCACATGATGGAATGTAGCTCATGTCAGTTCAGGATGAATACCAGTCGGCGCTATCGGACTGTAAAGAGTTGGAAGGCAGGATTGAAAAGCAGCTTGACCGTCTTGAGTACACGTATAAGTTGCTTTTCGGTCTGGAAAGTCAGCCAGGCTGGAGGCGTCTGGCGGTGAAACCGCGAACCGGGGAACTGATGGCTAAGATCGACTTGCCTGATGCCGAAGAGCTGTCAAAGCTCATTGCCAAGTGGCGAAAGCGACATGCAGACATCCTTGGCTATTACGCTCAAATGGATGCACGACAGCGCATCGGATTTAAAAAACCTACTTCGTGAGCAGTAGGTCTGCAATCATACCGCGCAATTCGTTTAGCTTGTAGCCATACGTTCGGCGGTCTGTTAGTGATAGATCGCCGAATTCAACGCAGTATGTCATTGGCGCGATTTCGACTAGTGAGCGATTGAATTGATCGCGCGGTACTCTCTCAGAGGGGTCACAGGGCTGTAGTCGGTTGGGGTCATAGTGGGATAACTCCCCTCTCGTAAGGCGTGAAACTCGACCCACGCAGAAGCCTACCACAAACAAATCCCCGGCAGAGGCCGTCGACACGCCCTCATAACCCCAAACGCCTCCCCAGCACTACCCCTACCCCCCTCTCTCGAGCTTCGTAATGTAATCATCCCGGCTGGCCACGTACGACTCGTCGACGAACTTCGCCCAACTCTCCTTCAGTGTAGCATCCACCCTCGAACCCAACCACAATTCTCCTCTCTCCTCCGCTTGCTCCAAGACCCACACCAACATATCAGGCGTCATCCGCACATCCCGCAAATCCTCCGACGAAACTTCCACCCAATCTACCCATCTTCTTTCCGCCATGAGCCTCATAAACGCATCACCCTCGGCCATGGCCCTCTTTAACTCATCAGCCTCCTCAGCAGTTCTCCGCACATTCCTGAACCCTCTCCAAATCTCAATAGCCAACCCTATATCCTCGCCCTGGTGTGCATCAGCCATCTCAACAACGAACCGCTTGGACCTAGGCAGCCAATCCGCAGTACCAAGCTCAAAGAACTCACCCCGACTAGCAAGCCACGACTCCTTAACGAACTTCGACCAGCTCTCCTTCAATGCAGCATCCACTCTCGCCCCAAACCAATACTCCCTTCTCTCTTCCGCCTCGTCCATCGCCGCCACCAGGGTCTCAGGGCCGACCTCCTCATACACCCGTCTCCAAATCTCGAGAGCCAGCCCCAGGTCGTCGCTGTCATGAGCATGAGCCAAATCAACAATCAACCGCCTACGCCTATCCTCGTACTTCTCCTCTGCGGTCCTCCAACGATCCTCCAGACCCTCCACATCCTTCAACCAACCTTTCATCCCCCATATCCAAATACAAAATCCGACAAACAGCAACAAACCCAACAGCACCACCGCTGTTTCCATAATCCGCTCCTTCAGCTCAGAAACCCGACAGGCTCACATTCCATCCTACTCGCGCCCTATGTCGCACCTTACCCTCGACGAGTAGCTTATCGAGCATTTCAACCTCCGAATCATACCTCAGGTCATCTATCACTTCGACCACCTCAGACCGACATCATTCCACTTACGAAATCCGTCACTCGTGGTGCTCCCGTAGTTTGCTGGCCAGGGACCCTCGTCAGCTACAAACTTTCGATGTCGCCCAAGATCGTCACACTGTCACTCTACGCTTTCAGCAACTTTGCCACACCTACATAGACGAAATCAGCACTCGCTTCAAACGACAACCATCACTGATACAGACCTCCCTAAGAGCGCTCCCGTTGGGGGGTGGCCTCAACTTCCGGCGCTACTCGCTGAGCGCATCCGTGGTCTGGAATGTGGCGCCTACAAACATGTCCTGCCAACTTCACACTACTTCGTGCCACGTTCCAGCCCCGCGCCAGTGCGCACAGTCCGCGCCTACGTTGGCTGATGAAGCGATAAGAGCTTCTAACAAAACCCTAAAAGTGGTTTAGGGATGGATAGTGCCTGGTTTTGAAATGTTCTATTTGTGTTCTGGGGGTGGGGATGAGCGAGAAACTCTGGGAATCGAACCGACCGAGCAGTACAATGAACAAAACGTCCCGCTCGCGCGGGCGCCAGGATGGAGAACACGTGACTACACAAGACCCTGATTATAGACCGAGAGATAGGTACATGGACGATTTCTCGTGTCAGGTTGACAGACTTAGAACCCGACTGCGGCAGAGACCACAAACAAACTATGGGTGGAGAGATGGTGATAAAGAGATTTCCCGTGAGGAGGCGATCATCAAACTGTTGGAGGCCCAAGTCCGAGTCAACACAATGCTCTCAGATGCAATAGCGAAGCTAGAACAACCTTCCGATTAGAACGCCATCCGAACATCTCAAAACAGGGCGCGGTTCCTAACCTACCTATCGAATTTGACAGGTGGGGAGACCCCACTTACAGTTGGCTGAGAGAAGGCAAAAGCAGATCAGTCCTGGCTGGTGCTTGGCCGAGTTAAACCAAAAGTACCCCCACTTGGCTGAAGCGAAAGCACCTTTGCGGTCCTGTAGACCGAGGAACCAGAAACATTCCTAAGACTACTGCACCTCGAATTCTGCAGTCAAACGGCACTCTAAGGAGAGAGTTGCTTATGCTTGACTCGTTTCCCGTCCCGTACTTACTGGATGGACGCCGTCCGTTCAAAATATCCTATGACGACTCTCGGGGGATTTTCCAGGCCCACGCATTCAGCGAATCCCGCCTCGAATGGGAGCGCGTTGAGGTCTCCAGAGACTTCAACGCGCTCTTCGCCAAGTGCACGGGTGAGGGGATGTCCTACGATGGGGCAACAGAGGATGCGCTATATCGCGCTTCATTTGGGCCTACTCCGTAGGACTAGCTCAGGGATTCGGGATTAAGTCTGCCGGCCCCGGGGTACTTTGGCTCTGTCGTCATAATTGGAGCAGGCCCTCGGCGGGGAGGTACATCGGCCAGAGCATCCCTTGTGGATTTTGTGTGCCGCGCCAAGGGCCGCACGTTAGAATCAATGTGTCAGTAATAGCCCGACCACAATGAGTGTCCAGAGTGCCGCCAGCCCGTGGCTGGCTCTAGGCGGATATCAGTTGTAGGCCAAAGCTAGAGGGTTCGAGTCCCCGATGGGTCTAGCTACAAATGAGTGGGCCTGACAAGACTGAATTGCGAACTTTTCGCTGGGAGGTCCTCATATAGGAGTCGGTCAGGCTACTCTGGCTTAGGGCGTGAGAACGTCCCCCGGAAGGTTCTCACGGAGATTGCCCCACCACCCGCGGTCCACTCCGTGATGCACCACGTATCCCCCGTCCTCATGCTCGCCGATCCGTCCGGCCACTTGGACCCGTCTGCCCACTGAGACCTGTTCGAAGACCTCCGCCGGTCCACGGACCCTCACCCACTGCACGTATTCTCCCCGGTCCACCTCCACCACCAGCTCGCCGACATCGTGCGACACCACGTCTCCGGCAACGCTCACGCACTCATCCAGGAACACGTCAAGCGCCACGCCCAGCGGTCCGGGTGGCGGGATTGTCGGAGAGTCCGCCGGACACGGGTCGACAGCCGGTGAGACCAGGTTGAGGCCGAACAGCACCGCCAAGACCAGCGCCCCTATCCCCAACAGCCGGACCACCCACATGAAGCAACCACTCCACTCCCGTCCGCCCTTCGGCTCTTCTACCCAGCCCGGAGGCCGGTAATTCCGATAGTCCTGCGGCGAACTCGGGGGATCTGCCGCTGTTTCCCCTCGCGCCTCCGTCTCAGGCGTGACGCCCTCAGTTTGTGGTCTCTCATACGCCGTTCCTTCAGCCTGCTCGGTGTTCCGCAGCCCCAATTCGATCTGTTCCGGCTCTTTCAGCCAGGAAGCCGCGTCCGCCGCCTTATCAGACCGGCCGCTCAGGTACCACTCTACCGAGTGCATAAAGCCGTGATAAGCCGCGTCCAGGTCGGGACCCCGAAGGGAGGACGCCTGGCCGGAGCCGAACCACGGCGGAGCCGAGACCGAGACGTCCAGCCATGGCTGGGCCACATTCAGCCCTACGGCATAGGCCAACATGGAATCGGCTTGGTCCCGGGGGGCGGGCGAGTCGGATCCGGCAAGGGACTTTTTCCAGCCAAGCCACTGACCTATTTCATGTGTACCCTTCTGCGTCGGCGGCACCATACCCGTCTGCACCGACGGCGCAAACAGCATGTACATGAAGCCTATGAACGCGCCGACCAGGGCGTTCGCCCACCATTGGGACAGCCATAGAGCCAGCCAGAGCCCGCTGCCGACGCCCATAAGAGCCCCGGCCAACATTCCCCATTCGACTGCATCCCCGGAGTTTTCCCGCCTTACACGCACCGGGTTGTCATCGAAATGGCCCTGGTGTTGCAGGAACTCTCCCAACTTGTCGCCGATGGCATCCTCGTGCTTCTTCAACCGGTCATGCAGCGCCTTGACCGTTGTGGGGCCCGGCGGCAGGCTGTTGCAGATGAGCCGCTCCCAGTCATACACGACGGGACCCTGCTGAGACAGCCGGTATAGGAAGCCGCTCCCCGTTCTGACGCCCTCCAACCGGAGCGTGCCGCGCTGGCACATCTCGATGACGGAGGCCAACAGCGTATTGCTCAATATCCAATGGCCTTCCAGCACCGATACCGCTGCCGCCGGCAGTGTACCGGACTGCGGGGTTGCCGGGTACGATGAGCGCCAATGCGCCTCGGTCCCCTGCGGGGGCCGGTACTTGGGCCACAGCCACAGCACAAGAAAGAGCAGCAGCCCGACGCCGACGCCTATTGTCCGGAAGCCCCAGGCCGTGAGCTGCGTCCAATCCATTTCCCGGTAATCGGGGAAGCCACTCTCGGCGATGGCCCCGCCAGGGTCCAGCGTGAACAACAGACCAATGACGACAAGGGCCGCCAGCGTTGCCAAGACACTATCCATAGGTCCCCTTCCCTCGACTTTGTACATTCACGCCGCATAGGTCAGCGACTCTATGAATCTGTTGAGCATAGGCGCTGGGATTTCTCGCATATCAGGTTTCTGCGACGATGTGCAGAAAGTCTCAGAAGCAAGCCAGAGGTGACGGCGCACCAAAGCGATCGCATCGACGAAAGTCGGCAAAGACTTGGCATACCAGGCCGCCGACCGTGGAGTCGACAGCCGGCGATCTCCCAACACGTGGGCTGCGAGAGTTGTCCAGGAGAACAGCCCCAACAGCACAGGAGTGGTCCGAGATATGGCGCGATCCGACCACTGGCGTTGAGTCTCTACTCCCAGATGGGCGCGTGTCTCCTGAAACGTAACTTCCACTTGCCAGCGCGACACGAACCACTCGATGATCTGGGCTGGACTGATCGCAGGATCGGTACACAGCAGCGCCTGGGAGTCGAACTGTTGGAGAGGATCGCGAATGAGGACCCAGCGAATGGGCACGGGCGGCTTGCCGGTGTGATACCAGACCGCTGTTTGAGAGACGATCTCCACCGTGCGGATGGCGCCGTCGTACCAGGCCACTGCTGCGCTGGTCCAGCTCGTATCGGGGCATTCAAGGAGTTCCCTCAGGGTTGGCAGGCGTTGGCCCTTGAGACGCGGACGACCCATCTGTCCGGGCAGTCGAGGTGGAGCGGGTTCGTAGAGCGCGGCGTCCAGACGCAAACGGGTAATGAAGGTGACCGGGCGAGTCATGGACTGACAGAAGTGGAGCAGATCGAGGGCGGCATAGCTGCTGTCGGCGACCATTACCAGGGGGCGGTTGGGCAGCCAGCGACGGAGTTGGACAATTATCTGACGCGCCCAGTCGGTGAGCTTTTTGTGAGTCCGACCCAGTTGCTGGTAGTAGCGCTCGGAGGGAGCCAGGGCGGTCAGCACAGGCAACGCCCATGTCCGATGTGCCCAGGGTATGTTGGTCAGCCACATCAGACTTATCCAGCGCAGGCCGGAGGCCTTGACGAAATGACTCCCGCTGGAGCGCACTGCGTCGCGATATATCCCCTTGGCCTTGATCTGCTTGCCACGTCGCCGCTCCAAGGTCTCGTCGATCCCAAACACCAGTGGACCATCACCCTGATCGAGGTGCTGTATCAAGAGCAACAGCAGGACACGGCTTAGCTGGAGCGGTGACCAGACAGCACGGTTGAGAACGTGGTGGTACCGAGCAAAGCTCGCGTCGTCGCTGAGTCCCATGACTCGGAGCGCGGAGGTAACGGTCCTGTTGTGCGTGGCTAGGACTGCGCCGACGAGCAGCACCTGAACTTTCGTCCATGTCCTGGCCTGAAACATCTGCGCGAACGGCTTAAGTAGAGGTACAATGGCATCGGGCAGAGCCTGCCCCGTACTGGATACGGGGGTGAGCATAACGTGACCTTTCGTAGAGGTTCGGTCTTGTTAGCTTACCCTGTTCTTTTCTAAGTTTTGTACAAAGTCGAGCTTAGTGTGCCCGAGGCTTGGTCTAATCTAACACCAGCACCCCCGAGACTACCCGGGAGCGCCGCGCCTGCGCCGTCAGTTGTGCCGCTCGGGTCCGCCTAAAGCCACTGTTTCTGGCCGGTAACGTAGATACTCTGGAAGTCTTCATCGGACTTGGTCAGATAGATAATACCTTCCACCAGCCCAAGCACACCGGCCGCCATCAGAGCAATATAGCCAATCGCGTACAGCAATAACCCAATGAATACGCCAATGCCGAAAATCCCCAAAGCTATGAATATATTGCCCACAACTATAGCCAATACCAAGCCACCGCCGCCAACTGCCAACTGTATTGTTGCGGGCTTCTTGATGCCCAGGTAGAACTTGTGGCCGCCGGCCCAACCAAGGAATATCCCCAGCAGCCCGGCAACCACCTTGGTCTTCTCGGAGCCCATCACGCCCTCAAGGGCACCGCCAATCCCGGCGCCGGAGGCCGACACAGCACGGTAGATGGCTACGGCATCGCCGCCCTGCGCCTCGAAATCCACCCGCATTCCCCGGTTGGGAATGGCTTGGTCTTTCCATTCGGCTCCAACGAAGCTATATCGGTTGCCGTCATCCCCCGCGATCAATCCCGAGTTGGTTTGAGGGGAGTAATCCAAAATCTGTCCATTCATTCCAAGTCCTCCCTTTCCTGCTGGGCTGCTGGGACCTGACGAGTTTTCCGGGCTGACTATGGCTCTATGGCAAGCAGTTAGATTTGGATACGCTGGTAGAATAATAGGTTTCCCGTAGCCTGTCAAACGCGCCGCGCCGCCCACCCGCTACCAGGTGACGTTCATACGCGCGCCCACCGCTCCGTCATACACGAGTTACCGCGTAGAAATAGCCAGCGATGCCCGCGCCGTAAAGACCAGCGTCCAAGCGTAGATGACCTTATCGCGGCCCCCCAAGTTGTAGATAGCGGTCACACCCGCGTACCATAGGAGGATCGCCGACAGGAACAAAAGCACCTCCTGCCAGGGGATTTCACCAGGGAGCGACGTTGAGTGTGTGGGCGGCGCGAGGAACCACGTATACGAACCGAGCAGCAAGGCGACAGTTGCGAGTAGCAGCGCCACAAGTATTCCGAGCGGCCTGTTTGACATCTCCTCCCCTCTTTACGCCACGGGGTCGGCATACCGGAGGCGCTTCTCGCCCATCCTCCGCATCAGTTGCCTAACCTGGTCGGCAATATCGGCCCCATCGTATTGTTGGCGCGGCAATTTCCGTCGCATACCGCCCCAGTGCCTGGCACTCAACCAGCGGTACGTCCCCATGTTCCAGCGCTTGAGCGTCGCCCAGAGACTCTCGATGGCGTTGGTGTGGGCAACTCCGACCATGAATTGGCGTCTCGCGTGATGCTCCACTGTGTGGTTGAAGCCCCGCAATTTGGGGTAACCCCCATAGTCGTCGGTGTAGACGGTGGCACGCCAATCACAGCGCGAGCCTGAACCTCAGCGTGAAAGTTCTTGATTTCGTCAAGTCTGGTGGAACGGAAGTAACCACTACGGGAGGTTCCAGCGCCAGTTTTCTACGGGCCGAAGGGCGGCCGGCCACGAGTCCAGCATCAGCAGTTCCCGTTGATGTGTCCGATATGACTCCGATGGCTGCTTCTCGCCGCACCTCCCTCAGTGCAACGGTTGGCGCGTTCATAGCCTTGGATCGACCGGCTCGCTCTCAAGAGCGAGTACCGCGAAAGCGCACTCATGAACCCGGTAGAGGGGCTCTCGCTCCACAAAGCGCTGTATCCCCTCTACGCCCAGCGCAAACTCCCGAAGGGCAAGAGACCTCTTCACAGAAATGCCCCTGTTCCGCAAACGGTCCAAGTTCTCCGGCAGGGTGTACTCCGGTCCGTAAATTATGCGCAGGTATTCGGCGCCTCTGCACTTGATGGCGGGCTGAACCAAGCCGCGTTTGCCCTTCGACACAAAACCCAACGGCTTGACGACCATACCCTCCCCTCCCTTGCTTGTTAGCTCCTCCCACCAGCGAGTGGCATCAGCCTCATCGGAAGTATTCAAGCGCACAACCTTGTGCTGGGTGCTCCGGAATAACGTCGGATCGGCTTCGTGCAAGCGCGCGGCCACGTCCATGTGCCATATGTGGTCCTTATCGGTGTGCAGTTGGCCTTCACTCGCAAGTAAATGGAAGGGCGCGAACTGAATGTCGGTGAGCGACGTCACCGGCCAGCAATACCGGGCGTAAGCGTCGCTGTAGAGTTCGGCCAGCCCGAGCCTTTGTTCGACCCTAGCCAGGGCGTCGGTGGCGTTGATGCCACGATCCGCAGCCTGCCGGAGGAAGGAGGTGGCGACCGTGAGGCTGGTACGAGCCGCCGCACCGACGGCGGCGTACTGTTCGCGGAGCAGTTCCTGTGCCTTGAGGGACCACGGCATTAGTTCGCTGTCCAGCACCAGCCAATCTGTCCCGAGCTCGGACCAAAGGCCAGCGTCCAATATACCCTTACGGACATGTTCAAGGAACTCCACCTCAAGAGTTCGGTCTTCAAAGAACCGTCGCCCAGTCCGCGTGTAGCAGGCGCCGACACCCTCGCCGGTGATGCCGAAACGCCGCTCGATGACTGAGGAGTCTTTCCCAATCACCACAACGGCCCGTGAGCCCATATGCTTTTCCTCGCAGACTACCTCGGACACACCGTTATTGCGAAAGTAGGTGAATACCTCGTCTGGGTGTTCTAGCAGGCCGGGAAGTCCCGACGTCTCGCATGGGGAAATCGTGGGCGGAAGGTAGACCAGCCAGCGAGGGTCTAGGGCAAATCGGCTTATTACGCCAAGCGCCGCCGTCGCATTCTCCCCCCGTACCGTGACATTCCCTCGCAGTCGAGTCGAAACGACGCGCTTACCGATCACGTCCTCAATGTCAAGGAGGTTCGCCTCGCGACCCTCGGTTGACGCAATGGGCTCCTGCGACAGGCCAGACTTGGCTAATGGCCTCACAGGCTCGTAGTAGACCCGCGCCGCCGGTACAGACACGATCTCTTTTTCGGGATACCGCAGCGCGGTCAGCTTGCCGCCGAAGACACATCCTGTATCGATGTTGATGGTGCGGTTGAGCCATGCGGGTTCCACAACGGCGGTATGGCCGTAGACAACCATAGCTCTCCCACGATAGTCGGCCGCCCAGTTACCACGTACCGGGAGTCCGAATTCGTCCTTCTCTCCGGTGGTCTCGCCATACAGGCAGAAGTCCCGAACACGGGCCGACGCGCGGCCTTGGTACTCCGTCTTTATTCCCGCGTGGGCCACCACCAAGTCCCCGTTATCGAGCACGTAGTGGCTGAGCAGTCCATCCAGGAACTCGGTAACCTGTTGTCGAAACTCCTCGGACTCCATGTCCAATTGAGCCAGGGATTCCGCCAGTCCGTGGGATACCTGCACATTCCTGCCCTGAAGCTTGCTGGCGAGCTTGGACTCGTGATTGCCAGCCACGCAAAGCGCCGAGCCGTCCGCCACCATCGACATTACAAGTTTGAGCACCTTGGCGACGCCATAGCCGCGGTCCACGAGATCGCCAACGAATACGGCCTTGCGCCCCTGAGGATGCGTTACGGTGAACGAGGCTTCCTCGGAGGCGTTGGTGCGAGTCTCCAACCGGTATCCCAGATGTTCTAAGAGTGTGGCGAGTTCATCGAAGCACCCGTGAACATCACCAATGATGTCGAAAGGCCCATGCTCATTCCGTCGATTGACCCACAGGGGCATCCGTTGAATGGTGGTGGACTCAACCTCTTCGGGAGAGTTGAGCACGAACACGTACCGAAAACCCTCGCGCTTCAACCCCCTAACTGACCGTCTGAGCTGTTGAGCCTGCCGGCGCACAACGCGACGCCCAAATGACCGGTCAGGGCGCTCTTTGTTACGGGCGAGGCAAAGGGCCTCCGGCATGTTCAGCACGATAGCCACTGGCAGGCAGTCATGCTCCCGGGCGAGCGTCACCAGAGACTTCCGCGCTTCCGCCTGAACACTGGTGGCATCGATGACGGTGAGGCGGCCAGCCCGTAGGCGTGTGGCCGCGATGAAGTTGAGTAGCGCAAAGGCGTCTGGAGTTGCCGCCTGATCGGTTGCGTCATCCGCAACCATCGCCCGGCAAGCGTCCGAGGACACCACTTCGGTGGGCTTGAAGTGGCGGGAGGCAAAGTGAGACTTCCCAGAACCTGTTGGGCCGATGAGCGCAACGAGACACAGTTCAGGTATGGTGATATTCATCGCCTAAAGACTCCCATCTGAGTCGGAGCCCCATATGCGGGGTGGGCCGGGCCGATGTCCTCGAAACGCACATCGTATTTGCGGCGAGCCGCCACTTGGCTCGACCAGTTCTGAAATTCCTCTCGCGTCCACTCAAAACGGTGGTCCTTGTGCCTGAATGCTCCGGCGGACAGCCCATCGAACAGCGCGTTATACTCAGCATTGGGCGTCGTAATGAGCACGGCTTTGGGTTTTGCGGTCCCGAATACCGCCTCCTCGAAGGCGTCAAGCCGCGGGAGGTCGATATGTTCGATCACCTCCATGGCGATTGCCGCGTCGTAGCCTGAAAGTCGCTTGTCCCTGTAGGTAAGGGACCCGTGCAGCAGGGTGACGCGTTCCCGCTGCCGCGTGGGCAGCTTATCGAGGCGCAAACGCCTGTGCGCCGTTTCTAATGCTCGATGCGAGACGTCGAGGCCAGTTATGGATCGAACCGAAGGCTCTTCCAACAGTCCACTGATCAGTCTCCCCTCGCCGCACCCGAGATCGAGCACTTTAGAAGCGCCGATGTCACGGAGCGCGGCCAGCACTGCTTGTGTCCGATGCTCACTCAATCGGAGGGGGGCTTCAAGCTGCTCCTCTTCTTGTTCGTTCCGTGTGGCAGTCGTGCTTGGTTCATTCGGCCCGGCGTCAAGCAGTTGGGACAGCGCATGATCGACAAGGCTGCGCTGATGCTTCAGGTAGCGGCCCGAGATGAGTACCCGCAGCGGATGGTTGCCCAACCACCCCTCGCCGAAGCGCAGAAGCTTGGCCACTTCATCTTCGCTGACCCAATAGTGCTTGTCGTCGTCTAGGACCGGCAGGAGTACGTACAGGTGGGTTAGCAGGTCACGGAGCCGGGTCGCCGACGCGAGGCGCACGCCGAAGTATGGGCTGGCGCCCCACTCGGGGAAACGCCCATCCAGCCGAAGCTCCTCAATCTCAACGCTATAGCCTAGTACCGGTTCAATCTGAATATGATGGATAGATATGTTGAAGTTTAGTGCGAGCGTCCTGAGTGGAGAAGCGCCAGTCAATGACGGCGACAGCCTCATTGCGTTCACGTTCCAGCGCCAAGACCTCTCGTTTCAGTACCACCTCGTCGCTGATTCGACGGTTGAGACACTGGTTGCTCAAGACGCTCAACTCTATCTCAGCCATATTCAGCCAACTGCCGTGTAGGGGTGTGTAGTGAAACTCCAGGCGTTTGGCGATGCGCCGCGCTTCGACTGGCTCGAAGGCATCGTACAACGAACCCAGCTTGTGAGTGTTGAGATTGTCCAGCACCAGCCGTATCGTCTCGGTGTGAGGATATGCCTCATCAACCAGCCATCTCATCTGATGAGCGAAGTCCACAGCAGTGCGTTGCTCGGTCACCTCGACATGCCTCCAACCAGCTTTCGGCTCACAGAACATGAACAGGTTTCGTGTCCCGTTTCGCTTGTACTCGTAGTCATATCGTTCCACCCGACCCGGCTTGGCCCTGATAGCGGGCCTCTTATCAGCCACCAACTGCTTGGATGTCTCGTCGAAGCAGACCACGGGATGGTCCGGGTCGTAGTCTTGATGGTACAGGTCCAGCACGTCCTCCATTCGAGCCACGAACTCTCCGCTCACCTCGGGGATGCACCACTCCTTCTTCTTCCACGGTTTGAGTTCGTTTTTTTTAGTATCTGGCGCACCGTCTCGAGGGAGATGCTCTCGGCAAACCCCATCGCCACCGCCTTGTCGGCAATTAGTTGCAGCGTCCAGTCCGCGTGTCCTTCGGGTGCATCGCTGCACGCGATGGCTATCAGATGCGCTTCCTGTCTGCCGTCCAACTTGCGCTTCTGTCCCGGTCGCGTGCGTTCATTGATCGCACAGTCGAGTCCCTCCTTCACAAACCGCGTGCGCACACGTCCCACCGTGGATGTGCTTATCAATAGACCGCTGGCGATGTCACGGTCGATCAGACCTTCGTCTGCCTTAAGCAACACCAGCGCTCGCTTGACCTTACGGACAGAAGTCTCCCCACGACTCGCGATCTCTTTGAGATGTGTCCGTTCCGACTCGTTCAACTCCACCTTGTACTTGAGAGCAGGCATGTCTTCGTATGTCCTCCCTATAGGATCATACACAATACTAACCTACTTCTTATATTTGTCAAATACATATGGAACCGGTACTAGCGGCTCGAACAACTTCCTGATGAGGTCAGCGCCTTCTCGGGAGGGTACCACGGGGATGTGGGCTTCCAGAGGGATGGCCGCTGCTGCTAGATCCGGCCGGTCCCTGCTCTTTCCCGCGAGTGCGCTGCCAAACACCGAGGAAATCGCCACGCTCAAGTGTGATGAGGCGACGTAGGGACGGTCGTTCACATATTGCCCAAGCCAGTCCCCGGCGCCAAGGGCGCCGGACTTCGACCGTACAAGGCCCACCGGATCGATGTTAAGCAGAAGCGCTACCGTGCAGCGATGGCTATCCGCTTCGGGGTAGAAGACGTCAGCCTGCCCGAACGGGAGTTTGAACGACTGAAATCGGAGGGGGTTCTTGTGCACCAGGTACCCAAGATCCGTCGCAGGCTGGTACGTCGTGGAAATGGTGAGCAGCATGACGTAAATCGTAGAACAGGCAACACCAGACTTTCAAGTTCAGTGTGCATGCACCGTTAACGAAGCCACCTAGAGTTTGCCAAGAGACCGTCGAGGCCGTTTACCTCTGCTGAATTAGGCTGTCCCTGGCCGTCCTCCTCCCGAGGAAGTGGAGAATAGGCCTTGACTACAGGTCCAGAGCGAATCGCAAGGTGAAAGTTCTTGATTTTGTCAAGTCTGGTGGGCCTCGCTTAAAGGCAGTCAGTGCCATCTTTGCGATGTGCCTATCCCCCTAAGCATTCTGGCGTGACGGCGGAAGACTATGAGATGCGACTTGGTCGAATGCAACACCCGTGCCTCTCACTCGCAAGGCGAGTGGGTTGTCCCAGCCCAAACGAGGCCGCCGCCTCCCGCCGCCTCCGCGAACGGTACGGGTGATTGCCCCTAAGAGCGTCGGCCTCCAAGTTTCTCGTCCGATCATCACTGCGGTGTACAGTTTCCAGTGCGGGATGATCGAAATGACCCGGGTGGACATAGGAGACCGTTGGTATCCGTCGGGAGCTTGATCTCAATACCTTCGACGTCGGCGCCCTCTACGATCACCCGGAACGCCTGGCTCGGATCGGTGGTTATGCTGCCACTGTCGTCGTACCACCCCACGAAAACCCATTCGGAACCGACAAAAACTCTAACCGCCAGGATGTATGACCCGGACTGTACCACGACATCGAAAGCCCCGTCCGCTGCGATTTCGACCCGGGGACCCTGTCCCCCTCGACTGAACGTCACCGCTATCCTTCCTGGCGGCCGTCCGTCCGGGCCGGTGACTACTCCTCGGATGCTGGCATCCGGGAGATCGGTGCGGCCATACCGGCGGGTGATCACATCGTCGACTACGGACCTTGTTTCTTCAGGGACGTAGGTTGTGAAGGCCTCCTTCACGTGGCAGATAGTCTTCTGGTCACTACCGCACTCGTCGTCGGAAACGTCAAACACGGTGTGCAAGTACAGGCGCCGGAAAGCCAGGCGGAAAGTGGTATCATCCATGCTGTGGTACAGATCGTGAAGGAGAAGCGTCCCCAATGAGTACTCGCAGTCATGATAATCGAAGGACCTTGGGTCGGGCGTCAGGTCTTCGAATTCGGCGATGGTTCGAGCGAGGTGGCAAGGTTCCGTGTTAGGGGGATCGTGCAGGGTGTCCCTGACAACGGACTCCATGAATGTGGCTGCTCCCTCAGATAGCCAGGTGGGAAGTCCCTTCCAGTAATAATGGCTCGTTTCGTGGGCGACTAAATCGAACATCGACTCTCCGCTGGTGACTTGCTCATCCGCCCTAATTTGTACATGAGTATCAAGGTTTATCCCGCCTCCCGGGGCCTCCACGAACAAGTAGATTACTTGTCGTAGTGGGAAGGGGAGTCCCATGAACTCCTTGATGCTGCGTACGGAATGCTCCAGGAATTCCATGGTGCGATCAGCCCCTGTACGGGTCCGGACGATGGTGATGTCCGTCTCCTTCGCCAGAGGCAGGGTGATGGTCTGTTCTTCCAGGGTAACCTGCTCAGGATCCAAGAGCTTGTCCAACAGGTCAGGGTCGTCAAGAAAATATCCAGAGGGGTTGGCAGCGGTGTTTAGCGTGGCGAGGATCTTGGCTTCCTGGTCGGTGATGCCGTCGCTGATGGTGGGATGGGACATAATCTTATCGAGTGTCTCTGGGTGGTTGGACTTAAGGAGCCGGAGGGCCCCCAAGGCTTGGTAGTTCCTACCTTCGACAACCCACGGCTCCTCGATTAGTCTTGTCGTGTGCCCCACATCAGCCAGGAGAATCAGTCCCCTTAAAGCACCAAATTCCCGCACCCCCTCAATTCCATCTTCTATCCATGGCAGGCCCTCGATCTTCCTCGCCAGCTCGGGCATACTCTCTCGCAGCTCGCTAATATCCCGCCGAACTCGCCCTTCGTACCCTAGGTTGCCTGCTTCAATGACAGAGGCAAAGTCTGGCCGAATGGGCGGCAAGGTAGGCCGTGGCGTCGGTGTGGCCGTGGGAGTCGGCGTGTTGGTAGGTGTTGGTGACGGCGTGGCCGTGGGAGCCGGTGACGGCGTGTTGGTGGGTGTTGGTGACGGCGTGGCCGTGGGAGCCGGTGACGGCGTGTTGGTGGGTGTTGGTGACGGCGTGGCCGTGGGAGCCGGCAACGGTGTGTTGGTAGGAATCGGCGACGGTGTGGCCGTTGAGGTCGGCGTCAGCGTGCTAGTAGGTATTGGCGAAGGCGTAGTTGTGCGGGTCGGCGACGGTGTGACTGTAGGAGCCGGTGACGGCGTGGCAGTTGCGGTCGGCGTCGGTGTGCTAGTAGGTATTGGCGATGGCGTAGCTGTGGGTATCGGCGTCGGCGTGATGGTAGATGTTGGCGACGGCGTGGCAGTGGGTATCAACGACGGCGTAGCTGTGGGTGTGGGAGTCGTTGGCGGTAGGGTAGAAGGAGTTGGCGACGGCACAACCGTGGGCGTTTGCGTTTTGGTCGGCGCCGGGGTTGGGGAGTCACTAAGTCTGGCTAAGGGCGTCTCAGCCGGCACAGTATCGTCGGACGGCGGGCTGTCACCACATGCCGACACCAGAACGACAGACATCGAGCATAGCAGCCAAGCACCTGCCGCGCACTGAACGATACTTCGCAGTTTCGCCCACACACTGAAGGTGGATCTCGATTTGGTTTCCTTCCTCATCAACAGAACATGCTCCTTACTACTCACAGAGTGTGGGGCCAAGTGTGAATTGGTGGGCCGAGCCAGTGATCATTGAGCTTTCTCCTCCGGCTTCTCCATGCGCCCTACGAACAGGATCGTATTTGTCACCCTGTCCCGGATCAGGAAAATGAAGGGTCGGTCGACAGTTACTCTGATCAGCTGGGGTTCATAGACTCCTGCAGTATTTAGAAAGAAAAGACCAGCGGTGACAGCCGCCGCCTCGGTGCCCTCTTCATCCACCGACACGAACGCCTTGTGAATGACGTCGGAGATCAACAGACAAGGAACGTCCCCGGCCAAACACGAAGTGCCATCCATGCCTGAAAAGTCGGATGTCCTGTCGTCGAAAGCGTTGGGCATCCCCATCTTCTCGAGAGTTTCAACCAGCATGAACTGCGATTTGAACTCGAACCTCGGCATGGTCAGTTCGACGAGCTTAGCCTCGATGTCCCCAAGAATCCGCCCCACACGCACGCCGTTAATCGATTTTTCGAACTCTCTGAATCGTCCTTCGTCCGGGAGCAGGATGGTCATCGACAACGCGCCGCCGACGTACGGCAGATCCACGGCTTGGTATCCCTCTCCACTTGCATAGCCAAAAAACTCTGGTTCGCTCATCATCATCTGCACGTGAACCTCGCCGCCGTCGAGCAGGTGGAAGGGACGCATGAGTGTGGAGCTCTCGTCGAACGTATACCTCCACTTCGCGTTGAAGTAGACGGCGTTTGTGAGCACCAACCGAGTGAATTCATTGATGACGCCCTGCGGTATCAGGTCCTTGATCCTGTCCTCCGTCCGGTCGGCGACCCAGTCGTTGATCGTGAGCCGCGACTCCTCCGGCATCGTCATGAAGTCCATTGGTCTAACACCGGCTCCATAATTCTCCGAGAGGACGTTGAGGAACTCCTCCACGAACTCGTAGCCCTTCTGGCCCCAGAGGGCGTTGGCGATGTTCAACCGGAACCCCGTGTCGAAGTCACCTTGCTGATCTCCTGCACGGGAGGCGAGGTGAATGTCCAGGTCGTTGAACGCGGGATGCAGCCTGTCCTGGGGAAGGAGGAAGTGGAGTGTGTCCGCCATTTGACGCTCCGTCTCGCCCCTCGCACCGGCGTATGTCATGGCGAGGGCCAGAGAGATGCTGTAGGGCGAGTAGAACAGGTTCCCGTCCTCTACACACAGAGCCCGGTACAGGTCGAAGGCGAAGGCGTTGTTGCCATTGACCAGATCTACCAGCTCCGCATCCATCTCCGTGGCCGATGGCGCGGTTTGCTCCTTGGCCGAGCGCAGCTCATCCGACACGGATGGATCAGGCGAGTCATCCGCAGCCGTCGAAGTACGAGTACATGTGGGTTCTGGTTTAGCAACAGGTTGCGGCTTGTCGTCACATGCCGACAGTAGGGCAATGGCCATCAAGCATAGGGCCATAACCAATACGGCTGACGATACCGACCGACTCAGCCTATTCACTAGTAGCTGCTCTCATACTTCCGCTACCTCCATCAGACCCCTTGTTCTGCCACTCCTGCGTGGAAGTGACCCTAACAACCCAATGGTACCTTGCCAATTCAAAAGCAACACGCCGCTCACGATGTCCTCTGCAAAGGCGAGGCCGTGCATGGTTGGCGCGTTGGGCCCTGTTCCGGTTCAGGTCGACCAGGGTGCCGAGCGTGGCGATGTCGCCCTGCTTCAGCAGGTGCCTCTCTCGTTAGTCGTTCAAGTCTTGGGCCCTCACGCGTTAGTGCTCGTTCATATGTAGTATCCGCGAGGCGGTCTAAAGGTTGGGCATAAATCTCGTTTCTGCAGAAAGTCCTGTGGTGACTCTTCGTCGTTTCGGACGAACCGACATCTCGCCCAAGCTATGCAGGTCTCTTTGCCCCTGTCGCCAAGAAGGAGAGTAAACTGTTTCTCCCACGCGGGAAGATGCTGAAGGTGATTTGGTGTGCCCTTCTGGGCCTGTGACAATAGGGTCCGAGTACTAAAGAGCCAGAACGAACGTCACCGGGAAGATTCTCGATTCTTGTCCAATCTTGTGGAGTTTAGGAGCCTCCACAAAAGTCCTTGGACGATCAGCCGGAGATTCTGATTGTAGTGAGGCAGAGAACGGGGTGTGGGTTTCGGGCATGGGCAGGGCCAGTCTTCGACCGGCAAGAGGAAGCGTGTTTGGGGCATTCATTACGTGTTGGCTAGCTTTCACCTGGTGGGGGTTCACTCCTAACTTCGAAGGGTCAACACAGGACTTTCTGTAGAATCGAGAATTGTTCCCAACCTTCAGGCCCTTTCGCGGATACTACATATGAAGGAGCCCTGGAGCGCCAGGGCCGAAAACTTGAACGACCAACGAGAGATGGAACGGCTAGGGCAGGGTGACATCGCCGCCCTCGGTACGCTGGTGTCCCGGTACCAGACGAAGGCGCTGCGTGCCGCGTACCTCGTCACGCACGAACTCGCCCTTGCCGAAGATGTTGTGAGCGGCGCATTCCTTCGAGTCTTCGAGCGGGCAGAACAGTACGACACAAACCGCCCGTTTGGGCCTTGGTTCTTCAGAATCGTGGTCAATGACGCCATCAAAGCCGTCAAACGCCGCGATCGGACGACAACCTTGCAACACACGGAAGCCACACGAAGACCGGACGATTCGGCTGACCCTGGAGCCGCCGTCGTCCTGAACGAGGAGCGAAGAGCTGTGCGGGATGCGCTGTTACAGCTTTCTCCGTCACAGCGAGGTGCGGTCATCATGCGGTATTTCCTTGATCTGTCTGAGGCTGAAATGGTCGAGCGGACGGGACGCTCAAGGGGCACGATCAAGAGTAACCTCCACGACGCGCGAGCGCGGTTGAAGCGGATACTTCAAGCGACTGTTCGCGGCGAGTGATGATGATGTGGAGAAAGACCATATGAACACTCAGCAAATGGACGCATTCCTCAACCGAGAACGGCTGACCGACCTCGCCCAATTCGCCGTTCACGACGGCCACGACCTGTGGCCCAAGATCGAACGGGCCGCCCACAGGTCCTCAATCGACACCGCGACCCCGAGACAGGGAATGTTTTCGCTGGGCCTCTCCCGCGCCTGGACGGCTGTGGGACTACTGCTCGTAGCTGCAACGTTCGCGATTTTGGGCTTGGGACTTGTGATTCTTGTCCTGTCGAATGGCCACGATCAGGCGCCGGCTGCTCAACCAGACACCACGGTCACGCCGACACCCACTAAGACAGCAACGCCACCAGTCATAGAAACTATTCAGCCTGCTTCATCGCCGGGATTCGAGATAACCCCGACTGGAGAGGACCCTGCCAAATCTCAAGCGCTGCCCGACGAATCCGAGCCAACGCCCGAGCCGACTCGAACGCCGTCGCCTGAGCCCACCCCCACACCTGAACCGACCGCCACGCCTACCCTAACGTCAAGTCCGACACCTACCAATACACCGCCATCCACTTCTACGCCAACCCGTACGCCCTTACCGACGGCGACACCCACCCCGACATTCACTCCAACGCCGACATTCACGCCCACACCAGAGCCAATATTCGCAAATGTGACCGTTTCCGAATCTCCTCCCGATATCTACTACTGGACGAGAGCAAACGGAAGCATATACAAAGTCCATGAGATCAGGGATCCCGCCCCTGTATCGGGTGGAGTCGGCGAGGGCATGAGATTGGTAGCCATTGATGTTACCCAGAGGGCCGATGAAGACGACCAACAGCACAGCCCTAACTATTTTTCGGTGCAGGACGTGGACAAGTATGTCTACAGTGCTAATGCCCTAACAAGCTTGCGGCCTCTCTTTAGAGAAGGTCGCCTCAATAACACTCAATCCTTTAGAGGCTGGGTGTCCTTTACCCTACCCGAATCCGCCCTCATCGAAAGAGTTCGGGTTGTCAAGAATGTTGACTCTGCGCCGGTCGCAATCGCAGGATTCATCCCCTTTGTCGGCTTGAACGTTGACGGGCGCAAAGTACAGGTGCGAATCTCACGCTTTGAACGGGTAACCGACTCCGTCTCATTCAGCATCACCGCATCAAGGCCCGAATGTGCGGGCGACGACTTTGGCAAAATGCTCACCGTAAGACCCCCGTACCAGCAGCTCATGACGTACGAAACTGCCCTACCCGCAACGTGTACGAGTGGCGACCTGACTTTGGAAGCCACAGCCTATATCAACGGACGAGAACAGGCCCGAGCCAGAACCCCTTACGCATTACCCTAGGCACAGACCACGGCATCGCCATAACACCAACATCTTAGCGCCGCCGCAGAGTACGAGACACCCAATGAAAGAAGTACTTCGATCACTGGCCTATATCGTAGCGATTGCAGCTTTGACTCTTGTCGTCGGAATCGCCGTTCTTGCCCTCCTTATGGCCACCGGCTGCTCGGACGACACCCGTGACGAACCTCCCAGCACCTTCACCTTGGTGGCGCTGAGGTCGAGCAGACCGTCACCCCCATGCCACTCTCTATCCAGGCCCTCTACAACGACTTTAGGGCCAACACCACCCTCGTCCCTATCCGACACATGGACAGAGTGGTCATGAGCACCATCTACGACTCCAAATATCGTGGCAAGCCCGTGACCGTCAAAGGCCCGGTCGTCCAAATCGACGAATACGCAACCCTCGGCGTCGGCGCCCACGGCTATGGCGTAGATCGCACTGGCCTCTTCGGAATCGAGCTCCACGACCTCTCTCCCAATGAGCGAAAGACGTTGCGCGAAGGCCAGGAGGCCTCGGCAACCTGCCTCGTCACGGAATATTTCATCGGCACCGTCATCACGAAGAACTGCGACCTCGAAGGAGACCCGCAATGAAATACGCCGCCCTCATCGCGGCCCTGGCCCTCCTAATCGCCACCGCCTGCTTCGACGACAGTCCTGAGCCTACCGTCACGCCTGAACCCACAGCCACTCCTCAGCCTACGGCTACTTCTGAGCCTACCGTCACGCCTGAACCCACAGCCATTTCTGAGCCCACCCCCACGCCTGAACCGACCGCCACGCCTACGTTTACATCAACCCCAATACCCACAAATACACCGACATCCACGCCCACGCCAACCCGAACGCCACAACCGACGGCGACACCAACGGCTACCCAAACACCATCACCGACGCCTACACCGACATTTACCCCAACGCCGACGCCAACCCATACCGCCACACCGACGGCGACACCGACGGCTACCTACACTCCCACGGCGACGCCAACGCCGACACTTACCCCCACGCCGACATTCACACCAACACCGACCTTCACGCCCACCCCAACACCAATCCCTGCTACCTACCGCGTAGGGAGTGTTGAATTGGTGGGGTTTACCGGGGGTGGAGAAGGATTGGTCCAGACCAACTTCTCTGTGACGGTCAAGAATGTTGGTGAGCTGCCCGGCACCGAGCCGGTGGAGCTCGAAATTGCGGTGGACGACGATGAGCGTGAACCTGTGAGCATGGTAGACCCTTTTGCGGCAGGGGAGACCAGTACACTCGAACTCAGCCGAGAACTTGCCCCGGGTAGTCACCAAGTGAGGTTCATCGTCGCTGATTCGGAGATGTCCTTGGATGTAGATGTCAAGGCAGCCGACATCACACTTACTGTGGTGAGACACGTCATCACAGGCGACGGAGCAGTCACGCTGGAAGTCCAGGCAACCAATCAGGGATTCCTCGACGCAGAATCGGTTGCGCTGTCCGCTCATTGGGTTCCGTCGGCAAGTGAAGCTGCTGACACGAATGGAAGCTCAGGCTCGACGGAGGAATCTGTGGTGATCGAGCGGCTGTATCCGGGTCAAAGCCGGGTGCTTGGGCTACCAATCGAGATTCCGGCCGGCTCATACGCCTTTACCCTCAGGGCGGAGACCGAGAGCATCGAGGCATTTCGGGACAACAACAGCGCAGAAATGACCGTCTCTGTCGACTATGTCATGCTGGGAGTAGGCATCAAGTCGGTGCGCCACGTGGGTTACGAGCGAGATGGCGACGGCATAGTCGAGGTAGAGTTCAGCGTGGCAAACGAGGGTGTGCGCGAAAGTGGAGAATTGACAGTTGGCGTCATATGCGTCGACCGTGGATGTTTCCAAAACCTGAACCTGGACTCACTCCAAGCCGGCCACAGCGTAGATACGGCGATCAGGGTGGCGATGCCGCCGGGGACGATCGAAACCCTGGTCTTCGCGGGTGGCCTGGACGAAGGCTACCGCTGGGGCGAGGACAACGTCGGAAAGGTCGCGGTCAATGTAGCTGAGCGGGTTACGGTAAGCCCGGCCCGGGACTCGGAGACGGTTGTGGTGGGCGGGTACTGGTCGGACGGCACGGCGAATGTGGAAGTGACTCCATCCCTGAACACCTTCGGTGGCGTAGCGATATCAGTCACCTGCAGCCGGAGGAGTGAGACGGCGGTCGCGTGTCCCCAACAAGCACTCGTCTGGCCCGCGGATGGCCCAGAGCCTTCTGCCGAGACCCTCATCATGCGGCTGCCGATGGGCGAGTCGTATGTTCTTGAGTTCGACTACGGCGGGAAGCAAACCCGCGTGGTAGTCGACGTGCCGGAGCGCATCACAGGTGTGGAGCGGGACGTGTGGGAGTGCTTCAGCGACACGTCCAACATCGGTACGGACTGGGAGAGGTACCTGGGCATCGGCTGTGGCGGATGGGTTGTGGAGACCATCACCAAGTGGGACCAGGACGTGCCTCTGAAACTCTGGGTCAATCCCGCCGGAGACGAGAAGCATGTTGAGGCCTTGGACAAGGTGCTTGCCCGGCTGTTTCCGATACTGAACCTCAATGTGCAGCGGGTCAATGACATACGGGACGCGAACTTCGTGGCCCACGTGGGCGCTATTCCATCGAAGGTCGATGCCGTTGACGTTTCGTGCTTTCCGGGCTGCGTCGGCTCGTGGCCGATAGACGACGGAGTAATTCGTTCCGGCCGAATAGCGGTATATCCATTGGCCTGGAAGGATGACAGTGAAATGGAAGAAGCAATGCTCGAAGACGCGCTCTTCTCCCTGGTTCAGGTACGTCGACGCCACTTGGATCAGACCAGCGTCATGGGTCATTACGAAGCGGTAGATCCTACATATCTGCACCGAATGGATGAGGGGCTGATCAGGCTGCTCTACGACCCTCTCGTTCGTCCAGGCATGACGATGGAGGAAGTTGGGGAGTTTGTAGTGCTCAGGGATGAGTTGCTCGACCGTCCCCAGTCTGCGCCTCTAACGCCACTGCAAATGTTGGAAGAGGCATACGTCAGGCTCCAGGCTGCGGATTCCGCCAGCTATTCCGTTTCGGGCTCCGGCGGCGAGTGTGGGCCGCAGTTCACGCTGACAAACTTCGAGGTCGCCAATCACCACTTCTACGGTCCTCGTTGGATGCACTTCAGTGATGGTACCGATGATTACTACGTCGTTGAGCATGACTACAATATTTCATACCCATTCACTGCCAAATCTCTCGCCGAGTTTTGGGACAAACGTTCAGGGCAGTGGCGAAGATTTGGAATAGACGACCTGAATCCGGGTGAGATTCTGCGCAGGTACCGGGAGCTGTCACCGCACCACGCGCTGACCACGATTTTCCGGGCGGGCGATGATGTCGAAGTTGAACTGGTGGGTCATTCAGATGGTGAGCTAGTCCTCGTAGCCAAGTTCGATCCGCGGTCACTTTTATATCCCTCGGCCGAAATAGTCATCGTTCTCGACGAGCAGAGCTACGAGGTACGTGGATACACCCTCAGATGGCCCAACCAGCAGTGTCCCTTGCTGGAACTGAGCGCCAAGGACGGGCGTTACGGCATAGAGTTCGGGTTCCCGGACGCAATCACGGCTAGTTCTCCCTATCTAGACAGCTGTAGATCCAAGACGCTGGGCGCCATCTCAGGGACGCTCACGGTCCAAGATGTCCTTCCAGGTTCGTGTGGAGTCGACCCAACACGGAACATTCGTCAATACCACTTCAGCCTGGAAGCTCCGGAAAGCGTGGTCAACATCTTTTCAGATCGATACTATCGGACCCACCGCCTTCTGAATTACGAAGGAATGCCAATAAGCGAGGGTAACGTCCGTCATGGACCTTACACTCAAAATTCCTGGTTGGGCAATGTGTTGCCAGCGGGTGAATACACCATCGAGGTCGAGGGTCTTGCCACCATGGTAAGCGATGACTACAAGTTGGAGATTACCGCAACTCCACTTGTTGGGAGCCCTGCATACATAAGCAGCGGCTATGAATTCACGTGCATCCTGGACTCCGGCGGCACTCCGTACTGCTGGGGCAGCAACCGCCAAGACCAGGCGTCGCCGCCCAAGGATGAGAGGTTTGAATTCATAGACAGCGGTCCGTTCCATACGTGTGGACTTCGACACGACGGATCAGCGGTGTGCTGGGGCAGCGCCCGAGAAGGCCTCACATTACCACCTGCCGACGGGAGGTTCCAGGCCATCAGCGGAGGCTGGAACCATGTCTGCGCTCTAGGGATACATGGTTCTGCGATCTGCTGGGGTTCGAACAGGTACGACGAAATTTCGCCCCCGCCGGGTCAGAAGTTCGCTGCCATCAGCAGCGGAAACTTCCACACCTGCGCCCTTCGGGAGGACGGTATCCCCGTATGCTGGGGATATGGCGGATCCGGACGAACAACGTCGCCAACCGGCGAGAGGTTCACTGCCATAGACAGCGGAGGCTTCCACACTTGCGCGCTCCGCGAGGACGGCTCGCCCGTATGCTGGGGAAGTAACAGGCATGGCCAGTCATCGCCGCCTGAAGATGAGAGATTCACCTCTATTAGCAGCGGAGATGGAAACACATGCGCGCTCAAAGCAGACGGCTCCGCGGTGTGCTGGGGCGACGATACACATGGACAGTCATCGCCGCCTGACGGAGTAAAGTTCATCGCCATAAGCAGTGGCCACGGTCACACCGCTCACACCTGCGGCATTACACACGAGGACGAAATCTTGTGCTGGGGCTGGGGATACTAACTCATGATGTTAGAGAGGTCTAGCCGACGAGCTGACGAACCTAAGGGCATCTTCCCGCGATCCGGAACCCGTTCCAAGATTAATGTGTCCGCCGTGGCAGGCCAAAGAAAGGTGTATCCGACTTACGGGTTCGTAGTGGAGGACTGGCCGCACTCGATGTGGCCGACGTTCATATCGTCACTTCACAAGCTATTGGTACAGAGCCACGGCCAACGAGGGGACGCCTTGTGATTTTGCATATGAAGCCATGCCCTTCCTCTTCAATAGCGGGGGAATCTGGAACCCCGCAACCTGAGCGAAGGGACTGTGGGAGCCACAGGGGATTTGTAATGAAACTCATTACTTGCCTTTGGAGTGCTTGTCATGCTCATCGGGTTGGGATGTTCAGAGGGATTGACTGAACAGGAAGTGCGGCAGATAGTGCAGGAGTATCCAGTCCCTGGTCCCGAGGGTGACAAAGGTAATGTAGGGCCACAGGGCCTTAAGGGCGACCGGGGCGACGTAGGGCCTCAGGGTCCCAAGGGTGACAGGGGTGACGTGGGGCCACAGGGTCTTCAGGGCGACTGGGGCGACGCAGGGGCACAGGGTACCAAGGGCGACCGGGGCGACGTAGGGCCACAGGGTCCCAAGGGCGACCGGGGCGACGTAGGGCCACAGGGTCCCAAGGGCGATCAGGGTGACGTAGGGCCACAGGGTCCCAAGGGCGACCGCGGCGACGCAGGACCACTGGGTCCCAAAGGCAATCAGGGCGATCCTGCTCCTACTCAATCGTCCTCACCCACGCATACTCCAACTGCAACGCCTACGCCCTCACCTATTCACATTCCAACTGCAGCGCCAACACCCACGCACATTCCAACTGCAACGCCAAAATCCACAACCCCCGCCTCCTTCACGCCAGCGTCGGGCGAATTCTCCTCGGTCAGCGCCGGGAGATATCACACCTGCGGGGTAAAGGCCGACGGCGCCGTCGTCTGCTGGGGATCGGATAGAGACGGTCGAGCCTCACCGCCGAGTGGAGAGTTCACTTCCGTCAGTGCCGGCATGATGCACACTTGCGGAGTGAAAACTAATGGCGCCGTCGTCTGCTGGGGCGATAAGAAATGGGGACAGTCCGCGTATCCATCGGAGGAGTTTTCCTCCGTCAGCTCCGGGAGCTTTCACACCTGCGGGGTGAGGACTGACGGCTCAGTCGCCTGTTGGGGAACGGATAGAGACGGCCGAGCCTCACCACCGAGTGGAGAGTTCACCTCCGTCAGTGCCGCGTTGGTGTATACATGCGGGGTGAGAGTCGGCGGGTCCGTCTCATGCTGGGGGTCAAATGTATACGGTCAATCCCCGCCACCGGAGGGGCAGTTCGTCACGGTCAGCTCTGGGGTATTTGGTGCATGCGGTGTGAGGAGCGACGGCTCCGTCGCCTGCTGGGGCGGTGGTGAAATCGTTGTCGCCTCGCGGCCTAACGGTACGTTCGCCTCCGTAAGTGTCGGTCATGATCACGCATGTGGGTTGAGGACCGACGGCTCCGTCGCCTGCTGGGGCTACAATCTATTCGGCCAAACCTCGCCACCTGGAGGGCAGTTCACCTCCGTCAGCGCCGGGAATAACCACGCATGTGGGTTGAGGATCGACGGCTCTGTCGCCTGCTGGGGGCTTGATGAGGGTAGCCGAACCAGCCCGCCCGAAGGACTGTTCGTCTCCGTCAGCGCCGGGAATTACCACGCCTGCGGTGTGAGGACCGACGACTCGGTCGCATGCTGGGGCTTCGAAGGATTCGGCTCCGCCTCACCGCCCCAGGGACAGTTCGTCTCCGTTAACGCCGGATGGCGCCACACATGTGGAGTGAAGACGGACGACTCGGTCGCCTGCTGGGGCGGGAATGAAGACGGCCAGGCCGCGCCACCTATGGGACAGTTTTCATCCGTCAGCGCCGGGACCCTGCACACATGCGAAGTAGAGATCGACGGTTCCGTAGCCTGCTGGGGAGAGGGTACATTCGGCGAAACTTCGCCCCCCGATGGACAGTTCTCCTCTGTCAGCGCAGCGTTCCTGTACACGTGTGGGGTGAAGTTCAACGGCTCGGTGGCCTGCTGGGGGATGTATTTAAGGGCCAGCCCATGCCGCCCGAGGGACAATTCGTCTCCGTCAATGCCGGGCGTGAACACACTTGTGGTGTGAGAACCGAAGGCTCGGTGGCCTGCTGGGGAGCGGATTATTCAGGCCAGTCTACGCCCTCCGAGGGGAAGTTCATCTCCGTCAGCGCCGGGCGTCAACACACCTGTGGTGTGAGGACCGATAACACCGTCACGTGCTGGGGCCTTGATGGAGCCGGCCCCGCATCGCCACCTCCGGGAAAGTTCGCTTCCGTCAGTGCCGGCGATGACTACACCTGCGGTGTGAGAATGGATGGCTCGGTGGCCTGCTGGAGCTTCTATAAGGTTCCTGAGGTGGTTCCGGAATGAGCGCATTGAAAACAGCGGGGACTAGGAGAGGCGTCATGGCGATGTTGGTTGCGCTCGCGTCGATCTTGGTGCCGGCAGCGTGTGGCAACGATCCTAAAAATGAGTCCGCACCCGCTACCTCCTCCACTCCCCCGTCTGGGGAGTTCTCCTCGGTCAGCGCCGCGTATCTTCATACGTGTGGGGTGAGAACCCACGGCTCGGCGGCCTGCTGGGGCTATGGCCTTTTGGGCCAGTCCACGCCTCCTACCGGAGAGTTCACCTCGGTGAGCGCCAGGGGAACCGGCCAACTCCCATTCACCCGTGCAGCCACAGCGAAGCTATGGTGTTGAAGCCCAAGCCCTGCCCTCGCCCAGGAGACATACAATGGCAATCCCAGGAATCTCACTTGGAGCATTAGCGTCTTTTGGAATACCCAAAAGGAGAGCATCATGGAAAGGCCCTTGCGCCTTCTGATCATCACGAGTGTCGCTTTGACGTCGGTGTCGGCCGCCTGCACAGAAGGGGTGAATGAAGAGCAGGTCAGACAAATTGTCAACGCCGAGATAGAGGAGTCCCTTGCGGAAGGAAGGACACAATCGCCTATTCCCGACCCTCCGGGTCCCTTTGGCCCACCGGGGCCACAGGGCTCGCAAGGACTTCCCGGCAAGGTTGGCCCCAAGGGCGACCGCGGACTACAGGGCCCCGCAGGGTTGAAAGATGATAAAGGTGACAGGGTCCCTCAGGGCACCGCCGGCCCACCGGTTCGCATGCGCGAGGAATCACGGAAACACCGGCTCCAAGCAGAACGGCAATGTGTCAAGGGCGGCGCGAAAATGTACCGGAGCAGTGTGGTAGGCGTAGCGAAAAGGCGCTTGCAAACTGTACCACCCACCGCCTTTCATCGAGTTCCATACAACTTGATGGAAGGTGTGAAGGATGTACAAGGTGGAAATGTACGTGCGGGTCCGCAGGGCATGTATGGTCGAGGGCATGAGCATCCGGGAGGCTGCTCGGGTGTTCGGCCTGCACCGAGACACGGTGCGCAAGATGCTGATGTATTCAGTGCCTCCGGGATACCGTCGAGAGCGTCCTCCGCGGCGTCCGAAGCTGGAGCCGTACACGGGGGTGATCGACCGGATACTGGATGAGGACCTGACCCTTCCGAAGAAACAGCGTCACACAGCCAAGCGCATCTATGACCGCTTGAGAGACGAGTACGGGTTCACCGGCAAGTACACGATAGTCAAGGACTACGTGCGTGAACGGCGTCGTCGGGGTCAGGAGATGTTCGTTCCGCTATCGCATCCTCCGGGGCACGCCCAGTGCGACTTCGGCCAGGCGCGTGCGGTCATCGATGGAGTCGAGCAGCGGGTCCACTACTTCGTTCTGGACCTTCCCCACAGCGATGGATGCTTCGTGAAGGCGTACCCTGCTGAGACGACCGAGGCGTTCTGCGATGGGCACGTGTCGGCATTCTCGTTCCTGGGCGGAGTGCCTCAGAGCATGGTGTACGACAACACGAAGCTGGCGGTGGCAAAGATACTGGGCGATGGCCGTCGCAAGCGGACTCGGGTGTTCTCGGAGCTTCAGTCGCACTACCTGTTCGAAGACCGGTTCGGTCGACCGGGGAAGGTAGAAGGGTCGGTGGGGTACGTACGACGGAACTACCTGGTGCCCATTCCGTCTTTCGAGAGTTACGAGGCGCTCAACGCCTACTTGGAAGAGCGGTGCATGGGGCGGATGGAAGACCGATTGCGGGGTCATGATGAGACGATAGGCCAACGGATGGAGCGAGACCTGGAAGCTCTGCTGTCGCTCCCCGCTGCACCGTACGAGGCCAGCGACAAGCACGTGAGCCGGGTCAGTTCCCTATCACTGGTACGGTACCGCACCAATGACTACTCGGTGCCGGTGGCCTACGGACACAGGGACGTGTTGGTGCGCGGCTATGTGAACGAGGTGGTTATCAGCTGCGGGTCTGAGACCATCGCCCGCCACCGGCGTTCCTACGAACGTGACGACTTCGTGTTCGATCCGCTTCACTACCTGCCGCTGCTGGAGCGCAAGACGGGGGCTCTGGATCAGGCAGCTCCTCTAGCGGGATGGGACTTGCCGGAGGAGTTCGGGGTGCTGCGCCGGCTGTTGGAGTCTCGGATGGGCAAGCAAGGCAAGAGGGAGTTCGTGCAGGTGCTGCGGTTGATGGAGAGCTTTCGCAAGCAGGAGGTTCACCACGCCGTACGAGACGCCCTCAGGCTCGGAGCCGTCAGCTTCGACGCGGTCAAGCACCTGGTGCTGTGCAGGATCGACGGCCGGCCTCCGAGACTCGACCTCGAGCTGTATCCCTACCTTCCCAGGGTCACCGTGACGAAGACGTCCGCCAAGGACTACATGACGCTTGTGTTGGGGAGCAGATCATGAGCGAGAGATCCACGGTGTTGTTGGAACACCATCTGAAGGAGTTGAAGCTGCCGACCTTCCTCAGGGAGTACGGCAAGGTGGCAGAGCAGTGCGCTGCAGAGAGCGTCGATCATCCCGGCTATCTGCTGAGGCTGTCGGAGCTTGAGTTGATCGACCGCCATCATCGGATGGTGGACCGCAGGATCAAAGCGGCACGCTTCCCAGCCACCAAGAGTCTCGATACCTTCGACTTCCCGGCCATCCCGTCGGTGAACAAGCACCTGGTCATGCAACTCGCCCGCTGCGAGTACGTCGATCGTAACGAGAACGTCATCGCCGTCGGGAACAGTGGCACCGGCAAGACTCACGTCGCCCTCGGTCTGGGACTTGCCGCCTGTCAGAGAGGGCTGTCGGTCGGCTTCACCACCGCTGCCGCGCTGGTCCACGAGCTGATCGAGGCCAGGGATGAGAGACGGCTGCTCAATCTTCAGAAGAAGCTGGCCCGTCTAAAGCTGCTCATTGTCGATGAACTCGGCTTCGTCCCCCTGTCCAAGACCGGCGCGGAGCTCCTGTTCGAGGTCTTCAGCCAACGTTACGAGAGAGGATCGACCCTGATTACCACAAATCTTCCCTTCGACGAATGGACTGAGGTCTTCGGGTCCGAGAGACTCACAGGCGCACTCCGTGACCGTCTCACTCATCGAGTTCACATCCTGGAGATGAACGGCGAAAGCTACCGACTCAAACAGAGCAGACGGGCCCTGACTCTCTCCATCCCTGACTCTGACAGCACCCAGGACCTGTAGAGCGGCCTCCGTTCAGCGGGATCAACTCCAACGAACTGCCAACCATCGTCTCACTAGACAAATGTAAATTGAGTGGTACGGATTTGCTCCGCCGCTCCGGTACATTTTCGCTCCGCCCTTGACACAAAACTCTTCCTTTCCCAAAACCAGTTTCTGGGGTGTATTCCAGAGGAACTTTGGAGAGTAGATAGCCATGACATGGACGACTGTCAAGGGCGCACTTAGGGCATTCACTACTCGTGGGTTATGGTTCCGCTGCATGATTTGTGCAGGATAAAGAGAAAGTGGCGCGAAGGAGGGGAACCCGATACCCCCGGGACTGGGACGATGCGGTGGTGCAATTACGATGGGCCACATTCTCCGGATGCGCTCAGCAGCGGTGGACTTCGATGCGGAGACCGAGCGGCTGATGCGAGAGAGCGATCAGGTCTCTGAACCGGTACGTGGTAGGCCTCAAAAGTTGCTGGCTCTTGCGAGGGAGAAATATTCCGACTCTAGACTTCGGAAATGGTGCTGATGAACTCACTTAGGTCGTCGCACGGTCGAAGGCCCAAGGGCTCAGAACGGTACATAAAACTAAGCACCTTCAGCATTCTGCTCCGTAGGCGGAACATATACCTCTCCTACTTGGAAAGTGAGGGCCCAGGAGAGGGCTGGACCGCTACCTGGGATGTGGGTTCATTGTGAACGACGAAGGGTTCACCGCAGGACTTTCGGTAGAAGCAAGAATCGATCCCAACCTTAAGGTCGCCTCGCGGATATTACATATGAACGGGCCCAAACGCGCGACGCCCGAAAACATATATGACCAAAGAGAGATGGAACTGCTGAGGCAGGGCGACATCGCCGCGCTCGGCACCCTGGTCGACCGGTATCAGACCAAGGCGCTGCGCGCCGCGTGCCTAGTCACGCACGACCTCGCCCTCGCAGAGGTTTTCGTGAGCGGCGCATTCCTTAGCAGGCTGCTGAGAAACTGATCGGTGAGGTAAGGATCCGACCACGATACAATGGAGATGTTTGACTCATACGGGGCGTTCGTGTCCCACAATTACCCATGCTGGCGTTCGTGACTTGGAGGAGCAAGTCCCGGACGACCATCCTCTTCGGACCATCAAAACCGTGGCTGACGAAGCGTTGGAGCGGATCGCTTTCGAGTTCGCCCCAATGTACTCGAAAGTGAGACAAGCTAACGTGCCGCCGGAGCGACTGTTGAAGGCATCGCTCCTCACCTCCCTGTACTCGGTGCGTATCGAGCGTTCTGCGAGATGCTCGAATACAGCCTTCTGTTCCGATAGTTCCTGGATATGAACTTGATCGAGAGCAGCTTCGACCCAACGGGGTTTATGAAGAACAGGCGGCGCTTGCTGGGACGCAAGATAGGACAGGCGCTGTTCCACGAAGTGGTGTGGGCAGCGGACCGACAGGGACCGCGGTCGGACGAGCACTTCAGTGTGGACGGTACGCTGATAGAGCCGACGGCGAGCATCAAGAGCTTCAGACGGTGAGCAGATGATGAGCATCTGTCCGAGGATGACCCCTGCAACCCGTCGGTGGACTCTCATGGAGAGAAGTTGAGGAACGAGACGCACGAGAGCGGAACTGATTCAGAGGCGCGGCTGATGCGCAAGGGCAAGGGGAAGGAGGCCAGGCCGGTGTTCATGGGGAACTCGTTGATGGAGAATCCCAATGGACTGCTGACGGCCTTCATGGTGAGCAGCGTGACGGGCACGGCTGAGCGTGACGCTGTACCCGGGCTACTGGACGATGCGCGGGAGCGGGGCTTCCCTCCTAAAACACTGGGAGGTGACAAGGGCTATGACACGCGACAGTGCGTGAAGGCTATACGAGATCGCGGAGTGACGCCGCACCTAGCGCAGCGAGTCTCTCGGCGATAGACGGTCGTACGACACGGCATTCGGGCTATGTGGTGAGCCAGAAGATTCGTAAGCAGGTGGAGGAGATATTCGGGTGGGTGATGACAGAGGGAGGGTTTCGGCGCACGCGGTATTGGGATGTGGAGCGAACTGGGCCGGCTGGATATTTCGTGGCTACGGCCTACAACCTGGTGAGGATAGTAAACCTGTTGTCGTGTCGGCCGACTCGCGCCGTTGAGTACATGGGGCGTAGTGTGCCCAGCATGACCCGACAGGGTCTCCATCCAAGCCCCGCAATTCCCAATCTGAATCGTCCGATCTGGCGACAAATCTGACTCTACTCACACGAAATCGTCGTTACCGGCCATCCATTCAACTACGACCACCCAGAAAAACCGATTCTTCCGTAGCCTGTAAGAAGAAGCAAGTCAAGTACGTTCGCCAACGAGGGCCGTCACGTACAAGTGAGTAAAAATAACGAGTCTGTAGAACCTCAAGGAGACTACGACATGAGACTTGGTACGCTGACTATTCTCGGAATAGCTACGGTGCTATTGACTTTCGCGGCGTCAATTGCCCCCAACATTGTCTCGGCACAACAGACGAGCGCCTGCGCCAGCGGGGGCGCGGTGCCTGATCCCGACAGCAATCCCGGCCTGGTGTCTGACTGCGAGGCCCTTCTCGCGGCCCGTGGCACCCTGGCGGGGACCGTTACTCTCGACTGGGCTGCAGAGACTCCGATCACCCAGTGGGACGGGGTCACCGTCGAAGGGACACCACTGCGCGTCACTGAGCTGAGCCTACCAAGCAGGAGATTGTCCGGGGAGATCCCGCCGGACCTGGGAAACCTCGCCAGCCTGCATATGCTGAGGCTCAATGACAACCAGTTGACCGGGGAAATGCCTGCGAAACTGGGAAACCTCGCCAACCTGCGATGGCTGTGGCTCAATGGCAACCAGCTGACTGGGGAAGTGCCCACGGAATTTGGAACCCTCGCCAGCCTGAATATACTGATGCTCGATGACAACCAGTTGACGGGGGAGATACCGACGGAGCTGGGAAACCTCCCCAACCTGCAATGGCTGTGGCTCAGTGGCAACCAGCTGACTGGGGAGATACCGACGGAGCTGGGAAACCTCCCCAACCTGCAAGAGCTATACCTTAGTGACAACCAGTTGACTGGGGAGATACCGACGGAGCTGGGAAACCTCGCCAACCTGCAATATCTGTTGCTCAATTCCAACCAGTTGACGGGGGAGATACCGACGGAGCTGGGAAACCTCGCCAACCTGCAATGGCTGCACCTCTATCGCAACCAGTTGACTGGGGGAATACCGACGGAGTTGGGGAATCTCTCCAAACTGCAATCCCTGGTACTCGCTCGCAACCAGTTGACTGGGGAGGTACAGACGGAGATGGGGAACCTCGCCAACCTCCAAACCCTGGTTCTCGCTCGCAACCAGTTGACCGGGGAAATACCGACGGAGATGGGCGAACTCGCCAACCTGACGCAGCTGGACCTCTCTCGCAACCAGTTGACCGGGGAGATACCTACGGAGTTGGGTAACCTCGCCAACCTGACGCTGCTGTTCCTCTCTAGCAACCGGTTGACGGGTGACATTCCGACGGAGATGGGTGAACTCTCCAACCTGACGCAGCTGCACTTCTCTAGCAACCAGTTGACCGGAGAGCTTCCCCAGAGATTGACGGAGCTAACGGCGCTGGTGTCGTTTAGTTTCTATAGCAACGCAGGGCTTTGTGCGCCGATCGATGAATCATTCCAGACATGGCTCCAGAGTCTATTTGCCTTCAGAGGCAGCAGATGCGCGCCGGAAGACTCGCCGGAGGACCGGGTGGTTCTTGCCGAACTGTACAGTGCCATGGACGGGGAGAACTGGACGAACAACACCAACTGGCGGAGCGAACGAGCAATCAGGGAGTGGCACGGTGTCACCAATGATGAAAGCGGACGGGTCAATGGACTCTTGCTCCCTGACAACCAACTGACTGGGGAGATACCGACGGAGCTGGGCAACCTCTCCAACCTGCAATGGCTGTGGCTCCAAGACAACCAGCTGACCGGGAACCTTCCTCAGAGTTTGACGGGGCTAACCATGCTGGAGACGCTTAACTTCGAGGGCAACGCAGGACTTTGTGCGCCAACAGATGAAACATTTCAAACATGGCTCCGAAGTGTGTCATTCGTCATAGGCAACAACTGCGTCGAAGACTCGGCAGAGGACCGGGCGGTGCTGGTCGAGCTTTACAATGCAACTGATGGGGCGAACTGGACGAACAACACCAACTGGCTGAGCAACAATCCGATACGCAAATGGCACGGCGTCACAACCGACAACGACGGACGGGTCGCTGAATTGACACTGTCGGAGAACCAGTTGACGGGTGAGATACCGTCGGAGTTAGGGAGCCTCTCCCACCTAACAAGGCTGTCCCTCAATGAGAACCAATTGATGGGTGAGATACCGACGGAGTTGGAGAGCCTCTCCAATTTGCTGTCGCTGTCACTCAGTGACAACCAGTTGACCGGTGAGATACCCGAAGAGTTGGGGAGCCTCTCCCACCTTACAAGCCTGTTCCTCTCTAGTAACCAAGTGACGGGTGAGATTCCGACGGCGTTTGGAAGCCTCGTCAACCTGCAATATCTGTACTTAAATGACAACCAATTGACAGGTGGGATACCGATGGAGTTGGGTAGCCTCGCCGACCTGACAAGGCTGTTCCTCGGCCAGAACCAGTTGACGGGAGAGATACCGAAGGAGTTGGGAAACCTCTCCAACCTGCAGGAGTTGGATCTCCTCTCGAACCAATTGTCGGGTGAGATACCGACGGAGTTGGGGAACCTCGCCAACCTGCAGAAGTTGGATCTCTTCAATAACCAGTTGTTGGGTGAGATACCGACGGAGTTGGGGAACCTCGCCAACCTGCAAGTGTTGAATCTCTGGGTGAACCAGTTGACGGGCGAGATACCGACGGAGTTGGGCAACCTCTCCAACCTGCAAGAGTTGAATCTCCGGGTGAATCAGTTGACGGGTGAGATACCGACGGAGTTGGGGAACCTCGCCAACCTGCGAACACTGTTACTGGGCCGGAACCAGTTGACGGGTGAGATACCGAAGGAGTTGGGGAATCTCGCCAACCTGCAGGAGTTGAATCTCCTCTCTAACCAATTGACGGGTGAGATTCCTCCAGAGTTGGGGAACCTCGCCAACCTGCAGAAGTTGAATCTCTTCTCTAACCAGTTGACGGGTGAGATACCGAAGGAGTTGGGGAACCTCGCCAACCTGCAAGTGTTGAATCTCTGGGTGAATCAGTTGACGGGCGAGATGCCGAAGGAGTTGGGGAACCTCGCCAACCTGCAGATACTGTGGCTCGGCTGGAACCAATTGTCGGGTGAGATACCGAAGGAGTTGGGGAACCTCGCCAACCTTCGAGGGCTGCACCTCTGGAAGAACCAATTGTCGGGTGAGGTACCGAAGGAGTTGGCGAGCCTCGCCAACCTGCAAGAGCTGGACCTCAGTAACAACAGATTGACGGGTGAGATACCAACGGAGTTGGGGAACCTCTCCAACATGAAATGGCTGTGGCTCAGTAACAACCATCTGACGGATGAGATACCAACGGAGTTGGGTAGATTGACCAAGCTTACCCACTTGGCCCTCAATCACAACGACCTAGTAGGCAGCATTCCGGCTTCCCTGGGTAACCTGTCGAATTTGGAGCGTTTGTGGCTCAGAGACAACCGGCTTAGCGGATGTGTCCCGCCGAGATTGCGGGACGTACCTCACAATGATCTCGACCAGCTTCGTCTACCATTCTGCCCGTTGTCGCCGCCTGAAGCTCCAACCATAGGCTCTGTCACATCCGAAATGGACTCCCTCACTATTTTGTGGGCCGCTCCTCTGAGCGACGGGGGATCAGACATTACTGCCTTCGACCTGCGCCACATCGAAACTGACGACGACGAGGCGGTGGACTCCAATTGGACAGTGGTGGAGGATGTGTGGACCACGGGAAGCAGCGTCTTGGAGTACACACTCACCGGACTCACCGCAGATACCCAGTACGACATCCAAGTGCGGGCCGTAAATGAGGTGGGCGATGGCCCATGGTCGGCCACGGTCACCGCAACGACAATGAGTGCGAGCGTCTGCGTCGCGGGCGGCGCGGTGGAGGACGCGACGAACACGGGGCTGGTGTCCGACTGCGAGGCGTTGCTAGTTGCAGAAGACGAACTGGCGGGGACCGCGACGCTGAACTGGTCTGCCGATACATCCATCATACAGTGGGAAGGTGTAGGGCTCGGCGGGACGCCCCGACGTGTGACTCGGCTAAACCTCGATGGCAAGGGCTTAAGTGGGATGATCCCACCCGTGCTAGGCCGCCTCTCTATGCTGACTCACCTGAACCTGCGCAGCAACGACGGGCTCACGGGCGAGATCCCTTCTGAATTGGGGTACCTGAGCAATCTCAGGGTACTGAACCTGCACAGCAACTCGCATAGCGGCAGCATACCCGACCTGAGCGGCATGACCAGTCTGAAGGAACTGTACCTGGCGAATAACGACCTGACGGGCTCAATCCCGACATGGTTGAACGGCATGACGAACATGAGGGAGTTGTGGCTCTGGGGCAACAGTCTGACCGGCACCGTACCCGACCTGAGCGGCATGACGAGCCTCGATAAGCTGAAGCTGGCAAACAACGAACTGACGGGCGGCGTCCCTGAAGCGTCGACGCTGCCTCCCAACATGACGTGGCTGATCATCGACAGGAACCCGTTCGGCGGCACAATACCCGACCTGAGCGATCTGACGCGGCTGAGGCTCCTGTGGCTGCACAGCAACGAGCTGGAGGGTTCGATCCCGGCGGGAGACATGTTCCCCGCCAGCCTGGACGACCTGAACCTGCGGGACAACATGTTGACGGGTGAGATACCGGACCTGAGTGACCTGGACATGCTGACACGGCTGCGGCTGCACAACAACAGTCTGAGCGGCGAGATCCCGGCAACGCTGGGCGGCTTGGACAGCCTAAAGTACCTGTGGCTGCACAACGAGGACGCGACGAAAACCGATAATGGCAACAACAGCATCACCAGCATCGCGGCCGGTGTGGGCGGGTTGGCGGATACGTTGATCCAGATCGCCCTCAACGGCAACCCGTGGGCTGACGACGCCTGTGTCCCGGCTGAGTTGGAAAACGTAGCGAAGAACGATTACGTGGAGGCCGGCATTGAGGTCTGCTCAGCCGATGACGGTTCGTAGAAGCGTAGTAGATAGTGAGGGTTAGTGTTCCCTGCCATCGTGAAGTTGAGTGACTTGAGCAACCTTGTCCAGTGGGGGCTCATAGGCAACCAATTCACTGCAAGGATCGTTTCAACAGGATTGGCAGTCGCGGATCGCCAATCAAGACCCGGACTTCTGCGTGGATTCATAGTTTCCTGCAAGGGACGGTGATAGCCATACTCCTAGCCAGGGCAACACTGAACAGCTACAGCCGTGCTCGTGGACGGACACCACCCCAGCGTTGCCCAAGTGTTCCTTTGCTGATGTTTCCGCCAGAAGTTGAACTGAGCGTGATAGCTTTGGTCCTTACAGCGCCAAGTTGAATCTCAACACAAAAGTTCTTGATTTTATCAAGCGTGGTGGGCCTATGTGGACGGAAGCTAGCACCATCTTCGAGATGTGGCTGGGGACCCTTTGATCCTGTCCGCCGCAGCTTTGCGAGGAATTCGAGCATCTTCAGCTGGCGCCTAAGAGTTTTTGATCATGTCGTACAATAACGCTCTCTCGAAAGATGGTGAGAAGACGTTTTGGTCGTCCTCCCATGGAGGGGTGAATCCGATCACCATCTGGTTCCCAGGACCCGTCTTGCTCACGAAAAACCAAGCGTTGCGCAGTGCGTGTTTTGGTACTTGATCAATGTGGAAGATTTCTGAGAATATTCGACATTTCAGCGCGGCGTGGTTCTTCGCAAAACCACACAGAACCCAGCCGAAATTTACGGAGGAGAAGATACCCACTTCGTAACGGGAGGTTTCCGTTAGCTGCTTTTGTGTGGCCTGCTCTGTCAGATCGCAGATAGCGACGGTCGCGAATTTGTCGGGCAGCACCAACGATCTCAAAGCTCTTACAAAATCCGAGAAGTACACGAGGGTGCGAATATGTCGGTCGCTCATGACGTCCAAGCAATGGTTGCCGTCGGCGTGGACGGCAAACGAAAAATATCGGACGTGCATGATGTAACCGAGTAGTTGCATCAACGGAATGCGTTTGTTGTCGTCGTAGATGGCCTCCGCGCTTCCAGGATGGTCGGGGTCCGAGACACCGTGAACGGTGCGGATATCGGTCTCGACTGGATGTCCCAACTGTTCGAGGTCAGCACTCAATAGAATCTCTAGAATAGATCGAGCCCAGAAAGACGCTTCAATAATGGCCGGGGAAGAGGGTCTATTCATTGGGTCCCAATCTGGTCTGTCAATTAGGTTCAGTTTGGTTTTCAGGGCGTGGATTTCTTCTATCAGAGGCATGGACATGATTCCCTCCCAGGCTCCCTTCGATCATTCCACAAATTGGCCTTCCCGATGGGACGATAATATCACTCCTCATCTTCTTCTGTAGGAGTATTTACCAGTTCCTCCATGGCTCTGTAGTGATCGGGGTCGAGCGTCTTGATAAGGGTCAGTAGGTCCTGGAGGACTGGCTTCGCTTCAGCTAGCAAGGACGGATCGTGTTCCGGCTCTCCGATAGCATCGCTATGAGAATGGGTGTTTACGAAGCGAAGAATCCGCGTCTTCATTACTTCGTCGAATTCAACATCCTTCAGTTTGCTCTATAGATCGCTGGAGTTTTGCGCCATTCGAAATGCCAAGAAGCCTTCTAAGAGCCGACGAGCCAAATTGGGGAGCACATAATTCTCAGAAAGAGTGCTCTGAGCACTCACTGACTCCCGAAAGATACGGGCGGAAAGATAGTGATATTCTGCTACGAAGTTCGATATCCAGTGGCATCGATGTCATTGCTAGTACCGTGTCCATATGTATTTTATAAATATAAGAAATAGGTTAGTCTTGTGTATGATCCTATTAGGAGGACATACGAAGACATGCCTGCTCTCAAGTACAAGGTGGAGTTGAATGAGTCGGAGCGGACACAACTCAAGGAGATAGCGAATCGTGGCGAGACTTCGGCTCGTAAGGTCAAGCGAGCGCTGGTGTTGCTGAAGGCAGATGAAGGTCTGACCGACCGTGATATCGCCAGCGGACTATTGATAAGCGCACCCACGGTGGGACGTGTGCGCACGCGGTTTGTGAAGGAGGGACTCGACAGTGCACTCAATGAGCGACCTCGACCGGGACAGAAGCGCAAGCTGAGCGGTAAGCAGGAAGCGCACCTTGTAGCCATCACCTGCAGCGCAGCACCCGAAGGACACACGCGATGGTCGCTCCGGCTGCTTGCGGGCAAGGTGGTGGCGATGGGGTTCTCTGAGAGCATCTCCCCTGAGACGGTGCGCCAGATACTGAAAAAAACGAACTCAAGCCGTGGCAAAGGAAGGAGTGGTGCATTCCCAAAGTGAGTGGGGAGTTCGTGGCTCGGATGGAGGACGTGCTTGACCTCTACCAAGAAGACCATGACCCAGACCATCCAGTGGTCTGTTTCGATGAGACATCCAAGCAGTTGGTCAAGGATGTGAGACCGGCAATTGAGGCGAAGCCCGGACGTGTGGAACGCTATGACACCGAGTATAAGCGAAACGGCACCCGCAACCTGTTCATGTTCTGCGAACCCAAGGGCGGGTGGAGGCATGTCGAAGTGACCGAGCGTCGCACTGCTGTGGACTTCGCTCATCAGATGCGTTGGCTGGTTGATGAGGCCTACCCTCACGCTGGGGTGGTCCGGCTGGTGCTGGACAATCTCAACACCCACAAGCTCGGATCGCTCTACGAAGCGTTTGAGCCGTCCGAAGCGCGTCGTATAGCCAAACGCTTGGAGCTTCACTACACCCCGAATCATGGAAGCTGGCTGAACATGGCTGAGATCGAGTTCAGCGTCTTCAGCAGGCAGTGTCTGAGCTGTCGGATCGGCGATGAAGCAGCACTGAAAAGAGAGGTCTCTGCGCTGGAACGCGAGCGCAACCGTGCTTACGCCGTCATAGACTGGCGGTTCTCCACCCAGGATGCTCGCACTAAACTCCAACATATCTACCCATCATAATTACATGGACACACTACTAGTGTCATGAGTCGTAAGTAGGCAGTATAATAATGGGCATGAGTTGACTCTGTTGTAGGAGGAAGTCATGCCCCGTGGTAGACCGTTGGCACCGTTGGAGATCGGCATAGAGGAGCGAGAAACCCTGGAGAGATTGGTCGCGCGTCGGAAGACGGCGCAAGCGCTGGCCCAACGCGCCCGGTTGATACTTGGTTGCGCCGAAGGTAAGTCCAACAAGACAGTGAGTGCTCAAGTGGGGCTCTCTCCCCAGACCGTGGGGAAGTGGCGTCGTCGGTTTCTCGAAAGAGGCTTGGATGGGCTCTTGGACGAACCGAGGCCCGGCGCTCCCCGCAAGATCACCGACGCCGACGTCGAGAAAGTCGTCACTCTGACACTGGAAACGACACCTGACGACGCTACTCACTGGAGCACTCGTTCGATGGCCAGCCGCACCGGCATGAGCCAGAGCGCCATCAGCCGTATCTGGAGAGCGTTCTCTCTTCAACCTCATCGCACAGAGACCTTCAAGCTGTCCACCGATCCTCTCTTCATCGAGAAGGTCCGAGACATCGTGGGACTGTACCTCAACCCACCGGACAAGGCTCTTGTACTGTGCGTAGACGAAAAATCGGGTATCCAAGCGCTGGACCGTACCGCGCCTTTGTTGCCCATGCGTCCAGGCCAAGTCGAGAGACGTACTCACGACTACGCTCGGCACGGAACCACCGACCTGTTCGCGGCCCTTGACGTAGCTACTGGCAGGGTGATCGGCTCCTGCCAACGGCGCCATCGTTCGGTGGAGTTCCGCAAGTTCCTTGACAAGATCGATGACTCTGTACCCCCAGACCTCGATGTGCACATCATCCTCGACAACTCCTCAACCCACAAGACCGCGCTTATCCAACGATGGCTGGTTAAGCGGCCCCGTTACCATCTCCACTTCACTCCCACCAGTTCATCATGGCTCAATCTTGTCGAGCGCTGGTTCGCCGCGCTGACGGACAAGCAACTCAGACGGGGTGTCCACCGCAGTACACGCGAGCTTGAGGAAGCGATCCTTCACTACATCGAGTCTACCTGTGCCGATCCCAAGCCTTTCCGATGGACAAAAACGGCTGACGAAATCCTAGCCTCACTAGCAAGATATTGCATGCGAACTTATGACTCAGGACACTAGTGTCCCGATTCTGAAGTTCGTTGTATAAAGTGGATGAGTGTGTTCCGGGGAGTCACCCTCACCCTAGCCCTCTCCCACGACGGGAGAGGGGATTTTCACTCGCTGATTTATTCAATGGATCTCTGACACATGACACTAGGTTGTCTCTGGGATTCTCGACAGAGCTGTGGTATCTAAGGTGGGAATCACAGGCGATTTATTCCTATTCCATAGCTAGACTCCATTCCCCTCATTCGCTAGAGGCTCCGACGGATCACTCCAATCCGTCTACCAACGGGATCTTGCTATTCGCCCCTGGGGTAACCGGCGTTGACGGGGTCGTCCAGACATCCCTGAGGGACGAAGGCTGAGTCTGCGTCTTCGCCCAAGTGAACCACTATGGTGCGACCCTCGTGCTCGTATGTCGCTCTGAACCCCGGCTCAAGGGCAGTCGTGTACATATAGCCCGGCTCTTGGCACCCCATGGCGGAGCTTGGCCAGTTGACGGCCTGCCACAGGGTGAGCACGAGCTGCGTTGCCTGGTCATCGGTCAGTCCCTCGTGGGCGGCCGCTGCGGCTCTCGCCTCAGTCTCTAGCGGATGCGGTTGAGCCGCCGAGCCTTGGTCCGGCTCCTCCCTGGGGTAACCGGCGTTGACGGGGTCGTCCAGACATCCCTGAGGGACGAAGGCTGAGTCTGCGTCTTCGCCCAAGTGAACCACTATGGTGCGACCCTCGTGCTCGTATGTCGCTCTGAACCCCGGCTCAAGGGCAGTCGTGTACATATAGCCCGGCTTTTGGCATCCCATGGCGGAGCTTGGCCAGGTGACGGCCTGCCACAGGGTGAGCACGAGCTGCGTTGCCTGCTCATCGGTCAGTCCCTCGTGGGCGGCCGCTGCGGCTCTCGCCTCAGTCTCCAGCGGATGCGGTTGAGCCGCCGACGCTTGGACTGGTACTGGTATTGCTGGTTCCAGGTGACTCTGCGAGACGGCTGGGGCCGTGGTCTCCTCTGGGATCCCGTTTGCGAATGCCCTAGCGGGAATTGTCTGAGTGCCGCATCCCGTCGCTGCGGCAATGAGTACAGCGATTACTAGACCAGTTGCCAGGCCGCGCACAGTCGTTGGGAGGCTCCTGTCGGTTTTCATCTCTTCTTGTTACACTCCTTTCTTGTTACATTCCGCTCTGTACGTCTCGTCCGGAGTTTCCCTCTCTCTATTCCTTGAGGCGGGTGATCTCTTAATGTATAGACGTATGGGCTCAACAAAATGTTCCCGGCCACTGGGGCATCTACACAGAACCGGAGCCAGATCGACTTGAAGCAGCAAACGATCTTCAGCGAGCCGACACATCCAACGCCCCGACCATGTGTGCAGTGGCGGCCGTGCTCAGGTCGTCAGCGAGCACTGCGAGAACCCGCAACTGCAGCACCTACTTAAGCCGCATCGAGGAGTTGCGCTCTCAGCATCGTCAGGTCAGCTGGGTGTAGTCTTACCCTGCGATGGCCCTCAGCCGGTCGTAGAGCGACCGGCACCGCAGTGCCAGGCCCTGGCGCGCACCACGCCGAAGCTGCGGCCGTCGTGCAGGGTGATGGTGGCGTCGAAGCGGCGCCTGCGGTGGAACTCCACGCGGGAGCGGAGCCCGTCGATGCCGGGAGACATCGAGGCGGCGAGTCGGTAGATGCTGGCCACCGCGTCCATCCGGCGGATGAGCAGTGTTAGCCATTCCCTGGACACGGGATAGGCTCGCACGAAGTCCGAGGGCGTGTCGAAGCCGAGAAGTCCAGCGGCTTCGCCGATGCCCTGGGCCGTCAGGTGGTACCGCTGGCCCGACGGCAGGTGGGCAGTGCCGTGACTCACCCTCCCGACGATGCCCTCGGCCAGCAGGTCGGCCAGGGTGCGGTGGACGGTCGAGTGCGGCTCGCCGAGGATGCCCGCAAGCTCCGTCGAATCGACGAAGGGCGTCCGGCTGAGGGCATCGAGTGGCTGTCGTTCGGAGATCGCCATAGTACTAGTGGACCGAAATCTTTGAAATGACGGGTAGTAATTGGGGGTTGAGTTTGCGTTGTACACGACAGGGCGGGTTTGAAACCCGCCCCTACCGAGTCATAGCCTCGTTACCCTTCAATACTAGGATGTTGAACCACTAGTGTTGAAGCGAAAACTGTTCAGCCGTACGCCTGCCAACGTCCACGCTGTCGGACTGGCATTCACGATCGTAGTGCTCGTCGCCGGATCGCTCTCGGCAGGCCTGTTCACGAAGCTGTCGGGTGCTAGAGTGGATATTCCGGCAGGCTAATATGGATTCAGCCTGAGCCGCTACCACGATCCCCCCAGTTACTTTAGAGGCGGGGAACATGGCACCTATGCCGCCGTGTATTACGACGAGGACCGGTACCACATCAATCGCGGGGAAATGTCAAGGGCGGAGCGAAAATGTACCGTCGTGGCGGAGCAATTGCGGATTGCCAAACACGTGTCCAGTTAGCGAGACGACGGTGGCAGTCCAACGCAGTTGACGGCGCTGAATTACAATGATTGAGCCTAGGCAGCCGGGATTCAGGACATGGCAAAGAACCCCAATGTTAGACAAATGCGGTTCTGTCTACAGTAGGAGGTAGCCGGAAAAAGTGAGCCGCTTCTTACTGTAGACAGAACTCTCGAACTCAGGATTAGCTTGGATCGTAGTGGGAACTGACTGGTGCGAGTCCAGTCGGGAGGTCCAAAACAATCGCGTTTGATCATCTGTGAGGGCCGCTATCTGAGTGACTAACCGCCCCAGCAGACTAGGGTTCCCTTGACCGTGATCCCGCAGGTGTGCTCCATCCCGCTACTTATCAACGCAAAAGAATCTGGCGGAGGGGACGCTTGGCCGAAATCTACGGCATCGGCATCGGCACCCCAGCACACAGCGGAGCCATCTTCGCGGAGCGCGCACGTATGCCACACTCCGCTGCTGACCGAGACGAAACGTCCACTCGGCGGTGGTGATGCTTGGCCAAAGTCGATGGAGTCATCACCGGCGCCCCAGCAAACGGTGGTGCCGTCCTCACGGAGCGCACACGTATGCCGCCAGCCGCTGCTGATGGATGCGAAGCGCTCATCGGTCGGCGGCGATGATTCGCCGAACCCATCGTAACCCCAGCAATGTACGGTGCCGTCGGAGCGAAGGGCGCAGGTATGGAAGCCGCCGCCGCTGATGGAAGCGAACCTTCCACCCACTCTCGTCTGACCAAAATCATCGCCACCCCAGCATTCGCCGGTACCGTCAGCGCGGAGTGCGCACGTGTGAAACCCGCCACTGCTGATCGATCTCCAATCCGTGTCCGTTAGGGATTTCGATTCGTCCAACTGTCCGGGCCATGACTGTAAGTTAGGGTCACTACCTCCCCAGCACAGAAGAGGGCCGTCCTCGCGGATGCCGCAGGCGTGATACCCGCCGGCGCTGATTGAGGAGAACTGGCTTGAGGGTGCCCGGACCGGCTGAAGGTCTCTACCCCAACACTCAACGGTGGCGTCCGAACGGAGCGCGCAGACGCCAAACCTGCCGCTAGTGACGGAGACGAACCTGGACTGCGTCATTGTCTGCGTGGGGCCGACGGCCCCTTTAGGTTCAGCCCAGGGGAATGGGGATGACGGCTCGCCACGACGATCGTTGCCCCAACAGACGGGGAGGCCGTCCTCGCGTAGGGCGCATGTGTGGCGCATACCACTGGTGATAGACGTGAAAGTCTCCCCCTCTGGTGGCGATGTCTGGCCGTCCCGGTAATCGCCCCAGCAGATCGGAATCCCATCTGAGCGGAGGCCGCAAGTATGCCATCCCCCGCTGCTGATGGCGACAAATCGCTTGCCCTTTGGCGGCGACGCTTGCCCGTCGGAGTTCTCACCCCAGCAGACGGCGGCGCCGTCCTCGCGGAGCGCGCACGCATGGCGCCTGCCGCTGCTGATGGAAACAAACGTCTCTCCCGCCGGCGGTGATGATCCGCCAGATTGATTCAAGCCCCAGCAGACCGGACTTCCGTCCTCGCGGAGCGCGCAAGTGAGCCCCCCGCCACTGCTGATGGAAACGAAACGTTCATCCAATGGCGGCAATCCTTCACCTTCATAGTTGCTGCCCCAGCACACAGCCGTGCCGTCCCGGCGGAGCGCGCAGGTGTGACTACCGCCACTGCTAATGGAAAAGAACTTCTCGCCAGCCGGCGGCGTTAACTCACCTCTGTCATTGCTACCCCAGCAGACGACCTCCCCATCAGGCTTGAGCCCACAAGAATGATATCGGCCACTGCTAACAGCAATAAACTTGTGGTCGGACGGCGCAAGAATGGACACAGCGCCATCCGGAGGAATATAGCTGTTGCTGCCCCAGCACACGGCAACCCCGTCCGAGTCTAATGCGCACACGTGATTGCCTCCGCTATTGATGGACTTGAAGCTGTGGGGCGGCGGACGCGTCGCTGACGCGCCAACCGCAAGTTCGAAAGGTGCGAGGACACGTTCATGGGTAGCAACTTCGACGGTGTATTCACCTGGAGGAACAATGCTCTGCGCCCAGTGGTACCAAATCAGTCCACGATCGATAAGATCGATAAATTGAACATATTGGTCAACGTTCAGCTCCCGGCTTCCCTCCCCCGGTGACAGATGAAGCGACGCCCTGTTAGCGGACGTAAATTCAACACGTACATATGACCAGTCATCCACCGAGAAATGATAGCTGCGAATGTACCCTTCGGTCCCCCCGCCACAGTGCCTCCTCCACGTCCCGGAGAGCAAGAGTGCGTCGGAGATAGGTCCTAATTGCTCGATTCCGCAGGCGCCCAGGGAGTTCGATCCCTCCCGCACTGCATCGGGAAACTCGAATGCACCGTAGTATCGCCCATCCTTTGCTTCGACGCTGTATTCGCCGCAGGACTCATCACCACGTTCCCAGTCCATGCTGTATTGGGAGATCACCCCTGTCTCGGGGTCAAGCACGATAACAACCTCCACACGACTGCCCCTCACATTTACTAGATCAAACTCCAACGTAACCAATCCGTCCGAACCTGTGACAAGACCCGCGACCGCCCAATGGGCGTATCGAAGTACGTCCTCGATCATGTTGTAGGGGTCGGTCAGTTCGCTGTGCCAGCCGGGTGTAGCGTCGGCATATTGTCGAGAGGTCACCTGCGACCATCCACCCTGTGCCCGATGCCAATACTCGTTTGCGCTGCGTCGCCCGTCGTAGACATAGAAGTGATCCGAACCGTCGTCTATCTCGATCCATACGAACGAGTGACCTTCCAGGTCGAATACGCTGTAGTCTGCCCACCCGAACACTTCATTGCAGTCGGGCAGGGAAGAATGAACTTTGAAAGTGGCCGTTTCAGCTTGCCGCAGCGCACGGTAGGCATTAGAGACCAGCTTCCACTTGGTCAGGTCGGAGTCAACCTGAGCGTCCATCAGTTCGTCGTTGAATACAATCAAGGCCTCGATCTCGGGCATCGCCATGCCCGGCTTCACCAATGGATGGCCGTGCAACCTCAGTAGGCGCTCGTCCATCACGCTTAGTTCCAAGCGCCTGAGCGAGCTATTGTTCATGATGCTGTCCGGTTCCGCCCTATGGTTCATGGAGGACAGAGTATGGATCGCTTCATGAGCAATTACGGATTCCAAGAAGTTCTGCCTCGGTTCCGGCAACTCGTGAAACGCAGCTCCTCCCCACGTGTCTTTGATCCTGATCTGACCTCCTTCCAATTCGCCCATTTCGTTGGCGGGACCAATGGTGGCACAGCCAGCTTCGTATGGGTGGCAATAATAGGTTCCTCCTTCAAGCAGGTAACCGATATCGGCGACGAACTCGGCCTCAGGCTCGGTGGGGACCCATTCGAACTCGAGTCCAAGGACCTCGCCCAGGTTGTCGAGAACGTTTTCGAAGACCCCGATGAAGCTTTCCGGTCCGGAGCCCCATACTTTCACCGGCGAAGTCTGATCCCATTTCCTAATAGGGACCTCTGCCGAGAACCAACCTGCGCAGCCGACGCGTTCTTCCGGCGTGAATGTTGAGAAATCAGGGGAATCGCTGAAGCACTCCCACACGTCCCTGTCGACGCCCACGATGCGCTCAGGCACGTCGATTTCCAGGTTCGTAGCTCCACGCTCTCCGTATGCGAATTCGATAGAGAGCTCTCCCGTTGCGACGCGGAGGGTGAGTGCATCTGTTGCGGGGCCGTAACCGTCCGGAAGCGACAGGCTCATCTGCTCGCCGCAGGCGTTCACGGGTCGACCGTTGTGGTTGCACGTGACGGTTATCTCCACGGCGCGGTCCAGCGGCAGCTCACCATCATTGCGCAGGGAAGCCGTTACTTCGACATTGGCAGTGCCGTCAGACCAGTAGCCGACCACCATCGCGTCAGCGTCTAGCGCAAGCACCACTTTCTGCACGGGCGTTGGCGTAGCGGTCGGTGGAGCAGTTTGAGGCGTTGGCGTAGCGGTCGGTGGAGCAGTTTGAGGCGTTGGCGTAGCGGTCGGTGGAGCAGTTTGAGGCGTTGGCGTAACGGTCGGTGGAGCAGTTTGAGGCGTTGGCGTAGCGGTCGGTGGAGCAGTTTGAGGCGTTGGCGTAACGGTCGGTGTAGACGTGGGTATACTGGTTGGCGTAGCGGTCGGTGGAGCAGGTTGAGGCGTTGGCGTAACGGTCGGCGTCGGTGCGAGTATGCTGATTGGCGTAGCGGTCGGTGGAGCAGATTGAGGTGTTGGGGTATTGGTCGGCGTCGATGTGGGTATGTCGGTTGGCGTAGCGGTTGAAGGAGCCGGTTGAGGCGTTGGGGTATTGGTCGGCACGGGTATGCTGGTTGATGTCGGCGTGGTGGTCGGCTCCGGCGTGGGACTGCTCGTGGAGGTCGGGGTCGGCGAGGCGGTCGGCTCCGGCGTGAGAGTCGGCGACGGTAAGGTGCGAACTACGGGAGCGACTGATGTCACTTCTGGGTCATCGGTTGTCCTCCAACAGGCAGACCCACTCGCAACCAAGACAACCAGAACACAGACGACCGTCCTATACACGATAGACGCTCATTTCCTAGCCAAACAAAACGCGGACTGTCCCGCCCGCGTCCCCCTCTACAACGTTCACCGTACCACAAGTTCTTGTGGTTTTCCATGCAGGCAATCTGAATTGAGGTAGCTGGGGACCAGCTACAGATCCAGAACAAGCGTCAACGCAAAAGTTCTTGATTTTGTCCAGTTGGGTGGGCCTACGTGCACTGAAGCTAGCACCATCTTCCAGATGTGGCTGGGAGGCTTGGGACGGCCCGAATGACGGGTTCGAGCCTGCTCGGATGGGCAGCGGAATATGTGCCCGTGGGGCCGTCGAGCCCGCGTTACCAATCCTCTTCGTCGGTGCGCGGGGAATTTAGGTGGAATGTCATTGGAATGGGGCCGCCGCCAAGTATGGTTGGCCAACCCCATATGCGGCGTCGATGACCAACGACATGGCAGGACGGGATGATGGTCAGGCTTTCCGTATCGGCAGCGATCTTCGGCTCTTGTGGATTCGCACTGATCCTAGGAAAGGTGCGTACGGTGCTTTCTCCTGGTTCGACGCGTTGAGTGGTGCCGGGGTCCAGTAGTTGGTGCCGAAAGTGCACCTCAGGCAGCATCGAACGAGCGATATTTCGGCTGAGCTCGTTCTGTATTCCTATGCGGCCCCTTCTGTACAGTCGGCCACAGGTGCGCCTAGCGACACGGTGAAGGGTGCTGAAGCGCCTTTGTGGTGGGGGCTTGTCGCCCCCTTCGGCCTCTCGCACCTTCTCCCCTAGCCCTGGCAGCAGATCATCCAGTGGCATATGAACCGTCCATGAGTCCAGGATGATCGCGGTGTTCCCGTTGTTCGAAATGCTCATGTGGACGCTGCGGTCTGACCATGATTGTTGAACGTGCGTTGCGAGCGACACCTTGATGCGACTGCGGTACCAACGGAACGCATAGCCCCCCGGCGAAGCCGATGGCTAGGACTACGACTCCTGCGACGACAGTCAGCGCAAACGAGCCCCACATGAGGTGAGTATAGCAGCTAGGTATGGGGCGTCTTGAAAAGTTGGGCTGCCAACTCGACGTGGAGGTAAGGCTACCAAGTACTGGTGGGCCGACGTGTACGGTAGACAGAACCGAGGCGTCAAGGGGCACTTTTTCGGCGGCCCGTCCGGCTAAAAAACTGTCGTCGGGCATAGGCACGGTGTAGCGGATCAGGGCGTCGCCGGGAATGACGATGATCTCCTTGACGAAGGACTCGATGAAGGACCTACGCTCGGTCAGCTCGCTCTCTTCCAGGAAGTCTTTCATATCATTGGCGTAGGCGGCGATGGTTCCTACGTCGTCCAGGTACGCCCTGCGCTGGGAGAGGATCGCCCTGGCGTCTGCCGCGGCATCCTCAAGGCGCTCTTTCCTCTCCCGGTGCTCCTTGATCCCGTCCGAGGCGTCGGCGATGTCGATGTCGGATGTCTCGATGGCATTCCAAATGCGGCCCACCCGCCTCTTCACGTCCTCAAGCTCATCCTCGATGGTCTTGAGCCTCTTGCGCTGCTCCCCGGCAATACCGTCCATCTCCTCGTCGACAGCCTTCACGAGCTCGGTGATGCTCCCCTCCGTGAGGATGTTGGAGCGAATCTTGTCGACGATCATCTGCTCGAAGCGGCGGGCGTTGAGCCTGGGAGTAACGCAGGCGTCCTTGCCGCGCTTCATGATCGACTGGCAAACGTAGTAGGCAAACTAGCCGCTCTTGGCGTCCTGGCCACTCAGCGCCCTGTTGCACGCCTTGCACTTGACCAGTCCGCCGAGGAGGTAGGTGCTTCCAACCCTTCGCGGATGGGACCTCTTGGGCGCCCGGGAGCGCATCAACTTTCCGACTCTGCCGAACTGGGCCTTGGTGATGATGGCGGGGAACGCCTTCTCCACCCGGACCGGCTCGGCGTTGTCCTTTGCGTTCGCTCCCCAGACCAGGGTGCCCGTGTAGGTCTCGTTGATGAGGATGGCGTGGGCGCTGGTCTTGCCCCAGAGCTTCCCCCTAGGGTTGGCGATGCACTCGTCGTTGAGGGTGTTGGTGATGGTCACCATCCCGTTGCCGGCCTCGGCCATATCGAAGATACGCTTGACGATGCGGGACGCATCCGGGTCGGGTTCCAGAGTCGGGCGTTCTTGGCCCCGTCCTGCACCATCACCCTGTTGTAGCCGAAGGGGGCGTAGCTGGAAACTCCAGAAGCCTCTGGAGGCGGCCTCCCGCATTCCCCTGGTTACCTCCTGGGTCAAATTCTCGCTGTAGAACTCGTCCACGCTCTCGATGACGGACTCCATGAGCTTGCCAGTGGGGGTGTCGTCGGCGTGCTCAGTTATGGAGACTACCCTGACGCCCTTACGCCTGAGCATGAACTTGAAGGCGACGGCGTTCTCCCGCTTGCGGGTGAATCGCGAGAACTTCCAGACCAGAATCTCCTAAAACGGAGCGTTGGGCTTGGTCGCCGCGTCGATCATCTTGCGGAACTCGGGGCGGTCGGCGACGCGCCCGCTCTCGGCCTCATCCACGTACTCGTGGACGACGATGTAGCCGTTCTTCTGTGCATAGTCCCTGAGCGCCCGCAGCTGTGCGGCGACGGACAGGTCCACATCCTGCCGTTCGCTCGACACCCTGGCATAGAGGGCGACGGAGGTGTAGTCGTGCGGTTTACTCATCTGCGCGTCCTCCTCCTGTTGCTCGTCGTTCGTTCCTGCGGGCCTCGGCCCGTTGGCGACGCTCAAACTGCAAACACTTCCGCTCCTCCAAATACAGGCGGATGGCGTCGCGGAGGAACTCGCTCATGGTGCGGCCCTCCTCCTTCACTACCTGCTGCACTTGCTCTGCCACGCCGGTACATTTTCGCTCCGCTCTTGACACAGATTGGTGCAGAGTCTTCCTAATATCGTACCTTTGGTAGCGCCACGATACCGCAATGGCATCAAAAAGGTACACACCCGGAAGGTGTGTTTTCAGCTACGAAAGACGGCGAATCGGGAGCTTGGGTGTGCACCAAGGTGCGTACCTTTTTGGCAGTCCATGTGATACGGTTGCGCTGAACTCACCACAGTTGCGGCTCCCTGTCTCTGTACAGCGGGCGAGGTGCCTCGTGCCCTCTTGGCGGCTGTACAGAGCAATGTCGGCAACTTGTGGTGAGTTTCCAACATCTCGCCCCAGGGGGGCAACCGGGGGGCAGCAGTCATGGATAGGGCTATCGGGCTGTGGCTGATTTGGGGAATCATCACAGGGCTGGTGTTTTTTGGGAGAGCGCAAGGGCGCTTACTAAACCCCTGGCTATGGTTCTTCATAGGGTTCTTCGCGGCGGGGTTGTGCGGGCCATTCGCATTACTGTTCATGTTTGCGATGCCCGACAACCGTAAAGACAAATCCAAACTAGTAGAGTCCCGGGAGACTGACGGCACGCCCTCTCAGAATCTCGAAAACGATCCGCCCGGGTCGTCACCGAGAACCTGAATGACTGAGAGGAAGCCATGCCTGAACAGCCAGACGACTGGAAGCCGGTCAATCACCCTTCCGACTGTGGCTGCATAGCCTGCACTCAACGGCGGCTATCGAACTGGAAGCCAATTAAACAGCCGCACCCTGAACCTAGCCGGTCTCCCCCACCGAAGCGGCGGAAGCGGAGCAGGTGGCGCAGATGGCGGCGCAGGTTGCGGCGGCGTCCGAAGCAGCAGCCGGTGCATTCGGTCCAGCCGTTTCGGGTGAAGACGAGGCGACCGAGGCCGTCTACGACGCCCAGACGGTCGACGACCACAGGAAGAAGCAATCCGGGGTGTCTCTACAGGCTGATCGTCGGAAAGCTGGTTGGGGCTGGCATCATGCTGGCCGTCCTGTTTGGCGGGGCTGCATTATCTTGGGTCGTAGAAGGCATTTCCGGCCTAGACGTCAGCAAAGAGAATCAACCCGCGGCGACGAATCAATCCGTGTCTCTCAGGTATCCAAACGGCGAACCATTGGATAAGCCGACGATTGAGGAATGGGTCATTTTCTATACGAACGAAGAACGAAAAGCAGCCGGACTAGTCGTACTGACCCACGACCCTTCGATCTCCGACATATCGAGGTCGCACAGCGAGAAGATGATTCAGTTCGGATACTCTCATACCGTTCAGGGCATGAACCCGACGAACCGCGCTACCGCTGCGGGCTACAACTGTCGTGTCTACCAAGCGGACGGCTCAATCAGCTACGGTGTGAGCGAGAATATCACTAAGCACCCGAGGATCACGAAGTGGTCCGGTACACAATACCAAGCCGTGTACCGCCTCATCACGTTCGCTGGTGATTCGCAAGCTATGGCGCGGAATCTCGTGGACGCATGGATGGAGAGCCCCGGCCACAGAGCTAACCTGATGCACGCCGAAGCCCGCAGTATCGGGGTCGGGGTCGCCATACTGGAATCACAACAGTATGGATGGACTCAAGAGACGGTGTACGCAACTCAGAACTTCTCCCGCTGCGATTGACGCAGCTCGACTAATTCTGGATCACGAGAACCTTAGCAGTCGGCCTCAGATGGAGTTTTGCATTTCTCCCAACCACACGGTGCTTATTGTCAAGATAGGCTATGATATCCGACGATAAAGAGGTCAATGTCGCCCTGACGACAACATTATGGTCGCCAACCTTCTCCTCGACTAGAGTGTCACTATGGAAGGGAGGGGCTGGTGAGTAGGAAGCAGACGATGACAACGGCGCCGGGTGTCAAGGGCGTGTCGAGCTAACCTGTAGAGTGCGTCTGCCACAGACGTGCTGCCGACTCGACCATGGAGTCAGCCATATAGGCTATGACAATGACGCTCCCAGTCGGGGATATTGAGAACAAACCTCAAATCCGTATTCGGTCGCTGCCCTGGACGTGCAGACTGGGGAGGATTGACGGTGTAGTCAGCCGCGGGTCTCCATACCGCCCCCTTTGGGAGATGGCCGCCCGGCCTGAATGACTCTCGGTTCCACCATTCCCACCACATCCTGCCAGCTGGCAAACCGCACATCCATCCCGGCCGCCTGCGCTGGCGTCCTCCCGCCAAGACCGAGATGAGGACGGAACAGGTTGTAGTCAACTCGCCACCCGTCGAGGAAGTTCTGCGCAGTCTCCGGCGTTCGCACGGAATAGAGCATCTCATCGGGCTTCCTCATGGAGGTCGGTAACCTCGCGGACAGGGTCTTGGCGATCTCCTCGCCTGTGCCCAAGTTTGCCGTGTACTCGACCTCGCCGATCTGTTGCAGCGAGAGCTTCACCATCCCGTCACTGCGCAATGAGTGTATGCAGACGACTTCCGGCGGGTCGACTGCAGCCGCCTTCGCCTTCCCAAAGACAAGGGCTGCCTGATATATGTCATTAGCCGTTGTCAGATGCGACGCCAACAGGAAACGGGTGTCACGGTCCACGACGGTCCAGTGCCAGAACATGGCGCCGCCGATCTGCACCTGCACCTGGTCCACCACCCATTCGATGCCGGTACGGGCCCTGTAGTCCATGAGCGCTTCCGCCGCGACTCGTGAGTATCTCTGAACCCACCGGTAGACAGTCGCCTCGTCCGGCGGCTTCATGCCAAACTCGCGCGCCACTTTGCTTACCGTCTCACCGTAGGTCAACCCGTCGAAGTACCACTGCAGCGCTGAACCGATCTGTTCGTTCCGAAACCTGTGTCCTTTCTGAAAGGAGTCCGGCTCACGAAACTGCCTGCCACAGGCCCTGCACATATATCGCTGATGTCCACCCTGCGTGCCGTTCTTGACTATCGTCCCGCCATCCCCCGAGGGACAGGACACGGCGTGTTTCTGCATGACTTCGAGCTTGGTCATCTCTCAGTCCCCAGTCCGCCTGTTGACGATTCTCCTGTGTTTGCTCGGTATGGGTCGTTAGATCTGAAGGGCGGAAGCGAGCCCACCAGGATTTTCATGCAGTAGGGAGTGCCAGAGGAGGGTATGGCAAGGGAACTAGCCTCACCCTGCACCTGCGTCACCGCCCTTCTGTCTGTTTCTGCACCCGATTCTTGAGAATGGACTTGCGCATGGCACTCTGTTTGGGAACAAGCGGTGACCTGTCGCTGGTCCCAGTGAGGCTCAAGATGTCTTAAGTAGAACGGGCGATCGGCAATTGCAGCACAGCGTTTCGGGAGCCGAAGAGCCTTCCTTACAATCACACAGCGTAGCAACTTACGTATGCTTTCGCAAGGAAACAGAGCGGGAATTCACCGCAGAACTGCCATCATCTATTACTCAAGAACTGGTGAATAAACTGCACCCCCTATCCAGTACACGACACTATCCATACTCAATAGAACAAGTATAGTGTCTCTTAAGAAGGAAGAGAGACGATTGAGCTCGGATGCTAGACGAGGAAGTCACTCACTTTGTCCTGGCTCGGCAGATGAAACCTCTCAAGCAGATGAGCAGAGACAGAATCGTGGAGTTGATGGACGTGAGTGGTGGGGCGCATGGAATCGTGAACCCTCGGGCCCTGCCCGCGCGCCATCCACTCGCCGGCAGGCGGGATCTCAAGGACATACGAAGGCTTGGTGGTATCGCACTATCCCGGACGTGCGAGGTGCGTTGCGCAACCGGGTGAACCGGATCGACTGAAATATCTGTGGGGAACGGAATGTTCATATCGAATCTAGGCAAGAGACGTCCTTGCGCGCGATGAATAGGGGACTTCCCTGGCGTCCCCTTCTAAGAGGAGGTAGGAGAAGAAGGAATCGGCGATCTTTCTGGTGCCGTCACCCACCGGACCCACTTCCAAAAGGCGGATGAAGGAGGTCACTCAAACAAGCGCGTGTTGAAGTCAGTGCAAGGAGAGGACGCAAGCCGAGTCGGTGGCCATCGATGATAGTTATTCCGACGACGAAAGGAGGCGAGGACGATATTGGATGACTCAACGTTCCTATGGCGGTCGTTGATTGTCGTTTGGTCAGGCGGGTCACTTCAGCCTACGCTGCGCGAGGTCTTCGGCAGCACCGATCACCGGAGTGTCTGTGGGATGTTGTCCAAGAGGACGTTCTCGGTAGCAGTCCCGGTGATGGCGGAACTGAAGGACGTAGTGTTTAGCAACGATTCGTGGGATCGGCCCTCAACGCCGTTTGTCTCTCCAAGAAGGTCTCGGAGGAACATGCCGGCTTTCAGTGTCGCCCAGCCCCAGAGGGGCCCATCAATAACTGTCGAGGAGTTCTCTTTAGCAAGGACGGGTACTGGTGCGGAAAACTCGGCGGTTGGCTGGGTTGTTCTCAATATAGATTTCCGTACTCCAACCGATTCCTGCCCACCGGAGGGACGCGCGGGATATAGTGAGTAGGAAACGCTGCTTTGGCGGACCGGTCGTGAATCGTCTCACTTTCGCGAATCCCTGCTTAGCCGGTCAAGGTCGATTGTGAGATCAGCAGCCATCAGAGCGAGCCATGGGTAGCCGGGAAGAGTCGCGCATGGCGAGCTCACGCCTCGGACGCCAGGGTAGGGTAGGCCTATCGCTAGTGGGTTTGTCCGCCGGAATAGATTTCGCCACTCTCACCACGCCCTCCCAAGAGAAGAACGGCACTTCCATCCCGACAGTCTTCGCCGGCGTTCTGCCATCAAGTTCATCCTGGCGACGGAACAGGTTGTAGTCGATTCTCCACCCGTCAAGGAAGGTCTGGGCCGTCGGGAAGGTCTTCATTGTGCGCAGGGAGTCGTAAGGCCACCTCGACGATCCATTGGACAAGAAGTACTGGATTTTGCTACGAACATAGTCACCGTCGACGTACCGGACGATTCGGGTATCATAATCGTGCAATAGCCGGGCTACGTCGTCGCTATGATCCAAATCTATGAATTCCGGCAGGTTGACCGCCGCACCTTCCGCTCTCTCCATGACCTCGGCCGTCACGTGCTCACTCCACTCCTCTGTAAGGTACGAGATCAGCAGATAGTGGCTGTCGAGGTCTATAATGTTCCACAGGCGAAAGTACCGTCCATTGATCCTCACGTATTCACTTGCCATCAACCAGGCCCCGCGGGTGTCGGCCCGGTGGTCTCTGAGGGCTTCCGCCGCCGCATGTGAATATAATTGAACCCAGTTGCAGACGGTCGACCTGTCCGTCGGTTTTGTCTTAAACACTTCCGCCACTTTCAGGGACACATCGCGATATGACAGGCCGTCGAAGTACCATTGCAGCGCCGATCCAACCTGCACGTTGGGAAACCTGCCTCCCGGTCTAAACAACCTGGGGTCACTGAACCGTCCACCGCACAACTTGCATAGGTATCGCTGGCGACCGCGCTGTCTGCCGCTCTTGACGGTTCGACCGCCGTCTCCCCTGGGACACGGCACGTGGTCTCTCTCAGTCAGCTTGGAGTCCGTCATCCTCCACCCATGGGAATGTTCTTCGTCTCCCATACCACCGTGCTACGTCTGATCCCAGGCCGGAATGTGGCACTGAGTTTGGGTTGCGTCCCCATCCGCGAGGACACAGTCTCGTGGATTTCCCTCAGCCCCTCATTCCCTGGTTTCATTACGAACCTGACCCTTCCGTTGCCAGACCGATCCTCGATCTCTAGCGCTCAGGCGATCTGAACGACGGACCTCGGCCAGTGCCTGATGGACAGCTCTCCGCAGACTCCGTCTCTAGGAAAGGTCTTCTCACACTCTACAGAATGTTGGAACCTGGCGGACGGCTCCTACAATGCTTGGCCGATCTACGTCGATCTTCCGATCCACGACTGGACCTCAACTGGCGACTACACTCGCAATGCCTTTCAGGGAGAGAACACCCCAGATCAACAGGCTACGGGGAATAGACCTCCTCACTCGATTGTAGCAGACACCCCCTTGGCCTCGGATTCTCATCGCCTATAACTCAACAAATCGTCGTTTTAGCTACGACCCCCCTATCCAGTAGAGCGCATATTGACAATTCAGGAATTCGCTTTACTCTCGACTTAGTCGCCCCAAAAAACGGAAGTTTAGCTTATGTCTCTGGTGGCCATGCTAAAGAAAAACGCATCAAAGGCGGGATCCGTGGACGTTATGAAATACGACATTTCCAGGTTTGTACGAGCGGCAGTCGGACAGTGGCCTCCAGCGGGTCAAGGTGGTCGAGGTGTGCGTCGGCACAGAATCTATGGCTCCCTTGCCGCCGAACCTTTGCTAGCGGCCATGTCAGACAATTGCAGAGGCGAACGGCCAGTCGATCACGTATGTAGCCGGTCGTCAGCGCCTCAAACCGCACGAAGTTGCTTCATCGCGGCTAGTCAGAGAGGTAGTGGTATTGTGCCACGCCCAGCCTACGTTACGCGGCGCGGAATCTTCGTTACTTCCCAGCTGCAAGATGTCTCGCGACATCTCAATTACCGCAGGTCGGCCCCTACCGTTGCGGCTCCTACCATCATTGCTGATCGCGGCAATGACATGTTGGAACGCGAAATTGGGGACACCGAGCACGTACGACCCGCTGCAAGTGGGCGGACTCAAAGAATTTCGGCCTTGATCTGGCTCGTACGTACGTGACGGATCGTAAGAAAACAGTAACCTACTAATAGAGGAGGGTCCAATGGTCGACCGACTACTGAGACGTCCCGAAGTGGAAGAGATCACAGGCCTTAGCCGTTCCACAATCTACAGGCATCTAGAGCAGGGAATATTTCCCAAGCCGGTTAGAATCGGTCCTCGAGCCGTTCGGTGGTCGTTAAGCGAGATCCTGAACTACATAAGGACCAGGCCTCGTGGGAAGAACTAGAGCGAGGCCGAAATGAATGATCGATGAACAGAACCACCGTTTCCAGTTAGGATCCAAACTCCACGCTGCTCCTGACGCTAGGCTAACTTGATGTGGGATAAAATGTGGGATATTGCTTCAACACCCCATTGATTCGTACTTAGATACGATTCCTCACTGCGCTCCGCTGCGTTCGGAATGACAGGCTGTGTGGTTTCGTCGGAGGGGTGAAGGGAGACAGCCCCGATTTTGGGGTAGCTTTGCCGCGTCTTGGAGGGGTGGTTGTATGCGGAGGTGTGAGAGCCCGTCAAGCCGATGATTTCCTGAAAATTTGTTGCATTTTGTCGCAATCCGTTGCATTTTTATCGTTATTGTAAAGTTCACGGCTCCGCCGGATCACTTGACACAGGGCGAGACGGGGAAGCGCAAGAACCTGCATCTCCGAGATTTTCTTCTGTTATGTTTGTGCCATTTTGAGCCATGCTGTGCCACTGCCTCTTTGTGGTGAGGGTGGGAGGTTGGCAGCCGCTTATGTGTAGTGTGGTACATGTGTTCTTGCTTGTCAAATCGGGGAAGGTGAGGATGGATTCCTGCCCTGTACGATGGTACGGGGTGACGTTCATTCGCAGGAATGACGATTGGAGGGCGGCACGCGATCTACTGTCAGGGGAATGACGGCTGGAATTGGAACACCGAAGATTAGTCCCAAAAGCAAACTACGACTCTCACAGCCGCCTGTTGGACGTGGGTCTCACTTGGGGTGAGTGGCCGTTGGAGCGGCGGTGGTAGTCGCGGACGACGGAGTCGATGACGTCGAGGGCGTGGTCGATGTCGGAGGCGGTTATTCCGTAGCCGGTGACGAAGCGCCAGCCTAGTTCGGGGCCGAGATCGTAGAACTTGACTCCTTCGGCCTCGATGAGCGCGGCCAGCTCGGCAGATTGGGGTTGGTCGACGCGGCAGAACAGGATATTCGTCCGGACTCGTTCGGGGTCGATCTCTAGGCCCGGGATAGAGGCCAGACCCTTGGCCAAGCGCTGGGCGTTGTCGTGGTCTTCGGCGAGGCGGTCGACCATGTTATCGAGGGCGTAGACTCCGGCGGCGGCGATGATGCCGGCCTGTCTCATGCTGCCGCCCAGATACTTCACCCAGCGTCTGGCCTCCTCGATGGTCTCGCGGCTTCCGCACAGGACGGAGCCGACGGGTGCGCCGAGTCCCTTGGAGAGGCAGAAGGTGACCGTGTCGGCGGCTTCCACGAGATCGCTCACGGGCGTGTTGAGGCTGACCGCCGCGTTGAACAAGCGCGCGCCGTCGATGTGGAAGGGCAGGTCGTGCTCGTGGGCTACGTCGGCGACACGCTCGATGTCGTCCCGGTCGAGGACGAGGCCGCCGAGCAGGTTCTGCGTGTTTTCGAGGGAGACCATGCCGGTCTTCGGCCAGTCGCGGCTGTCGTGGTTGATCGCGCTGCGGACCTCGTCGGGGTCGAGCCCACCGTCAGGGGTGTTTTCGAGGGCGTGCATGGTCACACCGGCGAGGGCTGAGAGTCCACCCGCCTCTCCCAAGTTGATGTGTGTGTTCCGACCGACGATGACGGAGTCGCCACGGGCGCACTGGGCAAGGATCGCCACCATGTTGCCCTGGGTGCCGCTGGTAACGAGGACGGCGTCTTCCTTGCCGAGCCGCTCGGCGGCCATCGCTTCGAGCCGGTTTACGGTGGGGTCCTCGCCCTCGTCGGCGTCGCCAAGCTCAGCCTCGGCGATTGCCACGCGCATTTCCGTGCTGGGGAGAGTCTTGGTGTCACTCCGTAGGTCAACTGTCCTCATGTCTCTTTCCGTAGACGCGCGACTAAGTTCCCGTTGCGTCTTCGTGCGATTAACGCACATAATACGTCCATCATCAAGCCGGAAGGGAATGTGAGTCCGAAGAAGAAGCGGCTCGCTCGAGCCCCGAAAACGAGGAAGCCGAGAAGGAAGCAGTCGTGGCGGAACGCCAGCGGCGACTGGGACGACCTGTCGTACGACCGTCAAGAGCGGGTGGCCTCGCCCGCGGAGCGGGAGCGTCGGCGGCAGGTCGTGCATGAGAGCGAGCGCGCATGGCTCGGAACTCCGCAAGAGGAGTACCGTTCGGACGATGACGCAACTGGGCTGCTCGGTGTCGTGACATCCGTCCACGGCAGCCTCTACATGGTCGAGATGTCCGGCGAGTTGGTGGAGTGTCAGATCCGCGAGTCGCTCAAGGACCAGGAGACGGGCTTCGTCAATCCCGTTTCCGTGGGTGACCGAGTGGTCGTTACGGAGGATGGCGCGGGAGGGTTCGCCATCGAGGAGCTGCTCGAGCGGGACTCGATTCTGACGCGGCCTTCGTCATTCAAGGGGTACCTGCGGCAGATCGTCGCGGCCAACGTCGACCAGCTATTGATCGTCACGTCGTGGCGGGAGCCCGCATTCTGGCCGGAGCTGGTTGATAGATACCTCGTGACCGCAGACGTACACGAACTCGACCCTGTGATCTGCGTCACGAAGGGGGATCTCATCGAGGACTACGAGGAGTTTGAGACTGCGCTCGCGCCGTACCACGATCTTGACTACCAGATCGTTGTTACATCGCTGACGACGGGTGACGGCATGGATGAGCTTCGAGGGCACCTGACTGGGAAAAGCACGGTGCTTTCGGGGCTGTCGGGAACGGGGAAGTCTTCTCTGCTCAACTCCCTGAAGCCCGGCCTTGACCTGCGAGTCGGCGAGATCAGCACGTGGCGCGGACGCGACCAAGGAAGGCACACAACTACCAGGGCGACGCTCTTGCGCATCGACGGGGAGACGACCGTTGTAGATACGCCGGGAATCCGAGAGTGGGGACTGAGCGGTCTCACGCGGCCGGAGCTGTGGCACTTCTTCCCGGAGATCGAGCAGGCGGCGGCGGGATGCAAATTCACCGACTGCCGCCACTTCGCGGAGCCGGATTGCGCGGTCGTCGCGGCGACGGAGGCCGGCGAGATAGACGGCGAGCGGTACTACAGCTACACGGTTATCTACGAGACGCTGCCGGAGTCGATAGCGACGTGGTGAACCCCAAGGGCGGGTTTGAAACCCGACGTTACGAAAATGGTTGGCGAGGGGTCATTTTCGTAGCAATCGCCCATGCCGGTTACCAGCGACAGCAGCGATGATGAGAATGGGGCTAGCAACAGCCAACAGGGACTGAAGACTGGATTCCGGCCTTCGCCGGAATGACGGTGTTGGGCAACGCTGGTTGCGAGAGGCGGGTTTGAAACCCGCCCCTACGAATGCGGTTGGCCGGGGCCTATTTTCTGAGGAATGGCGGTTTTGAGCTAGCTTCCGTTCGCCATCTTTTCTTCGGTGACGGCGGCGGGATTCATCGGGAGTCGCAGCATTCTGACGCCCGTTGCGTCGTAAATGGCGTGAGCGATGGCCGCGGGCGGCGGGACGATGTTGGCTTCGCCGACACCACGGACGCCAAAGGGCTGCTGCTCGCTGGGTACCTCGACGATGACGGTATCGATCATGGGAAGGTCGAGGCTGGTCGGCATCCGGTAGTCGAGGAGGGTGGAGTTCATCATCATGCCGTCGTCGCGCATGTAATACTCTTCGTTCAGCGCCCATCCGATGCCCTGGGTGCTGCCACCCTGCATCTGGCCCTCGACGTAGCTAGGGTGAATGGCTTTGCCCGCGTCCTGAACGACGGTGAACCGCAGGATGTCGACCTTGCCGGTGTCGGGATCGACCTCCACGTCGACGATGTTTCCGGCGAACGAGCCTCCGCCGGCTCCGAGACCGCCCGTGTCGAGCGCGCCGCGGCCCATGATGGGGCCGCCGGTATCGTTGAGCTGTTCGGCTAGCCCGGCGAATGTCATGTTGAGCTCTTCGTCGGCCTTCGAGCGGAACACGCCGTCCGCCAGCTCCAGCGAGTCGGGATCGACGTCCCATATCAGGGCGGCGCGGGTGATCATCTGTCGCTTCACGTCCTGCGCGGCCTCGTACGCGGCCCAGCCGGTCGCGTAGGTGACACGGCTGCCGCCGGTAACGTCGGTGTGGCCAATCGAGTCGGTGTCCACTACGGTCGGGTTCACGTCTTCGGCACGGATGCCCAAGACCTCAGCGGCCTGCATAGCGACGGATGCCCGCGTTCCGCCGATATCGGTGGAGCCTTCGGTCAGGTTGATGGTGCCGTCGGGGTTGACGCTGATGTTGACGGCTGACTTGAAGCCGACGTTGAACCAGTACCCTACCCCAACGCCACGGCCCTTATTCGGGCCGTCGAGCGGCTCGGAGTAGTGAGGATGGTCGCGCATGGCCTCGAGGACTTCCTTCGCGCCGATGCGTGGGAAGGTGACGCCGTCGGCTCGGACGGTACCCTTCGTGGCGACGTTCTTGAGTCGCAGGTCGACGGGGTCGATGCCTAGCTTCTCGGCGATCTCGTTCAGCACGGTCTCTGTAGCGAAGGCGACGTTCGTCGAGCCCGGCGCGCGGTAGGCCTGCGACTTGGGCTTGTTGACGACAACGTCATATCCATCAATCTGCTGGTTGGGGATGTCGTAGGTGGCGAAGACGCACATGGCCGCGGCCCCGACGGGCGAGCCGGGGAAGGCCCCCGCCTCGAACTGCAGGTCGGTCTGGGCGGCCAGTATGTTCCCATCGTTGTCGACGCCGATCTTGACCGTCATGTGTGAACCGGGCGTCGGGCCGGTGGCCTCGAAGACCTCCTGACGGGTCATGACCGCCTTGACCGGGCGGCCGGACTTCTTGGACAGCACGGCGACGGTTGGTTCGAGGTAGGCTGGAATCTTGCCTCCGAACCCGCCGCCGATCTCCATCGGCACGACCTTGATCTGTGACGCGGGCTTGCTGAGTATCCCCACCATCTCATCGCGAACGCTGAACGATCCCTGCGTGCTGCACCAGATGGTGATCCGGTCGTCCGTGTTCCAGAGCCCCGTGGCGACCTGCGGCTCAATGTACCCCTGGTGCACCGTCGACGTGTCGAATTCGCGCTCGACAATGAGGTCCGCCTGGGCAAATCCCTCTTCCACGTCTCCCTTCACCTGCCTAAAGTGCTCGGCGACGTTGCTCTGTCCCTCCGCCGTTTCTCCCATCTCAGATGTGCGGAGCGCCTCGTCCAAGATCGGCGCTCCGTCCGCCATGCCCTCAGGTGCGGTCAAGACCGGATCGAGGACCTCGTACTCTACCTTGATCTTGTCGGCGGCATCTTCGGCGACATGCGGACTCGACGCGGCAACGGCGGCGATGGCGTGGCCCTTGTAGAGCGCCTTGTCGTCGGCGAGCACGTTGTTGCGAAGGTAGCGCAGGTTCACGGCGCCCTCTCCGAGCGCGACGACCTGGTCCGCGACTTCCGGCAGGTCTGCGCCGGTGACGACGGCGTATACACCGTCCATCGCCTCGGCCTCAGAAGTGTCTATGGACAGGATTCTGGCGTGGGCGTGTGGACTGCGAACGAACTTGGCGTGCAGGATATCGTTCGCGTGGAAGTCCGCTCCGTACTTGGCGCGTCCGGTCACCTTGTCGGCCCCGTCATGCCGAACGGGCCGCGTCCCGATAACCTTGTAGTCGCCGTGCTTGAGGATCATGTTGGGTTCGTATGTGGTGGTCACTCGAATTCCTCCCTAGGATGTGGCATGGAGTCGCACGGTTAGGTGCGGGCATCATGGTATCAGGGAAAAGCGCTCTCGACAATTTCTGGCATGCGGGGTGTGCCTGTTAGTTGAGGGAAACCGGGGAGTGGATTCCCGCCTTCGCGGGAATCACCATGGCCTTGCGAAGGCCACATAAGGGGATGAAAATGGGGAGGCCACTCCTGTCCTCACCTGCCCCACGGCAGCGGCCGGGGATGGATTCCTGCCTTCGCAGGAATGACGGTGTGATGGTAACTTTGGTGGTATGAGGTGGGTTTGAAACCCGCCCCTGTAAAGAAATGATCCCTACGAGCCTATAGTCTAGTCAATACATGGGTGTTGAATCAGCTAGGTCGCGACGGTGACTTCCTGTGCCTCGGGGCTCCGGCTAGACGCTGCATCGGGAAAGAAGGCGTTCAAGACCTGCTCGGCAATGCCTTCGGCGTCCAGCTGAAGCTGGTGTCTCTGGTCGGCGGCGGTGCCATGCTCGACGAAGGAGTCGGGCATCCCTATGCGGTGGACGGACACGGAATCCAGTCCCGCCTCGGCAAAGGCCTCAAGGACGGCTGAACCGAAGCCGCCGGCCAGCACGTTTTCCTCTGCCGTGACGATGCGTCCGACGCTGCGGGCAGCGTCAAAGAGCAAACCGGTGTCAAGCGGCTTCACGAAGATCGGATTGACGACTCCACACGATATACCTTGCTCAGCCAGCCTCTTGGCTGCTTCCAAGGACGCGCTGGCAGACTTGCCCAGGGCGAAGATCACGACGTCGCTGCCCTCCCTGACGACGGCGCCCTTGCCGAGCGGCAGTTCCTTGAGGTCGTCGTCGAGAGGTGTACCGACGGCGGTCCCTCTTGCGATGCGGATCGCGAACGGACCGTCGTGCTTGTAGGCCGTGTAGATGAGGTGCTGCAGCTCGTTTTCGTCCATGGGGGCTGCCACAACGGCGTTGGGAAGACACCTGAGATACGAGATATCGAAAGCGCCGTGGTGCGTTTTGCCGTCTTCCCCGACGATGCCGGCGCGGTCAGCGATGAGCTTCACCGGAAGGTTCTGGAGACAGACGTCGTGAACGACCTGATCGAACGCGCGCTGGAGGAAGGTGGAGTAGATGGAGACGAAGGGGTTGAGTCCGTTGGAGGCCATTCCAGCGGCCATGCTGACGGCGTGCTGCTCGGCGATGCCGACATCGAAAACTCTGTCGGGGAACTCCTGCCGAACGTCCACGAGACCGGTGCCCTCAAGCATTGCCGCGCTGATGCCGACGACGGACTTGTCCTTGCGCATGATGCGCGAGATGGTCTGGGCGAACACCTTCGAGTAGGTGGGCGCTCCCGACGAATCGCCGAGGGGCGAGCTTGGCTGATGGAACTTGACCGGGTCGTCCTCGGCGGGTTCATAGCCTCGTCCCTTGTGGGTCAACAAGTGAACCAAGGGGACCGAACCTGTGGGCTTCATGGCCTGTCGCAACGTCTCTTCGAGCTGTTTGAAGTCGTGGCCGTCGATGGGGCCGAGGTATTGGAACCCCATCTCAGTCCAGAACATGGTTGGCACGACGAGGCCCTCCACCCCGGTGTTGAACCGCTTGGCCAGCCTGTACATCAGCTCGCCCGTGGGCACCTTTCGGGAAAGGGCCTTCATGCGCTCGACCATCGACTGGTATTCGGGATGGGTTATGAGACGCTTGCGCCAGTTGGTGAGGAATCCGATGTTCTCGGAGATGGACATCCCGTTGTCGTTGAGGACGACTATGAGCCTCTCCGGGTTGAGGTGAACGATGTTGTTCAGCGCCTCGAAGCTCGACCCTGAGGTCATCGCGCCGTCGCCGACTACCGCGATGGTCCATGAGTCCTGACCACGGTTCGCCGCGCCTTCCGCGACGCCGAGAGCGATTGAGAGTCCGGTGCCGGCGTGTCCGGCGCAGAGGGCGTCGTGGGGGCTTTCGTTCGGTTCGCCGAAGCCGGACAGTCCGCCTTCCAGACGAATGTCCTTAAACTCGTCGCGTCGACCGGTGACCAGCTTGTGCGTGTAGGTCTGGTTGGTGGTGTCCCAGACGATGCTGTCTTTGGGGCTTTCGAAGACACGATGAAGGGCCAGCGTGAGCTCGACCACCCCCAAATTGGAGGCCAGGTGGCCGCCGCGCTCGGTTATGACGGAGATGATGGTGTCTCGCACCTCTTGCGCGACCTGGGCCATCTCTTCGTGGGTGAGTGCCTTGAGGTCGCTCGGCGCATCGATCCGGTCCAAGAGTCGCGGTGACATCGAAGACCTCCTTGTAGATGATCGGCTAAATCGATGGCATTACGTGGCTGCGGACACGTTCAATCGTGGTTCTCATCGTAGGACAGCCACGTTCGGACTGTCAACCTGCGACAAGGTGACGACTCTGTTTCAATTTAGTAGGAAGCTTCAATAGGAGCGCCACTCTTGATGCCAACCTCTTCTGGATTCCGGCCTTCGCCGGAATGACGAGGACGGCTGATTTGGTGTTTGGGAGAAGCACACCGACCAAGCTGGTACAGTTTCTTGAAGCAAAGGCGCACGTCTAGTTGGCGAACGGAAGGTGGTATAATGCTGCACCTGAGCCGGCAGAGACTCATGGGGAGTTGGTTCGCGAATTGTCTCTCTCCCTCATCGTATTCTTGATCGCGGCCGCCATTGCATTGGGCGGAGCGCTTGGCGTGGTGACGACGCGGAACGTTGTATATGCCGCATTCTCGCTGCTCGCCTCGCTGATGGGCGTGGCGGGTCTTTTTCTCACCGCGTTCGCGGAGTTCCTCGCGCTCGTCCAGGTGCTCATCTACGGCGGGGCGATAGTCATAGTTATCCTGTTCGCGCTGATGCTCACGCGAATTCAGGACTTCGAGAACCTGTCGGGGAACCGGCAGTGGCCCGTTGCGGCTCTCGTCTCGGCCGGAGTGTTCGCCCTCCTGGCGGCCTCGGTGTTCTTTACGACCGTGAGGACCGTACCGGACAGGCAGGCCGTGACTTTGGAAGACCTGGGGCGAACGCTGTTCGAGCAATGGGCCGTCCCGTTCGAGATAGCCTCATTGGTACTCCTCGTGGCTCTCATCGGCGTGGTGGTTATGGTCGGGGCGAATGGGAGACGAGAGTGATTGAGCTTGCCCACTTCCAAATAGTCGCAGCGGCGTTGTTCGCCATCGGGCTGTACGGCGTGCTGTCGCGTCGGAGCGCGGTCTTGATATTGATGTCAATTGAACTTATGCTAAACGCGGTCAACGTCAATCTCATCGGATTCGTCGCGTTCGCCGACTTTGCCGACCCGAGTCGAGCGCTTGGACAGGTCATCGTCGTATTCGTGATCACGATCGCCGCGGCGGAGCTAGCGCTGGCGCTCGCAATTATCTTAAGATTGTACCGAAACCGCTCCACGGTGAACGTGGACGAAGTTAACCTAATGAAGTGGTGAGAGGTAACGACATGAGGCTTCACACATGGTCTTTCGGTTTCATAGCTCTGGCAGTCATGCTGCTTACCCTTACGATGGCGTGCGGCGGAGACGGCGGCGGAGACGCTGCCACGGGTGGCGGCGGTACGTCCGGGACGTCGGGCAGCGGGTCAACAGGGCAAGCGGCAACATCGGGCGAGGCCGATGCTCCTGCTGCAATGGCGGAGGTCGGAAAGCCGGCGCCGGATTTCACGCTCACAGTGTACGCAAACGACAACTTCACGAAGGATCAAGTTGTTAACCTGTCCGATCTCAGGGGCAAGCCCGTGGTCATCAACTTTTGGTTCCCGGCGTGTACCCAGTGTCAGGATCTGATGTTTCTTCTCAAGGACTCTTACAACCAGAACAAAGATAACGTTCATTACGTCGCCATCCAGGTTTCCGCCGAAAGCAAGTCGTCATGGGATCCCAGCGGAAGCGATACGGCATCAGGCCAGGACTACGTGACCGACAAAGAGCTGCACTTCGTCGTCGGCGGCGACTTCGACCGCTCCATCGCCACGCTATACGGCGTTGACGCCTACCCAACGACCTATTTTTTGGACAAGGACCTGAACCTCGTCTCCTCGGCAGAATATCTCAGAGCCAGACAGATTAAGGACAATATCGAACTGGCCTCGCAATAGCGGACAGCGTGTCTACGGAATTTCACGGTGCAGCGATATTTGTCGACTTGACGGTACTTCCCCCTTAGGATGCCGCTGTCCGACACCATAACGGCGCAGTGGGCGTGGGTAATCCCCGCGTTGAGCGTATCGGCGTTCTTCTTGACCGCCATCCTGGGGCGGTTCCTCCCAAGGCAAGGCGTCTACATCCCGATCGCGGCAATTGCAATCGGGTTCGTCCTCTTCTGGTTCGTGCTCGCCGACCTCGCGGCAAACGGCGCGCGGACGGTCGGGGTCGACTGGATCGTCCTGGGCGATACGCGGATATCATGGGGCATCATGGTCGACCGGCTGTCGGTGACGATGCTCGGCCTCGTAACCTTCGTAGCGCTTCTCGTTCAGGTGTACTCGCTCGAGTACATGAGGGGCGAACGCCGCATCGGCTGGTACTACGCCGCCCACGCCCTGTTCGCCGGGGCTATGCTCGCGCTCGTTCTGGCGGACAACCTGATCTTCCTCTACGTGGCCTGGGAGCTAGTGGGACTGGGCTCGTACCTGCTCATAGGATTCTGGTGGGAGCGAAGATCGGCCGCGGAGGCTGCGAAGAAGGCGTTCATCACCACGAGGATCGGGGACGTCGGGCTGCTCATCGGCATCATCCTGTTGTTTCGCGCGACGGGGACGTTCGACATATCGACCATATTCCACGTTGCCGAGCAGGGCGGTATCGACGGCGGCACGCTCACGCTTTCCATGCTGCTGATATTCCTCGGCGCGATGGGGAAGTCGGCCCAATTCCCGTTCCACGTCTGGCTGCCGGACGCGATGGAGGGTCCGACGCCGGTGAGCGCGCTGATTCACGCCGCCACCATGGTCGCGGCGGGCGTCTTCCTCACGGCACGGCTGCTGCCTCTGTTCGAGACGACGGAGAACGTCCTCCTCATCGTGTCCGTCGTTGGGCTGTTCACCTTCATCTACGCGGGGACGCTGTCGCTCGTCATGGTCGACTTCAAGCAGGTGCTCGCGTACTCGACGATAAGTCACCTCGGACTGATGATCTTAGCCCTCGGTGTAGGCGCTCTTGGAGCCGCGATGCTGCATCTCATCGCGCACGGGCTTGCGAAAGCGCTCTTATTCCTGGGAGCGGGCAGCGTGAATCACGCGACGCACAAGACGGGGATCTGGGAACTGGGTGGGATCGCCAAGAAAATGCCAGTAACCGGGATAACGTTCATTCTTGGAGCGGCGTCGTTGGCAGGCATTCCGCCGCTGGTGGGGTTCTGGAGCAAGGACGAGGTTCTTGTGGCAGTGGCAGACGGTCGAGGACCGATATTCTTGGTGTTGGCGCTGGTGGGAGCGCTGCTCAGCGCTCTCTACATGGCGCGGGTCGTCTTCGTTGTGTTCTTCGGGAATTCGACAGAGTCCGTTGAAGCCCACGAGTCTCCCAGGTTGCTAATCGTTCCGCTCGTTCTGCTGGCTCTCGGGTCGATAGCAGCGTGCGTACTGGTATTCGACTGGCCGGGGTCGTACGACGGTTTCGGGGCGTTCCTGCTTGCCGATCAGGATTTCCTGCACCACGAGGAGAAGTTCCACATCGTGCCCTGGCTGGCCGGACTGTCCATTCTGCTTGCAATGGGCGGCGTAGTGGTCGGATGGCTTGTCTACGTTCGAGGAAGCATCTCGCACGAGTCGTTGGCGCAGAGACTTGCGCCCGTCTATCGGACTGTAGTTAGGAAATACTACGTCGACGATGTGTACCAGTGGATCGTCGACCGAGTCATCCTCGCCTTCGGCAGCGCTGTTGCGGCGTTCGACCGAATCGTCGTCAATGACGCCGGAGTGGACGGGCCCGCCCTCTTGGTGCGGTTCTCAGCGTTTCGCGCGCGACTCGTGCAGACGGGACGGCTCTACAACTACGGGTTGGCGATGGCGCTGGGTATTCTGGTGCTTGCGGTCTTGTGGTGGATAGGGACGGGGTAGTTTCGAGTTAGGGTCACCATCAAGGGGCCCTACCATATCTCCCTACCCCGAGCCTAGCCCGTATCCCATTCGGAGTGGAGTTTTTCCGGGGTCACTTGGGCTAACATGGCGTCCAACTCATATGTCCTCTTGCGAAGCACGATTTGGTCACCATGTGGGACTATATCTATTGGCGAGCCTTCCTGAACGCCCCACTGCTCGGCGACGGGCTTCGGAATACGGACGGCTAGGCTTGAACCCCATTTGGCGATGTGGGACTTCACACCCATAGGAGCACCTCACTTCTGTACATATATCATATGTCAATCGCCCATGTCGGTTGCCACCGACACCACCAACAATGAAAATGGGGTTGGCCTCTGCGTCCTCGCACGGCAGATGGCCGGGGACTGGATTCCGGCCTCCGCCGGAATGACGGTGTGGGGGTGGCGTTGGCAGTGAGGGGCGGGTTTGAAACCCGCCTCTACGAATACGGTTGGCCGGGGCATATTTTCAGAGGAATCATCCATGCAGCCTTGCCGTCTGCACACCGGGGGATGAAAATGGGCACGTAGCGGGGACGGGCGACCACAAGGGTCGCCCCTACCACAGGTCTGCCAGGGATTGTTTTCGCACCAATACGTCATGAGGGTTGCCCCCCTCACCACGAAACACGAAAAAGATGATGGCCTCTCTGTCGCCGCTAGGCTGATAGCAGGAGCCGGGAACTGGATTCCTGCCTTCGCAGGAATGACGATTGCGGTGTCGTTTGGGCTATTTTCAGGGTAATGACCGTACATGTTCCGGCCAATTCTCTCGGCTCCTAGCGGCTTACGCCTCGTACTCACTGTCGACACGAGCCCGCCTGGAATTCAATGCTGAGGTCGTCTCGAAACCTATATTGGGAGAAGCCTCCAGGCCGCACGTCTCCGGCATGGTGTAGGATATTGGCGGTCGCTTATCGGCCCATCAGCCCGACAGGAGGCGCGGTATGTCGAAGATCAGGCACATAGCAGTTACCACGAACGATCTCGAAAGCTCAGCCGAGTTCTACAAGGGGGCGTTTGATCTCGAAGAGATTTCGAGGAACGATGAGGCTGTTATTTTGACGGACGGCTACATCGTGTTTGCCCTTTTGGAGTTCAAGGCGGACCGCTATGGCGGCGGAAGGCCGGGACTGCACCACTTCGGCATCAAGATCGAGGACATGAACGCCGTCGAGGAAAAGATGAGCGCCCTCGGCGGACAGGAGATGGACGAGTACAACCGGACGTACGGCAACCGCGAGGGCACTGAGGACAACTGGGTGGGCGAGAAGAAGTGGATGGACCCCCAAGGGGTGGCCTTCGACATCAACCCGACCGGCTGGGGTTGAGTGACGAGCCGTTGGCAAGCGGCATCCAGTCCACACGTATATGGCGGCACACCGCCGCATGATGTTATGTGACGGGCGCGCGTTGGTGGTATCATCTGATGGGCTGTCCGCAATTCCACACACTTCAGACGCAGAGGCGACGCCGGGTTTGAGGCGTCGTTCTGCTGTAACGACCGGGCTGAATGGAGACGTTTGACAGATACGTTCTGTTCCTGCTGATCGTCTTGCCGCTCATTGGGGCCGGCATTCTCTTATTCGTTCCGGCCCAGAGACCCGGAGTCGTGCGATGGGTCTCCACGATCTTGTCCCTCGTGGTCATGTTCCTGGGAGTCTACGTCTTTGGACTCTACGACCACGATGCCGGGGGCTTCCAATTCGCCCGGGCGTGGCAGTGGCTGGAGATTCCCGGGCCGTGGCCGTTCGGCGACAGGGGAATAACGCTCTCCCTGGGCGTGGACGGCATTTCGGCGATGATGGCGCTCCTCACCGGTATCGTCATGTTCACGGGTACGCTTATCTCGTGGAGCATCACCGACCGCAACAAGGACTTCTTCATCCTCTACTTCTTGCTGCTTTCCGGCGTGTTCGGCGTATTCGTGTCTCTCGATCTGTTCTTCCTATTCTTCTTCTACGAGCTCGCCGTGCTGCCGATGTACCCGTTGATTGGCGTCTGGGGAAGCAGCTCGACCTTCAAGACCTTCATCCGCACGAAGGAATACGGCGCGATGAAGCTGATGCTCTTCCTCGTTGCGGGCAGCGTGCTGATCTGGATAGCACTGCTTGCGATTTTCGTCGAGGCCAATGCGGGAACGTTCGACCTGCAAGTTCTGGAACAGATCGAGTTCTCCGTCGGATTCCAGCGCATATTCTTCCCGTTCCTGATGGTCGGGTTCGGCGTGCTTGCCGGGCTGTGGCCGTTCCATACATGGTCGCCGGACGGACATGTAGCGGCGCCGTCCGCCGTCAGCATGGTACACGCGGGCGTTTTGATGAAGCTCGGCGCATATGGCATTCTCCGCGTGGGAATGACCGTCCTGCCGGAGGGCGCTGAGGCCTGGATGCCGGTGCTGGTCGTTCTGGGGGCCGTGAACGTCATCTACGGGGCGATTTCCGCGATGGGGCAGCGCGACCTGAAGTACGTGATCGGCTATTCGAGCGTGAGCCATATGGGATACGTCATCATGGGTCTGGCCACCCTGCACCACCTCGGGGTGAGCGGCGCTGTGATGCAGATGTTCTCGCACGGGGTTATGACGGCCCTGTTCTTCGCGGTCGTGGGCGCAATCTACGACCGGACGCACACGAGGGACATCGGCGTGCTGGAAGGGATGGCCAAGCGCATGGGGACGACGGCGTGGCTCTTCGCCATCGCCGGGCTGGCCTCACTCGGACTGCCGGGACTGAGCGGGTTCGTGGCCGAACTGCTCGTCTTCCTCGGTCTGTTCCAGACCTACCCGGTACTGGGGGCGCTCGGCGTCGTGGGCGCGGCGATTACCGCCGTGTACATCCTGAGACTGATCGGGAAGGTGTTCTTCGGGGAACTGGCCGAGCAGTGGCGGAATCAAACGGACATTTCGAGGCGAGAGGCGGGAGCATCCGTCATCCTCGTCGGATTCATCGTGCTCATGGGACTTTTCCCGTTCCCCTTCCTGAGCGCTATTGACGGGAACGTGGCGGCACTGCTAACGCGCGTTACGGGTGCGGGCTAAATGGACAACGACTTCACCCTCCTGCTCCCGGAAGCGCTCGTGTCAGTCCTGGCCGTTCTCGTATTGACGGCGGACTTCTTCACGCCGTCCGAACGGAAGCACTGGCTGGGCTACGCATCTGCCCTGGCACTGCTCGGCATACTCGCCTTCACCCTCGTGTTTCTGTGGGGAAGGGACACCGTTCTCTATGACGGCGTTATCCGCGTCGACGACTACGGACTGTTCTTCAAGGGGTTCTTCCTCGTTCTCGGCATCATCGCGGTCCTGTCGAGCGTCGAGTACGTAAGACAACGTCTTGACCACGCGGGTGAGTTCTACGGAATCCTGCTGTTCACGGTCGTCGCCGCGATGTTCCTGGCCTCGTCGGGCGAGCTGCTTACCGCGTACATTTCGCTCGAACTGCTCAGCTTCAGCCTGTATGCGCTCGTGGCCTTCGATCGATACAACGAACGTTCGAACGAGGCAGGGACGAAGTACATCCTGCTGGGCGCGCTGTCGTCCGCATTCCTGCTCTACGGCATCAGCCAAGTATATGGACATCTTGGCACGACCACGTTCGAGGGCATCAGTGAAGCGCTCGCGGGCATGTCGAGTCTGTCTCCGGGCCTTTTCGTCGGCATTGTGCTGATTATCGCGGGACTGGGCTTCAAGGTCGCGGCGGTACCGTTCCACATGTGGGCGCCGGATGTTTACGAGGGCGCGCCGACGCCGGTTACGGCATACCTCGCCGTCGGCTCGAAGGCGGCGGCGTTCGCGCTGTTCATACGACTGTTCGCCGAAGCGTTCATCCCCGCGGCGACGGAGTGGCGGCTCATCATCGTGGTCCTCGCGGCGGTGACGATGGTGGTCGGCAACCTGCTCGCCATCGCGCAGACCAATATCAAGCGGCTTCTGGCATATTCGAGCATCGGACACGCGGGATACCTGCTGATGGGCATCGCGGCCCTGACTGCGGCCGGCTCGAACGGCGAGCTAGCGCTCGACCGCTCGCATCTGGCAGCGAACGCGATCATGCTGCATCTCGTCGCTTACGGCGTCACGAACATGGCAGCCTTCCTGGTCGTGAGTACGGTTTCCAGCACTTCGGGAGGAGAGACGATCTCGCATTTCGCAGGACTCTCTCGGAGGTCGCCCGGAACAGCGATGGTGATGGCCAGTGCGCTGTTCTCGCTCGCGGGACTACCCATCTTCGCCGGATTCACCAGCAAGTTCTACCTCTTCACGGCGACCGCCTCGCAGGGCCTCCTGTGGCTGGCTGGGCTGGCGATCCTGATGAGTCTCGTGTCGCTCTACTACTACCTGATGGTCGTCCGGCAGATGTACATCGAGCCGGCACCCGAACCGGAATCGTCGGTCGACGTGCCTCGTTTGACGTACGGTGTGCTCGTCGTCCTGTTTGTGGGAATGTTGCTCGTTGGGGTCTACCCGGCAGTCGTCATGGATTTCATTCAGCACGCAAGTGACGCGCTGTTCTCAACGGAATTTGCGCTGTCTGTCCAGTAGGACCGGGTAGTCAAGTTGCCGCAGCGCGGCGTACGTTCTATCATCAGCATCCAGCAAACCGAATCGTTGAGGACGCAATCAATGCCAGAGTGGAATGAAGAGTTCAATCGTGGAATGGTGGTCGTGGCCCATCCGGACGATGCCGAGTTCAGCAGTTCGGGCACCGTGGCCAAGTGGTGCGCTGCCGGATGGGAGGTCGTGTACGTGCTGTGCACCGACGGGAGCAAGGGCACGAGCGACCGGTCGCTAACGTCGGAGGATCTCGCGCGAATCCGGCGGGAAGAGCAGATCGAGGCCGGCAAGGTGTTGGGTCTGAAGGACGTTGTGTTCCTCGACCATCCGGACGCCTATCTTCAGCCCACGCTGGAAGTCCGCCGACAGATCGCCACAGAGATCCGGCGGCACAAGCCGGACGTGCTCATCACGATGTACCCGATGCGCAACCTGGACGGCGGTTACGGGTTCGGTCACCCGGACCACATGGCGGCGGGAGAGGCGGCGATGGCGGCGGTGTTCCCGACAGCGCGCGACCATTTGACGTTCCCCGAGCTGCTCGACGAGGGTCTGAAGCCGCACAAGGTCAGGGAGGTGTGGGTAATTGGACACCCTTCCCCGGACATTTGGATAGACGTGACAGAGACCATCGACACGTCCATCGAGGCGCTGCTTCGTCACACGTCCCAGCTTTCGAGCACCGACGAGCAGATTGCGGCGTCCATGAAGCGGGGACGGCGTGAACGCGCCAAGGGCAAGGGGATGAAGTACGCGGAGGCGTTCAAGCGCATTTCCTTCGATGGGCGCGGGCCGGGTCGTCGCGCATCCGACGAGGAGGAAGAGGAGGACGAACTGTAGTCAGCACTAGGATCTCAGAGACCTTTGGGTTACTTACCGGAGGAGAGTCCGTCGGCAATCCCAATTAACACTACCCAACCTGAGCCCCCACCCCTCTGGATACCGGCCTTCGCCGGTATGACGGTTGTCTAATGGTCTCCTCCAACAACGACCAACGAACGCCAAGAGGCCCGGCGGACATCCGCCGGGCCTCTTGGTTATTTCCCTAGCCTGCTAAGTCAGGGTCTGTGGTTTGCACTCCTAGTCCCAGTATCTCGGATCGAGGAAGTTCACGCTCGAATAACGCCTTGAGCGATTGCCCGGGTTGTTGACGTTATCGATGCCGTCCTCGAAGTAGTAGGCCTCGATTGGCCCGCCACCCATCCAGTTCTTCTGAACGTTCCTGACGTTGTTCCGCTTGAGCTTCAGCGCGCGGAAGATGCCGGAGTAGGCAAGGCCGCCGATCTTGTACTTGTCAATAGCATTCTCCCTGAAGAGCTCCTTGCCGATTTCGACCCGGTAAGGATCGAGCAGCGCTCGGACGAGTCCCTCGGAGATGATCTCCTGGTAGCGGATCAACTGATTGTCGATGTCCGCCGGGTAGGTGCCGTCGGGCGCCATGTTCCCGTAGATGTCTTGGTACTTCTCGTCGGGACCGGTCGGGGCCATGCCCTCTTCTCCACGGGTCGCGAAGTACTGGCCCATGCCGGGACCCTGGGCGTCCTTGGTGGTCGGGGCGACGCGGTTCCACATGTTCGACCAGGGATTCGTGCCACCCTCAGGCGATGCGAAGAACGCGAAGTACTCGGTCGGCGGGATGACGTTGGTGTAACTCCAGGGAGACTCTTCCTTGGTTGTCACCTTGATGCCAAGCTTGTCCCAGTCGTTTGCGACCCACTGAGCGTACGGCCAGTGTACCCAGTACGAGAGGAAGTTGAGGGTCAGCGGACCGGAACCGTCCTTCTTGTCGTAGTAGCCGTCGCCGTTGCCGTCCGTGTAGCCCATCTTCTCCATCAGGGACTTGGCGCGGTCGAGATCGTATTCGGTATCTATGAGTCGATACTCTTCACCTGCGAAGTACGGGGTCGAGCTGTGCGGCATCATGTTCTGCGGTACGCCCAGTCCCGCAGCGAGCGCCTCGTTCGTTCCGTCCCTGTCCCACGCGAGCGAGAGCGCGACACGGAAGTCCGTCGTGCGCAAAAGGTGGCCGATCTCCGGGTCCTCGACGTACTCCTGGTTGACGACGAAGGTGGAGTCGGCGCCGTCCGTCAGGTCGTGCTTGAGCACGCTGTAGTCGCCCTTCTCGGAGTTCGCCAGGTAGAGCGGCATCTCCTCGGTCGCGAGGTCGTGCCGCGTGTAGTCCGACTCGCCGTTCATGGTGCGGAAGATCGCAACCTCACGGCTGCCCGCGACGACGTTCAGCCAGCCTTCCGCGTACGGAAGCTGGTTGCCTTCGGGGTCCGCGCCGTAGTAGTAGTGGTTGCGGTCGTGGGTTATGAGCCCATCTCCATTCTCCTGGATGAACCACCCGCCGAGGGACGGAATGTAGTGATCGCCCTTGTAGATGTAGTTGATGTCGAATTCCTTCGGGATGGCCTCGGACGGGTGGCCCTCGAAGCAGATCACGCAGCGGATTCTGAGAATGAGCTTCGTCCAGTTAGGCACGTCGTACTCTTCCAAGAGCGCGGGTATCTCAGTGGCGTTGTACTTGATGTGGAACCGCTTCTGGACGTGTGAAGGCGAGACGAAGCATCTCGGGCAGCCCTTGATGCCTGCGAACACTCTCACCGCGCTCGACTCCGCGAAGCTCCAGTTCGGGTCGTCGAAGTTGACCGTGAAGGTCGAGTCGTCGACGAAGTTTATCCGCATGTCGTTGCCGGTAATCGGCGACTTGAGCACCGCGGGAAGGCCGGGCATGAGCTCCTTGTTGAGCATCTGCTCCTCGAGCGCGAAGCGAACGTCCTCCATCGTGAACGGGTAACCGCTGTGCCAGCGCATGCCTCGGCGTATGTTGAAGGTAAACACCGTGGCGTCCTCGTTCGTGTCGAACGTCTTGAAGCCGACCGGCACGTTGAAGATGGCGTCCGGGGACCCGCCGAGACCGGACATCATCGTCATACCCTCGATGAGCTCGATGTTGCCCCTGGTTGTCACGCGCATCTGGCCGCCGTACTGCCCGATCTCGTCGCCGGGCATGTAGATGAGCACATCCTCCGGAACGGCCAATCGCTGCTCGAGAGGCAGGATCGCGCCCTGCCGGGCGAGGGACGCCGATGTCGGCGATTCGTTGAACTTCTTGGGCGTCGCGCAGTGGTCGCAGAATCGCGTGGCGGGATATTCGCCCGGCTCCAGCTTCGGCGCCATGTACATGTACTCTTCCGTGACCGTATCCGGGTCTTCGCCGGTACGGGCTGCCGGTCCCGCCGCCGACCCTGCTGCCGCCTGGGCCGCCTGGGCCGCTAGCGGGAGGGCAGCCGCTCTCGCGGGCGCTGCCGCTGCCGGCTGCTGCTGCACCTGGGACGGGGCATCAGGAACTTCACCCGCCGGGTACGCCGCCTCCGCCGCAGGGGCCGCCGCTCTGGCCGCCGCTGGTCGCTGCGGGTCGGCCGCCTCTTCAGCAGCGCAGGCGATGCCCGCGACCGCCAAGACCACAGCCGCAAAGGCGGCTGCAAGACTATATTTCCAAATCCTGTCTTTCATATGTCGCTCCCTTCTGTGTTTTGTCTTCAATTACCTAAATTTGAACGCACACTTGCACAACGTACCGCAATGTATCTTCCTTTTCGAGGAATGTCAATACTACATCGGCGCTCTATGCCCATGCAGCGAGTGGCTTTTTGTATCTCAATTCCATCGTTCCTCAACTCCTGCTATCCTCCGACGGGCACATTATTGATGACAAACAACTTGCTTGAAAGGCTGTGCGAAGTTCCAGCCTGCTCTATACTTTAGGCGGCATGAGCAAGAACGACGGCATCCACGCTTCGAAATCCAGGGACATATTTCACGAAGGAGTTACAGCATGAAGCGGAAAAGAGTCATCTACGCCAACGACGCGCGGCACTTCTATTTGTTCGTCTTCGACCCGCCGATGGCGATGGAGGACGCCTGGCGTCCCATCGACGACGTGGCCGGAACCAGCGTGGACACCTTCGTCTACATGGTCGAGCGGGGGGACGGTCTGTTCTATCCGTCCAAGGTTGGGGAGAGGTTCGGCTCCGACATCCAGCCGTTCGACCAGGTGGCGTACTACCACGTGTGGTACAACATGCAGAGCCTCATCGACCGGGGCCTCGACCCTCTCACGGTGCTGATCGACCGCGCCCACGACAAGGGCATGGACTTCATCGCCAGCGTGCGGATGACGGCATACCTCGGGATGGACAGGTCATTGGTGACACCGGAGGGGCGCGGGTACGTCCACCAGGAAATCAGAGACGCCAAGTTGGCCGTCCTCAAGGAGCTCGCTCACGACTACCCGACCGAGGGAATCGAGATGGACTTTTCGTGCCCGCCGGGAGGCGGGCCTCCCGCGCTGCGCGAGGAGGACGTGGCGGAACACACATCGACGATAACCGATTTCGTCCGATCCGTGGCCGATACGGTCCACAGCCGGCCGGGCGGTCGCGGCGTGGTCGGAGCGCGCATCTACCCGACCGAGGCCATGAACCGGCGCGCGGGGTACGACGTTCGGAAGTGGATCGAGGACGGCTCCGTCGACTACGTCGTGCCCATGATGTACACGTACTTCATCCTCGATCAGCACATGCCGATCGACTGGGTGCTAGAGGCGGCAGGCGGTACCGACACCTCAGTCTACGGGATGCTCCAGCCTCATCTTGCCGACGAGGGCAGCGGAGCGCCGGAGCGCGTTTTCGCGTCCTCGGAGCACATGCGGGCGGGGGCGATGAATATGTGGGACCGAGGCGCAGACGGCCTGTACACCTTCTTCGGCGACTGGCCGCACGGAGATGGGGTGCGGCGGTACCTGACGGACATGGGCGATCCCGATCTGATGGTGGAGAAGACAAAGTGCTACTTCCTGGCGGAACGCAAGGCCGAAGCGACGGACATGGAGTACGACCAAGCGGTGCCGGTAGAGATTCCCCAGGCCGATCCCGATACGCAATACGACATCCCCTTCTACGTGTCGGATGACATCGAGGGGAAGCCCGACCGGATCAAGAGCGTGGCGCTCCGGATGAAGGTCGACAACCTGATGACTCACGACACGCTGTCGGTGTCCCTAAACGGCGCTTCACTCACCGACGAGCCGATGACTCGCGACTACGGCCACCCGTTCGGTCCCTACGCGGCGCAGCAGTTGGAGTTTTACTTGCACGGCGTCCGTCCGCGCAAGGGATGGAACACCCTGAGCGTATCGCTCGATGCACGGCCTGAGAACATGGCCGGCGGCGTGACGGTTCACGACGTAGAGATCGTCGTGGAGTACTCGTCCTACCCGTCGAGGCTGTAGTAGACCGAAATCCTTGAAATGACGGGTAGCAGTAGTGGGTTGAATTTGCGTTTTGCCACGACAGGGCGGGTTTCAAACCCGCCCCTACCAAGTCATAGCCTCGTAACCCTTCAATACTTAGGATGCTGAAAGCCTAGGAAGGTACTGGAACACGGGGGACCTTGCACGTGTGTGTAAACGTCGAAGAGGCGAAGGGCCATTGTGTATACTAGTGGCCCCGCCTCCGACCGACGTTTGAGGCAGCGCACCGGCGACTCGATCCGAAAGCATGGGAGACAAATCGGGTGATTCACGACGCTAGAGACAGCTACGGCCGCTACTTCGAGGATTTTTGCCCCGGCGACGTGTACAAGCACTGGCCCGGCAAGACGATAACCGAGGCCGACAATCACATTTTCACGCTGCTGACGATGAACACCAACCCGCTCCACATCGACGAGGAGTACATGAGCCGTCATCAGCACGGCAAGATACTCGTGGTCGGGCCGCTGGTGCTCAGCCTCGTGGTCGGGATGAGCGTGCCCGACACGTCCGGCAAGGCGATAGCGAACCTCGAATACGAGCGCATACGGCACGAGGCCCCCGTGTTCCAAGGGGACACGATCTACGCCGAAAGCGAGATTCTCGAAGTTCGCGAGTCTCGCAGCAAGCCTGATCGCGGGATCGTCTACATGGAGAGTCGCGGTCACAACCAGCGCGGCGAGCTGGTGCTCACGCTCCGCAGACGCTTTCTCGTGCCGAAGCGGCCCGCATAGACCTAGGCGGTCGCTCACATGGACACGCATTCACGCTATACGGTCTCACTGCACTACGACCGGCGGCTGTACCGCCAAGACATAGCAGGATCGATTGCTCACGCCCGGATGCTGACCCGCCAAGGGATCATTGCTGACGACGAGGCGGCGCGTCTCGTCGAGGGACTCGAACGGATACGCGAGGAGATTGAGGCGGATTCTTTCCCGTGGCGCGAGGAGCTCGAAGACGTTCACATGAACATCGAGCGGCGGCTGTATGAGACAGTCGGCGACGTGGCGGGCAAGCTCCATACGGCACGCTCCCGCAACGATCAGGTGGCGACGGACGTTCGGCTCTATGTTAAGGAGGTCATCGACGAAGCACTTGAGGCGATTCACGGTCTGAGGGCCGCGTTCGTCGCGAAGGCTTCAGAAAACCTTGGTGTCGTGATGCCCGGCTACACACACGTCCAGCGCGCCCAGCCGGTGCTGTTCGCCCACCACATGCTGGCCTACTTCGAAATGTTCGGTCGTGACGCCGAGCGGATGCGGCAGGCGAGAGAATCCGCCGACTCGATGCCGCTCGGCAGCGGCGCGATGGCGGGCGTCCCCTACCCCATCGACCGTGAATCGGTCGCGCGCGATCTCGGCTTCGGGAGGACTAGCGCCAACAGCATGGACGCCGTCTCGGACCGGGACTTTCTGCTCGACTTCCACTCCGCCACCGCGGTCTGCGCGATGCACCTCTCCCGACTCGCCGAGGAACTGGTGCTGTGGTCGTCCGACGAGTTCGGATTCGTTCGGCTCGACGAGAAGTACACGACCGGCAGCAGCATCATGCCGCAGAAGCGCAATCCCGACTTTGCGGAGATCGCGCGCGGCAAGACGGGCCGCGTCTACGGGAACCTCATCGGCCTTTTGACGACGATGAAGGGACTTCCGCTGACGTACAACCGCGACATGCAGGAAGACAAGGAAGGGCTGTTCGACACGGTCGACACGCTCATTCCGACGCTGCAGGTGGCTAAGGGCATGGTCTCGACCATGGAAATTCAGACCGACCGGATGCGGGCTGCCGCCCTGAACAGCTACGCCCTTGCGACGGACGTTGCCGACTACCTCGTCGCCAAGGGGGTGCCCTTCCGCGAGGCGCACGGCATCGTTGCGCGGCTTTCGCGTCACGCAGTCGAGTCTGGCAAGCGTCTGGACGAGCTGGATCTAAAAACGTACCGCAAGTTCTCGGAGCAGTTTGACGAGGACGTTCTTTTCATCACCGTGGAATCTTCCATTCGTGCGCGTGACGTTCTTGGCGGCACGGCCCCGAACAGGGTCGAGGCGGCCATAGATGCCGCAAAGGCCGAGTTGGAGTCCGAGGATGCCTGAACGCATCAGGATTGCGCCCTCGGTCCTTTCCGCCGATTTCGCCAGGCTTGGCGAACAGGTCCGGGAGGCAGTCGAGGGCGGCGCGGACTCCATCCACCTCGACGTGATGGACGGTCACTTCGTGCCGAACCTGACGTTCGGGCCACCCGTGATCAAAGCGCTTCGCATACAAACCGACGCGGCGTTCGACGTGCATATGATGGTCGAGAACCCTGAGCGCTACATCCCTGCGCTGTCCGAGGCAAGGGTCGATCTCATAACCGTACACGTCGAGGCCGTGCGGCATCTCCACCGGGTCGTCCACCAAATCAAAAACGCGGGCATTCTCGCGGGTGTCGCGCTGGACCCTGCCACACCGGTTTCGGCTGTAGAAGAGATTCTGCCTGACCTCGATCTTGTACTCGTGATGTCGGTCAATCCGGGATTCGGCGGTCAGTCGTTCATCGAGTCGTCGGTCGAGAAGATCGAGCACGTTCGTCGGATGCTGGATGAGCGAAACTCGACTGCAGCCCTTCAGGTGGACGGAGGCATCGGTCCCAATACGGCGGAACGAGTCGTCCGCGCGGGGGCTCGTATGCTCGTGGCCGGGTCGGCGGTGTTCGGAAGTCCGCATGGGATCGCGGGGGCCATCGAGTTGATCAGGCTGAACGGCGAACGGGGAATGTCAGCCTGAACACATGCCTATGGGAGGTCGATTCAACCGCAAAATATTCCTAATCATACTGCCGATCTCCGCTTCGATTGCGGTCACCATTTGCATCGCATTGGTCCCACGTAACTTAGCCGGGAATGACTTGGTCATTCAGGTGGTAGCGAGAGCCGGTGGCGGTCTGGTGATTGGCACTGTGCTCGCGGCACTGTTGGCTAGCTACCGCTACCTCACCGAACTTGCGACGAAGATATACCGCTCTATAGTACGGCCGCTAGCAAAACACGCAGTCCGGTCAAGTCTCAAACAAGCGATGACACCCATGACCTGTACGGGTATACTGGACAGGAGCGGAACAGTTCACCTGAAAGTCGCGCTAGGCGACTCCGGCAGCATTGGGGAAAACGACCTTCTGTACGTTCAGGAAACAGTAAACCACGGGCTCTGGGGAGTCGTAAGAGTTGTAGAGTTCGTCGAAGAGCGCTTTGTGATTTGTGCCCCGATAAACCGGGACAACCCGCAGTTTTGGGAACACCTGGAAGATAGGATGAGATTCGACACTACTGCTCCCAGTAACGTGTATCTCATAAGGGCAATGCCTACGGACTACCAACGCGTCGTTGAGAATTTCTTGGATGACTGGAGGTGATACATGGTAGCGAGCGCAATCCGAGGTAAGGTTGCCAAGGTCTTGAACGACCGAGAGGTTGTCATAAACCGTGGGACGGATCATGGCGTCAAGTTGGGAACGAGGTTCAAGCTCATAGAGACAGTTGAGATCCAGGACCCTGATACCCGAGATGGCATCGGGACGATTACACGCGAGAAGATTCGCTTCATGGTTGTCCATTCACAACCATCCATGTCTATCGCTCGGACGTACGAGACCCACACATTTGGGAGCTCTTCTGCACGTCAAGCTGCCGAGATGCTGGCGCAAAGCGTCCACCCGCAGGCAAGTATCCAAAGAACCGATGTGAAGCGAATCCGACCAGCCGGGGATGGTGATGAACCTGTACTGGTAGAGATTGGAGATATCGTCGACGAAGTAACCGACGACGAGTAAGGACAAGTCTCTCCGTGACACAGCCAGCCCCTTCCACCAGTGTCTCGACGACGCCTCATAGCAAGAAAGTCCTCGTCGTAGCTACCAACCTGTTCTTTCTGCCGCGCATTCAAAACATTGCGGCGCCGAGCGGGTGCGAGACCCGGCAGGTCATGTCGGTGGACCGGTTGAACGAGGAAATGTCTGACGGCGAAACTGCTCTCGTCCTCGTCGACCTCGAGGCCGACCCCGACTTCTGGGGAGAAGCCGTGAGCACTATACTGGCGAGGGGCGAGTCACGGCCCCAAATCGTCGGGTATGGGGGACACACGAACACGGTGATGCTGCAAAAGGCTGAGGAAGCCGGCTGCGACCTCGTGCTGACCAAAGGTCAGTTTAGCCGCGATCTCGCCAAGCTCATAGCCGAGGCCGCAGAGTCAGTCGCCACGAACGACTGACCATAAGAAACCTAACGCCTTCCTCTCACTTTCTACTTTCTCCTCCCTACCCCAACGGCCAGGGCAATCGCATTTCACTCAGAGTCAACGTTGCGAGAGTCCTCCAACCCACCCCTCTGGACTCCGGCCTTCGCCGGAGTGACGATTGACGGTGTACCTACCAACTCTAAATGCGATTGCCCCGCCCCTACGGCTCCTATATCTTGTTCGGTACCCCTGCCGATGCTATAGTTGTGTCGCGGTCGGGTGTATACAGGAATGACCGCTTCCGGGGGATATATGTGCGGCATTAGCGGCATCATGTACATGAACAGCGGGCGAAACGGGGCCGCGAACGTCGGCAGCGACCTTGTCAAGATGCTCGACGCGCTGGCCCATCGCGGGCGCGATTCGACAGGATTCACCGTCGTTGGAGAGCAGCTCGACGAAGACCTTATCGTCCGTCTCTGGACGGAGGACACCGACGTGGCTGATGTCGTCCTGTCGAGGGTCGAGGAGGCCATCGGCAGAGCCGGAGGAGTTGTCGCAACGACCCGCTCTTGGGGAGGCTTCTTCCGGTTGACCGTCAACTACGAGGGCGAGGTGTCACGCCTAGCCGAGACCCTGATGAAGATTGACGGCGTGGTCATCCACAGCATTGGCGAGGCGTCGGAGGTCGTGAAGGACGTTGGCGTCGCCAGCGACATGGACCGCGCCCACCACATCAGCATGATGCGCGGCACGCATGGCATCGGACACGTCCGCATGGCGACAGAGAGCAAGGTGGACATCACCCACTCGCACCCCTTCTGGGCGTACCCCTTTACCGACGTTACAGTCGTTCACAACGGGCAGCTGACGAACTACCACAAGCTCAAGCGGCACTACCAGTCAATGGGGCACCGCTTTCTCACCGAGAACGACTCCGAGCTGATCGCCGTGTACCTCGCCGACAAGCTGGCGGAGGGCAATCCGCTCGAATCGGTGCTCACGCAGTCGCTCGACGACCTCGACGGCACGTTCACCTATCTCGTCTCGACCAAGAACGGGATGGGCGTGGCGAAGGACCGCTGGGCGGCAAAGCCCTTGGTCACCATGCAGACCGACGACGTGGTTGCCGTGGCGTCCGAGGAGATCGCGCTGCGGAGCGTGTTTACGGACGAGGAGCTCGACCGCGTGGAACCCCAGGAGAATGAGGTCCTGACGTGGTCCGTATAGACGCGAAGGACCTCTCGACCACCGAGATAAACCGCAAGATCAAGGACGCCGCCGACTCGGCGGATGAGATCACGGTACTCAATCCGCAGGCGCGCCACAACATAGCCGTGGGCGTCCTGCAACCCTGCAAGATCACCATCGAGGGAAGCGTCGGGTACTATGGCGCATCGCTCATGGACGGCCCGGAGGTATACATCGACGGGAACGCGGGCTGGGCGCTCGGCGAGAACCTGATGAGCGGCAAGATAACCGTCACCAAGGACGCGGGCGCGTCGGTAGCAGCGACCATGAGGGGCGGCGAGATTGTCGTGGGGCGCAACGCGGGCGCTCGCGCGGGCATATCCATGAAGGGCGGCACTCTCCTGATCGGTGGGAACGCCGGGTTTCTGACGGGTTTCATGATGCAAAAGGGCCGCATCGTCGTTTGCGGCGACGTCGGCGAAGCGGTGGGCGACTCGATGTACGAGGGCGTCATCTACATCGGAGGCGAGATCGGCTCACTCGGAACGGACGCGATAGTCGAAACCGTCCCCGAAGGCGAATTGATCAAGCTCTGGGGCCTGCTCGAACAACACGGCATCGAGGACAAGCCGCGATTTCGCAAGATCGTTTCCGAAAAGAAACTCTACCACTTCGACAAGCTCGAACGTCTGGAGATGTCGGCGGTGTAACTTCCCCAACGTCTCCCTCGCGGAGCCGGTTGGGATGAGGGCTAAGAATGGTACAGTCAACCAGCCAGATTTGGGCCAGGCACATCATAGACGACATCCACGCGAAGGCGGACATCGGCCGCTACCGGATTCGCGGGTTCAGCACCTTCCAGAAGGTCACCCACTTCGACGACCTTTCCTTCCTCTCGACCGGCCTGACGAGGTTCCCGCTCGAAGGCTATAAGGAGAAGTGCAACACGCAGGTCGAGCTCGGCGGACGCTACGCCAGCGAGCCGCTGGTTATCGAGACTCCCGTCTACATCACCGGCATGAGCTATGGTGCGCTGTCGGGACACGCCAAGCAGGCCCTCGGCATGGCCGCCACCATGGTCGGCACGGCGAGCTGCACGGGCGACGGAGGAATGCTCCAGGCGGAGCGTGAGGCATCGGAAAAGCTCATCTACCAGGTGCTGCCGAGCAGGTACGGCTTCAATCCGCACCATCTCGTCGGAGCGCAGGCCGTAGAGATCGTCGTCGGCCAGGGCGCGAAGCCGGGCACCGGCGGAATGCTCATGGGCGTCAAGGTGCTCGACCACATAGCAGAGAGCCGCGACCTCCCGTCCGGCATCGACCAGCGCAGCCCGGCGCGTCATCCCGACTGGCTCGGTCCCGACGACCTCGCCGTGAAGATCGAGCAGATCCGCGAGGCCACCGACGGCCGCGTGCCCGTGAGCGTCAAGCTCGGCGCGTGCCGCGTCTCCGACGACGTGAAGCTCGCGGCCAAGGCGGGCGCGGACATCATAGTCATCGACAGCATGGTGGCCGGGACCGGAGCGTCGGGCGAGGCGCTGCTCGATCACAGCGGCATACCGACAGTACCGGCCATCGTCATGGCCCGTGAGGCACTTAGGGAGATGGGCCTGTATGGTGAGGTCAGCCTGGTTGCCTCCGGCGGCATCCGCAGCGGGGCCGACATGGCAAAGTCCCTGGCCCTCGGAGCCGACGCGGTCGCCATCGGCATCGGAGCCCTGATCGCTCTCAACTGCAACCGCGATATTCCCGAGGCCGACTTCGAGCGTGAGGTCGGCGTTCCAGCGGGCGATTGCCACCACTGCCAGACAGGAAAATGTCCCGTCGGCATAGCCACGCAGAACCCCGTGCTCGAGGCCCGGCTCGACCCGGACGAGGGAGCGGATCGCGTCGCCAACTTCCTCAACTCGATGACGATGGAGGCGGCCCTCCTGACGCGCTCGCTCGGCAAGAGCGACGTTCGCAGCCTCGAACCGGAGGACATGGTCGCCCTCAGCTTAGAGGCGTCGGCAATGGCCCGCATTCCCCTCGCCGGCACGAACAAGGTCTTCGGCTGGGAATAGACGCATGAGCTTCTTCTTCGTGCAGTTGGCAGACCCGCAGTTCGGCCTGTTCAAGTCGTTCAACGGGCGAGACCCTGAGGAACTCGAACGCTGGTGGCGCAAAGGCCTCCGAATCTTCCCGACCGAAGTCACCGACATGAGCGAGGAGACTCGACGCTACACGCAGACTATCGAAGCTATCAACCGGCTGCGTCCCACGTTCGCCATCACCTGCGGCGATCTCGTTCAGGACCGGAATGACGACGAGCAGCACGAGACGTTGCTGGGCTTGACTGAGATGCTGGACGACGACATCCCGATGCGCTGGGTGTCGGGCAACCACGATGTGGGGGTTCCTCCCACCCCGGAGAGCATCTCCGCCTACCAAGCACGTTACGGCCCCGACAACTACTCCTTCGACCACGAAGGGAGCCACTTCGTGGTCATCAACAGCTCGGTTTGCGTGGACCCGTCCGGGGCGCCGGGAGAGTGGGAGGGCATCGTCGACTTCCTGGAGAACGACCTTGCCAAGGCACGTGACGCGAACGCCGACCACATCATGCTGTTCACGCACCATCCGCTGTTCGTCGCATTCCTGGACGAGGCCGACCACATGCTGAACGTCCCCAGAGAGCGGCGGGAGAAGATTGTTGACATCCTGATGAAGTACGGCGCGACATACGCCTTTGCGGGCCACTGGCACAAGAACGCCTACGCCGAGTACGGGCCGCTCAACATCGTCGCATCGGGAGCCGTCGGCTATCCCCTGGGCATTGACCCCTCAGGCCTCCGTATCGTCAAGGTCTACCCCGACCGCGTCGAGCACCAATACTACGGCCTCGACGACACCCCCCAGACCGTGACCTTATAACCGGCACTGCTCGCTTGCTATATAGGCTGCCCTAGCCCTGCGTATCCCACGACCGGCTCTTGACGGCTTGACTTCCATCCCGATTTCGGAAAGCATGGAGGCCATCGCGCTGCCAATTCAAGAGAAGCCCTAGTGTCCCGATTCTGAAGTGCATTACATAAATGCGACGACCATCGACACTCATTCGTCATTCCGGCGAAGGCCGGAATCCAGTCCCTGCCCCCTACAGGACTAGCCCAAATAATCCGACGAACTTGCGAAACAGGACACTAGTACTCAGTCAACTTGAATATGGCGTACAGACAGATGCCGATTTATCCCCTCTCCCGTCGTGGGAGAGGGCTAGGGTGAGGGTGTTTTGAGTAAACTACCAAAATCATGTGGAACCGGTACTAGTACCGGTTCCATATGTATTTGACAAATATAAGAAGTAGGTTAGTATTGTGTATGATCCTATAGGGAGGACATACGAAGACATGCCTGCTCTCAAGTACAAGGTGGAGTTGAACGAGTCGGAACGGACACATCTCAAAGAGATCGCGAGTCGTGGGGAGACTTCTGTCCGTAAGGTCAAGCGAGCGCTGGTGTTGCTTAAGGCAGACGAAGGTCTGATCGACCGTGACATCGCCAGCGGTCTATTGATAAGCACATCCACGGTGGGACGTGTGCGCACGCGGTTTGTGAAGGAGGGACTCGACTGTGCGATCAATGAACGCACGCGACCGGGACAGAAGCGCAAGTTGGACGGCAGACAGGAAGCGCATCTGATAGCCATCGCGTGCAGCGATGCACCCGAAGGACACGCGGACTGGACGCTGCAACTAATTGCCGACAAGGCGGTGGCGATGGGGTTTGCCGAGAGCATCTCCCTCGAGACGGTGCGCCAGATACTAAAAAAAACGAACTCAAACCGTGGAAGAAGAAGGAGTGGTGCATCCCCGAGGTGAGCGGAGAGTTCGTGGCTCGAATGGAGGACGTGCTGGACCTGTACCATCAAGACTACGACCCGGACCATCCCGTGGTCTGCTTCGACGAGACATCCAAGCAGTTGGTGGCTGATAAGAGGCCCGCTATCAGGGCCAAGCCGGGTCGGGTGGAACGATATGACTACGAGTACAAGCGAAACGGGACACGAAACCTGTTCATGTTCTGTGAGCCGAAAGCTGGTTGGAGGCATGTCGAGGTGACCGAGCAACGCACTGCTGTGGACTTCGCTCATCAGATGAGATGGCTGGTTGATGAGGCATATCCTCACACCGAGACGATACGGCTGGTGCTGGACAATCTCAACACTCACAAGCTGGGTTCGTTGTACGATGCCTTCGAGCCAGTCGAAGCGCGGCGCATCGCCAAACGCCTGGAGTTTCACTACACACCCCTACACGGCAGTTGGCTGAATATGGCTGAGATAGAGTTGAGCGTCTTGAGCAACCAGTGTCTCAACCGTCGAATCAGCGACGAGGTGGTACTGAAACGAGAGGTCTTGGCGCTGGAACGTGAACGCAATGAGGCTGTCGCCGTCATTGACTGGCGCTTCTCCACTCAGGACGCTCGCACTAAACTTCAACATATCTATCCATCATATTCAGATTGAACCGGTACTAGTGGACCGAAATCTTTGAAATGACTGGTAGTAATTGGAGATTTGATTCGTGCTTTACACGACAGGGCGGGTTTCAAACCCGCCCCTACCAAGTCATAGCCTCGTTACCCTTCAAAACTAGGATGTTGAAGCGCTAGCCTGTTCGACGGACACACCTTCCTTAGGAGCAGCACATGCACGGACTAACCACTGAACAAAAGCAGCAATACGACGAATTGGGGTATGTGCTCCTCAAGGGCCTCTTCGACCCCAATGACCTTCAGCCGCTGATCGACGAGCTCGAATCCGAAGTCGACCGGATTGCGAGGGCCTACCACGCGGACGGACTGACAGACTCGCTCTATGCCGACGACGGCTTTGAGACCCGGTTCTTGCGGATTGTCGAGGACTCGGAGCAAGCATATGACGAGATGGTCGGATCGAAGTTCTTAGGGCCTGAGGTGTTCGGGCTCCTGCGCCATCCAACGTTTCTCGACATCGTGGAGGGCATCGTCGGGCCGGAGGTCCACTGCCAGGGCCGTCACCGGCTCCGTCCGAAGCTGCCGAACTTCGGCGTGGCCGACTTCCGGTGGCACGAGGACACCGATTTTGCCGCCAAGCGGATTACCTACGTTCAGCAGCAGTATGGGCTTGACCGGACAGCCTCAAAGGCGGGCGGCAGGTTCATGTCACGCATCGTAGCGGCACCCAAGATGCCGGAGCCGAACTTCTGGGTGCCGTTCGTGCCCGTCGACGAGGAGAACGGGTGCCTCCACGTGCTGCCGGGAGGGCACATGCATACCCCGCCGTACGAGGAGCAGTGGGAACCCAACGCATACGTAGCTGAATTGAACGACCTCGAACCCGTCGTCGTTCCGATGGAGGTCGGAGACGCCCTGCTCATGCACCAGCACGTCCCGCACGTTTCTCCACCCAACCGGACTAACGCCGTCCGGTGGAGCATCGACATCCGGTACCAGGACGGCCGCAGACCGGTCAAGTCTGTGCGCGAACCGGGCTTCCTCGCACGCAGCAAGGAGCGCCCGCAGGATGTCGTCACGGACTACGAGGGATACAGGAGAATCCGGGAGGCGGTGGCAGAGTTTAGGGCCACGAGCGGGATACGGTTTTAGGCCGGATTCGCGGCGCCTTCTGAACTTGCGTAACTGGACCTTTCACCCTCACCCCAGCCCTCTCCCACGACGGGAGAGGGGGTTAATCCGTGTCGTCTGCGATCAGTTCCGAAATCGACCTAACGATCCTATCCGGGCGGACGGCTGTCCCTTCCGGTAGCCCGTTCCCGTGTAAGTCTACCCAAACGGCATAGATGCCCAATTGCTGAGCGGCGTGAATATCGAAGTCCAGATTATCTCCGATCATCCAGGCCTCGGCGGGACTCACACCCAGGGCATCGAGGGCGTTCCAAAACGCTCTCTCGTCGGGCTTCCCGATTCCGAACTCACCCTCGATCTGAATGTGATCGAAGAACTCGGCAAGACCATGTTTGTCGATCTTTCCCCGCTGCGACTCGGAACTGCCGTTTGTTAGTAGCCCCGTGCGGATTCCCACCTCTTTCAGCCGTAGGAGAGTGTCGATAGCTCCAGGAAACGGCTTAAGCTTTTCCTCCCTTATGACCGTGTAGCGGTCGGCCATACCTTCCACGACCGGCGAGTTGGAAATCCGGAGGCGTGCCAAAGCCCGTGTCAGAATATCCCGCCTGGCCTGCCAGAGGTCGAGGCGGCCGCGACGCGCCCGTTCGAGGTCGCCCCACAGCCAGTCGCGTGAGTGCATGACGGCAGCGTGGAACTCTTCCGCGGTTACGCCGCCAAGACTACCGGCAAATTCCCGGCAGACCTCTAACCAGACTTCATCGGCATTGCTGTCGGAGTCGAGGATTGTGTCGTCGAGGTCTAGAAGGAGCGCCTTGGGCAGGTCCATCACCGGCGGCAACCTTCGTCGGCTGGCAATGCGACCCTACAGCCCCTTGTCCGCCAGGAATGCCGCTAGGTCAGCCGTGCGGCATGAGTAGCCCCACTCGTTGTCGTACCAGCCGACGACCTTGACCATGTTCCCCTGCATCGACATCGTGGACAGGCCGTCGATTATGCTGCTGTGCGGGTTTCGGATGATATCGCTGCTGACGATAGGCTCTTCGGTGTACTCGACGAGTCCGGCCATGTGGCTGTCGGCGGCAGCTCGGTAGGCGTCGTTGACATCCTCCTCCGTAGCGTTCATTCCGATCTCGGCGACAAAGTCGGTCACGGAGCCGGTCGCCGTCGGGATCCGGAGTGCCATGCCGTGAATCTTGCCGTTCAATTCCGGCAGCACCAGTCCTACCGCCTTGGCTGCCCCCGTCGTCGTCGGGATGATGTTGACCGCGGCTGCACGCGCGCGACGAAGGTCGCTGTGTACCTGGTCGAGGATCTTCTGGTCGTTGGTGTAGGAGTGTACCGTCGTCATGAGCCCGCGCTTCACCTCGAATGCGTCGTGGAGCACGCGCGTCATCGTCGCAATGCAGTTGGTCGTGCACGAGGCGTTCGATATGACGTGATGGGAGCCGGGGTCGTAGGTGTCCTCGTTGACGCCGAGGACGATGGTCGCGTCCTCTCCGGTCGCGGGCGCTGAGATGATGACCTTCTTCGCGCCGCCCGCCATGTGTCCCGAGGCGGCCGAGGCGTCGGTGAAGAAACCGGTCGACTCGACAACGATATCGACGCCGTGATCGGCCCACGGCAGTTGGGACGGGTCGCGTTCCGCCATCACCTTCACGTCTTGCCCGTCTATGGCGATGGAGTCATCCGACGTCGCCTCGACCGTGCCGGGGTAGATGCCGTAGCTCGAGTCGTACCTGAACATGTGGGCATTCGTCACCGTGTCGGTCAGATCGTTGATCGCCACGACCTGCAGCGCTTCAGCATGCCGCTCATTAATGGCCCGCAACACCTGCCGTCCGATTCGCCCAAAGCCGTTGATTCCTACCCGAGTCGTCATCTGTTCGCCTCCTAAGCGATTGTATTCCGGTGATTGCTGGCTCATGTGCCCGCCAAAGAATAGGCCACTCGAACCGAATACTCAACACCGTTGACTCACCTCACATCCAACGGTACCATATCTCATAGATGAAGATAGAGAGAAACATGATTTCATATATGCAATACCATTTCAGCATTCCGATATGGTGATTCATGCCTGACGGCGTAGACGATCTGGACGGGGAAGCGCTCGAAATCGCCGCGAAGTACCTGCTCGACAGGTGGACGCTCAAGCAGCTCGCTAGTAGGTACCATCGGTCCCCCGCAACCCTTCACCGCAGATTGTCGAAGTGGCTCGATGATGGCCGATTCGAGTTGGTCGATACCCGAACCGCGGAGTCGGTTCCTCGCGTGGTCGGCATCGACGAGCGTCTCAGCGAGGCCCTGTCCGGCCGTACAAACATTTGGCGGGCTCACGTCGCGGTGGTCGAGGGCGTGGGCGACGCATACTCGGGAAACTACCTGAATCCTGACGACAGCGCCGAAGCGAACCGGGCGTTCGAGGCGCATGACCGGCTGCACCAAGCCTTAGGACAGGCGGCGTCCTCCTACTTCGCGACCAGGCTGCGGCGAGGAATGACCATCGGCGTGTCCTCCGGACGGGGTGTTGGGTTTCTCATCATGGGACTGGCCGTGCTTGCACAGGAGCGGCCCTCCTTGCTCAGGGGATACCAGAACATTCGCATTGAGTCGCTGTGCGGCGGCGCGAGGGTCGGCGCGTGGGCGGTGCCCACCGTGCGGGCACTGGATGCCGACGAGAACGTCTTTCAGCTCTCTTCTATACTCGGAGTGCCGCGCGGCAGTGTCACGTACATGCGGGGCTGGATCTCCGGGGAACGACGTCCAGAGATCGAGCGCGATGCATCTGCCGGGCCGCCCCTCGACACGGCGTTGGTCGGACTGGAGGTGCTCAATACGAGGCACCAGTTCTTCCTCCACCACGACCAAAACGTCCAGCTTGGGGCCATTGCGCCCTTCATCGAGACCCTCAAAGAGCTTCAGTCCGAAGACGACACTCTCCTCGACAGCGTTGCCGGCATCGCGCATCGCTTCTTTGTGACTGGGCGGCGTGAGTACCCCGACCATCTCATGGAAGCCGTCGATGGGATCAATCGCGAGGTGCTCGTCGTACCCCCTGAACGGATACACACGGCCGCCGAGGTCATCATGGTGGCGGGAGGCGCACAGAAGCTCAATGCTCTTGTCGACCTAGTGGGTGGCCAATGTCAAGGAGCGCCCGTCGATCTCGACAATCTCACCGTTATCACCGACGCATGGACCGCAGAGAGGGTGCTCGAACGACTGGGCTAGAGGCTGCTACCCCTCGAACGCCCCGTAGACCTTCCGTCCTACGAACTGCGCCTCGTGCTCCAACTCTTCCTCGATTCGGAGGAGGCGGTTGTACTTGGCGGTTCGCTCGCCGCGAGAGGGAGCGCCGGCCTTGATCTGGCCGGACGCCGTTCCGACTGCGAGGTCGGCGACGGTCGTGTCCTCGGTCTCGCCTGAGCGATGGCTGATGACGACGCCCCATCCCGTCTCCTGGGTGAGCCGGATCGCTTCGAGCGTCTCGGTAACCGTGCCGATCTGGTTGAGCTTGATGAGCACGGAGTTGGCGGCCTTTCGGTCGATGCCCTGTCGGATGAGCGTGGCATTGGTGGTGAACAGGTCGTCGCCTACTATCTGAACCCGGTCGCCGATCCGTTCCATGAGGGCCGACCATCCGTCCCAGTCGTCCTCCGCCATACCGTCCTCGATGCTGATGATGGGGTACTGCGTGACCCACTCCTCATACATGTCGATCAGTTCGTCCGAGGAGAGTATGCGGCGATCCTTGATAAGGATGTAGGCGTTCTGGTGCCTAAGCTCACTTGCCGCGACGTCTAACGCTATGCTGCATTGCTCTCCGGGACGGTACCCCGCCGCCTCTATTGCCTCGACCACGAGGTTGAGCGCGCCGAGATTAGATACTCCGCTGGGAGCGGGACCTCCCTCGTCTCCGACCGTCGTCCCGAATCCACGGTCTCGCAGCAGTCGGCGAAGCGCATGATAGACCTCCGCTCCGGCGCGGACCGATTCGCGGAATGTGTCGAATCCCGCCGGCACGACCATGAACTCTTGGAAGTCTGTTGAGTCGTCTGCGTGTTGTCCGCCGTTCAGGACGTTGAACATCGGCACAGGCAGAGTAAAGCGTCCGTCTTGGGCAAGCGACCGGTAGAGAGGGACCTGCCTGCTCGCCGCGGCGGCTTGAGCAAGCGCTACAGAGACTCCCAGAATGGCGTTGGCGCCGAGGTTCGACTTGTCCGCCGTGCCGTCCAGATCAATCAGGAGCCGGTCAACCGCCTCCTGATCGTGCGCGTCGAGTCCGACAATGGCGGGTGCGATCTCGTTGTTGACGTTGCCGACGGCTCTCAATACGCCCTTGCCCTCGTAGCGGGATTCGTCATCGTCACGAAGCTCGAGGGCCTCATTCTTCCCTGTGCTGGCGCCGGACGGAACCGACATACGACCCCAGACCCCGCTATCGAGGAATACGTCCACCTCGACGGTCGGGTTTCCCCTGGAGTCCAGGATCTCTCGGCCAACTACCCGCGATATTGTCGTCACGATTTGGTTGTCTCCCGCTTTCGGTCCATTCAGTCGTTCGTTACATCCGTAGGACGAGGTCGTCCCGCCGCCGCGACCGCCTTTTCGACGGCGTCCTTCGCGTCAGTGGCGACGATTATCGACGGATCGACGGCTCCTTGCTTTGAAATCGTCCATGTGTTCAACCCGACAACCGGGATGCCAGCCTTGAGAGCGTGACCGATCTCCGAGAGTGTGCCATAACGTCCGCCGATTGCGATCACCGCATTCCCGCTTCGGGCTATGATCACGTTGCGGCCCTGTCCCAGACCGGTCGGAATCCGAATATCGACCCACCGGTTTCCTGCCGCGGGGTCGCTAGACGGCAGAATCCCGACCGTCGTACCGCCCTCGGACTTCGCGCCCCGGCAGACCGCCTCCATGACACCATGGCCGCCTCCGCACACGAGGATGACTCCTCGTCGCCCAAGCTCGGCTCCCACTTCCTCCGCGAGAGCCACGATCTCGGGTGCAGCCCCCGCCTCCCCGACGATGGAAATCTGCATATCATCATCCCTCACAAATCCGCCGTTCCGAGTTCAAGTATATCACTCCGCCTATGTGCGACAGGCGAGATACCCCGCCACAAGTCGTATGTTAATCCAATTCGGGTTAGTAGACCGAAATCTTTGAAATGACGGGCAGTAATTAGGGGTTGGATTGGCGTTGTACACGACGGGGCGGGTTGCAAACCCGCCCCTACCAGGTCATAGTCTCGTTACCCTTCAATACTAGGGTGTTGAACCACTAGACCAACCTAATACCAATTCGTCATGACTGCGCCATAATCCTTCAAATGCAGCGCGCATAGCAGAGACCACCCACCGTCATTCCGGCGAAGAGCCTGCCCCGTACCCCGATACGGGGCCGGAATCCAGAGTGTTCGGTCAGCGAGAATACGGTGGTATTAGCACGAATTGGTATAACTTGACAATAACAGTAATTGTGGCACGAAATGGCGCAAATTTGGGAAGAATTCGGTTGTCATGGCAACGTTGCCAGTCGCACGGACGGCTCTCGCGCTTGGCGGTTCGGAGCGCCGCGGAGCGCGCTTTAGAGAGGAAGAATCCCCTCTATCTGCCGGAGTCGTTTCTGCCTCTCTCTGATGTCCGGCAGGACGCTTGACATCAGATTCTTGAAGTCGGGCGAGTGGTTGGGTACGCTCAAATGGGCTAGCTCGTGGACCACGATGTACTCGATAAGCGCGGGTTCCAGCATGATGATGCGCCAGTTTATCCTTAGCGTGCCGTCGGATGCACAGCTTCCCCATCGCCGTCGCTGGTTGCGGATGAGTACCCGCGACTTCTCTCCACGACCGAGCTTGGGCCACCACTTGTCGACGCACTGCGAAACCTGCTCGGCGGCGCATTCTGCGTACCACTCGACAAAGGCACGGCGCATCGCCTCGCAGCGCTTCTTTCCTCTGAGGTTCGGAGGCGCCGCGACCCGAAAGCGTCCGTCGTCGAGTCGAATCTCCGGCGAGGGCACATCGGCGAAACGGACGGCGATGCGGACGTCTTCACCCATGTACGGCAAGGACTCGCCGTTGACGAACCGTTTCTGAACGCCCTCCGGCGGGGCCTGCGACAACCTATTGATGATCCACGCCGCCCGCTCGCGAACGGCCCTCCGTATCGCGTCGGACTTCGCGACGGTGGGCACGACAACCCAAACGCCGCCGCGTTCGACTCTGATATGTACCGATTTCTTTCGCCGCTCACTGCGACTCACCTCGTACTCGATGGTCGTGTCTCCAACACGGACGCTGTCACGTTCGGGCCCTGTCCGCTTTCTCTCCGGCGTGGCCTGCGCCAACCGGCTGAAGATCCAAGCCGCCCGCTTACGTACGGCCCTCCGTATCGCGTCGGACTTCGCGACCGAGGGCACAGAAACGCGAACGACGCCTCGTTCCACGGTGATCCGAATCGTCTTCTTTAGCCTTCTACTACGATGCACCTCGTACTCGATGGTCGTGTCTTCAACGTGGACGCTGTCCCGCTCAGGCCCTGTCGGCCTCCCCTCCGGCGGCGCCAATTCCGCAAGACTGCTGATGATCCATGGCGCATGCTCGCGTACGAACTCCCGCACTTCACGGGTCTTGGTATTCCAGGGGACGGCGACTCGAACGACGTGGCCTTCCACCGTGATCTGAAGGGTCTTCTTGCGCCGCTTGCTGGGGCGCACTTCGTACTCGATGGTCGTGTCTCCAACACGGACGCGGTCTCGTTCGATCAATCCTTACTCCTGAAATAAATTGCGCGACGGCACTGACCCGCGACTCGACATACATGATACCCTTTCCGCTGCCCGTTCCGGCATGAACAAACTCTCGGGAGACCATCCATGAATACGCCCGTCGTCGATATGCACAGCCACGTTGGCCGCCAGACTCACTACCGTATGCACGACGCGCCCGAACCGTACGTGCGGATCATGGACCAGGCGGGAGTGGACGTAGCACCGGTCAGCTGCATCTTCTTCGACACGGCCCGGCGGTGCAACGACGCGGTCGCAAGGTTCGTCGCCCTCAACCCCGACAGGTTCTTCGGCGTGGCCCACGTGACGCCCCGGTATCACGACGAGGCAATGTCCGAGCTTGAGCGGGTATTCAAGCTGCCTGAGTTCAAGATGCTCAAGCTCTACCCCGACTACCTCGGCGCGCCGATCGACGACCCGTCGTACTTCCCGATATTCGAGTGGTGCGACGAGAACCGCATCGTCGTCAAGAGCCACAGTTCATTCAACAGCGAGAGCGATGTCTTGACCGCCCCGATCCGTTTCATCAAGCTCGCACAGAATTACCCGAACATTCGATGGGTTCTGGGACATTCCGGCAACGCCATGCCGGGCCAGATCCAAGCGGTCGAGGCGGCGAAGTCGTCGCGAAACATCTGGCTGGAGACGTGCACCTCACACGGCGAGCACGGCACCATCGAGTTCCTAGTCGAGGGAGCGGGTGCGGACCGCGTCCTCTATGGCTCGGACATGCCGCTTATGGACGCCCGCCCACTGATAGGTCGCATCGCGACCGCCGATATGGCCGACGACACCAAGCGTCGCGTCCTCGGCCTGAACGCAATCGAACTCCTTGACCTCGATATATCGAGCTAACTACCGAATCAAGCTGAATCCCGGACCGGGACCATGTCGCCCGCAGGCGTTTTCCTCAGATCAATAGTCGCTCTTCTCCTTGGCGTTTCGGCCTTCATGGCGCTCGGCTATGCATATGCCGCAATGGGCGTTCGCGACACACTGAGAAGTCCTCAGCCCCTGCTCAACGCCTTGGAAAAGCATGACGCCTACAATCGCGTCTACGACGAGGGAATCATCAGCGAGCAGTTCGAGGGCGAGCTAATGGGTCTCGTAGGTGACTTCAGCATCGAACCGGAAACGGAAGCCTGGCTGCTTAAGGAAATACTCCCGCCGAGCGAGCTCAAGACCGCTACCGAGCGGAGCGTCACTTCCGTCATAGGGTTTCTGAATAACGAGACGGACAGTCTCGACGTATCGAGCGATCTCGCGGCAGCCATCCCGCGAATCGAGCCTGCCGTGTTCCGCCTTGTCGACGAGCGGATTGACAAGGCCCAGCGGATTACGGTGACAGGCGAAGAAGAGCTACAGAGTTCAGTGGACGCTATCGTCCGCAACATAGCGGCGGGCACCTTCCCCGACACCGTTCCCGCCATCGACAGACATAAACATCCTCCTAACTGGGTGATCAACGCATTCGTGCAGTCGACCGAACTGCTCCCGGACGCGGAAGCCCGGGACACCGCCAAGGCCAACCTCGCACGCGATGTGCCGGCTATTGTGAGCGCACTGGAAAGCGGCGACGCGGATACGGCCCTCAAGCTGGCCGCGCGAGCTATCGCCGACCCCGTCATCGACGACTCCATCGACAACCTCCGAGAAGATCTCGACGACGCAGGCCGGTTTAGCGCCATCGACAAGATCGCCGAGTCGGTCGGCAGCCGCCATGAGACCCTGGAGCGATTCCGATTCGCAAGGACGATACTTTGGCTCATGGTTGGGGCGATGGCCATAGTTGCGCTAGTCGTCTTTGTCGCGGCGGTTGCAAGCATGGCGGGCGTTTTCTACCCGTATCCGAAGCACATGGCGAGGTGGCCCGGGGTAACGCTTGTCGTTTGCGGCGTCATGTTTCTCATCGTCGGACTATCCATTTCCTCGTTCGTCGGCGTGTGGGAGTCCCTGTGGTGTCCCTTCGTCGAGGTCCCGTCATGCAACCTCACCATAGACGTGACGGGCGAACTCCTCCACGACGCGGCGAACGGAATGACGCTCTGGTCGATTGCCTTGACAGCGGTAGGCATTCTCGCCATTATCGCGGCCCGGTTCTTGCCAGCCGAACACATGAGAGGAGCACAGCCACCGACCGCTGACAGCGGTCCGCCCAATGATTAGCAACACTCTCAAGGCCGGAGTCGGATTCTACAATCGACTCTCTTCGATTCAGCTAACCTTCATCCAGAAGGCGTTTCTCTTTCTGGTGTCGACCGTGCTGCTCCTCGCCATCACCGCAACGCTCCTTCCCTACCTCGACGACATTGGCGTATGGGGCTACCTGGCGGCGTTCGTGGTTACGGGTCTCAGCTCGGCCACAGTCGTGATGCCTAGCCCCGGTTTCGCCGCCGTGCTGCTGATGGCGAAGGACCTCAACTGGCTCCTGCTTGGGATTTCGGCGGGCATCGGTGGATCATTGGGAGAAATGACCGCGTACTACATTGGAACGCAAGGTACCGAGACGCTCGAAGGCCACAAGTCATACGAGTGGTTCCAACGCGGGATGAGAAGGCTGGGCGGCCCTATCATTCTCGTCTCGGCCCTCGTGCCGCTGCTCCCGGTCGATGCCGCGGGGCTGATCGCGGGGGCGGTACGTTATCCGGTTGTGAAGTTCCTGATATACCTCGCCATCGGCAAGGTTGTGATGTCCGCGACGCTCATGTTCCTTTCGGCGAAAGCGTTCGAGTGGGCGGCTCCCTACCTCGAGTTCTTTCACTAATGTCGTGGTGTATCAGACCTGCCGTGTTTCGTCCTCTCGGTCTGCTGATCGCCACAGGGAAATGGCTTCAAAGGCCAGGATGACGATGGCCAAAGCAGTCAGGTGGCCCCACAATCCGGCAGTGGCTTCGTGGTCAGGGGCTATCTTGTCGGCGTACTGCATCAGGAAGCGGACCCACACGACGGCCACGAGGGCTGTGATCACGTCGCGGGGCAATTGCGTCAAGTGACTGCCTTCGCGGTTGCGAATTCTCAGCGAGTCGCACACGTTAACCAAGATGTTGAGACCAATGACTGCCAGCGCCACGGGATCGACGATGTAGTCCCAAAGGAATTGGCCTACTTCTTTGTTGTAAGGCCAGTAGAGTTCGTTGAGCAGGACTGCAATCGCGGTGGTCCCGCCCAGGATTGCCAGCCACTTTCGCCACGAATTCATACCGGCGCATCCTTATCAAGAGTCGTGTATACACTGAAGGTCAAGAGGAGCCTTCCGATTGCTGTTGCAGTGGTGGATGACTCCACACAGGATTGCTAGGCGAGTCGCCTTGCCTCAGCCCCAGGGAATTTCCGTCATCTCTTCCGCCCAGATGATCGGCCCGTCGTAGGCGCTGCGGACCTCGCCGATCGCCTGGGTGTGCGCCTCCGGCTCTTCCAGACTCAGGCTCTGGTGTACCAGCAGCATCTTCTTCGCCCCGGCATCGGTGGCAGTCTGTCCCGCGCCCACGGTGCTCGTCTCGTAATCGCCGGCGACCTCGTGCGCGGGGTCGTCCTTCAGGCGAATGCACTCCATGACCAGCAGATCAGCGTCCTTTGCCAGCTCCGTCAGCGAGTCGCACGGACGGGTGTCGCCGGAGAAGACAATCGACCCCTCGTCGCTGTCGATGCGGTATGCCAGCGAGTCCAGGTACGGCTGGACGTGCTCGACGGGCGCGGCGGTCACCTCCCAGTCTTTGCCGGTCGCCACCTTGCCAGGGCCAACGTCATTCGCGTGAATTATCGGCGGTCGACGGGGAAGGACACCCCCGCGCCCCATGTACGCGCCCAGGCTCAGCGGGTGGTTCGTACGCGCGACGATGTCGTGCCAGAACGCGCCGACGCCTTCCCCGATGATCCGTTCCGTTAGCTGCTCGGTCAGCGTCGGGCCGTACACTCGAATCTCGTTTTCCTTGCCAATCGACATGTCGAATCGCGCGAGCAGGAACGCTGGATAGTCGGCGTCGTGGTCGGAGTGGTGGTGCGTGAAGAAGAGGTGGTCGACATCCGTCGCCTTGAATCCGGCGCGGTACATCTTGTACGTAGCCGCAAACCCGCAGTCGAACATCATCCATTCCCCGCCGACCTGCACCAAGAATGACGACCCCCACCGCAGAGGACTGGGCGCGGGAGTACCGGAACCGAGAACGATTACACGAGGCATTTTTCGCTGGGCCTCCTCATTACAAGCTGTCGGGCGGGGTCATTATACTCCTTATCTAACGAGTACATTGGTAAGTGAAAACCTCTATTGGTCCATCTCCGTCTCTCCCACGAAGGTGGGAGTCCAGTACGTTGGGGGGCGGATTCTCGCGTGCGGAGACCTTTGCATAAGTGGCATGACAGTGAGGCGGGCCCGAATCATAGCTACAATCCCGTTTTACATACCCCTGTCAGCCCGTCCTGGGAGAGGGCTAGAGCCTGCCCCGTACTCGATACGGGGGTGAGGGTGTTTTGAGTAATACCAATTCACTTGGATGGGGCCATAAAGTGTGGCGGAAGGTTGCGCGTGGCGTGTTCTATCCAGTCCCAGGCCGTCAGCGACCGTACACGACCCGGATCAGAACCCAATTCACTCAGATAGCCTCAACCGCCTCCATCTTCTCCTCGATGCTTCCATACATCCTCCCTTCAACCCATCGACGGACCTCCTCGAACACCCGCTCGACAGGGTTCAACTCAGGACTGTAAGCAGGCTGGATGATCGTCGCAAGGCCTACATTCCGCACCTTCTCGCCACGGTGTCCACGCGCCCCATCCCATACCAGCGCTTTCATGTCCGAGTGATGCTTCAACTCCTTGACCGCCTCAGCTATATCATCGGACCTCATCGAGTCGATCCACCTCCATACCAACCTCCCCCTCCGAACATCTAGTGCCAAGAACAGGTACGTCCACCTGTACACCACCTGTACTCGCTGCACCACCTTCACTCCACGACGACCCCATGCCCTACGAACCATTCCGCGCAACCCCACGCGCATCTCATCGGCAAAGCCAAACGCCGTATCCGAACTCACCCCCGCTTCGGCAAGACAGCGACTGAGCCCCCTACCCGATCGGAGTCGGGCACATGCTTTTTCCACGCCCTCTGCGCGCCAGTCCACGCGAAACGGTCGGCCTGTCATCTGCTATCCTCCAACTCCATAAGTTGGTTCGAGCATAGGCAGAGCATTCCACCGCTGCTAGGCGCTTTCTGGTCTTGTTATCAGAAATTGGTATAACATGAAGCCCGGCAATGTCAGTGAAAGACCGCAAGTTGCCAAGCTCCACAAGTATCGTCCGTTCCGGCGACCTGCCCATCGCCATCCCTGCTTCAAAAAGCACATTTGCCCTTGCCTGGCCGGTCAACTCAGTCTCATGTTGAGGCTCGTTGTCACTCCGAAGCGGTACTTTAAGCCTCGCTTCATCGTCTGGCGTGAAGAGTACAACGACTGCATGTGCGCGTGAAAAGGCGGCGTCCAAGATTTCGCCGATATATGGAGTCGGCTTGCCTGTGGACTGTGCAGCTTCTGACCACTCTAGGGGATCAAGCCCAATCGACCTGAGGAATTCGAAGATGGCCTTCCTAGCTTTTTCATTCCGACCGTGAACGACGAAGACTTCCCGAGTGCCAGTTGCAGGACGTATTTCTTGGATACTCTCTGAGGCAACCTCCAAATCCTCACCCGGAGGACCAGTTATAAAATCGTCCGTAACATCCCGTTCGTCACGGCTGTAAGTGAAACCTTGTGCCTGAAGATCCAATTGACCTATGACATCAGATACGTTAGCTTCAGCCCTCGTTTCCACAATTCTGATGCGATCTATTTCTGAACACTGAATAGTAGTTCCCTTCAAGGTAATAGAACCACCTTGTTGATAAGGGTCTAACAACCGAAGTCCAAGTGAGTCCCGCGATAGATTCAATGCCTCTATCTCTTGAGCCTTTGAGTCCTTACGCTTGATAGCGACCTGGTAGAACATGTCAGTCTACACCTCCACAAAACACCCGCACCCGTCCCGCGAGCAGCGCGTCCGCAGCGGATGCTTTCATCGTCTGTAATTTACTTCGTTCCTCACGCAACCCATCGATCGTATCGTCAACGCTGTTCAGCATAGCAGCGACAGTACGTTGCTCTCTCAGGGAAGGAAGCGGGATCGTGAGAGACTTGAGGCTTGTTGGGTTGATGTTCGCCTGACTGACTCCCGGTGTCGCGAATCGCTGTATCCGTGACTGGTAACTGCTAGAACTGAGCATTGCAGAGAGCCAGAATGGATTAGCACAGACCTCTTGCACCCTTAGTCGCACTAGGTAGGATGCGAATGAGATAGGCTGCGGCAAGTTACGTACTATGGCGACTTTTCCTACCAAGTCGAGGCTATTCGTGCGGTTGAATAGGATGTCTCCTGAGACTAGGTTCAAGTCCCTCAACTCCTTATCGGCGAGGTCGGCCCTTCGAACGTCTGACAAGTCGACCTCCCCATCTTGGAGGTTGTTCATCCGCAAGATCGGGACTCTACCTTCTCCATCGAGCGAGACATTCGTCCCATACGTCGTAGTTTTGAGAATCTCCCCCAGCCGCACCACCTCCCAGCACGCCGGGATGGTCCCGATGCCCGGTGCTTCCTTCCACTCCGAGTGCCAGCCGGGGACGCCGCGGGTGAGTAGCTCGTGGAGCAGGGCGTCGCGCAGGCGCTCGGTGGCGGCGATGAAGGCTTCGGTGCGCTCGATGGCTTCGTCGATGGAGTCCAGCACGGCGGTGATGGCACGTTGTTCGGGCAGGGGTGGTAGTAGGAGAGGGAGGGCAAAAATATCCTGCCTAGAGATTCCCTGGATTGTGGTGCCACGCGCCCTACGCTGCAACGATTGAGCTGATCGCAACAAGGCTCTGCACAAATATTCCGAGTCAACACGACCATTCGCCGCTAGGCACGTGATGTCCTGGCTTGCACCCATGATCTCTGTCACTATTCCAGCAAGTCCAACTGCCGTCCTTGTAGCCAGCAGCAAGGCCCCAGGTTCGCAGATGGCAGTGTCACCCGAATTAAAGCCTTCGGTTGTTAGGAATGATCGAGCGTTTGAACGGCCTATACGGAACTCCGTTAAGTCTGCACCTGTAACAAATGGAATATGGCCATCCCAATATTCAGGCAGTTTCTTTCGTGGTGTTCCGCCCTGACTCATGGTTGCCACATCGCCAAGTCGCACACCCTGCCATCCGTCCGGTACTTGTGGATCACGCTTCATGGGCCGTCACTCTCGGGCGTCCAGCCGGTTGAGGTTGCCGCTCCATTCGAGAATTGTCCGGTCTCCCGTGACCAGCGTGTGGCCTTGGAGGGCGGTGGCGACGATGATGCGGTCGGCGGGGTCGGCGTGAAAGGCGGACAAGGCGTTGGCGCGGATTCCAATCTCGCCGTCGACGGGGATCTCGACAAGCCCTTGGCCGAGCAGCTCCCGACGCCACAGCCCTACATCCTCTGGAAAAACCAAACGGTTCTTGTCCCTGAGCATCGCGACTTCCCAAAACGTCATGGCGGACACGGCGAGTTCCCGGTCGCGAAGCGCATCATCAATGATCCGCCTTGCGCCCGTTCCCAGGCGAGCTTCACCGGTTCGTAACCAAAGAAGCGCATGAGTGTCGAGGATGATCATGGATTTAGCACCCTGTCGGGATTGGCCTCAGCTTCCCATTCGACATCGATGGGACTGATGATGTCACCGACGATCTTCATCCGGCCGCGGTCAAGGCCAAAGAGCGACTTGGGGCGTTCCCGGTAGGGAACGAGGCGGGAGACCGGCTTCCCGTTCTTAGTGATGACGATCTCCTCGCCCGTCTCGGCCACCTCGTCCATGAGTTTGAGGCACGTGGCCTTGAACTCGGAAGCCTTCATGGTCCGCGAGCCGTCTAGTGTGTCACTGCTTGTATCCATTACGCTATTCCCTTTCAAGGTGGAGTTGCACCAATCATACCATAGTCACGACTATGGTCACATGCTCTTGTCCCTAACTTTTGGCATAGCCCATCTCCGCGAACAGCTCGTCCATCTTTGCCACCGCCTCGTCTCGCCTTCGCTCCGCGTCTCGGAGCTGCGCAAGCGCGTCCTCGACGCTCATCACCTCTATCGGTTCGGTCGTGTCGACGTAGCGGCTGATGTTCAGGTTGAAGTCGTTGGCCTCGATCTCCTCCATGTCGGCGACGTGGGCAAAGCGGTCCACGTCCTCGAAGGTCTGGTACGCCTCGACGATCCTGTCGATGTGTTCCCGGTCTATGTAGTTCCGCGCCTTGCCCGGGCGGAAGCTGCCTGCCTGCGCCGCGTCCACGAAGAGCACCTTGCCGCGCCGCTCGGCGGGCTTGGCTTTGTTCAGCACGCAGATGGCGACGGGGATGCTGGCGCCTGAGAAGAGGTTGGGGGCTAGGCCGATGATCGCCTCGAACAGGTCGGCTTCCACAATTCCGCGGCGTATCTTGCCCTCGGCTCCGCCCCGGAACAGGACGCCGTGCGGCATCACCACGCCCACCATGCCGCCGGAGTTGGTCACGCCGAGCATGTGCAGCAGGAAGGCGAGGTCGCCCCTGGTCCGAGGCGGTATGGTGCCATAACGGTCGAAGCGGTGGTGCGGGCCGTTGGGCGCGAAATCATCTCCCCAGTTCTTGAGGCTGAATGGAGGATTGGCGATGACGCGGTCGTACGATAGGAGCCGTCCCGGACGGATCGACCAAGCCCGGTTCGGCGATGACGTCACCAGCTTCCAGTCTGGCGGCCCTCAGTTCGTGGAGCAGCAGGTTGAGCTTGCCGATGGCGAGCGTGCCCAGATTGCGCTCCTGGCCGTGCAGCGCGAGGTTGCACAGGTCTCCCCCGTGCTCCCGCACATACTGGGCCGCGTAGATGAGCATTCCACCTGAGCCGGCGGTGGGGTCGCAGATGCGCATTGCCTCGCGCGGCTGAAGCAACTCGACGATGAGGCGCACCACAGAGCGGGGAGTGTAGAACTCGCCGCCCTTCTTGCCGGCGTCATCGGCGAAGCGGTTTATCAGGTACTCATAGGCGTCGCCGAGCACGTTGCTTCCACCGGCCGAGTCCTCCCGTAGGTTCCCGTCGCGCAGATCGAGACTGCCGAAGTGGTTGAGGAGGTTGCGAATGATACCTTCGCGGTTGGCCGGGCTACCGAGCTTCGACTCGTCGTTCCAGTACGGCTTTCAAGGGACCTACTGTTCAATAGTCGACTGGATGGTTCAGAATAATCTTGATGGACTCGTCTATCAGAATGGTCAGCAGTGGCTGTTCGGTCCGTCTCCCGAGCAGTGGTCGGTAGTGAATGCGAAGGCCTTCGCGAATGTACTGGTATCCCTGTGGAACGACTGGAGGTGACCAAATCGGATGCACTCCTACGAGGTAGAAGGACGAGGAAGGGTTACGGTATCGCTCGTCGTCAGCATCTTGATGATCTGGCTCCTCCATGTAGTACTGGACGCTATCAACTTCAAGCCTCAGTGGTGGTTGAGCGTACCCTCCTTCGCAGGGTATTATTCGGGCCTCCATTGGTTGTTCGACCGCTACGTGTGGAGGCTGGACTTGCTCAGAAAGCTCAAGCTCATCCACTTGCCCGACCTTAACGGGAAGTGGGTTGGTGAGGTCGAATCCTCCTACAGCCAGGATGGTTGCGCCCAATCGGTTTCCGTAGTCATCCTACAGCGATGGTCGAAAATACTCGTCAGGGTGGAGACTGAGCACTCTCGGTCCCGAAGCATTTCGGCCAGCTTGAGGACAATCGATCTACTCAATCCAGAGCTGTCTTACCAGTATGTGAACGAGCCCAAGTCAAATGCTCCGGGCACAATGGGGATGCACCGAGGGACGGCAATCCTTGAACTCATCGGTTCTGGTCTTGAGAGTGACTACTATACGGGGCGAGGAAGGGGGGAGGTTGGAACAATGCAGCTCAACAAGTCATGACGCCACGGCTACATAGTCGATGGCGGAGGTGGCCCGCGGGAGGCCCCTCTCTACCCCTCTAACCGGAACCTCAGCGTAAAGGTTCTTGAGACGCAACTGCAACGGACTCAGACTGAGGAGACTCAGGGCCAGGAGAGTCGGCGTCTGAGGACCCATCGACGATGGGTATAGCCAGCGTGATATCCACGTTGTTGTCCCTGTCAATGACGACCTGCTCCAAGACCATCTGGAGAATCTCCTTGCGCTGCTCATCGGTCAACTCGTCAATGCCCTGACCCACGTTCCTCGCCCAGGTGAGGACGGTCTCCATCAGCTGTCGCTTCTCAGTCCCGCTCGCCTCCTTAGCACGACAGTCGTCCAGCTTCACCCTGGCGCTCTCAAGCCGCTCGGTGATGAACTTGCGCTGAACGTCGAGCTGGCCTTCGGTGATCTTCCCCGACACGAACAGCCTGATGGCACGGTCCTCTTCCATCTGGATGCTTCGCAGGTCTCGCTCGGCCTGGGCAATCTCCTCCTCCAATCCGTCGCTCCCCTGAGCATCGAGGGTGTCGATACCGGCCACGATCAGGTCAGGGTTCTGGATTACCCGCTTCACCTCGCTCCATATCGGCTCCTCCAACCGCTCGGCCCGGATGTAGGGACGCTCCCGACAGCGCAGGCGCATGCTCTGCATCCCGTTGCACATGTAGTAGCGGCTGGGGGTGGGAAGTTCGTAGCGGTACTTCTTGCCGTTGCGAACGTTGGTGGTACTCCGGGTGCACCTTGCATGGAAGTTGCGGCCGCACTCGCCGCATTTTAGAAGGTGCTGCAACAGGTAGAGCACGTTCGTGTTCCTCTTGGCCTTCACGCTCCGCTGCTTCTTTAGTGCCTGCGCTCTCTCCCATGTCTCGTCGTCGATGATTTGCGGCACCGGTATCTCGATCCAGGTATCCCTCGGCTGGTCGTAGACCTTCATTCCGTCTTCGGTGGAGACGTGTCGGTACTTGCCGTAGACCCAGGTACCCGTGTAGGTGGCATTCCCCAGGATGTGGTGGACGCGGGACTGGAGCCACAGCAGCTTGCCGGACTGGGTGGGAATGCCCTCGTCGGTCAGCCGCACAGCAATGGAGTGAGCCCGCATTCCCTCATGGACGTACATGTGGAAGATGCGCCGGACCACCTCCGCCTGCTCCTCAACCACCTCGGGCCTTCCATCGTCTCCGATGCGGTATGCGTAGGGGAGGTTTCCCGTAGGCACCCGTCCCTGCTTGGCCGTTCCCCGCTTGCCCATCGTGGACCGCTCTCTGAAGTTGTCCAGTTCGATCTTACCGATGGCCGCCATGAGACCGAAGGTCTTCATGTCGATGGCGTCCATGACGGCTTCCAGTCGAATCTGGTGGGCCTCGACGACCTCCATGAGAGCGGCGGCGGGGTACATCCCCCGGCTGAGACGGTCGGACTTCCAGCAAACGATGGTGTCGAAGCGTCCACGCCTAGCGTCGGCCAGCATCCTCTGGAACTCGGGGCGTTTCTTCGACCAGCCCCTGCCCACCTCGTGGTAGCGTGCGGTGATGGCCAGCCCTTTGCTCTCGCAGTAGGCTTCCATCTCGCCTATCTGCTCAGAGATGGAGCTTTTGTCCTCACCGTCCTGACTCTTGTCCGACACGCGGGCGTAGATGGCCGCCCGATTCGCGTCTGCCTGCCTCTTGGTGCTTCTCCCCATGACTACTCCTTTCGCTCAACCCTCTGAAACCAAAAAGACCCGCCTCCTGTTGGGAGCGGGTCTGCGAGTAGTACAATACTATTCGCATCACCTGTTACCCGCAGGTGGCGCCACGGCCCGGGATGTTGATAGCATCGCCGGGCCAACTTCTGCTTCCATGGTACCGCGATTGGCGGGGCAGGGTCAAAGCTCTGGCGGTGCTATACCGGGAGCGGCAGATCGGCCAAGAACTCCCAGGCGTCCTCGATCGACCGATCGACGCGCTCAACCGAGTTGAGGCTGTGGGCAAACTGGGCCTACTGGACCTCGCGCAGTCTGGGGCTTTGCCTGATCGGGTGTCGGCTAAGATGGCGTAGTCCGGCGAGCGGTCGAACGCCCCTTCAATGGCTATGAGCGCCATGACGGAGGATTGGACGCCTCCGCCGGAGCTGACAACGGTCAGGGATCGGAGAGAGTGCATCAGGCATCCCTCCCGGCACAATCCTCAGCTTGGTAGTCGTCCAAAGAGGAGTCCTCTGACGGCTTGGCCTCCCTGTCCCTGGTGGCGTGCTTAACCATTAGGGTCACGACGCGCCGGAGCCGGTCCTCGGCGTCGGGGCCGGGGTTGGAGAAGACCCTGATTGCGCCGATCTCCGATGAGTTTCCTCCAGACCTCTTCTTCTGTTGCTTGTCGTCTTTCATTTCTTGTAGTCGCGGCGGCGGCTCCCCATGCCGTCGGCACCTCACCGCCTCCTCGCAGTTGATCGAGCCGAAGCTCGTGCGTTCGAGTGTGAGCAGTCCGACAGCCCATGCCAACCACATATAACGGGGGTCACGCATGACAGTGGTGACACGCATGACATCCGTTATGACGGACGGGAATTCCCGGGGCTGTTCGTGGTGTCAGGGGCGTGTACAGGAAATGGACGATGTTCCCTCGGAGGGAAGTAGGGTCTCTGCAAAGCTAAATCGGGGCGAAAAGCTCCCTACAGGACTATCGGAGTAAGCACTTCGGTTCCACAGTACGTTCCGACAGCGTTGGACAGGCGCAGCTACGGAAACGGACAAAACGCCGATTGCCCGTGCGGAGGTGAGTGGACAGTGTCAGCTACGGAAACGGACAAAATGCCGGTTCAGACCAATGGGACGGCTGAAGGGGAGTGGTACCAAGGTGAGAGCCGGAGCCTGGAGGATCTCCGTCACATGCGGCTCATGGCCCAGCTGCGGGACATGATGGAATTAGGAAGTATCGAGAAGGTGGCCCAGGTCCTGGGCCAGGACGGTCCCGCTTGATGGGATCGCCAGCAGCAACGCTGCGGCCAGCGGCATCAGCCTTCTGGCAAGTGGGAATGGGACTCTCGATTGCGGTGACAGCACCTCGCTGCCACCTCGCAGTTGATCAGCCGAAGCTCGTTCAACCGAGTGTTGGGAGGCCGAGGACCCATTCCAACGACATATAACGGGTGTCACGCATGACACTCGTTATGACGTATGGGAATCCGGAGGCTGTTCGTCATGTCAGGGGGCTGTACAGGAAATGGAGTTAGTTCCGAAAACGGAAGTGGGTGGAATGTTGAAGCTGAATCGTGATGAAAGGCCCCCTACAGGACAATTGGGGGAAGCACTTTGGTTCCGGTGCTGGTTCCGGCGGCAGTTCCAATCGTCAGCTACGAAAGTTCCGTCTTCGGAAGTGGCCGATTGTCCTGTTGTCAGCTACGGAGGTGACGAGCACCGATTTTTGAAGGAGGAGACAAATGGAGGAGGAATTGCTCGATGGAGATGCCATAGCCAACCTTGAGAGTCTTCGAAAGGTGCGTCTGACGGCGTTGCTGCACGACCTGATGAAGGAGGGAAAGCTGGAGGCAGTCCAGCTCCTGGGGCTCAACCACAAGACTCTGACCGCCGCGCTCGATCCCGGATCCTGATGTCACGGAAGTTTGAGGAATTCGAGGAAGCCAGGAGGTGGATTGAGGAACTCAAGGGGCGCGTGTGCACTGGAAGGTATGCGATGTTGACCGATCGGGGTAGAGTCGCTCAGAGATCTCCGGATGGTTGGGTACTCCATCTCGATGCGCTTCTCATAGTTGGTTTCAGCACACTCAGGGAGAACTCTTGGGGGTTTTGCGGTAGAGTGGCGTTGGTAGCTCACACTGCTAACGTGGGGGAGGCTCCTGCCGGGCGCAGGACTCCCAAGCGCCGTCAGTTGTCGAAGAGGAAGCTTACCGGCTCAAAGACGGATGAGAGTATCCAGACCAAGCTAGGCTGACGGCGAAGGAGCGCGGTCAACAGGTGTCGCTCCCGTTCCCGACACGCTGGCGGGTATCGTAGGCGTCATGTAGGTCGCAGCGAAGACCATCTCGGACAGCCACCGCCGGAACGAATCGTTGTCGCTGAACTGCTTGAACAGCTCGGTGTGGTCTGCCAAGAGTTCGGTCATGGCGCGTTCCAAGGCTTTGTCGTGCTCGATCCGGGCGTTCTGCCGATCTGAGTTGGTCATTGCGTTCTGGTAGGCCCTGTCCTCGGCCACCTTTGTGGGCAGTTCTTCGGCAATCACCTTCTCGATCTTGTCCTGGTCCTTCCACTCGATGTTGCCGAACTGGTCGTTGAACTCCCGGATGATGTTGGAGAGCCGGTCCATCTCTCCCTCAGGCTTCTTGCCTCCACCCTCGGTGGGGACCGGGCCGACCTCCGCGTCCTCGTCAGGAAGCTGGATGTCCTGTACCGCCTGCTTCTCCACCCGGTAGCTGTCCATGTCGATGGCTTCGAGAATCCCCTTGGAAAGGTCATCCTCTTCGGGGGCGGGCAGCTTGGGGACCAGGAAGGTCAGGAATATGGAGAGCTTCTCCCACTCGGCGTATGTGTAGGGAAGGATGGACGCCAAGAACCCGTAGGTCCGAAGGAACGCCTTCGCCTTGCCCTTGAAGTCCACCTGGCCGTCCTCGTCCAGCTGCTCCCTGTAGAGAGAGACGCAGGCGTCCAAGATGGAGTCTAGGCGGTCGCGGTCGGCTCCCGAAAGGTACCGCTCCACCAGCTCGTCAATCTGCGCCGGGCCGTAGACTTGATACATGTCCAGGGCCGCCTTGAGGTCGTGCAGCCTGTCGGGGTCGGTCTCCTCCGCCAGGACCGTGGTGCGGTAATAGTCGGCGAAGGCGTTCTGAATCGTGTCGGTGTCGTTGGCGAAGTCGAGCACGAAGGCGTCGTGCTTTTTGGGATGCGCCCGGTTGAGGCGCGAAAGCGTCTGCACTGCCCTGACGCCCGACAGGATCTTGTCTACGTACATCGTGTGCAGTAGCGGCTCGTCGTAGCCGGTCTGGAACTTGTCGGCGCAGACCAGGAAGCGGTACGGGTCTTCCTGAATCCTGTCCGCGATCAGGTTCGACGAGAAGCCGTTGAGGGATGCCTCGGTGACCTTCACCCCATCGTAATCGTGCTCGCCGGAGAAGGCGGCGATGGCCTGGTAGGGACTCTTGCGTTCCGCCAGATAGTCTCGAATGGCGAAATAGTAGCTGATGGCCCGCTGGATGCTGCTCGTGACCACCATGACCCGCGCCTGCCCGCCTATCTTCTGCAAGCCGGCAACCTGCTCGTGGAAGTGGTCTACCATGATCTCCGCCTTCAGGCGGATGGCGTGTTCGTGGTCCTCCACGTAGTGGCGGAGCTTCTTCCTGGCGCGCTTGGTGTCGAACTCCGGGTCTCCCTCCACGGTCTTCACCAGCCGGTAGTAGCTGTCCACCGGCGTATAGTGCTTCACCACATCGATGATGAACTGCTCCTGGATGGCCTGCTTCATGGTGTAGGAGTGGAAGGGCACGTACCTAGTCTTTCCACCTTCGGGGACTGGCGCACCGAATATCTCTAGGGTCTTGTTCTTGGGCGTGGCTGTGAAGGCGAAGTAGCTGGCGTTGGCCAGCAGCTTCTTAGACTCCATAATCTGGTTGATCTTGTCCTCGGTGGTCTCGTCTTCTTCCTCCTCACCGGCTTCGCCCAGGGCCATCGACACCGATGCCGACGTCCGTCCGCCTTGGCTGGAATGGGCCTCGTCGATGATTAGGGCGAACCTGCGGCCCCGGTGCTCGTTGCCGATGGCGTCCAGGATGAACGGGAACTTCTGCACTGTGGTGATGACGATCCGCTTGCCCTCCTGAAGCAGAGTTCGCAGATGGCTGGCGGTCTGGGCGTGGCCCACGACGGACCCGACCTGGGCGAACTGCCTGATGGTGTCCCGTATCTGCCTGTCCAACACCCTCCGGTCCGTCACGACGACCACGGTATCGAAGAGCGTCTGGCCGTCCCGTTCCAACTCGATCAACTGGTGGGCCAACCACGCGATGGAGTTGGATTTGCCGCTGCCCGCCGAGTGCTGAATCAGGTATCTGGGGCCGACTCCCCTACCGGATGCGTCGGCCAGGAGCCTCCGCACCACGTCCAACTGGTGATAGCGGGGCCATATCTGCTCCCGCCGCTTGCGTCCCGTCTTGTCATCCCTTGTCTCCACTATCTGGGTGTAGTTCTCGATGATGTCGACCAAGCTGTCTCGGGTGAGGACTTGCTTCCAGAGGTAGTCGGTCTTGAGGCCGTTGGGGTTCGGCGGATTGCCCGCGCCGGCGTTCCATCCCTGGTTGAAGGGCAGGAACCACGACGTCTTGCCACGAAGGTGCGTGCAGAACTTGACCTCGTGGTCGTCCACGGCGAAGTGAACTAAGCAGCGGCCGAGTTCGAAGAGCTTCTCCCTAGGGCTGCGGTCACGCTTGTACTGCTCTACCGCGTCGTCCACCGTCTGCTTGGTGAGGCTATTCTTTAGCTCGAATGTGGCTATGGGCAGACCGTTGACGAACAAGCACAGGTCCAATGCAAGCTGCTTCTCGTCCTGACTGTACCGTAGCTGTCTTGTCACGCTGAATCGGTTCTGTCCATACAGGAGTACAGCTTTCTCGTTGCGAGTGGAGGGCGTGCCGTACATCAGGTCGATATGGTGCGGCCCGTGCTTGATGCCCTTGCGCAGGACATCAATGGTCCCTCGCCGAGTTATCTCCCCCTGCAGCCGGGCCAGAAACCTGCGCCGCGTCGGGCTGTCCTCTTCCAGGGCCAGCGATTCGGCAGCATCGGGCTGTGTCTTTTTGAGAAATGCGGAGAGTTGGGCCAGGTCTACGCAGTACTCCCGGTCGTAGTCCTGCGGGTCACCGCATATCCAGCCCGCGCCATAGCTCGACGGGCGCTCACGCACCATGCCGTCCTGCGGAGGGTCGCAAGCACGGCCCGTCATCGCCTCGCAGATGAGGCGTTCAAGGCCACGTTCGGTGGTGTCGGTGGTCATCTCAGGCGCTACTATCAATTACCCGTCAATTGAAATCAACCCGTTTACAAAGCTGACCTTCGGTTCGGATCGTCATTTTGAAGCCAGTCTATCAATTACCCGTCAATTGAAATCAACCCGTTTGCAAAGCTGGCTTTCGGTTCGGATTGTCATTTTGAAGACACCCTGTCAATTACCCGTCAATTGAAGTCAAGCCCAGAAGGGAACGTATTTCATCAGCCTTCGGGGTGCATGCTCGTCAAACGGCTTGATCACTCCTGCGTCCACGGCCTCACGAATGCGGCGAGAGGCCACAGCTTTGTTGCTCTCCTTGATGCCGAACCTCTCTCGGAGCGATGCATTGGTCAGGAAGTCTCGCATGACGTACTTGAGGCAAGCATGAAGGTAGCAGGCCCGCACCCGCTCTGCAGAGTCCATATCGGTCATGGGTTTGTGGGAGAACAGAATCACACGGGTAGAATCTGGCGGTACCTCGAAGATCGGCGCTGGGAGTTGGTAAAACTCGACTTGGGAGACAACTTTGTCGATCCCGCTTCCTCTTTCTTCACATATGCGAACCCTACGCATCAGTGAGGCCAACGTCTCGTTCCGGGATTTGGGCGGCGTGTCCAAGAAACGTTGCGTATCCACGAGCGGTTCACCGGGGTTCGTGACCTCAATGCGGTCATCGAATATCTCGATCATGGGTCCCGCACCGGTGACGAAGAAGTCTTGGTGGATGAGAGCGTTGGCGACGATCTCGCGGATGGCCAACTCTGGGAACATGGGCACTGTCCTTCGCAGGGCCCTCTCGACTACTTCGTTCGTCAGTAGGATCCCATCAATGTAGTCGAGCAAACCTTCAAAACCGGATGCGTATCCCTTGCCACCTTCCTGTTCTCGGATCGTCTCCGTCCGATCTTTGCCATGATACTGGATGACGCGAACAGCCTTGCGCCGCAGATGTGGAAATTCGCCTAGACTCCTAGCAAACAGAATCGCGCCCAAGTTCGTAATATTGAACCCGCCCGCTTTGCAGGGCTCGATCAACCGGTCTTGTAGCAACGCATTGAGAATTGCGTCACGGCCATCGGGGAGCGGCGCCTCCAGCATATCGAAGTAGGCGGGATAGTCGAGACCAAGGAGGACATCTTCGCCGCTCACACGTTCGGCGGCGATGCCGTCCTCGAATTCTATTCGATCGAATATACGCCAAAGCGCCCGTTCCTTCTCTGGATAGTCCTTGAGCTTTCTCTTGGTGCTTCCAACTCGAATGAACTCAGTTCCCATGAAGGCGACTGGCTGATTTGTCGCACGGTCGATCTCAAGGAGGACGACTCGCTGTCCATCAATCATGATTTCGTGAAAGCGGAAGTCGATGCGTGGGCGCAGTAACCTCAACAGCCAAGACTCCAGCGGTTCGTTGCCCTTCTTCGCGGCTGCCGGCGAGAAGCTCGTGCCAACGATGGAGTGTGTCTTATCCTCAATGCCCCAGAGTACATATCCATGAGTCTTGCCGTGGAGAGCGGCCGCGTTGGCCAGTGCAGCTATGTATTCCCCAACGATTTGCGGCTCCTGGTAGCTGACCTTGAACTCGACCCACTCGGTCTCTTGCGGCAGCTTACACAGCTCTCGCACAAGCCCAGCAAGGTAGTCGTTGTCCTTGTTACCGTTCATACCGTGACCACCTGTACCCAATCTTCGGCTTCACCACTAGCTTCGCGGCCTGCCAATATTCTATCTTCTATTGGCTGTCTATGGTCGGGCTCTTGAACCAGATTCTACGACGCGGAAGTCATGACGAACTCCTTAGCCGAAGAGAGTCTCCCCACTACATGAACCTAGACTGATCGCCCAGTTCCCATCTATTGGAATATGGGGACCCCGTGCTTCGTCTTGAGTCCCAACTTGCAGACAAGCTCGGATCCGATCACGCGACAGGACAGGTAGATGGCGATCGCGTCCGCTACTGAGAACATATGTGAATCGTAATCAATGTCCTCGATAGTATGCTTCGCCCTGTTGTACACGGCTCGATTTAGAATAATGAGGGGTTTCCGCGCCGATCCTTCAAGCAGTCGCCCTTCTGGTGAATCCAATAGCTGACCAACGGAAGATCGATCATCTTCATCAATTTCCAACCGACGCTTGAGGCTATTCTCGATGTGATAGCACGAGGACGTGACTATGGACCGGCAGAGCCACTCGATGTCGTCCCTGCCTAGGTGCATCCCCACATATTGGATTCCCCTAAAGATCGGCCTATCGGAAAGCTCATACACTCCGATAGAGGAACCGCTGGAAGTCCGCTCGTTGATGTCTACGAAGCCCAGCCCTGGAATCTCTCTGTCGATGACGATTAGATCCTCGATGACGGACTTGTCACCCAAAGCAAGGCGTTCAGCGATCCTACATATCTCGTCAACGTGTTGAGATAGTCCAATCAACTCCAAGATGTGAGCCACCTCAGGCCGCAGGTTTCCAGCTTGCCTACGCTTAGGAACAGAATCCATTATTTCCACTGTCCGTTACTATTCGTCGAGTCTCCGGCTCCCTCTGGCAAATTGGCCGCCGCCTCGCGCACATCCAGCTTGCCAGTCACCACGTCGGCGATGAGGCGCGTGCGGTACTCGTGGAGGAGCTCGATCTGACGGCGGGCGCGACCTATGGCGGCGTCAATGTCGGCGGTGGCGCTGTCGAGGTGCTTGACAATGGCAGCCTGTTCGGAAAGGGGTGGGAGGAGAATCTGGTAGTCCTTCACATCGTCCAGAGAGAGGCCGTCCTTCGTTCCACCATAAAGGCTAATCTGGCCGTGGGTTTGCCCCACCGTAGATAGGAGAACGTACCCAAGCCATCTAGAAGACGATCCTGGCAGTGGTTGGCAACGGGCTACGTGTTGGCTGACATAAGCTTCCTCGATATCTTCGGGAGCGAGTCCTACTGACCCGATGTAAGCAGTGACCGAGACCAACAGGTCACCCGCTTGGATTCGCGTTCGAGTAACTTCCGATGTCTCCGGTAGGTTCAGTCTAACCGTGTCGTCGAACCGTAGTTGGAGTGAATCGCGGCTGAGATTGGCGACGCGAATGAACAGAGGCCCGGTGTCAGAGGCGAATGACGACCAACCCCGGGAACCTGTGGTGACTACTGACACTACGTTCCTGAGACGACACCGGTCCCAATGCGCCGGGACATCGCCGAGCCACTCGACGCCGGAGGGCTTGAGGCGGACGTTGGGGTCGAGGCCGCGAGTGACGGCGCGGTGGATGACGGCCTGCCGCTCCTCCTCCAGCAGCGCGATGAGCCTCTCCTTGGCGCTGACGTACCCCCGGATGCGCTCGTCCACGTGGTCGAGGTAGCGCACGATGGCGCGCTGTTCGGGGAGGGGTGGGAGGGGGATGGCTGACTCGTAAGCGGCGTTGCGGTTGAGCCCAGGCACAGCGGAGTCGTGTGAAACTGCATCCAGGCCTAATAGCGGCAGCGCAACGGAGAGCCACCGTATGTTGGCTTGCGTAAAGCGGTTGTCAATGAAAAAGGTTGTATCAATGGCAAAAGCAGTTCGATCGACATAGGTCACCTTACCGAACGATCCTTTGCGTCCGATGATAATACAAGGTGCTTCAGTGTTGGCTACGGTATACCCGCCAATCTGTCCGTTCGACCCATAGACCGGCACGTTCCCTTCGCGACTTTCGCCACTCAAGCTATCTCCGTAGGCAAAGCGGCAGACCTGCTTTAGTCGCCGCACTTCCCAGTGCGCTGGGATCTCGCCGAGCCACTCAACGCCGGACGGCTTGTAGTCGGGGTAGGGATGGAGCGTGAGGGCCGCCACGTCTACCCGGTCCTTATGACATCAGCAATCTCGTCGGCTATCTGCTCGATAGTGAACTCGGACGTGCTACGAGCAATCTTATCGGCCAAAGAGGGGCTCTGTCGGATGACATCATCCTTTGAAAGGCGGTGCCACAGGGGCAAGATAGTTTGCTCACCAGTTAGTTCCATAGTGACCAGTCCGTCTAGTTCATACTGGGGCCACTTCTTCGCGAAGAATGAAGGCGAAAGAACGACGATGCCGAATCTGCTGCGGGCAAGGCCGTAATCAATCTTGCGTCGAAGGCTATCCCCTATCCGAAGCTCGAATTCGTCATACCAGACTCTCAGTCCGGCTTCCACTAACGCGTTGGCAAGGGGACTTGCGACCTCTTCCTTATCTTCTGTGGCATGCGAAACAAAAACGTCGTAGTAGTCCAGCGTCACACCACTGTTGGGTTCTTGTTGGATCGGTTGCAGCAGAGGGGATAATGGCTTGTCGCGATATTCAGGTAGTGGCGACAGAACTTCTCGGGGCATAATCCGTATAGAAGACTTGACCCTTCCCCGAAGGCCCTGCATGTCCACGACGAGATGCCATGTGCCTGAAGATGGAATCACAATATTGGCAGGCGATCGCTTCACTAACCCGCCATGGTAACTGTGTCTGCGACCGTTTCGATAGCTCTGGAAGTTCGAGCTGTTCATCAACCTAACGTTTGCGACGCTACCAGTGAGGGTTACTTCAACGATGTTGCCCTTTTGTTGATTTCCAAGTTTGAAATGAGTGAAATTCATGGATGTAGGCCTTTCGTCTAGCGGTAACGTCTTTCTCCCACAATCTCCGCCAGCAACCCTTCCGTATCCCTCTCCAGCGCCAGGATGTCGGCGCGGATGTCCTCCAGCGGGCGGACCGGCTGGGGCTTGTAGAAGTAACGTGTGAAGCTGATCTCGTATCCGGTCTTGACGCTGGACGGCACGTACTAGGCGTCGGGCGCGTAAGGCAGCACCTCGCGGCGGAGGAACGCCTCGACTCCACCCTCTTTGAGGAGCGGCACCTGCTCGGTGTCGCGGAGGTCGGTGTCCGGTTCGTACTCGACGACGGCGGGCCTGGAGGCTTGGTAAGTTTGGAGATCTCGATTCATGGGCAGATTCGATAATCGCGTAACGGCTGAGAATTCCTAGCTCTGCCATCCACGGTAACAATCGCCGCTTCTGTTATATCGGAATTGATCCCGCCCATTGTTAGGCGGGGTTCCACCCCTCCTTTCGAAGGCCGTGTGAATCCATTTGCGAACACTGGATAGTTGATAGCTACCAGGCCAATCGTAAACGATGGAATATGGATCGCTTCCTGTGACGTTGTCCGCTAATCTGGGTGGGATGCGGCTCAAGTAATACTGTTCCCTTTCGTGGTCAGGATGGTTAGGGAGCAATATACCTAGCATCCCGCACCTGGAATTTCTCCTAGTTTGCCGCAGACTTGACCCTATCTCCCAATCGACGTGCTTCCGTTGCCACGTGCATGGACCGATTAATACAATAGTGACTGTCGCATCGCGAATGAAATCGTCTCTAATGTACTGGCGAATTGTCTCAGTGGCTAAATTGTCGTCATCTATATCGCCGTCCTCAACCGACTCGTCCACAATGTCGTCTCCCATTTCTTGGACGAACCAGTCCTTATATGCCTGATCCTCATGGTAATAGCTGATGAACACCCGATGCCTCGGTGCTTGGTACATCTCTAAACTCCCTCCACCTGTTCCAGGTCGGTCAAGTCTTCGACTCCGGCGATCTCTGCCAGTAAACGATTGTAGCTGCGTAGTTCTACCTGCAAGCTCTCTAGCTCTTGGCGGAACTCCCTGCGTTTGGCGTCGTCGTCGAAGGCACCGGCCAGGCTCTCCTTGTGCCACTTCGCGGTGAAAGGACGCACGACCTGGTTCAGCACAGGCACCGCGATCTTCGAGAAGTTAAATGCGCTTCTCCCGTGCCGGCGCAGGATCTTTCGGGTGATCGGGAAGAGCGAATAGACGCTATCCAAAGCCGTCTTTTCATCCCCGTCCTCGATAGGCAAGGGCTGGGTGACGATTCTCGTCAGCATCTCAATGTACATTTCCCATGCTGCGTCCCTGTCCGCGTCGTCGAAGGACACTTCAAATTTGGCCACTGCCAAATTAAGCTTTACCTTTTCCAAGTGGAACTTGGTAAGCAACTCAGCGATTTTGACCTTCTTTGTGCTCATAGAATCTCCGTCAACAGTCCCTCAGTCTCCCGCTCCAGTGCTAGGATGTCCGCGCGAATGTCCTCCAGGGGGCGCAGCGGTTCCGGCTTGTAGAAGTAGCGGGTGAAGCTAATCTCGTAGCCAGTCTTGACGCTGGACGGCACGTACCACGCGTCGGGCGCGTAGGGCAGCACCTCGCGGCGTAGGAACGCCTCGACGCCACCGTCTTCTAGGAGCGGCACCTGCTCGGTGTCGCGGAGGTTTGTATCAGGCTCGTACTCGACGACGGCGGGCTCGCCGTTGACGGTTGCCGGGAAGAGTCCGCACAACGGATCGTAATCGACGGCCCTCCTATGGACCTTCTTGATCACGGGCGGCGCACTCTCGGAGCGTTCGTGGGTCTCCCGCAGTTCCTTGATCTCCTTGGCCGTGTACGCCCGTTCGGGGTCGATGCCCTCCAGTCGCATGGGCCGCTCTACCGTGACCTTGCGGTACCCAAAGGCCTCGTTGGGGAAGATCTTCGACTCCTCAGTCTCCTCGAAGGAGAGAAAGGCGTCGCATATTCGGCGGATGTCCACGTCAGACAGCTCGCAGTTCTTGTTGCCGAGGTTCTTTCTCAGCGGTTTGTACCATTGCGTGGCGTCGATGAGCTGCACCTTGCCGCGGCGGTGCTCGTCCTTGCGGTTGCTCAGCACCCAGATGTACGTCGCAATGCCGGTGTTGTAGAACATGTTGAGCGGCAGGGCGACGATGGCCTCAAGCCAGTCATTCTCGATGATCCAACGGCGGATGTTGCTCTCGCCCTGTCCGGCGTCGCCGGTGAAGAGTGAGCTGCCATTGTGCACTTCCGCTATGCGGCTGCCGAGCTCCGTATCCTGCTTCATCTTGCTGAGCATGTTGGCGAGGAAGAGCATCTGCCCGTCGCTGGAGCGAGTGACGAGGCTGTATTCAGGATCGTCTTCATGTTCGATCAGGAATCGTGTGTCCATGAGGTCCCTCTTGCCTCCCATACGTTCGAGGTCTGTCTTCCACGACTTGCCGTAAGGTGGATTGGAGAGCATGAAGTCGAACTCTTTGCCGGGAAAGAAGTCGTTGGACAGCGTCGAGCCGAACCCGATGTTGTTCGCCTCGTCACCCTCACCCTTGAGGATAAGGTCGGCCTTGCTGATGGCATACGTCTCCGGATTCACCTCCTGCCCGTACAGGTGGACCGACACATCCTTGCTTTTCTCGGAGGCGAGGCGCTCCAACGTCTCCTCCGCGACTGTCAGCATCCCGCCCGTCCCGCAGGCGCCGTCGTAGACGAGGTAGGTGCTGGGCTTTATCCGATCGGCAACCGGCTCGAAGATGAGGTGCGCCATGAGTTGCACTACGTCGCGGGGAGTGAAGTGCTCTCCGGCCTCCTCGTTGTTCTCCTCGTTGAAGCGACGTATGAGTTCCTCGAATACCGTGCCCATGCCGTGGTTGTCCAGGCCCTCCAAGCGCACTGAGTCGTCGCCGTTCAGGGCCGGCTTGGGGCTGAGGTTGATCGAGCTATCGAGGAATTTCGCTATCAGGAAACCCAGCGCGTCCGCCTCCACCAACGTAGGAATCTGGTCGCGGAACTTGAACTTCGCTAGGAGCTCCTGGACATTGGGCGAGAAGCCGTCGAGATATGCCTCGAAGTTGGCCCGAAGTCTCTGCTGCTGGCCTATGGAAGTGAGGTCACGCAGCCGGAAGGGGGACGTATTGTAGAAGGCCTCGCCGGAGGCGTCGCGCAACGCTCGGTCCTGGTTCGTCACCCCAGCGTCGTCCATCAGAGCTTTCATGCGGAGCACTTCGTCCTTAGTAGGTTCGAGGACCGCATCGAGGCGTCGAATGACTGTCATTGGCAGGATGACATCCCTGTACTTGCCCCGGACGTAGACATCCCGCAGCACGTCGTCTGCGATGCCCCATATGAAGCTGCTGATGTTAAGGGTAGTCATTGGTTCGTCATGCTCCTATAAGCTGCCTTGACCATCTGGTCAAGAGCAACGGTGGCTTCCTCGTTGAGGCGCGGATCGGAGTGGAGGTAGGACGAGATCACCGCGAGGGGTTCCGGCTCTTCCTTAGCGATGGCGCTTCTGACGAATCGGTCTACGTCTAGCCCCGACCATGCCGCCAACGCCGCGAGACCGTTCACGTCGGGATGCTTGCCCTGAGACATGCGGCTCAAGGTGGAGGCGCTGATGCCGCACTCCTCCGCCACCTGCTTCCAGGTGCATTGGCGTGCCTGCCTCTCGGCGTCTAGAGCGGCGAAGAAGGCACCGCCGTCGAACCTCGCTGCCTTGGCCATTAGACTGCTCCTCAGTGGGTCACATCCCCGCTAGTCATCACCGACAGGGAATGAACTGCCCATTCGATTATCGCAACTGTATGATATGATTGCAATATTCCTATAGGATTAGCAACTGTTCAGAACTCGCGGAAGATAGAGGGGCTGGAGGCAGGTTCGGAGGATGAGGAGCACAATGATTCGCTTGGAAGGCCCGGACAGCCGGTACTTTGAGATCGTGCCTCACGCACAGGTCAGGGGCGAAAACGTCCTAGCCGAGTTCGTCTACAGCATATGCGAGGGTGGATGGGTTCGACGGAGAAACTGGGATTTCGCCACCGTTCACATGGCGCTGCTGCACTACGAGGAAGAGCAATTGGGCGGCGGTTTGGCAGAGGACTCGGAAGGACACTAGATCGAGACAGGTTGCTTAGGACGGCTCAGTCCAACCACGCAGTCAGTGTCCGAGCTCTATCATCGATCCAGCGGAGAATGTGTATCCTGGCTCCCGGCGCATTAGCAAGTTGTCCCAGCAACTCGGCCTGTTCGTGGCGGCCGGTGAGATCGGCACGCTGATCGCCCTCGCCTTCGCCCGATTCAACAGGACAGTGGGGGCGCTTGAAGTCGTCAAGACGTTCGAGGAAGTGTGAGCTAAGGGCGTAACGAAGAAGTCCTGGGTCACCCAACCCAGCTGGGGCCACACTGAACGAGACGTACTGAGCCAGGAGGCTGGCAGCGACGTTGATCGAGAGCGGGGCCACATTCTGGTTGGTCGGCACCCCTGAGCGACCAGCACCCGCGATGTATTTTGGGTCGTCGAGGAGGCCCTCTCTGTCGGGGACGACCTGGTCGAGATCGAGTTGCCGGTTGCAGCTCATACACGGTCTCATCGGACGGATGACATGTGATCGCCAGGTGGCGTTACGCATCCTTCCGTTATCGAAGGTGTCGATTCCGATGCCTCCGTCGATGACTGGGATTAAGTCGGTGTAAGCGAGAGAGTTGAGGACGGCTCGGGGCTTATCGGCACCTGACTCACCGCTCTGGTACATTTTCGGTCCGCTCTTGACACGTCTGAAGCTCTTGATGCTCGCCACCGCCTCTCTCAGCATTCCGTCCACATTGAAATGCTCATCCGAGAGCAGTCCCTGACGGTCTGCTTCCCACACCACCTCGTCGAACAGCGACTGCCCTATCTTGTGTTCCAGCAGTCGCCGACGGTTCTTCGTGAACACCGTCGGGTCGAAGCTGCACTCCATCACGTTCATGTCCAGGCACCAGCGAAACAGCAGGTTGTATTCGAGCTCCTCGCAGAAGGCTCGCTCGCTGCGCACCGAGTACAGGAAGATGAGCAAGGACGCCTTCAGCAGTCGCTCCAGCGGGACAGACGCCCTGCCTACCTTCGAGTACATACGGTCGAAGTCTGGCGAGAGACGTTCCAACGCCTCGTCAGCCACAGTCTTGATAGTCCGAAGAGTATGGTCGCTCGGGACACGCTCCTCCAACTCAACGAATGCCAGCATGGACGCTTGGGAATCACGTCTGCCGCGCGTGAGTGAGATACCTCCATTACATCGTGGTGGTATCCTATCTCACAGAATGGTTTTTCAGCAGCCTGCTAAAGAGCGCTGTGAGATGAACGCAAAGCAAATCCGACCGAGTGAAGAACCACTCCAGGTCTTTATCAGCAGCCGACAGGATTCTAAAGACGAGGAAATGTCCCGTGCCAGGTCTTTGGCCATCGAAGAAGTAGACAGTTTCCCAATGACCATGGCCTGGGCCTTCGAAGACGCTCCCGCTAGTTCCGAAGCCGCCCGCGACCGGTATGTCAGGAACGCAAGAAGGGCGGAAATGGTGATCTGGCTAGTCGGTTCAACGACCACTACACCGATAGTCGAAGAAATAAGCGCCTGCATAAGGGCCCAGGGAAGACTCCTTGCCTTCATGCTCCCCGCAACTGAAAGAGACGGCGAGACAGAGGCACTGATCCGAAGAGTATCGAACTACACCACTTGGAAGACCGTTGAGAACGTAGACGACCTGCCGGACCATATAAGGTCATCACTGACCGACGAGATTTTGCGGAGGTACCGGGACCCGGCTCCGGTCAACCACGACCTATACTTGAGGCAAAAGCTCCGAGAGAGCATCGTGGATACCAAGCGCCTCTGGGCAACATTGGGAGTTCCAGAATATGTGGCCGGCGAACTCGCTGAGGACCACTCAGTTGGACACAGACTGACAATCCCCACCACAGGAACACTGACGGTATATGCACGGCAAGGATCCGGGAAGACGCTGGCAGCACATCGGCTTTTCCAGTTGGCGCTGCTAAACCGATTGCATGACCACTTCCAACCCCTGCCTGTATTTCTAAACGCACGCAACATCAGTGGGGACCTGAATGACCACATTGAGGGATACCTCCGGGAACACGGGCCCGTCTACACCCAGAGTGTCCTAGTCATCATGGACGGTTTGGATGAGACGGGGCGCTCCAAGGCAAACCAGTTGCTCAACCAGGCACAGTCCTACACGGACGCAAACCGGAACGTGTCCGCGGTGGTGATCACAAGGCCGTTACCCGGCCTGAGCCTCACAACCGAAGATTACACCCTGCCTGAGTGTAGTGAGGAGGAATTCCTTTCCATAGCGTCAAGAGTCGCAGGACGGGAGGTTAGACAGTTTGAGATTCCTTTCCGGGAGTATCGGACCCGACTTCCACTGTTCGCAACAATAGTCGGAGCGTACCTAAGACAACCCATGCCCAAAAGGGGACGGACTCCGAGCCAAATGGTCAGCGAGATGGTTCAGCAAGTGCTGGGTGACTCACTTGATGACCTCGGAGATGCCGAGGAATTCTTGAAGACTCTGGCTGTGGCCTCTATCAACTCGGGAGAAAGCGTCGATAAAGCACTTGTGGCAACGAAAACCTCCGAACAGGCTCGCGTGTCCAACTCACGAATCGTTGTGGAAGAAGGCGGCAAGTTCGACTTCACGCTGGCAATTCTCAGGGAGTGGTTCACCGCGAGGGCCATTGTGGAGAGGTCAATCTCCCTTGAGGAAATTGAGCTGAACTCCGACAGATGGGTAGTCCCGCTGGCCATCGCCATCAACTCGGAAAACCCGAACGCCGTCCGAGAGATCATGGAAAGACTCGCCTCCTTAGATCCAGGGATGGCTGGGCTGGTATTGGATGAGGTCAAGCATAACTGGTCTAATGAAGAACACTCGGAATTATTCCCTCCAGGCACAGCAATAGAGATAGGCACCAGAATCAGAAAGGCCATGGAAAACTGGAAGGACGGACTTGGCCCTCTTATGCCTGCGTTGGGGGTGCAAGCAAAGAGCGGAAGCATTCCGACACTGGGAATCGACGTACGACTAGGACGGGTCACCAGCAGTTGGTACGGAGGAGACAAGGAACTTGCACCCGTAGTCCAACTTCCCAAGGACCTGCAAGATCACTACGAGAGGCACCATGAGGACTGGCCCGGATGGAGATCTAGGGGCATAGAATCCACCAGAGTCTGGCCATGGAGTTTTACTCACGATGAATTATCCCGGTCACTGTCGGAACAATTGAAGGACTTTCGACTCGCACGGGAGTTTACAGTGGGATTCCATGAATTCGCCTATGACTTTGCTAGCTACTTGCGCAGGAACGATTTCGAAGCAAGGGACATAGATACCCCAACTGACGTAGTAGACTACATCGATAAGTACTTACGGAAGCTGAATAGAGACCCGAGAGGGTCCGTTACGTTCGGCTTCAGCGAGTATTCTTTTACGGTGCCGGAACTAGAACTATTCCGAGAGCGGGTCTCCGATCTTTTTCGGAACGGCACCGATATCCTTGTGGATCCCTGGCCGTCGCCAGACAAAGAATGGTCTCCGGGGAGAAGTGGAGGGATGTGGTTCGAGCGTTACACTGAAGAGAGGTTGCTTCAGCGCACGAATGCAATTTTCAACGGCGCACTGCGAATCTATAACCTCATAGTTGAACGGTGGCTCCCTGCGTTCAACAGAAGGAACCAAATGAGATACATGCTACCCTTTCGGATGTGCGGTGAACTGAGATTGCCAGAAGCCGGCAACTCGAATGATCGGAATGCAGTAGTTCTCACCTACTGGGACGAATGGGCAGCCGATGCCGCCGACTCAGGGATATTCATAAAATTGGGACGAAAGGAGAAAACCAGCGACCACGATATTTGGAAGAGGATTCAGGCAGCCCAGGACAAATTCATCGAAGGGGGAAAGCCATACTACAGCGGCTGGCAGGTTCTCCACGGTAATGAATCCAGACCAGCAACTACACTTGCGCACGAGTGGCTGACAAGCGACCTCCGAGCAATTCATTGGGCAGAGAGATAACGGCCAGCCACCTAGTCCAAACGCTTGGGAGAGTGAAAGAACGCTTGAAATTGCCGAAACGTCATGCCTTTGTGCAGACTCCTCCGATCAAGCGCCAACACCTGCTCGTTCTGTCAACAGAAGGTCGGCAACGTCATCGCCAGTGGCGGTGGCACGGTAATCGGGGCCAATATTGGGATGTGCCTTGACAAGCATCTGCAGCCCGACATGCTGAACATCGTGCTGAACATCGCTGGCCTTACCTACGACGATCTGTGTTCTACTTCAAGAATAGGCCGCGCATCGACGATGTAGCCTTTATATTCCAGACTACGGCCAGAGAGTTGGAATGTGAGTCCGTTCTTGTCAAGGGCGGAGCTTATCGACCTGGCTTGAATGGACCCAAATCGACGGCCCACGAGTACCTAAGTTTTCCGTTGCTGTTGAGTCCGTCGAATGAAGGTTCTTGATTTTGTCAAGTTAGGTGGCGACTGCTCTACTGAGTCGACCACAGATTCGTCATCAACCGTTCAGCTGGAAAGAGTGGTGCAACGGCTTGCGCGCATTAAAGCGTGTGGCGTACCTTGCCAGTGAACACAGTCCGCCAACCCGAGTGAGCGACCCGCTCCGTGTTGAAATGGCTACAACGGTGTGGTACAACGCCGACTGTGGTAGAGGTATTCCCGACGGAACCCCGAGCATTCCAATGACAAGATTGCGAAACCGTACCGGCATTCTCTCTGTCCTTACCGTCGGAGCATTGTTTCTCCTAGCCGGAATCATCGTCACTATCCGGCCCGCCCTTGCTTAAAACGGTACTACTCCCACCTGCTCCACCGGAACCGCCGTCCCCGACCCCACAAACAACCCCGGGCTCGTCTCCGACTGCGAGGCGCTCCTCGCCGCACGCGACACGTTGGCGGGAGACGCCACACTGAACTGGTCGGCGGATACTCCCATCGCCGACTGGGACGGCATCACCTTGGAGGGCACGCCGCCGCGCGTCACGGAGTTGCAGCTTCCCTATGCTGGGTTGACCGGAGAGATACCGGCGGCGCTTGGCGACATAAGTGATCTTTGGCGGCTGGATCTCTCAAGCAACCGGTTGACCGGAGAGATACCCGAGGAACTGGGGAGTCTCCACAACCTGGAGCAGCTCAAACTCTCCGAGAACCAATTGAGTGGACAGATCCCGTCGGAACTTGGCGGCCTAGAAAGGCTGGCGTTGCTAATACTCAACCAAAACCAATTTACGGGTGTCCTGCCGACCACCCTGGGCAGCCTCGCGAACCTGGTCAACTTGCTTGTCGCCGACAACATGCTATCGGGTGAGCTTCCTCCGGGATTGACGAGGCTGACCTCCTTGCAGATTCTGGCGTACCACAACAACTCAGGGCTCTGCGCGCCAATAGATGAGGCGTTTCAGGCATGGCTCCACAGCGTCGGCACCGTCGACGGCAGCAGTTGCGCGTCAGCCGATTCACAGGAGGACCGGGCCCTCCTAGTCGAACTCTATCATGCCACCTATGGCGATTACTGGACAAAAACCACCAACTGGCTGAGCGATCGTCCCCTCAGGGAGTGGCACGGCGTCACCAACGATGCGAACGGTCGGGTGACAGGATTGTACTTGAGTCAGAATAACTTGGCCGGGAAGTTGCCTTCCTCCCTGGGGAACCTTGAAAGCCTGGAGTTGCTTTATCTTTCCTTAAATGAACTTTCCGGTCCTATACCTTCGACGCTGGGAAATCTCAACAACCTGCGAAGCTTGTATATCGTTCGCAACGAACTTTCAGGGAACATACCGGAGGAGTTTGGTAACCTCAGCAACCTGGAAGAACTGTACTTGAGGGGAAACCGGCTAACCGGGGAGATCCCTTCGGAACTGGGAGGTCTCTCCAGACTGGAAAGGCTGTCTTTTCACAGCAACCAATTGACCGGAGAGATACCGTCCGAACTGGGTAGTCTCTCCAACCTGGAAGCGCTTTTTCTTCACAACAACCAGTTGACCGGCGACATACCTTCTGAACTGGGGGATCTCTCCAACCTGAAAGTGCTGTACATTACCGATAACCAACTTACGGGAAAGATACCGCCTTCATTTGGCAACCTCGAGAACCTGCATAAGCTGTATCTCGATGATAACCAGCTAACCGGTGCGATACCGTCTGAAATGGGCAACATCACTACCCTATTCCGGCTGGACCTCTCTAGCAACCGGCTGAGCGGTGGGATACCGTCCGAACTGGGCAGCCTCGCCAACCTGCGAGAGCTGTTCCTCAGCGAGAATCAATTGACCGGCGAGATACCAACGGAACTGGGCGGCCTCGTCAACCTTGAACAGTTGCGTCTCAACGGGAACCAATTGACCGGCGCTATACCTACAGAACTCGGCAACCTGTCCAACTTGGAAAGGCTGTACCTCGGAGACAACCGGTTCTCCGGTTGTCTGCCTAGCGCACTGCTGTCCCTCGAAGACACAATCGAAAACGACTTCAACTCAATAGGTCTGCCCTACGAATGCGCGGTGCTGCTAGCGGCCCGCGACACTCTCGCCGGCTCCGCCACCCTCAACTGGTCGACCGACACTCCCGTCGCCGAGTGGGACGGCGTGGGACTCGGCGGAACGCCGAATCGCGTTACCCGGTTAATCGTCACCGACAAGGGCTTGAACGGGACCGTCCCCGAGTCCCTGGGCCGCCTACAAGCGCTCACCGAGTTGAACCTCTCCAACAATGAGCTGACGGGACCAATCCCGGCTGAACTGGGTGACCTCTTCAACCTCAGAGTTCTGAACCTCCGCAGTAGCGAGTTGATGGGCGAGATTCCTGATCAGTTGGGCAACCTTCGCAACCTCAAGGTTCTGAACCTGCACAGCAATAACCTGAGCGGTGGCATACCGGACTTGAGCGGCATGACCAGTCTGGAAGAGTTGTACCTGCCGAACAACGCAGAGTACGACGTTGATGGCAGTAAGGTTGACGGCAGTGGCCTGACGGGAGCCATTCCGACCTGGCTGAACGGCATGACGAACATGAGGGAGCTTTGGCTCTGGGGCAACAGCCTGAGCGGCGCCGTACCCGACCTGAGCGGCATGACGAGCCTGCAGAAGCTGAAGCTGGCAAACAACGACCTGACGGGCGGTGTCCCTGAGGCGTCTGAGCTGCCTCCCAACATGACTTGGCTGATCATCGACAGGAACCCGCTGCGCGGCACGATACCCGACATGAGCAGTCTGACGAGGCTGAGGCTCCTGTGGCTGCACAGTAACCAACTGACGGGATCGGTCCCGGCTGGGAACAATTACCCTGCCAGCCTGGACGACCTGAATCTGCGGGACAATATGCTCACGGGCGGAATTCCGGATCTGAGCGACCTGGACAACCTGACGCGGCTGCGACTGCACAACAACAGCCTGAGTGGCGAGGTCCCGGCCACGCTGGGCGGCCTTGACAGTCTGCAGCGACTGTGGCTGCACAACGAGGTGGACAAGGGACTCGGCAACAACAGCTTCACCAGCATCGCGGCCGGTGTGGGCGGCTTGGCGGATACGCTGATCCAGATCGCCCTCAACGGCAACCCGTGGGCTGACGACGCCTGCGTGCCGGCCGAGCTGGCGAACGTGACGAAGAACGACTATGTGCAGGCTGGCATTGAGGTCTGCTCAGCCAACGACGGTTCATAGAAGCGGAGTGGTGATCATGGACATCTCGATGCCGGAGAAGAACGGCATCGAAGCCTGCCTGGACATAGCGACGGCCCTGCCGGACACGCGAGCGCTCATGCTGACGGCGTCCAACAACCGGAGTGCGATCGTGCAGTCGGTGAATGCCGGGGCCACCGGATATCCTCAGAAGTATTCCGACCGGGATATGCTGCTGTCCACGGTGCAGGAGGTTGCCAATGGGGAATTTCGGGTGCAGTGAGAAGCGGCCAGGCGACTGGTCGCGAGTATGGGCAGCGCCCCCAGCCCGGTTCCGCCGAGCGAACTGGACAGGCTGACAGGCCGTGAGCGGGAGATATTGAGGATGTTTGCCCAGGGGAGAAGTCGTATGCGGAGATAGCCGAGGCGCGGGACAACAATCCCATGACGATCAGAAACGCGGTCTACGCGATACAGCGCAAGCTGGGTGTGGGGACCAGACAGGAGTTAGGGGTCTGGGCGGCGCGCAGCGGGCTGCTGGACGATGACGAATTGCGATGAAGCGGAAGCAGAGCGGGCTTTCTCGACCGCAAGGGGTGGGCTGACAGGCTCCACCACCTCGTTGACGTGTAGATTGTCCTATGGCCGATTCCGCAGGCTGCGCTTCAAGTCCACATGCGTTGCCCATTACTGATCGCGACTGACTCTCTCAGTGGGGGGGTCGAAACGTTACTATGGGAAGTGTGGTTGTCAGCTTCTGGTAGCTTCGCAATTGTAAGGAGCCGAACCAACTGTTGGCATAAGCCGCATCGCTCGCTGACTCCTCCTCCCTTACTGAGACCGTCTCAAAAATAATCAGCCTCTATTATCAGACAGTTCTGGATTCCTGCCTTCGCAGGAATGACGACTTGAGCGGGGCTCCGTAGAGAATTTCGAGAATGTCAACAGTGCCTAGTCGCGGCACTCCCGATTCCCAATGACGGAACCCAGTCCACGAAGCTTCGAGAGAATTGTTCCCTCCACTGTCGTCTGTCACGTAGTCCGCCCACTCCTGCATAAACACTCGGCGTCGCTCCTACAGATCCGAGCGGGCGTAGGCCTGTTGCGTAGAATTGCCCAGGGTGTGAGCAAGCGCGGCTTCCCCCACCGCCCACGGCGTGTCCGTCATTTCCATGCTCCAGTTCTTGAAGCTGCTGCGATACCCGTGAACAGTCCCACGTTCGGCAAGGCCGGTTCAACCTAGAATCATTGTGAGCGTCATGTTGCTAAGTGGGCGGCCACGCTTCAACGGTGACGGAAACACCAAACCGGATTCGTCCCGCAACAGGTATGCCTGATCCAGCACAGCTAGCGCCTGCTCTCTGAGAGGTACTTGATGCTCGACGCCAGCCTTCATGCGCGACTCCTGCTATCCTGCATGTCCGCGCATCGTTGTCGCGCCTCAGCCGGAGAAACGGCCGGATACCCCCTAACCCGATATCACGCCGGCGGCCATGCACCGCCACACGCTAAACCCAGGACCTGGTTCCCGCACCTGTGACATTGAGAAAGGGGCCATCGCCATCACGGTAACGGCCCTTCTTCCGAAACGTCTCGATTTTCGTCGCCGTGGTCTTCGTGAAGTTCCCTCTCTCGTCTGAAGTGATCCCCTGTATTCCCACACTTGACCCCACACTAAGCGTGCGATTGTAAAGGGTTCGATGGGAAGGCACGAGAGTTACGGGAGGCCAATAAGCTACGAATACCAGGGGAGATGGAATCAATTGGGCACTGGTTGGAGAAACCTATTACTTCCTGAGTGGGAATCTAAAGTGCCCGTCCTCCAGGCGGAGTCCCATAGCTGGGTCTGACACCCTGTCCCCTCACACTCCCTCCTCGCTCGCCTCCGCCTCCTGCTTCGCGCCGCCGCGTCTCCACGATATGCCCTCTCTCGGCAGAAAAACCGCCGCGATTATGGTCGGCGGCGCAAAGAATAGCAGGTGAATGATAACGGCAAAAGGAAAGGCATCGTCCTTGGCCACGTTGACGAGTCCAAGCACGAACACAACCGCGAAGTGAAACGTCCCGATTCCGCTGGGCGCCGGTATCGCGGTCGAGAAGAATATCGTCCCGATGATGACGAGCGTGGCGGTCAAGGGCGATATCGGAAGGCCCATGGCGTCCGAAGCGATCCACGCCGAGACCCCGACCATGAGCCAGTACGCGATACTGGCCCCAAATACCTGGAGCAGCAGCCTCCAGTCCTGTGCGAGGTCCTTCAGGGCGTTTGAAAAGGCGACCAGGAACGTTATCCGCCGGACGAGCCAGAGCGACTCGCCCCTCCAGGCCAACACCTGAAGCGCACCGATCAATGTCAGCCCAATCCCCATAGTACCCAACACGTACGGGGCGAGCGGCCGCATCTCCGGCACGAACATGAACGCGATACCGAAGATAAGCATACTCGACAGGAAGTCCACCGCGCGTTCCATCCCTATGGCCGCCAGAACCGTGGACGCCCGTAGACCGTCCGTGATCGTCAAAACGGCAATCTGAGTAAGCTCGCTCGCCACGCGGAGGGGCATGATGTTGCTGAGCCCCAGTCCCTCATGCTGGACGATGAACAGCCGCGCAACCGAAGGCCGTGGTTCCACGAAGAGCATCCGCCAGCGAGCGGCGCGGACCACGCCCGATGCCATGAACACGGTGAGAGAAAGCGCAAGCATCAGCGGCGACACACTCGCAAGGTGTTCCACCACGAGGGCCCAATCGAGACCTCGAATCGAAAACCACCCCAGCCCTACACCGATCCCTATCCCCAGCGCGAGTCTTCCGTATGTGAGCGCTGCGCGTTTCAAGTACGATAGCTTACATCGGGACGACAAATAACAGAATAATGGCGAGTTGCATAATGCGGCGCTGTGCCGGCTGCCACGTAAGATACGCCCCCTACTTAGGATGATATCACGGGAGTCCATGTACCCGCTTATCGACACCCACTGCCACCTCGACGCCTATACCACCGACGACGAAGTCGGCGAAGTCCTGACCCGCGCCCGCTCCGTCGGCGTTCGGCTGATCGTCAACGCCGGGACGACCGTCGAATCGTCCCGACGCTGTGTCGAACTCACCCAAGCATTCCCGGAATTCTATGCCGGCGTCGGAATCCACCCGATGGACCTGACCGGCCCCGTCGATGAGCGTGTCTACTCTCAACTCCTAGATTGCGCCACGTCTACCCACAAGGTGATCGTGATTAGCGAGATCGGCCTCGACTTCCTTGACAACATGCCCGACCGAGCGATGCAGTACCAGGCCTTCCGCGAGCAGATCAGGCTGGCGCGAGACCTTCAACTGCCCATCGTTTTCCACAGCCGCGAAGCCCACGATGAGGTACTGCGTGTCCTGCGGGAGGAGCGTGCGTACGAGGTCGGCGGAGCGATGCACTACTTCCAGGGCGATATCGATACGGCGCGGACGGCCATGGACTTGGGGTTCTACATCTCACTGGCAAAGCCGCTGCTCCGCCTCCCGCACCTGCAGGCCGTAGCAGCCGATCTGCCACTGGAACACATCGTCCTAGAGACCGACTCCGCTCCCCAGCCCTTCAAGGCGAAGCGCGAGAATTGGACCGAGCCGCGTCACCTCCATGATATCGCCGACAAGCTGGCAGAACTGCGCGGAATCGACGCCGATGAGGTGCGACGCGCCACAACGGACAACTTCTTCAACATGCTCGGCGAACGAGGGCCGAAGGTGCGATCAGCCGTTATCGAAGAGCGATAGACACCCCGGCTACATCTCCGGGACGGCCTCAATCGTGTCGAAGAAACCCGTCAATAGTACCGCCGGCAACAGCTGCAGACCCACCACCCATCCAAGCGAGCCGTCCATAATCGCGCCAAGCCAGTCCGACTGCCGGATCTCTTTGAGGGCGATTATTCCAGCGACGAGCATCCATATCGTCACGATGTTGAAGACAAGTGCCTCGATTGGCGTGATGGCCGTCAAGAAGAGTAGCAGCGCCGGCCCGAAGCAGATGCCAAGCACCCGGAGCACCTCGCGGAACGTCGCCTGGTCGCGCTGAAACACCCTCCCCACTCCATACGCGATTCCGGCCCATATCAGCCATCCGACCATGAACGTGACCGCCGCAAACCACGCGCCAATCAGCCGGTCTCCGACCTTGCCGGCGTCCAACCCCTGCTCCACCGACTCCCCCACCGCGCTCGACTGGCCGACCGCATAGGCGATACCCGCCAAAATCACGATTCCCAGGGCGTTGAGGATGGCCTCCTGGTCCCGCAGCACGTCACGGTACGTCGCGCGATTGAATCGCGCGGCCATGAAGGCCCTGTACAGCATCCCTCGCATATCGTCGGTTCGTCTCCCTCGTTTCCTAGAGGCTCGAACGATGGTACCCAAACCCATTCGCCGCGTAAAGCTCTTTGCACCCATCCTCCACTCCCGAGAAAGCGGACCCTCGTATGATCGACCATCCCTTCCCGCCACACCGTCATTCCCGCGAAGGCGGGAATCCATTGATCCCGGCGTGCCGACCACCTCTATTGCCCCTACTCTCTCCATGCACACCTCATTGTGTTATCGTCCCCCCACAATCCCCCATTCGAGGCCAAACCATGAAAGAACTGCCGCTCGGCGAGCTCTACTACGAGATCAGCAGGCACAACCCTCCGGCGCTTTCAATCCAGCCGGGAGAGTCGGTACGAGTTGAGACCGAGGACACCTTCAACGGCCTCGTTCGGAAGGAGGGCGACCACCGCGACCTCGCGAAGAAGCCGCAGGGCAATCCGCAGTCCGGTCCGATATGGGTCCAGGGCGCGCAAAAGGGGGACACTCTCGCCGTCCACATCGAGACAATCGAGGCGCGCATCGGTCAGGCGGCCAACGACATGACATGGGCGCGGCGCGGCCTCGGCGAGTTTCTCGGCGACGACATCCCCGTCAACACCCGCATCGCGCCCGTCCGTGACGGCAAAATCTGGTGGAGTCCCACAGTAGCCCTGCCCTATCGCCCAATGGTAGGCACCATCGGATGCGCTCCCGACTTCGGGAGCCCGACCACAAGCCCCGCCGGCGACTACGGCGGAAACATGGACATCAAGGAGGTCACCGAGGGCAGCACCGTCTACCTGCCCGTCTACGTCGAGGGAGCGCTCCTGCACCTCGGAGACGCCCACGCTGCCCAGGGCGACGGGGAGCTATGCGGAACGGCCCTCGAAATGCCCGCGACCGTGACCATGACCGTAGACCTGCTCAAGAACCGGACGATTCCCCGTCCTCGAATCCGTTCCAACGACGAGATCATGGCCGTCGCCACCGGCCGCCCGATGGAGCGCTCCGTCGCCCGGGCCTACTCCGACCTCATCCTGTGGATGGAGGAGGAATTCGGCGTGCCTCGATGGGACGGCCTGAGCCTCTGCACCATGGTCGGCGAGATATCGGTCGGCTACCACTTCATTGGCACCGTCGCCGCCAAAATCAAGCTCGAATACGTCGAGGCCGCCGCTGCAGGGCGTTGACACTTGATTCCTCTTTACTAGCATCAGAGAAAATCCCAATTTGACATATACGAACGTATAATCTACCATAAGTCTCGGGCTGAACGTCACTTGACCGAGCGGTTCAATCGGATGTGTCAGGATATGTCAGGAAATGTCAGGTTAAATGTGACCCCCTCGTACTCACTGCTCCCTCCGTCCTGTGTCATGAATGCCAAGCCATACGCAATACTCTCTACTTTCTACACGCTCCACAATTCGTACTTACTCCCTCCATATGTCAGGGGAGGTTAGGTAATCTTCAGGGTAGGCATGGTTATGTAAAGTAGATAGCTCCAGTAGGCCTCCACTCGCTTCGCCGCTCAAACTATCCGCAACACTCCGCGTAACTGTTCAGAGTCGGTGAGATATGCAGGAATTGTCCTCCTGCTGTCATTCTGAGGAGCGCAGCGACGAAGAATCTACAATCTCTCCCCCGGCGGGGGAGAGATACAGAGAGGGGGGTCTTCGCAATTCAACTCACCAAGACTGAACAGTTACCACTCCGCCCATTTCCTTGTTTGACGCCCACCCCCCACCTATCATTGAACGAGCACCCCCACAATCCCAAACCGGCCTAACGAATACTCATTACGCACTACTTTCTACGCAATACGCACTACTCTCTCCTCTCCCATGAACCTGCCCGCCACATTCAGAGAACCCGAGGTCACCGTCAAGGCACGGAGATACGGCAGCCTGCTCAGGCGTTACATGCTGCCTCAGATGCCTTTCGTCATTACGCTGGGCATCCTCCTGTTCACCGGCTTGGGCCTTCAGCTTGTACTGCCACAGATCATCAGGTACTTCATCGACGAGGCGCAGAAGGGCAGTCCTTTGGAACGGCTCACTGGCGCTGCCGTCCTATTCATCGTCATCACCATAATTCAGCAGATCGTGCAGGTCTTCGCGACCTACTTCTCCGAGCGCGTCGGCTGGACCGCTACGAACAACATCCGCGAAGACCTCGCCGAGCACGCCCTCTCGCTGGACATGGCCTACCACAACGAACACACGCCCGGCGAGATGATCGAGCGCGTGGACGGCGATCCGAACGAACTGGGCACCTTCTTCTCGCTCTTCATCTTCGAGATGTTGGGCAGCCTCGTCCTGCTGATAGGCATACTGGCCCTCCTGCTCCGTGAGGACTGGCGCGCGGGACTTACGCTGGCCGTATTCGTCGGCGGGGGCATGCTCATCCTGACCAGCATCCGCACCATCGCCGTCCCCTACTGGAAGGCCAACCGCGAGGCCAGCGCCGACACCTTCGGCTTCCTCGAAGAGCGCCTGTCCGGCACGGAGGACATCCGCTCCAACGACGCCAAGCCCTACGTCATGCTCCGCTTCCATGAACTCATGCGGAACTGGTACCAGAAGGCCCTCAAAGCGGGCCTTATGAGCAGCATCATGTTCAGCACGACGATGTTCATGTTCGGCGTCGGAAGCGCCATATCCCTGTCCCTCGGGGCCTACCTGTACTTCGGCGACCTGATCACCCTCGGCGCCGTCTACCTGATCTTCCACTACACCCAGATGCTCGTGATGCCCATCAACCGCTTCACCCAGCAGCTCGACAACTTCCAGCGGGCAACAGCAGCCATCGCCCGCATTGTCGAGCTAGACAGCATCCGCAAGACCATCCTCGACCCGCCCGTCCAAGACCGCGTTGCAGTACCCGACGACGTCTCCCTCTCTGTCCGGTTCGACGATGTCACCTTCGCCTACAATGACGAGCCCGTCCTCCACAACGTCTCGCTCGACCTCAAGCCGGGACGAGTCCTGGGACTGCTTGGCCGGACGGGAAGCGGCAAGACGACCATGACCCGCCTCCTCTTCCGTCTGTATGACCCAACCACCGGAGTCGTTCGAGTCGGAGACGAGGACATCCGGCGAATGCCCATCCACGAACTGCGGCAGCACATCTCCATGGTCACTCAGGATGTTCGCCTCTTCCACGGCACCGTGCGCGAGAACCTCACCTTCTTCGACGAGACCATCAGCGATGAGCGGCTCCTCGAGGTGATCGGCGAGCTTGGAATGCGCCCGTGGATCGAGTCCCTGCCGGACGGCCTCGACACACGTCTGCTAGCCGAGGGCGCCGGCCTCTCCGCCGGGGAGGCGCAGCTCCTGGCCTTCGCCCGTGTTTTCCTCGCCGGATCGGGCGTCCTCATACTCGACGAGGCGTCCTCACGACTCGACCGCAGCACCGAGCAGATGATCGAGCGCGCCGTCGACCGCCTCGTCAAGGACCGCACCGTCATCGTCATCGCCCACCACCTCGTCACCATCCGACGCTGCGACGAGATAGCCATCCTCGAGCAGGGCCGAGTCGTCGAGCACGGCGAGCGCGAGGCCCTCGCCAAAGACCCTACGACGCAGTTCCACCGGCTCCTGCAGACAGGGCTTGAGGAGGTGCTGACGTGAGCACCTTCCGATTCCTCGTCCGCCTCACTCGGTACCAGCCGCGATACTTCGTCATGCTGGGAGCGCGTGCCGTCAGCATTGGGCTCATCCCCCAGGGGATCGCGCTCACGAGCCGTGCGATCTTCGACAACATGACAAGCGAGCAGGCAGCGACGGTCGGATTCTGGAGCCTGGCAGCCATCCTGCTGGCGCTCGCGGTCACCCGTTCGCTCATGATCTTCGGCAACATCATCCTCTCCGTCCGTGTTGAGTTCACCTTCGCCACGCTCCTTCGGAAGAACGTCTTCGACCACATCCTCGACCAGCCCGGCAACAACGCCCTGCCGGAGTCCACCGGCGAGGCCGTCACCCGGTTCCGCGAGGACGTCGACTACGTCAACAAGTACCTCCAGCGCATCGGGTTCGCCTTCCCGCTCCTCGTGTTCGGCGTGATCGCCCTGTACATCATGCTGGGCATCAGCACGGTTATCACCTTCTACGTCTTCCTGCCCCTCGCCGTCATCATGGTGACCGTGAGCGCGGCGTCGAGATGGCTTCGACGCTTCCGGCTCGACAACAGGGAGGCCACCGGCGACGTCACCAGCCTGCTCGGAGAGATGTTCGGCTCCGTCGAGGCGATCAAGGTCGCCAACGCCGAGAGCAGGATGATCACCGAGTTCAAGCGCCTCAACGGCCGCCGCAAGACCTACACCATCCGCGACACCCTCTTGACGCAGTCCCTGAACTCCGTCTTCCAAAACACCGTGACCATTGGCACCGGACTAATCCTGCTCATAGCGGCGTCGGCCATGCGCGACGGCACGTTCTCCATAGGTGACTTCGCCCTCTTCGTCAGCTACCTCTACATGGTCGGATGGCTCAACTCCGAGATCGGCGGCGTCCTCGCCGAGTACCGCCAGACCGGGGTCTCCTTCGACCGGCTGCGTGGCCTGATACCGAGCGCGACTCCCGGCCGCCTCGTCCAGCATCAACGCGCCTACCTCGCTGGCGACCTGCCCGACGTGCCATTCTCTGGAAAGACGGACGCGCACCGGCTCGACCTCGTCGAGGCAGAAGGCCTCACCTACCGCTACGGCGACAATGGACGGGGAATCGAGAACATCTCCCTCCGCGTCCCGCGCGGCTCCCTCACCGTCGTGACCGGACGAATCGGCTCCGGCAAAACCACCTTGCTCCGCGTCCTGCTTGGCCTCCTGCCCAAAGATTCCGGCGTGGTCAAGTGGAACGGCGAGCCGGTCGACGACCTTGCCACCTTCTTCGTGCCCCCTCGCTCGGCCTACACGTCCCAGGTGCCTCGTCTCTTCAGCGAACCGCTCAGGGATAACATCCTCTTGGGGCTGCCGCAGGACAGGATCGACCTCGAAGCCGCCCTGAACGCCGCAGTCATGGAGCAGGACGTGCGCGAGCTGACCGACGGACTCGACACCGTCGTGGGTGCCCGCGGCGTCAAGCTGTCCGGCGGCCAACTCCGCCGCTCCGCCGCCGCCAGAATGTTCGTCCGCGACCCGGAACTCCTCGTCTTCGACGACCTTTCTTCAGGACTCGACGTCGACACCGAACAGCAGCTCTGGGACCGCCTCTTCCAGCGCCCCGACGCCACTGCCCTCGTCGTCTCCCACCGTCGCGCCGCCCTCCGCCGCGCCGACCACGTCATCGTCCTCAAAGACGGCCGCGTCGATGCCGAAGGCAACCTCACAGATCTCCTCGAAACCTCCACCGAAATGCGCCGCCTCTGGGCCGGGGAGGTCGAGGCGCGCACTGCGTAACACATCCCCCCTACTCCGTATAGATAACCACCCGCTCGCCGCCGTCCTGAAAGTCCATCTCCAACTCAGCCAGCCCCTCGATTAGATCGTCCAGACCGGAGTCCCCGTCGAGCTGGGCAAGGTCGATGCCGCGCTCCTTCAGACGCTCGCTCCACTTCCCTCCGGGACCGCTGGCAAAGAGACCTCCCAGCTTCACTCCGCCGCGTATAAGGCTCAGCGGAACACGAATGTCGACTCGATCTTCCCCTTCCACACCCACTATCCGTAGGTATTTGCCGGGACCGTTTCGCCGCCTCGGCCGAGACCCGAGTTCCAAAGGCTCAGGGACCGCCGGAGAATCCACAAGCGACAGGAGGCGTTCGGCCTCCTCTACGCTTATCTTGCCCTCGGAGAGCATCTCAAGTATTCGTTTGCCGTTGTCATCCATCAATGACCTCCTCACTAACGGTCGATCCAACTCCGTTCCCAGATATCTGACTTACCACACCGTACCAGCCGATATGATGCCGCCCTTCGGCACTCGGCTGCCGGGAGACACTTCCGCACCCTCGCCGATGTTGGCTCCCTTCCCTATTGTGGCCCCCGCGCCAATCTTCGCTCGTTCAGCTATGTACGCCCCCATATGTATCTCGGCGTCCGCGCCAATCTTCGCTCCTTCACCGATATTCGCGCCGTTACCGATCTTGCAGTTCTCCATAAGGTGCGCCCCTTCACCGATGAATGCTCCCACTCCGATCTTGATAGGGCCCTCTACCACGACGCCTTCCCATATACTGGCGCCCGTTCGGATCACGCTGCCCGGCTGGAGCTTTACGTCGGGACTGACGTACGCGCCTGTGCCCATTCGTACACCGGACCGAGGACTCATGGGCTCCTTCCGGTCACGCTCGTCCCGGGCCCCCTGCTTCTCGTCCTTGAATTTTGGAGTCTCCGATTCAGGAATCGGAGCAGGCTCTTTTCGATACATCGGTTCGTGCCCGCTAAGGGCCTCAAGCAGCCGCTCAGCCTCGCCGACGGTGATCTTATCCTCGGAGAGCATTTCAAGTACGCGTTGAGTGTCGTTGTTCATCAGCCTTCCTCCTCGCTAACGGTCGCTCCAACTCTGTTCCCTGACAACTGCCTTACCAGATTGCACCCGTCGGCACGTTTCCGCCATCGGGCACGTGGCTGCCGGGAGACACTTCCGCGTCGTCACCGATAATAGCTCCCATCCCAATCGTGGCCCCTGCGCCAATCGTGACCCTTTCACCAATGACGGCGCCCATATCTATCTTGACGTCCGCTCCAATCTTGGTGCCTGCGCCGATAACCGCCCCCATACCGATCTTGATAGCGCTCTCTACCACGACCCCTTCGTGGACCACCGCGCCCATGCCGATCACACTGCCGGGTGGAAACTTCACGCCGGGACTGACGGACGCGCCGGCTCCCATCTTCACGCCGGGTCCGGGGCCGATAGGCTCTCTCTTGTCACCTTCGTCCCCCGCCTCTTGATCGCCGTCCTCAGGAGTATCCGCCTCGGTGATCGGGTCAGACGGCTGAGTTGGCGTCTGTTCGTTCGCGCCAAGCGCCTCCAGCAGTCGCTCGGCCTCCTCTACGGTGATCTTGCCCTCGGAGAGCATTTCCAGTATGCGTTGAGTGTCGTTGCTCATCAGCGTTCCCCTCCATTCACTTGAAATAGATCAACACCGACTCCTTCGGCTCCGTCACGTGGATTTTGAGACCGCGAAGGTCGCAGTACAGACGAAACAGGGTGGGCCCACCCAGCAAAATGGGCTTCCCCCAACCGCTCCGCCACGTCATGATGGCCGCGACGACGATACACGGAAGCACCAGCAAGTAGACCGCAAGGACGAGCGGCCAGACGAGGACAAGCGGAATCCACAGGCTCACCCGGCTGTCCTCATCCAAAACGCGAACTCGCAATATCGACGGAGGAAACATCATCACCCCGACAGCCTCTCCACCGCCTCATCGACGGATATCTCCCCCCGTTCCAGTTTGTCGATAACCTCGGATCGCTCCGCGTCGTCCACCGGCTCAGGTTCGCTAATCACGAACTCGAACCGGCTTGCGATGCTGTCCAGCCGCTTCTTGACCGTCGGATAGCTGATCCCAAATATGCGCTCCATCTGCTTTATCGACCCGTGACACTGCACGAAGGCCATAACGAAGACCTGGTCCTCCGCGGAGAGTCGCGCCAAGGGCGGCAGATCGAAGCTCCCCTCGATGGCGATGTCCTTGTCGGTCAGTCTCACCCGCTCAACGGTGAACTCGCCATCGCCGGTCAAGTCGGTAAGGTCCTGCCAGGGACTCGCCATCACTCGCTCTCAGAAAGATGAAGGTCGCAAGAATTACGAGTTACAATACCGTATATAATCAATAAAATCAATAGTTATATTAATTATCTTGATTTTTCTTCCTGTTTCAATTCATCAACTACACCGATCGGAGACACCGCCACGCTTCTCTCTGCGTCCCCCATGCCCTCTGCAATGAATTTCCGTCTTGCCACTCAACCCCCACGTCCTGATAGCATGGACGCACTTACCCACTCGGAGAACGCCTACCCATGTCGATCCCATTCACGCTCGCCATCCTACCCGACACCCAGATTTACGCCGAGGCATTCCCGCACATCTTCACCGCCCAAACCCAGTGGATCGCCCAGAACCGCGACGAGCACAGCATCGTCTTCGCTCTACATGAGGGGGACATCACCAACGGGAACACCGAACCGCAGTGGCGGAACGCGGCGGAGAGCATGAGCGTCCTCGACGGCAAAGTGCCCTACGCCATCGTCATGGGCAACCACGACATGGGGCCGGGAGGCGCGTGCGAGGTCCGCGACTCCCCCCTCTTTAACGAGTACTTCCCCGTCAGCCGGTACGAGTCGCTGCCCACCTTCGGCGGCACGTTCGAACCCGGCAAGCTGGAAAATACCTACCACCGGTTCGACGCCGCCGACACCGGATGGCTGACAGTCGCACTGGAGTATCTGCCCCGCGACCGCGTCCTCCAATGGGCCAACGACATCATCGCATCCCACCCCGACCGGCACGTCCTCATGCTCACCCACAGCCACGTCTACAACGACGCAACCCTGCACGGCAGCCGTCCCGACCACGACTCGAAACCGGAGTCAGTCGGCATCGTCTCCGACCCCGAAGGGGCCAACGACGGCCAGGACACTTGGAGAAAGGCGCTACGGAGGCACGAGAACATGCGCTTCGTCTTCAACGGCCACTTCCTCGGCGCGGCCCATACCGTCGGCAAAGGCAACGAAGGCAACGCCGTCCACCAGATGCTCTCCAATTACCAACACATGGATGAAGGCGGGGGCGGCTATCTCCGACTGGTCAAATGCGATCCGTCGAGCCGCAGCGTCTCGGTAAAGACCTACTCACCGCACCTCGATTCGTACCTGACCGACCCGTTGAACGAGTTTACGCTCGAAAACGTCGACTTCGGCTAATGGACCGAAATCTCTGACATGACGGGCAGCAATAAGGGGTTGGATTTGCGTTCTACAACATAAGGTCGGGTTTCAAACCCGCCCCTACCAAGTTATGGTCTCGTCACCCTTCAATACTATGCTGTTTAACCACTAGGTGACGTCCTCACTCCTGCCTGAGCGCCAGAAGCTCAGCCTCATCGAAGGGGTTCTCCCCCTTGCTCAGGCTCTCGACCCACTGCTCACGTCTCGGCCCGTACCTGTCGTAGGTATGGCTCGGCTGGGTGTCCAGCCATTCCAGGAATTTGTTGAAGTCCTCTATCGCTTTCTGATAGTCGCCCAGCATCGCGTGGGCCAGCCCCCTGCTGTCATACGCAAGGTAATAGTCGGGGTCAATCCTGAGGGCGCGTTCGCAATACGGCAGCCCCTCCGCCGCTCGACCTGCTAGGCTCATGAACCAGCACAGGTTGTTGAGTGCTCCCGTGTGGCCGGAGTCAATAGTAAGGATGTGATGCAGGTCTTTTAGGGACTGATCGTCGTGGGCCCCGCCGAGCTTGAAGTAGGCGAGCCCACGGTTCAGGTAGCTGTCCACATCGTCTGGGTCTTTAAGGAGCGACTCGTTGAAGTCAGCTATAGCCTTCGACATAGCTTCGGGCCATTCGAGTTGCACGTACGCCGTGCCCCGGCTGAAGTATGCCCCCTCCACCCCTCCCTCGACTGCCGCGTCGCAGTATGGGATCGCCGACTCCGGTTTATGCGTGACGGTCATCAGCCAGCACAGGGAGAGGTTTTTCTCGGGATCGTACGGATCATGGTCATGAACCCACAGCATGTCGGCCAGTGCGTCCTTGTAGAAACGCTCCCCCATTTCGTAGTAGGTAAGGGAGCGATTATAGTACGTCGTCGGAGATTCAGGATTGTAAAGGATTGCCAGAGTGTAATACTTGTTGGCCGCAGGAAGGTTGGGCGGTTCTCTAACCTGGTAGAGGTATCCGAGCTGGAAGTAGATGGTCGCGACGGTATCCGGCTCCTTTGGAAGTGTAGTCAGAGCCTCGTCCAGGAGGTCGCGGGGCTCTTTGGAATCTTCGCCGCCCTCGTAGAGTCGCGCCAAGATCAGCAACGCCAACAACCTCACGTCATGAGGTAGCTCGGTGTTTATCGTTGCGGTCAGATCCGAAGCGTTGACGACCGGTCGCTCGACCTGGCTCTCCTCCATCGAGCCATCAAGCGCCGGTACCGTGAATCTTGCTTGGGCACGCCCGCTGTCGTACTCACCCCAGATCACTATCGACGCATTCGTCCTCTGCGCAGCGTCCTGCGCCTCCGCCTCGTCGCGGATGTCTTCGCTGAGGACCTTGATCTTGATGCCGGGGATAAACCCCTCCTTGAGATACTCTTCGAGCGCCGCCCTTATACGGCCCGCCACGTTGAACCCCGTTTCCCCGCCGATGTAGTTGACGAACCGCGCTATCACGACGACATCTTCCTCAGCGTCGGGTTCCGGGGTCACGACGACAGGAATCGGAGTCTCGACAACGGCTGTGGGCGCAGCCGTAGGAGTCGTCGGTTGCGGAGCCTGTGTCGGAGTCGGCACTACCTTGGCAACGGGGACTTCGTCGTCACCGTTCGAGAGCAATGCCGTTGAGAGCGCGATGCCCACGATGATAACCAGCCCGCCTGCAAATCCGATCACCCAGGGCTTGCGTGACGGCGTAACGGCGACTGGATCAACTGCGTCCTGAGACTCCTCCTCGGCCGAATCGTCGGCCTGCGGAGTCTCCCGAACAGGTTCCGGCGGGGGTTCGCGTCCGGATAGCGGCGGGGCCTCAGGGGAGAACCCTGCAGCGGTAAGCAGCAGGTCTCGCTCCTCCGGGGTCAGCCGCAGCCGCCTCGCGCACCGCAACACGTCGTCCCGGTAACGGGGCCTCTGGATCTGCCCGTCCTTCCAGCGAAACAGGGTCTGACGGCGCACTCCTATGCTCCGGGCCAGCTCCGTATCGCTGATTCCCGCGCGCTCGATGTACTCCGTCAGAAGCTCGGCGAACGTCCTCAATGTGACACCTTTGACACTCGTTTATACGTGAATGTGACACATCCGGTTCTTGAAGCGTACCACATGAGTGAGATTCTGGAAGTGAGTCGAACGCACGATTCGCATCGGTACGTCGGACATCTTGAAACATGAACCAAAAAGGAGAATTCGGAAATGAAATCCATCTACAAGACCGCAGTCTTCATCATCGGTATAGCAATGCTAAGCGCAGTGATCTTCGCATGCGGATCCAGCGACGAGGAGGACACGGACACGGCGGCGCCAGCCCCGGATATTGCCCGAATAGTGAGAGACAGCTATAGCCCCTCCGCACCGGCACCCGCCCCTGCTCCTGCCCCGGCACCCGCACCGGCCGCTGCACCAGTAATGCAGTCGCCTGCTCCTGCCGCAGCGCCTGCTCCTGCGCCTGCTGCCCCACCCGCCCCAGTCCGGACTGTCGCGGAAGCCATGATGATGGAGTCATCGCCCGCTCCTGCCGCTCCCGCAGGCGCGCCCCCGCCTCCTCGAAGACAAGGCAGCGTTCCCCCCCCACCCGTTCCTCAGCCGCACCGCGACTACGGCGACACGGGCTACGTCCCACCTTCGCCGCAGGCTTACGACACGACTTTCTTCCAGAACTACGGCGTAAACCCCTTCATCGACGCCCGCGCCGACCACCTTTCCACCTTCGCCATGGACGTCGACACCGCGTCGTACTCGGTAGCCCGACGATTCGTGCTCGACGGCAACCGTCCCGATCCCGACTCCGTGCGCGTCGAGGAGTTCGTCAACTACTTCGACCAGGAATATCCGCAGCCACGCAGAGGCGCTTTCGGCATTCACGTCGATGGCGCACGTTCACCCTTCACGCAAGACACGTGGATCGCCCGCGTGGGCATTCAGGGACGCGACGTGCCCGACCACCGTCGCAAGGACGCGACCCTCGTCTTCGTCATCGACACCTCAGGCTCGATGGAGCGTGAAAACCGGCTCGGACTCGTCCAGCGCGCCCTGCGCCTTCTCGTGCGCGAGCTTCGGCCCACCGACCAGATCGGCATAGTGACCTATGGAAGTCGCGGACATGCCATTCTGAATCCAACCGAGGCGCGACACGACGACTACATCATCAAGGTGATCGACGACCTTCGTCCCGGCGGCTCCACCAACGCCGAAGAGGGACTCAAGATCGGCTACGAGATGGCCGACCGCTGGCTTGACCCCAGGCGCATCACGAGAGTCATCCTTCTCTCCGACGGCGTAGCGAACGTCGGTCAGACCGGGCCAAACGCCATCCTCCGGCAGGTCCGCCGCTACGTCAACGAGGGCGTGAACCTCTCCACCGTCGGCGTCGGCATGGGCAACTACAACGACGTTCTCTTGGAGCAACTCGCCAACGACGGCAACGGCAACTACATCTACATCGACAACCTCAGCGAAGCGTGGAAGTCCTTCGTCGACAACCTCACCTCCACCCTGCAGGTCATCGCCAAGGACGCCAAAGTCCAGGTCTCCTTCAATCCCGAGGTCGTCCACAGCTACCGGCTCATCGGCTACGAGAACCGCGATGTCGCCGACCGCGACTTCCGCAACGACTACGTGGACGCAGGCGAGGTCGGAGCCGGGCACAGCGTGACGGCCCTCTACGAGCTTCGACTCAACGAGTGGGCCGACGGTCCCATCGCCAAAGTGCACGTGCGCTACCAGGACCCCGACACCCATCGGGTCGAAGAATTAAGCCGGAACTTCAACCGGAACGACATACGCAAACGGTTCGAGGACGCCTCGCCTCGCTTCCAGCTTGCGGCTACCGTCGCCCAGTACGCCGAGGTGCTACGCGAGAGCTACTGGGCCCAGCACACCACGTTCCAAGACGTTCGCTACCACGCCGACCGCGTCGGCAACATGCTTCGCCACGACCCCGACGTAACCGAGTTCGCCAAGCTCGTCAGCATGGCGTCGGGGATATCGTACCGGTAAAACCCATATTTTCGAAGGTCTCGAACGTGTGGCGCGTTCGGGACCTTCGATCCCTGAACACACTCTGCAAAGGAGAAAGCAACGATGAAATCTACCTTAGGAACAGCCCTCATTATTGCCGGAATCACACTGTTCGGAGCGCTCTTCGTCGCATGTGGCTATAGCGATTCTGATGAGCCGGCATCTCCGGCACCGGCCGCCGCCCCTGCGCCGGCACCCGCTCCTGCTCCGGCTCCCGCTCCGGCGGCTGCGCCGGTAGTCCAGCAGCAGTCCGCGCCCGCGGCGCCGGCGAAAGCTCCACAGGCCCCAAAACCCGCGGAGGCTCCCGCCGCCGTCGTGGCAAGTCAACCTGCCCCGGCAATGAGAGCCGTTGAAGAAATGCCGATGGCGATGGAAGACAAGTCCTCCAGCGACGGCTCCAAGCCCGAAAGTGCTTCCACGCAAGCCGCGCAGGCTGCCCGCGCCCTCCCTGTACCGGAACCTAGGCAACCGCTCCCGTCACCAGAAGACATTGCGAAGGCGGTCGCCGACGGCTTTGCCGCAGGAATGAAAGATGCGCAACGCCCCACCAAAGACGAAGTGGCCCAAGCGGTACAGAGCGCTGTAGCCGCCGCTTCGGCAGGTCAGTTGACTAGAGGGGACGTTGAGAAGCTAGTTGCCAAGAGCGTCCAGGAAGCCGCATCGGGCGGGCTGACCGCCGACGATGTTCAGAAGATCGTCGACAGTGCCCTCGTGGCGACATCGGCATCCACTGAGACATCCGCCAATTCAGAAGAGTCGGCCGCGATGACCGCGGAAGCCTATTCAGGCCCCGCCCAATCTGCGCAGACGGCCACCCAATCCGTGGCAGGCGCCGCCCAAGCCGGAGCACCCCCTCCTCCTTCCGGCGGCGCTCTGCCTCCAGCCCATGGCACACCGCCCAATCGCGACTACGGCGATACGGGCTACGTTCCTCCCTCGACCCCGGCCTACGACACCACGTTCTTCCAGAACTACGGCGTAAACCCCTTCATCGACGCCCGCGCCGACCATCTCTCGACATTCGCCATGGACGTCGACACGGCCTCGTACTCAGTCGCGCGACGTTTCGTACTGGACGGCAACAGGCCCGATCCCGACTCCGTGCGTGTCGAGGAGTTCGTCAACTACTTCAACCAGGACTATCCTCAACCTCACGGTGGCGCGTTCGCCATACACGTAGACGGCGCTCGCTCGCCCTTCACGAACGACACATGGATCGCCCGCGTGGGCATCCAGGGACGAGACGTGCCTGACCACCTGCGGAAGGACGCGACCCTCGTCTTCGTCATCGACACCTCCGGCTCGATGTCCAGGGAGAACCGCCTCGAACTCGTCAAGCGCGCTCTGCGTCTTCTTGTCCGTGAGCTGCGGCCCACCGACCAGATCGGCATCGTCACCTATGGAGACCGAGGACACGCCATCCTCAACCCCACCGCGGCGAAGCACGACGACTACATCCTCGAGGTAATCGACGGGCTCTATCCGGGCGGCTCCACCAACGCCGAGGAAGGCCTGAGGCTGGGCTACGAGATGGCCGACCGCTGGCTGGACCCTGAGCGCATAACCAGGATCATCCTCCTCTCCGACGGCGTGGCGAACGTCGGACGCACCGGCCCCGAGTCCATTCTTGGCCAGATCCGTCAGTACGTGAACGAGGGCGTGACGCTCTCGACCGTCGGCGTAGGCATGGGCAACTACAACGATGTCCTCATGGAGCAGCTCGCCAACGACGGCGACGGAAGCTACATATACATAGACAACCTCACCGAGGCGTGGAAGTCTTTCGTCGACAATCTCACCTCCACGCTTCAGGTGATAGCCATGGACGCGAAGATCCAGGTCTCTTTCAACCCGGATGTCGTCCACAGCTACCGCTTGATCGGGTACGAGAACCGAGACGTTGCCGACCGCGACTTCCGCAACGACAGCGTGGACGCCGGAGAGGTCGGGGCCGGACACAGCGTAACGGCCCTCTACGAGCTTCGGCTGCACGGTCAGACGGACGGCCCCATCGCTAAGGTGCACGTGAGATATGAGGACCCCGACTCTCGACGGATAGTCGAGGTGGACCGGAACTTCAACATCAACGACCTGAACGAATACTTCGAGAGCGCGTCCCCACGCTTCCAGCTCGCGACGACCGTCGCGCAGTACGCAGAGGTCCTGCGCCGGAGCTACTGGGCACAGCACACGACGTTCAACGACGTGCGCTACCACGCCGACCGCGTCGGCGGCATTCTCCATGACGACCCCGAAGTGACCGAGTTTGCCCGTCTCGTCAACATGGCAGCCGGCATCGCCGACGGGTAACGAAACGCTTATATCCGTCATCGGAGCGTCAACAGGACGTTCCGGTGACGGACCATTTCACGAATCACGAAATGTACCACCGGATGAAATCAGTGAAAGGACAATAGAATGAAATCAACTATCCTGCTAACAATACTGATCTTGGGAACACTTCTATTCGTTGCCTGTGGCAGCGACGACGACGAAGGATATTGGGCTGGTGAATCGGCCGCTCCCGCACCCGCTCCTGCCCCAGCGCCATCTGCTGCACCCGCGCCCGCGCCCGCTCCTGCTCCGGCACCGGCAGCGGCCCCGGCCCAAGTCCTCGCCCAACCGGCTCCTGCCGCACCGGCCCAGGCTGCGGCGGCGGCGCCCGCCCAGGCCGACACCTCGGCTCTATCGGAGATAGGAGCGACAAGCGACGGCGACCTTGCCAAGCTCGTCCAGCAGCAGCGCATCGTCGTTCGCACGGTCCACATGGCGCTCGTCGTATCCAACATACAGGTGTCCATGGACAAAGTGGCCTCCGTCGCTGCCAACATGGGCGGATGGACCGTCTCGTCGGAAAGAGCGAACGATTTTGGCGGAAGGATCGCAGTTCGCGTGCCTGCCGAGCGCCTTGATGAAGCCATCGGGCAGGTGAGGGACGTCGCTGTTGCAGTCGAGTCTGAGATAACCACAAGCGAGGACGTTACTGCCGAATACTTCGATTCACAGTCCCGTCTCAGAAACCTCCGTGCTACCGAGACTGCCATGCTCTCACTCCTCGAACGGGCCCCGAACGCGCGCGACGCCCTCGAAATCCGCAAGACACTCTCCGAGGTCCAAGAGGAGATCGAAGTCCTGTTGGGCAGACTGAAGCTGCTCGAAGAGACTTCTGCCTTCTCGCTGGTGAACGTCACCATGCGAGTCGAACGAGTCGACCTCCGTGTCGAAGCAGGAGCGGACCGCACCGTTAGCATTGGGCAGACCGTCCGATTCAAAGCTACCTTCCGGACGCCCGACGATTCCGCAAATTACCGAGTTGAGTGGAACTTCGGTGACCGCTCTCAACCCATTGTCGACACGTTCACCGCGCCAACCTCAGAACCGGGAACTCGCGTCTCCGCCTCGGTGACTCACGTCTTCGACGACTACCGTGACTCACCGTACTTCGTCGACGTGAAGATATCCGGAATTTCGGAGTCCAGCCCCCTGTTCGGCCAGGACACCATCAAGATGACCGTCGTCGGTACCGAACAGATGCTGGTGGACGCCGGTGGAGATCAGACCGCCGCCGTCGGTCGCACGGTTCGGTTCCGCGCCTTCTTCAAGCCGCCTGAAGGCATCGATCAATTCACCTACACGTGGGACTTCGGAGACGGCTCGAATCTCGTCACCGGAAACCGAGCCATCCTTACCAAGGACTCCGACCGCATGGTTACGGCGGTCACGAGCCACGCCTACCCAAGCGCCGAGGAGTCTCCTTACATAGTACAAGTCAGGATGATTGGGAAAGGGGAAGCCGGCATCGTCGAGGGTTCGGATAAGATCATCGTCACCGTAACCGAGTTGCCGGTCATACTCGTTTCCGCGGGCGAGTCGATAACGGTCGAAGGCGGAACGGAAGCGGAGTTCCGTGGATCGTTCAATCGTCCGGCAGGGGTCACGAACCTGCGGTATAGCTGGAGCTTCGGCGACGGCACGGCCCCCGTGGAAGGCGACATCGGCGACAGCAACATTGTCGAGGCGTCCCACAATTACGTCCACCTGCGACAACAGCCATACGTTGCGACACTCACCGTCACGGGTGACAGCGAGGCCGGTCCTGTGGAGGCGTCTAGTTCGGTAAACGTCTACGTGATCGAAGGAGAGGGCTGGGTAGTAGGCGGATACGGCTTGGAAGGCACCACGAAGGATGCTGTGAGGTCGCTGTCAGTTCTCGTCAAAGGCCTTACGACTACGATCATCTGGATTGTCGTGTTCAGCCCCTTCTGGGCTGGCGGACTCGCCTTACTGGTGGTTCTCGGTCGCTTCGCAAAGGCCCGCAATCGTAGAAGGGCCCGTCAGTCCGAGGCCGTGCAGCCTCAGGTCTCCAACGTAGAACCAGCCTCATAGCGACCACCTTACGGCGCGACTCGTTCATAGTGAGCTTGCCTGTCGGCCAGTGCCAGCCATGGCAGTCCGTTTGGCAGGCAAGCAAACTATGGTCGGTCAGTCAATTTGACGGTCAAGAACGTGTGGTCTATCATGAACCTACGGTGAAATACGGCTTTGCCTAGCAGCACCTATGGAAATGTCCCACAATGTCCCCAAATGTCCCAAAAACACGATGATTCAAGTATCGAATGCTGACAAGTAATTGATTAGCGGTTTCATGGCCCGTAGAGGGGTTGCGGTGAATGCTGGGCGCTGGCTTAGACTTAGGCTATGTGCAGATCCAAAGGCATGTCTTCCTCTGAGCGCGATGAGATTATCGCACTGGTGACGCGGCTTCAAGAGCAGATCGCCGAGTTGATGGCGGCCAACGAGGAGTTGCGGAGGCAACTCGCGGAGTCCCACCGGAGCGGCAGACGGCAGGCGGCACCGTTCTCGAAGGGCAAGCGCAGCAGCAAGCCCAAGCGTCCTGGCCGCAAGCCTGGTATGGGCCTGTTCAGCTACCGCAAGCCACCATCGGACGAAGAGATCACCGGGCCGGTTGTAGAGGTGTCGGTGTCGGAGGCCACATGCCCCGGATGTGGAGGCAGCCTTGTGGATGAGGGAGAGAGTATTGCCTATGTAACCGACATACCCCCTGTTCGGCGTCCGCAGGTGAGAGCGTACCGAGTGCAGGTATGCCGGTGCCGGTCGTGCGGCAAGGCTGTGCGAGGCCAGCATCCCGATATAGGGTCCGCCCAGCATGGTGCGAGCGCGCACCGCTTGGGTGACCGAGTGAAGGCTGCGGCCCACGTACTCCACTATGGGGTGGGTGTTCCGGTACGGAGGATTCCCGCTGTTCTCAGAGCGCTGACCGGGGTTGAAGTGAGCCAGGGGGCGATCAGCCAGGACGCGCTGCGCCGTAGTGCTGATGCGGTGGGTGACGCCTACCGGACGCTGCGGACATCGGTGCGAGCGAGTCCGGTTGTCCACACCGACGACACGGGCTGGCGAGTTGGAGGCGAGCCGGCGTTTCTGATGGCGTTCGAGACGGAAGAGGCGACGGTGTATCAGGTTCGCGCTCGTCACCGGAACGAAGAGGTGCGCGAGGTGGTTCCTGCGGACTACGCAGGGGTGATGGTGACCGACCGCGCTCGCAGCTACGATGCTCAGGCGCTGTCCGAGGTGAGACAGCAGAAGTGCTTGGCGCACGTGCTGCGCTCGATCAGCGAGGTGGTCAAGACCAAGACGGGGAGAGGCCGCAGCTTCGGCAAGCGTCTGAGCGGCCTTCTGCGAGAGGCGATGGAGTTGCGGGAGACATATCACCGAGGTGAGGCTGTCGCCTTTGGTGTGCAGGCCGAGCGGTTGAAGCGCCAGGTGAGCTATCATCTCCGCGACCGTCCGATGGCGGATGCGGACAACTGGAGGCTGCAGAACGAACTGGGTTGGCACGACGACCGGGGCAGCTTGCTGCGCTTTCTGGACGATCCGAGCATTGAGCCGACCAACAACCGGGCTGAGCGAGCGCTTCGTGGGGCGGTGATCGCGCGGAAGGTGTCACACTGCTCGAAGAACGAGGAGGGGGCCGATGCGTTCTCGGCGTTCACCAGCATAATCAGGACGTTGGAGCGCAATGGCGACGACCAATCTGTGGTGGATCGGCTCTGCGCTCTCTTCAGCGGCGCTCCGCCTCACTCCCCATCACGCCGAACCTCCCCCGCCATCCGCTAATCAATTACGCTGACAACTCCTGCACCATCGTTCTTATACCCGATGCAGCTTTCTATCTGGTATACTTGAACGCTGAATACGAAATCACATGATCCGGAGAAGCATCTTTGGCCAAGCAATCGGTATTCGCGAAGAACGAAAAGCGTAAGAAGACCGTCGCGAAGTACGCTGAGAAACGCAATCGGCTCTTGGAGATCGCCAAAGATCCCAAGGCCTCATATGAGGACCAGTTGGAGGCGCGTCAAGAGTTGGCCAAGTTGCCCCTTAACGCGAATCCTAATCGCGTCCGCAACCGCTGCGAGGTCACTGGCCGTCCCCGTGCGTATCTGAGGCACTTCGGCCTGTCCCGCATCACCTTCCGGGAAATGGCCCTCAAGGGCATGCTACCCGGCGTCCGCAAGGCAAGCTGGTAGCGCAACTCAATACCTCTAGCATCCGGTGCGGCTTTCGTTTACCGACCACGCCATCAAGCGGATGTATGAACGATCGATCACTATCGGCGAAATCCGTTCCGCCTTAGAATCAGGTTCTTCGGTCGAGCAGTATGCGGAAGACTACCCATTTCCTAGTAGGCTGATTGTAGGTTGGAGTGGATCCCGATGCATTCACGTAGTGGCATCCGAGAATCCCGAACGTAGCGTCACGGTAATCATTACGGCGTACGAGCCTGATTCTCTCAAATGGCTCCCGCCGGACTTTCGAAACCGAAGGACTCTCCAATGACATGCGTAATCTGTAAGTCCGGTGGAACATATCCCGGCGTTGGTACGGTAACTCTAGAACGCAACGAGACCACCATCGTCTTCAAGAGGGTACCCGCCGAAGTTTGTGACAACTGTGGTGAGAGGTACTACGACGAAGACGTGACGGAAGCCCTTCTCAAGACCGCCGAAAAAGCGTCGGCCTCCGGTGTTCAGGTGGAGATCCGTCAATACGTGGGGACTGAAGCCTCTTCCATCGCTCCGTGAACGGATAACCCTTCCCCCGACAGGGGCTAACGGCGTCACGCCTCTTGCATCGGCAGGACGATATGTGACGGGTGCTCCGCGCTGTGGAATATCGTCTGATGCGCGATTTCGTAACGTCGCTCCAGGCCTAACGGCCCTCCCGTGTTGGGATTCACGTCGAAGCGCGGCCAGTTGCTGCTGCTGATGTCCAGCCGAATGCGGTGTCCCTTGCGGAACACGTTCGACGTCGGATAGAGGTGGAAGACGATCTCGCAGGGCGTGTCGGCCTCCATCAACTCCGGCTTCGTCCAACTGTTTCGATAACGGGCGCGAATGATCGAGTCCGTGATGTTCATCGCGAAGCCGTCGGGGTAGTCGTCCGAAGGCGGGTGAACGTCGATGAGCTTGGCCGTGAAGTCGGTGTCAAGCGCCGAAGAGGACGCCCAGAGGTGCATGACGATGTGTCCCGTGACCTCGGTATCCTCTTCGAGTTCAGGTGTCTGGAACGTGAGAATGTCGTGGCGCGTGTTGAGCGGCAGCTCGTTCACGCAGCCGATGAAGTCTGCCCTACCCCGCTGGTCAAATGCTCCGGCCCGGATGATCGAGTCCGCCGCCGAGATGCCGCCGCCCATCGTCGGCACGGGGTCCATGGGATCGAATGTGTAGCCGGTCGATTCCGTCTCATCTACGCCCGGCCCTTCCGGTGACAGTGAACCGTCCGCGTGGAGGTAGAACGGCGTTTCCTTCGTGCCCGGCAGAGGCCAGTCCGGTTCGCTGCGCCAATACCCGCCGTGGTCGAGCCGGCGGTCGTAGTCGTGCTTGTTCATCCGCTGGCTGCCCGTCCCCATCGTGAAGATGCGGACCGGAGACCACTCCGCGAACTCGGTATCCATGCCCTTCATATAGTGGTCGAACCACGCCAGTCTCAGGTCGTTCGTGTTGATATGCGAGTCGAGACCGAAGTCAACATCGCCCGAGTAGGTCAGCTCATACATCCCGTGCGTCCACGGTCCCATCAGGAGGACCTGCTGCGATTTCTTGATCGCTGACAGCTTCATGTAGCTCATCGGCGTGTTCCGCGCATACGAGTCATACCAGCCACCGAGGTACAGAGTCGGCACATCCGAGTGCTCGTCGAAATACTCGTCCATGGCGTAGCCGCGCTGCTTCCAGTAGTCGTCGAACTCCCCGTGTGTCAGGATGTCTAGTGCCCACTGTTCATAGGACGGCAGCCTGCGGAGCACCGTCGCGCCCTTCTTCAGCGGAAACTGCCGAACGATGTCGGGCATGTCTTCGAGGAACGCCTTCATGATCTCCGCCTGAAGCCCGGGATCGGCCATCGCCTCCTTGCTGGTCATCGCCATCCGGAAGACGTAGACGTGGAAGCGCTGCTCCAGAGCGCCGTTCTGACGCATCGAGCCGTGGTAGTAGTTCGCCGCGCCGACCGCTACCGTCATGGTCGCAAGGTGCGACGGCGCCATGGTCGCCAGCGCGCTCTGATCGCTGCCCGAGTACGAGCCGCCCATGGTCCCGACCTTGCCGTTGCTCCAATCCTGCACACCAAGCCACTGCACCGTGTCGTACCCATCCGGCGCTTCCTTAGCAAAGGCATACCACTCGCCCTCAGACTCGAACCGGCCGCGAACGTCCTGGATGACCGTCACATAGCCTCGCCGCGCGAAATACTGGGCGTTGGTGACCTGCCGGGGCGCCGTCTTGTCATACGGTGTCCGCTCAACGATCACCGGAAATCGCCCCTCTGCCGGACTCCCGTTCAAAGACGGCAAATAGATGTCCGACGCAAGCCGCACTCCGTCCCGCATCGGTGTCATGACGTTCTTCCGGCACGTCACGTCATAGGCAATCGGCGATCCTTCGTAGGGGACATTCACTGCACTGCTCTCCTGTCATGGGTTGCCATACTCGCGCTAAACATAAACGCGGCGGCGGCCCGGATTATATGGCACCTATCGACTGCCCGACAAGACGAACGTATCATTATTGCCTACCCGAATCGTGGGAGTGACAAAGACGTATGCCCCCAGTGAAGTTGGCAGTCATCGGGCTTGGACTTATGGGCAGCCGCCATGTTGAGATCGTTCAGTCGTTTGGCGGCTGCAATCTCGTTGGCGTCTGCGACCTCAATCCAGACCTTCGGGCCATTGCCGACCGTCATGAAATCCCGTTCTTCCAAGACATCGGCGAGATGTTCGACCATACGAAACCGGACGGGGCCATCCTTGCCACCGAGAGCGCCGCGCACGTCGAGACATTCGAGGCCTGCGCTCGTCGTCGAGTCCACGCGCTGATCGAAAAGCCCGTCGCCGACACGACGGATGCAGCCCTTCGAATTGCAGAGCTCGCCGACGCTACGAACACACAGGTGCTCGTCGGACACCACCGTCGACACAATCCCCTGGTTAAGGCGGCGCATGGCATCGTCACGGGCGGAGAAATTGGTGACCTCTTGGCCGTCTCCATGATGTGGACTCTCATGAAACCTGAGGGCTACTTCGACATAGAGTGGAGGAGCGTGAGACCGGACGGCGGCCCGGTCCTCATCAACCTCGTTCACGAGCTCGACATCCTCCGGTACATCTGCGGAGAGATCGACCAGGTCTTCGCGCAGGGTCGCTCGAAAGCGCGCGGGTTCGAGGTCGAGGACTCCGTGAGCATCTCGATCACGTTTCGCAGCGGGGCCGTCGCCACGATCCTCGGCAGCGATGCGACGACGGCTCCGTGGTCGTACGAGGCGACGACCGGAGAAAACCCGCTGTATTTCAACGTACCTGAAAACTGCTATTACTTCATGGGGACTGACGGCGCGCTCGCCTTCCCACAAATGGAACTGTGGAAATACCCTGACCGAGAATGTCGAGGCTGGCAGCACCCGATAGAGAAGACCGTCGTGGCCGTCAGGCGCGCCGACTCCCTTACGGTCCAACTGGCGCACTTTTGCGACGTGGTTCGTGGAACGCGGCCGCCGCTCGTCGATGCTCGCGACGGCGCGCGCTCCCTCGCCGCCGCTCTCGCCGTCCTGAAATCTATCGCCACCAATACCCCTGTTCGACCATCTATTGACTGAGAAGGACGGAACACCTTCGTCGGCATCAGTCACCCTTGACGTTGACGATCTGGCTGAAGGTGTGCACGATCTCGACAAGGTCCCTCGACTGCTCCATGACGGTGTCGATGTCCTTGTAGGCGCCCGGCAGTTCGTCGATGAACTCCTTGGATCGCCGCACCTCGATGCCCTGCATGTCTCGGTCGAAGTCCTCCATCGAGAAGCGCTTCCTCGCCTGGGTACGCGAGAATCGCCGCCCCGCCCCGTGCGGAGCGGTCTCGAACGCGGACTCGCTGCCCAGACCCCGAACGACGTAGCTTGCCGTGCCCATTGAGCCGGGGATGAGGCCCATCTGGCCTTCCCTGGCCTGGATCGCGCCCTTCCTCGATACCCACACGTCCTTGCCGTAGTGGCACTCCTTCTGCGTGAAGTTGTGATGGCACTGGATGCGCTCCAACTCAAGCTCGCCTTCGTGACCGCCCTCGCTATACACCGTGTAGCTGAGCTCGGTCATCACCCGGTCCATCATCTCCTCCCGGTTCAAGAGCGCGAAGTCCTGTGCCCAGCGGAGGTCGCGGATGTATTCGTCGAACTCCTCGGTGCCCTCACTCAGGTAGGCCAGGTCGCGGTCAGGCAGACGGACCGACTCCCGCTTCATGATCCTCTGGGCAGTCCTGATGTGCTGCATGGCGATCTTGTTGCCGATGCCGCGCGAACCGGAGTGCAGGAACGCCCACACAATCCCCGACTCGTCCAACGTGATCTCGATGAAGTGGTTGCCCGAGCCGAGCGAACCTAGCTGCAGCCTCCAATCCGCCCTGCCGGAGAGTTTTTTGTAAAGACCCAGTCCCTCCCCGGCCTTCTTCTCCAGCACGGCGACTCGTGCCTTCGCCGTAGAGGACACGCTACGGTTGTACTTGCCCGCGCTGAGCGGAATGCGCCGCTCGATACCCTCTCGGACACCGCTGAGATCCTCAGGAAGGTCGTCGCGTGACAGTGGCGTTCGCACGGCCACCATGCCGCACCCGATGTCCACGCCCACCGCCGCGGGGATTATCGCCCCGTCGGTCGGAATGCACGACCCTACCGTGGCCCCCATCCCAACGTGGCAGTCGGGCATGATAGCCACGTGCTTGTAGATGAACGGCATTGACGCGATTTGCACGATCTGCTGCATAGCAGCCGGCTCGATCTGCTCCGGCGGCAGCCATGATATGGCGGTCTCGCTGATCTGGTACATCTTCTCCTCCTAATGTAAACTTTTCTGAATCGAATTGGCCGACAAACGAAGAGACCCTGACTTTCGCCAGGGTCTCTCTTCAAAGACAATATGACTGAGCAATCAGTCCCTGGCGGGGCCTATACGTCCTCCAAAGGCACGCGCAGCCACGGGCCTTGTTTGAAAATCTAGTTGGCTGTGTAGAGGTAGCATGATCTTTCGTCTTGAGCTTAGGAAGCCCTAGCCATCATCCGGCTCGGTCTCTGGTACTGCCTTTCCAGACTACGACGCCGGCAAGTGAAGGTCAACAATTTCGATCACACGGTTCACATAGGACATCCATGGGATCTGCCCTTCCGCCTCAATGCCACTCATGTCAGACTGCCGAACACCGGTTCACTCCGCGCGGTTATCCTACGCTCTGCAGCATGTTCGCGTAGTCGCGGCCTGCGGTAGCAACGGGCAAAGGCTTACCGTCCCGCCGATACAACGCGATCGCCTCATCGACGATCACGCACAGCTCATCGAAAACCTCTTTCTCATCAGGGCCGTGGCATCCGCCGTAAATCAGTCCTGGGGTGCTCCCCACGTAGCACTGGTCCTCATCAGACCACTCGACCACCTTGACATACCTTGCGCTGTCCTTCATCGCATCGACTCCTCAATCGCTATTCACACGGTCCGTGTCCAATACTTCTTCACGTCTCATCAAGAGATTGAACCAGTAAACGGACTACCCTCACTCTACATCCCACACCGCCTCCAGCTCCAGAAACCGCCCAATATCCTCCACTTCCTCGTCGATGCCAGCTCGCACTTCGCCCGGTAGCACCTCGAACGGATTCACGGTAATCGACAGCCTGCGTCCCATGCGCTTGCGCGTCCACGTGGCAATTGCCTGTCCATCGACCAGGATGGTCGGACGGATGATGCCTCCTCCGGGATGCACCCGCCTGAGCAGTTCGGGCCCCACGCCCAAGTCACGAGTCCGATAACCCAGCAGGTAGGGATCGAAAGCCCCCAGCATCTTGATCGTCGGCCGCTCGTCCGCCCACCTCACGTCGAGCAATTCTGTATGCGACTGCGGCATCCACATCGGAGTGCCGTCCACATCAACTTTCAGCAACTCGTCCTCAATCGACTCGTAGGCCCTACGGACCTCCGCTGTCGGCAGACCTGACCACGTCCCGTAGTCTTCCTGCGTGGCTGGACCGTAGGCCGAAACGTACCGGCGAACAAGCTCCGCTCCCGGATCGGCCACCTCGGAGCAATCACCGTCCAGCCACGAGTCTAGCAGGACGTGGGTCGCCTTGCCCCCAATTGCTGGCCCGAAGCAGATGATGCTCTCCAATGAGGCTCGGCTTAGCAGATGGGGTACCGCTTGGCCTTCCGCGGGCAGGCCGTGTTCCGCCCACCGCTTCGCGATCTGCGCTCGCGTGAGCGCCCCGTGTTCACCAAGCGACTGACTCATTACTTCCAGGGCCTGAGCGTACACCTCAGGAGAGAGTCCGAGTTCTCGATGTCGCCGTTGGAACTTGCGAACCATCGTCGGCCCGACGAGCCGAAGAATCCAACACACATCCTCAGCGGGCAGCAGGTGCATCGTGCCGCGCATCGCCCACGTTCGCACCACGGAGCGGTCCTCCACTCTCGCGTGTTCGACATCACTATCGGTTAAACCCTCAGTCCGAATTCGCACGGCCAGGACCTCGGCAACCGCGTCCTGCGCCTGAACCGCCGCTATGTCTTGTACGACATCGGCCACGCCAATTGGGGCCTGTGCGTCCAAGTGCTGCGAGCGTAGGCGTAGGCGTCGCGCTTCTTTTCCGGTAAGTGATATGTTCACAACAGTTCCGAAGCAGTCAGTCTAGTTTCCGTTGGGTATTTACAGTGTGAATGCTCTGAAACGCCAGCGTCAATTCCCTCCCCGACTGTGAATCCACGCAAGGATGCGCTCATCCCGACCCAATGAAAGTAACTGTTCAGAGTCGGTGAGATATGCAGGAGTTGTCCTCCTGCTGTCATTCTGAGGAGCGCAGCGACGAAGAATCTACAATCTCACCCCCGCCGGGCTGACAGGGGTAGGCATTTGACTACCGCCCCATTCCCCATTGACGAGAAAAAAACTCCGTCACTGTCATTCTGGGCGGAGCGTTGCGGAGTCGAATAATCTAAGAAGGGGCGCCTCCGAATTTGACTGATGAGAACACGTGTACTATCATATTCAACAACACACGGCGGACGCCCCTGGTCTCCCGTCCGCAACAGAGGAATGTCAGAATATGTCAGGAAATGTCAGGGAAAAAGAGACCCCCTGTCGCCCAAACAGCTTCAGACCCTACCCATCTCGTGTCAGGTTAAGACTTTCGCGAACACCGCAACCGCTATCGACCCATTCTCCATTGATGAGAAAACAACGCCGTCACTGTCATTACCCTGAAAATAACCCCCGGCCAACCTCCCGTAGGGGCGATTCGCGAATCGCCCTTACTGCCATTTTCATGATTGGTGGTGTCGGTGACAACCGACATGAGCGATTGCTACGAAAATAGACCATTGCCATTCCCGTAGGGGCGGGTTTGGAACCCGCCCTTCAGAGCACCAACGCCACCGCCACACCGTCATTCCTGCGAAGGCAGGAATCCATCCTCCGGCTTCTGCCACGCGAGGACGACGAGGCCAAACCCATTTTCATGATTGGTGGTGTCGGTGACAACCGACATGAGCGATTGCTACGAAAATAGACCATTGCCATTCCCGTAGAGGCGGGTTTGGAACCCGCCCTTGGGACCCACCATTTTCATTCCAGGTGGTGAGGGTGACAACCCTCATGAAGTATTCTGAGCGGAGCGTAGCGGAGTCGAAGAATCTAAAGCGTCTGTCACAACGTTAAGCCAACATAGAGCGTCCCTACGTTGTTTTCACTCTTGGTCACGATATAGGCGCGGCACTGGCTGCCGGGTCTTGCAGATACGGACTTTAGATTCCTCCCTGCGCTCGGAATGACAGGAAGGCGGGGCCGGATCATAGCTGCAATTCCGTTTTGCCTACCCCTGTCAGCCCGCCGGGGGAGAGACACAGAGAGGGGGGTCTTCGCAATTCAACTCATGAAGACTGAACAATTACCAATGAAATTACCAGTTGCATGAATAGAACGTTTATGCTATCATCCTCGCGTCGAGCCTCAACGAGGCATCTCAACACCCCATAGATCAGACACCAAAACAGGAGGGTTTTCAATGACAACCGGGCAGGACACCTTAATCGAGTCTGCGATGAACGATATCGACAAGCGATTTGGGCGCGGGACGATAATGCGTCTCGGCGACAGCGAAACCTATTCACCGGCGAGGCCGATTTCAACAGGATCGCTGGCCCTCGACCTAGCACTGGGAATAGGCGGCGTGCCGAGAGGCCGGGTGACGGAGATCTTTGGTGCGGAGTCGACCGGAAAGACGACGATCGCCTACCACATCATGGCCGAGGCCCAAAAGAGTGGCGGTACCGCAGCCTACATCGACGCCGAACACGCCCTGGACCCTGAGTTTGCGGGGATGTGCGGAGTAGACACCGATAACCTGCTCGTTTCCCAGCCGGACTACGCCGAACAGGCCCTGGAGGTCTGTGAGTATCTCGTCCGCAGCGGCGCGGTGGCGGTGGTCGTCGTCGACAGCGTCGCGGCCCTCGTCCCCAAAGCCGAGCTCGACGGCGAGATGGGCGATCAGCACGTCGGCCTGCAGGCCCGCATCATGTCACAGGGCCTCCGAAAGCTCACGGCTGCGATCAGCCGCCACGACACCGCGGTCATCTTCATCAACCAGCTCCGAGAGAAAATTGGTGTTCTTTGGGGCAACCCTGAGACCACGCCGGGTGGACGGGCGCTCAAGTTCTACAGCTCCGTCCGCATCGATCTCCGCAGGGGCGAGTCGGTCAAGAACGGGACCGAGATCATCGGCGCGCACGTGAAGGCGCGAGTCGTGAAGAACAAGGTCGCACCGCCCTTCCGGACCGCCGAGTATGACATCATGTTCGGCGAAGGTATCAGCCAAGAGGCCGACCTGCTGGCGTTAGGCGTCGACATGGGGCATGTCCAGAAGAGCGGCTCGTACTACTTCTTCGAGGACACCCGTCTCGGACAGGGCCGTGAGAACGCCAAGCAGTTCCTGAAGGAAAACGACGGTATCGCGGCCAAGATCGAGGGCCTGATACGCGGCAAGACCGATGTAGAACACACGCCGGAAGCCGCGCCGGGCAGTGAAAACGGCGTCACGGCAGGTACCGCATCATAGCGCTATGACGGCAGTCCGCGAAATCGGAACGAGGCTCGAGCCGTTCATCGACGATTGGCTGATCGATAACATGGACGGCATGAGTCTCCGCCTGCACCAACCCGTCCCCAAGGAGATTGCCTTCCGGTTCGATCGGCCATGGGAGGGTACGTCCAGCATCTTCATCAGGGTCATGAAGGACGGGGAGACCTACCGGAATTGGTACCGTGCCGGGGCCGACCGCAACCAGGCCGCCGCCTACGCCGAGAGCGCCGACGGCATCCACTGGGAACGAAAGAACCTCGGCATGGTCGAGTACGACGGTTCGACCGACAACAACATCATTCTTCGGGACGACGGCATAACGAACCTCGCCGTCTTTCGCGACGGCAACCCCTCGGCATCGAACGACGAGCGATACAAGGCCATCGCCAAAGGGCCGAAGATAGACGGTCGAGCGACGATACGCGGTCTGACGTCGCCGGATGGCTTCCAGTGGAAGGTTATCGATGTCGACCCCATTCTCATCGCGCCCAACGACGGCTGGCCGATGTTCGACTCGACGAACGTGGCCTTCTGGGATGACGTGCAGGGTCAGTACGTCGCCTACATGCGCGGCTGGTTCGATGGCAAGGGCCACGTGTCTTCCAGCCACACCGGCGGAGTTCGGTCAATACGCCGGAGCGTTTCTCCCGATTTTCGCACGTGGAGCACACCGGAATTCATCGACATGGGAGACTCCGAACCAGAACACCTCTACACCAACGCCGCTACGCCCTATTTTCGCGCTCCCCACATCTATCTGATGTTCCCACGCCGGTTCGTCGTCGGGCGCAAGCTCCGAGACGACTGGGCCGAAGACGGCCTATCCGACGCCGTCTTTATGAGTAGCAGGGACGGAATACACTGGGACCGCAAATTCATGGAACCGCTGATCCCGACCGGCAGGGATATCGACGATTGGACCGATCGGAGCACGACACCTGGAGTCGGCCTCGTGCCAACAGGCCCCGATGAGATGTCGATCTACTACAAGGAGCACAATCGCCTTCCGACCGTGCGGATGCGCCGGGGCGTCTTCCGAACGGATGGGATCGTCTCACTCTATGCCTCGTATAGCGGCGGCGAGTTTGTAACTCACCCGTTGATCTTCGCGGGCGACGAACTTGTGCTCAACTACGCCACGTCGGCCGCCGGAAGCGTTCGAGTCGAGATGCAGGACACATACGGCGCCCCGATTCCTGGACGCTTGCTCGCCGACTGCGACGAGATTTTCGGCGACAATATCGAGCGCGTGGTCCAATGGCGCGGCAACACGAACGTGGGCGATTTGGCGGGGCGTCCGGTTCGTCTGAGAGTAACAAGCGCCAACTACGCCGATTTCTATTCGGTCCGCTTCCGGCAGAGCGCCTGTTAGCCCCAGCTACGGCAGGTCGATAATGGACTCAACCGTATCCTTCAGTTCCTGGGCTACCTCTTCGGCGTCACGGTCGCCGTCGATGATGTGGAACCCCTTGGTGGGGGCCATTGCAAGGAACCGCTCCCGGATCTGGTTCTGATAGCTGATAAAGCTGGCGTACATGTCACCATCGCGGTGAATGTCCATTCCCGACTCCCAGTAGTCGAGGTAATGAAGGTTGCCGAGCACTCGCTCCGCTAACACTTCCGGCTTGACATCCAAGTAAAGAACGACGTCCGGCACGATGGCGAAGCCGAAGACACCCTCTATCCACTTCACATCCACCCCACGCACAGCATCCCGCGCAATGGGAGTGTAGACATACCGGTCGGCCAAGACGATAAAGTCGGCAGCAAGCGCCGGAACGATCACGTTCTCGATCTGGTCGGCGAGGTCGGTAGCATAGTAGAGCGAGAACGTAAGCGGCCCCAGCGAGTAGCCTTGCATCACATCCTGAAGCTTCTTCCCCACGAGCCTCGACCGTTTGAGGCCGGTTTGTGCGGAGGCGTACCCCTTACGCTCCAGCCAGTCGCGCAGGAGCCGGATCTGAGTTGAGCGCCCGGCGCTGTCTGGGCCTTCGATGACGATCAGCCTTCCCCTCAATGTCGAGAGGTTGATATCAGGGATGCCTGCCCCGAAGTACGCTCGCTGTGTAATGCCCGCGGTGGCCGTCACTGCGACGCCTCCATTGGCGCTTTAGGACGGACGTACTGAGACAGGTCAAGCTGATCGCGGATGAGGTCCCGAAACTCTCGCTGCTGTTCGCCCGCAGGCTTGGTCGCGTCTACGACGTGGAAGGGAAATTCGTGCGACATGCGCTCGTAGGCCTCATGTATCTTCGTCTGAAAGATGCGATAGCTCTCCACGAGGTCCGGTGAGAACCCGATATCCATGCCCGCCTCGTAATAGCTCAAGTTACGGCTTCGGCCAACGGCTCTCGATAGTGAAACGTCCACCGGCACCTTGAACCACAGCGTCATGTCCGGCTGACGCGCGAATTGGTACATGTGCCGGATCCAGACCGGGTCGCATCCGCGCACCGTGTCCCTCGCATACGCCGTGTAGACATACCGGTCGGAGAGGACGAGGTAGCCGGCGTGAAGAAGGGGAACTATCTGACGCTCATACCGGTCGGCAAAATCGGTCCCGTGAATCAAGGCGAAGGTGGTCGGACTGAGCAACTGCCGCTTCTTCGCGGCCTTCGTGGCGCTCTCAACAAGAGGCGACGAGTTCCACTCTGTGAAGAAGACCTTGTAACCCTCGAGCTCAAGCCACCGCTTTACGAGGCCAATCTGCGTGGACTTTCCGGAACCGTCCAAGCCCTCTACCGTAATGAGCTTACCCGGCATCTTGCCTCTGCCGTCTTCGATCGACATCGCACCTCACCCCTCTCCCGATGTGCCCATTCCCCATTATCAAAAGCTCTTTCGCGAGCCGTCAAGGTACGAAAAGGTTCGTAGCCCACGTTTTCAGTGGCCCCCCGTTCAATCAGTAAAACGGGAATCGTCCCCAAATGACCGCACACCATCCGGAGGCTCTTTGGCTATTTGCCCTGACAATCCCCAGATTCCCCACCAAATTCGGACGAGCGGAGTGTTGGGCTGCTTCCCACGTCATGGCGCTGCACCTGAATGGCAAGACAAGGTCGTCATCTCGCAACTCGGCTTGGCGGCTTGGGAGGCTGGATACCGGCCTTCGCCGGTATGACGGAGGTGGGGGATTTGGCAATCCCGCCTCAATTGTCCGACTATCCCTCTTCTGGTACGGTAGAGCGGCACTCATCCTACAACACGGAGATAAATCCGCATTGATTCGCATAGAGCACTCCGTCTTCATCGACCGCCCTCTTGACGACGTGTTTGACTATCTCGCAGCTCCTTGGAACATGCCCGAATGGCAGGAGGCCGTCCTTGAAGCGGAGCCGATCGGTGACCAGCCCATCGGACCGGATACGAGGGTCCGTGTTCGACGGCAGTTCATGGGGCAGACAGTAACTCTCGTGTTGGACACAACGGAGTTCCAGCCGAACGAGCGGTTTGCCTTCGCGTCAGAATCGGGCCCCATAGCCCTGAGAGGTCTGGTCGAGGTAGAACCACACAATCGGGGAACTTCCGTGGTATTCACTGTATCGGGAGAGGCGGAAGGCCTGTTATCTCTGGCGGGCCCTTTCATCGAACAGATCGTTCGCAGTGAAACGGTGGAAAACGCCGCTCGTCTCAAGAAGATTCTCGAAGGAAAGGGATGACTCCCAAACGCTAATGACCGACTCCACTGAGCAACTATCTCTCAACGACGTAACGGACTACGGCCTTTGTTTTGCCTGCGGGCCGCGCAACCCCTATGGCCTGAAGCTTCACATGGAACGCGACGGAGACCGGGTCGCAACGAAGTTTACCGCCCTGGAAGAGTATCAAGGGTTTCCAGGCTACCTGCACGGCGGCATTATCACGGCCCTGCTGGACGAGGTCATGAGCCGGGTATCGATGATTACCCACAACCGCTGGTCCATGACTGCCGGGATCGACGTGCATTTCCGCAAGCCGGTGTTCATCGGACAGGAGGTGACGGCCGTTGCCAAACATCTCGAAACGAACCGGCGCATGGTCACGGCTAAGGCGGAGCTGATTCTGCCGGACGGGACGGTAGCCGCCAAGGCTACGGGCAGGTTCTTCCACGTGCCAGAGGAGAGACTCGCGGAGATGACGTCCGACTACCCTGCTCTCGCCCGCGACTGGATGCGTTAGCCTGCGGATTCGTGCGGACCGTTAGCTGAAGAACAGGCGCTCTGCGGTGCCGCGCAGGATCTGGTCGCGGTCGGTCTCGGAGAGGCCGAGCTTGTCGCGGACGACGGAGATCGAGTCTTCCATCGTTTCCTTGACGACCTGGTAGGGAGAGTCGCTCCCCCACATGCACCGCTCCGGTCCGAAGGCGTCGATGATGCACCCAATCATGGGAATGAGGTCGTCGTGCGGCGGCCCATCACCCAAAGCGTGAAGGCGGGATATCTTGACGTTGGTGTTTGGCAGGGTCGCTATGTCGGTGAGCTGCGCGATGTGCTCGTCGTTGATGGGTTCCATCTCTCCAACGCGAGTCATGTGGTCGACGACTACGGTCGTGTCGGGGTGCTTGGCCGCCATTTCCTTGATGGCGGGCGCACCGACGGGATGGGTTATGGGGCACATGGCCTGACCGGTCCTCGCGGCAGCCTCGAATAGCCTGTCCCATTGGGGCCCGTCGTAGTCGACCCCTATGCGGAACCCGCGAACTCCCTGCGCCTTGAGGGCTTCCATGTCCTCCTGGACATTTTCTTTCATCTCATCGACGATTCCTATCACGCTGAACACGCCGGGGAAGCGTTTGATGGCGTCGGTAGCGTAGCTGTTATCGAACTGGTGGTAGCCCGTCTGAACGATGACGACCTTCTCGATCCCGGACGGTCGCGCGTGCCGCAAGTACATCTCCGGCGTGAAGTCGGGAGGGTCGAGGTCTGCGGCGGTCTGCTCTCCCGCGAGAGGGTAGCTGTCCGTGTCGGAAGTCCAGATATGAATGTGGGCGTCAATCCAGGCCATTGTTTCTCCTTAGGGTGATGTGTTTGTGATTTTTCGAATTCCCCTCTCTAGTATCTCTCCCCCGGTGGGGGAGAGATTTGTTGGTTATTCCCCGGTGGGGGAGAGACTAGGGGGTATCCCCGGCGGGGGACAGGTTATTGCTCGGCGTCTATGCTCGTTTGTAGATTTGGAAGCGGTGACGGTTGCTCTCCACGACGTACACGCGGTCCTCGGTGTCCACCGTAACGGCGACGGGACCCCAGAAATAGGGCTCGGATTGAGCCGAAACCTGATACGGGTCGTCGGCGAGATGCGGGGGAAGCTCCGGCGTCAAGTTTGAGATTTCCCGCACCACAACCTCGTCGGGGTTCGAGTTGAAGAAGTCCTCGGCCCACTGGGACAGGGTTGCGCAGCCGCGCTCGGTGGCGCACAGGGTTCCGTCGGGCGCGAGCACCTGCAGCCGCTCGTTGCCCCAATCGGTCACGTAGGTGTAGCCCTCAGAATCGACGGCGACGCCGGAAGGGCGATTGAACAGCGTGTCTCGCAGTCCGCCGAAGGTCTGGAGATGACTGCCGTCCGGTGAGAAGCGCTTCACGGCGTTGTGACGCCAGTCGGCTACGAGGAGGTTGTCGTCAGCGTCGATGCAGAGTCCCCACGGCTGGTAGAGGCTGTGTTCCGGCGTCACGTCCTCCTCGCGTCCGAACCTGCTGATGAAGCTCCCGTCGGCGGTGAACTTGCCGATGGAGTGACTGTACTGGTCGGCGATGTAGACGTTGTCGTTCGAGTCGATGGCGATGCCGGCAGGCCCGTTGAGATTACCCGGTTCGGAGCCGTGCTCGCCCCACTGGTCGAGGAATTTGCCCTCGGAGCTATAGATGGCGACGCGATGGTTGTACTCGTCGGTGATGTACAGGCGCTCCCGGCTGTCGAAAGCCATAGCGACCGGCAGGACAAACTGGCCCGGTCCGCTCCCGTGACCCTCGCTGAACTCGAAGAGGAAGTTTTCGTCGATGTCCTGGACGCCGACTCTTATGGCCGTAGCCCTCGCGGGGTCGCACCGGCTGATGACGTAGATGCGTCCGTCTCTAGTGACGGCGATGCTGTAGGGATTGGCAAAACCGCGACCATTGTCGCCATTGTTGGTGATGCCGATGGTCTTGATGTATTCGAGCGTGGTCGTTTCGGTTGCGGTCGTCATCAGTGTCTATGAACTCCGTTGTCAGTGAGGGTCGGTACTTTTCCCTACGCCATCTGGTATTCGCGAGTGGCTGCGATGAGGCCGAGCAGTTCGCCCACTCGCTCCTCCGAGCCGCCTTCAGTAAGGCTCAAATCGCCCTGCTCTCCTACATGGTCGACTAAGGCCGCGCGCGTGCTGTCGGACACGGCAATGGCGCCCATCTGGTCGAGGCAGTTGTCGACCACCTCGTCCGGTGTGAGGGTTCCGCCGTTCGCGTCCGCCAGCTTTCCGATGATGGCCCGGACGCCCGGCTGGGAGGTATCGGCCAGTTCGTTCGCCACGAAGTTGACGCGCTCGACGAGCGCTCCGCTGTCGATCCACTCTTCGGCCTCGTGCCACCCCTCGACCGTGGGGGGATTGAGAAGGCCCTGTCCCATGAAGAAGGCCTGCTCGGCCACCTTGTCGATGCCGAGGGTAGGCCGGCGGTAGCTTCCCGCCGTCTTGATCGCGCCGACGACGTACTCGACCGGCCCCTTCACCCTCGCGTGCCGGGCGGCGTCCGACTTGAAGTAGTCGGAGTTGAACAGGGTGCGGAGGACGGCTCCAATCTCGTAGTCGGATGCGAAGTAGGTCGAAATCATCTTGTCGATAGTGGCCTTGCCATCATCATCGACGTGGTCGGCGGCGAAGAACTGGAAGAGACGAGTGCAGATGAAATCGGCCGTCGCCCGCTGCCTGCAGATGATGGCAACGATGTCCTCGCCGTTGAAGTTCCCCGTCTCGCCGAGGAAGGTCTTTTCGCCCTCGTCGTGGTCGTCGGCGCGGTACTGGAAGTGCCACGCGATCCGGCTGTACGGCCAGATGGAGTCCTTCATGGCGCGCATGGCCATGTACTCGACGTTGCCGAGGGTCCATCCGGTGAAGGCGCGGGAGGCCTCCTTGATGTCGTCTTCGGTGTAGTTGCCGATGCCCATGGAGAAGAGCTCGAGCAGCTCCCGGCCGTAGTTCTCGTTGATGTGGCCGTTGTGGTTCTCGTTGTTGTCGAGCCACAGGAGCATGGCGGGGTCCCTGGACAACTCTATGAGGATGGTGTCGAACCTGCCCAGACCGCGCTGGCGGAACATGTCGATCTGGTTCAGGAGGCACCGTGCCTGATTGAGCTTCGTGTATCCCGTTGCGAAGAGGCTGTGGAAGAAGAGGGCGACGCGTTCTTCCAGCGGGTTCTTCGACGTAATCATGCGATAGAGCCAGTTGCCCGCCGCCGAGTTCATCTGGCGAAGCTCGGAGTGGTCGACGTGGTAGCGCCTGATTTCGTCCTGCGAGAGGTCCTCCGGATCGCCGGGGTTCAGCAGCTCCTCGACGGACTCCTCGTAGCCCTTCGCCGCTCTGCTCTCGAGCTCGTCGAGGGGAGCGCCGAACGCCGCGCGGCGCATCAGGTGCGCCATGAGGTCGATGTCCTGTCTAGTTGTGGTGGTCATTGGTTCCTCCCAATTCGGCATAGTCCCCTACCCTCACTGTAGCGCGGGGACGCGACTGCCCTATTCACATTGACTTGGCGTACACCTGAATCCGATGTCTGTTCCGTTCCAAGACGAAGAGGCGTCCCTCCGGGTCGAGGCGCACGCTGATCGGACTCCAGAAAATCGTTTCGATCTGCGATGCGACCTCGTGGGGGTCGTCGGTACTCAGCAGATGGTACTGTTCGAGGTCGGACTCCGATCTCGCCCGATTCTCGTCGAGGTTCGCGTCGAGGAACTCCTGGGCCCACACGGACGTGGTTGCCTGGCCCGGAAGGAGCTGAACAAAGCCGCCGTCGGGGTCGAATACCTGGACTCGCTCGTTTCCCCAGTCGGCGATGTACATGTACCCGGCTTCGTCGACCTCGACCGAGGCGGGTCGATGAAGTTGTCCCATACCGTTGCCCGGCTCTCCGTACGAGGCCACGAACTCGCCGTCGGGGGTAAATCGCTGGATGCGGTCGTTCCGCCAGTCGGCGACGTATATGTGGCCGTCCGGCGCTACGCGAAGTCCCCAGGGTAGGTTGAGCTGTCCTTCGCCGGCGCCTTCGGACCCGAAGGACTTGAGGAAGATCCCGTCTTTCGTGAACTTCTGGATGCGATTGTTGTTGTGGTCGACTATGAGGAGGTTGTCGTCGGCGTCGCACTCGATGCCCGAGGGGCCGTCGATCATCCCTTCCTCGGAGCCGTGGGTGCCCCACTTGTTGATGAACTTGACGTCGCTGTCGAAGACGGAGACACGCTGCAGATGCTCGTCGGTTACGTAGACGTTGCCTTCGGAGTCGAGGGTGATGTCGGTCGGCCACGTGAACTGGCCGTCACCGCTGCCGTACGACCCGAAGTCACCGTGGTACCCGGAGTCGTAGTCCATGACGGTGAGTCTCGCGCCACGGGTATCGCCGTCGTGGGAGCGTCCCTGCACGAACAGGCGACCGTCGGGGCGGAATGCCATGGCAACGGCGTAGTAGAAGCCGCGCGCGTCCATGGCCGCGACTCCGAGGGTGCGGTCGTAGGTGAGGAATTCGGTTTGGGTTGCTGTTGTCATCTACCCTTTACGTTCGATTCTTGGGGCATTTAGCCTTTCTGGAATTCCGGGGTTGCGCCGATGAGTTGGACCATCTCGGCGATGCGTCTGCGACCGCTGCCGTCGCCGTTGACTTCGACGTCGCCATCGCGGGCCACGTGCTCGACGAGGGACCTGCGCGAGGTCTCCGTTATGCGGATAGCGCCCATGCGGTCGAGGCAGGCGTCCACGAGCTCATGCGGCTGCACCGTTCCGCCGGCGGTGGCTATGTCGGCGTCGACGGTGTCGGCGATGCCGGTAGTGGCGTCTTTTGAGAAGTGTTCGGAGGCGAAGTTGATGCGTTCCACGAGGTTGCCCGTATCGATCCACTCGTCGCCCCAGTGCCAGCCCTCGACGCTGGGGGGATTGACCAGCGTCTGGCCCATGAGGCCCATTGCGTTGGCATCTTCCTGGATCGCGGGCGAGTAGGTGCGGTGCTCTCCCGTCAGCCGGAGAACGCCCGCGACGAGCTCGGCGGGACTCTTGACCTTCTCATACCAGATGGACTCGGACTTGAAGAAGTCCGACCGGAACATGGTGTCGAGCATGGGCTTGATGGTGCATCCGCCGTTGAAGTAGGCCGCTGACATGATGTCGATGGCCTCGGAGTCGCGCGGCGGAGTGTAGGGCCATGACGGAACCGGAGGCTCGTCGGCGACGAAGAAACTGTACATGTGGCGGGCGAGGAACCGGGCAGTGGCCTGCTGGTCGCAGATGATGTCTACGATGTCCTCGCCGTTGAAGTTCCCGGTGTGTCCGAGGAAGGTGATCTCGCCCTCGTCGTGGTCGTATTCGCGGAACTCGAAGTGGAGGTTCAGCCGACCGTACGGCCAGAGTGAGTCGTTGTCGGCCTTGAGCTTCATGTACTCGGTGTTGCCGATCGTCCAGCCGGTAAAGGCGCGAGAGGCCTCCTTGACGTCGTCCTCGGTGTAGTTACCGACGCCCATGGAGAAGAGCTCAAGCAGCTCGCGCCCGTAGTTCTCGTTGATCGCTCCGTTGTGGTTGTCGTTGTTGTCGAGCCAGATGATCATCGACGGGTCGCTGGACAACTCGATTAGCAGGGTCCGCAGGTCTCCGAAACCGTGATTGCGTAACATCTGGATCTGGTCCATGAGGACCTTGCCCTGCGTCAGCTTGGAGTAGCCCGTGGCGAATACGCCGTGCCAGAAGAGCGCGACCTTTTCAACGAGAGGCGTCCGGCTGTTTATCATCCGGTGCAGCCAGTACGCCGCGAAACCGGACATGCCGAGACCGCCGGAGTGGTCGGGATGGTACCGACGGAGCAGGTCAATCTGGATGCCGTCGGAGCGGCTTGTGTCCAGGAGCATGTCGACGGTGGCGTCGTAGCCCCGGGCCGCGTAGTGCTCGATCTCGTCGCGAGTCGCGCCAAAGCCCGCCCGCCGCATGAGATGCGCCATGAGTTCGATATCGTGGTTTGTCATCGTTGTCCCCATGTGTTGCTGCTTACTCTTGGTCGATTGCCTCGGTCAGTGAATCGAGAAAGACGAACGGCTGGAGTATCGCCGGCTTCCAGCCCGTGGCCTCCTGTATGAAGCCTCCCTTGTGACTTTGTCGAGCGTTCCACTCCTTGTCCAGGACCGGCAGTTCCAGCCAGTTGAGTTTTTTTCTCGTCTCAGTATCGATGGGCCAGGTGAAGAATGTCAGGAAGTCTTCGCGTGCGTGGCCCGTGTAGTGCTCGTACTGGAAAGGCATCGACTCGAACACTCTCGAATCTTCGCTCTCCACGTACCAGTAGATCGGAACGAGTCCCCCTTGATACGCCCTTGAACAAATGCGCCCGACCCAGAGCTTCATGAGATCAGACGCGCTCATCGTGTCCGCGCTGAAGTCGTCGCTTATGGGGTCGAGGACGAGTTCCCAGTTGGCCCTCAGGTCAGTTCTCCACAGCTCACCGCTGCGACGGCCTTCGAATTCCCATTTCCTGGCGTTTGGCCTTTCCGGCACCTCCGATCACCTTGATGGACGGCGTGACCTAGTGCGCGCCGTTTCCGTTTGTTCCGTTGCCGTTGCGGAAGAAGTCGAACTTCTCAAACGTGCCGTTCACGATCGGCACGGCGTCGAGTCCGAACCAGTCCTCCAGGATGGACGTGTACGTGATGCGGAAGTCGTTGTTGAAATGCAGGTCGCCTTCGAGATGGTCCCGCGCGTTCAGGGACGGGTACGAACTGTAGATGCCACCCTTGACGTTGTTGCCGATCACGAAGGCCACGCCGCCGGAGCCGTGGTCGGTCCCGGAGCCGTTGTCCTTGATGCGCCTGCCGAACTCCGAGAAGAGGAGGAGCGTCGTGTCGTCGCCTGCGTTGTGCTCGTCCATATCGTCCATGAAGTCGCCGACGGCAGACGAGAGTTCCGACCACAGTGTGTAATGCGTGGCAAGCTCGCCTGCATGGGTGTCGTAGCTGCCCTGCTGGGTGTAGTAGATGCGCGTGCCGAGGTCTGCGAACATCACCTGCGCGGCGTCGCGAAGGTTCTGCCCTATCGAGGACGCGGCGTACTCGACGTTGGACTGGTACTTGTCCACGGCCGTCCGAAGGATGTCCGCGCCCTTGAGCGCATCGGTGCCGGTCTGTCCGAGGAACTCCATGACGGCGTCGCCGCCGTTCGCGGAGCCGTACATCTTGGCGAAGGTGTCGAGGACGGTCTTGCGGCGGCTGTCGTCGCCCACGTCGGTGAATAGGCCGTAGGACTCGAGGCTGCCAACCGAGGCCACGGGGACACCGCGCTTGCCGAGCGCCCTCGGAAGTCCGCGTCCGAAGTTGACCGCGGTCAGGACGTTTTCGCCGTCCGGGTCAAGCTCCTCAGTGGCGCGACCGAGCCAACCCTCGTTGCCGATGTCCTCCGGCAGGGCAGTGTGCCAGATGTCCATGGAGCGGAAGTGGGAACGGTTGGGGTTCGGATAGCCGATGCCGTGGATGATGGCCACCTTGCCTTCGTCCCACAGCCGCTTGATCGCCTCCATCCCCGGACGGAAGCCACTCTCGTCGTCGATTGGCAAGACGTCCTCGGGGCGGATGTGGATCGCCCCCCGGAAGTCGTAATACAGCCCGTTGCCGTAGGGCACGATGGTGTTGAGATAGTCGTTCCCGCCGCTCAGTTGGACGACCACCAGCTTGTTGTTATCGGTTGCCGTTGTCATGTCAGATCTCCCTTCCGGCGCATAGGCGTTTTCGCCCGCCGTCACAGCGTGTATGACGTTTGCGCTAAATCTACAACAATCGTGCCAACGGTTCAAGACCTTGACAGGACTTTGGAGCACATAACGGACACGATTTTCAGGGCTTCCGAGAAAAGTGATAGGATAGTGGACAGCAAGCATCGTGAATTCGAGGGGGAACGATAATCCATGCTGGCGAAGTGGAGCTTTGCCCATGCACAGGATGACCCTCTCAGCACTCTTGCTGGTTGCAGCTATAGTGGCAGCCTGTGGCGACCCGGAACCGACACCTAGCCCGACACCCACCGAATTACCTCGATTGGCGGCGCTTGCTCCGACTCCCACTCCGACGGCAACGCTCACTCCCACGTCTACGCCTACGCCGAGTCCTCTACCCACAGTCACACCTACTATTACCTCGACACCGACGAAGACTCCAACACCGACACCGACACCGACGCCCCTTCCCACCAAAACACCGAGACCCACACGCACTCCTACCAATACTCCGACTGCCACACCAACGCATACACCGACGCCAACACCCATACCTCTTCCCACCAAGCCCGGCGACTTGGTCTGGAGGGTGAACAAAAGTCTGGAGTGGGCGTTCTTAGTAGACGGTGTGGTCTACTTCAAAGCATCCGGCCAATACTTGGCAGCAGCGGATGCGTCTACCGGCGAACTCCTGTGGATGCGCAGGATAGAGGGACTTTCAATTCACATGCCTGTGGCCGTCGATGGAGTATTCTACTACTATCTCCGTGATCGCTTATTTGCTGCGAATGCGTCCACCGGCAAGGACATTTGGACCAGCGAGACCGGAATTGTCTCAAGGACACCGGCGGTCGAAGACGGAATCGTCTATGTTGGCGGGAGCCCATTTGGAGAAAATTCCCTTTGGACCTTATGGGCGTTGAACTCTTCCTCTGGGGAAGTAATGTGGAAGCACGAAGTGGGGAGTATCCAAACACTGACAAGCGAGGGTTCACCGGTGGTGGCAGATGGTGTTGTCTACATCTCCACAAGTGACTCTTCGTTAGGCACAGGGACTGACGAGATAAGGGTCGAACTCCGCGCTTTGGATGCTTCAACCGGCGACTTGCTGTGGAATCACAGGACGGGGTATGGGAGCAATCGCCGGTTTGTTGTGGCCAACAATAGAGTCTATTTCACAGCAAGTAGCAAATACGACCAGCAACTACAACATGAACTTCATGCGCTAGACGCTTGGACTGGAGAATCAATCTGGCGTTACTCGTCGAGGTCGAGACATTGGCCACCATCCCTGCCGACCGTTGTAGATGACACGGCTTATGTGATCGAATCTGACTCCCAAAGTCTATACGTGTCTGCATTGGACACTACCAGTGGTGAACGGCTTTGGGATCATCGTGCAATTGATTGGGAGAGTGGAGAATTGACTCAGCCCACAGTTGTAGATGGAGTGGTTTATGTTGGTTCGAACAAAGGGGAAATGTTCGCGCTGAGAGCGTCAAACGGCGAGTTCCTGTGGAAGTACGATACCGGTCACACAGGAATTTCCAGGCCGGTGGTCACAGAAGGTATTGTTTACTTCGTATCTTACCCACTTCGGAAAACCCTCTATGCAGTAGACGCTTCCAGCGGCAGCCTGCTTTGGCGTTATGTCTCGGAACAGGACCCAGAATTGGTCAAGATCTGGTTCCCGGGACAGGAAGGAGACGTCGATCTACCCCTTGACGGTTGTGCAGGCTTGATTCGACCCTGTGCCGGCGTTGTTCCCCCGCCGATGGTGGAGGATAAGACCGCAGTTTATTTCCAGAGTCACTATTTGGGTAGCTATCTCTTCGGAGTGGCTACCTCGATTGAGTGATAGTGAACTGCTCCAGTGATGTCCAGGCCAATCACCCTCCCTATCTGAGCCTTCAGGTGCCCGCCCGCTTTACTTTGCCCGCGTGCTGGTTTAGCCTCTTGCGGACAATCGGAGAACCGCAAGGAGAAGACGAGTGCAGAACCGCATCAAGAAGAAGCTTCAGGCCGGCAAGGCAATCATCGGGACGATTCCGACCATCGACCATCCCACGACGCTCAGGGCGCTGGCGGGGTCGGATTTCGATTTCTTCCTCATCGACACCCAGCACAGCCAGATCGGCATCACCACGCTGTACAGGATGCTCACCGACCTGGGCAGGTCGAAAGAGGTCATCGTGCGCGTGCCCTTCAACGAGACGTACCTCGTCAACGCGGCCATCGACGCGGGAGCGGACGGCGTCATCGTGCCGTTGACGAACACACCGGAAGCGGTTGAAAAGGCTATACAGGCCGCCAAGTTCCCGCCGAGGGGCGTGCGCAGCTGGGGCCCGAAGGGTGCGGTCAACTACGGCGGGGCGGAGAACTACGCCGCCGTCGCCAACGACGAGGTGATCGTCTGGCCGCAGATCGAGACGCTCGAGGCCGTCGAGAACCTCGACGACATCCTCACCATCGACGGCGTGGACGGGATCATGATCGGCCCGGCCGACCTCGGCTGGTCGATGGGCTACATGCCGCACGAGGGCATGGAAGAGGTCGACAAGATGTTCCAGCAGGTCCTCGACAAGTGCATCGAGCACAACGTGCCATGGGGAATGTTCACGTCCACCTACGAGCGGGCGGAGAAGTGGCTCATGCGCGGCGGCAAGATCGCGACCGTTGGGGCCGACTCCGCGTTCATGGCCGACGGAATGGCGGCCACCGAGAAGCTGGTGAACGAACTACGGAACCGGGTTAATTCGTAACGCTCTAAAGTAATACCGCCCGGACAGTCGCCGGGCGGTGTGTGTTGCCTCAAACCGTCTCGGACGCCGTTGCGGTTGACGGGGACCTCCCCAGAAGCCGCAAGAAGAAGCGCCCGACCGCGCCGGACTCCCACACCACCAGCAGCGGCGTGGCAATCCCGATGCTGCTGTACGTCCCGGCGATCACGCCGATGATGAGCACCCAGAGGAAGAGGCGGATGGTCTCGCCGCCGACCAGCAGGAGCGCCAGCAGCGTGAACAGGAGCGTCAGGCTCGTGTTAAGCGACCTGCCCATGCTCTCCATGATGCTGGTGTTGGCGTTCTGTGTGAGCGTGCGGTTGGGATACAGGATGATGTTCTCTCGCAGGCGGTCGAACACGACGATGGTGTCGTTCACGCTGTATCCGATGACCGTCAGGATCGCCACGAGGAACATCGTGTTGACCTCGATGTCGGCCAACACACCCAGGATGGCGAAGATGCCGATGACGATCATCGAGTCATGAACGAGGGCCACGATGGCCGCGAGACCGTAGCGGAACGGGCTGGGGACGTTGCGGAACGCCCACCACAGGTACAGGAAGATGCCGACCGCGGCAGCGAGAACGGCGTAGAAGGCATTGAGTACCGTCTCCGCCGCGACGACCGGCGAGACGAGGTCGAAGGCCAGGAGTTCGACTCCGCCGGGAGACGCCCGACCCTGGACCTCCTCGATAACGCTATTCTTCTCTGCGTCGTTCAGTTCCTTGGTGCGGATAAAGAACGTCTTATCGTCCATCTTCTGGATCACGGCATCCGAATGGCCGATATCGGTCATCACGTCTCGGAGCCTCTCCTGCGAGACCGTGTCGGTCACCTCGAACATGATGGTCGACCCGCCGGTGAAGTCGATGCCCGGCTTCAGGCCTGGCGCGATGATGAGGAACACCACCCCCGGCAAGAGAACCAGGGCGGATACCAAGAAGAACCAGATGCGCTTACCTACGAAGTCCACGTACTTACTCCCGGATAGTTCTGAATGAGAAGATGCCGCACAACCTAGCCCCTAGCTTCCAGTTGGAGCTGGGGGAGGCTCTTGCCCTCGGTCGGGACGAACCACCGCAGCCGCCGACCGATTCCGGTCAGGGCGACGATGCGGAGGAGAGTCCTGCTCACGAAGATGGCCGAGAACATGCTGAGCATCACGCCGATTGCGAGAGTGGCGGCGAAGCCCTGCACCACGGTAGCGCCCAGCGTGTCGGCGAACCAGTACAGGATGCCGGATGTTATTAGCGTCGAGACGTTGCTGTCCCTGATGGCAGACCACGCGCGATTGAACCCGATGTTGATGGCGGAGAGCAGCGTTCTTCCCGCGCGCATTTCTTCCTTCATCCTCTCGAATATCAGGATGTTGGCGTCCACGGCCATGCCGACCGACAAGATGGCGGCGGCGACACCTGAGAGGGTGAGCGTGACCGGCAGCATCTTGAATATGGCGATGAGCATCAGCGCGTAGATCAGCAGCGCGAGGGCCGCGATCAGCCCCGGCATTCGGTAGTACAAGAGCATGAACAGAAAGACGAGCACGAGTCCGACCACGCCCGCGCGAACGCTCTTTGCCAGCGAGTCGGAGCCGAGAATCGCGTCGACGTCCCTGCGCTGTCTCAGTTCTATGGGGATGGGAAGACGCCCCGACTCCAGGAGGAGCGCGATACTCTTGACGCGTTCAATCGTAAAGTCTCGTCCTGAGATAAAGGCGTTTCCGCCGGTGATGGCCTGTTCAGCCACCGGAGCTATCAGCTCTTCTTCGTCGAGGAAGATTGCGATCTGGTCTGACGTTCCCGCAATCTCGGTCGTAATCTCGGCAAATTTCCTTCTGCCCTCATCGTTGAACTCGATGTTTACGATGGGAGCGCCGGACCCTTGGTGCTGACCTGCATACGCCCTCGCAAGGTCGTCTCCGGTGAGGCCGATGTCTTGGTCCACCTTTCCCTTGATGAGCTTGAAGACCAGTTCCCCACCTTCACCGAATTGCCGCTCCGCGTCCCCCAACGGGTCCTCACTATCGAAGAACTGCTCTGTGTCACCCAGGCTAATGACGAACTTATTCGTCCCAATTATCTCGCGGATGTTCGGATCGCCGCCCAAAGGCACGACCTGTCCGTCTTCCAAAAATACAGCCTGCTGATAGAGGACCTCGACCTCCTGCGCATCGGCGCCGGCCAGCGAGAAGGCCAACCGGTCGGGGAACAGGTTCTGGGCGCCCTCGGCCTGTACCAGGCTGTCCCTCATCTCCTCGACGGTATCGGAGAACTTCGCGAAGCCGGCATCGCTGAATTCCACCACCAGCCCCGGGAGGCCGGGTATCGCGGGAGCTTCCTCACTATCGCCTTCCTGAGTGGAACCGGACTCATCGGTGCTGTCCGACTCTTGTCCTTCCGAACTGTCGGAGGCGGTTGTCTCCGCATCACCCGACTCTTCGGCGCCGGTTTCATCGCCCGTTTCGGCGCCTTCGCCGTCGGATTCTCCGGCGTCGGTCTCGTCTTCGGCCTCGGGAGGCGCGAACAACTCAGCAGTTACCTCAACAACGCTATAGGAGAGAATCTCGCCTTCCTCGAATTCCTGGGGCTGAGGTACATTGCGTGTTCGGTGCAAGAACTCAAGCCGGGCCGTCTGATCGAGGATGCTGGTGTCAAGGTCGCTGACGCCGGGAATTTGAACGAGCAGCCGGTCCTCACCCAATATTTGAACGATCGGCTCTCCGAGACCCGATGAGTTTAGCCGACGTTCGATGATCTTCTTGAGGGATTCCATCTGGTCCGAAGTGGGGGGGATCAACTCGCCGGTTTCGTCGTCAACCAGATTCGTCTCAAAGACGAGGTGGCTCCCGCCCTGGAGGTCGAGGCCGAGTGTGAGTCCCAGCAGCGTGTCTTCGCCGCCGCGCTCGAAATTCCCGATCGTGATCGTCTTGAATCCGACCGCAAGGCCGGACAACACGACCAGGACCACTATGAAGATCAGTATCCTGGCGTATCTGCGCACCGTTCTCTCCGTCCTAAGATTCTTCTACGTTCCCGTCATCCACAGTTAGTGTTTGCCGTTTCAGTTTCCAACATTCGCCCCGCGAACCTCATCGCGTCGTCCTTGGTCTCCACCTCACCGGCGGCCTGCGCCTCGTTCACGGCATTCAGGAGGGCGCCGATCAGGGGCCCCGGTCCGACATCGAACTCGTCCATAACATCGACGCCGGTAATCAGCCTGGGAGGCTGGGGTTTCTCGAAATTGGCATTCAAAATGTATGCCATCAGGTCGCAGTGCTCTCGCCACTCGTCAGGCTTCAAGAGAGGGCCACGCGCGGCGAGGTAGTCGGCCATGTTGAGATAGAGCGTCGAGATGGCGGCGTCTCCCGCTTCCCTGTAGTACCTGAAAAGGGCTCGTCGCGAGGGCATCGCCCCGGGTTCCGCCATCTGCTTGGGCCGAAGGTGGTGACGGACGAGACCTCTGACGAACTGTCTGCCGCGCGTCCCAAAGCGCAGCCTGCCGAGTATTTCGTCCACGACCTCCGCGCCCACCTTGTGGTGACCTAAGAACCGAATCCTCCCGTTTTCTTCCCTAGTTTTGGTTGCCGGCTTCGCGATGTCGTGAAGCAGTCCACTCAATCTTACCAGAGTCGAACGGCTATGTCCGTCGCCTATCGGATCGTCAAAGTACGAGTCCATGTCCGAGAAGGTTGGAATGAGGTCCAACGCCCAGTCGTCATCATCACGGCGCGGCCCTAGAATGGCCTCCACCCTGCCGACCGTCTCGACGCAGTGATTGAAGACGTCCCAGTAGTGCTCCTTGGGCTGCGTCACCTCGCGTGCTTCGTCGAGTTCGGGAAACACGACGGAGAGCAGGCCCAGGTCATCCAGCGTCTTTATTGACGACATCGCATCGGGCGCGGCGAGGATCTTGAGCAGTTCGTCTCGCACCCGTTCCGGCGATGAGCGGTCCAGCATCTTGGCCTTGAGCCGAATGGCAGCCCGAGTCTCTTCGGACACGGTCAGCCTAAGCTGAGCGGCGAATCTCGGCGCGCGAATCAGACGGACGGGGTCGTCGTCGAACGCGCCACGCGACACCGTGCGCAGCACCCCGGCGGCAAGATCGGCGCGAGCATTGTGGAGATCGATTACGTCCGCCTCCGCGCTGCCTGAAAATGTGTCGCTCAAAGCCACGGCCATCGCGTTAACCGTAAAATCACGGCGCGCCAAGTCGCGGGCGAGGCCGTCGGGAGCCGCAATGAAGTCCAAGGTCGGTCCATCAGGAACGAGCACGCGCGCGGCGCCCCTCTCGTGATTGAGGAGAACGAATCTGCCGTCGAAGGCTTCCGCTAGGTCGCCAGCGGCTTCGAGAAGGCCGGGACCGGTCGTCTCGACCGCAAGGTCTATGTCTTCGGTCTTCCTGCCAAGAAGAGCGTCCCGCACCACGCCGCCGACCAGAAAGGCGTGGAGACCGCGGGCAGCGAAGAAGTGGCGCACGTCGGCCACGATCGACGGAAGCAGCGAGGCATCCACGAACGACGGCAGGTCGGGCACGGTGTTCCGAGTCATTGGAGTTCGTCCACCAAGCACTCATCCTGAATCTCGGCCCTGGCTTCGGCTTCTTCTTCGTCGGAATACTCGAACAGGTGCTCGTGGCTGAGAAGGTGGTCTATGAAGAGGATGCCGTCCAGGTGGTCGGTCTCATGCTCGAAGGCCTGCGCGAGCAGACCGTCGGCGCATATGCGAAACTCGTTCGTCTTGCGGTCGAGGCCGGTAACCCTGACCCACATCGACCGCCGGACGATGCCATAGTGGTTCGGGAAGCTGAGGCACCCCTCCGAGACGTCGCGCACGCCCTCCCGGTGGACGATTTTGGGGTTGATGTAGACGGTCGGCTCCTCGTCCTCCGGCATCTTGAGGGCGATGACGCGCCTCAGCGAGCCGATCTGGTTCGCGGCCAGTCCGACGCCTCCGGATTCGACGAGGGTGTCCATCAGGTCGTCGGCGAGGCGAAAGACGGTCTTGTCGATCTTCGTCACGCTCTTCGCCCTCTGCCGCAGGATGCTGTGTGGGTATTCCAGTATCGGGACGACCGCCAAGATGCGTTCCTTGGTACGAACATTGCCATCCGACGGCTTCACGTCCGCGCGGAAGGCACGGCATACGATTATAGCTACGGCGGCGAAGGGGTGTAAAGGAAAAAAGGGGCGGGTAACTGTTCAGTCCTCGTGAGTTTAATTGCGAAGACCCCCTCTCTGTGTCTCTTCGCCGGAATGACGGATAGGGACGCTGGTCATGCATATTGCGACGTAGTCGGAACGAATTGGCATTACTCCGAACGCGTCAGCGGCAGACGCTGCTCTTCTGGGCTGAGTGCGCTGCGAAGAAACCGATGAAGACGAACGCCGAAGCCTGCTGCAGCGTTCCCGCTTCAGTCCGGTTGGAGTCCACTGTCCTGACGACGGCGACCCGGCTGAGAAGCCCCATCCAACCACATCAGCCCCTTGAAGAAGCCGGGCCCACCATCTGCGCAGACACGAGCTGAGCGTACAGCCCGCCGCGGTCGAGGAGCTGCTCGTGCGTCCCCTGCTCGACCAACCGGCCCTCGTCGAGGACCAGAATTGTGTCTGCCTCACGAATCGTCGACAGCCTGTGCGCGATTACGACGGTTGTCCTGCCCTTCATCAGCCGCGCAAGCGCGTCCCGGACCGTCGCCTCGCTGATGGCGTCCAGATGCGAAGTCGCCTCATCCAAGATCAGCACCGGGGCGTTCTTGAGAATGGCGCGAGCGATCGCGATCCGCTGCCTTTGACCGCCCGAAAGCTGCATTCCCCTCTCTCCGACACGGGTGTCGTAACCGTCCGGGAAGGACTCGATGAACTCAACGGCGTTAGCCTGCCGCGCGGCCTCCTCTACTTCCAAGTCGGAGGCATCCTGCCGACCGAGCCGGATGTTCTCGCCCACCGTGTCGTTGAACAGGTACGTATCCTGCGCGACGAGCGCTATCCGACCACGCAGGTCGTCGAGCCGGAACTCGTCCAACCGGCGGTCTTCCAGCGTGATACTGCCCAGGGACGGGTCCCAGAAGCGCATCATCAGGTAGGCGCTCGTCGTCTTACCCGCCCCCGAGCGGCCCACAACGGCCACGGTCTGTCCCGATCCGATCTTGAACGACACGTCGGCTAACGCCTGCGGATCGCCCTCGGAGTATGCAAAGGCCACTTCCTGAAACTCCACGGAGGGCGTTGTCGAGAGTCCTTCTTCCTTCCCTCCCGCGACGCCGGGGCCGTCTCGCACCGGTACCGCTTCGTCGTGGATCGCCAATATGCGGCGCGACGCGGCCAGCGTCTCCATCATCTGTTTCATCGTGCGGGCCAGCTCCATGACGGGACTGAACGCCGCCAGCGCAAGCACGCTCACGAGCGGCAGATGTTCTCTCGCAATTTGCCCGTCGTACACGAGCCACGCCCCCATCGTCAGGACTGCCAGTCCCCCTAGGCCCATCATGGCCTCCATGAAGCCTATCTGCCATGCCTGCGACTTTTGGAATCTGACCAGATGGCCGGCATAGGCCCAGCCCTTCTCGGCCAGCTCTTCGTTCCGGTCGGCCCCGCGTCCGAACGCCGAGATCTCTCGCATTCCCTGAATGCTGTCGACCATGTAGGCGTGAATGTCCCCCATGCGCCCGCGTATCTCGTCGCCGAGACGTTCGACGCGCGTGTTGGCGAAGTACGGGCTGACGGCCACCGCCACCAGGAAGGGCGCCAGCACGACGGCCACGGGCCACGCCACGATGCCCAGCGCAACCAGCAGCCCGCCCGGTATCACCACAGCCACGATCATCGGCGAGATCGCGTGACCAAAGAAGTACTCGACCGTCTCGACGTCTCCTCCGACCACACTCACGAAGTCACCCGATCGACGCCGCACCATGTACGCGGGCGCCAGCGGCTCCAGCTTGTCGTACAGGTCGATCCGCATCCTCGCCAGCAGCCGGAACGCCATGTCGTGCGCCTGCCACGACTCCAGGTAGAACAGGAGCGCCGAGAGCGGCGCGAACACGCACACGAGGACAAGCAGCGTCGTTATCGGTTCATCCCGGAATACCGCCCCGACCAGAAGCGCGCTGAATGCGCCCAGCACGATGACCGAGCCGTGATGGAGCATGCCCAGCGCCAGCGTTAGCAGGAACTGGAACCGTACAGGCCGGACCAGCCCGAACAGCCTTACCCAGACGGTCAGGGAACGGACGCTCACCTCCGCCCGCTCATCCGCATGGTGCGAAGTTACCGGATGATGGTGAGCGTGACCGGCAGACAGATGAGAAAGATCGGGGGCATGCTCGGCAAGAACGGTCGGCCGCGACATTTCCATGGCTCCGGGAGCGGCCTCCTCGATCCCCGTCTGAGTCTGCTGACGCATGAGGCCCGCATACGTGCCATCGGCGGCGATCAGCTCGGAGTGACTCCCGATCTCGACGGCCCGCCCCTCGTCCAGGACCAGGATGCGGTCCGCGTTGATGACGCTCGACAGACGGTGGGCGATCACGAGCGTCGTCCTGTTCTCCATAAGACCGTCGAGCGCGCTCTGGATGGCGGACTCGTTCTCGGCATCCACGCTCGAGAGCGCCTCATCGAGCAGCAGTATCGGAGCGTCCTTCAGCAGCGCCCTGGCGATCGCCAGCCGCTGGCGCTGACCTCCCGAAAGTCGAACGGCCCGCTCCCCGACCACCGTGTCATAGCCATGCGGCAGATGCGAAATGAACTCATGGGCGTTCGCTGCGTGGGCCGCCTCTTCCAATTCTCCTTGCGTCGCGTCCGGCTTCCCGAAACGCAGATTGTCCGCGACCGTCCCGTGGAATAGGTACGTATCTTGTGTCACGACCGATATGTTGTCCCTGATCGTACTGAGCGGAAGTTGGCGGAGGTCGTGACCGTCCAGTCTGATCGAGCCGGCCTGGGGATCGTAGAACCTGTACATGAGCCATACCAGCGTTGACTTCCCCGCGCCGCTCGCTCCCACCACACCGAGCGTTTCACCTTCCCGCAGCTCGAACGTCACCTCCTGCAATGCCGGTCTATGACCGCCGTCATACCCGAACGAAACCTCCTCGAACGAAACCCGCGGTATGATTTCAAGGGGCTCCATCCATCCATCCGGTCCCGGATCGAGCACCGAGACCGGCTCGTCCATGATTTCGAAGACGCTCTGCGCCGAAGAGAGCACGGCCATCCCCTGGTGGTAGAGGTTGGTAAGCTCGCGCATCGGCCTGAACACCTCGACCCCGAGCATCAGCACGATCAACAGGGGCCGAAGCTCCATGTCGCCGCTGCTGACGCGGGCTGCTCCAACGGCGAGCGCTATTGCCGCGCCCATGACCATGAAGAAGATGGACGCGCCGCTCGTCGCCCCGTTGGCGGCGACCACCCCCATCGTGCTCCGGTAGAGTTGATGTGCCCGCTCCGCCAGGGCCGCCCCACGGCTCCCGCTCTGTCCGAATGCCTTGAGCGTTGCCAAGCCCTGAACGCTGTCGAGGAAGTCCGCGCCTAACGCGCCATACGCCTTCCGGCGGCCGAAGCTGCTGTCCCGATTCCACCGGTAGAACATGGCGGGTACTGCAAGCGTGAGAAAGGCGAACACGAGGAATATGAGCGCTATGTACACGTCCAGCGTCACCATGTACGCGAAGATCGCCAATGGAGCTATGGCCGACACCAGGATCTGCGACAGGTACTGTCCGAAGAACGTCTCCAGACGCTCGATGCCTTCGACAAGCGTGAGAACTACGTCGCCCGTCCTGTTTCGGTCGAAGTATCCCGGCCCCAGGTCGAGGGCATGTTCATATACGTCGTGCCGCAGCCCGATCTTGACGATGTTCGCGGTATGATGGCTCACCGCGTTCTGCCAGTACTGAAAAAGGCTCCGCGCCACGATCAGCGCGGTGATGGCGAACAGTGACAGCGCCAGGGCCGAGAAGCTCGCCTCTCCGGTCAGGACCCGATAGATCACGACGCCGGAGATGGCAAGCCGCGCCACGCCGGCCCCCACGGCAATCAAGCCCAGGACCGCCGCAATCAGAATCCGAAGCCTCACGCCGCGAGTCAGTCCGAATAGTCGCCGGTCGAAGTACATCCCTCAGCTCCTGAAACTCACGAAGAATCACTTTAGCAGGATGTCGAAGAAACCATAAGGCCGCGCACGCCACCCCGCCGGCATGAAGGCGACACCGAGCGCGGCTCTGCGTCTCTCCAGTCCCTATCATGGAGCCTGCGTGCATGGAGACTCTTCACTCTGAACGAATGGCTAGCCGCTCGGAGACTTATTTTCGTAGCAATTAGCCATGCCGGTTGCCACCGGAACCATGGAAGATGAAAATGGGGTTGTGGCCCGCCAACAGGGTCCCAAGACTGGATTCCGGCCTCCGCCGGAATGACGGAATGGGGGTTGTTGCCGTCTATTTTCAGAGGATCCATCCATGCAGCCTTGCCGTCTGCACACCGAGGGATGAAAATGGTTGCTGGTTCCGCCGAGGTCACTCGGCTGCCGGGAGTGGCCGAAGATGGATTCCCGCCTTCGCGGGAATGACGGGCGTGAGTACGGGAATGACGAATTGATGGTTGTGTCGGTCATTTTCGTACCAATGGCAGCAGAAGGACAATTCCTGCATGTCTCACGGACTCTGAACAGTTACCCGCCAGTGCCCTTTGTTAGGGCGGTACCATGTTTGGGTACTGGATTGGCATTGCGACTAAGTGTATTGTTTGGCCAGAGGAGGACCACCATGCCTTTGCAGCTAGATCACACAATCGTGCCCGCCCACGACAAGGTGAAGTCCGCGAAGTTCATCGCCGGCATCTTCGGACTAAAGTACGAGGGACCTTGGGGGCATTTCGCGCCGGTCAAGGTGAACGACATATTGACGCTCGACTTCGATGACTCGGACGATCCACGATCCAATCACTATGCCTTTCTGGCATCGGACGAGGAGTTCGACTCGGTGTTACAGCGCGTCAAGGACGAAGGGATCCCCTTTGGGAGCGGGCCGCGCTCGCGGACGGATGGCAAGATCAACCGCAAGCACCAGGGACGGGGGTTCTACTTCGACTGCGAGAACGGACACGTGTGGGAGGTTATCACCCACACGTATATCACCGATTGAAGCGCATCGCATCGGGTTGTCTATCTGCAGAAGCCGGGCCAGTCCCCGTAGGAGAGCCTTGCAGCCCCTTAAATCTCTCAAGAAGTTCAGGGAAGTCGGAAGGGAACCGTGACGGCTCGTTGCGAGAGACCCACTGATGCCGACGACCCACCTTGTCGCGCCTTCACGTCGTTGGAGTGACGGTTGACGGTGTTCCTACAAACCCCTAAATGCGAGTGCCCTGGACATCAGCCCCGTCAGGTCGCGAGCACAAGAATGAGAGATTCAAACGACGGCGAGATGGGGCTCCGTGTGCTTCCATGAGTTCTTGTATCGGCACACTTTCGCACGTCTTGTACAAGGATGACAGAGGGTACAGTCTCTCGTTCCACTCATGCGTCGGCTGAGTTTAGCCTGCTATGCCGTGGTTGAATCAGTGCTTTCGACCTCGCCTGCCCATAGACGCTGCATCTCGGAGGAAGTGGCAAGCAGGTCGTCGAGTTTGCCCTCGGCATCGACGTGGCCGTTCTTGAGGACTATGATGTGGTCGGCGTGACGGAGGGCGGCCCTCCGGTGGGAGACGGCGAGGACGGTGCTGTCCGGTCGGTCCGACAGCCGCTCCCAGAGGGTCTGCTCTGTCTCCACGTCGAGGCCGCTCGACAGGTCGTCGAAGACGAGCAGCTCCGGTTCGCGGACGAACATGCGCGCGGCGGCGGACCTTCTCTGCTGCCCGCCTGAGAGCTTCACTCCGCGCGGCCCCACGACGGTTTCCAGTCCGTCTTCCAGATCGTCGATGTCCCGTTCCAGCACGGCGGAGCGCACGGCACCCGGCAGGTCCACGCCGTCCTCGGGAAGGCCCAACAGGATGTTTCCGCGGAGTTCCTCGCTGAACAGACGCGGCACCTGCGATGTGTAGGCGACGCGTGGCGGCACCAAGACCTCGCTCGCGTCTTCGACCTTCCTGCCGTTCCAACGCAGCTCGCCCCCCTGCAATGGCAGCGAACCCAGCAGAACGCGCAACAGCGTGCTCTTGCCTGAGCCGACCCGGCCGGTGATGACGGTGAATGACCCTTTCGGTAGAGAGAGGTCGATGTCGCTCACGCCGCGCTCGGAGTCCGGGTAGATGTAGGTCACACCACTGGCCTCCAGGCGTTCGAGTCGGTCGGCATCGGTCTTCTCGACGTGAATAGGCTCCGGCGCCTTTCGGAAAAGGTGCGTCGAGTTACGCTCCACCAGCTTTTCGGGCGACGCGCCCGGCATCAACTCGTCGAGCCGTCCAAGCCCAACCCCGAGCTGCCGATACTCCGTCATTACTCGACCAAGGCCACTCCAAAGCCACGCGAACCCCTCGAGATAAAAGACGAATAGCACAAGGTCTCCCACGGTCAACTGCCCACTCAGCATCGCGTGACCTGCGACTATCATAATTGCGCCAACGCCAATTCCCTCCAGGTTGCGGAATATGCCGTTCAGCGTTTGAGTGAGGAGTGTGTCGCGCAGAGTCGCCTGCTTGCGCGCCGCATTCACGCGGTCGAATTCATTGAGTACGTGAGCCTCGGCGCCTGCCACCTTGATGGCCTCCGCCGATCCGAACATCTCGCCCAGGAAGCCGGTTACATCACCCGCCGCCTCCCTGCTCTGCTTCCGCGTCCTTTCGATACGGGTCCTGGCAAAGTGGACGACCAAGAACACCAGCATGAGGGGCAGCAACCCTACGAGCGTAACAAAGGGAGAAATGCTCACCATGATCGCGACGGCGACAATCGACACCAACAGTTGTGTAGCAATGAACTTGGGCCAAATGTAGAACCTGCCGACACCGGAAGCATCGCCCCTGAATCGGGTTACCGCCTCTCCCGGCGATGCCGGAAGTCCTCGTATGCCGCTCAAGTTCATAAGGTGGGAAAGAACGTTCCTCCGAAGGAGCGCTCCTATCATGAACTGGTTGGCAAACTGCAGTGTGACCGATCCAACGTAAAGGACCATCTGAAAGGCCACCATTCCGGCGAGTACCGCGCAGAGCGTCCACACCCCCAGGGAAGTCCTGGCGTCATCGGTCAGGGTGTCGAAGATCTCTCGAATTGTCAGAACAAATACGTGCTCGAGAGCGGCTATCAGAACGGCCTTGACGAAAATGTCGAGCGTCAGCATCCACTTGAACGTCCACACAAGGGACTTGAGGTACCGCCAGGTGCTCACGTTAACACCTCCTCCAGCCCGCTCCGGAGGAGGCTGTGGTACCGTGTGCCGGAATCGGCAGCGAGCGTCTCCCGCTCTCCGGCCTCCAAGATCCTTCCGCCCTCAAGGATCACGATATCATCGCACCGTTGGATGGTCGCCAGGTGATGAGCGACGATCAGCGCGGTCCTTCCCTCGACGAGTCTATCGACCGCCCGCTCGATGGCCGCCTCGGTGCTCCGGTCGAGACGCGAGGTGGCCTCGTCGAGGACGACGAGGCCGGGGTCCTTGAGGAATACTCGCGCGAAGGCGAGCATCTGTGCCTCGCCAGACGACAGGCCGCCCCCTTCCGGCTCAAGCGTCGTGTCCAGCCCGTCCGAGAGTGAGTCGTACCATCGCTTCAGGCCGAGGTCATGCAGGACTTCGAGCAATCGGTCGTCGGACGAGTCCCGGTCAAAGAAGGTCAGGTTGTCCCTCAACGTTCCGTGGAAGAGTCGCACGTCCTGAGTGACAAGGCCGACCCGGTTGCGAAGTTCTGCGATCCGAGCGTCACGAATGTCCTCTCCATCGACTAGCACTCTTCCCTCGTCGGGATCGTAGAGACGGAAGAGCATCCGCGTTATCGTCGTCTTGCCGCTTCCCGTCCTGCCGAGCAGCCCAAGTACCCTACCTGGCCGCAGGTCCAGGGTGATGTCCCGCAGGACGGGCTCAGTCCTGCTGTAACCGAACGAGACCGCATCGAGCCGTACGGCCAGCGCCCCCTTGCCGAACCGCCTGCCGGGACCGTCGGCAACCTCCCTGCGAGTCCGAAGCAGGTCGTTGATCCTGATGACACTCGCCCCAGCCTGTTGCAGGGCCTCGACCTCGTGGGACATCTGATAGATCGGCGCGATGACGAGCCGACTATACCCGTAGATGAGAAACACAGTGCCGATGGTAATCTGGCCCTCGAAGAAGAGGTAGGCCCCCACCGCCAACGCCACTGCTAGTCCCACGCCATAGATCGTCTCAGTAACACCCGAGACGACGTTGGCAACGAACGCGGCCTTGATCCGAACGCGAAACCATCTCCACATGTGGTCGAAGTAGCCCTTCATTACGTACGACTGGGCCCCGCTCGTCCTGATGTCCTCTCGCCCTGCCAGGCGCTCCTCGATGAATCCGTACGTCTTGGTGCTCTCCTCTCGGTTGGCCTTCCAGTTCGTCACCGAGACGTTACGCATCCGCAGGATCACCGCCAGCGAGATGAGAGCAAACACCGTTAACGCGAGACCGGCCAGCCAGTTCTCTCGGAACAGCAGCGCGAGGACAGCCACCAGCATGATGACGTTCCCCACGATGTGTACGGCAAACGTGGAGAAGAACCCCCCTAGCGTCTGAGCGTCGCCGTCGATTCGCTCGATCATCTCCCCCGGCGTGTTGCTGTTGTGGAATGGCATGTCGAGCGACAGCGCGTGACGGGCGAGGTCGGAGCGCAGGGCGTTGGTGGCGTTCCACCCGACCTGACCGCTGGTGTACATCGCGACTACCCCGACGACCTGCTGCACCAGCGCCACGGCGATGAACACTCCGGCGGCAGCCACGAGCGTACCAAGGGCGCTCCCAGCCACCGCCTCGTCGATGAAGTACCGCATGATTTGCGGGTTGACGAGCCTGAGGCCGATATTCGTCAGGATCAGCGCGGAGGCGAGCGCCACGAGCCCCTTCTGCTGACGCAGATACTTTAGCAGTAGCGCGCCGTATTCCCGCACCGGGACCTTGGTGCGGGGGCCTGTGAGACGATGTAACAATCGGCGGGTGGTCATGGTCTACCGAGTCACGAACTTCGTTCCTGTGGCGCTATAGGTGAGATATTCGTAGCGAATTGGATTGCCTTTGAGAGTTTGATCTGACGGTTTCCGGTCTTCCTGACGAACCGTCCTGTGCCCGAAGCGCCCTTATGGATGGAGTCTGCCAAACCTCAATGTTCAGCGACGTCGGTGTGTAGAGAGTAAGACTGAAGCCGTGCGTAGATCCCTCCCAACCGGCTTAACTCCATGTGGGTTCCTTGCTCCACGATACGACCATCATCAAGAACAATTATTCTGTCTGCGTGACGAATCGTAGACAGACGATGCGCTATTACTAATGCTGTCCGACCACGCAGCGTTTCTCTGAGTGCGCGCTGAATGCGGAGTTCCGTCTCAGTGTCAACATAAGCCGTAGCCTCATCGAGAATTACTACCCGTGGATTCACGGTTAACGCCCTTGCCAGGCTCAATAGCTGTCTCTGCCCCACGCTCAGGTTCGCCCCTCGCTCGCCGAGCAACGTGTCGTAGCCATGATCCAGCTTCTCCACGAACTCATGCACCCCTAGGGTCTTGGCCGTTCTGATTATGGCCTCATCCGAGACCCCGATGCGTCCGTATCGGATATTGTCCTTAATCGTGCCATGGAAAAGATAAGGTTCTTGGAGGACGATGCTGATTTGCCTCGAGAGGGAATCGCGACTGTACCCGGTAATGCTGCGGCCATCTATCCGGATGCTGCCTTCGGTTGGATCGTAGAGACGGAGGAGCAGCGAAACCAGAGTTGTCTTGCCTGCTCCCGTTGGTCCCACCAACGCAACGGTCTCACCGGAGCTAATGTCCAGATTAATGTCCGAAAGTACCGGCGCACCCTCTCTGTAGTGAAATGAAACCGACTCATACTCAATCTCACCGCGAATTGGCGGCAGAGGCGTTGCTTGTGGCACATCGATGTCTTCCGGTCGAGTGTCCAAGATTTCAAATATACGTTCCCCGGCCGCTCTCGCTTGCTGAATGAAGTGGTAGTGAGACGTAAACTCTCTAAGCGGCAAGAAAAATGTCTGGATATACAGAGCGAAAGCGACAACAACACCGACTTCCAATGACTCACCGATGACAAAGGATCCTCCTATGACGACGACAAGAGCAAGCGCAATTGACGCGAGGATGTCAACAGTCGGGAAAAGGAGTGACGAGAATTTCTTGTACTTCAAGCTCATAGCCAAGTGTTGGTCGTTTATGGCCGAGAAGCGGTCGAGGTTATCTTTCTGCTTGTTTAGACTCTGAACCACACGTATGCCGGAAATGGTTTCCTGTAGATGTGAATTCAACACTCCCAGGAATTCTCTGATGGCTCTAGCAGGTATCGTTTGATGTCTCCGATAGAACATCAGCGTCGCGATCAGCGGCACAGCCGTCGCTACGGAGATCAAGGCGAGGGCGGGGCTCAAAGCGAACATAACGGCCAAAACGGCAATTAGTCTGATGATCTGCTCTATATTACGGAGCGACATCGTAGGGAAGCTCGCTATCTGTTCGACATCGCCCTGAACGCGAGCCATTATGTTTCCGGACCTATTGGCATCGAAGAACGACATTGGCAGGCCTTGCAGATGCGTGAAGAGGGCCAGTCTCAAGTTGAGCAGCATCCGGTTTCTCACGTATTCGACGGTGAGTCTCTGGATGTACGATGCGACCGCTTGGAACGCGCCTAAACAGACGAATGCAAACAAAACCATTTCCAGACCGGATGATTGACCAACTCGGATGTGAGAGTCTATCGTCCATTTGACAAGCCACGGGACAGCTACAGCCGCTGCAATCTGAACCAGCATAGCGGCGGCGGCCCCAAAGAGCTGAGGCAATTGGGGCAACATGTATCCAGCCATGCGCGCTATAAATTTCGCGTCGTAAAACCGGGTATCGTCAATCGGTTTACTACCGAGGACGCCGTCCTCCCGATCCGTCATCGGTCAGACCTCTGATTCTCCTCAGACATCCGTCTCAGCGCCTCTTCGACCGTAGGCAGCAGCTGGGATTCATAAATCTGCCGATAGTAACCGTCTTGATCTATCAGCTCTTCGTGTGTTCCTTGCTGCACGATTTCGCCGTCTTCCATGACCAATATGACCGTCGCCGCTCGGACGGTTGAGAGCCGATGCGCAATAACGAACGACGTTCTGTCCTTCATCACATCGGCGAGGGCCTGCTGCAGTTCGCGCTCGGTCTTCGTGTCTACGCTGGAAGTCGAGTCATCGAGGATAAGTATCGGAGGGTCACGGAGAATGGTGCGAGCAATAGCGAGACGCTGTCGCTGGCCACCGGACAGTTTGATTCCGCGTTCACCTACGACGGTGTCGTATCCGTCCTGCAGGCTCACGATGAAGTCGTGCAGCTGCGCGACTTTGGCTGCTTCGCTTATCTGCTTTTCGCTAGATGCCTCCATGCCGTAGGCGATGTTGTCTCGAAATGTTCCGGAGAAAACAAACACATCTTGCAGGACGATCCCGACGTTTCTGCGTAAGGACTCAAGGGTGACATCACGGACATCAAGCCCATCGACGGTCACTCTACCCGAGGTTACGTCGTAGAAACGGGGGAGCAGGTGGGCGAGGGTAGTCTTTCCTGAGCCCGGACCTCCTAGAATAGCGACCAACGATCCCTGCGGCGCTTTAAAATCGATGCCGCGCAGGGTTGCTTCCTTGCCGCCATAGCCCATAGTGACATTCTCGAACTTCACGCGGCCCTCAACAGGTGGCATCGTATTCGCACGGGGTCGCTCCCGTACGGGCGAGACCCCGTCCAGAATCGCCAGGACCCGCGATCCGGCGGCTTTGACTCTGGAGAGGCCGAGTATCTGTTGGACCGCGCCGTCAATTGGAGACAGCAACATAGCCATGTACAGGAGGAAGGCGCTCAGGTCGCCGGTTGTTGTTCGACCGGCCGCAACTTCGTTCCCTCCCAGCCACAACACGATTCCGGTTGCAGCTACCGTTGTGAAAATGAGGAACGCACTGCGCCTAGCCATGAACCCGCCAGCCGCGTGACGGCTATCGGCTACATTTTTCGCCAGAGACCCGAATTTTGCCTCTTCCTGCTTACGACCGCCGAAGGCCTTCACCACTCTCATGCCGGAGATATTCTCCTGCATCACAGCATTCATTTCGCCGGTCGCAGCGTGAAATCGCCCCCAGATTTCGTTCAGGGGGCCGGTTCCACGCAGAACGCTGTATATATAACCTCCGATAAGGCAAAAGCTAACAATAGCCAGCCGCCAATTCATGCTCCACATGATCGCTGCGACTCCCAGCATCATGACAGGCATGAGCGCTATGCGGATCATACCCACTCCCACGACGAATTGAACCGCAGGAATGTCACTGGAAAACCTGGACATTAGGTCTCCAGTTCGATGCCTATCGAAGAATCCACTACTGAAGTAGGTGAGACGGTCCAGCAAGTCGTTTCTCAGATCGCGGGCCGCCCGCTCCGCGACTCCATAAGACAGAAAGTGCTGAACATAGGTAAGCAGCCCTCTCACAAGGCTTACGGCAAAGATTGTGAGACCTACGGTAACTAGCTGAGTTTGCAGCCCACTATACAGAGCTTGATCGATTGCATGACCGAGTAAACGTGGAATGGTCAGGGATAGCAGAACTGCCAGGGTCATGCAGGTGTAGGCCACTAGGAGCCGCCACTTATACCGTAAGCCATAGCCCTTTAATCGCCAAATTATCTTCATGGGGAATACTCAACCATAGGCCGCTGAACCAAGTGCGATAAAGCGCAACGCCTACGACCAGCTAGATTTACCGCGTTAGCTCCGCCGTGCGACGGTGCTGATCTCCGGTCTAGTATCCGTGGCCTGAGCCCAATGGCCTGAGCTCAATTTATGGGCCTTGTCTTTAGATTCGCCATACGGCTGTCTATCTATACCAGTCGGCCTGAATCGAGTATAGCTCGGCGTAGGCGCCTTTCATAGCCATGAGTTCGTCGTGAGTGCCCTCCTCCGCGATCCGTCCATCCTTCAAAAAAACGATACGGTCCGCCAGCCTTGCGGAGCCGAGCCGGTGCGAAATTAGCAACACCGACTTGCCCTCGGACATGTCCCGGAACCTCTTGTAGACCTCTACCTCGGCCTTCGCGTCCAGAGCAGCCGTCGGTTCGTCCAATACCAGGATTGAAGCCTCTCGAAAATAGGCCCGAGCGCTCGCTAGGCGTTGCCACTGGCCCGCCGAGATGTCCTGCCCGCCCTCGTCGAAGGCGCGTCCCAGGACCGTCTCGTACTGTGCCGGCAAAGTCGCAACGAAGTCGTCGGCGTCGCTCTTCACCGCCGCCGATACGATAGCGGCCTTGTCGTCAGCCCGGGACAGGTCGCCGAACCCGATGTTCTTCAGTACTGTCAGCTCGAAGCGGACGTAGTCCTGAAAGACCGCCGCGACGTTCTTGCGCCAGTCCTTCGACTCGATTTCCGTGAGGTCGGCTCCATCCACACGAATCGAACCTTCAGTCGGACGATACAGGCCTAGCAACAGCTTGGCCAACGTGGACTTGCCAGCACCGTTCCGGCCTACCAGGGCGACCCGTTCGCCCGGTGAAACCGTGAGGTCCAGGTTGTCAAGGACAAGGGTATCGGTTCCCGGGTAGGCGAAGCTGACGCCTGAGAAGCCGATGGTCGCGCCGACGCGGTCCGAGAGAACACGGGGGCTCCATGAGGTGGTCTCATCCGCTCGTGCATCGGTCTCGTCGATTGCCAGGTAGTCGATTACATCGGCGAGGTACCGCAGGTTTGCGTCGATCCTCATCCAGCTGGACCCGGCCCATGAAATCGCGTCCCGGAAACGCTCGGCCGCCGCCAGATAAGACGCAAAGTGGCCTATGGTCAGCACACCGCGAACGACCTGTACCAGCACGCCTACGATCACCAGACCGAACGTGATCTGCTCGCTGACCAACATCGTTCCGGCCTTCCTAAAGTGTTCCCGGGCCAGACCAATTTGCTCGAGACGCAGGCGCGACGCCAATGCCTGCCTCCGCTCGCCCAGGTACCTACCAAGCCCGAAGAGGCGGATTTCTGCCGCAGCGGGGCGTTGCGTCATGAGATCGCTCAGGTACTTCAGCACCCTTTCGGACTCGGTCTGCGCGAGGGTCAGAATCCAAACTCTTCGGTAGACGGACAAAGTCGTCACATGAAACGGGATGAAGCCGACCATCAGCACGACGGGCAACAACGGGTGTGCCGTTGCAAGGTACGCGAGGGAACCGATCGCCGTGACGGAGACGGACGCCAGCCGGAGGAGATGCGACATCGACATGAAGAGCCTCTCCTCGAGGGCCTGCCTTGCACGGTGAAGCTGGTCGTAGAGGTCGGGCCGCTCGAATGCCGCCAGAGTAAGACCTCCGGCCTTGACGAGAAGGCGTTCCTCTATACGCGCAGCCATCCGATCTTGTGATACTGACGTGAGCCAGTCCTCCATCTCCCGAATGGCGTTCTCGAGCAAATTCAGGACCACTAACACAGTCACCCAGAGCAACGCTGACGAAAGGGCGCCATCTCCCGTGATCAAGAGAACGGTGCTGTCGACGAGGCCCTTCAAAACTATCACCACGACGAGTGGCACTGCTCCGGCAGCCACGGAGACCGCAACCATCAAGCCCATCTCCCAGCGGCCGGATCTCCAAAGCAGACCGATGAATCGGGGCATATAGCTCCATCGCCCACGGAGCGATTCGAGATGAGAATTATCGGAACGAGATCCGGTCATCGGTACCACTCCGCCTGCATTTCGAATAGTTCGGCGTATGTACCGCCAACGGCAACCAGTTCGTCGTGCGTACCCTCTTCGACGATCTGGCCTTCCTTCAGGAAGACGACCCTGTTCGCTAGTCGTGCCGAGCCCAAGCGATGAGAAATGAGCAACACCGTTTTGTCCTGTGAAAGTTCAAGGAACTGCCGGTAGACCTCGACCTCGGCCAGGGGATCCAGTGCAGAGGTCGGCTCATCCAACACAAGAACCTCGGCGTCTCTCATGTACAGCCGCGCAATTGCCAGCGTCTGCCACTGACCCCGCGACAGGTCGTGACCGCCTTCGAACTCCCGACCTAGCACCGTCTCCCATCCCGACTTCAGCCCACCCACGACGCTGTTCGCGCCGCTCTTTGACGCGGCGCTCTCAATAGCTCGCAAGTCGTGAATCTTCTCGACGCGTCCGAAACCGACGTTCTCACGCGCGGTGAAGGCGTAGGCCATGTAGTCCTGAAAGACCGCGCCTACGCGGCCGCGCCAGGACGTCAGATCCAAGTCACGCATATCGGTCCCATCGACCTTAATGCTTCCCGCCGTGGGCTCGTATAGCCCCAGCAGGAGTTTGGTCAGGGTCGTCTTGCCCGCGCCGTTTTCGCCGACTAGCGCAACCGTCTCTCCCGCGCGCAGTTCCAGATCGATGGCCTTGAGAGTCGGCGCGTTGCTCCCGGGATACGTGAAATCAACACCTTCGAACCTCACTCCACGTCGGAGGCCCGACGGTGCCTGAGCCCCTCCTTTGCGGTCAGCCTGCTCCAACTGCAGGAACTGGGGCATGTATTGCATCTTGGCGACAAAGTCGTGGAGTTGACGCGCCCTCCAGTGTGTCTCGCTGATCCTGCTGATATACCACTGGGTGATGTACAGGTAAGCCACGATAGCCCCGGCGGTGACGCCGCCAGCGTTGGCGACCAGCACCAACGATACCAGTACTATCGAGAACAACGCTACGGAGGCGAGGCTCGAGGGAATCCCGATAGACAGGTTCCGGCGTCTAAGTGCGAACTTCTCCCTCAACATCCCGAATGTCGTCTTCCGCCATGAAGCGACGATATGGGACCTTAGGTCGAAAAGGCGGACCTCCGCGGCGGAAGGCCGCTCTGTCAATAGCTTTTCCCAATACTCCTTGCGCCGACGGGCGGACGTCTGCGAGTAGTCTACGTCCACGTAGCGCTTCGTCTGAATGCCGTGGGAAACGAGCAACACGCCGCTGGCCAGTAACATGAGAAGCGGAACGCTCCAGTGGATGCCTGCCAGGGCCACCAGCGCCCCGAAGCTTGCGGCTCCGGTGATCAAGATGTTCTGCATCTGCAGCAACGCCCAACTCTGCCACTGCTCATCCATCACCTCGACCGCTCGCTGGAGGCTGTCGTAGTACCGTGGGTGCTCGAACCACTCCAGACGGGTCGCGACGGCCTTGCCGTATAACAAGCCCTCCAATCTCCTCATGCTTCGCAAGCCGAGTTGCTTGCCCATGAACCGGTGCATGGGGTCAAGCTTCGAGAGCTCCTCCACTGCCCTCACAAAGAGCATGAGGACCATCCATGGAAGGAATTGGACCATGAGTCCTATGAACGACTCGCCCTCAAAGTTCCCAGTCCTCGCTCGCTCCGTCACTGCGTCAATCAGCCCGCTGGTAGCGAACACCAACATGCTCGGGATAACGGCTGCTACGACCGCGGTGACCCCCATGAATATGGCGAACGGCGGCCATGGCGCTATGAAGATGCGGTACCAAAAGACCGCCAGCGCCCACAGATTTCTTGCTGCCTTAAGCCGATGATTCATCTCACCACATTAGGCCGCCAAAGTGAGGAAGTCGGTAATGCTGCGGCGGATACCTGCGGCGTCGAGACCGTGCGCACGATCATGCTCCGAACTGCTGCCGTAACATCGATGCTCCCCACGGGCGACACCGAGCGCCAGCAGACGGTGCGGCACGTCCTTGAGGGCCGCCGAGACCTCACCGGAGGAGGTCCCGGCTAGATACGGCTCGACAAGAACGACGGCGGGCGAGGCCAAGACTTCCCGCAACGTCGCCGCATCAAACGGTCTTATGGTCGACCCGTAGAGGACCGTCGCATCGAGGTCGGCCGCGGCTTGGAGAACGGACCTCAAGCTCGGACCGACGGCGATGACTGTCACGGCTCTGTCCGATCCCCGCCGGACCGGCGTAAGGCCACTCGAATAGGCGATGGCTTCGGGATTGACCGACGTACTGAGACGAATGTAGTCAAGTCCCGTTCCGGCAGCCGTCGAACGGAGGATCGTTTCAGTCTCGTCCGGGTGGCCGGGCACGTGCACGTTCCATCCCGGCAGCGTCGTCATGAGGGCAACGTCCTCCGGCGCATGGTGCGTTCTGCCCGATGCGGCTGTGTCGTAGGATGCCCCGACGGAGACGAATACGGCACCCAACCCCTGGTGGCCGAAGTCCAGCTTGACCTGCTCGAACGGCCTCTCGACCAGAAACGGCGCGTAGGTGTGGACGATCGGCCTAAAGCCCTCCATAGCAAGCCCGGCGGCGAAACCGATTAGCAACTGCTCCCTGATTCCGACGTTCAGAACTCGTCCGGGATGACGTTCCATCACGCCGGTTTTCTGGAAGTATGAAGAGCCGATGTCGGCGAGAACGACGGCGAGGTCGGGCCGTTCGCCCAGCAACTCTCCGGATACATTGATGAAGCGGTCCCGCATTGTGGGCATCCCGTCTATCCCTTCCTTTCAATCTCGGCCACGACGACGTGCGGGCGGTCCTGGTGGACTACCGAGAAGGCGTCCTCGATAGCATCGTGGTCGCGGCCGTCGACGGTTACGGCGGACCAGCCCTCGAGTCTGAATCGCCCATCGATGCCACCCGGCCAGCCGTGGGTTGCCGAACGATTGTCTATGACACAGACCGTCAACCTCGACAGGTTCATTCGGCCGGCAAGGGCTATCGCTTCGTGGTTGCTGCCCTCGTCCAGTTCTGCATCGCCGATAAGGCAGAAGACCCTTGGCCCGACTACCGCCTTCAGGTCCAACGCCGCGGCCACGCCTACGGCGATGGGCAGGCCGTGTCCGAGCGATCCACTGGAGAGCTCCACGCCCGGTATGAGCGAGCGGTCAGGATGCTGGCCAAGAATCGAGTCGTACCGCCCGAACGTGGGAAGCGCGTCCATCGGAATAAATCCCTTCGCCGCCAGTACGGCATAGTAGGCCATCGGGCCGTGACCCTTGGACAGCAAGAATCGGTCGCGGCCCTGATCGTCAAGAGCTTCCGCGTCCACATTGAGGACCCGGTCATACAGGACCCATAAAACGTCCAGCGTGGACTCGGCGGCGAGTTCATGCTTCTCATCGCCGGTCAACAACGTCTTGAGTCCGGGCAGGTCCTCAAACGACGTCATCGAGACCGGCGTCGGTTGATTTGGAAGGGGTTTCGCTGGTCGCATGGAAGGACTCTACAACTTCAAGTAAACTTGAAGTCAATCCTTTTCATGGAGGAGTTGTGCGGTCGCTAACGAACAGGCTCACGATCGGGGACGTGGCGTCTCGAAGCGGGGTCCGGACATCGACGCTCCGCTACTACGAGGAGCGCGGGCTGATCTCTTCGGAGAGAACGTCGGGCGGCCAGCGCCGGTATGCCCGGGAGACTCTGCGACGCGTTGCGGTCATCCGCGCCGCTCAGATCCTCGGACTCACCCTGGAGGAAATAAGGACGGCGCTGAACGAGCTCCCGCAAGCGCGGACCCCGAACCGCCACGACTGGGAGCGGCTGTCCCAGACGTGGCGCAGCTCGCTGGACGGCCGTATAGCTGAGCTCGAGGCGCTCCGGGACAGACTGTCCGGGTGCATCGGCTGTGGCTGTCTCTCGCTTGAAAACTGCGGTATCTTCAATCCTGGCGACCGAGCCGCGGATGCCGGCGCGGGCCCCCAGTACCTCTTTGGTGAGGCGCCGGAACCCTGACCTTACATGAGCACGCCTTGCATGAGGCGCTGTTCGACCCCGTCACGGACGGCTCGGCCGTAGCCGCGGACGCCTCCAACGGGCAACTGGAGCCCAGGGTGCGTACCGGAGGGTCTGGCGTCCGTGGAGGACAGCGACTTTGAAAGTCTCGGGTTGGACGTATGCTCAGGGCCTTAAGAATCGCAATGCTAATCGAGACCAATTGCGCATTCCAATGGGGCCTTTGTTGTGGTCTCCGGCTTTAGCCACACCTTGACAACGAACTACAGCGACCGCACGGGTTGAGTTCGAGTCCTGCATGGGTGTAGGTACAACTGGTGGAGATAGGGGGACTCGAACCCCCAACCTCGGCATTGCGAACGCCGCGCTCTCCCAGTTGAGCTATATCCCCTCAAGGCGAGTGAGAGTTTTAGTATATCTCACGGAGCGTGACGGGGTCTAGCGGAACTGCGCGCTGTAACAGTTCAGAGTTGATGAGACTGATCGTGATCCTGAAACGCTTGGCGTGTTGAGCGGTTGTTATGTCATCAAGGAGAGGTAAGAACTGAACCGGACCTCAATAGTGCGAGCCGTGAGACTCTGCTGGGGGTTATCGAAAGCCAGCGGATGGTCATCATCGAGTTGCGACGACGGATAGAGGAACTGGAGAGGCGGGGCCCTCCTCGGGACCGACCTGTGGGGATGCCCGGCAACAAGCCTGCTCCTAAGCGGCCTCGACCGGGTAGGACGGAGCCTCGCAAGAAGCGGACTCACGGCTTCGCCCGGCGGCGGATGACCCCCACTCGGCAAGTAGTACACGCCCTTGACTCGTGCCCCGAGTGCGGGACGGGCATGACAGGAGGATGGGTGCATCGGACACGAGATGTCATCGAGATTCCGCTGGCTCCGGCAGAGGTGATCGAGCAGGTCTTCGTAGCCCGCATGTGTGCCCTATGCCGCAAGCGGCGTTAGCCTCAGGACTCGTTGAAGGGGATGGCAGTGGGGCGTCAGCGCTTCGGAATCACTCTGGCGAGTCTGATCGTGACCCTTCGGGAGGAGGGACGGATGCCCATAAGGAGCATCCAGCGGCGATGCGGCGCCTCAGGCCAAGCTCTGTCGACGCATAGAGCGGTTCATCAAAAGCCTGTCCTGCACTCTATACGGGGAACTGTTCGTCTTTGTATCGCACATGGAAGTGCCGCCCGAAAACAACCCGGCTGAACAAAGTCTCAGACACTTGGTCGTGAGTCGGAAGATCAGCGGCGGCACTCGCTCGGAACAGGGGACCGATAGCAAGATGATTCTTGGGCCCCCTTTGGTACATGGAGAGCAAAGGGCCTCAACCCTCTCCGAATGCCGCAGTCTGCTCATCTCCCCTCAACTCTGAACAGTTACGACACAGCGCACCCAGACCATGATGGACGGTCGAGGCGCGCCGATCACATTACGGGGTGTCCAGCTTCGTCGCTACATGATCTTATCGAGCAGTTCGCCCTCTGTGAGCCAGTAGAAGACGATGTATGCCCCGGCCAGGATCATGAAGGCCGCACTGACCGGCTGGGTGTACGGGAGAATCTTGCGGAGCGCTCCTACCAATGCCCCTTTGAACAGCGCCATGGCGATGGTCAGCACGAGTATGACGGTTCCCATGCCCAGTCCGAAGAAGATGAATGAGGCAACGGACTCCACGATCGAACCCGTGCCGGCAACGACCCCGACTCCAATCACAACCAAGAATAGAGGCAACGCGCAACTTATCGACGCGATACCATAGCTTATCCCAAAGAGAAAGTAACCCTTGACGCTGATGTTGCCAGGATCACCCATCTTGGTAGCCAACTGTTGGGCAAAAGCAGCATATATTTTGCCGCCGCCAAGTATCCACGCTCCCAAGAAAGTCAGCACGATGCCAATGAATAGTCCTCCCCATTCGACTATTGCTTGGGACCTCTCCCGAGCATTATCCCCAATACCACTAATGAGACCACCGGCGATGCCAAACAGCACGATGAATCCCAATGTAACCATAGTGCCAATGAGCAAGGCCTTACCCAACCTTGCAATGATGCTGGACTGTCGTTCGGAGTCGGTATTTGACCCCATATAGAGTCCCAAGTATGCCGGTAGCATGGCGAATCCGCAGGGGTTTACGGTGGCAACAAGGCCCACTCCAAACGCGTATCCTAATGTGACTCCTAGAGGTAAACTGGTGTTTACATCTTCTAGCCCGCTGCTCAGCCCTCCCGATATTCGGAGCAAGCTGTCGACCACAGGAGTCGTGCCCGTACCGGTGATGTATGCCCCGCCGAACGCAATGACTAGCGGGACTATCGCCGCCAGCGCCGGCAGCAGGTACGTCTTCATGATGTTGCTCTGCTCGGTCGTAGCTTCAGTGCTCATATGTGCCTGACCTCCTTCATGTATCGCTCGATCGGTTCGTTGGCCCTGCCTCAGTGTCTACTAACGATACCGCCACTTTCTTACCGCACAGTAACCAAAATGTGACAATACCGTAACGACCTCATATCGCCCTCAGGTTCATGGTACCACGCCGACCGTACGTGGGAAGCAGGCAGCGTATTGAGTACAGCGTGGGAGCACTTACCTAGGGCATCCGCGACTCTTTTGGCGCTCGGTACTATACTTAAACGTGGCATGGCCCCACACGTCATAAAGCTCCGCTCGGAGAATACCAACGCGTTCGAGCACGCGGAGGCCCTCAGCCGCAGCCGCGCGAGACGGCAAGAGCACCGCAAGTTCTTCGTCGAGGGCGTACCGACCGTTCGGCAGGCGTTGACGCACGGATGGAAGGTTGATGCCCTGTATTACGCGGGCGACGTGGAACTGTCGAGCTTCGCGCGGAAGGTGCTGGACCGCTCGAAGGCGCGTCTGCACTTCGAGCTTCCGTCACGGCTGTTCGAGTCTCTTCGTTGGTCAAGGAAGCAGGAAAAGCCATCCGAGCTCATCGCCCTCATCGAGATGCCCCCGGAAGACGTTTCGAGGATACCCGTCGATGAGGACTCGGTGGTCGTTATATTCGACAGGCCGTCCGATCACGGAAACCTCGGTACGGTCATCCGCACGTGCGAGGCATTCGGGGCCTCCGGTCTCATCATCACCGGCCACGCCGTCGACCTGTACGATCCGCAGACGGTGCGAGCAAGCATGAATTCACTCTTCTCCCTCCCTGTCGTTCGCCTCCCGTCGCATCGGGAGGTGAGGAACTGGGCGAACGGCATTCGCAAACTGTACCCGACTTTCCGTCTAGTCGGCAGTTCCGCGCACGGCTCTCAGGATATCCGACAACAGGCGTTCGAGCGCCCACTCGCTCTCGTCATCGGCAACGAAACGCACGGCCTGAGCATGAACTACGCGAAGGTCTGCGATGCCATGGTCAGGATACCGATGCACGGCTCCGTTTCCTCGCTGAACGTGGCGTCCGCAGCCTCGGTCCTCCTCTACGAGGTCGAGCGCCAGCGGGTGTCAGACGATGCGTGAACCTTGCCGGAGGATTGCGGTGTCGGAGCGAGAATAGTATTCTTTGGCGGTGAAAGGACTCTGACGTTGATTCTTCGCATCATCGACTCGCCATTGCCGTGGGCCATCGCAGGCGTCGCCGTCGGTTTCGCGCTCGGCGTCACGACCATTTCGTCGTGGCTGCTTGTCGCCGGTCTCATCGCCTATCTTGTCTATCTGGCGCTGCACCGCGAGGCCAAGCCAAGCACGGAGGGCAACTTGGTCGCCGCGGGCCCGGTCCTCATGCTGGCCTGGATTCTGGGATTCATTCTGAAGGACCTCGTTTAGCCGGGCGGCCCGCCGAATGAGGCAAGTTTCCCGGTGAGTCAGCCCGCCCCCAAGAACGTCTCCCTGTTCGTCACCTGCGTCGTCGACCAGTTCTTCCCAGAGGTCGGCGAGAGCACCGTCCGCGTCCTCCGCCGTCAGGGTATCGACGTGGACTTCGACCCCGACCAGACTTGCTGCGGCCAGCCAGCGTTCAATACGGGCTACTGGAAGGAGGCACGGCCCCTGGCGGAGCGGTTCCTCGATATGTACGAGGGGGTCGAATACGTCGTCATGCCGTCCGGCTCCTGCGCGAGCATGGTTCGGGTCTTCTACCAGGAACTATTCCACGAAAACCCTACCCTACTTCGACGGGCGGCCGATGTCGGAAGCCACGTGTTCGAGCTTTCGGAATTCCTCGTGGACGTTGTCGGTGTCGATAGCCTGCCGGAATCCTATCAATCGGGTAAGGTCAGTCTCGTCACCTACCACGAGGCATGTCATCTGAGGCGCGAGTTGGGCCTGACAACGCAAGCACGGAAGCTCATCAACGAGACTACCGGCGTCGAGCTTACGGAGATGGAGCAGTCCGAGGTGTGCTGTGGGTTCGGAGGGACGTTCGCCGTCAAGTACGCCGACATCTCCGGGGCGATGCTCGATGAGAAGCTCACGCATATCAGAAACTCCGGCGCGGAAGCCGTCGTGGCCTGCGATATCACTTGCCTGATGCACATCGGCGGCGGACTGGAAAAGCGGGGCATCCCGATCCGCCCCATCCACCTCGCCGAGTTGCTCGACAAGAGAGGGAGCTAGATCGCGTTGATTTTCTCAGTTTACTCTTCGTTGTCCCCACCCAAGTCGTCATTCCCGTGAAGGCGGGAATCTATCTCCCTTACGAGAGCATACATGGTACCAATCTGGATTCCCGCCTTTGCGGGAATGACGGAAGGAATTAGGACGAGCTAACCCCCATGGCCGAGATACGCACCAAAGACTTCAAGACGCTCGCGGCGGACACCCTCTCCGACGCGGACATTCAGAAACACCTCAAGACGCTCTACAGCGGCTTCAATCAGGGGCGTCTCCAACAGGCGGCGGCCACTCCCAACTGGGAGGAGCTTCGCGACCGCGCTCGCCAGATCAAGGCCCATACTATCGAGAACCTCGACTACTACCTGAACATGGCCGCCGAGAACGTCGAGAAGGCGGGAGGCAAGGTCTACTTCGCCAAGGACTCGGAGGCCGCGACCGAGTACGTGATCAGCCTTGCCAAGAAAAAGGGAGTCCGATCCGTCATCAAGGGCAAGTCCATGCTCTCGGAGGAGATGGACCTCAATCAGAGCCTCGCCAAGCAGGAGATCGAGGCCGTCGAGACCGATCTCGGCGAATACCTCGTCCAGCTCGCGGGACAGACGCCCTACCACATCATCGTCCCGGCGATTCACATGTCCAAGTCGGACGTGAACGAGTTATTCCACGAGAATCTGGGGACCGACCCGAACGCCGGAATCGAAGAGCTTGCGAGCGCCGCCCGAAACGAGCTCCGCGAAAAATTCATTCAGGCTGACATGGGCATCACCGGCGCGAATTTCCTAGTTGCCGAAACGGGGACGCTCTTCTTGGTGACCAACGAGGGCAACGGGCGAATGTCGACCTCGATGCCCAAGACCCACGTCGCGATCATGGGCATGGAGAAGATCGTGCCGTCGATGGAGGACATGGGGGCGTTTCTGCGCCTCCTCATCCGGTCGGCAACCGGGCAGGGCATATCGAGCTACGTCACGATGGTGACGGGCCCGAGAAGCGGTGTCGAGGAGGACGGCCCCGACGAGTTCCACCTCGTCATCGTCGACAATGGCCGCTCGAAGCTCCTCGCCGACCCGCATCTGCGAGAGGCCCTGTACTGCATCCGGTGCGGCGCGTGTCTGAACGTCTGTCCCGTATACCGCAAGGTAGGAGGCCACTCATACGGCTGGGTCTACTCCGGCCCCATAGGCGCTGTCGTCTCTCCCGTGCTCACCGACGTGCCGGATGCCAAGGACCTTCCGTATGCGTCGAGCCTGTGCGGAGCGTGCAAGGAGGCATGCCCCGTCAAGATCGATCTGCCGCGTATGTTGCTGTACCTGCGCAGCGAGGTTACCGAGGGCAATACCGACTCAAGCCGCAAGAGATCGTCAGCGCTTGAAAAGCTCGCCATGAAAGCGTGGAAAGCTTCGGTTAGCGGTCCTGCGATGTTGCGTCTCGCCGGACTGGTAGGTCGAATCGCTCAGTTGCCGCTGGCCAGAAACGGACGCCTACAATGGCTGCCCCCGCCCCTGTCCGGCTGGACGCGCCACCGGAGCTTCCCCTCGATATCGTCCTCGCCATTCCGTACACGATGGAAGAAGGGGATCAAGCCTTAGGTTGAGACGCGGCACGGCGAGCCAGCGCCCGTCGGGAACTCAGCCAGATGAACACGCCTCCGGCCACAAAAGCGACCATCACCAGCAGCATCAACCACCCGGCCTCCGGCGTGCTCCCCACGGCGGCAGGCGCTACCGTTATCTTGGACACGAACACTTCACTGCCAAGGTCCTCCGTTACGACTTCGACGTGAATGCTCCACGGCCCGGCCGCTCTCAGTACGAGATTGCCAACGTACTCTTCCCGTGAGGATGGTGTATTGAGCGCCCTCACCTGATATGTGGGGATGTCCTCCGCATCGTGGGCAGTAAGTGTGATAGTGGCATTTCGAACCGGCGATCCGTCACCGGCACTAGTAGGAACGACGTTGAAGTTTATCTGACCTACCGCGGGTACCCTCGGCAAGATACGCACAACGACGCGGTAGTCTTCTTGTGTCTCGTCGAGAATCTCTACCGGCGCGTCTCGCTCCTGCGCCTCCGCGAGTCCGGGCGACACCAATGCTACGAACGCCAACACCGCGAAAACCCTCCACAGCTTCAGCGAGTGGAGGAAACTCATGACAGGGATACCAAGAGGTGGGGGCGGATTGATGGCAATTGCTTGGACAAAATCAATGAGGGCCTTCACATTCATGGTACGGGGTAGGCGTGGGGAGCCGCAACTTTGACACGTTCTGGGTAGACACATATTATGGGCGAAATAGCCGGATTCGCGGGCAATAGATCATTTCTGAGTGATTGATCCTGCCCATAGAGCCCACAAACAGGGGAGGCAGGCGTTGACCATACGCAGCAACGACGAATTGGAAGGCGTAGTGAGGGTGGGTAAGGTCGTGAAATCGGCCCTCGACGTCATGAAGCAGGCTGTCAAGCCCGGAATGACCACTCAGGCTCTCGATGATTTGTGCGCAGATGTCTTTGAGCGGCACGACGCGCGTTCAGGGCCTCAACTCGTGTATGGGTTCCCCGGCGCTTCCTGCATCAGCATCAACGACGAGGCAGTTCATGGCATCCCACGAGCGACGAGAACGATCAAAGACGGCGACCTCGTGAAGCTCGATGTCACAGCGGAGCTAAACGGCTATTTCGCCGACGCTGCCGTAACCGTGGGCGTCGGCCGAGTGTCCTCGCGGAAACGCAGGTTGGCGAGATGCGCCCGTTCAGCGTTGTACAACGCCCTCAGACCTGCCCGTGCAAACCGACCGATCAATGGGATAGGACGATCAATACAGGCCGCCGTCGAACGCCAAGGATTTAACGTGATGCCGGAGCTTGGAGGACACGGCGTCGGTAGAACGGTTCACGAAGAGCCGTTCGTGCCCAACTACTACGATCCATGGGACAACCGACAACTTCACCCGGGTCTAGTCATTGCCATAGAACCGGTCATTTCCAGCGGATCGGGCGAGTCGCTTACCGATGATGACGGGTGGACGGTCAAGACCGCGGACGGCACCGCATCCGCGCACTTTGAACACACCGTCATCATCACGCAACGCGGCCCAATTGTAGTCACGGCATGACGGGCTGGACGGCCCATCTGGACCTCACCGATTGGGCACGTGCACCGGAGACCGACACCCACTACATCGCGCCAATCACTGAATTGGTTTACCGCGAGAGAACTACTCTGACTCGATCCGCCGCATCGCCAGTCCGGCCAGCATGTACATGATCACGTAGACGACCACCCGGTATGTCACGGCAGAGCCCGGCGGGATGCAGATGAACGACAGCCCGGAGAGACCGCGCTTCCCAATCTCATGGGCGATGCGGATGATCTCGTAGTCCGTGAGCGCAATCGGCTCGACTGCCTCTCCCAACAGATCCCCGGGAGCCGGCCCGGCGCCGCCCATCACGTCCATGTCGAAGTGGGCGTAGACCGTTTCGGTGCCCTGATAGGCGCGATCGAGTTCTCTGACCAATCCCTCGATGCCCAGACTCGTCCGCACCTCCCACGTGGAGATGAACCTCGCACCCGCGCGCAGGTACTTGCGCACGATCTCCTTCTTTTCCAACATTCCCCGCTCGCCGATCTCAACGAGGTGCTCAGGCAGCATGTTGTCGTGGAACTCGTACATCTTCTCCTTCCAGCTTGCCGACCCTGCGATGCGGGGATCGCGCGTCAGGTGATCGAGCGGCTGCGCGTCCCAGTGCGTGTCGAGGCTGATGCAGCCGACAAGCCCGTCCGTCCGCTCCGCGATCGGCTTCGCGATGGCATACGACCCGCACGGCGAGTTCTGACCGATTACGACGGGCACGGCCCCGGCGTCGAGCGCGTGTCCGACCTTCTCTGCCACCGCCGCCTGGGCGCGGAGGATCGCCTCAGGCGACTGGTCGTCGAGTATTTCCTGCGGTATGTCGGCGTCACCATAGTCCACCGCGTCGATGTGCTCGAAGACGTCGAGGTCGAAGTCCTGGATGTAGCCGGACTGGTACCGGATCGACTGCTGGCGCACCCTCTGCGGCGCAGCCAGCCACTCCCGCCGGTCGACGCCTGCATACTTCTCCGTCTTCGACGCCACGTATGGCGCTCCGATGATGACGGCGTCCATGCCTTCGAGCTGCTCTGGGCGCTCGGCGTGGGGCAAGCCCATGAATGTGGGTGTCTCCGGCGCGATCATTGCGGCCCTCCACTCGCCGCCGAAGCTGCCCTTCGTAAACTCGTTCCACGCCGTGACCTGTTCCTCCCACGTGGGATAAGTGAGGGTCGTCATCATGTTTCTCCTTGCGATTGGGGTATGGGATGATTATCCCCCACCCGTGTCGCAGTCGGTAGTCCCCCCATCAAAATACGCGCGTTTGCGAAATGAACGGTAACTCGTTTGAATGGCTGTGCGTCCAAGTGGACGAACGATTGGCACCGCTGCCATAGGGCGGCAGGTTGGCGGTCTGAGATGGTCGGTAGTACAATCTTGCTCTATGGGTAATGATCTCGACGTTGAGTGCAAGGTCGTACGGCCGGGCGAGCTTGAGGTGGAGGTCGCGTCGGGCGCGATGACGCGGCTGGCCGGGGTGTCGCAGGCGCTGGTGGGCGCCGAAGGCATACATCTTGCGGTCGCCACCATCCCGCCCGGTTGCGCTTCCTCGCCTCACTACCACGTAAACTGCGAGTCCGCCATTTACGTGCTGAAGGGCAAGGGGCGGTTCCTCACCGGAAAGCGGCTCGACAACAGCTTGGCGATAGCATCGGGCGACTTCATCTATGTGCCGCCGAATTCGGTACATCAGCCCGTCAACGACAGCCTGACGGAGCCGATGGAGTTGATCGTGGCGCGTAACGCGCCGGTGGAAATCGTCGTCGAGCACGACCCCTCCGCCGAATAGCTCCCCTGCAGTACGGGCCCCTGAGGCGTCTCGCCCCGCGTACAGTATGAGTTATTAGTTCAGACGGTCAGAGGGGAGTCCTGATAGGAGTGAGGTCCTTGGCTCGAGTCCAGGTTGGTCCAATCATTTGTAGCTAGAGCCATTGGGGATTCGAACTCTTCCGATGGGCAACATCTGATCATAGCTGAACGCCCTTGGTATCAAGTGTGCCGGTGAATACGACTCACGACGCGTGCCGATCCACGCCCTCTCGGAGGCCTCACAGCGCACGAATGACGGTTGAAGGAGTTAACAGGAAGTGGCAACTGCAATTACTGATATCGGTTCTAGGCGGGAGCTGTTCGTGGACAACTTCCTGGTCGAAAGCCTCAAAGGCGCGAGGCTCAAGCTCCAGGAGCCGAAGCCGGGCGGGGTCGCCATCGAGTATAACCAGCCGTGGGAACGCGAGCCTTCTGGGTCTCGTTCCTTCTACACCTCCGTAATCAAGGACGGCGACATCTACCGCATGTACTACAGGGGCGACATGGCCTACTCGTGCTATGCGGAGAGCACCGACGGCATCAACTGGACGAAGCCCAGCCTGGGACTCGTGGAGGTGGAAGGGTCTACCGAGAACAACGCCATCGTCAGGGGCCGGCCTCTCTACCCGTTTGTCGACGGTCGCGCCAGAGTACCCGAGTCCGAGCGGTACAAGGCAAACTCCCTGGGGGAGGGCGGACTGGTCGGTTACGTTTCGCCTGACGGCATTCAATGGAGAAAGATGCGCGACGAAGTCATAGTGCCCAGGGAGCTGGTGAACCACTTCGACGCGAACAGCGTGATGTTCTGGTCCGAGGTGGAGGAGCTCTACCTGCTCTACGCCCGTCACATGGAGGGCGGTAGACGCGCCACAGCGAGGGCGACCTCCGAGGACTTCGCCAACTGGACGGGGCCCACCTTGATGAAGTACAGCAATACGGGCACGACAACTCCGTCCGAACACCTCTACACGAACCAGACCCAACCCTATTTCCGCGCCCCCCACATCTACATCTCACTGCCGGGCCGTATCTTCTTCACGGACTTGCGTCACATTTCCCGGGAAGATGACATCGCCTTTGCCCGCAGTCGTGTGATCATTGAAGAGGTGCGGCGGTTCTACGATGCAGAGGTCGATGAGAGGGCTGGTGACGCGGGAGATGTGGCGGACGGGGTATTCCTCACGTCCCGGGCCGGCACGACGACGTACGACTTCACGTTCAGGGAGAGTTTCGTCAGGCCGGGCATCGGCCTCAGCAACTGGACGACGCGGAACAACTATCCCGCGTGCGGTGTGGTGCAGACGGGTCCCACCGAGATGTCGCTGTACGTGAATCGCAACTACGCCCAGAAGACGGCCTACCTCGAGCGGATGACTCTGCGCCTTGACGGCTTTACATCGCTCAACGCACCCTACGACGGCGGGGAGATGACCACCCGTCCGTTCACGTTCTCAGGCAAGCAGTTGGAGATCAACTACTCCACCAGCGCTGCCGGGAGCATCAGGGTCGAGCTCCAGGACGCTGAGGGCAGACCTTTGCCCGGCCATGGGCTGAATGAGTGCCGCGAACTGGTCGGCGACGAGATCGCACGCTCCGTTGCCTGGGAGAGCGGCTGCTCAGTGAGCGAGCCGGCGGGCAAGCCGGTGCGACTGCGGTTCGTGATGAAGGACGCCGATCTGTACTCTCTACGCTTTCAACAATAGGATCGAACTGCAACGACGTTTCAGCCATATCTGAGAATCGATCCACCTGCGACGAACAGAGCGATAGCCTGCATGTCCACAGGGACCCACACCCCACGTTAGCCGTTCTCAGGCTGTCACAAGCCCTGGGGCTGGTTGTCACAAGAAAACTTCCCTGCGAAAAGTTCGCAGTATAGGACACGTTGGCCCACCGGAATCTAGCATAGAGCTTCAGCCATTTAAGTTGCGCTCTCCCTCATTTCCTTCGGTGTGCGGTGGTATGATGTGCGCCACCACAACGCTTTTTGAGAAAGAGGCTGACACCAATGGGAGACCGCTTACGGGACAAGACTGCAATCGTGACGGGGGCAGGGTCGGTCGGGCCGGGGATCGGCAACGGCAAGGCGGCGGCGATGCTCTTCGCAAGGGAGGGCGCGCGCGTGATGCTGGTCGACTACAACCTCGAAGCCGCAGAGGAGACGAAACGCCTCATAGAAGCGGAGGGCGGCACGTGCTTCACCTCCCAGGCGGACGTGAGCTATGCCGCCGACTGCGACCGCATCGCCCGAGAGTGCGTCAACGAGTACGGCGGGATCGACGTGCTCCACAACAACGTCGGGATCGAGATCCCCGGCGGCATCTTGGAGATAACGGAGGACGATTGGGACCGCACCCTCGACGTCAACCTCAAGAGTGTCTTCCTCATGTGCCGATCAGTCGTCCCTCAAATGATCAAGCAAGGAGGCGGCTCCATCGTCAACATCTCGTCCATCAACGGCATCCGCACCCTGCCCGCCCTGTCCGGGCCCTACGGCGCATCGAAGCTCGGCATGGTTGCCCTCACCCGCGAGATCGCCATCGAGTTTGCCCAGCAGGGCATCCGGTGCAACGCGGTCCTTCCCGGCATGATGCGCACCCCGTTCGTCGAGGCTTCCCTCACGCAGGCCTGGGGCGGCGATGTCGAGGAGATGATGAAAAGTCGAGATGCGATGATCCCCATCGGCAAGCAGGGCGAATCGTGGGACGTTGCCCACGCCGCGCTCTTCCTGGCCTCGGACGACGCAAAGTACGTCACGGGCGCGAGCCTTGTGGTCGACGGCGGCCTCACCGGCGGCGTGCGGACGGCGTCCTGAGACACAGCCAAACTTCCGGTCTCTCCTCCACCGGGAATAGATACAGCTCTTCCTCCGGTCTCTCCCCCGCCGGGGGAGAGATACAGAGAGGGGGGACGCTCACAAACCTACACGTCTCCAAGGAAAGGAACCGAAAACCATGCGACTTCTCATTATCGGCTGCGAATACGCGGGAAAGCATACGCTAGGCGTGGAGATCGATAGGTGGTGGTGCGGGCTCACGGGACAGGAGTTCCATCCTCCACCCAGCTTCGCCTTCCACGATCACTTCGTGCTGCCTCACGTCGTGCATGCGGAGGGACACGAGCACCACAAGGAGCTATCCGAGCGACAGATGCTCACCCTCAACCCTCACCTGCTGGAGCACTATCAGCGGTACCAGTTCTTCAACAAGCTCACCAAGGGCTACATGATTATGAAGGACCTGTTTCTCATGGACTGGTACTACGGCGACGCGGTCTACGCTCCCCTCTACTACGGTTACGGCAAGCCGGGAATGTACGCCGATCGGCGAAACATGGCACGCAGCATCGACGCCGAGGTGAACGAGTTCTACCCAGACATGGTCCTCGTGCTGGTCAAGGCCGACCCCGACGCCATTCGACATCGCATGACCAACAAGCAGGAAACGCCGTTCCCCGCCCGGCATGAGGCGACCTACTTCAAGGGCGAGGACGCCGAGACCGTCCTTGCCCGCTTCGATGAGGAGTTCGAAAAGTCGCTGATACCGCGCAAGATCGAGATCGACACGACCGATGCAACGGTCGAAGAGTCGCTCGCCGAATTCGTGCGGCAGGTCAAGCCTTTCATCACAAACGACGACTACCAGCGTATCCTCGGTCATCGAGCCCTTGATGCCACGTGAAGCCTGCCCGAATGAGATCGTCGATGGCGAGTTCCGTTTCTAAAGATGCGCCCACGCCGAACGGGAATCGTAGTTTTCAATTGCATCAGCTGCATCTTCCTGACGAGGTTCGTGTGTTCAGTTCGACGCGAGTAGAGGCCGACCCAAGCTCTCAGGCGCTGGTACTTGACGCGGTCTACTGCGATGGCGACGGAGTTGCATATGGAAGATGCTATTGCTTTCTGAATAGGTGGTTGAGCGTCTTCGTGACGTTCGACAAGAACCTACAACTTCACCCGAGCTACTACGGTGACTTCCCCTTTGCGTTCAATTGCGACATCACCACACCCCATTTGGTGGACGGTTGCACAGCCTTCACAACGGATCTGCTTCTCGACGTGCTCATCGGTGTCGATGGGGAGACACACGTGCTTAAAGACATCGACGAGTACGAGGACGCATTCTCTCAAGGCATGTTCGGCCCTTCATGGCAAGCAGGGGCAAGGAATGAACAAAAGCGCTTGGTTGGCGAACTGAACCGAGGAGAGCTTCTAGATATTCTGCAGACAACCGCTCCATTTCCCACTTCATTTGAAGGTACTGGGTTGTCAAGTCGAGACCAATATCGGTTGGGCGAAGGTCCTTTCCGGCACCATCCACAATATCCGAGAGCATAGTTTTCGACTCCCGCTAACATCAGGTATGACTTCACGACTAAACTCAAAGATCAGGCCTGCGACACCACACGACACTGAAGCCGTAGTTCGAATCTACATTGATTCATGGAACGCCGGATATGGCGACTTGATGTCGCAGCCCAACAGGATCGTAACGCGGGATCTTCTCCGACGCTGGCGTAATGATCTTGCCCAGCCCGTTCCGCATCGTTGGTGGGTCGCTGAGCTTGAGGGTTCCGTCATAGGCCTCGCCGGCATCGGCCCGAGCCGGGACCCGGTAGACGCCGAACTCGGAGAACTCGATTCAATCGCCGTCGATCCATCATGCTGGCGGCAGGGAATCGGCAAGGCGTTGATTTCACTAGCTCTGCAACATCTCGTTTTCGACGGCTACCGAGAGGCGATACTGTGGACCGTCGAAGGCTACGAGCGAGGAATCGCCTTCTACGAGGCCATGGGGTGGAGTCGCGATGGCGGAGTTCGAGATAATGGACGGCAAATTCGTTTCCGGCGTGATCTTGCTCACATAAAGGTTAGGTAACCCCCAGCCAATACACCATACTTCCTACCGAGTGACCCCATGTCCCCCAAGCGACAAGAACCCACCCGCGAACAGCGAGTCGAATGGGTCTGGAAGCCCATCGAGGACCTGGACTGGTCGCGGAAGAAGCGTGCCGACATGACGCCTGTCGAGCAGGAGTTCGCCGAGGCGGCCGCAATGGACAGTGAGGGGAACTACTCTGCTGACCTCGAACGGCTAAAGTCCCTGCTCGCCGAGCACCCTTCCCTCATCGAAACTGCGGGAGCGGCGGCCCTCTCCGCCGCCTTCGCTCGAAGAGACACAGACGACGTGGTCCGCCTCCTAGTAGACAGTGGCGCGCGGTTCGAGTACCCGGAGGGAGCATTCAGCCCCGTCCACGAGGCCGCGTGGAGCGCTTCACACGGTCAGGGCAGCATCGAGAAGTTCCGCCTCATCTTCGAGGCCGGACTCGCCGACGCCGCCCAGATCGGCATCGAACCGGTACACGCGATGACATCGAGTCACCGCTCCCTTCTGCACATCACGGCGACCTTCGGCAACCCGCCCCTCACCGAGCTGCTCCTCAAGCACGGCGCAGGCAAGGTCATTGAGGCGCGGCTCAACGCCAACGCCGACACTGCGCTCCATCGCGCGACGCAGGCCGGTCACTGGTGGGACAGACGGCGCGAGGTCGCAAGGATACTCCTCGCGCACGGCGCGTACTACGACATCCTCTCGGCCTGCGCCCTCGACGACGATGAGCGCGTCAGGGCAATTCTCACGGAAGACCCCTCGGTAGTCGACGCACGGCACTCAGACCGAACGACGCCCCTCCACTGGGCCGCGGCGGCGGGCACCCCGGCCTGCGCCGAGACGCTTCTCGCCAACGGCGCCGACCCCAACGCCCTCAACTCCGGCAAGAAGACGCCGCTCCACAAAGCCGCCGCGCCTCTCGATGCGGTGCCCATCGACTGGACGTACCCGCCCATCGATAAGGTCATCGCGGTCTTGGTGGAGCACGGTACACACATCAACGCGCAGGACGACAAGGGACGCACTCCCCTGCACCTCGCCACTTACGGGGGCTACAAAGACGCCGCCGAGCAGCTGATGGCCCTCGGCGCGGATACGACCATACGCAACAAGCGGGGCAAGAATGCCCTTGAAGTGGCGCGAATGGCCTGTCTTTACCTCAAACCGAAAACGGCAACAGCAAGCAAACGCGCACGGCGACGCTCGTAGCGCGACGCAGTCAGCTACTCCCCAGCCAAGACGCTCCGCAGCCGTTCGACGCCCAGCCGCGGGCTCGACAAAATCGGAACGGCCTTCTCATCGTCGGAGATAAGATCAGCTACGCGGGCCATGGACGCCTGGGCGAGCACGACGACATCGACTCGGCCCATGAGCTCCTTGAGGTTCTCGATCACGATGCGGTCGTGCGTGTCCGTGTCGCCCGCGCCGAGGGCCTCGAACGCTCCCTGACACAGCACGGTCTCGACATGGACTTCCCTGCCCTGTGCCGACGCGCGGTCCCGCACGAGGTCGGAGGTCGGGGTGAGCGTCGTGTGCAGGGTCGCTATGACGCCGATGCGTGGCCCAAGCTCCACGGCCCGGTCGGCCATGGCCTCGTCGACCTTGAGGAAAGGCACCTCGACACTCTCTTTGGCCGTATCGACTCCCGGCCCCACGGTCGAGCAGGTGAGCATCACGGCCTCAGCGCCGGACGCCTCCGCGAACGACGCGAGCGACGCGAGACGGGACACCCTTTCGGTCGTCAACTCTCCTCCGGCAACGATGTCCTTCAGCAGACCCTCGTCGACGACGTGAATAACCTCCGTCCCCGGCATGACCTCCTCGGCCAGCTCTTCGAACATCGGGACCAGCTTCGCCACGGTGTGCACCATTCCAACCTTGCGTGCCATGGGACCTCCAGTGTAGCGCTGTCTTATTTCCTCAGTTGCAGCGTGTAGAGCTCATCGTCGCCCGAATCTACGACTCGCGCAACCATTTCCGGTATACCCCAGCGCACATCGAGGTATCGCCCGCTCGCGGCATCGGCCTTGCCCGAGGCGATGTAGACCACCCCTTCCGCCGAGACCTCAGGCTCGATGCGAAGATCGGACTCCAGCGCGGCGGCCATGACCTCGGCGGCCGGACGGGGCACTTCCGGCCCCGCCATGTACTCGGTCAACTCGGTGCGGACGAGACCTGGGCCGTAGTTGAAGACGGATATGCCGTACTCCTGAGTCGCGGCGGCAAGGGAGCGCGTCATGCTGTACAACGCCGCCTTCGATGTGGTGTACGCCGAGTTGTACGGCGACGCGAGGTAGGAAGAACTGCCGAGCACGTTGACAATCCGCCCGCGCCCACGCTCGATCATGCCGGGCAGGACAGCCCGCGACAGCAGGTACGGTCCACGGACGTTCACCTGTATGACGTACCACCAACGCTCCGGGTCATGCTCCCAGTCACGTCCGGGCGGTCCCGGCAACCCCGCGTTGTTGACGAGCAAGTCGATAGGCCCCAGACGCGGCGTAACCTCGCTGACCAACCGCTCCACGGCCTCCGGATCCGACACATCCGCCGGAAACGCCCCGGCGTTCCCTCCCGCCGCTCGTATCATCCGCACGGTCTCGTCGACTTGCGCCTCGGTACGCGCCGTCACACCCACCGAGGCCCCCGCCTCCGCAAGCGCAACCGCGACCGCTCGGCCAATACCCCTGCCGCCCCCGGTCACGAGGGCTACCTGTTCGCTGAGGTCAATTGAGTTGCACATAGGACATCTCCAATCTTGGAAGTCCGTCGGCAACACCTTCAAGAGGTATTGCTCGGTCTACGCCAAAGTGTACCAGCATTGCCGCCAAGCCAACCTGAAGCAGGACTCACAGCGCTGTTGCCCGTCCCACTACCTAATTTGTAGTACAATCCGCCACGAACGACCACCTGTGAGGCTAACGACATGCCAACGATTCTCGAACGATTCTACGAGACCCACAAGAAATCAGCGGAGCTTTACGCGGGAGGCAGGGAGGTCGTCGCGGGCGGAGCTGCCCAGTCTCGGGTAATGTACCCTCACCCCTTCTACGTCGGCCGGGGTGACGGCGCGATGAAGTGGGACGTGGACGGGAACGAGCTGATCGACTACCTTGTCGGCTTCGGCTCCCTGATTCTCGGCAACAACCGCCCGGAAATCACCGAGGCCGTCGAGCAGCAGGTCAGGAACGGCACTCACATGGGCACCACTACTCCCCACGAGGTGCGATGGGCCGAGCTCATCACGGGACTCATGCCCTCGGCGGAGCGAGTGCGCTTCACCGCCAGCGGCACGGAGGCCACCCTGCTGGCGATCCGCCTCGCTCGCGGGTACACCGGCAAGACGAGGCTCGTCAAGTTCCGAGAGCACTACGACGGCTGGCACGACTACGTTGCCATCGAGGCCGGGATTACCGCGCCCTATGGAGTCCCCAGCGAGACGCGCTCGACCGTAGCGGTGGTAGAGCCCGACCCCGACGCCCTCGACGAGTACCTCTCACAGGACTCCGACGTTGCCGCCGTCATCATGGAGCCGACGGGCGCGCACTGGGGACAGTTCCCCGTCCAGAACCCGCATTTCCTCGAATCGGTGCGAGAGATTACCGCACGTCACGGCGTAATCATGATCATGGACGAGGTAATCATGGGCTTCCGGGTGTCCCGCGGAGGAGCGCAGGGCAAGTACGGCGTCATGCCCGACCTTTGCTCAATGGCGAAGATCGTAGCCGGCGGACTGCCCGGCGGAGCCGTGGGCGGACGCGCCGACATCTTCGAGCCGATGGGCGACCCCGACCCAGCCAAGCGCTTCGTCCATCCGGGCACCTTCAACGCCAACCCCGTATCCGCCGTTGCCGGTATAGCGGCTCTGGAGATCATCGAGTCCGAGCCGATCACCGAGATGGCCGACGCTGCCGCCGACAGGCTCAAGCACGGCCTGCGCAACGCCCTCACCAAACAGGAGGTCACGGGCCACGTACACGGCGTCTCCTCGATTATCCACGTCGCCCTCGGCGTCGGGGGCGAGACCAACGACCAGGACATCTCTCAAGTACCTCACGATCAACTGATGGCGGCCACGTCCGGCAGAAAGATCGAGATGCTGAAGCTGGCGATGCTCAACGAGGGCGTCGACATGTTCGGCGGCATCGGCTTCATGACCTCCGCCGCCCACACCAACGACCAGGTCGACCGCACCGTCGAGGCCTTCGAGCGGTCGCTGGCGGCCCTCCGCGACGAGGGGTACATCTGATTCTAGTTTGTGAGGGCAAGTCTTTGGTCATTTGCGCAGAGTAGCCATCGTTATTTGTTGCAAGGAAACTGCCTGTGAGAATAGTCGCAGGCGTGCTCTACACCATAGTTCTTTCAGCCCTCATCGCGTGCGGCGATGAGGCTCCAGCATCTGATATAGAGGCGACGGTCGAGGCAAGAATCGCCGAAGAGCGGGCGGACGAAGCTGCCAAAGCAGCCGAAATCGAGGCGGGCGTCAAGGCAACGATGGTTGCACTCTCACCGCCGACGTTCACGCCTGTCACGCTCCCAACGGAGACGCCAACACCGCCCTTCACACCCACCCCTCTCCCTACAGAGACTCCAACTCAAACCCCTACGAACACATCGACCGCGACACCGTTGCCCACAGCCACTCCACAACCCACCTATACCCCGCTACCCACGTATACTCCGACGATGTCCACACCCACGGACACGCCTACATCCACCCCAACGCCAATTCCGACGCACACGCCCACGAACACTTCAACACCTATCCCAACCCCTACCTCGACGAACACCCCCATACCTACGGCAACACCGACTTCGACCGCCACTCATACTCCGGTCCCAACGAACACACCCCCGCCCACTCCCACACCCGAGCCGTCTATTGCCGATGTAGTAGACCAAGCGAGGAAAAGCGTCGTTCACATCGTTGGGAGCGCTAGTAGCGGATCGGGGTTCGTGGTTGAACCGACCGGCTACATCCTCACGAACGCCCACGTCGTCGAGGGAGAAACGGACCTAACGGTCGTACTTGACGGCGGAATCAGGACGTTTGGTAAGGTTGTCATACAGGATCCCGAGCGAGACATCGCCATCGTGAAGATTGACAGAGGACAACAGCCAACCTTGCGCTTTGCAACAGCAAATCCCCGTATTGGTGAGGAGGTGGTTGCCCTCGGCTACCCGTTCGGAACTTCCGGACTGGAGAATATGACAATATCGACCGGAGTAGTATCGGCCTTCCAGTCCTTCGACGGCATCAACTACGTGCAGACCGATGCCGCCGTGAATTCCGGCAATAGCGGCGGCCCGCTGCTGGACATGAACGGGCGAGTCGTGGGCATGAACACCTGGGCCGTCAAAAAAGATATATCCGAGGGCCTCAATTTCGCCATTCAATACAGCGTCTTGTCCCAACGCTTGGCAAGTATGATCGCCGAGGCGACTGCACCCCCTACTGCTACACCGACTCGAACTCCCACTCCAACACCTCGGCCAACTCCGGAAGGCAGTTTCGGACCAGTGGACGGCTCCATCGAGCATGATGTCGATGATGGTCAGATCGACACTTATCGATCCAACGTGTCGCTGACGGACGGGATCATCGAGGCCAAATTCTTCAATCCATACTCGCCACAGACCGGCAACTGGAGCAGCGGTTTTCTGTTCCGATGGGCAAGTTCGTCTCCTGACCACACCTTTCACTCTGTCGGGGTCACCCAGGCGGGAAGGTGGTACCACGTCCTAAGTACCGGAGACGGTGAACGCCAAGACATCAGCAACGGATTCTCCGCTGCCATCGCAACCGGCGCATCTGACAGCAACCACATTCGCGTTATTGTCATTGGCGGGGAGGGCACGCTGTTCGTGAATGGGAAGTTCGTTGCAACCCTAGACCTGAGCGGATTGATGGATGCCGGGAGCGTGTCCGCCGTCGCAGGATACTTCACGGGCGATGGCGTAGCTGGCAAGTCCACACAGTTCGAGGACTTCAAGATCACGCCGATTCAGTCAACTCTGGCAGGCGGATTCGGGCCGGCGGACGGCTCCATCGAGCACAAAGATGATGGTTTCATAGATGAACATGAAGCCGATGTTTCTATCGCCGATGGGATTATGGAAGCTCGATTCTTCAATCCTTACTCGTCGCAGTCCGGCAAGTGGAGTAACGGATTCTTGTTCCGGCTCAGCACTAGTGTCCTGAGTCATAAGTTCGCATGCAATATCTTGCTAGTGAGGCTAGGATTTCGTCAGCCGTTTTTGTCCATCGGAAAGGCTTGGGATCGGCACAGGTAGACTCGATGTAGTGAAGGATCGCTTCCTCAAGCTCGCGTGTACTGCGGTGGACACCCCGTCTGAGCTGCTTGTCCGTCAGCGCGGCGAACCAGCGCTCCACAAGATTGAGCCATGATGAACTGGTGGGAGTGAAGTGGAGATGGTAACGGGGCCGCTTAACCAGCCATCGTTGGATAAGCGCGGTCTTGTGGGTTGAGGAGTTGTCGAGGATGATGTGCACATCGAGGTCTGGGGGTACAGAGTCATCGATCTTGTCAAGGAACTTGCGGAACTCCACCGAACGATGGCGCCGTTGGCAGGAGCCGATCACCCTGCCAGTAGCTACGTCAAGGGCCGCGAACAGGTCGGTGGTTCCGTGCCGAGCGTAGTCGTGAGTACGTCTCTCGACTTGGCCTGGACGCATGGGCAACAAAGGCGCGGTACGGTCCAGCGCTTGGATACCCGATTTTTCGTCTACGCACAGTACAAGAGCCTTGTCCGGTGGGTTGAGGTACAGTCCCACGATGTCTCGGACCTTCTCGATGAAGAGAGGATCGGTGGACAGCTTGAAGGTCTCTGTGCGATGAGGTTGAAGAGAGAACGCTCTCCAGATACGGCTTATGGCGCTCTGGCTCATGCCGGTGCGTCTGGCCATCGAACGAGTGCTCCAGTGAGTAGCGTCGTCAGGTGTCGTTTCCAGTGTCAGAGTGACGACTTTCTCGACGTCGGCGTCGGTGATCTTGCGGGGAGCGCCGGGCCTCGGTTCGTCCAAGAGCCCATCCAAGCCTCTTTCGAGAAACCGACGACGCCACTTCCCCACGGTCTGGGGAGAGAGCCCCACTTGAGCACTCACTGTCTTGTTGGACTTACCTTCGGCGCAGCCAAGTATCAACCGGGCGCGTTGGGCCAGCGCTTGCGCCGTCTTCCGACGCGCGACCAATCTCTCCAGGGTTTCTCGCTCCTCTATGCCGATCTCCAACGGTGCCAACGGTCTACCACGGGGCATGACTTCCTCCTACAACAGAGTCAACTCATGCCCATTATTATACTGCCTACTTACGACTCATGACACTAGCAGGTTTCATACTATCCTCGTTACGCAAGCTGGAAGGTGGCATCACTACCTGCGTACGAGCGACGCTTCGAACGATCAACAGGTAGGAAGTGGATCTTCCACTGCTATAGCAACCGGCGAATACGACAGTAATCACATTCGCATTATCGTCATTGGCGGGGGAGGTGTGCTGTTCGTGAACGGGAAGTTCGTCGCAATCCTAGACCTGAGCGGATTGACGGATGCCGGGCGCGTGTCCGCCATCACAGGCTACTTCAATGACAGCGTTGTAGCGGGCAAGTCCACACAGTTCGAGGACTTCCAGATCACACCAATTCAATAAAGAGACGTGATAACCGACGACAAGGCAATTCTAGGTGATATCTGTACAATATGAAAGACATGTTGCTGAATTGATTCCACAACAATCCAGGGATCCTTTCAACAAGTAAACTCCATCTGGACTATCATCGCAGTAGGTAAGCAAGGAACGGATAATTACGCTCGAACAGCTTCTCACGCAGATAGGACATAGGACGATCACCCTTTAGAAGATTGCAAGATGCGCAGAGCGGTTGAAGATTCCCAGGATGATCGGTTCCCCCGCGTGATACGGGAATGATGTGATCGGTCTGGATCAAGTATCGTGGGAACCACTCCCAACATCCTCTGCATTGCACATTGCCAGAGATGTCGTTCAAGAATGCGTTCATGGCGTGCTCCTTATGGTTAGTGTGCGTTGCATCATACCAGGGCCTGTTGTACAGGAAGATTGATACCTGCTGGTAGTGTCCATATATCACGAGGTCACAGGACGAAAGCCCGCCCGAGCCACTAAGACACGTGGCCTAGAAAGGCTCATTAGGATCATATTATACCAAATCGTTATGACTGGGCCGCCAACTTGACGCGCAAGAACGCATGACCTACACTGTCCGCATCGCAGAAATGGTTTCCCACCCGCACGTCCCGACCCGCGAAACCGTGTGAGACAAATTGAGAAGAAAAGCGAGGATTTTCAATCATGCAAAATTTTTCTCAAACCGTCTCACGACCGCATCGACTTCCGGGTTCGCGTCGCGAAATAGCTTCAAATACCCCGGCCGGGACGCGAGAAACGGAGCGAGACAAATTGAGAACAAGAGGAAAGGGAGGAGTTCGAAAGGCGTCCCAAACTGTCTCATCGTCTCGAATTGTCTCACCGTCTCACCCCTGCGAACGCTGAGTGCGGTCAGGCGAGAATACGGTGACGTCACGGCGAATTGGTGTAAGAGACGGTCGAGCGATCGCTGGTTGCGTTGCGGTACGAGGGATATATATGATTGGAGACCCTCAGTTTAGGCCTGCCATGACCATCCCACTTGACGCCATCACACGGCTCAAGGAAGAGCTTGACGCCCTGCGTCCGCTCCCGCCGGACGTTCTCGCCCAGGTCGAACAGAAGCTCAGGCTGGAGGCGAACTACAACTCGAACGCCATCGAAGGCAACACGCTCACCTACGGCGAGACCCGCAGCCTCATCCTGCACGGGCTTACGGCCCAGGGCAAGCCGATGCGCGACCACCTGGACATCGAGGGGCATGACACTGCGGTTAAGGCAATCGAGGACGCGGTTACGGACGACCACGAACTCAACGAGGTCTTCATCCGCAATCTCCACCGCATCCTCCTGAAAGAACCCTATGAGAAGGAGGCGAAGACTCCCGAAGGCCAGCGAGTAAGGCGGACCGTTTCGGTGGGCGACTACAAGACTGCGCCGAATAACGTAACGACCTCGACGGGCGAGACCTACTACTTCACCCCGCCCGACCAAGTGAAATCGGCAATGGGCGACCTCATCGACTGGTACAGGGCCAGAGAGCGCGAAGGCGAGCACCCCATCATCATCGCCGCGACGTTTCACTACCGCTTTGTGCGCATCCACCCCTTCGACGACGGCAACGGTCGCATGGCCCGGCTCCTAATGAACATGATTCTCATCAAGCACGGCTACACGGTCTCCCTCATTCGCCAGGAAAACCGAGACGAGTACCTCAACCAACTCGAACAGGCAGACAAGACGGAGGACCTTGCCGAGTTCATCAACCATGTCGCATACTCTTGTGAATACGCCCTGAACCTTCATCTGAGGGCCGCCCGCGGAGAGTCCATAGAAGGCATGGAGGACATAGACAAAGAGGTCGCGCTCTTCAAAAGAGCATCACGAGAACATTGACCCCGAACATGGGCGCAAGAGCACGTCCGGAGGACCCAATATGCGAAAACCCAAGCTGATCTACTACAACGACTCGCGGCACTACCTCATGTACCGCTACGACCCACCCCTGAGCAGGCACGTCCTCCAGCAGCCGGTCGACGAGATACTCGGCACCGGCGTCGACACCCTGTCCTTCGGCCTGGCGTCCGGCGCGACCTTCCTCCACGACACCCGCGTCGGCAAGCGCTGGGGCGAGGGCGTCACCGACCACAACTCTGGCATCATGTGGTGGCGCGCGGGCAAGAACCTCGAACGGGCCCTCGCGGACGGCCTCGATCCGCTTCAGGTCGTCGTCGATCGCGCCCATGAGAAGGACATCCAGATCGTGTGCAGCCTCCGCATAAACGAGGGCGGCACCGGCGGCGGTCTTAACGCAAACCGCTACATGTTCTCCAAGCTCAAGGAGGAGCACCCTGAATACATGATCGGCGACGACTCCGCCGATCCCGGGAAGTCCACGTGCCTCAACTTTGCGATTCCTGAGGTCAGACAGGAACGCCTCGCGATCATCGAGGAGGTCTGCGACCGCTACGGGGCCGACGGCATCGAGATCGACGACTACGTGCGTGCCTTCTTCCGCCAATCGGAAATCGAGAAGAACACTCCCCTGCTCACCGAGTTCATGGGAGACATACGTGCCCTACTCGACCGCATCGGCGAACGGCGCGGCGAACGACTCATGCTGGCCGCCCGCGTGCATCCCCGCGAGGACGCCAACCTGTCCGTCGGCATGGACGTGCGAAGCTGGATACGGGAAGGCTTCGTCGATCTCGTGGTCGTCAACTATGGCGGCTTCCAGTTCGACCAGGACACCGACCACGAATGGATTGCCGAAGAGGCCCGCGAAAGCGGCGCGATGGTCTACTCACATCTGGGCCGAACGCCCTACGACGACCGCCACCACGACCCGACCATCGAGATGTACAGGGCCGCCGCGAGCAATCACATCGCCGCGGGCGCGGACGGCATCTACCTCTCGTCCCTAGACTGGCCGCACACGGAGGGTGAGTACCTCACCATGCGTGAGCTGTCCGACCCTGACATCTACGCCCGCAAGAACAAGCACTACGTCAAGGCGCAGCAGGAGTCCGATCCGTACGCCCTGGAACGTCACCTGCCGATAGTCCTACAGGAGGGCGTGACGGCAACGGTGCCAATCACCGTAAGCGACGACGTGGACTCGGCCCGCGCCGACAACGAGCTCGAACGGGTCACCCTGCGTGTCCGCATCGTGCAGACCGGCATGGAAGACAAGCTGACCTTCAAGTTCAACGGCAGTCTGCTTATCGTAGAGCCGCGCAACGTCAGCAGCTTTTACGGCGGCCTCGTCTCATACGGCATCGCGAGGGCCGGATTCCCCGAGCGCATCAACACGCACTACTGGTTCGAGTTTGACATTCCCGTCGAATCGGTACGAAAGGGAGAAAACACGGTGGAAGTCATCCCGGAGTACATCCTCGCCGAACGCGTGGAAGACCGTGTCCTCCTGCACGCCGAACTGCTCTTGGACTACAAGCAGCCACCCGTGCCCATCGGCGAACAGTTGTAGCCACGTCCGCCTGCCCGTCTCGGACGCACTACCGTCATTCCTGCGAAGGCAGGAATCCAGAGGGGTGGGGCTGTAGGCTGTATGGCCTCGTTGCCAATTTCCTATATCGCACGTTCCGGCGCGTCACGCAGGTGTCTCCTACTCTGCCGAACGGGACTCGGCCATCTCGACGAAGAACCGCAGGCTCTCCGGATTGGCCATGGCGTCGCGGCTGACGGCCTGATCCGCATTCCAGCCCGCGAAGATTTTCTTGACGGGGACCTCGACCTTCTTGCCGTTCAACGTGCGGGGCACCTCTTCAATCGCGTGAATCTCGTCAGGCGCCCACCGGGGAGAGAGCTCCGCCCTGCACTTCAACGCCATTGCCTTCCTCAAGTCGTCGTCGAGGACAGTCCCTTCCCGTGTCACGACGAAAAGCAACAGGCTCCCCGCGTCACCGGATGTGGATGTGTCCAGGACCAGGCTGTCGGCTACCTCGTCCATCTCTTCAATGACCCGATAGAAGTCGCTCGTCCCCATGCGGATGCCGGAGCGCTTGAGTGTGGAGTCGGAACGCCCCGAGATGACCAACGTGCCTCGTTCGGTTATCTCGACCCAATCCCCGTGCCGCCACACGCCGTCGTACATCTCGAAGTAGCTCTCACGAAGCCTGCTGCCGTCCTCGTCGTTCCAGAAGAATATGGGCATCGAGACCAGTGGCTCCGTGACGACGAGCTCGCCCACTTCATTGGTCACGGAGTTGCCGTCCTCATCGAATGCCTCCACCTTGGCGCCCAAGCAGCTGCACTGGATCTCCCCTGCGTGCACGGGCAAAAGCGGCGACGGACCGACGAAGCCGGTGCACACGTCGGTACCGCCGCTGAATGAGCCGAGGAGCAGATCGTCGTTTACGTTCTCGTAGACCCACACAAACCCTTCCGGCGACAGCGGCGCTCCGGTGGAACCGACTCCACGAATCGCGGTGAGGTCGAACGCCTCGTTCGGTCGGAGGCCCTCCTTCATACAACCATGAATAAAGGGCGCGCTTGTCCCGAAGTACGTCGTGCCGGTGTCCTGGGCAAAGCTCCACAGGCGGCTTAGGTCGGGATAGGACGGGTCGCCGTCGAATAGCTGGACTGTAGCGTCGATCAGCAGACCCCCTATGAGAAAATTCCACATCATCCAGCCGGTCGTCGTGTACCAGAAGAATCTGTCGTTCTCGTCAAGGTCCATGTGAAACGCGAGCGTCTTGAGGTGTTCGAGCAGAACGTTGCCGTGTCCATGCACGATTGGCTTGGGCAGACCCGTCGTGCCCGAGGAGTACAGGACCCACAGCGGATGATCGAACGGAACGGCCTCGAAAGCGACCTCGTCCGTATCGACAAGCACGTCATCCCACAGCACATGCCGCGAAAGCGCCGACAGATCGGGGCTATCCGACAGGTACGGGAGCACCACGGTAGCCTCTAGAGTGGGTAGGTTCCGCTCCAGCTCGCGGACGGCGTCGAGCTTGTCGAAGTCTCTTCCACGGTACCGATAGCCGTCGACGGCAATGAGCACCTTCGGCTCGATCTGGCGAAACCGCTCGATGACGCTCCGTGTCCCAAACTCAGGAGAACACGCCGACCATATAGCCCCAATTGAAGCCGTTGCCAGGGACGCCACCACCGTTTCAGCCACATTCGGCATCAGGGAAACGACACGGTCGCCCTTCACAACCCCCATCGCCCTCAACCCCGCCGCAAACGACGCTACTTGCCGGTGAAGCTCCGCGTAGGTCATGTCTGCACGCGGGCGAAGCTCCGACTCGGACGTCAGGGCGACATGGTCGTCACGACGCGATAGCGCATGTTCCGCGTAGTTCAACTCCGCGCCGGGGAACCACACCGAACCGGGCATCCCTCTCTTGGCGAGCACTGCCTCGTACGACGCCCCTGCTCGCACTCCGAAGTAGTCCCAAACAGCACCCCAGAATCCGTCGAGATCGCTGACCGACCACCACCACAACTCGTCGTAGGTCGTGAAGTCGTGCCCCCGCGTCTCTCTAAGCCAGCCCATGAAGCGCGTGACGTTTGCATCCGCGATGATCTCTGGCGTCGGCTCCCAGAGGAGGCGGCCTTGCAGTTCGGAACGGTCTTCGTTCATGTCTGGATCACTCATATATTGATGGAAAGGAGAGTATGGATAAGCCCTTAGAATATGTTGTCACTAACCGGATCGTATTCTTCGAGGTCACCGGACAGTTTCATATAAAGCACATCGGGACAAAGCTCGATATCTTCATCCCACACAATGGCTCTGTGCGGAGCAATGTGAACCCTTTCAAAGTATCCGGGCTCATCCCATGACTTGAATACACCCACGCCGTCCAAATGAGATAGATCAATTTCACCTGAAGTTCCGTCAGAGTACCGGAGCCATATCCGGTGTCCGTCTCGGGCCTCAACGGTGGTTGGACGGATCATGTCGCCTCTACTCGTGAAACGGAGGTAATCCGAGCCGCTATGCGTTTCGTGTAGCCGTCGGCAATGTGCGTACTACCGAACCAACTCGCCGGTCTGCGGCTGCTAAATCGAATTGCGATTGGAGATTCAGCCAAAACTGAGGATCCATTTCGAACCAGTGACCGAACCGCAGAGCAGTATCACCTGTTATGGAACGCTTGCCCGCGATAATCTGGCTCACCCGGTTCGGAGGCACCGCAATCTGACGCGCGAACTCCGTCGGCGTTACGCCCAGTTCTTCAAGTTCGTCCTTCAAAACATCGCCTGGATGAACGGCGCGCTTCAGCATCTTTCACGTCCCCCTAAATTCTAAGGATAGTCCACAATCTCGACATTGGTCGGCCCCCGACCTTCCGACCAAGCGAAGCAGACGCGCCACTGCCGGTTGATTCTTATGGAATATTGCCCTTCTCTATTGCCTTTCAAAGTCTCCAAGCGGTTGCTTGGTAACGCCCTCAATGCATCTAGTGATGGTGCCGCGTTAAGAATCGAAAGTCGTTTCGCTGCCTGCTTTTCAAACCCCTGGAATGCCGCAACGAACCTTCCATTGGCGAAGCGTTCGGTCCGTTTGTCCTGGTACCCGAGGATCATGACTCAGAACATTGTACGTGGGATTGACGATAGACGTCAAACGTCATTGGAGGAGTGGGCAACAACGCTCTCATCACTAGAGAACCAAGTAGGCGCGTCGTTACTATACCCTTCCCGCTTTACAACCCTCGTCGCCGCCCAGCCCGTCAACCACTCGCCCTGCCCATTCACGCAGGAGCACCTCGAAGTCCGTGGCGCAGTGCGCGCACTCGTACTCGCCGATGCGGACGGACGCTCCACACTCAGGGCAGGAAAGTCCCTCATAGTAGACTTCCAGCACCCGCTGCACCTGCTCGTCGGTCGCCATGGCTCGGCGGCTACTCGTACCGGAGAGCCTCGGCCGGATAGATGCGGCCGGCCTGCAGCGCGGGCAGGGTTGTCATCGCCAAGGAGAACACCCATGCCACGCCCACGATAATTGCGACGTTGATCCAGGGGATATCGAAACGGAGCCCGTCCGTCTGACTCGCTAACTCATTGAAGATATTCCACGAGGTCATCGTTCCCAGGACGAGACCGATGACGGTGCCGATCAACGTCACGAACGACGCCTCCAACAGGAACTGGATGAGCACCATTCTCGACCGGAAGCCAAGCGCGCGGAGCATCCCGATCGACTGCCGACGCTCTTCGACTGCACGGAAAGACAGCACTCCGATTGCAGCCACGCCGACGATCAGGCCAATGCCCATGAACCCCTGGAAAAGTTGGTTGAACGCGTCGTCCTGGGACAGGCTGAGTTGAAGCTCCCGCTCCGTGGAGACGGCCACCATGCTCCGGTCCATGAACGCGGTCTCCATTCGGGCCGCCACGTCCTCGGCCGTCACGTTCTTCTCTCCCCTGCCGCTCCGTCGAACGTGGTAGTTAGTGAAAGGCACCGGCACGTCGGATATCTCGGTCAGCACGTCGTCACTGGTGAACAGAGTGGCCGGCCGCGCCTGCGTCAAGGCGTCTGCGCTGGTGCGCTGCTCGATTGCCAGTTGGTCGGCCAGCGATTCGAGCACCGCGATCACCGTTCGCTTCGTCGGCTCGCCTCCGCCGACGGGCCGTATCTCGACCTCGAAGGGCCTGATCTTCTTTGGCCCGCTTGCCGTGATGCCCTCCGCCGTGAAACCTCCGAAGTTCGGATCGAACGGGTCGTTCGGCGAGAACGAGTCGTCCTTCGGTAACGCGGTGTGGTTGAGAATCGCAACGGATGGGTCGCTCCTCAGAGCCAGCCACATATCCCGATTGATGTTCCCGGAATCCAGGAGCCTCGACGTATCGTAGTGGCTGACCCGCCATTCGTTTGCCTCGACGAAGGTATCGTCAACGGCCATGAGCTGGAGCGCCTTGAATTCGAGATCGGCGCTTCCGACCTGCCGCGCCTCGACCGGCACAACAACCGACGCGCCCGCGTCGTGGACTCGCTTGTTCACCTCTTGGGCAGCGTACACCTGTATGTCAGTCCGGCTCCCCACCGACTCGGTCCTTAGGGTCTCCTTGAAGTCATCTATAGGAATCTCAGGGTTGACGATGGCGGTGATGTCGTAGCCGCCCGTCACGCGTGTTGGCTCTTCGCGGGCGAGATTCCCCAGGTTGTTGAGGATGGCGAAGATCATCAGGTTGAAGATAATCATCGCGAACATTGCCACGGTCAGACCCGTCAGGAACCGGGCCGCCATCGGGTAAGCCACGGCCGTCCTCATCACCGCCTTGAGCGACTTGATCCTGCCAAGAATTCCGTAAACGATGGCCACGATCACCGGAGTGTTGTTCATGATGAGCCACACCGCCGCCCCGACCATCGCGACGCCGCTCAAAACGAAGATCTCCGGCCCCGCCTTCAACTCACCGACAATCGCGTCATAAGTGTCCAGCGGCAACGACCAGAACACCAGCAGTCCCAACCCCTCCAGGGTGCCGACCGCCCTGCCCGCTCCTCCCGAACGGCCAAACACCGTCCGCAAGAGCTGCCCGACACCGATGATTACCACGCTAACACCGATGTAGAAGAGGCTGAGCCCAACCCCCAGGGTGGCGACCATTTCGTCGATCACAAGGCCGGCGGCAATTATGAGCGCCCCAACAATTACGATGGGCCACCCCTGCCGGACGATTCTCGTGGCCAAGCCTCGGCGCTTGACCGTTTCCTCTCGCAGTCCCCGAATGGCGACGATGATATTGAGCCTGCTCACCCACGACGCGGATACGTAGACCGTAATGAGCGTGAGGATGATGCCCGCGCAGAAGGCGATAACTCCGGAGCGGACCGTGAAGCTGTTGTGGATCGTGAATTGCTCCGCCGACACCACGTTCTGAAGGAACCCCGCAAGGATTATGCTGGCAACCACACCTCCAAGCGTTCCCAGCAGAGCGGCAGCCACGGTATAAGCTACCCCCTCGAAAGTGAATATCTGGACCACGTGTCCCTGTCTCATGCCGACCGCCCGAGCCATGCCGGTCTCGGACGACCGCGCCGCCGCGAGCAGCACGAAAACGAGGAAGATGAGCAGCAGTCCGACGATGATGGATATGGAGCCGAAGACCGAGAATAGGGAAATGAACTGGCTCCCCGTCTGCTCTGCAAGTTCCAAGCGGTCGGCCTTCACGTCATCCACGGCCAGCCGGAAGAACTCGAGATTCAGCGCATTGAGACGCTCGGCCTCAGCAACAAGCCCGCCACGACTTAGAATTGTGACTAGCGTCGACGAAAACTGCCTGTCGGCCACCAGCGATATGAACCCGTCGGACATCGCCCCTCGGTTGAGTTCTGACCGAAGGGTCGCGATGTCGTCCTGAAGGTCGCGGGAGGCATTCTCCCCCTCGATAGCAAAATCATAGAGCGCGAGGGCCCGAGGATCACCGAGAATACTGTAGATCTCCTGCGCCGACTCCCGGTTCGAGAAGCGAAGACGAAGGTCGCCGGTCACCTCATCGGAAAGATCAAGGCCGCCCTCTAGCCCACCACGGTTGGAAATCAACATCTCGGTGTACTTGCCAGGCTGCCCCATCATCGCCTGGGCCAGGTCGAGCCGGACGATCGCGACGGGACTGCTCCCTCCGCCACCGGCAAGTCCGCCGTTCCGAACAATTGCCAGCACCTTCATTTGCCAGCTGTCCGTAGGCGTAACGACAATCACGCGGTCGCCCTTCTTGGCCTTCAGTTCCCGCGCCGCGTCTTCGTTGAGGAACAGGTCGTTGCGCGCGTTCTCCTCCGTATTGGTCGCGCGTAGGTCGGACAGCTTGACAACCTTCCCCGCCTGAGAACCACCATCCCACTCCGGCTTCGCGGTCACGAGGTCTCCGAACCCCTTCTGCGCGTTCGGATCGTAGCCGGTAACCCGCATCTGCGCTTCCGTCCGCGTCGTCCTTGGATCAGTGGTCGGCAAACTCGCGTGGAACACCGGCATCACGCCGTCGATACGCTTGTCGGCGGCTGCCACCTGCCGGACCTCGTCGATGGCCCCGTCAGGAAGATGGACGCCGCCAAACAACTGGGCTTGAGGCGAGGAAATGATCTCATCGGTGTGGCCGAGCGCCGTGAGCGCGTCCACCCGGATGGAGTTGGTCACCGTGTCGCCGATGCCGAGCGACGTGGCGATGATCGTCGTGCTCAGCATCAGGCCCATCGTGATGAGGATGCTCTGCGCGACCCGTCTCGGAACGTTGCGAACACCGAGCTTGACCAGTATCGGCCGCGACCTGGCGTAGTGTCCGATGACGACGGCACAGATAATCAGGACGCAAAGCAGTCCAACCGCGAGCCAGAATGTCGGTATGCCGAAGAGTTGCTGCACGAGTTGCCTCGTTCCCCGCTCAGTCGAATGTCAAATTGGTGCCCAGGACAGGACTTGAACCTGTACGCCCTCTCGGACAGCAGATTTTAAGTCTGCCGCGTCTACCATTCCGCCACCTGGGCCTCTCGACTTCGCAGTCCAAAGCGGGGCAGTACCTTAGAGGAACTACGCCATTATATGCCGCCGCGAACGTGTGGCACAAATCTAGCGTGTGGAACCCTACCGAGGCTATTCAACTACGTGACCTTGCGTCACAGTGGAAAGTGCCCCTTACGAGTCAATAACCGCCCTGCGCAGCGCGTCATTAAGCCTCGTTTGCCAGCCCTTACCGCCGTCTCGGAAGTGCTCCACGATGTCTACGTCGAGTCGAATGTAAACAGGCAGCTTCGTAGGGGCCTTCTGCCTACCGCGGGTACGCCGCGACCACTCAACGAGTTCAGGGTCCACTTCAATTGCGGGACGAGCCGGAGTCCGATCCTTCCAGTGTACCGAATCCTCCGGGTCCTCGGCGATCTGTCGCTGAATCTCGGCCTCTTCCTCGTCCGTCGGGCTGATGTGGTCTGCCTTAAGTTTCGGCATACTCACGCACCTCCCACAACCCGAAAAGCATGAAGCGCCAGAACCCGCACGTCCTCAGGCGGAGCCTCAGCCCTCCCGTCGGGAAGCAACAGCGACACACCGTCGGCCAAATCGCCCCGAGACACCCATCGCCACCCGTCGTTGAGCGGTTCAGCCGCGCCTGCGAGACGGCAGAAGTAGATCATGTCGATGTGATGGTGGAACCCCTTCACGGGGTCGTCGATATCCTCGACCATGATCGTGAACGGCGGCAGCACCTGCGTCGGATAGCTGAGCTCGATGACCTCACTCGTCGGCACGATCTCCCCCCGCAGGCCGGTCTCCTCGTATACCTCGCGGAGAGCGGCCTGCACGGGGTCTTCGTTCTCTTCGATGTGACCGCCCGGCGGTAGCCAGGCCTTCACCTTCGGGTGCCAGTGGAGCGCAACGCTGTCGTCGTGGACTACAAAAGCAGTCGCGGTGAAGTGTCGAACGAGTGTCATGCGCTCCGGCTTGCCCGTCTACTCTTCCGACTCTTCCGAGTCCGGCTCTTCCTCAAGTTCAGGTTCGGGGTCGGGCGACTGTGGATTGCGCGCCCTTCTCCTCCGGACCAGCACGACAACCACGATGACGACTGCCCACACCGGCGAGAATATCACGAACCATATGCCCACGGTAGTGAGTCCCAGCCCCACGGCGGACAGTGACCGCACGGCCCCCTTGATCTGGTCTCCGCCGTCCCATCCGCCAATCGTCCAGCCCAGCGGCTCATCGACGAAGACACGGACGACCGACGACTTCTCGACGATCCCCGCGTCGCTCTGGGCGGTGATGGTCAGTCGCACCTCGTACGGGTATGGACGATGATTCGGATAAGTGTGAGAGGCAACGACCGTCGACACTCCGTCGCCAACAGAGCCGCCTGCGGGCTCGGTGCCGTCCCCGAAGTCCCAGACGTACTTGATGTTGCTAATCTCACTTGGATGGGTGAATGACCCGCTGAACTGTACGGTCTCTCCCGCTTCGATGGAGAAGTGTTCCCCGGCGAATACGTCGATTGCCGGCGCGCGCGATACCGTGACGATCACCGTGTCCTCACCCTCGAACTCGCCCGCCTCTCCGACGCCCGATATCTTGATCTGCGCGATATACGGGGAGTCCCGCTCGTCCGTGTATACGTGGGTGATGGTGGCAGTCACCCGCTCCGTTTCATCCTCAGTTGGGGCAGTGCGATTGCTGCTGACCGGATGAGAACCGTCGCCGAAGTCCCACGTGAAGGTGAATTCTTCGATGTCCGCCGGCGGAATGAAGGTAGCGCGGAAACGCACCGACTCATCGACCGCGCTTGTCTTGTCCTCGCCCGCGTCGATGGTCATCTCGCCCTTAACGAGTTCCAGACTGACGTTAATCAAAGAGTACGCTGCCGTCTGCTCCAGGAGCTTTATTCGCCCCTGCAGCCGCTCGATATTCCCCTGTACCTCGCTCAGCGACTTCTGAATGGAGAGAGCGTCCTCGACCTTCTCCGCCCGGTCGAGCAGCTTGATGAGCGCCCCTTCGGTGGCCTCCAGGTTCGTGAGACGCGCTTGGATATCGTAATACTCATCCGTCACGTCGCGGCTGGACGTGATCTCGCTCTTGACGTCTTGCGCCATGGCCCGCAGCCGGAGGATTGCTTTCTCTAGCCGTTCCGCCGGCACGCGAACGGATACGAACCCTCGATGCTCCTCTGCATGAGAGGAAGATACGAGCCAGCCCCCCATCTCTTCGGCCAAACCGCCTATCGCGTCGATCGATTCCCCCACGTCGTCTACTTCGATGCCCATGTCCACCGTCCGAACGATGATGCGCTTCTGCTGAACGAGGGTCGCTACTTCTTGGACCGGTACTGACTCGTCGGGTAAATCGATAAATGGAATGAGAGCCTGACCCGAATTTCCAGGCCTTCCAGGGAGTCCGGGCGCTCCAGCGGCAGGGGCAGGAGCCGATTGTGCCACCGCCTTCGTCATCAACGCCCCATCTGCCTCCGATTCCTCGGACATAGCGAATGCCATTTCAGCGCGAGCAGCCGTAGGTTGGGCGGGAATGCTGTACTCACGATCGGAACGAGAGCCGGAGTCGTCCGAGTCTTCGTCCGAGCTTCCGCATCCAAATGCGGCGACTGCCAGAAGCAGAGAAAAGAGCAAGTACAGGTACTTCATAGTCGAAATCATATCACAGAGCCTCCTTGAAACTGATGTCGGCACATGTACCGATCACCTCTGTAGATATAGACGTGCGCGACGGAAGAAAAGTTCCATCGGATTCTTCAACTCAACGAAAAACTCCGACCTCTAACTGCACTCCCGCCCAACCTTTCGTAGGAACGACCCTTGTGGACGCCCGTCCCCAATTCGTGTCCGGTTTTCGTTGTTCGTCGTGCAGGCGTGGGGCTGCATGAGTGATTCCCCGGAATGCGGGAATCCAAGAACCTCACCCCGTGCCCTATGCAGGGAAACTCTCGCAATGCGGATTCCATCTTTCTGATACTATGTATCTACTCTCGAAACATATGCCAGGAAACCGGAAGGTAGAGTATGATGTTCTCGCCCCACCGACGTGACTATTGCACTGCAGCCCGGCAGGCATGCCGGACTAAGCTCTTCACCGTGAAAGGACAAGCGTCATGCTGAGATTCGTCGAGGAAATCATCCTGCTCCTGCTCCGCGATGAAGATGGGAGATTCGTACGTACCCCCAGTTGGTCGTTCGACTATGCAATCGCAGGCGGCGTCCTGATGGACCTCGCGATGGAGGACCGCATCGACACCGACTTGGAGAACCTCGTTCTGGTCGATGATACCCCACTTGGAGACAGTCTCCTTGACCCGACACTGGCAGATATAGCCGCCGGAGAGCAGCGGGACGCGCGTTTCTGGGTGGAACGCACGGCGGAGCGGGCCTACACGATCCGTGAGGAAGCCCTTGCCAGGCTCGTTGACCGAGGGATTCTGGAGCGCGAAGACGACCGGTTCCTATGGGTCTTCCGGTCTCGGCGCTACCCGGCTATCGACGGAAAGGCCGAGCGCGAAGTGAAGCTGCGTATCATGGCCGTGCTGTTCAGCGACGAAATCCCCGACCCTCGCGACATCGTAATAATCTGCCTAGCCGACGCCTGTGGCATCTTCAACCAACTGCTGTCCAGGCAGGAGCTGAGCAGGGCCTCTGTGCGCATCGAGCAAGTGCGAAAGCTTGATCTCATCGGCCAAGCCATGGCACAGGCGATTCGCGACATCGAGGTATCCGTCGCCGCCTCCGTCCAGCCGCATATGTACTAGGCAACGACGAACGTTCCCGTCATTCCCGCTCATCCACTCGTCATTCCCGCAAAGGCGGGAATCCAGCACCTAGCACCCAAAATCCTGTACACCGAAGGAGACCTAACCATGTCCAACCAACCGTCCGTAGAACAAGACTACACGATGGGCTACAGCGAGGAGTTCCTCCAACTTCTCCATCGTCGCAGCGCGGACACCCACGCCGCCCATCTGCTTCCCCATCTCAAGTCCGGCCTTCGCGTCCTCGACTTCGGTTGCGGACCGGGCACCATCTCGGTCGGCCTTGCAACCGCGGCAGCGCCAGGTGAACTGCACGGCATAGACATGGAAGAGTCTCAGATCAACATGGCCCGCGCCGCCGCTAAGGCGGGCGGACACGGCAACGCGACATTCCACGTCGGCGACGTCACCGATCTCCCGTTCGATGACGACTCATTCGACGTCGCCCACTGCCACGCCGTTCTCACGCACGTTCCCGATACCGAAGGGACGCTGGCAGAAGTAAAGCGCGTCCTCAAACCCGGCGGTATCATCTCCAGCCGCGAATTCATCCTCGGCTCATCGTTTCTCGAGCCGGGCGCGGAGGAAACCGCCCCCGCATGGGCGACATTCGGCAACCTCCTAGTGGCAAACAGGGGCCACCCTCAGATGGGGAGAGAGTTGAAGAGCACGTTCCTAGAGGCCGGCTTTCACGGATGTCCGAGGGTCCGCTTCCTTCGACTTCTTCGGCTCAGCCCAAGACGTTGCCTTCCTCCACGCCTTCATCATGGACTGGTTCTATTCGCCCCAAGTCATAGCCGCGGCCACCAAGTTCGGACTGGCCACAAAAGAGCAATTCGACGAGTGGAGGGCTGGGCTCGACGAGTGGAAAAGTCACCCCGGCGCAGTCGGTGCGTTAGGCTTCGGCGAGGCCATCGCCACCAAACCGTAACTCACTTAACGCACCCCACGAACAACCGTCATACCGGCGAAGGCCGGTATCCAGAGGACGGGCAACTGAAGTTAAGAGTGTTGTCTATAGTCCCCTATGTCGTCCCGCCCGGCGAGTCATACATGGGCTTCCGTAGCGCGCAGTAATGAAAAATAGGGGCACCGCTCGCCGACGCCCCTATTTTCCCTTTCAGTTATTGGCTAATTGTCCCAGTAGTCGGGGTCTGCGAAGCTGACGCTCTTGTACATCTTCGACCTGTTGCCCGGATTGTTCAGGTTGTCCAGTCCACCCTCGAAGTAGAAGGTCTCGAAGATGCCCACACCGCCCTGGCCCTCCGTCCAGTTCTTCGGGACGTTGCGGAAGTTGTTGCGCCGGACACGCAGGTCCGTATCCGAAGCGAAGGCGATGCCGCCGACGAGGAACTTGTCCGTCGCGACGCCTCTGAAGATCTCCTTGCCGAGTTCGATTCGCTTCGGCGACAGGGCCGGGAATCCTTGACCTTCGGCCCACAGATTCTGCGCTTCTAGTATTCTGCCGGTCACGTCCGCCGGATAGGTCTGGTCGGGCGCCATCATGCCGAACGTGTCAGTGTAGTCCGGGCTTGGTCCGGTTGGCGCCATGCCCTCCTCACCACGTGTCGCGAAGTAATCGCCGATCGCAGGCGACCAGGCTTGCTTCGGCCCGACCGGAACGAGCTCTGTCCACACCACCATCCACGGGTTCTGGTTGTACGAAGAGCCACCAAAGTTGTAGTACTCGGTCGGCGGAATCGCGATGTTCCCAGGGTGCGCGTTCCCTTCATCGATATCAAGCTTGATTCCCAAGGCCTCTTTGTAATTGGCTTGAAGCGCCTCGAGTGCCTTGATGCGTCCCGCGCTCGTTACGAATGTCATCGTGAGTGGGCCTCCGCCGTCCTTACGATCGACATATCCGTCCCCGTCGTCATCCGAATACCCCAGCTTAGCCATCAGAGACATCGCCTGTTCGGGGTCGTGCTCGATGTCGAGTTGGGCCACGTCCGAGCCTGGATAGTACGGCGTACCGGGTGCAGGCGTCTGCTGCTGCGGTGTGCCGAGGCCGGCAAATGCGATTTCGTTGACCTCATCTCGGTTCCAGGCCAACGAAACGGCCCTCCGGAAGTCAGGTGTCCTCATCAGACCTCCGATCTCCGGGTCCTCGTTGAATTCCTGGTTAATGCGGAGCGTCATTGCGCCACCGGCCGGGTGACGCCACAGGTCGATGCTGTAGTCGCCTTTCTCCATGTTCTGGGAGTACAGCGGCAGTTCGGTGAGGATAACAGGACAGTTGGCCTCGCACCCGTCCACCTCTCCCGCCATCAAGCGGAATGCTGCGGTATCTCGATTCTCCAACTTGAAGCTGGCAATTCCGTCCATGTAAGGCAGCTGGTTGCCCTCGGGATCGAAATAGATCGAGTAGTGGTTCCGCACTCCCGTCTTCTCGTCCCCTGAAACCGACTCCGTAAGGAAGCCGCCCATCCAGGGGATGTAATGGTCCTCACCCTTGTACATGAAGCCGGCGTCGTAAGCCGTCGGGATCGACACGCCCGGAGGAGTCGCCTGTGGGTAGCCCCTGTGGTTGCGTAGCTGTATCACGAGCTTGACCCAGCTCGGCTGTTCATACTGCGTTAGCAGAGCATCGATCTCTCCGGAGTTGTACTTCGGATGGTACCGCTTCCACACATGGGCGGGGGAGTACAAACAGCGGGGACAACCGAACGTCGCCGAGAAGACCGGATTGCTCTTGCTCTCGATGAACGTGAAATGGGGAGAGTCGAATGACATCTTGAACGTAGTGTCGTCCACGATCTCGAACACGTAGTCGTTCCCCGTAAGCGGCGACTTCAGGTCCCCCGGCAGACCCGGCATCGCTTCCTTATTGAGCATGAATTCCTCGTTGGAGAATCGTATGTCCTCCATGGTCAGCGGGAAGCCGTCTGACCACCTCGCTCCCTCACGGAGCTTGAACGTGTACACTTGTCCGTCGTCGCTCACATCGAAGCTCTTCCACACGCCGGGCGCTCTTCCCGCGCCGTCCGACAGGATGATCCAGCCGAAGCTGATCGCCATCTTGTCGAGACGAGCGAGGTACCTGTGCTGGAACCTCATGTGCCCACCGTACTCCCCGATTCCCTCAACCGGAGCGACGATGAAACGGTCCTCGACAACGGGCGCTCGTTCTTCGAGCGGCAGTATCTCGCCCTGCGCGACCAGCGCTACGGAAGCGGGCGATTCGGACCACTCGGTCGGCGTCGGGCCGTCGAAGTGAATCGCCGGATACGTGCTGGAAGACTGCGGCGCAGCTACGTAGGTAAACTTAGCCGGTTCGGGTTCCGGCTCGGGAGCCGCGGCAGGTGCCGGAGCTGGGGCGGGTGCTGGGGCAGGTGCAGGGGCGGCTGCCGGCGCAGGGGCCGTCGTTGTTTCATCATCCTCCACGCTGCCGCAGCCTATTACGGCCAGCGCGAGAAGACCTATTGCTATCATCAAAAGTGACCGTACACTCAGAAAATCGTTTCTTATCACGTGTCTACCTCCTCAAGCACTCCGAGTCATTCGCGTTCTCGGATACATCAGCGGCCAACGATCACGCGGTACTTCTCGTCCTATGGCCCTCCTCTCTCGACGATTCTGTCATGTCCGAAGGTGAATGTTGAATAACGCCTTTTAGCACAGCCACAGGGTAACCGTCAATGCATCGCTATCCGATGAACCTTGGTAATGTTGACATTCTCCCAATTCCATTGGCTACCTCGGGTAATTTGTCATTACCCTGAAAATAGACGGCAACCACCCCATCCGTCATTCCCGAGGTGGCCGGAATCCAGTCCCCGGCACCCTGTCGACCGTGACGGCGCATCCCAATTTTCATCCCCTTAATGTGGCCTTCACAAGGCCATGGCGATTCCCGCCAAAAGCCTGCCTTGTACCCCGATACGGGGGAGACCTTTGCATAACCTCGACACCTGTCATTACCCTGAATATAGCCTACGCTCCACCTTATTCCCTCATTCCGGCGAAGGCCGGAATCCAGCCTCCGACTCTCGCTGGTCGGCGTCAACCCCATTTTCATGATTGGTGGTGTCGGTGGAAACTGACATGGGCGATTGCTACGAAAATTGTCCCTCTCCAACCTCCCATAGGGGAGGGTTTGAAACCCGCCCCTGGGGCCCGCCGATTTTCATACCAAGTGGTCAAGGTGGCAACCCTCATGAGGTATTCCGAACGCAGCGAAGCGGAGTGAGGAATCTGAAATCCTCGTCTTCCTCGATGGGCCCCGTAGCTGGAACGACCTCGAAAAGAACGGCGCATCTACGTTCCTAAAACTCTGTGTCCCCCACGCCCCCCGCGGTGAATCCCTTTCCCAGGGCAATCGCATTTAGAGTTGGTAGGAACACCGTCAACCGTCACTCCGGCGAAGGCCGGAGTCCAGAGGGGTGGGTTGGGAGACTCTCCCAAGGCTGGCTCTGACTGAAATGCGATTGCCCTGGGGCGTCCGCTCCTCAGCGGTACCGTTAGTCCCTACGTTTGGTATAATCTTCGCGCGTATTGGACACGGCAAAGGACGAAATGAACTCCATATACACTCTCTCAGACGAGGCGGGCGCGGGCAAAACCGCGTTGGCGGTGACGCTCGCAAGCTTGGCGCGAAGCGAGGGGGCATCGGCTGTCGTCGTCAATCCCTTCGACGACATCCACGACGAATACTACGGGAAGCTGCTCGGCCAGAAAGGGAATGACACTGCCCCACCCGCCATCTCCGATCCAATGTGCATGGTGGCGGAGCGGTGCAGGCAGGCGGCGGGAGGCAGCGACGTCCTGATCGTGGAAGGGTCAGCCGGCATCGGTATTGAGTCCGCCCGGGAACTCGTCGATGCGCTCGATGCAGGGGTGCTTGGGATAACCCAACATGTTCACGGTAAGGACGCGAACGACCTGTCAGAGTGGCCTGCGGCGTTCGGTGACCGGCTCATCGGAGTGGTGGTGAACGGGCGAACGGAGTACCAAGGGACAGCAGTAGAGACCGAGTTCATCCCCGCTCTGGGCGCTCTCGGCGTCCGAACGCTGGGCGTCGTGCCTGAGGACCGGAAGCTGGTGTCATCCACCATCGATCAGATCGTCGAGCACCTGGAGGGTCGCTACCTAGAAGGCAGCGAGTACGGCGACCGCATCGTCGAACACTTCCTCGTCGGCGGGATGGGGTTGGACCGGGGCACGCTGTACTTTGGCATTCGAGAGGAAAAGGCCGTGATCGTGCGCGGCGACCGTCCCGACATTCAGATGGCGGCGTTGCACACTCCGACATCCTGCCTGATCCTAACCAACGGGGTGGAACCGGTGGAGTACATCGAGCACGAGGCGGAGCTGGAAGAGGTCTCCATCGTCATTGTCGACACAGACACGCTCGATACCATGAAGGCGCTGCGTACGCTGCAAGAGAGGGTTAGGTTCGACCATCCGGACAAGTTGGAGCGTTTCGGTGCGCTGCTGAGTGAGAACGTCGATCTCGGCCCGGTGTTCGAGCGGTTGGGAGTTGGGGTAACGGCCTGAGAGGGACAAGATCGAACCACCCTACACCGTTCATAGTTCGACAAGCTCACCACGAACGGTGTTTCAACCCTTCGGCAGGCTCAGGGTGAATAGGGCATCCCCCGAGGGCTACTCCACCAGCGCGTCTCTGATGTTCGATAGCGTGGCGTCGTCTACACCGACGCTCCTGACGTAGGCCTCGATTCCGCCGTACTTGGACTCAAGGTGATCAAGGGTTAATCCCATTGCGTTCGGTGGGCACCACATAGCCTGATACTCCTCGAAGGGCGGGTACTGGCTTGCGCCGGAACCATCAGGAGGGACGGTCGAGGAACCGTAGAGGAATCTCGCGCTCAGGGCGTAGTCCTCGACGATGCCTTCGCGGGGGACGCCGGCGATGCCGAGGAGGAGTGCGGCGAGGACGCCCGTCCTGTCCTTTCCGGCGGTGCAGTGGAAGACAGCGGGAAGCGTTCCCGGTTGAGAGACCGCTTCGATTATTTCCTTTACCGTTTCGCCGCGCTCATCGAGGACGGTGGAGTACATGGTGGAAAGCCTGATGGACGAGTCGGCGGGCACGGGGACGGCGCCCCATCTGTCGATGAGGGCGTCTCCGGTCATGTTGTGCGGACGGTATTGGACGCCAGACAGGTCTTTGAAGACGCTGGGCGCTTCGGTCAGTTCCCTAGAGCCGCGGAGGTCGATGACGGTCCTGACACCGGCGTCGATGAGGGTGGACTGAGCGGAGGGCGAGAGGGCGTGGATGTCGGCGGCGCGGAATAGGGTGCGCCAGCGGGTCTGCCGGCCGTCGGCGGTCTCGTAGCCGCCGAGATCTCGGACGTTGTGAGCGCCTTCTACGTCAATAGCGCGTCTTGGGTCGATGTCGGGGAGTTCTGCGGCGCTCATTCGGTCATAGCCTCCCTGATGGCGGTCAACTGCTCGTCGGTGACGCCGGCGTCGCGCAGGTATCCCTGCACGCCTCCATAGGTTGCTTCGAGGTAATCGAGGGTGAGTCCCATACTTAGTGGGGCGCACACCTCTTGCTGATAGTCCAGCCAGGTGTATTCCTCAGGGTCTACGTCGGGATTCTGCGCGTAGTAACGGCGAACGAGATAGCGAGCGGTGAGGCCGTAGTCCTCGACGATGGTCTCGCGGGGTACGCCGCAGATGTCGAGCACGAAGGCGGCGGTGATTCCGGCCCTGTCCTTGCCCGCGTTGCAGTGGACGAGGACGGGGAGACCGTCGGGCATGGCGAGAATCGAGAATATCTGGTGGAGGATGTGCTTTCGCTGGTCGAGGATGGAGCAATAGCCCCTGCCCCGCCGCTCGGCCTGGTCTTCGATTCCATCGAGCACCTCCCTATGGGCGAGTCCCACGTCGCCGGACATGTTCTGGTGGTAGTAGGTGACGGACTCGTTGCCGATGAAGGGGCTCGGCCTGAACTGCAGGTCGCTGCTTCGTCGGAGGTCGATGATGTTGCTGATGCCGTACGAGATCAAGGTCTCGACGCCATCGGAGGTCAGGTTCGCCAATGTGTCCGCCCGAAGGTATTTCCCCCAGCGGGTCGTCCGACCGTCGCAGGTCTTGTAGCCGCCTATGTCGCGGACGTTGTAGGCGCCCTCGACATCGAGGACTCGGGTTCGTTCGGTGGTCTTGGTCATGTGTGGCTCACTCTCGCAGCATATTTCTTATGCCGGTGATCTGGGCGTCGGTAAGGCCGATGTGGCGGACGTAGGACTCGATGCCGCCATATTGCTCATTGAGGTGTTGAAGCGTTCGTTCCATGGCCAAGGGCGGGGCGAGTAACTCCGGCGGCTCTTCGAGGGTGAAATCCTGATCAGCCAGAGAGTCGGGAATCCCCTCGGCCATCAACTTGAGCCTCAGACCATGGGCGCTGAGCGCGTAGTCTTCTGCGATAGTTTCGGCAGGGACACCGGCGAGTCCGAGCAGCAGGGCCGAGATTATGCCGGTACGGTCGGTTCCCGCCGCGCAGTGGTAGATGGCGGTATGGCCCTTGGAGTTGGCGAGCGCGGCTAGGGTCTCGGATATGACATCCTGCCTTTGATCGAGAAGGACTCGATATATGTCTGCCGTCGCTTCGGGAGTCGTCCATTCATCCTGAGCCGGGGCGATGTAGCCGGGAGGATTGGTATCTCCGATCATGTTCAGGTGGAAGAACTCGATACCCTCCATGCCAGCGAGGGCATTCGGGGTTTCGACGGTCTCAAAGGTGCGGCGGAGGTCGATGACGGTGCGGACGCCGTACTCGATCAGGCCATTCCTGGTCGATTCGGAGAGGTTGTGGAGACTGTCGGCGCGGAGGAAGGTGCGCCAACGCGTGGTCTTGCCGTCGGCAGTCCGGTAGCCGCCGAGATCGCGGACGTTGTAGGCGCTGGGAACGTTCAGCCAACGTCGGTCGGTCATGAGCCGATCTCCTTGCCGACGGTCTCCAGCTTCTCTCGGCTGCCGTAGAACGCCATGACCTGTAGAACGTCACAGCCGGCGTTCTTCATCTCCATGTGATCCCTCTCACCGTCGCTCGGTCTGCGGCAGGGGACGGGGATGGATTCCCGCTTTCGCGGGAATGACGGATTGAGGGTACTGCGGCTTATTGTCATGGTAATGGCGGATTGAGGGTATTGCGGCTTATTGTCATGGTAATGACGTATAGGGGATGGTTGGTCACGTTCATGGGGACGAACCATAGTAGCGCAGCTATTCAGTCCCTTTGCGGCGTAGTTAAGGGGATTTGGCATTAGTTATAGTCACCATTTGATTTGGTCACGCACGACACCATTTTATCGCTTCAGTCGCTCGGACGTCGGGTCCCACAGGGGTTCATTGGACACTGTCGCAGGAATGCGCTCACCAAAGTACTCGATCTCGACGGCTGTGCTTACGTTCGAGTGCTCGAGTGGCAGGTAGCCGTAGGCGATGCCTCGATCAATAGAGTAACCGTAGTTTGCGCTGGTCACGTAGCCGACGACGGTATCGTCGACGAGGATTGGTTCCTTGCCCATCACAACGGCGTCGAGAAGATCTAACGTCATGCAGCAGAGCTTGCGGGTGAGACCGTTGGCCCGCGCCTCGGCCAGCGCGTCGCGGCCGATGAAGTCACCCTTGCGCATTCGCACGGCGAAGCCGATTCCGGCCTCGAAGGGGTTGTAATCGGTGTGAAGCTCGTTGCCCCAGAGCCGGTAGCCCTTTTCGAGACGCAGGGAGTCGAACGCGCCTAGCCCGGCGGCGACCACGTCCTTGTGTCGACCCGCTTCCCATAGGGCATCCCAGAGCTTGCGACCGAACTCAAAGGGGGCGTATATCTCCCAGCCCAACTCGCCCACGTAGGAGATTCGTAGGGCGAGGGCGGGAATCTCTCCGATGGAGATGTGGCGCGCGGCCAGGTACGGGAACCCGGTGCTTGACACGTCGTCATCGGTGGCGTTGCGCATCAACTCACGGGCCATGGGACCCCATACGCCGATGGAGCACCACTTCGTGCTTTCGTCGGTGATAGTGACCGAGCCGTCGCCGGGCAGGTGACTGCTTATCCAGGCCTTGTCGTGCTCGGCAGTGCCACCCCCGGTGACGATCATGAAGCGGTCGGAGGACAAGCGCGTCACGGTGAGGTCGCACTTGATACTGCCGGTCGGTGTCAGCATGGAGGTGTAGGTGATTGCGCCGACGGGCTTGTTCATCCGGTTTGCGGTGATGCGCTCCATGAAGGCCAGAGCGCCGGGTCCGCACACGTCGAGCTTGGTGAAGGGCGTGAGGTCGAAGAGGCCAACACGCTCGCGGACGGCCCTGTGTTCGGCGCCGATGATGGGCGACCAGAACCGCGCCTCCCAACCGGTGCGGGTGTGGCCATGGTCGGTGGAGCCTTCGAGAAGCTCCGAGTTGGCCTCGAACCACTGGGGCCTCTCCCAACCGGCGTTTTCGACCAAGTAGGCGCCAAGCTCTTCGAGCCGGTCGTTGTAAGGCAGGGTGCGAAGTCGGCGCGGGTCGTCCATCTGCTGGGCGGGATGGATGATGTCGTAGACCTCGCGGTACTGCTGGGCGCCGCGCTTGGTGATGTAAGAGTGAGTGAGCTGGTGTGGATGGAACCGGCTGATGTCTGCCTCGCGGAGGTCCATGGAGGGCTGGCCGTCGACCATCCACTCCGCAACGGCCTTGCCGACACCGCCTCCGTGCGTTATCCAGACACCCTCCGCCGACCAGAACCCCTTGACCTGGGGCGACTCGCCGAGAACGGGCATTCCGTCTGGCGTAAAGACGAACATGCCGTTGACCTTCTGCACCAATTCGGCGTCCTGAAGAGCGGGGATGAACTCGCCCGCCGATGTCATACCCTTGCGGAAAGCGGACTCCGACCACGGCATCATCGAGGGCATCTCAGGAGCTTCCGCATGACTCCAGATGTCTTCCGGCTCCAGGAGCAGCGGCTCGTGGTCGTAGGAGCCGATGACATAGGCGTCGTAATCCTGCCGGAAGTACATTGCGCGGTCCTGGTGGCGGATGACGGGGGCGGGGTACCGGACGGTCTCGCCCGCCAGCTCGGGCATCGGCGCGGTGAGGGCGTACTGGTGTCGCATGGGAGGGAGCGGGAGGGTCACGCCTGCCATCCGGCCGATGAGACTGCCCCATATCCCCGCGGCGCAGACGACGTGATCGGTCTTTATCGTCCCCCCGGAGGTTTTGACAGCGGTTACTCTGCCGTCTGTAACGTCGATGCCCGTGACGGTCGTGTCGCCATAGAAGGTTGCGTTCCCGGTCTCCTGGGCGCGACGGCCCATTTCTCCGGCGAGCATCCACGCGCGGGCGTTTCCGTCGCCGGGGGTGTACATCGCGCCGTAGATCTTGTCGGAGATAAGGGGGACTTTCTCGCGGGTCTCGTCGGGGCCGAGGAGGTAGGTCTCGACGCCCCATGCCCTACCCGCGCCGACCTTTCGCTTGAGGTCCTCGAAGCGTTCCGGCGTCCACGCGACCTCAAGTCCGCCTACGCCGAACCACAGCGGCTCACCTTCGACCGGATTGAGGCTATTGAAGAGCTCAACGGTCTCCCTGGCGAATACGGACATCATCTTGGAGAAGTTGACCTGGAAGACGAGGCCGGGGGCGTGGGAGGTCGAGCCGCCGGTCTCGAACATGGGGCCTTTGTCCAGGACGACGATGTCCTTCCAGCCCAACTGTGCGAGGTGGTACGCGACGCTCGCGCCCGCTATGCCGGCCCCTATGATTACGACCCGCGCATTGTCGTGCATACGGTGTGCCCTAGGTCTCCGTCACGTTCGAAATACGATTCCGACCAGCAGGATCCGATTTCTGATTGTATGACATATTTGGGGGTCTGGGGAATGTCCCACACAAACTCGCGGAGAAACCGGGGATAGAGTTCCGCCTCTTCGAGCTTGTCGAGCGGCAGCCACTGGTAGACGAGATTGGGCTCCTGCGCCTCGAACAGTCCCTCGCGACCGAGGACGTAGTGGCCGGGCGGGAACTCCATGACGAAGTACAATTCAGCTGCTTGGTAGCGTATGCCGTCCAACTCAAACAGGTTGTCGGCGACGATGACGAGCCGCCCTATGCGCACGTCTCCGCCGAACTCTTCCTGCAGTTCCCTCGACAATGCCTGCACGGCGTTCTCACCGTACTCCACCCGTCCGCCTGGAACGAAGCAGAAGCCATGCTTCACGTTGTGCTCTACGAGCAGGCGTCCATCGTACACGGCGATGCCGCCGACGCGGTACATGAAGGTGATCTCCCCGTTCGAGAACATGACCATCTCGTTGGTCATGAGAGGGCCTCCAGCAGCTCCTCAAGCGGCATGTCGGCAAGGGACTCAAGTCGCATGTCGGCATGGTCGTATGAGCGGTCGCAGGTCATGGGGCCGGGGACGGCTACGCAGAGGAGGCCCGCGTTCTTGGCCCCTTGCACTCCTGTTGGAGAGTCCTCAAGGGCGAAGGCCTCGTCGGGGGTGACTCCGAGGTCGGCGAGGGCCTTGATGTAGGAGGCAGGATTGGGTTTGGAACTACCAACGTCTTCGGAGCACACAACGGTGTCGAATGTGCCCGCGAGGCCGATCTGTTCCAGCTTGGGGTCTACCCACGGGTGAGTCGAGCTCGAAGCGATGCCGATGCGAAATCCTCGTTCTCGCGCAGTGGCGATGTAGTCCTCGACGCCGGGAAGCGGGACGGCATGTTTGAACAGCTCGGCGAAGTCGGCCCTGCGCCGATCACGCAACTCGTCGCGGTCAACCGGCGTGCCGGTAAGCTCCGCAAGATGGGCGTAGATGTCGAAGCCGTCGTGGCCTCCCCCGATGTGCGGCGTCCATACCGACAGCGGCAGATCGACACCGTACGAGCGGAAGATGCTCAGCCACGCCTCATACTCAGGGACTTCGGTGTCGACGATCAGGCCGTCGAAGTCGAAGATTATCGCCTTGAACGTTCGGGGCATCGCAAATCACAACCGACGCCCTAGGGATATCCTGTCGAACTCGGTGTTTGCGGCTTGGCTGGGGTAGTCGACGAGCACCTCGACACTCTGGAGGATGACGTTGGCCACGAGGTTTTTGGGGCGAGAGAGGACGGCGACGCCGACCTCGTTCTTACCCCAACGGAGGAACTCCGGACCGACGGGGAACTCGGCCCACGCGAAGATGTCCCCTCCCCCTCCGTGACGAGTGACGCGGCACGTGGCCCAATCGAGGGCGACGCCATTCAGGGTGACGGACATCACGTCGGCCTCGACAGAGCCGGTCAGCTTGAGGCGTAGGCGAGTGTCAGAGCGTGTGTGGTCGTCGGCGAGATATATGCGAACGACCTGATTCGAGGCGTCGCCGCCGGTTTGGAGGGTTATAGGCAGCTGGGACTCGTACCCTTCGTAGTAGCCGTCAACGTCGCGGACGGTCGTCCAGTAGTGCTTGGGTTTCTCGCGGAGGAGGTCGGGATCGTGGATCTCGGAGAGAATCTGCTTCTCATCCGCGCCGACGGGCCAATCGAACCACGGCAGGTAGATGCCGTCCGCGCCCTTTGCCCAATAGGCGGCAGCGCCCGCGCGGAAGTGTTCAGGCGTCGCGGAGTGCTCGTAGATGCGACGGTCTACCTGGTGGATGCCGCTCGTGTGGACCGAGAAGACCTTGTTCTGGAGCGCGGGGTATACCTCGCACGGCGTTCCCGCAGTGAGATCAACAAGCCATTCGATTGGGAGATTGACATCCATCTGCACGGGGCCGTAGACGGCGGGCACCAGGAAGTCGACGAGGCCGTCCGCGATCCAGCCGGCGATGTCGAGGCCCGTCTTTGCATTCGATTCGGGCATTGGAAAGACTCTTGCGCCCAGAACGAAGGGCTTGCCCTTGTCGGCGGCCGCTTTGTCGACGATTCGACGGGCGTCAGCCATGAACTCGGTGACGAGATGCTTGTTGTCCTCGACCTCCCCCCGCTCGAACAGGAATTGGCTGAACGCGAAGTCGATCTCCATCCCGTCGAGATCGTAGTTTGTCACGGCCTCTTCGAAGAGGGCGAGTCGCTCGGCCCGCACCTCCGGGTAGGCCCAGTTGAAGGGGTGTCCCGGGGCGGTCTTGAGATGCAGTTCGGGATGCTCGATCTTGAACGTGGAGTTGTCGGCGGTGTCTACGAAGGCCGGGTCCTGGCCATGGTTGGTGCGGATGCTCCCCCACATCTGGAGGCCCTTCTCGTGGGCACGGTCGGTGAGAAGCTCCAGGATATCGAGGCCACGGTCGCGGAGGCTCTTGATGTTCGAGTATGCCCGCCAGAACGGGAGGGTGTTCCAGATGTCCGGTTCGTGGAATGTCGTCTTGCCACCCTTGATGAGGTGCTCAGCCCACGTCTCTCCGACCGTCGTGTTGTGGTACATCGTCAGCCCGGCCCCGAAGCCGTAGACGAACGTGTCGACACCCGTTCCTGCAACGTCGTCCACGGGCGCGACGGCGTCCTCCACCCTGAGTGGAGGGTCGTAGGCGTAGATGTGGGTATGCCTCGCGTCACTGTAGAAGATCAGCCTTTGTTTGCTCATGTCGTTCTTCCGCGTTCTCTCTACCATCATGGCATCCCAAAGGACGCCCGCGGCGTGGGGTGATCAATCACAATTTCGGCGCTCTCCCAGACTATGGGAGCGCCGAGTCCGGCGGGCCGTGCGTCGAGCGATAGGGCAATGTCGTTCCAGCCGTGGGCGAGCGTGTCGGGCGGAAGGTTTATCTCAAGCGAGGCGGCGAGATAAGCGTCCAACTCGGTGCGCTTGGCGGAGTCCATTGCGAGCGGGTTCCCGTTGACGTACAAGTCGAGCTTATCGAGCGTGGTGGACCAGATGAGGTTGAGTTTGAGAGTCGCTAAGGCTTGCGTCGGGTCGTCGGCGAGGTAGAGCCGCACGGACTGTGGGCCAGCTCCCTCCTCCAGCGTGGCCTTGAGCTGGGATTCGTATCCGAACCGCGCCGACTCGTCGTCGTGTCGCCGGACGACGTAGCTCTTCGGCTTTCGTCTCAGCAAGTCGGGGTCATGGGCCTCGGTGAAGATCGTCCGCTGTTCGGGGCCGTGCGGCCACTTGAGGAAGAGCATGTAGATGCCGTCGGCCCCGCGCTCCCAGAACGACGCGGCTCCCGCGCGGAGATGCTCGATGCTCGCGTGCAGCTCGAGGGAATTCGGGTCCATGCGATTGTCGGCTATGTCGAGCCCTTTGACGGCGCGCTGGAGTGTCGGGTAGACCTGACAGTCGGTGCCGTCCGCGAGATCGACGAGCCACTCGAAGGGGAAATTGGCATCGACCTGGTGGTCCTGGTAGATCGTGGGGACGACGAAGTCGAGCAGGCCGTCTTGGACCCACGCGGCAACATCGAGTCCCTGCGCGAGGTTGCCCGCCCGCGTTGGCAGGATCTTTGCCCCGATTTCGATTGGGCGGCCTCGCGACGACGCCGTCTCGTCGGCGAGCCGTCGGACGTCTCGGAGATAGTCGGTCATGATGTGCGCGTTTTGCTCACCCTCGTCGTCCTCGAAGTAGTACGGGCAGAAGGTGAACTCAAGCTCCAAGCCGTCGATGTCGTACCGGGTCAGGTACTCCTCGATGTAGGCGAACCTCTCGGCGCGCACCTCGGGGTACACCCAGTTGAAGGAGTGCTTCCCGCTTCCGGTGAGACACCACTCCGGGTGGTCCATGCGGAACTGCCAGTTGAAGGGGTTCTCCACGTCGGCGGGGTCCATCGGGTGATTCAGGCGGAGACTGGCGAAGAAGTCCATGCCCTTGTGGTGCGCGCGTTCGATGAGGATGTTGAGGGGGTCGTGACCGGCGGCGATGAGGCTCTTGACGTTCTCGTAGGCCCGCCAAGACCACGCGCTGTCAAACTTGTCGTACCTTCGGCCCCAGACCTCTCCGATCTTGGAGTCGTGCATAACCGCGGGGCCCGCGCCCGACCCGTAGACGAAGGTATCGACGGCGGTACCCGCCACCTCGTCGACGGGCGACCACGCCTCTTCCAGCGTCATGGGCGGGTCGTACGAGTACATGTACGTGTGACGCGAGTCGTTGTAGTAGAGGAGGCGGCGCTTGTTGGAGTCGCGTGTCACCGGATGGACTCCATTTCCCAGATGTCGAGCGAACTGAAGGCGGCGGCTCCGCCTCTTGCAAAGAGCTCGATGCCGAGGTCGTTCACGGAACAATCGATGAAATTGGTCGCGACGCGGGCGCCGTCGTCTACGAATACCTCGATGACGGACTTGTCGAGGAAAATGCGGAGCTGGATACTGCCCTGCCGCGCCGCTTGAGGATATGGCATCTCGATGCCGCCGACCCAGACCGACTCGCCGTCGCAGCCAATCCTCACGCCGTCCGAACCGTCGTCGGAGCGCCGGACTCGAAGACCGGCAAAGGACGCTCCGGCGGGTTCGATATCGACGACGATCTCTAGCGCGTCGCCGCGAACGTCGAGCAATTTCGACTGCCCGTCGAGGGTTGTGTCGGGAGGAGAGTGGCGCTCGCCGCGGAGCATTTCGATCTCGGAAACGGGTGTCTGTCGAGGGTGACCGTCCGGCCCAATGGTGAGGACGCGCGGGAGTGCCATGCAGCCGTTCCACGCCGCGCCCGGGAACGTGCGCAACAGGCGGCCGAGCAGCAGGCAACGCCCATCGGCGTCGAAGAGGATGTTGGTGCCGTAGAACGTTTTCGTCGGCTCGATTCGTCCGTTCACGCGATGCGTGAACAGGTAGGTGTCAACATCGAAATCGCCTATGTAGTAATCGACCGGTGTATAGGGCGAGGTGAGCATCACCCAGTCATCGCCGAGCTTGAAGAGGTTTGGGCATTCCTGGCTGATGTCGGAAGCAAGGCCACGATAGGTCCAGTTGACGAGATCGCCCGACTCGGACTCCCATATCGGAGTGCCGACGCCGGTTGCGCCGAGAACCATGAAGCTCCTGCCCTGCTCGAAGAAGAAGAAGGGGTCGCGCCATCGCCAGTCGAACTCGGGGCGACCGTCTTTTTCGATGCTTAGGGCAGGATTGTCGGGGTACTTGGTCCAGCTGATGAGGTCGTCGTCGCCGATGGCGGCCCACTGCTCGAACGGCTCAGGCACCACTCTGTCCCGTCCCCACTTCCTCGTGCAGGTGTACAGGATGATCGGCTGGCCTTGACTGTTGAAGGCGGCGGTGCCGGAGTAACAGCTCGTCTCCCCCGCCTCCGTGGAGGGCCAGATCGCGAGGGGCAGGTCCTCCCAATGGACGAGGTCGGTGCTGCGGGCGTGGCCCCAATGGGTACCATATCGGGCGTCCGTGTGGAAAGGATTGAGCTGGTAGAAGATGTGGTAGTAGCCCCGATGCAGGAGGGGGCCGTTCACGTCGTTCATCCATCCCGACGGCGGGCCGAAGTGGTAGACGGGCCGCGTGGGATCGGCGGCAGCCTCCGAAGCGCGAGCCAACATAGCGACCATGCCCGGTTGTATCGCGGGGTTCTTGTACTCCATCCCTCGTTCCGTTTCTTGGCGTCGTGGACTCGCGCGCAGATACATTACCACACGAGGGACTGAATCGGGGGGGGTGGAGAGCGGGGGAGATGGATTCCCGCCCCGTATCGGAACGCGGGGTGGCGGTCACCTTATCGGGTACGGGGCAGACGCTTCGCTGGGGTGACAGTGGAAGCTGATGGGTATGGTAGAATGGAGGCGTTCTTCAACGTTGCGTTAGACCGCCGGGCCGCTATTTTGGCACGAGGGGCATGAATTGACCGCGCCACCCGATCTCAAAGATCTCAAGTTGAACGTCACTAACTTTGGGCCTATCGCGAAGGCGGAGATCGACTTGCGCCCGATGACCGTGTTCGTCGGCCCCAGTAACACGGGGAAGTCGTACTTGGCGATCCTGATTTACGCGCTGCACAGGTTCTTCAGCGGAAATTATGGCGGCCGTAGACGTTTAGGGGTGGCGTCCCACGTTTCAATAAGAAGGAGTAATCTACGTCACCAAGAAGATCCTACTCACGAGGACATTACGGAATTGGCTCGTTGGCTTGACGGATTAGCTTCGTCAAGAGAAGGGGGAGGGCCATCCGATAGATTCGGTAGTCGACTACCCGACGTTGTGGCATCCATGGTGCTTCCAATACTTAGAGATGTCGGATCAAGCGAAGAAGTTACTGACGAAATCCTCCGTAGTTTTGGCGTGGCAGATACGAATAAGCTAATTCGACATAGGAGCAGACGTGGATTGGAGGTCGCCCTAAAGCAACAAGGCCCAGCAGATTCCCAACCCATGGGTTCATTCATGCATACACTGACCATGAATAGATCAGCGTCAGAGTTCAAGTCCTCAATTCCAGACGATTCGTCATTATACATAAAAGGGATAGACGACTTAGGTTCTTACGCATTCGATTTTTCCTCACCGATGCGAAGCGATTTGGCATCCCGAGATAGAGACGAGCAAAGAAGGGCAGCTACATATCTTGTACGGCGAATTTCCGATTCCGTCGTCAGTTACTCTGTAGGCCCCTTGAGTAGCGTTGCGCACTATCTTCCCGCCGACCGTACAGGCATAATGCACGCTCATCTTGTGGCAGTAGCCTCCGTGATAGAACGTTCGCCATACACTGCACTCCGGCGAGACAATCCATTACCGGAGCTTTCGGGCGTTCTCGCAGATTTTCTTACACAACTCGTCAGACTAGGGGGATTGCGGAGGGGTACCAAGGCTGGTATGAGCCTAGCCGCTGGCCTCCAAGAGAAGGTGATCAACGGTGTAATCCATGTAGAGGATTCGATCACTGGGTATCCAGAGTTCTACTATCAACCCGAGGGATGGAAGGAGAACCTACCATTGATGAACACCTCATCAATGGTGTCGGAGCTTGCCCCCGTGGTCTTATATCTCCGGCACATCGTTCGACCCAGTGAAGTTCTAATTATAGAGGAGCCTGAATCTCACCTTCACCCTGCGATGCAAGTGGAGTTCATCCGACATCTGGTGGCGGCCGTTCGTGCGGGGATCCGGATCATGATAACAACGCACAGCGAGTGGGTTCTTGATGAGTTGACTAACTTAGTGCGGCTGTGGGATCTTCCGAAGTCACGTCGAAAGGAATTTGAGGGTGCGGACTTCGCATTCAATCCTGACAAGCTGGGAGTGTGGCTGTTCAAGCCAATGAAAAGCCCCAAGGGTTCAGTGGTGGAGGAGATCCCGTTCGACGAGGACTTTGGAGGTTTCCGGTCCGGTTTCGATGACGTCGCAATGGGAACCTACAATGACTACGCGGCAATATCGAACCGCATAAAGGAGACCAGTACTGGATACCGGACTCGTTAGCAGCGTTCGATCTAAAATCCGCGGTTTCTGCCTCGCCACAAGGTGTCGGAAGGAGAGTTGTTCGGTAAGTCTAGGGCGGGCGCCGGAGCCGTATATCCTCATTGACATGGATTGCCGCGACCTGCGGATTCGGCAATCTGAGAAAAGATGCGATTTCGTATTCGTAAGCGACGACGGCAATTGGGTGGCGCCGCTTGAGTTGAAGAGCGGGAACCCCGACGTCGGAACGATGGTTGCCCAACTGCGGGCGGGGGCGAGATTTGCCGACCAAGTCGTTCCGAGGAGTATAGAGGTTCAATTCCGGCCGATCGCCGTTTTTGGTGGTAAGTTCCATGGGAGAGACCGGCGTCGATTTCGGCAACCCGCTTCCATGGTGTCCTTTAGGCGAAGCAAGGTGAACATCGAGTTGCTGAGATGCGGGAAGTCTCTCGTCGACGCACTTAAGGGCTAGGCAGGTGCGCGAGATAGACCGTGACCGACAAACGCGATAGGCTAGGCGTGATCGAAATCCTGCCGGTGCGAAAGGAAAAGGAATGAGCGAGAGCCACGAGGTCATGTTCTACACCGACGGACGGCATACGAGCGTCTATCTATACGAGCCGCCGATGGGCGTGCGCCAGTACATCGAGCCGATTGACGAGTTGGTCGACCTTGGGATCGACACGATCAGCTACGCGGTCGGCGACTGCAGCGTGCTGCTGTACGACACCAAGGTGGGCGAGCGCTGGGGCCATAACGTCGACCTGACCGATCACCAGATCTGGTATCGCGCGGGGATGAACGCGGAGGCGATGATCGAGTCGGGAACCGACCCGCTCATGCTGGTCTGCGAGCACGCCAAGAAGCGCGGATTCCAGTTCCTCGCGCACATCCTCCTCAACATGAACCACACCTCGCACGGGCGGGTGACGAACTGCCGTGTGGCCGACTTCACGACCGAGCACCCTGAATGGCAGGTAGGCCCGGAACCGGACTTTCCGGAGGCGGAATTCGACAGCCCTTCCCGGCTTTCCTACTCCTACCCGGAGGTCAGGGCGGACCGGCTCGCGGTGATTCGCGAGTTGGTGACGGACTATCCGAGCGATGGCGTCGAAATGAACTTCGACGACTATACTCCCCTTATAGGCAGGGGTGAGATCGAGGAGCATACCGACACCCTGACCGAGTGGATGCGGGAGATCCGGCAGGCGTGTGACGATGCTGCGGCACAACAGGGCCGCGCCAAACGATTGGTAGTTCGGATGCCCGGAACTCTGCATGGCAGCAAGTCGATAGGTCTCGATTTGGAGCGTTGGATACGGGAGGAGATCGTCGATACGGTAATTGCCATGCCCGTGCGGGGCGGCTGGGAGAACGACACGGCCCTACTGCGCGAGATCGTGGAAGTCGCGGAGGGCACGAGCGTCAAGGTGCTGGCGGGACATGCCAACAGCCAGGGCCAGACCTCGCGTCTCACCGACTACGCGGCGGCCTCGAACGCCTATGCCGTCGGGGCGCAAGGGGTCCTGTATCACACGTATTATCCCAACCCGAAGCGGTACCCGTACGACTTCGAGACGACGGGACGTATCCGGTTCATAGGCTATCCTGAAATCCTGAGCCACATGGACAAGACGTACCGGCTTACGATGTCCGGCTGGCCAAGTTCGATTGGCAGGTTCGCCGGACTCGAAGACCAGCTTCCCGTCGTGCTGGACGCGGGCGAACCGGGCCGAGAGGTGACGCTAGACGTCTCGGACGACCTTGCGGCCAAAGCGGAAGCCGGGGAGTTGTGGCGGTGCGAGCTGCGCGTGCTGCTCGACCAGCGAATGCACACGGATGAGGTGGCGGTATTCTGGAACGACTGTGAGGTGCAAATTGACGAGCACCGGTGGGCGGACTGGACGTACCAGCTGCGGCCGCGACCTGATCATAGCCTGGGCTACAGGCTGCACGTCGATCTCAAGAAGGGGCTACTGCCTATAGTTGGGACGAACCGGCTCCGGGTCGATCTGCTCACGAAGGACGAGACGCTGATCAAGCCCGTGGAAATCAAGCACGTGGAGATCGTCGTGGAGTATCTGCCGCATCGCAACGCGCTGCGCGCCGACGAGACGTTCGAGGACTGAGGGTTGGCATGGGTTCGAGTCAGCCCAACCCCTAGCTCATCTGGATACCGGCCTTCGCCGGTATGACGATTGTTGGAGCCCTAGTACTCGGTCAAGTTGAAAATAACAAACTTGATAGATGCCGATTTATCCCCTCTCCCGTCGTGGGAGAGGGCTAGGGTGAGGGTGAATCGTAATATCAAAACCATGTTGACTATGTACTATGAGATTCGCAAATGGTCGAGCTTACCTATCCCCGATTGCCGCCGTAGGTGGAGCGGAGGGGGTCGCCTTCGTAGAAGCGTCCTGCGCGCAGGGGCGTGATGTCGACGGTAGTCGCTGTGCCGGTGGCGATCATCTCGGCGAGGCACTGGCCGATGGCAGGTGCCAGCTTGAATGAATGGCCGCTCCCGCCGACCGCGAGATACATGCCGTCCACGCCGTGCGCCCGGTCGACTATCATGCTCCAGTCGGGCGTTATGGTGTACAAGCCGGACCAGTTCGCGATGACCTTGGCATCGGCGAGGTACGGCATCCTGTGGGCGAGCCGCGCGCCCGCGTCCTCGATGAAGTCAGAGTCGGCCCTTCGGTCGTAGTCGTCGGGGGAGACCGGCTCATTCTCTTTTGGGTGCCCGACGCCGACGAGGACGGTGCCCGGCTGCTTGGTGGGACGGAAGTATATTCGCTCGACCATGTTGGAGACGGCGCGTGGAGGAGCGGACGCGCCAGGGGGAACTTGGAGCATCATCTCCTGTTCGCGGGATATCTCCAGAGGAAGGTCGAGGCCTGCCATTTGGCCGATAGGTCGCGCCCATGGCCCCGCGGCATTGACCACGACCGGGCTGTCTATCTCGCCGCTTGGCGTGCGGACGCCCGTGACCTTGTCGCCGGACATCTTGATGCCGGTAACAGGGGTGCTGAGGTATACGTTTGCGCCCGCGTCGCGTGCTCGGTCGGCGAAGCCTTGACATAGCGCATGCGGGTCGGCGAACCCTCCGTCCGGCTCGTAAGCGACGTGCCCGATGCCGTCAGGGTTCAGGCCGGGCAGGTGCTGCTCGACGGCCTCTTTCACCGAAATCTCCCATGTGCGTATGCCGAGTCGCTGAAGCTGCACCATGTTTTCGACGAAGGAGTACTCGGCTTCGGGCGGGACGAGGAAGCACCATCCGGCCTGCGTAAAGACGTCGACGCCGGTCTCATCGGGGAGGCTGAGAAATATCTCGATGCTGCGCTTGACGAGGCGGATGCTGACCTCGTTGGAGTAGTGCTGCCTGACGATGGCGGCAGAGTCTCCCGTGGAGCCGGACGCAAGGTTGTCTTTCTCCAAGAGGACGACGTCGGTCATGCCGAGCTTGGTCAGGTGGTAGAGGGCGCTGGTCCCGACGGCGCCGCCGCCGATGATTATGGCGTCAGCAGTGGTCTTCATTCAATGTGCTCCGATGGGTTGTAGGGATGATACCAGACCTAGGGAATGCCACCCATTCTCTACTGGACAGTTTGATCCTTGGGAGTTTCAAACAAGTGTCTATCTTCAGGCAAGCGAGACAATAGGTTTCATCTTTCTCTGTGACTGGTTGATTCAGTTGGATGTGGCGGCATAAAATGTGACTGGGTTGGTTGGCTTGGGGTTGTGGGCATATTGGGTAGGATTGACGACGGTAAATCTGTGCAGGGTGGTGCCTAGGCACCGGCTGCTCCTTTCAGCTAAGTATCGGGAAAGCCTCACCCGGTATTCTGGCCCGGAAATTTAACCACCGTGCCGTACTAGGCCAGTACAGGGCTACAGACGGCGTGAGAGAGGCTCGTGCAAGATCACTTTAACGTGCCCTCAACCCCAAGCCAACCTACCGGCCCCATTTAAGGCCAATAGTCTGAGTCGACTCAATCCCTCCCCATGAAGGTGCGGAGGGTGCGCATGTCGGACTCGGGCGGTTTCTCGAACCATCCGCGGCGGGAGACCGTGGGGACTCCGGCAACACGGATGTCGGCCATCATCTCGGCCATCTTGAAGCCCGTCACCATGCCATCGAGGACGGGCGCGCCGATGACGGACTCGGCGTCGGGCAGGTCGTGGGTGAGGACAGAGCCGGCGAGGGTGCAGCCGGGTATGACGACCTCTGCCCCGTCCTCGTCGACGCACGCCTTCGCCGCCGAGACGACCGCCTCGATGACCTCGCCCGGCGGAGTCTGGTCGGGATAGAGGTCGTTGGCGTCGATGTCGAACGGGCGCTGGGAGGCGAAGTGCTCGTGCAGGCCGTACGTCCGGACGAGCGACTCCTGAATCTTGCCATTCTGGTAGTCGACGGTCACGAGGGAGTAGGTCGAGCCCATCATGTGGGCCACCAGAGCAGCGGACTCCAGGGTCGCTGTCACGGGGATGTCGACTAGCTGCCTAGCCTCGTACAGGCCGATGTCAAGGTTGCAAGAGATGAACACCGCGTCGTAGCCCTGCTTCTCGGCTCGCATGACCGTTTCGAGCGTCCCATCGGTGCACATATGACGGAAGTACAGCCACTGGTTGTTGCGGAGGGGGTACATGTCGCCGATGTCCACGACATCGAACTCCGTATCTGGACGGGCGATCCTTGCGAGGTTGTCCCGACCGTAGAACTCGGTATCGCCGAAGGGATTCACCACGAGGATTTTCATTGGGACGGCCTCCGTCGGAGTGAGAACCTAGCGGAGCGTGTCGGCCGGGTTCACAGGATTGTATGCCCCTGAGAGTCCATTATCTCCAGGGAATCTCTCGGATAGCCGAACTCGGTCACTATCTCGTAGCAGGCGTCCTTGATCTTACCGGCGGCGTTTTCCTTCCTAGCGTAGACTCCCGTATCCCCTACTGGATTTAAGAACTTGGAGTATTCAGACTCAGCGAACCAATCTGGCATTGAGAGAATCTTCTGGTGGAAGTTCTCAGGATGTTGTTTTTGCATCAGTTCACAGACTTCTAACAGGAATTTATTCCAACCTCTGGGGCTCCCTACGGTGTAAGTTTTCTTCCTCGTACCAGTCGGCGAGGCGGGAAGACGAAACGAAGCAGGCTTCTTAGTCGAATTGACTTTTGTAGTTACTTCGTTCACCAAAGGGCCGTGAAGCGAATCAAGGAAACGCGTGATAATCTCTCGATTTATCGATATGCCCTTTTTCTCAGCGAATTCCGAAATTAGCTCTACCTGCATGTTCTCATCGTTGGCAAGCTCACTTAAAGCTTCGGTCAGTAATCTCCTTTGCTCCTGTTGGTTTCGCAACTTGTAATGCAGGTCTTGAGCCGCGGTCAGGGTCCGTTTGAAACCAACCATGCTGTCGCGGGCTAGAAATTGCCTGAAGGTACTCTCTACTTCCATAGGTTCGGCGGCCGTGATGTCGACTTCGTCAAACTTTCTAAGCACCGAATTCTTTCCCTTGGTAGCAGTAGGTGCCAAGTACAACCTCCAAACGCGCCCGTTGGTCAGTACAGCGAGTTTCGGCCTGGGCTTCGCAAATTGGCAGTATTCCTTCAGCTGGGTCTCGTACTTATCATCCAGATCGTGCTCCCATCTCTTGACTTCGATCAGTATTCGACTTTCTCCATCAATCTGAAGGTCGTAGTCAACTACTCCACCACCTGGCAGCCCATGCTGGGGATAAATCTCCGAGAGTCTTGTGGTGTTCCATCCGACTTCCCTCAGCAAAGGTAGAACTGCGACAATTTCAACTGCCCGCTCATCCCTTTTTCTGAAGATAGACTCCTGGTCTTTGATATTGGTGAGGGTGGTCTCGAACGTGTTGGTCACCGCACTCCCTCCAATTTGTCAGACGTAGCTACGCGAATGTACAGGATACGCCCCAACTGAGCAACTCCAACATCACTTGTGTAGTTGTTCAGACTTGATGAGGGGAACATCCCCGCCACTGTGGAATCCCGCCTTCGCGGGAATGACGAAAGCTTGGGGACTCCAAATGCGATTGCGCCGTACCTCTGGCGCCAAGTGCAATCGCTACCGCCTTGACAGTGTACAATTGGGCCGATCTGAGAAATGGACTGCTGCATCCCCAATATCGAGCGCATCGGTGCTGAAGTCAAAGCCTCATCGTGGGACGTGGTGCCCGTCGCCGCTTCTCAGGGCGGTGTCGCGACGGATATGGTACGCCTCGAAGGCGAGTTCCTGATGGGCACGCGGGCCCGTGTGCGAAACCGGCGGGACGGCGAGGACCCCGTTCGCAGAATCACGGTCAGCCCGTTCTCGATCGCGACGACAACGGTCACGAACCGGGAATTCACGGCGTTCGTGGAGGCGACGGGGCACGTGACGGAGCCGGAGCGGTTCGGGTGGTCGTTCGTATTCCGGCAGTTCGTATCGGAACAGGTCACTGCAACCGTCGATCAGGCGTTCGCCAGGGCGCCGTGGTGGTGGAAGGTGGACGGCGCGTGGTGGCGGGAGCCTGAGGGGCCGGGGTCGTCGATAGTAGGCAGGGACGAGCATCCGGTAGTGCACGTGTCGTGGAACGACGCGGTCGCCTACGCGGAGTGGGCTGGCGCAAGATTGCCGACGGAGGCGGAGTGGGAGTTCGCGGCGCGTGGCGGCCTGGAGCAGGCGCTCTTCCCCTGGGGCGACGAGCTGACTCCGGGCGGGCGGCACATGTGCAACATCTGGCAGGGCGACTTTCCAATCGTCAACACCGTCGAGGACGGACATATGGGCACAGCGGCGGTCTCGTCGTTCGAGCCGAACGCGTATGGGCTATACAACGTCTCCGGCAACGTGTGGGAGTGGTGCTCAGACTGGTTCAGCCGGAGGCATCACGTGGGAGGGCCGCGCGTCGATCCAAAGGGGCCTGCCACGGGGGAGAGCAAGATCGCCAAGGGCGGCTCATACCTGTGCCACGAGTCCTACTGCAACCGGTACCGTCCTGCGGCGAGAACGGCGTCCACTCCGGACAGTTCCGCGGGGCACATGGGCTTCCGCCTTGTGATGGACGCGGCATGAAGGACGGGGCGGATACACCGCAGAGGGCGCGGAGGACGCAGGGGCGAAGAAAGTAAAAAGTATTGCGTAGAGAGTGATGGGAGACTGGATCCCCGTCTACGGAGACCTTGGCATAACTGGCACGATAACCTGTCATTCCGATCGTAGGGAGGAATCTAATGCCAATTCGTCATGACTGCGCTGCCAACTTGACCCACAAGAACGCATGACCTACGTTGTCCATGTCGCAGAAATGCCTTACCCGCCCGCGCGTCCCGACCCGCGAAACCGTGTGAGACAAATTGAGAAGTAAAGCGAGGATTTTTCGTCATGCGAAGTTTTTCTCGAACTGTCTCACCACCCCATCGTCCGCCTGGTGCGCCTCCCAAAAACAGCTTCAAACACCCCACCCGCACGGGCGAAATGGCGCGAGACAATCTGAGAACGAGAGAAAAAAGAGGGGTTCGGAAGGCGTCCCAAACTGTCTCATCGTCTCGAATTGTATTACTGTCTCGCCCCTGTAAACGAAGAGTGCGGTCAAGTGAGAACACGGCGACATTACGGCGAATTATGGTATCAGGCGGTAGAATTAGGAGAGGTCCCCCAGATGAACGATGAGACAGCTTTCGAGAGATTGAACCTTGAACACCGCATGCGTCTCACGCACGAGCAGATCGCGGAGTTCGAGAGGCTTGGGGAAGACGAGGGCATCAGACGAATGCAGGCGGCGGCCGATTGGCTATCGCGTGTCAATGTGCAGAACCACGATGGTGTGAGGATCACGCCGGTGTTGTCGACATTGCTCACGCAGACGGAGGATGTCGAGGGAACGATCGGGCATTTGGACGGACTGCGGGCGAAGACGAGACACGGACATTTCGACGCGAACGATGAGCTGATGCGAGAGTTGGAGTATCACCGGTTCGTGTCGGAGTGCGGTCGTCAACGGGACTGGCCGGAGGAACCGAACGAGCAGCGATCGTTGTTCGAGTCGCTGTCCGTACTCGAGGAGCAGCGTGACGACCCTGCGGTACTTACTGAAGAGGACAAGAGGGAGGCTCGTCGCGCGGCGTATGAGGCGGTCGAGCTATTGAATTTTCTGCGGGAGTTCAAGGCCGGAACAACGCGGCCCGTCGTCGTGTTCGGAAATGAAAGGTACGGGAGGGACTGGATCGTTCAGCCCTTGGAGCCCTACTTGCGGGACGACTTCGACATTCGCTACTGGCGAGTGCAGTCGCACAGCTCGATGCGGCTGACGGTCCCCCACTGGATCGGCAGGTGGAACCGGTCAGGGTTTCCACCGGAATTCTGGGTGGAGATGAGTGAGACGCAACCCCACATCATTGTAGTGGACGAGTGCAGCCCGCGACGGACGGAGCACTACAGCAAGTACGCACGCGGGGTCCGCGATCTCGTGAACTGGTTCATGGTCTTCAATGACATCCGTGCGCAGGGTGACGGCTCGGCCTACGAGTCGGAGAGCACCCTGCCCGCCCACCACTTCCCGGAGCTCCGAAAGTGGTACGAGTACGTCATCACGAAGCGGGATATGCAGCACTACGTCGGGCCGGGCGCGACCTATCGCATCCGTCACTGGGCGCCGGAACTCAAGCCGGAGGTGCTGATGGGCGACATGGTCGTTCCGAGCCGTCCGGCAGAAATGGGCGGGGACGCTCCGACCGTGGTGCTGGCGAATCCTGCTATCTATCGCACGGAGGGAGACGACCTGCCGGAGCCGCTCAAGGGCACACGCCCCTACTTCTTCAACGACCCGGAGTACCGTGTGCGCGAGAAGATCGTGCCGGGGTTCGGTGCGCACGGCTTCGAGACGCGAGTTGTCGGTCCGACGACGGACGAGTACGTCATTGCGGCGAGACTGGCAATCGAAGAAGAAATCGCAGCGATGCTGGAACATTCGGAGTAGGTCGGCATGAAAATCACGCGAATCGACGCATTCGCCATAGGGATCGGTGACGTTGAAGAGCCGGAATACCTCGTCAACGACGACTTCCGGTACTCGATCTATGGGACGCGACACCAGACCGTCATCGCGCGAATCGAGACCGACGCTGGAGTCATCGGGTACGGCGAGGGGCAGTCGCCGATCTCCCCGGAGACCACGAAGTCCATCGTCGAAACGGCGCTGAGGCCGATACTCTTGGGCAAGGACCCACTCGATTCGTCCGCGCTGTGGTACCGCATGTACTCTGCCATGCGGGAGCGGGGTCACCAGACGGGGTTCTATCCGGACGCATTGGCCGCAGTGGATATTGCATTGTGGGACATCAAGGGGAAGGCGACCGGCCTGCCGGTGTACAAGCTGCTTGGGGGAGCGTTTCGGGACCGCGTGCCCGTGTACAACGGTGTGAGCGCGACGACGCCCGCCGAAGCCGCTGAGGAGGCGAAGTCTCATGCCGAAGCGGGATACGGCGGGGTAAAGCTCCATATCCGGGGGTCGGTATCGGAGACGGCCGAGGTCGCGGAGGCAGTTAGGGACGCCGTTGGGCCGGAAGTCAAGATCATGGTCGACGTGCACACCTACCACTCCGTGTCGTCCGCCATCGCCCTGGGTCGAAGACTGGAGGCCATCGACGCGACGTGGCTGGAATCACCCTTGGTGCCTGAAGACATCGGCGGACTCGTCGAGCTATCACGGGCGCTGGACGTCCCTGTCGCTTCAAGCGAGTGGACGCGCACGCGCTGGGACCTGCGGGAGGCGTTCGAGCGGAGAGCTTTTGACATCGTGATGCCTGACATCGCCCGGACGGGTCTGACGGAGGGCATGGCGATCGCGACGCTTGCGGATACGTATAACATTCCGGTCGCGCCGCATATCGGCGGCGGGGGCATCTTCTCCATCGTCGCCTCGATCCACTACTCAGCGGCAATCCCGAACTTCTTCATCATGGAACACAACCGCAACGCATACTCCCTGCGCGGGCGGATAGCGAACGGACAGCCGGAGGTCGTCAAGGGGGCATTCCCGCTGCCGGATCGTCCGGGACTGGGGATTGAAGTTCGCGAGGAGGCGCTCTCCGAGTATTCGTTGAGCGTGGACTAGACTTCCGAGAAGCGCCCTAGTACTCAGTCAACTTGAATATGACGAACAGGCAAATGCCGATTTATCCCCTCTCCCGTCGTGGGAGAGGGCTAGGGTGAGGGTGAATCGTAATATCAAAACCATCTTGACATGGTACTACTACCCGCTCAGGCGTACTCCACGATGTGGCTGAATAGGTCAACGAGGCGCTGGGAGTCGGCTGCGTCGAGGCTTGGTCGTTCGAGGGCGCAGGCGTTTTGCTCAAGGTGATCGAGGTTGGAAGTACCGGTGAGCACCGTTGCGATGGCCGGATGGTCGGCGGCGAACTTGTACCCCGCCGCGACGACCGACTCCACGTCGTCGTGGACGAGCCAGCCGAGCGGGTCCTTCTCGGGCAGGCTGTCGGGCTCCAGGTAGCCTTTTTCCTTCCACTCCGCGACGGTCTGTTCGAGCAGGTCGGGATCCGGCAGTCGAATGCGCGCGGCAGCCATGTTGACGATTCCGACATCGTGCTCGATGGCGAGCGGGAGTATCTCCTTCGCGGCATACTGGTTGAGGATGCCGTACTTGATCATCATCACGTCCCACAGGTCGGGATTTCGTGTGAGCGCGATGAGGCCTCCGTCCTGTGGCGCGTCCACCATGAACTGCGTGCTCAGGCCGATAGCTCCGATCTTGCCCTGTTCACGCGACCTTTGGAGTATGGGGGAGTATCGCTCGACACCGTCGTCATACCACTCATCCGTCAGCCCATGGAGCATGTAGATGTCGATGTGGTCAGTTCCCAGGTTGCGGAGGCTGTCTTCGATCGCGTTAGTTAGGTGTTCTTCCTGAGGTCGGGTCGGCTCCTCTTCGAATCTCCATTTCGTGATGACGTGGTACGAGTCGCGCGGAATTCCCTTGAGACACTCGCCCAATATCGGCTCGCTCCGGCCATATCCCCTGGCAGTGTCGAAGAGGTTTACGCCTAGGTCGAGGCATCGGCGGACAAAGGCAACCTGGTCGGCACGATCCATTCCTTCGTTTTGGCCGAAGAGTCTGGGCCCTCCCGTGCCGTAGCTGAGCAGGGACACGTTCAGGCCGGTGCGTCCGAGGGTTCTGTAGAGCAATTTTTGTAACTCACATTCAACGATTAGGGTGCTATTGGGCCGTAGTGCCGCCTCGTGATTGTACATTGAAAGGTCACTTCCTCTCGACCCTCAGAAATCGGGCCACGTTTGACAGGGCTACTGCGCGGGAATACTATGCCGTAGCCCGGAATCGACACCCCTGGAGGGCGCTACATGGAAGAGTTTGCGCAGTACGACGCGGTGGGTCTGGCGGAGCTGATTCGTCGCAAAGAGGTCACGCCGCTGGAGCTCGTGGAAGAGGTGATCGACCGCATCGAGCGAGTCAATCCTACCCTCAACGGCGTCACGATTAAGATGTACGAACACGCACGTGAGTTGGCCCAAGGCGACATTGGGAACGGGCCGCTGGCGGGGGTCCCGTTCCTGCTTAAGGACTTCCTCGCGGAGTACGCGGGCGTGGAGTATTCGGCAAGTTCCCGATTCCTGCAGGGGTTCGTGCCGGACAGGGACACGGAACTCGTCAAGAGGTTCAAGGCGGGCGGGTTCATCACAGTCGCGAAGACAAACCTACCGGAGTTCGCCATCGGCGCGACGACCGAGCCGCGACTTCGGGGCGCGACGCACAACCCCTGGGACACCTCGCGGACGCCGGGCGGTTCCAGCGGCGGGGCGGGTGCGATGGTCGCTGCCGGGGTGGTACCGGTGGCGCACGGCAACGACGCGGGAGGGTCGATTCGGATTCCGGCGGCGGCGTGCGGGACGGTTGGTCTAAAGCCGACGCGCGGCAGGAATCCCCTCGGACCATACTTCGGCGAACTGTTCTCCGGTTTCGTTTCCGAGCACGTTCTCACGCGCACCGTGCGCGACACCGCGGCTGTGCTCGACGTAACGGCCGGGCCGGATGTGGGCGACTGGTATCCGGCTCCACCTCAGGTGGGGTCATTCCTCGAAGAGGTCGGCGCGTCGCCGGGTGGGCTTCGCATCGCCTTTTCCGCCGAGTCGCCGACCGGCACGGAGGTCCACCCCGATTGCGCCAACGCCGTCCGTGAGATCGCGGCGCTGTGTGAGGAGCTAGGGCACGACGTCGTGGAACGGTCGCCGGAATACGACGAGCACGCGCTCTGGCTTGATTGGACGACGATGATGTCGGCGGGCGTCGCGTGGGGAGTACACGGCTGGGAGGAGCGACTTGGAAGGAAGGCTGAGCCGGGCGAGCTCGAACCATTTATAGCAGCGCTCGTGGAGCGTGGAGACAGCCTCGGCGCACCCGCGTATCTCGGTCACCTTGAAGGGCTCCAGCTGCGCGCTCGCGAGATCGGGAGGTTCTTCAAAGATTACGACATCTGGCTGACGCCGACATTGGGAGAGCCGCCTCTGCCATTGGGCATCCTCACCTATGACAGCGGAGACCCCTTCGAGTTGCGACGACGACAGGCGACGTTCTCGCCGTTCACGTACATCGCGAATGTGACAGGACAGCCGGGCATCTCACTGCCCTTGGCGTGGAACGCAGACGACCTACCCATCGGCATCCACTTCCTGGGACGTTACGGCGATGAGGCGACGCTCTTGCGGCTGTCAGCGCAGCTTGAAGAGGCGCGGCCATGGGCGGACAGGCGGCCGCCGGTGTCGGCGTAGCGACCGGGCGCTGCACAATGGGTCTGGGCAAGAATCTTCCCACCACATCACTCAGAGCAACCGGAATGTAGGACCCATTCACCGCGCCTGCTATCCGTGTGTCGTTAGAATTCAACACTGAGAGGTTTCCACATGTCCAAGTACAAGATAGCCGTCATTCGAGGGGACGGGATAGGCGTTGACGTGATCGAGGAAGGTCTGAAGGTCCTGCATGAGGTCGCGCGAACCCATGAGATAGTTTTGGAGTTCACCGAGTTCCCATGGGGGTCTGACTACTATTTCGAGCACGGGAAGATGATGCCGGACGACGCGCTCGACACGCTTGCGGGGTTCGACCAGATATACCTCGGCGCGGTCGGGCATCCCGAACTGCAGGACCACGTTACGCTGAACGGGCTGCTGCTCCCAGTCAGGCGGCGATTCGACCAGTACGTCTGCGAACGACCAAGCGTGCTGTATCCCGGCATCCGCTCGCCTCTGGCGGATAAAGAGGCGTGGGATATCGACATGACGGTCATTCGGGAGAACACCGAGGGTGAATACGCCAACGTCGGTGGGTTCCAATACAAGGGATTCCCTGAAGAGGTCGGAATTCAGACAAGCGTCTTCACGCGGCACGGGTGCGAGCGTGTGATCCGGTATGCCTTCCAACTCGCGCGATCACGCGACAAGAAGCGCCACTTGACATCGGTCACGAAGTCGAACGCGCAGGGCTACGGGCTAATCGTGTGGGACGAGGCGTTCGAGAGGGTGTCGGCGGAGTACCCGGACATCGCGACGACCTCGCTGCTCGTCGACGCGGCGTGCATGGACTTCGTACGCAAGCCGGAGGAGTTCGACGTGGTGGTCGCAAGCAATTTGTTCGGAGACATTCTCACCGATATCGGCGCGATTATCACCGGCAGCATGGGGACGGCGCCGAGCGGGAACATCGACCCAATGCGGCGGTTTCCGTCGATGTTCGAGCCGGTACACGGAAGCGCTCCCGATATCGCGGGTCAGGGGATTGCGAATCCCATGGCGTCGGTCATGTCGGGCGCGATGATGCTCCGGTTCATGGGTGAGGAGGCCGCCGCGTCGGCTATCGATGGGGCTGTGCTGAGTGTCTTGGAGGATGGTCGGAGCTTGACGCCTGATCTCGGTGGCACGGCGAGCACGGCGGAGGTTGGCGACGCGGTGTTGGGCGCTTTGGGGTAGATGTCGTGCCGGAGAGACAAGGTTGCCTGTTTTAGGTGCGATATCCAGCCGGCAACTATGAGGACGTAGACCAAGTACCATGCGTGTTTACTATGAGATTCTGGGCGTAGGCGAGAGAGCCACTGATCAGGAGATCAGGCGGGCGTTTCGCAGGCTTGCCCTCAAGTACCACCCCGATGTCAACGGAGATGCCGAAGCTGAGGAACGCTTCAAGGAGATTTACGAGGCGTACCAGGCTTTGCTGGAAATCGTCAAACCTAGCCGCCAGACGGCAGAGCAAGAAGACAGGCCTAGCCGCCAGACGGGAGATCGTGAAGACAAGTGCGAAATGTGCATGGGCGCGGGGGAGTTCATTGCCTACTGGACGTCAATACCCGGCGGAGAGTCCATGCGATGCCCTCAGTGTCTTGGATCCGGCAGGGAACCACCGTCTACCGGTCGAGTCAATCACACCCCTCTCAACTGTAAGTGTGAGGACTGCAACCGTAGGTGGGCCGAATGGAAGAGACGAGGCCGACCAAGTAGTGCCCGTTCAGGTGGAATCGTTACCGAGGCGGAGGAATTTCTCGGCGAATATGCAACGAGACCGAGTAAGCCTGAACCGCCCAGACCAAGTGAAAACGTGCCGCGCTCTTCGCCATCTCCAAGCAAGAGGCGTCGGAATACTCAGGACAGTGCATCGGAACATTCTCCACATCCGAGCAAAGATGCTCCACAACGTTCGACAAGGCCTCCATCAGAACGCCGTTCGGCGACGCCCACCGAAGATGCTCAGGTCGCCGCTGGAACCGATACATCTCCGTCAACTCCACCTCCTACGAGACACCCTCCCAGTTCTCAAAGCGGTGGTGGCGGTTCTGGCTGGAAGTATTTAGCAATTGTACTCGGTGTCGCCCTCGCGGCGATCGTAGCGTGGGTCTTTTTTTCTGGACAAGATTCTGATCCTGTGGCAACGTTTACGCCTGTTGCAGTCGTCACAAACATCGATACGAGCACTCCGACACACACGCCTTCGCCAACTGCTACGCAAACATCAACAAACACGCCAGTGGCAACTGTGACGCATGCCCCAACGAGGATACCGACCGAGACGCCAGTGCCCACTGCGACGCCGACGCGGACGGCGACGCGGACGCGGACGCGGACACCGACTTCTACTGCAACACCCACTCTAATTCCTACCAAGACACCTACTCCCGTGCCCACAGTGACGCCGACGCGGACACCGACTCCTACTGCAACACCCACTCTAGTTCCTACTGCGACACCTACTCCCGTACCCACTGCAACATCTACTCACGTTCCTACCTCAACACCTACTCCTGTCCCCACTCCATCGCCAACACCAACACCAACCCCTACAAGCACGCCAACACCGACTTTCTCCCCGACGTCCACTCCAACCCCGGACCTCGAAGCCACCGCAGTCTCCGCAGCTCAAACCGTCGTGGCAAGCGCCTTTCAAGATAGGCATCCCGCCACCGCTACCAATACTCCGACAGCAACGCACACGAACACTCCAACGCCCACGCTTGTTCCGACTAGCATACCGACTTCCGTTGCACCTTCTGTAACGCCGACGACGGACCGGTCTACACTCGGCCCATCGCCTGCTCTGAAACATTTGGAGCAGAAGCAATTCATGCTGACGCTCATAAATGCCGAACGGGAGAAGGCCGGCGTCGATCCGGTAGTACTCGGTGACAACATCGCTGCGCAGGTGCACGCGGACTCATCGTTGGAGAACTGCGTAGGGTCTCATTGGGGTATTGATGGGTTGAAGCCATACATGCGGTACAGCTTGGCGGGTGGCTATCAGTCGAATGGAGAAAACTGGTCTGGAAGTGACTTCTGCATTACCGAATCAACAAGGAGTTCGCAGGGCTTCAGTTATCGCCCCATAGAAGACGTACGGGAAAAGGTGCGTCAAACAATGGAAGGCTGGATGAATAGTCCCGGGCATCGACGCAACATACTCAGGAAGTGGCACAAGAAGGTCAACATTGGCCTTGCATGGGACCGATATAACTTCTCCGCCGCCCAGCACTTTGAGGGCGACTATGTTGAGTACTATGGACTACCGGTCTTTGAGAATGGAGTCCTCGTCATGTCGGGAAGGGTCAGACATGGCGTCACATTCGAGGAGGAGTCCGACCTAGGTGTGCAGATATATTTTGATCCGCCACCGTACGGGCTCACCAGAGGACAAGTTTCAAGAACCTATTGCTACAACTACGGTCGCCAAGTTGCAGGATTACGTCCTCCCCTAAGAGGGAACTGGTTCTATCCTGAGAATGAGTTCACGAAGAGTTACAAGCCGTGCCCGAATCCCTATGACATTCGCCCGGACGCTCCTGTTCCACGCTCACCCGAAGAAGCGCATGCATTCTGGCAGGCAGCCTACGACGCTAGCCAAGCACGCGTCGGAAAACTCATCACCGTCCCATGGATTACGGCACAGGAATGGTCAATTTCGGAGTTTGAGATTCAAAATAATCAGTGGGTAGAAAAGAAAGGTGTCTTTTCGGTGAAGGCGGACATCGCAGACGTGCTAATGGAACATGGCGAAGGAGTCTACTCTCTCATTGTTTGGGGCAGCATCGGCGACGAGCGTCTGGTCATCTCGGAGTATGCGATATTCCATGGCCTCACGCCACCCGATACCTACAGTCCGACCGAGACACAACCACAGGAATGAACGATGAATCATGAGCCTTTCCTATAGACTCGTGCTTCGACAGGCTCAGCATGAACGGGGCTTGAGCACGCATTGCCAACCCGTACTGTAATCTGGGATAGTTATGCGTCGACCGTTATGCATTAGAGGAGGAACCATGCGACCAAACAAGCTGAGAGAGCTCTTGAGGGCGGGGAAGCCGAGTGTGGGGACGCACGTGATGACGACGTCGCCGGACATTGTGGAGATGATCGGGAAGACGGGGTTGATCGATTATATCGAGTTCGTGGCGGAGTATGCTCCCTACTCTCTGGCGGAGCTCGACAATTTCGGGCGGGCGCTGGAGTTGGGCGGGATGTCCGGAATGATTAAGGTGGACCGGGAGAACCGAGGCTGGGTGGCCCAGCGGGCAGTCGGATCCGGGTTCCAGAACGTGCTGTTTTCGGACGTGCACGATGCGGCGGAGGCGGAGGAGTGCGTGGCAATCGTGCGGGCGGAATCGCCGCAGACGGGAGGGCACTTCGGCTCGGCGGACCGCCGGTTCGCGAGCTACGGTCTGGAGAGCGGCTCTCCGGAGTACGTACAGGCCCTGGAGGACTCGGTGGTGGCGCTGATGATCGAGAAGGACGAGGCGGTTAAGAACATCGACGAGATGATGGCGGTGCCGGGCGTGGACATGATCGTCTTCGGAGGGAATGACTACTCGATGAGCGTCGGGAGGCCTCGCGGAGTGAGTCCCGAAGAGATCAAAGAGGTGCGCGACCATATCTTCACGGTTGCTCTCGCGAACGGCATACAGCCGCGGGCGGAGATCAACGAACCGGCACAGGCTGATGAGCATATCGAGATGGGAGTCACTCACTTCGCCATCGGGACAGACATCTTCATGATCTACCAGTGGCTGAACGAGCGGGCCGGTGGTTTGCGGGAGATGCTGGCCTTGTAATCCAGAAACAAGTCCGTTCAACCTCTATATCTCCCTACTGGATACCGGCCTTGGCCGGTATGACGGATGGCCAATGGTTCCCTAAAGGGCTAAAGTCGCCGTTACTAAGCCTCGTGCTGGGTTCTTCTGTGTGCCGATTCGCCGTACACTGGGGTAATGGACTCCCCCTCCGGCCCTAAATCGTCATCAGCTTCTGACGACGAACGCTCCAAACCCTCCACACGGGCGATTGACTCTTCATCCGGAACCGCGTCTTCGCCCCGACGACCGACGACCTCCAATCTGCCCACTATCCTGCGTTCGTTCGAGAACGGGCATTTCTTCCGCCTGTGGCTGGGCACTGTCTTTCTGATGGGGGCGACGCAGATGCAGATGCTCGTGCGTGGGTACCTCACGTACGAGCTGACGGAGTCCGCCACGTTGGTAGGTATTGTAAGCGCGGGCGGCAGTATCTCAGTGCTAGTGTTCGCGCTTTTCGGAGGCGCGATTGCCGACAGGGTTGAGCGGCGTCGAGTAATCCAGATCGGTCAGACCGTGAGTGTGCTCCTTGCGTTTTTCGTTGGGATGGCCGTCTTGCTCGATTTGATCGCTTGGTACCACCTCCTTGCGGCCGGGATCTTACAGGGCGTTATGTGGTCGTTTCTCGCCCCTGCGAGGCAGGCTTTCGTGCCGCAACTCGTGGGAACCCAGAATCTTGGGAACGCGATAGCGCTGACGGCCTCTGCAATGAGCGGGACAGCCGCCATTGCGCCGTCCTTCGCCGGAGTACTGTATGGCTCGTTCGGCCCTGCGGCAGTCTATTTCGTCATCGCCGTTATGTCCGCCATTGCAGTATTGCTCACGACGAGCATTCCGCGCACACCACTGGAGCGCAAGGGAGCGAAACCGTCGATGCTGCATGACATCAAGGACGGTATCCAATACCTTCTGCGCAGCCCATTCATCCTGACGCTGCTCCTGTTCGGGCTGAGCATGACGTTGATCGTAATGCCCTACCGGTTTCTCCTGCCTGTGTACGTTGTCGAGGTCTTCGGGCGCGGCTCGGAATCGCTCGGGCTGTTGATGAGCATTGTGGGAGTCGGATCGCTCGGAGGCTCTCTGGTCATCGCGTCGATCACCAAGTGGCATCGCGGTCTGCTCCTGCTCGGAGGAGGCTTTGCGGCGGGGCTGGCCCTACTGACGGTCTCGGCTATCCCGTTTTACTTCGTCGCGGCCCCGTTTATGCTTTTGGTGGGTCTCGGCGACTCGGCGAACCGCTCTTTGAACCAGACTCTGGTGATGGAGAACATGGATGCAGAGTATCGCGGTCGGGTGATGAGTCTGTGGATGATGAAATTCGGGCTGATGCCGCTCGGAATCCTTCCTATCAGCATTATCGCGGAGCAGTTCGGGCCCCAAGCATCGTTCGCCTGTATGGGCGCAGCGATTGTCATTATCACCCTTCTTATCCTGGTATCCAACAGACGCCTGCGGACCGCTCAGTAGCCGTCAAGTTGCAATGGTTATGCTACAATTCGAGCGCGCAATTCCTTCACTAACAGTGACCGAAAGGACTGTCCATGCGGCCAATATCTGAGATTGCCGACTCCATTGGAATCCCGTCAGAGCACGTTATTCCCTACGGCCACTACAAGGCCAAGATCCACGTCGACGCCATCAATTCGGACGGTCGGAGGGGCAAGCTGATCCTGATGACCGGGATGACCCCGACACGGGCGGGCGAGGGTAAGACGACCACGACGGTCGGACTTACTCAGGCCATGGCGCAGCTCGGCCACAGGGCAGTCGCCACACTGAGGGAACCGTCGCTAGGACCTATTTTCGGCATAAAGGGAGGAGGAACCGGAGGTGGCGCTTCGCTGGTTGAGCCGCAGGACGAGGTGAACGTTCACTTCACGGGCGACGCTCACGCGGTCGCGTCGGCCCATAATTTGCTGTCCGCACTCACCGACAACGTAGCCGACCGGGGGAAGATACCCGGATTCGGCCCTCAGAACATCACCTGGCGGCGCGTCGTGGACGTGGAAGAGCGGGCGCTCCGACAGATCGTCACCGGACTTGGCGGTCCCAACAACGGACCGATCCGCGAGTCGGGATTCGACATCGTTACGGCGTCGGAGATCATGGCTATCCTGGCGCTGGCGTCGGGGCTCAAAGACCTTCGCGCTCGCCTGAGCCGCGTCATAGTCGGTTTCACGGATGAGGGCGAGCCCGTCACGGCGAGCGACGTGGACGCGGTCGGGTCTCTGATGTCGTTGCTGCGGTACTCCATACACCCGAACCTCGTGCAGACCACGGAGGGACAGCCCGTCTTCGTCCATGCGGGACCGTTCGGCAACATCGCGCACGGGTGCAACTCTGTCCTGGCCGACCGCATGGCGCTGGGATATGCCGACTACGTCCTGACCGAGGCCGGGTTCGGCGCGGACCTGGGCTTCGAGAAGTTCATGCACATCAAGGCGCGGTTCAACGACCTGGAACCTCATGCCGCCGTCATCGTGACGACGGTGCGGGCAGTCAAGTCGCACGGTCGAGTGCGGTTCAACGATCTTGCCGAGCCAAACCCCGAAGCGGTCGAGAAGGGTATGGCGAACGTCGAGCACCTCGTGGGCATGATCGGGTCGTTCGGGCTTCCGGTCGTCGTGGCGATCAATCGCTTCCCCACCGACTCCGCCGAGGAGGTCCGGATTGTGAAGGAGCGGTCGGAGGCCGCCGGAGCTTCCGCCGCGGTGGAGAGCCACGTATTCAGCGACGGAGGCGCGGGTGGAAGGGCGCTGGCGGAGGCCGTAGTCGAGGCGGCCAGCGGCGACAAGCCTGAGATCAATTACGTGTACGACACCGACGCGTCAATCCAGGACAAGGTGCTGGCGCTGGCGCAAAGGGTCTACAATGCGAAGGCCGTTACGTGGGCGCCGGACGCGCGCAGGAAGCTCAGGGCCTTCGAAGAGCAGGGCTGGGGCAATCTCCCGGTCTGCATGGCGAAGACTCACCTTTCCATTTCGGACAAGGCCTTCCGAAAGGGCCGTCCATCGGGCTACACGTTCACGATTTCAGACGTGCGGGCATCGGTTGGAGCGGGCTTCATCTACCCGGTATCGGGCGCGATCGTCACGATGCCCGGTCTTCCCGGCAGTCCGCGACAGCTAGATGTCGACGAGCACGGCAATATCACAGGTCTCTAGCCACAGGCCCATGCGGTCATGCGTGAGTTCTTCAACGTCGTCCCTCCCAGCGAGGCCCTTGCCACTCTGCTTGACCGGCTAGAGGTCTCGGTTCAGGGCGAAGTTGTGCCCACGGCCCAAGCGCTCGGCCGGGTCACGGCGGAAGACGTGGTATCCCGTGAAGACCTGCCACCCTACCCTCGCTCCACGATGGACGGCTACTCCGTGCGGGCGCGGGACACCTTCGGGGCGTCCGAGTCGCTTCCGGCATACTTCGACGTTGTGGGAGAGGTGCCGATGGGGTCACAGCCCCTTGTCTCCCTCTCGACCGGACAGGCGGCGGTCGCGTACACCGGCGGGATGCTCGCCGAGGGCGCGGACGCGGTCGTCATGGTGGAGAACACGCAGGGGGTCGGCGACGGTTCTATCGAAATACTCAGGCCGGTCGCTCCCGGAGAAAACGTCATTCAGGTGGGAGAAGACACCAAGGTCGGTGAGACGGTCATACCGAAGGGCCGGCTCATCAGGGCACAGGACGTTGGCGTGCTCTTCGGGCTCGGCATTACCGAGGTCTCGGTCGCGCAACAACCGAAGGTGGCGATAGTCTCCACGGGCGACGAACTAGTGCCGCCGGACCAGTCTCCCACTCCCGGGCAGGTGCGGGACATCAACTCGTACAGCGTTGCCTCCCTCGTGCAAGACGCGGGGGGCATACCGATTCACTTCGGTCTCGTGCCGGACGACTTCGAAGCGCAGCGACAGGCCGCCGTCGAAGGCTTGAAACAAGCGGACGTGCTTGTCTTTTCCGCAGGCAGCTCCGTGAGCAGCAGGGATATGACCGCTCGTGTGCTGGACGACCTCGGACAACCAGGAGTGCTCGTGCATGGCATTGCTCACAAGCCTGGAAAGCCGACAATTGTCGCTCTCGTGAACGGCATCCCGGCATTCGGCCTGCCCGGCAATCCTGTTTCGGCTATGGTCGTGTTCGGCATACTCGTTCGACCGGTGATACAGGCGCTCATGGGTCGAACGGAGTCTCCGGTCACACGCGGCGTACATGCGCGGCTGACGAAGGACATCCGGTCGGCGGCCGGAAGGGAGGACCATGTCCAGGTCAAGATCCTCGAAAGCGACGATGGGTTGCTCGCCGATCCGGTGTTTGGGAAGTCCAACCTCATCAGGACGCTGGTAGAGGCGGACGGCGTGGTCGTCGTCCCGCTGGACGACGGGGGACTGTACGCGGGCGATGAGGTCTTCGTAAGGATATACTAGCGGCTATGCACAAGCATGGTCGCGACTACTATTTGAGCGACATACCGCTCGACGAAGCGATCCGGAAGTTCGACCGGGCGTTAGCCGCCGCCGGCGCGTTGCGGCACACCGCGTCAGAGATCGTTCCCTTAGACCGGGCGAATGGCAGGGTCACGGCAGAACCGGTCTGGGCCGAACGCTCTTCTCCCCACTACGACGCGGCTGCGATGGACGGCGTCGCTGTGCGAGCGGCAAATACGGTGGGCGCATCGGAGACCAGTCCCTTACGACTGTCCGTTGGAGACCAGGCGAGATGGGTCGACACGGGAGACCCTATGCCAAGAGACGCCGACGCCGTGATTATGGTCGAAGACGTCCAGGAAACGGATGCGGAGACGATTGAGATCTATGCCCCGGTATCGCCGTACCAGCACGTGCGGGCGTTGGGCGAGGATATCGCGGCGGCGGAATTGGTCCTGCCGCAGAGCCACAGGCTGCATCCGCACGATCTTGCGGCCTGCGCAGCGGCAGGTCTGACCGAAGTCTCGGTGCGTGTACCTCCAAGAGTCGTGATCATACCGACGGGCAACGAGCTAACGCCTATAGGCAAGACGCCCGATCCGGGGGAGATCATCGAGTTCAACTCTCTGATGCTCGCGGCGATGGTGGAGGACTGGGGAGGAACAGCGACGAAACATGCACCCGTCGCGGATGATTTCGATTTGCTTGCAAGGGCTGTATCCTCAGCGGTCTCGGAGTCGGACATTGTGATCGTCAACGCCGGTTCATCGGCGGGCGCGGAAGACTACACCTCCAAGGTCGTGTCACACCTTGGAGAGCTGGTGGTACACGGAGTTGCAATCAAACCCGGTCATCCGCTGGTGCTGGGAGTCGTCGAGTCGAAGCCGGTTCTGGGCATACCGGGCTACCCGGTTTCGGCGGCTGTGACGTGCGAGAAGTTTCTCCGTCCCCTGATCGAGCGCCTGTTGGGGATACTAAGCGAACCGCGCGAACGGACTGAGGCCGTCATGACCCGGAAGGTCCACTCCTCACTGGGTGAGGATGAGTTTCTTCGCGTTCGGCTTGGGCGGGTCGGAGGTAGGACGATCGCGGCGCCGATTCAGCGTGGGGCCGGGGTGGTCATGTCGCTCGTCCGAGCCGATGGGATCGTCACCATTCCGCGATTCAGCGAGGGTGTGGATGCCGGAGACGAGGTCGAGGTCGAGCTTCTGCGTCCCATCGAATCCCTCGACTCGACGATCGTTGCAATCGGCAGCCATGACGTGACGCTCGATCTCATCGCTTCGGAGCTCCGTCGGAGCGACCCGCGGCTGACTCTTGCTTCGTCGAACGTCGGTAGCCTTGGCGGTCTGCTGGCGCTCCGTCGGGGCGAGGCCCACGTAGCGGGGACGCATCTGTTGGATGAAGAAACGGGCGAGTATAACGTCTCGTTCGTGCGTCGATACGTGCCAAACGAGGATATCGTTCTCGTTACCCTCGTTCATCGGGTGCAGGGACTCATCGTGCCTCCAGGGAATCCGAAGTCCATAGAGTCGCTCGACGACCTCACTCGCGGAGAGGTCCGATTCGTGAACAGGCAGCGAGGGTCGGGGACGCGAGTGCTGTTTGACTACCTTCTAAACCAAGGGGGTATAGAGTCGGATGATGTGTCGGGATACGAGCGAGAGGAGTTTACGCACCTGGCGGTTGCGGCCGCGGTCGCAGGCGGCGTGGCGGACGTCGGGGCGGGAGTTTTGTCTGCTGCGCGGGCGCTGGAGATGGACTTCGTTCCCCTGTCCACGGAGCGATACGACCTCGCCATCCCGAAACAGCACTACGAAAGCGATCTCCTAGAACCCCTTCTGTCACTCATACGGAGCGATGACTTCAAGCGGCAGGTCGATGCGCTCGGCGGCTACGACACCGCGTCGACCGGACTTTTGGCGGCGGAAGTCAATCGCGGTGACGGCTGAAGGTGTGTTACGCTTCTAGCGAGGCCCCGGAATGAGCGACACTGATGGCATATCAGGAATCGTACTGGCGGGTGGCCTGAGTCGCAGGTTGGGACGCGATAAGGCCGTCGAGACGATTGCTGGGCAAGCCCTCATCTCTCGCGTGCTCGACAGCCTCTCTCATGTCGCTCAGGAGCTTGTCGTGGTCGTCAACAATCGTGAGCGCGAAGATGAACTTCCCCTACCCGATTCCGTGGTCGTGGCCGTCGACATCTACCCTGACACCGGGTCTCTTGGCGGCATATTCACGGGCCTATCGGCATCCAGCAACCAATGGGGGTTTGTTGTCGCGTGCGACATGCCGTTCCTAAACCTCGAACTGCTGGAATATCTCCTTTCACAGCGTGGGGGCCACGATGTCGTCGTGCCCGTCATGGACCACCGTCCCGAGCCTACGCACGCGGCGTATTCCAGGGTATGCCTACCGGCTATCGAAACACGCCTTAGGGCTAATGATCTGAAGATCGCCAAGTTCTTCGACGACGTTCGCGCGAAGCACGTGAGCCAGCGACGGGTCGAGGAGATCGACCCCGGCGGACTGAGCTTCTTCAACGTCAACACGGAGGAAGACCTCACACGTGCGCGAATGCTTGCGGGGGAAGGGGCAGCGTCATGACCGCCACACGCAAGGCCCCAATGTCGGTCACGGTCACCGTGGAACTGTTCGGCAACGCCCGACTGCTGGCGGGACGACACCTTGTGAGGCTGAACGTGCCGGACGACTGCGCGCTCAGTGATATTGCGGTGGAGATGGGCCGACGATATCCCACCCTTATGGGCACGGTCGTGCGAGAGGACTTCACGGGTTTCCTCGACAGCTACACGGTCAATCTCAACGGCGTAGAGTTCATCGACGATCAGCATCAACGGCTGAGCGATGGGGACTCCCTGCTCGTCTTCTCAAGTCAGGCGGGAGGCTAGTGGTCATGTACGGCTACCACGGCAGAGTGACGCTGGTCGATTTGGACAGCCATTCGGTCCAATGGGAGCCGCTGGGTGAGAACGTGCTGCGACGGTTTATCGGCGGGACGGGTCTGGGGGCGTACCTGCTCTACAGGTACGGCACGCCCGGGTGCGATCCCCTGTCGCCTGAGAACCCCTTGATCTTCGTGACGAGTCCGCTCGTGGGAAGCAGACTGACAACGTCGAGCAAATTCGCAGTGGTCGCAAAGTCGCCGTTGACCGGAATGATCGGCGACTCGCTGTCATCAAGCTTCATCGCAACTGAACTTAAGAAGACGGGATCGGACGCCATTGTCGTGACGGGTAGGTCGTCTGCTCCCACTCTGCTTGCGATCACCGACGACGATGTGGAATTCCTGGACGCCTCACACCTCACGGGTATGGGCACGTCCACGACGGAGCGCGCAGTCAAGTCGCAGCTTGGAGGAATGTACCGAGTCGCTTGCATCGGCCCTGCCGGGGAGAATCTCGTCCGATTTGCCGGCATCGCCAACGACGGTGGGCGGCAGGCGGGGCGGACCGGACCCGGCGCTGTGATGGGGTCGAAGAACCTCAAGGCCATCGCCGTCCGAGGGCATAGCACAGTCTCCTTCGCAGAACCGGAGGAACTCGGTGGGATCCGGGCGGACCTCAGCAGGCGAAGCCTCGGCGACGCCACCGAAAAGTATCGCACCCTGGGCACCATGGCGAACGTATCGGTCTTCAACCGGCTGGGAGCGCTGCCGACGAGGAATTTTCAACAGTCAACCTTCGAGGGCGTTGAGAACGTCAGTGGAGAGGCCTTCCAGAAGTCGCATCATGTCAAGAACGCCCACTGCGCAAGCTGCACGATCGGTTGCGAGCACATCCTTACGACGACCGACGGCGGAGCGAAGACCACCGGTCGCTTGGAGTACCAAAGCTCGTTTGCCATGGGACCGCTGGTGGGCGTCGATGATCCAAACACGGTAATCAGGGCGTCCGCTCTCTGCGACGAGATGGGGATGGACACGATCAGCGCGGGCGGCACTATCGCGTGGGCGATGGAGTGCTTCGAGAACGGCGTGCTGACCCCGCGCGACACGAACGGGGTCGATCTGCGGTTCGGTGACGGAGGCGCGCTGCTTGCTCTGTTGGAAATGATTGCCGAGCGGAAGGGGTTAGGCGACGTTCTCGCCGAGGGGTCACGAAAGGCCGCTGAGACACTGGGAAGTGGGTCGGATGAGTGGGCGATGCACGTCAAGGGACTCGAAATGCCAGGTTACGAGCCGCGCAGTCTCAAGACAATGGCCCTGGCCCTCTCGGTCAGTACACGCGGGGCTTGTCACAATCGCTCTTCGGCATACGAGGCCGACTTCTCGAATCGAGTCGACCGTCTGAGCGTCGATGAAGAGCGGGGCCGGATCGCCATGGAGGGTGAGGACTACTCAGCGGTGATGGACTCGCTCATCTGGTGCAAATTCCTCCGCAAGGCATTCGACGATTTCTACGGCGAGTCCTCGATGATCTACGAGCGCCTCACCGGATGGGAGACCACGCCAGACGACCTCAAATTGGCGGGCGAGCGCATCAATAACCTCAAAAAGCTGTTCAACATCCGCGAGGGCTGGACGCGCGAGGACGATACCCTCCCTCCACGCGTGCTCCATGAGGAACTAAAGACCGGCATAGTCAAGGGAATCGGGCTGACGCGGTCCGATCTGGACATGATGATCGGCGGATACTATCGCGCTCGGGGATGGTCGGAAGAGGGGTTGGTACCGGAGAGCAAGCTGGACGAGTTGCAGCTGGCGGATGTGGCACGATTGCACCACACGATTGTGCAACCTATCGGAACATAACCGCTAGAATGAAGCATGAGTCTTCAAAGTAGTTGACATTTCCTAAAACACTTGGCGGAGCTGAGCCTCCCGTAAATAGAGCAAGCGAATGGCACAATTGACGGACACTGTCCTCCAGCAAATGGTGGATGCCATCGTAGACGAAGTCGATCCCGAGCAGGTCATCCTGTTCGGGTCGCGAGCGCGGGGCGACTCGTATGAGGACTCGGACGTTGACTTCGTAGTGCTGGAAACCGAGCCCTTCGAGGATGGCAGGAGTCGCCATGCAGAAGAAGTCCGGCTCTATAGTGCGCTGTCGGATTTCCGCGTTTCCAAAGACATCCTAGTCTACAGCCACGAGGACGCGGAGTATTGGCGGGATTCCCTCAATCACGTTCTGGCTCGGGCGTTGCGAGAGGGAAAGGTGCTCTATGAGCGACGTTAAGCAGGCTATCGAGCTTGTAAAGGCTGCGGGCCGAGACATCTCGGCCCTCCGGGGCATGCGCGACCCCGAGGTCTTCGCCGATGAGATATTCGGCCTCCATGCTCAGCAGGCAGCCGAAAAGCTGCTCAAGGCTTGGCTTGCGCTACTCGGTGAAGTGTACCCGCTTACGCATAACTTGGAACTCTTGCTCAGCATCCTGAAAGAGCGAGGCGTTGCCACAGAAGAGTTGAAGCCGCTAGTTGAGTATACCCCGTTTGCAGGACGGATCCGCTATGAGGCCAGTGGCGCAAGCGACGAACCGCTCCAACGCGCAATCGCGTTGCGTCGCATTGAGGCTTTGTACGAACAAGTCATCCGTGAGTTGCCCCCGGAAAGCGCGTAAACCGGGCTTCCGGTCTGCGCTAACTTCTCCCCTGCTCTTCGATTCGCGAACGTGCAGTCGAGTAGGCGCGCTTGCCGCAATGTGGTAGCTAATCTATACTTTATCTTCCACTACTCCCAACAAGTCTATTGAGGTCGCGTGTGACCACCGCCGATCAGAGGGGCCTCCGGTCCATCCTTCGAGAAAAAATTCCCCGCGATCACGGCCAACTTCTGCCCGCCCTGCATTTTGTTCAGCACGAGTACCGATATCTGCCCGACTGGGCGATGGAGGTCGTTGGCTGGCATCTGGGCATACCGGCAAGCGAGGTGTATGGCGCAGCGACGAGCTACACGGAGCTTCTCACCGTTCAGCCGGGCCGGCACGTGGTGCAAGTCTGTACCGGCATCTCGTGTTCCATCAACGGCGGTGGCCGACTGCTGGAGAGTCTCAAGTCCTCGCTTGGCATAGGAGCCGAAGAGACCACGGCGGACGGACGAATTACCCTGAGCGAGACCGCTTGCGCGTTCATGTGCGGTGTCGCTCCGGCGGTCCGGTTCAACCACGAGTGGCAGGGCCGCGCGACCGTTGAATCGGTTAACGGACTTCTTCGCGGCAGTGAAGAATCATGACGATGAAGGACCCAATAGAGGCCCTCGACCGGCTCAAGACCCGCGCCAGCAGTAGAGCCGCCATGAACGCAGGTAAGACTCGCGTGGTGCTGCAACTCGATCACAGCTCATCAGCAGTCGGCGGCGGCGAGGTGGCCGGTGCACTCTCGGAGGCCCTGCCCGACTCCGCATATCTTGTCATCGCAGGCTCAGATGGGGCGAGTTTCGAGGCCCCGAAGATTGTCGTTACGACGCCTGACGGGGTGGCAAAGTCGTTCAAGAACGTCACCTCACAGGATGTTTCTGAAATCGTTCGTCGGATAGGCGCGGGCCCCGATGAACCGGACGACGGCCAAGCCTTCTTCGATTACCAGCGCAGGGTCGCACTCGACTCGGCAGGCATTATGAGCGCTACCGACATCGACGAGTATGTGTCGCAGGGCGGATATTCCGGTCTCGCAGGCGCGCTCGGAACTTCGCCGGATGCAGTGATCGAGGTGGTCAAGGAGTCCGGTCTGCGGGGACGGGGGGGTGCTTACTTCCCGGCTGCCCTCAAGTGGGAGGGCGCTCGCAGGGTCGACAAGTCCCCCAAGTACCTCGTCGTCAACTCCGAGGAGGGAGAACCAGGAATCTTCAAAGACCGGCTTCTCATGGAGGCAGTCCCCTATCGGATCCTGGAGGGAATGACCATAGCCGCCTATGCCACGGGCGTTGAGCAGGCGTATATCTATATCAACGCCGAGGCTGAGCTTTCCGCCCAGCGAATGCAGCACGCGCTCGACCAAGCGAGGGGCAACGGTCTACTGGGAGAGAGTATTCTCGGAACCGGCTTCAGTCTCAACGTCGAGATACGGAGAGGGGCCGGGGGATACGTTTGCGGCGAGGAGACGACGCTCCTGAACACGATGGAGGGGTACCGCCGAGAGCCTCGTCCCCGGCCGCCGTTCCCGACCGAATCGGGACTTTGGGCAAAGCCAACGGTTGTCAATAACCCGGAGACGCTGTGCAGCGTCTCGTTCATCCTGGCCAGCGGCGCAGACGAGTTCAAGAGCATCGGCAGCGACATCGCGTCCGGCACGAAGATAGTCAGTCTGAGCGGGTCGGTGCAGAGGGCAGGCGTCGTAGAAGTGCCCATGGGAACGACGTTGAGACAGATCGTCTATGACATCGGCGGAGGGACGGCGGACGACCGCGACCTCATCGGCCTTGCGGTGGGCGGTCCCTCCAGCGGGGTTTTCCCTCCCTCGATGCTCGATACTCCGGTAGCTCCCGGTCAGCTACACGAGGCGGGAGTGATGCTTGGCGCGGGCGGCGTCATCGTGCTTGACGACAGGACGTCGATTCCGGCCGTTGTGCGGAGCCTGGCGGCGTACAACTCCGACGAGTCGTGCGGCAAGTGTACTCCGTGCCGGGAGGGAACTCCCCGGATGGTCGATGCTCTGGACCGACTTATCAGAGGCAGCGGTTCATCAGGGGACATTGACGAGTTGCTTCAGTTGGCCGAGGTTGTAGGCGCGGCGTCGCTGTGCGGCCTCGGACAGGCGGCAGGCGGGCCGATTACGAGCGCCATGCACTTTTTCAAAGAGGAAATGACGGCACTTACAGGGTAGAATTGAACGCAATTCCAGTGAGCGGTAAACGAGGGGAAGTGTATGCCAATCACACTCATGATCAATGACCACGCCGTCCAAGTTCCGGACGGGTCCTCGGTTCTCGATGCGATCAACACGTCAGGGACGTACATACCCCAGCTTTGCAAAGACCCCGACATGAAGGCCATCGGCGCGTGTCGGACGTGTCTCGTCGAGATCGACGGCGAGCGGGGGTTCCCCGCATCATGCGGAGTACCCGCGACCGATGGAATGCGCGTCTCCACCGAGGGTTCGGACGTACGAAACCTGCGCAAGAACGTCCTGCAACTCACCCAGTCGATGATGGGGACAAACGGCAACTCATCCAAAGACCATCGTGAGTTGGACATTGCCCTGAAGCATCACGAGGCCGAGCAGCCTCGATGGCCGGGCCGCGACCGTGAGCCTGTCGACACAAGCAACCCGATCTTCAACATCGCCATGGACGACTGCATTCTGTGCGGGCGGTGTGCACAAGCATGTCAGGACGGGCACCAGTTCATCGGCGCGATAGACTTCCTCGGCACGGGTACGGGCAGCCGCATCGGCACGTTCATGGACCAGCCCTTGCTGGAGTCGGTATGCACCACGTGCGGGCAATGTCTGTCGGTCTGTCCCACGGGCGCGATTGACGTGAAGGTGCCAACAACGAACGTGGTAAGGACGGTCTCGACGACATGTCCGTATTGCGGCGTCGGGTGCGGCATCAAGGCGCAGGTGGATGAGAATGAGCGGATCATGGCCATGCTCGACGATCCCGACAACCAGTCGAGCGTCGGAATGCTCTGCGTCAAGGGACGATTCGGATACACATTCGTACATCACCAGGACCGTCTGACGACGCCGCTGATTCGTAAGAACGGGGAATTCGTCGAGGCGTCCTGGGACGAGGCCTTGGACTACGTCGCCGACCGTCTCGCACAGTACAACGGCGACCAGTTCGCGACGCTCGCGTCCGCCAAGGCGACCAACGAGGACGGGTACATCCAGCAGAAGTTCGCCCGTCTCTTGATGAAGTCGAACAACATCGACCACTGCACCCGTCTATGCCACTCCCCTTCCGTCGAGGCGATGCTCACCTCCCTCGGCAGCGGGGCGACGAGCAACTCGTACATTGACTACGAAGAGGCGGGGTGCATCGTCATCACCGGCTCCGACGCCAACTCGAACCATCCGGTCGCCGCCTCCCGGATGCGCCGCGCCGTTATCGAACGAGGGGCGAAGCTGATCGTCATCAACCCGCGCAGGATCGAGATGTGCGACTTCGCCGAACTGTGGTTGAGGCCGAGACCGGGGACCGACGTCGCCTTGTACAACGGCATGGCGAAGGTCATTCTTGACGAAGGACTTGCGGATACCGACTTCATCAACGACCGCACTGAGCGGTTCGACGAGTGGAGAGAGGTCGTTGACAAATACGACCTCGAGTCCGTCGAGAAGATCACCGGCGTACCGGCACAAGACATAGCCGAGGCGGCCAGAATCTACGCCGAGCCTCCTTTTAGCGGTTCATGCCTAGTTTGGGGAATGGGCATCACGCAGCATACGAACGGCACCGCCAACGCGCACGGCCTTCTGAACCTAGCCTTCGTTGCCGGTCAGCTCGGAAGTCCCGGATCCGGCATATCGCCGTTGCGGGGGCAGAACAACGTGCAGGGCTGCGGCGACGCAGGATGCATCCCCAGCTCGTTCCCCGGCTACCAGCTGCTGACCGAGGACTCGGTTCTGAAGTTCAGCGAGGCGTGGGGCGATGAGCCGCTCAACGCGGTCAAGGGCCTCGTCGTGACGGAGATGATCGAAGAGGCGATTGAGGGGAACCTCAAGGCGATGTATGTCACAGGAGAGAACCCCCTCCTCAGCGAACCCGATTTGCACCATGCCGAAGAGGCGTTCAAGAACCTCGAATTCCTCGTGGTGCAGGATATCTTCATGCACGAGACGGCGGAGATCGCGGATGTCGTGCTCCCGGCCACGACGTTCGCCGAGAAGGACGGGACATTCACGAACAGCGAGCGGCGCGTGCAGCGAGTGCGAAAGATCATCGAGCCCGTGGGCAGCAGCCGTCCCGACTGGGATATCATCAGCGATCTCGGGCGAAGGCTCAGCGCAAAGAGGCGTCTCGGTCTCGAATCGGAATTCGACTACGGCCACCCGTCGGAAATATGGGACGAGTTGGCCGGACTGGCGCCCATCGTCGCGGGTATCTCATACGAGCGGCTTGATGCCGAGGGCGGTATCCAATGGCCGTGCCCGACGCCCGACCATCCCGGCACACGCTACCTCTACGAGAGTGACTTCCCGCGAGGGCCACGAGCGAAGTTCGTACCGTTCGAGCAGGGACCTGCGGCAGAGGAGATGCCGTCGGAGCGGTTCCCGCTCATCCTCAACACCGGCAGAGTCCTGTACCACTGGCACGGGGGTACGATCACCACCCGAGCCGACGGCCTGCTCGCTCGGATGCCTGAGCTGCAGATACATATCAGCGCCGAGGACGGCAAGCGGTACGGCGTGGAGGACGGCGAGTGGATACGCGTCAGATCGCGGCGGGGCGATCTCGAAGGTCGCGCGCTGTATACCGAAAAGATGCGACCCGGCGAGGTCTTCGTTCCGTTCGTCAAGCTGAAGGACCACGCGGCCAACTTCCTGACGAACTCGGCCTACGACCCCAACTCGAAGATTCCCGAATTCAAAGTCTGTGCCGTCCGAATCGAGCGGCCCGATTCGCAGGGCGGTTCCGGGCGCAGACGGACCGAGGCGGGCATTCCCGTAGGGTAGACGTACGCGCATGACTACCATTGGACAGATGCCCAAGCCGGAGGCCGAAAAGTTCCGGGAAGACCGGAAACTGCTGCTCGTGCCGCTGCTTATCCCGTTTCCCGGCCTGCCGGAAGAGGGTCAGCGCATCCTCGATAGGTACTGGTCGGAGGTGAGGGAACAGATCGAGAACATGGAGCGACGGCTCGGGACGATCAAGCACGTCTACCACGAGGCGATTGACGCCAGCGACGATGGGGGTCTCAAGACGCTGGATGACATGAACCCGGCAGTCAGCGGCTTCGTTCGGGCACTCTGTAGTTCGGGAGCGACGATGGAGGCGACCGAAGACCGCGCCCTGTTGGAAGAGAGCACCGACTGGCAACGCTGTCTGACCATCGGACTCATGAGCGAAAAGGTCCTCAAGCTGGCGTCCGACGGCTACCAGGATTCAACGACACTGCGGTACGAGCACATCGCGCGAAGAATAGACACGACTCTTGGAGAGAACGAGATCGGCGCGCTCTTCATCGGGCAGGACCACCGCGTGCAGTTCCCCACCGACGTTCAGGTCTTCTACGTCTCACCGCCCAGCCTCGACGAGTACCGCCGATGGGTGGAAGAGCAGATGCGGGCAGCCTCACCGCCTGCTGGCGGGGAAACGGACGCCTAGCTTCACTCGCGCTTATTCTGGGTCAGGCGCTTCAACCATCCGACAAGATCGTCGATGACCTCCTGCCTGATCTCGTGGGCCATGCCCTCGTATTCGTAGTATTCGGGAGCGTAGGCCCACTCTCGAAGAAGGTCACGTGATCCCCTGCCCGCCTCCAGCGTAGCTATCATATCGTGTGTTCCATGGGCCACGAAGACCGCGTGGTCGCGCCTATCCGGCAGGCGTGGGTAGATGATATCCGGCTCCTTCACCGTCGAGCTTAGTGCGAACAGTCCGGCGAATTTCTCCGGACGGGGCAGGCCCATCTGGTATGTCATCATCCCGCCCTGTGAGAAGCCGCCCAGGATGAGTTGGTCCTTGCGGACGCGGTAGCGCGCTTCCACATCTTCAAGGTAGTCCATCAGCTTGTCTTCCGATGCCAAGGCCTCCTGTGTATACGAGTCGCCGTAGAAGTTTGCCCAAGCGTACCCGGTCTGTCCCATGCCAAGGTCTAACGGCATCGGCGCATTCGGACATACGAAGATGTACTCGGTGCGGCTGATGGCGGGGGTCAGACCAGCTAGGTCGGACATGTTCGAGCCATAGCCGTGCAGGAGGATGATCAGCGGGTACTCTCGACCGGGGTCGTATTCATCGGGCTCGACGATCAAGCCTCGCAGGCTCCGGCCATCAATCTGCTTGGCTTCCACAATCCCTCCGAGTTCTGTGCGATGAACGTGTGTATCAGGAACTAATGAAGTTGGATGAGCGGTTGCGCGTTCAACGGCCGCGGGCTAGCCGGTCGATGAGGTAGGGTGGCAGGTTGTGCTCGGTCATTCGCTGCTGTGTTGCCGCAATATCGTACTCGGCACGGTAGTGGGTGATCTTTTGCTCGTCAGTATCGTAGAGCGCGTAGCTGGCCGTGGGGAGGCCGTCTCGCGGCTGTCCGACGCTGCCGGGGTTGATGATGACCTTCACGTCCGGCAGCTGCACGGGCAGGTCGACGGGGAAGTCGAAGAACAGTGCGCCGTTATCTTCGGGCATACACAGGAATGGGACGTGGGAGTGTCCGACGAGGCACCGTTTCGTGCTGAAGCGTGAGAAGTTGGCCGAGGCCGAGGCAGCGGTGATGACGTATTCCCAAACGGGGTCTCTGGGGCTGCCGTGTACAAGGGTGAAGTCGTGGACTTCAAGACGAAGGGGCAACTCACCAAGAAAGTCGAAATACTCCTCGGTCAGTTTCTTCGTCGTCCACCGCGCGGCGGCGGCGGCGTACATGTTGAACTTTTGAAGTCCGAGCTTCCCCACCACCGCCAGATCGTGGTTTCCCGCAACGCCGACGTGGTCGTATTCCCGCAGCAGATCGATACAGGCGGCAGGGTCCGGGCCGTAGCCTACGAGATCGCCCAATAGCCAAATCTGATCGAACCCGTCCATCTCGTTGGCGTGCGCGATCACGCTCTTGAACGCTTGGAGATTCGAGTGCACATCAGAGACTATGAGAGCGCGCAAATATTCGCCTACGGCAAGAGTGCTACTACCATGATACACCGCTGGGAGACTTCGCCGAAGGTGGCATGGTGTCCTTAGCTTCCGGGTTTGGCCGCATGGGCTTCCGATTCCTCACCCTTCCGAGGCGACCATGCCACAGGAGGGTTGGTGCTTCCGTGCGCATCTCTGAGTATAATCGAGGACGGAAGAAAGCACCAAAAGCGATACCGGCAGTAGTCCTCAGTTCTCCAATGGAAGCTCAGATCATCACCAAAGGCCCTGAAGAGACCCGCGCCATCGGGCGTATCGTAGGCGAGCACGCCGCGGCGGGCGACGTGGTACTGCTGACGGGCGATCTTGGTACGGGCAAGACGTGCCTGACGCAAGGTATTCTGAGCGGCCTCGGCTCAGACGACCTAGCTCGAAGTCCCACGTTCGTGCTCATCGCGGAGTACCGAGCGCGCTTACCTCTTTATCACATGGACCTGTATCGAGTGAGCTCTGTCGAGCAGGCCGAGGAATTGGGAATTGAGGAATACCTCGAAGGGGACGGCCTGACGGTCGTGGAGTGGGCTGACAACGTGCCCGGTATCTTCCCCGACGACTCGCTCCGCATCCACTTGGAACTCGTCTCGGAGTGCGAGCGGCGTCTGAGCTTTATGGTCGGCACCGAAAGGTCCGCAGGCGTGATTGAGGCAGTCAGTCAGATGGGAATCAATCGACAAAGGTAAGCATGGAAATCTGCATCGACACGTCGACGCGCTACGCCTTGGTGGGCATCTCGCAGGAGGGACGCATACTGGCCGAGTTGGCCTGGCGGTCGGAGCGCAACCACTCCGTGGAGCTTGCGCCGGCACTCCGGAGGGTCATGGAGCATACGGGGGTGCGGATGGAAGACTTGACGGCGGTGTTCGCGGCTCTGGGGCCGGGCGGGTTCAGCGCCCTTCGCGTCGGTCTGTCGGTGGCCAAGTCACTCGCGATGGCGCTCGGAATTCCGCTGGTGGGGATCAACACGCTGGATATCGAGGCGGCGCCGTTTCACGGGCTCGCAGGCCCACTGTCGGCGGTGATCGGGGCGGGACGTACCAAGGTCTACCTTGCCACGTATGACAGCCAAACATCCCCGGAGGCCGACTATCGCGTCGTCGAACGGGAATTATTGGCAGACGCGCTCGAGGACGGTACAATCCTTTGCGGTGAGGAGACGGGGGCCGTGCGGGACCTAGTCGACGTGCGGGTATCCGTTATCGACATGCCTCCGCCGACCCGGACCGCATCGGCCCTAGCCAAGCTCGCATATGACCGGCTGCGTCTGGACTCCACGGACGACCCTGACGTGCTGCAGCCGATCTACATGCACAGCGCGCAGTTCGAGAAGGCGAAACAAGCAAGGGGAAGAAGAAGGAAATGAGTAGGACACTCGTGTTGCTAAAGCCCGACTCGGTACAGCGGGCACTGGTCGGGGAGCTAATCTCGCGGCTTGAGCGCCGCGGTCTCAAGATCGCAGGAATGAAGCTGATGCAGGTCTCCAATGAACTTGCCCACAGGCACTACGGGGAGCATGAGGGCAAGCCGTTCTTCGCGGATCTCGTTCAGTTCATCACGTCGGGGCCGATTGTGGCTATGGTACTTGAGGGGGAGAACGCGGTACCGCTCGTTCGCGCCACGATGGGGAGCACCAACCCGGCCGATTCTCCTCCCGGCTCGATTCGCGGCGACTACGGCATGACGATAGGGATGAACCTCGTACACGGGTCGGACTCGGACGAGTCGGCGGACCGCGAGATCGAGCTGTTCTTCTCAGCAGACGAGGTGCTGACCTACGAGCGTGGCATCGACTCGTGGATCATTGAATCCTGACCGTCTCGACGGCTCCTTTCCAAGCGCCTTCGAGCCGGTAGTAGTCTCGGTCTTCGGCACGGAAGATGTGCACGATCACGTCGCTGAAGTCGAGGAGCACCCACCCGCCGTCCGACGTGCCCTCTCGGTGGTGAAGCCGGGTACCTTTGCGCTTTAGCGCGCCCTCGATCTCTTCGACCAGCGTGTTGATCTGTCGCGTCGACTCCGCCGTCATGAGGACGAAGAAATCGGCGAAGTCACACACTTCCCGAACGTCCAACATCGAGATGTCAGACGCCATGTGGTCGTCGGCGACTTCGACGGCGAGTCGCGCATATTCGGCCGGATCGAGGATAGGCACACCTCCGAGGTAGGTTCGGCATTATATGCGCCGAGTTTCCGACCGTCAATCGCGGAGCGTGATACCCTAGCAGCGACGCACGAAATACCGTTGGCTCGAGGTGCAGTGATGGACACGCCACGACTGGTCTACTACAACGACGCTCATCATTTTCACGGCAAGCGAGTCGAACCGCCCTTGACGATGAGCAAGCTCCGCTGGCCGGTGGACGAGGTACTCGGCACGGGCGTCGATCTTCTTGTGATGGGCATGGGCTATGGCGACGTGTACTTCCATCAAAGTAAGGTCGGGCGGACGATTGGAGAGGAGAAGGACGTCTGGGAGAACTACATCGACTGGCGCATCATGCGGATGGTCGAGGACGCGGCCAAGATGGGCACCGACCAGATCGAGGAGTCGATCTCGTATGCCAGGTCCAACCGGCTGAGCTTCTTCCCAAGCCTGAGGCTGCAGACAAGCAACATTTACCGCACCCAGCGCTGCGGGTGGCTCAGGTGGCATCACGGCTTGGACGTGTGCTTCGGAGGACCGGAGGACCACCCCGACAGGTGGGCCTACGACTTCTCCAACGAGCTGGTGCACGAGGACAAGCTCGCGCTCATACGAGAGATGGTGGACGACTACGGCGCAGACGGCATCGAGTTGGATTTCATGTTCAGCGCCATGTATTTTCGAGAGGGCGAAATAGAAAGCGGCATACCGATCATGAACGAGTATGTCGCACGAATTCGCCGGACGGTCAATGAGATCGGCGAGCGGCAGGGCCGGGAAATCCCCATCATGGCCCGCGTCTTCCACCGGCGAGAAGATAATCTGGGGATCGGGCTCGACGTCGAGACGTGGCTCGCCGACGGCAGTGTGGACATGGTGGTAGGCCAAGTCCCCGAGTTCATGATGGACACCTACCTACCCGAAGCACAGTGGATGGCCGACGCAGCGAACAACGCAGGCGCCGCCGCGTACATTCGCCCTCCCCGTGCCGTCTACGACGACCGCACGCTCGATCCGCACATCGAGATGTACCGAGCGCTGTCCCAGTCCACTGGAGACCAAGGATTCGCGGGCCTGTACTTGGGATACCTACCGTGGCCCTTCGACGAAAAGCAGTACCGGGTTCTCCGTGAGGCGGCGCTGCAGCAGTCGATGTCTCGTAGGAACAAGCGGTACATCCTCCAACCGAGGGAATCGCAGGCGACAAGAACATCCGTGGAAGCGTCCCGGCAGTTGCCGGTCGAGCTCGCCGAGGGCGAGACGGTGACGGTCTCGATAGGGATTGCGGACGATATCACCACGGCAATCGAGGACCAGGAGATTAGGAGGCCCGTGTTGAACCTGCGGTTCGCATACTTTTGCATCGAGGACGACATCGTCTTTCGCATCAACGGGACAACGCTTTCGTGGGAGGACGCCGAGATCACGGACGAGCGCGCCATGCACATGCCACGCATTCCCGCGTACCACCGGGGGGAGATCTACGCTCCGCCGGGCATGTCGGTACACTGGTTCCGGTGGAGACTCGACCCTAGCCTCATCACTCAGGGAGAGAACGTGATCGAGATCGAGTGCAGGGAGTTCGAGAAGCGCGCGGGATTCACGCGCAGCCTGAATGGGGTCGAGGTGTGGGTACGGTACAAGGAGTTCGAGCGGCCTCAGGGATTGGATGCGCCTGCCATCGAACCGCGGAGCTAGTAGACCGAAATCTTTGAAATGACGGGTAGTAATAGGGGGTAGACTTGCGTTCTACAATGACAGGGCGGGTTTCAAACCCGCCCCTACCAATTCATAGTCTTGTTACCCTGCATTACTAGGATGTTGAAACACTAGCTTGTTGACACAACAACCGCCTAGCGCTCCGGTTCGGATGGTGACGCCTCTACTTGCCTGACCGTGAGCACCAGGCCTTCCTGCTTTAGAATTTCAACCTCCGTCCCCTGCTCTACCGGTCGCTCGTCGGACGTGACGGCAGTCCATTCCTCACCGGCGAGCGTGACGGTACCTTTCGGAGACAGGGCCGTAGCAGCTACGGCGGTCAGTCCGACGATCGAATCGGGCGTGGTCGAGGCGGTAGTGCCGGTCTTTTGGGACTTTAGGATGTCACTAAGCATCAGCATCCACACTGCGAACACGCCAATCGCTATGGCGAGCACGAGGTAAAGGTTCACTCGAATGGTGGGTGGATCGAAGGAGGGCGGCTGAATGTCCGGGCGGGTGAAATCGCCGAACAGGAGCAGACCGCCAAGCAGAAGACTTACTGCGCCCGCCGCGGCGAAGTACCCAATCCCTGGCATCTGAGTCTCGGCGAAGAGCAACACGGCGGCAAGCACGAGAAGAGCGATCCCGACTGCGCTGACGGGCAGGTTGCCAAGCGCCACGATCGCCAAGGCCCACAGCATCACTCCCGTGATACCAGGCGCAAAGGCAAGTGCGCCGGGCGCGACGAACTCCAGCCACAAGGCGAGGAATCCCGCCACCATGAGCATGAAAGCGATGTTGGGATCGGAAATGAAGTCGAGGAAGTGTTCGAGATAGGTTTTCTTGATCTTGAAGAGAGAGAGACCGTCGGTGTTCAACGTTTTCTCGCGGCCATTTAGAAGGACGCTCCATCCGTCTATCTTCATGATGAGGTCCTCGACATCTTGTGCGACGAGATCCACGACTCCTGCGGCGACCGCCTCGTGCGCCGAGTAGGACGCCGCATCTTCCGCGGTCGTTACAAGCGCGTCCCGATTCCTGCCCCGGCGCTCCGCAATTCTGTCGATCAAAAGCTCAATGCTGCGGAAGGCGGAGGTGCGGTTCTCAGGCAGAAGCCGCTGACCTCCTCCTCCGACGGGAGAAGCGGCCCCGATATTGGTGCTCGGACTCAAGGCCGCGATGTGCCCGGCGGCGGTAATGAAGGTCCCCGCCGAGGCCGCCCTCGATCCAGGAGGGGACACGAAGACGACCACCGGCAATGGGGCATCGAGTATGGTATCGACCATACTCTCAGTCGTTTTCAGAAGGCCGCCGGGCGTATCCAGTTCGACAACGAGCAGCTCAGCCCCGCTTTCGGCGGCCTCGTTGATTGCACGCGAGAGGAAGCGTTCGGTCAACGGCATAACGGGACCTTCGATCTCGACGTAAAAAGCCCTCCATGACGCCGCATCCGCTTCATTGTCCAGTGCCGCGAGGGTGAATCCGACAAGTCCGAGGACTAGCAAGGCAGCTGCAATTGCTCGAGTCATCCGGTCACCTCGACCTGCGAGTCAACGGACACCGGACAATCAGCTTTTCACACAGACCGATATTGATTGAGTTCACTTCTCTTCGATGAGGCCGTGTTTGGTGGCGTAGATCGCGGCTTCTACCCTGTTGGCCGCGCCCGTCTTGGTATAGATGTGGCTCAAATGCCGAGTGACGGTGTTGAGGCTGATGAAAAGCTCCTCGCCAATTTCAGGGTTGGTCTTACCTTGAGCCAAGACTCGAATGACCTCAACCTCGCGTCGCGTCAGGCCGTCCGGGTACTCGGCCATATGAGTCATCTGTTCCTTTATCGATGCGAGCAGGTCGGACGACTTGGCAACGAGGGGCTCCATGCCGAGCTCCTGTGAGATATCGAGCGCTTCATCGAGCAGGGCCAGCGCTTTGTCAGGGCTGTCTAGAGGTCGTCTAGGCGGCTTCGATCCGTCGGTGTATCTCCCAGCGAGAACGGCGGCCCAGCTATAGGCGTTCCATGCGTACTCCGGCCGGTAGCCTGCGCGCTGGCAGAGGTGAGCAGCGGCGGCAAAGTGGGAATTGGCCTCATCGAGGCGGCCCGTGAATCCGGCCAAGAGACCCAGAATACGGTCGACTGCAGTAACTCCGCCGTACACCATAATGCCTGAGTAAGGTAGGAGACGCTCGTAGAGGGTCTCGGCTGTAGCAACGTCCTTTTGAGAGAGCGCTGTGAGGGCGCGTCCGGCCCGCGCGGACAGGAGGAGGCCAGGAGGCGCTTCCGGAGAGCCGATTACTCGCTCGGCGGCTAGCCGACCAATGTCGGAGTGCCCGTCCATGCCCGTGATCTCGGTTATTATCGGCAGGCACAGGGCGGCGCAGGTATTGAGCAGGGTGGGGCCGATTTCTCGGCCCTCGATGGCCTCGATGAGTCGCGCAAAGAACGCGTCGCCCTGGTCCTTGACGCCCGCTTCGTATTCCAATACGGCCCGGAAGGCTAGAAGGCGTCCGTCGCGCGGGGTGACGCGGAGCCCGTAGTCGCTCAGTTCCCGCGCCAAGTCCCAGTCGCCTTCGAGTCGGGCGAGGTCTTCGAGGTTGTCGATAGCGCCGGCGATCCGGTAGCCGTCGCGCAGCTTTTCGGCGTTGGCGAGACAGGCCTCAGCGTAGTGGCGCGCCCGCACGGGCCGACCGGTAACGAGTAGGATGGTGGCAGCCCAATTGAGGGCGGTGGACTCCAAATCCGGCCTGCGGACGTGAGCGGCAAGGTCGATGGCGCGAAGGCACTTCTCAAGGCCTTGCGTCAATTCGAGGTAGTATCCGTCGACGCTGCCCGCATCGGCGGAGGCATGCACCTCGAGGGCGACGTCACGCTCTCGTCGCGCGATCTCGATGGCGCGCAGGTAGGCGTTGTTAGCCTGCTCGTAATCACCTCGCTCAAGCGCGGCGGCCCGAATGTATCTGCCCCAGAGACGTCCCGAACGGTGGGAGTCAGGCCCCGCCAAGTCGAGCGCTCGCGCGATCAGGTGCGTAATGCCGGTGATGCCCGTGGTAGCCATGACCGGGTACTCGGCGATCTGCAGGGCCGTTTCCACGTCGCCCGCTTTCTCGTAGTAGTCGAATGCGCGGGTCAGCGTCTCAACGGCGTTCTGCATCTCGTGGCGCTGGGCCGTCGCGACCTGCGCCCTTCCCAATCCGAACAGGATCGACGCATGTTGATCGTCGGCTTGGGACTCCCCTTTCGCGTCGAGGGCCTGGCGGAAGTATCCGAGCGCCTCCTCATAGGCGTAGGTGCTGAGCGCCTGTTCACCGGCCAAGATGAGGTACTTGACCAGCTTATCGCTTCCGATAAGGACCTCGGCCTCGGAGAAGTGACGCACGAGCTCGCCGAGGCGCGTGCGGGTCCCGTTTCCTTGCAACTGCTCCATAGTCTCAGCGATTCGAGCGTGGAGGCGAATCTTGACCGTCGTGGACAGCTCGGCCGCCAGCGCCTGCTGGATGAGGGCATGGACGAACCTGTAGTCTCCGTGGCTGTATTCGACCTCCTCGATCAGGGAAGAGGCGATTGCCTCGTCCACGGCGTCCATGATCTTGGCGGAATCGCCGGGCAGTCCCATTTCGTCGAAGGTCGCGGCAGGGAGAGCGAGAAGCTGCTCAAGGGAGAACTCCCGACCTATCACCGAGCCTATGGCGAGGACGCGGCTGCACACCTCGCTTAGTCGGTCGAGACGCCTGCCGATTACCTCACGAACTCCGGCGGGAACTCGCTCACGTAGGACGGTCTCGGCGTCTACCGCGTTGGCATGGAGGACACCTTCCTGCTGTAGGAGCCGGACCAACTCGGTGACGAAGAACGAGTTGCCCTCGGTGTGTAGGTGAATCAAGTCGGCGAGGCGGCCGTGTGCGTGCGCGCCGCAGGTCTCGGCAATGTAGTCCGCAATGTCGCTTGAGGTTAGACCACGCAAGATTAGTCGATCAAAATGGTCGAGTCGGTTTAGATCTCCGAGTGCGTGGATGAGCGGATGACCGCGGGTGATGTCCTCGTCGCGGTACGTGCCGACGATGAGAATTCGCTGGTCGACGATGGCAGTCGCGAGGAAATTTAGGAGGAGGAGCGAAGAAGTATGCGCCCAGTGCAGATTGTCGAGAACGATGAGAAGAGGCTGGTGTGTCGAAGCCCTGATGAAGAAGCTCGAAACGGCGTCGAACAGGCGAAATCGTGCTTGCTCAGGACCTTCACCTAGCCGACCGTCGACATCTTCAGGCACGAGGCCTCTTACTTCGGGGACGATGTCGGATATCTCTAGTGTGCCCTCACGCATCTCCTCTCTGAGACGGTCGGAGTCGGCGCTCTCGACGTAGGAGCGGATGGGCTGGACCCATGTCCAGTATGGCGGCGCTCCGGCCTCTTCGTAGCAGCGCCCCCAGAGCACATGGCAGCCGCGTTCCTCAGCGTATGCCTCCAGTTCACTGGCAGTACGCGTCTTTCCGATCCCGGGTTCGCCGGCGATCATTACGATACGCCCCGACCCCGCCATGGTGGCGTCGAGATGGGAGCGTGCTCTCGCAAGTTCCGATCGGCGCCCGACGAAGGGGGACACATCGGGCATCACGGGGCCTCTCTGCATCTGGTTGGTCACGATAGGCTCCGAGCACCTAGAGTAAGGTGGATGGAGTGTAGCAACCCATCAGGCAGGAGGTCAATACGCTGCCTGACACATGCGTAACTTTGTGAGACGCAAAGACGTAATGTTGCCCTTGTTCGGTGATGCCGTCACTTTCACGGTGCGGAACAGATAATGGGCCTTTTGGTGCCGCCGAAATTCTCGTCTTTCGGGCGGGTGTATCTGACTGACGTCAGTGCTAATGGTTAATCACGAGGTGACTGATACGGGGTCTGACAACGTTACCACAACAACGAAAAAACATGGGAAAATACGACATTGTGCGACATTTCGCGACATTTGCTTCTTATTGTAAAGTGTTGTTGTTACGCCTACGCATGCGATTCTACTCTGCCGGCGGGGTCTCGGATGAGACGAGGCCGATCAGGTTGCCCTCGATGTCCTTGAAGTGGGCGAAGGCGACCATTCCGGGAATGACGGTGACCGGCATGGCGATTTCTCCGCCGAGCTCGGCGGCCCTGTCGACCGCGGCCTGGATGTCGTCGACCTGGACGTAGAACATGGCTTGCGGACCGCCGTCCATGCTGGAGCCTACGCCTCCGCCGATGCCCTCACCCTGCTCCTCCGCACTCACCAGACCGTAAGGGAATTCGGGGGACGCCTGGGTAATCTTCCAATCGAACAGGTCGCGGTAGTATTGCTGAAGGGCCTCATGGTCCTTCCCAAGAATTTCAAAGTGTACAACAGGATTTGGCAATTTTTTTCCTTTCTAGTCTGCCGCGCAAACCACGTAGATCTCGTTATATCCGCCGGTATGTCGGCAGGCTCCTCTGGGGGTTTGCATAAGGGGTAGTGCCGGAGGAGCCTGCGAACATGTGTCGATCGACAAGAACAATTGTACCGAACGTATGTCTTGCGTGTCAAGGCCAGAATCGACGAGTTTTGGCGTTTTTTGTAAAGCGGAAATCCGCGAGCGGTTCAGGCGGATTTGCGGGCAAAGATAATCGCGCCTCTCTTGGTCAGAGTGAGCGGCGTGTCGATGGCATCCAAGGCTCGTCCGGCGGCTGCCGGGCTCAAGCGGCGACCTCGGAGGTAGAGAGCCAGGGCTTCGCGGTCGGGCAAGTGGACGTAGGGGCCATCCCAAGCGTCTACCTCGATCTCGCCAAAGACCGAGCCGACGATCTCGGGAGCATTCTCGCTGTCGAAGGTCGAGGGGACACCGAAGCCGGGCAGGACCGACTGCAGCTCCGGGGAGTCGTACATGCTGGGAGCGCACGCGGCGAACAGCCCGCCGGGACTGAGGACGCGGTGACACTCGGCAACGGCCTGAACGGGGTCTTCGAGGTGGTAGAGCATGTAGAGGGCCGCAGCCCCGCCGAACGTGTTTGCTCTAAACGGAAGCATCCGCGCGTCGGCGAAGACACGCGGGCCGGATGCGGCTTTGAGCATCGCGGGTGATGCGTCGAGTCCGACGGCGGGGACGCCAACGTCCCCAAGCAGAGCAAGCAATTTTCCTTGTCCGCACCCTGCGTCGAGGACGGAGTCTATCTGTTCCCTGGCAAATCGGTCGGCTATGTCTTTGTGGACATCGCCGACCAGCCCGAATCTACTAGCAGCCAAGGAATTGACGCGGAACCGTTCGGGGTCTGTGTCGTAGTCGACCGGATCAGGACGGGGCCGCTGTTCATCCGCTGGCATTGTCCATGACCTCGACGAGCTCGCGGACGGCATCGGCGGAGCGATTGAGGGCGGACGACTCGTCGTCGGTAAGGTCGAACTCGATCACCTCCTCCACGCCGTTGGCTCCCAGCTTGACCGGGACACCGACGAATAGGCCGTCAATACCGTACTCGCCTTCGAGGTAGGCGGTACACGGGAGAATCCGCTTCTTGTCAAAGAGGATGGACTCAACCATCTGGACGATGGCGGCTGAGGGCGCGTAATAGGCGCTTCCGGTCTTGAGGTAGTTGACGATCTCCGCGCCACCGTCCTGCGTGCGCTTGACGATGGCGTCGAGGCGGTCTTTCGAGATGAGATTCGAGACGGGTTGACCACCCACGATGGTGCTGCCAACAACCGGCACCATGGAATCACCGTGTCCGCCGAGCACCCAGGCGTCGATGCTTTCGACCGAGACGTTCAGTTCCATCGAGAGAAAGGTGCGGAACCGGGCGGTGTCGAGAATGCCGGCCATGCCGACGACACGATTTTTCGGGAAGCCGCTGACCTGGAACGCGCGCTGCGCCATGGCGTCGAGGGGGTTGGTAACGGGCATGAGGACGGTGTCGGGAGATTGCGCTACGACCTCGTTGACGACGCTCGTGACGATCTTCATGTTGGTGAGGAGGAGATCGTCGCGTGACATTCCGGGCTTGCGGGCGATGCCGGAAGTGATGATAACCACGTCCGACCCGGCGGTCTCCCCGTAGGTGTTGGTCCCGACAATGGAGGCGTCGCTGCCGGAGACGGGGCCGGATTCGAGGATGTCGAGCGCCTTGCCCTGAGGGAGACCGTCGACGATGTCCACGAGGACGACATCGGCGTAGCCCTTGTCGAAGATTCGCTGGGCGGCCGTAGCTCCGACGTTGCCGGCTCCGACTACCGTTACCTTGCTGCGTGTCATTCAATTGCTCCTTCGGTCTTGGTTGTGAGGTCGACGCTTGGGGCGTCGTGTGTCTCCAATCTTATTGATAGTGAGGTTCGATGGATTCCCGCTTTCGCGGGAATGACGGTGGGGGCTTTTGTGAGGCGTGTTCATTTGAAGGGATACTGCAGATTCGTGAAGAATTGGCACAATGTCCGGTTCGCGGTTGTCGATGAGGTGGCGTTAGGCTAAAGCTCTACCCGTTTTCGAATTCATCGCGGCGGGAGAAGAGGTTGGGGTCTTCTACGGTTGCCATGAGATAGTCGCCGAACTCAGTGCTGGTGGCACCAGTGTCGCGGCCAGTCATGACGATCTTCTTCTCGTACATGCCGCAGATGTCGAGGGCGGTATGGAGACGCACCGCGAGGTCGTTGTAGCCGATGTGGTCGAGCATCATGGCTCCAGCACGGACGAGGGAGCTGGGGTCGGCGTACTGCGCGCGGCCCTCGGTGACCATGCGGGGGGCGCTGCCGTGGATCGCCTCGAACATTGCGTACTGCTTGCCGATGTTGGCGCTTCCCGCCGTGCCGACGCCACCCTGAATCTCTGCGGCCTCGTCGGTGAGGATGTCTCCGTAGAGGTTCGGGAGGGCGAGCACCTGGAAATCGCTGCGCCGCTTGGGGTCGATGAGCTTGGCGGTCATGATGTCGATGTACCAGCCGTCCCACTCGATGTCGGGGTACTTCTGGCCGATCCTGCGGGCGACATCGAGGAACTTGCCGTCGGTGGTCTTGACGACGTTGGCCTTGGTCACAATGGTCACAAGGGTCTTGCCGGTGCGCTTGGCGTGGTCGAAGGCGGCCTCGATGATGCGCTCCGATCCAGGGGTGGTGATGACACGGAAGTCGATGGCGAGGTCGTCGGTGACGTTGATGCCCTGGCTGCCGACGGCGTAGAGGTCCTCGGTGTTCTCGCGGAAGAAGGTCCAGTCGATGTTCTCTGACGGGATGCGGACGGGCCGGACGTTGGCGAAGAGGTCGAGGGCCTTCCTCATGCTGACGTTCGCGGACTCGATGTTGGGCCAGCCGTCGCCCTTTTCCGGGGTGTGGGTGGGACCCTTTACGGAGACGTGGCATTCCTTGATTGCTTCGAGCACGTCGTCGGGTATCGACTGCATCTTGGCGGCGCGGTTTTCGATGGTGAGTCCCTCGATGGTGCGGAACTCGACCTTGCCGTTTGCGACCTCGTCGCGGAGGAGGTATTCAAGCACCCGCCGGGTCTCCTCGCTGATCGTCGAACCGATGCCGTCCCCGCCAATCATGCCGATTACGATCGGGCTGATGGCAGAGTAGTCGGTCCATTCTCCTTCGCTCTTGAGTCGCTCGACTCGTTCAAGCTGCTGCTCGAGAACGGTGCCAAAATGCTGCTTTGCCTGTTCGATAACCTGTTCGGTGTCCACTGCTGTTCCCTTCTTGCTTGTTTTGCCTTGCGACCTGCGGATGGAGAACTCGCCCCCACGCAGGGGTGCGCAGGGCTATTACCATGTCAACATGGTTTTGGTAGCTTATTCAAAACACCCTCACCCTAGCCCTCTCCCACGACGGGAGAGGGGATAAATCGGCATGTGACGCGCTTCATATTCAAGTTGACTGAGTACTAGTGTCCCGAATTGCAAGTTCCTTATATTGATGTGATATACGCTAGACCTGATCTTCGTGGTTCGACAAGCTCACCACGAACGTATTGTGATTATCCCGTTCGCCCTGAGCCCGTCGAAGGGCGCTCTTGAATTATGCGGTGAACTTACAATTCGGGACACTAGTTTGTTCACGGGCTGATGATTGCGAGCACGTCACCTCTGGAGACTTTCGCCCCTATAACGAATGGGAGGGCGCGCACGGTGCCGGCGACCGGAGCCGGCAGGGAGTTCTGCATCTTCATGGCTTCGAGCACCAGCACGGGCTGTCCCGCTTCGACGGCTGCGCCGACTTCGACCTCATGACGGAGGACGAGGCCGGGCATAGGGGCCTCGACGGTCGACTCGCCGGGTTGGACTGTGGCGGGGTCGGCGCTGGCGGGAGCAGGTTCTGACGGCGCAGATAGTGTCGGTCCCGCGCCTGTAAGGTCAGACGGGCCTGAGGAGACCGGGTCGACCTCAACGAAGAACGCCTCGCCGTCGACGTAGACGTTGAAGGCGCGGGCGCGGTGGCTCTTTGGGGCGGCCTGTACCTGCGCGGGAGGAGCGGCCGGTCGCGCGTCGTCGTCCGAGGGAGCGGAAGGCTTCATCTCGTCGGGCATCGGGTCGAGGCCGTGCTTGATGCGGACCCATTTGCCTCCGGTCTGGGGGTAGAGAGCGTATGTCAGGACGTCGTCGAGATCGTCGGATATGTCAGCTATGGCTGCTGCCGCTTCAGGTAACTCGGGGTCATCCCAGAAAGAAGGGCGTCCGACGATGGGAGTCGCGTTTCCGTCACCGCCGCTGAGCGCGATCTCTCGAATCTCGTCGCTCATGGGAGCTGGCGACTGGCCGTAGAGTCCTAAGGCGTACTCTCTGACGGGTTCGATGACGGTGGCGTAGCGGCCCATGAGGACGTTGGTGACCGACTGGGAGCCGACCATCTGGCTCATGGGTGTTACGAGCGGCGGGTATCCCAAGTCCTTGCGGGTGCGGGGGATCTCTTCCAGCACTTCGGGCAGCTTGTCGAGGGCGTCAGCCTCTCGGAGTTGGGAGACGAGGTTGCTGGTCATGCCGCCGGGTATCTGGTGGCTGAGCACACGGGCGTCGATGACGGAGGTCTTCGGGGTCTCGAGGTGCCGGCTGTATTTGGGGGTGATGGTCTCAAGGAAGTCGCCGAGGTCGAGCAGCGGTTCGAGGTCGAGGTCGGTCGCTCTGTCGGTGCCCTTGAGTGCAGTGATGAGCGGCTCGATGGCGGGCTGCGCAGTGCGAAGGGCGAGAGGCGCGAGACAGGCGTCTACAACATCCACGCCGGCTTCAATTGCCTTGAGGACGGTCATGGAGGCCATGCCGCTCGTGTAGTGCGTGTGAAGCTGGAGTGGAACGTCGACGATCTCTTTGAGGGCCGTAAAGAGGTTGAAGGAGTCGTAGGGGGCGAGGAGACCAGCCATGTCCTTGACGCAGATGCTGTCGGCGCCGAGGTCAAGCAGTTCCTTCGCCTTGGCGATGTAGTAGTCGAGGTTGTAGATCGGCCCGCCGAGGACGCCTTCCTCGGTGACGGAGTAGCAGATCGTGAGTTGCAGGTGCGCGCCGGAGTCCTTGACGGCGCCGGCGGCTCGTTCGAGGTTCATGCGGTCGTTGAGGGCATCGAATACCCGGAAGATGTCTATGCCCGCCTCGGTGGAACGACGCACGAATGCGTCGACTACGTCGTCAGCGTATGGACGGTAGCCGACGAGGGACTGGCCTCGCAGGAGCATCTGCAGGGGGGTATCGGGTATGAGCTTCTTGAAGGTGCGCAGGCGTTCCCAAGGGTCCTCGCCGAGGAAGCGTGTGGTGGAGTCAAAGGTCGCGCCGCCCCAGACCTCCATGGAGTGGAAGCCGACGGCGTTCATTCGCTCGGCGATGGGCACCATGTCCTCGGTGCGCAGGCGGGTCGCCATCAGGCTTTGATGGGCGTCACGGAACGTGGTGTCGGTTATCTTGATGGGAGTGGTAGAGGTCATGAGATGAGGATAGCGGCGGTCCTAACGGATGGGGCCGGTCGGGCCTTCAGAACCACGTGCTGTGTTTCCACAGGTTCGTTGGATGGTGATTGGTCTCTCTGAGGGTGCACCATTTGGTGGACTTCCAGCGACTCAAGGCCCTGTGTTCCTGTCTAGCACCGATACGACGGGCCTCCCGGTCGAGGTACTCCTGTACGGCGGCCATCGCGGCTGACATGAGCTTGTCGGAACGGTCGGTCACAGGGGAATGCTCCCGTGCTTCTTGGGTGGGAGGGTCTCTCGTTTATTGTCGAGCATTTCGAGGGCGCGAATGATCTTGGGCCGAGTGTCGGCGGGGTCGATCACGTCGTCGATGAGGCCGCGGCTGGCGGCGACGTAGGGGTTCATAAAGAGACGCTCGTACTCTTCGATAAGTTCGGCGCGCTTGGCGTCGGGCTCGGCGTCCATGCGGATCTGGTCGCGGTATACGATGTTGACCGCACCTTCGGCACCCATCACGGCGACTTGTCCGGTCGGCCAAGCGTAGTTGACGTCTCCATTGAGGTTCTTGCTGCTCATGGCGATGTACGCCCCGCCGTAGGCCTTGCGGACGAGGACGCTGATCTTGGGGACGGTGGCCTCGGCGTAGGCGTAGAGGAGCTTCGCGCCATGCTTAATGATGCCGCCATGCTCCTGAACGGTGCCGGGCATGTATCCGGGAACGTCGATGAAGGTGACGAGGGGCACGTTGAAGGCATCGCAGAACCGGATGAAGCGGGCGGCCTTCGTGGACGCGTTGATGTCGAGAAGTCCGGCGAGGTGGTCGGGCTGCTGCGCGACGATGCCGACCGGGCGGCCATCGAATCGGGCAAACCCGACGATGATGTTGCGGGCGTAGAGCTCGTGCACCTCCATGAAGTCGCCGTCGTCGATCACCTGCAGGATGATATCCATCATGTCGTACGGCTGGTTCGGATTGTCGGGCACGACGTGGAGCAGGCCGCGGTCGCGCCGTTCGGGGTCGTCCTGGGTGCGCTGCTGAGGCGGCTCCTCCATGTTGTTCTGCGGGAGGAAGCTGAGGAGCCGACGGATCTGGTCGAGGCATTCCTGCTCGGAATCCCAGACGAACTGGCAGACGCCGCTCTTGGAAGCGTGGGCCTCAGCTCCGCCCAACTCGTCGTGGGAGACGACCTCGCCGGTGGCCGCCTTCACCACGTCGGGGCCGGTGATGTAAAGCTGTCCGATTCCTCGCACCATCATGATGAAGTCGGTCAAGGCGGGGGAGTAGACCGCTCCGCCGGCGGCGGGACCGAGCATGGCGGATATTTGGGGAACTACGCCGGAGTACCTGACGTTTCGCTGGAAGATGGCGCTGTATCCGGCAAGGCTGTCGATGCCCTCCTGGATGCGAGCGCCGCCGGAGTCGATGAGGCCGACGACGGGCGCGCCGCTGTTGGCCGCTAGGTCCATGACCTTGCAGATCTTCTGGGCGACGACCTCGGATAGCGTACCGCCGATTACGGTGAAATCCTGGGCGTAGACGAAGACCACACGGCCCGCAATCTTGCCGTAGCCGGTGACGACGGCATCGCCGAGGTACTTGCGATCGGCCATGCCGAACTCGGTGGCTCGGTGTTCCACAAAGGCATCAAGCTCTTCGAAAGTGCCCTCGTCGAAGAGGAGGTCGATACGCTCGCGGGCCGTGAGCTTGCCCTTGGCGTGCTGGGCGTCGATGCGTGACGGGCCTCCGCCCTGCCGCGACTTCTCGCTGAGAGCCTCAAGCTCCTCGCGCATCACGTCGACTTTGCGTTTGAGAACCATGCAGCCGAACCTGCCTAACCTTTGACGATCTTCGAGCGAACGTGCAGTCTCGCCGTCCACTCAATGGGATACAATGGCCTCAATCACACTACCAAATCTCCAAGACCCTAGCAAGGATACAAAGGGCTTGGAGAGTAGTCGGCAAGGGCGAGTCTTGTGGAACCGCTAACCCCGGTTGAGGGCATCACGAACATCGGTGGAAGACGTTTCGTCTGGGGCGAGCGGACGTATGTGATGGGCGTCATCAACGTCACGCCCGACTCCTTTTCCAACGATGGGGTTGGCGGCGACATAGACAGGGCGGTGCGTCTGACGGCTCGGTTTCAGGAGGACGGCGCGGACATCATCGACGTGGGTGGTGAGTCGACACGTCCACGGGGAATCTATGGCGACTCGAAGCCGGTATCGGCCGACGAGGAGCTGAGCAGAGTGATTCCGATTATCGAGGCGATCAGGCGTGAGTCCGACCTGCCGGTGAGCATCGACACTTACAAGGCGGGTGTAGCACAGGCCGCCATACAGGCCGGGGCGTCGATGATAAACGATGTGTGGGCGTTGCAGCGGGACCCGGACATGCTGGGGGTCGCGGCTGACGCCAACGTGCCGGTCGTGCTGATGCACAATCAGGATGGGACTGAGTACGACGACCTCGTTCCCGACGTGATCGAGGGCTTGCGTGTCAGAGTCAGTGCGGCGGTGAAAGGCGGGGTGCGTACAGAGAACGTCATCGTCGACCCAGGCATGGGATTCGGCAAGACGGCAGAACAGAATCTCGAAATTCTACGGCGACTTGGTGAGTTCGAGGCGCTGGGTCTGCCTCTGCTCGTGGGGATGTCGAGGAAGTCTACGATCGGTTACGTTCTCGGACTGCCGGTGGAGGACCGAGTGGAGGGAACGGCGGCCACGGTGGCCCTGTCCATCGCGGGGGGCGCGGACATCGTGAGGGTTCATGACGTGAAGGAAATGGCGCGGGTCGCGCGGATGACGGACGCGGTGGTGCGCGGTTGGAACCAGGACGATGCGAACTGAGGTCTACCTGGGGCTCGGATCGAACCTTGGGGGCAAGCGCGGGAATATCGAACGGGCGGTAGAGCGACTGCGTGAGTTTTCGACCGGACTAACGGTTTCAAGCATGTACGAGACTGCGCCGGTTGGAGTGACGCTTCAGCCTTCGTTCGTCAATGCCGTGTGCGGGATGTGGACGAATCTGAGCGTGTACGAGTTGCTACGGGAGATACGTGGAATTCAACACGAGGCGGGTGAGCGTGGCCCGGTCTTGAATGGGCCGAGAGTGCTCGACATCGACATTCTGCTATTTGGGAGTCTTGTGGTTGATCTGCCGCACCTGACGGTTCCGCATCCCCGGATGACTGAGCGCGAGTTCGTTCTGCGTCCGCTGGCGGAGATAGCGCCGGGGGCGGTGCATCCCGTGAACAAGAAGACGGCGGGAAAGTTGCTTGCGGACTTGAAGGAAACCACACAAAGCACCCCAGCGCCCTACCCCTCTGGATACCGGCCTCCGCCGGTATGACGATTGCGCTGCTGTCACCGCTAGTCAGGCGCTGAAGCGGACGCCGGCGTCTCGCATCTGTTGGCGGGCGGATATCCCGCCTTCTGGGGTCACGGGTCGCGTGGCGTCTTCGATGAGGACGACCTCGAAGCCTTCGTTTCGACCGTCCAGCGCGGTGGCGAGGACGCAGACGTCTTCGGCGAGGCCGCCTACGAATACTCGCTCGACGTCCTGCTTTCTAAGGTCGGCGGCGAGGCCGGTCTGGTCGAAGGCAGAGTTCTGGTCCTGATCGAGGCGCACTCCCTTGGTTACGACCACGGCGTCCGTGGGCAGATTGAGGTCGGGGTGGAAGCGGGCGCCGTCGCTGTCCTGGATGCAGTGCAGGGGCCAGGGGCCTCCGCTCTCGTCGAAACTCATGTGGCCCTGTGGGTGATAGTCGCGGGAGGCGTAGATCGGCGTGTGGCCCGCTTCCGCGGCGGCGATCCAGTCATTCAGGACGGGCACGACCTCGTCGCCTCGCTCTATGGGCAGGGCACCGCCGGGACAGAAGTCGTTCTGGACATCGACTATGATGAGCGCGTCGCCGGGCTTCAGTTCGTTGGGACTGGCAGTCATGGCATCCCCCTTCGATTCTCCACCTATTCTACCTAACCGGCTCGTGTTGCATGGGACCGCGCAGCGGTCCGGCGGACGACCTCTTCGTGGTAGGCGTTGAGTTTGGGGCTGATCTCGACGGGGTATGGCGGGTCTGCATCGCTGAGGGCGCGAACCGTTTCCGGCAGTCGGGCGATCTGCTCAGCCGCATAGCGGCGCGTCTCGGCTAGGTTGTCAATTTGCGGGACGAGCCTCGCGCCGTCTCGCATCACGGGCCCAAGCAACGGCCGGCCCGACAGGTCCTCGTCGACACGTGCTATGGTGTCGCCTGTGTCACGGTCTCCGTCGGCGTTGCGGAATACCTGTTTCCGGCCGGGGAGGACGGGTTTGTTGGCCGACAGCTTGACCCGTCCGTCGCCCGCGTAGGACGTGAGCTTGTAGACGATATCGAGGTAGGGAGCGTCGGCTGAGACGCCCATGGCAGTGCCGACACCGAATCCATCGAGAGGGGCACCCGAGGACAATAGCGCGTCGATCTCGTATTCGTCGAGGCTTCCGCTCGCGATGATCTGGACACGGTCGAGGCCGGCCTGGTCGAGCGCGTCGCGGACTCGAAGTGAGAGGTCGAGCAGGTCGCCGGAGTCGAGGCGCACGGCCCGAATCTTGAAGTCTTCGCCCAGCTGATTCGCCAGGTCTATGATTTTCTGTACCCCCGTGAGCGTGTCGTAGGTGTCTACCAAGAGGACTGTGTCGGGGTAGAGGTTGGCGAAGGCGCGAAACGCGGCTGCCTCGTTGCCGTGGGCCTGGATGTAGCTGTGGGCCATGGTGCCGGCCACAGAAATGCCGAACCGCTTTCCGGCCAGGACGTTGGAGGTAGCGTTGACGCCAGCGATCCAGAAGGCGCGGGCGGCGTTGACGGCGGCGTCGGTCCCGTGCATACGGCGCGCGCCGAAGTCGATAATCGATCGTCCCTGCGCCGCCGTGACCACGCGGTGGGCCTTGGAGGCCAGCATGGTCTGGAGCTGGACCTGGTTGATCACAAAGGTCTCGATGAGTTGTGCTTCAGGCAGAGGGGCCTCGACCTCGAGGATAGGTTCGTTCGCAAATAGCGGGGTGCCTTCGCGGACGGCGTGGACATCGCCGGTGAACCGGAAGTCGGTCAGCCATAAGAGGAAACGTTTGGAGAATATGCCGAGCGAATCGAGGTAGGCGAGGTCTCGCTGGGTAAAACGGAGTGATTCGAGGTAGTCGAGGACGGGGTCGAGTCCGCAGGCGATGAGGAAGTTGCGGTTCGGCGGCAGGCGGCGGACGAAGAGGCTGAATACGGAGCGCTCGGTCATGCGCTCCTCGAAGTATGCCTGGAGCATGGTGAGCTGGTAGAGGTCGGTGAAGAGCGCGAGGCCGTCGCCCGCGGGGGTGCCGGCGGGACGTTGCTGTTTGGTTAGTTCGTCGTCCACGTTCATTGGTGGGAGGCTCCGTGGGTACAGTCTCGTCCTCTCCGCCCGTTTTTTTGTGGTTCGACAAGCTCACCACGAACGGAGGGGCATCCCACAAACGGAGGGTGAATCCTTCCATTAGTCCCGCAGTTCGGGTGGGAGCATGTTGGGGATGGTGTCTTCGATGGGGTAGGTCTCGTTGCAGGTGTCGCAGCGGAGGCTTCCGGTGATGATCTCGCCGTCCTCCTCGTGGTCGACGGTGAGGGTGAGTTCGCCCTTGCAGAGGGGGCAGACGAGGATATCGAGCAGGCTGGGCTTCACGGTTTGCAGGACTCCTATTCGGTGCGGAGCTCGATCTCGAAGAGCACCTTGAGCAGGTCGGACAGGAAGAAGATCGCGACTCCGAGGATGACGAGTGTATTGTACCCCGACACGGCTGCAATTATCTTTCCCCAGAGAGTGGTCGGTGGCGCGGGTCTTTGTTCTAGGGCGTCGAGGACTCTGGCGTGCCGTCTGCGGTCGCGGACGAGGGCGAACATCCAGATTGACAGGACGACCTTGATACCGAGGGTCGCGGCGTATGGCGGCTCGACCTCGGTGAGTCGGTCGAAGGCGAGGATGGCGCCGGTGGCGACGAGGACGATGATGCTGGTGACGACGAGGGTGCGGAACTCTACGCCGAGGGCGGCCGAAAGGGCACGGGGAACGTCCGGAACGCGCTTTAAGGTGGGGATGAGGACGATGAGGTAGAAGAAGCTACCGCCGACCCACGCGGCTGCGGCCAGCGCATGGAGCCAACGAACGATGGTGAGGAATATGTCGGCAAAGTCCACCTTGCTCTCCCGTCCTTCGACATGCTTTCAAGTATCTGCTCGCGCCCCCTCTCTGTATCTCTCTCCCGACGGAGGAGAGACTTCAGGTGACTGCATGGCAGGTTTCTGTCACCCTGCATGGCCCCTCGCCCGGGGCGTAACGCTGCTCAGGGTAAACGGTCCTTTTGCTTTGAGACACTTTGAGAAAATGAGACGGTTTGGGACACCACCCGAATTTCGGATTTTCCTCTCGTTCTCGATCTGTCTCGCCCCGTTCCGCCCTTCCGGACGGAGTATTTTGAACTTGAACCGGTGGCGCACACGCGGCAGAAGATGCCATCGTGAGACGGTTTGAGATTTTTTCCCCACGACCAAAATTCTTGCTCATTGTTCTCAATTCGTCTCGCACGGTTCCGCGGGGCCGGGCGCGCCGGCCCGAAACCGAATCCTGCGACATGCACAGGGTAGTGCATGTGTTCTCATACGTCAAAATGCCGAGACTATCAGACCCTTCGACAGGCTCTCAGGCGACTGCCGGAACCCCCTCTCCGTTTTTCTCCCCGGCGGGGAAGGGATCATTTCTATGATGCGGGCAGGATCTCCTCGATGAGCTCGTTGAGCTTTTCCTCGTTGAGGGGGCCGGCCCACTTGCGGACGATGTTGTGGTCGGCGTCGAGGAAGATGGTGGTCGGGAAGGTCTTGACGTCGTATTCCTTGATGACGGTGCCGGAGGTGTCGGCGCCGACGGCGTAGGTGAGCCCGAACTCGTCGATGAATTTCTGGCCCTCATCGGCGGAATCGAGGCCGAGCTGCTGGATGGCGACGAAGGCGACCTCGTCCTTGTGTGCCTGGAAGGCGGCCTCGAAGTGGGGCATCTCAAGACGGCACGGGGGGCACGAGGGGTACCAGAAGTTGAGGACGATGGGTTGGCCCTCGAAGGTGTCGAGGCTGATGGGCTGGCCCTTTTCGAAGTTCTCGTTGCCGAACGCCTCGAAGCTGAAGGATGCGGCGACGTCCGCGCTACCTTCGTCGGATGAGTCGCCGTCACTCCCGCAGGCGGCGGCGAGGATGATGAGGATCGTTGCGGCGACGAGCCAGTGCAGTGTCTTCATGGTCGTTCCCTCCCACATGCTTCTATGGTATTGGATGCAGGGTGTGGAGGGGAAGATGCGCGGGGGATTAGGGCACCAGCACTCGTAACACATCCGTACGGTGCTCTCGTCCAACTTGGACGAATAGATCGACTATTTGCTCATAGGTTCCCTGTCCCCCTAAGAGTTCCCAAAACTCTTGACCGAGCAATACTTGATTCTTCATGTCTAACAGATTCAAAGCAAATGGATGCTTGTACTGACTTCGCGAGCCGTAGGGGTTGTATGACATGGCATAGTGAGTCTTAACCTTCGGTGGACCACTCTGCCTCAAAGCATGGATCCTCAATAGCTTCTCTGTCACATCCAAACACTGGCTCTTGTTCGGCTTTGGGCTTTTCATCTCGAAGAATGTCTCGTTACCTTCGGCATCCAATATGTAGAGGTCGGCCTTAATCGAACGTGTGATCGTGTCGGCATGAAATGACCTTGCTATTGCATCTACATATGAAAGGTATCTACCTTGCATTTTTGTGGTTTCGATTTCGTTTCGAATGCTCTCAATAGTCGTGCTAGCGGCCGCACCCATCTGTCCCTCTACGGGGTACTGCCTTTGGGCGAAGGCAAAGTTTTGCTTTCCCACAAGCTCGGCAGCGACCTCGAACATGCTGCCCAACGTTGTTGAGAAAGACCTCTCATACCTTGAAATCGTCGTTACGACAGGAGTAAGCAGTGCTTCGTGGAAGGGTTTTAGTGCACCCCTTTGCCCTGCCTTTTCATGGAGAATATCTTGATATGACGGGTCAGACGGGTCGTGCTTCGCCAGGAACCCGCGAAGCATCACACCTATCGACTGCTTAATTTGCGCTTGTGTATTCGTGTTGATCAATTGGCAGTCCAGATCAGCACACTCTCGTAGAAATCCCCTGCCCGTCTGCCAGTGCGTCGGTTCACGTGTCGCTCCAACCGAGTTTCGAGTCGCAAGCCAACTCGTTCGCGTATTTCATCGTAGAGGCCAAGTTTGTCATTCACAATGACGACCATACGCCCGTTTCTGGCTAGGCTATTCTTTACGTTCTTGAAGGACTCGACCATGCTGTCAACGTACTCGGCTCGCGCCTTTCTGGAGTTTCCTTTCGCCGCCGGGCCAATCTCCTGGGGCGCCTTCCATTCTAGGCCCAAGAGTTCGTAAGAGTATCTGTGCTGCTCGTGGTAATCGATCAAGCCCACATATGGCGGTGAGGTTATTACCAGGTCGTGTCTTGGGAACTCGACTGTCCTAGTATCGTCGGTCATGACCGAGAGGGCGATGTTCTTCCTCATCCCGGCGAACTCTCGTATTCGCCTGAGAGTGTCCAGACTGTAGCGTTTAAGGAACTGGGCGGCATCTTCGGTCGGTTTACATGTACGACTGTGCTTGTAACAGTGATAGGGCTCGGTCTGAGGCTTCTTCGGGAAATCGAGATCGAAGTGAGTAGTGCGCCGTGCCGATCTAGCTGATCGAGAGAGGATGACCTTGAGAACGTCACTATGCCTGTAGCTGTTTACCAGTGACTGGTATCTCAGCAGGGACTCAAGTGCCGAGGGCGCGAACCACGACACAAGGTAGTCGCTTGGCACATAGGGTGCTTTCTCTTCGCGCAAGGACAATGCAGGCTTTAAGAGAACGCGATTCAGTGCATCGTGTACTTCTGACTCCAAGAGGTCGAGATCATACTCTGCCGTCTTGACCTTGGTCATCAGCGTGTTGAATTCCGAAATATCGCATCCAACCGCATTAATCCCCAGCGAACCAGCTTCGACTAAGGTCGTACCGGATCCGCAGAAGGGATCACATACGGTGGTCGGTTCAAACTTGCGCAGAAATATCTCGACGATCTGAGGGATGAACTTACCGAGATAGGGATGTAACCGATGGACGTGCTTAGTACGGATTCGTTCAGGCAGGTCTTTCTCGCGCCAGTTGAGATTTAGGGACTCAAGCGGGGTATCTGGGGTAATGGCGCCGAACTCAGTGAATGGCACCTGAGGATATTGAGGGGAGTATCCGTAAGGGCTGTCTTCAGTCCCTGTAGGGGACTTGGAAGTGGAAGCGATTGCAGTCGGTGATGCCATGTAGCCTCCTAGACAATCGGATACCGGGCGTTAGTATAGCAGACCCACTCTCGTATCTGGTTTCTCAAAGGGATTGCGGCTTGTTCACAACAACCAGTGGTGTCGTGCGGTGCGATCCCATTTAGGGAACATATATTCTATCATAGCGGACCTTGTCAAGTCCGTGAGGACCTTAGGCGTCGTCGAGGAGGAGGTGGGCGGGGGGATGGTTGAGGGCGCGGGCGATGGCGTCGAGGGTGCGGAAACGAGGAGAGTAGGATCCGCTTTCGATGCGGACGAGGGTGACGCGACCGATTCCGGCGGCTGTGGCCAGCTGCTGCTGGGTCATGCCCGCCTGTTTGCGGAGATCGCGGACGCGGTTCCCCAAGCGGGTTCTGCCACGTGACGTGGCGGCTTCCGAACGTTCCCGATGTGCGGGGTCGCAGTAGTGACGAGCGAAATCCCAAGGTATGTCTACCGACTCGTCGTTGGCGTCGCGGAGGATGAGTACGTGCTGGCTCGGGAGTTCGACCCCTGCGAGTCGCTCTCGGTCGATTCCCCGGATGTCATCGAAAGGGATGACCCCGGAGCGTCCGTCGGCAAAGGTAATCTCGATTCCCTGAGAAAGGACACGAGCCGAATTGATGAGGCGGTCGGCGTTCTTGACCGTCACTTCAAGGGTAGTTGTCACTTTAGCCCTCCATGTATCCGATCCCAGGCACGATAAATCTCCACTGCGTGTTTTCGATAGGCTTCTAGGATGGCCTTCCGCATGCCACCCGGAGGATCGTCCATGAACTCTCCGCCATAAAGCTCGATTCGGCAGAGACTCTCGCCACCTGCATACACATGCACATGAGGTGGTTCATATGGCAGCTCATTGGTGTGCACCATGAATCGGAACCGCCCCTCAATGGCTACAGTCGGCATCTATGCCCTACTTCGCCAAAAGTATCATTTCTGATACATTTAGTCAAGCTGGCTGTGAGTCGAAAGCGAGGGCCGCGCGGATGTGCTGCGGCGAAAGGGCTGGGAAGTCGGTGAGGAGCTCGGCCTCGGTCATACCGCCGGCGAGGTATTCGAGCACGTCGTAGACGGTGATCCGAGTACCCTTGAAGCAGGGCTTCCCGCTGCGAATATCGGGGTGTATCTCGATATAGTCATCTATCTCTTGCATTTGCCCATGTCCTTCCGGCTGCGCCTGGCGTCCTCTAGTGCCCACCGCCAACGTCTAAAACGAACCTTGTTAATTGTGACGGAAGTGTTTCTGATCTCTCGATTCGAGCACCTCGAAAAGTTGACCGAGGCTATATTTCAGTATAGTCGATGTGAGGCAGATATTGCAGAGATTAGCGGCGTCGCAACTCGTCGACGAGGGTGTCGATGGGGACGCGGACTTGGTGCATGGTGTCGCGGTCGCGGATGGTGACGGCGTGGTCGTCGAGGGAGTCGAAGTCGACGGTGACGCAGAGGGGTGTGCCGATCTCGTCCTGGCGACGGTAGCGGCGTCCGATGCTCTGTGCGTCGTCGTACTGGGTGAGGCCGTCGACTACGCCGGACTCGCGGATGAGGTCGTGGACGCGGTGGGCCGTCGGGACGAGGCGCTCGTTGCGACTGAGGGGGAGGACGGCGACCTTGACAGGCGCGAGGGTGGGATGGAGCTTGAGGAGGACGCGTGTTTCGGGTTTGCCCTTGGCGCTGAGGGTCTCCTCTTCGGTGTAGGCGTCGGCGAGGAAGGTCATGACGGCGCGGTCGACGCCGGCGGACGGCTCGATGACGTAGGGGGTGTAACGCTCTTTCGCCTGCTCGTCGAAGTAGGTGAGGGACTCGCCGCTGGCGTCGGAGTGGGCCTTGAGATCGAAGTCGGTGCGGTTGGCGATGCCCTGAATCTCGCCCCAACCCCAGGGGTAGAGGTACTCGATGTCGTAGGTGGCCTTGGCGTAGTGGGCGAGCTCGTCGGACTCGTGGGGGCGGAGTCGCAGGCGTTCGGGGTCGACGCCGAGGCCGGTGTACCACGCCATGCAGTCGTCTATCCACTTCCGGTGCCACTCCTCGTCGTCGCCCGGCTTGACGAAGAACTCGATCTCCATGATCTCGAACTCGCGGGTGCGAAAGATGAAGTTGCCGGTGGTGATCTCGTTGCGGAAGGTCTTGCCGATCTGGGCGATGCCGAACGGAAGCTTTCGCCGGGTAGTGTTGAGGACGTTGTCGAAGTTTACGAATATACCCTGGGCTGTCTCGGGCCGGAGGTGGACCTTGTTTTCGTCGGACTGGACGGGGCCGACGTGGGTCTCGAACATGAGGTTGAACTGGCGGGCCTCGGTAAAAGTGCCGGTCTCGCCGCAGTTGGGGCAGGCGTCGCCCTCAAGGTTGTCGGCGCGGAATCGCTGTCGGCAGCTGCGGCAGTCGACGAGGGGGTCGGTGAAGTTTTCGACGTGGCCGCTGGCTCGCCAGACTTCGGGGTGCATGAGGATGGCGGCGTCGAGGCCGACCATGTCGCGGCGTCCCCACACGAAGGTCTGCCACCAGTGGCGCTTGACGTTGTTCTTGAGCTCGACGCCGAGGGGTCCGTAGTCCCAGGTGCTGGCGAGTCCGCCGTAGATCTCGCTGCTCTGGAAGAGGAATCCCCTGCGGCGGCACAGGGAGGTTAGGGTCTGGAGGGTTGTGGAGGAAGGGTTCTGGGGGTTGGGTGCTGGGTGCTTGGTGCTGGACATTGCGTAGATGGTATTCCGTAGAGAGTAGGAAGTATTGCGTGGGGAGTAGTATACCTGATGTGGCGTGAGGGGTAGGAGGTTTGCGGGGAGGGCGGGAGCTACTGTTGCAACTCGGCGAGGACCTCTTCGACATCGGCTCGGAGGGTGGGGTCGTTCGTTAGGGTCAGCGCTTTGTTGAGGTCGTCGATTGCTTGACGGTGGTCTCCCATGTCTCTGAAGACAAGTCCTCTGCCGAAGTGCGCGGCGAAGGAGGTGGGCACGAGGTCGATGGCCTTGTTGTAGTCGTCTAATGCACGCTGGAGTTCGCCCAACTCCTTGTGGGAAGCTCCTCTGTTTCTATAGGCAGATACTTTGTCAGGACTAAGTTCGAGAGCGATATCGAAGTCCTCAATCGCCCTGCGGTACTCGGCCAACTGATGGTAGGCATACCCTCTGCTGTTGTATGCATCGCCGTTGGACGGGTCGTCCCGTATTGCTTTGTCGTAGTTCTCGATTGCCTTGCGGGTGTCGAACAGATAGCCATTGGCGCGTTCCCTGTAGTGTCGCGTCGAGGTAATGCTCGACGAGCTAGAGGTGGGATCCAGTTCGATCGCCGTGTCATAATCCTTAATGGCTTCACCGTACTCGGCTAACCGATAATAGAAATTGCCTCTACGAATGTATGACGAGCTAGAGTCGGGATCAAGTTCGACGGCCCTGTCGAAATCCACGATCGCCAGGAGGTAATCGCCATGCCTTTCGTAGGCTCTTCCCCGGTTGAAATATGGTGCAGTCTGATTGGGGTCCAGTTCAATAGCAAGACTACTCATCTCAATAGCCCGCAGATTCTCGTTCAAGGCCAAGTGGATGGCTCCCTTGTTGATGTAAGACCAGTGCCAGTCTGGATTAAGCTCGATGGCCTTGTCGTAGTCCTCAACCGCGCGGTTGTACTCACCAAGCAGGTGGTAGGCGTGGCCCCTGTTGTTGTAATAGAGAGAGGAAGTGGAATTAAGCTCGATTGCCCTGTTGTAGTCCTCGATGGCGCGGCTGTACTCATCAAGCTGGTAGTAGGCGTGACCCCTGTTGTTATAAGCAGAGGCATGATTGGAATCGAGCTCTAACGCCTTGTCAAAGTCCTCTATCGCACGGCGTTGAAAGCCAAGCCGTTCGTAGCTGTAACCTCTGTAAACATAGGCGTCGACATGACTGGGGTCTAGCTCGATCGCCTTGTCATAGTCCTGGATTGCACGTCGGTATTCGCCGGAGGCTTCGTAGTCGAGTCCCCTGTTGTAATGGGCCTCGGCGGGGTCATCACCACATGCTGCGGACAGCAGGAGTACGGCGCACAATGCGCCATAGGCGTATGGGAGTATGGATTTCACTGTCAGTCGCCTCCGTTTGCCGAGTTCCCGGCAGGGCGAATGGCGATTGGCTCAATCGCCCCTCGCGCCGGCGATGTCGCGGCGCATGAAGAGCCAGAAGGAGACTCCGAGCAGGACGGCGGTGTATACGAGGATGACGAGGAAGGCCTGGAGGGCGTCGGACGATTGCTCGCCGGAGACGCTGTTCACTTCCACTTCGACGAGAGACGCGGCGTTCCATGTGTTGACGCTTGCAACGAGGAGGAAGTCGGTCACATTGGAGAGCGTGTCGTTGAGATTGAGGATCGGCGAGAGGATTGCTTCGACCAGGTAATACCCAATGGATACGGCAATGCCGACGGCCGTTGAGGAGGTGAGCACGGTGAGGAAGACGCTGAGCGCTATGAATGGTAAGAGCGAATAGACGACCTTCAGGTACTCGATAACGATGTCCAGCCACTCACCCGGGTCGGCCAACTCACCCGTCTCGCTCGGTGGGATGACGGCGGCGATGAAGCTGGAGACGACGGCAAAGACGGCAAGGATGATGAGAACGTCGGAACACAGTCGCAGGAGCAGGAGGAGTTTGGCGGAGAGGAGCTGCCAGCGGCCCGTGCCCCTGGTGAGGACGTTGCGCAAGGTGCCCCAACCATACTCGCTGCCCATCACGGAGGCTGCAAGCACCATTATCAGGAGAGGGCCAACGGCCGAGAATCCCCCGATTGCACCGGTGATGCTGTCAGGGAGAGTGAATCCCTTGCGGAACTCGTCGACGGCTTGGAAATTATCACATGCGCCTTCTCCGAAAAATTCCTCCACATCATTTAGGAAAATCTGCTTTTGTTCTTCGGTGAGCTGATCGAGTTCAGGCGGCATGCGGTCGTTAACTATATCCGCACAGGACATTCCCACCGAAACAGTCTCGCCATCTCTCTCAAAGGTGGTGCTAAACGAAGAGGAACCGCCGCCAAAGACCTCCTGCACGGTGTCATTGTGGTAGGCGGCGTAGCTGGCCCAGAACCCAACCTGGGCGAGAAGCACGGCGATGGCGAGGAGAATCCAGGGCATCCAGCGCCGTTGGAGCTTGAACCACTCCCATTTGGTGAGTCGGAGGACGTGGGCAATCAGCATGGATGGGGTTCCTTACGGTATGCTCTTGGCCGTGTGAGTCGTTCTGAATTCAATTGGTACTGGAATCGTCACTCGCTTCACTCGCCTTCGTCGCCGGTGACTTCGAGGAAGTAGCTTTCGAGGGACTTTTGGCCGGTGGAGATGTCGGTGACGTAGACTTCGGAGCGTCCGAGGGCTGTGGACAGGTCCGGCGCGAGGGCGCTGGGAGCGGCGACGACGACCTCTCCGTCTTCCAGCTTTACATCTTCGATCCATTCCAGCGCGGAGAGGACCTCAACGGCCTTCGCGTTGTCGGTGGTCTTTAGTCGGATCTGGTCTTGAGAACGGAGCAGGTCGGAGACGTCGCCCTGGGCGATGAGTTTGCCCCTGGACAGGATGGCCACGCTGTCGCATACCTGCTCGACCTCGTGGAGGAGGTGGCTCGACAGGAGGACGGTTCTACCGCCTGTGCCGAGGCTGCGGATCAGGTCGCGGACCTCGGCCATGCCGGCTGGGTCCATGCCGTTGGTCGGCTCATCGAGGAAGAGGAGTTCTGGATCGCCGAGGAGGGCGTAGGCGAGCCCGAGGCGCTGCTTCATGCCGAGAGAGTAAGTGCGGAATTTATGGTCTCCCCTGTCCGCGAGACCAACCCTTTCGAGCAGGTCTTCTATTTCGTCCGTCGATCCACGGCCTGATATGCCCTGGAAGTAGAGGAGGTTCTGGCGTCCGGTGAGGTAAGGGTAGAAGGAGGGAGACTCGATAATCGCGCCGACACGGTGGAGGGCCTGTTCGTGTCCGTCGGAGGAGCCGAAGAGGCTGAAGCCACCGGCGGTGGGGCGCACGAGACCGAGCAGCATACTCATGGTGGTTGTCTTGCCGGAGCCGTTGGGGCCGAGCAGTCCGAAGACGTGTCCGCGCGGAACGGACATCGACAGGCCGTCTACGGCTACGATGCTCCCATAGTGCTTGGTGAGCGAGTCGGTCTCTATGACGTGGCTGCCTGCGGCCATGTTGGTCTCCTGGGAGGATAGGCGTTATGTACTTACTGAAGTTAATGTAATTGCATTCTATCATAAGTTGTCAAGTGGGTGGAGTTTATCACAGGGATTCGTTGGGGGGTAAACGTGGCTTGACTCTACGGCTCTGTTTTGATGGTTGAAGAAGACTCGTGCTTCGACAGGCTCAGTACGAACGGAGCTTCAGGTGGAACAGCGAAAATGAGGGTGTGACACAAAGGCTTCGGTGTTCTCACGGTATGGCCGACGTGGTAGGCTAGTGTCGCAGAAACCACTGTTCGCGAGGTGACGCATGAAGATCACCGATATCGAATCCATCCCCATTCATCCGGCGCTGGCGAAGCGGTACGACAACGCGGCGGGTCGCGGCCGGATGGGGGGCATCGACAGCCGCATTGTGTTCAAGGTGCACACCGACGTGGGCATCATCGGGTACGGCGACTACGATTGGCCCGGCCCTCCCCCACCCGCCTCGATGTACGAGCACCTGATCGACCGCAGTCCGTTCGACTTCATGATGAACGATTTCAACTTGGGCCTCGGCTCGGCGCTGTACGACGCTATGGGTAAGTATCTCGAGGTTCCGGTCTACAAGCTGCTGGGGCAGAAGGTCCGAGACATGATGACGGTGGCGGCGTGGACGAGGCCTTGCACTGCGGAGGTGTTCGCGCAGGAGGTGCAGCGTTCGCGGGACGAGGGGTACATGGTGTTCAAGATGCACACCAACGCATCGTATGACCCGTTGGAACAGGCGGCCGCGGCATCGGACCTCGACCTGCCGACGGGGTTCAAGATTCACTTCGACTTCAACGGCGGCGGCAGGACTGTGGGGGCCGTCAAGCCTCTCATCGCGGAGATGGAGCGCGACTATCCCATCGTGGGGTTCATCGAGGACGCGCTGCCCCGGGCTGACTTCGACGGGTGGCGGGAGCTTCGACACCATACGAGTCTGACAATCGTACACGGGGGCGTTCCGATAGGCGGCGGTTACCCGGAGACGGCTCACGGGGTGGCCGACGCTTACATGATGGGGCACTCGGTGGACGACATCATGACGCGAGGCACACTGGCGGCGAAGGCGAATGCCCAGGTGATCCTGCAGCTCACGGGCGGAACGTTGATGAAGGCGATGACGCTCCACCTGGCAGCGGTGTTGCCCAGCGCCAGCGGCCACTCGATCAACCTCGACGACCAGTACGAGGAGGACATCACGACGGAGCGCATTCCCGTGAGCGAGGGCCTCTCCCGCGTGCCGGAAGCGCCAGGGTTGGGGATCGAGGTCGATGAGGATATGCTGAAGAAGGTGGCGGCGAACAAGCAGATTCTTGGGAACCGTCCCAGGGTGATCGGCATCCTGAAGCTGCCGGGCGGGACGACGTACCACACGCCGAGAAATCCCAATCCGCGGATAATTACCGGCAAGGAAGAGGGGACGATTCGGGGCATCGACTTCGACCGCTGGGAGGACGACGGCAGCGAGGAGTTCGAGGCGGCGTATCAGAAGATGAAGGTCGAGTGGGAGGCGAATGGAGTAAGGGTCACCGACTAGGGGCCCTGAAGTTCTGCCCATTCCGATTAGCAAGTGATGCCAAGCAAATGCTTCTCGCACTCGACATAGGCAACACGAATATCAAGATCGGGGTATTTGACGATAATCCCGGCGATGATCCGTACATGCCTGCGGCGTCGTGGCGCATCAATACCGAGCGGGGTCGGACTAGCGACGAGTACGGCTTGATGGTGTCCAACATGCTTCCGACACGGGGGTTGGACGCGCGAGACGTCACTTCGGTTGCGATGTGCAGCGGAGTGCCCTCGTTGACTGCGGCCTTCGTCGAGGTGAGCGAGACATACTTCAGGCACTCTCCTCTTGTTGTCGGGGCAGGCGTCAAGACGGGCATAAGGATCCTGTACGACAATCCGAGAGACGTCGGGGCCGACCGGATCGTGGACGCGGCGGCGGCTCTCACGCTGTACGGCGGTCCGGCCATCGTCGTGGACTTCGGGACAGGGACGGTGTTCGACGCGACGACCAAAGACGGCGAGTACCTTGGCGGTGCGATCGCTCCCGGCATACACGTCGCGGCGGGGGCGCTGTACCAAGCAGCCTCTCAACTTCGCCACGTGGAGCTGGAGCGGCCCTCTACGGCAATCGGGCGCAACACCATCCACGCGCTGCAGTCGGGACTGGTGCTTGGTTACGCCGAGATGGTGAAGGGAATGGTCGCGCGATTCGACCGGGAGCTTGGCGGAGGGTCGAAGGTCGTCGCGACGGGGGGCCCCGCCCACCTCATAGCCGAGGAGACGGGCATATTCGATGTGGTCAATGACAACCTTACGATGGCGGGGCTGAAGATCATTCACGAGATGAATGTGCCGGGGCAGTGATGGGCGTTTCGGTGAACGGGTGTCGGGTTCTTGGTGCTAGGTGCAGGGTTCTGGATTCCGGCGTGCGGAGACTCTTGATCAACCGCAGAGGTCGTGGAAACCGTAGAGAGGATTCAGGATATTCCGTCGCCACAAGGCTCTTGCGATAGTGAGGCTTCGCTGGAAGTGCATGGACTTTAGATTCCTCACTGCGCTTCGCTGCATTCGGAATGACAGATGTTGTGGGTTACGTTCGGACTGAAGTCGTGTAAAGGTCTCCGAACTAGGAACCAGTTTTCCCTTTCGCGCGTGACTAGGTTCGCCGTACCATTGATTGAGAGTAAGGCAACGCACGTTTGGGGGAAGTCATCGGATGCCGCGTCCGTTTCAGGGTAAGAACATCGTCCTTGGTGTGACGGGGAGCATCGCCTGCTACAAGGCGGTCGACCTCGCGAGCAAGCTTAGCCAGGCCGGAGCTCATGTCGATGTGATCATGACGGAGAGCGCGACGAAGTTCGTCTCGCCGATTACGTTTCGCAGCATCACGCACCGGCCGGTGGTGACGGATATGTTTGACCCCGCGTCGGAGCTGGGCATCCACCACGTCGCGGTCGCAGAGCGGGCCGAAATCGTGGTCGTGGCGCCGGCGACGGCGGACTTCATTGCCAAGGCCGCGAACGGTCTGGCGGAGGACGCTCTCGGCACGACGATCCTCGCGACCACAGCACCTATCCTGTTAGCCCCAGCGATGGACGGGCATATGTATGAGAATGCCGCGACGCAGGAGAATCTCGAAAGGCTCCGCAGTAGAGGTGTCTCCATTGCAGGGCCTGCGTCGGGCCACCTAGCGTCAGGGCTGTCGGGGAAGGGTCGACTCTTGGAGACGCCGGAACTGCTCGGACACATCGCGCTCGTGCTTGGGCGGAACGGCGACCTCGCGGGGCGGAAGGTGGTCGTGAGCGCTGGGGGGACGCAGGAGGCTATCGACCCGGTGAGAATCATCACCAACCGCTCTTCGGGAAAGATGGGCTACGCGATAGCAGAGGCGGCGCGCGACAGAGGAGCGCAGGTGACGCTGGTTACGGCTCCGACGGCACTCGACGACCCCACGGGCGCCGAGGTACTGCACGCGGCAAGCGTGGCCGATATGCGGGAGGCCGTGCTCGGGGCGTGTGCAGGGGCCGACGTTCTCGTGATGGCGGCGGCGGTGAGCGATTACCGACCGGCGCAGACGGCTTCTCAGAAGATCAAGAAGGGCGCGGACAGTGAGGGGATGGTGCTGCATCTGCTGAAGAACGATGATTTTCTTGTAGAGGTACCAAAGGGCGTCTTGCGTGTGGGATTTGCGGCGGAGACGGAGTCGCTCGTTTCTAACGCGCGGGCGAAGTTGCGGGACAAGGGGCTCGACCTGATTGCGGCGAACGACGTGACTGAGGAGGGCAGCGGCTTCGAGGTGGAGACGAACAAGGTCACGCTCATCGACCGCAACGGGCGGACCGAGGAGCTTCCCCTCATGGACAAGTACGATGTCGGGCATCGGATATTGGACCGCGCCATTGAGTTGATGGGTAAGTGATACGACTAAGCGGCTGGCTGCATTGGTGGAGAACCGCCCCCACTCTGTGTCTCTCCCCCGGCGGAGGAGATCGTAGGTCTGAATCGTTCGAATCATCGATCTAGGGAACATTGACACGATTATATGGGCTTGCTAGACTTGTGGCAGCTATGAGGACGAACGGTCTGGTTTTGACCTGCGCCTGTATGAAGGGTCCAAGGGGCCGCGCGTAGCCGTTTGTCCAATAGAGAACGCAAGTCTGTGCCCCGCTCGAACACTTGGTGAGCGGGGTTTTTCGTTACCGGGAGGAGCACGAACAATGACGACCACCGATTTCAAGCAGAGGACCGCAGGCATCATCGACGTGATGCCGGAGGAGATCGATGACTTCGAGCTCCAGGTACAGCGGTTCCAGGCCGGTGAGTTCGATGACACCGAGTTCCTGGCTTATCGACTGAAGCAGGGTGTCTACGGCCAGCGTCAGCCGGACGCGCAGATGATGCGGATCAAGATCCCGTTCGGTGGGCTGAAGGCCGACCAGCTAGACGCCCTTAGTGAGGTCTCTGCCAGGTTCGCCCCGTTGAACAAGGGGCATGTGACGACGCGCGAGAACATCCAGTTCCACCACGTCAAACTGGAGCACGCGGCGGACGTGATGCGTCTTCTGGGAGAGGTCGGACTGACCACCAGAGAGGCGTGCGGGAACACTATCCGCAACGTTACCGGATGCCAGTTGGCTGGCGTGTGTTCCGACGAGCTGTTCGACGTGACGCCGTACGCTGCCGCCTACGCGAGGTACTTCGTGCGGCACCCGTACACGCAGGCGCTGCCCAGGAAGGTGAAGACGGCATTCTCCGGATGCGCGCGCGACTGCGCCATCACGGGCATCCACGACGTGGGGTTCATTCCGAAGGTTGAGGGCGGTCAGCGAGGATTCGAGATCAGGGTCGGCGGCGGCACGTCGATCATGCCGAAGATCGCGCCGACGCTGTACGACTTCGTTCCTATGGACGAGTACCTCAAGGTCACGGAGGCCGTGATCCGCATCTTCCACCACACGGAATGGCTTCGAAAGAACAAGATGAAGGCGCGTATCAAGTTCCACATCGCGAAGGTCGGCATCGACGCTTTCCGCGAGCAGGTCGAGGAGGAGCTTCGAGGCGATTGGGCGCAACGGTCGTTCGATCCCACATCGCTGCTGTTCATCGAGGACGAGTCGGTCGACGCCCCGGCAGTCAACAGCGTGTACCGGAATGGCACGAGTTCATCGGAGTTCGAGCACTGGGTGGAGACCAACGTGGTCGACCAAAGGCAGACCGGCTACAAGGCCGTGAACGTGAAGCTCTACCAAGGGGACATCCAGGCCGACCAGTTCCACAAGCTGGCGGGCATGGCACGGACGTATGCAGGAGGCCGAGCGCGGATCACTCACCAGCAGAACCTGACGTTCCGATGGGTGCCGGAGGGGGCGCTTCACTCTCTTTGGGAGGACCTAAACGAGATCGGATTCGGTCAATCGGGCGTACACGAGATCAGTGACGTTGTCTCCTGCCCCGGCACGGACAGCTGCAAGCTCGGCATCACTTCTTCCATGGGGCTGGGCCGGGCCGTCTCAGACAAGATCGACGAGATGAACATCGACGACCCGCTGACGCGCAGGATGCACGTGAAGATGAGCGGGTGCCCGAATGGGTGCGGCCAGCATCACGTGGCGGACATCGGCTTCCACGGGGCGGCGTCGAAGGCGCCGAGCGGTCAGGTTCCCGCGTACGAGCTATTCCTGGGCGGGAGCTACGATGAGGGCGACACCCGCATAGGACTAAGGACGAGGACGAAGGTGCCGGCCAAGCGCGTACCTGACGCGCTCGAAAAGGTGATCAAGTTCTACTGGGCCTACCGTGAACAGGGCGAGGAGTTCAAGGACTTCGCGGCGAGGCTGGGCCCCAAAGAGTTCGAGCCGATCTTGCAGGAGTTCAAGGAAGTTGGCGAACTGAACCGCGACACGCTCCAGGAGTACATCGACTGGGACAAGACGGTGAAGTACAAGCTGGAGCGGGGCGAGGGCGAGTGCGCGGTGTGAGGGAACCCCCCTCTCTGTATCTCTCCCACGGCGGGGAGAGACTGCGGAGTTGTATCCCTCGCCGGCGGGGCAGAGATTAGGGATGGACAGTTGATTGTAGCCGAGTCTCCCCTTGCCTGCCGGAGATGAATCGAGTGTAAAGTAGAGGCCCCGCGAACGGCGGGGCCTCATTCTTTTGTCGTCGTGATGTGAGCGGGGGTTACTGGAAGCGATTGCGGAGCTTGTCCCAGAGGGAGTCGCCTTGTCGATATTCGATGACGTCGCCGCGCCAGCGTTTTTGGACGGGCCTGGGCTTGATGAAGAACAAGGCGTACCCAACTATGAAGAGGATGAAGCCGAGCCATGCCAGGATTCCAACGATGCCGAAGCCGGGTGTAGCAAGGTTGAGCACGAGGGCGGCTAGGAGGATGAGCACCGCTCCGAGCATTACACGACCGGGTGTGACGGAGAAGGCGCTGCCGCCGATGGACTGCTTGAAGTACTCCCAAGCTAGCCGACCGAATCCCTGCTTGGGGCGACGCTTGGGAGCGTCAGCGAGGCCCATGTCTCCGGCCTGCTGCAGGATCTCTTCGATCTCTCTCTGGTACTTCTGCGGCATGTGACTACTCTTGGGTCGGGAGGACGGGGACTATAGAGCTCCCGCTCGTATTCTTGGCTGCCGCGTTCAACAGTGTTTCGTACCCTGCCTCTCCATGAATCGTACTTATTGGGCTGGTGCGGTGTCAAGGCTTCAAGGCTGATTCCTGCGTATGGACGGATTGACCGCAGAGGGCGCAGAGAGAGGAAGGGCGAAGTCGCGGGCATGAGAAGACTATTTCGGCTAAGTGGGTTGCTCATGGTACCCGGCGTCTCTGGATTCCGGCCTTCGCCGGAATGACGGTGTCGGCGAGTGGCACACGTAGTAAATTGAATCGGCCCCATGGATTTCGAGCCGTTGACCTGATATGAGGCAGGACGTATAGTAGCGCAGTCCATTGGGGATAGAGCATCTTGGACGATAATCTTGTGAGGTCACATACATGCGATATCAGGTTGGGGAACACACGTATGAGCCGGTGGAGGGCTGGGGGACGCTGCCGGAGGGGTATGAGTTTTTTCAGGTAGCGGGTATCGCAGCGGACAGTGAGGACAACATCTATCTCTTCACGCGAAGCGATCACAAGGTGATGGTTCTCGACCGCGAGGGTAATTTCGTAAGGGCGTGGGACGTCGAGTTCAACCTGCCGCACGGGATGACTATCGGGAACGACGGCAACCTGTACTTTGCGGACATGGGCAGCCATACGGTTACCAAGTATTCGCCGGACGGCGAGCTCCTGATGACGCTGGGCAACAGGGACCAGCCGTCGGACACGGGCGGCGAGATCGAGAAGTTCCTCGTGGTCAAGGCCGCGGGGCCGTTCAACCGTCCGACGGGGATCGCGGCGAACGAGTCGGGAGAGATATTCGTTTCGGACGGCTATATGAACGCTCGCGTGCACAAGTTCGCCGCGGACGGGACGTACCTGCTGGCATGGGGAGCGCCGGGCAAGACCGAGCCTTCACACTTTCACAATCCGCACGGGATCGGCATCGACCCGGCAGGGCGAGTGATCGTGTGCGACCGGGAAAACCACCGGATCCAGGTGTTCGACCAGGGAGGGACGTTCATCGACATATGGACGGCGGACTTCCGACTTCCGACCTCGGTCTGCTTCGGACCGGACGATACCGTGCTCGTGACGGAGCTACACCATCGGTTCAGCATTCTCGACAGCGACGGCAACCTTCTTGGACGCTGGGGCGGCGAGGAGAGTCGAACTCCGGGTCAGTTCGTTGCGCCGCACTGCGTAACCGTGGACTCTCACGGCGACATCTACATCGGCGAGGTGCTCGAAGGCCAGCGGGTGCAGAAGTTCGCGCGGGTGTAGGTTCGCTCTTGCTTGGTGAGGGGTTTCACCGCAGAGGGCGCTGAGGACGCAGAGAAGGGCCAAGGACTCCAGGGAGAGGTGCTGGATTCTGGCCCCGAATGCGAGTACGCCGCAGGGTCTCAGCCGGAAAGACAGATGCGGAGTTGGTCGTCTAGTTCTAAAGGTGAAGCGGGTGACGCCTTTGCAGTTCCCTGATATGATGCGCTGACGTATTTGAGACAGCGGACTTAAGGAGAAATGCATGGACGGCGATAGGGCGATAGCGAAGATTCTGAAGGCCGAGGGCGTGGAGTGGATGGCGGCGTTTCCGGCGCAGACGCTGATAGACGCCGTGGCGATTGAGGGGATACGGCCCATCATTACGCGACAGGAGCGTGCGGGCGTGAACATGGCGGATGGGTACAGCCGCGTGATGAACGGCAGGAAACTCGGAGTCTTCGCCATGCAGCGGGGTCCGGGCGCGGAGAACGCTTTCGGCGGGGTCGCGCAAGGGTTCGCGGACAACGTGCCGTTCCTCGTGCTGCCAGGAGGACATGATCGTGTGCGGTTCGGCGTCCATCCAGGCTTCGACGCGGTGAGTCACTACGGGGGAATCACCAAGTGGAGCGGCTACATCAGCGACGCCAGCCGCATCCCGGAGATGTTTCGCAACGCCTTTACGCAGATGAAGCATGGCCGTCCGGCGCCGACGTTGATCGAGACGCCGTCGGACGTAGCGATGGGAGAGTATCCGGGCGAACTCGACTATCGTCCCGTCAAGGTGCATCGCTCGGGGGCCGACCCCGATGTCGTGCGCGAAGTCGTAACAGAGCTTCTGAAGGCTGGCGCGCCGATGATGTACGTCGGGCAGGGAGTCCACTACGCGGAGGCGTACGAAGAGCTCATCGAGTTCGCCGAGCTGACGCACATCCCCGTGATGACGACGCTGGCGGGAAAGAGCGCGTTCCCGGAGAGCCACTTGCTCGCGCTTGGAACGGGAGCCAACTCCGCCACGCTGATGGCGCATCACTACCTGCAGAAGACGGACTTCGTGCTGGGAGTGGGCGCCAGCTTCACGAATACGCATTTCAACGCGCCGGTGCCGCAGAATGTGCCGCTGGCGCAGATCACGAACGCCGTAGAGGACATCAACAAGGACCATGAGATCGACCACGGGTTGATCGGAGACGCCAAGCTGGTGCTCCGGCAACTGATCGAAGAGGTCAAGCGGCAGGCAGGCGAGAACGGGCGCGGCGACGTGAACGGCGTTATCGAGGAGGTAGCGACCGTCAGGGCCGAGTTCATGAAGGAGTGGGAACCACACCTGACCTCCGACGAGTTGCCGATCAGTCCCTACCGCGTGCTGACGGAACTCGCAAAGGTGGTCGACCCGGACAACTCGATCGTGACGCACGACTCCGGCTATCCGCGGGAGCAGTTCGTCCCGTTCTGGCCGTCGAACACGCCTCACTCCTATATCGGCTGGGGCAAGTCGACGCAGCTCGGGTACGGTCTCGGGCTTGCACTGGGCGCGAAGCTTGCCATGCCGGAGAGGCAGGTCATCAACGTGATGGGCGACGCCGCGTTCGGGATGTCCGGGCTGGACATCGAGACGGCTACACGGGCTGAAATCGGCCTGATGACGGTCGTCCTCAACAACGGCGTGATGACGCACTACGACAGCCACATGCCTTTCTCAAGCAAGAAGTACGGCACGAACGCCTTCGGCGGCGAGTACGCCAAGGTCGCGGAGGGACTCGGCGCACACACCGAGGTCGTCGAGACGCCGGACCAGCTTGGGCCTGCCTTCAAGCGAGCGGCGGAGGCCAACAAGAGTGGTCAGCCGTCGCTGGTCGAGGCGAAGACGAAGGCCGAGGAGACGGTGGCGCACTACTACCGGTAGGCTGAGAGGGGACTCACCGCAGAGTACGCGGAGAGCGCAGAGTAGTACGTGAGAGGGGGTTGAAAGACCCCCTCTCTGTATCTCTCCCCGGCGGGGGCTGACAGGGGTAGGCATTTACCCTCACCCCAGCCCTCTCCCGCGAACGGGAGAGGGGGTTATGCAAGGGTCTTCCTTCGCGGGAATGACGAGTGGAGACGCAGATATGGCTGACATGGACTACCGGCAGCCGTGGTATCACCGCTCACAGCAGAGGCTGACGATGCTTCGGGCCGGAAGTTCCATTACGCAGTACAAGAGGGTGGCGAAGGCGTTTTCTCACAGGCCTTCAATCGTCATTATGTCTGATGGAGGAGAAGGTGAACAGCAGGCCGGTGAGTGGAATATAAGGCACGATGGCGTCACATTCGGTTACCTCTATGTCGTTGCCGATGAGGTGGAGCCTGCCGACGTGCGGCCACATCTACATCCGGTAAGCGTCTCCCACTGGGAGTGGCTGACCAACCGGGAAATGAAGATAAGGCTCATCGAAGAGACCACCGTAGCGGACAGCGAGCGACTGACGGACGAAGAGATCGCAAAAGTGAAGCGGAAACAGAGAGAAAAAGGCGAATTGTCTTTCGTGGAGTCTTCGGAATGACGGGTGTAGACCGCGATGAACTTGTGGAGGCGTGGCTGGCGGAGGAGCGACAGCCGTTCAGCGGGTGGGATTTTTCGTATCTGAAGGGCCGGATCAAGGGCGGTCGGGAGCCTTGGTCGTACTTGGATCGGGCGGGCGAACTGATGGGGTGCTCGTCGTCGGTGATCGATCTGGACACGGGCGGAGGCGAGAAGTTCTTGAGTCTGCAGGAGCACTGGCCCGCGAGGGTGGTTGCCACGGAGGACTATGCCCCGAATTTCAAGCTGGCGAGCGAGAGGCTTTCGCCTCTGGGTGCTGAGGTCGTGAGGGTCGGTGTCTCCAATACGGACCCGATGCCTTTTTCTGACGGCGAGTTTGATCTCGTGCTAAATCGCCACGCGGACTTCAATTCTAGTGAGGTGGCCCGTGTGCTTTCGCCGGGCGGCACGTTCTTGACTCAGCAGGTTCATGGGATGTGGCTGTGGGACCTGCAGGCGGCATTCGACGCGACTCCTGAATTCCCGGACGCCACGGCGGAGAAAAAAGTCCCGCTGTTGGAAGCTGCGGGCCTCACCATCGTGACGGTCGAAGAGTGGGAGGGTCGGATGGTGTTCGAGGACGTGGGGGCGATTGTCTACTACTTGAAGGCGATTCCGTGGGAGGCGCCGGGGTTCACGGTGAGGTCGCATCTTCGGTACTTGTTAGCGCTTCAGGAAAGGGTTGAGGAAGGCGAGGAGCTTGGGTTCTACGCGGCGAGGTATCTGATCGAGGCGAGGAAGGGGTAGGGTCGCTGAGATGCTGGGTGCGGAGGCCCTCTCTCTGTATCTCTCCCCCGGCGGAGGAGAGATTGTGGGATTCCGAACGCTATCTTTGCATCCACATCAAGCACGCGCGCGGATTTTGTCGGCGTTCTTGAGGGCTTCGCGGGCGGAGAGTTTGCTGATGTGTTCATGGTTGCGTGCGACGTATTCCTCGACGGTCGATAAGTCGGTCCATGCGAGGGAGCGTAAGGCCCAGCCGATGCCCTTTCGGATGAAGAAGTCGGGGTGTGACAGGTTGGGGTCGATGCAGTCGAAGAGGAGGCCGAGGTCGGTCTCGTCCTTGCGGTTAATCTGGCAGATGATGGACGACCTGCGCTTCCACATGTTGTCGTCGAGGCTCCATGAGCGCATGTGACGGGCCATGTCCGCCGGATAGCGTTCGAGGAGTTCGCGCAGACGATGGGTGGCGACCTCGTCGACGTAGTCCCACCATGCGCCGGTCACGACCATCTCTTCGAACATCGGCAGGATATCGAGGGTGCGGAAGGCCAGAAACTGCGGCGCTCCCGCAATGTCGAGGGCGACGTAGCGTTCCTCGCGATATTCGGCGTTGCGCCAAAGCTCGAGGATCGTGTCCTGCCAGTCGGCATTGTCCTCGAGTGCGTAGGTGCGGAGGACTGAATTTACCAGCTTGCGTCGGGCCGGTTTCTGAACACCACGAAAGGGCATCTCGGACTTCATGTAGGCTCGCATGCCCTCCGCCTTAGTTGGGTTGGCGTTGTCGGCTAGGGCCTGGCGGATGGAATGGACGAGTTGGGTGTTCATCGAATTTCATACTGCTTTAGAGGCGACGTACTGGTGGTCCGAAATCTTTGAAATGATGGGCTGAAATTTGGAGGATGGATTCGCGTTGTGCGTCACAGGGCGGGTTTGAAACCCGCCCCTACCAAGTCATAGCCTCTTTACCCTTCAAATCTAGGATGTCGAACCACTAGTACCAATTCCATATGATTTTGGCAGCCTACTCAAAGCACCCTCACCCCCGTATCGAGTACGGGGCAGGCTCTAGCCCTCTCCCACGACGGGAGAGGGGATACTCACCTCTCAGGTCGACTATCATATTCAAATGGGAACGGTACTAGGCTGGGGAATATGCGAGTGCGAAGTGTGTGGGACTGATCACTCACGGGGAGCGCTCTTCCATATCTGCACGCTCAGGCTGGCCATGAGGATGACGTAGAGAACGTCTATGACCACCCAGAAGAAGCGGTGGGTCTGGCCCTGGCCGTCCTCTCCTGCGTTCATATCGTCGAACCAGTTCCAGAAGAACAGGATCGCCAGCGCAGCCGCTGAGTAGAACATGACATTAACGCAGAGGTACATTTTGGTATCGCAACCGTGGGTCTCGGCGATTCTCTTGGCGATGTAGGTCGCTATGAGGGCCACGATCACGGCAAATGCCATGGGCCAGTTGATGATGAGCCAGATGCCATGGGTGTCCACCGAGTCTGGGTAGAACGGAGTGAAGACGAAGTGGATCAGCACGGCGACGGCTATAAGTGCGAGGACAACGGCGAGCGGCTTTCTGAGTGTATCCATTGCTGCCTCCGATTGTGAGTTGAGTGATTACGGGAACGGCCTGCGATAGGGCTATCAGAGCATAGGATTGAGGGTTAGTCAAACAGCGAGCAACTGTCTTGAAAGTCAAGAGGGATGGCCGACGAGTGCCGAGGCCCTGGCGCGCTCAGCGCGCCAGGGTGAGCGATGCTTGAGCATGGAGTTGAGTATGACGAGCAACTTGCGCATGCAGGCTGTGAGAGCCAGCTTCTTGGGCTTACCAGCGGCCAGCAGCCGCTGGTAGAAGTCCCTGATCACCGGGTTGAAGCGGCTGGCTACCAACGCTCCCATGTACAGGGCAGCGCGGACCCGGGCGCGACCGCCCCAGACGGTCCGTTTGCCCCGCAGAGTGCCACTGTCTCGGTTGAAGGGAGCCACGCCCACCAGCGCGGCGACCTGTCGGCGGTCCAGCGTGCCCAGCTCCGGCAGGTAGGCTAGGAGGGTGAGGGAGACCTGCCCCCCCACGCCGGGAACGGTGCGCAACAGGTCGTCCTTCTCCCGCCATACGGGACTGTTACGGAGAGTCTGCCTCAGGCCTTCGTCAAGGTCGTCCAACTCCTGCTCCAACCAGGCGATGTGGGCCTTGATGCGGGGCTGGACGGCGCTGATGGCGGTGCCGAGGCGGTTCTTCTCAGAGACCAGCATGGTCACCACTTGGTGCCTACGAGCAACCAACGAGCTGAGGACCTGGGTCTCGGTGTCCTTCAGAGGGCGCACAGGGGGACGAACAGCGGCGGCGAAGTGGGCGAGGACCGCCGCGTCCAGAGCGTCAGTCTTTGCCAAAGTCCCGGTTGCTTTGGCAAAGTCACGAACCTGGCGTGGGTTGACGACGACTATGGGCAGCGTCGCAGCTGCCAGAGCCGCCACCAACGGCAGTTCCAGGCCGCCAGTAGCTTCCAACACTATCTTGGCCGGTCCAATGGTCTTCAGTTGGGAGACCAGTTCCGGGATCCCGGGTTCGTCGTAGGAGACGACCCACCTCTCGCCTGTAGGGTGGAGAGCGACATCCACCTGGGCTTTTGCCACATCAATGCCTACGTATGTCGGTTCCTGTTCCATTTTTTCTACCTCCTGTTATGAAGTGCTGGCCCGTCCTTGCATGATGCGGGCTCGGTTGGCCCAGGCAACTGTTCGGGCTCTACTCCTGGGGGATGCGGCGACCCTGGCTCGCTGACGGTCTTCGATGACCTAGGAATCAACGGTCTGCCGTACCCTATTCACCCCTACCGAAGTCATTGTCCCATGACAAAACCAAGATACAAGGTCTACAATCTCGCGATCTGCTAGAATCCACTTGGTCTGTGAGAAGCCTATCTACCCATGGAGACATCCAAGAGAATACTGATCATTGCCGGGCCGAACGGAGCAGGTAAGACCGTATTCGCCACAGAGTTTCTGCCGAATGAAGCGAATTGTCCCACGTTCATAAATGCGGACCTGATAGCGGCAGGGCTGAGTCCTTTTCGACCGCACTTGGTCGCGGTCGGTGCGGGAAGGCTGATGCTAAGCATGATGCGCGACTATGTGAAACGAGGCGAGAGCTTTGCATTCGAGACTACATTGAGTGGGCGTGGATATGTTCGCTCGATTCGATGTTGGCGAGACCAGGGCTACCGCGTAGAGCTAATCTTCCTACGGCTGGAAACTCCGGATATAGCTATTGAGCGTGTCAAGCAGCGAGTCCTTGAAGGTGGGCATGACGTGCCGGAATCTGTCATTCGACGGCGGTTTGATACGGGATGGCTTAATTTCCAGACCATTTACAGCGAGTTGGTGGATGACTGGAAGCTATATGAAAACTCGTCGGGCACGCCGCTGCTCCTAAGGGAAGGAGGGCAACGATGACTGCTGGCAATTCCAGAGACCGCAATCAAATAAACACACTAGACCTAGATTCCGCCGGCATCATGGCAGCTCTGAAGCGGGCGGCCATTCAGGCACAGCGACGAGCTATCGCTACGACCGGTTCGTACGCAGTCTATAGGGACGGGAAGATCGTACACGTCACGGAAGTCCGCGGATTGTATGAGGATGAGTTGGAGAGGGACTGATTGGACGCAGGGCCTATGTGGTCGCGGATTAAGGCGGAATGACGTAAGGAGGACAAGGTGCCAACAGTAGTGGTCAGCGGGGATAATCCGAACGATGCGAACGGGCCGGCCATCCGGTTGCTGGAGGGCCGGGGGTTCGACGTGCGGGTGGTGGACGATGTGATGTTCGGGCAAGGGCTTCGGAGCGATGAGGAGGAGATCGAGTACCTCAAAGGGGCGAACGGCGTGGTGGCGTGGGGAGAGCGATACCCGGCGGCGGTGATCGAGGGGCTGCCCGATCTGAGGGTCATCGCGCGACTGGGGGTGGGGTTCGACAGGGTCGACCTCGAATCGGCGAGCGAACGGGGCGTCGTCGTTACGATAACGCCGAACTCTAACCACGAGGCGGTCGCGGAGCACGCGCTCGCGCTCATTATGGGCCTTGCCAAGACCATCGTTTCGGGAGACAAGCAGATGCGGCAAGGTGGGTGGCCCGGAGGCCCTCGCAAACCGATTCGCGGAAGCACGCTTGGGATCGTCGGGCTGGGACGAATTGGGCGCAGCCTTGCTGTGCGCGCCGTTGCCATGCGGATGCGGGTCATAGCGACGGAGCTATACCCCGACCGCGAGTTCGTTGACGAGCACGGCATCAAGCTGGTGGACCTCGATACGCTCTTGGGAAGTTCGGACTATGTGAGCCTGCACTGCCCTCTCAATGATGAGACTCGTGGCTTCATCAACAAGACGACGCTGGAGTCGATGAATCCGAAAGGGTCGCTCATCAACACGGCGCGTGGAGGGCTGGTGGTGGAGCGCGACCTGCTGGAGGCGCTCAGGTCAGGCCAGATTACCGGCGCTGGGCTGGACGTGTTCGAGGAGGAGCCGACCGACCCGAAGAATCCCCTGTACAAGCTGGACAACGTCATCGTGTCGGCGCACGTTGCGGGGAATGACGAGCTTTCGCTGGTGGAGATGGGCCTCGAGGCCGCGCAGAACATCGTCGACCTTTATGACGGCAAATGGCCGGGTGGATCGGTCGTCAACAGGGATGTTGAGGGTCACTGGAACTGGTGACGGCGTGGATTCCGGTCTCGTCGGCGTGGACGGGAACGGGGTCTGATATTCGTTCCCCCTGCTCGTCTTTGACGGTTGCGAGCAGGTACCAACGACCATCGAGTTCAACCAGCTGGGCGGCGTAGAAGACGGCGTTGGGGTCGTGCTCGACGATCTGGCCGGTGCCGTGCACACGGAACGGCCCGAAGGGGCTGTCGGCGACCATCGAGAAGTTCGAGCGGTCCGGCAGGCGGTCGCCGAATCGCTCGGCGTGTTCGGGCGTTAGGAAACGTCCGAGCGTACAGAAGACGAGATACCACCGGTCGCCGATGTTGTACAGTTGCGGCACTTCCATCTCGTCGGATATCCGGTCGTGTTCTAAGGGAGGCAGGACATCCCAGCAGTGCATATCGGCGCTGCGGGCCAACGCGACGGTACCGCGTTCGCCGGTGGGACCTTCGTCCCTGCGGGCGCAGACTAGCTGGTAGACCGTGTCGCCGTTGTCGAACAGGAACGGGTCGCGCCAGTGGTGCATCTTGCGCTGGCCCGTGCCCATGCGCTCGTAGTGGGGGGCGACGGCCTCGGTCACGGGGTTTTCGGGTAGCTTCGCCCAAGTCGTGAGGTCGTGGGAGACGGCCATTCCAGCGCGCTGGACGCGGTACTGCTCATCGAGGGTGCTGTCCGTGTGGCCGGTAGCTGAGTAGGCCATCCAGTACCTGCCTCCACGCTCGATGACGCTTCCGGTGCAGATACGGAGGTCGTCCCAGGAACCGGGCGGGCCGATGCGCAGGGCCGTCGGCAGGCGTTCCCACGTCACGAGGTCGCGACTGGTCGCGTGGCCGACGAAGGACGAACCGCCCTCGAGCGGCTCGGCGAGGTGGAACATGTGGACGGTGTCCGTGTGGTCGTCCACGAAGTACCAGGCGTCGTGCATCATGTGGTTTTCGTAGGTGTACATCGCGCCTCCGGCGGGGGTTCTGGGTGCTGGGTGCTAGGTGCTGGGGGTTGGGGGAAGGCCGCCTCTCTGTGTCCCTTCCCCGGCGGTGTCCATAAGGGGGTGTATGGTACGAAACGGCTCTGGAAATCACCCTCACCCCAACCCTCTCCCGCGAACGGGAGAGGGGCCTTTAGTCGGCATCCAGACTTCTCTCGACTCCCTCGAAATGATCTGCGGCCTATTGTGCCACTTATCTCACTAAGTTTGACAGGTGTGTGCCTAGTTCACTATGATGCAGGGGTGCTTTGGGGGAAGCCTCCGAGTCCGCGCAAAGGCCGAGCCTACCCCCTCTACGACGGTACAACGAACACTCTTTTCTGCCCGATCACGCGGACGCCGGGCCAATGGAAAGGAGTGCGTATGCCCCCTCATTCTCTGCCCGCGCGCCCGAATCTTGAGCAGCTCAAGAATCAGGCCAAAGACCTCCTGAAAGCGTGCCGAGCCGGACAGCCCCCGGCCGTCGCGCGATTTCGGGAGTCAATGCCCCGCCTCTTCGGGGCCGTGAACGACCATCCGGACCCGCCGTCGGTATCCCTCCGCGACGCCCAGCATGTGGTAGCTGCGGAGCACGGGTTTCCAAGCTGGTCGCACATGAACACACACATTCAAGAAAGGAAGGATGTTCTCATGTTCGAAATGACCGTCGAAGGCATAAGGGTAAGTCACAAGAACCAACAGCGAGTGGTCGTGCTCAAGGGGAAGGAGATCAACAAGTACCTGCCGATCTGGGTGGGCCCCGCCGAAGGAGACTCTATCGCCCTAAAGCTCCAGGGCAAGGAGACGGCCCGTCCGATGACCCACGACCTGATGGACTCGATGATTGCCGACCTAGGGGGGAAGGTGATGCGGGTCGTCGTGAGCGACATCCGGGAAGAGACGTTTTTCGGCAAGATCGTGCTTCAGCGGAACGGGACGACTATCGAGCGCGACTCGAGGCCTAGCGATGCCATAGCTCTGGCCGTCCGCACGGGAGCATCCATATACGCCGAGGACGTAGTGCTCGACCGGGTAGGAGTAGAGTTCGATCCGGAAACGGGCCACCCCATATCCACGAGTGCGGTGTGGCCAACGCGCTCGATCGAGGAGATGGGTCCTGAGTTTTCCGAGGAGGCCAAGAGGCTTCTGACGGAAGCGGGCACCCACGCGGCCCGCATCGGACATGCGGCAATAGAGCCGGAGGACATCCTCTTCGCACTTCTCGACGATTCTGAGGGAGCGGGCGCGAGGGTGATGGTGGATCTCGGCCTGGACATCGAAGGGACAGGAACGAAACTGGAACAGCAAGCCGGACGAGGGGACTCTTCTCCCGAATCGGAGCCTGATTTGAGCGATGCGAGCCAGCGTGTGGTTCACGCAGCGAGAACGGAGGCCTACATTTTCTTCCACGGGCAGGTCGGCGCCGACCACATCCTGCTGGGGCTGATATTGGCCGGCGAAGGCCTCGCATCGCAGATACTCAAAGAGGGCGGCATCGAGATCGAGGCTGCGCGGGTTGCGGTGAACAAAATGGTCGACAGTGCGGAGTGAGGCGTGAGCGCCCCCTCTCTGTATCTCTCCTCCGCTTGGCGGGGGAGAGATACTTTAGCCCAAAATACTCTCTCAGACGTGTTGATCCACAAGGATTGGATTGCCGTCCGGATCAACAGCCACGAAGCTGGCGGGGCCCGTTGTGCTCTCGTCCGCTTCCGTGTGTAGGACGACACCGTTGGCCTTTAGCTGCCGCTGCAACTCGCGAATGTCCGTAAAGGAAGCGAGTGGTTTAGCCTCTCCATCCCAACCGGGATTGAAGGTGAGGATGTTCTGCTCGAACATCCCCTGGAAGAGACCTATGGTGTGATCGCCGTTCCTGAGGATCTGCCAGTTCTGTGAGGGATCACCACCGACAACCTCAAACCCGATTTTTTCGTAAAAGGACCTCGAAGCCTCAAGATCCTTTACGGCTAAACTAACCGAAAATGCGCCAAGTTCCATTTCTGTACCTCTCAAATTTTCTTGTGATCTTTCGCTGACTACGCGTACAACGAGCGACGAGCCACCTGACGTACGTTTGGATCATCCCGATTCGGTGAAGCGGATGATTAGGGGGACTATGATCGCGGTTACAGCCAGGGTCGCGATGACTCCGGCGAAGAGAAGGTAACGTACGCCGTAGTTCGACATGAGGGACGGGTCGTAATACTTGTCGACATCGTTGTCGCGGTACATGGCGACGAGGCCGCCGAGTAGTATGCGACGGTTCCGCCTTCCCAGGGCCAGCGCCGCCACCGCGACGACGTTGAGCAGCACCGTCATAACGATGAACACGGCCAGTATGATGTCGTATGTGGCAGCGTCGCCCTCCGTCGCGGCCTCCGTGGCCACGCCGAAGTTGACGGCGAGGACGATGAGGTTGAAGACGATGGCAGTGAGCACGAAGATGGTGTCCGTGCGACTGCTTTCGCCGAGCTCGCTGACGATATGGTCGTGGACTTGACCAAGCATGTTTTGTTCCTTTCGTTGGTGGTGCATCACCGGGCTCTTGGTGATGGCGACGCGTTCTCGCTGATTGAGTTTACTGGATTCCGGCCTCCGCCGGAATGACGAGGGACCCAATTTTTCATTGAGAATTCACAAATTGGACAAAGCGGTATGTTGAACGGTGTGGCTACGTAACGGAGACTCTACAAGGGAAAGAGGTTTCAGAAGGGCATCGCCCGGCCTAGTCCTCGTTCTCTGGCCATGTTGTAGATGCGGAGGCCGACGGTGATGTCCTCGATGGCTAGGCCCTGAGACTCGAAGAGGGTCGCGGCAGTCTGACAGTTCTTCTCAACGTTCCCTGCGGAAGCACTTGGAATCTAATCGATCCATCTAGGCAATGCGGCACAAGAGATTGGGAATCTCCACCACGTGCGACGATCAACCGCAAAGCCTGTGTCATATGCAATTGCTCGAGAATTGATCCCAACATTAATCCTATTCTTGCAGTGTGCTTTAGACAGACTCCGCTCGGCGACTACGCGCTCTCCATTTGTCAATCCATCGAGTCCATCGCCCATTGTCCACACCCAATACCACCCCATAACGGCAATCATCGCCCAGAGTCCGATCGCCGCAACCACAATGTTCCGATGTGGATGTTTCAACGTGCCGATCAGTGCCGTTCCGGGCACCGAAAACACGGCAGCCGCTATCCATGGAAGCAACAGAAAAGTCACAAATCCTACTATCTCCGGCATCACCGACACAGATAGCAGTCCCGCGACCATCAGTGTGAAGACTACCACAGATATACCGAGGGATTTCAGCGCAACTATGATGTACTGTCGGCGTGGTCTCGGTTTGTCAGCCTCCATTCTGCGCCATGAAATCGCTCCGAGCATCAAAGGTACTCCCAACACATACAACACTGCCCCGATCGCACCCACGTATATAATTGGTCCGAACAACGCGACCATAACTGACACGATCCCTGCGAGCGAGATTAGTGGGAAGACCACCAGAATTAGGTAAGCCTTCGTGCTATAATCATCCGACGAAATCGCTCCAATCAGGGCAGCTACAATTAGCCAGACCAAAACGGTAAGTCCAAGGAACCAGAACGCCAATGAAGAGACTATGGACATGGAGAAGCCAACAAAGATCCACCCAATGATTGCAAGTATAGTCAGGCAAAGTACGGCCAAGGTTGAATAGACGTACTTCATCACGTTACGACCGATGGGAGCAACAACTCCTATCAGACAAGCCATACCCATCCAGGCAGACATGGTCAAAAACAAGAGCAACCCCGACAACCATTCATGTTCGATCGGAACGAGGTCCAGATGAGGCTGCACCATCTGTGCGATCATGAGCAGAGACAGGATCGCTAGAATAGTGTACCTATATTGCGCTAAGGTGGCGAAAGCGCTTCTCATCGTATCAAGAACTCGAGAGTTTGTTCACAACTGAGCATTATCCCTTGGAAAGCAGCTAAAACGGCATCGCCCGGCCTAGTCCTCGTTCTCTGGCCATGTTGTAGACGCGGATGCCGACGGCGATGTCCTCGATGGCTAGGCCCTGGGACTCGAAGAGGGTGATGTCGTCGTCGGAGGTGCGTCCGGCGACCTGGCCGGTGACCACGTCGGAGAGGTTGCGGACGTGGTTCCACGTGGTAATGCCGCGGTCGATGGGATAGACGAGGTCGCCGCACTCGACCTTGGCGTCGTCCACGTCGTCGGCGACGATCACGGCGGATCGTTGGACGACTTCGTAGTCGATTTCCTGCTTCATCCAGTGGTTGTTTCCGGCGGCGTTGACGTGCGCTCCGGGCGAGAGCCATTCACCGAGGAGGACGGGTTTCGGAGCCGTGGTGATGACGTTGACGATGTCCGCGCCTTCTACGCATTCCTGGCCGCTGTCGACGGGGCGGACGTCGATGCCGAGCCGACGCTCCAAGACCGAGGCGAGTCGCTCCCTGTTCTCGCTGGTGCGGGAGTAGATTCGCGCGCTCGTGATGCCTCTGACCCTGCACACAGCTTCTAGCTGGGTGCTGGCCTGATAGCCGGATCCGATCATGCCGACCGTGGACGCGTCGGCGCGGGCCATGTACTTCGTGGCGACTCCGCTGGCGGCCCCGGTGCGGACCTGTCCCATGCCGTTCGCCTCGATCAGGGCGATGAGTTCGGTCGAGTTCGTGTCATAGAGGTACACGTAGAAGCGCGAGCGACCGGAGCTTACGCCGTATGTCTTCATGCCCATGACGCCGAGATCGGGGGCGGTGGCGGTCATGAAGTTGAATGAGCCTCTGCCGTTGGGGAGACGGTTGCGCGGGAAGTTGAAGGCCGTGCCGTTCGCGAGGTGAACGAAACCCCTTTCCACCTCTTCTAGGGCAATGTCCATGGTGAGGACTGCGGCAACGTCTTCTTCTGTGAGGTAGAGGGCCATGTCGGTTCTCCGTTTGCGGGTGGGTTATCGAATCGGGCGGGTTTGAAACCCGCCCCTACCCAACGTGATTTCGAAGCTAAAACGAACCATAGACGATTTATGTCTTTGCCATTCAGATGGGTACGGGTTAGCCGCGGAGCATGTAGAAGTGGTTGAGGGGACCGTTGCCCTTGCCGATGGTAGGGGCGAAGCGGATGGCCTCGGTGACGTACTTCTTGGCGTCGGAGACGGACTCGCGGACCGACTTGCCCTTGGCGAGACCGGCGGCGATGGCCGACGCGAATGTGCAGCCGGTGCCGTGCGTGTTGTCCGTTGAGATGCGCGGCGAGGTGAAGGCCTTGGCCTCCGTGCCGTCGAAGAAGATGTCGGTAGCGGGGCCGTCCATGTGTCCGCCCTTGACGACGACGGACTGAGCGCCCAGAGCGACGATTTCCTTGGCGGCGTCGCGCATGTCGTCCATGTCCTCGATATTGCGGCCAACGAGGGCCTCGGCCTCGGGGATGTTCGGGGTGACCACGGTCGCGAGGGGGATGAGGACGGTCTTGAGGGCCTCGACTGCGTCCTCGCGCAGCAGCCTCGCGCCGCCCTTCGCCACCATGACGGGATCGACGACGAGCGGAGTCATGCCGTGCTCGGTCACCTTTTCGGCCACTATCTCGATGATCCCGGCGCCGGAGAGCATCCCCGTCTTAACGGCATCCGCGCCGATGTCGGAGATGACGGCGTCAATCTGCGACCGGATCATCGAATCGGGCATGTCGACGACCTCAGTGACGGTCTGCGTGTTCTGTGCAGTGATGGCCGTGAGGACCGACGTGCCGTAGACGCCCATGGCGGCGAATGTCTTGAGGTCGGCCTGTATGCCCGCTCCGCCGCCGGAGTCGGACCCGGCAATCGTCATCGCTTTCGCGAGGTTCCTCATGGTTGCGTTACTCGTCTTGTGTTTGGACTGTCGATATTGGGCGTTAGTATGACAGGCACCGCCACTCGACGGAAAGTGGTTGCGGTTCGCTTATTTGCGCGCTGTGAGGATGCCATTCGTCTTTGGGATGACGAACTTGCCGTCGCTGTCGATTCGATCCTGGACGCGCCGGCGGATCTCCGATGCTTGGCTATCGCTCAGCTTGCGCCCGATGGAGTTGATGTAGTCTATGACCGGGCCGGGATCGGTTACATGTAAAGCGTCCCGGTAGCGGTCAACCGTTACTTTTGGGAACACCTGCCGCAACTCCCGGTCACCGCCCTCTAGCCTGAAGCCGTGTGAGAGACCATCGAATTTCGCACGGGAGGCGGTGTCCAGGAGGTCATTTAGCGCGCCCATGTTACCACGCCCGTTCGTAGCGGCGAACAGGAGACCATCCGGCTTCAGCACGCGGTGTATCTCGGCGATGCCCTTCACCCGATCAGGTACGTGGTAGAGCATGTGATTAGCGACGACGCCGTCGAATGTGGCTTCGGGATACGGGATGCTCTGGACATCGATTACCTCGTAGTCGAATTGTCCCCCGGAGCCTCCGAGATTCGATCTGGCCTCCTCGATCATCCCTTGGGAGATGTCGGACAGCGTGATCTCCCAATCCGAGGGTATGCGATCACGGTTCTCTGTCCACACGTCACCACGACCACAGCCTAGCTCAAGAATTCGAGCACCACCGGGAAGGTCGGCTAGGTGGTCGAAGACCCACCTGTGCCAGCCGTAGCCGTTCGTGCTAAACAGCTTGTGCAGGCGGATGCGGGCGGAGAGATTCGACGAGTCCCTGTACTGTTCGCCGACGAGGTACTCCTGGTCCGCTGCGCTGTCCACTATTACTTGTCCCCGTCCGCAGCCCGCTCCGCCTTACGTCGGATGATCTCCTGAAGTCGTCGAACGCTTTGGCCGGATACGCCCATCCGGCGGCTCTTTCGGCGTTTCTGCTCGCGGCGCTCGGCTTTGGTCGGTTCGGGGGCGTCTTCTTCGGCCATGTCGCTATGATACCGGAACGGATGGGGGAATGGGTCAAACCAACGCGCCTGAGCCGATCACGTCGTTTCCGGGCGGTACGATGCCAATCCCGGACGGATCCTCCTAATTCAGCAGTGCCTTTTCCTGAACCGCGCCTCGTCGTCCTCTGTTTCAAGGGCCCTCGGCCGATCGAGATCGGCACCGGGGCGGGGGTACACGCTGCGGACGGTCACCAAGCGGAATGGCGGCGGTTCCGACGGCTTGAGACGCTTCAAAGCATCGGACAGCGTCCTGGCAATAAAGGCGCTGACTCTGATGCCGCGAGCGGCTGCAGCGCGGCGGACCTGCTTCGAATACTGGGCGATAAGGGAAATCCTCATTCTCATGAAGCAGAGCATAACAGGTATTCATAAGTACATCAGCGCCGAAATGACAAATGAACCCTGGACATGGACTGCCAACTTGGGACAGGTTCACGACCGTCCACCACTTTCGCGTGCATCGTGTAGTATAGGGGCCGAGCGTGACAGGACAGCGACACCCGCACGACAGGCCCCCAATAGAGGGTTAGATATGCGAAGACGACGGACGATCTATCATAACGACGCACGGCATTATTACCTGTGGCTGTGGGACCCTCCAATGCGGATGAGGGACGCGTGGCGGCCCATCGACGAGGTGGCAGGGACGGGTGTGGACACATTCAGCTACTGCGTGGAGCGTGGGGACGGGGCGTTCTACCCGACGAAGGTCGGGATGGTGTTCGGGTCGGACAAGCAGCCGTTCACCAACCCCATCTCGTGGCACTCATGGCACGCGATGGAGAGCCTGATGGACAGGGGGCTTGATCCGCTCCAAGTGCTCATTGACCGCGCGCACGAAAAGGGGATGGACTTCTGGGCCGATCTGCGGCTCGGGAGCTACGGCGGAATCGATCCGGCGCTGGAGGTCGCAAACGGGGGGCGGTACTTTGCCGAGGAGACGGTCAGAGACCACCTGGCGGCGATAGCGCGGGAGCTGGTCCTGGACTATCCCACCGACGGGCTGGAGTTGGACTTCGCGATTGCGAACGGCAATCGTCCATCGTATTTGAGGCCGGAAGACGTGGAGAGGTACACGCCGGTCATTACGGAATGGGTCGCGGGCCTTGCGGACGCAGTGAGGAGCCGGGACGGAGGCGGAACCATAGGCGCGAGGGTGTATCCGGTCGAGGAACTGAACCTGCTCCAAGGGTTGGACGTTAGGGCGTGGCTGAAAGAGGGAATCGTCGATTTCGTTGTGCCGTTGATGTACGAGTACAACCGGCTCGATCCGAATATGCCGATTGACTGGCTCATCGAGGCGGCGCATGAGCATGATGTTTCGGTCTACGGGATGCTTCAGCCGACGGTGCCCTCGCAGGACGTTGCGCTGGGGCAGGACAACCGGGTGTACGCGAATATCGAGCAGCTTCGCGGGGCGGCTGCAAGCTTCTGGTCGCGTGGTGTGGACGGCCTGTACACATGGTTTCTACGGTGGCCGCACGGCGAGACGGAGCGCGCGTTCCTGTCGGAGATGGGCGATCCTGATCTGATCGAGGAGAAGGACAGGACGTATTTCGTGCTGCGGCGTTCCGGTGAGCCGGACAATCCCGCATACGGCGCTCCCCTACCCACCTCGATACCCAACGCCGATCCCAATGAAAAGTACGAGATATCGTTCTACGTGGGGGATGACATCGCGGGGTCGGACCGCGTTAGCTCGGCGGTGTTGAGCGTCAAGGTGATGAACCTCATCATGGAAGACAAGCTGACGCTGATGCTCAACGGCGAGTCAATAAATGATGAGCCGGTCACCAGGGAGTTTGCCCACAACACCCCGCACATCGCGCCGCGGGGGCTGGATCTTCAGTTCCACTTGCGGGAAGTCCTGCCGCGCAAGGGCTGGAACACGCTCGAAATATCGCTGGACGAACGGCCCGATCTGATGGTTGGCGGGATCACGGTCGATCAGGTCGAGCTGCGGGTGACGTACAGCCCGTACCCTTCGGAGAGGTAGGGCTATGGGTTGGCTGAAATCGTTGTTTGGACATGAGGACGACCCTGACCGACTGGTACGTGTCGGTGGACTGATGCCGGAGCCTGAGGCGCAGATGTGGGCGGGCGTACTCAAGGGCGAGGGAATCGGAGCGGTCGTGCAGAACGAGGGTCTACCGCCCTACACAAGCCCAATGGGTTCTCACTATACGGTATGGGTGAGGTTTCGGGACGCCGAGACGGCGGAGCGGATGATAATGGGCAAATCACGCCACGGAGGGCCAAATGAGACGACGTAGGACGATCTATCACAACGACGCGCGACACTCGTACTTATGGCACTTCGAGCCGCCGATGCGGCTTGAGGACGCATGGATTCCCATCGACGAGGTGGCGGGCACGGCGGTGGACACGTTCAGCTACTGCGTCGAGCGCGGGGACGGGATGTTCTACCCGACGAAAGTGGGGAAGATGTTCTCCGTCGAGGACGGAAAGGCTCAGTCGGCGCATAACTACGAGTGGCGGGCGGCGGCGTGTATGCTCAGCCTGATGGAGCGCGGGCTCGACCCGCTTCAAGTGCTCATCGACCGGGCGCACGAGCACGGAATGGACTTCATCGCCGACCTGCGACTGCAGCGGCTCGGCAGGATGTATCCGGAGCTCGAGCTTGAGAACGGCGGCGGCGGATGGGCCGAAGAGCGGGTCCGAGACCTCAAGTTCGACATCCTGCGCGAGCTCGTCACAGAGTACCCGATCCAGGGTGTGGAGCTTGATTTCACGGCCGCATTCGGGGAAGGGGATGACTTTTACTTCAACGACGGCGGTACGCCGGAAAACACCGCGACGATGACCGAGTGGGTGCGACGCGTGGCGGAGATGGTGCGCTCACAGCCGGGTGAGCCGGGCGTGGTTGGAGCGAGGATTTTCCCCACGGAGAAGGGCAACCTCGACCAAGGGCTGGACGTGAGGACTTGGCTTTCCGAGGGGCTGTTGGACTTCGTCGCGCCGGTGGCCTACGTCTACACGGTCCTCGACCCGGATATGCCATTCGACTGGGTTGTGGGGCCGGCGCACGATTCAGGCGCGTCCGTGTACGGATTCCTGCAGCACCACCTGCAGGACGAGGTCGTCGGCGCGGGCGGGCGGCTCTTCCCTACCCTAGAACATTTCCGAGCGGCGGCTGCCAACTACTGGGAGAAGGGAGTCGACGGCCTGTACACATGGATGATGGACTGGCCGCTTGGAGACGCGGAACGCAACATCCTCACCATGATAGGGTCGCCGGAACTCGTACATGGGAAGGACAAGCTCTATGCCGTTTCTCGAAAGTACGACGGGGCGGCACGGGTCGACTACCGGCACCATATTCCGCACGATCTCTCCCCGCCCCTACCAACGGCGGCGCACGCGATCCCGTTCACTATTGCCGACGATATCGCGGGGGCCGACAGCCGGGTAAGCGAGACGACGCTGCGCATCTATCTATCGAACGTCGTAGCCGGGGACCGGTTCAACGTTGCGCTCAACGGTCGTTCGCTGGCGGGCGAGACTTGCAGGCGCGTGTGGAAGAAGGGGCGTGACGCTTTTCTGCACACCAATCCGAGAAACCACTGGCTGGAGTTCGATCTCGTCGATATTGTGCCCCGAAAGGGCGAGAACGTTTTGGAAGTGTCGCTCCTTAGCCGGCCTGAGGGTCTGACGGGCAGTGTCACGATCGCGGAAGTTGAGGTGGAGGTGCGGCACAACCCGTATCCTGTGGGACTGGGGGATTAGAAAGTAGAAAGTATTGCGTAGGGAGCTTGTTGAATAGGCTGGATAACTTAGGTTGGTCGCTCTCTTATAGAATTCTCGCGCTATCGGGTGAATCGGGTGCCCTGCCATCTCGCGGGAATGAGTGCGAGAATTAGAAAGCTCAGGAGTTATCGGACATGTCGGACTATGAGCCTATCGACCTATCTGATCTCTGTAATGCTGGGACGGAGTTGCTGCCGTCGGATGACCCGCCTGACATTGGCCTGCAGACGTTTCGAGGGCTGCCGATTCAGGTGGGCAAGGCGGACAGTTCGAACTGTTTCATAAAGCTGAGCGAAGGTGACAGTCCCGTTTCGATACCGGTGGGCGAGAAGGCTCGACACATCGTCTTCGCGCATCGTCTCCTCGAGACCGACGTTCCGCAAGGTGGGCAGGTTGGCAATCACGTCGCGGACTATATTTTTCACTCGTCGACGGGCAACGCCGCAACCGAGGTAGTGAGGGAGAGGTTTCAAATCTCGGCGTTCGGGCCGCCGTTTGTTGCAGGGACGTATACCGGGGCGCCGTATGCCCCGTTTCAAGCTGTGCCCGACCGGAAGGCCACGCTGTATCCGCGCTACGAGGGGGAGTTTAGCGACGCGGGCAACCGGCAGACCGAGGCGATGCAGGCGGATGCACGATGGTATTACCTGTGGGCATGGAAGAATCCCGAGCCTACCGACGCCATCGAGTCGATAGAGATCGTGCCCAAGGGAGGGCCGTTCATCATCGCGGCGATCACGCTGGGACGGGTTGATGAGCACCCTCTGTATCGTGAGGCGAACCGGACGGTCAAGATCGAGCTTACCGACCCCGACCTGGCGTCACAGCCGTTCGATATCGAGGTCGAGGTGGATCGGGGCGAGACGACGTATGCCTATCCCCTGCCGAAGGGGAGTGCCGCCGAGTTCATCGAAGGTGCGAACAAGGGCTGGGGCGAAAAGTACAACGGCACGTCGAGCCCTTCGTACGTGGAGGTGTCGGCCACACCGTCGGCCACGCTCAGCGTGAAGCAGGGCGGCGAGACCGTTGCGCGTGCGAACTGGGGAACGATATTGTCGAATGGGTCGGCGGCCGGTCCGCGGACTCGAATCGAACTGATCGATCAGGGCAAGAACTGGGTGAATGTGACGGTCGTGGACGACGACACGGGCCAGCCCGTTCCCTGTCGTATTCACTTCAGATCGCCGGATGGGGTGCCCTACCAGCCGCATGGGTTCCACAATCACGTCAACTCCAACCTCGACACGTGGCACAAGGACGTGGGTGGCGACCTGCGCTTGGGGCAGATCACGTACGCCTACATCGATGGCACGTGCCAAGGGTGGCTGCCGAGAGGCGAGGTGATCGTGGACGTGGCGCGGGGGTTCGAGTACGAGCCGCTCCGCGCGAAGGTGCAGATCCAGTCCGGTCAACGGCGACTGAACCTCCGGCTCAAACGCTGGACGAATATGAACGAGCAGCGGTGGTTCAGCGGGGACTCGCACGTCCACTTTCTTACGCCTGAGGGCGCGCACCGCGAGTCGCAGGCCGAGGACCTGAACGTCGTGAACCTGCTTCAGTCACAGTGGGGCAGCCTGTTCACCAATACGGAGGACTTCACGGGCGCTCCGAGCGTCTCGCGCGACGGGAGCAACTTCGTCTACGTCGGGCAGGAGAACCGGCAGCACGCCCTCGGGCACATGATCTTGTGGGGGTTGAAACAGCACGTGATGCCGTGGTGCAGCGACGGACTCGGCGAGGCGGAGCACGCCGGTACGATGGACACCAACCTGAGCGACTGGGCTGATCGCGCTCACGAGCAGGGCGGGTTCGTCGTCAATCCGCACTTCAACAGTCCGAACGCTTACGGAGAGTACGCAACGCTCATCGCGACAGGGCGCATGGACGCCATCGAGATGAAGAACCTGTCTTCGCAACGGTATGGCGACTACTACGGATATCTGAACTGCGGGTATCGCCTGCCAATGGTCAGCGGCACCGACAAGATGAACAGCTCGGTGCCGGTCGGGGGGCACAGGGCATACGTCAATATCCCCGAGGACGAGGAGTTCACGTACGAATCATGGTGCCGTAACGCCGCAAGGGGCCGGACGTTCATCAGCGGCGGGCCGATGATCGGCTTCACGGTGGACGGCAAGGAGATCGGCGACACCGTCGAGCTTTCAGGAGCGGGCACGGTCGAGGTCAAGGCGTGGGCGGAGAGCATCTTCCCTATACACAGTCTGGAAATCCTGAGCGCTGGACGTGTGGTGGCCTCTACCGAGTCGCGGCAGGGAATGCGGCGGCTTGAACTGAGCGAGCGGATAGCAGTAGACGGGCATACGTGGCTGGCTGCGCGGTGCGGCGGGCCCGGCTACTACGACAACCGCATCGACTTCGGAACGAGCGGCCACGAGGTATACGCGCACACGTCGCCTGTCTACGTCGCGTGCGGGGGCGAGTGGCAGATGTTCGACCGGCGAGTGGCGGAGAACATCCTGACGTCTGTCGACGGAACGCTCGCCTACATCCGGGAGAACACGCGCCAGCATGATCCTGCGCGGACAACCCACCACCACGGCCAGGACGACCATACGGCGTACTTGGAGCGACCCTTCATCGAGGCGCGCGAGGCCGTGCACAAGCGGATGCACGAATTGGGGCTGGGGCATTAGCGGGCTTAGTCCACTTCTTCTACACCGAACAAGGGTATCGCAAGATCCTAGATTCGTCGCAAGAATCGGCCAGCTTCGTTCCGTTGTGGTAATATCCTGCGCGATAGAAGCGTTCCTGCAGATCGCCATTTCGGCGTCATATCTTGGAGCGACCAACTAATCTCCGAGGCAACATTGGCATATGAGCTTTCTCACTGATGCTTGGCGTCGGATCGGCACACGTCTGTACATAGCCTTGGGTTTTGCCGTGCTCTTGACGTTGGTGTCCAGCATGGTGGGGGTGTACTACTTCGAGCGGAGTGGAGACCTGAACTTCCAGGTGAGGTCGGAGTCGGTGCCGATGCTGGAGGCGGCGTGGTCGGCCGCCCGTGAGGGCGAACGGGTTCGGGTGCTGGGGCTCGGACTGCTGAGCGATCCCGACTCCACGTCCGTGGACTCGCCCGCGGAACCTCTGGAGGCGACTCTCAAGCGACTTGAGGCCGATCTGGGCGTAGTGGGCGCCGTACCCGCGCTGAAAGCAGATGCGGAGGGGGTATACGATGCCGCCTTCGACCTGGCGGAGGTCGTTGACGCCCTTTCCCTGAACCGGGATGCCCTGTCGGAAGCCAACACGGTGGCATCGGAGCTCCGGTCCGGTGTGGAAGCAGCCACGGGAGGCGCCGGAGCGAACCAAGCCGCACTTGGCGTTCTGAGCCGGATGTTCCTAGCATCCGACGAGCCGGAGTTGGACAGACTGTGGGACGAGTTCGCGGGTCTGTCGGTAACCGGCGGCGTTGACACTTCCTTAGGTGAAGAGGTTTACGTAGCTCGTGGGCAGCAGCTTGTGCTGCAATCGAGGGGCAGGGAGTTGACAGTCGCATTTGAAGGCGCCAACGCGAACTTGAGCAGTTCCGTTTCCGGCCTGTTGGAGGGAGCCCAAGTCGAGGCTTCGGCGGCGCTGGAATCTTCCGTCCGCAGTTTCGACGAGGGTCGGCTCCTGCTGGCGCTAATCAGCGTTGCCAGTGTGGTAGCAGCTACCCTGGCCGCCTGGCTGTGGGTCGGCAACGGCCTGGTGCGACGGCTTTCGCGCTTGTCTGAGCGTATGCGAGGGATGGCCGCCGGAGATATTGAGACACCGATACCCGAGGTGAGCCGGGACGAGGTTGGCGAGTTGGCCGGCACATTGGAGGTGTGGCGACAACAGGCCCTGGAAGTCCAGCGCCTGAACCTAGTCGAGCGCCTGTATGGGGAGCTGCGTGAAGCAAACGCGGAGCTCGAACGGATGCAGGAGCGTCTTGTGGCCCAAGGGAAGCTGGCCGCGTTGGGCGAGCTCGTGTCCGGCGTAGCGCATGAGATCAGCAACCCTTTGAACTTCGTCAAGAACTTCACGGAGGGGTCGCTGGAATCGTACAAGGAACTGTCCGAAGTCCTGAACGATTACCGAAGTGAGATGAAGGAAGACGATGTCGCGTTGCTAGACGAGATCAGTGAAGACCTAACGGACAGCTTGCAGAGGGTACACTCCAATGGAACGCGCGCTTTCGCTATTGTGGAGCGTATGAGCGGGTTGGGCGTGGTAGGCGGAGAACTGGTCCCGACGGACCTGAATGCCGCGCTGCAGACGGCGGTTCAGACGGGCTGCGATACTTTCCGGGCGAATTGGGAGGACTTCGCGGTGGAGCCGGTGTTCGACCTTGATGGCTCCTTGAGCAGGGTACCGCTGGTGGCGCACGACTTCAGTGAGGCAGTAGTCAACCTGGTGTCGAACGCTTGTTATGCTATGCGACAGAAGCGGGAAGCCGAGGGCGACAGCTACGAGCCGCAGTTGACCGTGTCGAGTCGACTTGTCGACGACGAGGTGAAAGTGCAGGTGCAGGACAACGGCACCGGAATCGAAGATGACGTGGTCGAACGTATTTTCGACCCGTTTTTCTCAACACGCGAGGGCATAATGGGCGCGGGGCTGGGACTGCCTATCGCGGCGGACGTGGCGCGAAGGGCCGGAGGCGACCTGTCGGTCGATACGGTGTACGGCGAGTACGCGGAGTTCACGTTGACTCTGCCTGCCGGGTCAGCCGAGAAAAGCTAGCAGGCTGCTGTCGCCCGTGTTGCTCACTTTATGATATCTCAACACCCTACGTTTGCCGAAGGCAACGAGGCTTGACCGACATCGAACCACCTTCAAGTGATGCTTCCGTTTTCTTCCTGTCACCCCATATGTCTCGCAACTCCATTTGGGAATTCCGGCTAAGGAGTTCGGGTTCATGACTTCCGACGAATATTGGATCCTGCTTGTCTTCATTGCCTATTTTGTCGCTCTAATTGCTATATCGGTCCTCGGGGCTCGTCAGATGGAAAATATGTCGGACTATGTGCTGGGCGGTCGCAAGATGGGCCCCTTCACCTCAGCGTTGAGCGCTGCTTCCTCGGCGGCCAGCGGTTGGACAATGCTGGTGTTCCCGGCCCTGGCCTTTGCGGCGGGTCTGATCCATATGTGGACGGCGGTGAGCATTGCTCTGGGGCACTGGCTCGTGTGGACGTTCTTGGCGAGGCGGCTACGCCGCTACACGATTGCGACCGAAGATTCGCTAACGCTGCCGGAGTTCTTTGAGAGACGCTTCATGGACCGTACGGGGACGCTGCGAACCCTGACGGCATTCATAACCGTGTTCTTCATCATCTTCTACGTCAGCTCCGGTCTCATTTCGGGGGCTAAGCTGCTCGAAGTGGTGTTCGACTTCAGCCACGAGGAGTACCACTACGTAGGCGTCTTGATAACCCTTGCGGCCATCACGTCCTATACCTTCATTGGCGGTTTTCTGGCCGTCTCCCGCACGGATGTATTTCAGTCTTTGATGATGCTGGCAGGCTTTGTCCTCTTGCCGGCGATGTTGATTGTGATGGCCAACGACCCTTTCCATGGTCTGGGAACGACCGGAGCGGGTTTCTGGAACCCGTTTACTGACGAATCGGACAACGCAGTTGGTCTCGTGTTCTTCCTCACAACGGCTGGGTGGGGCTTGGGGGCCTTCGGCTCTCAGCGGATACTGGCCCGTTTGATGGCGGTGGAGCGCGAAGAGCATATATCGAGGAGCCGGAATATCGGTGTGTCCTGGGTGGCCTTGATGTTCGGTTTCGGCTTGCTGTTGGGGGTTGTGGCCGTGCCGGCCCTGGCTGAGCGGGATTTGCTCGAACAGGTGACGGCCGACCCGGAACGGGTGTATTTGATTACTTCAACGTCCTTCTTCCATCCCTTCGTGGCGGGCCTATTGCTGACCGCGGTGATAGCAGCCGTGATGAGCACGGCAGATTCTCAACTGCTTCTCGCATCGGCGGTCGCTACCGACGACATGCCCTTCATCAAGCGATATGCGTATTCGATCCAAACGGGTTCCCGCGTCTGGCTGGGCCGTGGGATGCTGCTAGTGGTCGGGGGGATTTCCGCCATCATGTCGATCTATCACCCGGACTCGGTGTTTAGCCTCGTGTCTCTGGCATGGGGAGGTATGGGAGCAGCCTTTGGACCGGCAATAATCCTGGCCCTGTACTGGCGGCGGTTCAACTTCTGGGGAGCGCTGACTGCGATTTTGGTGGGCACGGTAGTAGCGACTTTGTGGTGGTACCTTCCACTTGATGCCGACTCCACGGCGCCGTTCGGAGCGCTCTCGGGTCTGTGGGAAGTGATGAAGGACAACTCAGGCGGCTGGTGGAGCATTCAACCGGCCACTCCCGGCTTCTTGATCGCCACGCCTGCGGCAGTGCTGGTGACCCTGCTTACGGCTACCCCTGCCCGACAGATGACGGAGCTGTTTGAACGAGTAACCGCACGCGATGGGGGATAGACCGATTGGGAATATTGCTGGGGAAAAAGCGTACGGTGAATCGCCGGAGACGCGATGTGTCGTTGTCCACGGGTGTCGTTCGCCTCTACTTTAGTTTGGATGGTGGCCTTCATCCTCATCAACACGATCTATCTCTCCGAAGTCGAGGAGCCGGGTCTTGAGCGCCGGTTCGGAGAGGACTATCGCGGCTACAGGAACAACTACCACGCTGGATTCCCAATTGGCGACCTTGGGACGGCTCGTGAGAACGGCCCTTCTCTAGGAGGGTATATCGACGCCGAAACTTAGTGGACTACTCACCGATTGACCTAACGGGGACAGGTCAGGGTTGGCTTGTGCATTTAGATATGCGCCTTGACGAACCTTCAAGCAAGTTGGCACACGGGCTAAGGCTAGGCGGACTACGGATCCAGAATGAACCTTAACGGGAAGAATTTCGAACTTGTCCAGCTTGGTGGGCCCGGCAGGGTTCGAACCTGCGACCATTCGGTTATGAGCCGAGCGCTCTACCACTGAGCTACAGGCCCCGGAGGAAGCTACCTCAGCGTAGCCGAGCGTCGAAGGACGTGTCAAGGATAGTCCGCTGGAGCTGGAGGACCGTCGGCAATGAGAAGGGCCTCCTCGGCCTCTCGACGGACGATCCGAAGGACTTCTTGCAGGGGCATGCCCTTGTCTATGGCGATCTTGCGGCAGTCTTCGTATTCGGGGGCGACGGAGACGTTCGTTCCATCGATAGTTTTTGCTTTAAAGGCCACTGGTCCCAAGCTGGTTGTGACAGAGACTATTTCACGGTCGGCCTCGTAGCGTGAGACGGGCCGCACTCGAACGCCCAAGGTGGAAGTCTCCCTGAGGATGAGGCGGGCCGCCATACTTTCTAAATGCACGGGCACCAGCGCGCTAAGCATCGTGGCGGGTCGGTTCTTCTTCATTTGAATCGGAGTGAACCAGACATCGCGAGCGCCGATCTCGAAGAGCCGCTCTTGAGTGAAGGCGAGGACTTCAGGGGTGGTGTCGTCGATGTTTGTTTCCAGGAGGCTCAGGTTGGCGGTGGCAAGGCTGTCGAGCTCTCGACCAATCCAGATAGCAAGGACGTTGGGGTAGGCGTCCGGGTTGCGGGCACCGAGTCCGTAGCCGGTGTTTTCGATATTGAGGGAGGGTTGAGAGAATTCGGCAAGTGTGGTCACGATGGCGGCCCCGGTCGGAGTTACCATTTCGCCCGCGTCAGAGATGTCACCCGGGGGCGGCTGTACGGGGGCATGGGCCAGTCCGAGCAGGGCGGATGTCGCTGGGGCAGGTACGGGGAGCGCTCCGTGTGAGGTCTTGATGACGCCGGAGCCGGAGGGCAAGGGAGAGCAATAGAGCCGTTCGATTCCGAGCGTCTCTAGTCCCACCACGGTGCATACGACATCTACGAGGGTGTCTACACTTCCCAGCTCACCGAGATGAGGTTCGCTGTCGGTTTGGCGGTGTACGTGTTGCTCGGCCTTGCGGATTCTACGAAATACTGCGAATGAGCGCTCCTTGACCGAGGCCGGCAGTGAAGACGCTTCGGTAATCCGTATGAAGTCTTCCAAGCGGTATGAGTGTTGTGAAGCGTGACCGAAATCAACGATCGCGTGAGTACCGTGGACGCCGCCTCTCTTGTCCTGCTTCGTGACTATCTGGACCCCTGTGACGCCAAGAAGGGCGATAGTGGCGTTGAGGTCATCTACGGGTACTCCTGCGTCAATGACGGCTCCAAGCAGCATGTCTCCGCTGACGCCGCCAATGCATTGCAGGTACGCACTCTTCACCGGGGCGTCTCCACTGACAGGGGCAACTCTACTTGGGGCATGAGATACCTACAGGAACGGAGGAAAACGCCCTGCACGACGGTCCGGCAACCGTTCACGTACAACGGAAACCCGAACGAGGCTAGGCCAGAGTCGGCTCTTCGACCGGGGCCTGCTGGGTATCGACCGTGATTTCGTCATCCTCGAGGCCGATGATGGCGGTATCGCCTGGGCTGAAGCGGCCTCCGAGAATGGCGTCGGAGAGCTTGTCCTCGATCTGGTCCTGGATCACGCGGCTGAGCGGGCGCGCGCCCATGAACGGATCGTACCCCTTGTCGGCGATCCACACCTTCGCCTCATCGGATACTTCCAGGCTAATGCCCTTTTCGAGGAGGCCGTTGACCACGTTTTTCAACTCAAGATCGACTATGTCGAGCACCTGCTCCCTGCTGAGGGCGTGAAAGACGACCGTGCCGTCAATGCGGTTCAGGAACTCGGGGCGGAAGAACCTCTTGATCTCGTCCGTGACGTTGGTCTTCATACGCTCATAGCGGGCCGTGAACTCGTCGTTGTTCTCGCCCTTGGCCTTGAAGCCGAGCGACCTGTCTTGCCGGATGAGGTCGGAGCCGATGTTGCTCGTCATGACGATGATGGCGTTTCGGAAATCGACCTTGCGTCCCTTGGCGTCGGTCAGATGACCGTCGTCGAAGATCTGGAGCAGTATGTTGAATACTTCGGGATGGGCCTTCTCAATTTCGTCCAGCAAGATCAGGCAGTAGGACTTCCGGCGCACGGTCTCGGTTAGCTGTCCGCCTTCGTCGTACCCGACGTAGCCCGGGGGCGCTCCGACGAGGCGGGCGACGGAATGGCGCTCCATGAACTCGGACATGTCGACGCGGATGAGCGATTCCTCGCTGCCGAACAGGAACTCGGCGAGTCTCTTCGGCAAGAACGTCTTGCCAACCCCCGTCGGCCCGGCGAAGATGAATATGCCGGACGGACGCTTCGGATTCTTGAGTCCGGCGCGCGCCCTGCGAACCGCCTTGGACACCAGCGTAATGGCCTCGTCCTGCCCCACGATGGTCTTGTGGAGCTCTTGCTCCATGCGGATGAGGCGCTCGGTCTCACTCGCCGAAAGGCGCGTAACGGGTATGCCTGTCCACATGCTCACCACGTCTTCGATGTCGTCGGACTTGACGACGGGCATCTCGTCGCCGCGCTGGTCCTGCCACTCCTTCTCGAGGGCGGAGAGCTTGTTTGAGAGCTTGGCCTCTCGATCTCGCACTTCGGCGGCGAGTTCATACTGGCGGGCCGAGATTGCCTCGTCCTTCTCCCTTCGCACGTTCTCGAGCATCTTGGAGGTCTGGCTCACCGAGAACGGTGCCGTGGTGAAGTTGATGCGAACGCGAGAGGCGGCCTCGTCGATGAGGTCGATGGCCTTGTCGGGCATGAACCGGTCCGGGATGAACCGGGATGCGAGGTTGGAGGCCGATACGAGGGCCTCGTCTTCGATAATCAACTGGTGATGCTCCTCGTAGCGGCCTTTGACCCCGCGAAGTATTTCGATGGTCTCGTCAACTGCCGGTTCCTCCACGGTTATGGGCTGGAACCGCCTTTCGAGAGCGGGATCGCGCTCGACGTACTTCCGGTAGTCGTCCAAGGTGGTGGCCCCGACGCACTGGAGCTCGCCGCGGGCCAGAGACGGCTTGAGAATGTTCGCGGCATCCACGGCGCCCTCGGCCGCGCCCGCCCCAACCATCGTATGAATCTCGTCGATGAAGAGGACACAGTTCTCGGAGGCCTTGATCTCGTCCACGACCTTCTTCAGGCGCTCCTCGAACTCGCCGCGATACTTCGTTCCCGCGACCAGCGCGCCCATGTCCAGGGTTACCAAACGTCTTCCTTGCAAGGTCGAAGGAACGTCGTTGGCCGCGATCTGCTGCGCGAGGGCCTCGACGATGGCCGTCTTGCCGACACCCGGCTCGCCGACCAAGACGGGGTTGTTCTTGGTGCGCCTGCTAAGTATCTGTGTGACCCGCTGGATCTCTTTCTCCCTGCCGACGGTGGGGTCGAGCTTGCCCGCGCGGGCTGCGGCGGTCAGGTCGATTCCGAGCTGGTCGAGCGTGGGAGTGCGCGAGGTGGAACGTCCGCCGGTGCCGGCCTGGGAGTGCTGGACGGTCTGGCTCAGTATCCTCGTCGTCTCGGCTCTCACCTTGTCCAGGGTGATGCCCAGGGTTTCAAGGACGCTGGCCGCGACGCCGTCGCCCTCACGCATGAGGCCGATGAGGAGGTGTTCCGTGCCGATGTAGTGATGATTGAGCCGGCGCGCCTCGTCCACCGCAAGCTCGATAACCTTCTTGGCGCGGGGCGTGAGACCTATCTCGCCGGTGGCGGGACGCTCACCACGCCCAATGATGAATTCGACAGATGAACGCACCTTTGCCAGTTCTACACCGAGATTCGACAACACCTTCGCCGCGACACCCTCTGACTCCCGAACGAGTCCCAGAAGGATGTGCTCCGTCGAAATGTAGTTGTGGTTGAAACGCTGGGCTTCTTCCTGTGCCAGGGAGAGGACCTTGCGCGCTCTCTCGGAGAATTTCTCGAACCGGCTTGTCATATCAGTTCTCCCTACCGCTGTCCGGCTTCGCGGACGCCGGGGCGGCACGTTCATATACTTCCGCTAAAACTCTTCAGGGTCCGCCTGTTTGAGGCTAAGCCCCAATCTTCGCCGTTCCGGCTCGATCCGCAGTACTTTCAAGCGGACCGCATCCCCCTCTCGAACGACCTCGCGAGGGTGGCTAATTATGCGCGAGGTAAGTTCCGATATGTGAATAAGTCCTTCAACCGCGTCCTCCACCCTGGCGAAGGCCCCAAAATCGGTGAGCTTCGTCACCACACCGTCCACGATGCCTCCGACCTGGTATCGCTCTTCAATCGTCTCCCACGGTTCCGGCTGGAGCCTCTTCAGACTCAAAGCTATCTTCTTCTGCTCCGCGTCCACCCGCAACACCATGACGTCGACTTCCTCACCGACCTTCACGATGTCATCCGGCGAGTTGACGTTACTCCACGACAACTCCGAGATGTGGATCAGGCCGTCCGCGCCGCCGAGATCGACGAACGCGCCGAAGGTGCTGATGCCCGTAACTCGCCCGTTTCTGACTTCTCCTTCCGTTAGCTCGTCGATCAGCTTGGCCTTGCGCTCCTCGCGGAGCTCTTGCATCGCCTGTCGTTCGGACAGGATCGCGCGGTTGCGCCCACGGTTCAACTCGAGAACTTTCAACTCGATGACACGCCCGATGTCCGGCGACTCCTGTGGCTGTCCTTCTTCCGGTCCGCCCTGTGCCGCGCTGCGGGCCCTGTCGCGGGAGACGGTCGCCAACTGGGACATGGGCACGAATCCCTGCACGCTTTCTGTCATAACGATCGCGCCGCCTCGATTGAAGCCGATGATTTTTCCGTCTACACGCTCGTCAGCTTCCATCGCGTCCTGTAGGGTCTTCCAACCGACCTCACCGGCCGCGCGGTCGACTGATAGGATGGCCGATCCTTCGTCGGTCTCGCCGCGGATCACCATGGCGAGAATCGTGTCGCCTACATTTAGCTGCTCAATGTCCTCCGGCGACATCGACTTCATTTCGTTGGACGGGACGTGGCCTTCGGCCTTGTGTCCAACATTGAGAAGAATGCCTTCCGCGCCGGGGTCGGCGCGCATGACAATGCCCTCAACGACATCGCCTCGCCGGAGCGGTTTCATGTCCTCGACCGAGTCGAGGAGCTCTCCCATATCCTGAATACTGCTATCTTCCTCGTGTTGCGAGGTCACGTTGCACTTCGATTCCTGGATACTTGCCACAAGTTACGGAGGTTTTAAAGACAGTTATTCTCGTCAGACTAGGCCAAGGGGAAAGTAAGAGCGTGGTGACGCGGAGGGCGGGTAACTTCCCCTGGGACTCTAAGTAACCAGGACTCCTTTCTCCGAACGCTAGCTTCATTGTAGCACAGGGCAAAATCGATGCATACCACCTGTTGGGCAGGTAACTGTTCAGTCTTCGTGAGTTGTATTGCGAAGACCCCCCTCTCTGTGTCTCTCCCCCGGCGGGGGCTGACAGGGGTAGGCAAAACGGAATTGCAGCTATGATCCGGCCCCGCCTTCCTGTCATTCCGAGCGCAGGGAGGAATCTAAAGTCCGTATCTGCAAGACCCGGCAGCCAGTGCCGCGCCTATATCGTGACCAAGAGTGAAAACAACGTAGGGACGCTCTATGTTGGCTTAACGTTGTGACAGACGCTTTAGATTCTTCGACTCCGCTACGCTACGCTCAGAATACTTCATGAGGGTTGTCAGCCTCACCACCTGGAATGAAAATGGTGGGCCCCAAGGGCGGGTTCCAAACCCGCCTCTACGGGAATGGCAATGGTCTATTTTCGTAGCAATCGCTCATGTCGGTTGCCACCGACACCACCAATCATGAAAATGGCCGTAGGGGCGATTCGCGAATCGCCCCTACGGGAGGTTGGCCGGGGTTTATTTTCGTACCAATGACAGTGACGGCGTTGTTTTCTCATCAATGGAGAATGGGTCGATAGCGGTTGCGGTGTTCGCGAAAGTCTTAACCTGACACGAGATGGGTAGGGTCTGAAGCTGTTTGGGCGACAGGGGGTCTCTTTTTCCCTGACATTTCCTGACATATTCTGACATTCCTCTGTTGCGGACGGGAGACCAGGGGCGTCCGCCGTGTGTTGTTGAATATGATAGTACACGTGTTCTCATCAGTCAAATTCGGAGGCGCCCCTTCTTAGATTATTCGACTCCGCAACGCTCCGCCCAGAATGACAGTGACGGCGTTGTTTTCTCGTCAATGGGGAATGGGGCGGTAGTCAAATGCCTACCCCTGTCAGCCCGGCGGGGGTGAGATTGTAGATTCTTCGTCGCTGCGCTCCTCAGAATGACAGCAAGAGGACAATTCCCGCATTTCTCACCGACTCTGAAGTAAGTGTTCAGAGTTGATGAGAGCAACACCCCCACCCCTCTGGATACCCGCCTTCGCGGGTATGACGGTGGCTGTGTGTCGAGCGCTCTCACGAAGTCTGAACAGTTGCTTGGGCAGGGTTTCTACCGTGTTCCTGGATGCACAGCATTGTCGTTCGGGGACGAATTTGGACAGAAACAAGAAACGGAAACCGCGTAGGAAGTAGAATAAGCCGTGCGGACAGGGGAATGAAAAAGGCCCCCCGGCAGTGACCTATTTTCCCACACCGTCACCAGTGCAGTATCGTCAGCGCTGAAGCGTTTCACTTCCGTGTTCGGGATGGGAACGGGTGGGTCCGCTTCGCTAGGACCACCAGAAGGCCGTATCACCAATCAGTATACTCATCCCGGCGGAGAGGCGTCAACCGTTCCTTCAGCGTCGAACAGGGCTCATTCCTCTAACCGTCGATTCGGAGTTCGCCCTGGGTAAGGCGCCTGCCATTTGCACGCTGCGCAAGCCTCCTTGCCACTGATATAGTATCCGCGCAGCCCGCTCGTAAAGGAAGGCAAGTAATGAAGGTCGTCATCGCGCCGCAGAGTTTCAAGGGGAGCATCTCCGCGCTCGATGCCGCCAAGGCTATGGAGAAGGGAGTCCGGAGGGTCGTTCCCGACGCCGAGACAGTCCTCGTGCCGGTGGCGGACGGTGGAGACGGGACGCTTGAGACTCTAGTCGAGGCGACGGGCGGAGACATTCGTTCAGCAACGGTAACCGGCCCCATCGGAACGGCGGTTACGGCAGAGTGGGGAGCGCTCGGCAACGGAGAGACGGCCATGGTCGAAATGGCGCGAACCTCTGGCCTGGCGCTGCTCTCGCTCGACGAGCGGGATCCCCTGCGGGCGACCACGTACGGTCTCGGCGAGGTGATTAGAGAAGCGCTCGATGCAGGGTTTCGGAGCTTCATCGTCGGCATCGGCGGCAGCGCGACGAACGATGGTGGGGCGGGGATGGCCCAAGCGCTGGGAGTCCGGCTGCTGGACGAGACCGGGAATGATCTTCCACCGGGCGGAGCGGCGCTCGCCGAACTCCGTCGGATCGATACGACGGGACTGGACGAACGAGTGGTCGAGGCAAGATTCGCGGTTGCCTGCGACGTCTCGAATCCGCTCACCGGCCCCGAGGGCGCGTCGGCCGTCTATGGTCCGCAGAAGGGGGCAACACCCGAACTTGTCGATCAGCTTGACGGGGCCCTAAAAAACTTTGCCGAGGTCGTTGAGCGCGACATTGCAGCGAGCATCGATACCGTGCCGGGGTCGGGTGCGGCGGGCGGCCTCGGTGGGGGAATGATGGCGTTCCTGGGCGGTTCGCTGCGGGCGGGGGTGGACATCGTGCTCGATCAAGTCGGTCTGAACGAAGAGCTGGAGGGGGCCGACTTGGTGATCACCGGTGAAGGTCAGCTCGATTTTCAGACCGTCTACAGCAAGGCACCTATCGGGGTCGCCTGGCGGGCGAAAGAAAGAGGGATTCCCGTCGTCGCCATTTCCGGTTCTTTGGGCAAAGGGTTCGAGGACGTTCACGCGGAGGGCATCGACGCCGTGTCGTCCATCGTCTGCGCGCCGATGACGCTCGATGAGGCGTCCGCCCGAGGCGGCGAGCTTATTGCGGATGCCGTTGCCGAAGCGATTCGGTTCATGAAGGTGGGAGGCAAGGTCTTCGGGCGGGACGGCTAGTCCACTATGACCATGTGGACCTCGCGCGGGCCGTGCATTCCCTTTATGAGCGTCTGCTCGATGTCCGCCGACCGGCTGGGGCCGGAGATGATGTTGGCGTAGTCCAGGGACCCGCGTTCGAGGAACTCGCTGCGACGAATCGAGAATAGCTCGTCCAGACTTGGCACGATCTGCTCGGGACGCACCACGGCTATGTGCACAGGCGGGAGCAGCGAAATCAGACGGCTCACTCCCCTACCCGCCGCGATGGACACGCTCCCCGTCTCTGCGATAGCGTGGCTGACGCCGGTCACGCCGACGTCGGCCACGATCATATCTTCGCGGAACTTCGCGCGCTGTTCGTCTCGGCTCCGGCCGGAGTCTTCATAGGCGATTCTCCGAAGCGCTATCGCCGACCCTTGAAACGCCTGCTCAAGGTCTATCTCATCGAGCACCGCGTGGTCGGAACGTAGCACGCTCTTTGATTCGAGAGCCTCGGCGACCCGGCGGACGTATGCCGCCGCGTCGGCAGGACCGGCGCGGTGGATGATCCATCCCGCTGCTTGCGCGGAGGCGACCAGTTCTTCGGTGAGACTGTCCTTTTGGGCTGCTACGTCCTCTTGGATCGTTTCAACTCGGTTCGTAACCACTTGGTGGTCGTCCGACAGCGAGGTCGCATCGGGGACGCTGATGTCGGCGGTCGGGCCCGTACGGCCCAAGGCTCTACGCACGTTCGCTAGGAATTCGGTCCGGTTTCGATTCTGATCCATGCTCGGTTCTCTATTCGCTGATGCCGACTATCGTGAGGACGCCGTCTTTTTCCGTGTAGGTGACTATGATGGGCTCTCCCTGCACCATGTGCTGGCGGAGGTGAGAGGGTGTGTAGTCGTGGCCGGCGGCTATCACCCCATTTGGCCCCGGCCGGAAGTCCCAAACGGTATTTTGCTCGTCGACTACTCGCAACGACTCCAGTTCGAGAAGTGACCGGGCTTGGACCTCGGTCACCACTCCGCGGACCTGGAGCCTCAGATCTTGTGTGTCACCCCTGCCATCGTCGCCACAGTCTGCCGCAATCAGCAACACCGCGAGAAACCCCAGCAGTGCTGCAACCGGCTTTGCCATACTCGCTGTGCTCCACGCCGAACCCGGCCTTGAGATGGTACCACAGAGGCAGTTTCAGTCTCATGGTTCGGAACGATTGGCGGGGTGTGTGTTGACAGAGATTGAACTCACGATTATGCTCCGTACAATTACTGGCATACCTGATCGAAGAAGACCGAAGCGGCGGGAGAATCTTCTCGGAGGTCTGTTAAGAATGATGATGAGACGGTGGGCAGTCCTTCTGGTGCTCGTGATACTTGCCTTCATCGGAGTTGCTTGCGGCAGCTCACCGGCCACCTCACAGGATTCCGCTCCCCCAAGCGAGCCTGAACGGGTTGAACCTACGGCCACACCGATAGCCAGTCCTACGCCCACGCCAGAACCTACCGCTACACCAGTGCCCAGTCCTACACCCACGTCGGAGCCTACCGCTACCCCGGAGCCCAGTCCTCAGAGTGAACCACAGACGGCAGACCCTACTACTACCCCGGAACCCAGCCCTCAGAGTGATATAGAGGATATAAACGCTCTCAGCAAACTTGCCTTCGCCTTTTGGGACGCATACAACGCCTACGATGGCGACAAGACATTAGGGTATCTGGAGGAGAACTACCGTCAGCTGAGGGGTGAAGAAATCCGCGACAATATAGGATTGATGAAGCTTTTTGGCGTGAAGCTGGAGTTGAGCGAGGAGAGCCCTCCGCATATGATCAGCGATGGGGAATGGGAAATGCATATGACCATGAAGGAGCCCTTGGGCACACGGCGCATTCGTATGGCCTTCCGTCAGGTGGAGGGGGAGTGGAAGATCGCATTTGCCGAGCAAGTACAGTAGCTCACTCTGTGTCTACTGGGCATTGCGTGCTTCCTGTTGGTCGGCAAACCCGTCCATTGGCAGCTAGATGGTGAACCCGGAAGCCATCGCCTAGCAAGTATGTAATACTTCCCACTTTCCCGGCGATGTCCCACGTCCTCGCCGGGCGGGTCTCAAAGGGATTCCCACGTGTGTGGGAGTGACCGTGAGCCGACTGCGATCAAAGCACGCAGTCTCACGCTCTTCCCTCGTTGCGGCTGTTATCCCCACCCTTACTCTTCCTCCAGACGATGGAGAGGTCTGTCTCTTCTCGCAGACACTTAGACGGCGTCCGACTAACGGTAGCTTGAACCTGCGCCACTCTGTCGCTATCGCACCCGACTCACTGCGAACCAGGCGCTGGAGGGTCTGTCTCTCCGCACGTCAAGCGTCAGAATACGCAATATCATCGTCCCACAACATCTTGAACTAATTTTGTTATGTTCTTATACTTTATTCAACTGGAGGTACTATGATGCGACGTGCACGACTGGTTTCTATCGGGAGCGCGGCCATCGCCGTGCTGTTGGGCTGGCTGGCGGCATCGTCGCCTGCAGCATTCGCGGAGACCGACTCACGGCAGGAAATGGCCGTAATTGCAGTGGACTCGGCGTCGGTCCGTGAGGCGGAGCAGGCCATCCCACTGACATTATCGTTGATTGGCCTCCTGGCGGCGCAGCAGGATGGCAGCGAGGTCGTATTCGTCGACACCGACCGGCCGGGAGAGGCTATCGGGCCGTTTCGTGCTTCGGACTCCGACTATTCGAGCACTCGAAGCGAAGTCGTAGAGCGACTAGAAGCCGGGCGAGCTCCCATGGCGCAGTCCATTGTCGAGGCTATTGATGAGGCGCGCGCGGCGCTATCAGATTATGGAGCTCCCGCAGGTTCCGCGATATACGTAGCACTGGGGGCGGCCGGCGTAATCCAATACGACGAACTGAGCTATTCCGTGGCGCCACTGCTTGACAGAATCGCCGAACAGGGATGGGCGGTGCATGGCCTACGAATCGAAGCAAGTGATCAAAAGGCAGCGCAATTCCTGGATACGATCTCAAGGTCAACCGGGGGGCGAGTATTTGGCCTCACATCCGGGGCCGATCTTAAGCCACTGGCAAACCACGTCTTCGGCGGAGGAGTGGGATCTGCCATTCAGGAATATGCCTCGGAGACGCTGGTAGATACCTCATGGACAACTTCCAGCATCGCTATCATGCCCGGTACGGAGGAAACGACGCTGTACCTCTTCAAGGAAGGCAGCGCCGGGTCGTTCCAACTCATCAACCCTTCAGACGTGGCGGTCTCCGTCTACGATCAGTCAGCGTCCCAGGTCATCGGGACGGACCACCTCATAATCTGGCGACTCATCACCCCGGTTCCCGGCAAATGGAAGGTCGAAACGGCGGGTGTCGACGGGAGCATTTCCATCTGGGGTCATGTGACGGATCGATACGAACTCGTCCTGAGAACGCTCACTCCGCTGCCAATCGGCGAGTCTAATACCATCACGGCATACGCCTCGCATGAGGGCCGGACAGCAGTGCTCGAAGGCGTCAAGATATTCGCCAATATCACCGGTCCCGATTCTTCAGTCAGGGTGTACGAACTCTTCGATGACGGCACACAGGGCGATTCCAGGGCCGGCGACGGCTACTACTCTTTGATCCTGCCGTCACTCGAACTTGCCGGTTCTTACGATGTGACCTTGGAGATGCTGTGGCCCGAATTCGATCATAGCATCACCTCGGACCATACCATTGAAGCGCAGCCGTTCCCGGCGTTCCATGTCGATACCGTATCGGTGCGGGACCTTGTACCAGAAGAAGCAAGGAACATCGGCACGGTGTCGATCCACTTGGACGGCGGACCGTACGCCGTTGACCCCAGTGACATAGCCATAGGTCTGGCAACGTCCACGGAAGAACCGGGAACTCTCGAACTCATCCCTCATCGGCTCTATGGGTACGGCCCCGCATGGCAATACGACATCTTGTTCACGCCAAGTGAGTTCGGAAGCCACACGCTCCAGTTCAATCTGAGCCTTGAGTACGCCGGGCGATCGTACACCGAGCCATCGAGTTCGATAGCGATATCGACGGTCTCGCCGGTATTGCCGCCGCTGTCTATCGTGCTGGCCGCAGTTGAGCCGAAGCCGGCTCCGGCGGCTCCCGCCGTTCCCCAAGCCGCCAGTGCTCTAGCGGCGGTGGCAGGCGTAGCGGTTCCGCCGGCACCTCAGACGCAGTTCCCGTGGATAGTCGTTGCCATTCTCGTCGCGGTCGCGGTACCCATAGCTGCTGTCGTGGTGTACTTCCTGACGAGGCCGAAACCGTACGGCTACATCTACACGGAGGGCGACGACGAACTCGTAGACTTCTCGAATCTCGAACGTCGCCCGATATTCCGGTTCTTTTACCGGGGCCTCATTCGGGGGAACGAGTTGAACATTCCCGGCTTTGAAGGACTGATCTTCCACTTCATGAAGGACCGGATCGACGTGAAGAGCTTCGGCGAGCATTCGACCGTCCGGGTAAACAACCAACCGCTGATCGACTCCGCAACCATTGCCGACAAGACATGGATCGGAACGGGCGGGAAGCTGTATACGTTCCTCAACGCTCCGATCCCTCCCGCCGAACCCACCGGGGCGGACTAATGCCAACTGCTAACTCGTAGCATAAGAGGGGGCAGGTCATGCGACCTGCCCCCTCTATCGTTCATCAATGACTGCCTGACGCGAAACTACTCCTCAGTAATCGCGATGCTTTGGATTACGTCCCCTTTGTAGGTGGCCGTAGAGGGGTCGCGCTCCCTAATTCCGGTGACCACTTCCATACCGTCGGTGACTTCGCCGAACACCGCGTGACAGGAGACGCCGGATTGGTGGCACGGTTTGGTCGTCCCGTCGAGATTCAGGCCATCGAGGCGGTGCTGCTCGGAGTAGGTAAGATAGAACTGGCCGCCGTTTGTCCCCCGACCGTTGTTTACTCCAGAGTTTGCCATGGCCAGCATTCCCGGACCGAAGTGCCTTAAGTCAGGATGGAATTCGTTGTCGAACTGGTAGCCGGGCCCACCGGTCCCAGTTCCGGTCGGGTCGCCTCCCTGGGCCATGAAGCCTGGTATCACGCGGTGGAACGTCGAGCCGTCGTAGTACCCCTCGCGGGCGAGGAAGACGAAATTATTGACGGTCTTCGGGGACTTGTCGGCAAACAGCTTCACCTCGAACGTCCCTCCGCGCTCCATCGTGAACGTCGCCGTGTACGACTTGCTGGGATCGATCCGCATGGGTGGGGCGACGTCCCATTGCATACGCTTGCCGGGCGTCGCCGTCGGAGCAGCACTGGGAGGCGGGGGCTGGGCCGCGGCAGGAGGCGGGGAGGTTTCCGTCGTCGAGTCCGTCTCCTCGTCGCCGCCACCGCAGGCAATGGCGAACAGAAGCACCAGCGAAGCGAGGCCACATATAAGGGCAGTAGCACGAAATCTATCCATTTTCGATTCAAACCCGCCTTTCATAGGAATACGTTGTCGATTCCGTTCGGTTACGTTCGCGAACGTTACCGAATGTAAGAGACCCTAATTCTAGCGCAGGCACCTTGGAAGTGCCAGACGGTCAGTCGATGGCCGCGAAACATGCGGCCACTATGGAGTCCACGTCGATCCGGTACTCACGGTATAGGTCGAGGTAATCGCCGGACTGTCCGTACTCGGTCACGCCGAGCGGGAACGTCTCGGTTTTCATCGCCGCGCCCAGCCATGCGAGGGTATGAGGATGCCCATCGACGACGGTGACGATAGGAGCGCTTCGCTCACCGACATCGAAGATGTCCGACATGAACGGCTGAGGGGCCCGACCCTCGGCGATTTCTCGGCTCACCTTTTCCTGGAAGCGTTTGTATAGCGGCCCGGGACCGGTCACGTTGATGACGTTAGCGAACACGCCCTCTTCCAGCAGCTGCTCACTGGCGCTGATCGCCTCCGGCACCATTGCGCCGGAAGCCATGATGTGGACGACGTTGTAGTTCTGGCCGTATCCTTCCTCTGAACGACGGTCCACAAGACGATACGCTCCGGCAAGCACCTGGAGTCTCAGCTTCTCCAGCTCGGAAGGGTCGCTCGGCAGGGTCACAAGCGACTGGTCGACACGCTTGCTGGTCAGACGAAGGTAGGCCGAGCCCTCGCGATTGCGCATCCTATCGAGGGAGTGCATCACGATCCACTCAAGCTCTTGGCCAAAGCACGGCTCGTAGAACGACAGGTCGGGCAGCTCCGTCCCGATCGACTGGGTGACGAGCGACTGGTGCGCGCCGCCCTCGGGGCCCAGACTAACGCCCGAAGGCGTGCCGACGACCATGAAGCTGGCGCCGGCGTAGACGCTGTAGTAGAAGGCGTCGAGGCCTCGACGGATAAACGGATCGTACAGGGTGCCGATGGGGAAGAGGAGCTCGCCACTCATCTCGTACGAGAGGCCGAGCTGGCCGAGGGCCATGAAGAGGTTATTCTCCGAGATGCCGAGCTCGATGTGCTGGCCTCGCTCGGACTCGGTCCACTGGAGCGCTCTCGGCTGCTCCTCCTGTGGCAGAGGTTCCACAACGCCCCTGTGCCAGACCCCTACCCTGTTGATCCACCCGCCGAGATTCGTCGAGCTAGCCACGTCGGGGCTGGTAGTCACTACGCGCTTGGACAGTTCGGGAGCGTTTCTCGATATTTCAGTCAGGACGAGACCGAAGATCTGCTGGGTGGACATCATACCGCGATATCCACGACCGAAACCCGTGGGTACCGATGTCTGTAGAGAAGTACGCGGCTGCTCAACACCAACTTGAAGGCGTTCACGGGCCTCCTCTAACAGTTCCGCTTCAGGTGAATCGGGCGGGAAGAGGAAGGTGGCGTCGTCGGAGTCGATGCGCATGTTTTGACGAAGCTCGTCCATCTGCGACCCGTTCAAGTTGGCCGAGTGGTTCTGGGGGTCCCCGATGATCGGGAGCCGCCATCCCTTCAGGGTGTAGGCGAACATCACGTGAGGGCCATGGTCGAGTTCCAACTCATCGAACGCTTCACGCAGCTTTCCGATATCGTGCCCGCCGAGATCGGAGAAAATCTCAGCTAGCTCCGTATCGTCCCAGCGGCTGATGAGGCGCTCCATATCCTTCGGGTACCGGCTTGTGCTCGGCAGCCACTCGCGAAGTGTGGACGGCGCGACCCTCAGCAGACGCTGATAGACCATGTTGGACATCTCGTCGATGGCGGTGCGGAGCAGCTCGCCGTTCGGCTCTTGGAATGCCGCCTCGAGCTTGCGTCCGTACTTGGCGTCGACGATGCTCCAGCCGTTCGCCGCGAACATCTCTCGCCAGCAGCGGACGCGAATGCCGGGGATTATCCGGTCGAGGCTCTGCCGGTTCAGGTCGACGATCCAAAGGATGTTCGACGCCTCCTCCATCGTCGGGTCGGCGATTGCCTCCCAAACGGCCCCTTCGTCCAGCTCGGCGTCTCCGACGAGACTGATGTACTTCCGCTTCCGCCCGTTCTCCGGAGCGACGTGACTCCGCAGGTATTCTTCGGTAAGCCATGCGAAATTCGGGGCCACGGCGCCAAGCCCCACGGAGCCGGTCGAGAAGTCCACGTTGTCGGGGTCCTTCGTGCGGCTGGGGTAGGCCTGCAGGCCGTGATAGGCACGCAGGGTCTTCAGGTACTCAACGTCGAGGTTGCCGAGCAGGTACTGGACGGCGTGGTATACCGGAGATGCGTGCGGCTTTACCGAGAGCCTATCGCCCGCGTTCATGTATTCCATGAACAGGTAGGTCATGATGCTCGCAACCGACGCGCTGGAGGCCTGGTGGCCTCCGACCTTCAACCCACTGGGGTTCGGGCGCAGGCGATTGGCATAGTCGACCATGTAGATCGAAAGCCAGAGGACGCGGTTCTGTATCTCGTCGAGAATTCGGTTCCGACGGCTAACAATGTCGGGGTCGTCGAGGGTAGCTGCTTCTAAGACCATGTTGCCTCCCGGCCGGTTACCGCAGGTAGGGAGCGGCCCATTGCAGACCCTCGGATGTCGTCGTTCGCGGCTTATATTCGCATCCAATCCATCCGTCGTAGCCCATCTCGTCGATGGCGTTGAACAGGAAAGGGTAGTTGATCTCGCCGGTGCCCGGCTCGTTACGTCCGGGATTGTCGGCGAGTTGCATGTGCCGGATCATGGAGAGGTTCGCCTCGATGGTCGGGGTCAGGTCGCCCTCCATGATCTGCATATGGTAGATATCGTACTGGAGCTTGAGGTTTTCCGAACCCACGTCGGCGATGACGTCGAGAGCCTGCGAGGTGGTCTGCAGGAAGAATCCCGGGATATCCCGCGTGTTGATAGCCTCGATCAGCAGGGTTATTCCGGCCCTTTCAAGCTCGCCCGCCGCGAACGTGAGGTTCGAGAAGAACGTCTCGCGCAAGGTCTCAATTGGCACTTCAGCGGGGGCAACCCCGGCCAGGCAGTTCACTTGATCGCATCCGAGGGTACCGGCGTATTCGATTGCCCTGCCGACACCGTCCTGGAACTCGCCTACGCGGTCGGGATGACACGCGATTCCGCGCTCGCCCGCGTCCCAGTCGCCGGCGGGAAGGTTGTGGAGCACCTGGACAAGCCCGTGCTTGTCGAGCGCGGCTCTCAGGTCGTCCTTGTCGTAGTCGTATGGGAAGAGGTACTCGACGCCCTTGAATCCCGCTTCTGCGGAGGCGGCGAAGCGGTCCATGAAGTCGACCTCGTTGAACATCATCGATAGATTGGCTGCAAGTTTGGGCATGTTCGCTCCGAGTGCAAGATTCGCGAACAAACGGACGGTTAGGAGGAAGGCTCGGTCCGTTCGATGAACTCAAGGTAGTTGCCCTCCGGGTCGAGGGCGTAGCAGATACCGACGCGGGCCCCGTCCGGGGTGGTGCGGTACTTCGGCTCCGTGACGAACCGTATTCCCTTAGCGGACAGGTCTGTGTAGATGCCTTCAAGGTCTGCGACGTTGAAGCATACGTGGGACGAACCGAACTGGTGGTGGTGCAGGTGGCCGTCGGAAGGTATCGGATCAAGGTAATGCACAAGCTCCAACTGGTGACCGTCGCCGGGCATTCCAACAAAGACGAGCTTGCGCTTCGCGCCGGGAATGCCGGTGTGGTCACCGGTTGGCGGCGCGATACTGTCGACTTCTCTGATGACCTCGAGGCCGAGAACGTCGCAGTAGAACTCGATCATCGCCGAGAGGTCTTTGACGACCACGCCCGAGTGATTGAACCCCGTTACCAATTCCCGTTTCTCCATCTACAGGTCTGGTAAATGAGTGTAGCCCAACGACTGGCCGGTCGCAACAAAATAACCTTGCGGAAGGCCGGGCGCTAGTTCGCGTACGGGTCGGCGGCGTCGCGCAAGCCATCGCCCACGAAGTTGAACGCAAGCACAGCGAGCGTGAACGGAACGGCAGGGAAGGTGAGCCATGAATATATGGCTATCGACTGCACATTCTGAGTCTGCTGCAAGAGGACTCCCCAACTCACCGCCGGAGTGCGGAGGCCGATGCCGAGGAAGCTAAGGGCGGTCTCGTTGATAATCATGAACGGGAGAGTGAGTGTTACGACGGTTATTACGTGACTGATGAAGTTGGGCAGCATGTGCCGGAAGATAATGCGCAGGTCGGTCGCTCCTGACAGACGGGCTGCCGTTACGAAGTCATCTTCGCGGAGGGAGAGGAAGCGGCCTCGGACGACTCGTGCCATCTCCGTCCATACAAACATGGCGATGATCAATGTGACTATGAAGTAGATGCGATAGACGCTCCAGTCCTTCGGGACGGAGGCCGACAGGGCGATAAAGAGAGGAAGAGTGGGAATGGATCTTGTGATCTCGATGATACGCTGAATGACGGTATCGACCCAGCCCCCATAGTAGCCGGACAACCCCCCGAGGGTGACACCCAGGACGAGGGTTAGCAGAACGCCCACGAGTCCTATGGAGAGGGAGACCCGTGATCCGAACACTATTCTGGACCACATGTCTCGTCCGAGGACGTCCGTGCCGAGGAAAAATGGAGCGACCCTTACTTCACCCTCTGGCGGGACCGTCCCAATCAGGTGCCGGTCGAAGGGAATGAGGCCGAAGAGCTTATACTCGTACCCTCTAACGAAGAGGCGGATGGGGATGTTTTCCTCGGGTTCGGTCGTGTATACCTTCTTGAATGTTTCGGGGTCTCGGGCGCCCACGACCTTCTTGACGTGGGGACTGAACCCTCCGTCGAACCAGTGAACGGTCTGCGGCGACAGGTACGCGACCTCCACGTCGGACAGGCGAGGATCCGATATCGCGATGAAGTCCGCGAGCACCGCCACTGAGTAGAAGAAAATGACAAACACCGCGCCGACCATGGCCATACGGTGCTTGCGGAAACGCCACCACATGAGACGCCACTGGCCTGCAACGAAGATTTCTTCGTCTTCAAGCTGGTCTTCCTGCTCATCCAAGAGGGAGGCGGCAGCCAGGCTCAGTTGCTCCTTGTCCCGCGTTTCGTCGGCCATTACCTATCCTCCATCCTGATGCGGGGATCAACGAGCACAAGCAGGATGTCGGACAGAAACGTCCCTATTATCGTCAACGCACCAAGCACTAGTATGATCCCTGCCGCCATGAAGAGGTCTTCGGCCAAGAGTGCGCGAAGCAGTAGTGGGCCGATGAGCGGCAGCGCCAGAATCACGGAGACAATGATACTGCCTGATATGAGCGCCGGTAGAAGGTATCCAACGATGCTGATTATGGGGTTCAAGGCGACGCGTACAGGATACTTAATGATGACTCGCCATTCCTTGAGGCCCTTGGCACGGGCGGTGACGACATATGGCTTGCGAAGCTCGTCCAAGAGGTTCGCCCGCATAATGCGGAGAAGGGTGGCGGTTCCGGCTGTGCCGAGCACGATGACAGGAATCCACAGATGGGCGAGCATGTCGACGACCTTGCCGCCACTCCAGGACGCCGTTATGTACTCTCGAGTGAAGAGTCCGCCGATTGAAAAATCAAAGTAGAACCAGCCGATCCAAAGGAATGCCAGTGCGAGCAGGAAGTCGGGTATGGCAAGCCCGATAAAGCCGATGAAGGTGAGGGAGTAGTCCTCAAAGGTGCGGTGTCGGACGGCGGCAAATATCCCCAAGGGGATGGCCATTGTCCACGTGAACAAAATTGTCGTCCCGGCGACGATCATCGTTAGCGGCAGCTTGTCCCATATGACCTCTCGAACGGGCCGATTGAACTCAACAGAGAAGCTTAGATCGGCGCGCACGACCTTCGACATCCACTTGAGGTACTGGAACCATACCGGCCGGTCGAGGCCGTATTCGATACGGAGCTGCTCTTCGAGCGCGTCGGCGGCGGGAGTCCCCTGCCCTGCCTCGCCTACAAGGTTCGCTACGTAGTCATCAACGAAGTCGCCCGGTGGGAGCGTCACCACAAAAAACGAGATGATCGAGATAACCCAAAGCGCAAACACACCCAGCAAGAAGCGGCGTACGATAAAAGCGATCAATGGTGCGCTTTGCTCCCATCAGTTAATTTAGAGATCAAGGCCAAGTTGAGCAGTCGGTGGGACTTGGTCACTCGTTGGTGTGCCATTATACATACCTGCTCTCCGAAGTAAATAGCACCCGGTCCAAAGGGGCCGGGTGCTATTTCTTCAGTCTACTTCGGTAGGCAGTTCAATCGCTCCTATTCGGAGTCGTTCTTCCCGCCTTCCATGAAGAACTGGACCGTCCGCGCGATCCCCGGGTTCTGCAGCGGGGACTCGTTCGGCGCCTGCGGCGGAACGTTCTTGAAGTACTTCTTCTTCACGATGACGCCGTTGAATGCCGGAGTGTTGCCCACCGCGCCGATGCCGTAGAGGTTATCGATGAAGATCCGCTGACCTTCGACGTAGACGTCCTTACGGTCGGCGTACCGGAGCTTCACCGCGTCGTCAGCCAGTTGGGCCAGCCGGAGGATATCCGGGTCGGTCGGCTCGGCTGCTACGGAGTCTTCGGAGTAGACGTCCCTGCCGCCCGTGTACCACGTGCGGTAGGCGCTGCCATGCTCGTACCAGCGGTCGAGCAGGTTCGGCCACCTGGCGGACATTAGGCCGCCCGCCATCAGGATGCCCGTGTTACCGTCACGCCGCTCCTTGAAGAGGCTGACGTCCATCGGCTTGAGGGCGACCTTGACCCCGACCTTGGCGAGGTCTTCCTCGATCAGCTCCGCAAGTACGTCGTAGGCCACGAAGTACTCAGCGGCATAGTCCATGATGAAGACAAGGTTTCCCTTGCCGTCCGTGCGATTGCGGACGCCGTCGTTGTCGGTATCGACAAGGCCGATACTGTCGAGGATCTGCATGGACTGGTCAGGATCGAGTTCCGTGTATTTCTGTGCGTATGCGTCGCCGGGGTAGAAGGGGTGACCCTTCGAGAAGATGGGCTGCGAGATGTCGCCCTGGCCAAGGAACATGACCTCATTGATCTTGTTCCTGTCGACCGCAAGGGAGAGGGCCTTGCGGAACTCGAAGTTGTTCAGCCACTTCTTGACTTCCTCGTCCACCTCGTAGTCGACTTCTCCCTCACCATATGACATGTTGATGGCGATGCCGACGGCTCCGTGGGAACCCCAGAACTGTACGTCGATTTGGCTGCGCTCTTCGTTTTCCTTGAAGACCGGCACCTTGGCCATCTCTATGTGGCGGTGCTGGAAGTCGATCTCACCCGCCGAGGCCTTAAGGTTTAGGATCTCCTTGTCGCCGGTGAGCGTCATCGAAATCCTGTCGATGTACGGGAGCTGGTTGCCCGCAGGATCGACTGCCCAGTAGTAGGGGTTGCGCTCCCACTCGTAGATCTCAGCCGTGATGGGGCTGGTCATCTTCCAGGGCGACACGACCGGGGTGTCCGTGCTCTTGAGTGGGCTGGCGTTGTCCTTGAAGAAGGTAATCCAGTTCTCGTAGCCGGCGTCACCCACGCGCTTGTCGAACGCGTCCTTGTCCTCGGCGAACTTGCGGTGGATCGTCTTCAGGTAATGCGTCGGGCCGTACATGCCGTCCCCGACTCGTCCGTGAAGCGTCCAGCCACCGGTGGTGTAGTTGGCCAGGGAATCAAGGAAGCCATCCTTGCGCTCCTGGAGCAGGACGGAAACCGTGTACTCATCGACAGCAGTCATGCTCTCGGCCTGCACTCCTGACCAACCGATCTGGCCTTCTCGCGTGGGGTTGATCTCGTCGTCCAGAATCACGTTGTTGAAGTGCCAGACGAAGTCCTCGGACGTGAACGGCATACCGTCAGACCACTTCATGCCCTCGCGGAGATACAGCGTGTAGGTCAGGCCGTCGGCGCTGATGTCCCAGCCCTTCGCCACGTTCGGGATGACGTCCGTACCATTCAGGTCGTAGTACAGCACCATGTCCATCATCAGGCGGTCTGCGTTCTGACCGTCGTTCGGACCTGTGAAAGCCCTGCGCCATGTTCCACCGTAATCGCCGATTCGCTCGACGACCGGTACGACCATCACGTCTTCGGCCTTCGGAAGTCGCTCTCCAACCGGCGGGAGCGCTCCGGATGCGACCAACGCCGCGAGCGTTGGGGCCTCGCTAAACTCCGTCGGATGATCTCCATCCCAGACCCACGAGCCCTTGAAAGTGCCCGCAAAGTCGCTCATGGCCATCGCTTCTTCTTCCGGCACAGCGGTCGCGGCAGGGGCAGCGGCAGGCGCTGGTGCCGGGGCCGGGGCGGCAGGCGCCGGGGCAGGCGCTGCTGTTTCTCCGTCATCGTCATCACTACTGCACGCGAGAACCGCGAAGAGCATCACTGCCAACGCGGCAAAACCTATTAACCTAAAGTTCTTGGTGATCATGCACCTATCCTCCTTACATTGATTCCTAATGTTTGTTACACCAGTGCCTGACCGATACACCAGTCTGAAGACGACGGTCTATCACGGTCAAGCCTCCGATTCGGGTTAGAGTTTGGATTAACACAGCGTTAACCAGCATGATATTATGCGTTGCCGCACTTTGAATGTCAATCCCCAATTCTCGCCCGCCGGTCCAGCGTCCGAATTGAACTCCGTCATAATTTCCTACGAACGCGAGTGCGTTTCGGTTTTGAATTCATAAGTCGCTTAGGAGCCTTGCAGGTTCGTAACCTTCCTTGCGACAATCTATCGAAGACCCTGAAGTTGAGACGAGGGAAAATGCGTTCAAAAGTCACAACAGCGTCGATTGTCTGGATAGTGGCGGCGGGTTTGTTGGCGTTGTGGGTCACCGGGTGCGGTGACGAGGATGCCGCGCCACCCGAAATCGTTAGCCATTCGGCGAAGATCGCCTCGGAAAATGCTCTGATCGCTGAGGTGACCGTCACGCTAGACAGGGGAGGATCTGTATACGTCGAGTACGATAACGCCGAGGCGGGGAAGTTCCGCACGGCAACTACTGACGAGTCGGCAATTGAACACCAGGTCCCCGTGCTTCGACTGCGGCCAGCCACAACCTACTCCTACACCGTCGTGGCCACGAACGGCGAGGGCGAGGAAACGAGGAGCAATTCGGGCACGTTCACGACGGGACAGTTGCCCCTTGCCCTGTCGACGCTCACCATCGACGCGACGGGAACGCCGTCGTCGGAGCTTATTCTCCTTGACCACCGGGAGATAGATGGCAGCTACCTCTTCATGCTCGACGGCGACGCGCAGATCGTTTGGTACTACGAGAGTCCGAATCCCGTCGAAGACGTCCCCTACCCAACCGGGGCCGTCGTTCAGAAGTCCAACTACAATCTCGTCTACCAGCTCAACAACCCGTTCAACATTTGCTGCATCAGGGAGATAACCCCGACGGGCAAGATCGTCGATAACCTCGCCGCAGGCCCGGTGAACGGGTTCCCTCACCGCGCTCTCCTGCTGATGCCGGACGGGAAGATTCTCTACGCGGCCTGGACGTACCGCGTAATCGACGACGCCGCCAACGACGGCGATGCGGAAACGCTCGTAGAGGGACTTGCGCTCCGCGTCTGGGACCAAGAGACGGGCCTGAGCGAGGAACTCTGGAACGCCTTCGACGGTATCGGCACGGACATTCGAGGCGGATGGGGAACCGGCAACGTCGCCTCGTACCCGAACGAGGTCACGCTGCAGGAGCACACCCCTCCCATCCGCTGGTCGGGGGCAAACTCGCTGCAAATCGGCCCCCGTGACAACATCATCGTCTCCATCCCCAACTTCAGCCAGGTCATCTCGATATCGCCAGACTTCCAGCGAGTCGAGTGGAAGCTCGGCGGGCCGGAGAGCACCTTCACCTTCGAGGATCCCGCCGATCGCTTCTACCGGCAGCACACCGCGCAGCAGCTCTCCAATGGCAACATCCTCATGTTCGATAACGGACGCAATCGGCCCGAGGAAGAGGGCGGAAACTACTCCCGTGCCCTGGAACTGGCCCTCAACGACTACGACCTGGTCGCGCGCAAAGTCTGGGAGTACCGGCACGTCCCCGACCTTTATGCCGTAAACCGGAGCAGCGCATACCGCCTTGAAAATGGGAACACACTCCTGAATTTCGTCACCGACCCGCGCGTGGTTGTGGAGGTCGCGCCCGACGGCACGGAGGTGTTCAAGGCGAACATCAGCGGCCCGCGGATGCAGGGCAGCTTCCGTGCCTACGCTATCGACTCGGTGATGGGCGAGACTCGCGTGACAGAGTAGACGGGAGCGAGTCGGCTTATCGAACGCATATGGACGACGACCGTCGCTCTGGTTCTTCCAGTTTTCATCTCGGCGTGTTCGGAAGATTCGCCTGATAACACGCCCACGCCACAAGCGCCTCCTGCACCCACTGTTCTGTCGGCAACGGCCCACTTCGAGCCTGACAACTCGCTGATTGCGTGGATCACGGGCACGGTCGACGCGCCGGGATATGTGTATGTTGAATACGAGAACGACGAGCACGGACGGTTCCGCTCCAGACCGGTCCCCTCGAACGGTACGCAGTACACCATTCATGCGACACGCCTTCGGGCCAACTCGGCGTACCGCTACCAGGTATTCGGGACCGATCTCGCCGATGGCATCACCGAAGGGCCGACAGGATCGTTCACGTCGGGGCCCCTGCCTGATGTGCTCGCCGCCGGTCGCTTTACCGTCCTTGGTGGGCAGCCGACCCGTCCGCTCACCTTCTTGGACTACCGGCAGGCGGGCTTCTTCGGTCTTGCGGCGTTCGACGCCGAGGGCCACATCGTTTGGTACTACAAGGCTTCCGAGGGAGAGGGACAGCAGCCGGACGGAATGGTGCGCAAGCCCAATGGCAACATCGTGTACGTCGCAGGTTACCAGGGCGGCACGACCAGCAGCGGGCTGGTTGAGATAGACCCGATGGGGCGGCAGGTCGACGAGCTTCTTGGAGAATGCTCGCCATTCAGCCCTATCCACCACGAGGTGCAAGTGCTTCCGGACGGGCGGATCATGTACCTCTCCCGCGATATCCTCTGGGAAGGATACGGCGATCCGCTGCACCCGCAAGAGGGCGACACCATCGGCATCTGGGACCAATCGACCGGCGAGAACGAGATCGTCTGGAACATCTTCGATCACATTTCGCCATCGGACAGGACCGAACCCGACTCCGACCGACGGCTCCCCGGGTTCCCTCTGTGGGGTGGATGCGACCGCGACCGCTCCGTGCAGGACTGGAGTCACGCCAACTCCGTTGTAATGGCTCCCGACGGAAGCTACATCCTCAGCCTGCGACACCTCGATCAAGTCGTTTCGATATCGTCGGACTTCAAGAAAGTACAGTGGCGTCTTGGAGGGCCGGGCAGCGATTTCGCCTTCCCCAACCCGGAAGACCGTTTCTACGAGCAACACACGGCTGCTCAACTGCCCAACGGAAACATCCTCCTCTTCGACAACGGCAACGACCGACCAAACGAAGAGGGCGGCCAATACTCTCGACCACTTGAATTAGAGCTCGACCACAGGAACAAGACCGCGCGCGCCGTCTGGCAGTTCAGACACAACCCTCCACTCTTCGCCGTCTGCTGTTCCAGCGTCGAGCGCCTGCCGAACGGCAACACTCTCGTCCTCTTCGGAAGCAGCTTCCTCCCCGACCCACGCCCATTCAAAATCATGGAGATCACGCCGGACGAACGAGTCGCCTGGGAGGTCGTCCACGTCTCGCCGGGCAAGCAGACGCAATACCGCATTTACTCCGCGGACTCGATCATGGGGGAAGTGCGGATCGACCCCGAATCATAGTAGCGATGCCCCACGTTCGTTGACCTGGTATCTCTGAAGATGTACGATTAACCCATACCCCCCGCTAGGGGGTTTTGGGAGTGAGGACACATCATGGCAACGGACGTAGCCGGACCGCATCACGAGCACAGCGACGACCAAAATCAGCCTTCGTCAAAACTGCCTGACGCCAAGCGAAACGCGCTAAAGCGCCTGAAGTACATCGAGGGACACCTCGGCGGCGTCCGCCGGATGATCGAGCAGGACACCTACTGCGTCGACGTGCTCAAGCAGACCTTCGCGGTGCGGCGGGCCATTCAGAAACTGGAGTCTGTGTTACTGGAAGGCCACCTTCATGGCTGTGTCATCGAGGGCGTAAAGGCTGGACGTGAAGAGGACGTGCTCGGCGAGCTGTTGGAACTCTATTCTCTGGCGGACAAGAGGTAGTGAACAAATGGCGATTCGAGCGGAGAGTCGACCTAACGCGACCGACGCCACCAAGAACGTCTCGCTGAACATCGGAGGAATGACGTGTGCCGCCTGTGTCAGCCACGTTGAGAAGGCGCTGCGTGAGGTCGAGGGCGTCGAGTCGTCAGCCGTGAACTTGGCGACCGAGCGTGCAACCGTTCAGTACGCGGCGGGTGTGGCCGATCTTGAAGACCTCCGCGAGGCAGTCGAGGACGCAGGATACTCCGTGCTGGGCGTCGGCGGCGACGAAGAGATTTCGGGAAATCCTCGTCAAGTATCTGACCTTCGCACAAAGGCGGCGTTCAGCGTCGCGGTCGCCGCGCTTATCATGGCGCTTATGGCAATTCCGGCGGCGGGTGATCTCCTCCCGTTCCGCCTCGACATCCTGCTGCTCGTCCTCGCGACGCCCGTGCAGTTCTGGGCCGGAAAGCGGTTCTATGCCGGCGCTTGGAGTGCCCTCAAGCATCGCACCAGCAACATGAACACCCTCATCGCCGTCGGCACGTCCGTGGCGTTCGGGTACAGCGCCGCCGTGACGGTCCTTCATGATTCGTGGCTATTCGCACACTACGAAGCAGCGACTTTCTTCGAGACCTCGGCAGCGATCATCGGGCTCGTGCTCCTCGGTAGGTACCTGGAAGCACGCGCCAAGGGCAAAGCGTCGGAAGCCATCAAAGGACTCATGAGCCTTCGGCCCGAAACGGCTACGGTTATCCGAAATGGCATGGAGGTGGAGGTTCCCATCGAGGATGTCGAAGTCGGGGAACAGGTCAAAATCCTTCCGGGAGAGCGCATACCCGTCGACGGCAGGGTCATCCAGGGCCTTTCCTGGATCGACGAGTCGGTGCTGACGGGCGAGAGTATGCCCGTCGAAAAGACTGTGAACGACGAAGTGTACGGCGCGACGGTCAACACCACGGGCAGCCTCATGATTCAGGCAACAGGAGTGGGCAAGGACACCGTGTTGGCGCGAATCATCCGTCTGGTTGAGGAAGCACAGGGGTCGAAGGCCCCAATACAGAGACTGGCCGACGCAGTGTCGAGCTACTTCGTTCCTGCGGTGATCGCGGTTGCGGCGGCGGTCTTTGTTGTCTGGCTTGCCATAGGGCCATCCCCGTCGTATGTCTACGCGATGATCGCGGCTGTCGCAGTCCTGATTATCGCCTGCCCGTGCGCGATGGGACTCGCCACTCCGACGGCGATCATGGTGGGCACAGGGAAGGCGGCGGAGTTGGGTGTCCTCATCCGCAGCGCCGAGACACTCGAACGGGCGCAGAAGACTCAGGTCGTCGTCTTCGACAAGACGGGCACCTTGACCACGGGAGTCCCTGAAGTGACCGGCATCGTCGCGAGAGGTCGTTCAGAGAATGAAGTCATGACTCTCGCGGGCACGCTTGAACGCTCGTCAGAGCACCCAGTTGGCAGGGCCATCGTGTCGGCGGCACAGGAACGCGGCCTGTCCATTGATTCCCCCGTGCGGAACGCTATGGCCCTTCCGGGGATGGGCATTGAGGGACGCATCGACGGTCGCGACGTCGCGGTAGGCAACCTCAGGCTCACCGAGGAACGCGATTTCGCCATGAACGGACTCGATGAGGCAGGCGATGAGATGGCACGTTCCGGCAAGACGGTGTCCTATGTAGCCGTCGACGGCGAGGCAGTTGGCGTGATCGCGGTCTCGGATACCGTTAAGGAGGGCGTGAAGGAGGCCATCGACGCAGTGAAGCGTCAAGGCATCGAAGTGGTCATGCTCACCGGAGACAGTCAACAGACGGCAGAGGCGGTCGGCCGGTCTCTAGGCATCGACAAGGTAATCGCCAACGTCCTGCCCGCTGACAAGGCCGACCACGTCGCGGATCTGCAAGAGGACGAGAAGGTCGTGGCGATGGTCGGGGACGGCATCAACGACGCCCCCGCCCTCGCGCAGGCGGACGTGGGAATCGCCGTTGCCACAGGGACCGATATCGCAATGGAGGCGGCGGACATCACCCTCATTCGAGGAGACCTCATGGGTGTTGCACGGGCGATCTCCGTCAGCAGGAGAACCATGAGAACGGTCAGGCAAAACCTGTTCTGGGCCTTCGCCTACAACGTCGCGCTCATCCCCGTCGCCGCCGGAGTCCTGTACCCCGTATTCTCGACCAACGGCGTGCCGCAAGCGCTTACCCCCGCTCTCGGCGAGTTCGGCTTCCTCAACCCGATACTGGCGGCGGGAGCAATGGCGATTAGCTCCGTCAGCGTTATCGCGAATTCGCTTCGGCTCAAGCGTTCAAAGCTAATTGACCTGTCCACAACCATGGAGGCACCATGAGAATCCCACTATTCAGCAAGCCTTCTCCCAAGGCAACCGACCCTGTATGCGCTATGAAAGTCAACATGGAAGAGCCGCCGGGTGGAACCCATGTACACGACGACATCACGTATTACTTCTGTGGGCCGGGATGCAATCGCGCATTTCAGAAGGAGCCGGAGGAGTACCTTTCCGGCAGGAAGAAAGTCGACATGTGAGACGGTTAGACCTTATGCGGATCAATGTCAGGCACACCAACCACACTTGACTCATGAATTGATGAGGAACTCGATTTGAAACACTGGCTCTTGTTCCCGTTGCTTCTGCTCCTTGCATGTGGAGGAGGCGAGGATGAACTGGGCGAATGGCATATCGACGTTCAGGGAGTGGGGACAAGCCTGCTAACTCACTACGCGGGCCAAGAGGTCTTGCTTACAATCACCTGTAACGACAAAGGCTTCCGTGCGGCCATTCACACCGACATTCATTCGGACTTCAGAGACGTAGTCCATCCGGTGATGATCAAGTTCGACGACGATGAACCGGCTGAACATCCCTGGGAATATTGGCACTTCGCCAAATCAGGCTTCTACAAGACCAGCGTTGTCGCCAACGATGCGGGCTCGTTTATCTCACGGCTATTGGATGCCAATCGATTGACTGTGAACATCGCCGTAACCGAGACCGACTCATTTCCTGCAGCCTGGGACGATGTCGGAGGCTTCGCGATTGCCCACGAAGCGGTCAAACGTCAATGTTGATCTGTTAGCTGAGGACTCGTCACTCCACCGCCCCCGGCAGCCACCCTGCAAAGAACCGGGGCGACCAGCGCCGGGCCAAGTGCATTGTCTTGTTCGAGTAGGCAGACTGGGGCGGCGCCATCTCCGCGTCCATCCAGGCATCCGCAGCGGAGATGGTCGGTAGCTCTACTACGTGCGCGCGGTGCCAGTCGGGCTGCGGAGCCATCAACTGGAACGACTCAAGGCGAATCAGTCCATGGTCCCGGGCGACAGACTTCATCAATTCACGGTGCTCCGTGTCGCCGCGCTGCCTATCCGACACAAGGACCGCCTCCGGGAGCATTCGAGCGAACTCCAGGACGACACAGCTCTCCCGATCGACATCCAGGGGTGGAAGGTTGGACGGGTCAACCGGACCGAGCGCTTCGGTCTCTGAGCGCGGAGTGGTCACCCAGTCGTTGAAGTAGTCCTCAGCGAACCGGCGGGCTAAGTGGTACTCGTAATGTCCGTACGTGCCATACGGCGGGGCCATCTCGGCCTCTATCCATGCCTCTGCCCCTTTCAAGGTCGGAAACTCAAGCACCCAGAAGCGCTCCCATGGCTGCTTCGGCTCCATGAGCTTGAATCCCTCCAAGGTCATCATGCCGTGCTCGTGCGCTACACCGAGCATGAGTTCGACGTGATGCGCGCTGTAGTCGTCGCGCTGTGCATCTGTGAGGGTGTGCCACGTCTGAAGTCTCCCACCCTTGAAAAGCACGACGACGCTCTCCGTGCTCGAAGTCAAGTCGCCCGTCCCGAATGGCATGACGGTCTCCGTATGGTTCGTATTGTCGGCCTGAGTGTACCCCAGCATGGCCGGAACTGAACACTCCCGGCAGGAGACCTTAGCATAACCGTCATACCGGCGAAGGCCGGTATCCAGAGGAGGGCTGGGCTGGATGGTCTTGTCTCAATACTATTGTGCCACCCTGTCCTATAGGTTATGCAAGTCCACCGGTAGCGGGAAGTTCGATCCACTCGTACACCGCGTTTCGCCCTCTGATAGGATTGCGTCATGGTCGACATCGTCTCCATAGGCGAGTGCTTCATCGAGCTCTTCACCTACGAAACACTCCACGCCGAGGCCGACTGGGAGCTGATCTACTCCGGCGATACCTTTAATGTACTGGCAATGGCGAATCGTCTCGGCACGTCCTGCGGGTACGTGACGCGCGTAAGCGACGACCCGTTTGGCGACTACCTGCTGGAGGAGTGGCGAAAGCGGGGGATCGACACGACCCACGTCCGACAGGTCCGGGCCTACAACGCGGTGGAGTTCTCGTCGTCCGAGCCGGTCGGCGAGGGATCGAAGGTCGTCTACCGCAAGGGGGCGGCAGCGAGCACCATGACGGCTGACGACATCGACCCCGCGTATATCTCCAATTCAAAGATCCTGCACATAAGTGGCATATCTCAGGGAATCTCGCAGTCCTGCCGCGAGACTGTGATGACGGCGGTGAAGATCGCCCACGAATCGGGGGTGCTCGTCTCCTACGACACCAATCTTCGCGTCAACCTGTGGGAGTCCACAGCCGAGGCCAGGAATGCCATGGACGAATTACTCCCCTACATCGACATCATCACGCCGAGCTTCCCGCATGAGCCTGCCGCCTTAATCGACCGGCACACCGAGCGAGAGGTCATCGACTGGTTCCTCGAAAAGGGCGTTGGTACGGTCGCCCTGAAGTGCGGCGCGGATGGCGCATGGGTGGGAACGACCCTTGAGACCGTTCGGATACCGGGCGTGGCCCCAAAGGGCCTGCTCCACACCAGCGGAGCGGGGGACACGTTCGTAGGGGGCCTGCTGCACTGCATAGCCAATGGAATGGACGCCGTCGAGGGAGCGCGTTGGGGTGTCGCGTGCGCCGGCCTCAAGGTCGGTGGCCCGAGCATAGAGGCTCAGCCCACTCGCGAAGAGGTTCTCGACGTCCTGAATTCGGTACGGGTCGAGAACGTCTCCTAATGAGGTACAATGCCCAACCGTTGGTGCGACCCACACTCACTACCAACCGGCCACAAGAAATTCAGGACTGCGCAAGGAACGCCCAATGATCATCGACACTCACCTGCACGTCTACGCCGACGACGAGAGCCTCTTCCCGTATGTCGTCGGAAGCAAGCCCGCCCGGCCCGCGTCCGTGGAATACCTCCTTCCCTTGATGGACGAGGCAGGCGTGGACAAGGCGGTCATCGTGCAGCCCCGGACCTACTCATGGGACAACCGGTACCTAGCGCACTGCATCGAGAGGTTCCCCGAACGCTTCACGGCGCTGGGACTCGTCGATCCTGCCTCTCCCGACGGCCCCGACGGGCTGGAAGAGCTGGTCCGCGAGCGCCGATTCTCTGGCCTTCGACTCGAACTTGGCTGGGAAGATGACCTCGACGACTTCCACTGCGTGGACCGTTGGCCCCTGTGGGAGCGCGCCCAGCAGCTTGGAGTCGCATTCGGCATACTGGGATCGGCAAGGGACCACTCATGTGTCGAGCCGATGGCCGCCATGTTCCCCGGCGTCAACATCCTGCTCGACCATCTGGGCGGACTTCCTCTCGACCCGGAACAGCAGGAACCGCTGATTAAGGCCACATTGCGTCTCGCGAGATTCCCCAACGTGTACGTAAAGCTATCCAACCTGCAAGGCAAGTCGAGCGAGGCCTACCCCTTCCGCGACACATTCGATCTCGCGCACCGCATCTACGACGCCTACGGCCCCGAACGGCTCATGTGGGGCACGGACTTCCCCGGCGTGATGGTCAAGTGCGGCTACTCGAACGCAGTAGATCTCGTCCGCACGCACCTGCCTTTCCTGAACGAGTCCGACAAGGAGTGGATCCTCCACAAGACCGCAGAGAAGGTCTTCAGCTTTTAAGGAACTACGGGGCAAGCCTAAAGTGAAACAGTGATGAGGAATCCACAGGGATACAGTGCCTTACTACGGAGTACGACCCGTTGAAAATCCCCTTAGGAACCAGCGGCAAGACGGCCCTCGAGGTAGCGCGGGAGGCGGCGAAACTCGCCGGTAAGCTCGCGAGAGAGCGATTCGATCAGGAAAAGGACATCAGGTTCAAGCGTCCGGGCGACGTCGTCACGGATGTGGACACCGAGGCGGAGGCGCTCATATTTGGGCTGATTCGAGAAGAGTTCCCCGACCATACGCTTGTCGGAGAGGAGAGCGCGTCGGACGTTCGGGGCGACGAAGGGTACGCGTGGATCGTCGATCCCGTGGATGGGACTCGAAACTACTCCGTGGGAATTCCGATCTACTCCACGGTCGTTGGGTTGGCCCTGGACGGGGAAGTCCTCGTCGGGGTGAACTACGACCCGGAACGCGACGACCTGTTCGAGGCCGAACGCGGCGCGGGCGCATACCTGAACGGCAAGCGCATCCACATCTCGAAGAAAGCCGCGCTGAAGGACTGCATCATCGGCTTCGATCTCCCCTATAGCGATGTCGGCGCTAGGTACGAATTGGATATGCTCGCCCAAGCGGTCTGGCCGAATATGGGGACGGTGCGTACCATCGGATCGTCGGCCCTCGGCATCTCCTACGCCGCGGCGGGCCGGACCGACCTGTACTTCCAACACCGTCTCTCGCCATGGGACATGGTAGCGGGGATTCTGCTGGTCGAAGAGGCGGGCGGCGTCGTCACCGACCGCAACGGCAACCGGGCCAGCCTTTACAGTGACGGCATCATCGCGTCGAACCCACGTCTACACGCCGAGTTTCTCCACCTGACCGAGGGAACCGACTGGCGTCGTCCAACGCGGTGACGATCCAATTTGCCATGTGCGGGGCAAGCGGCTGCCCACAGCGTTAGCGTCGAGCTACCGCCCTTGCAAGTTGAGCGTCGTCTCCGCGAGCGCGAAGACGCATGAGTTCCTGTCGCCACCGATGGAAGCGCGCCAGATGTCGCGGGTGTACGGAGCACCTTCGACCACCTTGCCATCCACGGCCAATTCGGTCTCGTAGGTGAAGTACAGCAGCGAGAATATATGCATGTTCGGTGTCCCGGAGGGTGTCGGCCCCCAGTGGACAACGGCCGGATCGGTGACCGTCCAGGTAGAAACAATCCTGTGCCCACCGGCTTCGACGATCCACGATGGCTGTGTCCGAACGTCCCCTGCCCTTGATAGACACGCCTCGACAACCGGCAAATCGCGGTCGAACTGATTTCCTCGTCCGCGGATCATGTTGTCGATTGTCCACTCCGCCAATCCGGCGTTGTCGGCGTATACCGCGTCGACGCCGGCGTCCGGTATGGTGACGAACGCCACAGTTCCTTCTCCGGCGGCGCTGAACCGGGTGTGGTAGAGGCTGAAGCTCCCGCTGTCCTGCGTCTCTCCGGGCCGTCGCAAGTAGTTGATCCAATGCTCTCCCGACCAGTGCACCGCCCCTTGAATGGTGTCTCCGCTCATCTATTCCTCCTCACTTGACCTGCTCGCCGCTGCTATTCTCCTAGCGTGAGTTCGACATTACTGAGTTCCGACCCGCGGTAGAAGGTAATCTGCACCGGAGTCCCTGGACCATGCATGAATAAGAACCTGGATAGCTCGCCGGAGTTGGTAATCGTCTGTTCATCGACGGCCACGATGATATCGCCTCTCTGCATCCCGGCCTCGAATGCAGGTGATCCTTCGTGAACGTCGGCAAGGTATACCCCGGCCCGCACGTCATAGGGTAGAGCAATCCCCAGTTGGATAACCAGCTCCGCCGAAACGTTGAGCGGCGTAATCCCTAAGGAGCCACGACGGACCTCGCCGAATTCGACCAGTTGCTTGGCGACGAACCTAGCGTCGTTGATGTTGACGGCAAAGCCGATTCCGCGTGTCTCCACGATGACTGCGGTGTTGATTCCGATCACCTCGCCCTGATCGTTCAACAAAGGTCCGCCGCTGTTGCCCTCATTGATCGGGGCCGTGTGAAGCACCATATCGACAATCGTCAACTGAGGACTAGCGGGTGTAGATACTCCCGTCGCGCTTACAATCCCGTTCGTGATGATGGGGTCTCCGGGGAGCGCGAAGGCGTATCCGATTGCAAGCACGGGTTGGCCGACGACCAGTTCGGACGAATCACCCAGGAGCGCAGGTTGAAGATCAACACCTTCCGAAGAAATCCTGACCACCGCCGTGTCGGTCTGCACATCGCCGCCAATCAACTCGGCAAAGAAACTCTGACCACCATACAGGGTGACGATTATGGTCTCGACGTTCTCTACCAGATGGTAGCTCGTCAAAACGTGCCCATTGCTGTCCAACACGATGCCGGTGCCGACCAAATTGGCTCCCGGCGGATCGACTCCCGGCCCGATCTGCAGTGGCTCCGAGATTGCGATATGCACAACGGAGGGCCGGACAAAGGAAAAAACTTCCGTGGCCGTCAGGCTCTGAGGCATCTGGTCGTCGGGAGTAGGAGGTGTGACCGTCACCGTCGGAGTGGGAGTGAGAGTGGGAGTCGCGGTCGGTGACGGCGTGGCCGTTGGCGCGGGCGACGGGGTTCTGGTGGGCGTGCTGGTGGGAATCGGTGTGGCAATCCGTTGCGGGGTCGGCGTGGGGCTGGGAGTCGGAGTTAGGGTTGGCGTTGGGGTTGAGGTCGCGGGCGTCGACACGGGAGTCGGCGTCCCCAGCGAGGAGCTAACGGGTGTGGCGGTGGGAGTCGGCGTTCTAGTTGGTGTCGGCGTCGGCGGGTCAGGCTCCGGCGTGGGACTTGCCGGCGCCGGTGTGACTGTCGGGTCAGGCGACACAACCGGGGAGGGTTCTGGAGTGACCACCGGGGCAGGGGTCGGAGTGGGGAGCGGACTGACCGGTGTAGGCTGGGCCGCAGGCGTCGGAGTGGGCGTCGGCGTCGCGGAAGGGACCGGCGTGGGTGTCGGTGTGGACGATGCTGTCGGTTCCGGGGCAGGAATGCGTGTTGGATGTGGTGTCGGAGTGGCGAGCACAATTACCGTCTGGATCGAAGGAGGCAAGTAAATCACGATGGGCGTTGCCGTGGGCGGTTGATCGGGAGGGGAAGGACGCGGAGTCGGGGTCGGCACGTCAAGGGTTGGCTGAGTGGCCGGGACGGTCGGAGCTAGGGTCGTAGAGCTCTCTACGTCCTGGACATCGGGCGGCTTGCTGTCCCAACAGGCCACGCCGAAGACGCCGACTGCGCCCCAGACGGCAAACAGCAAGAACCGGCGACTGAGCACCGGGAGTCCCCCTTTTCCCGGAACCGTTCCCTCTTCTCCGCTCTTTCAGATGACGCGAATTCGTCAGGAAGCGGTTCGCGGAGCGATTTTGCCAAGTTGCCGATAACCTTCCCTAAGGGAGAGGATATACCGACCGCCGACGCTTCCGACCGGAATCGCCACGCATACCCAACGCTAGGCGAAGACCGATGCCGGAGCATGCGGCATGGTATCAGCAATAACGTCCAAGCACACGTCCGGTTAGGCCGGAGAGTGACTCAGAACCAGGGCTAGAGCGCGAAACTCGCGGGGCACCCAAGACTTGTGCGCCCGTGTCGTGAGTCGAGCAGTGGAACGGACGAAGGGCTCAAATGCCGTGTGGGGTGATGGGTTAGCGGTTTCGGCGACGGCGGATGCGTCGGAGGCTCCGGGACTTGTCGAGGCGCTTCTGTTCTCCTCTCGAACGGAAGAACCGCCTGTTACGCAACTCACGCAAAATTCCCGACCGCTGCATCTGGGTCTGAAATCGCTTCAGAAGCTGTTCGCCGTCTTCTCCATCACGGAGCGTTACGTGTGCCAATTCTCTATTCTCTCCATCTTCTCCAAAACAAATCGGGCGGGCCGGTCGGCACGCCGAACTGATTATACCACTTCTCGGACGGTGAACTGCAATGACTTAACAGGCGAGGTGACGACATCTACTGCAATAGCCCTGCCTCGCGAAGAATGGCGGGTATCTGCGCCTTCTCTTCTTCGGTAAGGGAGCGCATCGGCGCGGATACCGTGTCGTGGTCGATGATCCCCAGAATCTTCAAACTCGACTTGAGGCCCGACGACGTCGAGGCGTTTCGTCCGCCCGCCTTTGCGAGTCCCATCACTCGTTGAGCCGAAATGGCGGCGTTGAGATGCTCGTTCGCCTTCTCCGTGTCTCCCGCGTCACCGGCTTCCCACGCCCGCGAGAGAGCGGCGGCTGCGACGTTCCCCCCACCCGGGATCACACCATGCGCTCCCAGGCATTTCGTCATGGCCGTGCGGTAGACGGAACCGAGGAATCGGTACATCTCCGCCCCGTTCCTGTTGCAGCGCGACACGAGCTCGGCGAAAGCCTCTCCCTGGCCGGATGAGTCCTTGACGCCTACCACGGTGCCCTCCACCGCAAGATTCGCTATCGTGGCCGGCTCCACGGTGAGCTTGACCGTGATCGGGATGTTGTAAACCCACAGCGGCTGGGACACGGCGTCGCTGATGGCCCGAAAGTGGTCGGCTATCTCGCCCTGGTCATACAGGTAGTAGTACGGGGGCGTGGCCGCAATTCCGTCGAGACCGCTCTCGGCTAGAGCCCTCGCCATATCGATGGCCGCCTGTGTGCCCGCCGCGGAAACGTTACCTATCACCGGCACACGGCCGTTGACCTCCTCCGCCGTCTTCTCGATGGCGAGGAGACGCTGATCGTCCCTCAGCGCGGCGAACTCGCCTGTCGTCCCGGCCGCCCATATGCCGTGGGCGCCCTCGTCGATGAGGTAGTTGACCAGCCGCCGAAGCGAGACGGTGTCAACTCTCTCGTCGGGCGTTAGCGGTGTAACGGTTGGAACGACGACTCCCTTGAATTTTCCGTTTAGCATAGTCCTGCTTTCGTTAGGGAAGTTTGCCCACGAGCGAGACTTGTTTGCCTACCGCCCGGGCCGCGCACCATTCTATCGCAGTCTGAACAAACTTTCGAGAGTTACAGGGCTTTGGAACAGGGCAATCGCACTTAGAGTTGGTAGGCGCACCGTCAATCGTCACTCCGGCGAAGGAACGTCACCCCGTACTCCGATACGGGGCCGGAGTCCAGAGGGGCAGGGGACGCTGGGAGGCACTCCCAAGTTGGCTCTGGGGGAAATATGCGACTGCCTATGGCGATGGGACTATAACGAACTGTGTAGAAAGCATAGGGAGATTAATACATTTACCGCTTCCGGCTCTCAATTGCGTAGTGCGGAACGGGCCTGCCCTTAGGGTTTGGTGAGAGGCCGATGGAGCGCATCCCCATCTTCTCCATCACACGGATGGACCGGGCGTTCTCCGGCCTCGCGCTGGCAATAACCCGTTCGAAACCCAGAGCCTCAAATCCATACCGGAGAACCCTCGCGCCCGCCTCCACCGCAAGCCCCCTGCCCCACGCATCCTTCGCCAGGGCATACCCGATCTCGATCTCTCCCACGTACTCCCCATACATTCGCCGCAGAAAACCGCAGTAGCCTACGAAGGCGCCGGTCCCCTTCAAAACGAGCGGCCACATCGTCCAGCCGTGTCGCTCATAGTCGGTCGTGCGGTTGGAGACGAACTGCCGGGTCTCCTGCTCCGACCATGGCTGGTAGTGTCCAATGTACCGCATCACGTCGGGGTCGAGAGACATCGGTCGCACGAGTAGCCAGTCGTCCGCCCGCCAGTTGCGGATGATCAGCCGTTCCGTCTCCATTAGTGGGTCGTCGTGCAAAACACTACACCTGGTCGACAGTCAAATGGTATTCGAGCATACCGACGACTTGTCCCGCCTCGGAGAAGTAGGCCTCAGGGAACCATTCACGAGCGACCTCAACCTTGTCCGGCTTGCCGCCTTCAAACACAATAGGGGTGCACCTACGACTCTTGGTCTCCCGGAACCACTCGGCGAAGGCCCGCCCGTGCGATGGCAGCCTGTCGAGAGAGATGACGACCGCATCAGAAATGTCACCGTTCAGGCGGGGCGAACCTTGAGCGCTCCAATGCGCGCGCATCGCGTTCGGAACTCATCATAGGAGCGATGCGCTGCAACGCCTCGCCTTCATTCCAGTGTACGTAAAATACGCGGGCCATAGAATGGGATTTTGGTGGTCTTTGGGTTTTCGAACTGCCGTCACAAACGTAGTCCTTCGCCGTGAGTCTCGTCAATAGGGCGTAGGGCACCCGATTACGCTACAATGGCTCCGTATCCCGGCCAGGGCCCAAAGCTGAACACACGCGAGGAACCTGCAAATGGCAGATCGAAGCACCAACCAGCCCATCATCTTCACCGACGACGCATGGATCATGAGCGAGGAGCCCTCCATCACGCCGGAAATCATCAGGGAGAAGATGATCCGCCCGCTGGAGGGAATACCCGCGTCCCTATGGTGGGCAGTGGGAGACCACGAGGTATACCACCACGAAACGAAGATCGGCGAGATCGTTGGCGATGGGTACGACCTCTCCGAGCTATCGGAATTCGAGCGGCGGAAAGCCCTGAACGTCAGGCATCTGACCGAGACGGCGGGCGGACCGCTTACGGTGATTTCATCCCTTTGTCGAGAAGCCGGTATCGAGTTTCTGCCCCGCTTCAGGATGAACAGCCACTACGCCTACTATGCGCCACCCTATACGGAGACTATCCTCCCCGGGTACGGCAGGTATAGACAAGAAAACCCCCACCTGCTTATCGGGCGTCCCGGCGAAAGCATCCCAGAAGGGACTATAGACTGGGATATCCGTACCGGAAAGGACTACGCCTACCCCGAGGTCCGCGACTACGCCTACTCGATCATCACCGAGCTGTTCGAGAGGTTCGACGTCGACGGCGTCGAGATGGACTTCAACCGTCATCCCGGCGTCTTCCGGCGGGAGGAGGCCTACCAGAACCGCTACCTGATGACCGATCTCGTAAGGCGCGTCCGTAAACGACTGGACGAGGTCGGCACGGAGCGTGGCCGTCACCTCAAGCTGGCGGTGCGTGTAGCCCCGACGCTTGCCAATTCCGCGAGGATGGGGCTCGACGTGTCGAAGTGGATGGCCGACGGTCTCGTCGACACGGTCGTCGCGGGAGTCGGCTGGATACCCTTCGAGATGCCGATAGCCGAGTTCGTCGAAGAGGCGCGAGGGACCGAGTGCGCGGTATACGGCTGCCTGGAGGGATTGCGTCCGCTCGTGGACGAAAACGCCCTGCGCGGGGCAGCCTACCGCTACTGGGAGGCAGGCGCGGACGGCATCTACCTCTATAACTACTTCACCCTGCCTCCGTCGTGGATAGGCCGGACTCTCCCTCAACTCGCAGATCCCGCCAAGCTCAAGAACATGTCTAAGCGGTACGAGGCGGACCACGCTGACAGGATTCAGTACGGCGGACACGGGGGCGCCTTCAGGAACGCCGTCCCTGCGGCCCAGATGCCCATCGCTCTCGTTGAGACATCCACCGGCCGGGGGCCTGTCGTGAACATCGATGTCGCCGACGACGTGGAAGCTGCTCGCGCCGAGGGAATCCTGGGCCGCTGCGTGCTCGGAGTCACCATCGAAAATTTCGGGCCGGACGACCAGATCGATGTCCTTCTCAATGGAGATGTTCTCGCGTGGGCAACTGGCCGCGAGACTTTCGTTGCCGGAGGAAGGAAGTGGCCCACTCTGGAGGGAACTGTGGGCCTCCAATTCGACATCGACAGCTCACCCTTGTGCAAGGGTGTCAACGAAGTCGAGATTCGCCGGAAGCCTCTAGCGAATGACGTGGGCAACCAACCGACCGTCACCAACGTGGAGATAACGATCACCTATCAGGGGACCTAACGTCACTCTCAAGTTGTGGGTGGGACCGCGACGAAATCCCAAGGACGTCCGCACTCTTCGGAGCTCACCCCTCGACAGGCGCAGGACGACTGGGGTTCGCTGAGAACTATCTGAGCCCGGCTTATACCAATTCGTCATGACTGCGCCATAGTCCTCCAAATGCAGCACGCATAACAGAAAACGCGCACCGTCATTCCGGCGAAGAGCCTGCCCCGTACTCCGATACGGGGCCGGAATCCAGAAAGTTCGGTCAGACAGAATACGGTGGCATTACCACGAATTGGTATTATCTCGAAACAGCCCCTACACACCCTTCATGATGTCGAAGCCCAGTTCCAAGTTCTTGGCAACCATTCGCCGAATGCGCGGATTCTCGCTGCTAACGTAGGACTCCGAGGGACGTAGCGAGTAGTTCGACACGTCGTAGAAGTCTCTGACTTCCCGCTCCTTCGAATCGGTGGTCGGGTTCTCCATGAAGTTGATCGCGTGCTGATGACGACCGTCGTGACCTCCGAACGCCGCATGCAGGATGTGCTCGGTGAAGACCGCGAGGTCTCCCGGCCGTAGCTCAAGCGCCACACTGGGTACCTCCGACTGCTGCAGACCGAATGGCTTCAGTTGGGGGTTGTCGCTGCCGTGTCGGAGCGGCTCGAGGAGGTCGGGCGCGTTGCGTCGATGCGATCCGGGCACCACGCGCAAACTGCCCGTCGCCGAGGTCAGACTCTCCGGGTAGAACGCAATCTTGACGGACTTGACCGTCTCATCCCAAAGCCCCGCCCCGTGCCAGAGCGTATCTCCCGCGTGGAGGTTTCCCTCGGAGCCAATGAGAAAGAAATCCGGCCCCAGCAGGTCATCTCCGATGCAGTAGATACGGTCGTCTGCGGCAAGCCCCGCCATGAAGGGCCGTCGTTCGAAGAACGGCTGAAGCGCCGCCCGTCCGGTGGGCAGTTTTACCCCGAGTCCTTCACGAAAAATCTCGTCCGACTCACGCTTGATCGTGGCGGTCTCCTCAGCCGTGAATACGCCCCGCAGCACGAGGTATCCGAACGCATCAAAGAACTGCTTCTGGTCTTCGCTCAGCATGTTCAACTCCCATATATGTTGGGCAACACCCACCCAGCTCTTGCTTTGGCGCAACATTTTATCAGCCACGCATGGGAACGGGCATCCACCATACGTTACGCCCTAACATAAGAGGATATTCAACACGTTCCCTATTGCCGGCGTGATAGAATCGCGCCCCCACATTCCGGTCCAAAACTGCGATCGAGGCATTTGAGCAACTGATGACCAACCCCAACACTGCCCCCAACATCGTCGCGCTGGGCGGCATGAATATGGCACTGATCGGAACGGCGACTAGGCTGCCCCATCCGGGCGAGACCCTTCGAGGCGACCGCTTCTACACTGCTCCCGGCGGCAAGGGCGCCACACAGGCCGTGGCTGCCGCGCGCCTCGGAGCGAACGTGAAAATGGTCGGGCGCGTGGGCAAAGACATCTTCGGTCCGAGACTTCTCGACGCGCTCAAGAACGACGGTATCGACGTGACAGGGGTCGCCGAAGACCCGGACCATCCCTCCGGCGTCGGAATAATCATCCTGAATGCCGAGCGACAGAACCACGTCCTGGCGATCTACGGCGCGAACCTACGATGCAATGAAGAACAGCTCGCAGCGGTCGACGCGGCATTGGACAGGGCAGACGTGCTCCTCCTACAGATGGAGTTGCCGTTCATTCTCTCTATGGCCGCCACGCGGTCCGCAAGAGCCCGAGGCGTCATAACGATGCTGGACCCGGCCCCGGCTTCCGACATCCCTCATGAGGCGCTCCGTGACCTGGACATCATCACCCCGAACCAGACTGAGGCGGAGTACCACACCGGCATCCGAGTCGACGACGTACCGTCCGCTCGGGCGGCCGCCGAAGCGCTGTTGGAGCGAGGCGTGGGAACGGCAATTGTGAAGATGGCAGAGCAAGGAGTCTTCTGGACCTCGCGGGATTCGAGCGGGCATATACCCGCCTATGAGGTCGATGTCGTCGATACCATCTCAGCGGGCGATGCATTCAGCGGCGCTCTGGCCGTGGCCCTGGGCGAGGGCAGGAGTATGGAAGAGGCCATCCGCTACGGGGCCGCGGCGGGGGCGCTCGCGGTCACCAAGCGTGGCGTTCAGACGGCGATGCCCTCTCGCACGGAGGTGGACAGCCTGTATCAACGGGACGGGGCGTGAAAAACAACTCGGGAGAACCGTTCATAGCGCGGAATCGGTGAGCCACACGCTGAACCTTGACAAACGAAAGAGCTTTCTTGTAGATTTTCGTCAACACGACTCACAGAACAATGCCAATCAGGTGTGTTCTTACTGGTTTGTGCACAGAAACAGTATTTTGGAGGGAGGAATACCTGTGATGCATAGAAATCTGAATTCTAAGATCATGGTCGGGTTGATAGCAGGCCTACTACTCGCATTCATCCTCGTTGGTTGTTTCGGTGACGACTCGGACGATGTGATACAGACCGACGCCGATACACCCCCATCAGCGGAGCAGGCCGCCCCAGAGGCCACGGCGGCTCCTACAGCAGAACCCGATCCGCCTGCCGCTGCGAGCACCATGACAGGCGGCGAGTGCTACATACTCGGTGATCCTGTCACAGACTGCCCACCGGTGAGCCCCCACAAGTGGCAGCCTCAGGCTATGGCTCCGAACAAGTATCCGATCTACGAAGGCGAGAGCCCGGTGCCGTCTACGTTCTTCGAATCACCTATGTCGTACCAACTGGTCAAGGCAGGGGAGTTGCCGGCTGTCAGCGAGCGGCTTCCTCACCCACTGGACATCAAGGTCGTCGATACACCAGAAGGGATCGGCGTGTACGGCGGCACCTTCCGTCTGACCGCCCACTTCCTGTTCGTCGGCGAGTTCGCGCTTGGACACTGGGTGAAGAGGGACTCGGAGGGAATCAGGTGGCACCCCCACGTGGGTAAGTCCTTTGAGGTCAGCGAGGATGGGCGCGTCTGGACCATGAAGCTCAGGCAAGGCCTCAAGTGGTCGGACGGGAAGCCTTTCGAGATCGAGGACGTCCGGTTCGGATGGGAAGACGTCGCCTTCAATCCTGAGATAAACACCTTCGCCCTTGAGGTATACAAGGACCCCGTCACCGGGAACCGAGTAGAGTTCAATGTAGTGGACGAACAAACCTGGCAGCTCAGCTACGATACGCCGACACACGGGCTATTTGACGGGAAGCTGGTACGTAATGACCACTGTGGAGGTAGCCGTGGACGGCTCTGCTGGTTCTCTCACCACGAATACAACAAGCAGTGGCACCCGAAGTACGCCAGTTCCGCCGCGCTGAACTCCGAGATCGCGGAGAATGAAGTAGAGAATTGGGTGCAACTCTGGAACCTCAAGAACAACGCCGAGATCAACACGGAGAGGCCCTGCGTACAGCCGTGGTGCACCACTGCCGAAAGCGACACGGAGCGCACCTATACACGGAACCACTACTTTTTCGAGGTAGACCCCGAAGGGAACCAACTCCCGTATATCGACCAGGTGTCCAACTTCAGAATGGAGAGCCGCGACGTGGCGGTGTTCCGGGCGATGAACGGCGAGCAAGATGGCCAAACAACCCCGTACCTGATCAAAGAGCTACCACTCTATACGTCCAACATGAACCAGGGCGACTACAGCATCTACCACTGGCCGTCCACGGGCGGCAACGACGCTCCCATCTCCCTGAACCAGACCTATAACGAGGATCCCTATATCGGCCAACTCATTCGGACGGGGGATTTCAGAAAGGCCCTGTCGCTGGCAATTGACCGCAAGGCGATCAACGAGGTGGTCTACCTGGGCATTGGCACCGTTCAGAACTATGCCCCGCATGCCGTGACACCCTACTATCCGGGGCCCGAGGTCGCGTCGCTTAACATCCATCACGACCCAGACGAGGCCAACCGGCTGCTGGACTCACTCGGCCTAGACAAGAGGGACGCCGAAGGCTTCAGACTCCGGGCCGACAACGGAGAGCGTCTGCAGTTGCGGTCCGGCCTCTGGGCCAGCCCCAGCTATCCGGAGGACGTACCGATCATGGAGTTCGCGGAGCAGGGCTGGGCCGCGGTCGGCATCGAGTCCACTCACAAGCTCGACCGTAACGCAGCCAACGACATCGCGAACAACACGGCGTACATGTTCATTCGCGTGGACTTTGGCAGATATCAGGCCAACCCGTGGATCGGGGACGAGACTCGAACCGTACCGCTGCGTGGAGGCGCCTATCAGGCCTCGGAGATAGGCCGATACATCGAGTCCAAGGGTGAGAGTGGCATGGGGCCGACTGGTCCGAACCCGAACTGGCTGCCCTTGGCGCCTGAGGGCACCTATCCCGCGGATGCCTCCGGAAACCTGAAACGCCTGCAGGACCTTTGGCAGGAGGGGCGGAAGTACTCCACCTTCAATCCCCAGCGTATTAGGATCGGCAGGGACCTCTTCCGGATTAACGCAGAGGAACTATATGTAATACCAACCGTTGCCTTCTCTGGTAGTAGCAGGGGCATCTTCATCAACCGCAACAACGTCCACAACCAGCCCAAGACCCACGAGCTCGACCACTTCGGTTGGCACACGGAGACCTACTACTTCGAGCAGGGCAAGGACAACCTAAATAACCCTGGCAACAGGTCGCAATACTGCGAGAGTTGGGCCTTCAACCAGGGTGGCGTCCAGCAGTGTTCCCAGTAGACTGAATCGGGGTCGTACGGTACGATGGTATGGTGATCGGGGCCTCTCGATAAGGCCCCGGTTTTTTCTAATCCCCCAAACCCTTCGACACTGCGTGTTGAGAGTACCCGGTAGGTAACTGTTCAGAGTTGAGGGAGATGAGTAGGGTGCGGCATTCGGAGAGTGGAATTAAGGCTCTTGGCTCGCCAGGCGCCAAAGAGGGGTGCCACGGCCATCTTGCTGTTGGTGCCCTGTTGAGGGCGAGTGCCGCCGCTGATCTTACGGCTGACCACCAAGTGTCTGGGGCTCCGTTCAGCGGCGCTCTAGCCGTGGCGTTAGCCGAAGGCCGGAGTATGGAGGAGTCCATCCGCTTCGGAGCCGCGGCGGGCGCCCTAGCCGTCACCAAGCGGGGCGTCCAGACGGCCATGCCGACACGCCAGCAGGTGGACGACCTGTATCAACGGGACGGGGCGTGAGTCCACATAACCTTACGGTGCTTTCTTCCGGCATGATTCACAGCATTCCACCACTCTTCCTAAATCCGTAAGGCGGTCGGCGGCCTGCGGACGCTAGCAGGCTCATACCGACCTCACCCAGTGAGATGACGGCACGTGGAAGAGCAGCCTATCTCGAAAGACGTCGGAAGCAGCGCTATCGAATCTTGACAATGCCCGACCGCGTCCTCTATAGTTGCGCTCGGTCTCTCTGAGACCAATTGGTAGGTCGTGTCACTCCACAAGTGCGGCACGATCATAAGCTCATTACCTAGAGAGGAGAGAAGAAGTGTTAGGAAAGATTAGACGGCTAACAATGTTGATGTTCGCATCTACGGTTGTCGTGGCGTTAGCGGCGGTCGGCTGTGGATCCGACGATACGTCCGATGCGGCTCCTACGCCGGACGTGGCGAAGATAATCCAGCAAGCTCTCGATAGTGCACCACAGGGTGCGACCATCGATCAGATCCAGGCCATGGTATCCGACTCGATAGGGGCGGCCGTGGCTGCGATGCCCGAATCTCAGCCGGGTCTGACCCGCGCGGACGTGGAGTCCATTGTCCAGTCCGCCTCCGGCAACCAGCTTTCTGCGGCTGATGTCAAACGCATCGTGGATGACTCCATCCGCGCACTGCCTGTTCCGGAGATCGACCAATCGCAGCTCACCGGTCTGATTGAGGCGGCTGTCACGCAGTCCGTCCCAGAGGGCGTCAGCGCTGCGGAGATCAACCGGATCGTGCAGTCCCAAGTGAGCGCCGGGCTGTCTGGATCGCTTACCCGCGGCGACGTTGAGGACTTGGTTGCCTCGGCCGTATCAAACGCGGTTGGTGACCAGCTTTCCGCCGCGGATGTGCAGAGAGTCGTGGACGGCGCGCTCGTAGCCACTAACGCGGCCATTGACGCCGCTGCGAAACAGGCCGAGAGCGCGGCCATGGCAGCGGGCACGGCGGCTATGTCGGCGGACACGGCGGCTATGTCGGCGGACACGGCAGCGGACACGGCAGCTAACGCTGCCAAGGCAGCGGATTCTGCCGCTATGGCAGCGCAATCGGCGTCGGAAAAGGCGGATTCTGCCGCTATGGCAGCGCAATCGGCGTCGGAACAGGCGGGACAAGCCATCTCGGCTATTGGCGAAGTTCAGACCGCCGTTCGTGGATACATCGTGCCCGAGCAGTGCTATGCCCTGGGCGATCTAGTTAGCGACTGCCCGGCCAAGGGTGTTTCATCCTACTCAGCCGGCCCGCATACTCCAGGGTCCCCCTGGCTCTATCACTCCGCATACGACGGCCCCGTACCGGAAGCATTCTTCGAGTCCCCGCTTTCCTCTCAGTTGGTCAAGGACGGAACTCTTCCGCCCCTAATCGAGCGCCTGCCCGTTCGGAATGACGTCAGTGTCGTGCTCGGTCCTGACGGTATCGGCGAGTACGGTGGGGCGTACCGCATCACCGAGATTCGCTCCTACACCGGTGAGTGGATCGCATTCGGGTTCGTCCAGCGCGACTCCGACGAGATTAACTTCGGCGCCGGCGCCGGCAAGAGTTGGGAAGCAAGTGAAGACGGTCGAGAGTACACGTACACGCTGCGGCGCGGCCTCAGGTGGGACGACGGCGCTCCTTTGACCGTCGAAGACGTTCGGTTCGCCTTTGAAGACCACAACTTCAACAAGGAAATTAACCCGTTCGTCCCCGCGCAGATGACCGACCCCGTCACAGGGGAACAGGCTAAGTTCAGCGTTGTCGACAACCTCCACTTCAAGATCGCATTCGATTCTCCGAACTGGGTCCTGATGGAGCAGACCCTCACGCAGAGCCTCTGCATGAGGAACCGCTTCTGCTGGTTTGGCCATCCGAACCTGAGAAAGATCCATCCGAAATACACCGACCCCGATAAGGTTCAGGCGCGCGCCGACGCAATGGGGCTGAAGGACTGGAGAGACGTGATGCACGCCTCTCAGAACGTCCAGTTGGCCCGCTTCGAGCTGGAGCCCTTCGAGGATGTCGGGTCCACCGGATGCGTGGCCCCCTACTGCTTCGTCGAATACAAACCGGGCGAACTCGCGGTCGCAGAGCGCAACCACTACTTCCCGTTCGTCGACCCCGCCGGCAACCAGCTGCCCTACACCGACCAGGTCGTCATGGTCATCCTTCCGGGTGACGAGGCTACCGTACGGTTCCGGTCGATGGCCGGTGAGACGGACGGACGCTCCACGAACTACATCCTGCCCGAGCTCCCTCTGTACATTCAGAACATGGAGAAGGGAGACTACAGCATCTACGGCTGGCCTGCACTCGGTGGCGCCGACCTCGGATTCGAAATGAACCAGACATATAACGTGGATCACCAGGTCGGACGGCTGATACGCACCAAGGAATTCCGCGTCGCCTTCTCCCACGCCCTTGACCGCAATGGCATAAACGAGACCGCTCAACTTGGACTCGGCGTCATCCAGAACCGCGTACCTCACCCGAGGACACCGTATTACCCCGGCGATGCCGGCCTCAGGCAGTTGTACATGGACCAGAATCTCGAGAAGTCGAACATGATGCTCGATGACCTCGGCCTGGACAAACGGGACAGTGATGGATTCCGAACCCTCGAGAACGGTGAACGGGTAAGCATCAAATTCGTCGTCTCGCCGTCCCACGGCCGACCCGTCATAGCGGAGCTGCTCAAGGCCCAACTCGCCGAGGTTGGTATCGACATTGTCATCGACGTCAACCAACGGTCTCACGTGCCCTTGCGTGCCGAAGAAGAGTGCTGCAGCATCAACACGAACCTGTCCCGCCACACCGTAAACCCGTGGATGCGCTTCAGGACCAACTTCATTCCATTCCACGAGATTTACTTTGCTCCGGGAAGGTCGATCGCTAAGTACTACCGAACACAGGGTGCAGAGGGCATGGCGCCGGGTACCGATGCAAGCTTCCTGCCGCTGGCGCCTGCCGACGCCTTCCCCGCCGACCACGCAGGTTGGTTCAGGGAACTACATAACGACACGATCGCAGGGTTCGCCAACTCCACGTTCGACCCGCGCCGCGTCGAACTCGGCAAGGACATGTACCGCAACCATGCCGAGAACCTGCTGGCCGTCCACGTCTCGGCCTTCTCAAACGCTCACATCGGGATCTTCCTCAACAGAAACAACATGAGGGGCCAGCCGTTCACCCACGCGCAGGACCACAACGGCCACACCGGTTGGGCATACTACTTCGACGGAGGCATGGATAACTTCAACCATCCCGGCAATAGGTCGCAATACTGCGAGAGTTGGGCCTTCAACCAGGGTGGCGTCCAGCAGTGTACCAACTAAGCTGAATCGACTGTAGGAAAACGATGGTATGATAATCGGGGCCTCTCAGAGGGGCCCCGATTTTCGTAATTCCGGTTCTCTTTTGCAGGGAGGTCTCATATGTCCACGCCGCGCATCATGTTCTACCACGACGGAAGGCATCCCCTCATATACATGTATGAACCTCCCATGCAGAAGGAGGAGTATCAGCACGCGGTCGACGAGATCGCGGGCACCCCGATAGACGTGCTGATGTTCGGCGTCGGCGACGGTCGGACCGTCCTTTACGACACCAAGGCCGGTGAGCTGTGGGGCCATCACCTGGACCGCTGGAACCACGCCATATGGCGCCGGACGCACCAGAACGCCAGGGCGTTGATCGATGCGGGGCACGACCCGCTTCAGGTTGTTACCGAGCGCGCACACGACAAGGGAATTCTCATCTACACCGTCCTCCTCGTGCAGATGCCGAGCGGGGAACGCTACGGTGAAGAGACGCTCAACACCCGAGGCTCGCTGTTCCGCTTCGAGAACAAACAGTGGGACATCGGCGCGGCCGGCGACCTCGACCCCGAATGGCCCGGCTACGAGTGCGCTGACTTCAAACATCAAGAGATTCGTGATGAGCGTTTCACGCTGATCGACGAAATGCTCTCCAACTACCCCGTCGACGGCCTCGAGCTCAGCCTCGTTCACCACCCGTACTACTTCCACCCCAACGAGGTGGAAGAGGGCCGCGAGATCATGACGGAGTGGATACGCCGCGTGCACAACGCCGTCAAGGCCGGCGGCAAAGAACGGGAACTGGTCATTCAGGTCCCCAACTCCATCGACGAGGCTCTGTCAATCGGGCTCGACGTACCGGCATGGATCGAACAAGGAATCGTCGACGTTCTGGTGGCAGCCGAGACTACGGGGTCCAACCTGCTGAACACGATGGCGGACTTTCGTCCCGTGGTTGAAGCGGCAAGGGGTTCGGGAGTTCGTGTTTACGCCACCATTAACAGTCTCGTCGACTCCGACCGGCTCGCCTCCGGCACGATCGAAATGATACGCGCGGCCGCTACGAACTACTGGCGGCAGGGCGTTGACGGGCTCTACCTGGGACACTGGCACGAACGCTGGCCCTACACTTCCGACTTATACGAGATACTCCGCGAGCTCCCCCACCCCGACGTGATGGACTATCGCGACAAGATCTACATCATGCCGACCGAGAGCCCCCGTCGCAGTTCGCTCGGACGCGAAGGCGAGCCTTCCGTGCAGCTGCCAAGAACATTGGAAGTGGGCAGCCCTGAGACATTCACCTTCACAATCTCCGACGACCTTCAGAAATGGGGAGACATGGGACGTGTCCACGAGGTCGCCCTCCGAGTCATGCTTTCCAGCGTCTCCGAGATCGACCAAGTCGACTTCAAGCTGAACGGCAAACCGCTCCCGGACGCCATGCGCAGAACCCTCAACCAGATGTACCGCCTGCGGTCGCCCAGGCACCGCATCTTCGGCTACTGGTACATCTTCAAGCTCGACAGCGACCACTGGCCGCAACTGGGCGAAAACGAGTTGGAAATCACCCTCGAACACCGCGATACAATATTGACCATGGACGCGGCGGTCCGCGATGTCGAGTTGGACATAAAGTACCTTATGGGTAAGAGCTTCCATCGCGGCTTCGTCGACCAGGACCTCGGGCCGTACGAATACTCCAGCTAGGTAGGGGCGATTCGCGAATCGCCCCTACTCATCAACATGCCGCGACGAACGACACGGAGAGGAAATCAAGAATGGCCAAGTACAGAGCGGGCGTCATTGGACTCGGATGGATGGGGCTGTTGTATGACATGGCCGGCCGGCTACCCTATCGGCTGGGCATCGATACCGCGGACAGCATTGACAAGCCTACCCCTGAGCTCGACGTACACCGTCAGTTCTATCTCCACGAACGGCACATGCCGAAAGGCACGCCGACCTCGTATTCCGAGGCCCTCCACGACAGGTCCGAGATCGATCTCGTGGCCGGATGCGACCGCGACCCGAATCGCCTTCAGGCATTCGGTGACCGCTACGGCGAAGTCGCCCTCTATACGGACGGCGCAGAAATGCTAGAGAAGGAAAAGCTCGACATCGTGGCAATCGCCACGAATTCCAGGAGCCGCCCCGAGCTCGTCCGTCTGGCCGTCGAGAACGGGGCCAAGGCCGTAGTCACCGACAAGCCAATGTGTCATACCCTCGCGGAGGCCGACCTGATGGTGGGCGTCTGCAGAGACGCAGGCGTGCCCCTAAACTGCGGCGCAATCTCCACGACGCACCCGTCCTTTGCCAAGGCAAAGGAACTCCTCGGATCGGGCGCGATTGGAGACGTAATTTCGATGGAAACGTCGGGCCGGCCCGGAGCGCAGCACCAGAACTGGTCGTACTTCCTCGACAGCGCACCCGCATGGGTCGTCGGCACAGCCGATCAGCCGCCCCTCGAAACGGGCAGCAGCGAGTTCAAAGGGCAGGGACTTGTCGTTTGCGAGGACGGAACGATTCTCCACTTCCGTGAGGGCGCTCCCATGGTGCGAATCAGCGGCTCCTCCGGCGAGATGGTCCACGGCGACCAGCGCGAATGGCGCCTCTCACAGGATATGGACACGATTGGCGGCACAAAGCGCGTCGACGTACCGTGGCCTGGCCCGCAAACGGGCGCATATGGCACCACCTATTCCGTCGCCGACGTCATGGACTGTCTCGAAGGAAAGCTCGACGAGCCGAAGAACTCCGGCCGCAGGGTCGCCGTCGCCCTCGAGGTGGAGATAGCCCTCAAGGTCTCCTCCGCCAACGGAGGCCGCAGGGTAGACCTGCCACTCGAAGACCGGTCCCTCGGCCTCGAATACGAGTGGTGGAGATAGGAACTAGGCCCGCCTACTGCTTGTAGGCTACATCCAACTCGACGTTCGTAAGCGTCGCCGCGTCCCCTCCATCACCATTCGAGGACACGAGACTGACCTCAATCGCGTTCTCACCTCTGTGAAGAGGAGGGCAGCCCACCTCGAACGTCAAGCTCTTGCCCTCGAACGCCCGCTCTTCGGGGTACCCCGGATATTCCATCCAGAATTGGGCCGTTATCCCCAACCGTGTCCAGCCGTCCACGGCGTCGGCCCCCGATTGTCGGGGGAGCGTCGTCCCATTGACTGTTACCTCGATATCGACATCTGGCTGCAGGTCTACGAACCGCAGCGTCAGACGGCATCCTTCGAGGGCATCGTCGGCAATGGCCGCGTCGAGGTCGTCCGTCACCTCCATTGAGAACTCGGGCCCACCGCCGTCCGAGATGGGACGCAGCGTCACCGGAAGGAAAGTCGAGGGTGAGGCATACCTGAACGCGCCACCATGACCCCGTGAAGGGAACACCGGTCCGGCTGTGTCCAGCTCATAGCGCTTGTCCAGCCGCTCCAGACGACTCGGGTCGGAAACTTCCTCCGCTATTCTCTGGTTCCACTCAGGGTATATCGTATAGAAGTTGTACAGGTAGATGCCCGTTGCGCCGTGACTGAGCCACCGCGCCGTCAGCGCTCGGACGGCGTCATCGTCCATGTGCCTCGTCGCCTCGATGCACCCGTACACGAGGCATCCCGTGCCTTCAGCGGCCTCGACAAACTCCCTGATCGGAGTCTCGAACGGGATGAACCCGCCCCCAACCGCCACAATGTCCACTAGACCGTCACGGATCCACCGCTCGACGTCGAGACCGATCCTGACCGAATCGGCCAGCGTCGGAGGCACACGCACCGCCAATTGCAGATCCCTGCCTCTCTCGGCCCCAACCTCTTTGAGCCGATCATGTACCCGCTCAATCAGGTCTGTCATCAGGTACCGGTTCTGGTACGCCTCATCGGAACGAAAAACGCCGGGATGTCGCATATAGTCCAACTCAACGCCGTCCACGTCGAAACGCTCAAACGTCTCGAATATGATGCGCTCCATGTACTCCCGCACCTCGGGAAAGGCGTAGTTCTTTCCCGTCCGAAGTCCCCACGTTAGGCTGCCCACGGCAAGCTCTTCGCCCGGCTTCCCGATGAGCAAGTCGGGACGGTCCCGGCGGAACCGTCCGTATGCCGGGTTGCGCGGGTCGATCTCGTAGTGGCTGCTCATCCTGACTCGTGGGAAAAACTGCAGCCCCGCTTCCCGACATAGCTTGGCTAACGCCGTTACCGGACCGCCGCACTCATCCTTCAAAGCCCTGACGTTGCTCGCGATCTTCCCGATCACGCCGGGAGTGCCGGAGTGGACGAACGAGTACGTCCCCTCATCCAGCCCCTCGATGGCCTCGCCGATGATTTCGCCGATCTCCGTCTCGTAGTGGTACACCTCGTGATCGCCGATGCTCCACCACAGCGCCCCTCCCGGCCAGTTGTGACTGTCCACCACCTCCGCCTTCAGCTTCTCAACGGTAAGCGGCGGCTCGGTGGCGCTCAATATCCAACCGTCATCGGTGAAAATCACCTTCGGGGCGTCAGGAGAAACGGTCATGTTGGTCCTCCAATCGGTAAAAAGAGACTCAGCGATTGTCCAGCGGAACGCGGCCCCGAGTATAGCCAGTGCAGGGGTGTTTCACAAGCGCGGGGGTTGTAACGGTTCACTACAAGGAGTGTCAAGCCAATGACGCCGGTGAAGGAAACTAGAGTATGTCCCTGAGCCTAAACCACCATATGCGATCAGACATACACCGACTCGGCGAGAATAGCGTCGCGCAGTTCCGGGATGAGTGAATTCTTCTCAACGAGATCAACCTGGCCGTTCAACTCGTCGGATAAGAAATGCTTTAGGTGGATGAAATCGAGCAGCGACGGAGCGGCAAGAGGGTCAAACTCCACGAGCACGTCAATGTCACTCCTTGTGGTGAATTCTCCACGAGCAGTAGAACCGAAAACTGCGATGGACTTAACTCCGAACTTCTCTCGGAGTTCGGACTTGTGCTCCGAAAGTATCTTGAGAGCTTCTTCTCTCCGCATTGGGTGCACCTGCCTCAGATGTGGGTTTGCGAGCGATCTCCCGATACGGCAGAGGTCTAACTGGAGCCAACCTCTACTTCGATGCGACGAATCTGGGGCACAACGGTAGAAACGGGCGGCTCAAAGTGAAGTTCAAGTGCCTCACGCAGATTCTCCAGCGCCTCGTCGAAGGTCTCTCCCTGACTTGCTACGTCGGCGTCTAGGGCCTGCGCTACGTACCACTCCCCTTCCTGGCACACGCTAGCAGTAAACGTTCGTATCATCGCTCATCACTCCCACCACTTGTGGCTCGTTCACAAATCCTATCATCGTCATCCTCGCCGAAGCATCCACGACAGTTGCTAGGTCTGCCTTTCACGTAATTACGAACTACCAATTCCCACCCATCCTCCCCTCGAACGGCCCGAGCGCCGGATCGTCGTGACCGCGACGGAAGTGCTTGCCCATCAGATACTTCGTCTCCAACTCGACATCCTGAACGACAACCGGTGGCGTCACGTCCCCGTCACGCTCCAGCAGCGTAATCTGCAGAGTGTTCGCCCCCCGTCGCGGCCACGAGTCGCGGTCGAGCGTGTAGACGAACCAGTACCCCTGCGCGGTCCGGCGGGGGCCGCTCATCCAAAACATCTGGTTGATGATCCTCAACGCGCTGTCCGGCAGTGCCTCCCCGTTCAGCTTGAACACGATACGGTCGAGCTCCGTCGTGTCCGTGATGCGGATGCGTAGCAGCACCTCATGTACTCGCCCGACGGCGTCCCATCGTGGAAGATCGTCATTGATGATGAAATCGAACGATGCCGGTGTCCCGACCTCTAGGATCGCCGGCAGTTGCATCACCCTGCCCGGGCCGCTCTCCGGTTTCGGAGCGTCGCCGAGTGTGGGAACCCTGTAGTACTTGTCCTTTGGGGCCATGACGTCGGGCTGAGGAATCTCCCTGATCTTCTCGTAGAAAGTGCCGTCATACGGATAGTTATAGAACCACCCCCTTGAGATGTATATCCCCTCGATCCCCTGCGCCCAGTAGTTGCCCGCGGCAGCGCGGACCATCTCAATCGTCGCGTCGCCCACGCGATCCGAGTCCACGCGATGTTGCAGCGACACGTGGACGCGGCAGTCCGACCCCTTCACGGCCTCCACCAGCCCACGAAAATCGGCCATCTGGTTCATCGTATCGCCGACCGCCCCGTCCCCGATAATTACGTCGACGATGCCGTCGTTAATCCAGCCACGCACATCCATGCCGACGGCCATGCACTCATCGAGATTTGCCGGAACGCGCACCGCAAGCTCCCGGTTGGGCCCGCTTTGGTGTACGACGTCGTAGACCCTGCCAATCCACTCCGTCAGCACGGGGCGGCCCACGTCCACCTCGTCAGGATGGAAGTAGTACGGCAGCTGCCCCATGTGCAGCTCGAAGCCGTCAACCGGGTAGTTGGTCACCACCTCCTCGACGATGGCGAACCGTTCCTCGCGGACCTCCTCGTGCATGAAGTCCAGACCGTCGAATCCCGGAAAGCTGGAGTCGACTCCCCCCTTGGCCTGGATTTCGAGATGCTTGTTCTCAAAACGAAAGTCGGAGCACCGCACCCACGTAGCCCGTTCACCCCAACGCTCGTCGCTGCCAACCTGCACTAGCAGAGTCGGGTACAGCAGCATACCCTTCTCGTGCGCGCGGTCGCACACGATCCGCAAGGGGTCATTGCCCTCCTCGATCAGGCCCTTGGCGTTCTGGTACGTCCGCCGCCAGATCAGGTGAGGCCACTTGTCGACGTTGTGCCCCCATAGCTCTCCCACTTGCGTATCGTGCAGGAACGTGCGGCCTTCACCAAGGCAGAACATGACGGCGTCTATGGTCGTGCCCGAAAGCTCGTCGATGGCGGCGGCGTATTCCTCCTTCTGCATAGGCGGCTCGTACATATAGATATGCGGATGGCGTCCGTCGTGAAAGAACATCATGCGCGGCTTTGCCATGGTTGGGCCTCCTTCGTCACACCCTCGTGAAGTAGGCAAATTATACGCCCGGAGTAGGCGAAAGTCGTGGCGAGGGCACCGTCTGCTTGTCGTGGTCCCTTCGAGGATCGCGAGTAATGCAGTCGGGCAACTCTTCATCCGCCGGCCTTCTAGCCGGTGCCAACAGGCATCCCCTCAATCGCCACCGCTATCCCCATTTCGCTCAGTCGCCTCTTCTGGATGAGCCCAATCGCGAACTCGGATATCTCAATGCCCGCCCAACGACGTCCTAGCTTCTCCGCGGCAACAACGGTCGTGCCGCAGCCGCAAAACGGGTCCAACACCATGTCGCCGGGACTGGACGACGCCTCGATGATTCGCTCCAGCAACGCCACAGGTTTTTGCGTCGGATAGCCGAGCCGCTCTTTCGACACGTTGATAATCGGCTTGATGTCGTCCCAAACGTCGCGGACGTACACGTCGGCGTAGGGTCTGCCCTCCTCGTCAAATTGCGCGTTGAAGAACGGCTTGTCGTACAGCACTCGTTCCCGCAACGGGCGGTGCTTGTAGGCGTCTGCCTTCACGTAGAACAGCAGCACGTCATGCTTGCGCGGCCAGTACCGCTTGCTTACCCCTCCCGTCCGGTAGCTCCATACGATTTCGTTCCGAAAGTTGCTCGCGCCGAAAATCCCGTCCATGACTATCTTGAGGTAGTGGCTGGCTGTCTGATCGCAGTGGAGATAGATGCTGCCCGTCTGCTTCAGAAGGCGCCCCATCTCCGTTAGCCGCTCGGTCATGTACGTGAGATACGCCAGCATACTGGACTCTCCAAGCTGGTGGAAAAGACCCGCGACGGCGTTGCCAGCCGGATGCCCTGCGTCATCCCGCATGCGCCTGAGCCGGTCGGCCGCCTGCTCGTCCCACTTCCACGTATCGTTGAAGGCCCTTGTCCGAGACGTTCCGCCCGTTCCGGCCTCGGAACGAATGTCGTAACCGGCGCTGCTGTTGAACGGCGGGTCGAGGTAGATCAGGTCTGCGCTCTCGTCGGGCCATCGCTGCATCCAGTCGAGGCAGTCTCCGTGATAGAGCGACCGGTGCTCCATGAGGAGGCCTTCAGCTTCCCATCTCCACTTCCAGGCTGATGGGACAGTGGTCCGATCCCATCACCTCTTGGTGGATACCCGCCGACTTGACGTTTTCACGGAATTCCTCGTTCACGAAGAAATAGTCGATCCGCCACCCGACGTTCCGGGCGCGGGAGTTGGCGCGCTGATTCCACCACGAGTACTGGCCCGGCTCTTCGTTGAACATTCTGAAGGTGTCCACGTAGCCACGCTCCACGAGCTTGTCGATCCACTCCCGCTCGATGGGCAGGAATCCTGATATCTTCGCGTTCTCCTTCGGTCGCGCCAGGTCAATGGGATTGTGCGCCGTGTTCACGTCGCCGCACACGATGATATTCCGGCCTTGGGAACGGAGCGTCTCTATGTGGTCCAGGAATGCGTCGTAGAACTCCATCTTGTACGCGAGCCGCTCGTCCGAGCTCTTGCCGTTCGGGAAGTACACGTTGAACAGAACGAAGTCGCCCATGTCCACTTGCAAGGTGCGACCCTCGCTGTCAAACCGCTCGATGCCGAATCCAGGCTCCACTTCTACCGGCTCAATCGCCGTGTACAGCGCAACCCCGCTGTAGCCCTTCTTCTCCGCCGAGGAGTAGAACTTATGGTAGCCCTCGATCCCCCGCAGGTCTGCCGGAAACTGCTCCTCGTTCGCCTTCGTCTCCTGGACGCAAAGAACGTCGGGGCGCTCCTCCTCGAACCAATCGAGAAACCCCTTCCTGTGGGCGGCCCGGATGCCGTTCACGTTCCAAGAAACGATCTTTATCGTTGCCAATGCTAAACCTCCTCACATATCTCGCCGAACTATCCCGTCACGATACCATACCAGGCGACCGCGGCGTGCCGAGTCACGACGACCATGCCTTCAAAGATACCGACCACCGTCATTCCGGCGAAGGAACGTCACCCCGTACCCCGATACGGGGCCGGAATCCAGAGAACCCGGTCAGCGAGAAAACGATGATTCGAGCACGGACTGGTATAAGATACCTTCCCAGTCTGAATGAACACAGGGAGACCCCATGACGTTCGACACGACCATCACGGGCGGAAAAATCGTCGATGGAAGCGGGAAGGCCCGCTACGATGCCGATATCGGAATCACCGACGGCAAGATCGCGGCTATTGGCGACCTCAGCCGCGCGGAGGCGCGCCGCACGATAGACGCCACGAGCCACGTGGTCGCTCCCGGCTTCATCGACATGCACTCCCACTCAGACCGCACGCTGATCGACGACCGCAACGCCGAGAGCAAGGCCTACCAAGGGGTTACGACCGAGGTCGTCGGGAATTGCAGCTATTCACCCTTCCCGGTCGGCCCGCTCGGACCCTCCGCTATTTCCCGCTCCCATCTCTCCCAAGTCGATTGGACGTGGACCGATCTCGACGGATATGCCCAGTTCCTCGAGTCGGACGGCATCAGCGTCAATGTCGCCAACCAAGTTGGTCACACTGCCCTTCGTGCCGCCGCCTGCCTGCTCGATAACCGTCCACCCACCGCGGACGAGCTTGCAACGATGTGCCGGCTCGCCGCCAAGTCCGTCGAACAGGGCGCCTTCAGCTTCACGACCGGCCTGACCCTCCCGCCCGGAAGCTACGCCCCCACAGACGAGCTAATCGAAATCACGCGCGCCATCGCCCAGTACGAAGGAGCCTTCTACGCCAGCCATGCTCGACTGTGGGCCGACAACCACATCGGAGCAGTGCAAGAGGCTATCGACATCGGCGCGGCTGCAGGCGTACCCGTGCAGTACTCCCACATGGCGATCATCGACAGCCGCGTCTTCGACACGCCGGAGGTGATGGTCGAGCCAATCGAACGGGCGAGAGCGCGTGGCATGGACGTCACCTACGACATGTACCCATACATCGCGGGCGGGACACATTTGAGCCAGATGGCGCCGGAGTGGCTGCAGGACGGCGGTGTCGCGAAGATGCTGGAGCGCCTCCGAGTTCCCGACGTTCGCCGCCGGGCCGTCACCGACCTGCGAAAAGGTTGGTTCAAGGGCCTGCCGTGGGAGTGGCACACCATTATCATCAGCCACGTGCAGAGCGCGGAGAACCGCGACATCGTCGGCAAGAGCATCGAACAAATCGCGGAGGAGAGAAACGACGACCCCGCCGAGGTCTACCTGAAGCTCATCGACGAGGAAGACAACAACATCGGCTGCGTAGCGGTCAACCGCCGCGAGGACAACATCCGCTACTTCATGGCCCAGCCTTACGCGATGTTCGGCTCCGACGGCAGCGCGATCTCACCTACGGGAATCTACGGCGAAGACAAGCCCCATCCCCGCTTCTACGGCTGCTATCCCCGGATCCTTGGCCGCTACGTCCGTAAGCAGCCCGCCGTCCTCTCACTCGAAGAGGCGACCTACAAGGCCGCGGGCTTCCCCGCTGAGCGCATGGGCTTCAATGACAGAGGGCTGCTCAAAGAGGGCTACGCCGCGGACATCGTCGTGTTCGACCCCGACACCGTCATGGACAACGCCACGTTCGTCGACCCCCACCGCTACCCCGACGGAATGCCCCACGTCCTCGTCAACGGCGAGCCGGTCGTCCTGAACGGAGCGCATACCGGAGCGAGACCCGGCAGAGTCCTTCGAAGAGGAGAATAGGCCCGCGCTTCTTGTCTACACCAACAGCCGAAGCGGGTGTTCGAGGTACTCCTTCAGCTGAACGATGAATTGCGCGCCCTCGGAGCCGTCCGAGACCCGGTGGTCGACCGACAGCGTCGCGGACATGATCTCCCGCACGACGATGCTGTCGCCCTGAACGACGGGCCGCTTCTGCACGGTGCCAATCGCCAGCACCGCCGACTGCGGCGGCTGGATGATGGCCACGAAGCTCGTGACGTCGAACATGCCCATGTTGCTGATGCTGAACGTCCCGCCCGTGTACTCCTCCACCTGCAGCGTGCCGCTCTGCGACCGCCGGACGAGGTCCTTGCTCGCGGCTGAAATCTCCGTCAGCGACTTGCCCCCACAATCGAGAATCGCGGGCATGATGAGACCATCGTCATCCGCAATCGCCATCCCGATGTTGACCGACTCGTGCATACGGATGCCTTCGTCGGTGTACGAGGAGTTGAACTTCGGATAGCTCTTTATCGTGTGGACGCTCGCCTTGATGACCAGGTCGTTCACGCTCACCCGCACGTCACCCTCTAGACTCTGATTGATCTCCCTGCGCAGCGACATCGCCGCCGTCATGTCGATGTCGGTCGTAACGTAGAAGTGAGGAATCGTCGTCTTGCTGCCAACGGTCACCCGCGCGATCTGCTGCCTCATACGGGTCAGCGGCACAAGATCATCCGCTTCCTCGGTCTCTGGTTCTGCCGCCTCTTCAACCGCTTCTGGGGCCTCATCGACGACGGGTTCCGCTTCCGGGATGGGCGGCTCTACGGCGTCCTCAACAGACTCTTCACCTCCCGGTTCAGCCGGCTCCTCGACGGCCTCGACCGGAGCCTCTTCGACAGCTTCGGGCTCCTCCGCTACAGCCTCCTCTTCCGCCATGGGCGGCTCTTCCATAGCATCGGGAGCTTCCGCCTGAGTTTCTTCTTCTGGCTCTTCCGCAGCGGCTGCCATGGGTTCGGCAGAAAGCACGTCAGACCGGAGTATCCGTCCGCCGGGACCGGTGCCCTCGACGGTATTGAGATCGACCCCGCGTTCCTCCGCCAGTTTCCGGGCGACCGGTGACGCTCGGACCTCGCTCGGCGACGCCGGAAGCGGTATCGCTGGCGACTCAGTCTCTTCCTCCTCGGCGGCGGGCATCTCCCCTTCGTCCGACTCGGACGGCTCTTCCGCTACGGGTTCGGCCTCGGTCGGCTCCTCTGGCCCGTCCCCATCCGCTGCAAGCGTCTCCCCCTCCGCTCCGACCGTAGCTATCGACTCGCCGACCGCCACCGTGGTGCCCTCTTCCACGAGCAGTTCGAGCAGGACTCCCTCAGCGGTCGACTCGAACTCGACCACCGCCTTATCCGTCTCGATCTCAGCTACGGCATCGCCCAGCGACACCTCATCGCCGACCGACTTGAGCCACCGCACGAGTGTCCCTTCCTGCATGTCGTAGCCCATCTGGGGCATGTTTAGATTCGTAGCCAAATCGCGCCTCCTCAGAGACTGTAGAGTTTTTCGATTTCCGCGATGATGCGGTCCGCGTCAGGTATCTGCATGTCCTCAAGCGTCGCATTATATGGCGCCGGCACGTCACGTCCGTTGACCCGACCTACCGGCCCGTCCAGATAGTCGAACGCCGCCTCTTGGACGGTGCTCGCGATCTCGGCGGAGAACCCGCCCGTCCGCCAATTTTCCTCCACGATCATGACCCTGTTCGTCTTCTCGACCGACTGCACGATCGTATCGGTGTCCAGCGGCTGAAGCGTCCGCAGGTCGATCACCTCCGCCTCCACGCCACGCTCCGCCAGCCGATCCGCTGCCTCGAGAGACGTGTACACCATCCGCCCGTAGGCCGCAAGCGTGATGTCCGTCCCCTCGCGCCTCACCGCCGCCTGGCCCATCGGCACCGTGTAGTGCTCGTCCGGCACTTCCCCCCTCTTGCCGTACAGCAGGCCGTGCTCCGCGAAGATAACCGGATTCGGGTCCGCTATGGCCGTGCGGAGCAACCCCAGCGCGTCGTACGGGTCCGAGGGAACGCACACCTTCAGTCCCGGCACCGAGGCGTACCAGCCCTCGAAGTTCTGCGAGTGCGTCGCCCCAAGACGGCCTCCCCCTCCCGTGACGGCGCGAATCACGAGCGGCACTTTGATCTGACCGTTCGACATATAGCTCATCTTGGCCGCGTGGTTCACCACCTGGTCGATGCCCAGGAGCATGAAATTGATCGTCATCATCTCGACGATGGGACGCATTCCCGCCATCGCCGCGCCCGTCGCGGAGCCGATTATCACCGATTCCGCTATGGGGCAGTCGCGGATGCGTTCCGGCCCGAACTCCTCGAAGAAGCCGCGCGTGACCGCATAGCTCCCCTGGTACGCTCCTATGTCTTCCCCCATCAGGAAGACGCGGTCATCCGTCTCAAGGGCCTCTTGCAGCCCCTTGCGAATCGCTTCCCTTATGATCAGTTCAGCCATTGATTCTCGTCTCTATCCATCCTAGTGTCCCGAATTGTAAGTTCACCGCATAATTCAAGAGCGCCCTTCGACGGGCTCAGGGCGAACGGGATAATCACAATACGTTCGTGGTGAGCTTGTCGAACCACGAAGATCAGGTCTAGCGTATATCACATCAATATAAGGAACTTGCAATTCGGGACACTAGTTCCCATTTGAATATGTCAGTCGAATTGAGATGCGCGTATCCCCTCTCCCGTCGTGGGAGAGAGCCTGTCCCGTACTCGATACGGGGGCTAGGGTGAGGGTGTTTTGAGTAAGCTACCAAAATCATATGGAACCGATACTAGTCCGCGTACACATGATCGAACAGCGCCTCAGCGGGCGGTTCCGGACTGGTCTCCGCGAACTCGACGGCCTCGTCGACCACCGCGCGCGCCTCCCTGTCGATCTCCACGAAGTCCGACTCTTCCATGATGCCCTCGGCCATTGCGAGGTTCCGCAGATTGCCCAGAGGATCGTTGTTTTCCCTCCACGCGCCGATCTCGTCCCTCGAACGGTACGCCTGGGCGTCCGCGACCGAGTGGCCCCGGAACCTGTACGTCATCGCCTCTACGAAAACGGGCCCGTTACCCAAACGGACCCGCTTGACGGCCTCGACGGATGCCTCTCGTACCGCAAGGACGTCCTGGCCGTCTACGTTCGTGCCGGGAATGTTGTATGCTGCGATGTCGTCGTAGATCTCTTTGCCGCCCGCCCGCGCCCGCTCAATGTGCGTGCCCATGCCGTACAGATTGTTCTCGAGGAAGAACACGACAGGAAGATTCCACAGCGATGCAAGGTTCAGCGACTCGTGGAACTCGCCCTCGTTCACCGATCCGTCCCCGAAAAAGCACATCACGATCCGGTCCTCGTCTCGTGTCTTGATCGCGAGCGCTAGTCCCACCGCCAGAGGCAGCTGGCCCGCGACGATGGCATGGCCTCCCCAGAACCTCTTCGACGTGTCGAACAGGTGCATCGACCCGCCCTTCCCACCACTGACGCCCGTCGCCTTGCCGTACAGCTCCGCCATCACGGCGTTGGGATCGAGACCCTTCGCCAGCGCGTGGCCGTGGTCTCGATAGCTCGTAATCACATCGTCGTCCGGCCTCAGCGCCGAGATGGCGCCGACCGCGACCGCCTCCTGACCTATGTACAGGTGCAGGAAACCCTTGATCTTCTGTTCCTGGTACTTGACCTGGCTGAACTCTTCGAATATGCGGATAGTCTGCATCTGCCGATAGAAATCGGCCACCTGCGTCTTATCCAGTGTCGTTGCCAGCGCCATAATCCGCTCCGGCCCGTTATCCTACGTTATTCGGCTGGGGCGCGAGCATTCGCTCGTAAGTGCCTCGCCTAGATGTGTATCGCCTCGCCGTCCGCGGCCAGCGCCGCCTCCTTGATCATCTCCGACAGCGTTGGATGCGGATGCACCAGCCAGCCCAGCTCCTTGCTCGTGCTCTCCAAGAGCCGCGCCATCCCTAGCTCACCAAGAAGCTCGGTCACCTCCGCGCCGATCATGTGGCCGCCGAGAATGTCCCCGATCTCGTCATCCACCACCACCTTGACGAAACCCTCCGACTCCGCGAGCGCCAGTGCCTTCCCGCTCGCGATGAAGGGGAACTTCCCGACCCTCACAGTATACCCGCGCTCCGTAGCCTGAGCTTCCGTGAGTCCGAAGCTGCCGATCTGTGGCCTGCAATAGGTGGCCCTTGGGATGAAGTCATAGTCCAACGGCTGAGGATCGAGTCCCCCCATGTGCTCAACCGCCGTGACGCCCTGCGCCGACGCTACGTGCGCCAGCAGCATCTTGCCGGTCACGTCGCCAATCGCGTAGATATTCGGCACAGTGGTTTGCATCATCTCGTCGATGGAAATGTACCCGCGCTCCACCTCGACGCCGACCGCTTCCAGGCCAATCCCGTCCACATTGCCCTGAGCTCCGACCGCCACCAGCACCGTGTCGCATTCGATATCGGTGGTGCCCTTCTCGTTCGTGACGGTCACCGTCGCCATGCTGCCCGACACCTTCACCTCGTCGACGCTTGACCCCACCATGGAAACGATGCCTTGACGCCGGAACGAGCGCAGAAGCTGGCTGCTGACCTCTTCGTCCTCAGTCGGGACGAGACGCGGCATCAACTCGACGAGCGTAACCTCGGTCCCGTACTTGCTCCAAAGGTAGGCGAACTCCGCGCCCGTCGCTCCCGCCCCGACGATGACGGCCCGCTTTGGCGCGTCACGTCGTTCCAGGGCTTCACGGCTCGTTATCACCACTCTGCCGTCTATCGGCAGGTTCGGCAGCTGGCGAAATCGCGCGCCGGTTGCGATGATGATGTTCTTGGCCGTGAGCACCTCACCGGCCCGCTGGACCTCGACCGTGTTCGCGTCCTTGAGGGAACCGTACCCCTCGACCACGGTCACATTGTTCTTTTTCAGGAGAAAAGCGACGCCGTCCGTGAGGCGCTTGACGACTCGCCGACTGCGGTCGATGGCCTTGCCGAAGTCGACCCGCACGTTGTCGAAGACGATCCCGAACTCGTCGGCGTGCTTGAGCAGGCTGACGACCTCGGCGTTGCGGAGGAGCGCCTTGCTCGGGATGCACCCCCAGTTGAGGCACGTCCCGCCGAGCTCCGACCGCTCGACTATCGCTGTGTTCATTCCCAGTTGCGCCGCCCTGATGGCGGCTACGTACCCCCCGACACCACTCCCAACGACCACTACGTCATATTCTGCCAATCGTACACCCCTGTAAACTCCGTCCTTCGCGTCGCGTCCTATTCTACACCATCGGATTAGACGCAAAAAGTCACAACCGGAGCACGTACACGAGACTCCAACCTACCCGCCTGCATCTCTCCTGCCAACCGCCTCAGTCTCTCCCGCTACCCTCCAACGTCTCTCCCGCGAAAGCGGGAGTCCATTCCACATCCTTCATACAGGCTAAGGCCAGCCAAACCCCCGCACCCAGCTCCCTCCCTACCCCGATTTGACAAACAAGAACGCATGTACCACACTATGAACGAGCGGCCACCCGCAGAAGCGACTGCCGAACGCCCAACTTTACGATAACGAGAAAAATACGACAGAATGCGACAAAATGCGACACATTCAGAAAAATCTCCGCGATACACAGGTGCCCCGTCATCCCCATCTGACCTCATCACAATCGATCAGCGAAGCCGCTCAAAATTCGGGCATGTCACCCTGGACCATCCGGCATCCAACTTTACGATAATGAGGAAAATGCAACAGAATGCGACAAAATGCAACACTTTCAGGAAAAAACGCTCTCGGATAATCTCGTTATGTGGCTTACACCAAAATAGTTCAGAGGTCCCCCTAGTGGTTCAACATCCTAGTATTGAAGGGTAACGAGGCTATGACTCGGTAGGGGCGGGTTTCAAACCCGCCCTGTCGTGTACAACGCAAACTCAACCCCCAATTACTACCCGTCATTTCAAAGATTTCGGTCCACTAGGTTGCAAATTGCCGGTCTGGTTCTCCTAACCGTTCTGCTAGTCATTTGGGTATTCCCAATCGCCCTGTACGTCGGCGTCGCAGGGGGCTATGTGAGCATCCCAATGGTCTTTTGGGGCCTTGAGATTTGTCGTACATACGAAATCAAGCCAGGTCAACTCATCATAGTAAGAACCAGACCAAGGCGGCTATTCGGGCGAAGCATCGGCCCGGACCTGGATGACCGGGGCTACGAGAACATTGCTTCCATGGACTATCCGCTGCTTCCGGTGTCCGTGGAAATCTACAACCGCAAACGGTGACCCGCGCCTAACCCCAGCGCCTGTCATTCCGAACGCAGCGGAGCGAAGTGAGGAATCTAAATTCCATACCTCGCCACACACCCCCATACGCAATACTCACTTCTTTCTCCTTTCTCCCTCCCTCTGCGATCTCTGCGACCTTTGCGGTGAATCGAAGGCTTGAATGCCAGGAAGGCCTCTTCACCATCGAATCCTCCCCAAATCCCCCGCCTAAAATTGTTGGGGTGGTCTTTGAGGGCTTACAGCACGTGTTCGGTGTCGACTCGGATCACCTATGGTCAGATCGGGCCGTAGATGGGGTCTCGGGCGACGTGTTTGAGGATATTGACAGCGCTCGCCCGCCAATTATGGCTGTTCTCAGGCCGAAGAAGGCATGGCCCAGCCTGGCAACTCGGCTGAGTCGCCTGCAGACCGATACTCCATGCAGGACGCCTATGCTCGATACGGCTCGGCAGCCAGCGCCAATATCCTCCGCCGCGCCCTGAGCAGCAATTCGTATGAGGGATGGCCACGGGCAAGACGGATGATCAACCTCCTGGCGTGACGCATCACACGGCCCGGTAGGGCGATCAGGGCGAAGCGCACCGCCTTCAGACGCTTGGCTACCCACTGTCCGCCCAACACCAGTCGCTTCATGGCAGAGTTTAGGTTGAAGGCCAGCACCGATATGGCCCACCATGCGGCGTTGGCGCCGAACAGCCTCGACGGCATCCGGCCCGCAGCCAAGTCACTCTTCAGAACGCTGTGGACTTCCTCGCCCTTACCGCATCTCTGCCTGAACCACCGGATCAACTCGTCCCCAGCAAGCTCTCGGTTCGTCACTACTCCGAAGACCTTGTACCAGCCTCTGTTGGACAGTTCCATCGCGGGGAACGGAAGCTCCATCTGCTCCTCCATTCCCGGTAGTGGCTGTTCGATCAACCGCTCCCTGGTAGCTATGAACCGATACTCAGGGCTGTTCTTGGAGTGCCCTATCCAGTTGGGCACGAAGTTCACCTCAGCCCACTGCTGACCCGTGTCCACCCGGTGCTCGCCAACCTTGCGGTACAGCGTATGCCACTCTTCCTCAGCAACCTCAGACACCGCACGGCGGAACTCCGCCGTCACGTCAACCCCCACCGCAAACTCGATCACCCCGAAACGCTCGTCCCTGCCTTCGGCGCAGTACCGCAGTAACTCCTGCTGATACCCCGCCGTGTCAGACCGCAGCATCACCCTCCCCCAGGGCAATCGCATCTAAATGAAGTCTTAGACAAGTTATAGAATTGGGGTCAACCTCATGTGGAGAGTGACCCATGGCGAGTGACACAGCGTCCCTGACCGAACACTTTGGCAGCTTGGTTGATCCGCGTATTGACCGTACCAAACGTCACAATCTAATGGACATCGTCACCATTGCGCTCTGCGGTGTCATAGCAGGTGCGGACAGCTGGGTGGACGTGGAGGAGTTCGGCAAGCGCAAGGCGGAATGGCTGCACAAGATGCTGGACCTGCCTAACGGTATTCCATCCCACGACACCTTTGGCAGGGTCTTTGCCAAGCTGGATGCTCAGCAGTTCGAGCGCTGCTTCACCGAGTGGGTGTTGGCTGTGCGAGAGGTTTTGCAAGGTGACGTCGTAGCCATAGACGGCAAGAGAGTGCGTCGTTCGCACGACCGGTATATAGGGAAGGATGCGATCCACATGGTCAGCGCTTGGGCCTCTGCGAGCGGCGTAGCACTCGGACAGACCAGAGTGGACAGGCGCTCCAACGAGATCACGGCGATACCCCGACTGCTCGAAATGCTCCAGGTCGAAGGGTGCATCGTGACTATCGACGCCATGGGCTGCCAGAAGGAGGTCGCATCGAAGATCCTCGAGGAGAGAGCCGACTACGTGCTGGCGGTCAAGAGGAACCAGGGGCACCTGCACGAGGATGTGCATGACATCTTCGACCTTGCCCGCAAGTCCGGCTTCGACAGTCTCGACCACGACTACCACGAGACGGTGAATGCGGGTCACGGACGAGTCGAGACTCGTCGATGCTGGGCCGTGTCCGACCTCGACCACATCAGATACGTGGATGATGGCGGGCAGTGGCCGGGGTTGACTACGTTGGTGATGGTGGAAGGCGAGCGAATCGTCGGTGGCAAGACCACGGTGGAGTCGCGCTACTACATATCGAGCTTGCAAAACGATGCGAGTGTCTTGCTCAACGCGGTGCGCAGCCACTGGAGCATAGAGAACCAGTTGCACTGGTCGCTGGACGTGACGTTCAATGAGGATGGAAGCCGGGTGCGTAGCGGGAACGGGGCAGAGAACTTCTCCGTGCTACGTCGCATGGCCCTGAACCTGCTCAAGGCCGAAAAGTCCACCAAGCGCAGCCTCGCCGGCAAACGAAAAGACGCCGCCTGGGACAATGACTATCTACTCAAGATCCTTGCCCAATAAGATGCGATTGCCCTGCACCCTCCCCACACCGGCAGGTAGATGCCCCAACGCTTCGCTCAACACTCGTAACTGCTGATACCCCGCAGGTACGTTGCCGTCCCGAAACTCCGAATGCACGATCAACTCGGCCTCTGCCCAGTAGGTCGTCAGGGGCTGGTATGCTCTGTACTTCTTGTAGCTGTAGAGTGCCTCCTGCTTGTGCGTCTCGACCAGTGTGGCATCCATGTCCAGAGTGGCCTCGGTGTGAGGCGAACGGCTCTGTATGAAGCCCACCAGGTCAGCGTTCACCTTCCCCAGTCCCCTCAGCGCTTCGCTGGGTGCAGGGATGAATGCTCGGTGAGCTTCCCGCTTCGCCTCCTCGTCGGCGTCATTGAATCCCGCCAAGTACCGGAACACCGCGGACTCCGACGGCACGCTCCGCCGACGCCCCACACGCCATCTGTGTTCCAACGCTCTGCGCTCTCTGCGACCCATCTCGTGGGTCTCCATCTCTCGAAGCATCCTGCCGAACCCTTCGTCCTTGTCCAGAACGTCCAGATCGGACACCGACTCGCCGCCTGCCAGGTTCAGCAGTATCAGAGAGCTAACTATCTGGCTGTCCGTCCAACCCTGACCGCCTCTCCGCAGCCCCACGCAACGTTCTACCGATGACTTCAACCCGGACACGTGTAGCAGCTCCAAGTACGTCATCAGGCCGGACAGCGCGGTCATACCGGGGGAACCGTTCTCCTGTTGATACTGGAACGGCAGAACTCCTTGCTTCATAATAGGCGCACCTCGTTGGTGATGGCTTTGTCTGTCCAACAACCATCATAGCCCGCTTCACGGCGGGCTCCAACGAGGTATCCCTCAATCTAGGTGGGGAATCTGGGCCTCCTCAGTCCCTTGACAGCCCAACGTCCCGAACCTAGAATGAACAAAGGTTCTGGCATCCCGCCTACCCGCTCCGCACCTTGAGCAGTGGACATTATGCAGCAGCGCGTCGTATCCCCCAAGAAGCAAACCGAAGACATCGACAACACCCTCCGGCCGCGTCGACTTGTCGACTACATCGGGCAGCAGGGCGTAAAAGGCAACCTTGAGATATCCATCACCGCCGCCCGCCAGCGCGGTGAGGCCCTCGACCATCTCCTCCTCTACGGTCCACCCGGCCTCGGCAAGACGACCCTGGCGAACATCGTCGCCACCGAGCTTGGCGTCCGCATCAAGACCACGTCCGGTCCCGCCATCGAGCGGCCCGGCGACATGGTCGCCACCCTCACGCAGCTCAAGGAGCACGAGGTCCTCTTCATCGACGAAATACACCGGCTCTCCCGCGTCGTCGAGGAGGTCCTCTACCCCGCCATGGAGGACTTCTTCGTCTCGTGGGTCATCGACAAAGGCCTCAAGGCGCGGAGCATGAACCTCGCCATCAAACCGTTCACCCTCATCGGCGCGACCACCCGGTACGGCATGATCAGCGCCCCGATGCGAGACCGCTTCGGAGCCGTCCATCGCCTCGAATTCTACGACGAGGATGCGATGCGCACCATCGTCAAACGCTCTGCCCGCATCCTCGAGATCTCAGCCGAGGAGGACGGCCTCTACGAAATCGCCAAGCGCGCGCGCGGCACTCCCAGGATCGCCAACCGCCTCCTACGTCAGGTCCGCGACTATGCTCAGGTGATTGCCGACAACACCATCACCCTCGAGGTCGCACAGGAGGCGCTCGCCCGCCTCGAGGTCGACGAGATCGGCCTCGACAAGCTCGACCATCAGGTGCTCGACTCGATCATCGGAAAGTTCGACGGCGGCCCCGTCGGACTGAACACCCTCGCAGCCTCCATCAACGAGGAGGGCGAGACCATCGAAGACGTCTACGAGCCGTACCTCCTCCAACGCGGATTTTTGGAAAGAACTTCCCGGGGCCGCATGGCCACGCGGCTCGCGTACGAGCACCTCGGAGTCGAGTACCCTCGCGAACGTTCGCAGCTCAATCAAGGGAGCTTGTTTTGAGGCCGCAAATCCCCTAGACTTGCGGTACCCCAAACACCGTATCATCCGGGCACACATTCACTCACCTGAGGGAGGTCGTGATGCCCGGAAGACTAGAGGAGTTGCTAGCCATGGTCGCAACCGCGTCGAGAGGCTTCGAGGCACGAGAGCTTTCCACCGACCGTCTCTTCCCTTCCCCCGTTAACGCCCGCAAAGAGGTGGGCGATATAACCGAGCTCCGCGACTCCATACGTGAACAGGGCATACTGGAACCGCTCGTCGTCCGGCCCGGCGAGGCCGGCAACTACGAGGTCATCATCGGTTCGCGACGGCTGGCCTCCGCCAAAGAACTGGGCATGGCCGTCGTCCCCGTCGTGATCCAGCGCATCTCCGACTCCGATGCCATCGTGCGCTCCCTCGTCGAAAACCTCCACCGCGGCGACCTCACCCTGGAAGAGCGCGTCATCGCCTATCGGAGACTTCACCGCTACGACCCCGAACGCTTCGGCAGCACCAGGGGACTCTCCCGGGCCATCGGTCGCAGCCACCAGAAGATCGTCGAGGACTTCCAGGCATACGAGGCCATGCAGCGTCTCCGGCCCAGCGGCGTCGAGGTCGCCAGCAAGCTCCCGCCTCAGGCCGCCCAGCGACAGTCGCGTTCCGCCATCCCCGAACGTCACGCCACCCTGCTCGAACAGGCCATGGCATCCGTGCGCTCCCGCATCCCAGCCGACAGCATCGACGCGACCTACGAGCAGCTTGCCCGGATGATAGCGCCCCTCGACCAGGAGAAGGCCCGCCGTCTGCTCGACTTCTTCAAGATGTACCCCGACAAGCCCCTCGAAGAGATCGAGTCGATGGCCCTCGCCACCATCGAGAGGGCTATCTCGATACCTGCCGAGACCGCCCGCCAGATCGAGGAGTTGGCGAGTTCCACCGGCGAGCGCCGCGACTGGAGCGAGGTCATAACCGATCTCGTCCGCACCTCCAACGGTGACCAGGAAACCACAGAGGAAGAGAAGACCACGTCCCCATCGACCGGCGGCGTGACCCACATCGTCTCCCGTCCCTCGACTCCCACGGCCGAGACCCCGCGACAGGAAGAAAAAACTCCCACCGTCCAGTACGAGCTCTTCGGCTCGCCCGAAGAGGTCACCGGCGAAAAGCTCGTCAACAAGACCGTCTGGAACTTGGAGCACGCGCAGATTCAGGCCGACTTCTACACCGTCGGCTTCTCCGGCAAGGAAATCCCGGAGCTTGTCCGCATCCTCCGCGCCGCGGGCGTCACCAACCTCGTCGATGTCCGCCACTCGCGCCTCACGCCCTACAAGCCGGAGTACAACAACGGCGTACTCGAATCCGCCCTCAACGCCGACGGCATCGACTATAACCATCGCCCCGACCTCGGCGTGCCAAGCGAGCTCCCAGCCCACGCGCGGACCTACGGCTCCAAGGAAGACGTGTGGTCATGGTACGACGACGTTGTCGTGCCCAAGATCGAGCAGGAGGGCCCCGCCGAGTTCGTCGGCAGCCTCGGCGACACCGTCGCCTTCATGGACGCCGATGCAGACCCCACCGAGTCCCACCGCCACCGCATCGCCCTAGCGCTCGAACGCGGCGAACTCCGCGGCTACGACCTGTAAGTGCGTCGCCATAGGCGTAAGTAGGCGGCTCAATGGTCGAACTGGGCTACCTTCAACTCGTCGAGTGATGGGCTAAGTCTCCTTGCGTGGACGTCCGCATCACCGCCTCTCCACCAAGAACAGCTGCTCCGTAACGTGAATCGGCCGGTTGTTGAAGTTCCGGCTCCCCCGAAACGCGTTATACGGCGTCTCCATTACCTCAACACCCCCAATCTCCCCTAGCAGTGCCAGCATCTCGCCCGTCGCTATAAACCCCTCATTGTTGAACGACACGAGAAGGAACTTCGCATCCAACGCCTGCAGAAGGTGTCGCATTAGAGGCAGTGACTTAGTACGCACGTTATAGCCGGAGCGCCGCCAACCAGGCGGTATCCCCGACACGCGACTGATCTTCTCAGGCCGCTCGTATCGCACGAGCAGGTTGAGCATGAAGTAGTTCGATCCGTAGGGATGCTGGTTATACGGTGGATCGATGTACGCAAGATCGAGGTCCCTCACGCGCCGCGCCGCGTCGTTGGCGTCCTCCTGCAGCACCTCATGGTCACACTCGTACCGGCTCAGCACCGGCGGCTCAAGGACGATCTTCCCCTTGATACGCACCAGCGCGTCCGACCCAGTGCCCCCGAACTGCCCAACCTTCGTCTCCCGGTTCTTGTAGAACCCCTTAAAGACCCCCGCCGTGTTCGAGTGAATCGACGCCCTGCTCAGCAGCGGCCCGAGCAGCAGCTCCCGCACGTCCTCAGGTGCCGTCCCGATCATCTGGCGGTAGCCGTCGAGCCTCCTGGCATTGTCACGCGTATAGAAGACCCGGTCCTCACTCGTGATGCGACGCTCGTCCTTTGGCGAGTACAGCTCCTCGATGAACCCTCTCGGGAAAGAGTCATCCTCAACCCTACGGTTCATCTCAACCACCATCTCGGTGACCGACCGCATATCGACAGTGCTCCGGTTCCGCAGATAGCACCGCCCAACGACTGCCGCGTAGTCCTCGATGTCGTTGCAAATCAGCGTCGAAGCGTGCGCCTTCAGGTACCGCGAGACGATCCCCGACCCGCTGAACACATCGAATACCCGCAGCCGCTCCTTCCCCAACCGACCCTTGACACCCTCGACCACCTGCCCAATCTGCCCAAGTAGCGCCCGCTTGTTCCCGATGTACGTAATGATCTGCCGCGAGAGATAGTTCGGATCCTCGTCTGAGGAACACTTGGTGTCTCCCGAAATTGGTTGCCACTGCTCTTGGGTTTGCACGCTAACTACACTCTCCAATTGAGACCACTGCACTACAGGACTATACTAATACCAATTCATCATGACTACGCCATAATCCTTCAAGCGCAGCGCCTATCGCAGAAACCGTTCACCGTCATTCCGGCGGAGGCCGGAATCCAGAGAGTTCGAACAGCGAGTATACGATGCCATTTGACACGAATCTGGTATAAGGAGAATTCGCCATGCAAATGCAGAACCCTCCCCACCCTGGCGAGATCGTACGTTGGGAATGCCTCGAGCCGCTTGGCCTGACGGTTACGCGGGCGGCGGAGGGCCTCGGCGTAACCCGTCAGACGCTGTCCGACTTGGTGAACGGGAAAGCCGGTGTATCGGTCGAGATGGCCCTGCGCCTCTCTCAAGCATTCGGCTCATCGCCGGAGACATGGCTCGGTATGCAGACCGCATACGACCTCTGGCAGGCGCGAGACAGGGCCGAGCAAATCAAGGTGAAGAGATTCGCCTCGCCAAGCACGGCGTAGCTCCGAATCGCCCCGACCGCCATCCGACGACCGTTGACGTGTCGAGGGAACGGCGTTCGGTCAATGGGAGGACCCGTCGATCACTCGCTCCACGCCTCGGCGCGGCGCAGGAAGACCGACGGGTCCTCCCGCCACTCCGCGTAGTCGATGCGACCGTCGTCCGTGAGGTAGTCGATCTTCTCGTTTAGGCAGGCGACCAACTCCGCGTCGTCGACCGAGAGAGTGAACCCTCCGCGCTCGATCGCCTCGTCGAAGGCGGTGACCTCGAACTCGTCGGGATGCTCGTGAGCGGCGTCGCGGTTGCCGACCTCGCCCCTCGCCACGGCGTCGATCGTGCCGTCCCGCAGGGCGTTCAGCATCTCCGACTCCTCGGTATCGTCGCTGAGGTACACGACCTGGGGCATGTCCTCCGACGGCGGGAAGAGATGGAGCCGCGTCTTCAGATTGGGCGATTCGCCGGCGGCGGTGATGAAGTAGTCTCGACTGCCGTCCGCGACGATTTCGCCCTCCGCCGTGCGGACGCGCGTCCCCGCCGCCAGCGTTCCCTTGTCGTCCACGATTCCCGTGATCTCCAACAGGCGGTGCTCGCCTGTAGTATTCACCAGCGCCCCCACTCTCACGGAGTCGGTCAACTCCGCGTGGGCGGAGAAGCGCGCGGCATCCTCCGCCCGCACCAGCAGCGACTGGCGGAAGGTGATGTGACCCGAGGTGAACACCACAGCCTTGTTCCCCGAAGCGTCGAACGTGCGAGACTCCAATATCGTGATGCCTCCACCCGCGAGATCGAAATCCGGCCCAGCGGACAGCAGCCATATGCCGTCCCAGTCCGCGACGGCCTTGCGGGAGAACTTCAGCCCCGCGCCCTGCATCGCCTCCAACGCCGTGAGCAGGTCGGCCTCGTAGCCAAGATGAGTGTTGAACCCGTCCGAGGCGGTGTCCCCGTCGACGCTGTAGCTGACCGGCTCGAAATAGGCGAAGAACGCCGCGTTCAGCGTCCGGTCGCCCTCGACGCACGCCGCCGCATCATCCCCCCCTGTCGAGCAGGCTGCCGCGAGCGCCAGTGCCAGCGCCAGTGCCAGCGCGACGGCGAGAAGCCCCGCCCAATACCCGAACGAGTTTGGCAATACCCCTCGCTTCAATCTCACTGGCCCACCTCCAATACACTCCTCGAATCCACAACCACCCCCCTACTTTCTACTTTCTTACGAAACCGAACAGCTACGGCACCCCGCCCTGCAGGATCTTCACCAGCTTGCTGCTGTCGATGTTCCCGCCCGACACCACGCACGCGACCTTGCCCGTTCCTGCCTTGCCTGCCAGCGCCCCCGCCACGGACGCCGCGCCCGCTCCCTCGGCGATGACGTGGTTCCCCTCGGCGATCATTCGCACGGCATCGGCTATCTCCTCAGGAGTCGATACAAGCGACCCGTCCAGCAAACTCGACGCAAGGTCGAACATCTCGCCGAAAACCCGCGGAGCGCCGATACCGTCCACGAAGGTCGGCTCGTAGTCGATGACCACGGGACCGCCGTTTGCAAGCGACGCGGCAAACGGAGCTCCGGTCGAAACCTCGGCGGCATAGAGCTTCACGTCGGGCCTGAGCGCCCGGATCACCGAGGCGATGCCACAAGACAACCCGCCGCCCGCGTACGCAATAACTACGGCGTCCACGTCCGGCAGGTCTTCTAGGATCTCGAGACCGATGGTCGCGTTCCCCGCCATGACCTCCGGGTCACTGAACGGGTGCACCATCATGCCCGTCATCTCCGGGTGGCTCCGAGTCTCGAACGTCTCGACGAACTCCGAGAACGGCGCCTTGTGGTAGCGAGCGCCAAGCCGGCGAATGGCGTTCAGCTTGGCATCCGGCGCAACGTCCGGCACCACAACGGCGCACGGCACTCCCATCCTCCTCGCGTTCCATGCGACGCCCTGCGCCATATTCCCCGCGCTGCAAGTCCAGACCCCGTCCGACAGGTCTTCAGGGGACATCTGCGCCATCTTGTTGGCGGCGCCCCGCAACTTGAACGACCCGATGGGCTGGAGGTTCTCCAGCTTCAGATAAATCTCGGCGGGCGCGTCGTGAGCATTCAGCCGGACGAGCGGCGTCCGCACGACCGCGCCCCTTATGCGCTCGGCTGCCGCGCGGACATTCTCAACGGGGATGGGATCATATCTAAGTTCAGCAAGTGACATGGCTCACGCAAGTCTCCGACATCGGGTTGGCGCGTACCATAGCCGCGAAGCCCCAAAGGGTCAAGGGAACCGTGTTCCCAATTCCAACACCTACGGCCTCGACCGCAATGGCAGCGAGGAAAGTATCGAATGACCCCCTATCAGAAAAGCACCTCGATCTCCTTCACCGTATCCCCTTCCACCAGCTGCAGCCTGGAATTCCGTGCTCTCTGATCGAGAAACCAGTCGTACAGCCGCAGTGCGTTGCGCACCACCTCCGCGTTGGTCGCTGCCTCTGAGCGTTCACGAATCCGCATAAGCCGCTCGTGTGCCTCCGGCGAGAAGTCGATTTGCAGGCGATGCCTCTTACCCGCCACCTCCTCAGTAGTAGTTCCGTTATCTCGTAGTTCAGTCGTCATGTGCATAAACCTCCTTTCTATAGAATTTGTTTCATAGCATCGAGGTCGCGCCGCGAAGCGCTCTTTGCGATTTTGAGACTATGCCAATGTCCCTTCGTCGGCCCTAAGCGGCTCCACTTCGCATTCGTCGAGAGCGGGCTTCACGCTCTCCTCAATAGTGGGTGTGGTGGTCGCATCTCGCTTCTCAATGCTGATGACCCGTGTCCGCAGCGGCTCCAAATCCCTAATAATGCCGCGTTCAACCACCTCAGCAATAAATCGGTCGATTGTCGTTTCTATGTTTGTGTGCATGTACGCCTGTCTCCTGAGGGTATGGGAATCTTCCGTCGGTCGCCTCCACAGTAGTCTGCACTGCCGGATCCCCTCCAAATGGACTGATTGATGATGTGCTCTATGTTCATCGAACGCCTCCTTAGGAAAGATTATGGGGTCATTATGGATTTCACCTACATGGGAGTCAAGGACATCAACCGATTTGACCCGTATCATCGACGAACATAGAATTGGCCCAGAGGTGAAACTATGCGAGCAGCCGTCTACACCGGCAACAGCAAACTTGAGGTCCGCGATGTCCAAATCCCGGAAGTCGGCCCGAACGAGGTGCTTGTCGAAGTGGCCTGCTGCGCCATCTGCGGGACCGATGTCCATGCCGTCATGTATGACATTGCCCCACCGGGCACGGTTCTCGGTCACGAATACAGCGGCGAAATCGTGGAAGTTGGGAGTGACATCACCAGGTGGAACGCGGGCGACCGGGTGGTCGGAGGCGGTGGCGATCCCCCTCCCGGCAAAGGGAAGGGATGGGACCTTGATCCCCGCTACAACTACCGGTTGCACGGCTTCGACCCGGAAAGGATGCGTGCCTATGCCGAGTTCGTTCTCATGGAGGAGTGGGAACCGATCCCCATTCCGGAAGGCGTGTCATACGAGTCCGCAGCGCTGTGCGAACCCGCCGCCGTGGCCGTCCACGCCGTGCGGCTGTCCCAGCTCAGGCTGGGCGACTCTGTCGCAGTCATCGGCGCAGGCCCCATCGGCCTTTTCACCATTCAAGCCGCCCGCGCGGCAGGAGCAACGAGCATTCTCGTGTCGGAACCATCCGCCACCAGACGCGCCGCTGCAGAGGCGTTGGACGCCGATTGCGTTATCGACCCCACACATGACAATCCCGTGGAGGCATCGGAAAACATGACCGATGGCGCAGGAGTGCACGTAGTATTCGACTGCGCCGGCATCAAGGGCACGCTCGACCAGGCGGCCAACATGGTGCGTCCTAGAGGTCAGGTCGTCTTGATCGCCGTCCCGTGGGAGCCCCTACCCCTCGAACCGGCGGACTGGATGGCCCGTCACATCAACATCCAAACGATCTTCGGTCACGACCCTGCTGACTGGCATACGGTCCTCAAACTCATGCAGACCCGCAAGATCCTCGTCGAGCCGATGCTCAGAGAGTCGGACTTCGTACCGCTCGAAAACATCCAGTCGGCCTTCGAGTCTCTCTACACCCCAGGCGACCAGTTGCAGCTGGTCGTTAGGCCGTGAACCGAGTGCTCAGGTATAATGAACTCGGCCAGTGAACCAGACACCTCAGAGACCGGGAGGCGCACATGGTAACGGTCATCAAGAAGCCTGCGACGGTGGCCGACCTGTACAAGGTCGCCGAGGGCGGCAAGGCCGAGCTTGTCAAAGGAGAACTTCGGCTAATGGCGCCAACGGGACTCAGACCGGGATTCGCAGGCAGCAAGATATGGCTGAGCCTCTATCAGTACATTCAGGCCGGTCACTCCGGCGTGGCCGTGGGCGATAACGTTGGATTCTTAGTTGACCTCCCTAATCGACAGTCGTTCAGCCCTGATGCGGCGTACTTCACTGGTGTGGACTCGGGAATGAAGTTCGCACAAGGCGCGCCGGTGTTCGCGGTGGAGATCAGGAGCGAGAACGACTACGGACCCGCCGCCGAGCGCGAGATGGCCGCCAAACGCGCCGACTACTTCGCCGCGGGAACCCTCGTCCTCTGGGATGTCGATCTCCTCGGCGATGAAACCGTCAGGGTCTTTCGATCGAGCGACCCTGAGAACCCTACGACCTACCGCCGTGGCGAAGATGCCGAGGCCGAGCCTGCCGTCCCCACGTGGAAGATGCCCGTAGACGAACTATTCCGATAGTGATCGCCAAGATATGAAGGGCAGTTAGGTCTATTGGAAAAGACAACTGAACCTGACACACAAAACCCGGGGAGGCGCACATGGTAACGGTCATCAAGAAACCTGCGACCGTGGCCGACCTGTACAGAATCGCCGATGGCGGTAAGGCCGAGCTTGTCAAAGGAGAACTGCGGCTTATGGCCCCTACGGGAGGCGACCCCAGTCTGTCCGGCGGAAACATCTTCGTTAGCTTGCGACAATATGTGCTGGATGGACACCCCGGAATCGCCGTGCCGGACAACGCCGGATTTATCGTCGACCTTCCAAACAGACAGTCCTTCAGCCCCGACGTAGCACTCTTTATCGGGGAACGTCCAGGTATGAAATTCTTTCAAGGCGCGCCGGTGTTCGCGGTGGAGATCAGGAGCGAGAACGACTACGGACCCGCCGCCGAGCGCGCAATGACCACCAAGCGCGCCGACTACTTCGCCGCCGGAACGCTCGTTGTGTGGGACGTAGACCTTCTCGGCGATGACACTGTCAGGGTCTATCGCTCAAGCGACCCTGAGACCCCGACGACCTACCGCCGCGGCGAAGATGCCGAGGCCGAGCCCGCCGTCCCCACGTGGAAGATGCCTGTAGACGAACTATTCGCCTAACGCAGCGTCAAGAACGACTCAGTTGAGTGTGCCTCACACTCCCTACGGATGGAAGATGACCATCTTCGTTTCCGTCATCTCCTCCACCGCGTATTTCGGTCCCTCCTTGCCCATGCCGCTGTCCTTCAGCCCGCCGTAGGGCATGAGGTCCGCCCGCCACTGCGGGCCGGCGTTGATCTGGATGTTCCCCGAATGCACCTGCTTGGCGTACTGCATCGCCCAGTCCACATTCTGCGTGAAGATGGCCGCGCTCAGGCCGTAAATCGTGTCGTTGGCCGACGCGATTGCCTCGTCGATGTCGTCAAACGCGGAGACCGCGACCGCAGGCCCGAAAATCTCATCACGGGATATCCGCATGTCGGGCTTCACGTCCGCAACGACCGTCGGCTCGTGCAATGCCCCCTCGTACTCACCGCCCGTCGTCGTGCGGGCGCCGGCTCCGACCGCCTCCTGGATCCACGAGTTCACCCGCACAGCGTCCTCGCTCCGCACCATCGGCCCCATACTGACCGAAGCGTCGAACTGGTCTCCTGTCGTCAGTCCCCGCACTCCCTCGGTAAGCGCGTCCACGAAGTCGCCGTAGATATCGCTGCTTGCCATCACGCGCTGCGCCGAAATGCACACCTGCCCGGCATTCGAGAAGCCGCTTGACAGTGTGCCCGCGATGACCTTGTCCATGTCCGCATCGCTCATCACGATCAGCGGTGAGTTGGAGCCGAGCTCCATCGTCACCTTCTTCAGGCCCGCTGTCTGGCAGATGCGCTCGCCCACGTCACGGCTGCCCGTGAAGGTGACCTTCCGCACACGAGGATCTGCAACGAGCGGATCGCCTATCCTGCTGCCGGAGCCCGTTATGCACTGTATCGCCTCGGCAGGAGCGCCCGCCTCCAACAGAATCTCCGTCAGCTTCAGCGCGGACAGAGGAGTGTCACTTGCGGGCTTGATGATGACCGAGTTGCCCGCCGCCAGAGCGGGGCCTACCTTGTGTGCGACAAGGTTCAGAGGGAAGTTAAATGGGCTGATCGCAGCCACCACGCCCACCGGGACCCGCATCGTGAACCCGTATTGTCCCGTCCAGTTCGACGCCCCATCCAGCGGGATGGTCTCCCCGTACAGACGCTTGGCCTCCTCGCCCGAAAGCTCGATCGTCTGCTTGGCCCTGTCGGCCTCGGCAATGCCCTCGCCGATGATCTTGCCCTCTTCCATCGAGATCGTCCGGCCAAGCTCGTCCTGGCGCTCCGTCATGATGTCCGCAGCCCGGCGCAGAATCTCGAACCGCCGGTAACCCGGCATGTTTCGCATCACCTCCGCACCCCGCGCGGCACTGGCCAACGCCGTCTCTAGGTCGTCCAAGCTGCCGCTCGGGACCGTGTCGATCACCGAACCGTCATAGGGGTTGATTACATCTACCTTGCTGTCGCGGTCGACCCACTCTCCACCAATGTACATCTTCATGGACTCATACCTCCTCGTTGCTTGATCCCTTCTTCGTTGAGCGGACGTCGTCCACTGTCCGGCCCACTTCACTCAAACCGATGCGCCACCCTTGCATGGAGCGGTAGTGTAGCACAATGCGGTTAACACGCCCCATCTGCCGCCGGAAATGCGATTGAGCATCGACTTGCCAAGATTCCTCATGGTGTTGTCTCGCCAGCCGCATCATAGCACCCATGAACCCCGATTTCACAGTTTCATGTCCCATAGGCAAAATTGACCCCTCTCGATTCCCGATGCTACAATTCTGGCTGTCTGTAAACATACATCCTATAATCCTTCCTAACCAATTCGCGCCGCCCCTCGTTGTGATACTACAGATGATCCCTAGGTTCCTGAGCCTCGTCAGTGCGCGAGTTATCCCTAACCAATCCGCTGCCGAACGATGACGATTACGCCACCAATTTCCAAATTCCTTGCCTTATTCCTAGCGCTTACGGCTGTAGCCGTATGGGCTTCTTGCGGCAGCGACACCACTACCCCTGATCCGACCGCGACGCCTCGGATCGGCTCCCAGCCCGGCCAAGGCAGCCTCTCTCCACCCGGCCGACAACCTGACCGTCCTGCCTCCCTCGCCAAGACCAGTCAGCGCAACATGAACGACCCGCGCCAGGCCTTCGGCGTGGTCAAGCTGGACGACGGCAAAGTTCTTGTCATTGGCGGCATCGGGCCCTACGGCTCTTTCCCCCTCGTCGAAGAATACGACCCCGCGACGGACACCTGGACAACCAGGGCGCGGATGCTCACGTCAAGGGCCTTCAGTCCTGCCGTCCGGATGCAGGACGGTCGGATTTTGGTCATGGGCGGTTCCGGTGAAACGGAAAACCTCAAATCCGCCGAGATATACGACCCCGCGACAGATACGTGGATACAGGCCCGCCGGATGATCGACAGCCGCGGGCTCCACGACGCCATCCTGCTGGACGACGGCAAGGTGCTCATAACGGGCGGCATGGGACTAAGAGGCGGCGCCCTGAACACGGCGGAGGTCTACGATCCGGAAAAAGAAGACTGGGCGGAGGTCGCCAGCCTTCAGTTCCACCGCGGCTCTCACGGTTCGGTGCGTCTACAGGACGGCCGCATTCTGATCGCCGGGGGCGGCGATGGCGCGGCCGTCCCCGTAGAACAGGCTGAGATTTACGATCCCGCGACCGGAGAGTGGTCGTCAGGAGGCAACATGACCTCTGGACGTGTAGCTCTCTCGCTGACTCTCCTCAACGATGGTCGTGTCCTCGCATACGGTGGTGAGGAGTTCAGCAGCGCCGAAATATACGACCCCGAGACCAATACATGGGAACAGCTTCCGGAGCCCGGAGCGCCGCGCCAGGATCACACGGCCACGCTATTGCAGGACGGACGGGTGCTAATCGCCGGAGGAGGCCTCAAACAAGGGACAACCGAAGACACCGCGGAGACCTTCGACCCCGAGACCAACCTTTTCGCCCCCGCCGGCAACATGGACGCCGCGCGAGTCTCTCATCGCACCGTCATGCTGAACGACGGACGTGTCATGGTCATTGGAGGCGCGCAGAGAACGGGCCCCTACGACACCGTCGAGTTCTACAATCCCACGACCGAAACTTGGGTATCGGACCCGTTCCTAGGTTCATGGGAGAAGGCCGCGCCGCTAGTGCAGCCTCGCGCCGGCCACACCACGACAATCCTCGACGACGGCACGCTGCTGGTAGCCGGTGGAAGAGCAAGACCCGAAGAAACGGACGTCCAATCACCCGTAGACTTCATCCCATCCACCGAGATATACGATCCAACCTCCGGCGAGTCCCGCGTCATCGCCGACATGAACGATCCGCGCGGAGGCCACATAGCCGCTCGGCTCGGTGACGGGCGCGTGCTCGTCGCGGGCGGTCGGAAGCTGGTGATCGACGAAGAGGGAACGCGAAAGATCAACTACGTCGGCACTGCCGAGATATACGACCCCGTCGGCGACACGTGGACGCGAGCCGCCGATATGACCGCCGCCAGGTGGGCGCACACCGCAATAGCGCTCACGAATGGCACGGTCATAGTGGTCGGAGGCGAAAACGAAGACGGAAAGATCGCCACCGCCGAGGTCTACGACCCCTCCACCGACACTTGGACCGAGGTCTCGCGGATGGCCGACGGGCGCTCCGGCCACTCGATGGAGATGCTGCCGGACGGTCGGCTCATGGTCGCCGGCGGCTCCGGCCCGACGGTCGAAGTGTACGACTTCAACACAATGACATGGTCGCTCCTACCAAACCTCGACCAGCGCCTGCGAGATGCGGCGGTAGGCGTCCTGGAGGACGGGACTATCTTGGTCGCTGGAGGCTTCGGGGCACAAGGACCGTCTAACTCGGCCCTGATACACGAATTGGGAACGACGCAATGGGAGTACGTCGACCGCCTGCCGGAGACCCGCGTAGGCCCGACCATGACGCTGCTCGACAACGGCGGAGTTCTCATGCTCGGAGGCACAGGCACCACCAAGGCGTGGATATTCGACGGTACCGTCGGCGGATGGCTCTACGGCGGCAAGATGTTCGACTCTCGCAAGGACCACACCGCTACGCTCCTCGCGGACGGCAGGGTAATCGCCATCGGCGGCGAGGCCCGCAACCGGGCCATCAACGGCTCGGTCGAGATATACACGCCCCCGAAATTGCAGTAACTCGACCCGGCAGTTATTCGCCACGCAACGGCGACGTGCTCCTCGGGACAATTCCGCTTTCTCGATAGCATCGCCCTACGACCGTCGCGTATAATGATAGATAGCCCCATTCCGGTGGTCATGCGTGCGAATCGGAGTAGTATTTCCACAACTCGAAATCGGTAACGACCCGGTTCTGATCCGCGATTATGCCCAAGCCGCAGAGTCGCTCGGATACGACCACCTCCTCGTCTACGACCACGTTCTCGGTGCCAATCGTGAGACTCACGACTGGTTGCGCGGTCCCTACCGCCATCCGGACGCTTTCCACGAGCCGTTCGTGCTGTTCGGCTACCTTGCCGGTCTGACGCAGACGATCGAGCTTGTCACCGGCATCCTCATCCTACCCCAGCGTCAGACCGCGCTCGTCGCCAAGCAGGCCGCCGAGGTCGACGTTCTATCCGGCGGGCGGCTCCGGCTCGGCATCGGCATAGGCTGGAACAGCGTGGAATACGAGGCACTGAACGAAGATTTCACGAACCGCGGCCGCCGCTCTGAAGAGCAGATCGAGGTGATGAGAGAACTCTGGACGAACGACCTCGTCACCTTCGAGGGACGGTGGCACTCCATCACCGACGCGGGCATCAATCCCCTGCCCATTCAGAGGCCCATTCCAGTCTGGTTCGGTGGATACGATGACCGTGTGTTGCGTCGAATCGGGAGAATTGGCGACGGGTGGATCATCGCGGGCGGTGGCAATATGCCCACGCCCGAGGTCGCCTCAGCAGTCGATCGAGTCAAGGAATACACACAAGACGCCGGTCGCGACCCCTCCGACTTGGGATTCGAAAAGGTCGTCAGCTTTGGAGATTCAATCCTCAGTAATGGTGCACAGACAGTCTCCGTATGGCATGCCGTTGGTGTGACCCATCTATCGCTAAACACGATGAAGTCCGGCCTTTCGACCCCCTCGGACCACATAAACGCAATTCGACGATTCAAAGAAGCCTTGGCCGAGGAGTAGCTTTGTCCCAACTGCTAACAACTCCGCTTCATCAGACCCATGTCTCGATGGGCGCGCGCATGGTCCCCTTCTCCGGCTGGGACATGCCGGTGCAGTACGCCACCATATTGGAAGAAGTAGACGCCGTCCGCGAGCACACGGGCATCTTCGACGTATCCCACATGGGCCGGCTCTTCATCAGCGGGCCGGGCGCGGGCGCGTTCGTGAGCCGGGTTTTTAGCACGGACGTGAGCAAGCTTCGCCGGGGGCGCGCCAAATACGGCGTGACCTGCAACGAAGAGGGCGGCATCATCGACGACAATATCGTCTACCGCCTGGGGCAAGAACGCTACCTGTACGTCCCGAACGCGGGTAATCGCGATGCCGTTGCATCATGGCTCCACAAATGGGCCCCGACCGACGGCTCCGTCGAGGTCGAGGACGCCGCCGACCGGCTCGCAATGATAGCCATCCAAGGCCCCTCGGCAAAATCCACTTTCTCCAAAATTGCCGGCACCTCTCTCGACAAGATCCGCCCGTTCAGAATCGCCCCTGTCGACATCGACGGCGAGTCCGTCCTGACCGCACGAACGGGGTACACCGGAGAGGACGGATACGAGATCATGCCGTCAACTGGCTCGGTCGTCTCCGTTTGGAACTCCCTGGTAGAAGCCGAAGCGACACCGTGCGGCCTGGCTTCCCGCGACCTCCTTCGACTGGAGGCAGCCTTTCTCCTGCACGGCAACGATATGGACACCTCGATCAATCCCTATGAAGCCGGCCTTGACCGCTTCGTAGATCCCGACCGCGACGACTATATCCCCGGCGAGGCCCTCAGGCGAATCCGTGACGCCGGAACGAGCCGGAAGCTCGTCGGCTTTGAGATGGTCGGACGTGGCATCGCCCGCCACGGATACGACATCACCGACGGCGAGAAGAAGATCGGCGAGGTGTCGAGCGGCAGCGTCTCCTTCACGCTTGACAAGAATATCGGCTTGGGCTATGTTCCTACCGATTTTTCGGCGCTAGGGACGCCGCTTTGGATTCAAATCAGGCGTCGCAGCATCGAGGCAGTCGTTAGGCCCCTGCCCTTCTATTCACGGAGAGCATCATGAACTACCCGGACGACCTCAAGTACACCAAAGAGCACGAATGGCTCCGCGTCGAGTCGGAAACCACGGTCGTCGTGGGCATCACCGAGTATGCCGCCGACGAGCTTGGCGACGTGGTCTTTGTCGAGTTGCCGGACGTAGGCGCAGAGGTCACGGCAATGAGCGTGTTCGGCGAAATCGAGTCGGTCAAGGCCGTCAGCGAGCTCTATTCTCCGGTGAGCGGAACTGTCGTCGAGCGCAACGAAGAGCTTGACGATACCCCCGAACTGGTCAACGACTTGGCGTACGGTGAAGGCTGGATGATCAAAATCGAGCTGAGCGACCCGTCCCAGTTGGACGGCCTGATGTCCGCCTCCGACTACCAGCAATTCCTGGCGACTCAATAGCTGCGAACCGAGAGTCCCCGCTCACCATTCCCTTCAGGTTTCCCACACGCACCACGACATGCACAACACCACAGCCACGTCCCACTACTCGCCGAATACCGACGCGGACAGAGAGGCGATGCTGGCGGCGATAGGCGTGGAGTCCGCCGCCGAGCTATTCGACGACATACCCGAAAACTTCCGGTTTCCCTCACTTGACATACCGGGGCCACTCTCGGAGTTCGAGTTGCGACAGGAGCTCGGTGATCTCGCCGCGCTGAACGCAACACCCGGCGACTACGCCTGCTTCCTCGGCGCGGGATCGTACCGCCACCATGTCCCCGCAATCGTCCGCGCTCTGGCATTCCGGGGCGAGTTCCTCACGTCCTACACTCCCTACCAGCCGGAGGTGTCCCAGGGAACGCTTCAGGCCCACTACGAGTTTCAGACGCTGATCTGCCAGTTGACCGGCATGGAAGTCGCCAACGCGGGCATGTACGACGGCGCTACGTCCCTTGCCGAGGCTGCCATGATGGCCGCCCGCATCACCAAGCGCAATCGCATCGTCCTGGCCGAGACGGTCTCCCCTAGCTATCAGTCGGTCGTCCGCACCTACACACAGGGACACGACAATCTCCAGGTCGACGTGATCGCAGCCGACGGCTCCGAAATACCAGAAGACGCCGCCTGCGTGGTCGTCCAGCAGCCGGACTTCTTCGGCTACCTCCACGACCTGAAAGCACTGGCCTCCCGCGTCCATGAACTTGGAGCGTTGCTCATCGTCTCCGTGGACCTCGCCTCGCTGGGCATGTTCAATCCGCCCGGCAGCTATGACGCGGACATCGTCGTCGCCGAGGGGCAGACACTCGGCGTGTCCCCATCCTATGGTGGTCCTTACGTCGGAGTCCTGGCCTGCAAGAGCGGCAGGGACTTCCTCCGGCAGTTGCCCGGTCGCATCGTCGGCCAGACGGTCGATACCGAGGGGCGGACGGGCTACGTCCTCACCCTCCAGACCCGCGAGCAGCACATCCGACGCGAGCGCGCGACCTCGAATATCTGCACGTCCGTCGGCCTGATTGCCCTCATGTCCGCCGTCTACATGGCGGCCCAGGGGAAGCAGGGCCTCCGACACACAGCAGAGCTCTGTTACCACAAGGCACATTACCTCGCGTCCCTGATCGAGGACATCCCCGGCTACTCCCTTCCGCTCCAGGGCACGTTCTTCCGCGAGTTCGTCGTCAAATGTCCTCTTCCTCCCGCCGAGGTCAACCGGCGGCTCCTCGACTACAAGATCATCGGCGGCCTCGACGTGAGCGACCGCATCGAAAACGGGATGCTCCTGTGCTGCACAGACATGAACACTCGGGGCGAGATCGAGGCCCTAGCCTCCGCTCTGGCCGAGATCGGAGCGATCGCCTCATGACGACCCCCGAACGCTGGCTGGAAAAGCACAACCGCAAGCTGCTTATGGACCGCAGCGCGCCGGGCCGCATTGGCGCCAGCCTTGCGAAGCTGGACGTGCCGGAGTCTAAACTGCCAGATGCCGCCTTGCTGCGGGACAACCTCGACATGCCGGAGGTCTCCGAAAGCGAGATCGTCAGGTACTTCTCGCAGTTGAGCCACTATAACTTCTCCATCGACCACAATTTTTACCCGCTCGGCAGTTGTACGATGAAGTACAACCCAAAGATAAACGACGAGATGGCCGCGCTGCCCGGTCTGTCCGAGATACACCCCTTCCAGCCCGAGGCCACGGTGCAGGGCGCGCTCAAGCTCGTCTGGCACCTGCAGGAGATCCTCGCCGAGGTCATGGGCATGGCGGGAGCCAGCGTCTCGCCCAAGGCGGGAGCCGAGAGTGAGTTCGCCGGGATGCTCATGGTGCGGGCCTATCATCTCTCTCGCGGCGACGACAAGCGCAAGAAAGTCCTGATACCCGACAGCGCGCACGGCACCAATCCCGCGTCTGCCGTCGTTGCCGGGTTCCACGTCGTCACCCTGCCGACCAACGTAGAGGGCAACACCGACCTCGCAGCCCTCGAGGCCGCGGTCGGCGACGATCTGGCGGGCTTCATGCTGACCCAGCCGAGCACGCTAGGCATCTTCGACACCAACCTGTCGGAGGTCATCCAGATCGTCCGCGACGCCGGTGGAATCCTGTACGGAGACGGCGCGAATCTCAACGCCCTGCTCGGCAAGGTCAAGCTGGGTGAGCTTGGTTTCGACGTGGTGCACTCCAACCTGCACAAGACCTTCACCCAGCCGCACGGCGGTGGCGGACCTGGCGCCGGCGCGGTTATGGTCAGCGAACGACTGCTCCCGTTCCTTCCCGAGCCGCACGTCACGCGGACTGAGGACGAAGACGGAGAGCGCTTCTCCCTCTCGACGCCCCCGCAGTCAATCGGCAGGCTCGGCCCGTTTCAGGGCAACTTCGGCGCTCTCGTACGCGCCTACGCCTACATCCGCACCCTCGGCGATGTTGGTGTCTCGCAGATAAGCGAGGACGCCGTCATCAACGCCAACTACATCCTCAGCCAGTTAAGGGGTACCTTCGATCTCCCCCAAGACCGGCACTGCAAGCACGAGGTGGTCTTCTCCGCCAAGAACCTGAAGGACAAGTTCGGCATTACGGGCAAAGACGTCTGCAAGCGGCTGATCGACTACGGCATCCACCCGCCGACGATGTACTTCCCGCTCCCCGACGTCGTCGAGGAGTCGCTCCTCATCGAGCCGACCGAGACGGAGAGCAAGGAGACGCTAGATCAGTTCATCGAGGTCATGAAGCTGATTGCGCAGGAGGCCGAGGAAGATCCCGACCTTCTTATCAACGCCCCACACAACACGCCCAACACCCGCCTCGACGAGGCCCTCGCGGCCCGCAGACCGGTGTTGCGCTGGAGCAAAGACGCCTAGCCCGCCCCCAGCGTCGCTCCTCCATCGACCAGTAGGATTTGCCCCCTGATCATCTCGGCCTCGGGGGAACATAGGAACCCCACGGCATTGGCGATGTCCTCGACGGTGACCATCCGCCCAGTCACCGTCTTCTCCCCGTCCGCTACCATCCGCTCCCTGTCCCTGAAAGCGCTCAGCGCGTCCGTGTCGACGTATCCCCCCGAAACGGCGTTGACCGAGATATTCTTCGATGCCAGCTCGACCGCCAGGTACCGCGTTATCGCCTCCAGCGCCGCCTTGGACGTGCCGACCGCGAAGTAGTTGGGAAGAACATTGCGAGAACCCTCGCTCGTGATGTTGACGATATGCCCGCCGTTGGGCATCAGTCGGGACGCCTCGATCGAGCACATCCACGCCGCCTTGGCGTTTATGTCCATCGTCCAGTTCCAGTGCTTTTCGCCAAGCTCCGCGGCGGCGACGTTGACTCCCGAAGCCGCATTGTTGACCAGAACGTCGACCCTGCCGAACTCCGCCTCCACCGTCTCGAAGAGGCCGCGTATCTTCTCCGCATCTCCCAGGTGCGCCCGCTCCTTCAAGCAACGCACGCCGAGCGCTTCGATCTCTTGCTGGGCCTCATTCGCGGAGGTGTGACTTCTGAGGTAGTTGAACGCGATGTCCGCGCCCCGCCTCGCGAAGTGGAGCGCGATGGCCTTGCCGATCCCGCGCGACGCGCCCGTTACCAGGACGACCTTGCCCGCAAACTCCTTGCCTGCCGTCATGGCGCGCCTAAACGGCCAACCCGCCGTCCACCGATATCACTTGCCCCGTTATGTACTTTGAGCTCGGCAGGGAGAGGAACGCAGCGACATGGGCCACGTCGTCGAGATCTCCGAAGCGGCCCATGGGCGTCCGTTCCTTCCAGTAGTCCTTCATCTCCTCGGTGAGGACCGAGGTTGTCTCGGTCTCGAAGTAGCCCGGTGTGACCACGTTGGCGGTGACATTGCGACTGGCAACCTCTTTTGCTAGCGCCTTGGTGAAGCCAATGACGGCCGCTTTCGAGGCCGTGTAGTTCGTCTGCGTTGGGTTCCCGCGAAGTCCCACGATAGACCCGATGTTGATAACCCTGCCCCATCGCTTGGACATCATCCTCCGAATGGCGGCGCGAGTGCAGTAGAACGTCCCGTGCAGGTTGACATCGATGACCCTGTGCCACGACTCATCGGACATGCGAATCAGGTGACGGTCATCGATGATGCCCGCGTTGTTCACCAGAATATCGACGTTCTTCCAGCGGCCTTCCACCTGCTTGAACATCTCTTTGACCTGATCGACGTCGGAAACGTCGGCCTGCACCGAGAACGCCTCCGCTCCACTGCCGGTGAGCGTCTCCACGACCTCACTCGCGGCGTCGGGCGACGAGTTATAGTTGACGGCGATTCTCGCGCCCTTTTCGGCCAGTCGAATGGCGATCTGTCTTCCGATGCCCTTCGACGCGCCCGTAACCAGGGCGCTCTTCCCTTCCAGTTCGTTCGTCTTCACATGACCTCCGTTACGTTAAGTCCCGTCACTCTTCCACGCCGACCCTGCTTCGAACCCTCGTAAGCGCGTCGCTGAGCTTGCCGACAATGCCAAGTCGATGCCAGTTCTTCGCCTGCTCTATCGCGCGCTTGACCTCCTCGCGTTTCCCCCGACCGTGTCCGATGACGCTCACGCCCTTGACACCGAGCAGCGGCCCGCCTCCGTGGGTGTTGACGACGTTCGTCTTCTCGAACAGTTCCTGAGCCAACGACTCGATTTCGGCCTCCGGCAACGCGCCTGCCAAACGCTCGCGAACGAGGTCGGTGGCTGCTTGGCCGATACCCTCGGTGAGTTTCATCACGACGTTGCCTACGAACCCGTCCGCGACTACCACGTCGGCCACGCCCTGGACCATCTCGTTCGGCTCGACGTTTCCGACGAAGTTCAGACCGCTCTTGGCGAGCAACTCCGATGTTTCCCGCACCTGCCGGTTTCCCTTGCCGAACTCCGCCCCAACGCTCAGGAGACCGATAGTCGGATTCTCAATGTTCCAAAAGACGCGCGCCCACATATCGCCGATGACCGCGAAGCTCAGCAGCTGCGACGGACGACAATCGACATTGGTGCCTACGTCGATGATGGAAGTCTTCGGAGCAAACCCGATGACCGGTCCGCCGAGGGCGGGACGTTGGATCCCCTCCATCATGCCCAAGACGACCGCAGCCGTTGCCATGGCCGCCCCGGTCGAACCCATAGTCACCGCGGCGTCGGCCATGCCCTTCTTGACGAGCCCCGTGGTGACGACAATCGAGGCCCTGGGCTTCTGACGGAGCGCCAAAGCCGGCTGGTCCCCCTCGGAAATAACGCCCTCGGATGGCACAGGCATGATCGGCAACCTGCTCATATCGTACTTAGCCAGCTCGTCCCGCAGGACCTGCGGATCGCCCACCAGTCCAATCTGCACGTCGCCTTGTTTGGCCGCCTCGATTGCCCCAGCGACGACCTCCGTCGGCGCGTGATCGCCGCCCATTGCATCAACGGCTATTCGGACCATGCTGTTTGCTTGTGTCAATGCTTGCCCCTATTCCTCGCCACGCTTCGATACCACCACCGTAGCGTTACCGGTGATGGCCGAATCGCCCTTGTCGGTCCGTATACCAATTGAGCACGTAACTCTGGTCCCTTCCGCCACCTCGCGAACGCGCGAGACCTCGCCGTGCGCGGTCACCGAATCTCCCGGCCTCACCGGAGAACGAAATCGTATCTTGAGCTGCCCGGCATTCGTCCAATCAGCAGCGAACTCAGCGGCCATCAATTCCGAGAGCATCGCCGCTATCATCATGCCGTGAGCGATCGTGCCGCCGAACCGCGTAGTACGCGCAAACTCCTCGTCGATATGAATCGGATTGAAGTCTCCCGACGCCTCCGCATAGGCGGTGATGTCCGCCTGCTCGACCGTGCGCGTGATCGACCGCAACTCGGCGCCAACTTCCATCATGCCGGCACCAGTATCGTACTCTTGGCGGTCATCACCTGCTTGTCATTCCGATCACGTACTTCCATCCCGACGGCCAAGAGCCGAAAGCCGGTCTTCACCGCGTTCTGCGAAATCACCGCCTTACAGCTCAGTTCCTCGTCCGCATGTACCGCTCCAAGAAATGCCATCTCCTGCCCCACGTGCAGCGTCCCTTCTGGAATCCTCAGGTCGTCCAACACCCCGCGTAGGGCAAAGGTCGCAACCGCCATCGGTGGGACCGTCGGCAGCTCGTTCGTAGGGTCGAACACGCCCGACTCGTCCCGAACCGCCGCCGTGTACTTCTCCACAGCGTCGAGGCCGAGCGGGAAGGTCCGGTCGGATATGGTATCGCCTACGGCAAGCGCCGCATAGTCACGGGGCACGGATTACACACCGTCCAATTCAAGTCGGACGATTATAGAGCGCAGCCGCCTCATTCGCAATTCAGCGACTGACCCCGCACTGGTTAACACGAAGAGACACCCGTATAATCGTGCCCAACTCCACAGTCAGGTACCGAACATGACAACACTCCAAGACGCCGTCTCCAAAGTCCCCGGCGTGGTTGGCGTGGCCGCCCGCCACCTCGAGACCGGACACACCATCGAGCACAACGCCGACACGGTCTTCTTCACCGCGAGCACCTTCAAGGTGCCCATTCTGGCCGAACTCTACCGCCAGGTCGACGCGGGCACCCTCGATCTCTCCCACCGTGTCGAGTTGACCGACACCCTCCGCGTGCCCGGCTCCGGGGTTCTCAGAGAGCTTGGCAACGGCTTGGCCCCGACGCTGCACGATCTCGCTATGCTCATGATTATCGTCAGCGACAACCTCGCCACCGACATCGTGTACCATACCGTCGGCAAGGACAACTTGAACCGCACGATGGCCGACCTCGGTTTGACCAATACAAGGCTCCCGATGTCGTGCCGCGATCTCCTGTTCAGTCTGGCCGGACTCACCGTTAGCGAATCGCTGGACGACTTCTGGGAGGTCTCCGACCGGGTGGAGCAGGGCTACCGCGGGCTACATCCCGACTGCGACGCCCTGAACGAGGAGAAGTCCGACGTCTCCTCCCCCGCCGACATGGTCCGCCTGCTCGAAATCGTCCACAACGGCGACCTTTTGTCGGAGGAGTCCAAGCAGGGAATGCTCCACGTCCTCAAGCGCCAGAAGCTCAGGAGCATCCTCCCATACTACCTGCCGCCGGACGCCATCGTCGCCCACAAGACGGGAGGCGTCTACAGCGTCCGCTGCGACGTAGGAATCGTCTGGGGAAAGAGCGGTCCGTACGCTATTGCGATTATGGCAAAGCGGATCACCGACAGCACCGACCTCGATCCCAAACTGGCGCGAATATCCCGGATCATATTCGACGAGATGTCGGGCTAGACGATGACCTTGATCCCTATCGCGTTCCCCGCCTCATCGGCAACCGTCTTCCCGTCGTCGACGAACTGCTTGCGTACATAGCCAAGTCCGACGTTACCTCCGGTATGGGGCAGCCGCGCCACGGACGTAACGATGCCCATCCGCTTGCCGTCATGCACCAGGAAGGAATCCGGCCCGGGTCCTACTCCGTCCCACCCAAGACCGACAAGGAATTTGCTTACCTTCTTGTAGGTCTGGAGCCGGGCGATCACCTCTTGTCCGATGTAGCAGCCTTTTGAAAAGCTGACGTGATGAACGAGATTCGCCTCGTGCGGATTGTAGTCCTCCGTCAACTCCTTGCCGAACGCCGGGATGCCGCGTTGAACGCGAACGGCCTCGACCGCATCCACCCCGACCGGGATCGCGCCTCCATCCGTGAGAACGGTTTCCAATCGCTCCTTGTGCTCGGCGTCAATGACGACGTCGAATGACGGCAATCCTAGGAAATCGCTGCGGTGCAACTCCGCAGGCACGGTGGATATCTGCGAGCTCAGTCGCTCGAAGGTCGCTAACGACGACGCTTGCCCGGACGTAAAGCCATCCAAGAATTCCGTCGAGCCGAGACCGGTGAGCGAGAGCATCGCGGTACCCTGAGTCAGATCCTCTACCGTCACGTCCTCCACGAACGTATAAAAGTCGATCCACTCCGCGACGCGCTGCTGATTCCCAGGCGAGGTGAACACAACCAGATGGTCATCAAGCTGGTGAACGTGCAGCAAATCAACGATGCGGCCCTTGTTCGTTGTCAGCACGGTCGCAGCCCCCGCGCCGACTTCGAGGGTCGCAAGCTCGTTCGTCGAGAGCCGGTTGAGCAGATCGAGCGCGTCATCGCCCCCGACGATCAGCCGCCCAACGTCGGAACGGTCTACCACCCCGACGCCGGATGTCAGAGCGCGATACTCGTCCTCGGGCGTCAATAACACGTTTGACACGACTCCAGCATTGATTTTTGCTACGGGTCCCATATACCGAGCATAGTCGGAAGCGTCCAAAGCGTCAACCGGACCAGCGTTCCCAGACAGGGCAATCGCATTTCACTCAGAGCCAGCCTTGGAAGAGTCTCCCAACTCTCCCCTCTGGACTCCGGCCTTCGCCGGAGTGACGGTTGATGGTGTTCCTTCCAACTCTAAATGCGATTGCCCTGCGTTCCCAGATGCCCCACCTAATTCGGACGAGTGGCGTGTTGGGCTGCTTCCCACGTCGTGGCGATGCACCTGAATGGCGAAACGAGGTCGTCATCTCGCAACTCGGCTTGGCGGCTTGGGAGGCTGGATACCGGCCCCGTATCGTGGTACGGGGTAACGTTCATTCGCCGGGATGACGGAGGTGGGGGATTTTGGCGTTGCTGTACTTCTCCCGTCACTCCCGTAAGAGGAGACCCGTGCAAAACTTTCTACGCTGGGCGGCTTCGATGAGTGATTGGAAGGAGGTCAAGTGTGGAAGCGCGAGCACCGATCTATCGGAGAGAATTTCTCTGAATGTGTAAGATTTTGTCGCATTCTGTCGCATTTATCCTTGTTATTGTAAAGTTGTGAGGCGGATGGCCCTACATGGCACACGGGCGAGATCCGAGGCCTTGATGATCGCGCCGAGGACAGCGAGATGGGGAAGAACGAGCACCTGTCCGACGGATTTTTTTCTGTATATGCGACATTTCGCGACATTTGACGACATTTTCCTCGCTATCGAGAGATCATGCGGCGGGCAACCGCTGATGTGTAGTGTGATACATGCGTTCTTATTTGTCAAATCGGGGAGAGGCATGGAAGGGTGCTGGGTGATTCGGGCAGGCTAATGGTGATCGATGAGAGTAGGCAAACTTCGCGGATATGACAGCTACGCAAAGGTCTCCGAAGGCGGGAGTCCACAAGGCGTAACAGATGCGCGGCTCTTCTTCAACCACCCCAATACACAGTCTCAACCCGTCGTAATCGGTTGATAGAAGCCCCGGACGGTACTATCATTAGAATTCCCAATCGGTTCGCTTGGACGGGTAATCGCGTGAAACGACTAACACGTTTGCGCGAATGACGTTAGAACAATAGGAGGCGTCATCCATCACTTGGGATTGATGCGAACGAATAAGAGTCTCGCCAAGCACCCGACGATCTCCTGCACGTTCTCGTGACATGAAAACACTCTCGCTCACAAGGGTTATTGTCCGGCGCATCGCCGACGACTGGAAACTCCTGCTCACGGTGTTCATCGGCATTTTCATTGCCACGACCATCGGCGCGGGCACTCCTATATACCTAGAGTCCCTCGACCAGCTCTCGTTCAACGCCGCCCTCGACCGCATCGACGAGCCGAAAATCGATGTCTTCGGCGCGGAAGTCGTGGCGACGGAAAGATCGATCGCGCACGCAGAACAGGTCGTGACCGACGCCGTCGAAGAGCACATCGCGGACGTGTATGACGGCCACGAATGGTTCATCAAGAGCCGTGTCGCCATTATTGGAACGCCGGATATCCCCCTGCCTGAAGGCACCGGCGAGGGCATCTACGTCTCGCGCGGATACCTCCAGCACCTCTCGAACCTGCCGAACTACGTCAAGTTCGTCGAGGGGCAAATGGCATCCGACACCATCGACAGTTCCCCGTTTGGCGTACTGATTGAGGCCGTCGTTTCCTCCGAAATGGCCGAGCGCTTCAAGCTCGAAATAGACCATCAGGTCATACTTTCCACCGGTCTACTCAGTCAGAGAGCCGTATCGACCGCCGCCAACGAGGCCCAGGACGACAGCGAACTCGCCGAGCTCCTTGAATCGACTCTGGCTCCCATACCCGCCGGGCCTCCGGGCATCACCGCCATCATCGTCGGCATCTTCGACCCCCTGGATCCGGAAGATCGGTCGTGGGGACCGGACGGAGAAGCGCTCAATCCCCCGGTCATCGAGAACCCCACCCCATACTTGACGGTACAGAAACCTGGGGAAACCCCCTTGGTCCTGTTCGCCGACGAGACGGCCATGCGCTTCGCCTTGCAGGACCTCGTCGCGGAGACCACGTTCCTCGGCCAAGAGACGTACATCAAAGGCGTCCCGATGCTGGTCGATACGCCGAACGATCACCTCCCTGTCAGCACGGGACAGGGCATCATCGCCCGCCTCGGCTTCCTCGTGTCACTCTCCAACGTGCAGGATCACATCGTGTTCGATCAAGGGGGCATGGCGGCGACCGAGATCACGCAAGGCCCGCGCGGTCCCATTATCGACGCAATCGTTCACAAGGGCGTTTCGTTGCGGACCCAGACAGAGATCGGGGACGAGTTCCACTTTTCGCCGGAGCTGGGTCAGCGCGACATCATCACAGTACGAATCGCCGGGTTTTACGAGGAGGACAACAAGGACTCAACCTACTGGCGCTCCACCGGCGCCCTGCTGAGTCTCGATCCTCAACGGCAGGACGCGCCGTTCCTCCTTCTCTCGGACGATTCCCTCTCGACGGTCCCGATCATCGTCGCGCCGGAGGTGATGACGCAACTTCTCTCGAAGACCTACCCCGGGGCCGTCGTCGGCCCGCAATGGGTGATCCACATCGATCCCGACCGCCTTAAGGAGTGGTCGGCCGCCGAGGCCAGAGAGCGCTTCAGAGCCTTCTCGGACGCCGTCACCGCCGAGCTACCCGACGCACGCTCCACCACCGAGTTCGTCGAGAACCTCACCGAGTCGGGCCAGCTGCGAAATTTCTACGCCAAGATACCTATGCTGCTGCTGCTCACGGTAATTTTGCTCACCGTATTGTTCTTCCTCGGCATCCTCGTGTCGTACTTGACGCAGAGCAGAGAGAACGACTCATCGCTCCTGAAGACCCTCGGAGCCACTCTCACGCAATTGACTCAGATATACACCGCCGAAGGTTTGGTGATGGTGGCCATAGCCGTGGTCGTGACCCCGTTCCTGGCCTACGGCATGGTCGCCGTATCCGGTGTGCTCCCATTTTTCGAGGAGATGAACAGCGGCAACCTCATGCCCATACGCTTGAGCGCGACGCCCTTTATAATCTCGTTCGCGGTCGGCCTGCTCTGTCTCGCGATATTCGTAGTGCCCAACGTGCTCAGCGCTCAGGGAGGCGTCCTCCTTCGTCGGCTTCAGACCTCCCGCCCGCTGGGACTGCCATTCCTTCAGCGATTCAACCTCGACATTGGCATCCTCGTCTTCGGCGGCCTGATCTACTGGGAGCTCCAGAAGCGTGGACAGTTCGTATACAGCGGTTTCTTTGAAGAGACCGAGGTGAACGAGGTGCTACTCGTCGCGCCCGTCCTCTTTCTCATCGTCGTCACGCTCGTCTTCATGCGGTTCTTCCCCATGATCGTCCGCTACATCAGCGGCGAGTCCGTCCGCATCGTCGACCTGCTGGTCTCGGCATCGGTCATCGCTTCGGTCGTTGGCGTCTACTGGCGCGAGCGCGGCAGCGAGACCCTCGATTGGCTGTTGCCGGGCGCTATTGCGGTCGCGGTCCCGATCGCATATTGGCTGACGAAACGCCGCTGGCATGACCGAAAGCACCGTTACGTTGGCCTGGCCGTACAGGCCCTGCTTGTCGCCGGATTCGTCGTGCTGCGGCCTCCCATCTCCGGTGATCTACTGACCGTTCCGACATGGGGACTCATAGCCGTCGTGCCGGCCCAACTGCTGTTCATCGTATTCACCGGACTGAGCCGCGTGATGCCGGTCTGGCTGGAAATCGGACTCCTCCACATGTCGCGCAACCCGCTCCAATACACGTGGATGATCCTGCTGCTCGTACTGGCGACCGGCCTCGGCGTCTTGGCAACCACCGTCGGCGGCACTCTCGAACGCAGCCAGATCGAACGTGTCCTCTTCGAGGAAGGGGCCGACCTGCGGGTCACGGCCTCCCTCCTCGCAAAGGGTGGAGTAAGCGAGGTGCTCAGACAGTCCCAGGAGCTTGAGGACGTCGAGCACGTTGTGTTGGGACTCCGCGAACGCGGTCAGGCCGGCGGATCGACCGCCGAAGTCCTCGCGGTGGACACGTCGGGATTCGCAGATGTCGCCTGGTACCGTGACGACTTCTCCGACAGTTCCCTGCCCCAGCTGATGGACCGGCTCAATCCGGGCGCGCCGACGGGCAGAATACCCCTGCCCGATGATACGAACGGTATCGGCTTGTGGGTCAAGCCGGATCCGTTCATCCCCGGCCTCGACCTGTACGCCCAAGTTGAAAACGAGCGAGGGGAGTTGCAGACGGTTATCCTCAACACCCTGCGGACCGACGGCTGGCAGTTCCTGATCGGCAACATTCCCGACCACGTGAAACCGCCCTTTTCACTTGTCTCGATCCACATGTTCGAGCCCGGCGGCGACCCCAGGGCGGGACTGACCGGCGCTCCTGTGACTCCGGGCACGCTCTACATCGACGACATCATTGCCACGGTTGGTTTTGAAAACGAAGAGTTGGTCCTCGACGATTTCGAGGGTGACGACCTCAGATGGGAGGCCATCCTAACGTCTGCCGCGTCGACCGAGATCGTCGAGTTCTCCACGACCGAGGTGCGGAACGGCTCGAAAGCCGTCGCCTACACCTTCAGCGGGCAGACGACGGAGGGCCTGCGCGGTTTCTATCCGACGTCTTCCCCGGGACCTCTGCCAGTGGTGATAGACTCGTCCCTCGTTCGCGCCGACAGGCAGACGGGTGATACTTTCATCACGCTCGTCGGTCTCCGTTGGCTGCGAATGAGGGTCGTGGAAGTAGTCGACTTCTTCCCAACGCACGATCCAAGCCAGGGCGGGTTGATCCTCACCGATTTGAACAGCTTGGTAGAGCGCGCCAACGTCCTCCTCAACCATCACAGGATTCGAGCCTTGGACCTCTACTACGATCTCGAACCCGGTTCCCACGAACGAGTCGGCGAGGCCATGGTCGAGATTCTCGGTCCTCAGGGAGGCTCCGTCCGCGACGGACAGGGTCGCCTCGAAGGACTGCAGCTAAATCCGTTCGTAGCGGCTGGATGGCAGCCCATGACCATACTCTCGCCCGCCATCGCGGTCTTCGCCGCCGCAGTCGGATACCTCACCTACCTCCTGCTCTTCGCCAAGAAGAGCGCCGTTGAGATCGGTTCCTTACGGACGCTAGGCCTGACAAGAGGCCAGCTTTTCAGGCTCTTGGGCTTCGAGCACCTGGCAATTGCCGCGATCGGCCTCGGCCTCGGTACTTGGGCCGGATTCCAGATGAGCCGTCTCACCGTCTCGCCATTGGCGATCACGGAGACCGGGCTCCCGGTAACTCCGCCCTTCATCCTCTCGACCGACTGGCCTATTATGGGGACCACCTACGTCGCCCTGGGGCTCCTGTTCATCGGCGCTCTCATCCTGCTCAACAGAGGTGTAGGCCAACTCGACCTCCGGGCAATTTCACGATTCGGCGAGTAACATGAAACGCAAGAGCAAACCTGAAGACACCCGACGCAGCCTAAACGAACGATGACGAACAAGAAGACCATAAACGAGCGGCTGAACGCGATCGCGTATGGGATAATCGCGACATGGCAGCTCGTTGCCAAGCGCGCCCTCGCCCACTGGCGGCTTCTCTCCTACGTCGTGATCGGCGTCGTCCTCGCGTCCGCCATCCTCTCGGGCACCGTGATCTACTTCGAGGCGCTCAGGGAGCTGTCCCTCAAGAACTCCCTGCAAAAGCGCACGACCGAGCAGCTAAACATCACCGTCCGCGCCAGCAGAGGCCCGACCAACAACGAGGAGTACGGAAAGGTCAGCACCGTCGTCGTGCCGCTCATAAACCGGCATGTCGCATGGATGCTTCGCGACTCTGTCCACGCGGGCCGCACTCCCACCTTCTACCTGGGAAACATCGGCAGCGAGGATACCGCCAAGGACGGCAACGACCGCACCTTCTTCGCATTCATTGACGACCTGAGCGAACGCATCCCCCTGATCGAGGGCGCGCAGCCCAATACAGGCACGGCAGTCGGCCCAGGTCAGCCGCTGGAGTTGGAAGCGCTTGTTCCCCTCGCGGCGATGCGGGAGCTAGGCGCTCGTGTCGGAGACCGGTTCGCGGCGGTCCCGACCATCTCATCGGACATCCCCCACGTCTACGTGACCATCTCCGGCGCGTTCGACTGGGATAGCGCCAACGACGCCGAGTTGGTCAACTTCACAGAGGAGGTCCTCCAGACCCGCACCATCACGACCGACCTGCGCCTCATGCCGTTCTTCATCTCGCGGCAGTCGTTCCTGGAATCCCTCGGCCCGTCTATTGGCAGCATGAGCGGCAGCTACTTCTGGTACATCAAGACCGATCCGAGCCTGATAAACGCCGACAACGCGCAGTTGACGGTCGCCCACCTCAGCGTGATGGCCAATCGCGCAGTCGCGGCCCTCCAGACCTACTCCCAGACGACCGGCCTCGACGACGCCCTCATCGAGTACGACCAGAGGCTCTTCTTCAGCAAACTCCCCATGTTCATCGTGCTCATCCTCATCGCCTTCGTGATCCTCTACTACGTCGCAACCATGTCTTCGCTACTCGTCGAGAATCAGCGCTCCGAAGTCGCTCAGTTCAGAAGCCGAGGCTCCGATACCACGCAAATACTCACCGTCTTCATCATGGAAGGAGCGATGATAGCCCTCCTTGCGGCAATCGTCGCGCCCATCATCGCCGCATTCACGATCGGCCTGCTCGGCCTCACGCCCGCCTTCTTCGGGCTGACCGGCGGAGGACTGCTCTCGGTCGAGATATCGCCCGCCGCCTATGCGCTGAGCGCCCTCGGTGGCATACTGGGCTTCGTCGCGCTCATGCTCCCTGCAATCCAGGCGTCTCGCTTCGGAATCACCCAGCAGCGCCAACAATCGTCGCGCCCGACCTCGCTGCCCGCCTTCCAGCGGTACTACCTCGACGTCCTGCTGCTTCTCATTGCCATCTTCCTGTTCCGTCAGCTCACGGAACAGGGTTCGGTCGTCGCCCGCGACGTCTTCGGGGCCGCCATCGCCGACGAGCTTCTGCTCGCCGTGCCGGGACTTGTGCTCGTCGCCTCGGCTATGGTGCTGCTCAGGCTCTTCCCTCTGGTGATGAACCTCATCAGCAAGCTCTTCGCCAAAGTCCTGCCCGTCGCGGCAGCCATGACCGTCTGGCAGATGTCCCGTCAGCCCACGCACTACTCACGACTCTCGCTCCTCCTTATCCTTACTGCAGGTCTGGGCATATTCGCTTCGAGCTTCGGCACGACCCTCCAACGCAGCTTCGAGGAGCGCATCCTCCACGTCTCCGGCAGCGACGTGCGCGTCGTGGGCGTCAACAGGTCATCCGCTACCGACGACGCGGCCCTCATGACGGGAGGTCGGTTCGTCGAGGAGATCGCCTACGAGCGCATACCCGGTGTCGACACCGCCAGCGCCGTCCTCAGCCGGGCCGGACGCGACCTCACCCGACAACAGGGCGGATCGTTCGAGTTGATGGCCCTGAACAGCGCCAACTTCGACAACGTGGCGTGGTTCCGCGGCGACTTCTCCGAAGAACCCATTGAAGACTTGCTGGCGCGGATACGCCCCGATGAGTCCCTCCGCACGGGCGGCGGGATCGACCTCCCGTCCGACGCCGTCTCCATCGGGGCCAGAATCAGGTCGGACAGGATACAGCCGACGCTCCAAGTGGTCGCCCGCCTCACGAACGCAATCGACCAGCAGACGGACTACAGCCTGGGCCTCGTGACCTCAAGCGAGTGGATCAGTCTCGATGTCCCCTTGACAGATCAGGGCCGAGAGGACTTCCTCGCCAACGGCCCCATCAGGCTGAGCGCCCTCTACGTCGAACAGTCCAACCTCAACGTGTCCCTCAGGCCCGGAACGGTGCTGTTCGACGACGTACATGTCACCACGACCGGCAGGGGGCTGGTGCTCCTCGACGGGTTCGACTCCATCGACGCTTGGTCTCTGCTTAAGACAACTGAAAACTCCATTAGCGACGAGTTTAAGCCTTCCGCGGAGGTCTTTGACGATGTGGCAGGGGCAGCAGTATTCACCTGGGCGAGGGGAGAGCCGCTGACGCCGCGAGGCATCTTCGTCGGCGACGAGCCGCCCCCTATCAAGGTGCTCGCCAGCAGGGCCTTCCTGGACCGGGAGAACCACCGCGTCGGGGACGAGTTCGAGGTCTCCGTCGACCGCGCCCGCATACCCGTAACCATCGTTGGCGCAGTGGAACTCTTCCCCTCGGTCACGTCCGACCTGAAGAAGTATCTCATTGCCGACATCTCAGCCCTCAACGCGTTCGCAACCAGCGGCGTCGCCGACCAGCCCTTCCTGCCCGAGGACCTATGGATCGCGTCGTCAACCACAGGCGCGGCGAGAGAGAGCCTGTTGGAGAGCGTCAAGTCCGTCGAGGGCTTCGGCTCCGTCACCATCCTCGACCGCGAGGAGCGCTTCCGCGCCAAGGACGCCAGCGTCGATCCGCTCGTCGACGCGGGGTGGCGCGCGCTGCTCTTCATCGCCTTCTCCGCCGTCCTGCTGCTGAGCTGCCTCGGCTTCCTCGTCCACGCCTACTCGTCCTTCCGAAGCAGGCAGGTGCAGTTCGCCCTCATGCGCACGACCGGGCTTTCAGGCCGTCAGTTGATGATGATGATGTGGCTGGAACAGACCGTAATCATAGCCGTCGGACTCGCCCTCGGCACCTGGATGGGAAGCAGGCTCGGCGCGACGATCATACCCTTCCTCGGCCACGACGACTTCGGCGGCAAGGTCATTCCCCCGTTCGTCATGGTCATCGACTGGACGGCCCTCCTCATAACCTACGCGGTCATGCTCGTCATCTTCGCCGTCATCACCCTCAGCCTCTTCATGCTCATCCGCCGCCTCTCCATCTCCCGCATCCTCCGCATCGGCGAACTGGGATAGGGCTAGACCGATTCCATATACCCTCACCCCCGTATCGAGTACGGGGCCTGCCTTGAGCTTGCCGAAGGGGTGAGGGTGACCGCGTGTCACCACAAGCGGCGGACGCCGTACCGGTCGAAGAGGGACTCGTTCGAGATGAGAACGAGGTTGCGCGACAAAGCCTGCGCTATGAGCATTCGGTCGAAGGGATCACGGAGCGGACCGGGAAGCGCTCCGGCGCGCGCGGCATCGTCCACGGTGACGGCCAACTCCTCGAAGTCTTGATCGGCTATGGCGCCGGCAATATCGCGAGCCAGGGCCTCCGCTTCCGGCAGTTTGCCTTTCCGGTGCTTGGTCGCGATCTCCCAAGCCGACGCCGCGCTTATCAGCACGTCGTTGTCGTCACCTTCTATCGACCGCCGGGCGGATAGGGGCAACTGCTTGCTTCCGGCAAACCACCAAATGAATGCGTGGGTGTCGAGTAGCAGCCGCAACGGTCAGCCACCCTCCCAGGCGGCCAGCTCTTCTTCCGACAGCGGCTCAAAAAAGCGGTCGTCGATGCTTATCAGGCCCTTCATCGAGCCGAATTGCCGCCTGCCACGCTTCTTGCAGCGCACGAGCTGGGCGACGGGCTTGCCGTTTCGGGCGATGATGACCTCCTCTCCCGCCTCGACCTGCGCCAGCAGACGCGACAGGTGGGTCTTCGCTTCGTGGACGTTCACCGTTACCATTGCCCGCTCCTTTACAGTCATCTTAGCTAATGATATGACTAACACGTCGACTGGTCAACCAATTGCCCGACCACGACGACTTCGGCAGCAAGGTCATTCCCCCGTTCGTCATGGTCATCGACTGGACGGCCCTCCTCATAACCTACGCGGTCATGCTCGTCATCTTCGCCGTCATCACCCTGGCCCTCATCATGCTCATCCGCCGCCTCTTCATCGCTCGCATCCTCCGCATCGGGGAGCTTGGGTAGGGCCGACACCAATTCGCCGAATTCTTACCTGACCGCGCTCTTCAATCATAGGGATGAGACAGTTTGAGAGGATGAGACGGTTTGGGAATTCTGCGAGAGCCCCTCTTTTTTCTTCCATTCTCAAGTTGTCTCGCCCCGTTTCTCCCGTCCGGGCGGGGTATTTGAAGCTGTTTCGGGGCGCGCGCCCGGCAGAAGGCGGGGTCATGAGACAGTTTGAGAATTTTTCGTATAATCAAATTTTTCGGGCCTTTTTTCTCAAGTTGTCTCTCATGGTTTCGCGGGTCGGGGCTTGCGGACGAGAACCCGTCTTACGCGACGTAGACAGGTTAGGTCATGTGTTCTTGCGCGTCAAATTGGCGGCGCAGACATGAGGAATAGGTATGCTGCCAACCAAGTGTGATGACGCCTAATTCGCGCTGGGCTGCACTTTCTGGATTCCGGCCCCGTATCAGAGTACGGGGTGACGTTCCTACGCCGGAATGACGGTGGGCGTGTGTTGAGTCATATTGTGTACGGCGTAGTCAACATGGATTGGTATCAGACACGCTCCAGATTGAGGGCAAGCAGCCGCGCGATTATCTCCCCGTTGTCCAGGTCGGCGGGCCATTCGTAGGCGGCGAACACGGCATCGTCGAGTTTCTTGTGCTCGATGTCCAGCCACGTGGGGCGGGCATTGTAGAGGTTCGTCAGCGTCCGGCGTTTGAGTTCGGTGGGACTTACGGTATCCGTCGCCGGGTTCAGCCAGCCCTGCCGGAGGGAGTCGAGGCGTCGGGACGCTTTTGCTATAGCTGCTTCTTGATCGGGTGTCGGACAGGGGAACGGGAAGGTCTCAAACGTAGATGTGGGTGTATATCGGAATCCCGATTCGACTTCGCGTAGCTGAGTGCCCTGAGACCGCGCCCAGAGTTCATGCACCCGCGAGTGGAGCACCCCGAAGAAATAATTGTCGTCGCGGGCAAAGGCTATGGTTGCGCTGTCGGCAAGAGTGTTGTTCTCCACCCACACGAACAGCCTATGTCTTGATACGCGGGGAGTGACGATGATTCGGTCCAGCCCCTGTATGGCGGCGCGCATTCCCGGCCGTGGTTCCATGTGCCGCCACCAGTGCTTTGCATACGCCTCTCGCTTGCTCTTGATACGATCCGGTTTGACCTTCTTGCGCACGTACTCGAAAGGCGCTTCGTAGAGCGCGGCCTCTTCCAACGTCGTCCCCGGCGGGAAGTCGACGATCCACATATTTCGGCGGCGGCCCGTGATGTCCGACCCGTTGATCCACGGACGCACCACGTCCCCATTTGAGCGACCGTCCGGGTTCGGCTGGGCGAGAAGCCGTTTGGCTAGCCTATCGTCAATGTCGAAGGGGCCTCCCTTCGTATCGCCCATGAAGGCGATTCCGAGATTTTCCTTCAGGCGTCCGGCTTTTGTGACATCGGTCTCACCGGATCTGAGGTTGGCGTATATCTCCGAGACTTCAAGACCGTCCAACTCGCGGGTCTCTTCCCTGCCGTCGTCAAATCCGACCATTGAGACCTGCACGGCGGCGCCGTCGAGCGTCCATACACGGTCGGACTGCGCCCAGAATATGCCGCCCGACGCCGCTATGCGGTTGAGCGCCTCGCGGTTTCTCCCCCCTCGAATCCCCTGGGTGGCCAGCAGCCCCGCTCGTTCCGTCTGTCCCGATTCGATCTGCGAACGCGCCTTCTCGAACCAGTAGCAGCACAGATCTGCCTCGCGAGAGACGCGCTCGTCCCACACCGCGAACAGTGCGTCGACGTAGCTGTCTCCCAACTCCTGGCGCAGCAGCTTCCCGCCCAGAAACGGAGGATTGCCGACGATGACATCCGCGACGGGCCATTCCGGCTCCGTCAACATCCCGTCCCCGGAGCGTCCAACGATGGCGTCCATGCGAGCGATGTTCTCGAGAGGTTCGAGAATAGGAGTCTCGCTTTCGAGGTCGAAGGCGTTGCGATATTTCCATTGAAGGTAGCCGATCCACACGACCGCGGACGCGAGCTCTTGCGCATATTCGTTGGTCTCGATTCCCCAAAGCTGCCGGGGGTGAACGGCGGGACTCAACCCCGCGACGCCGTACTGTTCGCCGAAAGCGATGACCTCTTTCTCAAGCGCCTTGAGCAGGGCGAGACTGACGTACAGGAAGTTGCCCGAACCGCACGCCGGATCGAGGACCCGGATCGTGGCGAGTCTTTCAAGAAACCGCGAGAGTATTCCGTGAAGTCGATCCCTGGGAAACTCTTGCTCCCCTTCCGGTAGGACCTGCCAGTCAACGTATGCCCCCGCCCTTTCCTTTTCCCGTTCCCACGTCTGCCGCAACGGACGCATCAGAACGGGTTCGACGATCAGCTCGATGTCGTCTCGTGAGGTGTAGTGTGTCCCAAGCTGTTTGCGCTTGCTCTCGTCGATGATCCGCTCGAACAGCGTGCCGAATATCGAAGGCTCGATATCCGACCAGTCTAAGTCATTCAACTGTTCGAGCAGTGCGATCTGGTCCGCGATCAATTCAGGGACGGAGGTGTCATCGAAGAGTCCCCCATTGAAATGGGGCACGTCTCGCATGAGGAACTGCCCGCCGTCCTTCATCGCCGCAAAGAGTTCGCCGGTGTACTGCTTGAAAGCATCCGGTCTGCTTTTGTTGACTTTGATCAGATTGGTGAACGCCTCTTGATCCAAGAGACCAACGTCGCTTGCGAAGAAGCAGAAGATCATGCGCATGATGAAGTGCGCGATTTCCTGTTCGCTGATCGGTTGCTTTCTTCTGGCGTTCCACGTCCGCATATCGTCAGCGAGGACGCGGAGCAGCTCCGCCGCTTCCTCGGTGAGTTTGGACTGGAGCTTGCCGGGATTCAGCCGTTCCGGGTCTTCAAACAGCGCTCGAAGTATCTGAAGCGGCGTGAGGCCTGAATCGCCTACCGTCTTGTCGGACGTGAGATCAGAGTTCGTGAACTCGTACACACGCTTGACGGTGTTGGTGAAGTTCGTATGGACCTCAAACGTGTTGAAATCGCATACGACAAGCAGAGGGGGATTGCCCAGGGCTTCACGATATAGCTGAAGCTGCTGATACGCCGCCGACAGGTCTTTGCCCTGCCCCTTGTACTCCCACCCGAAGCAGTCTTTTCGCCAGACATCGGCGAAGCCCTTGCCGCCGGTCGACTTGTCGAGTCCCTTCTCGAACGTAAACCAATCGCCCTGCGGGTCGGCCTCCACCGGCGTCTTAACGCCGATCATTCGGCACAGGTCATTGAAATGCGACTGCGATGCGGCGCTCTCGCCAAGCTGTACGTATCCCCACTTGTTGGCGAACTCGGCCGGGGTCAACGTACCCTTCCTTCGTACCCTACGCCGGCACCGCGTTCTCGTATCCGTCCGCGCGGATGCAGGCGACCCAGTGCTCCGGGCTAACCTCGCGGAGCTCCGGCATCTCGTCCTTGCACTGCTCAACCATGATCGGGCACCGAGTGTGGAAGACGCACCCCTCGGGCGGAGACATGGGACTCGGCAATTCCCCGTGCAGGATGATGCGCTCGCGCTGCTCCTCCATGTCGGGGTCGGGAATCGGGATGGCCGAGAGGAGCGCCCTCGTGTAGGGGTGCAGCGGGTTGTCGTACAGCTCCTGGCGGTTCGCAACCTCGACTATGTGGCCGAGGTACATGACCGCCACCCGGTCGCTGATGTGTCGCACCACAGACAGGTCGTGGGCGATGAAGAGGTACGTAAGCTGGAGTTTCTCCTTGAGCTCCTCGAGCAGGTTGATGATCTGCGCCTGAATGGAAACGTCCAGCGCCGACACCGGCTCGTCGCACACGATGAAGTCCGGACTCACCGCCAACGCCCGCGCGATACCTATGCGCTGGCGCTGACCGCCCGAAAATTCGTGCGGGTACCGGTCCGCCATAAACGGGTTCAGGCCCACCGTCTGCAGAAGCTCCGACACGCGGTCTTGGTACTCGCCCTTGCTCTCGGTCAGCTTGTGCACCGACAGCGGCTCGCCCACGATGTCGCCGCACGTCATGCGGGGGTTGAGCGACCCATACGGGTCCTGGAAGATCACCTGCATCTTGCGGCGGATGGGCCTCAAGTCCTTGTGGCTCAGGCTGTTCAGCCGCAGACCGTCGTAGAACACGTCACCCGATGTTTGCCGCAGGAGTTGGAGAATCACCCGGCCAAGCGTCGTCTTGCCGCTGCCGCTCTCCCCAACCAGACCGAGCACCTCGCCCTTGTTGATAGCCAGGGAAACGCTGTCGACCGCCTTGACCTCGGCTATCTTGCGCTGGAAGACGATCCCCGACGTGACGGGGAAGTACATCCTGACGTCTCTGACCTCTATCAGAGGCCTTGTACCATTCGTCTCGACCAAGTTCATCCTCCTGCCGCCGCGGGCGAGCCGACCAAGTTGGGAATGTCCTCGGATCGCCAACACGCCGCGTGGTGCGGCGGGGTTGCTTCTTTAATAGCTTCGAGCACCGGAGTCTGCGTGAGGCACCGGTCAATCGCGTACCGACACCTCGGCGCAAAGTTGCAGCTGCCGCCGAGACCGATGAGGTTGGGCGGCAGGCCTTCGATGGGCTCCAGCTTGACGCCTTCCTGCTCGTCCAAGCGCGGGACGGAACGCAGCAGGCCCAACGTATAGGGATGCCGGGGATCGTAGTAGATCTGCCGCGAGGTGCCCTCCTCGATGATGGAGCCGGCGTACATGACGATTACGCGCTTGGCATAGCGCGCCACGACGCCGAGGTTGTGGGTAATGAGGATCATCGCCGTACCCAACTCGGTCGACAGCCCCTGCATGAGTTCGAGAATCTGGGCTTGGATGGTCATGTCCAACGCCGTCGTGGGCTCATCAGCGATAATCAGCTTCGGGTTGCAGCTAACCGCCATCGCGATCATCACGCGCTGGCGCATACCGCCGCTCATCTGGTGGGGGTAATCTTTCAGTCGCCGCTCGGCGTCGGGTATGCCGACGAGGCCCAGTAGCTCGGCCGCGCGCTGGTTCGCCGCGCTGGCCGTCATGTTCAGGTGGAGTTCGAGCGTCTCCGTCAACTGCCTGCCGATGGTCAGCACCGGATTGAGCGACGTCATCGGCTCCTGGAAGACCATCCCGATATCGTTGCCACGCACCTTCCGCATCTGCGCGGACGAGAGCGTCAGGAGGTCCTGTCCGTCGAAGATGACCTCGCCCGCAACGATCTTGCCGGGCGGATCGGGGATGAGCCCCATGATCGAAAGCGCGCTGACACTCTTGCCACAGCCGCTCTCTCCCACGATGCCGACGATCTCCCCCTCGTCCACCGAGTAAGAGATGCCGTCGACGGCCTCAACGACCCCGTTGTCGGTGTAGAAGTGAGTCGTCAGATTGTTGACTTCGAGAAGTTTCGCCATAACCTCATTTCGTGCAACGTTCTGGTGTCAATGTAGGGTAGCAACGCCGCGCCAAACCGTCAATATCACGGCGTAATTAGGGGTTAAGTATTCAGAGTTGAAGAGAGCGCTCGACACCCACAGCTACCGTCATACCCACGAAAACATGTCCCTTACTGCAATACGGAGTGGGAATTCGATTACAGGCCCTTGAGCCGCTCCCTTACCGCCTCCCGAAACCTCTTGCGCATGTCGGTACGCTCGACATTATCCAGATCTCTCACCAAGCTACTTCTGCAGGTAGCCAGTAACCTGCTGTCAATTGCAGTCGGTATTAGCCTATGTGCGTCAAGATTGTCTACCAGTAGGATTTCATCGGAACTCAGTGATGACACGAACCCTTCAATTGCCTGACCGAGGATAGACTTCGCATCCTCGGAGTTGACAGTTGACTCCAACTCCCTCTTGAGCACCAGATCAGCGTTCCCAAAGCCGGTCCGCATAGCCATAAACTCGTCAACGTCGGTCCTCTTCCATTCGGTAGTGGTGTCCGACTCTTGCAGCAGTGTAAGGGATTGAGAACCGCGGCTGGGCTGAATACCTATGAGGTGAACACGTACTCCGAAACCCTGTGCTATTTGCACACCGATCCTCAAGTCCTCGTCTCCGGAGAGCATAACCACGTCTGTAATCGCCCCGTTGCGTGCAAGCTCCACGAGGTCAGTGACGATCAAAGAATCAACACCCTTCTGACGACCCGCAGGACTGACAATACCGAGCCTCAGCTTAACATCCTCCATGAATGCCACCTCTTCCTGTTGCGGGGAGAGGTTCCCTCGCACCAGCCCATCGTACCAGTAGATACGGAGCAAGTTTGCGCCGGGGGCTCTGTTGTCTGCGGCAATCCGCAACTTGTTGATCACAGCGGGTATGTCAAGATCAACGTGATCTCGCGGCAACATTTGACCGGCGAGAGTCTTGGAACCCTGGGCAAAGAGATAACCGGCATCTACAAACACGGCATAACGCATAGCAGAAACCATTAAAATAAGAGGATTCCCGCAGGAACCCTCAGTATAGCCTACGCTCCAACTTTCTATTAACGGGAGACGCTAGGCAATTATCATATTACCGCAGTGTGAGGCGGAGGTCAATCTCCTTAACGTACCTATAACCTGGGACCTGTCGTCAACTTGGCAGGTACGTCCATCACCCCTTCACCACCGGACGCATCGCCAGGATGTGCTCCGGGCCCGAGGCGCAGCATCCGCCGATGATCTGCGCTCCCATGCCCTTCCACTCCGCGGCGAACTCCGCCACTCGCGATGGATAGTACTCCGCGTTTTGAAGTATGTCCTCGCCGGAGCTCGGCTTCTGGTTCGTCAGCATCGGAGCGTTCACGATGGGGCCAGTTGGATTGTAGCCAAGATTCGGGTACGCCCCGACGGGACCCGCGAACGCCTCACGAAGGATTGGAAGCCCTTTTGAGATGTTCTCCGGGTTGCTGCACATGATCAGCACGGCATCCACGGGATGCCCTTCGAGCGCGAGAGCAAGGTCGGCCAGGCTCTCGCCATAGTTCATCGTGCCGTCGTCCATGATATGTCGCACCCCGAGGAATACCGGCAGTCCGGCCTCTGCGCAGCCGTCCACTGCGACCACGCAGTCCTCGATGAAACCCACGTATTCCGGCAGCATCACGTCCGCCCCCTCGTCGGCCAGGAGCTTCGCGTGGTCCGACCACTCCTTCCGGTACGCCTCGACGCCCATCTGCCGCGTATCCGAGACCGGATTGTGTCCCGGAGGCAGTCTCTCCTGCAGGCTCGGCGCCGCTATGCCCCCTGCAACGTATGCACCCGTATTCATCGCGTCGCGCGCCTGGACCGCGTTGCGGATCGCCGCGGTCGCGTACCTGCGCCAGTTGTCGCGCTCGCCAATCCTTTCGAGACGGGTCGGCGTCGTCCAAAAGTTGTTGCTGATAATGATGTCGGCCCCGACCCGCAGGTAGTCCGAGTGCACCTGCTGCACGATGTCGGCATACTCGATATTGGCCGTAGCCGACCAGGCCTTCAGCCGGTCCTCCGCATCCTTGAGAACGTCGGCCCCGCGACGCTGAAGCTCAGACCCGGTCCCCCCATCCAGCAGGAGCATCTCGCCGTTGCTAAGCCGGTCAACAATCGTATGTGTAGTCATTCATTTCCTCCCGCCGGCATTCTACTGCAAGGTGGAACCCGACTTCGACCCCTGTGCAATCACCCTTCCATGCCCAGCAGTCCGTCGGCCAGGCCCTCGATTCGATCTCGCTGTGGGATCACATCCAGCCAGCGCCGCGGAATGGCCGACGCTCCGTATCGCGCGCCCAGGACTGCCCCGGCCACCGCTCCGTTGGTGTCGGTATCGCCTCCCGCCTCCACCACCTGCCGCAACGCCGTCTCGAAGTCCAGCGGCGTAACCGCCGCCCACAGTCCCGCTTGAAGCGCAATCAGCGTATGACCGATCAGCCTCTGGTCTTTCCGCAGCCAAGAGCAGTCGCCAATCAACGGTTCACGGTCCACAATGCTTGCTAGAATCTCGGATGGTATCCCGTCCCGCAAAGCCGCTCCAAGCATATCGGGACATTCATCCTCGGAAGCCGACGCCATCAGAGCGGACAGGTCCGGCTCTGTACCTCGCAGCAGCAGAGCGATAGCGGCGTTGATGATGATGCAGCTCCACTGCGAAGTGGGCGCGTAGTGAGTAACGACACAGGTCGCCGTGCTGTCGCTGACCAGCAGTTCCGGCTGACGGAACCGCGCCAGGGCCACCGGAGCACAGCGCATCACGCCGCCGTTCGGCGCAATGGGATGAGTTTCATAGACGATACGAGCCGCGTCCGGCGGTCGATGCCCGGCCTCCAACACGCCGATGACACGGTCTGTCGTTATTCCAATGCCGCGCCCGTTCTCACGCCTCCAAGAGACAAGCCGTCTGCTGAAGTCCTCGACGTAGTCCCCATCCTCCAACAGTGCCTCGCCCAGATCCACCGCTTGCGCCAGGTCGTCGTCCATAGGCATGTACGCTTCACGCGGACTGATTTCCCGTATCCCGTCAGGATAACTCCGCTCGATCTCTCGATAAGACCAACCCTCCATCGGCAGCCCAAGAAGGTTCCCCGCAGCAAGCCCCAGCATCGCCCCGCGTGCGCGGTCGGACAGCCCTTCCTCACATCCGACGACGCTGCCCAGCATAGCGGAGACGTTCGGCGCGCGAGTAACAACGTTAGGATCGTTCATAACTACTCTCGCAATATCTAATTGAGCTGCCCAAGCCTACTACGGGAATCAACTTACTCGCCACACGAATGACAACCGGGCCCTTTTCAATCCCCGCTCCGCCCCAATAGACTCGGAAATCCGGGTATGCTATTCTCCCCAGTGCTTACAACCTGCAAGGAGCCTTGAATGGAACGACCAATCTTCAAGCCCATCGGAACGCCCACGGAAGAGCTCGATACACCGTCGCTCATCGTCGACGTGGAGGCGCTCGATCACAACATCGCCACGGTGGCATCGTTCTTTGAAAACAACACCGCCAAGCTCCGACCGCACGTGGAGGCACACAGGACTCCAGCTATTGCGCACAAGCAGCTGGCAGCGGGCGGGCACGTCGGCGGGATTGCCGTATCGAGCATCGGCCAGGCCGAGGTCTTCGTTCCCAACGGCTTCAGCGACGTTTTCATTGCAAATCTCGTCGTAACCTCTCAGAAGATCACGCGCCTGTGCGCCCTCGCTCGACAGGCCAAGATTGGCGTCGCCGTCGACAGCCCTGCAAACGTGGCCGACCTGTCGGAGGCTGCCGTCGCCAACGGCGTATGCCTGGACGTGGCCGTCTACGTCAACACCCGCCTCGGCCTGTACGGGGTAGAAGCGGGATCGCCCGCCGTCGAGTTGGCGAAAGCAGTTGTCGACGCCCCCGGTCTCGATTTCGCCGGGATAATGACCCACGAAGGCAGCATCCTCACCGACGACCCCGACGAAGCGGCCGCCGAGTCCCGCGCGGCCCTCCAACCCCTCCTTGACACGCGCCAGGACCTCGAACGCGCCGGAATCGGTGTCCGGGTCGTGAGCGCCGGGGGCACATCCAACTACCAGGTCGTCGGAGCCATGGACGGCGTGACCGAGGTGCCCGCCGGCACCTACGCCCTACTCGACGCCCGTCACGCGTCGCATCTGCCCCACCTCCAGGCGGCAGGCCGCGTTATGTCTACCGTAACCAGCCGGCCCGAGCCGGGCTACATGATTACCGACGGCGGCCAGAAGGCCATCGGGGCGGACACCGGCTTCCCTTCAGTCGACAACCTGCCGAACCCTACCGTCAAGGGCCTCAGCGCCGAGCACGGCAGCATCTACTTCGACGAGACGGACGGCGTAGACCCCCAACTTGGCGACAAGATATGGTGTACGCCCTGGGACGCCGCCACCTGCGCCAACCTCCACGACTACATATTCGCCGTCCGAAACGACGCCTTGGAAGCCGTGTGGGAAGTCTCGGCCAGGGGACGCTACCGCTAACCCCAACCGAAGGCCTACGCCCACGCTTATAAAAATACGGGCCGGGGAACATCGAGCACTCACCGGCCGGAGGACAAGATGAACAGCACAACCTGCGAACGTGGCACACCGATTGACGAGTTGGAGACCCCATGCCTCATCGTCGAGTTGGACGCTCTCGAAAGCAACTACCGTGTCGTGTCGAACACCTACCGCGACACCGTGTGCAAGATGCGCCAGCACACCAAGAACATCAAGAGCCCGTTCCTCGCCAAGATGCAGATGGACACCGGAGGCTCGAACGGCGGCGTCTGCACTGCCAAGGTCGCCGAGGCCGAGGTCATGGTCGAAGGCGGTATCACCGACATACTCATCCCCAATCAGGTCGTCACCGATGACAAGCTCGACCGTGTGTGCGCCCTCGCGAGGCACGGCGACATCAAGCTATGCGTGGACAGCGTGGAAAACGTTCGGATCATTTCCAACGTCGCGTCACGGAACGGCGTCGAGGTCGGTCTCCTCATCGAGGTCGATACGTCGATGGGACGAGCGGGAGTACGCAGCCCCGAAGCCGGCGTCGAGATCGCCCGGGCCGCCCAAGAGTTGCCCGGCGTCGCCTTTCGCGGCGTCATGAGCCACCAGAGCGTCGGGGAGACGTTCAGCAAAGAGGACCGATTCCTCCGTGGCAAGGAGTACATAGGTATCTGTCTGAAGGTCAAGGACGCGGTCGAGGCCGCGGGCATCCCGGTCGAAATCGTATCCAGCGGCGAGACCTTCTGCTACGACGTAGCGGCCCAGATCCCCGGCGTCACCGAGGTCGAGGGCGGCTCTTACGCCCTCATGTCCACCGGATACGGATACATGACCGAATTTCAGGTCGCCGGCAAGGTGCTCGGCACAATCGTCAGCACCCCCCGCCCCGGAGTAGCCATCGGCGACGTGGGAATGCACTCGATAGCCGCTCCGGGCGGGGTGCTCCCGACCGTCGACGGACTTTCGGGCGTGGAGGTCGAGTCGCTCCACGACGACCACATCGTCCTAACCACCGACGGCTCAACGCCCCTGCGCGTCGGCGACAAGTTCAAGCTCCTGCCGGCCCACCAGGACATGCTAGTCAACCGCTGGGACGAGTACGTGGCCGTCCGCAACGGCGTTGTCGAAGACGTATGGGATATTCCCGGACGCGGCTGTTATCACTAGGTACCGATTCCATATGATTTTGGCAGCTTACTCAAAGCACCCTCACCCCCGTATCGAGTACGGAGCAGGCTCTAGCCCTCTCCCACGACGGGAGAGGGGATACGCACCTCTCAATTCGACTGTCATATTCAAATGGGAACGGTACTAGAGAACTTTTGGTGGACGGTGCTATGAGTGGGTTGTCGATCTTCTTAGGCGTTATAACCCTCGTCCTCGTAGCCTGCGGCACCGGCGAAGACCCCACCCTTCTCCCCGAAGAGACCGGCCCACCCCCGACGCTCGAAGGACTGCGCTCCCGAGCCACCGAAGCCACACTCGCCATCAACGAGAAGCGATGGCTCGATCTCTACGAGTTCAAGAGTCCTCGCTCAGTCCGTCCCCGCATTCCCTACGGCCTCCCCGCCGTGCAGCTCTGCACACAGGAGCAGTTCATCTACGACTTGGGCAACAAGGTCGCAAGGATCAGGGCCTTGGCCGAACTCTACCGTCAAGAAAAGCTGACATGGGAAATCGTCGATCTGACGACCAAAGAAGATGACGACCGCGTCGGCGTCGTCCGGCTCGACATCTATCACGAGGGCAAGCTCGTGACCAACGAGTTCCACGACTACCTAGGCGAGGTGGAGGAAGGGGTCCGGTGGGTCTACATCGACGGCGAATGGTGGATGGAACCGGTGGACTGGGACGAGGGATGCCACAAAGACCGGCTCCTCGGCGTCTAGTTTGACGACGACCTTCCCTTCTTCTCCCGCACGCGCTCCTTCAGCGCCGCCGATTCCTCGTTCAGCAGCCTGAGCGCCAACCGCAGCGCACTCGCGGTGTCGTCCATCTCCAAGATACCCTGCTTCCCAATTACCTCCCCTTGAAGCTGGAAGCCGACCGAGTAGCGGAGTTGTACGGGGTCCGTCGGAAGACCGGGCGGCTGAATCCGCTCGCCGCGCAACGCTATGAGCATTTGCATATGCTCCTTCGCGGCCTGTCTAACGTCTGCAACCAGGCTCTCGTCAACAACGGTCGCAGAATCGTCCTCCAGGGGGAGCACCTCGGCCGTGATATACGGCAGCCGCTCGACGATTTGCAGCACTCGATACCGCCGCTCGCCCACGACACCGATCACCATCCGCCCATCATCGAGCGTCCTCACCTCGTCGATCTTCGCAATCGTCCCGACCGTCTCCGGCACCGCCGGCTCCCCCACTTCAGACCCCGAGCTGATGAGCACCACGCCGAAACGCCTATCACCGTCCAGGCAATGCCGCATCATCAGCCGATACCGCTCCTCGAAAATATGCAGCGGAAGATAACCACCCGGGAACAAGACGACGTTCAGCGGAAACAGGGGCAGACGCATAGGCTTGCGGCAACTCAACATGGACGAATTTCGATAAGGATAGAGCGTCTCCCAGACAACGTAAAGAATCGCACTACTCTTGTAAGTGTTCAGAGTTGATGAGAGCAACACCCCCACCCCTCTGGATACCCGCCTTCGCGGGTATGACGGTGGCTGTGTGTCGAGCGCTCTCACGAAGTCTGAACAGTTGCTTACTCTTTCTTCTCCCTCCGCGCCCTCTGCGGTGAATCCCCACGCGCAAGCGCGAAATTTCCAAGAACCACCAAAGCTGACCGAACCTTCCGCCAATTGTGATTGTCTTGCAGGTTGCCGTGTGCTATATTCGTTGGTGCCGTCCAATTCGGACGGACTGTTTGTTTAGTGAGGTGTAGGTATACCACGGGACTATCGCGTCAACGAGCGAATCCGCATAGCGGAAGTCCGGTTGATTGACGAAAAGGGCAAGCAGCTTGGCGTTATGCCCACGCGCCAAGCCCTGAATTTCGCGCAGGAGCGGGGTCTGGACCTCGTCGAGGTCGCGCCGGGCAGCAGGCCGCCAGTCTGCCGGTTGATGGACTACGGCAAATTCAGGTACGAGGCCACGCGCCGGGAGCGGGAGGCTCGGAAGGCTCAGCGAAGCAAGACTACGAACGAGTTGCGGGAAGTCCGTCTTGAAGGACGCATCGGCGACCACGATCTCGAAACCAAGATCCGTCAGGTGAAGCGCCTTCTCGGCGAGGGGTCCAAGGTCCGGGTATCCGTCCGCTTTCGTGGCAGGGAGATAACCCACCCCGAGATCGGAATGGCCTTGCTGCGACGAGTCGCCGAGAGCCTCATCGAGGACGCGGGCATGGAGAAGGCCCCATCATTCGAGGGGCGGTTCCTGGCGATGATCTTGGCGCCCGTGACTACAAGCGGCAAGACTTCCAAGCAGAAAGACGAGCAATCACAGAAGACCGAAAAGGAGAAGACGCGTGCCTAAGCTCAAGACCCACAAGGGAGCAGCCGCGCGGTTCAAGTTTACCAAGACCGGCAAGCTCCTCCGCATGAAGGGGCGGCAAGGCCACTTTCGGCGTCGGAAGCCCAAGCGCGTCAAGCGGCAGATGCGGCAGACGCTTTCGGCCAGCTCCGCCGACGCCAAGAATGTGCGGGCCGTATTGCCGTACGGCTCCACTAAATAAACGAGGATCATAACGTGACACGAGTCAAACGAGGATACATAAGGCGACGACGCCACAAGAAGGTAGTTCGCATGGCGTCCGGCCACCAGAGCGGCCGTTCCCGCGTGTTCAAACAGGCCAACGAGTCCGTCATGCACGCGCTGAGGTACGCCTATTTCCACCGGCGCGAGAAGAAGGGCGACATGCGCCGGCTCTGGAACATCCGCATCAACGCGGCGGCAAGGGCCAACGGCCTTTCCTACAGCAAGCTCATCCACGGCCTGAAGCTCGCGGGAGTCGACGTCAACCGCAAGATGCTCGCGGAGCTGGGCGCCACCGACCCCGAAGCCTTCACCGCCATCGCCGAGACGGCCAAGGCACAACTGGCTGCCCAGTCGGCCTAACCGCCTTTTCGACGGAGCTTAGGCGAGTAGCCTTACCCCGTTCAAGACTGCTTCAACCTAATGGTACGCCGCTAGCAGCCGTCCCCGTCATTCCGGCGTAGGCCGGAATCCAGAAACATCTGGAATCAAGAAGTGTTGACTTATAGTAGCCTGCTGCTTAGTGAACCGCCCCCTACCCGTCCTCTCCCAACAGCGCACGGATATCCGCCTCCACATCCGCCGGGTCGATCGGCAGCGTGTGCAGAACGCGCACCCTACCCTGTTTGTCGATGAGATAGACCGGAGCATGATGCGTCACCGTAAACCGTGATGCGATGTCCCTCCGCAGGGCGTCGACTCCACGAACCCTGTCAACCTTCCACTCTTCCTGCACATCCGCGGCTCGTGCCTTCTCATCCACCGCCGCGACGACGTAGTACGCCTCCCATACCGGGCTGAGCTCTTCCGCACTTCCCACGAGGTATGCCCAGTTCTCGACCATCCCCCAGGCATCGGAATACTCACGCGCCCGCTCGACCGTGTCCCGCTCCGGGTCGACGCTCACGACTACGATGGCTACTTCCTCGGCGTCATCGCCCAGCCTCTCGTGTACACCTTTTACGTGGTGCGCGACGATCGGGCAAATATCGGGACAGTACGTATAGAGAAATGTCAGGACGACCACCCTGCCCTGATTGTACTGATCGAGCGAGACGGAGTTCCCGAAATGGTCGGTCAGGCGAAAGTTCGCCGCTTCTCGCCGGTCCTCGATGACGGTTCCTGAGAACGACACGTCCCCGCCGCCGGACGAGCACCCTGTGAAAAGGACGGAAACGACAACGACCGCCGCCTGCCACAACGTGACGAGGGAAGACGGCGGTCGCTCGATTTGCGGTTTATGCAAGCCCGACCGTTCCGAGACCTGGGACTAGCTGCCCATCTTCCGTTCGAGATAGGCGGCGACGATCGGGACTCCCACGACGAGCATGACGCCCAAGATGATGACTCCCCAAGCCTTCAGGGCGGTGTTCACGTAGATGGTCGTAAATACCGCGCCCATTCCAAGCGCATAGAGGCCCACGAAGAATACGGACGCTGCGGGTATCCAAATCGCGTCCCAGAATCGACGTTTTTCCCTATCCATGTTGTGGTCCTCTCTGCTATGCGGTGCTCAAGAGATTATCTTCGTCCGGGGAGAGGCGGTGAGGGCTAACTCGCCGTTTCTCGTCCTGTGTGCGGCGCTCTTCATCGTTGTACCACTTGAAGAAGGCAATGACGATAAGCGTCAGGAACAGCAAGCTGCCGCCGACCTTCATGATGATGCCCCCGATCTGCTGGTCCACTAGGGGTGAGATCGGCCAGATCTGCGGGGCCTTTACGTACCACTCATACAGCGGCTGTTTGGAGAATGTCACGAACACAAACACGAATATCTGAGTTATCGAAAGAACGAACAGGTAGACCATCTGCAGCGAGTACGGCAGACGAGGCAGTTCCGGCATCGAGCTCGTCAGAGGCCACCACATAAGCATAGCCGCCCCGATGAACATCAGGTGCTCGGAAACGTGTAAGGAGTGAACCGTCACGGATAGGTTGTACAGGTCGGGAACGTGCCACAGCGCAAACACCAAGTTGAACACGAGCACCGCCACTACCGGGCGCGTGGCGAACCGCCACACGTAGAAGCTGAGGTTGGGTCGCAGCAGCGGACGAATCAGCCAGTCCGGCGTGCCGAGAATGAGCAGCGGCGGCGCCACCAGCGTCAACAGCACGTGCTGCGTCATATGGGCGCTGAACAGGTAGTGGTCCCCCAGGATATGAAGCGGCGAGAGCAGCGAGAAGAAGATGACCAGAACGCCGGCCGTGAAGGTCGCGATCTTCTTCGGATCGACGTCATCGGCAAGGTTCCAGCGCTCACGCAGAGGCCCCACACCGAACAGGTAAGCCCCCTCCAGTAACGCGAGACCAAGCACGACCTCCACGTGGCCGTGCCAGTGCGTCCATATTGGGCGAATGGACTCTTCCACGTTCTTCAGCCGCCTCCTTCCATCACACGCCGCCTATACGAAGAACTGGAACAGCGCCAGCAGAGAAAGGCCGACCCCAAAAGCGAGTGTGAGACCGCCAACGAATAGCCCCGAAAAGAGCTTGGCATCGTAGCGCAGGTGCATGTAGAACATAGCGACTAGGGCGAACTTCGCGCCCGACAGCACCACCAGGATTGGAATGATCCCATGCCCCAGGCCCTCCAGGTAGAAGACGCCGACCTCTAACGCCGTGATCGCCGACAGTATCATCGCCACCTTGAAGTAGATGAACGCGGTCGGGTGACCCGTTTCTACCGTTGCTTGAGTATCCTCGTCGTTTGGCCCGTGTGCCATTTCCCGCACCTTATTTTTAACGCTCTATTCGAACCCCGGAAATACCCCGAAGAGGTACACGACCGTGAAGATGATGATCCACACTATGTCGACGAAATGCCAGTACAGCGCCGCAATGTCGATCTCCTCATGTTTCTTCGGGGTGATTCCACCCTTCCTCAAGGAAAAGAAGAATATCGACAGCAGCCATATCACACCGATCGTAACGTGCCCCCCGTGGAAACCCGTCAGCGTGAAGAACGTCGTCCCGAATAGGTTCGTCCTGGGAGTCAGTCCGGCGTCAATCTTCACGTGGTCGACCGTGCCGTCGCACCGGTCGACGAACGTTGCCTCGAAATCCGTAAGCTCCTCGACGTTGAGATTCTTGCAGTCGAGTTCGAAGTGGTAGTTGACGAACTCGTTGAACTCGAAAACCTGGAAGGCCAGGAAGGTCGCCCCCATGATGCACGTCGAGAGCAGCCAGATCCGAAAGCCCTTCATGTTCCCGCGAGTCAACGCATTATACGCCAGCACCATGCTCATGCTGCTCATCAGCAAAACGAACGTGCTCGTTGAGGTCGTCAGAATATCGAACACGTCCTCCGGGAACGGCCCGATCTGACTGCTGTTCTTGTAGACGAGATACGTCGCAATGAACGAGCCGAAAAACATGCAGTCCGAGCCCAGGAAGGCCCACATGAGCAGCTTCTTGTGGCTCAGACCTGTCGTCGTATCGTGTTCTTCATGCCCGCCCGCATGGGCGACTTCTGCGTTTGCCACGTACTTCTCCGTTTAGAATCTATCTCTCAAAATACGTTCGTCCTGAGCCTGTCGAAGGACAATTTGATGTCGATTTCGATAGTTGTTGGACAGCTGATTTAGTGGTGCTCCGGCGATTCGTCCGGCTCGTTGACCGGTTCCAATGCCCACGCCGCTATGCCTATGAGGGTAATCGCCCCCCCGATGATCGCCACCACCGGAACGCTCGTAATGCCCGCGATGTCGATGGTGAACAGCAGACCGTATGCCCCGATGAAAAGCCCCAGGGACGTCACCAGCGGCCAGTACGACGGCTGTGGCAGGTGGATGTCGTGCCCGTTGTGCTCATCTTCGGAACTGCCCGCGACCGGCACCGCGGGGATGCGCTCCCGCTTCTGTGCCCACCACGCGTCCCGGTCGTGGACCTCGGGAATCTGCACGAAGTTATAGTGCGGAGGAGGCGACGAAATCGACCACTCCAGCGTCCGCCCATCCCACGGATCGCCGCTTGCCTCTTCGCCGCTCCGAGCGCTCTTGATGTAGTTCACGATGAAGACCAGTATCCCGAATGCCAGGATAAGGGAGCCGACGGTGGCGACCATGTTCCAGAAGTCCCATCCCATGTTCTCGGGGTACGTGAACACGCGGCGCGGCATCCCGTCCAATCCCACGAAGTGCATCGGGAAGAACGTGACGTTCATGCCGATGAACATCAGCCAGAAGTTGATCTGGCCCAGCCGCTCGTCCATGAACCGGCCGTATATCTTCGGGAACCAGTAGTAGATGCCCCCGAAGAGCGCGAAGATCGCCCCGCCGAACAGCACATAGTGAATGTGAGCGACGATGAAGTAGGTGTCCTGCTGCTGCGCGTCCGATGCCGCCGACGCGTGCATCACGCCGCTAAGGCCGCCCACAATGAAGAGCGCGACGAATCCAACCGCAAACAGCATGGGCGTCTTGAAGTCGATCGACCCGCCCCACATCGTCCCAATCCAGTTGAATATCTTGACGCCCGTCGGCACGGCGATTGCCATCGTCGTTATCGCGAACACCGAGTTGGCGACCGGCCCGAGACCGACCGTGAACATGTGATGGCTCCACACCATCCAGCCCATGAAGCCGATGATGATCCCCGAAAGCACGATTACCGGGTAGCCGAACAGCGGCTTCTTGGAGAACGTCGGCAGAATCTCCGATACGATCCCCATCGCCGGGAGAATCAGAATGTAGACCTCGGGATGGCCGAATATCCAGAACAGGTGCTGCCACAGGAGTGGATTGGCGCCGGCGCTCGTGACGAAGAAGTTCGTCCCGTAGAAGCGGTCGAAGAGTAGCTCGATGAGCGCCACCGTGATGACCGGGAAGGCCAGGATCAGCAGGAACGCCGTCACCAGCGTCATCCACGTGAACAGCGGCATCCGCATCAGCGACATGCCCGGCGCGCGCATGTTCAGAATCGTCACGATGAAGTTGAACGCCGCCGCCAGCGAGGCGATTCCAAGCACCTGCAGGCTCAAGATCCAGAAGTCGATGCCGTGCCCGGGGTTGTACTCCAGTCCCGTGATCGGCGAGTAGCCGAACCATCCGGCGTTCGGCGCTCCGCCCAGGAACCAGCTCAGCTTGAGAATCAGAGCGCCAGCCAGGAATGTCCAGTAGCTGAACGCATTAAGTCGCGGGAACGCCACATCGCGCGCTCCTATCTGCAGCGGGATGATGTAGTTGAAGAACGCCGCTCCCATCGGCATCACGCCCAGGAAGATCATTGTCGTGGCGTGCATCGTGAAGAGCTGGTTGAACACTTCCGGGCTAACCAACTGGGCCTCCGGCGTTGCCAGCTGCGCCCGTATGTACAGCGCCTCAAGGCCCCCTGTCAGGAACATGATGAAGGCCGTCACGCCGTACAAGATACCGATCTTCTTGTGGTCGATCGTCGTTAGCCAGTCCCAGATCCCTGTCGGATGGGACGGACGTTTCGGCAGAGGTATTGCAAGTGTAGTCATGGGATTTCTCTTGACCTCCGGTCGGTCACTGTAAGCCCTGGATATACCGCACCAGCGCGGCTACTTGAGCCTCGGTCAACTTCAGCGTCGGGTCGTTGTAGACCTGCCCATCCATGGCCATGGTGTTCCCCGGCTTTATCGAGTTCGGATCGGCGATCCACTCCGTCAAATTCTCCTGCGTATTCTCTCGTATTCCTGACGCGATGTGCGTACGACGCCCCACGTGAGTTAGGTCCGGCCCGATCTTCCCCGTTGCCCTCTGGGAGCCTTTGATCGTATGGCACGACCAGCATTGCGCCTGCGGCCCTTCGAAGATCGCCTTGCCCTGCTTCGCCAGCGGATCGGTGGGTTCGATCGCATCTGCCCGCTCCGACGCCAGCCAAGCGTCGAACTTCTCGCGCGTCTCCACGATCACCCAGAACCGCATCAGCGCGTGGGACTCGCCGCAAAACTCCGCGCACTGCGCGAAGAACGTCCCCTCCTCCTCGCCCATGATCCACATCGTGTTCAGATTATTTGGCACAAGGTCGACCTTGCCCGCGATCTTCGGGATCCAGAAGCTGTGCAGCACGTCCTTGGAGTCCAGAGTAAGGTTGACGACCTCGTTGACCGGGATGTGCAGTTCGTTGGCCGTGACGAGAGTATTGTCCGGGTCCGTCGGGTCGGGATAGTTGAATTCCCACCACCATTGCTCTCCGACGACGTCAACCTGCAGGGCGCCTTCCGGATCGGGAGAATTGGCATTGTCGAAAATTGTGAGCACCGTCGGGACGGCGACGAAGACGAGCACAATCGACGGCAAAATCGTCCAGCCGATCTCCAGCTTCGTATGGCCGTGGGTCTGATGGGGATCGCCGTCACCCGGCTTCCGCCGATACTTGAAAGCAGCGTAGACGAGGACACCCTCGACAACCACGAAAACGAAGACGGCCGCCCAGAAGATTACCCAGAATAGGGTAAGTTGCGACCGCGCAACCGGGCCCGTAGCATCAAACGTGGACTGCGGATTGTCGGGATAGCAGGCTGTGAGGAGAATGCCGAGAAAGACCAACAGGAGAACGGTAATGAGCTTCCCGTTTGGCGCTTTGAGCGTTGACATTGTGCTGGCTGTCTTCTCCTACCGCCCATTATCGGACAGAGCCCGAGGCATGGACAATCTACCAAAGGCCCCGATACTCAGTCAAGGGATTCTGCGAGCCCGCCCGTCGCTCCATCATCACCCGATCCACTACCCGTTAACCATTCCGTCCACCATCACAGCGAGGAACAGCAGGGCCAAGTACAAAAGCGAGTACAAGTAAAGCGATTTCGTCCCCTCCGTCCCCTCCGAACGAACATGCGCGATCGCCAGGTAGATGAACACGCTGCCCAGTCCAAGCGCCGACACCAGATAAATCAGTCCGACCTCGCCAGTCGTGAAGAACATGGCCGTGAGAGCGACGAGCAGCACCGTGTACAGCAAGATGTGCCGCTTGGTATCCGCCAAGCTCGTCACGACGGGCAGCATCGGCACGCCCGCGCGCGCGTAGTCGTCCTTTATCAGGAGGGCCAGCGCCCAGAAGTGCGGCGGCGTCCAAAAGAAGATGATGGCGAATAGGTACACCGCCGGCAGTTCAACGGTCCCCGTCACCGCAGCCCACCCTACCATCGGCGGAACGGCACCCGCAGCCCCGCCTATGACGATATTCTGCGGGGTCGTGCGCTTCAGTCCGATCGTGTAGACGAAGATGTAGATCAGCGTGCCGCTCAGGGTAAGCGCCGCGCTGAGCACGTTCACGAATACGCTCAGCAGCGCGAACGCCGCAATCGTAAGCACAACCCCGAAGACCAGCGCCTCACGCCGGGACACCCTGCCGCTCGCCACCGGACGCTTCTGGGTGCGGTGCATCAAGCTGTCGATGTCGCTTTCGATGTAGTGGTTCAGCGCGTGCGCCCCACCCGCCGCGAGATAACCGCACACGATCACGAACGCAGCAATCATCGGGTCGGGAAGCCCCTTCGCCGCCAGCACCATCCCTCCCACCGCCGTAACCAGCAGTAGGGAAATGATGCGAGGCTTCGTAAGGGCAATGTAGTCCCGGACGATTCCCGGAGAACGGACGCTTTGGGCGATCATGAGCCCACGCTCTCCACGCGCCAGGTCGGGACTCGGAACCGGTCGGGCCAGAGATATACCGCCGCCAACAACACCGCCGACGCCCACATCAGCGTCGCGACCGTCAGGTGAAGCGACTTCACCGCCGCCGCGAACCCGAGCCACACCGTGAACGCGCCGACAAGTATCTCCGCGACGAGGAACCCTCCGGTCAACACGGTTAGCCACCGGAGTTCGCCATCCACTGCGCCCCGACGCCATGCCACGTGGCCCATTCCCGCCACGAGCGCGAAAACGATCACCGCCAGGTACCGGTGTCCCATGTGCGCTTCAAAGGCAATGCCCTTGGGAATGCCCCACCCCTGGCACATCGGCCAGCTCCCACAACTCGAACCATACCCAGCCCCCACAATGTACGAGCCGTAGAGGATCATCACCATCACGCCGCCGAGCGTCCCCCACATCAGCAAACGGTCGAACCTAGCCCTCGGCCTTTCGACGGCCTCCGGCGAATCATCTCCCCCAACCGTCCCACCGGACAGCCATGCCACGGCCATGCTCGCGACGACGAGTTCGGCAAGGCCCAGGTGAATCAGCCGCACCCACCACGTGAGCTCGCTCAAGACCGTCAGCCCGCCGAGAATTGCCGCCGCGATGACCAAGATAGTTCCCATGCTCGTCGATATCAACGCCGGTCGGCTCCCCCGGTAGTGCCGCCACGCAAGGTACAGGGCAATCACCACGAGAATGCCCACAACCGTCGCCGACAGCCGGTGAGAATACTCCAGCATCGTGTGATAGTCGAGCGGGGGAATGAGCTTCCCGTGACACAGCGGCCAGTCCGGACAGGCGTCGCCGGAGTTGGTCACCCGGACAATGCCTCCGAGCGTCACCTGCGCAATGGCTGCGATGAGGCCCAGCAACGCCACCGCACGAAACCTTGTCTGCGCGGTTGTCATGCTGCTGTGGTCTTCGGCAATATGGGCCGCTCCAGGGTCGAATCAATGTCTCTTCGGACACCTAAAACTTAGCACAGCCCCTACGCTCGGTCAACGAAACCCACCCGGCCAAATCCCCCACCTCCGTCATACCGGCGGAAGCCGCAATCCAGAAGAGTCTGGCATCAAGAGTGGCCCCCCTATTGAAGCTTCCTACCAATTGAGACAGAGTCGAACATATGAGAATCCGTTGACAAGGTAATTGCCCTGCCGATACTATTCTTGACTGTAGCACAAGAAATGCCTGGCATGGTGATAGATGTTAAAGATTAGACTCCGACGGGTTGGGGCGAAGAAACAGCCGGCGTACCGTGTGGTAGTGGCGGACTCCAGGGAGGCCCGGGACGGCAAGTTCGTTGACCATTTGGGCCACTACAACCCCCGGCAGGACCCTCCCGAAGTCGTCATGGACGAGGAAAAGGCCCTCAAGTGGCTCCGCGTCGGCGCGCAGCCGACCGAGGCCGTCGAAGGAATCCTCCGCCGTATGGGCACGCTGGACAAGGTCAAGGAAGAGGAAGAGGCATGAAGGCGCTCGTCGAGTATATCGCAGGGTCCATAGCGTCCAATCCCGACGAGGTACAAGTGACCGAGGACTGGGAAGGCGAGCGAGTCTACGTCCGTCTCACGGTCGCGCCCGACGACAAGGGCAAGGTCATCGGGCGGGACGGCCGGGTGGCCCAGTCAATTCGATCGTTGCTTCGTGTGGCTGCCGTCAAGCAAGACGTACACACCGTTCTCGAGATCGAATAGCTCCCTCCGAGCGGTACTTGACTCGATCAGAGCGCACACAGGCTCCCCATACGATTGCCGACGACCATGTCGTCGTCGGAGTCATCATCGGAGCGTGGGGACTCCGGGGCGACGTCAAGGTGGAGACCCACAGCGACTACCCCGACAGATTCATCCCCGGCGGCGTGGTCTATCTGGACGACGAGCGCTGCGTCATCCTCCGCGTGCATAATCACAAGGTGGGCTATGTCGTGGGCCTCAACACGGTCCCGGACAGAACGTCTGCCGAACGCTTGCGCGGGAAGACGCTGACAATCCCCGCCTCTGAACTCCCCGGACTCGACGACGATACGTTCTTCTACTTCGACATCATCGATATGGCCGTTCGCACGACGAGCGGCGACGACCTGGGGCGGATTGAAGAGATTCTTTCGACAGGTGGGAACGACGTTTATATCGTCCGCGGGTCCGGGAAGGATATTTTGATCCCCGCCGTGAGGGAATACATCGTAGAGGTTGATGTCGAGCGCGAGATCATGACGGTTTCCCTGCCGGAGGGCTACGTCGACGAGATAGGATGACACTGGTCAGTTTTTTGACCGGTACTAATGCCCGTGCTAGAATCGTGCCAGAGAGATGGGTTGAAGGAGGCCTGGGTTGTCGGGTCACTCAAAATGGTCGACGATCAAGCACACGAAAGGCGTCAACGACGCCCGGCGTGGGAAGCTGTTCACCAAGCTGACTAAAGAGATCATCGTTGCCGTCAAGCAGGGTGGCGCCGACCCCGACGCCAACTTCAAGCTGCGCATGGCCGTGCAGCGAGCGAAGGACCAGAACCTTCCGGGCGATAACATCGACCGGGCCATCAAAAGGGCATCGGGCGAAGGCGCAGACGGCGCGCAGATGGTCGAGGCTACCTACGAGGGCTACGGCCCCGGCGGGATCGGAATCCTCGTCGAGGTGCTGACCGATAACAGGAACCGCACCGTGTCCGACGTGCGTTCCACCCTCTCCAAGGGAGGCGGCAACCTGGCGAGTTCAGGGGCAGTAGCTTGGCAGTTCGACCAGAGGGGCATCGTGATCGCCGAAGCCGAAGAGGACGCGGCCGAAGACCTCGCTCTGACCGCCATTGACGCGGGGGTACTTGACTTCGAGACGGATGACGGCGTCGTCAGCTTCTATTCGGAGCCGGGAACTCTTGAGGAGGTTCGCGGGGCGCTGGACGATGCGGGCGCCTCGATCCGGTCGTCCGAGCTGTCCATGGTCCCGCAGAACACCGTGGCCCTCGAATCGAAGGAAGCCATGAGGACGCTTCGACTTCTCGACCAACTTGAAGAGCTTGACGACGTACAGAGGGTGTTCTCGAACGCTGACTTCCCCGACCAGGTGCTCGCGGAGTACAGCCAGCAGTCGTAGCTTTCGAGTAGAGCCTTGCTGGCGAACGCAACACGGGCCACCCTCTACCCGTTCCAAGCCAAGATCCCGAATTATTTAAGAGGCACGCCCGTGCGAGTGCTCGGAATCGATCCCGGAACCTATCATCTCGGTGTGGGTGTCGTCGACTACGACGACGAGGCTAGGCACGTGTACTCCACCATAGTGAGTCCCAAGAGAAGCCAAAATCTCCCCAACAGGCTTGCCCACCTGTACGACGGTCTGAACGAGGTGGCAGCGCGCTGGTCGCCGGACGAGATGGCAATTGAGCAGCCGTTCGCTGCGAAAAACGTCAGCGCCGCGATGGCGATCGGGCACGCGCAGGCGATCGCTATGCTGGTAGCGGCGCAGCATGGGATACCCTCCACGACGTATGCGCCGAGACAGATCAAGCAAGCCGTCACCGACTACGGCGGAAGCTCGAAAGAGCAGGTGCGGGAGATGGTTGCAGTGATGCTCGACAAGCACGACGAGCTCGAATCGTCGGACGAGTCCGACGCGCTCGCAGTCGCTCTCTGCCACATACACGCCACCCAAGCGTCCGATCTCGTATTTATAGACTGATCCGATGATAACTTCTCTCTCCGGCACGCTGTCGACGGTTGGACTCGATTGGGTCGAGGTTACCGTCGGAGGCGTGGGACTCCGGGTGAACGTGCCCGCCTCGCTCATCGATCAGGTCGGACAGGTGGGAGACGCCGTCAAGCTGTTCACGTCGCTTCAGGTCAAAGAGGACAGCCTCACCCTGTACGGCTTTCCCAGTGCCGACGGACGGCAGGCCTTCGAGGCCCTGCTCGGCGTCAACGGCGTGGGTCCGCGACTGGCGTTGTCAATTCTGTCGAGGATGGCTCCGGAGAACCTCGCGCTCGCTGTGGCAACCGAAGACCCCGCCGAATTCAAGGGAGTGCCGGGAGTCGGTACCAGGATCGCGCAGCGGATCGTCATGGAACTGAAGGGCAAGCTCGAAGTCGAAATGACGGCCGCCCCGATAGCGCGACCGGATGCCGAGCTTACCGAAGCTCTTACGGCGTTGGGTTACACCATGTCCGAAGTGATGGAAGCCGCCGCGAGTCTGCCGCGTGACGAGCCGCTGGAGTTCGAGGACAAGGTCCGGCTCGCTCTTGAGTACCTGGGGGGACAATAGGCCGCTTTGACCTCCTATGACGGCTGGGCAGATGTCTACGATTCGATCTATGCCTACGTTCGAGAGGACATTCCTTTCTACGTGCAGGAAGCGATGAGGTCAGGCGGCCCAGTCCTCGAACTGGGATGCGGCACAGGCCGAGTAACCCTCCCTATCGCCAAGGCAGGCATCGACATCGTTGGACTGGACAACTCTGACGGGATGCTCGAAATTGCGAGAAGCAAAGCGCGTCTCCTCGAGGCGGGGCAAGGCAAGATCGATCTCCGTTCGGGAGACATGCGGGACTTCTCGCTTGGCCGGACGTTCCCCCTCGTCATCATCCCGTTTCGTGGGTTCCTCGCGCTGCTCAGCGTGGAAGACCAGGTCCAATGCCTTACTAAAATCAGGGAACACCTCGGACCGGACGGGCGTCTCATCTTCAACATCTTCGTGCCCGATCCGCAGATGCTCGTCGAGGACGAAGATGCCGCCTTCCATCTACGCGACGTTACCGACCCCGAAACTGGCCGCAGCTTCGTCCTGTGGCAGCAGACGGGAGTGGACAACTACAATCAGGTCCTGTCCGTCCGGCTCATCGTCGACGAGATCGACCGGGATGGCACAGTGAGCAAGAGGTTCTACCGCGACTACCAGATCCGATACGCCCATCGAATCGAGGTGCTCCATCTGCTTGAGAGGTGCGGCTACGAGGTCGTCGATCTCTACGGCGACTTCGACTACTCACCGTTCGACGAGGAGAGCGGGGAGATGGTCTGGGTCGCCAAGCCCCGCAATCTTTGATGTGATATCACTTCCGCCCTAATAGACCAACACCATCGTTTGAAGGGTAACGCGACTATGACTTGGTAGGGGCGGGTTTGAAACCCGCCCTGTCGTTGCAGAACGCAAAACCAACCCCCCTGTTACTACCCGTCGTTTCAAAGATCTCGGTCTACTAGACCACACTACGCAACTCCCTCTCACCGTCACTTCGGCTTGGTGTCAGCCCTCACCAAGGGAAAATTAAGGCGAGTGAAACTCGTCCAATTTGACGTGCAAGAACGTATAATCTATTCTATGCCCATCGCAGGAACAGTTTCTCACCGGCGCGACCCGACCTACGCAACCGTGTGAGACAAACTGAGAACAATACGGGGGAAAATCCTATGCAGCGGAATCTTTCTCAAACTGTCTCACGACCCATCGTCTTCCGAGTGCGCGTCTCTGAAACAGCTTCAAACTCCCTGCCCGGACGGGGGAAATGGAGCGAGACAAATTGAGAATAGGAGGAAAATAAGAGGTTTCGGAGGAAATCCCAAACTGTCTCAACGTCTCAGACCGTCTCGCGCCTGACCCCAGGCCGTGATTCCTGCAAATGCTTGTCCCGTACCCGGACACGACGGACGGGAACCCATTCGGTTCAGCCGGCGAGAATGCGGCAGCATCACAAGCAAATTGGTATAGGACGAATGAATCGGATAAGATTGGGACATAGCCTCAATATCGCGTTACCCCTGAGCAGCGTCACGCCCCGCGGGCGAAACGCTCCCGGGTATCGGAAACTGCCGTGTAGCCACCTACAATCTCTCCCCCGCCGGGGGAGAGATACAGAGAGGGGGCGTGAGCAGCAACTTGAAAGCGGCCCCAAGCAATAGAGGGAAGGCCCGTGCCCGACTTCAAGATCGTATCGGACTTCAGGCCCACAGGCGACCAGCCGGACGCCATTGACCGCCTGGTCAGAGGGGCCGGAAACGGGCTGCACCATCAGTCCCTCATGGGCGTGACCGGCAGCGGCAAGACCTTCACGATGGCATGCATCGTCGAGCGGCTCCAGCAGCCCACGCTCGTTCTCGCGCACAACAAGACCCTTGCGGCCCAGCTTGCGACGGAGTTCAAAGAGTTCTTCCCAAAGAACTCCGTAGAGTACTTCGTAAGCTACTACGACTACTACCAGCCGGAGGCGTACGTACCCCGCACCGACACGTACATCGAGAAGGACGCCGACATAAACGAGCAGTTGGACAAGCTGCGCCACGCCGCAACACGCGCGTTACTGACTCGGCGGGACGTGCTCATCGTCGCCTCGGTATCGTGCATCTTCGGGCTCGGCTCTCCCGAGGAGTATCAAAACTTCGTCGCATCCGTCCGCAAGGGCGAGATACGAAGCCGCCAGCGGCTCATGCGCCAGCTCGTCGATATGCAGTACGAGCGCAACGACTTCGACCTCAGCCGGGGCCGATTCCGCGCCCAGGGCGACACGATCGAGCTTCTGCCCGCTTATGAGAACGAGGTCGGCATCCGCATTGAGTTTTGGGGAGACGAAATTGACCGCATCGTGCAGGTCGATCCTCTCACCGGCGAGCTGCTCGCGGAGCGTGACGAGATCGAGATATACCCCGCCAAGCACTTCGTGACGTCGGAAGAAAAGCTCAAACAGGCGATAGAGGATATCGAGGCCGAGCTGCAAGAGCAGTTGGTCTTCCTCAAGAACGCCGGCAAGCTGCTCGAGGCCCAGCGGCTGGAGTCCCGCACGAACTACGACTTAGAGATGATGCGGGAGACGGGATACTGCGCGGGGGTCGAGAACTACTCGCGGCACCTCGCCCAGCGCGAGGCGGGAAGCACCCCGTATACGCTCCTCGACTACTTCCCCGAGGACTTCCTGATGTTCGTGGACGAGTCGCACATGACCCTGCCGCAGGTGCGCGCAATGTACGGGGGAGACCAGTCGCGCAAGGAAGTATTGGTCGAGTACGGCTTCCGGCTGCCCTCGGCACTCGACAACCGGCCGCTCAACTTCGGCGAGTTCGAGGAGCGGGTAAACCAGATCATCTACGTATCCGCAACTCCGGGACCCTACGAGTACGAGCATTCTCAGCAGATGGTCGAGCAGGTCCTCCGCCCGACGGGGTTGACCGATCCCATAGTCGAGGTCAAGCCCACCACCGGACAGATCGACGACCTTCTCCACCAGATTCGCGTCCGTACTGAGCGCGGGCAGCGGTGCCTGGTCACGACGCTGACGAAGCGCATGGCAGAGGAGTTGGCCGACTACCTCAAGGAGACCGGCGTTCGGACGCACTACCTTCACTCGGAGGTCGACACGCTCGAACGGAGCGAGATACTCCGCGACCTTCGACTGGGCGTCTACGACGTGATTGTGGGCATTAACCTCCTTCGCGAGGGCCTTGACCTGCCTGAGGTAAGCCTGGTCGCGATCCTCGACGCCGACAAGGAGGGATTCCTCCGCTCCAAAACCGCGTTGATCCAGACTATTGGTCGCGCGGCCCGTCACATAGACGGCAGCGTCATCATGTACGCGGACATCATGACCGACTCGATGAAACAGGCCATCGAGGAGACGACGCGACGCCGGGTCATGCAGGAAGAGTACAACCGACAGCACGGAATCACGCCTCAGGGAATACGGAAGACGATTCACGACATAACGGAGCGCGTCCGTGCCATCGCCGAGACGAAGACACCGTACGCCGCACAGGGTGACATTCCAAAGGACGATCTCACCCGGCTCGTGAAGGACCTCGAAAAGCAGATGAAGGAGGCGGCGCACAACCTCGAATTCGAGAAGGCCGCCCTCCTTCGCGACCAGATCATCGACCTACGCAAGGTCATCGCCGACGACGTCGTCCAGATCGAAAAGAAGACCTGAGCCGAACGACATATAGTTTGACGGGGTATTTGGCGTCACACTACAGTGGACTCGATACGCCCACTGCGGCGGCAATTGTGGAGTAGTTGGCCATGACGCAACCGTTCTGGATTATTCTCAATCTCTCCCTGATCTGGCGGAGGCTGGCAGTCCTGGCAGTCGGGACTTCATTTATCGTTCTGCTCGTCTTGCAGATCTCATCACCAGCGAACTCGCTTCACGCCCAGTCGGGAACGGCCCCTGCTCCCACCAACCTCAGCGCATCGTCTCCGACCCAGACCACCGTGCGGCTCAGCTGGAACGCCGTGACCAATGCGGCCCGGTACAAGGTTGAGTACAGCAAATCCAACTAAGGTCCGTGGCCCGACGCATTCTACGACGTTGGCCTCACGAGTTACACGGCCCGCGCTCTCGATTGCAACACGACCTACCATTTCAGGGTCAGTGCACGCGGAGACGGATCGCCCTATGCCACCGACTACGGCAGTCCGTCTACGGGGAACGTCTCGGCAACGATCCGGAACGTGTACGACAATTGCAAATAGAGCGCCTGCTCTAAACGGACTTCGCGTTACCTTGAAGGGCCAAACCATCGTGAGTCTGGCTTGGGACACCGTAACAGATGCGACCCTGTACCAAGCTGAGCGCAGCACGTCCAGCAGCGGCCCGTGGTCGACCGTCCGCTTCGAACATCGTCTCACATACAGGAATGACGACAGAAGCCCTACGTGCGGCACCACTTACTATTACAGAGTGAGAGCGCGGGAGACGGCTCGTCTCTATCGACCCACTACGGCGATCCGTCGAGCAACATTACCGTAATCACTTCGCCATGCACGACGGCGGATCCGTCGATAAACATATCAGGACTTGTCACCTCTATGGAGGAAGGGCAGAACGACTCCTTCACGGTGACCGCCTCAGACCTCGTCTCCCCGCACAGCTACACTGTACGGATCACGACGGACAACTCAGACATCGGGTTCAACAGTTCATGTTCGAACCGGCAGGAAGACGCAACGGTGCAATCGGGCAATACGTCGTACAGCGGAACCTTCAGGCTCTACGGCTGCGACACGGCCGATGGGACGGTGACGGCAACCCTGCGTCGTGGAACCACAACCGTCGATACCGACACCCAGTCTGTGAGCGTAGTCCCCATTCCAACATACACCGTTGACTTTACGAAGGGACCTGGAGGCATCGGGGGCCATGTCGTCGTAGACAACGGCAAACAGGACAAAACGGTAACGCCTTGAACTTCAAGCACAAGCGTGAAGTTCAACGTGGCTCTCTCTGTGGTCGCCACTTCAAGCCACAAGCGCGCCTACACCATCAAAGTAGAAGCCAAGTACTCGGGCAGCAGCGAGTGGGTCCCGGTGGACAGCATGGTCAACCACAACAGCGCCGCGATCGACGAGTATCAGGACCTTGGCGGCGGTCAGGCCGTGGGGCTCGAAGACGATGAGACCGACCTCAGTTTCGCCGTGGTCGCGTCAATCACGCCCGCGCCCCAGCAGTACAGGATCACCATAGCCTCAAACCCGACATCGCCCTGATGAAGCGTCCGGAGGAGGTCATTGAGACGCCAGATGCATTGGCGTGCGGCAACGTCAAACTCAAGCTGAAGTTCCGAAACAGTTCCGATGACGACTCGTCCGATAGCCTCCATAGGGTCTTATTATACTGTGTCGATCCCTTGACGGATGGAGCAGGCGCCTCATGGGCACATGGGTTCAGCTTCCTGAGAACATCGGGCGAGAGTAACTTCATTGACGGGAACGATGGCAAAGAGTTTGAACTCACTACCGTCTGCCAGGGCGTGGGGAACCCGGGTAACTCTCCCCTATACGTGAGGCTTAATACCGATTATGATCTCACCAACAAAAGGTATAGGCATCCGCAAACGGCGTCCAGCACGTTTACTTGGCCGTTCTCGGCCACTGCAAATACGCTGTGGAGTCGCCAGTCCCAACTGATGGGTGGAGTGCAGATAAAGGCCGAGAGCAGTGATATCTGCACGTCTAGCCTCACACTTGGTTTAATCCCACCTACCCCTACTCCAGTTGCCGCTGTCTCGACGACGGCACACTGTGCAGACGACGAGGGATATACATGGAGGCAGGGTTCGATTCCGCTGGTGTCGGGCAGTCCATCATCAGTATCCATTGGCGCCACGACCATGAGGCCAACGCCGGTAGTGGTGCCTACACCTATACCTTGTCAGCCTGTAATCGGTAGTACCGACAAGTGCTTCAGAGGCGAGCAGGCATACGCGGCAACGGTTACAACTGTGACTACCGCCGATGGAGATATCTTCAGGCCCGTTTCCGAGAATACGAGCACGCGCGCCGCTCTGTCGGGTCTGCTGCCTTTGAAGATCACTCACTTTGAGTCCTCAGGGTCTCGTTTTCGGGTCGTTGCATCAAGTCCTCCCGATAATATCGGTGCGAACGTTCGATTCCACAAGGTGGGCAGGACGACCGGCTGGACGGCGGGAGGCCCTGCAACAATGGGATCAAACGCCACCGAGCGCAGTGACTGCCTGAGAAACGACAGCGACGTCGACACGTCCAATGACGACGGTCACTGGGAGTGCGTAGTTAACGCCGCGTATCTTGCCGATGGCGGCGACAGCGGCTCTCCCGTGTTCGTGCGGAGAGGAAGCGGCAACGACGTGGTATTGGTGGGCGTGCATGTTCGCAATCGCCCTGATCCGACTGCCGCTGGCTTCGTCCCCATAGACAGGATATACGCCGAGTCCCTCGCGCAAGGCTACGACTGGAACCCCCTCCAGCTTCGACCGGTGCCGGTGCTGGACCAACTGGGCACCGCAGAGAGCCTGAGGGAATCAGGGAACATCATCACGGCCACCTTCGAGGCGAAGGACTTCGCTCCCCAGCCGCATTCGAGTCTTGTGAAAAGGGTGCTCACTTACAAGGCCGCGCTGTTCCGAGAAGGTATTAAGCTCGACGTGCCCGAAGTCCCGCTCGCCAGTTTCACCAACGACACGGTTCAAGTTGGGACCCAAACCGTTCCGGTGAAAAAGGCGGAATTCGACATCGCTGCCGCGACGGAAGCAGAGAGTACGGGCACGTTCACCGTCGCGGTGCGCGCGTGCACGGACGGGACGCCCTCCAGGTGCGGCGGATACGGCTCGCCCGGAACCATATCACTGCTCGTGGAGTAAGTCTGCGAGCACATTTGGCGAAAAAGCATTGGAGAGGAGGTCGAATATGCGTAAGTATTTCTGGAAGCACAGAGTGCGGCTGCTGGGAATCGGAGCCGTCTTCGCCGCAATGGCCGTCACCCTGCTGACGCTCTACGCGGTGCCCTTCAACCCTCCCCTCGGAGAGACTGCTTCGGGGGGCTGCTGAACCAAGATCCTTTGCACTGTTACGCCTTGGAGGAGGCTCAGAGAGAAGGATTCATCGACGTGGAGACAGTCTACGACGCCGACGGCGTCCTCTACTTCTCTCTCCGGCAGGACGAACCTGTAGAGGAACACGTACACGAGTTCCTCGAGGCGAAGTCGTACGAGTTCTACGACCGCTGGCCGGACGACGTGCCCGTGAACCCATGGTATGACGACTGCGTGAATGAGCGGGTGAAGCCCACCTATCGAGAGTGCTATCTCGAGTTGGGCATCCTGCCGAAGTCGATGGTGTATGCGGACATCACGTTCCACACCGGTGGAGAGACGGCGCGCCGGCTGGAGCCGGGCTGGGCGTCGTGGCGGCAGGTCTGGCCGGTCGATGCGGTGACAAAATTGGAGCCTAGTGGACCGTCCGACACGTCGGGAACACCCACCACGTTCGACGTGTCGGACGTGGACGTGACCAACTTCCCGAACTATGGCTGCCCTGAGGTACTGACTACCCCTAATCTCTGCAGTAGAGACCGTGATGCTGCCTTGTCCGTGACGGGACTGCATTGGGGGGGCAACGTGTATGCGCAGTATAAGAACCCCCCTCAGGACGAGCTGGAGTTGAACAGGATCAAGGAAACAATGTTTCCTTGCTATGACAGGCTAGGCCAGTGCACGTATACGGCTACCGTGACCGAAAAACGCATCGTGGACGGCGTTGAGACTCTTGTTGATACGACCATTCAGGTACGTGAAACGAAGAGCACGAGCGGTGGAGTAGTAATCATCCCCGTGAAGTACGGCCCTGTGGAGATGGCGCAATGGGCGGATATCTTGGATCGATTCGCCCTCTCGCGCGGCAACACGATAGGCATCACCGGCGCGGAGTTGGATTCCAATGGCAGATTGTCATACCCCCCTACCTTGTGGCCCTTGAGTACCCTGAGGCCGGCGAGAGAAGATGATGTTGGAGTCGTCACTTCAGATATACGGGAAACTATTGGGGTATGGACGACGGATGCCCAGCGGGTAGCCGACGCGCTTCCGACGCTGCTGCCGCGGCTGGGCATTCCGGTAGACGCCGTGGGAGTCGTCAGGACCGAGTGGAGGGGAGCCAACATTTACAGTTATAACGACACGGAAAGGCCTGACCGGGAACCGGTCGCATCGTAGGGGTGGTTTGGGTCCAGCTTCAGCGTTTCCGTACCGCTCCAACTGGTCGCGCGGAACGCCGCCGCAGTGTTGGTCTTGGGCGCCGTCCTCCTCCTCGTCATGCGGCGGCGCGGCAGAGAAACGGCATAGGCTTGCGATTCTTTCGCGGGTGGATCGAGTCGCTGTCGCATCGAGGACACTTTATGCCGTCCGGCCAACGCTGTTCGATGAACCATGCCTCGGCATCAGCCTCGTCGCTGAACTTCCGAATCGCGTCAATGAGTGTGATACCCTTGCGATATGATTTACCGGGTCCGCTCCACATATAAAACCCCCGTTTGGTCGTTCCTGTTTAGGAACTATTATACACAAACGGAAGCTCTAATTACAACCAATTACGTAGCTGATTTTGTGTAGGATTGGTTATAAGCACCTTTCAAAGGCTCGCATTCGTAACCGCTTTCCCATACTGCTGATAGACCCGAACGGGCTGGAGACTCTTATATGCGCCAAGATAATCGGTAATTGATAGGTTGGTCAAGCGCAGCGACACGGCAAGGACACGTCTGTTGTCCATGCGATGCTACACCTGTACTCTGTAACGCAAAGACTCTGAGGAGGGGACTATGAAACTCATCATAACCGGCTGCGAGCACGTGGGAAAGACGACGCTGGCCGACGGCGTATCGCGATGGTTGGCCGACGTTACGGGATATAGCCGAACGTTCCACGACCACTTCACCGTCCCGTCCCCGGAGGTGGCCGACAAGGACCGTGAGCTGTTCATGCGCATGAGTCCGGCATTCAAGGAGCGGTTCCAGCGCTACCAGATCGCCTACCACGGAGGGGGAGCGTTCCTGTCGGACGCGGACCACCTTCTGGTCGGGTACCACATCGAGGAGGCGGTGTTCGCGCCACTGTACTACGGTTACGGCGGGCGGGGCCAGTACGCGGAACGCTCAGCCTTCGCGCGGCACATAGAGCAGGACATCATGAAAGACGCCCCTGACACCATCATGGTGCTGCTCACGGCCCGGCCGGAAGCGATTAAGGAACGGATGCGACGGGATCCCATGCCGCGCGACCAGAAGGGGCGGCGACCCGGAGTCCTTCGGGAACAGGACGTCGAGCACGCCCTTCAGAGGTTCCATGAGGAGTTTGGCGCGTCGCTGATTCGGAAGAGGTTCGTCATCGACAACTCCGACCTCTCGCCCGAGGAGACGCTGTCGGAATTTATCTGGAAGGTGCAAAAGTTCCTCTCGCACGAGGACCGGATGCGTATCGCCGCGCGGCAGGTCATGGTCGAGCGCGGCGAGCACCGCGACGGCGTTGTCGAGCACGACAAGACCGTCCCGCCTGAGAAGCGAATCAATATATAGCGCGGGGGCAGTCCGCTACGAAGGCTTTCCTCGCCTGAGCGCACGACCGGGCAGCGCGCCGGTGTGCTTACCGGTGTCGATAACGACCTCGCCGTTGACGATCACGTAGTCGATGCCGACGGGGTAGTGATTCGGGTCGCCCAACGTGGCATCGGTCCTGACCTCCTCAGGGTCGAAGACGACGATGTCGGCCTTGAATCCGTCGCGGAGGACGCCTCGGTCGGGCAGGCCGAGCCGTTGGGCCGGGAACGAAGTCATCTTGCGGATCGCCTCTGGCAGCCGGAGATGCTTTTCCGCCCGCACGAACTCAGCAAGCACGAGCGGGAAGCAGCCGTATGATCGAGGGTTCTGGTACTCCCCGAGAAGTATGGCGTCGCTCGCGATTATGCCGTACGGGTGCGACACGAAGGCTGGAAGGGTGTGCTGGTTGGTACCCGTACCGACGATGTGTATGGAGAGGTTCTCGTCGACGAGGAGGTCCATGATCGCATCGACGGGGTCCTGGCTGCGCATGTGCGCGATCTCCGTGATCGACTTGCCGTCGTACTGCATGTTGTGCGGCTGCTTGAAGTTGGTTAGCCACGTCTCGGCGAGGGTCTCGCGGTCGACTTCACGTCTGATGCGGTCGCGGTCGTCAGGGTCCTTGAACGCGACAATGGCGCGTTCCGGCCCGCCGTCCATCGTCCAATTCGGGATAAGCATCAAGAGCGTCGTGCCGGAGTAAGGGTAGGAGTAGCAGTCGAAGGTCACGTCCATGCCCTCGTCCCGCCCGCGCTCGACGAGACCGATGTAGTCGAGGTGGCTACCAACGCCCTGGCGAGGCTGTCGATAGTGGGTGAGGTGAACAGGGATGCCGGAGCGCCGACCAATGTCGAGCGCCTCCTCCCAGGGGGCCAGCAGACCACGTTCTCGCAACGCCGCTCGTGTGTGGGTGTGGTAGAAGCCCCCGAAGCGGGCCGAGACCTCCGCGAGGGCAACCAGTTCGTCGGTGCTGGCGAATGAACCGGGCGGATAATCGAGCCCCGACGAGAGGCCCCACGCACCCTCTTCCATCGCCTCCCGCGTAACGGAGCGCATATCTTCGATCTCGGCAGCCGTGGCAGGACGGTCATTCCATCCCACGCTCCAGATGCGCACGGGTGCGTTGCCCAAGATGATGGCGACGTTGATCGAAATTGCGTTGTCGTACTTGCCGTACAGATCGAGGACGCTGAGCCAGTCGGGTGACCCTGGCGGGTATCCATTGAATCCGGAGTCGAGCCAGATTGCCCTACGCAGTTCGTCCTGCGACTTGTAGGGCGCGTGCGATATCCCGTCGATTCCGACCAGCTCGGTCGTAACGCCTTGACGCACCTTCGGGTCGTGGCGCGGCTCGCCTAGCATGGTGAGTCCGGCGTGGGAGTGGAGATCGACGAATCCGGGGCAAACGACCTTGCCTTCGGCGTCGATGGTATGTGCTGCCTCTATGCCGGAGCGGTCACCGCGGTGGATGGTGATTCGATTGTCTTCCACCAGGACTGAAGCGCGGAAGCCGGGGCTGCCTGTACCGTCAACGACCATACCGTTGTGGATCGCAAGATCGAGCATACGTCCCTCCAGACGAACAGTTCCTCACCGATTCGGATACGGCGGGTATTCTACCAGTATCTGCCGGCAATTCTGCTAGAGCGACTGTAGGGGATGTTTCGGGAATCGCCTCTCAACGGGAAACACCGTTCCGTCCCAAGCGCGTCACGCGCTCTGGAACGGAATGGTTTCTTGCAAGTGGAGTTCGGAATCGGTGGAAACCGACTCACTTCAGCAAGTGAAAAAGTTCGTATGTGCCCCGGGTGTGAGGGAACGAGTAGCAGGAGGTTATTATGCTGAATCACTTACCTTGGGCCGGCGGCCTCTCTTGCGTGTAAGAATCCAAAAATAGACATCGTCGCCCGAGCGCTTGATAACGAGTTCGACACGGGCTGCCTTGGCTGCCTGATTCAGGCGCCGCCTTATGGCTATGGCGCTCTCATCTTCCGTGGCGGACAGCATTCCGGCTTGGCCAGACTCCAGTTGACGGATATAGCCAAGATACTCGTGAATAATCTTAGCCCTTTTGCCGGAAGCCGTTTTGGCCATGGCCTCCTCTATCGAAACAATCTCTAATCTTGACAATCTAAGCCTCCTTGATGTGTCATGCGGACTATCAGAGGAAGAAAGGAATTCACGCCTTGGGGGAAACGTAGCTTAGTACGGCCCTCTAGTAAATCCCTTCCTTTAGAGCCCAACAGCGGCCCCTCGGCAAGCTAGGATACGGTAGCGAGACGCAGTTTGTCAAAAGTTAAGCGTATGGAAACCCAGTTACGAAGCATTCATTGACCCTCGATTATTTCAACTAAGCGATTGAGGATCAGTATCAATAACTTAAGATCAATTCTACACTCATTCTCTGATCACAATCGCAGACGCTATGGAAGGAGAAGCTGTTCGGATTGAATGGCGTTTCGGAAGCTATTTCATGACGATGATGGTCTTGTCTGGTAAACTCTTCCGGACGACGTAACTCCGATTCGAATCCCCACGCATAGGAGAAAACGTATGACGTTCCCGACCAGTGAGATGGATACCATTGCAAGGGAGTTCAACGGACGGATGGGCTTCTTTTTCCAGGACATCAGGACCGGTGAAACGCACGAGTACGCTGCTAGCCAGCGATACCCGACCGCCAGCGTCTGCAAGATCACTGTCATGGCCGAGCTATTCCGGCAGGATGCAGAGGGCATTTTATCGCTAGACGACCGGAAGCGGATGGAAGACCGCTACTCGCCCCACGGTTCAGGGCAACTCAAGCTGATGCAGGACGAGCCGGAGATAACGCTGCGTGACTACTGCCGCATGATGATTACTATAAGCGACAACATGGCGACCGACCTACTGATGGAGACGGTTGGCATCCCTAACATCAACGCCTTCCTCGACCGTTTGGGCTGCCCGAACACGCGCACCAGCGTTACGATGGGCCGGTACCACTATCGAATGACTTACCAAGACGATCTGCCCACAAACCGCGCAAACGATGTGTTGCAGGCGGAAGCATCCGCGGCCGGGGCGAACGACTACAAGAGCGTCTCGTACTCCGACTCACTGGAAAACAACGTTGCGGCCCCCGCCGAAATGGGAGGCATTATGAAGCGAATGTACGGAGGTACGCTCGTTGGTCCCGAAGCGTCGTCGGAGATGCTGGAGATGATGAAGAACGCTCGCGAGCTTCGCATGATCCGCCGGGACCTGCCGCGCGAAATCGTCGTCGCGCAGAAGAGCGGCTCAAGCGGACGGATCAAAGGCAACGTGGGCATAGTGTACCTGCCGAGCGGCCCGATGATCGTCTCGGCGTTCGCTACCGCCAATTCGAACGATGTTCCAGCGGACGCGCCTATCGCGGAGGTGTGCCGCCTCGCATATTCCGCGTTCTGCCCGGAAATTCTGATTTCCCCTAATGCGTAGTAAAGGCTTGGTGTTTCGACGCTCAAACCGAGTGGCTAGTACGCACGATAGCCTAGCCGTGCGGTCAATACCCCGGCCACCTACTCACTACGCAATACTCCCTAGTCAAATTCGCCTCATAGGTTTGTGATACATTATTCATCGTGCGTATGGGCAAGAAGAAGATCAACACAAGGAGTCGAAGGAAAGATGACGACGGAAGGTAACGTCACAGAGGCCGAGATCGCCTCCCACTGGAAGGAAGAGGAACTGATCCACCCAAGTCCCGGGTTCATTGGGCAGGCCAACCAGTCCGACCCGGCAGTGTTCGACCGCTTTACGCCGGACAAGTTCCCCGACTGTTTCGTCGAGTACGCCAACCTCTTGTCGTGGGACAAGTATTGGCATACGACCCTTGACGACTCCAACCCTCCGTTCTTCAACTGGTTCGTCGGAGGACGGCTTAACGCCAGCTACAACTGCGTCGACCGGCACCTGGAGGAATACGCAAACAAGGCCGCATTCATCTGGGTATCCGAGCTCGAACACGAGCCCGATATCGTGCTCACCTTCCAGGAACTGTACGTTCGCGTCAACGAAACAGCCTCCCTGCTGCAGAGTCTGGGGCTGAAGGCCGGAGACCGGGTGACGCTACACATGCCCATGATCGTGGAGCTGCCGATTACCATGCTGGCCTGCGCCCGGCTGGGCGTGGTCCACTCGGAGGTCTTCGGCGGGTTCAGCGGCGCCGCGTGCGGCGACCGGATCGTCGACTCCGGCAGCTCTATCCTGATAACGGCTGACGCCTATCATCGGGCCGGCACCCTGCTCGACCACAAGGTCAAGGCTGACGAAGCGGTGGAAGCCGCGAAGAACGAGGGCGTCGATGTTGACAAGGTGCTGATTTGGCAGCGCTACCCCGGCAAGTATTCCTCGCCGACTCCAATGGTCGAGGGGCGGGACGTGTTTGCAAACGATCTGATCCAGGAGCACAAAGGGAAGAAGGTCGCGCCGGTGTCGCTGCCCTCAGATCACCCTCTCTTCCTCATGTATACGAGCGGGACAACCGCCAAGCCGAAGGGCGCACAGCACAGCACGGGAGGATACCTCGCATATGTAACGGGCACCTCCAAGTACTACCAGGATATGCATCCCACCGACACGTACTGGTGTCTCGCCGACATCGGATGGATTACCGGCCACTCCTACATTGTGTACGGTCCGCTGTCGGTGGCCGCTACGGGCGTGCTTTTCGAGGGTGTCCCTAACTATCCTGACCCGGGTCGGGCATGGCGGGAAGCCGAGCGTCTCAACGTCAATATCTTCCACACCGCTCCGACCACGATCAGGATGCTTCGAAAGGCTGGGCCGGATGAGCCTGCCAAGTACAACTACCACTTCAAGCACATGACGACAGTGGGCGAGCCGATTGAACCGGAGGTCTGGCGTTGGTACTACGATGTCGTCGGTAAGGGCGAGGCGGCCGTCGTCGATACCTACTGGCAGACGGAGACGGGAGGGTTCATCGGGGTAACGCTGCCCGCTCTCCAGCCCATGAAGCCCGGAAGCTGCGGGACGGGCGCGCTCGGCATTGAGCACGTCGTGTTCGACGAGAACGGCAACGAGATCGAGCCGGGTAGCGGCGTTGCAGGCAACGTCTGCATCCGAAATCCCTGGCCCGGACGAATGCAGACCGTCTGGGGAGATGACCAGCGGTTCATCGACACGTACTACACGAAGTTCAACAAGGACCCTGAGAGCAAGGACTGGCGGGACTGGCCGTACATGACCGGCGACGGCGGAATCCAGGCCGCGGACGGCTACCTCCGCGTGGTCGGCCGGCTGGATGATGTCATCAACGTGGCCGGTCATCGGCTGGGCACGAAGGAGCTCGAATCAGCGACGCTTACGGTCGAGGCGGTGACGGAGGCGGCTGCCGTGCCCGCATTCGACGAGCTCAAGGGCAGGTCTCCCGAGATGTACGTCTCCATTCACGCGGGCCACGATCCCGACGAGGTAGCCACACAGGTAAAAGCTGCCATCACCCAGATCATCGGGCCTATCGCCAGGCCGAAGTACGTCTGGATCGCGCCCGATTTGCCGAAGACGCGCTCTGGCAAGATCATGCGGCGCGTGACCGCCGCGATCTCGAACTTCGTGGACGTGGGCGACGTGACCACCCTTGCCAACCCCGAAGTGGTCGAAGAGATACGGGAGATCGTGCAGCAGACGAAGATCAGCGCCGGAGACGTGCCGGCGAACGTTGCAAAAGAGATGACCGAGGAAGTACAGCGCTTCGGCGACGAGGGATGAATGCTAAGACTATTTCGTAAACACATGACATCCGAGGAGGCCGCCGGTCTCGGCGGGGGACTCACAAAGTACGACTCAAAAGGTCCAGGGACTGCTCTGTACGTAGATACTGAGAACCTACAGGGCAGCGCACAAACGCTCATAGAGAACATCATCGAGGACTGGCCGGAGGGAATTCCCCAGCCGAAGCGCCTCAACCTTTACGTACAGGCCGACCGGGTCTCGCTCTGGGACATATGGGCAAACGGCCGGTTTCCCCAGTTGACCACAACTGCTAAAGGTATACAGCACTTCAGCAACAGGCAGTCGAAGAATTCCGCCGATATTGCGATAGCGATCGACGCAATCGCCGACTACGTGAACGGGGTTGCTCAGTTCGTAGCCGTGATGAGCGACGACAGTGACTTCATCCCGCTGTATGCGAAGCTGAAGGAACTGGAGGCAAAGCGGGTACCCTTCCTGTGGTTGGTGACAGACCGCACCAAGACTCGGTCGACTACCATCAGGGACTACTTCCCCAACGCCCATATTCATGTAGTGCAGACCCGAAGAGCGTCAAGGCCTAGCGATGCCGGCGAGACTCAGGCCAATGGCTCGCGTCGAACTCGACCTGTCGGAACGAGTGCGCGGCCGGCCGGCGATGCCGGAGATGCTAAGTCCAATGGCTCACGCCGAACTCGACCTGCCGGAGTGAGTGCGCCCCCGGCCGATGATGATGGCAGGGATCGCGCGGACCGATTGGTTGAGGTGGCCGACCTGATCATCCGGCAAATGCCGGCCGGTTCCTTCAGGAGCACTGAGTGCCAGCGCGTCATCAAGTCCCAGTGGCCCGGCGATCCAATGGCGAGGATGTCGAGCGTGCGCTTCGGCACGGAGTTCGCCAACAAGATCTGGCCGATTCTCGATGAGCGTGGAGTCGAACTGCTGAGCACGAAGCCGCGGAAGTATGGGCTGACCCAGGAAATCAAAGACACCCACCGAAACGGGAACGTGGCTTCGAGGCAGTAGCGATAGCTGCCTTGCTCCGCCGGTTGCCTATCCGCCTTGCCACCGACTCCCCGTTCGCCCTGAGTGGCGTTATGTCCCGCTGACATCCGAGGAAAAGGTGTATATCGCAAAGTAGACAGGAGCGAGTAGACTCTGCCCATTCAGTTCACGAGTCTGGAGAATTCGTCCCTGGAAATGCCTGCATCTCTCAGGAGACGTCTCAGCAGCCCTCTGCCAAGTTCTTTGTGCCTAGGCACCGACAGCCTGGACCTCGATGGATGCACCAATATCATGTGGCTCCCTCGAAGATGATCCAGAGTGTAACCGATTCGGCGCATAGCGCTGACGAACTCATCGCCAGACAGGACCGGCAGACGAGCCACTCTAGACCCCTAGTTTGACCTCATGGAGATCGAACTCAGAGGGCAGAGGTTCTCCGTGTTTCTTCATGCTGGCGACAAACCCGATTATGGCCTCTCTGATGTTAACCTCAGCCTCTTCCCTTGTCCGACCCTGAGAGTGGCACCCGGGCAGGCTTGGACAACTGGCCACGATAAAACCGTCTTCGTCCTCTTCGAATATCACATCTATCTTGTTCATATCAAACCTCTATGGATGTCGACCGTCCAATTCAACACCCTGTGGCGCGTTATGGGAACCGTCTTTGTACCGTTAGTGTAAATCGAGTGGTTGCTGCCTTTGCGCATAAGAATATGGCCGTTTTTCTTCACGTGGCTCTAAAATTTCCTCGCGTTGTCTAGTAAACACCCCTTACTCCACCAGTACTTATTCTATCAAGCCGTCGCCTAGCGGGACTTCTTTACCTTGATCTTTGTATGCCAAGATCATCTCATTCAGCGCGTCTCTGAGCATGAAGCGGCAGTCCTCCATGTCCGCTCTCTCGGTGACAACCTCGGGCCACTCGACCAACTGGCCCATGTACCCGGAGTCGATCTTGGCGTATCCGGCGGTACAGTTCCTCAGCATGGCGCTACTCCACTTCGGCGCTGATAATGAGGTGTTCGAGCCAGCCGTCACTGTCGTTTATGAGGCCGTGCGGCACCTGCGGAGGGCCGTATACGAAGTCGCCTTCCTCGACGCTGACCGTCTCGTCGCCGACGATCATCTTGCCCGTTCCCTCCGTGAAGACGTAGACCTGCTCTTTGTCGGAGTGGGAGTGAGTGCCCGTATGGAGGCGAGGCTGGAGGCGGTGGATGGTGATCTTCTGGACGCCCTCGACGGGGGCCTCGGTGTAGGAGCGTCCCGGCGTTCCCTTTCCGGCGAAGACGGACCAGAGCAGGGCCGCGCCGTGTGACACGTGGGGCATGCTGTCGAGCCAGTGGCGGTGGGCGATGGGCTGTTTGGAGCCGTGCGCGTTGGACGCGGCGATGATCTTCTTGTTCTCTTCCTGCTGCTCTTCGGGAACGTGCTTACCGTTGATGATGAGGTGGACGAGCCACTCGTCGGTGTCGTTAATCATGTGGTGGTAGCTCGTGGGGGGAACGCAGACGGCGTCGCCTTTCTTGACGGGGTAGATCACCTCGTCGATGTTCATCTTGCCGCTGCCCTCGGTGAAGTAATACACCTGCTCGCGGTCGAAGTGGACGTGGTAGTCTCCGGCCTTGCCGGGCTGGATCATGTGCCGTGTGACGCCGCTGAACCCCTGCAGGGGGGTGGCATTGTAAGATGACCCCTCCCCGGCACTGGTCGGCCCGAGGATGGGCCAGACGATTGCAGTCTCATGTCCGATGTAGGGTGTTACGTCCTGCCAGTTAACTTTGATCGCCATGTAGGCTCCTTTATGTCTGCACTTTGAATGATGTTGCCGGGTCGGAGGCTTGGTTCGCTCGGTATCGCTGCCCGGCAAGGGACAGTCAATAGTCTCTTGCCAGATATGTTACGAGTCGGGTCCGATTACGTCAAAACCGGTGTATGGTCGCAGGACTTCGGGGACGGCGATGGAGCCGTCGGCCTGCTGGTAGTTTTCCATGATGGCGATGAGGGTGCGAGGAATGCCGAGGCCGGAGCCGTTGAGGGTGTGCGCGAGTTGGGGACGAGCGCCGTCCTCGGCGCGGTAGCGTATCTTGGCGCGTCGGGCCTGGAAGTCCGTGCAGTTCGATACCGAGCTGACCTCAAGCCAGTCCCCGCTTCCGGGGGCCCAGAGTTCAACGTCGTATGTCTTTATGGACGCGAAGCCCAGATCGCCGGTGCACTGGAGGAGGAGGCGGTGATGGAGTCCGAGACGGCTGCAGAGTTCCTCGGCGTCGGCGACCATTTCGTCCAGGGCCGACGGCGACTGCTGAGGCTCGGTGAAGCGGAACATCTCGACCTTTTCGAACTGGTGCACCCGCTTTATCCCTCGCGTATCGCGGCCCGCCGCGGCCTTTTCTCGTCGATAGGAGGGCGAGTGCGCCACGTACTTCAGAGGGAGCGTTCCCGGCTCGATGATCTCGTCGGCGTGGATGTTCGTGATGGGGACCTCGGCGGTGGGGATCATCCAGAGGTCGTCTTCCTCATCGTGGTACATGGTGTCGGCGAACTTGGGAAGCTGGCCGCTGCCCGTTGCAGCTTGCCGCGTGACCATGTGGGGAACGTAGAGTTCCAGCATTCCGAACTCGTTGACGTGAGTATCGAGGAGCCAGGTGATGAGGGCACGCTGCAGCGTTGCGCCCTTGCCCTTGAAGATGTAGAACCTCGAACCCGACAGCTTGACCGCTCGCCGAAAGTCGATGATGTCGAGTGACTCTCCCAACTCCCAGTGGGGCTTCGGGTCGAACGAGAGGTCAGGCGGAGCGCCAACGGTTTTGACGACGATGTTGTGGGCGTCGTCGTCTCCTACGGGGACGTCGGCCTCGGGGATGTTGGGCACGTCGAGTAGGAGTGCGTCGTATTCGGCGACGACATCGCGGAGGTCGCTTTCCAGCTGCTTGATGCGGGAGCCGACCTCGCGCATCTCGGCGATGAGCTCCGGCGGCTTTTCCTTCGACCTGCCCAGGCTACCGCTGACCTCGTTGCGACGGGCGCGAAGGGAGTCGGTCTCAGCGATAAGCTCCCGCCGACGAACGTCCAACTCGATGATCCGGTCGATGTTGCCGGTCAGGCCACGGTCGGCGATGGACTTCTTGACCTGATCGGTCTCGTTGCGGATGGTCTCGATGCTCAACATCTCAGGGTACCGTTGTATGGCTCAGGGTTGTGCGAGTAAGTATACCGCATCGGTTCGGGTACGGAGCGAGGGATTCACCGCGGAGGGCGCTGAGGGCGCAGAGGGGAAGGAGGTGGGGGTGTGATGGGCGTGTTGGTATGGCCGGCCGGGGGGGTCGGGTTTTGGGGTTCTCGGTGCTGGGTTTCTGGCCCTCACCCCCGTATCGAGTACGGGGCAGGCTCTCTCCCAGGACGGGAGAGGGGATATGGGGCAAGGGTCGTTCCTGTTACGGGGCCCATTGAGGGTGGCGAGGACTTTAGATTCCTCGCTTCGCTCGGAATGACAGGTAGTGTCGGAATGACAGGTGGTGGGGTTAGTTGGGGGCGCGGGGGCGGTGGGAGTTGGGTTGTTTGGTCCGCGTATCGGGGCGCCGGGCCTTGCGTTGTTTGCGTTGTGTTCGTTGGAGTTGACGGCGTTGGCGGCGGTTGAGGGTAGGTTCCGGGTTCTGGGTGCTAGGTGCTGGGTGCTGGGGATGGGGCAGATCACCCTCACCCCAGCCCCCGTATCGAGTACGAGGCAGGCTCTCGCCCACGACGGGAGAGGGGGAAGATGTGGAGGGCGCGGAGGGGTGTGAGGATGCGGGGGAGAGATTGGGATGGGAAGTGTCTTGTCCGTTGGGGGAGGGAGCGGGGGCAGGTTTCAAACCTGCCCCTACGGGTGGTAGGTCGGGGAGAGAAGAGCCCCCTCTCTGTATCTCTCCTCCGGCGGGGGAGAGATCGGAGGTAGGGTCGGTGAGGCCGACGAATTGGTTGAGTTGTTGGAGGTCTTGGCGGATGTCCTCTAGGGATTCACGGTCGTCTTGGGAGGTTTCCGGCTTGGGACCGTCGTCGTGGTCGGAGTGGCTGTCCCGCGGGATGCTTTGGCGGCGGGCGGGGCCGTATTTTTCGGGCAGGTGCGCTCGGAGGAGCATGGCGAGGAGTGCCGGGGAGGGTTTGGGCTGTCGCACTTGTTCGAGGAGGAGGACCTCGATTTCTTCGGTGTATTCGAGGACGGCTATTTGGAGGCGTTGGTTGAAGCCGAGGGTGTTTTCGGTCTGCCATGTTCTGGCGTGGCGAAGGGAGACGCCCGCTTCACGCACGGCGTGAGTGAAGGTGCGGGTGTTGGCGTACTGGCCGAGGTAGAGGGTCTGGCGAATCCAGGTGTCGGCGTCTTCGGGTGTGAAGTCGTCGAAGCGGATGCCGAGGTCCTGTTCGAGCTCGGCGGCTTCTTGTTGGGATGAGATGCCTAGGGATTTGTATTTTTCGTATAGGGAGGGCATTGGGGTGCTGGGTGTTGGGTTCTAGGTTCTGGGAAGGAGGTAGAGGGTATTTCGTATGTACGTATTAGAAGCGAGTTACTTTGAAGGTGTTGGGGTCGTCGTGTTGGGGTCGTCTGCGTGTTTGGAATATTGAGGCGATGGGGCGGTGGGTTGGTTTCACCGCAGAGGACGCAGAGGGGTTCTGGGTGCTAGGTGCTGGGTTCTGGGGTGTTGGGGAAGGATTCACCGCAGAGGGCGCGGAGGGCGCGGAGGGGTTCTGGGTGCTAGGTGCTGGGTTCTGGGGTGTTGGGGAAGGATTCACCGCAGAGGGCGCGGAGGGCGCAGAGGGGTTCTGGGTGCTAGGTGCTGGGTTCTGGGGTGTTGGAGAGGGATTCACCGCAGAGGGCGCGGAGGGCGCAGAGGGGGAAGAAGAGTGTTCTTCGGTGGTGGGTGAGGGATTGGCGCGGGCGACCTCGTCTGGGTCGACGGGGCGGATGTCGTCGTGGGGCGTGGTCTCTGGGGAGTCATATTGGTTTTCAGGGAAGGAGCCCCCTCTCTGTATCTCTCCCCCGGCGGGGGCTAGATTGGAATGGGGAGTGTCTTCTCCGGTGGGGGAGAGGTTGGAATGGGCGAGGTCGTCCTCGTCGGAGGGCGGGGTGTCGTCGTGGGGCGTGGTCTCTTGGGAGTCGTATTGGTTTTCAGGGAAGGATCCCCCTCTCTGTATCTCTCCCCCGGCGGGGGAGAGATTGGAAGGGGCCGCCTCTGGATTCCCGCCTCCGCCGGTATGACGGTTGGGTGGTTGGTAGGTCCCGTTGGCGATGGCGCGGAAGGTAGGATGGCCCGCGTCGAGTTCTCGTTTGGCGTCCTGGCTGTAGAGGAAGAGGAGTTCGTCGGCCTTTGAGGTGTCGCAGGTGTGTCCGTTGGAGGAGAATTTTTCGGGTATGTGGGCGCGGAGGAGTGCGATGAGGAGTACCGCGGGGGCGTCGGGTTCTCTGGCGCGTTCGAGGGCGAGGACCTGGAGGCTGTCGGAGAAGCGGAGGTCGGCGATTTCGAGTCTGCGCTTGAAGCCGAGGGTGTTGAGGAATTTCCACGCCTGCGCGGTGGAGACGGTGACGCCCGCTGTGTCTGCGGCGTCGGAGACGGCGCGCGTGTTGGCGTAGGCGTCGAGGTAGGCGTTCTGCTGGACCCAGGCCTCGCGGCCGTGGTAGGAGAACCTGTCGAAGCGTATGTCGAGCTCTCGTTCGAGCTCGTCGGCCTCGTACTGGGAGTTTATGCCGAGTTGGTCGAGTTGGTGGTCTTTGTGTGATGTCATGTAATTGATGGTAAGGGATAAGAACGTTCGTGTCAAAAGCGCGAATTGGGGAGCACCGCAGAGAGCGCGGAGGGGAGGGGAGGGTTCTGGGTGCTAGGTGCTGGGTTCTGGGGTGTTGGAGAGGGATTCACCGCAGAGAGCGCGGAGGGCGCAGAGGAGGAGGAGATTCACCACAGAGATCGCAGAGAGCACAGAGGGGGAGAAAGAGGGGGATAGTTGTATTGGTGGGGTTGCTCTTCGATCCTTCGACAAGCTCAGGAGGGCCAGGTTCAGGGCGAACAGGGGTCTTTTTGGGGATACCATTTTGGATTCCTTACTGCGTTTCGCTGCGTTCGGAATATCTGATGTAGGTTGCCACCCTCACCACCAATCATGAGAACGGCAGGAGGGGCGATTCGCGAATCGCCCCTACGGGAGGTTGGCCGGGGGTTATTTTCAGAGGAATGGCAGGCTTGGCGTTGTGCAAGGGTCTTCGGTACAGGCAGTCCCCGGGGCGCATGGGGTCTTTTGGGGATACCATTTTGGATTCCTTACTGCGTTTCGCTGCGTTCGGAATATCTGATGTAGGTTGCCACCCTCACCACCAATCATGAGAACGGCAGGAGGGGCGATTCGCGAATCGCCCCTACGGGAGGTTGGCCGGGGGTTATTTTCAGAGGAATGGCAGGCTTGGCGTTGTGCAAGGGTCTTCGGTACAGGCAGTCCCCGGGGCGGATGGGGTCTTTTGGGGACACCATTTTAGATTCCTTGCTGCGCTCGGAATGACAGGTAGTTCTGTATGTTGCGCAAAGGTCTGCTTAGCGGCTACGCTCCGGCGGATTACTCGCCCGCGACGAAGAGTTCCCGGTTGAAGCCCATGAGGAATTCAGGGCCGTCTTCGGCGACGTGCATGTGGTCTCCTATGGGGACGAACATCTTGCCGGAGCCGGGCAGGGCGAATGCGGAGTGGAGGATGATGGTGTTTCCGGCTTCGAGGATGGCGTCGTTGCTCTCGGCGGGGCTCGGGCGCTCGCTGTAGTCCATGCCGATGCCGTGTCCGACACGTCCGCCGAGCAGCGTCCAGCCAGCGGCCTCGCAGGTCTCGCGGATGGCTTTGGCGATGTTACCCGCGCGGTTGCCGGGGCGCATCTGGTCGATGCCGGCGGTCTGAGAGTCGATGGCGGTCTGCATGATGCCTTCGAGGTAGGCGTTGCGACGTTGGAGGGTGCCGGCGCGCTGTCCGTGACTCCAGTAGCCCTTGTAGACGATGTATGAGCAGGTGTTCATGAAGTCGCCCTCCTGCAGGACGCGGAGGTGCGGGCGGATGTCGAGTCGAGTGTCCTCCCACTTGGTGTCGGGACCGGAACCCATCCAGTACTTGGCGTGGTCGGCGCCCGCCTTTCGGACGGCGTGCTCCATCTCGGCGACGATCTCTATGCCGCGCATACCGGGACGGGCCACGTCGACCATCGTCTGGAAGCCGATGTCTCCGAGGCGGGCAGCGTGTCTGATGAGCTCAAGCTCTTCGGGCGTCTTGACGGTGCGCAGTTCCGCCACGATGTCGTCGCCTCGCACAAGGTTTTCGCCCCACTCGGCGCGCAGGTGTTCGTAGAAGGGGACGGGCATGTTGTCTACGCCGGCGACGCCAACTCGCTCGTTGAATATCTCATTCTCGCGCATGATCGCCACCGCCTCCTCGGCGAAGGTGCCGGGCGCTCTGGCGCCACCCATGGTCTTGGCGTCCACGGCCACCGCGTTGGGGTCGACGGCCTTGACCATGCGCACATCCGTGATGGGAGAGACCTGCTCGATCTGCTCCAGCATGTAGGGAAGTCCCGCGAACATGAGGACGGGATCGCCCTCCACGGGCACGACGACGGCAGAGTCGACGATGCGATCATGGTTCGCCCAGCCCGTCAAATAGGCGACGTGTGCCGTCTGACCCCACTTATGCTCGGCCGCCGGTGAGTAGACGAAGAGCGCGCCGAGGTTGTTGGCTTCGAGCCACGCGCGGATTTTGTCGATGCGGGGTTGTATCACGGTTATGTCTGTGGTTTCGTCGAACATCTTTCCTCCCTCTCTTAAGTGCCTGACTTGGGTAGGTGTTCACCCTCACCCCAGCCCCCGTATCGAGTACGGGGCAGGCTCTCTCCCACGACGGGAGAGGGGGCGGAGTTACGGCAATTCGTGGTTAACCGCACGATTACCTATCCAGTCATCTACCGGAATGCTGATTTTGATCCTCCGCACATGGTACAGAATTACGCAGTGGGGTTGAACCGGGGGGCGACAACAAGGGGCGATCCTGCGGGAGGATGGTAGGGGGTTGTTTTCATACCAATCACCCATGCCGATCATAACGGCACCACGAATCATGACGATGGCGGTATCGTCTCCAAAGTCATGCCATCGGTGGTTAGGGGCCGGGGGATGGATTCCTGCCTTCGCAGGAATGACGATTGCGGTGTCGTTTGGGCTATTTTCAGGGTAATGACGGTGACGGTGGATAACCCTGCAATCCGTAGATTGGAGCCTTTCACTCCATCCGTGCTCTGTCCGATTGTCATGGGTGAGGGTAGAATACGCCCGATTCAGGAGACGAACGACGAGGGAGCCAATGTGATGACGCGACTGACCGATGTGAATACGACGGACATTATCGGGGCCATCGAGCTGGCGCGGAACGCGATGTGCAGCATCTTCGATCCGGACGGCGAGGACGTGCCGTACTTTCGGGTGGCAGTGCTTCCTGAGGCATACTTCGGGATCCCCTTAGAGAGCCATGTGCCGGGTCGCCACCTGAATGCGTTGCTCAATGCGGAGGACGCGGCGGGCTTGGAGGTGGACGAGGAGGTGATCGAGAAGTTCGCGAATGCCTGCTTCTACTCGTACAGCGGCCCGGTGCCGTTTCCGCTCGACCGGAACGACGGGAAGTACGAGTCGCCGGTGGTGTTCAATCCGCATCACATCAGGGAGGGGTTCCACGCGCTGAACGCACTCGTGGAGTATCGAGGATCGGAGCAGGCGGAGGAGATCGCGGCTGCCAGCATCGCGGCGGTTCTGGAGTACTGGAGTCCCGACACCGACTGGGACTATGACCGACTCGAGAGAGAAGGCGTCGTACTGGAGAGATCGCGGTCGTACATCTCCGGTGTGGCAAGAGCGATCGGGCCGCTTGTCAAGTACTACAGGACGACCGGGTACGCCCCGGCGCTCGATCTCGCCATCGTGCTGAAAGAGAAGTGCCTTGATGGGTACTACACGGCGGACGGGTCGTACGATGCTGACCTGTTTGGAACGCATGCCCACTCGGTGACGTGCACGATGTCATCGCTCGCGCAGCTCGCCGACCTGACGCAAGACTCGACGCTCATGGGCATCGTCAAGGCTTTCTATGACAACGGGCTGTGGGGGATGCGCGATGAGACGGGTTGGTCACGCGAGCACGCGGTCGGGGACAGCGGCAAACCCGACGAAGGCGAGATGAACAACACGGGGGATATTCTGGAGACGGCGCTTATCCTCGGGCGGTGGGGATACACGGACTACTTCCACGATGCCGAGCGCATCCTACGCTGCCACCTCCTGCCGTCTCAGCTGCGTGACATCTCGTGGATACCGACACCGGATAACCCTGAGGGCCTCGACACGCTGCGCGAGGTAGCCGGGCGAACGCAAGGGGCATGGGGGTTCCCCGCGCCGTTCGGGCACGAGCCGCTGGAGCAGCGGGACGGCGGGCGGATGCGCTTCAACACGGACGTGGTCGGAGGGACGGTCGGGTCATTATGCGAGGCGCTGCGGGAGACGACGCGGTTCGACGAGGCGGGCCACTGGGTCAGCTTGCTGTTCGACCATGAAACGGCGGAGGTCGAAGTGCAGTCGGCCTACACCCATCCGGCCCTCAGCGTAAGGGTGAAGACACCGGGGCCGCTGTTCGTGCGGGTGCCGCCGTGGTGTGATCCCGACAGAATTAAAATCGCCCGAGTTGACGACAAGCCTCGCCTCACCAACGGGTACTTTTTCATAGCGCGACCACCGGTGAATAGGCCGATTACGTTCCGGTATGACCTCCCTGACGAGGAGATCGTGCTTCGCCATGTGACGCGGGACATCGGGGTGCGGCTGCGGGGTGACGAGGTGGCCGCGATGGAGAATCACGGAGCGGACCTGACGTTCTTCGAGGCGCTTTAGGAGGACTTCGCGTAACCTTTGAAGGCACCTTGCGGCTAGGGGGGTTTTACCCTCACCCTAGCCCTCTCCCACGACGGGAGAGGGGATAAATCGGCATCTGCCAGTTCGTCATATTCAAGTTGACTGAGTACTGGTACGAACAGCGCCCTACTGTCGGGCTATATTCGGGCGTATTTGTTGATGGCGTTTCGGATGCCAACTTGGGCGACGTAGATGTCGCCGTGGGAGTCGATCCAGAGGCCGTGCGGCCCGCCCGGGAACTGCCAGACCTCATCGTTTCCCATCTCTCCCCAGCAGGCGACTTCGCTGCCGTCCGGGGCTAGAATGTAGATACGTCCCCCGCCGGGCACGTGCATGAAGCCGTCGGTGTCGATGAATCCCTGGTTGGGGCTAGGGATACTCCACTCGGTGAGGTAGGTCCCGTCGCGGTCGAATATCTGGATGCGGTCGTTCGACCTGTCCATGACGTATGAGCGATCTTCGCTGTCAACGGCTATGCCGTGCGGCAGGAGAAACTCGCCCGGACCGGCGCCATGTTTCTCTGTCGAACCCCAGGAGAGGTCGTCATGGTAGTTCAGGTCGCCGCCTCCCCACGAGGCGGTGAGCTCCATCCCGGAGCTCTCCCAGCCGCGCTTGAGGTGATCGTACTTGGCGGCGGCGGTAGGGTCGCTTCCTGTGGGGCTGAAGCGGTGTATGCGGTTCTGCCGGTAGCCGTCGGACACGAACAGGTCGTCCGAGACGGGGGATGGAACGGCCAGAGTCGGCCTGTTGAATGGACAGTCCGCGGGGCCCGGCTCGCCCGGCACTCCCAGTATCATGCCGGGGTCTCCGCTCGTGGAGTAGGTGCGGATGCAGTGGTCGAAGGTATCGGCGAGGTAGAGTGTATCGTCGGGCGTGATCCACAGGCCGTGCGGCGTGCGCAGCTTCTCCTCGCCGAACATGTCCAGGAGGTTCCCGTCGCGGTCGAAGACCATAATGGCGCCGGTGTTATCGTCGAATCCCTGTGCCGTCCGTACCGCCAGGTAGACCCTGTTCTCCGAGTCGGTCGCTACGTCCGAGACGACGCCGGGAATGACGGTCTTGTGCCAGTTGTCCACCGACTCGTATAGGTAATCGCCTCCGCCCAGTCGTTTCGCCATGGTGATCCTCCTGCTAGAGATGCCGAGTGATCTAGCGTCCTGCCTCTGAAAGTCATTGTATAAAGCGGATGGGTGTGTTCCGGGAGGATACCCTCACCCTAGCCCTCTCCCACAACGGGAGAGGGGATTTTCGCGGTCTGATTAGTTCGGTGAATCTCTGAGACAGGACTCTAGCTGAGCCCTGCATTTTTCTTGTACGTGAGTATACGGTTCCGGATTGGTTTTTGCACCTATGATGACAAGACGAAAACAGGCAAAATATGGTATACTGTCTATGCGTTTGTCAAGAACACTTGAGCGCTCCGCGAAACGCATCTTCGACCGGCTTCGCCCCTGTTGTGACCGGTCCCACAGGAGTCCTAGATGGTAACAAAGACGCAATTTGGACACATCCGACCGCACGGTCTCGAAGAGGAGATGCGCAGCTCGTACCTGACCTACGCGATGACGGTGATCGTGGGTCGGGCCTTGCCGGACGTCAGGGATGGACTCAAGCCCGTTCAGCGGCGAATCCTGTACGCCGCTCACGAGATGGGGATGCGTCCCAACTCACAGTACCGCAAGAGCGCAAGGCTCGTCGGTGACGTACTGGGCAAGTACCACCCGCACGGTGAGGGGGCGGTGTACGACGCGATGGTCCGCCTAGCCCAGGATTTCTCACTGCGGGTGCCGCTCATCGACGGCCAGGGCAACTTCGGGAGCGTGGACAACGACCCGCCCGCGGCGATGCGCTACACGGAGGGACGGCTCAGCGCGGCCGCGGAGGAGATGCTGGCGAACCTCGACCAGGAGACGGTCGATTTCGTGGACAACTTCGACGGGTCTCTGCAGGAGCCTGTCGTGCTACCGGCGAGGCTGCCGAACCTGCTGGTCAACGGCGCGGCGGGCATCGCCGTAGGCATGGCTACCAATATCCCGCCGCACAACCCCGTTGAGGTGTGCGACGGCATCATTCATCTGATCGACAATCCGTTGGCCACCGACGAGGAGTTGATGCAGTTCGTCCCCGGCCCAGACTTCCCGACGGGCGCTACCATCATGGGTCGCGAGGGCATCAAGAACGCGTACACGACGGGGCGCGGACAGATCATCACCCGCGCGGTGGCCGAGATCGAGCCGATGAAGCGCTCGAATCGGATGCAGATCGTCGTCACGGAACTGCCGTACCAGGTCAACAAGGCCGGGCTGATCGAGAAGATCGCCGGGCACGTCAAGAACAAGCGACTCGACGGCATCACCGAGATTCGTGACGAGTCGGACCGTCGCGGTATGCGCATGGTCATGGAGCTTCGCAACGGCGCGCAGGGGATGGTCATCCTCAACAACCTGTACAAGCTGACCGAGATGCAGAAGTCGTTCTCCGCCAACATGATGGCGCTGGTGAACGGCAGGCCGGAGCTCTTGACGCTCAGCGCGGCCCTGCAGAACTACGTCGATTTCCGTCGCGAGGTCGTCCGTCGCCGGACCGAGTTCGAGCTGAGAAAGGCCAAGGCGCGCGCTCACATCCTCGAAGGGCTGAGGATCGCGCTGGAGAACCTGGACGCGGTCATTCAGCTGATCCGCAACGCTGCGGACGTGGAGGCTGCGCGGACGGGGCTGATGAACCGGTTTGCCCTCGACGAGAAGCAGGCCCAGGCCATCCTCGACATGCAGCTGCGGCGTCTGGCCGCACTGGAGCGCGAGAAGATCGAGAACGAGTACCGCGAGATCCAGGAGACGATCAGCAGGCTCGAAGAATTGCTGGGAGACCCCCGGAAAGTCGATCATGTAATCAAGAGGGAGACGCGCACTCTCAAGAAGAACATCGACGGCGAGCGACGGACGCAAATCAGCGACGCCTCCATCGATATCAACCGTGACGACATCGAACCGCACGAGCAGGTCGTCATCACCTTCAGCAAGGGCGGGTACATCAAGCGCATCCCGGCCACGACGTTCCGCAACCAGCACCGGGGCGGCAAGGGTGTCTCGGGGATGAACACACGGGACAACGACCCGGTGCGCCACATCCTCGTGGTCGATACGCATGACATGCTGCTGTTCTTCACGAGCCGTGGGCGGGTTCTGCCGCTGAAGACCTACGAGCTTCGCCCGGATACGTCGCGCAACACGCGAGGGGTCCCGGTAGTCAACGTGATCCCGTTGAGCGGTGAGGAGCAAGTCGAGGCGATTATCGGCGTCAAGTCTCTGGAGCAGCCGGACCTCTACCTCGTCATGGCCACCCAACAGGGGAGCGTCAAGCGGACGGCGCTCAACGCGATATCCAACATCCGCCGTGCGGGGCTGATCATTTTCAACCTGCGGGATAAGGACATGCTCGTGACCGCGCGTCTCGCCCAGGAGAGCGATGACGTCATGATGGTAACGGAGCAGGGAATGTCGATACGGTTCCCGGTTGAGGATGTCAAGCCGCGATTACGGGCTGCGGGCGGCGTGCGAGGCATGATGCTCTCAAAGCGAGACCGGATCGTGTCGATGGACATGGTGATTCCCGATAGCAAGCTGCTCGTCATCAGTAAGAACGGCTATGGGAAGCTGACGTATCTCAAGAGTTACCCCACGCAGGGCCGCGGTGGGTTGGGTGTCAAGACAATGTCCGTCACGAAACGGACGGGCAAAGTCGCGGCAGCCGAAGTCATCGCTGACAGTGACGAGGTCTACGTCGTGTCGGAGCAGGCCCAGGTGATCCGCACAAACCTCTCCGAGATTCGCAGCACCGGACGCGCGACCCAGGGCGTACGCATCTTCAATCCGAAAGAGGGCGATGCCGTGGCGTCGATCTCGTGCGTCGGCGAGTTCGAGGTGCCGGAAGAGAAGGTCGTTCAGACGCCGCCTTCGACTCCCGTGGCGCCGCCCGCGCCTGAGACGAAGCGGAATGGCGGGCCGCCTTCGGCGGACACGACCGAGAGGCTGTTCGAGTAGGGTAGAGTCTACTCGTACTGAAGACTACCTCCGTGCCCTCTCAACGGTTGAGAGGGCACGGTTCTTTTTCCTGATCCGCTTTATGTGCCGACTTGCCGTCATCATTGAGGCCGTTGCTGCTGCGGGTCTGCGCCTGGAGGCCGAGGAATTTGGATTCCTCACTCCGCTCCGTTGCGTTCGGAATGACAGGTGTTGAGGGCTTCGTTCGGAATATCTCATGAGGGTTGCCACCCTCACCACCTGGAATGAAAGTGTCGGTGGTATCTGTGTCGTTACCGAGCTGAAGGCGGAGGATGGATTCCCGCCTTCGCGGGAATGACGGTGTGGGGGCAGCACGCTGGCTGGAATGAAAGTGTCGGTGGTATCTGTGTCGTTACCGGGCTGAAGGAGGGGGATGGATTCCCGCCTTCGCGGGAATGACGGTGTGGGGGCAGCACGCTGGCTGGAATGAAAGTGTCGGTGGTATCTGTGTCATTACCGGGCTGATGGAGGGGGATGGATTCCTGCCTTCGCAGGAATGACGGTGTGGCGGTGGTGCTCTGAAGGGCGGGTTTGAAACCCGCCCCTACGAATTCCGGTTGGCCGGGGTCTATTTTCAGAGGAATGGCATTCCCGGAGGTTATGCAGAGCTCTCCTCAACGGGAAAAAAGACGGGGCGTCTTCGCTGTGAAGACGCCCCGTCGGTGTTCTTGTGGAGGCCCGATCGCCTCGCCCGACGCGAGGTTCGCGGCCTCCCTGTCGTCATGCGTTTAGGCGGACGGTACCCGCGAACGGCCGTAGGACCAAGCGGCGGAACTCGCTCCGACCTTCGCGCCGTTGCCGTCGCCATTGGTGTAGTGGGACGCTCCGTTGCCGCTGCCATTGACCGAAAGGAGAGAGTTGACGCGGTTGAACATCGACGCCGCCTTGTCAACCGTGGAATCGTCGATTTCAGAGCGGAACTCCAGGTGCTTGTTGAGGAGGTAGGCGGCTGGGCGATACGGGTCGAACTGTCCGCCGCAGACGTTCTCCTTCTCGAAGAACTTCTGAATGCGCTGTGCGATGCGCGGGCTCGGACCGCTGATCGCCTTCATGGTCAGCTCGTAGGGCAGCTCGTTGGCGTAGACCGTGTTGACGAGCTTCAGGTAGAACCGCGGGTCGAACAGGTCCTCCATATCGGCGTCCCTGATCTTTGTGACCTCGACCATCTTGATGGGGCTGTTGTGGCCGGTCTTCCCGTGCTTGGCCTCGATGCGCGCCCTGCTCTTGGGGGACACGTCCATCATGATGGCGACGTTGACGTAGTTCTCGCCCAGGAGCGAAACGTAGGTCGGGAGGTTATCTGCGCCACCGACCGGTATGGTGACCCACCTCGGGTCGAGGGAAGGACGGCCCTGTGCGGCCACGGCCTCGCCGAGTACCTGAAGGTAGATCTGGTCGGACGGCGAGTTGACCAAGAGGCAGTGCGGCGCGAGGAATAGCGACTGCGCCAACTGGTAGCCCATGGCCACCTGAAGCGGGAACACCGTCTCGCTGTCGTGGACCATCACGTCGTCGGAGACGACCGTGCCGCGGTCGTCCATGTCCTGCACGGTGCGAACGCTGCCGAGTCGGTTGAGGTCGATCATGAACGGCGAGTGCGTCGTGTAGATGACCTGGTGCCTGGGCGCGAGGCGCTCGTCGATGAACCGCAGGAAGTCCCTCTGGGCCATCGCGTGGAGGTTGAGACCCGGCTCATCGAGCAGCAGCAGCAGGCTGCGGTTCTCGTCTTCCAGTTCGAGCCCCGAGAAGTACGCGAGGAACGAGAAGAACCAGACGAAGCCCTTGGAACGCTCGTCGAAGCGAACAGAGACCCGGTGGCGATTGTTCCAGATTCGTACGTGGAGAATCGTTCCCTCGTTCAGAGGGGGAGGATCGTTCGGATTGGCGTTGGAAAGATCGAACTCGACACGGAGCTGCCGGTTCTGTTGCCAGTACTCGAAGACATCGTCGGTGATGCTGATCGATGCCGACTCCAACTCCGCCTTGAGATGCTCATAGTCCATCTGGCTCTCGAGGTCGTCGATGTCGGTACCCACCAACGATATCAGCGACATGAAGGTGCGGTCGGCGTCGTCGAGCTCGCCGTCATTCTCACTGCGGCGGCGAATATCCGGAATGGAGATGCGCCCTCTCATGGTGCTGTAGTCGTCGAAGTAGACGATGGCAGGCAGGTAGCGTTCGAGGTAGTCGTCGACGATCAGTTCTCTGAGGCTCGTCCTGAAGCGGCTGTTGATGTCGATCAGGAGGTTCCCGACGACGGGAGGCTTGATCTCGAGCCGTTCCAGTATCGAGCGCAGCTCGTCGATCGAACTTGCGGCCTCGGCGCGTTCCTCGATCTCCGCCGGGAGCCCGGCTTCCGAGATCAGGTTTTGGACGAGCGACGCCTCGTTGAGCTGGATGTCCCACATGCGGGAGTTCGCATAGGTCTTGCTGACCATCACCACAGGCGACGCGACGACTCCGATGCCGTACTCCTCTTCGATCTCGCCGATCTCGTCCTGATCGAGACGGAACTCCGCCCGCACGACGACAGCAGGACTGGTCTTGTGCCGTCGCCGGTATTTGACGTATCCCTTGCGCGGGTAGTCCTTGAGGTCGAAATCGCCGCTGACACGATCAACGGGATTCAGTTTCTTCAGTGCCGCCAGAAAAGCGGTCTTGCCGGACTCGTTCTTGCCGACCAGGCAGGTTACGCTGTCGACATCAACCCAGCCCGAGTCGTCTATGCTCCGATAGTCGGTTACTCTAGCGCGCGTTAGCTTCAACGAAACCCTCCTCGGCCCAAAGCGCCGTGATGCAACTGATGGGGCCAGCATATCGAAGTGGGAAGACGCGACGCAAGGTATTTTAGGTGTTGTCTAAAACATTTCCGTGACAATACCGAGAAGTGGGAGAAAGAGAGAGTTAGACGCCCAAAGCAATCGCATTTTACCCAGAGCCAGCCTTGGGAGAGCCTCCCAACTCCCCGTCTGGACTCCTGCCCCGTATCGCGGTACGGGGCAGGCTCTACGCCGGAGTGACGACTGTGGGTATGCCTATCAAGTCTACATGCGATTGTCCTGGCTAAACAGCGCGTGGCATCTCCACGCCGAAGCGTTCGGCTATGGGTCGGAGGTTGTCCACGGTGCCCATCGGGAGGGGGATGCCGTTGCGAGAGCGTTCGGCTTGCATCCGATACTCCGGCTCGCCCGGAACGAGTATCTCGTCGAATCCGTCGGCTGTGGGAAGCGTCTTCTGCGCGGCGATGAGACGGTCGATGTTGTCCTTGTACTCGTCCACGTCGGTGAACGCGGCGATATCGATTGCGACGAGGAAGCTATTTTGGACGCCTCTCGATGTGGGCGCGCGACCGGTGATGTTCGGCTCGAGCAGGGGGTTGGCCACCATGACGTTCGAGAGCGTGGCGAACATGAGCGCAAGCCCGGAACCCTTGGGGCCGGCGAATGGGAGCAGGACATTGTCGAAGCTCGGGGTCGTTGTGGGGTTGCCCTGCGGGTCGAGCGACCAGTCGGTCGGGATCGACTCGCCCTTGTCCTGCGCAAGGCTGAGCTTGCCGCCGGCGACAACGCTGGTCGCCATATCGAGGACGGGCGGATTGCGTTCCCCGGCGGGAACGGCGATGGCGATGGGACTGTTGTGGACTCCCTTGCCCTTGGAGCCGAAAATCGCCATGTTGGGCGGACTGCAGACGACGGCGATGCCGGCCATGTCCTGCTCGACCGCCATGAGGGAGTAGTAGGCCATCGCTCCCTGGTGGGTCGTATTCCGGATGATGGTCCAGCAGACCCCGGCCTCCCTGGCCTTGTCAATCGTCTTGTTCATGGCGAACACGGTTACGACGGGTCCGAAGGCCCGGTCACCTTCGATGAGAATGGTGGCAGCCGTCTCTTTCTCGATCTCGATGTTGGGACTAAGGTTGAAGACGCCGTCGTCGATGTTCTTGACGTACCACGGAATTCGCAGGACGCCGTGTGAGTCGACACCGCGCAGGTTTGCCCAGACAAGGACGTCAGCCTCGATTTCCGCGTGCTCACGCGGCATCCCGGCGCGCTCGAATATTTGGGTGGTGAATCGGTTGAGGTCGGTGGGGTCTACTAGGAGTTGGTTTGGCATATCAGCTACTCCACTCCGTATTGCGACATAAGCTCGGTGACTTCGTCCCACGTGGCGTCTTCGATGTAGAGGCCTTCGGCGCGGCGCTGGCGCCGGTTGCGGATCTCGTACTCGCCGGGATACAGGACTTCGGAGTAGCCCTCGCGAAGGGGGGTGTCCTTGACGTACTTGACGAGGCCATCCACCTGGGCCTTGATGAGGTCGAGGGAGCCGAGCCTCTGGAGGTCGATGAGGATGAGAGTGGACCCATAGAGCATTGTGTCGTTGGTCGTCCGCACGTTTTCCATTTCGGGATTCGCAACGGCAGCGAGGACGGCGCCGAACAGGGTAACCATGAATGAGAGGGCATATCCCTTGTGACCGCCGTGAAGTCCACCAATGGGAAGCAGCGATCCGCCCTCGTAGTAGGTATTCGGGTCGTTGGACGGGGTACCGTCCGCCTCAATTGTCCAGTAGTCGGGGAGTGAGGCCCCTTTTGCGCGGGCAACGCGAAGTTTGCCCTCCGCGGAGATCGTAGTGGCGAAGTCCAAGAGTACGGGACCGTCTTCATTGTATGGAAAGGAAATGACCATGGGGTTGGTGCTGAGCTTACGCACGGTGCCGCCGAAGGGGGCGACGGCCATCAGGCTCTTGCCGCCGGCGTAGCCAGAGCACATGAATGAGGCCAGCCCTTCGTTGGCAGCGGTCTCCCCGTAGGTCCCGACCCTTCCGGTGTGCTCATGGTTCGATACGTTGACGAGGCTGAGGCCATGTACGCGCGCCTTCGCCATGCCAATCTCAAGGGCAGCCGTCATGGCCACCTGCCCGAAGGTCGATTTTCCGTCCATCTGAGCGGTCGTCGAAGTCTCCTTGAGGATGGCCGGCTCGGCGGTGGGGTTGATGTCGCCTTCGTTTATTTCGCGCACGTACTGGATGATGCGAATGAACCCATGCGAGTCGTGGCCTGCCAAGTTGGCATTGGTCAGATGCTCGGAGACGGTCTTCGCGTGGCTCTCGCTCGTGCCGACGGCCAGCAGCAGGTCGTTAGCAATCTGGGTTAACCGTTCAGGTTTGAGGGTTGGCATGTAAACTCCCGAAATGGCAATTTTGAGGGACTACTGTAAATGAGGCGCTTGCCCTTGTCCAGCAGCCCCATGCCAACGTAACTGTTCAGTCTCCGTGAGTTGCATTGCGAAGACCCCCTCTCTGTATCTCTCCCCCGGCGGGGGAGAGATTGTAGATTCTTCGTCGCTGCGCTCCTCAGAATGACAGCAGGAGGACAATGCGTGCATATCTCACTAACTCTGAACAGTTACATACCAACGTCACCACGACGAGGGTTGGGCTATAGAGCCAGTTCACGTACCTCGACCACAAGCTCGCTGCCGAGAATGCGCAGTGCTCTATGAATACGACTAGAGGCAGTGCGATGACGAGGATCGAGCATCCGACGCACAGACTTCTCATCTGCGCCAAGGCGCTGGGCGAGGGCCGTGCGCGTTAGACCGCTGTCCCGGAACGCCAGCACGAATGCCGCCTTCGCTGCCATGTCAGCAGGAACCGCGACCAAGTGTTCACCTGGAAGCGGTGTGCTGGGGGCAGGTACCGGCTCGCCATCATCTATCCGTTTGGCGATGGCTTCCTCCAGCGCGTCCTGCGCCTCGATGAGAGCCTCAACTTCATCCGCGCCGGAAGTGTGACACCTTTCAATGTCACGAAACGAAACGACGACTTCATCCGGCCCCGCATGCCACAGTTCTGCAGGGTAGGCGAAACGGATCACGCTGTCGTTCTTCCCTCGATTCATATCAGGTCGCTCCTATCAAGCCCTAAGTCGTGAATCATCTTGGACAATAGACCGGGCCCAATCTCTTTCCGGCGGTCTTTTACGATTGTGTCGCGAGCCCCGTAGTAGAGGACGATGTGACTGCCTTTGCCTCGCTTGGCGTCAATGCGAACTGACACCCCGCGCCTTCTCCCCAGTCCGGTGACCTTCCGTACGAATTCGCTACCCTTCATACCTTTGGCATCTATTACAGGACAGATGTGTCCGAAATGTCAAGCGTTCTTGCACAGGTCGCGACGATCTGGGAATCCAGACCGGGACACTGCCCGCGAGAGACTCCTCGTTGCGTCACATGGAACCAATCCCTACTCCGGCCAGTGGTGGGCTTCGGGGTCAAGGACGCGCGTTGGTGAGAAGAATTGGTCGGGGTAGTCGTCGGGGCCTTCGATGTCGAGGATGCGGTCGACGACGTGGCGGGCTCCGTTGAAGTGGACGCCAGAGCCGGAGCCGCACATTCCGGCGATGATGTACTGTCGCTTCCCGTCCAGCAGGCCGATGATGGGGTATTCGTCGTCGGTGAACCCGGCGGTGCAGCTCCACTCGCGGAAGACGTGCATTGGGTTGTGGCCGAAGATCTGCTGGATTTCTACGATGATGTAGTCGGTCAAGAAGCGGGACGGGCTGACGCGGCCGGCCTGGGTGTAGTCGAGGTGGATGCCTCCAGTTCCGAGGATTACGCCGTCGGGGTGCTTACCAAACCACGAGTTCGGCCCGCCCATGGCAACGTGCTCCTTCATGGCCGCCGGCCCGCCCTCGGCGAAGGCCGCGTTGGTCTGGATGGGCAAGAGCTTGCCGATGAAATCCGGATGGAGCGCGGCGGTGTAGGACTCGGTTGCGTTGATGACGTAGCGGGCGTTGATCGTACCGCGGTTGGTGTGCACGGCATAGCGGTCGCCGGCGTCCTCGACTCTGTGGACACGGGTGCGGCTGAAGAAGTCGACGTTGTCGGACTTGATGGCCGTCGACACGAGGGACCAGACCCACTTGGCGGGGTGCCAGGTGGCGGCGCGTCTCGACAGGCCGTAGGGGACTCCGACGTTCATGCCGGTCAACTCCAAGACCTGCTTCGGCTCGACCAAGTCCCAGTCGTCGAAGCCTTTCTCGTAGCTCTCTCGGACCGACATTTCGAGGTAGTCCTGGGTAGCTTCCGTCTGTCCCTGCACCCAGCCGACGCGGGCGTAGTCGATGTCGAACCCCTCGTCTTGAATGGTCTCTTCGATCATGTCGGCGTTCTTGTACGCAGCGCGAACGTAGACATCCGCGAATTTCTCGGCGAGAGTCTCGCGCTGGGCCGAGTCGAGATCGGGGCGGGCGCGCGGCAGGTCGTCGAGGATCATTTTCTTAACATAGGAATAGAACCTTCCCATGACGACGACACCCTCGTTACGCCCGCTGGCGCCGGAAGCGGCCTCGTTCATTTCCAGGAGGACCAGTTTGCCGCCGGGTCGTTTCGACCAGTGGTAGGCGCAGGCGGCGCCAGTGAATCCCGCACCGATGACGACGACTTCACACTCCTCCGGCAGTTTCGCGTTCGGCTCTGATGCCCACGGGTGGTTCTTCACGGGGTTGTCCGCCGCAAGCCAGTAGGAGACTTTGGACATGGGTTTGGCGAAGGTCACGCCGACGAGAGCGTTTGGGATATCGACCAGCATCGTCTTGACGGCCCAACCGACGAACCGGAGGAACCCGACGAACCGGCCGCTCTCGGCGTAGTTGCGCTCGATCCAGCTTCCGACGCTTTGTAGCTCCTGACCGCGCAGGCCAATGAGGAGTTTCAACGCAACGGCGATCCGGGCAAACACGCCGGGCGACTTGTAAGTGAAGGTTGAACGGTCATCCATTGGCTAGGTGTCCTCCTCGACTTTCTGCAGTTGTTGGCGAGTCTAGGGGAGCACCCGAACTGTGTCAACGGGTCGGTGGCAATGTAACTGTTCAGTCTTCGTGAGTTGTATTGCGAAGACCCCCCTCTCTGTGTCTCTCCCCCGGCGGGGGTGAGATTGTAGATTCTTCGTCGCTGCGCTCCTCGGAATCACCATGGCCTTGCGAAGGCCACATAAGGGGATGAAAATGGGTTGCGCCGGGAACGGGCAACCACAAGGGTTGCCCCTAACGACAGGTTTGCCGGAGCCTATTTTCAGAGGAATCGCTCATGTCGGTTCTCACCGACACCACCAATCATGAAAATGGCGGTAGGGGCGATTCGCGAATCGCCCCTACGGGAGGTTGGACGGGGGTTATTTTCAAAGGAATCGCTCATGTCGGTTGTCACCGACACCACCAATCATGAAAATGGCAGGAGGGGCGATTCGCGAATCGCCCCTACGGGAGGTTGGACGGGGGTTATTTTCAGAGGAATCGCTCACGTCGGTTGTCACCGACACCACCAATCATGAAAATGGCAGGAGGGGCGATTCGCGAATCGCCCCTACGGGAGGTCGGACGGGGGTTATTTTCAGAGGAATGACAGCAGGAGGACAATTCCCGCATTTCTCACCGACTCTGAACAGAGTTACCTTGGCTCTTGCGGGCATTCGCGCGACCACGAATACGGCCCTTTCCCTGCGGTCTCCGTGAACTATCGGAATGTGAATCCGAATAGCTCTCCGTGCGACAGCTGTATCCGAAACGAAACCGGTCTGTGGTCTTCGCGACTAATCGTCGGGTCGCCTCGCCAGGTGACCCGGTGGTCGAGGTAGTCGCCACTGATCGGATCACAGTCGTCTAAGGTGTGACCGGGGATGGGCGCACCGTCATCGCCGACGACCTCGACTCGTAAAGCGCCGACGTGCTTGGTGCTGACATTGACCCTCATCGTGTTTCCGTCGAAGAGCAAGGCAGGGGTGCGGAATGAGCCGTGTTCGTCCGCCACAAGGGCGACGAGTCTGCCCTTCTGCCACGTGGCCCACGCAATCTCGCCGAGCGGCTTTCGGCGCGGGAACTTATGCGGCACGGCGTAGCCGATCATTGGGACGCCGACGCGGTTGCCGGGCAGCTTTACCATTCCGGGGCCTACGGCGGAGCCGCCAGCGTCCCACTCGCCGTGATTTCCCGGAGCGAGGACTTGCGAATCAGGCGGGAAGCTCCAGAGTACACCGTCGGGGCTTGTCGCCAGGTGAATTGACCAACGGTCCTCAGAGACACGCCACTTACGGCTGAACATGAGGTGGTAGTCTGGCGCGCCCGGATAGCTCGTGCGGCCGTTTGCATACCAAACGTCGGCGGGGCCTATGCCTGCGTCCGGCCAGACGATGGTGTCGGGCAGCGGGAAGTGACGGAAGTCTTCGGTCTCCGCCCTTCCGATGGAGCGGCGGCGGAATACGTGAGTCCGAAAGTAACCGACATACTTGCCAAGCGTCTCGTCAAAGTAGGCGACGTTTTGAGTGTCGCTGCCGTGCACGACCAACGGTAGGTCGAATGGTGTCCAGTGGATGCCGTCCGGGGAAGTGGCTCCGGCTTGCGCCAAGGTCCTCTTGCCGCGCTCGATTGCCAAGTGCGCCCGGGGGCTCGTATCCTCCGGGTAACGACGGCGAAACTTTTCGAAGATGTCGGCGTCGATATGCCGGTTGTGGAAGGACTTGTATCTCTGCTGTGCCGGGGCGGAGGGGTCTATGAAGACACACCCCGCGCCTATGTAGTCCGGCTCCGGCGGTAGATTTTCGCCCCAGAGAATGTTGTTCGCCCTGTTTCCGTCAAACTCGCGGAGTCCAAGGGCCGGCTTGCGCCACGTCGTCCCGTCATCCGACTCGGCGTAGCAGCCGAGCGACTTTGTGTCATACCACAGGCGGTAAGTCCCACCGTCGCGAATCATCGTTGCGTGGCGCAGGTGCTCCTCCCACGGCGAGTCGGCTCGCAGGAATGGCTCCGACTTTTGGGCAGGGATGGTACGAAGCCGGATCCCACTGGGGATGTCCGATCCGCGCCATTTCACTACGTCCGGAAGCGGCTCGTCCGAGTAGCGCTCAATGGGCCCGCCAGTGGAAGTGGTCCATCGCGTTATTCCGTGGTGGACGTACCGCCAGTCGTGAAAGAACAACACATTCGACCTCAGGGTGAAGGGTGGGTACTCGTATTGGATCGGGGTTCGTGTCATTGCGGTCTCTCGAAAGGGCTGCCCAGTGTACTGGCGACGGTCGATGGGATGGACTTTGGCGCGGCCACATACTACCCGTATCGCGCCCGCGAGAGCTAGTACAAGCTGAGCTGGTTCCGGGTACGATTCGAGTTCCTCGCACCCGCCGGAGTCCTTGAAAATGACCGAATGAACCTGCTCTCCGAATGTTGGCGACGGCTATTGGGAGAACATCTCAATTAGCCCCAAACGAGTGGTTGTAGACAATGAGGGATCGTTGTATACTTTGCGCGCTCTCGATACCCGGCCACCGGTCGCGCAGGAGGAAGATGTGGGGAAAAGGAACGACGAATGGCCTGAATGCCTAGAGTGCGGAGAGGGCGTATTGCTGCCCCTGTCGGATTTCGGAGGTCAGGGCGCGCCGATTCACTACAAGGCGTGGGTTTGCAGCAGCCCCAACTGTGACTATAACCTCAAGATCCGAAACGGCGACGTGTTTCGCAACGAGCCCGTCATGAACGGCGCAAACCACCAGCCCCGTTACCGCCCGTAACCGTCATCTTCGGCGCATAAGTGTGTCCCGCATCACTTGAATGAATAGCTGGGCCGGGGTGGACAGCGTTCGTCCTCTGAGCGTTAGGATACCCGCCTGCTCGATGGGCAGCAGGTTCGCCAGATTGATGATGCCCAGAGAACGCTCGTCTTCCGGCTCTAGCGCCAGACGGGGTCCCACGGAGATGCCCATGCCGAGCGCGACGTACCGCTTGATGATGTCCATCCCGTCAAGCTCCACCAGTACCTCATAGGATAGACCCCGGCGCTTGAACTCCGACTCAAGCATGGAGCGCGTCAGGGTCATTCCGCCGCGAAGGATTAGCGGCCACATTGCTATTTGCTCGAATGTTACGACCTCCTCGTTGAGCAGCGGGTGGTCCAGGGGAGTGATAAGCACTCTCTCGTAGGCAAAGAGACCGGTGAAGTCGAGCTCCTCGGACCTACCGGGGTACGGAATCAGCCCAAGGTCCATCTCCCCGGTTCGCACCAACTCGATGATCTCGTCCATGTATGCCGCACGGATTCTCAGCCGGGTGTGAGAATGGCGGTGCAGAAAGACCGTGACCGTGCGCAAGAGGGTGTGCGCAACCATGTCGTTCGTCGTGGCGACGGTGATGAGACTCTCTTGCTCGGCTTGAGTCGTGCTCTCGACCAGGTCGTCGATGCCTTCGACCAGTGGCGCGGCCAGGTCGACGAGCGCCGCTCCGGACGGAGTCAATCGGATGGGGCGTTTGCTCCGGTCGAACAGCGCTGAACCCATCTCCTCTTCCAGCTTGCGGATATGGGTCGTCACCGTTGGCTGGCCGAGACCGAGCTCGAGTGCAGCCTTGGAGATGCCGCCGGCTTTCGCCGCAGTGCAGAAGCTCCGCAGTTCTCTCAGTTCCATGGTGTATCCACGCTCAGATTAGTATTGTGAAATCAAATATATATTATCACTTCTAATGTCTGTTGTTGATAAAGCAGATGGTTGACAATAGAGATGGATGACCGGTCAACCACAAATAGAGGAGGGCGAAATGCCACAGACGACCGATGTCAGGACGACGAGTATTCCAGGAAAGGAGGTAGGTATGTTTCAGGCAGTAATCAAGTTCATCAAGCCCGCCAGCCCCGGAGCCGATTTCGAGCGGTACCTTCTGAAGCTTCAGGAGCTCGACGCGACCGGCGCGCCGACCCGTGAGCAGGCGAAGCGCGACTTCCGCGAGCTGCGGAGCGTGGACCCGTACAGCTTCTACACTCGGAACTAGGCGGCCACGATGAACGGAAGAATCACCGGGATACCCCCGGTACGACGGGGCCGGACTGCAAGAGTCCGGCCAAACAATCGAAAGGAATAGAGGGACACTTGAACGAGTGTCCCTCTTCATTTTGAGCTGAGGGCGTGTGCTACAATAATCCGGTATCAGCCAACGTAGCTCAGTGGTAGAGCAGCTGTTTCGTAAACAGCAGGTCGGCAGTTCGATCCTGCCCGTTGGCTCCAGTTCTTGCGGTGTTGGCCGCCGGGGCGTGCCGGACTGTCTCAGCAGGCAGAAACTTGCCTATCGTCGGTCATAGAGTTTCCCCTAGTGGATCGAAATCTTTGAAATGACGGGTAGTAACTGGAGATTTGAATCGTGCTCTACACGACAGGGCGGGTTTGAAACCCGCCCCTACCGGGTCACAGCCTCGTTACCCTTCAATTCTAAGATGTTGAACCACTAGCTTTCCGGCGAAAGGGTTAGGGTCGAAACGGTTAGTCGTTCCACTTCCTTGGGCGACCATGGGATGGTTATTCCTTTGCCTTGCACCCACAAGTCGAACTGGTCGTCGTAGTGAGGAGATAGCGGGTTCCCGGACTGACCGCCCGGCAGGGCGAAGAGGTTCTCGTCCCAGTTGCCCACGTCGAGCACCATGCGCATGGACGGGCACACAAGGGGACCCGCACCGGGGTTACGAGGATCGGCGCCGGTCTGGAAGACGGTGTTGGTATCGCCGGGGCAGGGGACCGGGGGGAAATTGTAGATGGGCGCAAGCCATCTACTCCGTCCGACGGGGTGCTTCAAGGCGAGAGGGCGGATGTGGCCCCAGCGCCAGCCGTTCGGATCGTTGCCGAATCGATTGCGCAGTTCGGTTATCGCTGTGAAGAGCGAGTCGTCGATGAGCTTTGCGAACGGAACGTCCGCCCAGCCGTCCGGTTGGTTTCGTAGAAGGTTTACTAGATGGCCGACCCTGCGTCCCGAAAGAAGAGTCAGGGAATGGACAGGAGTTTCGCTCCGACCGATAGCCCACTCCCATGATCTCGGGGCCTTGGCCATTGCGACTCGCCGTACCATCTCCGTTAGGAAGAACTCGAAGACCGCCGCTCCCGTCGAGTCGATCTCGACTGCGCCGTCCCAATCGGAAAGCAACGCTAGGGTTCGCTCAGCCTCCGTCGTTGACGGCTCGACCGCTAAGACAACGTCTCTCATTTCCCGCCATGGGATGGACACCGTATCGAGCTGTGCCTGCGCGGTGCTTTCGATGTCCCAATCGTCTTTGGCGTCGACGATCTCAACGATACGGGAAGCGCGATAGCCGTCGAGCCAGTCAACTCCCAGGAACGGCCCTTGCCCAGAGGGCAGCGGCTGGTTGTTCGCGGACGCGACGAAACCCGGAGCGGGGTTGGTCGCGTGTGGCATCTCGTGGAAGGGGACGAATGCGTCGTGCCAACCAGATTCGCTATTCCATCCAGGCATAGGCAGCGTGCCGAAACCGGATCGACGGCGAGGGACCTGTCCCGCCAACTGGAGCCCGATGTCCCCTTGGGTGTCGGCGTGAGCGAGGTTGAGAGATATGTGCGGCCACTTGCTGAAACTTTGGCGGAACTCTTCGCACGTCGTGGCCGTATGAGTTTCCAGTAAGCCTTCGACCGGCAATGCTTGGAGCCAGGTTGCCTTGATGGAGATAGCGAGGGAGGAGTCCTCCCCTGAGTGTCCGACGATAGGGCCTCTGGGCGTGATGAGGACACGTTCATGGTGCGCGGGACCACCCTTGATGTTGATGGTCTCATCAATGACCACGCATGGTACGAACCGGGACCCCTCACGGACGCTGACGCCGTCCTCGCCGATTTGCTCTAGGAAGAGGTCGGAGTTGTCGGCCAGTCCGAGTGTCACGCCCCATGCCACATGTCCATTGTGGCCGACCGGGAAGGCAGGGAGTCCGGCGAATGTTGCGCCGACCATTCCCCAGGTCGGCGTTCGCACGTGGGCAAGGTACCAGTGCGGCGGGAGTGTGGGCACGAGGTGTGGATCGTTGGCGAGGATGGGACGGCCACTGGCCGTTCTCAAGGGCCCCACGGCCCAGCTGTTGGAGGCGCGGTTGACGCCAACCACCCCGGCGAGCGCGGCAATGTCACGTGCCAGCGCGTCGACGGCGGGACCCGCGGTGGTTTCCGGCATGGCGCTAACGGGATGCCAGTCGGGATAGGGCGGGTCGAGGAGAGTCAGTGCCTCAGGGCCGTCCAACTCCAGCATACGGAGACGGACAAGCTCAACGTCCCAATTCGACGACAGAGCCATGGACTGGAGCAGGTAGATTGCTACGAGGTCCACCGCCTCGAAAGTCGAGGGTTCGGCGCGCAACAGGGTGAACTCGTGGGACTTGCGGCGTCTGCCTTTGGAAACGCCGTTGTTGATTCCGCGTGCGAATGCCTCGAAGCGTCGCCGGACGTCGGGATGGAATGCCTCCAACTGCTTTGGCGCAAGACGGGTGAAGCCGAGTTGGCGGGAGAGCCGGTCGGTCGCTAGCGCACCGGGTCCGACGAGTTCGCACAGCGTTCCGCGAGCGGCCCTCAAGAGCATTTCCAGGCTGAAGGACCTGTCCTGTCCCTGACAGAACCCGAGCGCGTACCAGGCATCGTCGTCGGTCTCGGCTTCGATGTAGGGGACGCCGTACCGGTCGCGCCGGATGGCGACCGAACGTCGAACCCCTTGCACGGTAATCTGGCCGCGCGTCGTCGGGAGTCTCCGTCCCAAGAGCAATCGGAAGAGCAGCTTGTGGATGTTCACGCCGGTGTACGGTTCGTCATGAGGGTGTGAGGGTCCTGCTTCTGAAGTTCATTGTATAAATTGGATGCGTGTGTTCCGGGGACCCACCCTCACCCTAGCCCTCTCCCACGACGGGAGAGGGGATAAAACGGCATCTGAGCCCTCTCCCACGACGGGAGAGGGGATAAATCGGCATCTGTCCAGTTTGTTATATTCAAGTTGACTGAGTGCTAGGGCCGGGCATGAGCGGTTGACCCTGCGGTGAGAGTATTTTCCGTAAACATTTCAAGGGTCGTGTGAGCCAGCGAGTAGTTAAGGATGTTGGCGAAGTGTGATGTCAAGATATTGCTCACGGCAGGAACCTTCAGTTCCACGTCTTGCTCGGCGATGGATGTCACGCTTGCATCGGGCATCCCGCACGGGACGATGTGGTTGAAGTAGGACAGGTCGGGGTTGACGTTCAGAGCGAAGCCGTGCATCGTCACACCGCGACTGACACGGACACCGATGGCGGCAATCTTGGCGTCGCCGACCCAAACGCCTGTTGGCCTGTCATCCGACGCAGCGTGGATGCCGACTTCGGCCAACGTCAAGATGATAACCCGTTCAAGCGCGCGGACGTAGGCGAGCGGACCTAATCCGGCCGCCCGCAAGTCGAGTATCGGATAGCCGACGAGCTGTCCGGGGCCGTGGTAGGTCACCTCTCCGCCTCGGTCCGTGTGGTATACGTCGGCACCGAGCTCTCGAAGTGTGGTTTCCGATACGAGAATGTCTCTCTCGCCGCCGCGACGGCCCAAGGTGTATACATGGGGATGTTGGAGCAGGAGGAGCAAGGCAGGGAGTTCGCCGTTTACCACTCGTTGGTGAAGGTCGCGCTGAAGGGCGAGCGCGGCGGGGTAGTCGATGGAGCCGAGGTCCGCGACGAGGCAGTCGGGCATGGTAGTCAGATGCCCACGGTAGGATCGACGCTCTCGAGTCGGCGCTTCACGTCTGCAAGGAAGCCGCCTGCCTCTCGCCCGTCCATGATGCGATGATCGAAGGTGAGGCAGATGTTCATCATCGAGCGGATGGCTATCGCGTCGCCGATGATGACAGGCCGCTTGACGATGGACTCGGTGTTCAGGATGGCAGCCTGCGGGTGGTTGATGATGCCCTTGCCCATGACCGACCCAAGCGCGCCCGTATTGTTCACGGTGAACGTTCCTCCCTGTACATCGGCGACGGCGAGTCTGCTCTCCCTTGCCTTGCCCGCGAGAACGTCTACCGCCTTGGCAAGTTCGGCGATTCCGAGACGGTCGGCGTCGGGGATGATGGGGACGAGAAGGCCCTTTTCTGTCGCGATTGCCACTCCGAGGTTGATGTTTCCCTTCAGAATGATGGCATCGTCCGCCCATGTTGAGTTGACGATAGGGTTGGCTTTGAGCGACTCGGCCACGGCCTTGAGCGCGAATGCGAGCGGCGTCAGGCGTGCTCCTTCCCTGCGCTCGAAGTCGTCCTTGGCGCGCTCACGCGCGGCCATGACGTTGGTCATATCGACTTCCATCGAGCTCCACGCCTCGGGTATCTCGGAGACGCTCCGTTTCATGTTCTCGGCGATCATGCGGCGTATGGCCGTGAGAGGCAGCCGCTCGTCCACATGGGACCGTTCGGGGCTTGGTCCTACCGCCGACTTTGAGGAGTCGATGTACGTCTGCACGTCTTTGCGGGTCACTCGTCCGTTGTGACCCGTCCCGGTAACTAGGGCGAGATCGACGTTTTGAAGCTCGGCCAACCTCAGGACGGCGGGGGAGTAGCGCGCTCCCGTGGACGGACGGTCGGACTCTACGCCCGTCGTGATCGGTCCTCCCGACCCTGTGGGGCCGACGTTTGTGGCGTCCTTGACGAGCGTCCCGATCCGGTCTATTGCTTGCGGTGGAGATGACATTTGCTGGGGTGGGGCGTCCTCGGTGGTGGCGGATTCGTCCGTATCGGTCGCTATCTCCGCGATCTCGGCGCCCATGGCGATAGTTTGTCCGGCATCGACCAAGATGTCCGTGAGCACGCCTTCAACCGGGGACGGCATCTCCATGCTGACCTTGTCGGTCACCACCTCGGCGAGCGGCTCGTACTTCTCTACGTGGTCACCGACCTGCTTGAGCCAGCGCTCGATGACGGCCTCGGTGACCGATTCGCCCACGTGTGGCAGTGTGATCCTCATTCGCGACCTCGTTTTTGTCCTGTGTCCCTATCTCATACCAATTCGTGTTAGTGCCACCGTATTCTGGCTGACCGAACTTTCTGGATTCCTGCCCCGTATCGGAGTACGGGGCAGGCTCTTCGCCGGAATGACGGTGGGCGGTTTCTGTTATGCGTGCTGCATTTGGAGGATTATGGCGCAGTCATGACGAATTGGTATCAGTCTCCGCCGGGTGAAGGTCCTAGAATCTTCAACACGCTCCAATCTGGACTTTGTACAAAGTATAGACAAATGAGGGGAACAGGGTAAGCTAACAAGACCGAACGTAACTGTTCAGTCCTCGTGAGTTGAATTGCGAAGATCCCCCTCTCTGTATCTCTCCCCCGGCGGGCTGACAGGGGTAGGTATTTGCCTATCGCTCCACTCTCCATTGGCCAGAAAGCAACCTAGCTCTGTCATTCTGAGCGTAGCGTAGTCGAAGAATCTAAAGTGTCTGTCCCAACGTAAAGCTGACATAGGGAGTTCTTACGCTGTTTTCGCTCTTGGTCACGATAGAAGCACGGCGCTGGCTGTCCGGTCTTGCGGTTATGGATTTTAGATTCCTTGTATCTTGGTTTTGTCATGGGACAATGACTTCGGTAGGGGTGAATAGGGTACGGCAGACCGTTGATTCCTAGGTCATCGAAGACCGTCAGCGAGCCAGGGTCGCCGCATCCCCCAGGAGTAGAGCCCGAACAGTTGCCTGGGCCAACCGAGCCCGCATCATGCAAGGACGGGCCAGCACTTCATAACAGGAGGTAGAAAAAATGGAACAGGAACCGACATACGTAGGCATTGATGTGGCAAAAGCCCAGGTGGATGTCGCTCTCCACCCTACAGGCGAGAGGTGGGTCGTCTCCTACGACGAACCCGGGATCCCGGAACTGGTCTCCCAACTGAAGACCATTGGACCGGCCAAGATAGTGTTGGAAGCTACTGGCGGCCTGGAACTGCCGTTGGTGGCGGCTCTGGCAGCTGCGACGCTGCCCATAGTCGTCGTCAACCCACGCCAGGTTCGTGACTTTGCCAAAGCAACCGGGACTTTGGCAAAGACTGACGCTCTGGACGCGGCGGTCCTCGCCCACTTCGCCGCCGCTGTTCGTCCCCCTGTGCGCCCTCTGAAGGACACCGAGACCCAGGTCCTCAGCTCGTTGGTTGCTCGTAGGCACCAAGTGGTGACCATGCTGGTCTCTGAGAAGAACCGCCTCGGCACCGCCATCAGCGCCGTCCAGCCCCGCATCAAGGCCCACATCGCCTGGTTGGAGCAGGAGTTGGACGACCTTGACGAAGGCCTGAGGCAGACTCTCCGTAACAGTCCCGTATGGCGGGAGAAGGACGACCTGTTGCGCACCGTTCCCGGCGTGGGGGGGCAGGTCTCCCTCACCCTCCTAGCCTACCTGCCGGAGCTGGGCACGCTGGACCGCCGACAGGTCGCCGCGCTGGTGGGCGTGGCTCCCTTCAACCGGGACAGTGGCACTCTGCGGGGCAAACGGACCGTCTGGGGCGGTCGCGCCCGGGTCCGCGCTGCCCTGTACATGGGAGCGTTGGTAGCCAGCCGCTTCAACCCGGTGATCAGGGACTTCTACCAGCGGCTGCTGGCCGCTGGTAAGCCCAAGAAGCTGGCTCTCACAGCCTGCATGCGCAAGTTGCTCGTCATACTCAACTCCATGCTCAAGCATCGCTCACCCTGGCGCGCTGAGCGCGCCAGGGCCTCGGCACTCGTCGGCCATCCCTCTTGACTTTCAAGACAGTTGCTCGCTGCGCTCGGAATGACAGGGATGCGGGGCCGGATCATAGCTACAATTCCATTTTACCTACCCCTGTCAGCCCCCGGCGGAGAGATTGTAGATTCTTCGTCGCTGCGCTCCTCAGAATGACAGCAGAAGGACAATTCCTGCGTATCTCACCGACTGTGAACAGTTACGACCGAACCATCACGAAAGGTCAAGTTATGCTCACCCCCGTATCCAGTACGGGGCAGGCTCTGCCCGATGCGATTATATCCTTACCCAACCCGTTCGCGCCGATGTTCCAGGCCATTGTCGAAAGTGCAGGCGCTCCTCGTCGGCGCGGTTCTGGCCACGCGCAAGCGCACCGTCACCTCCGGTTTGCTTCTGCGACTTTCTGCATGTCGTCGCAGAAACCCGATATACAAGAAGTCCCAACGCCCGTGATCAACAGATTCATCGAGTCGCTGACCTACGCGGCGTGAATGTACAAAGTCGAGCCAAGAGGATGTTTGCAAAGGTGCGGATTCGTGCCAGGTCTTAGGCAAGACACCCCCTCTCTAGTATCTCTCCCCCGGCGAACGGGGGAGAGATTATCGAATCTTGTGGGTTGCGTATGACAGCAGGAGCATCGTGAAAGGACTTCGCAAACACACTCTTAGATTTGGTTCATCAACGTCTCTCTACATAAGCCTCCCACGCATCCCGCGACGAGTATCGCGGCCTGAACCCTATCTCGCGCTTGATCTTCTCCGTATTCGCAAACCACGGATATCGGATCATATCGAGGCCCATCGCAGGCGAGTCCGATTGCAGCCTGAGCGACCACGTGAGCTGTGTGAGAGGGTAGAGCAGCCACGCTGGCAGAGAGAAGACACGCCTGCCGCGCGCGGCGGCCATCTCGCCCCAGCTTATCGACCCTGCCCCGGTTAGGTTGTACAGGCCCTCGGCGTCCCCCATAGTCGCCAGTGTCAGGCAGCGCACCATGTCCTCTTCGTGAATGAGCTGCATCGGAGGACTTGCGCCGGAGACTGCGACCAAGAACGCCTTGTCGAACGCGCTCGCAATGAAGTTGTCGGCATTGGCCCCCATAACCGGGCAGCATCTCAAGGTGCAGACGGCCACCGCAGGCGAAGCCGAGGCGTATTCGTCGAGCAGCCCCTCCGACGCCAGCTTGTCCTCGCTGTACTGGAAACCCTTCACCGGACGGGCGGGCATCTCCTCGGTCAGCGCTTGTGGATTGTCGGGGTGCGCGCCGTACACGCTCGTGCTGCTCAGGTAGACTATTCGCCGGACGCCGCCGCGACGGCAGGCATCAATGGTGTTTCGGGCGCCGTCCACGTTGACCCGCCGGTTAGCCTCTCGATTCCGGCCCTGCCGCAATTCATACGCTAAGTGCACGACCGTGTCTATATCATTCTCTGCGAACAGGTCCGGAAACGGCTCGGACACGTCCTGCCGCACGAATGACGCCTTGCTGCCGAGGTCCCGTTTCGGCTCCCGCACGTCGATCGCGACGACCCTGCCCACATCCTCACGCGCGACGAGGTGAGGTATAAGCACCGTCCCGACGTATCCGGAACTCCCCGTTACCGCGATCCGTCGCAGTTTGTCACCCATCCACAATTTCGTCGGTGAAGTCGAACCTCATCGTGCCCAGCCCCGGGACGTCGAACCCCATCTCAATCGTGTGCACTCCCGGTTCCAGAGATACGCCGTCGGTCCAGATGGTGATCGTCTTGTTGACCTCTAGGGAGAAGGTGTTGTCGGTCGATACGTCGCTGAAAGGGGTTTCCTTGCCGTCAACGATGAAGCAGCTCCGCTCGGCTTGGAGTTCTTCGCCGTCAACCTTCAACGGCCAGACCTTCTGGGAGTAACCCGATCCCAGGCTGTTCCTTAGCTCGAACTCGAAGCCTCCCGCGGCGTTCTTTAGGCTGCCCTTCACGTACAAGCGGCGAAGGAGAAATCCGGGTACGGATACCATGTGCCAGTCCTCGCTGGTGTGGAGTCGTTCATTATGAGTCTAGCGCATTCTCTCGCGGCGGGCAGCCCTTCTCATCTCGAATATGGCGGCCTCGGAAGCTACCACGTCGTCGGGTAAGGTAGTGGGACGCCCGATAGTGGACGACAGGACGAATATCTGGGCAACTCGCTCGGTGAGTACCGAGGCCTTCAGCGCGGATTCTGGGTCTCCCCCCACCGCGACCGCCCCATGGTTGCGGATCAGCGCTGCATCATGATTGCCGAGTGCGTCGCATACCCGTTCGGCCACTGTTTCCGATGCCGGAGGCGCGTACTCCGACACCCTTACCTCTCCCCCCAACGCAACCACCATCTCATCCACTATAGGCGGTATCGCCATGCCTGCCGCCGCGACCGCGCTCGAATACACCGCGTGTGTATGGACGATGCCTCCTACGTCCGCGCGCGCCGCGTATATGGCGACGTGCAGCAGCGACTCGGACGACGGCATCAAGTCCCCCCCCACGGGATTCAGATCGCCGTCCACTACCACGATATCCTCCGCCGACATCCCCTCGTAGCTCTTGCCCATCGGGGTGATTGCCATGAGACCGTCCGGCAGCCACGCGCTCACGTTCCCGCTCGACCCAGAGACGAGATCGAGTTCCGCCATCTTCCTGGCGACCACGGCGACCTGCTGCTTGGCTGCTTCCAAGCTCATGGCATCGTCCTACATTCCCGCCGATTCCAAATGCAACGCCATTTCCGTCCAGTGTTGATAGTGATCGTCGTACTCTGCCGAATCCACGGGACTCGGCTCGATTGTCGATGTTGTCGCACTTCCCTCCGCAATATCGAGAAGTGAAGCGTGACCGTCCAGCGCCGCCACTGCCATCACATACGCCCCCGCCGCCGTCACGTTCGGGATGGCGGCCACCTCAACCGGACGCCCCAGCACGTTCGGCAGCATCTCCACCCACGACGACGTGGCTATCATACCGCCCCCCACCGCTATTTTGGATGCTGGAACGCTGCTCACGCACTCCAGCTGTTCGAGATTCGCCCGCACCGCGAACGCAATGGATTCCAGGGCTGCCCTCGTCAGGTGTCCACGTCCGATGCCGCCGAACGTGATGGGCACGGGAAAGATGAACCCGCCTGTCTGAATTCCGACGCTGCTCATATCCATCCGGGACGGCCCCAGGAAGGCAAGTACACCGTGCGATCCCGCGGAGACGTCACGGGATGCCGTGTCCATTCTCGCGAACGGCCCGGTCTCACCTGCCCACATAGTATCGGCAAGCCAGCGGTACGAGTTTCCGGCGTCGCCGCACGTGCTCTCCAGGCTCCACAGCGCCTCCTCCACGTAACAGCCTGTCCAAGTCCGTCGTTCTTCATCGAACACGGGCGTATCCGTGAGCATAACCAGCGGAATGCTCCATCCCGCGACGACCCCCACCTGTCCCGCACGGCTCACGCCGAGCCCCACAAGCCCGCACTGCGTGTCCGCAGGGGCTACAACGACCGAGACTCCAACTGGAACGCCGGTGCTCTCGGCCACTTCGCGTCGAACGTTCCCAATCACCGTGCCCGCACTCTCGATGGGGACACCGCCAATCGCCCCTACGCCGAGCTCACTGAATAACTCCGTACACCATCGTCGCTCGCGGATATCGAGCAGCCCCGCCTCAGCCGCCGGCGTGGCCTCGCTTACCAGCTCCCCCGACAGCTTCCACCGAAGCCAGTCCGCCAGCGTGACGACGCGATCGATTTTGTCGTAGACATCCCGTTTGTGCCGCTTGAACCAGCGCAGCTTGGCGGCAGTGAACAGAAGGGACGGCAGCCTTCCCGTCACTTCAAAGACTCGCTCACCATTCGCGAGGTCGAGGGCCGCACCCTCGAATACCGCCCGGAGATCGGTATTCGGGCCTGCGTAGAGGACTCGATTCTCCTTGCTAAGGAACACGACCCCCTGTCGCTGACTGGTTACCGTGATGGCCGCTATCCGGCGAGACTCCACCTTGCTTTCACCCACGCACTTGGCGATGAGCCTTGCCGTCGAGTACCAGACACCATCCGCGTCCAGCTCCCGCGCAAAAGGCGACGACTCGTCGGGGGCAAGGTAGCTCCAGGGGGTGGAGTGTTCTACAACCGACTTGCCATTCGAGTCGAATACAAGGCAGCGTATCCGGGTCGAACCCGCGTCCAAGACGACTATGTACCTGTCGCTCACTTTGACTCCCATACGGCGAGGTTGACGAGGTTAACCGGCCTCTCCTCATCTAGGAACCGCAAAATATCGTCGGTCATCATCTTTGAGTAACGCTCGATAGTCTCAATCGTTGCTCCGCCCAGGTGTGGCGTCAGAATCACGTTATCGAGCCCCAGCAGTGGGTGATTGGGAGTGATCGGGTGCGTCTCAAAGACATCGAGCGCGGCTCCAGCGATGCTCTTGCTTTTGAGCGCGGCAACCAGGGCGTCGCGGTCCACGATCCTAGCTTCCGAGAGGTTTACAAGGTACGCCGTCGGCCCCATGAGCGCAAGCCTCCGGGCGTCGATCAACCCCTCGGTCTCGCGAGTCAACGGCGAGTGAATCGATAGGAAGTCCGAACCTGCAAGTACCTCGTCCAGATCCTGTAAAGCAACGCCCGTCGGCGGAGCGTCGACGTAGGGGTCATACGCGATGCACGTCATGCCGATCGCCCTCGCCATCTCAGCCAGTCGTCGTCCAATAGCGCCCAGTCCCACAATGCCCAGCGTCCTGCCCCCCAACTCCACTCCCCGCAACTCGACGTAGGGCGCGACGGGATTGAGCCATCGTCCGCCGCTGACGTAGCTGTGCCCCTCAGGAATGCGCCTCGCCAGGGCGAGCATCAGCCCCAGCGCGTGTTCCGCCACGGCTTGCGCGTTCCGGGTCGGCGTGTTGACCACCGCGACCCCGCTCGCCGTCGCGGCCTCGATATCGACTTGACTCGTGGCCGCCCTGCATATCCCCACGAACTTGAGACTTGGGACCGCCTCGAACACCTCCCGGAAGACAAAGTCCAACTCTATCACCAAGACGGACGCCCCCAGGCCGTTCAGCCTCGCCGCGAGTTCGTCAGGATCTTGCATCCGCCGTGAGTCCATCCAACTCTCGTACTCAATTTGAAGCCTGCCCGCCAGACGCTCAAGCTCCCGCTCGGCAAACGGCGCGAGAATCAGGGCTTGGGGCCGTGCGTCCGTTTTAGCCTTCTGGCTCATGGCAATTGCAAGTGCCCAAGTCGGCTTGGGACAAGGACGGGGCAGGGAAGCCCATCGTCCTTGGTGGGTGGGTTCGGTAGATTCACCGTAGTGTTCTCTGTTTCGATAGGTTGTACTTCAGCCATTGAGTAGCATCGCACATATCCGTCAATTGCATAGTGCGCCCCAGCCCAAAACTCTCGTTCCGCTAATGGTCCACCAACTCAATCCGGTCACCATAACGCCGAAAGTCGCCAACGTTGAATGTGAGCAACCTGCGCTCCCCGTATGCCAGCATCGTCGCCACAATGTTGGCGTCGTGGATCTGTTTTCCTCCCACAGAGACATCGCGGCACAGCGTGATAAGCCACTCGGTCACCGCGGGACCGTCCTCAAGCACATCGAAGCCGGTGATGAGTCTGTTCACATCCTCAATCGCCTCCTCACGGGTCATAGCGACCGGCCAGGTCTGCGGACGAGTGACGACCGCTAGGTACTCCCGCACCACCTGACGGCTGATCCGCATCGGTTCGTTGTCCTGAAGTGCACGTTCAAGTCTCGTCCTAGCCATTTCGTGATGCGGCGCCTCAAGAATGCGGGAGTTAACGAGAACGTTGGTGTCAATGAACATCAGGTAGACTGCATGCTGTCCTCGTAGATGTCCTCTCGCCTGAGACTCAGGCCTACCGGCCATGTCGCCGTGGAGTGAACGGGCCACACATCGTCGAGACTGAGCCTTCGAGCGGCCTCCGGGTCCTTCCGTCGTCTGAGCAGCAGCGTCTCGGCGTCCATATCGACATCCGCCGTCTCCCATCCCGCCGCGCTCCACACAAGTGCCTGACTGTGGCCGTTCCCACCGCTCTGATTCGCCCACCACGGTCGATGAAGACGCGCGGACGCAGGCAACTCGAAACCGATGATCGACTCGATTTCGCCGAAGGAGGTTCTCCACTCCCGGTCATGAAGGGCGCACAAATGCGTGTAAAGTCTCTGATACTTGCTGCGCAGCGCCATCTCCCGGTACTTTTGTTCTCGGTTTATAGCCATGTGACCCTCTACATCTTCATCAAGTGCTAAGGAAATTCCCGTTTGATACTATTCTAGTTAGTTAGTATCACCCGTGCAAGCACGGAATTTCCCCTATTGCCTGACACAACCTTCCCTGTCCTTAGTTGCCGGGTGAATCAAGTCCACACGAGAGAGGGGAAGATTCAGACTTTCCACGTCACAGCGGATTGCGCCAGCGCAGGCCTGGAAAGCGGCTGAAGTCCGTGTCGTTGGAGTGGACTTCAGCCTGATATTCCATGGCGACCGCGGCTATATGCGAGTCGGTCACCAGGTTTGCCCCGACTCCTGCCGCGAGGAGATTCCGACGGAAATGGACCAAGTGGTCGGCTCCGGGGTTGATTGGCATGACGTGCGGGAACCGAAACCACTCGGAAACGAAATCGACCGCTTGCGCCGGGGTTACGGGACTGACGAGCACCCTCGGGTGAGTCATCAACCGCACGAAACCTGCTGACACGACCCATGGAACCCCGATTCTCTCCGAGCCGTTGACAAGACTTTCCCACCAACGTCTAGCCGAGTCGTAGAAAGGAGCCCCGTCATTGTGGGCATAGACGAGCAGGTTGACGTCCGGGACTATCAAATCGCGCTCGGCGCGCCACCGAAGGTCTCGGCTTCAAGTTGGTCGTTTATCTGATTCAGCTTCGTCGGATCGATTCCCGGAGCTAGTGCGCTGTGGTTGGGAACGATTCGATATTCGGGAGTCGGGATATCTCCTACGTCGGGCGACATTCCGCGTCGCAGTGTGTCGTTTACCACCTGCTTGAATGTCCTGTCCTGAAGCCGCGCCTGCTCTCGCAGTCGTTCGGCTACGTCATCGTCTAATGTCAGCGTTGTTCTCATTGAGGCATCATAGTGTGTATTTATTATGATGTCAAGATGCTCGCTTCACGAAGCCCTTGAGGGAATTCCTTCCATTGTCGGATGAACGTACCCGTCGGCAATCGTCATTCGACGCCCGAATTGCAGTGATCGGAGAATGTACGTATCATGACCGCGATCCGCTTTTGAGTGCCGGAAACGTGAACAGCCGAATAATGCCACTGCGCAGCCGCTCCACAATTCTGCCCGTCCTAGCCGTCACAGTCATAGTTCTGTCGGCCGCTTTCCCAATCGCAGTCCGGCCTCTCTTGGCCCAAACGAGCACAACCTCCACATGCCCCACCGGGACCGCCGTCTCCGATGGCGTCAACAACCCCGGACTAGGTTCGGACTGTGAAGCGCCGCTGGTGGGGGAGCCACCCTGCCCGGAACAGCCGGCTTGCAAGGAACCGCTCCGACGCCAACGGTTATTCCAACCGGCACGTTTCCACCTCCCACTCCCACGCCGGCCGTGCCGTCAGTACCACCAGATGCAGACGACGAAGCCCAGCCCGACGGCCTGTTCTCCGAGGTCGAGGGCGACCCGCCGCTCAGCACCGACGTTGAGACTCTCGCCGGCCGCCTGGTGGGGATCGACTTCGGACAGATCGCTGAGATCACGAATCCACCTATTGACCCCAAGGACTCCGTTACAGGGACTCCCACGACACCTCATACGCTTGTGCTGAACCTGTTTGAAGATGTCGTCTTCACCGGCATAGTCGAGCACGTCGAGCCGACAGCTTCCGGTCATGCGTTGTGGGGCAGCCTCGAGGGCGTGGAACTGGGGACAATGACCCTGGTGGTGAACGGCAAGATCGTGGTCGGCACGGTGAGAACGCCCGATGCGGTCTACTCCATAAGGACGGCCGGTGACGGCACATACGTCATTCGTCAGATCGACGAGTCGTCGCTGCCACCTTTGGACGAGCCGCTGGAAATACCCCCATCCTCGACCGGCGTTCGCCCCAAGACGGACGATGGTGCTGACCTACCGGACGACGGCTCAGTGATAGACGTGATGGTGGTGTACACGCCCTTGGCCAAGCACCGCGAAGGAGGCAGGGCCGCAATCGAAGCGCTGATCGATCTCTTCGTCACAGAGACCAACCAGGCATATGAGAGAAGTGGGGTAATTCACCGGGTCAGACTAGTGCTGAGGGAAGAGGTGGACTACTTCGAGGAAGTTGGGGGCAACCACCTTGGCAGGCTCGCAGGCGATTCGGATGGGTACATGGATCACATCCACGATCTGCGCGACTTGTATGCCGCAGACCTTGTTCACCTGGTAGTCGGGAGGCACAATTATTGCGGCACAGCGGCGGGGGTGCCATCAGTATATGCCCTCACAGTCAATGTTTGTGGCGGTTTGACGTTCGCCCACGAGCTTGGCCACAACATGGGCCTGCACCACGACAGGTATGAAGTCGGTGTTCCTTTGAGGGGGGCGAACTTCGGCTATGTGAACCAACGAGCGTTCGAGCCGGACGCACCTGAGTCCGCTTGGTGGCGCACGATCATGGCCTACAACGATCAGTGTCATGAGGATGAAGTTGTCTTGGGGTGTCCAGGGGTTGCGTACTTCTCGAACCCGGAGAAGACCTACAAGGGCGATCCGATGGGCGTTCCGGTCGATCATCCATCCACAGGCGTGGACGGGCCTGCCGATGCCGTGGGAACCTTGAACAACAGACGAGAGATCACGGCGAATCATCGCCGTAGCTCATCCTCACCAACACCAAGGGTGCATCTAACGCTGTCGCCGTACTGGCTGTCAGAGAATGGAGGGGTCAGCACGGTTACCGCGACGCTGCACAGGCTGTCGAGTGCGGACACCATATTGACCGTATCCGCCTCGCCGTCTGACGCCGTCAACCTGAGCGGAAACAGGACGCTGACTATCCCTGCGGGCCAGACGGTGAGTGAAGGCGTCGTGACACTTACCGGCGTTGATAACCGCGATCAAACGGGCGACGTGATCGTCACAGTCTCTGCGACGGCGGAGAACCCGAGCAGCCTGGGTGTCATCGCGCCGGAATCGGTTGAGTTGGCGATCACAGACGACGAGACGACGCCAAGGGTGTCACTGTCTCTATCACGAGCGGAAGTCATGGAAGGCGGGGGACGTGACGGAGGACGGGCCTGGGTACTCGCGACGCTGGACAACAGATCGAGTGCAGAGACAACAGTCACGTTTTCGGCGTCACCGGCTGAGGCAATCGAGGAGATTTACCGGAACACGTTGACCATTCCGGCGGGCCAGACGGCCAGTGATGGGTGGACATGGCTATATCCAGTAGACGACACCGTGTTTACGGAATCCAGGAAGACTGTAACGGTATCCGGTACGGCCACGAACAATTTAGGAGTCACGGGACCCGAGAGCGTAACGCTGACCATTATCGACGACGACGCGCCGATCTTCGCGGACGACAGTATTTCGTACACCTTCACTGCGGGCGTCCCTGCCAACCGCCTCCTTCTGGAGGCGGAGTATGGCAACGAGCCGTTGACCTACTCCATCTCGCCTGCCCCGAGCAATGGCGTGACCTTCGTCCCAGGTCCGCCTGCCCGGATAGGAGTTTCGGAGACGTCCGTCGCCTCCGGCGAGGCGAGCTATACGCTAACCGCTACGGATGCCCAAGGCGACACCGACACCATGATGGTCAGCATCACGGTGCGAGAAGGAGTGTGTCCCAACAGCGACGCAGTTTCGGGATACTCCGATCCCGGAATCGTCGCCGACTGCGAAGCGCTGCTGGCGTCCAGGGATGCCCTGCGAGGTGGCCAGTCGCTGAATTGGAGTGAACAACTGTCGATTGGCGATTGGCAGGGAATCGAGATCCTCAACAATCGGGTTGTGAGGATCGACATGTCCTCTAAGGGCCTTTCCGGCGCCATCCCATCGGAGCTGGGCAACCTGTCCAGTCTGGTATGGCTGGAGCTTAACCATAACGAGTTGACCGGTACGATTCCACCCGAACTGGGCGGGCTCGCCAACTTGCGAACACTGTCACTCGAATACAACCAGTTGACCGGAGAAATTCCAAGCAAATTTGGGGACCTCGTAAACCTTGGAGTGCTGTATTTGAACGGAAACCAGTTGGTCGGTCCGATCCCGGCTGACCTCGGAAACCTGGTCAACTTGGGACGACTGGGGCTGAGTGGTAACCGGTTGACCGGCCCGATCCCGGCTGAATTGGGCAGACTCGTCAACTTGGGAGGTTTGTCACTAAACGGAAACCAGTTGACTGGTGAGATACCGGCCTCTCTGGGAGACCTCGTAAACCTAGGTACGCTGAATCTCAGTAACAATCAGCTGACAGGGGCTTTGCCCGGCTGGCTGATCAGGCTTAACAACCTAGGTGTGCTCGATCTCGGCCATAACAAGTTGACCGGTGAGATACCGGCCGGGCTGGGCAATCTCTCCAATCTGTATTGGTTGATCCTCAGGGGCAATAATCTCAGTGGCGAGATACCGGACGAACTTGGCAATCTCACCGAGCTTCAACACATGGATCTCGGTCCGAACCAGCTGACCGGAGAGATTCCCGCATGGCTGGGCGACCTCACCAAGTTGAAAGGACTGCTCATCCGGGGTACCCAAATGACTGGAGAGATACCGGCCTCACTGGGCAGCCTAACCAACCTGGAGACGCTGTACCTGAGCGACAACCGGTTGACCGGAGAGATACCGACCTCGCTGAGCGACCTTTCCAACTTGGATAGTCTTGATCTCACGGGCAACGATTTGCGTGGTGAAATCCCGGCCTGGCTGGGCAGTCTAACCAAGCTGAAACGGCTGCGCCTCAGTGAGAATCAGCTGTCAGGAGAGATACCGACTGAACTGGGTAAACTATCCAACCTGCGATCGTTGTACCTTTCCTATAACCGTTTGACCGGAGAGATACCGAAAGAACTGGGCGCGCTCGCCAACCTGAGGTGGCTATATCTCACCGGTAACGAGTTGACGGGATGCATCCCCGCAGAGTTGGGGGACGTACGAAACAATGACCTGGAACAACTTCGTCTGCCGTTCTGCGACGATGAGATTGAGCAGACTACCTGCTCCACCGGGAGCGCGGTGCCTGACGCGGCCAACAACCCCGGGCTCGTCTCCGACTGCGAGGCGCTCCTCGCATCGCGCGACACGTTGGCGGGAGACGCTACGCTGAACTGGTCGGCGGATGTTCCGATTGCGGACTGGGACGGCATCACCGTGGACGGAACACCTGAGCGCATTACGGGACTGGTCCTCAAGAGCGAGGGTCTGTCCGGTACGCTTCCGGCCCAGTTGGGTAGCCTAGCTGGGCTCATACGTTTGGACCTCGGCAACCACTACCCTCAGCAGGGAGAAGATAACAGATTGAGAGGTACAATCCCTCCCGAATTGGGTAGCCTATCGAATCTTGTACAGTTGGACCTCTACAACAACCTCATTGAAGGGCAAATACCCGTAGAACTAGCAAACCTTGGAAACCTAGAAGAACTGGTACTCGGAGACAACAAATTTACCGGAGAAATTCCTGCCGAACTGGGCAACCTCACTAACCTCCGGGATCTAAGATTATGGGGTAACGAGCTGACCGGGACGATCCCGCCGGAACTAGGTAACCTCATAATCCTACAATCGCTAACCCTCAATCGAAACGAATTGACGGGAGCAATACCAACGGAACTTGGCAATCTTACCAAACTGCAATCGCTAAACCTTGATCGAAACCGGCTGACCGGGGAGATACCATCGGAATTGGGCACACTCGCCGACCTGCAATTCTTGTGGCTCGGGGAAAATGAGTTATCAGGACCCATACCAACAGACCTGGGCGACCTCACCAACATACAGAGACTATACCTTGCGAGCAACCGGTTGACAGGAGAGATTCCGTCAGAATTGGGCCGCCTACGGAACCTACAAGTGCTGTCGCTTTCGAATAACCAACTGACCGGAGAGATCCCCACCGAACTAGGCGGCTTTGCCAATCTGCGATCGCTGTGGCTCTATGACAACCAGCTAACCGGCGAGATACCTGAGGAATTGGGTACGCTCGAGAAGTTAGGAACTCTCGACCTCAAGAGGAACCAATTGACCGGAGGCATACCGACAGTACTGAGTAGCCTCGAAAACCTGGAAGATCTGAGTCTAACAGGCAACCAGTTGACCGGAGACATACCGTCTGAACTGGGCCGTCTTGCCAACTTGGAACTGCTGTTCCTCGGGGACAACCAATTGACCGGACAGATACCGTCGGAACTTGGTAGGCTCGCCAGGTTAAGGCTACTCGATCTTTCACGAAATACGTTGATAGGAGAGATACCCGCTGAGCTAGGCGATTTATCCAATTTGGACAGGCTATTCCTCGCCGGAAATCAGTTGGCCGGGTGTATCCCCAATAGATTAAGCGATGTGGCAATTAACGACCTCGCTGATCTCGGTCTGCCGTTCTGTGAGAGTGACTGCGAAACCGGAACCGCAGTTCCGGACGCGGCCAACAACCCCGGCCTCGTCTCCGACTGCGAGGCGCTGCTTGCCGCACGTGACACGTTGGCGGGAGATGCCACACTGAACTGGTCGGTGGACACTACCATCGCGGACTGGGACGGCATCACCTTGGAGGGCACGCCGCAGCGGGTTACGAGGCTGAGACTTTCCAGGCGAGGGCTGACAGGTGAGATTCCGCCGAAGCTGGGCGACCTTACCAACCTGGAGCGGCTGTCCCTGCAACTCAACCGGCTGAGCGGGGAGATACCGGCGGAACTGGGCAACTTGGCGAACGTGCAATACATGCAACTCCATTACAACGAACTGACGGGTGAGGTGCCGCCCGACTTTGGCGGACTCGCAAGTCTCGAGGTACTGCTCCTAGATAACAATCAGTTGACGGGGATGCTTCCACAGACCATGACGGAATTGACCCTGCTGAGGTTGTTCTACTTCCTCGACAACGCGGGGCTCTGCGCCCCGGCCGACGACGCATTCCAGACGTGGCTGCAGAATGTGGATACCTTCCGCGGCAGCACTTGCGGATCAGTGGATTCTGACGAGGATCGACCAGCCCTGGAAGCGCTTTATGCGGCCACGAACGGCCAGAACTGGGAGGAAAGTGACAATTGGCTGAGCGAGAGGCCAATCTCGGAATGGCATGGCGTAACCGTTGATGTGAATGGACGAGTCAACGGACTGTACCTCAGTTCCAACGACTTGGCCGGTGAGATACCGGATGATTTGGGTAGTCTCACTGGACTAAGGCGGCTGAACCTTGGTTCCAACGACTTGACCGGCGAGATACCTGAGGAACTGGGTGGGCTGACGAACCTGGATCGCCTGGTCCTCAGTCGCAACGGCTTAACGGGTGATATACCGAACGAGTTGGAGAATCTCACAAACCTAAAGTGGCTATTGATAGGTGACAACGAACTGGACGGCGAGATACCGGCCTGGCTTGGTAGTTTCGCTAATCTGCAATACCTGTATCTCGACCGCAACGAGTTGACCGGCGAGATACCAACGGAACTGGGCGGCCTCGTCAACCTTGAGCGGCTGTTCCTCTATGACAACCAGCTGACCGGTTCGATACCGACGCAGTTGGGCAGCCTCGTCAACCTTGAACAGTTGCGTCTCAGCGAGAATCAATTAACCGGCGCGATACCTACCGAATTGGGCAAACTGTCCAATCTCGAAATCCTGTACCTCAGTGATAATCAATTGACTGGCGCGATACCTATTGAACTCGGCAACCTTTCCAACCTGGAAGATCTGCGCCTCGGCCACAACCGATTCTCCGGATGTCTGCCAAGTGAATTACTGGCCCTCGAAGACACAATTCGTAACGACTTTGAGTCGCTGTACCTGGTCTTCGAATGCGCGGTGCTGCTCGCGGACCGTGACACGCTCGCCGGGACCGCCACGCTCAACTGGTCGGCAGACACTCCCGTCGCACAGTGGGACGGCGTCAAGCTCGGAGAAACGCCAAATCGTGTGACTCGGATTGTCCTCCACAACGAGGGCTTGAATGGGACGGTCCCTGTGTCTCTGGGCCGCCTCACCAGGCTCATCGACTTGGATCTCAGCAACAACGAGCTGACGGGCGAGATTCCTGGAGAGCTGGGTGATCTGTACTTCCTAAGAGTTCTGAACCTGCGCACTAACCGGCTGACTGGCCCGATTCCCGATGACTTGGGTAGATTGCGCAACCTCAAGGTTCTGAACTTGCACAGCAATAGCCTGAGCGGTGGCATACCGGACTTGAGCGGTATGACCAGTCTGGAGGAGTTGTATCTGCCGAACAACGCAGACTACGACGTTGATGGCGATAAGGTTGAGGGCACTGGCCTGACGGGCGGTATCCCGGCGTGGCTGAACGGCATGACGAACATGAGGGAGTTGTGGCTCTGGGGCAACAGCCTGAGCGGCTCCGTACCCGACCTGAGCGGAATGACGAGCCTCGAAAAGCTGAAGCTGGCAAACAACGGCCTGACGGGCGGTGTCCCTGAGGCGTCGACGCTGCCTCCCAGCATGACTTGGCTGATCATCGACAGGAACCCGTTCGGCGGCACGATACCGGACATGAGCGCTCTGTCGAGGCTGAGGCTACTGTGGCTGCACAGCAACATGCTAGAGGGTATGATCCCAGCGGGAGACATGTTCCCCGCCAGTTTGGACGACCTGAACCTGCGAGACAACATGCTGACCGGTACGATTCCTGACCTGAGCGGCCTGGACACTCTGACGCGGCTACGGCTGCACAACAACAGCCTGAGCGGTGAGGTCCCGGCCACGCTGGGTGGCCTGGACAGCCTGAAGTACCTGTGGCTGCACAACGAGGACGCGACGAAAAGCGATAATGGCAACAACAGATTCACGAGCATCGCTGCCGGTGTGGGCGACCTGGCCGATACGTTGATCGTGATCGCGCTCAACGGCAACCCGTGGAACGCTGATGCCTGCGTGCCTGCCGTGCTGGCGAACGTGGCGAGGAACGACTACGCGGAGGCCGGCATTTCGGTCTGCTCAGCCGGAGACGGTAACGGTAACGGCAATTAGTAGCGGACTATACTGTAACAGTCGGTGGACCCGCCTCTATTCATACGTCCACAGATCGATATTCAGGTTCACCCCGGCGCCGTCCGAGTCCACGAGCCGCGATTCCTGATCCGGGAACGCGAAACCCGCTATCTGACTCTCGCCTGCGACCAGCTTAGGTCTGCCCTCCGCGTCCGCGTCAAAAGTCAGGGTATCCGTCCCACTCCCGCTGAGTAGTGGCAGGCCCCATCCTCCCGTGCTCGGTTCCAGGACATACAGCTCGACCACCCCCTGGACCTGGACGGGTTTGTCGAACATCACTTCCACGTCCCCATCGTCGTTCTTTGTCAGTCCAACTACCATACCAACCCCCGGAGGTCCCGATTGCATCAAGTCTCCCGGAAGGGCTGTATACTCCGCCGGCGGCTCTATCTCATACTCTTCGTTGTACCCGCCGTAGCTCATGCTCATGATGTCCAGAGGCTCATCGCTTTGACCCTCTAAAGAAACCCTGACCTCCCTGGTCAGGAAGTCGTCCACGCCGACTATCCAAGTCAAGTTGCTGCCGGGCAGCCCAAGAGCGTTCATGCCACTTCCCGGGCTCGACTGATCGGAGACTATCACGTAGCCTTTCGTCCCATCGTCGAGTTCCATGGTCTCTTTCAGGGTCGCGTTGGGGTCGTTCGGTATCTGGAGTACGCCCACCATCTGTATCGAACCCAGGAAGTCGGCGTCCGGGGGAACTCCCTTGAACCATTGGCCCGACTCAGGGTCTTGCACGTAGGCATCCCGTCCTATCATTAATGCGTTTATCTCGATCTTTTCCCCATCGGCCTGCATCGAGACAGTGACTTGGAGCTTATCGGGCGCAACGATCGCGCCGGTCATCTGAATCGCTCCTTCTCCAGCGCCAGCGTCGTCCACGGGGAATAAGGCCAGCAGATCGATTTCCCCATTGAAGGAGAAGCTCTCGACCTGCTGAATGGCCTGCATACCGCAAGAGAGGACCGTTGCCGCATTGTCGATCACGCCGCCCGGCAGACAGTCCTCTGAGAGATTGAGGCCACCGCCCACCGCCGACGCAGGCTCCGGCACGGCCGTTGCCGTGGGAGGCGGAGGCGGAGTGGCGGTGGGCTCCGGCGTCGGGACGGCTGTCACCGTCGGGACCGCTGTCGGAGCAGATGTTGGCTCTACCGTGGAGGCCGGCTCGATCGATCTGGGTTGCGTCGTCGTCGTCGAGTCGTCACCGCAAGCAGCGATGCCCGCAAACACTATGGCAATCGCGAAAAGCAGACAGAGTCTCAATTTCATGTCAGATACTCCTATGCGGGAACCGGGCCGTACCAACCACACTACATGAATCTCCACATATGAACTCTACAACGATGGAGGTTATGTTTTGATGGTTTGTGCACCGTCGGACGGAATGGGCACGTGCGAAAACGACCCGTAAAAATCAGGGCCAAAGACCCCAATAAGCGAGGGCGGCTACTCGTCCCCCTAGTCGGAGCGACGTGTCGGCCCCTTGTCACGTCCAGTGGGATGATTGGCCATCCGGTTCTCTTCCGCCATCGCGACCGTCTTTGCGATTCGCCTGGCCCTCGTCTCCGGCCTCTGCGCCCCGATGCGGTGAATCCCTACCCCCTTTGTGGTACGCTGATTTGGTAGATGAAGACACCCGCTGCCAAGACACTCATCCTCCGTTCGGCGTTCGCGGTCTTCCTCGCCGCGATCATGACGTTCATGTTCGCCTGCGCGTCCGATGAGGAGCTTCCAATCCTGGAGGCCCGTGCGCAGGAGATCAACAAGACCGTTATGTGTCCCGTCTGCCCAGGCGAGTCCATCGACCAGTCCCAGCACCCACGCGCCAAGGCGATGCGTGGAGTCGTGGACGAAAAGCTGGCAGAGGGAAGCACGAACGATGAGATACGGGATTTCTTCGTCGAGCGGTACGGCCAAAGCGTCCTGCTCGAACCCCCGCGGGAGGGTCTGAACTTGCTCGTGTGGGTCGTTCCCCCGCTGGGAATCCTCGCGGCGGCGCTCGCTCTGTACCTTGTCCTTCGTCTGGCCGTCCGTTCGTCACCTCGGACCGACGGAACATCGAACGACGTGGATAACCTGTCGGAAACCGAACGCGACGATTACTTTAAGCGCATCGAGGCCGCCCTGGCGTCCGACTCGGAAGGGGAACCTTCGTCCCGGTCGGCTGAGGAAACGCGAGACTCGGGAGAAGCCGTTGCTGGTTGACGCCGGGTTCGTCGCGCTCCCTATAGCCTTCGTCGTCGGGGGATACGTAACGGTCGCCTCCTTCCTCGGCGCGCGACTGCGAGCCCCCGTTCTCGTGTTGAGCGCGCGCTACGGCATGATGACGGTGCCGATCCTCCTCGCAATCTCGACGCTGGCGCTGGTCTACGCATTCGTCACCCACGACTTCTCCGTGCGCTACGTCGCCGAAAACAGCAGCCTCGCCCTCCCTCAGGTCTACACCTGGGTCGCCCTCTACGCCGGCAACGCCGGGTCGCTCTTGTTCATAGCCACGGTCTATTCCTTCCTGACCGCGGCCGCCGTTTGGGCCTTGTCGCGCAGGCTCCCCTATACCGCGCCATACGCTACGTGCGTTATGGCCCTGGTAATGGCATTCTTCCTGGGAGTCATCGTCTTTCTCGCCAACCCGCTCGAACGCCTGGCCCTCGCACCGCTGGACGGGCAGGGAATAAACCCGCTGCTCATCCACTTCGGCATGTTCATCCATCCCCCCATGCAGATGATGGGACTCATCTCCGTCGCCATCCCGTTCGCCATAGCGATAGGCGCGCTCTTGGCTGGTCGCGGTGGCCGTGACGAGTGGGTCGATCTCGGAAGAACATGGGGAATGGTGTCATGGCTCATTCTCACCGTCGGACTCCTCCTCGGTTCGTGGTGGGCTTACACGATACTCGGCTGGGGAGGTTACTGGGCGTGGGACCCCGTCGAGAACTCCGCCCTCATGCCTTGGCTCGCGATGACCGCCTTCGTTCACTCGATCATGGTGCAGAAGCGACGCGGCATGTTCCGCATGTGGAACATCGTCCTCGTCACGGTGGCGTTCGTCCTCGCCGAGATGGGCATGTTCATCAATCGCGGCGGCCCCGTCCCGTCGGTACACTCATTCGCGCAGTCGACCATGGGCTGGGTCTTCCTCGGATTCATGGCGTTCACACTCATGGCGGCGCTCGCGGCCTTCATGTGGCGCATCGACACCCTCAAGAGCAGGGAACGCCTCGACTCGATGCTCTCCCGCGAAAGCGCCTTCCTGACGCAGAATGTTCTCTTCCTGGCCGTCGCGTTCATCACCCTCTGGGGCACCATATACCCCGTCTTTTCCGAGGCGGCCTCCGATGAGGTCATCACGGTCGGCAAGCCGTTCTTCGACCGGGTGAACGGCCCCATCCTGCTCGCGCTCGTCTTCCTCATGGGAGTCGGGCCCCTGCTGCCGTGGCGAAGGGCAAACATGCGGAACGTTCTCACCATCCTCAGAGTACCGCTTGCGGGCGCGGCCATCGTGACCATCGGACTCATCATCCTCGGTCTGCGGGAGCCCGTTCCCCTCCTGGCCGCTGCCGTCTGTGTAGTCTCATTCGTGGCAATCGGCCACGAGTGGCTGCGGGGCACACGTGTCCGACATCGCAGGGGAGAGAGCTATCCTCTAGCCCTCGCGAGGCTGCTTGGGGCGAACCGCCCCCGGTACGGCGGCTACATCGTCCACTTGGGCATCGCCATGCTGGCTATCGGCGCAATCGGCTCCTCGTTCTACTCCATTCAGCGGGACTTCAACATGTCCCTCGGCGACACCCGTTCGCTCGGCGGCTACGAATTCACATATGTCGATTTCGGTTCACGGCCCTTGTCCGACAGAATCGAGATGGCGGCCCGCTTCGACGTTTCCCGGCAGGGCCGAGATATTGGCGGTTTGTACGCGCGCAGGACGTTCTACCTCAGCCATGAGGTCGCGGCCACTCGCGCTGCAATTCGCAGCACGCCCGTCGAGGATTTCTATATAGTGCCGTCGGAGTTTGGCGAGAACGGGACAGCCGTATTTCGCGTGTACGTCAATCCTCTCGTATGGTGGATGTGGGTCGCCGGACCGCTCTTCGTGCTGGGCGCCGTCCTGGCCCTGTCGCCTCGACGTCGGCCCCCAGTTCCCGCGACGCTTCCCCTTCCGAAGGGCGTTCGACTCGCGGGCGTGTAGAGGCGACCGTTCATGCTCGTTCTCATCGCAGTCCTTCTGGCCCTCATACCGGCCGCGGCCATTCTGTACCCTTTCATATTCAGGAGAGGTCTAACGACCGTCTTCCGCGACGAGACCTCCACATACTCGGAGCTGACCCGCCGCTGGGAAGCCGCCATCGCCGGACTCAAGAACACAGAGTTGGAGCACGCCATCGGCAACCTAACGCAAGAGGACTACCGCGACCTGCGAGAGCAGTACATGCTCGAAGCCGCCAACATCATGAGGGCCATGGAACTGGAGGACCAGCAGGAAGAGGAGCTTCTCGCCAGCGTGGCCAACGAGGTCAGGGCAGTACGCGAGCGCTTTACCGGTCCCTCACCGGAAATCGATGAACGGACCGACGATGAATAGGGGCGGCTGGATAAGATTTGTACTCTTGGTCACGGCGGCCCTGTTTTTCGCGGGGACACTTCCCGTCACTGCACAAGAGACCGTAGAACTTCGCGAAGTCTCGGGAAACATCATCAACGGCACCGCGAACTCGCTCCCCCCATTCGGCCTAACGGTCACCCTTCACCGTCAAACGGCGGGCACCTACGAGGAATCGACTACCACCACTGATACCGAGGGAATTTTCCGCTTCGAGAACATCCCCCTCGATACCGAGGCTCTCTACGGAGTGACAATACGCTACCAGGGCGTCGTATACGGCACAGACATAGACCTCCGCCCGGAGTCAATGCCTCCCGTTACGGTGACCATCTACGAGACGTCCGACGACCAGTCGCTCCTCTCCGTGTCGAGCTCCTCACTGCTTATCCCGCAGGTCGACAAGATCGCCCGCGACATGTACGCGCTGGAAATCGTCAACGTGGTGAACACCGGCGACCGGACCTACGTCCCCGGCGCCGAACCGATGAATCTCCTCCGCTTCGGCCTTCCGCCCGGCGCGAAGGGCCTCCAGATCGACACCTCCCTCGTCGGAGCCGACGCGATCCAGGTCGATCGCGGATTCGCCGTCCCCGCCAACATCCCGCCCGGCGAGCACGAGGTCATGTTCGCCTACAACTTTGGATATGAAGGCGAGTCCGTCGAGTTGGACAAGTCCTATCTGTACGGCGCAGAAATGGCCCGCATCCTCGTGCCGTACGAGATCGGCGACCTTTCGAGCGCCGATTTCGGAGCGCCCGGCGACGTGCAGATCGGCGACAAGCACTACCAACTCATCGAGGTAACCGACGTCGCCCGCCAGTCCCGCGCCACATTGGAGATTTCGTCACTTCCTCAGGCTACGCTCTGGGATAAGACCAAGGCCACGGCATCCGACATTCCGTACGAGCTTGCGGCCCCCGCGCTGCTCGGCCTTCTGATGGTCTCCCTCATCGCGATTGCGCTGGCGCGACGAGGCGGGTTATTCGCAGGTGCGATTTCAAGCAGTGGCACTCAGAAAGAGAGCGGCGACCGTGCAGCAATCATCGAGCAAATCGCCGACCTTGAACGGGCCATGGAGGAAGGCAAACTCCGAGAGGCCGACTACTTCGTGAGGCGCCAGGCACTGCTCGACCGTCTTGCCGCCCCGGCCATTTCGACCTCTGCGGAGTAAGTAGGGCGACTCAGCGAATAAGGGACGCGAATGCGTGTCAGACCTCGTCCGTCTCGTGCGGTTCCTCGATACCGTACTCGGTTGAGAGCATACCCATCACCACCGAATCGAACCGCGCGCCCTCGTGGGGGCGGCTCTTCCGCAGCGTCCCTTCGTGCGTGAACCCCAGCCGCTCGAACATCCCTCTGGCCGCCGTGTTGTACTCGGGCACGTCCACCCACACGCGATATAGCCCCCACACCCTAAAGCACAGGTCGAGCCCGGCCCTCATGGTCGCCGTGCCGTACCCCTTGTGCCACAGGTTCTTTCGTCCGATCAGAATCGAAATCTGTCCGTCCCCCCAGGCTTCCTCGATCGCCACGTGGAACTCGCCGATATGCTCCCCGTCTTCGGTGTAGATCGACAGGATGCTGTGAGCAGGGTCATCGAAGATCGCGACCCACTCTGCCTCCTCAACGTCGGCGATCTCAGTCGGGTTGTAGCCCAGATGAGCCGGATTGCCATAGGAGTACCGCCCGAACCAGCTCTCCGCCACCTCATCGTCTTCGAGCCAGCTCTTCAAACGAGCGACATCCTCCCTCGTCACGATTCGCAGGGCAATAGACTGTTGACGCATGATCTCACCCCCAAGGAGCAGCTATTATGCCACGCCGAAAGCATCGCGTGTTGCGTGCCACCTTGTTCTTATCCTAATTCGCCATAGCAATGCTGGAATCCTTCTGTCCATTTCTACAGCAACCGTCCGCCACAATCATTCCCACGAAGGGAGGCCCCTTGCGTAACCCCCCTCCCGTTCGCGGGAGAGGGTTGGGGTGAGGGTGAAAGGCCCGGTTCCTCCCGTACATCCTCAGCCCCCTCGCGCTTCGTCGCCCCACACGCGAACCGTACCGTACACGCCGTCGTACCCCGGTTCTATACGAATATCACCCCTCCGCACCCGGTCGATTCCCTCAGCAGTCCTCTCGTCGGAAGCGGACTCGATCTCCGCAATCGGCGCGTCCATGAGTACCGACAGTTCGGTTCCTAAGCTCTCGATCAGCCGCTCGTACCCTCTCGCAACCGTCTTCGTTCTCACCCCGACACCGAGGCTCTCCGAAAGGATTTCGCGTAGGGGAACTAGAGACTTGAATGGCGGGCGACCCGTGTCACCGTAAATCAGCCCATCATCTCCAACCCAGGTGTCCACCTTCCTGCCGCCCAGTTCCTCGACTCGGTACGACACACCCACCGTGATCCGTCGCCCGCACGTCGGGCAGGCCACTCCGTGCTCCCTCACTTCATCCGGGCTCATCTTGATATGACAGGCACGGTGCCCCGAGTGGTGGTACTTCCCCTCCTCAGGGTAGAACTCGACCGTATATGAAATATCCTGCCGCCGCATCGCATGAAAGAGGCCATCATACGTCATCTCCCCATTCACCAAGGTCAACTCACGTCCCAGGTTTGGGGCGGAGTGAGCGTCCGAGAACGACATGATGGCCACGTTGTCGAGGGAAGGCACCCTCCAGTTCATCGCGGGGTCGCTCGACAGCCCCGTCTCGATGGCCGGAATCTCATCGGCGTCGCTGCCAAAGCACTCCTCCAGTGAATCGTACCCCGACTTCGAGCCGTATAGCCCGAACCATGGTGTCCATAGGTGCGCGGGTATCATGAAGCACCTCTCGTCGATGCCCTTGATGAGCGCTAGCAACTCGCGCGGGAGCAGGCCGAGCGCCGGTCGCCCGTCCCCGCCGAGCTTGCCATATCGGATGAGCGCGGCGTTGATAAGCTCCACTGCCGCGAAATCCGGAGCAAAGAGGAGCACGTGTACGCGACGGCCACGCCCGCCCTGCCTTCCGTGGCACTCCGCTTCGGTACCCAAAATGAACGACACTCCGCCGTATTCGAACAGCCCCGTGCCGGCGTCGTTCAGCTTGAGTCGAGACTCTTCAAACCAGTCGGGGTGCGTGAAGTCTGCGCTTGCGAGCAGGTCTATGCCCTTGATCTTCGCGTGCCGGGCGAGGCTGTCGAAATCGAGGTCCCGACTCGTGGCGTAGGCGTAACGCGAGTGGACGTGCAGATCGGCGGCGTAGCTCATGGGAGGATTGTACCGCACGCGACATCAAAGCCAGAGCGCGCGAAGGGTAGGCAAAGTGGAGGCGATGGGTCCGAGGCCTTACCGCTCGGCGATGGTAATCGTGCGGATCCGGTCACCAGGTTCGCGGGCCGAACCGGGATCGCGCACGCTGATCGCGAAGACGTGCTCCATGCCCCCGACGACTCGCCCAAAGACGGGATGGCATGACTCGCTTGAGCAGTCCTTCGCAGAGCCGTCCGGGTTCAGGCCATCCAGGAAAGGCGTCGGCACGAAGGTGATGAAGAACTGGCTTCCGTTCGTTCCTCGACCTCCCTGGATCCCTGCATTCGCCATGGAGAGAACGCCGGGACCGTCGTGCCGGGCGTCCGGGTGAAACTCATTGTCGATGCGGTATCCGGGCCCGCCTCGCCCCGTCCCCGTCGGATCTCCCGTCTGCGCCATGAACCCCTCGATCACCCGGTGAAAGGTGACGCCGTCGTAGTAGCCCTGCCGGGCGAGGAAGACAAAGTTGTTCACGATCAACGGCGCTTTGTCGGAGAACAACTCCACTTCGACCCTGCCGTCGTCCTTTTCCAGTTCAATGATCGCTGTGTACTGCTTGTCCGAATCGATTTCCATCGTGGGCGGAGAGTCCCATTGCATATCGGGTGTTTCCTCACAGGCTGCCGAAGCCGCGACCAGACAAAGCGTCGCTGCCACAAGTAGGCGGTGCGGAGTGCTGGTGAAAAGGGTAGGAGCCACTGGTCATACTTCGGCGGTAGTTTATTGGATTAAAGCAAATTCGAGGGTTGGCGTCTAGTGTCGGTGAATCAATCGTCCAGGCCAAGCTCTTTCCTCACTTCGGCGGACGAGTACACACGTTCTTGACCGTTGCGGATGCGTCTGTGAACCTCTGCGGCCAGATAGTAGTCCTCCATGTCCTCAAGTCCTCTCTCGATCGCCTCGCACAGGATGGAGGCTTTTGTACGTCCGGTCCGCGAGGACAGCGAATCAAGCCGACGCTCGATTGTGGGCGTCAGTTCAATTGAGGATGCCACGCCGCTCTCCTTCGTTAGGGTCAGTGCGTTGTCTCACTGTATCACAGTCATTCGTCGCAGGCCGTTTGGGGTTTTGGCAGGAATCAGCGACTCGACGAAGATACGCATATGGCTATCCCTTCGGACTGGGGATCATCCGCGTCAGGAAGCCGATAGATGAGCAAGGTATTGAAGTTCGAGTCGTCGTAACCCCAGTGTTGGATATTCCACGGTTCTGTTTCTGGTGTGCAGAAGAGACCGGCTGCGACTGCATCAATAACTGGCTTGACAAAGTTCTCAACGTCCAGTTTAGCGTTTCCGGCCCCGTCAATCCGCCATCCATGATTTATGTGGTGAAAACTGAATCCTAATGAAACTGCGAATCTGGCGTTGGGGTGCCAGAGTTCCTCATCTCGTGCGTTCTTGACTACGGATGCTATCTTCACTTTCCACAGTCGTTGTTTTTCTCTACCATTCGAGCCTTCGACCACCGAGTTAATGATTGTATCGATTATCTCCATACAAAGGGCGAACGATCTGCATTGCTTAGCTCTATGGTTGGAATGGTCCGCAGTCCAACCTTTCGTTCATTCGCTATTAGGCCAGTGTTTTTGGAAACCATCCTTCCTCTCTTTTCGCGATGGTGAGTCTCCGCGGCCATTCAGCAGCCCGTCACTTCATACTCTCTAGCCCTTTTCCGATCTTCTTCTCGACGCGCTTATCGTCATCGCCCTTGAACATTCCGATCAACCCGACCCCCGCCATGGTGACTGCCAATATCGCCAGGATCATTCGGCCGTACCTCATTACTCTTCTTCATACTCTGGAGTTCTTCTTCGACCATCTCCTCCATGTGCTTATCGTCATCGCCTTTGAATACTATCTTCTTCTCGACGTGCTTATCGTCATCGCCCTTGAACATTCCGATTAGCCCGATTCCCGCCATGATGACCCCGCTGACGACCATGATCATCCCGCCGTACCGAATCATCCATTGCACGATCCACAGGTCGAGCAGGAAAATCGTGAAGACGCCCATGGCCGCTACGGCGAGGCCAAGGACAAGGAGCGCCAGTCCCCACACTTTCTCCAGTGCTCCGCCGTATACCGCGGTTGCCCCGCCAACTATGGCGACGATTATCCCTGCGGCCAAGAGCAGCAATGCCGCAACGTCGAAGAATAACGCAAGCGAAAGGCCCGCCACCACCATTACGATGCCGAATACCAACATGCCGCCCATGGTTCCGACCTCCTACGCGTCGTAATTCGATTACAAATATACACGAACGCCCGTCAAATTGCTGACGGGCGTTCGTTATGCATTCTGGTTGCGGGGGCAGGACTCGAACCTGCGACCTTTGGGTTATGAGCCCAACGAGCTGCCGCTGCTCCACCCCGCGACGTTATGTTGTAACCGAATCCTGAATAAACGGGTTGTAATGTGGGTCAAGTCCTCGGGCTATTAGTACCGCTCAGCTACATCCGTTACCGGACTTCCACTTGCGGCCTATCCACCAGGTAGTCTACCTGGGCCCTTACTCCTGACCTAAGTCATTTTGGGAGATCTAATCTTGGAGTTGGCTTCGTGCTTAGATGCTTTCAGCGCTTATCACATCCGGACATAGCTACCCGGCGGTGCTTCTGGCGAAACAACCGGTACACTAGAGGTCCGTCCTTCCCGGTCCTCTCGTACTAGGGAAAGCTCTCCTCAAATCTCCTGCGCCCACGACGGATAGAGACCGAACTGTCTCACGACGTTCTGAACCCAGCTCGCGTGCCGCTTTCACGGGCGAACAGACCGACCCTTGGGACCTTCTTCAGCCCCAGGATGCGACGAGCCGACATCGAGGTGCCAAACCACGCCGTCGATATGAACTCTTGGGCGTGATTAGCCTGTTATCCCCGGGGTAGCTTTTATCCGATAAGCTACGGCCTTTCCACACAGAGCCGTAGGATCACTTTGCCCGACTTTCGTCTCTGCTCGACTTGTAGGTCTCACAGTCAAGCTCCCTTATGCCAATGCACTCTGCAGGTGATTTCCATCCACCTTGAGGGAACCTTTGGGCGCCTCCGTTACCGTTTAGGAGGCGACCGCCCCAGTCAAACTGCCCATCAGGCAATGTCCCTCGGTTTCTCCGAGGTTAGAGTCAAAATGATGAAAGAGCGGTATTTCAAGGTTGACTCCACGCCGGCTGGCGCCGACGCTTCACAGTCTCCCGCCTATCCTACACATCCATAATCTCGACCCACTACCAAACTACAGTAAAGCTCCACGGGGTCTTCTTGTCCTGTCGCGGGTAACCAGCATCTTTACTGGTCTTGCAATTTCACCGAGCCCCTCGTTGAGACAACGCTCAGGTCGTGACGCCATTCGTGCGGGTCGGAACTTACCCGACAAGGGATTTCGCTACCTTAGGACGATTATAGTTATCGCCGCCGTTCACCGGGGCTTCGGATCAAGGCTTTGTCCGAGGACGAACCTCTCCCCTTAACCTTCCGGCACTGGGCAGGCGTCAGCCCCTATACATCACCTTTCGGTTTAGCAGAGACCTGTGTTTTTGGTAAACAGTCGCCTGAGCCTGTTCACTGCGGCCCGAAAGGGCTCGCGTCCGGCATGCGGACGGTACCCTCCGGGCACCCTTTCTCCCGAAGTTACAGGGCTAAGTTGTCGAATTCCTTAACGAGGGTTCTCTCGTTCACCTAGGGGCGTTTACCCCTGCCTACCTGTGTCGGTTTGCGGTACGGTCACCAAGACCCCTATCGACGAGGTTTTTCTCGACGGCAGAGGATCGGCGGAATTCCCTAGGGCGGTGGCCCTAGAGTTTTCTCCCCTCTCAGCTCCCAGGGCGGATTTTCCTACCCCGGTCGTCGCCTACAAGGGAAAACGCACCATGTCCGATGGGCGCGCTCCGCCTACCTTTCCGTGTCCCCCCTTCGCTTAACAGGGTAACGGTGGTGCAGGAATTTTGACCTGCTGTCCATCGCCTTCGCTTCTACGCTACGGCTTAGGACCGACTTACCCTACGCTGATCAGCATTGCGTAGGAAACCTTAGGCTTCCGGTGTCCTGGATTCTCACCAGGATTGTCGCTACTCATGCCGGCATTCTCACTTGTCAGCGCTCCACCCTGGCTCACGCCGAGAGCTTCAGTGCCCTGACAACGCTCCCCTACCTCCCTCCGGATTGCTCCGGTAGGGACCGCGGCTTCGGTGGTGTGCTTAGCCCCGTTACATTTTCAGCGCAGGATTCCTCGACTAGTGAGCAGTTACGCACTCTTTAAAGGATGGCTGCTACTAAGCCAACCTCCTAGCTGTTTTAGCAATCCCACTTCTTTTCACACTCAGCACACACTTCGGGACCTTAGCCTGCGGTCTGGGCTGTTTCCCTTTCGACAATGGAGCTTATCCCCCACTGTCTCACTCCCAATGATCATCTCTGTGGCATTTGTGGTTTGGTTGAGTTTGGTAGGCTCTCGCCCCCTTACCCATCCAGAGCCCTACCTCCACGAGACTTCAATTGAGGCTGCACCTAAATACATTTCGGGGAGAACCAGCTATCTCCAGGTTCGATTGGCATTTTACCCCTACCCACAGCTCATCCCAGCCTTTTGCACTAGACACGGGTTCGGTCCTCCACTCGGAGACTATCCGAGCTTCAACCTGGCCATGGGTAGCTCACCTGGTTTCGGGTCTAATCCATGCAACTATGCGCGCCCTATTCAGACTCGCTTTCGCTGCGGCTCCGGAACTGATATCCCTTAACCAGCTACATAGATTAACTCGCCGGCTCATTCTTCAATAGGCACGCGGTCAGCCATCACGACGGATCGTAACAGCCTCCCACGGCTTGTAAGTCTACGGTTTCAGGAACTATTTCACTCCCCTTCCGGGGTTCTTTTCACCTTTCCCTCACGGTACTGGTTCACTATCGGTGGCCAAGGGTATTTAGCCTTGGAGGGTGGTCCCCCCAGCTTCCGACAGGATTCCTCGTGTCCCGCCGTACTCAACAACATACCAGGAGCCTCTAACCTTTCGCCTACGGGACTATCACCCTCTATGGTCGTCCATTCCAGGTTCATTCGGCTAGATCAGAGGTTTCTTACTCCTTCTCCCGTGCTGAGGCCGGGAGAGGCATGTGTTACAACACCCGTGCGGCATAGGACCTCAGTCCACTAAGCCCCACAGGTTTGGGCTCTTCCCCGTTCGTTCACCACTACTAGGGGAATCTCGGTTGATTTCTATTCCTCGAGGTACTGAGATGTTTCAGTTCCCTCGCTTACCATCCATTTGTGGATTTTCTAGTATGACCTAGAAAGGGTTTCCCCATTCGGGCATCCCCGGCTGAGCTTGCTAGGCAGCAAACCGAGGCTTTTCGTAGCCTTGCCACGCCCTTCTTCGGCCCTTGGCCCCTAGGCATCCACCGTAGACCCTTAACAACTTGACCCACATTACAACTCGTTTATTCGGTTTAGCAAGTGTCTCCGTCCTCAAACACGTTCCCCGGTAGGGAACGGCCCGAAGACGTGACATACTCGCAGGATTCGGTTGTTAAGGTGCTTTGCGCTCTCCGCCCATTGGCGACGCGCGGACTCTGGAGAACGGTGTTCCTTCACCAGAGTCGAAAAACTATTCTACCGAACCTCCCACCCGGAGTCAATCCCTTAATCGACAAATCGACCGGCCACTATGATCGGCTGTGCCCGGACAAGACGAGTTTTCGGACGACCTCCCCAGACCCCCGATAGTAACGTCGCTCGGAGTATTCAGATGGGGCCCGGCGACCGCGAAGCGCCATAGACTCCCAAGTGAGCCCATAGGTATAATATCCCCAATGTACTCGCGATACGTCAACGTGCCGTCGCCCCTTCCGTACATAGCCGACTTCCTTCTCAACCGCCCGCCTCTCATGAACGCGCTGTCCTGTCTGACGAGGCCATAGCTCGTGGACAACGTTCGCTGGATGTACACGTCGCTCCTTCTTGTCGCCGGGCTGGCGGTGGTGGTCGCCTCCTTCCCGGCCGTCGCTCAGGCCAACGGGCGAGTCACGAACTTCCAGAAGAAAATGGCCGGGCCCTATGAGATAGGTCTCGGCACCATACCGCCCAGCCCGTCCGTCGGTAATCTCCACTTGGCCCTGACCGTCACGGATGCCGTATCCAAGACTCCCGTCCTCGACGCGAGGGTCGAGCTCGTGGGCGCCGGCCCCGACTCAACGAAGATCGAGATCGGCCCGACAGTCGCCACCAACAGCACACTGGACCCCGCGTACTACGAGGTCAACACCTCCGTCGGACGGGAGGGTATTTGGCTGTTCACGACCAAAATCACGGACGCCGACGGCAATCACTCGGCGGACTTTCATGTAGAGGTCAAGAACGCCAGCCCGATTACCGGCATACTGACGCTGGTCGTGCTCGTGGCCTTCCTGATTATCTTCGGACTTTCCATCCGCGCATCTCTCGGCGGAAAACGCAGGCGGCGTAAGAGACGGGCCGCCTGATAGGGGTTTCGATGTCACTGCCCGATTGGACTAGAGGCTCACTCGGTTGGAGGATAGCTGCTCTCGTCCTCGTATTCGCCGCGCTCGTCTTGTCCCGGCCCGACTCCGCTTTCGCCCACGCCAACCTTGCCGACGCCGAACCCGCTCCGAACTCCGTGCTCGACACGCCTCCGTCGCGGATCACCATATGGTTTACGGAGCCTCTCGAACCCTCCTTTAGCGCCATCGAAGTGCTCGACTCTCAGGGGGGCCGCATCGACAACGACGACAGCGCCCTCGACCCCCGCGATCCCACGGTCATGGTTGTCACTCTGCCCAATGACCTGCCGAACGGCGCCTATACGGTCGCATGGCGAAACCTCTCCACCGTCGACGGGCACACGATTCGCGGAACGTTCTTCTACTCGGTCGGCGAACCGCTGTCCGCCCAATCCTCCGACCTGCCGAGCGAGCCTGCCCTCCAGTCGCCCGCCGAGCCGTTCGTGCGATGGGCAGTACTCCTCGGTGGGCTCACGGTTCTCGGCGTCCTCATGCTGTGGCTCGTCGTCCTTCGGCCTCCATTAGTGTCCATGAGTGACGCCGAAGACCTCGTGGCGACGGTGCGCGACAGGACGGACAAGATAGCAATTGCCGGAATCATCGTGGCGCTGCTCGGATCAATCGGACACCTGCTGGTGCAGGCATCGTCCGTCCACGAAGTGTCGCTCATCGAGACCCTCGGAGAGCCGGTCCGCTTCGTCGTAACCCAGACTGAATGGGGCAGGGGATGGCTCCAACGAACTTCCCTGCTCATCGGCGCCCTAGGCCCGATTTGGGCGCTGTTGCGACTCCGCAAAGCTCCGTCCACGCGCCGCGATATCGCTCTCCGGATTTCTGCCTTTCTGGTCACGGCCCTCGCCATGGCGACCCTCAGCACGACCAGCCACGGCGCGGCCACTCCCGGCATCGAGCTGGCCGCTACAGTCACAGATTTCATCCACCTCCTCGCGGCGGCATTCTGGGTCGGCGGTCTGTTCGGGCTCGCGCTTATTCTCCCGGTCGTTTTCTCCCATTCGCCTGAGGGAAGTGTCCGTCAAATCATCCTGGCCGTCCTGCCGCGATTCTCCCTCGTGGCCGGACTAAGCGTCGTCGCACTCATCGTCACCGGCCTCTACAGCGCATGGGCGCACGTTACCGTCCTGCCCGCGCTCGTGGTCCCTTACGGGCAGACGCTCCTGATTAAGACCGCGCTGGTGGGTGTCCTCCTGGTCTTCGGCGCCACGAATCTGCTGTGGCTCACTCCCGCCATCCGCGCAGACCGCAAGGCCGCCTCCTTACTACGCCGAACGGTCACCGCCGAGGCCGTGGTCGGAGTCCTCGTCATTCTCGCGGCAGCCTACCTCACGAGCCTCGAGCCCGCCCGGCAGGTCGCCTCCCGACAGGGTATCGGCGTTCCAGAGAGGCTAACGTTTCAGGACACCGCGGAAGGGGCAACCATCGATGTCGAAATCGAGCCGGGACAGGTAGGCTCGAACACGATCGCCGTCACGCTTACCGACAGGCTCGGTGATCGGATTGCGAACGCCACCGGAGTTGACATACGCCTGTCCTACCTCGACGCCGACCTCGGAGAGGGCCTTCTCTCGAGTGCGCCCGGCGGGGACGGCGAGTACCTTGCCGCCGATGCTCCGATCAACATCGCCGGCCCGTACCAGCTAGAGGTGACCGTCCGTCGCCCCGACACCTTCGACGCTCGTACGGCATTCCGCTTCGAGGTGGCATCAGGCGGGGGCGTCAGCAGTTCCGCCATCTTCCCTTCCGAGGACACCGGACGTCTGCTCTTCGGCGTGGAGCTCGCAGTCTTGGGCTTCATGTTCCTCGCCGTCGGCATACCTCTTGGAGGCTGGTACTCGCGTCGCGGATTGGTCGTCATGACCCCCGGCCTCATCGTGTTCATGGTCGGAGCGGGCATCGTCTTTACAGCTCAGTTCGGGGAATCGGCGACATCGGGAGACCGCAATCCGTTTGCACCCAACCCGGAGTCGCTCGCCATAGGGAACCGCGTATACTCCGAGGCCTGCGCGTCTTGCCATGGCGCTCAGGGACGAGGCGACGGCCCCGCTGTCGCCGGTCTCGACCCTCCGCCCGCCAACCTCATCGTCCACGTGCCGCTCCACCCCGACAGGACGCTGTTCGATTTCATCCGCGACGGCATCGCGGGCACGGCGATGGTCGGCCTCGCCGACAGGTATTCCGACGAAGAGATATGGCATGTAATCAATTACATCAAGACGTTAGAATAGAAACAGGACTCCCGCCGTTGAGGGCATCATGCCATTTAGGAAGCTAGCGATTGTAATCGCCTTCGCTCTTGCGGCGGTACTTGCCGTGTCGCCCGTCTACGCGCACGGGTTTGGTGAAAGGTACGACCTCCCGCTCCCTCTCAATATGTTCATGATCGCGGCTGCTGCTGCGGTGGCTGCCTCGTTCGTCGTCATCGGCCTCTTCGTCAACAAGCAGCCGGACGAGTTCCGGTATCCCACGCTCAACCTGCTAACCGTACCGGCGCTTGGCGCAGTCCTGCGGAGCAGAGTCTTCACCTGCGCGTTCAAGCTCCTTGGTGTAGCCGTCTTCCTGCTCCTGATCACCACGAGCCTGTTCGGCGTCAACAAGCCCGTCGAGAATCTCTCTCCCACCTTCGTCTGGATCATCTGGTGGGTGGGCATGGGCTACATCTGCGCCTTGCTCGGCAACTTCTGGATGCTCGTGAACCCGTGGCGGACCATGTTCGAGTGGGTCGAGCGCTTCGTTGGAGGCGACGGTGAAGAGGACGAGGGCCTCTTGGACTACCCGGAAAGCTGGGGAGTCTGGCCTGCCATTGTCCTGTTCTTCATCTTCGCGTGGCTGGAGAACGTCTACAACGGCGCGCAGGCCCCCTTCAAACTCGGTCTCTTTATCCTCGTGTACTCCGCCATCACCTGGGCGGGTATGCTGGTCTTCGGCAAGCACGTGTGGCTGCGCAGCGGCGAGGCGTTCTCGGTGCTATTCGGGCTCTTCGCCCGCTTTTCGCCAACCGAGATCAGCACTTCCGGCGACGACCTCTGCGATACGTGCGAGGACTGTGCCGGTGAAACCGAATCCTGCGTCGACTGCCTCGAGTGCTTCCAGCGTGCCGATCCCGATGAGCGCCGGTTCAACCTCCGCCCTTTCGCGGTCGGCCTCGCCACACGGGGCACCGTATCCGCCTCCATGGCCGTCTTCGTCATCCTCACACTCGCAACGGTCACCTTCGACGGCATCTCCGAAACAAGCGCCTGGCTGAACGTGCAAGACGCCCTTCACCCCGTCATCTCCCCGCTGCCCGTAGACACCTTCGGCACGATCGATACCCTGGGCCTACTCGTCATCCCGGTCATCTTCCTCACGGTCTTTCTCGGCTTCTCGTGGGTGCTCCGCCTGTTCGAGGGGACAGCCGACTCGCCCGTCTTTGACGTTGCCAAGGTTTTCGTCTTGTCGCTGGTCCCCATAGCACTGGCCTACAACATGGCGCACTTCATCTCGTACTTGACCATACCAGGCCAAGGGATCATTCCGCTCCTTTCCGATCCGTTTGGTTTCGGGTGGGACCTGTTCGGCACTGCCGAGGATCGCATAAATGTCAACATAATTACCGTTGGATTCGTCTGGTGGGTCTCGATCACCGCTATCGTCTTGGGACACATCCTGTCGGTGTACGTCGCCCACATCATCTCCCTCCGACGGATGCCGACGTCCGCGCTGGCCGTCAAGAGCCAGTATCCCATGCTCGCCCTGATGATCGTCTACACGGCGACCAGTCTCTGGATAATCGCCCAGCCCATCGCAAACTAAGGACGATTCCCTTCAAAACGAAACTCTCCCCGGAGGCCACTATGCCCAAGATGCTCGCCGCGCTGTACAACGGAGTAGATACCGTCGAGCTTAAACGCGTCGAACGCCTCGCGCCCGGGCCTGGCGATGCCCTCGTCAGAGTCCGCGCAGAGGGAATCTGCGGCTCCGATCTCAACCAGTACCGAAAGCTGACCGAAGCGGAGACGCTCCCCGCCGGACACGAGACTGCGGGCGAGATCGTCGAGGTTGGGGAGGGTGTCGATCCCGCCAGGATTGGACAGAGAGTCGCCGTCGAGGTCGTTGGGCACGGCAAGTCCTGCCTGACCTGCTGGTACTGCCGTCAGGGCCAGTACCGCAACTGCACCGACAAGGGCGACTACGCCGGCGGCGGGTTTGCAGAGTACGTCACACGAAATGCCGTTGCCTGCTACCCCCTCGGCGACGCCATGACGTGGGAAGAGGGTGCGCTCGTCGAGCCTCTCGCCGTGTCCATCCGCGGCCTCCGCCGTGGCGCGCTGATGGCAGGGGACACCGTGGTCGTGCTCGGCGCGGGCAATATAGGCCTGACCGCCATCGCCTCCGCAAGAGCCCTGGGCGCCGGCACGATAATAGCGACCGCGAGACACGCTCAACAGGCCGAACTGGCAAAGCGACTCGGCGCTGACGTTATACTCGATCCCAACGACGACCATGCGACAGAAGCCGTCGAGGACCTGACCGAGGGCAGGGGGGCAGACATCACAGTCGAGACCGTGGGGGGCTTCGGCAGCAACGCGACCCTCGTCCAGGCCGTCGACATGACCCGCGTCATGGGACGGATCGTTGTCCTGGGCGTCTTCCACGACCCCGTCCTGACCGATTGGATGGAACCCCTGCTCAAGGAGCAGTCGTTCATCTTCTCTGTCTGCTACGGCATCATGGACGGCAGGCACGACTTCGAGATGGCAATCGACCTCATGGCTTCGGGCAAGATTGACCTCAAGCCGATGGTAACGCACACCTTTCCGCTCACGGAAATGCCCCAAGCCCTCGCAACCGCCTACGACAAGTCCACCGGCTCCGTCAAAGTCCAGCTGCGGATGTGACCGCCGACCTCCCTATCCGTCATACCGGCGAAGGCCGGTATCCAGAGGGGTGGGGTAGGGGGCGGCATTGGCCCCGATCCGAGACCCCGCCCCGTCTGGGAGCTTGCTCCCGCCGCTACTTCACGTTCCCCATTCCCTCGGCCACCCACCGATCGCGAATGGCCGCGAGCTCGATGGCAACGTCTTCCACCGTTCCGGGATGGTTGGTCGCAAGCACCTCAATGGTCCACGCGCCGTCGAATCCGATGTCATCGAGCGCCTGGCCGAACGAGTCGAAGTCGATGACCCCGTGACCCGGCGGCAAGTGGTCGTCATTGTCCGTAGAGCCGTCTTGGATGTGCAGCGCATAGAGTCGGTCGGACGCGATCCGCGTCTCATCCGCCACGTCGAGCTTCCGCAGTCGCGTGTGCCCGATGTCCTGGCAGATGCCCACGTACTCTGCCGGCAGATCGGCCATGAACGACCGCAGCTCCTGCATCGTCTCCAGCGGACGGGCGGGGAACCCCATTTTCCCAACGAGGTTTTCGAGCGCCATACGCACCCCCGTCTCCTCGCCGACCCTCACCAGCTCCGAGATCGAGCGATGCGCCCGCTCCGTGGCCGCCCCCACGTTCTCCTTCGTGTACAGCGGCACGTCCGGCGATGTCGGACTTCCCGACGGATGCACGATGATCGTCCGGCCCCATACCTCCGCGTGAAATCTCATCGCCGCCGCGACCTGCGCCACGCTCTCCTTGCGCTCATCTTCATCGAAGCTGGCGAGGTTTATGCTCTTGAACGGCGCGTGGATCGTGTGGGCATACAGCCCCGCACTTTCCAGGGCATCCCGGAACGGTTTGGAGTCGGGCGGGCCGTCCTCCCAGCCTGCGCCCTCCGCTATGAGCTCGACCTCCGCGTATCCGCTCGCCGCAACCGACCGAAACGCCTCAACCGGGTCACCGACAAACTCCCCCGTCTCGTCGGCCATGTACAGTGCGCTCGCAATACTATATGTCGGCATCGTCTCTCCTAATCTCATTTATCCGGCCGTAACGCCGGGACTTGAAGACCCCATAGTGGCACGCTCGGTCATGGTATGCAAACGCTGTCAAACACCACTTACATCCGCACCCGCCTGCTCCTTGGGTCGTACGGCGCCGTCAGCCGCACCTTCGCAGGGAATCGCTCCGTCGCCACCTCTAGCTCATAAGCGCCACCTCGAATCCAGCCGGCAGTCACCCCGTCAGGGTTCTCGACGTATCCCATGCCAACCGAGGCGCCCAGAGTGTGCCCGAACGCGCCGGACGTTGTCCGTCCGACCAGCTGTCCATCGCGCCAGATCGGCTCGTTGCCAAGCAGCAGGGGTTCGGGGTCTTGCAAGGTGAATACGGCCAACCGCTGCATCACGCCCTCGTCGAGCTGCCGGATTACCGCCTCCTGCCCGATGAAGTCCACACCCTTGTCGAGCGCGACGGCAAAGGTCAGGCCCGACTCCACGACCGTGTCCACGTCACAGATGTCATGACCCCAGGAGCGATACGCCTTCTCCAGCCGGAGCGACTCCATCGCATGGAACCCCGCGGGCAGCAGATCGTATTTGCCTGCCCGTTCAAGAATGCGCTCCAGCACATGAGTAGCGAACTCCGTAGGAATGTAAAGCTCCCAGCCAAGCTCTCCGACGTAGGTGATCCTCGATGCGCGCACGGGAGCGTAGCCGATGGCAATCTCCGTCGAAGTCAGGAACGGGAACGCCTCGTTCGACACGTCCGCATCGGTAATTTCCGTGAGCAGGGAGCGAGAGTTCGGTCCCATCAGACCCAGCACGGCGTACGACGAGGAAATGTCGGTCAGGATGGCATGGGCATCGTCGGGGATGTGGTCCTGTATCCAACCAAAGTCACGCCTTGCGGTCGAGCCCGCCGTCACGATCATGTACTCCTCTTCGCCGATGCGAGTGACCGTCAGGTCAGACTCGAAGCCGCTCCTCTCGTTGAGCATCCCGGTGTACACGATCCTGCCCGGAGCGACGGCCATCTGCCCGGCGAATATCCGCTGAGCGACCCGTTCGGCATCCCTTCCCTGCAGGAGGAACTTCGCGAACGACGTCTGGTCGAACAGTCCTACCGTTTCGCGTACGGCCCGATGCTCTTGCGCCGAGTACGGGAACCAGTTCTGCCGTCCGAACGAGTAGCCGTACACCGGCTCCACGCCCGGTGGCGCATACCAGTTTGGCCGCTCCCAACCGCCGACCTCGCCGAAGCAGGCTCCCATGGAGGCCAGCGTGTCGTGGAACGGCGACCGTCGCGCGCCTCGTGCCGTCTCCATCTGCCGATGCGGGTAGTGCATCCCGTACAGAGTGCCAACCGTCTCGACTGTCCGGTCGTGCAGGTAGGTCTTGACGTTCTGGAAGTGGTGGAAGCGGCGAATGTCCACCTCCCACAGGTCCATCGTCGGTTCACCGGCAACGATCCACTCCGCCACCGCCTTGCCAACGCCCGGAGCGGCGGCGATGCCGGTCGAGTTCAGCCCCGTCGCCAGGTAGAAGTTCTTCAGGTCGGGTGACTCGCCCATCAGGTACCGGTTGTCGGGCGTGAAGCTCTCGGCGCTGACGCAGAACCGGTTGATTCCCGCCTCTGCCATCGCCGGGACTCGATGCACGGCGTTGTCCCAGAAGACCTTGAAATGCTCCCAGTCGGGTTCCAGTAGGCCGAAGTGGTAGTCGTCGGGTATTGCGTCGTCACCCCACGGCTTGGCCGTGGTCTCGAACCCCCCCATGAGGATCGCTCCCTGTTCCTCGGCGTCCCTTCGGAAATAGATCTGCTCATCCGGGTCTCGCAGGGACGCGATGTCCTCCGGTATGCCCATCTTGTTGGTGACCAGCCACATATGCTCGGCCGCGTGAAGGGGAATGTCGACACCCGCGCTCAGTCCCAGCTGCCTCGACCACATCCCCGCCGCGCACACGACGACCTCGCATTCGATGTCGCCCCGGTCCGTCGAGACGCCCGTTACCGCGCCGGCTTTACGGATCACACCGGTAACCTGCACGTTCTCTGCGATGCGCGCCCCGCCCATCTCAGCCCCTCGCGCGACCGACAGCGCCGCGCTGGCCGGAATGGCCTGGCCGTCCTTCGGGATGTATGTTCCTCCCTTGAGGTCGTCCGTCCGCATGAGCGGCCACATCGTGCCGGCGTCCTCAGCCGAGATCTCGTGAACCTCGATGCCGTAGCACCTGCCGAGCGACAGGATGCGCTTGAGCTCGTCCATGCGGTCGTCCGTAGTCGTGACGGTCACACTGCCGGTGGCGCGGAAGCCGGTCGGGATTCCCGTCTCTTCGTGCAGCGTGGAATAGAGCTGCGCGCCCACGCGGTTGATGTCGATCATCGTCCTCGTGGCGCGGAGCTGCGTGACCAGCCCCGCCGCGTGCCACGTCGTGCCTCCCGCGACAGTCTTGCGATCCAGCACCACCACGTCGTTCCATCCAAGCTTCGTCAGGTAGTACGCGACGCTGCATCCCACGATGCCCCCGCCGATGATGACCACTCTCGCCCTGTCAGGAATGCTGTCCACGGCTATTAACTCCATTTCTTCAAGTGCAAATGTCCCGCGTCGAGATGTTCTCACTAAGAGGCCCGCAATTCAATGCTGTCCTGCCCTTCTTCTGTCCAAAGCCTTGTCGCGCTTTAGACGCCATCAACGCTGTACGATAAACTATTCGTACAACATGATCTGAGGAATAGGAACATGGCTCATCAGCGTTATCGAAAAGGCAGCACTAAGGGCGGCCCAATGCTTCCCGACCTGGACTTCCAAGCATGTCAGGCCGTTCGCGCCGGCAACCAGATCTTCCTTGTTGGACTGACGGGTTTCGACCGCGACACGAAGGAGTTTATCGGCAAGGGAGACCCCGCTGCCCAGGCGGAGAAGGCGATGGAAAACGCCAAGGTCCTTCTCGAAGAGGCGGGCGCTCGCATGGAGGACATCTGCAAGATAACCACGTACGTCACCGAGCGTGAGTATCGGAAGGACGTGTACCCGGTTATCGCCAAGCACCTCGGAGACGTTAGCCCGGTCTCGACCGGCCTCGTCGTAAAGGGTCTGGCGGAGACCTATATCGACTTCGAGATCGACATATTTGCCGTAATCCCGGAGGATCGGATGCCGTAGGGGTGAGTTTTTCGGCTCATCTCTTGCTCGGCGATAGTGTCTGGCTCGATTCCGCCGAACCCTCTATCTTGTCCCAGCTGTAGGTCATCGGGATGAAATCGACGTTGGCCCAGGTAGACGACTGGTCGGCGAAGTGCGGACTCGCCGGATGGCCCGATGCCCCAAAGGGGACGATCCAGCGCGAGTTGTCCCAGTCGCTGAGGTCGTAGATGTACCGGGCGACTGAAGAGCCGGCGATCCCAAACGGGTCGGAGTGCGAGTAGCTGGCAGCCAAGGGAGTATCCCCGTCTCCGCCGAGCGGCATCGCCGGGCCTTCTAGTTCCGCGGCCCAAGAGTAGGCGTTGGAAAGCCAGTGAGGTCGGTTCGTCTGGTGAATCTTCCCCCAAGTCCACTCATCCATGTTATTGCCGATCCGGTCCGTCAGGTACTCGACGGCGTTTCCGAGCGCCTCGGCCATGAGCGACATCCACGTCGCGCCGCTCGGCAGGCAGGAAGCGTCGTCGGTCTCCGCCATACGGACGAGATGGGCCTTGAGAAGCGACACATGATGAGGCGCGCCGCGACCGCCTGCGCTCAGGGCATAGTCGGCCAGAGGTCCCAGGAGGTGACGCAGTATGCTGTCGTCGAGGTGGTATCGGAAGGCGCTGAAAATGGCCGGGGCCGCGGCGTCAACGTCCATTTTCCCGTCCCACCGCAGGAGGACCCGCTGCGCCTCAGCCGAACGCTCGTCCATAGGCTCCACAGCCGGCAGGAGCTTCAGATATGACAGAGCGGGTAGCGATACCCTTTCAGCGTGGACGTCGCCCATGTCCTCTACCGTGGCGTTCGGCATCTCCGCAAGCCGGTCATAGATCCGCCGTGCGCGGTGCTCAGTCGCGTACTGCACGCTGATGTAGTAGGGATAGTCGTCATCTACCTGCTTGTTATTGGCCGTGACGATAAACCCGTTTTCCGGGTTTCGAATGCGCGGCATCTCCTCGAACGGGATGAATCCCTCCCACTCGTGCTCTCCCGTCCACCCCGGTACCGGGAGCCACGCGTTGGCCATGCTCCTTGTCGGTACCTTGCCGCGCGTAAGATAGGCGATGTCACCTTCAACGTCTCCGAAGACGTAGTTGTTGCACGGGTCGACCCAGCCCCGCATAGCGGCGTCCATCTCGTCGACGGAACTAGAACGAAGCTGCATCAAGAGCGCTTCGAGGCCCATGTTCGGTCCGTCCGTGGCAGTGTACTTGAAAGCTATCGCCCGCCCGGTGCTCGGCTCTCCCACGACGATTGGACCGTGGTGAGTGGTCGTCACCTCGACCTCGACCGCCTCGGCACCCCTGACGTGAATCACCTCCGTGTGAGTCTCTGCGTGTTTCCAGCTGCCCTTGTGCTCATAGTGAAGTGACGAACCGCCCCGGAACGACTCGATGTACAGGTCTTGATAGTCCGCCGCGGCGTGCGTCACACACCACGCCACCCTGGCGTTGTGCCCGAAGTGCGGAAACCCGGGACACCCCGGAAACGAAAGCCCCATCCCGTCGAATTCGTCGCACGAGATATGGTTCTGGTAATAGACGCTCGGCGTTTCGATGGGGCGGTGCGGGTCGCCTGCCAGGAGGGGTTTGCCCGAAGCGGTCCTGCTCCCGTGAACGGCCCAGTTGTTGCTGCCGGAGTCGGCATCCGCCATCCCGTCCACGTGCTCGGCTCCCGACACGTACCCGCCAAGTACGTCGTAGTTGTCGCCGAGGTACTCCGCCCCCGGCGCAACGATCAGCAGTCCCCCCTTTTCGTACTGGGGCATGAACTCCGCCGCCCGCTCCGCGCCAAGCGCCGCCACCGTCTTCGCCCTCCACAGCTTGGCCTCCATGTGGCCCATCAGTACGTGCCGCGCCTTGAATACTGCCAGGCAGTCCCGTGCCGTCCACGCCTCCGGCGACTCTCCGAGCAGCGCGTACTCGACAGGCAGCGCTTCGGTCGTCTCGATGAATCCGTTGACCCCCTCCGCATACGCCTCGAACATCGCCCTCGTCTCGGCGTTGATGGCCCCGTAGTCCCGTTCGACGGAGCGCCGCAGCTGAAACTTGCGCATGAGCACGTCCTGCTCGACGGCGCTCTTCCCCGCGAACTCGGCCCAGCGCCCGTACGCCCAGCGGCGGTCGTGGTCCATCTGGAAGAGACGGTCTTGTGCCGTGGCAAACCCCTGGCCGAAGAAAGCGTCATGCGCGGTCGTGGCCTTAACGTGAGGAATGCCGAATGCATCTCGGTAGATGGACACCTGTCCGTCCAGCGCATCGAACGAGAGTTCGGTCGTAACGTTAGGAAGGGCAGCGTCGAGGGCGCTTTGCGGGACTGTTCGAGATTCGGACAAGAGGGGACTCCTCAAGTAGGACTGCTGTGAACGTGCAGTGTAGGAGTATAGCCGTCGTCCGTCAACGCGAGTCGCCACGTTTCCGTTAAACACATGAGGTGGGCACTCGGTGCCCACCTCATGGTGTTGTCACAAGCCGATGCCCGATACTAAGACGACTCTTTCACTGGCACCTCAAGCATAGTGCAGTCGCTGGTTGCGGCGCTGGCATCCAACTCTCTCCTGGCGCAGACATTGACGTTGATAGTTGAACCGCTCACAACCTGCGCGACGTCGGCTTGAATTTCGATCTCCGCCCGAGCTCCGATCGTGCGCGATCCTACGGCTACAGTACAGGTCATAGTCCCGCCAGGTGTGTTGGTTACCCTTCCCTTCCCTTCGCTCGCAAACTCTTCAAGCTGATTCGGGTGACTGCACGTTGGCTCCCCGGCAAGGGCCCTCTCGTCAACAAGCTGCAGGAGGTTCCCTGCGGTAAGCTCATTCGGCAGCCAAATGTCTAGTGTCACGGCCTCAGAATCAAGACCTCCGACGTTCTCGTGAGAAATGACGAGAGTGAGTGGCTCACCGGGGGTAAACGCCTTCTCTATTGTCTCCACTTCAATGCTGCGAGCGACGAACGCCAATGAATTGCAATCCAGCGTTCCGCCTGTCGACGATCCTGCACTCGACCCTGCGACCAACTGCAGCGACGTGCAGTTGTTGGCCCAGACGTCTTCGTCCTTTGCGACGGTGTCCGTCTGATACGTCGAGAGCCAAACGTCGACGTTCAGGTTGGAGCCGTCAGCCACGTCACCGACTTCGGCCTCGAGGGTGATAGATCCTTGGGCGCCCGTAACCCTCGTACCTAGGAGGCATAGCATATTGCCTCCCCATTCGCCGGTTATTTCTCCCACCTCCTGACTTGCGAACCGTTCAAGCTTGCCCGCCTGGCTGCATGCGGGAGTCCCCGGCACTACGCTCGTGACTTTAAGCTCGTTCGGCAGTTCGATGTCGACCGTCACGGCCCCCGCTTCCGATCCTCCTTCGTTCCGATGAGTCACGGTGAGCGTGATCGTGTCTCCCTTCGAGACCGCTGTATTGTCTGCTGAGATGGTTGCGGTCATGTCGGGCGCGGGTCGAAAGTCTAGGTGTCCCATGCCGCGAGCGACCGGAACAAGAACGCCGACCAGAGTGCCGATTGAGAGAAAGACAAGGATGGTAGTCCACCAGAACACACCGCCCCGCTTCCTCCACCAGACGAGAATGCCGAGGAGTCCACCCGGTTCCTCTTCTCTGATTCGCAGCGGCTTTATGGGGTCTCTTGGGCCTAAATCCGGTGAATAACGCTGCGCCAACGATCTCCTCCTCTTCCGCTAATGCGAAGATGACATGAGTATAATGTAGTATCGGCAGGGACGACGGTGCAACCTTTACTGTACCGTGACGGTTGCTGAGGCGCTGTTATTGTCAGTGACGGACTCAGCCTTCTTAACGTCCCGGGTAGTCGAGGTCTCGATCTCTGCTTGTGCCTCCAACTCTGCGCCCTTCGTCGCCGACGAATCCACCGTCGCGGAAACCTTAACACTGCCCTGCCGCTCCGGATTTTGCGTCCCCAGCCTGCACACCACCGTTGCCCCGGAAGCTGTGCATGCTGCGCTCGGGACGATTTCTCCTACCGTTACCCCCTGTGGGAGAGTGACCGTAAGCGACACGGATCCCGCGGGGGTTCCACCCTTGTTGCTGTAGTTCGCGGTGTAGGTCACACTCTCGCCTGCGGCAACGGTTGAAGGTGAAGCGCTCATCGTGACCTCCATGTCCGGCGCCGAACCTAGTTCAACAGCCCCTTGTTGGACGGCGATATAGAAGCCGCCTCCTATGATCAGTCCGGCCATGAGGAGACCAATCACAAGTACAAACCAGAACGCCGCGCCTTGTCGCATTGAAACACCTTCTCTTTCGACGTCTCGCCGGCGGTAGTCGGGACCGTGACAGGCGTCAACTCAAACTTCGGTGTGCCGCCCGAACGGAGTATATGGGCACCGTGTACTACAGTCAAGCGGGCGAGGCGTCACGTCGAACAGCCGCCCTTGGGCGTCACGCGGCAAACGACTCGCGTATGTTCATCAGGTCGCGGCGAAGCCGGGTGTCCGCTTCGAGCTGTCGCTCTATCCGCCGACAGGCGTGGATGACAGTGGTATGGTCTCTCCCGCCCATGACCCGCCCGATCGTCGCGAGAGGAAGCTGCACCTCTTCACGCAGAAGGTACATGGAGACATGTCGCGCTTGGGCCGTCGTCCTGTCGCGCTTCTTGCCCTTTAGGATGGACTTGTCGATAGAAAAGTACCGTGCGACTGCACTCAGCACGTCCTCTTCCGATACCCTGCGCGCTCTCTCTTTGAGCGAGTCCTCCAGCGCCTGTTCAACCAGACCGAGATCAACGTCCGCCTCCGGATCGCCGTTTAGCGACTGATGGCCCAACCCCGCATATGCGGCGACGATGTTGAGGCACCCTTCCAGTTCGCGCACGTTCCTTTGAACGCGGCCCGCGATGAACTCCAAGACCTTATCGGGAAACCTTCGGTCGATCTGCTCAGCCTTTGAGCGCAAGATCGCCATCCGAGTTTCGAGATCGGGGATCTGAATATCCACTACCAGGCCGCCCGCAAGCCTTGACGACACACGGTCCTGAAGAAGCGAAAGCTCGCTCACCGGTCTATCGCACGTTATGACGATCTGCTTCCCTGCCATGTGAAGCGCGTTAAACGTGTGGAAGAACCCTTCCTGAGTCTGCTCCTTGCCGATAATGAACTGGATGTCGTCCAAGAGCAACACGTCGGTGCTTCGGTATCGGTCGCGAAATTCCTCCGTCGTACCCTCGCGGATCGCCCTGATGTACTCGTTCGTGAACTCCTCGGTCGTCGTGTAGAGCACGTCGTGCCCCGCCTCCCGGACCTCATGTCCGATGGCGTGCATCAAATGCGTCTTGCCAAGCCCAACGCCCGAGTAGATCACCAGTGGGTTGTAAACGACCCCCGGATTCTCGGATACGGCCACCGCTGCCGCGTGCGCCAGGTTGTTGGAACTGCCGACGATGAAATTCTCGAATCGGTAGCGCTCGTTCAGGTCCACGCGGCGGTACGAGGGCCGCGACCGGGCTTGAGATGCGGCGGCGCGGTCCCGGTCGAGTGGCAGTTGAGCGGTTCCGGCGTCGTCGGTTCTTGGAACTTGAGGCGAGGTCCGTGCGGGCATTCGGGATTCTCCGCCGACCTCGAACCGAATCTCCAAGGGGTCTCCGGTGATACCTTCGAGACACCTGGATATCAGCGAGTACATCCGAGTGTCGAGCATCTCGGAGACGAAGGCGTTGGGGGTCCGTACGATGAGCGCCCCGTCCGATATCGAGACTCCGGTTGTGCCCCTGAGCCACGTCTCATAGCTCGGTTTCGGCACCTGAAGTTGCAACTCGCCGAGAACGGCGTCCCACATCTCTCGCGGGGTGGTTTTGCTTGGTTGATCGGTCACGTGCAGGGCTTCCGGAAATGGTTTGGGAGTGCGGATTCTACCACGCCGATTTGCCGCTGTGACGGAAGTGGGCGCGAGTTTCCTCACACTTTATCCACACCCCTTCGTCCATCTTGCTCCTTGCAAGGTGAGCAGGCCCTGCGCCGCGAGTTATAGGCGCTGACCGTCTAACGCATATTTGTTCTGTCCGTCGAAGTCTTGTATTATTCTGAAATCTGTGTGGAGAATTTTGACGTGCCACCTTCGAAGCCCTACGGGGTTTCGGACAGGTGGTTGACGGTGCTTACAAATGTTGCATCAATAAAGTTGATCCGAAAATTGTTCGAGTAGATTGAACACATCCCAAACATTCACCAAAAAGAGGATATGTGGAATCCATGTTTTTCAGTCGACGGTCGGCGTCGGAAGTGGTCTTGCACGAATGTTCCATGTCCCTCGCTTTGCCACAATACTGCGTCTACAATCGAAGCATAGTGGAAAACCTAGAGGCGGCGCAGCAGGCATGTCCTGACAATTCCTCAAATGAACCATTGGGAATTGAAGGGGGATGAAGGCGGCCGAAAACGGCGCTGTACCTGACTTGAGCTGCTAGGCCCTCGAACAGCCGACTCAGCATCTAAATTGGTCTGCGAGAAGGCGCGGTCAGTAGGCGGTCTCACGGTCCCGCCACTGGAGATAACCCATCCATATCAGCGCGGGTCCGAGTGTGAGCACCGCGAGGAATCGCAGTCCCAGCACGATTCCACTGATCCCGAACATCAGGCCTCCGAACCACAGTAGGTGGCCTGCCCACCTGGGGAATACTCCGGCTTTTGTAGTCGCTCTTCCGAACAAAAGCAGGCCTATCGCCAAGAGTAAATGAGCGGGCCAGTAGACGAAGTCGAACCGGATGTCGCCAATCAGTGGTAAGTTGTAGTCCACGAGATGTGGCGCCTCTTCCACCAGTCTGGGCCAGACCAGCGTCTGCTCAGCCTGCACCCACGCGAACATCACCGCCCCGAGAAGCGCGAGATAGAAACCCGCTTGCCCGACTTTGGAGACCATGCCCTTCTGGGCGAAGTAGAGGCTCACGATGACACCGGGGAGCAGAATGGCCGCTACCATGCCTGGCAAGCTGAACGGCAACCACGCCGATTTGCCTACCACATCCAGCAGTTCTACCGTGGGATCGATTGAGGGCACCAGTGACGCGACTAGGATCCACCAGACCAACAGCAACCCACCGGTGACCATACTGATCATACCGTCCCATCGGATCAACTGTGTTCCCATACCGTCCTCCGAAGTCTGCCCGGCTTAGTTGCGTCTAGCCGGACTGAGTAATCGCTCGGTACCCGTCGACTATTGCCTCTGCGCCCCTGCGTATCAAGTCGAGTTCGCTGGCTTCCTCGAAGAAGAGCGCACCTTTGCCGATCCAGCGAGCGGCCGAGTCATGCCCCTTGACGCTCGTGCCGAACGGGACGCCGTGCCGAAGGCAAAGATCAAGCACGCGCTCCATCGGGCCGAGTACGTCCGGATGGTCCCAATCGCCGGGGTGGTCGAACTCCAAGGATGTGTCTCCCGGACCGCAGTACACCATGTCGACTCCCGGCGTGCTGACGATCTCCTCGGCGTTGGCGTACCCGGTTCTCGTTTCGATGTGAACGACGAGCGTCGTCTCGGCGTCCTGCCCCGCTATCCAGCCCTGGCGATCGGTGGGCTTGATGTAATCGCTGCTGCCGTATCCAGTCGCGCTCGCTCGGCTTCCTTTAGGGTAGAGCTTGATGTAGTCGATGAGCGTCTCGATCTCCTCCCGCGTCTCCGTGCGGGGAAGTTGTATGCCCACGACTCCGCACTCCAGGAGCTTCGCCACCTCCTGGCGCTCCAGTTGCGGCGTCTTGGCGACGACGGGCAGCCCGTTGTCACGCGCGGCGAGTACAGTGTCCGCAAATGCGGACATGTCGAAATAGGCGTGCTCGTACTCGATGTAGACGAAGTCAAAACCCGCCTGTTGGTACAGCTTCATCAGGGACGGCCGGGTGTACTCTAACACCATCCCGCCGACGAGCACCTCGCGCGCTGCGAGCCGGGCCTTGAGCTGACGGCCCGGCCCGCCCTCAGGGTACAGAGCCTTCAGGCGGGCTTCGGCCGAGGCGGCTATCTCGGACTTGGGCATCTGGGTATCCTCCAATCCGACGACATCAGTGGGAAGAAGCGCTCCCCTCCGGCGGGCAAGTGTATCCGATTGGGCGGGTAAGCGCTACGGCGCGTCCAACATCCCGACCGCCAGCCTCAGACCCGTGTGCACCTCGATGACGCGGTTCACTGCTTCTTCCAAGCTCTCGCCGAAGACGACCGTTCCCGTGTGGGCTTTGTCCCACTCCGGCCAATGGTCCTTGAGGATGACATATTGCCCCAAGTCTTCGATAACCTCCTCGACCGAGTGCGGCAAATCGACGGTGCCTGCGTCTCCGTACCGGGCCGTCTCGATGATGCCCAGTTCCTCCCACGCCGCCTGTGACGCCGGCGAGTAGAGTAGCTCCGTGTTCTCATGGACGTGAACGATGGCGTTGATGTGTGCGTGCTTCCGGTAGAAGTACCAGTGGAGAATGCTCTCGGATGAGGGCAGCTTGGTTCCTGAATAGTACGCCTTTGATACCTTCTCATCCTCCGTAGCGAAGGTGTATCGGCCCAAGAGGACGAAGTCTTCGGGCCGGAGGCCGCGCTTGCTCGGAAGCTGCGTCGCCGTGACTATCATCGCGCCCTCTGCGCTCGCCCGTACGCTCACGTTTCCGTTGCTCCCGACCGGATTGCCCGGCGCGTACGACGCCAAGAGGTCGAGCGCGTCCAACTCGTCGCACGCGGCGCAGAGCGGATGTGTCTCAGATCCCGTAGGTGAGGCAGGAGACATTTGCTCCCAACTGAATTTCACCAGTTCGGAGCTGAGACCGGGAGTGTAGGGCATGGTGTGTTTTGGTTGCTTTCGAGTAGTTGACTGGGAAGGCGGCGGCTACACCTTCACGAGGTCGTCCTCCACATGAGAGGCCATCTGCCGCATGTACGCCTCGCGGCCAACTTGGAGCTTCTTGTAGTTCATCCGCGAGGAGTGAGGGATCATGCGAAGGTCCCTGTCTTCGAGGGGGAACCGGACTGGCGCGTGACCTCTCCTGTGCGACTCCCGCAGGCCGATCGCTATTTCGAGCACCTTCCTGCCGTTGTCGCCGCTGCCCGGTGGGTCGAGGTCTTGCTCCAGGTGATCGACGAACAGCGAAACGCTCGCCAGGTTCCTGTCGCCCGGCCAGAGCCACCCGTCCTGCTCACGGTGACCGCTCGTCTTTCCAATTACGTTCGTCTCCGGGAACAGCCCGTCGATCTCTTCCATCGTCTCCCATGAGGAACTGCCGTCCGGCGACCTGAACATGTGCAGGACATCCGCGTTGCTGACGAATACGCCGTTGTCGCAGTTGACCTGGAAACCTGAGCCCCTGGCATCCCGTTCGCGGCTAATGAATGCCTCGACCCCGTTGACGAACCGCACGTAGCCGGAGCCGCCCTGGTCGTAGTCCTTCCACGGGTCATCGTCGACCCAACCGATGCACCATGCCACCTCGGCGAACCCGGCGAACATTCGCATGAGGCTGAACTGCTGGATGCCACCCCCGGAAAGCTCCGCGCCTCCGCCTCCGAAGAAGTGGATGCTCTTGACCTCGCCGATCTCGCCCTCCGCGATCATCTTGGCCGCCTCTTGGTAGGCCGGAAGGTTGATGTTGAGGTCGCCGGCTCCGATCTTCACCCCGTTGGCTCTGCAGGCCGCGACCATGGCGTCGGCCTCCTTGAGAGACGGGGCAAACGGTTTCTCACACAGGATGCCCTTGACGCCGGCCTCGGCGCAGCCGATCACCACCGAGGGGTTCGGGCCGACCGGAAGGATAGGCGCGGCGATGTCGATGCATTCCTTCCTCAGCATCTCCCGGTAGTCGGTATAGCCCGGCACGTCGAATCGCTTGCAGAAGACCTCGAGGTTCTCCTCGTCGGTGTCGGCAGCGGCCACGATCTGGGTGCGCTGATCTATACGGTAGGCCCTCGCGTGCTGAGCGCCCTTACGCCCAATGCCGATCATCCCGACTCGATACTTTGCCTCGGTCATGTTGTCCTCCTCGCGGACATCGTTGGTTCGTCCGCCAATTCTATACGTCGTTCCCTCATGGGCGAAAGGCCCCTTGCGCTCCGGACTCATCGTGGCTTTCCATATCTCTCCATCCCGTAGTATTCTTTGGCCGTTCACCCGACTTGACCTCAAGGAGCGACCCGGATGACAGTCACCCCACAATCTTCTAAACCCGGAGGCGCATTCCGCCCCCGCCTGATCTACTACAACGACGGACACCACTTCCATGGGAAGCGCGTCGAGCCGCCCGTCAGTATCCAAAAGCTCCGCCAGCCTGTCGACGAGGTGCTCGGCACCGGAGTTGACCTTCTCGTGCTCGGCCTCGGTTATGGCGACGTGTATTTCCACAACAGCAAGGTCGGGCGGGTCGTCGGCGAGGCCAAGGAAGTCTGGGAGAGCTACATCGACTGGCGGATCATGAGGATGGTACAGGTCGCCCGCGAGAAGGGCACCGACCAGGTCCGTGAGGTCATCCAGCACGGACGCCGGAATGGAGTGACCGTCTTCCCCAGTCTGCGCCTGCAGGACGCCCAGGCCCCCGGCGTCGATAGGTGCGGCTGGCTCCGCTGGCGGCACGAGGCGGCGGTCTGCCACGGCGTGAACGACCCGCGCTGGCCGAAACACCAGACCCGGTGGGCTTACGACTTTACGAACCACCTGGTTTGGGACGATAAGAAGGCGATGATTCGCGAAATGCTCGTCGACTACGAGGCGGACGGCATTGAGCTCGACTTCATGTTCTTCCCGCTCTACTTCCGCATGGAGGAGACCGAGGCGGGCATCTCAGCCATGAACCGCTTCGTCGAGGAGGTACGCGACTTGGTGGACTCCATCGGGGCGCAGCAGGGCCGCAAGATTCCGATCATGGCCCGCGTCCACGCCGACGAGCAGGCGAACCTCGACATCGGCCTCGACGTTGCCACGTGGATAAGCGAAGGCGACGTGGACATGGTGGTCGGCAGCGAGCGGGCGAACCTCATAGACACCGGGATGTCGGACCGCTGGCTGCCCGATGTCGCCAATCGTGTAGGCGTCCCCGCGTACTACCGTCCGCCCCGGCGCATCTACGACCACCGAGTCGGAAAGCCTGATGCAGAGATGTTCCGCGCCCTCAGCCAGACTCTGCGCTACCACGGCTGGGCGGGCATCTTCGACGGCTACTATCCGTGGCCCTTCGGCGAGCGCGAGTACCAGGTGCTCCGCGAGATAGGCAACCCCGAAGTCCACGAACGCCGGAACAAGCGATACATGCTGGCTCCTCGCGAGGGCATGACCGGGGAAGAGACGACCACTCCCGACCGCCAGCTTCCCGCCGACCTGGTTGAGGGAGAGACCGTCACCCTAAACATACTCGTCGCCGACGAATTGGAATCGGTGAAAGCCGAAGACGAGCTGCGCAAGCCCGTATTGAACATCCGGTTCTCCTTCTTCTGCGTCGAGGACGATATCGAGATACGCTTCAACGAGCGGGTGCTGCCCATCGAGAAAGCCGAAGTCACCGATGAGCGCGCGCTCCGCATGGCAACCGTCATGGCCGGAGGCATGGACGTTCAGGCCCCATTCGCCATGTCCGCCCACTTCTTCGCCTTCCTCCTCGAACTTGATGACATCAAGCAGGGTTACAACGTCCTGGAGATTGAGACCAAGAGCCAGGAGAAGACGGCTGGATTCACACGCAGCGTCAACGGCGTCGAAGTCCGTGTCCGCTACAAGGAGTTCGAGCGCCCCGCGGGTCTCAGCGTGGAGCGAGTCTCACCGATGCAATAGCCTCTTACCCGCTCAGAGGCCCAGTTCCTCGAGCACGACGTGCGCGGCATTGTGCCCCGGCGCGCCGGTTACTTCTCCACCAGGGTGCGTGCCCGCCCCGCACAGATACAGCCCCTCCACCGGCGTCCGGTAGTCCGACCACCCCGGCAGCGGTCGACGCGACATCATCTGCTGGGGAATCATGTCCAGGTGCCTGATGTTCCCGTCCGTCAGGCCTATGCGGTCCTCGATGTCCTCCGGCGTCAGGAGCGTCCAGTCGATGATTGCTTCCCTGAAATTCGGCGCGTATTTTGTGACCTCGTCGATCAGCCGCTCTCCGAACTGCTGTCGCACCTCCGGCCATGAGCCGTCACGCACATGCGGCGGCAGGAATAGGACCCATAGCGACAGCACGTGCCGGCCATCAGGAGCGACAGTCTTGTCGTACACCGAAGGTATCTGCACCTGAATGATAGGAGTGTCCGGGACTCTCCCGTTCTTCGCATCGTTCCAGGTCAACTCGGACTGCTCTACCGACGGACACAGCGAAATCATCGCCAGGTACTCCGGGTCGTACTCCGAGCCAAGATATGCGGAAAAGTCCGGTAGCTCTCTCAACGAGCACAGGAACTTCGCCGACGCAGACATGGTCTTCAACGCCTCTACCTCATCGACGAATTCCCGGTCGAGGTCACCCTCTTCCAGGAGCTTGAGATACGTCCGCTTCGGGTCCGCGTTGCACAGCACGACATCCGCCTCGATCACCTCGCCGTCGACCAGCCTGACGCCGACCGCCCTCCCGCTCTCGGTCAAGATGCGCTCCACCTCTGCTCCCGTCCGAATTGACACGCCCGCCGCCTCGGCGGAACCGGCCATCGACTGCGTAATAGCCCCCATGCCCCCTCGCACGATTCCATAGTTCTCCGTGTCCTCCCTGAACGCGCTGAACCTGTACAGCCCAATCAGGTACGAGCTTCCCGGCGCGCTGATGTCCCCAACGTCCGTCGCACCGAGGCTCACCGCGGCCTTCACCTCATCCGAAACGAAGTATCTGTCGATCAAGTCCCGGTATGGCACCGTCAGCAGAGTCTCCAGCAATTCCTCCTCCCCTTCCTCCCGAAACCGCTCCGTTAGCTCGGCCAGAGAGGGAGGCGGTCCGAGATAGTAGTTGCTGAGTATCCTGACCGCCCCGTGCCACAGTTCCGCCCATTCATTCCAGGCGTCCGCGTCCTCAGGCGAAATCTTTCGAAGCTCCTCCGCCGTCTTCTCGTCGTCATGCCAAAACGTAATCGACTTCCCATTGGGAAAGGGATGGACGCGCATCGGGTCGATCGGGTAGACGTGGAAGCCGTACTTCCGAAGCTCCAGTTCTTCGATCACCTTCTGCTGCAGGATGTGGCATACGTACGAGCAGGTCGAGATCTTGTAGCCCGGGAACCACTCCTCGGTCACGGCAGCGCCGCCGACCACGTCCCTGCGCTCCAGAACCTGGACGTTTAGGCCGGCCCGTCCAAGGTATCCCGCGGCGACCAGTCCGTTGTGCCCTGCGCCAACGATTGCGACCCTCGTGTTCTCAGCCATGAAGTGCTCCTCTCGTCTACGGGTGCTGGGAGACTAGGACGACCAGCGCGCGCATGTCAACCTGTCCAACTTTGCCGCCCCCTCAGCGCAGCGATATGACCGCGACTCCGACGACAATCAGTGTCGTGGCAACGACCTTCACCATAACCGCTTGGCGTCCTACCTGTTCGCCGAGCATTCCCCTGAATCGCAGACTCAGCAGGATGCTGTACACCAGCAGGAAGAGCGAGGTGCTCGCCGACAGCGCCGTCACCAGCGATACGGGCCCGAGGGAAGTCGCCCACAGGTTTAGGAGCATTCCCGTGTTCGCGATCATATACTCGTTGACCCCGAAGATCGCCAGGGCGGGGCTCCTCTCCGCTATCATCCTGCGGAGTTCATCCACCGACTCGGTTCGGATGGAAAATGCCAACAGCATCGGCACGAGTCCTAGCGACCGGAGACCGTGCACCAAGAAGACCGGCAGCGTCTCCACCGCCTGCTTGGCCGCAAGGTTCATACACGCCATCAAAAGGCTCGCCACCAGAAGCTCGTAGAATGACCGGTCGATGACGAGTCCCCGGCCTCCTGCGTCCTGCCGTATCGAGATCATGACTGCGCCCGCCACCGTCACCAGGATGGCGAACCAGTCGAATATCCGCAGGCTCTCGTCCAAGAAGAGCACGGCCAGCGGCGCGACGAAGATCGGAAACGTCTGGGTGACCGGGACGGCGCGAGATACCTCGCGTCTCGCCACCACTCGAAAGAAGATCACGCCGCCCAGCCCGCCGAACACGCCAGCCGCCAGGCTCCAGCCCGCTGAGCCGACGGTCAAATCGTCCAGCGGCGAGATGGCGATGAACACGATCCCGATGGGGATGTGCCCAATACCGATGAGGAGGGGAAGCGTCAGGTGCGTCCGAGCGTAGTGATAGAGGAACGCCTTATCGAGGACGCCGATCATCCCCAGGACGGCGGAGCTAAGGAGGGTAACGACTATCCAGGACACTGCTGTTTCGGAACGGTCGGATGATGAGGCGTGATGGTCGCGTCCACGAACTCGCAAACGGCTCCACTTCGGTGTATCCTGTTGGCCGTCCGTCGCGGCCTCGCGGCGCTTCATTATAGACCATCTCCGGCGTGAGAGAACAATGATCAAGATCGGCTGCAACTACCTCAGCTACAAGAGCATCGGGATCGGGGTCGAGGACTTCATTCGCACGTGCTACGACCTGCGTCTCGACTGCCTCGATTTCCATCGGAGGGCGTTCCCCTCCGAGGATGTCTCTTATCTGCTTGGCATCAAGCGGCAATGCCTCGATCTTGGGCTGCCCGTCGGCTACCTGGGTGTCGCGGGCGGCTTCGCCGGAGACGAAGACACGCAGCGCGCAAGGGTTGAGGAGGCCAAGTCGTCGATCGACGTGGCGCTCATCCTTGGCTCGCCGCTTATCCGGTTGTTCGGCTGGCAGACCCACGAGACCGAAAATCGCGACCCGCTGTTCGCCGCGCTGGCTCGCTGCCTCAAGGAAGTATGCGAATACGGCGCCGAACAGGGAGTCGTCGTGGCTCTTCAGAACCACGACAACCGCAACCTCGCCGCGACCGGCCCCGATGTCCTCCGCATCATCGAGGAAGTCGATCACCCGAACTTCTCGTTCATCATGGACACCGGCCAGTGGAGAGGGTCCCCGGGCGCTGCCGGAGATCCTGACCCGGACGCCGACATCTACGGCTACATGGAACAGACCTTGCCGTACGCGGGTTACGTGCGATGCAAGTTTTACAAGATTGCCAGTGGCAGGGAAGAGGTGCTCGACTACGAGCGCATCGCCGGCATCCTCAAGGCGGCAGACTACAACGGGTCCATTTCCATCGTCTACGAGGGCCAGGAACCCGACGACCGCACCGAGCTGATCGGGAAGGCCGCCGGGTACCTTCGAGGCCTTTTAGCCGAGTAGCGCAGGGTAATTCCCAACACCAGTACCGTGTCAACATGGTTTTGATATTGCGATTCACCCTCACCCCCGTATCGAGTACGGGGCAGGCTCTAGCCCTCTCCCACGACGGGAGAGGGGATAAATCGGCCTTTGCCTGTGCGTCATATTCAAGCTGACTGAGTACTAGACTGAGGAGAGAGCCGTGATCGTCGATACTCATCTGCACGTGTGGAGCAGCGACTACGATACCTACCCGATGGAGGGCGGCAGGACATCCAGCGAGGATGGCAGCGTGGAGTTCCTGAACACCAAGATGGCCGAGGCGGGCGTCGGCAAGGCCGTCATCGTCCAGCCCATTCACTACCTCTTCGACAATACATACGTGAGCGACACTCTCAAACGGTTCCCCGGCAAGTTCGCGGCAATTGGACTGGTCAACCAGTTCGAGTCAGGGGCTGCCGATCGTCTTGAGGCACTGGTAACCGAACACGGTTTCAGCGGGCTGCGCATCCACCTCTCTCGCCCGGACCACACGTCGATGTGGGCCGGTCCGGACCAGGACGCCATCTGGGACAGGGCCGCCAAGCTCGGGGCGAGCTTCATCTCGCACGGACCGTCCACTCTTTATCCCGACATCGAGCCGATCATCGCGCGGCATCCCGACGTGCCAATCGCCCTCGACCACAACGGCGGGGCGCCCCGCATCGAGGACCCGCCGTACCCCGGCATGAGACCAGTCCTCGACCTCGCCAAGTATCCCAACGTCTACGTCAAGCTCATCCCGCACAAGGAACAGGAGCCGTTCCCCTACAAGGACTCGCACGACGGATTCAAACGCATCTACGACGCCTTTGGCCCGCAGCGCCTCATGTGGGGGACGAACTTCCCCGGCGTCGAACGCGAGACCGAATACGGCCCCGCCCTGGAGATGTTCCAGGAGCACATAGACTGGCTCACCGAGGATGACAAGCGATGGGTTCTCGGCAAGACTGCCATGTGCCTGTACAACTTCAACGAGGCGTAGCGAGCCTCTTTGACTGGGTTGATGTTGCGAGTATCGATTCCATATGATTTTGGCAGCTTAATCAAAGCACCCTCACCCTAGCCCTCTCCCACGACGGGAGAGGGGATACGCACGTCTCAATTCGACTGTCATATTCAACTGGGGACTAGGCGTCACACTTCAGTAGAAAGATCTTACTTGTTGCGACAGGAGAGCATATCCGTGCCTGAGAGAATCCGTCTGCCCGACTGGAACGACGGCTATCCTGACCCCGAATGTCTGCGCAGCGAGGTCTCGGCTATGACCGAGGCCATCGTGGAAACGATCCTTGACAGAATTCCCAACGACGAGATTCGGGCAATCTACCTGAAGGGCTCCGCCAAGAAACGGTGGGACACCCCGATTGACTACGTCCCTGAGGCGAGCGACATTGATATCCACGTATGGTTTCACGACGACGAATGGGAGCAGTCTCTTTTCGGCGACCTCGATCAGGCCATCGCGGTGCAACGGGACATCGGAGGTCGGTACCGGCGGAAGTGTCCGCAGCCCATACACACTCCACGCCCCCAGATCATGATCATGAACAGCCTGCTGGGCAAGCCCGGCTACATGCACTCACCGCCGGACTCGGTAAGGGTACTGTTAGGAGAGGACTACCCGGCCGCCGACTACTCCACGGTCTATGAAATCGCACGATACAAGTGTCAAGACCTGCTCGATTTCGCGGACATCCTCGATCGTTATCCCTATCGAGTCTTCGACCGGCCGGACAAGTACCTCGCCGAGCTGTTTCGAGACCTTTCATACCGCGTGTCTCCCGTCGGGCCCATCCTCCTGCATCTTGCCGGCCTCGATCCCATGACCGCTTGGAGCATGAACCGGACGCATGTCACGCGGGCTCTGGAGGACATCGGCGAAGGCAGTCTAGCGAGCGACTACGTGGGGTACTTCCTTGCCCGCTGGCGCTGGTTCCTCTCTGATGGCGAGGATCTTGACGCCTTGCGTGACTCCGTTAGAGGAGCCATAGGGGTTCTTGAACGCGCCGAATCCGTCGCTAACAACCATCTCTCACAGCTGGAGACCTGATACCTTAAGGGCAGCAGAAACGGAGGGCGACCATGGACCTGTACATACTCCGACACGGCAAGGCTGAACCCTACGGGCAGAGATACCCGGCCGACCATCTCCGCCCTCTCACGGAGAAGGGACGGAAACGCACCAAGCGCTCAGTGAAGGGAATGAAAGCCGCGGACGTAAACGTGGACCTGATAGTGTCCAGTCCGATACTCCGCGCTCGACAAACGGCCGAAATCGTTCACAAAGGTCTGGGCATAGCCGAACCAATCGAGTTTTCCAGCGCTCTCGCGTCCGGAGGCGTAAGGGAAGTAATGAGCGCCATCCAGGCTTACGCTTCGCTCGACGGCGTATTGCTCGTGGGCCACGAGCCGACCCTGAGTGAGCTCATTTCAACCATGTCTTCAGGCGTCTACCATGTGGCCTTCAATCTCAAACCCGGAGGCCTTTGCAAGCTCAACGTGGCTACGCTTCGTTTCGGCCAGTGCGCCTCCATCGAGTGGTTCGTCACACCCAAACAGCTCGTGGCAATGGGTTAGGCTGCGTTCACACCCTCGAAAGTCATTCCGATTTCCTGGCCCGCTTCGCCGTTCCAACGGAACTCATGATCCGCTGCCCATATGCGGTGGAAGCGGCATAGGCTCGGAGTTACCGCCGGCGAAGAACATGGCGGTGTCACTGCCGGACGGCTACACCTTAAGCAGTTGGGCGACCGCTGCGGGGCGTTCTCGATCCGTGGCGTAATCCAGTGGAGTCTTGCCGTGCGTGTTCCTCACTGTCTTGTTGGCCCCGGCATCAAGTAGGGCTTGGATCAACTCGGCGCCGCTATTGGCGGCAGCGACGTGGAGCGGAGTTTCGCCTGCGAATTCACCGAAGGCTAAGTCGGAAGGTCCGTTGCCCGCGCGTTTATCCACGTCTGCTCCCCGCTCGATCAACAGCTTAGCCGCCGTCAGTCGATCTTGATCTGCCGCGTTGTGCAGAGGTCCCTCTCCACCACGAGGCATTCCATGGTTGATGTCCGCCCCACGATCAATCAAGAAGACGATCTTATCGACCTCATCATGGAATGCGGCCAAATTCAACATAGTTCCTTCGCCGAACTGGTCGTAGTTGATGTCGAAACCCTGTGTGAGCAGATAGTCCACGATGTCCAAATGTCCATTAGAACAAGCCCGCATAATCGGCGGGTAGTGGTCATGGGCGACATCGGCGCCGTCCTCGACTAGGCGTTGGACTGTATCGAGGTCTCCTTCTTCAGCCGCTTCGACCAACTGTTCATTTGCGTCTCTGAATGCGTTCATGAGGCCTCCTCTTTCGGGCTGCGGAAGGACCTGCCGCGATTCTACGCAGCTTCGATGATAGGCGGCAAGCGGGCGCCGCATCTATCTACGCCAAGTGGATCTAAATCGGACCGAGCAGTCATTGCTAGGCAGTGGTGACATTCTTGAAATTCTTCCTGCTATCCTGGCTAAAGTCGTCATTCCCGCGAAGGCGGGAATCTCTTCCCTTTTGAGAGTAGATACGCTACCCGATCTGGATTCCCGCCTTCGCGGGAATGACGGGAAATGTCAACACTACCTAGACCGATCGCAAGCGCCACATCTCTTCACTTCTCACTGAGCCGTAGCTCCCCGGCACTCACTTGTCAGGCCTCGTTATCCTCGGATGGTGTTATACCACGATGCACGTTTATCCGACGAGTGAAACAGCCCCGGAGGGTCCCATCGCTGTATATGGCGCCGCGCGCGCCGTACCTTGTATAGTAAATCGCACCCGTAACTGGAGGCTCGAAGAATGCCCACTCTCGATGAACTGCTTGCTCAGGTCGACGCCGCGAGCGACGATATCGTCAGGCTGGAGCAAGACCTTGTCCGAATCCCGTCCGTCAACACCGGCTTCATGCCCACCGGCAACGAGACCGCCGTATGCGACTACATACGCGACTGGCTGTCTGCGGAAGGACTGGACAGCGAGACACTGGAGTCGGCCCCGGGCAGGGGGAACATCATCGCCAGCCTGAAGGGGCGATCCGGCACACCGGGGCTGATGTTCATGGCGCATCTCGACGTCGTACCGGTGGAGGACGAGACCAAGTGGACGTACCCTCCCTTCAGCGCCACCCTTGCCGACGGCCGGATATACGGTCGTGGGTCCTCCGACTGCAAGGCCTTGCTCACCGCCCAGCTCATGGCGAGTCGCATCCTCCTCCGCAACTCGGTGGAACTGAAGGAAGACCTGCTTCTCTCGTTCTCCGCCGACGAGGAGCACGGCGGTCGCTACGGCGTCGGCTGGCTCGCCGACAACCACCCCAAGAAGATCACCGCGCCCTACGCCGTCAATGAGGGGGGAGGACAGCCCGCGGATGCCGCGGGCAACCTGGCCTACATCGTGAATCTCGGCGAGAAGGGACGCCTCCAGATCGAGATCGAGGTCAAGGGAGAGAGCGCCCACGCCTCCGTTCCCTGGATGGGCACCAACGCGCTGTACCGTGTGGCCCAGGTGCTCGGCAGGATCGAGAACTACGAACCGGAACGCGACACCTCCGCCGTCATTTTCCGCCACCTGTCGAAGTTCGCCATCGAAGACGTGCCATCGCCGGAGAACATCGATTCCATCATCGACGGATTCGAGGCTCGCGACCCCCGCATGGCATCGACCCTTCGAGCCGCATCGCGCATGACGCTCACCCCCACCATCATCGGCGGCGGTATCAAGTCGAATAGCGTTCCCGAGACGATAAACATCACCTGCGACGTACGGACCCTTCCGCACCAGGACGACGAGTACGTTCGCGCCGAACTCACCCGGCTGTTCGACGGCATTCCGGGCGTCAGCTTCGACATTGACTACATGGCCGTCCCGAACGCCTCATCCCCCGACACCGAATTCATGCGTCACATCCAGAACGTGACGGAGTACGTCCTAGGTGGACGCTCAATTGAGTGGATCCCCGGCCTTTGCGTGGGGTTCACGGACTCCCGCTTCACACGGCCCCTCGGCGTGGTGACCTACGGGTTCGACGGCACTCACCCCGAGGACAACCCGCTGGAGAACAACGTTCACGGCACCGATGAGTCCGTTAGCATCCGTACCCTCGTCACCAGCACCAAGATCATGCTGGCCCTCGCATACGAGATGCTCGCCGTGAAATAGCTATGGCGTCCAGCGAACCCCGCCGACCTTTTCGAGGGTCTTCCAGTTGATCGTCGCGCCGGTACCAACCCCGCCGGGGAAGACGAGATGCCCGTCCTCCACGATCTCCGGCGGATTGACTAGTTCCGCCCTCCAGTCGTTCTCCCAGAGGGCGTGCTCCAGCGCGTGAGGAATGGGCGTAGCGGCGTGAACGTGCGCGCTCGCCAAATTCGACAGCGGGCCGAACGGGCTGTGGCACGATGTCTGCGCGTCATGTATGGCAGCTGCCTGCCCGGCGCGTGCCGCAACTCCGACCCCTCCGCACCGCATGATGTCCTGCATCGTGTACTTCACGCCCGCTTCGACAAGCTCCGCGAATCTCTCCTCGCCGTAATCGTCGCCCCCCGCCGCCAGGGGAATGCCCACCTGCTCCGCCACTCTACGAAGCCCCTCGACTCCGTCCGTGTGTCGCACGGGGTCTTCGAACCACGTGACTCCCAGCCGCTCCAACTCCGGCGCGATCGCAACGGCCGTCTCGACGTTGAACGCTCCATGGCAGTCAACTTGCAGGGCCACGTCGTCTCCTGCCGCCGATCGCATCGCCGCGAGACGTTCCAGGCTGACCGACGCGACCTCGAAGATCTCATCGACGGTATGCGTCGGCCTCACCTCGTCGAAAGGATCGGTCTTCAAAAAGGTGAATCCCTCCAGGGCGGCTCCCTCCGCGGCCTCGCCGAAGTCCGTTGGCGTACGGCTCTTCTTCACGTCGCGCAGATACCTGTTGAGGTTTGCGTACAGCAGTTGACGCTCCTGCAGTTTCCCACCCAGCGCCTCCGTCATACTGAGCCCTGAGTACCGGCATTGGAGCTCGACCACCGCCGTCGCGAGGGCGCTCACCACACGCGAGTTAGCCTTGCCTTCTTCCCTAGTCAGACCCAGCAGCCGTTCGATATCCCCGTCGGTGGGAATACGGACGCCTCGCAGCCTCTCGACGAACTCCGATATCACCCGGTCCCTACCGTCCACCGTCCTTAAACCCTGGCACTCGATGGTGACGGTTTCGCCGCTAGCGTCCGTGATTTCGATGAACGACCAACTCTTCGTCCCGTTCGCCGCCACCCACGCGAACGCGACTCGGTCGAATACAACGGGTTCATGCATTTGAGGTCCCCCAAGCGGCGACGGCGCTGCGAGGAGATATTCTACTCCCGGCCCGTCGGTTGAGCTACCTACAGCACTGGTGATATGCTCGTACGAGAGGATCAGGGTGAAGGAACAGCAATGGACGGTCTGACGATCCACGATATTCCTGAGCGAAGACTTCCCTATATGATCGTCGCGTTCGCCGGATGGGCTGACGCCGCGGAAGCGACGACGCGGGCCCTGCGCTATCTCAACCGCACGCTCGGTACGCAAAAGGTCGCCGAGATTTCGTCCGAGGACTTCTACGACTTCACTTCCACAAGACCGCGCACCCTGTTGGACGACAAGGGGGAACGGTATATCTCCTGGCCTTCCAACGACTTTCATGCCTACGTCCCCGATGACGACTCGCCCGGCCTGCTCCTGTTATCCGGCGTCGAGCCTAACCTCAAGTGGAAGACCTACTGCGATACCGTCATCGCCGTCGCCGACCGGTACGGGGTCGAGCTCATGATCACGCTCGGCTCCCTGTTCAACACGGTCCCGCACACGAGGCCCTTTCCCGTCTCGTCGGTTGTAAGCTCACATGAGAAGCTCGGCAAGAGAGTTCTGGCTATCGGTGCATTCGACTCCCCGTACCAGGGGCCGACGGCGATTCACACCGTCCTCGCCGACTTCTGCAGGCAGCGCGGACTCGACCACGTCAGTCTGTGGGGACACGGCCCCCACTACCTGCCATCCATGCCAAACCCAAAGCTGAGCTACACGCTCTTGGACAAAGTACGACGACTCCTCGACATTGATTTGACTTTGGAAGACCTGCGACGGGCCGGCGACCGCTTCGAGCAGAAGGCCACCGAGTCCATCGCGAACAACGAGGAGCTCGTCGAGTACGTACGGCAACTTGAGGAGGCCTTCGACGCTTCTCAGACTCCAAAGCCCCTTCCGGACGACGTTCCCTCCCCCGACGAGGTCATCAGAGACCTCGAAGAGTTCCTCAAGATCGAGCGCAACCGCTCCGACTCCGATTGAGACGACCGGTCGCGCTCACGCCACCTTTCGCATATTCGGAAACGCCGGGGTCTGGTGGCCGTTCGCCCCATGAGAACGTCGAGTGTCGAACGGCTCCCGCGTCCCGTTCTGAGCCCCAGGGATGTCAATGTCCGCGACGGCTCCGTTGGCCTCCTCTTTTGCATCGGCCTCACGCGACGGAATACCGGTAGCCACCAGGGTCACGCGGACTCTCTTATTCCAACGCGGGTCCTGGACAACCCCGAACACGACCTGGGCCTGCGACTTGCTCGCGCCCTCGATCATGCCGGCGATCTCATGCACCTGACCGATGGACAGGTCGCGTCCACCTCGCACGTTGAAGAGGATGCCCTGCGCTCCCTCAATCGGCGCGGTGAACAGAGGATTGGCGAGAGCGGCCTTCACGGCGTCCGTTGAGGCTGTCCTGCCCTTGCCCTCACCCAGCGCCATGAACGAGATGCCCCGGTTCATCATCACCGATTTCACGTCCGCAAAGTCGACGTTGATCGTGCCCGGAACGGTGATGATCTCGGATATTCCCTCCACGCCCTGTCGCAGCACCTCGTCGGCGACACGAAAGCCGCGTTCCAGCGACATCTCTCCGTCCAGTGACGAGAGCAGCCGGTCATTCTCCACGGTTATCAGCGTGTCCACCTTCTGCCCGAGCTGCTTGAGACCCTTGTCGGCAACGGCCATGCGTCCTTGTCCCTCGAAGCAGAACGGACGGGTGACCACACCGACCGTAAGCGCGCCGTTCCGACGGGCTATTTCGGCGACGACCGGAGCCGCGCCGGTACCCGTGCCGCCTCCCATCCCTGCCGTGACGAACACCATGTCCGATCCTTCCAGCAGTTCTCCGATGTGTTCCTGGTTCTCGCGGACGGCCTTACGGCCCAGGTCGGGATTCCCACCCGATCCCATGCCGCCTGTCGTCATGGGGCCTATGGCATAGGTGGGCACGCCCTTAACGCGCCTCAGCGCCTGTACGTCCGTATTGACGGCGAGGTACTCTATTCCCCGCATACCTACGCTCGCCATTCGGGCGACCGCGTTACCACCCGCTCCTCCCACGCCGACGACCTTCACTCGCACGTCGCCTTCGGCGAGGGCCCTCGCCATATCGAGATGCTTGGTTATCCCTCCCTCGTAGCCGCTTGTTGCCCCGTATCTACCGGCAGAGTAGGTACCCGTACCCTGGAACAGCTTCTTCAGTGAGTTAATCATTTTGTTCTCCTTCTTTATTCACGCGGCCATGAGAGTCGTCGACAGGAAATAGTAGGGGATGTGCCAGATTCCCCATCCATTTAGATCCACAACAACTCGTCTGCCGCGTACCTCTTGTACAACGCCCGTTGCGCCGAATTTCGGACCACCCTTGATATGCCCGTGGTAGGTTACCTCCACGCCGGGCAGAAGGCGCCCGCCGCCCACAACGGTCTGGAGAGAGCTGCGATCGTGCATCCCCGGCATAATCATCTGTGTGCCCGTGGCGTTATCTTGGGAATTCATGCCACCCTCCTCCTTGGCTAGAGGATTGCTCTTTAGAACAGAATAGAACAGAACAAGCGTACTGTCAACCCCTAATCAGAAACAATGTTCTGCGATTTCCATTGCCCTACCTGCGTTCCTCGCCGCACACAAGCTGTGGTAGACTCCGTTGAGTATTCGCAGAGCCAGTGCCAAATGAGGCGGAGAGGGACGCACCATGATGAAACTGAGCTGGATGGCGCGAGCCACGGACGCTGCCGCCTTCGAGCAGCATCTTGAGTTTGCCGGTGACATCGGGCTGGACGTGATCGACTTTCACCTCAGCGGGATGCCGCGCGATTCGGCGTTCATCATGCGGATCAAGAGTATGTGCGTGGATGCCGGCCTGCTCATCGGTTATCTGGGTGGCGGCAAGTTCGTCGGACCACTGGAAGAGCGTTCCATGAGGCTCGACATTGGCCGTCGTGATGTGGACACCGCCGCCCTCATAGGGGCGCAAATGCTGCGAGTCTTCGCAAGGTTCAAGTGGCCCGACACGGTCGAGGAGCAGGAGCGGTTCTGGGGCCCGATGATAGAGGACTTTCGCGAGATATCCGACTACGCGGCAGAGAAGGGTGTAGTGATCGGCCTTCAGAACCACAACCATAGCAGCTTCGCCATGAACGCCGACCAGGTTCTGCGGATTCTTCAGGACGTTGAAAGACCCAATTTCACCTACATCATGGACACCGGCCAGTGGCAGGGCGCCGTCGGCGGATCGCCGCGTGGCTGGCGTGACCTGAACGTGGACATCTACCGCGACTACATGGAGCGCGTGGCCCCGCATACGACTCTGGTTCGGGCGAAGATCTACAAGATCGACAACGGCTGGGAGGAGTGGCTCGACTACCCCCGCATATTTAAGATTCTCCGACAGAACGAATTCAACGGCACGGTGTCTATCGTACTCGAGGGCGGCCAACCGCCCCGCAACCGCGTTGACGCCCAGGAATGCATCAAGCTTGCGGCAGACCATCTGCGGGACGTGATGTCCATGTCGTACCTGTATCACTAGGGGTCTACTTCTTGGTCGGCACTGGTACAAAGAAAGGTAATCTTCGTTGATAAAGCTCTCTTACATGGCACGAGGTCAGAGTGAAGACGCCTATCCGGGGCTGGTCGACTTTGCGCGCGACATCGGTCTCGACATGATCGACATCCTGATGATGACCGAGTTGCAGACCCCTGAGTTCCTGAGAAAGACGAGACTCATGTGTCTGCGGGCGGGACTGCCCATCGGGTACTTCGCATCGGGAGTGAGTCTTGTAGGCCCCGCGGAGCTACGGTCACAGCGCCTGGCGCGCGCAAAAGCCGATGCCGACTCGGCCGCTTACATCGGGGCGCAGGTGCTCCACGTCTTCGCTCGCCACACCTGGCCGGACACCGTCGAGGAACAGGAGAGGTTCTGGGCTCCCATGATCGAGGACTTCCAGGAGCTGGCCGACTACTGCGCCGAACGGGGTGTCGTCGTCTCGCTCCAAAACCATAACCACGGCAGCTTCGCTATGAACGCCAACCAGGTGCTCCGAATCCTGCGTGAGGTCGGTCGCAAGAATTTCACCTACATCCTCGACTCCGGACAGTGGGAGGGCGCTCGCGGCGGGTCGCCACGTGGCTGGTACAACACCGAGCTCGACATATACGAGGCATATCACAAGCGAGTTGCTCCCTATGCCACCGGCGTCCGCGCCAAGATCTACAAGATCGACAACGGATTCGAGGAGTGGCTCGACTACCCGCGCTTCCTCCGCATCCTCCGAGACGTCGACTTCAACGGCGCGGTCTCCATCGTGTTCGAGGGCGGCGACATACCCCGCAACCGGTACGACGACCAGACCTGCATTTCCATGGCCGCGGACTACCTTCGGGAAGTCATAGAAGATTCCATGGTATTCGCGCGGTAGCTGAATGCGTGTTGTGTCCCGTCGGTCGGAGTCGTGCTGCTATCCATACTGGATGAAGTACATAGCACGTTAGGCTGCTCCTAGTACCGATTCCATATGATTTTGGCAGCTTGCTCAGAGCACCCTCACCCCCGTATCAAGTACGGGGCAGGCTCTAGCCATCTCCCACCACGGGAGAGGGGATACCCACCTCTCAATCCGACTATCATATTCACATGGGAACGGTATTAGGTGGGAATAGAGCCGGATGCGTAGCTCCCGTGGAAGGCTTCCCGGTCGAACCACGCTCGAATGGCCGGAACACTCCGCGTTCTCCGAGTATGCTACGATGGAAGCGCCGATATGATCAGTCCAACCATCGCCATCGTCGATTACCAAGCAGGCAACCTTCGCAGCGTACAGAAAGCCCTCGAACGCTTTGGGGCAACCGCCGTTGTCACAAGTGACCCGAAGACCATCGAGGCGGCTCACGGTGTCGTCTTTCCCGGTCAGGGAGCAAGCGACCCTTCTATGTGCGCCCTTCGTGATCGAGCGCTCATCGACCCGATTGAGGAGTGTATCGAGTCGGGAAAGCCCTTCATGGGAGTCTGCCTCGGTCTGCAGTTGCTCTTGGAGGCCTCTGACGAGGGTGTCGAGCCGGGACTTGGCGTTATACTCGGTCGGGTCAAGCGCCTGCCCGAAGGTCTCAAGGTCCCGCACATGGGTTGGAATGAGGTGCGGTTTCACACTGAACACCCCGTGCTGAGCGGCGTGCCGGACGGAACGCACTTCTACTTCGTTCACAGCTACTTTGCCGATCCCGACGACGAATCGGTGGTCGTAGGCACGACCGCCTACGGTGTCGAGTTCTGCAGCGTGGCCGCAAAGGACAATTGGATTGCCTTCCAGTTCCACCCGGAAAAGAGCGGCGCCATCGGCCTGAGGCTCTACCGGAATTTCGTCGAATTCGTGGGGAAGGGTGGAGCGTCGAATTGACGACGGTTCTCAGGCCGGAAAGAAATTCATGGAAGTAATACCGGCCATCGACATTCGAGGAGGGAAGGCCGTTCGCCTGTTTCAGGGCGACTATGACAGGGAGACCGTCTTCAACGACTCGCCCGTCGATGCGGCTCGGAGGTGGCTCGATATCGGCGCGACAAGGCTTCATGTCGTCGACCTCGATGGGGCGAAGACCGGAGAGCAGGTGAACATCGATTTTGTGGAGCGGATTGCCGCGATCTCCAACGTGCCGGTCCAGCTCGGCGGCGCTATCCGTACGGTTCAGGCCGCCCAGCGAGCGATGGACGTTGGAGTGGGTCGTGTCATCGTAGGAACGGCCGCCCTTGAAGGAGAAGAGTTCGTTCAAGACCTCTGCGACCGGATTGGATCCGAGCGCGTCGTGGCGGGGGTCGACGCCCGAAACGGGTTCGTCGCCATTCGCGGATGGACCGAGGAAAGCGGTACGCCTGTTCACGACCTTGTCGCTCGGATGGAAGAAACTGGTGTCAGCCGGATCATCTACACCGACATCAGCCGCGACGGCACACGGACCGAGCCTAACTTCCAACAGGTCGACGAGCTTCTCGGTGCGACACGACTCAAGATGCTGGTCGCGGGCGGCGTCTCTCGAATAGACCACATCCGCCGACTTGCGAAGATGGGGGTCGAAGGGGCAATCGTTGGCACGGCGGCGTACACTGGCGTCATCGACATGAGAGAAGCGATAGAGGAGCAAAAGAGCAGGGCCTAGCGCAGCGCTCTTTCTCGGACCATGTACTCATCCAAACTCGAGCCTCAAAAGGTCATTAGCCACATCCCGATCATGCCGTACCACGAGGTGGCGGACATCGGCGCGGGGGAGGGGCGCGTCGCCATCCCGATGGCAAAGTTTCTTCACGACGGAAGAGTCGTAGCCGTCGATATCGATAAAGACAAGATCACCACACTACGCGAGGCGGTGCATACGGCCCATCTCTCGAACGTGGAGGCCTCGGTCGTTGGTGAAGGAAAACGACTCCCCATCGAGAACGAGAGCGTCGATGGAGTCATGCTCTCTGTCGTATTGCACCACGCCGACGATCCTGCGTTCATCCTCACGGAGGCGCGGCGAATCCTCAAACGCAACGGTTGGCTTGCGGTAGTGGAAATCCACAAGAGGGAAGACGTCGAAGGGCATCCCTTGGAGGAACGTCTCGACGAGACTGACGCGAATTTGATGCTGTCAGACCATGAGTTTCGCCCCTACGGACGCCACGATATCGGTCGATACTACTTGCTCGTGGCGAAAAGGTAGCCTACAGTCCATATCCGGGGCTACGATTGACACAGGTGGATGCTCATGCTTACCAAGCGCATCATCCCATGTCTGGACATCGACCGGGGTCGCGTCGTCAAGGGCGTATCGTTCCTCGATATCCGTGACGCCGGCGATCCTGCCGAGCTTGCCGCACTCTACGATCGCGAGGGGGCCGACGAGCTTGTCTTTCTCGACATCACCGCCAGCGCCGAGGAGCGAGACATCATGGTCGACGTCGTCAAGCAGGTGTCTGAGCAGGTCTTCATCCCTCTGACGGTTGGTGGAGGGATGCGCTCCGTCGGGGACGTGCGCAAGATGCTTGAAGCCGGGGCCGACAAAGTATCCCTCAATACGGCGGCCGTCCACAATCCGGGCCTCGTGAAGGAGGCCTCCGACTTCTTCGGGAGTCAGTGTATCGTCGTCGCCATAGACTACAAGGCCATCGAATGCGAAGTCCCGGCTCGTGCGCCAATCAATGGTGAAACTACACTGGGACTGGACGAGGACTCGCAATGGGAAGTCTATACGCATGGCGGACGCAGACCGGCGAGTATCGACGCGCTCAAGTGGGCCAAGCACGTCGCGGCTCTGGGCGCCGGAGAGCTGCTCATCACCAGCATGAACGCCGACGGGCAGCAGACAGGCTACGACCTCGAATACACCCGAGAGTGCTCTGAAAACGTGTCGATTCCCGTCATTGCCAGCGGCGGCGTAGGGACCTTAGAACACCTCTACCACGGCATAGTCGACGGGAAGGCCGACGCCGTACTCGCTGCCAGCATATTTCACTTTGGGACCTACTCCATCGGCGAGGCCAAGAAATTCTTGCGGAACAAGGGCGTTCCTGTTCGTCCGATTGTAGGCGAGTAAGCCGCTTAGCTGTCCCCCGGCTAGGGGATAATCGGTAGCAGGTTCGAACGGGTCGCGAAACATAATGAGAGGCCTGCCGGTGCGAGTGCACCGGCAGGCCTCTCTTATTCCTACGTCGTTAGCGGGGCGAGCCGTAGGAACTCACCCTTGGAGGAAACTACCGCAGCGGCGCGGCGTAGATCTGTCCGCCCTTCGGGCAGCTGTCACATGGCGCGTCGGCCCACAGGGCATTCCGTCCGTTTTCTCTTGGCAGATTGACGCCGCTCGGTCCGAGGTTCCGATCGTAGATCTCACCGTAGTTGCCGACAGCTCGAATCACGGTCTGGGCCGCCGTATCGGAGATCCCGAGGCTCTCCTGGCCGAATGAACCCTCAAGGCCGAAGAGGCGGTCTACCTTGGTGTCGCCGGTCTTGGAGCTCGGTACGTCGGCCTGGCCGACTCCGTACGCCTCGGCGTAAATGAGAATGCCCATCGTTGTCTTGACGATGTCGAACCACTGGTCGTCGCCGTGCGGGACCACAGGGCCAAGCGGCTCTTCGGAGATCGTCTCCGGCAAGATAACGTGATCGTCCCTGTTGGCGAAGCCGGTACTCAACGCAGCCAACTGAGAGCGGTCATTGGTGAAAGCGTTGCACTGCCCTGCTTCATAAGCGGCAACGACCGCAGGCGTTCCCTCGAAGGTCAGGGCGGAAATGTTCAAGTTGTTCTGGTTCGAGAAGTCCTGAAGGTTTAATTCCGTCGTCGTTCCCTGTGTCACGCAGACACTCGCGTCTTTGAGTTCCAGTGCACTCTCGATCCCCAGGTCCTTCCGGACTATGAAGCCCTGGCCGTCGTAGAACATCGTCTGAGCGTAGTTGCCCCACTGGGAGTCACGGGACGACGTCCAGGTAACCGTTCGGACGAGCATGTCGACCTCGCCGGACTGGATGGTCGGCCCGCGCTCTGCCGCGGTAATCACGCGAATCTCGATGGCGTTCGAATCGCCCAGCACGGCGGCTGCGACCGCTCGGCACAGGTCGATGTCAAAGCCGACGTTGTTGCCATCTTTCAGAAAGCCATATCCTGCCACATCGATGCGACTGGCGCAGATGAGCTTGCCCCGGTCCTTCACTGTCTGGAGCCTGGACCCCTCTGAGGTGTCGTCACCATCGTCATCTCCGCACGCGACCATGGACACCAAGGCCGCAGCGAAGAGGACGACCGCTAAACTACGTATGATGGTTATCATTACCGGTCCCCCCTGTATTGAAAGTATCCGCTGGCGCTCCGACGCAGGAACAAGCGGTTCAGCCCGAATTGGCGGTGCGTATAGTACAGCATCTCAGTTACAAAATCAATCAAAACAGTGTGTGTTTGTACCTAATTCCTGTACCTTCCGCAGGAACGTCCCCGTCACTCAAGTGGGAATGTGCCCCCGTACTCCGGGAGCTAGAGTTCGCAGGCGCCAGCGGTTCCGATCTACACCACATTGCGGTTTTCCACTGAATTGAAACAGGTCCGTATCGTGGAGCACCGACATGGTTTGACAGGTCAGCGAGGGGTAACTACGATTGCGCCGTCCTGTACCGGCTTCTTTCGAGACTGTTGCTGACCACATTGAAAAGCAGACATAGCATGAACCGCTCGCGTTTTAACCTCAATACGTTTGGGGCAATCCTGTTTGCAGGCGCCGTCGGCATCGTGTTGCTGATCTCGTGCGGGGACGACACTCCATCGCCGACCGCCACGCCCATTCCGATAACCCGCGCGCTCGACACACCGACGGCGGTTCCTACCAATACGGCTACCGATTGTTGACGACTTGCAGCCCCGTTGGTACTCTTGATGGCGTCACGTAGAGCTATGCACGAGTCACTGCCGGACAGGATCTGTTTGTCGTGTGGCATGGAATACGACGTTGCATGCCCCCGAGTGGCTCGTGCTTCACAACAATGTGTGTAGGTAGGGTGCTCTATGTGACAGTGAGTATTCCAGCCGCAAGGGGGCAACCTTCATGGCCCGTGTCCTTTTCTCATTCGTTGTAGTGTTGATAGTGTTTACCGCGTGCGGTGAGCCGGAACCTGATCCGACGGCAACGCCCATTACCAAAGAGGTCGCGGTCCCTACAAATTCCCCTACCCCACCGCCGACGTACACGCCTCTACCAACATATACTCCGTTGCCCACCAGTGCACCTTTGCCAACGTATACTCCATTTCCGACGTACACGCCCCTACCGACAAACACACCCTTACCAACGAATACCCCAACGCTTGAACCTACGGCTACCGCAAACCCCGTTGCCAACAAACACACCTTCGCCCGAACCTACTCCGACAGCCACGCCGACCTTCTCGCCCTCTCCTACTCCTACGGCTACGCCGGAACCTACAGTCACGCCAACGACATCACCCACATCGACGGCTACGCCAACACCGATTCCCACAGCAACGTTTACACCGATTCCTACGGCAACTCACACTTCTACGCCAACACCTACCAACACGCCAACGCCAACACCGGTTCCTCCCGGTAAATTTGGCTTCTGGTATCAACTGCACCAAAATGGCGCAGAGATTCTTGGCGTTGTGAAGGGTGGCCCCTTTGATCTCGCAGGAATCAAGCCTGGTGATGTCCTGCTTGAAATCGATGGCCATAGCTTGGGCGGATTCGACTCCGAACAAGAACTGCTCAATAGTCTGCCTGAAGGTCCTGCGGGGAGCACCGCTACATGGCTGGTACAACGTCAGAGCGGAGGAGAGCCTCAGACTATCCAGATTATCCGCGCTGTCATTCCCGAATACCCACGTTTTGGGAGTCTTGAAGCCCCTATACCGACCGGAGCTGAATATCGGCGAGACCACTGGTTACCCCCGTCCGAGTGGAGAAACGGCTGGGACATCCAGGTCGTTAGTACAGTACCAAATGCGACCGAATTGATCTTGTCGGTAACACGAGCAACAAATCCAGAAGAATGGCCCACGCCTGTCCCTCCAGCACAAGGGACGCAGTATTTCATGGCTACAGTCAAGGCAAAGTACATCGGCACCGGCTCAGATACTCTCTACGACTGGGATTTAGAGGCGGCGGGTGATTCAACTAAAGTAGTCTACGAGGCTGGATGCGGAGATTACTCTTTGACCATTCCTGATGAACTCCCCAGCACGGAAGTCTTAACCGGAGGAGTAATTGAGGGTAACGTCTGCTGGGAGATAGACTCGCGCGATGCTCCGACCTTGAAGATGCGCACCACGGAAAGCATAGTGATTGAAGGAGAGTCTTACACTCTTGACCTGTGGTATGACCTCTCCACTTCGTCTCCATGGCACGCAGAGTATGTGCCGCCTACACCTGTACCTACTCCTGCAGAGACGCCTGACCCGTTTAGGTCAGGCACTTGAGGGTATGCAAGTAGTATATGCGAGTCTGTGTTACCTGTGTGCCAGCTACACAATCCTTTTTATTTGAGCTATTTGACTCACAGAGTAGACGTAATTGATTAGCGGATGGCGGGGGAGGTTCGGCGTGATGGGGAGTGAAGCGGAGCGCCGCTGAAGAGAGCGCAGAGCCGATCCACGACAGACTGGTCGCCTCCATTGCGTTCCAACGTCCTGATTACGCTGGTGAACGCTGAGAACGCATCGGCCCCCTCCACGCTCTTCGAGCAGTGCGATACCTTCCGCGCGATCACTGCCGGGCGTAGCGCTCGCTCAGCACGGTTGTTGGTCGGCTCAATGTTCGGATCGTCCAGAAATCGCAGCAGGTTGCCACGATCGTCGTGCCAGCCAAGTTCGTTCTGCAACCTGTAGCTGTCCGCATCCGTCATCGGTCGGTCGCGGAGATGGTAGCTCAGCTGTTGCTTCAACCGTTCGGCCTGCACTTCGAAGTCCTCAGCCTCTCCTCGGTGATATGCCCTCCACAGGTCCATGGCTTCTCGCAAAAGCGCACTCAGACTCTTGCCGAAGCTGCGTCCTCTCCCTGTCTTGGTCTTGACCACCTCGCTGATCGAGCGCAACACGTGCGCCAGGCATTTCTGCTGTCTGACCCCGGACAGTGCCTGAGCATCGTAGCTGCGGCCCCTGTCCGTCACCATCACTCCTGCGTAGTCCGAGGGGACCATCTCCCGCACCTCTTCGTTCCGGTGACGAGCACGGACCTGATAGACCGTCGCCTCTTCCGTCTCGAACGCCATCAGAAACGCTCGCTCGCCTCCCACTCGCCAGCCCGTGTCGTCGGTGTGGACGAGGGGACTCGCCCGTACCGATGTCCGCAGCCTGCTGTAGGCATCACCCACCGCACCAGCAGCACGACGCAGCGCGTCCCGGCTGATCGCTCCCTGACTCACTCTCACCCCGGTCAGCGCTCTGAGAACGGCAGGAACCTTCCGTACCGGAACGCCCACCCCATAGTGGAGCACGTGGGCCGCCGCCATCAGCCGCTTCCCCACTCGGTGGGCGCTGGCCCCGTACTGGTCCGGCGCTATGTCGGGATGCCGCCCTCGCACAGCCTTGCCGCACGACCGGCACCGGCATACCTGCACACGATACGCTCTCACCTGCGGACGCAGAACACGTGGCAGGTCGGTTACATAGGCTATATTCACACCTGCATCCTCGAGTCTGCCTCCACATCCCGGGCATGTGTCCCCCGACACCGGCACGTCTTCAACCGGCTCGGTCACCTCATCGGCAGACGGCGGCTTGCGGTAGCTGAACAGTCCCATACCAGGCTTGCGGCCAGGACGCTTGGGCTTGCTGGTTCCCCTGCCCTTGGAGAACGGAGCCGCCTGACGCTTTCCCGCTCGCTTGGCCTCGGCGAGTTCCTTATGCAACTCTTCGTTGGCTGCCGTCAACCGCGCGTTCTGCTCTTGAAGCCGCGTCACCAACGCGATAATCTCATCGCGTTCAGAGGGGGGCATGCCTTGGGACTTGCACATAGCCTAAGTCTAAACCAGCGCCCTGCATTCACCGCAACCCCTCTACGGGCCATGAAACCGCTAATCAATTACGAGTAGACTTACACAGGCGGGCAGGTTTTCTTGATGTCTCTCGTCGTTCAATGGTAGGGTTCTTCGACACTGTCACAAACTGAAGGGAGAGCGTTCAATTTGAGTAGAATGAGTGAGCGAGAACTTGAAAGGATTTTCTATGAGATAACCCTTAAATATCATCTCAGAGAAGGTCTGAATGTAGTCGCTGAGTATCGACAACAGTTCGGTGGACATAAGGTCAACCTGACGATTGAAGTCATGCAACCCATATGCATCGACTGTAAGGACGGGATGCCTTGGATTTTCAAAGATGTCCCTGATATAAGCGCCGACAATTGGGGCATCGATCTCATGTTACTTGGATTCCACCCTGACGTTATATCTGACCTGGAGGAAGAAATCAAAGCAGGGATTGACCCGACAATTCAAGGCCCGTTCTGCTACGAATGTAACCGACCGCTACCCTATTGGGAAGATGAGGGTAGCGCCTGCTACTGCATAGAAATACCATTCAGCGTGTATATTGGTCATCACCACCCCAATACGAGTAAGGCTGTTAGTAAGGGAGTAAGGAAAGCTGTATTGGAAGCATATGGAACAACCTGTTTTGGATGCGGCAAGCCCCTTATACGCGATAAAATCACAATCGACCATATCATCCCCAAGTCCGAGGACGGCACGGCAGATAGGTTCAACCTTCAGCCACTGTGCGAACCTTGTAATCAGGCAAAAGCTAATCAACTCCCCAAAGAGAAGAATATAGTTCTACATTTCCCATTGCGTCCTCTACCTAGTGACGCTTACGAAGGGCTTGTTTGGTGAATTAAGGGTAGCTCATATCGATTTGTTTAGGCTGTCATGACATAGCACCCTACCCTCCACAACACCCCTACAACCGTGACCCCAGCGACGCGTCGGCCCCACCGACGGCCCTTTCCAGCCCACCGCTCCATGCGTCTTCAAGGTCGTCCAGATCAAGATCGATGCTACTCCCCAATGAGAGCGTGCTTCCCCCTACCCTTCCGAGCACGACGGAGGGCACTCCCACGTCGGAGCAGAGACGTTGGAGTTGCGTGAGCCGGTCTTCGGGCAGGGAGACGACGATGCGTGACTCGGTCTCGCCGAAGAGGGCGGCGTCCCATCGGCCTGACAGGACGAAAGAGGCGGTGAACCCAATGTTTCCGGCGATGCTGCTCTCGGCGAGGGCGACGGCGAGGCCTCCGTCGGAGCAGTCGTGGGCGAAGTGGACAATGCCAGCCGTGACGGCCTTTCGGCAGACTCGCTGGACGGCGGCTTCGAGGTCCAGGTCGATGGTTGGTCGGCCGACCACCTTGTCGTGTACGAGTTCGAGGTACTCGCTTCCGGCGAGGGAGGAGGCGTCTCCGCGCACCTCGTCGGAGCCGAGGAGGACGACGATATCGCCCTCGTTTTTGAAGGCCATGGTCGCGTGGGTCGAGACGTCGTCGAGCAGGCCGAGCGCGCCTATTATGGGAGTCGGGTAGATGTCGCGTCCGCGCGACTCGTTGTAGAGGCTCACGTTGCCGCTGATGACGGGCGCGGCGAAGGCAGAGCTTGCGGCTGCCATGCCCTTAATGCATTCCTCTAGCTGGTAGTAGACCTCCGGCTTTTCCGGGTTGCCGAAGTTGAGGCAGTCGGTCAGTGCAATGGGCGTCGCGCCGACGGTGGAGACGTTGCGGCACGCCTCCGCGACGGCTATCATCCCGCCCATGTACGGGTCGAGGTAGCACTTACGCCCGTTCCCGTCGGTCGCGAGGGCGATGCCGGCGTCCGTGCCCTTGACGCGCAGGACGGCGGCGTCTCCGCCCGGCGCTATTACCGTGTTGGTCTGCACCTGGTGGTCGTACTGCCGGTAGACGGACAGCTTGGAGGCGATGTTCGGGGAAGAGAGCAAACTCAGGAGGATCACGGCTGGAGGCAACTTGGGCACGGGGACCCGGTTGAGGTCGAAGTCCTGTGCATCCGTGAGCCACTGGGGCTTCACGCCCGTGAGCCTGTACAGAGGCGCGTCGGTCAGCAGACCGACAGGCAGGCGTCCGTGCTCACGACCGTCATCCAGGATGCTCACTTGGCCGTCCCCGGTGGACTCGCCGATTACGGTTGCATGAAGGTCCCACTTGTCGAGTATCTTGGTGACCTCGCCCGCGTCATCCGGGGCTACCACGACCAGCATCCGCTCCTGGCTCTCCGAGAGCATGACCTCGTAGGGCGTCATGCCCGATTCGCGCCTGGCGACCTTTGATACGTCGATGCGGATGCCCGTGCCGCCCTTGTCGGCCGTCTCTATCGACGACGTGGACAGCCCGGCGGCTCCCAGGTCCTGCAGGCCGACGAGACGTCCGGAATCGGCAAGCTCCAGACACGCCTCAATCAGCACCTTTTCAAGAAACGGGTTGCCGACCTGAACGGCGGGGCGTAGCTCGCGGTCGTCCTCGAAGCTCCGCGACGCGAGGCCGGACGCGCCGTGAATGCCGTCACGTCCGGTGTCGGCCCCGACCAGCATGAGGAGGTTGCCCGGTGCCCCGGTCGTCGCGCTGAGGAGCTTGTCTGCAGGAACGATGCCGACGCACATGGCATTCACGAGCGGGTTGTCGGAGTAGGAGTCGGAGAAGACGACCTCGCCGCCGACGTTGGGAATGCCGATGCAGTTGCCGTACTCCGAGATGCCCGAGACGACTCCGCCGAAGAGATAGCGGTTCCGCGCGGTGTCGGGCTGTCCGAACCGGAGGGAGTTCAGCAGCGCGATGGGACGAGCGCCCATGGCGAAGATGTCCCTAACGATGCCGCCGACCCCCGTCGCGGCGCCCTCGTAGGGCTCGATCGCGGAAGGGTGATTGTGCGACTCGATCTTCATGACGACGGCGAGGCCGTTGCCGATGTCCACCGCTCCCGCGTTCTCCTCTCCCGGAGCGACCAACATGCTCGGGCTGGTATTGGGCAGCATTCGGAGAAGGGGCTTGGAGTGCTTGTACGCGCAGTGCTCGCTCCACAGCGACCCGAAGAGCCCGAGTTCCAGCTCGTTGGGTTCGCGTCCCAGACGCTCGACGATGGCCTCGTACTCCCCTTCCGAGACGGCGAGGGCTTCGAGTGTCTCTTTGGCTGGGGGCATGTGAGTTCGCTCCGTTTCGTCCGTGTTAGGCCGTGCCGATAGTGACGAGGACCACGCCGGCCACGACGAGAACGGCGCCGATAACCGTCCTCCTGGAGACCCGTTCGAGCCGCTGTAAGAAGATGTGGGTCATCAAGATCGCCACGAGGGGATTGGCCCCGGCTACGGGGGACGCAATCACTACCGATACCCGGTCGAGCGACAGGTAGAACGACGTGACGCCAAATGCCGACGCCAGACCGGACATTGATACTACCACCCACCCGCGAAGAGAGGCCAGCTTCATGTCGACGAGCGCGGGACGCGGGAAGAGGACCGCCATGAGCAGCAGACCGAACACGAGCGAAAAGAAGGTGGCCGTCATTGGCGGCACTCCGTCGCGGATTACGAGGTAAGCGAAGTAGGTGCCAAAGCCGTACCCTGCAGCGGAGCCGACAGAGGCCAAGTAGCCCTGAATTGTCCTGCGGCCATCTCCGTCCTCATTAAGGTCCTTCATTTGCTCAGCACGACCACGACGCCGATGATTATGGAGATCGTGCCCACGGCGACCGTCAGATTCGGTGTTTCGCCCAGCAGGAGTATGGCGAGGGCAACGGCGAAGAGCGGTGAAGCTCCCACAACCGGACTCGACCGCGCGACGCCAATCTTGGAGACGGCGACGAAGTTTAGCAGCCGTCCTCCGACGAAGCTGGCGAATCCGGCAAGGAACAGGAGCGCCAACTGGGCCCACTTGAGCGCGAGCGCCTCGCCTCCGTCCATCACCACTACGAAGACCGACGTGCAAATCACGCCAACGACAAGAGACACGATGACGCCGGACGTCGGCCTCATGTGCTGAACGCTCAGCCGGGCGAAGAAGGCCGTGGCCCCGAAACCCACCGCGGCGCACAGAGCGAACAGGATGCCTATCACGTCGCTATCCTATAGCAGGGATTGTCAGATTCCCCAGTCGGTCTCGACGCTAAGCGGCTCACGAGGCCAGGTGGTCGATGATCGAGTTGAAGATGAGCGCCCCGTCGGCGCCTCCCACGACCTGTTCGCAGCACCGCTCGGGATGGGGCATCATGCCGAGAACGTTGCCCTTGGCGTTCACGATACCCGCGATGTTGTTGATCGAGCCGTTTGGGTTGGAGTCCGGGGTCGCGTGTCCATCGTCGGTCGAGTACCGGAAGACCACCCTGCCCTCTTCCTCCAGCTCACGAAGGTTATCGGGGTCGGCGAAGTACCTGCCCTCGCCGTGCGAGATGGGGACTCGCAGCACCTGCCCGGCCGGATAACCGCCGCTGAATGGAGTTAGGGAGGTCTCTGACCGAAGGTTCACCCACATACAGCGGAACTGGAGAACGTCGTTTCGCATCAGGGCGCCGGGGAGCAGGCCTGCCTCGCACAGAATCTGAAACCCATTGCAAATGCCTGCCACGATCCCGCCTCCCTCGGCGAAGTCCGTGACGGCGCTCATGACGGGCGAAAAGCGCGCGATCGCGCCGCACCTTAGATAATCGCCATACGAAAAGCCGCCCGGCAGGATGACGCAGTCGAATCGTGACAGGTCGGTCTCTTTGTGCCAGACGTACTCGACCTGCCGCTGGAACACCTCCGACAGCACGTGGTAGGTGTCCGTGTCGCTCCACGTGCCGGGGAAGACTACCACTCCGAAGCGCATGTCGTTCGCGGTCGTCAATGCCAGACTGCCAAGTGACGCTGGTGTGGAACGTGGGTATACGAAGAATTCACGACCGTTCCCTGAGCAGCGCGACGACCGTTTGGCTGACCTTCTTGAGGTCGGCCCGACCCTCGACCTGTGGGATGATTCGTCCCATGACCTTGCCCATTTCGCGCGGGCTCGTCGCGCCCACCTCATCGACGGCCTTGGCCGCGATTTCCGAGATCTCCTCGTCGGTGAGCTCGGCGGGCAGGTATTCCATGATGATGGCGAGCTCGTCCTCTTCCTTCTTAACGAGGTCGTCACGCCCACCCTTGGAATATGCCTCGATGCTGTCACGCCGTTGGCGCGCCTGACGCCAAAGCAGGCCGGTGATGGCCTCGTCGTCCGCAGGCTCCTGTTTCTCAATCTCGAGGTTGCGAATGGCGGACAGGAGGTACCGGAGAACGTCGCGCCGGAGCGTGTCGCGCGAACGCATCGCCTGCTTGAGATCGTCGGTTAGCTGCTCGCTTAAGGACATTGAGACGGTCTCCTCACTTGATTTCCGCGTCCGCTCGCCTCGGATAGAATCGCCCAGAACCGTTGACGTGTCAAGGTAATGAAAGGATTGTGGTGTCCATCAAGCACGACACCATGCAATCTTAGTCGGGCGTCGTCTCCAGCTTCCCGATGGCCCGATTCAGGTCTCGCACGACCCGGTCCCGACCCAGGATTTCCAGCGACTCGAATAGCGGCGGAGATACCTTCAGCCCGCTCGTGGCAACTCGCAGCGTCCCCAGCAGCTGACCGACCTTGATGTCGAGGTCGTCGGCAAGGCCCCGCAGCCTGGCCTCAAGGGTTGCCGCGTCAAACGGCTCGGTGGTTCCGATGACTTCCACTGCCGCATTCAACGCCCGCAGCGTACCGGCTTCATCCATTCTCCGCTGGATCAATTCGCTCGGCTCGTAGTCGAAGTCGTCGTTGAAGAAGAACGGTATGCGCTCCGCCGCGTCGGCCAGCGTCTTGAGCCTCTCCTTGATCAGGGGCACGATACGCACCAGGGTCTCACGGTCGGGTTCAGGGGGCAGCTCGGCGGCCGGATATCTGCGCCAGTAGTCCAAGAGCGCGTCGGCGAGCTCCGCATCGTCCGACTCTCGGATGTAGTGCCCGTTCATCCAGTCGAGCTTGTCGAGGTTGAAGATCGCTCCGGACTTGGAGACGCGGTCCAGCGAGAAGGACTCGATCAGTTCGTCGTTGGCGAAAAGCTCCGTCTTGTCGTCGTAGGACCAGCCGAGAAGCGCGAGAAAGTTGACCATCGCGTGCGGGAGGTAGCCCATTTGGAGGTACTCGTTAACCGATACCGCCCCGTGCCGTTTGCTGAGCTTGCCCCCACCGCTTGCAAGGATGTCCGGCAGGTGGGCGAACTCCGGGGCTTCCCAGCCGAACGCGTCGTACAAACATACGTGGCGGGGCGCGCTGGAGAGCCAGCCCTCTCCTCGGATGACATGAGAAATACGCATGAGATGATCGTCGACTACGCTGGCGAGGTGGTAGGTCGGGAATCCGTCCGACTTCAGGATGACGAAATCGTCGATGAGCGAGTTGTCGAACTCCACGCGGCCTCGGATCACGTCCGAGACCGATGTCGTGCCGTCCTTGGGCATGGCGAATTTCACCGCCGAACCGCGTTCGTCCTCGAATCGGTAGGCGTGCCCCGACTCGATGAGCCGGTCGGCCGCACCTTGATAGTGTTCAAGTCGTTCCGATTGGAAGTAGGGGCCGTACTCGCCGCCCACCTCAGGACCTTCGTCCCAGTCGAGACCGAGCCATCTCAGGCCCTCCATGATTGCCTCGACCGAGCCTTCCACCTCGCGGGCCTGGTCGGTGTCCTCGATGCGCAGGATGAATCTGCCGCCGTGCCTGCGGGCAAAGAGCCACGTGAACAGAGCCGTGCGAATGTTGCCCACGTGCGGGTCGCCGGTGGGACTCGGAGCGAAGCGGGTTCGGATATCGGGCATGGCCCGTCCTCCAGGGATGATTTACGGTGAGCCGAAAGCCCTTCGGCTTATCAGCGAGAGCACGACACGCCAGCCGAGGAGCATGACGGCCTGAACGCCGATGGCGACTAAAGCGAAGGTCAACTGAAAGGTGCGGTCGGTGAGCCACACGCGCAGCACGACGGCGATGACGCCGCACACGAGCCAGATGAGCGGGACTCGCCAGGCCGACGCCCGCGCACTCGTCAGGGTCGACGCGCGAAATGCCCCAAGCCATGGTGACAGCAAGAACCAGACGGCGGCGAACGGCAATGCGGTTCGCCAGAACGCGGCCTCCTGGATGATCCCGTGCTCCGCCCTGCCGGCAATTACGAAGATACCGAAGACCGCCAAGTCGCCCAAAGCGGCGACCGGAACGAGCGGCGAGAGCATCCCCAATGTTGTGGACTTGGCCGTCATCATTGGATATTGTCCTGCACCTTCGCAAGAAAGGGAAGATTTGTGCAGGTCGCATTGAAGACATCCTTGACACAGTCGAGCGTCCTCAAATACGATGGAATCAGGTAAAATCCTGCTCAGGAGGAGATTGTGAAGAAAATATATTCACTTCTGACAAGGTTCACGACCAACAAGCTCGCAATTGGCGGCCTCGTCTTCATGGTCGCATACATGGTCAGGAGCGGCAGTGTTGGCTGTCCGCTCTGCGGCAACCAGGGCCTCCATCCCTGGGAGTGGGGCGGCTTCGTCGGGCTATAGCATTCGGTCAGACTCGATTGTCGGTCAGACAGGAAGCGTCGTCAACGCCCGTTCTGCCCTCGATACAGGTGTGCTTAGACCTAAGACACACACGTTGAAGCGCAGGGAGAAGGGGATGCGAAGTAGGTTCTACATATCAACCTCTCTTTTCACGTCGCGCACCCAAACTCAACATGAAAGAGGGGCTATCGAGATCACATTCGAGCAGTCATTCGTGCCATTGACAGGTTGTGGAGTGTTTGTTACCGTACGACTATAGAAGCCCGGTTCGTGAATATAACGTGAATCTCCCGGAAAGGTAGCAATCTTCAATCGTATGAACGTCTCCCTCAATTCCCGTCCCGACCTGATGGCGGTCCTTGAGGATCAGGGATATCGCACTACTGCCCCGCGAAGGGCGATCATCGATCTCCTCGAGCGGAAAGAAGAGGGGTTCTCCGCAGAGGAGATCAGCGAAGAACTCCCTACCGTCGGTCGAGCTACCGTGTACCGGACAATCAAGCTGCTGCTGAAGGCTGGCGTCATTTGCAAGCTGGCCATGATGGACGGCGCTCCAAAGTACAGCCTCTCCCGCATCGAGCATCACCACCATACCGTCTGTATCAAGTGCGGCAATGTCGGTGAGTTCCGAGCGGCAACGGTGGAACGGCTGCTCCGGGCCATTGGAGGCGACATCCCCGGCGAGATCGTCGGGCACCGCATGGAGTTCTACGTCACCTGCGACCGCTGTCTTTCCGGCGTAAGCGCGTAGCATTCTCCGTGAATTCCGTTCAAAAAGACGAATATCTCAGAACACGTCTTGATATAGTATCTCATTATGTGGTAGAGTGTCCGAAGTTCGGGACCATTCGGTATCCGCTTGGAGTCGATACCTCTCAACAACGTAGTTCTACCTTGCATTGACATTCAGAATGGAGGACGGATTGCATTTGAGACTACATACCATTAGAGCCTTGACACGGAACTCGCTCAGCGGATGGGTCATTTCCGTAGTCGTGGCTTTGCTCTCGTTTGCGGCATGCTCGACCGATTCCGACCCTGAGCCGACACAGATCGAAGTAGTGACGACATCCAACATCGTTGCCGACTGGGTGCAGAACGTGGGCGGCGACCATGTGGACGCGTTCAGCCTGCTGCCGGTTGGCGGCGACCCGCACACATTCCAGCCAGGAGCCAGGGACGTGGCCAGAATTTCCGACGCCGACATCGTGCTGAGCATCGGGCTGGGCATGGAGGCTGGTTGGCTCCACGACCTCCTGGAGAACGCCGCGGCGGACCCTGAGTCCATCGTTGAGACGGGCGAAATCGTCGATCCGATTGAGTTCGCCGAAGGCCATGCCGACGAGGTTGAGATTCTGGAAGAGATCAGCCACGTCGTGCACGAGGTGGAAGAGGGCGAGATCGATGCGATGGAGGGCCTCGAGGAGATAAAGGAGGTTCTAGAAGCGGCTGAAGGGGAGGAGCACCACGAGGGTGAAGAAGAGGAGGAAGAGAAGAAGGACGAAAACCACGATGGTGAGGAGGAAGAGGAAGAAGGCCATGAGGGCGAAGAAGAATTGCCCGCAATGGTCAAGGAAATCATCGGCAAGGCAGAAGCAGGCCAGATGAAGGCCGAGGACGCGATAGAGGCCATCGAAGGTCTTACCGAAGAAGGCGATGACGAGCATGAGGGTCACGGCCACGGCCTCGAGGATCCCCACTACTGGTTCGACCCCGTGCGCGTGAAGCTCGTTGTCAACGACATCGCAGCGCGTCTTTCGGCGCTGAACCCTGACCGAGGAGACGCATTCCGAGCCAATGCCGACGCCTACAACGCCAAGCTGGACGAGCTGCACACCTGGACGGAACAGCAGGTCAGTACGGTGCCGGAGGAAAACAGGCTTCTCGTGACTTCCCACGACAGCTACGGGTACTTTGCCAACCGGTACGGGTTCGAGATCGTGGGAGTCGTCCTGTCGGTAACCACGGACGTTGAGCCGTCGGCTGGAGATCTCGCGGACTTGGTGGAGGAAGTTAAGGAGAGCGGCGTCCCGGTGGTGTTCGGCGAGACAACGGTCAGCGAGCGTTTGGCCACCGCCGTGGCGAAGGAATCGGGCGCGGAACTCGTCCGCCTCTACTCCGGCTCTCTCGGTCCCGAGGGAAGCGAGGCCTCGACGTACATCGAGATGGTTCGCACGAACGTCGGGCGCATAGTCGAGGGCCTCAAATAGACGCCGTTCGACCATCGAAAATGTGGTAGTATCCGGGCGCCCCGGGTGTGGAGAGTCTCCACACCCGGATGCTTATGAAACTGAGGGTTGTCATCACTACTTCAGCACCGGGCATAACCGTCGAGGACATGAGCGTTGAGCGGGGCGGGCACGTCGCCTTGACGGGAATCACCTTCGATGTGGGGCCCGGCACCTTAATGGGCATACTGGGCCCCAACGGCGCGGGCAAAAGCACGCTATTCGAAGCCATCGCCGGACTGCTGCCCGTCGCGAACGGGTCGTTGACCGTGCGAGGTACCGAGAGAAACGGGGCCCTGGCCTACGTGCCACAGCGTGACAGCATCAACTGGCGCTTTCCCGCTACCATCCAGGACGTGGTGATGATGGGGCGAGGAGGCAACATCGGTTGGTTCCAGCGCCCCAGCAAACACGACAAGGAGATGGTCCGGGACTGCCTGGAGAGGGTTAACCTTTGGGATGAGCGCACTGCCCTTGTGGACCGGTTGTCCGGCGGTCAGCGCCAAAGGGTCTTCATAGCCCGCGCTCTCGCCCAGGAGGCCAGCATCATCCTGATGGACGAGGCCTTTAGCGGCGTCGACGTCGCCGCCCAAGAGGACATCATCGCGGTCCTCCAGTCCCTCCGCGACGAGGGCAAGATCGTCATAATCTCCACTCACGATCTCACCAACATCGCCGAGCGGTTCGATCGCATACTCTGCATTAACCACCACATGTGCGCCTACGGCCCGCCGGAAGAAGCGTTCACCCCCGAGGTGCTGGAGGAGCTGTACGGCTCGCACGGCCTCGAGTTCGCCCATCACCACGTCGACCCGCACGACCAGGACGAGCACGATGGACACGTCCACTGATGAACGACATCGCTGAGCTGTTCGTCGAGCCGTTACGGTACGACTTCATGCAGCGGGCGTTGATCGTGTCTGTGCTCGTCGGGATCATGTGTCCCGTGATAGGGGCCTATGTGGTCGCGCGCGGTCGTGCCTTCATGGGGGACGCCCTTGCCCACTCCGTCCTGCCGGGAATGGGGGTCGGGTTGCTGGCAACGGGCAGCGCTCTTATCGCCGCCGTGCCGACCGGGGTCGCAATAGCATTGCTTATGGGCTTCATCAGCCGGCGCACGGGCAGCAGCGAAGACACGTCGATCGGGATCGTCTTCGCGGGGATGTTCGCACTCGGCCTCGTGATGCTTTCGAGCCCCCTCTACATCGACACTTTCCTCCGTCTCCGCGACACCCAGGCACCCAATATCGAGGACCTACTCATAGGGGAGGTACTGGGAGTCAGCACCGGGGAAGTATACCTATCGTTGGGGCTGGCCCTGCTGGTGATAGCCGGGCTGTACGTCTTCCACCGCCACCTCGTGTACACCACCTTCGACCCGGTGGGGGCGGAAGTTGTCGGAATCAAGGTTCGCTTCGTGGAATACATCCTTCTCGCCCTCCTCGCACTCGTTATCGTCATAGGCATCCAGGCCGCCGGAATCGTCCTGGTCATGGCAATGCTCATCACGCCGGCGGCGACGGGGTTCCTCCTCGCGAGGCGCTTCGTCGGGGTCATGGTCATCGGCGCGCTGATCGGCATCCTATCGGCGGTGGTCGGTATGTACCTGTCTTTCCATGCCAACATGCCGACGGGCCCGGTGATGGCCCTCGTGGCGACCGCGATATTCGGCCTTGCGGCGGCCAAGGGCGAGTGGACAAAGAGAAGCGCTTAGTTTCTGCAATGCAGTCGCCGCACGGCGGTAGAGCTTTCTCATTCGGCCATTTGAGGGACCTGGCGCGGTCTACGAACCTCGCTTTAGCGGCAACAGCCCGTCGACATACGACCGAAGGTCGTCGGACAGTTCCGCCGTAAACCGGACGACCTCCTGACTCGCCGGGTGCAAGAACGCCAAGCGGTGAGCGTGAAGGAACTGGCGTGAGAGTCCGGATACCGGACGACCATATACCGCATCGCCCACCACCGGATGTCCGACCGACGACAGATGAACGCGGATCTGATGTGTGCGGCCGGTGCGTGGGCGCACCTCAACGAGGGATGCGCGCTTGTATGAGGTCAACACCCGGTATCGAGTGATCGCGGGACGCCCCGTGGAGACGACGGCCATTCGCTGCCGGTCGTGCGGGCGCCTGCCGATGGGGGCGTCAATGTCGGCCTCCGGTGGACTGGGGTGGCCGACGACGAGCGCCAGGTAGACCTTGCCCACTTCCCTCCTCTTGAACTGGTCGGACAGGTGCGCGTGCGCCCGCTCGTTCTTGGCGATCACGATCAGGCCCGACGTATCCTTGTCGAGCCGGTGCACGATTCCCGAACGGCGCTCGCCGCCGATGACTTCGATATCGGGAGCATGCGCGAGGACGGCGTTCGCGAGGGTTCGATCTTCATTTCCAGGCGCGGGATGGACGGTCATCGCGGCGGGCTTGTCGATGACGATGAGGTGTTCGTCCTCGAATACGACGGAGAGCGGGACCTGCCACGGCTGCATATCGGCCGGTGACGGCGGAGGTAGCTCGAGCGTAAGGGTCTGACCGGCTACAAGTCGCGTCGAGGCCTTGACTGGACGGTCGTCTACGGTCACATGCCCGTCATCAATTAGCCTGCGAATTCGGGAGCGGGAAAGGTCGTGGGACTGTCGCGCGAGAAAGACGTCGAGACGCTCGCCGCCGTTCTCGACCGGATGCTCGACGCGGTCATTCATCCTTCGTCGAGGCCGGAATCGAGGCCTGTGGATGCTGAGCATCGCTTTCGGTTGACGCCGGAGCGACGGGGCGCTCGTCCTTCGATTCCTTGGTCAGCAGGAAGGTCGCCATGAGAATGAAGATGCCTACCACGATCGACGAGTCCGCGAGGTTGAAGATCGGCCATGGGCCAACGTCGATGAAGTCGACGACCTCGCCGTTCAGTACACGGTCTATCAAGTTGCCGAACGCGCCTCCCAGTTGAAGGCCGATGGCGAACCGAAGCAGCAGGCTCGGCATCGCGTGGGCACGGTAGAAGTAGAACAGGAATCCGATGGCGACAAGCGACACGAGGATCAGCACAGTCGTGTGGTCCTGAAACAGCCCGAAAGCGGTGCCGGAGTTCGTCCCATAGGTGATGCGAAAGAACCCTTCGCTAGGCCATGACTCGTTCTTGTCCATGAGCGAGGTGATGACGCGCTTTGACACCTGATCGAGCGCGAAGGCGCCGATCACCGTTCCGATGAGTATCTTGTCCCGATACAACGAGGTCGGTCCGCCGCTGCCGGCATCATCGTCGGTCTGCGTACTCGGTTGCTCTGCGGGCGGTTCCTGGCTATCGGTCAGCATGGGAGGTGTATCGCTTGGGAGTGTTCGCCAGCACGGTCGATAGGTGATTTCATCCGATTTCAAGGTACCATGCAAGCGAAGGACGCCGCAACAGCTTCAGATGGTGTTCGTTGCCCGCACCCCGGACTCTTCCAGGATACGGGCAACGCCCCATGCACCCTTGTTCTCCTACTGCTTGGCTCGCATCTGCGCGAACTCAAACTCGTACTGAGCAACCTCCGTGAGTACCTCCTCGCTAGGCAGCGTGGTCGTCGGGTGCTCTGCGCTCGTCGCCAAGCCGATCATCCGAAACAGCACGCCGCGCGCATACCTTCGCTCCGCATCCTCGCGCATATCTGCCGGCATGTCATTGAACTGCCCCTGTGCGTCTGCTGACAGATAGTCCGTGATGGTGGGCACTTCCAACCCCGGCTCGGACTTCAGCAGCATGACTTCGGTGGTCACGATATCAACGGCGAGGGCATCGATCTGAATGCTAAAGTTGGGTTGTGGCACGGCAATGGCATCACGCAGTTGAGGACCAAGCGCGTCGAGGGCCGTCAATGCCGAGGGAACGATCAGGCCTTCAAGCCGCTGTTCGGGCACACTTGGCTTCTTCCCCAATTCGAACTTATGGGTATTCGCGTCCATTAGATCGGCAAACGCCTGCTTTCGACCGTCTGCCGTGTCTTCATTTAGGAGGACGTACGGGTAGTAGCCCAGGAAGTAAAAGGCGTGTCTGTGAATTTTGCCCGTGTCTCCGAGCTTCGGGTGTGTGGCCGTATACTCTTGGAACTCGGCGTACCGTTCGGCATCGAGCAGGTCCTGGATCGGCTCCGGGCTGTCCTCCCACTGCGCAATCTTCTCCGCCACCACAGTGGGTATGAGGTTGTCCGAGACTCCGAACCTCGCGTAAGCCTCCAGCGCCACCCTGTACTCCTCCGGCAGCTCACGGTACCGTGCCAGCGTCTCGCTGGACAGCAGCGACTCGACCTTCCCGGCCGGCTCCGTGTCGGCATAGGGATCCTGAGCCGTCGTCGTGTCTTTCGCGGCGGCGGCTACCGGCTCTGCGGATTCGGACGTGTCCGTTTTCGGAGAACTGCAGCCTATGAGGACCCCAAAGACGATTCCCAGTGCAGAAAGTACGAGTACAACTTGCTTGAATGAGCTTCTCATCACGACACCTCCTTGTCAGCGGCCCCGAACGCTCTCGCGTCCGGCTTGTTGGCGGCTCCTATCCTGATAGCTATCCAGCCCCTCCATTGCAATTCGGTATAGTCGTCTCGTCCTGCGTCGTGTGTACTACCGTCCCTTCCCTGGCTGCTTATCTTTAGTTTATGGGGTCATCACGGTGTCTGTAATCACACGATCCTGTGATTTCTTCAACCAATCGTTTCTCGTTGACCCTCCCTTGACAAAACTGCTACGATACGTCCGAGATTCATGAACACACGCCGCGGATAGCCTCTCCAACTATGCACATACCTCGACTCGTGATGCCCATCGTCGCCGTCGTGACGATGCTCGCAGCCTGCACCGCCCCCGAAACGTCCGAATTCAGCCCCTTAGGCCACTCTCCCCCCATCCCGATGGCCGCGAACGCCAAGCTGCAGGAAGAAGTGGAAAAGCTCATCGTACCCACTCCAACACCGGGCGGCGCCGAAGAAATCAATTGGGATGACCCGAACCTTGACTTGGTTGAGGCGGGTAGGCAGGTAGTTGAACAAAACGCCTGCGGGGCCTGTCACTCCATCGACGGCACCAAGAATGTTGGCCCCACGTGGAAGGGCCTCTTCGGAAGCTCCGAATCGATGACCGACGGCTCCTCATTCGTCGTCGACGAAGCCTACATTGCCGAGTCTATTCGCAACCCGGCGGCGAAGATCGTGGCGGGCTTCGACAACGCCATGACGGTGTTCGATTTCCTATCCGACGATGAGATAAACGCACTGGTCGAGTACATCAAGACGATTCAGTGACTCCGGTCGGGGCGGCAGGCCTGTCAGTACTCACTCGAACGGGCTGTCCTTTCTCAAAGATTGCCTTTCCATTTCCTCTTCTTGTCTCCTAGCTCGTTGATGTACGCTACGGCCTAACTCTCCGAGTTGCCCACACACTGCCATGTTTAGCGAGTACATAAGCGCAGGGATGAGAAATGCCGTCCATGTCTTTTCCCCCGACGACATCTCATACTATGGCGAGATTCCGGGACTCCAGGGCGTTTGGGCGAACGCGGAGAGCTTGGAGCAATGCCGCACCGAGTTGCAAGAGGTACTTGAAGATTGGCTGCTACTCGGTATCCGGCTGGGGCATGACATTCCATCCATAGACGGAATATCATTGGTGACCGTGAAAGGGCAATAATGTCATTCCTGCTTCCATGCCCAAACTGCGGTGAACGCGACGTGCACGAGTTCCGGCACGGCGGGGAGATATCGCCGCTCTCGCAGCGCAGGTCGATGAACGACTCCGACGAGGACCTGACGCGGTACTTCTACTTCACCAAGAACCTCGCGGGCGAGACCACGGAGTGGTGGTACCACTCGTTCGGGTGCCGGAAGTGGTTCGTGGCCCTCCGCGACACCGTGACCAACGAGGTCATCCGCACCGAGTGGCCGCAGAAACGGCCCAGGCAGCAATGACTACCGACCGTCGTTCGTCACGCCTAGACCCCTCACCCATCGAGCTGATCGACCGCTCCAAGAGCGTGGAGTTCGAGTTCAACGGCAAGCCCGTTCACGCCTACGAGGGCGACACGGTCGGCTCCGCCCTGTACGCCTCCGGCGTCCGCATCTTCTCCCGCAGCTTCAAGTACCACCGCGTTCGAGGGATGCTGTGCGTCTCCGGCAGCTGTCCGAACTGCCTGATGACCGTCGATGGAGTCCCGAACGTGCGCGTATGCGTCCAACGCGTCGAACAGGGGATGAAGGTCAAGGGACAGAACGCCTGGCCCGGCCTCGAACGAGACCTGTTCTCCGTCATCGACCGGTTTCGCTGGGCTCTGCCCGTCGGCTTCTACTACAAGGGCCTTTACAGACCAAGAGCGCTGTGGAACTTCTCGGCTTCGCTCATCCGAAGGCTCGCGGGACTGGGAAGCGTAAATCTCGATGCCGAGGAGCGCCCTCCCGGCCATCTCTCTTATGCACACGCGGACGTTGCCGTCGTGGGAGGAGGCGTCGCGGGGATGTCGGCGGCGCTGGAAGCGGCCCGCAACGGCGCTCGTGTCACGCTCGTGGACGATCAGCCGACTCTCGGCGGCAAGCTCCGCTACGGCTCCCGACACCAGCTCGTGAACATCGTCGATGACGGAGAAATGTCCGCGCCCGAAGCGGCTCACATGCTCGCCGCTCGTGCAGCAGAGCATGACCGCATCGACGTTCTCTCCGACGCCACGGTCTTCGGCCACTACGAGGGCAACCTGCTCGGCGTCCGCACGCCGCATGGCATCGTCCACCTGCGCGGCCGCCAAGTGATCGTCGCGACCGGGGCGCAGGAGGCGCCCCTCACGTTCGAGCGCAACGATCTTTCCGGCGTCATGCTCAGCACGGGAGTCCGCCGCCTCATCAACCTCTATGGAGTTAGACCCGGCAACACGGCGCTCGTTGTCACGACCAATGATGAAGCATACTATGCGGCCCTCGACATGCTCGATGCGGACATGCGAATAGTCGCCGTAGCCGACACCCGCCCCGAGTTCCGTCGCGACCTCGACGCCGCGACAACCCTCCGGTCAAGGGGAGTGCTGATTCTCGCCAACCATGCCATGGTCCGGGCCGAGGGAACGCGAACGGTCATCGGCGGGGTCGTCACCGAGATGGGGCCGGACGGTATGACCGGCCACGAGCGCCAGTTCGACTGCGACACCATCGCCATGAGCGGCGGCTTCCAGCCGTCGTCCGTCCTGCTCCACCAAGCCGGGGCTACCTTCATGCGCGACTTCGACGTGGACGCGGACATACCCGTGCAGCTGCCGGAGTCCGTCCACGCGGCGGGGGATGTGACCGCGTTCCACGATACCAACGTATCCGCCATGCAGGGGCGACTGGCGGGCCTCGAGGCATCTCTGGCCATCGGACCTTCCAAGAGCAATACGAAGCTGACGGCGTTGAAACACTCGCTCAGGGAGGCGATATCCGCATACCGCCGCCAGGTGCTCATCACACCGGCCCCGGTGGACCTTGCGGCGGGACCGCGCCAGTTCGTCTGCTACTGCGAGGACGTGCTGGCCAAGGACGTGGTACAGGGCGTGGACGAGGGGTTCAGGGACATTCAGATGCTCAAGCGGTACAGCACGGTTACGATGGGCCCTTGCCAAGGGAAGATGTGCCACAAGCGGTTCACCGAGATTCTGTCCCAAGAGACCGACACGCCGATCACGGAGGTCGGCTCGACGACCTCCCGACCGCCTGTCCAGCCGCTCACACTTGGCGAACTGGCCGGGCCGATGCACATGGCGTTCAAGCGAACGCCGATCCACCAGCGACACCTTCAGGCGAACGCCCGCATGGCTGAGTCGGGCGGCTGGCACCGTCCGCACAGCTACGACGACCCACAGGAAGAAGCAAAAGCCGTCCGGCAACGTGTCGGCATCATCGACGTGGGCACGCTCGGCAAGCTCGACATACAGGGGAAGGACGCCGCCGAGCTTCTCGATTTCGTGTACACCCACCGCTTCTCCGATCTGCGACCGGGGCGCGTCCGATACGGAGTACTCACGGGCGACAACGGCACGATCATGGACGACGGCACCGTCGCGCGACTCGCCGAAGACCACTACTACGTAACGACATCCACGGCCAACGTCGAGACGGTCGAGCAGTGGTTCCAGTGGTGGATGGCCGATCGCGAGATGTGCGCCCACGTCACGAACGTCACGGCAGGGTACTCCGTCATCAACATCGCGGGGCCGGACGCTCGCGCGACCCTCTCGAAGCTGACCGACATCGACCTCTCTCCCGCGAATTTCCGCTACATGCGGGTAAAGCGTGGAGACGTGGCCGGTGTGCCCGCCATCCTGCTGAAAATCGGCTTCGTCGGAGAATCTGGTTGGGAGGTGCACTGTCCGGCGGAGCACGGCGAACACATGTGGGATGCGCTACTTGCTGCCGGAATCGAGTACGGGATCCGACCGTTCGGGGTCGAGGCGCAGCGCATCCTCCGCCTCGAAAAGATGCACATCATCCCCAGTCAAGACACCGACCTTCTCACAACGCCCTTCGACGTGGGCGCGGACTGGGTGGTCAAGTTCGACAAGGGCGACTTCGTGGGCGCGGGCGGGCTCCGCCTAGCTAAAGACCGCGGAGACCGTGACAAACTAGTGGGTTTCGTCATGAGCGACGGCGTGATTCCTCATGACGGCGATTCGGTGGTCGACTCCGAGAACAGGCCCGTCGGTCGGATCACCAGCTCGCGGCTCAGCCCCACGATGGGCATGGGATTCGGCTATGCGCGCGTCCCCGCACAGCAGGCCAACGAGGGCGAGGTCATTCGGATATGGACGGAGGGCAGCCCACATGACGCAACGGTGACGCTGCGACCCTTCTACGACCCAGAGGGCAAGAGGCTGCGCGAGTGATGACGCAAATCAACCCCCCACCCGCCATAAGCGCCATGCACTACCGGCACCTCGAACTCGGGGCCAAGATGGTCGAGCACGATGGCTGGACGCTCCCGGCGCGATACTCCTACCCCGGAGACGAGGCGGCCCGTGTCCGGCAGGACGTTGGGATTACGGACATCAGCCCCATCGGCAAGATTCGCCTGCAGGGCGAGTCGGTCGAACAGGCCCTCCTAGAGGCCATCCATGGCTATCAAGGTACGTCCGTTGGCTCCGTGTTCGTAACACCGGAGGATGCCGGTGGCACGGTCGTGGCGGGCCTGGCCGACGACGACTGTCTGGTCGTGACGAATCCGGCTAATCTTGAAGATGTTCTGGCATCCCTGAAGCTCGACGGCTGCGCCCATCCGGTCAACGTGACTTCCGTGCTGGCTTCCGTCCGCATCGTCGGGCCAAACGCCCCGCAACTTCTCGCAGGGGTAACCGAGCTCGACCTCGCGCCCTCATACTTACCGAACCTATCCTGTGCACAGGGCATGGTCGCGGAGATACACGGCACTATCATCCGCAAAGACATCGGCGGACTCCTGGCGTACGACTTGTACTTCGGGCGCGACTATGGAGACCACATGTGGGAATCGCTCATCGACGCCGGTGAGCGACACGACCTGACGCCGTTTGGGTTGGAAGCCCTTCGCGCTCTCTGCGGTGAATCCTAGTGGTACTCCAAGTATTCAAGAAAGAGCAGTTCTGGCGGCAGGCCGACCTTGCGCCGCACTACGACGTGGTCGTCATCGGCGGGGGCGTACACGGCCTCTCTACCGCATACCATCTCGCCAAGCTCGGCGTGAAGCGTGTCGCCGTTCTCGACAAGAGCTACCTCGGCGCGGGAGCCAGCGGTCGCAACACGGCCATCATTCGCTCCAACTACCTCACGCCCGAGGGCATCGCGTTCATGAACGCAAGCCTGAAGCTCTACGAGCAGCTTGCGACTGAGCTCAACCTGAATGTTCTCTTCAGCCAGATCGGGCGGCTCGACATCGCCCACACGGATTCCACCTTGTTCTGGCTCCGGCAGCGGGTCGAATACAACCGGCTGATGGGCGTGGACAGCCGCCTGATCGAGCCGCGTGATGTCAAACGGCTCGTCCCCCAAATCGACCTGCGGGAGGGGAAGCCCTTCCCCATCGTCGGCGCATTGCACCACCCGCCCGCGGGAGTCGCCCGGCACGACGGGGTCGTCTGGGGCTACGCGCGTGCCGCCGACCGGCTTGGCGTCGAGCTGCACCCATTCACCGAGGTCACGGGGATAACGCGCGAGAACGGCAGGGTCACCGGCGTCGAGACCATAAAGGGCCGTGTTGGAGCGGGCCTCGTCGTCAGTGCAACCGCAGGATGGACATCGACCATCGCCCACATGCTGGACATCGACGTGCCGATCATCACCTACCCGCTCCAGGCCTTCGTCACCGAGCCCCTCAAACCATTCATGCACACGACGATCTCTTCCGGCGAGCTGCACACGTACGTCTACCAGACCGAGCGCGGCGAACTGGTCATCGGCGGCGGTGTCGACCACTACCCGTCCTACTCGCACAAATCGACGCTGCAGATGCTCGAGGAACTGGCCGCCAACGCCATCCGTCTACTGCCCAAGATTCGCGACGTGAAGGTGCTCCGCCAGTGGACGGGCATCTGCGACATGACGCCCGACTACGCCCCCATCATCGGGCCGGTTGACGGCATCGACGGCTTCATCCTCAACTGCGGCTGGGGCACGTGGGGATTCAAGGCCGCGCCGATCTCGGGCAAGATGACGGCAGAACTCATCACGACGGGGCGGACACCCGAACTCATACGCTCATTCGACCTCAACCGCTTCCATGAAGGCCGCCTCATCAACGAGCGCGCCGCCGCCATCGCAGCAGCGATTCACTAGGTGGTAGCGATCAGCCCTCATGTCTCCGGCGAAAGGGGAACTGGGACAACCGTCATACCGGCTGAGGCCGGTATCCAGGTGAGCCAGGGTATTACTCGGCCGCCTGTCGTGCCCCTGGAGGATCGACGCGCAGCGTAATAACGTCCGTGCCGGAGTATTGATGGTGATTCACGGTCGAGGCGTAGTTCTGGAGGAGTCGCAGCGAGATTTCGTGCTCTGCCGGACTCTCGATTTCTAGCTCCTGGAGCTGGCGGACCTGGTCCTCGATATTCTCCTGGTTTCCGCCGCCAATGAACTCCAAGTCCGCTACCGGCCCATCGCTGGACGCCAGGACGATCAGTTGCCGCTCATCCTCCTCATCTTCCTCGTCCTCTTCGTCTTCGTCCAAGTCGAAGGACGTCAGGTCCAGCGGGGCGAGCGTCAGGAGCGTCTCTTCCGCAACCGCGCTGAGTTTGTCCTTCATCTCGGTACCCCAACCTCTGCTATCGGCGAACTTTGCGATGAACTCATTGAGCTCCGGCAATGAATCGATGTGGAGCTTCGACTGGAACCGCATACGCCGCGGGTTCGTGAGCTCCAGGTAGAGGATCATCAACACCGCGGCAATCCCTCCGGTCGTTATGCCGCTCTTGAACAGCGCGCCCCAAACCGGGCCTATGTCCGGAAGATGGAACAGTCCGAACTGGAAAGACGCTCCAATCCAGAAGCAGACCCCAGCGACCACAACCTTTTGCCGGTTCGGCTCGCTCTGGATGACCGTCCGCGCGCCGTCGACGAACAGCGTTCCCGTCACCATGATGAGATACCCCGTCATCACGGAACCGGGTATGGTGCTGATCAGACCGGACACCTTGGGGAGAAACGCCATCACCAAAAGGATGCCGCCGATGAAGTATCCTACCCTGCGGGAGGCGACACCGGTAATCTGGATGAATGAAGCGCCGGCCGGATTGACGACGTTGGGCACCGTGCCTCCAAAACCGGCAAGAAGATTGCTCACGCCTCCGCCGGCCAGGGCCCTTTGCACCTCTCGAAAGTCTATGGCTCTCTCCTCACGCCTAGCCACCCGCTGGTTGGTGATGGAGGCCCCATTCACCTGAATGGAGTTGATCAGGCCAAGAAACAGAAACGACGGAAGCAGCGTCCAGAAGTGAATGCCGAAGTCGAGCCCCAAGTCCGGCACTTCACTGGGAAGCCCGATCCATTGGGCATCGAGCACCCTGTCGAATTCGTAGATTCCCAAGGCTGCGGCAACGATGCAGCCGCCGACTATCCCGATCAACGGCCCCCAGAGACGCAACGTGGCTGAGCCGCGAAGCATGAGGGCCGCCACGATTACCAAAGTGGCCAGGGCGGTCAGAGGCGCCTCTTCCGGGTTTACCTTCGACGCTTCGTCCAACAGGCTAAATACAACGGAAGCCAGGGTGATGGAGAGAATCATCATTATCGTGCCGCCCACTATCGGCGTGACGATTCGCCTGAGAATGAACAGCCACCTGGAGATCACGAGTTGAATCACCGCACAGACGATCACCAGGGTCATCAACGTTGCCGGCCCTCCGTCCACCACCGCCGTGATGCAAAAAGGGATGGCAAAAGCCGCCGTAAACATCGGAAGAACGGCTCCGGCCCCAACGGGACCAATCCGATGCACTTGAATCAGCGTCGACAGGCCAACGACTACGAGGGAGGCGAAGACCATCCAAGTTACATAGGACTCGCCTATGTCCGATGCACTGGCCACTATCACAGGCGTCACCAGCAAAGTGGCCGAAGCAATCAGGCTGAACTGCACACCGTAGCCCAGCGAGGCAGGGTAAGACGGACTCTCGCGCGCCTCGTAGCGAGGGCTTCCAGAAGATATCGTCGCCAAAATCGTCTCCCGGACCCGAATACGTGGTCAGGATAAGGACGATTCACACAATATCACAATTGGGCTCATGGTTGGCGCCTCGATTGCGGGACTGACGCGAGGGACATAGCATCCTCGAAACCATGCCCGCAGCGCCGCTAGTACTCAGTCAACTTGAATATAACAAACTGGACAGATGCCGATTTATCCCCTCTCCCGTCGTGGGAGAGGGCTAGAGCCTGCCCCGTACTTGATACGGGGGTGAGGGTGAATCGTAATTATCAAACCCATGTTGACATGGTACTAGCCGCCGGCGACCTCGTTGAGCAGCCCTGTCTCGCAGTCGAATATGAACCCGCGAACCTGGTCTTTCGAGGGCATAAAAGGACTGGCTTTGATGCGGGCAATGGACTGGCGCACATCCTGCTCCAGGTCTCGAAATGATTCGAACGCGAACGACGGACGGATCCCTGTTTCAGCCTCTATCTCATCTTTAGCCGCGTCATCACGGAAAGTCATCATTCCGCAGTCCGTATGGTGAATGAGCATGACCTCGCGGGTGCCCAAGAAGCGCTGGGAGATTACCAGCGACCGGATCGCATCGTCGCTGACGACTCCACCGGCATTGCGTATAACGTGCGCGTCCCCTTCCTCGAGGCCCAGCACCCTGTACACATCGAGCCGCGCTTCCATGCAGGCCACAATCGCCAGACTGCGAGCAGGCGCTCCATGGTGAGACTCGCCCCTGCCGAAGTTCTCCGCGTACCGAGCATTGTTCTCCAAGAGTTCATCGAACGACGACACTGCATTCTCCTCACGTCGACCATGACGGCCGCGATATGATCAAACGGCGTGATGGTATCCGCGCTCGTCGCTAAAGTAAACCACTACTTGGGCCAAATGAGATTCTGTGAGACGCCCTGAACAATTTTCCTGACCACTGGAATGCTAGGACGACGTTCAGGTACCGGCGAAGCTGTACAGTGCGCCGCTAACGAGAGCGCGCGACGTTCACCATAATGATGTCTACGCCGTGATATTTCTGATGACGCACCGACGATGCGTAATGACGAAGCAAACGGAACGATATCTCCCGTTCGTCGGCTATATCCGGAGCTTCTCCGAGGTACGCAAGCCTGTCCTCAAGGTTCTCCCCTTCGGATGCCGATACGAACTCCAACTCCGCTCCTCCACCACCCGACCGGACGGCCACAACCAGGCGGCGGGGTGTGTCATCTTCCAAGACGCCGCCTTCATCCGACAATAGGCTGGTTAGCGTCTCCTCGCCCACCAAGAGCAGACGGTCGGTTGAAGCGGAGTCCCAACCCGCCCTTGACGCAAACCCGCGGAGGAACTCGGTCAATTTCGGCAGGGCTTCCGAGTCCAAGGGGATATTGAAACGCCTGCGTCGCGGGCCTGTCAGTTCCATGAACACCATCATGATGACCGCGACGAGAGCACCGGAAGTCATCCCGTTGCCGAGCAGGACGCCCAAGAATCCGTCTCCCAGCAGATCAGGAAATATCCACTGGTTCTGAAATCCCACGCCGATCCAGAAGGCCAGTCCCGCAACTGCCGCCTTCCGATGGTCCACACCGTCCTGGATGATGATCTTCATGCCCTGCACGAAGAGCAGCGCCAGCAGAACGGTGATGTAGGCAGCGACGACAGGTGGGGGTATGGCGATCAGCAGGGCCGCCACTTTCGGGAAGAACGCCACGACCACGAAGATGACCCCGATGATGACACCCACGCGCCTAGCTCCAATTCCGGTGACCTCCGCAAGAGAGATGCTGGACGAGTAGGTCGTATTCGGCAGAGTGCCAAGAATGCCCGATAGCAGGTTGCCCACACCGTCGGCGTTGAGAGCGCCCTGCACCACTCGAAAGTCCGTTGCCTTTGGCCTGCGTTGGGAGACCCGCTGGATGGCCACTCCGTCGCCAATGGTCTCGATAGCCCCCACCAATGTGACCACCACGAACGCCGGCAGCAGCGCCCAGAACTCGACATCCGGCGTCACGTCGAAACCCGGCCACGAAGAGAAGGGCACGCCCACCCATTGCGCATCGAGTATCGGCTGGAATTCGAACAGTCCGAAGGGAGCCGACACCGCGCAGCCCACCACTATGCCGATGACCGGCGACCATAGCCGCAACGCGGGCGGGGCGCGCAGCACGAGAGCAGCGACAACGACAATAGTTGCCAGCGCCACCGCCGGAGCCGCAGCCGACGACGTACCATCGGGCACGTCCGTCAGCGAGCCGAACACGATCGGCATGACCGTTGCCGCTATGAGCATGATGACCGTGCCGGCAACGACCGGGGTGAATATCCGACGCAGCAGCGAGAGCCGGGCCGCCAGCGCGAACTGGAACAGCGACGACACGACGATGAGGCTCGCCATGGTGGCTGGGCCACCCTTCACCAGGGCCGCCACGCACACTGCGATGAAAGCTCCCGACGTGCCCATGATGAGCACGTGTCCGGCCCCGACTCGCCCGACTCGAATGGCCTGGAGCACGGTCGTCACGCCGCTCACTATCAGCGCCGCGAAAACACCCCATGAGATATACGAGTCCGGCTGCTCGGCGATCCGCGCCACGATGACCACGGTCAAGACCACGGGCGCCACGATTATGATGGCAGCTTGAAGGCCCGCTCCAATGGCCACTAATGAGGGGGGATTCTCGTTTGGCTCGTACCGTATGTTCTCGTTTATGTGGGCCGAAGCCATGAGCTACACCTCACCGATGGGTGTGTCCGGCAAATGCCTGCACAAGGAGACCACGAAGGGATTTTACTGATATAAAGTATCATCACACTCGCGAGTTGACACGGTTGGGGTATTCAGTGACATTGGGATTATAGCAGGCTTCTATAACCCGTCAATGCGGCAGCGGCAGCGGCTACAGCCGCGGTACATCATTCAGTCCGACACGTTGGACGCGAGTCTAGGGGAAAAGACCAGCGCCGCCGACTTTCATCAGCGGCGCTGCCACTTGTTTGTCCTCCGCGAGGGTCGGGATCAACAACCCTCACGGCCTATTTCGCTTCTACGAACCGCCGTTGGCTGAGCAGACCTCGATGCCGGCCTCCGTGTAGTCGTTCTTCGCCACGTTTGCCAGCTCGGGCGGCACGCAGGCATTGGCATTCCACGGGTTGCCGTTGAGGGCGATCTCGATCAGCGTATTCGACAGGTCGCCCACGCCGGCCGCGATGCTCGTGAAACTATTGTTGCCATTACTGGTCTTTGTCGCGTCTTCGTTGTGTAGCCACAACTGCTTCAGGCTGTCCAGACCGCCCAGCGTCGCCGGGACCTCGCCGCTCAGGCTGTTGTTGTGCAGCCGCAGCCGCGTCAGGTTGTCCAGGTTGCTCAGGTCCGGAATCGTACCGGTCAGCATGTTGTCGCGCAGGTTCAGGTCGTCCAGACTGGCGGGGAAGTTGCTCCCGGCCGGGACCGTTCCCGTCAGCCTGCTGCTGTGCAGCCACAGGAGTCTCAGTCTCGACAGGCTGCTCAGATTCGGTATCGTGCCGCGGAACGGGTTCCTGTCGATGATGAGCCACGTCATGTTGGGAGGCAGCGTCGACGCCTGGGGAATTCCGCCCGTCAGGTTGTTGTTTGCCAGCTTCAGCTTGTCGAGGCTCGTCATGCCGCTCAGGTTGGGTACTGTGCCGGTCAGGCTGTTGCCCCAGAGCCACAGTTCCTCCATGTTCGTCATGCCGTTCAGCCACGTCGGGATCTGGCCCGTCAGGCCGGTGCCTTCAATCTTAACCTTCTTGCCGTCATCGTTAGTAACGTAGTCTGCGTTGTTCGCCAGGTACAGCTCTTCCAGACCCGCTATGCCGCGCAGGTCGGGTACGGCGCCCGTATGACTGTTGCTGTGCAGGTTGAGCAACCTCAGATTGCGCAGGTTGCCCAGCGCGTCCGGGATCTCGCCACTCAGGCCCGGGTTGCTGCGCAGGTTCAGGTGCGTTAGCTCGCTCAGCCTGCTCAGCGAGGTCGGAATCGTACCGTGTAGGCCTACGTCCATCAGGTCCAGCCTCGTCACGCGGCGTGGCGTTCCTCTGAGGTTGACGCCTTCCCACTGCGCCATGGGCCTTCGGTCCGACCAATTCAACCGGCTGCCGTTCGTTCCCTCAAGTATGGCCCTCGATTCCAGCAGCGATTCGCAGTCGTTCGTGAGGCCTCTGTTACCCACTTCCTGCGTCGTGCAGCGCGGGTACATGTCCGTCACGCTGATCGTCACCTGTATCTCGGCGGTGTCGGTGCCGTCCGACGCGGTGACCGTAACCATGTAGCTCTGCCGCATTTCGTAGTCCAACGCAGCGCTGGTCATTAGTTGCCCAGTCGTTCCGTCGATGTTGAACGAGGATGCGTCCGTACCGCTCAGTGAGTAGGTGAGCGTGTCATCGGGGTCGTCGTCGGTCGCGGAGACAGGGTCGTTGATATCGGTGCCTGCCGGCGTGTTCTCGTCCACGCTGCGCGTAGTGCGCACTGAGGAAAATTCAGGCGGGCTATTGATACTCGTTGAGCCGGTGCCTGATTCCGACCAGGGGCCTATGCCTTCGTCGTTCTTCGCCAGTACCTGCACATCGTACGAGGTACCCTCGGATAGTGCCGTTATAGTAGTGGTTCTGTCTGTGCCCGAGTGGGGCCAGTCCGTGAAGCTTCCCGCGGATCCAACCCGGTATTGAATGTCGTAGTCAGTGATAGCTGGTCCCGTGTTTAGGGGTTCATCCCAGCTTACGTCCAGGCTCGTGGTCGAGCTCGAGGTCGCCATTACCCTCGGTAGGGACGGGGCAGAAGGAGGCTCGTCCATGTCTATTACAGCTACGGTCACCTGAATCTCGGCGCTGTCCGTACCGTCCGACGCGGTGACCGTTACGCTGAAGCTGCGCTTGACCTCATAGTCCAGGGGCACTCTGGTCATCAGCTGGCCGGTCTCATCATCTATGTTGAACGAGGATGCGTCCCGGCCGCTTAGCGAGTAGGTGAGCGTGTCGTTCGGGTCGGCGTCGGTGGCAGAGACCGGATCGGCGATGTAGGTGCCTGCCGGCGTGTTCTCGGCCACAGCGCGGGTTGTGGTTGCTGAAGCGAATTCCGGCGGGTTGTTCGCGCCCGGATCCACCGGCGTTCCGGCGCCCGATGCAGACCATTCGGTCGTGCCGCCGGCGTTCGTCGCGCGGACCTGCACCTCGTATTCCGTTCCGGTGGTCAGGTTCTCGATGGTATCCATCGTGTCCGTGATATTGGTGACCTCGGTCCACGGTCGCACGATTACTATCCCACCTGTCCCCTGAGCAATCCTGTACCGGTAGTCGTAGTCGGTGATGGGAGGTCCCTGGTTATCCGGCGCTGTCCAACTCACGTCCAGGCTCGTGGCCGAGGCCGCGTTGGGCGTCACCGTCGGAGCATCGGGCACGGACGGCAGGACGTTTGAGTCTGCCGTAACAGTGATCGTCACCGCAATACTGGCCTCCAAGGTCCCGTCGCTTGCGATGATCGTGACCGAGTACGTGTCACCGACTTGGGCGTTACTCAGCGCGACCCGGACGGTAATCTGGCCCGTCTGCGGCTCGATTGCGAACGACGCCACGCCGGCGCCCTCCAGGCTGTAGGTCACCGTGTCGCCCTGGTCGGCGTCCGTCGCCGTGACCGGCGCGCCTACGTGTTCGCCCGCCTGCGCGTTCGGAATCACGGTCCGGGTCGTCGATTCACCTTCGGTGAATACGGGCGGGTTGTTGACGCCGCCCGCGTTGGTTGACCCTGTTCCTGAGTCAGACCACTCGCCGTTGGCCTCGGCGTTCTTCGCCCGCACCTGCACCTCGTAGGACGTGTCGGGCCTGAGCGGCGATACGATCGCGTTCGTTTGGGTGATCGCCGTGTTGGCGACCTCAGTCCAGTTGGCCGCCGTCGGCTCCTTGTAGCGGTAGTCGTAGTCGGTGATTGGCGGACCGGGGTTGTCCGGCGCCACCCAGTTGACCGCGAGGCTCGTGCTCGAGGCCGCGACGACCGTTGGGGTGTCGGGCTTCTCCGGGGCCTCGCCGGGGACGTCGGTGACGTTGATCGTCACCGAGACTGTCGCCATGCCGCCCCTGGCGTCGTCAGCCTTCACCGTCACGGAGTGGCTGGCCTTCTCCTCGTGGTTCAGCGGCCCGCTGGTCTGTATCTGCCCGGTGGCCGGGTCGATGTAGAACGACGCCGCGTCCGCGCCTTCGAGGCTGTACGTCAGCTCGTCGCGGTCGGGGTCGGTGGCCGTGACCGGCGCTCCGATATTCTCCCCCGCCGCCGTGTTTTCGGCCACGCTGAATGTGCGGGCCCCACCGGAGAACGTGGGCGCGTTGTTGGCCGGGTCCGCGTCCGGCGACCCGGTGCCCGAAGGCGACCACTCGCTGCCAGCCTCCATATTCCATGCCTTCACCTGCACCTCGTACGACGTGCCGGCGCTCAGGTTCGTGATGATCGTGCTGGTGTCCGTGCTCTCATCGTGGGGCCAGGGTATGAAGGCCCCGCCGCCGGTGCGGTACTGGACGTCGTAGGTGATGATGGGCGGCCGCCCCTCGTTCGCGGGAGCCTCCCAGGTCACGCGCAGGCTGCTCGTCGACCCTGCAATTGCGCTCACCGTCGGCCTGCCGGGCCTTGTCGGAGACTCGCTATTATCGTCCGTGACATTGATCGTCACCGACACGTAGGCGCTGCCACCGTGATTGTCATCGGCCTTTACCGTCAGCGAGTATCTGCGCCTCGACTCGTAGTCGAGGTCCCCGCGGGTCCGTATATGCCCGCTGCCTCTCTCGATCGTGAACTGGTCCTTGTGGACGCCCTCGAGGGTGTAGGTCAGGTTGTGGCCGTCGTCGTCCGTAGCGGCGACTGGTCGGTCGATGCTCCGATTGGACGGCGTGTTCTCCTCCACGCTCAGAGTATGAATGTCCCTGGAGAACTGGGGCCTGGTGTTGGCGAACCGGGTCTTCCCGGTGCCCGCGGGGGACCAACTCGTCCAAGAATCCGGTGTCGCTCCCTCGCCGTTCTTCGCTCGCACCTGCACCTGGTAGGACGTGTCGTCGTCGAGCATGGTTATTATGGCGGCGTTCTTGTTCGCATCGTCTCCGGTTTCGAATTCGATGTTGTCCGTCTGGAAGTTCCCGCCGCTGACCTTGTAATGGACTTGATACTCCGTGATCGGGGGACCAGCGTTCGCTGGCTCCGGCCAGGTCACCGCGAGCATCGTGGTCGGATCGAGGTGCGGCTCGTCCTCCGTCGGCTCCGAGGGTCTCACAGTCGGCGCCGACGGCGTGGACGGCGCTTCGCTAGGATCGTCTGTGACCGTGATCGTGACCGTTGCCGAGTGGCTACCTCCCCTCCCGTCTCTGACCTTCACGGCCACGGTATGGGTGCAAACCGTCAAATGATCCGAGTCGTCGCTGCTGCATTCCGCCTCGAAGTTCAGGGGCTCTTTGACCGTTATCTGCCCGCTCGACCGGTCGATGTTGAACAGGTCGGCGTGAGCGCCCCCAAGGCTGTATTGGAGAGTGTCACCGTCGGTCTCGTCTGCCGTAACCACTTCGCCGACCGTTCCTCCTGGCTGCGTACTCTCAGCCACCTGCCGTGTAAGATTAGTATCGGAGAATTCCGGCAAGGTATTGCCAGTCTCGCTCGTACTTTCAGTGCTCGAAGCCCGTGAACTATCGCCCTCATCGTTTACTGCCCGCACCTCTACGGTGTAGCTGGTGTCTGGGCGCAGCATATCGATCGTGTCATTCGTTGTACCCGCGGCGACATCGGAAGTCCCCGACGGGCCGCCGCGATAATTGACTACGTACTTGGTGATGGGGGGCTTGCCGGTGACGTCGGGCGCCATCCAACTCACTTGCAAGGTATCTTGCGGGCTGTTCCTGTCAACAGTAACCACCAGCCCGGACGGGGCCGGCGGAGGCTCCGGCCTGTCATTTACCGTGATGGTTACCTCAATTGTGTCGATCTCACCTTTCATGTCAGTCGCGGTCACCGTCACTGTGTAAGTGCATTGAGTTGGATCGGCGGTTTCCACGTAACCGCACCTTGCTGAGTCCTCGTGATTCAGGTCCGCTTTGGTCTTTAGTTGTCCGCTCCCCTCGTCGATGTCGAAGAATTCTTCATGATCGCCTTCATTGTTGATGTCGGGGTCCACGAGGCTATAGGTCAACGTGTCGCCTGTGTCGGAATCCCTGGCCGTGATCCGGCCGCGGATATTCGTGCCCGCCACGGTGTTCTCATTCACTGACCGTTCTTGGGTATCGGTGGAGAACATCGGCGCATTGTTGGACGGCATGGTGCTCCCGGTCTGGGTGGGAGACGGGAGGCTGTTCTGCTCGTCGTCGCTGATCGCCGTCACCCGCACCTGGTAGGTCGAGTTGGGCATCAGATCTGTGATTACGGTCTCGGTGCCATCAATTCCCTGGCAGTTATTGGGGACCGTTGTCTCGCGGCAGTTATCATCCAAGAAGGCGCCGCTCGTGCCCTCCCGGTATTCCACGTTGTAGCTGTCGATGTCAGGCCCCGTGGTCTCGGGGGCAACCCAACTCACCTTCAGCATCGTCGTCGATTCATCGCCGGGCTCGTCTAGATCGTCCTCTACCCTCTCAACCGTCGGCGCGGCAGGTCGGGACGGCTGCTCGCTGACGTCCCCGACTGCGATTGTCACCGCGATCACGTCGCTCCCGCCGTCACCGTCCTCCACGACAACGAACACCGAGTAGGAGGCCTTTCCCTCGAAATTCAGGGGATCCTTAGTCCTTATCTGCCCGGTCGACCCATCGATGTTGAACGAGTCCTTGTCTTGACCTTCCAGGCTGTAGGTGAGCGTAAGCGAATTGGCGTCCGAGGCAGTAATCGTCGCGCCGACCCTCTGGCCGGCCGGCGTGTTCTCAAGAATCGATCGCTCACCGTTCTCGGTGGCAGGGAACTCCGGCGCGGCGTTGCCCTCCTTGTTGGTGGAGCCGACGGCCGCGAACGACCATGGGCTGTCGCCTTCGTTGCTCGTCGCGCGCACCGAGACCTGGTAGGCGGTGTCAGCTTCGAGGTCCCGAAGTGTCGCAGTCGTGTCGGTTGATGTCGTATCGTCGACCACGGTCCAGGTGGTCTCCGTCGTCTTCTTGTGCCGGTAGTCGTAGTCGTTTATATCTTCCCCGGTATTCTCGGGTGCGAACCAGTTGATCTCCAGACTCGTGGTCTCCGGGCCAGTGGTCACGACCGGCGCGGCCGGCGCTGCGGGCTGCTCGGCCACGTCGACGACGGTGATGACCACGTTGATCGGAGTGCTGCTGTTGTTGGCCTCCCTACCGTCATCCGCTGTCACCGTCACTGAGTAGGACGGTTTGGTCTCCGTGTCCAAGGCCGCCTTGGTGATGAGCTGTCCGGTCGCCGGGTCGATGTCGAATGAGTCGGGATCGGTGCCTCCCAGGGTGTAGGTCAGCACGTCGCCTTCGCCATCGGTGGCCGATATCGGCGCTCCGATGTTGACGCCTGCAGGCGAGTTCTCAGACACGTTCCGTGTGGGGCCGCTTTCGGTAAACACCGGCGCGTTGTTGGTCTGAGCCGCAATGTGTTCCGCGAGGACTGCGTTGTCCGACGGGAGCAACCCCCCGGAAACCACGGCGAGTGCAAGCGCGCTCAGCAAAGCCAGAGTGATGACGGGTATGTACTGTCTCATTGATTCCCCCATTGGACTCTTAAACGAGGAAGTTCCGGCCCTCCCGCCGGCTCGCGTCACATCGCTGCCGCCGGAGATGCCATATAGCGATAGACTACCGCTTTACCCACATATAATGTCAATTGGAATAAGGGTGTCGATATTGGACAAATATAAAAATTGTTCCATTGCTGAACTTGAGCGCGGATTCCGATTTCCTCTCTTTGGGAGCCGGTGGTCGCCCTCACGCGGGAGTGACATGCCCGAATTTGACTTCCGAGAACATGCGTACTAGAATGGGCATGACCGCTCTTGAAAGACCGAAATGTCCGGCTCCGAACACCGCGGCCGGAGCGCAATTTGTCAGGATATGACAGGAAATGTCAGGTTAAAAGAGACCCCCCACCTCTTGCACACTACATTCTACTCCCTCCCCGCTCCACTGATACCCTATACGCCACCGCACTTCCGGAGACCCGCCGACATGAAACGACACCGGACAATCTACCTCAGGAAATGTCAGGTTAAGCAAGATACCCTCTCCCTGCGCACGAGTTTCTACCCCTCCCTTCTCCTCTTATACCCTATGCGCCACCACTCTCCCGGAGGGGCCGTTGAGGTATAATCGGAGGGGGAAGGAGACGGCCATTGACGACCGAGCAGAGACTTGAGCGCTTCGAAGAGACGGACAGAAAGCTCACCGAGCTGACGGCGGACGTCATCCGAATGATCCAATATCAGCAGGAACAGCTTGATCAGCATCAGGAAATACTTGCTCATCAGCAGGAACTGCTCGATGAGGTACGTCAGGATACGAAGATGACCCGGCGGCTGTGGGTGCGCCTCGCCACAAAGTATGGATGGCTCGATGAGGAGGACCTGGACGGAGACGGTGCATGAGAGGCCCCGCCCGGAACCCGAAGCCCGTTTCAATGTAGGATGCAACCGACATAAAACGACACCGGACGGTCTACTTCAACTGACGCCCGGCGCTGCTTCCTGTTCGTGTTCGAGCCTCCGATGGCCCTCGAAGACGCCTGGATACCCATCGACGAGTGCGCGGGAACGTCCGACCCCAATACGCTGTAGGCTGGAATCATGGAACCGGACGAAATCGTCGTCGCGCGACTGAATCAGGGAGCGACCGTCCTGCGCTACGTGGACAGGACGCCGTCGCGCGTCACCCTCGCGCTTGGCCGCAACAAGCAGGCCAAGCTGCCAGCAGACCGCGTCCTGTACGCCACCGGCATAGTATCCCGTGACTACGAAGCGTTTCTGGAATTCCGCGACGGGGCCGAACAGGCCGCCAGAGAGATCGACCTGTCCGAAGTCTGGGAGGTAGCCGTCGACGAGCAGGTCGCCATGAGCGTCGAGGAGGTCGCCGACCTGTACTATGACAGCGGCGCCGGCCCGGCGGGGATGGTCGCCATGATCCTGCACCTAGACCATGGGTCCGATTACTTCGTACCGCAAGACGGAGGCCATGTCCCGCGTACGGAGGAGGACCTTGAGGCTCTCCGCGCACGGCGACGTCGGGAGGCCGAGAACGCCGAGGCCGCAAGGTCGCTCATGGCGGCGCTGTACGCGCACACGCTCCCCGACCCGATGTCGCGCCTGCACGAGGGACTTCTGGAACACATTCGAGGCTTCGCCGTCCATGGCGACGAGTACACTCGCAGCTATGCCGCACACACACTGCTGCGCGATGCGGCAGACGGCACACGTGACCTCCAGCGCCGGGCATTCGACCTGCTTGTGGGCGCGGGCGTTTTCGCCGAGGACGAGCCGCTCGAACTGCGCCGTTCCGAGATCGAGGAGGACATCCCACGCGCGGCCCTAGACGAAGCAGACTCCTTTCGACAGCACTCAAACTCGGACGACCGTGAGCGGGTTGACCTAACGGGTCTCGATACCTTCACCATCGACGACGCGGACACGCGCGACCGAGATGACGCGCTCTCTCTGGAGTCGGTCGACGGCGGATACCGGGTTGGCGTTCACATCGCCGACGCGGGCGCGCTCGTGCCGGCCGACGGAGCGATGAACGCCGAGGCGGACCGCAGGATGGCGACCCTCTACCTCCCTGAGCGTTCGATACCCTTACTCCCGCCTGCCTTCGTCCACAATGTCGGCAGCCTCGACCCGGATCAAGTACGTCCGACTGTGAGCCTGCTCGTCGGTATGGACGAGTCGGGAACGGTGCAGGACTACGAGATCAGGCCGTCACTCATACGCAGCAGGGCTGCTATCTCATACGGTGAAGCGGACGAGGCGATCACGGACGAGACCCACAGATGGCACCCGGTTCTCCGGCCACTGAGCGACCTCGCGCAAACGCTTCTTGCCCGGCGGGAGCGTGCGGGAGCAATCAACGTGAACCGCGAGGAGATGATCGTCAAGGCCACCTCTCCGACCGACATCGAAGTGCGCGTGGTGGCGCGGAGCACCCCTGCGCGCGACCTCGTATCCGAGATGATGGTGCTGTGCAATTCTCTGATGGCCGACTACTGCAAGGTCCACGAGATACCTGCCTCGTACAGATCGCAGTCCGCGCCCGACGTCTCCGATCTCGACCTGTTCGACGAGGAAGGAGTCCTTCGTCCTCTGACCCGCCTCCAGCGTTACCGGCTCATGCGGCGGTTCGCCCCCGCGGTCATCGGCGTGACTCCGACTCCGCACGTCGGCCTCGGCGTCGACGCCTACATCCAGGCCACTTCCCCCCTGCGGAGGTATCCCGACCTCGTGATGCAGCGACAGATCAGCCATTTTCTCGCCGCCGGTGAGCCGGTCTACTCCGAGGACGACATTTCGTCGGTGGCCAAGCGGGCGGAAGTACAGATGCGCGATCTGTCCCGGATCGAGGAGTCGCGGCGGCGTTACTGGTTCCTCAAGTACCTCATGCTGACTCGGCTTAATACCCCAGACGAGACCGACCTCTTCACCGCCTATGTGCTCGAGAACGAGCCTCGTCGTCTTGCCGCGCTCGACCTCGACGAGTACCCGTTCCGCGTCCGCGCCGAGCTGCCCAATACCATAGAGCCGAACACAACAGTCACACTGAAGCTAACGGGAGTAGACCTGTGGCGCCGACATGCCTACTTTCTTCATATGCCACATTCAGCGGAAACGCAATAGGGCTGGAGTGTTACGACCGCAGTTCTTGGGTCACCAGTTCCCGTAGCGAATCCTCGAACTCCTCACGCTGCCATCGCCTGATCGCAGGGGCCTCTAGCTCGGACTCCAGATCGTCGGGAGCAGAGGCAATTCGCTGCAGACTCACCATCGGCCAGAGGAGTCCCACCGCCAGGGAAAGTCGCTTCCCATGTTCTGTCCGCCAGGCCTTGAGCTTATCCAGCCGCTGAGAGGCTTTCGCCCGTTCGGGGCGAGAGAGGCGACGCCCGCGCGGTTGTCGCGGCCTCTGGAGAGGCTGGGCGGCCATACCCTTCTTAATGGCGTCTCGAATTCCTGACGCCAGCCTGCCACGACTGAACATCCCTAAACCGCGCACCTCGCGCAGGTCGGCATTGGGGTCGGCCGCGAGGGATACCAATGCCGCGTCCGGGATCACGCGGAAGTGCGGCCTGCCCAGCCGGAGCGCGTGCCGCTCTCGGTACTCCATCAGCGCCTTGAGGATGGCAAGCTCTCGACCGCCCAGGTCGCGCGATCCCTTGACTGAGAAGACCGCCAATTCCGGATCAGGCGGGTTGTAGCGAATCTCGGCGAGACGGTCGCACTCTTCCCTGACCCAGTGCATGCGGCCCAGCTCTTGGAGTCTTTCGACGAGCCTGTCTTGAAGGTCAAACAGGTGCCGAACGTCTCCGGCGGCGTACGCCAGCGCCGTGTCGCTGAGGGGGCGAATCGACCAGTCAGAACGCTGGATGCTCTTCTCTTTCGGAATGGTCACGTCCAAGAAGTCCTGCAGCGTGGAAGCAAGGCCGAGACGCTCGCTCCCGACGAACGCAGCGGCGATGCTCGTGTCGAACAGGTTGCCGACATGAAATCCCCAGTCGCGGTCGAGGCTCCGAACGTCATGGTCGCCGGAGTGCAGGACGGTCTCGATGTGTTCGTCCGCCAAGACTTCGCCAAGAGGGCTCATGTCGTCGATGGCGAGCGGGTCAATCAGGTAGATTCGCCGAGATGCAAAAAGCTGGATCAGGCAGATGCGTTCAGGGTACCGAAAGAAGCCGTTCGACTCGAGGTCGAAGCCGATACGGGGCTCCCTAGAGATCCGCTCGACGACCCGCCTGAAGCGGTTCCCGTCGGTAACCAGTTCATAGTCAGTGGTTCGAGTTCGAGCGCCTAGTTGCGGTGTCGTCGTAGACGATTTCTGGCGCAGCCTCGTGTCATGTCGGCTATTTCGGCCCATCGACGCGGGAGTGTACCACAACCGTATTGGGCGCGTACGGACGCCCTGCGGTATAATGCCATAGTAGATCGGCTTTTGCGGTGCGCTGTGTTAGCCTCCGCCGCCTACTTGGTCACCGGCAATCTATGGTGCCCTTCGCTACCTTGCGGAGTATGAAGGCGCGAGCATCCCCAACGCCCCGAGGCGCTGTCCGTTTATAAGTAGTGACCTAACCGCACGTAAAGGGGTTCATGATGCGATTCTCGTCTTGGAAGCGATTCGTCGCGTTAGGACTCTTGGTAGTTTTGGCACAGACGGTCATGGCCTGTGGCGGAGATGAAGAGGGCGAAACGAGTCCATTCCGAATAGGCGTCATGGAATCCCTCACCGGAGCCGGTGATACCTACGGCAATGTGGCCGTTCAGGCCAAGACGATGGCCAAGGACGAGATCAATGACGCCGGAGGCATCAACGGGCGCATGTTGGAGCTCGTCGTCGAGGACTCGAAATGCAGCGCCCAGGACGCGATTAACGCTTACAACAAGCTCACCGACGTTGACGGAATGAAGATCATCCTCGGGACATCGTGCAGCGGCGCGATGCTCGGCGTCGCGCCTCTCGCCGAGGAAGACGGAGTGGTGCTATTCTCGGGCCTTGCCAGCAACCCCGACATCGCCAACGCGGGCGACTACATTTTCCGTACACAGATAAGCGACATCGAGGTGGGTATCAATACCGGCAACGTTCTCTGGGCGGACGGAATCCGTGCGTTGGCCACGATCACTGAAGAGACCGACTATGCCGAAGGTGTAAGGCGTACATCCGTAGCACAGTTCGAGAAAAACGGCGGCAAGGTTATCGTACAAGAACGTTATGCGCCCGATACCACCGACTTCAGATCGCAGCTAACCAAGCTGTTCGGGGCGAATCCGGACGCGCTCCACATAGCGCCGCAGTCCGAGTTCTCGGCGGGCACCATCGTCAAGCAGGCGCGCGAACTGGGGTACCTTGGCCCGATCTACGGGGAAACGATCACTGTGGGCGCCACCGCGCTCGACATCGCGGGCGACGCTGCCACCGGGCTCAAGGCCATTACGGCTACGCCCAACCCAAGTAACGCCAAGGCCCAGGAGGTTCTCGCCAACTTCAGGGCACGTTACAAGGACATAACTCTGCCCTGGCACCTCGGATCCGCCTACGACGACGTGTATATCGCGGCGGAATGCCTCAAGCAAACCGACGACGACCAGGACGCCGACGGATTTCGGGACTGTCTCTACGACATAACTTGGAGCGGAGCTCTCGGAGACAACTACAGCTTCGACGAAAACGGTGAGGTTGTTGGTCTCTCCAGGGCGGTCGTGGAGGTTCTTCCACCGGCCGAGAGGACCGAAGACAACTATGGGTACAGGGTGCTCAGCGGCGGTCAGCCCGAGTAGATTCTGCGGCGCGCCGATCCTGGCACTTTACACCCTTGTGCCGTGCATGGTGAAAGATACCTTCCCTAAATGCGTGCGCGTACTTGCAAGACTCACGAAGCAATGATAAAACGTATCAGAAGCATCGGCCCATAGGAAGCATCCTTTACGAAAAGGGGGTTTGTCATGCGGTTTTTCTCATGGAAACGAATTGTCGCCTTAGGATTGCTGGCGGTTCTGGTGTCGGTGGTTGTGGCTTGCGGAGATGATGATGAAGGAGATGGAGAACCGTTCCGGATAGGCGTGATGGAATCGCTTACCGGGCCCGGCGATACCTACGGCCAAGTGGCCAATCAGGCTAAACAGTTGGCCGTCGACGAGATCAATGACGCTGGTGGCATCAATGGGCGCATGATCGAGCTCGTCGTCGAAGACTCGAAGTGCAGCGCCCAAGACGCGATCACCGCCTACAACAAGCTGACGGACGTGGACGGCGTGAAGATCATCCTCGGCACTTCGTGCAGCGGCGCGATGCTGGGAGCCGCGCCTCTCGCTGAGGCCGAAGGCGTCGTGATGTTCTCCGGGCTTGCAACGAACCCGGACATCGCTGAGGCCGGGGATTACATCTTCCGGACGTCGATGAGCGACGCGCAACTGGGCATCGACACCGGAAACGTGCTCTGGGCGGACGGAATCCGCAAGCTCGCCACTATCAACGAGTCAACCGACTACGCCGAGGGTGTGAGACGCGCGTCCGTTGCACAGTTCGAGAAGCGCGGCGGCGAAGTCGTGGCAGCCGAGCAGTACGCTTCCGACACCACCGATTTCAGGAGCCAGTTGACCAAGCTGCTCAACGCAAACCCTGATGCCATTCACTTGGCCGCACAAGGGGAATTCAGTGGCGGCACCATCGTCAAGCAGATCCGGGAACTGGGTTACGAAGGACCCATATACTCCGAGGTTGTGCCTATTGGGTCTGAGGCCCTCGGGATCGCCGGGGATGCCGCGACCGGATTGAAGGCCATCACGGCAGACCTTGACCCTGCCAACAACAAAGCGCAAGAAGTTCTTGGCAACTTCAGGACCCGTTACGGCCAGGTCACGTTGCCGTGGTACCTCGGCTCGGCTTACGACGATGTCTACATCACCGCCGAGTGTCTCAAGAAAACCGGTGACGACCAGGACGCGGACGGTTTCAGGGACTGTCTCTACGACATCACCTGGAGCGGGGCTATCGGGGAAGACTACAGCTTCGACGACAAGGGCGAGGTCGTAGGCCTTTCCAACGTGGTTGTGGAGGTTCTCCCGACGGGCGAGAGGACCGAAGACAATAACGGCTACAAGGTCCTTGGAGGCGCTCCGATCGAGTAGCTCCTAGTTTCCGGTCCTTGATGCCGGTTGCCATAGCTTCATACCGTGGCGAGCGCATAAGTGTCGTCCATCAGAACGTAAGGCCTCCCGCGCCGTCATGTATGAACGGCGCGGGAGTCTAGACAGAGGCCCTATACGTAGATGAGTCTCGAGAGACTGAGATTCGCTTGGTGGAGCCGTCTACTTCCGCACGGTGATGGACGCGGCAGAATCCTGGCGACGATGCTGGCCGTTGCGGTAGTCGCCTATATCGCTTGGAAGATCGCCCAGTCTCCCGATCAGGCCGTGCAGTTCGCCTTCAACGGCCTGTCCGTGGGTGCCGTATACGCCCTTCTCGCGATGGGCTTCACCATCGTATACAGCACCGTCTGGTTCTTCGATCTGTACTATGGAGCGGCGGCCGCCATAGGCGCGTACGGCGTCTTCTACCTCAGGTCGCAAGACGGCTTCGGCGGCCAGGACTACACCAACCCCTACGTGACCGCTATGCTAGCCGCCGTGACCGCCGGAGTAGTCGCGTGGGCGCTCTACGAAACTTTCTTCCATAGGCTGCGGCCTCGTTTCGACGCAAGGATCCTGTACGCAGTCGGAGGCCTCTTGGCCGTCGGCGCGGGGGCCTACATGGGACTCGTACTCAGCTTCACGGACGCCACCAACGTCATTCTCAGTCCGGCAATAGGCGTCCTGGTGGCGTTGGTCGCGGGTTGGGCAGTCTACCGAGGCTCTCAACTCGCTCTTCCAGCCGGGGGCGCTACGCCCATTCTTATCGTAGCGGCGATCGCCGGTGTGGCCCTAGGAGGTTTGTGCGCATTCCTTATCGCCAACACTCCGGGATCGAAACTCTACGTGAGTTGGGGAGTCTCGTGCCTGATGGCGGGGATCGTGGGCGTAGCATTCTACCGAGGTCTCTACGTGTACATGCGCGAGCAGGCGAGGTCGCCCCTCATAATGCTCGTGGCTACCTTAGGCATACTCCTCGCCATCACCGCCGCGACCTCCATCATTTTCGAGAGTAATCCACGTCCCCTTCCGGAGGCCTTCGGCAGCGCTCCATGGACGATTCTGGGCAGCAACATCAAGGGGTTCAACGTCTTCGCCATCGGAGTGACACTCGTAGGGTTTGTCTTCCTACTGTTCCTACTGAGAATGACCTCATTCGGCAAGGCCGTGCGGGCGATCGGCGACGACGAAGAGGTGTCGAAGGTGGTGGGAATAAACACCACCGTCATCATCGCGATAGTATTCTTCATTGGCGCGATCTTTGCGGCGATGGCCGGGCTGCTGAGCGGCCACGACACGGCCATTCAGCCCAGGATGGGTCTCCTGCTCTTGCTGAAGGGCTGGATTGCCTCCGTGGTCGGCGGTATTGGGAACCTGTATGGCGCAATCGTTGGCGGATTCGCCTTGGGCATGATCGAGCAGTTCGGCATCTGGGACCTGGCCGGGGAGTGGAAGGACGTCATATCATTCATGGTCCTCATCCTCTTCCTGTCGTTCTGGCCCAAGGGCCTCCTTCCGAGGGAATGAAGTAGTGCAGATTGACACAACAGCCATTGCCGACATGCTGAGGCTCGCCCGCTCGCCACGGGAATTTCTTCAGTTCGCCAGGGGCAACGTCGAGCTGTGGGCAAACCTGTTCGTAATCGGCTGGGCCATCGTTTTCATAGTATGGCAGGGAGTCGGATTCGCCATCTCCATAGGCACCGTCTTCGTCATCTGGGCGATCTTGGCGGTTAGTCTGAACTTGGTGGTGGGATTCACCGGTCTGTTGTCGGTGGGACACGTCGGCTTCTTCGGACTCGGCGCGTACACGGTCGCCATTCTCACGTCGGACGCCGCGTACGAGCAATTGCGTACGGAGGCCATTCCCACGTTCGGTTTGCCCTTCTTCGCCGCGCTGCCCATAGCTATACTCCTTGCCGGCCTCGTTGCCATAGCGGTGGGTATCGTATTCAACCGATTCAGGGACGACATCTTCGTCCTCGTATCCTTCGGCTTCGCCATCATCGCCTTCAACCTCTTCCTGAATTTGCGGAGCGTTACAAGGGGGGCCTTCGGAATTCACGAGATAGCTCGGCCGGAGATTGGTTCTTGGGTATTCGACGGAGAATTGGAATTCCTCGCGCTCGTCGTGGCCTTCCTCGCGCTCGTCGTCCTGATTTCCTGGTTCATTGTGACCTCCTCCTTCGGACGCGTGCTTACCGCCATTCGGGAGGATGAGCAGGCAACCGAGGTATTCGGCTACCAGGTCACGCATTTCAAGCTGGCGATTTGGGTCATATCGGCAATGATGGCAGGGCTCGCCGGCGGCCTGTTCGCGAGCTGGACCACCTTCATCGATCCCAACTCCTTCATCCTGCTGGAATCGATGCTCTTGGTCTGCATCGTGATTCTCGGTGGGCTGGCAACGATTTGGGGTTCCCTCCTCGGCGCTATGGTGTTCGTCCTGCTCGAAGAGGGGATGCGATTCATACCCTACCTGCCTACCGAGTACGTCGGTCAGGCCCGGCAGGTTGTCTTGGGAATTCTGCTCGTGGTGCTGATGCTGTTCAGGCCCCAGGGCCTTGTCGGGAGGTACAAGCTGTGACCACTGACCGCGCTGACCAACTCGATCTCGACGAAATCTTCGTTCTCAGGACGAAAGAAGTCTCAAAGCACTTCGGCGCGGTCAAGGCGGTCGACCAGCTCAGCATGTCCATCTTCCGGGAATGGATTACATGCATCGTCGGACCAAACGGATCGGGGAAATCGAGCCTTATCAATCTGCTGAGCGGGATGCTGCCCCTTGACGAGGGAGTCGTCGTCATCGACGGCGTGGGCCTCCGCGTCCTGAAGGCCCACGAGACGCCCGGTCACGGCATCACGAGGACCTTCCAGGAGGTGCGGCTCTTCGACCAGATCAGCGTATGGAACAACATTATGGTGACCTTGACCGATCGTCGCTTCCTCCCCGCGCTCTTCGAGCGAACGAAACCTCAACACAAGGAGAAGGCTCAGAGTATCTTGCAGAGCGTCGGCATGTGGGAGAAAAGGGATGCGATGGCGATGGACCTATCCTACGGCCAGCGTAAGCTGCTGGAGATCGGACGCGCCATGGCGATGGACGTGAGCATCTACCTGTTCGACGAACCCTTCGCCGGTCTCTTCCCCCAGATGCTGGAAAGGGTCAAGGCGATACTCAAGGACATGAGAGAACAGGGAAACACCATTATCTTCGTCTCCCACAACATGGACATCGTCCGCGAGCTGTCGGATCATCTCTTCGTACTGGATAGCGGTGCCCTCCTTGCCGTTGGGGAAGTCGATGAAGTGCTGAGCAGACCGAACGTGATAGACGCCTACTTGGGCACTTAGTATGACCCCGGATTGAAGTAATGCTCCTGGAATTGCTCAACATATCGGTGCGGTACGGGGCCGTGACGGCCTTGACTGACGTATCCCTGGGAGTCAGGAAGGGTGAGGTCGTTGCAGTGATGGGACCCAACGGCGCGGGCAAGTCCACCGTTCTGAAGGCCATCATGGGCCTCGCTCCAGTCGTTGCCGGGGAGGTGCATTGGCAAGAAGAGCCGCTTGCGGCGGCCACGCACGAGATCGTGAAGGAGGGCATCTCATTCGTCCCGCAAGGCAGGCGCGTGTTCACCCACCTCACGATTGAAGAAAACCTTGAGATGGGTTGTCTCTACCTGAACGACAAGGCGGAGAAGGCCCGCCGTCTCGATTCCGTCATCGAGCTGTTCCCGATCCTGCAGGAGAAGCGCCGCGACCTCGCCAGCCAGATGTCCGGGGGACAGCAGCAGATGCTGGCCGTGGGCCGAGGGCTCATGGCCGCTCCCGAGGTCCTGCTGCTCGACGAGCCCACGCTTGGCCTTGCCCCCATAGTCGTAACCGAGGTCTTTGAAAAGGTCGCCGAGATCAGCGAGAGGTTCCAGACCACCATCATGGTCGTAGAGCACAACATCAAGGGAGTCTTGGACATCGTCGATCGGTCCTACGTGTTGGACATGGGGCGCGTGGTGTTCGAGGGCACTCCACAAGAGGTTAGAGAGACCGACATCCTGACCGAGGTGTTCCTGGGCAAGGTCAGCTACGGCGATGAAGCGGAGTCTTAAGTAGAGTCCGTAAGGCTGCTCGGCGGCAGGCGGTATGGCCGGACGTGGAAAGCACCTTTAGAACGACCGGAACATCCTTGCACCGTCCCACCGCGTGTAGTACAACGTGATGCGAACCGGTCATCGCCAATTCCGAGGTCTTCAGCACTCTATGACAACACAGTTACCCCTGTTCAGCCCCGGCCCGCCATCTGACACCGAGTTCGCCGGCGTGTACGACATTCCGCAGACCGTCCGGTACATCTACGGCTCTCGCCTCGCCCATGAGATCTATCGCGTGGACTCCAAGAAGCTCATCCGTTGGATTCGGAACGGCGTCGCCTCGCCCAGCCTAACAAGACTCCCTGCCAATCGCATGGTCATCTCCTTCGAGGACCTGGTATCGCTGAGGGTCATCGCTGCGCTGCGGTCCGCGGACGTTAATTTCCGCGCCATCTACGCAGCAGAGGATTGGCTCCGCAAGAAGACCGGCGCCGGCCGTCCGTTCGCAACCGAGATCGTTTGGACGGAGGGTTCCGGGATCTTCATCGAACTCCACGAGCGCCTCATATCCGCAAGCAAGTACGGTCAACTCGCCATGGACGTGTTGCGAGAGTACCTCGTCCCTGTCCACGGCCTCACATTCGAGAACCGCCTTGCCTCGACATGGGAGCCGTCCGGCGGCGTCCTTCTCGATCCGATGGTGCAGTTCGGAGCCCCCTGCGTGAAGGGCACGAGGGTGCCTACGCGCTCGATTTGGGGTATGATTGAGGCCGGTGACTCGCCCCGATGGGTAGCAGAGTCGTACCGACTGTCCCCAGAGGAGGTAGAAGCCGCCATTGCTTGGGAGAATAGTATCGCGGCCTGAGGACTCCCTCATCCTCCTCGACGACTCCCTTTCACCCTTCGTGGCGGACGCCCTCAGCCTCGTCGGATATAACGCCACCAGCACGCGCAACGTATTCGACAACCGGCAAGGCGTGACCGACCGCGAGATCATCGAGTGGGCGGGCGCAAGCACGGCGGTGTGGGTCTACTCCGACGACAAGCCAAAGCGGGAGAGCGCTAAGTCGATTCTTACGGAAGGCGTCCGCACCCTGTGGGTCTACCGGCCGCGAGGCGTAATGTCGGCCCGGGAGCAACTGGCGATCATCGCCCATCTCCTGCCCGATCTCCTCAACCGTCTCGGCGCGCCTGACGCGCCGGCCCACTTTCGGATGGATGCATTAGGCGGATTTCCGCGCCCGCGCTACAGCCTGCGGGCCTACGAGTTGGAATAGGCCGCGAGTCCCTGGCTCACTCCCCCACCCCTACCCCTGACGAGCTTACGCCCGTCAGGTCTCTGCCAGCCCGCAGCAGGACCAGGTAGCCGATGACGCCGGAAATAGCCGAGCCGAGAAGAATGCCGATCTTCGCCTCTGTGCTCAATGCTTGGGTAGTGAACGCGAGGTTCGTAATGAACAGCGACATCGTAAAGCCGATTCCGCCCAGGAGCGCAACACCGTAGAACTGAAGCCACGTGACTCCATACGGCAGCGCCGCGAACCCAAAGCGTACCGCCGCCCAGGAGAATAGCGTAACTCCGACCTGCTTCCCTATCACCAGGCCGAGAACGATGCCAATGGTCACCGGGTGGGTCAGCGCAGCGAAGAAGTCACCCTCGATCCTAACCCCGGCGTTGGACAGCGCAAACAGCGGCATGATGACGAACGCCACCCAGGGGTGCAGCGCGTTCTCGAACCGTTGCAGTGGCGACTGCATTTCCTGAGCCGTGTCCTCCAGTTCCTTGAGGATCGCCCTCTGCTCACTCGACGTTTCGTCCTCGTGTCCGTACTCTCCGGAGCGCTCGAATACCAGAAGGAGGTCGCGGCCGCGGGCGAGAAACCCCGCCGGGTCGACACGCACGCGGATGGGAATCGTCGCCGCGACGAGTACACCGGCAACCGTTGCGTGTACGCCGGAATAGAGGAATGCCAGCCAGACGGCCGCGCCCAACACTGCGTACACCAGAGGATGTCGAATACCGAGTCGGCCGACGACTACGAGCACCGCAAGGAAGATTGCCCCGATTCCCAAATTGCCCCACGCTATGTCACCCGTATAGAACACGGCAATTACGATCACGGCCCCGATGTCGTCGATAATTGCGAATGCCGCCAAGAAGACCTTGAGCGGCAGTGGCGCCCGCGTCCGCAACAGGGAAAGTACGCCGAGGCTGAACGCGATATCTGTGGCCATCGGTACGCCCCATCCTCGGGAGGCCTCTCCCTCCGCGTTGAATGCGACATAAATGAGGGCGGGCACGATCATTCCACCCAACGCGGCAAAAATGGGAAGGGCCGCTCTTCTCACCGAGCTCAGTTCGCCCACGATGACTGCCCGCTTGATCTCGAGACCGACCACAAAGAAAAAGACGGCCATGAGGCCGTCGTCGACCCAGTGGTGCAGGGTCTCATCAATCGCCCAGTGATCGAACCCTATCGTAATGGGCGTCTTAAGCAGCTCGTCGTAGACGTGGTACCACGGCGAATTGGCCCAAATCAGCGCCACAACGGCTGCCACGAACAGCACGATGCCGCTCGAGGCTTCCTCGTGCATGAACCTCTGCACGGGGCGCATGAGCTGTGTGATCGGCGTCTGGGAATATCCGTGGAGTGATTCGGTTATTCTATCCATACGCTGCGCAAGCACATTGCGGCTACATTAAAACTATATCCCAGCCTCTCACAGAGATGCCAAGAACTGAACTGGCACTTTATCAGGTACTTTTCCAACCACCTAACGCCGCGTATCGGCGCTCACCTCGTCAGTAAGAATATCGCCCCGCCAGCCAGCAACACCCCTGCCACACGGGTCACCTTCACGTCCTCACCGAGAAAGGCGAACCCGATGAAGGTGGCAACAAGGACGTACATGGCAAAGATGGGAACGACGACGGAAGTGGGGCCTCTGCTGAGGGCGATGTAGTAGCTGACGATACTGAGGCTCAGCATGAGTCCCGCTAGGAGCACCCAGAGCATCGGGCGGCTGAGCGTCATGTGGGCAGCGAACGACTCACCACGGTATATCACGAGCCCCACGCCCGCGAGAACGAGAACCAAATTCGTGATGACGACCGCCACCCCCGGCGGGATGTCCTTCAGCGCAAGCTTCAGGAGCACCGCGGTAACACCGTAAGCCGCCATCGCCACGAATGCCCAGCCGACATAGCTCATATGCTTGCTGCCCTCACGCAGTCCACTCCCATCTCAGGCTGGCCGAAAGTATACCATCGAACCCGCGCGTTCTGAATGAAGGCCGGTCGGACCGTAGCGTGCGTGCCCTTAACTCGCCAATGGGTCAAAGTACACCCTGGGCACTAGAACCTAGCCGTCGCCCTGGGAGGCCCTTTTCTCCAGAAATCGTCCGATGTAGTCCCGCTCGGCAACAGGCCCACCGGTAAAGGACCGACGAATCTGTTGATAGAGAAAATAGGTGAAGAGGACGATTCCGATTCCGGCTGGAAGAAGGGCCAGCAGCAGTATGAAGGCGATTAGGCGTCCGTCTAACGTCGCGCTAAACAGGACCATGTGCACGAGCCGAAACCCTGTAACGGCGATGACCGGCGCCATCGTCAGAACGATCAGCGCTCCTCCGGTGTAGAGCGCAATGGACAGTGGCTTGGACATGTGAATCGCGATTCTCTCGTTCTAGGCCTATCGGAGCACGTCATCCAGGGCCGCTTCCAACTCGTCCTTTGTGGCAAATGCCTCGAACTTGGCGGCGACCTTGCCGTCGGCATCCATGACAAACGTCCACGGCTCGGTCGGCAGCGCCCAGTCGATCATGGCCTGAGCGAGAGGGGCATTCGACAAGTTGCCCTCGATCTCCGCCGGTTTGTCGTAGACCTCGACGTGAACGAAGTTGACATCCCTATAGTAGTAGTCCTTCAGTTCCTTGATTACGTCGAGCTGCGGGCCACACGTAGCCGTGCGACAGAAGGCAGGTGTTGAAAAAGCTACAACGAGGGGCTTGCCCGCGTCCAGGCCTTCGGCCACCGTCAGATCGTACAGTTCTTCGTCCGGTTCGGGGTCGGATGTCATGTCCTTGAGATTCCGGAAGTCCTTTGCCAGCTTCGTGACGCTCGCGGGTGGTCGCTCCCCAATTGAGGGAGTCGCGCTCTTCGGTTTCACTTCGATCCCGGCGGATACCGTGATACTCGACCCCAGATGATCGACGTAGTTCGCAACTACGCCCCAAGCCCCTGCCCGGTCGAAATCGAAGTGGGCCGCATACAGTCCCACTTGGCCGATGGGCCAGCGTCTCCAGACTGCGCGCGCTGTTTGTATCGGTCCCTCTTGCCGTCCGTCACCCAGGAAGAACGTCGAGATGAGAACGTCGGCCTCGCGGATGGGGCCGGACTCTACGTCGACAAGGCCGAACGCTAGTCGATTAGGGCCGACGCCGAGATCGGTCGTCGCCAGGGTGATCCGCACGGTGGTGACTTCATCCGCTGCGTCACCCCCGTTCACGGCCCGGCTTGGAGTGTCGGGGGCATCTTCCGTCAACTCGTCCGTCTCACACGCCGCTATTGACATGAGGAGGACAACCGCTGCTGCCAGGAGGCCCGTAAACCGATAGGCCGCCCTTCTGCGACCCTCCACCATCGCGTGATGCGCGTGCATACCTCTAGACTCCGGGGGTTCCCTCACGCTCAGCACGCGCCGCGTGGATGAACTCCACGATCTCCGTCGTCGAGGCGCCCGGACCGAACACGCCCTGCACTCCCATCTCCAGGAGCGCCGCCCTGTCCTCTTCGGGTATGATCCCTCCCGCTACGACCACCACCTCTTCCATCTCGTTGATCTTGAGGCGTTCAAATATCAGGGGGAAGAGGTCCATGTGGGCCCCTGACAGTATGCTCAGTGCGACGACGTCCGCTTCCCCCTCCAGGGCGGCGTCGGCGATCATCTCCGGGGTCTGCCGGATGCCGGTGTACGTGACCTCCATGCCAGCGTCGCGCAGCGCCCGCGCGATGATCTTCGCACCACGGTCGTGACCGTCCAGTCCCGGCTTGGCCACGAGCACCTTGATCGCCCTACTCACCATATTTGACCGCTACCTCCTGGCGCCGTCCTGATCGACCAGTTCGATCAGCACGCCCTTCGTCGCCTTGGGATGAATGAAGCCGATTGTTCCTGACAATCCCTCGCGGGGCTCACGATCGATAACCGCGATGCCCTGCTCGTCTAGGCGACGAAGCGTTCCCGCAAGGTCCTCGACCTCGAAGCAGATATGGTGGACACCCTCGCCACGCCGCTCGATGAACTTCGCCACGGCCCCGTTGGGGTCGGTAGGCTCGATAAACTCAAGCTGTGAACCACCGACCCGAATAAGCGCCGCCCGAACGGCCTGGTCCTCAATATCGACGACCTCGGCCTCAGCAACACCAAATACGTCACGGTAGAAACGCACCGTCTCCTCGATGTCCTTCACCGCGATGCAAACATGATTGATGTGCCGCGCCGTACAGATGCCCATGCCTTACTCCGATGGATGTTACCGCAAGGCTGTCTGCTAGCTCCATCTCGCCCATTCAGTATACCCGATTCCCGTCGGACTGCTCTTTCGCTGGGTTGCCAAGCGAACGATATGTCAAGGGATGTTATTGATATGATACGACTCAACTATTATTGACTTAATAACATCAAGTAAATAAAATAGAAAACAAGGACTTAGTTGCCCATCTCATGTACTTCGACTCCATACTTTGATCGTCGATGGTACATCAGGGTCGAGAAAAACACACGGCAGGAGACCAAAATGGTATTGAAGCCGGACGATTTCACGGAGCAGGCACAGGAGATACTGGGGAAGTCCCAGGAGGTAGTGCGTCGGTATCGCCACAGCCAGTGGGACGTTGAGCACGTCCTCATGACGATCCTCGAGCAGCCGGAGGGGATGGCCGCACAGATACTGTTGGATCTCGGAGTGCGGATCGACACGATGCGCGACCGGCTGCACGGGACGTTGGAGATGAGCCCCAAGCTGGAATATGAGTCGAACCAGATTTTCATGACGCCACGGGCCCGGGACATGCTGGCGGCCGCCACGAAGGAATCCAAGCGGCTCAACGATGAGTTCATTAGCTCCGAGCACCTGTTGATCGCCATTGCGAAGGACGACAAGGGTCCGTCCGCATCGCTGCTCAAGGAGTTCAAGGTCGATGTCGAGGCGATATACAAGGCGCTTCAGCAGGTTCGCGGCAGCCGTCGCGTGAGCGACCAGAAGGCGGAGAGCCGATACAAGTCGCTGGAACGGTTCAGTGTCGACCTTACCGAGCTGGCGCGGCGCGGCAAACTCGATCCGGTCATCGGACGCGACACCGAGATTCAACGGGTCATGCAGACGCTCATCAGGCGGACGAAGAATAACCCCGTGCTCATCGGTGGGGCGGGCGTGGGGAAGACGGCCATCGCCGAGGGTCTTGCCCAGGCCATCGTGGCGGGTGACGTGCCGGAGGAGTTGGAGGGCCGCAGCGTGCTCGCGCTCGACATCGGGGGCATGGTCGCGGGGAGTAAGTTCCGTGGCGAGTTCGAGGAGCGGCTGAAGGGGGTCATGGACGAGATACGTGAGGCCGAAGGCGAGATCGTGCTGTTCATCGACGAGCTGCACACGGTCGTCGGCGCGGGGGCTGCCGAGGGGGCAATCGACGCGAGCAACATGATGAAGCCCGCCCTCGCGCGGGGCGAGCTCCAAACTATCGGAGCGACGACCGAACCGGAGTACCGCAAGTACATCGAGAAGGACGCCGCCCTCGAACGTCGCTTCCAGCCGATCCTGGTCGAGGAGCCGGACGAGGAAGTGGCGATTGAGATGATCCGCGGGCTCCGTCCCAAGTACGAGAGTCACCACAAGGTCTCGTTCACCGACGATGCGGTCGAGGCCGCGGTCAAGCTGAGCCGCCGGTACATCACCGACCGGCTGCTGCCCGACAAGGCGGTCGATCTCATCGACGAGGCGGCGAGCAAGCTCCGCATCGACGCGCAGAGTCTGCCGGGTGACCTGAAGAGCAAGGACAGGCGGATTCGCGAGTTGCTCAACGAGGAGAACGCCCTGTCCGACCGGGGCGAATACGAGGCTGCCATGCAGATCAAGGCCGAGCGAATGCGGCTCCAGGAGGAGTTCGACGCGGAGCAGGCCAAGCTGGATGTGCGTGTAGACCGCGACATGACGGTTACGGCAGAGCAGATCGGAAGCCTCATAGCCAGCTGGACCGGCATCCCCGTCGATCGGCTGCTGGAAAGCGAGGCGGAGAAGCTGCTGCACATGGAGGAGCGCCTTCACGAGCGGGTTCGCGGACAAGACTCTGCCGTGTCGGCCGTCTCGGACGCCGTGCGGCGCGCTAGGTCGGGACTGAAGGACCCGAAGCGGCCTATCGGGAGCTTCATCTTCCTTGGACCGACCGGCGTCGGCAAGACCGAGCTGGCCCGCGCCCTCGCCGAGTACCTGTTCGACGACGAGCGGAACATGGTCAGGGTCGATATGTCCGAGTACTCCGAGCGGCACACGGTCTCGCGGCTGGTCGGCGCGCCCCCGGGGTATGTCGGCTACGATGAGGGCGGGCAGCTTACCGAGTCCGTCCGCAGGCGTCCTTTCCGAGTTGTCCTGTTCGACGAGATCGAGAAGGCGCATCCCGAGGTGTTCAACATCATGCTCCAGATCCTGGAGGACGGACGGCTCACCGACGGTCACGGTCGCACCGTGGACTTCACGAACACAGTGCTCATCATGACGAGCAACCTGGGCACCGGAGACCCGGAAGGATCGGCGCTGGGATTCCTGCCTAGTGTCGGCGGAAGCGCTGCCATCCGGAACACCGCCGTAGAGGACGCTCTGAAGCGAGCGTTCCGGCCTGAGTTCTTGAACCGCATCGACGAGATCATCATCTTCGACTGGTTGACGAAGGAGCAGATCATGGAGATCGTCGACATCCAGGTAGGAGAGGTGCAGGCGCGCATGGCGGAGCACGGGATCACGATGAGCCTCACGGACGCTACCAGAGAGTGGCTCGCCGAGGAGGGCTTCGACGAGAAGTTCGGGGCGCGCCCGATCCGCAGGGCCGTACAGCGCCACGTCGAGAATGCGCTGTCCAAGCGCATCCTGTCCAGGGAACTGACCGACGGTGACCACGTGGTCGTCGACGCGGGCGAGGACGGCCTGGTGTTCCAGAAGGCGGAGCGAGTAGAGGCGGTTCTCGGGGGTCACCCTCACCCTCACCCTAGCCCTCTCCCTTGAAGGGCTGACAGGGGTAGGCAAAACGGAATTGTAGCTATGATCCAGCCCCGCCTCCCTGTCATTCCGAGCGCAGCGAGGAATCTAAAGTCCATCACCACAAGACCAGATAGCCAGTGCCACGCTTATATCGTGACCAAGAGTGAAAACAGCGTAAGAACGCTGTATGTTGGCTTTACGTTGTGATAGACACTTTAGATTCTTCGACTCCGCTACGCTGCGCTCAGAATGACAGCAACGGGGTTGCTTTCTCATCAATAGAGAGTAGGTCGATAGTCAAATGCCTACCCCTGTCAGCCCTTGAAGGGAGAGGGGAATTCTGAGACAAGACAACTACGACGGGAACTTGATGATGCCGCGCCCCTCGCCTCCGCTGACTAGGTCGTGGAATCCCTGGTTGATCTGGTCGAGGGTGTAGCTCCTCGTAATCAGGCTATCGATGTCAAGCGTCCCCTTCAGGTAGGCATCGACGATCTTGCGGAACGACTCGTGGGGGCTGGTGGAGCCGTAGTAGCTGCCCATGACGGTCTTCTGCGCGCGCACCATGTCCGACATGTCGATTGGAGCGTCCTCGCCCAGCGCGCCGAGTCCTATGAGGACGGCAGTGCCGGTAGGCCGCACGCTCTTGAACGCCGACGAGATGACCTCCGCCTTGCCGATGCTGTCGATCGCCATGTCGACTCCGCCGCCGGTCATCTCCTTGATCGTCTCGGCGACATCGTCCACCTCGCGGATGTTGATCGTGTCGGTGGCGCCAAACCTGTAGGTGAATTCCAGCTTGTGGTCGAGGATGTCCACGGCGATGATCCTGCTGGCGTTCATGAGCTTCGCGCCCTGGATGACGTTGAGACCCACACCGCCGCATCCGAACACGGCGACGCTCATGCCGGTCTTCGCATTCGGGTTGTTGATGACGCCTCCGACGCCGGTGGTCACCGAGCAGCCAATGAGGGCCGCGACCTCGATGGGGACCTCGTCGGGAATCGGCTGGCAGGCCTGCTGGGGACAGATGATCGTCTCGGAGAACACGCCGACCTTGCCGAGCTGGTAGACGTCGTCTCCGTTGTCGTGGAGCCTCGCTGTGCCGTCGTACTGTCTGGGGCCGATCGCGATATTGGTCTCGCACACGTTTGGGAATCCGGTCGCGCAGTTGCGACACATCCCGCAAGGCGAAACGAAGGCTATGATGCACCGGTCGCCCGGCTTGACCCTCGTGACACCATCGCCGACCTCCACGACCGTGCCGGCCCCTTCATGCCCCAGCACGGCGGGAAGATCGATTCTTGATGTCCCCTGCATCAGGTGGTGGTCGCTCAAGCAAATGCCGGACGCGCCCATCTGAACGCGCACCTCTCCCGCCTTGGGCGGATCCTGCCGGAGCTCCTTGATCTGCAGCGGCGTCTTTGTCTCATAGAGTACGGCTGCCTTTACCATTTATCTCCTCCCCCACGAGTCTTTTGTATAGGGTAATGGCTCTACGCCGCGCGGTCAAAGGCGCAAGTTGACGGCGTTAGTGAGTGACACTAGCATGGATTATGCAGAGGAAAGTGCATTGCTTTGGTCAAGCGCCTTGATACGGGAACATCCGGATTAGAGGATTTCAGAAGAGGATGCGACAGCCCAGACCCAATTTGCCCCGTAGTAACTCAGCCGTTGCACGGGCATTAGGGGAGGAATTTCAAAACCTCCATACGGTGGTTCGCCAACACTACTCTGAACCAACAGTGAGCATAGTTGGCGGGATGGACAGGATCCATGTCAAGTCGGCAATCAGGCCGCTAGCAATGCTCTCATACATGCTGTTTCGTGCTCCCGTCCCGCGCGGCGGCGAAGATGTTCAGTTCACCGTGCACAATTGGATCGATGATTCGGGGACCATGCATTGGCTTAGAACCTTCTTCAAGAATGCAAGCTTCGATAGGGACGCAACGTTCCCGTCCCAAATGACATTCTCAGGAGATCACAGGATCATAGAGACTACAAGATTTGGCTTAGGGGTAGAGTCGGCGTTGAGCGTTGACGACGTGGGAAGCCTTGTCTATGACATTCAGAATTACGCGATAAGGATGCCTTTTCTAGGAATAATCGTTAGGCTCCCGACCTGGCTCTCCCCTTTTGGGGGCGGCCACGCCACGGAAATAGGAGAAGGCGAAGACAGCTTCAGGATCGAGTTTGAGATGACCCATCCAATTTTCGGGCGTACGGTCGGTTATACGGGCAGATGTCGGATTGGCCGTGGGCATAAAACGCCGAGGGCGTCGACGCAGTAGCGGCCAGCGCGCAGAGTCTGATACATTTCGTTCCTGCATCGGGGGTCGCGTGGCGTCCGCGCATCATCAACCAAATTGGGTCGGGGAACCGCTGGCGACCCGATTCCGGGTATTTCAGAGGAGGAAGTTATGATTGCCATCTTTGTAACGATCAAAGTCAAGCCGGGAATGATGGAGGAGTTCGTTGAGGCCAGCCTGGGTGACGCAAGGGGCTCGGTCGGTGACGAGCCCGGTTGCTTCAGGTTCGACGTTCTGCAGGACAGGGAGGACCCCAATATGGCCTACCTGTACGAGATCTACGAGGACGACGCGGCGAGGGAGACTCACCGCACGATGCCGCACTATCTCAAGTGGCGGGAAACCGTCGCGGACATGATCGAGGGCAGCTACGGGGTGGTGGAGATGACGACGGCCTATCCACCCGCTTCCGCGCTGCACGCTCAGAAACCGCACCTGCTCGATTAGGCTGTCTTGAAGATCGTTACGGCCCAGCAGATGCGCGAGATCGAGGAGCGCGCCGAGGCCGGCGGCGTCTCCAAACTTTTGCTGATGGAGAACGCGGGCTTGGCGGTCGCGGAGCATATTCGCGACGGTGTGCGGAACCTCGTCGGGATGACGGTCGTGGTGCTCGTCGGGCCGGGAAACAACGGTGGCGACGGGCTCGTGGCGGCGCGGCACCTAGATGCCTGGGGCGCTCGCGTCACTATCTGCCTCTGCCTCGACAATCCCGAGCACCAGGGCAAGGTCGAGTTCCTGCGCAGCAAGCGCGTGTCGATAATCCGGCTGGCCGACGACGACGGCCAGGCCCAACTGAGGGAATCGCTCGAACTCGCACAGATCGTTCTCGACTCGATACTGGGCACCGGACGGTCGCGGCCCATCACCGGGCCGACGGCGGATGCACTGGACCTGCTCCGCGAGGCGCGGGCTAGGAACGGATCGCCGCGACTGTTCGCCCTCGACGTGCCGACTGGCCTCAATTCCGACTCGGGGAACGTCGATCCCAAGACCGTCGCGTCAGATGCGACGCTGGCGCTCGGCAATCCGAAGGCGGGACTGTACCGATTCCCCGGAGCGGAGTACGCGGGGAGAGTCGAAGTCCTCGATATCGGGATACCGAGAGATCTAGACCGCGAGATCGCTTTCGACTTGATGACGGACGGCTGGGCGCAAGCCACCCTGCCCGCCCGCCCAATGTCAGGACACAAGGGATCGTTCGGCAAGGCGCTGATCGTTGGGGGGTCGAGTCACTACGTCGGCGCGCCGTATCTCGCGGCGACCGCTGCGGGAAGAGTAGGCGCCGGACTCGTCACACTGGCCGTTCCCCAAAGCTTGCAGATGGCCGTTGCCGCGAAGGCGGTCGAGCCGACCTATCTGCCGCTGCCGGAGGAGGCGCCGGGGGTGCCGAGCTCGGACGCCGCAGGCCTCATCGCCAAGCAGGTGGGCGGGTACCAGGCGCTGCTTATCGGCCCCGGCATTGGACAGGCGGACTCCACCCGCGAGATGGCAGCGAAGCTGCTGTTCGAGGGCGGACAGTTCCCGCCCATCGTCGTGGACGCCGATGGGCTGAATGTACTGGCCTCCTCGTCCGAGTCGTGGTGGAACGAGTTCTCGTCCGGGGCCGTACTCACGCCGCATCCGGGCGAGATGGCGCGGTTGACAGGCCTTTCGACAAAGGACATCCAAGAACACCGCGTCGAGATCGCGGTCGATTCTGCTGTGAAGTGGCGAAAGATCGTCGTGCTCAAGGGGGCGTTCACGGTCGTGGCGTACCCCGATGGGCGCTCGAGGCTCAGCCCCTTCGCCAACCCCGCCATGGCGACCGCGGGAACGGGCGACGTACTCGCGGGCACAATCGCGGGACTGCTTGCGCAGGGAGTCGCGCCGGAGGAGGCAGCGGCGCTCGGCGTGTACCTGCACGGTCTGGCGGGCCAACGGGCAGGCGAGGAGTTCGGCAGCGCCGGAATGCTGGCGGGCGACCTGCTGCCCGAACTGCCGAGAGCGATACGCGACCTCCGGCGGGGTTCCGGGACCGAAGAAAGGCGGATGCCCTGGCGCACTTGAAAGGCAGGGAGCGGGCGCGATACGTCGGCGAGATGTTTGCCCGGATTTCGCGACGATACGACCGGCTCAACACCATCATGTCGGGTGGCAGGCACTACGCCTGGAGACGACGAGCGGCAGGCATGGCCGTCGGCGAGATGTCCGGCCCGGCTCTCGATGTTGCAACCGGCACCGGGGACTTCACGTTCGATCTGCTGGGGCATCCGCAGGTCACCAACGTCGTCGGTCTCGACTTCACGCGCGCGATGCTCCCGCTGGCCATCGGGAAGGCCCGCGAACGGGAATTTGACGACCGCATCGAGTTCATGGCCGGGGACGCCCATGCGCTCCCGTTCCCCAACGACAGTTTCATCTGTGCGACGGTCGGGTTCGGAGTCCGCAACTTCATCGACGTTCCCCTGGCGTTGCGGGAGATGCGGCGGGTCGTGAGGCCGGGTGGACGCGTGGTCATCCTGGAGATCGTCCGTCAAGACGGGCTGAACCCCATCGGCAAGCTGTTTCCGCTGTACTTCCGGCGCGTGACGCCGTGGATGGGCGCGCTCTTCGCGGGCGACCGCGAGGCGTATACGTACCTGCCCGAGTCGGTGCAGGGATTCCTGAGCGCCGACGAGCTGGCGGAAATGATGGAGGGGGCAGGCTTGGCGAATGTCCGGTACCGACGCTTGGCGCTGGGGACGGTTGCAATACACGTGGGGGAGAAGGCGGATTGATGGGTGCTGGATTCACCGCGGAGGGCGGGGAGGAGCGCGGGGGCTATAGGACCGCCTTTGCGTGGCATGAGTCTGCCTGTTTTATATTGAGGGCGCGGAGGCGGTGTCCGAAGTGTTCGACGATGAGGAGGATGTCTTCGCCGTAGAAGCGCAGGCCGTATGGGGTGTTCAGGCCGGCCTCGGTGGCGGGGCCGCCATCGCCGTATGAGCCTGGTCGTTCGGAGCCTGCGACGGTCTCGATGGCGCCGGTTGGAGTGATCCGACGCACGCGGTGGTTGTTGGTATCGGAGAAGTAGACTGTCCCGTCGGCGGAGACGGCCACGCCGAATGGGCTGTCGATCTTGGCATCGGTCGCGCGGGCGCCGTCGGGGGAGAAGCCGCGTTCCCCGGTTCCGACTAGGGTGGTGATGATGCCGTTCGTATCGACCTTGCGGATGGTGTGGGTGGCGTTGTCGGCGAAGTACATGTTGCCTCCGGCGTCGAAGTGGATGGCGACGGGGCTGCCGATCCGGGCGCTGGCAGCGGGGCCTCCGTCTCCGGAGAAGCCGACGATGCCGATGCCTGCGACGGTGGATATCCGCCACGTGCGGGCGTCGATCCTGCGGATGCGCCCGATCCGATCGCCGACGTAGAGGTTGTCGTCGGAATCGTGGGCGACGGAGAGGGTGCGGATGAAGCAGGCGCCCATGGCGGGGCCGCCGTCGCCGCGATCGTAGGAGTATGAGGAGCCAGCGATGGTGCGGATGATGCCATCGGCGTCGACGCGGCGGATGAACTGGTGCTGTTTTTCGGCGATGACGACGCGGCCTTTCGAGTCTACCGAGACGTCGTAAGGGTTTCCGAGCCAGGCCTCGGTTGCCGGGGCGTTGCTGCCGCCGACGGCCTTTGCGCCGGTCCCGGCAAAGGTGTGGATGAGGCCGGTCTGGGGGTCTATGGTGCGGACGCGCTGCCGCCACTCGTCGACGAGGTAGATTGTGCCATCGGGGCCGACATCGACGTTTCTGGGGCAGCTCAGGAAGCCCTCAGTGGCCGGCTCGCCGTCGTGGACGTTCGTTCCGCCGAGGACGGTGGTAACGATGCCGGTATCGCCGTCGTACTTTCGGAGGCGGCAGGAGGTATCGCTCCAGAGTACGGTACCGTCCGGGTCTGCCCAGATACCGGCCTCGCAGGCGTTCGAGTGGGTCTCGGCTCCCGGGAGGCCCTCCTCGCCGAAACCGGGGACGCCGTTCCCGACGAGGGTGTTGACGATGCCTGTCTCGGCGTCGATCTTGCGGACGCGGTAGCCGAATTTTTCTCCGACGTAGATGTTGTCGTTGGCGTCGATGCAGAGAGCGTCGGGCCAGTTGGTGCTGGCCTCGACTGCGGGACCACCGTCCCCGTTGGAGGCGATCTGGCCGGTTCCCAGGACGGTGGTTACCACGCCGGTCTGGGCGTCGATCTTGCGGATGCGGTGGTTCTGGTTGTCGCAGACGTAGAGGTTGCCCCTGGAGTCGAATGCGAGGTGTTCGGGGCCCAGGAAGGCGGCGTCCTCCTTCGGGCCGCCGTCGCCGGAGTACCCTCCGAGGCTGAGGCCGGAGTCCGAGAGCGGGGGAGAGTAGTCAAGGGACTCGGTGTGGTGTCCGGCGTTACGTCCGGCGAAGGTGTCTATGATGCCGGTGGGAGCGTCTACGCGGCGGATGGTGTTTGCCCACTCGCTGGCGAGGAAGATGTTGCCGTCGTGGTCCACAGCGACGCCGCAGGTGGTGTCGAACTCGGCCTCGACGGCGGGTCCGCCGTCGCCGTCGCGTCCGATTTTGCCGGAGCCTGCAACGGTGGTGATGACGCCGGTGCGGTAGTCGATGCGGCGGGCGGTGTTGTTCCAGAGGTCGGTGAAGTAGAGGTTTCCGTGTCGGTCTCGGCAGAGGTCGTGGGGGCCGTTGACTCGCGCTTCATTTGCGGGGACGCCGTCGCCGGTGTTCCCGGGGACGCCGTCGCCCGCAAGGGTGTGGAGGATGCCGCCGGAGTCGATGCGCCAGATGCGGTGGCCGTGGTGATCGTTGACGATGATGTCGCCGTCGATCTGCCGAACGACTCCCAAAGGCCAGCCGCACTTGGCTTCCCTGGCGGGGACGCCTTCTCTGACAGGCGCACCGGCAACCGTCGTGATGTGACCGGGCGAGAGGTCTCGGAGACGGTCGTGCAGGACTCCTTGCGGGCGAGGACGGCTCACGGGGGCTACTCCAGTTTGAGGGCGCGGATGCGGTGGCCGAACTGCTCGGAGATGAGGAGGATGTCGTCGCCGTAGAAGGTGAGGCCGTAGGGGGTGTTGAGTCCCGTCTCCGCATAGGGGCCATCCGAACCGGCGACGGTCTCGAGCGTGCCGTCGGGGGTGATTCGCCTGACGAGGTGGTTGGCTGAGTCGGTGAAGTGGACCGTACCGTCAGTCGAGACCACGACTCCGTGGGGGTTATCGAGCTTGGCCTCGGCGGCAAGTGTGCCGTCGGGTGAGAAGCCCTGCTCTCCACTGCCGACGATGGTGGTGATGATGCCGTCGGTGTCGACTCGACGGATGACATGACAATTGCTGTCGGCAAAGTACAAGTTCCCTTCGGCGTCAAAGGTGATCGAGAACACGCCGTTGATTTGCGCCTCCGTGGCAGGGCCGCAGTCGCCCGAGTTTCCTGGTAGGCCTGTGCCCACTACCGTGTCGATGATGCCGGTCCGCGCGTCAATCTTGCGGATGCGCCCTACCCCGGTGTCGCCGATGTAGATGTTGCCGCCGGCGTCGTGGGCGACGGAGGAGACGTGGACGAGGTTGGCGTTTAGGGCAGGGCCGCCGTCGCCCTTGTCCCACTGGAAGGCAGCGCCCGCAACGTTGTGGATGATCCCGGCGGCGTCGACGCGGCGAACGTGGCCGTGCCGGGTGTCCGCGATAACGAGCGTACCCTCGGAGTCAACCGAAACGTCATTCGGATTGCCGAGATAGGCATCGGTTGCGGGGCCGCCGTCGCCGCCGTAGGCGCGCGCTCCGTTCCCCGCGACGGTTCGGATCATGCCCGTCGACGGATCGATGGCGCGTATTAGCTGGCCCCAGATGTCGGCTATGTAGATATGCCCGTCGGGGCCGACGCAGATGCCGTCGGGTCCACCAAGGTGGGCGTTGGTGGCGACCTCGCCGTCGTGAACCGTCGTCCCTCCGAGAACGGTGGTGACGATGCCCGTCTCGCCGTCGATTCGGCGCGTGCGTCCGCCGCAGTCGGAGTAGAACACGGTGCCATCGGCATCGGCCCAGACGCCGACTTCGACGGAATTCACCTCGGTCTCTGTAGCTTTGACGCCCTCTTCGCCCATGCCGGGGACGCCGGTGCCGGCGATGGTGGTGACGATACCCGTCTCGCCGTCCACCTTGCGTACGCGGAAGCCGTACTTTTCGCCGACGTACAGGTTGCCATGAACGTCGAGGCAGATGGCGTCGGGCATGAGCGTGGACGCCTCGGTGGCGGGGCCACCGTCGCCGTTGGAGGCGCGCTGGCCGTTGCCGAGGACGGTCGTTACGATGCCGGTCTTCATGTCGATCTTGCGAACCCGGTCGTTGGAGTTGTCGCAAACGTAGAGATCGCCGTCGGGGCCAAAGGCGAGGTGCTCGGGGTGGTAGAAGCCCGCGGCCTCCTTGGGGCCGCCGTCACCGCTGTACCCACCGAGGCTGAGGCCCGGTCCGAAGTATGGTCTGCTGTCTCCCACCTCGGACGGGTGGTGTCGTGCCTCGTGTCCGGCGAAGAGCTCGATGATGCCGGTGTCCGCGTCGACGCGGCTGATGTTGTTGGTCCACTCGCTGGAAACGAAGATGTCGCCGTTGTCTGCAATGGCGACGCCGCAATGGGTATCCATCTCGGCCTCGGTGGCGGGACCGCCGTGTCCGCCGCGTCCCTTCTTGCCCGATCCGATGATGGTGTCGATGATGCCGGTCTCGGCGTCGATGCGGCGGTAGACGAAGTTGCTGATGTCGTTGATGACGATGTTGCCGTGCACGTCCTGGGCAATGTCGTGAGGGGAGTAGAACTCCGCGTCGATGGCGGGGCCGCCGTCGCCGGAGTAGCCGGGGACGCCCGTTCCGGCGAAGCGGTGCAGGATGCCGTCGTGGTCGATGCGCCAGACGATGTGCATGTGGTAGTCGTTGATGAGGAGCTCGCCGGTCTTGTTCCAGCGCAGGATGCCGAGAGGCCATCCGGCGTCGGCCTCCTTCGCGGGGATGCCCTCGCGGATTCCGACGCCCGCGATGGTGGTCATTTTGCCGGGTTTCAGGTCGTTGAAGAGCTTGTTGAGATTCATGCGTTTCTCCTTAGTCCCCCCTTCCTCGGTCCTTCCCCCGGCGGGGGAAGGATGGGGAGTCTTGGTCATTCTCCCGGCGGGGGAAGGATGGGCAGTCTTGGTTATTCTGACGACGAGGAGGGTTGAGAGGTTGGTCCTAAAGGTTACGTGCTCATGACGACTTTGACGATCTCGTCGGAGCGGTTCTCGTACATGTCGTAGGCCTTGTTGACCTCGTCGAACGGGAGCCGGTGGGTAATCATCTCAGCGGGGTCCCACCATCCGCGTTGGCGAAGACCGACCATGGTCTCGATGTGCTTGGTGACGCTGCCGCTCGCGGACGACGCGGTGGATATGAGCGTGACGTTGCGGTAGAGCAGGTCGCGGGCCTCAATCGGAAGGGTGGGATTGGGGTCTCCGGTGTTCTGGTGTCCGCCGAACATGATGATGGAGCCGCCACGCTTCACGAGGCGGCAGGCGGCCGCAAAGGTGTCGGTGTATCCGGCGGCCTCGACGGTGACGTCGGCCAGGTCGCCGCCGGTGATCTCCTCGACGGCCTCGTCGAGCAGCTCGGTTGAGGGGTTGATCGTGTGGGTCGCGCCGAGCCTTTTGGAGTGTTCGAGGCGATAGTCGAAGAGATCGGCGGCGATGACACGGCGCGCGCCCGCTCTGGCGGCAATGGCAGTGAAGGACTGGCCGATGGCTCCCTGCCCTACTACGAGGACGGTGCGGCCGAGAAGCGTTCCCACCTGCTGGAGGGCGAATAGTACGGTGCCGGAGGGCTGGCACATGAGCCATTCTCCGATGTCGCCTTCGTCCGGCAGGGCGATTATCCGATCGGGCAGCGACTCGTAGTACTCGACGAGGCCCTGGTGAGTGCTGGGGATGATGATGACGCGCTGGCCTTCACGCCATTCGTCCGAGCGGCTCTCGACGATGGCGCCCGCCAACTCGTGGCAGGGCGCGCCGACGTCGACGGGGTAGTGTTCTTCGGGGAAGACGGTGCCGTACTCGTAGCGCATGTCGCTGCCGCAGATCGACCAGCGTTCCAGCTTGACGAGGCAGTTGCCGTCTCTGACTTCGGGGACCTCGGCGTCGACGATCTCGAAATGCTTGGGGCCGACCAGATGCGCTGCCTTCATTCATGCCTCTCCGCTGTGACTGCAAAAGTACGCGAGAGTTATACCCGACTGGGAGACGGACGTAAAGCGGTTTGTTGAATTGTAACTGTTCAGTCTCGGTGAGTTGAATTGCGCGGCCCCCCTCTCTGTGTCTCTCCCCCGGCGGGTGAGCGATTGTAGATTCTTCGTCGCTGCGCTCCTCAGAATGACAGTAGGAGTACAATTCCAGAATATCTCACCGACTCTGAACAGCTACGTTGAATTGACAGTCGGAAGAAGGGGCTGGTAGGCTGGCCCGCACCGTAGCGACCGGGGAGGCGGCCGTCATGAAGATCACGGACGTCAGGGTCGTCTCGAAGGGACTGCGGAGCGGAGCGCCTGTGTTGGTCGAAGTCGAGACGGACGAGGGCATAACGGGCGTCGGCTCCACCTCCGCTTCCGTTTCCGTCATCACCGCGCTGATCGAGGACGAGTCCGACGGACTCAAAGGGCTGTTGATCGGCACCGATCCCACGACCCCAAACATGGCATGGCAGCGTATGTACGCAAGCGGCAAGCGAGGTCGCGGCGGCGAGGGGGGAGTGGCTGTCAACGCGATGGGCGCCATCGACATGGCGCTGTGGGATGTCGCAGGCAAGGCGGCGGGTATTCCAATCTACAAGCTGCGCGGCGGGGCCGTGCAGGACAGGATCATGGTCTATGCGAGCGGGACTGCCTTCGACAGGGGTCTCATGGAGCGCACGGGAGAGTGGCGGCACAAGTTCACCGAGGTGCTGGTGGCCGAGGCGCTGGAGAATCAGGCCGAGGGCTTCAAGGCCATGAAGTTCGGCTGGGGAAACCACTTCAACGAGAGGGACTACGATGACATTGAGGCCGTTAGAAGTGCCGTAGGCCCCGACATGAAGCTGATGCTCGACTTCGGATCCCCGGCCTACTTGGACGGCCTATGGACGGTCAAGGAAGCGATCCAAGTAGCGGAGAGGCTGGAGGAGTACGACATCTACTTCTTCGAGGAGGCGCTTCATCCCTACGACGTCGACGGCTTTGCGACTCTGACGGAGCAGTCGCCGATTCGGATCGCAACGGGGGAGAGTCTCACCACGGTACGCGACTTCCAGGCGTTCATCGAGCGGCGGGCGCTCGACATCGTCCAGCCGGATGCCCAGCAGATGGGACTGATCCAGTTCGCCCGCGTCGCGGAGCGGGCGGAGGAGGCGGGCATCCTGTGCATCCCGCACGGACCGTGGTCGGCATTCCTCGTTGCGGCGCATCTGCAGGTGCTGTGTACTCTGACGAACTGCCCGATGATCGAGTATCCGGCTCCAAACGTGGAGCGAGGATCGCGGCGAGAGGGGTTGGTTACGGCGATGCACGAGAGGGTCATCGAGACTCCCTTGGAAGTGAAGGACGGCTACCTCGAACTGCCGGAAGGGCCGGGACTTGGTTTAGGCAACTTCGTGCACGAGTCTATAGACGAACTTGTCGCAAGGTATGGCGGGGACGCCCAGCGATGACCGAGCGTATCAAGAAGGTCGTTGTGACGTGGAGCGGGTACCGAGACCGGATACTGGAGCGGGCCAAGCGCGAGGGATACGAGCATCTCGAATTCGTCTTCAGCGACGACAAGAACGAGATCGTGTCGGGGCTTGCCGACGCCGATGTAGCGTTCATCGCTGCGTGGGACGCGGACATGCTTAGGGCGGCGCGGGAACTGCGCTGGATACACGCTATCGGCGGGGGTGTAACGGGGTACCTGTTCCCTGAGATGGTGGAATCCGAAATCCCATTCACCTGCGGCAAGCCGGCGTTCGCCATACCGGGGGCGGAGTTCGCTCTCGGCGCGATGCTAATGTTCTCTCGACGGAATCACGTGACTGTGGGCACGCCGAAACTGACGCAGCGCAGTCCCTCGCAGGAGGTCGCGTTGAGGCCGGTCGACCTGGCGGGCAAGACCCTTGGCGTGCTGGGCATGGGCGGCATCGGGCAGACTTTGGCCCCGAGGGCGAAGGCCATGGGGATGCGGGTCTTGGGAACATCGCGCCGGTCCGGGGAGGTGCCAGACGGCGTCGACCTGATGTATCGCATGGACGAGGCGGTCGATATGGTGACCGAATGCGACTTCGTGGCCGTGGCCGTGCCTGAAACCCCTGAGACGGAGGGTATCGTTTCGGAAGGCCTGCTTGCAGGGATGAAGCGGGGCGCAGTCATACTGGACTGCTCAGGGCGGCCTTCTCTTTATGACTATGGCTCCATGGACCGGGCGTTGGCGTCGGGCTGGTTGGGAGGAGTGTGCTTTCAGCCTGCGGGAGAGTCGCCGGGTATGCCGCCGGATGACTCTGACTTCTGGATGCGGGAGAACGTGGTGGTGGTGACTTGTAGGGGCACGTCCTCCGAGCAAGAGGACCTGTGCGTGGGACTATTCTTCGAAAACCTGCGACGGTTCGAGTCCGGGCAGCCCCTGTTGGGGTTGGTGGACAAAACTGCGGGGTACTGAGGGGAGGAGAAAGTAGAAAGTATTGCGTAGGGAGTGGGAAGTCGAGAGCATTGTGTATAAAGTAGTGAGACGAAAGTAGTGTAAGGGAGGGGTGTAGGAAACGATGAAGGTCATAAAAGCGGTCGATAGGGACGAAGTGGACAACTCACACCGTGACATCTTCGAGGGCGGTCAGGTGGTGATGAACCCACTTGTGGACAACGACGACTCGGAGAGCTACCGGTTCAACGTCGTGAATTTCAAGGGCGGAGCGCGGACGAAGTTCCATACTCACACGTGCGACCAGGTCCTGTACGTCACGAATGGCAAGGGGTTCGTCGGGACTCGCGACGAGGAGATTGCAATAACCGAGGGGGACACGGCGCTGATCCCGGCGGGCGAGGTACATCGTCACGGCGCGAACCATGGCGAAGACTTTTCCCATATTTCACTGCAGACGGCGCACTGTACGACTGAGGTCTTGGAGTAGGCTGCTGGCAGGGCCGCGCATCGAGCCATGCCCTAACACCGGAGGCCTGGGATTCAATTCCGTCTATCGTCTCTTGTGGTATGGTATCGCCCATGCTCAATATAAGGACTGAGAAGTGTGACGTCGAAGCGCCGATGGCCACCATGTTGATAGCGGAGCTCGATGCAGAGCTGGACCGGCGGTATCCAGAAGACGGGGCAAACTTCTTCGACCTTGAATCGAGCGACGTGACGTCCGGGAGTGGGGCGTTCATGATTGCATATATCAACGACACGCCCGTAGGTTGTGGGGCTGTACGAAAGCTTGATAACCGCGACTTCGAGATCAAGCGCATGTACGTAGTACCGTCCTTTCGAGGCCAAGGGATTAGCAAGGTGCTCTTGGCGGTACTTGAATCGGAAGCACAAGAGCTAGGCGCTTCTCGGTTGGTTCTGGAAACGGGTAACCGGCAACCGGAAGCACTCGCGTTGTACAGAGGATCGGGTTATTCGGACATCCCTCGTTTTGGACAGTACATCAATTCTCCGCTAAGCGTGTGCATGGCGAAAGAAGTATCCGAGTAGGCTGGCAGACAGGGCCTCACATCGACTCATGGAACCGAACGATCTGCCGGACGCGCTATTGGACCGATTCAGGCGGGCGAGTGTGCCGACGGTGTGGAGCGCGCTTGACGAGCTGCACGGCTATCACCAGTCGTTCATGCAGGGGGTGAGTTCGCAGACTCCCGGGGAGACGCTCGCCGCCCGGGCGCGGACGCTGCGTTTCATTCCCCCGCGTCCGGATATCTTCGACGAGACCCCGGTGGGCGAGGACGCGCCGGAGGCGAGGGCCATGGCGCGTTGCGGTCCGGGAGACGCGCTGGTGTGCGACGTGGCGGCATCGCGGTACTCGTCGAGCGGCGGAGAGATGAAGCTGCTCCAGCTAAGCATGAACGGCGCGGAGGGTATCGTCACGGACGGAGCGATCCGCGACCTGACGGGAGTAAGGAAGCTCGGCTTCAAGATATTCGCGGCGGGAGGAACGGTGGCGGCAGGCAAAGCGCCGTTCATGTTCTCGTATGAGGAGAACGTGGTGATCCAGTGCGGCGGGATTGCCGTGAGACCGGGGGACCTAATCGTGGGGAACGACGACGGTGTGGTGTGCGTGCCAAGTCAGTGGGCCGAGGAGGTCATCGACTGGGTGGAAGAGCACGACTACCTGGAGGATGTCATCCGAGAGATGGTGCTGCGGGACAATGTACGTCCGACTACGTACTACAATGCCGCGATGTTCGAGAAGCTGCGGGCGGAGCGGGAGGAAGAACGTTGAAAGTAGTTTGTATTGCGTAGGGCTTGGTCTAGTTATAGGGAACTGATGCCACTCAGCTTGGGCCCCTCCCCCACTGGATACCGGCCCCGTATGGCGGTACGGGGTGACGTTCCTTCGCCGGTATGACGGCTTTTGCAGAGGCCGCCCATTTTGGATAGAGGGACGTGAACCGGCCCTTCGCTTATGATGAGACTCCAGTCCGACCTGCATTGTTACGGCAGGTCGGACTGTTTAGTTTCAGCGGTATGAGTTCGCCGCGAGTGGCAGAGCGAGGACTAGTACCGATTCCATATGATTTTGGTAGCTTACTCAAGACACCCTCACCCTAGCCCTCTCCCACGACGGGAGAGGGGATGCGCGCCTCTCAATTCGACTGTCATATTCAAATGGGAACGGTACTAGGTGATGTCGACGGTGGCGCCGGCCTCTTCGAGGGCGGTCTTTGCCTCGTCGGCCTCTTCCTTGCTGACGCTCTCCTTGATGTTGGAGGGAGCGCCCTCGACGACTTCCTTGGCCTCCTTGAGGCCGAGGGAGGTCACGCTGCGGACCGCCTTGATGACGTTGATCTTCTTGCTGCCGAAGTCCTTGAGGACGACGGTGAACTCCGTCTTCACCTCTTCCTCAGCGGCCGGGGCCGCGCCGTTGCCACCGTCGCCGGCGACGGGCATGGCTGCCACGGCCATGGGGGGCGCGGCGCTCACACCGAACGTGTCCTCAAGCTCCTTGACGAGCTCGGCCAGCTCAAGTACCGACATTCCCTTGATTGCGTCCAGTACCTCTTCTTTCGTTGCCATGGGTTCGCTCCTTTTTGTTTGCTTGGTTTGGTTGCAGTTTGCAGATCGTTAGGGGCTACTCGCCTTCCTTCCGGTCGGCGATGGCCTTGAGTGCCGTTACGAGGCCGACCTGAGGAGCGCTGAGCACGTAGGCCAGGTTTCGCATCGGGGCCTGCAGGGCGCCCACGAGGCCGGCGATGGGCGATTGGAGCTGTCCGAGCACCTGCGCGACGAGGACCTCCTTGGACGGCAGCTTGGCGAGGCTGTCGACCTGCTCGGGCGTCAACGACCTTCCGCCCAGATAACCGCCGATGACAGTCATGGGGATTCTGGAGCTCGCCAAGTGCTCGGTGAGAGCCTTCGCGGCGACGGCCGGGTCGTCGAAGCCGAAGGCTATGCCGGTCGGGCCGGTGACGATGTCCTTCACGGCGGGGGCTCCCGCCTCGTCGGCAGCGATGTGGGCGAGGGAGTTCTTGACGACGCGCAGGCGCACGCCGTTCTCCCGCAAGACCCGCCGGAGGTCGGTCATGTCGTCGACGGACAAGCCGTTGTTGTTCGTCGCGATGGCGACGGTCGACGTCTCGATCAATTCCCTGATCTGACGTACCTGTTCTTCCTTCTCAGGTGTCGGCACTTTGATTCACCTTCCATTCTGTTCGGGCCGGTACCGGGAATGCCTTTACAAAAGAAATCCCCGAGCCGAAGACTCGGGGCAACAAGCGCGGAGCCCTGCCACTGTCTCATGGCATCGGACCCATTCACTTAGAACCTCGGCGGGCCTCGTCGAGTTTACTCCGCCGACCGGCGGAACCCGCTGTCTACGGCACAGCGTATTCTATTGTACGGTTATCGTCGTCAGGTCCGCAACGTCTAGGGAAATGCTCGGCCCCATTGTGCTTGTGAGATAGGCGGCGATGATGAACTGGCCCTTGACGCCGCTTGGTCGGGCGCGGACGACGTTGTCGATCATCGTCAGCAGGTTGTCCAAGATCTGGTTCTCTTCGAAGCTGGCCCTGCCTATGGCGAGGTGCATCAGTCCGTTGCGGTCGAGGCGGTACTCGACGCGGCCCTTCTTGGACTCTTCGATGACTCGCGGGAGGTCGTCGGGCTGGACGACGGTACCCGTCCTGGGATTCGGCATGAGACCGCGCCGTCCAAGATACCGTCCGAGCCGTCCGATCTTGCCCATCATGTCGGGGGTGGCGATTGCCACGTCGAAGTCGACCCATCCGCCTTCGACGCGCTGGATGAGGTCGTCGTTGCCGACGAAGTCCGCGCCTGCCTGCTCCGCAATGGAGACGGCCTCGCCGTCGGTGAAGACGGTAACACGCAGGGGCTTGCCGACGCCGTGGGGAAGCACGGTCACGCCGCGGACGATCTGGTCGGCGTGACGAGGGTCGGCCCCGGTGCGAATGTGAAGCTCGATGGTCTCATCGAACTTGGCGGTCGCGGTCTTCTTGACCAGTTCGACCGCTTCGGCGGGTGAATAGTGCCGGCCGGGCTCAATGAGTTCCTTGGCGGACGTGTATCGCTTTGTTGCTGTTGTCACGGTTGTTTACCCTTCGTGGGACGAATGGAGCGAGCGTCTAGCGTTGTACCTGGATGCCGATGCTGCGGGCGGTGCCCTCGATGATCCTCATTGCGCCTTCGATGTCCGCGGCGTTGAGGTCCTGCATCTTGGCCTGGGCGATCTCTCGCACCTGGTCGGCGGTAACCGTCCCGACCTTTTCGGCGAGGGGGTTTCCGCTCCCCTTTTCGAGCCTGGCTGCCTGTAGCAGGAGTGAGGCTGCGGGCGGAGACTTCAGGACGAACGAGAACGACCTGTCCTCGAAGACCGTCAGCTCGACCGGTACGATATTGCCCATCTGCTGGGCGGTGCGGGCGTTGTACTCCTTGACGAACGCCATGATGTTGAGGCCGTGCTGACCCAGCGCCGGACCGACGGGAGGCGCGGGGGTCGCCTTGCCACCCTCGATTTGCAGCTTGATGACTGCCCTGACCTTCTTAGCCAACTCGCTCTCCTAAGCTTTGACGGTAAGGATTTTGCCCTCACCCTTACCCTCCACCCTTGAAGGGAGAGGGTACTTTGTCTTCACCCCCGGATCAAGTCCGGGGCACGCTCTAGCCCTTTTCGACCTGCAGGAAGTCCAGCTCGACGGGGGTCTCTCGTCCAAAGAACGAGACGAGAACCTTGAGCTTGGAACGTTCGGCATAGACCTCGTCGACGGAGCCCATGAAGTCCATGAACGGGCCGTCGACGATGCGGACCATTTGGCCCTTCTCGAAGCCCACTCGCACGCGCGGCTCGGCGGACTTCATGTGATTCAGGATGGCGTCGACCTCGCTCTGCTCCAGCGGGACGGGCTTCTGACGCTGCTCGCGTTCGTCCTCGGCGGAGACGAAACCCGTTACGCCGGGGGTGTTGCGGACGACGAACCAGCTTTGATCGTCCATCTCCATCTCGATGAGGATATAGCCGGGGAACACGCGGCGAGGGACCGCGGTCCGCTTGCCTTCCTTGATCTCGATTTCGTCCTCGGTGGGGACGACGACCTGAAAGATCTTGTCGCCCACGTCCATAGACTCGATACGCAGGTTGAGGTTCTTCTGAACGCGCTCTTCCTGCCCGGAGTAGGTGTGGACTATGTACCAGCGCCGTTCGGCCTGTTCGGTGGTCACGGGTTCACTTCCAGTATAACGTCCATCAACCTAGCGAAGATAATATCGACAACGCTCAGGAATGCGCCGACAGCCGCCGCGACCGCGATGACCATGAGCGTCAGTCGCATGGTCTCTTCGCGGGTGGGCCAGGTGACGCGCTGCAACTCCCGATAGGCCTCGGAGATGAAGCGCAGACTAAACCCTCGCCGAGCTTGTCCGGCGCCTGGCCGTGCTCCGGTTAAGGGGTCGCGAACCATCGGTTACCTCACTTCGCGGTGAAGGGTATGCGCGCGGCAACGCGGACAGAACTTCTTGAGTTCCAGCCGGTCCGGGTCGTTGCGCCGGTTCTTGCTCGAATGGTATGTCCGCTCTCGACACTCGGTGCAACCCAAGTTTATCAGGATCCGGACATCTCCTCTGCGGGGCATGGTCTCCTCGTCGAAACGGAACGAAGGGACGCTCGCGGCGTCCCTTCGTGGGTATTACGCTTGGCTGCTAGTCGGTGATTGCTGTGAATACGCCGGAGCCGACGGTGCGGCCGCCCTCACGGACGGCGAATCGCAGCTGGTCGGTCATGGCCACCGGACTCGTGAGCTTGATGTCCATCTCGATGTTGTCGCCCGGCATGACCATTTCCACGCCGTCGGGGAGCTTGATCTCACCCGTCACATCAGTCGTGCGAATGTAGAACTGCGGCTTGTACCCGCTGAAGAACGGGGTGTGCCGGCCGCCCTCTTCCTTGGTCAGGACGTAGACCTGGGCGCTGGCGTCCGAGTGCGGGGTGACGCTGCCCCGGGCAGCAAGGACCTGCCCGCGCTCGATCTCGTCGCGGTCGACACCGCGCAGGAGGAGGCCGACGGCATCGCCCGGCTCGGCTTCGTCGAGCATCTTGTGGAACATCTCGACGCCGGTGACTACGGTCTGGCTGGTCTCTTTGATTCCGACTACGTCCACCGTGTCTCCTACTTTGATGACACCCTGCTCGACGCGACCGGTGACCACGGTGCCTCGACCTTTGATGCTGAACACGTCCTCGACGGGCATGAGGAAGGGCTGGTCCCTGGGGCGATCCGGAACGGGGATGTAGCTGTCAACGGCGTCCATGAGCTCCCAGACACCGCTGCCCCACTCGGAGTCCCGAGAAGTGTCGTCAGCTTCCAGCGCGTTGAGAGCGCTGACCCTAACGATCGGCACGTCGTCGCCTGGGAAGCCATACTCGGTCAGAAGCTCGCGCATCTCCAACTCCACGAGCTCAAGGAGTTCCTCGTCGTCCAGCATGTCGACCTTATTCAGGGCAACCACGACGGCTGGAACCTCAACCTGGCGGGCGAGCAGGATGTGCTCGCGAGTCTGGGGCATGGGACCGTCGGGGGCGCTGACGACGATGATCGCGCCGTCCATCTGGGCCGCGCCGGTAATCATGTTCTTGATGTAGTCGGCGTGTCCGGGGCAGTCGACGTGGGCGTAGTGACGCGACTCGGTCGCATACTCGACGTGCGTGATCGCGATGGTCACGCCGCGCTCCTTCTCCTCCGGGGCGTTATCGATGCTATCGAATTCCCGGAAGTTGGCAAGCCCGGTATTTGCCAGGGTCTTGGTAATTGCTGCGGTCAACGTAGTCTTGCCGTGGTCGACGTGACCGATCGTTCCTACGTTCAAATGCGGCTTGTCTCGTACGAATCGTTCCTTTGCCATCTCCTGTCTCCTCTTCTAGTTCTCTTCGTTGTTATTGTGTTCGAGTTCGGATTTGTGGAGCCCTCAAGCAGACTCGAACTGCTGACCTCGTTCTTACCAAGAACGCGCTCTGCCTCCTGAGCTATGAGGGCACGCACCTTCCTCTCAGAACGGTCTACCAGCACATTGGTGCAGGGAGTAGGATTCGAACCTACGTAGCCCTTAGGGCGCCAGATTTACAGTCTGGTGGATTTAACCACTCTCCCATCCCTGCACGTAGCCGACAACCTAATAATTTTAGCACAGCGGCATTTCCAATCCAAGACGCACTTGAGTCAAGCGTCGTCCCGGTTGGGTTAGGGAAAAGCCCCAGGGGGGACTCGAACCCTCCAACCTGCCGATTACAAATCGGCTGCGCTGCCGATTGCGCCACTGGGGCCCGGCTGATTGATTCAACAAAAAGGGCTAGCGCCAAACTAACCCTATGCGTATTGTAGTCAACAATGCGGGTGCGGTCAACAGTTTTTTGAACAGGGTAACCGTTCGGTCTCCGTGAGTTGGATTGCGAAGCCCCCTCCCTGTGTCTCTCCCCCGGCGATGGAGAGATTGTAGATTCTTCGTCGCTGCGCTCCTCAGAATGACAGCAGGAGGACAATTCCTCCATATCTCACCGACTCTGAACAGTTACTGTACAGCAGGCAGCGCTTGCCCGCTGATCCGGTTTGTTTTGCCAGCCAGTGCGGGGATGCCGATATGCCCCGCGCTCGGTACGCCCCTTCGCCGTAAAGCTGGAATCGGCAAGGTAGAGGCGGTATCATTTCGGTGTTGAGCCGGATGGGAGGAGCAATGGACGGCTGTCGAATCGCGGTGATCGGGGCTACCGGAGCGGTGGGCTCGGTCTTTCTCTCCATACTCGAAGAGCGGAGCTTTCCGGCAACGGAGGTGCGCCTGTGCGCGTCCGAACGGTCTTGGGGCAAAAGGCTCACGGTTCTGAGCGAGGAACGTACGGTCGAGGAGGCTACGCCGGAGCTCCTCGGCGAGGTAGACATGGTGTTCGTGTGCGCGGGCAGCGGCATAAGCCGCGAGATCGGCCCGCTCGCAGTCGAGAACGGCGCGGCTGTTGTGGACAAGAGCTCAGCCTTCCGCATGGACCCGGACGTTCCCCTCGTGATACCCGAGATTAACGGGGACGACCTGGAGTCGCACCAGGGCATCGTGTCGGTGCCGAACTGCTCGACCGCACCGCTTGCCATGACCCTCAAGCCGCTCATGGGAGTAAACGCCATCGAGCGGGTGGTCGTGAGCACGTACCAGTCGGTCTCGGGGACGGGCGCGGCGGCCGTGGAGGAGCTGCGCGACCAGTCCGCCTCTGCCCTGGGGAATGGCCGGATCGTGCCGAAGGAATACCCACACCAAATCGCGTTCAACGTGCTCCCCCACGTCGAGACGTTCGAGAACAACGGGTACACGACCGAAGAGATGAAGATGGTCAACGAGACCCGCAAGATACTGCACGAGCCCGAACTGCGGATATCGGCCACGTGCGTGCGGGTACCCGTGATGGTGGGCCACAGTGAAGCGGTGCACATCGACTTCAAGGAGCCGATAGGTCCCGGCGAAGTGCGGGAAGCGCTGTCCGACGTGGCCGGTTTGACGGTGGTGGACGACCCGGCCATGAACCGCTACCCTATGCCCGTCGACGCGGCGGGAGAGGACGACGTCTTCGTGGGCAGAATCCGGCAAGACGTTTCGAACCCTCGCGGCGTCGCCATGTGGCTCGTTACTGACAACCTTCGAAAGGGCGCCGCCCTGAACGGAATCCAGATCGCTGAGGAATTGCTGAGGCGGGGCTTGGTTAGCACCCCGTCAAGGAGGGGCTAAGATGCCGGCAGAAATCGGACGACTGCTCACCGCTATGATTACGCCGATGACGGAGGACGGCGAGATCGACTACGGCCAGGCACGTAAGCTCGCAGAGGGTCTCATCGCTTCGGGCAACGACGGACTGGTTATCGGCGGCACGACGGGCGAATCGCCGTCGATGTCCGACGAAGAGAAGCTGCGTCTGTTCGCGGAGGTGAAAGAGGCAGTAGGTCCCGACGTGGCGATCATCGCGGGGACAACCGACAATAACCACCGCAAGTCGGTCGAGTTGACCCAAGAGGCGGAAAAGCTGGGCGTCGACGGGTTCCTGCTGACGGTACCTGCATACAACAAGCCTCAGCAGGAGGGACTGTACCAGCATTTCAAGGCAATCGCCGAGGCGACCTCGCTGTCGTGCCTGTTGTACAACGTCCCGTCGCGGACCTCGCTAAACATGGAAGACTCGACGACCCTGCGGCTCGCGGAGATCGACAACATCGTCGGCGTCAAGGAGGCGTCGAGCGACCCGGTGCAGATCGCCAAGATCGTCGACGGCGCGCCGGACGGGTTCATGGTGTGGTCGGGCAACGACGACGAGACGTTTTCCGTGATGTGCGTGGGTGGTTACGGGATCGTCAGCGTGGCCGGGAACATCATGGCCGACCAGATCAAGACGATGATGGGACTGATCCTCGAAGGGGAACTCGAAAGCGCCGCCAAGGAACACCTGCGAATGCTCCCGATTTTCAAGGCGCTCTTCTGGGTGACGAACCCTGTGCCTATCAAGTACGCCGTCAACCGCGCGGGATTCGACGCGGGGCCGACACGCCTACCCATGGCCCCCCCGGACGAAGACTTCAAGGCCAAGTTCGACCCGGTGATGGACATGTACCGGATCGACCTGCCCGTCGAGTAGCGAGCGGGGCTGCCAGCCCAACTGCGAGCTTCACACGTCGGTTGCACTGCTGCCTTAGTGTCTGAGGCCCAACTATTCGTTCCGTCATAGTTGGGCCCTTGACGAATGCGGTCCTATGACGGGCGGTCTACCCGTAGCAATACAACACCGTTTGCCTGTCGTTCCAGAAGCAGTATGGAGCGTATGGCCACTGTGATCCCTCGTCACTCTCAGCTTCCGGAGTCGGCGCGGGAGTGGGTAGCGGAGTGGGTACCGGAGTAGGCATCGGAGTGGGCTCCGGTGTAGGTGTGGATACCGGTGCAGGTGTGGATACCACCGGTGCAGGTGTGGGTTCAGGCGTAGGTATTGCCGTCGGCAAGGGCGTAGGAGTGGGCGGCTCATACTCCGGACTCCAAATGCGCTTCTCCTTGTAGTCGACGCGGGAGGGGTATTCGTCGCATTCGGGGCCGATGAGGACGCTGAGACCGCCGGGGCCTCCGAACCCCCCGAAAGCTGCGGGATGTACGTACCCGTCCCAGAACACCTCGCCGTCTTGGAGGAAACATCCGTATATTCTATCGCTGTCGGCCGAGGTCACCGACGATGCTACCACTACTACCGTTACTACCGAGAAAATTAACAAGACAAGAGTTCCGATACGCATTAGGTCCCTCCCTTGCTGTATCTTTTGGACGGCTGGGTGTTTAGGATTCCTCCTCGCTGCGATGGAGTACCAGACAGGTGATGTCGTCGAACTGCGGCGCGTCGCCGACAAAGGTTCTCACGGCCTCGAACATCGCTTGAGCCGCCTGTTCGGAGTTATTCGGAGGACTCCCCGCGAATACTTCGTGTATGCGCTCGACTCCGAACTGTTCACCATTGGCATTCATCGCTTCCGTGACGCCGTCCGTATAGAGTACAACGGAGTCGCCGGGGTTGAGTTGTACGATGTGGTTCGAGAATTCGACGTCCGGTGTGACGCCGAGCGCAATTCCGTGAGTGAGCGGCAGGAGTTCCGAGGTCCCGTCGGGCCGGACGAGCAGTGGCGGGTCGTGTCCGCCGTTCGAGTATGTGAGCTTGCCGGTAGCCGGATCGTAGATCGAGTAGAGCACCGTGACGAACATCATGGTCTCGTTTTCTTCGTACAGGAGATCATTGACTTCGCGCAGGGCCTGACCGGGGTCGGAGCTGCCGATCGCTGCGCCCTTCAGCAGCGTTCGACTGGACATCATGAACAGGGCGGCGGGAATGCCCTTGTCGGAGACGTCCGCGATGGCCAGACCAAGGTGGCGGTCTTGCAGGCGGATTACGTCGTAGAAGTCGCCCCCAACGTTCCGCGCAGGCTCCATGTTGGCAAAGACCTGATAGTCGGAGGTCTGTGGAAACGATCTCGGTAGAATCGACTGCTGTGTGCTGCTGGCGACTTGGAGCTCGTTTTGCAGTGCGATCAGCTTGTCACGAGAGGCGAGCGCCTCTCGCCACTCCTCGAGGTGCTGGAGTGTTCGTTCTATCGTGACGTTCAGGTCATCGAAGTCGACGGGCTTGGTGATGAAGTCGAAGGCTCCCCGATTCATCGCGGTGCGGATGTTCTTCATGTCGCCGAATGCCGATACTACGACGCACCGGATATCGTTACCGACGACCTCCGCTATCTCCTGCAGGAGCGTGAGGCCGTCCATCTGGGGCATGCTGATGTCGGTGACTACCATGTCTATGTCTTGATGCCGCTTCAGGACTTCAAGCGCCTCGACACCGTTCTCGGCGAATTCGAAGCTGTACACGCCGGACCGAATCTTGCGCCTCATGCGCAGCTTTATCAGTGGCTCAAGGTCCGGCTCGTCGTCGACGACGAGAATCCTGTACGGTTGCTTCATCTCAGTTCCTTCTGCTTCACCCGGCTCACGATCGGAGCCTCATGCCTGTCAACAATTATGTTGGCAGGTTAAGGCAAAGTTGTCCAAGTATTAGAGCGCGATACTATGTATCAATCAAGACCTCGGACTATCGGCGTATAAGAACGGAGCTAAATAAAGTTTCAAGGTTTCCGTACAGTGTGTCAACCCTTCAACCCAGGGATTCAGGTGGCCTCCGAGCCTCAGCCGGAAGGGTTGCGGAGGTCACGACTGCACCCTGCTGAAGGGGATGACGTATGTCCGACGGGATACCTCGTTGAAGCCTACTTTGGCGGCGACTCTTAGCGATGCCAGATTGTCCTCGCCGCAGCTCCAGACGGGTGTCCGGCCGCTTTCGCGGATTGCGCGGGCAACCAGCGCGGCGGAGGGGGTTGAGTACCCGCGATTGCGGTAGTCCTGATGGGTGAAGACTCCGATGTCGGCGTATCGCGCGGTGATGGCGTTGGAATGCGCTACCGAAACGACGCGGTTGTCGACCACCGCTCCGGCGACGAACCCCTCACGGAGCACCCTCTCGACGTCGCCGCGTATGCCGGGCTTGAGGTCGTCGGGCACGCCGTCGAACAGCGCGCGGTCATCCACCGTGAGCTGGCGAACGTCCGGGTGGGAGTGTGCAACAACTGGGCGCGTTAGTGTGTGGTAGACGTCGCCGTAGTAGGCGACCCTGCTGCCGGTCGAAGCGCGGATCTGCGCCCCCAGTTTGGGGGCGACGGAGGCGGACACGTCGACGACCCGCCAGCCTTCCAGCGGTCGGAGTATCGACCAGAGCGCTTCCGGGTCTTCCCCGAAGCCGTCGGGCTCGCCAGGATTGTCGTGCGAAACGATTACCGCGGCGTGGAATTGAGTAGGCTTGCCAACGACGTATGCGCTGCACGCCCCGCGCATCAAACGATGTACAGGAATGGCCGTTTCCGGCGAGTCTCCCAGCACGCGGGCTAGCGCAGGAAGCTCGGTAGGGGACAGTTGCACGGGTTGGGCGCTCACGCGGGCGGTCATTCCACCTTCTCAAGCGGGGCGAAGCTGAGGAGCAGACGCTTGACTCCGTGGCCGTCCTTGAACGCGACGGTTACCTCGGTGTCGCCGCGGGCGGGCTTTGCCTCTGTGACGATGCCCTCGCCGAAGGTCTTGTGGCGCACGCGGTCTCCCGTGTTGAGGGCAAGGCCCGGGCCCTGCGGCTGAGCGCTCGCGGCGCGGCGTCTTCGTCGGATAACGGGGGTGTCGGCTTGCCGGACGACGCGTTCCGTGGGTTGAACCGTCTGCGTCGAGGGCGTTGGAAGAGTCCGTCCTCCTCGTTGACCCGACAGCCTTCTCTTCCCTGGGCTGAGGTCGGGTTTGGCCAGCAGCTCTTGCGGGATGTCGGCGAGAAAGCGGGACGGCGGAGAGGGCATTGAGCCGGTGCGTCCGCGGAAGCCGCGACGGAAGGCGCGGACGAGGTAGAGCCTGTCCTTCGCGCGAGTCACGCCGACGTAGCATAAGCGCCGTTCCTCCTCGATTTCCGCGGGGTCGCCCGAGTCGATGGAGCGCATGTGGGGCATCATGCCCTCCTCCATGCCCGCGATGAAGACGACTGGGAATTCGAGGCCCTTCGCCTGGTGGAGGGTTATTAGGGTTACTGCATCGGCACTCTCGCCGACGTTGTCTGCGTCGCTGACGAGGCTGACCCGTTCCAAGAACGCCGTCAGGAGGTCTTCCTCACCCAGGTCGAGGAAGTCTTTCGCCACCGACTGGAGCTCGCGGATGTTCTCCAAGCGTTCCTCGCCGCGTTCAGCGTCGCTCTCGATGTAGTCGCCGTACCCGGTGCGTTTCAGCACGGCGTCGATGAGCGCGGCAGGCTCGAACTCGGCGCTCTTGTCGGTGAGGTCGTCGATCATGGTCTTGAATTCCTGCAGCGCCCTGATCGATCTTGCCGGAAGGGGGGCGACGTAGTTCCCCGGTCTTTCAAGCATCTCGGCTGTCTCGTCGATTGCGTCGTAGAGGGACGTTCCGTGGTCCCATGCGAGGCGTGTGAGCTCGTTCATGGTGCGCTGTCCGATGCCGCGCGTGGGGACGTTGACGATGCGTCTGAAGCTCACGTCGTCGTTGTGGTTGGCGATCAGGCGGAGGTAGCAGACGAGGTCTTTTATCTCCTGGCGCTGGTAGAACCGGACGCTGCCCACGAGGAGGTATGGCACGTCGTAACGCAGGCACATCTCCTCGAGGGCGCGGGACTGGGCGTTGACGCGGTACATGACGGCGAAGTCGGACGGCTGACGGCCATCGCGCCTGAGATTCTCGATCTCGTTGATGACGAACTGCGCCTCGTCGTTCTCGTCGTAGCTCTCGTGCACGGTGATGGGGACGCCCTTGCCCAAGTTGGTGAAAAGGTTCTGTTCCAGGCGTTGCCGGTTGGGGGCAATGACGTTTTGGGCGGCTTCGAGGATCGTCTCGGTGGAGCGGTAGTTCTCTTGGAGGGCGATCTGCTTGGCGTCGTGGAAGTCCTTCTGAAAGCTGAGTATGTTGCGGATGTCAGCGTTCCGCCACGAGTAGATCGACTGGTCGGGGTCGCCCACGACGCAGAGGTTGCGGTACTGTCCCGCGAGCTGCTTGGCGATCTCGTACTGGGCGATGTTGGTGTCCTGGAACTCGTCGACCATGACGTGGACGTACCGGTCACGGTAGCTCTCGGCCACGTCGGAGTGCTGCCGCAACAGCGTGTGCGTCTTGAGGATCAGGTCGTCGAAGTCGAGGGCCGAAGACTGGGAGAGGAGGTCTTCGTACCTTTTGTAGACGCGGTGGACGATCTCCTCGTAGTAGTCGGCCTTCTTCAGTCCGTATCCCTCGACGCCGATGAGCTTGCTCTTCGCGCCGGAGATGGCTGAGAGGATGTTGCCGGGCGAGAACTGCTTGGCGTTGATATTGAGCTCTTCCATGGCGCGCTTGACGAGGGATGTCTGATCGCCCTGATCGTAGATGGTGTAGTCCTTGTCGAGGCCGAGGAGCTCGCCGTGGCGTCGGAGGACCCTGGCGCAGAAGGAGTGGAAGGTGCTGATGGTCACCTGGTCGTTGCGCGTCCGCATGAGGGTCGCGGCGCGCTCCCTCATCTCGCGGGCGGCCTTGTTGGTGAAGGTGAGCGCGGCAATGCTGTACGGCTGAACGCCGCATCTGTCGACGAGGTGGGCGATGCGATGGGTTATGACGCGGGTCTTGCCGCTGCCGGGGCCTGCGATGATGAGCACGGGGCCGCTGATGGTCTCGACGGCCTCGCGCTGCCTGGGGTTGAGTTCGGAGAGTATGTTGTCTGGCACGTGGGTATTATAGCGTCGTTGGGGGGTGGAGGGGTGTTTGCGGCAACAGCGATTCGTCTAGTGATTGATGACCCATCTGGCGGTGCATGAGTACCCTTCTGACTCCCTGAGATGGATACCCAAGATCTTCCTCACGCCCGCCACAGTATGCAAAGGTCTCCCTTCGCGGGAGAGACGAAGGCGGACAAGTGGATTCTTGCGTCTCTCTCATCGAAGGCAGCCGCTCATCCCCCGTTCCGGGCCAGGGATGCCGCGATGGCGGGGGGACTCATCGGGAGGTCGGTCATGCGGACGCCGGTGGCGCGATAGACGGCGTTCGCCATGGCGGCGAGCGGCGGCACGATGCCCGCCTCGCCGACTCCGCGAATCCCGAACGGGTGTCCGGGGTTCGGCACCTCGACGATGACGGCCTCGATCATGGGCAGGTCCAGGGCGGTCGGCATCCGGTAGTCGAGCAGGGAGGTGTTGTTCATGTGCCCGTCTTCGGCCATGTTGTACTCTTCGTTGAGCGCCCATCCGATGCCCTGTGCCGCTCCTCCCTGTATCTGGCCCTCCACGTAGCTCGGATGAATGGCGATCCCCGCGTCCTGGAAGGCGGTGCAGCGCACCACGTCGGTCTTGCCTGTGTCGGGATCGACGCGAACGTCCACGATCATGGCGGCGTATGCCCGTGCCGCGCCGGTGGACGTGACGTTGGCGCGTCCAACAATCGGGCCGCCGGTGGCGTTGGCGGTCTCGGCGACTTCCTTATACGACATGCTCAGTTCCGGGTCCGAAACGTGGCTGAGCGTGCCATCGTCGTACCGGACGTTCTCGACGTCGGTCTCCCAGACGCGGGCGGCCCGCTCGATGAGCTGGCGCTTCACGTCGTGGGCGGCCTCGTATGCCGCGTAGCCGGACTTGAAGGCGACGCTGCTCCCGCCGGTGTTGGACGTGTAGCCGATGGAGTCGGTGTCGCCGATCTGCGGCATGATGTCCTCGACGGGGATGCCGAGCACCTCGGCAAACTGCTGCGACACGGCTGTGCGCGTGCCGCCTATGTCGACAGACCCCTCGACGAGGCTGAACTTCCCGTTGGTCTGAAGGTTGGCGATCACGCAGGCGGGCCCGGCGCCGTTGCCCCACGAGCCGAAGGCCACGCCACGACCGGTGTGTTCATCGGCGAGCGGCGCGTTGTAGTGTGGGTGCTCGTGGACGGCCTCCATCATCTCGACCGCGCCGATGCAGGGGTGCATGACGCCGTTGGCCATGCGGGTGCCCTCCCGCGCGGCGTTCTTCAGTCGCAACTCCACGGGGTCGATGCCGAGCTTCTCCGCGATTTCGTCGATGACGGCCTCGCCCGCGAATGCGCCGATGGGCGCTCCGGGCGCGCGATAGGCGGCAGTGCTCGGCATGTTGTCGACAACGTCGTAGCTGTCGAGGTGTATGTTGTCGATTTCGTAGGGCGAGAACATGGAGGTCGCCGCGCCGTTGTGCGACGAGCCGGGGTACGCGCCGGACTCGAACGCGATGAGCGCCTTGCCCGCGATGAGCTTGCCGTCTTTCGTCGCGCCCACCTTGATCTTGGTGTAACTCCCGGACGTAGGCCCCGTTGCTTCCAGGACATCGGCCCGCGACATGGTGATCTTGACAGGATGTCCGGTCTTCTTTGAAAGCAGCGCAGCCACCGGTTCGAGGTAGGCGCGCAGCTTGCCGCCGAACCCGCCGCCGATCTCCAAGGGAACGACCTTGACCTCGGACACCGGCACATCGAGCACACGGCAAATCTGATCGCGCATCCCGAACTGGCCCTGGCTGCTGTTCCAGATCGTCAGCCTTCCATCCTGTCCCCAGAGGGCGGTGCACGTCTGCGGCTCGATGTACCCCTGGTGCACCATCTTGGTGCGAAACTCGCGCTCGACGACAACGTCCGCCTCGGCGAGGGCCGCTTCGGCATCGCCCAAGGCCTGCTGAGCGTGTCCCGCGACGTTGCTGCCGGACTCGGCCTCGAATCCGAGACCCTCAGGCGCCGTGATGTCCTCGTGGAGGACGGGAGCGCCGGGCCTCATGGCGTCCTCGACGTTCGTGACGGAAGGAAGCACCTCGTACTCCACCTCGATCAAGTCGAGCGCTTCCTCCGCCGCGTGGGGGTTGGATGCCGCCACGGCGGCGACCGGGTGTCCCTTGTGAAGCGCCTTGTCGTCGGCCAGGACGGCGGTCGAGAGATAGCGCAGGCTCATCACCTGGTCCTCGCCCACTTCCATGAGCCGGTCGTCGGTCCATGGCAGGTCGGCGTGCGTCACGACCGCCAATACGCCCGGATGGGAGGAGGCGCGCTCGGTGTTGATCGACTTGATCCGCGCGTGGGCGTGCGGGCTGCGCAATATCTTCCCCTGCAGCAGTCCAGGCAATTGGATATCCGCCCCGTAGACGGCCCTGCCGGTGACCTTGTCGGTACCGTCGTGACGGACGGGCCGCGTCCCCACCACCTTGAATTTGCTCTCGACCTTGGCTTCGGTCGCTGTTGCCATGACATACACCTCTATAGAGTCCGGGCCGCGGAACGCCCTGATGTTACGCGCCCGTCATTCTAGCACAGCGACTATCGTCGCTCAGGCTCTTAGGCTGACAGCGACGACGACCTGTCATTTCGAGCGTAGGGGGATGCTAGAGTGTACCGTTGGCTACAATGGGCCGTGCCGGCTTCGGCGCTCTGTTTGGAGAGGAATCCCTCATGTCGGTTGCCACCGACACCACCAATGATGAAAATGGCAGTAGGGGAGATTGGACTGGGGTTATTTTCAGGGTAATGACGGGTATAGAGGTCCTACAAATTACTCCGAACGGGGGAATGTACGGCATTCAAACCAGTGGCGAACGCAGCTGATTTTCGCGTCTCTCGAACCCCCGGATGGTGCGGCTTGCGTTATTAGGAAGGTATATGGTAGTGTTGGCCCAAATGCGCGGTCGTGCGTAGTTCGGTTCGTTTGACGCCAAGAATAGCTCAAGCTGGGGAGGTTTGCTTACCATGGGAATGGGAATGTTGCCGTTCATTGTCATGCGGACTATTCTCGGCGCGCTTACGCTTTGCATTATTTCGTTCTTGACATTTGTCATCATTCAGTTGCCCGAGGGCGACTACGTCGACCGGTACATCGAAATGCTCCGCCTCGAGGGTGATGAGATCAGCCAGCAGGAGGCCGACGCCATCCGCGACTACTACGGCCTCAACCGCCCGATGCTCGTCCAGTATTGGTTCTGGATTTCTCGCATCATCTTCAAGCTCGACTTCGGGCGGTCCTTCGCCCGGCAGCGCACCATTAAGGAGCTTCTTGCAGATAGACTGCAGTTCACCATTGCCTTAGCGGCCTTCACGGCTGTCTTGATCTGGGTGTTCTCGTTACCTGTGGGTATCTATTCGGCCGTAAGACACCACACCTTTGGTGATTATGCGTTCACATTATTGGGGTTCACTGGCCTAGCTGTGCCCGATTTCTTATTGGGCTTAGTTATGATGTACGTCTTCTTCGCCTACTTTGGGTGGAGTGTGGGCGGCCTCTTCTCGGGCCAGTACATCAATGCGCCATGGAGCGTGGGGAAGGTGATTGACATGCTCCAGCACCTGATCGTGCCTGGCGTGGTGCTGGGAACGGCGGGCACTGCGGGGCAGATTCGCGTGTTGCGCAACAATCTCTTAGACGAACTCGCCAAGCCCTACGTGGTAACCGCGCGAGCCAAGGGCGTGGTGGCGTGGAAGCTCGTCGTCAAGTATCCCTTACGTATTGCGATCAACCCGCTAATCAGCGGCTTCGGCAGCCTGTTGCCGAGCCTCCTGGGCGGATCGGTCATCGTGTCGATCGTGCTCAGCCTGCCGACCCTCGGTCCGCTGATGCTCCGCGCGCTCGAATCGCAGGACATGTACCTAGCGGGCAGCATCTTCCTGCTGCTGTCGACGCTGACGATCATTGGCGTGCTCATATCCGACCTCATGCTCGTGGTCGTTGACCCGCGCATTAGGCTCATGGGCGGGGCCGGCAACTAGGCCCATCGTACAAGCCGAGTCTGATAAGACCCCCTCGCTTTGTCAGCGAGGGGGTCTTGCTGTTTAATGCATTCGCGCGGCCAAGGTCACTTTTCCATCGGTGCGCTGCTCATGAGCGGCTTCGTGAGGACGCTGACGGCCTTATGAAGGCGTGCAGGCCGCTTGACAGTACATAGCGTCGGACGTACTATGAGAGTGAACCACCTAGTAGTGCTAGGTGGTAATACTGGTATGGAGGTGAGCGTATGGACGCGCCAATCGTTGTCCTGCTCGCCGTCCTGTCCGGTCTGTTTGGCGTTGGTTTAGGCGCGCTAGGTTTCTTTTTCGTCTGGAATAACGTCTCCGGCAACCGCATGGAGACAGCGAAGAACGAGGCCTCGAAAGTGGTCGAGGACGCCCGCTCCGAGGAGCGGCGACTGGTCCGAGAGGCTCGTGAGGAAGCCAAGCGCACCGTATCGAGTGGTGAGTCGAGAATCAGGGAATCCGAAGATGAGCTTCGGGAACGCCGCCGAGAGGTGCAGCGAATCGAGCGGCGTCTGTCGAATCGTGAGGAGAATCTCGATAAGCGGGCAAGCAACCTCGAACGTCGTGAGCGCGATCTTACGACCAAAGAGGAACGGGCAACGGAGATCGAGAACGACCTAGAGGACCTCAAGCTGAAGCAGTCGCAACGGCTTGAGGAAATCTCCGCCCTCAGTATGGAAGACGCTCAGTCAGAGCTGTTGCGTCGAGCCGAGGAGGAGATCCAGCACGAATTGGCCCTGCAGTACCGCGACATGGAAGACGAGGCGCGGGCGAGGGCTGACGACTCCGCAAGGGAGATCATCAGCGAGGCGATCCAGCGTCTCGCGTCCGACGTGGTCTCCGAAGCTACCCTAACCTCAGTGCCACTGCCAAACGATGAGATGAAAGGTCGTCTCATTGGCCGCGAAGGACGGAACATCAGAGCAATAGAAAAGGCAACCGGGGTCGACCTCATCATCGACGACACTCCGGAAGCGGTGACCATCTCGTGCTTCGACCCGATTCGCCGAGAGGTCGCGAGGCTGGCCCTGACCAAGCTTGTGACCGACGGCAGGATCCACCCTGCCCGGATCGAAGACATGGTCGCCAAGACCGAGAAAGACCTGCAGGAAACCATCCGCAAGAAGGGAGACAATACCGTTCGGGATGTGGGCGTGCGCGGTCTCAACAAGGAGGTCGTGCAGCTTCTGGGCCGCCTGCAGTACCGGTTCAGCTACGGCGAGAACGTGCTGCAGCACAGCGTGGAGGTGGCCCACCTCGCCGCGGCGATGGCCGCCGAGATCGGAGCGAACGTCCGCGTCGCCAAGATGGGCGGACTGCTCCACGACATCGGCAAGGCCCTGACCCACGAGGTCGAAGGGCCGCACGCCGAGATCGGCGCGGAGGTCGCAACCAAGAACAAGGTGCCGAAGGCGGTCATTACCGCCATCGCCGAGCACCACGACGACGACCACTCCAGCCCGGAGTCGTTCCTCGTCGCGGCCGCCGACGCGATCAGCGCTGCCAGACCTGGCGCGCGACGCGACACCGTCGAGCACTACCTCAAGCGCCTCCAGGCCCTCGAACAGGTCGGCATGGCATTCGAAGGCGTGGAGAAGTGCTATGCGATCCAGGCCGGACGCGAAATCCGCATCCTGGTCAAGCCCGAGGACATCGACGACATCGCCGCCAACAACATGGCCCGCAACGTCGTCAAGAAGATCGAGCAGGAGCTGACCTACCCCGGACAGATCAAGGTGACCGTGATACGCGAGAACCGGTCAGTGGAGTACGCTCGATAGGCAGCTAACGGAATCGGCGAATCAGGAACCGCCTCCGGCGTGCTTCGCCGGGGGCGGTCTTGGTTTCCGCTATCTCCCCCAACGGATACAATAAAATCAGACAATCGCAAGGACCCCGAAGTGCATGCGGTAGACCTCCATCTCCACACAACTCACTCCGACGGCACGCTCAGCCCAACCGAGCTCGTCAACCTGTGCGCCCGAAACGGCCTGAAGGTCATCGCCATCAGCGACCACGACTCCACCGAGGGCGTCGCCGAGGCAAAGGACGCTGCGATCAAACACGGCATCGAGGTCATCCCGGCTATCGAGCTCAGCACCGACGTGCCGGACAACGAGATCCACATGCTGGGGTACTTCATCGACTTGGAGGACACCGGCTTTCAAGCCCTACTCAGAAAATTTCGCGCGGGACGAGAGGACCGTGGCCGCAAGATGGTCGAGCGGCTCGTTGGGCTCGGCCTGGACATCACGTGGGAGGAGGTCGAGCGCATCGCCGACGGAGCGGCGGTTGGTCGACCGCACATCGCCCAGGCAATGATCGAGCGCGGGTACGTCTCGGAGTGGCAGGAAGCGTTTGACAGGTACATCGGACGCACCGGCCCGGCATATGTGGAACGGACTCGGCTGGAGCCGGAGGAGGCCATACGTGTGCTGCTGGACAACGGCGCTCTGCCCGTCATGGCCCATCCTCTCTACTACGAGCGAGAGGATACTCAAAAGCTCAAGAACATAGTTGCAAGTCTCAAGGAGGCCGGGATGATCGGCCTTGAGGTCCACTACGGCGAGTTCTCCGAAAGCGAGATAGACATGCTCGCGAACATCGCGGCCGAGCTCGATCTCGTCCCGTGCGGGGGCAGCGACTATCACGCATCCGGCAAACCCGGAGAGATCATACCGGGCGAGGCGGGTCCGCCTATGAGCACGGTCGAGTCCCTTCGGGCGAGGAAGGGCGTGGCCGAGGTCCTATGACCATCACCGCGGCCGCATTCATCGTCGGGGCCTACCTGCTGGGAGCGATTCCGTCGTCCTACCTCGTGGCGCGCTGGCTCAAGGGAGTGGACATCAGAACAGCCGGCTCCGGCAACGTCGGCGCTTCCAACCTCAGCGAGCACGTCGGGCGCTGGATCGGCATCCCCGTCGGCCTGTTCGACCTCTTCGTGAAGGCCACTGTGCCGATTCTCCTAGCACAGTTCCTCGACCAGAGCCTGACCGTCCAAGCCGCAGTCGGACTCGCCGCCGTGCTGGGACACAACTGGTCTCCCTACCTGCAAATGACGGGCGGACGTGGCGTCTCGACGGTCATCGGCATCATGGTCGCCTTCCTCATGTGGCAGGAAATCGCCATAGGACTCGTCCTCGTCGGCCTCGTGGGGACCCTGTGGCTCAAGGACATGGCGCTCTGGATGTTCATCATGATAGTCGCGCTTCCGGGCTTGGTGTATCTCTTCGATTTCTTCGACCTCTTCGAGCGAGACACGACGACCGTCATCCTCTTCGTCTGCCTGGCAATAGCCCTGCTTGCAAAGCGACTGACCGCCAACTGGGAGAGCCCGGAGCAGGGCTACAACTGGCGAGTCTTTCTCTATCGCGTCCTCTGGGACCGCGACGTCCGGCGACAGGACGAGTGGACGCGCAGGGGTATCGAAAGGGAGGCGGCGTAATGGGCGAGCAGGAAGCGGGCGCGACCTACTGCGCACGGCACAAGGACACGTCGTCAAGCCTCCGGTGCGGCCGCTGCGAGACGCCCGTCTGCCCACAGTGTATGATTCACGGCCCCGTCGGCGTGCGTTGTCCCGACTGCGGCAAACCCCCTAAACTGCCGCAATTCGAGGTCTCAACGCCACTGATTCTCCGGGCCGTCGGAGCGAGCCTCGTGATAGGGATCGCGGGTGGCATCGTGCTGCTTTTCGTTCTAGGCTTTGGTCTCTTCTTCTACCTGATCGCCGCGGCCGGATTCGGGTACTTGGTCAGCGAGGCCACGAGCTACGCCGCGAAAAGGAAGCGGGGACCGGCACTCGCCATCATAGCTGCAATAGCCACCGTCGTTGGACATGTGCCGGTTATCGCACTAACGGGCCTCCTGCATCTCCTACTTGGCGCCGTGATTGCGGCATTCGTGGCCTACGTGCGCCTGAGACAGCCCTAGCGAGCTTCCGGGTGCTCTTGGCGCAACCTACCGACACCCGAAAAGCGCATTCAGCACCAACCCGCCTATCGCAACAACCGCCGCGGCGACAGCCTGAACGACAAACCGCAGCCAATCCGCAACCGTTTTCTCCGGCTTTTCAGGCGCTGGCTCACCCGTCCCGGCTTGAGAAGCACGTCCCTCGCCGAGCTCATCGATGTCTTCTTGCGCTTGCTCAAGCAAGGCGGTCCGAGTGCATATGCCAACGGAATAGCCGCCGTCGACATAGGGGCCGTCGTAAGCATAGACGATGTACTCTTCCCCTTCGACAAACCTAAACCCGCAGCTCCCGCCGGTCGGCGGCGTGGTGATAACCATGTCCTCGTAGACCGTTCCCTTCCACACGGCGCTGACCTCGAAGCCGATAGTGCTGTGGTCATCACGGGAGACGGACCTTCCATCAGGGTCGTACGTGTGCCGGACCGAGACGACTCTCCCCGCGAAGACTGCGGAAGATTCCCGCAGTTCTTCGGAAGGAGACCCGGGTTGCGCACACGAGCACGCAAATGCCTGCCGGGATTCCCAAGAAACCAGAGTACGCCAAATATGAGCGCGAGGCTCACCGCCATTACCGATACGGGTGTCAGACCGTTCCAATGCCGCCTTGCATTCACTTGATGCATGTCCTACTCCCTTTCCTTTCTCCTGAGTCACTTTCCTCTATGCCTGTATTAAGTAGGACGTTAGGAGACCCTGGATTGTTCCAAAGAGTCTGCGTCCGGCGCGGAGTAGGGAGTTGGTCGACAGTCGTCGCCGGAGGGCGCCTTGAGTGACGAGATGCAAGCGAGTTTGAACGAAGCATCTAAGCCGGACTACTGCCGGAAAACGAGAAATGGGGGAATTACATGCAAGAACGCGGCCGACAAAGGACGCCTGAAGCGAGGTCGAGGCGAAACGCCTAGTTGATAGCCGCCCCTACGGAAGGATCTCCACGAGTTCTTCGGCGGTCAGCGCCTCCAGCAGCGCGGCGACGTTTACGTCCTTCTTCGTGTGGTGACGCAGGGGAAGCTCGGGGTCGACGCTGTAGAGGTTGCGCCTGCCGCTCTTGTGCCGCTGGATGTATCCCGCCTCTTCAAGATCGGAGATGATCTTGTGGGTCGTGCGCTCGGTGATACCGACATGGTTCGATATCTCCCGCGCTGTATGGTCGGGATTGTGATAGATGTAGCTGAGCACCAACCCATGGTTGGTGATGAAAGTCCACCCGGTGGGTCGCATAGTTGTTACCGGCCTACCTGCTGGAACTGCCGGAATCGTACCACACGCCGATTCCGTCCGCAAACACCTTGTCTACGGTTCGACTCTTTGGAGCCCGGGAACCCTGTCGAAGTCCCGGTCGTAGCTCATGATCTCCGTTACGCCCTGTCGCCTCATGTGCGCCGCAGCCAAGGCGTCTTCGTAGTCAAGAAAAGGAGATGATGCATAGAGGTCGAGGGCCTCTAAGTACACTCGCTTTTGGGGGAGCCTGAGGCCCCGAAGCGTCAATATCGGCACTAGGCGAGCCTTGATTTCCTCGTTGCTCAGCCCATAAAGACCTTGTCGTGACGAAAGCACATAGACCACCTCCGCGATGACGGCCTCGCAGGTGAATAGCTCTTCTTCCCCCAACTCCACCCGCTTGAAGAGCCGGTAACACGCTTCTGCCTTTACCTCGTCGTCCCTGGTCAGATATCTGAGGATAACGTTCGTGTCTACGAAGATCATGCCTCGCTGAGTTCCCGCATTGTTCTTGCGGCCTTTTCGTTCTTGGCATTACGAGTTATCTCGTCCCAGTCCTCTGGGTTCGAGGACGCCTTCACTGAGCCGTAAGCCGACTCCAAACTGAAGGTAGCAGCAGACAACCTCACTTCGCCTCCGTCTTCAATGGTGAATGCGACTTTGTCTCTGGGGTTCAGGCCCAACGTACGCCTTACTTCAGCAGGAATAGTTACTTGGTTTCGCTGTGTGGTAGCGGCAGTGAATTCCCTCATGACTCCTCCAACGGAATGTATATTAACCAATGCAAGTGTAGTATATCATTGTTCACTCAACAATGTCTTGGCCTAAGCACGACACCCCCCTACTCCCCCGCCAGCGTCTCCGCCAGCTTCACCAGCGTCCTGACCATCACGCCCGTTCCCCCTTTCACCACGTACCCGCCCGTCTTGCTGGAGAACGATGTTCCCGCTATGTCGACGTGCGCCCATGCCGCGTCTCCCGCAAACTCCCCGATGATGAGCGCGCCCGTGATCGACCCTGCCGGGCGGCCACCTACGTTCTTGAGATCGGCCACGTCGCTGCGGTACTGCTCCTTGTACTCGTCGTAGGTGGGGAGCTGCCACAGACGCTCGCCCACCATGTCGCCAGACCGCTTCACCTGGTCGATGAAGTCCTGATCGTTGCCGAACAGCCCGCTGCATATGTGGCCGAGGGCGATGCTCATCGCGCCGGTCAGCGTGGCGATGTCGACGATCCGGCGGATTCCTTGGGTGTGGGCGTAGTACACGGCGTCGGCCAGCACCAGCCTGCCCTCGGCGTCGGTATTATCGATCTCGATGGTCTTGTCGCTCATCGTCGTGACGATGTCGCCGGGCCTCTGTGCGCCACCTCCCGGCATGTTCTCCGTCGCCGCGACGATGCCCGTGACGTTGACCTTCGGTTTGACCTGCCCGATCACCTTCATGGCGGAAATCACCGCCGCGCCTCCCGCCATGTCGCCCTTCATGTCTCCCATGTTCGCCGACGGCTTTATCGATATGCCGCCGCTGTCGAACGTGATCCCCTTGCCGACGATGGCGAGGTTGTTGTCGGGGTTGTCGGGATCACCCTCGTACTTCATGACGATCAGCTTCGGCGGCTCCTTGCTGCCCTGCGCCACGCCAAGAAACGCGCCCATGCCAAGCGCCTCCAGGTCCGCCGTGTCGAACACCTCGATTCCCAGCCCGGAGTCGTGGGCAGCCTTGAGAGCGCGCTCGGCCATCCGCGACGGCGTCATGCGGTTGCCCGGCTCATTGACCATGTTGCGGCAAATCGTCACGGCGTCGGCCTGTATCAGCCCACGGTCGACGCCCAGCTGCAGCGTCGCCAGCTTGGAGGCGTCGAACTCCACGATCTCGACCGTCTCGACCGCCTTCTCGCCGTCCTTCGACGACTTGAACCGGTCGAAGTCGTACAGTCCCAGCACCGTCCCTTCGACGATGGCCTGGGCCGATTGCGCCGCGTCCATCCCGCCGATGCCCGCTCCATGCGCGATAGTCGAGAACCTCGACACGCCGATCTTTTGCAGCCGTCGCGCCGTTTCGCCCGAAATCGACCGGACGGCCTCCGCGTCGAAGTCCGACGACTTGCCAAGCCCCGCTACGACCACCCTCGCGGGAGCGATCTTCCCCAGCGTGTGGATGATCGTCACCTCGCCCCGCTTGCCTTTGATCTCGCCGTCCGCGATGAGCCTCGTGATGGCGCCGTCCAGCGCCGAGTCCACCGCGCCCGTCGCCCCACCTGGACGGGTCACCCCCTCGAACAAGTTGACGACAATCGCGTCCGTATCGCGAATGCTGATGTCACCGGCGGCTACTTCAAACTTCATGCTTTGCGCTCCTCTTCCAAGTCTTGGGGAATCAGTCAAGCAAATTATAAGCGAGTCCCGCGCAATGTGCGCCCTATCCCAAAACTAATACCAATTCGTCATGACTGCGCCATAATCCTTTAAATGCAGCGCACATAGCAGAGACCACCCACCGTCATTCCAGCGAAGGCCGGAATCCAGAGTGTTTGGTCAGCGAGAATACGGTGGTATTAGCACGAATTGGTATAACACCCCCTCTCCCGCTCGCGAGAGAGGGCTGGGGTGAGGGTGAAAGGCAGACCCCGTCACCTGCCACGAAAATGGACGACAAGTCCCCGCCTACCGTCATTCCTGCGAAGGCAGGAATCCAGGATCATCCTCTGCGACCTCCGCGCGCCCTGCGGCAAATCCCTACGACACCCCGTTCCCTTTGCTATAATTCCCAGCAGGCAGCCAACAGAAGGAGGCGAGATGCAGCGCTCACAAAGTCGACGAGAGACCGATCTCCTCAAGAGGGTCTCGCAGTACATGCCGGGCGGCAGCAACGGCAACACGATCCACATGAACGTCGTCATCGAACGCGGCGAGGGATCCAAGGTATGGGACGTCAGCGGCAACGAGTACGTCGACTACGCGCTCGGCTCCGGCCCGATGTTCATCGGCCACGCTCATCCGAAGGTCGTGGAGGCCCTGCGGGAGCGAGTGGGCAAGAGCTTCACCTTCTTCAGCCTGACGGAAGAGGCCATCCTGTTGGCAGAGGAGATCTGCCACGCCGTGCCGGCAGCGGAGCAGGTGCGATTTGCCAGCGGCGGTACCGAGGCGACCCTGCTCGCCATGCGGGCGGCGCGGGCGTACCGCGGACGGGACAAGATTCTCAAGTTCGAGGGCGGCTACCACGGCATGAACGAATACGCCCTCATGAGTCTCTCGCCGTCCAAGCTGATCGACTTTCCCCGACCCGAGCCCGACTCCGCCGGCATCCCGCGCTCCATCCAGGACGAGGTGCTCGTCGCGCCCTTCAACGACCTCCAAACGACGACCGCCATCATCGAGAAGTACCACGATGAGATCGGCGGAGTCATCGTCGAGGCGTTCCAGCGCGTCATCTCCCCGCAGCCCGGCTTTCTCGAAGGGCTGCGTGACATTACCAACCAGTACGGCATTCCCCTGATCTTCGACGAGATCGTGACGGGCTTCCGGTTCTCGTACGGCGGCGCCCAGCAGCACTACGGCGTCACACCCGACCTCTGCTCGCTCGGCAAGATCGTCGGAGGCGGCCTTCCGCTCTCGGCCGTCGCTGGCAAAGGCGAGATCATGCAGGTCTTCGACGCCGCCCACTCCGACGAAACGGGCCCAATGCCGCAGGTCGGCACCCTCAACGGCAATCCCGTTGCGTCCATAGCCGGGCTTGCCACCCTCGAAGTCCTGCGCGAGCATGGCATCTACCAGGAGACCTTCGCGCGCGGCAGGCGTCTCCGCGAGGGGTTCCAGGATGCCCTCGACCAGGCCGAGATACCCGCGCAGGTCATCGGCCACGACACCGTGTTCGACATCTACTTCACCGACGACGACAAGCCCATAGCCGACTACCGCGACACCGCAAAGTCCGACAAGGCGAAAATGATGAAGCTCAACGACCTGCTCCTTGAACGCGGCGTCTTCAAGGGCGACACGAAATACTACGTCTCCACCGCCCACACCGACGACGACATCGACCGCACCCTCGACGTCTTCCGCTCCGCCGTCGACAAGCTCTAGGCGAATATCAAAAGAAATCCGTACACCCTGAGCAGCGTTACGTCATGCGCGTGGAACCATGCCGGGTATCAGGAACCGCCATGCAGTCACCCCCAGTCTCTCCCCCGGTGGAGGCCGACAGGGGTAGGCATTGGGTATTTCAGGTACCGGAGGCATAGGTTATTCTTCAGAGTTAGTGGTGGTTTGGGCCATGCTTCTGGAAGCAGCCAGACCCTCCGCCACAGTCTCCCCTTGAGCAGGAGCCGATTCAGCCACATGATGCCCCCACGCAGTACGCTGACGATTCCCCTCGGCGCGCTCGTGGCGCTGCGATGAGCGGAGGAGATATTCTTCGGCGGCGCTCTGAGACGCCCGGGCGCTATGCCCAAGGCAGCAGCGCTTTGGGTGTGGGGCGCAACGCTGCTCTGGATGAACGGTTCCCCTTTTGGTACAGGCTACGGCACGGCGATGTCGTATGAGCCGGGCTGTACCTGCAAGATCGGGTTGTCGGCGGGGTTCAGGCCGCCGTAGAACCAGTTGAGGGGTAGGACCTTCATCTTCTGGTTCCAGTCCATGTTCTTGCCCCCGTCGGATATCAGCCTCGCATCCGTCGGATGGGGTTTGTAGAAGGTGTACGTGTGGGCGATGATGACGCGGTCCTTCATGACGAACACGGACGGGTACGACCACCTTGAGTGCGAGTCGGCGCTCTCGATGTACTCGGCCTCGCGCTCAGGCGCGGGACGGCCGGGGCGGAAGTGCTGCTCGGCGGGTCGGAGGGGCGCAATCGGGCCGGGTTCGACGCGGGTCTTCTCGTGGAGCGACTCGACGTTCTGGAAGAACTCCCAGATGCTCCCGCCGTTCCGGCTGACGGCGGAGGAGAGCCGCGTGCGGTTGTAGCCCATCTTGACCTCGGCCTCGTTTTCCTGGTTCCAGACGGCGAGGAGATGGCCGGTGGGGAGCGTGCGAATCTGGCAAGGGGCAGTGCTCGAAGCGAGCGAGGTCGGGTACGGGCGCGTCCATGTGTCGCCGTTGTCGTGGGACCATGCCTGGTAGATGCGGCCCACGCCGGTGCGCATCATCATCAGGAGCGTTCCGGGCAGGACTTCGGTGACGGTCGGCTCGTTGACGTAAGAGTACGTGGCGTTCCAGTCGAAGATGATGTTCAGTTCGCCGTCGCTGTTGCGCTGCCAGGTGCGTCCGTCGTCGTCGGAGTAGAGCACGTAGGTCATGGAGAATCCGGGATCGAAGAAGTGTCCGGCGGTGGAGACCCACTGGTTGTGGACGAGCTTGCCGGAGGCGGGGGACTCCATGTTATTGGGCGGGGTGCGCTGTCCCAATGACGTGTAGACGGGAAGAACGATGCGGCCCGACGAGGTGCGGAGGGCGACGTCCTGGTACATGTGAGTCTTAATGCCGACGGGGGAAACCCGGACGGGCGCTTCCCATGTCTCTCCGCCGTCCGGCGAGCGCCAGAACTGCACGCAGCGGGTCCATGGGTCGGAGTCGTCCATCGGCGCCATGGCGGCGAGGCCGATGCCCTTGCCGTCGAGCTTGACCAGCGAGGAGCCGCCTCCGCCCACACGTTGGCCGTTCACGTCGTGTCGCTCGGAGATGTCCGACCACGTGATGCCCCCGTCATCGGAGGTCGTGAACCGGGAACCGGCGGCGTGGAGTATGCGCCCGTCCTCCAGCTCGACGAAGGTGGATGAGTGGAAGAACGGTGTCTTGTGTGTAGCCAGGACGAGGTCCGGCAGGGTCATTGGAACGTTACTCATGGTTTCACCCCTTTCATTCGGTGAATCGCTTGGCCCCCCTCTTTGTATCTCTGCCTGGGTAGAGGGAGGGATTCACCCTCACCCCAGCCCTCTCCCACGACGGGAGAGGGGGTAGTCCGAAGCTGTGTCTTTTCCCCTATTCAAGCCAGCCTATGGCGGGGGGAGACTATGTGTGGCTGTGCGGCGCCCCCTCCCTGTACCTCTCCCCCGGCGGGGGAAAGATGATGTGTGGCCGGGTGCGGTCTAGTCTCCTTAGGATGCTCGAAGGCTTGCGATCCCTATTCCGCCGGGGCCTACGTGGGCGCCCACGCTGGGTCCCATGGGAGCGATGATCGGCTCTGTGCCTTCGGGCAGCAGGTCGCTCATGGACTCGCCGAGCCTGCGGGCCATGTCTTCGTCGGTGCTGTACGTTACGCAGAGCTCCTGGGCGGGACCGAAATCGCGAATATTTTGCTCGATCTGGGCCATGCCCTTTGCATAGGTACGGGCCTTGCCCAGCGGCTGCACTTCGCCATCCCGGACGACGATCATCGGCTTGATGCGCAGGATGGAGCCCACCAAGGCCTGCGCCTTGCCAATGCGACCACCGCGCTGGAGGAATTCAAGGGTGTTAAAGAGGGCGATGCACCGGGAGCGGTCATTGGCTGAACGGGCGATCCCTACGACGGTCTCGAAGTCTGCGCCTCCGGCAGCGGACTTGGCGGCGGCTACTACGGCCAGCCCGAGACCGGATGAGGCCTGCTCCGAGTCGATGACCTCGATCGGGCAATCGAGGCTGACCTGCTCAGAGGCCTGAACGGCCGCGTTATAGGTGGCGCTCAGCTTGGCGGACACGTGGATGGACACAATGCCGTCGGCATCGCCGCCCACCGATTCGTAGGCCTCGACGAACTGGCCGATGGACGGCGCGGAGGTAGTTGGATGCACGGGGCTGTCTACAAGGCGCTCATAGAACTGAGCGGGGCTCAGGTCGACACGGTCTTGGAACTGCTCTTGGCCGAAGATGACGTTTGTCGGCACGATGGTGATGCCGAGCGAGTCGGCGAGATCGTTGGGAAGGTCCGAGGTACTGTCGGTTATGATCTTGATCGTCATAGTGGCATTCTCCTTCTTGTCGGGCCGCGCTACTCGATGGAGACGATAAACTCGTAGTGTGGTTGGCCGCCGTCGATGAGCTCAACATCAAGGTCATCATACACTTCTTTGAGGGCTTGGGAGGCGGACTCGGCGTCATTGGACGACAGTATCTCCCCCCAGTAGAGCGTCACGAGACCGCCCGTCGGTACGTCCGCCTGGCCAACAAGATCGACGAGCACCGGGTTGAGATCGTCGCCTGCGGCGCGGGGCTTGCCTTCAAGCAGACCGAGGAACTGTCCCTTTCGCACTTCGATGCCCTCGATGGTCACGTCCCGGACAGCCCGCGTTATCTCTCCCGTGATCACATCCTTCCGGTCGTTTTCCATCTTCTTGGCGTTTTCGTCAGCCTCGGCTTCAGCCTGAAAGTTAAGTAGCGCCGCGATTCCCTGGGGAATGGAGACGGTCTCCACGACGTGGACTGGCTTGCTCGACTGCTCGGCAGCCTGCTTGGCGGCGGGGACGATGTTCTTGTTGTTTGGCAGGACGTATACGGTGTCCGCCGCAGTCCGGTCGATGGCGTCCATCAGGTCTCGCACGCTGGGATTCATGGTGTTGCCACCGGTGACCAGGTGGGTCGCGCCCGAATTGCGGAACACTTTTTCGATGCCCTCTCCCCAGGCAACCGCGACGACCGCCGTGCCTCCCGCCGTTACCGGTTCCTCCACCCGCCGGTCGGAGGCGAAGTCGGCGTGCTGAGCGTCCATGTTCTCGATCTTGACCTTGCTCAGGGCACCGATGCCTATGCCCATGCTGATGAGCCTGCCGGGGTCTTCGGCGTGGCCGTGGATCATCGCCCGTGAGCCGTCGCCGATCACGACGGTGGAGCCGGCGATGTCGTTCATGACGACGCGAAGGTCGTCAACGTCCAGCCCTTCCGCTTCGACGACGAACTGCGTGCAGTAGCCATACATGTCGTCCTCGTGAGCGGAAAAGAACTCGTCGGAGACGCGGGCCCCTCCCGACGGCGCAACGTCCGGCACCTGGATATCGAAGGCGGCCCCGGTCACGTCTTCGCCAGCCGCGCTGCGCCTCATGCCCTCTATTATTACGGCAAGCCCTTGCCCGCCGGCATCCACGACGCCCGCTTCCTGCAGGACCGGGAGCATCTCGGTCGTCTTGACGACGGTCTCCGCAGCGCGGTCGCTGGCGATGCGAAGGACGGTGGCGACGTCGTGTCCCTCGCCCGCCGCCTCGCGGGTCGCATCGGCGACGGATGCGATGACGGTGAGCATCGTTCCCTCGACGGGATCCGCCACCGACTTGTAGGCGTACTCCCTTGCCAGATCGCAGGCGCGACTGAGGTCCTCGCCCTCGGAGTCGGTCCTGCCATCGAGTCCCTCGGAGAACCCCTTGAAGAACTGCGAGAGGATGACGCCGCTGTTCCCGCGAGCGCCCATGAACGTGCCTGAGTAGAAGGCGGTCGCCACGTCGGACACGGTGGGAGCGGTCAGGCCTCCCAGATCGTCAATGCCACTCTGCATGGTGAGGTACATGTTCGTGCCGGTGTCGCCGTCGGGCACGGGGAAGACGTTGAGGGCGTTGATGGGTTCGATGTTGCGCTGCAGGGCGGCAGCGGCCGCCGTGAACATGGCGACGAGACCGGCGCCGTCAAGGGGGGCCTTGGCGTCCGTCGCGGTCGGTCTGCTGCCAGTCGCGGTCATGGTTCCGTAGATTCTGGTATACTAACGTAGGTGTTAAGCCGATGCGAATGGGTCTCAATCCATAAGCGCCCCAAGTATATTGAAACCTTGAAAGACGGTCAAACGAACCATGGCAAAGTGTGAAGTATGCGGAAAGACCGGGATGTCCGGTCACAACGTGAGCCATTCGAAGCGGCGGACCAACAAGCGATGGTTCGCCAACGTCCACAAGACGACCATCCATGAGGACGGCAAGGCCCGCCGTCTCAACGTCTGCACGCGGTGCCTGCGGTCGCAGTACAAGCAGTCGGTGAAGCTCTAACGACAAGCTCCGCTTGCGTCAAGGGCGTCCCCAAAGAGGGTGTTCGCAAAGCCGGCAAAGACCGTTCATGGTGAGTTTGTCGAACCGTGAATTATACCAATCCGGCGTGATGCCGCCGTATTTTCGCTGATTGGGCTTACTGGATTACGGCCTCCGCCGGAATGACGAGGGCCTAACTATGCCACGCTGAATTCACGGCATAGTTAGGACGGACTGGGACCACTCGTCTTGAACGGGGGGAAGCCTATGCAATCCAAGGTGCGGACCTTCCTCGGCGTTTCTGTGGCCGTCGTCCTTGCTTCGTGTGGCGGCTCTGATCCCGAGCCAACGCCGAGTCCAACAGTTTCCGTTGCCCCTACTATCGTTGCTTCGCCGTCGCCGGAACTGACCACGCCAACGCCTGTCCCTCCACCAACGTTTACCGACATCCTCAACGAGGTGCCGGACGCCTTTGATTTCGTGCGGGAGGGCGTGTATCGCGGAGGTGACGGAGTCGGCGGCGCGGCATGGTTCGACTACGACAATGACGGCGACCTCGACCTCTACATCGCCAATACGAAGACCGAGCCGAACGCGCTGTTTCGGAACGACGGGGGGAACTTCACCGACGTTGCCGAGGAGGCAGGCGTTACGAACGGAGAGGGAAATAGTGGCGTCGCGGCCGCCGACATCAACAACGACGGGTGCGCCGACCTGTTTCTGTCCGGTGAAGGGGGCGCCATAGGGTCGCGTTGGAGCGCGCACAAGCTGTACGTCAACAACTGCGACGGCACCTTCACCGATGTGTCCGAAGGTTCGGGGATCGTGGTGCCGGAGGGTGTATGGAGCGCGGCGTTCGGGGATCTAAACGGCGACGGACTGCTGGACCTGTTCGTGGGTGGGGTGTCCGGCCTGGTCGGAGGAGAGTTTCGGCCCGGCCCGAATGAGATCTATCTGAACAACGGCGACGCCACCTTCGATCCGGTGTCCGTGACGGCCGGTCTGACAACCCAGTCCAATACCTGTGGCGTTGCTATCAGCGACTACAATGGCGACGGGCTGCAGGACCTGTTCACCGCTAACTGCGGCGTGACAGAATCGCCTGAACTCTGGAGAAGCAACGGCGATATGACCTACACCGACGTCGCCGGTGAAGCCGGAATCGGACGGCAGAACGGGGGACCGGCGAGCGTCAACCACCACGCCAATACGAGGATGCTCTTCGCCGACTCCGATCATGATTTGGACCTCGACATCCTTGCCCTCAGCTACGGCGATGTCGCGCCGGGCCAAATCGTTGATTGGATTCGTCACCAGTTATTCATGAACAATGGAGACGGGACATATACGAACGTTGCTGAGCGGGCCGGAATCACCGGCCTCGGGTTTGGTTGGGGAGCGAGCTTCGCCGACTTCGACAATGACAGTTACCCAGACATCTACTATGTGGGGGGAATTCCAGTTCCACCCTACGATTCTCTTGGGGAGAATCCCGGAACGCTCTATTTGAACCGGCATGACGGCACATTCACGAAGGAAGAAGACCATAGACTGAGCGGTCTCTTCGCATCAGGGATAGCAACGGCCGACTACGACCAGGACGGCTACCTCGATGTTGTGGTGGTCACGGCCAAGTCGCAGGGCGTCGGCGGTGTGCCAATCCTTCTGCGAAACCGTGGCGGTGACAATAGCTGGATTACGGTCCGACTTGTCGGGGCGGAGAGTAACCGTGACGGCGTGGGAGCGCGCGTCACCGTCACCGCAGGCAATCTGTCGTATCTGAAGGAGACTCGCTCAGGGTTCGCGTTTCTCTCTACAGAAAGCCCATGGCCCACGTTCGGTCTCGGCGGGCATGACGGCCCAGTGGAGGTTAGGGTGAAGTGGCCTTCGGGGTTGACGGAGGTCTTTGAGGGCCAGCCGATCAGGCAGATGGTGAGGTTGACGGAGGGGACGGGGACTTCGCAGTAGGTGGCGATAGCCATCCCTTGTTATGGACATCGTTAGAAGCGAATGTACTTCCGTTGTTCCAAGAATACCGATTTCGGCACGATGCTATTCTTTTCTGGCAACGATGTGGCTGCCTGATTGCCGGATTACGAGTCCCTCAATCTCGCCATTCACCGTTTTCTCGAATATGACCCTAAAGTTCGCGGCTGTTGTATAGAACTGAGTAGCCGACTCAGCAAACAACTGCAAAGGGTGCTGTTGAGGTGGCTGGATAACAAGATGACCGTTTGCCACCTCAACCTCAAAACACTTGCTGTCACTGGTGACATAGCGGCCAGCGTACAGGCTAAGGCTTTCGGACGACACTCGCACAGGTGACTTGTCTTTCGGCTGCAAGGTGTCTGAGTAGTCGGGCCACGCGTATTCTCCTGCAACCGCTCTCGTGACCTCATAGAGAAACAGGTCTCCCCAGTCGAAGTTATTCATGACGACTGCACCCTTCCCGATATCACGATAGAAGATCCACATAGCGACAAATCCAAAAGAAGAACCGGTCATCCAGAACCGGATACTGTCCTCTTCACCAGCGATCCTTAGCCCCAACCCCCACTCATTCCCGATCGGAGGATTCAGCATTTGCATCGCCGATGCGTTGGAAATGACCTTAGTGGGCTTGCCTTGCAGCGCACGTTGGAATTCGATGCCCAAGCGAGCCAGATCAGAAGGAGTTGTCCTAAGTCGGGAAACCCCCAATGTGTGTGCACTCCACTTCCCCTTGATAGGCTGACGACTCCAGGTGTGTCCGGTCGCCATCAGCCTGTCGAATCGAGAAGGGAGCGGCTCGTCCATCGAACTGTGGGCCATCTCGAGAGGCTCCAACACTATCTCACGGACCAACTCAGCTACAGACCGCCCAGTAACGTCGATCACGACCTGCTCAGCGATGGCATACCCGCCCGTAGAATATCGATTCTGAAGACCGGGTATGCCATCTACAATGATAGGTGGCTGAATCGAAGGTGGCTCTCCATTCAGAACTTGGACAAGCGTCGGTATGCTGTCACCCCGTGCATAGCCGACAACTCCATGAATGTTGAGCCCAGCGGTGTGGCTTAGAATTTGTCGCAAAGTTACGATGGGCTGCCAGCTATCGTTCTTTGGTACTCTCCACGACTTAAGGTAGTTGTTGACGTCCTCATCGAGATCCAAGACTCCTTCATTCACCAGCTTCATCAAAGCAACTGTGAAGATGGTTTTGGTAATCGAGGCGGCCTCGAAGAGAGTCTCGGTTGTGACGGGTCCATGCTTTCCGTACTCCTTGACGCCGAATCCACGCGCCCATTCGATTTCCCCACCGCTGACTACAGCGACGGAAAGCCCAGGAATTTGTTCAAGCATCATCCTGTCGGAAAGATTCTGAGGTGGGCCGTACTGGTTGGGAAGCACACCTTTGGGACGCAGGTTCGTGATGATCCGCCCGATTCTCTCTTCAATCATTGGAATCCTCCCATCAGCTCATCTCGCCGGTGATGGTCTTTTCGTAGACGGTGAGGCGCTCGGCGAGGAGCTTGTGCTCGGGCTTTTCGAGGGTGGGGTCAGTCTGGAGGATCTTCTGGCCTTCGGCGCGGGCGAGGGTGGCGATGTCCTGGTCGGTGATCTTGGCGATCTTGAAGACGGGGACGCCGCTTTGGCGTGTGCCGAGGTAGTCGCCGGGGCCTCGGAGGTCGAGGTCCATCTCGGCGAGCTTGAACCCGTCGCGGAATTTCTCCACGAGCTTGAGGCGCTCTCGCGCGGAGCCGCCCGGTTCTTCGGCGAGCAGGATGCAGAAGCTCTCATGCTTTCCCCGGCCCACCCTGCCCCTGAACTGGTGGAGCTGGGCGAGACCGAAGCGGTCGGCCCCGTCGATGAGCATGACGGTGGCGTTCGGTATGTCGATCCCGACCTCGACGACGGGCGTTGAGACGAGGATGTCCAGCTCGCGGCGCTGGAAGGCGTCCATGATGGTCTCCTTCTCGCTGAGGGGCATTCGCCCGTGCAGGAGACCGAGTCGCAGGTCTGGGAAGACCTCCTTCGACAGCCGCTCGAACTCGTTGACCGCGCCCTTGACGAACTTGGTCCTCTGCGTGTCCTCGCCAGGGGTCGGGCGGTATGGAGCGCCGCTTTCAAACATGATCCTGGCGACCGGAACCTCCGACTCCTCGATGAAGGGGAGGACGATGAATGCCTGCCGGCCCTCCTCGATCTGCGACCTGACGAAGTTATAGACGATGTGGCGACGCTCGGGGAGCTCGTACCGCGTGACGATGGGAGGGCGTCCCGGCGGCATCTCGTCGATGACCGAACGGTCCAGCTCGCCGTAGAGGGTCAGGGCGAGGGAGCGCGGAATGGGCGTGGCGGACATGACGAGCAGGTGTGGTCGCGTGCCCTTCTCGCGGAGGGCCGCGCGCTGCATGACGCCGAAGCGGTGCTGCTCGTCAACGACGGCTAGGGCCAGCTTCGGGATCTCAACGCTTTCCTGGATGACGGCGTGCGTGCCGATGACTACTTCTACCTGTCCAGCCGCGAGCATGAGGCGCATGTCGTCCTTCACGCGCTTCGGGAGGCTACCAAGCAGGAGGCCGACCGTTACGGTACGGTCGCCTACGTTGACGGTCACGATGTGCTGGCCCTGTTCGGTTGATGCGGAGCGGCGGAGCAGTCTCGTGATCGTGAGGAAGTGCTGCTCGGCAAGGATTTCGGTCGGCGCGAGCAGGGCGGCTTGGTAGCCGTTGAGCGCTGCCGCGAGCATGGCGATCGCCGAGACGACGGTCTTGCCGCTACCCACGTCGCCTTCGAGCAGCCTGCTCATAGGGGTCGCGAGCCGGAGGTCGGAGAGTATCTCGTCCGTCGCCCGATTCTGAGCCGCGGTCAGGGAGAACGGAAGCGACTCGACGAATGCGGACAGCTCGGCGAGGTCGGTGTTGAGTGGTACGCCGGTATCCTCCTCCTGCCAGAGGAGCTTGCGGCGCAGGACAGCCATCTGGAGCATGAACATCTCGTCGAAGGCCAGCCGGCTTCGTGACGCCTCCTTGGACTCGCCGGAATCGGGATAGTGCATCTGGGAGACGGCCGACTGTAGGCCGAGCATCCCCGTTCGGTGGAGTATGTCTTCGGGCAGGTGGTCCTCGATCTGCGACAGGGTGGCGTCGAGGGCGCGCTTGACGAGTCCCCTGAGCGTCCGCTGGTACAGGCCGTCCACGAGGGGATAGATGGGAACGAGGCGGCCCGTGTGCATCAGGTCGTCCTGACCGCGCATGATCTCGTACTCGGGGTTCTCGAAGAGCAGGCTGCCCCTGAAGGCGCTCACCTTGCCGCTGACGAAGATTTTTGTACCGGGGCGGAGGGTGTTGACCAGGTAGCCCTGGTTGAACCACGTGGCCCTGACTCCGCCTGTCGAGTCGGTGAGGACGGCGTGCGCAGACGAGCGCTTGGAGCCGATCGTGCTCTGCGACATCTCGGTGACGTCGGCCAAGATGGTCTGCTCCATGCCGTACTGGAGCTCGGCTATCTGGCGAATGTCCGCGAAGTCGTTGTGGCGGATGGGGAAGTGGTGGAGCAGGTCACGTACGGTCAAGAGGTCGAGGCGGCGGAGCTTGGGCAGGTTGGACTGCGTGACGCCCCTGACGCGCGAGACGTCGTCCCCAAGTTTGAGTTGAGGCGGCGGGGCGGCTCGGCGAGGGGCCCGGGCCGTGCGTCTTTGCCGAGCTTGCGGGGCGGCGGCGGGCAGCTTTGAGAGGACGTAGTCGGCCCACTTTCCCCGCCGCTCAGGCGACAGCGAAGAGTATCTCGGTGGGTTGCCGATGATCGGCGTCAGCCGGGACCTCCACTGGTCCAGAAAACGGTCCATACCACCCACGACCGCCTTGTCCGCGAAACCCTGTTCGCGTTCGAGGTTGAGGATGCTCCGCAGAGCGGCGATTCCCTGGGCGTCGGCGTCTTGCATGTCTACCCACCAGAGTATCGAACGCGGAGGGAGGTTGCCAAGCGGAGAGAGGGACTCGCGACTATGTCGTCCGCTTCCCTACCCCGCAGCCGAACCGACGATGCTTTCGATGTCGTGGGGCTCCTTCGGCACTGTGGCGGACATGACGCGATGGCCGTCGGCGGTCACGACAACGTCGTCTTCGATGCGGATGCCGATGCCCTTGAGGTGATCGGGGGCGTCCTCGGCCTGGCTCCCGAAGTAGAGGCCCGGTTCGACGGTGAATACCATCCCCTCTTGCAGGGGTACGGAGTCCTCGCCATCCTTGTAGATACCGGCGTCGTGGACGTCGAGGCCGAGCCAGTGTGACGTGCCGTGCATATAGTACGGCTCGTACTCCTTTTCTTCTATGATGTCGTCCATGTCGCCGTCGAGGACACCAAGATCAAGGAGGCCTTGAATCAAGACATCGCGAGCCGTCTTGTGGACTTCGGCGAACTCCACGCCAGGCGCTATGACGCTGATGGCCTCCTTCTGGGCCGCCAGTACGAGTTCGTAGACGTCGCGTTGCTCAGGGGTGAAGCGGCCGTTGACGGGCCACGTGCGGGTGATGTCCGCGCCGTAGTAGTCGACCTCCGCCCCGGCGTCGATCAGGAGCAGGTCGCCGTCCCTGATCTCGCCGCGGTTCGTTATGTAGTGGAGGATGCACGAGTTCCCGCCGGACGCGACGATGGACGGGTAGCCGTTTCGTGGGGACCCCAGACGGCGAAACTCATTCTCCAACGCCGTTTGGACGTGGTACTCCCGGAGGCCGGGACGAGTCGTCCGAATCGCGCGGTCGAACCCCTGCGCGGTGACATCAATTGCCTGCTGGAGGGTGTCGATCTCTTTGGCGGACTTGACGACCCTCCTCGCCCCGACCGCAGTGACGAGGTCGACGATGCGACCGACGTAGCTGCCGTCGCGCTGGCCGCTCGAACGACGCCTGACGACGAGGTCGGTAACGAGACGGTCGAGGCGTCGGTCCGAGCCGAGCGCGTAGTACACCGTGCCGGTCTCGGCCAGGAGCTCGGGGAGCTTTTCGTCCAGCTCTTCGACCGGGAAGGCCTCGTCGGCTCCCAGAGTCTCCTTCGCGCCTTCGACCCCGATTCGCTGTCCGACCCATATTTCGTACTTGGGATCGAACGGGTTGACGAAGAGGACGTACGGCTCATCCGCGCCCGGGCGCAGGACGGCGACCGCGTCCGGCTCATCGAAGCCGGTGTAGTACCAGAACGTCGAGTCCTGCCGAAACTCATACTCGACATCGTGGTTGCGGTTTGCGAGATGCCCTGCCGCGAGGATGATCGCCCCGTCGTCGAGGGACTCCGCCAGGCGTGTGCGCCGGGACGCGAAGTCGTCTTGTGTGAATAGTGAAGCGTCAGCCATAGTTACGTTTCCGTTCAATGCGTGGCCTTTCGCGCCCCCTCCCTGTATCTCTCTCCAGGCGGGGGAGAGACTAGGGAGCTTTGCGGGCTATGTTTCGCATTACATTAGATGTTCACATTATCCGTCATTGGCACGAAAATAACTGACACAACCTTCAATTCGTCATTCCCGCGAAAGAACGTCATCCCGTACCACGATACGGGGCGGGAATCCATCCCTCCGCCCCTACCAACCATGGCTGACTTCATTTTCATCCCTGGTAGCGCCGGTGGCAACCGGCATGGACGATTCTTATGAAAGTAAGTACGAATGCAACGCTATGTAATTTAGTCTTGCGATCGGAATGACAGGTGCTGAGCGCAGGTTGCTCAAGGTCTCTCTCGCAGCGGCCGCCACACCCCTCTCGCAGCACATACCAGTCAATGCCCACGTAATACTTTCTACTTTCTCCACGCCAATAACGAACCCCCCAAAGCAAATAGCCCACCCCGATCGTCTGGTACAATGGAGGCAGGACACCTTTCATCAATGCTGCCTCGCCCCTGGTTCGCCCCATCCCTTCGCGTGCTCGTTCGAGAGTCTTTCGAGACTATCATCCTCGCCTTGCTGGTATTCATGGTGCTGCACGTCAGCATCCAGAACTACAAGGTCGAGGGGCCGAGCATGCAGCCGACGCTGAACCAGAACGAGTACCTGATCGTCAACAAGCTCGTCTATCTTCAATTCGATCCATCGGAGGTCCTCGACGCGCTCCCGTTCTACGAGGGAGAGTCGGATGCGGCCGGCCGGTACCTCTTCCACCCGCCCGTGCGAGGCGAGGTCGTCGTCTTCCGCTCGCCTCGAGACCCGGAGCGCGATTTCGTCAAACGGGTCATCGGCCTGCCCGGCGACACGGTCGAGATCGTGCAGGGCACCGTCTACGTGAACGGGCTGCAGCTCGTGGAGCCGTACCTCGACCGGCGGGACAACACCACCATGGCGCCCGTCAAGGTCGAGCCGGACACCCTGTTCGTCCTCGGCGACAATCGCGGTTCCAGCAACGACTCGCGGTCGTGGGGCCCCGTTCCCGCCGAGAACCTCATCGGGCAAGCGTGGATGAGGTTCTGGCCGCTCGACCACCTGGGCCTGCTCTAGCGCCTGGATGCCGTCGTTATGAGGGTAGGGCGCGCCCTCTTTGTATCTCTCCCCCGTAGGGCTGACAGGGGTAGGCATTTGACTATCGCCCCACTCTCCATCGATGAGAAAGCAACTCAGTCACTGTCATTCTGAGCGCAGCGGAGCGGAGTCGAAGAATCTAAAGTGTCTATCACAACGTAAAGCCAACATACAGCGTTCTTACGCTGTTTTCACTCTTGGTCACGATAAAAGCGTGGCACTGGCTATCTGGTCTTGTGATCATGGACTTTAGATTCCTCGCTGTGCTCGGAATGACAGGGAGGCGGGGCTGGATCATAGCTGTAGTTTCGTTTTACCTACCCCTGTCAGCCCACGACGGGAGAGGGGATACGCAAGGGTCTCACTACAGGCGGGTGTTGGAGACGACCGGCTCTGAGGCAAGCAGGTCGCGGAGCGTGGCGAGGTCGGGCAGGCCGAGTATCTCGGAGATTCCGTCGTCCAGGCGGCGGCGCGTGGGGCAGTGGGCCATTCCGGGCAGTCGCTCGAACTCCTCTTCCGACAGCGCGTCGAACAGGTCGGAGAGACGCTGAAGCTGCGAGGGCGAGAGACGGCGCGGGTCGAGGACCGGCAGCTCTTCGAGGTCAGCCTTCTTCATGGCGACCCAACCGCCCCTTGTGCTGGTACGTTGCGCGAGAATGGTTGATAGGCCGAGGCTGGAGTTGATCCAGACGGCGAGTGACTTCTCGATGGACACGTCGTCCGTACGTATGGGCCACCACACGTTAGACAACACCCTCGTTTCCGACCACATGGCCGCCACTCTTGTCGTCTCTAGCCAAAGCCGCTCGGCGAAGAGGAGGCGTCCCGCCTTTGGCCACAGTTGGTCAACCCGCTTTAGTTTGCGGCGAGGCCGTGGTTGGACGAGAGGGGCTAGGTACTTGTCCGGCTCAGTAAGTAGACTTCTCCTCTGCTCAGTGTCGTGATTCTCAACCATCGGGTAGGCGGTTACTGTGCTTGTGCGTTCAAATCCATCCCACAGGTCACGCCTATCCGGGCCGATCTGACCCAGCTCATCGAGTCGGCAAAGCGGAATGCTCGCTGACTCACTCTCGCCGGGAACCCACACGTCGCCGTCGTCGAGCAGCCTGAGGGCGCTGCGGGTCACGTCTGCGCGGGCGAACTGCACGCCCGACCACTTCCTGCCGACGAGCTTCGATTCGGGAATCGAGAGTACCTCGCCGACGTGCCGCCCGTCGACCTCCAGCAGGGCCGTGCCGGTATCCTCGATGTTCGCCGGGGTCGTGGTCGCTGCTGCCTCCGCTATCCGGTGAGCGTCCACTATGCCGTCGGGGTTCAGCCAGAGATTCACGAAGGTCGTGCGATGCTCCGTCGTGGGGCCGTTCAGAGGGCGTCGCGTGGCGATGAGAAGGGCCTCCGAGAGGTCGGTGCTATCCGAGAAATTCCAGCGCGTCGGGTCGTGGGACGCGATGACCATGTCGAGGACGAAGTCCCGCTCTATTAGGGCGCGGGTCTGCTCCCACGACGGCCCGGTACACACGGTGAGGGGCAGCACGAGGGCCAGGCGTCCCTCACCGGGACGGAGCTTGGGCGCGGCGGTCGCTACGAAGGCCGCGCCGAGCCCGGCCGTGGCGGATGCCTGTCTCGACTTCAAACGGCGAGAAAGCTCGTTCTGCAGCTTGCGACGGTCAGTTGCGGGCAGACTGCCGAACAGCAGATTGCCGCCCACGGAGCGGGTGAACGGGGGATTCATGATGGCGAGATCGAGATCGGGCAAGGTGGCCGTCACGCCCTGACGAGCGCCCTGGGAGCCGCCGCCGTACACCCTTCCGGTCTCCCTGATCTGCCGGGCGTTTACTCCCATCGATTCGGGGGACAGCGCGAACTGCACCGCGACCTCATCGCCGCTGAGAAAGTCGAGCGAGCCGAGCGACACGTTCGTTCCCTCCGCTCCGAGCGCCATGACGTAGAGATTCATGCGGTCGAACTGGATGTTGGGGTTGAGCATCGCGAGGCTGGTGGCGGCGAAGTGAACGGCGGTAAGCTGGACGTCGTACCCGTGCAGGGCCTGCTCGACCATGGCTTTGTGGAGCTCGGCGGCATGTTGTCCGCCCGCGCTCTTGTGTCGTCGCTCTGCCTCAGAGGCGACCGCCATCAGCAGCGTTCCCGTGCCGCAGGCGAGGTCGGCCACGTTGAGGGACGCGGGGAACTCGTGGTCGCTCCAGTCGACGTGGGGAGGCCAGTCGTGGAACACGAGACGGGCAAGCATCGTCGACGCAGGCACGGAGGTGTAGTAGGCCCCCGTGAACTTGGCGTCGGTCAGCAGGGTGTGGAAGAGGCGTCCCGACAGGTCGTGCCCTTCGAGGTGACGAGTTTCGTTGACGGCCCTCAGCAGGGGAGTTATGACCGAACTTTGCAGCTCCGGTCGTCCGAAATTGAGCACATCGAGGATGTTGAACGCAAGCTCGAAGACGGGTATGTAGTCGATGTTTTCGCAGATATACCGCCAGGCGTCACGGAGACGTGAGAGACCCTGGTCCAATGCTTCAGGCCCCGTTTCCACATCCTCGTTGACCTCCGCGAGCCGTTCCTGGAAGGCCAGGGCGTTGAAGAGGACTAGACAGCCGATGCGCAGAGCGGCGGCGCGGTCTTTCTCCTGATCGGACTCGGCAATTATGTCGGCGACGCGACGGGAGATGCGAGCGTGGCCGGCAAGCTTTGTGGATGCCTGTTCCACTCGATATCCAATGACTTTCGCGGCGGCGGCCACGCGGTCCGCGGCGTCGATTTCCAAGGAAAGGACTCGGAGATAGTCGGCGAGGTCGGTCACCGAGCCGATTCGGATGGGGCGATCGGGCCTCACTTCGCCGCGAGTGCCGTGTAACCACCACTGGAGTAACCCGTCATGTTCGAGACAGGAACGGGTGTTAGTCACGTATTTCAATGTCAGAGGATAGAGCACCCCGATTACGGCCATCGCCTCCGGGAACTGCTCCAACCGCTCATCAAGTTGGCTTTCCAACGGGCCGGCAGCGTCTTCCCACTTGCACTCTATCAAGACCGTATTGCCAGCGCCCAACTCGACGAGAACATCGGGTATGCCCTCTCGCCTGCGACGTTCGGCACGGGCCTCTATCCCATGATCACGGAGCACTTCCACAAGCAGGGAGTTGACCGTCTCTTCGCGGACGGTTTCAGGATTGTTCAGCAATGCTGTCACGTTGGCATCGGGAGGTATTGTGAGGACGCAGAGCCATGATAGACCATGCGTTCTTGGCGGTCAAGCTGGCTGCTAAGGGCGCTAGGCGCTGGAGGATGGAAGGTGCGGCGACGCTGCGGTAACAAGATAAACGGTGAAATTGTTGCATCACGCTGCATTTTGTTGCATTTTCTTGTGTTATTGTCAAGTTGGGCTGGTCGAGTTACGAGGTGTGTGAGAAGACGCCCCCTCTCTGTATCTCTCCCCGGCGAGGGAGAGATTGTTGGACTAGGAACACCTTCGACGCTCTGGATTCCCGCATTCGGAGACCTTTGGGTAACCTGTCATTGCACCTTGCAACTTAGGGCTTTTCACCCTCACCCCAACCCTCTCCCGCGAACGGGAGAGGGGGTTACGCAAAGGCCTCCATTCGCGGGAATGACGGGAAGTGACGAAGTTATGTAGGGAGTTGGATATGACGCCCTCCGACCCAAGCCGCCCGCCCCTCTGGATTCCGGCCTTCGCCGGAATGACGGGTGGTCGGCGGGAATGACGAGTGAGGTGTGAGAATGACAGGTATGCAAGAGTATCGCCCCTACGGCGTGAGGGCCATGGCGGAGAGCAGCTTCGTGGTGGAGACGATGTGCTTGTTCAGGCGCATGGCCTGGGGGTCGATGCCCATGGCGAGGCCGAGCATCTGGGGGAAGTGGATGATCGGCAGGTCGATGGGTTCCTGCCTGCGGATCTTGGAGGCCTGCGGCTGGTAGCCGTCGAGGTTGAGGTGGCACAGGGGGCACGGGGTGACCATGGCCATCGCGCCCTTGTGCTTGGCATCGCCGGTGTGATTGGCGACCATCGTGAGGGACGCCGTCTGGTTGATCGTGAGGATCGGGAAGCCGCAGCAGGCGGTCTTGCCGTCGAAGTCGACGACCTCCGCGCCGACGGCCTCTATGACGCGCTCGAGCGAGTCCTTGCGCTCCGGGTTGTCGTCGAAGTCGAGGGCGGACGTCGGCCTGACGATGTAGCAGCCGTAGAAGGGGGCTATCTTGAAGCCGGTCAGGGGTCTGGTCACGGTGGCTTTCAGCGTGTCGATGCCGATGTCCTCGATAATCGCCCACATGAGGTGCTTGGGCTCAACTGTGCCCCTGTACTCCAGACCCTCTTCGGCGAGGTCCTCGTTGACGGAGGCGAGGTATTCGGCGTCGGTGGTGAGGCGCTTGTTGGCCTGGGACATCACTCCCTGGCAGGTGCTGCAGATGACGAGCAGCGGCAGTCCGCTCCGCTCGGCGAGGGCGAAGGTCCTAGCGTTCAGGGTATCGCCGAGGCGCTGGTTCTTTTCCTGTAGGACGCCGGACCCCGTGCAGGACGCGGTCTTCATCGGCTCGTAGTCCAACTCAAGGCCCAGCCGTCCGGCGACCTCCATCGTGGAAGCGTAGAGTTCGGGCGCGGCGCCGCGCGACACGCACCCGGGATAGAAGGCATACTTCATTGATCGTTCTCGACTTTTTCGAATTTTTCAAAGATGCGGCGGACGTTCTCGACGCCGGGGGTCTTCTTGTGGATGATGGGCGGACGCTTGCCCGCAAGCTGCGCCTTGATGCCGACAGGGGCCAGCTTGAGCATCTCCTTGATGTTGAAGATGCCGAAGGTCTTGATGGGGAGCCGGAGTTCGTCCAGACGACCGCTGTGCTCGATGGAGTCGGCGAAGGCCGTGGCGTGCCTCGCGCCGTAGGTGTTGGTGTAGCCCGCCTCCATGGCCTGATCGCGCATGGCCATGATGCGGTCCATCGGCGCGACGCCCTTGGGGCAGACCTCCACGCACTGCATGCACCGCGTGCAGTCCCAGACTCCGCCGTACTCGTTGAGCTCGCCGAGCCGCTCGTTGCCGGCGTCGTCCCGCGGGTCGGCCACGAAGCGGTACGCCTTGGCGAGGGCGGCGGGACCGAGGAAGTTGTCATCGACCTCCATCACCGTGCAGTCGGAGACGCACGCGCCGCACATGATGCACGACATGACGCCCGCGAGATGGAGCATGTCCTCGTTCGGCGCGAGGTACTCGGCCTCCGGCTCCGGGCCTTCCGGCTGGAGCCAGGGCTTGACGGCGCGGACCTTGTCCCAGAACAGGTCGAAGTCCACGACGAGGTCCTTGACGAGGCCCATGTTGCCCGCCGGCTCGACGACGACGGGGCCGCCGCCGGAGGGCTGCACATCGGCAATCCTGGTGTTGCACGCGAGTATGGCCTGGCCGTTCACGCGCATGGCGCAGGAGCCGCAGATGGCGCTCCGGCAGGAGCAACGCAGGGCCAGCGAGCCGTCAATCTCCTCGCGGATCTTGATGAGCCCGTCGAGGACGGTGGCGTTGTCGTCGATCTCGAAGCCGTAGTCCTGATGGTACGCCTCCGGTCGTTCCGAGTCGGGGTCGTATCTCTTGACGCTCAGCATCGCTTCCATATGTTTTGTCCTCGTGTCTTCTGCGGGTGGTTCCAGGTGTGGTTCCGGTGGGCATTCGCCGTGCGGAGCTAGTACCGGTTCCACATGATTGTGATATTAAGATTCACCCTCACCCTAGCCCTCTCCCACGACGGGAGAGGGGATAAAGCGGCATCTGCCAGTTCATTATATTCAAGTTGACTGAGTACTAGTAGCTTCGTATCTGCGGTTCCCACTGGGTGATCTTGACGGGAAGGTAGTCGATCGCGGTCTCGCCGTCCTCGGTGCGGGAGATCAGGATGTGCTTGAGCCAGTTCTCGTCGTCGCGGTCGGGCATGTCGGTGCGGGTGTGCGCGCCGCGGCTCTCCTTGCGTTCGAGCGCGCCGAGGATGATGGTCTCCGCGCAGTCGAGCATGAAGCCCAGTTCCAGCGTGAAGATCAGGTTGGTGTTGAATACCTTGCCCTTGTCATGCACGACGACCTTGTCGAAGCGGGCGCGCAGCTCCTTGAGCTTGTCGAAGGCCGTGCGCATCCCCTCTTCGTCGCGGTAGACGGCGAGGTGGGTATTCATCGTCTCGCCAAGCTCGCGGCGGACCCCGCCGAAGAGCTCGCCGCCACCGTCGCGGGCGAGCATCGCGCGAATCTGCGCTATGTCGGCGTCCGCCGCGCTATCGTCGATGTTGGCGTGCTTCTTGGACCTCACGTAGTCGGTCGTGTGCTCGCCGGAGCGTCGACCGAAGACGAGGGTGTCGAGGAGGGAGTTCGCGCCGAGTCGGTTCCCGCCGTGAACGCTGACACATGCCGTCTCGCCCGCTGCATAGAGGCCCGGAACGTTGGTAAGTCCGTCGACGTCGGTCTTGATGCCGCCCATCTGGTAGTGCATTCCGGGACGTATGGGGACCGGCTCATGCGCCATGTCGGCGTTGGCGAAGTCGATTCCAAGCTGACGTATCTGGCCCAGCTTCTCGTCGATGAGCGCCTCGCCGAGGTGTCGCACGTCGAGGAGCACGCACCCGTCGATGCCTCTGCCCTCATTGATCTCGGTCTGCTCCGCCCGCGACACCACGTCGCGCGACGCAAGCTCCTTCATGGTGGGCGCGTACCGCTCCATGAAGCGTTCGCCCTCCGAGTTCAGCAGGTAAGCGCCCTCGCCTCTCGCGGCCTCCGATAGGAGCGCGCCGTTCGACTTGAGGGTGGTGGGATGGTACTGCACCATCTCCATGTCCATGAGCGGCGCTCCCACCTGGTAGGCCAGCGCCATGCCGTCGCCTGTGCAGATGAGGGCGTTGGTGCTCGGTTCGAAGGCGCGACCGAGGCCACCCGCCGCGATGATGACCGCCTTTGCGCGGATGACGTGGATGTCGCCCGTCTTCATCTCCATGACGACGGCGCCGGCGCACTCGCCCTCTTCCATGATGAGCGAGAGGACGAACCACTCCTCGTACACGCGGACGCCGAGACGCAGTATCTGCTCGTGGAGAACGTGAAGGAGCACCTGGCCGGTGAAGTCGGCGACGAAGAAGGTGCGCGCATGACTCTGTCCGCCGAAGGCCCGGGTGGCGAGCTTCCCCTCCTCGTCCCGGCTGAAGATCACCCCCATGTGCTCCATGGAGATGACCTCTCGCTCCGCCTCACTGGACAGGATTTCGACAGCGTCCTGGTCGGCCAGGTAATCGCTGCCCTTGATGGTTTCGAAGGCGTGATCCTCCCACGCATCGCCCCGGTCGGTCAGGGCGGCGTTGATGCCTCCCTGTGCGGCGTTGGAGTGGCTCCTCACCGGGTACACTTTGGTTATGACGGCCACGTCCACGCCGTTTTGGCTGGCAGTGAAGGCGGCCCGCATTCCCGCCAGGCCCGCCCCGATCACCAGCACGTCATGTTCATACATCCGCGCCTGCCTCATTTCCTCGAAAATCTGCAAGACAATATATCACGGCGGTGTGAGGCTGTGCGAAATGAGGGCGAGGAAACCTTGGTTGAAAGCACCGCAAGCCTGTCATTCCAAACGCAGGGAGGGATCTAGGGTGTTAAGTATCCGCACTGCCGGCATCTCCTGGGCTGCGAGGATTTTAGATTCCTCACTCCGCTCCGCTGCGTTCGGAATGACAGTTGCTGAGGTTGAGTGAATGTCTCGAGAAAACCTATCCGCGCCCTGATGAGGGTCGGGTAGTCATACGGGTGGGGATGTTCCTCTCAGCCAGACTGGAAGGTTACCATGCGGGCAGTCGCAAGGCGACTTCCGGTTACTGTGGCAGGAATCGCCCCATAGAGGGGCCTAGTTGTCAACACCTTGCTAGCTAGATATGCTTGGCGCTATTGGATCGAACCCGCCTAGCCCGGAATACTCATTGGAGAGAAGGATTATGACAACAGAGAAGGTGCGATACTGGTTTAACAAAGGGACCCGCATAGTTCATAATACCAGTTGTCCGAATTGCCTTATGAGTTATGCAGGGAATATAAAGCGAAGTTCCGCAGACTGGGGAGTTCGAGATAATTGGTGGGGGCCTTATGCGACCAAAGGAGCGGCTGTCGATGCTGGCCTTACGATCGTCGATGCCGTACACGAGTGTGCGAAGGGCTGCGGCCCCAACCAGATCAACCCTAAATAGCGGGAAGGCCGTCCGCTACCGATTCCTACCTATTACCGCACTACATGATTCCCTTTTTGAGAGGGTACCCGGCCGTATTGCCGCCTACTGAATCGGCAGGGGAGGCTGGAGCCACTTGGGGCGGTTGTCGATCTCGATGTCGGTCACCCATTTGACCCACTCGAATCCGCGCTTTCCCCGCGCGGCGAGGCGGAGGGGGTATCCGTGTCCGCGGGTCAGGAGTCTGTCGCCGACGTGGGTGGCGAGGAGGTACTCGCGGGCCTCGTCGATGGTGAAGCGACGATAGTAGCCGGTGGCGGAGGTGACCTTCACGCTCCGGGCCTCCGGCAGGAGCTCAGCCTCGTCCAGCAGTCGGGCAAGCGGGACGCCCCGCCACACCTGCTCGGAGTGCCAGCCGCCGGTACAGTCTATGGTCGCCGTCATCTCGTCGTTCGAGTTCAGGTCGGAGTAATCAAGTTCAAACTCGCGCTTGACCAACCCGTGAACCGACAGCTTCCATGAGTCGATGTCGGTCCGCGGCGCCACGTCGTTGAGCCATGAGACCACGGGGAACTCCCCGTTGATGCTCGTTGCGCCGTATGACCCGGTGAAGCGGCGGTCCTTGCCGCTCAGTCCCGCCGCGCGCACGACTTGTTCTCCGGTCTGCCAGAAGAGGAGGCCGGCCAGCGCAACGCCCGCGAAGCGCAGGAACGACCGTCGCTCGACCCAGAAAGTCAACGGCAGGGGGAACGACCTGATGTACGCGATGGCATGCGAGACGACGAGGGGAATCAGCAGGACGCTGACGTAGATGTGCCAGCTTACCCCGCTCCAGGTGATTCCGGAGGGAGGCCGGTAGTAGTACGGGCCTGCGGCGGACCACGCGAATCCGAGGGCAAGGGTCACGACCAGCAGCCCGAACAGCACGAGCGATCCGGTGCGCTCCATCCGACCGCGTTTCCGATTGCGGAGCGCGAACAGGATGATGGCGACCTTCCACACCATGAGGACGACCAGTCCGTACCCCGCGATACGGTGGATGATGATGAACACCGCCTCGTCACGCGAGCCGGACACGAGTCCCCAGAACCCGCTGATGAACTCGACGGTCACGAAGGCCAGAATCAGTATGTTGACCCAAGGGTGCTTCACGTTCTTCTCAACTCGGAGCGTATCATCCCGTTCACCTTCTCAGCAGCAGTCCGGGCTGGCACGTGCGGCAGTAGCTTGTTATGCGCTGGTTGGCGGTCAACTGGCTGATTTTCGTGCCGCAACGAGGACATGGCTCTCCCCCTCGATTGTGAACCTTCAGGAAGTCGCGTCGCTTGCGATGGATATTGTCACCCATTGCCTTTCGTACCTGACCGACCGCCTCAGACATCACCCGCGCCGAAGCGTCGAGAATTCGTTGAAGGTCGTCGTCGCTCAGATCCCTCTTCTTGCGGAACGGGTAGATCTCGGCCTCCCACAGGACCTCGTCCACGTAGGCATTGCCTATGCCTGAGACCACCCTTCCCCGCGTGATGATGCCCTTTATCTCCCCGCGAAACGGTCGGAGCCGCTCCTTGAAATCGCCCAGTGAAAGAGGCTCGTCGAGCGCGTCCGGCCCCATCTCGGCATACTGCGGTATCTGCCCCATCTGGTCGGGCGAGACGTAGTAGACGCGGCCCATCTGTCTGTCATCTATATAACGCAGTTCCCGACGGTTGGACAGCGTCAGGGTGAAGCACGTTCGCTTGAAGACCCTGTCCGATGGCTCCGACCACTGGAACCCGCCGGTCAGCATGGGGTTGACGACCAGCAGCCGGTCTCCGCTCATAACGAGCGTGAGAAACTTGCCGATACGCCGGACGTCCTCAATGGCACGACCCGCGATATCGCTCTCGAAATCGCCCGCCATCGAGCGCAGGACGCTCGGCCTCATCACACGCGCGGACTCCACGCTCGCGCCAACCGCGTGTTCGATGAGAAAGCCCTTGACGACCTCCAGTTCCGGGGCCTCCGGCATCGGAGCATCCTCCTTACGACTTAGGGCTTGATTGTTCCGTACCTACGCCTGTGGTGTATGCCGGTCTCTTTCAGACTCGCGTACCCACGACCGGGTCGTCTGCCGTCTCCGCGACCGAAAGCGTAAACGAGAACGTGGAACCCTCGCCCTCGCGGCTCTCGACGTGTACCTCGCCGCCGTACGCCTGCACGATGTTTTTGACGATGGCGAGGCCGAGTCCGCTGCCCTCGTTCCGCCTCGAACGCTCGACCTTGTAGAAGCGCTCGAAGATGTGCGGCAGCGATTCCGGCGGAATGCCGAGTCCGTTGTCCGACACCCGCACCTCGACGACATCGTGGTTCGCCTCTGCCGAGATGTCGATCCTCCCGTTTTCCGGCGTGAACTTCAGGGCGTTGTCCAGCAGGTTGCGAACGACCTGCCGCATCCTGTCCTCCTGGGCGACGACCTTCGGCAGGTCTTCGGGCAGCGAAACGCGCGTCTCGATGCCAAGACCCTCCGCCACTTGAACGTACCGGCTTCCCTCCTCGAGGATCACCGACGCGATGTCCACCTGTTCTGGCTTCATGTCCGCCTGCCCGCTCTGGAGACTTGTCAGCTCAAGCAGGTCGTTGACGAGCGTCGTCATCCGGTCGGCCTCGATGTGAATCCGACGAACGAAATCGGCGTTGATGCTGGGGTCGTCCAGCCCGCCGTCCTCAAGCGTCTCCACCATCGCCTTGATCGACGAGAGCGGCGTCCGCAGCTCGTGCGAGACATTGCTGACGAACTCCCGCCGTGAGGTCTCCACCTGCCGCAGCTCCGTGAGGTCGTGCAAGGTGACCAGCACGGCGCCGCCCGGCTCCTCTTCCAGCGGAGTCGCGACTGCGCTGACCGTGCGACGTCCCGCCGTGAGGATGATCTCGGCGTACTGCGGTTCCCGTGCCGCGCGACACGAGGCGACAAGCTGCCGGAGCTCGTGGTCGTGCCCTACCGAATACGGCGTGTCCCGGTCAACGCCGGGACCGACCTCGAAGAGCGTCGCCGCCGCCCCGTTCAGGAGCTCCACCTCGCCCGACGAGTCTACGACGATCACCCCGTCCGACATGGTCTCCATCACGGCCGACAGCTTGTTTCGCTCTCCCGACAGGTCGCCCATCATGCTCGTGAGAGAGGTTGCCATCCGGTTGAAGGCGACCACAAGCTCGCCCGTCTCGACGCTCGCGCCGGTCCCGATCCGGTGGTCGAGGTCGCCGGCGTCGATGCGGTCGATTCCCTCGGTCACCTCACGAATCGACCGAGATGACCTAAGTACCGAAAGGCAGGCGGCTACGGCGGACGCAGCAACCGCCGCCCCGCCCACAAGTCCCAGTGCCGCATTGACCGGGCCGATGCCGTTCTGGAAGGCCGCGATGCCCACCCACGCCAGCAGCAGAAAGCCGCAGGCGAACACAACACACCACAACCGTCCTCGTGAGCTATTCATCCCTCGAACCGGTACCCGTGCCCCCGAATGGTGATGATTCTGCGGGGCGAGCCGTCGCCCTCGCCGAGCTTCTGTCGAATCCAGCGGACATGCACGTCCACCGTCCGCCGGTCTATGTTCTCCTTGCCGCCCCAAATCCCATCGAGGATGTCGTCGCGCGTGAACGCCTTGCCGGGGTGCCCGGCGAAGAGCGTCAGGAGGTCGAACTCCTTCGGCTTCAGCTTGACGGGAACCCCGCCGAGGGAGGCCTTCCGCGCCTCCACGTCGATGGTCAGGTCGCCCGACGTGATGACTCCGCCGCCCGTTCGACCATCGGTCGATGCGGGACCCAACTCTGCTCGCCGGAGCATCGCCTTGACCCGCGCGACAAGCTCCCTCATGCTGAACGGCTTGGTCATGTAGTCGTCGGCCCCCATCTCCAACCCCAGCACCTTGTCGAGCTCCTCGCCCTTGGCGGTGAGCATCAGGATGGGGACGCCGCTCTCGTTGCGCAGGATGCGACAGACCTGTATGCCGTCCATCGTCGGGAGCATGATGTCGAGGATCACCAGGTCCGGCGATTCAAGCCTCGCCGACTCCAGGCCCTCTCCCCCGTCCATCGCAGTGACCACGCGGTACCCCTCGCGCTCCAGGTTGTAGGTAAGCGGCGCGAGGAGATTCTCCTCGTCCTCGACAATGAGGACGGTCTTCGGTTCGCGCTTTGCGTCCGAGGTCATGCCGGGGCCGTCTCCCGATACAGTCTACACGCCACAAGTCTATAATAGAGTTGCAGGCGTTCCCAACCGTTTGCCGCATCGCATGAGGAATCGGCAGACCCTTTTGACATCCATTCCCGTCATTCCGGCGAAGGCCGGAATCCAGAGGAGTCTGTGATTAAGCACGACGCCCCTATAGAGGCTTCCCAATAAAATTAACCAGTTCCGAGCCCCTTGCCAGTTCCGAGCCCCTTGTAGGAGTTCACAAGAATTCGTACTCTCCTGTACACTTCGATCATTACAACCCATCGGGAGGCCGCCCGGCAGACGGGAAAACCGGCAGCCCGATTTTTTTGCAGCCCGTCTGGCCGCCGCTCGGTAGACGAGAAGAACGGCGATCCGATGAGTGTTCTCCTAGAGAACCGCGATGGAGCGCCACTTCCAACAGCCCCGATAATCGACGGCAGTTCTCACGCGCTTGCATCCACGTTCTCGCTAGCCGGGCCTGCCGGATTCCAATGTAGGCGGCACTGACGGAATGTTCGCTTGCTATACTTAAGTTTGAGTTCATTCATGGCGCACTTGACGCGAAATGCTATTGACAGCTCCTTCGTATTCCGTGCTTCAGGTAAATGTTCCCGATATTTGCTCCTATGCACCACTATCATCATCCTCACCGCCTGTGGCGGGACATCCGGACAGGGCACGGAGGAAATCCGCATCTTCGGCTTGCGACTGGAGGTGAACATGGAGGATCCCGGCAAGAGCGGCGAGTACGTGTACGACCCAGCCGAGTTCACCTTCGAGCGAGGCCAACAGGTGACCTTCTTCATGACGTCCGAGGGGGAGTTCCACACGTTTACCGTTCCCGATCTGGATATCGATGTTCACGTAGATGCCTGGAAGACGAAGGCGCTGACCTTTACCTTCGACACGTCCGGGACGTTCGAACTGGTATGTACTCCGCACGAGACACTCGGGATGACGGGGGTCATAACGGTGCGCTAGGGGAGGAGCGACGCAGGCGATGGGGCAGAAGCTGAAGACCACGCTCGCGCTCGTTGGGCTGAGCGTCGTGGCTATCGTCGCCGCAGACCTCGTCGGTCGCGTGGCCGCAGCCGTCGACGAACGGTATTTTGACCCACCGACGAACCAACTCCTCGCCGATGACGATCTCCGGGCGAGTCTCCCGGCCTACCAAGGCGTCGACTACGATCCCGGCGTCCTGCTCCAAGAGGTGCGCAAGAGCGACCGCACGGTATATGAGCCGTACACGATCTGGAAACGCAGACCTTATCGTGGCGAATACACGACCATCGATCTATCCGGCTCGCGACGTACCGTAGGCAACTCTGAGAGCGAAGACGCCCTCGAAGTCTGGATGTTCGGCGGCTCAGCCGTCTGGGGTGTCGGAGCGCCAGACGACGAGACCATTTCCAGCCACCTGGCCTCCCATCTCAATGGAACGCTGGGTATCGAAGCCAGAGTGAGAAACCTCGGTAGGCGTGGCTTCGTATCCACGCAGGAAGTCATCTACCTGATGCGGGAGCTTCAGGCCGGACGCAGGCCGGATGTCGTGGTCTTCTACAACGGCGTCAACGATGCCGCGGCGGTCTCCCTCTGGCCGGAGTTCCCCGGCGCGCACGTGTCCTTCGACACCGTCCGCGACCGGTTCGAGTCAACCGACGAGGACGGCGATTCCGGCTGGTTCGCCCGCTCCACCGGACTCTATAAGGCGTCCAGAATCGTCCTCGACCGCATCGAAGGCGATCCCTTCGAGCGGGACGGCATCATCATCTACGCCGACCGCGACACCGACGCGACGCCCAACTACCGCTGGCTCGCTGAGCGCGGCATCAACCTCTGGCTCTTCAACGCCCGCGTCGTCGACGGCCTGGCGCGGGAATACGGCTTCACGCCCCTGATGGCGTTCCAGCCCGGCCTGTGGTCGAGCGAAAAGCCGCTAGACCCCTCCGAGGAATCCCTGATCGCGTCGGAGATGGAATACACCGGACTGAAAATCCTCATGACCGTCCGCGCTGAGATGGCAGCGATCCTCGACGATAGACTCACCGATCCTCAAGCTTCGAATGCGGTCGTGAACCTCAACGACCTGTTCGCCGACACCCCTCAGCCGGTCTACATCGACTACGCGCACGTTACCGGTCGGGGCAACGAGATCGCCGCCAGGCGGATCGCGACGGAACTGCTTGAGCGGCTATGCGACCGACCGGACGCGCATCTGTCCGAAAACACGCTCCGCCAACTCGATGCAGGATGCCGGCGGTGGGAGGATGGTGCGCGGGTGGCAACCCTCATGGGATATTCCGAACGCAGCGGAGCGGAGTGAGGAACTGAAGTCCTCGTCCTCTGGGCGTCGTTCCATAGCTGGAACGGCCTGAATGACGACGGCAGATAGCCCTAGTACTCAGTCAACTTGAATATGAGGAAGAGGCAAATGCCGATTTATCCCCTCTCCCGTCGTGGGCTGACAAGGGTAGGCAAAACAGCATTGCAACTATGATCCGGCCCCGTCTCCCTGTCATTCCGAGCGCAGCGAGCAACTGTCTTGAAAGTCAAGAGGGATGGCCGACGAGTGCCGAGGCCCTGGCGCGCTCAGCGCGCCAGGGTGAGCGATGCTTGAGCATGGAGTTGAGTATGACGAGCAACTTGCGCATGCAGGCTGTGAGAGCCAGCTTCTTGGGCTTACCAGCGGCCAGCAGCCGCTGGTAGAAGTCCCTGATCACCGGGTTGAAGCGGCTGGCTACCAACGCTCCCATGTACAGGGCAGCGCGGACCCGGGCGCGACCACCCCAGACGGTCCGTTTGCCCCGCAGAGTGCCACTGTCCCGGTTGAAGGGAGCCACGCCCACCAGCGCAGCGACCTGTCGGCGGTCCAGCGTGCCCAGCTCCGGCAGGTACGCTAGGAGGGTGAGGGAGACCTGCCCTCCCACGCCGGGAACGGTGCGCAACAGGTCGTCCTTCTCCCGCCATACGGGACTGTTACGGAGAGCCTGCCTCAGGCCTTCGTCAAGGTCGTCCAACTCCTGCTCCAACCAGGCGATGTGAGCCTCGATGCGGGGCTGGACGGCGCTGATGGCGGTGCCGAGGCGGTTCTTCTCAGAGACCAGCATGGTCACCACTTGGTGCCTACGAGCAACCAACGAGCTGAGAACCTGGGTCTCGGTGTCCTTCAGAGGGCGCACAGGGGGACGAACAGCGGCGGCGAAGTGGGCGAGGACCGCCGCGTCCAGAGCGTCAGTCTTTGCCAAAGTCCCGGTTGCTTTGGCAAAGTCACGAACCTGGCGTGGGTTGACGACGACTATGGGCAGCGTCGCAGCTGCCAGAGCCGCCACCAACGGCAGTTCCAGGCCGCCAGTAGCTTCCAACACTATCTTGGCCGGTCCAATGGTCTTCAGTTGGGAGACCAGTTCCGGGATCCCGGGTTCGTCGTAGGAGACGACCCACCTCTCACCTGTAGGGTGGAGAGCGACATCCACCTGGGCTTTTGCCACATCAATGCCTACGTATGTCGGTTCCTGTTCCATTTTTTCTACCTCCTGTTATGAAGTGCTGGCCCGTCCTTGCATGATGCGGGCTCGGTTGGCCCAGGCAACTGTTCGGGCTCTACTCCTGGGGGATGCGGCGACCCTGGCTCGCTGACGGTCTTCGATGACCTAGGAATCAACGGTCTGCCGCACCCTATTCACCCCTACCGAAGTCATTGTCCCATGACAAAACCAAGATACAAGGAATCTGAAATACATGCCCGCAAGACTGGACAGCCGGTGCCGCGCTTATATCGTGACCAAGTACCGAAAACGGCGTATGAACGCTCTAACATTGTGACAGACTCTTTAGATTCTTCGACTCCGCTACGCTCCGCTCAGAATGACAGTGCCGGGGCCGCTTTCTCGTCAATGGATAGTGGAACGATAATCAAATACATACCCCTGCCAGCCCGTCGTGGGAGAGGGCTAGAGCCTGCCCCGTACTCGATACGGGGGTGAGGGTGAATCGTAATATCAAAACCATGTTGACATGGCCCTAGATTCCTCGCTGCGCTCGGAATCACTATGGCCTTGTCAGGCCACATAAGGGGATGAAAATGGGAGTGGTCGCTCCTATCCTCACTTGCTCCACGGCAGCGACCTGGGATGGATTCCCGCTTTCGCAGGGATGACGATTGCGGTGTCGTTTGGGCTATTTTCAGGGTAATGACAGACTGTCATGTCAATCATGCAAGGATCTTCGTTTAGGGCAATGACGAATTCGTATGAGACGATAATCCGTGGGGAATGCCCGCCTGCGTCACGGTCGGCAGGGGATGGCGAAGGTTTCGAAAGCTCGAGAGAGGGGTCGCGTCGGGGTTAGTTCCGAGACGTCCAGATGGTGTGGTAGTTGTCGCCGAGGATGGCGGCGGTCATCTCGGACTTCTCGCACTGGCGGAGCTCCCTGAGGGCGGAGTCGCAGGTATCGAGGACCTCTCGGTGGTTCGGGCCGGAGCGAGAGAACCGCTCAACCAGCTTGGCCCATATCCCGGTCTGGACGAGGGTGTCGACGTAGCCATGCCACGGAATGACGGTCAGGCCGGTTGGTCGCGGGAAGCCGGGTCGGAGGCGGCGAACGCTTCTGATGCGCTCGCGGGGGGAAGAGACCATTGGCATGAGACGGAGCATCGGGCCATCGGACTCGCTGCTTCTCATGTCGAAGACGGCGGACTTATCGAAAGTCGGGAAGGATATTGAAACAACTTCGGCGTTATCGATATCGTTGAAAAGCTCCTCAAGGTCGACAGCGAAATCGTCACGTTCCATGAATGGCCATCCCTCCCTGAAGCTGGTGTATCGCCGCCATGAGCCTAACACAACTCGCGGCCAAACGACACATCAATGTATAGCACGTTATGGGCATGCAGTTCAAGAGTCCACGAGTTCTCTGACGGTTTCCATGAATGATGGTATAACAGCCTGCCAGTCGCCGACCACCCCATACGAGGCGTCTTTGAAGATATTGGCCTCTCGGTCCTTGTTTACGGCGACGATGTGCCTCGCGCCGGAGCACCCCGCCATGTGCTGGCTCGCGCCGGATATTCCGACGGTGATGTAGACGTTCGGCGCAATCGTCCTCCCGGTGAGACCGACCTGGTATGAGTGGTCGATCCACCCGGCGTCGCAGGCTGCGCGAGAGGCGCCCATTGCTCCGCCAAGCACGTCGGTAAGCTGCCCGAGAAGCTCGAACGGTTCCGGCCCGCCGAGTCCCCGTCCGCCGGCCACGACGATATCCGCGTCCTCAAGTCTGACGCCCTCACTCGCCTGGGCGACCGTGCGGATGTTCCTCACGCGGCTGGGCGACGTAGTGAGATCGACGGATAGTGGAATGATGTCGCCCGTTCCGGAGGCGTCGGGCGCGGGCGTTTCGTATGCCCTGCCCCGCATGATTACCACCTGCAGGCCGTCGCCGGGAAAGGTGACGGCGGCCATGGCGCTCCCGCCGTACACGGGTCGCGTGGCAACCACGCGTCCGGTTTCGGCATCGACGCCGACGCGAGTGCAGTCCTGCGCCAGACCGGCTCCCAGGCGGAATGCCACTCGCGGCCCGATCTCTTTGCCGTCCTGTGTCTTGCCGACGAGGGCTACATCGGGACCGATTTGTCTGCAGACTTCGGTGAGGGCGGCAACCTTCGGGTCAATGTCAGGGCCGTCGAGCATGGGGTCGTGAACGGTATAGACGGCGGATGCGCCGAGCGCGAACGCCTCACGGGCAGGGCCGTCAATGTCCGTGCCCAAGAGCGCTACCCCGATTTCGTCGCCGATCCGACGCGCCGCCGCGATCAACTCTCCCGTTACGGGGTCGAGGGCCTTATCGGCGGTCAGCTCACCTAGTATGAGAATTGATGACATTGGAGAGAGAAAGTAGAAAGTATTGCGTAGTAGGTATTTGATTCAGATGAGCTTGTCTTCGCGGAGTTTGAGGGCCAGCTTGCGGCCGGCGTCGGCGTCGTCCTCGCCCTCGATGATCTCGACGGAGCGGTCGGACTCCGGCACGTAGAGATCGGTGATGACGATCTTGGGAGCGAGCGTCGACGGGTCGATCCCCAGATCGGCGGCACTCCAGACCGTGGGGGTCTTGCGTCCGGCCGCCATGATGCCACGCAGGGTCGCGTATCGAGGCTCGCCGAGCTCGTTGGTGACGGTTACCAGGGCGGGCAGGTCGGCCTCCAGCTCTCGGTAGCCGTCCTGCACGACCTGCTGGACGGACACCGTCCCGCCGGCCACGTCGACCTTTTGGGCCAAGGTGAGACACGGCAGGTCGAGCATCTCGGCGATACCGAGGGACACATGGGCGTTGTCCCAGTCGGAGGCCTGGCGTCCGGCGAGTATGAGGTCGTAGTCGCCGATCTTCCCGATGGCCTCGGACAGGACGGTCGCCGTGGCGAATGAGTCGAGATCGTGGAAGGCATCGTCCTGGAGGAGCACAAGCTCGTCGGCCCCCATCGACAGCGGCTTCTTGACCACGTCCATGACGAACGATCCACCCATGGAGAGGGCGGTCACGCGCGCGCCGACGGCGTCCTTTATGCGCAATGCCGCCTCGACGGCATTCTCGTCGAAGCCGTTGAGGACGGGCGGCGTCCCCTGCGACTCGACAACGCGCTTGGTGTCGGGATCGACCTTGAATGCCGACGCGGGCATCTCAGGGTCGAGCACCTGTTTGACACATACGATGATGTTCACTGGGGCGGACACGGTCTCCTGTTATCGTTTAGCCCAACTTGTGTCCTAATTCAGAGATTCACCGAACAAATCAGCCCGCGAAAATCCCCTCTCCCTTGAAGGGAGAGGGCTAGGGTGAGGGTGACTCCCCAAAACACGCCCATCGCCCTAAACAATGAACTCCAATGACAGGACACCCGTATATGGTACGCCAATCGAGCGCATTCGGCATAGGAAAACTAGCCTCGATTTGGGGGAGACGAGACGTAGGGCTCAGGACGCCTTTTCGATTCTATCGAGGAACGACTTGGCGGCGGGGCCGACCCACTGGGTCCACTGCGTGCTGAGGAAGCGGATGTTGCGTTCGAGGTAGTAATCAAGGTTGTCGTCGCCCACGAGAGCGCCGGCGTGCTTGCCCGCACCCAGGATGGCCTCGTAGCCGCGGTCCGCGGCGGCGAGCACGTCAGGATGGCGGTGCTGGCCGATGAGGCCCATGCTCTGGGAGAGGTCGCCGTTGGCTATGAAGAACACGTCGATGCCGTCGACCTTGACGATCTCCTTGATGTTCTCGATGGCCACGATGTCCTCGATGAGGACGATGAGAAGGGTCTCGTCGTTGGCCTTGGTGTAGAAGCTGTCGACACCGATTCCCTGGCGACTCGTAGCCATGCCGCGCTTTCCCATCGGGTGGAACTTGCCGCCGTCGACGACGTTCTGGGCCTCCTCCGCCGTGTTCACGTGCGGGACGACGATAGCCTGAGCGCCCAGATCGAGCGTCCGGTAGATGAGTCCCTGCAAGTTGAGGTGAAGCCTGACTACGGAGGTCATCCCCCAAAGATCGCAGGCCCGTGTCAGGTTGGGGATGTCCTGAAAGTCGAACGGACCGTGCTCGGCCTCGATCCACATGCCGTCGAATCCGAGCGGGCCGAGGAACTCGATGATGTCGCCGCTCATGTTGCCCATGGCGACGGTGGCGACGCCGCCCTCGTCCAGGGTCTGTTTCGCTTTGTTCTTGCGCAGTTCTGCCATTGGTCGGTATGTCTCCTGTCGTTCCGGTTGTCGGACGGGGCGATTATATGTGCCTGTCAAGAGCAGCGTCAATTGGGAAAGAGGTCTCCGAAGACCCGGCGTCGGCCTGCTTCATTGACGTGGACGAAAGCATGGTGATAGGTTCCAGTCGCCGGACTCTAGTGGAGAGCCACGTATGCCGACAGTCGAGACCGCGAGAGGGCCCATCGACACCGCGTCCCTCGGATTCACCCTGAGTCACGAGCACGTGTGCATCGGGTTCAGCGGCTCGTCGGTGATACCGGAGTTCCTCGACCGTGACGCCACGCTTGAGAGGGCGATTCGGGATCTGACGGACGCGAAACGAGGAGGCGTGGACACCATCGTCGATGTCGCACCGTACGACCAGGCCCGCGACGTGCGGATTCAGGCCGAGGCGTCAAGGCGGTCGGGAGTGAACATCGTCGTCTCGACCGGCACCTGGCTCGACGTGCCGCACCTGTTCGACCACGTTCCCATCGACAGGATCGCCGACTTCTACACGCGGGAAATAACAGAGGGGATAGAGGATACCGGCATCAAGGCGGGCATCATCAAGTGTGCAAGCGACAAGGGCGGCGTCACTCCCGGCCAAGAGCGGGTGCTCCGGGCGGCGGCCCGCGCCGCCATGAGGACAAAGGCCCCAATCATGACCCACACGTGGGCTCCTGAACGCATCGGAGAGCAGCAGGCTGACGTGTTCGAGGATGAGGGCATCGACCCCGACCGCGTGTGCATCGGGCACAGCAACGACACCACCGATCTCGGCTACCTGACCGGCCTGCTGCTGCGCGGGTTCTGGCTCGGCATGGACAGGCACAAGGAGAGCGGTCTCATGGGACCGACGTGGCGGGAGCGGGCCGTCGTGCTCAAGCAGCTGATCGACGCCGGATGGGGTCACCGCATAATGATCGCCCATGATTGGGACTCGACGGTAGGACTCTTCTCTCCTGAGACCAGGATGGCGCACGACGCGCAGAACCCTGATCGCTGGCTGTTCATCACGCGAAAGGTGCTTCCGCTGCTGAGGTCGCTCGGCGCGAGCGAGGCCGATATCAGGAAGCTGACCGTCGAGAACCCGAGGCGGTATTTCGAGGGAGGGAGTTAACGTTTCCCACCATTCCCGCGAATGGAGACCTATGCGTAACCCCTCTCCCGTTCGCGGGCTGACAGGGGTATGTAAAATGCGAATTGCAAGTACAACCGGGTACATGTCATTGGTACGAAAATAACTGACACAACCTTCAATTCGTCATTCCCGCGAAGGCGGGAATCCATCTTTGGTCACAGCCACAAATCCAATGGCGACAATGGACGCACATCCCATTTTCATCCCTCGGTGTGCAGACGGCAAGGCTGCATGGATGATTCCTATGAAAATAGCCTGTGTGACGTCTCCATCCGTCATTCCGGCGGAGGCGGGAATCCAGTCTCCGGACTCTGATGGCCGCTGCCATTTTCATGATTGGTGGTGTCGGTGACAACCGACATGGGCGATTGCTATGAAAATGACTATGCGCAACCACGATCCGTCATTCCTGCGAAGGCAGGAATCCATCCCAGGTCGCTGTCGTGGAGCAAGTGAGGATAGAGCGACCACTCCCATTTTCATCCCCTTATGTGGCCTTCGCAAGGCCATAGTGATTCCGAGCGCAGCCGAGGAATCTCAAGCCATCCGCTTGCCACAAACGCCTGATTATTATACCAATTTCGTGTGATGCGACCATAAAGGAATACAACGTCAAGCCTTACATCGTCACTCCGGCGTAGGCCGGAGTCCAGAGATCAAAGACTGGATTCCTGCTTCCGCAGGAATGACGGATTTATGGTGTAGTCAAGACGAAATGGTATAAGAATGTTGCCCCGCTGCGGCGGTGAGCACGAATAGCAAAGTCTTCAGATGAACAGCCACCCACCGGCCGGTAGCTAGTCTTATCTGGACTTTGTACATTCAGGCTGCGTAGGTCAGCGATTCTATGAATCTATTGGATAGCGGCGTTGGGACTTTCGTGATGTCGGGTTTGTCCTGCGACATGGAAAAAGTCTCACAAGCGCTCCACATATGACGACGCACCAACGCGATCGCGTCTACGAAGGTCGGCGCGGGCTTGGCATACCAGGCGGCGGCACGGGGCTTGCAGGGCCGCTGCTTTTGCAGCAGATGAGCCGCGACGGTTATCCACGAGAACAGTCCCAACAGAACCGGCGTGGTACGGGCTATGGCGCGATCGGACCATTGGCGTTGAGTCTCTACTCCCAGGTGAGTGCGGACTTCCTGGAAGAGCCTGCCCCGTACTGGATACGGGGGTGAGCATAACGTGACCTTTCAGAAGTGTTTGGTCTTGTTAGCTTACCCTGTTCTCGTCACTTGTCTATACTTTGTACAAAGTCCAGCTTAGAGGTTAGCTCGACTCTTCCCCCGATATTCCTGACGGCCTCTAGGGCTAGTTGTCGGCGATCTTTACCGAGCCGTCCTGCGACCAGCCTGAAACCGGCCTGTCCAAATTGTCTCCGAAGGTCGGCCCGCTGGATGAGAATCCCACCTCGGCCGTAGCTCCACGGCAGGCCTGTGCGTCACTGACCGTGAAGGTAATCTCCGCGATTACTCCATCCGGCATCGTTACGCCGAGACCAAACAGAACAAACCGGACAGCCCCGCCCACAAACTGCACCTGTGAGATGAAGCCTGCGGGAACCATGAGCTTTACCGAGTCCGGAACTCTGTCGGAATCCGCATCCGTCGGATCGAAGATCAGACAGGCTTGGTCGTAGTCGAGCGCAAACGCGATGGTGGAGATTCTACTGTCGTCGGCGTCGAACGTGATAGGCGCGACCACCGTCTGCCCTAGAGTACCCGGTATCTCTTGTGGAATGGCGAGTGATGGCCCTTCCAGAACCGGTACACGTGTGTGCGTAGGTGTTGGGGTGGGCGTGGCAGTAGACGTAGGAGTAAAGGTGGGTGTCGGCGTGGCCGTGGGCGTTGGAGTCGGCGTGAAAGTAGGTGTCGCCGTAGCAGTAGACGTGGGTGTGAGGGTGGGTGTCGGCGTGGCCGTGGGCGTTGGTGTGGGCGTCGCCGTAGCAGTAGACGTAGGTGTAGGTGTAGAGGTCGGAGTAGACGTAGGTGTGAAGGTGGGTGTCGGCGTGGCCGTGGGCGTTGGAGTGGCCGTGAAAGTAGGCGTCGCCGTAGCAGTAGACGTAGGTGTAGAGGTCGGCGTGGCCGTAGGCGTTGGAGTGGCCGTGAAAGTAGGCGTCGCCGTAGCAGTAGACGTAGGTGTAGAGGTCGGCGTGGCCGTAGGCGTGAAGGTCGGTGTCGGCGTGGCCGTGGGCGTTGGAGTGGGCGTGAAAGTAGGCGTCGCCGTAGCAGTAGACGTAGGTGTAGAGGTCGGCGTGGCCGTAGGCGTTGGAGTGGCCGTGAAAGTAGGCGTCGCCGTAGCAGTAGACGTAGGTGTAGAGGTCGGCGTGGCCGTAGGCGTGAAGGTCGGTGTCGGCGTGGCCGTAGGCGTTGGAGTGGGCGTGAAAGTCGGCGTCGCCGTAGCAGTAGACGTAGGTGTGAAAGTTGGAGTGGACGTAGGTGTGAAGGTGGGTGCCGGCGTGGCCGTGGGCGTTGGAGTGGGCGTGAAAGTAGGCGTCGCCGTAGCAGTAGACGTAGGTGTAAAGGTAGGAGTAGACGTAGGTGTGAAGGTGGGTGTCGGCGTGGCCGTAGGCGTCGCCGTAGCAGTAGACGTAGGAGTAGACGTAGGAGTAGAGGTCGGCGTGGCCGTAGGCGTGGGTGTCGAGGTCGGTACCGAGATGCGTATCGAGCCGTCTTGGGTCATGCCCGTCACTTCTTCGCCGTCGGTATCGAAGTATGTAGCCGGTGTGTCCGGCCAAAACCCAATGTTTACTGTCACTCCCCAACATTCCGCATCTCCCGCGATCGTTAACCCGATTTCCACGATCACGCCGTCGGGCATCGCAGCGAGTGGGAACACGAGGTCGGCAAGGACAATGTCAATCTCCCGGTCAGCACTCTCGGGCGCAGGGGCCACCGGTGTTCTGTCGAACGCCGGCGGAAGCATGATGTTGACGGAGTCCGGGACACCGTCCGAGTTGCCATCCGTAGGGTCGAAGCTGAGGCACGACGGATCATAGTCCAGCGAGAACGTCACGCCCGAAATCTTCGCGCCGTCGGAGTCGAATGTGATGGGCATGATTACCGTCTGACCCGGCACCGCGGCTATTTGCTTAGGGATGCTGAGGGACGGGTTGGCCGGAACCGGCGTAGCGGACGGAGTGGGAGAAGGCGTTGGGGTGAACGTTGGCGTGGCAGTCGCCGTGGATGTGGAGGTGGGAGTGGGTGTTGAGATCCGTACTGACCCGTCTTCGGTGACACCCTCCAAACGAACTCCTTCATCATTTGTGTACATCGCCGGAGGATCGGACGAGAATCCTACACCCGCCTCGGCGAGGCCGCATGATGCCCCCTCATCGACAGTGAGAACGACTTCCATAATCAGGCCGTCGGGCATTGCTTCGAACGGTTGAATCGTGTCCGCGAGAACGGTGTCGATTTCCCCGTCCGTATCTTCCGGGTCATGTCTCACCCACGTCGCCCCGAATGCAGTAGGGACCATCAGCTTGACCGAGTCCGCCAGGCCGTCCTGGTTGGCGTCCGTCGGATCAAAGCCCAGGCACGATTCGTCGTAGTCCACCGAGAAGGTCATGCTCGATACCCTCGCGCCATCCGAGTCGAACGTGATAGGGACAGCCACCGGCTCACCGGGTGTTCTCGGTATGTCGTCGGGGATTGTGAGCGACGGCCTCTCCGGAGGGGGCGTATTCGTAGGTGTGGGCGTCTTTGTTGGCAACTTGGTTGGAGTCGCTGTGGACGTGGGTGTGAAGGAAGGAGTCGGGGTAGCGGTAGGTGTAAATGTCGGCGTTGGGGTGCTGGTAGAGGTAGAAGTGCTGGTGGGTGTAGGCGTCTGAGTAGAGGTTGGAGTCGGCGTACTGGTTGGCAAAGGCGTCCGCGTGGGTTTTCTCGTCGGTGTGGGAGTTGGTGTGATCTTGGGCTCCGGCCAGATGAAGAGTGCCGGAGTCGGGGTACTGGTGGGTAGCGGCGTCCGCGTAGGTTTTCTCGTCGGCGTATGAGTCGGAGTGATCTTAGGTTCGGGCCAGATAGAGAGCGCAGGAGTCGGGGTACTGGTGGGTAGCGGCGTCGGCGTATGAGTCGGAGTGATCTTAGGTTCGGGCCAGATAGAGAGCGCAGGAGTCGGGGTACTGGTGGGTAGCGGCGCCGGCGTATGAGTCGGTGTAATGTTGGGTTCAGGCGAGATGTAGAGTGCCGGAGTGGGGGTGCCGGTAGGTTTGATCGTCGCGTCTTGAATACGCGTTTGAGGCGTTGCGCTGCTGGGTTTAGTTGTCGGAGTCGGGGTTCGAGTGGGTGAGGGCATAGCGGTTGGTGAAGAGGTTGGTAACGGCGTAGGCGTAGGAGACGGTATGTTGATGGGAGTGTATGTAGGGGTTGGAGCAGGGGTGGGTGTCTTGGTACTCGTAGGCGAGGGCAATGGAGTTGGCGTTGGTGTCGGAGAAGGGGTGTTGGTGGGTGTGGAAGTAGGCGTCTGAGTGGGGACCGGTGTGCTGGTGGACGTGAAGGGTGGGCTGGAAGTACCTGTGGCGGTCGGTGTGAATGTAGGTGCAAATGTCGGAGTTGAAGTGGTGGTAGGAGACGGTGTGGTGGTTGGTGTGGGAGGCGGGGTTGGAGTATAGGTGAGAGTAGGGGTCGGCGTCCGGGCAGGCGTAGGCATCCTTATAGGAGTTGGCGGTCTAGCGGGTGTGGGACTAGTGACCGGCGTAGGAGACAATAGGCTCGGTTGGGCTACGGTCTGTGTCGTGGTGGGAACCATGCTCGACGAATCTGTCCCCATAGAATCCGGTGGGCCGGAACACGCCGAAGCCGGTACACCGGAAAGCACTGAGGTGGCGGTTATCGAGGCGGTCAGCGCGACCGCGCGCGCATAGTCCAACCGTGTCATCCGTCAGGCGTCCCCACGACTTGCAGAGTGCGAATGAAGTCGCGGGTGGGTACTATATCAATAATATGAACATAGCGCCACACATTCAGCTATATAGACTGAAGAAAATATGAATATAGTGATGTGAAAAGGGTGAACTAGGAATTTTTTCTTCTGAACGCCGCCCTATGCCGCGGTTACTTCGGATTTACCTGGAAGTTGACCCGAATCCGTTGAAGACGGCATACGTTTCTCATTACAATGTTCGTGTCGGATTATCAGGTGCAAATGCCATGAAAGTCCTTGTCGTAAACGGTCCGAACCTCAACAAGCTCGGTATGCGCGATCCCTCGCAGTACGGGAGCGATACGCTTGCCGACATCGAGGCGCGCCTCCGCGAGCGCGCGGAATCGCTCGGCGTCGAGCTGGACTTCTTCCAGTCGAACCACGAAGGCGCGATAGTCGACTACCTGCAGGAGGCCGCGCCGGACGCTGATGGCATCGTGGTGAACGCGGGAGCGCTGACTCACTACGGCATCTCGCTGCGGGACGCCATCGCAGATACGGGGCTGCCGTTCGTCGAGGTCCACTTGTCCAACATCCACGCGCGCGAGGAGTTCCGGCATCACTCGGTCATCGCATCGCTAGCGGAAGGCCAGATAGCGGGCCTCGGTTGGCGCGGGTATCTCTATGCGCTTGACTATCTGGTAGAGACCATCGAGCGGACGTAGGAGAACGGAATGACGCTGAGCTACGGCGAGTTGAAGAAGGGAATGCCGATCACCCTGGACGGCGAGCCATACGCCGTCGTCGACTACGAGCGGACGAAGATGCAGAAGCGCGCTCCTGTCATGCGCATCAGATTCCGGTCGCTCCGCACCGGCCGCGTCGTCGATCGCACCTTCAACGGATTCGACGTGAAGTTCGCCATTGCGGACGTTGAACGCCGTAAAGCGGAGTACATCTACCAGGACGGCGACCTTTACTACTTCATGGACAACGAGACATTCGAGCAGTTCCCGCTGGTCGGCGACCGGATCTCGGACTCCCTCCCGTACCTGATCGAGCAGACGACCGTCGACCTCGTCCTCTACCAAGACGAGCCGATCAGCATCGAGATACCGCTCAACGTCGATCTCAAGGTGGTCGAGACGGATCCCGGCTTCAAGGGCGACACGGCCACCGGCGGCAGCAAGCCCGCCACGGTCGAGACGGGCCTCGTCGTGCAGGTGCCGCTCTTCATCGACGTTGGAGAGACGATTAGGGTAGACACCCGCTCGGGCGAATACGCCGGGCGCGTCTAGCCTCGTCTCGGACGAAGCGTACCCACATTTTCTGTCCGGCCGAGAGAGAGGAACAGTGAGGGGCATGCCCCTTCACACATCACTAGGGCAAAAGCATGGCCGTCTACTCAGTCTCAGAGGTTGCGGGATATCTCACGGAGATTCTCCGAGAAGACCCGGTCTTGCAGAACGTGTGGGTGCGTGGCGAGGTCGGTAACCTTACCCGCTCGGCGGCGGGACATTCCTACTTCAGCCTGCGCGACTCGGACGCCACGCTCCGGTGCGTAATGTTCCGTGGAGGAGGCGTCGGGGCCGACCTTATCGAGGAAGGAAGCGCCGTGATCGCACACGGTCGCGTTGCGCTCTACGAGCCGCGCGGCGACCTTCAGCTCATTGCCGACGTGGTCCAGCCGGAGGGAGTCGGCGAACTGCAACTGAAGCTCGAAGAGCTCAAGGTGCGGCTCGAAAAGGAGGGACTGTTCGAGCCGTCGCGCAAGCGGCCGCTGCCGAGATTTCCTGTGCGGGTGGGTGTCGTTACCTCGCCGACAGGCTCCGTCTGGCACGACATCCAAAACGTGACGGCCCGCCGTTACCCAGCCGTGGATCTTGCGCTTGCGCCGGCTCTGGTACAGGGCAACGAGGCGGTGCCCACCATCGTTGCGGCGTTCGATGCGCTGGAACGACTCGATGACATCGACGTGACCATCGTCGCCCGCGGGGGCGGCTCGCTGGAAGACCTTTGGCCGTTCAATGAGGAGGACGTGGCGCGGGCGATCTTCAAGAGCAGTGTGCCGGTCGTCAGCGCCATAGGGCACGAGACCGACTATACCATCGCGGACCTCGTGGCCGACGTTCGAGCGCCGACCCCGTCCGCCGCCGCGGAGCTTGTCATGCCGGACCAGGCCGAGCTATTTGCCGATCTCGGGGTGCTCCGCAGGTCCTTGAACTCCATAATCACAGGTCGACTCGAAACGGCCCAATGGGAGGTAGACGCGCTCCTTCCGCGCCTCTGGCGAGGGCTGCCGGACTTCGACACCCTCAGGCTGCGCATCGACGACATGATGCGGACGACGTCCGGCCACCTGCGCGGGACGATGCAGGTCTCGAACGAACGCATCATTGGCCTGCGAGGCAGACTCGAGTCTCTCAGCCCGCGCGATACCCTTCTGCGCGGGTACGCCATAGTCCACAGGCAAAACACGGTAGTCACCTCGCCGTCGCAGGTCGGGGACGGCGACCTGATCGGCGTGACGGTGGCAGAGGGCGAATTCAAGGCCCAGGTGACCAGAGGCAACTTGCGTCCAACGCCCCGACGACGGAAGAGACCGAGGAAATCACCACCGAGTGAACAGGCGAGTATGGACCTCTTTGAAGACTGATAGCATAGGCGGTCGAGGGATATGCAACAAGAACCGAAGGCCGACGACGAACTCAAGGACCTCACGTTCGAGCAGGCGCTGGAGCAACTCGAAGAGACGGTCCGCGCCATGGAGGCCGGAGAACTCTCACTCCAGGAGACGACCGCTCTCTTCGAGCGGGGAATGCGCCTCGCCAACCACTGCGGCGACATGCTCTCGAAGGCCGAGCTGAAGATCACCCAGATCCAGACCGCCTATGGGGAGTCACCCGATCCCATTGAGCCGGACTTGTAGCGGCAGGGCCTCACACGTCACATCCGATACGCCCGCCACAGTAGCCGCTCGTACGATCTGGCCATGGCGATGAACCACGGGTCGGTCTCGGGGGCGAGCGGGGGAACCAGAATCGAGTGCCAGCCCGCCCGGTTCGCGCCAACGATGTCGGTGAGGATGCGGTCGCCCACGAACGCCCACCGCTCAGGTGGGACGTCGAAGTAACGCTCCGCCTCGCGGTACGGCTCCTCGGAAGGCTTCCTCTTTCTCACGGGCACGACATACAGGGGGAAATGCTCGATCAGTTCCTGTCGCCGCCTGTCGGTGCAGTTCGAGATGATACACAAACGGTCCGCGAACAGGCCGCGCATGACCTCGATGTTCGTCAGTAGTCGTTCATTGATGCCCATTCCGTGGAACCGGCACAGCGTCTGGTCGGCGTCGAAGGCGATGGCGCGGATGCCTCGGTCGTACAGGGCGCGCGCGTCGATCTCGGCTATGCTGTTGGCCTGCTGATCGGGGCGAATTTCGCTCCTTCTGGGTAGAGCTTCGCTGAGTCGTGGCACGGACTGGGCACCTCCAAGTGTCCCTTGAGCGCGTAGCTGGCCCTAGTGTATCGTAGAACTACGGGGTATCGCACCGAAACGGCATGACCCGTTGAACAGCCCCACCGTTAAAGAGCTAGGGGCGCTTTCCCCTCCGGACAGTACGTGTACGAGACCGACGAATACGATCAAGAGCCGGATTACGTCCCGATGCCTGAGGTAACGCGCAAGCCCTACCTCACCTACACTCTGCTCGCCATCAACGTCGTCATGTTCGGTCTCGCGCAGCTTGCGGGCGGCACCGAAGACCCCGACGTGCTCCTCGACTTCGGCGCCATGTTCGGGCCCCTCATCTCCCAGGGCGAGTACTGGCGGCTGCTCACTGCCATGTTCCTCCACTCCGGCTTCATGCACCTGGGCTTCAACGCTCTCGCACTCTTCATCTTCGGGCAGTCCGTGGAGCGTTCATACGGGCACGCTCCTTTCTTCCTAATCTATGTCCTTGCCGGACTGGCCGGGAGCGTCACGAGCTACTTGTTCAACTCGATAGCCATCGCCGCGGGCGCGAGCGGAGCGATCTTCGGCGTCGTCGGGGCGCTCGCGGCGTTCCTCCTCCTGCAGCGTCGGACCTTCGGCAAGCACGCGCAGAACAGCTTGATCGGCCTTGCGGTCATTGTCGCAATCAACGTCATAATCGGCCTGACGACGCCCGGCATCGACAACTGGGCGCACGGCGGCGGACTCGTGGCGGGGTTCATTCTCGGCCTGACCTTCTCGCCGCAGTACCGCCAGGCCGGGACGACGTTGGGCTACCGGATTTTCGTCGACACGTCGGGGTCGCTCATCCTCAAGTGGTGGGTCGTGCCGGCCACGCTGCTCATTCTGACATTCGGCGTGGTGCTCGCAGACCGCAGGTTGCCGGAAAACTCCTTCACCCACTACTTCCGCGCCGAGCGCTACTATTCACAGGGCGACTATGACCGGGCGCTTGACGCACTGGCTCAGGCGATAGAGTCCGGCCCCATAGGCGCCGCGCAGGCCCATTTGCTTCGCGGCAAGATATATGTCGAGGCTGGCAACTACCGGCTGGCGCAGCAGGAACTGGTAATCGCGTTGCGGCTGGGGGACCGACGTGTCCAGGCCGAGGCGCTGGAGACGATCCGCGCGCTGCCCGGCAGGTAACCGGGAGCCGGGCTTCACCGCAGAGAGCGCGGAGTGAGCTTTGGATTCGTCTGAAAATAACCCCCGTCCAACCTCCCGTAGGGGCGATTCGCGAATCGCCCATTCCGCCGTTTTCATGATTGGTGGTGTCGGTGACAACCGACATGAGGGATTCCTATGAAAATAACCCCCGGCAAACCTGTTGTAGGGGCAACCCTTGTGGTTGCCCGTTCCCGACGCATCCCAATTTTCATCCCCTTATGTGGCCTGACAAGGCCATAGTGATTCTGAGGAGAGCAGCGACGAAGAACCTACCCCTCTCCCTCGCCGGGCTGACAGGGGTAGGCATTTGACTACCGCCCCATTCCCCATTGACGAGAAAACAACGCCGTCACTGTCATTCTGGGCGGAGCGTTGCGGAGTCGAATAATCTAAGAAGGGGCGCCTCCGAATTTGACTGATGAGAACACGTGTACTATCATATTCAACAACACACGGCGGACGCCCCTGGTCTCCCGTCCGCAACAGAGGAATGTCAGAATATGTCAGGAAATGTCAGGGAAAAAGAGACCCCTGTCGCCCAAACAGCTTCAGTCCCTACCCATCTCGTGTCAGGTTAAGACTTTCGCGAACACCGCAACCGCTATCGACCCATTCTCCATTGATGAGAAAACAACGCCGTCACTGTCATTGGTACGAAAATAAACCCCGGCCAACCTCCCGTAAGGGCGATTCGCGAATCGCCCTTACTGCCATTTTCATGATTGGTGGTGTCGGTGACAACCGACATGAGCGATTCCTCTGAAAATAACCCCCGGCAAACCTGTTGTAGGGGCAACCCTTGTGGTTGCCCGTTCCCGACGCATCCCAATTTTCATCCCCTTATGTGGCCTGACAAGGCCATGGTGATTCTGAGGAGAGCAGCGACGAAGAACCTACAATCTCTCCCCCACGGGGGAGAGACACAGAGAGGGGGTCTTCGCAATTCAACTCACGGAGACTGAACAGTCCCGCCTCCCCGTCCCATCTTGACAATGTGAGAACGCACGGTCTATTCTTTACCCACAACCTAACACCAAGGACCCGACACCCTCATGAACCTCGATTTCCTTCGATCCCTCGGAATGAACTCCGAATCCATCGCCGTCGAGACCGAATGTGCCCTCGGCATCCGCTTCAGCGATTTCACTCCCGAACAGTGCGATCTCTGGAGAGCGCAGACCCTCTGCCTCAAACAGTATGCCCTTACGCCGAACTACGAACGAGCCGCCCAGAGGGCCGGCGTCGCCGTCAGTACCATAGAGGAATGGGAGCAAGACAACGTCCTCGGCTTCGTCAAGAGAAAAGAGGTCGCCGAGCTGAGGTTCTCGGACATGGTCCAGGTGATTCTTCAGGAAATGGCGAAGAAGCCCGATGCCCCGCCACTGCTCTTGTCGTGGGTCCTCAATATGCACATGCCTGAAAAGTACGATGTTCTCACTCCGGAGGACATGGCCTACGATCCTCCCGGCCCAACCGAAGCGGAAATCCGCCAACAGGTGGTCGAGGAGTACCGTCGCATAGTCCGGGAACGGGAACGCCTCCTCGACGAAGAGCAGCGGCTCCTCGCGTCCCCGGCCGACGACTCAACGGCCACGGAGAGCGCTCTCCCGGTCGGTGACGGGCATGATCGCCGCGCTCCGGAGGACAAACAGTTCGAGCCGGTACGGAACTGGTCGCTGGACGGCTCCGTCAGGACAAGGAACAACTAGCCTGAGACCGTGACGGTTCCATCATGGCGCCCGCATCCGTCGCCCCGAGCAAGACCCCATCAACTTGACAATAATGCGCGAATTGCAACAGATTGCAACAACATGCAACATTTTTGCGGCGTTTCGTAGTTACCGCATCGTTGTCGGGTCCCGTGTCAATCCGACTCGATTTTCGTACCCGACCCCTCGGTCAGCGTGACGGTCTGTCTCACGTCCTGGTCCTCGAACATCTCGACCAGCCCCGACGGCCATCGCACCTCGATATCGACCGGCGCGTCAAGGTCTCCCAATCCGAACGTCAGCCAGGGACTGTTGGTCGAAAGACCCGATCCGGCTGAGACCTCTTGGACGTATGCGTTTTGCCCGGCGTGGACCCTCACCACCGCCCCGATACCGTCACGGTTGCTCTCGACCCCAGCCATCCTGACGGTGATCCAAACGTTTTCGCTGCTCCGGTTGTGGAGCAGCATCGGCGTCCCACCCTCACCTTGAGATTTGCTCGTAACGACGACCAGGTCCACGTAACCGTCGTTGTCGTAGTCGCCGGTGGCGGCTCCACTTGAAAAAGGCACCGGATATTCTGCGGCTTCGGCGAACGTTCCGTCCCCGCTATTCATACGGAGCATGCCCAAGGGAGAGGCGTCTTGCGGGTGCGGGTAATCGACATAGAAGACATCGAGATAGCCGTCGTTGTCGAAGTCGGCGAAGCTGACCGCTTTGTCAGCCCCAAGTCCGCGGATGACGAGTCCCAACTCCTGTTCCCCTATGGCCGTGTAGGTCCCGTCCCCGTTGTTCTCGAACATGGGCTTGTCGGTCTGGCCCGGGGCGAAAACGTCCAAGTCCCCGTCAAGATCATAGTCCCCGAAGGCGAGAGCCGTGCGGGAGTCCCGGTCGTAGTCCAGCGGGTGGCCGGACCGCGAGAAGACCAGTCCTGCTTCGAATCCCGCCTCCGTGAACGTCCCATCCCCATTATTGCGAAGGAGCTCGGTTCTCACCAAAGCGAAGAAGCAGTTGGCAATGAAGATGTCAGTCCATCCGTCCCGGTCATAGTCGCTGAACTGAGCGGAGCATGTCTCTAGCTCGCCTTCGATGCCGGCCTCATCGGTCACGTCGGTAAACGTGCGGTCGCCGTTGTTGAGGTAGAGACGGTCGCGAGAGTCGAAGGAGATGCCAAGCGCCACCAGGCCGGCTGCGTAGAGGTCTAGGTACCCGTCGTTGTTGACGTCGCCCAGGGCCAAGCTCCAAGAAACTTCAGGCTTGTCGATGCCCGCCGTCTCGCTGATGTCGATGAAGGTGCCGTCGCAGTTGTTGGCGTAGATTTTGAAGCCGCTTGGTTTGTTGCCCTGCAACCCGCCGTCGCCCGCCAGTATCAGGTCTGCGCAGCCGTCGTTGTCGATATCTCCGGCAACCACGGCCGTATTGCCGGTCTCGCTCGTAACGCCAGCCTGCTCGGCGAAGTTGGTGAACGTGCCGTCCCCGTTGTTGTGGAAGAGGGCGTTCTTCGCGTCTCTGGTGTTGGTGATGTACAGGTCGAGGAATCCGTCACCGTCGTAGTCGAGCCACGCCGCGCCGCCGACGCCGTCGGAGTTCTTGTAGATACCTTCCCGTACGAAGTCGAGCAGGTGGGACACGTCGACCAGTGGCCGGTCGTCCGGTGGTACAAGCGTTGGAGTAGGTTCGGCCACCGTGGGCACGGGAGTCGGGACCGCCGTCGGTTCCGGTGTCGGATGTGGAGTCGGCTCGGCCGACTGACCGCAAGCCGCGGCGAGCGCTGCTGCGAGTAACACAGTCAGACCGAGGAGGCGTCTGGTTTTCATCCGTTGGCTCCTTGGGTGAATATCCGGTATCCTCGCGCAAATGACGCCGGGTGTCATCCCAGAATCGTGTGATTTTTCCCATTTGCAGAGACCAATACTAGAGAGAGGGAGCCGCCATTACGATCGAGCCGAAGATCGTTCAGAAGGAGGCCTTCACCGTCGTCGGGCTGGAGGCTCACTTCATAAGCGCGCTGTCGCCGGACACGAACAACCTCCAGGTGATCCCACTTCTCTGGGACCGGTTTGTTGATCGGATCGAGGAGATCAAGGACAGGTCGGACGAAGCCTGCTACGGCCTCATCATCACGCGCCCGGAACGGGAGCGATCACACCCCGACGAGTTGCTCTACGTCGCGGGCGCCGCGGTGCGCGACGTCGCCTCACTCCCCGAAGGCATGGTCAGCCACAGAGTCCCCGCTTCAACGTTTGCCGTTATCACGCATCGCGGCCCGATCGCCGATCTGCCTGAGACGATACGCTGCGCGATGGAGGAATGGCTGCCCAACTCCGGCTGCCGCTGGAACCTGATTGAGGTTGAGCGCTACGACCGCCGCTTTTCTATAGAGTCGCCGCAGGAATCGGAGATGGAGACCTGGTTGGGTATCGTCCCCGCCGACCGCTGACCCAACGGAACTCTAACCCTTCGACGAATTCGTACTCGCCTGAGACAGCAGCGTGTTGGCGACATCGGAGAGCGCGAGAGGATTGCCCTTAGTCTGGCTGTAGATCCCCTTTATGAACGTCGGTGAGAGGGAGAAACCGTAGTTGTGCCGGATAATCGAGTCGACCTCATCCATCGAGAGTTCCGACAGCAGTACGCGCTGCAGGAGCCTGCGACGCTTGAAGTAGGTGAGGATCTCGGTCAGGGGATGGCTGCCCGGCAGGGTCGAAGAGGGAAGCATCGTCCCGACCAGCAGCACTCGCATCGTCGATAGCTCAGGCACGATGAAGCGCAGCAACGCCAGCGTCGAGTCGTCCGCGCGCTGGATATCGTCGAAGACGATCACGAGAGGGCACTCGTCCGATGCCGCTTTGAGGAATCCCGTAACCGCGTCGTACAGCCGGAAGCTCGGCTCCTGAGGGTCGTCCAAATCGTGCGGAGGGTCAAGACCGGCCAGCTTCTGCCGCACGTCGGCCACGACCACCGCGATCTCCGAGGCGCCCTCACCCATCTCGCGCTCCAACTGCTCTGCCTCCGTGTTGTGCACGTGCGTGCGGATTGCCTGCGCCCAGGGCCAGTAGGACGTGGCCGCGCCCGCCTCGTCCGCCATACCCCAGAGCGCCTTGGCGCCGCGTTCCCCGGCGTAGACGGCCAGCTCATGGGCCATTCGGCTCTTCCCGATACCCAGCTCACCCTCGATCATCAGGAATCGACCGCGTCCGGACATCGTCTCCTCAAGACCGGCCCGAAGCACGTCCATCTGCTCGCCGCGTCCGACGAATACGCCTCCAAAGTCGCCATTCAGCGACTCGGTGCTGACGCTCGTGGACTTTGTTCTGCCGGACGAAGAGCCGTTCACGCGAGAGGGCGTCCCGCCTGCCTGCAGACCTTCAAGCGCCTTGAGAACGTCCGCCGCCGATCTAGGCCGCCTCTTCGGGTCCTTTGCCATCATCCTCAGGATGAGCGCTTCAAGCGGCCTTGGGCAGTAGGGGTTGTGCCACGTCGGGGACACGGGCTCCGTCTCGAGGTGCTGTCTCACCACCGAAGGTGTGTCGTAGCCCATGAACGGAGGCCGGCCGCAGACCATCTCGTAGAGAACGACGCCGAGGCCGTACAGATCGGCTCGCGGCGTCACCTCACCTCCGGTGATCTGCTCGGGCGGCATGTAGGTCACCGTGCCGACGATGTTGCCGGACTGCGTGATGCGCGCCCGGTTTCGTGACAGGGCAAGTCCGAAGTCGCCGATCTTCGCGGTGCCGTCCTTGGTGAGCCAGATATTGCCGGGCTTGACGTCTCGGTGCATGATGCCGTTAGCGTGCGCGAAGTCGAGGCCGCGGCACACATCGGCCGCCACTCGCACCACGTCGTCCAGAAGCATCCCGTCATTCGGTGCGTTCTCGATTAGGCCGGCTACGTCGCCGCCTCTCATCAGCTCCGTCACCATATACGGATGGGGCTCAGCGGAGCCTTCCGGCGCGAATTCCCCAAAATCGAACACCGTCACAACGTGCGGGTGGGAACCGAGCCTGCCCATAGCCTGCGCTTCGAGGGTGATCCTCTGTCGCGATACGCCGTCCAGCGTCTCTATCTTGACGATCGCAATCGCTACCTCGCGGTCGAGGAGGGAGTCCATGGCCTCGTACACCCGCTTCCTCGCTCCCTCGCCGATCATCCTCCCCAGGGTGTAGCGCCCGTTGATTACTACGCCCGACACATCGGAATGATCGAACGACACCGACGAGCTAGAGCCGGTTCCATTCGAGACTCGGCGGGAGTCGTCCTCTCCCAGCGCTCTCTTGGCTGCCGCAAGGAATGCCTGAGCGTCCACGTTGTCCGGTTCGAGAGCCAGCACGTCGTGGCTCGTATCGCGGACGGCCTCCCATCGCCGGGAGATCACCGCCTCCTCCAATTCACCGAGAAGCCTCACGACCTGGCGCTGTACCCGCGCACTGCTGAGGAGCGTCATGCTCACCCCTAGAATTAGGACTCGTTTTAGATTATGACCAAAGAAATGGGCTGACTGCTAGGTCATTTCCGCTCTTGAATTGAGAGACTTTGCGGACTCATGCCAAAGGCCGCTATCCTAGTGCCCCACCAAGTCCGACGAGAGGAGACACCGATGAGCGCCACCATTACGGTGAGAAGGGCCGTCCCCGCCGACCTCGACATGCTGTTCCAGTTGTATATCGATAACGGCGGCGGCAAGATCGGGCAGAAGCGCGATCTTCTATGGAACGGACTTCGCAAGCTGGTGTCATCGCCAGATCTCGGCTTCCATATCGTCGCCGAAGCGGAGGGCGAGACCGTCGGGATGCTCCGTATCTGCTTCGAGTGGAGTCCTTATCGAGACGGCACGTTCTGGTGGGTCGAGAACGTATACGTCGTCCCGGACTGGCGGAGGAAGGGCGTCTACAGCGCCATGCACAGGCACATCCATAGCGAGGCCGAGGAAGACCCCACGGTTTGCGGCATCAGGCTGTACACCGACGAGGACAATCGAGGGGCGCGCCGAACGTACGAGACCGTGGGGATGAACGGCTACATGATGGAGTTCTTCGAGACCGACTTTGTGTACGGTCCACGTCCGACGTGAACCCCGAATGAGTAGTCGACGGTCACCTCGGCAGTGCGGTCATCTCGGGGGGAATTATCTGGCGTTGAGGCTGCTCTATGGGGCGTCGACCAAGTCATAGGGCCGGATTTCTCTTATCCGATCCGCCTCGGCGCGTTGGGCGTGGTATAGATCCCAGCGGAGTTGCAGGCTCATCCAAAAGTCCGGAGAGGTGCCAAAGAACCTAGAGAGGCGTAAGGCGGTGCTCGGCGTGACCCCACGACGCCCCCGGCCCAAATCCCCCGCCTAAAATTGTTGGGGTGGTCTTTGAGGGCTTACAGCACGTGTTCGGTGTCGACTCGGATCACCTATGGTCAGATCGGGCCGTAGATGGGGTCTCGGGCGACGTGTTTGAGGATATTGACAGCGCTCGCCCGCCAATTATGGCTGTTCTCAGGCCGAAGAAGGCATGGCCCAGCCTGGCAACTCGGCTGAGTCGCCTGCAGACCGATACTCCATGCAGGACGCCTATGCTCGATACGGCTCGGCAGCCAGCGCCAATATCCTCCGCCGCGCCCTGAGCAGCAATTCGTATGAGGGATGGCCACGGGCAAGACGGATGATCAACCTCCTGGCGTGACGCATCACACGGCCCGGTAGGGCGATCAGGGCGAAGCGCACCGCCTTCAGACGCTTGGCTACCCACTGTCCGCCCAACACCAGTCGCTTCATGGCAGAGTTTAGGTTGAAGGCCAGCACCGATATGGCCCACCATGCGGCGTTGGCGCCGAACAGCCTCGACGGCATCCGGCCCGCAGCCAAGTCACTCTTCAGAACGCTGTGGACTTCCTCGCCCTTACCGCATCTCTGCCTGAACCACCGGATCAACTCGTCCCCAGCAAGCTCTCGGTTCGTCACTACTCCGAAGACCTTGTACCAGCCTCTGTTGGACAGTTCCATCGCGGGGAACGGAAGCTCCATCTGCTCCTCCATTCCCGGTAGTGGCTGTTCGATCAACCGCTCCCTGGTAGCTATGAACCGATACTCAGGGCTGTTCTTGGAGTGCCCTATCCAGTTGGGCACGAAGTTCACCTCAGCCCACTGCTGACCCGTGTCCACCCGGTGCTCGCCAACCTTGCGGTACAGCGTATGCCACTCTTCCTCAGCAACCTCAGACACCGCACGGCGGAACTCCGCCGTCACGTCAACCCCCACCGCAAACTCGATCACCCCGAAACGCTCGTCCCTGCCTTCGGCGCAGTACCGCAGTAACTCCTGCTGATACCCCGCCGTGTCAGACCGCAGCATCACCCTCCCCACACCGGCAGGTAGATGCCCCAACGCTTCGCTCAACACTCGTAACTGCTGATACCCCGCAGGTACGTTGCCGTCCCGAAACTCCGAATGCACGATCAACTCGGCCTCTGCCCAGTAGGTCGTCAGGGGCTGGTATGCTCTGTACTTCTTGTAGCTGTAGAGTGCCTCCTGCTTGTGCGTCTCGACCAGTGTGGCATCCATGTCCAGAGTGGCCTCGGTGTGAGGCGAACGGCTCTGTATGAAGCCCACCAGGTCAGCGTTCACCTTCCCCAGTCCCCTCAGCGCTTCGCTGGGTGCAGGGATGAATGCTCGGTGAGCTTCCCGCTTCGCCTCCTCGTCGGCGTCATTGAATCCCGCCAAGTACCGGAACACCGCGGACTCCGACGGCACGCTCCGCCGACGCCCCACACGCCATCTGTGTTCCAACGCTCTGCGCTCTCTGCGACCCATCTCGTGGGTCTCCATCTCTCGAAGCATCCTGCCGAACCCTTCGTCCTTGTCCAGAACGTCCAGATCGGACACCGACTCGCCGCCTGCCAGGTTCAGCAGTATCAGAGAGCTAACTATCTGGCTGTCCGTCCAACCCTGACCGCCTCTCCGCAGCCCCACGCAACGTTCTACCGATGACTTCAACCCGGACACGTGTAGCAGCTCCAAGTACGTCATCAGGCCGGACAGCGCGGTCATACCGGGGGAACCGTTCTCCTGTTGATACTGGAACGGCAGAACTCCTTGCTTCATAATAGGCGCACCTCGTTGGTGATGGCTTTGTCTGTCCAACAACCATCATAGCCCGCTTCACGGCGGGCTCCAACGAGGTATCCCTCAATCTAGGTGGGGAATCTGGGCCGGACGACTTCGTTGACGCGCTGGTAGGGTACATGGATCGCGCTGGCCAAAGCGTGCTGCGTCATCCCCATGGGGAAGAGGAACTCATGTAGCAGCATCTCCCCGGGGTGTGTCGGTTCGCGGTCGGTCGGAATGCGGACCATGTGCGGTCTCCTCGTCAGTGGTAGTCAGCTATTTCGACGCCGACGGGGCCTGCGTCAGTCCATATGAAACAGATACGGTACTGATCGTTGATGCGAATACTGTATTCCCCGCTTCGGTCGCCAGTCAGTCGCTCGAACCGGTTGCCAGGAGGTATACGAAGATCGCTCAGGACGGACGCGGAATCGAGCTGGTCAAGCTTTCGTTGGGCTACTTTCCATATCGACTGAGGACAAGTTCGCTGCGCCGTTCAAGTGGCGCGACCGTTGAAAACATCCTCCGTGCCGCCGTTCTTGAATGAAACGATCACCGTAGTATAATAGCACGGCATTCATGCTATGCCATAACGATGGACAGAAGAGAAAGCGCGGTTCAATTTAGTAGGTTTCGAGCCTAGATCAATACCCTACTCACGCCCCAACCTGTAGATCCACACTTTCGCGGGAGTGACGAGCGTGATGGGCGAGTCATTTCCGTACTGCGACGATCCCCAGCCAGTTGCGCGGGATCCACTCGACCTTCATCTCTTCGAACGCCTGGTTGACGCCCGCCTGCAGGGCCGCGCTGGCCTTCTCGAACGGGACGCCCGGAAGGGATCCCTCTATGAAGTCCGAAAAAGTGCTGATGTCGAGGAAACCGGCCCGTGTGAACTCCACCGTCTCGATCTTCTGCTCGACCACCTCGAAGCCCTGTCGTTCCAGCAACTCCCTGTACTCATCCGCGGTGAGTTGCTTGCGGGCCTGTACTCGTTCCGCCTTTACAGGAGTCATTCCGTACTCGCGTCGGAGGATGCGGTTGGCCTTCAGCATCCACTTGCGATAGAAGATGAGCGACTCTTGGGGGAGCGACCCGTCGTAGAAGGTCGTGTTGAACGCCAGCTTGCCTCCCGGTTTCAACGTCTTCGCTATCTCGGCGACCACCGCGTCCTTATCGGGAATGTAGTGGATCGCGTTGCACAGGATGACGGTGTCGGCCTTGTCCTTGACGGCTTCGGAGATGTTCTCCATCTGGCTCTGGACGAACTGGATTGCCGTATCGCCACGGCCCTTCAACTCCTCCATCGCCTGCTTGAGGGCCGACGACGAATGGTCGATGCCGATGATGGCGGAATCCTTCGCACACTTCAGGCGGTCGGCGATGATCTTCGTCACTCCACCCGTTCCGCACGCAAGGTCGATGATTCGCTGTCCCGAACCCACGCCGGCCAAATCGACGAGCAAGGCGTTCTGCTGCCCATAGAATTCGTGCTCGGAAAATCGTTTGAAGCTGTAGTCACTTGTGGCCATATCGATCCCCTCTCACCGCACCAAGTAGAATCGTGCCAATACCCTGGAACCCTGCATGAAACGCGCCCTCATCGTAGCAAACGGTACGGAGGATGTCCAACAAGTCTACCTCGTGTACGCGATCTCGGCGGGTGTATATCCGCTAGCCTGCAGCTCCTGCCGAATGGCCTGCGCAACGGCCTTTCCCAGCATGGCGTACCCCTCCGGCGTGAAGTGCAGACCGTTCCGCGCCATATACCGCTCCATGCCGCTCTCATGAGTGAGTCGATGCAGATCGACGACGCGCACACCGTACCTGCCTGCCACCTCGGACGCTGCTGCGTTGTATTCCACCACGTCGGTTTCCAACCGTCCGTAGGTGTTGAGCTTGTCTCGCCGCTCGTGAAATATGGGTGTCGTATGTGCCCAGGTGATCGCCGTTTCGGTGTTCTCCCGAATGCGTCGGAAAATCTCCTCGAGGTTCCGACTGAACTCCGGCAGCGGTACCGTCTGCGGATCACCGGGCCGGAACCGGCGAATCTCGTGGAGGCCACAGTTGAAGTGAAAAAGGTCCGGCCTTGGCCCTAGCACCCACTCGTCGAGGTGCGCGAGTACGTCACGTGTCGTCTTGATCGTCGCCTTGGGGCCCCATACATCTGCAACGTCCACGAGCTCATCGCGCACTATCGGCTGATAGTCTCGTCTGATGCAGTCGCCTATCAGTGTGACCTTCTTCATGTAGCTCACCTTCCCCGCCTCATCTACCCCGACAAGACTCTAGCGGGATGATACCAGGTGCATGAACTCCGCGCTGCGCGGCTCGCGCTCCAAGATGTAGGTGATGTAGGTCCCCAACACTCGTCGCAGGTCTTCTATCAACCGCTCGGTAAGCGGCAGTTCGAGAGCCTGTGAGAAATCGGAGACTTGAAAGAAACGCAGCACCTTGATGGCGTTCATCGACACGTGAATCAGCGCGCCGTGTGTCCTGCTGCGGCACTCCGGGCCGACCAGCCCCCCGCCCGCGCACGAAAATGCGTGGTCGCCGGCCGAAAGCTCCGCACCACAGTCCACACACTGCCGCATCTCCGGGCCGAACCCCGCCACGCCCAGCATTCGCGTCTCGAAGTACCGCGCCAGCTGCTCGGGACGGTCGGTGGACTCCAACCCGCCCATCGCCCCGACCAACAGACGGAACTCTGAGGGATTGACGGCGCCATCGGCGGAGAAGGCATCGACGAGATCGGCCAAGTACATCCCGGTCGAGACGAGGCCGAGGTCCTCCCGCACGGCCCGAAAGCTCGCCACCGTCTCGGCCTCTACCACCTGATCGAGGCTGCGTCCCTCCGCTATCGAGACGCGGACGTGGGTGAGTGGCTGTAGAAACCCGCCCTTGCGACTCTTGGCGCGTCGCGCGCCCTTGACGACCGCGCGCACCTTCCCTCGGTCCGGCGTGTAGAGGGTGATGATGCGGTCGGCCTCGCCAAGACGCATGTGCTTCAGCACGACGCCCTCGGTGTTGTATGTCCTCGGTCTTGGCATGGGTCTTCAGTCCTCGACCATTTGGGTCCGCGCATGAGCCACGGCGCATAGCGCGTCCACACCGCTAGAACTCCTGGCGGCCTTCCAATGCCCGTCCGAGCGTTACTTCATCGGCGTATTCGAGGTCTCCGCCGACCGGCAGTCCGCGAGCTGGGCGAGTGACCCTTATTCCCAGCGGAGAGATGAGGCCGTGCAGATACATCGAGGTGGCCTCGCCCTCCAAGTTTGGGTTCGTCGCGAGTATAACCTCCGTCACCTCAGAGCCTTTGAGCCGTTCTAGCAGCGAGGCGATCTTGAGGTCCTCCGGGCGGATGCCGTTCATGGGCGATATCGCCCCGTGCAACACATGGTACAGGCCAGAGTAAGCCCCGGTCCGTTCGAGGGCGGGCACGTCCATCGGCTCTTCTACCACGCAGATTCTGGAGCGGTCACGGCTAGAGTCCTGGCAGAGTCGGCACGGGTCGGTCTCGGTGATGTTGGCGCAGGCGGAACAGAGGATGATCCTCTGCTTGACGGCGAGAATGGCTTCGGCGAGGGCGCGCGAGTGCTCGTCCCCCATCCGTATGAGATGGTAGGCCAGTCGCTGCGCCGTCTTTGGGCCGATCCCCGGCAACCTGTGAAGCTCTTCGACGAGCTTCCTGACGGGGTCTGCGGAGGAGAATGAATCGGAGTTGTTCATCTATCTGCACACTATGAGATGCCAAATGCGAAAGAGCGAATGTGTCCTTACATCAACCCCGGTATCTTCAAGCCGCCGGTGAGTGAGGCCATCTGCTTGCTCACCGTCTCCTCCGCCCTGTGCAGGCCGTCGTTGACGGCCGCAAGCACCATATCTTGAAGCAGCTCAACGTCGTCAGGGTCGACGACATCGGGGTCGATGGTGATGGACAGGACGTGCATCTTGCCCGTCACAATGGCCGTGACGGCTCCGCCCCCGGCCGATCCCTCGACCGTGAGAGTCTCCATCTCCTCCTGCATCTGCTCCATGCGCTTCTGCAGCTGCTGGGCCTGCTTGAGCATCTTTCTATTCATCATTCGGGGATTCCTCCTTTTCGGCGATCACACGGGCGCCCATCATACGCGCGGCCCGTACCAGGTGGCTCTTCTGCGCGACGTTCTGCTTGGGGCCGTTGCCGCCCCCGTCGGCGAGCGTCACAGCGATCTCGTACTCCTCTCCCAGCGCCGCTTGTACCGCGTCTCGGACGAGCTTCCTGCTAGACGGGTCGTCGAACTCCTCCTGCATCCTCTCCATGTGAGCACGGTGCGCGAACATCAGCGTGAGCGTGTCATCATCGACGCGCCGTTCGCGACAGTCTCGCATCAGGCTGCCGAGATTGTACTTCTTCCCCTTGGCGTGGCGCAGGGACCTCAGAATCTGTTCCCACTGCGGGTCGGCCTGACGCGGGGGCGTAGTGGCGGCAGGTTGGCGATAAGTGGACGGCTCACGAGCTGCGGGAGGGATTTCCCTGCTCCCAGGCGGCGGGCCGGATGGTGCCTGTGTGCGTGGCTGCTGTCGCGAGGGTGGACGGGCGGGCGCCGCACCCTGTCGCGCCGGGGCGGGAGCGGACGCAGCCGGAGCCGGAGCCGCCTGGACGACGGGAGGCTTCGGCGCGATACTCGATTCGACCAATGCCATTTCCAGGGGGAGGGTAGACACCAAATCGCGTTTCACGTCAACCGTGGAGAACGTCTTGAGCACGTGTACGAGATGGTCGAGCGACAAGCCTTCAGTCAGCTTCCGAAGCTCGACCTTGACTTCATCATTGAAGCCTAGCGAAGACTCGACTGAAGACTTGATGAGAAGCGTGCCGCGAAGGTGGTCCATGACCATCCGGTGGAACTGCTGAAGATCGACTCCCTGCGCGGACACCTCGTTGATGACAGCGAGACCCTCTTTCGTCTCCTTCTTCAGGGCGTGACGCGCGAGATCGAGCGCGCGCTCGTCCCCGCCAAGCTCAAGCAGGTCGCGGACCTGCTCCGCCCGGAGTGGCGAGCCGTACGACACCAAAGCCTGTTCAAGCAGGTTCTCTGCATCGCGCAGGCTGCCGGAAGACGACCGGGCCAGCAATGCGAGAGCCTCCGGCTCGGTCGTGTGGCCCTCCCGCTGAGCGAGGGTGTCGAGTTGCGTTTGGATGGTGTCGAGGGATATCCGCCGGAAGTCGTACCGCTGGCACCGCGAGATGATCGTGAGCGGCACCTTGTGGATTTCGGTCGTCGCGAGGATGAAGATCGCGTGGCCGGGCGGCTCCTCCAGGGTCTTCAACAGCGCGTTGAAGGCCGGCTCGGTGAGCATGTGGACCTCGTCGATAATGTAGACCTTGTACTTGCCCTCGTGGGGCGTGTACCCGACCTTGTCGCGCAGGTCGCGAATGTCGTCGATGCCGCGATTGCTGGCGGCGTCGATCTCTATGAGGTCGAGCGAGCGGCCCTCGTTGATCGACTGGCAGATGTCGCACGTATCGTCGGGCTCCCCGTCCTCCGGTTCACGGCAGTTGGCGGCCTTTGCCATGATGCGGGCCGTGCTCGTCTTGCCGGTTCCGCGCGGCCCCGTGAACAGGTACGCATGGGCGATCCGCTCGAGTGAAACGGCGTTCCGCAGCGTCTGCGTGACGGCCTCCTGACCGACGACCTGTTCAAGCCGCCTCGGACGCCATTTTCTGTATAGGACCTCTGCCATATCCTCTCGTCGAAGAATAACTCAGGGAACCGCCGTGCTGCCCTGTAAGTCTCTCATACAATCAGTCCGTGCGAAACCGGCATCACTTAGTTCGACTGTAGTCCCAATTGCTGCATCGCCCGCGCCTCGGCTTCCTTCATCGTTACCTCATCGTCGGGCTCCTCATGGTCGTAGCCGAGGAGGTGCAGGATGCCGTGCGCCAGAAGGACGGTAAGCTCTCTAACCGCCGGATGCCCGGCCTGCTCCGCCTGCAGGGACGTTTGCGGGTACGAGATGATGATCTCTCCAAGCGCCACACCGTCGTTTTGGGTGGGCGGGAGCACGAAATCTACGTCGGTCTCGCGGGCGCCCCGCTCCCCCTCACCGTAGTACTCGCCCTCGTGCGTGAACGAGAACGACAGCACGTCGGTGTTCTCGTCCAGTCCCCTGTGCTGCCGGTTCAGTTCTCGGACTACCTCGTCGTCCGCAATCACGACGCTCACGTGAGTGTGCGGTTCGCACGATTCCGACTCCAACACAGAGGAGACGGCCTCTAGGACGTGGCACTCGGAGACGACGTTCGCAAACTCGTCGAATATCTGGACATCGATCCGAAAGTCCGTCAACGGATTCGTGATTCCTAATGGGCAAGTTTCAAACCTGCCCCTACCGAGATTCGTCGCCGGCCTCAACCTTTCCCGCTTCGTACCCCTCGGCGTACCCCAATCGCACCGCGTGGGCCATCGCCGGCACCAGCGCCGTCATAAACCGGCCGAGACTCGCCTCGTCTGCCTCGTCCGGCAGTTCGCCCATCTGGTTCAGCATGATTTGGCCGGCAATCGAAACGTAGGGGCTGAGCCAGTCGGGAACGTAGTCGTCGACCTCTGGGTTCTCCGCGGCGTCCTCGACGAACGTCAGCGTGCTGAGGGTCTCGTCGTCCCCACTCTGTCCAGTCAGAAAGTCGAGGGCGGCCCGAAAGGACTCCTCGAACTCCTCGAACGGGTCGTACTGTGCCATGGCATGACTCCTTCGACCAACCGACTATGCGGCCCTTCCGAACTGCCACTATGATACCAGAATCTCTGTTCGGACGGCTGACTAGACGAACCGATTGCGCCCGCAGCAGTAGTCGAGACTGTATACTTGCAAGGCAGTCCGGGAGTAACGAGGAGCCGTGACTTATGCCGGAATCAGCGCTATACGTTGAGCGCATCGAGCAGGCCCAGGAGCGCCTCGAACGCCTTTTGGCCGAGTACCAGGCGGACGACCCCCTCGCTCCCGTCACGGTCGTCGTGCCGTCGACCTATGCGGCGCTCTATCTACGCCGCGTCATCGGGAGGCGCGGCCTCGTCAACGTGCGGTTTATGGTGCTCCCTCGCCTGGCGGAGCTTCTGGGAGCGCCGGGCCTCGCCGCGAAAGGTCAGCGGCCGCTCAAGCCGCTGATAGAGTCCGCCGCCGTCCGTCGCGCCGCGTCAGAGGCTTCGGGAAGGCTCGAACCGTTCCGAAACCATCCGTCCTTCCAGTCCAGCCTCCGCACGGCATTCCGTGATCTCCGTCTTGGAGGTTCAAACGCTCTCGCGACTCTCGAACGGCGAGGTGAGATTTCCGGCGAGATCGTCCGGCTGTATTCGCTCTTTCGCCGCTTCACCGAGTCGTACTATGACCGTGAGGCCCTCGCCGACGCTGCCGCGGATGCGGTGACAGGCGACGACACCGCGGCGCTATCCGATCTTGGCCCCGTGATCGCGTACCTCTTGAGCGATCTCACGCCCGGCGAACGACGGCTGGTCGATGCGCTGAGGACAGCATGGTCGTGTTCGACGGTCCTGGGCATCACGAGGGAAGAGGAGGCCAACGAGGCCGTGCTGGCAAGCGCCGTCCCTCGCGGAACACGTCTCCCTAAGCCGGAAGAAATGCCGACCCCGCCCTGTCGTGAGTCGAGCCTGCTCATCACGTCGGACACCCGTGAAGAGGTGCGAAGCGTGGTGAGGGACATCGCCTCAGCCGCACACGAAGGCACTCCCTTCCGCAGGATGGCGGTCTTGTACTGGCAGGGGGAGCCGTACGCTTCGCTCATCGGGGAGCAGTTCGCGATGGCGGCCGTGCCCACCGCCGGTCCTACGGCTGCAAAGCTGGCCTCGACGCCGGTTGGGCGCATGGTCAAGGGCATGGTCGATCTCGCGGGCGGCGACCTACCACGAGACGAAGTGACGCGCTGGCTCACCTCCTGCCCGGTGAGGTCGACGTCGCCGGGTTTCCGGCCCTCGCGCTGGGACGCGGTATCGAGAGACGCGGGCGTGGTAGCCGGGGTAGAGCAGTGGCGTGAGCGCCTTTCGCGCTATGAGACGCGTCAGGAGCGGGCGGCCAACGACCAAAGCGAAGACGTCCCCGAAGCAAAGTTGCTGAGGATCAAGCAGACGGCAAGCGAGGCATGGGCCCTGCGCGCCTTCATGCTGCGTTTGCATGACGACCTCACGCCTCCCAATGACGGCTCGGACTGGCGGGACTTCGTGGAATGGGTCGACGGCCTGATGAAGCGGTACATGGACACCGGCTCCCTCCCTCGGCTAGAGGGAGATAATCTCGAATTGCTTGAAGCGAGCCTCCGGGAGTTGGAGGGCCTCGACGACGTGGAGGACGGCGCCACGCTGGACGGTTTTCGTGTCGCGCTCGACGAGGCGCTCAGTCGGGCCGCCGCGAGAGAGGGCGCATTTGGGGAAGGGGTGTTCGTCGGGCCCGTCGGGAACGCTGTCGGACTCAGGTTCGATAAGGTCTACCTCATGGGCATGGTCGAGGGCCTCGTGCCTCCGCGCGTCCGCGACGACCCCCTATTGCCTGACGACGACCGCGAGCAAGCGGGGCTCCCGCTCCGGCGCGGCACGGCGGCCGAACGGTACGAGTATCTGGCCGCGGCATCTGCCGGACGCGCCACCGTGCTCACGTTCGCCCGCGGCGACAACGCCGCTCAGAGGGAACAGCACCCGTCCCGATGGTTCCTCAAAGAGGCTTCCCGGCTACACGGCTCGTCCGTCTACCCTTCGATGCTGTCGTCGCCCGTCGAACTCGCTTCCCTGCGAGAACAGCCATGGTTTGAAGTGGTGGGGTCGGCCCAAGAGAGCATCAATGCCGTCTCAGGGTCGCAGCCTGCCGACCTCCACGACTACGATCTCCACCATCTCTGGCGATGGCGTCGCTCGGGCAAACGTATCGGCGAGCACCATCTTGCTGCGTCCGAAAAAGTTGTCGCTAGAGCATTGCACATGGAGCGGGCCAGGAACGCGAGAACGTTGACCGTCTGGGACGGCGACCTCTCGGCGGCGTCATCCTCCTCTGGACGCATAGGACTCTCCAATCGCGAATTCTTCTCCCCGACGAGGCTAGAGACGTGGGCGACCTGTCCATACCGCTACTTCCTCTCGCACGTCCTCGGCATCGCCGCGCCAGAGCAGCCGGAGGAGATTGCGACCATCTCACCCTTGGATCGAGGTTCGCTGATTCACACAATCCTCGAACGCTTCGTCCAAGCAGCGCAGAAGCAGGGAACGACTCCGCAACCGGACCAGCCTTGGACCGAAGACCACCGTCGGCTGCTCATGGGAATCACCGAGGAGGAATTCCGGGACGCCGAGCAGCGCGGGGTCACCGGCAAGCCGCTCCTGTGGGAGATAGCTCAGGCCGAGATTCTAGGCGACCTTGGTAGGTTTCTGGAGGAGGACTTTGACCTCCGCAAGAAATATGGAGTCTCACCTCTTTCGGCCGAAAGCGCCTTCGGGACATCTCGCCGCCAACGGGAGGACGATCCGGTGCAGGCCCCCGTAGAATGGTCGAGCGCCGAGACGGGGACGATCAGGTTTCGGGGCGTCATTGACAGGATCGATGTGTCGCCGTCAGGTGATGCTGCGCTCGTGCTCGACTACAAAACAGGCGGGACGACCGAGTACACGAACATGGACAAGGACCCTGTCAGGCGCGGCACGCGACTGCAGCTTCCCGTATACGGTCTGGCGGCGCGTCAACTGTTTGGTGACTGGATTGACGTGAAAGCCGCCTACTGGTTCGTGTCGGCCAAGGGGAACTTCAAGACACGTCCTCAAAAGCCTACTCCTCTTGACGAGATGCTAGATCCCTTCGCCGATGCGGTTGGGACCATTACGGACGGCATCGGCAAGGGTCTCTTCCCCGCTTATCCGGGCAAGAACAATGCTAATTGCACGTACTGTGACTTCAAGAATCTCTGTCCCACGCGGCGCGAGTGGCATTGGCGGCAGAAGCGCCGGGACAGCCGTTTGGCAGCCTACGCGGCAATGGCCGAGGGAGAGGGAAGCGGATGACAGACCCTTCCGACCAGCCGGCACGGAACACAATCGTCAAACGCCTCGATGAGAACATGGTCGTGGAGGCGGGCGCCGGCACCGGCAAGACACGGAGCCTTGTCGAGCGTGTCGTAGCTCTCATAACAACAGGACGGGCGAGCATAGGAGGTGTCGCAGCGATCACGTTCACCGAGGCCGCCGCCGCCGAGTTGCGTTCCCGCATAGGAGAGACCCTCGAAAGAGTCAGCGGCGATTCCAGTCGTGAACAGGTGGAGCGTGAGCGGTGCAGGCGCGGGGTGGATGACCTCGACCAGGCGTCCATCCAGACGCTGCACAGCTTTGCGGGGAGCCTCCTGCGCGAGCGTCCCCTGGAGGCGGGCCTGCCTCCGGGATTCAACGTCCGGGACGAAATCGAGGCGGAGGTCGCGTTCGAGAAGATGTGGTCGGAGTGGCTCGATACAACGCTCGACGACCCCGAAGCGCAAGAGGCGCTTCGCCCAGCCCTTGAGCAGGGCATGACCTTGAGACAACTCCGCGATATCGCGGACAGGTTTCACAAGAACTACGACCTGCTGGTGGACGTTTCGTTCGACATGCCTTCTGATCAAGCCACCCATGGCGAACGAGAGGCTGAACTGATTCCCGTGCTAGAACTGCTTCGACGCTTCGCCCTCGACTATGCCGACGAGCGGAAGGCCGATGGAGAAGTGGAGTTCCAAGACCTGCTGGTGCTCGCGCGCGATCTGCTCCGGGACAGCATCCCCGCTCGCGATCACTTCCGAGAACGCTACTCCCACATTCTCATCGACGAGGTACAGGACACCGATCCGCTTCAGGCGGAGCTTGCCATGTTCCTCGCCGAGGACGTGTCCGGCAGCGCGGAGTCGTCCGACCGACCGAATGACTGGCACAGGGTTCGCCCGGCACGGGGAAAAATATTCATCGTGGGGGACGCCAAGCAGTCGATCTACCGCTTCCGCCGGGCGGACATTCGGCAGGTCAAACTGATGCAAGAGGCCGTTGGCGGTTCAAACGTGGTCCTCACGCAGAACTTCAGATCACTGTCCCCCGTCATCGACTGGGTCAATCACGTATTCGCCCAGTGGATGAAAGAAGGTCAAAGTCAGGCGGAGTATTTTCCTCTCGATGCGGTGTCGGTTCATGGCGAACCGCTCCCCGTCCGGTACATGGGAGGGGCAATCGGCGGGAATATCGGAGACGTGCGTCGGCAGGAAGCTGACGCCATAGTGGGCGCGATCAAGACGGCGGTCGAGGAGGGTTGGCAGGTCAGGTCTGAGGATCTGGGCTCGGAAACCCGACCCGCTAGGTATCAGGATGTCTGCGTTCTGATGCCGAGCCGCTTGGGGTTGGATGCGCTCGAGTTCGCCTTCGAGACTGCCGGAATACCCTACCGGCTCGATAGCGCGGGCCTCATCTACGAATCGCAGGAGGCGCGAGACCTGCTGAACTGCCTCTCCGCCATAGACGACCCGACCGATCAGGTCTCCGTCGTTGCCGCGCTGCGCTCCCCGGCCCTTGCCTGCTCGGACGCCGACCTGCTTGAGTTCGTCGAGTCCGGGGGACAGTTCGACTACCTTGCCGATGACGACCCGCCGGCGGGGTACACGTCCGATGCTCTCGCCGTCCTGAGAGACTTCCACGAACGCCGTAGCTGGACGTCCCCGGCGGCTCTCATTGAAGAATTCGTGCGCGAGCGGCGGCTCATGGAGCTGGCCCTCGACGCCCGCCAGTGGCGTGGGCGATGGATGCGTTACCGCTTCCTGATCGACCGGGCCAGGGCGTTCGCGGCGTCCGGTGAGTCGTCTCTTCGGGCATACCTCGCGTGGACGGCTCGTCAACGGGAGGAGCAGGCGCGAGCGAGAGAAACGGCCGTCCCGGAGTCCGACGAGGACGCCGTGAGAGTGATGACCGTCCACGGGGCGAAAGGCCTGGAGTTTCCGATCTTGGTCTTGGCCGGTCTGAACTCTTCTGGGACCCGCTCCCCCGGCGCCGTCCTGTTTGATCGGGAACGGGAGAGGGTCGAGGTCAAGGTCGGATCGAGGGAGTCGTCCTTTCAGACGGCGGGCTATGACGATTTGGCCGAGTCCGACAAGAACCGTGAGCAAGAGCAGGACGTTCGGCTGATGTACGTTGCGGCGACGCGCGCCCGAGATCACCTCATCGTCAGCTTGTATCGGAGTTCCAGAGGTAAGAACTCGCCCGCGGCCCGCATCGAGGAGTTCATGGAGGGGGCCGGCCACCTTTGGGAGCCGTTTGACCCCCCTACGGTGGATGAACGACCTTCACCCGATTCTCACGCAGCCATCGGAACTTCCGACACCGACACCCCCGCAACACGAGACCAGTGGGTGGAGGAGAGAAATTCGGTATACGCTGCTCTGGCCCGTCCCGTCTCGGCTGCGGCGACCCGTCTCGCCCAGGAAGCAAAGGACGAGCAGGACATCCCCGACGAGCCGTGGAGGCGCGGTCGCGCGGGAACCAGTATCGGCCGTGCCGTCCACGCGGTGCTGCAGGTCGTCGATATGCATACGGGAGTTGGCCTCGACGACATCGCGAAAGCCCAGGCCGCCGCCGAGGGCGTGCCGGGCCGAGCGGAAGACATTGCCCGTCTCGCCCGCCGAGCGCTCGACAGCCCCATCGTCAAGCGCGCTCTGGACTCTGGACGCTGGTGGAGGGAGACGCCGGTCGCCGGTCCCGTCGGGGATGGAATCGTCGAGGGTTTCATCGACCTGCTGTTCGAGGAGGAGGACGGCTTTGTCATAGTGGACTACAAGACCGACGCGCTCGGCTCCGACGAAGAGATCGAACGGGCGATGGCGCGATACCGGCTGCAGGGGGGAGGGTACGCCCTTGCTCTGAGCAGGGCGACAGGCGCGACCGTGAAGGAGGTGTCATTCCTCTTCCTGGAACCGAGTCGCAAGGTGACGGTTGAAGACCTGTCAATCGCGGTGACTGATGCCGAGGACGCGGCTCTCGCCCTGTTTGCGGGCGCCGCCGCCCAATGAAGACACGTGGCGGCCTGCCGTCCTGCACGTTAGCGAAACGCGGCACACTTGGCTATACTTGCCCATCCATCAGACCACAGCCGACAGAGGGACATGACCCGTATCCGCTTCGTCCATGCCGCCGATCTGCATCTCGACAGCCCCTTCGTCGGCATAAGGGCCGCCGCTCCCGACAACGTGGCGAGCGCCCTGCACGACGCGACGTTTGCCGCCTATGAGAACATCATCGAGTTGTGTATCGACGAGCGGGTGGACGCGCTGCTTGTAGCGGGCGATGTCTACGACTCGGCCGATCGGAGCCTCCGCGCGCAGCTCAAGTTCGTCGAGGGGCTGAAACGGCTGGACGATGCTGGTATACGCTCGTTCGTCTGTCACGGCAACCACGACCCGCTCGACGGCTGGGAGGCGCGGCTGGACTACCCGCCAAGCTGTACGCGCTTCCTCGCTGAGTTCGAGGCCGTGCCGGTGTTCGAGGACGACCCCGAACGCGCAGTCGTGCACGGCATCAGCTACCCGACGCGTGACGTCTACGACAATCTGGTTCCCCAGCTTGGCGAGGTCGATCCCAACGCGTTCTCCATCGGCCTGATGCACGCCAACGTCGGGAACAGGCCGGGGCACGACCCCTACGCCCCATGTTCGCAGGATGACCTCGAACGATCCGGCATCAATTACTGGGCGCTTGGGCACGTGCATACCCGTGAGGTGCTTAGCAAACAATCGCCGACTGTGGTCTATCCCGGCAATTCACAGGGCAGGCATCCGAACGAGCCCGGCGCGCGCGGCGTCTATCTCGTCGACGTTGATGATGATGGCACCGCCAATCTCGACTTCAGGGCCGTGGACACCGTCCGTTGGGAGCGGCCCGTCCTCGATATCTCCGACATGGAGACGGAGCAGGACCTGATCGACGGCCTGCATCAAGGAATGGAAGATGCCCTGGAAAGTAGCGCGGGCCGCTCGGTAGTGGTGCGGCTTGCACTGTCGGGGCGAGGGCCTTTGCACGGTTCCTTGCGAAAGCCGGACCTTGCGGAGGGACTACTGGATAGCCTTAACGGCGAATGGGCACATCGTTCGCCCTTCGCTTGGTGCGAGCGCATCGAGGACGAGACGGCCCCGCCGTTCAACCGGCAGGAGCGCATCGACGGTTCTGACTTCCTGGCCGAGGTGCTCAAGACCGCCGACCGGGCGAAGGAAGACCCGGAGATGCTGGCCCGTATGCGCGACGGCCTCGACGACCTCTACCGGCACCGACGCTATCGCAAGCACCTGGTCGAAGATGTCCCCGACGACAGCGACCTCGCCGCGCTGATCGACGAGGCGGAGGCAGTCGTCGTTGACCTTCTCGCCGGGGACGACGCATGAGGATTCGTGAGATACACATCGACGGCTTCGGCCGGTTCTCAGGGGTCGAGTACGGCCCTCTCGAAGGGTCGGTGACCGTTTTCTACGGGCCGAACGAGGCCGGCAAGAGCACGCTGCTGGAGTTCGTCCGCAGGGTGCTGTTCGGGTTTCCCCGAAGAAGCGGCAGGGTCAACGCCTATCCCCCGTTGGCTGGAGGCCGCTACGGAGGACGCATCGCCATAGAAGACTCCGACGGCCGCTTCTACGACATCCGCAGAACCACGGGAAGAAGCTACAGCGGACAAGTCACCCTCAATTCAGAATCGGGCGACCCGCTCCCGGAAGCGGAACTGACGACTCTGCTGGGCAACCACTCTCGTGACGTATTCGAGCAGGTCTTCGCGTTCACCCTCGACGAGCTCTACAGCGACGACCTCCTGAACGACGCAAACGTCAACAGCCAGATTTACAGCGCGGGAATGGGCGTGACGTCCCTTCAAGAGGTGACGACCAAGCTCGACCGGTCGAGGAACAGCCTCTTCCGCAGCGGGGGAAGCACACAGGAGATTTACACCGCCGCCAACAGCCTTGACGCGGTTGACTCAACGCTCAGGGAGGTCGAGGACAACGCGACGAGGTATGGGCAACTGACCTCGCGGCTGCAGCAGGTCGAGTCCGAGCTCGAAGAGTTGGCCGCGCAGCGGCGGCGAATTCAGTCTCGGCACAATCGTCAAGTCACACTTCAGAATGCATGGGACGCCTGGAATGACTCAGTATCCGCCGAGCAAGAGTTGACCACCCTGCCGGTTATCGACAGCTTCCCGGCGGACGGAGTGAACCGCCTTGAAGCATTGGAAGAGCGCGTCAGAACCGCTCGGCGCGAGTACGAGTCCGCAAGCATGCGAGTGACAGAGGCCGAGGGCGTGGCGAAGGTGAGTGTAGAGCACGAGGCAATTATCAAGCAGTCCGCCGATATCCGCCGCCTGCAAAACGGGCGCACCGCCTTCGACGGCTCGGTCAAAGACCTGCCGGAGCGCGAGGCTGAGCTTGAAGGGCATAAGAAGACCCTGGCCGACACCTTGAAAGACCTGGGGCCTGACTGGGGCGAGGCTCGGCTTGAAGAGTTCGATCTCTCCATAGCCGTCCGCCAGGAGATTACTCAGCACGGCAACCGGCTGCGGGACGCCTCCGCCGAGAATTCGAGCCGCAAGTCGGATTTGCGCCAGAACATCGTCGCGTTGGAGGAGGCTAGTGACGCCGAGAGCAATGCGCAACGGGAGTTCGAGGCCGCCGCGAAGCCTGGCCTTGATGCCGACCAAATACGACGGCGTCGGAACCTGATTCGCACCACAAGGTCACGGCTCGCCGAAATCGGCCAACACCGTCAAAACGTGCTGAATCTGCAGGGTCAGCTTGAAGGACTGGAAAACACCACGCCTCTGATCGGTGGGACCGACCGGAGCAGAACAATCGCGGCAGTTAGTTTCGCTATCGGGATTGGACTCTTGATCGGAGGAGCGATACTCGGAGGAACGGCCCTTCTCATCGGAGTGGTGGCCGGCCTTTCGCTGGGCGGTGTGGGCGTATACCTGTTCATGTCCGGCAATCCGGTTCTTGCTCCCGACGTGGAATCACCGCTGGCCGGTTCGATCCGAGAGTCACTCCGTCGCGCCGAAACGACCATTCAAAGCCTCCGATCCGAGATGGCGCAGGTAGCTGCGCCGCTTGGCCTCGAGCAAATCGACGAAGCGTCCCTCCTTGCCGCTGAAGAGTCGATTGACGAAGAAGAACGCTGGCTCAGGGAACGGACTCGCCTAACCCAAGCCTTTGAAGCCGCGAAGGACTTGGCGAAGCAGAGACAGTCCCGCGCCGAAGAGTCCGCCGCCGTCGTCAAGGACGCTGATCAGCAGCTCGATGCGGCGCAACGCGAATGGCAAGCATGGCTCACGGAACGGGGACTGCTGGACACGTTCACACCGGAGACCGCCGAAGTGCTGCAGGGACAGGTCGAGCTTGGGCGCAGCCGACTCGGAGACGTGCGAAGCTGGCGGCAGCGCATCAAGGCGATAGAGAAGGACATCGACGAATACGTTGAGGCAGTAGAGCCGCTTGCGACGGCATTCGATGTCACGTTCAACCGGAACGATTCACGCACGGTTGCCGCGGCCGCCGACAGGCTCGTCGAACTGCTGGAAAGTGTCCAGGAGAGCGTCAGGAAACGCGTCGATGCGGAGGCTGAATTGGAAGAAGCCGAACTTCAATTGGAAGGGCGCAAGAACGACCTCGAAAAGGCCGAAGAGGAGCTTGGGCAACTGCTCCAATCCGGCGGCGCCGAGGATGCAGAAGAGTTTCGCGCGCGTGCAGTTCTCTCCGAAAGGCGGACGAGTTTGGAAGTGAAGGAACGCAGCGCGCACGACCGTCTACAGCGACTCAGCGGACCGGGCGAAGCGCTCGAAAGCCTGAAGGCCGACCTCGCCAACACGAACCCTCAGACCATCGAAGACGCTATAGCCGAGTTGGAGGAGGAACGCACAACGGCCGATGCTCAGCGTGAGGAACTGTCGACCGACCGCGGCTCCTTCCAAGCCGAACTCGAAAGGCTCGTGGGCGAGGAGGAGTCGTCACACCTTCGAATGGAGCGGAACGTTCTCCTGGAGCAGATCAAGGGCCATGCGCGCGACTGGGCCAGCCTCACCCTCGCGCAGAACCTGCTCGAAGAGGCGCGACGAAAGTTTGAGCGCGAGCGGCAGCCGGGAGTCGTCCGCCACGCCGAGAGGTTCTTCACCCAAATCACCAATGGACGGTACCGGCAGGTGTACGCTCCCCTCGGTGAGCAGACGATCACGGTCACGGACGCCGACGGTCAAACCAAACAGCCGTCCGAACTGAGTCGTGGTACCCGTGAGCAGCTATTCCTGTCCCTCCGGTTCGGCCTGATCCGTGAGCTTGGGCTGCGAACCGAGCCGCTCCCCGTCGTCGTGGACGAGATTCTCGTGAATTTCGATCCCGAACGCGCCCTTCGGGCCGCCGTGGCCTTCACGGAGTTATCGAGCACCAACCAAGTGCTGGTATTCACCTGCCATCCAACGGTCGTCGAACTGTTCCGCGACGCGGCATCCGAGGCGGGCGTAGTAGAGCCTGTCGTAGTATCGATCAGCTGAATTGTCCAACCCCCTCAAGTCGACCGACACACCACATCCCGACCACTACGGCGGGCCGCACTTGGGTGACACGCTTCTGGCCGTGTTGGCCGGGACAGGGAAGGACATCGACAACCTCGCGCCGGACGACCTCGCCCCGTTCGAGAACCTCCATATTCGCGGGCGCGCCGCCAATCGCGACCTCGCGCAACTCGCCGGTCTTCGCCTCGGAGCGCGGGTCCTCCATGTAGGCTGTGGGATCGGCGGCCCCTCCCGTACGCTTGCCGTTGAGTACGGCTGTCGCGTGACCGGCATCGACATAACAGAGAGCTACGTTGAGGCCGGGCGAATGCTTACTGAGCGAGTAGGTCTGAGAGATGCCGTCTCTCTTCAAATTGGCAATGCCCTCGACCTACCCTTCGACGACGGATCGTTCGACGTCGTGTGGATGCAGCACGTAGGCATGAACGTCTCCGACAAAGGCCGTCTCTACCGCGAGGCCCACCGGGTGCTGCGCCCCGGCGGCAGGCTCGCCCTTCACGAAATTGTGGCCGGGAGCATCTCACCCATACGTTACCCCGTACCATGGGCGAGCGACCCGTCGACCAGCTTCCTCGCAAGCCCCGGTCACCTGCGCCAAACACTCGATGAGTGCGGATTCTTGCAGTCCGAATGGAAAGACGACACCCCAATCAGCATTGAATGGGCGAGGAAGCCCGTGGACTCCAGCGGTTCTGGGTTCTTACAGGAAGCACTCCATGTCCTCCTCGGCCCTGACTATCGAGAGCGCATCAAGAACGTCCGCCGCAACCTTCTTGAGGGGCGCATCAAGGTCGTGCAAGCGGTATACACGACCGCATGAGTGTGCAGGGAGCTTTTCGTTCGTGGGGTCGTAAGGCCCCCGCTTCAACTATAGGACGGGTTGAAAGTCCGTCCGTCCGTTTTGCTATAATCTAGAGTATGACGACACCTTGAGATAAGGAGAATTCGCTCCGTCATGTCTACTCAAGAGTATTTCGGCGTACCCTTCAACAGAACTCAGGCCAACGCGATCTACACCGACGCGATGTCCCGTATGTATGGGCTGGTGGCGCTGGGCGTCATAACCACAGGCGCCATGATATGGATCGGCGACAGGACCGGCGTGGGCGATGTGATATTCAGCTTCGGCTGGATAGGTTGGCTGCTCATGATCGGCATCATGTTCGGGACCCTCATGGCCGCGAACGCCGTCGTCGCCAGGGGGAATACCGCCCTTGGCACCATCCTCTACCTCGCCTTCACCGGTATCGAGGGGCTGTTTCTGTCGCCGATTTTGCAGGCGTTCACCGGTGAGATGATCGGAATGGCGTTCCTGCTGACGGGCGGTCTGTTCGTCGCCATGAGCGCCGTCGGCATGACCACCAAGAGGGACCTGTCGAAATGGGGTCCCATGCTGCTCATCGGCCTCGTCGGGCTGATTATCATCAGCCTCATCAACATGTTGCTGATCCAGTCAAGCGGCCTGTTCCTGCTCATTAACCTCTTGCTGCTGCCGCTCTTCCTCGCACTCACGGTGTGGGAGACGAAACAGATGAAGGAACTGGCGCAGGAGGCCGCAACGCGGGGTGACCAGAAGGCCGCAACGCAGGTCGCAGTTCTGGGTAGCATCGGCCTCTACCTGAACGTCCTGAACATCTTCCTCATCATCCTTAACCTGCTCGGCATTTTCTCAAACGACTAATCAGGCGGAGAAAATACAAGGCGATACGATCCTCTGGCAAGTGGCTGCCGTAGGTGGATATGCGTCCCTACCGCCTTCGGTTACCCGCCCCGAGTTGCGTCGATACCTACCGCTCCACTTCCGACGAACGAACCAGTATCCCAAAGAATCTTATCAACCTCACAACCCGCCAAACAGGATACGGCACCAGTAAAACAACAAAAACCCAGTCATACTTGGAACCGAACGCGAACGCCGCGAATACGACGGCTATAATCGCGACCACCGATGCGAACACGATCGGACCGTACTTCGACAGCCTAGCGCTGGCCGACGTGCTGAACTTGTCGATCCCCCATGCGCATGGCCCAAACACCGCTCCGCCTATTGCGGGCCAGGGTGGGATCGCCCCCAGCAGGAAAAACGCGTTCTTTACGCCAAAAATCAACCACGATGCTGTGAACAGATCGAAGAACCTGCCCACCACGTTGGGAACCGACATGACGCTCGACAGGTAGAGGAAGAAATACCGCGCCATCGGGAGGAAAATCCCCCCCGTCACGAAAGAGTAGAAGAACACGAACACGACGGCCAGTAGGAGCCACACCCACAGGCGTCGCGCGCGCCGCCCATGCCGGCTGAAGGTCGGTCGGACCCCGTACAGCCAGTACGAGGCGGGACCGCCCACGAGGAATCCTCCGAACGCGCCGGCAATCCCGAACAGGACGGCCTGTCCAGGCGGCACCCGTTCGAGGGCGCCGATGCCCTCGAACTCCGTATAGAGGTTGAGGATCGTCGTCGCGGCCCCGATGCCGGCGGCCATGATGCCGATGGCAAGGCCGAACCGAATGCGCGTCCAGTCTCGCTGAACGACTTCCTGTTCCGATAGTCTCAGGGCCGGCGCCCCCGCCTGCGATGCCACTGCCATACTCGTTTCACACTCCCAGCATCGTGTCCGATACCGATCCGTCTCTCGTGGAATGCGGAATCGGACTATACTGCCGGAAATGATAGCACACCAGCCCGTTAGCCCACTATCGGCACAGCTCCTTCTCTCTGCATCTTTCCCCTAGCGGACGAGAGACTCACATGAAGTCGTTTTAGGAGGATTTGAGCTTTACTAGTCCGCGTGATACGCTCAATCGGCATCTTGCACCGGTAAGACCAAGGACAAATGACTCCCGGCAGATCGAAGTCCAGCACCTCGGCGTCGGCTATGCGGCTCTCCATGGCCGCGGAGAACTACTTGCTTTCCATCTATCAGCTGGAAGAGTTAGGACGGCGCGTGACGCCCTCTCAGCTAGCAGAGCAATTGAAACGGCTGCCGGAGGGAGAAGGGCTGGGAACGTCGCTGCCGTCGGTGACCGGTATGCTCCGGCGGCTAACCCGCGAAGGGCTCATCGAGATGGACAAGAACAAAGAGATCGACTTGACCAAACTCGGTCGAAAAGCCGCCGAAAGCATGGTCCGGCGGCATCGACTCGCCGAGCTACTCGTAGTGGACGTTCTTGAAGTCGACCTCTGCAACGCACACGAGGAAGCGCACCGGCTGGAGCACGCGATATCGCCACTGCTGGAGGACAAGATCAACAGGAGGCTCGGTAACCCGAACACCTCACCATTCGGCGATCCCATACCCGGAAGCGGGCACGTCTTCTCAAACGACTCGGTGCCCCTGAGCGAGGCCTCGCAGGGCCAAGAATTCACGGTCGATAGGATTCCCGAAGACGACCAGGCGCTCCTCGAGTACCTCGTACCCTACGGATTCATCCCTGGGCGCAGGGTGAAGGTCAGCGAAGCCGCACCCTATCGCGGGGTCATCAAGCTGGAATGCGACGGTGACGAAGTCGTGGTCGGCTACGAGGTTGCAGAGCGAATCTGGCTGCGTCTGGCAGACTAGCTGCGGCACGACGTAACGCCCTTCATGCACCGCCGAAGACAGCCCGGCTTGCGGTCTCCAATGGCAGAAAGCAGGACCGACATGATGCCAGGAACTCGCTGCCGTCTGCGGAGCATCCTTGACGGCTGGCTTGCCTTCGCGCATCTGATCGGGACCGTCCAGATGGTCGTATTGCTCACCGTCGTCTACTGGGTGTTTATTCCGCTCATGTATGTCCCTTTCGGTCTAATCTCCGACCCACTCCGGCTGCGCCGTTCAACGGGCACCCGATGGCGAGAGCGCGAGACCCGCGAAGGCGCGATGGAATACATGCTGCGGCAGTGGTGAAGGGGCGCACCCATGCGAGTCCTCGGCATCTCCTGCTACTTCCACGACGCGGCGGCGTGCCTGCTGGAGGACGGCAAGCTCATCGCGGCCGCCGAGGAAGAGCGGTTTACCCGTGTCAAGCACGACCCTAGCTTCCCGACGCACGCCATCCGCTTCTGCCTCGAACAGGGCGGGGTTGAGGGCCCGGAGCTTGATTACGTGGTGTTCTTCGAAAAGCCGTTCGTGAAGTTCGAGCGGCTGCTAATGACGGCGGTGTCCGGCTTCCCAAAGACCTACATGCAGTTCGTACACGGCATGAGGTCATGGCTCTTCGACAAGCTGTGGATAAGGAGCCGCATCGAGAGCGCGCTGGGCATCGACAAGAACCGCATCTTGTTTTCCGACCATCATGTGTCCCACGCCGCAAGCGCATACTTCTGCTCTCCTTTCGACAAAGCCGCCGTACTTACCTGCGACGGCGTGGGCGAGTGGGCCACCGCGACGATCGGCGCCGGTGATGGGCACTCGCTGACCGTCAATCGGGAGATGCGCTTCCCCCATTCCCTGGGGCTCCTCTACAGCGCGTTCACGGCATTCCTCGGCTTCGAGGTCAACGAGGGGGAGTACAAGGTCATGGGCATGGCCCCCTACGGGACTCCCCGATACGCCGACCGCATATGGGAGGTCGTGAATCAGCACGAGGACGGCTCGGTTTGGACCGACCACCGCTACTTCTCGTTCCACCACAGCACGCATCGATCGTTCACGTCGAAATTCGAGGAACTGTTCGGCAAGCCGCGCGATCCGAACGTTCCCTTCTTCACCGAGGATACCGGCTGGCCATCGTACTACGGGGACAGGCCAAGCGACCACCTAGACCTGCTGAAATACAACCGGCACTACGCCGACGTCGCCGCGAGCATCCAACATGTGACCGAGGAACTCGTGCTGAAGCTGGCAATCGAAGCCCACAGAGAGACCGGTCTGACCAAGCTGTGCATGGCCGGAGGGGTCGCCCTGAACGCGGTGGCTAACGGCCGCATCCTGAACGAGACGCCGTTCGATGAGGTCTACGTCCAACCGTCCGCCGGAGACGGGGGCGGCTCACTCGGCGCGGCCCTCTACGCCTGGCACTGCGCGCTCGGCAACAGCGAGCGATTCGTCATGGACCATGCCTACTGGGGTAAGGAGTACAGCCACGACGCCATACGGAGCGCAGTTGAGATGTCAGGGTACAAATGGACGCAGTTTGAGGAAGACGGCGAGCTTATCGACGCGACCGTCGACCGCATTGTCGACGGAGACGTCGTCGGATGGTTTCAGGGGCGTTTCGAGTGGGGGCCGCGCGCCCTCGGGAATCGGAGCATCCTGGCCGACCCGCGACGCGCGGAGATGAAGGACATCGTGAACGGCAAGGTCAAGTTCCGCGAACCGTTCCGCCCGTTCGCGCCCTCTGTCCTCGCAGACACCGCGTCTGACTACTTCCGGCTGCCGAACCGGGCCGGTGGGATGCCGGAGCGGTTCATGCTCGTCGTCGCGCCAATCGAGGACTCCCAGCGCGACGCCATCCCTGCCGTCGATCACATGGGCACGGCACGACCGCAGACGGTATACAAGGAGACCAACCCTCGATACCATGAGCTTATACGAAGGTTCGGTGAGGCCACTGGAGAGCCGGTCTTGCTGAACACGTCGTTCAACGTTCGCGGCGATCCCATCGTCGCCTCACCGGAGGACGCGCTCGACACCTTCCACAAGAGCGGCATCGACGCGCTCGTGGCGGGCGACTTCCTCATCGAGAAGGAATAGGTAGGCGCGAATTTACAATGAAGGTCGTCAGGGAGACTGTCGCAAAGCTGGGGATCGCGGGGGAGTTGATCGTCTTCCTCTGGAAGCGCAAGCTCTGGTGGCTGATCCCCATGGTAGCCGTCCTGCTGGCCTTCGGCATCGTGATCGTGGTGGGAGGATCAACGGGCGCGGGGCCGTTCGTGTACACGCTGTTCTAGGAGACCCTCATGAACTCCAGCATCTGTCATTCCGAACGTAGCGGAGCGGAGTGAGGAATCTATGATCCTTGCCTCCGTACTGAGTTCCCTAGCAGGAACGGCCCCAATGACAGCGGCAGAACACCTGACATTCCTCGCTGTGCTCGGAATAACACGAAAAGTTGGAGGGAACGCAGGATCGAAGGCCTTCGTAATGCGAGAGGGGTGGTCGACCCTGCCTACTGCCCGCGAAGGTACTTGACCAAGGCCCAACGCTCTTCTTCGGACAGGAGGTACTTGAACTGGGGCATCGGGGAGTTCGACGGTTGCCCGGCCTCGATGAGGGCGTACCCTTGGCGGCCTCCCTCGCTTATGAAGGCGAAGATCTCCCCGTCGGTCGAATTCTGAGTTATGTCGAGGTTGAGGTTCGCCGGTTTCACGCCCCGGGTCATGTATGGCACGACGAGGCCGTCACCGGCCAGACTCACCCCGTGACAGACCTGGCAGTTGACGCTATACACCTCCGCCGCATGCGCCCGGTCGTACCCTTGAGCGATTTGCTCGGGCGCGTTAGCCGCCTTGTACTCTTCGAGCGAGTCGTATTGGGGCTCTCGCCCGGTAACGGGAACTGAGCCCGGCGCAGGAAGCAGTCGCGGCACTTCCTGCGACTCGAACTTGGGCTGGTAGTGCATCTCGGAAAAGACCATCACTCTGTGCGATCCGGTCTCCGGGACCACGGGCAGCTTGAACCTGGCGATGCCGTGCACCTCGGTATCGCCCGTCTTGGCGTTGTAGCACGCCGCGGCGAGCAGCGACATGACCACCGCGAGGGCAACTGCTGCAATATGGAGCGATTTTCGAGGCATCTATCTTGACTCTATCTTATCGTCCCGTATTCAGATTGGTTAGAAATCGGTCTGCTCCCAGCCGCGCTTGACTTCCTCGGCCCCGGCTTTCTTCAGCGTCTCCTCGGCATGTTCCATCTTGGACTCGTCCGCCGTAATCGTTATGCCGATGTAGCCCTCAGTGATGCGGGTGTCGTAGGCCCCCATGAAAATGCGCGGCAGTCGCGACTCGAAGATGATGCCGACGACCGTAAAGAGGATCGCGCCAAGCATCGTCCCTTCGTACATGATGATCGCCATCGGCGGGATCGAGAGCAGCGGCTTGCCTCCCGTAACCAAGGGGAAGGCCAGTTGAGTGGCAGTGGTGAGCAGCAGACCGACCGTGAACCCGCAGGCCGCGCCGATAAGCGGGAACCGGTAGAGCTTGTGCACCGGCTCCTCTTCGCCGAACGTGCCCTCCGGGTAGGGCGTTCCCGTGAGTATCTCGTACTCGCCCTGGTCGTAGCCGGCGACCGCGACCGCGTCGAGCGCGTTCGCCGCCGTGTCCTCGTCCGTGTACAGACCTATGACGCTTCTCAGTGCCACAGCATCACCTCGCGTTACTCTCTTATCGAGGCGGGAACTATCCGCCTGCCGATTCGTATCTCATCGCGTCCCACCATCCCCTCCTTGACGTCGAAGATCGGGATGAGCGGGAACAGCTTCGTGAATACCAACATGCCCAGGACCACCCAGGCGAACGTCATTATCACCATCAAGATTTCTATGATGCTCGGATGGTAGCTGCCCCAGTCGAAGATGAACTCGCTCCGCCGCATCGTTCCGGGCACGATGATGAGGAACCGTTCGAGCCACATCCCGATGTTGACCAGGATCGTCGTGAAGAACATCCAGAAATAGCTTCTCCGAACGTTCTTGAACAGCCACATGGGCACCGGTATCAGGTAGGCCGTCACGAGGAACAGGACGAAAAGCCCGCTCCACGGCCACTGGAACACCTGCAGGTCCCGCATCGCAAGCTCCGCGTCCTCCAGCGTGTAGAGCGCGAAGACCCACTCCAGGAAAAAGAAGAAGAACCACGTCGTCGCCACGATGATGAGCAGCCGTCCAATGGCGTCGAGGTGATCGGGCTTGAGGTACTTGTCCCATCCCCATACCCAGACCATGATGACCATCAGGGTCGCCACCGCCGAGACGCCGGAGTGAATCGCGCCGATAATGAAGTACGGAGCGAAGATGGTCGAGTGCCACGCTTCCGGCCCGATCTGCACCGCGAAGTCCCAAGACACGATGCTGTGCACCGAGACGAAGACCGGCAGCACGAGGGCCGACAGCAGAATTCCGGCGACGGCCTGGAGCTTCCACTGGCGCGGCGTGCCCCTCCAGCCCATCGACAGGACCGCGTAGAGCTTCCGAGTTAGCCCGGTGGCCCGGTCGCGTATGACTGCCATATCGGGGATCAGCGCGATGAAGACGAAAAGGGAGCTCGCCGTCAGGTATGTCATCACGGCACTCGGGTCCCAGATGAACGGCGACCGGATGTTGATCCAGACGCCGCGGGCGAAGTCGTACGGGAACACCCACAGGTCGGCGCGCCACGGACGTCCGACGTGCACCAGAGGCGCTGCCATCAGGGCCGACATGAGCGAGAAGACCGTCAGTACCTCTGCCGCCCGCGTGACCGGACGCCGCCACTCGGCCTGCGTGAGCCGCAGGATGGCCGAGATCATGATCCCGGCGTGGCTGATGCCGATGAAGAACACGAAGTTCACCATGTACGCGCCCCAGAACACGGGGCGGTTGAGGCCGGTTACGCCGACCCCCTGGTTGAGCATGTAGCCGAATGCGCCCATGCCTGTGAGGAAGATGATGCCGGTGACAATCACCGCCGGCCACCACCATCTCGGCGTATGGAGCACCGAGCTGAGGAGGTCCTCATTGATCTGTTTTTGTGTTAGCTGAACGTGTTCTTGCATGGCTTTGCGTGCGGCGGTCCTATTCCGGCTTGCCCAGCACCTGCACCTCGGTCCGGTGGAACGGCTTGTGGATGCGGTACAGCAATACTTCCTTCTGCTCCCAGATGTTGATCGGCGGGATGATTCGCGTCCCCAGCATGTAGATGAGAATGCAGGCGGAGATGCCGCCCACCCAGATCAGCACGTCCGGCAACCCCGGCAGGACGGCGTCGGGTATCTCCACCAGTTGGTGCTCGCCAGCCGATTCCGAGACCGAGAACGCCGCGACGTAGACGCGAATCCGGTCGAATAACGTCGCGATCAACACGCCGCTCGCGATGACGACCGGCCCCCATACGCTCTTCCGCAGAGGGTTCCAGATCATCGACCACAGGGGAACGAAGAACGCGAACATGAATACGATGAAGAATATCGGCAGGTAAGGCCCGACGAACAGAAGGTCGAGCACCGCCTCTTCGGCCGGCTTCGCGCCGAACCAGAAAATGATGAAGCTTGAGAACCAAAACCAGAACCACAGGAGCGACAGGGCGAACAGGAGCTTGCCCAGTCCCCAGAACTGGTCGAGATTGATGTAGTCCTTGTATCCGCCGAACCGGTACATGACGAACATCGCTATCAGCGTGATCGCCACGCCCGCCTGCAGCGAGTTGTGGGCGTGCGTCGCCGGGTACAGAGCGTCTATCCAGCCGGGTACGAGTGCCATGCCAAAGTCCAAGCTGAACACGAAGTGAGCCGTCACCAGCATCATGAAGTAGAATGCCCCAAGGATGCCCAGCCGGTGCTTCTGCCAGTTCCACTGCCCGGACGTGCCGACCCAGCCGCGCGCCAGGCGACCGTACCAGAGCTTCTTCGTTCCGGTCGAACGATCGCGCAGCATCGCGAAGTCGGGCATCGCCGATACCCACAGCAGCCAGAGCCCGTTGACCGTCAGCGCCAGGAGCACGAGCGTCGTCGTGATCTCTGGCATGTGGGCGGGCATATTCAGCTCGCCGTAGAACCACAGCGTCCGCCTGCCGTCCTCCATGCTGGGCAGCGCCCAAGCTACCGGGATGTAGATGACGAAGCTCACGATCCCCACGAGGCTGAACAGCTCCGCGACGCGCGAGATCGACCGACGCCAGTGCGCGTTGGCGATCCTCGGCGCGATGGCCACCATCGGCGCGCCCTGTGCAGCCGTCAGGATGAACGCGAACAGTGCGGCATGGTACCCCCAGACGGGCGTGTTGCCAAAGCCGTCGGTCAAGCGGATCACGAACCCGACGACCCCGAGCACCGACAGGACGGCGAAGACTATCGCCGCTGTCCGGAACCTGGAACCGCGCAGTGTGCCATTGTCGAGGAGGTCGTCCTCGACGGCCTTGGGCGTCGTCAGCGCGCCGTGACCGTTATGTGATGCTCCGTTATGCATGGGAGCCGTTGGACTCCTTGGCGGACTCATCCACCTTCTTCAGATAGATCACGTTTGGCGACGTGCCGTACTGCGGCATCAGGTGGTAGCCGCGCCCGTGATCGCCCATCTCCTCCTCCGCCAGCTTCGCGACCTTGCTGTTGGGGTCGTTCAGGTCGCCGAAGACCAGGGTCTCCGTCGGGCAGGCGTTCACGCACGCCGGATTCAGTGCACGAGAGTCGTCCGACAACTCCTCCCCGTCTCGCGCGGCCTCTCGACTCGTGCGGCGAATGCGCTGGATGCAGAACGTACACTTCTCCATGATCCCGCGACTACGGACCGTCACGTCCGGGTTGAGTTGGTTCGTGAGGGTCTCCGGCCACTCCGGCTCCCAGAAGTTGAAGAACCGGACGTGGTACGGGCAGTTGTTGGCGCAGAACCGCGTACCGATGCAGCGGTTGTACACCTGGACGTTCATACCCTCGTTGTTGTGATACGTCGCGAACACGGGGCAGACCGGCTCGCACGGCGCGTCGTTGCAGTGCTGGCACAGGATCGGAATGAACCGTGCCTTCACGTCCGGGAACTCGCCCTCCCAGTAGCGCTCGACGCGAATCCACTCGATCGCGCGGCGCTGGTTGAAGAGGTCCTCGGTATTGATGGGGATATTGTTCTCGGACTGGCACGCGACAACGCATCCCTGACAGCCGATGCACTTGTCGACATCTATTACCATGCCCCATTGCGTATTCGTGGTTGCCATATTACTCCGGCTCCGTTTCCCCTTACCCTGATGTCAGCGGGATAATTCTGCGATGTCCGTCTTCGGCGAGATCGGGCGCGGTGTTCTCGAACTTCGGAAGGCGAATCCACTCGCCCGTGCGCCGCACGTTCACACGTGTCGCCGCCCACGCCAGCGCCCCTGTCTCGCTCTCCGTAACCGGCGAGAGTATCGACAGGACGTTCGCCCCACGATCCTTGGAGTAGCGTCCGCCGCCCTTGTGGCCCTGTCCGACCGGTATCGCGACAACGTCGGGCGAGATGCCGGGATGCGGGTAAGCGAGCGCCTCAATCGAGCCTTGCTCCGAGGTCACTTTGACCACGTCGCCTTCCTTGATTCCCATCTCCTCGGCCTTCTTCAAGTTGATCTCGACCCACGTCTGCCACGTGGCCGTCGTGATCGGGTCGGGCGTGGCCTGCAACCACGGGAGGTCGGCGCCCCTGCCGTCCGTCAATCCCGTAGTCTCGAACGGAACGAGGTGGAAATCTCCACTTCCGCCTGTCGACGGTGATTGGGCAGCCGTCGGGAACGTATAGGAACTACCCCAGTACTGACTTCTATGCGCCGGGGAGGTGTCCCACCATCCACCCCGTTGCAACACGGTGTTCCAAAACAGCTTGTCATTCGCCGCGCGAACGGAACCCCGGTCCAACTTGCGCAGCGTGACTGCGTCGTTCTCGATCAGCTCCTTGAAGTTGTCGGCATCTAGGTCGAGGTCCTTCTCAAGCACCTGGGCCAGCGTCATCAGCACGTCGCCGAAGTTCTTCGTCCCAAGATGAGGCCCTCTGGACTCGAAGAAGGGACGGACGACCGGCTGCTGGAAGCCTATCGTCTGGTAGCCGGGGCCCGGATCGGGGATATCTGTCCCCCAGTCCTCCAGATAGTGGTTCTCCGGCAGGATGATATCCGCCATCATCGTCGTGTCGTCGAATCGGTTCGAGAAGCTGACGATGAGCGGCACGTTGAAACTGGCACGCGCGATTCCCGTATTCTCCGGAAGGCCGTAGAACGGGTCTGCATTGCGGACCAGAAGGGCCTTGACCTGCCTTCCCGACATCCGTCCCGCCAGGTCCCAGAAATCGGAAAATGGGGTCGGGTCACGGGCGAGCGGAAAGTGTCTGATGGGCGGAGCCGGATTGTAGATGAGGCCTCCTTCTTTGCCCACACTATCCGACAGATAATTCAGGGCGTAAATCGCGTTCAGGTTGAACAGGCCGTTGGAGTGCGCCCCGGCCGAGCCCCCGCCTATGGCGAGCCCAGGCGGGTGATCGAGAAATTCTCTCGCTATCCTGATGATCTTCTCCGGCGAGACTTCCGCCCGGCTTCCGACCGCCTCCGGAGTGAAGCGCTCCAGACGATTGGAACCGTCTCGCGTGAGCACCTGAATAATTAACGAGTCCGGCAGACCGGCGGAGATCATAACGTTCGCGATGGCCAGCGCCACCTCGCCCTCGTATCCGGGCTTGACGTACACCCACTCGTCGGCGTTCGCTCCTGTCATCGAGAAGCGGGAATCGAAGTGGACGAGCTTGCCGCGCTTCCTGTTCTCGCCTTGCCGGAAGTGGCCGTAGCCGAGGGCGTACCGGACGGGAGACTCCCACGTGTTCAGGAAGTCCGCGCCGAATGACAGGATGTACGCCGCATTCTCGATATCGAAATCGGGCATCGCGTCCTGGTCGAATACCTGCTTCATCGAGGCCTTCAGGACTGTGCGCTCAAGAGGCTCATAGCTCATATGCTTCGCGCCGAGCGCCTCTGCGAACCGGTTGACAACCAGCCCCGTGTGAGCTCCGACCGGGTCGGTAATGAGGACGGTCTCCTCGCCGCTGGCGGCTCCCAGTCGCTCTGCAACGCGGGAGACGGCGTCCGTCCAGCTAAGCTGCTCCCACTTGCCCTCGCCGCGCTGTCCCGTCCGTATCAGAGGCGAGCCGATGCGGTCGGGGTGGTACAGCCCTTGCAAACCGGCCTCGGCGACGGCGTTGTGCTTGCCGCGGTTGACCGGATAGTCGACGTTGCCCTCGACCTTCTTCGCGCGGCCCTCCATGACCCTCACGACCACTCCGAGTGGCGAGCGGTTCTGACGGTCAATCGTCGCGTACCAGTTGTCGAGGCCCGTGACCATGTCCTCGGGCATCTCGATAGACGACTGGACGAGCAGTTCTTTCTCAGGAACGCCGCACGCGGCGGCCACCACCGCGGTGGCCGAACCGCCCATCAGCGTCAAGAATTGTCTTCGAGTTAGGGACATTCCCTCTATTTCTCTTCCCTCTCGTTTAGCGGAGGGATATCTCCTTTAGTAATGGCACGTAGTGCAGTCGGTTGGCGCTTCATTGTCGCGGTGGCAGTCCACGCAGTCGCCCATCTTCAGTGAGCGCACCTGCCGGACCTTGACCATGCTCCCCACGTCTCCGTGACACAGTTGGCACGTGCCCGACGCGCCTCCGTACTGCTCCGAGAAGTGTCGGATATGCGGCTCGTGCACGAAGTTTACGTGATCGGGCACGCGATGCACACGGACCCAGTCGACCGGAATCCCGCTCGTATGGAAATTCCGCAGCTTCTCGACTTCCGGCTTGTCGTCGCCCACTGTCAGGTGACAGCTCATACAGAGACCGACCGCCGGGATCGTAGCCGCGGCGCCCTCGGTCACGTTCCGGTGACAGAAGGTACAGTCGAGGCCGAGATCCTCCACGTGCGTCGGGTGGGGGAACGCTATCGGCTGGTCGGGTCCGTCGTTCACGCCAAAGGCATCAAGCGGCAGTCCGAGCCATGCCGAGATGACGAACGTCGCGACAGCGACGGTTACGACGAGCCCGATGACACCGCCGAGGCCAAGCGCGCCGAACAGGATGAGCCGACGCCCCGTCGGCCTTCTTGGTGCTTGAAAATCGCCTGGCAGCAAGTGCGTCTACCTTACTAGTGCACGGACGGAGGGTTGCCGCCGTGACCGAGAAGGTCGATCGAGCCGCCCTTGATCCAATACGTGTCGTAGATATCTCCCAGCACGCTCGACTCGCTGATGGCAACTCCAACGAAGTACGCATAGAGCGCCACACCGATGAACAGGATTACGTACAGTGGAATGCGCAGTCGCTGCGCGGATCGCGGCAGGTGATGGGATGCCACGAGCGAGGGAATGCCGACGTGAGTAACAAGGTACACGGAACCGATGAAGATGATAAGAAGAAGCATGGCCCAGAGATTTGTCAACATATTGGCAATGCCGGTCCATTCGGCATTGGAAAGCGTTGCTGGGTCCATCTGCACCTTTCTCCGATAGCCGCCGCGCAAGCGCCGAAAGGCCCTTGAATTCGGCTCGCTGAAAACTATCACATCACTATAGCAGTGTCAAGGATACTGCTAGGCCTCGACAGGTTCATTTAGTGCCTTCTGGCGGCCCGCTCAAGTGCTCGTCTCATGGGCGCTCATATCGCCAAAATCGGCTTAACTCGGTCGGCGTCGAGCGTGGTAGAATACCCTCGCCAAAGCAATAAGGAGACACGTAATGATCGAACAGCGACCCTTGGGCAACTCAGGTATGACCGTCAGCGCCATCGGACTCGGATGCGTAACGTTCGGGCGAGAGATCGACACCGACACGGCTTACGAGATCATGGACCACGCCTTGGAGAACGGCATCGACTTCTTCGACACCGCCGAGGGCTACTCATCGGGGGAGGTCCCGTCGGAGACTGTGATCGGCGACTGGATGAAGTCGCGAGGCGTGCGAGACGAGGTGAAGATATGCACCAAGGTCAGCTCGGGCGGGACGGCCGAGAACGTCAAGCGGGCCCTTGCCCAAAGCCTCGACAGGCTGCAGGTGGACAACGTTGAGATGTACAAAGCCCACTCCGCTTTCCAGGACGCGCCGATGGAGGAGTATCTGGGGACGATGAATGAGGGAGTCGAGGCCGGGCAGATTGACGTGGTCGGGTGCAGCAACTTCCGCGCCGGACAGCTTCAAGAGGCCCTCGACATCAGCGACAAGAACGGCTGGGCCCGCTTTCAAATCACCCAGCCCCCCTACAGCCTCGCTCGCTCGAACAACCCTTCCCACCTCGACCGCGTCGAGGCCGAGGCCGAGTTCTTCCCCCTCTGTGTAAAGGAGGGCGTCGGCATCACCCCGTACAGCCCGCTCGCCGCGGGCTTCCTCGCTGGCAAATACACGCCCGACCGCTCAATGTTCCCCAAAGGCACGCGGTTCGACGTCATCCCGGGCCATGCCGACATCTATTTCGAGGACCGCAACTTTAAGCTCGTCGAAGAGCTGCGCGCCAAATCGGATGAATTGGGCCTGCCTATGGTGAAGCTGGCAATGTCGTGGGTGATGGCAAACAAGAGTCTCACTTCCGTTCTTGTCGGAGCTCGCAGGACCGACCACGTCGACAACGCCATCGAGGCGATGGACTTGGATCTGTCCCCGGAACTCCACGCCGAAATGGCAGCTTGGGCTTAGGTTCTCTCACACAACGACCCATCCAACAATTCAGCAAAAAACTTGACCCCTAAATGGGATCAAGTGTCAAAGAGTGCCTTGCTATACTGCCCCCAAGCGGTGCAGAGCTTGGGAGTCAATAGTCGGTTTCCCGTCTTGGCTGACACCTTGCGTGTCTATTCACCTTGCGCTTTGGGCATCGTTGACGATTCCGACCATCCTGTGCGTGGAAGGAGTGAGGGCATTGGGCATTCTCGGAAACGGACAGCCGGATACGGAGGAAGAACAGGAGTGCGATCCAGGCATATGGAAGAGGTTCGAAGGCCACATCCAGGGCAAGACGCTGGCGGGTCTCTTCGAGTTAGTGCCACTTATCGTAACCGTGATTGTCCTGGTGGTCATCATCGGATACGCCGACAACGCCGTTCGCGGGCTCCCGTTCGTGGAGGGCAAGCCCTGGGACTTTTGGGGATTTGGGATGATCGTCGCGGTCATCCTGTTCTACCTGGTCGGACTCATCATCGCCACGAGGATCGGCCGGATAGTGATGGACTTCAAGGACACGGTGCTCAACCACATCCCCGTGGTCAAGACGATTCTCGGAGTGACCAACCAGGCGATGGCGTCCCTGACCTCACAGTACCAATTTACCCGCGTCGTCTTCGTGGAGTGGCCGCGTGAAGGCATGGTAGCGATGGGGTTTGTGACCGGACGCGCTTACTCAACCAATACGGACGAGTCCATCGTCGTCGTCTACATCCCCACCGTTCCCAATCCCACGTCCGGCAACATGGCCCTCGTCCTCGAAGACGACGTCATCGAGACCGACATTACCGTCGAGGACGCAATGAAGCTGGTCTTCTCCGGAGGCATCGTGCTGCCGGAATCGGTCTCCTTGGCCAGGGTACCAGTCGAACGAGAGGAATTTGGCCTCATCGGCCGGTACAAAACCGCTCCCGATTAGGCGTTGTTAATACCTTCCTCTGAAAATAAGCCCCGGAGCGACTTCGTAGACTAAAACGCGCATCTTCATCTTCCATGGTGCCGGTGGCAACCGGTATGGCTAATTGCTATGAAAATAGACGGCAACCACTCCCATTCCGTCATTCCGGCGGAGGCCGGAATCCAGTCCCCGGCACCCTGCCTACCATGACGACGCATCCCAATTTTCATCCCCTTATGTGGCCTGACAAGGCCATAGTGATTCTGAGCGGAGCGGAGTCGAAGAATCTAAAGTGTCTGTCCGAAGGTAATGCCGACATGGAAAGTTCTTACGCTGTTTTCCACTCTTGGTCATGAGATAAACGAGGCCCCAGCTTACCGCTCTTGTGGCGATGGATTTTAGATTCCTTGTATCTTGGTTTTGTCATGGGACAATGACTTCGGTAGGGGTGAATAGGGTACGGCAGACCGTTGATTCCTAGGTCATCGAAGACCGTCAGCGAGCCAGGGTCGCCGCATCCCCCAGGAGTAGAGCCCGAACAGTTGCCTGGGCCAACCGAGCCCGCATCATGCAAGGACGGGCCAGCACTTCATAACAGGAGGTAGAAAAAATGGAACAGGAACCGACATACGTAGGCATTGATGTGGCAAAAGCCCAGGTGGATGTCGCTCTCCACCCTACAGGCGAGAGGTGGGTCGTCTCCTACGACGAACCCGGGATCCCGGAACTGGTCTCCCAACTGAAGACCATTGGACCGGCCAAGATAGTGTTGGAAGCTACTGGCGGCCTGGAACTGCCGTTGGTGGCGGCTCTGGCAGCTGCGACGCTGCCCATAGTCGTCGTCAACCCACGCCAGGTTCGTGACTTTGCCAAAGCAACCGGGACTTTGGCAAAGACTGACGCTCTGGACGCGGCGGTCCTCGCCCACTTCGCCGCCGCTGTTCGTCCCCCTGTGCGCCCTCTGAAGGACACCGAGACCCAGGTCCTCAGCTCGTTGGTTGCTCGTAGGCACCAAGTGGTGACCATGCTGGTCTCTGAGAAGAACCGCCTCGGCACCGCCATCAGCGCCGTCCAGCCCCGCATCAAGGCCCACATCGCCTGGTTGGAGCAGGAGTTGGACGACCTTGACGAAGGCCTGAGGCAGACTCTCCGTAACAGTCCCGTATGGCGGGAGAAGGACGACCTGTTGCGCACCGTTCCCGGCGTGGGGGGGCAGGTCTCCCTCACCCTCCTAGCCTACCTGCCGGAGCTGGGCACGCTGGACCGCCGACAGGTCGCCGCGCTGGTGGGCGTGGCTCCCTTCAACCGGGACAGTGGCACTCTGCGGGGCAAACGGACCGTCTGGGGCGGTCGCGCCCGGGTCCGCGCTGCCCTGTACATGGGAGCGTTGGTAGCCAGCCGCTTCAACCCGGTGATCAGGGACTTCTACCAGCGGCTGCTGGCCGCTGGTAAGCCCAAGAAGCTGGCTCTCACAGCCTGCATGCGCAAGTTGCTCGTCATACTCAACTCCATGCTCAAGCATCGCTCACCCTGGCGCGCTGAGCGCGCCAGGGCCTCGGCACTCGTCGGCCATCCCTCTTGACTTTCAAGACAGTTGCTCGCTGCGCTCGGAATGACAGGGAGTCGGGAGCCTGATCATACCTGTAATTCCGTTTTGCCTACCCCTGTCAGCCCGCTGGGGGAGAGACACAGAGAGGGGAGTCTTCGCAATTCAACTCACGGAGACTGAACAGTTACGGGCTAGTATGAGGAGTTGCCTTCTTGTGGTATAATGCATTGCGACTCCGTAATCAGACGCAACCTCGTTCCGCTTCCGCGTTATTCCCCAAGCTACATAGCCTCAGGACCGAATGTGACGCTTGCTACGATGAGGAGATTTCAGTACACAGGAGTGTCGCATGAACATTTATGTAGGCAACCTTTCCTTCGATGAAACGGATGAGACCTTGGAGACCGCCTTCGCCAATCACGGCGAGGTGCAGTCCGCCAGGGTCATAACCGACCGGTACTCGGGCCGTTCTCGCGGTTTCGGCTTCGTCGAGATGCCGAACCAGGACGAGGCCGAGGCTGCGATCGCAGCCCTGAATGGGACCGAGCTCAGTGGCCGAATGTTGACGGTCAACGAGTCCAGGCCACGCGAGGGCGGTCGCGGCGGTGGCGGCGGTGGCGGTGGTGGCGGCGGTCGTGGTGGTGGTGGTGGTGGTGGTGGTGGTGGTGGTGGATACGGCGGGGGTTCCCGCTGGTAGGCTAGACCGAAACGACTCGGACTATCGCGTGCCCGCTTAGGAAGAAGCGGACGGAGGGGCGGGCGATAGTCCGTAGTCGTGGACGGCAGCCGACGGGGCCGGAGTTGCGCGTCGATCACGACCTTCTCCTCAGGCTCCAGACGGATAGCGAATGACACACGAAGAGTCATTCGAATTATTGGAAAAACGGACGGTTGTTTGACCTGTGTTTCGTGTTAGAATGGGCGCGGTTGAGGATTGGACGCGGGCCCATACACCTAACCGAGCCATGCTTCAGGCCGTTCTTGATGAGTGACGACTAGACAAGGAGACCGTTCGTATGGAACTAAACGTTGTACGTGATGGCGGCACGGTAGTCGTGGGGGCCGGTGAACGTATTGACGGCACCAACGCCCGCGAATTCCAAAGCGCGCTGGAAACCGCAATCGAAGAGACTGACCGTGCCGTAATATTGGACCTAGCGGACCTCACCTACATCAGCAGCGCGGGTCTACGGGCCATCCTCATGACCGCCAGGTCGCTCCGAAGACAGGACGCCGCGCTTGCGGTCTGCTCCCTGACGGACTCCGTCCGTGAGGTCTTCGAGATTAGCGGTTTTAACCAGATCATCCCGGTCCACTCCTCAAAGGACGAAGCGATCGCCGCTCTCAACGGCTGAACGCAGCCTTTACCTTTCGTATTCGTCGGGGACACCGCGTCAATGCGGTTAATGGCAGACCTTGACGTGAAGCAAGGGGACAGGAGTAATGGAAGAACCGCACCAGATTCTCATCGTCGACGACGAACCGGACCTCGAACCTTTGGTGCTACGTCGTATGCGGCACAAGATCAGATCGGGAATGTATAGCTTTCACTTCGCTCGAAACGGGGTTGAGGCGCTTGAACTGTTGAAGGAAAATCAGGACATCGATATCGTAATATCGGATATCAACATGCCGGAGATGGACGGTCTCACACTTCTCGATCAGATACGGAAAGTCGATCCCAACATTCGGGCCATCATCGTATCTGCTTATGGCGACATGAAGAACATCCGCACCGCGATGAGGAGGGGTGCGGTGGATTTCATCACCAAGCCAGTCGACTTTGACGACTTCGAGGAGACAATCGAGCGGACGGTGATTCAACTAAGGGAGTGGCGAGTAGCGCTTCTGGCGCGCGACGCTTTGATTGCTTCCCAAACGGAGAACTCCGCCGCAAGGGGTACATAGTAGCAAGTCTATGTAGCTGCGCCTTATTCGTTAGGCACGAGGGACAGACGTGAATAAACGACCGTATCGGATTCTCGTGGTCGACGACGAGCCGGACCTTGAGCCACTGATACTCCAGCGCATGAGACGGAAGATCCGATCCGGCTCCTACAGCTTCGAGTTCGCTCGAAACGGCGTCGAAGCTCTCGAGATGCTGAACATACATCAAGATATCGATATGGTCGTCTCGGACATCAACATGCCGCAGATGGACGGCCTCACACTTCTGGAACAGATACCGAAGGTCGATCCGGACATCCGCTCCATCATCATATCGGCGTACGGCGACATGAAGAACATCCGCACGGCGATGAACCGGGGAGCCTTCGATTTCGTCACCAAGCCGCTCGACTTCGAGGACCTGCAGGTCACGATAGACCGGACACTGCGCCACCTCGAAGAGTGGCGAGAAGCGCTGGCGTCGCGAGACAAGCTGGTCGCACTGCAAAACGAGCTCGACGTAGCGAGCAGCACACAGCAGTCGATTCTGCCTAAGGTGTTCCCCCTAAGCTCCAGCTATCAGGTCTTCGGCCATATGGAGCCTGCGCGAAACGTTGGGGGCGACTTCTACGACGTCATTCGCCTAGACCGCGGCCAAGTCGGACTGGCCATAGCGGACGTTTCCGATAAGGGTGTGCCTGCAGCGCTCTTCATGATGTCCAGCCGCACTCTGCTAAAGGGCGCGGCGATCGGCACCTTCGATCCAGGAGAGGCACTGCGAGAGGTCAATGAGCTTCTGTACGAAGAGAACGAGACGATGATGTTCGTCACGGTGCTCTATTCAATCTACAATCCGGAGACCGGCAGACTCACCTACTCGAACGGCGGGCACGACGCGCCGTTGCTCGTTCGGCCTGACGGAAGCTCGGAGCTTCTCTCGCTCACGGGCGGCGTCGCTCTCGGGATCGCTCCGGATATCGAGTATTCCAGCCACACCGTGCAACTCGAACCGGGTGACACAATTCTGCTCTACACGGACGGCATCACCGAGGCGATGAATGCCGATGGCGAGCAGTTCGGGGTAAAGCGGATGCACGAGGTATTTGCGGCAACTCCCCCGGAGAATTCCCAGCAGGTCGCGGAAGCTATGTTCGAAGCCGTTAGGAACTTTGTGGGAGACACGCCGCAGTCCGACGACATCACCTGTCTGGTACTCCGTCGCGGCGAGGATGGTTCGTGAGCGAAAAGCTGGTTGTAAACAGACAAGCTACCGAGGATGAGATCGAGGCTATCCTTGGAGCAGTAGAAGATTTTGGAGAACGGGAGGACTGGCCGCCCGCGGTGACCTTCAAGGTGAAGCTCGTTATCGAGGAGCTGGGACTCAACGTTGCACACTATGGGCGGGTCGACAAAGTTCCCGATATTGAGATTATCGTGAATTCCGAGCCGGAAGTGCTCACGATCAGCATTGAAGATGACGGGCGACCGTTCGACCCATTGAACGATGGGCCTGAGCCCGATCTGACCTCGTCGATCGAAGACCGTCCCATTGGCGGCCTTGGCATCTACTTCGTGCGCGAGTTGATGGATGAGATGACATATCGACACGAGGACGGCAAGAACTGCCTGGCGCTGACCTTACGCAGAGTGGAATGAGTCCCATGTTCGGCTGGCTTTGGGCTAGGTCTGCGAAGCTGGGGGTCGCGGGAGCCGTGACCCTAGCCATAGGTGTGGGATCGCTTGGCTGCTCCATCTTCGACGGTGCGGACAGAGTGACTCCCACCGCCGAAGTCGAGTTGGTCCCAACTCCTGACCCTGATGAAGCGCCCATTGGACAGCAACCCGGCGTCGCCGCCGATCGCGTCCTGTTCGGGCAGTCCGCGGCATTTACCGGCCCGGCCCAAGAGCTCGGCAGGAATATGCGCCTCGGAATCCAAGCCGCGTTCCATGAGGTCAACCGGCGCGGAGGGGTCCACGGCAGGCGTTTGGAGTTGTCTTCGCTCGATGACGCCTACGAACCGGAGGCCGCAGTCACGAACACCATACGTCTCATCGAACAGGACAAGGTTTTCGCGCTGATAGGAGAGGTCGGCACCCCAACGTCTCGCTCAGCCACGCCGGTTGCCGCCGACGCAGGAATTCCCTTCATCGCCCCGTTCACGGGCGCCGAATTCCTGCGAGATGACGAGAAGTGGGACAACATTATTAACATGCGCGCGTCCTACTACCAGGAGACGGAAGAGATGGTTGCCCGGCTGACCACCGATCTTGGCATAGACCGCATCGCCGTGATGTACCAGGACGATTCCTACGGTCGCGCCGGCCGAAATGGAGTCCAACTAGCGCTCGGAAGCAGAGGGATGGAGCCGGTATCCATCGGCCTGTATCCTCGCAACACAACGGCCGTGAAAACGGCCCTGCTCGACCTGGAACTGGGCGCACCGGAGGCGGTGATAATGATCGGCGCCTACGAGCCGGTGGCGGCGCTCATCGCTTGGGCGCGACACACGGGGCTTGACCCCATCTTCATGACCGTGTCCTTCGTCGGCAGCAACGCACTGGCAAGGGAGCTCGGTCCTGTCGGCGAAGGAGTCTACGTGACGCAGGTAGTGCCGTTCCCTACCGACGATTCAGTGCCGGTCGTCTCTTCTTATCTGAATGCTCTAGCCAACTTCGATACCGAGGCCACTCCGGGCTTCGTTTCCCTGGAAGGCTATCTGGCGGGCCGCCTTGCCATCGCCGCCCTCGACGGCTGCGGTCGAGATGTCGACAGGGCCTGTTTCCTTAACAGTCTCCGAAGCGCTGATGTCATTGACATTGACGGATTCGAACTCCGCTACGGTGAAGACGATAACCAAGGTTCGGACACCGTTTTCCTTACCACAATAGGCAGTGACGGGAGCTACCGGCCCGTCAAGACACTCCGGGACTAGTGCCGTGAAAGATAGACTGCGACGCCTGTTCGAGAGTCGATTCCGCATAGCGACCCAACTCTACGTTGGGATCGGGGGAGCCGTTGTCCTCACCGTGGGCGCCAGCCTCGTCGGCTGGTTCTCCTTCAACAGCGTGGGTGAGGCACAGAGCCAGGTAAATGAAAGCAGCATCCCGGAGGTGGTGGCCGCCTTCGGTGTCGCGCAGCATAGCGGTACTCTGGTGGACGCCGCTCCACGCCTTATGGCCGCCACGAACCCAGGCGACTTGGCCCAAGTCTCCGCCAGTGTGGACGATGCCCGGGAAAACCTCGAGGAGAACCTTGCCGTCCTGTTGGGAGGCCAGTCGTCTGACGACAGCGCCCAGACAAGTGAAATCCTAATCCTTGGGGACGTGTTGGCACAAGGTGGAGACGAAGGACAAGCCCCGGAAGGCGGACGGTCCGCGCGAATTCGTGACAGCGTGGACATGCTCATCGTCAACATCAATGCCATTAGAGACGACATGACACGGCTCTACGAGCTTAACGTCCGTAGGGACGCCCTGCGGACGGAGCTCGCGACGCTTCGGGAGAAGATGAACGACATCATGGTCCCGGCTGTCGACGACCAGCTTTTCTACACGATGACGGGATACGAAAGCCTCGACGCGCGGCCGGTCTCTCGCGAGGAGCATTTTACAGAGGACGAGCTTGCCCGATATCGCAACTTGGAGGGGCTTCGCACGGACGCCAATACGGCAAATCAGCTGCTGGAGAGCGCGTTCTCAATCTCATCAGCTCCGCTCCTGGAACCCCTGCGAGAGCGTTTCGAGTCGGCAAAAGGCAGCATCGAGCGGAACATTGCCGCCCTCGAAGAGTCGCCGCTGCGCGACGACATTACTCCACTGACCGGTCGGCTGTTGGATTTAGGCACCGGGGATAATAACGGCTTCGATCTGCTGAGACAGAGACTGGAGCTTATTCAGAATCAGCAAGACCTTCTCGAGCTCAACAGCGGTATCGCCATTGACTTGGTCGGCGATGTCAATTCGCTTGTGGACACTGCGCGTGCGAGCGCCGACGAGGCCACTCGCGCGTCCACGCAGGCGATCTTTACTGGCCGGACACTCCTGCTGGCCATTAGCGCAGTAGGTGTGGCTGGAGCCATTCTTATTTCATGGCTCTTCGTCGGCCGAATAATCGTCCGCCGCATACAGCAGTTGTCGGCCTGGATGCTCCAGATGGCCCGTGGCGATCTCGAAGCACAGGTCGATCTCGGCGGGCGCGACGAGGTCGCGGACATGGCGGCCGCCCTCGAAGTCTTCCGCCTTCATGCCCTCGAAGTGCAGCGCTTGAACCTGGTGGAACAGCTTGCGGAAGAGCTTCAGGGCAAGAACGACCAGTTGGAGAGCGTGCTTGCCGACCTCCAGAAGGCACAGGAGCAGATCGTGATGCGGGAGAAGCTGGCGGCGCTCGGTGAGCTGACCGCCGGTGTCGCCCACGAAATTAAAAACCCGCTCAACTTCGTAAAGAATTTCTCCGAGTCATCCAACGAACTGCTCGATGAGCTCAAGGAAGTATTGGAGGAGAACGCGGACAAGATAAGCGAGGACGATCGGGGTCTCATCCAGGAGATATCCGACGACCTCAACGGGAACCTCGATCGGATCATATCGCACGGCGACCGCGCAAACCGCATCGTTCAGGACATGCTGATGATGGGTCGTGAGACGGGTGAGGAGCGGCCTACCGGTATAAACTCGCTGCTCGATGAGCATGCCCGTCTCGCCTTCCACAGCGCGCGGGCGACCGATCCGAACTTCCAGCTCCACATCGAACAGGAACTGGGCCCGGACGTAGGCGAGATCGTAGTCAAACCGCAGGACATCGGAAGGGTATTCTTGAACATCGTCGGTAACGCGTGTGACGCGACGGACGAGAAACGGCGCACTCTCCAAGAGGCCGGAGCGGCTGGCTCCTACATGCCAACGCTGTCGCTATTCACCAAGCGCGGCGAGGAGAATATCGAAATCCGCATCCGGGACAACGGAGACGGGATACCTCCAGACGTTGCCGACAGGATATTCAACCCCTTCTTCACGACAAAGCCAACCGACCGTGGAACGGGACTGGGCCTCGCCATTTCCAATGACATTGTTCGTCAGCACGGCGGGTCAATCGAGGTCAACTCTCAGCCCGGTGAGTTCACCGAGATGACGGTAAGGTTGCCACTGGAGCCGACTCAGGCAGTGGTGGCCGCACCCGATGGCGAGTCAGTCGTGAGCTAAATTGGGCGACCCATCGTCCTATCATGCAAGAGAAACGTAAGGCCGGGGACCATACCCCCTAGTGTTGGCATTCTCGAAAATCCCTCCGTAATCCAGATCAGATCGCCAATAGTACGAAGAAAAGTGCAAATGCAACGTTATTGAAGTAGTCTTACCGGTCGGTCGACCCGTATTTTCATTGCTTGTTGTGAATGCCGCAGGGCTGCATGAGTGATTCCGGCGAAAGTAGACCTAAGAACGACGTAGCTAGTGTCCTGTATCTAAAGTGCGTTGGCAAAAGCGAGCTACATTAGCGAGTATCTGATCGGCAGTCTTGGTCCAGACTAAAGGCTTGGGATTCTCGTTGGTGACTTCAAGGTAATGGTAGATAGCCGATTCAAGCTCGAGGGTGCTCCGGTGGACGCTGCGACGCAACTGCTTTTCGCTGAGCAGGGCGAACCACCGCTCCACCAAGTTGAGCCATGAGGCACTGGTGGGAGTGAAGTGCACGTGAAAGCGCGGCCTCTTGGCGAACCATCGTCGGACGAGGGCAGTCTTGTGGGTGCTGTAGTTGTCTACGATGAGATGCACGTCCAGTTCGGGGGGTACCGAGGCCTCAATGGTATCGAGGAACTTGCGGAACTCGACGGAGCGGTGGCGTTTGTGGCACCGACCGATGACCGTGCCGGTCTTGGTTTCGAGAGCGGCGAACAGGGACGTGGTGCCATGCCGAACGTAGTCATGCGTGCGCCTCTCCGCTTGGCCTGGCCTCATGGGCAACAGAGGCCGGGTGCGGTCCAATGCCTGGATCTGGGTCTTCTCGTCCACACACAATACCAACGCTCTATCGGGCGGGTTGAGGTACAGGCCCACAATATCACGGACTTTTTCGATGAAGAGCGGGTCTGACGAGAGCTTGAAGGTTTCCGTCCGATGGGGCTGTAGCCCGAAGGCCCGCCATATGCGGTTGACAGTGCTGTGGCTCAGGCCGGAGCGCCTAGCCATCGAGCGCGTGCTCCAGTGGGTAGCGTCGTCAGGTGTCGTCTCCAGGGTCAGAGTTACGACTCTCTCGACGTCGGCATCGGAGGTTCTGCGGGGTGTGCCGGGTCTCGGCTCGTCCAGCAGGCCATCCATTCGCCGCTCCAAGAACCGAGACCTCCACTTCCCCACCGTAGGCTTCGACACCCTCATCTCTTCAGCCACAGCGGTGTTTGTCCTTCCCTCGGCGCACCCCAGTATAATTCGGGCCCGCAGGGCCAACGCCTGCGCTGTTTTCGGTCGGCGCGTCCACGCTTCCAGCGTCTCCCTTTCCTCATTGGAGAGTGTCAACGGGGGAGTCGGTCGGCCAGGGCGTCGCATGTGCATCCTCCTTAGGTGAGTTGGCAGAAGGATACGGGTTACCGCAATGTTATGCGACTAACTATAGATACAGGACACTAGTGTCCCGAATTGCAAGTTCCTTATATTGATGTGATATACGCTAGACCTGATCTTCGTGGTTCGACAAGCTCACCACGAACGTATTGTGATTATCCCGTTCGCCCTGAGCCCGTCGAAGGGCGCTCTTGAATTATGCGGTGAACTTACAATTCGGGACACTAGGCAACCTCTGAACAACTGAGTGTATATCTTATGTGATGGGTAGTTAAGAGGACTGCCCGAGGTGTTCGTCCCTTTTGCGAAGTGTCGATAGAAGCCCTCATGCACCTAGAACAACTCTGCTAAGGCGTATCGCCACCCGTATCTCGGCTCGGTGTCAACGGCAACCGTTGTGTTGTCACACCTCGGTCGATATAATGCGCGCAATTCCTCGGCTGGGTACCTCATGACTTCCCAGAGCGGGTCGGCCCTCCTCGACATCCACGGCTTGAAAACCCACTTCTTTCTCGACGAAGGGATAGTGCGAGCCGTCGACGACGTGAGTTTCGAGGTGCCGAGGGGCAAGGTGCTCGGGGTCGTGGGCGAGAGCGGCTGTGGTAAGAGCGTACTCGCCCGCTCGATCATGCGCTTGGTCCGTCCGCCCGGCAGGACCGTCGCGGGGGAGATCCTCTACCACCCGAGCGAGTCGGCCAACGGCGGTTCTCCCATCGACCTCGCCAAGCTCGACTCGGACAGCCGGGATATCCGCGCGGTGCGTGGCGGCGGCATCACTATGATCTTCCAAGAGCCGATGGCATCGTTCAGCCTGGTCTATACCGTCGGCCAGCAGATCATCGAGGGGATACTCAACCACCAGGACGTATCGAAGGCCGAGGCTCGGAACCGCACCATCGAGATACTCGGCAGGGTGGGCATACCCAACCCTGAGCGCAGAATCGACGACTATCCGTTCCGTCTCAGCGGCGGCATGAGACAGCGCTGCATGATCGCCATGGCGCTCGTCAACAACCCTGAGCTTGTCATCGCCGATGAGCCGACCACCGCGCTCGATGTGACCACCCAAGCCCAGATCCTCGAGCTCATGGCCGAGCTCCAGGGAGAGTACGGCATGGCGATGATGCTCATCACGCACAACCTCGGAGTCGTCGCTCAGATGGCCGAAGAGGTCATCGTCATGTACCTCGGCAAGATCGTGGAACGCACCGACATAAAGACGCTGTTCAGCGATCCAAAACACCCCTACACCCAAGAGCTTCTCAAATCGATCCCCAAACTCGGCCGCACCAGGCAGGCGGAGAAGCTGGCGGCCATAGCCGGCACCGTCCCTCCCGCGTACTTGACCCCGCCGGGATGCTCGTTCCACCCACGATGTCCCTCCGCCCGGGTTGGCGTCTGCGACAGCGTCGTTCCAGGCGATGTCGCCATTAGTCCAGGTCACACTGTCCGCTGTTTGCTGTACTCAGCGGAGGGCAAAGCAGGACCCGCCGCCGCATGACGCAAGAAGAACCCACAACATCATCCGCCATCCTCAAGGTAGAGGACCTGAAGGTCTACTTCCCGATAATCGGCAGTGGAATCCTCCAGCGGACGAGCGGCCACGTGCGCGCCGTCGACGAAGTGAGCTTCGAGATATACGAGGGGGAGACCCTGGGACTGGTGGGAGAGAGCGGGTGCGGCAAGACGACCGTCGGCAGGGCCCTTATGGGCGCGGTGGAAGCAACGGGCGGGAGCGTCAAGTTCACCACTCGCGACGAAGGGGAACTCAGTCTCCTGGATACGTCGAGAGCGGGTTGGAGCATCGCGCGTCAGCAGATGCAGCTCGTCTTCCAAGACCCCTTCTCATCCCTGAACCCCCGCATGACCATCTACGACATCGTCGGAGACCCCCTCCGAGTGAACAAGCTCGCCTCTGCAAGGGAACGCGAGGAGCGTGTCGCCGAGATGGTCCGCCGGGTCGGGCTTCCTCCTGAGGTCATCAGGCGATACCCCCATGCCTTTAGCGGCGGTCAACGGCAGCGCATCGGCATCGCTCGCGCCCTCATTATGAACCCCCGGCTGGTGATTGCGGACGAACCGGTCTCCGCACTCGATGTCTCCGTCCAAGCGCAGATACTCAACCTCATGCAGGAACTGCGGGATCAGTTGAACCTGTCGTACCTCTTTATCAGCCACGATCTCAGCGTCGTACAGCACGTTAGCGACCGAGTGGCGGTCATGTACGTCGGTCAACTCGTCGAGGTGGCCTCAACCGACAGCATCTTCGCACGACCGATGCACCCGTACACCCAGGCGCTTCTATCCTCCGTCCCCCTTCCGAACCCCGAAGTTCGGAATAGGGGCAAAGCCCTCGAAGGTGAAGTGGCCGACCCGGCAAACCCGCCCGGCGGGTGCTACTTCAACCCCAGATGCCCATTCGTCCAGGACATCTGCCGCACGCAGGCTCCTCCCCTAACGGAGGTCGAGCCGGGCCGCCTTGCCCGCTGTCACTTCGCCGGGGAACTCGAACTGGCGGGCGTCGCAGAATAGCAGGAGTCGTCCATGACAAGGCTGAACTACGCGTTGGTCGGCGCGGGTCGCCGCGGAGCGGCTCGGCTGCAGGCCGTGGAGAAGCTCCAGGACATCTACAACGTAGTAGCCGTCTGCGATATGAATGCCGACCGCGCCGATTCATTTGCCAAGCCGTTCGGCGCGCGCCCCTACACAAACGTCCGCGAGTTACTCGACAAGGAAGACCTCATAGTTGCCGACGTCAACACACCCGTCGCTGCCCACCATCCCGTTTCCTGCTTCTTCGCCGAGGCGGGGGTAAACGTCATAAGCACCTGCCCCACGGCGCTTACCCTGCCGGCGACCGATATGATGTTCGAGTCGGCAAAGCGCGGCGGCGTCAAGCTCGAGATCTGCGAGACCATATACCGCCAGCCGGATAACCGGTTCACGTATGAAGTCATACAGTCCGGGGCAATTGGCGAAGTGATCCGTGTTTACGGCGTTTTCGTCGAGGGCCTCTACCATGGACTGGCCACGATACGACACTTCATCGGCTCCGAGCCGGTCTCGTTCCGCACCATCGGCTACTCTCATCCTGTGACGGAGTTCCCCGATCAGAGGAGTGGTGCTGTGCGCCACAGTGCCGAGGACTGGCACGCGGCATTCGCGGACTTCAAGAACGGAGCGATGGCCGTTCAAATCTACTCGAACGTGGTCCACGCCAGAGCGCTCGGACGTGACAAAGGCGGCTTTACTCAGATAGACGGAACGGCAGGGGCCATATTCAACGAGGAAATCTCCGTCGTCCCGGCCGAGAACATGGAGTCAGGGGCCAAGGCCGACAGCTTCCCATTCAGGCGAGTGACCAAAGGGGTCGATGGGGAGACAGTCCTTCAACACATTGAGGCCGAACTGCCGGGGCGGACGGTCGTATGGGAGAACCCTCTCAGCCACCTTCCCGTTCCCGAGGGCCTTTATAGAGAGGTAGAGCAGCTTTGGACGTTCGCCGATGCCGTTCGCAGCAACACCGATCCCGAGTACAGTAATGAGCTCGCCAGGCAAGACGTCGAAATAACCGTCGCCACCCTCGAATCGGCGCGTCTGGACGGCGCCAGGGTACGTCTGCCCCTTAACGGCCTTACTCCCACCGAAGCGAAGATGCACAAGGACTTCGAGAACGAGTTCGGACTGCCCATCGACGATATGGATGGGCTTCTCGACGTATTCTATCCCCAGACCTTCTCGATGATCGACTTACTCCCAGGCCAACGGTGGGATGAACGCAGTTGACGCCCTAGCCGCCCGGCGGGTCAGTGGATGAACGGAACTTATGCTTGCGTTTCTGATACGGCGCGTACTGATTACTCTCTCCTTTATGAGTCAATCTGTGAAGAGTCTCTCCTAGCATCGCTTCGCATTCCGCGTTTTCGCTCCAAGTCTACGATAGTTCGCTCAGCCCTAGTCAACCTCTCCGACAGAATACCTACCTTAAGTATGTACCTGATAGTGGAATGCGCCTATTCTTCCCTACAGCGGAGAAAGGGGTCAAGCGGGCATTCGTTGAGCGCCTGTCAGATGCCGACAGGCATCAAAGCGATGGATACGACGTCTATGTGGGGCTATTTAGGAATGGGCACATGCAGGTAAGGAAGGTGAAACAAATGGAAGGAGGGAATAGACTCGATATTTTGCGGGAAACTGTTCCAGTTACCATATTCTCGGCTGAGAGCCTCCTCCATTGCGCACCAGTCCGAGTCATCCACAATACAGCATCAAAGAACCGTCTACATTCGGCTTCCTTGCCGATGTACAAGTCAGTCTGACCTTGAAAGAACTCATATATCTTTGATCATTGTTCAGAAGACAATGTAAACGTTAATATATACTTGATATAAGATCTATTCCAAAAAACCTAGTTGACAAAGCGCTGACGCTATAGTAACTTTACCCCACTTCTCAAAAATCGGGTGTACTGATTCTTTAGGGACTGGGTGTACTGATTACGAAAAGGAGTTGGTATGTTAAACAGGTTGTGGAATAGCTCGACTCGATTGACGCTGGCATTGGGTCTGTTCGCTCTCATCGCCATGTTCGTTGTGGCGGCGTGTGGCGACGGCGATGATGATGCCGCGCCGGCGGCTGAAACCACCTCGGATGCCCCTGAGGTGGTACAAGGGATCACAATCCCCCCGAAAGGCGCGAGCACTATTCTTGACAATGTCAGGGAGCGTGGGGAGTTGAGAGTAGCTGTAGCGATAGGTCTGCCATGGCTCGGTCAGAACCCTTCAAACAGTGAGCTCGTGGGCCCGGCGTGGACGCTTGCCGAGAAGGTTGCCGAAATCCTCGGTGTTAAAATCACGCCTGTGTTTACCACGTGGGATGCGTTGCTTCCGGGGGCGCTTGCGGACAAGTTTGACATATCCGTTGCTGCCACCTATGACACTCCCGAGAGAAGAGCGGTCGTGGACTTCGTGAACTGGAGCGAGTCCGGGCTGTGCTTCAGTGTGCTAAAGGCCTCAGGCCTAAAGACGATAGACGATTTGAACTCCCCCAATGTAAAGATGGTCATCGGCATGGGAACCGGTACTGAGCAAACCACCAGGGCAACGCTTCCTGAGGCGAATATCGAAGCTATCCCGCCCAGCCCTGGAGTGAGCTTTGCGCAGAACCTGCTACTGGCCGGTCGTAGCGACGCCGTACCATTTGATTCGCCAATGGCCCTTGCAGTTGAGAGAGAGTATCCAGACCTGCAGATTATTCCCGGCGGGGCGGAAAACTGCATAGCGAATCCCCATGCTACTCGTGAAATCGGTCTATTCCACCTCAAGAACGAGCCCGAGCTGAATAAGTTCTTGGCGGCAATTGCTACGAAGTGGGACGACCAACTGCAGGAGGAACTCCTGAACTGGAGCGATCCGGTTAAACAGGATGAGCTCATAGGAGAATAAAGCTAGTCAGTCAATGGCATATAGCCGAATAGGTGTGACTAACTCATGATCCTGATCGAGTTCATAGTCTGCACCGAGCATTAGAGGCTTCCTCCAACTCGACTGAAGCCACCACCACACGTTGCTGGTGGCTCAGGGGTCTTAGCCGACCCTGATGCTAAGGAACTTGGCGTCGGCTTTTTACAACACTCGCTGGGCGAATGCGCAGGCGCGGAATGCCCCCTGAGAGCTTCGGCGAATCGATATACACCACCTGTGCGCGTAGGTTCGACCCGCACCGGGCTCGTAAGTCGAGACATCGGCACAACGTCAGATCCGAAGAGGGTCACGCCTGGCATAGGGGTAGTTTCACGTAAGATTGCCCTCTTGTCTTGAGATTTGCTCAGTAGATGATGAAAGCGGGTGTCGCCAAAATCGACAGAGTCACCGGCCGTGGCGCGAATCGGCCCCTTACCGGGGATTGTCCGGCATCCGGTGTGAGTGACTCGTCATCAGCATGGACCACTTCGTGCCCCCTCAGCTTTTCTCAATCTCGTACGTAGTAGTCGGTGAAAGTAAAGCAGACTCGTTCGAGTCAGGTCTGACGTCTTAGATTCGTTCTGACTGGCAGCGATGGAATATTAGATGACCATCGACGGCTTTATCACAGTTTTAGAACAGTGGCAATTCATGGCCCAGGGTCTCAAGCTGACCCTCCTGGTAGCTGTGTTGTCTATCATATTTGGTTCAGTCTTAGGTCTGATAGTTGTGCTCATGCGTCTTGCGCCTTTCAGGCTAGTCGACTGGATGGCCAGACTGTTTATCGATTTTATTCGTTCCACACCACTGCTTGTGCTGCTCCTGTGGGTGTACTTTGCTCTCCCAATATTGACGGGTCTCTCCTTTACTCCATTGGTGGCGGGCGTTTTGACGCTAAGCCTGCACAGCGCAGCGTTCCTAGGAGAGATATTCCGCGCTGGCATTTTATCGATAGAGCGAGGCCAAAGACACGCCGCTCTCTCTCTCGGGATGCGGCCGTCACAGGTATTTCGTCGGGTCGTTTTACCACAAGCCGTCGGACGCATGCTGCCTCCCACGGGAAACATTTTCATTGGTCTCATCAAAGATTCGGCTCTGGTCTCCATAGTGGGCGTCGTAGAGTTGACCTGGCAGGCCCAAGTCATTGCCGGCTACACGTTAAGGGAACTGGAAGCGTTAACAGTCGTGGCATTTGTTTACGTTTTGGTTCTCGTCATCCCGCTGTCTCTCGTGGTCAACTATGTGAACCGGCGTATGAGCCCCGAGTATGCGCAGGGTCGCACGTTGCGGAGGACGCTAAGCGCGTTGCGCGGGAAGCTAAGATAGATGTCTTACGAATGGCACTTCGATGTAGTCTGGGATGCGTTGCCGTTCCTGCTCCAGGGACTCTGGGTAACGGTCACGGTCGTTGCGGCATGCATGGGCATAAGCCTGATTCTGGGTCTCCTTTTGGCTTTAGCTCGCGTTTCCTCGAAGAGGTTGCTGCGGTTGATCAGTGCGGCATATATCGATTTCTTCCGCGGCGTGCCACTCTTGGTGTTGGTTTTCTGGGCGTTTTTCGCCATCCCAATTGCAACGGGACAAGCTCTTCCGCCTATACCTACTGGCATCATAGCGATGTCGATAAATCTCACTGCCTTTGTGGCTGAGATCTATAGGGCCGGGATCCAGTCAGTCTCACAAGATCAGCGGCGGGCAGCACTGTCGTTGGGAATGACACACAGGCAGGCTCTACAGCGGGTCATCTTGCCCCAGGCCGTCAGGCATGTCATCCCTCCTGTAGCAAGTGCGTGGGTCGCTTTGTTTAAGGACACCTCATTGCTTTCTATAATCATTGTGCCTGAGCTAATGTATCAGGCGAGAATTCTCGCGGTACAGACCTACCGTCCACTCGAAATCTACACAGTAATTGGTCTGCTGTATTTCTTCATCACCTGGCCGCAAGCCCGGTTCGTAGATTGGATTTATGAGCGAATGCGTGTAAAAAACTAGAGGGGGTGATGGCTAACATGGAAGACCTTGTCATAGAAGTCGAAGATCTTCACCTGAGCTACGGTGACCTTAAAGTTCTGCGTGGGTTGACTTTCTCAATCAACCGCGGCGAAGTGCTGGTTGTAGTCGGCGCGAGCGGCTCGGGTAAGAGCACGCTCTTGCGCTGCCTGAACAGGCTCGAGGATCCCGACTCAGGAAAGATCATCATAGACGGCGTGGATGCAACTGACCCCAAGACGGATCTGCCGGCAATGAGGGCAAAGATCGGAATGGTCTTCCAGAACTTCAATCTCTTCCCACATATGACCGCACTCGGAAATGTCGCCGAAGGTCCCCGGACCGTCCTACAGATGTCGAAGGAAGATGCAGAGCGAGTTGCACTTGAGCTGCTTGAAAAAGTCGGCGTCGCGGATAAGAGGGATGTGAAGCCGGCAATGTTGTCCGGCGGCCAGCAGCAACGGGTTGCTATTGCCCGGTCCCTCGCCATGCAACCGAAGGTGATGATGTTCGATGAACCGACATCGGCGCTGGACCCTGAGCTAGTGGCTGAGGTGCTGGATAGCATGCGACTGTTAGCCGAGGAAGGGATGACCATGATTGTGGTTACCCATGAGATGGTTTTCGCCGAGCTCGTGGCGCACCGAGCCATGTTTATAGACGAAGGAACGATTGTCGAGGAAGGTCCGCCACAGGAGGTCTTTCATAACGCGCGCCATGAGCGAACAAGACAATTTCTCCGTCAACTTCAGTGGGAAGGAACGTCGGACGCTTCCTCCGGCGATGATGAAGGTAGTCGCTAGTAGCATTTTTAGTAGGAGTTTAGAATGATAATCGACGGTCACGCATACTGCTTTCCCGCGAGAGACAAGGCGGCCGGATACCCCTCGGTTGATGAGAGGTGGCACGAGTTCCAACGTGAGCTAAGCGGGCACCACCAGCCGGTGTGGCGGGTCCGAGACAGGGCTCCCGCCGACAACTCGACTCTCATCGACCCGGAGACCAAAGAGTTCCACGACGTTGAGTTCAATGTACATCGAAACCGGTTCACGTGGGACTACCGGGGCGAGACCTACACCAAGCAGTACTACCCGCCAATGCTGTACCGAGGGGACGCGCCGGCTGAGCTCCTGATTACCGAGATGGACTATGTGGGCATCGATATGGCATTGCTGCACACGTCGCCCCAGCTCGGCCGTCTCAACGACTACCTGGCGGATGCCACGAGTCAGTATCCCGACCGGCTACGGTGGCTGGTCAACATTCCCGAAGCCCACATTGCGGACGACCCCGACGCCGCGGCGGCCGAGGCAGCCCGATGGCTGGCGACGGACGGCGCGGCCGGGTACCAATTCCACTCCAAGTTCTACTACCTCGGCGGCAATACCGAGCCGTGGGACGCCGAGCCGATGCGCCCATTCTGGGACGGCATAGCAACCCCCGGGTCCACCGTTTACTTTACGATTTTGGGGGCGCGACCTGAATCAAGACACACGGTGGCTGAGAAAGAGACCTATATCGAAGAACAGAAAACCCTGTCGCGTTGGATGGAGCGATACCCTGATGTCACCGTGGTAATCACGCACGGCTTTCCCTTCAGAAGCTACATCCAGGACGGCCGCATCGTACTCCCGGATGATCTCTGGGACGTGTTCGAGGCCCCGCAGTGCCACTTGCAGCTGCTCTTTGCCATACAACTGGGCAATCTCTTCGAATATCCCTGGACCGAGACCGAGTCCGCCTTGCAGCAGTGCATAGAGCACATAGGGGCCGACAGGCTCATATACGGTACCGACATGCCCATGGTCGGCCGGTTCTGCACCTATCGCCAGACCCTCGACCAGTACCGGAATCACTGCGACTTCCTGTCCGAGAGCGAGCGTCAGGCGATCGTTGGAGGGACGGCCGCTCGCATCATGGGTATTGACTCCTGATCTAAGGAACGCCGGAGGATCCCTCCGGTGATGATGAAGATATTCGCTTGAATCAATCTCAGTAGGAGCCAAAATGATAATCGACGGTCACGCATACTGCTTTCCCGCGAGAGACAAGGCGGCCGGATACCCCTCGGTTGATGAAAGGTGGCACGAGTTCCAGCGTGAGTTAAGCGGACACCACCAGCCTGTGTGGCGGGTCCGAGACCGGGCTCTCGCCGACAACTCGACCCTCATCGACCCGGAGACCAATGAGTTTCACGACGTTGAATTCAACGTACACCGGAACCGATTCACGTGGGACTACCAGGGTGAGACGTACACCAAACAGTACTACCCGCCAATGCTGTACCGAGGAGACGCGCCGGCTGAACTCTTGATTACCGAGATGGACTATGTGGGCATCGATATGGCGCTGCTGCACACGTCGCCCCAGCTCGGCCGGCTCAACGAATACCTGGCGGACGCCACGAGTCAGTACCCAGACCGGCTTCGGTGGCTGGTCAACATTCCCGAAGCCCACATCCCGGACGACCCCGACGCCGCGGTCGCCGAAGCAGCTCGATGGCTGGCGACCGACGGCGCAGCCGGTTACCAGTTTCACACAAAGTTCTACTACCTGGGCGGCCAAACCGAGCCGTGGGACGGTGAGTCGATGCGCCCCTTCTGGGACGGCATAGCGGCAATGGGTTTACCCGTCTACTTCAGCTTGGGAGCGGGGCAAAGCAAAGGCCGAGACCGAAGCGAGATTCAAGAGGGGTTTCTGAACGAGCACACTATTCTACAGAGATGGATGGACCGATACCCCGACGTCACCGTGGTAATTACACACGGACTGAACTGGCGTCTATTTCTCGACGGCGATAGGTTCGTTTTCCCGGATGCCGTCTGGAAGACTTTCGAGTCCCCGCAGTGCCACCTGCAGCTGCTCTTTGTCATACAGCTGGGCAATCTCTTCGAGTACCCTTGGTCCGAGACGGAGGCGGCCTTGCGGGAGTGCGTCAAGCACGTAGGCGCCGATAGGCTGATATACGGCACCGATATGCCGATGGTCGCACGGTTTAGCACCTATCGCCAGACTCTCGACTATTACCGCAAGCACTGCGAGTTCCTGTCCGAGAGTGAGCGCCGGTCGATCATTGGAGGAACGGCCGCTCGAGTCATGGGTATCGACGCCTGATCTACGACACGGAGAGGCGTTCGTTGCATTCGACATCAAGGGAGATTTCCTCCAGGGTCGATAGTTGACAAAGGTGGTCACTGGAACCGAGGGCAGGATCCGGTACGGGTGACGGAAGAACCTGGGGATTTCGAGCTTCAGTATTTGAGATGCGCTGCCCGCGATGTCCGGTCACGCCTTGCGATACCGTTCCGCCTGTGAACCTCCACAATGGTGTGTTGTTTGAGTCCACGCACCTAGATTCAGGCTATCCTTAAAGATATGAATTGAGTTTGTGAATCTCGTCGCGATGATGAAATACATGTCAAAGGCCAGGTGGGCCGCCTCTTTTCGCTACCGGGACTTTCGCCTGCTGTGGGGTTCCACGGTCATTCAGTCGGTCAGTTTCGGCATGGAGAGGGTGAGCCTGGGGTGGCTGATCTTCGAGATGACCGATTCGGTGTTCATGCTCGGCGTCGCGACCGCTGCGAACATGGCTCCCGCCTTCTTCCTGGGGATCGTCTCGGGTGCGGTCGCCGACTGGGCCAACCGCAAGCTGTTCGTCCGCTTCCTTGTGCTCGCCGCCGCGGGTTCCGCAAGTCTGATGGCGTTTGTTCTGCTGACCGGCGTAGCCGAGGTGTGGCACGTTCTGGGCTTGGCCATGCTCACCGGCACCGTTTCGGCCTTCCTCATGACAGTCCGGCAGGCATACACCTACGACATTACCGGACCGGCCCACGCGCTTAACGGGATGGCCCTAAGCAGCGTGTCGATGTCGCTGGGAAGTATCGCAGGCGCGTTGCTCAGTGGCGTGGTCATCTCGACTCTGGGCATAGGGACACAGTATCTGGTGGTGGCGGGCATCTACGGCCTTGCGGTCGTGGTGCTGATGGGCACACGGGACGTGGGCCAGGCGGCAGTGGCCGAGCGAGGGTCGGTGGTGGAAAACTTGGTGAGCTACGTGCAGCTTCTGCGTGTGAACCGCACTCTAATGACCCTCATGCTGATGACAATCGCCATCGAGATATTCGGCTTCAGCCACTATACGCTGCTGCCCGTCTTTGCTAAGGACGTCCTTGGCGTCGGGGCGACGGGACTGGGGATGATGACGGCTGTGGGCCAGGCGGGAGGCCTGCTGGGTGTGATGACTTTGGCCAACCTGGGAAACTTCAGACGGAAGGGTCTGCTGGTGTTGGTTATCACCACGGGCTTCGGGCTGGGTTTGATGGCATTTTCCTTGGCGTCCCACATGCTGTTCTTCCTGGCGATACTGGCCTGGGTCAACGGCTGTGCCATGAGTTTAGACACCCTGAACCGGACACTCATGCAGGAGAATGTGCCCAACGAGCAGCGGGGCCGGGCTATGGGCTCGTGGACTTTGAGCATCGGTGTGGGCCCGGTGGGCAAGCTGGGCATCGGGGCGCTGGGTGAGGCTATAGGCGCGCCGGGGGCGCTGCTGGTGAACGGGGTCATTCTGGCAATCGTGGGCGTCTCGGCGGCCGTGGTGCTGCCCAGAATACGCCGGCTGCCCTAGCAGTTCAGCATGATTGTACTGATGGGCAGAGCGACTTCAGCCGGATACCCGCATCCTCGGTACTGAAGCGCCAGTTCGTGCGCACCCCGTTCCGCTTGTGACACCCCTGCCACGCTTGTACCTCACGTCTCAGAACGCCGCTGTCCGGTATGCGACGGTTCAGACACTGCCGTCAGACGGTTTCCCGCAGGCCATCGCTATCAGCCGGGCAACTCCTCACCGTCCGACCTCTTCGGTGAGGAGTTGCCCGGTCTGCTCGAAGAGCTTAACCTCGAACTGGTGGCGTGAGAACGAGCGGAGATGCCCATTCCCGTCAAGACGTTTCTTGAAAATCTACCTTCATTGTCCTAAACTGACGTATAGGCTTGTGGTCCGGCCCTCCGTCATACCCGCGAAGACGGAAATCCATCCCCGGCATGTTGAGGAGAGAGCAAATGGTTGTACGTGAAAAATTTTCCAGCCAGGCTTCGCCGGACCTGTTGACGAAGATGCGTGAGATCGCCCAAAGCGACGGGCGTCACTTCCAGGCGGTGCTGGAAGACGCCATGAGCGACTACATCGAGAGCAGAGAGCGCCAAAAGGTCCGGCCCGACGTGATGGCCCACTACAGGGCGAGCGTCGAGAAGAACCGACGCTTGGCAGAGCTGCTGGCCCAATGACGCGCGGCTTCCCGACAATCGAGGAGGTCCTCGCCATCCATGCGGACCAGATCGCACAGTTCGGCGGCTCCGGGGGACTGCGCGACATGGGAGCCTTGGAGTCGGCCCTGCTGCGTCCACAGATGGGGTATTACGACGGCCCCATTGAGGAGGCCGCCGCCCTGATGGAGAGCCTTGCCATGAACCATCCCTTCGTGGACGGTAACAAGCGGGTAGCTTTCTTCGCCACAGACGCCTTCCTTCGGATGAACGGCAGCTTTATCGACTGCGACAGCGACGAAGCCTATCGATTCTTCATGCGGCTCTTCGAGACGAACTCGTTCAGATTCGCCGAGCTTCGCTTGTGGCTAGAGGAACATGTTAAGCTGCGGCCGGGGCCTTGACGGCGAACCGAAGTGTTGACACCCATCGAGAAGGAGAATGAACTATATCGACCATAGCTGAGATTCTGAAAGAGATTGCAGCCGACCTGTCGACATAGACAGGTGACGTCGTACGAACGGGAATCCTCGCCATGATTATCCTCCATGCAGGCGAGTCTGATGGCACTCTGGTTCTCTGGGGCGAAGCATCGACGGACGCCCGCGTTCGCCCGACCTCACGTCGCCGTCGCCGGTCGAGGGGTGCTTCCGCGAGCCCCCATCCGTTCGCCGCCAGGGCCGACGATTTGGCAGGGGCGCTGAAGGAAACAGGGCTCGGCCTCAAACCGACGGCCAAGAGAGTCCGCCATGTGGAGGCCTGGCTGCCGACCAGGGGTGACAGCCCCATTCCTTCCAGCAGCCTCATCGCTGAGCCGCCCAAGTCGCGTGCAAAGACTAAGCTGGCGGCATGGGCAGTCCCAGCGTATCGACTCTCGGCAGAGGAGGCCGTGGAGCTTCTGTGCGCGTCCGCAGGCAGGCGAACGCTTGCGGCGGGAGTGATCGTCGGACCGGATCTCGCGTACTGGGCGGAGGCGCTCCGCTTCACAGGGTCGATGGTGGCGCGCCAGCAGTATCTTCCCGGTCTGATGGCTGATAGGGACGAGTTCCGCGCGACGTGGGACCCCGTCTTTGTCGGTGCGGACGCCGAACGGCTTGCCGGACTGGCGAGGCGAATGCCTGCGGTCGCGCGAGCGCTCTCCGAGCCCGACGCAGCCGCGCCCCCCGAGAGGCCTTCCACCGAGGTGCTAAGGCGGTTCGTGGCCACGCTAACGGACCACTTGGTACGCACCGCAGTCTCTGATACGTCTCCTGTGGCGCCCCGTCGCCGGAGGAATAGGCCCTCGTTCAACAGCGTGCACGACTCCTGGCTCCATGCTCTGATGTCGAGAGACGGAGCCGTTGTGGGAGATGCGTCGGATCTCTCCCATCTCGCCGCACAGGTCCGCGAATGGCGACGACCGATCGCGGTTTCGGCAAGCTCCCCGTTTCGTCTCTGCTTCCGCTTGGAAGAACCGGAAGATTCGGCGAGAACTGATGAGAGGGATGACACCACCTCCAATGACCCATGGTACGTCCGCTATCTGCTCCAGCCTCACGACGACCCAAGCCTTCTCATCCCGGTGGAAGAGGCGTGGAAGGCCGGGGGCAAAAAGCTCGCCGCGCTCACGCGAAACGGCTCGAACGCGCGGGAGTTCCTGCTCTCCGCACTGGGGCAGGCTTCCGGTATCTCCCCTTCCGTCACAGCCAGTCTCGAGAATGCAAAGCCCGCCGGATACTCGCTGGATGCTGCCAAGGCCCACGAGTTTCTGACCGAAGAGGCCGTCGCTCTCGAGCAGGCGGGCTACGGCGTGATGCTTCCGGCGTGGTGGACGCGCAAGGGCACGAAGGTCCGGCTCGCCGTCCAAGCCAGAGCCAAGAGCCCGAAGATGCAGGGCGGAAGCGGTCTGCACCTGGAGACGATTGTCCAGTTCGATTGGGAGGTGGCCCTCGGAGGCCAGAAACTGTCCCTCCGGGAGTTGGAGGCGCTTGCGCGGATGAAGGCCCCGCTGGTCAGGGTCCGAGGTCAATGGGTCGAGATGAGCGCCCAGGAGATTCAGACGGCGATCGATTTCTGGGAGAAGCAAGGAACGGAAGAGGCAAGCGTCCGAGACATCATCCAAATGGCGCTCGGGGTCAAGGATGCGCCGCAGGGGTTCGATTTCAACGGCGTCAGGGCTACCGGCTGGATCGGTAAGATGCTGAAGCAGCTGGATGGGCAAGCGGAATTCAAGGAGCTTGCGTCTCCGAGGGGCTTCTCCGGCACGCTCCGTCCCTACCAGGTCCGCGGCTATTCGTGGCTTTCGTTCCTGCGGCAATGGGGCCTGGGAGCGTGTCTGGCCGACGACATGGGCCTAGGCAAGACGATTCAGACCCTTGCGCTCATCCAGCGCGATTGGCGGGCTAAAGGCAAGCGGCCTGTTCTCCTCGTCTGCCCAACCTCAGTGGCAAACAACTGGGAGAAAGAGGCCGCCCGCTTCACTCCTCGACTTCCCGTACTCGTCCATCACGGACCCGGCAGGAAACGAGGCGCGGCGTTCAAGAAGGAGGCAGGGCAACACGCCATCGTCGTCTCCAGCTACGGACTGGTGCAGCGGGACATCAAGTTCCTGAAGGATGTGCCATGGGGCGGCGTCGTGCTCGACGAGGCCCAGAATATCAAGAACCCTGAGACCAAGCAGGCGAGAGCAACACGGTCGCTGGAAGCCGACTACCGTGTTGCACTGACCGGAACGCCGGTAGAGAACAACGTGGGCGACCTGTGGTCGATCATGGAGTTCCTGAACCCCGGTTTCCTGGGATCCGAGAGCGAGTTCAAGCGTAAATTCTTCGTGCCCATTCAGGCCGAGCGGGACCCAAGCGCGGCGGAACGTCTCAAGCGCATTACCGGCCCGTTCATCCTCCGCAGACTCAAGACGGACAGGTCAATCATCTCCGACCTGCCCGAAAAGCTGGAGACGAAAGTCTTCTGCTCGCTGACGAAGGAGCAGGTATCCCTCTATGCCTCCGTTCTCAAAGAGACGGAAGAGACGCTGGAGTCTGCCGAGGGCATCCAGCGGAGAGGGCTTATCCTGGGCACGCTCTCCAAACTCAAGCAGGTCTGCAACCATCCGGCACAGTTACTTGGTGACAACTCCGGCATCGCCGACCGCTCCGGCAAGCTTGTCAGGTTGACGGAGATGATGGAAGAGGTTATCGAGGTCGGCGACCGGGCATTGATCTTCAGCCAGTTTGCGGAGATGGGCGGGCTGCTTCAACAACATGTGCAGGAGACGTTCGGTCTGGAGGCGCTGTTCCTTCACGGCGGGGTGCCAAAGCGCCAACGCGATCGTATGGTGGAGCGCTTCCAGAATGAAGACGGAGGGCCGCCGATCTTCATTCTGTCGCTGAAGGCTGGCGGCACGGGGCTGAACCTCACCTCGGCCAACCACGTCTTCCACTTCGACCGCTGGTGGAACCCGGCGGTCGAGAATCAGGCGACCGACCGAGTCTTTCGCATCGGTCAGGCGCGGAATGTTCAGGTCCACAAGTTCATCTGCGCTGGAACGCTGGAGGAGAAGATCGACGAGATGATCGAGCGCAAGAAGGAGATTGCCGAGAAAGTCGTCGGCGCAGGCGAGGGCTGGCTAACGGAGCTTTCCAACGACGACCTGAAGGGTGTCTTGGCCCTGAGCAAGGAAGCGGCGGGGGCATAGGATGTCATATCGTTACTATGAATACTTTGAGCATTCGCGGCCGCGCGAGGCCAAAGGCGGCATCAGGGCTCAGTCCACACGGGGCGGATTCGGCGAGAGTTGGTGGGCAAGGCGCTGGGTAGAGGTTCTGGAAGACCTCGACCTTGGAGCGAGGCTCGCTCGGGGCAGGTCCTATGCTCGCCGGGGCCAGGTGCTGTCGATTGATGTCGAAAAGGGCGCCGTGACGGCCAAGGTGCAAGGCTCCCGCGCCCAGCCTTACCGTGTCGAGATCAGAGTCGAGAGGCTTTGGGGTTCGGACTGGGAGAAGCTGACCTCTGCGCTCTTGCAGCGGCCCGTCTTCGCCGCGAAGCTGCTGGCTGGCCAGATGCCCGAGAATATCGAGGACGTCTTCACAGACGTAGGACTCTCCCTCTTCCCTGACAGTAGTGACGACCTTGAGACCGACTGCTCATGCCCCGACTGGTCGAATCCTTGCAAGCACGTAGCGGCAGTCTACCTCCTCCTGGGCGAGGAGTTCGACCGTGACCCCTTCCTCATCTTCAAGCTGAGGGGAGCGGAGCGAGAGGAGCTTGTCGGCGGAGCGGCGGCAGAAAGCGGCATCAGAGCCGATGAAGTCACCATCGAGGCTTCCGATGAGGGGGCAGACCGATCACCACCTGAGCCGCTTCCTGTTGATCCCGTCGAGTTCTGGGCGCAGGAGAACTCTGAGCGAGAGGAAGATATCCACGGAGCAGCGCGCATCCCCACGGTTTCTGCGGTGCTGCCGAAACAGTTGGGAAGCTTCCCGTTCTGGCGAGGTAAGGAGAGTTTCATCCCCGCGTTAGAGCAGATATATCGCGAGGCGTCGACCGCCGGGATGGATGTGGTTCTCGGTGAACGGCGGGCTCAGGGGGACTAATGGCCCTCGATCCTGATGGATGACTGTTGGCGGCTCTGACGCAGTTCTTTCAGGCCGGTACATTGTCGCACCGCTCTTTTCACCTATCCTGCGTTCGTGTTCGGGCCTCACGCAATCTGCTCAAACAAGAGTCCCGGACTCCACGCATAGTGGGTGTTCCGGATTGCCGCGCTTCACGTCTCCGTAGTCGATGTCGGGCGCGTCCTTCAGGGACATCCACATGCGCTTCCACTCTCCTACTGCGCGCATCTCCGTCTCTGGGCGTGTGCGGCTGCGAACCACCCAGCTCGGCAGGCCCGGCATCCCCGACGGCTCACCCAGCGGGCTATATCGCAGGTCGAAACTGAACCTGATCGTATCACTCAGATTAGAAAGTGCGGTGTGCTCGGTCAGTTTGTGCATGTACAGCACGTCGCCAGGCTCCATGGGAACAGGCGCCGGGTTCGCGCCGACGAGTTCCTCCGGTATGCCCTTGATGCTTGGATCACGTGACGGACAATGGATATTGAGGTTCCCCTTGTGACTTCCGGGGACAACTACCATGCAACCGTGGTTGATGGTTGCCGGAGTGATAGGGATCCATATCGTGAGAAAGTTTGTAGCGTCGGCCTCCTCCGAGAAGTTGTACAAGTCTTGGTGCCAGTTGGTCTTGCCGATGATCGGATTGTACGTCTCCTTCAGTTCTCGCGGCAGGAGCCGCTGAGGCGGCTTGATCCGCACGTTATTTAGAGGGCTGCACACGATCTCGGGGCCAAGGATTATTTCCGCGACGTCCATAACCTTCGGGTGGCGGAGCAACTGAAAGACGGCAGGCCCAAGATGCATAGGGTGCCCTTGTTTGATCCCATGGACTGTATTCTTCGGGGAGAAGTGTGAGTAGTGCTCGCTCCCGGTCGCCATCACAAGCTCCGTAAACCGCTCCGAGAATGCTAGACCGTTGAACGTATCGGATATCTCCCCTCGCTCAAACAGATTGTCCATCAACTGCGCGAGAACGCCTTCATACTCTTCGACGACGGGCTGCAGATCGGATTCTGGGTCAAGGAGGCCACGGGCCACGTAATAGCCCTGCTGTTGGTATTCCTCAAATAGAGAGGCTTCGTCCGTTTCCATAGCGATCTTCCCCCTCAGTACGGCTCAACTACGCAAGATTATACCAATTCGTGCCAATGCCATCGTATTCTGGCTGACTGAACTTTCTGGATTCCGGCCTTCGCCGGAATGACGGTGGGCGGTTTCTGTTATGCGCGCTGCACTTGAAGGATTATGGCGCAATCATCTCGAGTTGGTATTATACCATTTCTTCTTGACTACACCATAAATCCGTCATTCCTGCGGAAGCAGGAATCCAGTCTTTGATCTCTGGACTACGCCCTACGCCGGAGTGACGATGTAAGGCTTGACGTTGTATTCCTTTATGGTCGCATCACACGAAATTGGTATAAGGTACTGATGGTGACCCTAACTGAATAGAAGGCAGAACCGGTTTAGTTTGGCGCTCTAGTGGGTAGTAGTGGTAAGCCAATGATTGGTTCGATTCGTTCTAGCCTGCTAACGTAAAGAGCACCCGGTCCGACGGACCGGGTGCTCTTTGCTCAGTCACTCTGCTTCGGCAGGCAGTTCAATTGCTCCTATTCGGAGTCGTTCTTGCCACCTTCCATGAAGAACTGGATCGTCCGCGCGATCCCCGGGTTCTGCAGTGGGGACTCGTTCGGCGCCTGTAGTGGAACGTTCTTGAAGTACTTCTTCTTGACGATCACGCCGTTGAACGCCGGAGTATTGCCAACTGCGCCGACGGCGTACAGGTTATCGATGAATATCTTCTGTGCCTCGACGTAAATCTCCTTGCGGTCTACGTATCGGAGCTTCTTGGCCTGGTCAGCCAGCTCGGCCAGTTTTAATATGGCGGGGTCGGTCGGCTCCGCCGCTACGGCGTCCTTGGTGTGAACATCCCTTCCGCCGGTGTACCAAGCGCGATACGCGCTTCCATGGTCGTACCATTCCTCGAGCACGTTCGGCCATCGAGCGGACATCAGGCCGTTTGCCATCAGGACGCCTATGTTGCCGTCACGCCGCTCCTTGAAGAGACTAACATCGATGGGTTTGAGGGCGACCTTGATTCCAACCTTGGTGAGGTCTTCTTCCATCAGCTCTGCGAGCACGTCATAGGCCACGAAGTACTCGGCCCCATAGTCCATGATGAAGACCATGTTGCCTTTGCCGTCCGTCCGGTTGCGGATGCCGTCACCGTCGGTATCGACAAGGCCGATGCTGTCGAGGATCTGCTTCGACATTTCAGGATCGTGTTCGGTGTACTTCTTCGCGTACTCGTCACCGGGGTAGAACGGGTGCCCTTTCGAGAAGATGGGCTGTGAGATGTCGCCCTGGCCGAGGAACATCACCTCATTGATCTTGTTCCTGTCGATCGCATGGGAGAGAGCCTTGCGGAACTCGAAGTTGTTCAGCCACTTCTTGACTTCCTCGTCCACCTCGTAGTCGACGTCTCCCTCACCATAGGAGTTGTTGATGGAGATGCCGACTGCTCCGTGCGAACCCCAGAACAGCACGTCGATGTTGCTGCGCTCTTCGTTCTCCTTGAAGACCGGCACCTTGGCCATCTCGATGTGCCGGTGCTGGAAGTCGATCTCACCCGCCGAGGCCTTCAGGTTCAGGATCTCCTTCTCGCCGGTGAGCGTCATCGAGATCCTGTCGATGTACGGGAGCTGGTTGCCCGCAGGATCGACTGCCCAGTAGTACGGATTGCGCTCCCACTCGTAGATCTCAGCCGTGATCGGGCTGGTCATCTTCCAGGGCGACACGACCGGGGTGTCCGTGCTCTTGAGCGGGCTGGAACTGTCCTTGAAGAACGTGATCCAGTTCTCGTAGCCGGCGTCGGTCACGCGCTTGTCGTAAGCGTCCTTGTCCTCGGCGAACTTGCGGTGGATCGTCTTCAGGTAGTGCGTCGGGCCAAACATGCCGTCCGCGAGGCGACCGTGAAGCGTCCAGCCACTAGCGGAGTAGTCGGCGAGCGAGTCGAGGAATCCGTCCTTGCGCTCCTTGAGCACGACGTCGACGGTGTACGTGTCAACCGCCGACATGCTCTCCACCTGCACGCCGGACCAGCCTATCTGGCCTTCTCGCGTCGGGTTGATCTCATCGTCGAGGATTACGTTGTTGAAGTACCAGACGAAGTCCTCGGATGTGAACGGCATACCGTCCGACCACTTCATGCCCTCACGGAGATACAGCGTGTAGGTAAGACCGTCGCCGCTGATATCCCAGCCCTTCGCCACGTTGGGAATAACATCCGCACCGTTGAGGTCGTAGTACAGCACCATGTCCATCATGAGGCGGTCTGCGTTCTGACCGTCGTTCGGGCCGGTGAAAGCCCTGCGCCAAGTTCCGCCATAGTCGCCGATACGGTCGACGACCGAAACAACCATGACATCATCAGCGTTAGGAAGCCGCTCCTCAACTGAAGGCAACTCTCCCGACGCGACCCTCGCAGCGAGGATTGGGGCCTCGCTAAACTCCGTTGGATGAGCTCCATCCCAGACCCACGAGCCCTTGAAGGTGCCCGCAAAGTCCATGACCATCTTGTCGTCGTCCTTCGCCGGTTCCTGAGCCGGAGCGGCCGCAGGCGCCGGGGCAGGCGCAGGCGCGGGAGCCGGGGCCGGAGCTGGGGCCGCGGCGTCATCACCGTCGTCGTCACTGCTACTGCACGCGAGAACCGTGAAGAGCATCACGACAAGCGCGATAAAACCGATTAGCCTAACTCTCTTGGTAATCATGTACCCCTCCTCATTAGCGTTTCCGAACGTTTCACCAGTACTCGACCGCAACACAACAAACACGTTGCGGCCACGTCTCCGATTTGGATTTGTATTGGGTTAACGGAGCGTTGACCACTAGGGCATTATGTGTTGCCCGCATTGCGATGTCAATCTCCAGTACTCGCTTGTGATACAACACGCAAGGCCCATATCGGGTCGAACCCCGCTATATTTGCCTACGAACGCGAGCACGATTCGGTTTGGGGTCGGGAAGCCGCCTAGAAGTCTTGCAGGTAAGGAACCTTCCCTGCGAAGAATCACGGAAGAACCATGGTTTGGATGGGAGAGGATGCGTTCGATAGCGTTGAAAGCGCCATCTGACTGGGTTCTTGCGGTGAGGCGTTGGCGCTGTGGGCCGCCGAACATAGCGCCCTCAGAGACTGCAAACCATAAGGCGGAGATCGAAGCATATTTAGCCTGATCGCGCAGGTAGCGGTCACTCTGAACCTAGAAGGCACGGTCTACATCGAGTACGAAAACGCCCAGGCAGGGAAGCTTCGCACGGCAACTACCAACGAGTCGGCGATAGAGCACAGGGGGCCTGTGCTTCGACTGCGACCCGGCACAACCTACTAGTAGGCGGTCGTGACACGCGGGCCAACCTTGCCATTTCCCCCGGCGTGCCTACAATTCCACGTACCGGTAAGGTTGCGCAACCCCTCTTAGGAGACATGCGGCATGAAACAACTGACCGGCATAAACACTCACCTCATGACCCCGTTTACCGACTCAAACGAGATCGACGTTCACGGCATTTTCCGCCAGATCGACCGCGTTCTAAACGCCGGAGCGACCAGCGTCGTGGTGCAGGGCAAGATCGGCGAGTACGACACCTACAGGATGGACGAGCGAAGGGACACGGCGAGGGCGGTGGTCGATTACGTGAATGGCGCCGTTCCGGTGGGAGTAGGCATCATCAACGCCACCTTCGACGATGGGCTGACCGTGGGACGAATCGCCGCCGAATCGGACGCTGACTACGTCATGTCACGTCCCCCCATCGACGGAGACACCCACGACTACTTCCTGCGCCTCGCCGATATCGTCCCGGTGATGCTCTACGACCAGGGCCTGCGCGGCGAAGTCTCCATCCGCGACGACATCCTTCCGCTCACTCAGCAGACTGAGAACATCATCGCCCTGAAGATAAGCGGCATTCCCGATAAGAACTACGAGGCCAAGCAGCTACTCGATATCCCCGTCCTGTGCGGCTGGGACCTCATGAGCTTTTTGGCTTACCAGATGGGGGCCGACGGTGTCATCTCGGGCAACGCCACCCTTGTTCCGGAACACGAGGTCAGGCTGTACAACCTCATAAGGGAGCAGCGGTGGGACGAGGCCCGCGATCTCTACTACGGCAAACTCGTGCCCATCCTCAACTATTGCACCTTCGACCCGCACGCTTACTCGGTCTGTAAGTACATCCTCAAATACATGGGAGTAATCGAAAACTCCGCCGTCCGTCCACCCAATCCGGATGCTGGAGAGGCCCGCGCGAGCGAGGTGTATGAAGTCCTGAAGCGAGTCGGCGCGCTAGCAGGTTGCTGAAAAGCATTTTCGTCATACAGGATACCACCACGATGTAGTGGACGTATCCGACTGATATGCGGCATACGCGACCCACGGGCGACGAAACTAGCCTTTGTGGACTTTGGGAGAAGGACCCGAACCTGCGGGAAACAGTAAATTAGGCCGTAGATAAAGATGGATGGCGACCCCGACCGGATTCGAACCGGCGATCTCTGCCTTGACAGGGCAGTATGTTAAACCGCTACACCACGGGGCCGCGAATCGTGGAAAGGCTCAACGCCTAAATTAGATTGTAGTAGGCTTCCCTACCTGTGGTCAAGCGTAACCACGGCCTGACGATCAACAGTGTACCTTATGCCGGAGTAAGCGACGGCAAGTCGCTTGAGAGCGCTGGGATACGATACCTTCACGTAGTGAAACGCGATTGATAGAATCGCTGTCATCCTCAGAGGCCGAGCCTCGATCCCACACATGAAGGCGGTAGGCGGTGATACGCGGTGCGTTTGCTAGATTTCTCGGACGTCAAGATCGGCACGATGTCGGCTCCGTTCCTACTATCATCGTCGGTCTGGGAAACCCTGGCCCTAAATACGAAGGCACCCGACACAACGTAGGATTCTGGTGCATTGACCACCTCGCGGAGAGCCACCCCGGTGGCTCCACACGATCGCACCGGCTGGTCCATACCTCCGAACAGGTAATCGACGGCCATCGCGTTGTCCTCGCGAAGCCGAAGACCTACGTCAACGAAAGCGGGCGGGCCGTCACGTCTCTCTTCACCCGGTTCCGCGCGACGGCGGCTAACCTCATCGTCGTATACGACGAGATGGCGCTCCCTTCCGGCAAAGTGCGGATCAGGGCGCGGGGCGGCGACGGCGGCCACAACGGGATGAAGTCCATCATCGACGCAGTTGGCACGCAGGAATTCGTTCGGGTGCGAATCGGAATAGGGAGACCGGAGGGTCAGGTCGGGGATGTCGATCACGTGCTCAGCAGACCGAGCGACGAGGAGCGTAAAACTATTGACGAGGGGATCGACCTCGCCATCAATGCAATCGCAATGACCCTGTCCGAGGGAGTCGACCGAGCCATGAACGTGTACAACTAGCCGCGTCTCGTTACCGCTCCGGCGAAATCTCTTCCAGCTTGCGCCGATTCGTTTCCGGCAGGGTGAAGGCGAGGATGAACGGCGCAAGCAGGCCCAGCAAGGCCAGGGCGCTGATGGCCGTCCACTGATCGCCGATGAGATCGAACAGTCTGCCGTGCGCCCAGAGTCCAACCACCCCACCCAAGGCCACGACCATGGCGACGAACCCCGAAACCGTAGACCGGTACGATGTTGGAAATAGCTCTTTGCCCATCGCCGCCAACGACACGTCCGCCCCAGTGCCGACCAGCGCGAATGTCACAAGCAGGGCCGGGAGTACCGCCCCCGACGCCTGGTAGAAGCCCACCATGGCACAGGGGCTTGCAACGAGGAGCAAGACCGCCATCCGCCTGCGTCCAAAGCGGTCGCTGAGACCTCCAAGGTAGAGAGCGCTCGCCGCGCCGACAATTCCGGTGAGGAGAAGAATGGTCGAGAGGCGGGCCGGTGAGTATTCGTGCTCGGTTTGCAGGTATGTCGGGCCGTAGAGTCCCGCGGCAACATTCGAGATCGCTACCGTCAAAATGACCACCGCCAACGCCGCGAAGCGGCCGGGGTACGCCGTCGCTACGCTCACGACGGGACTCAAATGAGAGGTCACATAGGACCGGTCCGTTTGAGTTTCGGCATTTAAGAACCGCTGCGTTTCGGGGAGTCCCCGAAGCAGGAGCGGGATGAGCGCGAATGCGGCGAGCGCAAAGAAATAGAGCGTCCTCCAACCGAAAGGCAGCTGTTCGATCATACCGAACATGATGAGCGCCACACCGGAGCCCACGCCGGAAAGAATGGCCAAGGCGCCGAATCCCCAACCTCTGTGGTCGGAGGGGAATTCCTCGGCAATGTAGACGGCGGCCACAATGCCCGTCGCGGTGTGAAAAATGCGCGCGAGAAACTGAAGAGCAACAAACGCCTCCATGGACGGAGATGCGCCGGTGGCGGTGGTCAATACCACGTTCGCTGCCATGACAAATATAAGCGTTGGACGTCGTCCGATTCGGTCGGCCACCAGAACAACCGGGACCGCCAAGAGCGACCCCAGCCTGATGGAAGCCGCTACGTCGCTAACCGCTGCGTCTTCGATGCTAAGTCCATCCTGGATTTGCGGCAGAGCAAACACCATGATGGCCGCGCCGTAGCTCGTCACGAGCGACGCCAGGGCGACTAGCCCCAGCACGCCCCGCTGGCGCTTGTTAAGCTTAGGGGAAGGGAACGCAGTTCGAAGTCGCACGCCGGGTTACCTCATGGGACCTGCCCGTCCGTCTCCGAATCGGGCTCCATGCACTTCACTCGTCCTGTGCGCCCAACCGTCGCGGGCAATCGCGAGAAGAGACAACACGCCAAGGATGCCGGACCTAACCGTCTCGGAGGAAGATCATGTAGTCGAGATCTCCCGGAGAGTGGCCGCACTGCGTGAGGAGGACGGCGGCCTCACTGCGCGACTGCGTGCCGTGGTTAATCACGTGCAGAAGAATCTGCCACAGGGGTCTCTCGAACTGCTCACCTTGAGGGTTGGTGTACTTGACGGTGCTCACAAGGTCGTCGTCCGCCAGCCCGGAGAGGTAGGCACGCATAGCGTCTTCTTCTTCGTCCCAACGGCGCTTGAGCGATTCAAGATCGGGGAAGTCGTCTAGGGAGAGCATCTTCTGCGGCGAACTCCCTTGGCACCTCAGCCGCCATGCCCACTCCGCGCTCAATGTGTGGACCAACGTGTCGCGCAGGCTGCCGTGACTAACCGGCCCGGGTGCCGTGAACTGCTCGGGCGACAGCCCCGCCGCAGTCTCCAGAATTCGTTCATTCACCCAGTAGTTGTAGTCGAAGAGCGAGTGGATTGCTGCAATGTTCATTGGCGTATCCTCTGGGCGTGATCCCAAAACGGCAAGAGAGTTGACTCATAGTAGGCTTACGTGAACAAGTTGGTCAAATCACAAAGACGAGAATGGGGGAACTACCTTATCCCTTCCCTCGCTTCGCCATAACGAGGGACGAACGGCGTGGATGTGTCGGGTTTCTGGTAGATATAGGCGTTCTCGCTGCCCAGACAGGAAAAGTTGTCCTCCGCAGGTATACAGACGCCGTTGCTGGTCCAGAAGTTTCGATAGAGGAAGTAGTCGGCGAGGTCGCGCCATGTCTGACGGTCCGCAGGGTCGGCGATTAGCCTACCGATGCCGAAGGCGTTTGAGTTCTCCTCCGGATCGTGATACCCCCTGTACACGGCCTCGGGGAACCACCACCGTTGCCTGAGAAGCTGCGGCTCGGAAAACACTTCCTCAAAGGACGAGTCGGCCGAGCTCTTGTTGTGCGAGTGCACGAGGGCGACCGGCGAGTTCGGTGGGTTCGTTACTCCCGTAGTGCCGTAGTTCGTGTATTCGATGTCATTTCTCCCGCGCAGGTACCAGTACCACGGCCAGTGAAAACCGCTCGTGCCGTCTATTGAGGCTATATGTACACCCTCACTCGCGTCCTGCTCGCGTAGCAGTCGGGCCAAGTTGTGGACGTCGGGCGAGGTCTGGGTATAGACAATCATCTCGACGGGGATGTCGCCGTGCTGAAAGGCCGCCATCAGGCCCGTTCTCCCACTCAGTACCAGAAGTAGCGCCGCTATTGAGACTAAGCCAATCGTCCCAAAGACGGCGGGACCGGTTCTACGGGCAAGAAAGTATCCCGCAACTACAAGCACTATCGCGACCAGGGCGAGCGCTAGACCCAAGGCTTCGACGGAAAAACCGGCAATCATTTCACCGCCATCGAGGCCGAGGAATGCAAGGTTCCACAGAAGGGCAAAGAACACCGGCACACCGATGAGCGTGAGAAGTCCTCCCACAATGGAAACTCTTCTCCACTCGACACGCACGATGATGTCATTGAGAAACTTGCCGGACAGGACGATCATCGGCAAGGTGATGTTCACCAGCAGCCAGGGCATCTTCTCGCTGGCGAGCGTGTAGAGCAGGAAAGTAGTCCACACCCAGTACACCAAGAACAGGCCGAATCTGTCCCGTTTGCGGAGGTAGTACACGCTGCCGATGATGGAGAGCAGCAAGGGCAGGAACTCGTACAGCATCGTTATCACGGTGTAGTAGTACCAGGGTTGACTGCCTCTCCCCTCGCCCTGCTGCACCACCCAGTACCCCAGAGACTGCCACACTCCGGATCCGATACCGAAACTGTTGGTCAAGAACGACGTGTACATCAGGATGTACAACGCGTAGAAGATCGCCGCCGCCTTCCACCAGACCGATGTGTTCCACTTCAGACCGTAGGACAACGACAGAAAGATCAGGAACGCCGTAACGAGGAAGGCGACGACCAGTCCGCCTCCCAGAGGAGCGCCGATTGGCCCCGATCCTCCGACGTGACCCGCCAGCGTCAGCCCGCTCCATTCGAGGAGCGGCGTGTCCTGGAGTATGCTGATAAAGGCCCCCCACAACGGGAGGGTAATGGTAATAAGCAGCACCAGGAAGCCGGCTTCCTTGGAGATGCCTCGCATATCAAGACCGCGTTCAAAGGTCGTAAGCCATCCGCCCACAATCTTGACTGCGGCGACGGGGGGCGAGTCCACGCCAACTTTGACCTTTGACCGTACCGCGTTCCAGTTGCGGCTGACGATCACCAGAACGAGGTACAGGCCCATCGTCGCGGTGATGAGGTACGCGCTTTCCTTCGAGGCGAAGGCGAAGGCGAGAAGGGCCGCCGTGATGTACAGATAGAGTGGGTTGCCCATCTTGGGTGGAGGCCCCGCGGCTTCTACGTCCTCGGGTTCGTCGGCGGGTTCCTCGCCCTCGGATTCTTCTGCCTTCTTGCTCAAGCCGGATCGGATTACGGCCACTACACCTGATGCCCAGCGCCCCACACGGGAAGGACGTTTTTCTTGAGCATCACTGCCACCCTCGTCGAGATACCTCCACATCGCGATGACGATGCCGAGCGCCCAGACCGCCATGAGAATATCGTTTCGGGCAAAGCGGCTGTAGTACAGCATCGCGGGGGAGAAGGCCAACAGCATCGACGTAAACAGCGCGCCCCAGTTGCCCAGCCGCGACCGGAAGAGCAGCGGCATCAGCACCAATGCCGTGCCGGCAATGGCATATAGCAGCCTTGCCGTGTAGTCGTCGTCGCCAAACAGGAAGAACAGCCCTGCGGTGGCCTCCATCTGGAAAGGGCCGTGCATCATCGGATTGTGGATGTACCCTTCGCCGGCGTACAAATTCCAGGAGTAGAAGGAGTGAAGGCTCTCGTCGTGGTGGAACGCGCGCGCGCCCAATTCCCAAAACCGCATCACCGCGGCCACGACGGCCAGAACGACGTAGGTCGAGATGTAGATTGCGCGCTTGACTGCGTGGCGGTTGGAGTTGCGCTGTTCGACGGTCAATCGATCACCATTCGGCAATTGTTTACCACGTGCAGAAAGGCGCACGGTCGTGTTGCAATCGTCAAGGAGTCATTCACCTTCTGTATATAACGACATCCGCCTCCGAGAAGACAGTCGTCATGAACTCCGCAAATTTCGTAAGACCCGCCTCTCCGTACTTGCTGCGTTCGCGGGGACCGACGTAGACGTGGTCGACATCGTACTTGTCGAGCAGCGAAGCGGCCTCGCTGATGTCGAGCGTCTGGTAGATGGTCTGGACGTCCTGTTCTCGACCCTCGAACGGTATCGACGACCCCCGCCACTGCTTCTGGTGTCCCGGCCAGTTGAGCACCGTCGGCACGCCCGTGCTCGACGCGATGCGCCCGTGCTCCGAATACCCACCCCCGACTGCCTCCAATATCGCGGAGTCCTGGCCCACGTTCTCCCGAATGTACTCGATGGCCCGGTACTCGGCGCCGGCGGAGCGCTCAACGTGCTGCAGACCGTCCAGCGTCCTGTCCTCGCCGTACAACTCCGCCTTGGACGCGATCATCGCGGGTGTGTAGTACAGAGAACCCACCAGTACCAGTACGAACGCGGCTCCCCAGACTCGCAGCAACAGCTGAGAAGAGCCCATCGACTCCCTACTTAGTTTGACCCAATAATATATGACGAAACCGGTTGCCGCCGTGAGAACCGTCCACGCCTGATAGTAAAGCTTGAACACGGTGTTCATACGCTCAAGTGCGCCGCCGAATGAATCGTCGACGAACAGGAGCTCCGGTCCCATTATCAGTGCCAAGCCAAGGGTCGACAGCGCCATGGCGAATACCATCCCCACAGACTCTTCGCCGTCGCCGATGAGCCACAAGGTCGTATACGCCGCTATGGTGACGAGCAGCGCAAGGGGCAGGACATGGATGAGCCTGCCGATGACTCCGGCCGGGTCGCTTCCGCTTATCACGCTCAGGATCGTCCAGGCTGCGAACGGCAAGAACCCCGCCGCCAGTGCGTAGAGCGTCGTGCGTGTCCAGTCCTTCCTGACAGTGGTACGCCAGAAGACGGCGATGACGAAGGGTGTGACCGCGACAAGAAACGGCGCCCATACGATGAATAGATGAATACGGCGAGTACCTATTCCATCCAACGCTCCAATGCCCCCCACCTGGCTCGTGAAGGTGAGGAAGTATGGGGAGTAGAGTACGAACACCACGACGCCCACGAGCAGCGCAAGCGGCGGTACCTGCAGAACGAGGTCGCGGATGCGCTTCTCCCCGTTCGCATAAGTCTTGAGCGCCGCGACAAGCAGGAACACCAGACCGTACACCGGCAGGTCCCACATGTTGGTGAATCCGAGACCGCCAAGGACGAAGGCGATCACAAACAGTGACAGATACGGGCGCCAATCACTCCACGACCACACCGACGGGGCGCGCCAAAAGTTCCACAGAAACCCAAGAAACATCACGACGAACGGGATCGACATCACGTGCGGATGCAGGTCACCGAGAATGTAGCTAAACGCGGGAAACTCATGGATCGTGTAGTCGGTCTGGACTCCGGCATCGAAGCTGCCAATCACTCGAGTCGCGCGCCACCACCACCAGTTCTCTGTGGGCCACCATTGGTCCGTAAGGCTTCCTGCCGGGGCCGTCAGTCCGTCCACAGCGATCCAACTCCAGAATCCGGGCGAGCCCATGCCGTTGGCACGCATGAACTCCAACGCGCCCTCTAAGTTTGCCAGGAAGACGAGCATGAGCGCCGCAACCATCCCCGCGAGAACGGCGGCCTTGAGTTTGCCCTGATCAGCCCTGACAAGGTTGGAGACGAGCCCGTACATGCCCATAGCTGCCATCGCGGGCACCAGCGCGAGCGAGAGGTTGTACGTCACGCTGGACACGATGCCCGTCAGCTTGGTCAGCAAGGCGAAATTCCAGTAACCGAAGTAGTAGTAGCTGATACCTGCGCCCCTCAGCCACGAGTCCTCCGGCGTTCCGAGCATCGAACGCGCCGTGCTGTTCAGGAACATGAAGTCCATCGGCTGCTCGGTATGGTTGATCGACGGGTCGTGGAACCGGTAGACGATCCACACGGCGAACACTCCGAGAAAGACGAGCTGGCCCAATGCCACCGTCGTCCACTCCCTGGCGACGAACTCCACCATCTCCCGCCAATTGCGCTGGACGATCCACGCCGACACGCCTGCCATCACGACCAGCAAGAGCACAATCGTGACCTGCGTACTCGGCACGATCCGCAGAACGCTCAATATCCACGAGGCGTACCCCACCGTGAGGATGCCGAACGGCATGGCAATACTCGCGCCGCGGTCGCGCAAGTAGGGAAGCAACGAGTAGCAGAGAGGAAAGGCCGCCAGCGCAATGGCTTGGGCGGCGATCAGCCACAGAACGACATCAAGCATAAGGACATTCTACCGAAACCGCCCACGCGAGTGAATCAAGCCCAACTCGTTGCGCTCGGTGCATTCGCTGCCGATGCCCTGCCTACGCGCCCGCAAGAGACCGCGCCTCCGCCAAGAGAGCCTGCACCATTTCGGGTGAGTCACCCTCGGCGTAGATGCGAAGCAGCGGCTCGGTGCCGGAAAAGCGAATCAACGCCCAGTAGCCGTCCGGCAGTACGAACCGATAGCCGTCCCTGGTATCGACATCTTCCACGCGACGCCCGGCGAGCTGCCGCGGACGGGCAGACCCGACCCGTCGCTCGATGGCCTCCCGTTCCGCCGCGTCGAAATTAAGGTCGAGGCGGTCATAGTAGTGAGGACCAACCGTATCCCTCAGGACGGACAGAAGCTCGGAGACGGACTTACCAGTCCTGACCATGAGGTCGAGCATCATCAACCCGCTCAAAATGCCGTCGCGCTCAGGGATGTTCCCACGGAAGGCGTATCCGCCGCTCTCTTCGCCCGCCGTCAGGGCGTCCTCGCGCATCATCACCGGGCCCAGATACTTGAACCCCACGGGCGTGTCGTACACCGGCACGCCGTATGCCTTTCCCAGCTTGTCGATCATGCTCGTCATCGTGATCGACCGCACCAGAGGCCCGCTATTCCCCAGGACCTCCAGCTGGTAGTAGCACAGCAGCGCGAACGCTTCAAGGGTCGTCACGAACCGGCCGCGAGCGTCGACGACGCCGAGACGGTCGGCGTCTCCATCCGTCGCAAGACCCACGTCGGCATCAGACTCCGCCACCTCGCTCATGAGCCCCGCGAGATTGTGTGGGAGCGGTTCGGGCTGTACCATCCCGGGAAAACTGGGGTTCCTCTCACCACGAAGCTCCACCACCGACGTACTCCCGCCGGATACGAGCCGAGCCAGATACCCGGCCCCTGACCCGTGCATCGAGTCGACCGCTACTCGCAGACCCGCCCGCCGGACACCGCCAAGGTCGACAAGCCGCCCGAGATTCTCCAGATACAGCGGCTCCGGATCGAAATACTCAACAAGACCTCTCTTGACACCCTCAGCAAGCAGAGTGATTTTGGATTGCCCCAACCGCTCGGCTGCGGCAACGTGACGCTCCAACTCTGACACTATCTCCGGTGAAGCGCTGCCTCCGTAATCCGGCTTGAACTTATACCCATTCCACTCCGGCGGATTGTGACTTGCGGTTATCACAACCCCACTGCCCGCTCCCTTGGCGACCAAGTTATACCCGATGGCAGGCGTGGGAGCGGGCCGGTCCGCGAGGAGCACGCGGAGACCATTCCCCGCGAACACTTCTGTCACCGCTGCCGCGAACCGCTCGGACCCGAACCGCGTGTCATAGCCAACGACAACCGGTCGGTCGTCGCCATTCGCCGCCAGCATGTCCGCCGTCCCCTGAGCGCAGACACGAACATTTTCAAAGGTGAAGTCCTCGGCGATGACCCCCCGCCAGCCGTCTGTCCCAAACTTTATTGGCAAGGAGGAACCCTCCATCGCTTGGTCATTGATCAACCTTCGTGCAAAGTGCGCTTCTCACTGGGCAGGCAAGCTTAGGAGTCCCAAACAGCCGAGGTTACCGCTCCTCCAACGCCGCCCGCAAACGCTCCGCAATCAACTCCGCCTCGCCGGGCATGAGACCGTGCGGATTGATGAATATATCCTCGTCGTCGCGTCGGCTGGCCTCGATTATGATCGGCGGGTCGCCATCGGCGAGGGCATCGACTATCTCCGTAGCCGACCTGCCGCGCCATTCGGAGGTGAAGGCAATCGAGACCTCCGGCACCGGTCTGAGCCAGTCGTCCTGTTCAACGGTGGCGGTGACGCCGGGTATCTCTATCACTGCGTCGACGATGGCGCGGCCCTCGCTGAACCAGCGTCGCATGTCGGCCTCGTGGTCTCGTCGCACGTACAGGTCGAGTGCGGTCATCAGACCGACGATCTCTTCGCGGGCAACCTTCATCGGGCGACCGATGGCGTGGTGCGGACTGGCGTTTACCTTAGCCGCGGCGATTAGGTCCGCTCGCCCGCAGAGGACGCCGGTCGACTGCGGAGCCTTGATCGCCTTACCGCCGCTGTACGAGACCAAGTCCGCGCCGCATTCGATGAACCGGCGAAGGTTCTCCGCCGGAGGCAGCATGGCTGCGGCATCGACGAGAAGCGGGAGTCCGTGACCGTGCGCGATCTCGGCGAACTTCGACAGCCCCTCGAACGAATCGGGGTGCCACCGTGATGCAATGAATCCAAGAGCCACCGTCTCGCCGCTGATGGCGGACTCGATTTCCCAGTCGAGGCATGTGTCTTCACTGCCGACCCAGACCAGCCGCGCGCCGCCCTGTCGCCACGCCTGCGTGAACTCGCTGTGCTGCGACCTCTTGATAACGATCCCGTTCTGATCATGGGCCGCTTCGGGCAGCAAAGCGATCCTGTCGGGGTCGTCACCGGCGATGACTGCTGCGGCCTGCAGCGTCAACCCTGCCGCCGCTCCGCTCGTAACGAGTCCCGCCTCGGCCCCGGTGTGCTCGGCGATAAGCTGCCCTGCCGCCTCGTTCAGCTCCTCGAGCACGACCATCGTCCGGCTGGCCTCCGCCATCGCCTCCGCCACCTCCGGCTCCATGATGGAGCCCCCGAGAATCGTCTGCGTTCCATTGGCGTTGATGATCGGACGAACGCCGAACCGCTCGTAGACGCTGCCCCTACGTCTCAGGGCCTCTACCGCGTTCAAAGACTTCACAACCATTCCGTCTCCTCCTGTCCGAGTGGACACCCCTTCTTCGTCATCTAATACCAATTCGTCATGACTGCGCCATAATCCTCCAAATGCAGCACGCATAACAGAACCCGCCCACCGTCATTCCGGCGAAGGCCGGAATCCAGAAAGTTCAGTCAGCCAGAATAAGGTGGCATTAGCACGATTTGGTATAATACCGTTCCCATTTGAATATGATAGTCGGATTGAGAGGTGGGTATCCCCTCTCCCGTCGTGGGAGAGGGCTAGGGTGAGGGTGCTTTGAGTAAGCTGCCAAAATCATATGGAATCGGTACTAGTGGTTCAACACCATAGAATAGAAGGGTTGCGAGACTATGACTTGGTAGGGGCGGGTTTGAAACCCGCCCTGTCGTGTACAACGCGAATCCAACCCCCAATTACTACCCGTCATTTCAAAGATTTCGTTCCACTAGGGTCCTGGTGATAAGTGGCTACTTTACGCGCCTTCGTCGGGGAGCAAGGGAGCCGCCGGAATTATGATTTGCGCCTGTGAAAGGGCTGGAAACTCCCTAACGCACCACGAACACGTGCTGCCCTAAGGCTTTCAGCCGAAGGCCTCCGCTCTGATCGCCCCGGCCTTGTCGGTCTGCTCCCACGGCAGGTCGAGATCGTCACGACCGAAGTGCCCATACGTTGCGGTCTGCTTGTAGATCGGACGACGCAGTCCGAGGTCACGGATGATCGCGCCGGGGCGCAGGTCGAAGTGGCGCTCGACCAGCCCGACGATTTCCGCGTCGCCCACGTGGCCCGATCCGAAGGTCTCCACGGAGATCGACATCGGCCTTGCGACGCCTATTGCGTACGCAAGCTGAATCTCCAACCTGTCCGCCAACCCAGCGGCGACCAAGTTCTTGGCGACCCACCGCGCGGCGTATGCGGCAGATCGGTCGACTTTCGTGGGATCCTTCCCGGAGAACGCGCCGCCTCCGTGCCGCGCAAAGCCGCCGTAGGTGTCCACGATGATCTTGCGGCCCGTCAGGCCCGCGTCTCCGACAGGGCCTCCCGTGACGAATCGTCCTGAGGGGTTGACATGGTACTGCGTGTCTCCGTCCCTCAGAGACGAAGAAATGACCTCGTGAGCGACGTGCTCGATGAGGTCATTGTGGATAACCGACTGTGGCGTCTCCGCGTCGTGCTGGCTGCTCATCACGACCGTCGCCACTCGCTTCGGCCTGCCGAGTTCGTACTCGACCGTGACTTGCGATTTCCCGTCCGGCCTTAGATACGGCATCATCCCTTCGCGCCGGACTTCTGACATGCGGCGCGTCAGCTTGTGGGCCAGCATGATGGGCAGCGGCATGAGCTCCTCAGTCTCGTTGGTCGCGTACCCGATCATCATGCCCTGATCGCCCGCGCCGAGACTCTCGACCTCTTCCTCGTCTATCTCGTCCTGATCCCGCACCTCGAGCGACTTGCTCACGCCCGACGCGATATCGGGCGACTGCTCGTCGAGCGAGACCATCACGGCGCACGACCGGTAGTCGAACCCGTACTCGGGCTCCGTGTATCCGGCGTCGCGGATGGCTTCTCGTACAGCCCCTCGAACGTCCACACCGTTGTTGGACGACGATATCTCGCCCATCACGACGACCAGACCCGTCGTGGTCGCCGTCTCACACGCGACTCGCGCCCTGGGATCGCCTGCGAGGAATGCGTCGAGGACGGCGTCCGAAATCTGGTCGCAGAGCTTGTCCGGGTGTCCCTCGGTCACGGACTCGGACGTAAACAGATAGGACGGTGAGTTCGCGAAGCTGGATGTCATTGCGGTTGTAGAATCCTCTTTGATGCTCTAGTACTCAGTCAACTTGAATATGACGAACAGGCAGATGCCGATTTATCCCCTCTCCCGTCGTGGGAGAGAGCTAGAGCCTGCCCCGTACTCGATACGGGGGTGAGGGTGAATCGTAATATCAAAACCATGTTGACATGGTACTAAGTCCCGATATCCCAGCTTGAAAGGTAGCGTTCCTGGGCGTCCGTTAGCGTGTCGATGGCAATACCCATCGCCTGCAGCTTGAGACGCCCGACTTCCTGGTCGATCTCGGTGGGCACCGTGTATACCCTGTTCTCGAGGTCTTTCGCGTGGAGCGCGAGATGCTCGATACACAGGGCTTGGTTCGCGAAGCTCATGTCCATAACGGCCGACGGATGTCCCTCAGCCGCCACGAGATTGATGAGTCGCCCCTGTCCGAGCACGTAGAGCTTCCGTCCGTCATCGAGGAGGTACTCGTCGACGAAATCACGGACGCTCTGCTTGCCGTCGGCCATCTCTTCAAGGGACTCTATGTCGATTTCGACGTCGAAGTGCCCGCTGTTGGCGACGATCGCGCCGTCCTTGATGACTTCCAGGTGACTCTTGCCGATGGCGTGCATGTTGCCCGTCAGCGTGATGAATATGTCACCTATCTTCGCGGCCTCGTCCATGGTCATTACCTGGTGACCGTCCATTGCGGCCTCAAGCGCGCGGATGGGGTCGACCTCGGTCACGATGGTGTGCGCGCCCATCCCCTTCGCCCTCATCGCGACGCCCTTGCCGCACCAGCCGTACCCGGCAACGACCACGCGCTTGCCGGCAAACAGCACGTTCGTGGCGCGGATGATCCCGTCCAGGGTGCTCTGACCGGTACCGTACCGGTTGTCGAAGAAGTGCTTGGTCTGCGCGTCGTTGACGGCGATGGCGGGATAACCGAGCTTTCCGGCCTCGGCCATGTTGTTGAGTCGAATGACCCCCGTCGTCGTTTCCTCCGTCGCGCCGAGAACGCCACTCAGCAGGTCGGGCCGCTCGGTATGAATGAGGGTCGCGAGATCGGCGCCGTCGTCGATCATGATATGCGGCGCGTGACCGATGGCGGCCCGGATGTGCCCGTAGTAAGTATCGTTGTCCTCTCCGTTGATCGAGTACGTTGGAATCCCGTATTCCGCGACAAGGGCGGCCGCAACGTCGTCCTGCGTGCTCAGCGGGTTGCTGGCGCAGAGAACGGCGTCCGCCCCACCCGCCTGCAGCGCGAGCATCAGGTTTGCCGTTTCCGTCGTAACGTGGGAGCAGGCTACGACGCGGACGCCTTCCAACGGTCGCTCCAAGGCGAACCGGTCTCGAATCTGGGCCACGACGTTCATCTCGCGCGCCGCCCACCCGATTCGCCGGACGCCCGTTGAAGCCAAGGAAAGGTCCTTGACGTCTCCCTTGTACTCCTGCGTCTTCGTAGTCACCCGTTTTTTCTCCCGTCTCGCCTCACCAAGAATGGAGGCTCTCGATTATCTCTTTTTCATCGGCAGTGATTCATCATCCGCTAACGGCTCGAACCGTGTCAACGCCGAGAGCTGACGAAATCGCGTCTCTATCTCCTCGCTCGTCGCGTCGGCAAGGCGTTCGAGGCTGAATCCCTCGACGACGAACGACCCCATAACCGACCCCGTGACCGCGGCGCGGCGGAATCCTCGCTCAGTCAAGGCCCCTGCCGCGGCGAGGTATCCCATGAACCCACCCGCAAACGTGTCACCCGCGCCGGTAGGGTCGATTACTCGCTCGAGCGGCACTGCGGGCGCTAGGAAGGGCTGCCCGTCGTGAATGAGGATTGCGCCATGTTCGCCCCGCTTGACGACCACGGTTCTCGGTCCCATCGAGTGAATGGTCCCCGCGGCCTGCATGAGGTTCGTGGTGCTGGTAAAGCTCCTGGCCTCATTCTCGTCCATGAACACGACATCGACCTGCCGGACGACCTCTCTCAACTCCTCGCCGCTCCCCTCAATCCAGAAATTCATCGTGTCGAGCGCAACGAGCTTTGGACGTCGCCTCATTTGTTGCAAAACATCGAGCTGAAGAGACGGTGCGATGTTCGCCAGAAATAGGTACGGGGCTTCACGATGGGCTTCACTCAAGCGCGGCGCAAAATCGCCGAACACGTTCAACTGCGTGTCCAGGGTCGTCCTGGTATTCACGTCCTCCGGGCCGTAGACGCCCGTCCAGCGGAACGTTCGCCCCTCAACTCGTTCGAGACCTGAGATGTCAACCTCGTGTGATCGGAGAAGGTCGACATCGCTGTCCCGAAAGTCTTCACCGACCACTCCAACAAGACTCACAGGAGCGAAGTTGCTGCACGCAACGGAGAAGAAAGTGGCAGAGCCGCCGAGAGCGTCCTCTCGACTCCCCGCAGGCGTCTCTACGGAGTCGTACGCTACCGACCCTACGACGAGTACGATCATGGCCTTGTGCTAGTTCGCCCGCTCGCGCTCGGCCTTCCGGCGTTCCTTGAGCTTCTCAAGGCGCCTCGATGCTTTCTCAACGCCTCGCGCTTGTTCATCAACGCCCCTCTTGGAATGGTTCGTACAACCCTCTATTCGTCGGAGCCGTAGCTCGTCGGAAGGCCCTGATCGATCCACCCCGGCGTGCCGTCCTCGATGTTGTACAGGTTCTCGGGGTCGATCCCCATCGCACCGGCCATTTCCGCAGCTAGCCCGCTCCGGACGCCCTGCGCACAGATGAAAAGCAGCTTCTTGTCCGCCGGCAGCTCCTCAACTCGCATGAGCAGGTCGTCAACGGGAACGGCCAACGCGCCCGTCACGTGCCCCGACAGGTACTCGTCCTCACGACGCACGTCGACCACGACCGCGTCCTCATCCTCGTACATCTCAGCCGCCTCTGCGATAGTAAGCCTGTAGTAAGGCTCGTTCGCCTCTCTCCTGGGCATCTTCTACGCCTCCACCGACGACGTATTTCGCGTCGTTCTCGTTTTACAGATACCTTCCGATTATCGCCGACAGCCTCGACTTTGCATCATCGGGTATCAGATCGGGACTTGTGATTATAGCGCGTTCAAGGGCCGATTGACAGTTACAACACACCCTCGAATCGCTAATACGAACGGAGAGATCGGGCAGGAGGGCTTGAGTAGTCTCCACGTTCTTCATCAGGTTCGCGACGACAAGATCGACCGAGACCTCGGCCTCCGACTGATGCCATACGTCGTAGTCGGTGACCAACGCCAAGGTCGCATAGCAGATCTCCGCCTCGCGGGCCAGCTTGGCCTCCGGCAGCGCCGTCATTCCGATGATGCTGGCCTCCCATGATCGGTATAAGTTGGACTCTGCCCGAGTGGAGAACTGCGGCCCTTCCATAACGACGTAAACGCCTCCGTCGTGGACGGTGACCGACCTGTTCTTTGCGGTATCCACGAGGTCTTGTCGGAGCTCCGGGCAGAACGGGTCCGCGAAGCCGACGTGCGCGGCAACCCCGTCCCCGAAGAACGTGTTCACGCGGCCCCGAGTCCGGTCGATGATCTGGTCGGGCACGACCATGTCGAGCGGCGCGATGTCCTCCTGCAGGCTCCCCACCGCGCTGATCGAAATGATGCGCTCGACCCCCAGCAGCTTGAACGCGTAGATATTGGCCCGAAACGGAATCTCACTCGGCAAATGGCGGTGCCCCTTCCCATGTCGAGCGAGAAAAGCGACGCGCCGACCCTCCAGCGTCCCAACCGTAAAGGCGTCGCTCGGCGGGCCGAATGGCGTGTCGATGATGACCTGCTCGGCGTCCGTCAGACCGTCGATATCATACAGCCCGGAACCCCCTATAAACGCCATCTCGGCTTCAGCCATCGCTCCTCTTTCCTCCTTCACCGCGCGGAGTACGCATTGGCGGGCTCCGGGAAAAATGACATTGCGAGGTAGGATACCACCACGATGCAACGGAGGTGTCCGACTCACGTGGGGGCCCCCTACGGTCGGAAGCCTCCGACGCCGAGCTCCGAACCCGCGAGAAGGTGAAGATGTACTACATCGGGGGATAGGGGTAGGGGTTTAGCACCTCTCCCATACCGTAGTGCGCAATACTACCATCGAATCCGATTCACTCGTGGGCGGGTAACTCTAGTAAGCTTTTTTATCCATTTTTCTTGTCGCTCGTGGAACAGAAATCTGTCAGCTTCGCCTGCTGTACGACGGTTAATTTCGCCAACCAGCCGACTATCGGCTGGAATGAACAAAGTCGTTTCGGGCTTGCCCTTATAGCTCATATGCAACGCTGTTCTGGATGACAGTGGCACACTAACTTCAACCTCATGATTGCCAAGTCCCAAACTCTTGAAAAAGAAAAAAGGATTATCGCTCGTAATGAAGGTATTGTTGTTTTCAGACTTTAGAACTCGCCATGTCATCGCATACAGCGTCTCTACAATTCTTGGATGCACCCGCTGCCGCTTAATCAGTTCCTTCGTTTCTTGGGGAGGAAGCTCTTCAAGGTCATCGGTTCTCCATCGGTTCGCAAGAGCGTGAACTTGATCGAAATATGATTGATTCTTGCCAGGTACCTCAAGTAGTTTGTTCTCTATGCTTGAAATCATGCTGGGTAGTTCACGCATTAGCAATTCGCGAGTATACTCTCTGGCTCTGGGAACTCGGAGAAGTAATATGTGCAGATACATTGCGATTTTTCGACGTTCGTCTTCACTTACATCCTCTCCATCGGCCAGCTTGCGAAGTGGCTCCAACGCAGGCCCTTCAACTCTTTCATTGAGGGCTCGTTCATCCTCATCGAAATAGAACCCACTAGACTGAGCAACAATCCTAATAGGAAGTAGTTTGAAGTTTCTTGTAGACTTGTCGAACATCCAGATCTTGTCTGGGTCGACCGGAATCGCAAACCCACGCAGATAGTTCACTGGTACAGTGTGTTGTCCCATCAGATCATCTTCTCCTAATCCTCAGATCGAATTCATCACTACTTGCATGCCTACGCATTGGTTGAGGAGTTCGGCCGGTATGTTCCAACCGTAGAAGCACGCACACTAATGCCGCAAGCTCAGAGATCCTGATACGTTCATTGCGGCGAATGGCCCGTTTGCCAGACAGTACCGCTGACTTGCAGACGTTCACTTCGGCAGCCCGCGCTCGTCATAAAGCAAGTCCCCATGCTCGACTGCCGACGGCCCATCACGCAACAGGCGAGCGGTGCGTTGGCTGATGGCACGCATCGACTGTAGACGCTCCTCTACGTTGCGCTCACGCCTCACCCGCTCCAAGCGCTCCCTGAGCGCGACCGTGACAGCTTCGCTCACCGTTTCGCCGGTAAGACTGGCGAGTTCCTCAGCCAATCGCAGTATCTCGTCGCTTTCGATGTTGAGGCTCATCGGGCCACCCTTCGGGTAGAACTTCAATCGACACAACCACCTTACGTCTTCCCGGATACCTTGGGCAACGTAATCCCCACCGTCTGCGGTATCATGTCCCCATCACCAAGCCACCCCTCCAATCCAAGGACCCCCACCCATGCCCAAGACCATCTATCTCGCCAATCCGTGTGGGTTCTCCGCCCAGCAGAAGGCGGAGCTGCTGGAGGCGCTTGGGCTGGAGGTGTGGGAGCCGTTCGCGCGGAATAACCAGATCGACTTCGCGGAGGCGGGGTGGGCATACCGCATCGGGCAGGCCGACTTCCGCGAAGATGACAGAGGTCGCCTGTTGGGCCGGGAGGAACGGCGGACTGTCAGAGAATCCGGCGATCACGAAGCGATAATCGCTATCAGCGCGACGATTGGATAGAACGGCTTAGATCACACTCTCCTGAGTTACTCAATGCATCCTGTGGCGCGAAGTGCGTCAGCAGCGCTAGGCGATAGGTTTTGAGCCTCCGCATCCACTCTCGCAATCAAGTTGTCTATCGTATCCGACTCTTTACGAAGTTCGATGCTGTCAACGTAACGTGAAGGTTGCTTGCTACGTGTAAGGCTCAACATACCTCTGAGGTATCCAAGCTTTGCCGCATGGAACCCCTCAAGACCTTCGGGAACCGGATTGATTGCCTCAGCATCCCGTACAGGGACTTCGAGGACTTCGACAAGTTCTCCCCATCCCGTCGCGCCACCTGCTCTTTTCAGTTCGACACCAACCGGATCACCAACCTTACCGCACCATCTAGCATATTCGTCCACGGTTTCAACCGAAAACTCAAGATCAGCGTTGAAGCCGACGATCCAGATCATGGTGAGTGCGCCAAGGACCAACACTCCCGCGATTAGAGCCGTTACCCTATAAGCAATCACATTTGGCCTTCTCATCTCTCACCTCCGACAAACACATAGCCGGCGCAGGATTACCACGCTGGATATGAGCACTGAAATGCTTACGGTATCTTTTTCCCGCTGACGCAACTGTTGTCGCTGGTAAGACTGGCAAGTTTTCTTGCTAGCCGCCGTATCTCGTCGCTTTCGATGTTGAGGCTCATCGGGCCACCCCTCGTGTAGAACTTCAACCAACACATCCACCATACGTCTTCCCGGATGCCTTGGGCAACGTCATCCCCACCGCCTGCGGTATCATGTCCCCATCACCAAGCCACCCCCAATCCAAGGACCCCCACCCATGCCCAAGACCATCTACCTCGCCAATCCCTACGGCTTCTCCGCGCAGCAGAAGGCGGAGCTCGTACCGCCGCTGGTGTCTGCTCTGGAGGAGCTTGGTCTGGAGGTGTGGGAGCCCTTCGAGCGGAACAACCAGGTCGACTTTGCGAAGGCGGGCTGGGCGTACCGTATCGGGCAGGCCGACTTCCGCGACGTGGTGGATGCGGACGCCATCTTCGCCGTCGTCAACGGCGTTCCTCCCGACGAGGGCGTGATGGTCGAGCTGGGCATGGCGATCGCCCTGGGGAAGCCCACGTTCCTGTTTCGTGACGACTTCCGCCGCGTCGTCGAGAGCGAGCAGTACCCTCTGAACCTGATGCTGTTCACCGGCCTGCCCGAGCATGGCTGGGAGGACTGCTACTACACCTCGATCGACGAGATCCCCTCCCCGGAGAAGTCCCTCGCACGCTGGGCGAGGGACTTGTAGGCCCAGAGTGCGGCCAGTACGCGGCCCGGTGACGAGGTGGTATCGCCACAAAGGTGCAATCTGCCTCAGTCCCCAAGTATCTTCCTCCGCGACCTCTACGGTTGGTCCACACGCTCTCAGACGACAATCTCTCCCCCGTTCGCCGGGGAGAGATACAGAGAGGGAAAATCCTCGGACTTGACTTAGAAGAACAGACGTACTATTCTATGAACACAGACCCTTCCGGCCAACCGGAATGGCCCGTCCGAGACCGACGATGTCGGAACATGTCAGGCGATGTCCGTCAAATTTCGAGGGGAGGGGAGTCGTCCCACATCAAAGCAGGCGAGGAATCACGTTCTGACCACTTGATCCGCGACGACAAGGACGACTCAGAGAACACCGCCACAACTGAGAGGAGACTCTCACGGCTAAAGGAAATTCCGCTAGCCCGGACAGAGATGTCAGTATATGTCAGGAATTGTCAGGTAAATTCAAGGGGGGGAGTCGCACCGTATCAAGGCAGGCGGGGGATCACTTCGTTCTTCAGGAGGGTAATCGAGCGTTCCCACTGCTCCAGCGGCTCCCACTCATGCCCCATCGTCAGGAGGATGCCGAAGCCGCCGACGCTGTGATAGAGCTCCTCCAACCGTTCCACCACGTGGTCGGGACTGCCGACGATGAAGATGTTGTCGAGGACGTAATCCAGCGTGACATCGGAGTCGGGCATGTCAGGGTCGTCCTTGAGCAGGTCGATTCGCTTCGTGTACGGCAGCATCCGCATGAAATACTGCCCGAAGTCGCGGGCCAGGGTTCCCTCCATGACCTCCCGTCGGGCCTGCTCCGTGGTCTCGGCAACGTAGACCTCGCGGGCGATGCGCCACGTCGACCGGTCGGGTACGCGCCCCGTCTTCGCCGCGCCTCTCTCCACGGCCTCCCAATGGGTGCTGATCACGGACGGAGGCACGATGTTGATGCTCATGGGGATGTAACCGCGCTCACCCGCAAGCACGAGCGTCCCCGAGTTCGGAGACACACCCGCGACGCCGATGGGAGGGTGCGGAAGCTGGTAGGGACGAACATGAAGGTCGAGACCGATCTCGCCGACCGTCTCCGGCACGTTGAAGTCCCAGTATTTGCTCTTGTACCGGCCGGGCTTGGGGTCTTGCCAGAGCTGAAGCACGAGTTCCAGGGAGTCACGCGACATGGCGAGGTGCTCTCCCTTGCTCGGATCGAAGCCGAAGACCTCGAAGTCTCCGACGAAGCCGCCTGAGCCGACTCCCCAGTGAAAACGCCCCTTGGCCATGTGGTCGAGCTGCGCGATGCGGTGGGCCAGCATGAAGGGGTTATGGTTCGGCAGACACGAGACGCCGGTGCCGAGGATGATATTGTCGGTCAGCCCAAGAGCCTGTGCGATGAAGAGGTCGGGCGCGGGGATATTCTCCCACTGGGCCGTGAAGTGCTCGCCGATCCAGGCCTCGCGGTAGCCCAGCTTGTCAAGGGTGATGATCTGCTGCAGGTCGTGTTCGAGCGTCTCGGTGAGGTTAGAGCCGGGCGGGTGCAGTGGCATCGTGAAATAGCCCAGGTCCATATTCGTTCCTCCAAGCGTTGTCTTGATGCGGATGGTACCACTTCAGGTCGACTGTGGCACCGTCCGGTCGAAGCGGCGAATGACGATTCCGCCGATGATGAACACGAGGCCTATCACCGACGACAGCAGGATCGTCTCCCCGACAATTACGGCGATGAGCGCGAGGGACACAAACGGCGAGAGGAAGACGAGATTGCTGACCTGCGCGGTCGTTCGGGAGAGCGAAAGCGCGCGCATCCAGAGCACGAAGGTTATGCCCATCTCAAAGATCCCCGCGTATGCCGACCCTCCGATGCCGCGAATGTCCAGGGAGGGCGGGCCGGCGAGCACGAACGCGGCGATGGAGACGAACACCAGCCCAAAGGCGAAGCTCAACAGCAGCTTGACGACCTCGTCGCGCTTGTCCCGGACGTTGGCAAGCCAGAACGTCGCCCATAGGAAAGCGCTGCCGACCGCCAGTCCCGTGCCGAGCGGGTCGCTGAAGCGAAAGCCCAGCAGGTCGCCGCGAGTCGAGATCACCAGTACACCGAAGAAGCTCACGAGTATCGCGGCCAGAGACACCCGGCCAATGGGCTGCTTGAGCAGCGGCACCGAGAGGATGACCACCACCACCGGCCAGGTGTAGTTGAGGGGCTGCGCCTCCTGTGCGGGGAGGCGGTCGTAGGCCTCGAACAGCACGAGGTAATACAGGAACGGGTTGAGGAAGCCAAGCGCCGCCGACCTAAGGTACTCCTTCGGCTTACACGAAAAAACCTGCCCCAGCTTCCGCTGCCACGCCGCGACGATCAGGAACACCAGCGTCGAGACGAGCGTGGCGTACAGCAGCATGTGGGGCACTTCGACGTAGCGCAGCGACACCTTGAAGGCCGACGCCACGGTCGACCACATGAGCACGGCGATTCCCGCGTATACGTATGCCTTTGTCTGTGCGTTCACGACATCGAGCTGCCTATGTGGTGCCGAACATTGTAGTCGTTCGTATGAACGTTTTTCTGCTACACTCTTGCCGACTTCTCATTGAAGGAGACCCTCGATATGGCACGACTTACTATTCTCGGTGCCGGAACGCCGACCCCCACGCCCGCCCGCTACGGTACCTCATACGTGCTGGAGATCGGTGGAGATCAGATCATGGTCGACTGCGGCCCCGCTGCGACGCACAAGCTGGTCAAGGCCGGTCTGTGGCCGACGAACATCGACTACCTATTCTTTACGCACCACCACTTCGACCACGACGTCGACTATCCCTGCTTCCTGCTGACCCGGTGGGACCAGAGCATCGGCAAGGAGAACGTTCTCCAGGTATTCGGCCCGACGCTGACCGAGCAGTTGACCCACCGCATACTCGACGAGAATGAAGGCGCGTTCTCCCATGACTGGAAGGCGCGGGTGAACGCCCCCGGCAGCAAGACGGTCTACGTGAACCGGGGTGGCACGCTTCCACGAACACCCCCGGAGGTGAGCGCCAAGGACATCACGGCGGGCAATATCTTCTCAGGCCCAAGCTGGGAAGTCACGGGAGCGGACGCGGTCCACGTCCAGCCGTACCTCGACTCGCTCGCCTATCGCATCGACAGCGACGAGGGCAGCGTGGTGTTCACCGGAGACACCAATCCTTGCGAATCCGTCACGAAACTGGCGCAAGGGGCCGACGTGATGGTCGCCATGTGCTGGGACGAAGAAGAGCACATGCACGAGCTGGGCGAGCAGCACGGGGCCATGGGCAACGTGGGCGCGGCCAGGATGGCGCAAGAGGCCGAAGTGAAGAAGCTGGTTTTAGCCCACGTGGGTCCGCATTTGGCAAAACACCCTGTGATGGAAAAGGGCATCGGCAACGCGAAAAAGGAGTACGACGGCGATCTCGTATTCTCCGAGGAACTGATGTCGTTCGAGATCTGAGAATCCACGATTTCTCATATTCGGACAAAATCGACCTCAATCTCCCTAGGAACATTCCCGCCCCGCACGGCATCATAAACGCATGTGGTGATGTGTGGAGGTGGTGTGATGGTTCTAACTGCGACGCAGCTTTTTGGAAAGGCAGCCCCCGCGACGGTGGTACGCCCGATCCCCGTGATGGAGCCGGTCAGGGTGAGAACCCGGCCCGACCGAGTCCCGCATGGCAACCGAACTGTCCTCGAACATGCGGTTGAGCCGGTCCGCGCGTCCGGGGCAAGCCCGACGCTCGCGTTTCACATGGCAATGGACGCCCTCGATCTTCTGGGGCTGCAGGACTCCGCGGGAACGCGGTTAGAGTCTCTGTCCGAAAGCGAACGAGAGAGAGTCATGGTTGCTCGGACGATGATGACCGACAGCCCTTTGAGCGCCGACGAAGTCCCAGAGGCCCGCAGAGCCCTCGAACGCTTGGTCAGCCTGGGGACGTAGCCTGCCTGTGGTGGTTCTGGCAGGTTCCCGCTATTTAGGGTAGGGATCGGCAAGACCGCCCATCAGTCCTTCCCTACGCAGCAGGTGCCTGATCTGCCACTCGAAGTCGGGTGGGGCGTCCTTCCCCGCCAACGCAGTCTCTATCGCCTGCCTGACGCCGATGAACATCCATGCCCAGTAGGCGGGCACGAGCAGCTTCCGGTCCAGGTCGGACAGCCTACTCACCTCTTCGTAGCCATCGACGACCTCATCCTGATAACCACGCCATGAGTTGGCGAAGTCGGCGACTCGATAGTTCAAGTGAGTTGCCTCGAAGTCGATAACGCCGGTGAGGTTTTCACCTTCGTACAGGAGGTTCCATGGCGTAAAGTCGCCATGCAGGACGGTTGTCACGGCGCTGTCGAGGTCAAGGCCGTCGAAGATCCCCGTCGCTCGGTCGATGTGCCACCTCATAATGCGTCCCTCTGCCGGCCGGACCTGCTCGTATTCGCGAATCGCCTCGATGAGTCCGGGATCGCCAATCACGTCGTCCGATAGACCAAACCATCGGCGCTGCCCCATTCCTGCGAGCGAAGCCGTAGCTTCGCGCAGTTCCGCGAGAAGGCGGCCCCTCGCCCGGCGGTCCTCGGGCTCATTGTCCGTGCAGCATGTGCCCGGAAGGTATTTGAACAAGCCCCAGATCCGCCCATCGACCTGGATTGGCTCTTCAACTGCCGTGGGAACCGGCCAGCCCACCTCATCCAGACGTGCCAGGACCTGAAGTTCATAGGCAATGTGAGGGAACGCTTCATCTGAGTAACCGCGAACCACAAGTTTGCTGCGGCCATATTCGACAAGCCAGTGCCGGTTGTGTCGACCGCCCAAATAGCTGACCGGAACAATTTCCCACCGTTGAATGACTACATCGGGGATCTGCGGCAATGGCGTACGATCCTCATGTGACCGGTGTCCCAAGGCTATGGTGCCATCTTGGCGGGAAGGGCTGTCAGCCGAAGCCGGGCGGCCTACTCGTACCGCACGTCGACCCTGATCTGCCGGAGCACGAGATCGCTTTCGCGGTTGGGGTCTTCCGACACGAGCTTGACCTCGACCGTGTTCATTCCCCGCTGGAGCATCGTCGGCGCGAGGTCGTAGGCGAGAGTCTCACCCGGAAGCTCCTCGGTCTTCGTCTCCGACGGGTACTTGTTCCACCCTTCCTCGTAGAAGACGTGTGTCCAACCATCGCCCTTCGTGGGAGCATCCGACAACGGCTGCCCGTTGACGGCCACCTCGATCACGTCATTCTCGGCAAGGCACCCGAACCTGAGGCCGAGGGTCGTGTGCGCGTTCCGAAAGCTCTCAGGCATGTCCATCGCGACCTTGACACCTGATCCGGTTGAGGTCGGGCGAAGAGTTACGGGAAGCTGGGCGCGCGGAATCGCGTTGAGGAACGTGAGGTGGAGATGTGAGGTCGGGACGAAGCGGGTGCGGTCGTCGGTCTCGTACCGTTTGTCCAGGCGGCGAAGGGCGTCGCGGTCGATCAGGTCTCCGAGCACGCGGCGTTTCCACTCCTGCGGCATCGAGTAGAAGTTGAACAGGTACAGGCCGTCCACTCCCGCGTCCCAGTACCGCGCCGCGATTGCCCGAAGCGTCAACTCGTCCACTGCGGGACGATACGCCTCGAGGCATGCGTAGATCAGCGTCTCCGTGCCCTCGGCAAGGTCGACGAACTCCTTGATCGGCATCTCGAACGGAACGAACCCGCCGCCCGCCACAACCACGTCGACGAGATAGGCGTCCACCCATTCGCGGATGTCGAGGCCAATTCGTTCGCATCGCTCGATGGTCGCGGGAACGCGAACCATGAGATCGAGTCCCTTTCCGCGCTCCTCGCCTATCTCGTCCATACGCCGCCGTATCTTCTCAACCATGTCCGTCATCAGGTAGCGGTTGGAGTACGCCTCTTCGATGTTGAAGTGCGTCGGGTGACGGAAGAAGTCGAGCTCCACCCCGTCGACATCCCAGCGCTCCACCGTCTCCAGAACGATGGAACCCATGTAGTCCCGCACCTCCGGAAGGGCGTAGTCGAGGCCCGTGCCCACTCCCCATTCCGTACTCGGCTCCGGCAGGTCCACGCCCCTGCCGATGGTGAGCTCCGGGCGTTCGCGGCGGAGCCTGCCGTAGGACGGGTCGTCGGGGTCGATGTCGTAGTGCTCGTTCATCCGAACCGACGGGAGGAAGTCCATGCCGAGGCGGTGGCACTGCTCGGTCATGATGGACATGGGACCGCCGTGTAGATCGACCAGGTGCCGAAGATTGTTCCCTCGATTGCGCTGGCGTGTCTCGCCGCGCTCGGCGTAGGCCTCCGACGTACGCTCGCCGATGTCGGTCTCGTAGTCGTACACGTCGTGACCGCCGACGGAGTATAGCCAGCCGTCAACGGGAGACCCCTCGTGCGGCTCGATCATGTCCGACCACATGACGTCCGGCGTTAAGGGCGGATCGGTCTCCGCCATGATCCAAGCGTCGTCGTTATCGTAGACTCGTCGAACTCTTCCGCTGCGTGGCATGAAGGTAGCTCCGCCTCGTTCTTGGGGTTGTGCTCCCCAGTGGTTGTATGTGTTAGTTCGGATGCGGGAAAGTCGGGAGTTGTGCGCTAGCGATATCTCATCCGCATCATCTGCATCATCTGCCCCTGATCGTCGATCTCTTCGTCACGGATCTCCCGTCCGGTCACGTGGAGGAATACATCGTCCAGGGTGGGCCGACGCAGGCCGATGGACTGAATTCCGCCCTCGTAATTCTGAACGAACCGGGGGAGAAACGACTCGCCGTTTGGGACTCGCACGGTAATCGCGCCGTCTCGGACCTCCGGTTCGAGGGAATGAATGTCACGCAACTCCGCCTCGGCGTGCGAGATGTCGTCGGTACGCAGGGTCAGAAGGTCCCCACCCACCTGGCTCTTGAGGTTGTCCGGGGTGTCGAGGGCAACGATCTCGCCGTGGTCGATAACGGCGATGCGATCACAGTTCTCGGCCTCGTCCATATAGTGGGTCGTGAGAAATATCGTCAGGTCTTCCTTGCGACGCAGGTCGCGAATGTACTCCCATATGCGGTTGCGGGTCTGGGGGTCGAGGCCCAAGGTGGGCTCATCCAAGAACAGCACGCGGGGCAGATGTATGAGCCCCCGGGCGATCTCCAGCCTACGCTTCATTCCGCCGGAGTAGGTGCGGATATGGCCCTTGCGACGGTCCCAAAGCTCCATCAGGCTGAGAAGCTCCTTCGACCGCTCTTTACGCACCTGGTTCGGCACGCCGTAGGCCATGGCATGAAACATGATGTTCTGTTCGGCGGTGAGGTAGTCGTCGAGCGTCGTATCCTGAAACACCAGACCGATGGAGCGCCGGACCTCGTTCTTTTCGCGGACGATGTCGTGACCGTTGACCGTGGCCCCGCCTGCCCCGGGCTTGACGAGTGTGCAGAGCATGTTGATCGTGGTCGTCTTGCCCGCGCCGTTCGGTCCCAGAAAGCCGAAAATCTCCCCGGCTTCCACATCGAACGACACGCCCTTCACGGCTTCGATCTTGCCGTAGCTCTTGGCGAGGTCCTGAACCGAGATCATCGACATAGGGAGGTATCGCGTAGGAAGTAATACGTAGGGCGTTGGTATAATGCGTGTAGCCGACCATCAGCCTACCACACATCGAGAGGCGCGGACATGAGTGAATTCGGACTGAACGTCAAGGGCGAGACCGGCAGCCGACGGGTGGAACTGGAATGCGAACACCAAAACGGCCTGGTATACGTGGTGCGCGCGGAGAAGAACTGGGTCTGCACCGATGATCTCCTCCATGCACACTCGCTCGCCGGGTTCTTCAGGGAGTTGACGGAGTTGGAAGAACCCGGCGTGAAGGAAGTCATGCAACGGTGGGGAGTCTACTACCGCAGTCGCCCGCTCGCTGAACAGGCGAACGAATAGGCGCAGCGGGTTTTCCTAAAGTCCCCAGAGTGCGTTCTCGGTGAGCCTGTCGAGTTCTGAACTTCTCTTCGATAGGCTCAGAGTGGCTGTGACAACCAGAGGTTCGGTGACCATTACCGGAGGCGATGGCTGCGCCGCCAGTAGCCGAACACTCTGCAATTGGACAGAAGCAACAGGTGCTCAGTCGGACCTCCGCGGCCTGCCAGGGGAACCAAACACGCCCGACTCCCTGCCGGCGAAAGGGTGACATCACCCGTCCCCTTACCCGCCGATGTGGTACATCTCCACTTTTTCGCGGGTTCGGAGTTCGTCGGTCATGGAGGCGCGTTCTTCGGAGTAGCGGTCGTCGCGGACTCGCCAGCGGCGGGTGATGATCTCTGCGATGTCGTCGTCGGAGGCTCCCGACCGTAGGGCGCCGCGAAGGTCGGTGCCGACGTTGGCGAAGAGGCAGGTGACGATGCTGCCCTCGGGCGAGAGGCGGAGACGTGTGCAATCTCCGCAGAAGGGCTGGGTCACGGACGCGATGACGCCGATCTCGCCCATGCCGTCCTTGTAGCGGTAGCGCCGCGCGACCTCGCCGTGGTAGTTCGCCTCGATGGGTTCGAGGGGAAGCTCGGCGTCGATCATGGAGACGATCTGGCTGGCTGACACCACGTCGTCCATGCGCCAGCCGTTGAGGGTGCCAACGTCCATGTACTCAATGAAGCGGAGGATGTGGCCTCGCTCCTTGAAGTGCCGCGCCATTTCCACGAGGGTGTGGTCGTTCATGCCGCGCTGCACGACGGCGTTGATCTTGATCGGCGTCAGGCCGACGCGCTCCGCGGCCTCAATGCCCTTAAGCACCGTATCCACGCCGAAGTTGCGCCCGTTCATCTTGCGGAAGACCTCGTCGTCGAGGCTGTCGAGGCTGATGGTCACCCGATGGAGCCCGGCGTCCTTCAACGTCTGAGCCATGGACGGGAGCAGGTAGGCGTTGGTCGTCATCGTCAGGTCTTCAATGCCGTCCACCCCGCCAAGCTGCTCGACGAGTGACTCGATGCTCTTGCGCACCAGTGGCTCTCCCCCCGTCAGCCGGACCTTCACCGCGCCCAGATCAACGAAGATGCCCACGAGCCGCACGATCTCCTCGAACGTCAGCAGTTCCTCGCGCGGCAGGAAGCGGTAGCGCTCGCCGAATATCTCCGCCGGCATGCAGTACGGGCACCTGAAGTTGCACCTGTCCGTCACGGAGACGCGGATATCCCGCAGGGGACGGTCGTATGTGTCGTTTACGGTCGTGGGTGGCATGGTTTAGTCTGATTTCTCAACAGACTGCGGAGGAACGTGCCCCCTCTCTGTATCTCTCCCCCGCAGGGGAGAGATTATGGTTGGCCGGTCATCCGTCGTCTCTTCGGTCTCGTGACATTCACACCTGCCAGTCTCGTCCGCGGAGGGCCGCGATCACCGACTTGCTAGCGCGTCCTCGGTGGCTCACTCGGTTCTTCTCGTCGAATGACAACTCCGCCATCGTCCTGTCCATCTCCGGGATGTAGAAGAGCGGATCGTAGCCGAATCCCGACGCGCCCCTCGGCCTGTCGGTTATGACGCCCTCGCACCGACCCTCGAATAGCTTGACCGGACGGTCGGGTTGAGTCAGCGCGATGACGCACCGGAATCGAGCCGTCCACTTCTCCCTAGGTATATTGTTCAGCTTTTGAAGCAGGAATGCAATGCGGTCGTCGTCGCCGGCGTCCTCACCGGCGTATCGCGCCGACCGCACACCCGGCTCCCCGTCGAGGCCGTCGACCTCCAGCCCCGAGTCGTCTGCAAGGGTCGGGAGACCGCTCAGCCGCGCATAGGTCGCGGCCTTGAGTGTGGCGTTCTCCTCGTAAGTGTCGCCCGTCTCGTCGACGTCCACGTCGATGCCGACGTCGGACAGGGACACCAGCTCGAACGGCGTCCCCGCGAACATCGAGGAGAACTCCCTGAGCTTGCCCGCGTTGTGGGTCGCGATCAGGATTTTTTGCATAGCGGGAGGCTTGCCTTTGACCCCCTCTCCCGTTCGTGGGAGAGGGTTGGGGTGAGGGTGAGAGAGCCGCCCTAGTCCGCAGCCTCTTCCATCTCCGCGGTGTACTCGCCGCGCCGCGCTGCCGACGTGACCTTGGCGCGATGGTAGTAGGCCGCCTGAGCCGCCGGAATGTTTGCGGCCACACCGCCCCACGACTTGAGCGGAGCGGCCTGCAGGCCCCGTCCGTAGGAGAAGCTCAGCTCCCACGGCGCTCCGCAAGTAGCAGCGTACCGGTTGATGGCGTCGAGGTTGACCGTGGCCTCGTCGTCGGACTGTCCGCCCGACAGGAACACCACGCCCGGCACGGCGGCGGGAACGGTGTTCATGAAGCAATCCACCGTCATCTCCGCCACCCGTTCGGCGCTCGCGCGGCTGGAAGCGTCCTTGCCGGAGAGGACCATGTTGGGCTTGAGCAGGGTGCCCTCGAGCGCGACTCGATGGGCGCCGAGCTCATAGTAGACCTCGCGCAGGGTATCGGTCGTGACCTCGTAGCAGGTGTCGATGTCGTGGCCGCCGTCCATGAGGACCTCCGGCTCGACGATGGGGACCAGCCCAGCCTCCTGGCTCAGCGTGGCGAAACGGGCGAGAGCCTGAGCGTTCGCCTCGATGCAGCGACGGGTGGGTATGCCGTCCCCGATGGTGATGACCGCCCGCCACTTCGTGAACTTCGCGCCAAGCTCGGCATACTCTGTGAGTCGGTCACGTAGTCCGTCGAGACCCTCGGTGATGAGCTCGCCGTCTGCGCCCGCCAGCGGCTTCGTGCTCTTGTCCACCTTGATGCCGGGGATGATACCCTGGCTTGACAGGACCTCGACTAAGGGAGTGCCGTCCGCGCCCTCTTGGCGGAGCGTCTCGTCATACAGGATGACACCACTGACGAACTCGGCCGCGCCCTCCGTGCGGAATAGGCCCTCACGGTAGTCGCGTCGGTTCTCGAACGTCGACTCGACGCCGATGGAATCGAAGCGCCTCTTGATGGTTCCGTCGCTCTCGTCCGCCGCCAAGATGCCCTTGCCCGGCGCGACGATGGCCTGCGCTACTTCGATCATTTCTTGAAGGTTCATGCCCGCTCCTTGCTCACTGGACTCACGAGTTGAGAATCGACACGGTCTTCTCCACCACGTCCGCAGGCCCCAGCATCAGGGGCACCCGCTGGTGGAGAGCTTCCGGTTGAATATCCAATATGCGTCCGCGCCCCGACGACGCGGCACCGCCCGCCTGCTCCGCGACGAATCCGAGGGGGTTGGCCTCGTACATCAGCCGGAGCTTGCCGTTGGGCGACTTGTCGTCCGCCGGGTACCAGAATATGCCGCCTTTGAGCAGATTGCGATGGAAGTCGGCCACGAGCGAGCCGACGTACCGGAGCGAGTAGCCGTCCCGCAGCATCGTCGCCGCAGCGCGAGTCGGCTCGTCCCAGTTCTTGTAGTAACCGTCCGGCACGCTGTAGTACTGGCACTTGGCCGGGAAGGAAATGTCGGGGTGGGTCAGCTCGAATGCGCCACTTGATGTGTTCAAGGTGAACCCCTGCACGCCCGCCGCGGTGGCGACGACTAAGACCGTGCTCGATCCGTACACGGCGTAGACCGCCGTGACCTGCTTGCAGCCCGGACAAAGCATCGAATCGGCCGTCACGTCCTCGCCCGGCTCCCGTTTCCATATACCGAATATCGAGCCGATGCTCACGGCAACGTCGATGTTGGACGAGCCGTCGAGCGGGTCCATGAGGACGACGTACCGTTGCGCGTCTCCCTGCCCGACGATGACGCCCTCCGCAATCTCCTCGGAACCGACGGCGGCGACGGCCCCCGACTTCGCAAGAACGTCGACGAAGATGTCCGAGCTCTGCTCGTCGAGGATCTGGACGACCTCGCCCTGCACGTTGACGTCGCCCGTCGTTCCCAGCACGTCCGCGATGGCCGCCGCCTGGACCTTTTCTTGGACTAGTCGTGTGCCTTCGGCGATGGCCGCGACCACCTGAGCCAAGCCTTCATATGTTGGGTCGTCGCCCCATGCGGAGTCGACGTACTCGGTTAGTGTTTGGCGTGTAGGGGGCACGCTGTTATTCACTCTTAGAATCTAATCCAAAGACTCGATTCGTTCTTTTAGCAGGGGGTGAAGCCTAGAGGAGAGCGCCTGTTCCATGGTTACCTCGAAGGCCTCTGTTTGTCTCGCTCCTCTGGTTAGAACCACTCTCATAGCATCTCGGGAGAACCACTGGGAAGTATCGATTCTTACTTCCACACTGTCATCGATCTCCCTTGCTGTCAGCCGAATCGCCCTTTCCACTGCATCAGCGCGGCCCTCGGCGAGACCCTCGGCATATCGTCTAGCTCTATATCGCTCTGAAAGAATCATCATGACCTCCGATATCGCTGCTATACCGGCTGTACAGGTTGCTGCCGCTAAGCCAACTTGTCCTACGCCTACGACAATCTCAACGACAGTTTCCCAAACGTCGTCGTTCGTCCGGCGGTCAGTCTCGTACCATATCCGAAATACGACTCCCGACACAACCAACAAGCCGAATAGCGCAAGATACGACAGTTCTGCAGGAAAGCCCCATATAGGGCGGTTGTTGGTCTTCATTCGGCCCTTACTCTAGCCCAAGCGGACCTGCCGCCGCTTGGCGCAGGTTCTCAACGAGTTCTGCGCTCGGCGCGATGATGAGCAGACTGCGCGCACCCTTTCGCTCGGCGTAGACCGTACGGTCGGGCAGGGTCGCTGAACCGGACTCCGTCGCGATTGCCGAGTCCTCCCAACCCACGCCTGAGCGGGCCTCGGTGTGTCGCTGAACGGTAGAGAAGAACTCTTCGGCGTCTTGCTCGGAGTCCCAGACCGTCGCGAGGACGAGGACGCCCTGACCGTCCGACCCCTCGAACAGCGAGTAGGCGTCGCCGCCCCAGCCGGTTGCGGCGATCGACGCGGCCTGTGGCGAGAAGTCGGTCTCCAGCCATGCGGTGATGAATAGTTCGCCCAGTACCCCCGTCCGAACATGCTTCCAACCGCCACCGAGAACCCGCCCAAGGTCAGGCATCTCTACGCTGATAGGCATCTCGCCCGCCGCAAACTTTTCCAGGTGGAGCACCTGTTCCGTCGATGCGGGCGGTGTCTCAAGGGCTTGGTTGATGAGACTCCAGTTACCCGCCGACTGGAACAGTTGCACGGCGAAGTCAAGGCCCTCCGCGAAGGGGAACACGAAGGTGCGAATGGCGATGTAGGGCGCCATGTTCAGGGCCTCTCGGAACGCCTCGTTGGGTTGGAGGACGGAGTCCTGCTGCTCTTCGGGAGTGAAATGCTCGGTGGTGTAGAGGTACTCGCCGATGGCCGAGTCGCCTTCGAGGATCGCTCGGAGCGCTAGCCTGGCGTCGTCGTTGCCCTCAGTTGCTTCGAACTTCGTCCTTATGTCGAAGTTTACCGCCTGAAGGTGGTTAACGTATTCGTTGACGTATGTCCGCTCGTGGGCAAGTGTTAAGTCTTCGGACTCCAGCACCACGTACTGCCTCTCCTCGTCCAAATCGAACCACCCGAAGGCCCCCTCCGTGCTGAAAGTCAAGAGAATGTCGTAGAGACTCGTCCCGGGCCCCATCAGCCCGAGAGTCTCGTACAACAGTTGGTCGTCCTCTATCTTGTCCCTGCGCGCTTCGAATTCCCCACCTATGAGCTCTCGAAACTCGTCCGAGGTCATGAGTTGACGTTCCAATACGGTTTCCAATGGTGCTACCAAAGTCAGTCCCCGTATCAAGTTCGTGCGTATCCCGGCCCTCGCCAGCTTCCTGGCAGCTATGTTGTCGACATTCGGCTCCTCCAGCGGAACGGGCACAGTGGGGAGGATCGGGTTCTTCGTGGAGGAGGTGGGAGTAGGGTCAGCAGGCGCACTCGTCGGCTCAGGAACGGGGGTGGGGACGGGCGTAGGCGACAGGGCTTGTGTGGGCGGCGGCTCCGGCGTTTGAGTCGGTTCGGTCTCGGTGGTATCTCCACCGCACGCTGCCAGAACCATCACAGGCAAAAGGAAGACCCACCACAGACTCTTCATGAGTTCAAGTATCGACGGCGCTCAGTACGAGTGTCAAGCGAGCGCCGGACCGCTCACTCGATGGTCGCCAGATCGAGCGGCATATTCATCTCCGACGACCTGTACACTCCTAGGGCCGCCTGCAGCGCCTTTCGGGCGAAGTGAAAGTCCATCACCGGCTGCTCGCCTGAGATGATGCAGTCTATGAAGTTCCTTGCCGCGCCGTTGAAGCCCTCGATCCAGTCCATCGGCACGTCGTAGCCGGTCGACTCCGTACCCCGATGCAGGACGACCGGGGCCATGTCCAGCATTTCGCCCGTGCAGCGCGTCACCCAGATCACGCCCTTGCTGCCGACGATCTCGAAGAACTCGTCCACCGGGTAGTATTTGCTGCGGACAGGCATCTCATCCGCCAGCGCGTAGTCGATCACGCCAAGACAGTTCTTGTCCTTGAACCGCCACATCGAAGAGCATGGAGCCTCGATAGTGAAGTCGTCCGTCTTGGTGACGATGCTATAGACGCTCTCGAAGTCTCCGACCCAGTACATCGCCGTCGCGTACTTGTGGACTCCGTCGTCATATAGCTTGCCGCCGGGTTGCCGTGCGGCGTCCCGCCGCCACTCCATCGCTCCTTCGGCGAGGTTGTAGTCATTCACTGTCAACTCATAGCTGCCGATCACCGTGCGAATCCTCACCATGTTTGGATCGCCTATGGCCCCGGAGTCCAGTAACTCCTTCGCCTTGACGATGGGTGGGTAAAACAGGAAGTTCTCGGAGATCCGAAACAGCGTATTGGCCCTGGCGACGGCTTCTCCTATACGGTCCGCCTCCGGTATGGCGACGGCAATTGGCTTCTGACAAGACACGTGCTTGCCCGCCTCCAGCCCCGCAATGATCTGGTCGGCGTGTAGGTGCGTCGGCGTCAGGAGCTCAACTGCGTCGACGTTGGGATCGGAAAGCACGTCCTCATAGTCGGTGTAGATGGTTGGCGATATCCTCCATTCGGACGCACACTCCTCGGCGCGCTCCCGGATGGGGTCGCAAAGGGCAACGACCTCGCACCTGTCGTCACGCAGGTACCCCGGCGCGTTCAGTCGGGAGATCGTCCCGCATCCTACGATTGCCAGTCGTACGCGATCCACGGCTGCTCCTTATTCATTCGTCGATAGCTCGCCAAGCCAGCGGACACGTGTGGACCTGTATCCCACCGCTTGGACGAATCGCCTGTCCGCCGTCCAAAGATCGCACCGCTCGGCCTCGGCCAGTGCGAGATAGAGGGGGTCGTATGTTGCACCCACGCCCATGGTCTGCGCGATCGAGAGGGCGTCTATGTAGAGGCCCGTGGGCTCGAGAATGGAGACTGCGTCGGAGAGTACGTCCAGAGATTCGATAGCGGTGCCGAGACTGAGTTCTCCACGGCGAATCTTCTGGTGCAGCACATTCGTAACTTCCGGCCGGAAGATCGGTGGAGCGATGAGCAGCTCGTCCCGCTCGGTCCAACTGCGGTAGAGCGATACCGCCTCCGCGCTGTCGACTTCCTCCGCCACCCACTTCACAGCGATGTTGGCGTCGACGACGATGGTCAACGGCCGTCCCCGTCTGCGGAGTTGGCCGTGCGCATTGACCGTGCGGCCAGCTCACTGCTTCGGCCTGCCCGCGCTTCTCGGAGTATCTTGGTGCTGTCACTGCCGGCGCCTGCCGCCGCGCCGCTTGCCCGGATGGTGTTCATCTTGTTCAATTTGTCCGCGGTCGCAACCCCCACGAGGGTGGCCGCGCTGTTCATGTCCATGACGGTCTCTCCATGGAACCGGTTGTCGAGGTCGTCGACGCTGACGAGGGTTATTCTATCGTCGCGCGGGTCTTTGGCGGAGCCTACTGCCTTGCTCTTAACGAGCCTGTGAATCTTCGTCCGACTTACCCTATACGCGACGGATGCCTCTTTGATCGAAAGGTATTTCTTGGGACTGACTTCCATGTTGCCTGTTCCTCTCGGTCATTATATACCATTCGCACGATATGCACAATGCGTACTTTATGTGCGTTATGTCCTCATTCGCTGCACTTGAGAATGTATCCGGGAGGTGTCAGTTACGGCCTTGGAATTTCTCTCCCTTCGTCGCCAGTCAGCGTCTAGAACTCGAGGATGTCGAATCCCCATTCGAGCGGCTTTTCCACCATCCGGCGTATGCGAGGCCTGTCGCTTTCCACGTAGGTCCGCGTCGGACGGAGCGACCACGTGCTATTGCCGTAGAATGCCATTATCTGATTCAGGTGCCGTTCGTTCTTCGGGTTTTCCACGAAGCTCGCGCATAGCTGGTGTCTGCCGACACCTCCACCAAACGCCCCATGGATGACGCCCTCCGTGAATACCAGTACGTCCCCCGGTTCCGTTTCCAACGCCATCGAGGGGATCTCTTCCGACCGCATCCCAAAGATTCGCGCGTCGGGAGCACGGTTCCCTAGACGGAGTTCGGACAGCGGATCGGGATTATTCCGACGATGCGTCCCGGGAATTACGCGGAGGCAACCATCGTCCTTGGTCAAGGGATCGAGGTAGATGGCGATCTTCACCCATCCCAAGTCGTCGTCATGTATGTCGTCCCCGTGCCATGGTGTGTCGCCCACGCGCAGGTGGCCCTCCGTCCCGTCGAGCCAGAAGTCCGGGCCCAGCAGCGACTCCGGTATCTGGTGAATGCGCTCGTCGTCGATCAAGTCTCGCATCGCTGGGTGACGCTCCAGCCACGGCTGGACGGACTGGTTCTCATCGGTCTGGTATTCGTCGGCGCCGCGCAGTTCCCGCATAACGCTCAGCGATGCCGCGCGAAGCTCGTCAATCTCGTCCTGGGACAGCAGTCCGCGAAGCACGAGGAATCCAAACGCCCCATAGTGGTCGATCTGGTCTTGCGTCAGCAAAGCGTCCCCCTCGTTGAACGGTGTCGAAGATGACTATGGTATGACACAGGCGCTTACGTGGTACGGGTCCGCTCTATTGCGCCAATCCGTTCCTTCAGCGGTGGGTGGGTGTAGTTCAGGAATACGTAGAAAGGGTGCGGCCCCAAGTTCGACAGGTTGTCCTGCGAGAGCTTCTTCAAGCTGCTCGACAGCTCATCGGGCCGACCGTACGTCTCGACCGACCACCGGTCCGCCTCGTACTCATGCCTGCGGGATACGTATTGCAACGCCATCGACAAGACGATGTCTACCGGCGTGTACAGCAGCCCGAAGAACAGCAGCCCGGCGTACACCGACATCTCGTCCATGAGGAACGCGTCGAACAGCCCCTCGCTCTTCAAGAAGATCGAGAGCAGGAAGAAGACGATCAGCCCGTTGACGGCACTTACGATCATCGACTGGATGATGTGCTTCTTCTTGTAGTGCCCGATCTCGTGCGCGAGCACCGAAACGAGCTCCGGTGCCGTTTGGTTGTCCACGAGCGTGTCGAACAGGGCGATGCGCTTGTTCTTCCCGAATCCGGTGAAGAACGCGTTGGACTTGCTGGAACGCTTCGACCCGTCCATCACGAGGATGTTGTTGACCGTGAATTTCACCGAGGCTGCGTATTCGAGAATCGCGTCCCGCAAGTCTCCCTTCTCGAGGGGAGTGAACTTGTTGAACAGGGGCATGATCCAGGTCGGCACAATGAACTGGATCGCCAATGACACAATCGTTACGGCAATCCATGCATAGAGCCACGCAAAGTCCCCCGCGTACTCGAAGAACGCCAAGATCGCCGCCAGCAAAGGCCCGCCCAGCGCGATCACCAGCCCCAGCGCTTTCACCCTGTCCAGCACGAACGTGCCCCACGTCGTCTTGTTGAACCCGAAGTGCGCCTCAATGACGAACGTCCTGTAGATGCTGAAGGGCAGGGTGATTACCATGTAGGCAAGCCCCAGCAGCCCGATGTACAGCACGCCGTTCAAGATCACGTGGAGTTCCCAGTCGCGAACCAGTTGATCAAGCCAGTTGAAGCCGCCGAACAGCCAGAACGTCAGCAACAACGCCAGCTTGAACGTGCTGACAATCAGGTCGAAGCCCGTGTTGACCTTCGTGTACTCCTGCGACTTGGCGTACTTTTCGGGCTCGTACACGTCCTCCAGTCCCTCCGGCGCTTCGGGTCTGAGGGCAGACAGGTTCAGGAGGTTTGAAACGACGCCGAACAGAAATTCGACGACGACTGCAACGAGGATGATGACGAAGAAGACGTTCATGACGCCCATACGGTAATGCCGAATCGTCCCGACGGTCAAGAGCGGGGACGGCTTTTCTGCCCCCTGCCGCAGAATCCTACATCGTCTGAATGGCGTACAGCCTCGCGCGCCGCATCCTGACCCGCAGACGCACCGGACGTTTGGCCCACTGCGATATGTCCGACTCCCCGTTCCACGTCACCGTATGGCACGTGCTGTCCCCCGTGAACGCGTCGCAGTCCTCGAACGACCTGCCCAAACTTGCCCATGTGCTCTCTGGATGCGCTGTTCACCGAGCGGCCACGCGCCACGTTAAGCCCGTAGACGAGATTGTTGTCCTTCGAGCCGTCAAGCTCCACCGTCCCGATCGACGGCTTCGTCCATATCACGCCGTCCGTCGACTCAGCGTAGGCGAGTATCATCGGATGCGATCCGTCGTCCCCGCCGTCGCGCGTACGCAATGCGGTATACGCATGCGGTAGTTTAGAACCGGTATACCCCCTCGTCCTCGAAGATCACGCCGTGACTCCCGACGGTGGCCTCCCACGGCTTGTCTGCGCTTAGGAACGGCCCGTCGTCGACACGCGGCTTGTGCACCGCGAGTTCGATCCCGCTCGGCATCTCCCACGCGCCGGGCGACCTCCCAGCCCACGCGACCCCGTACCCCGGCTCGACGATATTCCAGTCGACGAATACGTGCTTCCCGGTCCCAAGCGGAAAACAGGCGTCCGCGGTTACTGCCATGCCACTGCTCCTAATCTCAACGTAGATTCGTTCACGGAAGGCTACGCGCACCCCCATGTCAACAAGCACCGAGACGCCCTTGGCATTCACACGCCGTCTTGCCCAGAACACCGAGCAAGAAGCTGTACCAGCTTGGTCGATGTGCTTCTCCCAAACACCAAATCAGCCATCCCCGTCATTCCGGCGGAGGCCGGAATCCAGAGGGGCCCGGGTGGGTTCAACACTCCAATTAGTACCACCGACTAAACTGATACAGGCTCACCAAGCAAACCGGACTTGACACATAAGAACATATGATTTACTCTATTCACACGTCGGGTACTCCGCCGCGCTATAAGACCCCCGAAAAAGTTACAAAATGTTACGGAATGTTACAGGAAACAAGGCCTGCGACTGGTTCTAATGGCTCGTACGCACCGCTCACCACGCAATATGCATGAGGGTTCGGATGCGGTTGCCCTGAACCAAGCAGAGGGAAGTGAAACCACCCTGGCTGGTTTTACAGCTGGGCGTTGTTGACTGCTGGACGAACGGGGACACTCAGTCAGCAAACACCAGGTCAAAGGGCGGAATCTGGTTTCGCTCTCCCCTCGGCGATCGGACATTTACTAGGGACATAATATGCTGTAAAATAATTCTTCAAGCACAAGACCCTTTGAGAACTTTGCATGTGAATCCACAATGACCTACCTCGAAACCCATCCGTGGATAACTTTCAAACTGGACATCAGAGATGCCCCCGTGAAGTTTTGGACTCTGCTGGGAGATGCTTGTTCTAAGTGTGAGGTTATCACTGGAATGCCACTCATGCCGGAAACCGCAAGGCGACTGAATCTCGTCTCTCTTGAAAGAGGAGCGCACGCGACTACGGCGATTGAAGGCAACACCTTGTCCCAACAAGAGGTGTCGGCGTTGGCGCGCGGGCAACTCCGCCTGCCCCCCTCCAAAGAGTACCTCGGCATAGAAGTCCGCAACATTCTAGGCGTCTTCAACGAGATGAGTGACATTGATCAAGTCCCGCCACTGAACGTGAATCGCGTCAAGTATCTCAATGGCAGGGTACTACAGGACCTTGAACTCGACGAAGATACCGTACCGGGAGAGATACGGCTTCATGAAGTAGTGGTTGCCCGCTATAAAGGGGCACACGCGAAAGATTGCGAATACCTGCTCAGTCGCCTCTTCGAGTGGCTCGACAGCATGAACTTCGAACTAGGTCACTCAAGGCTTGGCATAGCAATACTGAAGGCAATCGTCGCCCATCTCTACTTGAGTTGGATACACCCTTTCGGCGACGGCAACGGTCGAGTCGCGCGGCTTGTAGAGTACCAAATCCTTCTGAGCGCCGGAGTCCCCAGTCCGGCTACCCATCTTCTGAGCAACCACTACAACGAGACCCGGTCAGAATACTACCGCAGACTAAACCGAGCCAGCAGAGACCGCACGGGAGTGACCGATTTTCTCATCTATGCCCTTCAGGGCTTCGTGGATGGCCTAACGGAGCAACTGGAAACCATCAAAGTCCAGATAAGGATGGATATGTGGACCAACTATGTCTATATGAAATTCCGCGACCGCTCTGGACCCGCCGACACCAGGCGCAGGCATCTGGTGCTCGATCTGTCTGAACACGAAGAACCCGTCCGGCGACGAGACATCCGTCTTCTCACGCCAAGACTGGCTGAAGCCTACTCCGGCAAGACGGACAAGACAATCACTCGCGACCTCAACGTATTGAGCGAGATGGACCTGATAACCAGGACGAGATTGAGGGTTTCCGCCAATAAGGAGATAATGCAGGCATTCTCCAGCTAAGAGTTCTGAAGTTCAGGTGGTTTCAGTGGCATAGATGTTCCGCCATCCAGCCGGCCTATAATTCCCATGCCGATACGATTGACCTCCGAACCCGCCGAGTAACTGTTCAGAGTCGGTGAGATATTCAGGAATTGTCCTCCTGCTGTCATTCTGAGGAGCGAAGCGACGAAGAATCTACAATCTCTCCCCCGTCGGGGGAGAGACACAGAGAGGGGGGTCTTCGCAATTCAACTCACGGAGACTGAACAGTTACCCCACCGAAATACTACTGTCCGTTCATGGCGTGACCGTGCTATAATCCCTATCTGTGCATTTTGCGCAGAGTTCCATTGAGGCAGGAGATGACGTGGTAGCCCAGCGTGTCAGAGACTACGAAGCTGTGATAATCCTCAGTCCCGAGGCGACCGAAGACGAGCTCACCGGCATCCTCGACCGGGTCGACGGTTGGATCACCGAGCGGGGCGGCGAGATCAAGGAGCGGGATATCTGGGGGCTCAAGCGCTTCGCCTACCCCATCAGGAAGTTCATGGAGGGCAACTACTCCCTCACGACCTTCAAGCTGGACGTGGGCATGGCCCAGGACCTCGACAGGTACCTCAAGTCCTCGGAAGACATTCTGAGGGCGCTCGTCGTCAAGCTGTAGGGAGTAACCAACCATGTCAATGAACAAAGTCCTCATCATCGGCAACGTCGGCGGCGACCCCGAGATGCGGTACACCCCCAACGGGAACCCCGTAACGTCGTTCTCCGTAGCTACGAACCGCAGGTACACTGTGGGCGAAGAGCAGCGAGAAGAGACGCAGTGGTTCCGCGTGTCTGCTTGGAACCGCCTCGCCGAGACGTGCAATCAGTACGTAGTCAAAGGCATGAGAGTGTACGTCGAGGGTAGGTTGAGCGTCCGAGAGTATATTGGTCAGGATGGACAGACTCGCACCAGCGTTGACGTAAATGCCTTTGACGTTAGATTCTTGGACCGGCCTGGCGACTCAGGTTCCGGCCAGGGCGGAGACATGGGCGGCGATTCCGGCTATTCTCCCGGTCCGCCCCCGGACGGCGCGGAAGACCTGCCCTGGTAGCCATTCAACCGACTATTCATTGAAGAGACGAGGGAGACGACTCACGTGACAACCCAACCGCCGGCACCGAGCACTCCGCCGGGCCCACCGCAGGACAGGCCTTCAGGGCCCCCGCAATCCGGCCCGCGACCTCCGCAGGACAGGCCCTCAGGCCCTCCGCAATCCGGCCCGCGCCCACCCTATCAGGGACGACCGGGCGGCCCCCCGCAATCCGGCCCACGCCCACCCTATCAGGGACGGCCGGGTGGCGGCCCGCGTCGGCCTCGCGGAAGGTACTTCCCTCGCCGCCGGCGGATATGCCCCTGCGTTGAGGGCCAGAAGATCGACTACAAGGACATCGACTTCCTCCGACGCTTCCTCACCGACCAGGCAAAGGTCGAGTCCCGCCGGAAGACGGGCATGTGCGCCAAGTGCCAGAGGCCCCTCGCCCGCGCCATCAAGCGCGCGCGCTACCTCGCCATGCTCCCCTACACGCGACACCACCGGACCGGTCGAGCGCGTTCCTTCAACTAGTGCATATACGTCGGGCCCTCCCGTCCGACGCGCCCGTAATCGCCCGCGTCCACGTCGAAAGCTGGCGTACTACCTATGCCGGAATCGTTCCCGACGACTATCTCGCGTCAATGGACACCGAAGAGCGGGAACGCATCTGGCGCAGCCTCATCGACGATGCCCAGGCCACATACGTCGCCAAGCGCAAGATAGACGGCATCGTCGGGTTCGTGAGCGGCGGTCCTGCGCGCGAGGACGATTTGGCCTACACCGGCGAGCTGTATGCGATCTACCTGCTGGAGCAGTACCAGCGGCAGGGCATTGGCCGGAGGCTCGTCGGCGAACTGTGCGCATGGCTGCTCTCACGAGGTCTGGCCTCCATGTACACGTGGGTCCTCGAAGAAAACCCGTCTCGACGCTTCTACGAGTCCATCGGCGGCATCGAATTCAAGCGCCAGGCCATTACCATCGGCGGCCTGGACCTTGCGGAGGTCGCCTACCGCTGGGACGACATTACACCCCTCGTCTCCACGTCCTCTCAATTAGGAGACCTTGCGTAAAAGGCATGACAGACTGTCATCGCTACGAGAATAGCCTTCGTACCACCACACCGTCATTCCTGCGAAGGCAGGAATCCATCCACGTGCCCCTGCCATCAGTCGCTTGACAACAGAGAGACCAACGCCATTTTCAGTCCAGGTGGTGAGGGTGGCGACCCTCATGAGATATTCCCTCGCTGCGCTCGGAATCTAGAATGTTCTGCAATCGTCATCGAGGCCTTTCCAGCTACGATGATCATCGTGCAGGACAAGAATCCTAGATTCCTCACTCCGCTTCGCTACGCTCGGAATGACAGACTCTGAAGTTTGGCAAAGGGCCGCGTCCATCGGTATGAGCTAGACCGTTCTGCTATCTTTATATACAAAGAATTCGTTTTCTCTAATAGGGCCCTCCCAAAACTCCCACCCCGAGCGAGCAGCCATGCACATCCCATCCCTATCACGAGCTATCTGGGCCGTCGTCGCGACGACCATAGTGATCTTCGCCGTCGCCTGCGGATCGAGCCCGGAACCTCCCGCTCTGCCGACGGAGGAGGAGCTTTCTCCCCCGCCACCCGCGCAGCCCGCCCCGCAGCGGCCAGCCAATACCCCCACTCTACGCCCGACTCCCGCTGAGTCGAGTACCGACGAACCGACCGCCGTCCCCACGCCTGCGGCCCCCAGGGAGTACGATTCGGTGCTCCCGATGTCCAAGATCTTCCAGGGGGTCAGCAGCACCCTCTTCAATGAGTTCAGCCCCAACCCCGCACTGGCCATCGACGGGATGGAGTCGGCGCGGCACCAGGGTGACAAGTCAATGGTCCCCGTCATCGTCACGCTGATGCGGTTCATCAACAGGCAGGAGGTGTTCGAGGAGGCGATACTCACGCTCAACGAGCTTACCGGCGAGGACTTCGGGACCACGCCCGACGCATGGCCCGCGTGGTTCGAGTGGGTCGGCGCAAACCTGGACGATTACCGCCCGCCCGATGGCTACCCTCAGCTCAAGCGCCGGTTCTTTGCAGGCATCCATCCCCTCTTTGAAACGCTACTGGATGGCTACGAGAACACTTCGCGGATCGAGCCGTTCGAGATCGAGTGGGGCGGGGTCGCGCCCGACGGCATACAGCCGCTGGAGAACCCTCCGAACATTCCGGCGGAAGAGGCCGACTACCTGGAGAGCCACGAGCGCGTCTTCGGCGTGTCGATCAATGGAGAGCACCGCGCATACCCCCTCCGCATCATGAACCCACACGAGATGGCGAACGACGTGCTGGGCGGCGAGCCGATCTCGCTGGCCTACTGCACGCTCTGCGGAGCCGGCATCGCCTATCACGGCAAGTTCGACGGTATGGAGACGACCTTCGGAACGTCCGGCTTCCTGTACCGCAGCAATAAGATCATGTACGACCGCGAGACGCTGTCCCTCTGGAACCAGGAGTTGGGACAGCCGGTGATCGGTGAACTGGCCGACAGCGGCATCCAGTTGGACTTCTTCCCGACCCTGCTGACCACGTGGGGCGAGTGGACGGACGAGCATCCCGACACGACGGTGCTCTCTCTCGACACGGGCGCCTACCAGCCGGGGCGTTACTTCCCGGAGGACAACCCCAACGCCACGTACTACGAATACTTCCATACTCCCGGAACGATGTTCCCCGTCTGGATACGGGATGACAGGCTGGAGGCCAAGGACGTGGTGCTCGGCGTGAATGTCGGCGATGCTCAAAAGGCGTATCCCGTCAGCGTGCTCCAGGTAGAGCGCGTCGTCAACGACACGCTGGGAGAGACGAACGTCGTCGTCCTCGGGTCCGAGATATCGCAGGCCGCCAAGGCGTACGAGCGCGGCGACCAAGAGTTCTCGCGCACGGAGGGCGACACTTCAACGGGCGTGCCGATGGAGCTCGTCGACCAGAGCGGGCACGTGTGGAACGTCACCGAAGAGGCGCTGGTCAATGCCGCCGACTCGTCCCAGACGGTGCCGCGCATCCCCACCCACGCATCCTTCTGGTTCGGCTGGTACGCCTTCTACCCCGACACCGAGCTCTACGAGGGCGGGGGATAGAAGCTGTCCACTACCTATCGCTACGGCCCCGCGCACGTCTTCGGGGCAATACTCCACTCAGGATGAAGGGAGGTTATAGGTGAGTCACAAGAACAACCACACTGCTCGCGCCTAACAGGGGACGACGCCGATGCCAGTGAGGTTGAATGTACACATACCGGTGGGGGGTGCCAGAGGTGCCCCACAGTGGCCGATACAAAGACCCTAAAGTCGGCCGTGGTTCGGATTCGGGGATGGAAGAAGCCCCGTTGAAGGTGGAACCGGAAGTAGCCGTTGACCCCAAAGGAACGACGGCGAATCTGTCAAGACCTCAGCCAAGCTTGGAAGCCTAGGAAAGAGTATACGGAACCCTGGTCTCTTGATCTAACAACTCGGATCAAGGAGATCAGGAGTGAGCAGGACGACTGAAAACACCGCATTCACATGCCTTGAATGCGGCTTCAAAGTAACCCCCTTGTCGAACGGCAGCTACCGGAGCCATTACCCCATTGCCTCTATTCGCTGTACGTGGATCTCATGCCCGGGGACAGGACTTCTACGTGCAGAGGCCTCATGGAGCCGACCGGGATGCGCCACAAATCGGGCAAGGGGTTTTTTAGAAAATCCACCGCTGCACGACCTGCGGAGAGGTACGGGCGAATAAGATTGCGACCGAGTCTGTGCAGCCGGACAGATTGGAAGCGCTGCTTTGTCTACCGACTGTGTAACATTTGAATTATACCAGTTCGCTTTGACCACACCATGAAGGGGTAGGAGCAGGTTTCAAACCTGCCCTTTGGAAGGTTAGACGAAATCACCTTCATACCAACGATAGATTTACGGCGTATGCAAGAGGAATTGGTATTACACAACCGAGTCATAGCCAGGTCAGGCCCCGCAGTTCGCTGGGCTATAGGATTCCCCGTTAGTAATATATCCTCCAAGTTGGCGATTCTGTTTCTGGGCTTGACGGACTGGAATAGCAGGAAGTACAACAATTGGGGAGAAGGGTCAGGCTGAGACGATGAAGTACACATACACGCTTTCTGGCAGGGTACATCCCGAAAGAACCTATGTAACTCTTGGTCCAATTCCCCACTGCAGAATTGAGACAAGGATGGGAGATGCGCCCCTAGTCCTAGATGCCCATATTAGAATCGATAACGCCCAAATCATGGTGGTTGCGAGTTGTGAAGAGAGGATTGAGAACCTTGAAACACTTCGCAACAGTGTGGAGTCGGCAGTGCGGGGCGTGGTAGATGCCTTCGCGTTCATTGAGGGCCGCGGTTACGACGTAGAGATCACCTCTGTGATTGACTCAACAGGAGAGCAATGGACGGTGTTTGGAGTTGAGTTCCGGGCTCTACAGGAATCCAAAAACGATCGATCCGTGACGTTTGGTGAACTCTATGCCCTACTCACTAGCCAACTGCAGCGTCAAGATGAGACTACTTCCTTCAGACTCATGCAGCTACGAATTGCCTTGGGAGACTTGAGGGAAGCCATACGTTCAACAAGCCTCACAGGGTTCTTCTGCTTCCGTGCTATTGAGTGCCTTCGACAGTGCTACGTCGACCCTGAAAACCAAGATGAGATTGCAGCACGAAGAGATTCATGGGAGAGAATGCGTCAAACACTGTGCATTAGCAGATCATGGTTTAGCCAGATTGAGAACTTCGCTACACCCGAGCGACATGGGAGAATCAGACCCATGTCCGGGAATGAGAGAACTAACATACTGCTGCACACATGGCAGGTCGTGGATAGATTCATCCTGTCGGCACAGAATGGGTTTAAACCGTTAGCGGCAGACGTGTTGCATTAGCTGGCTGCGACAATACTCCGACGGTGTCTACTCAGCCTCGCAACATCAATGCTTCGTTGGAGGACGCAACTGTAAGCCGGATTCCCAGTGTGTCTAAGACCTTCATCACGGTGCCGATTCGTGGGTTGCGCTCACCGGACAGGGCCTTATAGAGGCTCTCACGGCCAAGCTGTGCTTCCTCGGCAACTGACGTCATACCCTTGGCTCGCGCGACGTTGCCGACGGCTTTCATAAAGAACGCAGGATCGTTTTCTTCCAGCGCTGCCTGCAAATACTCAATGATCGTCTCGTCACTGGTAAGAAACTCAGCACTGTCCCACGGAGCGAAGGATTCTTTGCCCACGTCATCTCCTCAGAATTCGGTTGCCATCTGTCGGGCACGCCTTATGTCCTGTTGCTGGCTCGATTTGTCACCGCCGCAAAATAGAACTACCACGACCTTGCGGCGGATAGTGTAATAGACTCGATAGCCCTTGCCGACATCAATTCGGAGTTCGCTGATGCCACCGCCGACCGACCTTCGGTCGCCAAAATTGCCCTCCTCGATCCGGTCAATGCGAGCAATGATTCGCGCCTGGGCTCGTCTGTCCCGTAATCGCTCAAGCCAGCGGGAGAAAGTTTCACTTCTTACAACCTCATACGGCACAGCCTGCATTGTATCCAATTGAATACGGAGCGTCAATCGACGTAACTCGTCGTCGCCTTCGAAAGGAACCCGACGCACTGGGAAAAGGGTAGGGTTTTCGTTCTACCTCTTAGGTTTGTGGGCTGGACAGGCGGGAGCGGCTGGCCAGTTGGTCAAGGCAATGGGGGCACCCCATCAAGGGCCGCCCACGCCCTCAATCCCCATACGCAATATACACGTCGACCGTATTGACGATCAGTGGGACGCCGATGCGTGAGTCGCGGTTGACGAGGACGACCTTGACCGTGTGGCTGCCCTTCGCCGCCTGAGCGGGTGAAAGGTCCCACACGAGCCACTTGTTCTCCGACACGTCCGCCGGGTCTCCGCTGAGCGCGGCCGCATCTTGGATCTCAGGCTCGCCGAGCACGGCTCCGTCAAGGCTCACCTCAACTCTGTCGTCGGACGCCCAGTGCTCGAACTCGATCATCAGTCGAATCGCGGCTATGTCGTCGGACTGCGCCTCAACGTCGTCGTAGACGGAAACGTCGATGGTCGGGCCGTCCTGCGTGATCGACCGGAACAGGACGACGGCGGTCTGCCCGTAGATGCGGTCGTTGACGGCGTTGGCTTCTATGCCTTCGAGATAGGTCGGCCCCCTGTGCAGGGCGGTGTAGAGCTTGTTCCTGCCCGCGAGCGTGTCGGGAGAGCCGAGAGTAGTCAGCAGGCCGTGCCACGGCTCCTTGCCGGGGAACCAGTTGAACGTGTACATCCCGTCTGCGCCCTGATCGTAGTATCCGGTCGCAGCGGCCCGAAGCCAGGCGTCGCGCCATTCGTCGTTTGACACCAGACGCTCGGAATGCTGGCGGGATATGCTGTCGAACCCGCCGTAGAGCCGGATGTTCGTTCCCTTCGTTAGTGCCTTGAACTCACCGACCTCGAATCCCGGATCGCTACCCGACCCACCTGCCCCGATGATGATGTCCGAGAGGTCTTCCTCGATCCAGCGCTCCACGTCGTAGCCGATATTGCGGCACGATTCGAGCGTCGTCGCCACACGCGCGGCCACGTGGAACGGCCGGCCGCGTCGTTCCGCAATCTCGTCGGCCATTCGGCGAACGGCTCGCTGCAGGTCGGTCAGGGCATAGCGCAGGCGATATCCGTAATTCTCCGGCACGTGAAACGGGTGCCTCTGCCAGTCAAGCTCGACGCCATCCCAGTCGGCCTGAAGGCACGCCTCCCGAATGTACGACAGCTTGTGCTCTTTTGCTTCGGGAATGGCCATGTTCCATGATCCGATACCCCTCTGCTCCGGCACGTCGTCCACGTCCAGCAGCCATTCGGGGTGTTCTTGCCTGAACTTTGTGCCGCGGTTCAACCGCTTGAAGTCCTCCGGCCTCGTGCCGTAGAAGTGGTTGTCGTTCATTCGCATGGAGACGTATACGTCTATCCCCAGCTCGTGCCCCCGATCGACCATCGCCTGAAAGGGGTTCTCGCCCCGCTCGAACATGCTCCGTATGTTCTCGGAGTGACGCTTTGCCCTCATAGACGAGTACACGCGTCCCTCTCCGTCGCCGAGCCGCTCGTGGACCTCCGACGGCCACTCGGCCTCGTGGGAGCCAATGCTCCAGAACATGGCGTCGACCTGCGTACCCTCCAGAGGCCCGTAGACCTGATCCATGAGGCGTTCGGTCGACTGCGGGTGCTCGTCGTAGTCCAGCGGCGCGCCGTCCCAGTTGAAGATGATCCGGTAGTGCGGCGTTGCCTGCCTCATCCGTCCTCCTTGATATGTCCGCCCATAAGCTCTTCGTACCTCTCCACGCCAAAGACCTCTTTGCGGTTGATCCAGCGGTACGGCAGGGGCTCAATGCGGAGGCTGCGGTCTTCGACGGGAACCCGCACGGGAGCGTGGCCGCGCCGGTGGGACTCCCGCAGCGCGACAATGATTTCGAGCACCTTCGCCATGTTCTCACCGCTGCACTTCGGCGGGACGCCAAGCTCGAGGCAGTCCACGATCGCCTGAATGCTGGCCTTCATGCGGTTGCCGGGGTAACGCCAGCCTCGCTCATCGTACGGCGTCTCGTTCAGCCCGGCCTCGGGAATCGCGTCAGGGATCTCCACGAGGTCATCGAGTTGCGCCGTCTCGCCCTCAAAGTTCCTGCGCTGCCAGAGGCGGAACTTGTTGAAGTCGCTGAACATCACGCCCTTCTCGGTCACGATCTCGATGCCCCGTCGCGACTCCGCCCTCATATTGATGAAGCACTCGACGCCGTTCACGAACCGGATGTAGCCGCCCATCGCCTGGTCCACGTCGTCGAACGGGTCGCCACGCACCCATCCGACCACCCAGTCCACGTCGGCATCGTCCGCGAACAGCCTTGCAACGCTCAAGTCCTGGCAGTTTGCGCCCCATATCTCGCCGCGACCGTCCCCCACGCCGAGGTAGATGTTTATCGTCCTGACCGGCCCCAGCTCGCCGGAGTCGGACATCTCCTTGACCTGCCAGAACTGCGGTAAATTCCGCATAGCGTCGGCGGCCGCCCAGTGGACGCCCCGCGACGATATCTCGGCGACCATCCGGTCGGCCTCTTCCAGGCTGTCGCAGATCGGCTTCTCGCAGAAGATGGCGGGGATACCCGCCCGCGCCGCCGCGATCACGGCATCGGGATTCGGACTCGCCGGGAGAATGGGCGCGGCGATATCGAGACTCTCCCGCGAGAACATCTCCTCGTAGGACGAGTAGGTGGAAACAATCCCGAACCGCCGGGAGAACCGTTCGAGGTTCTGAGGGTCGGAGTCCGCGACGGCGACGATCTCCGTCCGGGGGTTGAGCATATAGCCGATACCATGGTTCGTCCCCATGATGCCGGTGCCGATCAGCCCCACGCGGTACGGACGGCCACCGCCGCTATTCTCGCTCACGTCAGGTGTTGTGGACGCTTTCATCGGACTCCCCTCTGTCGTGCGACACGGCCGGGCTTGTGGTCAACATCCAGCGCCTCGACCTTATAGACGCGGCGTTCGGTCGTCAAGTGCGGGCGGCGGTAGGTAACTGTTCAGTCTCCGTGAGTTGAATTGCGAAGACCCCCTCTCTGTATCTCTCCCCCCCGACGGGCTGACAGGGGTATGTAAAGTATGAAACAAGTATAAGAACTTGGAAAGCGCAAAGCTTTCTGGCACTCTTTTTGGTAACAGACAGAAAGGTTGCCAGAAATTTGCCATGCGCCTCCCAACTGAATGCTACCAGATGCAACAGACTATAGAACATTACCTGCCCCACCTTCGACCGTCTCAGGTCACCGGACTGGTGCTGTGGGTGTATGGGACTATACTGGCCAAGAGTGCCTGCCAGAACGCCGTTATCACGGTCTTTTTGACTATGGGCAGTTGGAATAACCTGCGCCAGTACCTCAGAGAATGGCTGTACGACGGTCGCGACCGTGCCAGGCCTTGCCGAGTGCAGTTGGATGTGAGGTCATGTTTTGTTCCGCTGCTGAGGTGGCTGCTTTCCTGGTGGCAGTCGGACAAGCTGGTGCTGGCTATAGACCCGACGATGAAGGGCGACCAGATAAACTCCATCGTCATAAGTGTGGTCTATCGCAGTTGCGCTATTCCCATCGCCTGGCACATTCTCCCCGCCAATAGACCAGGCGAGTGGATAGCCCCGACAGTGAGCCTGCTGGCGTTGCTGTCCGAAGCCGTCCCGCGAGATATGACGGTGTTGGTGATGTATGACCGCGGTCTGAGGAGTCCGAGACTGTGGGAGCAGATATGCTCTGTGGGATGGCACCCCTACACGCGACAGTCGATCAACACCGTGTTCTGCCCTGACGGAGGAACTCGCCTGCAAGCGCGGTCTCTCATACCGGGGCCGGGGTATGCTTATGTTGGGTCGGGGACAGCTTTCAGAGCTACGAGCAAACGGCGTCGTGGAACAATGATCGTAATCTGGGACAAAGACCAGGCCGAGCCGTGGGTTGTGATGACCGACGCTCCGCCTAATGAAGCGGGAGTGTGTTGGTATGGACTTCGCTTCTGGATAGAGCTGGGCTTTCGGGCGCTGAAGGGTGTTGGGTGGCAATGGGAGAAGACTCGCAGGACTGACCCCGCACGGGTCTCGAGGCATTGGCTGGTGTTGTCTGTGGCAACACTGTGGGTGCTGGCATATGGGACCAGAGTTGAAGATGCCAACAACATGGGCATACCCCCCGGTCGCCTCAGGTCGCCGCCAAAGTTCCTGGCGCCGACTCATCGCAGCGCTGTGAGCATACCAAGGCGAATCGTCAGCGTGTTGCGGCTGGGCATAAGCTGCCTGAGTCGGCTGCTGCACAAGGGGAGACTATGGCGAAGGGTCTGGCTGCTTCCCGAACCGTGGCCCGAACCATCACCTGACTTGAAGATCATCTACCATCCCGACACTTGAAACACCAAATACATACCCCTGTCAGCCCCCGACGGGGGAGAGATTGTAGATTCTTCGTCGCTGCTCTCCTCAGAATGAGAGCAGGAGGACGCTTCCTGCATATCTCACCGACTCTGAACAGTTACGTCGGCAGGGCGAGCAGGGCAATCGCATCTTATTGACTGAGGACTGTTCGGAGGTAATCAGTATCCCAACCTGCTCTCTTACGCTTGGCGGCGATGCTACTTTTTGAAGTGGTTTCCCGCTTGAGTAAGTTGAGCGCGAAGCGGCGTAGGATGGACAGATTCTCCGAGGCGTTACCCTTGCGTACTCTGCTGTTGTCCTCACCGAAGGTAACGTCAAGCACCCAGTGGACTGAGTTCTCTATGCCCCAGTGACCTCTGACTGCCCCAAGCAACACTTCGGCACGGTTGGGCAGACTGGAGATGTAGTAGCGCGTCTTTACGGATGTCTGTCCTTCAACGAGTCGTTCGGACTCAACCATCACTAGGCTCGTAAGGTTGCTCCACTGCTGCCGGTCGTTAACATAGTTTATGTGGGTGGAGTCTGATATTGCCCAACACCGCCGCGTCTCGATTCGACCATGGCCTTTATCGACCGTCTGGTAAAAGTCGTGTTTGAGGTTGGCAAACCCGTCACGCCGCGCCTGCTCGAACGTGTCTTTGACGTCCTGGTACAGTTCGGGTTGGTTCCGCTTCAATGCCAGCACGTAGTCGGCGTTCTGGGAGGTGATCGTTGTTGCAACGTCCTTCTGACATCCCATGGCATCTATGGTTACGATGCATCCCGATACATCCAACACCCGCAGTAGTTCGGGTATTGCGGTGATCTCGTTGGAGCGTTCGTCCACTTTGGTCTGACCGAGAATCAGACGATTGGCCGATGCCCAGGCGTTGACCATGTGAATAGCGGACTTGCCTATGAACCTGTCGTGAGAACGGCGAATTGTCTTGCCGTCTATGGCGACAATCTGCCCTTCGACCACATCACTGACAGCTCGTACCCAGTCTATGAAGCAGTTCTCGAACTGCTCAGCGTCCAATCGAGCGAAGACTCTTCCGAACGTGTCATGGGATGGAATCCCGTTAGGCAGGTCTAGCAACTTGCTGAACCACTCCTTCTTTGACTTGCCGAACAGTTCGACATCCGCCCATGAATCCGCGCCACCTATGACCGCGCAGATGGCGATGACAACGATATCGATCAGGTCGTGGTGCTTGGTGCGATCAATCCGAGGGTCTTTCAACTTTGCAAAGTGTTCAATCAGCGAGACTGCGGGGGTTCCTTCCATAAGGCCTCTCCAATCATGGGTTTGGCCTATAGTCTAAACTACTTCTTATACAATGATTTAGATGCGATTGCCCTGGCAGGGCGAGGTTCATAGGGTGCGTGAGGACGGCCGGTTTGCCCGCTGTGTCAGGGAGCAAGAGCGCCGCCTACCGGAACGTGAGCACTTCGGCAGGGTTGGAGACCAGGATGTCGTGGACACCCTCAGGAGTGAAGCCCCTGTGCAGCATCCTGGGAGCTATGTGGTCCAGTATGTATGAGTAGCCGTGGCCGCCGAACTTCTCCAGACGGTGCTTCGTGCATATGTCCTGCGCCACGACGACTTTGCGGCCGTAGCCTTCGGACGATATCCAGGCTATGCGCTCAAGACGCTGGTCGTCGCTCGGCATGTCGATGTCCAGGTTCTTGGCGTAGTACGACCCGCCCCAGCCGAACAGGTCCCACTCCATGTAGCAGCCCGACTCAGCGATCTGCTTGAGCGTACCGCGTTCGAAAACCGTCCTGTCGAGGTGGCCCATAATCGTATGCGACAGGTCGGCCCCGGCCCGATCCAGGATATCGATGATCTCAAGTGGCGCCGTCTCGTCCCTGCCTGGATGTATGAGCAGCGGTGCGCCGGTCATGCGCTGTGCGCGGGCCGATGCCTTCAGCACCTTCCGTTCGTTGTCCGTCAGCGGCCAGTCGCAGCCGACCTCGCCTATGATGCCGGATCTTATGCCGGTCCCGTCTGCCCCTTCGGTGATGTCCCCCACTATCTGGGCGACGATATCGTCCTCCGTCAGGTCGTCCATCCCCGGCGGGTGATGCGTGTTCACGTAGTATGAAGCGCCCATCACGATATTCACTCTCGTGGCGTTGGAGACCCTCGCAAGGCCAATCGGGTCGCGGCCTATTCCGATGCTCGACGCCTCGACCAGCGTGCCCCCGCCATACTGCTTGAACAGCCCAACCTCTTCGATGGCCGTCTGGACGTCCTCAAGCCGCCCATTATCTCGGTTCTCCTTCAACCGGTGCCGTATTCTGCCGAGAACCTCCTGGGAGACCGGCTTCTCATAGAAGGCCTGGTCGCTCACGCTTGGGAACCACTTTTTGGTCCAGGAACCGTCGAATAGGATGTGTTCGTGGGTAAGCGTCTTGCCAAGTTGACCGGGATCGACCCGCCCAAGTACCGTCTGCACCCTCCCGGACAGATCATTGCCGGTCATGGTTGCCCCCATACTCTCTCTCGTGCGACACGGCCGCGCCTATAGTCGACATCCAGCGCCTCGACCTTATAGACGCGGCGTTCGGTCGTCAAGTACGGGCAATTCGCGATGGGCTCTATCGAGGCGTAAGAGAATAGGCTCAGCATTCAATGATCTCTCCTCCGGCGGGGGAGAGATACAGAGAGGGGGTTGGCTCAAGTGGTCTTCTACACATACCCGAACAGCGGCGGAAAGACCACAACGACGATCGCCGCCCACACGGCGTACACAGGCAGGTAGTTGGCCTGCCAGCGCACGAGTGCCGAGAACGCGCCCCGCCCGCTCAGAATCCGCGCGTAGAGCCACGCCGACCACGCCAGGTTGCCGAGCAGGACAAGATTCCCGCCCAGCGCCGCCGTCCTGTTGGGAGTGAATCCGAACTCGGAGATGCGTCCCACGATAGCAGAGAGCGCCATGAGGTCGGCCACGATTACGGCCACCACCAGGAGCAACTGCAGCGCGTCGAAGATGCCGGGGCGTGCCCGCGGGTCGCGCGCCGAGACTGGAGAAGAGCAGCAGTCCGAGCACCAGGGCGAGCATGATATCGAATCCGATGAGCATGTCCCGGTCCATGTCGGTCCACTCGCCTGTCAAGACCATCGCCGCCAGGAAAATGGGGAGCATAACGGCGAACAAGGGGGTAAAAACGCGGGACAGCATCGGCGCGATGTTCTGCATGACGCTTTGCCGTCTTTCCACCAGCCAAGCGCTCACGAGAACGGCTCCCATCGCTCCGCACGGCAGCAGCCATTCAGCTATGAAGTCCCCAATCTCCAGGTCGATGGCCTCGAACATTCCCAAAGTCAGGAGGGAGAATACGCCGCCACCGAGCGCGATGAGCACGTAGTAGATGAACAGCTCGCCGGTGAATCGCACGAAGTCCGTGCGCCGCTCGACGGAACGCCAACGACCGCCGACGTAGGCGAAACCGACTACCAGCCACAAGGCGAATGGTAGGTAGATTGCCGTGAGTGATTCGGTATGCGCGTCGCGTTCGAACGGGAAGATGTTGGCGAAGACAGCCGCCGCGACGAATGGCAGGACGAGCCAAAGGGATGCCCGCCTGCTTAGCCCCCGCTTCCAAACAAAGTAGCCGGCAAGCATCGGCAGTACGAAGAGACTGAGATTTCGGGCATATACCGCGTCGCCGTCGATGAGCCGGTAGCCGAATACCTCAGGAACCTTTATGGCGAGGCCCGCCGCGACCGCAAGGCCCAAGACGACGACAAACTCAATAAGTGTGGGCCGACCGTCGTCGCCGACTGCGGGATCGGGTACGAGCAGCGTCAACGCTCGCTCCCAGATCGGCAGAGGTCTTTCGTCTTCCTCTTCGCCAACGGGGTCGGATACGGGCTGCTCCCACAGCCGCTCGAAGCGCTCCCGCGCGAACTCGCGCGATGCAGCGTCGGTCTGCCCCAGCCGCCTTAGAGCGATAAGGAAGGTCTCGTCGTCCGCGAGCCCTGCATCCCGAAGCGCGGCTATCTGATCGCGCAGACGGCCCTCATGCTCATCGGAGTCGAGAGCGTGAATCGCCCCATGGCGGCGCAAGTAGGTTCGCCACTCAGCGATGAGACTTTCCATTGTATCCGCGTTCGCTTCCTGCATTCGTGTTTAGGGGTCGTCCTTGCGCTGAGCGGAGGTCATCTTCCGGCCAATGCTAAGTATACGCCACCATAACCTTGGTAAGCGTAGGGACGCTGATCCGAAAGCTCGACGGTTGGGTGTGGTAATCTATCGACCCAGCAGTTTAGATAGAGGCGGATCATGGCGTTTATAACCGAGCCGACGGTGAGACTGGTCTCCCGTACCGAGGTGAATTGGGAAGCGGTCTCGGCGTTCCTCGAGCAAGAGGGAGTGCCGCCGGTGCCGGAGAGCATCCGGGCGGGCGACGACGAGTCGGCTGCGGTTGTCGAGATATCGGCCCGGGTCTGCTACATGAGCTACGGCAAAGGCCGCCGCGACATCGAGGAATTCATCACCAACCTCCTATCGAAGGGCGACGGCAGCGTCTTCGAGCACGTGAACTATGGCTTCATGATGACGGGGGTGTCGCGGGCGTTTACGCACGAGTTGGTGAGGCACCGGGCCGGGTTCGCATACAGCCAGCGTTCCCAGAGGTTCGTCAACGAGAGCGACGCAGATTTCGTCATCCCGCCCGCCCTGGCCGAGGATAGGCCCGGGACCGAAAAGGCGCGGGGTATTCTGGAAGACGCCATAGAGGACGCCCAGGAAAAGTACCGGAACCTGGTCTCGGAGCTCTACAAGGCCCTGCCGGTGGACGAGTTCGAAGCCCAAACCGACCGGCGCAAGGCCGTCCGACAGGCGGCCCGGGCCGTGCTGCCCAACGCGACCGAGACGAAGATCTTCGTCACGGCCAACGTGCGCGCGTGGCGTCACTTCATCGAGATGCGCGGCGCTGCCTTCGCCGACTGGGAGATACGCAAGGTCGCGCTCATGGTCCTCGACATCCTCAAGGACGAGGCCCCGCTGCTGTTCGCCGACTTTACGACCGAAGACCTGCCGGACGGTACACGCATAGCGAAGGCGAAATACTCGAAGGTCTGAAGTCGCGCCTCAAGACTCGCTCACGTCGTATGAGCCGAGATATCTACTTGGTGGTGGAGGGAGGCTTCTCTTCCCGTCCGAGATCGTCGAGATTCAGCGTCTCGATGAAATCGGTGAATGCCGAGAGGCTCCGCAGCTCCTCTTCCCGCAGAGGACGCGGCTCGTCCGACTTCGGCCCCGTGGGGATGATGGCCTTGCCGGTCTCTTCGTCCATCTCGACGCCCGCCTTGTTGACGACCTCGTCGACGGCGTAGATGGGGGCCTCGGCGCGGACTGCGAGGGCGATCGCGTCGCTGGGGCGCGAGTCGATCTCCATCGTGCCCCCGTTCATCTGCAGAATGATCTTTGCGTAGAAGGTGTCGTTCGCAAGGTCGGACACGATGATGTGGTCGACTGTCGCCCCGAGCGTTGCGATCACGGAGCTCAACAGGTCGTGCGTCATCGGCCGGGCCGAGCTGAACTCCTGGAGCTTCATGGCTATGGCGTCGGCTTCGGAAGGGCCAATCCAGATCGGCAGATACCGATTTGACTCCTTAACGCGCAGGATCACGACGCGCTGGTAGTTGAGCAGACTAACCCGGATGCTCTCTATATTCATTTCCAGCATTGCGCGCCTCCCGGCCCACCTTTGCCCCATTGTAAAACCCCGTTCTTTCGAGTGTCAACGAAGGGTTGATTTGGGTTTCGCCCGCTTTCCTAGGGTTTGGGTATGGTGCGCGATGGCTCATATTCTCCACTCATACCGAACCCGTCGAAGCGCAGCAGGCGGAGACCGCACACGTTCGTTGCGGGCCTGTTGGCCTGTTGGTATGATGAGGTGAGACGTAACCGCGAGCCGCAAGCTGACGTTTTACCGGGTGACCCTTCCTCAGGGCGAGTCTCGACCATCCTTTCCCGCGAAAGGCTGCCAATGGATTCGGACCAACGAAATCCACCTACCGCACCCCCTACGTATAGCACTATGAGGGGGAATGCAAAGGAGTCGTCAGTCTCGTCTTCCAAAGACGAGGCCGGGATCGCATTGGAAGACGAAAAACTGCTCCACCTCATAGCTAACGGGGACCGCACCGCACTGGAGGCGCTGTACGACCGATACGCTGGCGGAATTTACTCGCTCGCGCATCACATGCTGCAGGAACGAGGCGCCGCCGAAGAAGTGACGCAGGACACGTTCTTCAACGTATGGCGCAGGGCATCGAGCTATAACGTGAAGCGCGGCAAGGTCTCCGGTTGGCTCTTCTCAATTGGGCATCACCGGATAATTGACGAGTTGCGGAAGCGCAGGCGACAGGAGTCAATGATCTACGTTCCCGACGTTGAGTCCGTACATCGGCAGGAGGATGAATCGGCCGACCCGAACGAGTACGTAGAACAGCGAGTGCGGGGAAGCCGAATCCGGAAGGCGCTGGAGGCCCTGAGACCGGAACTAAAATCGGTGGTCGTGCTGGCATATTACGGCGGACTGACCCAATCGGAGATTGCGAAAAAACTCAATCAGCCCCTGGGTACGGTAAAGACGAGGACGAGATTGGCGCTCAAAGCGCTGCGGGAAAACTTGGGACCACAGGCCCGCAAATGGTTGGACGGCTGACGATGGACTGCATCAAAATCGAGCAAATGCTCCCGGCCTATACGCTGGGTTCACTCGCCAATTCGGAGACAGTCGATTTCACTGCTCATATCGACGCTTGCGCGTCTTGTGCGGTGAAGGTGCGCGAAGCCGGCGACACGCTCGTCAACCTGGCGCGTATGGTGCCTCAGAAGCGTCCATCCACACATGTCAAAGAACGGCTCTTCGCGAGCATTGAACAGGAGAACCAGCCGAAGGAGGAGCCCCCTCGAACCTGGATGGGGGTGGTACGGTCCCTTGGTCACCAACTGGCATTGTCTCCCGGCACGTCACTTGCGGTCGTCTTCTTGGTGGTGGCGGTGGTTGTCGGCTATTGGTCCAGTCGAAGTCTGCAAGACCTGCAGGACCTCAGGAGCGACATCGACCACCGGATGGAGAGCGTGGCAAAGCAGGAGCAAGATCTGCGGGAGGGCCTTGAACAGCAACACAAGCTCTTTGAAACGATTGCGACCGACCCCGACGTGACGGTCAAGCGACTCTCTGCGAGCATACCGACAGTGCCCTTACCTGGCCACGAGTCTCCTTCCGGCGTCCTCATCCTATCGGCGAAGGAAAATACGGCTACAGTCGCCCTTATGCACCTGCCTCAGTTGCCCCCGAATCAGTTCTACCACGTCTGGCTCATCAAGCACGGCGGGCTGGAGATCAGGACCGCGACGCTGACCGTCGATTCGACGGGCGCGGGCCATGCCGAAATCGCCATTGACGCGCCTTTGGAAGAATTCCGAGCCATTATCATCACGATCGATGATGCGAATGCGGATCCTAGTAGCCTCGGTAACAGCGCCTTGCGCGGAGATTTGTAGCGCTCTCAAACCTGTCATAGAATACGCCGATAGAGTCTACCCTTACGCCCTCGCTTGTGGTAGGCTATTCGCCGTGGGAGCAAATGCTTCCTTTGAGCGACTCTGTTCATAACAGGAGGAATAGACGACATGAAGTCTAGGATAATCGCTTTACTTGCCCTGTTTTCGCTTCTTCTAGCGCTTCCCGTCGGCACGGGGCTGGCCCAGAGCGAATTTGAAGGAACTGCGGTGATATCGGACGACGCGGCGTTGAGCGACGCCATCACGATCAACATGATGAACGTTCCCGCTCCGTCCACCGGCACTGAACTGGTTCCCTGGCTCATCTCAGACGATGAGGCAGCCAAGCTGAGCCTGGGGCCGATGGAATTGTCCAACGGCGAAGTCTCGCATACGTTCGACAGTGATTCATCGCGCTACACGGGCGAAAACCTAGTTCGCTCCTATAGCCTCCTTGTGATTACGGAAGAGACTGCGGGAGCAGATCCCGACGCGCCCGCCGGCCCGCCGGTGTACCACTACGAGTTGCCTGCCGCCGCATTAGCGCAAATCCGGCAGCTTCTCGCAGACTGGCCCGAGGGAAGCGGTTCCGGAATCTTGACCAACATCAAAGGACAGTTGGAAGCGGCACGCAACGAGGCGAACCTAGGGGTTCTTGAGACCACGGTGGACGGAACCCAAGCACGCGCGAAGCGTGTGCTGAACGTCATCGTGGGCGCGCAGGACGCGAACTTCGATTCCGCAGCCGGGAACCCCGGAGACGGCACCGGCATCATTACGCACCTTGGCGACACTCAGCAGATCGGGTTCGCCGTCCAGGCCGCGCCGGATGCCGAGGCTATTGCTGAGCATGGCGCACTGGCCGAAGTCACCGCCGCCAACACCACGAGCTTCGTAACTCTCGCTCGCGATCGGATTCTCTCGCTCGTCCTTGCCGCGAACAACCAAGGCGATGCCAACAGGCACATGGCAAACATCGCAGGTCTGATGAACAACGCACTGACCGGTCTCGATGCCAACGGAGACGGGACGAAGGAGGCCATCGCGGGCGAGGCCGGACTGGATGAGACGTATCGGCAGGTACAGATGATGGCAACCTACACGATACAGGTGGGTGGTCCTCCGACACCTACACCGACGCCGACGCCGACGCCGATTCCGCCGACCGCGACGCCCACGCCGATCCCGCCGACCGCGACGCCCACGCCTGTGCCGCCCACGCCCACGCCTGTGCCGCCCACGCCGATCCCGCCGACCGCGACGCCCACGCCGGAGCCGCCGCCTACGGGCGACATGAGCGTGCCCGCGCTGACGCAGTTGGCGCTGCTGCTCGGAGGCATCTTGCTCATTGGTGGAGCCTTCATCTTCGTCGCGACGCGCAAGGAAGATGGTCAGGCGTAGCGTTTAGCAAACCGTATAGGACTCGCTAGTCCAAGGCCCCGTCGCTAACGCAGTGACGGGGCCTTGATGTATAGCTCGAAGCCTGAACGCTTGTCGACACGATAGATTCAGAAAGAACTGGATGAACGAACACATTCACCTGAGCGCCGATGCGGAACCGAAAAAGACAGTCGCGTGCGACATCTGCGGCGCAAGTATGATTGGAGTTCACTGCAAGCTGCGCTGCCCATCGTGCGGATTTACCAGGGACTGTTCCGATCCTTAGGCCCATGTCCATCTACCGACCACACCATGGACTGCTGATAGCGGTCGCGGTTGTCCTCGTGGCGTGCGGCGGAAGTCGGGGCGAGCCGACTCCCATTCCGACCGCTACGCCGCTCCCTCCCGATCCCAAGGCGATACTCGAACGCTCAGGGCAGGTTATGGCATCCCTGAACACGTTCAATTTCCGCATGTACCACGATGTCGGAAGCCTTGAAATCCTCGAAGGCCTACTCATCGACCGGGTGAGCGGCAAAATCGTGAATCCCGACAAGCTGTCGATGGAGTTCGCAGGCAGCTTCGGCGGAGGGTTTGCCATCAAGTCCGAGGTCATCACCGTCGGCGACCAGACCTATATGACGAACCCGCTCACGGGCAACTGGGAGGCCTCCGACGCGAGCATCAGCCCCGTCGGCTTCTTCAGTCCGACACGCGGCATCGCCGAGATGATGGCCCAGACGCAAGACGCCACCCTGCTGGACGACGGCGCATCGGACGGGGCCTACCGTCTGAGCGGCGCTCTGCCAACTACCGCATTGGCGTCGCTGGTCGGGCCGACGTTGACCGACCGCACCGTAGATCTCGAGCTCAAGATCGACTCGACAACCGATTACCTGCTCGAGGTGCGTTTTATCGGGGCCGTCACGCCGTCCGACGTCGAGGATGCCGAGCGGGTCATCGTACTGTCCTTCTTCAACGAGGACGTAGTCATCGAACCCCCGGAAGACTCCTCGTGACCCGTGGATGTTCCTAGCCAACCAACCTGCGTTCTCATACGGGGACGGCTCGCGTGAACATCCTGGACCGCATCAGCCAACGTGTGCCGCCGTACGTTGCGCTTATACCCGTGTGCTTCGGAGTGTTCGTCGCGGCGGACGACCAGACCGTCATCGTGACGGTGCTGCCTCAGATCATGCTGGACATGGAGGTGCCCGTCACCGAGCTCGACCACGCATCGTGGGCGATCACGGGCTACCTGCTCGGCTATCTGGTCGGGATGCCGCTCATCGGTCGAGTGTCCGACGTGTGGGGTCACCGCCGTCTCTACATTCTGTCTGTCGTGGCATTCACGATCGGGTCGATTGCGGTTGCCCTCACACAGAGCCTCAACTGGATGATTGCCGCTCGGGTGTTTCAAGCGTTCGGCGCCGGCGCGCTGGTGCCTATTGCTATCGCAATCGTCGGAGACCTCTTTCCCCGAGGAAAGCGCGCCCTGCCACTGGGCATCGTCGGGGCGGCGGCGGAGGCGGGCGGCGTGATCGGCCCGCTGTGGGGAGGATTGATAATTCGATACCTCGATTGGCGCTGGGTGTTCTGGATCAACATACCCCTCGCCATCCTTACGGTCGCGCTCATGCTGCTCATGCTCCGGCCCAGCCCACGATTCCCGGCCTCCGTCGACGTGGTCGGGGGAGCGCTGGTGGCGGCCGCTCTGACGTGTACGACGCTCGCTGTCTCGCGCATCGGCTCGTTTGATTGGATGGGCGGGGTTTTCGTGGCGGGTGGAGTTCTCTCGCTCGTCCTCTTCATCCTTCGGCAGCAAAGCGCGACCGATCCACTCCTTCCGCCTGCCATGTTTCGCGTCCTGGCCTTCGTGACGGCCAACATCACCCATCTTCTCGTCGGCGCGGCGCTGATTATCGGCATGGTCACCGTGCCCCTGATGGCCAATACCGTGATGGGCAGGACACCTCTGGAGGGCGGACTCTGGCTGATGCGCATGACCGCCGGCATTCCCGTCGGCGCCATGCTGGGCGGACTCATGGCCCAGCGATTCGACCTGCGCGTCCCGGCCACCGCCGGTCTTGTTATCGCATCCATCGGCTTCTGGCTGATCAGCGGCTGGGCCCTCGATATCGCCGAGCCGGAGCTGACGCTTCATCTGCTGGTCGTGGGTTTTGGCTTCGGTCTCTTGATCGTTCCGATCGCCCTCGCGGGCACCGAGACGGTGGGCGAGGACATCCGCGCGACCGCCGCGTCGATGGTGACGGCCTTGCGCATCGTGGGGATGACTTTTGGAGTCGCGGCTCTGACGGCATGGGGCGTCGCTCGCTTCGACGTCCTTGCCGCCGACATCCGGCTGCCGCTCGCAGAGACCACACAGACCAGAGCGGAAGCCCAGGCCCAACTGGATCAGTTCACCGATCGAATCAACGATGCCGGCATAACCCTTTTCCAAGAGTTCTTCGTCATCGCCGCGGCGGTATGTCTCTTGGCGGTCGTCTCAGCCGTCCTGATGATAGTCAACAAGACCGCCGGGAGGCGAACTCACACCCCTACAGGAGACGCGGATGTTTTATGAGATCGGCAAGGGGACGCCCGATCCCTTCAGCACGCTGAACGCCATCGTGGTACCGAGGCCAATCGGCTGGATTTCCACACTCAGCGCAGAGGGCGTGCCGAACCTTGCGCCCTACTCGTTCTTCAACGCCGTCGCCTACAGCCCGCCGCAGGTGATGTTCGCGGCGACGAGCAATCACCGGTCCGGCGGACTCAAGGACGCCGTGCTCGACGCTCAAACCACCGGCGAGTTCGTCGTGAACGTCGCCACGTGGGAGTTGAGAAAGCAGATGAATGCGTCAGCAGTCCCCGCTCCGAGAGAGATCGACGAGTTCGAGTACGCCGGGCTGACGAAGGCCGACGGCAGGCTGGTGAGGTGTCCCCGCGTAGCTGAGAGCCCCGTCCACCTCGAATGTCGGTACACACGGTCGGTGGAGATGCTGTCCAATGACGAGGAAGACCCGAACACCGTCGTCTTCGGAGAGGTCATCGGTGTCCATATCGACGAGCGGGTGATCGTGGACGGTCGCATAGACTTCCTGAAGCTCCGGCCCGTCGGCAGGCTCGGCTACCTGGACTTCGTAGAGGTGGACAGCGTCTTCACAATGGAGCGGCCCACCTGGGGATGAACGAGGGCCGTTCGGCCGGATCTCCGATGCGGGAGACCCTCTTCTCCCAATCGACTTTGCCGGTTCATGGTGTTGAAAGATATTGTCTTTCTCCAAAAAATGTATAGCATTAATGTCACCTCTCCGGACAGGAAGGTCCTATGAGATCAACTCGGTCCCGGTCAACGGACCTCAACGCGCCACTACGAAAATTCTTGACTCGTCGTCTTCCGCCGGCGCAGAGCAGCGTCAAGCTCGTGCATCGGGAGACGACGGTGTGCTATGCCTACATGTGCCAGTACGCCTATGCGTGTACCGAAAAGACCGCGAGACCGGTGAAGGTGCTCGAACGGCGGTGCATGAGGTACCTGCCTGAGGCGATGCGCGTGGAGCCTCGCCTTTCCGACCATGCGTTGGACCTGCTCGCTCGCCGTCGCGCAGCGGGGGAGAGCCTGAACACGGGTACCGCCGCGGTCTTGGATAGGCTCAGGCCGAACGGGCCGGTACGCAGGTCACGCTGAGAGCGTCGGCAGTGTCACCAGGTAGGTTCAGTGTCTTGGGACTCGTTGCTCGTCAGCCGCTGCTGGTCTTGCCCGTCGGACTCCATGACGTATATCTCGGCGTCTCCGTCGAGATAGGACACGAAGGCGATTCTCCTTCCGTTCGGCGACCAGGTCGGCTGCTCGTCGCGCACCTCGTTGTGGGTTAGGCGGGTGAGGTTTTCGGTCATCCCTCTGTCTTTGATCTCGACGGCGTATATCTCGGCATTGCCGTCTCGCTCGGTTACGAAGAGGAGCCTCTTGCCGTTCGGCGACCACGACAGATCGTACTCCGGCGCTTCGGAATCGGTGACGCGCGCCTCTTCGCCCTCTTCGGGGTCCACCACGTAGATTTCGGGATTGCCGTCGCGGGTCGATAGGAACGCGATATACCGCGAGTCGGGAGACCACGTCGCGCCGTAGTCGGGCGACTGTGTGCGCCTGAACTCGTTGACTCCGTCCGGGTTGCGGACGTAGAGGCCCTGCTCCGCTCCATCGCGGACGGAGAAGACGACAAAGTCCCCCCGAGGCGACCATCCGCCGACCTCGTCCGCGGCCACCTTGCTGAGCAAAACCGACTCTTCGCCCTCAGAATCGCTAACGTAGACGGCGCTGCCGGACTCTTGGGCTAGAGCATAGGCCAACCGTTCGCTGCCCGGTCCCCACTTCGGCTGCGTGATCTCGCCGCTGCCGGAAAAGACGTGTGTCCGTTCCTCGCCGGAAGTCCGCAGGACTTCGAGCCTCATGTCGTCACTCCCGCCCGAAAGGAAAGCGACGTAGCGTCCACTCGGAGAAAGCGACGGGGAGAACTCGTCGCGCGGGCTCCTGGTGAGATTCTCTTCTTCACCCCGCCCGTCGGCCCGCACCGAGTATATCTCCTGGTTGCCATCCCGGTCGGAGGTGAATACGATTGGTGGAACCCCCGACCGACAGGCCAAAGCGAAAACGAGGAATGGTAGGAGGGCCGCGAGGCCGAGAGTGCGTTGGAGGGGCCGTTTCATGGGTGGTGGGACCTAAATCAGTTTCGGAGAAGTATCGAACTAGGTGTTGGGTCTGCAACGAGTATTTGACATGGGAATCCGCTCGCGTTCAAGGTATCGCAGGGTCAGTTTCCTGGGAACCCACGACGTTGGGAAGGTGCCGGCGTTCCTTCGCAGGGAGGCGCTCGTAGAGTCCGGTATCAGCCTGATTGAAGTAGTCATTGCGATGGCCATCCTGAGCGTAGCGGTGGTCGGCCTCGTGGGCGGTCTCTCGTTCGTGATCAGCGTCTCGGACACGCTGGAAGAACAAGCGCTGTCGGAGACGCTGGCTGCCCGGTATGTGGAAGAGCATTTGAACGGAGACTGCCTCCCGGACGAATCCTCTCTGGGCACATATCAGATCGAGGGTCATACGGTCGAGGAGGAGTATGTCGTGCGAGTGACGTCAAAGGGTGAGGAACTGTTTGAGCTCAGCTCTTTAGCTAGGGAGAAGGTCGACTGCCCGGAAAGCGATGACGAATGACTGCTTCAGGGCGCGCAATTCTGGGGTCATGGCAAGGGCTGACGCTGCTGGAGACGGCGGCCGTGATGCTCATCGTGGCGATCCTCACCGTGCCGCTGGTTGCCGTGGCGAGCAGGCTCATCGTCCTGCCCGTGGAGTGGCAGGAGAACCTGGGAACCGTGCGGGACGCGCGCGAAGCCCTTCACCTGGTGGCGTCCGACGCGCGGCAGGCGGCCTGTTTCACGCAGGGCAATTCCCTCGGCCACTACGGCACGTTCACGTGGACGGACTACACGGAGACGACGGGCAGAAGCTTCAGCGTCCGCTACTACTCGAATGCGACGCAGCCGGATGGGTCGTTCAGTCTCATGCGCGAAGAGACCGTGGACGCCGCTCCCGCACGGTCGATGCAGATCGGTACCGTGCGGGAATTCAGCATTCGTCAGGATGACCGCCTCATCCGTGCGTGGGTGAGGGTACCATCCTTGGCGGACGAAGGCTCGGACGCGCCTCTACTGGGAGTCTCCGCGCTGATGCGTCCCGGCGGGCCGGCCATTGCGGACTGCTAAAAGTCCTCGTTCGCCGAGTTGATGATGCGGTGAATTGACGGCGTGAACGCCTCGTCGTCGCCAGGCTCCGTGTCGTCGTCCGACCAGTCCTTCGCGGCGTTGATCCGCTTGGCCTCCTCTGGGCTCGCTTCCTCGGCGGATTCGTATCCTACGGGCGAACCGGAGACGTACGACCCGGATGAGGCCCTTGATGGGAACGAGACGATCCCCGCCTGCGAGGGGTGCTTGTAGACCTCGCGGATGATGATCGTTACAGCCCGGTCGTCGACGCTCTTCACCGTCGCAGCGTACCGGTTCCCGCCGCTCATCAACCGCTTGAGTCGGGACGCCGTCTTCGACTCGACCTGTCCAAGCTCTTCACCCGAAGCTTCTTCTCTTACGTTCAGCCTCCGTCCGGCCAACTCCAAGTTCACGTCGTCGCCCGGCGTGAGTCTAGCGAGTGTCTTAGGCGGCGCGACGTTCACGAGGGAGGTGACGAGGGTCTTGCCGGACTCGCCGATGAAGGCTCGTGTCGCACGCCGGTTCGTTGGCTGGTGACGGGGCAGGTTGTCGCCAAGCTGGTCGAGCCTGTCCAGGTTCTTTCTCGCGATGGTGTTGTGCGGGGAGACTTCCAACACCCGTCGGAACGCCTCTCTCGCCTCCTCGATCCGGCTGAGCTCGGTGAGGGCCCTGCCCATGCGGTTGTACGACTCGAGGTCGCCCGGGAAGTCATCGATCAGGGAGCGATTCACCGCCACGGCCTCGGGCCAGCGGTTCTTCATCGCCAGGGCTATCGCGACCTTCGTCCGATCCTGTTTTGTCTTCACTTTGTCTTCGGTCTGCTGGTATACCATGCCTTTGGACTCCAGATGCATACAACATAGATAGTTGGTCGTTGAACTAATACAAGATTCATCGCGCCGCCGCAAGCATATTTTTGCCCCTTAACCTGACGATTTTCGGTTAGGGGGTGGACTTCCATCTAAGCGGGAGGAGCTTCCACATCGCCTCGACCATGATGCCGAGGGACATCTTGGATTTCCCCATCGTGCGGTCGATGAAGATAATCGGGTGCTCGGTGACGACGCAACCCATGCGCTCACATGCGTGGTTGATCTCCGCCTGGAAGCCGAATCCGGCGCAACGGATTTGCGAGAAGTCGATAGACCGCAGCACGCTCTGCCGGAAGGCCTTGAACCCGCCGGTGGCGTCTTTGACCTGCACGCCGGTCACGGTCCGTATTCCCCAGTTGCCGCCGGAGCTGATCAGTCTCCTCAAGATGCCCCAGTGCTCGTCCACTCCGCCACCCCTCATGTAGCGTGACCCGATCACCACGTCGGCCTCCCCGAGCGCGTCGATGAACTGTGGGATGTACTCAGGCTGATGGGACAGATCCCCGTCCATCTGCACGATGAAGTCGGCCCCCGCATCGAGGGCGTGGGAGAACCCGGCGATGTATGCAGGGCCGAGTCCCTCCTTGCGGTGTCGCTGGACCAGTTCGACCCTGCCGCCGTACTGCTCAGCAAGGCGCATGACCACCTCACCCGTTCCGTCTGGGGAACCGTCGTCCACGACTATGAGGGTCACGTCCGGGATTTCGAGGGCGAAGAGTCTCTCGGCCAACACCGGCAGGTTCTCGGCCTCGTTGTAGGTCGGCACCACCACCGCCACCTTAGGGCTGTTCAATGCGGTTGCTCCTGTACGTTGTGGGCAATCACTTGCGATAGGCTCCGATAAGACCGCGCCAGCGGGTCAGGACGGTATCCATAACCATCCGCACCGAATCGGCAACGGGACTGATTTTGCTGGAAGGCTCGTGATGCCAGTCTATCGGCATTTCGAGTATCGAGGCCCCACGCTGCTTGGCGATGAAGAGCACCTCGACGTCGAACCCGAACCCGGTCGCGCGCTGCTTTGGAAATACCTCGTCGGCGACCTCGCCCCGAAACATCTTGAAGCCGCACTGGGTGTCCTCGAAGCCACCGACCGCCACCAGACGGACGACCCAGTTGAAGACTCTGCCCATCAGGTGTCGAATGAGGGGCTCGCCGAACCTCCGCGCCCCCTCCGTCTGGCGAGAGCCGATGACGATGTCGTAGCCCTCGTCCATGCGCTGCAGGAAGTCGTCGAGGTGTTCCACCGGCATGGACATATCGGCATCGCACATGAAGCGGAACTCGCCCGTCGTCCGCAGCATCCCGTGACGGACGGCGAGACCCTTCCCGGCGGTCGGGAGGGACTCCAGGCGCACCTGCGGGACCTCGGAGGCCCAGGCCTCGACCACGGTCGAGGTCGCGTCGTCGCTGCCGTTGTCCACGACGAGCACCTCCCATTGAAAGGGGCGTGAAGTGAGGTACCCAACCAGCTTCTCCAACGTTGGCCCGATTCGCCGTTCTTCGTTGTACGCCGGAACGATTACCGATAGAAACGGCTTCGCCAACGGTTGCTCCTCCTGTCGTGTCGTGAACCTTTAGCACGTTTGGCGTGTGGAATGCAACGCCGCGCAGTGGCAGAAATGCTCACCGCAGAGGGCACAGAGAGCGCAAAGGGCTGGAAATATCAGTAGCTTGGGTGTACCTATCGGCCCTCGAAACGCGGAGGTCGGCGTTCGAGGAAGGCGCGACGTCCCTCGACGAAATCGGCGCTGTCGAAGTTCGCGAATGGGAGGTCCTGCTGGTCCGGGGTCAGGTCTTTCAGGCCCGGATTATCCATGACGATCTGCATGATCTCCTTGTGGCGGCGCTGCGACAGCGGCGCGAGAGGCGCCATCTCGCTGGCCAAGCCGTAGACGTACTCGTTGATCTCGTCCTCCGGGACGACGCGGTCTACGAGGCCGATGCGCACTGCCTCCTCGGCGTCGATCTGCCTGCCGGACATGAGGATGTAGTTGGCATGACCAGGCCCTACGAGCCTGACGAGCCGTCGCATCTCCTTGTAGCCGATGAGGATGTTCAGCTTCGCGACCGGTATCGCGAAACGACTGCCTGAGGCGGCGATACGCAGGTCTGTCGCCATGCTCAGCTCGCAGCCCCCACCGATGCAGTACCCCCGTATGAGGGAGATCGTCGGCTTCGGGATGCTCTCCACCGTGTCCAACGCGCCATCAAACGCGGCAGCATACTCCTTTGCGCTAGCGGCGTCGTGCCGGTACTGGTCAAAGTCGGCAATGTCCGCTCCGGCGGAAAACGCCAACTCCCCCACGCCGGTGAAGACCACCACCCGGACGCCGTCGTCGGAGGCGATCTCTTCGGCGATCCGGCTGAGCAGCCGCCAGCCTTCGTAGGTGATCGCATTGCGTCGTTCGGGCCGGTTGAACGTGACGGTCGCAATGTCGTCACGCTGTTCAAAGAGGATGTCGGATGTCACGTGTTTCCTTCTAGCCGTGGTTGGTCTGTCGGCGGGGTCTCATGGTAGCACGACGGGGATATTGGACGTGACGCGCGGATGCGTCAAGGGAGTATGACTGATGTGAGGCCACCCTTTTGCGAGACACGGTAGACAAACGGCCTGGGAGTCCTGTTCGCGGCATCTAGAATTCTCTCATAGGCGCGAAGGAAGCATCGCATCTTCTCCCATCTCAGAGCCTCCGCTCCCCACAAATAAAAGCATCCCATATCGTATTGTTTGATGGCCGAAAGCTCTGCTTCTTCCAGGTGGTGACGGCTGTCGTGGCCAATTAGATTCCATCCGTGGTTTCCGACCACGGGCATCCAAGAGTCGTCTCGCGCATCGACAGGAAAATGCTTTTGGTGATGCTCAACGGGGGTCGGTAACTTCAGGATGTCGAGTGCCTTCGGCAAGGCCGTTCCCACATCTCTGTCAAAAAACAGGACCGGTCGAACACCAAGGGACAGTCCGTGACCGAAGTCTTCTTGCATTTAGGCGGCCAGTCCAATGCCTTCAAATTCGAGGCCGTGGCCGATCTCTTCTTCGCTAAGCCCAAGGTCGTCTTCGATATCTGAAATGCTCTCTCCGGCACGCCAGCGCCCTCTCAGCACCCATGTAGGGACACCCCTTACCGTCGGTGCTCCGAAAGAGACTCTAGGGTCTATGGTTACGGGACTGCTTCTCCCCCGAACGTGCCATATCAAGGCGAGGTCTTGCTCGTAGTCGAACTGGGCGAATCGCTCACCTACCATTTCTTCCCAGGTGATCTGTCCCCTTGAATCACCCACTACGAGACTATCAATCGAGGCATCGTTGTCTAAGTGACGCAAGTCGAGCATCACATGGTGACCTTCGGTGAGCCACTTGTGCTCGGCGAAGGGGTATTCGGAGTTTAGGACTTGGGCAGCATAGGTCCTCGCCCTGCGTATCCGCTGCAGTGGGACTCCAAGGGCCCGGAACGTGGCTACGAACGCGACTTCGATCAGATCGAGATATGAGAGGGGTTGCCGTTTCCGGTGTCCGGGCAACACTGGTCCCAGACGACCACCACCATAGCGCCAATAGCTAACCGTTTGGGAGGCGGTACCCGAGTACCTTGCGGCATCGCCGACTTGGTATGCCGGCAGGTAGAGGCGCCTGCGCCAAGGTTCCACATTCCGTTCAGCAATCATGGATGGCATCATTAGGCCTCCTTTGCCAGAATGGGAACCTTGAGTCATAGGTCGATTGTAATCCTCAACAAGGTCTGTTTCAACGTATTGATGGGACCTCCGGCTGAGAGGGCATCACTCCCTCCGCCTACCAATTCCGCCCTACTTCCGCAACGAATCGAGGAATATCAGGTCGCGGGCGTCGACCTGGGGGCGGACGGCTTCCAGGAACGGTTCGAGTATGCCTTCGGGCGTCAGGTTGGTCGTGTCGAACTCGACCTTCTGGCGGAAGTAGGAGTTGTTGTACTCGTAGAGGAACTCTTCCATGATCTCCTCGATTTCGTGGGACTTGACCAGCTCGTAGGGGTGGGGGTCGTCGACCATGCGCTGCCGGATCACATCGGGGTCGCAGGTCATGTGGACGAGGATCGAGTTGTCGGGCATCTTGTGTTCGAGCCACCGGTGGTAGGACACCTCGGAGCCGGGATGGTAGTAACGCGGGCCGAAGATCTTCTCCTCGATGTGGAAGCCGCCGAAGATGCAGTCGTTGTAGCGCTCCAGAATCTCCAGGTGGTAGTAGATCACCATCCGCTGGAACCGCTCCTTGAGCACCGGCGACATGTTCCACATTGTCTGCTGGTCCTCTTCATTGAGGTGGTGGTAGTCGGGGATCGTGAAGTCGCCGTCGTCCATATGGAACCTCTTGCCGACCTTCAGGCCCCACTCCTGCAGGGCGTTGGCGAGTGTGGTCTTACCCACGTATTCGGTACCTATCAAGATGAGTCGCACGGAAAGCCTCCCAGGGATTAGGTTGTGTTGTCCGGTCGCCCAGATTCTAACACCGTTCGCCGGAAAACACGTGAGGCCGCCTTTCGGCGGCCCCACGCTGGAGGGAGAGGAGGAGGTATCGTATTCGTAATTGTGTAAGCCGAATGATAGTCGATGCCAGGACTGGAGTCAAGTTTGACGGAAGTGTGGAGCCTGTATCAGTCTAGTCGGTGGTACTAATTGGGGTGTTGGCCCCACCCGGACCCCTCTGGATTCCGGCCTTCGCCGGAATGACGGCGATGGCTGTTATGGCGGCCGCGAGGGGCACACCGACTAAACTGATACAGGCTCGGGAGTGTGACCATATTCGCCGCGGATTCAGTGCGACGGCGCATCGACCCTTCGACAAGACCTTTGCATAGCTGCGGGAACCCCCTCTCTGTATCTCTCCCCCAGCGGGGGAGAGACTGAGGGACATCATGCTTAAGCCTACTACGCCAGCGCCCTCAGGCTGTCATCGTCGGTCGGTTGGAGCGGGGTGAAGTCGCGGTTGTTCTGGTACCAGGGACGCTCCGTGCCGGTGCAGGCGTTGCCGACGGCGTTGTAGTTGAGGTACATGATGGCGCGCCGCCACGGCGAGACGTTGTTGGCCGAGCCGTGGACGACGTTGCAGTGCACGAATGCGACGGAGCCGGCCATCCCTATCAGGGGCTCGATGCCGCTCTCACCCGCCAGGCGTTCGAGGTCTTCGTTGTCGATATGGTGAAGCGCGTATCCCCTGCCCTTCGCGTCCTCGTGGAGCTTGGAGTCGAGGAGTCCGTGACGCTGTGAACCGGGCACCACCAGGAGTGGAGAGGTGACGGCGGTGCAGTCGTCGACGTAGACGGAGGCCATGATGCAGTCCGGCTTGGGCATCCCGTCGATCATGTGCCAGGGCGGGTAGTCCTGGTGCCAGTCCCATCCCCCGCCCTTGCCGAATCCGGGCTTGGGGTTGAGCCTGCTCTGGTGCAGGTACACGTCGTCGCGGAGAAGCTGTCGGACGGGTCCCAGCAGGCGCGGGAGGGTGAGGAGACGCTTGAACGGCTCGGAGTACACGTGCGCGCCGAAGGCGAGGCGGGCCGTCGATTCGTCGTCGCGTTCGCGGACGACCTCTGGGCCCTCGCGGCTCAGGATCTCCGGTATCGCCCGCTGGAGGACGGCGACCTCGTCGGCGTCAAGCAGGTTCGGGAAGAAGAGGTATCCGCGGCTATCGAACTCTTCGAGTTGCGATTCGTCGAGCTGCATGGCGTGCCTTTTCGGGTTAGGGTCGTTGGGGCGTTATTGTAGAGCGTTCGGGGAATGAGTGGCAAACGGACTAAGGGTGCCCAATGTCCAATTCACCTACATTTTGCTGGGAGGGCTAAATGGAAAGCGAGGGTTCTTACGTTGATATAACCCATGTAGAGGGGTGGGCTCCAACCTGACATTCAGCTATGGGCGACGATCGTTTCGTCCAGCTACGTTTAGCGAGGGCCCAAATGGGAGTTGAGAGGTGATTACGTTGATACATCCCGTGTAGGGGGTCAGTATTAACCTGACATTTCCTGACATATACTGACATCCTGTCTTTGGAATCTCCGGGAGGGAGATTCGTGTCTGATTCAAGGTTTGTGTCCAGTATAGGACGTGTGTTCTCTTTCGTCAAATTCGTGTATGCGACCGCGATGACTCACCTCGGAGGGCGGGGAGGTATATGTGGATTCCCACGTTCGGAGACCATTGCGTAACTCGCCAAAAGCCTTGTCATTCCGAGCGCAGCGAGGAATCTAAGATGTTATGCTCTCACGTCACGGCGCAGATCCAGCTACGAGGCCTGTCCTCGAAGCAAGGAGCCTAGATTCCTCACTTCCCTCCGCTGCGTTCGGAATGACAGTGGTCGAAGTTTCGCAAAGGTCTCCCTACACGGGAATGACAGGTGGCGAGGTTGTGTAGGGCCGGGTCGATTGGTAGAATCGGAACGCGGGCGGGCGTAACTCAGTGGTAGAGTGTCTGCTTCCCAAGCAGAAAGTCGGGGGTTCGAATCCCCTCGCCCGCTCCAAGGGAGCAGTTCAGAGAAAGACAGCGCACAGAGGCGCGATCTGAGCGCCCAGTTCAGGAGAGGGAACAGTGGGAGGCATGGGACCGTCGGCGCTTGGAAGCCGAAGGGCGAGCGTTTGACGAGCCGCCGCACGGTGCCGATTCGCCGGATTGATGAGGGTCACCTGCGCAAGCGCGGAGGACGATATGACGACCAAAGACAGTCTCAAAGACTTGATCGATCAACTCCCCGATGAAGAACTGCACGCGGCCAAGCGCTTCATGGAGTACCTGCGAGACGCAGGCTCTCCCCTGCTCGATGTTCTGCTTGAAGCGCCGGAAGAGGATGATGAGTTGAACGAAGAGGCCGCAGCCGCACTGCGAGAAGCGGAGTTGGAAGTCGAGGCAGGAGATGTTGTGACTCACGCGGAGTTGAAGCGTGAGTTGAGCCTGTGACTTGGAAGCTCGTCTACTCGAAGCGGGCCCGAAGGAGTATTCGTCGTTTCGACTCGGCGACCTCCAGACGCATCGTTACCGGGTTTGGAACGCCTGACAGCTACCGGACATGGAGATGTAGCTCGGGTTCGGGGTGACTCCGCAAAGTGGAGGCTGCGAATCGGCAGTTGGCGAGTGTTCTTTACTTACGAGGCCGTGGAGCGCACTATATTTGTGCTTGACGTTCAACATCGACGAGAGGCGTATAGAAGATAGAGTGACATCGGCAGACGCAGGACGAGGGGCTTGCTTTCTGCTCATGGACCACCCATATTCGGGCTGATTGGGATATCCGCACGTGGCAACAACCGTGGTATGCCGAGGATTGAACAAGCGACCATAGCTACGATATTGGCATAAATCCGAATCCCCTCGCCCGCTCCAAGGGAGGCACACGGTTCCAGCTTCAGAGAATCGCCTCCCGCGCGACTCATTCGAAGGGTTCACTCGAGTACGGCTCGTTCAACCGTATCATTCAGCCATGCGTTAAGACTCTTCCCTTCCACTCCTGCTGCCGTGGCCACTGCTCAATGAAGTTCAGGGCTCATTCTCAAAGCAACCTTCCCTGAGTAAGGCCTGTCCGGCTCTTCTCCTCTCTCAGCGCACATTGCCAGGTAGTCGTCAATGGAAAACTCAAACTCCTTTCTCAACTGCTCAAAGGAGTTCGCTTCAAAGAAGATAATGTCCTTGGTGTTGACCACCCGGCCGTAGAGGGCTCCGGTATCGTAATCCAGGTCTACCTTTGCTTGATAACCCTTGTACGTCAACATGGCTCTATCCCTGCCTCTCTTAGTAGGTCTCTAATTGCTTCAACCAACCCCTTGCCAGCTTCCTTTCGAGGATGCGGCATGGTGAAGCTACCAAATTGGGCTGCGGAATAGCTCGTTCTGCGAATCCCCTCGCCCGCTCCAGAGACCTCCACCCCATCCACGGACTTATAGGCCGTTCTTGGGCGGCTGTTGGCGGATGGCGGCGAGGGACTCGGATGACCCCCGCTCTACGCGCCTTCCAGCTAGGAAGACGTCCTCAACATTCCAGAGGTTGCGTATGTCCGACGTCGGGTCTCCGTCGAGGATGAGGAGGTCGGCCTCCTTGCCCGGTTCGAGGGTCCCCACCATGTGGTCCATGTCGAGGGAGCGGGCGGCGTCGCCGGTCACCGAATAGACGCCATGCTCGTTGGAGTAGCCGGACATGACGAGGCACTCGGTCTCGTAGGCGGTGTTGCCGAGCATGTAGTTGCCCCATGACGAGTCGGACCCTGTGATGACCTTCGCGCCCATCTCGATGAGCCGACGGCAGTGGTCGATACGCACGTCGAACTCCCGAAGTTCTTCGTCGAGCTCGGCCTGCTCCTGCGCGGTAAATCCTTCGCGCTCCTTGCGGTGCTGGAGCGTCCATATACGGGCGCGGAACACGTGGAGGGTGGGGTTCACATAGGCGCCCTGTCGAACGATGCGTTCGGCCACCGCTTCGTCGAAGTCGTTGGAGCCGTCCGAGCGTTTGAATACGCAGTGGATAATCATATCCACCTCGGCTTCGAGGGAGTTGGCGATGCCCTGCGAGGACAGGCAGTGCGCGGCGGTTGGCTTGCCGAACTTGTGGGCCTCATCGGTGATGGCGAGCAGCTCATCGACGTTGAATGACGGGCGCAGCGTGAACGAGGTCCCGGTGCTACCGCCGGTCGCGGTGATCTTGATGTAGTCGGCGCCTTCCTTGATGAGCTGCCGTGTCATGGCACGGGACTCGTTCGGTCCGGTCACCTCGGAGCCGAAGTAGCCCATGTGGCCGCCGATGATGGATACCGGGCGTCCGCACAGGTGCATTCGTGGCCCTACGGTCAGCCCGTCGTTGACGGCGTCGCGGAGGCGGAACATGGTCATGTTCTTCGGGCCGTTCTCACGGATGGTGGTGACACCGGAGAAGAGGGCCTTGCGGGCGTTCCTGGCGGCCTGAACGGTCAGTATCTCGTCGGGGTAGGTGGCGACCTCATCTCCGACACGCCCGTCGCCGAAGCCCACGTGGTGGGTATGGGCATCGACCATGCCCGGCATCAGGGTCTTGCCGGGATAATCGAGGGTCTCGACCGTAGCGCCTTCGGGCGCGGTCACCTCGCCCTGTCTGCCAACTGCAACGATCTTCGATCCCTCGAAGAGGACCGCGCCGGAGGGAATGGAGGGGCCGCCTCGTCCGTCGACGAGTGTGCCAGCGTGTATGAGCTTGAATTTGGCGTCGTGATGCTGCATTACGACGGGCGCCTCGCCATTGTGGATACTAGCTCTTCTCTTCGTCCGACGCGGGTTCATCACCGGCAGGCTCATCGGGCGGGTCTTCCGACGCTTCGCCGCCCATGCGCTTTTGGAAGTAGTCGACGACGTCCATTTGCGCGGGAACGTAGACGAGGGTGGCGATGGCGCCGTTTTCGAGCATTATATCGACGTGCTGGAACCCCAACGCCCTGCCGAACATTCCGAATCTTGCGCGAGTTTCCTTCAGGCGGTGGAAGGGGATCAGGTAGCGGCGTGTCTGCAGGATGCCGCCGCGCTGGTAGATGAGCGAGTCCTCGGTGAGGTAGTACCTGGTGCGCCTCCAATGCCAATACTTCGGTATGAGGATGACAACGGCGAGAACCGCGGGCGTGAAGGGGTCGGGGAAGACGCCGAACAAGAAGATTATGACGACAATGGCGAGGAGCCACCACGAGGACCATAGCCAAGCGTATTGGACCTGGGCGACCTCGATGGCGTCGTCGGGGACTTCCGGTTCCCGGGGCTGTTGTGGCTGCTGCGGTTGTTGCGGCTGTTCTTCGGTGCTCATCCCGACCTCCGTTGCCGACAAAGGGTAACTTGTTTTGCGGGGTGAGGTAAAGTGCGTGGGGTAAGGTGGAAGAGCTGTCGGCCTTCCGAATGGTGGGTGGAGTGTTCTATAATGTCGTACAGAACACACACGTAGCAAAGGACGAACATGGCCAAGCGAACCGAAGGTGACGGAGGAGTTTCCAGGAGAGGATTCCTGAAGAGCGCCATAGTCGGCTTGGGAAGCGGCGCGGCCATGCTGACCATCATGGGTGGGCGAAGCTTCCTCGCTCGCAGGCGCAGGGTTGCTACGGAGTTTCCGGACGACTCGATCTTCGCTCCCGCTAGGAACCGCAGCGACCGCACCTAAGGTCTCCGGTCGTGCACCTTACCTCGTTTTCCTCCTATTGCCTCGCTGAATTTCCACTGTTGTCACTCTTGCGCCAAGTCGATGTGAAACCGGCGCATGCTTGTGCCCGACTCGTGAATCCCGGTCTCGCAGACATTCGTATAACTTAACGAGCCAGGTAGCTTTAGTGAATTCGCGGCAACGTCACTAGACCTGAGCGTCCGGCCTTCCGGATAAGGGCATTCGCCGGTATGACGGATTAGGGATTGCTGGCTATCTCCATGGATATGAAGAGTGGCCGGACCAATTGGTAGCGCAGTCAGAACGAGTTGGTAGTGGGGGTAAGGTTCCACGGCTTGGAGGCAGTTGCCATTATATGCGCACCTTTGATATATGATAGCTTGACTCAGGCAGGCCCACACGACTCAGGGATGCCGACACGGCAAGCGACGGCCGGTTGGCGAGGACCAAAGCGACAGGGTTCTCAATAATGGAACTGGGAAGAATAGGGCGACAAGTCCGCACACTGCTCATCGGCCCGGCGCCGAGCGATGAACAGAAGGGCGACCTTTGGAACGAACGAGTCCGGGCCGCGGCGCAGCTTGCGCGCGGCAACTCGAACGGGGAAGGAATGCGGGCAGGTCAACTGGCCCGCGAGGCCGTTCGCGGCGCGAAGGGCGTATTGACCGCAATTGGCGGCGAGGCGGGCGGCATCGCGCGAGATGCCGTGATGGGTGTGGTGCAGGGCGCCCCAGGGTCTTCCGCGACGACGACGCCAATGATCCGTGAAGCCGTGGAGGGGGCGATCCGTGGGTCGAACGAAATGGGCATGGACGTTCAGACTGCGGGGACCGACGCGGTTGAAGGCGCCATTGAGGGCGCCATCTTCGTCGGCATGGAGCCCGGCAAAGCGGTATCCGAGGCGTCGTACGGCGCGTTTGAAGCCATCACCGAGATCGGCGTCGACGCAGGCAGCGCGGCGAAGGCGGCCATTGTCGGGGTGATTACCGGCGTCTCCGCCACGGGCGGGGATGTGCCTCAGGCCGCGCGAGATACGGCCAAGCTTCTCATCGACAACGTGCCGGGTGACGAAGCCCGTTTGACGTACTTGGCCCAGAGCGTGGTCGAAGGCGCGCTGGAAGTACAAAACGTCGATCACGTCTTCACCGTCAAGTACGTTGGCGCGGCGGCCGAGGGGGTGATTGACGGCGCGTATGACGTGAGCGAGGAGGTGGGAGAAGAGGTGCGACGCGGAGTGGCTGAGATGTTGGAGGCTCCGCGCATACACGTTGGTCCGGCCACCGCCCCACTGCTGCAAGACCTCGCCGAGCGCATCGCCGTGTATCACCCGCAGGGGCCGCTGGTATGGAGGTTCAAGGCGGTTTGGTTTGCGGGACTGGCACTATTCAGGGTGGGAGGCATAGACCTTTCCGCGTCGTTGGCATTCTTCACGCTGCTGTCGTTCTTCCCTCTGGTGGCGCTTATCATCCTGATTTTCTCGGCGTTTGCCGACCCGGCGACCATCAAGACGGAACTGGGCGACGTATTCCTCTTTTTCTTCCCCGCGTCGGGTGACTTCTTCAACGACTCTGTCGACCACCTGTTCAGCTCACGTTTCACGGCTGGGGTTGTCGCCATAGTCGGCATCCTGATAGGGGCAAACGGGCTGTTCTTGGCCGCCAACCGGGCAGTCAATCGTATCTTTGGATCGCAACCCCGCAGGGTAGTTCCCACGACACTGTTGCAGGTCCTGTTGGCCGTCGGCATTATGATGATGTTCCTAACCTCGATCGGCCTGACGGTTGTATTTCAGATTGCATTGAGCATCGGTGAGACACTCCCGCTCGTCGGCTGGCCAGTCAATCGTGTCGTCATCATAGTTACGGAATTGGTGTCTGGAGTACTTCCGATAATCATGACCACGATAGCCTTTGGAGTCGTCTATCGGGCCTTGCCGAATACGCTCGTGGACTGGCGAGACGCGACATTCGGCGCGATTGTCGCGGTGGTCCTGTTCGAGATCGGTAAGCACCTGTTCTTCTGGTTCGGCAACCATTCGGGGCAGCAGAACCTCATCTACTTGCCGTTCTCGTCGGTGGTGATCGTGTTGATCTGGGGGTTCCTGGGCGGCATGATCTTCCTGTTCGGGGCCAGCATCGCCAACGAAGCGGCCATCAACAGACCGAAGGGAATCGACAGAAAACCGGAGGCATCGGAGGCCGATCTAGTGGGCAGCGCCCGCTCCGCGTCGTTCACTGATACGAGATTCCGTTGACACTGGCGGGAGCGTTCATGTAAAATTCCGTTGAAATCGGTATGAGTTATAGGACTCCATCCTGTATGTAATCCACGCCCCGCGGCACAGACCGATGCGCGGGGTTTTTGCTGGTTTCGCCTCATTCGCGAACGTCTTGATGCGGGTGAGCGCCGTCTCAAAGGGGGCACGAGTTGCGGACGACAGACTTTAGGATACGAATCGCCGGTGAGGGTGGACAGGGTTTGCTGTCGGTCGCCGAGGGCTTCGCGTCCGCGAACGTGCAGGCCGGATACCACGCGCAGACCTTCGCGACGTTCCCTTCCCAGATCACGGGCGGGCCGACGTGGTTCCAGGTGCGTATATCCACCGAACCGATACTGAGTCGCGGCGACCAACTCGACGTGTTGGTCGCGTTCAACGAGCAGGCTTACGAAGCCCACAAGGACGAGGTCCGCGAGGGCGGCGTCGTGGTCTACGACTCGAAGGCGTTCCAGATGGACGACAACGGATCGAGCCTAGGCGTCCCGTTCGATCAGCTAGGCCGGTCGACGGGCAACCCGAGGGCGGCGAACATGGTCGTCATGGGGATGCTTGCCGGCCTGATGAACATGCCGCAGTCGATCCTGGAAGAGTTCGTCAGGCAGCGGTGGGGCAACGTAGCGCGCTATGGCGAGAAGACGGTGCCGCAGAACATCCACGGCCTTACTCTCGGACGCGAAGAGGCGGTGAAGAGTGGCTTCAGCCTGGGGGAGCTTGCCCCGCCCAACAAGCCGGACTACGACCAGATATTCCTGAACGGCAACGAGGCGATCTGCCTCGGCGCGGTACACGCGGGACTCGACTTCTACGCCGGATATCCGATATCGCCTGCGACGACGATTCTCGTATGGATGGAGCAGTGGCTGAGCGGGGACGAGAAGACCGCTTACCAAGTGTCCTCGGAGATCGAGGCGATCAACGCGATAGTCGGAGCGGGGTACGCTGGCAAGAAGGCGATGACCGCCACGGCAGGGCCGGGCTTCTCGCTGATGAGCGAGGGGCTGGGGTTCGCGTGGATGGCGGAGATCCCCCTCGTGGTCTGCGACGTGCAGCGCGGCGGGCCGGCCACCGGACTTCCCACGAAGACGGAGCAGTCGGACCTGTTTGCGGCGATGCATCCGGCTCACGGAGACGTCAGCCTCCCGGTAATCGCCCCAGGATCGGTCGAGGAGTGCTTCTACGCGACCGTAGAGGCCTTCAACTGGGCCGAGCGGTACCAAGGGCCTGTTGTCCTGTTGAGCGAGCACTCTCTGTCGGAACGCAAGCAGAACGTCCGCAAGCCGAACCTGGATGTGATACCCGTCGAGAACCGCACGGTATATCACGGGGCAAACGGGACGAACGGCTACCATCGGTATGAGCCGCGAGAGCTGTCCCCGATGCCGCTGCCCGGCGGTCCCGGCAGCTACGTGGCCAACGCGAGCGAGCACGACGGCATGGGTGACACGACCCACCTGCCGGAGCGACACATTCAGATGACGGAGCGCCGGTTCGGCAAGCTGAAGCTGCTGGAGACCGGCGCCTACGAGGCGGAGAACACGGGCGCTTCGGTCGCCCTGATGACCTGGGGCGGATCGAAAGGTCCAACCCGCGAGGTGTGGCAGCGCATGAGGGAGACCGGAACGGCGGACAATCTTGCGTGGTACTACACCATGTACTTGAATCCGCTCCCGCCAGCACTGCTGGATGAGCTAAGGACGAAGGAGCTGGTTATCGTGCCCGAGCTGAACTATCAGGGCCAGTTCTCGTCGTATCTACGGTCCAAGGGCGTAAGGGCCGAGTCGATCACGCAGTACACGGGACTCCCGTTTGGGATTGCGGGCTTGACACGACGAATCGAAGAGCGGATTGGTGTGGGACGGAAGGAGGAGGTCGCAGTATGACCGACAAGAATCCCGAATATGATTTCAAGTGGTGCCCCGGGTGTGGCGACTTCGGCGTTCGCCGCGCGCTGGAGCAGGCGGTAGCGCGACGGCTGGTCGAAGCTGAGGAGCCGATCGAGCAGACCGTTGTGGTTGCAGGCATCGGATGTTCCGGCAACCTCGTCCACCTGCTGGAAGGCGATCAGCCCTTCGGCATTCACGGCCTGCACGGTCGCACCCTGCCGGTTGCATTCGGCGTGAAGACGGGCCAGCCCGACCTGAACGTCGTCGTGGTCGCGGGAGACGGGGACTTCCTGAGCATCGGCATGGAGCACATCGCGCCCCAGGCCCAGCGAAACCTCAACGTCTGCGCCGTCGTCATGGACAACGGCGTCTACGGCCTGACGAAGGGGCAGAGCTCGCCCACCAGCGAGATTGGAATGATCACGAGCTCGACGCCGTTCGGCAAAGCGGAAGAGGGCCTCAACCCTCTCAGGCTGTACCTGACGATCGGCGTGTCGCACATCGCCTCTGCCCTGTCGAGCAAAATCAAGGACATGGCGAATATGATCTACGACGCCATGGAGTACCCCGGCTTCTCTGTCGTACACGTGCAGTCGCCCTGCACCGAGTACAACGACACGTACAAGGTGCTGAAAGGCGAGCCTCGCAAGGGAATACCCGGCAGGGCGTGGGACATCGCGGACGATCACGACCCCTCCAACATCGACGCGGCGGCGAGCCTTCTCGAGCGCGACGGCATACCGTTGGGTTTGGTGTATCAAGCGGAGTCGCAGCCGACGCTGGAGCAGCGGCTGGACGGGCTCAGGGCGAAAGCGAAGGAACTGACCACGGAGCAAATGGTAGGCTCGTACGGCGTCTAAGGCGGTCCTGACGAAAGTAAGCGACGATGCTCCGGCAGGGATGGCCCGCCGGGGCATTTACTTTTCCGGCGGGTTCTTGAACCACCTCAACCTAGCCCATTTCGCCTGCCGGTGGTATATTTTGTGTCTACGATCCGCAAGGTACCGGAGAAGCAGATGGACATCGCGATCACGAAATCCCCGACCGCGGGAACACGCCCGCGACCTGCCGACGCCGATCTCGGCTTCGGCCAGATCCTCACGGACCACATGTTCCTGATGGACTATTCGACGGAGCGTGGGTGGCACAGCCCGCGGATCGAGCCGTACCACGACCTGACCCTCGACCCGGTGGCGATCGTACTTCACTACAACCAGCAGGTCTTCGAGGGGCTGAAGGCATACCACCTGCCGGACGGGGGCATCGGGCTGTTTCGACCGGACAAGAACGTCGAGCGCATGAATGCCTCGACCGAACGGATGGTGATGCCACAGTTCGACGCCGAGGTGTTCCTGGCCGCGGTCAAGGAGCTTGTGGTGCTCGACCGCTACTGGCTGCCCACGTCGGAGGGCACCGCGATCTACATCAGGCCGACGATGATAGCCACCGAGGCGGCTTTGGGAGTGCAGCCGTCGGCGACCTACCTGTTCTTCATCGTGCTCAGCCCCGTCGGGCCGTATTACAAAGAGGGGTTCAACCCGACGCGAATCTTCGTGTCCGACGAGTACATTCGCGCGGCTCCGGGCGGGGTCGGCAACGCGAAGACCTCAGGCAACTACGGTCCGACCCTGTACGTCTCCGAGGACGCCAAGGACAGGGGCTACACGCAGGTCCTGTGGCTCGACGCCGTGGAGCGACGGTACGTCGAAGAGGTCGGCACGAGCAACATCTTCTTCGTGATCGACGACGAACTGGTGACGCCCAGCCTGTCCGGCTCGATTCTCTCCGGGGTGACGCGCGACTCGGTGATGCAGGTCGCCCGGAGCTGGGACATCGAGGTCACGGAGCGACGTATCTCGATGGAGGAGGTCGCGGAGGGGTGTCGGAGCGGCGCGATCACCGAGGCGTTCGCGACGGGCACCGCTGCGGTCGTGTCGCCCATCGGCGAGATCGGCTATATGGGCGATGACATCCCCGTCGGCGAGGGCGAGACCGGCCCGCTGGCGCGGCGTCTGTACGACGAGATCGTAGGGATCCAGTACGGCTACAAGGACGACCCCTTCGGCTGGCGGGTGCGGATAGCGTAGGAATGCTTGTACAGCGGATACCACGCCTGTCACTACCCTGAAAATAACCCCCGGTGCCACCCCCACATCGTCATTCCTGCGAAGGCAGGAATCCATCTTCGGTGCCTCGCCGTCAGTCCCTCAGGAAACGGTGAGACCAACGCCATTTACATGATTGGTGGTGTCGGTGACAACCGACATGAGGGATTCCTCGGAAAATAGCCGGCGTCCCCCAACACCGTCATTCCGCGGAGGCCGGAATCCAGTCCCCGTCCACTGCCGCCAGTGACATGACGACGGAGAAAGTACCGCCATTCGCATGTTCGGTCGTGCCGGTGGCAACCGGCAAGGGGCTCCCTGCCGATAAGCCGGAGATGCCCTCCCGTCCGCCTACTCCCTCGGCGTCTTGACGTAGTCTTCGAGGTACCTCCGCACGATCATGCGCGCGCGGTGCAAGCGCGACTTGAGGGCTGAGACTGTTATGTCGAGGGCCTCGGCGGCCTCCGCGTTGGACAGGCCCTGAACGTCGCGCAGGACGAGGGCGGCGCGCAGGTCGGGTTCGAGCAGGTCGATCCCCTCGCGGAGCTTGTCGCCCAGCTCCGAGTCGAGCGCGTCCTTGTGCGGGTTCTTCGTCCAGTCGACGACCTCGACCTCGTCGATGCCGGTATGGGTCAGGGTGCGGGCCTTCTTGGTCTTCCGCAGGCGCATCAGCGCGGCGTTCATCGTTATCCGATAGAGCCAGGTGGTCACGTGGGACTGTCCGCGGAAGCGGTCGTAGGCGCGGTATGCCGACAGGAAGGCGTCCTGGACCACGTCCTCCGCCTCCTGGGGGCTGCCCATGACGCGATACGCCACGTTGTAGACGAAGTCCGAGTGCCTCTCGACGATGGCGTCGAAGTCTTCCGAGTCTGCTGCGGGCGTACTCTGTTCGTGGGCGGGCGGAGTCAATGTGAACTCTCGAATGCCGGAAGGCCGGGCGAGGCGTCCCGCAACTTACGGAACCGAAAACGGGTCCCTTGCATCCAATTGTATGGGAACGGGACTGCAAAGCGAAAGCAGGCCCCTTCTCATGGCATGAGTACACCCGAAGGGCATGGGCGGCGATTATGGGGCTATTAGGACGGCTTACAGCGCTTCTAAAGCGGGGGCCGGAGTGCCGGGACATCCGCATGGCGGCGTCGGACTACATCGACGGCGATCTGCGAGAGACGCAGGTCGAGCGGGTGCGCGCTCACCTCGGCGGGTGCGAGGCCTGCCGGGCGTTCGTCGACACGCTCGTCGAAACGATACGGCTCCTGGGGACGATGAGGCGCGAGGAACCAGCTCCGGCAGGGCTGAAGGACGCCATTCGCGTCAGGATCGCGGAGGAGGGCCGTCTGCACGCCTGAAAGGCTGCGTTATCCGGCGGCGACGTACTTCGACGGGCACTTGACGATGACGCTCTCACTGTAGAACACGCCATCGTCGCCGTATGAACCTTCGAGGATGATCTCGGAGTGCTGGTTGAAGAAGAGGTCGGGGACGACTCCGTCATGCACTGCCGACAGGGTCTCCGGGCCCTCGGTGTCCACAAGGGTAAACCGGGCGATGGTGGACGCCTCCTCGCGGACGAATGAGTCCTGGACGAGCTTGCCGTTCACCTTTACGAGCCTGCCATCTTCGGTCGGGCCGACCTGCTTGATCTCGCTGACGGTGTAGAAGTAGACGCTCGCGCTCTGAAACGCGGTATAGATGAGGAAGCCGAGGGCGCCAACGACTACCGCGAGGCCGACGAACACCTTGATGCGATGTGCCATGCGGCTCGGCTCGGGAATGACGGGTGTCTCGATTGTTGTCATGGTCTATCGGCTCTCTTCTTCTGAACTCGCGTCGTCCTTGTCCTCACGTTCCCTGAGGGCCTGCTTCAGCGCTTCGATGTCGCGCCGCATGTCGCGCTGGCGGCGGGACATGTAGAAAGCATACCCGAAGAACCCCGCCCACGTCAGGATGTAGACAGCGAAGAGGAACGGGAGGTTCGCCTCCGGATCGGAGTCGGACGCCTGCGCGAAGGTCGTGGCGGAGACGGCGTGATCGACGATGCCGCTCCCCGCATAGACGGGTGCGGCGAGAACCGCCGCCAAGATGAGTCCTAGTAGGACAACGAGGGCGGACTTGGCTATGGGCAGCGCTTTACGCAGCGTACTGGAATATCTCGTCGACATCGGTCTCCGCTTTCCTCAGGCTGTATCGTTCGATTATCAGGTAGACGAAGAGGACCACGAATGTTGTGAGCGAGACTAGCACGGTCACGAGCATCCTCGGATCGAGAGCGTCGCCAGGAGCGGCTGGGCCAAGTACCAGATTAGGATGGGTCGAGCGCCAAAGCTCGGCGGCGTAGTAGATGATGGGTGCGTCGATGGCCCCGATCAGGGCGAGGACGGCCCCGTAGCGCGCGCCCTGCGAGCCTTTCGGCCCGAACGCGCGGAGCATCAGGTAGCTGGCGTAGATGAACCACAGCACGAGCGTCAGCGTCAGCTTCGGGTCCCACGTCCACCACACGCCCCATACGGGCTTGGCCCAGATCGCTCCCGTGACGATGGCTATGGTACAGAAGACGAAGCCCACCTCCGCCGATGCGTAGGCGACGGCGTCGGACCTCTCGCCCTTGCGGAAGAGATGCAACGCGCTCGCTACGGCGACTACGACAACCGACAAGAGTGCAAGCATGGCAATCGGAACGTGGAAGTAGAAGATGCGCTGGGATACGCCAAGGTTGGCGTCGGTCGGCACGTACAGGAAGGTGAGGTACAGCGTGGCCGCCATGAGTATGGCGCAGGCAACGAGAAGCGCGTCGCGAAAATGGTCTCCCTTGCGACTCTCAGTCACAGGGCGTCCGACCAAAGTAGCGCTGTCTTCAGGCATGGTTGAAATATATCATAGTGGGCGATTTCGTAGAAAGTAATGAGTATTGCGTAGGCTGGGGAGTGCCAGTATCGCCTTCAGCTGCCTCTAGGCAATGCGCTCTCTAATCTTGTGAAGCAGGCCGTTTCGCCGCCGGTTGAGTCTCGCCCCTAAGAACTCTTCCAGTTCAGGGCGATTCAAGACTGTCCTTCCTCCAACACTAGCGTTGTCGTCTATGAGGGTGGAAGGGACATTCTCCCAATCGAATTCGCGTCGACCAAACGTGTCCTTCTGTTCGATGACGATTACCTTGTCGTCTTCCAGTATCCAACCTGTGGCTAGGTCTCCCTCCTTTTTCATCTTCGTGGTTGGTCTCAGCAGGTGCTCGACCTGAGTCTTGACTCTCTCGTGGCGCTTGTCCGCGTACTCATTCCACCTTATGGGCACACACCATTTCGGCGGGCTGTCGTCCAGCAAGTCGGCAATTAGCTCTGAGAGAACTGTGGATGAGAACTCAAGCCAATCGTCGGGCTTGGGATCCTCTTCGAGTCGAGCGAGAACCCTGCGTAAGTATTCTCGGTAGAAATGGGTGGAAAGCCCTCGGCGTACCTCCTGTATCTTCAGATGCAACTCGTGACGCAGGCTCTCCTTGTAGGATGGGAGCGCAGTCGTCGTGTAGATCATCAAGCTGCGCTTTACGATCTGGTCGGTAAAGGCCTTAAGCTCCTGATTCATCGACAGCACGAAACAGGGATACTCAGCAGCCAGCGGAGGCATCTCGTCTTTGATTACGTCCTCACCTTGATTTCGTATAGCGGGCTTGCCAATATCATCGAACACGGCGGGAAACCGCTTGTACGCGTGTTGGATGTCTCGGAGCCTTGCCTTGGTAAACTCGCGCTTGTCGACGTTATAGGCCTTGCCGAACATTGAGGTCATCAGGGTATCGATCAAGCTGGACTTGCCGCAGGACGGCTTGCCGTACACTATGGCGAATGATGGGAACCTGAAAATATCTCCGTCGTGGCCTGCCAGTGTCCTCATGTCACACATGAACGGAGAGAAGTACAGCCAAGACCAGAGTATGAAGTAGTCACGCTGGAGCCTCTCGACTCCCATACCGCCCTCGAACGTACCCTCGTAGTTGCGGAAGAACTCGACGAGGAGGTTCGCGTCCCTTCTTGCCGCAGAGAGATCGGGTTTCAACGAGAGCTGTTCTCCAAAGAGAGAGACGGTCTTTGAGTCTTTGTCGATGGACAGTTCGCGGTGATCGGTCTCTTCTTCGGACTGCACTACGCGGATGCGGCTGTATTCCTTGACTATGAGTCGTTTGTGCTCACGGGTTATCTGCTGTTTTCCATTGCGCGGCGGCGGGATGATGTTTGCCACCACAGGAGGAATCGCGGCCTTCATCTTCTCTATGCGTTCTATCTGCGTGGGGATGTTGATGTGCACAATATCGCCTGACTGCTGTTCGGTCTCGGCAGTTTCTATAACGAGGGTTGAGTGGTCGGTGGGATCAAGGACAGGCACTTCTTGGAGCTTTATCTCAGCGTTCTCGACCCGATCGGGCGGCAACGGTATCTCATCGGACGCTTGGTCTCTAATGGACTCGAACATTCCGAGGTAATGACTCCATGCGGAGTCGTCCTCATCAAAGCACACCAGAGTTTCAGACTGTCGCCCACCAAATGCGGTCTCAGAAAGGTTGGCAGAGCCGATGAGGGCGCGCGTCTTGCCGGACTCTGTGTTATCAAGCAGGTACAGCTTGGCGTGGGCTATCTGTTTGCGCAGCACTCGAAACCGCGCCTGTCCCTCCCTGACGCGGCTCAGAATGAAGGCATGGCGCTCGTCAGAAAGTCTCTTGATCGCGGCCCGCGTGTCGCCGATGGCGACCTGCTGGAAGGCCATAATGTCCTTCAGAGTGTGCAGAGTGCTTTCACACCCGAACACGCACTCGAAGTCACTGAATCCGTGCCTGTCGAGCAGCCGGACAATTGCGCTCACACCCGCCGAGTAAGTGAGGATGCGGATGCGGTCGTAGCCGTCGAACAGCGACCAAGCGAACTTGGCTTCGGACTCGAATCGGGCGCGGGCCACCCGAAGCCCGGTTCCGTCGTCAATGTCGAATCCAAGCGCATCTCCGGGTCTGAGTTCACCTAGTGTCACGCTTATCCTCCTCACGGAGTTTTGATTCCCTATGGCGATGACGCAGAAGCAAGACCGTATTGTATATTTTCCAGCGCTCTATGTGGCGAAGGGGACAAGCCGTCGTATCTTCTTGCCGGGGATACGGACGGTAAGTCTGGTAGAATTGCGGCATGGAGCGGGAGACATTTGAGCGGCTGGTGTGGAGGGCGCTGGGTACGGTGCCGGATGAGTTCCGGCGGTACCTTGAGAATGTCGACATTATCGTCGATGACTGGCCTTCGCACGATCAGCTTGCGGGCCACCTCGTAGACGACTCGCAGCTGCTTCTCGGGCTGTACGAGGGCGTGCCCCTCACGGAGCGGGCCGACTACCTCACGATCCTTCCCGACCGGATCACGATTTTTCAGGGGTCGATCGAGGAGATCTGCGAGACGAACGAGGAGATCATTGAGGAGATACGCTCGACGGTGGTGCACGAGGTCGCTCACCACTTCGGGATCGACGACGAGCGGTTGCATGAGCTGGGGGTGTAGGGGTGCTAGGTGCTGGGTGTTGAGGTGTTAGTTGCGGCGTATCTCAGGACGGCAACGAGGGGGACGGCCGCAAGGACGACGGCGGCAGCGACGAGGAACGGTAGGCCGACGAGGTCGTCGCTGATGGCGGCGAGTCTTCCGCTACCGGACGCGCCGACGACCACTCCGAATGAGTAGACGGCGTAGAAGACCCCGAAGGCCATCCCTCGCCGACCCGCGCCGTTTGCCCCGGCCACGAGGGCGGTGGCTGCCGGGAAGACGAGGCCGTATCCCAGCCCAAAGACGGCCATGCCTGCAACAACTCCTCCGTAGCCCCTGAGGATGCCCAGTAGGGCCAGCCCTGCGGCGACTCCGATGAGTCCGAGCATCAGCGGACCGAAGCGCCCGAACCGGTCGCCGGCGCGACTGATCGGGCTTGCCATGACCAGCATTGCAACGAGAGCGTAGATGCCGAAGCTGTAGCCCGAACGGGCCGCCGTCTCTCCCTGCTCTTCCAGCATAAGTGGCAGGTGCGTGACGAGGGCGCCGATGCCGACAGTGATTGCGAATGCCGCGGCGTAGGCCGACCACAAGGCGGGTTTTTTCTTCGTATCTTCGGGTGATGCGGTCTGCGGGTCTGATTTCTCCTCTGAGACCGTCAGGGAGTCGTCCCGGGTGATGAGCAGGAACGCTATCATCGTGATGAGGATGAACGCGCAATCGACGTAGAAGACGACATTTGCGCCCCAAAGATCGCGGAGGATACCGGCGGCGGGAGGGCCGATCAGTGCGGCGACGGCTATCAGCGCTCCGGTGAGGCCCATTGCGCGACCCCACCGGTCGGATGGGGTGCGATCGCCGATGATGGAGAACGCGCCGGGCGCGAGTACAGCCGCCCCGATGCCGTGCACTGCCCTCGCCACCATCATCTGCTCCGGCGTCTGGACGAGCGAGTAGCTGAAGACGGCGATCACGGTGATTGCCATGCCGAGAAGCATCGGGGAACGGCGGCCCCACCTATCGAGAATGTATCCCGCTCCCAGGTTGCCGAACAGGTTCGTGAAGGAGTAGGCCGCGACGATCAGGCCCACTAGCGCAGCCGACGCTCCAAGGCTCTCAGCGTAGGGCGCGATTGTGGGGAACTGGACGAACAGGTCGAAGAAGGCGGCGAACACCACGAGCCGCGCGGCCCAGATGGTGAAACGTGCGATGCCTGCCGAGTGAAGTGTGCTTGAAGCCATGCGTGCCCGATTAGCCTACCGAAAACCAGTGTATAGCATGGGGTGGGCGGGGGCTACGAAAAATTGGGGCAGGAAGTAGTAAGAGGGATGTAGGCGGGACTACCTCAGGACTCGGCCATCACCCTCGCGCCGCGTGACTCGTTCGCGGTCGAGTTGTTCGAGGAGGGCGAGGGCGTACTTGCGGCTGGTGCCGAACATGTCGCGGACGTCGCCGACGGCGATGGGGCCGTTCGTCTCGATGTGCTCGACCACGGCGTCCGCCATCTTGCGGTAGGCGGACGCGGCGAACACGACCGCATCTCCCGCGCGCACGACACGCCCCTCATCGACGAGCAGGGCAAGTATCTCGGCATCGGGCACAGGATCCGTTGGTGGAGAGAATGGCTGTGACTCAAGCAGGTGGAGGTAGTCCTGCACGATCCGTTCTTGGCCCGCCGTCAACTTCCGGGCGTGTCCTGTGAGGTATACCACGGGGCCGTCCTCAATAACCGTTCCGCTGTCTTGGAGGACTCGGAGCACCTCCGGGAAGACCGCCGCAGTCGATCCTGTGCGGCTGCGAAGCTCCTCCTTTGGAGCGCCCTTTCTGAGCGGGTAGGACTCGTGGTAGCCCTTGAGAAATATGCGCGCCTTCCGCTCCAACGCGTCCCATCCACCCCTGGTGAAAACGGACTTCCCCGAGCGCAACAGCACGACATCGCCGCTGAGGGCCATCTCCTCGATCTCCGAGCGTACGGTCGCAGCTTCCATGTTGGCGCGGCTGGGGAGATCATCCACATCTGCCGGCTCGGAGCGTTCGATGGTGTTGAGGAGGATTTCCTGCGTCGTCCCCTGCTCCATCATGGTGAGCCGGTCGAGCGTCGGTTGGTGATTGCGGCGATGCCGTCGGGCGTGCGTGTCGACGACGCTGCCGCCTCCGAGGGTCGTCTGGTTGGAGCGGACCACGAAGAAATCGTCTTTGACGACCGCCACGGGCGTCTCGAACTTCAGTTGCGCCCACACCGATTCTCCCGGCTCCGCGCGCGGACGTTCAAGCAGCCGCAGGCGGGCGAGAGCCTCGCTGCTCCCCGTGTGGACCGTCAGGAGCATGTTGTGGCGGAGCGGTCGCGGAACGTCCTCGATGACTCGCAGGTGGACGTCCACGGCGTCGGTCGGGGTGAGCCAGCCCGGCACGGTCAGCACGTCGCCGCGTTGGAGGTCGTCCTGGGCGAGGCCGACGAGGTTGGCGGCCACTCTCGTGCCTGGAGGGACTGTCTCCAGCTTCCTTTTGTGGCTCTGCAGGCCGCGAATCCTCGACGAGAGACGCTGCGGCAGCACTTCGACCTCCTGGCCGACGCTCAGGGTCCCGTCGACGAGGGTGCCCGTGACGACGGTGCCGAAGCCGGACATCGTGAACGCGCGGTCGAGCGCGAGGCGCGGGCGTCCGAGATCCTTGCGGGAGCCGGCGTCCTGGAGAAGGGCCTCCACGGTGGATGTAAGCTCAGGGAGCCCGTCGCCGGTGGTGGCCGAGACCGGGATGATGGGCACGCCTTCGAGCGTCGTGCCTTCGAGAACTTCCTGGACTTCAGCGATCACGAGCTCGAGCCACTCGTCGTCCACGAGGTCGCGCTTGGTGACGGCCACGAGGCCGCGGCTGACGTTCAGCAGGTCGAGGATGGCGAGGTGCTCGCGTGTTTGAGGCATCACGGACTCGTCGGCCGCGACCACGAGCAGGGCTAGGTCGATTCCGCCCACACCCGCGAGCATGTTGTTGACGAACCGCTCGTGCCCGGGAACGTCGACGATGCTGACCTCGCTGCCGTCGGTGAGGGGCATCCAGGCGAAGCCCAGGTCGATGGTCAGGCCGCGCTCCTTCTCCTCTTGGAGACGGTCGGGGTCGATGCCGGTGAGGGCTTGAACGAGGGTCGATTTACCGTGGTCGACGTGTCCCGCCGTGCCGATTACGTGCAACGTGTCCGCTCCCGTCTAGGATGCGTCCAGCATAGCAAAACCGGATGCCGCGCGGTATGAGTACGGTCAGTCGAAGCAGGGCAATCGCATTTAGAGTTGGTAGGCACACGGTAAATCGTCACTCCGGCGAAGGCCGGAGTCCAGAGGGGTGGGTTGGGAGGCTCTCCCATGGCTGACCCTGAGTGAAATGCGATTGTCCTGTTAGTCGAAGAAGCGGACGAACACCTCGTTGCTGAGGAACCTGCCCTTGTCGGTCAGGCGGATACTCCCATCGACCGTTTCGACAAGTCCGGTCGGTTGAAGCTCGGCCAGTTCGTCGCTGTACACTTCGATAGGAGAAGCTCCAAACCTCGCCTCAAACTCAGGGATGGAGACGCCGGTATCCAGCCGAAGACCCAGCATCATCGTTTCCGCCATCTCAAGCGGTCGGTCGATGAACTCGATGGTGTCTACCACGGGCATCGAGCGAATGGCGGCGTGAGAGTCGTCAGAGTTGCTTTCTTGCGTAGCCATCGCGTCGTCGTAGGGGCGGGTTTGAAACCCGCCCCTACGCAGGTCTGGACGGGACATATTCTCATGCCGAAGATGGTCGCCCACAGGAATCGTCGTCGCCGGAGAGCCGGAAGGGTCATGCAGCCTCTTTACGTACTCTCGCGGCGGCTTGAGGTTGGAGAAGCGATGTCTGGCCAGAGAAGAATGCGCGCCGGGGCCGACGCCCAAATACGGCTCGTTGCGCCAGTAGACGATGTTGTGCAGACCCAGCTTGCCATCGGCAGCCCAGTTGGATATCTCGTAGTGACGGTATCTGAGGGCGCCGAGGTACTGCTCGGCCAGGGCGTACATGTCGGCCGCGAGGTCGGGATCGGGCGTGGGCAGCGTTCCCTGCGATACGGAGTGCTCCATCGGGGTGCCGCCTTCGAGCGTCAGCGCGTAGAGGGAGACGTGGGGCGGGTGGAGGTCTCCCGTTTGCGCAAGCGTCTCCCGCCAGTGGTCGATGGTCTGGTGCGGCAGGCCGTACATCAGGTCGATGCTGACGTTGTCGAACCCAGCATCCTGTGCCATCCGGTAAGCCTCGACGGCGTCCGAGGCAGAGTGACGCCGTCCGAGCAGGCGGAGCAGGCCGTCGTCGAAGCTCTGGACGCCGATGCTTAGCCGGTTGATGCCGGTATCGAGAAAATTGCTCAGCTTGGCGGGGGTGAAGTCTCCGGGATTGGCCTCAAGAGTGACTTCCGCGCCATCCTGTAAGGGAAAAGACTCGGAGATAGTAGCCATCAGCGCGGAGATGTCCTCAGAGGGCAGATAGGAGGGGGTGCCGCCGCCGAAGAAGACGGTACATATAGGGGGACTGCCGAGTATTTCTGCCCACAACTCGATCTCAGTCCTCAGCGCGGTCACATAGTCGGGAATAAGCGACTCGATCTTGGCGTACGTGTTGAAGTCGCAGTAGGGGCACTTCGTCTCGCAGAAGGGAATATGGACGTAGAGGGCTATGGGCTGCATGAGGTCGCGGCCATTCAGTGTTCCAGGACTAGAACAATCTGGGCTGGTGGTACTTCCCGTCGTTCGTAGTGTTGTGCTTAGGGTTCCTCCCGCGTTGGCGACGATGTGAAGCCAGTTTCCCTGCCTCGACGCGTTCAGCAGACTTCCGCGATATGGCCCTCGTTTGAACTACGAGCTTATCCCCGCGACCGAGCTTTCCCGTCTTCTTGTGCTCTGCCTCCCGCCGCGAAGGATTGTTCGTGGTGCCGTAGTACTTGGTTCTGCCCCTGCTGCTCTTAATCGCATACTGAATCGTCTTCCCCGACTTTATCTGCCCTTTGGGCCGTGCACCGCTACGACTGCTTGAGCTTCTCCGTGCGCTGCTCCTGCCGGCGGAGCTCCGTCGCGCCCCACCTCTGTAGCCTCCTCTACCAAATCCTCTAACCATGGTCAAACTCCTTTCGGTTCCTTATGCGCATAGTACTAACCACCCACCGTCATTCCGGCGGAGGCCGGAATCCAGAATATTCCGTAAGCGAGACGACGTTGCCTCGAGTACGAATTGATACCACGTACACTTCTCGACGTTCGATATGAGGTCATTATAGGGTCAACGACAACGCAACGAAACCCGATCGTGAGGCGGGCCTTTTCTGTCGCTCCTCACAAATTGAACAGCACGTGCATGACGTCGCCGTCCTGCACGACGTAGTCCTTGCCCTCCTGCCGGAGGATGCCTCGCTTGCGGGCCTCGGCAAAGCCGCCACAGGCGACGAGATCATCGAACGGGACGACCTCGGTGCGGATGAACCCCTGCTCGAAGTCGGTGTGTATCTTCCCTGCCGCCCTCGATGCTGTGGTGCCCTCAGGAAGCTCCCATGCGCGCACCTCGTCGTCTCCGATGGTCAGGAAGGTAATCAGACCGACGACATCGTACGACAGGCGGATGATCCGGTTCATCCCCGACTCTCCCGCGTCGATGGCCTCACGGAACTCGGCTTCCTCCTCCGCGTCCATCTGCGCGAGGTCCATTTCCAGCTTCCCGCATATCGCCGCCGCTCGAACGGACGGCCCCTGCACCGCGCCTGCAAGTCGTTCTTCGAGACTCCGGGCCTCGTCGATGTCGTCCTCGTCGATGTTGAGCAGGACAATGAGGGGCTTCCCCGTAAGGAACTGGAACCCGCGAATGCGCTGTGCCTGATCGGGCGTGAACTGCTGGTCGCGGATGGGTGTCTCGCCTTCAAGCTGTTCTTTGATCCGTCCGAGCAGGTCTCGCTCCTTTTCGATGGCGTCACGCTCCGCGGCCTTCGCGCCCTTGGAGCTGTCGTCGAGGCGCTGCAGCCGTCGCTCCAGGAGTTCAAGGTCGGAGAAGAGGAGCTCCAGCATCATGTTCTCGACATCCCGGAACGGGTCGACCGAGCCGTCGACGTGGAGCACGGCCTCGTCATCGAAGGCGCGCGCGACGATGAGCATTGCGTCGACCCGCTGGAGGTCGTTCAGGTACTGGCCGGATATTCCGCGCATCCTGTCGGAAGGAGTCGCGGGTGGCGGGATGTCGACGTAGCTCACCATCGCCGACACGGGCTTGCGGGGTTCGTACAGCGCGGCCAGCCGGTCGAGGCGAGCGTCGGGCACCGGTGCCACGCCGATGTTCGGTTTCCCGCCGTACGAAGCAACGTCGGCCCACCCCCGCGTAAGCGCGTTGAACACGGTGGTCTTACCGCTTGTGGGAAGACCTATGATGCCGATTTCCATGGATGCGTTTTCCGAGGGGAGAGGGCCGGAGTTGGCTACATCGCGGAAGGACGGTCTCTCTACGACTTCCGCTTGGGCTCGTCCTCGTCCTCGACGTGGCGGTACTGGCCTTCGATCACGTTGCCGCGGGAGTCGCGTGCGTCCGTGTCGGTCGAGAGGTCGGCGGGACGTCCGGTGAGGTATTCATTCAAGACATTGCGGGGAGTCATAAGCAGGAATGACGCCAGCGCAAGGATTACGACGATGAGGTCGTCGGTGTGCCCCAGGATCGGGAAGAGGTCCGGGAGAAGGTCGATGGGGGAGACGAGGTAGAGGACGGCAGCGGGGATGATGAGCTTCAGGCGAAGGGGGACTCGCCGGTCGAGCATCAGCCTGAACACCAAGCCGGGTATCTTCGTGAGCATCAGCAGGCGTAAGATCGGCATTGCCATCGGTCCGCGCTCCTCACTGTTACGATATCATAACGGCAACGTGATTGTGCCTTATGTCGCGTCTCCATATAGGTATGGCTGACTCTCAGTTCCCACTCAAGGTGACGCTTGCATAACACCGACACCTGTCATTCCGAACGAAGCGCAGCGAAGTGAGGAATCCAAAATCGTTGCCATCTATTGGGGGCCTCGCACCCGGAACAACCTCATGACGACGAACCACCAAAGACTTCTCTCTGCGACCTCCGCGCCCTCTGCGGTAATTCCCCGTACCCGTGTACGAAAAAAGCCGTGACCCCGTCCAATTTGACCGGCAAGAACGCAAAGCCTACGATGAATGAGTCTCATGAACGGTCTCCGGCAGACACACCCAGACCCACGAAACCGTGTGAGACAAATCGAGAACGACGCAGAGGAAAATCTGAACATGCGGAAACCTTCTCAAACTGTCTCACCACCCCGTCGTGTGTCGGGCGCGAGTCCACGAATCAGGTTCAAAACGCCCCTCCCGAACGGGAGTCGCGGAGCGAGACAATTTGAGAATGGAAGAAAAACAGGGGGATCGGACCGAGTCTCAAACTGTCTCATTTTCTCAAACTGTCTCCCACCCGAGCCCAGTCCGTCATCGGTGCGAAAATGAACGACAAGCCTTCATACTTATCATTCCCGAGAAAGGACACCGTTGAAGAGCCGTCATACCGGCGAAGGCCGGTATCCAAAGAGGCGAACACTAACTTTGAGCGGCATCACTTTCAATCCCTCAGGTTTCCCTTTCCTGAGAGTCATGCAGAGGTTCCTGATAGCGGGAACCCAATTCCCCTCTCAGCGATCTCCGCGCCCTCTGCGGTAAATGCGTCCAATTTGACCGGCAAGAATGCAAAGCCTACGATGAATGAGTCTCATGAACGGTCTCCGGCAGACACACCCAGACCCGCGAAACCGTGTGAGACAAATCGAGAAAAACGCCGAGGAAAATTTGATCGTGGGGAAGTCTTCTCAAACTGTCTCACCACCCGTCATTTGTCGGATGCGTATGCACGATACGGCTTCAAAACGCCCGGCAGGACGGGCCGAAATGAGCGAGACAAATTGAGAACAGGAGGAAAAAGAGAGAGATCGGGCCGAGTCCCAAACTGTCTCATCGTCTCAGATTGCCTCACGCCCTATTCCGACCCCTCATTCCCGCGAAGGCGGGAATCCAGAATCCTACCCCGCGATCTCCGCGCCCTCTGCGGTGAATCCCGGTGCCGCAATACAGGGGCGGGAATCCACCCGTTTCAACCGGCTACAATATGGCGGCATAACGGCATTGACGGGGCTTGAATGATCTATTCGCTATCGGGCGACGACGATTTCACGATCCGGGAGACGCTCGCCGGTTTGAAGGAGGGCGTCGGCACGCCCGACGTCCGCGACGTGAACATCGTCACGCTCGGCGCGAACGTGTCGCTGGACGAGTTCACTGCCACCGCCTCCACAGTGCCGTTCCTGGCGGACAAGCGTCTGGTATTGGTGGAGGGCCTGCTGGGCAAGTTCGAGCGAGGGGGAGGCGGACGCCGTTCCGGCTCAGGCGCGAACGGTAAGAAGGAGCTTTCGGAGTGGGAGCGTCTGCCGCTGGTGCTCGCGAACGTGCCCGAAACGACCGACGTGGTATTCGTCGACGGGCGATTGAGCGCATCGAACCCGCTGCTCAAGCTGATACAGGAGCTGGTCACGGCCAAGACGTTCCATCCGCCCGGCCCTCGTGAGCTTCGGATGTGGATCGCCAACCGCGCTCAGAGCGAGGGAGCGCAGATCGATGAGCGGGCAGTGCAGATGCTTGCCGAGACCGTCGGGAGCGATCTGCCGGTGATCGCGTCTGAGCTCCGCAAGTTGGCCCTCGTAGCCGCGGGAAGGGCGATTACCGCCGAGGACGTCGACCGCATGGTCTCCTACGCGCAGGAGTCGAATATCTTCGCTTCCGTCGACGCGATTGTGGAGGGCAGGGTCTCCGAGGCGCTGGGGCTGGTCCACGGGCTTCTGGAAGGAGGGAGTCCAACGGGATACATCATGACGATGATCGCGCGTCAGGTGCGGCTGCTGATTTTGGCCAAGGAGATCGGCGCTCGGAGACTCTCCACGGGCGAGGCGTCCCAGCGGCTGAGGCTCTCCGGCTACCCCTTGCGGAAGACGCTGTTCCAAGCCGATCGGTTCAGCATGGAGCGGCTCGTGGAGATACACCGGATGCTCCTGGACGCCGATCTGGCAATGAAGTCCACGGGCGGGGACGATGAGCTGATTCTGGACACGCTGATTGCGGACATCGCGTCGCAGCCAAGCGGAGGCCGTCCCGTCGACACGAGGGCTTGAGAGCAAGGTGTCTAGTGGTTCAACATCATACTATTGAAGGGTGACGAGACTATGACTTGGTAGGGGCGGGTTTCAAACCCGCCCTGGCCTTATAGGACGCAAATCTAATACCAATTCGTCATGACTGCGCCATAATCCTTCAAACGCAGTGCGCATAGCAGAGACCACCCACCGTCATTCCGGCGTAGAGCCTGCCCCGTACCCCGATACGGGGCCGGAATCCAGAGTGTTCGGTCAGCGAGAATACGGTGGCATTAGCACGAATTGGTATAACCTCTAATTGTTGCTCGTCATTTCAGAGATTTCGGTCTACTAGTGTCCCGAATTGCAAGTTCACCGCATAATTCAAGAGCGCCCTTCGACGGGCTCAGGGCGAACGGGATAATCACAATACGTTCGTGGTGAGCTTGTCGAACCACGAAGATCAGGTCTAGCGTATATCACATCAATATAAGGAACTTGCAATTCGGGACACTAGGGTTTCGGTAATGTATTCTTGATGGCAGGATCAGGGGAGCACAATCGAGTTGAACGGGCAGAAATACCGATTGGGAATTATAGGGCTGGGGCCGGTCGCCATCCGCAAGTTGGCGTCCGAGGACCTGCCCGCCGTTATCCAATCGGCCATGCAGGCGGCCGAGAAGCCCGAATACGTCCCGTTCGGTGACCGCGTGATGGTTTCACACGTGTGGGCGATAGGCCACGTGCCGGAGATCGAGATCGTAGCCGGCTGTGACTTGGACCCCGCGAGGGTCGAACGCTTCCACGAAAATTGGGACGACAGGTGGCCCAACGCGCGTTTGTACAGCGATTACCGCGAGATGCTGGCCTCCGAGGAGCTCGACATTGTTACGGTGACGACGCCGGAGCACCTCCACACCGAGCCGACGGTGGCGGCGGCGGAGTCGGGCGTCCGGGCGATCTTCTGCGAGAAGCCGCTTGCGACGAACGTCGAGGATGCCGACCGCATGATTGCGGCCTGCGAGGCGAACGAGGTTATCCTGTCGGTCGACTACACCCGGCGTTGGAGTCCGGCATTCCACAAGGTCCGGGACGCCATCCGGTCGGGGGCCATCGGCGAGTTGAGCTTGATGTCGGCCTCCTTCGGAGGTGTGCAGGCTTGGCTGTTCCGCAGCGGATCGCATCTCCTGGACGCGATGGTATTCTTCACGGGGGCGGACCCGGTCAAGGTATCGGCGCACCTCGAAGACGGTTACGACGACTGGGACGTATATCGTGGGATGGGAGGCGGCAACGCCACGGAGCGCGACCCCGGAGCGACCGGGTACGTCGTGTTCGACAACGGGGTTCGGGCCTTCTTCTCATGCCTCAAGAACACGCCGGACTCATCGCGAGACGTGATTATCACGGGGACGAAGGGGACGATAACGTTCAAGTTCGACGGGGAGTTCGCCGAGCTTCAGTTCAGCGATCCCGCCTACGCCTACAACACGATTCAGACGACGCTGACGCCCGACGTACACCGGTCGCGGGGAATAGAGGCGGCCTACCGGGAGATCGTCGACAACATCGCCAACGGCACGGAGAGCGCCTCGCCGGCGCGAGACGCCCGGAAGTCGGTGCGGATCATGGCGGGATTTCTGAGGTCGCACCAAGAGGGCGGGAAGCTGGTGGACGTTTAGGGACGCTCAGGGCGAACGAGGCGATTCGTAGACGGTCGTATCGGGATAGAAGTCGGACCACGCAAACCAGAAGAGCTGGAAGCTGGGTATCATCGTAAGACGGTCGCCCTTGAGTGGACCTGCGACGGCCTCGCCGTCCAGCTTGTTCCAGACGGAGTTTGTCTCCTCGTCGATCATTTGCAGCGGCTCGTCGCCCTGCTTTAGGGTGAGGATCCTACCCGCTACGGCGCGATCAAAGACGGCCGCCAGGCCGCTGCGCTCGTCGAAGACCACGACGACGCTCGTGTTGCCGAGGTTGTCGTTGATGACGTTGTTGCGAAAGAGGTCGCGTAGTGCGTAGGCCCGCGCCTGGTCGTCTATGGCCACTCCCAATAAAATGTCTTTGCGGTCGAAGCGGAGATCAGGGTTGGTCTCGCCGTACGCGCCGACCATGTCGGGGTCGAGGTAGTATTCCTCGTAGGTGTCGTATGGGCGACCCGTACTGCCGGTGTCCAAGAACAGCGTGTCGGGGTGCTCGGCCTTCCACGCGCCCCAAGAAACGATGACGGAGGGAACGAAGGTCAGTTCGGCATCGCGTTTGGGGCCGTCGACGGCGCGACCGAGGAACTGGCTCCAGCGGGAGTCGGTCTCGCGGTCGTACATCACGAGGGAGTTGAATATCAGACTGCCGTCTACGCCGAAGGTGAGCGTTTGGCCGTCGACCGTGCGAGCATAGACTATGCCCGTTTGACACAGCGGTCACCACGTGACGACGATTGAGGTACCTCCGACGGTGTCGTTCACGATTTCGCGGCTGCTGAGATAGGCCACCGAATAGGCGACGCTCTCGCTGCCGATGGACACTCCGATTACGGGGGTGCCCTCGCCGGCCTGCTCGCCCACTTCCCCGGCAGGAATGTGGACCGGGTCAAAGATGGCGGGAATGAAATCACGGGGGACGACGCGTACAACGGGCGCGCTTCGGCCACCTGCGAGCCGCACGCTGCCGCCACGGGGACCGATGTTGGATAAGGACGTGGGAGTAGGGGGCGGTGTCACCTCCAGAGCGGATGTTGGGAAGGGAGGTGTAGCCTCGCTAGGAACGAGGCGTTCATCAGGCTGCTTAGGTGCGGCGCACGAGAGAACGAGGGCAGTGAGTAACGGTATGAGAATTGTCAGGCGGGACTTCATGGAGGCGGGGAACTCAGACGGGAAGGCAAATTAATGCATAGCGTCAACCCGTGATGTCGTTTGCATGGTTGGATGCCGTGAAGAGGCTCTCGGCGCGCCAAACAAAAGAAAGAAGCCCCGTGGGACTGACTCCCACGGGGCTCATTGCTTACTACCTATGCCAGGCTACTTGCAAATCTCTTGGGCTGAATTCACCATCAGCGGCGCCGTGGCCTCGGTACCTCGGATGCCTGCAACCTTGATGCCGTAGAGGCCGGGCTCGGTTTCCGCGTCGACCCCAACGTCGGCTTGGAGAGCGCCTCGGTCGTTCGCCACTGCGCTGCCAATAGAGGCCTGCACGGGAGCGCCGTCGGCCTGGGAGCCGGTGACGAGGAAGAAGTTCGCCGCCTCGCCGGGCTTGAAGCCGGAACCCAAGAGGGTAACTTCCATTCCTGCTATCACACAGCCCGCCGTGAGGGTCGCATCGACCGTGACCGGCGGAGCGGGCGGGCGAATGTCAACGTCGGGAGTATCAGCCTCGACCTTCGCCGGAGCGCTGGCAAAGCTCCTGTCCGCGCCTTGTACCATGACCGTCACTGCGTCGAGCGCAAGCAACTGGTCCATGGTTCGGCTGACGCCGCTTATGGCGCTCAGCGGGGCGCCTAAGACCACCTCAAACGCGCCGCCGCCATTCGCGGTAGCGAAGCCGAGGTTCGGGTCACGTCCACCCTGCAGATCGAAGTACACCTGAACCGGCTCGAACGGCTGGAAGCCTGAGCCCCTGACCGTCAGACCCTGATCGAGGTAGATAGTGTCGCTGCTAATGCTCACGCCTGCGCCGGGCGAAATTCCCGGAGGTCCCTGAGGGCCCGTTGAGCCAGGGAGTCCAGGGTCACCAGGGAGTCCAGGCTCACCGGGGTTGCCGGGGTTGCCGGCGAGACCGGGGATACCAGGAGGGCCTGCAGGTCCCGGAGGCCCCTGCGGACCAGGGTTACCAGGATTGCCGGGCTCACCGGGGTTGCCAGGAAGACCGGCCTTACCCGGAGAACCTTGACAGGCCGCCAAGAACAGTAACGCGAATACCGAAACAAGCACCATTACCATGATGCTCCGTGGAGCTTTATCCATTTTCATTTCGCCCCCTAACTACAGGATTTCTGAGTCTCTGGACTCTTTACCGGTCAAGTACCCTACCCCGACGCATTTTTAGGAAGATATGACGCGCAAAGTCGGTGCTCTTACGGCGGCCTTATCATATTGGGGTCATATGGTGTTGTCAACCCCTTGCCACGCAAATACGGCCTAGTTTCGGTTGGCTGAGCGCGTATTTGCGGCATAGGAGTCACACAGTGACGGCGTACTCGGCGGCTTGTTCCGTCGGCGGGACGATGTTATAGTTTTTTGTGTGCCCGCCCCCGTAGCTCAGTGGATAGAGCACCGGCCTCCGGAGCCGGGTGCGTGGGTTCGAGTCCCGCCGGGGGTACCACCCTGCTTCATTGACCCTTCCGGCCTTATCAATTGGGATGCCCCTGTAGCTCAGGCGGATAGAGCAACGGTTTCCTAAACCGTGTGTCGCCGGTTCGAGTCCGGCCAGGGGTACCAGGCCTTCTCAGCGTTGGTGCGGGAGCGAACCGGTCATCACGCGTGGACGGTCTCGACGAGGTCTGTCATGAGGGTACTCATGAATTCGACGCCTGCGATTGTGCGACCGTACTCCATGCGGACGGGCCCGATTGCGCCGATGACGCCGTTCATCTCGCCGGGGATGCCGTAACGTCCCAGCACGACGCTGAGCGGCCAGAGCACGTAGCCGTCGTTTTCTCTTCCGATGACCACCCGCACCACTGAGCCCTCCGGCGCCTGCGCCAAGACGGCGCGCCCAAGCGAGCCGTCCTCCACGCTTCGAATGACGATTTCGAGAGTATCTTTATCCTCGAATTCGGGCTGGGCGAGCAGGTTCTTCAGGCCGGCGAGGAAGTGGTCGTTGTACCGCGCTGCCTCTTCCTCGCGCAGGATGTCGACGGTGGTATCGACGACGTCCTCTTCGGCATCCGAGAGTTCGAGGGGCTTGGTCTCTATCTCGCGGGACGACATGCCCCGAAGCAGCGCGTTGAGCTTGTTGGAGATCGTCTGCATCTCGGCCGGAGGGATCGGGGTCTCGAAACGAACGAACTGCTGCCTGACCTTAGCCTGTTCGAGAACTATGACGAGGAGACCGAGGACATCCTTAAGGGATACGAGCTCAATGTGACGGATCCTGGTCACGTCCGAGGAAGGGAAGGTGGCGATGGCCATGTTTCCGACGAGGCCGGCGAGAACGGCGGCGGCCTCATTCCTCCACTCGTCGATGTCGCGCTCGGCCTCGCTTAGCCTTAGTTTGGCGGAGGACTGCGTCTCCTGTGGCAGGCGCGAGGGGCCGTCCACGGAGATGTTCTCCACGTAGAGGCGGTAGGCCTTGTCGAGCGGGATGGCTCCGGCCGAGGGATGCGGGCGGGTGAGGAACCCGTTCTGTTCGAGGTCCATGACGTCATTGCGGATGGTGGCCGAGCTGACGCCAAGATCGTGACGGCGCGCGAGGGCGTCGGACGCGACGGGCATCGCCTCGCGAATATAGTCGCTGACGATGAGGTTGAGGATAGTGCGTTCTCGGAACGACAGTACCACGTCGTCGGATGACCTCGGGAGAGTCTTGGTGGTATCTCGAATGTAGCACCGGGATTTGGGCGGTGTCAAGGAAGGTGCTAGGTGCTGGGTTCTAGGTGCTGGAGTTTGAGGGCAGGGGGCAGGGAGTGTCTTTCGACAGGCTTTCAAGTAACCCCCTCTCTGTCAGCCCCCGGCGGGGGAGAGATCATTAGGTAACGATTCAGCAGGTACTTTCACCTATACGGTTCTGTGCGAGGGACATGATAAGGGAGCGTGTGACAGGCCCACACAGCGCGGACGCAGGCTCCTGAGCGATCGAAGGCGAGGGACTTGTGGCCTGCTAGGGGTGGGGGATGCGGCTCTTGCGGACGCGGCGGACTCCGTAGAGTAGGCCGACGGGGGCGAAGAGCATGAGCAGGGAACCGATTCCGGCGGACAGGGGCACGGGGCCGGCTGAGGAGCAGAAACCGCCTTCCGGCTCCGGCGTGGCAGGTGCGGCCGGCTCCGGTGTGGCGGTCACGACCAAGACCCTGGGGGTCGGAGGCACGGCGGTCGCCACCGGCGTGTTCGTCGGAGGGAGTGTCGGGATTGGGGTGCGAGTGGGACGCAGGGTCGGTGTCGGCGTTGGCGTTGGCGGCGGGGTCGCCGTCGCGGTTGGGGTAGGCGTTCGGACGGGCGTATTGGTAGGGGGCGCGAGTGTCGGCGTGGGTACTACAGGCGTATTGGTTGGGGGCGCGAGTGTCGGCGTGGGTACTACAGGCGTACTTGTCGGCGGTACTGCTGTCGGCGTGGGTACTACAGGGGTATTGGTCGGCGGTACGGCCGTCGGCTCAGGCGTCGGTGTCGGTGTCGGATATCCGATGAATATGATCTCGAAGTCGGTCTTGCGCGCGCCGCTCCGGAACTCATCGAGGGAGACCGACTTGAATCCGTTCAGGAAGAACTCGACCGGCTGACCGATGAAGCTTGATCTCCCCGGCGAAATGACGAGGCTCTGATAGCTCTGGCCGACGATAGCTGCCGGCTGCGACTCATAGGAGCCGATGCGGGCCGTAAGAACCGAACCGGGAGGGATAGCGGCGAGGCCCGCAATGGTCAAGGGGCCGGAATAGATCGCCGGTTGCGCGATCAACGGCGTCGGCGTGCTGGTTGGCGTCATGGTAGGTGGGGGCATGGTCGCCACCACCGGGGGCATGGTCACAACTACCGGGGGCATTGTGACTGGTACAGTCGGGGCTGGGGGGGTATCCACCGGCGTCGGAGAGGGTGTGACGAGGTGTGGGAAGGTCAATACAATCCCACGCTTGAACGAAAGCGATGGCGGTTCCGGCGGCGCCTGCGTATAGAAGTATGGTTGTGTCTCGGCGGCAACCACGTCCTCGGCGAGGTGGAAGGTGACCGCTTGATTGCTGGCCGAGCTGTCGAGAGCGCCAATAGTCAGACCGTTGTACTGGCCGTTGACGATGGGCACCAAGCTCGACACGGCTTCCCCGATCGTCGCGTAGACGAAGGTGCAGTCAGGGATCGGATTGCCCGCTACGGTGGCCGTCCCTGAGAAGGACATCGGAAACGCTGGAAACGTGCCGTCCGGCGGGGGTGTCTGGGTCGGAGTCGGCAGACCGGCCTCGAGGGTGGGCGTCGGGGTCGGAGTCGGGGTGGAGCAGACAGCGCCCTGCGTCTGGGCGTCGAGCTTCGGTGAGTCCGACAGGGCGAAATAGAGCATTCCTCCGAAGAGGACCGCTGTCGTGATTGCCGCTGCCAGTCTGGTCGTCATGGGTGGGTGCTGGTTGGTGGGTTTTAGATTCTGAGTGCTAGTAAGCTAGGTCTTTGCCGTTCGGCCCTTCGACTCAACAAAAGGCCTCCCTCCTCATTGTATCAGAGGAGGGAGGCCCCCTTCATTCGGTTTTTCTACCCTAACCCGATTGTCCGGTCGTGATTACGGTACGAGCACCGTGGCAGCACTGAGGTAAGCCCAGTAGCCGCTGCCGATCTGGAGCATACCGGAGAGCTGGTCGAAGCGATCGCTCGAGCCGTCGTAGGAGTAGGTCCGAACGACGTTGTCTACATAGTCGCCCACGCTCGCTGCGTCGTCACCGAAGGCCGCGCCGCCGCCCACGTCGAGCACTGGCAGGAGGTTCCATCCGGCCACCAGGTTGACGGTCGGGAGGAGTGTTACTCCACCACCGGTCGGCCTGGTGATCGGCACCTTGATCGAGTCGAAGGAGTCGGTGAAGATCCAGTATGCCGTGCGTGCGCCGATGTTCTCGAGCGAGCCCGCGAACGCTCCGTCGTCACCGCGCGAGGACGAGAGCCATGCGCCCGGCTGTGTCGGATCGTAGGTCAGCACGATGCTGGCCGGGTGGTCCGCGCCGATCACGTCGTTGATCCCAGACATCTGAGGATCGGCAGGCAGGGACACGAGGTTCCAGCCCGGTGTGAGCTTGATCTCGAACGGATCGGGCTCGACTACCTTGACCTTGATCTTGACATCGTCGTCGAGCGCGTTGCCGAGCCCGTCGGCGCCGTTGAAGGTCATCTCGTACTCACCGAGCGCGAGGCCGCGGGCCGAGATGAGCAGGCGGTTTACGGTCGGCTTAGTCACGTTGAAGACGACAGGACTGTCATCCCCCCAGTCGCTCCTCGCGCCGGTCTCGTCACCCATCGGCGTATTGACTTCAAAATCGCCGAACATGAGGTCGGTCACGTCGACAGTCTCTTCGTAGTCCTTCGGCAGGTACTCGCTTCCCTCAGAATCCCACTCGATCGTGATGAACGGGTTCATCGTGGTGATCTTGTAGGCGTCATCGGAGATGTCCGCGTGAAGGATTGCGCCATGGCCCGGGAGGGTGATGCTGGTCGGCGCAGGCAGGTTCTTGTCAATCTCGAACCTTGTAGCGTCATCAGCGTCGGCGGCGTCTTTACCGAAGCTGGCCGCGTTGGCGGACGTGTCCTGAGCACTGACGTTGACGTTATAGATGTTCGGCGCGTCGGTAGCCTTGAACGTCGTGCTGTAGTGGTCGGTCGCTATCAGCCGGGCCACGGAGAGTCCGGCGGGCGAATCGTCACCGTTCAGACTTATGGACGGAACGGTCAGCAGAGGCTCATTGCTCCGCACCCTGATCGTGACCTCTTCCTTGGCGTAGGTCGGGTCGACGTCGACTTCCAGGGTCGGCGAGATGCCGTCCATGGCGTTCTCGACCTTCAGGCCGCCAGGTCGGATGTTGCCGGCTGTGTCGGCGATATCACCGGTGACCTCGACGAGCGGCCGGGCGGCGGCATCCAGGGAGGCGACCTTCAGGAAGGCGCTCTCAGGATGCTTGCTCGACCATGCAAGGTCGGAAGGAGCAACGCCGTTCACGCGGAAGTCCGACGCGGCAAGGGAGCCATCGTCGAGCGCCTCGTTGAAGACGACCCGGATGGAGGTATCGTCACCCTTCCCGGCGTTCGTTACCGCCTCATTGTCATCGTTGAGGTGGTTGCCGGTAATGGCCCCATCGATCGTCCTGTTGTTCATCTCGTCGCCGTTGGAGTCGATGGAGATCGTACCGAGGGCAGGCGCAACGGTGTCGATGCGGATGGAGTAGTCTTGGCGCCCATCTTCGCTGTCGTCACGGTCGCTCTCGGCCACGTTGCCGGCCTCGTCCGTGACGCGAACAAACCAGTCGATCTGTGTCTCACCGGCAGGTACGTTGGCCAACTGGACCTCGGCCTTGAAGCCTCCCGCGATCGCGACGGTCGTCACGTCAGTAACCGTGACGCCCGGCCCCGCGACCGAGCCGCCGGCCAAGTTGGTCGGCGTGACTTCGAACATAATCGAGTCCTTATCGATGCCGGAGTCGGCGTCGGTGACCTCGGCGATCAGGCGAGCGCTGCGCACCCGTGTCGAGTAGTCGTGCTCAGGGGCGGTAATGAGGATGGTCGGATCGGTGGTCTCGACCGTGGCGTTGGCCACGCGCCTCGTGCCGTCATCATCGTAGGTGACGGTGATGAGGGACCCCGCTATCGACGCGATGCCTGGCGGGCTAGAATCCTCATCCGACGCGCCAGCCGTCTGGAACGACCCCGTGAACTTGCCGGTATCGGCGCCGGTCTCCGCCAGGTTAAGGGTGATGCCCGTGATGTCCTGCGTGCTGGAGAGAGTGACATCCACATCCTGCACGTCAGGAGCCTTATAGGTCACGGTGAACGCTATGTTTACAGGCACCGTTACAGATGGCTCATCTGTGCGCAGAATGAACGCGCCACCCTGAGTGTTCTCAAGCGCGAAGGGATGCCGATCGCCTGCAACCGCCGGCGACCTGCCTGAGCCCGTAGTAAACGCATTCCACGCCGTAATTACCTGCGCGGTCGTCGTCTCATTGAGGCTTGAATCCGACACCATCCTCAGGATGACGTCGCTGAAGTCGACACGTATAAACCGATCGACATCGTCGGCGCCCTCGACATCCGGATAGAGGTCGGCATCACTGGCTGACTGGATTGGAGCCTTCTGAGTCCTGTACCGGAGCACAGAGTCAGGAGTGTATGGCGTAGTCCTAGCCGGGATTGTGTAAACCGCCGTCTGGCCCGCCACACGAGCATCTTGTCCTTGCTCCTCGTCTGATTGCACGACCCCGAAGTTGAGGTCTTCATCCTCGACGGTGATTTCCAGTTCGCCGCCAGGGGTAGTTATGAAGCTTTTGCTCAGCTTCACTGTACCCGTTGCCGCCGTTGCGGGCGACAACACAAACAAAGACGTTAGCAACGCCAACGCCAATACGAATGGGAGAAACCTTGCCTTGCTTTTCACTATCTACCCCCTTTTAGTTCGGCTAGTGTCGGAGTTATCGGACACAAACGGTTTTGTTGACAAACGAATGAAGGGGAGCGCACGGCTCCCCGCTGGCACTGGTCCCGCTCTGGGAGCGGTGGCTGGTGATGCCATGCGTACCTCTCTTTGCAGTCTCTTCAAGGCTTATGCAGTTGTACACTATGCCTTCTCTCATGTCAAGGCGTATTTCGGCACGCCGTAACACCGCTCGCCGCCAGAGGTTTTTCCCCTGATGCGACTTCTCGACTCTGCGCTACGCAGTCGGCCCAGACCGTACGTTGCGAAAGCTGTGGGAACTATATAGTACCTTTGTTAGTCTTGTCAATACGAAAGCGACGTAGGATTGAGGTGGATTTTGGGAGCGGGTGCTGCGTGCTGGGTGCTGGATGTGGAGGCCCCCTCTCTTTGTCTCTCCCCCGGCGGGGAGAGATTTGGGAGCGTTGCGTCTCTCCCCCGGCGGGCTGACAGGGGTAGGTAAAATGGAATTGTAGCTATGATCCGGCCCCGCATCCCTGTCATTCCGAGCGCAGCGAGGAATCTAAAATCCATAACCGCAAGACCGGACAGCCAGCGCCGTGCTTCTATCGTGACCAAGAGCGAAAACAGCGTAAGAACTCCCTATGTCAGCTTTACGTTGGGACAGACACTTTAGATTCTTCGACTACGCTACGCTACGCTCAGAATGACAGAGCCAGGTTGCTTTCTGGCCAATGGAGAGTGGAGCGATAGGCAAGTACCTACCCCTGTCAGCCCCCGGCGGGGGAGAAATTTTGGAGCTTCATTCGTGTTTCTCAATGAGGGAGCAGGAACTGCCGCGAGTTAGGCGTCGGATCCGCCGAGGTTCGTGAGGAACTCTCTGTTGTCGCGGGCTCGGGCGAGGCGTTCGCGGACTTTTTCGGTGGCCTCGGAGGAGAGCTTGGAGTCGGTGGTTATCATGCTGACCATCCGGCGGAGGAGCCAGACCTGTCGGAGGGTGACATCGTCGAGGAGGAGCTCTTCGCGCCTGGTGCCGCTTCGAGGGATGTCGATGGCGGGGAAGACGCGGCGCTCGGCGAGTCTGCGGTCGAGGTGGACCTCCATGTTGCCGGTGCCCTTGAACTCTTCATACACGACGTCGTCTAGGCGGCTGCCGGTGTCGACGAGGCATGCGGCGAGGATGGTGAGGCTCCCGCCATGCTCGACCTTCCGCGCGGCGCCGAAGAACTTGCGGGGCGGATAGAGGGCGACGGGGTCCATGCCGCCGGAGAGAGTCCGTCCGCTGGAGGGGACGGCGAGGTTGTAGGCGCGCGTTAGCCTGGTGAGGCTGTCGAGGAGGATGCAGACGTCCTTGCCGGCCTCGACGAGTCTCTTGGCGCGTTCGAGGACGAGCTCGGCGACCTGGCAGTGGGTCTCGACGGGTTCGTCGAAGGTGGAACTGTAGACCTCGCCCTTGACGCTGCGCATCATGTCGGTGACCTCTTCGGGGCGTTCCCCGATGAGGGCGACCATGAGATGGATGTCGGGGGCGTTGACGGTTATGCCGTTGGCGATCTGTTTAAGGAGAGTGGTCTTTCCGGCCTTGGGAGGGGAGACGATCATCCCGCGCTGTCCGCGGCCGATGGGAGCGACGAGGTCGATGAATCGCGTGGCGAGCTCGGTGCGGCTGTTTTCGAGCTTCACGTGCTCGATGGGTGAGATGGGGGTGAGGTTCTCGAAGTGGGGCCGTCCGCGGGCGGTATCGGGGTCCATGTCGTTGACGGTGTCGACGCGAATGAGTCCGAAGTATCGCTCGCTGTCCTTGGGGGGGCGGACCTGACCGGAGACCTCGTCGCCGGTGCGGAGTCCAAACCGGCGGATCTGGGACTGCGAGACGTAGACGTCATTTACGCCGGGCGCTTTGCCCTTCGGCTTGAGGAAGCCGTAGCCGTCGTTGGTGATGGAGAGGATTCCGCTGGCGAGGAGGTTGCTGCCGTTCTGCTCGGCAATGTTCTGGAGGAGTCTATTGAGCAGGGTCTGTCGTCTGGGGCGGGAGCCGTTCTCGAACAGGCCGAGCTCGCGGGCCATTTCGAGAAGCTCATGATCGGTCTTTTCTTGGAATTTGGTGATATCCATCGTGTGCTCCGGGGGAATTGCGTGTGGTCTGCGGGGTATTCGAGGAAGAGCGGGCGCGAAGGTTGGGTCGCGGGACGGCTCTTTGTTCCTTAAATATAGGGAAGGGGAAAATGCTTCTTACGCGAACTAGCTCTCTGAATCTCTAGGCGAGGGAGACTGTAGAGTCCTGTGGGCTATGTGCCTTGTCTCACACTGGAAGGAACGCCTTGGGCCGACGGCCTCGGGCCTATATTGGAACCGGCGCCACGTTCGACAGGGTACCGGCGGGAGAAGTCTCCTCCGCGACACGGTAGGTCATTTCAGTCCTAGCGGCGCGGGAGAAGGTTAGAACATTAAAGAGGCAATTTGTAATGTATCACGTTCAGAAGTGGTTGTCTATAGGTTTTGGGGACAGGGCAATCGCATCTTATTGACTGAGGACTGTTCGGAGGTAATCAGTATCCCAACCTGCTCTCTTACGCTTGGCGGCGATGCTACTTTTTGAAGTGGTTTCCCGCTTGAGTAAGTTGAGCGCGAAGCGGCGTAGGATGGACAGATTCTCCGAGGCGTTACCCTTGCGTACTCTGCTGTTGTCCTCACCGAAGGTAACGTCAAGCACCCAGTGGACTGAGTTCTCTATGCCCCAGTGACCTCTGACTGCCCCAAGCAACACTTCGGCACGGTTGGGCAGACTGGAGATGTAGTAGCGCGTCTTTACGGATGTCTGTCCTTCAACGAGTCGTTCGGACTCAACCATCACTAGGCTCGTAAGGTTGCTCCACTGCTGCCGGTCGTTAACATAGTTTATGTGGGCGGAGTCTGATATTGCCCAACACCGCCGCGTCTCGATTCGACCATGGCCTTTATCGACCGTCTGGTAAAAGTCGTGTTTGAGGTTGGCAAACCCGTCACGCCGCGCCTGCTCGAACGTGTCTTTGACGTCCTGGTACAGTTCGGGTTGGTTCCGCTTCAATGCCAGCACGTAGTCGGCGTTCTGGGAGGTGATCGTTGTTGCAACGTCCTTCTGACATCCCATGGCATCTATGGTTACGATGCATCCCGATACATCCAACACCCGCAGTAGTTCGGGTATTGCGGTGATCTCGTTGGAGCGTTCGTCCACTTTGGTCTGACCGAGAATCAGACGATTGGCCGATGCCCAGGCGTTGACCATGTGAATAGCGGACTTGCCTATGAACCTGTCGTGAGAACGGCGAATTGTCTTGCCGTCTATGGCGACAATCTGCCCTTCGACCACATCACTGACAGCTCGTACCCAGTCTATGAAGCAGTTCTCGAACTGCTCAGCGTCCAATCGAGCGAAGACTCTTCCGAACGTGTCATGGGATGGAATCCCGTTAGGCAGGTCTAGCAACTTGCTGAACCACTCCTTCTTTGACTTGCCGAACAGTTCGACATCCGCCCATGAATCCGCGCCACCTATGACCGCGCAGATGGCGATGACAACGATATCGATCAGGTCGTGGTGCTTGGTGCGATCAATCCGAGGGTCTTTCAACTTTGCAAAGTGTTCAATCAGCGAGACTGCGGGGGTTCCTTCCATAAGGCCTCTCCAATCATGGGTTTGGCCTATAGTCTAAACTACTTCTTATACAATGATTTAGATGCGATTGCCCTGGTTTTGGGGAGAGATGGAAGGATCGGAGCGTTCAATGGGCAGGATATGCTGGCCGCCTTCACGGAGTGTGCCCCGGGCCACGTCGATGAACTCTCGGAAGAGCGGGTGCGGGCGATTGGGGCGGGAGAGGAACTCCGGGTGGAACTGGACGCCGAGCATGAAGGGGTGGTCTTCAATCTCCATGATCTCGACGAGGCGATTGTCGGGTGAGAGGCCGGTCGGCCAGAATCCGACGGACTCGAATGCCTCTCGATAGGCGTTGCTGACCTCGAATCGGTGGCGGTGACGCTCATCGACGACGGAGACCCCGTATGCCCGCCGCGCGATTGAGTCGGGGACGAGGCTGCAGGGGTAGACGCCAAGACGCATGGTGCCACCCATGTCGGTGACGGTGCGCTGGTCGGGCATGAGGTCGATGACGGGGTGTTGGGTGTTGGCGTCGAACTCGGTGGAGTTGGCGTCCGGCTTGCCAAGCAGGTTGCGAGCGGCCTCGATGACCATGACCTGCATTCCAAGACATAGGCCGAAATAGGGTACCCGGTTCTCGCGGGCGTAGCGGACGGTCTCGATCATCCCCTCGACTCCGCGGACACCGAAGCCTCCTGGGACGACGATGCCGGAAACTGAGTGCAGGAGGCGCTCGGGGCCGACACGCTCGACATCTTCGGCGGCCACCCAGTCGATCTCGATGTTGCTTCCGTGCGCAAGTCCGGCGTGGAAGAGCGCTTCCTTGACGGAGAGATACGAGTCCTGGAGGTCGACGTACTTGCCGACGAGCGCCACGCTGATCTTGTGCTTCGGTTCGAGTATGGAATCGACGAGGGCGCGCCAGTCGGCCATGTCCGGCTCGGTCGCGGACAAATCGAGGGTCTCGATGATGGTGTCACCGAGTCCCTCGTCCTCGAAGAGCATCGGGACTTGGTAGACGGAGAAGGCGGTCTCGGCCCCGATGACGCTCTCGCGCCCCACGTCGCAGAAGAGGGCGATCTTGTCCTTGATGTCGTCGGTCACGGGCTCTTCGCTGCGGCAGATGATGGCGTCGGGCTGGATGCCGTCGCCGCGGAGTTCCCTGACGCTGTGCTGGGTGGGCTTAGTCTTAAGCTCGCCGGTAGTGGGGATGTGCGGGAGGTAAGTGACGTGGATGTAGAAGACGTTATTTCGCCCGGCATCGTTGCGCATCTGGCGGATGGCTTCTAGGAACGGCTGGCCCTCGATGTCGCCGACGGTCCCGCCCACCTCGACGATTATCACGTCGGCCCTGCTCTGTTCGGCGAGGTCGAACATGCGTTGCTTGATGGCGTCGGTCACGTGCGGGACGATCTGAATGGTGCCACCCAAGAATTCGCCGCGACGCTCGCGGGCGATGACGTCGCTGTATATCTGCCCGGCGGTCACGTTCGACGAGCGGGTGAGGTTCGCGTCGATGAACCGTTCGTAGTGGCCGAGGTCGAGATCGGTCTCGCTGCCGTCGGTCGTGACAAAGACCTCGCCGTGCTGGTAGGGCGACATTGTGCCGGGGTCCACGTTGAGGTAGGGGTCGAGCTTGATGACCGAGACGGTGACGCCCCGGCTCTTCAGGATGCGCCCGATAGACGCGACGGCAATTCCCTTGCCAACTGAACTTACGACACCGCCTGTCACGAAGATGTACTTGGTCATGGGCGCTCCGGTCGCACGACGCTCAGGTCAAGGAAGGCCGGACTTAACAGACTGGTCAAAATAAAGGAGGGTGAATCTCGAAGGGAGAGAGAACGGGAGGGGGAGGGACGCCTTCTGGGCGGTGCCGAAGCCGCCGTGGTGTTTCGATATCCGGGCGAACAATCGCCGACTGTCACTAATTGGCCCCCTCGACGTGACAGAGTATATGGCCGACGCGGAGACCGTGTCAATTGTGGGGGCAAGCTGACTGAGTGACCATCTTCTGGCAATCGCAAGTCCAGAGATTGCCTTCCACACGTTGAACAAGCCTTGATGCTGTATCATGTGCCCGTCCAACGAAGCACGATTTTGTAGGGGGAATCCCATGAGGTACTACCGGATGACGAACGTGGACGGCGACACGGTGATCGGCGTGGAGGCCGAGCCGGGGCGCGTCACGATTCTCACCGTCATCAAGCCCGACGTTACCGACATCCGTGACCTCATCTTGGCCGCATCGTTGACAGGCATGAGCATGGACGAGATCGCTATGGCGCTTCTGAGCGCAGGCGGCGAGCCTGAAAGCGTCGATCTCAACGAACTTCTCGACGGCACTCGCGGAGAGAACGGCGACTACCTGCTCGACCGACCGATCGACCCGCCGGAGGTCTGGGCGGTGGGAGTTACGTACAAATCGAGCGAGATGGAGCGTCGACGTGAGAGCAGCACGCCGGACGTGTACGCGATGGTCTATGAGGCCGAGCGCCCGGAGTTGTTCTTCAAATCGACCGCCGACCGCTGCGTCGGGCCGTTTGAGGACGTGGGGATTCGGGGTGACTCGACGTGGAACGTACCCGAGCCCGAGCTTGCCTTTACCTTATATAGGGGAAAGATCGTCGGGTACACGATCGGCAACGACATGAGCAGTCGCGCCATCGAGGGGGAGAACCCACTGTATCTCGCGCAGGCGAAGCTCTACGACCGGTCGTGTGCCATCGGGCCGTGCTTCATTCCAGCCGACGACATCGACCCCCAAAACGTGACGATCAACTGCAGAATAGAGCGAGACGGTGAGACGGTGTTCACCGGCGAGACATCGACCGCACAGATGGCGCGGACGTGCCAGAGCCTCGCCGACTGGCTTTTGCGTCATAACAGTGTGCCCGACATGACGACCGTTCTCACGGGCACGGCGATCGTGCCGCCCCCCGACTTCACTCTCGAAGAGGGCGACGTGGTGTTGATAACCATCGACGGTATAGGCACTCTCGAAAACGGGGTCGTAGTGGTGTAACAGCCGGAGAATCTGGGCCTACGCCTCGTTACAGCGGCTTGAACGTCGCTCCGCCGTCGATATAAATCGTCTCGCCCGTGATGTAGTTCGCCGCGTCGGATATCAGGTAGGCGGCGAGGAGACCGACCTCTCGCGGATCGCCCACGCGACCGAGCGGCACGTTCTTTTTCGCAAGTGCCTGGCGCTGACTCATCTCCTCAGCGGTTGCCAGATCGGGGTCGGGGAATGAACCGGGGCCGATGCAGTTGACGGTTATGCCGTACTGTGCCCACTCCTGGGCGAGCGTCTGGGTAAGGTGCACGACGCCGGCCTTGGCCGTTGAGTACGCCAGGAACCCCGGATTCCCCTTGCGTGCAGCGTAGCCGCTTATGTTGATGACCTTGCCGGCCCGCCTTGATACGAAGTGCTCGGCAATGGTTTGACAGCCCAGGAAGGCCTCCGTAAGGTTGATGTCGACGACGCTGCGCCACTCTGCCTCGGTCAACGGCGCTTTGTCATCCGAGCCGGGCGGTGGAACGAGGTATCCCTCGATGGCGTCGCCCAAGTTGTTGATGAGCACGTCGATATGGCCCCAGTTATCTAGGGCCGTCTCGACGGTGCGCTGCCAGTCGGAGCTGTCCGTGGCGTCGGCGACCAAGATGTCGATGGGTAAATCTTTAGAAGCCATGCGATCCTGCAGAGGTTTCAGGTAGCGGTCCGTGAGAGCGGTTACCATGACGCGCGCCCCGGCTTCGGCAAGGACCTCGACGATGCCACGCCCTATGCCTCGCGCCGCGCCGGTTATGATGACCGTCTTCCCCGATATGTCGAACTCCGATAGCATTGGTTGACTCCTTCCCGCCGTGGGTCGAACTTTAAGAAAGGACCTGCTGAACGGTGACACCGATGTCGGCGGGGCTGGGGATGATGGTCGCCCCTGCCCGTTCGAGCGCCTTGATCTTCTCGTCGGCGCGGGCCGCCTTGCCAGTGATGATCGCACCCGCGTGTCCCATGCGGCGGCCGGGTGGGGCGCTCCGCCCTACGATCAAGGCCGCGATGGGCTTGGTGAACTCGTCGCTTCCGATGTACTCGGCGGCTTCCTGCTCTTTGGTGCCGCCGATCTCACCTATGAATATGACGCAGTCGGTCTCCGGGTCGTCGTTGAACAACTTGAGCACGTCGACGAACGAGGTGCCGTTCACCGGATCGCCGCCTATCCCAACGGAGGTGGACTGTCCGATTCCTAGTCCTGTGAGTTGACAGACAGCCTCGTAGGTCAAAGTGCCACTGCGCGAGACGATTCCGATTCGGCCGGGCATGTGCATAGCGCCGGGCATGATGCCCATCTTGCACCCTTCGCCGGGTGAGATGATACCGGGGCAGTTCGGCCCTATGGCGGTAACGTCCTTGCCTTGAAGATAGCGGACGACGTTAACGGAGTCCTTGACCGGCACACCCTCGGTTATGGTGGCAATGACGGGTATGCCGGCGTCGACCGATTCGACGATGGCGTCGGCGGCGAAGGGGGGAGGCACGAAGATGAGGGAGGCGTTCGCCCCGGTCTCGTCGACGGCGCGCTCGACGGTATCGAATACCGGAACGTCCCCATCGTACAGCTGACCTCCCTTGCCGGGAGTGACGCCTGCCACGAGGTTCGTGCCGTACTCCCGGCACCTGGCCGCATGGTAGCTGCCTTCCTTGCCGGTGATGCCCTGCACCAGCAGTCGCGTGTTCTGATCGACCAATATGCTCATGCTTCCGAAGCTCCTCGTATCAGTTCAATCTATAGTTGAAAAAAAGTTTGGTTCCACCCTCACTCGTTACGACTCCTATTTAAGGAAGGCGAGATCGGGAATTGCCGTGCCCATGCTAGGCGAGTGCCTTGATTGCCTGGGCAGCCTGATTAAGGTCGTCCACGAGTGTCACCCTAAGGGATGACTCCTCCAGCAGCTTTCGGCCTTCGTCGGCGTTGGTGCCAAGCATACGGACGACCATGGGCGGCATTCCGTTCTCTGCCCGCTCGGCGGCTAAGAGTGCGCCTCGCGCGACCACGTCGCAGCGGAGAATGCCCCCGAATATGTTAATGAGTATCTTGGCGACGTTCCCGTCGGACAGGATTATCCTCAGCGCCTGGGCTATCTTCTCCTCGTCCGCGCCGCCTCCCACATCGAGGAAGTTGGCGGGCGCGGTGCCGGCAGCGAAGGTCACGTCCATCGTCGCCATCGCGAGGCCGGCGCCGTTGACCATGCAGCCGACATCGCCGTCGAGTCTGACGTAGCTGACGCCGAACTTTCCGGCCTCGGCTTCGAGCGGGTCCTCCTGTTCCGGGTCGTGTAGCTGGGCGAGGTCGCGATGTCGAAACATCGCGTCGTCGTCGAAGTCGAGCTTGGCGTCGGCTGCGAGAAGACGGCCTTCTTTCGTAACGACGAGGGGATTGATCTCAATGAGGGAGCAGTCGTGGCGGAGGAACAGATTGTAGAGCTTCAACATCATGGCCGAGACGGGTCTGACCTGGTCTGCGGCGACGTTCAGGGAGTAGGCGATCTTGCGGGCCTGATACGGCAGCAGGCCAAGAACGGGGTCGACGGGTATGCGGACGATCTTCTCCGGCGTATGCTCGGCGACCTCCTCGATGTCCATGCCGCCCGCCTCGCTGGCCATCACCACGACGCCTCCGGCCGCCCCGTCGATGACCATCCCGACGTACAGCTCACGGTCTACCTCAAGCGCCTCCTCGACGAGGACTGAACGAATGGGCACACCCTCGGGCCTGGTCTGGTGGGTGACGAGGTTTGCGCCGATCAGTTCTCTCGCCGCGGCAGCGGCCTCTTCGGGAGTCGCAACGAGCTTGATGCCACCCGCCTTTCCGCGTCCACCCGCGTGGACCTGAGCCTTGACGACGATGGAGCCGCCCAAGTCGGTCGCCGCAGCACCCGCCTCTTCGGGCGTCTTTGCGACCACGCCGTTCGGGACAGGTATACCGCCCTTATCGAGTATCTCTTTCGCCTGGTATTCGTGAATTTTCAAGAGTCGGCTCCGGTGGAGATAGTTGCAGGGTGCGCCGAGGAACATCCGGTGCGGATCGTTGGGTATTCGAGCGCGGCCTGCCGTCTCTATTTCCTTCTATTGGCAGATTTGACTCTGCGCGGCATGACGCTGCATGTGCAATTGGTTCCTGGCGGAGGGAGTGGGATTCGAACCCACGTTACCTTTCGGTAAACCTGTTTTCAAGACAGGCGCCTTAAGCCGCTCGGCCACCCCTCCCGTTGATATATTGTACCGCTTCGGCGGAAGGCCCGTCACGTAGTGAAGACCTTCCTGGGCTGCCACTGGCCCGCCGAACGGTCGAAGGACATCAGGGCGAGGAACTCGCCGTCGCTGCCGTATACGCGACACTCTTCACCAGGCTTCCCATACGGAATTCGGAGCGCGCCGGGCAGGGGGCGTCCGTTGCGGACCCGCTCGGCTACGCCCTTGTCGACGACGATTGCGGGCATAGACCGGACGGCGATGTCTGGAGAGTGAATTACCTCGTCCCACGTGCCTTCGGTAAAGCAGGTCTCGGCTTCCTCGATCGAGAGGGCCTGATCGATATGAAAGGCGCTGTTCCTCGTTCTCGTAAGCTCTCGGAGATGTCCGCCGCAGCCGAGCGCCTCTCCGAGATCGTGGGCAAGCGAGCGCATGTAGAAGCCCCTGCCGCACGTAACTTCGATGGTCAGGTCCGGGGGTGTCCAGTCCTCAACCTCGATTCCTATGACGAGCACGGAGCGAGGCTCGCGCTCCACCTCGATGCCGGCGCGTGCCATGTCGTAGAGGCGCTTGCCGTCCTTCTTCAGGGCGCTGAACATAGGCGGCACCTGCTCGATCATCCCCACAAAGGGCTTGAGCGCCTGCCGGATCGCATCGAGGTCGATATCCGAAGCGTCTCGCTCCTCGATCACGTCGCCATCCACGTCGTAGGTGTCGGTCTCCACTCCGAGGCGAACGGTAGCGTGGTATTCCTTGGTGCCGTCTACGAGGTATTCCATCATGCGGGTCGCGCGGCCTATGCAGATGGGGACGACGCCGGACGCGAAGGGATCGAGCGTGCCGCCGTGTCCGACGCGCTTTTGTCCGCTGGCGCGCTTGATCCGCCGCACCACGTCCATGCTGGTGATGCCGGAGGGCTTGTCGATGTTGAGAATGCCGTCGATTTGCTCGGTCACTGCGTGTCGTCGGGAAGAGGGTCTGGATCGCCACCTTGGGCTGCGATCTCCTGATCGCGGCGGATGACCTCGTCGATGAAGGCTATCATCTCCGCGCCCTTCTCAATGGCCTCGTCGAGATGGAATGCGAGGTGGGGGACGTTACGCATCCGAAGGTGGGGCCTGATGGCGCGGTGTATGAATCCGGCAGCTGCCTTGAGGGCCTGTATGGTGTCGGCCTTCTCTTGGTCTGTGCCGAGTACACTGACGTAGACCCTGGCGAAGCTGAGGTCGCGCGAGGTCTCGACTCGAGTGACGGAGGCCATCGGCGATATTCGAGGGTCGTTGAGCTCTCCGGCAAGGACGCTTCCGATCTCCTCGCGAAGAAGAGTATTCACTCGCTCGATACGGTACGGCATTGGCGTAGAGGCGCTCCGTGGTCGGGTTGGTATGTACGGTAAAGACGAACCCGGCGCGCGGGCAGGAAGCCGGACGTCCCGCTCAGACTTCCTCTATCCGATGGGACTCGAGGATATCGCCTTCCTGGTAGTCCTGGAAACCCTCGACTACGACGCCGCCTTCGAGTCCGTTTGTGAGCTCTCGCACGTCGTCCTTGAAGTGTTTCAGGCTGGCGATGGGGCCTTCGTGGACCTTCTTGTTGTTCCGCATGACGTAGATCGTCGACGAGCGGGAGATGCGGCCTTCGTTGACGTAGACACCCGCGGCCCGTCCGCGACGACCGATGTTGAATACCGCGCGGACGGTCGCGTAGCCCTCGGTGATGTCGCGCGTCTCCGGCGCGAGCAGGCCGTTGACGGCTCTCTCCACGTCCTCGACGAGCTGGTAGATGACATCGTAGTAGCGGACATCGACACCCTCCTGGGCAGCGAGCGTATTCGCGCCCGCTCCGGGCTGAGTGTTGAAGCCGATGACGACGGCGTCTGAGGCGGCGGCGAGCATGACGTCGTTCTCGGTAATTGCTCCGGTGGCCATGTGGATGATGTTGACCCTCGTCCGGTCCGTGTTGAGGCGGTCGAGGGCGGAACGCACTGCCTCAGTGCTGCCCTGCACGTCCGTCTTGACGATCAGGTCGAGATCGACGACTTCACCGGACTCGATTCTCGCGGCGATGTCCTCCAGCGTCCCGTGCCTGCGCTCGACCTGCTGGGTGCGTTCCCACTCATCGACCATTTGGCGGGCCGATCGTTCGTCCGGCACGATTGTGAACATGTCGCCGGCGCCGGGGAGCCCACCGATGCCGAGTATCTCAACGGGCATTGAGGGGCCGGCCAGCTTGACGCGCTTACCGTGGTCGTTGAGCATGGCACGGACGCGGCCTTTGAGCCCGTTCACGACGATGGTCTGCGCGGGCTTGAGGGTACCGGTCTGGACGAGGACGGTCGCAACCGGCCCCTTGCTCTTGTCTATCTGTGCCTCGACGACGACGCCGCGAGCGAGTTGGTCGGGATTGGCCTTTAGCTCGGCGACCTCGGACACGACGATTATGTTCTCCAGCAGGTCGTCGATGCCCTCGCCCTTTAGAGCGGAGACGGGGACGGCTATCACATCGCCTCCCCAGTCCTCGACGAGCAGATCGCGTTCGGCAAGCTGTCGCTTCACACGGTCGGGGTCGGCATCGGGGCGGTCGATCTTGTTGACGGCAACGATGATGGGCACTTCGGCGGCCTTGACGTGGCTGATCGCCTCTTCGGTCTGCGGCATGATGCCGTCATCGGCAGCGACGACGAGGATCGCAATGTCGGTTACCTTGGCGCCGCGGGCGCGCATCGCCGTGAACGCCTCGTGACCAGGGGTATCGAGGAAGGTTATCGGCGTGCCGTTGTACCTGACTTGGTAAGCGCCGATGTGCTGGGTGATACCACCGCTTTCGCCTCCGACCACATTGGTATTGCGAATCGAGTCCAAGAGAGTGGTCTTGCCGTGGTCGACGTGGCCGAGGATGGTAACGACAGGGGGACGGCCCACAAGGTTTTCAGGGTCTTCATCATCGTGGGTAAGAACGACCGATCCCGGGCCGGTGTCCTCTTCCTGCACCGGGGCCTTTACGGGGAACCCAAAGGACTGTGCTATGCCGGACGCGACTTCGAACTCGACGACTTCGTTGATCGAAATCATGTATCCGAACCGCATTAGCTGCTTGATGACATCGATGGGATCGACGCCCATCATATCCGCGAGGTCGGCTACCGAGATCGCGGACGGAATATCGAGCACGGGAAGACGCGGGCGAACCTCGATACTCGCCGCGCGCGTTCGGGGGGCGGCTCTTTGGGTTGTTGTGCGGTTCGTAGTCATTGGTTCCTTTGGGACAGTATACACCGTCCAATCAAGATCGCTCGGCTTTCCCTGCCGCGATCTCCGCAGTCACTGCATTCCAATTGTCATCGGTTACGCGACGCTTCAAGGCCTGCTCGATGCGTCCCCGCCGCAATTCCGCCGGAGAGCATTGGGCGTCGCCGCATACGTAAGCCCCCCGCCCCGGCAGTCTACCCGTCCTGTCAATTTTGACGCCCTCTTCCGGCGTCGAAACTATTCGCATAAGGGCCCGCTTGGGTCCCTTCACGCCACAGACGATGCACGTTCGCATTGGAACGTGCCTCTTGGTAGGCGTCATCTCCGTCTTGCAGGTCCGCGGCGTCTATTGCCGCCGCCTCCACCGCGACGTCGCCTCCCGCCTCCACCGCGCGAACCTCGCAACGCCAACTCCTCAATATCCTCGGCGAACCGGATTACGCCGCTGTCGCCGGCTCCACCCTGGCTAATGTTCCAGATATCGTCCGGCAAGTCGTGAAGGGGTGTGGCCTCTTCACCAACGGGCACGGGCTCAGGCTCGTCTTCGACAAAGAAGAGCTCCTCGGGAATCTCCGACTCGACGTATTCGCCGATACCCGCGACTTCCGGCGCATCGACTTCAGGCGTGTCGGTCGGAACCTCGATAGGCATCGCTTCCGCAACGGCCGGCTGCGCGACTTCGGCAGCGGGTTGTAGTTCCTCGGGTACGGTCGCAGCAGGCGCAAGTATCTCGACCTCTTCCTCCTCGACGACGGCGGGAACGGGCATCGGCTCGCCGACAGCGGCCGGCGCCTCTTCCTGTACGACTGGAGCCGGTTCCGGCTTCGGAGCAGGACGTGCGGCCTCTTCGGCAGCCTTCTGCGCGGCCAGCTTAGCCTGCTCGGCCTCGATGGCGGATGCCTCGACATCACTGATGATGTCGATCTTCAGGCCCGTCAGCTTGGCGGCGAGACGTGCGTTTTGGCCCTCTTTTCCGATGGCGAGGGAGAGCTGACGTTCCGGCACGACGGCGGTCGCGGCGCCCTCCTCCTGATCCACCTGCACCTTCATCACAAGGGCAGGACTGAGGGAGTTCTTGATGAATCGCGTCGGGTCGCGGCTCCACTCGACCACGTCGATCTTCTCACCGTGCAGCTCGTTGACGATGTTCTGGATGCGAATTCCGCGAAGACCGACGCAAGAGCCGACGGCGTCCACACCCTCTTGCCGGGCGAAGACGGCGACCTTGCTGCGAGAACCGGCCTCGCGGGCGATTCCGACGATCTCTACGGCGCCGTTGTATATCTCCGGCACTTCCATCTCGAAGAGTCGCCGGACTAGGGCCTTGTCGGCGCGGGAGACGATGATCTCCGGCCCTCTGGCCGACTGGTCGATGGACTTGAGCAGGACCTTGTAGCGCTGTCCCACGCGGTACCGGTCGTATGGCGACTGTTCCGACATGGGGAGCACGGCTTCGGCGCGTCCGAGCTCGACGACGACGTGTCTGCCGGACTCGATGCGCTGCACCGCGACGGTGTAGACCTCGCCGGCCTTGTCGGAGTACTCCTGGAAGACGATATCGCGCTCGGCCTCGCGAAGGCGCTGGATGACGACCTGCTTGGCCGTCTGCGCCGCGATGCGTCCCGCGCTGTGGGGGAGCGCCCCGGTCGGGACGTTGTCTCCGAGATCGGCGATCGGGCTGATCTTCTTGGCGTCGGCCAGCGTCATCTCGGTGAGCGGGTCCTCCACCTCCTCGACGACGGTCTTCACAATGGAGACGTTCACATCGCCGGAGTTGGGGTCGAGCTTGACGGAGATGTTCTGGCCCGCCGCGATGCTGTCGCGCCTGTAAGCAGACGCCAGCGCGGCTTCGATGGCCGAAAGAACGATGTCCTTAGAAAGATTTCGCTCGGCGGCAAGCTGCGTGAGGGCGATAATAAAGTCGCTCTTCATATGTACCACCTCGCTCCCAATTGTTTAGAAATCGCCTAGTAACAAAGAAAGTGGGACAAAGCCCACTTTCTCAGCCTGACAGATAACGATGTTCATTCAACGCAGAGTATACCACTCTTGGGACGGTCTCACAAGCGGGACGCGAGGGAGTCAGCTAGAAATCTCACCCCCGGATTGGCCCCAAGACCCCTGTACAGTGGACTCGTTACGCCGTACCCTGTAGCGCAATTTCACCATTGCGAGGAGAACTATGCGACTTATCCTTGTCGGCTGCGAGTATTCAGGAACGTCTACACTGGGCTACCACATTGGCAGATGGGCGAAGGACGCCCTCGGCGACGACTTCGGCTTCCACGACCATTGGCAGATCCCGCACGTGTCCCACCCGAACATTCCCGAAGGAAAGACCCACGACGAGATGATCGACGACTTCCTCGCGGGCAAGGGCATCGATCCGTCCCTGACGGGCCACACGGACGAGGAGAACCGCGCGTTCCTGGCCCTGACCCCGAAGCAGCAGGAGTCCTTCCAGCGGTACCACATGGAGTACCACGTCGCGGACACATTCTACGAGGACCCGCATCACAACCAGATCGGGTTCCACATCAACGAGGCCGTCTACGCTCCCCGGTACTACGGGTACGGAGGGGCCGGCGAGTACGCCGACAGGTCTTGGTACGCCCGGCGGGTCGATTCCGACATCATGCATAAAGCGCCGGACTCGGTCCTGATTCTGGTCAAGGCCTCCGCCGACAAGATCAAGGAACGGCTGAACGCGAACCCGCACCCGTTCGGACTCGTCAAGGAAGAGGACGTCGAGGGAGTCTTGGCTGATTTCGAGCAGCACTTCGAAACGTCATGGCTGCGGCACAAGTTCGAGATCGACACGACGAACGCGACGCCGGAGGAGAGCCTCGCCGAGTTCGTCGAGAAGATCCAGCCGCACCTCATAGAGACTGACCGCCAGAAGATCATGTACCGCCGTGGTATGTGCTGATGGATGTCGGCACATCGCGATCTTCTGGAAGCAGAACTACGCTCTCGTAAATGATCGTAGACGTCCACACCCACCTGCCGACCCACGATTCAGCCGTCCCGGACGACGAGTTGGAGCACGACACTGCCATGCGCCCGGGGCGGCAGGTTCGGCTGACCAACAGCGTCGACGACTACCTTGACGCTATGGGGCCGGTCGATGCCGCGTTCGCGTTCGGCATCGCGCCGCGCCCGGGCGAGAACACGGTGCAGGTCCTTAGAAACAGGGGTAACGTCAACGACGCTGCGGCGGCTCTGGCCGCGAGAGCGCCGGACAAGATCATCGGCTTCATGTCGGTGCATCCCGACGAGCCGAACGCGATCGACGAAATCGAGCGCGCCGTCTACGACTTGGGCCTGCGAGGCATGAAGCTGGGGCCGAACTATCAGGGCTTCGATCCGGTCGGGGCCAACGCATTTCGAGTCTACGGCAAGGCGCAAGAGTTGGGGCTGCCCATCGTCTTTCATCAGGGCACCTCGCCGTTTCCTGACGCGCCGCTACGGTACGCGCACCCGATGGTGATGGACGAGATCGCCGCGGAATGTCGCGACCTCAAGGTCGTCATGGCGCACATGGCGCATCCGTGGCACGTCGACTGCGTGAACATCATTCGCAAGCACCCGAACGTCTACGCCGACGTGTCCGGTGCGCTGATCCGCCCATGGCAGGCCTATCACGCCTTCATGCAGGCATACGAGTGGGGGATGCTCCACAAGCTGCTGTTCGCCAGCGACTTCCCGGTCACCACCCCGGCGGAAACCATCGCCTTCCTGCGAGGCCTCAACGACTACGCGCGGAAGTATCACCTGCCGGAGCTGCCGGAAGACGAGCTCGAGGCGATCATCGAACGCGACTCGCCGGAGCTGTTGGGACTGCGCTGAAGCTGTAGGCGCACGAGCCTGACCTCATCGTAGGAGTACCCGTCGCCCAGGGCGTCCCGTATCTCCGACAGCCACGGTGTCTCGGAACGCTCTAGCTCCTGTCGAATACGGTCGAACCGCTCAGGTTCCAGTTGGCGGCGCACGTCGATCTCCTCACCGTGAGCGGCCAACCTTTCGAGGTGACCGATGATTGTTCCCGTGCTGAGGCCGCTTTGGGCAGCTATCTCGGAGATCGACAGCCCTTGCCGGAAGAGATCCAGCGTCTTTGCGTAGGTCGAGCCGGGCCTGCGAACCGACCGTGACTTTCGCGGCTCCGACGATTGTTCCCTCTCCTCGAGGCCGTGCTGCTCGGCATACTCGCGAATGTGCTCCACGAACATCTCGCCGTACTCTTCGAGCTTGGTCGCGCCCACACCCGTGATGCGGGAGAGGCTCTCCCTGCCCTGAGGCAAGAAGTAGGCCATCTGCACGAGCGATGCATCCCCGAATATGACGTATGGCGGGACGCTCCGCTCTTCCGCGAGTTCACGTCGAACGTTTCGCAGCAGTTCGAAGAGTCCTCGGTCGTAATCGAGACTGGAATCGGCCGACCTCTTCCGCTCGGCCCTGCTCACCTTCTTCCGGGTAAGGCTCAAAGTCGATCGGCTTCTGAGAAACTCCCGGCCGGCCGAGGTGACGGAGAGCGTCGGATACTCCCCGCCGGCCTTAGCAAGCAGCCCGCCGTCGATCAGCTGCCGTGAGATACTGGTGATCTCGTTCTTCGAGAAATCGCGGGCAATCCCGTACACCGAGAGCTTGTCGTGCCCCGTTTCGATGACCCTCTTCGCGCGGGAGCCGCGGAGAACGTTCACTATGTGGCTCCCGCCGAATCGCTCCTCGGTGCGTATCACCGCAGAGAGGATCTTTTGCGCGATGATTGTCGCGTCGAAATCCTCCATATCCGCAAGACAGAAATCGCATCCGCCGCAGTTCTGCTCGTCCAGATCTTCGCCGAAATAGCGCAACAGATAAGCCCGCCGGCAGCCCGTCAGCTCGGAGTACTCGACCATGCCGTCTAGCTTCCGCCGAGCGCGTCGTTGCTCTTCTTCGTCCTCCATCTGACCGATCCAATACTCTTGCCGCGACCTGTCGCCCGACGAGTAGAAGAGGACGCAGTCGCCCGGCAAACCGTCGCGGCCCGCCCTGCCCGTCTCCTGGTAGTAGCCCTCGACGCTCTTGGGCATGTCGTAGTGGACGATGAGTCGAACGTCTGGCTTGTCGATGCCCATGCCGAAGGCGATGGTGGCGACGATGATCGGGGTCTCGTCCCTGATGAACCGTTCCTGGTTCGCACGTCGGACCGCCGGGTCGAGTCCGGCGTGATACGGCAGCGCGTTGAGACCCTCTTCTTTCAGGTCAGCCACCAAATCCTCGGTGCCTTTACGAGAGAAGCAGTAGATGATCGCCGACTCACCTTTGTGCCTGTTGAGCAGCTTGAGCAACTCGCCAAACTGATCCCTTTTCGGAAGGACGGAGTATGTCAGATTCTTGCGGTTGAAGCTGGAAATGAACGTCCGGCCGTCTGGGATGTCGAGCTGGGTAACGATGTCTTCTCGGACGCGCTCGGTGGCCGTCGCCGTGAGGGCGATGCAAGGCACGTCGGGGAAACGAGCGCGGAGGGCCTTGAGGTTTCGGTAGTCGGGCCGGAAGTCGTGCCCCCACTCGGAGATGCAGTGCGCCTCGTCGATGGCGATGAGGCTGACGGATACGGAGTCGAGGAACGACACGAATCCGGGAACCGTGAGGCGTTCGGGCGCGATATAGAGGATCTTGATTCGCCCCATGAGCGCGGCGGAGTGGATGCTGCCGATCTCCGCCGCCGTCATGCTGCTGTTCACGAACGCAGCCGGAATGCCGTTCGCTCGGAGGGCGTCCACCTGGTCCTTCATCAGCGCGATGAGCGGCGAGACCACGAGCGTCAGCCCGTCGAGAGATAGGGCAGGCAGTTGGTAGCACAGCGACTTGCCGCCGCCCGTGGGCATCAGCACCAGGCAGTGGTCCTTGCCCAGCACGTGACGCACAACCTCTTCCTGCAACGGCAGGAAGGAGTCATACCCAAAACGTGACTTCAGCAGGTCGAGGACTTGTGGAGGCAATGTTACTCAGCAGCCGTGACGTTCACACCAAGGGAGCGTAACACAAGGTGGGAGGGAGGAAACGTTCCCTAACTTGCGCTCGGCCGACTCGTGTGCAGCAGGTGGTCGACGTGGTGGTCCTCGCGACAGATGGACGCCGTATGCTCCAACTGGACCGTGACGTGACCTATACCATACTCATTATGGACAATGTCCTGTATCTTGGTGCGAAGCACCTCATTGCCTCCCTCGTATGAGGGGTCGACGAGTACGTGCGCGGTAAAGGCCTCGCTTCCCGACGTTATGGTCCAGATGTGGACGTCGTGGACGAGAGTCACACCCTCGACCTCTTCAATGTCGTTGCAGAGCTTATATGCGTCTATATGCTGGGGGGCCCCTTCGAGCAGCACGTTCATCACCGTAAACATCAGTTTACGGCTGCTCAACAGGATGAGTAGGGCGATAAGGACGCTCAGGATCGGGTCGGCAAGAGTCCAGTCAAACGCCATGATGAGGATCGCGGAGATGATCACGCCGACGGAGCCCATCAGGTCGGCCAAGACGTGCTGGAACGCGCCCTCGACGTTCATGCTGTGTTCGGAGGACCTGCGCAGCACCCACGCTGCGGCGATGCTTATCAAGAGGCCGCCGGTACCAACCACAAGCACCGGTATCCCTTCAACATGGACTTCCTCCGTGAAGGCCCGATGGTACGCCTCGAAGAATATCCACCCTGCGATCAGCCATAACGCTATGGTGTTCAGCATGGCGGCCAGCACTTCGGTGCGCTCGTAACCGAACGTACGCTCGGCGGTCGCCGACCTCTCCGCCACCCACATGGCTGCGAGCGCCATGCCAAGGGCGAGGGCGTCCGTGAGCATGTGTCCAGCGTCGGCTATAAGGGCCAAGCTGCCCGACAAGATGCCGCCCACAACCTCGGCCAGCATGTAGGTCGAGATCAGCGTTAGGGCAATGATGAGGTTGCGCCGACTCGCGCCCCTCAGGTCGTGGGCATGGTCGTGGCCGCCGTGGTCATGACCCTCGTGATCGTCATGGTCGTGGCCTTCGTGATCGTCGTGATCGTTATGCCGTGCATGATCGTCATGATCGTGGCCCTCATTATCGCCGTGGTCGTGGTGCTCGTGGCCGTGATCGTCGTGGTCATGGCCCGCATGATCTTCGTGATCGTGGCCGTGATGATCGTGTTGGTCGGAGCTGGCGCCACCGGATGGAATCGAAAAGTAGATCCGAGTTCCTTCGGTTGCGGGCATCGGGCTCTGCGGCATGAATAGCGACGCGAATACTCGTCGCATCGCTTCGGAACTCGTCATGAGAATCCTCAAGTCTGCAGTATCTCCGACCACATGTTGCAATTGCCCAATCATACCCGAATGGGACGAAAGCGCGGGAAGTCAAAATGTGGGGTTTTGTCCGCTCTAAGTTATCGATGCTTTAGCACGGTAACCATACACCATTGTCACGTCCGTTTAGGACAACCTCGCCTTCGGTGAACATGAGGGCGACCAGCCCAAGGATCAAATAATCGCCCACTGACAGCGGGACGACCTTGTTAAACCCCAAAGGAAATCGGTCGACGTTGCGTACCCTACCAGCACGAAGCCGAGGACGCCGACAGTGGACTCTGGGATTACCCCCAGGGCAATCGCATTTCACTCAGAGCCAGCCTTGGGAGAACCTCCCAACCCACCCCTCTGGACTCCGGCCTTCGCCGGAGTGACGGTTGACGGTGTTCCTACCAACTCTAAATACGATTGCCCTGGGGTTACCCCGCAGGCCGCAACACAGTATCCGTAACCATATGGTAGAGTAGCTGCCACGTATGGGCTTGAGGGGCACGAGGTTTGATAGATCTGGTCGAAATTTCAAAGTACTACCAAGTTGGCCCGGTCGAGGTGCGGGCGCTGGACGATATCGAACTGCACGTGGCTGACGGCGAGTTCGTCGTGGTCCTCGGCCCTTCGGGAAGTGGAAAGACGACGCTTCTGAACGTCATCGGCGCGCTGGACACGCCCACGGCGGGAAGCGTGTCGGTGGGTGGACGTGACATCACCGCCGCATCGCGCTCGGAGCTTTTTGCCCTGCGGCGCGAGACCGTGAGCTTCATCTTCCAGAGCTTCAACCTCTTCCCCGGACTCACCGCCATGGAGAACGTCGAGTTCGGCGTGGACGTTGCGGGGAAGCGCGGCAGTGTGTCTCCCGGTTCCGTGCTGGAGTCTGTGGGTCTCGGCCACCGGACCGACCATTTCCCCCACGAGCTTTCCGGCGGCGAGCAGCAGCGCGTCGCCATTGCCAGGGCCTTGGCCACAGGAAACCCCGTTCTGCTGGCCGACGAGCCGACGGGAGAGCTCGACTTCAAGACCGGCGCGCAGATACTGGAACTCCTGATCGCGCAGGCCTCCGCCGACCGCGCGGTGCTGGTAGTCACCCACAACAGGGAGATATCGCGCATCGCAGACAGGGTTGTCGAGATGAGCAGTGGGCACATCATCAGCGACGGCCCGCCTGCGGGCGGCAAGACACCACTCTCGGAACTGCGTTGGTAGAGGTGGCTGAATGCTGGCACTAAGGCTGCGCTGGGCGCTTCGTGACGCAAAGTCCCGCTGGGTGCAGATTGCCGGCATCGCCTTCATGATCGCCATCGGGACGGGCATGTTTGCCGGCCTCAGCAGCGTTACCCAGTGGCGCTTCGCCTCCAACGACGCGAGCCTCGCTCTAACGAATATGTATGACATCCGCGCGCGGCCCAGCGGGGACGGCTTCCTCCCGCAGGGATCCCTGGCGGCTATCGCGGAGGGCATCGACGGTGTGGAGGCGGTGGAGGAGCGGCTCATCTCGCCTACGCAGGTCGAGGTGGATACCGGCGACGGCTCCATATTCGTGCGGGCTAGGGTCATTGGCGTCGATATGTCGGACGGCGGCCCCAGCGTGAACGGCGTCGAGCTCATCACGGGGCGGGAGATTAAGGAGGCGGAGTTCGGTGAACCCGTCGTACTGATCGAGCGCAACTTCGGCGTCTACTACGAGCTTCCCGATGAGGGCGAGCTGCAACTCGGCGGCGGTGTCACCGCCCGGTATGTCGGGCACGCCGTGTCCCCGGAATACTTCCTGATCGTCGAGGAGGGCGGCTTCTTCGGGCAGGCGTCCTTGGCCGTCGTCTTCACGTCCATCGAGACCGCCCAGGAGTTGTCCGAGCGGCAGGGGCAGGTCAACGACCTGGTGCTGACCGTGGATCCGGGGGCCGACCCGACGGCGGTCGAAACGGCGCTCGTTGCCGAGACGGCGGAGCGCCACCCCGACACCGGCCTCGATCTGATGCGGACCGAGGACGACGCCTCGTACCTCGCCCTCACCCGCGATCCCGAGGGCGACCAACAGTTCTACAACGTCTTCGCGTTGATTCTCTTCGCGGGCGCGGCATTCGCGTCTCTGAACTTTGCGGCCCGCATGGTCGAGACGCAGCGGCGCGAGATCGGCACGTCCATGGCCCTGGGCGAGAACCCCTTCGCGATAACGGTACGGCCACTGCTTGTCGGCGTCCAGATAGCCTTGCTTGGCGTCGTGTTCGGCATCGGCATGGGGCTGCTGATTGCATGGCTCATGAAGGGCGTGCTGGAAAGCTTCGTCCCACTGCCCGTCTTCATCACGCCCTTCCAGACGGGTATCTTCGCCGGTGTCGCGGCGATCGGATTCCTGCTGCCTATCCTCGCCGTGCTGTGGCCCGTCTTCCGCGCGGTTCGGGTTCAGCCGGTGGACGCGATCAGGACCGGACATCTCGCCGCGCGCGGCGGCGGGCTCGCCCCGGCCATCAGCCGCCTCCCCCTGCCGGGGAGCAGCCTGGGGCGCATACCGTTCCGCAACCTGATGCGGGCCCCAAGGCGCACGTTTCTGACTCTCTTCGCTCTCACCGCCGTGCTGGCGATACTCGTTAGCGTTGTGGGAATGACGGACTCGCTCCTTGCGACTCTGACGCGGGGCGACGAGGAGCTTCTCCGCGGCGTGCCCGACCGGCTCGTCGTGCGGCTCGACTCCTTCTATTCGGTCGATTCGCCCGAGGTGGACGGCATCGTAAGCGGGGGCTCGCTCGGTGTGGCCGAGCCCGGTATCGTCCTGGGAGGGAGCGTGCAGGGCCCCGGCGGGTCCGTCACCGTCGCCGTTCAGTACGTCGACCTGGAGGGCGGCGTATGGCGGCCGACCGTTTTGGAGGGGACGTTGTCCGGCGGCGGACCCGGTATCGTCCTCGCCCGCAAGGCCGCCGAAGACCTCGGCGTCGGCGCGGGCGACAGCGTCACGCTGACGCTTCCGGCGCGGACCGGCCCCGACTCCTTCACCCTCGGCGAGAGCGCCGTTCCCGTGCTTGCCGTCCATCCTCACCCCCTCCGTTTCAACGCCTACATGGACATTCGCCACGCCGGTCAGGCCGGACTCGAGGGGTTCGCGAACGTAGTCACCGGGGCGCCGGCCCCCGGGGAGACCCTGAACGACGTCAAGCGGGCCCTGTTCGGCTCGCCGGGCGTCGCGACCGTACAGGGGATAGCCGAGACTTCGCAGGCGGCCCAGGAGGTATTCGAGCAGTTCACGAGCATCTTCATCGTGATGCAGGTGTTCGTGCTCGGCCTCGCGCTGCTGATCGCCTTCAACACCGCGAACATCAACTCGGACGAGCGGGCGCGTGACCACGCGACCATGTTCGCCTACGGCGTGCCGGTGCGCAAGGTGCTCGGCATCCTGGCCGTCGAGGGTCTCGTCTTGGGCTCGCTGGCCACTTTGCTGGGCATCGTTCTCGGCTATGGCCTGCTGCTCTGGTTCATCCGCGAGCTCATCCCCGCGAGCTACCCCGACATGGGGGTGATTCTCACGATACGCTTGCCGCAACTGGCCGCCGTCCTGGCCGCGGGGATCGCCGTCGTCGCGTTGGCCCCGGCGCTCACCGTGCGCAAGCTGAGAAGAATGGACATACCCGGCACATTGCGCGTGCTCGAATAGGCCGAACCGGTCTCGGTCCGCCGTGGCAATGAGACAGATCGAGACGGTGAGACAGTTTGAGACACGGCTCGATCTTCCCTTTTTTCTTCTGACCTCGATTTGTCTCGCTCCTCTTTCGCCCACCCGCAAGGGGCGTTTGAAGCTGCCTGAGGGACGTGCATACGTCGGACGATGCGGTCGTGAGACAGTTTGAGAAATTTTGTGTGGCCGAAATTTTCTTGCCTTTGTTTTGAAGTCAATTCGCAATGGATTCGTGGGTCGGCGCGCGCCGGACCGAAACCGTTCCTGCGACAGGGATATTGTAGTTCATGTGTTCTTATGTGGCAAAATGGCGAGATGGTGGGTAACCGTTGAGTGTCAGCTAGAGGGACTACCCGCACTGGTTTGGAGACCCTCGCGTTCCTGGCACTGCAATCTGTCATTCCGAGCGCAGCGAGGCATCCTAGATTCCTCACCGTCGTCAATGGGCTTTGACAGCTACAAGGTTTCGATTGGAGGACAAGGACTTTAGATTCCTCACTCCGCTCCGCTGCGTTCGGAATGACAGATATTGGGGTTTTGCGAAGGTCTCGCCCGTGTCGGGGTCCGGGGACTGGATTCCGGCCCCGTATCGGAGCACGGGGTGACGTTCCTTCAGAGGAATGATGGTGAGTGGGTCCCAAATGCGCGCTCCATTTGATGGATGCCGGTGAAGTCATGACGATGTCCCCTTGCAGCCGGAGAGAGACGCTGTGGCACTAGTACCGTAAGAGCCTCCCGGCGCCAGACAAGCCCGCGGCGGTTGAACGACCCACCGGAGACTCGTATAGTTGGAGTATGGTCAACCCGGACGGCAACATGATGACGGAGGACGCCTTGGCAGAGGAATTCGCGCATCCGGAAGCTATCGTGAGCACGGCGTGGGTGGCGGAACGGTTACGCGATCCGTCCGTCGTGGTAGCGGAGATCGACTCGCACCTGGACGAGGCGTATGAGACGGGTCACGTGCCCGGCGCGGTCGGATGGGGCCTGCACACGGACATGGAGCACCCCCTCCGCCGCGATATTCCCGACGTCGTGCAGTTCGAGGCTTTGATGCGGCAGTCGGGCATCGAGCGCACTACGACGGTGGTGTTGTACGGGGACGGCAACAACCGCTCTGCTACATGGGCATTCTGGGTGATGAAATACTACAGGCACGTCGACGTCCGCATCATGGACGGCGGACGAACGAAGTGGATGATGGAGGGCAGGCCGGTCGAGATGGTTAAACCCGTGGTGGAGCCGACGACGTACTGGGCCTGGGCAGTTAAGCCCGATCCGAGCCTACGAGCGATGAAGGAGTACGTCGTGGAGAGTCTCGACCGCAAGGGAGTCAAACTCCTCGACACACGCACGGTGGAAGAATATGCGGGCCAACTCACGTCGGCCCCCGGCACGCCGCAGCCGGACATCTACCGGAAGGGACGGATCCCGGGCGCCGTGCACGTCGCATGGGACGACGGCGCGGACCAAGACGGCGCCTTCAAACCGGTCGACGAGCTTCGCACGATGTACTCGGAGGCCGGTATCGAGGCGTCGGACGAGGTCATTCCCTACTGCAGGCTGGGGGTGCGGGCGTCGTACAGCTGGTTCATCCTCAAGTACATTCTCGGCTTCGACAACGTGCGAGTCTACGACGGGTCGTGGACGGAGTGGGGCAACTCTGCGGGCGTACCGATCGAGACGGACGAGCCGCTGTGATACCACTGAACGAGAAGGAGAAGCGCGCATGAGGGAGTGCGGCGTGTGCGGAACTCAGACAGGCGAGGAGGCGCGGTTCTGTCCGACCTGCGGCGGGGAGATGCGACCCATGGCGGGGGCCGACGACGCGGGGGAGGAAGAGGCCGATGAAGGCGACGTCCGCCAGAGCTTCTGCACTCAGTGTGGGGCCGCGTTGGAACCCGGGAACAGGTTCTGCGGCGCATGTGGGGCAGGTGTCTGGGAGGGAGCGAGAAGCGCTATTCCGCGCGGACAGTCATTCCTCGACGACGCAGTTGCCATGTCGACGCTCTGTCATCTCAGCTCGTTTGCTTCCTTCATCGTTCCGCTCGGCAACATCCTCGGCCCGCTTGTGGTCTGGCTCCTGAGGAAGGACGTCTTGCCGACCGTTGACAAGCACGGCAAGGCGGCTCTGAACTTCAATATCAGCATCGCGATCTACACCGCCATCGGCATCGCCATCAGCGTGGCGCTGATGCTCGTGCTCATAGGCTTCTTTCTCATCTTCGCGGTGATTGCCGTGCTCTTTGTCTGGTGGATCGTCGCGACCGTCGTGGCAGCGGCGAAGGCAGGCAGCGGCGAGTTCTGGGAATATCCGTTGAGCATCCGTTTCCTGCGATGAGCGGAGCGGAGGCGTAGACTAATACCATTTTTCTGCGATACCGCCGTATTCGCGCTTGGCTGCACTTTCTGGATTCCGGCCTACGCCGGAATGACGGTGTGCAGGTGTTGTTCCACGTCGTTTATGGCGTAGTCGGCACGAATTGGTATAAGCCTGATTTGACACGACCTATGGAGGCCCGTAATGCCTGACCAGTGCAAGGTCAGCACAGAAGAGGTGCGCTTTCACAACGGCGATATTACCCTGGTGGGTGACCTGTATCTTCCCACGATTACAGGAAGTCATCCTGCAGTGGTCTGCATTCATGGTTCGGGTCCACAATCTCGAAAGGATATATGGGGATATGCAGGCGCCGCTAAACGATTTGCCACCCAGGGAGTGGCAACACTCGTGTATGACAAGCGCGGAGTCGGCGATTCGACCGGGAGCTGGCAAGAAGCGGACTTCTTCGCCCTGGCGGGGGACGGATTGGCAGGTCTCGGCCTCCTTCAGAGTCGAGACGACATCAACTCCCGCCAGATAGGAGTACTCGGCGGCAGTCAGGGTGGCTGGATTGGGCCTCTGATGGCCTCCCGGTCGGACGACGTGGCTTTCGTCATCTCTTTCTCGGGCCCCGGCGTCACACCCCACGAGCAGAATCTCTACTCGTTTAGGAACTGGCAGCCAGCAATGGGAATCGCCGAGGAGGAGTGGCCGAGTTTCGTTGACACTTACGAACGTCTATATGCCACTGTCCGACATTACCTCACAACCGGTGAAGATTGGGAGGAAGCGGAAAGGGAGTTTGTCGGTTACCTCATTGGGCAGGGTGTTGTCAGGCCCGAAGAAGTGGAAGCTTGGTCAGATGAAAGCGACAATTTCGAGCCCGTCCTCGGACCATATATGCAAAAGATGGTTTCCGAACTCGACTACGACCCCGTGCCAATCCTAGAGAGAGTGACTTGCCCGATGCTCGCCATCTGGGGAGAAAAGGATACTGTTGTCCCCGTCGAAAAGAGCGTGACTGTGTTCAATGAGGCGCTGAAGAGAGCGGGAAACTTGGACTACACCCTCAAAGTATTCCCAAACCTCGATCATGGGCTTCAGCCGCCCCCGGCCGAGCGCCGGTCAGACGAAGAGTACGATACCCGATTCCTGGAGACGATTGCTGATTGGATTCTTGAGCGAGTGGACATAGCTGGCTAAGTGCCACCCTGCCACCGGTATTGAAAAGACGACGTGGGAGAGGGGAAGAGACGCGATACCTACAGGCAGGGTCCAACGTGCAGTCCGGGCTCCGAGCGGCTCGCTCGGCTGAATAGCGCCCGTCCTTGAGCAAATCAAGTCCCCGTGATAGGCTACCGCCCACTCTGATTTCGGGTGTGCGTACGCATGACTGTCCGGCCGGAAGACCAGAGTGCCGAGCCGATCACCTGGGGCAAGGTCATCGACAACCGCAAGTGCATCGGCTGTCACGCCTGCACCGTCGCCTGCAAGCAGGAGCACGACGTTCCCCTCGGCGTGAACCGCACCTATGTGAAGCAGGTCGAGGTCGGGAGACACCCAAACGTTCGGCGGCACTTCCAGGTAACCCGGTGCAACCAGTGCGCCGACGCGCCGTGCGTGGAGATATGCCCCACGACGGCGATGTTCCAACGCCCCGACGGGATAGTGGACTTCGACCGCTCTCGCTGTATCGGCTGTCAGGCATGTATGGCGGCGTGTCCATACGACGCCATCTACATCGATCCGGTGTCGCACAGCGCTGAGAAGTGCAACTTCTGTACGAATCGGATCGACCGAGGACTCCAACCCGTCTGCGTAACGGTCTGCCCTACGCAGGCGATTTTTGTTGGGAACCTCAACGACCCCGCGTCGAACGTCTCGAACCTCATCGCCAGGGAAAAGGTCGAGGTACGGCGGCCCGAGAAGAACACCAACCCGAAGCTATTCTACGTCGACGCAACCGGCCCGACGCTCGACCCGACGGCGGCGGCGTTCAAGGGCTACTTCAGCCAGTCGCAGCCAATCGACACACAGGTAGCTCCCGGCAGGCCGTCGCCCACGAGCGCCAACGATCCGACATCCAGCCACGCAGCCGCCATTCTCGCCTACGACAACCCTCATCGCGCGCCGTGGAACTGGATCGTCTCGGCGTACACGTGGACGAAGTCGATCTCGGCGGGACTGGTCATGGTCGTTGCGGCGTTAGGACTTCTCAACTACGACCTAAGGTTCGGGGGGCTAGGAATCAGCGTGGAGCTGACGGCTGTCGCTACCGCCGCCCTCCTGCTTGCGGTCACGGCGGGGCTGCTGGTGCTCGACCTTCACCATCCGGAACGGTTCGTGTACACGCTACTCAAACCACAGTGGAGGTCGTGGGTGACGCGCGGGGCGTACATTATCACGACGTTCGGCGCGTTTCTGGTTGTGTACTCAGTAGCTTTACTTATGGACGCAAGCGGAGTACTCATCACCACCGTTCGAGTTGTCGGTGTACTCCTCGCCCTTGCGACGGGCGTGTACACGGCGTTCCTGTTCGGCCAGGCGAAAGGACGCGACCTGTGGCAGGACCCGGGACTGCCTGCCCACTTCTTCATTCGCACGGCGCTGGCGGGGATTGCATTGTTGAGTCTGATTGCATCCTATGGCGGATTTAACTTGAACCCAGCGATGTTCTACTGGGGTGTCCTCATTACGCTGGCTTTGCACGGGGCGTTCATACTCGGGCACGTGGCAAGAAGTCGCATAGGCACCTCACAGGCGACGCGCAACATGGTGCTTGGACCGTATCGAGTCCACTTCTGGAGCAGCTTCTTGATCGGGGTCGCCGTTCCGGTCGCGATCCTCGCACGAGACGCTTGGCATTTAGCGTCGCTGCCGACCACGATCATGTTTGCGCAGTTCTCGAAAGCACCCATCTTCATGTTCTCCTCAACAGACATCGATCTGGTGGCTGCGTCCGTCATGGCCCTAGCCGGACTCGCGCTGTACGAGCACGCATACGTTCAGGCGGGGCAATCGGTACCGCAGAGCTAGTACCGATTCCATATGATTTTGGCAGCTTACTCAAAGCACCCTCACCCTAGCCCTCTCCCACGACGGGAGAGGGGATAAATCGGCATCTGCCTGTACGTTATATTCAAGTTGACTGAGTACTAGAGGGCATGACGACAACGAACAACATACCCCTCGAACACCTGCACACGCCAGCGGGCGGGGGCTTGGCGAGCTTCCCGCCTCCCGATGAGTGGGACGACTGGGTGGACTACGGCCCAAACGACCTGCCGGACAGCGAGGAGCGCCACTACGCACTCGTGCCGACGGTATGCTTCAACTGCGAGGCGGCGTGCGGACTGCTTGCCTACGTCGACAAGGAGAGCCTCGACATCCACAAGATCGAGGGTCACCCGCTGCACCCCGGCAGTCGTGGGCGCAACTGCCCGAAGGGTCCCGCCACCCTCAACCAGGTCAACAACCCCGACCGCATCCTGAAGCCGCTCAAGCGCGTGGGCGACCGGGGCGACGGCCAATGGGAAGAGGTGACGTGGGACGAGGCGCTGGACGACATCGCCGGGCGTATCCGCGCTGCCATCAAGGAGGACAGGCGAGATGGAGTCGTCTACCACGTGGGGCGTCCCGGCGAGGACGGGTACACCGAGCGGGTCATCGCGGCATGGGGCGTGGACGGCCACAACTCGCACACCAACGTATGCTCGTCGGCGGCACGCGCGGGATACTCCTTCTGGATGGGCATGGACCGCCCGAATCCCGACTACGAGCACGCGAAGTTCATCCTGCTCATGTCGTCGCATCTGGAATCGGGCCACTACTTCAACCCGCACGCACAGAGGATCATCGACGCCAAGCTACGAGGCACCAAGGTCGCGGTGGTGGATACGCGGCTGTCGAACACGGCGTCGCAGGCGGATATCTGGCTCTCGCCGAGTCCCGGCACCGAGGCGGCCATGCTGCTCGCCATGGCGAACCACCTGATCCAAAACGACCTGTTCGACTACGAGTTCGTGCGGCGGTGGGTCAACTGGCAGGACCTCATGGAGGACTGGGCCTACCTCGACTTTCTGAAAGAGGACGGCGCGATCGAGGCCGTCCCGAAGGGCGAGTCGTTCGAAGACTTCGTGGAGCTGCTCAAGCAGATGTACTGGCAGTACACGCCTGAGTGGGCGGAGGAGGAGTCGGGCGTGCCCGCGGAGGCCATAGTCGCGGTCGCCGACGAGATTGCCCTCGCGGGGACGGCGTTCGCTTCTCACATCTGGCGCAACGCCGCTGCAGGGCACCTCGGTGGGTGGATGATCACGCGGTGCCTGTTCTTCCTGAACGTGCTGACAGGCTCGGTGGCCACGAAGGGCGGGACCATCCCGAACGGGTGGACGAAGTTCGTCCCCAAGCCGCACACGATACCGAGGCCCATCAAGTCGTGGAACGAGAACCACTGGCCGCTGGAGTTCCCGCTGGCCCACTTCGAGATGAGCTTCCTGCTGCCGCACATCCTCAAGGAGAAGGGGAAGAGCATCGACGTGTACTTCACCCGCGTGTACAACCCGGTGTGGACGAACCCGGACGGCACGGCGTGGGTGGAGATGTTGGAGGACGACCGCATCGGCCTGCACGTAGCCCTGACGCCGGTGTGGAGCGAGACGGCGCAGTGGGCCGACTATGTGCTGCCGACCGGACTGGGGCCGGAGCGGCACGACCTCCACTCGCTGGAGACGCACGCCTCGCAATGGATCGGTTGGCGGCAGCCCGTCATCCGCGCGCTCAAGGAGAAGCTGGGACACGACGTGGCCGACACCCGTGACGCCAACCCCGGCGACGTGTGGGAGGAGAACGAGTTCTGGATCGATCTGTCGTGGCGGATCGACCCGGACGGCTCGATGGGCATCAGACAGCACTTCGAGTCCCCGTTCCGTCCAGGCGAGAAGATCACCGTCAACGACTACTACCGCTACATCTTCGAGAACGGCGTTCCGGGTCTGCCGGAGAAGGCGGCGGACGAGGGCCTGACGCCGTTCGAGTACATGCGGAAGTACGCCGCGTTCGAGGTGACGACCGACGTGTACGACGAGCACGAGTGCCCGGTCGACGAGAGCATCCTGAACGACCCGATGATTATCGACGAGGACACCGGCCTGATCTGGTGCGCGCAGCCTGGCGGGGACGCGAACAACCGGCCCTACCCGGGGCCTTTCCGGGATGAGAGCGGGAAGATCCGCATCGGCATCGAGATGGACGGGAGGCGGCTGATGGGGTTTCCGACGCCGTCCGCCCGGCTGGAGTTCTACTCGCCGACGCTCAAGGAGTGGGGATGGCCGCAGTACGCGGTGCCGCGCTACCCGCGCAACGAGGCTGAGCGCGAACGCATGGGGCACATCGTCAGCCAGGTGCATCCCTCGAAGCTCGACCAAGACGCGAACGAGTACGACCTTCTGCCGACGTTCCGGCTGCCGAACCTCATCCACAGCCGAACCAACGGGGCGAAGTGGCTGTACGAGATCGCTCATACCAACCCCGTGTGGGTCAACCCCATCGACGCGCGACGCATGGGCGTGGAGACGGGCGACCTCGTGAAGGTGGAGACGGAGATCGGGTCGTTCGTCGACCGCGTGTGGGTGACCGAGTCGATCAGGCCCGGCGTCGTCGCGTGCTCGCATCATATGGGCCGGTGGCGGCGGTTCGAGGAGCACGGGAGCGACCGGTGGAACTCCGCCGTCGTCGACCTATCCAAGGACGGCGACGAGTGGAACATGCGGCAGAAACAAGGCGTCACCACGTGGAAGTCGTCCGACCCCGACTCGGAGCGGCTGTGGTGGTCGGACGGCGGGGTGCACCAGAACCTCATCATGCCGGTGCAGCCCGACCCGATCAGCGGTCAGCACTGCTGGCACCAGAAGGTGCGCGTCACCAAGGCGGGCCCCGACGACAAGTATGGCGATGTGAAGGTCGACTCGGAGAAGGCGCACCAGGTCTACAAGCGCTGGCTCAAGCTCTGCCGTCCGGCCCCCGGCCCCGACGGCACGCGCCGCCCTTACTGGCTGCTCCGGCCCATCAAGCCCGCGCCGGAGGCGTTTCGGGTGTGATTCGATTCACCGCAGAGGGCGCGGAGGGAGTCAGGTGGGAGTCTTGTTTAGTCGGCCTAAGTTGACGGTAGGCAGAACCATCTTTGAGTTGTGGATGGGAACGTGAAAGCGGGCGGATCCCCCGTCAACCAACGTACTGCTTGACGGCCTCCATCCACTGTTCTACTGTTCTTGCGCGCGGTGCTTGGAGCGGCCCTGCTAGGAGAGACCCAACATCGGTTTCCAACTCGCTCAGCCGGAAACCACTGGAGGAGTGAAGGTGCCAAATTATCCAGACAGAACACCAATGGACGAACACGAAGCCAACGCCAGGGCCAAGTCTCCTGAAGTCGAGCTAAACGTCATGCTGGAATCTCACCGCTTGGAAGAGTACGGTCCGTACATCAGCATAGAAGACGCGGAATCCCCTTCCTACCGCATGGAAAGCGGTGACGAGCAAGAAAGCTATGTGGCAACCGTCTGGCTGAATCCTTACAACCCAAAACTGTACTGGGTAGCTACTGGCTGGACGACAAACGAGCAAGGAGAAAAGGAAGAGTTCAATAGGTACTACTTTGATACCCGGCAACACGCGTTGCTCTACATTCTTGAGAAGTTTCGGGACAACGGATTCGCTCCTCACTGTGAATATACAGAGTGGACGAATACGGGCAAGGATGTAGAAGAACGCGAATGTCTCCTGTGCCCTAAGGTAGAAGTGCGTGTCCTTGAGGTATAGGTGAACTGCCCCTGCCAGTCTCCGCCGGGGGAGAGATTTTTATGTAGCGGAAGAGGCCGTTGATTACCCCGCTTGGTCGAGGGAGGACTGTTTGCCCTCGGGGCGGCGGACTCGCTGGGCGGCCTGGTACATGGACGGGTGCGGGGGGAGTTCGAAGGTGTTGCCGCTGAGCAGGTCTTGGATGGTGCGTATCTGGATCTTGGGGTAGTCGGTCTGCCAGACATCGGAGTGGTAGAAGCCCGCGCTTACGGCCTCGGTACGCATGTCGCGGGTGGGGTCTTCGAGGGTGATGAAGAGTCCGAGGGCGGCCTTTTCGCGCTCGACGGTGCCCTTCAGGTCGCGGATGAGGGGGGATGAGACCTTGCCGCTCTTGACCTGTACGACGGCCTTGTGCGCGGAGCGGCGGGGGCCGTCGATGAAGTGGATCACGCCGTCGATGCCCCTGTCGGCCCCGCGCTTGCTCTGCTCGCGGGGGAAGGCCTCGAGCAGGGACATGGCCCAGAACTGGAACTGGTAGCGGTCCTGCTCGGCGAGTGCGCGAGCGCTTCCGACGTCAGCAGGTTCGCCGACGACGTCGTAGTCCACGCCGGGGACGATGTTGTAGGCGGTCTTGAGGCGGTTCTTCATGAGGGCTACGGCGAGGTGGGTGACGTCAATGCCCATCCACCGGCGTTTCAGCTTCTCGGCTGCGGCGACGGCCGTGCCGCACCCGCAGAACGGATCGAGCACCACGTCGCCCTCGTTGGAGGACGCCTCGATGATGCGTTCGAGGAGGGCTTGAGGCTTCTGGGTCGGGTAGCCGAGGCGTTCTTTTGCTTGAGCCTGTACTGGTCTAACATCCTCCCAAATCGTATCGACGGGATTGCCCTGCATTTCGTCAAGGTATCGCTTCTGGTTTGCAAGGCCAGTGGAGGAATAATGAATAAGACCGTTGTCATGCGCTTCCTGCATCCGTTCCTTCGTCCATCGCCAAACTCGCATATGACCATTCCACTCGTAGGTCAGGTTGGGACGATTCGGGTTCGGGTTCGTAAGATCGCCCAATCTATAGCGGCGTCCTGTCTCCGATTCCGTGAAACGATAGAACTGCTCCACATATGCAGGATCGTGAGGACGGAACGGACGATTCCATTGGAATGTATCAGTCCGAGAGTAGTACAGAAGAGTGTCGTGATTATGGGGATATCCTTTGAATGCCTGGCCCTTTGCATTGGCACGCCGCCAGACAATCTCACTTCGGAAGTTTGCTGAGCCGAAGACCGCGTCCATCAGTAGCTTCAAGTAATGGCTCGCATTCGGGTCGCAGTGGAGGTAGATTGAGCCGGTGGGTTTGAGGACACGGCGGAGCTCGACGAGGCGTGGGGTCATCATGACGAGGTAGGCCATCATGGCGTTTCTGCCGATGAACTCGCGGAAGGCGGTGATCATGTCCTTGACGTTGGGCGGAGTCGTCGGGTTCATGATGATCTCTTGCTCGAAGACGCGCTCGGACTCCTGGGTCCACTCCCACGTGTCGGTGAAGGCTTTGATCTGCGCGGGGGACTCCTCGCCGCTCTGCTCCTTGAAGAGGACGTTGTAGGAGGCGTTGGAGTTGAAGGGCGGGTCGAGGTATATGAGGTCGACCGACTCGTCAGGAACGTGTTGGCGGAGGATTTCGAGGTTGTCGCCGTAGTAGAGGGTGTTAGTCATGGTGGCTAGAGGCACTCGCTGTGGGGACAGTATACCCGTGTCGGGTGGGTTGCGGGAGCGGCCCTCACCCTAGCCCCCGTATCGAGTACGGGGCAGGCTCTCTCCCACGACGGGAGAGGGGACTTTGGGGGAGAGGCCTCTAACCTGACATTCTCTGACAATTTGCAGTGCCTGCGACATCTCCATCGCGGGTGACGTGGGATTATGATAGATTATATGTTCGCGTCCGTCAAATGGGGGATGGGAGTTTGGCAGGCTCAGCATGAACGGGGGTGCGGGACGACAAGGCTTTTCGCCCTCACCCCAGCCCCCGTATCGGAGTGCGGGGCAGGCTCTCTCCAACGACGGGCTGACAGGGGCCATCGCTCCACTGAAAGCAACCCCATCATTGTCATTCTGAGCGGAGCGGAGCGGAGTCGAAGAATCCAAAGTGTCTGTCCTAACGTAAATCTGACATAGGGAGTTCTTACGCTGTTTTCGCTCTTGGTCACGATAGAAGCACGACACTGGCTGTCCAGTCTTGCGGTTAGGGATTTTAGATTCCTCGCTATGCTCGGAATGACAGGGAGACGGGGCCGGATCGTAGTTGCAATTCCGTTTTGCTTACCCCTGTCAGCCCCCCAGCCCTCTGGATTCCTGCCTTCGCAGGAATGACGGTGTGGGGTGGTGTCGGTAATGAGTGGCGGGTTTGAAACCCGCCACTACCAACATCCCTTCAATACAAAGGTTGTTGAACCCTAGCGCCTCAGTGTGGCTACGGCGGCGGCCAGGAGCGCTACTGAGTACACGGCGAGGGCGGCCAGGTTGGACCACAGCGCTGTCAGGTCGGTGCCGCGCAGCATGATTTCGCGAAGGGCATCGACGGCGTATGTGAGAGGAAGCACGACCGAGAGCCACTCGAAGAGCTCGGGCATCTGCTCGACGGGAATTATCACTCCGGACAGGAATATCTGCGGCGCGAGAACGATGGGGATGAACTGGACTACCTGGAACTCGTTGTTGGCAAAGCTGGATATGAATATGCCCAGGCTGACGGCGACGGTGACCACCAGGAAGAGTATCGCTCCGATCTCCCAGAGGGTCCCGACGTATTCGATGCGGAGGGCGAAGATGGTGAATACAAGGATGACAACCGTCTGCACGATGGCGAAGATGAGGAAGCCGATCATGTAGCCGAGCATGATGTCGAAGCTGCCCACGAGCGTGGTCTGGAGGCGTTCGAGCGTTCCCTGCGCGCGCTCCCGCAGGAATCCGACGCCGGTCAGGATGAAGGTGAAGAACATCACGAATACCGCGAGCAGGCCGGGAGCGACACGGTCGAGCACGGCTCGCTGCTCGTACAGGCTGAAGCCGACGAGCGACATGACTATGAGCGGGCCCACGATGAGAAGCCCGATGGAGCGTCTGTCACGCAGTATCTGACGGATGATCCGCTCGGTGATGGCGAGTACTCTGTCGGTTGACATCAGTCGTTCGACCCGCGGAGAAAGTGCATGAACGCGTCCTCGAGGGTGGCGTCGGGTTGTCCGGTCGCCGCGCGGAGGGCAGAGGGAGTATCGAGGGCGATCACTCTCCCGTCTCTGAGGAAGGCGAGGCGGTCGCAGTGGGCGGCGTCATCCATCGTGTGACTCGAAATCATGATGGTCGCGCCCGACTCGGCCATCCGCCTGAATCGTTCCCAGAAGACTGCCCGGACATCGGGGTCGAGTCCGACCGTGGGCTCGTCGAGAATCAACAGACCGGGACGGTGGACGAGTGCGATTGCAAGGCTGACCCGCTGTCTCATGCCTCCACTGAGTTTGAGAATCGGGTCGGAGCTTCGTGGGCCCAGGTCCACCATGTCGATGGCCTCTTCGACCGATCGGGCGCGTGACCGGCGGTCGGACATGCCGTACATCCTCGCGAAAAAATCGACGTTTTCTCTGACTGACAGCTCCAGATAGAGTGCGCTGACCTGGGGCATGTAGCCGACCTGGGACGCCTGACGGGGCGACGGGGACTCGCCGTGGATGGAGACTGAACCGCCGTCATTATGGAGCAGGCCGACCATCAGCCTCATGAGGGTCGTCTTGCCGGAGCCGTTGGCCCCGAGCACCCCGAAGATCTCCCCTTCCGACACGGAAAGCGAGAGGCCGTTCAGTACCCGGTCTGCGCCGTAGCTGAACGTGAGGTCACGGGTTTCGACTACGGGGGCGGGTTGCGTCATGGGAATGTGGGTGGTAAAGAAAGCGTCACGTAGATGGGGCGAACGGTAACACAGCCCAATTCCTTACGCACACCCCGCAAGTCTCAACTGCACTCTTCTCCAAGAAGAATGCAGGTAGTTACACCACACAGACTCCCCACCTAATTCGCACGAGCGGCGTGTTGGGAAGTTTCACAGGACCTGAATTTGATGCTACCGTTTAGCCTAGTGTCGGATGAGCTGCGAGTTGTTAGTACGACCTGTGGTAGGCGATTCCGTCTCGGAGGAACTCAAGATTGCTAGACCTAGAAGGAGTGCATGCCAAGATCAGGCGCGCACGTAACAGTCTGCGGAGCCTTAAATGTGACATTGAGGAATTCTGCGAGAGTGAAAAGGAAAGGCACATTCTTGAGATAAGACGAGGATCCGCAGTAGTCCTTGATTCTAATCCCCCCGAACTGCTTGTCGACTACTCGATTAGGGTTGGCGAGATTGCCTATAACCTCCGGTCTGCCCTTGATCATTTGGTATGGCAGCTCGTCTGGGACAATCACGAGAGGCCAACCACCCAGAACGAGTTCCCCATCTTTAGGTGCGAACGTAAGTATCGTAAAGCAGCATGCTTCACTGATTGAGCGTGTTCAGCCGTACCACAAGAATCGGTCAGTCGGCCAGCATCTTTGGATGCTCCAGCTAATTTGCAACATAGATAAACATCGCTATCTGAATGTAATAAACCTGCACTCCCTGACGAATGCACATCTCAAGGATTACAGTGTTCCCACCGACCTGACATATGGATTGACCAGTGGATCAGCTTTATTGGCTTTTTTGAAAGGCACAGAATACGAGGATCGCGTTGAAGTAGACGTTGTAACTGCCGTGAGTTTCAGAGATAGAGAGTTTCAGGTAGCCAGCCCAGGCTATGGATCACGAATGGAGCAGGCAGGAATCCAGAATCCTCAAGTCACATTGGCGCTCTCGTCCTGCTTGAAGGCCGTGAACGAGGTCGTCATGCAGGTTACGAATGAAGTAGGCTAGGGACACCCTAGCAGGCTGCGGAAAATCAATTTCGTTTGGGAAGATGGGAGGACGACCATAGAACAAGTGGGGTGGTCGCGTTATGAGAGGTTGGGAAAGACCCACAAGCGACGATGCTGGCATTCGTGGACGTGTAGGAGCGGGCGCCGCATGATCATCCGATCCGCAATCACAGGCCATATCCCTATGCACGCACAGGGACTGACGAAGCACACTCCTTCCCACTCCGCCTGACTCCCCCTGCCCTGCAACCGCATCCTTCGGTCCTTTATTCCTTCCGGGTTCGCTGGTACTATGTTGCACCTATTGCCGGACCCGTAAGGAGTAGCCGATGACCGAGTCGACCGACCTGCTGAATATCCGTCCATTGAGGCGGCGTTTGAAGGAGGGGAAGGAGGGGCTCGGCATGTGGCTGGGGATAACCGATCCCCTGGCGGTGGAGGCCATCGCCGCGGACTGCGATTTGGACTGGATACTGCTCGACATGGAGCACGGCGGCGCTGGCTGGGAAGACCTCAAGATGGTGATGTTGGGCTGGAAGTGGTCGGACGTGCCGATCTTCGTTCGTCCTCCGTCGCACGACCAGAAGTTCCTGATGGCGGCGCTCGACCTTGGGGTAAGCGGATTCGTGGTGCCGTTCGTCAACTCGCCGGAGGACGCGCGGCGGGTCGCGGAGGCCTGCCGGTACCCGCCGATGGGCATTCGCGGCAGCGCGCCGCGTCGCGTCAGTCGGCACTACACGATGACGGAGGAGTACAAGGCGAGCGCCGACGATGACGTGTTCGTGATGGTGCAGATCGAGCACAAGAACGCCGTGGAGTGTGTCGAGGAGATCGCCGGGGTGCCCGGCATAGACGCGCTCTTCATCGGACCGGGCGACCTGAGCTACTCCTACGGCCTGCCCTTCCAGTTCGATCACCCAACCATCGTGAGGGCCATCCAGAAGGTCGTGGACACGGGCAGGGACAAGGGACTTCCGGTCGCCATGGCGGTGGACAGCACACCGGAAGAGGTGCTGGAGCGCATCGAGCAGGGCATCCAGCTTGTCACGGTGGGCCTCGACTGGATGTTCATGCGGAACGCGATCAAGGAGCAGACGGCGGCAGTGCGGGCGCTGCTGTAGCGTCCCTTCTGCGTTAATGACGGCGGGCCTCGGCACAGTCACGCTTGCTGTATAATTCGACCTGCCATGCCGAACACGCTCTACTATGGTGACAACCTCCCAGTACTGCGGGACTATCTTGCCGACGAGTCGGTGGACCTCATCTACCTCGATCCGCCCTTCAACTCCAATGCCTCCTACAACGTCCTGTTCAAAGAGCAGTCCGGCGAGGAGCAGTCCGGCGAGCGGTCGGCAGCGCAGATAACCGCCTTTGAGGACACGTGGCGCTGGGGATGGGAGTCGGAGACCGCATATGGGGAAGTAGTCAGGGCAGGACCGCAGCCGCTGAGCAGAATGGTCCAGGCCATGTTCGAGTTTCTAGGGCGGAACGACATGATGGCCTACCTGGTGATGATGGCGCAGAGGATGATCGAGTTGCGCCGCGTCCTCAAGCCTACGGGCAGTATCTACCTGCATTGCGATCCGACTGCGAGCCACTACCTAAAGCTGCTGATGGACGCGACCTTCGGAGCCAAGAATATCCTGAACGAGATCATTTGGTACTACCGTGGGGCAGGAATTCCAAAGGGATCTCGCGCAAGACGTCACGACGTCATCTTGTGGTATGCAAAGGAGACCGAACGTCACTACTTCAACCCCGATCCTATCCGACAGCCTTATGCAGAGGCGACGGTAGAACGGTTCGACCATTACATAGGAAATGTTCGTGGTGATCGCGACTATGGACGGCAGCAGCTCAATCCAATGGGCAAACACCCGGATGACGTCTTAACCCACATACAGCCGATCGCGCCTTCGGCAAAGGAACGGCTCGGCTATCCCACACAGAAGCCCGAATCGCTCTTGGAGCATCTCATTAGTTCGGGGAGTAAAGAGGGTGACGTGGTGCTTGACCCCTTCTGCGGGTGCGGCACCGCGGTCGCAGCCGCCGAACGCCTCAACCGCAGGTGGATTGGCATTGATATCACTCATCTTGCCGTAAGCTTGATACGCCACCGGCTGCGTGACGCCTTCGGCGACAACCTGCAGCCTTACGACGTGATGGGAGAACCCGAAGACGTGGCAAGCGCTGCTGCCCTTGCGCTTGAAGATCGTTACCAGTTCGAATGGTGGGCGCTGGGACTCGTGGATGCGAGACCAGCCCAGGACAAGCGTAAGGGGGCCGACTCGGGCATAGACGGTTACATCAATTTCTTCGACGACAGCCGAAAGGCCAAGCGGGTAATCGTGCAGGTCAAGAGCGGCAACGTAGGCGTGTCCCAGATCAGGGACTTGAAAGGCGTGCTTGAAAGAGAAAACGCTCCTATCGGTGTGTTCATCACCCTGAAGGACCTGACAGGCCCGATGCTCCGCGAGGCGGTCTCAGCGGGAGTCTATGAACCGCAACTCTACCCCGAGCATCAGTTCCCCCGTATGCAGATTATCACCATTGAAGAGCTCCTAGGCGGCCAGGAGGCCCAGTACCCGCGCTTCGCGCCTGAAGCGACGTATCGACGCTCGCCGCGACGACGCAGCGATGGCCGCCAAACGAGCATCAGCGACATAACCGGTTAGCGCTCCCACTCTGCATCTCTCCCTCAGCGACGAATGAACCCCGCGCCATGCGCGCGATGCGGCAGTCTCACCGACGACAAAACAGTAAGGAGAAGAAATGTCCAAGAAGCACGAGATCATATTCGAGACGGACGGGCGGCATTCGAGCGTATACCTGTACGAGCCGCCGATGGTGATACGGCAGTACGTCGAGCCCATCGACGAGGTGCTCGACCTCGGGTTCGACACGATCAGCTACGTCGTGGGGGACTGCGCGGTCCTGCTGTACGACACGAAGGTCGGGGAGATCTGGGGCGACAACTACGACCTCATCAATCACGAGGTGTGGTACAAGGCGGCGTTCAACGTCCGGATGATGATCGATAGCGGGCACGACCCGCTGCAGGTCGTCTGCGATCACGCACACGAGCGCGGGTTCAATTTCCTGGCGCACCTGCTCTTGAACATGGCCTACACGCCCCCGAGCCGCGTCACGAATGGGCGCGTCGCCACGTACAACACCCTCCACCCGGAGTGGACCGTGGGCGAGGAGCCGGATTACCCCGAGGCCGTTCACGACAACCCGAACCGGATGTCGTACGCGGTGCCGGAGATTCGCGAGAACCGGCTGGCAATCGTTCGCGAGCTGGTGACCGACTATCCGACGGACGGCATCGAGCTGAATTTCAACACATATTCGCCGCTGATCGCCCGCCGCGAGGTGGAGGAGCACACAGAGACGATAACCGAGTGGATGCGGGATGTCCGCCGAGCGGCAGACGCGGCGGCGAAGGCGCAGGGGCGCAGCAAGCGCGTGGTCGTTCGCATGGCCGCCACCGTGGACGGCAACAAGAAGATAGGGCACGACATTGAGACGTGGGTAGGCGAGGGACTGGTGGACACGATTGTCGCCATGCCTGTCGACGGGGACTTCTCCAGCGAAACGTCCCGCCTGCGCGAGCTGGCCGAGGTCGCCGAAAGGAATGGGGTGGCCGTGCTCGCGGGCATGGACTCCGTAGGCACCGACCAGACGCGGCTGACGCATAGGGCCGCGACCGTCAACGCCTATGACGCGGGTGTGAAGGGCGTCATGTATCACCGGTACTACCCGTCCCCGCACAGGTACCCGTACAACACCGAGGACACCGACCGTATGAGGCTTGCTGCATTCCCCGATGTCCTGGCCCACAAGGACAAGACGTTCTACGTCGGACCCGGCTTCGACCGCCGCGACGCCATATCGTTCGGACTCACGGACCAGCTCCCCCACGAGCTCACGGCTGGCGAGCGTGGCCCCGACATCTCGATCGACGTGTCCGACGATATCGGCGCGAAGGCGGAGGCGGGCGAGCTGTGGCGGTGCGAGCTTCGCATCATGCTCCATGAGCTGGTGCACCACGACGAGTACCGGGTCCATTGGAACGGCGAGGAGGTGCCGGAGAGCAAGATACGCAGGGCGGACTGGGTGTTTCAGATGCGTCCGAGCGCGGGCGTACGGGGCTATCGCCTGCACATCGACCTGAGAAACGTCTCGCTGCCCGTCAAGGGAACGAACACCGTGCGCGTCGATCTCATCACGAAGGACGAGCAGCTGGTCGATCCCGTCAGCATCCACGATATCGACATCGTGGTGGAGTACCTGCCGCACCGGAACGCGCTCCGCGACGACGAGTCGTACGCGGGGGCGTCGATCCCGTTCACGCCGTAGGGTTTTTCGTAAAGGGGCGCGTCATGCAGCTCAAGATCACGGAACAGCAGAACAAGGGCCTCTTCGCCGACTGCACGTTGGAGGAGCACGAGCGACGGCTCGCGCGGCTCCGGGAGGAGATGGACCGCGAGGGCGTGGACGGGCTGTACCTGACGCAGGAGACGAACGTCCGGTACGCCACGGCCATGCAAGACGTGGCATGGGTGATCCATGCCTACTTCTACACAGTCTTCATCCCGCGTGATGACACCCTGCCGTTGGCGCTGTTCGTGCCGAACGGCGGCCAGATCCAGACGCAGGCGAGTTGGATCGACACGGTCGTCCGCTGGGACTTCCCGCCGGGCTTCTACATGGGAAGGGTGGGAGACTCGCTGATCGAGTCGTTCGCCGAGTGGCTGCGGAGGCTGGGACTCGAAAAGGCGACGATTGCGACGGAGATGAGCGCCCATTTCAGGCTCGGCCTCTCCGTCGAGGTGCTCGACGGCCTGCGGGACGCCCTCCCGGACGTGACGTGGCGCGACTGCGGGCCGGTCGTGTGGCCGGTGCGGTCGATCAAGTCGGACGAGGAGGTGTGGCGGCTACGCGAGTCGGTCAGGATATCGTGCCTCGGCATCGAGGCGGGGTTCGAGGCGCTCCGAGAGGGCATGTCGGAGCGAGACCTCGTGAACGTGATGTGCGCCAAGATGTTCGAGGAGGGCGGCAGTGAGATCAAGTTCACGTCGCTGTACGCGGGGCCTGACCGAGCGCTGTGGGCCGACGCGACGCCACGCCGCGAGATGAAGATCAACCCCGGAAGCCTGGTCCAGTTCGACGGCGGATGCACGTATGACGGGTACTACACCGACATCAAGCGCTTCGCCAGCTTGGGCGAGCCGACGGAGGACCAGCGCCGATTCTACGACATCGCTCGGGCGGCGGAGCAGGCCTCCATCGATGCTGTCAGGCCGGGCGTGACCTACGGTGAGGTGTACGAGGCGTCACAGCGTGCCATCCGCGACGCAGGATACCCGGAGTTCGTCGAGAAGGCGCAGTCGTTCCGGTGGACGAGCATCGGCCACAACATCGGGCTCGACCTCCACGAGATGCCGGGCATCGCCAAGGACAACGCCGCAGTGCTCCAGCCCAATCAGGTAATCTGCGTCGAGCCGTTCTTCTTCCACGACGGCGGCTTTCCTGTCTGGACCGTCCCGAACAAGTACGGCTGCGAGGACCAGGTGCTCGTCACGGAGACGGGCCACGAGGTGCTCTCTTCGGACGATCTGGTGAGCCGGGATATCTGGGTCGTGTGAGGGGGCTACGCCAACCGACTGCCGCGCTCTCGAAAGGGCACGTCTCGTTGAACACCATATATACCATCGGCCATAGCATCCACGATTGGGAGACCTTTCTGGGTCTGCTGACTCTGCACGGGGTCGGTGTGGTCGTGGATACGAGAAGCGCACCCGTCAGCAGGCGAGCGGCGTTCGCCAACAAGCGCACGATGCCGGCGCTCTTGGAGCGTGAGGAGATGTCATATGTCTTCCTGGGCGATGCCCTGGGCGGCAAGCCTTCCGACGACAACCTCTACGGGCAGGACGGTAAGCCGGACTACCGGAAGATGCGGTCGCTAGAGAGCTTTCAGGCAGGTATCGACGCCGTTCTCGAGCTTGCGGAGCGACAGACGGTCGTCCTGATGTGCTCGGAGGAGGACCCGTCGAAATGCCACCGGCACCTGCTGATCGAGCCTGCGATGCTCCAGCGCGGAGTAGGGCTGATGCATATCCGGGGAGATGGATCGGTCCAGCACTCCGATGCGCTATCGAACAACAAGGCATTTGCGAGGCAGTCGCAGACGATAATGCCGCTATAGAAAGCCACGGACGATTCAAAGAAAGCTCATGAAGATTTTTACCATTGGATTCACCGGGAAGACGGCGCAGGAGTTCTTCGGAAAGCTGCAGTCCTCGGGTGCGGCCTACCTTCTGGATACCCGCCTGAACAACACGTCACAGCTTGCAGGGTTTACCAAGAAGGGCAGTATCGAGTATTTCACGCGGCGTCTGACAGACCTGACATACGTTGAAGCCCCTCTCATGGCACCCCAAGACGAGATGCTGAAGCAGTATCGTAACGACAACGACTGGCCTACCTACGAGGCATCTTATCTCGAACTTATTCGACAACGGAATGTGGCCGAAGAACTTGATGAAGGACTGTTCCGAGGAGGTGCAGTGCTTCTATGCAGCGAACGGACGGCTGACCAGTGCCATCGCAGATTAGCTGCCGAGTTCATGAAGAGCACCCGCTACAGCGATGCGGAGATAGTGCACTTGTAGGAGCGTGCGGTGCGGAGGACGCTGGTCATCACCGATCTGACCTACATGTGGGCCGACATGGTCTGCATCGCCGGAGTCGGCGAGGATGGCGAGTGTGTCCGCCCGATAATCGAGGACGGCGTACGGCAGCATCACCTTTTTCGGGACAGCCTTCTTCTCGTCTATCCACGCGCAAGGGTTGAATTCGATCTATCCGCTACCGAGATCCGAAGCCCCCACATCGAAGACTACACGTTCTCGCCAGAGTCGATCACGTATCGGGGGGTGTGCACTGACTACGAGTGGGAGACTCTTCTGAGACGAACGGCCTCACCGGGAATCGAAACGATGTTCGACGGACTTCTCGAGGACGGAAGGCGCGTACCGCCGGACTCCTTCACAAAGTCGCTGGGCACTATAGCGGATGTTGCAGCACATGAGGTCTTGGTGGATGAGTCACAGGGCCGTCGGCAGTTTCGGATGAACTTCACCGATTCAACGGGCAAGACATACGAGCGATATCCGATCAATGACTTGGCCTTTCGCGCCGCTATGGAGAAGCGGATTGAGTTGGGAGGAGACGTTCGGGACGCTAAGCTAGCCGTTACGCGGGCGATCAATTTCGCTCGAAGGCTTTACCTGCGCATCGGCCTTTCGTGCCCTGACGTGCTCGGAAACTATCCCGAAGCATGTTGGACGCAGATTACGGGCGTCTACTCCTTCCCGGACTATCTGAAGGGCAAGACCTTCGCGGACTTTGTTTGATACACTACCGTCGCCACGAGACCGGGCAATCGCGGAGGCGTGAAGGTATGCTTTGCCGGCTCTCCAAACGGACGCTAGGGGCGGCAGCGCTGGCTGCGCTGCTTGCACTGGCCGTTTTCGCCTGCGCTCCGGGGCGAGACACTCCTCTGATTTCGTCCGAGGAATTCGGCACTCCTACACCTGTGCCGACACCAACGGCGACCAGGCTCCCGGAGGAGGCGGTCGAGATCGACGGTCGACGCACGAGCGACGCGCAGACGGCGCTCGACGTGGTGGGCAAGGACATCATCAAGATCGCCAACTGGAAAGAGGGCGGTCCGGCCATGCTCAACAACCTCCTCGGCTACTTCATGGTGTGGGGCTACGATTACACTGTGGAGCTGGTCGAGATGGAGCAGGCCGACTACCGGGACGCCATCGAGAAGGGGGAGGTGGACCTCGTGCTCCACGTCGATACCGCAGACGCGGACACGGCCGCTTGGCTGAGCTCCGTCGTAGAGAGCGGAACGGTGTTGGATGGCGGCAAGCCGATCGCGGATATCGAGACCGTCCGCATCGCAGTACACCCCACCATGTCGGAACGGGCGCCGGACCTGGTGAGTTTTCTGGAAACCGCGACGTTGCCCGGCGAGGCCTTCTCGAAAATCGCCGGCTCGGTGCGATTCGGGCGGGTCGGCGTGACGCCAGGGGTGGGGTCGTTCAAGTACCTGAAGGAGCAGGGCGCGGTCTGGAACACGTGGGTCTCGGAGGAGGAGGCGTCGAAGGTGCAGGCGGCCATCGATGCCAGTAAGACATCCCTTCGCAACCGGACGTGCATCCCACGCGGCGTCGAGGCGAATGACTGCGGGCGGAACTAGGTAGTCGGGGCTTTCTGCAATCCCTGCGGAGATAACCCGCAACACCTCCACACAGTCACTCCATCGCAGACGAGACTCCCGCCCCGGCCTTTACGGAGACTGTTCCCCGCCCAACAGCTTCGCCATCCTCGAATTCGCCTCAGCAGTCGAGTGAGCCGTCCACCTTCATCTCACAGTGAGAGAAGGAACCGTCCCAGCAGACGACTGAGCCATCCACCTTCACCCCACAACTGACGGGGTGGTAGGGGTAGTACGCAGTGGCGATGGAGGAGAATTTCCCGGTCGGCGACGCGGCCGGGGGGTTGCCTTCATCATCATAGCCGCCCCAGCAGATGACGGAACCGTCCGCCTTCAACCCGCAACTGTGGATCCCCCCTGCGCTGACGGCGGCGAACTCCCCCGTCGGCGATCTGGTCTGGCCATTCATCCCATAGCCCCAGCAGGCAACTGAGCCGTCCGTCTTCACCCCGCAACTGTGGCCGTACCCTGCGCTGACGGAGGTGAACTCCCCCTCCGGCGGCGTGTACCTGCCATCATCGGGCCAGCAAACGACGGAGCGGTCCGCCTTGGCTCCACAGGTGTGGGACCCCCCTGCGCTGACGGAGACGAACTCCCCGGCCGGCGGCGTGGACTGGCCCTGATCGTCCAAGCCCCAGCAAGCGACTGAGCCATCCACCTTCACCCCTCAACTGTGATAGCCCCCGGCGCTGACGGAGGCGAACTCCCCCTTCGGAGGAGTAGCCTGACCCCTCCGATTACCGCCCCCGCAAACGACCAAGCTGTCCGCCTTGACCCCGCAGGTGTGGAACCACCCTGCGCTGACGGAGACGAACTCCCCCTCCAGCGGCGTGTACCTGCCATCGGGCCAGCAGACGATGGAGCCGTCCGCATTCACGGCGCAGACGTGCCCCGATCCGGCGCTCAGAGAGGTGAACCCGACTCTTGCCAGCCCATCGTCACTGTCTGCCTTCACGTCTTCGCTGTCCGCCTTCCCTTCATAACTGGCACAGGCCAGCAGTGCCGCGGCCAGAGGCAGAATTATCAGGAGCAGAGCCGGAACTTTCAGCAGGAGAAGTACCTGGCCAGTGGAGCGTCTATTGATGATTTTGTTAGTCATCGGGCGGATCCTGCGTTTAGCTCGGTTATCCGTCATTGGCATTAGAATGGACGAACCAACCCTTATCGTCAATGCTACTGAGAATGAACCAACCGTCACGGCGTCATTCCGGCGCGGTGTCGTGACGAATGACTGCGGGCGGAACTAGTACCGGTTCCACATGATTTTGGTAGTTTACTCAAAACACCCTCACCCTAGCCCTCTCCCACGACGGGAGAGGGGATAAATCGGCATCTGTCTGTACGCCATATTCAAGTTGACTGAGTACTAGGTTCTAGGTGCTGGGTTCTGGGTGCTGGGCTTGACGAGCCAGGGTCTTTCCAGGTGCGGCGCCGTTCGTCGTGGGCAAGGACTCTAGATTCCTCACTACGCTTCGCTGCGTTCGGAATGACAGTGTTGGGGGCTTCAATTCAAGTTGTTACAAGCCCAGTTTTGAGCGTTGCGACAGCCGATTCCGCACTGAGCGACGGGATTCGGCTTTCGCGCGATTGACAGGTATGTTTCATTCGCATACCCTTGCGGCGAGTCGAGGAAGCGGAGCGGCTCAAGGGGGTTTTTTTCCGGTCAAAGGTCGGTCGCTCCGTATAGTTTGGAACACTTTGAGGGAGGTGAATCGTGAAAGTCCCAGTGGACATAACGGTCAATGGGCGCACGTACAGCGAAGAGGTGGAGCCACGGCAGTTGCTCGTCCACTTCATTCGCGAGAACGCCGCGCTCACGGGCACCAAGGTCGCGTGCGACACGAGTCAGTGCGGGTCCTGCACCGTCACGATGGACGGGGTCAGCGTCAAGTCATGTACGGTACTTACCGCACAGGCCAGCGGCTCGTGTATCACGACGGTCGAGGGGCTGTCCGACGGTGTTGAGCTGCATCCGCTTCAGGAGGCCTTCTGGAATAACCACGGGCTCCAATGCGGGTTCTGCACTCCGGGGATGATTATGGCGGCGAGCGAGCTGCTGCGAACGAACCCCGACCCTTCGCGAGAAGAAATCCGGGAAGGGCTGGAGGGCAACATCTGTCGATGCACCGGATATCAAAACATCGTGCTGGCCGTCGAAGACGCCGCACGAACGATGGGAGGCTAGACCATGACGACACGATTATTCGGTTCAGGAATTCGTCGTCGTGAGGACCCCCGGCTCATTACGGGCCGAGCCTCGTACACGGACGACATCAAGCTACCGGGCATGGTGCATGCGGCGATTCTTCGGAGTCCGTACGCTCATGCCAACATAACGAGTATCGACACAAGCGCGGCGGCGTGCCAGCCCGGCGTTATCGCGGTCTACACCGGCGCGGACACCGAGGGGAATCTGAACCCAATTCCCTGCGCGTGGCTCATCCCCGACTCCAACCTCGTCACGCCGGACCATCCGGCCATCGCTAAGGACAAGGTGCGGTACGTGGGCGACGCCGTAGCGGTGGTAGTGGCCGAGAACCGGTATCAGGCCGAGGACGCGCTCGAACACATCGACGTGGACTACGAGCCGCTCGACGCGACGATCAACCCGAAGGCGTCCACCATGGACGGCGCCCCGCAAGTCCACGACGACGCGCCGAACAACATCGCGTTCAAGTGGACGGTCGCGGGCGGAGAGATCGACGAGGCGTTCGAGAAGGCGGACGTGGTCGTGAAGGACACCATCAACCTGCAAAGGCTGATCCCGAACGCCATGGAGCCACGCTCGGCAATCGCCCAGTACGTGGCGGCAACCGGCAATCTCACGCTGTGGGCGACGACGCAGAACCCGCACATCGCGCGATTCCTTTCCTCGGTAGTCACCGGAGTCGGCGAGCACAAGGTGCGAGTGATCGCTCCTGAGGTCGGCGGCGGTTTCGGGAGCAAGATCGCCTACTATGCCGACGAGGCGATCACGTCGTTCTGCGCGATGCAGCTCGGCGTTCCCGTGAAGTGGACGGAGACGAGAAGCGAGAACTACCAGGCGACGATCCACGGTCGCGATCACGTGGAAGAGATCGAGATGGCCGCCACGAATGACGGCGAGATCCTGGGCCTGCGCACGACGGTATACGCCGGACTCGGCGGGTACCTGTCGACGGCGGCGCCGGGAGTGCCGACGATACTTCACGGCCTGATGTACTCGGGCGCATACCACATCCCGGCCGTATACGGGGACATATATGGCGTGTTCACGAACGCAACCCCCGTCGACGCCTATCGCGGGGCCGGAAGGCCGGAGGCGACGACATTGATCGAGCGGCTGGTGGACCTGGTTGCCGCGGAGACGGGTCTCGACCCGGTGGAGGTCCGCCGACGGAACCTGATCGAGGCGTTCGAGGAGAATCAGGACGTATCGACCGGCATCGTGTACGACAGCGGCAACTATGAGGCCACGCTCGACAAGGCGGTCGATCACATCGGGTACGCCGCCCTGCGGGAGAAGCAGGCGGCGATGCGAGCGGAAGGCCGGCACATGGGTATAGGAGTCTGCTCCTACGTGGAAATATGTGGGCTTGGCCCCTCGCAGGTCGCGGGAGCGGTAGGCTTCCAAGGCGGTCTGTGGGAGAGCGCAATCGTGCGATTCCACCCGACAGGCAAGGTACATGTGATGATCGGCTCCTCTCCGCACGGCCAGGGAGAGGAGACGACCTTCGCCCAGATTCTCGCTGGGGAACTCGGCGTCCCGGTGGACGACGTGGACGTGATCCACGGCGACACGGACAACACGCCGATGGGCTGGGGGACGTACGGCAGCCGGACGACGGCTGTATCGGGCGCGGCGATAGCGATAGCCAGCCGCAAGATCAAGGACAAGGCCAAGACGCTGGCGGCCCACCTGCTGGAAGCGGACGCCGCCGACATCGAGTACGACGACGGCAAGTTCTTCGTCAAGGGCTCGCCGGACGAGCACAAGACGATCCAGGATATCGCGCTGATGGCAAACGTGGCTTGGGACATGCCGGAGGGCATGGAGCCGGGGCTCGAGGCCAGCGCGTTCTACGATCCTCCGAACTTCACGTACCCGTTCGGGACGCACATCGCGGTCGTGGAGCTTGATGCAACGACAGGCCAAATCGAATTGAAGAAGTACGTCGCGGTGGACGATTGCGGCGTGCAGATCAATCCGATGATCGTCGAGGGGCAGGTGCATGGTGGCGTCGTGCAGGGCACCGGGCCGGTGTTGTGGGAAGGCGCGGTGTACGACGAGGACGGCCAGCTTCTCACGGGCTCGCTGCTCGACTACGCGATGCCACGGGCAGACAACTTCCCCGATATCGAAGTCCTGTCCACCACGACCGCGTCGCCGCACCACCCGCTTGGGGTGAAGGGCATCGGCGAGGCCGGGACCATCGGCTCGACCGCAGCAGTGTACAACGCCGCGATGGACGCGCTGAGGCCCTTGGGCGTAGACAGCGTCGACATGCCGCTGACGCCGACAAAGGTTTGGCAGGCGATCAATCAAGCACAGAACGGAGGGTAGGCCATGTACGCATCTCAGACCGAATACCACCGAGCCGGCTCAGTACAAGAAGCCGTAGCTCTCCTCGCCGGGAATGAAGACGCCAAGGTGCTGGCGGGCGGGCACAGCCTGATCCCGCTGATGAAGCTCCGGCTGGCCTCACCGGCCCTGCTGGTCGATATCGGCCACGTCGAAGAGCTCAGTTGCGGGGTGACCTGCAACGACGGGACGATCTCGATCTCGTCGCTGACGACTCACGCCGAAATCGCCTCGTCGGACATCGTGAAGAGCGACAGTCCGATGCTGGCGGAGGCTGCGGGCATGGTCGGCGACCCGGCCGTCCGCAATCGCGGCACGATCGGGGGCAACCTCGCCCACTCCGACCCGGCGTCCGACCTGCCCACGGTGCTCGCCGCGCTTGGCGCGAGCATCAACATCACTGGGCCGGGAGGTTCCAGGTGCGAAAGTGTAGCCGGGTTCATCCAGGGGCTGATGCAGAACAATCTCGGCTCCGACGAGATCATCACGAGCATCGATGTTAGCGCCAAGCAGGCGAACCAGGGGATGGCGTACGCGAAGCTGTCGCACCCGGCATCCCGGTACGCCGTCGTGGGCGCTGCGGCGTCCGTCACCGTTGAGGGCGGCACGGTCACGGCGGCAAGCGTGGCCGTTGGCGGGGTAGAGCCTGCGCCGACCATCGGCAGCTCCGTCGCGGCGTGTCTTGTCGGGAATGCACCGACAGACACGGCGCTCGATGAGGCCGCCGCCACGATCTGCAGCGACATCGGGGACGACGTGCTGAGCGACATCTTCGCTTCCGAAGACTACCGCAAGGCGATGGCCGTCGTGTACACGCGACGCGCCCTGGGCTGCGCCGTGGAGTGCGCGGGCTAGACTCGTCCTATCGTTCAACAATCTCTCCCCCGTTGAACGGGGGAGAGATACAGAGAGGGGGTCTTGACACGCACCCCTTCTCGGCAATTTCTTAGCTCGTTAGGAGGAAAGAACTCCGCGGAATGACCACTATCCATGAGCAAGTCCTTGCCACCGCTAGGCGCTTGTGCGAAAACTCGGCTGATGGGACGTTCAGTCCTATTGATATCATCCGGGAATTGCCGCATCTGAACGAAAAAAGCGTTCGTACACACGTCATAAACTGGTGTTGCGTAAACGCTAACACAACTTACAGTAATCTGTATCCGTACTTTCGGCGTGTTAGCAAGGGCGTATATCAGATTGAACCGTTATTCCGTTCAGGTGAGAAGAACACTGCCACATCAAGTACGACTCCCCACTCGACGGAAACCACCGACACCTCCTCATCCATACCCGTATCCGTCGACGAACTCCAAAAGGCCCTACAGGATAACCTGTACGTTGCCGACCGCAGCCTGGCGATATCCATCTATTTGGCGCTGAAGCTCAGGCGTCCTCTGTTCCTGGAGGGTGAGGCAGGCGTGGGCAAGACCGAGATCGCCAAGGTGCTCGCCGCGGCCCTCGATACCCGGCTGATCCGGCTGCAGTGCTACGAGGGTCTGGACGTCAACCAGGCGGTGTACGAGTGGAACTACTCGCGGCAGCTCCTCGAGATTCGAATGCTGGAGGCGTCCGACCGGATCAGCGAAGGCGAGACTGAGCAAGAGCTGTTCAGCGAGAAATTCCTGATAAAGCGTCCGCTGCTCCAGGCCATCGAATCCACCGACGGCAAGCCCCCGGTGCTGCTGATCGACGAGCTCGACCGCGCTGACGAGGAGTTCGAGGGGTTCCTGCTGGAGATGCTCTCCGACTTCCAGATTACGATCCCCGAGCTCGGCACGTTCCGCGCCGAGGAGCCTCCGTTCGTCATCATCACGTCCAACCGGACACGTGAGATCCACGATGCCCTGAAGCGGCGCTGCCTATACTACTGGATCGATTATCCCGACTTCCAAAAGGAGGTCCAGATCGTCACGAGCAAGGCGCCCGACGCTCCGAGAAAGCTGGCCGAGCAGGTCACGGCATTCGTGCAGGAGCTTCGCACGGCAGAGCTCTTCAAGGTGCCCGGCGTAGCGGAGACGCTCGACTGGACGGCGGCGCTCGTGGGACTAGACCAGACCGAGCTCGACCCCTCGGTGATCGACGACACGCTCGGCATCATGCTCAAGTACCGTGAGGATGTGGAGACGGTGCGCGGGGATCAGACGCGGGCACTGCTGAACCAAGCAATGAACCGGGGCGCGCGACGTGGCGGCAGGCGTGGCTGATACGCAGGGTGGCCACATCCTCCATAATCTGCTGCTGTTCGGGCGGCTTCTTCGTCGCTTGGGTCTGGACGTTCACGTCGGGCGAATGCTCGACGCCGTGGCGGTCATCGACGACATCGGTCTCGCCAAGAAAGGCGACTTTCGGGCAACGCTCCGAACGCTCCTCGTTCACCGGAAGGACGACCTGGCCCTGTTCGACGAGGCGTTCGACGTCTTCTGGCGGCAGCCGAAGGACCCACAGACGACGATGGACCTGCGGTCGATGGGTGAGCAGCGCCGGTTCCGTCAGCCGCAAGTGGGGCCTCCTCCGCCCGGCTCATCGGCGAACGGTAGTGACGGGGCGGAGGACGAGTCCGAGGAGGATATCGACAGGATCGACCTGACCCGCACGTTCAGCGCGAGAGAGGTGCTGCGGAAGAAGAGCTTCGCGGACTACACGCCGGACGAGTTCGACCGCGCCAGGGGGATGATCGAGGAGCTGCAGTGGGACCTGGGCCGCCGCCGGACCAGACGCTGGGGGCGCGGGCACGGCAGGCAGCTCGATCTGCGAAGGGTTCTGAGGAGCAGCCTTCGTTACGGGGGTGAGCCGATGGACCTTCCGACGAAGCGGCGAAAGACGACGCCGCGCAGGCTGGTGCTGATCTGCGACGTGAGCGGCTCGATGGAGCGGTACACTCGTATGCTTCTTCAGTTCATCCACACGCTGTACGGCGGCCTGGACAACCGGGTGGAGGCCTTCCTGTTCGCCACGAGGCTGACCCGCGTGACGGGCCAACTCGACTATCGTGACATCGACCGCGCGGTGGGCGAGGTCTCGAAGACGGTGCCCGACTGGTCAGGCGGGACGCGCATAGGGGATATTCTGAAGACGTTCAACTTCCGGTGGGCGCGGCGCGTTCTCGGATGGGGGTCGGTTGTGCTTGTCATCTCCGACGGCTGGGACAGGGGAGAGCCGGACCTGTTCGGCAGGGAGATGGCCCGCCTCCAGCGGAGCAGCCACCGGCTGATATGGCTTAACCCACTAGCAGGAGCGGAGAACTACGAGCCATTGACGCGCGGGATGCGGGCGGCGACACCGTATATCGACGACCTTCTGCCCATTCACAATTTGGCGAGCCTGGAAGACCTCGCGCGGCACCTCAACACCTTGTCGGACAGCCGTCCGGAGAGACGGCAGCACATCACTGCGCCGGAACCCGAGGACGATGCACCGGCGACGGCGCGTGTGCGGGGATCGTCGAGGCACAGGACGGCCAATCCGACGTTTCGGCATCCGCTGTGGGGGCGGGACGGCTGAGGCTAGGTCTTCGGAGGCACGAGGGTTTCGACTATCGGTGCTCCGCGGGTTAGTTGCTCGTTGTCCCATGTGACAAGGGGGAAGTTCAGTCGTCTCGCGACTGCTACGTACACTGCATCCGCGCCCCTTAGGAAAAAAGTCGATGCAACTCGCGCGCTGAGTCGAGCAAGACTCTCGTCCACCACGACGGAGTAAGAAATGGAAAGATCTTCCACGTACTGAACTGCCCTCCTGCCATCTGAAGGGAATCCAGTGCTACGCGCGACCGCACCAGCGATCTCAGCGAGCGCAATGGTAGGGATTACGACGGCTTCGCCCTGCCGGACACGCTCCTCCACCCAACGGTGACTCTCGGCGTGGAAGGTGTCCTTTGGCAGAAATCTGCTTACCCAGACGCTCGCGTCGACAACGTACATCTACAACTCTCGCCTGTCTGCCGAAACAGCGGCGGCAGCCGAGAGTCCTTCGGGCCAATGCTTGGTGATTTCTTCGGCGAGGCGGTCCATCTCTTCTAGGATGGAAAGGTCGCGGGCTAGTTGCTCCTCGTTATCTTGAACAGGTTCGAGCTTGGCCACGGGCCTTCCGCGATACGTTACGACAAAGGTCTCGTTGCCATCGCGGACTCGACGGATGATGTCACTTGCCTGGGTTTTGAGTTCGCGTATGCCTACTTCGGTCATGGATCGCACCTTGTTGTGGTCACTATAATGACTACATGATAGCTCAAGACTTTATCAATGGCAATTCCGGGTTAGGGATCACGGCGCATGAGACTGTAGGTCTGGCCGGTGGGGCCTTTGTCGGGCTGGGTGGCGAGGAAGAGGGCGAGGGGCACGACGTCTTCGGGGGTCTTGATCCACTCGCTGTCGTCCTGGAAGACGGAGCTGGGGCGATGGGCGTGCGTACGGGCGACGCGTTCGGTGAGGACGGGGCCGGGGATGAGCTCGTTGACGCTGATGTTGCGCTGCCACAGCTCCTGGGCGAGCACGCGAACCAGCATGGAGAGTCCTGCTTTCGCGGACGCATAGGCCGACTCGCCCGGCCTGCCGCGATGGCCTATGCCGGAGCCGATGGCGATGATCTTGCCTGCGCCTCGCTTCTTGAGGTGGGGTATCGCCGCGTGAACCGTGTGGTAGGAGCCGATGAGGTTGATCTGTACGGTGTTCGCCCATTGCTCCGGGCTGCCGCTCTCGATGTCGCGGCTCTCGTCGTAGTTGCCTCCCGCGTTGATGACGACGATGTCGATTCCGCCGAACTCGCGGGCGGAGGTATCGAATGCGCGGACGACGGAATCGTAGTCCGTGACGTCGGCTTGGACAGAGATTGCGGTACCGTCGTCAGATCGGATCTCGGCGACGGTGCGGTCGATCTCGGATTGGGTGCGGGCGACGCAGCATACGGAGGCACCTGCGTTCGCATAGCCAATAGCGATGGCCTTGCCGATTCCCCTGCCCGCACCGGTGACGAGGGCCACTTTGCCGGAGAGTGCGCCGTCTACTGGGGTCATGTGGGTCTCCGGCGCTGCACTGCTGCCAGTTTCGTATGATTTTGGCCTACCACTAAGGGAACACCCTCACCCCCGTATCGAGTACGGGGCAGGCTCTAGCCCTCTCCCACGACGGGAGAGGGGATAAGTCGGCATCTGTCGAGGTCATTATATTCAAGTTGACTGAGTGTTCGTCCGTCGGCCCTTGGACCTGCCTACCGGCACCCCTCTCTGTATCTCTCCCCCGGCAGGGGAGAGACCAGTGGGAGTGGGGCGTGCTACGGGACGTCCATTGTGCGCAGGCGGTGCTGGGCGAGGAAGAAGAACACGAGGGCGACGCCGACGGCCCCGACAATGGCGGCGGGGAACGCTATCACGCGGTCTTCGAGGATTTCGAAGTTCTTCGCATCGATGCCGTGGAGAAGGGAGAGCGTGTAGCCGCGGACGCTGAGGTAGCGAACGCCTGTCAGGAATGAACTGAGAATGCCCTCCCAGACGAGCACGTAGACGAGGCCGTATGACAGGGCCCGGGGGGTGATGAGTCCGGCCCAGGTGAAGATCGAAGCGTAGGCGGCGACACCGGCCAGGAGGGCGATGCCGACCGTGAAGACCGCGCCTGCATCCGCGCCGACAAGCGCGGTGGCAACGACGCCGCTGGCGACTACCACGGGCGCGGTCAAGACGAACGTTGCGACCAGCTTCGCGAGGGCGATGTGGACTCGTGAGACGGGCTTGAGGATGAGGTAGTAGAGTGTCCTGTCCTCAAGCTCGTTGCCAAATGCGGCGGAGGCAACCGTCATGGTGACGATGGGCATGATGCCGCCGACTATCATCGCGTCGATCATACCCTGGACAAAGTCCTGGTTGTAGTCTGAATTCTCAGGGTCTTGCCACTTGACGAGGAGGACGATCAGCGTGGGCAGGGACGCGAGGAAGACGATCAGCAGCACGCGCCACCGACCGAGGAGCTGCCTGAGGGTTAGTCGAAAGATATGTTCCATCTAATGTCTCGTTCTTGAAAATCGTCGTATGAAGCGGAGGGGGATTCACCCTCACCCTAACCCTCTCCCTCAAGGGAGAGGGGATATATTTCCTCTCACCCCCGTATCAAGTACGGGGAAGGCTCTTGCCCTATCCCACGACGGGAGAGGGGACTTTTGGATACTAACCCTCCACGATGTAGCTGAAAACGCTCTCGAGCGACTCGTCCAGAGGTTCGACGCGCAGGAGGCGGATGCCACGCTCTTTCGCTACGTGAGCGACCGACCGCTGGAGGACTTCGACGTTCTTGCTGAGTACGACTATCTCGCCGTCATCGGCCATGGAGACGGACTCGATGCCGTCCATCTCGACGAGGGCGGAAGCCATGGCGCGTGGGCTGTCGGAGACGACGCGGACGGTGTAGGGCTGCTCATCGAGCTTGGCGCGGATGGCGCGGTAGTCGCCGGACGCGGCCAGCTTGCCGCTGACCATGAGGAGGATGCGGTCGGCGAGGGTCTCGACCTCCTCGAGGATGTGGGAGGAGATGAGGATGGTCTTCCCCTCGGAGGCCAGCCGGCGCATGAGGTCGTGGAACTCGATGCGCTGTCGCGGGTCGGTGCCGTTCAGCGGCTCGTCGAGGATGAGGACTTCGGGTTGGTGGACCATAGCGGCGGCGAGTCTCATCCGCTGCCTCATTCCGCGAGAGTAGCCGTCGAGCTTCCTGCCCTGCGCCTCGGTCATTCCGGCTCTCTCGACTGCGAGATCGGCGGCCTCGGCGAATGACGTTACGCCGTGCAGTCTGGCGGAGAACTCGACGAACTCCCGCCCGGTGTAGAAGCCGTAGACGGCCTCATGCTCGGACATGACGCCGACGCGGCGGTAGAGGTCGGGGTTCCCGCGCGGAGTCTGGCCGAAGATGACCACGGAGCCGTCGGACGGAGAGGCCAGACCCTCTATCATCTTGAGCAGGGTGGTCTTGCCCGCACCGTTCGGCCCGAGAAGGCCGGTGACGCCGGGCTGGATTTCGAACGAAACGTCGTTCACGGCCACGACGCTGCCGTACCACTTCGAGATGTTTTCCACCGAGATGACGGCGGGAGATTCGTCGGTCATATGGTCATTCTCCGGTAACGGAGGAGTAGGAGCGCGCCGGGGCCCAGAACGAGGAGCGCGTACCAGGCTATGGGTATGGAGGCGTGCAGCTCCTTGCGAGTTTCCGCGATGTCGTCCTCGCTCTCGCTGCCGAATATGATGTCGCTCATATGGATGGGAGCGCGACCGACGTCGACCAGCGTGAACCACTTGGCAAGGTCGCCAGTGACTCGCTCGCACTGGACAGATTGCACACCGCCCGCACCTCCCTCGACCACCCAGTCTCCCTCGCACGATGTTGCAGCCGTGAGCGTGCCGGCCACCGGCAGGGATATCACGAACACGGCGATGACGAACGCGGCGGCGTAGGCCCGGCGGGTGGTGAAGGCGGACACGGCCAATGGGATGGTGGTGACGAACAGGGCGACGAGGGCTCCCGCGGCCAAGAACTTGGGTATGTCGAGCCAGTTGTCGCGGAGGTAGTCGATCGGATCGCTTGCGGTCAGCAGAAAGCCGATTAGCAGGAAGACCTGGCCCGAGTAGACTAAGATGAGGGATAAGCCGAGGAAGGCGGACCACCGGGCCGCGACGTAGTCTATGGCGGTGAGCGGGCGCACGAGGTAGAGGTTAATGACGCCGCTTCGCCGGTCTGGGATGAGCAGCTCCGGGGCGATAATGGCAGAGAACAGCAGCAGGAGGATGGAGACGATCCCATAGTAGTCCGCATGGCCGACCAAGTCGTCGGGGTTCCCGGTTATGGACGCTATCACGACAATGAAGGGAGCGGGAGCGGTGACGGAGAGGAACATGAGAATCGGGAGAATCTTCGCGAGGGCACCCCTGCCGAGTCCGAGCGTGGTGCGGAAGCCGTTGATCCACAATGACCAGACGGCGCGGAGCCTGCCGCCGCGCGGCCCGTCGTAGTGCTGATATCCGATGTCGAATATCTCGCCCTGCGCCTGGGTCAAGTCGATGACCTCCGAAAGATGTCCGAGAGCTGGCCTCGGCTGGGGGCGAGTCTGCGCAGACGCGCATCGGCGTCGACGATGGCATCGCGGATGTCGTCGAACTGCTCGTCGCTCTGTCGCTGCACGACGACCGACAGGCCTTCGACTGCGGCCTCTATTCCGCGCCTTTTAAGTGCCTCGATCACCTCGTCACGGCGGTCGTCGACGTCGATGTAGAGGGTCTCGGTCTCCTGGGTGAACTGGGAGACTGTGCCCTGCTCGATTATCTTGCCGCCCTCGATGACGATGATGCGGTCACAGGTGCTTTCCACGTCGCCCATGAGGTGGGAGGAGAGCATGATGCTGATGCCGAACTCCTTGCCGGTGCGTCGTATGAGGCGGAGCATCTCCTCGCGTCCGCCGGGGTCGAGGCCGGCGGTGGGCTCGTCGAGCAGCACCATGACGGGATCGTGGACGAGGGCCTGAGCGAGCTTGACGCGCTGCTTCATGCCGGTGGAATACTCTTTGATGTGGCGGTAGCGCTCCTCGTCGAGGCCGACGTGGCGGAGGATGTCGGCTGCGCGTGTGCGGGCGGCGACGGTGGGGATGCCGCTCATCTGGGCCATGTGTCCGAGGAACTCGGAGGCCGTGATGGCGTCGGGGAGGCAGTCGTGCTCGGGCATGTACCCGAGCCGGACGCGCACCTCGACGTTTTCGTAGGGCTTTTCGCCAAGGACCTCGGCGTCGCCGGAGGTGGGCGTGAGGAGGCCGAGGAAGAGCTTCATGGCCGTGCTCTTGCCCGCGCCGTTAGGCCCGAGCAGGCCGGTGATGCCGTCGAACACCTGGATGTCTACGGAGTCGAGCGCGATGGTGTCGCCGTAGCGCTTCGTCAAGCTCTTTGCTTCGAGAAGGGGGCGGCCAGCGGTTGCTGCGGTCATGCGCTCACGGAGTAGGGTGATGGTGAGTTTAGTATAGCATTTGCATTGGGTTCTAGGTGCTGGGTTCTAGGTTCTGGATTCCCGTGTGCACGGAGACCTTTGCGTAATCCGTCATTCGGGAGAAAGCCGAAAGCGAGGCCTTTCGTGAACAAGCGAGGCACCTTGCAGAACCTAGGCTTTCACCCTCACCCCAACCCTCTCCCGCGAACGGGAGAGGAGGCTAGGCAAAGGCCTCCGCGTGCGGGAATGACGGCTTGGCCGCTGCGTCATGTGATTTGCCTTGTAGTCAAATCGAATTGATATACTGACCTGCAAGGCAAGGCACTTGCGAACCGGAGTTACAGGAGAAGGCACAGTGCAAATTCATTGGCCGCAACTCGCCGGGTTCTTGTTGCTCGCAACACTTGTCGGGTGCGCTCTCGTCGATAGCGAGGACAAACCAGTAGGGATGGATCAAGAACATGGGATAGAGCCATGTCCCATCACATCCCCCAACGTCAATGTGGTCCGCAATAGTACTCAATTCGACTATGTGGTCCGGAATGGTTGGCACTTCGACTATGGCAACGGGGGACTGTGGACAAATGTATGGCCAGAGGGAACGGTAGTATTCAGCGCCCGCGGGTCCGGTCGTGTCAATCCCGACGGTTCGATGTCAATGAAGTGGCCCTGCCCAGATTCCCCACCTAGATTGAGGGATACCTCGTTGGAGCCCGCCGTGAAGCGGGCTATGATGGTTGTTGGACAGACAAAGCCATCACCAACGAGGTGCGCCTATTATGAAGCAAGGAGTTCTGCCGTTCCAGTATCAACAGGAGAACGGTTCCCCCGGTATGACCGCGCTGTCCGGCCTGATGACGTACTTGGAGCTGCTACACGTGTCCGGGTTGAAGTCATCGGTAGAACGTTGCGTGGGGCTGCGGAGAGGCGGTCAGGGTTGGACGGACAGCCAGATAGTTAGCTCTCTGATACTGCTGAACCTGGCAGGCGGCGAGTCGGTGTCCGATCTGGACGTTCTGGACAAGGACGAAGGGTTCGGCAGGATGCTTCGAGAGATGGAGACCCACGAGATGGGTCGCAGAGAGCGCAGAGCGTTGGAACACAGATGGCGTGTGGGGCGTCGGCGGAGCGTGCCGTCGGAGTCCGCGGTGTTCCGGTACTTGGCGGGATTCAATGACGCCGACGAGGAGGCGAAGCGGGAAGCTCACCGAGCATTCATCCCTGCACCCAGCGAAGCGCTGAGGGGACTGGGGAAGGTGAACGCTGACCTGGTGGGCTTCATACAGAGCCGTTCGCCTCACACCGAGGCCACTCTGGACATGGATGCCACACTGGTCGAGACGCACAAGCAGGAGGCACTCTACAGCTACAAGAAGTACAGAGCATACCAGCCCCTGACGACCTACTGGGCAGAGGCCGAGTTGATCGTGCATTCGGAGTTTCGGGACGGCAACGTACCTGCGGGGTATCAGCAGTTACGAGTGTTGAGCGAAGCGTTGGGGCATCTACCTGCCGGTGTGGGGAGGGTGATGCTGCGGTCTGACACGGCGGGGTATCAGCAGGAGTTACTGCGGTACTGCGCCGAAGGCAGGGACGAGCGTTTCGGGGTGATCGAGTTTGCGGTGGGGGTTGACGTGACGGCGGAGTTCCGCCGTGCGGTGTCTGAGGTTGCTGAGGAAGAGTGGCATACGCTGTACCGCAAGGTTGGCGAGCACCGGGTGGACACGGGTCAGCAGTGGGCTGAGGTGAACTTCGTGCCCAACTGGATAGGGCACTCCAAGAACAGCCCTGAGTATCGGTTCATAGCTACCAGGGAGCGGTTGATCGAACAGCCACTACCGGGAATGGAGGAGCAGATGGAGCTTCCGTTCCCCGCGATGGAACTGTCCAACAGAGGCTGGTACAAGGTCTTCGGAGTAGTGACGAACCGAGAGCTTGCTGGGGACGAGTTGATCCGGTGGTTCAGGCAGAGATGCGGTAAGGGCGAGGAAGTCCACAGCGTTCTGAAGAGTGACTTGGCTGCGGGCCGGATGCCGTCGAGGCTGTTCGGCGCCAACGCCGCATGGTGGGCCATATCGGTGCTGGCCTTCAACCTAAACTCTGCCATGAAGCGACTGGTGTTGGGCGGACAGTGGGTAGCCAAGCGTCTGAAGGCGGTGCGCTTCGCCCTGATCGCCCTACCGGGCCGTGTGATGCGTCACGCCAGGAGGTTGATCATCCGTCTTGCCCGTGGCCATCCCTCATACGAATTGCTGCTCAGGGCGCGGCGGAGGATATTGGCGCTGGCTGCCGAGCCGTATCGAGCATAGGCGTCCTGCATGGAGTATCGGTCTGCAGGCGACTCAGCCGAGTTGCCAGGCTGGGCCATGCCTTCTTCGGCCTGAGAACAGCCATAATTGGCGGGCGAGCGCTGTCAATATCCTCAAACACGTCGCCCGAGACCCCATCTACGGCCCGATCTGACCATAGGTGATCCGAGTCGACACCGAACACGTGCTGTAAGCCCTCAAAGACCACCCCAACAATTTTAGGCGGGGGATTTGGGCCTGGTATTTGGAGCGTGGCATTGACGGTGAGCTGGAGATACAGGGCCGAAGACTGGACGCGCCTTCGGAACGTTCGTTGAGCGCTAACCACTCCCCTGTCTTGGGAGATCCCGGATTCCATGCAGGCGCCATTACCTTTCCAAGTGAAGGCTGTTGGGAGGTGACGGGAAGAGCGGGCGACGCCAGCCTCACGTTTGTGACACGAGTGGTTAAAGGGAGGACGTTGAAGAACGTGACCGCCGAAATACCCTGACATCGGAAGTAGAAAGTATTGCGTAGGGAGTAGAGGTTCACCGCAGAGGGCGCAGAGAGGGTTGGGGGTGCGATTTAACCTGACATATCCTGACATTTTCTGACATTTCCTTTCTGAGGAACGGGATATTCTGTGTATGCGGTGGGGGGTCTTTGTCTGCCCTTCTCTGTATCTGTCCCCCGGCGGCGAAGAGATTTTCGAATCCTGACGGCGTGCGGGACGGAGGGCGGTCGCGTCCGATCGGTCTGCGAAACTTTTTGAAATTTGCGCCATTATGTGCCGTTGCAAGTGAGCGGGTGTTCTGCCAACAGAAGCAAGGGCGGGTTTGAAACCCGCCCCTACACAGGTTGGCCTAAGACTCATTTCATACCAATCGCTCATGTCGGTTGCCGTCGGCACCACCAATCATGGAAATGGCAGTAGGGGCGATTCGCGAATCGCCCCTACGGGAGATTGGCCGGAGGTTATTTTCAGAGGAATCTCCCATGTCGGTTGCCACCGACACCACCAATCATGAAAATGGCAGTAGGGGAGATTGGACGGGGCTATTTTCAGAGGAATCGCTCATGTCGGTTGCCACCGACACCACGAAACATGAAAAAGATGATGGCCTCTCTATCGCCGCTAGGCTGGCAGCAGGAGCCGGGAACTGGATTCCTGCCTTCGCAGGAATGACGATTGCGGTGTCGTTTGGGTTATTTTCAGGGTAATGACGGATGTGAAGGTCTTTCGTTCAGTTTCGTACCGATGACGGCTGGGGCGCCTTGTGTATGATTTGTGGCGTAGTCAAGGCGAATTGGTACAATAGACTTGCAAGACTTAACACTCGCCAACCAGACTTACAGGTAAGGGCACAGTGCAAATTCATTGGTCGCAACTCGCCCTGTTCTTGTTGTTAGTAGCACTTGTCGGGTGTGCTCTTGTCGATAGCGAGGACAAACCGGTGGGGATGGACCAAGAACATAGGTTAGAGCCATGTCCACTCACATCCCCCAACGTCGATGTGGTCCGTAATGGCACCCACTTCAATTATGTGGTCCGGAATGGTTGGCGCTTCAATTATGGCAAAGGCGGACTGTGGACATCTTTAGAGCCCGACGGAACCGTAGTATTCAGCGCCCGCGGACCCGGTCGTGTCAATCCCGACGGTTCAATGTCAATGAAGTGGCCCTGGTATCTAGAGCGAGGCATTCAAGGTGAGCTGGAGATCCAGGGCCGAAGACTGGACGCACCTTCGGAACGTTCGTTGAGCGCTAACCACTCCCCAGTCCTCGGAGATCCCGGGTTCCATGCAGGCGCCATTACCTTCCCAGGTGAAGGCTGTTGGGAGGTCACGGGAAGGGCGGGCGACTCCAGCCTCACGTTCGTAACATTTGTGGTAAGGGGAAGGACGTTGAAGAACGTGACCCCCGTTATACCCTGACATTTCCGGACATTTTGTGACATTCCATTCTTCGCGTCGGGGTGTTTGAAGTAAGCGTAAGGGTCTTTGGCTGGGTTGATGTACTCGGGTTGGCCGTCTTGTGTTGGAGTGTTTGGATGCCTGTTTTCGGGAAGCCTTGCACTATTTACGGTCCTGCGACACAACCCCATGCCCCCACCCCTCTGGATACCGGCCTCCGCCGGTATGACGGTTTTGAATAGTGCTTCGCATTGTTCGGAGGGGATGTGGGGACACCTTGTTAGCGCCAAGCGAGGTTGCCGTCGGACTGGCGCCAGAGGCGGACGCGGTGTTTCTTGTTCTGGCAGGTGTAGGCCTGGACGGAGGGCATACGGGCGCTTGCGGGGCCTGAGTGTCGCATGACGGCGCCGTCGTAGGGGCATAGGAGGGCGGTGTCGCGCCACTTGGCGGCGAGACGTGCAGCTATCCGGTGGGAGAACGCGAAGCGTCGACTGTCACCACGGTAGGCCACTCAGTCGGGGAAGGATTCGGTGTTGCTTGGTGAGCCGAGGGGTCCCTCGTTTCTCAGCTGGTCGTGGTCGCGGTAGTCTTCCCATCCGCAGTGGACGCAGCGCGGGAACCGATCGTAGAGGTCGAGCGGCCCGTCGCAACGCAGGCATCCGCGCAGTGCTACGGGGGCGACTATGTTCAATGGTCTGGTTGGATTCATAATAGAACTAATGTACAAGTCGTTGCGGCCCAAAGTCAACTTGAATGGCATATACGCTCTTGTGTACTATACATATATGTGGATTTTAGGTTGAGTCGGGGCGTTTGCGTCCGGGAACACCGGAGGGAGATATGGTCAAGAGACGGCAGGCGAGCATTGAAGTCGCGCGGCGGATCAGGCAGGCGAGGAAGGTGTCGGGGCTGAATCAGCAGGAGGTCGAGGCGCGGATCGGGAAGTCGAAGAACGCGGTGTCGCGATGGGAGCGAGCGGAGGTGCAAATTGACGCGACGGACCTTGGGAAGCTGGCGCGGCTGTTCACGGTGTCGGCCGACTGGCTGCTCGGGATCGACGAGGACGTGGAGATGAGCGAGGTCGAGCTGGTGCGCGACTACCGGCTGGCATCGCCCGCCCTGCGCGCAGCCACTCTCGCAGGGTTGCAAGCAGGGCTACGGATGGAACGGGATCCGTCAGGATAATCTCCCGTGTTGGCACCCCCGAGGCGGATTCCTCGGGCAAGGTGAGGGTGATCGGTATGGTTACTCGCGTGGTCTTCATGGGCGTTGTGAAGAACGTGTGTTCTTATGGAAGAATACCACGACAGGGCGAGGGGTGCAAATCGGGGGAAGGAGGAGACCATTGGTACTTACCGGTTGGGGCAATCCAGGGAATCGGCCAGAGCATCAGCCAGCCCAGACCCCCCCACTGGATACCGGCCTCCGCCGGTATGACGGGTGTATAAGGGGGGCGCTTCACTGGCACTTACTAAGCGACCTTAACTGTCGGAGCCAACGGTGGTCTCGAAAAGCGCGTCGATGAACGCCTGGGGGTCGAAGGCGGCGATGTCGTCGGGCTGCTCGCCGGTGCCGATGTAGAGGACGGGGAGGCCAAGTTCCTTGGTGATGGCGAGGACGATGCCGCCCTTGGCGGTGCCGTCGAGCTTGGAGAGGATGACTCCGTGGCATTCGAGGGCCTGGGTGAATGCGCGGGCCTGATGGAGTCCGTTCTGGCCGGTGACGGCGTCGAGGGCGAGGAGGACGCGGATGTTGGACTGCGGAACGTGGCGGGCGACGACGCGCTGGATCTTCTTGAGCTCCTCCATGAGGTTGGTCTTGGTGTGGAGGCGGCCGGCGGTGTCGACGATGACGACATCGGCGTCGCGGCTCAGGGCGGCGGAGACGGTGTCGAAGGCGACGGCGCCGGGGTCGGCCCCCTCGCGGTGTGAGATTACGTCGACATCGAGACGCCGTCCCCACGTACGGAGCTGCTCGGCGGCCCCGGCGCGGAAGGTGTCGGCAGCGCCTATGAGGACCTGTTGACCGTCCTGGAGGTAGAGGTTCGTCAGCTTGGCGATGCCGGTGGTCTTGCCGACGCCGTTGACGCCGACTACGAGTAGGACGAGGGGTCGTTCGGCAACGTCTAGGGGGCGGTTGGAGTCCTCGACGCGGAGCATCTCGACCATCTCGCGCTTGAGGATGTCGAAGGCTTCTTCGGGCGTGGACGGGCGCTCCTCGCGGAGGCGGTCGACGAGTTCCATTGTGGACTCGACACCCACGTCGGCGGAGATGAGAACCTCCTCCAGTTCCTCCCAGAGTTCCTCGTCGAGGTCAGAGTCTCGGAAGATGGAGGCCACGCGACCGAGCAGGCCGCGGCGGGTCTTCTCGGTGGCGCGCCTGGTGTTCTCGGCGTCGGTCTCGCGCCGGCGGAGGAAATTCAGCATGGGGGACTCTTGGTGGGGTGGATGATTCCCGCGGGACAGGATGCCCTGAATCGATGCATCAAGGTTACTATGTGAAGCCTTCATTCAAGGCGATCAAGATCGCCACTACCACGAAGGCGAATAGGGCAAGGAGCAGGACGAAGAAGACGGCGAGCGGGATGAATAAGGCGGCGATCGCTCGTCCAGTGGAGAAGTTGTTGTTTGCCTGAACTGCGAAGACGGAGAGGACGATCGTCCAGACGGCCACGCCGAACCCGATCATTCCGGAGAGGCCCTGGGCGAATGAGTCGAGCTGGAGGGCCATGAAGGTGACAGGTACGGTGAAGATGGCAGGCAGGTAGGCAAACCCGAAGCCGGCGAAGAGACCTCCGTACGATCCCCTGCCACCGAGGATTCGACTCATGATCCAGCAGATTGCGGTAAAGAAGGCGACGCCCACGATGGCGAAGGCGGGGCCGCCGACGATGGAGAATCCTTGAAGGGGTCCTTGCACCCAATCTGCGTTGTCGAAGTCGGCGGGGTCGAGTGATGCTGCACCGGTGACGCCCTGCGCGATGGCTATGACGACGATGACGATGAGCGCCCAGCCGATTGGACGGCGGCGGACGATGGTCCGCATGGTCGAGACGGGAACGAAGATGACGCCGATGCAGGTCTCTAGGAAGCTCTGGTTGGAGGACTGTCGTGTGGACATGTTAGTGGCTCCGTCGTCAGCGAGCAGGGGCGGTTTCCAAACTGCCCGAGGCCCGAGCGCGGGTATTGGCGCGCCGTTTCTCCCGTCTCGGTCAAGACGCGAGTTCGACGCGAAGCTTCAGCCCTAGAACCCGGGTGACCTTGAGCACCGTAGAGAAGGATGGGTTGCCTTCGTCCGATAGAGCCTTGTAGAGGTTTCCCCGGTTCAGACCGGCATCTTGAGCCAAGGCGCTGATATTTCGGGACCGGGCGATGCTGCCGAGGGCGGCACGAATCAGGCTGCCGTCGCCAGGATCCTCGTCTATCGCCGCTTCCAGGTACAGTCTAGCATCCTCCGAGGTTTCGATGTAGTCCGCCGCATCCCAGGACGTAAAGGTCTCAGCCATGCCTTCTTCTCCAGTCTGTCGCCATTCGCTTCGCTCGTTCGATGTCGCGCCGCTGGCTATCCTTGTCTCCGCCACACAGCAGTGCGATCACCTCTGCGCGGACATACACGAAGTAAACCCGATACCCCGGCCCGTAGTGAATCCGCAACTCCGACACACCACTGCCCACTGACTTGGCATCGCCGACATGCCCCAGCTAAACCATCTCAAGACGGATATTGATCCGGGCAATGGCTTGGCGGTCTCGCAGACCACGCAGCCACCGCTCAAACGTCGCGCTCTTAAGTACCTTGATGATATGTCCATTGTACGCTGTAGCGTACACGCCTGTCAAAAAATCTAGAGCGCCAACGAGTTTCCCATCCGCCGATCTCTCTCACCACGCCGCCTCTTCGTACAGCATGAGCGAATGCCATCCTTAGCCGCGTTCCGCTGCGATGTGCTCCAGAGCGGCGCGGGCGAGGAATCCCGAGCGTGATTCGCTTGACCTCGCTGCGGCCTCGTCGACGAGCGCCACGACGCGGGCAGGAAGGGTGATGTTGAGGCGGACGGCTTTGTTCTCGATGGTGGAGAGGTCGACGTCCACGAATCCCCAGCATAGGGCGTCCCGGTAGTCCTCATTGGCATGGTGCTCTTGGAGCGGTCTCGTCTTGGGCAGGAGTTCACCAGCCATGAACATTGCTTCGACATGGCACAGGACGGCTTCCTGGGCATTGGTGAACGCCTCGTCAACCGTGTCCCCGCCAGAGAAGCATCCCGGTAGGTCGGGTATCGTCACTCCATAGCTGCTTCCCTCATCCTTGTGAATAACTACGGCAAATCTCATAAGCGTGTCCTCCAATCCCAACCGGCTTGCCGGAAGATGCTCCTCAACGTGCCTGTGGGGATGTCCTTCTTTGGATGCGCAACAGTCACCCGACCAGACTTGCGAGGATGCTTAAAGTTATGGTGACTGCCCCTTTTGTTGTTGAGTTTCCAACCCTCACGTCTCAGCCTTTGGATAATGTCCCTACTATCCATAAGTATACAATACACACTGATGTGAAGGTGTCAAGGAACAGCCATTGACGAACCCGCTCTTGTCTAGATGACTACCGGGTCGTCGGAGCGGAAGTGGAAGACCTTTCGGACGGGGGCGACGACTTCCCAGTGGGTCTTGGTGCCGCACATCGTGGAGCGATATCATCGCACGCGCGGCAAGCAGAAGGCGCCTACGGAGGAGAAGGTTACGGTGCGACTCGACGCGGACATAGTGGCCCACTTTCGCGAGGGCGGCAAGCGCTGGCAGACTAGGCTCAACAACACGCTTTGCAAGGCCGTCCTCGGCGGCTGATAGCGCGTCCGTCGTCTACTACGAACGCGCTACCGGCCCTACCATGCAGAGAGCAGTTAGGTCCAAGATAATTCGTACTACTCGATTCGGTCAAAGAGCACACTACTGCTGAACGCGTCAATAGCGCCTGAAACGAACGTAGCTGTAGGACGATTCACAGCCCAGAATACCGGACACTCTGCCTTAGTTTCGCCAGTCTGACCAAAATCCTCAGCTTCGACTGGAAGGTTAGTGTGGCCGACAAAATACACAACCAGATAGCCTCTTAGCTCTGGACGTACTGGCAACAGGTTGGCTTGAATCTGATTTCCGCGCGCCCTTCCAAAATCTGGGATAGGTTTCGTGAAGTAGTGTAGCCCATAGGACTCTCTCAAAGTCTGCTCAACATTTCGCGATTTCACGTTGTTCGAGTGAATCAGACCGCCCAAGGCTTCGTAGACCTGCATGAAGCCATGGAGCGACTCGGGTGTAGCATTGTCTACTGCCATCCTTGGGCGATCCAAGTAGTCGGGTTGCGCCAAAAGCGACCCTGGCTGAATGTTTGTATGCAGGATTTCGAGTACAGCGTTTCGCAGTGTCACCTAGATTCTCCTTGCCTGTAGAGGTTGCCATCAATGCAGTTCGAGTTTCCTGCGAAGTTAGCGTTACCGTAGCTCGGACGCAACTGCTTTAGAACTATAACGCGTGCGACCGCCTCATTTTGCCGTTGAACTCCCCCGCCTAGATGACTACCGGATCGTCGGAGCGGAAGTGGAAGACCTTTCGGACGGGAGCGACGACTTTCCAGTGGGTCGTCGTGCCGATGGGGACGAAGAAGAGGTCTCCGGCGCGGTAAGTTGCGCTGTTGCCGTCCTGGTCGGTTATGACGGCCTCGCCCTCGATGAAGTAGATTGTCTCGTCCCACGTGTATTCCCAGTTGAAGGAGCCGGTCTCACACGACCATACGCCGTTGGCGAGTCGCTTGTCGTCGGACTGCCAGAGGAGCTTGCCTTTCGCGACGGGGTTGCCGCCGGTGATCGCTTCGTCGGGGAGAGTCCAGTCGTCCAACTCTACATCTGCTGCGATGGCCTTTGGGATGCGGGAAGTGGTCAGGGTCATGGGAGGGCCTCCTTGGTGGGGTGTTCGTATAATAAAGGGTGGGGCAGAAAGTAGAAAGTAGTGAGTAGTACATAGGGTGTGGGATGTGAGGGTTGTGGTTTTGCTATGCTGTATGGAGTGGAAGTTCGTGGTCGGGAGTCTTGGGAAGAGAGGATGTAGTTTTCGATGTTGGATAAGGTTGTTCTTGACAAGCTCGCTACGGTGGAGCGGCGCTCCGAGGAGTTGGAGTTGCAGATGGCGGACCCGGAGGTCGCGGGGGAGTACTCGCGGCTTGAGGGGGTCATCAAGGAACACAGCTCGCTCAGGCACATCGTGGCGCTGTTCCGAGAGTACCGAGGGACGATCGACGAGCTGGAGGATGCGAGGACCCTGATTCGCGAGGAGAGCGACCGTCAGATGGCCGCGCTCGCCCGCGAGGAGATCGAGGAGCTCGAAGGCCGGCAGGGCGAGATCGAGCACGACCTTCGCGTTGCGCTGATTCCCAAGGACCCGAACGACGAGAAGGGCGTGATCGTGGAGGTGCGCGCGGGCACGGGCGGCGAGGAGGCGGGCCTTTTCGCGGCGGAGATGTATAGGATGTACACGCGGTATGCGCAGCGCCACAGCTGGGGGGTGGAGGTCATCAGCAGCACGGAGACGGGGCTGGGGAGCATTCGCGAGATAGTATTCCAGATCGACGGTGACGGCGCGTACAGCCAACTCAAGCACGAGAGCGGCACTCACCGAGTTCAAAGGGTGCCGGTGACCGAATCGAGCGGGCGTATCCACACGTCGGCGACGACTGTCGCTGTCCTGCCGGAGGCGGAAGAGATCGACGTGCAGATCGACCCGGACGACTTGGAGATCGACGTGTTCTTGGCCGGCGGGCACGGCGGGCAAAGCGTGCAGAAGAACGCGACGGCGATCCGCATCACCCACAAGCCGTCGGGCATGGTAGTACAGTGCCAGGACGAGCGCTCGCAGCTCAAGAACAAGGAGAAGGCGTTGAGCGTGCTCCGCTCCCGGCTGCTGGCGCAGGAGGTGGAGCGGCAGCAGGCCGAGATATCGCAGGACCGGAAGTCGCAGGTCGGCACGGGCGACCGGTCGGGCCGGGTGCGGACGTATAACTTCCCACAGGACCGCGTCACCGACCACCGTGTCGGGTACACTCGCCACAACCTCGAAGCGGTTCTGGACGGAGAGATCGACGATATCCTTCACCGACTGGTCGAGGCGGAGCAGGCCCGGAACCTGGAAAACTTCGGCGCATGAGGCTGCGGGAGGCCTGGTCGCGCTCCCGCAGGCGTCTGGAACGCGCCTCCATCCCCGACGCGGGCCTCGAGGCGCAGGTGCTTCTGCGCAACTCGCTTGGAATGGACAGAGCGACCTTCCACGCCTCCCCGGACCGCGAACTGAGCCACGAGGACGCAGAGGCGTTCCATGGCACGGTTGAACGGCGGATCGAGGGGGAGCCGCTTTCTTACATCACGGGACACAGGGAGTTCTACAGTCTCGATATCGTCGTAACGCCTGATGTACTGGTGCCGCGACAGGAGACGGAGTTCCTGGTCGAGGCGGTGTTGGAATATGCGGGGAATCGTGGGCCAACCGGGAGCGCGCTTACAATTGCGGACATCGGCACCGGCAGCGGGGCGATTGCGGTCGCGCTGGGGTGTCATCTTCCGAACGCGATGTTGTACGCGACGGACGTGAGTCGGGAGGCGCTGCACGTGGCGGACGAGAACGTTCGGAAGCACGGGCTGAAAGGGCGAGTCCGTCTGCGGGAAGGCGACCTATTTGAGGCGTTGGACGGTCCTGTGGACGTGGTGGCGTCCAATCCGCCGTATCTGAGCGACGACGAGGCAGCACATCTTCCACCCGACGTTCAGCGAGAGCCGAGGCTTGCTCTTGCTGCCGGGCCGGATGGGATGGACGTGCTGCGCAGACTGATCGTGGGAGCGAGAGACTATATACGTCCCGGAGGGCTGCTGGCGTTCGAGATCGATCCGCGGCGGCTGGGGGCGGTGGAGAGGCTCGCTCGGAAGACTTTTGCGAGCGGGGAGATCGCGGTTGTCAAGGACCACGCGGGTTTGGACAGGGTGGTAACGGTCGGGGCTGGGTGAGGCAGAGGCTTGCGGCCCGTAAGGCATTGAAGACAAGAGCAATCGCGTCCAACTCAGAGCGAGAGCTTCCCAACACTCTCCTCCTCTGGACTCCGGTCTTCGCCGGAGTGACGACTGACGGTGTTCCCCTCAACTCAATGACCCACTGGTCCGCATTCAATCCAGTTGCACATTGCCTATAGGTATTCGCGCACGTATCATCAGCCCTTGATGCGCGACATAGTACAGCCGAAGTGAGCCAGCTAGGAGCCACCAACCATGACAGTGCCCGAAGACGGGACCGAGCAAGTGGACGTCCGTAAAATGTGGAAGCACGAGGCCCTCGATTTCACCCCTTGGCTCGCCGAGAACCTCCATCTGCTGGGGAATACGCTGGGAATGAAGCTGGAACCGGTCCAGACGGAAGTGCCGGTGGGCCCGTACTCTCTCGACATTCTGGCGAAAGAGGCCGACGAGGGAGTCTTGGTAGCCATTGAGAACCAGTTGGAAGAGACCGACCTCCACCATCTCGGGCAGCTGCTCACCTATGCGACCGGATGTGACGCGCGGGTCGCAGTCTGGGTCGCGCCTGAGTTCGTTTACGAACATGCGCAGGCCCTGCACCGGCTCAACAAGTGGACGAAGGAGAGCATCAGGTTCTTCGGGGTAAAGGTCGAGGTCTTCAAGAAAGCTGGCAACGACTGCCTGGAGCCGAGGTTTCGAAAGGTGGTGTACCCAGGCGGCTGGAACAAGGATGTGACACTCCCGTCGGGAGAGATGCCCGCGACCAAAAGGAAGAACCACGAGTTCTTCCAACCGCTTATTACTAAGCTGCTCGGAGACGACTTTGCTGATAAGGCTGTCAATTACTTCGACCACACCGGCCGGTTCTTTCCCTCTCGGTTCGACGAAGATACAGGCTACGCGGTCAGCTTCTGGAAGAATGGCGCATGGGTATCTCTCCATGTTCGAACGTGGGACAGCATTGAGCGAAACAATCGGATATTCGACGAACTGCAAAAGGCCAAGCCTGAGATCGAAGAGTCCCTCGACGCTGAATGGGTATGGCACAGATTCGGACCTAACTCTTTTTTCACCATAAGCATTAGAAGAGACAGCTCGATTGACGACCCGCCGGAGAAGCTTGAAGAGATCAGGGGCTGGGTACTAGATCAACTCCCGAAGTTGAAGGAGGTCCTAGATCCGCACTTGGAGCGGGTCTTGAAGGAGTTGCAACCCGAAGGGGTGGACGACTGAAACAATGCGAGGAGGAGAGGGAAGACGCAACAGGGATGGCGCACGCATGAATGAACCATAAGACCCTATACTCGTCGCCCTTTACGCAAGGGTTTCCAGCGAGCGGCAGGACGTAGATATTTCCGTGTCGGCTCAGCTACGGGTGCTCAGCTACTACGCCCGGAAGAACGGCTACGCTGTCGCACGGGAGTACGTGGACGAAGCCGAGGGTGGCCGCGTCCCCGCCCGACCGGAGTTCCGAAGGACGATCGAGGAGGTCGGATGTGCCGATACTCCCTTCCGTGAGATTCTCAAGACTAGTATCTAGTGTCCCGAATTGCAAGTTCCTTATATTGATGTGATATACGCTAGACCTGATCTTCGTGGTTCGACAAGCTCACCACGAACGTATTGTGATTATCCCGTTCGCCCTGAGCCCGTCGAAGGGCGCTCTTGAATTATGCGGTGAACTTACAATTCGGGACACTAGTCAACATAGTTCTATATAAGTATAAGAACTGGTGTACTCTAGTGACAATTGCTTGGCAACGGAGTATACCAATGAGTCGACAGAAGTATGTGGTCCAACTGGCCGATGATGAGCGCGAGCGCCTGCAGAAGCTGGTGCGCGCAGGAGTGAGCCCTGCGCGAGAGGTTGTCAGGGCTCGGATCTTGCTCAAAGCCGATGCAAGCTGGACGGTGGTACGGATAGCCGATGCGCTAGATGTGGCTCCGGCTACAGTGTGCCGTATCAAAAAGCGCTTTTTGGACGAGGGACTGCAGAGCGCCCTCAAGGAGCGGCAGCGCCCCGGCAGGCCACCCAAGCTGGACGAGAAAGGTGAGGCCCACCTGATTGCCCTGGCCTGCAGCCCCGCGCCTGACGGCCACGACCATTGGACGTTGAGGTTGCTGGCAGGCAAGGCTGTGGAGTTGGGAGTGGTCGACTCCATCTCCCACGAGGGCATTCGCAAGCGCTTGAAAAAAACGAACTCAAGCCGTGGCAGAACAAGGAGTGGTGCATTCCCGAGGTGAGCGGAGAGTTCGTGGCACGTATGGAGGACGTGCTTGACCTGTACCACGAAGACTACGACGCTGACCGTCCGGTGGTCTGTTTCGACGAGACATCCAAGCAGTTGGTGGCCGATAAGAGGCCTTCCATTGAGGCTCGGCCGGGCAGGGTGGAACGCTATGACACCGAGTACATACGCAACGGCACGCGGAACCTGATCGTCTTCTATGAACCGAAGGGCGGATGGAGGCACGTCGAGGTGACCGAGCGCCGCACTGCTGTGGACTTCGCTCATCAGATGAAGTGGCTGGTCGACGAGGCATACCCTCACACAGAGACGATACGGCTGGTGCGGACAACCTCAACACTCACAAGCTCGGTTCGCTCTACGATGCGTTCGAGCCGGTCGAAGCGCGGCGCATCGCCAAGCGCCTCGAGTTTCATTACACTCCCAAACACGGGAGTTGGCTCAACCCCGTATCGAGTACGGGGCGGGCTATGGCCGAGATCGAGCTGAGCGTCCTCAGCCGTAGTTGTCTGCGACAGCGTGTCCCGGATGAGACTGACCTGAGGCGACATGTCCATGCACTCGAAGAGGAACGCAATAAGGCTCGTGCCTTCATCGACTGGCGCTTTTGCATCCAGGATGCTCGTGACAGACTGCGCCGACTATATCCTTCCCGTAATTAAGTTGACTAGGTAGTAGGCTAGTACAGACTCAGAAGGAAGGCCCCGGCCTCGCCAGAGGCTGCGCGAGGCCGGGGCGGGGGAGGTTAGCTCTTCACGGTTATGGGAAGGCTCTTGGCCTTCTTGGACTCCTGCTTGGGGAACGTGATGCTTAGGACGCCGTTTTCGTACGTCGACTCGGCCTGCTCGGTGTCGACCGTGTCGGGCAGGCGGACCGAGCGGTGGAATGTGCCGGCCCTGCGCTCTCGCAGGTAGTAGCGCTCGTCCTTGTTCTCCGTCTCCGCAGCGGTCTGCCCTTTGATGGTAAGGACACCGTCCTCGACGGTGGCGCTGATGTGCTCGGGGTCGACGCCGGGCATGGAGGCGTCGACGGTGATGCTGTCGCCCTCCTGTCGAACATCGAGAGGAACGGCCCATCCCTGTGGCCTGGCAGGACTGCCCAAACCGGAGTAGCTTCTCCAGAATCTGTTCACCATGTTGTCCATCCGACAAAGCTCGGTCACCGGATCCAATCTCTGTAGTACCATTGCTCACACCTTTATTTTGGGTTAGTGATTCGAGGTGAGTCGTGCTGAATCACTTCATGAGCTAGTATAGCCATACTTGCTTAGTGATGTCAATAGAGTTGCAGTTTTTACTATATGTACAGTTGAGCAACACCTACAAATGTCGTAGTGTCACTGTGATAGGATAGGCGAATCACGAGTAGTACTTCCATCGAGAAACAGGGAAGATGACCACACGGAAGACAAAGAGCTACTACGACGTTCTGGGCGTAGGCAAGAGCGCTACGGACAAGGATATTCGCCAGGCGTTTCGTAAGCTGGCGCGGAAGTACCATCCCGACTTGAACCCGGACGATAAGGAGGCCGAGGCCAAGTTCAAGGAAATCAATGAGGCGAACGAGGTCTTGTCGGACGCCGAGGATCGCAAGAAATACGACCAGTACGGGGACGACTGGAGACGCGCCGACGAGTTTGAGTCGCGCTACGGGGGGCCTGGGAGTGGGAGGACACACACGTGGAGCACCGACGAAGACTTCGATCCCGACCTGTTCGGCGGATTCGAGGACCTGTTTCGGAGGAGCCGGCGCAGCCGGAACGAGACGACATCGCGTCCACAGCGATTGGAGCTTGACATCGAGGTAACGCTAGAAGAGGCGTACCTAGGTTCGAAGCGGACGGTGACGATCACGCAGGGCGGGCGAGAACGGCGGATCGAGGTCGATATTCCGCCGGGAGTGGATACGGGTTCGGTGGTGAAGCTGAGGCCGGCGGCCAGCCAGGACCTCAGGCTGAAGATGGTCGTGGAGCCTCATCCCCACTTTCAGCGACTGGGTAACGATCTGTACTTGGACGTTCCGGTGCCTCTGGACGACGCGGCGCTGGGCGCTGAGGTGGAGATAGGGACGATAAACGGCAAAGGACAGCTGAAGATACCCGCAGGCAGCCGGAACGGGCAGAGGATCCGGCTGAAGGGCAAGGGGATGCCGAAACTGGGATCGCCTGGCCGCAAGGGAGACTTGTTCGTGGTAGTGCGCCCCGTGATGCCTGAGCCGATGATGGACGAGGAGCGGGAACTGTTCGAGCGACTGCGGGCGCTACGCACGAGAAAGGGTTAGGCGATGAACATGGAGGATATGGTCGGATATGACGAGCCATGCTTCGTGATCAGCGTTGCGGCGAGGATCGTTGGAGTCCAGACACAGACGCTGCGATACTATGAGCGCATCGGCCTCGTTGAGCCGCGTCGCACATCGGGGAACCAGCGGATGTTCTCACGCAGAGAGGTCGAGCGCGTCCAGCGGATACGTGGCCTCATCGACGATCTCGGAGTGAATCTTGCGGGGGTCGAGGTGGTCATCAAGCTCCTCGACCGGCTTGAGCAGTCCGAGGAAGAGAAAGACGAGCTGCGAGGAAGGATACGGGTTCTTGAGCAGCGTCTGCGGGCGGCGACGCGGCAGGTGCTGTAGGTTTGACCGGGGTAATGACCGGTCAACGCGTTGCTCGCGTTCTGGATTCCGCGCGCCTTTGCCCATATACTTGAGACCGACTTAACGATTCAATGGAGCACGAAATGACCGCGTCTATCCCAAGCCTCTTGCCCACAACCGTTATTGGGAGCCATGCCTATCCGGGCTGGATGTGGACGGCCCTGGACGAGATCGAGAAGGGCGGATACGGGCGAACCGACGAACGGGAACTGTACGACGACGCCGTGAATATGGCGATTCTCGATCAGGAGAAGGCGGGTGTCGACATCATCTCGGACGGGGAGATGCGACGCTGGTACTTCGTGCAGAGCTTCTACAAGCGGATACAGGGAATAGAGCAGGAGGCGGAGCTACGGAAGGTAGGACTGTACGGCTATGACTCCCCGCCTCGCTACAAGGCCGTGGGGAAGCTCGGCGTGCCGGACGGACTCGGCATCGTCGACGAGTATAGATACGCCCGCGCCAACACGAACAAGCCGATCAAGGTCACCTGTCCCGGCCCGCTGACGCTGACGATCCACATCCGGCCGGGTGATGCGTACAAGGACCGGGTGGAGATGTCCTGGGACTTCGCGGAGGCCATAAATCGGGAGTTGAAGGCACTCGTAGACCAGGGGGTGGACTATATCCAACTCGACGAGCCTTCCTTCGCGGTTATTCCGGGTCAGCTCAATGACTGGGTAGACCTGTACAACGCGGCGGTGGAGGGGGTGAATGCGAAGCTGGCATTGCACATCTGCTTTGGGAACCTTACCAGCAGGCCACGCGGCAAACGGTCGTATGCGTGGATGTTCCCGAAGGTACAAGAGTGCCGGTACGACGAACTGGTGCTCGAGTACGCGAACCGTGAAATGAGCGAGATCGAGCATTGGAAGGACTGGGCCGGTGACAACAAGCTCGGCGTAGGAGTTATCGACGTGAAGTCGTTCTACGTGGAAGAGCCGGAGGACGTGGCCGAGCGCATCCGGCTTGCCATGGAGTATGGGCCTGCGGAGCAGTTGGTGGTGAACCCGGACTGCGGGTTCTTCCAGCTGCCTCGATGGATAACTCGACTCAAGCTGGAATCGATGGTAGCGGGCGCGAAGATTGTGCGCGGCGAACTTGAGGGATAAGGCAATTCGTTCGATGCTTCAGGTTACCGACGCGGCAAAGGACGAGCTCAAGACCATTTTGCAAGCGAGACCGTTGCCTGAGGGACGGTATCTAAAGCTGGCGGTTAAGCCTGAGTGGACCGGCCCCGGTGATTTCGGGGTGGTCATAGAAATTGAAAAGGGCGGCGAGGTCTTTTTCGATCATGAGGGGACGGTTGTCCTAGCTGTCGATCCGGGTCTGGCCGAGAATCTCGAGCGCTCGGTGTTCGACTTCAAGCAGACGCCGCAAGGGGCGGGGTTCACGCTGGACGTGTATTAGTACGATGTCAACATGGTTTTGATACTACGATTCACCCTCACCCTAGCCTTCTCCCACGACGGGAGAGGGGATAAATCGGCATCTGCCTGTTCGTCATATTCAAGTTGACTGAGTACTAGTCACCCTTCAATACTAGGATGTTGAACCACTAGGGCGTTGGAGAGTTTGCATGGCTACGGTTTCGCGCGACAGAGACGGCGGCCCCCACAATTGCGTGTTTTGCTCTCCGCGCCACCCCCGGTATCGATAGTTGCACAAGACTCACGTGACAGTCAGGTCATCGGACGCCGGGTTCCTCTCCGGCGTAGACGACATCGTCCAGTCATTTATCCGTACTCCGCTTTGGATCACCTTGGGATGGTACGATTTCGAACTTCAGTACCGCAGGGCGTTCATCGGGCCTCTTTGGGAAGTCATCATCGTCGGAGTGTGGGTGGTAGGACTGGGGCTTCTGTTCAGTAGACTGCTCGGAGATGATCGCGGCGACTATCTCGTCTATATGGGGGCGGGTGTGGTGCTGTGGCAGTATATATCGAGCACGCTCACCACAGGGGCAAACGTCTTCGTCGCGAACTCGCGGCAAATCGTCTCGATCAACAATCCGCTCTTCACCTACGTGCTGCGCAACGTGATCGAGCACCTGGTCAAGTTTTCTATCCACTCGCTTGTGTTCGTTGCGGTAATGATACTCACGCGCACTCCTGTGAAGCCGGTGATGCTTCTCGCCGTTCCTGGATTTGCGATTCTGGTGGTCACCACCCTGTGGGCCGTTCCACTATTGGGATTCATCGGCACAAGGTACCGGGACTTCACGCATCTACTCCGAGCCGGTATGAGGTTCTTGTTTTTCGCCACGCCGGTGTTCTGGTATGTGGACGGTCTGAACGACCGTGCTTTTCTCGCGAACTACAACCCTTTCACCCACTTCCTTGAGATCGTGCGAGCGCCCTTGACAGGGGATTACGCCTCGATGACATCGTGGGCAGTCGTTCTGTCCATCAACGCGGTCGGAATCGTGATTATGTGCGTCATGTACAATCGACTACGCCGGTCTCTTACTCTCTGGATCTGATCCATGGACAACGATTTCGCCATCAAATTACGGGACGTAACGCTGGAGATTCCGACTAAGCGCCGTCTTCCGCATCGGGCAAGACGAGAGGCAAACGGAGCACGCCCCGTCTCTACTCAAATCGGAGGGCGACTTAGCTACGGACGTGGGTCTGTGGCGACCGTGACGATCCTGGAAGACGTCAGCATCGACATAGCCAGAGGACAGAGAGTCGGTCTGATCGGGGCCAATGGCGCCGGCAAGAGCACCCTGTTGAGAGTGATGGCGGGGATCTACTTTCCGACGCGAGGGCTCGCGGAAACCTATGGGAAGGTGTCGACCCTTTTTCCTGAACTTCTTGGCATCCGCCCGGATGCTACCGGTCTGGAGAACATCATTCTCACGGGCATCTTGCTGGGACTTACTCGGAAGGAAATCAGCAGACGAATACCGGAGATTATCGAGTTCACCGAGCTTGGCGACTACATCTACATGCCGCTTCGTACCTACTCGTCCGGGATGCGGACCCGGCTTGTGCTGTCTATCGCGACATGCATTAGCCCGGATATTCTGCTCGTTGACGAGGTTATAGGAGCCGGCGACAAGGGCTTCCGTCTCAAGGCCAAGGAACGTCTGGACCAGATGATGACTTCAGCGAACACCCTGGTAGTGGTCTCGCAGTCGCCCGAAATCATTCGCGAGTTCTGTACCGAAGCCATCTGGCTGGACCGTGGGCAAGTGAGGGCAACGGGGGACGTGGACGAAGTGCTGCGGAAGTATGCTGAGGAAATCGCCTCACCGGGTGAAGTGGCAAAGAGCGACGTTCAGGCCCTTCTGGCCGCCCGGAACAAGCTGGCAGGTGACAGTACCCTAAACTGGTCGGAGGCCGTGCCAGTTTCGAGTTGGGATGGCGTCACGATAGGCGGTTCACCTATGCGCGTTACGAGGCTGAGCCTTCGCCAAAGACGGTTGAGCGGAACGATACCCCCTGAGTTGGGTAAGCTCTCTGAGCTTTCCAGCCTGGACCTCAACGGCAACCGGTTAGCCGGTGAGATTCCGACGGAACTGGGACGACTTTCCAAGTTGGCGGCGTTACACCTGCATGACAACCGATTGCAAGGGCGAATCCCTCCGGAACTGGGACAACTGACCAACCTGGGGCAACTCTTCCTGTATGGCAACCGGCTGGACGGGCCTATCCCTTCGGAACTCGGCAACCTCTCCAACTTGGAAGCGCTTCTTCTCTACAGCAACAGGCTGGGTGGTGAGATTCCCGCGGCGCTGGGCGGGCTCTCAGATTTGAGGACACTGAATCTTCGCAACAATCGTTTGAGCGGTGCGATTCCAACTGAACTGGCACAACTCCAAAAACTGGAGGGGCTATTCCTTCATAACAACCACCTAAGCGGGACAATACCAGGTGAACTGGGCAAAATAGGGAGCCTGAACAGCCTGTGGCTCTCCAGCAACCAATTGAGCGGAGAGATACCTATTGAGCTAGGTGATCTACCCGGTCTTACTCAACTGAACCTCCATAGCAACCTGCTAAGCGGTGAGATACCGGCGGAGCTGAGCAAGCTAGCCGGCGGCCTGCAACACCTGCGTCTCGGCAACAACCGGTTCACCGGGTGCATACCGTCAGAACTCGAAGCCGTGGCGGGCAGCGACCTGAGCCAACTCGGTCTGCCGACTTGCTCAGACACCTAACGCGGAGCGCGTCCAAGCACGCATGACAGACACAGAATATCAAGATACGTCCAATCAGATGCGGGATGGAGACGAGGCTCCGGGCGTGCGCTTTGACACGGAAAATACGTGCCCCGAGAACGACGCCGCTACCAAGAGAATCCGGGACCTCGAACGACAAATCAAATACGACCGAATGGTAATCGCTCAGCTTAAGGTTGCCTCAGCGCTGACAAAGAAGAGACTGGAGGCTAGCGAGTCGGAAGCTCGAGTGTTGAGACACCGACTCCAGGCAGCATATTCAAGCACCTCATTTCGTGCGGGTTCGGCATTGGTGCGCGCCGCTAAGCAGCCACGCACACTGTGGAAGCTGCCTTTCCATCTCATGCGGTTGTACCGCTCTCCGTCCACGCCGGCAGTGGAGATCGGCGAAGGGAGCGGTCGCGACGAACGATATAAGGACCTTCCGCCGGACCTGGATCTGGACACCTCCCAGTTTGTCAACTTTGCCCCTCTGCCGATTCCAGAAGCAGATGCCGCCGGCGCGCCGGTGGCGGCCATCTTGGACACGTTCACTGAACATTCGTTGCGGTACGAGGCGAACCTCGTGCTGCTGTCACGCGACCGCTGGCAAGCCCAGTTGGAGAAGAACCCACCGGTATGTCTATTCGTCGAGTCCGCGTTCAGTGGGAACAACGGTGAGTGGCGGCACAAGATCGTCCGCTATGAGAACCTAGAAGACAACCCGCTCCGCGAGTTGCTGGAATACTGCCGATCTCGCGGGATTCCGACCGTATTTTGGAATAAGGAAGACCCGGCTCACTTCGACGACTTCGGCGGCGCTGCCAGGGAGTTCGATTTCGTCTTTACCTCCGATGCGGACTGTGTTCCGCTCTATCGGGAGGTCCTTGGACATGACAGGGTAGATGTTTTGCCGTTCGCGGCACAGCCACGACTGCATAATCCGTCGCGGGAGGAGGGCTGGCCCAGATATCCCGTGTGCTTTGCAGGTAGCTGGGAGCGTAAGAGGTACCCTGACCGCGCCAAAGCGCTTCGACGCTTGTTGGATCCCGCTCTGCCACTCGGGCTTCACATCTTTGATAGATACCTCACTCGGAGAGACCTGGGACCTAACTACCGCTTCCCCAACCGATACCAGGAAGCAATCAGAGGAACACTTGCCTACCGCGAGATGCTGACGGCCTATCGCTGCTATGACGCGATGCTGAACGTGAACACCGTATCCGAGTCTCCGACAATGTTTTCCCGCCGGGTGTTGGAAAGCCTTGCGTGTGGAACACCGGTGATCTCCTCGGAGTCGGTCGGCATGAGCCGGATGCTTGGAGATCATGTCAGAGTTTCACAGAGCACGGAAGAAACGCTCGACCACCTTCTGGAATTGCTGGGAGATGAGGAGGCGCGCGACCGAGAGGGGCACCTCGCCTACCGTTATGTACATGAGAACCACACGTACCGACACAGAATGGCCGAGGTCCTGCGTAGGGTCGGTCGGGAGTCGCTTGTCCCCGAACGACCTTCTGTAAGTGTCCTGATGCCGACCATGCGACCCGAGAATGTGCTCCGGTGCCTCGACAACTTCAATAAGCAGGAGTATCCGGAAAGGGAACTGATTCTCATTCTCAATAATGCGGATTTCGATCTCGAGGCCATCCGCAAGGACGTGGAACGCGTTCCTAATGTACAGGTTCTCCATATTGATGGGCGCGCGACCCTGGGACACTGCCTCAACCGGGGTGTAGAAGCGGCGAGTGGTAAGTACATCGCGAAGATGGACGACGACGATTACTACGGAGTGAGGTACCTGTCGGACAGTGTTCTTGCGGCCTCGTTCTCGGATGCGGAGGTCGTCGGGAAGGGGTCGTTCTACATGTACTTCGAGGACTCGGATACAACGGCCATAGCGGAAGTGGCACGGGAGCACACGTTCACTCACTTCGTAACCGGCGGCACGCTGCTCATCCGGGCCGACGCTGCCAGGACGATTCCATTCGACTCGATTTCGCTACGGGAAGACACAAACTTCTTACACGCCGCGACGCAGTACGGGTGTCGAATCTATGCGGCGGACCGGTTCAATTTCGTGCGAGTGCGGACACGACGGTTGTCCGATCATGCCGACCCGACACCGGATGCCGAATTCTTAAAGCGGTGCCGGGCTCAGACACCCGGTTTGGATTTTGACCGCGTGATGATATGACGAGGAGAGTCCCGACGGTGACGTCAGAGAGGGACCACGTATCCCAAGTGTATCTTGGTCTGGTCGATGTGGGCCCAACCGTTCATTGGCTTCGCCGCCGGATCGATTGGATGGCGGACGAGGTCCGTGGCCCCAGGGTGTTGGACGTGGGCTGCAGTGAGGGCATTTTAGAGGTGCTCCTGGCGCGCCGCGGATATACGGTGACCGGGTTAGACATCGACCCTGAAGCACTGGAATTCGCCCAACATCTGCTAGCCAAGGAGTCGGAGGAGGCGCAGGCGCGCGTCCGGTTTATCCAAGGTGATTTCAAGGAGGCGATACCGGTGGGCGGCCTCTACGACACCGTGGTAATGGGAGAACTGTTGGACCATCTTGACGATCCAGGCGCAATGCTGGGCAGGGCAGCAGAGCATCTTCGACCGGGCGGACGGGTGGTCATCACGACTCGTTTCGGAGCGCATCCCCACGAAGGCCATCGCCGTACCTTTTGCCTGACGGACTTCATCGATCTGCTGAAGCCTAGGTTTGGGCTGGAGTCGCTGTGCGTGGAGGACACCTATATTCGCTTTGTAGGTTGCGTGCCGGTAGACAGCGATGATTCCTGGCAGCGTCTAGACAATAAAGCGATCTTGTCCATGACCGACGCGGCGCTGGTGGACTCCCAGAAGAAGCTATACGGACTGTTGACGGAGCGAGGAACTCGGATCAAACGACTTCAGCAGCGGATTCAACAATTCGTGGAGGAGAAGCGGGTCGCCCAGCATAGAGTGAACACCGACAACAAGAGATTCAAGAAGCTCGAATTGCGTACCAAGTTGGGCCACCTTGCGTTCACGCACCTGAAGGAGCAATTCAGGGCGAGGACGAAGGAGTTGAATGCCAGCGCCAGAGAGGTCAGGGCGAGGACGAAAGAGTTGAATGCCAGCGCCAGAGAGGTCAGGGCCAGAACGAGGGAATTGGGATGGATGAACTATAGCCTCGAATTGACACGTTCGAGCACGTCATTCCTTGTGGGCTCGGCCATTGTGGATGCCGCGAGGAAGCCGCTTACGTCATGGAAGCTGCCATTCCAACTCCTTCGGCTGTATCGCTCGAAGTCCACACCGCCAACGCCTCCGTCGGAAGATGCGCCGCCGGAAGTTATCAGCGCTCCTCCTACCTACGTTTCCGGAGAACCGGAGGCATTTTCTGAGGATGTCTATCCCGACCTCTCCCGGTTTATCGATTTCCCTCTTCCGCCGATGCCGGAGGCCCGGGCGGACGGCCCTCCCGTCGCGGCCATTTTGGACACATTCACCGAGTACTCTCTCCAGCATGAGTTGAACCTCTTACTGATATCACCGAAGGAGTGGCACGCTGAGTTGCAGGAGACACGTCCGGTATGCCTGTTCGTGGAGTCGGCTTGGACGGGGAACAATGGGCTATGGAGAGACCTGATATTCGGGTACGAAGGCTCCGAGGACAATCCTCTAGGCGAGCTATTGGATTACTGCCGCGCCACCGGGATTCCGACGGTATTCTGGAACAAGGAAGACCCGACCAATTTCGACAATTTTCTCGGCGCGGCAAAGGAGTTCGACTTTGTCTTCACATCGGACGCGGACTGCATTCCACGATACAGGGAGAAATTGGGGCACTGCCGGATATATGCTCTGCCATTCGCTGCGCAGCCGCAGCTTCACAATCCGTCCCGCGAGGAGGACTGGCCTCGCCATCCCGTGTGTTTCCCGGGGAGCTGGGCGCCACAACGGTACCCTGAGCGCGCCGAAACACTCCAACATGTGTTAGATCCCGCCATCGAGTACGGACTGCACATATTCGACCGCAATCTCACAAGAACCGACCTCGGCCTAGAATATGATTTCCCGAGCCGGTACGAGGAAGCGATCAAGGGAACGCTCACCTACGAAGAGATGCTGACGGCCTACCGCTGCTATGAAGTGATGCTAAATGTAAACACGGTAGCCGATTCACCAACGATGTTTTCCCGCCGGGTATTCGAAAGCCTGGCCTGTGGAACGCCGGTGGTCTCTTCGGAGTCGGTGGGAATGAGCCGGATGCTCGGCGAGCACGTGAGGACCACGCGAAGCATTGAAGAGACGACAAACCACCTTGAGGAATTGCTGGGAGACGAAGAGGCGCGCGCCCGTGAAGGGCACCTGGCCTATCGCTACGTACATGAGAATCATACTTACCGGCACCGAATGGACGAGGTCTTGCGCACCATCGGCCTCGAACCGCTCGACTCGGAGCAGCCATCGGTTAGCGTCGTGACGGCTATGGTGCGTCCTGAGAACGTGAGGCGGTGCCTCGACAATTTCAAGAAGCAGACGTATGAGAATAAGGAACTGATTCTCGTCCTGAACAGTGCGGAGTTCGACCTCGACGCCATCCGACGGGACGCGGAGCGCATTCCCAACGTGAAGGTGCTCCACGTGGATGGGAAGACGACTCTGGGAGACTGCCTAAACCGGGGAGTGGAAGCGGCGTCGGGCAAGTACATCGCGAAGATGAACGACGAAGATTACTATGGGGAACGGTACCTATCGGACCATGTTCTCGCGGCGTCATTCTCACACGCCGATGTCGTTGGAAAGGGAATGTACTACGTATATTTCGAAGCGTCAGATAGCACAGCTTTGAGGGAAAAATCTCCCGATCACACGTTCACTTCGGTCGCATTGGCGGGCGGCACACTATTCTTCCGAACCGACGTCGCCCAGGACATTCCGTTCGATTCCTCTTCGATTTCGGAAGATGCGGATTTCCAGCGTTCCGCAGAAATGGCAGGATGCCGGATATACGCGGCGGACCGGTACAACTACTTACGAGTGCGTACACGTCATTTGCCCAGCCATGCCTGGGAGATGTCGGACGCTGAGTTCCTGAAGAAGTGTAGAGACTTTACGCATGGCCTCGATCTCGGCCGTGCGATGATATGACGAGGTTCCTCCTTGCCGTACTAGTCCTCCTCGCGCTGGGTTGTGGCCTGTCCGAACCGGTGTCTATGCAGGACGCTGATTCCGAGCGGAACCGCAAGGCGCCCGATCAAGCAACTGCTACTCTTTCGCAAGACCCTTTACGGCCGCCGCCAAGTTGGCAGAATCTCTCTGGCGGCGGTCCAAATGTTACTGAGCTCGATCTAGGCAGGAAGCCGGAATCACCCTGGGGCTTCAGGCCGCGCAAGGATGTTCCTGCATGGGATGCCTCACTCCCGATTGACTGGTCGGCAGATCCCTTCGAAGATCTCAGTTGGCAGCATCACCTCCATTCATGGCGTCCGATGGAGTACTGGCTGCGCGAATATCGGCAGGACGGCGATATTGGCCAGTTGCAGACCCCCATCGAAATCGCACTGGACTGGCACCGTTTTCACGTAGAAGAGGGACGGACGAGTGATTTTCAGTGGTACGATCACTCCACTGGGGTTCGAGCGTCCCGCTTGGCGTTTCTCCTTGAATTTATCCTGACCGACCAGATCAGGGTAAGCGATGCCGACCTCGTCCGTCTGATGACTTTGGCCGACTCGCACGTTGAGAAGCTCATGGATCCTGAGTTCCTCAATCCAGGCAATCACGGGGCATTCCAATTGGTCGGGCTTGATGCTCTATGCTCAGTCGTCGGTTGGAGACAGGTGTGCCGAGAAGCCAGGTCCTATGCCAAAGAGGCGTTCATCGATCTGGTGAAAAGCTGGTATTCCGAGGAGGGAGTCCATGTCGAGAATTCGCCCACTTACCACGGATGGGTCACCCGTCAAATCCGAAAGCTCGGCGCCGTCGAGAGGTTTCAGCAACCGGATTTACAAGGAATACTTGATCGGGCGGATGTGATATCGCCATGGCTCACATATCCTGATGGTCGGTGGGTCCCCGTAGGCGACAGTCATGGCGAGGGACCGCAATTGACCGAACCCGTCGAGCATGAGTGTTTTACAGACGATGGGGGCTGCTGGGCAGTACGGGACTTCACGAAGTCTGGATACGCACTGGTCCGATCACTACCCCCAGCCAACGACGAAGATTCCAGTATGCTTTTCGTAAGCGGAATGGCGACACCGACCGGCCACAAGCACAGTGACGATCTGAGCTTCGTGCTCGTGGAAGGGGGGCGGGAGATATTCACCGACAGTGGAAGATATGGATACAACTTCGACGTGGTTCGCAGCTACGTTGTAAGCGCGCGGGCGCATAACGTGCCAAGCCTCGTAGAACGACCTATTGGTCCGTACGCCATCGAACCAGCGAATTCTCGTCTCGAGCCGTTGGTAGTGGAAGATGGCCGATTCACCATCAAAGGCGTGGTGGATCGCCCGGGCTTGTTTCTGCATGAGCGTAAACTTTCATACGTTCCTGGCGCGCTCCTGCGAATAGAGGACAAGTTGCACAATCTGACGGATTCTCCTTGGCAGTCCAATCTTCATCTGGCTCCCGACCTGATTCCCGAAATCAGCGAGAGGGGATTTGTGGTGAACGCGGGCGACCTCACCGTTCGAGGGGAATTCAGTGACGAAGAGTGTGAGATATCCGCCGTGCGGGGAGAGACCGAACCATATCAGGGTTGGGTGTCGGTCGGATATCTGGAAATGACGCCCGCGACCGTCGTCGTAGCGACCTGCCCTGCCGACCTTGTTGAAAGCTCATGGCATATTACGTTCGAGCGGTGATTAGCCAAAAGTTGTAGGCTTTGACGACCACATGGAATTCGTCGGGACAATGGTTGAGGCAGCAGGCTGAGATGCGTATCTTGTCCGTCGTCGGGACACGCCCGGAGGCCGTGAAGATGGCCATGGTGGCACGCGCGCTGTCGGCAGCCGAGGGCATTGAGCACGAGCTATGTATCACCGCCCAACATCGTGAGATGCTGGACTCGGTTCTGCGGCTTTTCGACCTCAAGCCCGATTACGATCTGGACGTGATGACACCAGGGCAGGACCTCACTGATGTAACGGGTGCGGTACTGAATGGAATGCGGGGGGTATTGGCCGAGGCGAAGCCCGACCGCGTGCTGGTGCAGGGCGACACGACTACGGTGTTGGCAACTGCGCTGGCGGCATTCTACGCACGGATTCCCGTGGGGCACGTGGAGGCTGGGCTGCGAACAGGGGATATGTCGGCTCCATGGCCCGAGGAGATGAACCGCCGGCTGGCGGACGCGCTCAGCAACCGGCATTACGCCCCCACGGAGACGGCGCGCAAGCGACTGCTGGACGAGGGCCTGCCGGACGAAAGAATCGTCGTGACGGGCAACACGGTGATCGACGCGCTCTTGCACGTGGTCGACAGGCTGAACGGCGATTCGGAACTCGTTAGGAAGGCAAGCGCTAAGCTGCCGCAGCTGGAGGCCGGCAGGCGGCTCATTCTCGTCACAGGGCACCGGAGGGAAAGCTTTGGCGCGGGGTTCGAGGCGATTTGCAGGGCCATTGCTCAGATCAGCAGACGCGACGACGTGGAGATCGTATATCCGGTGCATCTGAATCCGAGAGTCCGCGAGCCCGTGTTTCGTCACTTGGCGGATTTCCCAAACGTTCACTTGATAGAACCGCTAGACTATTTGGCATTCGTCCATCTTATGAATGAGGCGTACGTGATCCTTACCGACTCAGGGGGAATCCAGGAGGAGGCGCCCTCGTTGGGGAAACCGGTGCTCGTGATGCGCGATACGACCGAGCGTCCTGAGGCCGTGGCGGCTGGAACGGTCAGGCTGGTCGGGACGGACGCCGAACGCATAACGACGGAAACCGCGCGATTGCTGGATGAGCCGAAGACGTACGCGGACATGGCACGGGTACACCATCCGTACGGAGACGGACGTGCAAGTCAGCGCATTCTCGAGGACCTGATCGATGGCTAATGGCATAGGACGGGTCTGTGTGGTGGGTCTCGGCTATGTCGGACTGCCGACCGCGGCGATCTTGGCGAGTCGGGGTGTGGAGGTGATCGGCGTCGACGTTAACCCCGAGCGTGTCGAGACGGTTAATTCGGGCGTGGCCCCGTTCGATGAGCCGGGGCTGGACTCTCTCGTGGCCGACGTAGTGGCATCGGGCGGACTGTCGGCCCGTGGCGAGCCGGCGCCGGCCGATGTGTTCATCATAGCTGTGCCGACTCCCATCAGCGAGGACCGCAGCCCGGACTTGAGCTATGTGCGGACGGCGATAGATAATCTGGCTCCCGCTCTACGAAAGGACAATCTTGTGGTTGTGGAGTCGACCTGTCCGGTTGGGACGACCGAAAGTGTGTGCGAGTGGCTGGAATCGCTGCGCCCGGACCTGACTTTCCCGCACTCCGCGGGCCAGGCGAGCGATATCCGAGTGGCATACTGCGCGGAACGGATTCTACCCGGGAACGCCTTGAAGGAACTTGTCGCAAACGAACGTGTCATCGGAGGCTTTTCTCCGGCGTGCGCAGAGGCGGCCAAGAGTCTTTATGAGGTCTTCGTCGAAGGGGCCTGCCACGTCACAACCGTGCGCACTGCGGAGTTGGCAAAGCTTGCCGAGAACGCCTTCCGAGACGTCAATGTTGCGTTCGCCAATGAGATCTCGTTGGTCTGCAGGGCACTAGGCATCGATCCATGGGAGCTGAACGCACTGGCAAACCGCCATCCCAGAGTCGAGATTCTCAATCCCGGCCCAGGGGTCGGGGGGCACTGCATTCCGGTCGATCCATGGTTCATCGCCGACGCCGCGCCCCATCTGACTCCGCTGATTCAGGCCGCGCGACAGGTCAACGACGGGATGCCAAAGGTAATTGCCGATAAAGTAATCGCCGAGTGCGAAGGCCTGGACGCCCCAGTCGTCACTTGCCTGGGACTAACCTACAAGGCGGACACGGCAGATCTGCGCGAAAGCCCTGCAATCGAAGTAGTAAAGAGCTTGCAGGAACGTATCAATGGGCGGATTCTGGTGGTCGAGCCATTTGTTTCCGAGCTGCCCGCTAAGATTGCGAACGATGGGGTTACCGAGCTTGTTGAGCTTCAAGACGGGCTGGCATCGGCGGATGTTGTCGTGCTGCTGACGGATCATAGCGTGTTCGCACAGGTCGGTCAGGAGGCATCGGCGTCGAAGTCGGTAGTCGACTCCCGTGGGCTTTGGGGCCGCTACGAGCGTAGCGCATGATATGACCCTCGTGGCGCCGGGTTATCACCCTCGTCCGCCCTTCTGCATGGGCACAGGAAACTCAGCCTGATGAGAATTGTCGTACTCACGCAGAACTTTCCCCCTGAGGTGGGAGCGACGGCGGCCCGGCTCCACAGGATGACGAGAAGCCTGGCCGAGAAGGGCCATCGCGTCACCGTGATTACGGCCATGCCCAACTATCCAACGGGGCGGATATTCGACGGGTATCGCGGAAAGATACGCGCGGAGGACGAAGTCAACGGAGTTCGGGTAGTCCGAACGTGGGTCTTCCCCTCAAAGTCGTCGCAGTTTCTGTCGAGGTTCATAAGCTACGCATCGTTCACCCTGTCGAGTCTGCTGCTGGGCATATGGGGACTCGGGCGGCAGGATATCGTCCTCTTCGATACGCCTCCGCTTCCGCTCGTTCCCGCGGGGCTTACCATAGGTCGCCTCACAGGCGCGCGGGTGATAATGAACGTCTCCGACATCTGGCCTGAGATGGCGACCCAACTGGGTTACCCAATGGGAAGGACAACATTGTGGGTGCTGAGACGACTGGAGAGTCTCGGGTACCGGAAGTCGGACCTTGTGACGACAACCTCCAGCGCCGCAAGGAAGCGCATTAGCCGGAGATTCCCCGACATCCGCACCGCGGTGATAAGCAACGGCGCGGACCTGCACGTGTTCGATCCTGCATTTAGGAGCCAGGAAGTCCGGGAGTCGTTGGGCGCGGGGCTGCAGGACTTCCTGGTCGGCTACTTCGGACTGCACGGACTGTTCCAAGGTCTGGATGTCGTCGTGGAGGCTGCGGACAGGCTGCGGGATCGTCCGACAATCAGGTTCGTCATGGTGGGAGACGGCCCCTGCAAAGATGCGCTCATCGAATCGGCCGAACGCAGAGGTCTGGACGCTATACGCTTCACCGACCTCGTAGACCAGGAACGTATCCCATCGTTTCTTGCCTCGTGCGACGTCGCTCTCGTCCCGCTGGCGGCGGAATTTCCCAGCACGATGCCTTCGAAGGTATACGAAACATTGGCGTCCGGTGTTCCCGTGGTCATCAGTTCGGGCTGCGAGGGCGCAAGATTGGTCGAAGAGGGAAACGCGGGGCGGACGTTTCGTCCGGGGGACTCGGACGAACTCGCGGAGGCGCTTATTGAACTGGAGGACGATAGGGACGAGCTGGCTCAGGTTAGAAGGAACTGCCGGGATCTCGCCGAGCGATTCGACTACGATCGCATCGCCTGCCACACCGAGGCCATCCTGCAGGCTGTAGTCGACGGGGCGGCGATACCGGACTTCGATAAGTGAAGCGTCATGAGGATGCTGCGCAGGATGGTCAAATCAGCCGAAACCTGACCAGGATACGTCTTGAATTCTCCCCTAGACAAGTGGTTAGGGCATGTGCGATAGTGAGGCCGCTTGAACGTACGGTAGCGCGTACCAAACACTTAGGAGGTAGTTGAGATGGAAGCAGTTTTTCTGATTCTCATCGGGGCGGCGTTGTTTTCTCAGTCCTGGAACCTGCTGGGCTTGTACTCAGACGGCAGGACAACGGGGATTTTCGTAGGTGGCCTTGGACTGCTATCGCTTGTGGCGATCGTGCTGGATCCTTTGTTGCTGACAGGCTCCGGAGACAAGACGATTTCGGCCGCAAATCACCTGGCCGAGATCACGGCAACGAAGGTACTGGTCGGGGTGTGGGCACTGTACTGCGTGGGTGTGGCAGCACAAGCGCTCTGGGACTTAGAAGAGCGCAGCGTAGGATTTTACGGCCTGCTTTTGACCGTAGTGTCGGCCGTCATTTTTATCTATTACGCCACGGCGCTTGAGCCTCGGTATGGAGAGGGCGCTTGGCTGGGCTTGTCCTTGGGGGCGCTGCTCCTTTCGATTATGGCCGCCATGGTTTTCTTCGCATTTGGGTTCACCTTTAACGTGATGCGGGCAGTGGCTGCCTGGTTCCTGCTTCTCGGAGGTGGAACGGTTGGGGTCATTGGGTTGGCGATCGTATCCCGTGCGATCGTATAGCCTGCAGAGGGTCACGTTGACCGAGTTGACCTAGCCGTCGAAACTACGAGAAAAAGGACAAGGATAATGGGCGACGCGTTGATGTCAATCGACGAAATCCTGGCCGCGAGTGAGCGAGAGGCGGCGCTACATAGCTGGAAGGGCACCTTCGCCGACTATCTTTCCATGGTAGTCGACAACCCCTCGATAGGGAAACTGGCCCACGCTCGCGTCCGGGACGCGATTCTCGCTCAAGAAGTCGACGAATCAGCCACCGGTGAGCCGATTTACCGGCTCTTCGAGGGCTACATATTCGGACTCGAGGACGTTCTCAAGCAGATCGTCGAGTACTTTGAGGCGGCCGCGAATGGGAGAGAGACGAGAAAGCGCATTCTGCTACTCCTCGGCCCCCCGGCGAGCGGCAAGTCGACCATCGTCGCCCTAATCAAGATGGCCCTGGAAGCATACACACGCTCCGACCAAGGGGCGGTCTACACGATTGCGGGCTGTCCGATGCAGGAGGAGCCTCTCCACCTGATTCCCCACTCGCTGCGTCCCGCTCTGAAAGAGCAGTTCGGTATCGAGATCGAGGGGGAATTGAACCCAAGGAATCGGTACTTGGTCAGGACCCAGTACAACGGCAGTATCGGCGAAGTGCCCGTGGAGAGGGTCGTGTTTTCCGAACACGAGGCGGTGGGCATAGGGTACTACGTTGCCACGAACCCGAACGCCGACTCTGCGCTATTGGTCGGGAGCATAGACAATGACAGGCTCGAAGGGACGCGCACCGAAGTGGCGGGTAAGGCGTTCCGTATGGACGGCGAGTTCAATGTGGCGAACCGGGGAATGATCGAGCTCGTTGAGATGTTCAAAGCCGACAAGCACCTGTTGACGGCGCTCTTGGGTCTTGCGCAGGAGCAGGTCATAAAGATGGAAAAGTTCGGCTCGATCTACGCCGAAGAGGTGATCATCGGGCACTCGAACGAGGGGGACTTCAATTCGTTTGCGCTTGACGAGCATTCGGAGGCACTAAAGGACCGAATCATCGCCATCCAGGTACCCTACAACCTTCGCGTACGCGAGGAAGTGAAGATCTACGACAAGGTCGTCACGCAAGGTCAAGAGACAGGGATCTGCATTGCTCCGCTCTCTCTGCAAGTCGCCAGCACGTACGCGGTCCTCTCCAGGCTTGACCAGCCAAAACGCCAGGGTATGACGCTCCTGGACAAGATGCGGCTCTACGACGGGCGGATGGTCGGTGGGTACACGCGCCAAGACGTGGCGGATATTAAGCGTCAACACGCGAGCGAGGGAATGCACGGAATATCGCCTCGGTATGTAATGAACCGCATCTCTACGGTTGCTAGCATTCCCGATATCAAGTGTGTGACTCCCCTGGCCGTACTGAACAGCCTCTGGGAGGGAATGAGCGGGAACATAAGTCTCGCCGAGGCGGACAAAGCTACTACCATCAACCGGGTATCCGATACCGTGAGCGAATACAACGACCTAGCCATTAGTGAGGTGCAACGCGCATACCATGAGTCATTCGATGACACGGCCGCCATTCTGCTTGCCAGATACCTCGAGGACGTCCGCATGTACTGGGCGAACGATCCCGAACTCGAAGAACCAGACATGCAGGAGATCGAGCGGGCGATCGACATACGTGAGCGAGAAAAGAAGGAGTTCCGCGAGGAAATTCACCGTCTGGTATCTCTGTACGAACGGCGAGGGCGAGAATTCGACTACACGTCGGAGCCAAGGCTCAAGGTCGCTATTGAGGTCCGGCTTTTCCCGACAACCCGCGACTTACAGCGTGGCCTTACCAGACCTCGATCCAGTCGACAAAGGGCGGAGTGGACTCAGCGGCGCATCTCGATAGTCAAACGCCTGATAGAGAAGTACGGGTACTGTGCCGTCTGCGCGGAAGACCTCCTTGAGTACGTGACTCAGTTGCTTCATGGCAAGAGTATGCTCAAGACCCCAAAGAACGCGGAAGTCGAGTGGCAGTGGGAGCTCTACCCGACGAACGCGACACTGGTCCCGCCGTCGGAGGAGAGTTAGTAGTATCGGGTGATCCGGTATATGCGCGGCCATTAGGCGGGGCGACGGCGACAAAGATCGGGGCGTTTCGGATAGACCGTTCTGTCTAGGAGAATAGAACCATGAGTGTACACCTCGAAGCCGGTGACAAGGCCCCATCCTTTTCCCTTCCCTCGTCAAGTGGGGGAAGCGTCTCTCTGGACGCGCTTCGAGGAAAGAAGGTGGTGCTGTACTTCTATCCCAAGGACGACACGCCCGGCTGCACCAAGGAGGCGTGCGGGTTCCGCGACAGCAAGGACGACCTGGACGAGGAGGACCTCGTCGTGCTGGGCGTCAGCGCCGACGATCTGGACTCGCACCAACAGTTCATCGACAAGTTCCACCTAAACTTCCCGCTGCTCGCCGACATCGACCGGACGTGCATCGACGCATACGGCGTGTGGGGTGAGAAGGAATTCCGCGGCCGACGCATGGTGGGCATCATACGCAAGACCTTCCTCATCGACGAGGAAGGAACGATTATGAAGGCCTGGCACGAGGTCCAACCCGAGGACCACGCCCAGGAAATCCTGCAGGTCGTTCAGGGCGGAGCGTAGCGCCGCGGTCGTCCGCTCCGCAGCTTTCGTCTGCCCCATGAACGTCTCGGATAGACTCGAACAACGCCTTACCGGCGTTCGGCTTTCCGTTCTCGGGGAGCTATCGCAACTCGCCGCCGGACTTGGTGTCGATCTGTACCTTGTCGGGGGCACAGTCAGGGACGTTCTCGCTGACGCCCCCATCACCGACATCGACATCATGGCGTCGGGCAATGCCGAACGGCTCGTCGAGTCGATTCGCGAACAAGGCGATGGCAAAATTCGGAAGGCCTCGGCATTCGGCACGTGGTCGTTGACCGTACAGGGCGTCGAAGTGGATCTTGCGACGGCCCGCCGGGAGACCTACGAGCGTCCCGGCGCTCTCCCCACGGTGTTTCCGGGCACCATCATGGAAGATCTGAAGCGACGGGACTTTTCGATCAACGCGATGGCGATATCGCTGGGCGAGGACTCGTGGGGCGATCTGCTCGACCCGCACTGTGGGGCAACCGACCTGGAGCGCGGGCTGATTCGCGTACTCCATGACCGGAGTTTCGAGGACGACGCTACTCGGATGCTCCGTGCCGTCCGCTACGCCTGCCGCCGAGACTTTCGGTTGGAATCGCGGACGGGAACGCTGCTGGAGCGTAGCCTGTCCTGCATGAGCACGATCAGTCCCGACCGCGTGCGGCACGAGATCGAGCGCATCTTCCGGGAACCGCGAGCCGGCGCGATGATCGAAATGGCGGGTAGGCTGGGAGTTCTGGCCGCCATTCATCCTGCACTTCGGGCAGAACCGGTGACGCTTAGGGCGATTGAGTCCGATCCCCAGAACCACGCTCGGAGGGCGGAGCTTCTGCTGGGGTCGATGGTGCAGTCGGTCGCCGACTGCGACGTGGAGGCGATCATCGAACGGCTCAATCTGAACGCCGACTGGGCGCGGCTCGTGCGGGATGTAACAGCAGTCCGCGAGCGGACGACGGAGCTTGAGGACAAGAATGTGACGAGAAGTCGCGTATACGGGCTGATGCAGGACTTTCACCCCGACGCCGTCGAGTCGTGGGCGATGTCGGAGAGCAACACAACAGTGGCCGAGTGGTTGCGCTTGTACCTCGATGAGCTGCGGCACCTGCGTCCGCTGCTCGACGGGAACGCTCTGATAGCGCAGGGAGTGCAAGAGGGGCCGGCAGTGGGGCTGATGCTTACGGAGCTACTGGATGCTCGGCTGGACGGACATGTCGTATCGGTGGAGGACGAAGAAGGCCTAGTGCGGCGGGCGTTACGAGGGTAGCGGCAACCAACCCACACAGCCGCCTCTCTGGATACCGGCCTTCGCCGGCATGACGGTCGTACAAGAGTCCCACTTCTCGGAAATGATAGGCATGGGATCGATTCCCATCGACTGTGGAGGGTAGACGACTTCAGCGAATCCGCCGTCGGTCTACTTCGCTCAGGTGGGGCTGAATGCGGTCGACGAACTGTGCCAGCGTTTGTTGGGGGGTCGCGTCCGTCGTGTCGAGGGTGAACTTGCGCTCGATGAGACTGGCATCGTACTCCTCCCGGAAGCGGTCGAGAACGTATGGAATGTCCCGCTCTTTGAGGATGCCGCGGGCGCGTGTGCGAGTTGCCATGCGCTCGGCTACTGTGGCCGGATCGGCGGTCAAGTTCACCAGCACCGTGTCCGGCGCGTAGGCGAGCAGCTCTTGGTCCCACTCACGCGCCCTCTCGGAGCGGTCGGCGAATGATCCCGACTCACCGTAGCCGTAGTAGAGGGGCGCATAGACCGCTTCGGCGTAGTAGAAGTTGACGAATAGCACATCGTCGGCACTGAGCAGGCCGGGGTGCAGGTGCCGCCAGATGTTGTGCCGCTGGAGCTGCTCCAATACGTTGTGCCGCAGGGACATGATCTGCTCTTCGTCCTCGTCGGTGTTCAGGTCGTCTTCGGCCTTGCCGATGGCGGCTTTCGAGCCCTCCGCGCGGATGATCGTGTGCGAGTCGAGGCGAGGAACGACGAAGTGGTCGTGCCACCTGACGAGGGACACTCCCATCGTCTCGATCATCCAGCGGGATATGTTCCGGGCGAGAGTGGCCTTGCTGGTGTACTCGCAGCCTATGAGCAGGAGGCGCATGGTTATCTCATGCCCCCTCTCTGTGTCTCTCCCCCGGCGGGGGAGAGATTAGGAAGTGGTCTCTCCCCGGCGAGGGGGAGATTAGGAAGTGCACAGGGCCTGCCACACCGGCGCCGGGGCGAACGGCGGGGCAGAGGGCTTCGTACGACCTCACACCGGGACGGCCCCAACGGCCCTGTTGAGGGCGGGCATGAGCTCGTTGGCGAAGAGTTCGAGGCTGTGTACCCAGCTTCCCTTGTCGTCCCAGTCGTAGGCCATCGTAACCAGCGTGCCGAACTCTCCCGTCTCCTCGACCATGGCCAGAAGCCTGTCGAGTGCGTAATCAACGTCGCCGGCGATGATCTGATCGCTCATCCAGAAGTCGATGTCGCAGTCGGTGTCGGACATGGCCTGGTCGCGCTTCATCATTCCGCGTCCATGTCCGCCTCGGTCGAGCAGGTTGCCGATGTAGTTGAAGCCCGCGGCGAGGGAGTTGGTTCTCGCGATTGTCTGTGCCTCGGCGGTCGAGTCGGCGAGGAAGACGGCGCGGGCGATCTTGAAGTCGGAGCGGTCGGGAATGCGTCCCGCCTCGTACGATGCCGTCTCGTAGGTCTCCCAGATGTTGGCGACGACGTTCGTGGTGATCAGACTGTGGGCGAAGGGCTGGAATCCCCGCTGTCCGGCCGCCCTGGCGGTGCCGGAGTTCATGGAAGTTATCGGCATAGCGATGGGCGGGTGCGGCTGCCGGTAGGGTTTGTGGATAATGCCAAGCCCGACTTCGAGGTCGATGTGCTCCCACATCTTGATGTTCCAGAATTCGCCTTCCAGGTCGATGGGGCCGTCCGACGACCATAGCTTGAGTATCATGTCCGCCGACTCTGCGACCATCTTCCCGGAGTCCTTTGGCTCGATGCCGAGGATTTCCAGGTCGGTGGAGACGCTGCCGGGGCCGAAGCAGAGGTCGAGGCGTCCCCTGCAGAGGTGGTCGAGCATGGCCAGCCTGCTCGCGACGTGGAGTGGATGGTGCTGCTGAAGGCAGACGGGGGCCGGGCCCATGTGCATGGTCTTGGTCTGCGGCATGGCGGCGGCGATGAAGAGCTCCGGCATGGTGATGTTCTCGTACGCCATCGTGTGGTGCTCGCCGATCCAGAACTCATCGAAGCCCAACTCGTCGGCGCGGATGGCCAGCTCCATGTCCTCGTCATAGCATTGCGCCAAGGGCTTGGCGGAGTCGTGAAACGGCATGATGAAGATTCCGGATTTGATGGGCGGCATGGCTGTTCCTCGTTCTCGTTGGGTGGTCGTTTTCAGGGGCAATTGTCCACCAGCGTCGCGGGCATTGCAAGATGTGGGAGAGGGGAGGTTCCGGGGCCAGGCGCTGGGTTGTGGGTTCCCTCCCCGTGTCGGGATGTGGAACAAGGTTTCGCAGGGATGATGGACTCCCGAGATGTGAGACGTTCTGCGACGATTTGAGACCGTGAGACGGTTTGGGGAAACCTTCATGGCCCCCTTTTTTTCTCCTGTTCTCAGTTTGTCTCGCGCGGCTTCGCCCACTCGGGCGGGGCATTTGAAGCTATCTCGACGATGCGCACACGTCGGACGATGCGGTCGTGAGACGGTTTGAGAATCTTTTCGCCTGTTCAAATTTTCCCCACCCTTACTCTCAATTTGTCTCGCACGGTTTCGCGAATCCGGGCGCGTCGGCCGAATCCGTTCTTAAGACACGCACATTATAGGCCATGTGTTCTTGTCTCTCCAAATGGGTTCACATCATGCCAGCGTAGATGAAGGGTTCTGGGTGCTACGTGCCGGGTTCTGAATTCCGGCCACATGTTTAGGGTACGGGGCAAGTCGCGGAGGAGGATGGATTCCTCACTCCGCTTTTCTATGTTCGGAACAAATTGCGCCGAGACTCTATGTAGGTCTAGGTTGGGGCGCCTGTAGCAGTCTAGTCGGTGGTACTAATTGGAATGTTGGCCCCACCCGGGCCCCTCTGGATTCCGGCCTCCGCCGGAATGACGGGGATGGCTGATTTGGTGTTTAGGGAGAAACACACCGACCGAGCTGGTACAGCTTCTAGGTTGGGGCGTTGATTGACTTATCTTCCTATAAATGCTAAAAGTGAGTGCAGACTGTACGAATTGGATTTGGAGCGCAGGAATTAAGGCACCATTTTAAGAGGAGAATTTTCATGCGAAGCGTACTTTGGAAGATGAGAGGGTTGGCGGCCCTAGTGGTTGTCGTCACCACGGTCGCTGCCCTTGGCTGTGAGTCTTCGGAAGAGCCTGAACAGCCCATAGCCGCGGCAAAGGCAGCACCGGCGGCAGCAGCGGCGGCCCCCGCGGAGGCGCCGGTCATAGAACAGCCGGCACCTCAAGCCCAGCAGCTGCCCGCGCCGGCCGCACCGGCCAGGCCTGCGGAACAGCCGGCCGCCGCCATGGGAGCGGGCGTTGGGGGGGCTGCGCCATCAGCCGCCGAACGGCAAGGCGAGGACGTAACCGACGCCATGGCGGACTTTGTGTATATGGCCCCGCAACTGGAGCCGGGCGCTTATCCTTCTCACCAGTGGGACGGCCCGATTCCGACCAAGTTCAGTGAGTCCCCGCAGTCGGCGGCACTAGCTAGGTCGGGTGACATCCTCCCGGTGGAAGAGCGCCTTCCGGTGCACGAGGACATCTGGGTCATTGCCCCGTATGACGAGATCGGCGTGTACGGCGGAATGATGCGGATCACGAGTTCCCAGTTGAAGACGCTCGACCACCTGGCGGTCACCAGCCTCGTCAACGGCGACCCGACCGGCACCAGCGAGCCTCGCCTGATCAAGGGCTGGGAAGTGAGCGACGACGGCCGGAAGTACACGTTCACCAACCGCCGTGGCGCGCGATGGTCGGACGGATACCCGATGACCATCGAGGACGTCAGGTTCGCGATGGAAGACCTGATGTTCAACGAGGGCGAAGTCAATCCCGCCTCTCGAATACCCGCGGAACTCAAGTCCCAGATAACCGGCAACCGGGCCCGTTTCGCCGTCGTCGACGACGTGACGTGGACGGTCGAGTTCGACGACCCGTACTATGACCTCGCAAGCTCAAGGCACATGTGGGGATCGTCGAAGACGCGGGGATGCCCACGCTGCTACTACGCGCCTTCCCACCTCTATAAGCGCTTCCACCCGAAGTACAACGCGGAGGAGATAGACGCCCTTCTGGCGCAGTACGAGCAAGACAATGTCCGCGGTCTGTTTAACCTCATTCGGAATATCCGCTCAGGCCCCGGTCATGACTGGCAACAGACCGGACCGATACCGACGGAGTTCGACCCGAGCTTCATCTATAAGGGCGACTTCTATGCTGCGGCCATGTCGGAGTTGATCCAGACGCGGTGCTGTGAGGGCGGCCGCGCAGCGACGCGGAACCACTACTTCATGGGCGTCGACCCCGAGGGTAACCAGCTCCCGTACATTGACGGGCAGATCCTCATTCGCACCGAGGACCGCACTGCCGGCGTGTTCCGCGCTATGAACGGCGAGAACGACTACTTCGGCGGCGATATGATTCTGGGTGAACTGCCCCTGTACATGGCGAACATGGAGAAGGGCGACTACAGCGTCTACATCTTCCGGTCGCCCGCCGGGACGGACTCGGCGACGGCAGTCCAGAATGAGTTCGTGCAAGACCCCGAGATGGGACAGCTTCTTCGCACGAAGGACTTCCGCAAGGCGCTCTCGATAGCCGCCGATCGCAACGAAATGAACCAGATCGTGGCAAGCGGCATCGGGACGCCGCAGCAGTGGATACCCCACCCGATCACGCCATACTACCCCGGCAAGGAATATGCAGACCTCGACGCCGGACACGATCTCGAAGGCGCCATGGCGCTCATGGAGAAGATGGGCTATTCGGACGCCAACGGAGACGGCTACCTCGACCGTAAGGACGGGAGCGGCCCGCTTTCGCTGCACTACGTATCCAGTCCCACCTACTTCCCTCACCTCGAGGTCCTGCAGGACCATTGGGGCAAGCTTGGGATCAAGGTGGCAATTGACGAGGGCGGCTCCGGCTTCGGCAGCGCGCGAAAGGAAGACCCCGACCTCCCGTTCGAGCACCACATCTCGCTCTACTCCATGAACCAGTGGACGGTGCAGTGGACGCGCGCCTTCGCAGGTACGGGCGGAAGTCCGCTTGGCGCGGCAATGGGCAACTACTGGGCGTCGTTCGGAGAGAGCGGAATGGCCCCGACGGGCGGCGATGCCTTGTACATGGACGCTTATGGCAACATGGCGCCGGCTGGCAACTACCCAGCGGACATCACCGGCAACATCATGGAGATGCAGGACATCTGGCGGACTGGCATCCAGACGGGCCCCGTGCTCCATCCTGATCGTGTCGAGATGGGCAAGGAGTTCTGGCGGATCGGCGCCGAGGAGAAATACAACATCGGCTACCTCGCCTTCATGGGGATATTCCGAGGCATGACGATGAAGCGCAACAACCTGCGCAACGTGCCGAAGAACCACGTCGCCCTCGAGGCGAAGGGTATCCTGGGCACGTACTACTTCGAGGACGGTCTGGACAACATCAACAATCCGGGCAACAGGTCGCAAAAGTACAAGAGCGTGCACTTCCTCGACCCAGACTATTGGACACAGTAGACCGAACGACCCGTTAGGATAAGCGAGAGGCCCGGGGCGAAATTGCCCCGGGCCTCTTTGTTTGCTTGTCAAAACCGCCGCGCGTCAGGCGGAAGCAGTGGTTACCGCTTGGAGAACTGCTCTTTCTTGCGGGCCCGCTGGAGGCCGTACTTCTTGCGTTCCTTCTCGCGGGCGTCACGGGTGAGGAATCCGCCTCGTTTCAGGGTTGCGCGGAGGGACGGGTCCATCTCCAGCAGGGCGCGGGAGATGCCGTGCTTGAGAGCGCCGGACTGGCTGACGACGCCGCCGCCCGACACCTTTGCCACGACGCGCACCTGGCCGAAGGTGTCAGTTGCCTCAAGCGGCGAGTTGATGATGTCCTGCCAAGATTTCCATGGATAGCTCTCCTCCATGGGTTTGCCGTTGACGACGATCGGTCCGCGCTCGACGTAGAGCCGGACGCGTGCGACGGAGCTCTTTCGACGCCCCGTCCCGTAGTAATACTGCTGCGATACCACCTGTGTTGTCCTCCTCGTCCCCTCTCTGTATCTCTCCTCCGGCGGGGGAGAGATCGTCACCTTCCCCATATCAGGGCAGGTTTGAAACCTGCCCCTACCGAGAATCCGGCTATAGGGAGAGGTTTCTTGCGACCTTCCCCCGGCGGGGGAAGGATCAAGGAAGGGGGGTCTCCTTTCTTGCGTTGATCTGTGCTTCGTGGGGGTGATCCGGGCCGGCATATACCTTGAGGCGGCGGATCATCTGCTTTCCGAGCCTGCTCTTTGGGAGCATACCCTTTACGGCGCGGGTGATGGCGTCACCGGGCTTCTTCTCCAACAGCGATCCCAGATTCTGCTCCTTGAGACCGCCGTGGTAGCCGCTGTACCGGTAGTACATCTTCTGTTCGAGCTTCTTGCCGGTGACCGCGACCTTCTCGGCGTTCACGACGACCACGAAGTCGCCGCTGTGGAGGTACGGCACGTATGTCGGCTTGTGCTTGCCCATCAGCAAGGTAGATATTTCCGAGCTGACGCGACCGAGGGTCTTGCCCCCGGCATCGACGACGTGCCACTCGGGTGCTGCGTTTGGATTTGTTGCCGTTGCCATTTCTTAATTTCCTTCAGATAGCTTACCAGAGTTTTCGTATTGGACGCTAACGAGACACAGCCCCTGTGGAGGCAGGGCGCGGGCCACGACTCCGGTGACAGAGCCCTCCAAGAGCCGACCTACATCCTCGCTCGTGAGCTTTCCCAGTCCTACGTCCACCAGCGCTCCCGCCATTCGCCGCACCTGATGCGGGAGGAAGGCGTTACCGGTCACCTCGATTCGGACGGTGTCTTCGTCCTCCCTAATGTCGATGGCGAATATCTCGCGGACGGCGCTTGCGTCGGGTCGTTCGAGGGGTCCCGAGAACCGGGCGAAGTCGTGTACTCCCTTGAACTCTGCGGCCGCCTCGATCATTTGCCTCACGTCGAGCGTCCGTCCCAATTGGTAGGTCGTCCATCTACGGATTGGTGACCGCGTTGCTCCGCAGTCGATGGTGTAGACGTACGTTCTCGCCGTGGCGCACCTTCGCGGGTCGAGGGTGTCGGCGACTCGATGGGCCTCCTTCACCGCAATGTCGTCCGGCAGGTGGCTGTTGAGCGCCCTGACGACGACTTCGGTCGGGTGGCCGGCACCCACATCGAATGTGACTACCTGCCCCGTGGCGTGGACGCCCGCGTCGGTGCGTCCGGCTGCCTTGATTCGCACGGTCTCGCCAGTGAAGCGAGCTATTGCTGTTTCGATTTCCTCCTGTACCGTTCGTGCGTTCTTTTGATACTGGAATCCGCTGTACCGTGTTCCGTCATATTCGATGATGAGTGCGTACCTCAATGTACTGCCTACGCACCACGTAAGCCGTATCCGGCCCCTACTCCACCAACTCCAGGCGCGCCATCGGGGATGCGTCTCCCTTGCGGGGGCCGATCTTGATTATGCGCGTGTAGCCGCCGGGACGTTCATCGAACCGGGGGCCGATCTCGTCGAAGAGCTTGGCGACGACCGCTTCGTCGGTGAGGAAGGAGGCCGCCATACGTCTCTGGTGGAGCGTGCCCTTCTTGGCGCGCGTGATGACCTTCTCGGCGAGGCGTTTGGCCTCCTTGGCCTTCGGCTCGGTTGTCCTTATGGATTCGTGACGCAGCAGATCGGTGACGAGGCCCCGCAGCATCAACATGCGGTGGGCGGTCCCACGACCGAGCTTGCGTCCTGCAACTTTGTGTCTCACGGTCGATTCTCCCTAGCTTTCCGTGTCCGCGGTATCCGACGACTCCTCGGCCTCCGGCGCTTCTTCCTGCGCCTCCTGGAGGTCCGGGTCGAGTTCCGGGGGCAGGAGGTCGAATGTGCGAAGCCGCTCATACAGCTCGCTCAGCGACTTCTCGCCGAAGTTTCTGATCTCCAACAAATCGGACTTGCTCATCTCGAGGACTTGCCCAACTTTGTCGATGCTCGCGCGCTTGAGGCAGTTGAGCGTCCGCGACGATAGGTCGAGCTTCTCCACGGGGGTGTTGTACTGCTCCGGCGTGAGCGTAAGCACGACCGGAGTGGTCAGTTGACCGTCGGCTGCGCCCTTTTGTGCGTTGGCGAACAGGAAGAACTTCTCGACCAGCACGTTCCCGGCATCGCGAAGGGCTTCCAGGGGCGAGATGGATCCGTCCGTCCATATCTCCATGATGAGCCGTTCGAGGTTGGTGCGCTGTCCGACGCGCGTGTCCTCGATGCTGTAGTTCACCTTCCGTACGGGGGTGAATATGGCGTCGACCGGCAGTACGCCGATGGGCACGCCGTCGCCCTCGGAAGCCTCAGCGTACCCGATGCCCCTCTCGACGTTGAGCTCAATCGACAGTCGCGCCTCGTCGGAGTCGAGGGTGGCTATGTGCCACTCGGGGTTCACAACCTCGAAGTCGGACGAGGCCATGATGTCGCCCGCGGAGACCTCTCCCTGTCCGGCGACTTCCAGACGGAGCTTGCCGGGGCGGTCGACCTGCGAGCGAAGTCGAACACCCTTGATGTTCAGAAGGATGTCAGACACCTGCTCCTTGACGTGGTCTATGGTCGCGTACTCGTGCAGGACTCCCTCGATTTTGACGGACGTGACGGCGGCGCCCTTCAGCGAGCTGTAGAGGACTCGTCGAAGCGGGTTACCTAGCGTCATGCCGTAGCCCTGCGGCAGTGGTTCTATGACGAACTTGCCGTACCGCTCATCCTCGGTATCGACCGTGATCAGCGGTATGGGTTCCGGTTCCGGCTCTTCAATCATCGTCTCCGGGGCGGCAAAGGTGTGGAAATCTATCATATGTCGCAGTTACTCCTCTTGATCGTCGTCGAGGGATATCCCTCGGTCCGGCAGGCGTCCTGAGTCGGACTACCTGGAGTAGAACTCCACGATGAGCCTTACTTCTATGCCCGTGTCGATTTCCGACGGCTCAGGCAGTGACACCACCTCGCCCGTGAGCGCGCCGGGTTCCAGCTTGAGCCATGTCGGGACCGGACGCTTCGGAATGCCGTCCGTGAGGGCCTCGACGAATCCGGGCGTGGCATCGTCGGTAACTCTACGCCACGTAATGATGTCGCCGGGTCGAACTCGATACGACGGGATGCTGACCTTCCGTCCGTTGACGTTGAAATGCCCGTGGTTGACGATCTGTCGCGCCTGAGGCCGTGAATCGACGAACGACAGGCGGTAGACGACGTTGTCGAGCCGCCGTTCGAGCAGCTGCAGCAGCACGTCGCCGGTTACTCCCTGGCTTTCGCGGGCATCGGCAAAGTACTTCTTGAACTGACGCTCCAACACGCCGTAGGTGAATCGCGCCTTCTGCTTTTCGCGAAGCTGGAGCGCCCAGTCGGTAGGCCGCCGGGGACGGCGTGTGCCCTGGTCCCCGGGCGGACGACGGCGTCGCTCGACTCCGCACTTGGAGGAGTAGCAGCGGTCGCCCTTGAGGAAGAGCTTTTCTCCAATGCGTCGGCATTGGCGGCATACGGCTTCGGTGTTTCGTGCCATGTGTATCTGTCCGTTTCTCCTTGCGTTTCAGTACCGTGTGGGTGGTGGTCTTGACCGTCTCTACACGCGCCTGCGCTTGCGGGGCCTGCACCCGTTGTGGGGGATGGGGGTAACGTCGCGTATGCTCGTGACGAGGATGCCGGCGGCGTTCAGCGCCCTGACGGCGGCCTCACGACCGGCCCCCGGACCTCTAACGAATGCCTCGACCTGCCGAATTCCATGATCCATGCCCTTGCGAGCGACATCCTCTCCGGCCCTCTGGGCGGCAAACGCCGTGGACTTTCGGGAGCCGCGGAAGGTCCCCAGCGACCCGGCGCTGCTCCAGGCGATCACGCTGCCCTGTGGATCGGTGAGCGTGATGATGGTGTTGTTATAGGTCGACTGGATGTAGGCTCGACCTACGGGGACGGACTTCCGTTCCCGTCTTCGTGTTCTCGGCGCTCTCGGCATGGTTCTCCTCTCGAATTGCTGAATGTCGGGCTATCGACGCTGCGAAAGCGTCCTACTACTTCTTGGCGATTTGCCTCTTGCCGGCGACCGGAACCCGACGCCCGCGCTTGGAGCGCGCGTTGGTGTGGGTACGCTGGCCGCGGACGGGTAGTCCACGCCGGTGGCGGTTACCTCTATATGTGCCTATATCTATCAGGCGGCGTATGTTGCTGGTCACCTCGCGTCGGAGATCGCCCTCGACCAGCTTTTCGCGGTCGACGATCTCGCGTATGCGTGAAAGCTCGGTCTCGGTCAGGTCGGAGACACGAGGATTGCCCTCGACGCCAGCCTTGCTCACGACATCCATCGCCTGCCAGCGTCCGATGCCGTATATTCGCGTGAGGGATATCTCCACGCGCTTGTTGTCGGGAATGTTTACTCCGGAGATAATCGCCATGTTCGTCTCCTAGCCCTGCCGCTGCTTGTGGCGCAGGTTGCTGCAAATAACCATCACTCTGCCGCGCCGTCGGATGACCCGACAGTTGGCGCACCTTTTCTTGACCGATGTGGATACTTTCATGTTTGCACTTCCTAAATCCGCGCGTCACGACGCCCAAACGCCCTGTCCTCAAGCGACGGGCGCTGCTGCGCCTCAGGCAGCTTGTGTCGCCGTATTGGGTTCAATTGGCGAAGCGGTAGGTGATCCGCCCCCTCCCCAAGTCGTAGGGCGAGAGTTCCACCAGCACGCGGTCACCCGGCAGGACGCGGATGTAGTTCATCTTTATCTTGCCGGACAGATAGGCCAGCACCTCGTGCCCGTTCGCAAGCTCGACGCGGAACGTCGCGTTGCGGAGCGACTCGGTGACGCGGCCTTCGACCGCAATCGCCTCTTTCTTCCCTCCACTCTGATTCTTCTTCGGCATAACCCCTCTATGCTGTCAGGACTTCGGGTCCGTTCTCCGTTACCGCTACGGTGTCCTCGAAATGGGCCGAGCGACTGCCGTCGGCGGTCACCACGGTCCATCCGTCGTCCAAGACTCTCGTATCCCACGTGCCTATATTGAGCATCGGCTCTATGGCTACCGTCATTCCTACGCGGAGCTGCGCGCCGCGACCGGGCGTACCGTAGTTCGGCACATTCGGGTCCTCATGCAGCGCACGCCCAATGCCGTGGCCGACGTACTGCCGCACGACGCCGTAACCGAGGCCCTCGGCATACGTCTCCACGGCGGCCCCGATATCGCCGACTCGGCGTCCGGCCTTTGTCTGCTCTACCGCCAGGCGGAGCGACTCCTCGGTGGCGTCGATCAGCCGCCGCGAATCATCGTCTATCCGCCCCACTCCGACCGTGAACGCCGTGTCGCTGTGGAACCCACCGACGATTGCGCCCAGGTCTATGCTTATGATGTCGCTTTCCTCCAACCTCCGTTTTGACGGGATACCGTGAACGATCTCCTCGTTGAACGACGTGCAGATCGTCGAGGGGAAGCCGTACAGTCCCTTGAACGACGGGACGGCCCCAAGCGACCGGATCTCCCGCTCGGCGAGGGCGTCCAACTCTCGGGACGTAACGCCCGGTCGGATGGCGTCCTTCAGGACCGCCTTCGTTAGCGACGCTACGCGACCGGCCTCACGCATATAGTCCAACTCTCTCGTGGACTTAATCGTGATGCCGTTCGCCTTCGGCATTCCCACTGTCGCCGTCTGTTTGATGATTGCTCCCTTTGTCGATCTGTGAACCCTATCAACCTTACTATGGTATCACAGGGTCTCACTAGGGCGGCTCCGTCCGAGCCCTCCCGATAGGAGGCTCAGGACCCGCTGCCGACCTCTTCCATTAGCGCTCGTCCGACATCGGCGATAGACTGTTCGCCGTCCACCTCTCGCAGAATGCCCGCCTCTCGATAGTAGTCGATCAGCGGGGCGGTCTCCGAGAAGTACACTTCCAAGCGCTTGCCCACAGCCTCCGGCCGGTCGTCCTCCCTCTCATACAGTTCGCTTTCGCACTCCCCACACGCTCCGTGCGCGGGGGGCGGATTCGAGACCTTGTGGAAGGTCGCTCCGCAGCCGCGGCAGACAAGTCTTCCGGTGAGCCTGCGCGCGAGTTCGTCGTTCGATACGCGGATGTAGAGTACGCGGTCGAGACCGTCGGTGTCCGACAGCGCCCCGTCGAGGGCTTCCGCTTGGCCGAGCGTCCGGGGGAACCCGTCAAGCAGGAATCCTCCGTCACCGGCCTCGGTCTCGATCCACTCGGTGACCATGCCGATGGTCACCTCGTCGGGGACCAAGACACCTCGCTGCATGTACGAGCGGGCGAGCCGTCCCAACTCAGTGTCACGCTTCTGGTGGTCTCGGAACAGGTCTCCGGAAGCTGCTGACGGCACCCTCAGGTATTCGGCGATCCGCGCCGCCTGTGTTCCCTTTCCGGCCCCGGGCGGCCCCAGCAGTACGACCTTCAAAGCCTCACTATCCAACGTGGCGCGTACCGGGCCGGTCGATTCTTCGAACGTCTCCCTCCTCCGCAGTACGTCGTCCGTCTCTCCTCCCTATCTCAAGAATCCTTCGTAGTTGCGCATGAGAAGCTGAGCTTCGAGCTGGCGCATGGTATCGAGCGCCACGCCGACCATGATGAGCAGACTGGTGCTGCTCAGGGCGACGGCGCGGACATCGGTGATGATCTGGAATACGAACGGGAGCACCGCGACGGTTGCCAAGAAGAGCGCACCGCCCCAAGTGATCCGAATGATTACGCGGTTGAGGTATTCCTGGGTGGGTTGCCCGGGCCTGATACCGGGGATGAACCCGCCGTTCTTCTGCAGGTTCTCGGCCAGATTCTGCTGCTGGAAGATGACGAGGGTATAGAAGAAGGTGAATCCCAGCGTAAGGAAGAACACTGCGACCCAGTACGGAAAGCGGCTGGGGTCCATAGCGTCGGCGAAGGACTGAAGGCCTCTAATTATTATGCTGTCGCTCAAGGGATCGCGAAAGTAGCTCGCCACGGTGACGGGCAGGATGATGATCGAGAACGAGAATATGAGCGGGATCATGCCGGCCGAGTTGACGCGAAGGGGCAGGAAGGTCGAGCCGCTCTGCCTTTGCATCCGGCCGCCGCGGAAGACGCTCCGCCCATACTGCACGGGTATTCGCCGCTGGGCCTCGTTGAACAGGACGATCGTGTAGATAGTGGCGAAGACTAGGACGACCAACATGAGAAGACCGGCGCTCTCGTCGCTCTCGAGGAAGCCCTGTCCGATTAGCTGCGGGAACTGGGCGACGATGCCGCCGAAGATTATCAGCGACACGCCGTTGCCGAGGCCCTTCTCGGTAATGAGTTCACCGAGCCACACCAGGAACATGGTGCCTGCGACCATGGATGAGATCATCGCGAGGGTCGTGATGTTCAGTCCCAAGCTGACTTGCGGGAGCACGCCGGACTGCTGGAGAAGGCTCAGCTGCCCGAATCCCTGGAAGATGGCGATCGGCACGGCCAGATAGTGGGTGAACTGGTTGATGCGCTGCCGTCCGAACTCGCCCTCTTGCGAAAGGGCCTTGAGTTGGGGCACGACGGGCGTGAGTATCTGCATCACGATTGAGGACGTGATGTATGGGTAGACGCCGAGGGCGGCGACGCTCAAATTCGAGAGAGCGCCCCCGCTGAAGAGATCGAGGAAGCCAAACAGGGGGTTCTGCTCGAATGCTTGCGCAAGGGCCTGCACGTCGACACCTGGTATGGGGACGTGGGCCACGAACCGGAATATGACCAGCATGGCCAGCGTAAAGAAGATCTTCGCCCGGAGATCCGGGATACGCATGGCCTCGCGCATGGCCTCGATCAGCTGTGGCCGACCGACGTCCTGGGTCGCTCTGCCCGCCTGGGACTGGCGCACTTACGCTACCTCCCGAATGCTTCCGCCCGCCGCTTCGATCTTCTCCCTAGCAGAACGAGAAAACCTGTGCGCGGCGACGTTCACCGCGACGGCGAGATCGCCATCACCGAGTACCTTGATCGGCTTCTTCAAATTCTTGATGACTCCCGCTTCCACGAGGCTCTCCGGCGTGATCTCGTCGCCGCCTGCGAGTCCGGCGAGGGTATCAACATTTACGACGCTGTACTCCGTCCGAAAGATGTTGGTGAAGCCCCGGAGCATCGGCATACCCTTGATGAGACGCTGCTGGCCTCCCTCGAAGCCGGGGCGGACGCCCCCGCCGCTCCGGGAGTTTTGTCCCTTGAGGCCACGACCGGAGTACGTGCCCCGGCCGCTGCCGTCTCCACGGCCCTTGCGCCTTCGGTCCTTCTTTGCGCCCTTCGGAGGGCGTAGCTCGTGTTGCTGCATGGTCATAAATTCCGTAGTGAGTAGAAAGTATTGCGTAGTCCTGGCTACGCGATTTCCCTTACTTCAACGAGATGGCGCACTTTGAAGATCATTCCGCGGATGGCAGGCGTGTCTTCGTGCTCGACGGTCCGGTGCAACTTACGCAACCCCAACGCCGCAATCGTACGGCCCTGGTCCTTCGGGTACCCGATGTCGCTCTTCTTCCAGGTTATTGCTACTTTTGGCATGGTCTTCTATTGCGCAGTGCCGGTACGCGGCTGTCTTTCGGTTTCCGGGTTTCTGGGTCGAGGTTCGAGCCGGGGCGGGCGCCGCCGTTGACGGTCGCGCCTTCTCGGCTGTGGAGGCGCCTCTATCAACTGCTGTCGCTTTTCCATCTCGGCCTTCGGGTCCTTGAGCATCTGGAGCCCTTGGAACGCCGCCTTGACTGTGTTGATTGGGTTGGTGCTTCGCCTGGCCTTGGTGACGATGTCCTTGACTCCGGCAAGCTCGACGACTGCGCGAACGGCTCCGCCCGCGATGACGCCGGTACCGGGCCTGGCGGGTCGCATCATGACCTCGGACGCGCCGAAGCGCGAGATGATGTCGTGCGGGATGGTGCTACCGCTCAGGGGCACCTGCACCATACTGCTCCGCGCCCTCGTCTCACCCTTTCGGATGGCGTCCGGCACCGCGCCGGCCTTGCCCTGTCCGATGCCGACACTCCCGTTGCCGTCTCCGACGACGACCACGGCGCTGAAGCTCAGGTTGCGTCCGCCTTTGACGGTCTTGGAAACGCGAGATATGTTGACCGTCCGGCTCTGAATGCCGTCCGGGTCTTCTTCTTCAAATCTGTCGGAACGTCGGCCTCTGCTGACCATGCTAGAAAGAAAGACCTCCCTTGCGCGCGGCGTCTGCCAGCGCCTTTACTCGTCCGTGATACTTGTAGCCGCCACGGTCGAAGACGACCGACTCGACGCCCTTTTCCGACGCGCGCTGCGCGACGAGCGTGCCGACCAAGGCGGATACGTCGGCCTTGCGCTTGCCGTCGCCTTGTGAGCGAACGTCGGTCTCGGTGCTTCCGGCCGCGGCCAGGGTCACCCCTGCCACATCGTCGATGACCTGAGCGTAGATGTGGTTCAAGCTGCGGAAGACCGCCAAACGGGGCCTTCCCGCCGTTCCGCTCAGATTTTGGCGAACGCGAGAGTGACGCGCTATTCGACGCGAGTATGCAGTCGTGCGTCCCATATTCTTACTCAACCCTCCTGGCGCTCTTGCCCGGCTTCAGACGCACCTGCTCGCCCCGATAGCGGATGCCCTTCCCCGTGTACACGCTCGGGGGACGGACCTTCCTGATCTCGGCAGCCGTCTGGCCGACCGCCTGTTTGCTGATGCCGGTAACGTGAATCAGATTGTTGCCCTCGACCGCGATCGTGATGCCGTCCTTCGGCTGATAGTCGACCTCGTGGCTGAGCATGACGCTGAGCTTGATGCCCTTGCCGCTCTGCTGGACGCGATACCCGACGCCGACCAGTTCCAGCGAACGCGCGTAGCCCTCGGTAACGCCCATCACCATATTGGCGATCAGGTTCCGCGTGAGGCCGTGCAGCGCTTTGTGCTCCCCGGCGTCGGAGGGCCGCTTGACCGTAATCGTGCCGTTGTCGGCCCTAATCGCCATGTCAGCGTGGAACGTATCGGTGAGGGTGCCTTTCGGGCCCTTGACCGTGACCGACCGCCCATCAATTGCGACGTCCACACCGGACGGCACTTGTACAGGCTGTTTTCCTATTCTCGACATTGCTCGATGCTCCCTGTCAGCCCCGGTCTCTCACTACCACACGTAGCACAGTAGCTCGCCGCCGACGCCCTCGCGCCAAGCGCTCTTGCCCGTCATAACGCCCCTTGAGGTCGAAAGGATCGGCACTCCCAGGCCTCCGTAGTAGCGAGGGATTTCGCCCTTTTGAACGTAGACTCTCAGACCGGGTCGGCTGATGCGCTTGAGGCCTGAGATGGCAGGCTCGTCCTTGCCGCGATAGTGCAGATATACCTTGATCTCACCCTGAGTGGAGACGCCGGAGTTCACCTCGAAGTCCTCGATGAAGCCCTCTTCCTTGAGTATCTGGGCGACGCTCCGCTTCATGTTCGACAGCGGTATGGATACCGAATCGTGCCGCACCATGATGGCGTTGCGGATTCGCGTGAGCATATCTGCTATAGGATCGGTGACCGGCATTCCTTCTCTCCCTGCTTCCCTTTTTTCCTAGGCGGCCATCGTGTCCGACTCGGTACGCGCGAAGGGCATTCCCAACAGCTCGAGCAGCCGGAATCCCTCTCGGTCGGAGACCGCCGTTGTGGTGATGACTACCTGAAGTCCGCGCAGACGGTCGATGGAGTTGTAGTCGATCTCGGGGAAGATCACCTGCTCCCTGATGCCGACCGCGTAGTTGCCGCGTCCGTCGAAGGCGTTCCGCGAAAGCCCGCGGAAGTCGCGAATACGCGGCAGCGACGAGCTCACGAACCGATCGAAGAACTCGTACATGCGCCGCCCGCGGAGCGTCACCTTGAGGCCCATCGGCATTCCCTCACGAATCTTGAACCCCGCAATCGACCTGCGGGCCAGCGTCGTGACCGGGTGCTGGCCGGTGATGGCGACGAGGTCGCGGGTCGCGGCCTCGATGGCGTTGCGGTTGGCAATGGCTTCCGCGCCAATGCCGATGTTAACGACTATCTTTTCGAGACGCGGCACCTGCATAGGGCTCGTGTACTCGAATTCCTTGAACAGTTGCGGCGCGATCTCGTCACGGAACGTAACGAGAAGTCGCGGAGGGCCGACCGGACCCGCCGGCTCCGGGGCCTGTTCCGTCTTCTTGGAGCGTTGTCGTTGTCGTCCGCGGCCCGATCCGCCCCTGCCTTGAGAACCGCTCTTCTTCGTTGTCACTCGATTACTTCCTTGCACTCTTTGCAGACTCGAGCCTTTGCGCCGTCCGCCAGCCTGGTGTACCCGACTCGCGTTGGCTTGCTGCTGTGCGGACAGATGAGGCGCACATTGGCTATTGGGACCGGCAGCTCCTTCTGTACGATGCCGGCCTGCCGAATGTTGCCCGTCGCCTTCGTGTGTCGCTGAACGACGTTGACGCCTTCAACGAGCACCTTGTCTTGCTTTGCAAATACTTGTTGTACCTGACCCGTCTTGCCCCGGTCTCTTCCCCGGGTAATCAGGACCGTATCGTCAACGCGCAGTCTCACGTTACAGCACCTCCGGGGCGAGGGATACGATGCGCATGAAGTTCTGCTCCCGAAGCTCGCGGGCCACGGGGCCGAATATGCGCGTTCCACGCGGCATCTGGTCCTCGCCGATGATGACCGCGGCGTTCTCGTCGAACCTGATGTGCGAACCGTCGGGACGCCGAGTCGGCTTCGCGAGCCGAACGATGACCGCGCGCACGACCTCGCCCTCTCTGACAGGCGAGGCGGGAGCGGCCTCCTTCACGGAGGCGACGATCACGTCGCCGAGACCGGCGTACTTGCGTCCGCTGCCGCCCGGCACGCCGATGCAGCTTATGGTCTTCGCGCCGGAGTTGTCCGCAACCTTGACCCTGGAATATATCTGAATCATTGCCGCGGCTTCTCCTCGTCAGCCTTCTCGTCCACAGTTTCACTCTCACCGGTGGTGGAGTCGCTTTCGTCGGCGCTCTCCGGCAATTCCGCAGGTTCTTCTTCGGTTTCTTCTTGGGTCGGAGCGTCCTCCTCGTCCATGCTCTCTGCGGTGGCTTCGGCTTCGTCCTCAGATTCGGGCGATTCAGCGGCCGGAGCCTCCTCGTCGTCCAAATCCTCCGTTGTCTCTTCAACGGTGTCCTCGACCTCGGGCTCTTCGTCGGCGGGAGCGACCTCATCATCGGCGCTCTCCGGGGCGGTGGACATCTCCTCTTCGGAGGCATCGGCCTCATCGGAAGCCACGACATCTTCGTCGCCTTCATCGACTTCCGCGTCGGCGGGTTCGTCGGGCATTGCGGCTTCGGGTTCGTCCGGGGGCTCGTCCGCAGCCTCCACCTCGACCGGAGCCTCCTCTTCCTGCGAGACGGTCTCTTCGATGACCGGCTCCGGAATGGGAATCTCCAACTCATCGGCCGGAGAGATATCCAGCGGCGGAAGCTCGGCAATCTCCTGGCGATCGACGATATCGACGAGTCTCCAGCGCTTGGTCTTGGACATCGGGCGACTCTCAATGATCGTCACCGTGTCACCGAGTTGGGCCGTGTTGTTCTCGTCGTGGGCCTTGAAGCGCGACCGGCGGCGGATAGACTTCTTGTATCTCCGGTGGAAGCTGCGCCACTCCACCTCGACGATGCACGTCTTGTCCATCTTATCGCCGATGACTCTCCCGACCCTTACTTTTCGTCGTTGGTAGCTCATTGCGTGGCCAGAGCCAGTTCCCTTTCCCTCATGATCGTGTTGATGCGCGCGATGCGTTTGCGCGCCTTGCGAATCGCATGTACGTCGGAAAGCTGCATCGTCGCCGACCGGAACCGAAGATTCATCAACGCCCGCTGGGTGTTGTCCAACTCCTCGGCCAAGTCGGGGTCGCTGAGGCCTCTTAAATCATCCATTTCCGCCATGTTATTCCCTTTGTTCGCTGCTCAGAATCTTGAGAATACCCGTATTGCCTACTGGCCGATCTCGCTCGCCGCGACCACTCGCGTGCCCATCGGCAGTTTGGCGGAAGCCAGCTTCATGGCTATCTTCGCCTCCGCTTCCGGCACGCCGGCCAACTCGAATATCATTCGACCCGGCTTGACGACGGCGACCCAGTGGTCGACGGCGCCCTTGCCGCTCCCCATGCGAGTCTCGGCGGCTCGCGCCGTGACCGACTTATCGGGGAAGATACGAATCCACAGCTTGCCTCCACGCCGGGTGTACCGCGTGAGCACGCGCCGGGCGGCCTCGATCTGCCGGGACGTCACCCACGCCGGTTCCGTGGCCTTTAGTCCCACGTCGCCGAAATTCAGGCGGCTTCCCTGAACGGCTATGCCGTTCATCCGGCCGCGCTGTTTGTTTCTATATTTAACTCTCTTGGGTTGGAGCATCGGTCGCTTCCTCTGTCGTCGTAGCCCCGTCGGGCGCCGGGGTTTCGGGCGTGGCACGGATTTCCTGGTCGGCCCGAACGGTTACCTGTATGGGTGACATTTCCTCGATGTCGATCACCTGCTGTTTCGGCTTTGGGAGAATCTCTCCCTTGAAAATCCAGACCTTGACCCCGATACGTCCAAAGTCGGTCGCGGCCTCGGCAATATCAAAGTCGATGTCGGCACGTAGTGTATGAAGAGGCACGCGGCCTTCCATCGCCTTCTCCGCGCGCGCAATGTCCGCGCCGGCGAGCCGTCCGGAGGCGATCACCTTGATTCCTTGCGCGCCCGCCTGCATCGTCCTGTTCATTGCTTGGCGAATGGCCCGCCGAAAGGCGATACGCCTCTCCAACTGATCGGCGACGTTGCGCGCCACCAGGAACGCGTCGAGTTCGGGCTGCCGGATCTCCTGCACGTTCAGGCGGACCCGACCACGCGTCAACTGTTCAAGCTGCTTGCGCATCTCATCGACCTTAGCGCCTCCCCGCCCAATCACGATGCCGGGGCGCGCCGTGTGAGCCGTAACAACGAGCTCGTTCGTGCCGCGCTCGATCTCGACACGGGAGATGCCCGCGTCCTCGTTTCCTTCCATCACGACATTGCGAATACCAATGTCTTCTTTGACGAGGGAGCGGTAGTCCTTCTGCTTGGCTGCAAACCATCTGGTTTGCCAGTCCTTAATTATTCCGAGGCGGAACCCTATGGGGTGTGTTTTATTTCCCACGCTAGACGTCTTCCTCCTCGTCTATTACGACGGTTATGTTGCTGCTTCTCCGAATTATCCGCGTTCCTCGACCTCTCGCCCTTGCCCTGAACCGAAGGAGCTTCGGCGCCATGTTCGCATAGGTTTCGACGATGCGCATGTTTGACGGGTCGCCGGCAAGGGCATCGTTCTCGGCGTTGGCCGAGGCAGACCTGACCAACTTCGCCACCTTCGTGGCTATCGGCGACTGCGTGAAATCGAGGATGTTCAACGCATCCTCGACCGTGCGCCCACGCACGAGGTCCAGGATTCGCTTGACCTTCTTGACCGAGTAACCGGTGTTTGTCGTCGTAGCGCTTGCGGCCACGGTTCTTACCTCACGGCTGTCGTTCGTTCCGACTTCGACGTGCCATGGCCCCGGAACGTCCTCGTCGGGGCGAACTCGCCGAGCTTATGACCGACCATGTTTTCCGTCACGAAGACAGGGATGTGACGACGCCCATCATGGACGGCGATTGTCAGGCCGAGCATGTCCGGCATGATCGTGGATGCCCGCGACCACGTTCGGATGGGCACCTTGCTGTTACTCCGCCGTGCCGCCTCAACCTTCTTCGCCAGCTTGGGGTGGACGTACGGCCCCTTTTTTGTAGACCTCGACATCGTTTCTCACTCCGACCGAGCGATTAGCACTCGGTTCGTGCTACTTTTCGAACCTTCTCTTGGCGATAAACTTGCTGGAAGACTTGTTGCGTCGTGTGCGATAGCCGAGGGCTGGCTTGCCCCACGGGGTCTTGGGTGAAGGCATACCGATGGGTGACTTTCCCTCGCCACCGCCATGGGGGTGGTCCGCCGGCGACATCACGACGCCGCGCACCTGCGGCCGTCGGCCCCGGTGCCTGCTTCTCCCCGCCTTGCCCAGCTTGACGTTCTTGTGGTCGACGAGTCCGACCTGTCCGACGGTCGCCATGCACTCGCTCAGCACCTGTCGCATCTCACCGGACGGGAGCTTCAGGAGCGCGTAGGCGCCCTCCTTGGCCATAACCTGCGCGGAGGCCCCCGCGCTGCGCACGATTTGCGCGCCCCGTCCGACCTTCAACTCGACGTTATGGACGAGCGTGCCGTTCGGGATGGAGCGCAGAGGGAGCGCGTTGCCCGGTCGAATCTCCGCGCTCTCTCCGGATACGATCATATCTCCAACCTTTAGACCTACCGGCGCGAGGATGTAGCGCCAATCGCCGTCGGCGTACTTGATGAGAGCGATCCTTGACGACCTATTCGGGTCGTACTCGATCGTCATCACCTCGCCGGGGACGTTCGGCTTGTTGCGCTTGAAGTCGATCACGCGCAGGCGGCGCTTATGACCGCCGCCCCGATGCCGAACGGTGATATGGCCCTTGTTGTTTCGGCCGGCCTTTTTCTTCATCGGCTTGAGGAGCGACTTCTTCGGACGTGTGCTCGTAATGTCGTCAGACGTTTGAAGAATCGTTCCTCGCTGGCCGGGACTGGTCGGATTCAGCTTGCGGAGCGGCATCTATACTCCCTCGAACAGCGTGATTGAATCACCGGGCGATAGCGTCACGATGGCCTTCTTCCACGACCTCAGGGTCGTGACCCTCGGCCCGAATCGCTTGCGCTTGCCCCTGACGGCCATCGTGCGGACCCGAACGACCGTTACGTCGAAGGCCTCTTCGACGGCCCTCTTGATGTCGTGCTTGGTAGCGCTCTTCGCCACCTCGAACACGTATCGCCCCTGCTCGCTAAGCAGGGTGCTCTTCTCGGTGACTACCGGTCTTCGCAGTATTTGATACGGGTGCATGAGAACGTTCCTGGTCTAGGCCGCTTCCGCCTCGACCTGATCGACAGCCGGCGTGCCCCAGAGGGCCTCCGCCTTCCGAACGGCATCAACCGTCAAGATGAGTGTCCGGTGGTTCATCACGTCTACGGTGTTCAGCAGGTCGGCGGGCAGCATGTCCACACCCTTCACATTCCGGCCTCCCCGGAGTGAGCCATAGTCGGCGACGTCTCCGACGAGAAGGACTGAGCGTTCAACGTCAAGGGCCTGAATCATCGCAACGAAGTCTTTCGTCTTCGGGCTGTCGAGTGTGAGGTCTTGCAGGACGATGAGGGTTCCTTCTCGCACCTTGTCCGACAGCGTCATTCGGATGGCCGCGCGGCGCATCTTCTTGGGTGTTCGCTGGCGGTAACTGCGCGGGGACGGCCCGAACGTCACGCCTCCGCCCTTCCAGAGGGGAGAGCGGATCGAGCCCTGACGGGACGATCCGGTGTGCTTCTGAGGCCGCGGCTTCCTGCCTCCGCCGGAGACTTCGCTGCGCGTCTTGGCCTTGGCGGTCCCCTGCCGAGCGTTGGCAAGCTGGCCGACGACGACCTGATGCACGAGCACAGAGTTCATCGGCACGCCGAACACGTCGTCCCGAATCTCGATCTCTTCGACCGAATCGCCCTTTATGTTCTTGACTTCAATGTTCACGGTGATTCTCTGGTTAGCCTCGCTTGGTCAGGACCAGCAGGGTATTTCTGGCTCCGGGGACGGAGCCTTTCACGAGAACGAGACGGCTGTCGGGATCCGACTTCATAACCTCAAGGTTCTTCGTCGTAACGGTGTCTCCGCCCATACGCCCGGGCATGCGCTTGCCCTTCAGGACCTTTCCGGGAGTGGTGCCGGCGCCGATAGATCCGGGCGCGCGATGCCGGTCGGACTGTCCGTGTGTCTTCGGGCCGCCCTTGAAGCCGTGCCGCTTGACCACGCCCGCGAATCCCCGGCCCTTCGTGACGCCGGTGACGTTTATCGACTCGCCCTCCGCGAACAGCCCCGCGTCGAACTGTTGACCGACTTCCACGGAGGCAAGGTCGGATGCCCGGACCTCTCGCAGGTGACGGAAGAGCTTGCCGCCTGACTTGTCAAGGTGCCCCATCGCGGGTTTGTTCCCACGCTTGACCTCCTCGAAGCCGATCTGAACGGCCTCGTAGCTGTCAGTGTCCGACGACTTGATCTGCGTCACGGTGCAGGGACCGGTCTCGATTGCGGTCACGCAAACGGCCTCGCCGGTGTCCTCTTTGAACACCTGTGTCGTCCCGATTTTCTTTCCCAGCAGCGCTTGAATGCTCATATTTCTCGTCGCTAATTGCGCTCGGACATCCCCTAAGAATGTGCCGCGCTTTCTCTGTTATACCTTGATTGAAATATCCACACCGGCAGGGACGTTGAGCCGCGTGAGCGAGTCGACCGTCTTAGAGGTCGGCTCCAAGATGTCGATCAGCCTATTGTGCGTTCGGATCTCAAAGTGTTCCCGCGAGTTCTTGAACACGTGCGGCGAACGGATCACGCAGAAGCGCTTGATGCTGGTCGGCAGCGGGATAGGACCCGCGACCTGCGCGCCCGTGCGCTCCGCGGCCTCCACGATGTGCGTTGCCGACTGATCGAGAATTCGATGGTCGAACGCCCTGAGTATGATTCTGATCTTTTGGCTCGTCCCTGTCGTCATTTGTCACCTAGTCCGGCCTGCGCTTTGGCGCAGGTCTGTCCTATTGCGTATCGACTCCTTCGGGGGCTTGCTGGTATCTGCCGAATTCCATCGAATGGGCGGCGCGGCCCTGCGTGAGAGAGCGCATCGTGTTCGCGTAGCCGAACATCTCACCGAGCGGAACGTTGCAGCGAACCACCTGGATATCGCCCTGCCCTTCGATGCCCTTGATATCCGCCCTGCGACGACCGAGGTCGGCGAGGATGTCGCCGAGAAACTCGCCCGGCGTTACGACCTCGAGGGTCATCACCGGTTCGAGCAACACTGGCCTGGCCTTCGAGATAGCGGCCTTCGCGGCCATCGAACCGGCCACCCGGAAGGCGATCTCCGACGAATCGACCTCGTGAGCCGTGCCGTCGACCAGAGTCGCCTTGATGTCGACGACCGGGAACCCCGAAAGCGGGCCAACGCCCAAGGCATCCTGGACGCCCTTGGAGACCGCCGGTATGAACTCCCTTGGAACGGCTCCACCCCGCACGTTGTCCTTGAACACGAAGCCTGCGCCACGACTGAGAGGCTCAATCTCCACTACGACGTGGGCGAATTGACCGTGCCCTCCCGTCTGGCGGACGAGCCGACCGTCTGCCTTCGAGGGTCTCCTGATGGTCTCGCGGTAGGCCACGCGCGGCCTGCCGATATTGCCTTCGACCTTATACTCGCGTCGAATCCGGTCGACGATGATCTCAAGGTGGAGCTCGCCCATGCCGGACATGATGGTCTGTCCCAGCTCATCGTTGTACGAGACTCTCAACGTCGGGTCCTCGCCGGCGAGCTTGTTCAGCGCATCTGCCAGCTTGTCCTGATCCGCCCTCGTCTTGGGCTCGACGGCGATGGACATAACGGGATCGGGGAAGGTGATCGTTTCGAGAACGACGGGCGAGGCCCCATCGCTGATCGTGTCGCCCGTGGTGGCGTTCTTCAGACCGACTGCCGCGGCGATCTGTCCGGAGTAGACCTCCGACACTTCCTCTCTGCGGTCGGCGTGCATCATGACGAGACGTCCCACTCGCTCATGGCGTCCAGTGGTCGAATTGAATACCGCAGAGCCCGACTCCACATTACCGGAGTAGACGCGGAGGTAGACGAGCCGGCCGATGAAGGGATCGGCGACGACCTTGAAAACCAAGGCGGCGAAGGGGTCGCCTTCACCGGGGTGTCGCGTCACCTCTTCGCCGGTATCGTAGTTGCTGGCGGTTGCCGGCGGTACATCCACCGGCGACGGGAGATAGTCGACGATTGCGTCGAGCAGCGGATGGACGCCCCGATGCCGGAGCGCGCTGCCACAGAGAACGGGCATGATCGCGTTGGTTACGGTCGCGTTGCGGAGGGCAGTCCTTAACTCCTCGGCGGTGATCTCCTCACCCTCGATGTACTTAATGAGCATCTCGTCGTCAGTATCGGCGACCTTCTCGATCAGCCGTTCACGGTAGTCCCTTACGCTATCGAGCATATCCGCGGGGACGGGGCCTTCCACGGGAGGTTCCGGCCCCTCGGTCTGGTAGAAGTATGCCTTCTCGTCGATGAGGTCGACCATGCCCTTGAAGTCCTGCTCCACCCCGATCGGCAGCTGAATGGCTACCGGATTGCCGCGGAGCCGCTGGTTGATGGAGTCGATGGTGCGCTGGAAGTCCGCGCCGATCCTGTCCATCTTGTTGATGAAACATATTCGGGGTACATGGTACTTATCGGCCTGCCGCCAAACGGTCTCGGACTGTGGCTGAACGCCGGCCACGGCATCGAAGATCACCACGCCGCCGTCCAGAATCCGGAGGCTGCGCTCGACCTCCGCCGTGAAGTCCACGTGTCCCGGAGTGTCGATGATGTTGATCGAGTGGTCATCCCACTCGCACGTCGTGGCCGCCGAAGTAATCGTGATGCCCCGCTCTCGTTCCTGGGCCATCCAGTCCATCGAGGTGGTGCCTTCGTCCACCCCGCCGATCTTGTATATGCGACCGGCAAAGTAGAGCACCCGCTCGGTGACCGTGGTCTTTCCGGCGTCGATATGGGCGATGAATCCGATGTTTCGGATAGTCGCGATACGGTGTCTTGTCATCGTTGCAGTAGCCATGATGTTTGTCTCGAAGGTCGAACCTCAGCGGCCTACCAGCGATAGTGCGCGAAGGCGCGGTTCGCTTCGGCCATTCGATGCTGTTCTTCCTTCCTTCTCACCGAGTCTCCCTGGCCGCGTGAGGCCTCGAGCAGTTCACTTGCCAGCCTCTCCGACATGGGCCGGCCGCTCCGGCCGCGGGCCGTCTGAACGATCCAGCGCATGCTCAGAGCCTCGCGCCGCTCGGGCCGCACGTCTCTGGGGACCTGGTACGTTGCGCCGCCGACTCTGCGAGAGCGGACTTCGAGCGCGGGCGTGGCATTCACCAAGGCCTGGCGGAAGATGTCGATGCCCGGCCTGTTTCCCTGGCGCTCGGCCATGTCCAGCGCGTCGTACACGACCCGCTGAGCGACGGTCTTCTTTCCGCCGAGCATGACCTTGTTGATGAACCGGGCCAACTCCACGCTCCGGTACTTCGGATCGGGAAGCACCCGACGCCTTTCCGCTCGTCTCCGTCGTGCCATGTCATTCCTTCCAAACAAAAAGCAACCCCGTGTCTTCCGACCCCGAGGTTACTTTCAGACGTTCTAGCTGTTTCGCTTACTTCCGTACTTGCTTCGACCCCGCCTGCGGTCCTCTACTCCCGCCGCGTCCAGCGCCCCGCGAATGACCTTGTAGCGTACGCCGGGGAGGTCTCGCACCCTGCCGCCGCGAATAAGGACGAGCGAGTGCTCCTGAAGGTTATGACCCTCGCCGGGGATGTAGGCCGTTACCTCCATCCCATTCGTGAGCCGCACCCTCGCGACCTTGCGAAGGGCCGAGTTGGGCTTTCTGGGCGTCTGCGTTCGCACCTGAACGCATACGCCGCGCTTCTGGGGTGAGCCGGCGCCGCGGCTGCCCCGATTCTTTATCGAGTTAAAGGAGAAGCCGAGTGCGGGAGCCTTGTCCTTGCTCCGCTTCGTCTTTCGTCCTTTTCGAACAAGCTGGTTCGTTGTCGGCATGTTTTAGTCCTGATTCCTCGAAGTTCTAAGGGCCGTTTTACGACACACGATAGCCCCATACGTGGGCGCACGCAAAGCGGTATTATATCTAGACGGGATACCCGTGTCAACAATCACACACCGCATTATTGACGGTATCCCGGCCATTCGCGGCGTATCGGCCAGACATGCCTCACGACCAAACCGATTCGATCGAGGCGGGGGCAGACAAGCTCACCGGGATCGGAACGGCCTGCAAGCCTTCCGAGATTCGCGGAGCGTGAGCCTATGCAGTCGGCTGGGCGGGGGAATTCCGCCCATGCATGGCGAGGGTCAGCGCGTAGACCACTCCGACGGCCGGAACCAGGGTGAACATCAGGGGCAGCCACCAGTCACCCTTCACCGTGCCGACGGCAATCAGCAGCGCGAACGTCAGATCGGCGACGATGCTCCCCACAAGAAGTGCCGCGACCGTGTACGCGATGGCGGTAGGGGGCCTCGGCAGGAGAGTAAGCACGAGTAAAGCGACGGCACAGAGCGGATGGACCACGATCAACAGGAGCCGCGACCACACGTCCCCACCGTCGGCGAAGGCTCCCACCATACCCGTGAATGCCGTGAACAGCACCTGAAGCACGGCCAGGACCAAGGTAATTGTTCGGAAGACGGTCATGGAGTAAAGATATCTCACGGCTAAGGTTCGGTCAAGAATCGAACGAACCGTAACTCAACAGAAAGGCCTTACGTTAAACCCCAGAACACTGTTCGATACGCCGCCCAGTGCCGCTGGTATGCACCCGCTCAGTTGGTTATTTTCTAGGGACAGCGACTTCAGGTTGGAGAGGTTGCCCAGTTCCTTCGGTATCTCACCGGACAGCAGATTGTGTCCCAGCATCAGCCGTGTCAGGTTGGAGAGGTTGCCCAATTCCTTCGGTATCTTCCCAGTCAACTGGTTGTCAAAGATTTCCAGGCTTCTCAAGTTGGAGAGGCCGCCAAGCTCCGCCGGTATCTCCCCAGACAACCCGTTGTAATCAAGCAATAGAGTTTCCAAGCTGGTGAGGTTGCCCAACTCTGTTGGTATCTCCCCAGTCAACTGGTTGAACTTGAGGTTTAGAGCCTCCAACTTCGAGAGGGTGCCCAGCTCCTTCGGTATCCCCCCAGACAACCCCCCAGTTAAACGACTGGTGGAACCAAGCAGTAGAAGAGTCTCCAGGTCGGAGAGGTTGCCTAGCTCCCTGGGTATCTCCCCAGTTAGGTCGTTGTTGCCGAGTTCCAGCCTTTTTAGGTTGGAGAGGCTCCCGAGCTCCTTGGGTATCTCCCCGGCCAACCCGTTCGATTCGAGCAATAGTCTGGTGACCCGTCCGCTTGCATCATTTATGACTCCGTGCCACTGCCTGATTGGCAGTTCGGTCAGCCAGTTGGCGTTGTTATTCCAGTTTTCCCCGTCCAGGGCGTTGTATAGCTGCACCAGCACCTCACGGTCCTCCAACGAGTCCTCCGGTGCGCAGCTACTGCCGTAGATTTTGGCTATGCCGTGCAGCCATGTCTGGAATGCCTCATCAATTGGCGCGCATAGCCCCAAGTTGTTGTGGAAGCGGAACGATTCCAGGCCTGATAATCCTGTTAGACCTTGCGGCAGGGCTCCCGTTAAATTGTTGTCATTGATGAACAACAATCTCAGGTTGGAAAGGTCCCTCAGCTCCGCGGGTATCTCCCCGTTCAACCGGTTGGAACCGAGGTCCAGACCCGTAACTTGGCCGTCCTCGTCAGTCGTCACGCGCTGCCATTGATCGAGCGGATCGTCGCTAAGCCAGCCGTCGTTTGCCTTCCAGTCTTGCCCGCCGGTGGCATCGTAGAGGGCCGTCAGCGCCGTTCGCTCCGTGTCGGTTGAGCCCGTCGGCGTGGTCTCGGTCGGGATCGCGGTCGAAATCGCGGGTGTCGACACGGAGCGGTCGGATAGCTCCGGCGTGGGGGTGGCCGTTTCTCTTGTGGGCGAGACGGACGTTGAATCGCTACCAGTGCTACAGGCTGCGAGGAAAAACAGAAGAATTAGAGCAAGGGTGCCAAATACACGGAGATGTCGTATAGTTGTCTGTGAATTACGCATTAGCTCCTTGCATCCTTTCTCTCAAAGCTCAACATGTGCAATGTACTGTCTGCGACTGTATCACAAAGACGTAAAGACGGGGAAGTTGCTTCCCGCAAGCGAGCCTGTATCAGTTTGGTCGGTAGGTCAGTTTTTGAGGATCGTCTTACATCCCATTCGTCACTCCCGCGAAGGAACGTCACCCCGTACCCCGATACGGGGCGGGAGTCCATGACCCGGGGCGTGAGTATAGCTCAGACTCAACCACCCGTCCGACTAAACTGATACAGGTTCCAGACGCCAAAGCTATTTTAGTGTAGTGGATGTGCCGCTCGGGGAAGGTTCATCAGCCGTCCCCGTCATTGGCGTGTACGATAATCCACTGCCTGGCCATATACCATTCAAGAATCTCTCCCACGCCGGGAGAGAGATTCGGTGCCGGTATTGCTTGCGAGTTCTTGGGACTAACGAACTGTAACTTAACAGAAGGGTGGCATGTTGGAAAAGTTGAAATCGTTTTTCGGCACGTCGCCCAGTTTCTCAGGGATGCACCCACTCAACTGGTTTCCGAATAGCAACAGAGTATTCAGGTTGGAGAGGTTGCCCAACTCCGTCGGTATCTCCCCAGTTAACTGGTTGCCGCGAAGATCCAGTGTTCTTAGGTTGGAGAGACTGCCCAGAACCGTCGGTATTTCTCCAGTCAACCGGTTGACCCAGAGAACCAAAATCTCCAAGTTGGAGAGGTTGCCTAGTTCTTTCGGTATCTCCCCAGTCAACTGGTTGAAACTGATGACCAGAGTTTCCAAGCTGGAGAGGTCGCCCAACTCCATCGGTATCTCTCCAGTCAACTGGTTGGAACCGAGTAACAGAACTTCCAAGTTTCCGAGGTTTCCCAGTGCTGTCGGTATCTCGCCACTTAGCTGGTTGTTACTAAGTACCAGCCTTTGCAGGTTGGAGAGGCTGCCCAGTGCTGTCGGTATCTCGCCACTTAGCTGGTTGTTGCTAAGTTCCAGCCTTTGCAGGTTGGAGAGGCTACCCAACGCCACCGGCAGCTCCCCGGTCAGCTCATTCCCATCGAGCACTAGCCCAACGATCCGTCCGCTCGCATCATTTGTGACACCGTGCCACGCCCTGACTGGCCGATCGGAGAGCCAGTTGGTGTTGTTCGTCCAGTTCTCCCCGTCCAAGGTTCCGTATAGCGTCACCAGCACCTCCCGGTCCTCCAACGAGTCCTCCGCTGTGCAGCTGCTGCCGCGTACTTCGGCAATGCCGCGCAACCATGCCTGGAAAGTCTCGTCAATTGGGGCGCACAGACCCGGGTTATTGTGGAATTGGAAGGACTTCAGTCCTGATATTCCCGTTAGACTTTGCGGAAGCGCTCCGGTCAAGTTGTTGTCACTGATGTACAGCAGTTCCAAGCGAGAGAGGTCGCCCAGTTCCGTCGGTATTTCCCCGCTCAACTGGTTGGAACCAAGGTCCAGATCCGTAACCCTGCCGTTCTCGTCTGTAGTCACACGTAGCCATTTGTCAAGAGCGCCGTCGCCAAGCCAACCGTCGTTTATCTTCCAGTCCGCCCCGTCCGTGGCATCGTAGAGGGCGATCAGTGCTGTCCGTTCCGTATCGGGGGGACCCGCCGCCGTGGTAGGGGTCGGGGCGGCGGTCGGCATCGGGGATGAAGACACGGTACCTGCAGAATCCCCCGGCGTGGGGGTGGCCGCTTCTCTTGTGGGCGAGGCAGACGGCGAATCGCTGCCAGTGCCACAGGCTGTGAGGAACATCAGAAGAATCAAAGCAAGGGCGCCAAATGTACGGAGATGGCGGTCAATCGGCTGTGAATTACGCATTTTCTCCTTACTTTCTTTCTCTGCAATCTCAACATTTGCAATGTTCGCACTATGACAATATCACAAAGCCATAAAGACAGGGAAACCGTTTCCCGCAAGCCGGTTAACCACCAGATTCATCACTCGTTTTCCCGGTAGGTGACGCGTGTTTTCAGACTTGACCCGGAAAATGGCGGTTTGAGGCCTCCTACTGCATTGATACGGCTTCACGGACGCCTCCCTATTGAGGTGTCGCTTTCGCGGGAGTATTCTTTCCCGTGCCCGCTCAGACCACGGATTCGCAGGAGAAACCGCAGTGACAAGCCCGGACATACATGAATACCTGTTCGACCTGTACGGATACCTCGTCATCGAGGACGTGTTGACCGCCGAAGAAGTGGCCGAACTGAATCGCCTCATCGACGACAGTGGTCACACCTCTACGGAGGAAGTCTCAGGCACCCTCCCCGGCGGCGGCGCGGGAGAGGAGGGAGCGGGTTTTCTTGAATGGGGTCAGGCGTTCACCAAGGTGCTCGACCATCCGAAGGTCATGCCCGTGCTAAGGATCATAATCGGAGACGGGTTCCGCATCGACCACTTCTGGGGCGCGTGGGCAAATGCCAGGGCGAAGGCGCTCCACCTGCACGGCGGCGTCGTGCCGTTCGTGCAGACCGACTACTACTACGTGCGAGACGGCAGGATACGCAGCGGACTGACCAACATGGCATGGAACCTGACCGACTCCGGCGGCGAGCTCGGCGGCTTCATGGCCCTACCGGGCAGCCACAAGTCCAACTTCAAAGTGCCTGATAAAATCAGGGAGGCCACGGAGGGCTACGGAATCGACGTGCCCGAGGTGAAGGCCGGTTCGGTGTCGATCTTCACGGAGGCGGTCCTGCACGGAACGGCCCCATGGCGCGGCAGTCACCAGCGACGCACCCTCTTCTTCAGCATGGGCCCGTCGCACCAGGCCTACTCCTGGCATCAGGCCGTGCCACCGTCGACGGTCAAGTTGACCGAGCGCCAAAAGCTGCTCTTCAGCCGGCCATCGATGTCCAAGTCATTTGGCCGACCGACATTGTTCGAGCCGGAGTTGGAGCCTGTTGACTGATCACCGGAACCTCGGTTGAGGGGAGTGCCTTCTGCCCGTCATCCTGCGTGGCGCATCAGTATCGTCAGATGCGTGCTTGCCTACCCTCCGCGACCCACTCTGGGCCGGCGAAGAGGCTGCTGACCGACTCGCCGAGGTGGATGCGCCGCATGGCTTCGCCGAGCAGCGGGGCCACGGACAGGACGCTAAGGTTCGGAATGCCGCTGTCTCTATAGGATGAGACGGTGTCGGTCGTCACGAACTCGATCACATCGGGTCGGGCGCGGAACCTCTCCGGGGCGGACCCGGTAAAGAGTCCGTGGGTGCACACGACGGACTTTCGCTCCACGCCCCGCTCGCTCAGTCTGTCCAGAATGGTGAGGATGCTCCCGCCGGTAGCGATCTCGTCGTCGAGCACTATCGCGTCCTTGCCGTCGACGTCTCCGACTATCGTGTCGATGATGACCTCGGTATCGCTGATACGCTGCTTATTTCCAGCCGCGACGGGTACCCCGAGGAGGCGGCCAACGTATGCCGCGTCCTTGGCCCTGCCGAAGTCAGGTGAGACCACGACGGTGTTGGAGAGATCACGTTCCCTAAAGTGTCCCGCCAGTATGTCGAGGGCGTTCAGGTGATCGACCGGAACGCTAAAGAACCCGTGTACCTGCGGCGCATGGAGGGTCATCGTGAGAACGCGGTCAGCGCCCGCCGTGACAAGAAGGTCGGCAACCAGCCGGCCCCCTATTGAGATTCTCGGCGCGTCCTTCTTGTCCGACCGGGAATACCCGTAGTAGGGGATGACGGCGGTCACCCGCGACGCTGACGCGCCTCGTGCCGCGTCCAGCATCTGGAGAAGCTCCATGAGGTGGTCGTGCACCGGCGGGACCAGAGGCTGGATGATGAATACGTCCCTCTCGCGACAGTTCTCCTTGAGCTGGACCTGGAGACAGCCGTTGCTGAACCGGTTGATCGTAGCCGGACTCAGCGGCACGCCCAAATACGAGCAGATGCTCTGGGCGAGATCTGGGTGCGCGCTGCCGGTGAAGACGACGATCTCTCGCATTGGTGAAGAGGCCTCCCTGAGTAGAAAGTATAGAGTATTGCGTGTGGATTCCGCGACAAAAGGGAGGCGCTCAGCAGTCCATGCCTGCGGGCGAAATTAAGAAAACCGACGGGTGGGACTCAGTACCCGCCTACTCCACGTCCAGCACGCTCTCAGGGGAAACTGTCGCGTAGGCCATTCGAGTGATCAGGCCGACGGCATCCATCCCCTGGACCTGGTCCTCCGGCCGGTCGGAGGTGCTAAGGCCCGCAACGAACATGGGGCCGGTCGGAAGGTAGACGATGCCCGTGTCGGCCTTGATGCGGCCGCTTCCGCCCGTCTTGCGCGCGGTCTCGATATCAGGCTTCAGGTACTGGCGAATCCGGTTGGAACCCTTCGGCACCTTCATCATCTCGATCATCTGCGCTGAGGCGTCAGCGCTTATCATCTCGCCCGCGTGTATCTTCTCCATGATGTCCACGAGGTCGCGCGCCGACGCCACGTTGTTCCGCAGATCGCTGGCGAACGGCAGGTCCTTGTCGCCGGGACCGTCGTTGAGGTCGCCGGAGCGAATGGCGGCGTCACGCTCCCTCGACGGCGTCTCGACGACACCCTTCATAAGGTAGTGCCACACGCCGAGAGGCATGTTCGCGCGGGTGTTGTGGTAGCCCATGCCTTCCAGCGTCGCGTTGATCGACTCCGGCGTGAGCAAGTGGACGATCATGTCGGTCGCCATGTTGTCGCTGACGCCCATCATCAGGCGGCAGTAGTCGCGCAGGGTCAGCTCGGGGTAGTCCCGCATGATGCTCAGCGTCCCCGTGCCATGGCTGGAGATGTCCTTGCGCATCCGGTAGCGGTCGTCGAGAGAGATCTCCCCCGTGTGCGCCTGGCGGAACAACTCGATCATGATCGAGACCTTGACGACCGACGCGGTCGGCAGCGGCTCGTCGGCGTTGTACTCGTACCGCAAGCCGGTGTTGAGGTCCTTCATGCATACGCCGATGCGCCCTGGGAATGGCCTGGCGATGGCGTCCATTTCATCGGTGGGAAACGATCTCATCAGTCACCCCCGTCAGCGAGCTTGGGCGTAGTCTAGGTAGGAGGAGAACGCCTGTCAAACCGAGTCGACGATTGTCGAAGGGCGCTTGTTAGTTGGTCAACTATTCCCCTACCCTTAGCATGAGGTGCTAAGGAAGCCGACCTATGACCGCTGCGGAAGTACAGATCGTCGAAGGCGTTGACCGAGAGTACGTGGACGATGCGCTCCGCATTACTTTCGACGCTTTCGCCAAGAAGTTCCGCATCGGCTTCAGGGACGCCGACGACTTCGTTCGCCTCTTTCGTGACTCGGTCGACCCGAAGAACTGCCTCATCGCCATAGTAGACGGGGAGCTTTGGGGTGTCTTGGCCTTCCAAACGACCGGCCATGAGTTCTACCAACTGAACTTGAAGACTGCTTTCGAGAGATTTTTCCCTTTCAGGGCCGTCCTTGTGTTATTCAACCTCATACTGCTTGGCCTGGAGGACGCCGTACGGGCTGATGACTTTCACATTGATGTACTGGCCGTCGTGCCGTCTTCTCAGGGCATGGGGATCGGCACGGCCTTAATGCTAAAGGCAGAGGAGAAGGCCGAATCAACGGGCAAGCGCACGATGTCCCTCGGAGTCATCGCAGAGAACGAGGGCGCTATTCGGCTGTACGAACGACTGGGGTACACGACCACTCGAACATGGCGGGGATTCCTCGTGCGACTCGCGGCAAAGTCGGTAGAGGTGTGGCGTATGGAGAAGCCGGTCGGCGGCGGCGCGTCTTGAAACTCCGGAACCAAGCAAGGAGCAGGCAGTGAGCATTACCGTACCCAACTGGGTGACATATCCTGATGACGACTGGGAAAGCATCACACCCGAAGAAGCAGGTCTCGATCCCAGTGGGTTCGAGCAATGGACGGCCGGACTCGACGTGAGGGGCGCGAGCTTCGGCGGTGAGGACCATTCCGGTACCAATTACGGGGCCGTTCTCACACGTGGGGGATACCTCGTCCACTCGTGGGGTGACCGCCACTACGCTCACCATACGGCGTCGGTCGGCAAGGCCCTTACGTGGGCGGTGCTGGGATTCGCGGTGATGGACGGGATAGTCGACCCGGACGAGCCGATCAACAGGTACTGGACGGGAGAGGGCGAGCTGTCGCATCCCCACAAGTACCTGATCGAGGGCCACCACAAGACATTGACGTGGCGGCATCTCATCGGGAAGCGGACGGAGAGTCTGCATTGGGGCGGATTTCCGATCGAAATCGGTAACCGGTGGGCTGAAAAGCGGACTGGGCTTGAGGAGCGTGATGCCGTTCCCGGAGTGGCGGAATGGGCCAACTGGACAGGCGACCCCTACTACGACTGCTACTCGCACGCCGAGCCGGGCACGGTTGGGCTGTACAGGAGCGCGGGATTTTGGCGGCTCGGACAGGCCTTGACGCACGTGTGGGGCCGCGACATCAAGGACGTGGTACAGGAGCGGCTGTTCGACCGCATCGGCATCGCGGCGGACCGCTGGGACTGGTACTCCGGCGGTTGGGTGAAGGACCGGAAGTATTTCTACCCTACGCTTCCCGACTCCTACACCTACCTCGATCCGCCCTATGAGATCGCGGGCAACGTCGTGCGGAGTGGGCCGGGATGGGTCGTGTGGAGCGCCTCGGACATGGCGCGGTTCGGACACCTCAACGCCACGCGCGGACTGTGGAAGGGCGAGCAGATCATCGACCCCGACTGGCTCCGGCCCCACAGCGGGGGAAACAAGAGCGGCTCCAGCGGCGAGTGCAAGTATTTCACCGCCCTCGGCGTGGTGACGACGGAAGGACTGCCCGAGTTCAAGCACGCAATCGAGACCCGAAGCATCCTCCCGGAGGACCTGTTCACCGGCCCGGTCAGTCGGAGACCCTGACCATCGCCGACTCCGAGCGACCGGTCGTGACCATGATGTAGCCGCTGAGATCGCGGTCAAACTCCCGGCTGCCGGTGTCGACCATGAGCGGCCGCCGACCCAGCGAACCCAGCTTCCGTCGAGTCGCGACGACGATAATGTTGTCCGTGCCCACCCGCCGGATGACCTTAGCGCCGATCTGCTGGTTGCCCCGTCCGAAGATGTGCCCCTGCCCGCCGATGGCCGTAACGACGATCTTGGCCGGACGCGGGCCGTCCAGCAGCTCGATGAGCTGCGCCTCCGTCACATCGGACGCTATGAGCGTCCCGTCGAGGACTACGTCCACGCCGAGCAACGTCTTAGGAATTCCCAGAACATCAGCGATTCCCCTCGTGGTGGTGCCGGGCCCGAGGATGTAGAGCCAGCCGTCCTGCATCGAGTCGACGACCTCCCCGGCGATGGCCAGAATATCCTCTCCCTCGTCAGCATGGCTCGGCGACTTGGTAACCTGCAAGTGCGAGGTGTCGTCCGGTACACGAAGATAGCCGTAGAGTCTTGCTTGAACGTCGCCGTGACGGAATGCCTCCTCGTCTATGTCCATGACCTCTCCCAGTCTCGTATGGGGAACTTCACCCACGAGGAACTGCGCTGCCGCGCGTCCCGCGGCGCGGGGCGTCGTGGCGTACACTCCGGAGTACATCTTCACACCGGCGGGAATTCCGAGCGCCGGAAAGCCGTCGCCCACCGCGCTGCACAGATCGCGCGCCGTGCCGTCTCCTCCCGCAAAGAGGATCAGGTCGACGGATCGCTCGGCCAATTCCAAAGCTGCGCGGCGGGTGTCCTCGGCTAATGTTTCCTCGCCATCGACCGACCCGACGACGGTGGGTGATAACCCGGCCTTTCGCGCCTCGTCCTCGCCCATCGAACCGGGATAGGTGAGCACCTCCAGCCCATCGAGACGTCCAAGCTCTCGCAGGGCCTCGACGGCTCTCGGCGAAGCGCGGGGAACGGCCCCCATCTCCAACGCCTTCCGGTAAGTTGAGACTCCGTCCGTGCCCTTCAGCCCGACCGAGCCGCCGAGGCCGGCAATGGGGTTGACGATCAGACCGAGCTTCTTCACGTTCGTTCTTCTCGTCGCCGTCGTTGAGTGAGGTACAATCCCGATCTATGCAATTCCTGACACGCGCCGCGGAGCCGCTGCTCGACCTGATATTCCCTCGTACCTGTGCGGGATGCGGACGGGAGGGAGGGTATCTCTGCGACGAGTGCGAGTCCGCAATTCCCAGGCTCGAACCGCCACAGTGCAGTTTGTGCTCCGCGCCCAACCGTTCGTCGCTCTGCGCGTGGTGCAAGTCTGCGAATCAGCCCTTCAATGGTATCACGGCCCCGTACCGCTGGACGGGCGTCGTGCAAGAGTTGGTGTACTCGCTCAAATACCGAAACGTGAGGGCCTCCGCGCCCCGGCTGGCCGAGCTGATGTCGGCGCACCTTGCGGATAGATCGATAAGCGCCGATATTATCGCGCCCGTTCCCCTACACCCCAGCCGGGAGCGGGAACGGGGCTACAACCAGTCGGAGCTTCTCGCCCGGGGCATCTCGAAGTCTACCGGCATACCTATCGCAAACGGCGTCTTGGCCCGCATCCGAAACACCCCGCCACAGGTCTCCATGTCTACGCCGGAAGAGAGGCGGCGAAACGTCATCGGGGCGTTCGAGTGCGTCGGAGACGTGGCGGGCAAGAGCGTGCTGCTGGTCGACGACGTTGTGACGACGGGCGCCACCGTCGCCGAGTGCTCCGCCCAATTGAGGAACGCGGGTGCGGCCTCCATATGGGTTCTGTCCCTAGGCCGATAGCCAGGCTGCGCACCTGCTTATAAGGAGTATTAAACCTACTGATCAGGTCCCACAAATGGAAGCCACTCTACAAACGTCATACCGGCGGAGGCCGGTATCCAGAGGCGTGGGCCATAGAGTAAATGGAGTAGTTTCCGATTGTCCGCCTATTCGCACGTATTCCGATTTGACGAAAAAGAACGCATGTACGATACTATGCACAGGTGGCCTGCCGCCAACTTTACGATAACGAGGAAATTGTCGTTAAGTGTCGCCGGATGTCGTGTTTATCAAAGAATTTTTTAGTTGGCCGGTGTTCGTCTCCCCCTGTCTGACCACCGAGTAATTGAACTGCGACGCAGCCCAACTTTACAATAACGCAGGAAATGGAACAGAGTGGAACAGAATGGAACACTTTTCGGAAAACACTCCGTTAGACCGCTCAGCGTAATCCCGGTTTGAACTCCGCCAGCCTATCTAGCTAACACGCCCGTCTCGCCTCATACCGCGTACTACGCAATAGCCGCCCAAAATCGGCTATAATCGCGCCCGTATGCTGAACCCACTGCAGCGCCGCCACCCTACGAGCGATGGCAGTGCGTTTCACGGGTGGCGATACGCTGCCATAGCCGCGACCATGAACTTCTTGGCGGCCGGCCTCTATGGCCGTGGCTTCTCCGTCTACTTCCTCCCTCTCGCCCGCGACCTCGGCCTCAGCTACACCACCACCTCGCTCATATTCGGCTTCTCCACGCTCGAAGGCGGCGTGCAGGCTCCCATCGCAGGCTACCTGATCGACAAGTACGGGCCGAGGGTGATGACCCTGATCGGGACGACTCTCGCAGGAATCGGCTTCCTGCTCTTGCCGCTGGCCAGCGACCTGCTGAGCTTCGTGCTGATCTATGTCGGCGTGGTCGCGCTCGGAATCAATTTCGGATTCCACAACTCCGCCGGGGCCATCGTCAATGCGTGGTTCGTGCGACGGCGGGGGCTGGCCTTCGGGATTATCTCGATGGGCATCGCGCTGGGCGGAGGGGTCATGACGCCGATCGTGGCGGCCGTCGTGCTGGAGTGGGGCTGGCGTTGGGCCGTGACCCTGTCGGGACTTATGATCCTGCTCGTGGGCGTTCCCCTCTCGATCCTCATCCGCAACAAGCCGGAGGATGTCGGCCAACACCCCGACGGACAACCGCCGCCTCGGAGAATAGACCGTTCGACAGACACCCTTTCGTATCGAGACTTCACGTTTCGGCAGGCGACGCGAACGGTGTCCTACTGGCTGCTCGCCTTTGGGATAACGCTGAGGATATCGGCGCAGGCGGGCATCCTCGTCCACATCGTCCCCATGCTCGTGTGGAAAGGACTGGACGAGGCCATGGGCGGGATCGTGATCGCCATGATATCGTTCTCCGCCGTCGGCACGAGGCTCTTCATGGGCTGGCTCGGCGACAAGTTGCCGAAGCGCCTTCTCGTCGTGTTCGGCATGATCGTCGGCGCGTCGGGAGCGCTCTTCTTCCTGCTTGCGCCGGGCAAGCTCTGGGTCGTCATCGTCTTCGCGCTCATGTTCTCGATCACCGACGGCGCAGCCGGCCTCACCTGGGCGATGATCGGAGACTTCTTCGGGCGGGGAGCATATGCGACTCTGCGAGGCGCGATAACGTTCTGCGTGAGCCTCGGTTCGATGGCAACCCCGGTCATCGTCGGGCGCATATTCGACACGACGAACGGGTACTACTGGGCCCTCATACCGCTGATCGGAGTCTACCTCAGCGCTGCCCTGGTGTTCGTCGTTATCCAAACGCCGAAGAGGGAGACGTAGATAGTAGTGAGTAGAAAGTAGTATGTTGAATACGAGCCTTGAGGGTTCCCTAGGCAATACGCAATACTTTCTACTGAATAGGTCGACCGATGCCTCGATACGATACCGACAACTTTGACGTGGACGTGCTCGAGCGGAGCCGCGAGAAGCCGGTGCTGGTGGACTTCTGGGCGGCGTGGTGCGGGCCTTGCAGGGTCATCGGCCCCGTCCTGGAGCGCCTGGCCGATGACAACGGAGACGGCTGGGAGCTGCGCAAGCTCGATACGGAGAAACATCCCTCCATCGCCCGCCGGTACCGGATCACGAGCATTCCCGCCGTCAAGCTCTTCGTGGACGGCGAGGTGCAAGACGAGTTCGTCGGCGCGCTGCCGGAGCAGATGATAGTCCAGTGGCTCAAGAAAGCCCTGCCGAGCAAGTTCCGGGAGCAGTTGAAACGCGCGGAGGCGCTGCTGGCAGAGGGGAATCTCGGCGAGGCGCACTATCTCCTGTCGGAGGTCTTGGAGAACGACCCCGACGACGAGCAGGGCATCATCCTGATGGCCAAGGTTGAACTATACTCTGACCTGGCAATGGCCGAGGAGAAGGCAGACCGCATCCCTCTGGGATCGGAGCACTTCGAGACCGCCGAGGCGATCAAGGCCCTCTCGCGCCTCTTCCGATACGTGGAGTCACCGGATGTCCTCGACGAAGCTCCCGTCAAGTCCGATTACCTCCAAGCCATCCACCTGCTCCGGGAGGGCAAGAACGAAGCTGCTCTTGAAGGTCTCATCGACGTGATCCGACGAAACCGGTACTACGACGACGACGGAGCGCGGAAGGCCGTCATCGCCGTCTTCAAGCTGCTCGGCGAAGACCACGAGACGACAAGGGCCTACCGCAACCCCTTCGCCAACGCGCTGTACTAGGCAGGCTTGAAAGTCCCAACGTACGGGCTCGAGTCGTCATTGCTATTAGAATAGACGGCAACCACCCATTCCGTCATTCCCGCGAAGGCGGGAATCCAGTGGGGGGAGGGTTAAGTCGTCTTGACCTGACCCCATACCCCTACTCGTACGTAACCCAGAACTCGACGTTGTTCACGACGATCGGCACCCCGATGCGCGGGTCACGCCTTACGAGAACGATCTTGACTTCGTGCGGCCCCATGGCGCACTGCGCGGAACTGAGGTCCCACACGAGCCAGCTATTCTCGTCCACCGACTCGGGAACGGCCGGATCCTCGGCACTGACGTTACGGACGGCCGGCGCTTCCAAGACCGCACCGTCCAGCGTGACCTCCACCTCGTCCCCGGTCGGCGAGAAGTGCTCCAACTCGATGAGCAGTTGGAGTGACCCAGCATCGGCCTCGGCGTCATCGTAGACGGGGATGTGCACAGTCGGGCCGTCGTGTGTCAGGGTGCGGTAGAGCGTCACCGGCACCTCGCCATAGAGCCGGTCGTCGCGCTCGGCGTCCTCGCGGAGCGGGTTGTTGGCGATGCTTCTCTGGATGGCGGTGTAGGCCTTGTTCTTTCGTCGCAAGGTTTCCGGCGAGCCGATTGACGTGAGCGACTCGCGGCGGGTGGTCGTGCCGGCGTGCCAGTTGAAGGCATAGATGCCGTGCGCGCCGCGCTCGAAGTGGCCCTGCGACATCGCGGCGAACCACCAATTGCGCCACTCGGAATGGGGAATGAGGCGGTTGGCGGCCTGCCTGCTCTCGAAGTCGTATCCGGGGTACACCAGTATGTTCGTGCCTTCGACGAGGGAGAGGAACTCTTCCGTTTCAAAGCACGGGTCGGTGCCGGAGTTGCCGCCGCCGATGATGATGTCGCACAGGCCTTCTTTCACCCACGTCTCGACGTCGTAGCCTATATTCCGGCAGGCTTCCAAAGTTGCGCCGACTCGCACCGCCACCGGGAACGGTCTCCCGCGCTCCTCGGCGATGCCGTCGGTCATGCGACGGATGGCCCGCTGCAGGTCGGTCAGGGCGTAGCGCAGGCGGTACTCGTGCTTGCCCGGCAGGTGGAAGGCGTGACGCTGCCAGTCGAGCTCGACGCCGTCCCAGTCGGCCGATCGGCAGGCCTGCTCGATCAGGTCGAGCTTGTGCTCCCTTACCTCCGGTATCGCCATATTCCATGAGGTCGTGCACCAGTTTGGGGCGTCGTCTCCGAGGCACCATTCAGGGTGCTGCCTTCGCATGTCGGTGAGGCCCTGGGACTTGGAAGTTTGCATCGCCTCCAGGCTGTCGATATCCCAGAAGTGGTTGTCGTTCATGCGGATGGAATTCCACACGTCGATGCCAAGCTCGCGTCCGCGGCTGACCATCGACGCGTAGGGGTCTTCGCCGCGTTCCAGCATGGCCCGGAGGTTCTCGGTATCGCGCATCGACCTGACGGCGCCGTACACCCTGTCCACGGTATCGCCGACCACGGGAATGTTGTCCGAGAGCCACGTCGCCTCGTGCGTGCCCAAGCACCAGAAGAGGGCGTCGACCTGGGTATCGGCGAGAGGGGCGTACACCTTCTCCAGGAACTGCTCCATCGTCTGGGGGTACTCGGAGTAGAAGTGAGGGGCGCCGTCCCAGTTGTAGATGATGCGATAGGCCGGGGCTGCCGGACGAGAATGAGGGTTCGCAGCGTTGGCGGAAGCGGTCGTCATGATGGTGATTCTCCTTCTTGGGCGTACGTTATGTGGAGCTCGACGTTCTCGACGACTAGCGGAACACCGATGCGAGGGTCTTGGTGGTTAAGCACGATCCGCACTTCGTGGACACCTCGTCCGACCTTCGTGGCATCGAGCTCCCAGACCAGCCAAGCGTCCTCGGCGAGGTGGCCTTCCCCGCTTGTCCGATGCAGCGCCGGCTCACCGAGCAGCTCGCCGTCGAGCGAGACCGAGACGGCGTCGTTGGGCGAGTGGTGGTCGAGGTTGACCTGAAGCTCGACGCTCGTGTCCTCGGCAACGTCGTCGTGGACGCGGATGTGGAAGGTCGGGCCATCTCCCGTGAGGGTTTCGTACAAGAGCACGGGGACCTCGCCAAGCAAACGGTCGTCGCGCTCGGCCCCATAACGTATCTCCGCTCGGTCGCGGATATGTCGCTTGACCGGTGTGTAGATCGTATCGACGCCGGTGAGGGTTTCGGGGGAGCCGATGGTGGTGAGCAGGCCGTTCAGCGCCGCCGCGTAGTTGTGCCAGTTGAAGAGATGGACTCCCGACGCTCCCCGGTCGTAGTAGGATTTCGCCAGACCCCGTACCCATGCCTCGCGCCACCGGGGCTGCTCGACCAGATGTCCCCGTCCGAATTCGCCGTGGCTGTCGAATCCGGGATAGAGCTTGATATTCGTCCCTTCCATCATCTCGACGTAGCGTTCCACCTCGACGCCGGGATCGTTGCCGGAGTTCGAGTTCGTCGCCAGGATGTCGGTCAGCCCCTCCTTGATCCACGTCCCGACGTCGTACCCGATGCGCCGGTTGGTCTCCTCGGACGCGCCGACCCGCGTGAGAATGAAGAACGGCCGGCCCCGCTCCCGGGCAATCTCGTCCGCTAGCCTGCGGATGGAGCGCATGAGGTCGGTCAACGCATACCGCAGGCGGTACGCGTCGCTCTCAGGCAGATGGAAGGCGTGGCGCTGCCAGTCGATCTCCACGCCGTCCCAGTCGGCCAGCATACACGCCTCCCGGATACGGAGCAGGGCGTACTCCCGCACCTCGGGAATCGCCATGTTCCACGACGTTACGGCCCAACGCGGCGCGTTGCCGATGCCGAGCACCCATTCAGGGTGGTCCTTGCGGAACTGCGTGAGCTCCGGTCGCACGGTCTTCGCCATATCTTCGGGCGCGAGAGGGAACGCCTTTCGGGCGGAGTCGGACCAGAAGTGGTTATCGTTCATGCGGATGGAGACGTACACATCCATGCCGAGGTCGTGTCCCCGCCGTACGATGTCCCCGTACAGGTCCTCGCCGCGGTCATACATAGCACGGACGCTCTCGGCCCTTCGGAACTCCTTGACGGTACCGTACGGGCGTTCACGGGGATCGACAACCGACTCGATGCTTTCGGAGGGCCACCTGGCCTGCTCCGCCCCGACGCACCACATAAAGGCCCCGACCTGCGTGTTCTGCAGCGGCCCGTATATCTTGTCCAGCAGTTCGTCGATGCGCTGGGGATACTCAGACTTGCCGAGGAACGTGCCGTCATGATTGAACATGATGCCGTAGTCGGGGGGCGCCGGTCGGTCGTGGCTAAGCATAGCGCCCCAAGGATAGCAGATTCGCCCACATCATCCATGCTCGACCGGCGGAGACCATATCCGCCGTCTGTGGTATAGTTGCCGAACCGCGCCGACGACCCGGAGGCAGGACGTTGAATCAAGGATTCGCTCCCCTACGCGGCTTCATGGAACTTTCGCCGAACCATCGCAAGCGCATGGTCCTCGTCGTCGCGAGCGTGGTCGTCGTTTTCCTGCTCTTCTACGTCGCTCGTGGCGCTCTGTTCCCCTTCGTCATCGGCGGCGTCTTCGCATACGTCCTGTTCCCCGCGGTCAAAGGCTTGGAGCGGCTCATGCCGTGGCGAAACAGACACCCCGACGCGGCGAGAGTCGCTGCCATCTCCGTGATCTACATCATCGCCCTGACCATTCTCATCGGACTTCTCGCCCTCATCATCCCACCGGCAGTTCGACAGTCTACTTCCTTGATCGAAGATCTTCCGACGATCTACACCGAGGCAAGGGAGGCCGTTGAAGAACTCGTCGAGAGATTCGCCGATGACATTCCCCAAGACGTGCGGGATAAGGCTGAGGAGATCCTTGCCGACCTCGGAGACACCCTTCTCTCCGTCGCCCAGACTGCCCTTACGAAGACCCTGCAGGCGGTCGCCAACACCTTCAGCTTCATCATCGGCCTCGCCATAGTGCCCGTGCTGCTCTTCTACCTGCTTAAGGACGGCGAGCGACTCGTATCCTCATCGCTGAGCATCTTCCCGAAGAACGCGAGGGTACACGCCCGAGAAGTCGTCCGTATCGTGAACGAGTCGTTGGGAGCATACATCCGCGCTCAGTTGCTCTTGATGCTGTTCATAGGGCTGATCGTGTTCATCGGACTCTTGCTCCTTGATATCGACTTCGCCATCCTTCTGGGGCTGGTAGCCGGAATCACGGAGGCGATCCCCGTCGTTGGCCCGATCATTGGCGCGGTGCCGGGCATCATCGTCACTCTCGCCACGGACCCGGAGAAGATCGTTTGGGTCTTGGCGCTCTACCTCGGTTCTCAGCTCCTCGAAAACTCGCTCCTCGTCCCACGCATTCAGGGCAACGCCGTTCAGATGCACCCCATTGTAATCATGGCCCTCTTGATTGTCGGCAGCGAGACGTTTGGGGTGATCGGAGTCGTGGTCGCCGTCCCGGTCGCAAGCGTCGCGCGAGAGGTGTTCAAGTACTTCTACGGAATTTGGAGCGACAGGTCGCCGACGGTGCCTCTCGAAGAGGCCGTTGAGAACGCGGACACAGGCGAAGTACAATCGGATTCGTGACTCCACAGTGAGGATGCCGACGTGACCCGTCCCAATGTCCTGCTGATTTGCGCCGACCACTGGTTCGGCGATCTCATTGGGGCGCTCGGCCACCCTACGGTCCTGACGCCGACCCTCGATCACATCATCGGGAACGGCATCGCCTACACGAACGCCTACGCGCCCACTCCTACGTGCATCCCCGCCCGGCGGGAGCTTATGACCGGCACTCACGCGCGTACGCACGACGACCGCGTCTTCAACGAGACGCTCCCTATGCCCGACCTGCCCACCATGGCCCAGACTTTCCGGGACAACGGGTACCAGGCTTACGGCGTCGGCAAACTCCACGTCTACCCCCAGCGCGACCGCATCGGCTTCGATGACGTTCTCTTGCTCGAAGAGGGTCGCCACCAGTTCGGAATGTCGAAGGACGACTACGAGCTGTTCCTCCAGGACGAGGGATTCGCCGGACAGGAGTACGGGCACGGCGCATCCAACAACGACTACATGGTGAGTCCCTGGCATCTGCCGGAGTACCTTCACCAGACGAACTGGACCGTCCGCGAGATGTCGAAGTTCATCGCCCGGCGCGACCCGAGGAAGCCGGGTTTCTGGTACATGTCGTTCAGTCCGCCGCACCCGCCCCTCGCGCCTCTTCCGTCGTATCTGGACATGTACCGCGACATCGAAATCGACGAGCCGTTCTATGGCGACTGGTCGGAGGACCCGTCCGGGTGGCCCTATGCACTGCGAGCGCGGCCCGTCGGGCGCGACACCTACTCCCCTGCTGCCCTAAAGAGGGCCAGACAGGCCTTCTACGCGCAGGCGACGCACATCGACCACCAGATCAGGCTGGTCATCGGGCTGCTCCGTGAGGAAGACCTGCTGGACAATACCGTGATCGCCTTCACGTCGGACCACGGCGACATGCTCGGCAACCACGGGCTGTTCGCCAAGAGCGTTATGTACGAAAACTCGGCCAAGATTCCGATGGTCCTCATGCCTCCCGCGGACAGGGACGACCTCGGTCGCAACGTTCACGACGAGCGGCTCGCCGTGCAGGCCGACGTGTTCCCGACGCTCGCCGACATCTGCGGCGTGCCCATACCCGACACCGTGGAGGGCCTGTCGCTGGTGAGCGACGAGAGGCGGGAGTACATCTTCGGAGGGCACGGGGAGGAAGACCGACCCACACGCATGGTCCGCGACACCCGGCACAAGCTGGTCTACTACCCGGAGGGCAACGTGACGCAGCTGTTCGATCTGCACGAAGACCCCCGCGAGGCACGAGACTTGTCCGGCGATCCGGAACACGCTAACGTGAAGGCTCGCTTGACCGATTTGCTCATCGAGAATATGTACGGCGGCGATATGGACTGGGTGGACGGCGGAACGCTGGTGGGTACGCCTGAACCGCATCCGGGTGTGACGCACCCCACGCCCAACCGGAGCTTCGGTAACCAGCGAGGGTACCGCTTCGGACACGCGGGACCGACTACGAATCGGCCCTCGCGACTATAGACCTGAAAAAGTCCTCACAACGAAGAGACCGCGACACATACGGAGGCCGGAAGTGCCGGACAGGCCAAACGTACTGCTGATATCGGCCGATCACTGGTTCGGTCGACTCATCGGGGCGCTGGGACACCCGACCGTCCTGACGCCGACCCTCGACCAGCTGATCGGGAACGGCGTGGCGTACACGAACGCCTACGCCCCGACTCCTACCTGCATCCCCGCTCGTCGAGAGATCATGACCGGCGTCTCGGCGCGGACGCACGGGGACCGCGTCTTCAACGAGTACCTCCCAATGCCCGATCTACCGACGATGGCGCAGACCTTTCGGGACAACGGCTACCAGGCGTTTTCAGTGGGCAAGCTGCACGTCTACCCCCAGCACGACCGCATCGGGTTCGACGACGCGCTGATCAACGAAGAGGGGCGTCATCACCTCGGCCTGCTGAAGGACGACTACGAGCTGTTCCTGCAGGAGCAGGGCTACGCCGGACAGGAGGCGACCCACGCGATGGGGCACAATGACTACATCGTGCGGCCCTGGCACCTGCCGGAACACCTCCACCAGACCAACTGGACGGTCCGGCAGATGTCGCGGTACATCGCCCGGCGCGACCCCGGGAAGCCGGGGTTCTGGTACATGTCGTTCAGCGAGCCGCACCCTCCCATCGTCCCGCCGGAGCAGTTCATCGAGATGTACCGCGACCGCGAGATCGACATGCCATTCGTGGGCGAGTGGGCGAATGACTGGGACGCCCTGCCGAGCGGTCTGAAGGCGCGCAGATGGTCGGGACGCAACCCCTACTCCGAGGACGCAGTCCGCATCGCGCGGCAGGGGTTCTACGCGATGTGCACACACCTCGACCACCAGATCCGGCTGGTAATCGGGATGCTGCGGGAAGAGGGCCTGCTCGACAACACCGTCGTCATGTTCACCTCCGATCACGGCGAGATGCTGGGCAATCACGGCCAGTGGGCGAAGGACCTGTTCTACGAGGAGTCCACGAAGATTCCCATGGTCCTCATGCCTCCCGCAAACCGCGGCGACATTGGGAAGGGTGTGCGCGACGACCGGCTCGTCGTGCAGGCGGACATCTTTCCGACGCTGGCAGACATCTGCGGCGTTCCCGTCCGCGACACGGTAGAGGGGATGTCGATGATCGGCGACCGGAAGCGCGACTACATCTACGGCGAGCACTGGGAGAACGAGACCGCCTCCCGGATGATACGCGACCTACGGTACAAGCTAATCTACTACCCGCTCGGCAACCACTTCCAGCTATTCGACCTGGACAACGACCCGGACGAGCTTCACGACCTCGCGGACGAGCCTTCGCTGGCCGAAGTGCGGGAGCGGCGGACAGGCCTCCTGATTGAGAACCTCTATGGGAGCGACCTCGCATACCTGCAGGACGGCAAGCTGGTGGGAATGCCCGACGACGACTTCCAGACCCGCGGCTTCGACCGGAACTTCGGCGGACAGCGAGGATGGAGATTCGGCACCAGCGGCAAGGCGACGTATTGACGTGACAATGACGATTTCCTCGCGCTTCACCGACATTGAGAGGGAAATTCTCTGCTGTAGCTGAAAATTCCTGACGCCCACCTTGTACAATGCGCGAAGACTGGTAAAATAGGAGAACGACGCGAATGACTCGCAGGAGGGAACTGTCATGGTAACCGCGACCGCCGACCTCGACCTGTACGCCCACCTGATGCGCCGCGCCGGCTTCGGCGCGCGACTCGACGAACTGGAAGTGCTCGCGTCACGTCCCTACGAGGACGTCGTGGAGGACCTGCTTCACCCCGAACGGTTTCCCGACGTGGAGATCGACATGATCGAGCGCTTCTACAGCACCGGCAACGCCGGGTACGGCCCCATCTGGTGGTCTCGAATGTTCAACTCGCGCCGCCAGCTTGAAGAGAAGATGACCCTCTTCTGGCATCACATTTTCGCGACGGGGCAGTCCAAGTCGGCGCACAACCCCTCGGCTCAGGCGCAGATCAATATGTTCCGCCGCTTGGGGATGACGGACATCCGCACGCTGCTCCTCGAGCTCTCGAAGGACCCCGCGATGATCTTCTGGCTCGACAACAACGAAAACCTCAAGGAAGAGCCGAACGAGAACTACGGACGGGAGCTGCTCGAGCTATTCTCCATGGGAGTCGGGAACTACACGGAGGAGGACGTCAAGGCCGCCGCATACGCGTTCACGGGCTGGACGCTCGAAACGCCGATTCCGGGAGCGGGCAGCAAGTACGGCGGCTACCATTCCAAATTCGTCTACTTGGAAGACGAGCACGACCACTCCGACAAGGACTTCCTCGGCGAGGTCGGCGATTGGGACGGCGATGACATCGTGGACATCATCGTCAAGCAGCCCGCCTCCTCGCGGTTCATATCGAGGCACATGTACAACTACTTCGTGGCCGACGAGCCGCCCGTCTCAAACTGGAACGAAACTCCTCCCAAGGACCCCGAGGCCATCAACGCCCTCTCGGATGCGTACCTGAGTTCGGAAGGCGATATCCGTTCCATGCTCCGCGTGCTGTTCAACTCGGACTTCTTCAAAGAGGCCCGATACATGCGAGTGAAGACTCCGACCGAGCTCGTCACCGCCGTCGTCAAGCTGACCGGCGAATACCAGAGTATTGAGATTGGTATGTCCAGGGTCACGGGCGCGTCCGGTTCGATGGGACAGTCGCTGATGAACCCGCTGACGGTCGAGGGCTGGCCCTTCGGCGCGGGCTGGATTGACGGCGGCACGCTGAACGAGCGGGTCAACTTCGCCGTCGACGAGTTGAGCGACGCCGACAAGCCCGGCATCCGGCTCATCATCGACCGGCTGAAGGAGATCGGCCGCCCGCTTCCGCCCGCCGAGTTCGTCGGCGAGTGCGTTCAGATGGTTCGCCCCGCTCCCCTCAGTGGGGAGAGCATCCTTGGACTTCTCAATTTCGCCGAGCAGGGCCAAGTCCTCGATCTGAGTGACGAATCGAAGCGCGAGGACACCGAGTTCCGCGTTCTGAGAATGATCCAACTGATCGTTGCAACGCGAGAGTACCAGCTGAATTAACTCTGCGGTGATATTTCCTGTTCTTTCACCCCTCTCGCAGGGGAAGGGCTGTCAAAGGCGGAGCGAAATTGCGGTACAATGTGAGCAAGAGGATTGGCGATAATCAGCAGCACGTACCACGGAGGGAGTAAATGCCCGAGAACGGCGCCAGAACCCGCAGTGATATCCTCTATCAGATAAGACCTACCTTCTTCGAAGGGATGGCGAGGGCGTTCGATCTCTTCGGGACCATGCCGGTGCGCCGCTGTTCCGATTCATCTCCCGATGCGAACACCGCAGCTATTCATGGAGATTGGATGACGATAGGCGACGACCTACGCAAAGTTATGATCGACTTTGAAAGGAAAAACGGTGTAACGGTGCTTGACAGGCTGGAGGGATCCGGTGGCGAACGAACCGATCGTCCCGCAACGGACTGAAGATAGCAGTCCGACGTCGGCGATCGCCGCGTCCACTTGGAGCGGACCGCTCCCTCCGCCGGCCGCTCTCCGAGAGTACGAGGCCATACTTCCCGGTTCAGCAGATAGGATTCTCACCGCCCATGAAATGCAAGTGGCGCATCGGATACAAAGCGAAAAGATTTCTATAAACGGAGATTCTCGAAGAAGCTACTTTGGATTGTTCGCAGCATTCTTCGTTGCGGTTCTGGGAATTGGCGGCAGTATTTATCTCGTAAGTACGGGGCACGACTGGGCTGGAGTTGGATTGGCGGGGATTCATTTGGTGGCTATAGTAACTGTGTTCATCCGAGGCTCAAGCGTGGCTGTGAACGACCAATCGGATTAAAGCATCCGGCCGGGGATGTATGGTATATAGTCACCGACCAAAACCGAATCCTCCGTCTGGACGGGGGAGAGATTATTAAAGGAGGACGCACATGCGACCATACGGACTTCTGAGAGCCGGATTCCCATACCTCAAGACCATCGGCGAGTTCATGCGGATGCACTTCCCGACCGACGTCGCCCCCGCGCGCGACGGACGGCTGTACGTCATCGGCAAGGGCAGCATGTACACCAAGGGCAAGTCGGGCCCCATCCTCGTTACGAACATCGAGGACGACAACCTCGGCAGCTTCGGCTGGAAGTCGTATGAGGAAAGCGCCGCCGACGCCTGCTTCATGTGGCCTATGGCCATCCAGCTCGATGTCGAACAGCGGGAGCTCTACATCTCCGACAGCGCAACGCACCGTATTTCGGGCTTCACCACCGACGGCGAGTACCTCGGCAGGTGGGGTGAGTTGGGCAATGGCGAGGGGCAGTTCGACCGGCCCGCTGGACTGGCCATCGACCGCGAAGACCACCTGTACGTGGTCGACTCGATGAATCACCGCGTTCAGAAATACACGAAGGCCGGACGGTACATCTCCCACTTCGGCGAGTTCGGGGACGGCCCCGGACAGTTCAACATGCCATGGGGTATCACCATCGACGAAGAGGGTACCATCTATGTTGCTGACTGGCGAAACGACCGGATCCAGCTGTTCTCACCGGACGGCGAGTTCATCCGCATGTTTGGCACGTCCGGCCACGATGACGGCGAGCTGTACCGCCCGGCCGCCGTAGCCGTCGATATGCACGGCGACATCTACGTGTGCGACTGGGGCAACAACCGCGTCCAGCTCTTCGCGGAGGACGGACACTTCGTGCAGAAGTTCGTCGGCGACGCTACCATGTCGAGGGCTAATCTGGAGAGAATGTTCACTCGCACCGCCAAGCTCCGCCGGATGCGCGAGACTGCGGCCTACGAGCCGGAGAAATACTTCGCGCGTCCCCGCTCCGTACGCGTCGACGAACACGGCCACATGTATGTCCCGGACTACGAGCACTACCGCATCCAGATATACAAGAAGGAAGCCTACGCGATGGACGAGACGGGAATGACGCCTCCCTTCCGCGTCCCGACGCTGAACTACATGTAGGCCCTTCCCTGCCCGCACAAGGTCTTCCAGTGAAGAAGAATATATGGCCTCTCCCTTGCCGAGGGAGAGGCCATATTCTGTATTCCGCCTCTGCGATTCCCGGCCCATTTGCGTGTTCTTCAAAGACCTTCATAACATCTTCAAACATGGGCGGTATAGTGGTATCACGCAGAGGTGAGATGAATACTTATCGGAGGTGGAACGTATGAAGAAACTAGTAGTTGGTCTGGCAGCCGCCATCGTGGTTGTTCTAGGCTTGGCAGGCGGCACGGTGCTGGCGCAAAGTGCCGACGAAGACGGAGAGAAGAAGAGCTTCGCGGAAAGGGTGGCCGAGATACTCGGCCTCGAAAGCGATACCGTCGAAGACGCCTTGAAACAGGCCAAGTCGGAAATGAAGGATGAGCGCACCGACGCATGGCTCGATAAAGCGGTCGAGGCGGAGAAGATCACGCAGGAAGAGGCCGACGCCTACAGCGACTGGCTGGACGACCGACCGGAGGGCGTTGGGGAATGGCTCCACTTCAGCTACAACCCCAACGCGCGCGAACAGCTCGAAGCTAAGCTCGACGAGGCGGTTGAGGCAGAGAAGATAACGCAAGAGCAGGCCGACGCGCACCTCGAACGGTTCGACACCAAGTTGGAGACGATGGACGAGAACTTCAAGGCTGCGGTTGACAAAGCGGTCGAGGCCGAAAAGATGACGCAGGACGAGGCCGACTCGCTCACCGGGTGGTACGACGAAAAGCCCGACGGCGTCTGGCCCGGCTTCGGCGGTCGCGGGAAGTTCGGACATGGAAAGTTCCGCGGCAAAGGCGGTCATCACGGCAAGAAGGGATATGGGCGGTCCATGTACAAAGGACGGAAGGACACGGACTCCGCTCCCGCCGTCGAAGGCTCATCGGCTTAAGATCAACGAAGTGCGGACTCTCTGAGTGGGTATCTAATGGGCCAACGCACCTCCCTTTAGACGCCCTTTGATGGACGTGGAGGCGGCGGGTGAGAGCAAACTCCCTTGCGGCCTCCACGTTTCTAGTCTTTGAATTCCCAAGGAGGACAAAGGTTGGGAACGACGGTTTTGCTAGTGGAAGACGACCCCGGCGTCGTTGAGATCGCCAGCACTTATCTGGCTCATGACGGCCATAACGTGCTGGTTGCCAACGACGGCCTGGAGGGCCTCCGTCTCGCCCGCGAGAACGACCCTGATCTCCTCGTCCTCGACCTCATGCTCCCGAAGCTCAACGGCGAGGAGGTGTGCCGAGTGCTCCGAGAGGAGTCCGACGTGCCCATCGTCATGCTTACGGCGCGATACAGCGAAGAGGACCGGCTGGCGGGCCTCGATCTGGGCGCTGACGACTATATCACCAAGCCGTACAGCCCGAGGGAACTTTGCGCGAGGGTCAGAGCCGTGTTGCGCCGGGTGGCAAGACAGGATGGTGAGGAACAGGGGGCCGTCATCAAGTACGGTGATGTCACCGTCGACAAGGACCAGCGCATGGCGTCAATAGCCGACCGGGAGCTGTCGCTCACACCAACCGAGTTCCGGCTCCTCGTCATGTTCGTGAGCGATCCCAGAAGAACGTTCACCCGCGACCAGATTATCGACAAGGCCTTCGGCTACGACTTCGACGGCTTCGACCGCACGGTCGACGCACACGTCTCCCACCTGAGGCGCAAGCTCGAAGCCGGAGGCGAACCGCGATATATACACACCGTCTACGAAGTCGGGTACAGGTTCGGCGATGCAAAGACTTAGTAGCTGGCTAACCAGTCTTCACTTCCGCCTGATTGTGGCGTTCACCCTCGTGCTGGTCGTCTCCCTACTCGGCGTTAGTTTGTATGTCCACTACGCCGCCGAGCGAGAGATCGAACGGTTCCAGCAAGAAGTTGAGCGCGCAAGAGCGGAGCGCATTCAGAAGGTGGTAAATCAATACTATGAGAACAACAAGGACCTGTCCGGCATCGGACCGGCCCTGGAACAGGCGAAATGGCTCTACAACTGGAATATCGAGGTGACGGACACGGAGGGCAAGCCCATCGCTCTGGTGAGCGGCAAGAAGATCGCCCCGGAGACTGCAGACAAGCAGCGGGTCGCATCTGCATACGACAAGTACCCAAAGCCGCCCTTGGGTCCTGACGCTCGAAGGAAAGCGGGCGAAGGGCGCAGATTCGGCAAGCATATCTATAAGGTGCAAGACCGCGACAAGAAGGATGTCGCGTCGATTGCCATGGGCCCGGCGGACTTTCCTGGCACCGTACCCGAGCCTCCAATGTCGCGGCTGCTGGCCACCCTGGACGTCTCGCTGCTGTGGACCGGCATCGCGGCGGGGATTGTGGGCATCGCGCTCGTTTCCCTTCTCTCCCGCCGGGCCCTCCTCTCCATCGGGGTGCTCCGTGGAGCAGCGAGGACCTTCGGTGGCGGCCAATACTCCCACAGAGCGCCAAAGCTGGGCCCGCATGAAATCGGAGAGCTTGGAGCGACGTTCAACTCCATGGCCGACGACATCCAGCGGGCCGAACGGCAGCGCCTGAACCTCATGGCCGACGTCGCTCACGAGCTCAGGACTCCGCTCTCCAACATCCAGGGCTACGTCGAGGCCATGAAGGACGGCGTCATCAATCCGAGCGACGAGATCCTTGAGAGCATCCACCAGCAGGTGCTGCAGCTAAACCATCTGGTGGAGGACGTTAAGCTGCTCTCCCTGATAGACGCCGGAGCGCTGCGTCTCAACTTCGAGAAGGCCGCAGTTGGCGACGTGCTCAGCAGGTCCGTCAGAGGCTTCATGGCGAAGGCCCGCTCCAAGGAGATACGGCTGAACACCGAGATAGCCGAAGACATTCCACCCGTCCGCATGGACACCGCCCGGGTACTCCAGGTCGTCGACAACCTGCTTGAGAACGCGGTGCGGCACACTCCTCATGGCGGCGAGGTGACCGTGAGGGCGGGGACGCTCTCGACGCACGAGGTCTTCGTCGCCGTCGAGGACACGGGAGAGGGCATCCCCGACGACGTGGTCAAGACGGTCTTCGATAGATTCCGGCGGGCCGATCCGTCGCGCGCTCGCGCGACCGGGGGGGCCGGTCTCGGACTCGCGATCGCGAAGAACCTCGTCAATGCTCACGGCGGCCGGATTGAAGCCGATAGGCGTCCCAAGGGCGGCACGACCTTCCGGTTCACCATACCGACCGACCACGCACAGGCATGGCGTTCGTAGATATACTTCGATACGCGCGTTATAATCGGTATATACAAACAGTTTGACTAAAGCTAACGTTTGAGATGGGAGCGCGTTATCGTGATTAGAGGAATCAACCACGCAGGATTCGTTGTACGCGACCTCGAAGCCGCCGTTAGGTTCTACGAGGAGATTGTCGGATTGAGAGTGCAGGACCGGCTCGAACGCACCGGAGGGCCCATCTCCCAGGTGGTCGGATACGAAGGCGCTCATCTGAGGATTGCCAAGATGGCCGCCGAAGGTGAGGAGCACTTTCTAGAGCTGATCGAGTACGTTCAGCCTCCCTCCGCGGGACGCGCGTCGGAGGAGAGGGCGATCATCGGCGGCAGCCACGTGGCGTTCATCGTCGACAACATCCAGGCCGCCTTCGAGCGAGTGGTGGCGAACGGAGCGAGCGAAATGAACCCGCCCGCGAATATCGGGCCTGGCAGGTGGGCCTGCTACATGCAAGACCCCGAGGGCAACTGGATCGAGTTTATTCAACAGGACTGAGACCCATTCTCCTCTCAGGAGGCAGGACGGACAAGTATCTTCCCTTACAATCTCAGTCGAAACACGCACGAACCGTCAAGCAGGAACAGAGGAACAAGCATGACCGCACTTAGGAAAATCGTGGAACGTTTGAAGTCGTGGAGGCTGTGGGCCATCGTGGTCATCGTGGTCGCGGCGGGCGCGGGCGGCTACTACGCCTTTACCACGTGGAGCGATTCGAGCGCAGAGGAAGAGGCCGCGCAGACGCAGTTGGTTCCGGTGACACGCGGCGACCTCGTGAACGACGTGAGCGTGACCGGAACCCTGGCGTACACCACCCGTGAGACTATCACCTTCGGGCAGCAGGGGTTCGTTTCGGATCTTACCGTCTCGGAGGGCGACAGGGTATCCGCCGGCGACGCGATCGCCGTGCTGGACGCCGAGACCGTCGCGAACCTGGAAAAGGCCATAGCTCAGGCAAGAATCGACGTGCGCAATGCACAGGACGCGCTGGGAGAGGCCCGGAATCCCTATACGTCGGCGCAGATCGCCAAGGCCGACGACGACGTGGCGAACGCGCGCCTCGACCTGCAGAAGGCCGAAGAAGCGCTCAGCGACCTGGGCGTTGTGGCGGTGGACACCCTGGTGCAGGCGCGCATCGACATCCTGAATGCCCAGGCCGATAGTGAGACCGCTCAAGAGAGCAAAGTTACGCTGGTTACCCCGACGTTCCAAGAGGTCGTGAATGCCCAATCGAGAGTTACCGCCGCGCGCGTGGCGTTGCAGGACGCGAGGGACGACCTTGATGTGCTCCTCAAGCCGACGGACGGCGACATCGCGGCGGCCGAGGCAGAAGTAACGAAAGCCGGACTTGATCTCGAAGTTGCCAGGGACGCACTCGATGCGCTCTCAAACGTGACAGAAGTCGATCTGGCAAAGGCCCAAGCGGCAGTCGCGGACGCGCAGCTCGACCTCGAAATGGCGCAGGACGACCTCCATAAGCTGAACAACCCGACGGCGTTAGACGTGGCAAAGGCCCAGGCGGCAATCGCCGACGCGCAACTCGATATCGAAGCAGCGCAGGAAGCGGTAGATGATGCGACTACCCCTGCCACTGCCGAAAACATCGCCGACTACGAGGACGATATCAACTCGGCCCAAGAGAGCCTTCTCACCGCCCAGTTCAAACTGCAGACGGCTCAGCGCAACGCCGAGGAAGAGATTCAGGCCGTCATGGACGATCTCGATGAGGCGCAGGGCGAGTACAACGCCCTCTTCGTGAAGTGGCTGGGCATGGACGCCGCTCAGCCGTTCGACCAGTCACCCGAGGCGACATTCGCCGCTCTAGGCTCCGACCTAGCAACTATTTTTGAGGGACCTCATATCGACAGGATGAAGTCACTGTTCCAGCAAGGCATCCTTCGAGACGAGCCCGAGACGCCATGGAACGAGGTGATCGTGTACTCTTGGGCGGTGCTCTACCCCGGAGAGGTCCTCGTGGACTGTGGGAACCTCGAGGCGGGGCAGGACCGGGCGTGTATCCGCGACGAATTCCTCGACGCCTACGGTGTCATTCAGGAACTGAGCGCGAACCTCGAAACGCTCCAGGGCGATGAGGCCGAAAAGATACGAGAAGCTCTGGTCGCCGTTTCCAACGCGGACGACTCGGTGGAGCAGCGGAAGGAAGCACTCGACGACTATCTCACGGATGTTGCCGAGTCCCAGTCGACCGAGTCCGAGATCAAGAGCAAGGTCGAAGCGCTGGGACTTGCCAAGGCGAACCTTGAGGAAGCGCGGGAGGACCTGGCCGGCCTAACCGATAACCCCGACCCGCTCGAGCTTGAGTCAAAGCGACGGGTCATAGCTAATGCCGAGGTGAAATTGGCAACAGCCATCCAAGACATGACCGAACTGAAGGCCGAACCCGATCCCCTCGATGTCGGGGCCAGGCGGCTAGATATCGCGACGGCTGAGACCAAGCTGGCCGACAGCATTGAGGCGCTTGCCTCTCTCACCGGCGAGCCGGACGAGCTGCTTCTTGAATCCAAGAACCGTGCCATCGAGACGGCAGAGGCCGACCTGCTGGACGAAGAGACGGCATTGGCCGAGCTGATGCAGGCCACGGAATTCGACATCGAGCTCGCCGACCGAGAGATCGAGCTGGCCCAGGCCAAGCTCGCGTATGCCGAAGAGGCGCTCGCAACACTGTTCGAGGAACCCGACCCCGTCGACGTGCTCGTCAAGCAGTCCGCCGTCCGTGTGGCCGTCGAGTCTCTCGCCGAAGCCCGATCGACTCTGGAGGAGTACAACGCCGTCGACCAGTTGGAGATCGAGCTCCGACAAACAGACGTAATCGCGGCGGGGGCCACGCTCGATACTGCCATTGCCGACCTCGACCGCGCCACCCTGCGCGCCCCGTTCGACGGCATCGTGGTGGCCATAAGCATCGAGGCGGGCCAGCAGGTCAACGCGAATACGCAGGCCATCGAAATCGCGGACCCGTCCATCGTCGAGGTGAGCGGCTCAGTCGACGAGATCGACGTCCTGTTCCTGCAGGTCGGGTCACAGGCCTTCGTCAGCCTGGAGGCCCTTGGCGGCCAGACGCTGCCGGGGACAGTCTCCTCAATTGCCAATGCCGGCACGTCGCAGCAGGGCATCGTGACGTACCCGGTGACAATCCGGGTGGACTCCTCGGAGAGCGGTCAACTGCCCGAGGGTCTGAGCGCGACGGCCCAGGTCATCATCCGCGAGCAGACCGACTCGGTTCTGATCCCGCTGCAGGCCCTCTACGGTTCTGTGCAGGCGCCGACCGTGAGGATAGTGAGCGGCAACGACATCATCGAGCGAGAGGTCTCACTCGGCATCAGCGATGACTTCTGGGTTGTGGTCGAAGACGGGCTCAATGAGGGCGAGACCATCAGCATGGAGGTCGTCGGAAGCAGTACGAGTGGGTTCGGAGGCATCGGGGCGACATTCCGCGCGGTGGGAGGATTCGGAGGCCGCCGCCCCAGCGGTGGCGGTGGAAGCACATCGCGAGGCGGAGGCAGCGGAGGTCGCTAACGTTAGGCCTATGCCCCTACGAAACCCGCCATTTAGACACAACACAGGCTCATGACTAAGAATCACGACAACGTAATCGAACTGCACGACGTCACCAAGGTCTACCGCATGGGGGAGATCGAGGTGAACGCGCTCGCCGGCGTCAGCCTGACCATCCGGCGGGGCGAACTGACCGCGATCATGGGGCCGTCCGGCTCGGGCAAGTCGACCATAATGAACATCATCGGCTGCCTCGACGTGCCCACGTCGGGCAGGTACATCCTCGACGGGGAGGACGTCGGCAAGCTCAGCGACAACCGTCTCGCTGGAATTCGGAACCGCAAGGTGGGATTCGTCTTTCAGACCTACAATCTCCTAGCGAGGCTGTCGGCGTTGACGAACGTCGAGCTGCCGCTACTCTACGGCAACGGACGAGCACGCAGAGAGCGATCACTCAAGGCCCTGGCACAAGTCGGACTGGCCGACCGGGTACGTCACAAGCCGGTCGAACTCTCCGGCGGACAGCAGCAGCGGGTCGGCATCGCAAGGGCCCTGGTCAAGGACCCCGCGATCCTCCTGGCCGACGAGCCGACGGGAAACCTCGACACCACTTCGAGCCGGGAGATCATGTGGATCATCCAGGAACTGAACCGGCAGTCGGGCATCACCGTGGTCATCGTCACGCACGAACGCGACATCGCCGCCCACGCGGCCAGAGTGGTTACCATGCTCGACGGCAAGGTGGTCGACGATACCCGCCAGGAACCCGTTCTCGTACCCGAACCGGGCCTCAGCTAATACCGAGCAACACAAGTCTCCACTACGAAAAACTCACGACGCAATTCCTCAAATGTCACTACTTCAGACAATAAAGACGGCCATATCCTCACTCGGCGCCAACAAGCTGCGGGCCGGACTGGCGCTGCTAGGAATCGTCATCGGCGTGACGGCGGTCATCACGCTCATGTCCATTGGTCGCGGCACGACGGAGCAGATCACAGGGATCATCCAGGGGCTGGGAACGAACCTCCTGTTCGTTTCGCCTGAGGGAGACGGGCAGCTCACGCTCGGCGACTCCGACGCGCTTGTCGATCCCGTATATGCGCCGACGGTGCTCGCCGCCGCGCCGGAGATCCGCAGCTTCGCGACGCTCGCTGCGGGGCGCGAGAACACTTTCGCCCAGGTGGTCGGCGTCACACCGGAATACCTGGCGGCCCGGAATCTCGATCTCGCGAGCGGGATGTTCATCAAGTTCCCGCACGTCGACAACAGGGACAAGGTCATAGCGCTCGGTTCCATCGTGGCTGAGCAGCTCTTTCAGAACCGTGATCCCGTGGGCGAGTACGTTCGTGTAAACGGGCGACGGTACCGGGTGATCGGTCTGCTGGAGAGCCAGGGCGGCGGCGGATTCGGCACGTTCGACACGCAGGTGCTGATTCCCATCACGACGGCCTACTACAGGCTCAGCGGTGAGCGCACGCCGACCGGCGACGTTACGGTCAACCTCATTAACGTCCAGGTCCGGGACGTGGAGGACATCGACCAAAGCATAGAGGAGACGAGCGGAGTGCTGCGTCTTCGCCACCGCATCACCGAGGAGGACGACTTCACCGTCATCAGCCAGCAGAGCACCATAGAGACCCTGGAAGAGACGACGAACACCCTGGTTGTTTTCTTGGGCATAATCGCGGGCATATCGCTGCTCGTCGGCGGCATAGGGATCATGAACATCATGCTGGTGTCGGTGACCGAGCGAACACGCGAGATAGGCATTCGAAAGGCCATGGGCGCGAAGCGTCGCGACATCCTCTTCCAGTTCGTGGCCGAGGCGACCGCGCTGAGCATCGGAGGGGGCCTCCTGGGAGCGGGTCTGGGGTTCTGGATGACCAGCGTCGTCGATGGCCGAACCCTTGGAAGCCAGACCTTCAACGCCAGCTTCAGCAACGAGTTCGCCGCGCTTGCGCTGATCGTGTCGGCGGGTATCGGCCTGTTCTTCGGCATCTACCCCGCCGTCAGGGCGTCGAGGCTCCATCCGATAGATGCGCTGAGATATGAGTAGCGCGAAGAAAGTATTGCGTAGGGACTCGAACCTACCTATATCCGATCAAGCTAGAAGGTACAGAGAAAGAGAGTCAGAAATGAGTAGAGCGTTGACTATATTGGCAGGGGCACTCATTCTCGCATTCGCCGTCGCGTGCGGATCGGCGGACGAGGGAGGCGGAGGCGGGACCGGAGCCGCCGCGGCCGCGCAGGTCGCGGACCTTTCGCAGTTCCCAACGCCGACTCGATCACAGGCCGCACCTCAGCCGGAACCTACCCAGGTGGTAGCGGCCGCTGCCGTTCAAACGCAGGCGGATGACAGTGCATCCGAGGGCGAGACCGCCGAAGTCGCACCGATGACCCAGGAAGAGTTGGAGCAACTCAGGGATAAGCTGCGAAGCGGCGAACTGAGTGCAGAAGAGCGGCAAGAGGCGATCGAGAGACTGCGGGCGCAGTTCGGCGGAGGCCAGGGCGGATTCGGCAGGGGTGGCACTCAGGCCGTCGGCTCCATCGACAGCATAAGTGGAGGCACCATCACGGTTGCTACGGAACTCGCCTCGGTCACGGCCAGCGTGGGTGAAAACACGAATATCAGAATAACGTCGATTCTCGAACCGACGGCGCTGACCGAAGGCGGTCAGGTCATGGTCTTCAGTGAGCGAGTGGAAGGGAGCACCCTGGCGCGAGCGATAACGATCATCCCCGAGGGACAGGGTGGATTCGGGCGCGCCAGAGGCGGGGGCGGTCAAGGCGGGGCTGGAGGCCAGGCCGGTGCGGCCGGTGGCGGAGTTCGACCGCTCTTCGGCACGATCGAGAGCATAGCCGACGGCGGGTTCACCCTTGAGACTCAACAGGGTCCGCTGCCGATCGCCATGAACGACGAGACGGTCATCATCGAGACGGGCCAGGGTACCATTGCCGACCTCGAAGCGGGAATGCAGGTCAGGGTGACGGGCGCAGAAGACGAGGACGGCACGATCAGCGCGCGCAATGTCATCGTCACGCCGGAGGGGCTGGAGGACATTCCAGGCTTCGGTGGGCGTGGACGCGGCGGAGGCGGCTTTGGTGGTGGTGGCGGTGGCCAAGGAGGCGGCAACTAGCAACAGGCCGGGACTCCGGCACGACGCCGGAAACCCAGTAAACCGACAGACATCTTCCTCTAGCGTAGCCCCTCGAACCGCTGCCAGCCGGTCGAGGGGCTTCTTTATGGTTGGGTAGTGTTGACATTTCCGGGCATTCCCGCGATTAGAGACCTCTGCATAAGCTGCTGCGCCGGACGGTCTTGTGTGACACGCCAGCGAGGTCGGTCAGGTATTGAAAGCAACTGTGTATTGGAGAGATTTTTCCAAATGTGTCGTATTTGGTCGCATTTCGTCGCATTTTCCTCGTTATTGTAAAGTCGTGTGGCGAGTGACTGCTCTATGAATAGTGTGGTACATGCGTTCTTCTTTGTCAAATTTGGGAATGGTTATGAGGGCTGACTTTGGGGGATGATGACAACACCACCAAACCTAGCCCCATGCCTCCGGATTCCCGCCCCGTATCGGGATACGGGGCAGGCTTTTCGCGGGAATGAGGGGAAGTGTCAACACAAACTAGTGTCATGAGTCGTAAGTAGGCAGTATAATAATGGGCATGAGTTGACTCTGTTGTAGGAGGAAGTCATGCCCCGTGGTAGACCGTTGGCACCGTTGGAGATCGGCATAGAGGAGCGAGAAACCCTGGAGAGATTGGTCGCGCGTCGGAAGACGGCGCAAGCGCTGGCCCAACGCGCCCGGTTGATACTTGGCTGCGCCGAAGGTAAGTCCAACAAGACAGTGAGTGCTCAAGTGGGGCTCTCTCCCCAGACCGTGGGGAAGTGGCGTCGTCGGTTTCTCGAAAGAGGCTTGGATGGGCTCTTGGACGAACCGAGGCCCGGCGCTCCCCGCAAGATCACCGACGCCGACGTCGAGAAAGTCGTCACTCTGACACTGGAAACGACACCTGACGACGCTACTCACTGGAGCACTCGTTCGATGGCCAGACGCACCGGCATGAGCCAGAGCGCCATAAGCCGTATCTGGAGAGCGTTCTCTCTTCAACCTCATCGCACAGAGACCTTCAAGCTGTCCACCGATCCTCTCTTCATCGAGAAGGTCCGAGACATCGTGGGACTGTACCTCAACCCACCGGACAAGGCTCTTGTACTGTGCGTAGACGAAAAATCGGGTATCCAAGCGCTGGACCGTACCGCGCCTTTGTTGCCCATGCGTCCAGGCCAAGTCGAGAGACGTACTCACGACTACGCTCGGCACGGAACCACCGACCTGTTCGCGGCCCTTGACGTAGCTACTGGCAGGGTGATCGGCTCCTGCCAACGGCGCCATCGTTCGGTGGAGTTCCGCAAGTTCCTTGACAAGATCGATGACTCTGTACCCCCAGACCTCGATGTGCACATCATCCTCGACAACTCCTCAACCCACAAGACCGCGCTTATCCAACGATGGCTGGTTAAGCGGCCCCGTTACCATCTCCACTTCACTCCCACCAGTTCATCATGGCTCAATCTTGTGGAGCGCTGGTTCGCCGCGCTGACGGACAAGCAGCTCAGACGGGGTGTCCACCGCAGTACACGCGAGCTTGAGGAAGCGATCCTTCACTACATCGAGTCTACCTGTGCCGATCCCAAGCCTTTCCGATGGACAAAAACGGCTGACGAAATCCTAGCCTCACTAGCAAGATATTGCATGCGAACTTATGACTCAGGACACTAGTACCGGTTCAATCTGAATATGATGGATAGATATGTTGAAGTTTAGTGCGAGCGTCCTGAGTGGAGAAGCGCCAGTCAATGACGGCGACAGCCTCATTGCGTTCACGTTCCAGCGCCAAGACCTCTCGTTTCAGTACCACCTCGTCGCTGATTCGACGGTTGAGACACTGGTTGCTCAAGACGCTCAACTCTATCTCAGCCATATTCAGCCAACTGCCGTGTAGGGGTGTGTAGTGAAACTCCAGGCGTTTGGCGATGCGCCGCGCTTCGACTGGCTCGAAGGCATCGTACAACGAACCCAGCTTGTGAGTGTTGAGATTGTCCAGCACCAGCCGTATCGTCTCGGTGTGAGGATATGCCTCATCAACCAGCCATCTCATCTGATGAGCGAAGTCCACAGCAGTGCGTTGCTCGGTCACCTCGACATGCCTCCAACCAGCTTTCGGCTCACAGAACATGAACAGGTTTCGTGTCCCGTTTCGCTTGTACTCGTAGTCATATCGTTCCACCCGACCCGGCTTGGCCCTGATAGCGGGCCTCTTATCAGCCACCAACTGCTTGGATGTCTCGTCGAAGCAGACCACGGGATGGTCCGGGTCGTAGTCTTGATGGTACAGGTCCAGCACGTCCTCCATTCGAGCCACGAACTCTCCGCTCACCTCGGGGATGCACCACTCCTTCTTCTTCCACGGTTTGAGTTCGTTTTTTTTAGTATCTGGCGCACCGTCTCGAGGGAGATGCTCTCGGCAAACCCCATCGCCACCGCCTTGTCGGCAATTAGTTGCAGCGTCCAGTCCGCGTGTCCTTCGGGTGCATCGCTGCACGCGATGGCTATCAGATGCGCTTCCTGTCTGCCGTCCAACTTGCGCTTCTGTCCCGGTCGCGTGCGTTCATTGATCGCACAGTCGAGTCCCTCCTTCACAAACCGCGTGCGCACACGTCCCACCGTGGATGTGCTTATCAATAGACCGCTGGCGATGTCACGGTCGATCAGACCTTCGTCTGCCTTAAGCAACACCAGCGCTCGCTTGACCTTACGGACAGAAGTCTCCCCACGACTCGCGATCTCTTTGAGATGTGTCCGTTCCGACTCGTTCAACTCCACCTTGTACTTGAGAGCAGGCATGTCTTCGTATGTCCTCCCTATAGGATCATACACAATACTAACCTACTTCTTATATTTGTCAAATACATATGGAACCGGTACTAGTGGACCGAAATCTTTGAAATGACGGGTAGTAATTGGAGATTTGATTCGTGCTTTGCACGACAGGGCGAGTTTCAAACCCGCCCCTACCGAGTCATAGCCTCGTTACCCTTCATAACTAGGATGTTGAACCACTAGGTACGATTGCACAAGCCGACCGGTTGCTATGCGCCGATGCCCACCTTTGGCAGAGAAGCCTTGACGGCGGCTAGCATGTCCTCGATCTCCTCGGGGGTGACGTAGCCGAGGTGGCCGATGCGGAACATCTTGCCGGTCAGCTCGCCGTAGGCGCCCGCCAGGACGACGTCATGGTCGTCGAGGACGACCTTGCGCAGGTCGTCGGCGTCGACACCGACGGGCATCCGGACGGAGGTTACGGTGTTGGAGGCGACGCTGTCATCGGGGAAGACTTCGAGGCCGAGCTCGCGGATGCCGTCGCGGGTCATCTGCGCGATGTCTGCATGGCGCTGCCAGACGTTTTCGACGCCCTCGTCGATGATCCTCGTGAGGGCGTAGTCGAGGGCGTACATGGCTGAGAGGTTGGGCGTCCACGGCGGCTGGCCAATGTCGAAGTAGTCCTTGTACGCCGCGAGGTCGAAGTAGAAGCGGGGCATGGTCGATTTCTTGTTGGCTTCCCATGCGCGCTCGCTCATGCTGATGAAGGCAAGGCCGGGCGGGAGCATCCAGCCCTTCTGCGAGGCGGTCGCCACGACGTCGAGGTCCCAGTCGTCGGTCTCCAGGGGAAGGGAACAGACGCTGCTGATGCCGTCTACCAAGATGAGCTTATCGAACTCGTTCTTGACGACGGAGGCGACCCGCTCGATGTCGTTGGTGACGCCGGTGTTGGTCTCGTTGTGGGTGACGAGAACGGCGGAGATCTCCGGGTCGGCATCTAGGACGCGCCGGAGCTCGTCTACCTCGATTGCGGTGCCCTGAGGGAAATTCACCATCGTGACATCGGCCCCGAAGTTCTCGGCGATCTTGCCGAAGCGGTCGCCGAAGGAGCCGATTGAGGCGCACACGACCTTTTCGCCCGGAGACAGGGTGTTGACGACCGCGGCCTCCATCGCGCCGGTGCCGGATGAGGTCAGGACGAACACGTCGTTCTCGGTGCGGAACACCTGCCGGAGCCCATCGGTGACGCGGTAGAGCATCTCTTTGAATCGCGGCCCCCGGTGGTTCATCATCTGGGTCGACATCTTGTCGAGGATGTCTTGGGGGACGGGTATAGGGCCCGGGATTCGCAGGTTAGTCATAGTTACTCCTTATTGCGATTGGTGCGTAGACGATTCTAGCACGGTGGCGCGGCTTCAAGAATTCGCCTTGTCTCCGCCACGTCCCGGTCGATCTGCTCCAGCAGGGCCTCGACCGATTCGAACTTGACCTGATCGCGGAGCCGCCGAACGAACTCAAGGCGGAGCGACTTCCCATAGAGGTTGCCGTCGAAGTCGAGGATGAACGCCTCGACTACGCTGTCGTGACCGCCAAAGGTGGGTCTGGTGCCGATGCTGATGGCGGTCATCAGTCTTTTGCCTTCTAGGTGGGCGAAAGCCGCGTAGATGCCGTCGCCTGGCACGGCCATTCCCTGTGGGGGCGCGATGTTTGCCGTAGGGAACCCCAGCTTGCCTCCCCTGCCCTCGCCGGATATGACAGCGCCCGCATATGTGAACCGGCGGCCCAGAAGCTTGGCGACGCGCTGCACGTCACCTTCGGCAAGCGCCGTCCTGATGGTCGTGCTGCGGACGGTGTCGCCGTTCGCGTCCTGCAGTCCGTCGACGACCTTCAGGGTGAAACCCATCTCGTCGCCGAGCTCTTTCAAGCGCTCGATGGTGCCTTCCCGGTTGCGGCCCATGGCGAAGTCGGGCCCAACGACCAGGTTCACCATTCGGAGGTGCTCTTGAAGGAGCGAGATGAATTCCCCGGCGGTCAGACCGGCCAGCGCGCGGTCGAACGTGATCGGAACGGTGAAGTCGATCTCGGTCTCGTTCAGCAAATCGAGCCGGTCTTCAAACGAAGTGAGGTACTGCGCTTCAAAGCGGGGATTGAGCACGGCGGCGGGATGCTCTCGGAAGGTGACGACGCCGGCCATGAGGCCTTTGCGCGCGGCCTCGCCGACGAGGTGCGAGATGAGGTGGGTATGTCCGCGGTGAACGCCGTCGAAAACGCCAATGGTGAGGGCGGTATCGCCCCGGACGGCAAAGGCCCCCAACTCGTCGCCGATGGACATTCAACACCTGTGTGGGACTGCTTGACGGCTCACCGCCGCACCAACGAACGATGCTAGCATGGGGGTGTTGGAGCGTCAAGAAAAGTGTGCGAGAAAGTGGGGTGTATTGCGTAGAGAATAGGGTGGCCTTCACTGTCGTTCTCGCGACTGGAGACCTTTGCGTAACCCACCAAAGGACTTGTCATTCCGAGCGCAACGAGGAATCCAAGATGTTATGCCGTCCCATCACGGCGCAGGTCCAGCTACGAGACCTGTCCTCGAAGCAGGGACTTTAGATTCCTCACTTCGCTCCGCTCCGTTCGGAATGACAGTGGCCAGAGCTTTGCAAGGGTTTCCGACAGCGCGCGCAGTACGAGATACGCACTGCTGAATCTCGCCTACTTCCAGTCGCCGCCACTGATATAATCGTGGTCGCACGTTTTCACCCCAACGCTGGAGTTATGAATGCTTTCTATTGATTTCGAGACCTATACGTTGTCCAACGGCATGGACGTGATACTGCACCGGGACGAGTCGCTGCCTATGGTGGCGGTGAACATTTGGTACCACGTCGGATCGAAGGACGAGCAGCCGGGGCGGACCGGCTTCGCGCACCTTTTCGAGCACATCATGTTCGAGGGGTCGAAGAACCACAACCGCGACTTCTTCGCGCCGCTGGAGAAGGTCGGGGCGAATATCAACGGCTCTACGACGAACGACAGGACGAACTACTGGACGACGGCGCCTTCCAACAACCTCGAACTCATCCTGTGGCTGGAGTCGGACCGGATGGGGTTCCTGCTGGAGGCACTCGACCAGGAGCGTCTCGACCTGCAGCGCGACGTGGTGAAGAACGAGCGGCGGCAGAGCTATGAGAACCGTCCGTACGGGAAGGCGTACCTGGCGATGGAGACGGCGGTCTTTCCTTCGCCGCATCCCTACAACTGGCCGGTGATCGGGTCGCAGGAGGACCTGAACGCGGCATCCCTCGACGACGTGCGGAATTTCTTCCAAACCTACTACGTGCCGTCGAACGCGAGTCTGAGCATCGCGGGGGACTTCGATCCCGACGAGGCGAGGCGTCTCGTCGAGAGCTACTTCGGGGACATCGCGCCCGGCCCGGCCATCGACCGGGTGGGCAGGATGAACTCCGGTGTGGCGGGGGAAGTTCGGATGGACATGCGCGACAAGGTGCAGCTTCCCCGCCTGTCGCTGGTGTGGCCGACGGGCCCGATGTTCGACGATGACGAGGCGCCGCTGGACATATTGGCGTCGATCATGGGCGACGGCAAGAGCTCCCGTCTGCACAAGACGCTGGTCTACGAAAAGCGAATCGCGCGCGACGTGACGGTGGCCCACTACACGCGGGAGATCGCGGGGGAGTTCATCGTGCAGATCACTGCGAACCCCGGGCAGAGCCTCGACGAGGTCGAGGAGGTCGTTCAGGAGCATCTAGCGGGTATTGGGAAGGAGCCTCCAACCGAGCGAGAGGTTGGGACGGCCCTCAACCGGTTCGAGGTTGACAACGTACGCGGACTGGAGAAGATCGGGGGCTTCGGGGGCAGGGCCGACCAGTTGAACCTGTACCACACGTTCGCGGGCGACCCGAACCTCATAAACACCGACATCGAGCGGTACCGCGCCGTCACCGCGGAGGACGTGGTGCGGGTGGCGGCGCAGTCTCTCGGTCCAAACAGAGTTCGAATGACCGTTCTGCCCGAGGACGCGGTCGAGGCGGGAGCCGGCGCGGATATCGACCGGTCGACAATGCCGGGAAGCGCGTCGCCTCGCTCCTTCAGCCCGCCGGTACCGCGACGCGAGAAATTGGACAACGGCCTCGACATTCTCTACGTCGAGGACTCCCGTCTGCCCGCAGTTTCGATGAGTCTCATCGTCGACGCGGGCGCGACCGGCGACCCGCCGGACAAGCCCGGCCTCTCGCATCTCACGGCGGTCATGCTGCCTGAGGGCACACCGACCATGACGAGCCAGGAGATATCCGAAGAGATGGAGTTCATCGGCGCGCACCTCGGCAGCTCGGCGGGATACGAGCAGGTGTCGGCATCGACGTCGGCCCTGACGCAGCACCGGGGCAGGGCAATGGAGATACTCGCGGACGTCGTGACGCACGCGAGCTTCCCGGAGCACGAGCTGGAGCGGGTACGCAAGGAGCGGCTGGTAGACCTCCGTCGCATAGGAGACGACCCCAATCTGATCGCACAGCGGGCCTTTCGCGCCCTTCTGCACGGCAAGGGGACGCCGTATGGCAGCCCACTGTCTGGCACGGAAGAGTCCATCGGTGCTATTACGCGAGACGAGATCGTTGAGCAATTCCAGCGCACGTATGTGGCAGATGCCGCGACGCTCATCGTCGTTGGCGATACTACGAGGGACGATGTGCTGTCGCTCGCGCAGGCCAGGCTGGGCTACTGGTCGCCCGGTGGTCAGTCTCAAACTGCCGGCCCCGGAAGAGCGACGTCCAGCGCTCCGGGTCCGGTCTCCACGACGATCTACCTTGCGGACAAGCCTGGCGCGGCGCAGTCGGTCATCAGGGCGGGCCACCTGACGATCGACCGGCACGACGCCGACTACTATGCGCTCAACCTGCTCAACTACCTATTTGGCGGCCACTTCATGGCGCGGATGAACCAGAACCTCAGGCAGGACAAGGGGTACAGCTACGGATTCCACTCCGCGGTCGACTGGTCGACAGGGCCGTCGGCGCTCGCGGCGTGGGGGTCGGTGCAGACGGCGGTCACGAAGGAGTCGGTGAGCGAAGTGCTGAAGGAGTTTGAGGACATTCGGACCGGGCGTCCGGTTGACGATGAAGAGTTCACCGACGCCAAGAACGGGCTGTTGAAGGGGTTCCCCGGCCAGTTCGAGACGCAGACGCATCTGCTCTCCCAGCTTGGGCGCATCGTCATGTTCGGGTTGGCGGACGACTACTATTCTCACCTGGAAGGCCAGTACGAGGCGCTCACCGTCGACGATCTGCGCCGCGTTGCTATGGAGCGCGTGGACAACGAGCGGCTCTCGTTGCTTGTCGTGGGAGACCGGTCGGTCGTCGAGCCGGGTCTGGAGGAATTAGGATATCCTATTGTTCACGTAGATTATGAAGGGGCCGTGATCGACTGACTCACGGCAACGAAATCAGCAACACAGGGAGGAATAGTAGATGACGCAGGGCTATGAGGACATTGCGGACCGCTTACAGCGCTCCGGTCGTGACTTGGGCGAGGAAGAGCGGGGGTTCGAGACGAAGCAGGTGGAAGCGCAGCCCTTCGTGGGCGTTCGGACGAGTGCGACGATGGACAAGCTCCCGGAGGTCATGGGGTCTCTTTTTGGGGAGGTGTACGGATATATTCAGCAGAATGGACAGACGCCTGTGGGCATGCCCTTCTCGCGCTATCACTCGATGGACGGAAACTCGGTCGACATGGAATGCGGGATGCCTGTAGCGTCACCCATGGAAGGCAAGGGTCGGGTCCAAGCTGGTGAGTTGCCGTCGGGAACCGTGGCTGCTGTCACGCACATGGGTGCCTATGAGAACCTCTCGAAGACGTGGATGGCACTCACCGGGTGGATGGAGTCACAGGGCCTCCAACCTGCGGGAGCGCCGTGGGAGGTGTATGTCACGGATCCCGGCGCTGAGCCCGATCAGTCGAAGTGGCGTACCGATATTTTCTTCCCGGTGTGCTAACTAGTGTCGGTTCCACATGATTTTGATATTAAGATTCACCCTCACCCTAGCCCTCTCCCACGACGGGAGAGGGGATAGACACCTCTCAATTCGACTGTCATATTCGGATTGAAACGGTACTAGTACCATGTCAACATGGTTTTGATATTACGATTCAGCCTCACCCCCGTATCGAGTACGGGGCAGGCACTAGCCCTCTCCCGCGAAGAGGCTGTCTCAGAAATAGACCACCCCTCTTGTCAGGATGTTGTGGATTCCTGCCTTCGCAGGAATGACGGTAAGGGTAGCTATGTTTCGTAGCGCATGATACCTACAACGACGGTAATCGTGGCCGTCTTTCCAACAGGATATATGCCGTCGAGTTATGAGACGGACTCTGAACGGGAGAGGGGGTTACGCAAAGGTCTCCAGCTGCGGGAAATGGTGACGGCGCGAGCGGGTTGGCCATGGCGGTCCGGCGACGAGACGGAGCGGTCTACGGCGTCGAGGTGATCGTTGACGTTGAAGCGCATGGCGGTCCCTACTTTCTCATTGTAGCTTCGAACACGCGGGGCTGGTCGCGGGCCAACGTATACTGTACTGCGAATGTTGAATTGAAGGACACTATAAAGACGCAAATGGATCTCTCCACTACATGAACATCCATCGCAACTTTCCACTGTTGCTGGCAAGTCTAGCCGTAGCACTGGCCGTTGGGCCGGTGTTGTGGTTCGTCGTTCGATTTCTCCAAGAAGGAGAGGACGGAAGAAGCATCATCGCAAACGACGGATGGGGCGTTCTTCCCATATTGCTTGTCCCCTCAATTCTGGTGCTCATAGGAATCGCTGCCCTCTTCAAGTGGGAATCGCAGGACTCGCGCCCGGCGAAGTGGAGTGCTTGGACGGTGGCAATACTGTTAGTTGTGGGTACCCTCATCAGCGTGGGCGCAGGCCCGTACTTCTGGCCTGCCGCGGCAGTATTTTCCCTAGCGACAAGCGTCCAACAGGGTTCGTGGTGGGCATTAGGGTGCGCATGGGTGATATCTCTGTTGCTTGTGCTCGCTGCCTACAGCATGGCAGGCGCCAGTCCGTACTTCTGGCCTCCGGCGGCGGTACTGGTTCTGGCAACGGGTACGTTGGGGATGTCTTTTCTCAGGAGTCGGTAGGACTTCGTGACATCCCCGAACGGTAATGGCCGTGCGGTAAGTAACCACCGGGTTTGGTATCATCACGCAACACGTATCCGAAGGAGCCCCCATGCCATCCGTCCGAGACCCCATCCGTCCGCCGTCCCTCACGCCCGCCGAGGCCCGCGAGCTGCACTACGAGGCCCTCGTCATCGACGCGCAGCAGCCGCCCGCCACGTCCGGCTTCCTATTCAACGACAATATGCGCGCCGCCCTCGCCGAACTCCATGAGCGAGGAGTTGACCGAGGCATCGCAGGCAACCGCATGGCCCGCATGGCCGCCCGCGAGGTGCAGACCAACCCCGAGGCTGTCAAAGACTACGTCGGCCTTTGGAAGACGTCCGGTGTGACGATCGGCGCCGGCACCTACATCGCGGGAAGCCGCATCGAGGTCGCCTTTGAGGCCGCCGTCAAGCGCATCGCCGAGGCTCGGTCGATGATCGACGTACTCGGTGGAGAGGTCGCCCTCATCCTCACCGCAGACGACATCGAGCGGGTCTACCGCGAGGGCAAGCACGGCGTCATCATCGACTTCCAGGACACAGTGCCATTCGGCACCGACATTGATCGAATCGACCTCTTCTACAACCTCGGCCTCCGCCAGGTCCAGCTCACCTACAACCTTCGCAACCTCGTTGGAGACGGGTGCACGGAGCACAACCCCAGCGGCATCACCTACTTCGGCCGCACCGTCGTCGAGCGCCTCAACGAGCTGAACATGATCGTCGACGTGAGCCACTGTAGCGAGGCCGTCGGGTGGGACGCCATCGAGCTGTCCACCTCGCCCGTGATCGTCAGCCACTCAAACGCGAAGGCGGTCACCTACCACGACCGCGCCAAGAGCGACGAGCTCGCCAAGGCCATCGCCGACCAGAACGGCTTCTTCGGCGTCACCATCGTTCCGGGATTCGTGCAGGACGAGTCGACCGCCGCCACCCTCGACCACTTCGTCGACCACGTCGTCCACCTCGTCAACGTCATGGGCCTCGACCACGTAGGCATCGGCAACGACAAGTGCGGGCCGGGCGGCCAGACGGGATCCCTCGTCGAATACGCCGACGACATGCCCGATCTCCCGCACGGAGCGTTCGACTGGAGCGGCTTCCGCCGGGAGCACCGCGTCCACGACGACTACCACAACGTCGATTACCAGACCTTCGCCGACTGGCCCCTCCTCACCATGGCCCTCGCCAAGCGCGGCTTCAACGAGGAAGAGCTCCGCAAGCTCCTCGGCCTGAACTACCTCCGGGTGTTCCGCCAGATCGTGGGTTAGAATTGATACTGTAGCAACACACAGTGAGTGTGGAGGTGCGGAATGACGACCTACGTACTGACGGCAGGAATGGAGCAAGATGAAGATGGTCGGTGGAGCGCATGGATCGACGCGCTGCCGGGTTGCGCCGCTTGGGGCCACACCCGCGAAGAAGCCCTTCTGGCCCTGCAGGACGCCGCCGATGCGTACACCGAGGATATAGTAGACGCGGGCAGTTAGAAGTCCCCAAATCAATCTGTGGCGGAGGCGACCGGTGCGCGATCTCCCAACTGGTGTTCGAGCGCGACAATCCGCGACCGATGTTCATTGACCGATTCGGTGAGCGCATTGAGCGCGGCCCTTGACACGGAGGCTTCAGCAAGCAGCCTGACGAGGTGAGAATTCATGCTGACGCCTTCCCTCGCAGCCTCCCTCGAGAGGCGGTAGTGAACCGATTTGGGCAGTCGGAGTAGAACGCGTCCACTGAAACCACGGGCATCAATCGGCTCGGGTACCTCGTAGCCGTTCGCAAGATGGTCTTCGATCCAAAGCCGTTTGGCTTCGTTCAGGTTTGCAACGGCCTCGTCGGGAGTGTCACCGTGGGAAACGCAGCCGGGAAGATCAATGATCTCGGCTGCCCAATAACCTCCGTCATCCGATTCATGCGTCAACTCCGTGGGGTAGTCCAGTCCCAGATAGTATTCCAAAGACGTACTAGTCACTATCTCCCCCTTTCAGCGAACGACACGTAGCCGCGTCTCATCACAACGACACTGCTTCTTCGATCTTCTCTATCGCGGTACGCACGTATACAGGGCGCACTTCATCACTCTCCACGACGGTGAGCTTTATGGGAGATCCCGGATACCCAAAGACTCGATGGCTTCCCCTCGATCTAGTCAGTACGAACCCGTAACTTTCCAACAGGCTGCGCAGCTCCCGATATGAGACGTTCCGTTGACTGTTCCTGAGCCTTGCAAGGAGTTTTCTGTTCGGCACGCGGGGCTTGTGAATCCTACAATACTTTGCCAGGATGATATCATATATGATATCGCCATGTAAACCGTCGGTAAGTCGGTTGGCGGGACGGAGCGTTGACCGGCCGAGCCTCCGGTGATAGTGTTCGACCGAGTAGGCAAAGATAATGACCACTAACGCCGCCGACTCCTTCAACCGACCGTTCCCCGCCCTCACGTCCGCCCAGCGCTACCACTTCGACGTCTTCGGATACGTGGTGTGATCGAGAACACGCTGACTGCTGACGAAACGTCGGCGGTGCTCAATGCCCTCCAGAACCTCAAGCGCGAGTTCGAGGCGACCGGCGACCCCACCGGCACGATCATCCGAAACTGCCGCGTCTCCGGCTACTCCCTGACCAACATGCACTTCGCGCACGTCCTCGAGACCGATCCGGCCATTCTCGCCTACGTGACCAACCCCCGCCTCGTTGGCATGGCGGAGGAGGTCGTCGGCGGAGTAGTGCGCCTGTCCGAGTCCGAGGCCATCATCAACTCCCGCGACCCAGAGGCCTACACCGATCCGGAACCGAGTTTCGGATTCCACTTCGGCACCCGGCCGCCTCACGGGACCTACAGCGGCAACGGACTCTTCCACAGCAACTTCGTAAAGACGCTCACGAACCTCACTGAGCTAGGCCCCGACGACGGGGGGACGGTCGTAATAGCAGGCAGCCACAAGATAGCCCTACCAATGGAAGACATCGTCGACTGCGCCTACGAGGACCGCTCCCTCATCCACCAGATCGTTGCCCCCGCCGGTTCCACCGTCCTCTTCGCCGAGTCGCTCATCCACGCAACCGGACAAATCCGCAGCGACCGCGAGCGCACCATCATCATCACCGGCTACACCCCTCCGATGTTCAAGGCCGACACCGGCCAGGAGCCCAGCGCGGAGTTCCTCGCGGGCCTCCCCGAGCACGTCAGGGACTACCTCGTCGGCAGACAGCAGTGGTCATGGACGCCACGCTTCCGCTCTCTGCGGGAACCGGGGGAGTAGCCGCCGACTAGGGGAGTCTCACCAATTCGTTCTGACTACGTCGCCATTAGCAGGACTAGTACCGTTTCAATCTGAATGTGATGGATAAATACGTTGAAGTTTAGTGCGAGCGTCCTGAGTGGAGAAACGCCAGTCTATGACGGCGGCAGCCTCGTTACGCTCTTGTTCCAGCGTCAAGACCTCTCGCTTCAGTACCACCTCGTCGCTGATTCGACGGTTGAGACATTGATTACTCAAGACGCTCAACTCTATCTCAGCCATAGCCTGCCCCGTACTCGATACGGGGTTCAGCCAACTGCCGTGTAGGGGTGTGTAGTGGAGCTCCAGGCGCTTGGCGATGCGTCGTGCTTCAGCTGGCTCGAAGGCATCGTACATCGAACCCAGCTTGTGAGTGTTGAGGTTGAGCATGACATACAGGGCAGGCTCTAGCCCTCTCCCACGACGGGCTGACAGGGGTAGGCATTTAACTATCGCCCCACTCTCCATCGATGAGAAAGCACCTCAGTCACTGTCATTCTGAGCGCAGCGGAGCGGAGTCGAAGAATCTAAAATGTCGGTCTCAAGGTAAAGCCGACCAGCAGAGTTCTCACGCTGTTTTCCACTATTGGTCATAACATAGACGTGGCACTGGCTGACCGGTCTTGTGGTGATGGACTTTAGATTGCTCGCTGCGCTCGGAATGACAGGGAGGCGGGGCTGGATCATAGCTACAATTCCGTTTTGCCTACCCCTGTCAGCCCACGACGGGAGGGGATACGCACCTCTCAATTCGACTATCATATTCAAATGGGAACGGTACTAGTGTCGGGCAACGCGATAGGGAAGCCCCGGTCCGCAGCCGACCCTTGTTGATCCTGATAGGGATGCACACACATGCGCTCCGTTATACGGACTTTCTAATGATCGCAGTAGAGTAGGCGAAACTCACCACCCCCTGCATTCCCATATACTGTGCCGTAGACAGTAGTAGCGCACTAGCAGGAAATCCCATGCACTTCCAATGGCCGACAATCGAGTACCGCGACGAGACGATGCGTGAGGGGATGCAGATCGAGTCCGCCGATATCTCGGTCGATGACAAGGTCCGACTCCTGAATGCTCTCGGCGAGACCGGACTGCCCCGAATCGTCGTCGGGTCCTTCGTCAGCCCGCGATACACGCCTCAAATGGCCAAGATCGAAGAGGTCTTGGAGCGGTTCACGCCCAACCCGAACGTCATCTACACGGCCCTCCTGGTGAACCGCCGCTCCTACGAGCGCGCCCAGCAGTTCTCGCCGCCCCTGACCATCGAGGATGACCGTCCGTTCCTGAATGCCCACCTCTGCGACGTGTTCACTCGCCGCAACTTCAACCGCTCGCAGGAAGGGGAATTCGCAAGCTGGCCTGTTATCGTCGAGGACGCTCAACGGCGCGACGTGACAGAGGCCGAGATTCGAGTAGCAGCTGCGTGGGGATCGAACTTCGTAGGCGAGTTTTCGCTCGGTCAGCGAATGGAAATCCTCGAACGCGCTCACAGCACATGGGACGATGCGGGCATCCCCGTCACGAGCGTGGGGCTGCTCGATCCGATGGCGTGGTGTCTACCCCATCACGTCGAGGAGCAGATGCTAGCCGTCAAGGAGAGGTGGCCGCATATCCGGCGCTTCTACCTCCACCTGCACAACGCGCGCGGTATGGCCCTCCCGTCCGCCTACGCCGCCATGCGGGCGCTGACGCCCGACGACACCCTCGTGCTCGACGGCACCGTCGGCGGGATAGGCGGATGTCCCTACTGCGGCACGGGACGCGCGACCGGCATGATGGCGACGGAGGATCTCTTCCACATGCTGGAGGGCATGGACATCGAGACGGGCGTCGATGTCTCCCAGCTCATCGACTGCGCGTGGCTGCTGGAGGAGATCATCGGACGTCCGACCTTCGGCGCCGTCTCCAAGGCCGGACCACGCCCGATGTCGCCCGACACATGGTTCGACCCAAACATGCCCTTCGTGGAGACGCTCGAACAGGCCAAGCACTTCAAGCTCGGCCCTGAGTCCTACGACGGCGGCATCTACCCCTGGCGCAAGCCGATCCGCAGTCCGCAGCGCCCCGATGTGATCGGGTAGGATTTCCGCGCTCGGACACCTTTACGTTATCCCCTCTCCCGTCGTGGGAGAGGGCTAGGGTGAGGGTGAATCGTAATATCAAGACCATGTTGACATGGTACTAGGTAAAGGCATCTACCCCTGGCGCGACCCGGTCCGCAGTCCGCAACGTCCCCGACACCTTGCGGTAGGCCGCGACGCCTACTTGATCTTCAGGAACGCCGGGTAGACTATCGCGAACCCGATGGTGAACACCGCAAGCATGATGCCGCTTGCAAACAGCGCGTTTGCGGTGCCGATGCGCTCCGCCAACGCTCCCAATGGCAAGGCGCTCAACGGCATCGCCCCGAACGTCATCATCACGATGCTCATCATCCTGCCGCGCATCTCGGGGCTGGTGTACGTCTGGACGAGCGTCATGTTGAGCGACATGAACATCGAGCTTACGAGCCCGAGGAACAGCATGAGTGGCATGACCACGTTGTACGAGCCCATCTTCGCGACGACCGCAAGCACGATCCCCCAGACGACGCAGCTCGACAACAGCAGAAGTCCCCGGCGGTTGAATCGGGGAATGCTGGCAAGGCCCAGTGAGCCCATCAGCGCGCCGATGCCCATGACGGCATAGAGTCCGCCGAGGTTGTCGGACTGCACGTCCAGCGTCTCCCGCGCCCACGCGGGCATGAGCGCGTACAGCGACATCCCGAACAGGATCGGGATGAACGCCATGATGATCAGCCCCAACAGGGGCGACGAGCTTCTCGCATACGACAGCCCGGCAATGATATCGCCGTACATGCTCTTCCCGGACCGCTTCTGCCCCTCGCCGCCAACCTTGATCGGAAGCACCATCAGCACTGCCAGCACGTAGACTCCCGATATGAGGAAGAACACGCCCGATGTGCCCACGAAGATGATGAGCACTCCGGCAAGAGCGGGGCCGATGATGCGTGTGGCGTTCATCGACGAACTCATCAGCGACATGCCGTTCATCAGCTTGTTATTGGGGATGATGTCGGACACCGTGGCCTGCCGGCTCGGCATGTTGAAGGCCATGAGCGAGCCGTTAATGAGTCCTGAAACAATTATGTGCCACAGTTCGATCACCCCTGCGAAGTCCAGCAGCCCGACTACGAGAGTCAGCACGGCGTTGCCCAACTGGGTGTACAGCATAATTCGCTTGCGTGAGATGCGGTCGGCCAGCGCTCCGCCGATCGGCGAGATGAGGGTCATAGGCAGTGCGAACGTCACGATCACCAAGGCAAGTGCGAGTGGGGAGTCATCGGCCAGCTTCAACACCAGCCAACTCCTCGTGATCCACTGCATATTCATGCCGAGGTACGAGGTCAGAGCGCTGAACCAGAGCCAGCGAAAGTCGGAATAGGCAAACGACTCAATGGCGGGGAACCGGTCGGCGGCGCGCTGAATCATTCCGCGCCGGACGGGGACGGGGGGCAATTCTGAGACCGGCTGCGGTTCCGGATCCGTTCGGATGCTCATAAGTCCTAGCGAGATAAACGTACCGGCTTAGCCTACTCCCGCAAGGGGTCGCGGTCAATACGCAGCGCCAAATCGCCACGAGGCGACCGAATAGTGGTGCGCCATAAGCTTGTAAGGGAGCCCCATACTCGCTACAATCCTCACAGTCGGGGTGTGGCGCAGTTGGTAGCGCGCGTCGTTCGGGACGACGAGGTCGCTGGTTCAAGTCCAGTCACCCCGACCACTCAACCGCCCAACCTCGCGAATTGCCCTCGAACGTCGTAGTGCGCTCATGGGTTTCACGAAGACTTCCGGGAGTCCCAACCGATGCTGGGCGTCGAGCTATACGTAGTCCGGGGCCACAGCATGTCCCCAACCTTCTCTGAAGGCGACCGCCTGCTCGTGCGCCGTACTCCACGCCGGACCTTCAACTTTGCAAGGGGCGACGTGGTCGTCGTCCAGGATGGTTCCGACGATGAGCGACGGCATCTGAAGCGCGTGATCGGCCTGCCTACAGAATGTGTCCAACATTCCGTAGGGGCACTATTCATAAATGACGACCCTATTGTTGAGGATTACTTGGGCGGCCTCCCCGCCGTTATCGGCCTGGAAGACGAAGTTTGGAACCTTGGGAACGACGAGTTTTTCCTGCTGGGCGACAACCGCGCCCACAGCACCGACAGCCGGCAGCTTGGCCCCGTAAGACTGGACAACATTGAAGGTACCGTCCGGTACCGGTTCTGGCCCCTTCACAAGCTGAGGCTCGTTAGGGCGCCGTCATACAATTTGGGCTTTACAGCGGTCTTTGGAACCCGCCCGGAGGACTAGCCCTCCTCGGCCAGCCACGTCGCCACTTCCTTAGCATGGTAGCTGATTGTCATGTCCGCTCCAGCCCGTTTGATGCCCGTCAGTATCTCCATGACGATCCGCCGCTCGTCGATCCAGCCGTTGGCCGCCGCCGCCTTCACCATGGAGTATTCACCGCTGACGTTGTAGGCGGCGAGAGGCATGTCGAAACGCTCCTTCGCCCTCGCGATGACGTCCAGATATGCCAGCGCGGGCTTCACCATGACGATGTCGGCGCCCTCGAGGATGTCCTGCTCGATCTCGCGCATCGCCTCGTTCACGTTCGCCGGGTCCATCTGGTATCCCTTGCGGTCTCCCATCTGGGGCGCTGACTCTGCCGCCGTCCTGAACGGGCCGTAGAACGACGACGCGTATTTGGCCGAGTAGGCCATGATCGGCACATTGTCGTGGTCGTTGTCGTCGAGCGCATCGCGGATGGCCCCGACCTGCCCGTCCATCATAGCAGACGGTGCGACGATATCCGCGCCGGCCTCGGCCTGCGAGACAGCCGTCTCGGCGAGGAGCTCCAGCGTCCGGTCGTTGTCCACGACGCCGTCTTCCAGCAGGATGCCGCAATGCCCGTGCGACGTATACTCGCACATGCACACATCGCCAATGACCGCGAGGCTAGGCTGGGCCTGCTTGATAACCCGGATCGCCTCCTGAATGATGCCGTTCGGCGCATAGCCCTGCGAACCTAGCTCGTCCTTGTGCGATGGGATGCCGAACACCAACACCGCGGGGATTCCCAGTTCGGCGACAGCTTCAACTTCTGATACGAGGCTGTCGAGCGTGTGCTGGAATATTCCCGGCATCGGCTCGATCTCGCGGGGCCCGCCGCTCACTTCCGTCACGAACATCGGGTAGATCAGATCGGATACGGATAGCCGCGTCTCTTGCACAAGACGGCGGAGCGACGGCGTCGCCCTCAAGCGCCGCATTCGATTTTCAGGGAAGCTGCTCATGCGTCCGACCCTTTCGGCATATAGTGTCCAACTATTGCGTTCACGAGTCCAGCCGCCGTCGAGTCCTCTGCAAGAATATCAACGCTCAGTCCGGCCTTACGTGCGGTCTCCGCGGTAACCGGCCCGATACAGGCGACGCTTGCCCCGCCAAGCCGGCTTGCGTCACCATCCAGCAGAGCCATGAGGTTGGTGACCGTCGACGAGCTGGTAAACGTCACGACATCCACGCCCAATTCCAAGACATCGGCAAGACGAACTCCCGCTCCCGCAGGCAGGACGGTCCTGTACAACGTCACCTCCCTCACGACCCCGCCCAGCCCTTCGAGCCCCCGCCTCAGTCGATCTGGCCGCACCTCTGCCCCTGGCAGAAGAATATTCTGTCCCGCGACTCCCTGCTCCGCGAAGTCGTCGATCAGCGACTGCGACACCGATTCGCGCGAGACAAGGTCGGCGACTATGCCGCGATCACGCAGCGCACTCGCCGTCGCAGTCCCAATCGCCGCGACACGCGAGGCTTGGAACTGCCGTGCGTCATGTCCCGAAGCGTCGAGGCGCCTGAAGAGTTGCTCTACGGTGTTGGTGCTCGTGAATACGACCCAGTCGTAGTCGGCGAGACGCGCCAGAGCCGAATCAATATCGCGAGTGTCTTCGACCGGCTGAATCTCTATGGTTGGGACCTCCAGCGGTTCGGCTCCCGCCCGTTCGAGACGGTCGACGAGATCGGTCGACTGCGTTCGAGAGCGCGTGACTAGGACGCGCTTGCCGAAAAGTGGCCGGTTGTCGAACCAGCGTGACACCGCGCGTAGATTGACGACCTCGCCAACGACGACTACGACGGGATTGCTAAGTCCCTCACTTCGCGCCTGTTCTGCAATACTCACGAGTGGCCCGACTACGGTTCGTTGGTCAGGCCAAGTGCCCCACTGAACAACGGCCGCCGGGGTGTCCTCAGGCCTACCTCCGTCAATCAGGGCCTTTGTAATCGCCGGCAGGTTCTCCCAACTCATCAATAAACTCAGGGTGCCCCCGGACTTCGCCAGAAGGTCCCAGTCCGCCGACGCGCCCACCTTATCTGGCGATTCGCTGCCTGTAACAATCGTGAAAGAAGACGCTACTCCCCTGTGCGTCAGCGGGATGCCGGCATAGGCCGGCGCGCCAATCGCCGACGTAATCCCCGGCACCACCTCGAACGGGATATTTGCCTCCGCAAGTGCCGCGACCTCTTCACCGCCACGCCCGAAGATGAACGGGTCTCCCCCCTTCAGACGCACCACTCGCTTGCCACTCAGCGCTCGTTCAACGAGTAGTGCGTTGATAGCAGACTGTCGGTCTCGCGGTTCTCCCGGCCTCTTGCCCACGTCGACCAGTTCCGCATCTCTCGGGGCGTGTCCCAACAGCCGACGGTCCACGAGCCTGTCGTAGACGACAACATCGGCCGTTTCGAGATAACGCCGACCCCTGATCGTCAGCAGTTCCGGGTCGCCCGGCCCCGCGCCCACAAGTGCGACCCATCCGACGGAGGGGTTGGCGCTCTCAGTTTCTTCCTGATTCGTCATGTTCGCTTTCGTCGTCGGTCTACTGGCCTCGATGACCGTTGCCCGTTCATCCGCCCCGAGCGATTTCAGATGCTCCCGAATCCAGCAGCGTCATTGCCGCCCTCTGTCCAATATCTTCCGCCTCGTTCACGTCTCCCTTGATCTGCGCCCTCAAAATCCTTGTTCCGTCCAGAGTCGCCGCCATGGTGAACAGCCGCATCCGCCGACCTTCAATCTCCCCGTACGCGGCAACCGGTGCCGTGCATCCCCCGCCAAGCGTATCGAGGAACGCCCGCTCCGCGCGGAACGCACTGGCTGTCTCATCGAGAACGATTGAATTGAGCATCGCACCCGTCTCCGCGTCGTCCCGACGGAATTCGGCGACAAGCGTTCCCTGTCCAACGTCCGGCGTGACCTGTTCCACGGACAGCAATTCCGTCGCCTCCGACAGCCTTCCCAGCCGCGCAAGGCCCGCTGCCGCTATCACCACGCCGTCATAGTCCGGGCCACGCGCCTTATCGAGCCGCGTGCCGACATTGCCGCGTATGGGCAGTACCTCGACATCGGGCCGCAGCGCCTTGACCTGCGCCTTCCGTCGTGGGCTCCCCGTTCCCAGCCGAGTGCCGGTGGGAAGACTCATAAGCGACTGCCCCGACTTCGATACGAGAACATCCCGTGCGTCCTCACGCTTCCCCACAGGCGTTATCCGCAGCCCCTCGGCAATGTCCGGCCCGACATCCTTGGCGCTGTGGACCGCGAAGTCGATCTCGCCGTCCAGCAGGGCGCGCTCAATGTCCTTGACAAATGCGCCACGTCCCAGTGAGGACAGGACGGCATCGGCGTTCCTGTCGCCGCGTGTGGACAGGTGCACGACCTCGAATTCCACGTCCGGAAATTGTTTCCTGAGGAGCGAGAGAATCTCTTCCGTCTGTGCGAGTGCCAGCGGACTCGCCCGGGAGCCGACGCGGACTGTTCGTGCCAGATTCAAGCCCGGACCTCCGGATCACGGTTCTTACTGCGAGACGGGTGTCGGCTGCGCCATCTCCTCGTGCATCGCGCATACGTTATCGGAGCAGTCGCACGTCGTCCCCACGAGCAAGCTGTCCATCAGGACCCTCCTCGCTCGCTCGACATCTCCCGCTTGCACCAGGTCGATCAACTCGTCCGTCAGGCAGGCCTGCCAGTGGTCGAGATTCAGCCGAATCCCCCTGTCGAGGAGCTGCTTCCGGGCATCCGACAGCAGGGGAGCCAGATCGGCGAAGTCCATCAGCTCATGCCTCGACTCCAGCCGGCACTCTCCGTTCAGTATCTCGCGGAATCTCCGCGCCAGAGCGGGACTCGCCCCGCCCGTCGACGTGGCGACGATTACCTCACCCCGGCGCGCCACCGATGGCGTGATCCACGTGCAAAGGTCGGTCACGTCTGCGACGTTGAGCGGTACGTTGCGCTCGCGGGCCTCCTCTGAAACGACCTGATTCACCGCGTCGTCGCTCGTATCGGCCACGATGGCGATGAACGCCCCTTCGAGGTCGCCCGGCCGGTACGGCCTCCGAACCCACTCGATCTTCCCATCATCCGCGAGTTCCGAGACCTCGTCCGTCACATCGGGACTCACAACGACAACATCAGCGCCGTACGGCATGAGTCGCGTAACCTTCTCTTCCCCCATCGCGCCGCCGCCGATGACGACGACTCGCCGTCCGCGGAGATCGAGGAAAACGGGATAGTACAGAGGCATGGGACTTCGACCTGCTACCGACCCGACTGGCCCTTCTTGGCCCACTCGGCGCGTTTCTTCTCGAGGTCGCGGGTCCTGGCTTCCTGCAACTCGGCGTCCGGCTTGGCCCGCGCGGAGTGGTAGACGGTACCGAGGCCCCACCGGTCGCGGTCGCTGGTGTTCGGACCTGCCCGATGGACCATCTGCCAGTGGTGGATGGCTACGTCTCCCGGCTCCCCCGGGACAGGTACCTCCCCGGCGTAGTCGGCATCGCCGTAGTCGGTGACTCCCTGCGAGAAGCCGAATATCTCGGTCGGCCCGTGCGGACGAATGGGACGCTCGTGAGCGCCCGATACGTATCGCAAGCAGCCGTTTTCCTCATCGACCGTGTCGAGGGCAAGCCACATCGTCAGCGCCTCGTTGGGTGTTAGAGGGATGTAGTAGGAGTCCTGGTGCGCTGGAGTCTCCACGCCCACGCGAGCGGGCTTGTTGAACAGCTGGCAGTACTGCGGAACGACATCCCCGTCAAGCAGCAATTCCGCGAGAGCCGTGAACTTGCCCGTATGGATCAGGTCGCTAAAGTACTCGTCATACTTCGACATGTGCCCAAGACGCTTGAGAGTCTCCGGCTGTCCCTTGATGTCGTACATGACTTCGTACTCTGGAACAGTCGGCACGACCTCTTCGATGTACCTGCCAATCTCCTTGCGGAGGCTAGCCACTTCATCTGCGTCCAAGAACCCGCGCACGGCCACCCAGCCGTTCTCGTCCCAGTGGCTCTTGATGTCCGCTTGGCTGTCCTGCCATCCCATGAGACCGCCTCCGAAGGTGAGATGTTACGCGAACATCATACACGAACGTAGGCGTGGGTTCTTCAACGCTCTCGAAGTGGTCGGAGTGTCTAGTACTTAGTCAACTTGAATATGATGAACTGGCAGATGCCGCTTTATCCCCTCTCCCGTCGTGGGAGAGGGCTAGGGTGAGGGTGAATCGTAATATCAAAATCATGTGGAACCGGTACTAGCAGCCCTGTCGTCGTGCGAAGTCGGGTTACTCGCGACAGATTTCAAGCGCTCTCCGTAAGTCGGCCGCGTTCCTGCGCCAGGTCGAAATGTGCCTGCCTCCGCATCCAGAACTCCGCGTTGCTCCACCCGATACGTTCAAGCGCAAGAGCCACTGCGGGCGAAATACCGCAACGCCCATTCACCAGCCTCGACATCGTGTTCCGGCTTACGCCTAACCGGTCAGCGCAGTCCGTCACCGTCCAGCCCTCGGCCTCCATGCTCTCACGCACACTCACACCGGGATGCGATGGGTTTGCAACACTCATGTGATCTCCTCAGTGGTAGTCAACTAAGTCAATGTCAACGGCTTCTTCACCCTCGAAGCGAAATACGATTCGCCAATTGCCTGACACTCGAATGCTCCATTGGCCGCTCCGGTTACCCAACAGTGCATGAAGAAACAAACCGGGCAGATCCATATCGGACGGTCTTCGTGCCGCCTGAAGGTCGTCGAGCAGACGTCCAATGCGGGCTACGTGAGACGGATTCAGGCCTCTTGGGTCGTCACGTTCATGTAATCTACGTAACCCCCGGTGCTTTATCTTCACCGCAGAACTGTACCGTGTAACGAGTCGTGTGTCAAATCAGGTCCTGCGTTATTGTTCAAGGACATTCGTATCCATAGCTTCTCAGCCGCTCACACGCCTCGCGGCGTTCTTCATCGGTGAAGAGCGATTGCCAGCGTTCCTGTAAGACGAGGGCTTCTGCGGAGATGCCAAGCAACCCGAGGTTCCAAAGCCTCGTCAATCCATACTGCTGCTTGGATGCCTTCAGCAGCCGCTTAGCCGTGCCGACTCCACCATGCGTTTCAATCATTTGCAAGAAATACGTTGGGCGATACCCGTGTGCTGAGGCGACACGATAGGTGTCTCGCATTGCTTCATCAAAATTGGCTTCGAGGTTCTCAGCCACGTATGCCACCTACCTGCCTAGCGCCTTCGCGAGCTGCCCGCCCTGCTCCTGCATGTACTGGTAGATGACGTTCACGTCGGTGCCTATGCAGAAGTCGATGACGCCCATGTCCATGTACGGCTTGGCGTCCTCCCAGTCGCCGATCTCGATCCGCGGGCGGATGCCCTTGGCGATGCAGGTCTCGATCGTGTACTTCTGGGCCTCCATGATCTCCGGGTGGGTGTAGTCTCCGGCCCGTCCGATGCTCATCGAGTAGTCGCCCGGGCCGAACTGCACCATGTCGATGCCCGGCACGTCGAGGATGGCCTCCAGGTCTTCGACCGCCTCGCGCTTCTCAACCATGATCGCGACGACCGCCTCCTCCGCCACCTTCACCCAGTCCGCCAACGAAACCCCCGGGAACACGTAGCCCATGTCCCTCGTGCTCGTCGCTCCCGCGATGCCCCCTGCGGACGGCGTTTCAGGACGGACGGCTCTGACCGACTCCAGCGCGTCGTCGACCGTGCGAATGTCCGCGAACAGCAGGTTCTGGATACCGGACCCCGTCGCCTTCTCGGCGAGATACGTCCGAGGCTCCTGGTCGACCTTTATCATCGATGTCATGTGGTCGAAGAGCTCTATGGCTCTTGCGAAATTGTCTAGGGCGAACAGGTCGTACGGGGCGTACTGGCTCGTGAACTCCACGTAGTCGATCGTGCCGGAGTACCCGATCACCTCGGCGATTCCGGGCCAGACGGTATGGACGTGAGTCCCAATGGTCGGCTTGCCCTCGTTGATCAGATCGCGCAAAACGTTGTTCTTCTTCAATATCGTCTCCCTATCGTTTTGATTTTCTACCTATGCCAATTCGCTCTGACTACATCGCAGTATTCGCGGCCAGACTCCCATCCGTCATTCCGGCGGAGGCCGGAATCCAGAAATCCCAAATGAAGACACTACGTGGCATCACACGAATTGAACTTGTCATTCCCCTAGCACATTCCGCGATATTATCATCCGCTGGATCTCGGACGTGCCCTCGTAGATCTCGGTAATCTTTGCGTCACGATACAAGCGCTCGACGGTGGACGGGGAAAAATACCCGACGCCGCCGTGTATCTGAACGGCCTTGTCCGCCGTCTCGACCGCGACGCGCGACGCGAAGAGCTTCGCCATCGACGCTTCCTTGACGAACGGCCTGCCCGCGTCGAGGAGCGTCGCCGACTGCATCACCAGCAACCGCGCGGCCTCCACCTCAGTCGCCATGTCGGCGATCATCCACTGGATGCCCTGCATCTCGGAGAGGGTCTTGCCAAACGCCTTTCGCTGTTTCGCGTATTCTACCGCCTCCTCATACGCGGCCTGCGCCACACCAACCGCCTGCGCCGCTATGCCGATCCGGCTGGCATTCAGCACCTCCATCGTGGCCCTGAATCCCTCGTACTCCTCGTTCATCCGGTTCGTCACGGGCACCCTGCAGTCGTCGAAGAACACCTCGCACGTCGACGAGGCGCGGATGCCCATCTTGCCGTGCATGGGATTGATGGTTATTCCTGGCGCATCGCCGTCGACGATCAGGGCCACGAACCCCCGCGATCCGAGGTTGAGGTCGAGGGATGCCAGTACGATGAGCACACCGGCCTCCGTCGCGTTCGTGATGAACACCTTCGACCCGTTGAGCACATAATCATCGCCGTCCCGATTGGCGGTCGTGCGGATGCCGGCCGCATCGCTGCCTGCCCCCGGCTCCGTGAGCGCGAACGCCCCAATCGTCCGTCCCGCCGTCATACCCGGAAGGTATCGGCTCTTGTGCTCCTCCGTGCCGTGCATGTGGATGAACTGGGCCGCAAGCGACTGGTGCGCGACGTACACCGTGCTGGTGGCCGTGCATCCTCGCGCAAGTTCCTCGGCGACAATGGCCCCCTGTCGCGCCGTCCCTCCGCTCCCGCCGTATGCCTCGTCGATGCCCAGCCCGAACAGCCCAAGCTCGCCCAGACCCTCTATGTTGTCGGCCGGGAAATCACCGCTCTGGTCGTACGCCGAGGCTCTAGGCGCGAGCACGTTGTCCGCAAACTCTCGCACCGCCGTACGGAGTAGCTGTTCCTCTTCGGTTAGCAGAAGGTGGTCCATCACTGCCCTCGTCACTACCTCGTGAATAGTAGGGGCGATTCGCGAATCGCCCCTACCTACCCGCAAACCGTCATTCCGCTAACACCCAGCACCTAGAACCCGACACACGGGGCAGTATGACGCACCGAATTGACCGAATGCAACCTTGACACAGGCTCTCGCGCACCTTTACAGTAGATTGCGAGATGCGAGTTCCGAACCGTTACGCGTACTACTATTACTACTTTACCGGCCCAACGGCTGCCGGAGAAGGACTGGTGCGCGGGACGTAGAGCGACGAGCATCCCCAGCGAAGACACCGAGACCTCAACCGGCAGCGGTTGGGGTCTTTTCATGCGTGAAGGAGCACTCGAATGTTAGACACGAAGACAAGGGACGTGAACGTATTGAAGACGGAGAAGCTGATACCTCCGGTGGACCTCATCGAAGACCTGCCGACGACACCCGCCGCCAAGCGAACGGTCGTTGACGGACGACGCGGGATCCAGGCGATTCTCAATGGTGAGGACTCCCGGTTCCTCGTGATCGCGGGGCCGTGCTCGATCCACGACGATGATGCCGCGCTCGAATACGCGCGGCGACTGCACGATTTGGGCGAGAAATACGCCGACCGGCTGCTCATAGTCATGCGGGTCTACTTCGAGAAACCGCGCACGACCGTCGGCTGGAAGGGCCTTCTGTACGATCCGCACCTGAACGACACCTTCGACATCACGACCGGTCTGCAGAAGGGCAGAAAGCTCCTGCTGGACGTTGCGGAGATGGGTCTTCCGACGGCCACCGAATTCCTCGATCCCATAGTGCCGCAGTACCTGGCCGACCTCATCAGCTGGGTGGCGATAGGCGCGCGCACCACGGAGAGCCAGACCCATCGCCAGATGGCCAGCGGCCTCAGTATGCCCGTCGGCTTCAAGAACGGCACCGACGGCAGCACCAAGATCGCCGTCGACGCCATAGTGTCCGCTCAGGCGCGACACGGTTTTCTTGGCATCGACCAGTCGGGTCGCACTGCAATAATCCACACGGCGGGCAACCCCTACGGACACCTCGTTCTGCGCGGCGCGAACGACGGTCCGAACTTCGATCCCGACTCCGTGGCCATGGCCCGACAGCAACTTGCCGACGGGGGCGCTGCCCCTCATCTCCTCGTCGATTGCAGTCACGGAAACTGCGACAAGGACCATACCAAGATGCACGAGGCCTTCGAGAGCGTCGTCGAGCAACGGGTGGACGGAAACGCCGGGATCATCGGCGTGATGCTCGAAAGCAACATCAACCCGGGCAGCCAGAAGATCAACGGCGACTTCTCCAAGCTGGAGTACGGAGTCTCCATAACCGACCCCTGCATCGGCTGGCAGGAGACCGAAGACCTGCTCGGCTGGGCATACGAACGACTGGGATCAAACTCGCACTAGAGCGTGACGCCCGTCCCGGAATGACCAACGGGTGGTGACAAAGGATACCTGTGATACACTCCCACAACTCGACATGACCGACTCAAATCCGCCAGCAGAGTCCAGGCTAACCCTCCGACGCCTCAGCGTCCCATGGGGCATTACCGACGCCATGATCGGCTTCGCCATCGTCGCGTGTGGCAGCTTGGCGTCCCTGATGGCGCTTGGACTGCTGCTCGGATCGTTGGAAAGACAGGCCGACGGGGTAACCGCACTGGTCCTGTTCCTGCTCCAGATACTCATGGTCGGGACGGTCTGGCTCCTTGCCGTCAAGTGGCGTGGCGCGAGTCTGAACAGCCTGGGTCTTGGAACGGGCGGTCTCCGTTGGCCCAAGATCGCCGGTTGGGCCGCACTCGCGCTGGGCATCAGCATAGTGGCCGGTCTTATCTACCAGGTCGTTGTGACGGGCTTAGGAATTGAGTCGCTGGAGCCCTCCCCGGTGCCCGAACGGCTCTTGGGCGAGGGAGTGCTTCGAGCGTTCACCGTCGGCATTCTCGTCGTCGTTGGACCGGCCGCCGAGGAGATATTCTTCCGCGGATTCCTGCTTTCCGCCTTCGTGCAGGGCTTCGGTGTACTCCCCGGTCTAATTATGGCATCCGCCATATTCGCCGTAGCGCACGGCGACCTCACGGTCCTTCTGCCGACGTTCGCCAGTGGTGCCATTCTCTCTTGGCTGTACCTCCGAACTCGCTCGCTATGGCCGGGGTTCCTTGCCCACGCGGGCCAAAATAGCCTAGCAGTGACATTCGCCGCATGACCGTATCAAATCGACTCGACCAAACGCTCCGCGACGCCCGCGCCGATGGGAGGACCATCCTTTCCCCCTACGTCACGGTAGGTTTCCCCGACGTTCCGACCTCCGTCGAGATCGCCGAGGCAATCCTGCGGAACGGCGGCGACCTGCTGGAAGTCGGTGTCCCCTTCAGCGATCCCGTCGCCGACGGCCCTACGGTACAGAAGACCAGCTTTCACGCCCTTCAGCAGGGCGTCACAGTCGAGACCTGCCTCGACGCTGTCCGGCAGCTCCGATCGAACGGCATCGAGTCTCCCCTCATGCTGATGGGCTACTACAACCCGTTCCTCAAGTACGGCCTCGGAGACCTCGTGCGCGACGCGGTCGACGCCGGTGTAGACGGCCTGATAGTACCCGATCTCCCACCCGAGGAATCGTCTGAGCTTGAGGCCCTCTGCGCCGCCAACAACATCCACCAGATTCACTTCGTCTCGCTCACGAGCACCGACCGGCGCATCGAGTACATATGCGGCCACGCAAGCGGCTTCATCTACTGCGTCGCCGTCTTGGGAGTGACGGGCGCCCGTCAAAATATCCGGGCCGACGTTGCCGAGCTCGTTGGCAGGGTCAAGCGCTATACCGACGTGCCGGTCATCCAGGGCTTCGGCGTATCGAGCAAGGAGCACATCGACGCCATCGCGACCTACGCCGACGGGGCTATCGTCGCCAGCGCCATGTTCGACGCCATCGAAAACGCCCCGGCCGACCGGAAAGTTCAGGCCGCAGTCGACTTCGTAAAGGGGCTCAAGGGTATCTCCTGATCCCACTTCCCACACCACTTTCTACGCAATAGGTACCATGGCAAAGATACGAGGCATACGCGGCGCGACTATCGCCGATGACAACACCCAGCAGTCCATCCTCGAGGCCACCGTCGAGCTGCTCACGACCATGGTCGAGTCGAACGGCGTCGACGTCGACGACATCGCGGCGGCATACTTCACCACCACGCAGGATCTCAACGCCGAGTTCCCCGCCGCCGCCGCCCGGCAGCTTGGATGGCAGTACGTCGCCCTCCTCTGCGCCCACGAGATGAAGGTGCCCAATGCCATGGAGCGCGTCATCCGCGTCATGCTCCTCGTCAATACCGAAAGAGAAGCGTCGGAGATCGAGTTCAAATACCTCCGAGGCTCCGACGTCCTTCGCAAGCGAGTAGTGGAAAGCTAGTGTCCTGTCTCAGAGATTTGCCGAATAATGGGCCCGTAAGAATCCCCTCTCCCGTCGTGGGAGAGGGCTAGGGTGAGGGTGGTTCCCCCGGCAACGTCTTTCTGTCTAATACTACTGACTTCAGAAACGGGACTACAGACCGACGCGGTGACCCACGAATTTCGGAGAAAAACGCCATGAAAGACTGGGACCTACAAACGCTGTTCAACCGAGGGATGCTCGACGACGCCATCGTCCGTGACGAGTTGTTCGCCGACATCGCCACCGGCAAGCGGCTCACCATCTACCAGGGGTTCGACCCCACGAGTCCCAACATGCACATCGGCCATCTGGTGGGCCTTCGCGTCCTCCGCTGGTTTCAGCTTCACGGCCATCACGTAATTCTCCTCATCGGCGACTTCACCGGACGCATCGGCGACCCCTCCGACCGTCCGGAAGCCCGTAAGCGGCTCACTCACGCCGAGGTGCTCGAAAACGCCGAGACCTACGGTGAACAGTTCTCCAAGTTCTTCGACCTCGACGGCGAAAACCCCGCGCAGGTCCGGTTCAACGGACACTGGCTCGACAACATCACCCTCTCGCAGTTCATCGAAATCATGGACAAGTTCACCGTGCAGCAGCTCCTCGAACGTAGCATGTTCCAGGGGCGCATGAAAGCGAACGAGGCCCTGTACCTCAACGAGATGATCTATCCCATCCTGCAGGGGTACGACTCCGTGGCAATGGAAGTCGACGCCGAGCTTGGCGGATCCGACCAGCTATTCAACATGATGCGGGGCCGTGACCTCGTGGACTCGTATCTCGGAAAGACCAAGCACGTGCTCACCACGCAGCTCCTCGAGGGCCTGGACGGTCGCAAGATGAGCAAGACCTACGGCAACACCGTCGACCTGAGCGAAGACCCCGTGCCCATGTTCTTCAAGCTCACCCTCGTCCAGGACTCCAAGCTGCCGCGCTTCATGCAGGTCCTCACCGACCGCACGGACGACGAGATTGCCGCCATCGAGGAGCGCGCCAAAACCGAGCACAACATGATCGACGCGCGCCGGCTTTTCGCCCACGACATAGTCACGATGCTCCATTCAGTCGAAGCCGCCGACGAGGCCCAGCGCGAGTTCGAGCGCGTCGTCAACGAGGGCGAGCTTCCCTCAGACATTCCCGACCTCCACGTCCCGCCCGACACCCACCGCGACGACGGCGTCGGGGTCGTCGATCTTCTGGCCCTCAGCGACCTCGTACCGAGCAAAAGCGACGCCCGCCGCCTCGTTCAGCAAGGCGGCATCCGCATCAACGGCGAGATGGTCAAAGACCCGCGCGCGTTGATTGCGGCATCGAGACTCGCAGGCGCGGTGGTGAAGATCGGCAAACGCGGCTACGTGCGAGTAAGGATCGGGTAGGGCACGAAAATCCCCTCTCCCGTCGTGGGAGAGGGCTAGGGTGAGGGTGACTCTCGTGGGCTCCGCCCCTGCGCTTTCTACGACGGACTTCAGAGACAGGTCACTAGTGGCGTTCTCCTAGTCATAGACCACCTGAGCTTCGTCGAGTACCACCGGACGGAAGGAAGGGTCCAAATCATTCGCCGTATTCAGGTCCACCTGCCTCCCAAAAAGCTCGCTGAGGTCTCGTTGCATAGAAAAAAAGGCCAAGCCGGGAGTGTGCCCGGGCTCGAACTCCACCAGCACATCGACATCACTGTCGGCCGAGAAGTCGTTTCTTAGCACAGAACCAAACAGTGACAACCGTCGGATGTGACGCCCCCGGCAAAAGTTGGTGATCTTCTCTTTCGGTATATCAATACTGAGCGTCGTCATCGTGTCCCCTCCATCGCTCACCGGATCCGCAGCATCACCCGCCGTGTCGCATCCACCAGGGCGTCGATCTCCGTCTCGGTCGTGAGCGAGCACAGCGCCCCCGCCGCCTTGGTCTGCATGAGAATGCCCTCGTTGAGTAGGCCCGCGAAGAGCTTCCCCTGCATCTCGCGGTCGGCCCGCAGCACCGAGCGGTAGTCGACAATCCGCTCCTCCGTGAAATGGATGCCGAACAGCGATCCGACTCCCGTGACTTGCACAGCGATGTCGAGCTCGTCGAATACCGCCCGCAGCTTTGCGCGCACCATGTCGCCCAGTGCGTTCATGCGCTCGTACACCTCCGGCGTTAGCTGGTCCAGCGTCGCCAGCCCTGCCACCATCGTCATGGGGTTGGCGTTGAATGTCCCGGCATGAGAGACAACCGGCCCGTCCGTCGGGTCATACAGGTCCATCAGGTCGGCTCGCCCGCCCCACGCTCCGACCGGCATTCCTCCACCGATCACCTTGCCGAATGTTGTTATGTCCGGGATGACGCCCATCTGCTCCTGCGCCCCGCCCTGTGACAGCCGGAAGCTCTGCACCTCGTCGAAAATGAATATCAGTCCCAACTCATTGGTAATGTCCCGCAGAGACGCCAGGTACTCGCCGTCGGCAGGCAGATACCCAAAATTCGACAGCACCGGCTCGATGATCACGCAGCACAACTCGTCCGCGTTCTCGCGCAGAATCCGCTCCGTCGACTCGATATCGTTGTAGTGCAGCGTGATGACGTCCTCGACCACGCTTGGCGGCTGCCCCGGCCATTCCGCAACGCTCGTCGGCTCCACCGGGTCCAGCGCGTCCAGAGGACTGTAGACGCTCACCGACACATACTCGTGGTTCCCGTGGTAACCGCCCTCGATCTTGGCGATCTTATGCCTGCCCGTGTAGGCGCGGGCGGCGCGAATGGCGTTCAGCGTTCCCTCAGTCCCTGAGTTCGTGAACCGCACCTTCTCCACCGACGGCACCCGTTCGCAAAGCACCCGCGCCAGCCGCACCTGCGACTCGTGCGGTGTGCTGTAGCTCAGCCCGTCCACGGCCTGCTCGCGCACCGCCTCAACCACCCTGCCGTGAGAGTGACCGAGCACGTAGGTCGTCGCGTTGAGCATGAAGTCGAGGTACCGGTTCCCGTCTACGTCGACGACGTGGTGTCCCTCCGCCCGCTCGACGAAGAACGGGTAGGGCCCAAAGTACGCCGTGCCGCGAGAGCTCCCGCCAGGCAGATATCGCTCCGCCTCAGCCTGAAGCTCAGCCGACCTCGGCGTCGACGCTGCATATCGTTCAACTTCCGAGTCCATACATCTCCATTCGTCTACTCCGCCTGAAACGTCCCGTCCCCACCGTCATTCCGGCGGAGGCCGGAATCCAGTAAACCCTAATGGCCGGGGCGGTGCCGCTCCAAACCGTGCATTACTCCTCCTGAAACGTCCCATTCGCGTCCCGCTTCCTTTGCAACCCCACCAACACCTCGTTCAGACTCCCCGAACGAAAACCCTCCAAATCGAGCGTCACATACGAATAACCTATCGACCGGAACCGCTCGATCACGCCCAGCCTAATACCGTCGTCCAGCAATACACAAAAATCTTCAGACCCAACCTCGATACGCGCGACCGTGTCATGGTGCCTCACCCGAAGACGTCTAATGCCCAGTGACCGCAGGTACTCCTCCGCCTCCGCGATCCGTGCCAGGGCCTCGACCGTCACCGGCGTCCCGTATGGAATCCGCGAAGACAGACACGCCTGCGCGGGTTTGTCCCACGTCGGCAGACCCATGGCACGAGACTGCTCCCGTATCTCCGCCTTCGTCAGACCGACCTCGACGAGCGGACTTCGCACGCCCCGTTTCTTCGCCGAGTTGATGCCGGGTCGGAAGTCTCCCGTGTCGTCCAGATTGTGCGCGTTGATGATCTGCGAGTACCCAGCTTCCGGCAGGGTCGAGAGGTGCGTGTATAGCTCCTCCTTGCAGAAGAAGCACCGGTTGGGATCGTTGATCCGGTAGTCCTCCCGCTCCACCTCCGCCGTCTCAACGACGCGGTGGTTCAGCCCAAGCACACCGGCCACTTCGACGGCCCCTTCAAGCTCCGACCGAGCGAGACTCGGCGACTTGGCCGTCACCGCCAGAGACCCTTGGCCAAGCACCTCATTGGCTACAGCCGCAAGAAACGTGCTGTCCACTCCCCCCGAATACGCGACGATCACGTGCCGCATATCGGCGAGGGCAGTCTTGAGGGAGGCGAGCTTCTCGTCCGTACCTATTTTCGCTGGAGCGACCATGGTGTCAACCATACTGTGCTGTCCAAATTCTACCACCCCTGTCATTCCCGCGAACGCGGGAATCCATCCTATGCGAAGTGCATCATCGTGGCTCAGGAAACGGTTCTTTTGGGGTCACCGTCATGAAATGGGAGGGGTTTACATAGCTCCCATATGAGCCAGATTCGCAAGAAACTGTGCGAAGTCCTGTAACTTCTTGATTTCTTCAGGAGAAAGTCCATCGGGACTGAAATGCATAATGTCATTCCGTATCTTTCTCGTGGAATCCAGATACCCTATGAATTCTTTTCGGTCGATGTTGATGTCCAACTGCTCCCAGTTCGCTTTGTTTTCCAACAACCGATGGTATCCACCAAATGTTAGGTCTGCTATACCGTTGATAACCTCTTGGCCGTTAGGTGATGCTTGCTGCATCTGTTCAACGTTGAACTTCCCGTGGATAAGTTGACGTAGATATCCCTCTATCTCACCAGTTAGCAGGAAGGGCCCGGAGAGTTGCATGAATTGGCTCGAAATGTCGCCGGCCGTTACAATCCCAGTAATGGCGTTGTGTTCCCCCCGTACTAGCACGTACCCATGTTCCACAATGTCCTTTATGGCATTTGACAACGGGGTATCAAAGGAGATCTCTTTCGCCCATTCCATGCAGTCACGAACCCTTTCGCACCGCTGTCCTAGCGAAAGACGTGTACCAATCGATCGCCAACTGACTATACCTTTGACGTCACGATCGCCAATCATAACGGGAAGCCGTGAGTAGTCGTGCATCTGCATCATCGTAGTAGCCTTGCTTAGGGAGTCGTCCGGTTTTACACTCATAGGCCTTTTATTGGCCGCTTCGAGGCTTCCAATTCGCTGCGTAGGGTCAACAGGCTCACTTGAAGATGGGGTATCAGTAGCGTCTGGTTGCAGTTCGATGGAGATAGTCGAATCAATCCATACGACTTCAATATCTGGGTTCGTACGAAGTTCCAACCTTTCCAAGTCGTTGCGAATCCGACTAACGATAACTGGGCCTCGCCTCGCGTAGTCGTACCAACCTAGAAATTCCCGGACAGTAAGTTTCTCTGGCGTCGGTGCTGCGCCCTTATGAACGGCGTCCTTGATTTTCGTGGCAATCTCGGACAGCCGATCGTAACCCTGATCCATAACCCCTTCTCCGTTCCCCTCTATGGAGCTTAGATTTGCCTCCATTGATTTCAATCAGTATTGCCAGATTGCCCCCCTCACCGAGCGTGCGTCAGCATCCGCAGACGGTCGCCCTCCGTCCACAACGGCTCCATCTTGCAAAGAAATTCTTGAAATGTCTCTTCCGGCGTAGAGCCCGTCGTGTCGAGCGTAAACTTATTGAGGATGGCCGACCGCCCGAACTCCTCGTCGAATCGCTGCAACAATTGCTCGATGTCCTCGTCTCGCACCACGCCGTCCGGGTGCGGCGACGTCCTCATGCGGGCTCGTACGACATCCGCGGACGCCCTCATCAGCACGAGCACAGTATCAGGCTGATGCTTCAAGAGGCCTCGCTCGACGCTTAGCGCCTCCACGCGACGGTCGCCGGGCTCGCCCGGACCACCGTACCCAAAATACATCGGCGCATAGATCAGTTCGTCGATGTGGTGTCCGATGTGCAGCCCCCCGAGGACCGTCGAGTCACTGGACTTCGACGGCGAGTGATAGAAGAGCGTGTACCGGGTGAACAGCTCCTTGAGCTTTGGTGTCATCTCCATCACGAGACGCTTCTCTTCCTCATCGAAGATGATGATGTCGGGATCGAGAGGTGGATGCCCTGAGGCGTTCGGCAGCTTGAAGTGGTCGTGGAATATCGTCGTCTGCCCGAAGGCCTCCTTCATCCACTCCTGCAATTGCAGCATAAGCGTCGTCGTTCCCGTGTACTCGCATCCGATCGCTATGATGTTCATCTGCTACCGTCCAATCTACTTTTTAGGATCTGCATGGTGCCTGAGCGGAGACCCGTTCATCTTGAGCCTGTCGAAGGGTCCAATGGTGAGGCATGGGTCGACCGGCTCTGGCCGAACGTGCCGTGCATGAGGAATCAACTGCTTCCAAACCCGCCCTATCTCCCACTCTGTGATCTCTGTGCCCTCTGTGGTGAATCCTCCTACGCCCCCTGCAACACCATCCTCCGCCTGTCCTCAATCGTCAGATGCGGCTTGATCGCCCCCTGAAGCTCTGCCATGCTCTCCTCAACCGTCGCCTCCGACGTGTCGATTTCGATCTTCGTGTGAAAGACCGACCGCTGAAATTCCATATCGAAGTCTGCCAGCACGTGTTCAATGTCCTTCTTCTCGACGATGGAGAACGGGTGCGGGTCCACTGCCATTCGTTCCGCGATTACTTCCTCCGACGCCTTTACGTAGATGAGCATCGTGTCCAGCGCCTGCTCCATGAACGCCGTCTCAAGGTGGCGGGCGTACTTCCAGCGAATTCCTCCCTGCGGCTCCTTGTCATGACCGTAGCCGAAGAACGTGGCCGCGTACACCGCGTCCTCGATGTGAAAGCCCACGACGATGTAGTCGTCCGCCTCGCAGTTGTTGGGCATGTGGTAGTTCATGCTCTGCCGCTGGGCCATCTCCTTCATCTTCGGCGTCCACGCCATGACCTGCCCCAGCTCCTCGTCCGTCAGAGGCTCTGCCGCAGGCCCGATGCGGTAGCACGCTATGTGGGGAATTTTGTAGTGGTCGTGGATCTCCTGCGTCCCGCCCATCGTCCCACGCGCCCACTCCGCAATCCCTTTGGCAAGCGTCGTTGTTCCTGAGTATTCGCATCCGGCGATTATGAGGTTCATTCTTCGTCCTGTGTCGTCTTGAAGATGTCCTGGAACTCCAGTCCCGTCTCTTTCGTGATCCCGCTGGCGAGGTAGTATAACGCAAACGCGAGGATGGTTATCGAGGGAATGGTGATGACCGGAAAGCTCAGCGCCGTCATCCGTCCAAGCTCCTCGTTGAATGCCGACGTCCCCGGCTCGCTCACCACGACGACCCGCGCAAGCACGTAGTTCAGGACGGTCGAAACCAGTAGCCCGAACGCGATCATGTACGTGGCTACTGTCACTCGTTGCTCATACGCCTCCACGCTCCGCCGTCGCTCCAGTGCCTCGTACACCCTCTCCACGTTGATGACCTTGTGCATGATCGTCTTGACGAGCGGGTAGGGCGTCCGCATCGACACCACCACCGCCACACATATGATGAACGGGATCGCCGCTTCCTTGATCGCCAGCCACTCCACCGGCAGCTTCAGCAGCCCGATCCCCCCCGTCAACAGCACGCTCACGAACCCCAGCATCGAGTACGGATTGAACCCCCGCCTGACGATAAAGTCGTACAGTCCATACCCCACCGGAAACGCCAGCGCCAGCAGTAGCCCGTTCACCGGCCCCAACTGGTCCTCGCCGCTGAACCGCACCAGGATGATCACCGGTATGACGATATTCACCGCCAGGCTAACCAGCGGATTCTCCCTGCGGCTCTTCTTACGTTCTGCGCTCATTACTCCCCCAATCAGGCAACTTTCAAACTTCGTGAGAAATCCTCGCTAAGCACAATACCGTCATACCGGCGAAGGCCGGTATCCAGTGGAGCGGGGACGTTCATCACATCAGTTGAGAACAATTACCGACGCAGGACAATGATTGTAGAGCCGCCCGAACGATTCCGCTACCGGCCATTCATCCTGCTCCCGTCCAGAGACAAGCGCAAAACTCCTTGCTCCACGACCGTCTCTCCCTTGAAATCCTACCGCGCCCAATACGCAATACTTTCTACTTTCTTCTCTCCTCCCTCTGTGCTCTCCCCACCCTCCGCGGTGAAACCTCCCCAGGTCTGGAACCATCACGCCGTTTATGCAACACTCTCGTCCACAACCAACGAAGGAAAAAACCCATGCCAGACACACTCGACCACGTCCTCGAACACCTCGACCCAGACCCGCTGACTACCGGACATGGCTTCACCGAAGGCCCTGTCTGGCACCCGGACGGGTACTTCCTCTTCACCACCGTCCCTTACGTCTACCGCCTCGATGTCGTCACCGGCGACCTGACCGTCCTCCGCGACAGCCCCGCCGGCTCCAACGGCATGACCCTCGACCTCGACGGCCGCCTCGTCATGTGCGACGGCGAGCACCGCAGCGTAACGAGAATGGACCCCGACGGCGCCATCGTGCCCGTCGCCGCATCGTGCGAAGGACGCCCGCTTAATAAGCCCAACGATGTCGTCTTCCGCTCCGACGGCACGATGTACTTTACCGACCCCGGCGCATGGCCGAACCACACGCCAAGCGCACCCCTATACAAAAACTTCGTCTACGGCGTGACGCCCGACGGCGTGGTCTTCGAGGCGGCCCCGTTCGAGTATCCCAACGGACTCGCCTTCTCCCCTGACGAAAACACCCTCTACGTCACCAACACCCGACACCACAAGCACATCAGCGCCTACGACGTGCAGCCCGACGGCGCCCTCTCCAATCGGCGCGTCTTCGCCGAGCTTCCCCAGGACGGCGAGCCCGGCGTCCCCGACGGCATCAAGGTCGACGTTGAAGGCCGCACCTACTGCACCGGCCCCGGCGGCGTTTTTGTGCACGGCCCCGATGGCGACTACATCGGCAAGATCCGTCTCCCCGAGCTTCCCGCCAACCTCGCCTGGGGAGACGCCGACAACATGACCCTCTACGTCACCGCCCGCACCTCCGTCTACAAAATGCGAATGAAGGTCGAAGGCACCCGGATGCCCCGGGCATAGTGATGTTCCTGGCTCCCGTCGCCGTCCATCTCCTGCTCGTGCGCGACGGCAAAATCCTCATGCTCCGCCGCTACAACACCGGGTACGAGGACGGGAATTACAGCGTGGTCGCCGGTCACCTTGATGGCGGGGAAGAACTCAAGACCGCAATGATACGGGAGGCGAGAGAGGAAGCAGGTATCGGGATATCCCCTGAGGACTTGGCAGTCGTCGGGGTAATCCACTTGATCGAAGACGATGAGTATGTTTCGTTCTTCCTGCTCGCAGCAGAATATTCAGGCGAGGTCGCCAACATGGAACCCCAAAAGTGCGACGACCTCAGTTGGTTCGACATCGACGACCTTCCCCCAAACACCATCCCCTACGTCCGCCGCGCCATCCAAAACTACCGTACCGGCGAATGGTTCGACAGCCTCGGCTGGAAATGACCAACAACCTCCTCTCCCGTTGTGGGAGAGAGCCTGCCCCGTACTCCGATACGGGGGCTGGGGTGAGGGCGACTCCTCCGATTCCTCTGCGCTCTCTGCGCCCTCCGCGGTGAATCCCCCTCTGACCTACCCATACGAAATATGCAGCCGCACCTCCGTCAGCCTGACCGCCTCAAAGTGCGGCCCCGCCCCCTTGATGAGCCGCACCAGCAGCTCATTCTCGCCCTTCCTGATGGGCAGACCCGTCACATCGAACCGGATCACCGTCCCATCGACATGGGCCTGCGACATCGTCGTGTGGTAGACCTCCCCGTCGAAAATCGTGTACCCCCATCCGTCCTCGGAACGTTCCATCGACGACCACGCCACCACCTCCCCGTTGATCCGAACGTCCAGCTCATCGTCCTCGTTCAGATTGTCGAATCCCAGGTCCAGCGTGCAGGACTTCAGCCCGCCATCGGACTTGGCCGCCTCAACGTCGTCTGCTATGTCCAGCGTGAGCGCCGAGCCTCCGCCCGGCTGCGTCTCCTCCATGAACACCGGCAATGACGCCCACGGCAGGGCGTACCGAAATGCGCCGCTGTGGAACTCCTTCCCCGAGCGGTCGGAGTGATCGAGCTCATACCGCTTGTTGAGACGGCCCAGCTTCTCCCTATCGACCATATTCCCCAGCACGCGCTTCTTCCATTCGTTCGGCGCGTTGAAGTAGTTGAACAGGTAGAACCCGTCCACCCCCGCGTCCCAGAATCGCGCGGCCAGGGCGTAGAGCAGCTCCTCGTCCAGTGCCCATCGCAGCGCTTCCAAGCTGCCGTAGATCTGGCAGTCCGTCCCCTCCGCCACCTCGACGAACTCCCGGATCGGCTGCTCGAACGGCATGAACCCTCCCCCCGCCGCGACGATGTCCACCAGCCCCTCGGTTATCCACGTCTCCACGTCGAGCCCGATGCGCTTGGAGTCGTACAGCGTCGGCGGCACGCGCACGAGCAGGTCGAGGTGCTTGCCCCGCCCCTCGCCGACCTCGTCCATCCGCTGCCGTATGCGCCGGATGAAGTCGGTCATCAGGTACCGGTTGGAGTACGCCTCCTCAACCCGGAAGAACGCGGGATGCCGGAAGTAGTCGAGTTCCACCCCGGCAACGTCGAACTTCTCGAATAGCTCGAATATCACCTCCAGCAGGTGGTCGCGGACCCCCGGGAACTTGTAGTCCACCCCGCGCGCGATGGCGAACTCCAGCGTCGGTCGCGGGATGTACTCGTTCGGCTGGCCGATCAGCCACTCGCGATGCTCCCGCCGGAACTTGCCGTGACCTGGCGAGTCGTAGGCGACGTCGTAGTGGCTGTTCATCCGCATCGACGGCAGCACGTCGATGCCCGCCTCGTGGAACTGCCGGGTAATCTCCGTCAACGGCCCCCCGGTACTCTCGATCAGGGCGTAGAGGTTCTTGTGCAGCCAGTAGGTCCGTTCGTCCTCGAAGTGCTTGTACCCGTCCCCCGTCCTCTCGCCCACCTCCGTTTCGTACTCGTACGTCTCGCTGTTGCCCACGCACCACGAAACGCCCCCAATCGGCGAACCGGGATACGTGTCGACCATCATCTCCTTGATAGTCTCAGGCGTCACGTCCGACGTCATGTTGCTCATGATCCATCCATCGTCATTGCTGATAATCTTGCGGTCCTTGCGCGTCATTGATTTCTCCCTCTTGCCTGTCGATTCTTGCGCACCATAATACACGCTGCCGACGCCCTCTGTGGTCGGTCTCCGCCTTCCACCATCTCTCCCCCGTTCGACGGGGGAGAGATACAGAGAGGGGGTCTGGGCAACGCAGCCCGTCCCGTCACGAAGCCGAACCTCGATTTCTATTGTATACAGCCAGTGTGACGTCACCACCCGTCATTCCGGCGAAGAGCTTGCCCCGTACTCCGATACGGGGCCGGAATTCAGAGAGTGTAGTCAGGCGACAAAGAAGCGACATCGCAGCAAATCCGCATTAGATCCTCGCCCTCCACTAGCACCCTCCCCCCACCCCAACTTGACGCATAAGAACATATAATCTACACTATGCGCGTCACAAAAATCGTTTCAGCCTACCGCACCCGACCCGTGGAACCGCGCGAGACAAATTGAGAAGAAAGGCAAGAAAATTCTGAACTACCCAAGAACATCTCAAACCGTCTCACGACCCGTCATTTGACGTATGCACACCATCGAAACAGCTTCAAATGCCCCGCCCGGACGGGCAAATCGGAGCGAGACATATTGAGAACGGGAGGAAAATTGGGCGATCCGGGAGAATTCTCAAAACGTCTCACCGTCCCAGACCGTCTCACGCCTGTGAATGATTTAGTTGCCCAAGAACAAAGGAAGGATTCTATCCGATGACTCAAGACCAACCGCAACGGCCCGTACACTATTCCAATCTCACCCACACGCAGCATCGAGCCATCGAGTGTCTGCTCATGTCCCCAACAGTCGTCGAAGCGGCAAAGAAGGCTGGAGTTAGCCGCGCCACCCTCTATCGATGGTTGAAAACCCCCGCCTTCCGGGCCGTCTACGATCGGCGACGCGCGGAGACCCTCCTATTCTTCAAGGAACATACCCAAGAGCTCTTCTTCGAAGCCCTCGATGACCTTCAGGCCCAGTTGCATTCACCCGATCCAGAAATGCGAATGCAAGCCGACGAGACCATCATGAAATACCGATTCGTGGCCCTGCCCAACCAGGAAGCTTGAAGCCGTCCCAAAACCCTATATGATAGAGGACGCTATCTCGCCACCCTGGTCGAACCAGCATCGAGGTAGCGTCCACGCGAGGACACAACAACATGATCGACATCTACACCGACGGCAGCTGCATCGGGAATCCCGGTCCCGGCGGTTGGGCCGCGATCATCGTCGAGAACAACGCTACTCGTAAGCTGCACGGCCGCGCGGCCCATACCACCAACAACAAGATGGAGGTCCTTGCCGCCATCCAGGGCATCGAGGCCACCCCCACCGGCGTCGATGTGTGCGTCTACAGCGACAGCACATACCTCATCAACACCATGACCAAGAACTGGAAGCGCAACAAGAACCGGGACCTGTGGGCCAGATTGGACTCCGCGGTCGCCAAGCGAAACGTCCGGTGGCGTTGGGTCAAAGGCCATGCAGGACACCCCCAAAACGAAAAGGCCGACCGCATCGCAAACGCCGAGGCCCGTGGGAGAAACCCCCATGAATAACCCATTACAGCCTTCCCAACCCTCGCACCCCCGTCATTCCCGCGAAGGCGGGAATCCATCCCCGGTCATCCCTCCGAATCAGACCGGCGAGAAAGTGCCACCACCGCAACTGTCCCACGTCGATGCCTCCGGCAAGGCCCAGATGGTCGACGTAGGCCCAAAGACCGCGACCGAGCGCGTCGCCGTTGTCACGGGCACCGTCCTCATGCAGCCTGAGACCCTGAAGCTGACCGAGTCCAACGACATCGAGAAGGGCGACGTTCTCGGCGTGGCCCGGATCGCCGGCATTATGGCCGCCAAGAACACGGCCCAGCTAATTCCCCTCTGCCACCCGCTGCCACTCGACCAGGTCACGGTCGAGTTCCGCCTCGACCACGAGCGTTCAGCCGTAGACATCCGCGGGACCGCCCGGACGACCGCCAAGACCGGCGTCGAGATGGAGGCGATGACCGCCGTCAGCGTCGCCGCCCTTACGATCTACGACATGTGCAAGGCCGTAGACCGGGGAATGCGCATCGGCGACATCCGCCTCCGCCGCAAGACAGGCGGCAAAAGCGGCGACATCATCCTCGAATAACCTATGCCGCGTCACTCCGATTCAACCCCACGAGCCACCGCCCCCACACTCGTCATTCCGGCGGAGGCCGGAATCCAGAGAATCCGGCCCGGCGCAAACGTGTCGCCCTCTGCCGTAAATCACCCTTAATCAGGAGCAACACATGACTACACAAAAAATCCTCGTTACCGGCGCCAGCGGCCTCATCGGCGGCCTCATCGTGGAGCGACTCGCCGACAAATACGACTTCAGCGCCCTCAACCGCCGTCCTGTGGAGGGGATTCCCTGCACGCAGGCCGACATCTCCGACCTCGACGCCATCCTTCCGGCCTTCGAGGGCGTCGATATGGTCGTGCACATGGCTAACTACATCGACGACGTCTTCGACTGGGAGAAGCACCTCTCTGCCGGCATCATCGGAACCCGCAACGTCTACGAGGCTGCCCGTATTCACGGCGTCAGCAGGGTCGTGTACGGCAGCACCGGCGACACGCAGACCGGCTACGAGTACGACAAGAGCCTGCCTTACGGTCTCATCGGCGCGGGCGAGTATGACAAGCTGCCCGACACGTGGCCAATGATTACCCACCTCGACCCCGTTCGCCCGAAGAGCGTCTACGGCGCCTGCAAGGTCTTCGGCGAGGCATTGGCCCGCTACTACTCGGACGTATTCGACATGTCGATTCTCTGCATCCGGCTGGGGGCCGTCACGCCCGCCAACAGGCCGACGCAGCGTCGGCAGGCGATGGGCTACCTCAGCCACCGCGACTGCGTGAGCGTCGTCGACAGGTGCCTGCAGGCCCCGCCTTCGCTGAAGTTCGACATCTTCCGCGCGACTTCCAACAACAAGTACCGCTGGATCGACATCGAACACACCCGTGACGTGCTCGGCTGGGAACCGCAAGACAGCGCCGACGACTACGAGATCGACGACGAGGGCGGCTGGCACCAGGTGTACTCCGCCCAAATGGATCGGGCAGCCCTCGGCATAAAGGAGAGCAACGACTAGTGACTGGAAGAACGCCGGGACCCAGACCCATCAAGCCAAAGGGCGACATCCGCCTGCTCTTCGTGGCCGATCTCTCCAGCCACGCGCGCGAGCCATTTACCAGCGATCCGGCAACGCCGGAACAGATCGAAAGGCTCGTCGACCACTTCGCCCTGAGTGGGGCCGACGCCTTAGGGCAAGAGGTCTTTGGACAGGGGTGGGTCACCTACTTCCGCTCCGACACCTATGAGTTCGATCAGCGCCCACAGCATCGTCGCTGGATCCCCTTGCTCGACCGGGGCATCAACCCAATTGAGATAATCTGCAAGCGCGCCCATGAGCGGGGCATGAAGTTCATCGCCGGTGCGCGCTTCGGCGACGATCACGGCGCTCCCACCCAGGGCGCACAGTGGATGTTCGACCACCCTGAGTTCATCCTGAGGGACGTCCCGCCGGGACCGCTCGCCAAACCGGGCAATACGCTCGATTTCTCCTTCAAAGAGGTGCGTGACTTCCATTTCGGGGCCATCGAGGAGATCGCCCGCCGCTTCGACGTGGACGGCATCGAGATAACCTTTCGCAGCGACAACCACTTCCCGTATCCGCGCTCCATCTCCCGCGAGCGCCGGCACCTGATGACTGAGCTGTTCCAGCGTATCCGCGACATGCTGGACGACGAGGGGAGGAAGAAGGGTAAGAAGCTCCTCTTGGGCGTGCGCGTACCCGAGACTGTCGAAGAGTGCCAAGACTGCGGGCTCGATATTCCCACGTGGATCACCACGGGTATTCTCGACTACGTGAGTCCGGCAAACTCCATGTACGCGAATCTCAACGCACAGTGGGAGGAGTTTTCGAGCCTCATGGAGGGAACAAGCTGTGTGTTGCTGCCCGGAGTCATGCCCTTCTGCTCAGCCACCGACGCACGAAGCAACACTGTTCCCTGGGCGCTCCAGCCAAACACAGGCAAGAGCGGCACCACCGACCACATGGCCTTCCAGTCGCGCGTCTATCTCCGCCCGATGGCCGCGAACAACTACCGAGCCCTCGCCAACAATATGTACGGCGCCGGGGCCGACGGCGTTTCGAGCTTCAACTACCAGGAGCAGTACACCGGAAACCTTATGAGCGACTTCCCCGGCTCGCTGGCCCTGCTCAGAGAGCTAAAGGACCCCGACGCCATAAAGGCAAACCACCGTACCTACCTGTTCCGCTCGATGATGGGCGGCACGGACTACCACGGTGGGCCGGGCATGGCCTCAACAGGCGTAACCAAGGACGACAAGATAGTCCTGGGCCGCGACACCCCCGGCATCCGGCAGGAATACCGGCTGCGCCTCTGCGAGCAGTGGGACGAGATCGGGTACGCCTACGCGGCCCTCCGGGCCCAGAACCTCAGGCCGGGCGACAATCTGGCACTCCAAGTAAACGGCGCCGCCGTGCCCGACGACACCGTCCGTCGAATGTGGCACGAGAGCGGACGCTCGAACAACATCGGCCGCCCTCTTCCCGCCTACTCCACCGTCATCTTCGACCTCAACCCGAACGACATGATCGACGGCGACAACACCCTAGGCGTAACGCTGACCGAAGCGGGAAGCGACGAAACCGGGGATATCCTCATCGACGAGATCGACGTCACCGTGATGCCCTCACTCACCACGTAATACCAATCGTTTTGACTACGCCGCGAATTAGCTTAGACACAGCCAAGTCATCCGTCATTCCGGCGAAGGCCGGAATCCAGAAAGTCCGGTTAGCGAGAACACAGCGCTACCACTCAAGATTGGTACAACACTTTCTACATTCTTCGCCCCAACAGCGCCACCGTCTCCACATGATGCGTCTGAGGGAACATGTCGATCGGCCGCACCGACTCGATCCTGAACCCGCCCCGCACGAGCACGTCGAGGTCGCGCGCCAGCGCCTCCGGGTCGCACGACACGTACACCGTCCGCTCAGGCGCCAGCCGAATGAGTGCCTCGAGCACGGTAGGATGGCACCCCGAACGCGGCGGATCGAGGATAACCGCGTCGGGCCGGGCCTGCATCGAGCCCAGCACGTCCTCCGTCTTCCCTTCGATGAACTCCACGTTCTCTACGCCGGATGCGTTAGTGGCAGCATCCCGGATCGCGGCCGCCGACTCCTCGATGGCGATAACCTTGTTAGCCGATCCTGCCAGGAGTATGGCGAACGTCCCCACGCCCGCGTAGGCGTCGACGACCGACTCGCTGCCGGTAAGCTCCAGCGTCCGGCCCACAAGCTCCGCCAGACGCTCCGCCTGCTCGGTGTTCACCTGAAAGAACGACGGTGAAGCTATACGGAACGTCCGACCTAGCAGCTTCTCGGTGTAGTGACTCTGCCCCGACTCCAGCGATATGCCGCTGCTCTTCAGTGTTGGCTGGATGAGCCAGACATCGGTATTGACGCCGTACCGAATGGAAAGCTGGCTCGTCTCCTGTGCCCGACCCTTGAGGCCGTCGGCCAGCTGGTTGATTCCCGGAGTCATCAACAAGCACTCGTCCGTCTGGACGAATCTGCGGGTGATCCGGTTCACGAAGCCGGGACTGCCTTCCCGCCGGATCGTGTAGCGGGCATGATTCCGGTAGCCGTAGAGGCTCGGCGCAGGTATGCACGGTTCGATGTTGGTACCGATCAGCGACGGATATTCGGAGAAGTTCCGCTCCACATACCCACGCTTAAGGACAAGCTGATGGCTATACAAAACATGCTGCCACTGGCACCCGGTACACGCCCCGAAGTACTGGCACGGCGCAGGTACGCGGTGAGGCGAAGCCTTGACGACATCATGCACTATGCCCGAGACCATCCGCTTCCGACGTCGACGGTACCGCACGATTCGAGCAACCACACGCTCGCCCGGAATCCCCCCGAATACGTTGATTCGCCCGTCCTCGAAGTCGGCAAGACAGTCGCCGAGCGGGCCTATCTCGTCGAGGAGGGTCAGATCGGAAAGTTCAGGTGGTTGATCGTCGGGCCGTACGGAGGTCACCTGATCGATTGTAGCAGAGGTACGCGGGAATCCGTGCGTTCCCGCTAGTCGTTCGATTCCCCTTGTGGCGCCGACTTGGCCGCACGGGGGTGGGCGGCAAGGTAGGCCTGCCGCGCCTGCGTCTGCGTCACGTGCGTGTATATCTGCGTGGTTGCGGGGGATGCGTGACCCAGCAACTCCTGCACGACTCGCAGGTCCGCGCCGCCCTCCAGCAGGTGCGTAGCGAACGAGTGCCGCAGCGTATGCGTATGCACGTCTGTCCTCAGGCCGGTCATCGTCGAGTACTTGCGGACCTTCGCTTGAATGCTGCGCTGGCTCAGCCTCCCTCCGCTGCGGTTCAGGAACACCGCCGCGCCGCTCTCGCGTGTAACAAGCGTCGGCCGTACCTCGTGAAGGTAGCGATACAGCGCTCGGTGCGCTGTTTCGCCGATCAGGACGACTCGCTGCTTCGAGCCCTTCCCGCGAACGCGAAGCTCCTTGGTTTCAAAGTTGATGTCGTTGACATTCAGGTCACGCACCTCGCTGACCCGAAGCCCCGCGGCGTAGATCACCTCCAGCAGCGCGCGGTCACGGAGCTTCAGCTCGTCCGAACCGTCGGGAGCGGACACCAAGCGCGCGGCCTCGTTCTGCGAGAGGAACCGCGGCAGGCGCGACTCCTTCTTCATCATGCCCCGCGTTGGGAGCGGGTCTCCCGTCAGGACGCCGGTGCGTATGAGCCACCGTATGAACGTTCGGAGGGCGCTGAGCTTCCGTACGACACTGGCCTTCACGTAACCAAGCTCGACCAACCACGCTAGATAGGCCCTTATCCGGTATCGGTCGAGTTCGTCGAGGTCGGTTATGGCCTCGCGACGCATGAACTCGAAGAGCGGCTCGAGATCGGTCGTGTAGTTGCGTCGGGTCAGGGGCGCCAGCCCCTTCTCCGCCGTGAGGTACGTGTCGAACTTCCCGATCAGTTCTCGCCAAGCAGCTTCGGTCATCTCGACACAATCGTACGGGCGCGACTATGCGCGCCCCTACGTGTGGAGAGTTCAGCTTTTGGCGAGTTTTAGACCTCGACGAGTTCGCCTGCGTCGACGGCTTCGGGGACCGGGCCTCTGTAATCGCAGTCCCTGCACTGGCAGCGGTCGCGTCCCTGCTCGACAAGAAGGCCGCTGCACTCAGGGCAGGGAACTCCAAGAGGCTTGCGGTTGACCGTGAAGTCGCAGTCCGGGTAGTTGGCGCATCCGTAGAACTTTCTGCCACCCTTGCCACGCTGTCGGCGCTCCACGATGTCGCCGCCGTCTTTCGGACACTCCACGCCTACTCGCTCCATCAGCGGCTTGGAGTTCCGGCAATTGGGGAACCCACTGCACGAAAGGAACCGCCCGAAACGCCCGGTCTTGATGACCATCGGGCTATCACACTTCTCGCAGACCTCGCCGCTCTCTTCGTCGATCTGGCTGCTGGGGACACGCTCGGCCTTTTCGAGCGCTTCCTTTACGGTCGTGTTGAAGGGTTGGTAGAACGCTTTGAGCATGGGGTTCCACTTACGTTGGCCGCTCGCTATCTCGTCGAGCTGCTCCTCCACCTTCGCCGTGAACCCGATGTCCACCACGTCGGGGAAGTGCTGTATGAGCAGCCCGGTCACCGCCCTTCCGAGCTTGGTCGGCTCGAACCTCCCCTTCGTCTTACGCGCGTAGTCGCGGTCGAGCACGGTAGCTAAGGTCGGCGCGTAGGTGCTCGGTCGTCCTATTCCTTCCTCTTCCAACGCTCGAATCAGGGTCGCCTCGGTATAGCGGGGAGGCGGCTGCGTGAAGTGCTGCTCCGGTGTCAGCGCGATGAAGTCGAGCGCATCGCCGTCTTCCAGGGGAGGCAGGTCGCGCGATTCCTCGGACGCCTTGCCGTTGGAGGAGTCCGTCCCTTCCATGTACACCTTCCGAAAGCCCGCGAACTTGAGCACCGACCCGGTGGCGCGGAAGTCGTAATGGGTACCCGAAATGACGCTCTCGGCGTCAATGTCGACCCGCGTCGCGTCGAAGAGCGCGTCGTTCATCTGGCTTGCGACCATTCGCCTCCAGATCAGGTCGTACAGCCGGAACTGCTCTGGCGTGAGGTGGTTTTTCACCTTCTCCGGCTCGGCGAAGAGGGAGGTCGGCCGTATGGCCTCGTGAGCCTCCTGCGCGCCGCGGACTCGTTTGGTGTAACGACGGGCCGTTTTGGGCACGAAGCTCGCGCCGAACTTTTCCTTCACGAATGCAGATGCTTCGCGGAGCGCGGATTCGGCGACATTGGTCGAGTCCGTCCTCATGTACGTGATGAGACCGGTCGCACCGTCTGTGCCCACATTCACGCCCTCGTACAACTGTTGGGCGACGACCATCGTCCTCCGCGCGGTGAATCGGAGCTTTCGCGAGGCTTCCTGCTGGAGAGTGCTGGTGATGAACGGTGCAGAGGGCCTGGCTCTTCGTTCACGTCTCTGGACCGAGGTTACGCGATACGCTGCGCCTTCAAGGTCGCCCGTGATAGCGGAGGCCTCGGCCTCGTTCTTGATCTCGATGCGAGACTTGCTGCCGTGCAGCCGCCGGAGGTCTGCCGTAAAGGTCTGTGCGTCAGCGCCGTTCCTAGACTTCGGGGCGAGGTTGGCCTCAATGCTCCAGTACTCTTCCGTCAGGAATGCCTCGATTTCCTGCTCTCGCTCGACAATGAGCCGCAGAGCCACCGACTGCACCCTGCCGGCGGACAGGCCGCGCCGCACCTTCTTCCATAGAACGGGGCTGAGCTCGTAGCCGACCAATCGGTCGAGCACCCTTCTGGCCTGCTGCGCGTCGATGAGGTTGTCATCGAGGTCGCGGGGATGCGCGAAGGCTTCCTTGACTGCTCCGTCGGTAATCTCGTGGAACACCACGCGCTGCACCTTCGAGGCGTCGATCTTGGCCGCCTCGATGAGGTGCCATGAGATGGCCTCTCCCTCGCGGTCCGGGTCGGTGGCGAGATAGACAGTCTGCGCGGATTTCGCCGCGTCGGCGATCTCCTTGACGACCTTGCGCTTGTCGGCCATGACTCGATACTTGGGCACGAAGCTCAGGTCATCGACCCTGACGCCCATTTCCCTCTTGGGGATGTCGCGCACATGGCCCATCGAGGCTTTCGTTTCATACTTGCCGCCGAGAAATCGCCCGATCGTTCGGGCCTTGGCGGGCGATTCTACGATTACGAGATCTTTGCCCATAGTTCTTCCATCTATATTTCCAAATAGGGTTTGTGACAGCAAAACAGGCAGGTTAGGGGCCTGCCTACACTAGGTATTATGAACACAGGGGGCATCCGGTTTGCAACCGCTTTCCAACCGAATCCGACCGACATATTCAAACTCGCACGTAGTTCATCCCGCCCACCTGACGCACAAGACCGCGCAATTCCATCATCGCCAGAAGGCTGCTCACGACGGAGATGGTCATCCCGGATCCGCGGATGACATCGTCGATGTGCGTCGGCTCTTGGCCCAGGTGAAACAGAACCTTCGACTCGTCGTCGTTGGCCGGGAACAGGGCCGCCATCTCGATCTGGGCCCCCACGAACGAGAGGTTCAATTCTTCGAGAATGTCCTCGTGCTTGTGGACCGGCTTCGCCTCCATACGTTGAATGAGCGCATTGGTCCCGCGACTGCCCGGCGACAGGATGCTGCCCGGCACGGCGAAGACTTCGCGGTTCTGATCGAGGGCGTGCCTTGCCGTAATCAAGGCGCCGCTGCTTTCGGCGGCCTCGATCACCAGCGTCCCCAGGGTGATGCCACTCAAAAGGCGATTCCGCCGAGGGAAGTGCTCAGCCTTCGGCTTGGTGCCAATAGGATGCTCCGACACGATGGCGCCGTTTTCCGCTATCTGCTCGGCGAGCCGAGCGTGCTGGCGGGGGTACACTATGTCCACGCCGTTTCCGAGCACGGCAATCGTTCGACCACCCGCTTCCAGCGCCGCGCGGTGCGCTATGCCGTCTACTCCGCTGGCGAGCCCGCTTACGATCACCACGTCCGACTGAGCCAGATCAATCGACAGCCGATGCGTGACCTCTCGACCGTACGCCGTGACCCGCCTCGTGCCGACCACGGCCACCGATCTCTCGTCCTTCGGTGTCAACCGGCCTTTGACGTACATCACCGGCGGGGCGTCGTCAATCTCCTTGAGACGAGCGGGATACTCGCTATCATTCCAAGTGATGGCCGAGCAACCATGCCGTTCGAGGAGCGCCAGTTCAGCGTCCGGGTCGATCTTGTTTCGATGTCGCAGGACCGACCGAGTCGCTCGCTCGTCCAGGCCGGCCTCGCGCAGATCACCCTCGCTTGCGCTCCATGCGCCGGAGAGCTTGCCGAACCTTTTCTCCAGGAGACGAATGCGTACCGCCCCTATGTAGGGCACCCTGGTAAAGGCGATCCAGTGCTTCAGTTCCTCGTGTTCCATGAGACGGTAATGATAGCACGCGTGGAGGGCGCTATTGCGATCTCTTCCCCATCTGGGCGAGCTGATGTCACGTGACACCGGTGCTTATGCACGATGTTCCAACAGTCCGTTAGCCTTACGTTCGCTAAATGGACGGACATATGCGATATTGAGGGCAAGTGGTGGTACGGATACCTTACCGTGCATGCTCCTAATGATGACTAACGCCATGAGAGATTGGTCATTGCTTCCCGTACGGCTGACTCTGGGTGCTTTTCTGGTCGTCTCGTTCGTACTATTTTGCGCCGATTTCGTTTCATGGCGAACGACACATGCACAGGCGCCGAGGCCGGTGATTCATGCGGTGCATCCAGAACTTCCCTACTGTGTATTGCTGAACTCGACGGAGACCAGCAATCGTTTGCTGACTGTTACAGGGGAGAATTTGACGGCCGCCGGTCGTGATGGACGAGTCGAGTTCCTCGAGGTGGCTACCGAAACTGTAATGGGTCCCTTCGCTCAAGGCGTCAATTGGTTCGATCCTCGCCGGATAACGGTTGACATGGGACATGTTGGCGTTCAGTGGCCATTGGGGCAGAGGAACGTTCTCAGGGTGAGGGTCACGTCTGCCAGCACATCCGAGCCACTCTCGAATTGGTCGAATGATTTCCTCCTAGCCGACAAGAGAGCAACGTGCGGCTTCTTGCGGCCCTTTTTTCCTTCATCGCCAATACGCGGCATTGCTGGAGACTATTGGGCAGACGTGGTTATTGGAAAGCCAGACTTCGCTCAAATCGGCGATAACAACGTCGTGCCTTTCAAAGTGTACAACCCCGGCGGAGTGGTGGTCGACCGGTCCGTGGATCCGGGCAGGGCGTACGTCTGGGACTCCGGCAACAGCCGAATACTCGCTATCGACTTGGCCGACTGCTACTCAGGCCCCGGTCCCTGTTCGGCTGAGTTTGCGATAGGTCAACCGTCTCCGTACGGTCATTCCGCATGTAACGGAGACAGCGGTGTACAGAACTACCCTGATCGTCCTCCGGCCGGACCTACCACGCTTTGCGGCATAGCAGAGCACGGAATCAGCCCTGGTGAAGCCCACACTTTCGTGACGATGGCAGTCGACAGCGAAGGCGCATTGTACGTCCCCGATTCCTACAACAACAGGATACTGAAGTACGAGAACCCATTCGAGTCCGACCAAGTTGCCGATCAAGTTTGGGGGCAAGAGGATTTCTCAGGGCATTTGTGCAACAGAGGCGACTTCGATGAGACAACTGCCGAGAATCTCTGTTTTCATTCACGCAGCAATAGGGGCCAGACTAACTGGTACGGCAATGGTGTGGAAATCGATCCCCAGGGGAATATGTGGGTGGCGGACGGTGGAAACAACCGCGTTCTTCGCTACTCAGTCGATCAGCTCAATGGCGAAGTATCGAAGACTCCCGACTTAGTGCTCGGCCAGGTCGACTTCGCAAGCGCCGAGTTCGGTAGAGCGCTGGACAAACTTCACGGGCCTTCGGCGGTTCGGTTCGATCAGGATGGCCTATTGTACGTCGTCGATACCGTCAACAACAGGGTGCTTGTCTTTGAACCGCCGTTCGAATCCGGGATGCAGGCTGATCGGAAATTCGGGTCAAGGTTCCATCGTCCAACGTCGATTGAGATCGATCCCGCCGGCAACGGCGTTTGGGTCCTTGATGGTGGAAACAACATGGTCGAACTATGGGACTTGACCGGCACATCAATATTGAAGATATTGGGCAAAGACTCATATGAGCCTACTCGTCATTGTGGCAGTCCTCGCTGGGAGCTGCCCGGTTCGCCGCATATGTGCCCGCTTGCCGGGAGTGTAGGCATCGACGCACAGGGAAATGTACTGGTCCCGGTATTTCTCGCCGCGGCGGACGTCTTCCGCTTTCCGGCAGAAGCAAATCAAAGAGGGGATGTAGGACCCTCCTTCGGTCAGGCCGACAGGCGGATTTTCTATCCTCCGCCTAATCCAAACTTCAAGGACAGAAGGGGAATGCAGTCAACCAGCGGCGTCGTCGCCGCAAGTGACCAACTCATAGTGTCGGACCATGCACGGCTCATGTTCTGGAACGGACTCGGCACGCTGGAAGACGGGCAGCCGGCCGACGGAGTCGTAGGTGACGAATTCTTCGTTGAGCACTGGCCCGACTGCTGTGGGAGGATCAAGGCGGATGCAGCGGGGCGGTTATGGGTCTTGGGCATAGAGGGAAAGAATTACCTCGATGTTTACGAACTCCCGTTGACCGAATACTCGGTCCCAATACATACGATCTGGACATATGAAGATGCCTTTCCTGTCCTTGGCACCGAAGAGCGAATTACGTTAGGGTCGCGTATTTTCGGACTCGCGCCCGAAGGAAATGGCGAACACCTTTGGCTTAGCGACACGGACAATCACCGTGTCCTGCGAATTCGTGACCCACTGTCCAACCCGGTAGTGGAAGTGATCCTCGGACAGGGGAGTCCCAGTGGACGCCAATGTAATCGCGGCCGCTTCCCGGCAGCGGACCGGGCTGCGATTGAGACCGGGCGTCACAACGATGCGCTCTGCTTCCCCGGGGCCCTGTCAATAGACCGGCTGGGAAATCTCTTTGTTTCGGACCACTCGCTGGAGGTAAGCGGAAACCGGCGCCTTCTCGTGTTCCCTCCGTCGGTGACGCGACCCCAGGAATCGCAGGCAGTCTTCGGCCCTCACGCAACGAAGGCATTCCTACGATCCGGTCAGGGATCAGGCAACCCGTGGGGCGATGATAGGAGTCTCCGCGCCGTGCTGAGATTAAAGCGCACCAATACAGGGCCCTTGACAGCGGCCACATGGGAACCTGCGTTCGATAGTACCAACAGGATGGTCGTGGGATACAACGCATACGCGGGCACGGGATTTGTGGGTGTTTACGACGACCCTCTCGGCCCGGAAAAGTTCCCCACATCGCTCCTGTATGACTTCGGGTCCATGCCGTACACCGCAGCCTTCGACGAAAACAACAATCTCTACGTTGGAGATACCAACCGCGCCCGAGTGCTTCTGTACCTCAATCCCTTCGGAACCCCGTCCCAGTCGAGCACAGAATCATCCGCTTCAATCCCACCTGTACCTAATTACCCTGCGGAAATCAAGGACATCAGCCCCGAGCCGCCATACTGTGTGGTACGTCATTCGCCACGCGGCTACGAGACTACTCTGCAACTGACTGTGGACGGAATCGGCCATGACCGCACCGTGTTTCTGCAATTTCGCAGGATCACGGACTACGATAGAGAGCAAGTATCCGTTCGCCGGAACGAACGTGAAGTAAGGGAGTCACGAATATCCATAGACATTGGCCAAATTCCATTTCATCACTGGCGGGATAGAGAGAAGGTGACGATGACGGTTCGAGTCGTTGAGGGAGACGGAACGCCCCTTTCAAACTGGACTCCCGCGTTCTTGCTTGCTGATGATGTAGGGACCTGCGGAATCGCACTTCCAACCCCGACACCAACGCCAAGCCCTACGCCCACACCGACTCCTACGCCAACCTCCACGCCTACTCTCACACCAACGCTAACGCCGTCGGCTACTCCATCGCCTACTCTCACACCAACGCTAACGCCGTCGGCTACTCCATCGCCTACTCCCACACCAACGCTAACGCCGTCGGCTACTCCATCGCCTACTCTCACACCAACGCTAACGCCGTCGGCTACTCCATCGCCTACTCCCACACCAACGGTAACGCCGTCGGCTACTCCACCACCTACTCCCACGCCAACGCTATCGCCGACAGTTCCTTCTCATACTCCCACGCCTACCAATACATCAATGCCAACCACAGCATCCACATTCACGCCTACGCCGAGTTCGACACCAACGCATACAGCTACCGCACTACCTTCTCCGACGCCGACGCCCACATCTGTCTCCACTCCCAGCGGTATGACAATCCCAACCCTGGTTCCCGTTCCGACCCATACAGCTATGCCAACCTCTGCGCCCACTCAAGCGGCGTCCCCAACGTCCATGCCCATTATGGCAAGTCGAGGCATCTCGACTACCGCAGGTACCTCCACCCCTACGGTTGTGCCCACATCTTCAGGAGGCGGATGTGATTTTGTCCCTGGTCAAGCACAGCCGAACCTAGAGCTTAGTGTCGTGTTGTTATTCCTCATGCCTGTTGCGCTCGGGTTTTGGAAAAGACGACGTTGACCGTGACTGGGCATTTGACCTCCGTTCCATTAGACGGACCGGCCAACATGAGACTGCGGATATCGCCACAGCGGAACTGACTAGCGCCATGTCAACATGGTTTGGATATTACGATTCACCCTCACCCCCGTATCGAGTACGGGGCAGGCTCTAGCCCTCTCCCACGACGGGAGAGGGGATAAATCGGCATCTGCCTGATCGTCATATTCAAGTTGACTGAGTACTAGTACCGGTTCCATATGTATTTGACAAATATAAGAAGTAGGTTAGTATTGTGTATGATCCTATAGGGAGGACATACGAAGACATGCCTGCTCTCAAGTACAAGGTGGAGTTGAACGAGTCGGAACGGACACATCTCAAAGAGATCGCGAGTCGTGGGGAGACTTCTGTCCGTAAGGTCAAGCGAGCGCTGGTGTTGCTTAAGGCAGACGAAGGTCTGATCGACCGTGACATCGCCAGCGGTCTATTGATAAGCACATCCACGGTGGGACGTGTGCGCACGCGGTTTGTGAAGGAGGGACTCGACTGTGCGATCAATGAACGCACGCGACCGGGACAGAAGCGCAAGTTGGACGGCAGACAGGAAGCGCATCTGATAGCCATCGCGTGCAGCGATGCACCCGAAGGACACGCGGACTGGACGCTGCAACTAATTGCCGACAAGGCGGTGGCGATGGGGTTTGCCGAGAGCATCTCCCTCGAGACGGTGCGCCAGATACTAAAAAAAACGAACTCAAACCGTGGAAGAAGAAGGAGTGGTGCATCCCCGAGGTGAGCGGAGAGTTCGTGGCTCGAATGGAGGACGTGCTGGACCTGTACCATCAAGACTACGACCCGGACCATCCCGTGGTCTGCTTCGACGAGACATCCAAGCAGTTGGTGGCTGATAAGAGGCCCGCTATCAGGGCCAAGCCGGGTCGGGTGGAACGATATGACTACGAGTACAAGCGAAACGGGACACGAAACCTGTTCATGTTCTGTGAGCCGAAAGCTGGTTGGAGGCATGTCGAGGTGACCGAGCAACGCACTGCTGTGGACTTCGCTCATCAGATGAGATGGCTGGTTGATGAGGCATATCCTCACACCGAGACGATACGGCTGGTGCTGGACAATCTCAACACTCACAAGCTGGGTTCGTTGTACGATGCCTTCGAGCCAGTCGAAGCGCGGCGCATCGCCAAACGCCTGGAGTTTCACTACACACCCCTACACGGCAGTTGGCTGAATATGGCTGAGATAGAGTTGAGCGTCTTGAGCAACCAGTGTCTCAACCGTCGAATCAGCGACGAGGTGGTACTGAAACGAGAGGTCTTGGCGCTGGAACGTGAACGCAATGAGGCTGTCGCCGTCATTGACTGGCGCTTCTCCACTCAGGACGCTCGCACTAAACTTCAACATATCTATCCATCATATTCAGATTGAACCGGTACTAGCGGATTGGTTAGTTGAGGAGCAAATGATTCGCAAATCTACAACGCGTCCCCCGCCTTACCGCTTGCTCGCTGCACGGCCTCGAGATAAGTGTTGGCGCCCGCCGATAGGTATGGGAGCCAGCTAGTCATCAGGAATCTCGCTCCGGCCTCTACCACTTCCTCCGCCGTCGAAGCCCATGCGATGGCCCCGGCAGTGCGCCCGGAGTCGGAGATGCGCTCTACGGCATCGGAGATTGTCTGCTTGACCTTAGGGTGGTCGATCCGGCCGATCAGTCCCATGCTCTGGGCGAGGTCGCTTGGCGCGACGAAGAACACGTCGATGTGGTCAACGGCGAGAATCTCCGGCAGGTTCTCGATTGCCTGGATGTCCTCGATCATCACGACTATGAGCGTCTCTCGGTTTGCGGACCGGAAGTACTGTTCGGAATCGAGCCCATATGCCTGCCGGCTCTCGTACATACCTCGTGCGCCGAATGGCGCGTACCTTGCGGCGCGGACGACCTCCCGGGCCTGCTCCGCCGTATCGACGTGCGGGACGATTACGCCCTGTGCGCCCTGGTCGAGCGTACGATATATGAGTCCGTAGTCGACTCGGTTGACGCGGATCAGGGAAGTCATTCCCCACAGGTCGCACGACCGTGTGATGTTCTGGATCTCCCGGAAGTCGATTGCGCCATGCTCCGTCTCCACCCAAACACCATCGAACCCCAGAGGGCCGAGGAAGTCGACGATCTCAGCCGTGTGGAACCCTTCGATGACGTTGACGATCTCACCTCGTTCGAGCTTTCGCTTGATCCGGTTTTCTCGTAGCTGACGCAATTGGTTCTCCTCTTAATTGAGTCCGATTCTGTAATTTGGTAACCCGCTTGGCCGACTCCACGTGTGTTCCCCGGGTCGCGAGCGTTGCTAGCGATATTCATTCCTGAGCATTTCCGCCGCCAGCGCCTCGTTCCTGAGTTTCAAGTACGCCTCGTCGAGCGGGATGTCGGCCGCGCTCCCCGGCGCGAAACCGCAGTCGGGATGCAGCAGTATTCGTTCCGACGCGGCGTATTGGACGGCCCGCCGGACGCGGTCGGCGATCTCGTCCGGTGTGTCGATATGGCTGCTGCGGCAATCGACGCAGCCGAGACCTATGTCGAATCGTTCGGGCAGGTCTCGCAGGACGGCGAAATCGCCGGCCGCCGGTATGGCGAACTCCAGCATGAGAATGTCGACCTGCAGGTCGGACAGAGCGGGCAGAATCGGTTCGTACCCGCCTTCTCCCACCCATCCGGCGCGTCCTTTGTTCCGGCGGCAGAGGTGGACGGCCAACCGGACCCCGTCCACTCCATCGACGACCCGGTTTATCAGGTCGACGCAGTGGGCCATCTCGGCTTGGGGATCGTCGTACTCCGATCGCACCTTCGGGTCGACGAACAGACAGAGATGGGGGTCGTCGAGCTGGGCGACCGCGACACCTTCGTCACGGAGGGCTATCAACTCTTGCCGCAGGACGTGTACGAGCGCCTCCGCGAATTCCCGCCGGGTGGGGTACGCGGCCCTCGACAGTTCGGGGTCCCACATCCTTTCGCCTATGAGGTATGGCGACGGTATGGCTACTTTGACTTCCCGGTTTGTGTGCCGCTTGAGAAAGGCGGCCTCTTTTGCAAGAAGACCCGGATTTACGATCTCCAACTCCGACGTGACTACGTGCCAGGTCTGACGCTGTCCTTGCACCTCTTTGATGGATAGCTCGAAGCCGCTGCATATATCCGCTATTACTCCGATGTACGACTTTCGCCGCCATTCGCCGTCGGAGATCACTTCGATTCCGGCGTGCTCCTGCATCTGCGCCACGTAGGGAATGGCGGAGTCCATCATGCGCCGAAAGTCGGATGAAGACATGCCGCCATCGACCTGCTCTTCGATCAGGTCTCGCACGTATTGAGGACGTGGCATCGAGCCGACGACGGTGGTCGTGAACAGGCTCTTCTTCATTCAGCATCCTGGCATGACATCGTATGTTTGCTATCCCAGTTGTCTGACTTATACGAAAAAGTCAGGTCGCGAACCGCATCCAGTCGGCGGTGGCAAGGTGGAAGTCCTGTATGGTGTCGATCTCGTGGTAGTCACCCGGCACTGCGACGCAGTGTACCGGAATGCCCGCTCGGATCATGCGGTCGAGCAGGTGAATCACGTAGGCCATGCGGAAGGGTCTGCCGTCGGCGATGATCTGCTCATCTCCTAGCGTGGCGTGGAGGTCGTCGTGGAAGTCCAGGAACTGAGAAGCGCCCTTAGCCGTCATCTTGATAACGCCGGTATACTCCCCGGAGGCCTCGTGTGGCTCGATCGTCCGCGAAAGCTGCACCACGCGGTCGCCGTCCACGATCATCTTCTCGGCGTCCGACTCCGGGTGCATGCTGCGGAACACGTACCTCTCGCGCCAGCGAGTGTCCATGACGAGAGTGATGTCGTGCGGGGAGTCGTGAAGACTCTTTACCGCATCTTTGAGATACAACGTGTCGGTGTAGGTCGCGTAGAATCCGTCAGCCATGTGCTCCCGGGCGCAGACGAGAGAGGCGAGGATGTTGGTCGTTGGCCAGGCGCGGTTTTCCGCGAAGGCGAAGTCGGGGTAGGCGTCCTGCACTACGTCAATGAGATACCCGCCGACGAACACGAACTCATCCAACCCGTTCTCTTGGAACGCACGCAGCGTCCAATCGAGAATTCTGGATCCCGCCACTTCGGTAAAGCACTTGGGCTGCGACGCGGTGAGGGGCATGAGCCGTTCACCGCGACCCGCCCCGAGGAGGATGACGTTCAAAGTGCCGAGTTGCTCCGTGCCACGAATTTCTTTCAGACTACCGAGAATTCGTGCGAGACGCAAATCGGCCCGGCAGTGATCGCATAGCTAGCTATCACGGCCGGGCCGTCGGTTGGACCGTTCGCCAAATGGACCTACCCCCGCTTTTATGGAAGCGGCTGAGCCTCGACGTACGCTCCGAACGTATACGCGAATACCCTAAACTGGTCGGAGTTCGAGCTGAGCTTGAGCTCGTGGCCCTCGAAGTCGTCGAGTTGGATGACTCGGTACATACGAGGCTCGTCAACCGTAATGAAGCTGTTGCCCTCGTCGTCCCACTGGACATCTAGGCCCGCCTGCTCATCCTTCACCGGCTCGTCGTTCACCAACACTCTCACGTCGTACGGTTCGCCGCTGTCGCCGAAGGTCAGCACGACGTTGACTTCCGCCGCCTTGAAGTTGACGAAAATGTAGTCTTCGTAGTCTTCTGTGACTCGCGCGTGTCGGAGGTGCTCCAACTCGTTGATCCACGAGCCCTGCAGGTAGATGAACTGGTTGTAGTGTTCCTCTTCCGTGTCTTCGTACTCGACCACTCGACCGAGACCCTGGTAGTACTCCTCGTGGAGGATATACGGGGAGCCGCCGTACTGAAGCGCGCCGTAATTGCGTTCCACGCCGGCGTAGAGCTCGCGGGTGAGCCCTTCCAGGGGGTCTTCCGCAAGCGCGTCGAGGTGGAAGTCGGCGTCCTCAATGTTGCTGTGTTCTATGCTTGCCACGTCTCCATCAAGCTCGGCCAAGACCGCGCGTATCTCGTCTTCCGTTTCGGTGTATTCACCCTCGCCGAAGTGCGTGTAGCGGATCACCCCGTCCTTGTCGATGAGGTACTTGGCTGGCCACGACCGGTTGAGGAAGGCGGTCCACGTGTCGTGGTCGTTGTCGAGGACGACCGGGTACTCGATGCCCCATTCCTCCACGGCCATCTTGACGTTCGCTTCGAGCTTCTCGAATTCGAACTCCGGCGCGTGAACGCCGACGATCACGAGACCTGCGTCCTTGTACTTGTCGTGCCACTCCTTTATAAACGGCAACGTGCGTACGCAGTTGACGCAGGTATATGTCCAGAAGTCGATGAGGACGACCTTGTCGCCGCGCAGTTCCTCCAGTGTGAACGGCTCGGTGTTTATGAAGGAACTGATGCCCACCAGGTCGGGTGCAAGCAGGCCTTCTTGTCCCTGCGGTCCCGCTTGCGGATCAGGGGTAGGGGTCGCTGTCGGATCAGGGACCGGCGTTGGCGGAGGGGGAGCCTTATCGGTATCCACGCTGGCTGCGGAGGGGGTCGCAGTCGCCCTGGGCGTCGCCGTCGGTTCATCCGGCTGTTCCGTGCCGTTGCTGCCACTGCATGCGGCCAACACGAATGCAAGAGCGAGGGCAAGCGCTGTGATCGATAAGAGGTTTCGTAGGATAGTCATGGTAACTCCTGAGTGTCTTGTCGCAGCGCGATGATGACGCACTGCGGGTTGTGGGGGCCTCGATTGCTAAAACGGTTCCGGCTCGAATGCATTTGCCTCGAAGGTGATTGTGTAGACTTCCAGCCCGGCGGAATTCGACCACAGCTTCAGGTCATGGCTTGCGTAGTCGGGCAGGTCGATTAGGTGGTACACGCGGGGATGGTCGACCGGCACGTAGCTCATTCCGTCGGTATCATACAGTACGTCCTCTCCGGCCACTTCCTGCGGCACGGGGGCGTCGTCCATTGTGACGCGCACCCGCCGGCTTTCGGAGTCCCCATTGGAAAGGACGGCGGCCGCCCTCTTCCCGACCAACTTGAACGCCACGTAGTCCTCGTATTCCTTCGTGTCCCTCGAATGGACGATGCTCTCCTCGTCGCTTCGCCATAACCCGTGAAGATAGACGTAGTGGTTCTCGTGATCACCGGGGTCTTGGTAGGTTACCGACTCGCCTGTCTGTTGGTAGTATCCCGGCTGTTGGAAGAATGGGTCAGGCCCTTCCGGGTCGTTCAGGGATGCGCCCAAGAAGATATCCCTAGTCCGCCGTATTTCGTCGTCCAACTCGAACGTGCGAGGGTCGGGTTCGAGTTCCTTTTGAGTTTTGAACGGGATGCCCGACACGTCCGCGCCCGCGTCCTCCAGCCAGTGCCTGATCTCCTGTTCCATCAGTGTGTATCCGCCAGGTCCGAACCTCGTGTGGCGGATGAACCCGTCCTTGTCCAGCAGATACATGCCGGGCACGGTAGGATTTCGGAACGCGCGCGCAGTAGCTGACACTTGGTCTATGCCGACCGGATGCTTGATACCCTGGACTTCCAGAGACGGGATGACGACATTGAGCCGTTTCTCGAATGCGAACTGAGGCGAGTGGACACCAACAACTCGTAGCAAGTGAGTTTCGTATTTGCGTAGCCAGGACTCGATAAATGGTTGATTCTGGATGCAGTCGTCACAAGCAGCCGAAAAGAACACAACGAGGACGACCTTCCCCCGCAGGTCGCTCAGGGCCAGTGGGGCAATGTTGATCCAATCCGTTATGCCAACCAGTTCCCTCGGAGTCCGCTGGTAGTGTCCAAAGCTGAACGTGAACAGTTCGAAATCAGAGGAGTTGGAGCTGATCTTGAGCTCGTGAGTCCCGAACTCGTCGAGCCGGACTATGTTGAACATGCGGGCCTTGTCTACGACGATATAGCTGTGCCCTTCAGCATCGAACCGGATGTCGTCCCCGGCCTGAGAGCGGGTAAGCGGTTGGTCGGATAGCGTAACGCGGGCTATGTACTCCGAGTCCTTCATGCCGAAAACTGCATTCACCTCGTTCGAGTAGAAGTTGAACGTGACATAGTCCTCGTAGCCGGACGTCTCTCTTGCATGCTTCAGACTCTCCTGGCCGTTTACCCAGATTCCTTGTAGATACATGTAGTGGTTTTGGTGGTCGCCCGGGTCGGTGAAGGTCACTACCTCAGCCGACACACTAAAGTATTCGGGATTCCCAATGTACGCGTGCTTCTCACCTCCGTTTTGATATGCGATGCGGTTCCTGATGGAACTGGCGAATAACTCTCTCGTCACCTCCTCCTCGATGCTGGAAGAACTCTGTAGACCGGGATAGACCGGGCCGTCAGCCGCCGAATTTTCGGGAACGTCGTTGAGCGATACCCCCGTCTCGACCAGGAGTTTACGAATCCACCTCTCGGTCTCGGCGTACTGCCCCTCTCCAAAGTGCCGGTAGCGGATGACCCCGCTCTTGTCCACGAGGTACTTGCCCGGCCAACTCCGGTTCCCAAAGACCTGCCACGTATTCAACAGATTGTCCTGCGCCACCGGGTACTCGATGCCGAAGTCGGAGACCGCCTGCTCCACGTTTGATCGCACAGCCTCGAAGAGGAATTCCGGGGAGTGTACGCCTACGACGACCAGTCCCTTGTCGGCGTACTTGGCGTGCCACTCCTTGAGATGTGTGAATGTCCTGATGCAGTTGATGCACGTGTAGGTCCAGAAGTCGATGAGAACGACCTTCCCCCTCAGGTCGGCCATACTGAGCGGTTCGGAATTGATCCAGCCGGAGATACCGGCAAACTCGGGAGCGGTCGGCTCGTCTGACTCGACATCTACTTTTGTCTGAATGGACACCGTTGAAGTCGGAGTGGCGGTGGGAACCACGGTTGGCATCGTAGTCGGCGTCGCGGTGGGCACGACCGTCGGCACTTCCGTGCCACACGCGAGTATGCACGCCAGCAAGAAAAGGGGCAACGACATTGTTCCGATGACCAGTGGTCTCATCCGGGGACACGTTCCAAGGGGTGGTATCTCAAGTATCCGATAACAAGCTTAACCCGCCCTAACGGATGTGTGACGAAACGATTACGAATTTTTTGTGTCTGCCTAAACGAAAGAGACGCCCGTGCGGGCGTCTCAGGTATATCATCTGTGTGGCTATCTTAAGGTCATCTACGCAATTCGATAATAGCCTCCTATTCTGACTGTTCCTGCCCCTTGAGCCTGCGAATTCCCTCCCATGCGAGTGGCACACCGACCGCTGCCATAATCAGCTTGATCGTGTCGCCAATGATGAAGTCTTCCAGCCCCCAGTCATAGACTACGGCGAGTCTCGTACGGTCCACCAGCTCCGTATCCGGTATATAGAAGGCGAGCCAGGGAAGCCCGAATCCATAGATCGCTACCTCACCCATGAGCATAGCGAGGGCCAGCTTCAGAGGATTTCTTCCCCAACCCCTCTCGACGACCCACCCGACGATGAATGCCGCGACAGGATACCCAATCAAGTACCCGATACTGGCATGAGGAATCGCCCCTTCGGGAGCGAATACCGGCACCCCTGCTATTCCTGTGGCCAGGTAGACAAGCATACTGCCTGCGCCACGCTTGCTGCCCAGTACGGCCCCGGCCAGAAGCACCGCAAAGGTCTGGCCGGTAATGGGCACCGCGGGATTGAGGTATATGGCTATTTTGGCGGAAAGCCCGGTGAGCGCGGCGAATCCGACGATGAGAACGGCGTCGATCACCGCGTTGGTAAGCGCGGCGCTCGATCGTGGGATCAGTTGGTCGGCAAGGGCGGTCGACCTTCTTGCTGGTTGCATGATCAAAGTCTCCAATCGCAGTCGGTTAACGAACTTCCTGAAGGCGCTGTTTTCAATCTATAGAAGCTTCAACTTCAAACGGGCGCATAGATCAATGGTAGATGCATCCGAAGTTCTAAGCGTAAGAATATATCCGATTAGCCCAGAGGTGTCGAGCGGAATCGGCCAGTTGCCAGGACAATCGTATTTCACTCAGAGTCAGCCTTGCGAGAGTCTCTCAACCCACCCCTCTGGACTCCGGCCCCGTATCGGGATACGGGGTGACGTTCCTTCGCCGGAGTGACGATTGACGGTGAACCTGCCAACTCTATATGCGATTGCCCTGCCCGGTAGCCTGAGCAATCACAGTATAAGTTCTACGCAGTACTAAGTAGACGAAATCTTTGAAATGTCGGGTAGTAATTGAGGGTTGGGTTCGTGTGGTACAGACAGGGCGGGTTTGAAACCCGCCCTGTCTGTACTACCAAGTTATAGTCCCGTTACCCTTCAATACCAGGAAGTTGAACCACCAGGGAAGTGGGAACGCCCGCCTATGGCCGAGATTTCTTAAATGTGTTGCATTTTCTTGTTATTGTAAAGTTACGGGGAGGTTGGTTGTGGTCCGGTGGGGAGTCCACAAGTGGCTGCCCATCCGAGGAATTCTCTTGTTCTTGTAACATTCCGTAACATTTCGTAACTCTTGGGGCTGTCGCATCGTTCGGCGGCAAGTCACCCACATGTAGTATTGTACATAAGTTCTTATTTGTCAAGTCTAGGGATTGGGAGGAGAGATCGTGGATTCTTCGTCGCTACGCTCCTCAGAATGACAGTAGAAGAACAATTCCTACATTTCTAACCGACTCTGAACAGTTACGTCCGGCAGCCTGAGCAATCACAGTGTGAGTTCTACGCAGTACCTAGTGGAGCGAAATCTTTGAAATGACGGGTAGTAATTGGGGGTTGGATTCGCGTTGTACACGACAGGGCGGGTTTCAAACCCGCCCCTACCAAGTCATAGTCTCGTAACCCTTCAATTCTATGGTGTTGAACCACTAGTAGGCAATTCGCGATAGAACCCTACCGTTGGGCCAGATCGCTCTCCACGGTTACTTTCGTGACCTTCGTGGAGTTGTCATCCACGTACTCGATTACGATCTCGTCACCGGGCTTGTATGCCCAAAGTCGGGGCAGGAATGTGGCGAGGTCGGGCGTTGGGATGTCGTCGAGCTTCGTGATGATGTGCCCGACTCTGAGGCCTGCGACGTATGCCGGGCCGTCCGTGGCGATAGCGGTAACGACAACGCCCTCCGTCACCGACAGATTGAACGAACGGGCAATAGAGGGAGTGACGTCGTCGCCCTTGATGCCGATCTCGACGCGCGACACCATGCCGTCTTCGATCAGACTATCGATGACCGGCCCTGCCACCGCCGCGTTGATGGCGAACCCGAATCGCGCCTCGGCAAGAACGGCTTGGTTTATCCCGATGACCGTGCCGTTCATGTCGACGAGCGGCCCGCCGCTGTTGCCGGTATTGATGGTCGCGTCGGTCTGGATCAAGTTGAAGAACTGCTGGCCTTGCTCGGTCTTGATCGACCTTCCGAGACCGCTCACGATCCCCAGCGTGGCGGTTGGACCACCCTTCATGTCCAGGGCATTTCCGAGCGTCATTACCCAGTCCCCAACGCGGATGTCGCTCGTATCGGACAGTGTTGCGTAGGGCAGCCCGTCGGCGTCTATCTTGAGAATCGCGATATCGGTTACGATGTCCTTTCCGACGACCGTAGCCGGGTAGGTCTCGCCGTTCGGCAGGTGCGCCTGAAGCTCTTGCGCTCCCCTGATGACATGCTCGTTCGTGACGATGTACCCGTCCGGCCTGACGATAAATCCCGATCCGGCGCCCTCGTCCCTGAACGTAGAGAAGAACCCACGAACGAACCGCTCCGTCGTTACGGAGACGACCCAGGGTTCGATCTCCTCGACCACATCCGCCAGCGACGGCAATGCGCCGGCGATTGGGTTCTTCGTTACGTCCGCCGTGGCTTTTGAAGTCGTCTCGGATTCAGGCGAAGCGGTGGGCGTCGGCGGAACGGGTGTGTACGTAGGTAGCGGTGTTGGGCTCGGTTCCGGCGGGGGATCGTCGCCGCACGCGACCGCGACGAACACGGAGAGGGCGGCGAGTATCGAAAGCGCAGTGCGGGTCAGCGTGCTAGCGCGCATAGGTATCGACGACCCTGAGTCGGACGCGCGAAAAACCGGACCAGATGACCTTGAGACTGTGTTGATGTTCAGGAAGGCTTTCCACATACGCGCTGTACCGGGAAGTGACCAAGGCCCCCAAAAGCAAAATGATGGCGGACAGGTACACCCAGGTCAACGTCGCGAGTATTGTTCCAACCGAGCCGTAGAGCAGGTTGTAGTGTCCATAGTTTTGAACGTACCACACGAAGGCCAAGTTAGCGGCGTCGAACGCGAGGGAGGCGAGCAGTGCCCCTGCCCACACGTGACTCAGCTTCACCGATGTGTTTGGGAGGAACCTGTACAGGACGAGGAATGTGACGAACGCCAGGGCGGGGAGAATGAGACGCGCGATGACGTTCCACACTGCGTGGGTGAAATATTCGGATTCCGGCGACAAGAGGCCCGAAGCCTCGCGGACGATGCCGAGGGTTGGAGAGCTTAGCAGGACGATGAGCAGGAGTATTCCGGCCCCGATGACGAGCGCGAAATCGATCAGGCGTTCCTTGAGGAACGGTCGCGGCTTCGTAATGCCCCATGCGGCGTTGATTCCCTTGCGTATCGCCCCGAAAACCACAGTTGCGGCCCAGAGGAGGCCGAAGATGCCTGCGATGCCCGTAACGACTCTTGACTCGACGACACTCGAAACCGTCTCCCCAATGAAGTCGCTCGACACCGGAATGATGTCGGCTGTGCGCATTGCCAGTTCTTGCTGCTCGTCGGCAGTGGCTGGACTCAGGTATCCCAGCACCGAGATAATCGCCAAGAGAAGCGGGAAAATTGCAATTAGCGTGTAGAACGCGATTGCTCCCGCGATGTAGGGACAGTTCTTGTCGAAGAACTCGTTAAACGTGTCCATGCAGAAGAGGCTGATTCGTACGAATGTCATTTGTGCAGATCCTGGATAGCGCTCTGTTAGAGGAGGTTTTCAAAGGGGGCTTATAACCAATCCTACACAAAACCAGCTATAGATCCGGCACGTAGACTACGGGCAGCTGCGATGCTAACAGCGGCCCGATTTCCGGCTGCACTCAGAACAGAGAGGTAGGGGACATTTGCAGTCAAGCCTCCTGCCGTGATAGCAGTCGGCAAAAATATGGTGCCTATTGTCCCCTTCATGGTGGCTGGAGTGATACTCGTCGTTCTTAGGCGATCCCGTCCCCGTCTGCTTTTCCAAGCAGTTTAACCCCTCTTCTTCTCCATGTACCGCCACTTCTCCGGCGGCTTGACGTTCAGTACGACGCGGGCGATCTGCTCCGGCGAGGCGTCGATCCGCGGCGGCATTGACCGCGGTGGGCGACCGATAGGGCGCTTGCGTTTCGGCATCACTTTTCCTCCCATATTCCACCCTCACACTAACACAGGGTAGTTCCTGTTTGCCACGTAGCTTGTCGTAGAATTAAGTTACGATGCTACACACCGCGTGATGATAAGGTTCCCGCCGGACTCGCTACAGTCCCAAACATCCTTGAAGCCAACGGGGGTGGCCTTGTGCCTCTTTCGGGCGGCTTTTGAGGGTGTTGCGTATCTGTAGCGAGTACCCAAATCCCCCGCCTAAAATTGTTGGGGTGGTCTTTGAGGGCTTACAGCACGTGTTCGGTGTCGACTCGGATCACCTATGGTCAGATCGGGCCGTAGATGGGGTCTCGGGCGACGTGTTTGAGGATATTGACAGCGCTCGCCCGCCAATTATGGCTGTTCTCAGGCCGAAGAAGGCATGGCCCAGCCTGGCAACTCGGCTGAGTCGCCTGCAGACCGATACTCCATGCAGGACGCCTATGCTCGATACGGCTCGGCAGCCAGCGCCAATATCCTCCGCCGCGCCCTGAGCAGCAATTCGTATGAGGGATGGCCACGGGCAAGACGGATGATCAACCTCCTGGCGTGACGCATCACACGGCCCGGTAGGGCGATCAGGGCGAAGCGCACCGCCTTCAGACGCTTGGCTACCCACTGTCCGCCCAACACCAGTCGCTTCATGGCAGAGTTTAGGTTGAAGGCCAGCACCGATATGGCCCACCATGCGGCGTTGGCGCCGAACAGCCTCGACGGCATCCGGCCCGCAGCCAAGTCACTCTTCAGAACGCTGTGGACTTCCTCGCCCTTACCGCATCTCTGCCTGAACCACCGGATCAACTCGTCCCCAGCAAGCTCTCGGTTCGTCACTACTCCGAAGACCTTGTACCAGCCTCTGTTGGACAGTTCCATCGCGGGGAACGGAAGCTCCATCTGCTCCTCCATTCCCGGTAGTGGCTGTTCGATCAACCGCTCCCTGGTAGCTATGAACCGATACTCAGGGCTGTTCTTGGAGTGCCCTATCCAGTTGGGCACGAAGTTCACCTCAGCCCACTGCTGACCCGTGTCCACCCGGTGCTCGCCAACCTTGCGGTACAGCGTATGCCACTCTTCCTCAGCAACCTCAGACACCGCACGGCGGAACTCCGCCGTCACGTCAACCCCCACCGCAAACTCGATCACCCCGAAACGCTCGTCCCTGCCTTCGGCGCAGTACCGCAGTAACTCCTGCTGATACCCCGCCGTGTCAGACCGCAGCATCACCCTCCCCACACCGGCAGGTAGATGCCCCAACGCTTCGCTCAACACTCGTAACTGCTGATACCCCGCAGGTACGTTGCCGTCCCGAAACTCCGAATGCACGATCAACTCGGCCTCTGCCCAGTAGGTCGTCAGGGGCTGGTATGCTCTGTACTTCTTGTAGCTGTAGAGTGCCTCCTGCTTGTGCGTCTCGACCAGTGTGGCATCCATGTCCAGAGTGGCCTCGGTGTGAGGCGAACGGCTCTGTATGAAGCCCACCAGGTCAGCGTTCACCTTCCCCAGTCCCCTCAGCGCTTCGCTGGGTGCAGGGATGAATGCTCGGTGAGCTTCCCGCTTCGCCTCCTCGTCGGCGTCATTGAATCCCGCCAAGTACCGGAACACCGCGGACTCCGACGGCACGCTCCGCCGACGCCCCACACGCCATCTGTGTTCCAACGCTCTGCGCTCTCTGCGACCCATCTCGTGGGTCTCCATCTCTCGAAGCATCCTGCCGAACCCTTCGTCCTTGTCCAGAACGTCCAGATCGGACACCGACTCGCCGCCTGCCAGGTTCAGCAGTATCAGAGAGCTAACTATCTGGCTGTCCGTCCAACCCTGACCGCCTCTCCGCAGCCCCACGCAACGTTCTACCGATGACTTCAACCCGGACACGTGTAGCAGCTCCAAGTACGTCATCAGGCCGGACAGCGCGGTCATACCGGGGGAACCGTTCTCCTGTTGATACTGGAACGGCAGAACTCCTTGCTTCATAATAGGCGCACCTCGTTGGTGATGGCTTTGTCTGTCCAACAACCATCATAGCCCGCTTCACGGCGGGCTCCAACGAGGTATCCCTCAATCTAGGTGGGGAATCTGGGAGTACCACCATCCTTGCCTGAAGGAGGCGCCATGAATACTATCTTGGTTGCTGCGCGGCCACGTCGAGGTGTCTAGGCGGTCGGACGACTGGAAACCCGCCAATCATCCTGGGGATTGCACCTGTATAGCCTGCACGCAAAGGCGGCTCTCCGAAGTGGAAGTTATCAAAGGAACCGCAAGAACGAACTGCCCGCTTGAAGCGCCCGAAAAGACGGAGGCGGAGGTGGAGGCGTTCACGCATCATCGGGCCGGTGGCCAGTCTGCTGATTGCAGTCGTGTGGTTCGGCTGGCGTACCTTCAAACTACTCGTCTTGATGGGCATCGCGCTGACTCTTCTGGCAGCCTTGTTGGTCGGCGTTGCGGACCTCAGCACATTCATACAGACACCGGAAGAGATACCCACAGAGGCAAACAAGCTCCTCGGGGAAGCGGATTCCTTCCTAGACAGTATGGCTGAAAGCCTGGCTGCCACGCCCGTTCCCACGCCCATCATCATAAGGTATCCGAACGACGCACAATTAGATGAGGCGACGATTGAACAATGGGTCGTTCACTATACGAACGAGGAACGCAGGGCGGACGGCCTAGTGGAACTGGTACACGACGTTTCGATCTCCGACTTTGCGAGGTCGCACAGCGAGCAGATGATCCAGTACGGATACGGGCATACCGTCCTAGGGATGGGGCCGACAGACCGTGCCACCCGTGCGGGCTACGAATGCCGTGTTATACAGATGGACGGCTCAATCAGCTACGGAGTGAGTGAGAATATCGCTAGGCATCCCCGAATCACTAAGTGGACTGGTCGAAGAGGTCAGGCCGTCTACCAGCTCGTCACCTTCTACGACAATTCACAGGCTATAGCAGAAGGTCTCGTGAAAGCGTGGATGGAGAGCCCCGGCCACAGAAAGAACCTTATGCACGTGCAGGCTCGCAGCATCGGAGTCGGGACCGCCATACTGGAGACCCAACAATATCGCCCGACAGCGGATGAGATTGCCCTAGTCCGCGAACTCGATGCGAGCCCTCACGCAACAATGGGCCGGACGCGGAGCAACAGTCTCAAGTGAGGAGAAGACATGACCACCCGAGATTTCGACATGACACATGACACGCTCAGGTCCCCGACACTCGATAAGCGCATCGAGGGCATAGAGGACTCAGTGGAGGTCATTCGTAGGAACCTATGCCGCGAGTGTTTACGGGTTCCTGGCATTAGACGAAACTTGGACAACATAGGCGAACAGGCATCAGACATCGCCGAGCACTATTAGGAAGGTGTCGCTGGTCTCGCGGTGTCGAGTCGCCGTTATAGCATCGTCGGATGGCGCGTGTTCCCCGGCCCGGCAAGGTCGATGTACCGCAGTCGCTTACCGACCGTCCCGCGCACCATCTTCGCCATCTGTGCGTTGGTGTCCAGCGGGCGGCTGTTGTGGCGACCGGAGAACTCGGTGACATAGCGGTGCAGGTGTTTGGCGCTCATCTTGTGATAGACGCCTATGTAGCCGCGCTGAAGCATCGACCAGAACGATTCCATCCCATTCGTGTGTGCCATGCCCCGGACGAACTCTTTGACGCTGTGCCTGACGGCCTCATGCGGGCGGCGGATGCCGACGTAGGCCCTTGCCTCGTCTGTGTAGACCTGAGCGTTAGGTTCCGTGCGTTCATAGACGAACCCCTGGAGCGTCGGCTTGTCCGTCGCCTCGACCACTTTAGCCGTGACCTGGTTCGTCTCTCGGTCCTTCATGCCGACAACAGCCGTCTTGCCGACTGGCCCGCGACCGGCGTTCAGCTTGTCCGCTTCATGCTTGTTCCGTTCCTTCCCGCCGACGTAGTGCTCGTCCACTTCGACCGGGCCGGCGAACTTGCCCGTGCCGATGTCCCACGCCTCGCGGAGTCGGTGCGCCATGTGCCAGGCCGACTTCTGGCTGATGCCGAGGTCGCGGTGGAGCTTCATGCTGGACACGCCCTTGAGGTTCGTCGAGTAGAGGTAGAAGGCTATTGCCCACTTGCTGAGCGGTAGATTGGAACCCTGCATGACCGTATCGGTCTTGACGCTGAAATCCCGCCTACAGTCGCGGCAGAGAAACGGCATAGGCTTGCGATTCTTTCGCGGGTGGATCGAGTCGCTATCACACCGAGGACACTTTATGCCGTCCGGCCAACGCTGTTCGATGAACCATGCTTCGGCGTCAGCCTCGTCGCTGAACTTCCGAATCGCGTCAATGAGTGTGATACCCTTGCGATATGATTTACCGGGTCCGCTCCACATATAAAACCCCCGTTTGGTCGTTCCTGTTTAGGAACTATTATACACAAACGAGAGTTCTAATTACAACCAATTACGTAGCTGATTTTGTGTAAGATTGGTTATAAGCCCCTAATAATTCCCGTGAAGTATGGTCCTGTGGAAATGGCGCAATGGGCGGATATCTTGGACCGATTCGCCCTATCGCGCGGCAACACCATCGGCATCACCGGCGCGGAGGTGGATACCAATGGCAGATTGTCATACCCCCCTACCGTGTGGCCCTTGAGTACCCTGAGGCCGGCGAGAGAAGATGATGTTGGAGTCGTCAGTTCAGATATACGGGAAACTATTGGGGTATGGACGACGGATGCCCAGCGGGTAGCCGACGCGCTTCCGACGCTCCTGCCACTGCTTGGCATTCCGGTAGACGCCGTGGGAGTCGTCAGGACCGAGTGGAGGGGAGCCAACATTTACAGTTATAACGACGAAGCGGAGTCGTATGCTCCTCAAGAACCCGTCACGTCGCCGGGGTGGTTGGGATCCGACTTCAGCGTTTCCGTACCGCTCCAACTGGTCGCGCGGAACGCCGCCGCAGTGTTGGTCTTGGGCGCCGTCCTCCTCCTCGTCATGCGGCGGCGCGGCAGGCCATCTCCAATGTGACGATTGATGCGTGAACACATCTCGAAATACAGAATGCGGCTGTTGGGGATCGGCGGCGTCCTCGTGACGGCGATCGTCGCCCTGCGCCTGAAGATCGACGATGCATCCCAAGCGGCGAACGACGACAGTGCGACGCTGACGTGGGGCGTGTGCTCGCAACCCTGGGAGGCGGGCGGCAAGCTCATGTTGCGCATCAGCGAGAGTGAGCAGGATCTCACCGGCGCTACCAACGACACGGCGTGTTCCGCCTCCGGCTCATTCCGGCGAAGGCCGGAATCCAGAGGAGTTTGGGAGTAAGGCCAGCCCTCTTACCGAAACTACCGACTAGGCTGGTACAAGCTCCCGCAACTGCTATATCATTTGACGGGATATTGAACGTCACACTACAATGGACTCGATACGCCCAATTGCGGCGGTGAGGAGAAAGAAGATGGCCGAAGCGGCTGCGACACTTACCAAAGAGGAAATCATAGAGGCGCTGAAGGACGTGTACGACCCTGAAATCCCGGTGAACGTCGTCGATCTGGGCTTGGTGTACGACTGCGCGGTCGAGGACGGGACGGTCGACGTGAAGATGACCCTCACCTTTCCCGGCTGCGGCATGGGGCCATACATCGCCCAGCAAGCCGAGTGGCGCATCGCCGAGATCGACTCGGTCGAGGACGTCAACGTCGAGATGGTATTCGACCCTCCCTGGAGTCCCGACCTCATCACCGAGGACGGCAAGCTCCAACTCGGCCTCGACTGACCCCTTTCACGAATAGCCAAGCGGTAGACTGAATCTGTAGGGACGCCATACATGGCGTCTCTACGACTGTCAGAGACGGGAGCTTTTCCTCATGACGCAATCCCACCAAGGGCATAGCCACGGCGGCGGGCCCCCCGACGCTAACCAGGCCGCCCAGGCGCGCGCCCGGATCGAGGGGATGAAGCGCCAGTTCGAGCAGAAGAAGGCCATCGCCGACAGCCTGTCGGAGATCAAACACAAGATAGGCGTCTACAGCGGCAAGGGAGGCGTGGGGAAGACCACGGTAGCCGTGAATCTCGCAGTCACGCTCGCCCAGCAGGGCGCGAAGGTCGGCATCCTCGACGTTGATATCGACTGCCCAAACGTGATCCGCGCCCTGCGTGTCACGGAACCGCCCACGGTCGGCGAGACCAATCGCATGATCCCGCCGGAGCAGTTCGGCGTGAGCGTCATGTCGATGGGGTTCTTCCAGCAGAACGAGAACGAGGCGACCATCTGGCGAGGCCCCATGATCCACAACGCCATCAATCAGATCCTGCAAACGACCATCTGGGGCACGCTGGACTACCTCATCATGGACCTGCCGCCCGGCACCTCGGACGCGCCGCTCACGATCATGCAGGCCCTGACCATCGACGGGTTCGTCGTCGTCACCACCCCGCAGGAGTTGGCAAAGGTGGACGCGACTCGCTCAATCAACATGATAAAGACGATGAGGGTCGACGTTCTCGGCGTCGTCGAGAACTTCTCGGGCGACATCTTCGGCGCCGGAGCGGGCGAGGAGCTGGCGCGTGAACTCGACCTGGCTTTCCTGGGCAGGACCGAAATGCGGGCCGACTATCGGGATGTATCGAGGCCGACCGTGCTCACCAGCAAGGCCGTGCGTGACGAGTACCGCCATATCGCTCTATCGATGGAGGAGGCGCTGAACAGCGTCGCGGCCTGAGGGGCCTACCCCACCGCTTGATAGATCTCGTCGAGCCAGACGACCATCTCGGCCGTGGCGTCGTTGCTGGGGCTTTCCGATCCAACCGACGACCACGATCCGTCCGGGGCCTGCTGCTTGACGACGTTGTCCCCCACCTTGGCGGCCATGTCGCCGTACTTCTGCTCCCCCGTCAGGGTATAGAGCACCGATGCCGCCCAGCCGACCTTTCCGGCTCGCAGCAGCCAGAAAAGGTTGTCGTTCGCGGTCTCGGCGAAGAGCATATACCGCTTGGCGAGCTCCAGCCACTGCGCATCGCCGGTGGATTGGTAGAGCCGGGCCAGAAAACCACCCGCGATGCCGGGATGGAAGAAGTACTGGTCGCCTTCTTCGGCGTTGACCAGCACGTACCGGATCGGATCAGCGGGGTCTACTTCGGTCACGAGGCCGCCGCCGGGCGTCATGACGGTGTACATCACCTCCGGGTAGTCCGGCTGCTCGTCCATCATCCGCTGCATCCACCTTCCCACGCCTCTCGCCACGTCGAGCCGACTCGAATATAGGGCCGCCTGCCCGCAGCCGCTCACGACCCACAGGTCCTGCTTGGTCGTAGGACTTCGCTCGGTGCGACTCGAATAGAAGCCGCCGCTCTCCTCGTCGTAGAAGTCCATAAGGAAGTCCATGCCGCGCTGGACGAGATCAAACTGCCCAAGTCGCTGAGCGCCGAGGATTACCCAGATGTTGAAATAGGCGTAGAAGTAGTCGGAGGTGAAGTCGGTGCGTGGCCCGAAGTCCCCGTCCGCGCCCATGCCCTTCTTCCGAATCCAGTCGCAAAGACGGTTCGCGGCGTTCGTCTCGCCACAGACCTGAAAGGCCGCGGGCACCTTGTAGTAGTCGCCTACGGTCCCATCTCCAAAACTCCCGTCGTCATGGAGTTGACGGAGCAGGTATTCACATCCCGCGTCTCTGGCCTCTTTGTATGCGCTCACGTTCCCCTCCGTGCGACCACGATTTCTCTACTCCGGCGGATAGTCCATGACGAGCCAGATGTTGTCCACCATGGGTTCCAGCACGCCCGACTCTACCTTTTCGGTTAGTTCAACTATCGCTTCGTTGAAGGGCGTTGCGATGCCAGCTTCCTTGCCCTTCCGGATCACGTAGCCGTTGAGGTAGTCGATTTCCGTCCGGCGTCCCTTGGCGATGTCTTGCGCCAATGATGGGCGGCCGGTGCCGATCTTGTGGGCGTCCTCGGCCAACTTGCGCGCGACCTCCGCTCGTACTGCCGGGTCGGTGCGCGCCGCGACGAAGTCCTGGGCAGGTACCGAACCGATCTTCTCGATTGCCACCCCGTGCGCCGTCCCGACCGCAACGACTTCGGCGGCGAGCAGCATGGAGAGATCGCGGGTCACGGGGTTCAACCTCATGCCTGCCGACGTCTGGCCGGTGATTCCGCACACGGAGTTTGACATGCTGTTCGTCACTATTTTTGCCCAGCGTTCGCCCAGGAGGTTCGTCGTCACCGCGGACTCGCCGCAGTCTTCCAAGATTTCCCTGAGCATTTCGAGACGCGGTGAGTGCGCATTCGTGGGGTCGCCCAGCGCGAAGGAACGCCTGCCTCTCTCTTTGCTGGTACGCTCGACGTGGCCCGGACCGACGGTTGTCGCACCGATTGTGACTATGCACCCGATGACGCGATCCCACCCCACGATGCCGGCGATGATGTCCTCGTTGATGCCGTTCTGCGCTGAAACGATCACCCCGCCCGGCGCAAGATGCGGCTCGACGAGCGTCGTAACCCAGGCAGTGTCGTAGGACTTGACCGAGACGAAGATCACGTCATACCGGTTGGTCGTCGCCGACAACTCGCCGATGTGCATCGCCTCGGGCTTGGCAGTGAACGTGCCCTCCATCGTCGTGACTGTCAGGCCGTCCGACTTTATCTTGTCGATGTGAGCGGGCCATGCGTCGATGACGGTCACGTCACGCCCTGCCCTCGAAAGATAGGCCGCCAGTGTGCCGCCGATTGCCCCCGCACCCATGAACGCGATTCTCTTTGTCATGTGTTTCGCCGTACTCCCAAGGATGTAGTTGCTAATTTCCCTATCGACACGAATAGCCTTAGGCAACTCTGGACAGTGGAGGTGGAAAACAAGCGGTCACAATCTCAACTTATCCGGGCCGCCGTTGTCAAGGGCGAGGTAAGCGGATCGACAGGCCCGTCTACCGCTAGCGTTGAATTGTCCGGGGCTGCACTATCACTGGTGCTTCATTCCGGCATAGGGATGTTCGGCGCCCAGAGGGTCCCCGTCCTCGAAGCGGCTTGCGCGGAAGTCCCGGATCGGGTGGTCTCTGCTCTCGCCGTGCAGAACGAACTCGGCCACCATCCGGCCCACCACGGGGGACAGCTTGAACCCGTGTCCGCTGAATCCGGCCGCCCAGTATAGACCGTCAACGGCCTCCGATCGGTCCAGAATCGGGTTGCCGTCCGGGGTCAGGTCGTACAGCGATCCGTACCCACCCATGGGCGTTGCCGCTGCGAATTCGGGGATGCGCATCTTAGCCCGGTCCCAGAATCTCGTGACGGTGTCATGGTCGGCGTTCAGGCCGAATGCGTCCGGGTTCACGACCTCGCTCAGGTCTTCCTCCGCTTCTCCGCCAAGCAGGGTCTTGAAGCCGGCGTTCATCCTCAGATACGCGCGGGTCGTGTAGTCGATTACGATGGTAGTCAGTGACTCCAGGGACGGCGGACGCCGCAGGTGTACCATCTGCACCCTGATGGGCGTAATCGGCAGCACCTCTCCCAGGGGTATTGCCAGACGATTAGCCCAAGGTCCGGTCGCCACCACAACGGCGTCCGTCTCTATCAGCCCATCCTCCGTCTCGACTCCTGCGACACGCCCGCCAACGACCTTTATGCCCTCGGCCGCGCACCCCGTCCGAATTTCTGCGCCGCGCTCTTGGGCTTGCTCGGCGAATGCGTAGGTCGTGGCCATGGGGTCTGCGTGACCGAAATTGGGCTCATATACACCGACTACAATCCCATCGGTCTGCACCTGCGGGACGATATCCACGACCTCGGACGGAGTGACGGAATGGATGTTCACTCCTAGTTCGCGGTTCATCTCAACGTTCGCGAGTGCCGCCGCCTCGTCGCTCTCGTCGAACAGCAGCAGCCTGCCCGTCTCTATGAACCTCGGATCACCACCCACCGCGTCGCTGAAATTGTGGAAGATGTCGCTGGCCTCCATGGCCATCTTGACCAGCGTTGGGTGGAGGTAGTGTTCGCGGACCATTGCTCCCGACCTTCCGGTCGGGCCCCCGGCAAGGTGTCCCTTCTCCAACAGCAGGACCTTCCCGGCACCCATCCGGGCCAGGTGCATAGCGATGCTCGTCCCGTTGACGCCTCCGCCAATGACGACCACGTCCGCTGAGTTATGAGGCATGCTTCACCATCCCAGGTCGGCAGGCTGCGCGTCGTCGCCGGTACTTTCGTCGATAGTCGGGCGCCCAGCCGGTTCTACCAGATTTCGCCCTTGGCGTAGAGCTTCTTCGCCGGGCCAATCAGCTTCGGATCGGGCTTGGCTACGCGCTTGCGCACGTCTTGATCGTACTCCAGGCTGCGCAGGACATAACGCATACAGGCGAGGCGGGCGCGCTTCTTATCGTCCGACTTCACGACGACCCAGGGTGAGGCCTTCGTGTCGGTGGCAGCGAACATCAACTTCTTTGCCTCCGTGTACTCGTCCCACAGGGGCAGCGACCGAACGTCGACATCGCTTACCTTCCACTGCTTGAGCCCGTCCTGCGCCCGAGACATGACGCGCCGGAGCTGCTCTTCCCGGCTTACCGAAAACCAGAACTTGAACACCTGCAAGCCTTCATTGATCAGCATCTCCTCGAACACCGTTGTGTCACGGAGAAAGCGCAGGGTATCAGCGGGAGTGCAGAAACCCATCACCGGCTCGACCACGGCCCTGTTGTACCACGAGCGGTCGAAGAACACGATCTCCCCGCTGGTGGGAAGGTGTTCCACGTAGCGCTGGAAGTACCATTGTCCACGCTCCCTGTCGGAGGGAGCCGACAGTGCGACCAGAGACGCGCCTCGGGGATTGAGATGCTCCATGAAGCGCTTGATCGTCCCGCCCTTGCCGGCAGCATCCCGTCCCTCGAACAGCATGACGATCCGCTGTCCGGTCTCACTGACCCACCTCTGCATCTTCAGCAGCTCGACCTGCAGCTCGGCCTTGTCGCGTTCGTATTTCTTCCTGGACAGCTTGGTCGGATAGGGATAGGTGTCGCTGATAATTTCGTTTGGCTGCGCGGCGTTTACCTTCCCGAGGATATCCTGAGGGATGCCCGTCGTCGGGACTGCGGAAACGCGGGGTTCCTTGACTTTGCTTGGACTTGCCATGGCCGTACCTTACTGGGGACTCCCCTAAACTCAATGCAGCAACCCAAACGATATGGCTGAATCATAAGTAGGTTCCGCGAGGCCAGTCAACCCCCGCCGTAACGATTCGGCATGGTCTACATCAACTGATGCCTCCCCGACCGGGCCGCGGGTCAATCGCATTTCACTCAGAGCCAGCCTATGGAAAGCCCCCCAACCCACCCTCTGGACTCCGGCCTTCGCCGGAGTGACGGTTAGCGTTGTACCTACCGACTCCAAATGCGATTGACCTGGTCCGGGCCGTCGGAGCGCTAGCGGCGCTCCTCACACATGGGATACCATTGAGTGTAGGTCGTGCTAGGCGGGGCAGTGGCGGAGCCTTGAACCCGCAATCCGCCATAGCGGGGCTGAATTCCTCCCCGAGGTCGAAGCTCGTGGCCTCTGTCCCTGGCAGGGGGTGTTGAGAGCCGGGTCCCACGCGGCGGATGCCTGTGAACCCCGTCAGGTCCGGAAGGAAGCAGCGGTAAGCAGTGATGTTCCGGGCGCCGTGGGAGTGCCTAGCTTGAGCCTGCTCCAGGCGTCACGTCCCGAGTGGAGATCGAAGGAAGGTGCGCGACCAAACCCTCAGACCGAACGCGACGGGACCGGCCGAGGCCGAGACGCCCTCGGCCTCTGTCACGCCTTCTACGCCGCCTCCTAGGGCGAAGAAGTCCCTGGGCCAGAACTTCCTTGTCGACCGCCGCGTCCGCTCGAAGATCGTCGAAGCAGCCGACATTTCGCCGACCGACACGATCCTGGAAGTCGGGCCCGGCCGCGGCTTCCTCACCAAAGCCCTGGCGGAACGTGCAGGTCGGTTGTTTGCCGTCGAGTTGGACGACGCCCTCATCCCCCGTCTCCGCGAGAGATTCGCCGAATGCGAGAACGTCAAGATCATAGAAGGGGACGCTCGGACAGTCGACATCGACGGGCTAGTGGGAACGGCGACCGAATACAAGGTTGTCGCCAATCTCCCTTACTACGCCGCGACACCTATAGTCCGTCGATTCTTGGAATACCACCACAAGCCGACGACTCTGGTGGTCATGGTCCAGAAGGAAGTGGGACTGGAGATGACCGCGAGTCCCGGCAAGATGGGCATTCTCTCCGTCGCCACTCAGGTGTACGGTAGAGCCCGCATCGTTACGTCGGTCGCTCCAAGGGCGTTCCGTCCTTCCCCGAACGTCACGTCGGCAGTCGTGCGCATCGACACGTATGCCGAACCTGCCGTAGCTTTCGACAGCGCGGAGAGGTTCTTCACACTTGTGAGGGCGGCGTTCAGCGCGCCGCGTAAGCAGATCCACAACAGCCTCAAGAACGGCCTGGGTGTTGACTCGGATGAGGTGATGGCGCTGCTGAGGAACGCCGGAATATCACCGACCCGCCGCGCACAGACACTGAGCATGGACGAGTGGCGTGACCTGTACCGCGAGTATGCTTCGGCGCTGTGAGCCGCAGGCAAAAGTCTCGCAGCATTCCTGGGACCCGGTCTGACTTCGTTGTGCGTCTGATATACTCTGGCTTCGACTCGATTATTACTACCACGGAGTAAGGCGAACCACATGCGACTTGGGCTTGATATCAGGGGCGGGGTGGACGATGAGCAGCTGGCGTTCGGCGCGCAGCTTGGGGCGACCGACGCCATCGGCGGGGATGCCTGTATGCCGTCAGACAGCGGCTACTTCGAGTTCCTGGAGTTGGTGGTGTTTCGGCAGCGAGTCGAGAGCGCTGGACTCCGGTTGTTCGCCATCGAGAACATGCCCTGGGAGTGGACGGACAAGATCAAGCTGGGCCTGCCCGGTCGCGACGAGCAGATCGACAATTTTTGTAAGAGCCTCCGCAACATGGGGGCGGCTGGCATACCGGCTATAGGCTACAACTTTCGCCCGCCGACGGTGACGGGCTACGGCGTTCGGACCTCACAGAGCGCACCCGGACGCGGCGGCGCGAAGCAGACGGCCTTCAACTACGACCTCATCAAGGACCATCCCTTCGGAGACTACGGTGAGGTGTCCGCCGAGCAGATGTGGGACAACCTCGAGTACTTTCTGAAGGCCGTGGTTCCCGTCGCCGAGGAGGCGGGCGTCCGCATGGCCGTCCACCCGGACGACCCGCCAGCGCAGTCTATCGGCGGCGTGGCGCGCATCCTCAACAGCTTTGAGGGGCTGAAGCGATTGACCCAGATCGTGGACAGCGAGCATAACGGGCTCGACTTCTGTCAAGGGTCGATGGCCGTACAGCAAGGCGACCTGCACGAGGCCATCCGTTATTTCGGCGGGCGGAACAGGATCGTGTATGTCCACTTCCGCAACGTGACGGCAAGGTTCCCCGCGTTTTCGGAGGCGTTCATCGACGAGGGCTATGTGGACATGGCGGAGGCAGTCAGGGTCTACAAGGAAGTCGGGTTCGATGGGCCGGTCATCGAGGACCACGTCCCCACGATGATAGGAGACGACCCGGACAAGTACCGCGCCCGCGCCCATGCGATGGGCTACACGAAGGCGCTTATCGACGCGATCTACGGGCGGTAGCAAGCGCGATATTTCGCAAAGCGCCGCCCGTTCACACGAGGAGAACAACATGGCCGACTATCAGGCGTATTTCAACGGCGAGTGGATGCCTTTCGGCGAGGTCATGATCTCGCCGTCCGACCGCGGATTCTCGGTGGGCGACCTCGTGTTCGAGGTCGAGAGAACGTTCAACGGCAAGCCGTTCCGGTTGAAGGAGCACATCGAGCGCCTGTACCGGTCACTGACCTACATTCGCATGGACTCGGGACTGAGCGCGGAGGAGATGACGGCCATCACCGAGGAGGCGGTAGAGCGGGCAAAGGCCGACCATCCCGACGTGACGGACTTCTGGATGCGGCAGATCGTGACCCGAGGCACGGTCGACCTGTTCGACCCGCCCGATCCTACCGTGTTGGTGCAGGTGGGCGAGCAGGGATTCTGGTATGCCGACCTGTACGACACGGGATTGCACGGGGTGATATCGAAGACGCGGGCATACTCGCCGCAGGCCCTCGATCCCAAGATCAAGCACTACAGCCGCATGAATTTCGTGCTGGCGCACCAAGAGGCGCAGGACGTGGAGCCGGGAGCGTGGCCGATCCTGTTGGACGACCGAGGCTTCCTTGCCGAGGGCAACGGCCAGAACGTCTTCGTCGTGACCGACGGCGTTATCCGCACGCCGACCGACTACGCCGCCCTGCAGGGCGTCTCACGCGGGATGGCCATCGACCTGACTCGCCAGCTCGATATCCCGTTGGTCGAGGAAGACCTCCAGCCGTACGACCTCTACACGGCGGACGAGGCGTTCTGGACGACGACCAGCATGTGCGTCATGCCGATGACTCAGGTCGACCGGCGTCCCATCGGGGACGGCAGGCCGGGGCCGATGTCACAGCGTCTCCTGGCGGCATGGAGCGAGGCCGTCGGCATCGACATCGTCGGCCAAGCGCAGCAATACGAGGGTGCGACGGTGTCATAGGGTCTGTTCCCAACGGTCCGGTTGTTCGGACTAGTACCATGTCAACATGGTTTTGATATTGCGATTCACCCTCACCCTAGCCCTCTCCCACGACGGGAGAGGGGATAAATCGGCATCTGCCTGTTCATCATATTCAAGTTGGCTGACTACTAGCTGAGAGAAGACTTGACCCTCTCCACGATAGCGGCGTAATCCACCTTCGCAAAGTCGGTGGTGTCGATGCGGACGAGACCCTCGTCTGCAGTTAGCGGGCCGTAATTCCCAAGCTGGTTACGTATCTCTCCCTCCAGGGCGTCTCGACTCATTCCCGATTGGTGTCCGCTGTGGCGGCCGTCGGAGTCGGCCCGTCGGGTAAACCTCTGGATTACTACTTCGGGGTCAGCGTGGCAATGCAGTTCCAACGTATCAAAGTCGCATTTCTTCTTCATGGGTCGAGCCAAGGCCCCTCGTACTCGTGCCAAAAGGCGGCCTCAGCGACGACGGACTGCCCCGCCTCAATCTCTAATTGAACAAGCATGCGCAGAAGCACGAAGGAGGCATTCCCCAACTTCCTCGACCACTCACGGTCACCTTCACTCAGGGTATCGAAGAGGGTCTCCTTTATCGCGTCCTTTTCGAGCACCACTACGGGTAGAGCTTTCGCCAACCGTCGCGCCAAGAACGTCTTGCCGGTGCCGGGCGGGCCAGATATTAGTACCAACGTCGGCTTCTTCACAGTGTCTTTCCGTATGCCCTTGCCTCCATCAAATGTCGCTGACCCGTCGCCATGTTACTCTACCCACCATGAGAATCGTATTCATGGGGACGCCGGACTATGCGGCGCCGGTGCTGAGCCGCCTGATCGACGAGGGGCACGATATCGTCGCCGTGTACTCGCAGCCTGACAGGCCGTCGGGTCGGGGTCGCAAGCTCGTACCCACACCGACGAAACGGTTCGCCGAGGAGCGAGGGATTGAGGTGCGGCAGCCCGACTCCCTGCGCTCGGATGCTGAGTGCGCGGGGTTGGCATCGCTGTCGCCGGAGGTGATTGTCGTCGCAGCGTATGGCCTGTTCCTGCCGGCTGAAGTTCTCGAAATACCGCCGCTGGGCTGTCTGAACCTTCACCCTTCCCTGCTCCCGCGCTATCGTGGTCCCTCACCGGTGGTTTCGGCCATCCTCAACGGCGACGCCGATACGGGCGTCACGATCATGAAGCTCGACGAGGGAATGGACAGCGGGGCTCTCATGGCGCAGGAGCGAGTCCCCATAGCCGAGCGGGAAACGGGGCCTGAATTGACCCGGCGGTTATTCGAATTGGGCGCAGATCTGCTCGTCGATACTCTTCCCGGCTGGGCATCCGGCAGTGTACAGGCATCACCGCAAGACGAAAGCCAAGCCACGTTCACGACCCTGGTCAAGAAAGAGGACGGCGAGATTGACTGGACTGACGACGCTGAGTGGCTCGCGAGGAAGGTGCGCGCGTACGAGCCGTGGCCCGGCACGTTCACGCGCTGGGACGGCAAGCTGCTCAAGATACTTGATGCCAAATGCGCGGAGGGAGCTACTTCGCCAGGTCACGTCGTTGGGTTGGACGACGGTGGCATCGGTATCGGTACGGGAGACGGATTGTTGGTGGTCAACAAGCTTCAGAACGAGGGAAGACGTCCGTCCAACGCGCAAGATTTCGTGCGGGGCTACCCGGATTTCGTGGGGGCGGAGCTAGGCCGGTCTTCCTGAACGCGGCTGCCTGCAGTCTCTCCTCCGACGGGGGAGAGATTCAGAGAGGGGGAGCACTCAGCACTCCTACACTTCCTCCCATGCGGGTGACGGACGAAGGTATCCGCGCAGGGCCAGACTGACGGGGAGGATTGTAGCGGTGAACAGCCCCATGAGCGCCATGCTGGCGCGGATGCTGAACACGTCCGCGAGTCGGCCAAAGAGGAGTGGGGCCGCAAACGCGCCGATCTCGTTGGTGGTGTAGAAGTACCCGTACATGCGGGAGCGGCGGGCCTGAGGCGCGAAGATCGCGACGGTGGCGTAGAGGGACGACGACGTGCCATTGAGTCCGACGCCGAGCAGCACCATGAGCGGTGCAATCGTTACCATCGGCGCATAGACCGTCGCGACCAACAGAACGGCCGCCGACGCCTTGGTGATCCACACGATGCTGATGAGGCCGTGACGTTCGCTGAACCAGCCGCAGATGTACTTTCCGAAGGCGCCACCTGCCAGCAGCAGGATGAGCATGACGAAGATCTCCGTCTTCTCCATTCCCCGGTCATCGAGGATGAAGGGCACGAATGTCAGGGCGGCAGCGCGAATGGCGCCGTCGATGAATCCGACGACGCTGAGGATCTTGAAACCGGTGGTTGTGCTGTCATCTCGGCCGTCACCGTTAGCAGGTTTCGACTCTACCGGCTCTGCCCTGCCGATTTCGACGCTGCGCTTGATGAACATCGAAGCGAGGAAGAATGCAATCGCTCCGATGCCGATGATGAGCATAGTCCCGCGCCAGCCGTGGGATAGGGCCACGACTAGAGCAATCGCGGGCGCCGCCATCTTGCCGAGGTCTCCGGCGAAGTTGACGGTGCCGACGGCTGTAGCTCGGGCCTTGCTGTCGTAGGCGCGAGAGACGATGCCGGATGCCAGAGGGTGCTGTGTACCTCCGCCCAGTCCGCCGAGAAGCGTGAATGCCAGGAGCAATGCGAAGCTCGGCGCAAGGGACATGGCGATCAGTCCCACCGCCACCCAGATATTGCCGCCCACGAGAAGCCAGAACTCCCCGACCCTATCGGCCATGAAGCCGACCGGCACCTGAAGGACGGCCATAGCCGCAGCGTACAGCGACTTAAGCATGGCCACTTCCGTGAAGGTCAGGTCGAGGTCATCCTTGATTAGGGGCAGCAGGGGCGCGTAGAGGGCGAAGAACAGATCGCTCCAGACGTGCGTCGCCGAGGCGAAGAGGAGCGTTCGGCGCGCCTGCGGGGCCCGCGTCCAGAACCGCAGTGGGTTAATCATCGAGCGTTCCGGTAGGCCTCACTCATGGCCTCCGGCATCGAGCAAGGGCTTGACGTAACCGAAACAAACCACGAGCTAGTCCGAAAAGTATTAGACATGGTTTAGTCTATGGCCCAAGTCTGAGGAGTGGAGGCTTGGGCCATGGACGGGGAACTGCGACGACGAGGGATTCGTCCCTCGGTTCCTCAGCGTCATTGGCCTGGACGCAAGCGTACCGGCCGACCTCCGAAGGTGTACCCGGTCAGCACGTGTCGCTGGAAGGTGGAGCATCCTCATGGCTGGACAACTGGCGTCGGCTGGTGGTGCGGTACGACCGGCATACCGACGTCTACTTCGCATTCCTGACTATCGCCTGCTTCATGACCACACTGTCAAAGATTCTGGGATCGGTTCATGACTCTCGTTTTCTAAGACCTAACGCTTTTAGCAGGCGCGTGCTTTTCAGCGTCGCCTGGCTAAACTTGCCAAGCCCTTTATAGTAGATGGCAATTCCCTAAACGTAGCGACCTTGGCAGTTGCTTTGGACAAATCGTGAGCTGCAGTGAACTCGTTTGCAACCACGATGCAGTCAATACCCGCCGCTATTGCCGACTTCAACCCTCTCGCCGAGTCTTCAATAACTACCGTTTCAGCGGCAGTGGCGCCAAAGCGTTGGAGTCCTTTCAGATAGGGTTCGGGATGTGGTTTAGCTCGCTCGTAGTCCTCCTGAGTCAAATAGAATTCCATATAGTCCAGGATGGACCGCTTTTCGTGTATTAGGGCGAAGTCAGCTGGTTTGGATGTAGTAACGATGCCCATCCTGTACTCACCGGAAAGTACGTCTAGCGTTTCCGAGACGCCGTCGATCTCGATGTCTTCCGTTCTAAGATATTCCTGATAATAGACATTACGGACCTCACGCTGCCTGCTGATGGTCTGTTCATCAATACCGGCCGCTCTGGCTTGGGCCCAGGTGGCCATTCCCTGGGTCATGTCTCGGAGGTATTGATCTCTATCCAGGGTAAATCCAATGTCTGACAGGGCGCGCTCTCCGGCTTTGTAGTACCAGAATTCAGTATCCATCAGAACCCCGTCATGGTCAAAGAGAATGTACTTTTTCACTTTTGCGCTCGATTCAATCTTGGCTCAACGATCAAGCTAACTTGACGACGCCCGGCGACGAACCGTCGGAGAGGAGTTAACGGCGTCTGCGACGCGATGCAAGAACTTTACAAGAAACTTCGCCGGATCGGTCAAGTTGAGCGCCGGGTTAGCCCCCACTTCATGTGATTCCTTCGAGGTTGCTTTCCAAACGTGTCTCGATCGGTTGGTCCGCCTCTGGAAACTCGAAAGAGCGACCGGTGATCGTCTCGTAAAGGTAGATGTAGCGTCTTGAGAGCTCGACTACAAGGTCATCCGGTGCTGGTGGTAGGACCTCATCCTCGTAGGGGTTGCAGTTCTCCGTGAACCAGAGCCGGAGGAATTCTTTGTCGACGTTGTCGGGTTCCTGTCCCTCCCGCATGCGCTGTTGATAAGAGTCGGCGACCCAGTAGCGACTGGAGTCAGGGGTGTGGATCTCGTCGATCAGAAGGATCTCACCGTTCTCGTCACGGCCCATCTCATATTTGGTATCAACGAGAACTAAGCCATGCTCGGCTGCCTTGGCTTGACCAAAAGCGAAGAGTTCCTGCGCGATGCGACTGCATTGTTCCCAATCATCGGCCGTCATCCAGTTCTCGGACACGATCTCGTCAGGGCTGATCGGAAGGTCGTGTTCCCCCTTGGTGGTCGGTGTGAGGATATTCGTCGGGAGCTTCTGGTTTTTCACTAAGCCGTCGGGCAAATCGATGCCACAGTATTGACGCCGGCCACTCTGGTAGACCGTCCAGAGGGAGGTGCTCGTGGTGCCGGTGATGTATCCACGCACCACGAACTCAATCGGGAATACGGTACATTTTTCGGCAATCGTGACGTATGGGTCGGGGATGGATAGAACCTGATTCGGCACAATGTGGCGGGTCTGTTCAAACCACCATGCGCTCGTCATGTTGAGGACCTGCCCTTTGAAGGGGACAGCGGCCAGCACCCGGTCGAAGGCACTCTGTCGGTCGGTGGCGATGAGTACCATACGATCCCCAAGATCGTATCGATCCCGTACTTTGCCTATGAACTTCTCACCTTGCGAGATATTCGTCTCAATGAGGCAGTTTCCGAGCTCTTGTCGTATTCGATCCGTGTAGCCCTCTGGGGTGTAAATAGCGTTCTCCATTTACTTTTGTCTCCTTGAGGTCAAAAGCCTATACGAGATGGCCCTATTGCACCAATAAATTACTGGCCTGACTGAAGTTTCCTGTCCCGTATGAGGGCCTTGGAATTGGCCAAATGTTGTCTTCTTACTCCAGTACCGTTCCCGAGCCCTGCCCAAGGCCGCCCGTGCTCCTGCTTGGCACGCAGACGGACCGTGTCCCATGTTTTTGGGACCGGTTCACCGGTCACTGAATGCGGCCCATGATGTCGGCGGCAGTGTGCGGTCCGACATCGGCAACGAGGTCACCAGCGGGGCCCCACTTGTCCCACATATTCCACAGGAGCACGCCACGCACGCGGGTGCCCTCCAGGTAGTAGACGACACCTTCCTTGAACTCGTCCTTCCAGTCGGCGACGGTCTCCATGCCCGAGTCGATGTGTCCCATCACCTCGTAGCCAAGATCGAACATGTCCGACCAGAAGTACGGGACGTTGCTGAACGGCTCTCCCGCGCCGGCCATTGCCTTTCCGGCGGCTGCCCCCATCGAGTTGGCGTTGTCCTCGTGCTCGACGCGAATCCTTCGCTCCAGCACGTCGTTGCAGTAGTTGGCAACGTCGCCCGCAGCGAAGATGTCGGGATGGGAAGCATTGAGGTTCCCGTCGACCAATATGCCGTCATCAACCTTGAGTCCGGCCTGCTGGGCAAGCTCGACGTTCGGCTCGATGCCCATACCGGCAACGACGCCGTCGACGACGATTTCACGGGAGTCCGATGAGTCGTTGGGCGTTACCGTGACAGTTAGGCGGTCTCCTTGCGTGTCGATGTTGGAGACGAGATGCTGATCGAGCACCTCGACGCCGTGCTCGCGGTAGTAGTCATTGAGGAAGGCGCTCAGGTCCGCGGGGTAGATGCTGCTGCCAATCGAGGGTTCAGGGAAGACCATCGTTACTCGCTTATCGCTGTGCGCGAGTGATGCCGTGATCTCCGAGCCGATGAATCCGCCGCCGATCACCACGAATTCGTCTCCGCTGTCGGCCAGAGTCCGCAGTCGGCGGTAGTCGTCGACCGTGCGGAAGTAGATGACGCTGTCTTCGCCGAACGGCAGCCGGCGGGGCGTCCCTCCGGTCGCAAGGAGGAGTTTGTCGAACGTGTAACTTGCGCCCTGATCGTCGGTTACGGTCTTGCTAGCGAGGTCAAGGCCCTCGATCCGACGGCCGAGATGGAGATCGACCCCATCACGATTCGTGTCGCGTTGAATTTCGTCGAGCGACTTTCCGTGCCACAGCCCCTTGGAGAGGTGCGGGCGGTTGTACGGCAATTCGGTTTCATCGCCGAACAGCGCGATGGAGCCGTCCGTGTCGGCCTCGCGGATTCCGCCGATGGCGGCGTCGCCCGTCATGCCTCCGCCGACTATCACGTACTTGTAGTGCATGGCCTCCCCCTTACCGTCACTTCCACAACTGGTGCGCCTGTAGTCCTACGCCCTCGCCTCTTCGAGCTCCTTCTGTTGCTCGACAGCCCTGTCAACGAGATGCGTCGGAACTTCCTGGTACCGGTCGAACCGCATGGTAAAGGTGCCCCGGCCCTGGGTCTGAGAGCGAAGATCGGTGGCATAGCGCATCATCTCGGCCTGTGGAGCTTCAACTTCAATCGTCGTAAATCCGTTGCCTTCGGGGTTCATTCCCAGAATGCGGGCGCGCTTGCTGTTGAGATCGCCCATGACGTCTCCCGTGTCACCGTCGGGCACGAGGATTTGCGCGTACATGATCGGCTCCAACAGCTGGGGGCTAGCCCCATTGATGCCGTCGGAGAAGGCATTGCTACCCGCGATCTCGAACGACACGCCGGACGAGTCGACCGGGTGGAAGCTGCCGTCGTACAGTGTGGCTTTCACGTCCACGACGGGGAATCCGCCGATGACGCCGGAGTCTAGGGCCCTTACGCAGCCCTTCTGCACGGACGGAATATACTCCCTCGGCACGGCTCCGCCGACAACCCTCTGGTCGAACTCGAAACCGGAACCGCGAGGGAGGGGCTGCACCTCAAGGTAGACCTCCGCGAACTGGCCGTGCCCCCCGCTCTGCTTCTTGTGGCGATAGTGGGAGTTCGATTGCCGGCTGATGGTTTCCTTGTAGGGCACCTTGGGAGTCATAAGCAGAATCTCGACGCCGAACTTGCGCTTCATCTTCTCGACCGCCACGTCGACGTGTACGTCGCCCAGTCCGCCCAGCAGCAACTCCGCGGTGTTCGGCTCTCGGCTGACACTCAGGCTGGGGTCCTCCTCGGCCATGCGGGATATGGCATTGGTCAGCTTGTCAACGTCTGCCTTGGACTTGGGGAAGGCGGCCATTGAATAGACGGGCGGAGGAAAATCGAGAGCGGGAAGTGTGATCGATTCGGCCCTGTCGGAAAGGGTGTCACCCGTGAGGGCCGAGTTGAGCTTGGCAAGCGCCCCGATGTCACCGGCGGCCAACTCCTCGACCCCCTCCTGTTCCTTTCCGCGTATGGTGTACACCGTGCCGGTGCGCTCGCCCTCCTTCCGGCTGGCGTTCCACACCTGTGAATCGCTCTTGAGAGTTCCGCTGAAGACCTTGAAGTACGAGAGCTTGCCCACGAACGGGTCGGCGGAGGTCTTGAATACCTGCGCCGCGAGCGGGCCGGAGCTGTCCGCGGTCAACTCGATGTCCTCCTCACCCTTCTGTGCCGCTTGGGCGGGACGGTCGGCGGGAGACGGCAGCAGGCCGACGATGGCGTCGAGCAGCTCGTCTACTCCAAGCCCGTTGAGGGCCGAGGTCGCCAGGACGGGGATAAAGGTCCCTTCCGACATTCCCGCCTTGATGCCCGCGAGAATTTCATCCTGCGTCAGTTCCTCACCCTCGAGGTACTTGTCCGCCAACTCCTCGTCGGACTCGGCCGCGGCCTCGATGATTCTCTCACGGGCCTCTTCGGCCTCATCTGCGAGGTCTTCGGGAACGTCCGCCTTCGGGTCGAGCAAATTCACGACCCCGCTAAATTCGGCCTCGGAGCCAATCGGAAGCTGAACGGGCACGCACTCGCGCCCGAACGCCTCGACCAGAGCATCCATGACGCGGTCGAATTCGGAGTTCTCCCTGTCGAGCTTGCTGACGACGATCAGCTTGGGCAGGTTTTCGGCCATCTGCCACATCTGGATCGTGCCGACTTCGACGCCCGCCGGGGCGGAGACCAACACGAGGGCGGCGTCCGCGGCGCGAAGGGCCGACGCCACTTCGCCGCGATAGTCGGCATAGCCGGGGCTGTCAATCAGGTTGATCTTGAAGTCCTTGTGGATGACCGGCAGGACGGACGTTTGAACGCTGTTCTGGCGCTTGTGCTCTTCCGGCTCGTAATCGGAGGTAGTCGTCTCGTCCTCGACGCGGCCCAGCCGGGTCGTCGCATTGGTCGCGAAGAGCGCGGCTTCGGAGAGAATGGTCTTGCCTGCACCGCTGTGGGATAGAAGCACAACGTTGCGCAAGTGGTCGGTATCGTGGGTCGCCATTCAAATCTCCTCTCCGCGTATTGGGTTAGGTGTGATTGCCAATTGTAGTGAATCTGAGGGGGTCTCCGCAATGCGCCTGCGAAACCCGATCAAGGTGCTTACGCGCGACCGGTCTATCTGCGAATCATTGCTCAGGAGTCAATTGGCACGGTTCCTGACAGCGTGACCCAGAAACAGAAAATCCCAAAATAAGCGCCAAAAGGCGACATTTCACGACATTTTCTGTGTTATTGTCAAGTTATGTGAGCGCCACGGAACAGTCCAATCGGGAGATTGGGGAGGCGAATTTCCGGAGCCGGAAAGGGCTTACCGCTCCACCTTCAGGATGCTCATGAAGGCTTCCTGGGGTATCTCGACGCTGCCGACCTTCTTCATGCGCTTCTTGCCCTCGGCCTGCTGTTCGAGGAGCTTGCGTTTGCGGGTCACGTCTCCGCCGTAACACTTGGCAAGGACGTTCTTTCGCAGCGCCTTGACCGTCTCACGCGCGAGGATCTTGCCACCGATGGCCGCCTGGATCGGCACCTCGAACATCTGGCGGGGAATCAGCGTCCGCAGCTTCTTTACGAGATCACGTCCACGCTCGTAGGCGCCTTCGCGATGGACGATGACGGAGAGGGCATCGACGGGCTGGCCGTTGACGAGGATTTCGAGTTTGACGAGCCTCTCGGCGCGATAGTCGCCCAGCGAGTAGTCCATTGAGGCGTAGCCCTGCGTCGTCGACTTGAGCCGGTCGTAGAAGTCGACCAGCATCTCGGCCAGCGGCATCGAGAACTCCATCATCACGCGCGTCTTGGAGACCGACTGCGCCCCGATGTCGGCCATCACGCCATTGCCCCCTGCTCCGTTGCCGGACGGACCGTACTGGATGTACTCCATCCGCTTGAAGTCGCCGCGACGCTCGGTGACCAGGTCCATCATCGTGCCGATGTAGTTGGCGGGCGCGATAATTGTCAGATCGACCCATGGTTCCTGTATCTCCTCAATGAGGCTGACGTCGGGAAGGCGAGATGGGTTGTCAATCTCCTTTAGTTGGCCGTCGGTGGTAAGCACTCGGAAAGCCACGCTCGGCGAGGTGGCGATGAGGTTGATGTCGTACTCGCGTTCGAGCCGTTCCTGCACGACGTCCATGTGGAGCAGGCCGAGGAAACCGCACCGGAACCCCGTTCCCAGGGCAACGGAGCTTTCCGGCTCGTAGGTGAGCGCCGCGTCGTTAAGCTGCAGCTTTTCGAGGGCGTCTCGGAGTCCGAGATACTCCTCACCGTCGGCGGGATAGAGTCCCGCGAAGACCATGGGCTTCAAGGGCCGATACGCCGCGAGTGTCTCCGCGGCGGGGTTGTCGGCGAGGGTGATGGTATCTCCAACGGGCGCATCGCCGACGGCCTTCAGTCCCGTCGCAATGTACCCGACCTGCCCGGCTTCGAGAGCGTCCGCCTCGACCGCGTCGGGGCCGAAATACCCCAGTTCCAGCGCCTGGCTCTCCTTGCCTTTCGACATAATGCGGACGCGACTATTGGGAAGAATCTCGCCGTCGCGGACGCGGACGTATGCCACCACTCCCTTGTAGCTGTCGTACTTGGAGTCGAAGATCAGCGCGCGGAAGGGAGCCTCGCGATCACCCGTTGGAGGGGGAACGCGTTCGACAACGGCATCCAACAAAGTCGAGACGCCAGTGCCGGTCTTGCCCGACACGAAGAGAAGCTCCTCTCGCTCGAATCCGAACGCCTGCATCACTTCCTCGGCAATGCGCTCCGGCTCGGCGGCGTCGAGATCAACCTTGTTAATCACGGGAATGATCTCAAGGTCATTCTCAAGGGCCAGATACACATTCGCCAGGGTCTGGGCCTGGATGCCCTGCGTGGCGTCTACGACGAGCAGAGCGCCCTCGCACGCGGCCAGGCTCCGCGACACCTCGTAGGAAAAGTCGACGTGGCCGGGCGTGTCGATCAGGTTGAGCTGGTAAGGCTGCCCGTCATCGCCCCTGTACGAAAGCCGCACGGCCTGGGCCTTGATGGTGATGCCACGCTCCCGCTCAAGCTCCATCGAGTCGAGCACCTGCTCGACCATCTCACGCTCGTCGAGCGCGCCGGTGACTTCGAGCAGCCGGTCGGCAAGCGTCGACTTTCCGTGATCGATATGCGCGATGATGCAGAAGTTGCGTACGTACCGAGAGTCCATACCATTGATGGTAGCACGGCAACGCCCAACGGGGAATTCGATTTAGGTAGCGCCCTCTCTGGATCTCTCCCCCGGCGGAGGAGAGATCACAGGCACCCAATACTCACTACTTTCTACTTTCTCCACCTCGTCTACTGCACACGGCCAAGCTCTCGGAGTATGATAGGTCGGCGCGACTTGACGCCCACACGCAGAGACACGAAATTCTCAAGAAGGAGACGACACATGGCACTGGCAACAGCAAAGAGCACGGCGAACGCAGTATGGGAGGGATCGCTTATGGAGGGATCCGGACAGGTAGGGGCGTCCAGCGGCGCCTTCAGCGATCTGGGGGTCTCATGGGCCGCCAGGACGGACCGCGGCATAACGACGACGAGCCCGGAAGAGCTGCTCGCCTCGTCCCACGCGGCCTGCTACTGCATGGCCCTGTCCAACATGCTTACACAAGCCGACACCCCGCCGACCAAGCTCGAAGTCAGCGCAACGGTCACGTTTGCCCAGCAGGAGGTCGGCTGGAAGGTCGCCAGCAGCGCCCTCACTGTAACCGGCTCAGTCCCCGGAGCAACGGCAGAGAGCTTCCAGGAGGCCGCGGAGGGCGCCAAGGACGGCTGCCCCATCTCCAAAGCCATCGCCGGCAACGTCGATCTGAGCGTTGAGGCTACGCTGGCTTAAGGAAATAGTCGGGCGGGGTTCGTGCCCCGCCCGAAATGTCAATTGGCGCGCTACTTGAGTTCGCGCCTAGTCCTCCACGACCGCGATCGCGTCCATCTCGAAGAGGAGCGACGGCAGCACCAGCGGGGCCTGCACCGTTGCCCTCGCGGGCCTTGAACTTTCGAAGAACTCGTTGTAGACGGCGTTCATCGCGGCGTAGTCGCCCATGTCGGCGAGGTACAGGGTGGTCTTGATGACGTCGTTGAGCGTGGCCCCGACTGCATCCAGGGCCGCGACCATGTTTTCCAGGGTTTTACGCACCTGCGCTGCGACGTCGCCTTCGCCGACAATTTTGCCGTCCGAATCGAGAGCAATCAAGCCGGCTGTCGTAACAAGGGAGCCTGCGCGCACCACCTGTGAGTAGGCCGCCAGGGGCTGTGCCAGTGTGTCGGGATTGACTCGTTCGATCTTCATTTCCGCCTCCTCGTTCTCAAGTCCGCCAAGTATAGCCCACGACGCGTCCCCCGTCATTCACCCTATAACAATGATTGTGCTATCCTCACACGCAATTTCGATGAGGGCGGATACATGGCAGACATTCCGTCGGGAGTGCAGTTCACCCGCACGAAGGACCTTGCAGTAAAACGTGATGAGGGCGGCTCTTGGTACGAGGTCGTCGTCAGCGACGGGCGCAACCGAGTCGGCCTCATCTGCGCGCTGCCCGGCACCCCGCCGGACCCGCATATCCATCCCGACTACAACGAGTGGTGGATAAACCTCGGCGGGACGACGCAGTGGCAGATCGGCCAGTACGAGCCGCTGCTCGCCGAGAGGGGCGACATCGTCATCGCGCCCGCGGGCTACTGTCACGACATCCGCTCCAAGGGGACGGACCTCGCCCGCCGCCTCCACGTATCGACGCCCAACAGCAACCACGATATTCGCGGAGTCTCACCGACCCGCTTCGTGCCCATCGACTACGATCTGCCAATGCCCAATCTCTTGCACACCCGGTTCGCAGACCTGCGCGAGAGGAACGGTTGCGACGCCACATGGTCACAAGTGATCGTACAGGACAGCCGCAACACCGCAATGATCATCAGTCAGCTCCCTGGCACAGTGTCCGAAGAGCGCACCCCGTCACGAGACGAGTGGTGGGTGATGCTGGTCGGAGGGGCCGTCGTGCGTACCCCCGACGGCGAAATCGACACCGCTGAAGGGGACATCGTTCTGGCCGAGCCGGGTACGCGATACACGGTTGCCACTTCCGGGGACACGCCGTCCGTCCGAATTCTCGTTACCGACACCAATGCCTAGTAGCCGAAGGAGTGAACAATGAGAGCCGCAGTTCTCGAACAGGCGAAGAGTCGGATCCCCGTCAGAGACCTCGAAATCCAGGAGCCGGGACAGGGAGAAGTGCTGCTTGACATGGTCGGCGCGGGCGTTTGCCACAGCGACTACCATTTCATCGACGGCCACATGCAGCCGTGGAGACTGCCCTGGGTGCTGGGCCACGAGGGAGCGGGCGTCGTCCGTGAGGTCGGTCCCGGGGTATCGAGCGTCGCGCCGGGCGACAAGATCATCCTCTCGCTCGACCCGATGTGCGGATACTGCCGCAACTGCTCGCTTGGGAGTCCGGCCCTGTGCGAGACGTACCCGCGTGTGCCCGTCACACGCATGACACTTGATGGAAAGCCGACGTATCACATGCGTCCCACCTTCGCCGAGCAGACGATTGCGTTCGCCGACGCATGCGTTAAAGTGCCCGACGACACCAACCTCGTGGTCGGCTGCCTCATTAGCTGCGGAGTGATAACCGGCGTCGGGGCCGTGGTGAACCGCGCGAAGGTCGAGCCCGGCGCGAGCATGGCCGTCTTTGGGTGCGGCGGAGTCGGACTGAACGTCGTGCAGGGCGGCGTCCTCGCGTCGGCGGGCAAGATCATCGCCGTCGACAAGGTGCCCTACAAACTCGAGCTAGCCGAGCAGATGGGCGCGACACACTTTGTGAACGTGGAGAAGGAAGACCCCGTCGAGCGGATCAAGGAGATCACGGGCGGCGGGGCAGACTACGCCTTCGAGGTGGTAGGGTACCCAGCCCTCGTCCGGCAGGCCCTCGACTCGGTGCGGACGACAGGAACCGCCGTGGTCGTCGGGGTGCAGCCCAGCGGGCAGGAAATCTCCATCGATGGGTGGCACCTTCTGCAAGACCGCGCGCTCATCGGCGCGTTCCACGGCTCTGCCCGGGCCCGCGTCGACTTCCTATGGCTACTCGACCTCTACAATCAGGGCAGACTGAAGCTCGACGAACTCATCTCGCGCTCGCGGCCCCTCGACGAGATCAACGAGGCCTTCGACGACATGACCGCCGGCACCGTCGCGCGGACCGTGCTCGTGTTCGACTGATCAGCGCAACCCACGATTAGTTCGGCATCACCAGCGACGTGACTGCATCGGCGCTACTCGAGGGCTTGCGGTTCCTCTCGGAAAAGGGACCTCACTCTTTGCCAGTCAATCGCGACCAGCCCGAGGGCCAGTCCGAAGTACAGGAATGAGAAGCGAAGTCGGTCGTCCGATTCGGGGAAGAATAGGTGCGCCGCGAAGAGCGCCAGCAGAATCGCTCCCGCGTTCCAGCTGATTACCCGCTTGGCGATCAGCATCAGCGCGGCCGCGGAGACCGCCGTCGTGAGCAGGAATTCGACTGTCTGCCTGTCGTCGAGAGGGAAGCTGAGGACCTCACCCGCCGATATGCTGAAGATCACCGCTATGCTCCCGACCAACAAGGTCAGCTGGTTGACCGAGGACGAGATCAACGCCGTCAGGCCCGCGACCGGATTCGCCCTCAGGCTGAACAGCACCGCCACGATGATCTCCGGCGACTCGGAGGCCAGCGGGGCGATCCATTGAATGAGAATGAACTCGTCGATTCCGAAGCTTTCTCCCGTCTCTACCAGGCTCTCGACGAATGGCTCCGCCGCTATCAGGATGACTCCGGCTGCGAAGATGAAGAGGAACACCACCATTGTCCGACGCCACCTGACCGGCAGGGAAGCTATCAAGGCCGCGGCTCCGATCAGTTCCGGCTCCTCAGTGTCGCCGGTCGAACTGAACCAGAGATAGGCGATGTAGAGCCCGATCAGGCCCACCGCAAGCAGGATGTGTACCTGCTCCATGAAGAAGACCAGCAGGGTGACCACGGTGACGAGCGCGAGCATGCGTATTTCCAGGCCCATTTCGCCACGCATGTCCAGCGCATGCCTTCGCTTCAGCCAGAAGATGAGTACGACGGCCGACCAGCCCAGGCCGATCAACAGGCGGTTCGAGCCAGTGACGTTTGCGGCGACCCGCGACGTCTCGGTCGTGACCCCTCCGGTAACCGTGTCGAACGACGAACCGGCGTCCCACGCCAGCACCGCTTCGATGGCGTACTCCGGAAGAACCGCTATCAAGGCCAGCACCGCGATGGCCAGCGACGCGGACACATCCAACTCCGCGACCTCGGCTGCCCATGACAGGAGGAACGCTCCCGCGACGATGCCCAATCCAAAGACCGCCGCTGCAACGATTGGATCGACGTCGACGCCCGAAAAACGGACTAGGGCTCCGGGAACTCCCAACAGAAGGAGCACTACGATGGTCGTCCATAATCGTGGCTTATTGAGCCGCTGTCCTAGTTCTGAGTTCAATAGCCAGCTTATCGGAGGGCGAGGAAGTATTTGGCAGTCGAAGTGTAGTGGCGTATTACCAACGAGGTCAAGACTGGACCTCCGTCAGAGACTTGCAACGCATTTGCAAGCACCGAACTAACGACGTCTTGACCGAGGCGGTTTGGGACCTAATGTCGTAATTGCTTTCCCGGTTCATCTCATTCGTCGGTGACATTTGGGGGCACATAGCAAGCTAGCCGAAGACGATGAAGTCCATCATTAGCGCTACGATAGACCTCCCATCGGCGGGAATAGCGATTTTCGGGGAGGCGACCATACGGTGAATTGGACTTAGCGCCCTTTGGCGGTAAGAACGACCATTTCCAGTACTTCGTTGCTGGAAACGGAGCCGATAAACTCGCCTGATTCCTTCTCCACGACAGGGAGCACAGTTAGCGAGTTCTCCGTCATTCGCTGCAGGGCATCCTCCACCAACTCGTCCGAGTAGGCATGCGGGGTGTTCTGACGCAGCACCCTGCCGAGAGTCGTGCTCTCCCACTCACTTCGTGGGAGGTAGCGCAACATGCTCAGCGACACTATTCCGGCGAGTTTGTCTTTCTCTACGACCACATAGTCGTGCTGTCCCGGCAGAAGCCAGGTTTCCGCGAATGCCTTGACCGTCAGTGAATGTTCCGGATGACTCCGAGAACGGTCGAGGATGTCTTGTACCTTGATCCCTTCGAGAGCAAAGCGGACGAGCGACGGTGGCACGTGCCCTTCGGGAGTAACGGCCTCGGAGCGCTTGAGCTTTCTGAGTGCGAAGGAGATACCCATGGGCGTCAGCAGGATGTATCCGAACATGACCACCACCATCAAGGAGAACACACCCTTGTCGATGGCCTCGGTCTGGAGCAGCAAGAGCAGAAGCGCAATCTCGGTTACCCCTTTTGCCATCAGCCCGGCGGCTATGGCGAAGGGAGCGTCAAGTCGAGTGATGTATGCGCTAACGATGGCCGCAACGAACTTGCCGGCAAGTGGCACCAAGACCAGCGCGAGAATTGTCTCGATCGGCAGCTTCAGGAAATCGAGGCTCAGATGCAAGCCTGCAGAGGCGAAGAACAGAGGAACGAAGAATCCTTCGGCTGTGCCTCTCATGCCCGGCATGATGTCGCGACGCACCTGGTAAGGCAGCATGGAAAGGGCTGCGCCGAAGAGCAGCGCTCCCAGGGAACCGTGAAGCCCGACGTGTTCGGCTCCCACAACTACCAGGAAGAGTCCTCCCAGCAGCAGACCGAAGGAAAGCTGCGGCACCTGTAGAAAGTGATGCAGCAGCACTATGACCTTGGGCAGCACCTTGGTAGAAAAGAACCACGTTAGGATGGTGAACCCGACGATTTGACCTATGATGGTTGCCACGCTAAGCAGGTCCAGAGTTTGGCCGTGTCCACCTGCGTAGAAGTGCTCGCTTATGGCGAATCCCACGACAAACAGGGCAATCAACTCGGCGATAATCACCGCAGTGAATATCTGTACGCCCACAGGTTCTTTGAGACGCCCTTCATCGATGAGCACCTTGGCGACTATGCCGAGACTAGAAAGAGACAGCACCCCCGCCAGTCCCAGAGCCTGGGTAAAGTCGAGGTCCAATCCCAAATCGAAGAAGATATCTGTGGTAACGGCCAGCGACACCAGGAGCGATATGGTCACTGACAATACGGACGCGAGGAAGAGGCGGCCGCGAATGGCCGACAAGAACCCTCGAATGTCCAACTCCTCCAGACCGATGAGGAAGAAGAATATGAAGATGCCAATGCTCAGTATGAGCTCGACCTCTGTGCCTGTCTCAACGAGACGGGTCATGGGGCCGAGGATGACGCCGGTGGTAGCGTAGGCGATGATCGAATTCAGGCCGAAACGCTTAAAGATGCCTTCGAGCAGCTTCGCCACGACAATAAGCAGACCGATCGAGAAGAGGGCCTCATGGAGTTCCAATCCGAAGTGTCCTCCCTAGCAGAGAATACCGCTAGGCAGAGACGGCCAAAGGCGGTGGAATGGATGAGGATCGATATGTAGGAATGGGGAGATTATCCCTAGTGTCATTGAAGTCCGGCGCAATGGGATTATGGTAGACAGTAGTAGGGACAGGGTCACGATACGAGGGCCATTATGCTGAAGGGTATAGGGACTGTCAAGGTGGTTGGACCGGCGCGTGATTGCCTAGTGGGAGCTGCGGGCGTAAGTGAGGGCAAAGGGACTTGGAGAACGATGAAACCTGACCGACCCAAAAGTCTTGTGTCAGAGGGTGTGTGAGTCATAGAATTGCTCGGTCATGCCACACAACAAACCGCAATCCGTCGTAGTAATCGGGGCCGGGGTAACCGGCCTGAGCACCGCCTTCCATCTCGTCGAAAAGGGCGTGGAACGAGTGGTAGTCGTCGACAAGGGGACTGTGGGTGGCGGCTCCAGTCTCCAAGCGGGCGGGATTATCACCATGCTGATGGCCACGGAGACGGAGGTGCGTGCCCGGGCAGTTAGCCTTGACCTGTTCGAGCGATTCAGTCGAATACTCGATGGGTACCATTTCCACCAGGTTGGATGCCTGAACCTGTCCACGGCGAATGATTCCGCCAAGGGCGCTGAGAGCCGAGACATGTGGCGACGGCTCGGAGGCCAATTCGAGGTGTTGAGCGGCGGCGAGATCAGCGAGCGATTCCCCGATCTTGCGGCACAGGAGACCGATATCGGCGTGCTGGATCTGAGGTCGGGATACTCGGAGCCGCACAGGTACATCCCCGCCCTGAGGGCCAAGCTGGAGGACATGGGCGTCGAGATCAGGGAGAATGAGCCGGTGGTAGGGTTCGACCTACGTGACGATCGTGTAAGAGGGGTCGTGACAGAAGGTGGCGCCATCGAGACCGACGCGGCGGTCTGCGCAGTCAACGCATGGACGAACCACGTGCTCTCCCACGTGGGGTTTCGCACCCCATACAAGAACTTCGTACACGAGAGATTCGTGACCAAGCCGTTCCCGGAGCCGCCCCAACTGCCCGCGGTCAACGATCACATTCTCAACGGCTACGTGCGGCCCACGGACGACAACCGGCTGCTGCTGGGCACGTCGGTCGACAACCTTGGGTCCTACGAGATGCGCGGGCCCGACTTCGACGTGTCGGAACTGGAGCCACACCCGGACGCGCTGCCGTTCCTCAAGGAGCGCTTGGTCGAGCGGGCGCCGATGATGGAGGGGACCGAGTGGGACTACCACACGGTGGGGCTGATCAGCTTGGCCTATGACGTGAAGCCGGTCATAGGGCCGGTGCCAGGCGTGGAGGGTCTGTTCGTGGGCGCACACTTCCACTCCGGGGGGTTCGCCTACAACCCCGTGTCCGGGCTGCTCATCGCGGAGCACGTCGTGGACGGCGGGACGAGGATAGACTCGGAGATGTACAGTCCTGCACGGTTCGGGAGCATCGACACGGACGCCTTCCTGGCCGCGCCGATAATGCACGACGAGATGGGTGTTGTCCGCCACTGAACGGCAGTCTTATTAGGTGTCCTTCCCCTGTGCCTAGCGCCCCGCGCTGAACGGTTCCGCCTCCCGTTCCTGTTCCAGGCTGAGCGCCCACACGAACATCGAGAGAGTGACGGGCTTCGTTTTGGGTCACCGGGCCCTCGGGCTTGATCGCCTCACTCGCCGCGTTCACATATCCCGCCCCACCGGTACATTCTCTCTCCGTCCCTGATGGTGCTACAATCGCACGAAAACTCAAGGAGTCGTGGAGGGAGCAAATGAGTAACGTACCTATGACCCGACCTGAGGAGATGCTGATCGAGCACAAGACGGCGTATTTTACCTCCTCGACTTTTGCAGAGCTGGATGACGGACGGATACTGCGACAGGCATACGCGGAGTTTTCCACGTCGGAAGACGGGGGAATCACCTGGTCGGAACCCTTTCAGCGGAAGGATGTTGAAGGGAATCTCGTTGACGGCCATGCATTGGTGAAGCTGTCCGGCAGGGGCATTGGCCTCGTCGGGAATCTAGGGAAGCCTCCGACCCCTCCGCACGGTGAGACACGGGAGCAGAAGGCGAAGCGTCAGGCGGCGGGGCGCGCCGCCCGCGTACAGGGCACGGGACCGTACCTCGTTTTCTGGCGGTCGGACGACGGCGGCGAGACGTGGCAGTCGCCGGTCCGCATTGGGCCCAACGGAGTGGGCTCTTTCCACAACTCCATCGTGCGCACCTCTTCCGGGCGGCTCCTGATGCCCGTCGAGTACGGAATCGGGCAGCGGCACGGCTTCGAGCCTTCAAAGCAACCGACTACCGGGCGGATCGTGGACGGCCAGTTTCTCGGGGTAAGCGGACACTACTTCGACCCGCTATTCGGGGCCGTGTACTCGGTTTACTCGGACGACGAGGGCAGGACGTGGGACCGAAACGAGGACGGCGACCTGATAATCATGCTCGACTGGAGCACGACGTACAGCTATGTCTTCGAGCCGACGCTGGCCGAAGCCGCTCCCGGCGTCATTCTGATGGTGATGCGGACGGGCCTCGGCCGGCTGTTCCAAGCGTGGTCCAACGACGATGGTCTGACGTGGACACGGCCTCAGCCCTCGCCGTTTGCCGCGAGCACGACGCCGGGGGCGATCTGCTCGCTGCCGTCAACAGGCCACCTGCTGCTCATCTGGAACCAGGAGAGCGAGGAGGAGGTGAAGCTGGGTATGAGCAGGACGTGCATCTCGGCCGCCATCAGCAGGAACGGCGGCAGCATTTGGGAGTTCTTCCAGAATGTCGAGTCGATACACGAGCGGACGCGGGTCGAGCCGCCCCCTATACGACCGCTCCGCCCGGAAGAGATGATTTTTCAGCCGGGCCAGGGCGCGCCTGAACGGGACTCGCGATACATTCGCGAGGGTGATTTCTTTGGGCGATGGTCGTACCCGACCGTAACCGCCTTCGAGGACAGGGTCTTCATCACGCACAGCTATACCACTTTTGAGCCGCATCCGACCAAGGCGGAGATGGTGCAGCGTGGCGGGCCCAGGACAATGCTCCAGCCGGGCGACTTCAACGGAAAGCTCAAGGTGCTGCCGCTGTCGTGGCTCTACGGCGGTAAGGAGCCGGCGAACAATCCGTTCCTGCCAAGGGTACACGATCCCGCCCTGCCGTAGCGCCTCACGTCTTCCCAGCAGGTCCGGTGGGCTACCTGCGCTACTACTGCCCCGGAGACATCGACGGGACTTGCTCTCATGCCGAGCTTCCGTCTCCACGGGTAGCAGGCTATTCGACCCAGAACGAGTAGAGCCTGGCGTTCTTCAGGTGGAACGCCAGGCGGACATACCGCCTCTTGAGCTCGGCCAACGAGTCGCGGTGTCGCCAGCGGAGAGGAGCGCGCGTCGAGTCGCCAGTGAAGGTTGCGCTGTCATCTACGGTGAAGCCGGTCAGCGGTTTCGCCGTGTCCTCGTCGACGACGGAGGCGCGCAATGAACCGCCGGCGGAGGTCTGGGCGTTGACGTGGAGCATCCCACGCCCCTCGAAGACGAAGGGCCTCGTGATCACTAAGCCGCCTTCATGGTCGGCGTTTAGGGACGCGAAGCCGTCGCGTCGCAGGATGCCGATCCCGGTCGCGGACTGCCACGTGTCTTTGGGGCCGTCGATGGTGGCGCCCCGGTAGTAGTACCAGAGCTCGTCGCCCTTGACGATCGGCCCGCCCGTGGTGACGAGGTTGGCGGCGCGGATATACCCCGACTTCCAGCTCCCGTCGGGGCCGAGCGGGATGAAGGGCTTTCGGTCGCCGAAGTAGTACCAGTGGCGGCCGTCCCTGCTGGCGGCTTTCCGCATCCAGTTGCGCTTGATGTAGGGCCGGGTCGGCATGAGGTTCTTCTCGTAGACATCCTCTTTTCTGGCCGGGATGTAGTTCGTCATCGAGAAGTTGCTGAGCCACATGCTCTCGTACGGGTAGCCGTCGGCCTCGTAGATGCCGTGCATTGCATTCCGCTGCTGCCTCGTGTCCTCGCCGTCGGGGTAGGCGTATATTCGCGGCGGGGACCAGTGGATGAGGTCGTCGCTCTCCATCTGCCCCACCGCGCGGGCCGACTGCATGACGGGACTCAGACGGTAGTCGGGCCCGATTCGGTGCTTGGTATTTCCGATGTACTTTCCGAGTACCGGGTCCCATCGGACCTTGAGCACGTCGCCGCCGCCGACGGGAAGGTAGTCGGGGGCTTCCCAAGCGCCGCTTGGTCCCTTCCAGAAGCTCGTCTCCGCCTCGAACCGCCATCGGAAGCCGTCGGGAGAGGTGTGGAGCTCGAAGGGGGTACCCTCCGTCCCCATACCCTCCGAGAGTCTGAGGTAAGGCCAGGCAGTGTGGCGGTACGGCTGATACCGTCCCGGCCTCATGATCGCCTTCCACCGCCGGTCGGGGTCGGGATCGTCGGGCTCATAGAGAAGCCCGTGTATCTCCCCTATCATGACGACGTTGTTGGGGCCGTCGACATTTCCCTCCGGGGGCGCGTCCATGAGATTGAGGTGCGGCATCTCCCACTCGATCCCATCCTGGGAGTAGGCGACGCGGACGATGAATCCGCCACCGTGATAGTAGAGGCGGTACCCGTGCTCGGGGTCGGGGCAGATATAAGCCGGATAGTTCCTGTAGGGCGCGAAGACCGGGTTCCCGGGATGCTCCCTGGTGGAGTATGTCTCACGCACGAGCCCCTGCATATGCCCGATGACGTGGTTGTCCACGAACAGCTGGCGGCTCGTATCGAGCTTCATTCGCGCGAGCGCCATGTTCAAGGGGAACTGGTAGCGCTCGTTGAGCAGGACTCCGAAACCGACCGGGAAGGGAGTCCAGTCCATGGTCGTCGTGGTCTCCTGCAGGTTCCGCTCGACGACCTCCTCGTCGTACTCGATCTTCACTTCCGGGCGATATTCACCCATGTCAAGTATGCTCCTTGGAAGGTAACTGTTCAGTCTCCGTGAGTTGAATTGCGAAGACCCCCTCTCTGTATCTCTCCCCCGGCGGGGGAGAGATTGTAGATTCTTCGTCGCTGCGCTCCTCAGAATGACAGCAGGAGGACAATTCCTGCATATCTCACCAACTCTGAACAGCTACGTCAAGGGCTGTTCCCGCGCAGAGGGCCGTTGCCGTGGGACGGCGCCACTTCGCTCTCCAAGTCAGAGGGGCTGCCGTCTTGTGGCGACGGTTTAAGCCTTCCTATGGGGATGGCGGGCATGGTGCGTATATGTGCGCCGACCTTCACACCGAGCTCGAGTGAGAAGCGGGCCGCGTCGTCGTTGTCGGGAGACTCGACTATGCCAACGAAGTCGTACTCACCGAGAACGGCGTACATGCCGAGCACCTTGGTGTCCTCCGTCTCCGCTTCGGAAGTAACCCTGTGGAGGCTCTCGGAATCGGTCAGCAGATTCTCCCTGCCTTCGGGTGTAAGGATCAGCGTGAGTATGTAGTATGGCATTGAGCATCTCCGTTTTACTGGGCGGGTCGCTTCGTGTCCACATTGTACTCCCATGAGGCCCGGAAGAGTGCAGCTCCGACCGCGGGGCTGTATGTCTGTGTGCTGCTGGTCTCGGCCGCGACCCTGCTCTTCGAGATCGCCCTGACACGCATCTTCGCCGTAACTCAGGGCTACCACTTCGCGTTCCTGGCAGTCAGCCTCGCCCTGCTGGGGTTTGGGGCGAGCGGCACGGCGCTGGCTATCGTTCCGTCCCTGGCCTCGCGGGACATCAGGCCCGTGATTGCCGGCTCGGGGCTGCTTTTCGCCGTCACGTCGACCGGCGGCCTGTACGTGATCAACGTCCTGCCCTTCGACGCGTACACCCTGCTTTGGGAGCCCAGCCAGCTCGCGTATTTGGCCCTCTACTACCTGGTCCTAGCAGTGCCGTTCTTCTTCGCGGGCTCGATAGTCGGGGCCTGTCTCGCGAAGCACCCGACCCGCGCAGGGGTGCTCTATGGGACAAACCTCGTCGGCGCGGGGATGGGGTGCCTCCTCTCCGTCGTCTTTCCGCTCCTCGTAGGCGCGGCGGGCTCGGTTGTGGTGGCAGGGGTGATCGCCCTGATCGGCGCGGCGGCGATGGCCGGACGCGAGCTGAGGCGTCCCGCATGGCTTGTCCCAGCGATACTGGCAGTGGCGGCGATGGCGGCCTCCGTCGTGCTTGAGGTCACTGATCTCAGGCTGTCACCGTACAAGGCCGTCAGCCAAGCGCTGCGACACGAAGGGGCCTCCAAAGCATGGAGCCGGTGGAACGCCTTCTCCCTCGTGGAGGTGATCGAGAGCGGCAGCATCCACGCCGCCCCGGGACTCAGCTTCGCGTACCAGAGCGACCTGCCACCACAGACCGCGCTGGCGGTCGACGGCGACAACCTGAGTCCGATGAGCGCGGTCCCTCCCGAACGGGCGGAATTCACCGAGTACCTGCCGACCTCGCTGGTCTACCGGCTGACGGACCGCCCCACGGCGCTCGTGATCGAGCCCGGCGGCGGGCTCGACGTGCTTACCGCGCTGCGCAATGGCGCGGAGTCCGTGACGGCGGTCATCTCGAATCCGCTGGTCGTCGAGGCCGTGGGAGAGAAGTTCTCACACCACGCGGCGGGCATCCTCGGCAGGCCGGGCGTGACCGTCGTCGATGAGGGATCGAGGAGCTACCTACGCCGCACGGACGAGCGCTTCGACGTCATCCAGGTGAGCCTAGCCGACTCATTCAGGCCGGTGCTTGCGGGGGCGTACGGCGTGTCGGAGAACTACCTGTACACGGTAGAGGCGTTCGAGAGCTACTACAGCCGTCTGGCCCCCGGCGGCTATCTGTCGGTCACCCGGTGGGCACAGACGCCCCCGAGCGAGGGGGTCAGGGTCGTCGCCGTCGCCGTCGAGGCCCTTGAGGCCCTGGGAGTCGAGCCGGCTGAGCACATGGCCGTCATACGCAGCCTGCAGACGATAACGCTGATCGTGAAGCGCTCCCCCCTCGACGACGCGGACATCGAGGCCGTGCGCGATTTCACCGACAGGCTCCAGTACGACCTCGTCTACCACCCCGGCATAGCGGCCTCTGACCTGAACAGGTTCAGCGTGCATCCGACTCCGGCATACCACGACACGGTAAAGGCCATCCTCGACGCAGGGGCGAGGGAGAAGTTGTACTCCAACTACAGCCACGACATCTCTCCCGTCCGTGACGACCGGCCCTTCTACTTCCACCTGTTCAGGTGGTCACAGACCCCTGAGATACTGAGGAGCCTCGGCAGGACATTCCAGCCCTTCGGCGGGGCCGGGTTCCTCATTGTGCTCGGCAGCCTGGTGGTGGCCGTGGCCGCGGCCGGGGCATTCATTCTCCTTCCGCTCCTCTTCCGCCGGGACGTATCGAACGGTGACGGCTCGCACGCGGGCTCGGTTGGGAGGCTCTGGCCTTTCGTCTACTTCGCGGGCCTCGGCCTGGGATTCCTCTGGGTGGAGATTCCCCTGCTGCAGAGGTTCATCCTGTTCCTTGACCAGCCCACCTACGCCTTCGCGACGGTGCTCTTTGGCGTGCTGGTATGGTCGGGGGTCGGCAGCCTGGCGTCGGACCGGCTTCGTGTGTCCATGGCCGCGACTGTGTCAGCCGTTGTAGTCTTGTCGGTGCTCTACGCCTTCGGGCTGCCACTGCTCTTCGACGCCACGCTGGGGCTGCCGCTCGCGGGCAGGCTTGCCCTGAGCGTCATACTGCTGGCCCCGCTCGGCTTTGCGATGGGTGTGCCGTTCCCTCGCGCCATCCGAATGCTGGGAGGGCAGGGGCCCGCGCTCGTCCCCTGGGCATGGGCCGTCAACGGGTCGGCTTCCGTGGTGAGCGCGATCCTCGCTACGATCTTCGCGCTGTCGTTCGGTTTCACGTGGGTGATGCTAGGCGGCGCCGCGGCATATCTCGCGGCTGCGTCCTCCGCCCATGTTTGGCAGCGAAGAAGCCCCCGCTAGCCGCGAGGCAGTCCGTTAGCGATTCTCCCTGATGAATGGGACGAACCTCACTGGGCCCTGGTTGGTTCGTATGTACTCGTCGCCTCTGCGCTCGATGAGCCACAGGGTCTGTACGGCCCCGGGCGGACCGACGGGGATGGTCATTCTGCCTCCGTTGGCAAGCTGCCTGAGGAGCGGCGGGGGCACGTGGTCGGGCGCGGCGGTCACGATGATGCCGTCGAAAGGCGCTTCCTCCTCCCAGCCGAAGTACCCGTCCGCCTGCCTGAGCTCTATGTCGCCGTAGCCGAGCCTGTCCAGCCGGGCTGCTGCCTCGGCGGCCAGCGACGGTATGATCTCGATGCTGTAGACGCGGTCGGTGATCTCGGCCAGCACGGCCCCCTGGTAGCCCGACCCCGTGCCGACCTCCAGCACGCGCTCGCCCGGCTGCAGATCCAGCAGATCCGTCATCAGGGCCACCACAAGGGGCTGTGATATGGTCTGTCCGGCGTTGATGGCCAGGGCCATCTCGCGGTACGCCCGTCCCCTGTCGCGCGGTAACACGAACCCCTCCCGTCGGACGGTCCTCATTGCCTTCAGGACGAGCGGGTCGGAGATCGCGGCGATGTTCGCGTAGGCGTCGACCATCGCATTGCGCGGCGCTGCGAACTCGTCGTAGGAAGGCTGCTCCGGGGGAACTTCGGTCGGTCCGGTGGAGCATGCGGAGGCTGCGGCCAGCGACACGACGACGGTCAGGGCCGCCAACGCCATGGGCGGCGAGGCCCAGCGTGTCAGTGCGCCCCCCGTGTGTTCCCGCATGACTCGTTCAGGTCCTCCGGACCCAGTACGCGCCCAGTCCAATGCCTCCGGAAACGCCGTACCGACCTGCGGAATCGTTCTCCATCAGACTTCCCTTGGCAACGGTGTCCAAGCTAAGGATAAGTGAACCGAATGTTACTATAGACAGAACTTTCGAGTCGTTGGTCCAATTGTAATATATGGACGGTTCGGTTTAGCCTGTGATTGACCGACCTAGAAGGACTGGACTATGGTGTCGTCATTGCTTTGGGATTGTCCTCTGAGCCTGAGGACTCCAAGTTATGAAAAAGCCCGGTAAGGAGTGTCCTAGAATGCCAATTCCGACTCACGACATGCCGACCATCCGAGCAGCCGAGCTTGGCCCGCCCCCGGCGTGGGCTCTGCTTCAGCGCCGGCTGATAAGCACCATGGAGGAGGCCGCGGACTGTTTCGTCGAGAAGTATTGTCGCTCAGACCTGAGCACGTACTACGTCCAGGACGTCGACGACATCTACGAGATCATGCACAACTGGGGTCTGTTCTACGCCCTGGGCGGGGCAGACCGAATTCTCGATTACGCCCTCGGCTTCTGGAACGCCACCACGCGCTACTACGAGGACACGGGAGATGACGGCGGCGCTCTGCGCCATCACTTCTATATGCCGCAACTCCACAACGAGTTCTGGAACCTGAATATCCCCTACAACTCCGACTGGTTCCACATAGGCGAGGGGTCGCAGTCCTTCTACGACTTCGGCCTGGCCGATCCCACGCTGGAAGAGAACATTCGCCGGGCGACGAGGTTCGCCGGTCTGTACATGGGCGAGGACCCTGACGCGCCCAACTACGACCCCAATCACCGGATCATCCGGTCGCCGTATCACGGCAGCGAGGGGCCGCTCCGCCACGCCGGGGGCAAGATTCCGCTGCTCCACTCGCTGGGGAAGACGACCGACGACATCGAGTTCGTAAAGGCGTGGCTGGACCATCCTTCGTACGGTGGATTCATGCACCGCTCGATCGTTCGGGACTGGGAGCGCTGGTCGAAAGGCGACGGGCGTCCGGTCGGCGTCGACACTCACCATCTCCTCTACCCGACCATCAAGGACCTGGAACCGGAGTGGTGGGTCGATCCCGGACGACGCCAGGGAGTCGTCGAGGTATTCGACAAGATGGCCTTCGATGGCGATGTGCCCGAGAACCTTGCCGCCACTGCGATGGTGACGAACGCCTACCTGTACACAGGAGAGGAGAAGTACCGGCAGTGGGTGCTGGACTACGTCGAGGCGTGGCTAGACCGCACTCGCAAGAACGGTGGGATCATCCCGGACAACGTCGGTCCAAACGGCAAGATTGGAGAGCATCGAAACGGCCAGTGGTGGGGTGGCGTGAGTGGCTGGGCGAGCGAGCGCGGCGGAACCGGGCTCATGCTCTCCGTTGCGGTGGGAGCCGAGTGCGCCCACCTGCTCACCGGCGACACGGGCTATCTGGAGCTCCTCAGGTCGCCGATCGACGGTCTGCTTTCGCGCTCGAAGACGGAAGAGAGTGGAGACCTGCTGGTCCCGATGCGGCACGGCTTTCCGGCGCGGGCCGCCGTTGGAGAAACGGATGGCGCGGCCGGATGGCAGGAATTTCAGAAGCTGGAGGTCTACGAGCTGTCGCATCTCTATCATGCGTCGATGTCGGCCAAGGACCGCGATACCATCGTGAAATTGCGCGACAACGATCCTCACCGCGATTGGAACGCTGTCGACAGCCAGCGAGACCGCAGGAGCGGCGATTCGGAGTACGCCCGCTTCCAGTACTACGACGGCAAGAATCCCGACTGGCCGCTGAGGATTCAGAGCGCAGAGCTGCGCTTTGCGGTCGCTATGCTAGAGGCGATGCGTCAGGACGACCGCGACGTGGAGACGATCATCGGAGAGAACCACTGGCCTCCGCTGCATCCAGAATACCCGGAGCGACGGGACTACGGCTGCGAGGCGGCCAATCCGCTGGTGATGAAGGGCCTGTCACAGGTGACGACCGGCGCGCCACAGAACATATACAACGGCGGCCTTCAACGGGGGAGCGTCCGGTATTTCGACATCGACCGGGCGAGACCGGGTCTCCCTCCCGACGTGGCGGCGCTGGTCAGCAAGCTAGGACCGGCTGAAACGGGGCTGCAACTGGTAAACGTCAGCACTACGGCTACCCGCAGGCTGATCGTGCAAGCCGGCGCTTTTGGCGAGCACCGGTTCACCGAGGTCAAAGTGCTGGACCGCACGGGTACCGAGTCGATATTGAGTCCTCACGAGTGGCTTTCAGAGAATAAGGCCATCTCAGAAAGGGTCGTGCAAGTGGGTGGCAGGCACTTCGCCGTGGAGCTTCCACCGTCCACTACCGTGAGGATCGAGGCGGGCGTGAGGCGGTTCGCCAACCGGCCCAGCTATGCCCTGCCCTGGAAGTAGGTATGCGGCCGGGCAGGGAGGCGTAGGACGTGTTCCTCACCTCCCCGACTCGATGAGGTGTCCGTCGATGTAGTGATCTGCCACTGGGAATGGCGCACAGTATCACCTTCTGTTCCTACCGTTTTCCTATCCGGCGAACGGTAAGTGCCGCGCCTGGGTACTGTATACAGTCAGGGGTAGCCGGGATTGGTGACCCGCTTCTTACTGTAGACAGAACTTTCGAGCTCTCGGTTCCCATGTAGCATCGAGACGATTCCGACTGTCTCAGGTTGGCATATTCCGGGGACAGGTTATGTGAACCCGTCGTAGTCCCAATAATCAATGCGAAGTAGACGGAACAGCGAGTGTTCTTTCAGGGAGCCAACGTCGATCATAAACAGCTCAGCGGCTCCAAACCCAACCTTTGGTTCGAGTCTAGGAAGACCGAGATTCTTCAACCTGTCCAATTAGCTCAGGCAGTCGAGGCGATGAGTTGGCGATGGGCTTCTGGATTGATGCTATTGGAAATCAGCACGACTGCATAAAGTCGCTCAATCAGTCAGGAAGTTAGACAAACCAAACCTCTCGATTCATTTCAGAATACCCACAACCACGTTCCAGTACCGCAGTCCCGCTCCTTCCCGGACACCAATTCTTGAATGGCGCACTAGGTGGAGGGTGAACCAGGATCGGGGATATCACCCGCCCGGATTCGCTGCATCTCTGCCGAGGACTGAAGCAGGACCTGGCGCACGATGCCGAAGCTGCGGCCGTCGTGAAGGGTGATGGCGGCGTCGAAGCGGCCCCTGCGGTGAAACTCCATGTGCGACCGGAGCCCGTCGATGCCGGGGGACATCGTGGTGGAGAGACGGTAGACGCTCGCCCCCGCGTCCATCCTGCGGATGAGCAGCGTCAGCCACTCCCTGGACGCGGGGTAGGCTCGCACGAAGTCCGAGGGCATGTCGAAGCCGAGGAACCCCGCGGCTTCGCGGATTCCTTGCGTCGTCAGGAAGTATCTCTGGCTCGACGGCAGGTAGGCGGAGCCATGGCTCACCCTCCTAACGATGCCATCTTCCAGCAGGCCGGTCAGGGCGCGGTGGACGGTAGCATGAGGTTCACCCAGGATGCCTGCCAGCTCTGCCGAGTCGACGAAGGGCGTCCGGCCGAGGGCGTCGAGAAATTGTCGTTCTGAGATCGCCATGTGTTGAGCGTAGGAAAGTGGGTTGATTCTGATACACGAAACATGATTCCACCGCCAAGGTCACAGGCTAGTTCACTGACCTTGTTCACCGAGTCCTTGGCGGTTCCATGCTCACCGCGGTATGCGACCGATCTCGACGGCCGGTCTAGCGCAAGTAAAGTCCATGGTGACTCTGTTGCCTTCCAGAAGCTTCATACCTATGAGTGGTGGTTTCCACTGCTGATGTTGGATGCATTGAACGGTGCATGGGCTCCCTTGCCAGAACATCTCCACTTTACCGCAACTCGCATTTATAGGACCATCGGGAGTATTCACCCAGCACTTGTCGGGAAGGCGAAGGCCGAATCTCTCAACGTAGCTCGGGGGCAAGCTCAATTGTTCGCTGTTTCCCGTGTCCACATTCGCACTGAAGCACCGCCATTTACCTTTACTGTCTCTGATTGCTACATCTATCCACGGTAGCTGCCAAACGTATTCGAGGGAAGGCCGTTGCCGCTCGTGCTTGAGAATCAGACTTCAGATGCGATCAAGAAGGGTAAGTGGGGGTATCTGGTCTATCTCGACAGATCCGTTTCTCACCACGTCAATGGTTATCCGTCGATTCGACAACAAGCTTGGGCCAATTGCGCCCGCGAAGTCATCGGTCTTAAGTATCTTGTTCTTTGCTACCCTTGGGATTCCTTCCAACTGTAATTTAACCCAATGGGGAGGCATGGGCATTGAATCGTCAAGACGTGGTATGGGGCCAATTGATGCTGGCGAATCGCGGTCGTTCCTGACTGCAATGCCAAGTTCACTTGCCGTAGTCTCTGCGAGCATAAAAACGAATTCGGAGCCCGTGTCCAAAAGGATGCTAAGCTCCTGCCAATCCCCGTCTAGTTTCTTGACATTGACCGGCACCATTGGAAGGAGATGCTTGTTCACGATTCCTCTTATCACTTCTCACCTGCTGAATCACTCACGTCTGCGGCGTCCAACCGCTTATGGACCTGGCCATTTCTATGGGAGACCCACCACAGACCTTCAGTTAGATACATTGGCAGTCATAGGACGTGCCTTGCCGCCATGCACCGATGGCTCGGCGCACCACTTGTCGGTCAAGCGGCGGACGGCTGCGTAGGTCTCCTCGTCGAAGCCCAGGAGCTCGCAGACCACTCGTCGGTCCAAAAGAGCACGGTTGGAGTCGGCGTCGGCGAGATAGGCGGGCTTCAACTCCAGGCCCCTGAGTTCGTTGAAAATGGCCTCAGAGCTGCGCAACTGCTCCTCGCTAAGGGCGCGGAGGTCAAGGACGGGCAGTGATTCAACGTTTCTGATAGTAGTGGTGCCTCGACCACTGTGTTGCCGGTTTGAGTGCCACCAATATAGCAGCAGCCCAAGCGTAGAGTTAGACCACAGCGTGAAGGCATAATCGAACCGGCTGTCTGGGAATCTTACGTTGGGCCACGCTCTGCCACCCATGCTCTCCCGCTCGGTGAACGCTGCCGTCAACGGTTGCGAGTTGAACCTGAAATCGCGATTCACATGAGCGCGGCTAACCGTAGCCCAGGCAACGGCGGCTTTCTGCTCCATTCCCGACCTGACCCGTAGTTGGGAGTCTGGCTGGCAGACCATCCGGGTCTCGGTCTTCGCATCGTGGTTCCACAGGGACGGATACGTGGCGGTCGGGCTCGGAGCGACCTTATCGAAGGGGCCACGAGGTCGTGGTCCCGTGATGTCTCGATCAACCAAGCCGAGTTCGGCCAGCTTGTTCAACGAAGCTACCTTCACGTCCAACGCCGAGTGGCTGCCGGGAAGCCATAGCTTGGATTGGGCCAATGCGTAAGCTGTCTGAGCCAGCGACAGATCGGTCAGACGGACCGCACCCCATGATTCTCCGTCCGTCTGGACCGGGGCGGTCATGCTTTCGCCGGCCAACTCGTCACCGAGCATCAAGGCTGTGCCACCATAAGGCCCATCCTCAATGCGTCTCGCTTGTTCGGGATTGGAGACATTCATCGCTAGTGCACCGGCATGGGCAAAGCCTTGGGCGCGGTGGCTCAAGGATACGAAATGGCCCCGTTCTATCATTGCCTCAGCTTGCTTGACCTTGCGGGCTATGACCAAGCACTCGGCCATGCCCGTATCCGCTGAGAACGACAGGTGGTCATTGTCCGAAGCCGCTATGCTCAACACGGTAAGGTCGGTGTAGTTCTCGGCCAGCGTCTCCCTGAACCCCTGCCAGGATAGGCCCGCAGCTGCCGACAGGGGCAAGACCAGGGCAAGGACTCCACCGGCCTTGAGCTTCTTGTCAGCCAGCGCAGCGAATGCTGAAGCGATTCCAGCGTTGCCGTGGTAGCAGGAATCTTTCCCTAACTGGTTGATCCGGTCTCCCATCGCCGTCTGATCTGAGGGTGTGGCGTCGAAGGCTGCAAAGGCGGGGTTGGTGATATCCGCATGGGCACCCTCATGGTTGGTTGCCCTGGTGAAGGGTGGATTCATTATCACCAAATCAAAGCCTTCGTCTGGGATGTCCACGTTGATCTGGGCAGCAGTCTCCTCACCTACGCTGCCGGTGCGCAGGGCGGGGTCGCTGGTGTTGAACAAGGTCAAGGCTGTGGAGGCTTGGAGCAACTCCAGGGAACCTATCTTCACCGTGTCGTCCTTCTGCTTTCCGTAGGGCATGGTGTAGAGACGGGACTGGTTAAATCCCACATTGGGCCGCATACCGGACAGGGTGGAGCCGGTGATGTGGATTGCCGAGGGCATGACGTCACAGCCGTACAGGACCTCCTCGATCATCACGGGATGCAGGGCCGCGGAATCACCCCCGGCGCGCTCGTGGTGGGAAGCAACTTGCTCGTACACCGCCGACAGCAGAGCGCCGGTGCCACAGGCAAAATCTCCGATGCGTAGCCTGCCAATGGCCCCGGCGTCGGACCAGTCCACAGAATCCATCTTAGCCACGGCCAGACGCGCCAACAGCGCAGCGGACGCTGGCAGGGTGTAGAAGGTTGCCAGGTACTTCCGGTCGGCGATCAGCCGTTGGAAGATGCGTCCGGTCAGGTCGTGGGCATTGTCGACGCCGGTGGCTTCAACTTCCTGGGCGGTCTCCAGCAACTCCCGCAAGACGCTAGTGGCAACGTCTCCGGGAAGCTGCTCCAAGATGTCCTTTGCTATGGCAAAGATGGGCCAGTAGTTGATCTTGAGGATGTCCTCCCAGGCCGCTAGCGTCTCGCCGTGGGGGTTTGCAACATTGGGGCCGCACACCATGCGCAGGGGTTTGACCTCTTGGTGCATCCCCGCAATGCGCTGGTGGAAGACCATAGCGTTGGCGATGATGGCACAGGCCATGCGGCGGGTCTGAGGGACGTCGCTCATTCCCAACAACCGAGCAATAACAGGGGTTACGTTGGGGCGCAGCTTCGCCATTTCCTCCAAGCGGTTGGCGGCCTGCCCAATGCCCTGCTCAAGTGTGTCAGCCGCCTGCTCGACTACCTTATGTGGGACGGACACCAAGCGGGCTATGTCAGCCAGATCGCTCACTGAGCCTCCCAGCCATCCCGATTCGGGAAATCGGCTGCCGTCCTGATGAAGGACGCAGTAGGTTAGGCGTGTCTCGACCAGGGCCAAGTGCAGGTCATAGGCGTCTTCCACAGTCTTGGGATAACGTAGGGCTATGGCTGTCTCGACGGTGCGCGGGGCACCTTTCACGCGAAGCCCCAGCCGTTCGTAAGCATCCTTCTCCACTTCGACAGCCGGCTCATACTCAGCCTCGACGACCACCGGGGAACGGCCCGGCGCGACTATCAACACATCGGCATGGCGGCCCGGATGGTCAATGAAGGTCTGGGTGTTCTCGGAGCGGACTTCACAGCCCGGCATCATGCCTCGTAGGATGTCGCCCAGTGCGTTGTTCGCGTTCGGTTCTGTCTGTCGCGGCATTCTACTTAGCTCGCCCACTTACTCCTACCGGATGGAAGGCCCACAATTCCACTTGACCGCAATTCCGGAAGATAGAACTCATTAGTTCTTCCTTCATGCCGACTTACCTCCGGGATTCTCCACCAAGACTGCTCCCTGCATCCTGGCAAGTCTGCGGTCAAAGGTGTAAAGGGGCGTCGCTCCCGCCCGTTCGGCCGCTTTAAGGATCATCAAGTCCGAAAACCCGGCGCCTCCTTGCCGATAGCGATGTGCGGCTGCGGCGACGTCATCAGAATTCTCGACGACGAGACTGTCCGAAGCCGTTAGGTCCATCAATGCCTCCGCGACTCGGGTTCGTGTGAAGCGGTAGCTCCGTTCCAGTACCCAGGCGACCTCTATCACGACCTCGCGGCAAATGAATCCTGGATTACCAGGCGTCAGCCCGTCCAGCAACGCGCGAGACGCCTCGGCGTGTTCAGCGTTGTCGTCCACCAAGTAGCGTACGATCACATTTGTGTCGAGCGCGGTCATTCTTCGATTGCCCCCTCTGTGATGGCACGGTCCATGTCTTCCAAGCTCACCGGCGGGCCGTCATACTTCAGGCTACCGAACAGTCGGCTGGTGGACCGCACGGGCATTATCAGCACCCCCTCGTCCAGAATGACATAGCGGACCCTATCCCCTGCCTTCACTGCCAGCGAATCCCTGACGGCTTTGGGCAATGTGGTCTGGCCCTTCACGGTTATGCTGGATTCAAACATTGAAAATGCCCCCTTACCTTAACGAGTGGCCAATGGCCTTACATTATGACCTTCGGTAATGCATTTTGCAATAGTGCTAGTTTGATTCGGTTTGAGTAGGCCATTTCTGAGTAATGGCCTACCATCCACCCAAGGCGACCCCCTCCCTCCAGTGCATTCGCCTTTGTCTACGGGCTTTCGACCGAGCGCATTGCCACGAGTGGTTGAGCGGCTTGTGTCGATTGGGAAGTGGAGTGATACGGCGAGGGATCGCCACGTCCTGACCAGGATTGCGTCGCCTGGAATTCACTCGGGGTCGACTCTCCTGTGCCATAGGCTTGACCGCACAAGCGGAAAGACCTCTGCTCTAGAAAACAGAGGCCTCGTTTCCATGGGATAGGCATCAGACTCAGCCTACAGACCCAAGGTGAGCGTCAATGTGAAAGTTCTTGATTTTATCAAGTCTGGTGGCCTGCTTCATACTTGGGTATGGTCTCCATGTATCCTCGGGACCAGCCGACGACGATCCGTAAGAATGTAGGTTGCCCATATGCCATTTTCGTAACTGAGCGCCGCCGCGGCAGTTGATCCCTTAGCTTGAGCCGCAGTTTCATACAGAGACGATGGCGCCCTGCCTCCAACCGCTCACCGGTTCGACAACCCGTGGGCGACCGAGAAGCCGCCAATCGAAAATGAGCCGATACAGTAGTCGACCACCGGCCTCCATTCATCAAAGATCTCTGAAGGCGCATAGAAGATCGCCATGTACCCCGTTTCGTCCTGATGGATATATGCCAGCCGTACGCCCTTCATCCCGCCGTCGTCCACCTTGAACTCCTCGATCAAGATCGACGCGCCCCACGGCGCCTCGATCTCCTTGCTGGCCGTGACAATCTTCTCTTCCTTGTATGGGAATGCTCTTGCCAGGACTGAACGCTCCATGTAGTCGCCTACTGATAGCTCCTCTTTAGGGTCTTCCCTGTGATGGCTCAGTTCCCGCTTCTCCAGCGTGACGGTTCTGCCCCACCTGTCCTGCTCGAACAGCTGCGCCGCAAATACGTCCCTGTCTCCTCCTGTGATGTTCAACGGATATTCGATCCGGATCGCTGGTTCGGAGTCTGTATAGGTATGCCGCAGCATCTCCCCGACAGGACTCTCGAAGGCGCTGTCGAGTCGCTCCTGCAGCTCGGATGACGCCGTAGGCTCGTCAGCCGCCGCAGACTTTGAAATCTCCAGAACGTACCCGCTGGGGAAACGCCGTGTTTCGGGGTGACGTTGGACTGCTATGGTGTACTTTGCATCGCGCGGAGCTCTGAACTCAAACTCGTGCGTATCTTGCCATCCGCCCTCAGCCACGAAGACCTCGTAGGGCGCGGCGTCAGCGTGGTCTATCGTCACTATTGCGTCGGATAGTCCCAGAGTAAGCTCTAGCTTGATGCGATCGCCTTCCCTCAGATATATCGTGTATGGATCAATGTCGCGGGCTGTGTCGAAGACCCCGGCAACGCTGTGGCCGATACCGATCTGGTTGTCGTCGTCGGGGTCGTGATATCGCGTCATGGGGGCAGTGCTCCGCATCGTGATCTCGCGGGAAAGGTCGAACGGTTGATTCACGATCACGAACCATGGCCCTCCGGGGCAGCATGAGTCGATAATGCCCTGGCGAGTGGACCGGAAAGTGGAATTGAAAGTCCCGTATCCCTGCTGATTGAACAGTCCGTACTCGACATCCCAGGGAGCTTCAAACTCTATGGCCGCCGTAGAGTGTTTTCCCCAGAACACCGCCATGTCCCAACGACCTTCCAGACGAATCTCGTGCTCCTGACTGCCACCGTCCGTTAGTGGAAAACGAGACCCGAAAGGCGAGGCATCCTCACCTCGCAGTATCCTTGCCAGCCTGTCTCGCACGGTTCCGGAGGAGGCTCCGATGTTCTCTCTTTCACCACTCCTGAGGTTGACTCCAACCACCTCGCCACTTTCGTTCGTCATCGGGCCGCCGCTCATACCGCCAATGCCCTCTGCGGAAGTAATCACCTCCGTGATGTACGCGTCCGGCCAATCCTCCAGACGAACAAACTTCCCCTCAGTGGCGAACAGGTCCTCAGATCCCTGAGCGTGACCTACGGAGTACATAGTGTTCCCTTCACGCTCGAGCTCCGCCTTTCCAAGGACTACGTGAGGGGCCGAAGTTTCAATGGGACCCAGGAACGCAAGGTCGGCGAAGTGATCGAAGGCCACAACCGCCACGTCGGTGTGCTCCGTACCGTCCTCGAGCACAACATCGACGACGGTATTCGGCCACACCACGTGAGCTGCCGTGACGACGTAGTTGCCCTCTGCGATAAACCCGCTCCCGTTAATCCGGCCAAACCTTCTGATACTCACCATAGACGGAGTTACCGCCTTGAGCAGTTCACCGAGCGATAGTCTTTGCGAGGCAGGTTCGCTTGGCGCAGGCGTTGGACTGAGAGAAAACGTCGTGATGGTAGGAGTTGCCGGCTGTGCTGTCGGCGTTGCGGCAGGCAGCGCCGTAGCCGTGGGAGTGGGTGTCGGCTCTGGCGTGGATGTTGGTTCTGGCGCCGGTTCGGCAGTCTCTGCGGTAGGAGGGCTTTGAGTCGGTGTCGGACGAGCCTCTCCACACGCCGCCAGCAACACGGACGCCGCACAAATCAGGGCCGCAAGACGTGTGGTGGCGTTCATGGATGCCTGTTTGGGTGAGAGAGTCACTGCACCCCTCTCAGCGTGAGCATCCGTTGCGTGGGTAGCTTGCTGGTCAACAACCCTCCCATGCCGTCGGTTCGCTTCAGTCGCATGGTTCGTGACTCTCGCCACATCCGTATCGTATGCCTGCCATCCCCAAGCCCCGAATGCTCCGCGCCGGTCGGGGAACGAGCCTAGTACCATGTCAACATGGTTTTGACATTACGATTCACCCTCACCCCCGCATCGAGTACGGGGCAGGCTCTAGCCCTCTCCCACGACGGGAGAGGGGATAAATCGGCATCTGCCAGTTCGTCATATTCACGTTGACTGAGTACTAGTTCCCGTCATTTGCCACGTCCCCGCAGAAGAACAGCAGGCCAAGGTCTTTCGCGCGGCCTTGCCCTATATATCGGAGACCCTCGGGGACACACCCCGTCAGCTCGTTATCGTAAAGGAACAGGTCGGTCAGTCTGGAAATATTACCCAATTCCGACGGAATTTCACCCGTCAGTCCGTTTCCCGCAAGATCGAGATGCGTCAGGTTGGTGAGCTTCCCCAGCTCCGGCGGTATCTCACCGAACAGCCAGTTGTCGCCAAGGCCCAGCCAAATGAGCTTCGAGAGGTTCCCCAACTCAGGCGGTATCTCCCCGGTCAACTGGTTTTCTCTCAGGTGGATGTGTGTGAGCTTCGAGAGTTTCCCCAGTGCGGACGGTATCTCGCCGCTGAACTGATTGCCCCACAGACCCAGCACTTCCAGATTGGAGAGGCTGCTCAGCTCAGAAGGTATCTCTCCGCTCAGCCAGTTCCCCTGAATGTCCATCTCCGTAAGGGTTGAAAGCAGACTCAGTTCCGGAGGAATCTCGCCTTTTAAGAGGTTTTCGCCGAGTTCCAGCTTCAGGACGCCGCCCTTCCCGTCAGTGACGATGCCAAACCATGTTTCGAGCGGCTCGTCGCTAAGCCAGTTGTCACTGTTCTTCCAGTCCGGGCCGTCCGTGGCATGGTACAGCGCCTTCAGAGCGTCCGTTGTCTCATCGGAAGGCTCGACGACGACCAAGTTGGCGATCTCAGCAAGGTTTTCTGGCACGTGCCCGCTCAGTTGGTTGCCCTGAAGGTCCAACCTTTCGAGCTTGGAGAGGTTGCCCAGCTCCATCGGTACCTCACCGCTCAGTTGGTTATGGTTCAAGTGGAGATGTGTCAGATTCTTGAGCATGCCAAATTCCGGGGGAATCTCCCCCGACAGTTGATTGTTCCAGAGACCCAATATCTTCAGGTCGGTGAGGTCGCCCAGTTCGGGTGGTATCTTCCCTCTCAGCATGTTCCCCTGCATGTCCAACTCTGTCAGATGGGTGAGGTCGGCCAATTCGGGTGGAATCTCGCCGTTCAAGTCGTTTGCACCCAGTCCCAGCTTGATGATGCGGCCGGTATCGTCGGTAACGACGCCGTGCCAATGTTCTACCGGCACGTCACTCAGCCAGTTGTCACTATTCCTCCAGTTGGGCCCGTCCGTGGCGTCGTGCAAAGCGCCCAGCGCGTCCAATTCGGCGCACGACGGCCCGGCGATGGCGACAAGATCGCCAAGACTCTCCGGAATGCAATCTCTCGTGAACCGATTTCTCTGAAATCGAAACAGTAATAGGTTCCTGAGGTTGTTCAGTTCCGGCGGAAGCTCGCCACTTAGCTCGTTATTCGACAGGGTCAACTCTGTGAGACTTATGAGCTTGCCAAACTCGGGTGGTATTTCCCCTGTTAGGTTGTTATGCGACAGAAATAGCCACGCCAGCTTGCTGAGGTTGCCCAACTCTGGGGGTATCGGGCCGCTCAGCTGATTCCCCCAAAGGCTCAGCCATCTCAGCTCGGAGAGATTGCCTAGCTCCGGCGGTATAGGGCCGCCCAGTTGGTTGTCATTGAGGTAGAGCCACCGTAAATCTGACAGCGTGGTCAGCTCGGTAGGGATCGTCCCGCTCAATTCGTTGCCGTAGAGGGACAGCCCTACCAGGTTGGAGAGATTGCTCAACTCCGGCGGTATCTCTCCGGTCAGATTGTTCCCAAAGAGATCGAGCCTTCTGAGATTCGGTAGACTGCCCAATTCGGACGGAATCTCACCCTTCAACTGATTCTCTCCGAGGATCAACCTGATCACCCGGCCTTCACCGTCGGTTGTGACGCCGTGCCATTCACTGAGCGGCGCGTCGCTCAGCCAGTTCTCGTTATTCTTCCAATTCGCGCCGTCGGTGGCATTGTAGAGCGCAATCAATACCTCCCGTGGGTCGCACGACGAATGCTCCAAGTTGGCCAGGTCTGCGGCGCTTCCCGGTATGCAGCCTGTAAGCCCGGTCTCCGAAAGGTCAAGCGTCGTCAGATTGGATAGGCTGCTAAGCTCCGGCGGTACCTCACCTGCCAGCCCGTTCTGAGAAAGGTTGAGCACCTTCAAGCCAGAGAGGCCTCCCAACTCCGGTGGTATCTCTCCAATTAACCAGTTTTCCGAGAGGTCTAGCTCCGTCAAGTTGGGAAGCTTGCTCAGCTCAGCCGGTATCTCTCCGGACAGTTCATTGTCGTGAAGGTCCAGCACTTCTAAACTGACGAGATTGCCCAGGACCGAGGGTACCTCGCCGTTCAACTTGTTCCCCGAGAGGTCCAGCTTCTCAAGACGTGAAAGCCCGCTCAGCTCCGACGGTATCGGCCCGATCAGCCAGTTGTCCCCAAGCTCCAGCGCCGTCAAGTTGGAAAGAGCGCCCAATTCGGACGGCAGTCGACCCGCAAGGAAGTTTCCTGCCAGAGACAGTTCGGTCACGCGGCCCTCTTCGTCGACCGTGACCCCATACCATTCACCGATAGGCGAGTCGCTGAGCCAGTTGTCGTTCTTGGTCCACCCCTCGCCTTTGGTGGACTCATACAGCGCCACCAGCGCGGCCATGTTAACACTGCTCGGATCTGCTATAGGAGTCGCCGTCGGCTCCGGCACGGATGTCGGAGTCTGTTCCGGCGTGGCTTCCTCCGGGGTCGGAGGGGTTTCGGCCGGAGGAACTTCGGTAGGTGTCGGCTGGGTGTCCCCGCACGCCGCCAGAAGCATGACTCCAACGCAGCCGAGCGCTAAAATTCGTGCGACCAGCTTTCGGTTCGCCACTGTGGAAGCAATACTCACGACAATCTTCACCTCGTAATTACACATTACGTAAGTGTATTACTTGCCAAATAATGTATATGAAGAGTAACGGCTCTTGCAACTGGAGGGCAGCCTGCTAAGAGCAAACCGAAACTGAACTATATGAGGGTATGTCTTGTCAGTGGGAAGAGGGTTGGCAAACCGGTGTAGCCGAGGTCGTTGAATCACTATGTGAGCGTCGAGGTAGCATGGAGTTCAAGACGGCGTATGGAACCGCCATGCTAGACGAATGGAGTTCTGCCTACAGTTAAGGCTGCCAAAAGTGGTGAGCCGCTTCTTACTGTAGGCAGAACTTTCGAGCTCTTGGTTCACCTATAGGGTCTCGAAAGTCCCCAAGAACTGGAGAAGAAGGCGCTGGTGGCCTAGGGAATGGGACGAGTCTAGTTCGTGGGCCTCAACATGAACCAGTAGAGCAAGTTTTCAGGGTCTGACCAGCATATTTGCGAGCTGTCCAGAGGGTCCAAGAGGTTGGAGGTCTGTCTCTGTTGCAAGATTGACTTTCGGGTTCCGGCAACATAGCATTGGCAACTACATGGTTTGATTTGTCGGAACGGATGACTAGCGTGTATCCATAAGACTGAGATGCGAATTCTCGGTCCCAAGTCACAATCCCTCACCAAGAGACAGGCCGCCACTGTTCTGTTGCTCGGCTTTGTCCTGCTGATTGCGGTTGCTGGCATCTTTATCCTCGGATGTCCCTGTAGGTGCGGAAGGAATCGCTCCAACAGCGACGGCTACGCCAACTGCTACGTCCCCACCGATTCCAGACCTGCCCTCAACTGCGACTTCCGACGCGACCGAAGACGAGGCCCAGTCAAGCGGCCTGTTCTTCGAGGTCGAAGGCGATCCCCCTCCGAGTTCCGACGTTGAATCTCTTGCAAGCCGTTTGGTCGATATCGACTTCGAGCAAATTGCGAGTGTTACAAACCAGCTGACCGGCCCGAAGGGCCCATCGCAAGGGGAGCCTCCAAGGCCTCAGACTCTAGTGCTGAATCTGTTTGACGACGTCGTGTTCACCGGCATCGTCGAACATGTGGAGCCGACAGCTTCTGGTCACGCACTGTGGGGCAGACTCGACGGCGTGGAATTGGGGACGATGACCATGGTGGTTAACGGCAACGTGGTGGCTGGCACAGTGCGAACGCTCGGTACGGTTTACTCTATCAGAACAAATGGCGACGGCACGTTCGTGATTCGTCAAATTGACGAGTCGTCTCTGCCTCCGTTGGGCGAGCCTCTCGAACCCAAATTGCCCCCACGCGACGCTCCCACACAGACGAACGATTTCCTGCCTGATGACGGCTCTGAAATCGACGTGATGGTGGTGTACACGCCCTTGGCCAAGCGTCTCGAAGGGGGGAGGGCCGCCATTGAAGCGCTGATCGATCTCTTTGTCGCGGAGACCAACCAGGCATTCACAAACAGCGGAGTGATCCACCAGCTCAATCTAGTGTTACGGGAAGAGGTCGACTACATCGAGGTAGGCAATGCTACGGATCTTGGTAGACTCAAAGATACTTCTGATGGGTACATGGACCATGTTCACGAGCGTCGCGACCTGTATGCTGCCGACTTCGTTCACTTCGTGGTCGGCAAGAATAATGTTGGTGGAGGGGCGATCCATGGAGGAGCATTTGCCATGACTGCCTCCTACCGGACGGACTTGGTCTTCGCTCACGAGCTTGGCCACAACTTGGGCGTACATCACGACAGATATGAAGCCGGAGTTCCGGTAGTGGGATCGAACTACGGGTACGTCAATCAGCGAATGTTCGACGCAGGCGCACCTAGATCGGCTCGCTGGCGCACGATCATGGCTTACCCCAATCAGTGTTCGCACTTTGGGGGTTTCCACTGCGCACAGGTTCAGTATTTCTCAAATCCGGACAATACGTATAAGGGTGATCCAATGGGGGTATCGTCTGACAACCCATCCACTGGCGTGGACGGGCCTGCAGATGCCGTAAGAACCTTCAACGACCGACGCGAGTTCCATGCGAACCGTCGACGAAGCTTGACGTCGCCTACGCCGAGGGTGGCCTTGACACTCTCCCCTTACTGGCTGGCAGAGGATGGAGGAGTCAGTAAGGTGACGGCCTCACTGCATAGGCCGTCGAGCGCAGACACTGTAGTCACAGTATCTGCCTCACCAACCGAAACCGTCGCTCTGAACGCGAACAGGACGCTGACCATTCCGGCAGGTGAGACGGTAAGCGTCGACAGCTTAACGATCTCTGGCGTTGACAACGGTGACCAAACGGGCGACGTGTCCGTGGAAATCTCGGCGACGGCAGAGAACCCGAGCGACCTTGGCGTTATCGCGCCCGAACCGGTCGTTCTTTCGATCGCCGACGATGAGACGACACCGGTGGTGACGCTGTCGCTGAATCCCACAGAGGTCTTGGAAGGTGGGGAAGAAGAAGAGGGCGCTGCCCTCGGCTTCCGCCCACCTGCTGTGAGAATAACCGCTGCTCTAGACAACATATCGAGTGTGGAAACCACAGTTATTGTTTCTGCGTCACCTGCGGAGGCTGTCACGCTTTCTGTCGGGGTCGTGGGTGGGAATACTCTGAGGATCCCGCCGGGCCAGACGGCAATGAAGGGTAGTCCTTTGTATTTCGACCCAGTGGATGATACCGAATTCACACAATTTAGAAGGATCGTCACGTTGTCCGGCGCGGCTACGAACCGTCTAGGAGTTACGGGACCCGAGAGCGCGACGTTGACTATCATCGACGACGATTCGCCGATGTTCACCGACGACAGCATCACTTACACATTCACGGAGGGCCTTCTTGCGAGCCGCGCTCTGCCAGAGGCCGTGTATGGCAACGGGAAGCTTACGTACTCCATTTCCCCTAGTCCGACAAATGGTGTGACCTTCGCATCCGGTCCGCCATCCCGGATAGGAGTTACATCGACGGCTGAAGCCAGGAGCGTGATTAGCTATACCCTGACCGCTGCGGACGCCGAAGGAGACACCGACTCCATGACGATCAACATTGCGGTCAGGGAAGGTGTGTGCCCCAACAGCACCGCACTTTCCGGTTACTCAGACCCAGGAATAGATGTCGATTGCGAAGCGTTGCTGTCAGCTCGAGACGCCCTGCGCGGTGATCAGTCACTGAACTGGAGTGAGAGTATCTCTTTAGGCACTTGGCAGGGCGTGGAGGTTGCCAATGACCGGATTGTGGGAGTGCACTTGGCTTCCCTGAAACTTACTGGCACTATACCGTCGGAACTGGGCAACCTTACTAGCCTCCAATCGCTGGATCTGAGCAAGAATGAGTTAGGTGGTCCGATTCCCGCCCAATTAGGCCACCTCACCAACCTGGAATCGTTGGTCCTCTTCAGGAATCAGTTGACCGGACCAATACCGTCAGAACTGGGTAACCTGGAAAATCTACACACGCTGCGGCTCGACGAAAACCGGTTGATCGGCGAAATACCCTCAGAACTGGGCAGACTTTCCAACCTGCAAGAGTTATTCCTCTCCAACAATCAGTTGACCGGTTATATTCCAGCGGAACTGAGCAATCTCTCTGAGCTATCACGGTTGTTCCTCTATGGCAACAAGCTGAGCGGCGAGATTCCCTCCTGGCTGGGAGGTCTCTCCAACCTGCGATTATTGCTTATCGATTCGAACCGGTTCACTGGGATGATCCCGTCCGAACTAGGGGAACTCGAAAAGCTGGAAGGGCTGTCGCTGCAAGGAAACCAATTGACCGGGAAGATACCGACAGAACTGAGTAAACTCGGCAACCTCCGAGCGTTAAGTCTGCAGGGCAACCAATTGACCGGCTCTATCCCATCAGAGTTGGGCCGTCTTTCCAACCTAAAGTCTTTGCACCTCGTCCGCAACCTGTTGGATGGGCCGATCCCACCTGAGTTGGGCAATCTCCCCAACCTGGGACTTCTGTGGCTAGGCGATAACCAATTTACCGGCTCTATCCCATCAGAGTTGGGCCGTCTTTCCAACCTAAACTCTTTGCACCTTGACCGCAACCTGTTGGATGGGCCGATCCCACCTGAGTTGGGCAACCTCCCCAACCTGGGACTTCTGTGGCTAGGCGATAACCAGTTGACTGGACCTATCCCATCAGAGTTGGGCCGTCTTTCCAACCTAAACATTTTGCACCTCGGCCGCAACCTCTTGAATGGGCCAATCCCACCCGAGTTGGGCAATATCTCCAACCTAACCTTTTTGTACCTCGACAGTAACCTGTTGGATGGGCCGATTCCGCCTGAGTTGGGCAATCTCTCAAACCTGAAAGATCTGTTACTTAGTGACAACCACCTGAGCGGTCAGATCCCCTTGGAGCTTGGAAAGCTGGCCAACATGAGAGTCCTTCTGCTCAGTGGAAACGATTTCACTGGATGCGTACCCGAGGTACTGCGCGATCGCGATATTGAATTCAATGATTTCGCAAGTCTCAACCTCCCATTCTGTAGCGATCATCCTTGTGTCTCTGGAGGCGCTTTACCCGATGCGACGAACACGGGGCTGATTTCCGACTGCGAGGCACTGCTAGAGGGGCGCGACCTGCTCGCCGGGACCGCCACGCTGAACTGGTCGGTGGACACTCCCGTAGCCGAGTGGGACGGCGTCAAGATCGGCGGTACGCCGCAGCGTGTTACTCGGATTGTCCTCCACAACAAGGGCTTGAATGGGACGGTTCCTGAGTCACTGGGCCGCCTCTCCGGGCTTACCGGCTTGTACCTCAGCAACAATGGGCTGACGGAACCAATCCCGGCTGAGCTGGGTGACCTTTACAACCTCAGAGTTCTGAACCTCCGCAGCAACGAGTTGACGGGCGAAATTCCTGATCAACTAGGTGACCTTCGCAGCCTCAAAGTTCTGAACCTGCACAGCAACAACCTGAGCGGTGACATACCGGACTTGAGCCTCATAGCGGGTCTCGAAGAGTTGTATCTGCCGAACAACGCCGACTACACCGAAGACGGCAGTAAGGTTCAGGGCAGTGGCCTGACGGGCGATATCCCGGCGTGGCTGAACGGCATGACGAACATGAGGGAGCTGTGGCTCTGGGGCAACAGCCTGACCGGCTCGATACCCGACCTGAGCGGCATGACTAGCCTCAGAAAGCTGAAGCTGGCGAACAACGACCTGACGGGCGGTGTCCCTGAGGCGTCGGAGTTGCCTCCAAACATGACGTGGCTGATCATCGACAGGAACCCGCTGGGCGGCACGATACCGAATCTGAGCAGTCTGTCGAGGCTGAAACTCCTGTGGCTGCATAGCAACGAGTTGGAGGGTGCGATCCCGGCCGGGAACAAGTTTCCCACGAGCCTGGACGACCTGAACCTGCGTGACAACATGCTGACGGGCACGATTCCTGACCTGAGCAACCTCGACAATCTGACGCGGCTGCGGCTGCACAACAACAGCCTGAGCGGCGAGGTTCCGGCCACCCTGGGCAGTCTGGACAGCCTGAGGCAACTGTGGCTGCACAACGAGGTGGACAAGGGACTCGGCAACAACAGCTTCACCAGCATTGCCGCCGGTGTGGGCGGCCTTGCGGATTCGCTGATCGAGATCGCTCTCAACGGCAACCCGTGGGCCAACGATGCCTGCGTGCCGGCCGAGTTGGCAAACGTGGCGAAGAACGACTACACGGAGGCCGGAATCGAGGTCTGCGAAAGCAGCGACGGTTCATAGGTAGTGGAATAGACCGTGAGGGTCGGTGACCGTCATGCCGCTGATCTGAGCGCCACGGGAATTCTGTAGACAGGCTCTTGCGGCGTCAAGCTGAACCTTAGCGTGAAGATTCTCGATCTTGTCCAGTTGGGTGAACTGCCATTATTGTCAAATGGAGTTCTGCCTACAGTTAAGGCTGCCAAAAGTGGTGAGCCGGCTGGGATTCGAACCCAGGACACTCGGATTAAAAGTCCGATGCTCTGACCAGACTGAGCTACCGGCCCACTCGGCGCCTCACGAACACGAGGAATGGTATGACAGGGGACGACCGGCCATCGTGCAATTGGGCGTGACCGATCAAATGCAGATATATCATACCACTTCAGATCGCACGCAAGGCATCACGGCCGCTACAATTTGACACCCCCGTAGGTGTGGTGCTACTCTGAACCCAGTGTTAGCAGCCGCTCCGATGGGCTGCTAACTTTCCGTGAGAGATGGAGGTGTTCATGCCCAGGTACGATTACCGCTGTTCGGGTTGCGGGCATGAGTTCGAAATCAGGCAGAGTTTCTCCGACGAGCCGGTCGCAGCATGTCCACAGTGCGGCGTCGAGTCTCGTCGCGTCATCCACTCTGTCCCTGTCGTCTTCAAGGGCAGCGGGTTCTACGTCAACGACTACGGCAAGGGTGGCGGCTCCAACGGCAGGTCGAAGCCCGAGTCCGATGAGTCGTCCGACTCCGATTCCAAGTCCGACTCGAAGTCGAAGGAATCGAAGGAATCCAAGAAGTCCGAGTCCGCCAAGGACAAGGAACCGGCCTCCACCACCTAGACGAAGGGCACCATCCCGTTGAAGGCGTTGGTCCAAAGGGTCTCCGAGGCGTCCGTCACCGTCGATGAGGAGACCGTCGGCAAGATCGGCCCCGGATTCATGGTACTTGTTGGCGTCTCAAGAGACGATTCCGAGCAGGACGCCGACTACATCGTCAACAAGGTCGTCAACCTCCGCGTATTCGCCGACGAAGACGGCAAGTTCAACCTCTCCGCCATGGACGTGGGGGGCGACCTTCTCCTCATCAGCCAGTTCACCCTCCACGCCGACACCCGCAAGGGCCGACGTCCGAGCTTCATTCAGGCCGCGGGACCCGACCTCGCCGAGTCGCTGTTCGACCAGACCGTCGGCAAGTTCCGCGAGACCGGATTGCGCGTCGAAACGGGCGTATTCCAAGCCTACATGATGGTCTCGCTGACCAACGACGGCCCCGTCACCATCATGATCGACTCCGCCGACAAGGAACGACCGCGCAGGGGGTAGTGTCCTCGACGACTACCCCATGTCCAGCAGTTCGAGGCTGATGTCGAGCCCTGTGACCGAGTGAGTGAGCGCCCCCACGGATATCCTGTCCACGCCGGTGGCGGCCACCTCACGGACGTTCTCCAGCGTGATGCCGCCCGACGCTTCGGTCAGCGCGCGCCCGCCGACGATCCTGACTGCCTCGGCCATCTCCAACGGGGTCATATTGTCCAGCATCACGATGTCGACGCCGGCCTCTACGGCCTCGCGCAGCTGCTCCAGAGTCTCTACCTCTACCTCGATCTCCCATGCTCCCGGCGCGCTGTCCCGCATCCGGCGGACGACGGAACCCAGGGATAGCTCATTCAGCCGTCCGGCAGCGATGTGGTTGTCCTTGATAAGCACCCCGTCCGAGAGGTCGCGGCGGTGGTTCGTGCCCCCACCGACGGCGACAGCGTACTTTTGCAGGTCGCGCAGGCCCGGAGCCGTCTTCCTTGTGTCGAGTATGACCGCGTTGTAGTCGGCGACTTCCTGAACGTACCGGTTGGTCTCCGTGGCGATGCCGCTCAGGTGCTGCAGGAAGTTGAGGGCTACCCGCTCGCCATTCAGGATCGACGCCACGCTACCCGATAGCTCGGCTATGGAGCCGTACTCTTCAGCGTCGTCAGCAACCTCTAACCGCGCACCGTCCGAGAGGATGGAATTGAACCCTAGCTCGGAGTCGACCGCTCGAAATACGGCCTCGGCAACCTCGACACCGGCGAGAACGCCCTCAGCCTTGGCGATGATGCGCGCGGTGCCATGGAGATCGGCGGGCACGAGCGTCTCGGTCGTGATGTCGGCGTCTGCCCGGTCTTCGAGCAGGGCAGTGCGTACGATCTCGTCGATCTCGGCTTGGGAGATGTCCATCGTGACGAAGTGCTCGCGGAGTCGGAATGCCGGCAGGGTCAGACGACCTGCAGCATCCGGTCGAGGGCGACCTTCGCGTCGCGCTTCGTGTCGTCGTCCACGGTGATCTCGTTCACGACCACGCCCTCGTTCAGCCCGTCCAGCACCCAGCTAAGGTAGGCGGGGTGTATCCGGTACATGGTGGAGCAGGGACAGACGACCGAGTCGAGGCAGAAGACCGTCTTGTCGGGGTTCTCCTGTGCGACGCGATTGACGAGGCTGATCTCCGTCCCCACGGCCCACGTCGTGCCGCTCGGCGCCTCCTCGATGGTCTTGATGATCGTCTCGGTCGAGCCGTTGAAGTCGGCCGCTTGGACGACCTCCCGGTAGCACTCCGGGTGGACGATGACGTTCACGTCGGGGTACCTGCGCCGGGCCTCTTCGATTTGCTTGACGGAGAACCGCGTGTGTACCGAACAGTGGCCCTGCCAGAGGATGACTTTCGCGCGGTCGATATCCTCCTCGGAGTTGCCCCCCATGGGCTTGAAGGGGTTCCAGATGATCATCTCGTCGAGTCCGATGCCGAACCGCACCGCCGTGTTCCTGCCGAGGTGCTGGTCGGGAAGGAACAGTATCTTGTCGCCCCTTCCGAGCGCCCATTCGAACGTCGCGGCGGCGTTCGACGAGGTGCACACGATGCCGCCCTCGCGACCGCACAGCGCCTTGATGGCCGCCGTGGAGTTCATATACGTGATGGGCACCGTCGTGCTGTGTGGGAGCGCCTCGCTCAGGTCGTCCCAGCAGTCGAGCACGTCGTCGATGTGCGCCATGTCCGCCATGGAGCAACCCGCCGTCAGGTTGGGCAGGATGACCCGCTGGTGGTCCTGGCTCAAGATGACCGCCGTCTCGGCCATGAAGTGGACCCCGCAGAAGATGATGCTCTCGGCGCTCCCCTGACTCGCGGCGAACTGCGAGAGCTTGAACGAGTCTCCGCGAAAGTCGGCGAACCTGATGATCTCGTTCCGCTGGTAGTGGTGGCCGAGGATGACCGTCTTCTCGCCGAGTCGCGCCCGCACTTCGGCGATCCGAAGGTCCAGTTCCTCCGGCTTGGCCTTGAGGTAGGAGATCGGGATCTTCTGCCAACGGACTCCGGCCTCAAACTCCTCTTCGAGCGACTTTGCCTGGAGCTCGTCGTCCGTTTGGCAAAAGGCGGACTGCTCGATCTCGGTTATCGGTATTGTCGGTGTCTTGGGAGATTCAGCGATTACCATGTTGGCCTCCATTCACCTACGCGGCGAGGGCGATTCGCCCCCCCAATGACCACGGCCCGGCACGTTCGATCCGTACCGGCGCGGTGTGGCCTATCACGCCTTCCCCACCCTCTACATACACCAGTTTATCGCTGCGGCTGCGTCCATGCACCTGCCCGCGCTTGGTCCCCTCGACCAGGACTTCCAGAGTCTCGTCCATGAGCTTGGAGTTGATCTCTGCCTGGATGGAAGCCTGAAGCTCGTCGATTGCCGTCAGACGCCGTTTCTTCTCATCCTGCGGAACGTCGTCCTCGAACTTCCTGGAAGCGAACGTGTTGTCCCTCGTCGAGTACATCGCCGAGTGGACCTTGTCGAACCGCACGTCGCGTACCATCTCATACGTGCTGTCGAACTGCTCGTCGGTCTCTCCGCAGAACCCCACGATCAGGTCGGTCGTCATGGAAACGTTCGGGATGCGGTCGCGTATCCTGTCGACGAGCCTGCGGTAATCGGCGTTCGTGTATTCCCGCCTCATCCTGGAAAGCACATCGTCGTCGCCCGCCTGGAACGGCAGGTTGATGTGCTCGCAGACCTTCGGCAGCTCGGCCACCGCGTCGATGATGTGGTCGCTCATGTCGTTCGGGTGCGAAGTGAGGAAGCGAATGCGCTCGACTCCGTCGATGGGGTGTACCGCCTTCAGCAGGTGTCCCAGGTCCACGTCGCCTTCGAGGTCGTGTCCGTACGAATCGACGTTCTGGCCGAGCAGGGTGACCTCGCGAACGCCCCGATCCGCGAGAAGTTCGACCTCGCGGACGATGTCGGGAATCGTGCGGCTGACCTCTCGTCCACGGCGATACGGAATAATGCAGAAGGTGCAGAACTTGTCGCAGCCGTGAATGATCGGCACGTACGCCGTGACGTTCGGCCTCGCGGTGAGCGGCCCGACGCAGCCCTCCGGGTCGATGCCCATGCGGTCACCGAGCAGGTCGATGAGCGGTGTGAACTGCTGAGGCCGCATGAAAACGTCGACCTGCGGGAAGCGTTGCTGGAGCGTGTCCGTCTTCGGCCCGACCATGCAGCCCATGAGCGCGACGACCTTGTCGCCGTCCTGCTGCTTCATCGGCTTGAGGTGACCGAGCATCCCGACCACCTTGTCCTCCGCGCTCTGCCGGACGACGCAGCTGTTCAGCACGACAACGTCGGCTTCCTTGGCAGTGGCGGCCTTTCCCAGCCCCATCTGCTCAAGGGCGCTTTCGAGGCGTTCGGAATCGGCCACGTTCATCTGGCAGCCGATTGTCCATATGTAATAGTCTTCCATGTCCTGTATACAGTGGGGCTTGAATCATGGCGGAGGGAGTGGGATTCGAACCCACGAGAGGGATTTCTCCCCCTAAGCGCTTAGCAGGCGCCCGCACTAGGCCACTATGCGATCCCTCCGTCAGTGAACTTTCAATATAGCAGAGACGGCTAGTCGGGGCAATGAGAACGGACCACCGTAAGTATCCAAACTTCGTGTGAACGGCTAGATTTGAGTAGTCACCGTTGTACCCGCGGAAGCGGGTACCCACTGGGGTAGGAGTGTTCCTGTCTCCGACTCTGAACAGTTACGATCCACCAGTTCCTTGCAATGTGATATCGGAGCCGTCTGTTCCTCAACTCGCAACTGATTAGCATCCGCATGTCCGGGCGGCTGCGTTTCATCCGTTCCGTTACAGATGGTTCTCACTTGCGCGTCTTGAGTTTCTGATAGACACGCTCTATTTCCTTGTTGTACGCGCGTTTAATGGCCTTCACCCCATCGTCTGTGAAGGGTTGTCGCTCCTGATGCCACGAGATGAAGTGACAGTAGTTGCTGTACTGCTGCCTAGCCGTATTCTTCATGCAATGTCGCAAGGCATCACCCTTGGGTGTGGGGGTGCCTCTGTCCTTGGCGCATTTGAAGGCATCGCGCTTAAGTTGTTTCCACGGAACCTTGTCAATTTTCATTATGTAAATACCTGGAAACACACCGCACTGAGGTAGTTTCCAACGCACAGAATAGCAATCGACCTCATTTCCAGTCACTACCGCTCCTGACTGCTCAGCGGCCTCTCTGTCTTCAACGGTAAGTTGGTCAACTGTTAGATTAGGATACATGAAGCAGTATTCGCCAGCCTGGGTGGCGATGCTCTGAACAATCTCGCGAGTATTGACTCCGGCCGCGGCGTCAATTTCGTCCCAGACGGCATTATCGACTTCGGACTCATTATCTCCGTGCATAGAGTCGATGCCGGCCTCGTCCAGTCTCCCACTGACCTTCCGATCAAACTCCTTAGGCCTACAGCTCTCGCAGAGTGGGAGGCTGCAACGAATCTTTCTCTCAATGGTTTTCATTTTCAGAAACTCCTTCCTTACTATTGCGTCCACATCACGCATTCCTCGTTCGCTCCCGCAACGCCACATCCTCAGGGCTCTCCACCCACACCTCGCCGCCTTTGAAGAATTCCTTCTTCCATATCGGGACGATCTGCTTGAGCCGGTCGACGCCGTATTGACCAGCCTCGAAGGCGTGCCCTCGGTGCTGCGAGGAAACGGCCACGACGAGGCTGATGTCCGTTATCTCCAGCCGCCCCAGACGGTGAGAGATCGCCACTGCCGTTAGCGGCCACCTTTCCATCATCTCCTGTGCAACCTCTGCCAGCTTCTTCTCGGCCATCGGCTCGTACGCCTCGTACTCGAGGTAGAGGACGTCCCGGTCGGCGGTGTTGTCCCGTGTCGTGCCGAGGAACGTGATCACCGCTCCGGCAGACCCTGACCGCACCCGGTCGGTAATCGCCTCCGGGTCGAGCGCGTCGTACGTGATCTCAATCATCCGTGCCTCCGCTGACCGGCGGAATCAGCGCGACCTCGTCGCCGTCCGAAAGCTCATAGTCGTGTAGCTGGTACTCTTGGTTTACGGCTAGTACCAGGGCCGTCGGCGTCCCGATGAGTCCCGGATATCGCTCGAATACCTCTTGCGCAACCGAGCCGACCGTCGCGCCCGCGGGCATCGCGAGTTCGAGGACGCTCTGTCCCACTCGCTCGCGATAGCCGGCGAACAGCCTCAGGGTAATGTTCAGGACGACTCTCCTCGACAGTAGCTGGTAACAAGGAATTATACCAAACGAGACATCCAATGCTGTGAGAATGGTGTTACATCCCGGTTACGTTTACAATCCACCGCGCAAACATCCACAGAACCTAGTGGTCAGTCAACATGAATATGATGAAATGGCAGGTGCCGATTTATCCCCTCTCCCGTCGTGGGAGAGGGCTAGGGTGAGGGTCAATCGTGATATCAAAATCATGTGGAACTGAACCTAGGCTCAGTCATCCCTCCCAATCTCGCTCTCGAAGTTTGATCTAATGGCAGCACCATCCCAGACCACTGATTCCGGTCCCGTTCGCGAGTCCGGGCGGATAACCAGCCTCGACCTGATACGCGGGGTCGCGGTGCTCGGCATCCTGTTGATGAACGCCGTCTACTTTGGGCTCGGCAGCGCGCCATACTTCAACCTGAGCGCGGGCGGCTCGGAGACGCCGCTCGACTGGGCGGTGGGCATCCTCGGCGAGGTCTTCGTCGACCAGAAGTTCATGGGGCTGTTCTCGCTGCTGTTCGGCGCGGGAATGATCCTCTTCATCGACCGCGCAAGCGGGAAGGGAAGGCGCGCAGTCCTGCTGAACCTGTGGCGCAACGCGCTGCTGCTGCTCATCGGCATCCTTCACATGATGTTATGGGACGGCGACGTGCTGACGGCTTACGCGCTATCGTCGGTCTTCCTTCTCGCGCTGCGGAAGCTGCCAAACCGGGCGCTCATCTCCCTTGGCGTTGTCGTGTTCATGCTGTCCGTTGCCTGCGCTCTCATCGCGCAGAACATCGCCGACACGACCGACGTATCGCTATCCGGTTTCTGGACGAAGGGCGAGATCCCGGAAGATGAGATCATCGTCCTACCCTTCCTGCTGGGCTATTTCCTGCGCGCATTGGGGCTGATCCTCGTCGGCGCCGGCCTGTACCGCGCCGGCTTCATGAACGGCGGCCTGCCCGCGAGGACCTATCGACGTACCGCAGTTATCGGGCTTGCCGTCGGCCTGCCATTAGCCGCCGCCGGAGTCGTCATTACCGCGTTGAACGACTACTCTCGCGAGATCGCCTTCATCGGCCAGATTCCCAACACGCTTGGCTCGATTCCCGTCTCGCTGGGATACATGAGCCTCATCATCCTCTGGAACAACCGCGCGGACAACCGGCTCAAGAAGCGCCTGCGAGCAGTCGGCAGGATGGCCCTGACCAACTACCTGACGCAGACCGTGCTGGGAGTCCTTGTCTTGACAACCTTGCTCGGCGATGTCGACTTCGTGAACCGAAGCGCCGTTCTGGCGTTCGTGTTCGCGGTGTGGGCCTTGCAGCTGTGGTGGTCGCAAGCGTGGCTGAGTCGCTTCCACTTCGGACCCGCCGAGTGGCTCTGGCGAGTCGCTACTTATCGGAGCGGCCAGCCGTTACGCCGCTGCGATGAGTCGCGGACTGTGGAGTAGGGGAGCGTCAATTTATTGCGGGTCACAGTTGGCTTGCCCTCTGACTGGGAATAGTGGCGATTCCATCTTGCACAGTCCCATCCATATCTCGAACATGGTACTGTCTACGGGTCGAATTCGGCCCGCCAAGCCATCGGACGCTTACGGACAAGTCCGTATGGAGGCGCTTTTGGCCGAGAAATCTCTAGTCTTAAGGTGTACGCCCATTCCATGACTACTACGAAAAGGTTGAACACACGCAGCGTCTGGCGGCCTGACAAGGACGAGGTCGTCGTCGAGCACGGCTCCGTTGCCACTGCGCACCCAATCGCCGCCCAAGTTGGCGTCGACGTCCTCAAGAGCGGCGGAAACGCCGTGGACGCCGCAGTCGCCACCGGCTTCTGCCTCAACGTCATCGAGCCATGGAACTCCTCCATCGCCGGCCACGGTCAGATGATCGTCCACATGACCGCGGAGAGGCGCAGCGTCGTCGTCGACTACGGTCACCGCGCGCCCAGGGCCGCGACCGCCGACATGTTCCGTGTCATCGGCCAGACGGTGAAGGGCAACGGGATATACGAGGTCGAAGGCCGAGCAAACGCCGTCGGACACCGCTCGGTTGGCGTGCCGGGGGTTACGGCCGGCATGTACCGCGCCCACGAGCTGTTCGGCTCCCTCCCGCTGGAGCGCCTGCTGGAGCCGGCCGTCCACTACGCCAGAGAGGGGTTCGTGGCGGACCCCACCGCCTGCCTGATGATCGCCAGGAACATGCCCCACCTGGTCCGGTACGGCGAGGCCGCGCGCATATTCCTGCCGGATGGATACCCCCCTCCGCCCGGCGCAAGAGTCGTCCAGCGCGACCTGGCCGACACCCTCGAACGGATCGGCAGAGAGGGCAAGGACGCCCTGTACCGGGGCGAGATCGCAGCCGCCATCGACGAGGAGATGAGACGACACGGCGGCGTCCTCAGCGCGCAGGACCTCGCCGATTACGATGCACAGGTGCTTGATCCCGTCAGGACATCTTACAGAAGCTATGAGCTGCTCGGCTCCCCCGTGCCCTCCGGCACGATCACACTCCTACAGACGCTCAACATCCTGAATAGCGTCGATCTACGCCGCCTCGCCCATGGCTCGCCCGAGCACCTGCACCTGTTTATCGAGGCGGCGCGGCACGCCTTCGCCGACCGCTACAGCTTCGTCGGCGACCCGGACTTCGTCCCGGCGCCTTTGGACGGGATCCTGTCGAGAGAATACGCGCGGGAGGTCGCCCGCTCCATCGACCTCGAGGCTGCCAAGCTGGAGGGCGAGCGCGAGCTCCAGCCATGGGTCGCCTACGCCGACAGTCCCCTGCACGACCCCTGGCGATACGATCCACAGCCGCGGCCGGAACGCGCCTTCTCCGCGTCACCACCCAGCGAGGGCGACTGCACCACCCACTTCAGCATCATCGACCGAGACAGGAACATGGTGGCCTGCACGCAGACTGCTGTGGCGCACTTCGGCTCAGGCGTCGTCGTGCCGGGCGCCGGTGTCCTCCTCAGCAACGGGATGACCGTCTTCAATCCCATGCCCGGCGCGGCCAACTCCATCGCCGGCTATAAGCGCGCTATGAACAACATGACGCCCGTCCTACTGCTCAAAGACGGTCAGCCCTTCCTCACCATCGGAGCGCCTGGCGGGCGCAGAATCGTCTGCCGCATCGCGAACATCGTCTCCAACGTCGTCGACTTCGGCATGAGCATCCAGGAGGCGATCACTGCTCCCAGCGTCGACGCCGCCGAGTGCGAGACCTTCGTCGACCACCGGATAGACCCTCAGACGGTCGAGGCGCTGGCCCGTATGGGCCACAACGTCGAGGTCGTCCCGGAACCCTTCACCGGCGGAGGCTTCGCCCGTCCGCGCGGCGTCATGATCGACCCCGCCACCGGCTTCCTCCACGCCGGAGTACAGCCCATCGGCCCCGACGAAGCCCGGGGCTACTAGAGTCCCCATCCGTCATTCCGGTGAAGGAACGTCACCCCGTACTCCGATACGGGGCCGGAATCCAGAGAGTTCGATCAGTAACGATGCGGCGGCATCACACAGAATTGGCATTAGTTGACCCGAAGTGGTTAGGAGAACAAACACATGAGCGCTGATCCACAGCTATTCAGAATCGATCCCGATAACCACGAGTCAGAGGCTATAACCGAGGTTGACTTCGCCCAATTGGGATTTCAGGAACGGCGAGACATCCAAGAGTGGGTAGCCGCCAACCCCGGCATCTTGGGTGAAGACTTGCTGATAATTGGCAAGGAGTTCAGCGGCTTCGACCGGACGAACGAGAGACTGGATCTCCTCGCGGCGGACGAGGACGGACGGCTTGTAGTCATCGAATTGAAGCGCGACGACACCGGCGCGGACGCCCATTGGCAGGCTATCAAGTACGCAAGCTATCTCCATCGTGTCGACGCGGAAAAGATTATAGAGATGCTTGCGGGTTATGCAGACGTCTCCAAGGGGGACGCTGCGAACAAGTTGCTCCAACACCTTAACGCGGACGATCTCAATGCCCTCAACAACGACCAGCGCATCATCCTTGCCAGCCACAGGTTCGCGCCGGAAGTGACCTCCGCCGCCCTCTGGCTAAATGAGAAGGTGCCAGGTGAAAGCTTGATTACGTGCATTCAGTTGACACCGTACCGTGACGTTCACACCGGTTCTCTGTACGTACAGGCAAATACGATTATTCCTGTCCCAGGCGCGGAAGCCTACATGATCGGGGTCGGTGATTCCTCAGACGGTGGCAGCGGCGTCGTACAGGGATCAAGCTCGTTGGCTCAGACCTTTGCAAGGAATAGAGACGATGAGGTTACGCGCTTCCTGAGAGGGGTGGCGGAACTGGCTGTGAACGGCCTGCCGGTCAACGTAAAACCGGACAAAACAAGCCGGTGGGCTGGTGGTCACTCCACTTGGCGCTACTATCATCTGTGGTATTCACGGCCACCATGGAGCAATTGGGGCACTTCGTTCAGGGTTGATCTGTGGCGGGGAAACGAAGCGGATTCATGGACCTCGTCCTCGGTGTCGTTCAGAAACAGTCCCCATGGTCTTCAAGAGCGCATCCGAAGTCTCAAACTTCATGACGAGCAACAACTTGAAGAGGACGGCATAGTAGTGTCCCGAATTGTAAGTTCACCGCATAATTCAAGAGCGCCCTTCGACGGGCTCAGGGCGAACGGGATAATCACAATACGTTCGTGGTGAGCTTGTCGAACCACGAAGATCAGGTCTAGCGTATATCACATCAATATAAGGAACTTGCAATTCGGGACAGTAGTGCCACTTGGCACTGTCTCACTCGAAGGTGATTCCGACGACAAGATAGCAATCATCCTCAGGCGCTTCATCGAGGAAATTACGCCGCTAGTCGATGAATTCGAGAACGAGCGCAACGAAGAAGACGCCTGATTGTCCCCCCGCTCACCCCTCCGCCTGCGCCAGAGCATACCCGCGTGACTCCGTCACAGAGCGCGTCTGGTCGGCCAGACCCTCGAACCGGTCGCCAATGCGGAACCAGTCGCCGAGCGGGTTCGGCACGTCCTCAACGGCGTCGGCGATGACCGCTCCGAGCGACCCGCCGAACTTGAACCCGTGACCGCTCCCGCCAGTCGCCACGATGACCCGCTCCGAGCCGGGTGCGTGATCGATAATGAAATGATCGTCGGGCGTGGCGCAGTACAGGCAGGCCCGCACGTCCGCCACCCTGCCTCGTCCCCAATCGGGAATGCGACGCCGCAGGTACTCCATCGCCTCGTCCCGAAACTCTTGCGAACCGGCACGGTCGATGTCCGGGTCGACGATCTCGCCGATCCCCTCGATCGCCACCTTCACGAACCCTTCCCGGAGCAGGGGAAATCCGTACCATCCATTCACGTCGGGATCGTCCGACCACACCGGAAACCGCCCCCGCGCAAACTTTTCCGGTTCCTCGACCTCGATAAACATCATCTCGCGCAACGTCACCAGCAGATTCCTGCCGACCTCCGGCACTAGCCTGCCACTCCACACCCCGCCCGCCACGACGACACGGTCGAAATCGTGCGTCTCTCCTTCTGCCACCTGAATCGTGGCCACGCCCCTCGTCTCGTCAACCGAGGTTACCGGCGATTCCTCCCGCACGACCACGCCGTCCTCACGCGCAATGCTGGCCATCATCGCCACCGCCCGCTCACTCTCGATGTACCCCGCCCAGTCGTCAAATACGCACACCTCGTTGTCGTCGATCACGAACTGCGGGAAACGCTTGCGCCCCTCTTTGGCCGTCATGATGGTCAGGTCGGCCCCTCGACTCTGCAGATAGCGCCAGTTCTCGTACATTCCGCTGCCCGGCTCGAAGCCGCGCATGATCTTCATCCCGCCCGTGCGGTGGTACACCGACTCGCCCGTCCGTCGTTCCCACGCCCGCCATTGCACAGCCGCCCGTTCCACCAATTCAACATACGGCCCGCCGTCTCCGTACCAGGTCCGGCGGATACCCTTCGCCACGTCGGTCGACGTCGCGTTCTCGTAGGGCACCTTCCCCTGATCGAAGACCGTCACGCCATGCCCGCGCTCGCGCAGCTCAATCGCCGCCGCCAGCCCGAACACCCCTCCGCCGATGATTCCAACATTCATAACCGCTCACCTGAAAATGGGTAGTGATGTGGCAGGCAGTGTACACCACGAACGAGGGGGAATGATTACGCACGGCATCCATCAAGTTGCTCCTGTGTGCAACGCTCAAGAAGCATTGAATGGTTATTGAGCGATGTGTTAAGGCATCTTCACTGCTCGGTGGACGCCTGTGCTGTGTATCTCACACTTTCAGTACTCCGGGATAGCTCCAGTAACTTTGAGGCACGTACGAACAGTTCCGAAGTGTCGGCAACTTTGTCTGCTTTGTCCAATGTAGTTTGCACCATCTGCTCAGTAAAGTCGTTGTTGATGATGAGCATCCAGTTGGTTTTTGGGTATTCACTTTGTAGTTTACAGAAGGCTTCTTCAAGTGGTTTCTGGTCACGGGGGTTTACTTTCGGTGAAGCGAAGTAGATATGGAACTTTGTCTCATATGGACCGTACGCCTGTAATAACATATAAATGCGCAGGAGCTTTTTAAGCACTGTGTCAACGGTGCCGCCTTGATAAAGCAGGCCACCTTCGTGGAAGGCGACATCCAGCGCGTGGATTTCGCCTTGTTGGTCTATCCCGATAGTGTCTATTTCACCTTGCTTCATGAATTGGCTGGCCTTTTTCGTCTGTTTGAAAACCTTCCCATCCTTATCAAAATTACCCTTCATGGCCTGAAACATCTCTTGCAAGTTCTCCTCCTCATGCGTTTCCCAATGTTTGGACGATTTCCAGTTGGTCTGCACCAGCCAACACCGCTTGACGTGTCGCAGATAGGAATAGCAAAGCGATTCGCTCATCTCAATCTTCACAAGAGGCTCCCTTCGGGTTGTCGTCAGGGTGTAATGGAGAGATTGTACACGACTGGAAGCACACGTCGGCCCAAGAGGATGTGTAGGGATTCCGTACAAGCGGCTTGATGGTCAGTCGCGGATGGTGATGCAGATAATTAAGAGCAGGGTTACGCCCCGCTCGCCCTTCGACAAGCTCAGGCCGAACGGAGCCGTACAAGTGGAAGTAACTGCCTCCCAGTCCGCCCCTTCTCGTTACTCTGTGCTCTCTGCGTCCCCTGTGGTGAATCCCCTCGTTCTGAGCAGTTACCTAGAAGTTCTGAATGGGTTCCCGCTACGACACGTACCTGTCGACAAACCCCTGCGGGAATCCTGCCACCTTGTCTAGCACATACTCCGGCGCCACTTCTCCGCGCTGATTCGGCGGATAGGCCGCCTCGAACATGTAGTAGCCCTGGTAGTCGATGTCCTTGAAGGCGTCGAACACCCCCGCCCACGCGAGATCTCCATCCAGCGGGGAGAAGTGGTCACGATCGACCCAGTCGTGCAGGTGAAGGTGGAACAGCCGGTGTCCGCACTGCGCCATCGTCTCGCGGGCGCGCTCGGCCTTGATAAACGGGTTCACCTCGTCGTCGTCCCGCGTGTGTCCGACATCCACCACCATCCCGAACCGGTCGGAGCCCACCTTGTCCACGAACGCCGTATAGTCCGCGAGGTCCTGCCCGTTCTCGATGGTCAGCTTGATCGAGGTACCTTCGAGCTGATCGAGCATCTCGTGAATGCTCTTCTCGGACGGTTCTTCCGTCTGGAAGTGGCATACCATGACCCCGGCTCCAAGCTCCTCCGAGTTCTTCGCCGCGGCCACGCCCTGCTCGACGGCCTTCTTGCGGTTGTCTTCGTCATCCGAGTTGAACAGGTATCCGGGGCAGTGTGTCGAGACGATTGATATCCCCGCGCTCTCGCACTCGGACCGCAGCCACGACGTGTACTTCGAGTCGGCGACGTCCAGGTGGCCGGGGTTGCCGAGGCCGCAGACCTCTATGTGGCGAATGCCCCGCCCGGCGATCATCGCGATATCCTTCGACTGCAATAGCCGGTCCCGCTCGAACACGATGGTCGAAGTGCCAAGTCGCTCAGCAATCTCGTCCGATGTCCAGCCGTATGCAGACATGCCGTTTGTGTCAGTCATAGAATCTCCTCGTAAGCTGAATTGGCGGCGCTATGCGGCGCGCCGGTAGGTACCGTACTTCGGCGCGGTGAACGTGTCAACACGATTCGAGGGTCAGGCCGGACAATTGTATTTAGAGTTGGCAAACACATCACTGATCGTCACTCCGGCGAAGGCCGGAGTCCAGAAGGGTGAGTTGGGAGGCTCTACCAAGGCTGGTTCTGAGTGAAATGCGATTGCCCTAAGGGGTCAGGACCTCTGCCGACGGAGCGTGAGCCGACCGTTAATGTCTCTGACCCGGACCTAGCCGCCGTCCTCCACGATCTCAAACGAGGTGGTTATCGCCGCAGTTCCCTTCAACGTCGCGCCGACGGAGCAATACTTCCCTTCAGACAGCTCTATCGCCCGGTGAACGGCCTTCGAGTCTACGCCACGGCCCATGACGGTGTAGTGGACGTTGAACGCCGTCCACTCCTTGGGCCATTCCTCCTGTTGGGTGCCCGTCACCCGGATTCCCACTCCTGAAATATCCTGCCGCTTCTTCTTCAGGATGCTGACAACATCGACTCCGGTGCACGCGCCGAGCGCAGACATCATCAGGTGTGTCGGCTTGAAGCCGTCAAAATCGTCGCCGTCCTGCATGGGAGCGTCGACCGTGACCGTGTGGCCGTAGTCGTCGGTCGCCGTGAACTTCCAGTTCTCTTCCCATCTCAGGTTGACTGATGCTTGATTCGACACGAGTCCTCCTCGATTCCAGCGGGCAGTATATCTTTAAGAACGCGAATTCACTGCCGAGGGATGCTCTGGGTTACGCGAGCGGACCTGATGCAAGAAGGTCGCGCAGTTCGTCTTCTCCCTGCGCTGTCGTAACCGCTATGATTTCGTCCCCTGCTCTCACCTTGAAGTCTCCGCTGGGCAACCTGGGGACTCCGTCGCGAGTGACTACGAGAGACGGAAGCGTATCGTCGGGGAAGGGAAACGCGTCAAGCCGTAAACCCTCCGATCCGTATGAGGCGGGAACATGAATCGATACCAGAGACCGCTCCGTTCCGTCTGCCGGCAGTGGTTTCAAGTGTGTGATGCCCTGGGATGCGAACCCCTCTTGGATCTGGTTGAGGATGAGGTCGGGAACGTCCACGACGACGTCGACGCCGAGAACATTGAAGAGGTCCACGTGGTCGGAGCGGTTGACGACGGAAATGGTGGTCGGCACATCGAATCGCTGCTTGGCAATCTGGCATGTGACGAGGTTCGCACCGTCGTCTTCGTCGGTCGCTATGAGCATCTCCGCGCGGTTCGCGCCCGCCTGTGCAAGAACTGAACGGTCGACGGAGCTTCCGAGGACCGACACGCTGCCGAATGCCTGATCGATAGCGATACACCGTGTTCGGCTGGAGTCGATAACGGCGATTTCATGGCCGCCCGCGACCAGCCACCGGGCTACGGCTTGCCCCAGTCTGTCCGCTCCGACTACTATCACGTGCATTCGATCAGCCCCTCATCAAGCAGTTGCCGTTTGAACGGCAACTTCCACCAGAAGTGAAGTCGCCCCGATGGTGATCAGGCCCAACTCTTCGTACATGCTTTGGAGCTCCGGATCGTCCACGCGACAGACGACGACATCCACGTTAAACTCGTGCTCTGCGACCTGTGCGGCCAGAATGTTGTCACTGTCATTCCGCATGAGAGACATGAACACGTCCACCTCTCGAATTCCGGCCCTGGCCAGATCGTCGTGTGATGCCCCGTCTCCCACTACCGGTATGATGCGCCGCTCCTCTACAGCCCCGCTGGGCAGACGGTCGAACGCGTCGGGCGTCCTGTCCAGTACGTGGACAGTGTTGCCCTGGTCTACGAGCGCCTTTGCGACAGCCGCTCCGAGCTCGCCGGATCCCACGATCAAAATGTGCTTCGGCCCAAGTATCGGCCTGTCAGCTAGTACCATGTTCGACTTCGATCACACTCGTGTGGTTTGATGCAGTCCAGTCGCCATTCGTTTCTTCCGACATCTCATCCCGCCATAGAACGACACGACACGGTGCGTGCTCGAGCACATACGGCACAGCGTCCCCGAGAGTGAATTTGCTGTATTTCGTCTTGTACGGCATCCCGATGACCACGATGTCCACTTCCCTCTCTGCTGCTTCGTGGACGATAGCATGTCCTGCCAGGCGTGCCTGAAGCAGCTCCGAGTAGACCTCGCATTTGAACGGCCTTACAATTCGTTCCATCCTGTCCAGCAAGTCGTCGCCTCGGGTCGTATGAAAGGGCAGCTCCGAGTCGACGGGCAGGCTGCGCTCCACCTCGATGACGTGGACGATATACAGGTTGCCGCGCTGAGGTTCCGCCAACTGGGCCGCAAAGCGAACGGCATCCTCGTCAGCCGAGTTCCCGGACACGGCGACCAGCACAGACTTGATCGCGACCCCGTCCGGCTTCTTCAGTCTTAGCAATGGACAACTCGCGCCCGATCATTCGTCATGGAGAAGTTCTCTAGGTTTGGCCATTCGACCCTGAATTGGGCAGGCGATCGAGCAAGTCGTCGCGCCCCGCCAGAATCAGAACGTCTCCTGCCCGAAGCCGGTCGTTGGTGTCGGGATTGAGCGTGATATCTCTCCCCCGCTTGATCGCCACAACGGCCAGACCGTACTTGTCCCTCGGCCCCGAAAGGTCGACCTCCTCTATGGTCTTGTCGGCATATTCCTCGGGCACACGTATGCGGCTGAACCCGAAATTCGGGGCCAGTTCGAGATACTCTTGCACGTTGGGATTGAACATATTGTGGGCCAGCCGGTTGCCCATTTCCGACTCGGCGTGGATTACCTTGTCGGCTCCTATGCGCTCTAGCGTATTGCCGTGCAGGTCGTCGTGGGCGCGAGCGATCACGTAGGGCACGCCCATATTCTTGAGGTTGACCGTCGTAAGGACGCTGGCGACGATGTCGGAACCGATTGCAACCACGCCGACCTCATAGTCGGGTACCCCGAGTTCGCGCAAGACGTTCTCGTTGGCCGCGTTGCCGGTAACGGGGAATGTCACCTGCCCCATCATGCCCTGTACCCGCTCCTCGTTCACATCCATTGCAAGAACATCGTGCCCGAGGTTGTAAAGGGAGTTGGCAACGCTCGAACCGAACCTGCCCAGACCGATGACGACGACTTGCTGTTTCATGGTTTCCGAGGTCCTCGGTGGAGTCCGGCGTCTTGGTCGACTTGCCGCGGCACAAGACTACCGGCTTGCGTGGATTATAACGGATTGACCGCGAGTGCAACTATCTCATTGTGCGGTTCTTTAGCGGCCTTCACGCTATCCGATGGTTACACGCTCGGTCGCGTAGGTATACCGCGTCCGGCTCATCCTGCCGATCATGAATAGCGCCAATGAAAGTGGGAACACCCGCCCGACGAACATCACAGCCGTCATGACCAGTTTGCCGCCGCCTGACAGTTCGCTGGACAGTCCGGTGCTCAGCCCCGCGGTACTGACCGCCGAGACCGTCTCGAACATGACGTCGATGAACTCCAAACCCTGCCCGCGTTCGACTAATGTCAGCAGCATCACTGCCAGCATGGTTACTCCGGTCACCGCTATGCACAGCGTCATCGCGTGTTTGACTTGGATGAACGATATCTCTCGCTTGAACGCCGACGCGCCTCTCGTCCCCTTAGCTGCCGTGAGAACGGCAATAATCAACACAGCGACGGTGTTGACCTTGATTCCTCCGGCCACCGATGCCGAAGCTCCGCCCACGAGCATCAGTCCCATCATCAGCAGGCTGGTGTGCTCTTCGGCCTGCGAATAGTCGATGGTGGTGAACCCCGATGTTCGACCGGCGATAGCCTCAAACGCGGACACGGCCACCTTGTCGCCCAAGCCCAGGTCTCCGATAGTAGCGGGGTTCTCGAATTCGAACAGAAGTACCGCAGCGGTACCAAACAGGGCGATCAGTCCGGTCATGCCCAGCACAAACTTCGTATTGAGCGAAAGGGTAGTCCAACGCCTCTTCCGCCCGATGTCCAGTATGACGATACCCCCCACCGCTCCCAGCACGACCAGCACAGCCGCAGCCGTAAGGGCCGCCGGGTCGGGATGAAGCGCTCCCCCGCCTTCTACACCGTGAAGGCCGATGAATCCGGCGTTGTTGAAGGCAAGGATCGTCATCGAGAACGCCTTCCAAATCGCGTCCGACGTTGGCTCGATGAGCGAGAACCTCACCAGAAGCACGAGAAACCCGACGAACTGTATTCCCACAACGACAAGCGCGATGCGGACTCCGAGCCGAGTCCTGTTGCCAAGATATGGGGTGTCGCCCGTGTCCTCCTGCAAGATCGACGATATCCTTTGTCCCGCATGTATCAGAAAAAGACTGGCCACCACCATGAACGCCAGTCCACCGACGAACGTCAGAATGAGGAGCGTGATCTGCCCCGACGTCGTCCAAAAGGCGGCCAAGTCCTGAGTCGTCAGTCCCGTCGTGGTCGTGGCCGACGCTGCCGCGAAGAGCGCGTCCAAGATCGGAGTGAAGCCGCCACCACGGTGGCTGAAGGGCAAGACGAGCACGAGGAAGCCGATGAGGGTCAGCAGCAGGAATGCGAGGACCGGAATCAGGTGCCTTGGTATCGCCCCCAGTTCTCTACCACGAGGAGTAAACGCCCTCGCCAGTGCAGCGAACCTCGACACGCGCCGTGGCTGGACAGTCTCTTCAATCGTCGTCCATGAACTGCTCAGCGGAGTCTCCCATTTGCTCGGTCGAGTGCCGCATCCTCGCTGGGATTCTAGGTATCCCTTGCAACCGTGTCAATTAGCCGGGCTATGCCGTTGGTTCAGAAGACGTCAATCTGCCTTGAGCACTTCTTGGGTTGGGTATTAGTCTTTGGAGGTAGGCCGACGGGCAGAGGAACGGCTCATGATCTACAATCATCCCCAGGCTCCCTGCTACAGGCGTCTCACCCAGACCTATGGTACCTTTTCAGGCAGGGAGAGAAGATACTGAGTCTCATGGAGAGTAAGTTAAGCACACGGTTGTCTGTGCGCTTCCTGCTTCTGGAAGGCCGGCTGATCGATAGGAAGTTCCGGCGCCACTGGAAGAACTACCTCTTCCAATGCGCTTTGTCTACGCTGGCGCTGCTATTGATCCTGTTGGTCGTCGACGTGGTGCTCCGGGCCGCTATCGTCGTGGCAATTGCTTCCAGCGCCTTTATCGTATTCGTGCGCCCCCATGGCGAGGCATCGGCTCCTCAGCGGGTTGTAGGAGGACACGTCGTCGCGGTAATTGTCGGAGCGGCGTTTTCCGCTCTGTATCTCATACCGGGGTTTGGTGAGTTGGCCGAAGGATCACACTTAGCGCGCGATCTCATGGCCGTGCTGTCGGTCGGCCTGAGCACCTTGATCATGGTCTTGACGAACACCGAGCACGCCCCCGCCGCGGGCACCGCGCTCGGACTCGTCGTGGGGGGATGGGAGCCCTCGGCGGCCTTGTTCGTACTGATTGGAGCGGTCATACTTGCCGTCACGCATACCCTCTTGCGCCCTCGATTGACCAATCTGTTCTAGCTCTTCAAGTCCGGAACCGGACTGGATATCCCTATGGACGCCGACATTCAAGATGCGATCCGCCAAATCCATTCGAGCCCCGCACAGGCGGTGGTTGTGGTGACCGGTGGTGGCGCGCAGTCGATTAGCTGGCTGCTGACGGTCCCCGGCGCTTCACGGACGGTGCTCGAGGTACTGGTGCCCTACACCGAACGAGCGCTCGCCGATTTCCTTGGCGAGCGTCCTCACCAGGTCGCATCGGTGGAAACCGCCGAGGCGATCTCACGCCGGGCATACCGTCGCGCCGTCGAACTGGCAGACTCAGACGGCCCCATGGTCGGTATCGGCTGCACAGCCGCTATCGCAACCGACCGACCGAAACGCGGCCCTCACCGAGTCCACGTCGCTCGATGTACGGCGGACTGCGTGGTTACCTACAGCCTGGAATTCACGAAAGGTCTGCGCGATAGGGTAGGCGAGGACACGATAGCCGGCCTGCTGGTCGTGCGGGCGCTCGCGGAAGCGTCCGGCGTGCCCATGAACGTTGCCATACCGTTGTCTGCCACAGAGCGTATTGCCATAGGCGGTTCCGGCGACCCCTTTGACCTCCTCGTCGCGGGCGCGATCGACACCGTCCTTGTCCGCGCGAATGGTACAATCACTCCCAACGGAATGCCCAACGGCGCGGTGCTGTCCGGGTCATTCGATCCCTTGCACGTCGGCCACCGGGAGTTGGCGACCGTCGCGTCCGAGACTCTGTCGATGCCGGTCACGTTGGAAATGTCGGTCGCGAACGTCGACAAGCCGCCTTTGAGCGCCCCCGTCCTACGCGAGAGACTAGACCAGTTCGCGGGGACATACGACGTTGTCCTAACAAAGGCCCCCACGTTCGCGGAAAAGGCGCAAGTGCTGCCGCGGTCATGCTTCGTCATCGGGTACGATACCATGGTGAGGCTCATCGACCCGGCGTATTACGGAGACGACGAACGCAAGATGACGAAGGCTTTGGCGTCCATCGCCCAACTAGGGGGTCGCTTCCTCGTCGCCGGACGGCTGGAGGACGGGGCATTCCGTACCCTCTCAGACGTGCCGGTACCCGGCGAGTTCTGCGACATGTTTGAGGCGATACCAGAGCATCGATTCCGGCGGGACATCTCTTCGACCCACCTTCGAACGAGTTGAGCAGGACCATGGCGTTTAGCGACCTCCGAGAATTCATCGACTTCCTGGAAGACAAGGGTGACCTCCGTCGCATCACGGAGCCCGTCAGCCGCGATCTGGAGATCACCGAGATCACCGACCGCACCATAAAGTCGGGCGGGCCTGCCCTGCTCTTCGAGAACGTCGAGGGCTACGAGATGCCGCTGGCGATCAACCTCTACGGCACCCACCAGAGAATGGCATGGGCGTTGGGCGTGGACGATGTTGACGAGATCACGCAGCGTGTCAGAAAGCTGCTCGGCATGATTCAGGGGCCGCCCGAAGGCATCGTTCCGAAGCTGAAAGCGCTCGGCGATCTCGCGGGCGTCGCCCGCTCGCGGCCCAAGATCGTGAAGAATGCCCCGTGCCAGGAAGTCACCATAACCGGCGACGACGTTGACCTCAACGCATTCCCCATTCTCAAGTGCTGGCCCCTCGATGCCGGGCGTTTCATCACCCTCCCGCTCGTCATCAGCCGCGACCCCGCAACCGGAAAACGCAATGTCGGAACCTACCGTATGCAGGTATACGACAAGTGCACCACGGGGATGCACTGGCAGAGCCACAAGGTCGGTGCCCGCCACGCTCGAGAGGGCGTCGCTCAGGATGTCGACCGCCTCGAAGTCGCCGTAGCCCTCGGCGGCGATCCGGTGTCGGTATGGTCCGGCTCGATGCCCCTGCCGCCCGATATCGACGAGTTCGTCGCCGCGGGCTTCATCCGCGGAAAGCCTGTCGAATTGGTCAAATGCAAGACCAACGACCTCGAGGTCCCCGCTCAGGCCGAGATCGTCCTCGAAGGGTACGTGATTCCGGGCGAGATTCGCTCAGAAGGGCCCTTCGGCGACCATACCGGCTACTACTCGCTTGAAGACGACTACTCGGTATTTCACGTCGAGGCGATTACCCACCGCAAAGACCCCATCTATCCGACTACCATGGTCGGCAGGCCGCCAACAGAAGACTACTTCATGGGCAGGGCCAGCGAACGCATCATGCTCCCCGCCCTGCAACTCACCGTGCCGGAAATCGTCGACTACAACATGCCCGCCGAGGGCATCTTCACCAACTACGTCCTCGTCTCGATGAAGAAGGAATTTCCCGGTCACTCCCGCAAGGTCATGTACGCCCTATGGGGCATCGGACAGATGATGCTCGTCAAGGCCATCGTCGTGTTCGACGAGCACGTAGACGTGCACGACCTGTCGGAAGTCGCGTGGCGCATCGGGGCCAACGTCGACCCGCGCCGCGACATCGTCTTCGTGGAAGGCCCGGTCGACGACCTCGACCACGCCTCCTCTGCTCCGCGCTATGGGAGCAAGGTCGGCATCGACGCCACCGCCAAGGGTCCCATGGAAGGCTTGAGCCGCGAATGGCCTCCTGAAATCGTCATGAGCGAGGAAATCAAACGGCTGGTGGACGAGAAGTGGCCGAAGCTCGGGATATAGCCGCGACCGACCGCCTGCTCAAGCGAGTCCCGCGGTTCCTGGACGCCGTCAGGTTTCAGGAGAGCGTATTCGCGCTCCCGTTCGCCTACTCCGGCATGATTCTTGCCGCGAACGGTTTGCCCACGTGGGAGCAGTTCATCTGGATCACCGTCGCCATGGTGAGCGCACGCACGCTCGGAATGTCCGCAAACCGCATCATCGACCGCTCCATCGACGCTCAGAACCCACGCACTGCCATGCGCCACCTTCCCGCCGGACTGCTCCGCCTGTCCGATATGATCGCCTTGGCGCTTGCAGCCGGAATCGTGTTCTTCGTCGCGGCGTCACTCCTCAATACCCTCGCATTGAGCCTCGCCCCCGTCGCTGCGGCCTACCTCATCTTCTACCCCTACACCAAACGGTTTACGTGGGCTGCCAGTTTCTTCCTAGGCTGGGCCCTGGCAATAGCTCCGTCCGCCGCGTGGATCGGCGTGCAAGGATCTCTCGACTGGGCTCCCGTCGTCCTCTCCACGTCCGTCGCCCTCTGGGCCACCGGATTCGACATCCTCTACCACGCGCAAGACAGCCAGTTCTACACCGAACGCGGCCTCCACTCCGTTTCACGGCGTTTCGGTGTCCCTGCGTCCTTTCGGATCGCCCAAACCCTCGACGTACTCGCCGTCTGCTGCCTGCTGGGAGTCGGCGTCCTGCTCGATCTCTCCGCCGCCTACTACGTCGGCTGCGCCGTTGCCGCCGGTGTGATCGCCTACAAGTACCGTATGGTCTCTCCGAACGACCTTTCCCGGATGGGAGTAGCCTTCATGCGTACAAACGCCTTCGTCTCCCTCAGCGTCTTCACCGGAACCCTCGTCGACGTTCTCGTCCTCTGACTCTCGCACCCGGACCGGAAGAGGAAGCGCGCCGTCGATAGCCACCGTGATACCCTGAAACCCTCATGGACTCACCGAGGAAAAAATAGGGGCTTATAACCAATCCTACACAAAATCAGCTACGTAATTGGTTGTAACTAGTGCTTAGTTGCATTGTACAGCGTTATATATTACGCTCCGCGCATGGCTGTAGCAACGCAGATCGAATTGACTGATCACGAGCGAACGACGCTGGAGATTTGGGTGCGTGGACCGAGAACACAGCAGCGGTTTGTGCAGCGAGCCCGTATCGTGTTGGAGGCCGCGACGGGAAAGACGACCAAAGATGTCGCAACGCTGCTGCACACTCGCCCCGCTACCGTGAGCAAGTGGCGCACGCGCTTTGCCAAGAACGGACTGAAGGGGCTGGACGACGCGCCGAGACCCGGCAAGCCCCGGGTGTACGACGAGACGACCGAGCGGCGCATCCTGGCTCAGTTGGATGAGCCGCCACCCGATGGGTACACCACGTGGACGGGCAAGCTGGTAGCCGAATCGCTCGGTGACGTGTCGGCGACCTATGTCTGGCGTCTTCTCCGCAAGCGGGGCATCCACCTTCAGCGCCGTCGGAGTTGGTGCGTGAGCACCGATCCACAGTTTGCCCAGAAAGCGGCGGACATCGTGGGACTCTACCTGGACCCGCCCGAAAACGCTGTGGTCATCAGTGTGGATGAGAAGCCGTCCATCTAGGCGTTGGAACGATCCCAGGGGTGGCTCCGACTCCCTAACGGAGAGGCGGTGCGGGGACATTCTCACGAGTACAAGCGACACGGCACGACGACCCTGTTCGCTGCCCTCGAGGTGCACACGGGCAAGGTCAAGGTGGGCCACTACCGCCGCAAGCGCCGACGGGAGTTCCTCGACTTCATGAACCGCATAGTGGGGCAGTACCCCGATACCGAGCTTCACGTCGTGCTGGACAACTTCGTCACGCACAAGCCCAAGGATGATCGTTGGCTTGCCCGCCATCCGTTGGTGAACTTCCACTACACACCCACCCATGCTTCGTGGCTGAACCAGATTGAGGTCTGGTTCAGCATCCTCACTCGGTCTGTCCTGCGACATCTCAGCGCTACCAACCCCAAGCAGGTGTGCCGGGCCATCGACCGCTTCACTGATGCGCGCAATGAGAGCCCAATCCCTTTCGAGTGGACCAAGAGCGTTGTCGGACCCGGAAACCTCAAAACACGTTACTCTCAATTATGACACTAGGTGGGGAATCTGGGCCGACCGCCTTGCATTGTCCACAAGCCGACCCTCCCCTACAATACCCGCACCCTAACCGCGAGGTTCCCCATGCGCACCAACAACGTCGTCACCAAGATAGCAGCCGGTGAAAGACCCGTCGGCTTCACCATCAGGTTCCCGTCCGCCACCATCGTCGAGATGATGGGCCAGGTCGGGTTCGATTTCGTCATGTTCGACTCCGAGCACGGGCCGTTCACCACCGCCGACATCGAGGAATTGGCCCGGGCGAGCGACGCCGTCGGCCTGACCCCCATGGCCCGCGTACCCAACATCCACAACTCCACCATCCTCCGCTTCCTCGACCGCGGCATCATGGGCATCATGGGCCCACACATCAACACGAGGGAGCAGGCGCAGGCCCTCGCCGACGCATGCCGCTACGTGCCCGACGGCCATCGCAGCTTCGGCTCGGGACGCGGCAGCCACTTCGGACAGAATGCATCCCGGACCGGGTACATGAAGCACTTCAACGAGAACGTCGTCGTCATCGCCCAGCTCGAGGACGTTGCCGTCCTCGACGACCTCGACGGCATCCTTTCCGTCGACGGCATCGACTTCTTCACCTCTGGCGCGCAGGACATCGCCCAGTCCCTAGGACTCCCCGGCCAGGGCGAGCACCCCAAGGTCTTGGAATTCGAAAAGACCGTCCGCGACGCCGTCCACGCGGCTGGCAGGCTGATGGCCACCGACGTCATGGTCGGCTTCACCATCGACGACGTGATCTTCGATGCGGCCGCCGCCGTGCTGGAATCTGCCAGGAATCAGACGGCCTAGTACTTAAGTCAACTTGAACATCACAAACCAGATAGATGCCGATTTATCCCCTCTCCCGTCGTGGGCTGACAGGGGTAGGCAAAACGGAATTGCAGCTATGATCCGGCCCCGCCTTCCTGTCATTCCGAGCGCAGGGAGGAATCTAAAGTCCGTATCTGCAAGACCCGGCAGCCAGTGCCGCGCCTATATCGTGACCAAGAGTGAAAACAACGTAGGGACGCTCTATGTTGGCTTAACGTTGTGACAGACGCTTTAGATTCTTCGACTCCGCTACGCTACGCTCAGAATACTTCATGAGGGTTGTCACCCTCACCACCTGGAATGAAAATGGTGGGCCCCAAGGGCGGGTTCCAAACCCGCCTCTACGGGAATGGCAATGGTCTATTTTCGTAGCAATCGCTCATGTCGGTTGTCACCGACACCACCAATCATGAAAATGGGTTTGGCCTCGTCGTCCTCGCGTGGCAGAAGCCGGAGGATGGATTCCTGCCCCGTATCGGGGTACGGGGTGACGTTCCTTCGCAGGAATGACGGTGTGGCGGTGGCGTTGGTGCTCTGAAGGGCGGGTTTGAAACCCGCCCCTACGAATGCCGGTTGGCCGGGGTCTATTTTCAGAGGAATCGCTCATGTCGGTTGCCACCGACACCACGAAACATGAAAATTGTAGGGGCGATTCGCGAATCGCCCCTTCGGGAGGTTATTTTCAGGGTAATGACAGTGACGGCGTTGTTTTCTCATCAATGAAGAATGGGTCGATAGCGGTTGCGGTGTTCGCGAAAGTCTTAACCTGACACGAGATGGGTAGGGTCTGAAGCTGTTTGGGCGACAGGGGGTCTCTTTTTCCCTGACATTTCCTGACATATTCTGACATTCCTCTGTTGTGGACGGGAGACCAGGAGCGTCCGCCGTGTGTTGTTGAATATGATAGTACACGTGTTCTCATCAGTCAAATTCGGAGGCACCCCTTCTTAGATTATTCGACTCCGCAACGCTCCGCCCAGAATGACAGTGACGGAGTTTTTTTCTCGTCAATGGGGAATGGGGCGGTAGTCAAATGCCTACCCCTGTCAGCCCGTCGTGGGAGAGGGCTAGGGTGAGGGTGACTTACGAAATCAATACCATGTTGATATATCACTAGCCACCCTTAGGCTGCTCCAGCAGTTGCAAAATATTCCCGTCCGGGTCGGTGAATGTGCACACCCACCCGCCCCAGTGTTCGCGCTCCGGCGGACGGATGAAGTTCACGCCGGCGTCCGACAGCCGCTCATGCACGGCGTGGATATCCTCCACGTCAAGGTTCACCATCACCCGGTACGGGTCGCTCGACTCTCCCTTGACCCCGGAATGGCTCCCGATTCCCAGCCGAACGTCTCCCCACTTGAACGAGACGAAGCGCGGACGCTCTGAGTGTGGCGTCAGACCGAGCGTGTCCCGGTAGAAGCCGACCATCCTCCCCAGGTCGTCCGTCCAAATGATCACCCCCGCCAGTCCGCGTATCATTGCGCTCTCCTCCGCCCTGTATTCACGGTTCACTCCCAACTCGCCTACCGTCATTCCCGCGCAGGCGGGAATCCACAACTCAGTGTACCGGACTTCCGCTTTCAGAAACCTACCCGTAACCCCTTCTCCCGTTCGCGGGAGAGGGTTGGGGTGAGGGTGAAGATCCCTTAGCTGCAAGGTGCTTTGACAGGTTATCCAAATATCACCTTTCGCGGGAGAGACAGAGGTAGGTTGAGTTTTCCACCATACTCATTACCCAGTAACTGTTCAGAGTCGGCGAGATATGCAGGAATCGTCCTACTGCCCTCATTCTGAGGAGAGCAGCGACGAAGAATCTACAATCTCTCCCCCGCCGGGGGAGAGACACAGAGAGGGGGAGTCTTCGCAATTCAACTCACGGAGACTGAACAGTTACAGCACCCAAGTCCGCTTTGACTTCCACCTGCCACCCGTTATAATGACCTTAGGAGACAGGGCGGTGGAAGAAAGTCTACGTGGTGGGTCTCTGAAGATAAGGAGGTGCTTCGTTGGATAGTAGCAGTAGGGGGTGTCACGGGTAGGTGTTCATCGTGACACTTCCCTAACCCGAGCCTCGCCGGAGTTCGCTTCGGCGGGGCTCCTCTCTTTTCCGCCGTGTCCTCCACGCTTCCCGCTAGCCCATCATCCGCATGACATCGCGCATTCCCCTCTTCGACGACATCTGCCGCATCATCCTGCGCGTCCGCTTGAACTGGTTCAGAAGCTGGTTCACGTCCCTCGGCGTCGTCCCGCTGCCCTGCGCGATCCGCCGCCGCCGCCGTCCGTTTATGATCTCCGGTCGCGCCCTTTCCTGCGGCGTCATCGAAAACACCATGGCCTCAGTCCTCTTCAACTGCTTCTCCGTCAGGTCCTCAGACGGCATCTTCCCCTTCAGCCCCGGCATCCCCGGCATCATGTCGAGTATCTGCCCGATACCACCCATCTTCCGCACCTGTTCGAGCTGGTCGAGGAAGTCGTTCAGGTCGAACGTGGCCTGACGCATCTTGCGTTCCAGCGCCGCCGCTTCCTCCTCGTCGTACGCCTCCTGAGTCTTCTCGATGAGCGTCAGCATGTCGCCCATGCCGAGGATGCGCGACGCCAGCCTGTCCGGATGAAACTCCTCCAGCGCGTCCACGCCCTCGCCCGTCGCGATGAACTTGATCGGCACTCCCGTGACCGACACGATCGAGAGCGCCGCGCCGCCCCGCGCGTCGCCGTCAAGCTTGGATAGCACCAGGCCCGTCACTCCTATCCGCTCGTGAAACTCCTTTGCCGCGTTCACGGCGTCCTGCCCCGTCATCGCGTCGACTACCAGCAGCGTCTCGGCCGGCGACACGGCTTCCTTGACATCTTCAAGCTCCGACATCAACTCGTCGTCGATCTGCGTCCGCCCCGCCGTGTCGACAATCGCCCACGTCGCGCCCACGTCCGTGGCTCGCCGGACACCCTCCCACGCCACCTGTGGCGTGGGCCTCGAAGTTCCCTCCTCGTACACCTCAACGTCGATCTGCCTGCCAAGCGTCTGAAGCTGGTCGATGGCCGCCGGACGGTTCAGGTCGGCCGCCACCAGTACCGGAAGCTGGCCCGCTTGCTTCAGATGACGCGCCAGCTTGGCCGATGTCGTCGTCTTGCCCGACCCGTTCAGCCCCACCATCAGGATAACCGACGGCGCCGTGGGCCCCGGCGCGACCTTGTTCTCTCCCCCGTCGAGGATGGCGGTCATCTCCTCGTTCGTGATCTTGACGACCTGCTGGCCCGGACTCAGGCTCTGGAGCACGTCCTCCGACAGGGCCCGCTCGCGTATCTTCCCCACGAACGACCGCGCCACCCTGAAGTTAACGTCCGCTTCGAGCAGGGCCATGCGAATCTCCCGCAGCGCGGAGTCAACGTCACGCTCAGTCAGCCGCCCTTGGTTCCCAAGCCGGTTGAAGACTCCATTCAGCTTTTCCGTCAAAGACTCGAACATGGACGACCATCCTCCGATGCGAGATATAGTGTTGAGACTATAGCCTTACTCTACCATACGCCCATCCGTAGAAAATCGTTCTCAACCTTAAGGCCATCTCGCGGATACTACATATGAACGAGCCCGAAGATACGAGGGCCGGAGACATGAACGACCAACGAGAGATGGAACGGCTGAGGCAGGGCGATATCGACGCCCTCGGCACCCTGGTCGACCGGTACCAGACCAGGGCCCTACGCGCCGCCTACCTCGTCACCCACGATCTCACCCAGGCCGAGGACGTTGTGAGCGGCGCTTTCCTTCGAATCTTCGAGCGCGCCGGCCAGTACGACCCAAACCGGCCCTTCGGTCCTTGGTTCTACAGGATCGTAGTAAACGACTCCATCAAGGCCGTCCAACGCCGTGACCGGACGACAACGTTAGATAGCACCGAGACAACACGAAGACCTGACGATTCGACCGAACCGGAGGCCGCCGTAGTCCTGAACGAGGAACGAAGAGCCGTCCGCGATGCGCTGGCCCAGCTAACCCCGTCACAGCGAGGCGCAGTCGTCATGCGGTACTTCCTCGACCTGTCCGAGTCCGAGATGGTCGAGCGGACCGGACGCACGCGGGGCACCGTCAAGCGTCACCTCCATGACGCAAGAGCGCGGCTGAAGCGTCTGCTCCAAACGACCGTGCGCGACGAGTGATGAGGAAGTGGAGAAGAGCAAAATGACCACTCAGCCAATGAACCAATACCTCAACCGAGAACGGCTGACCGACCTCGCCCAGTTCGCCGTTCCCGACGGCTACGACCTGTGGCCCAGGATCGAACGCGCCGCACGCGCGTCCGCATCCGGCGCCACGACCCCGAGACCGGGCATCCTGTCCATGGGACTCTCTGGCGCCTGGACTGCGGTCGGAGTCCTCCTCATCGCCGCAACATTCGCGGCCCTCGGCTTCGGACTGGCAGTCCTCGTGTTCTCGAACGGCCACGATCAGGTGCCGGCGGCTCCCGTGACACCTACACCCATGACGTCAACGGCAACGGCGGTCCCAACTGTCATAGGAGCTGCTCAGTCTGATCAGGGTGAAACCACAGACGCGGACGAATCTGACAGCACGGAAGCGCTCCTTTCCGGCGAGACGCTAGCACGGTACCGCACACTGCCGGAAGAGTATCAGGTGGCGTTGGGGGCTTATTCGGCCTTCGGAGTCTCGGACGACCTTATCCCCGTAGTCATAGCCGAGAAGATGGCCCAGTGGCCGGACAATCCCGAACCGATACGCGACCTGCTCGATCCCGACCGCTACGCCGAGTTCCAGGAGCTTACGGCCATCCACCCGCAGCTCGGTGACGCGGCCAGAACAAACAGATACGCCTTTTTCTTCCTGAGCTACTACCCGTACGTCGTGCAGACTGAAGACACAGCGGAAGGTAGGCAGCGGGCATTCGCGCTTCTCTTGGACGCCATAGCCGATAAGTTCAGTCTGGGGGACATACCACAGGTGCCCAAACCCCAACTCGACGAGATCCTTGTACCTTCCGCATTGGCGGTACTCGGCGATCTGGGACTCCGCCTCCAGGAAGCCATTAAGACCCGCGGCACATTGGACACGGTGGATGTCCAAACTCTCGCCATCGATCTGCTGACCCTTGAAACCATGCTGCTGAAGACCGAGCCGGGCCTGGAGACGCCTACCCTCATTGAGAACCTTTCCGAAGAGGATCAGAAGCTGTTTATGGGCCTACCGGAGGACATGCGCGAGGGGGCTGAACGGAGGTACGCGCGCGGCGTCCTGCTTCGGATGTGGGGTTTGGCGACTAGTCCCGATCATCCTACGACCTCCCTGCCGGATGAGGACGTTCTCACGGAGAACGCGAAGCAGGAGTTCGAGGTTGCCCGCCGGTTGACCGCACAACAGAGCAGTACCAGCGACAAGGTGCGCGCCGAGCTTCAAAGCATCCTTACGGGCGAGACGCTAGCACGGTACCGCACGCTGCCGGAAGAGTATCAGGTGGCGTTGAGGGCTTATTCGGCCTTCGGAGTCTCGGACGACCTTATCCCCACAGTCGTAGCCGAGAAGATGGCACAGTGGCCGGACAATCCCGAACCGATACGCGACCTGCTCGATCCTGACCGCTACGCCAAGTTCCAGGAACTCACGGCAATTCACCCGCAGTTGGGTGACACGGTGAGAACAAACAGATACGCCATTCTCTTCTTGGGCTACTACCCATACGTTGTGCAGAACGAAGAAACATCGGAGGATCGGAGTCAGGCAATGGCGGTACTTGTTGACGCCATGGCCGAAGAGTTCAGCGTGGGAGCTATACCACAGGTGCCAGACCCCGAACTCGCTGATGTCATCGTACCGTCGGCAGTGGAGGTACTCGATGATCTGGGGCCTCGACTCCGAGAGGCGATTCGGACCCGTCGAACAACCGAGGTGGTGGATGTCCAGAGCTTGGCGATCGAATTGCTAATCTTTGAAGTGATGCTGTTGAAGATCGAGCCAGGACTTGAGACACCCACCCTGGCTGAGAATCTATCTACAGAGGATCAAGAGGTTTTCGAGTCTCTGCCAACTGACATTCGCGAGGTTGCTGAGGGGCGATACACACGCGCTGTCCTACGTCAAATGAATAGCTTTGCGACGAGTCCCGATCATCCGACGGTTCCCCTGCCGGAAGAGGACGTTCTCAAGGACAGTGCGAAAGAGGGATTCGAGTTCGCACGACGGTTGGCTGAACAACAGACCGGCACAAGCTCCACTATGGGGCAGACACCAACCACCCCCGAAACCTGGGTCAGCGAGAACGGCTTCATCCAGTTCACGACTGGCGCGCTCAATGACCTATCAGACGATCCTCTGCCAGGGACTCACCCTTGGTGCACTCATCCTTCAAGGATCCCAGAGAAACCCGGCGGCCCATGGCTCGTCCCTTCCAAGCTGCCGGAGGGTATGGAGCAGACCGTTAGGGAGCAGGCATCTCCACAAATCATGCTCCGGGCGTTCCGAAATGCTACTGATCACATATCCATGATGCAGGAAGTGTGCGCCATTAAGCGGCTAAGTCCGGCAGGGCAATCGCATCTAAATGAAGTCTTAGACAAGTTATAGAATTGGGGTCAACCTCATGTGGAGAGTGACCCATGGCGAGTGACACAGCGTCCCTGACCGAACACTTTGGCAGCTTGGTTGATCCGCGTATTGACCGTACCAAACGTCACAATCTAATGGACATCGTCACCATTGCGCTCTGCGGTGTCATAGCAGGTGCGGACAGCTGGGTGGACGTGGAGGAGTTCGGCAAGCGCAAGGCGGAATGGCTGCACAAGATGCTGGACCTGCCTAACGGTATTCCATCCCACGACACCTTTGGCAGGGTCTTTGCCAAGCTGGATGCTCAGCAGTTCGAGCGCTGCTTCACCGAGTGGGTGTTGGCTGTGCGAGAGGTTTTGCAAGGTGACGTCGTAGCCATAGACGGCAAGAGAGTGCGTCGTTCGCACGACCGGTATATAGGGAAGGATGCGATCCACATGGTCAGCGCTTGGGCCTCTGCGAGCGGCGTAGCACTCGGACAGACCAGAGTGGACAGGCGCTCCAACGAGATCACGGCGATACCCCGACTGCTCGAAATGCTCCAGGTCGAAGGGTGCATCGTGACTATCGACGCCATGGGCTGCCAGAAGGAGGTCGCATCGAAGATCCTCGAGGAGAGAGCCGACTACGTGCTGGCGGTCAAGAGGAACCAGGGGCACCTGCACGAGGATGTGCATGACATCTTCGACCTTGCCCGCAAGTCCGGCTTCGACAGTCTCGACCACGACTACCACGAGACGGTGAATGCGGGTCACGGACGAGTCGAGACTCGTCGATGCTGGGCCGTGTCCGACCTCGACCACATCAGATACGTGGATGATGGCGGGCAGTGGCCGGGGTTGACTACGTTGGTGATGGTGGAAGGCGAGCGAATCGTCGGTGGCAAGACCACGGTGGAGTCGCGCTACTACATATCGAGCTTGCAAAACGATGCGAGTGTCTTGCTCAACGCGGTGCGCAGCCACTGGAGCATAGAGAACCAGTTGCACTGGTCGCTGGACGTGACGTTCAATGAGGATGGAAGCCGGGTGCGTAGCGGGAACGGGGCAGAGAACTTCTCCGTGCTACGTCGCATGGCCCTGAACCTGCTCAAGGCCGAAAAGTCCACCAAGCGCAGCCTCGCCGGCAAACGAAAAGACGCCGCCTGGGACAATGACTATCTACTCAAGATCCTTGCCCAATAAGATGCGATTGCCCTGCTAAGTCCGGTGTCATATAGGGCCATCCAAATCGGCGACCGCACGGCATACGTAACCGCTGGAAGGGGACAGCCCGCGGGCGGAAGCGCCCCCGCGTTCGACCCGAATGACGCCAGTTCTCTCATCATGGACATTGGTTACGGCGTAGTGAGCTTCAACGTCTTCGGATCCGTGACAGTCGACGAGCTCGTGTCGATGGCAGCCTCACTCGTGCCCGAAGAACTCACCGACGCGGAGGAAGGGCCTTATCCGCAAGCCGTCCTCGATACGTTGGGAACGGACTTCGGCCCCATGTACGTGCCGGGGAAACTGCCGGACGGCTACGAGATGCTCGGTCAGCTACAGGCCCGCCAGGAAGCATTGGGACCTAGTACTTCCCGCCTGTCGTACATACGTGCAACGGACGGTCTCTGCGCGTTTCATCTGAGCCAAGCAGCCCTCCGTCGGCAGTTCCCCAATGTCGTGCAACGTGCCCAACGCGGCGACGAGACTTCGTACACGACCACGGATGAATCCGGCCAGTCGATAAGGGCTACGGCGAAGTGGGGAACGGTAGACATCGACGGCATCACTATCTACGCTCAAGAGTTCTCGGCGCAGCCTCGCAACCAGTTCACCGATGTCTACTTCCAGTCACAAGGAGTGTGGTTCAACTTGACGATCAACACATCGCCCTATTGCGATCACTCCCTGGAAATGGTCGCGGAAATCGCCGCGTCGCTCGAACCGCTCCAACCCTAGCCCCGCTACCCCTCCTCCTCCGCGAGCATGTCCAGCAATTCGCGGCCATGACGCCGTTTGCCCGCGTTCGACCCTTGACGAGCAACTTGCCGGCTGCGAGATACAGACGTATGCCAATTTGTAATGACTGTGCCATAATCCTTCAATTCTAGCGGGTACGGCAGAAACGACCCACCGTCATTCCGGCGGAGGCCGGAATCCAGAGAGTCCGATCAGCGAGAACACAGTGGAATTGGTATAAAATAGCGAATCACTAACAGGCTCCTCCGATGACTATCCGACTAACCCTTCCGCTGATATTCGCCTTCGCAGTCGTCGAACTTGCGGCGTGCTCAGAATCTCCCGCGCCAACCCCTGAGCCGACGCCCCAGGATACCACCGCCAACACACCCCGCATTGCCTTCCATTCCAACCGCGACGGAAACTGGAATATCTACGTGATGAAGCCCGACGGCTCCAACCAAACGCGCCTGACCGACAACCCCGCCGCCGACTCCTGGCCGAGTTGGTCGCCCGACGGACGACGAATCACGTTCATTTCATCCCGCGACGACCCGGACCCGAACGACGATGACACCATCTGGGAGATATACGTGATGAATGCCGACGGCTCAGGCCAGACGCGCCTGACCATTGACTCGGCATGGCACTCGCTGCCAAGGTGGTCGCCCGACGGACGACGAATAGCGTTCCTGTCGTATGTCGACGGAATTGCGGAGATCTACGTTATGAACGCGGACGGCTCAGAACAGACGCGCCTCACCAAAAACTCGGTGCCGGACGGCAGACCAAGTTGGTCACCCGACTCCCAACGGATTGCGTTCTATTCAACCATCGATGAGAACGCCGAGATTTACGTGATGAACGCGGACGGTTCAGGTCAGACAAACCTAACCAACAACGCTGTGAATGACTGGTCCCCTAGTTGGTCTCCTGACGGACGACGCATTGCGTTCCATTCACAACGGGACGGCAACGCGGAAATCTACGTGATGAACGCAGACGGATCAGATCAGACTCGTCTCACTGACAACCCGGCAAGGGACATTAGGCCAGTCTGGTCGTCGGACGGACAACTCATTGCGTTTACCTCAAACCGTGACGATCCCGACTTGGACGACGAAGACGACATTAGGAACATCTACGTGATAAAAGCAGACGGCTCCGGTCAGACGCGCCTGACCAATGAGTCGGCAAAGAGCTACGTGTCTGACTGGTCGCCTAACTGACGGAGGTCCAACCCCGCTACCCTTCGTCCTCCGCCAACATATCCAGCAGCGCCATCCCCAGGAAGGCCGATGTGCCCAGAAGCTCGGTTTCGACGTACTCCAACCTGTCAGCCGGCGTGTGAATACGCGAAAAATCCTCGCCAAGGAAGAAGATGTGGTCGATGCCGGCATCGTGGAATGCGGCGTGATCGCTGCTCCCCCAGTCCATGCTATAGCGTATCCTGATATCTACGCCCCGCTCCTCGGCATACTCTTCCACCATACTCTGAAGGCTCAGCGTGCCCAGCGTCGCCGTCGTCGGTCCCGATCCCAGCGCGTCGAAATTCATCATCGCCACCGTCGAGTCGATCTCCTCCTCCGAGAGCTGCCCGACGTAGTAGTTGCTGCCATGTAGCCCCAACTCCTCCGCTCCGAACGCGATGAACCGCACCGTGAACGGGTATTCCCGGTCAGCTATCTCCCGCGCGATTGTCAGCAGCGTCGCGATGCCGGAGCCGTTGTCGTTCGCGGCCGGAACGTTTGGTACGGTGTCGTAGTGTCCGCCGAGCACGACCACCCGCCCGTCGTCCGCCGTTCCCGGCTTATCCGCGATCACGTTCCGCGACTCCTCCGTATAGACGAGGTTGATCGTCGCCGTCACGGGTCCGTCCTCCACGAGCGACTTGAGCGTGCCGCCGTCCTCTTGCGAGACCGCCACCGCCGGAATCGACTCCTCACCCAGTGCTCCTACGAATGGGCCGGGCTCGTTGTTATACACAATCGCCCCGACTGCCCCCGCCTCGAATACTGCCGTGACCTTCTCGTCAAACGTGATGAACCCTCCCCGCTCAATCAGCGCTATCCTGCCCTCAAGTCCATCGCTGGGAATGTCATCAGGGCGTCCCTTGCCCACATCGACGACCTGACCGGTTGCGACCCCGGCCGCGGTCATCCACATCGGAAACGCCCGGATATCCATCTCTTGCGGCTCGTCAACCGTCAAGAGCCGTCCAAACGGAGATATAGATCGCACCTCGAAGGGCTGAATCGACGCCTCGTACCCAAGCGCGGCGAACTCGTCCCGCAGGTATTCCGCTGCTGCCACCTCCTCTTCCGTCCCGCTCGCTCGCGGGCTGAGCTCATTCGTCAGGAACGCCAGCGTCTCCATGGCGGCCGCCCCAAGCCGCTCGACCTCCGCGTTCCGAGGCAGGGCCTCCTCGCCTACTGTCGGAATCACCGCCTGCGTCGTGGTAGCGGACGGCGGACTCGTCGTGACCGCTGTGCTGGCCGCCTCAGGCGTGACGGTCGACAACTCCCCCGTACTCGTCGGCGCAGGCGTGGAATGAGCCGTCGGATCGGGTGCGACAACCGTCGGCGCCGCATCGGAACCGCACGCGATTAGAACAAGCGCCAACAACCCCAGCAAGAAGAAGGTCGCGTGACGATTCATCGGGCGGATCAAAAACTTCTCCTCAAGGGTCCCACCGTCCGCTTTGAGACCCGCGCTCCTACCCATGAAAACGCCATGCTGCGGGCCATGTTAGCCAGACCGATTCGGATACTCCTACCCGCCAACACGCCAAACGCGAGTCTTGCCGTCGGCTGAAGCGGCGGCAAGCAAACTGCCGTCCGGGGAGAACGCGACGCCGTACATCCCCTTCACCTTCGTCGTCGTCGCTCCGATACGCTCGTACGGCTCAGTGGAGTAGACCGCCGCCCCTCCGGAGTACGTCATGCCCAATCGACTGCCGTCCGCCGACAGGCACATCATGAATGGCCGCTCCTCGGCAACGTCGATCTCCCGCTCAACCGAACGCTCGGCCAGCGAGTGAACCAGAGTCCTCCCGTCGTAGCCAAGCGACCACAGCCGTCCACCGCTTGGATCGAGCTGCAATGAGCCTGAAGCAGTCGTATGCCCATCTAGTACGCCGACCGTCTCACCGCTCTCAACGTCCCACAGCAGAATCTCCCCGCCGGTCCCCGCCGAGGCAAGTGTTGCTCCTCCGTCTAGGAACTCCACCGAAACCACGTTCCGCTTGTGCCCCTTGAGCACCATCGCGTCCCCTACGTCCCGCATCGGCCACAGCCGCACCGTCCCATCGTAGGAGGCCGACGCCGCCCACCGGCCGTCCGGCGATATCCTGACCCCCGCAACCGTATTCGTATGGCCCTTCAAGGTACGAAGCAGCGTCCCTTTACGAAAATCCCAAACGCGCACCGTCCTATCGGTCGACCCCGTCACCAGCGTCCCGAGGTCATCCGTCAAGGCGGCGCAGTTAACGCTATTGTCGTGCCCGTCGAGCGACCGCGCCAAATCGAACCCCGGCAAGGTCCATACCTTCACCGCAGGGTCCTGCCCAACCGTGACAAGCTCCCCGCCGTCCGCCGAGAAGATCGCCCCTTGTGCATGCCGCGCCGAAGTCTGTATGTCCGCGATAAGTTCCATAAGGGGTGTCCTAGAGAGAAGTGTGATGCGGGGAAGACGTAAGCTGCCTATTGGGGCCAATATATCATGAAAGCAGTAATCGCCCGCACCCGTCATTCCCACGAAAGTGGGAATCCAAAATCCTTGCACTAGAGTTCGTGTACACTAGACAAACTGCCCGATAGGGCTCCGTGTCGCTTGAATAATGCAAAGGTTTCCGAAGGCATGAAAGCCGCATCCCTAGTCACCGCCCTAATCTTCACCGCTCTCTTTATCGCATGCGGCGACGACCCCGAACCCACACCTACACCGCTGCCCACGAACACCCCGACGGCGACCCCCGTTCCGCCAACCCCCTCACCAACCGCTACCCCAATCCCCACGCCGACCGTCACTCCTACGCCCACACCTCAACCCATCGCCACCCCAACCGCTACCGCCGTGCCCACTCCGGCGGCCCCATCGTCAAGCCCTTCCCCGACTCCCACGCCGGATCCTGCGCTCGACATCTTGGATTCAGCCCGAAGCGCCATGTCCGAGGCCGTAACATTTGCGCTTGAGATAGACTTCATCCTCGACGTACGCACTGGAGGCCTCGCCATCGAGGTGCCCGTCAAGTACGCGGGCGACCTTCACGCTATCGGCTACAGTTCCGCCGACCTCACCATCACCATCCCCTTCCAGGTCATCGAATCGAGGCTCATCACATCGAGCGGCACGAGCTACATCTTCGACGACACGGCCAACACGTGGGAACCACTCCCTGGTGACTCCCCCTTTTTCGCCGGACCGAGTGTCTTCCTCGGATCGGACGCGAGCGACACCACCGATGTCGTTCTCGTCCGCAGCGAGACCCTCGACGGCACGCAAACACACGTCGTGTCTGCCGTGAGGCCCGGCGTCGAGATCGGCGGCGCAATGGGCGACCTCGAAGTTCTCTACTGGATCGGCGTCGACGACGGCTTGCTGCATAGAGTTGAGGCAAGCGGTCTCGTCGAGTTCGGCGAACAGGGCGTCCCTGGCCTGGACATCAGCATCGCGAGCGCCAACGCGACCCTCACTGCCCGATTCTTCGACTACGGAAAAGATGTCGACATCATCACACCGGAACTGGCCTTCCCGCGCTTCAGCCACAAGGCCTTCCTGCTGGACGACGGGCGCATCTTCGTGACCGACGGTCTTGCGCGTACTACGCACAGCGATCCGGCTCTGGAGAGTCAAATAGCAATTGCCCAGATCTACGATTTTGAGACCGGCCTCTGGGTGCTCGAAGACCCCGCTTCAGAGTTGCAGAAACAGCTGCAAGAAAACTGGGACACCAACCACTCATCGGTTCAACTGTCAGATGGTCGGATATTGAGGTATAGGCTGCAAATAGATGAACTGTGGACTGAGTTCCTAAACGAGATTGATGTCTTCGATCCCTCCTTAAACTCGTGGACGCCTCTTCCGAAACCTCCCACTCAGCGAATAGGGCCTGACATGGTCCTGCTCGACGACGGCCGAGTTCTCGTGGTTGGCGGTCAGGACACTGTGCCTTCCAGCCCACAAGATGCTATTCTCCCCTTCGTCGGGACGACGGAAATTTTCAACCCGGAAACGGGGGAGTGGCAGCAGGCGGCCACCATGGATCAGCCCCTCTTTGGGCAGGCGGCTGTCCTTCTGTCGGATGGGAGGGTGCTCGTCGTAGGCGGCACCATGTTGAGCGACGGGACGCAAACCACTCGCGCCGAGATATATGATCCCGCAACCGACGCCTGGACGCCCACCGAGGACATGGGCGTTGAGCGCGGACGACCGAACGCCGTTCTACTCTCCGATGGCAGGGTGCTCGTCACTGGCGATCGGCTCCTGGATATCCAGACCCTAACCGGCAAAGCCGAAGTATACGACCCCGTCGCCGGCACGTGGACGCCGACTAAGGATCTGTCCAAGCCCAGAGTCGACCACTCACTGACGCTCCTGCCCGACGGAAGAGTGCTCGCCGCCGGTGGTGTGCATCCGGTGGGGCTCGATTCCAGCATCAACTCCACGACTGAGATATTCGACCCTGCCACAAACTCGTGGTCGCCCGGACCCGAACTCTCCGAGCCTCGAAAGCACCACTCCGCGACCCTCCTGCCCGACGGGAGAGTCCTCCTGGTCGGGGGCTTCGTACACGAAGACGGGGGATACGCCCTCACCTCGATGGACTTCGTCACGCCGTAGCAATCGGCACCGCCATATGGCACACTGTTTCCCTGCACCGACCTGACCCGTCTCCAGCGGGGGACTCTCACCATTGACCACAACGCACACCGACCACTTGGAACAACTCGACCAAGCCGTACGCCGCACCATCGACGACGGCAGCGTCGGCGCGCCGCGCTTCGCCAGATTCGTGGCGTACTCCCCCCTCTCCGGCCTCACGGCGATCACCGCCAACCGGCTGGCCGCCATATCCGAAAGCTGGTTCGGCAAACCCTGCGCCAACCGCACGACGCGATGTGACCCAACGGGCGTCTCCGTGACCGACCTCCTGAAATGGCCGGACGGGCAGGGCGCGATCATCGTCGTATCGTCCTCTCCCCAGGCAACCGGCGCGAGCATAGACCTGATGCTCCTTGGCAGTCGCGGCGTTCTGTACCACGAGGCGTGAGGAGTCCCCCTGTGTCCAAGCTCGGCGTTCTGCTCATAGGCGGCAAGCGCTCCCACCAGGAGAACCACGCTGTCGTCTTCTCCGACCACCCTCGGTGCAAACTCGTTGCCGTCGCCGACGAGCCGGACGCCCCCCAAATGCGCCACGACCTCAACCAAGAGCTCGCCGACGACCACAACATCCCGTACATCCGCAACGTCGACGAGGCCCTGGCCAGGCCCGACGTCCACATAGTCAGCATGTGCGCCCGCATCGAACGGCGGGGCGTCGTCGCCGTCAAATGCGCCGAGGCGGGCAAGCACGTCTACCTCGACAAGCCGCTCTGCGGTAGCGTCGAGGCCGCCGACGCCATCGTCGAGGCCATGGACAAAGCCGGCGTCGTCAACCAGATGTACTCAATGGTCCACTCAGGCTGGGTCCAACGCGCCAGGCACGCCATTGAGAGCGGCGCGATAGGCGCCCTGCGCGCCATCCACTGCGAGGAAATATTCGCCAAGGGGCCGGCCGGAACTGCGCCCAAGAACGTCGTCCGCAAGGAGAAGGAGCGCCACACCGACTTCACGTTCCCGGAATCGAAGCGCGAGATGTTCGACATCGGCGTCTACCCTCTCACCGTCATCCACTGGCTGACCGGACGAAAGGCCGAGTCCGTGACCGCCCTCACCGGCAACTACTTCTTCGCCGAGCACGTCGAGAACGACACCGAGGACTTTGGCGCAATCTCCATGCAGCTCGAAGGCGGCATTTCCGCGTCGATCATCGCCGGACGCTTCGGCTACATGAGCCATCCGGGCGGCGGCGTCCAGCGTATCGTCCTCGTCGGCGACAGGGCCACCGCCACCTTCGACGCCAACCGCCCCCGCATCGAGGTCTACAACACCGATCCCAGCTTCGTTCAGCCGGAACGCGATCCCTTCGACCCGATGAGGATGTGGGGCTCCACCGACGAGCGTGTGTCGATGATGCCCCGCAACCGTTGGCGCAGGCTTCCGGGTGGCCGCGACGTGATGGTCGACGACATCGCCGCCTTCGTCGAATGCATCGAGAACGAAGACAGCCCCCTAATCACCGCCCGTGAGGCCGCCCAGCCCGTCGAGATTCTCATGGCCGCCTTCATATCGGCCGCCCGCAACAAGGAAATACGCCTTCCAATTCCTCGAAATCCGACCTAAATGACAACACCCACAGGGACTTTCTCCTCCTTCCCCCAGAACCCAGCACCTACCACCCAGAACCCAGAACCCGGAGCCCATCCATGACCGAACCCTACGAACTGACCATAGCCCAGGCCGCCGCCGAGATTCGGCGTGGCAGCCTCTCGCCCGTTGAGCTGACCGACTCGCTCCTCGTGCGCAGCCGCACCCTCGATCCGCAACTCAACGTCTGGGTAACCCTTGACGAGGACGCCGCGCGGAATGCCGCCGCCGAGAGCACACGCCAGCTCGCCAAAAGCGGCCCCGTTGGTCCCCTACACGGCATCCCCTTCGCCGTCAAGGACATCTACTACACCGAGGGCGTCGAGACGACCGGGTGCTCCAAGGTCTACGAAGGCTTCATCCCTGAATACGACTCTACCGCCGTGGCCCTCCTCAAGCAGGCGGGCGGCATCATGCTCGGAAAGACGGTCACGACCGAGTTCGCCATGTTCGAGCCCCCGCCGACCAAGAACCCCTGGAATCCCGACCGCACGCCCGGCGGGTCGAGCAGCGGATCTGCAGCCGGTACCGCCGCGCGGATGTTCCCGATGGCCCTCGGCTCCCAGACCGCCGGATCCGTCCTGCGCCCCGCCGCATACAACGGCGTAGTCGGCATCAAGCCCACCCTCGGACTCGTCAGCCGATACGGCGTCATGCCCGTCTCGTGGTCGCTCGACACCATGGGCTGGTTCACACGCACCGTGGAGGACGCCGCCATCGTCCTCGGCGTTCTCGCCCAGCACGACCCGAACGACGACATCTCGCTCACCACGCCCCCAACCGACTACACGGCCGCCCAGAACGCCGTCAGACGCCCGAAGATAGGCTTCATGCGCCAGTACTTCGTCGAAGAAGCCACACCGGAAGTGCAGGACCACGTCGATCACGCAGTCGCCAAGCTCATGGAAGCGGGCGCGTCCATCGAGGAGGTGCGCATCCCCATTGACATGCACGCCGGACGCGAGGCGCACGGATTTGTCCAGAACGCCGAGGCCGCCGACGCCCACGAGGACGACTTCGCCACCCACGCTGACGACTATATGCCCACAACACGGGGCGTCATCGAAAACGGCATGGCAGTCCCGGTCACCAAGTACATTCAGGCCCAGGCGCTCCGAAGAGACCTTCGCCGCGAGCTCCTGCAAGCCGTCGAGCCCTACGACGCGATCCTCACGCCCTCGACCCTCGCGCCCGCGCCCGACACGACCACCACCGGCAACCCCGCCTGCCAGTGGGCATGGACCACCGTCGGCTTCCCCGCCATATCCATACCCTCCGGCCTCAGCGATGACGGCCTCCCCCTCGGCATCCAGCTAGCCTCCGCCCCCCTCGACGAGACAACCCTCCTCTCCGCAGCCGCCTGGTGCGAAAAGGTGCTCGACGTACACCTAACCCCACCCGTGTGAAAACGAAAGTGATCGTCGACTCCCACGCCCACGTCTTCCCGCCCATGGGCGGCCCCTCCGGCCACCCGTCCGCGGCCGAGCACCTGCGCTACGTCCAGCACACCATCATGACCCACCACCAGCCCGTGCGCCGCGTCTCCGACAACGCCAGGGTCACCCATCACACGCTCTACGACGGCCACGACGTGGCTCTCGAAGCCATGTACGACGTCGACTTTCGCGGTGGAGGACACGGCAAGTTCGTCTGGACATCCGGCGGCGTCGACTACCTCAAGCAGTACCTCCCGCCCTCCATGCGCGACCTCGAGTCCACGCCTGAGTACGTCATCGCGCAAATGGACTACGCGGGCATCGACCGCGCCGTCATTCAGAGCGGCCACCTCTACGGCCGCCTGAACGACTACATCGCCGAGGCCGTCCGACGGTACCCAGACCGGTTCTGGGGACTCGCACTGGTCGACGAGTGGAAGGCCGACGACCCCTCCGAAACAAGATCGCTCGACATCGCCATCCACGAGTACGGACTCCACGCCCTCTGGTTCAACACCGGCTCACTGGAGATGCATCGCCGCGACACCCCCGTCGACGATCCCGCCTTCTTCCCGTTCTGGGACCGTGTCCGCGCGCTGCGCATCCCCGTCTTCTGGAACGTGACGACCTCGATACCCGGACAGGACACCTATCTCGCCCAACTCGCGGCCTTCAAGCGTTGGCTCGACATCTACCCCGACATTCCCTGCGTCCTCACGCACGGCCTGACCGTCGCGCGGTTCATGGAAGACGGCTTTACAAAAATCCCCGAAGCCGCGTGGGACGCCATCGACGCCCCCAACGTCATATCCGAGCTTCTCTTTCCCATCTTCCAGGGAGCCGTATTCGACTACCCCTACCGCGAGATGCACCCGATCATCCGCGAGTACTACGAGCGACTCGGCCCCAACCGCCTCTGCTGGGGTTCCGACATGCCGAACGTCGAGCGACACGCCACCTACCGGCAGTCCCTCGCATACCTCCGCGACTACTGCGACTTCATCCCCCAGGACGACATGGACGCCATCCTCGGCGGAAACATCGCCTCCCTCTTCGGAGCTTGACGCCGCCTCCGTCGTTCGCTGGGTGTCAAAAGGGACTCTGTTCACCCTGAACAGAGTTACGCCCCGAACCCAGGGCCGTACAAGGTATCTAGAACTGCCGTCAAGGCCAGACAATCACTCTAAAGTCTTCTGGTTGAAAGCCCGACCCTTGTCCTCCCTCTGCGCTCTCCGCGCCCTCTGCGGTGAATCCCCCTTGTCCGTGCAGTCATTTGAACGCCTGTCGACAGCTACGAACCGTCTCGCCCTTTTGACGCACAAGAACGCACGATCTATCCTGTACATATCGCAGGATCGGTTTCGGCCCGGTGCAGCCGCACCCGCAAAACCTTGCGAGACAAATCGAGGCGAAAGGCGAGAAAATCCCGACCATGCAAAAATATCTCAAAGTGTCTCACGACCGCATCGCCTGCCGTGAGCGCATCGCCGAAACAGCTTCAAAGCACCCCGCCCGGACAGGCGAAACCAAGCGAGACAAAGTGAGAACAGGAGGAGAAAATCGGGAATTCGCGAAATATCCCAAACTGTCTCATCGTCTCAAAGTGTCTCAAGAAAGACCGTTCACCCTGAGCTTGTCGAAGTGCTCGCCATCCTACACAACTTCTCCCCACTCTGCGTTCTCTGCGCCCTCTGCGGTGAGTCCCCCTGCCCCCTACGACTCCAGCCACCCCGGCGCGAACCGCGCCAAGATCATCCGCCCCCCTTGGTCGGCCTCGTGGAAGCACAGGATGTGCCCATCCGCGATGGCGAGGTCGGAGTACGACGCGAGACCCTCGTGGAGCACCTTCGACACCGGCCACGTGCGGCACTCGTCGTAGCTCATCCTGACCGTCAGATGCGTTCGCACTTCGGTATTGGCCGGGTGCGAGAGAAGCACACGACCCTCGTCGAGCCGGACGACGCTCCCCTGGCACGACGGCTCAGGCAGGTTCGGATCATACTCGACCTCCGTCCACGACCGGCCTCCATCCTCGCTGTGGGCGTATGCGCGGCGCTTGATGCCGTGCCTGCTGCGCATGTTCATGTACACAGTCCCGTCCCGAAGCTCAACCGCCTCGCACTCGTCCGACGCGTCCCTCGTCATCTCCTCCCCACGCTGCCACGTCACTCCGCCGTCGTCGCTGAAGAAGGCGTACGACGACTGGACCTGGTTCCACACGGGAGGAGGGTCCCGCCACATCGCCGGCCCCGGACTGTCGTCCGACCAGCAGGGAATCAGCAGTCGGCCGCTCCCAAGCTGTATGCCATGACCGGGCCCCGTGCCGAGGTACGACCACGACGGCTCCTTCACGCTGTCGGTGATCTCTTCCGGCTCGCTCCAGGTCAGCCCGTCGTCCTCGCTCCGCGTCACGAACACCTGCTGGTTATCCTTGCAGAACGTCAGGATGACCATACCCGTCTGACGGTCGACAACCGGGCAGGGATTGCCGCACGTCCGGTCACCGTCCGAAACGACCATCTGACGCTCCCCCCACATCCTCCCGCCGTCCGTGCTGCGCCTTACAAAAATATCGATCTCGTCATCGTCCCCTCCGGTGTGACGACGCGCCTCGCAGAACGCCAGAACGGTGCCCTCAACGGTGACGACCAGCGCGGGTATGCGGTACCGCCTGTACCCACCCGTGCCCGACACAAACAGCTCCGTCCTTTCCATGTCAATGCCTCCGCCATCGAACTCTTGCCGCCGTCAGCCATGAAACCTATCACATCACGTCACTCTCGGCGCATTTCTCTTACCAACCCTTCCGGACAAGACCAACATAACTTGACAATAACAAGAGTAGTTGTCGCCAAATGTCGTCAAATGTCGCGAATTTCGGGGTTTTCGTCTTTTGGACAGCGGTGGCAGGCCTCACATCCACCCCCTCATGTGCTACCCTTGCCAACCTTTGCTGCCAGATGCGATTGCCTCAGCCGAGACCCCTCATATACTGTTCGTCATGCCGCCTCTGACGTACACTATACCCACGGTCCGGCGCGTCACCTTCCCCGCCGGACGGGAGCATGAGCATGAGTTTCACAGCCTACTGGAACGGGGAGTGGGTACCTGGCGAGGAGATACGGATCGATCCCCTCGACCGGGGATTCACAGTGGCCGACGCGACCTTCGAGGCCACACGGACCTTCAACGGCAGGATCTACCACCTCGGCGACCACATCCGACGGCTCTACCGATCGCTCGATTACATCCGCCTCGATCCTGGGCTAACGGAAGCAGAGATGGCCGCCCTGACCGAAGAGGCCGTCGAGCGCAACCTCGACAAGCTGAACGAAGTCGGCGACCTGCATATCCACCACTTCGTGACACGCGGCAAGGGCCGTCGCGCGTGGTCTGCCGACGGAGCGCAGGTCGGCATCCGCGTCTCCGGTCTCGACTTCGCCGGCTATTACGAGGCCTACGACGGGTTGAAGGCCGTGATAACCAGGACGCAGTCCTACCACGCCGAAGCCCTCGACCCCAAGATCAAGCACTACAGCCGCATGAACTTCAACCTCGCCGAGTTGGAGGCCAACGAGGTCGATCCTGGTGCTCTGCCGGTCCTGCGAGACCGCGACGGCTACATCACCGAAGGCTCCTCATACAACGTCTTCATCGTCACCGACGGCGTCGTGCGAACCTCGACCACGCGGACTGCGCTGGAAGGGGTGTCCCGCAAGATCGTGCTCGGCCTCACATCGCAGCTCGACATCGAGACGAGGATCGAGGACATCCAGCCCTACGACGTCCTAAATGCCGACGAGTGTTTCTTCACGAGCACATCGTGGTGCACGGTACCGGTGACCACCGTCGACAAGCGCCCCGTGGGCGACGGCACGGTCGGCCCCGTAACTCAGCAGTTGCTCGCCGCATGGAGCGAGAATGTCGGCCTCGATATCGTCGATCAGGCCGTCCGCTACGGCAGCCGCGCCGCGTCATGAAAATCCCCTCTCCCGTCGTGGGCTGACAGGGGTATGTAAAACCGAATTGCAGCTATGAGCCGGCCCCCCGGCCTGTCATTCCGAGCGCAGCGAGGAATCTAAAGTCCATAACCGCAAGACCAGATATCCAGTACCATGGTTACATCGTGACCAAGAGTGAAAACAGCGTAAGAACTCTCTTTGTTGGACTTACGTAGGGATAGACACTTTAGATTCTTCGACTCCGCTCCGCTCCGCTCAGAATGACAGTGACGATGTTGCTTTCTCCTTGTAAAGTGTGGGCCCATGGTCAAATTCATACCCCTGTCAGCCCGTCGTGGGAGAGGGCTAGAGCCTGCCCCGTACTCGATACGGGGGTGAGGGTGATTCGCCTGGAGTCCGAACAGCTATGTCTCGGCCCTTTGCTACCCTATCTTCCGCACTATCGTGTCGAGTCCGCCCCGCAGGTCGGCGTACCGCACCTGGTCCGGCGCGATGACGACCGTCCCCTCCCGATAGCCGACGTCGGTCTCCACCTCCACCCTGTCACCGACGGACACGACCACATTCCCCGGCGCGAAGAAGTACACCTTCCCCGACGGAATGAAGCGCACCCCGACGATTTCTCCCTGCTTCCGCTGTCCATCCATCATCTTCCGACCATCCTGTACGGGTCGCCTAGTACCGTTCCCATTTGACTACGACAGTCGAATTGAAAGGTGCGTATCCCCTCTCCCGTCGTGGGAGAGGGCTAGGGTGAGGGTGTTTGAGTAGGCTACCAAAATCATATGTACCACTAGCACCGTGAGAGTCCTGTCCCTGAACATCACCGGATGCGTGGCATTGCGAGCATCATGTTGTCCAAGGCCAAGCGAGCGTTGGCATTCCGGTCAAGCCAACGCGAGGTCTCCTCGACAGCGGATACCGCTTTCGCGACCTCTTCTACCGTAACCTTAGCCGCCCCCGCTTGGAAAGTATCGAGTCTGGCAAGATGCTTCACGTAGCGCGGCAGGCCCGCCTTCACGATCATCATATCCCGCCACCATTCAAGCCAGACCGCGAGCTCGTCGCGCACGGCGTCCCTGTCGCGGCCGAACGCCCGCGCCAGCTTTTCTGCGTACTCGAAGCGCGTTTCCAACCCCGCACGCACGACCGACTCGACCGTCGCGACCTTCTCCTCGATGGCCTCCAACACACCAGGATCGGCGACGGTGCTGATGGCCCAGCCGATCCGGCCCTCCGAGAGACGGGCAATCTCCTCTGCCGCCTCTTCTTCCGCCCCATGCTCCGACCTCAAATGATCGGCGATCACCGACTGCCGGACGGGACGCAGCCTGTAGGTCTGGCACCGCGACGAGATCGTGGGCAACAGCCGGTCGCTGTCGGTCGCCGCCAGGATGAAGATTACCTGGTCGGGAGGCTCCTCCAGAGTCTTCAGCAGCGCAGTCGCAGCCCCCTGACTGAGGTACTCGGCGCGGTCAAAGACAAACATCCGGTACTTCCCCTCGGACGGCCTGAGGCTGGCCTCACGCTGCACGTCCCGCACCTGATCGATGGAGATCAGCGTCTGCGTCCGACCCCGTGAGTCCTCCCCAAGAGAGACAACCCGCACGTCCGTGTGAAGCCCCCTCGTGATGCGGTCGCACGGGCCGCACGTGTTGCAGGGCTTCGGCTCGACCTCGCCGAACATATTCGGCTGCTCATCGGCGACGCAGTTGACGGCCTTCGCGATGTCCATTGCCAGGGTCATCTTGCCGATCTGAGGAGGCCCGGCGAGCAGATACGCGTGCGCTATCGCGTCGTTGTCGATGGCGCGGGTGAGCGCTCTCACCGCCTTGTCGTGTCCGACCGTGCGGAACATTCTTCGGCAGGCCTCCTCGACTCCCTTGACTCCGTTTGCTCAAATCCGAGAGGACATTCGCGCGGAATGTCCTCACCCCAAGTTCGCGTTGTATACTATCGCATACTCCAACGCCGTGAGGGTATCGAATGGACCGCTACGCACCGTCGCCGGGGACTCCGGTCGAGCAACTCGACACTCCGTGCCTGATCGTGGACATGGACGCCTACGAGAGCAACCTGCAGGTGGTTGCCGACACCTACCGCGACACCCCCACCAAGATGCGCGCGCACACCAAGAACCTCAAGAGCCCTTTTCTCGCACAGATGCAGATCAACATAGGCGGCACGGTCGGTGGCGTGTGCGTCGCGAAGGTCTCCGAAGCCGAGGTGATGGTCCAAAACGGCATCACCGACATCCTCATCCCGAACCAGGTCGTCACCGACGACAAGCTCGTCCGGCTCTGTGGACTCGCGCGGCGCGGCGATATCAAGGTCTGCGTGGACGATCCTGACAACGTCCGCGCGATCTCCCGCGTGGCCGAGTCAACCGACACGACCATCGGGATACTTGTCGAGGTGGACACCTCCATGGGCCGCGCGGGGGTGCGCCATCCGCAACAGGGAGTCGAGATCGCCAAGCTGACGAACGACCTGCCTAACGTCCGCTTCATGGGCGTGATGAGCCACCAGCACGTGGAAGCCTCGCCTACGGTGGAGGAGTACACCGAGTCCGGCACACGACACATAGGCATGTGTCTGGCCGTCAAGGACGCCATCGAGGCCGAGGGTATCGAGGTCGAGATGGTATCGAGCGGGGAGACCTTCTCGTACAAGCTCGCAACGGAGATTCCGGGCGTCACCGAGGTCGAGGGAGGCACATACGCCCTCATGGACACGATGCTCAAGTTCATGTCCGAGTTCAAGTTCGCTGCCCGCCTCATGACCACCGTGGTCAGTATCCCCCGGCCCGGCGTTGCGATAACCGACATCGGAGTGCGCCATCTCTGCATGATAAACGGTCAGTTCGGCCCCTCCGTCGAGGGGATGCCGGGAGTCGTCGTTTCCGATGTCTCCGACGAACACCTCGTTCTGCTGAGCGACGGCCCCACGACGCTGAAGGTCGGCGACACGGTCACCCTCATACCCGGCTACTCCGACGGGCTGGTCAACCGCTGGGACCGCTTCATAGCCGTCCGTAACGGCATGGTCGAAGGCACGTGGGACTTCCCCGGCCGCGGGTGCTTCCACTAGGAAGTGGGCCGCCCATGCATCGGGGGCTGCCGTTCGACGTAAGAGTGCCCACCGCCGAAACCGTAGAGGCGTTGCAACAAGCCCGCGATGGAGTGGGCCTCACGGAATACCGTGGACTCGACAGCCTCAAAGCCGAATTCGACTAATCCATACGGCCCCATACACTCCTCCTTGGTCCCGAATGGTTATACTCTGACCAAACGCTACTCCAAGGAGGGGCATATGTGGCCTTTCCGGCGGAATCCCAACAAATGGGAACTCATTGGTACCAACCGAAACACGAACGGCATCCCCCATTGGGTGGTGTGTCCGCTTTCGCCAAAATGCCAGGTAGTCACGGAACCCGACTCATCGATTACCCCGAACCCGATGACCGTATCTACCTAAAAGGTCGCACCTATCGCTACCGGATAGACCTCGGTAACCAATCATGGCGTGTCTATCGGAAGCTCCGGCGTAGCACAAAGTAGACCACATCACGCTACGGCCCTACTACGTGACATCCATCGACGTTGCGCATTGCTGACACCTCTACCCTCACGAGACTGACACTAGAGAGCCGGATGCGGTGAAAGCCGCACGTCCGGTTCGGAGGGGGGCCGACGGGAAAGTGCCCTGAGCAATCAGGGTAACTCACCGGCGGCCTACCCTACCAAGAAGAGAGCAAAGGGCGTGGCAGTTACGCTACCAGCATGGGAACGGAGGCGTGAACCCGAAAGAGGACTCGTTTACGCACGACTAGCTCCTAGATCCTCTGCGTCACGCCAAGCTCTATCGAGCAGGTCACGGTTCCTGTCCTTTAGTCCGACTCGCCGGCTCCCCCTCCAGGCTGGAAATCAGGCATCACCTCGGCGGCGAACCACTCCAGATCCTCGCGCATGACTCGGGGCGGTATGCCGAGGCCGCCGGCCTGAACGAACATCCGCTTCAGACCGGGGAAACGATCCTGGATGTCGGCGATTGTTTCGCGCACGTGCTCGGGCGGGCCGCAGATCCAGGTGCCTTGCTCGACGAGGTCTTCAACAGTCGGCAGGCCGGCGAGAGGGGCCTTGGCCGGGTCCGCGGTGGCTTGTATCTGCTCCTCCGACAGGTGCGGCATACGTCCCAACGGGACAACCGCTTTGAGCCACTCCTCGTGGTAGGGTGTTGCCTCGCGCATCGCACGCTCTCGAGTGTCCGCCATATGCAGGTTGACCCCAAGAGCGATGTCCTCTCCTAGCTCAGTCTCGCGACCGGTCCTCGCCAGGGCCTCGCGGTACTGCGTCGCCAAAATCTCGGCCCGGCCGCCGGGAACCGTGTCGCCGACGATGACGCCTTTGATGCCGTGTCGGGCCATGAAGTCGAACCCGCGCTGCGTGGCGCTCGTGATGGGCTGCCAAACCTCGACAGGCTGGGTGATCGGACGCGGCACCAGCGTGATCTCTTCCAGGGTGCCTAGGCGAAGGGGGACCCGCGGAGGCAGGTTGTAGTGCCTGCCCTTGTGCGAGAACGAGCCCTCGCTGAATGCCTTTAGGATGATCTCGACCTGCTCCTCGAACAGCTCGCGGTTGGCGTCGTTGTCGATCAAAGGCCCGCCCAGCGTCTCGACCTCGCGGTAGATGTAACCGCGTCCGATGCCAAACCGGACGCGGCCGCCGGTCATGACGTCGGCGGTGGCAAAATCCTCGGCCAGACGTAACGGATGCCAGGCCGGCGCCGTGTTGAACATCGCCCCGATCTTGAGTCGCTCGGTGAACTGCGCGAGGTAGACCGCCCACATCGGCACGTTCGTCGTGCCGCCGTAGCCTTCTCTTTGGAAGTGGTGCTCCCCTACCCAGAACGTGTCGTAGCCGGTCCGGTCCATCAGCTCGGCGAACTCTCGCGCCTCGCGGTACACCGTGACGAGATCGTCATTCGACGGTCGCCGGTTCTCAACAGGCGTGCCCGCGAAGCCGAGTCCGTCCATCTCGATGTGGCCGCCGTAGAAGCTGTCGAAGTATTCGATCAAATCTCGTTAGACCTTTGGGGTAACGCCGATCCTATCAGAACCAACGGCGGACCGGCGGCTTTGTCATTCGACATGCCCGCCCCGGATGGTGCAGACCTGATCCTCGGTCAATCCGCCGTCTCGCACGTACTCCTCGATACCGCCATACCGGCGATCGAGCAACTTCAACGTCTTGTACATCGCGCTCGGCGGACGGCAGGCGTTGAGGTACTCCCCCCACGTGATATCGCCAACGTCGGCGCCTGGTGAAAGGGGCTTCTGGCTGCGGGAACGACACCTGACCTCTGCGGTCTGCGCGTAATCCTCGGCGATGGTCGATACATACTCCCTCTCCCGTTCGCGGGAGAGAGCCTGCCCTGTACTCGATACGGGGGTTAGGGAGAGGGTAAAAGGCCGGAGGCTGGCAAGCTTCTTCGCTCCTGCCCTTCGCCCGAATGACAGGTTACGAAAAGGTCTCTGAACGCGGGAATTCCCAAACCCCCACTTCCGCCGCGCCCTCCGCGATAGATCACAAATTTGACGAACAAGAACATATAATCTATCATTGCTCTACGTCACCCGCGACAGAGATGTCGTGGGCAGTACAAAATGTCAGAGAATGTCAGGTTAAACGTGACCCCCTCCCCGACAGGGATAGGTAACCGTGCGATCAACCCCCAATCCCGACCAACATACTCCCTCTCCCGTGAGGGGGAGAGCCTACCCTGTACTCGATACCGGGGCTGAGGTGAGGGTGACTCCCCGGAACACGCCCATCATCTTTATACGATGAATAAACAAGAACGCCTCAACATCAACCGGGCCGCGTGGGACGCCTACCAGGCCGACTACATGCAGTTCAACCTCAAGGAGCGCCCGGAATTCTTCAAGCTGTTGGGAAGTGGCGAAGTGCTGCTGGACGACGAGGTGGTCGAGCTGGCGGGCGACGTCGCCGGCCTCGACCTTCTGGACACGTGCTGTGCGTCCGACGCGATGCAGTCCTTCTCGTGGGCGAACCTTGGCGCGAGGGTCACGGCGTGCGACATCGCGCCCACCGCAATCGAGATCGCGCGCCAAAACGCCCTGCGCCTCGGGCTTGACGTCAGGTTCCGCGTCGCAGACGCCCAGACCCTCGATCCGATCTCCGACGAGTCCCAGGACCTGGTGTTCGCCACCTACCTCGGCTGGTTCGAGGACATAGAGCTGGCCGTCGCTACCTGGACGCGCGTCCTGCGACCCGGAGGACGGCTGCTCATAGACATCCACCACCCCGTCACCGACATCCTGGTAAAGATCTGGTGATGAGCTAATAGTCGAGTGGCCCTACTTCGACAGGTCGCCGGAGCCTTACGAGTTCACAGGCACGCCGCTTGCCAAACGACACGGGGGCTGGGGCCGTTCGATGCCCATCATCTGGTTCCACCACACTCTGTCGGACGTCTTCAACGCGGTGGTGGAGGCAGGCTTGCGGATCGAGCGAGTCGTCGAGAGGCCGTTCGGCGGGATTTTCCCCGAAGAGACACCTTCGGAACTGCCGGGCGCGATCTCTGTCCTTGCACGAAAACCCGTTCCTACAGGGTCGACTATCTAGCTCGACGACGGGCGTTCCCTCAGTTCCCGTTTCTTCCGCCTTCGGTAGCGGATCGTCAGAACGCGAGTGCATTCCCACGCAAACAGCGCCACGATGATGTACGGCAGCGCCGACTGAACGCTGGCATTGACGCTGTGGGTGACCCAAGCTATCCCGACCGCCACGATGAGCACGAGAAGGATGCGGAAGATTCGGGTCGCCATTTGGAAGCTCGCAGGCATGGAGTGGCTCCCTAGCTCAGCGACCACCGCGTTGCAATGAAGCAGGTCTTCTCGCCGATTTGGTCGATCTGGTAGTAGATGCTCAGCAGTTCGCCCGGTGAAAGCTCCACTGTGGAAGGGTAACCGAGGTCGCCGTTCGGCGCATCGTCTCGCAGGATGATTTCGTTGTCGATATCCCACGTCCGGCCGCCGTCGTAGCTCAAACACGCCCGCTGCCCGAACGGCGAGCGCCGAATGCCGTAGGTTGCCAGGATGGAGCCGTCGTGCAGCTTGATGAGGTGAGGCGGGTACCCCCACATCGGCGTCGGATGCGCCACCGTCCACGTCCTGCCCCCGTCATCGCTCTCCGACTGCTGCATGAACGCCGCGTCGGGACGGTTCCTGGGAACGTGACGCCACAGGGACACGATGCGTCCATCGTCCACCTCGACGGCGTGCGGTTCGGCGTACGGCATTTCCGCCTTGTGCTCTTCCTGCACGGGAATGCACCCAATGGTCTCCCCCCATGTCTGCCCATCGTCAGTGGAGCGAACGGAGACCCGTTCTCCATGCCCCGGTTTGCCGGTGCCCACGTACAGCAGACTGCCGTCATGAAGCTCAATGGGGCCGTGCGGCGACGACGCTATGCTCGGTACCGCAGGCTCCCAGGTCATTCCGCCGTCCGTGCTCCGGCGCGTCCAGCTTCCGTCCCACCTGTCGATGGTATCCTGGCCGATCTTCTTGTAGTGACGCTGCCATGCGGCGATCGCAGTGTCGCCTGCGCGACCGCGAAAGCGGTCAAAATCCTGCCAGCCTGATCCCGTAAACCAGCTCATGATGACGACACCCGACCGGGTGACGAGCAGACCTGTATCCCGGTCGTCGAGAGGCGTGTTGTTGATGATCTCCGGCTCCGACCACGTCTCTCCGTCGTCCATACTCCGAATGATCTCGTTGACTCCGTACGGACACCAGTGCGACTCCCGCCTACCGGAAAACACCGCCAGCAGCTCGCCGTCGGCCTTCCGCGCGATCGTCCCCCAGCCGAGATAGTCGTCCGGCTCCTTGCATATGGGCTTGCTCCAGTGGATGGTCGCAGTCACGATGTAGGTTCTCCCCTTAGATTCGTGGCGGCTAGGGTACACCATGCGTGGTATCTTGGCGAATCAGGGAAACGATGCCACCCGATGCCGCTCCGTCTCGACGCTCAGCGTCGTTCCATCCGTCACGAACCGGATCGCGCCATTGTCCCGCGTCGTCATCACCCGCGCTTCCGGCGCATATCGCCCCAGTACTTCGAGCGTCTCCGAGTGCGGATGCCCAAAGCGGTTCTCGGCCCCGACCGAGATCACCGCGGCCGAGGGGCCTACCTGCTCGATGAACTCCCGCGACGATGACGAACGGCTCCCGTGGTGAGGAACCTTGATCACCGTGCTCCTCACATCCGCGCCACGCGACAGAATCTCCCTTTCCGCCTCGACAAATATGTCTCCGGTGAGCAGAAAACTCACGTCGCCGTAGACGACCCGCAGGACAATCGAGGCGTTGTTCAGGTCCGAGTCTGTACCGATCAGCAGCGTCTCCGGGGGATGCAGCACTTCGATGATTGTTCCATCACCGAGGTCGATCACGTGGCCCGCCCGGGCCTGCGTCACGATCGCGCCCTCGTCGCCGACGGCGTGCCTCCAACCATCGTAGCCAGGGGTGGCGTAACTCGCCTCCCGCTCAACTACGCGCCCAACGTCGTACCGTCGCAGGACATCGAGAAGGCCCGTAAGGTGGTCGGCGTGCCCGTGCGTCAGCACCACTACATCAAGCGACCGGTCCCAGAAGGGCAGGGCGCTCCCAAGCAGCCGTGTTGCGTCCTGTCTTCCCGGCCCCCCATCCACCAGCACCTGACGCCCGGACGGCGAAATGATAAGTACCGAGTCCCCGTTTCCCACGTCCGCGAACACGACGTGCAGCCTTCCGTCCTCGCCCGTTAGCGCCGCCGTCCAGATAAGCGCGGCAGCCAACCCTATCGGTATCGCAAGCCACTTCGCGGCAGCCGAGAATCCGGGGCGTGAAATTGGATTTGACTGAACACGACTTGCGAGGTTTGCGAAAACACCGCTCCGGTGCGCGACGAACCATGCTGCCCCCACGCCATAGTAGCCCAGCACAAGCGCGGGGGCGATGCGGCCCGTCTCGAACGACGCAACGGGGAGCTTCGCGGCTAGGTGGACGACCTGCACGATGTACATCGTCGCGCCCCACGCGAGCCACCCGAACGCCGTGCCGAGCGGCTGGAACACAAGGCCGAGGATGCCCGTAAGGGCGTGAAAGACCAATGCGAAAGGGAGCATCGGCAGCGTGACAAGCGTAGTGGGGAGACCGACCAGCGAAATCTGCTGGAAATAGAACGCGGTCAACGGCATCGTCGCGAGTATGGCCGCCGCGCTCGTCCCGACGGCCACTGCCACCGCCCGGACGGGCAAGAGATAAGTCGCACCCTCGGCATCCGACACTCCAAATAGACCTTGCAGCTTCCTACTCACCGGATCGGCCAGTGTTGCTATACCGGCCATGGCCGCAAAGCTCATCTGAAACGAAACGCTCCACAGGATATTGGGGCTGACGGCGACCATCACCGTCGCGGCAAGGCCGAGCGCGGGGAGTATGCTCTTGGGACGGCCCAGCGCCAGCGCCGCGAGGTACACCGTGCCCATGATCGACGCCCGCACCACCGACGGCGACAGTCCTGCCAACACAGCGTAGAGCCACAAGGCCACCAACGGCACGATGAGATAGAGGCTGCGCCGCCTCCCAAAGATACGTGCGCTCACAGGCAGCGCCAGCGCCATCAGGATACCCACGTGCAGGCCCGATATCGCCAAGAGGTGCGACGTGCCGGTCTTTCGAAAGTCGTCAAGCACCGCGTCGGGCATGGTATCGCGCATCCCCAGCAGCAGAGCCTGCCCAAGCGATGCCTCAGGCTCCGGTGTAGACCTGCCCAGCGATGCGTGCAGACTCCGCCTAACACCGAACAGCGCCGAGCGAAGCCGTTCACCCTGTCCCAAGTCCACTATCGTGACGCTGGGAAATGACATCACCGAGCCAATCCCTTGCCTCGCCAGGTACGCCGGATAGTCGAAGTCGTCCAGTTCGGGTGGGACGGTCAAGGGACCTTCCAGCCGCAACCGGTCGCCGTATCGTATGTGCGGCGGATCACGACGCTCGCCAACCTCCACGCTCCGCCCAGCAGTCACCAGCGCCGTACCCTCGACCTCGACCCATCCGCCTTCCAAAAGGACCCGCTCGACGCGAACCGGGAACCGCATCGCGGCCCCGACAGGACCGGCATCGTCCAAGGCAAGTCCCTCTACCTGAATCAGGCTTTGGGTGTGATACCCTGCCAGTTCCGCCGTCGTATCGGTCATCACTGCGATTCGCAAGCAACCGATCACGACGAAGAGCGCGAGAACGGCATGCAGCACAGGTCGCCCGATCCGCCTGAGGAAGAGCCCGACGAGCAACGCGCCGGAGGTCAAGAGAAGCAGCGCGGAGACGGGCGGCTCCAGCCTATCGCCCAAGAACACTCCGAGCAGCAACGCCGATGCGACCGCCAGCAGCGTCATACTCGCGAACGCGTACCGAGGCCTAGCCCGTCGCTGCCGTGCAGATCAGCGACGCCGCGCCGACCAGACCGACACCCAGTAGCAGGAACCCGACCTTGCGCGTGTGACGCCACTGTCCCGGGCGCACTTTCTTCGACCCCAGCCAGACACCCACGAATATGGCCGCCACAAGCACCATCCACAGCCACTCGTCGATGCCGCTGTCGCGCCGCTGGTTCCAGACCTGCAAGATCAGGAATAGCGCGGCGATGAAGATGATATAGAACCGGAAATTGCTCACGCCGTATTCGGGTGCTCTCCGACGCCGGTTCACCCCGGCGACCGGGCGCGATTCTATCACGCGGCACGTAACGCCGCCCGCGTGTCATCGCGCCACAACGAGGTCGCGGAGGCCCTCCAAAGTCGCAGACCCGATCCCCGGCACTGCAGCGATGTCGTCCACCCGCTTGAACGGCCCGTGCTCCTCCCTATACCGGATGACCGCCTCCGCCCGCGTCTCGCCGATCCCCGGAAGCGTCTCCAGCAGCTCAGCGTCCGCGGAGTTGATATCCACCTTGCCGCTTGTCCGATCAACGGAGACGGCGGTCGACGGGACGACTGTAGACTCCCCAACCTTAGGTACCGTCCAATGGTCTTGGTCCTCCACACGCACTGCCAGATTGACAGCTTGCATATCAGCATCCTCAGTGATCCCTCCAGCCAGATCGATCAAATCGGCCAGTCGGTCTCCCTCCTTGATCGTGTACAGTCCCGGATGCCGGACCGCCCCGGTCACGTAGGCCTTCGATTCCATCACCGCGCCATCAGTCTCCGACGACACTACCGGCGGAGGAATAATCCGCACCGGCTCCCCCGAATCGCCGTCCCGCAGGAACAGCGCCAAGCCCCCGGCGGCGGCAGCAATCGCAGCAACGATGATCACGACGTTCACAAGACGAGGCATTGAAGACACCATTGGCAGAGTGTCTTCACAGAATATGCACGCAGGGGCGCTGCGTCAAGCGGCCTGAAGGAAATCACTCGTCAAGCGACTTCCGACACTCACTGCTCGTGACTTTACAGTCCTCAGTTTCCCCCAAAGCCTCGTGAGTCGTACCGTCTACGACGCCAAGGGAACAATCTTCGAACTCAGCATAATCTCGTCGCGTGTCAACAAGGGAATGCCGTGTACGACGCTGGTGGCGGCGATGATCTCATCGGCCGGGTCGCTGCTGAAGTCTAGACGGGTTGACGCGCGTGCGACGGCGAGGTCGATGGGCCACACGTGCAGACGACTCAGGGTACGCACCACCTCGCGGTCCTCAAGGTTCATATCCAACCGGCCGAGTTGAACGAGCTTTGCCAACTCCCACAACACAATGGAAGAAATGGACCATCTGCTCTCAGCCAACAGGCTCTGTTCGGCTGCTCGAAGCTCACCACTGAGGGCAAAGATGAGGATGTGAGTGTCAAGATTGAGCATTTGCATCCCAGCGGAGGCCGGTCGTAAACACGTCACCCCTAATCTTGACCTTGTGCCGCAGGCTGCCTATCAAATCAGCGCCCTGAATATCGTATGGAAGGACGCGGGCTACAGGCTTGCCGTGCTTCGTGACGATCAGGCCGTCGGCATCCAGCTGATCCAACAACGCCAAGCACTGTTCCTTGAACTTCGCGGCTCCTATCTCCTTCATTGTTACCTCCCTAATATAGACACATTATATAACCAGACGTGTAATGTGTCCACATCAGGTATCTCTTATGTTCACCCCCCCCCGCTGTACAGGCCCTCCTCCCATTTTGTGACGAATAGTTCATTTCTGACCGTCTCGAACCCTTCAACACTCGGATGCAGCAATCTAGCCGTTTCAAAGCTCATGACCATGAAGAGATTCCTCGACCTCAACTTGCTGAACCAAGCCACTTACGGCGCCTATGCCGTTGACATGAATCGAATCATCACATTCTGGAACCGCGGCGCCGAGCGGATTCTCGGACACAGGGCTGGCGATGTGATTGGGCTGCGATGCTGCCGGGTCTTGCAGAGGCCGCCCGACAACGGGACTACGCCGGTCTGTGAGGATGGCTGCCCGGCGTTCTACTACGCTAGAGAAAGCCGGTTCCCTCCAGTAGTCCACGTCAGGGCACGATGCGCGTCTGGACGTCGCAAGCCGATCACAATTACCCCTCTGGTCATTCCCCATCCTCATTGCGACCGGACAGTGCTGGTGAATTTGTTCCATGAACGGACCGAGGACGCGCGGGGCGAGACCACGGCAGGCCCAGTCCAAGAACCCCTGGCGACGAGAACGCTGCTGACCCAGCCATCCGACCAGTCCAGCCCCGAAGTCATTCCTCTGACTGCGCGTGAACTAGAGGTGCTGTCCCTGATAGGTCTGGGGCAGAGCGCCCGCGAGATCGCGGGTGAACTGACCATCAGCACCAACACTGCCCGCAACCACGTCAGAAACGTCCGCGGGAAACTGCAGGCAAGGTCCAAACTGGAAGCGGTCGTTATCGCTCAGAGACGGGGCTTGCTCTAGGAAAATCAGCCGGAGGCTTGGCGTACCTTCGGCCACTGACAAGGGTATCGTGCACTACACCGAAAGGTTTTCTAACACTTCACCTTTTCCTCAGTGCACGGTCAACGCGGGGCGGATGGTGTTGATGCCCCGGCCCTAAGTCAAGAAAACCCGGAGGTCACTAATGAACAAGAGGGACATCAGATCGTTCGTCATTACCTTCGTCATCATCGCCTTCGGTGCCCTCTGGGTGTTCTACCCTTTGGAGGAACTGTCCTCGGACGGCCACTATCAGGACTGGGACGACTGCATGGACGACATCTATGACTGGGAGCTCTGCGAGGACTACGGATACTCGCCTCCAACTGCAACACCTAGACCAACTGCAACACCTAGACCAACTGCAACGCCTAGACCAAGGGCGACGGCAACACCTAGACCAAGGGCAACCAACACACCCCGGCCAACGGCGACGCACACGCCCGCCCCGCCCCCTCCACCTTCCCCATCGTACATCGACTGGGAAGACTGCATGTCTCAAACGGGCGAAAACGAGGATATCTGCCGTGCGGAGGGCTTTACTCCGCCCGAGACACCTACGCCTGTGCCTCCCACAGCGACGCCCGTTCCCCCTCCACCTTCCCCATCGTACATCGATTGGGAAGACTGCATGTCTCAAACAGGCGGAAACGAGGATATCTGCCGTGCGGAGGGCTTTACTCCGCCGACCCCCACGCCCGTCCCCCCGACAGCGACGAATACACCCGTCCCCCCGACAGCGACCAAGACACCTGTCCCCCCGACAGCAACCAAGACTCCTGTCCCCCCGACAGCAACCAAGACTCCTGTCCCCCCGACAGCGACCAAGACTCCTGTCCCACCCACGGCGACCAAGACTCCTGTCCCCCCGACAGCGACCAAGACTCCTGTCCCCCCGACAGCAACCAAGACTCCTGTCCCACCCACGGCGACCCACACCGCCGTCCCGACTGCGACGCACACGCCTGTTCCGCCTACCGCGACACCCATACATTACGACAGTTGGGACAATTGCATAGCGGCGGGTGAGACGGAAGAGTTCTGTCGTGAATTAGGCCTCATCCCCATTGATGAGGCAACGCCAACACCAACTCCTACGGCTACTCCTGGAGGCCCTTCTACGAAGGTGAATCCTCCAACGATCATAGGCTCAATTTCGTCCGATACGATAAATATGAGATGGAGTACTCCTGGAGCGACTAGATATCAGATACAGTTCAAGAACCCAACTACCGGGAGTTGGGTGCACTTCATAGGTACGACAGCCACGAGAATGTTAGAAAACATAAGCGATGGCGCCACCAAGGAGTTTCGAGTGCGGGCGAGAGGAGACGGGACAACTTGGTCAGCTGAGTGGAGCGACTGGTCGAGCACCTACAAGGCAACGAACAGCCCCCCGCCTGCTCCTTCGCTGGGCGGCTCCGTCTACACTGATAACGTAATGCTCACATGGGTACCCGTCGACGGCGCCGTGAACTACAAGGTCAGCTATGCCGGGGAAAGGTTCTTAGAGAGTTCGCCCGGCTTCAGAGCGGAGAACCTGAAGGCCAATACAACATACACCTTCACCGTCAAGGCCTATGGCGACGGTGCGAGGTACGTAGCTGAATGGGGGCTTGGTGATAGCCATACGGCTACGACAGGCCCGCCGCCTGCGCCCTCGATACCGGAGGTCAAAGAGAAAACTGAAACCAGCGTCACGCTGTCGTTCTCGAGGATTCTGGGTGCCGACGGCTACCAAGTTCGTTGGAGAGTGGACGAGGGTAAATGGAACGAAGAACCGGCCTTCAACACCTCCGCCAACACCATTGAGCCGACCATCGTATTCTTGGAAGGGGGCACCTATGAATTCCAGGTCAGTTTCGAAGGCGACGGCGAGAGATACACCGATGAACACGGAGAGTGGTCCGGATCGAGAGAAGTGTTAATTCTCAAATCCGTAGACACCCCCGACATGGAAATATCCCCCGGTGCAGCTGGGCAGGTATACCTGAATTGGGAGACGATGACGGGAATCAGTCACTTCCAGGTCGACATGGTGCGTGAACGCGGCGATGGGTGGGGCTGGTTGTACAGGAACGTGCCCGGCACTTGGACCGGAGTTACCGTCCTCAGCAATCAACTTGAGTGTGGTACCCTATATACATTCAGGGTATACGCGCATGGGGATGGCAAGAAAACGAAGAAGGAATGGGGAGACCCTGCCCAGAAGTCCGTCAGGACGGCCGACTGCGTGGTACAGGCCAACGGCACCTTCGATGAATGGCATCATACCGCCAAAGCCAGGGGGTATTCGAGGCACCATTACATCGTGCATTACACGGAAAACGGCCGGAAGCACGAGTTCACACACCACTCAGTCTCCATAACGTGGACCAACCCTGTCCAGATTCTTTCAGCGACCCATAGAAACGTCGACCTCAATGCCAATACTGTGATCACCCATGCCTCAGGCATAATATCGCTCTACTATCCCGTGGACAGTCACTCCAGGGTAGCGCTTCAAGCTTCGCAGTACACCTGGCCCAAGAAGAATTCCAAAGATGGCGATGGCCTGCTCTACGACGGCACCACGAATGTAGTGGCTCGGACAGAGTTTTTCTTCATCACCGGGAACCTCAACATAGCCGGAAACATCAAGGGCCAATGGTTCATCGAGCGATACACGATATGGTAAGGAGTACAGACAGACCATGAACAAGAAGCTCATCTTCGCAATTATTGGAATAGTCGTTGCGACAGGACTTGCCGGGGTCTCCACCCTTGTTCTAACGGCTGATGAGCCCGTCTCCATCAGGGACCGGTTATGGCCCCGCGGCGAGGCACGCGCGCAAGCCCTCGCCCAGGCCGAAGGCGTGGCACTTACCATAAACGGCTACGATGTCTCCGTCGCTGAGTTTCTGGACCTTCGCAATCAGGTCGAGCAGACCAAAGCCGATACCGAATCGATCCTCAGCAGGGTGGTGCCCGAGGGCGACCCATCCCTGGCGTCCAGCTCGTTCAACCTCAGGGATGGCAACGCCACCTACCCGGAGGAACACGTAGCGATATTCAGGCTCAACGAGGCGCTCTTCGAAGGCCATAAGGTAGATGCCATGGTCATCGCCGGCCTTATTGCGGAATACGCCCCCTATTCCCTTGGCGTGGATGCGGGACTCACCGTGTCCGATGAACAAGTGCAAGCCGATGTCGACAGAGCAAAGATCTATCACGAGGGCTTCATCGTGCAGGAACGCGGTGTTCAAAAGGACATCATCGATCGTGATACCGGCAAGGTCGTCGGCAAATCGACCTTCCATGGCGACTACGAACAAGCCGGCTTCATAGAAGCCGTCGGTGACAAGTACTGGACGACCACCTATCCCCAGCAGGTCCGCAGGGCCTTGATCGGTTCCGAGTGGTATAAGCAGGAACTCGACAATGGGCGCGACATCTATGAAAGCACCAAGATTGCCGTCCTCACCGCCACGGTTGAGATCACCGGTGAAGTCGAGATCGACGCAACCCTCGAAGAGGCCGTCGCCTATCACCTGCACTGGGAAAAGGAGAACTTTGCCTTCCTGGACGAGCAAGCCCAGCTTGCCGAGGCACAAAAAAACGAACCCGGAACCACCATAACGTCTGATTTCTCCGGCCTTGCACAGCCCGACGACAGTCCACCAGTACCGGCGACCGTGCCGGCAACAGCCACCGACAACCCCCCTATACCGGCAGATGTCCCTGTTGCGTTGCCTCATAGTGGAGACCGTGAGTAGAATTCACACCTTCATCTGGGCTTCATCACCACCCTCCTCATCCTTGCCTGCGCCGCCGTAAGGGAAGCCCCCGTTGCCACACCGCCCGGACGGCTACCAGATCGACGCGCCTACAGCAGTAGAGGCCAAGTGACGCCTTCCATTCCACATTGAGGCACGGTATGTTCCCAGAGACCCCTAACCCCTACCGAATCAGCTACAAGGCGCTTGCCGAGGTCGAACAGGCATACGCGGATTACAAGCAGGTTGTTGAAACGTCCGGCATGGCGCTCACTTCACGCAAGACGTACATCATCCACGCGGACCAATTCGTAAGGTGGTTGAAGCGGGAGTTTCAGCCGGGTGTCCATGCCGTTAACAGGCGGCCTAAACGTGGTTGATGCCGCTGCATACGTTCGGCTCGTCGTGACGGCAACGAACGGCCCCCCGCCTGCTGCTTCGACTCCAAAGATCAAGGGGACAACATCGTCTACAGCCACGCTGGAGATTGGCCTGATTTCGGGTATTCGACGGTATCAGGTTCGTTGGCAACGAGATGGAGGTAGTTGGACTAACGTTTCCGCAAGGTCCGCATCCTCTGCTGGAGCTTTTGCAGCCGCTAGACGTTCTGCGACCGCCGCTAGCAGTTCTGCGACCGCCGCTAGCAGTTCTACTACCATCAGCTTGTCACAGTCGGGAAACTACAGCGTCCAAGTAAGGTACGAGGGAGACGGAAGTCGTTACACCGCTCAGTACGGCGCTTGGTCAAACTCGCTGGATTTTGGGTTTGCGTTCGATTGCAGATACACGACGAACGGCGACAGGCCCCACATATCCTCTAGTAGTGCCGGTGATAAGAAAGTTGCGTCGGCGCACGGCTGGTGGACGACAACAACACCCGATAAGTGTCCGTCGCACGCTTGGGTAACGGTTTTGCTGCAAGGTTGGAAATGTTACGCTTCCATGACAGGCTGCCGTTTTGTTACCCTTAACAAAAACGTTGGTCGTCGTCGGCCTGGTACAGGTAGTGGTCATAGGGTGAACGCAAGAAATACCTGTGCCCATACGGATACGGAGGTTACGTTCAGGAACGTCGTCGACGTTGACCTCATAGGGGTGTGGGATGGACCGTACCAATACGGGGTGGAGTGGACCCTCGCATGTTTTCCTGCAGACCCATGAATACCGGTCGGTTCACTCGCAAGGATGATCACAGCCCCGTTAGTTCAACGTTATTTGTCGAAGCCTATGGGAGTATGACTAACGAGGGCACGATTGATGCAGTAGAGGAAGACCTCTACAGCGTCTTTCGTGAACGGGCTGAATTGATGGGCTGGTTGACTCACAGTAATAGCCGGTATAGTGTCAAAGCGTTTTGGGACATGCAAGAGGCAGAGTTGACTGAAGACTCTTCCAGGGTCGGCTTTGGTCAAGTTGGGTTGGACCCACCGCAAGTCGTACCTAGTGTGTTGCCAGCGCTGCTTCAGTGTTTCAGTGACTCTGTACGACGTTTCGGGGCTTCTGTATCAGGGTTTCAAGTAACGACGCGAGAACTAGTCAACCTATCTGATGACGCATGTGAGTGGTACCTCGTTCACGTACTAAACTGGTTCAACTTGGACGTACGGGAGAGGGTCAAAGCTGTAGTTCACTTCGTAATTGATTAGCGGTTTCATGGCCCGTAGAGGGGTTGCGGTGAATGCAGGGCGCTGGTTTAGACTTAGGCTATGTGCAAGTCCCAAGGCATGCCCCCCTCTGAACGCGATGAGATTATCGCGTTGGTGACGCGGCTTCAAGAGCAGAACGCGCGGTTGACGGCAGCCAACGAAGAGTTGCATAAGGAACTCGCCGAGGCCAAGCGAGCGGGAAAGCGTCAGGCGGCTCCGTTCTCCAAGGGCAGGCGAACCAGCAAGCCCAAGCGTCCTGGCCGCAAGCCTGGTATGGGACTGTTCAGCTACCGCAAGCCGCCGTCTGCCGATGAGGTGACCGAGCCGGTTGAAGACGTGCCGGTGTCGGGGGACACATGCCCGGGATGTGGAGGCAGACTCGAGGATGCAGGTGTGAATATAGCCTATGTAACCGACCTGCCACGTGTTCTGCGTCCGCAGGTGAGAGCGTATCGTGTGCAGGTATGCCGGTGCCGGTCGTGCGGCAAGGCTGTGCGAGGGCGGCATCCCGACATAGCGCCGGACCAGTACGGGGCCAGCGCCCACCGAGTGGGGAAGCGGCTGATGGCGGCGGCCCACGTGCTCCACTATGGGGTGGGCGTTCCGGTACGGAAGGTTCCTGCCGTTCTCAGAGCGCTGACCGGGGTGAGAGTGAGTCAGGGAGCGATCAGCCGGGACGCGCTGCGTCGTGCTGCTGGTGCGGTGGGTGATGCCTACAGCAGGCTGCGGACATCGGTACGGGCGAGTCCCCTCGTCCACACCGACGACACGGGCTGGCGAGTGGGAGGCGAGCGAGCGTTTCTGATGGCGTTCGAGACGGAAGAGGCGACGGTCTATCAGGTCCGTGCTCGTCACCGGAACGAAGAGGTGCGGGAGATGGTCCCCTCGGACTACGCAGGAGTGATGGTGACGGACAGGGGCCGCAGCTACGATGCTCAGGCACTGTCCGGGGTCAGACAGCAGAAATGCCTGGCGCACGTGTTGCGCTCGATCAGCGAGGTGGTCAAGACCAAGACAGGGAGAGGACGCAGCTTCGGCAAGAGTCTGAGTGCGCTTTTGCGAGAAGCCATGGACCTGTGGAGGGCATATCACCGAGGAGAGGCTGAGGACTTCGAAGTGCAGGCCGAACGGTTGAAGCAACAGCTGAGCTACCATCTCCGCGACCGACCGATGACGGATGCGGACAGCTACAGGTTGCAGAACGAACTTGGCTGGCACGACGATCGTGGCAACCTGCTGCGATTTCTGGACGATCCGAACATTGAGCCGACCAACAACCGTGCTGAGCGAGCGCTACGCCCGGCAGTGATCGCGCGGAAGGTATCGCACTGCTCGAAGAGCGTGGAGGGGGCCGATGCGTTCTCAGCGTTCACCAGCGTAATCAGGACGTTGGAACGCAATGGAGGCGACCAGTCTGTCGTGGATCGGCTCTGCGCTCTCTTCAGCGGCGCTCCGCTTCACTCCCCATCACGCCGAACCTCCCCCGCCATCCGCTAATCAATTACTTCACTTCGACCAGGGTTTACTCGGGGACTACGACGTTTCAACTCTGGCCGCTTGTATAGAGCAGATGAACAACGGAGTCTTCGAGTTCAGGTTGATAGATGAGGTTCCCGTTGAGGCTGGGATTCGGTTGGTTCCCTCATTCGCTGTCCATTCGGATATCATCTCACCTACTCAGCATCCAAGCCAGGGCCTGCTCGTGTCGATGCCGGAATGGTCGCCAAGCGCGGCTGGATGGGTCCTCGCAAGGGTCATAGACGCTGCTCACACTCTGGGGTCAAATCCTAGCAAATACGCAGTTCGCATCTCACGGGTCTCGGCTTGACTATCCGATTCGCTGTCCTTCTCATAGCGGTCTTCTGTCTCTCATGCGGAGATGCTGATAGGGTTAGACCCCTTCCTACACTGGACGTGAAGGGCAACCTTGAATGTATGCCTTGGCTTGATGAAGGCCCAACGAGTATCGAAAAGAACCTGATCGACATTCTTACAGGTCTCGGAGTACAGGGAATAGACGGGTTAGATATCATAGGGTTACATGGAGGCGGTGGGTGGGTTTGGAACCGGGAGGTTGTAGACGCCTACTACGTCTTCACCTACTCGGTAACGAACGAAGCAGGAGAGGAACTGCTGGGAGTCAGCGGAATCACGATTGACTTGTCGAACTGCGACTTCACTCTCATGGCAAGCAAGTAAGGACTCAGCAGAGCCCACGGTCGAGCCCACAGACACGCCCACCGACACGCCCACACCTACCCCCACACCGACGCCTGACGATCTTCTTTACGACGATTGGGAGGACTGTATAGCTACCGAAACTGAAGAATTCTGTAGGCGCTTGGGGCTCATCGGTTTCTCCGTCTGCCCTCCGCGAGGGCTTGGCCGTCATGAGCTAGATCCCCCCTCTTCGACGCCTTGACCTCGCCATCCTTCGGCATTGAGGGACATGCCCTCGCTCTGTCGTGCAATCGAATGTGAAAGTTTGTGCGCATATACCATTACTACGGCTTGTGTTTATGAATATATTGTGATACTCCTGTAACACGTACAACAGATTGTGCGCTGCATCAGATCCGACCCAACCGGCCTATTTGTTGGCAAGGCTCCGGTACATTCGAACCGACCGGCGCACTGTCTTGGGACCAGTCGATCTAAGAAACACGAACCTCGTAGGTGGAAGGCTGGAAGCCAATGAAGACTTGGACCCTCAACCGGATAACGCTTGCCGGCGCGTTCGTCGTGGTCGGCCTGATCTACATTGTTTCTGCCGTGACGGCGCAGACATCCGAGGACGAAGACGGTCGTCCTCCACGTTATCCCACATTACGAAGAGTGCATGTACTGGGAGAACGACCACGAATACTGTGAACACCTATTGCCGCCAACTTATACTCCGACTGCCACTGCTACGCACACTCCGACTGCTATCGCTACGCACACTCACACTCCCACGGCCACCGCTACGCACACTCACACTCCCACGGCCACCGCTACGCACACTCACACTCCCACGGCCACCGCTACGCACACCCACACGCCTACGCACACTGCTACGCACACCCACACGCCTACGCACACGCCGGTCGTCCCACCTACGCCCACCAACACGCCGGTCGTCCCACCTACGCCCACCAACACACATACGCCCACCCCGACAGCTACGCCACTTCCTCGTGTGCCAGCGCCACCCATATATCACCCACAGACAGAATATTCAGTTGACTCGGTGAAGTTGTCATGGCCCAAGATATTCAGGGGTGACGACCTTCGCGTTGTGGAATACAAGTTGATGATCAGAGAAGCCGGTGAGGACAATTGGCGTCTTCGTCAGCGCATTAGCGTTCAACACCCAAGTAGCGACGGTGACAGGGTGTTCATCGACTACGAAGTGGATAACCTTTGGGACTGCGAAAAGGACTATGAATTCCAACTGAGCGGGCGTGGTGACGGCAAGACGTATGACGGAAGCCAATTCGGGTTTACGACCACCATTTCGGCGCTTAATTCCCAATGCCCAACGGTAAACGGTCACCAAGCGGACAATACGCTGAACTGGTTTGAAGACACGGACTCCTATCCGCCTGCACAGAAACCTGGGCACTTACCGGACAGCGTTGAGAACCCACGAACGGTGTTTGAAGCTAGTGTTTCGTTCGGCGCGAACCAGTGGAGTGGCATGTGGGGTCTTTCCGTCAATGAGTGTTCGACGGAAGCCGGGTGTGAAGGAAAAGCAAAGGTAACTTCGAACAGGACACGGTGCAATGTCTTGGAAGGCGGTGCGGCAGGTTGCATCTCCGTACCTACGAACAAAGACGACATGTCCGACGAGGAAAAGGCAAAACGGTCATTCCCGAAGCGGGCGCATATACGAAGTGCGACCATTTACTTTATGCTCCATAGTGAGCTTCACTTCAGCTTCCATTTCGGTGATAAGGTCTATTGGACAGCCAAAAGTAGCCGTGCTGAAGACCCTGTGCCCGACAGGCCGGGGTACACATACATATACGCGAAGAACGTGGCCACACACGAATTCGGTCATGCCTTTGGGCTTGGGCACATCACAGACGGTGATTCGATTATGCAAGGTGCAGACGACAACGCTTCACCTACGAACCTAGACCGGAACCACATACGAGCACTCTACTACGACCATTCCAGCCATTAACGAGAGGTGTACCTTTGACACACTTCATAACGTTCTACGGACTAGCACTAGTCATTGTCGTGCTCATGGCCTGTGGTAGTGAAACAACGACTTCGGGCCTAGCACCTAGCGCCGACAACAGTGCGGCAGTAGTTCCCGCTGCGCCTGCCATAGACAATAGTGGAATAATAGTTCCCTTCCCAAAGGGCGACGTACAGGCTTTTGACCCACCGGCTACCACTGGCAACAGAGTGGTCATAATTCCCACTCCCGATAGAAACGCACAAGCTAGTTCGTCCGATGGTCGATATGTCATTCCACTCTTCTATTGGGGTAACGCGACGCTCGAAGAACGGATCGCCGTTGCGGACGTGGTAATTGATTAGCGGTTTCATGGCCCGTAGAGGGGTTGCGGTGAATGCAGGGCGCTGGTTTAGACTTAGGCTATGTGCAAGTCCCAAGGCATGCCCCCCTCTGAACGCGATGAGATTATCGCGTTGGTGACGCGGCTTCAAGAGCAGAACGCGCGGTTGACGGCAGCCAACGAAGAGTTGCATAAGGAACTCGCCGAGGCCAAGCGAGCGGGAAAGCGTCAGGCGGCTCCGTTCTCCAAGGGCAGGCGAACCAGCAAGCCCAAGCGTCCTGGCCGCAAGCCTGGTATGGGACTGTTCAGCTACCGCAAGCCGCCGTCTGCCGATGAGGTGACCGAGCCGGTTGAAGACGTGCCGGTGTCGGGGGACACATGCCCGGGATGTGGAGGCAGACTCGAGGATGCAGGTGTGAATATAGCCTATGTAACCGACCTGCCACGTGTTCTGCGTCCGCAGGTGAGAGCGTATCGTGTGCAGGTATGCCGGTGCCGGTCGTGCGGCAAGGCTGTGCGAGGGCGGCATCCCGACATAGCGCCGGACCAGTACGGGGCCAGCGCCCACCGAGTGGGGAAGCGGCTGATGGCGGCGGCCCACGTGCTCCACTATGGGGTGGGCGTTCCGGTACGGAAGGTTCCTGCCGTTCTCAGAGCGCTGACCGGGGTGAGAGTGAGTCAGGGAGCGATCAGCCGGGACGCGCTGCGTCGTGCTGCTGGTGCGGTGGGTGATGCCTACAGCAGGCTGCGGACATCGGTACGGGCGAGTCCCCTCGTCCACACCGACGACACGGGCTGGCGAGTGGGAGGCGAGCGAGCGTTTCTGATGGCGTTCGAGACGGAAGAGGCGACGGTCTATCAGGTCCGTGCTCGTCACCGGAACGAAGAGGTGCGGGAGATGGTCCCCTCGGACTACGCAGGAGTGATGGTGACGGACAGGGGCCGCAGCTACGATGCTCAGGCACTGTCCGGGGTCAGACAGCAGAAATGCCTGGCGCACGTGTTGCGCTCGATCAGCGAGGTGGTCAAGACCAAGACAGGGAGAGGACGCAGCTTCGGCAAGAGTCTGAGTGCGCTTTTGCGAGAAGCCATGGACCTGTGGAGGGCATATCACCGAGGAGAGGCTGAGGACTTCGAAGTGCAGGCCGAACGGTTGAAGCAACAGCTGAGCTACCATCTCCGCGACCGACCGATGACGGATGCGGACAGCTACAGGTTGCAGAACGAACTTGGCTGGCACGACGATCGTGGCAACCTGCTGCGATTTCTGGACGATCCGAACATTGAGCCGACCAACAACCGTGCTGAGCGAGCGCTACGCCCGGCAGTGATCGCGCGGAAGGTATCGCACTGCTCGAAGAGCGTGGAGGGGGCCGATGCGTTCTCAGCGTTCACCAGCGTAATCAGGACGTTGGAACGCAATGGAGGCGACCAGTCTGTCGTGGATCGGCTCTGCGCTCTCTTCAGCGGCGCTCCGCTTCACTCCCCATCACGCCGAACCTCCCCCGCCATCCGCTAATCAATTACCGGACGTGATAGCGCACGTGCGCGTTCGTTCTGTTCAGGCTGGAACCGCGAAGTACGACCCAATAGCGTTCAGCGGGACTACCACGCTTGAATCCAGTCAGCACAATACGCCTACGCTAAGGTTCACTTTTGAAGTCGTGGAATACCTGAAGCCCGGCAGCAACACGCCTACTAGCCTTACGGCTATGGTTGGTTCGCTGAACACCTTTGATACGTCAGCAAGAGCCTTGACGAAGGCGAGGGAAATGTTGGCTGAACGGAACGGAGAGTGGGACTCCCGCGACGCGATAATATTCCTTGTGAACGAAAGCGCGGCGTACCCTTCAACTTCGTCTGACAGCTTGTACTTCATGTCCCTCCTGGACGCACCTGACCGGTTCGGCGACATGTATTCAATTGCCAGCATTCGAAACAGAATCTGGTTGCCAAGCACTACGCCGTCATCCGGCAGCAGTCAAGGCAGGAGCCATCTCAGGTTCTACCTTGAAGAACCAGACAATAGTCAAAGTCAAACGGCGGTTTCCGGTCGTTCTACTGGTGCTTCGCAGGGTTCGCCTAGCGCGGCAAGTATTGGCCTGTCTACGCTGAAGACGCAGATCTCCAGCGTGACCACTACTATGGGAACTACCCGTAAGAACCAAGTCTGTGTCATGCGGAAGTTCGCTCGGGAACGACGGTGGGCGTTCATGCGTGCAAACGGAAATGAACCCAAAGAACCGGTACAGCAGGAATTGGGCAAAGCGGTAACGATCCAGTCCGGCCAACCCGCCGGGACCGTCGTATTCGACGACGCTTTGGATTCAGAGATCGGAGACGACTGGAAAGGTAAGACATGGCTTGAGGGAGAGGGCGCTGACCTGTTCATCAAGGGCGAAGTCGTGCGAACGTCCTCTGACACGTCAACCATACATAACAGCTTTCAAGCAAAGGGCGGCAAGTTTCTGGTTACGACGGAATACCCTGTACGCCCGTGGGAAACCGTCAGGCCGTTGCCACAGAGAACCTACGAGTTCCGCTTCAAGACTCACCATGCGCTATACGTGCCCTGTAACGACGTAGAAGCCATTTACGACTTCGCAAGGACGATTACGGTCACCTCCCCCGACGGCACCCTCCACGAAGCGTTCTTCGATCCAGTCACGGACGGCTCGGCGGTGGCTGCGGACTCGTCGAACGGGCAGTTGGGGCCGGCGGCGTTCACGGACGGGAACGGGGCGGCGGCCACCATCCAGCGCATCGAGTGGGCCTCGGATACGGTGAAGGTGAAGGTCAGTCCGCATACGGGGCTTGGGGGGCACAGGCTGGACTTCATCGAGCTGGACGGGTCGGTGTCGCTCTCTCTGGTCGTGGATGAGGCGACGGTGGATGCGACGAACGGGACGCTGAGTTGGGCGGTTGCGGAACAGCCGTGGCATGACGGGGACCTGCTGATGCTGCGGATCAAGGAGATTCTCCCGGAGATCGCACTGATCGATGTGCCAGAGACCATCACTCACGGGCGGAGCGCATCGTTCACTGTCCGAGCGATCGGTCTGTCGTCCGCTGAGTCGTACAGCATCCGTCTCTCCACCGACATCGATCATCTGGGTTTCGGGGACGGCTGCGGGACTATATCGAGGACTGAGTCCCTCCCTACGGCAATCACATCCCACTCCGCTACGAAAACGTTGAACGGCTGCAGGGTGACTACCGGCACACTCTCGGCGACTCTCCTCCAAGGTACTGCTACTTTGGTCACCGCCTCCGCCGATGTGGTGGTCGAAGAATCGACAGCGGTCACCGTATCGCTCAGCCGGCGTGAGAGAGAGCACGATGTTGCTCGAACCAATATGACTGTCCAATGGTCCGACCCCGACAGTTGCGACGGCAGGTACTTTGTGGTTCTCGACAACTCCGACGAGGCAGTTGTCAGAATCTTGGGCTTCCATCCCGCGCCAGCAACTACTTCTCTCAGCGTAGAGTTGGACGTGCCCTGGGACGATGTCCCAAACGACGACAGATTGGTTCGGGTGACCTGCGCTCCAGACCGAGGAAACTGGAGGATTGTGGGGGAGGTACCGCTCCGGTCGGGACTGCCGTAGCGGTATTTGGAAAGGTCGTGCGCGACCCAGTGAAGGAATCGCGGGATTGCCCGGCGCTATGATTAACCTTCCTAGTAATTGATTAGCGGTTTCATGGCCCGTAGAGGGGTTGCGGTGAATGCAGGGCGCTGGTTTAGACTTAGGCTATGTGCAAGTCCCAAGGCATGCCCCCCTCTGAACGCGATGAGATTATCGCGTTGGTGACGCGGCTTCAAGAGCAGAACGCGCGGTTGACGGCAGCCAACGAAGAGTTGCATAAGGAACTCGCCGAGGCCAAGCGAGCGGGAAAGCGTCAGGCGGCTCCGTTCTCCAAGGGCAGGGGAACCAGCAAGCCCAAGCGTCCTGGCCGCAAGCCTGGTATGGGACTGTTCAGCTACCGCAAGCCGCCGTCTGCCGATGAGGTGACCGAGCCGGTTGAAGACGTGCCGGTGTCGGGGGACACATGCCCGGGATGTGGAGGCAGACTCGAGGATGCAGGTGTGAATATAGCCTATGTAACCGACCTGCCACGTGTTCTGCGTCCGCAGGTGAGAGCGTATCGTGTGCAGGTATGCCGGTGCCGGTCGTGCGGCAAGGCTGTGCGAGGGCGGCATCCCGACATAGCGCCGGACCAGTACGGGGCCAGCGCCCACCGAGTGGGGAAGCGGCTGATGGCGGCGGCCCACGTGCTCCACTATGGGGTGGGCGTTCCGGTACGGAAGGTTCCTGCCGTTCTCAGAGCGCTGACCGGGGTGAGAGTGAGTCAGGGAGCGATCAGCCGGGACGCGCTGCGTCGTGCTGCTGGTGCGGTGGGTGATGCCTACAGCAGGCTGCGGACATCGGTACGGGCGAGTCCCCTCGTCCACACCGACGACACGGGCTGGCGAGTGGGAGGCGAGCGAGCGTTTCTGATGGCGTTCGAGACGGAAGAGGCGACGGTCTATCAGGTCCGTGCTCGTCACCGGAACGAAGAGGTGCGGGAGATGGTCCCCTCGGACTACGCAGGAGTGATGGTGACGGACAGGGGCCGCAGCTACGATGCTCAGGCACTGTCCGGGGTCAGACAGCAGAAATGCCTGGCGCACGTGTTGCGCTCGATCAGCGAGGTGGTCAAGACCAAGACAGGGAGAGGACGCAGCTTCGGCAAGAGTCTGAGTGCGCTTTTGCGAGAAGCCATGGACCTGTGGAGGGCATATCACCGAGGAGAGGCTGAGGACTTCGAAGTGCAGGCCGAACGGTTGAAGCAACAGCTGAGCTACCATCTCCGCGACCGACCGATGACGGATGCGGACAGCTACAGGTTGCAGAACGAACTTGGCTGGCACGACGATCGTGGCAACCTGCTGCGATTTCTGGACGATCCGAACATTGAGCCGACCAACAACCGTGCTGAGCGAGCGCTACGCCCGGCAGTGATCGCGCGGAAGGTATCGCACTGCTCGAAGAGCGTGGAGGGGGCCGATGCGTTCTCAGCGTTCACCAGCGTAATCAGGACGTTGGAACGCAATGGAGGCGACCAGTCTGTCGTGGATCGGCTCTGCGCTCTCTTCAGCGGCGCTCCGCTTCACTCCCCATCACGCCGAACCTCCCCCGCCATCCGCTAATCAATTACCCTTCCTACGCGCTGGGTATACTATGGTGCCCACAGGCCGCGCCTACGCCGACACCCCCACGCATACGCCTACACCTGCACCGCCAACGAACACACCTACGCCTACGCCAGTCCCACCGACATTTACACCGACCCCGACTCCGCAGCCATTGCCGCTTGCCCCTGCTCCGGTCATTGAATCCAGCGACGGTACAGACGTGAACACGGTGACGATCAAGTGGAACACCGTCTTCGACTCAACGACAAGTCAATACCAAGTGATTCGCTACAAGGTCAGGATGCGGGAAGTCGGCAAGCCTGACTGGGTGACTTTGAGCAGTGGAGTTGGGACACCATACCCTCCGGTTGAGGGCGCAATAATTGAATACACGGTGCGCGCGCTTGGAAACTGCGACTACACCTATGAATTCCAGCTTAGCGGGCATGGGGACGGGATAACCTACAGCCATAGCTTCGGGAATGCCACCACATTCACTAGCTATACCATATGCCCGTATGCGGTAGGACACCAAGCTGACCATACCATCAACTGGATTGAGAATAGGGCTACGTACCCGGAGGAAACACCAATCCCACCGCCGCTCAAGAATATGGAAAACCCCTTCACTGTCTTGACAACCGGAGTTGCGCCCGGCGCGAATTCGTGGAGTGGTGTAGGTGGTCTATCAGTAAGCAAGTGTGCAGCGATAGAGGGCTGTGAGATCGTAGTCGAAAGAGCGCCTAACTCTTACCAATGCATTCGAGGGGCTTCCGCCTGTTTCATCCCTGACTTTTCCAGCGAAACGCCGGGTGTTAGGTCAGGCGATATGACGAATCATGTGAAAGGCGGCACCCTTTACTTCGAGCTTCATGCCGACGAGTATTGGGCTAAACACTACGAACAGTATGCCTACTGGACATCGGATTCTTCCCTCATGAAGAAGGAAGTACCGAGGACCATGAACACCATATACTTGTACTTGAAAGCGATTGCTTCGCACGAATTTGGACACACGGCTGGGCTTCACGACTATCCGAAGGTGGGGCCTTTCTTCATGGGGCCATTCCGCAACACTGATTCGGTGATGCGGTACCCATACACGGAAGATTCGTTTTCGCCTACGTCTCAGGACGGTAAACAGACACGGGCCGTCTACTACGGGCATACTGCCAATCATAATTAGCGGGGTGTATTTTGACACGCTTCAAGACGGTCTACGGCTTGTTCCTGATCGCTACGGTGCTCTGGGCTTGCGGGGAACCCGTACCTGCGCCCAGCTTGCCGCCGTCGGAACCGGTGGTGGTGAGGGCGGAGGCGCAAGCGCCTCCTGGTTCACCTACCGAAGTCGCACAGGCAACGCAGGAGCCTGTGCCGCGGTTGACTGAACAAGAACAACAGGTCCAGGTTGAATCTGAACCTGAACCTACTCCCGCGCCGACACCGGTTGTCATGTCTGCGCCTCCGATCTATTACGGCAATGCGACAATTGAAGAACGAATAGTCGTTGCGGACGTGGTGGCGCACGTGCGGGTCGTAACCGTACAGGCTAGCGCAGAACGGCACGACGTTCGCGCCGACGATGGTGGAACCACGCCTGAAGCCGATCAGCCGTATGTCGGCGCACTGAAGTTCACCTTCGACGTGGTGGAGTACCTCGAGTCGGGTGACAACCCGCCAAACCGCCTGACGGCTATGGTAGGTTCCCTTGAGCCCTTTGACACGATGCAGGAAGCGATGACGGAAGCGAATAATATGCTCGTCGAACGGAACGCGCAATGGGATTCCCGCGAAGCCATTGTCTTCCTCATGAACGAAAGTAAGGGGTACCCAGCGACCGCATCCAATGACCTGTACTTCATGTCTTTACTGGACCTTCGCGTGGGCTTTTGGGATATGTACTCGATTTCCAGCTACCGGAACAGAATCTGGTTACCTGCTACCTCGCCTGCCAACGCACAGGTGGCAGGCGAGCTTCGGTTCTACCTTGAGGAACCGGATGCAAGCGAAAGCCAAACTTCGGCATCAGGTCGTTCCACTCAGAGCGCTAGTCAGAGTTCGTCCATCACGCAAACCATTGGGCTCTCTGCACTGAAAGCAAAGATTTCCGAAATCGACGGCATGATCGTAGACGACTCTCGCAAGCATGAGATCTGCATGATCAATAAGTTCAGTCGTATGCGTCGATGGACACACCTGCGGTCGGAAGGGATTGAGCCGAAAGTGACTTTTACCAAGAGCGCAAGGATCAAGTCCGGCCAACCCGCAGGAACCGTCGTGTTAAAGGGTGCAAATGACACGAAGATTGCAGACGGTTGGGAAGGTCGCGATTGGTTCGAAGGCGAAGGCGCAGAGCTATTTGCCAGAGGCTCAATTACAGGGACAAGAACCGAGACGGCTACCATATCGAACAGCTTTTATGCAATGGGCGGCAAATTACTGGTCCAAGCGCAACATTTCATGCGTTCATGGGAAACCGTCAGGCCGCTACCGAAGGGCACGTATAACCTACGCTGGAAGTTCCAGCACGCACTACACGCCCCATGCGACAACGAAGACACCATTTACGACTTCCCCACGACGATACGGGTGACCGCGCCTACAGGAGTTCTCCACGAGGCGCTGTTCGACCCCGTCACGGACGGCTCGGCGGTGGCCGCGGACTCGTCGAACGGGCAGTTGGAGCCTGCGGCGTTCACGGACGGGAACGGCGCGTCGGCTACGATTCAGCGCATCGAGTGGGCGTCCGATGCGGTGAAGGTGAAGGTCAGTCCGCACACCGGCCTCGCGGGCCACAAGCTCGACATCATCGAGTTGGACGGGGAGGTGTCGCTCTCGCTGCAGGTCGATAACGCGACGGTGGATGCGACGAACGGGTCGCTGGGTTGGGCGGTGGCTGAGCAGCCGTGGGAGGATGGGGACTTGTTGATGCTGCGGATCAAGGAGATTCTCCCGGAGATCGCACTCGAGGGTGTCCCGTCGACCATCAGATCGGGGCAGAGTGCCCCCTTCACCGTCCACGCAACAGGGCTTTCTTCTTCCCTACGGTACACCATCCGGCTCAGCACCGACAATGATCACCTAGGCTTCAGGGACGGCTGCGGCACTCCATACAGGACTGTGTCACTCCCTTCGAACAGCACGTCCCACTCCCTTACCGATACGCTCCACGGGTGCGCAATCTCCTCCGGCACCCTCTCGGCGTCACTGATGCAGGGGGCGACCACGGTGCACTCCAGCACGGCCGATGTTCAGGTCGAGCAGTCAATAAACGTCACCCTCACCCTCAGCCCACGTGAAGATGGGAATGTGACGCGAACCGACCTGACGATTGAATGGACGGATCCCGGCAATTGTGACGGCAACTACTTTGTCGGCCTGTACAACAGCGACGGAGTGGTGCTCAGAAACCTTGGACACCATTCTGCGTCTGAGACGTCCATGCTACAAGTGGAGTTGCCCACACCCTGGGAGGACATCCCCAACGACGAGCGTTCGGTTCGCGTGACCTGCGCGCCGAACGCGGGCAACTGGAGGATCGTCGGTGAAGTACCCCTAAGGTCGGGGTTGCCGTAAAGGCCTCGCATAAAGTGCTAATCATCCGGGTGCCCTGATGAGTGCCTCGCGAACTGTCGTCCACAGCGCGAGGCCGCGCACGGGGTATTGATTGACCTTCCTACGCGCCGGGTATAGTATGGTTCCCGTAGGCCGCGCACTTGGAGGTGGCGATATGCCGACGGTTGGGCCGACCGAACTCATCATAGTACTCGTCATCGTGCTGATTATCTTCGGCGTGGGAAAGCTGCCGGAGATCGGCGGGGCCATGGGCAAGGCCATCCGGGAGTTTCGCTCGTCCCAGAGCGGCCAGGACGAGGCCGCCGAGAAGTCGGACGTGGAGTCGGGCGCTAAGAAGGGGTAGTCCCTCGTACCCTAGACGGCCGACGTCTGAAGGTCTCTTGTCTCCCTCGTAGCGGACACGCTGTTTCCGCTTGCCTGCGCCACTCCGTCCCAGCCTCAGTCGAGCAGCACCAGTCCCCACACGACCGGCACGGCTATCAGCGACACGAACACCGCAGCCGAGCCGAGGTCCTTCGCCCTGCGCGACAGGTGGTGATCTTCCTCGCCCACGCGGTCGACCGCCGCCTCAATAGCGGAGTTCAGCAGCTCAACGATGAGGACAAGGAGCAGGACGCTGATCATCAGGGCCCGCTCGACGCCGTTCTCTCCCAGCCAGATGGCCACAGGCGTTAGCAATACGCCCAGAATCAGCTCCTGTCTAAACGCGGCCTCACTCGTAACGGCACTGCGTAGTCCCGCAAACGAGTACTTTGCGGCCCGAACGATTCTGCCCATGTCCAACGTGCGTACCGCCATCGACAGCGTTGCTCCTCGTTTCCAAGCATACCGCAAAGTGCTCCACCGCCGGGAATGTCAGGTCGGACTCTTATACCAATTCGTTTTGAATACACCGTGAATTGGCCGTGACACAACCAACTCACCCGTCATTCCGGCGAAGGCCGGAATCCAGAAAGCCCAGTCAGTCGAGAATACGGCCTCATCACACCTAATTGGTATTATTCGAGGGATAATGCCCACCCGTGCATCGAACTTCAGAGAGTTTGACAAGCATTTAACCTTGCAAATCTGGCGTGATAGTCCATAATTGCAAGGATGATAACCCGTCACTCACAAACACATTTGCACGACCTGCTCTCGGAGTACCCAGCCGTCGCGCTGCTCGGACCGCGACAGGTCGGCAAGACGACGCTCGCCCTCGAAATCGCCGATGCCGAGAATGCGGTATACCTCGACCTCGAATCGCCAGCGGATCGAGCGAGGCTCACAGACCCCGAGCTGTATCTGGCCGATTATGAGGACCGGCTGGTCATCCTCGACGAAGTCCACCGTCTGCCCGGTCTCTTCCGGAGTTTGCGTGGCCTGATCGATCGCGGAAGGCGTAAGGGAAGACGGGTAGGACGATTCCTGCTGCTGGGATCGGCCTCGATGGACCTCCTGCGACAGTCGGGCGAGACCCTGGCCGGCCGCATCGCCTACCTTGAACTCGGCCCATTCGACGCGCTGGAGGTGGGCGCGAGTGACCTCGATACCCTCTGGGTGCGAGGCGGTTTCCCCGACAGCTACCTGGCCAGCGATGACGACAGAAGCCTTGCCTGGCGGGAGAACTTCATCCGCACCTACCTCGAACGAGACGTCCCCCAGTTCGGCCCGCGTATCCCCGCCGAGACCCTCAGACGCTTCTGGGTGATGCTGGCCCATAATCAGGGAGGAATACTCAACGCCGCCGCCCTTGCACGAGGCCTCGGCGTGGACAACAAGACGGTCTCCCGGTACCTGGACCTCATGGTCGACCTTCTGCTGGCGCGCCGCCTCACGCCGTGGCGCAGAAACGTCGGCAAGCGCTTGGTAAAGTCGCCGAAGGTCTACGTCCGCGACAGTGGCATCGTTCATGCCCTGCTCGGTCTCGGTTCCAAGGAAGATGTCATCGGCCATCCGGTCGTCGGCATGAGCTGGGAAGGGTTTGTCATCGAGACTCTCTTATCGGTCGCCCCGAACCGCACCGCCGCCAGCTTCTACCGCGCCTCGGGCGGGGCCGAGATCGACCTGATCCTCACCCTGCCGGGCCGTGAGCCGTGGGCAATCGAGATCAAGCGCAGTCTCGACCCGCGACCGCGCAGGGGCTTTCACAGCGCCTGCGAAGACGTGCGTCCCGAAGCCAAGTTCGTCGTCTACCCCGGCCACGAGCGGTTCAAGATAGCCGAGGATATCGAAGCGGTCAGTGTAGTCGATCTGGCGAATGAGGTGGTGGGGGTGGGGTGACAGCGGCATATCGCAAGTGAGCTGCCGCTTGCAAGTGTAGCATCTCATGCCGCTTGATAAACCGCTTTATTGTTACTACAATTAAAACGTGCGCTATGAATGGGACGAGGCCAAGCGAGCGACCAACCTGGAGAAGCACGGCGTAGACTTCAAGGTCATCGAAGCCTTTGATTGGGAAACCGCCATAAGCAAGCTGTCTCCACGCGGAGGTGAGTTGCGACACGTCGGTACCGGGTACATCAGTAACGACCTGTATAGAGTCATATTCACTTGGCGAGAAGAACGGGTACGCATCATCAGCCTGCGTCGCGCCAATAGAAGGGAGAGGAGAGCCTATGAGTAAAACCACTGATCTCAAGGGGATGACTTTTGATGAGATTGCCGCCCGGCACGGTAGAGAGGCGGCTATAAACGCCGGAATCGCAGCAGACCCCGAATGGGGGCCGGAAGAGTTGGACATGTCGGACGCGAGGCCTGTGACCGAGACCCTCCCCGATTTGGTCCAGCGCTATCGCAGCGCACGCGGCAAGCAGAAGACCCCAACCAAGACCCAAACGACAATTCGGCTCGATACCGACTTGGTAGACCACTTCCGCGCGGACGGCAAAGGCTGGCAGACAAGGCTCAACGACACATTGCGCCGCGCCGTCTTTGGAGAGTGACCCGGCAACGAGCGTTACAAAATCGCGGATGATACAGATGTTATGCGGCTTCGCCGTATTCCTCGTACTCGGGCTCCTCATCGTACTCGTCCTCAGTGACACCCGCGTCACGCAGAGCGTTGTGAAAGACCTCTTCCCCGCCGTCAATGCGGCGGCCCATCGCCCGGCCTATCAATCCCAGCATCGCCTCCCCACGGGCTACGAACGACTGCGCGAAATCATCGTCGCGCAAGAGTTTCGGGTCTATCCAATGGGATGCGAGCACGTCGTCCAAGCAGACGGGCGATATGTCCTGCCGAAGGCGAGGCAGGTACTCCGACGGTGCTCGACCGCCGATCCTTCGGTTGGTTTCGGCGTCAATCGGCGTCTTGTTGATAACCGAATTGTAAAGCCGAGGCGGGACTCGCGGGGAAGCCTTGCCTTCACACCAAGCCTTGGGGAAGATGTGATGTATGTCTATGTACTTATCAGCGAACGTCATCCACAATAGATGTTGGTTCGTGCGCCAATCCGCTGCTCCGTTTTTCATTTGAAGCGCGTAGAGGCCCTTATATGCCGCGCTGTTCCTCGTGCGCAGCGAGAGGAGCCGTTCGGGGGCAAAGCTCGCTTCTTCCATAAGTCGAGGACGCGCGCCTCCGCGTATCCACTCCGCCACCTCCTCTAGGTCAAGAGCGAACTGCGTCTCGATGGTACCACCATACGCTTCTCCAAATACCCCCGACCAGTACCACTGTTCGAGCTTCGCTTTCGCATTAAATGGATGCAGTTTCTCCTCCAGTTCTACAAACAGGGTTGCTAACGGCACCAACTGAGTGCCATAGGGGACATTCTTCGCACCAAAAACATACTGAGAAACCAGGAAGTTGCCGGCCTTGACGAATCCTTGCTCGACCCTGTCCGCCCAGTGGCGGTAGTCCTTCAGTTCTAGGTTGAGGATGTCACGCCTCTTACACCCGATAGCCGGAATCTGCCGACCAGACTTGCGCTGACGAATGGCGGCTCGTTGATCCTCCTGGGTCTTCAACAGCGCGACGGCCTGCAGAAATTGATTCCCATCTACTCCTTGTAGCACGCCGTACGCCTTGCCGTACAGTCTCTCCTTCCGTTCCGACCAGTCGTCCCTGAGCGAAAAGTTATCTGCGTCCGCGGCGAACGATGCCGTGGCAAGCTCGAAAACGTTAAGGGAGACTCCCCCCGTGTTGACCTTCTCAAACACGGCGCATACCGCTTCCTTGGGGGTTTGCTCTCCCAGGTTGATTACGGGTAGCTGATATTCAGCAAATCTGGTCACTACAACATCATTGAAGCACTGGAAGAACTCTAGCGGATCCTCGTTCGGGTCATTCTTCTGATGATAAGCAACGTAGCCCATCATCCATTTCATAGGATTCATCAATTGCTCGGTTGGTATTTTGTGTTCCTTGTACTCGTTCTCACGAGTGGAAAGATCAAGTACGGTTTCTCGTCCAAAATCCTTCGTTATCTTGCGGTTTTCCGCTGGCACGCTTATCACGAGCTCGTCAGGGTCCGCATCGGGGTTGGTCGCCACTTTCATATCGACGTAGTAGTGTCGCTTTATTCTCTTGTTGCGATTGTCGTGGGTATCCACCGGTCCGGGGTATCGTAAGCTCTGGTACAGCGAAGTGAGCCTTTGCTGCCCGTCAAGCAGAAACGTACTTGGTGACGTTGCGGCGTCTTCGGCCACGCCCTCTATAGGGCGGGCCTTCAGCCGCACCTCCCCACCTGCCGATAACGTCATCACGGCACCAATGGGAAAGCCGCGAGATACGCTTGTCAAGAGCTCTTTGATTCTATCGTCGTCCCAAATCCAGCCCCTTTGAAAATCGGGAAGCTGAATCTTGCCGCTCTCCACTTGATTGAGTAGTTCGGCCAGAAGTACAGGGCCGCTTCCAAACATGGCAATCTCCAAATGCTGTGTGATTCTTGGCTAACTGAGGGGCTTCATGGAGCGGGAGACGGGACTCGAACCCGCGACAGCCTGCTTGGAAGGCAGCGACGCCATTTCGGCGGCTGGTGCTGGTCTCTCAGCTACGAATTACCGACGAGGCCGATCCCGACTTTATGCTAGGCAGGGCGTCGGATTGCAGCCTCCTGTAATGCTTGCTTGTCCAACTCTACATGCTTGTCTGTCAGACATCAAGGCTATTGTCCAGGTCTCCGTGTTGTTCAGGACAACTCCTCTGCCAGCTTGGCCAACTAGACGAGGTATCCGGCGTCGCCCCGATCCGGTCGCACCTTTCTTCGTGTCATATGAGAACCTCCAAAGTGGGAGTTCGAGTCCCCTTTGGCCCACCCAACTGGACAAAATCAAGAACCTTCGTGTCTAGCACTCATGATAACTGCTATGCTCCGCTATTCGGCTACATCGGGTAGTTCCCTTACTGATTGCGGCACGCCCGGCAGGGTTGATATGGGAAATGTGGGCCTAAACCTGTAAGCGAGCCTGGGTCCTGCCGCCTTGGGAGACTGAGAGCCCGGCGGCGGTAGTAGCCGGGAGCATCACGGACCAGCGGGTGGTGAGCATGCTGGCGGAGCCGTCGCCGCGCAGGCGGTTACCGCAGACAGTCCGTGTCGATAACGGGTGGGAGTTCGCCTCGAAGGCACTGACCGATGGGCCTACCGTAGCGAAGTGGAGCTGGGCTTCAGCTGTCCGTGCCAAGTGATTCCAGCATGACCCCCGGCATTCCTCCAACCCATTGAAATCGAGATGCTGGGCCTCATCCAGCACCAGCGGCGAGATCATCTGGTACAATCGCAGGAAGCGACTATCTCGATGAGGCTCCACAATTGATGCGAGGAGCATAGCATGGCCAAACGTATAAGCATCATCAATTTCAAAGGGGGTGTCGGTAAGACCACTCTCGCATTTCATCTCGGTACTGGCCTTGCGTGGCAACACGACAGCAGAGTATTGCTTATTGACATGGATCACCAAAGTAGCCTGTCTATACCCTGCCTCGGAGCTGCCGGATGGCGAACGGCCATCAATGATAGGCGCACAGTAGATGAAATATTCAAATCGTTCGTTGGTGAAGAACACGTATTTCCGGACTCCAGCATCATTGTCCATTCTCCAATGCACAGCATTGATGCGGACTATGACGGTATGGACTTGGTTCCAGCCAGCCTACAGCTAGACGATACCGAAATAGAATTAACCGCCTCCCATCAGGGCAACGCCATACGCTCGGAATGGAACAAGCGAACGCTGATGTGTCGTTGGATTGAGGAAACCGCTATTGATGAAGAGTATGACTACATAATATTCGACTGCCCGCCCGCCACAAAGATCGTTTCCCAGAACGCGATTGCAGCTAGCCATGGTTATATAATTCCTGTTGTACCCGAGGCAGTAATGGAGAGAGGAGCACCTCATCTCCGCGATATGATACGGTCAGGTATTGACACTCGATTAAGGGCCCTCGCTTCAATGGGAGAGAACCGATCTGCGTATGTACCTGATACCGAGCTTATTGGACTAGTAATCACTCGGATACAAAGAGCTAAGGGTGGATACACCAACGACCATTCACAGCATCTGCGTTCACTAATAAGACGTTGGAGCGATGCGTTGATGACTCCTTACATTTTTCAAGGTACCGGTGTATCTGCAGCCTTGTCGGACAGACTTCCGGTTTACAACCGCCACAAGACTCAGAACATAGGTGGGCGACGAATAGATAGGCAATATATGGAGCTGACGGATGAGATAAAGCGAAGGATTGATACCCTATGAGAAGCGGGCACCTAAAATCAAAAAGTGCCCCGACCTATGACGCTGAAGAGAACCAATTGCTTGTTGCGGATATGGTTCAATACCTATTGAGTTTGGCAGAGCTGTACGAGAAAGATAAGACTGGTAACGCGGACTTGAGCGAAGGGCTGCGGAATGTGGCTCATGCATTGCGACCGTACGCCGATTGCCCGGTGCTAGAACTAACCGATGCCATCAAGAAGAAAGCACCATCCACTGATAGACGCAAGAGAGCCTCAACCAAAGCCAAATCACAGGTCCCGCCCGCACTGGAATCTCTAGGCCAAGAGGATATTGACAAAATACTCAACGATGAGAGTTACACTAAGAAACAGATAGCTGAACTTGGAGTTCGACGCTTTGGTATTTCCCGATCAAAACTAGAGCGTCTTCGCAAGACAGATGCACGAGATTCCGTCCGCGCTGCACTAGAGCATGAGAAGTCTCTTGACGTGATTTCGATGGAGGCTCGTAGGGGCGGCAAAGCGAGGTCAGCCTGAGTTCAGTGTGTCGACACATGAACGCGATTGAGGTGCTCTGACCGATTCGATATCCCCTGCATCGTCGACGGAGCGAGAATGCCTGCCAAGCCTAGGAACCTCCGAAAGCCCGACTCGCTGCTCGTTGAAGTCAATTTGCTCTCGTCATCCCTGATCGCGCGGGCTAAGTGCTTCTCGTAGGCCAAGACCGAGACGAGGACTTACAATACAGATTGGAACAGAAGAATGCCGAGAGACTACCGGACAGAGCGAGACGCCATCATCCAGCGGTGGTATGGCGACAACCCCGAGACCAGGAACCCAAGACCTCGGAGGAGCTGGGCAGAAGGCCCCATCACCCCGGCTGACTGCTTCGGGATCCCCATGCAGGTGAATTCTCCCTTCACGCCCTTCGGAAATTGCATGGTATGGAAGTACGGCCTGAACCGGGACGGCTACGGCGTCCTCACCATTAACGGGAAGCAGGAACTTGCACACAGGGCCGTATTCATCCAGACGCGAGGGCAGGTCCCTGAGGATCGGCAGGTCAACCATCTCTGCAATCGGCCCTACTGCCTCCAACCCTCCCATCTCTACGCCGGAACCCGTCAGGACAACAAGGATGACTCCCAGATCTTCAGCAAAGAGGAACTCCTGCACGCGCCCTGGGTACTCTACTGGCCGGACGGGAAGAATGCCGAAAACGCCCTCCTCCAAAGACTGCTGGAATCAAACCGGTACGACGGAACGGAATCATGGGAGCCCGTAGCGCAACCGGCACAGAGACCCTTAGAGGAGTTCACCTGCCTAGGGCATGATTTCGCAATCACGATGTTCGGCGGTGACTCCAGGATATGTCGGATATGCGAAACCTCTGAGTTCCAAGAGAGGGTGTTCGATGAGTTGGGAACACCGTCCCTGATCAAGGAGATTTGGCCGGCATCCCAGATGGTAGTTCCCATCCTTGAGAGGATAGTGGCCTCTGAGTTCGTTGCGGAGTCCCACCGGGAGGCACGAGGCAAGGCCTACCACCGAAGCAGCCAAGGATTCGGAATGGGCTCTCATGACCTGAGAGACTGCGGGTGCGACTATTGTGCTCGGGACCGAATGGCCTTCTGGGATGCCATTGAGCCCCAGCTGACCAGAGAGGAATCAGAACTCCTCTCCATCTGCGACCGGCTACATCCCCGGATCACCACCGCTCTCGAAGAGGCATCCGTGGACATGATGGAGGCGTGGGCAAAGATGTTGGGCTTGAACGACGAACAGACGCGAGCCCTGATGGAACACCATGGGGACTGTACCAACATAAAGGACGAGTTGACTAAAATAACCCAAACCTTGGAGGGCGAGTTCGGGTTCCTACTGCACGCAGTGGCCGAGTTCAGCAACCGGTATGAGATGCTTGAAGATCCAGTATTCCAGATGATCATGTCCCGGTGGAGTTTTGTCCGCGTGAGGGAGGAGGACGAAGACAGCATCTTGAAGACAGTCCTGCCAGCCGTCGAGAAAACCGCCAACAGGGTAACCCTGGCCTGGGAAGAGGAGGCGGATGCACTAATGAGGCCATACTTGGAAAGCAAGCCGGACCTCCATCAGGACATCGGTCACCTAGCGAAGGCACTGGCGATCAAGGGGGTCTTGGAACACCTGCGGTACGAGTTGCTCGGCAGAAACAGCTTCAGTGAACAGCACCCGCACCCCCACAGCTACTGCGCGGCGAGCATAGCGGAAACTGGACGTGCGCAGCCGTTCCCGAGTGAGTTCGAGGAGGGGCTGGGCTATCGACCCAAGGGATTCACCCGGTATTTCCCATATGGGCAGTCTCCAAGCTCATAGGGCAGCCCGAACAAGATAGTGGCATGATATTCGGGTCCTGCAAGGCCAGTCAATCTCCGGCCTATCCAATAAGGGATGCGTTTCTTGCCGTGAACCATGCTTCTTGTCCATCTTTGTCGTCTTCGGGCCCCCGCCAATGGGGTGAAAGCGCATTGAAGACAAGCCGACTCCCTAGAGCGCTCTCCCTCTTGGCTAGATCGTGGTTGTACCCTCCCTCAGCTTGGCGCCGGCGATAACCGGCCGATACGATCCAACACTCCCTGGAACAACCGTCGAGGAACCGACACCTCGGACAACTGAAAGATCAATCGACGGGAGTGCAGCACCAGACGACCTCCCATCTTGATCAGCTTGACCTGCACGCTCCGCCACACGGCCTAATTTCTCTCCGCCCTTTACAGCCGTCCCTGCCGACCGAATTGGCGCGTCCGCCGCTGTGCAGGAACAGCTCGGTCTCCCCGGTGCCTGCCGGGGGCCACTGCTCCTCGTACCGCCACCTGTTCTCGTTCATCACGAACAGCTTTACCGGAGGCTCGGAGCCGACTCCGGTGTCGACGCCCTTGAACCGGTAGTCGTACCATCGTGTGACCTCGTCAGTGTAGGTCGTGTCCGCCTCCGGGCCGAAGTCGAGCGGGCCCTGGTGCCGCACGAAGACGCCGCTGTCGCGTCCCCACGGGCCGATCGTGATCCGATGCTGGCCGCGGAGGGCCGCCGGTCCGTTCCCGACCATGCCTGTGAAGTTGTCGATGGTGCCGATCAGCTGGTCGTACCAGCCGGTCACTTCAGACCGCATATCAACAAGAGAAATTCGGCGAACCTCTGTTAGGGAATAGTATCGAAGCGGATATAGTAGTCTTTGGCATTATCTGTGACACGGAAGGCGGGCTCTAGTTCCAAAGGAACTGGCACAAATATGCGGTTTCCGGTCACTATGGTGGTTGTGGGCAACATTGAACCGCCAGTCTGGTCCAACTCTAGCGGTGTCTTTAGCTCTATATCGTAGTAGAGGCTGATCTCTCCTGTTTCATCAGCAAAGATGTAAATCACGCGATGCGAACCCCAAAGCACCTTGGTTGTGTGAGGCCAATTGAGAAACTCTCCCTCTGTTTTGGCCAAACGGTCCGAAAGCGCCAAGAACATCCTATAGTTGTTCAGCATAGGGTATCCATCGCTTACGGTGAGTACTTTCATCTCACTTTCGAACTCAGATCTCACGATTGGTGGTCTAGCACCAATATCAACGGTCGTGTCCTCAACGATTCCAGAGTTAATGATATCTGGCAACTCTTGCTCAACCCTTCCCACCTGGTCGCCGCTAACTCGCTGCCACTGGCTTGAACGGCGCGTACTAGCAGTCGTAAGTACTCGATTGAGGTCGGTCTTCCCAGAAATGTAATCTGCGAGGATTTCTTCTATCTCCCCATAATCACTCTCTTGTAGTTGGAAGAGTTCCTTGTTGGCCTTTAGTCGTTGATAAAGGGCGTCTCTGCCTTGTTGGGTTGATGAAGGAATGTATAGCCGAATTTGAGGGTAGAGATGCTCTCGTACAAAGTCTTTCACGAATCCATCAAACACATCCCTTGCCGTTCTATAGCACTCGACTACCATCCGGACTGCCGGAATCGAACGGCCTATTGAGATATGCAGAGCCTCTCCTCTATCTTCAACATCGAATTCCACTCCATGGCTGATATCGGCCAGCGAAGCCTCTACGTCCCCAATCAGGTAATCATCCAAGAGGACACCACGTAGTCGCACGAGGAACATCGCTTCATCTAACGCCAATTCTGTTGCTGGAATCTTGTCAACTATAGTATTTTCGGGAACTAGGTCGATCTCCACATGCCTCCTTAGGAACCTCAACTGCAATTCTCGACGAGGCTTAGTTTGACTAATTTGGAACAGATTAGAACTCTCACTGGCGAATCGAGTCAGAATTGTGTGATCTGTGCCTGTGTAGTAATGTTTACTCTTTTCTGGTTCGTATGCACTTACTTGAGATAGAGGGACCATGTCCTCTGTGGGACGTACAAATATCCGGACGTTCTTAGCCAGTTCTGGCCTCTGAGTTGCCAGAATGTGCCGCTGAAAGTGCTGATTGATATCTGCTGTAGCATGATCGGCAATTGCGAGGCTGCAAACTTCCTCTGTGAACCCTACGAGACTTGCGATGTGTTGCATGCTATCCCTACTTAGAGCCTCTCGCCCTGCGGTGGGACGAAGAATGTCAAGATTCACGTAACCACCAAGACGGTAATGCCCGGAAACGGGCACTGGGGCCAATCCAAAATGGTTTCGATAAGCGTACGTGGAGCCTCCTTCTTGCACGAAGCAGGCTTCACCAACAAGCTTGGTACCATTTAAATCAATGTCGGTGATTCGTACGAATGCACGACCCTGAGAGTTGACAGACACCTCCAGCATTCCTGTGAAGGACCGATTAGTCATTCGTTGCTGGAAAATCTGGTGGAAGCCGGACCCAGTGTCGTCGGCAATATCCACGAAGGAGTCTTGGCTGATCACGCGGCCGTTGACGGATACCGGGACCGGTAGAAACCGGACGTATTGTTTCAGGTAATCGCAGACCATCGATTCAGTTACACTATTGGATGAATCCAAGTCTGCAACTATGACGGTTCCAGGTTCGCGTTCGTCCGGTACCCTGGATAGGTCGATGCATTTCTCTGCAATGGCAAGATTGTTCCTGCTAGCGGATGTGATCAACGTAACTTCCGAGTCCATATGGCGGGTTTCGACACGGAGCGCTGAGCAGACCCCAAAATTCGCCATTGCGCCAATTCCAAACGTACCTATTACCCCAGAACGTAGGGCAAGGTCGGATTTCTTTCCGCTGGCGCCTGCCTTCCAAAAGTTGTTTGCAAGTACATCTTCTTCCATGCCTATCCCGTCATCCTGGACGGTAATGCGAGAAGTTTCGACAGTAATTTCGATCCGCCGGTCTTTGATGGCGAGATCCTGAGCGGTACAACGCATAAGGATTGCGTCATACGCATTCTGCACATTTTCCCTGAGGAACGCTCTAGGAGAGTCGTAGATCTCCGAAGCGAGAATTTGAAGAATCCGCCCGGTGTCAACGTTAAATGCTAGGCGTTCCGCTCCTGTGGTAGTCATACATTCAACCTCACTCGGTATTTCGTCCTCATCTCGGCCACCGAAGGGTCCGACGAGCTTGCTATTGGAGGAGATTCTAGCAATTGTCTCAACCGCTCACGTATGCCCTCAGACCACAAAGCTTCCATTACGGCGATCTGTTCCCCGCTTCCCTGCGGAGGATCGAAGGTCGCAATGATGCCCGCATCGTCTCCGAGGCGACGCAGGCAATCAAGGAGAATTGGGCGACCTAGGTCATCGAGTCCATGCAAAGACAATAGAGCCTCTGCCGCTTGGCTTATTTTTCCTTGTTCATGCAACCGCTGAGCCTCTAACAAGATTGACGTATATTGAGAATGGGTGCTATCAGGTGTAGGTGGAGGGACGAACGTAAAGTCTAAGCTCCCCGTTGGGTTAGATGGCGATGAATGTCTACCCCAAATCGGCATTCGGAGATTGTCATTCTGCATTTCCCTTACATGCAACTTCCCAGAACTATTTTCGAGATTGAGCTGAATCAGGTTATAAGACCTCTTGAACCCGTATGCAGCGCCCCCACAAAGAGTGCCAGCGCTAATCAAGGTTATCTTGCGATCCGAGCCATGTCGAAACCTATAGTCAAGGTATTCAGGTTTATGTTGGTGTCCGTGCAGGCCAAGGCTGAAATCTCTATAGATGAGATTCTGCGCGATGTCGGGGTCCATGTAGTCGACCTCCAATGGCGGGCCTTCAATGTGGTGGTGCCACACTGCCAAGCGTAGCCGATTGTGATACTTTGGATTACTCAATTGCCCACTCGATGCTGCCAGGGAATCGGGATGGATAGCGCCTTGCCGATTCAACAAATCATTGTTGCTGCAACTCGAGAATCCCGTTACGGTGAGACCAATGTCGGGGTAATCAAAAATATCGAATTGTCTTTCTTCATTAGTAGAATAGAGTCTATTCCCGCCGTAAAAGCCTTCATAGAATGTTACGAAAGGAAGGAAGCGCTTCCAATACATGTCGAAATCTTTGATTCTGTAGAGGGCAAGTTCGTCCCATGACCATCTAAGATTAGATTGGCCAGTGAACAAAGGTCCAATGAGTTCCTTCGCTCCGCCGGTGGGGATTTCGACCCGTTCTATGCTCTCCCGAAAATGGTGGTCGCTTATGTCGTGATTCCCTGGGACTATGATCACAGATCCCTTGTCTCCGCCGGCAAACTCGTCTGTCAGTCCCTCCAAGAACTCATGAGCTTCCTCGTACTGGCGTTGAAGCACGACATCGGCATCCCTTGGACCATGTCTCACGCCTTGAACAACGTCTCCGCTGATCACTATCAAGTCGAAGGAACCAATGCCAAGACCTTCGGGCGAAGCATACTGTTCTCGGTCCCTTTTCAATGAGTCCAAGAGCGTTAGGTTGCTTATCGGGCTTTGCGGGTCCCGATGTAAATCAGACACATGCAAGATGTTTATGTTCATGTTATCCGGTATTTCCCATATTGGGAGTCTTCAGACTCAAAGGGCAGTCCAAACGAGATGATGGCATGATATTCGGGTCCTGGAAGGCCAGTCAATCTCCGGTCTATCCAATAAGGGATGCGTTTCTTGCCGTGAACCATGCTTCTTGTCCATCTTTGTCGTCTTCGGGCCCCCCGCCAATGGGGTGAAAGCGCATTGAAGACAAGTCTCACGTGCTTGTCGCTGGCATCGTATGGCACGGCGGGGAGCGCCAGCAGGGCCTCCAGGTCACGCTCCATCCGCTGGCCTATCGTCTCCTTGTGCCCACGCAGCTGTCTCCCCAGCCGCTCCAGGCACCGCTCCTCCAGGTAGACGTTGAGCGCATCGAAGCTCGGGAACGAGGGCACTGGCACCAGGAAGTTCCGGCGAGCATATCCCACCAACCCCTCCACCTTGCCCTTGTCGTCGCCCTTGCCTGGACGGCCGAATCGGTCATCGAACAGGTAGTGGGACACCAGTTCAGAGAACACACGAGTACGCTGGCGCCGGCCATCTCCCAGGATCCTGGCCACAGCCAGTCTCGTGTTGTCGTAGACGATGCTCCGGGGCACCCCACCCAGGAACGAGAACGCCGAGACGTGACCGTCGCAGAACGCCTCGGTCGTCTCCGCGGGGTACGCTTTGACGAAGCATGCGTCGCTGTGGGGAAGGTCCAGCACGAAGTAGTGGATGGTCTGCTCCACTCCGCCGATGACCGCCTTGGCCTGGCCGAAGTCGCACTGGGCATCACCAGGAGGATGGGAGAGCGGAACGTACATCTCGCGTGTCCGGAGACGCCGCTCTCGCACGTAGTCCTTGACTATCGTGTACTTGCCACCGAACCCGTGCTCCGCTCTCAGACGGTCATAGATCCGCTTCGCCGTGTGGCGCTGCTTCCTCGGAAAACGCCGATCCTCTTCCAGTATCCGGTCGATCACCCCGTGGTACGGGTCCAGCTTAGGGCGACGCGGCGGTGACTGTCGACGGTACCCGGGTGGCACCGAGTACTCCAGCATCTTGCGCACGGTATCCCGGTGCAGCCCGAACACTCGGGCAGCCTCCCGCGTGCTCATCCCGTCCACCATGCAGGCCCGGCGCACTCGAACGTACAGTTCCACCTTGTACATCCTTCACACCTTCCATAGAGTTCAAGGCAACTCTATGGAAGGCGGCGGCGGGTCCAGTTTTGCAGCGCCACTCCCGAACGCTCACCCCCGCCTCGCCGGTCCATTATTACTCCGCCCTTTACACTCGATGACGCCGACGTAGTTCTCAAACATGGCCCGGCCCCAGTATAATTGTTGCACTACCACAGTATATTATCGCAGGGCCGTGGGGCATCTACACAATGGGGCTTGGAAGGCGGCTGCAATGGGAGGGTGACCCGATTGACTAGGGACCGTGTCCAGGAACTGGGCAAAGCGTCGAGAGTCGAGCGCGAGTCTGGGGAATGGTCGCAGAACAGCCCCACCGACCCTCATGTCTACCCTGACCGGACAGGAGTGGCAACCAATGCCGGTGGACATGATGGTTGACCTAGTCGAGGCATTGGCCAAGCGAGGATTCTACTGTCAGGTCGAGGGACAACTCCACCCTTACAGCGAGCAGGCCAAGCAGCGCTCAAGAGCAGATCTCGTCGCGACTAGGATGCAACTATCTACGTGGAGCGAGGAAAAGCGGAAGCCGGTGGAGGCAAAATTGAGTGACATCACTGCGCACTGGCTTCGGATGCACCAGTCCCAAGAGTGTGCGAATAGGACAGTGGAGGGCAAGTCCAACATCCCTGACATCCTGTACAAGTACATTCCAAAGGAGCGGATTGGCAAAGGGGCGCCAGACAGCCTGCGGGCTACGCAGCTTCTGGCATTGAACGATGATATGGAGTGCAACATCACAACGATGCCCGACAAGGCGTTGGACCGCTCACACTTTCGCGCCTTGATTCGCTCGAAGGTGAAGAAGTGCCTGGGGATCACGGTGTCGGAGGACGAACTACTAACGCGGTCACGACGCTACGGAGACCTGAGGCTTTCGACCTTCATTCAGCAGTACCTGAGCTCGCGTGTGGGAGTAGTTGCCTTTAGCAAGGACTTCTTAGTTCCCACGATGTGGGCACACTATGCCCGAAACACAGGCGTTGTCGTTGGCTACGATTCGAAGGCCCTGGCGAAGCGAGGGTTCGAGTTGCGATCAGTGACATACTCGGATCTCGCACCCTCGTACGAACCAACAAAGGACGATGTCATTCGATTGCTCTTGGTCGACCGCGAGCATATGGAGCAAGATGCCAAAGTCGGCAAGACCAGAAAGGGGTATTCGATTCTATGTGACGTGGACCTAGCGTTATTCTCCGCAGACTGGAAGTCGCTGTCCCGGGTGCTATTCGTGAAAGGTGCGTCGTGGGAATACGAAAGGGAGGTTAGGTTGCTCGTGGACCTGCAGCAGACGCGAGACACCGGAAAGAAAGATGAAAACGACTGGCCTATCAAGGTGATAGATCTCCCTCCAGAAGCTATACGGGAAATACACGGCGGGTCGAATACCAGTGAGGAGAACCTTACAAGAGCGGCTGAGGTGACCCGAGGCGACAATAGGAAGGGGCTATACGTTGGGCACGTGTCCTCTCATGCCTTCAGGATACAGAAGACCTTCGGAACACGACATTGACTCGACACCCAATGACCGTGAATCAAGAATGAGGCAATTCGTCCCAGCCATCCGTCGTCTACTACGACGTGTCAGACTTAGGCTCGTGTGGCCTAGAAAACACGAGAGGGCATCCGCTGCGTACCATCTTTGGGAAGCGATATTCGAGAGCCCCCGGATGTGGCTGAAGATTCAGGCATCGTGTCTATCGCAGGAACAAGCGGTAGCGTACCTTGAGTCACGCTTCGGCAAGGAGGTTCCCTCTGCGTATGCCCCCGAGTATTCCCTCTCGACATCGTTCAAACTCTCTGAGCGCTCCGAATGGATCGAGAATTGGACAACCATCAAGGACCATCTCCCGGAGGGCTGGGAAGACCAGGAGTTTCGGCTTGCGAAAAGTCCCTATCCTTGGTGCGAAACCCTGTCGGATGACTGCGATTGCCACGGGAGAGAGGGCAGACTGGATGTCTTGTACTGCTCCGATGTCGGTCACCTTGAGGATACGGCCCGTCGTGAGTCAAAGAGCCTAAACGTCCGGCACCATGCATGGCGTCAAATGATGGGAAGAGATGATTCGAACGCGGAGACGTTCGAGGAAGGACGTCTCCAGTCCTACCGAGGGGCCGTTCTCCATTTGGTCGAGGCTGCTCAGGCCCTAAATGGGGAAGAGGATCCGGACTGCCTGTATCTGGTGATCAGAGTAGATAGGAAGAACCCAAGGGGAAAGGGCACCCTTACTACAGTGCAGCGAGACCTCACGGACCCCACGAGTGGCTCGCATCGAACGTCGGTTTCGCGCTACCCGAATTGGGGGGTGTGCCTGGGAATAGTGGACGGCCTCATGGAAGGTGATCCCGACTAGGAGCACACTAACGCCAGGTGGGCGATATAGGAATCTTCACAAGCCCCCCAGCCACAATTCGAAGACGGTTCTGTCTACCGTATACGTTGGTGGAGCGGCCGTGATTCAGGCGCGAACCAGAGGGGCGCGGAAATTGGTGGCGAAAGCCGTCATATCACACGTCCCCGTGAGTAGTATGCGGGTGAAGGAATTGGAGATCACTCCAAGGGGTCCTTAGCTCGCTCATTACTGTATTGAAGATGAGATGGCGAATCTATTGTGTAGAAGAGGAGAGAGAACCAGTAAGCCCGATCACATAGGAGATGACCACGGTGAATAGAAGAAGAAAGGAAGTGTCGGAGAAATCGTTGGAGTTGAACCTTTGCGCAGAACTACTCCAATACATACGGTCGTGGCCTGGGTGTGATGGAGCATTGTGGTTTGGATTGACTCAAGCCCAAGAACGCCAGGAAGGAATAGACGCGCGAATTAGGAACGCGGGGCCTGGTGTCTCGATCATGCTGCAATTCAAGGCCCCGTGGGCTACGTCGCTGGAAGATAGTCTCTACAAGTTCAGCGTCAACGAGCAGCAACACGAGGCTATGGAGGACCTTGCTGGCTATAACGCGAACGCAGTCTACTATGTGTTCCCATTGTTCAGCACCTGGAGCAAAGCCGACCAGCATGCTCCAGACCTCGCCAGCGACACTTGGTTGGTTCCCGTCTCATCCATACCTCTGGTGACGCTGACTGCGTTATCGTCTCCTTCTACAGGCCTGCACCGGGTTGACGTAAAACGCGCCAACTCATTGGTCACCGTTACTTTCCATTCGCCTGAGGTCATCGGCGATGCGATTAACGCCAGGCAACTTTTCTCACAGGGCGACATGGGGCAGCCCATGAGCGCCGATGACGTTGACATAGGCCCATTCGGAGTATCGTCCGATGCGCTGCTGGGGTGGGTTGAGCGCTGGAGCCACCTCCGCTTCCGAGGACTGAATGCTCTATTCATACCCACTGGACGGTGACGTAGTCCATTTAGGTATTAGAGCGGGCATCGTCATGCCATAGTCGTCGACTTGGAGCGAGCCGAACGAGTATAATTGGGGAATTATAGTGCATTTTAGCCAAGAGGTCGCTAAATCCCTTGACATTTCAGCCCCGCGTCGGCTAAAATACCTATATAAATCAAGGTTGAATAGGTGTTCTAATGATAAAGGTATCTGGCCCAGGCAAGTCCTACAGAAAAGGCATATCCCTCGTCGAGGTCGTCAAACAGTTCAGCAATGAAGAAAAGGCCGAACAGTGGTTCGTAGATCAACGGTGGCCTAACGGGATTGCCTGCCCTCATTGCGGCGGCATGAACATCGCCGTGATTGGCAACCGTAAGCCTCAACCCTTCCGGTGTCGTGAATGCCGTAAGCATTTCTCCGTCAAGACGGGTACGCTCTTGCACAGCTCGAAACTCCCACTCTCTCAGTGGGCGATTGCCTTCTACCTCTACAACACGAACCTCAAAGGCGTGTCGAGCATGAAGCTCCATCGAGACCTCGGCATCTCTCAATCGTCAGCGTGGTACATGGCGCATCGGATACGCGGGATGTGGAACGCTCAGGCTGATAAGTTCGCCGGCCCCATCGAGGTCGACGAGACGTACATAGGCGGTAAGGAACACAACAAGCACGAGCACAAGAAGCTGAACGCCGGGCGCGGGGCAGTCGGCAAGTCTGCGGTCGTGGGCATGAAGGACAGGGACACCGGACAGGTGAAAGCGACTCCGGTCGAGCACGCTGACACACCGACGCTCCAAGCCTTCGTCGAGGACAGCATTGAGGACGGCGCGAAGGTCTACTCCGACGAACACCCCGGCTACCGCCACCTGCCGAACCATGAGACGGTCAAGCACAGCGTCAAAGAGTTCGTGCATGGGCAGGCCCATACCAACGGCGTAGAGTCGTTCTGGGCCGGTCTCAAACGCGGTTACGTCGGGACGTATCACCAGATGAGTGAGAAGCACTTGTCGCTATACATCAACGAATTCTCAGGCCGCCACAATGACCGACCGCTGGATACCCGCGACCAGATGGCACGGATGGTAGAAGGTGCGCACGGCAAGCGGATGCGGTTCGTAGACCTCACAGCCGCTTAGGGCCGGATATGTCGATCCTACCGCCTGCGATCCTGCCACTCCGTAAGGAACGCCATGGCCTGCTCCGGTGTAGTTGCGAGGTCGAAGGCATCCGTCGTTTTCACAACGGCGTTCCTGAGCGCAAGCCGGTCAAGCCTGGCGTTGATCCTCTGCCTCTCGTCTGAGTCGGTGACGTCCCCGAAGGCATCCCCGCGCCATTTCATGGCAACCAGCATTCGACGCATCTGCGAGCGGTAGACCTCATTCCAGTACACGTCCTCGCCTAGCACGATGTCCGCGGCCAGGCCTCCGGTTATATGCCGGATCCACGCCTAGAGCGATAATGACATAATTGCTGCCCACTTCGACGAGATGGGGCTGACCGCTTACGGGCACACAGAGAAAGAGGCCCTTGACGAACTCATAAAGCTCTTCAACTTCGACATCCACTATCACCGGAAGAAGGGTGTGCTTGAGGCCCACCTTGACAACCTCGGAGTTGACTGGTCTTACGATAACGAGTATGAGGGCGATTTCATAGATACGAACGAGCTAACCGGGGGCACAATCACATCGTCCAATAGTTCGCGTCGATGGGCTCCGGTTCTCAAGGCGGAGTTCGACTCGTTTAGCGAGGCTTCCCACGCCTACGGGGTGGCTGCGTAGATTGCGTCTACATATCACAGACTTGACCTCGGCGCTTGAACGTGCTGGATTTGTGCGCGAGCTACGAGGCAACCCAGACATTGGTCAGCCGCACGTCTTCGTGTGGCCCAATGGTCACGGACAATCACGCCTCATGGTCTACGCAAATCGAGAAGGCACAGCAGACCGTTTTTTGTGTTGAAGGCCATAAGAGACCGCTTAGGCGAGGATGTAGCCGAAGTCGTATTTCAAGAACTTGAACTCCACGCTGATGAGGACTAATCATGGAACTCAACCAATTCAAGGTTACGGACTCCAAAGATCACGACCACGATATAAAAGCTGAAACTGTCCGCTCGCTCGCTCGCCCCCCTGGAACAATCTTGGTGCGCTTCTTCACTGGAGATGTGAAAGTCGCCGAGTTCTTGAACCCTGTAGGATGGTGGAGAACAGACACTCAGTAGATCGTGCCCAAGACGCTATCGAGCAAGCAGCCCCACGAGGATCAGGAACATGGCGGCGGGCATGGTGCGCGTGTTGTGGCGAAAGTTGAATTCGGCCAGATACTTCGGCAGGTCCTTGCGGAGAAGACGCTTTCGTTGCCGCGCAGAATCTCAATGACGACCGACCGCCTACTCCGTCTATTCTTGGGCGAGACCTTCTCCGTCGAGGTCGTCTTGTAGTTGACGACGTTGCTAACCAGGTCTTATTGGACCTTCACGACGATGCTGAGATACAAAGGAGGCACCAAGCTGAACAGATGAGGCGGATAGCACGTTTGAAGGGGTCGACACCACCCCGAAGTTCAAGGCGGTGAAGGCCCAGGCGATGACGAAGTGGGTGCAGGCCCAGTAGGTGAAGTCGAATAACTGGCAGGGTCTAGCAGAACCGGAGGCCGTCCGAGCAATCGGGCGGCCTCTTGCCACTTAACATGCAATGGTATAGACAGACTATGAGAATCCCTTGACCTGCCGCAACCTTGACAGGTCTACTTTCGTTTAACTATATTACCTCACCACCACTGTCAGGCAGACAGAGGCAATAAACAAATTAAGTGAAAGGAGAATGCCACGGAGGTACCCCCATGACCACAGAAACGCTGGACGCCATTCGGATACTCGACCAGTTTGAAAAGGATCACAGCTACCTAGAACGCCACCTACAAGATGGGTCTGCCCTCATCTAGTATCGTGGGTGTGCCGGAGAAGAACACCGAGGGCCACATTCTTGCACTGCAGTCTAGCCCCAAGCGCCACCCAGATAGTATAATGACCCCCAATTTGAGAGAACTACACATTGAGTCGCTTGAGGTTATTGGAAACCTTGAATGCGGTGACGAGCAAGCTGCCGCTCTTACCGAGAGAGTCCAACTCTACCAGAAGGGGTGGCCACGATATCGGTTTGAGCGAAGCGGTCAGCAGTCTCGCAATGGATACATTCGGAATATAGATCTCTCAATCATCCCCGACAAGACTGGGCACCACCCCGTTCGATTGTCTGCTCGGCCTGCGCCTAGTCGCCGATCAGCGACAAAGCCAAGTAAGGCATTCCGTGAAATGCTGAGCGTATTGGATATCATCGAGACCCTCGGCGTTGAAGCCACAGTCCATGCCCACGTGAATTGGGAGTATGAGCGCGGCACCTTCGAGACTCTAATCAATCTCCCTACATTCAGAACGTCGGGCGAAATGCCGTTTGACTATATCTCCGGCCTGCGATTCGTAAAGCGGACTGGGCCGGAGCACACCGCCGTCATACTTGACATTAGGCGAAGCGGCGGCCTACTTGCTACGGCTCAAATGCACTTGGAGGATCACCGTCTTTCGCTGGACTCACTCGACGATGTGATTTACGGGGCCACATCCCTAATCCAAGACTTTGTAAAGGAGCGAAAATGACAACACTACCTGTTGCCGACTTGGAAGATCAGTTGATCCACAGGTGGTCGAGATTGACTGAGGATGACGGACACCCCTCCACTCGGCAGGTGATGGATGGATTCGTCTTGCGGCGCGGCCACTCAGAAGAGTTCAGGGTAACCGCTATCACCGAGGCGGAGGATGTCAGCATTCAGCTTTCCATGCTGCCGGAACCGGACGCTGTGAAGCCGTTGATTGAGAATACTGAACTAGACGACCTCAGAGAGTTCGCCATTGCCTTAACTAACTTACTCATAGACGTGATTCGCAACCTAAATGTGGACATTAGGGTCATTACGCTTTTGAATGGGTGGATAGCCTCTTTGGAAGAAACGATTGCGGCGGGTGACGACCTCGACGAGATACTATCTCGTAGGCGAACCCATAAGGGCTACAACGCTCTGGCATGATGTCCAATGTCAAACCATACCGCATAGAGCTTCATCGAACGGTAGAGAAGTTCCTACGTCGCCACCGCGACCTTGCCGACAAGCTGGAAGCCATCAAGGCTCGAATTGCGTTGTCGCCATATAGCGGGGGGCCTATTGTCCACATGAAGGATGGCAAGTGGTACTGTAGTCGGCGATGGAGTGACAGTAAGTACCGCCTGATCTACGAAGTCTCTGACGACGAACGGCTAGTCCATATCTACCATGTGAACAATCGTGGGCAGGTCTATCGCTAAAAGTCTGTGGTTCCGGTCAGTCCCGCTTGTCCCCATAGCGTCCACATGCGACGACGGCCTTGAACTCCCCGTCAATTTACCGATTCACCCAAGCGGAGTTAGACGAGGCCCGCCGCCGCCTAGAAGAGTTGGGGTACTACGAGTAAGTATCAAGGAGATTGCTTGTTTTGCCGCAACATACCGCTATATTTCTTGCTTCACGGGATCGTCAAGTATATAGCTCCCATTCAGAATATCCCTTCCCGCGGTTCTGTGCTATTCTCTAGCAAAGGAGCCAACTGTCATGGCAAGAACATCAGTTACGCCCAGGCGCAAGCCGATAGAGACCCACAGAACTCACAGTCAGCGTCTGATGGAACACGCCGAACAGCAGTTGGCCAAAGGCGACCGGCTGCAAGCATCGGAAAAGGCTTGGGGCGCCATCGCCCACCAGATCAAAGCTATCGCCAACCAAAGGGGTTGGAAGTACGAGACGCACCAACAGGTCTACGGGATTGTTGGCAGGCTCGCCAAAGAAACGGAAGACCCTGAGTTGGTGAATCACCTCTTTTCACTTGCTAACGGCCTGCATCAGAACTACTACCGGGATTCATTCCCTTGGACCGACTGAAGTATGAGATAGGTGAAGTCAAGAGGCTGCTGGTCATTTTGAACCGCCCGGAACTCATGCGGCCCAAGCGCCAGCGAAAAGGCCCGCGTGACCGCTCTTTCTCAAAACGCCGAGGTACCTTCTAGACTCTGGGCTTCCCACAGGGAGATACGGATTGAAAGACTGGTCTGTATGACCTTTCAACCCGATAGCCACGGGCCGGACGAACCAAAAGGGCTAATCCAACACGTCCAATGGCTCATGTCTCTAGCCGAGACGACCCCGGCGTGGGCGTTTCCGGTTTTGGAGCAGATCGCAGACCCCGACATCTTGACGCGGGACCTCAACACTCTCAGAGCGGATATCCGCCTCACAAGAACTATAATGAAGCAGACCGGGCCGGCGGACATCCAAGAGTGGATGGAGGACGAAGAGCAGCTCCCTCCCTGGGCGCGGGCGGCCCTTCATAGGTTCTTGGTGAACGCCGAGGGTTTTGAGAAGAACCGGCTAATCGCCGAGCTGGATACCCTTGAAAACCTCGTCACTTCTCGGCTTGGATTCGACTAGACTGTGTCCCGCTTTTCGCGGCACAAGGAGACAGACGTTGGCGGATGAAAGTACGGTCGACTTGGCAGATGAATTTATAGCAGTTCAAAGAAGAGACTCGCTTGGCACTAAGAGCCATCGCAAGGCATCTTGACGTCGATCTAAACAATCCCACCGAGGACTGATACCACCACGCGACCCCCTCACGCGACCGGGCGCATCCAAAAGCGAAGGGACACGGAAGATCCCCGTGCAGTTCTAATTTAGGGGGAGATATGCCGCGACGCAAGAAGGAACGGGGCCGCCCTAGCAAGCCATACCCGCCGCGCATTGACGCAACACCGGAAGAAGCACTACAAGCCATGTTCAACACACCGCCTAGCACGGCGATTGAGGATAGGGAATCGCGGTGCTCGGACTGTGGGCGTGAGGTCTACTATCCTGACGTGCTCCACCGCGATAATCGGTGCTCGGAATGCCACGCCGCCGCTCCCGTTTAGGCGATTTTGTTTACTTTGCGATATAATTCCCATAGAATAACTACAGGAACACGGTGATGCTGAGGACGACGAGACGTGTATTCAGGTCATTCTTGAAATACCTGACTGTACACGATGATGAGGTGGGCCAACCCCTCAGGTGATTGTCCGCCTTCTAATCTGCTGCGCGTCGTGTTCCAAGTAGGCGTGCCTGGGTGACACGAAGAACAGGGTTTCACTAAGACGTTATGAGGAGTCCTTCTGCTCAGTTCTTCGAGGTCATCCACTTGTTCCCAGATTGAGGAAATCGTTTCCCGGTCGGCAGTGTACATGCACCCTTCTCTATGCGCGGTCGCATGGTACCCTAAGATCCCGGTAGGTTCCCAAATGTTTATCCACATTATTCGATGCCTATCACTTCGAGTTGAGTGAGGACGGACATCAAAGTGCCTCACCTGCCGCGACTTTGAATACCGAAATCAATCGCTCAACTTCACCTGCATTCAATGTCACTTGTGGTTGCAGCTTAGACGTCCGCTGCTCCCCCTGTCAAGGTGGCCGCGATTTTCTCACGCGACCGGCCTCACCATCCATCGGAGTAGTTCGGGCTGTCCGAGTCTGAGCCTGGTGAGCGCGGTGAGTTGGAACGCGAGCACCGACATGAGGCAGTGGAGCGCGATCTTCCTGAGTCCTCGGATGAAGTGGCGTTCAAGCCTGAGCGACTCTTTCACCGACTTGAACACCCGCTCGACCGACTGCCTGAGACCATATGCCGCCTTCCACCGCTTGCTCCCCCTGTAGATCGGCCCCAGGATCCGTGGGTTCTCTGTCGGGGGGAACCACTCGAGGTCCGCGCAATACTTCACGCCGCGGCGAGCCTTTAGCCGGCAGCCCTCCGGCCGGTTCTTTTGCAAGATAGGTGATGGTGCGCTATAGTCCCTGCCAATCCTTACCTACTAGGGGACAGAGATGAGCGAGGAACTAGATGACCTACTGGATGACGTTACTAACTTCACCAGGAAGAACCCCAGAGGCTGTGTCATTGGCTTCCTCATCTTCATACTGATCGTCGTGGCGATTGCGCTTGGCCTGTTTCTTAGAGCGCAATACTTCTCCTAGCCCCAAGAGGTTGAGCGACCTAAAGCAGAGAAACACCAATGCCCCAAGAACAATGTTGATAAGTGTCTGACCAACCACAAATGCAACAAATGCAAGTTCCATCGGCTTCATCCCTTCTCCGAGCAAGCCGTCTAGCGCTTGACAGCACTCGGCTGTCGGCTGTAGAGTACGTTTGTCACTGTGCACTCTACAGCCCTCAGCTTTGTGGAGAAAGGATGCCCTCGTTTCGGGGGCATTTGCCATTTAAGAGCGATTGTATCATGGAGCGTGACGCATGACGCAATCGCTGAACCGCACCCTATTCATTGCCGATAACCTGCCCGTCCTGCGTGGCATCGACTCGGAGAGCGTCGATCTAATAGCGACCGACCCGCCCTTCAACAAGGGCGTCAAGGCGTTCGAGGGCATCACGGCGGCGGGGGAGAATGTGTCCTACTCCGATGTGTGGACGTGGGGCGACGTACAGGTCGAGTGGACGAACAGGATACTAGGCGACCACCCCGCGCTCTACAACGTGATACAGACGGCTAATGCGGCTGCTGGCGACGGCATGGGTGCCTTTCTGTGTTGGCTTGGCGTTCGCGTGTTAGAGATGCACCGAATCCTCAAACCGACGGGCAGTATCTATCTCCATTGCGACCCTACGGCCTCTCACTACATCAAGGCCCTGCTGGATGCCGTATTCGGACACCAGAACTTCCGGAACGAAATCATATGGCGGCGCACCTCGGCGCATGGGAGCGCCAAGCGTTGGGGGCCTATCCACGACACCATATTGTTCTACACCAAGACCAACCGCTACACGTGGAATCGCATCTTTCAGGACTACGACTCGGAGTATCTCGACAGGTTCTATCGGCACTCGGACACCAGGGGCCGGTACAGGTTGTCAGACCTAACGGCTCCAGGGATACGCCATGGTGCTTCGGGGCAACCGTGGCGCGGCATAAACCCTACCGACAACGGGCGGCATTGGGGAGTACCGCAAGAGGGAACCTTGCACGAGGACTTCAAGCCGCCCGGCAACTACGCCGAAATGTCAGTTCAGGAACGCCTAGACGTCTTGGACGAGGCGGGGTTCGTCCACTGGCCTACACGTGGGTCGATGCCCAGCTATAAGCGGTACTTGAAGGCAACTGAAGGCCCACCAATCCAAGACATGATCTGGGATATCTCGCCTATCGGAGCGCAAGCGGGCGAGCGCACGGGCTACCCTACACAAAAGCCCCTTGCCCTATACGAGCGCATCATTAGGGCCGGTAGTAACGTCGAGGACGTGGTACTTGACCCGTTCGCAGGATGCGCAACGAGCTGCGTAGCCGCCGAACGTCTGGGCCGTCAGTGGGTCGGCATTGACCTGAATGAGCCTGCCCGCGACATTATCCATGAACGCTTACAACGGGAAGTCTCCGCGAGCATGGCATGGGATACCATCGTTCAGACTCCGACCGAGCCGCCGAAACGGACAGACGGCGGGGATGCAGTCGTTCCCGAACTGGTAGTCGTGAGTCGCAAGCGCAACGCTCGCCGTCTGCCAGTCCGCGAGATACGGGAGCGGCTGATTATCTCGGATGGACAGCGTTGCCAGGGGTGTGGGTGGGAACCGCCGTACTCCGACTATCTCCAAGTAGACCACAAGAAACCGCGCTCCCTAGGCGGCATGGACGATATGGACAACCTGACGCTACTGTGCGACCCGTGTAACCGGCTCAAGAGCAACAAGCTCACCCTCACAGAGCTTCAAGCCCTCCGTGTCGAAGAGGGGCGGATGCGATCCGATTGGTGGAAGGAGGAACGCTGGAGATGACCGAAGGAAATGTACACAGGGAGTACGTCAATCAGCTTGCAACTTATATTGAGTCAAAGCTGTCTAGTTGCCCGGTTTGCGTGGTGGATGGCCTGAGAAGGTCAGACCATGACTGCGCAACAGTTATCAGGCTCAACCCAAAGCCTAACGAAGTAGTAGAAGGTCTTCGACGCATCGAGGTTGCGTATCCTTGCTACAAAGGCCATACCGAACATAGGCACCGGTGGGAATTGCCTTCGACAGCTCATAGTGTCAAGAAGAACAAAGCCGTACCGAACGGCCCGACTAGCGCACGGCCCGACATCGCCGTTTATGACGACACGGAGTCTCCTATTTGCTTTATTGAAGTCCAAGTCAAACACCCTAACCCCAACGTGCGGGACTTGGCAGTGGCCATGGAGGTTCCGCTCTTTCTTATTGAGCCTGTGGGGTCTGAGATGCTTGCTTCGCAAACCCATCTGCACAACCCAGCAAAGGGTGGGTTTAGCCACTACATGCCAGATGACGATGGAGCTCGCTGGGCAGACGAGGGGAACTACCGGATGAGCGAGGGCATGGCACAACAAGGAGGCTCCAGCGCATCAATGTATGGGCTTGAAGACGGAACCGAGATTATTGAGTTTACGCATGGCCGCCTTGACAGCGACCCCGTGGGGTTTCAGGGCGGCCTACTAATTGCGTCCAAAGCATTCAATGTCGGGCCTTGCCGACCTATCGACGTGTAACACGATGACTACCTTCAGGTGCTATTGCGGCTTAGGTGATAGCACCGGTGTTGGGGCTGATTGTCGCGCTCGTGATTGTGGGATACAATCTGTTCATCGGCGCAGGAATCGGATGACGATACCAAGTCACAGTTAGGGGGAATGCCATGTCACGCCGTAAGAAGGAACGAGGCCGACCGTTGGAGCGCCTCTACCCGCCTCGCATCGACGCGACGCCGGAGCAGTTGGTACAGGCCATGTTCAACACGCCGCCGGATGCCGTCTTCGAGTCGCGGGAATATCGGTGCTCGGAGTGCGGTCGTGAGGTCAATTATCCTGAGACGCTATACGCCGACAATCAGTGCTCCGACTGTCATCCGGTCGAGGGAAGTGCAAAACTCCAAGCGAATCTTCGCGGGGGGCGCTCGCGCTAATAAGGGACAACTTAGCAGCCGTCACCGAGTCCGTCAAATGTCAAGGGATTTAGCGACCTCTTGGCTAAAATGCACTATAATTCCCTATAATTGACTAGGTAGTGTTGACATTTCACGTTATTCCGCTTTTCCTTGTCATTGCGAGTGAAGCGTGGAATCTAAAAGTTTGTGCTTGCGCGATGATTTTAGATTCTTCACTCCGCTCTGCTACGTTCAGAATGACAGAATGTCAACACTACCTAGTAGACCGAAATCTTTGAAATGAGGGGTAATCGAGATTGGCATACATGCATGATTGGATTTGCGTCCCACGACCACAGGGCGAGTTTCAAACTCGCCCCTACGGCGGTTGTGACCAATCCGTAACCTCGTTACCCTTCAATACTATGATGTTGGACCACTAGTCCCGGTTTTCATTTTCTCCTCCACTTTTTGGGACGCCATCCTGCCAGCGGCACCACCGTTGCACAGGGCTCGTCCGTGCTGAAAGCCTGGAGAGCTAAAGGTAAGTTGACTCTTGACACTTCAACATGACTCTCTTCGGTTCGTCAATGGTCTTAGCTCGAAGCTCGCCAGCAGATCCCGGCACGTGTGCGTGTTTCTGGGAGCAGGAGCCTCAAGAGCCTGTGGCCTGCCCGATGTGTCGCAGTTGGAGGACAGAGTCAAGCAACGACTAAATGGCGACGATAGGAAGCACCTATCTAACCAACTACAAGGGCGCAACCTAGAGCAGGCGCTGAGCAGAATCCGGCGCATTGCAGCGCTGCTTGAGGGTAACGCCAAGCTGGAGGGGCTGACTCACAAGGCCGCGGCGAGCTTGGATCGAAAGATATGCCAAGCCATCGTCGAGGAGCTTTCCGCAGACACGGCGAAACTGGAGTCCGTTCTTCAACTTGCGTCGTGGGCCTCTCGTGCTGACTATCACTGGCCGTTGGAAGTGTTCACCGTCAACTACGATCTTCTGGTAGAGACTGCCTTCGAGAACATGCGCCTGCCCTACTTTGATGGGTTCGTCGGAAACCTCCAAGGGAGATTCCACACCGACCTTGTGGAAGGCAATCCAAAAGACCCAGAGCGCTGGCTATTGAGGTCGTTCGTAAGGTTGTGGAAGCTCCACGGCTCCGTGAATTGGGCTTGGGATACGGACACCGAGGCGGAAATCGTACGGTTGGGATCGCCCGTATCAAGTACGTCCGCTGCGGCAATTTATCCGTCTGACGCGAAATACGATGAGAGTCGGAGAGTGCCCTTCATGGTGTTGCAGGACCGATTCCGTCGCGCTCTTGCCCAGCCGGAGACGCTTACTCTCGTGGCCGGGTACTCGTTCGGCGATGAACACCTAAATGAGGTGCTATTCGACGCTGCGGCACGCCGCCCCCGTTCAGAGATCATTGTCTTCTGTTACTCAGACATCCCCCAAGTCTTGCAGGATCGAGCACAGCTGACTCCAAATCTCCAGGCAGTAACGGCCGACAAGGCGATTCTCGGTGGACGGCTTGCGCCCTGGCAGCCTCCCGAAGAGGAACTAGGTTCCGTCGATTTCTGGATCGATGGGAAGTTCACCCTTGGAGACTTCAGCAACCTAGCCGCGCACCTCGCGCTAAGTTCCCCACAAACACAAAGTGAGTTCACCGGACTGTCTAGCGAAATCCAAGATGGTTGAGCAGTCCCCTACTTACATCGGCGAGGTTAAGCATGTGCTCGGTTCGATAGTAACCGTCGAGCTAGATCCGAGCTTGGCTGGGGTGGCACCGATCTACAGAGGACACCTCCAGCCGGTCGGCCAGATTGGCTCCCTCGTTCGAATCCCCCAAGGACTCGTGGACCTGGTTGGGGCAGTAAGCCTGCTCGGCATCTCGGAACTCTCCGGGACTCAAGAGCCTACCCAGTCTGTCCAGAGTGGAAACCGATGGTTGCAAGTTCACCTGCTAGGTGAGGTCGATAGGAGTACGGGCCGCTTTAGTAGGGGCGTGGGCTCGTATCCCGGACTCGACGACCCGGTTCATTTCACGACGACTGAGGACCTGCAGGCGATATTCCCTGACCCAGACCAACAACACATTCGACTAGGACGCCTCTCGGCATCCGACAATGTACCAGTCTGTTTGAATCTTGATGCGCTGGTCTTGAGGCACTCAGCTGTGGTGGGCGCAACGGGATCCGGGAAGACTAGCGCCGTAGCTTCCACGCTTCAAGGCTTGGTACAAGGTGGATGGGAGGCAGCGAACATAGTAGTAGTCGACCCGCACGGTGAATATGCCCGCGCTCTTGGATCGTCCGCCTCAGTCCGCGGGGTACTTGAGCCTGAGGAGCGGGCCCTCAACGTTCCATTTTGGGCGCTCCCGGCGGACGAAATTCTGCGCGTGTTCGTAGGAGCAGCTGGGGGTACCGTGACCCGGCGTTTCTCGGAATTGGTTGCCGATGCCCGGCGCAGCTTCGTGGCCGATTGCCAGTGGCTCGATCTTGACCCGGTCGCAGTTACGTCCGATACGCCCGTCCCATTCGATCTGCATGAGGTGTGGTACAGGCTCGAATATGAGAACAACGCGACGTACGGGACGAGGAACGATGAATCTACCGTTGAGATTAGGGATCCGGGGAGTGCCGCTTCATTGACGCCACCACTATTCGCGCCTTATGGTGCGGGTTCGTCTCCCCCGCATCAGGGGTCTTACTTCGGCACCTACGGTAACACACCGGGCCAGCTTCGCCTGGGTCTCCTTGATCCAGGACTCCGGTTTCTTCAACGAAGCCCCGCATCCAGCGAGGGTCCTGATCCTCTCATTGGAGCCGTGCAAGAGTGGCTTGGAGGCACGGCCCCCATCTCTGTTCTCGATTTCAGCGGGGTGCCTACTTACGCAGCGGATGTGGCGATAGGGACCGTCATAACAATCTTGTTTGAGCTAGCCCTAAGATCAAACCCTGAAGGTCCTGGGATCGGACGTCCAAGTCCCATCCTCTTCGTCCTTGAGGAGGCGCACCGCTTTCTCGGAGAGCAAGCAGCCGCCACCACGCGTGTGGCGAGTAGCAGGATAGCCCGTGAAGGTCGTAAATATGGAGTCGGAATAATGCTCGTCAGCCAGCGGCCGTCCGAATTGCCGGACACCGCCTTGTCTCAATGTGGAACAGTGATCGCGCTGCGTCTAACTAACTCCGCAGACCAATCACGGATTCGAGCGGCACTTCCAGACTCTGTTGAGGGCCTCTCCAACGCACTACCATCGCTAAGGACTGGGGAGGCGATTGTTAGCGGAGAGGCGACCGAGCTCCCGGCTCGCGTCTTGGTAGACAGACCGAGTCCGATGCCTCAGTCAGAGGACCCAAGTACTGGACTGTGGCGACGACAAAAGGAACTCCCCGATGTTACAACCGTGCTTCAGGAATGGCGAGGGACTTTTCAGGAGGGTACAGAAACGCAATGACACCACAGTGGCAGCCCGTGGAGTCGACTCGCATCACCCACGAGGCATACGACTTAGAGGCAGAGTGCATTCTAGTACGTTTCCCGGATGGAGTAGAGTGGTGCTACGAAGCCTGCCCACCTGACGTGTGGAGAGCATTTACTGCATCTGGGCAGTCTCGCGGCAAGTTCATTAGCCAAGTTCTCGATCACAAGCCCCATCACCGCTTTCTAGGTTGATTCCCCCATAGGCTAACCAGAAGGCAGCACTGAGGCCACGCCATCTCCTAACCTTCAGGCCTGTGCTACTGCCAGCTTCGGGGGTACTTACGGAGGTGCGGCCTTGGCGTCTTAGGCGTATGGCAACGGACTGAACCAGATGCCAGGGTAGACTCACAAAGCACCCAGCCACATCTCGAAGATGGTTCTGTCTACCGTATACGTTGGTGGAGCTTCCGCCCGATTGGGACCCCAAGGCCAATGCGCCGGGCAACAACGCGCCGCTGGTCGACTACTTCACCTCAGGGCTGACGGAGGAGCAGTTCCGCCCATGTCTTGGCGGAATGGGTGGTCATGGATCATATTACCTTTGGGTACCAAAGTCAGGGGATTGTAGAGAGGACATTTACCAACGTTGCCCTGACCTAACGGTTATACGGGATCTTAGCAACATGGCTAAACAGGGCGGGAAGCTAGGAGAGGGCAGGACTCCCTATTTCAGATTGGTTGTAGTGGTCGCATTGGTGCCGGAACAAGTCCTGAACCATAAGGAAGGCAAATGATCACCGAAATCGAAAGTCTCATCTCCGGACTGCTCGAAAAAGCGGTCGCAAAGATAGCCATAACGAATCAGTATACGAAGATACCGGTGGACTTTAACTGGTTTCGCGGCAACCTCCAATTGCACTGGACTCGACATCTCCCCGACGCCAACATCAACCATCCCAGGAATTTCCGTGTAGCCATTGAAGACAAGGTACTGATGGAACAGTTGGTGGAAGCCCTGGGACTGGCGCTGGAGGGGAGTACCCAAGACGACAGAGTGCAAACAGCCACAGTGGTTACCGTCTTAGGCTACGGGCCTGGTTTTGAAATGGAACAACTGGCAGAGAGACTACTAGTAGTCGCCATCGGGCGGGGGCATCAACAGGCAGTGCGCAACCTCTTTAAGGGTATACAGGAGGGGGTCGCCAAGTACAAAGTAATCGGGTTGCTCACAGGAATCCACATAGACGGTGAAATAGAGGTACGACCCGGCATACGGTTGGTTCCACTCCCTTCCTCCACGGCAGAACTTCCTCCACTATTTGGATATATGGGCAAGATTCAGACCGAGGACCTCCTCAACAAAACGATCATCGTTACCGACTACACAGTTTCCCCCGTGTATACGAATCCGGATTCGTTTGTCCTGCCGGAGGAGGTATTCCAGCGTAAGCAACGGTGTACCGACCTCCCGGACTTCGATATACAGACGTTCTGCGATGCCCTTTCCCTGATAAGCAACGGGGCAATTGAATGGGTCTGTAACTGGAACTTCATCAATCCAGACGAGGTGTTCGTTGTTCACGGGGAACACGTCGGGAGCACCATAATCCAAATAAGCGCCCTCCGTGAACGCAGAAACATGCAGGTAGATGCCGAACAGGTGGCAGAAGCGATTTCCCTTTATTCAGCCATGAAGAGCCTCAAGGAAAGGGAGGCCCAAAAACTGCAGATACCCATAAGGAGATGGATAAAGTCCAAGACGCGACAACCCCTCGTTGACACGTTCATTGACCTGGGAATTGCCTTGGAAGCCCTGTATTTGGATCCAGGAACTGGAGAGCAACAGAGTTTCAGGCTGAGACTAAGGGCCGCGCTTTTCTTGAGAGAGGGTGTCAATGACAGAGAGTCAGTAATAAAAGACATGCGGGAGATATACGGACTGCGTTCTAAAGCCGTTCACGAAGGTGCCGTGAGCAACAGTGAGGCAACCAAGAGCTTCAAGGAGAAAGCCGAAGACCTATGTCGCGAATCCATCATAAGGACCGTGTCATATACCCAAGTGAATGGAGAGTTTCCCCAGTGGTCCCGACTCGAGCTGGGAGAAGCAATGAAGGAGTAACCCCACTCCTTCGTTGAGGAGGACCCGATTATTAGGACAGTGCCGGGGTTGGTAGTTGGCGAGAGTCCCGCTGTTCCTGCTGATGTTACTAGCACCCGTTCCGGTAGACCTCCCGCCACCTTCTATTCCTCTGCTCAGTCGGCTCTAGCCGCATCCCTGGTATGCACCACATCGCACAACGTCAGCCCCACTGCATGGGCTCGCACCTTCGGAGAGGAATCACGGCGTTGGGGATCACAGGCCCCCGAGCCAAAGCTCGAAGACGGTTCTGTCTACCGTACACGTTGGTGGGCCTAAGTGGATGGTAGGTGGTACCGTCTTCGAGATGTGGTTGGGCAGCCTGTGAGCTTCCGACAGACCCCTCTGTGTCGTTGGCATCGCACCACCGCGTTGGGTAATCCGGAAGCCTGCACCTCCTTCACGCTGGGCGGTACCTTAAATCTCCCCGGGGATGGCCCCAACAGGCACCTGGGTCTACGAGAGGCACACCTCATCGCTGACCAGATCTCGGGCTACATGAGCGGTTGAGTTCCGACTGGCCCATTCGGATAGTCTCTGCGAACTGTCTAGCCCAAACACAGACGGCGGTTCATCACGCCGCTATCGCAAGTTGTCCGCTGACGGCCTGCTGCCAGATATGGGCATAGACGTCGGCAGCAACAGCCTCTTTCTCCTCAGTGCTAAAGGGCGGTGTCGGTAGGTTGCCGAAGACCTCGTCAAGGATGAACACCTTCAAATCCGCCTTGGTCTGTTCCTTCTCCCAGAAGCGGTCGAGTGCTGTGAGTCGCGCCTGGATCGCTGCTAGGAGGTCGCGGCTTGACTGTTTGACCAGTTCACGCTCGGCTTTCCCTAAGTCATCCTTCTCCAGCAAGTCAAATAAGGCGAGCTCATCTTCGCTCAGGCCCTCTTCGACCGCGCGCTTCTGTTCGGCGTCGAGCTCGTGCATCAACTCGGTTAGCCGCCGGAAAGTCTCCTCAATGGTGACGCGATCCTTCTCGCGATTGTAGTCGGCGACAATTGCCTCATACTTCTGCTGGTAGTCCATTCGCGATGGGTTACGCGCCAGCATCTCGGCTAGTTTCTGCTCCACGATGTCGCGGATGTCCTGGAGCGTTGTCGACTTGTGTCGGACCCGTTTCGCGAACTCGTCCCGCAGCTTTTCCATATCGATCTGGCTGAGGTCAAGAGTCAGCCCCTCGGCCTGATCATCGCCCGGCGCCTGGGTGCGGATCGCCTCATTGACGATACGGTGCAGCTCCTTCAGGAGTTCCGTCACGTCCGCTGTGTCGCGCCGCTCGGTCAGCTTCTTGTAGATCGCCTCGATATTGTCGTGGCGTTCGGCATAAGGGAACGCCGACGGCTCCATCAGCAGCGCCTTGAAGCGGACGAATACCTGTCGAGCGAGGATCTCGAACTGGCGCTTGACCTCGTCGCTGGTATAGACGGCCTCGACAGCGTCCTTTAGCCCTCTGATACGCGCGAAACCCGCAGAGCCCCGCAGCTTCGCAGGGTTGAAGCCGTGGCCGCGTAGGTGCGCCTCTGTTGCTTCAATAGCCTCAATCAGCGCCTGGACTCTCTCCTCTATCGGCGCGACGATCTCCTCGGTGCCAGTGCCGTCATCGCCAAGGGCGTATTGCGCTAGTGCCTCTCTCAGGCTCTTAAGCATGCCGTTATAGTCGACGATCAGGCCGAAATCCTTGCCAGGGAAGACCCGGTTGGCGCGAGCGATGGCCTGCATCAGGGTGTGCGCCTTCATCGGCTTGTCGATGTAAAGGGTCGACAGGCATTCCACGTCGAAGCCGGTCATCCACATGGCGCACACGATGGCGACACGGAAAGGATGGTCCGGATTCTTAAATGCGGTCTCGACATCCACGCGCCGTCCGTCGGCAGTTCCGAAGCCCTGCTTCATCAGACTGCGGTGGGGGATAATGTCGAAGCCCCATTTTGCGAAGTCTCTAACCTCGTTCTGCGCCTCGCTGATAATGATCTCGACGATCGTCTCGTCCAGCCAGTCGGCCTGCGCCGCGAGTTCCCCAGCCTCCTCCGCAAGCGCGTTACGGACGGCCTCTTCAGCCACCGCCTCGGCCTTCCCTTGCTTCGCTTCAGCCGCGCTACGGGCGTCTGCGGCCTTCGCCTCCCACCTTGGAACGATCAGTTGCAGCATTCGAGCGCAGGTAATCTTGTCGATGCAAACCAGCATCGACTTGCCGGATTGCCAGCGAGTTGCACAGTGCTCGACAAAGTCGTTCGCAATCTTCTCAAGCCGTTCGTCGGCAGTGACGACCTCGTAGTCCTGGCCCAGCAGCTTGTCGAGTAGCGCTTCCTGATCAGGATCGAGCTCGGCCTCCTCTATCTTCGTGGCGATGCGGTCGTTCAGATCGGTCCGGGTAACACCCAGTTTTTCGCCGCGATTCTCGTAGACCAGCTTGACGGTGCTGCCGTCCTCCTCGGACCGCTTGAAATCGTAGCGCGACACGTAATCCCCAAAGATTCGCCTTGTAAGCTGATCCTGCTGGAAAAGGGGCGTACCGGTGAAGCCGATGAAGGACGCGTTCGGCAGCGCGAGGCGCATGTTGCGCGCCAGCCGTCCTGCCTGGGTGCGGTGAGCCTCGTCCGAGATCACGATGATGTCGTCGCGCTCAGTATAAGGCTGCTCCGGATCGATATCCTTGTTGAACTTATGGATGAGGCTGAACACGTAGCGATGATTTTCCTTCAGCCGCTGCTCCAAGTCGTCGCCCGACGCGGCCCGCGGCGTCTGGTTGTCGGCGATGCTGCAGCCGACGAAGGTCTTGTAGATCTGGCCGTCGAGGTCGTTTCGGTCGGTCATCAGCAAGAAGGTGAAGTTGCCTTCCAGCTTCCGCCGCACCTTCTCGGCAAAGAATTCCATGGAATAAGACTTGCCGCTGCCCTGGGTGTGCCAGAATACGCCAAGCCGGCCGAGGTCGGGATGCGCCCGCTCCACGATATCGACCGGTCCTTCGGGAATGAAGGGGGAGGCAGCCTCCGATAGCCCTTGTGTCGGCAAGTTTTCGGCTGGAGCCCGCGGTTCGAGGGGCAGTTCGACGACGCGGTGTTTTAGGCGCTGCTCCGGAGGGTACTCCAACTTCAGCTCTTCCTGACGCGCCACCGACGCGACGGCCCGGTTGACGCCCAAAACCTGGTGGTTGCGGGCGATCACCTTGCGCGTGGCGCCTGGCTTGCTGTCGTCGAACAGGATGAAGTTTTCGATGATGTCCAAGAGCCTGTCATGCGCCAGCATGCCATTCAGCAGTACCTCGGCTTCGAGACTGCCCTTGTCCGCCTCGTCCAGCCGCTTCCACTCGGCGAAATGCTCCCACTTGCTGGTGAGTGAGCCGTAGCAGGCGCGGTCGCCGTTCGAGACGATCAGAAAGGCGTTGTGATGGAAAGCATGGGCAATGACGTTCTCATCCATGTAGTCGGAGAGGTTGTTGTCGAAGCCCTCTCGGATGTTTTTGTAGACCGCCTTCAGCTCGATGAAGACCAGCGGCAGGCCGTTGACGAAACAGACCAGATCGGCGCGGCGGTTGTAGTTCGGCGTGCGGATACCGGTGAGCTTCAGCTCGCGCACGGCGAGGAAGCGATTGGAACCCGGCGCGTTGTCGAGGTCGATCACCCGGGCGCGGGCGGACTTCTGGTGGCCTTGGGCATCCCGATACTCGACAGGCACGCCGCTGCGGATCAAGCGGTGGAACTCCCGGTTGTGCTGCACCAACGAACGGCTGACATCGTAGACCGTCAATTGCCGCAGCGCGTCATCTATGGCGGAGGCCGGAAGGTCGGCATTGAGCCGTTCTAGCGCGGCCCGCAGGTCGTGGCTCAGCACTGCCTCTTTGGTGTCGGCACGTCCAAGGGTGCCGCCCGGCCCGAAGGTCTCCTGGTTCCAAGCATAGATGCTGTCCCACCCCAGCACCCGCTCCAGATGCTCGGCGAAGGTCGCCTGCACCAGTCGGTCCTCGCTGTTGATGACCGTCACCGCCATCGTGTCCGCCCTTCCTTCGTGGTGCCGAGTGCTCCTGTCATACAGCGACCTCCCCGTTCATCAGGCGGGGCAGAAGCAGGTCGCGGGCTTGGGCGAGTTTCTGGTTCTGCTTTTCAAGGGTAGCGATCTGTCGAAAACTTGCATCGACGCCTTCGTGAAAGAGGTTGCGTAGATTCGCCGGAGGAAACACCAAGCTCAGCCGTCCAAGGTGTTTAGGATAAACATGAGGTTGTGCCGCACCTTGCTGCATACGAGTGATGTGTGGTTGACGTAACTTCATCGAAAGATACAGGAACCATATCTCTAGATTCTCTGCCGCACTTAAATAAGAGCAGTCTGACGCCCAAATGTCCGTATGATACAAGGCGACATAGCCAGCATTAGCGCCAGATGCACTAACTGTGACTACCGGTCCGAGAGCATTTGCCATGCTATGGTAATACGCAGGTTTTAATCCACCGGCTACAACCGGAACGTCACCTTCTTCAATTGTCGCTTTCGTGATGTTTCCCCCTTTTCTTATTGTCGCAATCTCTCCAAGACTCAACGGCTCCCACCCATCGGGGAGACCATCTGTGATCTTGACGTGTTCGTGGCCGGGGAAGCGAAAGCGAACGAACCACTCGCGGTAAAGCAACCGAGCCGCCGCCTCCAGCAACGCAATCCGCCGCCGGTTGTTCTCGATCAGGTCGTCGTAGGCGGAGAGCACTTCCACAATTGCATCCTGCGTTCGTAGAGCCGGGAGTGGTAGGTCAAATCCCTTGAGGACTGTTAGGTTAATGTTCGGCTGGGCCGCTTGACCCCCAATGCCTTGGCACATTCGGAAGGTCTGAGGGTTCTTGAAGTAGTAATAGACAAACCAGGAGTTTGCTCTTTTACGGAGTACGCGAATGATCCCTACGGCTTGATTGGTATTAGCTGGTAAATGCTCCGCGCGGACAATTCCGCATCGCCCTACCTGTGCCCCCGCAATTGTGACTAAGATATCGCCCTCAGCGAGAATCGATCGCTTCAGCTTTTCATGGGTACTCTCCGACACGAATGCGAAGCCAGAATTATCTAGCGCGCTGTCTCCGTTCAGCGCTTCCGCCTTTATGAAGTTCACCCCGGAGTCGACAAAGGGCATGCCATATATCGTAGGTGTCGTACCCTTGGTCACGACCTCAGCGATGTTATCGATCTTCGATGTTGCCCAACTCACACCGCCAACTCCTCGAAGTTTCGGGCTATCCGTGCTGCTAGTTCTTCTGCCTCTTTGTTCAAGTCCTTCAGGTCGATGTGGATCGACCGAAGCGCCTCCTCGAAATCAAAATCCTCGTCCTCATCCTCGGGTGCCACACCGACATAACGTCCGGGCGTCAGGCTCCAGCTATGCTCCTCGATCTCGGTCCGGGCGACCAACTTTACTAGCCCTTCGACGTCGCGCAGATCGGCATCGGGAAAGCGCTCCTGCAGCCAGTCGGCCTGGAGCACGAAATACTGCGCCCAGCGCAGCGCTTCGACACCTGCGGCCCGTGCGCCCTCAAGCGCCCTGCCCGCCGTATTGATGTCCGTAGTGGCCCAGTGGTCCGATTTCCGTGCGTCGAGTTCCCTCACCGCGATGTCGACGGCTCTGCCAACCAGCTTCGCCGACAGATCGATCTGCTTGGTTAGGTCCCGGCAGCGTTCGGCCATGTCGTGCAGGCCTTCGCGGGCCGCATGGAGCGCGGCGTTCTCCCTCGTGGCGCCTTTCCCCGTCTTGTCCCATTCTGCAACCCGCGCCGTAACCTCGGATGCGAACCCCTCAATGTCAGCCGACAGCGTAACCTGCGCAGAGGTCAGTTCTGCCCAGGTCTCCACCAGCGGGTCGGGATCGCGCGCCTCGGTGGCGAAGGGTCTAGCCAGATCAATCTGCTTACTGAGCGCCTCCTCGAACGCCAGGAGTGGTCCGGCCGTCCTCTGCCCCTCCATGACGGCCTGTGCGAGGTAGCCCTCCACCAGACTGAGAAACCGCTCCGACTGGCCCCGGTAGAGCCAGACGATTGCGGCGATGTTCTTCTGTTGCTCGGGGCTGAAGTCGAAGATGGCGCGTGTGACCTCGCGGTAGACGTTGCGCGCGTCGAGCATAAGGACATGGTCGCGCCGGGCCTCATCCCTTTCCTTCGCCCGATCGAAGAACCAGAGCTGGCAAGGGACGGACCGGGTGTAGAAAAAGTTGCCGCGGATATCGATCATCACATCCACGGCGCCGCTCTCGACCAGCTTCTGCCGCACCTTTGCCTCGTCCCGCCCTGCGCTTGAGGCCTGCGAGGACATGACGACGCCGGCACGTCCGTTCTCGTTCAGGTAGCTGTAGAAATACTGAAGCCACAGGTAATTGGCGTTGGAGACCTTTTTCGATTTGTTGACTCCGGGCAGGCCGAAGGGCAGACGCTTGTCACCCCTGACCTTCTCCGCGTCGACCTCGTCCACGTTGAAGGGCGGATTGGCCATCACGAAGTCGCACTTTCCGGCCAGCTCGTGCGGGTCCTTGTAGTAGGTGATCGCCTCGTTTCCGGCCCAGATGCTTCCCTGCAGACCATGAACGGCCAGGTTGACCTGGGCCAACTTCGCGGTCGTCTCGTTCTTCTCGTGACCATAGAACGTGACCCGCTTCATCGGGTCCGCGCCCTTGCCCTCGATGAAGTGGCTCGACTGCACGAACATGCCGCCCGTGCCGCAGGCAGGGTCGAAAACGACACCGTGGTCGGGCTCGATCACGTGCACGATAGTCTGGACGATCGATGGCGGGGTGAAAAACTCGCCGTTGTCGTGCGCGCCCTGCTTGGAGAACTCGGCGAGGAAGTATTCGTAGATGCGGCCGAACACGTCGCCGGAGGCCGTGCGCAGAGCTTCGGAGTCGAATGTCCGCATCATCTCTTCCAAGACATCGTTCTCGAAGCGGTGGTAATCCTTCGGCAGCTGTCCCGCGAGCGGTGGGAAATGGTCTTCCACAGCGTCCATGGCGGCGGTCACAGCTGCGCCGAGGTTGCCATCCTTCGGCATCTGCATCAGCACGTCGTAGCGCGCCGACTCAGGCAGATTTAGCGCACGGCGCTGGGTAAAATCGGCCTCGACCAATGATCGGTCAGGCATCTTTCCTGAGGCCTTGTCTCCTTCAATCTCCGCCAGCGCCGCGTAGTAGCGATTCGTCGCATGCCGCAGGAAGATCAGGCCCAGAATGGGCATGAAGTATTCGTTCGACGCTAGGTTTGAGTTTGCCCGCAGGGTATCAGCGACCTTCCACAAGTCTGCCTCAAACTTCTCGATGCCGGTCAGGTGGTCCGCAATCAATCTCTACATCTCCCTACCGCACGCTAGTGTGCATCGCCGCCATCACTCCGACTCGTAAGACATCACCACGTTTCTGGTTTCTGGGAACGGATCACTCCTGCCAATGTCCAACCATTTGACAACAGCAGCGTCGTCCTCAAACCCTTGTGACGCCATTTTGGTTGCTAGCTGAGCACAGAGCAACCTTAATGTATGCACATCGCCGTCAACGGCTTCTTCCGTATCATATTGCAACTTCTCAGCAAGATAACTAAGACCTTGTAACGCAAGCGGCCTTATCGTGTCTCGATGTGAATCTGATCCTCGGTCGAACACTAAGGTGGCACAAACCAGAGCTTCTACAAGTGCGACCCTTCGGTCGGAGGCAATAATGACTCCTACTTCGCGAATCAAATCATCTGGAACCGGACGCAACGTCGAAGTGGCCGAGGACGAAAGCCAAGACTGTAGCGCCCCCATGGTGCCTCTAACTCGTGCGTCATCCTCAGAGGCCAATCCTGTCCTTAGCCAAAGTGAAATAGCCTCGAAACGGTCTGGCATTGCCTTCACCAAACCAGGGATAACTGCAAACCCCAGAGCTATGCGTATATCATTTACCGGTCCCAAGAAAGGGTCTTTTGAATGACTATGCGTCCCAAGCACGAATTCCATTCGTCGGAAGAGATTCTCAGCAATATGCTCAGGCACTGTGATTTCGGCGGCAATTGAACCCACATGCCGGATTGCGGACCCAATGCCAAGGTTGAAGCTGACCGACCTTGAAGAGAACTTCTCGACGAGGTTTTCGATGTGAGTTGCGATGTGCTGCTCATCCTGAGTCGATAGCACAAATGGCCGGCCCCATCCTCGCAACCCGGAAACAGCAGCTCCAACCTGAGCAAGCAAGTTACTGGAATAATCCAATCCTTTGGCCTGACTCTCAGGGTTCGAAGTTAGCCACTTGAGTCTGAATGACCGCTCAGCTTGGCCTTCTTCCATTTCCGGCAAGATGAAATAAACCCAATCTAAAGGTGAGTTGGGGCCTGATGAGTTGTGTAGGACAGGGTCAGAGTTGCTCCAAAGAGCATCGGCGATAGCTGATGAATCCTCGTTTGTGAGACCGTGTGAGATCACTATTGGTATCAACCTAAACGTCGCGCGTTTACGTGCATCATCATTACCCAGAAGTCCACGTATCAGAAAACTGACGACCTCCTGGTATTGCCTTTCGTTTCTACTCGTGCGCTCGGACGGTAAATCGCCCTCAGATACGAATTGCCCAGGATCTGGACAATTCGTATCTGCAGCGAAGTTGTCCAATCCTACTATCGGGCCAGTCAAGAGATCGAACACACGACTCTTACGTCGGTCACTCGAGAGAGCTTCCCAAGCACGTTCCAGCAAGTTGCCTAGAGGAGGTCCGAGCCAGTAATGCTCGGCGACTCCATCAGTGCGATAGCATTTAAGCCCAACATCCAAAGTGTCATTCACCACATCTGGAGGAAGACGTAGAACTAGCCGAGACAAGACTTCCAAAGCGACCCGCATTCGTTCAATCCAATAAATGCCACCGATGGGTTCGTCCGACGTAAACAAGCGAGGAAGCGCATACTCAACTACACCAATGCTTAACTGGGCAATCTCCGCCACGGTTTCACCTGGTAGCCTGGCAATGTGGGTCCGTGACAGCACCCGCTGAAGCACCTTGTCCTTGTCGTACTTACAGATGCGAAGCACCAGCCTTATTGACAGTTTCGGATTTGTTGTAACCAACTCGTCCGCTGCCAGAGTCAGAAGGTCTGACACCATCGACATAGGTAGGCCTGTATCGCGTCCAGGGTTGTTGACTGGTGGTATTCCTGCTACTTCAAGTAAGCGAATCGCTCTATATGCGGCTATGAGACGGGAGCGACTCACGTTAGAGAAGCGAACGCGGCTGCCCTGTCTCACACCCACATCGAACGACGGTGCTTCTTCTTGCTCATCAGTACGCCTCATCGCTCGCCTGACATGGTCTATCTCAGTTGCCGCATCGCACTTCAGGGAAGCGAACTTAGACCATTCACTGAAGATGCTCTGTCGGTTGCTCATCGTAAGCTTCGAAGCTAGAGCCCAACTCTCCCGCGACGCTCTTGCGATGCTTCCACCCTCTGCAGGATCTCGTCGTAGGTATTTGAGTGCCTTTTCAACCAACGAGACCGATTCATCATGACGGTACACCTCGGTAAGCAACGCGGCTTTGCGAAGCATCCATACAGGATCACAATTCTCGACTGTCCACGCATCAAGCAATTCGTTCAGATGAACAAAGTCCAGCGAGTAGACTGCCCACAGGCAAAGTTCCTGCTGGAATCTATGCTCGACATCGGGGTCGTCGTTGAGAAACGGCTTCAAAGCGTCTAGACGTTGTTCGAATAGGGGCAGATTGCAATCTAGACGCGCATCCGTTAGCAACACAAGCGCCACTGCTATCCAAGCCTCACGTACCTCGTCCCAGTCGTCTCGGTTTACATGAACGCCTCCGATTTCATGCTTCTTGCAATCGACCTCATGTAGTACTTGTTGCGCGGCCGCCTCAAGGTAGAGGGTGATTGGTTCTAGTAGGATTTCCTTGCGCCACACCAACTCACGAATAGCCTTCAGTTGCTCTACTGGCTCGAAGTGAGGAAATGCATTTTGAATGAGCAACTCCCATTCACCTGTGCGGTGACTGAGATCAGAACGTTCTTGGCCAGATGGAAAAACTAGCCACCCCGGATAGAGTTTTCTGTTGTGGGCCCAAATGTGGACAACACTCCTGATGCGGTCTAGCGATTCACTTTCGTTGGGTTGCATCATCTTGGTGCTACCTTGTATCCGGCTCCCCTATAGGTACATCAGGAACGATTCTATGCACAGGCCGCAGATGTTCCGGTATAGGAGTTTCTTCTTCTTCTGGTGGTGAAGGCCATGTCCTCTCGTCGTAGGGTCGGCTTGGCTCAAGCGTATGGAGCAACCACTCAGTCGCGTATTGCTGCCGACGATACACAGGCCAACTCGAAGCCTTAGGGTGGTTTGCAACGTCAATCGGCACGACGCCACGCGCTTCCAGCATGCGACGTCGATGAGGCGATAGATCCAGCCAACCGGCTAGGTAGATCTTCAACGCTGCTTCACCAAAATTGTCGCGCACCCAGCCCGACCAATTAAGGAAATTGGGGTCATTGCCGGAGAAGCCAATGAGAAAGAAAACTGTCTCCGTCATCGCTTGCTGGACCGTATTTACAAATGGCGCGAACTCAGAGGGGTAGGTCCGGTAGTCTTCTTCTGTAACGATGAGGGGAAACTGCGAGGGGAATGAACCATGCAACTTGATAATGCGTGGCTGACTCACTATGGGAAGCTGCTTCGTGCTCTGAACGACACGATACGGACGCTCCAGAACGTCTGCGCTTGCGTCTTCCAAGAGCGTGTCCCAGTTAGTGGTGAAGACATCACGCCAAGGCAGTTTCAACAACCGGACATGCGCCTCTCCAGGTGTAAACTCTGTATAACGAATAAGCTGGTCGAGAAGTCTGTACAAGTCGCTCCGCCCAAACGCTGTCTCGTACTCTTGGGCTAATCTCAGCACATTGTCAACCGACGGAGCTACTACACCTGCGCCGTAGGAACCATCACTGGCACTCTCGGGGTACAACTGCTTGAAAAGCTCCTCAGCGATATCGGTCCACAAAGGCATGTCACGAGCATCGAATCGAGTTTTCTGCGCATTTCGGCTGAATCCGCCACCAACCATGACGGATGCTCTTGAGATGGGACGGATACTCAAGGCATCACGTACCTTGTTGATATGGCTCTGGTCGGGAATAGGTTGTGTATTGTCCGACAATTCAAGATCCTTCAGTCCTATGGACCTACTGGGATACTCGGCTGAAGTATTATGGCGCGATGGGACGGAGGACTGCAATAAGTGCTACGTTGGTGCGTCACTCGTCGTCCATCCCTCATCACGCCTCCTCCTGTCCGCCCGTCTCCCCCTTCGCCATGCGGTAGCCGACGCGGGGCTCGTTGAGGATGTAGGTGGGATTGTTGGCGTCGTCGCCCAGCTTGCGGCGGAGCTGCTTGGCGGCGGTGCGCACCCGCCGCGAGTCGCCGGAGCCCCGCAGGCCCCAGACCCGTTGCAGGAGCCGGTCGTAGGTCATCACGCGGCCGGCGTTGGCCGATAGCTCGAAGAGCAGCCCGTACTCGATGGCCGTCAGCTGCACGAGACGCCCGGCCAGCGTCACGCGACGCTCGGCGTAGTCGAGGGTCAGGTCCTCCAGCACGTAGGGTTCCGACGGCTCGGCCCATTCGGGCGCTTCCCGCTTGCGCAGGGCTGCCTTGATCCTCGCCACAAGCTCCGTCGGCGAGAAGGGCTTGACCACGTAGTCGTCGGCCCCATTCTCGAAGGCCCTGGCGATGGTCTCTTCCTGGCCGTTGACGGAGAGGAAGATGACCGGCACGTCGGAGACTTCGCGGATCTCCTTCATCAGCTCCATGCCGTCGCTGCCCGGAAGCATCAGGTCCAACAGGACCAGACGGGGCTCTTCCTCCGCCATGAGCCGGGAGACCTCCTCCGGGTCTCCGGTTACGACAGGCGTGTAGCCCGCCTTCGTGAGGGCGTCCCGCACGTACCTGAGCGTCTGCGGGTCGTCGTCCACCGCGAGAATGCGCGTCCGCTCCCTCTCCGCCCGCCGGGAGCGCACCGGGAGATTGGCGGCCCCGATACCGGCGTCCTGAGCCACCGGAATCGTGAAGGTGAACCGCGCCCCCTGGCCAGGCCCGTCGCTCTCGGCCCAGATGCGGCCCCCGTGGGCCTCCACTATCCCCTTGCAGATGGCAAGACCCAGGCCGGACCCCGCGATGTCCCGTCTCCGGTCCTCGCCGTCGATGCGGGAGAACTTCCGGAACAGGTGCGGCAGACGCTCGGCGGCGATCCCTCTGCCCTCGTCCGTGACGGAGACGGCCACGTGGTACCCCTCCCGCACGGCGGACACCCCGATGGCGGACGCCTCGTGGGAGTTCCGGGCCGCGTTGGTGAGGAGGTTGTTCAGCACCTGGATGATGCGCCGCCCGTCCGCCATGACCAGGGGCAGCTCCGGCGAGAGGGCGATGCGGAGGTTGTTCCTGCCCCCTCCGCTCTGGAACCTGCTCCTAGCCTCGTCCACCAGGGTCGCCACCTCCGCAGGCGCGAGGGCCACCGACAGCTCGCCCGTCTCGATGCGCGCCACGTCGAGCAGGTCGCCGATCAGGTCGCGCATGTAGTCGGCCTGCTCGCCGATGATGCGGAAGAACTGGAGCATCTCGGCGGGGTCCAGGTCGGACGCCGCCTCCGTCAGCGTGGCGGCTGAGCCTTTGATGGAGGTCAGCGGCGTCCTCAGTTCGTGGCTCACCATGCCCAGGAACTCGGCCCGCAGCCGCTCCATCTCCTCCAGCTGCGTCATGTCCTGTAGGGTGACGACCACTGAAACGACCTCGCCCTCCTCCGAGCGGATGGGCGTGGCGTTGACCAGGGTGGTGACGCTACCGCCGCCGGGGACCTCGATGACGATCTCCTCGGCGCGCACCGTCTCGCCCGTGCTCAGCGCCTGGGCCAGGGGGAACTCTTCCAGAGAGATCTCCCGCCCGTCGGCCCGCCGGAAGGTCAGCATGTCAAGAAGCTCCTCCGCAGAGCCGTCAGGCATGTGCAGGCCGCTGACGATCCTCCTGGCCTCCCGGTTGACCGACGTCACGCCGCCCGTCTTCGCGTCGAACACCAGGACGCCCACGGGAGTCGTGTTCACCAAGGTCTCCATGTCGGCCCTGGCCCGCTGTTCGTCCCGGTGCCTGCGGGCGTTGGCGATGACCAGCGCCGCCTGGGAGGCGAACATCACCAGGGTCTCCTCGTCTTCGGGGGTGAACTCCACATCCTTCTCGCCGACGTAGAAGGCCCCGACGCTCTCCCCCAGGTGTCGGATGGGCGCGGCAAGAAAGGGAAGCGGCGTGCTCACCGCCATCGGCGGCTGAAACTCCGGAAGGCCCAGGGAGCGGATGTGGCTGTGGAAGTCCCGCAGACGCAGCGGCTCCTGGATGTTGCTGAGGTACTGGAAGAACATCATCCCTTCGGGCAGGTCCGTGAACCGCCGGTGCTCTTCCGCAGTCAGCCCGGAGGTCACGAAGTCCTGTACCTGCCCCGACTCATCCAGCAGGGTGATGACGCCGTAGCGCGCCCCGGTCAGGGAGCAGGCGCTGTCCAGCACCCCCTGGAGCACCGTGTCGAAGTCGAGGCTCTCGTTGATGCGCAGGCTGGCCTGGCTCAGCCGGGACAGCCGGTCCCGCAGCTCCGCAATCTCCCGCGCCTGATCGTCTGCCAGTTCCATTTCCCTCCTCGAATCGGGCTGACGACGGCCATGAGCCGCCCGTCGCCGCCGCGCCGCGCCGGATGCGGGATTAGGGACGCGAACCGCCCGTCCAGCCCTAATTGTAGCTGGCCCAGGAAAAACTCACAACAGATTCGGCACAAGAAGTCTTGACTCTCACAGCTACCTCACAGGCGTTTTGGTAAAATGCGGTGCATGACTGCCCATTTTGTGGAAGAGATTCGCTTGGCATTCAACAGGCCAGTAGATGGAATAGAGACGGCGAACGCACCGGCGGCCCTTGCCGCCGACGCGACGATCGCGTTTGAGGCCGCCTTCCGCTGCGGCCCAGAACAGACGTTCCCCCCCCCCCCCCCCCGATTTTCCCTCTGCTCTAGCTCCCTCGCCGCCTCCGGCTCATACCGGCAGGCCCGGTCCCGACCCATCGCCCGTTCTCTCTGAGTACGCGCCCGAAGCCTTCAGTGTCCTAGAAGAACGCCTTGCGGCGGGCTTCGCACGTCCCGCACTCACCCGGAACAACCTTCAACCATGCAACGCCACACGCCCTCCGCGCCGCTATCGGCTGACGCCTGCGGAGCGGACGGGCTGCGTCCCATACCCCCGCACAAGCACAAGGAGGAGCCATGATGATTCGCACCGATAGACGACGATTCCCCATCCTGATTGCCGCCATAGCGGCGCTGGCCGTGGCGATGGCCCTGCTGTTCTCTCCGGTCCAGGCCCAGGAGGGCTCGGCGCCCGACAAGCCCACGGGCCTCTCCGCCACGGCGTCCCACGACTCTGTGACCCTCAACTGGGACGACCCCGGCGACGACACCATCACCGGCTACGTGATCCTGAGGCGCGTCCGCGAGAACGATGTCGGGGGCGAGTTCAGTGTATTGGTTCTGGACACGGGCAGCACCGCGACCACCTACACCGATGACACAGTGGTTGCTGGCATTACCTACACCTACCGGATCAAGGCCATCAACGGGGCCGGAACGAGTGAACGCTCGCACTGGTTCCACATCGACACTCCGGCAGCCCCCATACCCGCCAAGCCCACGGGCCTCTTGGCCACGGCGACCCACGACCGGGCGGTCCTCACTTGGAACGATCCTGGCGACGACAGCATCACCGGCTACGTCATCCTGAGGCGCGTCCGCGTGAACGATGAAGGGGGCGAGTTCAATGAACTGGTGGCGGACACGGGCAGTGCCACCACCACCTACACCGACGATACGGTGGCCGCAAGCACTACTTATACCTACCGGATCAAGGCGATCAACGAGCACGGGGCGAGCGAACGCTCCCGCTGGTACCACATAGACACGCCGGCGGCGCCGGAGCCCGCTTCCAACAACCCCGCCACCGGCTCCCCCGCCATTACCGGCACAGCTCAGGTGGGGGAGACCTTGACGGTGGATACGTCAGGCATCGCCGACGAGGACGGTCTGGAAAACGCCACGTTCAGCTACCAGTGGCTGGCGGACGGCACGGCCATATCAGGAGCAACGGCCAGCACCTACCGGCCGGTAGGTGCTGATGAAAGCAAGGCGATCAAGGTTCGGGTGTCCTTCACCGACGACGCGGGCAACGATGAAACGCTGACCAGCGCGGATACGGATGCGGTGGCAGCGGCGCAACCCACGGAGCCTCCAGCCAAGCCTGCGGGCCTATCCGCCACGGCGTCTCACGACCAGGTGGTCCTCACTTGGAACGACCCCAATGACGACTCAATATCCGGCTACGTGATCCTGCGCCGCCACCGGGAGGATGACCCCAAGGGCGAGTTCAGAGAATTGGTGCGGGACACCAAGTCGGCGACGACCACCTACACCGACGACACCGTGTCGGCAGAGACGCCTTACACCTACCGGATCAGGGCTATCAACGGGGTCAGGACCAGCGAACGGTCACGCTGGGTGCATGTCGATACGCCTGCCGATCCCACGGCGGAGCCTCCTGCCAAGCCGCCTCCGGCGCCGGAGCTGCCGGCCAACGCGACGACGTATCACGTAGAGGACGGACAGAATTGGGTTACGTTTCGCTGGAAGCGGCCGGAAGGTGACGTGGACGGCTACCGCGTACTTCGAATACGCCACTCACGCATGGAAAGAAGCTATAGAGTCGTAGCAGAAATTGACGACCCCGACGTTACAGAATTCGACGACCACGACGTGGTGGAAGGTTCTGATTTTGGCTGGGCCGTCCAGGCCTACAATGGTGCAGGTTCCAGCGACAAGTCCGAACACAAATGTGGCAGGCTGGACAGCGTTTATACCGAAGGTTCATTGGGACTGGCATATCCAGGCGATGCGCGGGCCACCTTTGTTGAAGACGAGGAAGGCCCCGGTGTCCTGTTGGAATGGAGCGAACCTACCAGGGGATACCATGGCTTCGAAGTTTCACCGGCCACCGGATACCAGATACTGAGGTGGGATATTAACCATGGCTTTCCAGATTGGGTCCTGCTGGTTGAAAACACAGGTTCAACAGCGACGTCGTTTATCGACAGGAGCATCCTGCCCAACAGCGAATACAGTTATCAGGTGCGGGCGTGGAATGATTGGGGCGTAGGTGAACGTTCATTTCAACCAGATGTGAGCACAACTGATTGGGATGTGCCTGGAGCACCCAAGAATCTGACCGTTACGCATGTCGATGGCGGTATACAGCTACAGTGGAATCACCCGGACGATAGCGACGGTGAAGATACGCTGTACCGCATCTACCGGCGAGAGAACAGTGGCGGTTTGGAGCCGTTGCAGTTGATCGCGGCCGGATACGGCGATTTGCAATACGTGGACAACGATGTCGTTGACGGCGTGCATTATCACTACCAAGTACAGGTGGATGGCGGTGATGATGTGACGGCGCACGGCATGCTTTCGCGTCTGGTTGCCTCAGGGTGGGACTAATCCGTCAGCGGCACTGTTGAAGCTTAACAGGGACCCGACCGTGGAAAGCGCTTGGTCGGGTCTCTCCCCAGACGAAGCGGGCAATGCGGAATCGCTCACCAGCGGTCCGACGGCAGTGTTTGCCCCAAGGCCCAACAGTCCGGCCACCGGCCTGCCCACCATTAGCGTCTCGCCCACCTGGACCGTGCCGCAGACAACGGACGCGGCGGACATCGACGATTAGGACGGTAGGAACAACGCAGTATTCGCCTATCAATGGCTGGCCGACAATTCGGACATCCCCGGCGAGACTAACGACACCTGCACGCTGTTGGACGCACACGAGAGCAAGCCCGTCAGGGTGAAGGTGTCCCTGACTGATGACAGGAACCACCGGGAGACGGTTGCAGCGGGCTTTGGGAGTGGACGACTTTCGCCGACTGTTCGTCATAGTGCCGCCGGAGGTCTGTGGCGGCAGACCCGAATAGACGGCTTGGCTGATACGCAAGAGTGCCCGCAAACAAAGTCACTGGAGGCAACCGTAGTGGTCATTGATGTCCCCAGAGTCCACCACGACGCCTGGGCCGGTCGGACGCGGCGGGAGCAATTGCAACAAGGAGGTATACGACTATGACACACATCCGGTCAATCGCCAACTTCGCGGCCAAGAGCAAAACGAAGGTACCCCCGACTTTTAGCGGAGTATGCCATTCCGATAATCGGTGGCGCATTAACCATCGGCGTCGTCCTTGCGGCAGTGACGACCACGTACCTGGTAGCCAAGGACACTCTGGGCCTCGCGCTTACGGCCTTGGCCCTTGCCCTGTACGCCGCTGGATTGGTCGGCATCTTCGCGTGGGTCATGATGTGCTACGGACGGCACCGTAAGGGGAAGCCAGGGCAAAGAGGCTTCCGCGCCGCCCTGATCAGAATGGCATACACCACGCAACCGTCCAATCCTGAGGGTGACCTCGATTCGAGACGGCATTCGCACAGTTAGACACTTCGACAAGTGGGTGAAGCGAAAGCGGTTGGCGGCAGTCCTCCTGGGATTTTGCAAGCCGATACAGTTCGGTATGTTACGGGACCTGCTGGCGTGCAGGAGCGGACCTTCCCGGGACTCCTTGCCTGCTGAAGGGCGGAAGTCGCAGTCCCTCGCCGTATGACCGGTTACGGTAGGAGCGAGCCTTGGATGTGAGGAACCCCGACCAACTTGTCATCATCGACCACGCGGACGAATAACAGCCGGTAAACGGAGGCGCTGTTGCCCTGAAACACAAAAAAGCCCGTATACATGAACAAACGGGGAGGCCGCCGCAGCCCTTCGGCAAGCAGAGCGGCAGCCTCCACCAGGGCTCCGGGATGGACTGACTGTGGGTGCTTGCGCTCCGCACACCGTCCCGCCTGGGATTCCGGACGGCCCCGTACATCGCAGTAGGAGGGAGATTGCAGCCGTCCTGCGGAAGGACCGATGCCGAGACAGCGCAACAATTACAAGAGGAACACCCACGAGTTCCCTGCCGACTTCCCGGAGCGGATGAAGCGCTTCCAGGTGGAGTCGGGCCTGTCGTGGTCGGAGATCGCCCGACGGCTGGGGACGTATCGCCACACCGTATGGCGCTGGGCTGAAGGCAAGGTCCGGCCCAACTATCAGCACCGCAGGGCGCTCATGGCGTTGGCCGACAGCATGGGACTCGGCCACATATTCACCGACTAAGACGGCTGAAACGCAAAAAAGGCCGCATACATGGCTGAGCAGAGGGAAGCCGCCGCCATATAGACGACAGCCTCCCCCTGTGTGTTGCAGTCAAGCGCCCGGCAGCGAGACGGCGGGCTTCTGCCCTAGAACAGCCTCAGCGTCTGCTGTTGTGCCTGCGTCTCCTCCGACGTTTCGGTAGACGCCTCCTGCGCCGGCCCCTGCCCGCGCCAGTTCCGGCGCCTGGCCTGGGGAGCGGGTCTCGCGTAGGCGGGATGCTTGGGTGTCTCCTCCCACCTGGCCCTCGCCCTCTCGACCATCGCCGGGAGCTCCTGCGTCAGCCCGGATACGTCCAGGTCGTCGAACGTCTCGATGTGCGGGTCCGAAGAGGGCTGCTGCACGCCGATGGTGGCCCTGCCGCCCTTGATGGACACGACCACCTTCAGGTCCTCCGACGGAGCGGTCTCCTCTCCGGCCGCCTGCTCATCGGCGTCGCCGGAGTCCTGTTCGTCCTGGGCGGTCTCCCCGCTCCCGTCGTCCGGCTCATCGGGGATCGCATCGTTGGAGTCTTCCTCCTGAACGACCGGGCCAGCCCTGTCCTCCCCCGGATCGCCGAAGAGACTCTCGTCTGCGCTCGGAGCGTCCGAGCGTTTTCCTTCCGTTCCAACTTCGTCTGGCATGGTCTTTCTCCCTTCCTTGTTGCTTCTCCGACTGTCTTGCAAGACAGCCGCTAGGCGGCCAGCCGCGCCTCCCTCCTGATTTCGCCGAGGGTCTTCGGCTCCCAATAGAGGTCGCGCTCGATGGCGGGCACGCTGCCGAACACGGTGACTTCCGCCAACTCGGTTAGCTCGAAGTACCCCACCTCCGTCTCGAACCCCTCGACAAGGCCGAAGCAGAGGCCGGTCTCGGCGTCCCACTCGGTCACGTACCAGCGCCAGCCGTTGTAGGGGCAAAACAGCTTCGCGCGGGCCACCACGTCGTCGTTGTCCTCGACGTTGGCGGTGGAGCGGATGGCGGGGATGGTGTCCCCCAGCTCCTTCGTCATCAGCTTGTGCCTGCGGAGACCGCTGTGGTCGTCCTGCCAGAGCTTGCCCCGCACTTGATGCGGGGTCGTGGTGGTTCCGTTCTTGTCGGACATCGCTTCTCTCCTTATTCCTTCTCTGAGTGTGTTCGCGTGCGCTGATCGCCGAGGTGCTACCGCCCCTCGGTGCGTCAGTTCGCCCGGTCTCCCGGGTCGTAGTCGGCCCCCACCAATCGCTCTACCGCCTCCGGGGTGACGTAGGTGGGACTGACCGTTCCCAGGTCCATGTCCAGGTAGAGGGCCATGAAGGGGCAGGTTCCCGCCACCATGCGGCGGACCACCTGTAGCACCAGGGACGCCATCATCTGGTTGATGGTGGGGTCCTGGTCGGTCAGGTCGAGGGCCGCCGCGCAGTCCATGTCCGGCGGCCTGGTCGACACGGCGGTCAGCAGGTCGGGGCGCTGGAGCGTGGGCGCGGGGGCCAGGTGGAAGGTCTCCCCCGTGAAGGAGGGTTCCTCCAGGGCCACCCGCTCGGCGACGTTGCCGACGAGGACCTGTCCCCAGTTGGTGTCGTTGCCCGCGTCGATGAGCCAGCGTTGCGGGTCTCCCGGCAGGCACTCGGCCATCGCCCTGCGTGCTAGGGCGTTGTCGGCGCAGCCGATGATGAGGTTGCCGCCGTAGCCGGGGATGCCGGGGTAGCCGTGCCCGTGGGGTTGCGCGTCGTATTCCCGGAACGGGTAGACGGAGTAGCCCACGGGACGCCGGTAAGCTTTCGCCAGCCGGTCGGCGAGGGCCTGGCTCTTGAACCTGCCCACGTCGTCGCTGTAGAAGTTTTGACGGAGCAGGTTGTGGGGCTCCACCCGGTCGTGGTCGACCAGGACGATGCTGGCCTGCCGCCCCTGGAAGAGTCTGCACAGACCCTCGGCGACGAAGCCTCCGGTCCCACCGCAGCCGACCACCGTTATCCAGGGATTGTCGAGCAGGAACGCGTTGTCCAGGTGGTAAGGCATTCAATCACCTCCTTGTCTCTTGTATTGGTTGAATCCGGCTCTTCGCCCACCAGCCGGACGCCCGGCGGCGGGCCGTCGAACACCTGGGACCACTCCACCGGGGCGAAGTGGCCGTAGACCCCGACCCGAAGACTCAGCTCCGGTTCGGGGCTGTCGAGGCGTCCAACGACGCCGTAGGCGCGGAAGCCCAGCTCGTCGCCGTCGTCGGTCTTCGAGAAGAAGGCGCGGGAGCTTCCGTGGGAGTGGAACTCGGCGACCACCCCTGCGGGCGGGATGTATTTGAGGGACGAAGCCGTCCCTTCCTGTTCGGGGACCACCAGCCGGTAGGCGTCCCCGTCCCATCGCACGGCGAAGAACCGCTCGGTGCCGGGTTCGTCTCTGAACCAGCGCAGCCCGATTTCGAAGAGCCGGGCCGGGATGGGGCCGTTCGTTAGCTCCGTCTTCTCGGTTACGGGCGCGAGGCCCCGCACCTTGCAGGGGGAGACGAGCACCCGCGCCGTCAGGTGGGCGCTCTCGGACTGGACGTAGACGCCGCCCAATCCGAAAACGTAGTCGTAGCCGACACCGTGCGCGCCGGTCAGCCCGCCCTTGTGATTGACGAGGTAGCCCACCGGGCCTCGTGCGTCTCTAGCGGTGGCCATAGCCCCGTCTCCCCTGGGAGGCCGCAATGACCTGGGCCACCGTGCACTGGGGAACAAGGTCCTCAACCGGGTACTCAGTCTTTCCATCCAACTCCTCCCATAGCGCGTGCAGGTCGTCGGGGTGCTTCTTCGAGCGGTTCTTTGAATCTCCGGTAAGGGAGAAGAAGGACCGGAAGAAGGACTCCGGTATCAGGCCCACCTCCTCGGAGAACCGGTGGCTTCCGGGACAGACCCGCCCGTCGCCGAAGACGTTGAAGGCGGGCATCCGGAAGAGCTGCTGCTCGGCGTCGGTTGGCCGCTCCGTTGCGGCGTAGACCCAGGGCGCGCGGCCCGGCGAGCAGACGAAGACCAGCCCCGGCATGGGAAGCCGGAGCCGGGCGGGAGGCTTGAACGCCTCCCGTTGCAGGGCCACGGGCCAGACCTGGGGCGGCCTCCAGAGGGCCACCACCTGCCCGGTCTCGCCCTGATTCCACCAGAGGGAGTCCTGGGGCAGCAGGCCGGAGGAGAAGCCCAGGTGCTGGGTGAACACGCCCGAGATCTCGTCCGCCGATACGGTCTTGACCCAGACGGACTCGCCCTCGAAGCCCCGCAGCAGGATCGTCTCGTCGTACACCTCCAGCTGGAGGTTCAGCTTGTCCCTGGGCATATCGTCCGGGCCCGGCAGGGACCACTCGGTCTTTTCTGTGTCAGTCGTCATGGTCGTTTTCCTCCTGTTCTTGTTCGGGGAGCCGGGGCAGGACGAAGTCCAGCATCTCGGCGAAGCGGCCGGGGAGGTCGTCCTCCAGCCAGTCGGCCAGTGTGCACACCGAGTCCATGAGGACCCTGGCCTTTCGCCACTCCTCCGTGCCCTCGGCGATGATCTCGTCCTCCCAGGGGTCGCAGAACCCGTCGTAGTTGCCGTCTTCGTAACAGGCATCGAGGAAGAAGTTGCCGGTCTCGGCGAAGACCCATGAGGCGGCTTTTGCCGCCCCCTCGAACCGGGTATCCTTCGCCGCCTCCGTCAGGTCCTCGACGGATATGCCGCCCTGGGGGATTCGCTCCAGGGTCTCTTGCGGGATGCGCTCGGCGGCAGATTCAAGCCAGGCCACCCGTATCTCGTTGGACTCCCCGTAGAAGGAGTCCGGCGGTTTGGCCAGCAGGAGCAGGGCCGATATGCCGTCCCGGTAGCCGTTCCACAGCTCGTGGAGGCCGTCGTAGCCGAAGCCCATCAGGTCGAAGGGGATGCCTCTGCGCATCCAGCTCCAGGGGGGTTCCTCCCCATCAGAGTCCGTCCAGAACTCGATGAACGGGGCGTATAGGGGGAAGTGGCGCTCGCCGAAGAGGTTGGCGAAGCGCTCCACCCTCGTGCGCACGTCGGGGGCCGAGAGCGCCGTCTCCGCCTCATTGGGGAAGAGGCGGCGCACCAGCCCCGTGAACCATGCGTAGTCGTCGGCGTACCCGACGATGGTCACCAGTTCCCGCAGCGACGGCGGACGCCGCAGGAGGAGTTGGGGCAGACCACTCAGGAGCGCCGGGGCCGCAGCTGCCATTTCAGCGCCTCCTTCAGCCGCCCCGTCGAGGCGGCGTAGTCCTGCGCCTGGGCGCAGGCCATCTCAACGTCCTTCTGCCGTGCGGCCGCGGCGTCCAGGTCGAGGGCGCCGTCGGGCCGTGTGAGCTCCGCCGTGAGCTCGATGATGCTGAGGTCCACCGGCGGCGAGGCCGCCAGCAGACCTGCAAAGGTGCGGGTGTCCATCGGATGCCCTCCTCTAGCTCCGTGCGGAGGCGAAGGCGCCCTTGGTGCCCACCCGCCGCTGGAACTCGTAGATGGTGTCCTCGCCCCGAGCGGTCTCCTTGACCGAGGCGTTGGCGATCTCGCCGTAGAAATCGCTGAGAGTCGCCTTCACCTGGTCGACGCTCATCTCGGGGTCGGGGTCCGGGAATTCGCGGTCGTCGTAAACGAAGATGCGTGCCATTGGTCTTTCTCCTTTCCAATCCTTGGAGTCTTGTTCGTTGCCGTGTGCGGGGAGGCCGCCGCTCCGTTCGCGGCGACCTCTCCCGTGTCTCTGCGGCCTAGCGTCCGGCGCCGACCGGCTCTTTCTCGCGCTGCTGTTCCTGCGTCATCGCCCACTCGAACATCGAGCGGGTCGCGGACTGCGGCTTGTTGCCCCGGCGCTTCGGCTTGACCGGCTCCTCGGCCATGAACTCGGCCCAGGAGAACAGCGACTGTTGCGGCTCCAATGCCTCGTCCTCGTGGTGGCCGTTGGTTCCGTTCCCGTTGACCGGCGTGGGCGTGTGCCCGTTGCCGTTGGCGTGACCGTTGGCCGGGACGAACTCGACCGTCGGCCCGAACAGGTCGTCGTGGTGGCCGTTGCCATTCCCGTTCCCGTTCACTGCGACGGTCTCCGGCTCGACCTCGACGACCTTCCAGCCGTCGTCCACCAGCAGCTCCTCGGCCTCGCTCTCGGCGTTCCTGGCCTGGGCGAACACCTCCTCCATCGTCTCGGTGTCCTCCTCGTCGCCGCTGACGATCCTGCGGGCTAGGGCCATCATCATGTCGTCGCCATCGTCGCCGTAGGCGGCCAGCCCGTCCTCCGGCAGCTCCCCCTCGACGGCCAGGGAGCTCTGCATCTTCTTCGCCACCAGCTTCAGGGCGTCGGCCTGGAGCGTGTTCCGGTAGGACATGAACACCACCTTCACCGGGCGGGTCTGCCCGATGCGCCACGACCGCCGCGACGCCTGCCGGACCACGTACACGCTATAATCTGTCTCGTCCCAGCAAATCGTCGGGAAGTCGATCAGGTCGAGGCCGGTCTGCACCAGCCTGGGGTGGCAGATGAGCACGTCGATGCCCTCTTTCACCTTGTCGGCCACCCACGCCTCACGGCGGTGCGGGGCCACCGCGTCGGCCTTCATCACCGCCACCCTGAACCCGTGCCGGGTGAGGAAGTCGTCCATCCGCCCGGTAATGTCACGCGTCCCCGTGTGGGTGACGTAGACCAGCACCCGCCGTCCCTCCAGCCGCTCGGCGGCCACCAGGTCGACGAGCGCCTTCTCCTTCGGGTAGAGCTTCTCCTCCGACAACGGCGGCACCTGGACGATGACGTCGCCCGTCCGGGGGTCGAAGACCGTCTCCCCCCTGGTGCACCCGTCCGGGTAGGCCAGCAAGGTCTGCAGGTAGGTCGCCAGCAGCCGCTTGGAGCCGCTCTTGAGCGCGGCCGCCAGCTCTTTCTTCAGCTCCTCGAACACCTTGTTGTAGGCGCTGCGCTGGGAGTACCCGGTCGCGTCCTCCTCCGAGTCCATCGAGGACACGAGGATCTTCTCCTCGTAGTCCGGCAGGCCGGAGGCAACGTCCGCCAGGCGCAGGAACACCGTGTTGCCGATGATGTGGAAGAGGGCGCTGGGCACGAGGCCCGGCCTCTCCCTGGTGACCTTGCGGTAGCTGCGACGGCGGCTGTTGCGCCCGTCCTCCACCGCGTCGTCGTCGGGCTTGCCGACGGTGACCTCCTCGAAGCCGTACCGCTGTATCCAGCGGTGCTCGTCGGAGCGCCCGAACTCCGTCCTGATCTCCGGCGAGAACCGGTAGAGCAGGTGGAAGATGGTCGAGGAGTAGCCGCCGAGGAGCGTCCCGGTCAGGCTGAGGGACTTGCCGCACACGTCTGCAAGGATGCCGGCGGCGATGCCCTGGGCGCTCCCTCGCCCCTTGAACTCATGGACCTCGTCGCCTATCAGCAGGTCGAAGAAGCCCTTCATCCTGTGCTTGATGTAGTCGGCCAACGGATAGCGGGCCGGGCCGGACCGGTCGGCCTGCCACAGCGGGGCGTCGCAGTTTGCGCAGGTGTGCTTGCGGCGGTTCAGGTCCGCGAACGTCAGCGGCACCCCGTCCTTGTCGACGATCTGCGCCGTGCAGTCGGGGCAGCAGGGGATGCGGAAGGGCTCCCCCGTCTCCTCGTCCCGCAGGAGCCTTCCCTTGGATACCGCCCACCGCTGTATCACGGCGGGCATCCAGCGGTAGGACAGCTTGGCCTTCTCACGGCTCATCACCGCGAAGAGGGGGCCGGAGCCGACGGAGAGGCGAAGCCGCTCCAGGTCGGTGATGGACTCGACGATGGCGGCGCGGACGCCTGGCACCGTCTGCTTGATCTCCCGCTTCCACTTGGGCACCAGGTGGGGTGGGCAGATGACGAGGATGCGCTCGAATCCCGCCATGTGCGCCGCCGCCGCGCCGATGAAGGTCTTTCCCGTGCCCATTTCTCCCACCACCGTCGTGCCCCGGTGGGCCTCCAGCGAGAGGGCTGCGCCCTTGATGGCGTCGGCCTGCGCTCCCAGGGGCTTGCGGAGCAGGCGGGGGAGCGTCCCGCCGTTCTCCGAGGGGCGGTAGAGCGGCGGGTAGGACTCCACCACCCGCCGGGCGATGGCGTCCTTGAACGTGTCTATGAAACCTCCGAGGTTCATGTGAGTCTTCCTCCTTTTCCGTGGTGGGCCGGAGGACGACGCCGGGACCCGGGACGCACTACGCCCCCCGGTGGGGGACGTTTCCGTGCGACCGGTTCCTGGAAACGTCCCCTGGCGGTTGCTTGAACGTGCGGGACCCGCGCAGTTGGAGGGCCTCGTGAGTGCGGCTCTGCGTGAGCCGTCTATGCGGCTTTCAGGGCCTCCCTGCGGGCGGCTACGGCGGCCCTGTACTCGTCGTAGCACCGGCCCTTCAGGTGGTACGCCTTTACCGGGGAACTGACGGCCCGCCCGCCGATGATGTCCACCGAGGCGGTCTGCATGGCCGGCTCGCCGGGGGCGATGGGCTGCCCGCACCGGCAGCAGGCTTCCAGCGTCATGGTCGTCTGCATCTTCAACCTTCCTTTCCTTACATGAGGGTGTAGTCCGTTGCGTCCAAACGAAGCGAGGCCCCGCCGGTCTCCGGTAGGGGATGAACGGGGCCTCGTGGGTAGAGCTCCGGGTGAGTCGTCTAGGCGGCGATGTCCTCGATGCGTCCGTCGCCCAGGTCGAGGGCCACCACGGTCGTCGTCAGCTTCTCGCGGTGGATCTCCTTCTCCGGGGCGTCCTCGACCAACACCATCTCCTTCGAGGTGCGGCCCTTGACCAGGATGCGCCTGTCGTCGCCTTCGAGCACCAGGTTGTCGAGGAAGCCCGCCGCCACCAGCATCGCCATGTGCCCCCGTCTGAGGGGCATCAGCGGCCGGGTGCGGTTGTCCCTGGCGGGCCAGAGCGTGTCGGTTATCTCCGTGTTGGCCCACAGCCCCGACCGGCGGGCCTCAGCCGCCGCAGCGACGGGATCGACGGTCCGGGTGGTGAACAGGACGTCGCCGCTCGGCGTCGTGGCGGGGGTGTACTCCGGATGGGAGTAGGAGTTGCGCTGGGAGCGCAGGGGCTCCGGCTCGCCCAGCGACCACTCCAGCACCATGCTCTCGGCGGGGGCGTCGGGAACGGGGTCGGCCTTGCGATAGCCGAACAAGACCACCTGGTCGAAGACCTCCCGCTCGGGGTCTGGGAAGGCCCAGCATCGCATCCGCCCGTAGTGGGTGGACAGGTAGCGGGCCGAGACCGCGAGGCGCTGCCGTGGCACGATGAAGACCAGCAGGCCGCTCTCGGCCAGGTAGCGCGTCGTGTGCGTGAGGAAGGCGTGCTCGGTCCGCTTGTCTTCCGAATCGAAATCGTAGGGGGGATTCAAGAGCAGCAGTCCGAAGGCCCCGTTTGCTATCGAGGTGGCGAACAGGTCCGAGGCCAGGGTGCGGTGGAGCCGCTTCTCGGCCTCCTCGGCCCTGTCGCGGTGCAGCTCCACGCCGTAGGTCTCGATGGACAGGGCGTTGGGCCTGTCCAGGCGCTCGGCCAACCGCTCAAGGGCGTCCCCGGCCCCGCAGCAGGGGTCGAGGACGCGGATGGTCTCCCGGCCCCGGTGGTAGTAGCCGGTGGGGGTGTGAATCAACTCGGCGACCAGGTCCACCACCCGCTCGGGAGTCGGGTAGTAGCCTCCTTTTGCCTGTGCAGCGAGTCTCATGTCGTCTCTCCTTTCCCGCCGCCTTCAGGCGGCGATTGCCAGGTCCTTGTGGCGGGTGTCAATGCCGACCACCTCGCCTATCGCCAAGTTGCGCTGGTAGCACAGGACCTGGTGGGTCCCTATGCTCTCCGCGCAGGCCGTGCAGAAGGCGGTTATCAGCTCGGCGCGGGCAGCTACGGTCATCCGCCGCACCAGCATCGAGCCGCCGTCCGGCAGAGCCTGCCCCGTACTCGATACGGGGGTGTGGCGGTAGAGCATGACCGTGGGGTCGCGCCGTTCCGCCTCCGTCGCGGGCCGGTAGAAGTGGGGCTGGCCCGACCGGCACAGGTGCTGCGAGCCGTCGTGCTCGCAGTAGCGGCAGGTCTTCCCGTCGGGGGAGAACCGCTGCCATGCCCCGTGGTTGCGCTTTCCGCGCCGCTTGTTGTTGCGCTTGGCCCGCTTTAGCGTCCTATCCATCGGACGCCTCCCGGGGCAGCGTCAGCCGGCCCGACGCCACGGCGTCAGACAGGTCTTCGCGCAGCTTCTTGGCCTTGGGGGAGCACCTGTAGGCCGAGACGCCCACGGACTGAAGCGGAACGATCTCCTCTTCGTTCAGGCCCCGCTCCCAGAGCCATCCGGCCCAGGAGCCGTGCAGGGGAAGCGGGCTGCGCTTGTCGAGGAAGCGGTGATGGAGAGCCGGAGCCTCCTCCTCCGACTGCGCCAGCAGGAGGAAGGAGTCCTTTTCGTAGCCGTACTCAGCTGTCTTGGTGTACACCAATGCGTGCCAGCCGCCGGTCGCCGGCAGGCGGGCGATCTTGGTCGTCCAGGTGCCGATGGTCTCGTACGGAATCACGCAGCGCTGGTAGCCGCCGTGAAGCGCCATTCCGTCGGCGCCCCTGATGATGTGGGCAACGTCCGGGGGCTGCTTGAGCAGGGATGCCCAGATCGCCTTGAGCGCCGTCTGGGAGCCGACCATCGAGACGAACCAGAGGCCGTCGGTCTCCTCGTCGCGGGCGAAGGCGTCGGCGGTGGCCGAGAAGCCGGCCGCCGAGATGGTGTAGAGAGCCTGCCCCGCACTGGATGCGGGGTCTTCGGGGTCGATGGCGTGAGTCTGCAACATGGGCAGTCTCCTTTCGTTCCTTGGTGTGGGTGATGCAAGCGCGGGAGGGTGTCCCCCCGCGTGAAGCCCCGGTAGGGGTCGATGCGATTCCCTTGCGCTAGGGCGTGTCCTCCTGCGGCCGGTCGTCCAGAAGCTCGCAGTCGTTCAGGTGGTAGGCGACCCCGCGAAAGCGGGACTCCGCCAGGGACTGCCTGGCCTCTTCGAGCGTGTCGCCCTCCAGCGCCCACACGGTGGCCCAGGTCTCCCGACACGTGCTCAGGTGGATCTCCATGCCCTCCGGCGGGCCGCCGTAGCCGGTGCAGGCAAACGGGTCAGGGTCTCTGTCGACCAAGACTACGAACTTGCCTTCGAGCACCATCCCTGCCCCCGGAACCTTCCACTTGACGACCGCATTCCGAATATCGATATGTGCATTTCGCTCGTTCATGGCGTCCTCCCTTCTCTTCCGTGCTCCCCGAGGCGACGCAACCGGCAGATTGCGCGCGGAGCGTCGGAGTGCGCAGAGCCTCTAGCCCGCCATCAGGCCCCGGTCCTTGAGGCTGGCGTGCCGATTCCTTCCGATCACCACGTGGTCGAGCAGCTCGATGTCGAGCAGGTTGCCTGCTTGGACAAGTTGTCTCGTGATCATCGCGTCCGGGCCGCTTGGCGTGGGGTCGCCCGACGGGTGGTTGTGTACGACGATGACGCAGGGAACGGCCTCGATCACAGCAGGCCTGAACACCTCGGCGGTTCTTACGCCGCACGCGCTCACGGTGCCCTGGTAGATCACCCGCTGGCCTAGCACACGGCTCTGGCTATCCAGCAGCAGCACGCGCAGTTGTTCCTGTGCCAGGGCGGACATCTCCGGTCCGAGCAGGCGGTAAACGTCGCGGGGGGAGTTGATGGAGGGCGGATCCGCCGGGCCCTTCGGCCGGGTGGGGACCTCGTAGCGCGCCGCCAGTTCTCTCAGCAGGCTCTGGTTGCTTCGCAGGGCGTCCAGAACTGCCTGTCCTTCAGGGTTGGCGGGGGTTGCCTTGGGGGACTTCTTCTTGCTTGTCATGTGGGTCTCCTTCGCTATCGGCTAGGACACGAGCGTGGCCGCTCCCAGTAGGAGGAAGCGGCCACGTTGAGTTGCGCCCGGCTGAGGCGGGCGTCGACGTGCGGTTGAAAGGTCTCGCAGGCGTCCTGATGGAACTCACTCAGTCCCCGTATTGGCCGAGTCCAACGCTTCCAGCATCAATGCGTAGGTCTTGGGCGCTGAGCCTCGTAGTGGGAGTGTCTCGCCGATCTCGGAGCGCAACGTCTCCGATAGCAGGTCCCAGATATGCAGCAGGGCGGCCCACTTCGGGCACCGACCAGCTAGGACGTAGAGACCGTTCTCAAGGGTCTTGGGCACCCGCTCCAAGAGCAGCAGGCATCTTCGCAGATCGTCGGGATCGCGAGGCCACGACGACCCGAATCCGGTGGGCTGTTTACCGAGGGCTGTCAGGGCGATGGCCTCGGACGAAAGGCCACGTTCTCCCTCTGCTAACCACGTAGTCATGCTCATCGTTGTCACCTTCCTTCGCTACCGCTTGAAAGACGAAAGCGGGGCCGCCCCCTATTAATGGGAAGTGGCCCCGTTGAGTTGCACCCGGCTGAGGCGGGCGTCGGTGCGTGGCTGAAGGATCGGCAGGCTAGAAGGGCGAGGTGTCTTCCGCCTGCCCGGAGTCGCCGTTACCATTGCCGTTGCGCGAGTCGAGGAAGACGACCTCGGAGGCGTGAACCTCGGTGCGGTGGCGGCGTTGGCCGTCGTCTCCCTCCCACGAGTTCTGCACCAGGCGGCCCGCGACGTAGACCCGCTGGCCCTTGCCCACGTACTCGTTCACGGCCTCGGCAGTATTGCTCCAGCACACGATGTTGTGCCAATCCGTCTCGTCATCCCCCTCCTTGCGGTAGCGGTCGGTCGCCAGCCGCAGCTTGGTGACGGCGGTACCGCCAGGCGTGTAGCTCATCTCCGGGTCGGTGCCTACTCTGCCCAAAAGCTCGACTTTGTTGATCGTCCTTGCCATTTTGATTCTCCTTGTGTGTGTAGTAGCGCGGTCTTACCGCGCCCGGTTGAATGAGAGCGGAACCGGTTCCCCGATAGACGGGAAGACGGCCCCGTCCTGCGCTCCCAACAGGGGAAGCGTCTAGCTGACCCGCACGTACTCCGACTCGCTCTCGGTGACGATCTCGGCCCGGACCTCCGGGTCGAGGGCCTCGTTGAGCCTTCGGTAGTTCACTGAGTACCTGGTCGAGTTGACGAGGGTGACCGTGTGGCCCCCGACCGTCGCCTTGGAGTCACCCTGGCGGCGCATCCACGCCTTCAGGGTGTCCCTGGCGGCGCGCTTGGCCTTCTCAGGCTCCTTGATGGATTCCTGAGCCTCTGCGTAGGCCGCCACCGCGTCCCGCGCCTCGTCGTCGCTCACCTCCCTTTCTTCCGTTTCCGTAGGTTCGTCCTGTTCCTCTGCTCCCGGCAGGCAGACCGCCAGGAACGGGCAGGACCGGCACTGCCAGCTGCTTGCGGAGAAGTCCCGTTCCGGCAGCGCGTCGGGGTCCGGCCCCTTCCGTACGTGGTGCGCCGCCAGCTCGCCGAGCCATGCGCAGGCGTCCTGCAAGGCCCTCTCCAGCCGTCCGGCGGGAATCCGCTCCCAGTCCCAGGTGCGAGCCCCCGTGTCCATTGTGGCTATCACCACGTCCCGCAAGTCGCCGAACTCGCCGAGCGAATAGAAGGCGGCCTGGGCCACCGATGCCGGGTGGCTGCGCTCCGCTCCCAGGGTCCGCCAGCGCTTGAACGCCTCAGGTCCCCGTGTCTTGATCTCAACGACCATTGGATCGCCGTAGGCGGGAGATTCCGGTTCCTCGTCGAAGAGGAACAGTTGCGGCGCAGCCGCCTCGCCCCCCTCCACCGGCATCCGCACCGTGCCGTCAGGGTGTCCGGTCACGAGCATGTTCGGGCCTACCCTCACGGTGACCTGCTGCGGGTCCTGGGGATCGGGGGCATCGATCTTCCAGCCCGTCCGCTCCATCGCCCGCACCACCACCGGCTCCAGGGCGTTGCCCGCCTCCATCGCCGTCAGCGACTCCTCGCTGGGGGGATTCGTCGGTTGGTATTCCGTTGCGGCGTACCAGAGGGCGCGGCGGCAGCTTAGGGCCGCTGATGCCCGCACCTCGATGTTGCCGTCGGCGTCGAATCGCGCCGCAGGACGGGAGAATACCTCCGCCCTGTCGATGGTCTCAGTCGTCATGTCGCTACCTCCTGAGTCCCGTAGATGAGAGGCGGGGCCATCCCCCGAAGGAGACGACCCCGCCTCGATGCCGTTGGCTTGGCGACTCTATGCGGCCGCCTTCATGTCCGATTCTTGCGCCGACTCCGCCTTTTCAATCTCCCTCTCCTCCCTGGCCTTCAGGTGCGCCTTGAGGATGTGGGCGATCCCGTCGCCGAGTCCGAGAACCGCGACGCTTCTGCCGTCGCCCAACTGGTTGAAGAAGGGCTGCATTTCTGCGATGCCCTGTATCTGGTCGACGATTTCCTCGACGGGCGTGCCGCGCCGCAGGTGCAGGGAGATCAGGCGGCAGGCCAGCTCGGTCACGCCGTGCTGGAACGACCCGCCCTTGCCGAGAGCTCCGAACACCTCGAAGGGCTCCCCGCCCTCGTCCACGGCGACTGTGACGAAAAGGTTGCCCATCTCGGTCTGCAGCCGGGTCGTCGTGCTGGGAAGGCTGCGGGGCCTGGGCCGTGTCGTTGCGGTCATGGCCTGCCTCCCTTCCTCGTGCATAGCGGGAGGGTGCCGGTGCACTCGACGGCCTCCATCCTCCCGTTGGCTCGGATCAGCTCGGCATCGCCCACGAAGGACTCGGCCTCGACGCGGGTGTCGAACCGCTCAAAGGGATCCGTAGCCAGGCCGCCCCAGTAGGCGATGGTGTGGTAATGGAGGCCCGGCGGGTAGTGGCGGAGGTACGGCAGCGCGGAAGCGTAGCGGTCGAAGTAGCACGCTACTGTGAGCGCCATCTCCCTGTCCCGGTCGTCGGCGATGCCCAGCAGCAGCCGCGCTATGGGCTCCTCACAGTCCTCCTCGGCGAAGCCTGGATTGAGCATCGTCTCGCGAACTGTGGCGGGAAGGGAGTCCCACCGCTCCCGGCTGAGCTTCAGCCCGGCGTGTGAGGGTGTCCAGACTCTCCAGATTCCCTCGGCAAGCTCCACAATGTCATACGTCCAGCCCCAGGGTGTGTAGGTAACGTTCGTCGTCATTTCAGACCTCCTTGTAATCCTGTAGATGAAACAGCGGGGCTGCCCCCATCGGAGACAACCCCGCTCGATTCCGTGTGCCGATGCGACCGTCGGACTAGGCGGCCTCGGCCTGCTGAATCTGCCGGAGCTTGTTGGCGGCAGCCTCGACCAGCGGTCCGAGCTCGGCGGCCGTCAGGTCGTCGATGCTCTTGCCCATCCGGTCAACCACGGCGCTCCGCACCTGGTCCTCGTCGAGGCCCTGCTCGGAGGCGATCTCGAAGAGCCGCCTGCGCAGCATCTCCACCTGCGACTCGTTGCGATCATTGGACACGGCCTGGGCGGGCTTGCCGTTGGCCTTTGCCTGCGTGGCGACCCGCTCCGGTTGCGGCGCGCTCCTCGGTGCCTGGTCGCCGTAGAACCCGTTGCCGAACTGGACGCCGAAGCTGCGGAACGCCCGCTTCATGCCGTCCGTGACCGCCCCTTTCATCGCTGTGTCGTGGCCGTCCAGGTTGTCCTCTGTCACCGGGTGGACGCCGATGTCGGTGCGGGGCAGAGCTCCGGCGACGGTGACGCGCACCGGGGCGCTGTAGCCGATGGTGGTCTTGACCTCGCCGGTCTGGGGGTCGACCGTCTCGACCTGGCGCAGGGTCACGTCGCCGACCAGCTCGTATCCCCATCCTCCGTAGCCGAAGATGCGGTTTGCCTGGTCGATCACGGCGTGGCCTTCGAGGTAGTCGAATACCCTGCCGCCGCGCCCCTTGCGCTGGGAGACCAGCTCGGGGTCGATGGGCTTCACAAGCGCCTGCGTGACGGCGGGCGAGAGCCCGTCCCAGAGCAGGTCGTGCTCGCTGACGATGGCGGCGTCGGGCTTGTGCCCGTTGCCGTTGACGTGGACGAGGCCGTTGCCCGTCCCGTTGCCGTGTCCGTTGTTGCCGTTCCTGTTGAACATCTGGTGTCTCCTTCTCGTGGTGTTGTGTCCTGTAGCGAATGGCCGATGGGCGGATTCCCCTTATGGGAAGCCGTGCGCGGGCGAAGCCCGTCGTGCATTGGGCATAGGTCCTCCAAGGTGGTGAGAGTGGGGATGGGTGCGGGAAGCCCGCAGGGGGAGCGGGCTGGCTATCGAGCGGAGCGGGCCGCTAGCGAGAGCAGGCGGAGGAGGACGGTCCGTCCGTGTGGGCGAGTCGCAAGCTCGGCCACGTCGCCGACGCCCTGGGGGAGGGTGACGGCGGCGGCCCTGCGTCCGAGCAGGGTCTGAAGCCGCTCCGTCGCCTCGCGGCCCGCGTCGTCGTTGTCGAAGGCAAGGAAGACGCGGGGGCAGCCCCGGAGGGCTGAGGCCACCCGCTCAACGCCCTGGGTGCCGAGGGCGGCGACGGCGGGAAGGCCCCATCCGGTAAGGGCGAGCCAGTCGAAGACCCCCTCGGCGACGACCGCCCTGGGCGGAGCGGGTCCGAGACGCCCAAGGCCGAGCACCGGCTTGGGGCCGGGGAGGGCCTGGAACCGGGGTTTCAGGTCGGGCTCGACGGCCCTGCCGACGAGCCAGCGGACGAGGCCGCCGGAGGCGTCGGGAACGACGACCATTCCGGCTAACCGCTCCGCTCCCCGCTCCATAAACAGCCCTGAGTCCTGGATGCGCTTCTCGGAGAAGCCCCAGGACTCCAGGGCCTGCCGCAGCCCGCTGCCCGGCGAATAGCCGAGGCCAAGGCGGGCTGCGGCGACCGGGCCGACGCCCCGCGAGGCCAGGTACTCCCGCGCTTCTGAAGAACGCCGGAGCCGTCCGGCGTAGAAGCGCGACGCCGCGGTCAGCAGGGCGGTGTCCCTCGGGGGCAGCGCGGCGGACCGCGGACGCCGCGTTCCGGCTGGACGAGTGGCGGCCCGGGGCGCAAGCCCTGGGCTGCCGCCCAGCCGCGCGATGGCCTCCGGCAGCGTGAGGTTCTCGGCCCGCTGTATGAAGTCCAGCACGTCACCCCCTTCGCCGCACCCGAAGCAGTAGAACCGCTCCGAGTCGCCGTACACCGTAAAGCTGCCCTCCGCCTCGTCGTGGAAGGGGCAGACACCCTGGCGGACCCTGCCCCTTCCCCTGAGCCTCACGCCGGCCGCCTCCACCGTGTCGCCCAGCGGATGGCGAGCCTTCAGCGCGGGGATGTCAACCGGAGCGCTGGTGACGACCATCACGCACCTCCGCACAGGGGCCGCAGGCCCCGGAGGCTGCGCCCTGAGAAGACCTTGCCGGGCTTCCACCGCATACCCAGGACCGCCGCGACCTCCAACGAGCCGTCGCCGTTGGGAACCAGGGCAGCGGCCCTGCCCGTGCCCTGGCTGTAGACCACCGCGTCCCGGTCGCCGAACCGCCGCTTCACCATCTGCTTCCACTCGGCGAAGGCCCACCTCGCATGATGCGGCTCCGCCTCTGCCGTGTCCGCGCCGGCGAGGACCGCAAGCGCACCGTCGATGTCACCCGCCTGCCTAAGCCGCCTCGCCTCGTGGATCGAGCGCGCCGCGCTCGGCTCGGCCGTCTCCGGCTCCATCTCCCTGAACAGCGCGTCCATGAGCCGGTCGACCAGCTCTTCGAGGCTGCGCCTGGGCCGCACTACGTTGTCCATCGTCCGATCCCGAGTTACCAATGTTGCCGTCGTCATCGTGCACCTCCATAGTGCCTGTGCTTTGTTGCCTTCGAGTTGCGCCCGCTTGCGGGCAAAGAAGAAGGGCCGCCCCCGGATGGAGACGACCCTTGCGTTTGAATGGGTTGTGAGAGGGCCGGAGCCCTGGCCGTCAGCGTCTGAATCTCCGCACCGTGAGCCGCACGAGGAACCGCCTCAGTAATAGTGCGCCGATCCCCAGCCCGACGAGGTTGAGGACCATCGCCTCCGCCCCCAAGCCGAGCATCAGCGGCGCCGCGACAACCAGCGCGACCACCGCAGGCACGACGACCCGCTTCCACCAGGGCCGCTTCTCTGGGGCCTTGACCGCCACGTCGCTCACTGGCTCGTACGCCGTCCAGATGGGCAGCGCGATGAGAGCCTCAAGCTCGGTTATGACCACGCCGCTGGAGCACCCCCCGGTGTGGCACCTGATGTCGATGCCGTTGCCGTCCGGTCGCTGCCTGAACGCCAGCCCGTCCGACTTGCCGCCGTGACAGATGGCCGTCGTCGTCCAGAACCAGCCCCGCTCGAAGCTCACCCGGTGCGGCAGCAGGTTCGCAATCCGCATCGCGTTCGGTCCCACGTACTGCTCCGTCATGTCATGTCCTCCTTGTTCGTTTGCCTGTGTCCGTGATTCGTCCATGCTTTCGCACCTCCTTGCTGTGTGCCATTGACTCCGTGATGCCGTGTCCGATTGCCCAAGACGCACTCCGCCCACGGTCGGAAGTCGAACGCGGAAGACGGAGTGGGTGAGAGAAGACGCAGCTCGGCCCAGGATGGAAAGCGACCTGGTGGGAAGCTGCAAGACGTGAAGCGGCCAGCCTGCTTACATCGGCAGACCGGCGCGTGTCGAAGCTGCGGGACGGCTGTGGGTCAGCCATGCCGCAGGCATGAGGAGCCGGTCGGAGCGACAGACGCACTCAGACCGACCAGTTGAGAACGAAACGCATGACACGCTCCGTCCCCAGAATCCAGCGGAAGGAGCGATCAACTCCAGCCGCCAGACCAGTGCCCAGCGGGTGAAGGACCAACGTCAAACTTCAACCGCCGGACTGAGCCGAGGACGAAGGACCAGTGTCAACTCCGTCCATTCGGCCCGCGCTGCTTGCGAAGGACCAACGTCAAACTCCGCAGTGGCAGCATTCCCTCGTGAGCGACTCTAAGGTCAACCCGTGCAACAGGGATCACGCACCCAGGTTTCTATGGTCGGAAACCTTGGAGAAAGCCAAACAGTGCAACCATTATTACCGCAGCCGGAACCCGATGTGAATACTTTTGGCGTCCAACCGCCCAAATCGTTCACTTTAGTTACAGAAAACTTCAACAAAAGTTCATATATTCCGCCGGCAATGCGAGGCACTGGCCCGCCGGTTACTTCCACCAGAGTCCCAGCGTAACGACGCGCCGTACTTTCCGCAGAAGCTCACGCATCGCCCGCGCTCTCCGCGTGTCGTAGAGCGCGGTCCTGCGCCAGCTGATCTGCCCGCTCCGGTCGAGGCCGCGCAGCGGCTGCCTCTCCGGCGGTAGCGTCATCCCGTGCTCTTCGAGCAACGCCAGCTCGACCTCCAAGAGGCGCTCCTGGGCCGCCAGCCACTCAAGGCCCCTGCCCTCGTTGGGATGCGAGTCCTTCAGCTCCCGCCACTCGACGATCAGCGGGAAGGCGTCGCCGAATATCTCCTCGTCGTCAGGGGCAGGCTCCCTGGTCGCAAGTTCGGGGTACTCCCGCCGCATGGACGGCTTCGACGGGGGTTTTCTGCCCTGGCCTGACGCACTGCCGTCCTTCTGCGAGGGACCGGCGCCGACCTGCCCGGTCACGGGCTCCCCGGCGCCCTGTGGGTCGTCACGACGCAAGGCCGCTACCTCGCCCTCGACGGCCGACAGCCGCCTTCGCACCTCCTTGCCCAGCGTCTCGACCTCGCCCTCCAACTTCTCAACCCGCCCTTCGACCTGCTCGTTGCGCCTGCGCTGCCTCTCTGCAGCCGAGCCGATGCCCTCCTGCAACGCCCGCTCCAGCGCGTCGCGCACCCGGCGGGACAGCCTCCCCGTCTTCGCGCTCTCCGTCACCGTCTGCGGGTCGATCTCCAGCACCCGCGCAGCGCCCTTGTAACCACGCTCCCGCACCAGCTCTTGCAGCAGCGCCATGAGCCGCATGTGGTAGATGTTCTCCACATCCTTGCTGTCTTCGATGCCGTGTTCGGTCGTTTTCATCGATTCTCCTCCTTCTCAAAATGAGCCTCAGCTTTGGACCGGTCTCCGCCTCCGTCGCCGTCCGACGTCATGCACCGGCACATCCATCGCATTTCGCGCCCTGTTTTCCAACGCAGCCCCTGCTCTGACCGCATGTTTGCACCCCCACATCCAGTGCGTTTCAGCGTCAGGAGCCGGAACCCAGCCTTTCAACAAAGTGTTCACTGGTTACGTCCTGTAGGGGGTGATTCACCCCTGTTTCAGCTTGCCCACGACCCGACTTGCCACTTCGCAACCAAAGTCAAACTCCTGTACACCCCCATTACTGCATGTGAGACGGCTTTTTCCAATGGCCTTATAAGGTGCATCAAATGATGCACCTTTCAGGTAGTTTTCACCCGTAATTCGCTTGTTCACACTCTATGGAGAGCGTTGCGACCCCATGAACCGCAGCAAACCGCAGAGAGGTGAACCACTTGGCGCTGAAATCGAAACTCCGGTCGGCAAGGCGGCTTCCGGCCTTGGTCACCGCGCTGCTTCTGGCGGCGCTGGTGGCGGTCCCGTCCAGCGGAATCGCCCACGCCCAGGCCCCGCCTGACGGCATCGTCCTCGTCAACGCCGACCGGGACTTCGTCGAGCGCAAGAAGAAGGGCGAGTTCGTCGCCCGCCCCGTCTTCGACCGAGAGATTGCGGACCTCTTCTACGCCGTCCGGGACGCCGACACCGGCGAGTGGATAAGCGCCATGTACCGGGTGATCGGCGGCGAGAAGCGACTGAGCGACGGCTGGGAGTACAGCTTCCATTACCCCGCTCTCAACGAGCAGCCCGAGCTCGACCCCGACCGTGCCTACCTGCTGGCGATGCTGGTCGTCGCCGAGGACGGCGAGAGAGATGCCTTCCACGCCGTCGTCCCCATCTACGAGCCGAGCAAGATTTGGGACAGGATTCTGGCCGCCCTCAGCCCCGCGCGCTGGGCGAAGGCCCTCGCCGGCTGGGTGATCGAGGGGGTGCACGGGACGCTCTGCGGCGTCGTGGAGCGGGCGTCGGGCCAGGACGCCGACAACTGCGGGGGAGGCCGGCCATGAGCGACATCCTCACCGGCACGCCTCCCGATCTCACCTACGGCCACTGGATGGTGCAGCAGGCATGGATGGTCGTGTGGGCCATAACCTCCGGCGCCCTCGTGGTCATCCTCGGCTGGATGGGGCTGAGCCTCATCATGGCCGAGCACCTGGGCCGCCAGCAGGCGGCATGGCGGGAGATGGTCCCCCGCCTCGTCCTGGGCCTCGTGGCCGCCGCCTCGTCCCTGTGGTGGTGCGCCCTGGTCCTCGACGTGGCCGACGCGGTCTCCGGCTTCATAGCCGCCTCCCTGAACGTCAACCCCGGAGACCTGCTCAGGGCTCCGTTGAACACCTTCCTCACCGCCGTGCAGGCCGGAAGCGTGGGCATGGCGCAGCTGCTTGCCCTGCTCTACCTGGTCTACGGGTTCTTCGTCCTCTACGTCATCGTGCAGATGGTGCTTCGTCTTGCCCTCATCGACATCCTGCTGGCCCTGGCCCCCATCGCGCTGGGGCTGTGGATACTGCCCCACACGGCGGGCTGGGGCCGCCACTGGCTCCGGCTGTTCATGACGACGGTCTTCCAGCAGGCGGTGCAGTTGATCGCCCTGGCCCTGGGCTTCGGGTTCCTCAAGGAGTTCGCGGAGATATCCGCCTTCGAGCCTGTGCAGGACCTGATCTGGAAGCTGCTCATGTCCCTGGCCTTCGTCTACATGGCGACCAAGGTGCCGTCGATGTTGGGCAACGCCGGGACGTTCGACGCCTGGCTCAGCACGCTCTACTTCGGCATGAACCTGCCCGGAACGATGGTGCGCTCCGCGAAGACCATCGGTCTCATCGCGGGGGCCGCAGGAGGGCCGGGAGGGATGGCGGTGGGTGCGATGGCGGCGAGCGCGGGCGTGTCGGCCGCCGCGAGCGGCCTGAGCTCAGCGGCCTCGCTGGCAACCCCGTCGGCCGGAGGCAGCGGCGGCGGAGCCCCCCGGAGCAGCGGCGAGTAGCCCCGTCAACGAGGACAAACCACCGGGCGCGGACGAGTGACCGCGCCGACCAATACCGAACCGGAGGAGCAGAGATGTGCAGGTAACGGAGCGTAGCGACCCCGACGGTAGAGACGGGCAAGAGGCCCGGACAGAGAGGAGAGAAACAAATGGAAGATCTTACACAGACCATTTCCAACCTGGTGGGCATCCTGCTGGGCATAGTCGGCGCGGTGGGCGTCGGTTTCTTCATATACGGCGCGTACCTGTACCTGACCGCCAGTGGAGCGCCGCACCAGATGGAGCGGGGAAAGAGCGCGATGATGACCGCTCTGGCGGGCATCGTCCTCGCCCTCGTCGCCTACGGCGTCGTGGAGCTGGTGATGAACGCCGTCGTAAACCCGGTGGTGGACGTCCAGTTGCCAGAGCCGGCCACGCCCGCTCCCATTCCCACGCCCGACATCTAGGCGGACGAGAGAGAGGAAAACCATGAGAGAACACGAGGTTCCAACCCACGTTCAAGCCGAGGACAAGGTGCTACTGGGGCTGACCTTCCCGCAGATCGTGGCGATCACCGCGGTGTGCGCGCTGTCCTACGGCTCATACCGCTACGCTCCGGTCGGACCCTCCGAGGTACGCATGGCCCTGGCCGTGATCTTCGGACTGGTCGGCGTCGCCGCGGTCGTGGGAAAGATAGGTGGTCGTCGGCTGCCCCTGGTGGCCGCCGACCTGCTGAAGTACCGGCTTGGGGCACGGGTCCACGCAGGGACGGTGTCCCAGCTGGTGCGCAGAGAGCCGCCCGCGCCCGTGCAGCCGGTGCGGAGCGGGGCAGGTCCCCTACGGCTGATGGCGAGGAGGTCGAAGCGCGCCCTCCGCAGGCTGAGGAGCAAGAGGAAACGCAAGACGAAGGAGCGCCGCAACGGGCGGAGGCCCTTCCGTCCTCACGGCTGGTTCGGCAAGCGCCGTAAGAGCGGAGGACACCGGCAGAGACCCGGCCACAGTGCCGAGACGCTACAGAGCAGGCGGTGGAAGCCCCGCAAGGGTTTCCTTTCGGTCGCCGTCGTCGTCGTCCTTGCGGCGGCGGTGGCGACCGTCCCCCAGGCCGTCCTGGCCGACGATCACTGGAGGGACGAGATCGACTTCGAGCTGACCGAGCCGGTGCCCGGACGGAGGATATTCGTCGAGGGGCTGACGGCAACCGCCGACCGCGCCGCCGTCACCCTGAGGGCCGCGACCGGCCTGGACATCCGGGTGCGGGCATTCGGCGGGCCGGATGGCGACTGGCTTCGCTTCTGGGGGTCGGCCCGGCTGGCCGAGGGGGAGAGCATCGACTACTCGCTCCCTCTGCACGGACCAAGGCCTTCCTTCACCTTTTCTTGGGAGGACGGCCTCGGACAGGCCGGGGCGGTCACCGTCAAGGAAGCACAGCTTCCCTTGCCCCTGCCAGTCGCAGAGGGGGAGCTCTGCGTCGTGCGCGTCGTCTCACTGGGCTGGACTCCCGGAGAAGTCAGCGGCGTCATCGAGTCCGATTGCGTTGCCCTCGTCGAGGAGCCGGTCGAGCTTCAGACCGTGGCCGGACACGTCGAGGTCACCGAGACGACCCTGATGGACGCCGAGGTGACGGCCGTAACCGGAACGGTCTCCGCCGCGTCGGGCGCGTCGCGCGTGAGCGTGCCGTTCGTCCCCGACGACGTGACCCGCTTCAGCCTGTCCGTCGGCGAGGGCGAGGCCATCCACGGTGTGACCGTCGACGTGCAAGTGGAGGCAAGCCTCCGCATTCCGGTCCCGCCGCTGACGCAGCTCACCCACCAACCGGAGCGGACCGAGTACCGGACAAAGACGGTGAGCCTGCTGAGGCCGGGAACGACCAGGACCGTCAGCAAGACGGTCAAGGTAGCCCACGACGACGGAACGACGACGGAGCACGTCGTCTCAGCCACCCTGTCGATCCCCAGCAAGACGGTCCGCCGGGACGTGACCCTCACCATCGTCCACCCGGAGCGCGTCGAGTCCGAGACGGTGGTGCGAGAGCCCATCGTCAAGCCCAGGGAAGAAAGCCTCTCGCTGGCGTCCGCAGTCGGGGCCGACGACCCGTTCGCGGTTCTGGTACTGCCAGAGCTGGAGCCCGTCGACCCGCCCGCCGATCAGTCACCCGCGGGCGGCGACCTAAGCGAATGGTTCCGAATCCTTGGATGGGAGTGGCCCTGGTGAGGCGCGCATGGACGGCGACGCGTCTGGCCGGGGTCGCACTGGCGACGATCGGTGCGGCCCCGGCGGAGGAGCGAGCGATGCTCGAAGCCTTCGACAGGGCGCTCACGGCGATGGCCTACGCCGGCTCCGGCCTCTGCCTGTTCGCCATCGTCTGGGCGGGCTTCCTCCTGATGGCCGAGGGAGGCGAGGAGCGCGGTGGGGGACGCGCCAGGACCGCCGTCGTCATGGCGGTGGTCGGCCTCGTACTGGTGCTCTCGGCCAAGGGCGTCGCAGCGCTGCTGAGCAGCGGCGTCGTCCCATCCTTCCCATCCCCCTAGAGCAGAGGAGAAGACAGCGTTGAGAAAGCTACTCGAACTTGCCAGGCGACAAGCGGATGACCTCCGGCGCAGGATTGCCGCTCTGAAGGGAAAGCCGGAAGCGGGGTCACCGACGGCCGAGTCCAGCGAGATCCAGGTGGCCGGCGTCCCCCAGCCGCCTCCGGACCTGCCCCTGTTCTTCATGCTGTCGCACCTCGAAGAGGACGGGCCCGTGCGCATGGACGGGGTGAAGCTCGGTGTCTGCGAGGTGACGGGCCTTGAGATCGACGAGCCGAAGCTCGGAGCCTTCGCGGGCGCGCTCAACGCCTGCGAATTTCCATTCCAGCTGCTCATCAGGCAGCACCCGCCGCGCCTGGGCGGCCTGCTGGCGAACCTCGAAGAGGCCCAACCGCGGAACCTGCCCCCGCAGACGAGGGCCGCCTCCGAGTCGCTTCACGGGCTGCTCACCGACCTTGAGACCCGGGACGGCATCCTCGACCGGCGCTTCTACGCCGTCTGCGAGTTCGGGCGCATCGACGAGCTTCGGGGCCTGCTGGCGCGGGGCGGTCTGTCCGTACACCCGCTGAGAGGCCGCCAGCTTCGAATGCTCTTCGTGTCGGCCGCGCTCGGCGGCTCACCCGCCGAGTTCGACGAGGACGAACAGGTCGAGGTGGAGAACAACCGGCGCGACATGCGCATCGGCGGGGGCCTCGTGCGCTCGCTGCACCTGGGCAAGTGGCCCCGGTCGCTGGCCCCCGGATTCCTGCAGGGGCTGATGGCCGCCGGAGCGCCGATGGACCTCTCTATCCATCTGGGGCCGATACCGGCAGAGCAGGCCGCCAGGACCCTTGAGTGGCAGAAGGTCAGGTTCGAGTCGGCACAGAGCCTGTCGCTGAAACGGGGACGCACCATGTCGCCCGAGGCCGAGATCGCCCTGGAGGACATCACGCGGCTTCGAGACGAGGTGCAGCGGGGACGCGAGCGGCTCTTCCACTCTTCGCTGTCGGTGACCCTGCACGCGAAGGACGAGGACTCCCTCAAGGAGATGACCCAACGGGCGAAGGGCCACTTCGCCGCCACCCTGGGCAAGCTCGACAACATGGCGTTCAGGCAGAGGGAGGGACTTCTCTCCACTTTGCCCCTGGCCCTGAACGCCGTCGCCGAGTGGCGCAGTCTCGACACGTCCAGCATTGCGCGGCTCTTCCCCTTCTCGCCGCCGGACCTGGACACCAGGAGCGGGACTCTCTACGGCATCGACATGCGTGCCTGCTCCCCTGTGGTCTACGACCCCTGGGACGGCACCCACCTCAACGCGAACACGGCCGTCCTCGCACGGTCGGGCAGCGGCAAGTCTTTCGCTACCAAGCTCGGCGTGTTGCGGGGCCTGTGCCGGGGCGTGACCGCCTACGTCATCGACCCGGAGGGCGAGTACGCGGACATGGCACGCGCAGCGGGCGGGCGCGTTCTCTCCCCCGGCGTGCCGGGGCAGGGCATGAACCCCTTCGTCATAGACAAGGGAGACTCCGAGGAGATGCTCCAGCGCATCGGCAGCCTTCGCCGCCTCATTGAGGTGATGGTGGGCGAGCGGCTGAGCGCCGACCGCCGCGCCTCCCTCGACCACGCCCTGGCGGGCTACTACGCCCGGCCCAGGGAGCGCACCGGCTTCAGGGACTTCTACACATTCCTGCAGGAGGACGAGGCGGGAGACCCCGGTCTGGCCCGCCTCCTGAGGCCCTTCGCCACCGGCAGCCTGCGCCACCTGCTCTCCGACGAGGGCGACGACCTGCTCGGCAACGAGGCCCTCGTCACCGTCTTCGACCTGCGGCTGCTGGAGCCGGAGCTCCGGCCCGCCGCTGCGATGGTCTGCACCGAGACGGTGTGGGCGGCAGCGGCCCAGGACCCCAAGCCCCGCCTGCTGGTCGTGGACGAGGTGTGGAGCATCATGCAGCACCCGGAGGGAGCGGCCTTCCTCGTTTCCGTGGCAAAGAGGGCACGCAAGCACCGGCTCGGCCTCCAGTTCATCACCCAGGACGTACAGGACCTTCTGTCCGAGGATTCTTCACGAACCATCACCGGCCACTCCGGCCGCGCCCTCCTGCAGAACGCCGCCTTCAAGCTCCTGCTCCAGCAGGACGCCGCCGCCGTGAGCGCCGTGGGCGACGCCTTCGACCTGCCTGAAGACCTCCAACGATGGCTTCTGTCGTGCCCGCGTGGAGACGGCCTCCTGCTCACCAGAGGCAACCGCTTCCCCGTGCGCATCGAGGCCACCCCGGAGGAGACGGCAGTAATTGAGTGGCGGCCCGGACGCCGCTAGGGAAAGGACTACAGCCCATGAAGCTGAACCCGAAGGAAATCCTGTTCGGAACCGATAGCGGAAAGAAAGACCCTGTACTGCTGGCGGTGACACCTCCCCGCTCCGGTGAGCGCACCCTGCTGGGCGTCGAGAATCTGCTCCAGTCCATTGCGGTGCCGGAGCCCTTCTCCCTGGAGCTTGCCGGGGACATGGACGGTGTGACCCTGATGGCCCGCTGCCTCGACGACCGGGTGGTGCGCGGGCAACTCTCGGCCCACTACCCCCAGGCACGCATCCAGAAGGTTGACCCCGATGACGACCCGCTGCGCCTCGACGAGGGCGAGCAGGCGTGGTCGATCACGCTGCGGGCCGACGGCCCCGAGTACGTGCCCCTGCGCACCTTCCGGGACGACGACCTGCTCGACCCAGGCTCCGATCCCCTGATAGCCCTGATGGGCGCCCTGTCCGCCCTCTACGAGGGTGAGCGCGTGGTGACGCGGCTGATGCTGCGCTCCCTCGGACCCGACTGGTCACAGGCCCATCTCGAAAAGGCCCACAAGCGGCCCGGCATGGAGCAGAGCGAACCCGCCTACACCTACCAGACCAAGCCCCTGCAGCTGGACGGCGTGACGATGGCCGTGCTGGGCATCGCCGCGCTCGCCGCCCTCAAGGGCTACCTGTGGGTGCAGGACGGGGAGATATGGAAGGCGGCGCTCCTGGGGACCGGCACGGCTCTGGGGCTGGCCGCAGGCGGCTGGGCATGGTGGAGGTGGAAGAGGTCCCGCAACCGCGTCGAGGACCCCATCCTGATACGGGAGAAGGTCTCCCGCATCGCCTTCGACGCCGAGCTTCAGGTCGTCGCAGTCCTGCCCGCCGACACGGGGCAGCAGCGCGCCGGGGAGCTTCTCGGCCCGGTGGCCGCCGCCTACCGCCACTACGACAACCCCGCAGGCGCCCGCTTCAAGGTGAGCCACGTGCGGCCCGTCCTGCCCGATCCTTCGACGCTGCACCCGCCCGGCCCCGGCCTGTTCGGCAGGCGCAGCGTGCTCGGCGTCCGAGAGGTGGCCTGCCTCTGGCACCCGCCGGGAGCGGGAGACGAGACGCCCCTGGTGGAGCGGTCGGGCGCACGGGCGCTCTCCCCCTCGGCCAAAGGGGTCAGGGGCGGCGCGCTGGTGGGCGACACCACCGCAGGAGCCAAGAGGGAGATCCGCTTCCCCGACGACCTGCTCCGGCGTCACCACCTCTACGTCGCGAGGACGCGCATGGGCAAGTCCACCCTCATGCACCACCTCGTCACGCACAAGTTGAGGGAGAAGGCCGAGGGCAGGGACCCGGACGCCATCGTCGTCATAGACCCCCACACCGACCTCGTGGCCGGCATCCTCGAACACGTCCCCGAGTCGCTCATAGACCGGGTGCGCCTCATAGACCTGTCCGACGAGACCCGCTCACCCGGCATCAACCTGCTGGACACCCGCATCTTCTCCGACCGCGACCGCACCGCCGACTCGGTGGTGCGCGTGGCGAAGGGCCTGTGGGACCAGTGGGGGCCGAGGATGCAGTCGATCCTCGAACAGACCGTCAAGACCCTCCACGAGGCAAACGAACAGATGGAGGAAGGGGAGCAGTACACCATCCTCGACGGACTGAAGCTCCTGTCGGAGGAGAAGTTCCGCAAGGACGTGCTGAAGAGGGTCTCCGACCCCTACCTGCTTGAGTGGTGGGCCAGGGACTACGGCAGGTGGAACCCCCAGTACCGCGCCGAGGCCCTTGCCCCGGTCCAGACCCGCCTCTCCTACTACGCATCCTCCAAGCGGGCGCGGGCCATCCTGGGCCAGCGCCGCTCCACCATCGACCTGCGCCGCACCGTCCACGAGGGCGGCGTGCTGCTCGTCTCGACCTCCCAGGGGACGGTCGGCAGGGACGTGGCCGCCCTGGTGGGCGCGTCCCTGCTCAACCTGGTGGACGCCGTGATACGGGAGCAGGGCAGCCTTCCGCTGCACAGGAGGCGGGGCGCGCTGGTCGTCGTCGACGAGATGCAGTCGATGCCCGGAGTGGACTACGAGTCGATGCTCTCGGAACTGGGCAAGTTCGGGGCGTCATTCGTCCTCGCAACCCAGAGCCTCGCCAAGCTCGACGACCTGTCCCGCACCATGCGGGACACCCTGCTCGCCAACGTCGGATGCCTCGCCGTCTTCCAGGTGGCCGGCAACGACGCCAGGACGCTGGTGTGGGAGCTGGGCAAGGACCGAATGACCGAGGACGACATCACGTCGCTGCCCGTGCACCACTGCTACGTCCGCGCCACCGTCGGGACGGAGCGGATGCCCGCCTTCTCGATGATGGTCAGAAAGCCGGAGCCGGGAGACCCGGAGACGGCCGCTCGCATCCGCGAGGCGACATCCGCATACACCGTATCGGCCCGGCAGGCGGACTACGCCGACGCCGACGGCCACAGGAAGGTGGGCAAGTTCCGCAAGGGCATGGAAGACCTCGAAAGGGGACGCGCACAGGAGGAGGAAGGGGAGGCGGGGCAGGACCCGGAACGCAGGAATCAGGCCGGTAAGCGCAAGGCGGCCGCTGCGGATGCCGGAGAGGATGAGGCGGGCAAGGCCGTTGCGGAGGAAATGGACAAGGAGGCCGAAGCATGAGACCCGAAGGATGCGAACCGGACCTGCTCCGCGCCCTCGCCTCGATGCCCTTCCTCGACCGCCAGGAGATGGTCGCCGTGTCGGGCTGGTCGAGGGCCGCGGTCTACGAGGCCGTGCAGAGGCTGGAGACCGGGGGGTTCTGCGCCTCGGTCCTCCACGCCGCGGACCCGCTTCCCCAGGCGCGGAGGTTCCATCTCACCGCCGCAGGCCTGAGCAGGCTAGCAGACGAAGAGGACAGGCCCCTTGAGGGTCTTCTGCGCGACCATCCCCTCTCCGCGCAGTGGCGGCGCAGCCTGATGGAGCGCCTCGACGCCCTGGCAGCCATATATCACCTGGCCTCCGTCCTCTCCGGCATCGCGTACCCGATACGGTTCCGCTGGTACCGCGCCATGCCCCTCGACGCCGCCATGATGCTGCCCGACGGGAAGACCGTCGGGATCGTCAGGCAGGGGCTCACCGCCGACCGGTCGGGCTTTGCCAAGCGGCTCTGGCGGCTGCGCGACGGGCCGATGCCCGGGACCGTCCTCGTCCTCATGGCCGACGACGTGCGGCTCAGGCACACCCGAAGGCTGCTCTCGACCACCGATGTGCCGGTCCTCTTCGCCCTGGAGCGAGAGGCGGTCCTGGCAGGAGCGGACGACCGGATATGGAGCCCGACCAGGGTGAGCGCCGCCGTCGACCTGCGCCACGTCCTCGACCGGGCCGAATCCGGCGGAAGGCTTCCCGAAGAGGAGGAGCCCCAGCGCGCCTCGGCGCCCGACGACATCCCCGACAGGGGGGCGGCGTCGGACATTGCCGACCACCTGCTTCCCGTCTTTCTGAAGCCCGCCGAGAAGCGCGCCCTCGACCTGATCTCGGACTGGCCCTGGATCGCCCTCAGGGAACTCGCCGGACTCATGGGCGTCTCACCCCAGAGGGCCTCCCAGCTGGTCAACCCCCTGGAGGGGTTCGGCCTCGCGGCCCGCCTCCGGCACGCGGGCCGCCGACTGGCCCTCACCGACCGGGGACTCTCCCTGCTCGCGCGCCGGGACCGCACCTCGGTCGGCGTGGCGAAGAGGCGGTGGAGCATTGCCCTTGAAGACCCCGAAGGCGCGTTCGAGTGGCGCAACGTCACGGGTAGAGGGGGCCGCCAGTTGCTCAGGAACATCGAACACACCGCCGCCGTCCACGGCTTCCTGGCCGCCCTCACCGCGCAGGCCCCCCTGCTGGGGTGGGAGATCGTCCAGATCGACCCGCCCCGGAGGGCGTCCCGCCACTTCAGGCACGACGACCGGATGCGCGCCGTCAACCCAGACGCCTTCGGCGTCCTGCGAAAGGACGGGATCCCATGGGCCTTCTTCTTGGAGTGGGAGCGCCGCGCCGTGCGGCCCTCCACCATGTCGACAAGGCTCGCGCCCTATCTGCGGTACTACTCATCTCACAGGCCCATCGACGACCACGGAGTCAGGCCCTCGGTCCTGGTCGTCTTCGACGACGAGATCGCCCAAACCCACTTCCTGCGCGTGGCGCGGGAGGAGATGCGGGCCGAGCAGGTCACGGTCCCCCTGTGGGTCTCCCACAGGGAGGCAATTGACGCCCTGGGGCCCCTGGGGGGCGCCTGGCGCACGCCCACGGAGTGGGAGTCGCCCCAGGCCCTGCCGCCCCGGTGAACGACGAATGAACAACGGGAGCGTGAACCGCCCGGCCGCTCCCGTCTAAATCTAGTGCAGGAGATCGAAAAGCCATGCGTTCGCGAGACGCCAACGAAGCGAAGGGACGCCCGAGGCGTGCAGGACGAACCGTTGTCCGGCTGGATGCGGCGGCCCTCTGGAGGCGGCTCAACCTTCTGAACCGCTCCCAGAACTGGCTCGCCAGGGAGGTCGGGATAAGCCCCGGATACCTCTCCATGCTGGTCAACGAGGGGCGAGCGCCCTCGGGACGCATCCGACGTCGGATGCAAAAGGCCCTCGGTGTGGACAACTTTCAGGAGCTATTCACAATGGAGGTGAGCAATGACGACACACACTAACGACTCGTCCCGTCTCAACGGGACACTGGAACCGGACACGGACCACGTGGAGCGCATGTCCTACGCGAGTCTTCTCCCGGAGGACTTCCCCGACCGCCTCGAACGGCTGAAGGAGGCCAGCGGCCTTACCTGGAGCGGGCTCGCCGCCGCCATCGGCGTCGACTACAAGCAGATGTACAAGTGGCGCAAGGGCACCGAACCCTCCGGGGGAGCCCTGCACTCCCTCTACCTGTTCGCCTGCCGGATACCCGGTGGCTTGCAAATCCTCATGGGCGACGGGTTCCAGATGACCTTCTTCAAGAACTGACCGGCTCGCCCCGCCCGCGCAGCCGCAACGGCGGGGCCTTACAGGCATAGACGCCGCCGGCACTCGCCCCTTCCGTCCGTGCCGGCGGCCCATCTCAAGACCTGTAACGGGAGGACGGCGGCCCGACGACTCGCCGCCTCTACTACGCAATATGAAAGAAACCAGCGGACAGAACCATCATATCGGGCTCGACGGATCGGAAGACTCGCCGAACCGCCCCACGGTCTCGTACACGCCCCAGCAGCGCAGGATCATCTGTAATGGACTCGCATCTGGGCAAGTGTTTCGAGGCTGCAATGCCGTACGTATCGCCAATGTGACGGTAGGACCGGGTAGCCTTGAGATTGACCCACGATCTGGAGTGATCATGAAGAGATTCTCAGAAGTGTTCAGAATGCTACGACAAAGGGCTCAGAAGTCCAAGTACCGGGTCGCCCAATACAGCGGGATAGATCAGTCTTACATCCTGAGACTAGAGACCGGCGAGAAAGCCAACCCAAGCCGCGACGTGGTGCTGATGCTAGCGCTGGCTCTCGTGCATGACTCGGATTCGGTAGGAATCCACGACGTGGAAGAGTTGCTGATGGCTGCCGGATATGTTTCCTTTAGGCGGCGGGGAAAGCCACTTCACCCCGCCGCCTGACGCCGGCCAGTTGTGCTGTAGGGCGAGAGCCGCCAGACTGCCGGGGAAACGACTCTTTGGGATGGGATACGACCATCGTTGTGGATGTGGGAGAAGCAGACTCACGGGAACGCTCAAGGGTTGGCTGTCGTAACCCTTACGCTTCTGAGAGGGTCGACCTGGACTGTACGGGAGGCCGACCCGACGGGGCCGGTGAAAGCCGCGCTTGTCGTGTATACAAGCATATAGTCCCCTGTTGGGCTGCGCCGAACCGGCGAATCTCACTTTTCTGCAGCCTGTTATAGCCTGCCATTCGCCGAGCGCTTCCGCCCTACGTTGGGATAGATGCGGCCATTCATCCCATTTTTGCGGCGACCTTCCCTGAAGCTGTGCCTAAAGCGTCTATCCACTGGGACGTTAAGTCGATCCAGCGGGGAGAAGGACTGACTCCTCACCGCTGCGACACTACTGGCGATGTGCACGTAGTTCTCCACCATAGCGAGAGAACTGTGGCCTAGGTTCTGCTTGAGCAAGAACACATCTCCACCGTTTAGCAGGAAGGACGTTGCATACGTGTGACGCAGAAGGTGAGGGTGGAGCCTCGGAACTCCTGCAGATCTGCCGAGTCTCACCATCACCGACTTGATCCCGTTGGGGCTCAAAGGGTATCCGTCAATGCCAAGAAAGAAATTGATTATCCGGTCGTGGGCGGGCTCCACCCTGAAGTGCATGTAGTAGCCGACCAGAGATCTCTGACAAGCTGCGCCGAAAGCGACGATCCGCTCTTTCGAACCCTTCCCTAGCACCTTGACATAGCGATCGTCCACGTAGACGTCGTCGACCTTTAGGCCTGCCGTCTCGGACAACCTTAGACCCGTGTCGAGCATTAGTGACACGAGCGCAGCGTTTCTAGCTCCCAGCACAGTGGCAGTGTTGATAGAGCCCAGGATGGCCCTTACCTCGGACTCCTTAAGCGGTTCTATGACTCGGCCCACGGTCTTCGGCGGCCGCATATCCTCCAGAAGGTGTACCTCGGTGTATCCCTTCTTCGCAATCCAAGAGAAGAACGCCCTCAACGCTCGGACGCGATTGGATATCGAGTGTGATGAGAGCGGCTTGCCCGTTCGGCTGGGGGTCTGTTGAAGATGAAGCACGAAGCTACGCGCCTCCGGTTCACCAATCTGGTCGAGACTCGTTGAGAGACCACTCTTTGTCAGCCAGTCAAGGAACAGCCTCAGGACCTCGTTGTACCACTCAACAGTCCTCGGCGACTTGCCCTCCGTGCGGTTGTGTACCTCGAAGTGATCGATCAACGTCGTGATATCGAAATTCGGCATTGCGCTGGTCCTCTGGGATCGGTTCTTGGTCATCGTACTTACCTGTCCTCCCTCCGGGAAGTGTCTGCGAGGCAAGCATTCAGGTGGGCCGACCGGAATCCAGCGTAGGCAGGGTGTCGGATTAGGGGACGGACACGAAAAGAGGCCGTCGGTCATGACGGCCTCGGCGGCTTCGTACCCGCGCTCAGGGGAATTTTGGAGCGGGAGACCGGATTCGAACCGGCGACAGCCTGCTTGGAAGGCAGGAACTCTACCAGACTGAGTTACTCCCGCTTGTCATTCAAATATACCAATCCCCGCCGTTCGAGTCTACGGTTCCTGTGCCCATTCCGCGCTGAGGACACGGACCTATAGCTCGAACGCATCGGAGGCGATGCCGGCGATGTGGCGGCTGATGGGGAGGCTGGATGTCGCGGCGGGCGACGGGGCGTTGAGGACGTGCACGGCCCTGTCGCCCCGGACTATTCGGAAGTCCTGGAGGAGGCCGCCGTTGTCGTCGATGGCCTGGGCGCGGACGCCGGCGCTGGGCCGCCAGACGTCCTCCGGCTGCACCTCCGGCACGAGCTTCTGCAGCGAGCCGACGAATGAGGACTTGAACATCGAGCGGTACTGCTCCTTCATGCCCGACATCCAGTGGGTCATCGACATGCGCCAGAACCCCGGATGCGTGGCGATGTCGAGCGCCTCGTCCACGCGAAACGATGTCTTCCCGTACCCCTCTCGAGCAAGGGACAGCACGGCGTTCGGCCCCGCCTCCACGCTGCCGTCGACCCGCTTGGTGAAGTGCACGCCGAGGAACGGCAGCTTCGGGTCCGGCACCGGGTAGATCAGCCCATTCACGAGGCGTTCCTTCTCAGGCCTCAGCGAGAAATACTCCCCGCGAAAGGGGACGATGCGCAGGCCGACGCGCTCGCCCATGTCGCGGGCGATCATGTCGGCCTGAAGTCCGGCGCAGTTGATGACGCCTCGCGCCGCGATGCTGTCCTTGTCGGTGTCGATGTTGATCGTGTTGCCGCGCCTCGCGACGTGCTCCACGCGGGTGTTCAGGCGGAGTTCGCCGCCCATCTCGCCGAAGTCGGTCGCGTAGGCCCGACAGACACGCCGGTAGTCGACGATGCCCGTCTCCGGCGACCAGATGGCCTCGACCCCGGCCGCGTGAGGCTCGATCTCCCGAAGACGCTCGCGGCCAATGAGCTCGAGCCGCTCCACGCCGTTCGCCTTGCCGCGCTGGAACAGGTCGTGCAGACGCGGCGCCTCCGTCTCGTCCGTGGCGACGATCACCTTCCCGCACATCTCGTAGTCGATCCCGCGCTCGTCACAGTATTTGCGGAGCTCCAGGTTGCCCGTGTAGCAAAAGCCCGCCTTCTGCGACCCCGGCGCATAGTAGATGCCCGCGTGGATGACGCCGCTGTTGTGCCCCGTCTGGTGCCGGGCGATCTCGTCCTCTTTCTCCAGCACGACGAACCTGCGATCGGGATGTTTACGCGCGAGCGTCATAGCAGTCGCGAGGCCGATGATGCCCCCGCCGATCACCGCCACGTCGTACTTGATCGTTCTCATAGCCATTCTTTACCTGACCTTCCCAATCGCACGGGCTGACAGAGGTATGTACCAGTACTCTTCACCCTCACCCCAGCCCTCTCCCACGACGGGAGAGGGGGCAGTTGCTTGACATTCATCAATGGCTACATATTTGCAAATTCCCATGGGGCGCGGGTGTAAGATGGGACTATGATAACGCACCGCCGCGTCGACGTTGAGCGCGATACCGACACGCTCTTCGAGCTTCACAGTCACGCCAACTACTTCAGCTCCAGCCCCTGGGTGAAGTCGACCAACACCTTCGAGAGGTATCGGGACCACTGGCTGAAGACGGCGCAGCCCAAAGAGTTTCTCAATAGCTTGACTAAATCACTGAAGGATCCCCGCACCGTCGCCGAGATTTGGGAGGTCGACGGTGAGCCTGCGGGGTTCGTCCACGTCAGGTTCACCGACGTTACCGGCTACGACTCCACCCGGGCGGACGTGTACGACCTTGCGGTAGCGCCGGAGTTCCGCAGGATGAGCATCGGGTCGCAGATGATGGCCTTCGCGGAGCAGGAGGCCCGAGAGAACGGGGCCCACGCGCTCTACATCGACACGGGGTGGGAGAATGAGCCGGCCCGATCTCTCTATGTCAAGCGTGGCTTTAGAGAACGGGGGATAGGCTACGAGATGCTCTTTCGCCGTCCCGATCCGCTGTAAGGAGGGTGTGGAGATTCACCGCGGAGGGCGCGGAGAACGCTGAGCGGCTTCTGAATTCCGGCACATCATGGGGGTGCGTCGCCTGAACGGCGAGAGGTGGACGTATACAGGAGTCAGCTTCGCGGGCGAGGGGGATGCGAAGTGCGCACTTGTCTGCCGAGGATTTTTTCCTGAAAGTGTTGCATTTTGTTGCAATCTGTTGCATTTTTCTCGTTATTGTAAAGTTGAGCGGCGATTGCTTCCGGTTCAGAGGGAGGCCGCGAGCAGACGTCCATCCCGGGAATTCTCTTTGATCTGTAACTTTCCGTAACATTTTGTAACTTTTGGATCTGTCGCATCGTTCGGCGACAAGTCACCCACATGACAAGTCACCCACATGTAGTGTGGTACATGTGTTCTTGTTTGTCAAGTCGGGAGTGGGAGTTCTTGTATTGGTCCAGCAGTGGTTTCGATTGTGGCGTTTGCCTCACCCGGGCCCCTCTGGATTCCTGCCTACGTAGGAATGACGGTCGTGCCGCTCTTGGGTCTGCGAGGAGCCCAACGACCAAGTTGATGCAGCTTTGGGCATGGACTCATGGCCGTTCGTACACCCCATATCGTAATCGATCATGGTATGCTCGACACGATTTGCGCCTGCCGTACGACCACACACCCCCAACACAAGGAGACCATCGTGACGACCCTGCTGTGCAACGAGGACGCCTACCTCAGGGAGTTCGACGCCACCGTGACCGCAGTGACCGACAAGGGAGTCGTGCTCGACCAAACGGCCTTCTACCCCGGCGGGGGAGGACAGCCCCCCGATGCAGGGGTTCTGAAGGCCGGTGCCGACGAGTACACGGTCAAGAAGCTGTCACGGGCGAGTGGGCAGATCGTTCACGAGATCGAGGGCGACGAGTTCCCGCCGGAGGGCGCCTCCGTTCATGGCGTGGTCGACTGGGACCGCCGGTACAGCCTCATGCGCACGCACACGGCCCTGCACATCCTGTGCGGCGTCGTGTGGCGCGACTACGGCGCGCTGGTGACGGGAGGGAACATGGAGCCTCTGACGGCGCGCATGGACTTCGAGCTGGCGAGCATGTCAGCCGACTTCGCCCGCGAGGTGGAGCGCTCGATCAACGAAGAGGTCGCCGCCGAGCGGTCCGTTCACGTCGCCGTACACCCACGCGAAGAGGCCCTCACCATCCCCGACCTGATCCGCACCAAGGTCAACCTCATCCCGGAATCCGTGCAGCAGATTCGCACCATCGACATCGACGGACTCGACCTCCAGGCAGACGGCGGCCTCCACGTCCACAACACCAGAGAAGTCGGCACGATCCGCGTCGTCAAGCATGAGAGCAAGGGCCGCATCAACAAGCGGCTGCGCATCAGGGTCGAGTAGGGCGGCTCTCCCGAGCAATCGCAGGTGGATCAAGTCCAGACCATTGTTGCACAAACCCCCGGAAACTAGAGGCGAAACATGCAAAAGCCACAAGGCGCGTTGCTCTCCCTGTTGATTGCTTCATGGCTTTTGGCCTCTGGTATCATGCTTGCTTGCAGCGGCGATCCATCCGACCCATGGACGCCACTGCCGGCCGCGACGCAGGAACCACCTACCCCGATACAGACTGTACCCGCGCCTACTGTAGCAACCGGTTACGAGCAACCCTTGACACCGCTGCCGGCGGCTACTCTGAGCCCGGCTACGACGGTCGGCAGGATTGAGGGGCCCCCACCGCCGCCTCTCCCCCAAGCGTTCCTCGAATCCGGTGGACGTCGCTATCAGGGATGGAGGGGCAGCTACTGCTGGCCGGTGAGCGCAAACAGCCGTGTCTGTGCAGACAGCGCTGGATGGAGCGGCTTTGATGAGGCTCCAACGGTACGGATGAAACCAGGGAATGGGTTTCGGATTGTCGTTGTGGGTAACGATTCTGGGCCAGACCAAGTCCGAGTGGTAGTGTTCACTGTGCTCGAAACAAAACCGATTCTGACGCGGGGAGAGTCAGTCTATTCGATTGACGTAGGGGAAGTACCGGCACTTGACCTTCCGGTGGGCGTTTACTTTGTCGCCACATTCCTCAAATTCCAGTTAGGAGACGTTTTCTACGGTTTCAAGATAGAGATCGTTGATTAAGGACGGTTACATTTGGTTCGAGTCTGGGCATAAGTTGCCTAACCCCTTGAGCACTTCCGTCGCAGGCTAACGTTCCGTAAAGCCTCCTTGGGATTCCCACTCTGGCACTGGCAACATTGTTCTTGAAACGCAACCGGTTCGCATCACGTTGGCCCATTGCAATTGAACGCCATGGCAAGGCGCAGCCAGCCAAAGGAGACAACCTTATGACTAACAGTTCCGGTTCAAGAGGATTCTTATCCGGCCGTCTAGGGCCCATAATTATTGCAGTTGTGGTGACTGGGCTGCTTGTTTTCGTGGTCTGTTTCATGGTTTGGCATCACCTCGGCGGGGGCGCTTGGCGCAGCGAAGTGAGGGTAATGGAAGCGGTGTTGCTTGCCCCGCAGAGACTCGATCTTGGTGTTGCTTCCTGCAACGGGGCCCCGCGAGTGTCGCTCCGGGAGACGGACGTCGACGTACAGGTTAGGGTGATGTCCTTCTCCACTCCCTTCCGAGGTGGCAATGAATGCGATGATCACGTTGAGGTCTACCTTCGAGAGCCACTGGGGGATCGGGTCGTTATTGACAGGCACACCGGGCAAGTAGTGAGCGTCAGAACAGACAGATGAATGCTTTGAGAATCGAGGGACTCGACCTCCAGGCGGACGGGGGCCTCCACGTCCATAACACGAGAGAGGTCGGCTCGATCCGCGTGGTCAAGCACGAGAGCAAGGGGCGGATCAACAAGCGGCTGCGGCTCAGGGTCGAATAGCGCGGCTTCGCCACTCCGCAATACCTCAGGACCCTCGCGTCCTTCCTCATTAGCGCGCGCCGATTGTGTATCCCGTGTAGCTCTCTCCCGATTGTGACCCTATAGGCACGGCTTCCGTAATCGCGTTTTTGGATGCCGTCACGGATCCGACTTGACCTCTCACCACCCCTTCAAACCCCGCCCGGACGGGAAATCTATACAACTTTTTGCAGTTTTTTAATGGAAACGGGGCAAATTCTTACGTCCATTATACATCGACCCCTTATCATAAGGGGTATCACCCGATGAGAGGAGGCGAAAGATGGATGGTCTATTGGTACCGTTCATAGGGGCTAACATTAGGAACATGAAACTGCTAATCGGAGCGATATTTCTGGCGGTCGCCTGCTCTTTCGCGGCAAGTGACCGCCACGCCGACCTGCCCGACGCTGTGTCCATCCTCTCGGACGAGTACCACGAAGCCTATCGATTACTTCCCAGCGACAACCATTCGCTGGAACGCATAGAGTCTGAATTCGCGGACTTTGACCTAGAGAGGTGGCAGGCGTTTGAGTGGAACACAGAGGGCTACGACGTGGCTCCGCCCAGTCTGAACATGGGGAGCGTCCTGCCGATGCTACGGAGTGCGGCGGGGCGCATCGAGGACAGGCAGTGGGTTGCGGCCCGCATCCGCGCCTTCGAACCCGGTTCGGCAGATAGGTTCCTTGCGGGCAAGGACGTTTTCGAGCTGACGGCTATCCTCAAGGAGCTTGTTGAGGAGCGTGGGTTCTATCGCGAGGTAGAAGAAGTGTCGATTCGATTCGACGGAATGAAAGCGGGTCAGCCGCAGGAGTTTACAGACAAGGCTGTTGTCCATCACTTCGCCATCACAGACTACCTGAGAGCCCTGGGCAGGCTTGGATTCAAGGAGATGGCCGTCCGCCGGAACGAGGTCAGTGTATGTGTGCTACTGATGGAGTTGGTGGTTGGCGGGGACCCGTTTGACGTAGTTGGTGCAGGCGGGTGTGACATCATTCGGGCCTTGGACATGGCTAAACCGTTCACACCCCGCTAGCCAGATTCAGCAGGATGCCGCCGACAGGTATGTTAACATTTACCTATCTTTAGCCCTTCGGGGTGAGAAGGGTGGTGTCGCTATGCCTGTCAACGACGGGATAAGAATAACGCAGGGCGACTGCTCAAGAGGCGGGGAGTCTGAATCCCGGCGCAGTCGCCCTGAACCAACATCTATACCTGTACGCTAACGCACCCCATCTTTCAACTCCGAGCGGGGTAGCGTTCGGAACCGCCAGAGTCCTCAGGGAGACTCAGAAGTCCGCCAAAATCACACGATCGTGTGATTACAGGCGCCGGGAGGGCCGCGTAACCTGGGATTATCAGGAAAACAAAACCGACGGTACAGGCAGCGCAAGGCGAGACGACGAATTCGGATATTGGCGGACCGATGAGATTGGCGTTCAGGTGAGGAGATAGCGGCGAGTCGGACTCGGGATTGGTCGGGACCGCCCAGACGCCACGAGGAGGTGACAGAAATGAAAGGTTTAAAGGACATACGGGTTATCTTCATCCTTGCCGTGCTCGTGGTCGGTATGGCTTGCCAGCAGACTGCGGACCCCGCCGCGTCGCCCCCTTCACCCACCGCCGATGCGATACCATCGCAGACGGAGGCAGCGCCCAAACCGACTCCTTCTCCTGCACCCACCCAAATTCCGACGGCAACGCCGACAGCCCCCGAACCCCACTCCGCAATACCTCAGGACCCTCGCGTCCTTCCTTATTAGCGCACGCCGATTGCGCGTCCCTCTTCCGGTCGTGACCCTTCAGCAACTGCTTTCGTAATCGCGTCTTTGGATGCCGTCACGGACCCGACTTGGCCTCTCACCACCCCTTCAAACCCCGCCCGGACGGGAAATTTAAACAACTTTTTGCAGTTTTTTGATGGAAACGGGGCAAATTCTTACGTCCATTATATATCGACCCCTTATCGTAAGGGGTATCACTCGTTGAAAGGAGGCGAAAGATGGAGAGACTGAACATACCGCGATGCGCCTGTCGAGGCCCCTGCGGGGCGGTGAGCGGGGAAGAACCCACTCCCGCCCGGCAGGGGCGCACCGACCGGACGACGGAAGCGATGACGAAAGGAGACGAGGATTGAACATCCGAGACCCCCTCGGGGGTACATGAAGAAGGAGGAAACAGAAATGACATTGTAAAAAACCATATTGGCGCTGCTGGCGGCAATGCTGGCAGTAATCGGAACGACGGTCCGAATCCTAGCCCCGGCGCGGGCGACGACCAGCTTGAAGAATGCTATTAGGAGCGGGAGTAGGAGTATCCAATGAAGAACTACATCATAACTGCCTCAATCATCGTCGCACTGTTCATGGCGGGAGGTTGCGCTCTGTCTGACAATGGAGACGGCGTTCCAGCAGCCCCACCCACCTCTGGCGCGAGGGTCGTGACTCCGGCGCATCCCCCGCCGACTCCGCAGCAGAATACTGCCCAGGCGGAAACGTTCGGCGAGACCCTACAGGGCAGGCTGCTTACATGGTACAACTGGATGCCGCAGGTCAACCGCGACGACATTGAGTTCTACGCCGCCGTCGCCGGGTACGACGCGGCTAGGCAATGGATGACCGAAGCAATACCGCCAGGAGGCGCGTACGGACAACCCCCGCCCCTCACGCTACCGTTGTCGTCCTTCGAGGACGCACTGACGCCCAACGAGACCACCAAACTGAGATCTCTCGACCCACGCATCAAGAGCGAGTTCGTAGAGGCGTGGGACTTCGGGATAGCGATACGGGCACCCATCCCACTGCCCGCCGACCCGAAAGCCCATGCCGAAGGTCTCATCAAGGAACGGACCGACGCGTTGCTGGAACTTCTCATGGCTATCCCATCGTCAATTCCCCCCGCGGCAGAAATCCTCCACACGGAAGAACTGGCGCAGTATGAAGCCCTCCACCCCGACCTCCGCAAATTGTTCTGGGTGGAAGTGGCGACGGTGTATGCCCAGGGCCTAACGGTTGGACGCGGGGCATTCCCCAGCCTGAACGACGAGCAGATCAAGGACCTCTTCAGCCAGCATATTCCCCCGCTCGTGGCCTACCAAGAGACCCTGGGGTGCAGTGACCATTCGCGTCCGTGCCCGATCTCAAGGGTCCACTCCAACTGAACCCTGCTTGTGGGGTGAGGGGAGCAACTCCCCTCACCCCACAACACCCCTCGACGGAAGCGAAGACGAAAGGAGACGAGGATTGAACATCCGAGACCCCCTCGGGGGTACATGAAGAAATAGGAGAAGAAGTGGTACATGCTGGAATGGAGGGGGAGATGGCTGGGCCACTCCCTACGATGATGGCCCGAGTCCGTCCCCAGGTAACGGAGATCGGCAGCTAAGACACTGTGTCTAGGCAGGCGTTCGAATAGTCGGGGATCCATCGACGGCTGACCCCGAACCCAAGGAGGTAACATCATGAAGATTCTCTTGCAGTCTACAGTGTTTACCGCCCTCGCCGCTCTCCTCTTTATGGGTTGCGGCACGACCGACCGAGAGACGGCTGATCCCTTCGCCTCAACCCTTGAAGGGGATGTCCTCGAACAATACGAACGACTGTCTCAGGAAGCCGATCTTGACCTTGAAGCCATGGCAATGTTCTTGGGAACCGAGATGGTAACGGAGTGGCTGGGCGTTCTTTCGAGACCGGTGTCCGAGCGCCTTGCTTCGACATTGAAGGGAGACGACCTCCAGCGGTATGAGAGTCTATCCCGGTTGGAGCGGGACACTTTCGAGCTCATCGCGCTCATAGAGCGGGAATTGGCGATGGACTGGCTCTCCGCCGGGTCTGAGCCGCAGGTGGAGCAGGGCGAGGAGTTTGAACAGGACTACACAGGCCCCAGGACTCCGGCGAAGGCGTTTGCGCCCGACATTGCGCAGTCCACACAACTGCCGCTCGCGCCGATTATCGAGACGGAGGCGCTTGTCCAGTATGCGCGACTGATGTCAGTCGGACGCGCCGACTTTGAGTTTTTCGTCAGGGGAGTAGGCCTCGAAGAGGCGGAGGAGTCGCTCCTAGCCTTCACCGCGGGGTGGAATAGTAGATTCCATATTCCGTCGTCGGCTTTCATATCGCCGCTGCCGCCTCTGAAGAACGCCCTTTCCGCCGACGAGACGGCGAAACTCAGGGCCCTCGACTCCCGCATCCGAGACCCGTTCGTGGAGAACTGGGAATACGGGCTGAAGATACACGCCCCGGACCCGTCGGACCCGACCGCTGCGTTGGCCTTTACCGACCCAGCGGCATTCGTGGCCGAGAAAACGGAGGAGTACGAAGGGCAACTCAAGGAGGTGCTTATGGCCATCCCCGCCGAGCTGCCCCCAATCGAGGAGATACTCTCGTCCGAGGCCGTTGCTCAGTACCGACGGTGGCATCCCGATATGAAGGAGGAGTTCTGGAATGATGTGGGAGGCATCTACGCACGGGGAATGACGGTGGGGAGGGGAGCCTTCCCTCCGCTCACCGACAGTCAGATCAAGGATTATTTCAGCACCATAGTCGCCTCTATATCACCCACCCAAGCGCAGTGAGGATTCACGCTAAAGAGACTCTGGCGGTTCCGGGCGCAGGAGCGTACGGAACCGCCAGAGTCCTCAGAGAGTCGCAGAAGGTGGGCAAAATCACACGATCGTGTGATTACAGGTACTGGGAGGGCCGTGTAACCTGGGATTATCAGGAAAACAAAACCGACGGTACAGGCAGCGCAAAGAGAGACGACAATTTCCGGCATTTGCGGAACGACAGGATTGGTGTTCAGGTGAGGAGATAGCAGCAAGTCGGACACGGAAGCGTTCGGAATCGCTCCAGCACCACAAGGAGGTGATAGAAATGAAACGGATACTAGACATACGGTTTATCTTCATCGTTGCCGTGCTCGTGGTCGGTATGGCCTGCCGGCAGACTGCGGTCCCCGCCGCGTCGCCCCCTTCGCCCACCGCCGATGCGATACCCGCGCAGACGGAGGCAGCGACCGAACCGAGCCCTTCGCCTGCACCCACCCCGATTCCGACGGCAACCCCCGAACCGCCCGCCGAGCCTGAGTTCGAGGCGACCCTTGAGGCAGACGACCTCGCCAAGTTTCGGAGCCTCCCCGCCGAGTTCCAAGACGCCCTCAACCACGTGGCGGAATCCCCACAGCACCCGGAATCACCCTTCACTTCGTACGAGGAGGCGCTCGAATTCCTGAGGGGACTGCCGGACGACGTTCAGCCCGTATCGGAGGTGCTCCCGCCGGAGACTCTTGACATGTTCAACGAGCTGAGCGACGACGACCGGAGCTTCGTCCTGCTGGACATGTACGCCCGAACGTTTAGCGAAAACGAGTTCTACGCCGATAGCCCGGAGACGGAGCGCCAGGCGCTCCTTGAGGGGATGTTCGAGCAACTGGTGAAGCAGGTCTACGAGATGGAGTTCGGGGACGGCGAGGTACACCTTCCGCCGATCGGAGAGGCGCTCTCGGCCGATGCGCTACGCAAGCTCGACGAGATTGATCCGCTCATCCGCAGGGCGTTCCTCCTGCAATGGCGCAATTTGAGAGTCCCTGAAGAGGAACGGGACGACTTCGCGGCAAAGCTGGAACGCACCCTGCTCGCCGCGCCATTGGAGCTTCCTCCGCCGGAGGAACTGGGGCTGTCGCAGGAGGCGTTGAAGGCGCTTGAGGACGTTCCCAACCTGAGGAAGTTCGTGGAAGAGTACGTCGCGGCCGATCTGGCCAGCACGGGCGCGTGGGACGCCGTAGGAACCGAATACTCCGGGGCCATGCTCCTCGAGAGCTTAATCGCCCGCGCTTCCACGCCGGAGGGTTCCCGCATGTTCGCGCAGGGACTATTGCCCGTTACGACCTACCAGCCGCCGCCGCTGATCTCTCACTTCTGGCCCGGAGGGGGATTTTGGCCGCTGTGGGCCATCCCGCCGTTCTTCCGGGACATGCAGCCGGAAGATATCGTGACGGAATGGCCGGATCACGAGCAGGTGCTGTCGCAAGAGGCTCTGACGAAGCTGAACTCGCTCGACGACCCGCTGCAAGAGGCCTTCGAGAAGTATTGGTACGGAACAGGGGCGCTCCCGAACGACGCGCACTGGATGGCGGGCATAGTCGTTCGCTGGGAGCGTGACCTCCGGGCGCTGCCGTTCGATACGCTGCCGGAGATCGAGGAGCTGCTTTCCGGGGAAGACCTCGCCGCGTACCAACAGTTGGACGAATTCATGCAGAAGATCATCATCGGCGACATTGCTTTGGATTTCCTGCACGGACAGACGTGGCCAACCTCGTCCACGACGGTGAACACCTATCACACGACACCGGAAGAGTTCCTTGAGGCGCTGAAGACGAGCGTGTCGCGGACGGTTCAGGAGGCTTCCAAGCACGCAGCACGGCGAGGCGGGTCGTGATGAGCCGCCGGACTCCGTCCCCCGATCCCGCTTTTGACCTGGCGGGCGACGCGGACGTAGGCTGGAATGACAGAGAGGAATGCGCCGAGAACACCGTCCGTCCCCACGCGCGAAACCGCGTGAGACATGTTGAGACACACAGGCGAAAGGCAAAAAAATTCGGGCTGCGAAAATATCTCAAACTGTCTCATCGTCTCAAACCGTCTCACCCCTAGTCCCGCTTTTGACCTGGCGGTGATGCGGTCGTAGACTGGAATGACACATACAGCGAGGCGCCGAGGGCGCTCGTCCCACATGGTTGGGGCGAGCGCTTTTCTTTTCGGCGGGATGGAGCGACATTGACGGAGTGGTTGGACACGATAACCGAGCACACAGGCGTGTCTCCGACGGCGGAGCAGGCCGAGATACTTGCGTCCGACAGGAGGTTCATCCTCGTGGCCGGAGGCGAGCAGGCGGGCAAGTCGGTCGTCGCGTCGCTATTCCTGATTCGGAAGTATTTTGAACTTATGGCAGTCCGGTCGGGGGAAGGATCGGTCGGCATGGCAACGCCGGATGACAAGACACGACGTCAGAGTCCCCCGCTCTACTGGCTCGTGGGTGCGACCTATGGCGAGACGCAGCGGGAGTTCCGGTACCTGGAGGAGTGGTTCGGCGCGCTCAACCTGCTGGAGGAATCGACGAAGGGGGTCGATCCCGGACGGATCGTCCTTACGGACGGTACGAGGATCGAGACCAAGAGCGGGGTCGACCATCGCACCTTGTCGAAGGAAGCGCCCGACGGCATCATCGGTTGCGAGGCCAGCCAGCTGGACTCGACGGTGTTCAGCCGGATGCGTGGTCGCGTGACGGCGAGGAACGGCTGGCTCTTCCTTGCGGGCACCTTCGAGTCGAGCGTCGGCTGGTACCCGCAGCTCTTCAAGACCTGGCGGCAGGGCGGCCCCGACCGCCGGAGCTTCTCCCTGCCGTCCTGGACGAACCGCACGCTCTACCCCGGCGGAAAAGACGATGCCCAGCTAGCGGCGCTGCAGGACGATTCGACCGACGATTTCTTCATGGAACGCATAGCGGGACGTCCTGTTCCGCCCAAGGGCCTGGTCGTGCCGGAGATCCGGCCGGATGTACACGTGCGGGATGTTTCGTATGTTCCAGGTCTCCCTGTGCGGCTCGCCATCGACCCCGGCTACGCGGGGGCCTACGCCGTCGAGGCGCTCCAGTACATCGACGGGCGTGAGGTCATCGTCGACGAGATATACGAGCGGGGACTTGTTACTGAGGAGATCATCGCGATGGCGCAGTCTCGTCGGTGGTGGCCGGATGTGGAGGGTGGCGTGATTGACGTGGCGGGATACCAGCATCACTCCATGGCCGCCCCGGCCGAGGCTTGGTTGGAGGATGGAAGAGTGTCCCTTTCGGCGGGGCGTGTCTCCATTAATGACGGGACGCAGCGTCTGCGGTCGTTCCTGAAGGCGCCGGCGGGCGACCGCGGGCCGAAGCTTCTGATCGGCAGCCACTGCAAGGGCATCCTGTCGGAGCTGGGAGTCACGCCCAATCCGTTCGACGGTCAGACGCGGCCATACCGCTGGAAGACCGACCGCGAGGGGAATATCGTGGGCCGCGTGCCGGAGGACCGATACAACCATGCCATCAAAGCCGTCATCTACCACCTCGTCGACAAGTACGGCTATGCGTCGAGGCCCCGCGCAAACACCTTCCGCGTGAAGCGCTTCGCGTAGAACGCCTTGATCCCGTCACCGCTCTGGGATGCACTTGAAAGCATGACGGTATATACGTATACTGCAATATACTATACGTATACGTACAAGGACACGGGTTCGCCATGAAGAAAAAACTCACGATCACGGTGGACGCTGAGCTTCTTCCGATAGCCAAGCGATACGCCCGCTCTCGCGGCGTCTCACTCTCTTCGCTCATCGAGCAATCCCTCCGCGAGGTTGCCAGCGACGGCGTGGCATCCTTCTCGTCACGGTGGCGGGGACGGTTGCGGGCCGCGGAGCGCGATGACCCGCGCTACGACGCACTCGCCAAAAAGTACCTCCGATGATCCTGCTGGACACCGACGTGCTCATCGACATCGCCCTCGACAGGTGTCCGCACTCAGGCCCGGCCTCGGAACTCCTCGACCGGGTCGAGCGTGGTACAGAGACCGCATACGTCGCGTGGCATACCGTATCGAACTTCTACTACCTCGTGGCCCCGTCGCGTGGTGATACGAATGCCCGTGAATTCATCGTCGAGCTGACCCGCTTCGTCGAAGTTGCTTCGACCGACACCGAGGCGCTCCACTACGCTGCCGAACTTCCGATGTCCGACTTCGAGGACGCGATGCAGGTCGCTGCCGCAAGGTCGTGCGGCGCCCGGTACATCGTCACCAGAAACGTCAAGGACTTTACCCGCTCGCCTATCCCCGCGCTCACCCCACAAGAGGCCCTCACGCAACCGTTCTGACCCCATGGAGTCGACTGGAAGTTGAGCCGCCCCCGGAAGGCGGTACCGGCAGCCTTTAGCCGTTCAGTATTCAACAATCTCTCCCCCGTTCGACGGGGGAGAGATACAGAGAGGGGGCGCCTTTCCCGCGGTCTGGCACAAATATGCAACCCCCTCACACCCAAGACGCGCCTGTGCTATAGTTGGGCTGCCACGCCCGGCGTGAGTATCGCTCGTACATGGGAGGCACGTTATGGCACAGGAAACCATGGACACCACAGCGGCAGAATCGTCGTACCCGGTACAGTATTCGGTCGAGTACCCCGAATCGAGCAGCAGGCTCAAGGCACTGTTCAGGCTCATCCTGATAATTCCTATAGCCGTGATTTACGTCCTGGTGTCCGGGATCAACGGAACCTTGTTCCCGGCGCTTATCCTCATGCTGCTGTTCCGCAAGAAGTACCCGCGCTGGTGGTTCGACGTAAACCTCGAACTGGCGAGATTCGAGGCGCGAGTGGGTGCCTACCTCTCCCTATTACGCGACGAGTACCCTTCAACCGACGAACAACAGGCCGTCCAGTTGGACATCGAGTATCCTGACGCCCAATCCGATCTGAACCGGTGGCTGCCGCTCATCAAATGGCTCCTGGCGCTGCCTCACTGGATCATCATTTGGATCCTTTCGTACGTCTACCTGATCGTCTTGGTGATTTCCTGGATTGCGATAATCATTACCGGAAGGCACCCGCGCGGCCTCTTCGACTTCCTCGTCGGCTATGGCCGGTGGGCATACCGAGTGGTGGCATACTCGATCCTTCTCACCACCGACAGGTACCCGCCCTTCCGCTTCGGCCCGTAGCGACACTTCCAAAGGAGTCTCTTGCTTCGCCGAAAGTCATGTAGGTGTCTCGTCGGCGGAGGTACTAGCACGCGCGTTCGCTATTGTGCTAGAATGGCCTCCATGTACTCTTTGGTTAGAGGTTGAAAGGCATGGGACTTGCAGTCTCCCCGAACGGCGGCAGTGCCCGAGAGAGACAGGGCCTTGAGGATCGTTTCGGGGACCGTTTGACCATCAACCCTGATCTGAACCGAAAGGCGGTGTCATACCAGGGTAACCGGAGAGTTCCCGGCCTGCGCTGGCTGAAGTACAAGGAGGGGTTCTCGCGAACGCTTGTCGAACACATGCTTGAGGACTTCCGGCCTGCGTCCGTCCTCGATCCGTTCGCGGGGATAGGAACAACCCCTCTCATTGCCGCTTCGAGAGGAATGCGGGCGACCGGTGTCGAGATCATGCCTGTCGGGGTACTCGCGGCTACTGCGATCGCAGAGGCCGCCAACGGAGTCTCAAAGCGTGAGCTTGAATCGGCGGGCGCTCGGCTTCTGGACGCGGTGACATCGCGGGAAGATGCGCCTTCAGAACACGCCTTCCCCCACGTGAGAATAACTCAGGCTGCCTTCCCCCCGGAAACCGAGTCAGCGATTGCCCGGGTGAGAGAGTTTCTCAGTGCGGTCGACGATGACTCGATCCGGACCATGCTCAACTTCGCCTGCATGTCCGTCTTGGAGGCCGTCAGCTATACGCGCAAGGACGGGCAGTACCTGCGCTGGGACTATCGGTCGGGCAGAGCGCTGAGAGCAAGAGTCAATAAAGGCCCTATTCTGCCGTTTGCCCAGGCCCTGGGTGAGCGCTTGTTTCAGATGCTCCAGGACATGGGGCCCCTCAAACAGGAGTTCGGAGGCGCCTCGCCCGAGTTCCTCACCGGTTCGAGCTTGGAGCTCTTGCGCGGTCTGCCCGACGATTCCTTCGATATGGTCATGACCTCCCCACCCTATGCAAATCGCTACGACTACACCCGGACGTACGCTCTCGAACTGGCCTGGCTCGGATACGACAACGACGACTTTGCGACCCTGAGACAACGTCTGTTGTCGGCAACGGTTGAGAATAAATCAAAGCTGGAATGGATGCGACAGACGTATGAGCCCGACTTAACGGTTCTTGAGAACGCAGTGGAGATGTACCACAATCAGGCAGCCGTTCACGAAGTGCTGGATATCCTCAGGGAGCATGTCCAAGAGCTGGGCAACAGACACGTGATCCGCCTCATAGAGGGCTACTTCCTCGAGATGTCGCTGATCGTCGCCGAACTGGGACGAATCGTCCGCCCGGGTGGGACGGTGGTTATGGTGAACGACAACGTTCAGTATCACGGCGAGGAAGTGCCGGTCGACCTCATCCTGTCGGACTTTGCAGAACAGTCGGGCTTCATGTGCAAGAAGATCTGGACCCTCCAGCGCGGCAAGGGCAACTCCAGCCAGCAGATGGGTAGGTTTGGACGGCGAGAAATCCGAAAGTGCGTCTACCTGTGGGAGCGCCTCGGTGCCTGAGCTTCACGACGCTCAGATCAGGTCCGCCCTGATTTCGGAACGAATTCGGCAGCGAACCGACATAACGTTGCGCGAGCTGATCTCCGAGTATGAAAAGGAACTCTCATTCTGTCCTCTGGACGAGTTCATGATCAGCGCACAAGCGTGGGGATACATCAAGACTTCCGGCATCGAGCCGAAGTTTGTATTTGCACATCCCAAACTGTTACGCGCATTTCCGCAGGTGTCCCAGTACTATCGTGGAATAGCGTTGCTGCCACAGAAGAGGGTGTCTAAGATCGCGGTATCTGTGGCCTCATGGGAGTCAGGCGCCCGCAAGACCCCTGTCGGGGAACCTCAAAGCGAGAAAGTCGCTCGGCTGTACAACGCCGTCATATCTTCGATCATCGAGGGCGCCACAAGCTGGACTCTGGAAAACGGGTACCGAAATATCATCGCGACCATGGGCATAGGATTGGACGGTACCTTCAGGAATATTATCGGTCAAGACGCCGAGAAACTCATTAAGACCCGCATCGTGAACTGGCTGGAGAGTCAAAAGCTGATCGTCAAGCGCAGTACCGATTCGACGGAATTCACACTTTCGCATGGATACTCGATGCGCTACGGGTCCGAACCGGATATCCTCTTCCGGCGCAGTGAAACCGGCATTGAGCGTGTCGTTGCTACCATCGAAATCAAGGGAGGCAAGGACCCCGCCGGAGCGCTCGAAAGACTTGGGGCCATGCAGAAGAGCTTCGAGGCGACTCCTCCCAACTGCGTGAACATCCTGATCGCCGGTGTCATTACCCATGAAATGGATTCGCGTCTCAAGGGTATGGGCGTGGAGAAGGTCTTCTTGCTGGACGACCTTGCCTACGAAGGGGAAGGCTGGGTAGGATTCCTCAACGAAGTGTTCCACTACACGATCCGCATAACTGAGGCAACGATCAAATAGCGCCCGTCCTTGCCTGGCGACCACACGTCCGCCAAATCCCCTGCTACTCCCACAATCCTTCTACTCCGCGACGAGCCGATTCAGGTAAACTTAGGCAGACCACAATGCATGAAGAATCTCCCGGAGCCTCGGCATGTCAAATTCGCTACGACTCGCCCTCGGCCTGCTGTTCGTCCTCCTGTTGACCGCCTGCGGCGGACCCGACGAGGAACCGACCCCGACCGAGGTAAACGTCCTCACCATCCACTACTGGCAGGCGCCCTCGGTGCCCAGCCCATACCTGTCGGGCGGTTATAAGGACGTGGACGCCGCCGCAGTCACCCTCGAACCCCTCGCAAAGTACGATCCCGATGGCAACATCGTGCCGGCACTTGCCGCCGAAATCCCCACCATTGAAAACGGCGGCGTCTCCCAGGACCTGATGTCCATCACCTGGAAACTCAAAGAGGGCCTGAAGTGGTCGGACGGCACCGATGTGACAGCAGAGGACGTTGTCTTCACCTGGCACTATTGCGACGACGAACAGACCGGATGCACGAGCGAGAGTTCGTTCGACGGGATAGCCTCCGTGCAGGCCCTCGACGATCTCACCGTCCAAATCAAATTCGTAGCGCCAACTCCCTACCCGTACCAGGCATTTGTAGGCAGTGGGACTCCCATCATCAGTTCGGTACAGTTCGCCGACTGCATCGGCGCGGCCGCCTCGACCTGTCTTGAGCAAAACTACGCCCCGCTCGGCACCGGCCCCTATCGAATCACCAACTTCCAACCGAACGACCGCATCGCCTACGAACGTAACCCCCACTATCACGGCGCCACGCCCTACTTCGACCACGTAATCCTGAAAAGCGGCGGCAACGCGACCGCAGCGGCTCGATCCGTCTTGGAAACGGGCGACGTCGACTACGCCTGGAACGTGCAGGTCGAGCCGGAGACCCTCACCCGGATGCAAGAGGCCGGATTGGGTCAATTGGTCGTCGCATACACCAGCCTGGTGGAACGCATCGTCCTCAACCAGACCAACCCCGACCGTGATCTGGGCGACAATCGCTCCGAGTACCTCGACGGGAAGAACCCTCACCCCTTCCTGACCTACAAGCCCATCCGCCAGGCTATGTCCATGGCCATAGACCGCGACCACCTGGCGAAGGAACTCTACGGCTTCGCCGGAGAGGCCACCTGCAATTTGATCACAGGCCCACAGACCTATGTCTCGAACGCCAACGATGCGTGCCTGCCCCAAGACATCGAGGGGGCCAAGCGCCTGCTGGACGAAAACAGCGTGCTCGACACCGACGGCGACGGCATCCGGGAGTACAACGGAGTTCCGCTAAGAATCGTATTCCAGACCTCCACCAACTCCATACGGCAGGATACCCAGGCCCTCATACGCGACTGGTGGCGGGAAATAGGAATTAGGGCAAGGCTGATAGACCACGATGCAAGCGTCTTCTTCGGCGGCGACCCCGTGGAAGACAGGAACGCGTCGTACCGCAGATTCTTCGCCGACGTGCAGATGTACGCTTCCGGCGCCGGAATAGACCCGCAACAGGCCCTGTCCGATCTGCTCTGCAAACACATCCCCACCCGCGACGACAACTGGGCCCTCAGCAACATCGCCCGTTCCTGCAGCCCCGACTACGACGGACTCTACGTCCGGCTGGAACAGGCACGCATCGGCCCCGAACGCGCGGAACTAATCAAGCAGCTGAACGATCTCCATGTCCAGAGCTACTACGAGATTCCCCTCATCAACCGAGGCTTCGTCTCCGCACACCTCAATACCCTGCAAGGCGTTCGCATCAACGGCTGGGACAGCGAGCTGTGGAACATCGCCGAGTGGCGGCGGTAGATTGTGTTGACATTCTCAATTAATCTGGGTTTTCCCGGCTCAAGGAGTCGCTCCCCCGAAAGCGGAAATCCAGATCGAGACCCGCAGATATTCTCCAAAGGGAGTAGCTTCCCGCTTTCGGAGACCCTTGCACAACCGTCATACCGGCGAAGGAACGTCACCCCGTACCCCGATACGGGGCAGGAATCTATCCCCCGGCCCCTAACCACCGATGGCATGACGAGGGAGACAAAATCCCATTTTCATTGTTGGTGGTGTCGGTGGCAACCGACATGAGCGATTGCTATGAAAATGGCCCGCCACACACCCACACCGTCATTCCTGCGGAGGCAGGAATCCATCCCCGGTCCCCTGCCACCAATCAACTGACGACAGCGAGACCTGCAACATTACCCTGAAAATAGCCGTCGTGCCACCACCCCATCGTCATTCCTGCGAAGGCAGGAATCCATCCCCCGACCCCTGCTATCAATCCTGTAGGGGTAACGAGGCCATCACCATTTTCATGTTTCGTGGTGCTGGTGACAACCGGCATGAGGAATGACATGTACCCGGTTGTACTTGCAATTCGCATTTTACATACCCCTGTCAGCCCGGCGGGGGAGAGATACAGAGAGGGGGGTCTTCGCAATTCAACTCACCAAGACTGAACAGTTGCCTTCTACTTTCTCGACTTGACAACAACGAACATATGACCTAATATAGCCCAATACAATTCTCTCTACGCATTACCCGGCACCTGGAACCCAGAACCCGTGACCTCCCTCCTCCAAGAACTCGGCATCCGCTCCGAACACGAGGCCGCCGAACTCGAACGCGAGTTCGGCGTCCGGTTCATAGACTTCACTCCCGAAGACTGCGACACCTGGATACGGCAGTCTGTATATCTCAATCAATACGCTCGCACCCACGTCATAAGCTTCGCTGCCGATGAAGCCGGTGTGACCATTACCACCGCCCGGCAATGGCAAGTCGACAACACCCTCGGGTTCAACCAAAGACTCGAATTAGCCCTCCTCCGGTACACGGATGTCCTTGAGGTCATGCTCCTTCAGCGCACTCAGGAGCCCGACTCCCTTCCATCACTATTGATGATGCTCATCCGCAGCCAAATGCCCGAAAAGTACGGCCCCGCCCGTCGCGGCAGCGCCCCGCGTGACAACAACCACTGCGACCACGACCAACACACGATTCCGTCCGTACCCGACAACCATTCGGAGTCCCTCGCTGACCTCCGCCGAGAACTCGAAGAGCTAAAACGACTTACCGGAGTCGACCGGCGAGACCCCACGCCCCAACCCGACGGCTCCAATCTCTCCCCCGCCGGAGAAGATACTTCCCTTGCCAATCTCTCCCCCGCCGGGGGAGAGATACAGAGAGGGGGTTCCTCCCTCCCAACCGACGACCACAGATTCACCGGGGATTCCGACCTTGATCGCTCCCCCTTTTACCAAGCACCGGTAGGGGCAGGTTTCAAACCTGCCCAAGATCCCTCCCCCGCCGGAGAAGATACCTCCCATTCCAATCCCTCCCCCGCCGGAGAAGATACCTCCTATTCCAATCGCTCCCCCGCCGGGGGAGAGATACAGAGAGGGGGTTCCTCCCCCCCACCCGACGACCACAGATTCACCGGGGATTCCGACCTTGATCGCTCCCCCTTATACCAGGCACCGGTAGGGGCAGGTTTCAAACCTGCCCAAGATCCCTCCCCCACCGGGAGAGAGACAAAGAGAGGGGGCATACCCCAACAACCAGCACCTGGAACCCAGAACCTAAACCGGCGACAGCGTCGCCAACTTCAGCGCGAGACCAAACGCCAAAAATCCCACCGCGCCCGCGCTCCCAACTAGCCCCCCATAGTCCGCTCACCCTAAGCGGAGCCGGACCCCGCGCGCGGCCGTGCAAGGTGTCTGTAACTACCCTGCAGTCACCCACAATCTCTTCCCCCGCCGCGGGAGAGATACAGAGAGGGGGTTCCCGCAGTTACTTGAAAGCTTGTCGAAGAGCGGTTCTGCGGTAGACCAACCGCGCTTTCAACGGGCCACGACCCTCGTCATTCCGGCGCGGAGCCTGCCCTGTACTCCGATACGGGGCCGGAATCCAGAGAGCACCCAGAACCTAGCACCCGGAACCCTTCTGACCGGAACTTCCACCCCGTCCGGCCGATTCAACACGCCCAAAATCACTGCAAACCCCGCCGCCGATATGTGATAGGCTACCTCAACGGGGGACACTCACCGCATGAGCGAGCCGGAACACCAAATAGAGGTCAACGGCGTCTGGAAGGTCTTCGGCGATAGCCCGGAGCGCGCCCTCCAATCGGAGTACGCGCCAAAGAGCCGCGCCGAGATTCAAGAGGAACTGGGTCTCGTGATCGCCCTGCGGGATGTCTCCTTCACAGTGGATCCTGGAGAGATCTTCGTCGTCATGGGCCTCTCCGGCAGCGGCAAGTCGACCCTCGCCCGCTGCCTCATCAGGCTCATCGAGGCCACCAAGGGACAAATACGCTTCGACGGCGACGACATTCTGGCCTACTCTCCCGAGCAGCTCATGCAGTTCCGTCGCAGCAAGGTCGCCATGGTTTTCCAACACTACGCCCTTCTGCCTCACCGCCGCGTGCTGGACAACGTAGCATACGGTTTGGAAATACGGGGCATGGAAAAGGAGGACAGGCAAAGGGCGGCGTCGGAGACCATCGAGACCGTCGGCCTCAAGGGCTGGGAAGACTACTATCCAAGAGAGATGAGCGGCGGGATGCAGCAGCGGGTCGGACTCGCCAGGGCCTTGGCGGTAAACCCCGACGTGCTGCTAATGGACGAGCCTTTCAGCGGCCTCGACCCCCTCATACGAAGGGAGATGCAGGACGAACTCGTCTCCATTCAGTCGGAGCTTCGCAAGACCATCGTCTTCATCACGCACGACCTCAACGAGGCCCTCAAGCTGGGTGACCGCATCGCCATCATGCGCGACGGTGAGATCATTCAGGAGGGGTCTCCCGAGGAGATCGTCACCCTGCCGACCGATGAATACGTGACCGAGTTCGTGCGCGACGTCTCCAGGGCAAAGGTCATTCAGGCGAAGGCCATCATGCGAGAACCCGACGCGGTGGTGAACGAGTGGCAGGGTCCTCGCGCGGCGCTGCGCACCATGGACAGCCACGGCCTCGACGCAGTGTTCCTCATAGCGCGCGACTTCAAGCTGCGAGGGATTCTGACCGAGGAACAGGCGAAAGACCTCGCGTCCCAGCGGATGAAGTCCCTGGAAGGAGCGCAGGTCACCCCGGCCCTGACCACAAGCCCCGAGACTTACATCGAAGAGATCATCCCGATAGCGGCCAAGTCCCGACACCCGGTTGCAGTAGTTTCCGACAACGGCAGCCTGCTTGGGGAGATTCGCAGAGGCGCTCTGCTTACAGGCATGTCCAACAGCGGTTAGGAGGCTAGACATGGCCCAAGTTCAGGACGTTCGATCCGACGAGGCAGCCTCAACCCTGCGCGTCAGGCTAGCCGCCTTGCCGCCCCTCCATCGCTGGGCTATGGGCTTGGCGGCCACTGTCGTCTTACTAGCGGTATGCCTCTTGGTCTGGGGCCCCGAGATGGGATTTCCCACCACGGTGTCCACGTCTGAAGTTCCGACCGACAGCGGTGGCTCCGTTACGCTCAAGAAATCCGTCCGACAGGTCACGGGAGCTTGGATCGACGACAGAGTGGACTGGCTTACCCGCGAGGCCGACTGGATGTTTGGAGGACTCAGCGACGCCGTTTCCTACTCACTCATCTCTATCGAAGATGTGCTTAAATGGGTTCCGTGGCCCGTTATCATCGTCGGACTCGCCTTGATCTCGTACGCCGTAGGGCGTTGGCTGTTGATGGCCTTTACCACCGGCGCGATGCTGTACTTCGGATTCATGGGCCTGTGGGAAAACACCATCGATACAATCGCTCTCATGGTCGTTGCCGTCGTCATATCCGTGGCAATTGGACTGCCAATTGGGGTGATCGCCTCGCGCAATCGACTCGTTGACAACATCATACGTCCGATCCTCGACGCCATGCAGACCATGCCCAGCTTCGTCTACCTGCTTCCGGGCGTCCTGTTCTTCGGGCTGGGAGCTCCGGCGGGAGTATTCGCTACAATCATCTACGCCGTACCCCCCGTGATTCGGCTGACCAACCTTGGCATAAGGCAAGTATCCACTGAGGTGGTCGAGGCTGCCCGCTCGTTCGGTACCTCCCCACTTCAACTGCTCACCAAGGTCCAAATGCCCATGGCGCTGCCCACGATCATGGCCGGTATTAATCAGACCACGATGATGGCCCTAGCGATGGTCACTATCGCCAGCATGGTGGCCGCCGGCGGACTCGGCGACAACGTGCTCCGCGCCTTGCAGAAGAATCAACCCGGCAACGGCGCGCTCGCCGGCATATCTATTGTCTTCCTTGCCATCATCATCGACCGCCTCACGCAGTCGGTCGCACATAAACAGGAGGATGCCCGCAGCGTCGGATAGCTCCTCGATTAATCCTAATCCGCAAGTTGCCTCACGGATCGCATGGCTCGGCCTTACTGGACCGGAGAACAGAACAACGAAAGGAGAACGCGGGATGAATCTCAAAATAATAGAGCATAGGCAATCATTACGATTGCCCCCTTGGTAGCCGCTCCCTGACCCGGCAACTACTTGCCCTGCGCCTCAAAGAATAACGGGCCGGGAATCGGCGGAGTCGACTACGTGTGCTTCGCGCGCCTTGCCGTAATCATCGGCCTCCTTTTGCATTCGGCGGCATGATTATGAGAGGATTGCCCGTAGCGTCAGAGCGCTTATCAATCGATCCCGGAACTAGTCACGCGGATCGTACGTACTAACCGCACCGGAGAACCGGCGAACAAGAACCATGAGCGAAAGGAACAGAACTATGAACCTCAAGATACTAGCCCTAATTGCAGCGTTGCTCGCGACCATTACGGTCGCGTCAATAGCGTGTTCTTCCGACCCTGAAATCATCGAGAGGACCGTTGTGGTCACAGCCGTACCGGCTGAACCCGAGATCGTCGAGAAGCTCGTCGAGGTGACCCCGACTCCCGGTCCCAAGGGGGAGATAATCTTCTCAGACCTGAACTGGACGAGCGCCCAGGTCCAAGATCGCATCGCCCAGTACATCGTTGATAAGGGATATGGCTATCCCACCGACGTGGTGTTCGGCGCCACGCTGCCCCTGTTCCAGGGCCTGCGTCGAGGCGACAGCCACGTAACGATGGAGATCTGGCTGCCTAACCAGGACGAAGCCTGGATGGAAGCCCAGGCCGCCGGCGAGGTCGTCTCGATTGGCGAAAGTCTCGGCAAAGACTGGCAGTCTTCTTTCGTGATCCCAGCCTATCTCCAGGAGCAGCATCCCGATCTCGACAGCGTGGACGACCTGAAGGACGACAAGTTCAAGGCTCTGTTCGCCACCGCTGAGAGCGGCGGGAAGGCGCGTCTCGTGTCCTGCGTCATCGGCTGGGCATGTGAAGAGGTCAACGCCAAGCAGATCGAGGGATACGGTCTTTCGGACCACGTCCACGTCGTCAACCCGGGCGACGGGGCGGCAGGGAACGCCGATCTCTTCGGCGCTTTAGAAAGAAGTGAGCCGTGGCTCGGCTATCAATGGGGCACTAACGACCCACCTCTGCTTCACGACCTAGTCAGGCTTGAAGAACCCGCTTACAGTGACGAATGCTGGTTCACCACGAAGGCTTGCGCCTACGAAGATGCCACAATTCTGATTGCCGTACAGCCCGCGCTGTTGACACGGGCACCGGACGTAGTTGAGATGCTCCGCAACTGGGCATTCGACATCGACAAGTACAAAAACGTGGCCAAGTGGATGAGCGAAAATGAAGAAGCCACCGCCAACGACGCTGCGCTGTGGTGGCTTAGCGGCAACACGGACGTATGGTCCGGCTGGGTTACCTCAGAGGCTGCGACTGCCATCTCGGCCGCTCTCGCAGGCAACGAGATTCCCGACGGCTGGCCCACCGAATAGCGCTGACGTAGTGAGTCTCTCCCCCGTCGGCAGCCGACGGGGGAGAGACAGAGAAAGCAGTTTCCCGAAACCTACATCGTCTTTGCGGTCACATCGAACTGGCCGCCGCCTCTCGACGGTTCGAGCATCTCGGCTTTCGCCTTGGCGACAAGGTCAGGGAGGTGGTCGGCATTCGCCATGCGCTGTTCGAGATGGACCATGCGCTGTGGACTCGCGGTCTCGACCATCTTCTCGCCGTATGCGCTCTCGGACCAGAAGCTGGCGAGGCCCGCTAAATCGTCGCGGAGTTGGCCAATGTCTTCGTCCCGGTACCGCTCCGAGAAGTTGATGGTGAACATTCGACGGCGATCGCTCCCGCCCCATGAGCCGTGCTTGATGGCCTGGTTGAAGATGAGCATGTCGCCGGGGACGGACTCGATGGGATACGCCGGGACCTCGCTCCCGTGCAGGCCCCATCGCTCTCCCAGATTCCCCACCTAGATTGAGGGATACCTCGTTGGAGCCCGCCGTGAAGCGGGCTATGATGGTTGTTGGACAGACAAAGCCATCACCAACGAGGTGCGCCTATTATGAAGCAAGGAGTTCTGCCGTTCCAGTATCAACAGGAGAACGGTTCCCCCGGTATGACCGCGCTGTCCGGCCTGATGACGTACTTGGAGCTGCTACACGTGTCCGGGTTGAAGTCATCGGTAGAACGTTGCGTGGGGCTGCGGAGAGGCGGTCAGGGTTGGACGGACAGCCAGATAGTTAGCTCTCTGATACTGCTGAACCTGGCAGGCGGCGAGTCGGTGTCCGATCTGGACGTTCTGGACAAGGACGAAGGGTTCGGCAGGATGCTTCGAGAGATGGAGACCCACGAGATGGGTCGCAGAGAGCGCAGAGCGTTGGAACACAGATGGCGTGTGGGGCGTCGGCGGAGCGTGCCGTCGGAGTCCGCGGTGTTCCGGTACTTGGCGGGATTCAATGACGCCGACGAGGAGGCGAAGCGGGAAGCTCACCGAGCATTCATCCCTGCACCCAGCGAAGCGCTGAGGGGACTGGGGAAGGTGAACGCTGACCTGGTGGGCTTCATACAGAGCCGTTCGCCTCACACCGAGGCCACTCTGGACATGGATGCCACACTGGTCGAGACGCACAAGCAGGAGGCACTCTACAGCTACAAGAAGTACAGAGCATACCAGCCCCTGACGACCTACTGGGCAGAGGCCGAGTTGATCGTGCATTCGGAGTTTCGGGACGGCAACGTACCTGCGGGGTATCAGCAGTTACGAGTGTTGAGCGAAGCGTTGGGGCATCTACCTGCCGGTGTGGGGAGGGTGATGCTGCGGTCTGACACGGCGGGGTATCAGCAGGAGTTACTGCGGTACTGCGCCGAAGGCAGGGACGAGCGTTTCGGGGTGATCGAGTTTGCGGTGGGGGTTGACGTGACGGCGGAGTTCCGCCGTGCGGTGTCTGAGGTTGCTGAGGAAGAGTGGCATACGCTGTACCGCAAGGTTGGCGAGCACCGGGTGGACACGGGTCAGCAGTGGGCTGAGGTGAACTTCGTGCCCAACTGGATAGGGCACTCCAAGAACAGCCCTGAGTATCGGTTCATAGCTACCAGGGAGCGGTTGATCGAACAGCCACTACCGGGAATGGAGGAGCAGATGGAGCTTCCGTTCCCCGCGATGGAACTGTCCAACAGAGGCTGGTACAAGGTCTTCGGAGTAGTGACGAACCGAGAGCTTGCTGGGGACGAGTTGATCCGGTGGTTCAGGCAGAGATGCGGTAAGGGCGAGGAAGTCCACAGCGTTCTGAAGAGTGACTTGGCTGCGGGCCGGATGCCGTCGAGGCTGTTCGGCGCCAACGCCGCATGGTGGGCCATATCGGTGCTGGCCTTCAACCTAAACTCTGCCATGAAGCGACTGGTGTTGGGCGGACAGTGGGTAGCCAAGCGTCTGAAGGCGGTGCGCTTCGCCCTGATCGCCCTACCGGGCCGTGTGATGCGTCACGCCAGGAGGTTGATCATCCGTCTTGCCCGTGGCCATCCCTCATACGAATTGCTGCTCAGGGCGCGGCGGAGGATATTGGCGCTGGCTGCCGAGCCGTATCGAGCATAGGCGTCCTGCATGGAGTATCGGTCTGCAGGCGACTCAGCCGAGTTGCCAGGCTGGGCCATGCCTTCTTCGGCCTGAGAACAGCCATAATTGGCGGGCGAGCGCTGTCAATATCCTCAAACACGTCGCCCGAGACCCCATCTACGGCCCGATCTGACCATAGGTGATCCGAGTCGACACCGAACACGTGCTGTAAGCCCTCAAAGACCACCCCAACAATTTTAGGCGGGGGATTTGGGCTCTTCGGTGTAGTTGACGGCAGAGCGCGGAACGACCTCATTCACGCGATCGGCGAAACGGTCACCCCGACGGTGGGAGCCGGGGATCACCCTCAGGCACCCGGTGTCCTTGGTCACCGCATCGAGGTAGAAGGCCGCCTTGATGTTCGTATACCGCTGGGCGAAGTTGTCCGAGTGCCAGTTGGTATCACCCACGTAGAAGTTGCCGTCGCTGGCAGTATAGTTGTAGTCGGGCCCCAATACCGCCGACGCGAACCCGTCGATCAGCGGATGATCGATCAGGCTGCTCAGGTACTCACTCTGGTCGATGAAGGGGACGATGGCCGAGCGCCGCTTGTAGTCATGGGTCTCCTCGTTGTGGCCCCCGCCGTGGGAGATCCATATCTCCTCGAATGCCTCGATGATTCGGTCGGTTTCGTCCTTGAACGCGCTGGGGAACCTGATGAATCCGAACGTGTCGAAGAAGGCTAGTTGTTCCTTGGTCGGGGTCATGCTGCCACCTCATGAGCGTTTCGTGTGTGCAAGGCCGATTTCGCCGTGTGCAGTATGACTGTAGTCATACGACATGACAAGCGGAAACGCACTTGCAAATCAGACAGGACATATGATCTACTAACGGGATGTTGGTGGAAGTTTACACAACTATGCGAATTGGTCACATAGGTAGCGGGCGCCGTCTAGCTCATACCGGCGCGAAGCGATGCCGTGGCGTCGCGGTCTACTTCGAGCGTTTCGGGGTCGATGACGACGCCGAACTCGCGGCGGACGTAGTCGACGGTGTAGATGCCGTTCCTCACGTCCTGGAGCACCAGTTCCGGGTCTCGTTCAAGAGGATCGCCCCAGCCGCCACCGCTCGCCATGATGTGGTGGATGATGTCCCCTCGCTTCATCCTGCCAACTCCCATGGGCGTGATGGTGTGCTCGTCCTCGCGGTTCGGATTTACGATGTTCCACGAGGACGAGCCGGGCTTGCCGCCGTGCAGTCCGAATGCGCGGTTCCGTCGCTTGTCCGAACGAAGTTGAAGGACTGCCTCGTCTTCGAGCAGGCGAACGTCCCGCACGATGGAGGGCGCGCCGCGATACTTGCCCGGCCCGGCAGAGTCGGGTACGGCGCCGTACCGCTCGATTCGCACCGGCGTCTCGACCTCCGCGATCTCGACGGGCGTGTTCGCACTGTTTCCTCCGGGGTGAGGCGTGCCGAACGGTCCGTCGCCGTTGGGTCTGCCCCCGCGACTTCCGGCGAACAGATCGACGAACGCGAAGGGCCTGCGTTGTGAGTCGTATCCGCCGATGCTGATGATCGTGTTTCCTCCCTCGCCGTCTGCCGGCACTCGATCGGGGACGGCCTTGGACAGCGCTCCCCAGACGGCCTCCATGATGCGGTAGCCGACGATGCCTCGCGCCCCGCAGGGAGCGGGCAAAACGGGGTTTACGACCGTGGCCTCAGGGGAGGTCACCTTGATGGGATGGTGAGAACCGGACGAGTTCGGAATCTCGGGGTCCATGATCTGGCGTATCCCGCCCCAGACCGAAGACTTCGTGAATGGGAACGGCGAGTTGATGCCCGCCTTGACCTGCGGCGACGAGCCGGTAAAGTCGACCGAGATGCCGTCACCCTCGATGACCATACTGAGGTTTATGACGACGTCGCCGGTCTCGATGTTGTCGCCGTCGATGTAGTGGGTGAAGTCGTAGACGCCGTCCGGGAGTTCGGTGATTTCTTGCCGAACACGCCGCTCGGAGTACTCGAGCAGGGCATCCATGTACCGGCGCACCCCCGACGCGCCGTAACGTCCTACGAGATCGAGGAACTGTCGCTCGCCAAGCGTTGCCGCGGCGATCTCGGCGCGGATGTCGCCCAGCACCTTGTCGGGAACGCGGACGTTGATCGCTAGCAGGTCGAACATCGTCTCGTTGGGGACGCCTCGCTCGTAGAGCTTGGTGGTCGGAATCCGCAGGCCCTCCTGGTATATCTCGTGGGAGTTGGTGGAGTTGCTGCCGGGCACGATGCCGCCGATGTCGGTCTGATGGGCGACCGTGCAGGAGAACCCCTGCAACTCGTCCTCGGCAAAGACCGGCTTGATAACGTACACGTCAGGCAGATGGATGCCGCCTGAAGTGTACGGGTCGTTCATGATGTACACGTCGCCCGGGAAAATGCGTCCGTCGAACTTGCGAAGAATCGAGCGGACGGCGCTGGGAAACGACCCGACGTGAAAGGCGATGGTCAGACCCATGGCGACCGTCTCGCCGTTGCGGTCGGCAAAGCCGGTGGAGAAGTCCATGGCGTCCTTGACGATGCCGGAGTAAGCGGTGCGGAGGATCGTGAGGGCCATCTCGTCGACAAGTGTGTCGAGGGCGTTTCGTATGACTTCAAAAGTGACGGGTTCTATGTCTCTCGGCAGCATGGTGTGGTTCCCTTTACCTCCGTCCAAATCTCAGAACGCGACCGGAGCGGCATCCGGTCATCTTCCCGTCCCTAAGGGCGGGTTGGCCGTTGACGATGACATGCTCCATCCCGACCGCAAGTCGACTCGGCGATTCGAGTGTGCCGGTCTCCCGGAACTCGGCTGGGTCGAATATGGCAATATCGGCCTTCATGCCTTCGGCCAGCAGTCCCCGGTCGGCAAGGCCCATCCGTTCAGCGGGTCTTGCGGTGAGCTTCTCGATGGCCTGTTCCAGTTCGAACTGCTTGGTCTCTCTCACGAAGCGGCGGAAGAACCACGAGGCCCACGTGTACGCGCCGAGGAAGTCGGTGCCGGCGAGCGGTCCGTCCACGCCGAGGGCCGTGGCGTCCGAGCCTATGGTGCACAGCGGATGGAGGAAGGTGTCGCGAAGCTCTTCCTCAGGTGTAGGAGTGGCAGAGCACCATCGGGTACTCGATCTGCTCGACTTCACGGGAGAGGATGTCCATGACGGTGTCCCAACCGTCCCCTTCTTCACCTGTGAGATCCGCGATGCTCTTGCCCACGGCTTCTGGACTCGCGGCCGAACGGAAGAGGTACACGTTCTCCCAGCCGCCGAGCGCGAAGCTCGAAATGAGGCTGGGGTACTCCCGGACATGTCTGCGGAATGTAGCGTCGGAGAGGAGTGCCCGACGGTCCTTCGTATCCTTCTCCAAGAACGACGACGGCAGCGCGGCGCTCAGATTGGTGATGCCGTGCAGTCGCGTGTGCGCGTCGAATGCCACGTCGAGTCCTTCTTCATACCCTTCCTCGAGCACGGCTATAGCTTGCACTCGGGCATTGGCTGGCCCTCCGCGACGAGGAATGATGTGGGACACCTGGCAGCGCACTCCCGAATCCCTGGCCACCTGCACCGTCTCTTCAACAGCCTCTACGGCCTCGACCTCCTTGTTGCGTGTGTGGCAGGCGTACATCGCTTCGTATCGGGCCGCGACGCCGCACAGATCGACGGTCTCCCGATGGGAGGCCATCCGCTCCCACGAGGACTCCAGACCGGTCGAGTACCCAAACGCTCCGGCTTCGAGTCCCTCCTCCAGGAGGCATTTCATCTGCTCGGTCTCTTCGGGAGATGCTGGGCGCTCTTCGAAGCCCATAACGGCGATTCTTAGGTTGCCGTTGGGGACGAGTGAGGCAACGTTGACGGCGGGCCGCGACGTGTCAAGCGCTTCCAGGTATTCGGAGAACGTGCGCCACGTCATATCCAAGCGGGGGTCGTATCCGTAGATGTTGCCGGTGAACAGGTCGGGGTCGGTGAGTGGAGCGCAGCCGTGTCCGCAGTTGCCCACCAACTCGGTGGTCACGCCCTGATAGACGGAGCTTTGTGCGCGGGGGTCTACGAGAAGGGTGTAGTCCGAATGGCTGTGGATATCGACAAAACCCGGTGCGACGACAAGCCCTTCGGCGTCGATCTCGTCTACGCTCCGGGCCTCATCGAGGGTGCCGATAACCTCGATGCAGTCGCCTACGATTCCAACGTCCGTGGTGCGGCTGGGACGGCCGGAGCCGTCCACGACCGTACCGCCCCGTATGATCAGGTCGAGCTCCATGCCGGTTAGTACCTTGTCAACATGGTTTTGATATTACGATTCACCCTCACCCTAGCCCTCTCCCACGACGGGAGAGGGGATAAATCGGCGTCTGTCCAGTTTATTATATTCAAGTTGACTGAGTACTAGGCCGGCCCCACGGCGATGACGATGTTGTTCAACTCGTCCAGGCGGGCGGAGCAGCCGGGAGGGACGACAGTCGTGGCGTCGTACTCCTCGACTATGAGAGGCCCTACCACCGGGGATGCAGACAAAGCCGGACGGTCGACGACCTCCGTATCCAGCGTTCCGGCACCGGGCCCGAAGTAGACGTTCCGCCGATGAGCGTCCACGGTTCCGTGGTCGTGAGAGGAATGAGTTGGCACGGAGCCGTGCAGTCGACACGTGGCCGTGAGCCGGAGATTGACGATCTCGGTCGGCTCGTCCTCGGCCTTGTGGCCGTATGTCCGGTCATGCTCATGGTGGAACGATGCGACGAGACCGCTGAGGACGCTTGGGTCGAGCGAATGGGCTGACATGGGGATGGTAAGCTCATGGGCCTGTCCGGTGTAGCGGAAGTCGACGGCTCTCTGCCATTCGATGTCGGCGATGTCGTAGCCCTCCTCTTCCATCGAGGCGGTCGATCGATCCACGAACTCGTCGAAGACGCGGTTGATCCCCTTGAAGTCGGCGTCCGCTACGTTGGTGAAATACGTGCGAACGAAGTGTCGCTCCGGTCGTGCCTGTAGGAGGCCGACTGCGGAGAACAGTCCCGGCGACGGCGGGACGACCACCTTCCCGATGCCCAGCGAGTGGGCCATGTCGGCGGCGTGAATGGGGCCGCTGCCGCCAAAGGCCAGGAGCGCGAAGTCCCTGGGGTCCCGACCGCGGTAGGTCGAGACGGCACGGATCGCGCGGATCATGTTAACGTTGGCGACGGCGTGAACGCCGTGGGCGGCGTCCACGAGGGACAGGCCGAGGGGCTCTGCAACGTTGGACTGCATACTCGATTCGGCCAGCGACGGGGTCAGCTTGACCTCGCCTCCCGCCAGGTGCGAGGGGTTGATGTAGCCAAGAACAAGATTCGCGTCGGTGACGGCGGGCTCCGTACCACCGGTGTCGTAGCACGCGGGACCGGGGAATGACCCGGCGCTGTTTGGGCCGACCCTGAGCGCGCCACCGGGGTCTACCCGGACGATGCTCCCGCCACCCGCGCCGACCTCCGCGAGGTCTATGACAGGCACCTTGACCGCGTGGCCCCCGCCCGTCACGAGCTTGCTGGACAGGGAGATGCCCGCGCCGATCTCGTAGTCGGTGGTGTAGCTGGGAGAGCCGTTCTCAATGAGAGCGGTCTTCGCCGTGGTGCCTCCCATGTCGAAGGTGATGATGTTCTTGAGTCCGAGCCGCTTGCCGAGAACGTCCGCGGCAATGACGCCTGCGGCGGGGCCGGACTCCAGCATCTGGACGGGTGTCTGCGAGGCGCGGCGGGCCGACATGATCCCGCCGTTCGACTGCATGATGCGCACCGGAGCGTCCGAGCTGGCGTTCTTGACTCGCCTGACGAGCGAATCGGTGTACGACTTGACGATTGGGCCGAGGTAAGCGTTGACGACGGTGGTGCTGGTGCGCTCGTACTCGCGGATTTCGGGGAGCACGTCCACCGACAGGGAGACAAAGGCTCCCGGCAGCGTCCGCCGCAGCTCTTCGCCAACTGCCCGTTCGTGGTCGGGATAGCGGTACGAGTGCAGGAGGCACACGGCGACGGCCTCGGCCCCTGCCTCACGTATGACGTTGATCGCGTCGTGGAGCGAATCCACGTCGAGAGGGACGATGACCTCGCCGTCGGCACCGACGCGCTCCTTCACCTCCAGTCGCAGGTGTCGGTCGACCAGTGGCTTCGGAGGAGCGTAGAGCAGGCTATACAGGGAGGGAACGCGCATACGTCGGAGCTCGAGGACATCGCGGAAGCCTTCGGTCGTTATCAGGGCCGTCTTCGCGCCCTTGTCCTGGAGGACGGCGTTCGTGGCGACGGTCGTGCCGTGAACGATCTCTTCGATAGACTCGACGGCAACATCCTGCTCGGACATCAACTGTCCCATGCCTTCGATGATGCCGCGCGACAGGTCGTCTTGGGTGGAAGAGAGCTTCTTGGTCCAATAGCCGCCGTCGGGAGCGGCGATGACGAGATCTGTGAAGGTCCCGCCGATGTCCGCGCCGAGTCTGTAGCCCATGAGATTGTCGTTGGTCATTGTTGTCCGTCAGTCCGGTTCCACATTCCGAGTGGTTGTCTCATGGCTTCGGCGGGGCTTCGAGATTGCTCCACGTGCCTGCCGCCGTCATCTGGTGCGTGAAGTCGAGCACGTTGTTTGTCCTGAGGACGACCGTCCGGGGACCGGTACGCTCCGTCAAGGGGAGCGTCGCGCGGTGGTCGGCCATTTCCTCCGTGAAGCACTCGACTTCAAGGGCGTAGGGAGGTGGGATGGTGAAGTGGCTGAACTCCCCCAGTCTCTCTAAAGCGGCGACGGTCTTTTCGCGGATGAGGTCGTCCGCGTCCTTTGGATGGAGCGATAGGGCCTGATGAGTGCCGAGGCCATACTTGACGGGGGCCGTCTCGATGTCGCCTAGCCACTCTTTCGCTTCATTGCACGCCTTGTCGTCGCCGGACACCATGATGACCGGGACGCCTACGCTTCCGAACTGGAGCGCCTCCATGGCAATCTCGCCAATGCTGCGTTCGTTGAGGCGCATATCGGCGATTTCCGCGGAGCTGAAGGTATGGGCCATGACGCCGTTGGGTGTCCCCGCCATCGCGTGGTGCCCGAGGAGGATGACGCCGTCGAAGGTCTCGTCGATCACGCTGAGAAGGCCTGCGCCGCCCACGACGATCTTGATGCCGCGAGGCAACTCGTCGTAGTGGAGCGTGAGGCCGCCCGGCGTGACGCCTCGTATGAAGCCGCAGTCGTGGACGATTATCTCGTCCGCACCCGCGTCGCGGGCCGCCTCGACACAGGCCGTCGTCTCGTCGGTGGCGCGTTGGCGATTGTACTCTGCCTGCCAGGGGCCGTAGACCGAGACGGGGTCCTTCTCGCGGGTGATGGCGCCCTGACCCTCGCTGTCGACGCAGATGTATAGCTTCATAGTGGGTTCGCAGGAAAAGTCGCTGACAACGATACCAGACTGGCGGCGAGATGACGACGGCATTCGACTAACGCCTCGGCGTGTGCAAACATGGTTCAACCCTATCGACGAGGTCCAACGGTGCCGCAACTCATCTCAGTGGAGAGAATCTGGGACCACGCTCCTCACAACGCCTTTACCGACCTGATCCGCTTTCGCGACCGATGGTGGTGTGTGTTTCGAGAGGCGCAGGCCCACGACGTGCCCGGCGGCATTGTCCGCGTGTTGGTATCCGAGACCGGAGCAAGCTGGGAGTCGGCAGCTACGGTGGAGGAACGGGGTATCGACCTGCGCGATCCAAAGCTTTCATCGACCCCGGACGGGCGGCTGATGCTCATGATGGGCGGTTGTGTCTACGACGACAAAGGCAAATATCTGACCCGCGCTCCTCGCGTCTCGTTCTCGGGGGACGGCTTTATGTGGACGGTTCCCCGTAAGGTACTCTCGGAAGACCACTGGCTCTGGCGGGCGACGTGGCACGGTGACCGGGCGTATGCCCTGTCGAAGCTCGGTGAGGGAAAGGGGCCGAGGCGCGGGTTCCTGTACAGCAGCACGGACGGGATCGATTGGCACTGGATCACGGAGTTCAATCTGCCCGGCGTGAGCGAGACGACGCTTGGATTCCAACCGGACGGCGAGATGGTCGCGCTCGTCCGTCCGGGCTATATCGGCTCGAGCAAGCCGCCCTATCGAGAATGGTCGTTTTCCGAGACCGCTGATCGGATCGGGGGGCCGAACTTCATCCGGCTGCCGGACGGCAGTCTGTGGGGAAGCGGAAGGCTTTTCACCGCCGAGGGAGCGCGCACGGTGATGGCCCGCATGACTACCTCATCGTACGAACCGGCGCTCACACTCCCAAGCGGCGGAGACACCAGCTACGCGGGTATGGTCTGGCACGACGACCTTCTGTGGATGAGCTACTACTCGTCGCACGAGGGCGGCACGAATATCTATTTGGCGAAGGTCCGCTTCTAGTGTCCTGTCTTTGCAGTTCATTGCACAAAGCGGATGGACGTGTTCCGCGGAGTCACCCTCCCCCCGTATCGGGGTACAGGGCAGGCTCTAGCCCTCTCCCTCCGAGGAGGCCGTCTCAGAAATAGCCAGCCTCTCCTGTCGGGAAGTTGTGGATTCCCGCTTTCGCGGTAATGACGGTAATATTTCGTGTTTCGTAATGATTGATACCTACAACGGTGGTAATCGTGGCGCCCTTTGCTAGGGAAATGTATGCTGGCGAACTATGATACAGCCTCCCGATGGAGAGGGGTTTTCACGGGCTGATTTATTCGGGAGAACTCTGAGACAGGGCACTAGGAGGGAGTTCAATGGCGCGTCCGGGGGGGTTGGAGGAGGCGTTGGGGGTCCGATTTCGGGACACCGGGCTGCGGCGGCTCGCGCTGGTGCATAGCTCGTACCTAAATGAGAACCCGGTCGAGTTTCGAGAGTCGAACGAGCGATTGGAGTTCCTGGGTGACGCCGTGTTGGGTATGGCGGTCGCCGAGGAGCTGTATGGGGCAAACCCCGGCTGGTCTGAGGGGAGACTGACTCAGGCGCGCGCGGCCCTGGTGCAGGAGGCCACGCTGGCTGAAGCGGCGCGGGAAATTGGGCTTGGCGAGATGCTGCGCATGGGGAAGGGCGAGGAGGCGGGAGGCGGACGCGACCGGTCGTCCAATCTCTCGGCGGGGCTGGAAGCGGTGATCGGGGCGGTGTTCCTTGACCAGGGGTATGACGTGGCGCGGGAGGTAGTTTTACGGGTTCTCGCTAAGGGATTCTCATCGCTCGATGAGCCGCAGATGTCGGCGAATCCGAAATCAGCGCTGCAGGAAGCGGCGCAGGCGGAGGGGCTGCCCTCACCGACGTATCGGATCGTGCACGAGGAGGGGGCCGATCACGAAAGACTGTTCGTGGCGGAGGTCACGGTTGGTGACGAGGTGGCAGGCAGGGGTGAGGGGAAGCGGAAGTCGCTGGCGGAGCAGGCGGCGGCGGTGGAAGCGCTTAGAGGCCGCAAAGGCTATTGACCCAACTTGGCGACGACCAGAGCCAGAGCGTTTGCGACCGAAAGTCCGGTCGTGTTTATTCTGTAGCGTTCCGGCCAGCCGAAGGTGGCCTGATGCTGCTCACGTACGAGGCGCTCCGGAACTTTCTTTTCACGGTTTGACGAACGCGCAAGCGTCTCTTCAACTGTCGGGTGAATGATCACCACTCGCCACTCGAGTCCGGCAAGGTGGCGACGCCAAGAGGTGTCGAATGCCGCTCCCGGAAACAAGACATCATCAATGGCGACATCATAGCCCGAATCAAGGTACTCCCTTGCAAGGACGCAGGAGGCCCTCACGCTGAGGTGGAACTGTTCGCTCTGGAGATCTCCCGTGACCTGCGGGTCGGCGTAGCCGGCGACAACTAGGCTGCGTATCTCGTCAAGTTGTATGTGTACCGCTCGCGCTCGGGTGGCGCACCAGGCCTTGGCCAGAGTGGTTTCTCGCTGACGGAACTCTCTGGATTCCGGCCTCCGCCGGAATGATGGAATAAGGTGGCACGCAGGCTATTTTCAGACCAATCATCCATGCAGCCTTGCCGTCTTTGCCGTCTGCACGCCGGGGGATGAAATGGGCGCTGGTTCCGCCGAGGTCACTCGGCTTCCGGCAGTGGCCGAAGATGCATTCCCACCCCGTATCGTGGCACGGGATGACGTTCCCGTGTCCGAGCACGGGACATGCCTTTCGGGGGAATGACGAATTGAAGGTTGTGTCGTTCATTTTCGTACCAATCGCTCATGTCGGCTGCCACCGACACCACCAATCATGAAAATGGGGTTTTGTCTCCCTCGTCATGCCGTCGGTGGTAGGGGCCGGGGGATGGATTCCTGCCCCGTATCGGGGTACGGGGTGACGTTCCCTCGCAGGAATCCAGTCTTTGATCTCTGGACTCCAGCCTACGCCGGAGTGACGTTGTAAGGCTTGACGTTGTATTCCTTTATGGTCGCATCACACGAAATTGGTATTACACCGCAAGGTAGCGGGAAAATAGACAGGCCCGCCGGGGTTCCGGCGGGCCTGCATTTTAGGCAATTAGCCTAGCTTGTCCGCTTGGCATCTACCAAACGGTCTTCGTGCACTTGTCGTACGGACTGCCGCCCTGGATGAAGGCCCAGCTTCCGCAGTACTTCGACCGATTGCCCGGATGGTGGAAGTTGTCCTGGCCGTCCTCGAAGAAGCGTGCCCAGGCGGTGAAGCCGTTGTGGTCGCGCTCGTGGGTGATCGGCTTGTTGCGGAAGTTGTTCCGGGTCAGGTAGACGCCGCGGAACACGCCGGAGTAGGCGCAGCAGTTCAGCGCCCAAAGCTGGTCGGCGTTGGTCGCGAACAACTCTTTGCCCATCTCGACTCGGCGTGGGTCAAGGTTGCTGACGCTGAGGCCGTCGACCCACAGGTTGGACTGTCGCGCAAGCAGGCCGCCGGCATCAGCCGGGAACTCACCCGGGCCCGCCAGAGGGAGCCAATCGGGATCGCCGCCCGTGGGGGCCATGCCCTCTTCACCGCGAGTGGAGTACCATTGTCCTATCCGGCCCGCAAGGTCGCTACCCCCCGACAAGGGCGCGAGGCTCGTCCACTGCACCATCCAGGGGTTGTACTGGTAGGCGGAGTAGTCACGCGCGATTGTCGTCGTTTCCTGACTCGTGCGCGTTAGGGAATAATGCCCAGTTTGGATCTTCGTCTTGATTCCGACGCTCTGCCAGCCTTCCTTTAGAATCTCGGCGGCCTGCACGACTGCCGGGTTGTCGCTAATCGTGATGGCCATCTCGACCGTGCCCGATCCGTCCTTATGCATCCGGAAGTTATCGTCGTCTCGCCCCGTCAGGCCCAGCCCGTCGAGCAGCTGGTTGGCCTTGTTGACGTCTTTCTCCATGTGGAGCATACGGAACTCGTCGCCCGGGTAGTACGGATTGTTCGGTCGCGGGACACGGTTCTGGACCACGCCGACGCCGGACAGGACGACGGTGTTGAGATCTTCCTTGTCGACTGTGGCCGACAGGGCGAGACGGAAGTCGCGCGTTCGGATGAGCTCGCCGATGTGCTGGTCCTCGTTGTAGGTCTGCTGCATCGTCGCGCTCAGGTCGGCGCCGCCGCTGCTCGGCCAGTGGTAGACCGAGTAGTCGCCGCGCTCCATGTTCTGGATGTAAAGTGGGATTTCACCGGGCAGGAACGAAGACGTTCGTCCGTCTTCCTCACCGGCCATCGCGCGGAACTTGATGACGTCTTGGCTCTCCTGCTTGGTCATCACTGCGCCGTCGGTGTAGGGGATCTGGTTGCCCTCGGGGTCGACGAACCAGTGGTACTGGTTCTTCATGAACAGTGACTGATCGACCGTGTCCTCGACGTTGCAGTACGGAGCGGCGCACGGATTGCTGTCGATGTTGTCCCAGAAGGCCAACTCACCCTTCAGCATGGCCTGAAGGTCGATGTAGTTACCGTCGGCAATGATCTTGTCGACGGCGGCCTGTCCCGCGTACTGCGGATAGAGCCGCTTCATGCTCGGATGCCAGACCATGCACACGCGACCGGGTGAGCACAGCGTGCTCGGCGTAGACCGTGACTCCATGATCGTGAAGATCGGGGAGTCGTACTGCAGCGTCCACGTGAGGTCGTCGACAACCGCGAACTTGGGCGGGTTCCCCGTTACGGGGTCACTGGCCCACAACGGGAGCGGGCCGCCGAAGAGCGCGGGCGTGAGGTTGACTTCCCACGCGAACTCGACCGATTCCATGTCGAGCGGGTGACCGTCGCTCCACTTGAGGCCCTCACGCAACGTGAACGTCCAGAGGGTCCCGTCGTCGCTGACGTCCCAACCCTTGCCGATCCATGGGAACCAAATAAGGCCGCCGAGGGAGTCCCGTCGGTTCCAACTGGCGAGGATCCACTCGCCGATGTAGGCATGAGGCTGTGTCTGCTGGTAGAAGCCGCCGTACTCGCCGATGCCGTCCGGCCCGGCGATGACCTCCACGTCCTCAGGAACGGGGAGTCGCTCCATCAGCGGAGGAATTGCGCCTTCCTTCACCAACTGAGCCGAGTGCGGGGACTCGAAGAACTGCGTCGGTCGCGGGCCGTCGTAGTCCTGGAATACCCAGACCTCGCCAGGCGCCTGCTGCTTGGCGGGTTTCCAGACGTGCGGGCTGCGGAGCGGGCAGTCGGAGACTGTGTCGCCCAGGATCACGCATGTTGCGGGCACCATAGCCATTGCCTCCGGCTCGGGCCGTGGGGCAGGTGCTGGTGCAGCCGCGGGGGCGGGTGCGGGAGCGGCTTGTGCCGGAGCGGGGGCCGCCTGTGCCGGAGCGGGCGCGGGTGCCGGAGCGGGTGCCGGTGCAGCCGCCGGAGCTTGTGCCGGAGCGGGTGCCGGAGCCGGAGCAGCGGTCGTCCCGCTGTCCGTATCGTCGCTGCTGCCGCACGCTGCCAGCGCCAACGCCAGTACAAGACCGGCGACTATAGAGAACATAAACCTACGGTTCAGCATTAGTAACCTCCTCTTCAATTAGGGCCAAGTTTTCCTCAATTCAGCGCCAATACATCAATTACGAGCGACTGTATCACAGTGATTAAAAGACGGTCAACGCACCACAAGCCCAATCAAGGTTGCGTCACATCCCAATCGGCGGCTGACACCCTACGGGCCGCTCTCTCGATATCCGCACTCCGTTCCCGTCCGACTGACGGTTCTATTCTTCCTTTTCAACCCCGTCGTTGAATACTACGAGCGTAGAGTGTGGACGGATTTCGGCACGAGACGCCGTCACAGCAAACCGGGTGGGCTACGGTTCGCTTGCCGGGTTAATCGTTTACTAACGGAAATCGACCGGTTCAGGAGGCTATAGTGGCCTTTGTCGATGGAACTTTTCACATATTCCCGCAAACGTGTATAATGCGCGTCATTGATCGCATCGTGCATCGTAGAGTACGGTATCGGGCTGCTCCTGCACGTCGAATATGGAGCGAGAAGGAAAGCTCAACGTCGCCTACTCTCACTCGCCCTTCACGAAACCGTTTGGCGCATACGGGATTCCCTACCACTCCACGAAGTGGGTTGTAATCGACATGACGCCATCTGCTTCCACATAGGCAAGGAGGTTGCCATGCTGCAAGGCGCACTCTATTCGAAGAATGGGCAGGACTTGAGAGTCTCCGTAGAGAGAACCGAGGTCTTGCTCAAGTCGGACGATATATTGAACTTCCCGCGCATCATCGAACTCGAAGGAGACCGCCTCGTTCTCGCATACGGCAAGGGCAGGCACACGGGCGTCGAGACGCGCCCCGTGGCCGTCTCCGAAGATTTTGGCCGGACATGGGCGGATTCCCCTCCCGGCTTCCCAATGGCCGATAACGTCCAGACATCGGGGATCTTAGGCTATATACATGACGACACGATAGCGTACATCGACGTGTTTCCCGTGAACGCGGGTTGGTTGCAGGCCAAAGGCCCGTACCACCAGATAGCGAAAGTAGAGGATCCCATATTCAGACTCCGCCGGTTTTCCCGGATGGGCGAGTTGTTGGCGGACGATACCTTCAAGGTTCATGGCATTCCCTGGAGATTGGCTTCCTACGAGCTGTACGGGACTCTGCTGACATTGGAGAACGGCGATCTGCTAACCGCGTTCGGGGGTCAGGTAGGCGTCTCCTCCACATCGCACACGAGCTTCATCGTGCGGTCCAAAGACGGTGGAGAGAGCTTCGAATACGTAACGGCTTTCGGCTCCGAGGCGGACGATGGAGATGATAGCGATCAGGCATTCGCCGAGGCGAACCTGGAGGTCCTGGCCAATGGCGATATCCTCTGTATGATGAGGACGGGCTCCGATACCCCTATGCACCAGTCCAGATCGACGGACGGGGGCCTGACGTGGAGCGAGCCCGTGTCCGTCGGGTGGCCGGGGGTCAAACCCCACCTACGGCTCCTGGGCAACGGCGTCCTGGCGTGCAGCTCAGGACGGGGCGTCTATGGACACCCCCAAGTCACGCACGTCATGTTTAGCATCGATGGGACGGGAGAGGAGTGGGAGTACCCCTTTTCCTTCCATACGGGGCCGGGCTGCTCATACACGTCGAATATGGAGCGACATGGCAAGCTCTACGTCGCCTACTCTCACTCGTCCTTCACGAAGCTGTCCGGCACATACGAGCTTCCCTACCACTCCATCAAGTGGGTTGTAATCGACGCTGCATTATCTGGTTCCGCATAGGCAAGGAGGCCGACATGAGACGACGACGCACGATGTACCTCGATGACGCCCGTCACTACTACCTGTACGTCTTCGAGCCGCCGATGACGATGGAAGAGGCTTGGCTTACGGTCGACCAAGTCTCAGGAACGGCCGTTGACACGTTCGTCTACGGCGTCTCCTGCGGGGGGCTGTTCTACCCGACGAAGGTCGGCAATCAGTTCGGCGCGGTGGAAGGCACGGCAAGCGGTCCGCATTCGAACGCGATGTATAGGCGCCCTTTCGATGGAGCGGCTACCTGGAGGGCGTGGGAGAACATGAAGGGCCTGATGGAGCGGGGACTGGACCCGCTGAAGGTACTGGTTGACCGGGCTCACGAGAAGAACATGGAGTTCATCGCCAGCCTGCGAATGGGCACCCTCGACCCGACCGACCCCGCCCACATGGGGTCGGAGGGTGGAAGGATGCTCGCGCACCCTGAAGTGAGGGACCTCCTCTTCTCGATAACGGAGGAGTTGGTGGACGAGTACGAGATCGACGGCGTCGAACTGGACTTCTCCTCACCCCCGGCCTCTTGGGACATTTTTCGGCGGGAGGAGGCACGGGAGAGCATCCCGCTGCTAACCGAGCTTGTCGACAGGACCGCCTCGATGGTGCGCGGGAAGCGGAACGGTCGCCTCACGGTGGGCGCAAAGGTCTTTCCTACAGAGGAGATGAACCTCGACCGTGGACTTGACGTTCGGGGGTGGCTCAACCAAGGAATGTTGGATTTCGTCGTGCCGGCAGTGTTCTACTACCCCTTGGATCTGGACCCCGATCTGCCGTTGGACTGGGTCGTGGAGGCCGCGCACTCGAACGACGTGTCGGTCTACGTACCTCTGGCCCCGTACATCAACGCCTGGACCGGGTCCCGCGATAAAAAGTTCGCGACGGCGAGCATGTTCCGCGCTGCGGCGGCCAACTACCTTGACCGTGGGGCCGACGGTCTCCTTACCTGTTTTCTCCCCTGGCCGCTGGGCCACGAGCAGCGCGCTATTCTTACGGAGCTTGGCGATCACGAATCGCTCAGGAACGGGGATAAGCACTACAACCTGCGTAGACGAGACGCGGCCGCGGACGAGGTCGGCTGCGAGCACGCGGCGCTACCTCTTGAAATCCCGCTTGGGCATCCGGGCGAATTGTACGAGATCCCGTTCTACATCTCTGACGATATCGACCGAGAGGCTCGGCGAATCCGCCGACTCGTGCTCAAGCTCGTCGTAGGGGAGTTGGTGACCGCAGACCGGCTGACTTTCCTGCTCAACGGGGAGTCGCTCGACGGCGAAAGGTGCCTCAGGTCCCCCAGGCCGGGTGTGAGTCCCTACGGCGCGCAAGTGCTGGAGTTCGACCTGACCGAGGTACGGCCGCGCAAAGGGCAGAACGTCCTGGCAGTCTCACTGGACGAGAGACCTCCCGGGCTCAATGCGGGCATCACGGTCGAGAGCGTCGAGGTCATCATCGAGTATGGCAGGTATCCGTCCGCGCTGAGCCCACCGCCCAAGGATATAGACGACTCGAGACGGCACGGGTAGGACGAATTGATGCCGCAGCCGTGTGTCGAAACCGGTCGTACGGGGCCTATTGGACGATAGTAACCGTCAGAATGCTCGGCATGTCGTTTTGAACGACTGCGGTTATCTACATTCTCAAATTGACATCCGCCGAAAAGACCTCTAGTATGCTCTCCACACGTCGGATAGGCTCAGGAATCCGATGGGAGCCCGAGGAGGGATTCCGGTCAAAGGGAGGTTGGCCCCTAATAACGTCTAAGTCAATCGATCGTCCACAGCCATAAAGTGAGTTCCATAAAGTGAGTTCCATTGAGGAGGATTGATCATGGTGACAAATTCGAAAGCTAAATACCTGTTAGTCGCGGCCATCGGAGTGTTACTCGCATTCGTATTAGTGTCCTGCGGGAGTGACGATGAGGCCGAACCCGCAGCCGCGCCCGCCCCCGCGCCAGCCCCCGCGCCCGCAGCGGCCCCTGCAGCCGCGCCTGCGCCTGCTCCGGCGCCCGCGCCTGCTGCGGCGGCCGCCCAGGCTCCCTCGATGATTAAGCCTGCGCCGGCCCCTCCACCCCCGCCGCCGCCAGCGGCTAAGCCGATCATACCGGCTACCTGTTATATCAAAGGACAGCAAGTAAGCACGTGCCCGGAGGCCAGCCCACACACGTGGGTTGTGCCGACCATACCGCCGGGAGATTTCGCGGTCTGGCAATACGATGGCCCCCGCCCCACGAAGTTCTACGAATCACCGATGTCGGCCCAACTCGTACGCGAAGGGACGCTTCCCCCACTGGATGAGCGCGTGCCCATACCGGAAGACCGCATGTACTCGGTTCCCCACGATGAGATCGGCGCCTACGGCGGCATCAGCCGGCAGACCATGCACTTCGTCTTCATGGGTGAGTTTGCTCTGTCCAACTTCGGCGAGCGCGAAGCGGACGGCTTCATTTGGCACCCCTTCGTTGGCAAGAGCTGGCAATTCGAAGACGACGGGCGCCGTCTTGTCTTCACGATGCGCGACGGCCTCAAGTGGTCCGACGGCGAGGACTTCGATATGGAGGACGTGGAATTCGCCTGGACCGACCTGAAACAGCCGCCCTACATGGGGACCTTCCCGGTCAGGTACAGGGACCCGGTTACCGGGAACGACGTGAAGTGGAGCAAGATCGACGACCTGAACTTCTCGCTCACGTTCGACTCCCCTGTATACAACATCATGGAGTCCCGGATGAACAGGGGACCCGACTGCTGGATCAACGCAATGTGCTGGTACTCCCCGAAGCACTTCTTGACACAGTTCATGCCGGAGTACGCGGGACAAGCGAAGATTGACGCGATGATGAAGGAGATGGACTTCGCGGAGTACAATGATTTCTGGAATCAGAACACGTACTCCTTCTATAATCCGGATTCGCCCTGCGCCCGCGCCTGGTGTCTTGAACTGTACGACTCCTCTACTACTGGCATATTAACCCGCAACCAATACTTCTGGGGCTTCGACCCGGAGGGGAACCAGCTTCCGTACCTGGACGGCATTCAGCAGTTCCGGATGGAGAGCCGGAGCGTGGCCGTCTTCCGGTGGTTTGCGGGCGAGCACGACATTCCTGCCACCGCCGTCGCCACCCTCCCCGAGGTGCCTTCCTACATCCAGAACATGGAGAGGGGCGACTACAGCGTGTACCGCTGGCCCGCCATGGGAGGCAACGACTCGGGCTTTGGCCTGGCCGTCACATGGAACGAGGACCCGTTCATAGGCCAGATGATGCGTACAAAGGACTTCCGGATCGCGTTGGCCTTGGCCTTCGATCGCGACGAGATAAACGAAGTCGCCTTCTTCGGATTTGCTGTTCCTCAGATGTGGGTTCCCCGGCCCGACAATCCGTTCTACCCTGGTGACGACATACGGGACCTCTACGTCGAGCGGGACCTCACCAAGTCCAACCAGATGCTGGACGCACTCGGACTCGACAAGAGGGACGACGAGGGATTCAGACTGAGGCCCGACGGCAAGCGGTTCACGATGATCATAAACTACAATTGGTTTCTGTTGCACAAGCAGATGGAATTGTGGGTCAAACAGCTCAGGGAAGTCGGCATCGAGTTGAAGTGGAATAACGTGCCAAACCGCGTCCGTCAAGGCGAGCACTACTTGACCGTAGCGGGAGCGGGCTACGAGTACAATCCGTGGATACTCGACAACACTACAATCGCGCCGCTCGGCCAAAACTTCGTACAGGCTCCGCTGATTGGCATCTGGTACCAGTCGAAGGGTAAGGAGGGCATGCCTCCCGGGCCGGACCCGTCGTTCCTGCCCTTGGCGCCGGCGGAGAACTTCCCGGCCGACCCGTCGGGGAAACTGAAGCAGCTTACCGATATATGGCTCGAAGGCCGGCAGCATCCGCAGTTCTCGCCCGAACGAGCCGAGTACGGCAAGGAGATCTTTCGCATCCACACGGAGGAAATGATCACCAACGGCATGGTGGCGTACAGCGGATTCTTCAGGGGAATTGGCATCAAGCGCAACAACATGCGGAACGTCCCCAAGACCCACGTCCTCGACCACTTTGGGTACATGTCATGGAACTACGCCTTCGAGGACGGAAAGGACAACTTGAACAATCCCGGCAACCGGTCGAAGAAGTACAGGAGCGTCAGCTTCTTGGACCCCGACTACTTCGACGTCCAGTAGCCGGCTCGAGGAGCTAAGCTAGGGCAATCGGAAGGCCCCGCTCACGTGAGCGGGGCCTTCTCAATTTCCTCTAGCCTTCGTTTCCTCACGTTCGTCCTGAGCAACGCTATGCCCTGCGCACGGGGCCGCGCAAGCGGAAGGAACCGGTCACGAGCCAGGTTCATTCTAATGAGTGTGCCGCTCCCAGACACCGTAACAGCCGTCTCTGTCAATCCCATGAAAGCATGTCCTCGTACCACGATACGGGGGTGGGAATCCCAAGACGGTTCGTTCAGGTTCAAGTGGAGTGAATCACCTCCACGATATTGCCTCGTCTGCGTAGCTCCGCAGACGTCTCCAGAGCGAAATAAGCATTCGCTAACGTCTTGTTAACGAAATCGATTGCTTCAGCAGGCCATAGCGGCCTCTGACGATGAAACTGTTCACAAATCCACGTGACTGTGTATAATGCCGCCATCGGTCGCGTCGCGCATCATGAAGTACGGTATCGGGTTGCAGTTCGGCTAGTCGGTTCGGTTTGAGTATCCAGAAAGGATAGGTACCCATGAAAAGACGTAAAACGATCGGAATCATAGTGGTTTTATTGGTTTTGTCCCTCGGGCTGTTCGCGTGCGGCGGCAGCGACGACAGCGACACGGATACTGCGGCGCCCGCGCCCGCGCAGTCCCAAGCACCGGCCCCTGCTCCCGCGGCGGCGCCGGCCCCTGCTCCGGCACCGGCACCCGCGCCGGCCCAAGCCCCATCGATCATCCAGCAGAGTCCGGCCGCCCCGCCCCCGCCTCCGCCCCCGGCGGCGGCCCCGGCGGCCAAGGCGAATATCCCGTCCTCCTGCTACATCGAGGGACAGCAGGTCAGCACGTGTCCAGAGGCCAGCCCGCACACTTGGGCAGTTCCAGCAACGCCTCCGGGCGACTTCCCCGTGTGGCACTATACGGGGGCCATTCCCTCGCAATTCTTCGAGTCTCCGATGTCGGCGCAGCTCGTGCGTGAAGGGAAGCTTCCCCCGCTCGATCAGCGCGTGCCGAAGCCGGAGGACCGCATGTACTCGGTACCCGCCGATGAGATCGGCACTTACGGCGGCATCGGGCGGCAGACGATGCACTTCGTCTTCATGGGCGAACTGGCCCTTTCCAACTTCGGCGAGCGCGAGGCGGACGGCTTCACGTGGCGCCCGTTCGTCGGCAAGTCGTGGGAGTTCAGTGAGGACGGAAGGGTCCTCTCCTTCATCATGCGAGAGGGGCTGAAGTGGTCGGACGGCGAGGACTTCGACATGGAGGACGTGGAGTTCGCCTGGACGGAGATGAAACAGCCGCCGTATGTGGAGGACTTCCCCATCCGGTACAGGGACCCGGTTACCGGGAACGACGTGAAGTGGAACAAGGTGGACGACCTCACCTTCACCCTCTCGTTCGACTCGCCGGTATTCAACATCATGGAGGCGCGAGCGAACAGGGGACCCGACTGCTGGATCGGCCGCATGTGCTGGTTCTCTCCGAAGCACTTTCTGACGCAGTTCATGCCGGAGTACATCGGCCAAGCGCAGGTCGACGCCATGATGAAGGCGGACGAAGTGGATAACTTCGAGCAGTGGTGGGGGGACAAGACGTACTCATTCTTTAACCCCGACTCGCCCTGCGCCCGAGCGTGGTGTCTGGAGGTGTACGACCCCAGTGCCACAGGCATCCTAGCCCGCAATCATTACTTCTGGGGATTCGACCCCGAAGGGAACCAGCTTCCATACCTGGACGGCATTCAGCAGTTCAGGATGGAGAACCGGGACGTGGCCGTCTTCCGCTGGTTCGCGGGCGAGCACGATATCCCCGCCACCGCCGCGGGCGCGCTTACCGAGGTGCCGTTCTACGTACAGAACATGGAGGCGGGCGACTACAGCGTCTATCACTGGCCCTCGTTTGGAGGGAACGACTTGGGACTGGCGTTTAACGGGACATGGAACGAGGACCCGTTCATAGGCCAAATGATCCGCACACGGGACTTCCGGATCGCCATGTCCTATGCCCTTGACCGCTCTGAGCTCAACGAGAGTCTGTTCCTGAGTCTCGGCGCCATTCAAAACTTCGTTCCCCGGCCGGACAACCCGTACTACCCCGGCGACGACATCCGCGAACTGCATCTCGTACGCGACGTGGCCAAAGCCAACCAGATGCTGGACGCAATCGGGTTGGACAAGAAAGACGATGAGGGTTTCAGGCTCCGGCCGGACGGGCAGCGGTTTAGCCTGCAGATGAAAAACACGAACCCGCATCGCATAAAGGCTGTGGAGATCGTCGGGCAGCAGCTGGAGGACGTGGGAATCGAGTTCAAGAACTCTAACAGGCCGTCTAAGATCCGAGAAAACGGGGACTACTCGTCCTTTACCGGATCGGCATACCAGTACAACCCGTGGATGCTCGATAACACGCACCTCGCGCCACTCGGCTCAGTCTTCTACGGTGGAGTGCTGATCGGCATCTGGCACGAATCGAAGGGGCGAGAGGGCATGGCGCCCGGTTCCGATCCTAACTTCCTGCCGTTGGCGCCTCCGGAGAACTTCGCGGCCGATCCGTCGGGCAGCATCGAACGGCTTGCCGACCTGTGGTTCGGGGGCAGGCAGCACCCGCAGTTCTCGCCCGGACGGTCAGAGGCCGGCAAGGAGATATACCGGATCAACGCGGAGGAGAAATATTACAGCGGCACGGTCGCGTTCACCGGCATCGCCCGTGGCGTCGCCGTCAAGCGGAACAACATGCGCAACGTTCCCAAGACGCACATCAGGGACCACTTCGGGTTCATGGCTTGGAACTACGGATTCGAGGACGGTCAGGACAACCTCAACAACCCGGGCAACCGCTCAAAGAAGTACAGGAGCGTGAGCTTCTTCGATCCCGACTTCTACTTCAACGACGAGAAGTAGCTAGATCGACGAGCTAAGCTAGGGCAATCGGAAGGCCCCGCTCACGTGAGCGGGGCCTTTTCAATTTCGCCTGGTCTCTCTCCTATCAGGGGACAGACCAAAGAGAAAGCGCGAATCGGCAGCCCGCCAACTCCGACGATATCTCGTGCGGGCCAAGCCCGTCGTCGCGCTGGTGGGATAGGTACCGGTCGTCAGCAATGCGCTGCAATAGGCTAATCGCGCGCTAACACGTCTTGTAAACGAAATCGAACGCTTCAGCAGGCTATAGATGAGTCTGTCGGGGGTACTTTCGCATATCTTCGTGACCGCGTATAATGCCCGTCATCGTTCGCATCGTGCGCCATTGGGCACGATGCGGAGACGCGTCGAAATCCGCCGGCATCCGGCGCTTGTAGAATTCACCGACAGGGTTGAGTTGGAGTAGACAGCGAATCCGTTCGGATTAGTGTCCAGAAAGGATAGGTACCCATGCGAAGACGTAACACGATAGGAATCATTGTAGTGCTACTAATTTTGTCGCTCGGGCTGTTCGCGTGCGGCGCAGATGACGAAGACGACTCGGGAGCCGCGGCACCCGCGCCCGCGCCTGCGCCGGCACCTGCACCCGCACCTGCGGCAGCTCCGGCCCCGGCGCCCGCGCCTGCCCCGGCGCCGGCCCAAGCCCCTTCGATAATTCCACAGGCCCCGGCCGCTCCGGCCCCGCCTCCACCACCGGCGGCGGCCCCGGCGGCCAGGCCAAATATACCGGCCACCTGCTACATCGAGGGACAGCAGGTCAGCTCGTGCCCCGAGGCAAGCCCTCACAAATGGGAGCCGCCGGCAGTTGCTCCGGGTGAATTCCCTGTCTGGCACTACGCGGGGCCCAGGCCCACGAAGTTCTTCGAATCCCCGATGTCGGCCGACCTGGTCAAGCAGGGCATGATCTCACCGCTTGAAGACCGGGTGCCCGTGCCGGAAGACCGCATGTATTCCCAGCCGCCGGACCAGATCGGAGTGTATGGCGGCGTAAGCCGTCTCAGCACGACGTTCACCTTCCTGTCTGAGCAGGCGCTGTCCAACTTCGGCGAACGTGAGGCGGACGGCTTTACGTGGCGCCCGTTCGTCGGCGCGGACTGGGGATGGACCGATGATGGCAGGACCCTTACGTTCAGATTGCGGGAGGGCCTCCGGTGGTCTGACGGCGTGCCGTTTACTATGGACGACGTAGAGTGGGCATGGACCGCGCTCAAAGAGCCGAGGTACCAACCCACGGTCCCCGTCAGGTGGCGGGATCCCGTTACCGACAACCCCGTCCGCTGGGACAAAGTTGACGACCTCAACTTCACCCTAACGTTCGACTCCCCTGTGTACAACATCATGGAGTCACGGCTGAACAGGGGTTCCATCTGCACGGTGGGCGGATTCTGCTGGTTCACCCCGAAGCACCACGTCTCGCAGTTCATGCCGGAGATCGTGGGACAGGCCAAAGTCGACCAGATGATGGCTGCGGATGAACACGAGGGCTTTGGGGGCTGGTGGCGATATCGAACATACGACATGTCTCGCGCGGATATCCCGTGCGCGAGAATCATGTGCGTAGGCGGAGTCGGCGATGAGAACGCGCAGGGCAAGGAGATCGGCAAGCTGACCCGCAACCACTACTCGTGGGCGTTCGACCCCGAGGGCAACCAGCTCCCGTATCTCGACGCCGTCTGGATGTACCAGAACGAGAGCAACGAGGTGGCGGTATTCCGCAAGATGTCGGGCGAGAACGACCAGCCAATCACGTACAACAACAACCTGGGCGACGTGCCGCTCTACATCAACAGCATGGAGAGGGGCGATTACAGTGTCTATCGGTGGCCGTCGTTCGGCGGCAACGACCGCGGTCTCGGCATCCAGCAGACATGGAACGAAGACCCCTACCTCGGCCAGCTGAACCGCACCCACGAGTTCCGACAGGCCATTTCGTACGCGCTTGACCGCGCCGCCATCAACGATACGGTGTTCCTCGGCCTCGGCGCCGTACAGAACTTCGTGCCGCGGCCTGACAACCCATGGTACCCGGGCGACGATGTCCGCGACCTCTACACTCGAAATAGCACGGCGGAGTCGAATCAACTGCTGGACGGCCTCGGACTATCGGCGAGGGACGACGAGGGTTTCAGGCTGAGGCCCGACGGTGAACGGCTCACTCTGCTGTTCACAGGCAATACCAGTAATTCGTCCTACATCCAGACTCTGGAGCTGATGAAACAACAATTAGAAGAGGTTGGGATCGAATTGGGCATCAGAAGCGGGCGAAACACCGCGCGGGCGGGTGAGCAGTACCTCTCGTTCACGGCCGCGTCCTACAACTATAACCCGTGGATGCTCGAGGGGGGCGAACTCTCGCCGTTGATGCGTTCCCACTCGGTTGGACAACTGATTGGGGCGTGGTACGAAACGTCCGGCAGCGAGGGCATGGCGCCCGGTCCCGACCCCAGCTACCTGCCCTTGGCTCCTCCCGGGAATTTCGCGGCGGACCCGTCGGGGAAGCTTCAAGAGAACGCCGAGCTTTGGTTATCGGGCAGACAGCACCCACAGTTCTCTCCCGGGCGAGCCGAGGCCGGCAAAATGATCTACCGGAACACGGCCGAGCAGATATGGAACGTCCCAACCGTGGCTTTCACGGGCGTGGCGCGCGGCATCGTGTTCAAGCGGAACAACATGCGGAATGTTCCCAAGACCCACATCCGCGACATTTTCGGATTTGCAGGCTTTAACTACTCGTTCGAGGACGGCGAGGACAACCTCAACCACCCGGGGAACCGCTCGAATCTCTACCGCAGCGTGAGCTTCCTCGACTCCGACTTCTTCTTCGACGACAGCAAGTAGTCGTATCGAAGGAGTAAGCTAGACAAGCGGAAGGCCCCGCTCATGCGAGCGGGGCCTTTTCATATTTCATCCAGTCTCTCCCCCGCTGGGCTGACAGGGGTAGGTAAAACCAAATTGTATCTATGGCCTGGCCCTTGTCGTTCTGTCATCCCAAGTGCAGCGAGGAATCTAAAGTCCATCACCACAAGACCAGACAGCCATTGCCGCGTTTATCTCATCACCAATAGTGTAAAGCAGCGTAAAAGCTCTCTCAGTCGGCTTTACCTTCGGACAGGCACGTCGGATTCTTCGACTCCGCTGCGCTCAGAATGACAGTGACAGGGTTGCTTTCTCATCAATGGAGAGTGGGGCGGCAGTCAGATACCTACCCCTATCAGTCCGGCGGGGGACAGGGGGTTACGGCAGGTTCAACGCGGAGAGCGCGGAGGGGGAGTAGAAAATAGTGCGTAGGGGGCGTTGGGTTCTGGGCGCCGGGCGCTGGGGTGGTAAACTGGCAGGGGAGGGTGTGGAGGAGGGCAGATCTCTGAATGGAGGTGATTAGTGAAGGGGGTTGCGTGGGTAATCTCAGGGATCATCGTGCTGGCGGTTGCCGGCTGCGGGGGTGGCGGGCCGCAGGTCGAGGAAAGGCCGGAGACACGGCCCGCGTCGTCACCCCTTCCCACGGCTACGATTAGGCCTCTCGCAACGGCTACGGTGACGGCGGGTACGCAGCTAACCATCTCGGTCGCTCCGGTTCGGGACGACATTCCCAAGTACGATCGCGGGGAGTGGAGTCACTGGGCGGACGAGGACGGCGACTGCCAGGACGCGCGGCAAGAGGCCCTGATAGCAGAGTCGGAGACCCCGGTGAAGTACACGAACGACGACAGGTGCAGGGTCGCGTCGGGGTCGTGGGAGGGGCCGTTCACGGGCGAATTCTTCACCGACCCCGGTTCGCTGGATGTCGACCACATGGTGCCGCTTGCGAATGCCCACCGTTCCGGCGGGTGGGCGTGGAGCGATGATAGGAAGCGCGAGTACGCGAACGACCTGACATATGCAGGACACCTCATTGCCGTGCAGGCGTCGGCGAACCGCGCGAAGGGCAGCAAAGCCCCGGACGACTGGAGGCCGCCGGAGCGCGGGTACTGGTGCGAGTATGCCATCGACTGGATATCCATCAAGAACGCCTGGGAGCTGACCGCCACGGGATCCGAAGCGGTCGCGCTAGGGGAGATGCTGGATGCCTGTGAGCCGTCTCGGTCGCTTTTGGTCGTCCGAGTTGAGTCGTCGCAGCCAGATGTCATGCCCTCGCCAACCCCGGTCTCCGGCAAGACCTACGCCTCCTGCGACGAGGCCGAGGACGCGGATGAACAGCGTGTGCGCGGAAGCAAGGGGAATGGGCGCGGGTTCCCGGCTGAGAGGGTGCCGAGCGCGCGGGATGGTGATGGCGACGGGGTCGTGTGCGAGCGGTGAGGGGGGATTCACCGCAGAGGGCGCGGGAGGATTCACCACAGAGATCACAGAGGACGCAGAGAGGGAGGGTGGATTCCCACCTTCGCGGGAATGACGTGTGCGAGCGGTGAGGGTTTGATCTAAGGGGTGGCGCGTTCGATGACGATCTGGCGGAGGCGCCATTCGACCGGAGGGGAATCCTTGTGGCCCTGGGCGATGGCTTTAAGGTCTTGTTCGAGGGCGTCGAGGGTTGCGGGGGCGTAGGTTTGCCGTACAAAGTCATTGTGTCGCCAGACTCCGAGGTTCATGTGGAACATCTCGGCGGCGCGGGCTGCGGGTACTTGAAGTGTCCTGACGACGCTGGACCGACGCCGCAGTTTGTCCGATGCGGTGATGGCGTCTAGTCGGGGGCCGACGTAGAGCTCGTTGTTCTGGTGCGTGAGCATGGCCCGTTGGATGTCGAGGTAGGTGACGAGGGCAGGGATATCGGTGTCGATGCGCTCGACCTCCTCGATGAGCAGGAGGCCTCGGGGTCGTAGCTGGTCTGCCCATAGCGCTATTGCCGCCTCGGGGTCTCGCAGGTGGGTGAGGACGAAGCGGCTGAAGATGAGGTCGAATGGGGCTTCGGGGAACGGGCCCGTTGTAATGTCGTGAAGGTGGAAGGACACCTTGTCGGAGACGGTCGTGCGGACATCGGCCAGGAAATTCTCGGAGTTGTCGAGGCCGACTGTGCGTTGCGGGTCCAAGGTGTCGGCCAGGAGATGCGTGGTGTAGCCGGGGCCGCATCCGAGGTCTGCGACGAGTCGGGGCCGCGTCTTGACGGTCTCGCGCATGAAGGCGGCGGATGTCTCAGCGAATGTCTCCGCGACGAGTGAGAGTCTCCGGGCGGCGAGACCAGAATCTCCGAAGGCGTAAGTCGCCATGCCGCCTACCAGTCGTGGGTGGCTTTGGTGGCGTGGACGGGTCTGTGGAGGACGGGGTGTAGGGGTGTTTGGCCCATGAGGTAGCGGTCGATGCATGCGGCGGCGTCGCGGCCTTCGGCGATAGCCCAGACTACGAGGGACTGTCCGCGGGCCATGTCGCCGGCGGAGAAGACCGAAGGGACGCTGGTGCGCATCTCGTTGTCGACGAGGACGTTGCCGCGCTGGTCGTAGGCTACTCCTAGCTGATCGAGCATGCCGTCGTGCTCGGGGTGGACGAAGCCCATGGCGAGCAGGACGAGGTCGGCGTCGAGCTCGAAGTCGGTGTCGGGAATGGGCTGGGGCGGCCATGCGCCGGGCTCGACGCGTAGGCCGTGCAGTCGCTCGACCCGTCCGTTGGAGCCGGAGAAGCTCGACGTGGAGATGTTGTAGTCGCGGATGCCGCCCTCCTCGTGGGCGGACGATGTCCTGAGAATGAGGGGCCATTCGGGCCACGGGTTGTTGTTGGAGCGATCCTTGGGCGGCTCCGGCATAATCTCGAACTGGTAGACGACCTCTGCGCCCTGTCTGTGGGCGGTGCCGAGGCAGTCCGCGCCGGTGTCGCCTCCGCCGAGGATGACGACGCGCTTGCCCTCTGCCTCAATGCGGCGGGAGGGGTCGACGCTCCGGCCGGAATTCAGGCGGTTCTGCTGGGTGAGGTACTCCATGGCGAAGTGAACGCCGGATAGCTCGCGTCCGGGCACGGGGAGATCGCGGGCCTGCGTGGAGCCGCCGGTGAGGCATATGGCGTCGAAGTCGTCGAGGAGGTCTCGTGCGTCGAAGTCCCTGCCGACCCATGCGCTTGTCTCAAACGTCACGCCCTCGGCGGTCATCTGGTCGACGCGGCGCTCCACGACGTGCTTTTCGAGCTTGAAGTCGGGGATTCCGAGCCGGAGGAGTCCTCCGACGTACTCGTCGCGTTCGTAGACGGTGACGCGGTGGCCGCGTCGGTTGAGCTGCTGCGCCGCGGCCATGCCGGCGGGACCCGATCCGACGACGGCGACGCTCTTGCCCGTGCGTACCGAGGGCGGCTCAGGGGTGATCCAGCCGTTCTTCCAGCCCTGATCGGCGATGGCCTTCTCGATGTACTCGATGGTGACGGGGTCGTCGGCTTCCGAGTGGCCGTTGTCGTAGTGACGGGGGCGTCCGACGATGCAGGCTGTCTCGCAGGGAGCGGGGCAGATGCGCCCGGTGAACTCGGGGAAGTTGTTGGTCGAGTGGAGGGAGACGAGGGCCTTGTCCCACTGGTCGCGGTAGACGTAGTCGTTCCAGTCGGGAATGACGTTTCCGAGGGGGCATCCGGTGAAGGAGTGGCACATGGGGACGGCGCAGTTCATGCACCGGCCTGCCTGCTCGCGGGACTGGGTGTCGTCCCAGTCGAGGAGGAACTCCTGCCAGTCCTGGACGCGCTCGGAGACGGGCCGCTTGGGAAGCGGCACTCGCGCATAGTCTATGAAGCCTGTGGGCTTGCCCATGAGGTCGGTGTGTTTAGGGGGCGTCCGCTATGTGCCCTGCTCGGCCTTTGCGGCACGCTCCATGAGGACTCGCTTGTAATCGTGCGGCATGATCTTGATGAATTTCGGAAGGATGTCGTCCCAGTTCGCGAGCACGCGCTCGGCGGGGGCGCTTCCAGTATACCGCAAGTGGTTGGCGAGTAGGCGGCGGAGGGTGGCGATGTCGTCCGGGTCCTCGACGGGTTCGAGGGCGACCATCTCGGTGTTGCAGAGGGAGGGGAAGACGCCGTGTTCGTCGAGGACGTACGCCTCGCCGCCGCTCATGCCGGCGGCGAAGTTGCGTCCTGTCGGGCCGAGCACGACGACGCGGCCACCGGTCATGTACTCGCAGCCGTGGTCTCCAACGCCCTCGACGACGGCCTCGGCTCCGCTGTTTCGGACGCAGAAGCGCTCGCCGGCGATGCCGCGGATGTAGGCCTGGCCGCCAGTCGCGCCGTACAGAGCGACATTGCCGACGATGGTGTTGTCCTCGGGGGTGAAGGTGGAGCGTTGGGGCGGGACGATGACGACCTTGCCGCCGGAGAGGCCCTTGCAGAAGTAGTCGTTGGCGTCGCCTTCGAGGCGCATGGTGATGCCGGGCGAGAGGAAGGCCGCGAAGCTCTGTCCGCCGGAGCCGGTGAGGTCGATTTGGATGGTGTCTTCGGGCAGGCCGTCCTCGCCGTAGCGCTTGGCGATCTGGTTGCTGAGCATGGTGCCGAGCGTGCGGTTGCGGTTGCGGATGTCGAGGGAGAAGCGGACGGGCGTGCCGTCGTCGAGGGCGGGCTTGCACCGCTTGATGAGCTCGTGGTCGAGGGCGGCTTCGATGCCGTGGTCCTGGGTCTGTTCGGGGACGAAATGAGTGGCGATGCCGTCGGGGACTTCGGGCCTGTGGAGCAGGGCTGAGAAGTCGAGGCCGCTCGCCTTCCAGTGGTCTACGGCGGCTGAGGCGTCGAGGCGGTCGACGCGGCCAATCATTTCGTCGATGGTGCGGAAGCCCATGTCGGCCATGATCTCACGGAGCTGCTCGGCGACGAAGAAGAAGTAGTTGATGACGTGTTCGGGCTGTCCGGCGAATTTTTCGCGGAGTACGGGGTCCTGGGTAGCGATGCCGACGGAGCAGGTGTTGAGGTGGCACTTGCGGAGCATGATGCAGCCCATGACGATGAGGGGGGCTGTGGCGAAGCCGAACTCCTCCGCGCCGAGGAGGCAGGCGATGGCAACGTCGCGTCCGGTCTTGAGCTGGCCGTCGGTCTGGACGACGATGCGTCCGCGCAGGTCGTTCATCACGAGTACCTGCTGGGTCTCCGCTACGCCTAGCTCCCACGGGAGACCGGCGTATTTGATGGACGATTCGGGGGACGCGCCGGTCCCGCCGGAGTCGCCGCTGATGAGGACGACGTCTCCGTGTCCCTTCGATACGCCCGCAGCGATGGTGCCGACCCCGGCCTCGGCCACGAGCTTGACGTGGACGCGGGCCTCGGGATTGGAGTTCTTGAGGTCGTGAATGAGCTGGGCGAGGTCCTCGATGGAGTAGATGTCGTGGTGAGGGGGAGGCGATATCAGCTCCACGCCGGGCGTGGAGTGGCGGATCCAGCCGATGTAGTCGTCGACCTTGTGGCCGGGGAGCTGGCCGCCCTCGCCGGGCTTGGAGCCCTGGGCCATCTTGATCTGGAGGTCGGTGGCGTTAGCGAGATACGTCGAGGTTACGCCGAAGCGACCGGAGGCGACCTGCTTCATGGCGCTGTTGCGGGAGTCGCCGCTGTCGTCGGGGGTGTAGCGGTGGAAGTCCTCGCCGCCCTCGCCGGTGTTGCTGCGCGCGCCGATGCGGTTCATGGCGATGGCCATGGTCTCGTGGGCCTCGCGGCTGATGGAGCCGAGAGAGGCCGCGCCGGTGGCGAAGCGCCTGACGATCTCGCTTGCAGGCTCGACCTCGTCGAGAGGGACGGGGTCGTTGGAGCTCTTGAGATCTAGGAGGCCGCGGATGGTGCAGAGGCGTCTGCTGTAGTCGTTGGCGGCCGTGGTGAACTGCTCGAAGGTGGTGTAGTCGTTGACGCGGGCGGCGTACTGGAGCGCGGCGATGGTGTCGGGGTTCCACATGTGGTACTCGCCGTCGCGACGCCAGTAGTAGATGCCGCCTGCGTCGAGGTCGTGGGAGCCATTGCCGTTGCGGGCTGCGTAGGCAGCTGCGTGGCGGCGGACGGCCTCGCGCTCGATCTCTTGGATGCCGATTCCGCCGACGCGGGAGGGCGTCCACGTGAAGTAGCGGTCGACGAACTCCTGATGAAGGCCGACGGCCTCGAATATCTGCGCGCCGCGGTAGCTCTGGAGGGTGGAGATGCCCATCTTGGACATGACCTTCACGACGCCCTTGAGGACGGCCTTGACGTAGTTCTTCTCGGCGGTCTTGTAGTCGGTGCCGTTGGAGTACGCCCTCTCGCGGGCCATCTGGGCGAGGGTCTCGAAGGCGACGTAGGGATTGACGGCGCCCGCGCCGTAGCCGAAGAGGAGGGATATCTGTCCCACGTCCCTCGGCTCGCCGGACTCGACGACGATGCCGACCTTGGTGCGAAGGCCCTCGCGGATGAGGTGGTGATGCAGTCCCGACGTCGCCAGGAGGCTTGGTATGGGGGCGTGCTCGGCGTCGATGTCGCGGTCGGACAGGATGATGATGGTACATCCATCGGCGACGGCGGCGGACGCGGCCTCGCAGAGAGCGTCCATGGCGCTCTTCAGCGCGCAGGGGCCGTCCGAGGGCCTGAAGACGGAGGACAATGTGGCCGACTTGGCGTACCCGTCCTCTATGGCGCGGATCTTTGCAAGCTCGGCGTTGGTCAGGACGGGGCGGTGAAGCTTAAGCTGGCGACACTGCTTGGGCGTCTCGTCGAACAGGTTGCCCTCGCAGCCGATGAACGACTCGACGGAGGTGACAAGCTCCTCTCTAATCGCGTCGAGCGGTGGATTGCTGACCTGGGCGAACAGCTGCTTGAAGTACCAGAACAGGAGAGGGGCCTCGTCGGAGAGTACGGCGAGGGGTGTGTCGTTGCCCATCGAGCCGACCGGCTCTGCCCCATTCTCGGCCATGGGGGCCAGGATCATGCTCGTGTCTTCGAGGGTATAGCCGAAGGCCGCCTGGCGTTCCTGGAGGGTACCGATGTCGTGACCGGGAACGTCGTCCGGGGTCGGCAGGTCGTCCAGCGCGCGGGCGTTGTCGTCGAGCCACTGCCCGTATGGGCGCTGGGCGCTGAGCTCCGCCTTGATCTCCTCGTCGGGGATGAGCCTTCCGCGCTCGGTGTCGAGGAGGAACATGCGGCCCGGCTGGATGCGCGACTTGTAGACGATGTCCTCGTCGGGGATATCGAGCACACCGGTCTCGGAGGCCATGACGAGCAGGTCGTCGCGTGTAACGAGGAAGCGGCAGGGGCGGAGGCCGTTGCGGTCGAGGACGGCGCAGACCTGACTGCCGTCGGTACCTATCATGAGGGCAGGGCCGTCCCAAGGCTCCATGAGCGAGGAGTGGTACTCGTAGAACGCCTTCTTCTCGGCGTTCATGGGAATGTGGTCGGCCCACGCCTCGGGGATCATCATCATCATGGAGTGAGGAAGGGAGCGACCGGTTGCCAAGAGCAGCTCGAGGACGTTGTCGAAGGTCGCGGTGTCGCTCTGGTCAGGCGCGGCGACGATGGGGAGCAGCTTGCCGATGTCATCGTCCAAGGCTTCGGACGCCAGCATGGGGTGCCGGGCGTTCATCCAGTTGATATTGCCGCGCAGGGTGTTGATTTCGCCGTTGTGGATGACATGGCGATAAGGGTGCGCGAGCCGCCACGTGCCTAGCGTGTTTGTGCTGAACCTCGAATGCACCATCGCAAAGCAGGAGGCGATGTCCGTATCGGCCAGGTCGAGATAGAAGCGCTCAAGCTGGTGGGCGAGGATGAGGCCCTTGTAGATGACCCTGTTAGAGGAGAGACAGACGATGTAGAGGTCCTCGTCCCTAGCGCGGTTCTCGATCTGTCGCCGGATGACGTAGAGGCGCAGCTCAAGGGAGGCCCTGTCAGCGCCGTCCGCCGGGAGGTCGACGAAGAACTGCCGGATGACCGGCATGACCCCGCGGGACAGCACGCCGATGGCGTCGGGGTTGGTGGGAACGTCGCGCCAGCCGAGAAGGCGGCAGCCCTCGTCTTGGACCGTTCGCTCGACGAGGCGAATGCACCTTTCCCGCGCGTCGGGGTCCTGGGGAAGGAAGACCGTTCCGACGCCGTAGCCGCCCAATTCAGGGAGGTCGAAGCCGAGCGACTCGGCCTCCTTGGCAAAGAACTCGTGGGGCATCTGGATCAGGAGGCCCGCGCCGTCGCCGGTCTCCGGGTCGGCCCCCGCCGCGCCCCGGTGTCCGAGGTTGATGAGCGCTTCAAGACCCTTTTTGATGATGTCGTTAGACTTCCTGCCCTTGATGTCGGCGACGAGGCCGACGCCGCAGGCGTCGTGCTCGAAGCGCGGGTCGTAGAGGCCCTGCTTTGCGGGGGGCGGAAGGTCGGGATGTTGGTAGGGAGTGTTCATGATTGGGGGATTATACTAGTTCGTGCTATTGCAGTGACCGAAGATGGATTCCCGCCTCCGCGGGAATGACGGTGGGTGGGGTGTGTTGGTCAGCACTAGCGATTGATGTCATCACCCTCACCCCCGTATCGAGTACGGGGCAGGCTCTAGCCCTCTCCCACGACGGGAGAGGGGATATGTTGGTCGGCACTTGTCGATATGTGTTTTTGGGGTAGTTCCTTAAAGGTCGGCTAGGTGGCGGTCGATTTCGTAGTCGGTGACTTGCATGGAGTAGCGGTCCCACTCGACTTTCTTGTTGTGGATGAAGCTCTCGAAGACGTGGTCGCCGAGGGCGTTGCGCACGAGTTCGCTCTGCTCGGTGGCGGCGACGGCCTCTTCGAGGGAGCGAGGAAGCGTGGCTATGCCGGCTTCGCGGCGCTGCTCTTCAGTCATGTCGAAGACGTTCTCCGCCGCGGCAGGCGGGAGGTCGTAGCGCCTTTCGATGCCCTCCAAGCCGGCGGCGAGCATGACGCTGAAGGCCAGATAGGGGTTGCATGCGGGGTCGGGGGCGCGGTACTCGATGCGCCGGGACTCCTCCCTACCCTCTTTGAAGGTGGGCACGCGGACAAGGTCGGAGCGGTTCACGGTGGCCCACGATGCGTAGACGGGCGCTTCGTAGCCGAGAGGCGCGTCGTCGGGGCTGCGGACGAGACGCTTGTAGGAGTTGACCCACTGGTTGGTCACGGCGGTGATCTCGCGGGCGTGCCGGAGCAGTCCGGCGATGAACCACTTCGCGACCTGCGAAAGGTTGTCGGGGTCGTCGGGGTCGTGGAAGGCGTTGCCCGTCCCGTTCGACAGGGACTGGTGGGTGTGCATTCCGCTGCCGTTAATGCCGTAGACGGGCTTCGGCATGAATGTGGCGTAGCACCCCTGGCTCACGGCGACCTCCTTGATGACCACACGGCAGGTCATGACGGTGTCGGCCATGGTGAGGGCGTCGGTGTGTCGGAGATCGATCTCTTGCTGGCTGGGGGCGACCTCGTGGTGGCTGAAGACGACGGGGATTTCGAGGTCCTCGAGTGTCAGGACGGTCTCCCTGCGGAGGTTCGTCGCGAGGTCCTGGGGGTTCTGGTCGAAGTAGCCGGCCTCATCGAGGTACTCGACGCCGTTGGAGTCCTTGAAGTAGAAGTATTCGAGCTCCGGCGCGACGTAGTAGGTGTAGCCGAGCCTGGCGGCGCGTTCGAGATTGCGGCGCAGGACGGCGCGCGGGTCGCCCTCGAAAGGCTCCCCGGTGGGGGTGACGAGATCGCAGAACATTCTGGCGACGGCGTTGGTCTTTGGCCGCCACGGCAGGAGGCTGAAGGTCGTCGGGTCGGGGAGGGCGTACATGTCGGTCTCGCGGTACCGAGCGAATCCCTCGATGGAGGAGCCGTCGAAGTTCATGCCCCTCGTGAGGGCGATCTCCAATTCCTCGACAGTCACGGCCAAGCCCTTGAGGCTTCCGAGGATGTCTGTGAACCACAGGCGAATGAATTTGACGTCGTTCTCTCGCGCCTTGCGGAGGACGTACTCGATCTCCTCTGGGTCTCGTTCTAGAGTCGTTGTCATGGGTCTAGGGTTTTCGGGGACTCCAGACTCTCACCGGCCGCACGAGGCCCGCAAGGAACGTTCAGTATAGCTATTGGCGAAAATATGTGTCAATCCGGGTTTCCTTTGGAAGGCGTTCGGTTCACCGCTGAGGTCGCGGAGACCGCTGAGGCGGAGTATTTCGTATAGGGTATGGGACGGGGTCTTGGGTTCCACGGAGAACCGGGGCTTTCACCCTCACCCCAACCCTCTCCCGCGAACGGGAGAGGGGGTAAAGCAAGGGACGCCCTCGTATTGAGGTACGGGGCGCCGTTCTTTCGCGGGAATGACGGAGTGGGTTGCCGGAATGGTCGGTTGTGAAGGCGGCTCCTTTCGTGGGAGTGTCCAGAGTGTGCAAGAACGCCGCCGGCACCTGCTGGGACCGGCGGCGTTTGTTCTTCGGGTGAGTGCCGTGTTTAGACGTCGAAGTACATGAGGAACTCGATTGGGTGGGGTGTCAGCTTGATCGGGTCGATATCCCGGCCGCGCTTGTAGTCGAGCCACCCTTCAATGACGTCGGGCGTGAATACGTCCTGTTCGAGAAGGAAGTCATGGTCGGCTTCGAGGGCGTCCAGCGCCTCTTCGAGGGAACCGGGCACGTGTCGGATCTTGGCCAACTCTTCCGGGGGCATTTCGTAGATGTCTTCTTCAACGGGGTCGCCCGGATCGATCCGGTTGCGAATGCCGTCGAGGCCGGCCATAAGCATGGCGGCGAAGGCGAGGTAGGGATTTGCGGCCGGATCGGGGCAGCGGTACTCGACGCGTTTGGCGGCGGGGGCATGGGAGTACATTGGGATGCGGCAGGCGGCGCTGCGGTTCCTTGCCGAGTAGACGAGGTTCACCGGGGCCTCGAAGCCCGGCACCAGCCGGCGGTAGGAGTTCGTGGTCGGCGCGGCGAATGCGAGCAGAGCGGCTGAGTGCTTCAGCAAGCCTCCAGTGTAGTACTTAAGCGCGTCGCTCGTCCCTGCGTAGCCGTCACCGGCAAACGTGTTCTCGCCATCTTTCCAGATGCTTTGGTGGGTGTGCATTCCCGTGCCGTTGTCGCCGAAGATCGGCTTGGGCATGAAGGTAGCGATCTTCCCATGATCCATCGCGACGTTCTTGAGAACGTACTTGTAGGCCATCACGTTGTCGGCGGTGGTGGTAAGCGAGTCGTAACGGAAGTCAATCTCGCCCTGCCCGGCCGTTGCCACCTCGTGGTGGTGCTTCTCTATCTCGATGCCATAGTTTGCCATCTTGATGACGGCCTCAGAGCGAATGTCGGTGAAGGTATCTACCGGCCTCGCGGGGAAGTAGCCTTCTTTGTAACGTGGACGTTGCGCATAGTTGAGGGTGAGGCCGTCGAGCATCGTCTCTTCGCCTGTGTTCCAGACGCCCTCGTCGGAGTCGATGAAGTAGAATCCGCTGTTGGCCGTCTGGTTGAAGCGGGCGGAATCGAAGATGAAGAACTCCAGTTCCGGACCCCAATAGCTGATGTCGCCGATGCCGGAGGAGGCCAAGTAGGCCTCGGCCTTCTGCGCGATATGTCGGGGATCGCGGAGGTAGTTTTGGCCGGTGATCGGGTCGCGAACGTTGCATATCAGGGACAGCGTCGGAATCTCGAGGATCGGGTCGAGGGCCGCCGTGTTGGGGTCGGGGACCAAGAGCATGTCACTCTCGTCGATGCTTTGGAATCCGCGGATGCTCGACCCGTCGAAGCCCGTGCCCTCGGCGAAGAGTTCCTCGGTCATCTCTGCGAGCGGAATCGTGACGTGCTGCAGTGTCCCGGGAATGTCGGTCAGAAACAGGTCGACCATTTGGATGTCGTTCTCTTTGGCGAATGCGATTACTTCCGCCGGTGTGCGTTCCGTTTGTGCCATAGTGGATTATCCCTCCCTAATACAGAATGAACGACCTGCCGCCTGGCCGTTCATTTAATTGGTAGCTCTTTCTTGGCCGATGCGGATTGGTCGATCAGGAGTCCTTATTCTGCTTTCGTATTCGGCTGGGGAGAATTACCCAGACCGCGAACAAGACCATGAACGCCACCGCCCCAATTACCACTTCCATAACGTGTCGTTACCTCAATGTTTGTGATTGATGGCTACAGTATGGAAGAACAGTGTTTCCTCTGTGTTGCACAGATGTTACAAATATGTCACACGGGGCCGAATTTTGGTTGGGCAAGCCCGCTCTGTGTCCCCTGTGGGAGCCCCCTCTCTGTATCTCTCCCCCGCCGTACGGGGAGAGATTATTGTGGATGGTCGGACGGGGGAGAGACGTTGTGGGAGCCCCCTCTCCGTATCTCTCCCCCGCCGGACGGGGGAGAGATTTTGGTGTGGAGCTACATTTCGGGGTATGCGGACCTGCCGTGCTCGGGGATGTCGAGGCCCAGCATCTCCTCTTCTTCGGTGGCGCGGAGGCCCATGGTCATGTCGAGGGCCTTGAAGAGGATGAAGCCCGCGCCGAGACCCCAGGCCGCGGCCACGAGGAGGCCGACGATCTGCGGGAGCAGTTGCTCGACGTTGCCGGCGATCAGACCTTCGACACCGTTATTGCCCGCGGCGAATATGCCGACGGCCAGGAGGCCCCATGCTCCGCAGATGCCGTGTACGCTGATCGCGCCGACGGGGTCGTCGACTTTTAGGACGAGCTTGACGACGTGGACGCCGACGATCATGATGACTCCGGCCAGCAGGCCGATCACGACGGCGGCCCAGGGGTCGACGTAGGCGCACCCGGCGGTGATGCCGACGAGGCCTGCCAGAGCGCCGTTCGCGCCCATCTCGATGTCGGCCTTGCCGGTGCGGATCATGGCGATGTAGATGGCGGAGACGGCTCCGGCGGCGCCCGCGAGCAGGGTGTTGACGGCGTTGAGTCCGAGGGAGTCGGAGTTGATGTTGAAGCCGAACCATCCGAAGAAGAGGATGAAGGTCCCGACGACGACGTAGGGCATGTTGTGGCCCTTGAGGTCTTCGCCCTCGCGGAAGCCCTTGCGGGGTCCGACGACGAAGGCTCCGGCGAGGGCGAGGAAGCCGCCGATCATGTGAACGACGCCGGAGCCGGCGTAGTCGGCGAAGCCGGGGCCGATCTGTGTCAGCCAACCCTCATCGCTCCATGCCCAGTGGCCGTAGATGGGGTAGACGATCGCGCCGACGATGAAGCTGTATGCGAAGTAGGCGTTGATCTTGGTGCGCTCGGCGACGGCACCCGCGATGATGGTCGCGGCCGTGCCTGCGAAGACCATCTGGAAGAACCACGCGACGAGGTCGGTGTCCTCGAAGTCGAGCAGGAAGAAGCCCTCGAGGCCGATGATGCCCGAGGCCGCTCCGCCGCCCATCATGAGGGCGTATCCGAAGGCCCAGAAACCAAGGGACGCTATGCAGAAGTCAAGGAACGACTTGGTCATGTAGTTGACGGTGTTCTTGGAGCGGATGAGGCCCGCGCCGAGGAAGGCGAATCCGGCCTGCATGAAGAAGACGAGAGCCGCGGCGACGACGAGAATGAAGTCGTTGAGCTTCGAGTCGACGTCGTCCGCGGAGACGCCACCCTGAGCGTAGGCGACTCCGATGGTTCCGAAGAAGATGCCTATGCCGAGCAGAGCGATCATCATCAGCCGGAGCTTCGTGGGTGTCAGGTGTACCGCATTTGCCAATGCGTTCATTGTTGGAGCCTCCTTTTTCGGAAAACGCATTTTGTTTGGAACAGAACGACTATATTCGGGGCTTGTTGCTTCCGTGTTGCCGTTCTGTTACATCTCTGTTACAGAGTCTGCGACAGGCGGATTGGGTCGGTTCTTACCGCTAGTGTCCTCTCTTTGGAGTTCATTGTATAAAGTGGTTCGGCGCGTTCCGGGGTGAGGGTGAAGGGCTCGATTCTGTAAGGGCCCTCGCTTCCGGCTTTCGCCCAAATGACAGGTTATGCAAAGGTCGCCGAAAGGCATGTCCCGTGCCTCGACAAGGGGGGCGGGAATTCACTAGGAGTCAGCCGGCGAAAACATGGTCACATCACAGTGAACCAATCGGAGCAGGTAGCGCCTACCCGCCCGGCTCAACCATCGTCAACACCCTCGCCGGATTGTGGATCAGCAGCCGGTCGATGTCCCCGTCCGAGAACCCGCGAGTTCGCAGCCACGGTACCACCTGCCTGACTATATAAAAATACCCCGGCCCGCCATAGGCAGTCAGCCGCCTCTTGGATGCCACGTCGTGCCCCGTGAGAATCTTGTCGCCGTAGCCGCGTTCGATCATGAACGCGATCACCTCCGCGCGGTCCGCGTCACTGAGCATCGTGATCTTGGGGTTCGGCGGATAGTACGGCAGACCGGAGCCGAAGTGGTCCCATTCGAGGTAGCACCCCGCCTCTGCGATGCGGAGAAGCGCCTGCCGGTCCATCACCGTCCGGTCGAGATGACCGATAATGGTGCGTCCCGGATCGCCCCCCGCGTCCACGATGACCCCGATGATCTCCTCCGGCGAGGGCTCGTCCCGGCCGGGATGGATCAGAATCGCCGCCCCCGTCGCCCGCTGCGCCCTTGCCGAGGCCCGTAGCGCCTTCCGCTCGTTGTCCGACAGCGGGTACGAGCACCCCACCTCTCCGATGATCCCTGCCCTGATTCCCGTCGAACCGACGCCGACCGTGATGTCCCGGACTATCTCCTCGAAGATGGCGTCCTCCGAGATGTCGTCCATATCGGGCGGGTGCGCTTCTTTGACGTAGTACGACGACCCCATGACGATGTGAACGCCCGTCGCCCGCGAGACGCGCGCGAGGCCCTCGGGGTTCCGGCTCAGCCCGATGCTCGACGCCTCCACGATGGCCCCACCCCCGTGGCGCCTGTACAGACCGATCTCCGCGATGGCCGTGTCGATATCGTCCAGCCGCAGGTTGTCGAGATTGGCCGCGTGGTAGTAGCTCAGGTAGCCGAGGATGTCCATCCGCATCGGCGCGTGGAACATATCGCGCTCGAACGGGTCGTCCGGCTCGACGGCGATGTTCGACAGGTCGGAGAGAATGTGCTCGTGGGTATGCGTCACCCCAAGCGCTTCCGGCTCCACCGGCCCTAGCACCGTCTGGACGTACCCAACCCTTTCCTGGTTGTCAAGCATGTCTGAATCGCTTGTCGACACGCAGCAACACTCTCGGAGCTACTGGTCTACGGCTATGGCCTCGGGCGGTCTGGCAACTATGTCCGCAAGCTGCTCACGAGTCTCCGGTCTATCGGAGTCGCCGTCCAATAACCCTTCGAGGCAGTCCGCGAGTCTTTGAGAATCTATCGCCCTCAACTGACCCGGCAATTCACGCCTCGAAGCGGGAAAAATGCCACGTTCGAGAAGATCCGCCCATGCCAGATGTGTCAAGTATGAAATCGCCTGCTCTAGTGCGGCATCGACGTCGCCTATTTCAAGGACGTTCAAGAACCGTCTCCGCGTCTCCCTTGCTCTCACGCGAGGAATCTCAGTAGAGGGTAACGGCAGGTCGTTCTTCCAACGGACAATCGTCATGTCCCAGAAACCGCTTCGCTGGAACAAGACTTTGCCGAACTTGATAGCCCACCCCAAAACATCGTGCCCTTCGGCTATCAGCCTGTCCACGTCATCCGTTCGATAGACGCGCAGGTCGACCTCCATGGGCCGCGAACGGCGGACGTTCAAGGATTCTCTGCATATCACCAAGAGATCGACGTCAGCGGCCGTCGCGTTCGGTCGAACCGCAGAACCAATGGCTATCACGGCCGCAATGCTAAGATCGTCCCGTGCCGAGTCCAGGAAGTTCTCAGTCCACTCCAACGACGCCTCTGTAGGCCATCGAATTGTCAGACCTTGTGAGATCATGCTGAATAGTCCAGTAGTTGATTGCGTGTGGTCAGTCGACCGTGCCCATTAGCTCTTCTACGGCCTCTACGTAGCTCTCGATCTCGTTCGCCACATCTTCGCCGTCGAGGTCGGGAGCCTCAACGTCGCCGTATGCGACCGCCTTTCTGGCATCATTGAGGTCTCTGAGCAAGTCGACGACGTCAGGCAGGCCGTGTCGCCTATGTAGTTCACGCGCAACTGTTGCCTTTTCCCAATGCCGCCTCGTCGTCTTCATCCCGACATGAAGGGCTGCAGCCTCGACGGCCGCTTCGAGACAATAGAACCCATAGAGCGAAAGGTCATCGATATCCTGTGCGTCCAATCCCGCCGACCGGACCCTGTTCAGGTGTCGTTGGGCCAGGCTGAGCTTCTCTTCGGTGGTCGGCACCTTCACTCCCACTCGAACAGCCGGTTACTGCCCGGGCATCTCACATCCGAGATAGCGACACCCTCTTGAATGTGATTATAGCAAACGTATGGCCGCAGGAATTGCCCATAGCGACTCGCTCCGTGAAGATGAGGGCACCCGCCATCAACCCCTCACTCCGCCAGATACCCCCCGTCGATCACCAGCTCCGCCCCGGTGACGAACGACGACTCGTCGGACGCCAGGAACAGGATGCCGTTGGCGATCTCGTCCACGGTGCCGAGCCGGCGCATGGGCACCCGCTCCAAGCGGGGACCGATGATCTCCGGCACGTTGAAGATTTTCTCCGTAAGCGGCGTCATCACGAACCCCGGGTGTACCGAGTTGACGCGGATGCCCTCCGCCGCGTACTGGATGGCCGCTGCCTTCGTGAAGTTGCGCATGGCCCCCTTCGCCGTCGGGTACGAGGTGGAAGCCGCGCCCACGATGCCGTACATCGACGACACGATGACGATAGAGCCGCCCCCGGCCTCTCGCATACGCGGTATCGCGTGCTTTGCGCCGAGGAACGCTCCTCTTGCGTGTACGGCCATCTCCAGGTCGAAGGTCTCGACGGGCGTTTCCTCCACCCTGTGGCGGATGGACGTCCCCGCCGCGTCCACCAGCACGTCCAGCTTGCCGAACCGGTCGACCGCTGCCGCAACGGCCACCATCCACTCCGCCTCGTCCGTCACGTCGAGATGGACGTAGAGCGCCTCTCCCCCCTCTGCCCTGATCTCTGCCGCCGTCCGCTCGCCGACCTCGTCCTTGATATCCGCGATGACGACCTGCGCGCCCTCACGAGAGAATCGCCGTACCGCCGCGCCCCCGATGCCCATCAGCCGGCCCTCGACGCCAGAAGCCCCGCCCGCGATGAGCGCCGTCTTGCCCTCGAGTCGCATACGAGTCCCCTACGTCGCTCTTCCACCCGGCAACCGGGCCTTCATCCGCTTCTCCAGCGTGGACCGCGCCATCATCACGTGCCGCGAGCACGCCACGCAGCGAATCCCGATATCCGCCCCGATCCGCGTGACCTCCCACTCGAAACCGCCGCACGGGTGCTTCTTCCGCAGCGTCAGCCGCTCCCCCACAGCAAAATCTACGACCATGAGTGCCCTTTCTGGTTGAACGTGTCAGGACAGTTGTCAAAGACAAAGCGCTCACCGAATCTGGTGAGCGCTTTATACACTACCGTTAGGATCTATTTCATCCTAAGTCTTACCCTACCGGCACTGGTGTTTGGCTCTCTCGTTCCGAAAGTCTAGACAGAACTTTCATGGGTCTCGCCGACTCCAGCTCCATGTTGATGTGGTCTCTCAACTCTCGGGCGGCCTTCCTGATTCTCTTGCGAGCCTCCGAGTTAGTTCTATACGTTCCAGTCGAAGTTTTCGCGGCATACATGATCTGACGTGAAGCATTGATGATGAATCCTCTTCCACGACCGTCCACTGCGCCAGCAACGGTCTGAGCTAAGTCTCCCCCTTGCGGACCAATCCCAGGGATGAGAAACAGCATGTCGGGCACGACTTCCCGAATCCGCCTCATTTGGGCGGGTACGGTTGCCCCGACGACCAAGCCGACATTGCCTCGAACATTCCACGTATTCGCAAGTCCCGCGACAACTTCGTACAGCGGTTTGGGCGTCTGATCTAGTTTGTCAATAACCGTAAGATCCTGAATATCCGAGCCGCCGGGATTTGATGTCCGGCAGAGTACAAACACTCCGCAGTCGCCGTGTTCTATGAACGGCTTGAGCGAGTCGGAACCCATATATGGGCTGACCGTTACCGCATCGAACTTGAAGATTTCGAACATAGTTCGTACATATGCCAGCGAGCACTGACCGATGTCCCCCCGCTTAGCGTCTCCGATGATGGGCATGTCCGGGTTCAACTCCCGAATGAACTTTAGCGTCTTTTCCAAAACGGTCAGCCCGCTATGCCCCATCGACTCATAAATAGCTAGATTTGGCTTGTACGCACAGGCAAACTTAATAGTGGATTCGATGATAGCCTCGTTAAAGCCCAACACAACTCCCGGATCGAAGACCCCTCCGAACGAAGGCTCCGGATCTAGTCCAACACAGAGCAGACTATCATTCTGCTCAGAGACTTTCAGAAGACGCTCGTGAAAAGTGTGCATAGCGAATTTCTTCCTAGATTGCTTGCGCTCTTGCGGCTCGGGCGTAGCCTAATATCCGTTCGACGAAATCATGCACCAGGGGACGAGCGAACGTAACGTCATTCTCTTCCATGAAGCCGTGGTAAGAGTTGGCGTGGAACTGCTGTGCCGCCGCAAACCCGCCGCGCAGTTCCGGGGCGTCGTTTTCCGCAATCAGTTTGCCAACCGCCATCTTCAGCGCATTGTGATTCCCGTGAGCCCAGCCCCGCTCTTGGGCTACCGTCATGACAGCATGGACTGTAGCGCCCCACAGCTTCGCAGAGCCCTGTAGGATGTGCCCGGAGCTAAACTGATGATCGGCGTCGTCGAGAAAATCCCGCGCCGTCTGCGTATACTCTTGGACCTGCATATCTATCTTTCTGCCTATGACCGTAGCCTAGAGCAGTTGAAATCACCCGAGAATCCCGACCACCAAGAGTTGCGCCAAAGGATACACGACATATGGTATACCATCAAGCGTAGCATGTTGTCACTTTTGAAGGCATGTTTTTCCGCAAATAGTTCGGCAGGGATAGTAGCGCAAATTTTGACAAATGCACTCTATGCATAGCTAGGCTGCCCAAGATCCTCTCCCCCTATACAAAAACCCCCATGCATCACCGCCTGACCGATATCTACGACCGCCTCCTCGACCGCTACGGCCCCCGCGACTGGTGGCCTGCAAGCTCCCGCTTCGAGGTGATGGTCGGCGCGGTCCTCGTCCAGAACACCGCGTGGAGCAACGCCGCCAAAGCGATTAACGCCCTCTCCGAGGCGGGGCTGCTCTCACCCCATGGACTCAGAAGCGCGGACGTGACCGACATCGCGCGGCTCATCTACTCATCCGGCTACTACAACATGAAGGCCCGTAAGCTCAAGGCCCTCGTGGAGTGGCTCGGCCAGCGGAACGACGACATCGAAGCGCTCATGGCCGAAGACCCCGCGTCCCTCCGCGAGGAGCTCCTTGCCATCCACGGCATCGGCGAGGAGACCGCCGACGACATCCTCCTCTACGCCCTCGACATGCCCGCCTTCGTCGTCGACCACTACACCAAGCGCCTGCTCTTCCGCCTCGGCCTCGCACCCGAAAAAGGCCCATACGCCCTCTACCAGCAACTCTTCACGGACCACCTCCCGCCGGACGTGCCGCTCTTCAACGAGTACCACGCCCTGATCGTCACCCACGCCGCGAACGTCTGCAAGAAGGACCCCGCCTGCGAGCAATGCTGCCTCTTGCCAATCTGCCCAACCGGCGAGGGGATGGCTTAGGAGTCCTCTTACTACAACTGTTCAGACTTCGTGAGGCGGTTTGAGACGGATGAGACAGTTTGAGACGGATTCAGACCGCCATCTTTTTCGTCTGGTTCTCATTTTGTCTCACTCCATTTGACCCGTGTGGGCGGGGCGTTTGAAGCTGTTCTGGGGACGCGCGCAGGGCAGACGACGCGGTCGTGAGACGGTTTGAGACGGATGAGACAGTTTGAGAGAACTTCAACGCCATCAATATTTTCTTTCGTGTTGTTCTCATATTGTCTCGCGGGGTTTCGGCGGTCGGGAAGGCAGGGCCGAAACCGGTCCTACAACGTGGATAGTATAGGTCATGCGTTCTCATCGGTCAAAGTTGGTAGAGAGCCAGTGACTGTTGAGAGTTCGTGATGGGAGGGAGAAAGTAGTGAGATCCCGGCCTTCCTCTCACCAACTCTGAATAATTGCCCTCTTACTGAGTTGCGTTGCCCCTACCCGTCCTTGGCATGAGAATGTACGAGACGGCCAAAGGATCATTATTCCCGCGAAAGCAAGATCATTGCATAACTCCGACCACTGTCATTCCGAGCGGAGCGGAGCGAAGAGAGGAATCTAGAATTCTTGCTTCCAGCACAGGCCTCGTAATTAGACCTGCAACGTGATGCTACTGCATAACATCTTAGATTCCTCGCTGCGCTCGGAATGACAAGTCCTTCGGCGAGTTACGCAAATGCCTCCGAAAGCGGGAATCTCAAGGCCCCCTCCGCGCCCTCCGCGGTGAATCCCTTCCCCGTTCGCCGCACGAATGATATATCATGAACCATCTTCGACCACTTCCAGCCAGGGAGGCCCCTAAAATGACAACCACCGCCAAATACCAGGTCGGAATCGTCGGATGCGGACGCCAGGGGACGCAGCACGGCCGCGGCTTCAACCTGCTCCCCGATACGCAGGTCGTCGCAATCGCCGATCCCGACCCCGACAACCTCGCTCTCGCGTTGCGTCGCTTCTCCGCCCGCGGCTACAGCACCGCCGAGGAGATGTACGCCAACGAACAGCTCGACATCGTCGACTGCGTTCTGCCCGTCCAGTACAACCCCGACATGGTCGTCCTCGCCGCGGAAACGTCCGGCGCGAAGGGCATCGTGTCAGAGAAGCCCATCGCCGCCAGCCTCGCCGACGCCGACCGCATGGTCGCCGCGTGTGAGGCGAACGGCATCCCGTGGCAGGGCGGCAACGTCGACAGGAGCATATCCCAGCTGTGGGAAGCCCGCGCCATGATCGAGGCGGGCGAGATCGGCGAGGTCTTGAACATCAACCTCTATGAGATGACCATGCAGGGCGGATGCCAGGGCATCAGCGTCGCGCACATGTTCGCTCAGGACGCCGAAATCGAGTGGGTCACGGGATGGACCAACGGCGACCCGTTCGGAGAGAGCGACGACGAGTACCTCGGCATCGGCGGCTACATCAAGTACGCGAACGGCATCGACTGCTTTATCCACGCCAGAACCGGGGCCATGCGGGGGCTGATTGTCACGGGCACGGAGGGCGTCTACGTGACCGATAAGCGACACCACCGCTTCTACCACAAGAGCGACGCCTCCGACGCGGACCTCCTTTCCAACCTGAAATACGACGACTCGAAGACCTTCAAGCAGTTTCGTGCTCACGCCGAGGGTGGGTACGACGAAGAGGGATGGCTCTACCCCGGCGACCGGCTCGTGAACTCGATGCAGTCCATCGTCGACGCCATCACCCACGGCATCGAGCCGAAGGCACCGGGGCAGGTCCAGCACAAGTCGTTCGAGGCGACAGTAGCAATGAGGGAGTCCGCCCGTCAGGGCCATGCGCCAGTCAAGCTCCCACTACCCGACCGCAGCCTCACCCTCAAACCCCAGATATGGCGATGGGTGAACAAGAAAGGACTCTTCGGCGAAGAAGAGTACGCCCGGCAAATCGGCCGCGCAACCAACTACTAGGTGGCCCAGTCACTCCCACGAATCCAACTCCCATACCCAGATGCCTGTCATTGCTACGAAAATATCCCCCGGCCAACCTCCCGTAGGGGCGATTCGCGAATCGCCCCTACTACGGCCATTTTCGTTCCAGGTGGTGTGGGTGGCAACCCTCATGAAATATTCCGAATGAAGCGGAGCGAAATGAGGAATCTAACTTCCTTGCCTTCAAGGACTCGCCTCACTCGCAATACTCTCTACTTCCTCCCCCAAGGAGCGCCCCACAATGAAAATCACGAACATCGAAGTCTTCACCATCCGTCCGCCGCTGGCGAAGCGGTACCGGGACAACCCGGCCCGCAACGGCCACGAGCATCGCGTCGCCGCCAAGGTGACCACCGATGTCGGCATCGTCGGGTACGGCGACTTCGACGGCGAGGCCCCTCCGCCCATCGAGGCGTTCGACCCGCTCATCGACACCGATCCGTTCGACTACATCGGCTCCAACCTGTACCCAGCCGTCGTCATGGCGATGTACGACATCATGGGCAAGCACCTCGAGGTCCCGGCCTACAAGCTCATCGGCCAAAAGGTGCGCGACAGCATCTCCTCCGCGGCGTGGTGCTGGGGCGGGCCGACCGACCAGGAGCTGGCCGACGACGTCACCCGCGCAGTCAATGACGGCTACACCATCTTCAAGATACACACCAGCCCGCTGGCGGACATCTTCAATTGGACCAGGATAATCGAGGAGGTCACGCCGCCGGGGTTCAGGGTGCATTACGACTTCACCGGACGTCGCGGCCGGACCCTCGGCGGCGTCCTGCCCATCGTCGCGCGGCTGGAGCGCGATCACCCCATCGTCGAGTGGATCGAGGACCCGTTCGACACCGCCGACATCGAGAGCTGGCGCGAGCTCCGGCGGCGAACCCAGCTCATCGTCGTGCACGGCGGGTCTTGGAAGCTCGGCGGGGGCCACGAGGCGCAGCTTGGCATGGCAGACGCCTACATGATGTACCCGCCCATCGGTACTCTGATTGCTACGGCGACCACGTATAGCAAGCTCAACCTGCAGACCATCTTCCAGATGTGCGGCGGGACGCTCGCCAAGTCCATGGCCATGCACGTAGCCTGCACCATGCCCACGGCCACCGGCCATTCAATACACCTCGACGACCAGCTCGACGCCGAGGACGACATCACCCACAAGCGGTTCCCCGTCACCGAGGGCTTCTCGCGCGTGTCGGAGGAGCCGGGCCTCGGATTCGACGTCGACGAAGACCTGCTCTACAAGTACCGCGACAACGTGCCCAACGAGATCGCTCCCTACGTCGGGGTCGTCCGGCTGAGCGGTGGCCGCACCATCTACTCCCTCGGCCAGCCCCACCTGCCCAAGATCATGGGCCAGGAGGAGGGCACCGTCCGCAACTACACCTACGACCGCTGGTTCGACGACGGCTCCGAAGAGTGGGCCAAGACCTACGAACGAGTCGGCAACGAGGAGTGGTACGTCGAGTAAATCGCCGCCGTTCCCAAATCCGTCATTACCCTGAAAATAGCCCAAACGACACCGCAATCGTCATTCCTGCGAAGGCAGGAATCCAGTTCCCGGCTCCTGCTATCAGCCTAGGGGCGACAGAGAGGCCATCATCTTTTTCGTGTTTCGTGGTGTCGGTAGCAACCGACATGAGGGATTCCTCTGAAAATAACATATTCGCCGCCACCACCCGTCATTCTGGCGGAGGCCGGAATCCAGTCAGAAGCTTCAGTCCCGCATTTTCGAGATCAATTCATAATGGGATTTCGCAGCCTGAAACGTAACGACCTGAGATGGCCGGACTTTCAGATGTTCTTGCCTTCCTGAATACTGGAATGGCCGCGAGCGACCACCGCGGTTTTTGAAATGGTGTCCGCATTAGAAGCACCAACGAGTGTCGAACTCTTACTTTATGCAGTGCCACACTTACCTGGTAGAGAGGTTCTCTACGAATTCTTGAACTCCCGGCGGCGGCGATTCCGTCATTGGGATGCGGTTCTTTGAACTGCACTCAACAGCCGGCCATCGTCTCGCAACGTTGGTACGCCACGGATAATCCAGTGTTATACCAATTCGTGCTAATGCCACCGTATTCTCGCTGACCGAACACTCTGGATTCCGGCCCCGTATCGGGGTACAGGGCAGGCTCTTCGCCGGAATGACGGTGGGTGGTCTCTGCTATGCGCACTGCGTTTGAAGGATTATGGCACAGTCATGACGAATTGGTATTATTCCGCTTCGCTATTGACTGGTGAACGCCAAGACGTGGTTTGTATAGCCCTATTAGACCGGGGCTTGCTGCCAATTACGGAGGGGACCACTCTTGCGTTTCCGCAGAAACGAAAATTGACCTCAACCTTTCGGCCATCTCATTTGTACTATAGTAATTGATTAGCGGATGGCGGGGGAGGTTCGGCGTGATGGGGAGTGAAGCGGAGCGCCGCTGAAGAGAGCGCAGAGCCGATCCACGACAGACTGGTCGCCTCCATTGCGTTCCAACGTCCTGATTACGCTGGTGAACGCTGAGAACGCATCGGCCCCCTCCACGCTCTTCGAGCAGTGCGATACCTTCCGCGCGATCACTGCCGGGCGTAGCGCTCGCTCAGCACGGTTGTTGGTCGGCTCAATGTTCGGATCGTCCAGAAATCGCAGCAGGTTGCCACGATCGTCGTGCCAGCCAAGTTCGTTCTGCAACCTGTAGCTGTCCGCATCCGTCATCGGTCGGTCGCGGAGATGGTAGCTCAGCTGTTGCTTCAACCGTTCGGCCTGCACTTCGAAGTCCTCAGCCTCTCCTCGGTGATATGCCCTCCACAGGTCCATGGCTTCTCGCAAAAGCGCACTCAGACTCTTGCCGAAGCTGCGTCCTCTCCCTGTCTTGGTCTTGACCACCTCGCTGATCGAGCGCAACACGTGCGCCAGGCATTTCTGCTGTCTGACCCCGGACAGTGCCTGAGCATCGTAGCTGCGGCCCCTGTCCGTCACCATCACTCCTGCGTAGTCCGAGGGGACCATCTCCCGCACCTCTTCGTTCCGGTGACGAGCACGGACCTGATAGACCGTCGCCTCTTCCGTCTCGAACGCCATCAGAAACGCTCGCTCGCCTCCCACTCGCCAGCCCGTGTCGTCGGTGTGGACGAGGGGACTCGCCCGTACCGATGTCCGCAGCCTGCTGTAGGCATCACCCACCGCACCAGCAGCACGACGCAGCGCGTCCCGGCTGATCGCTCCCTGACTCACTCTCACCCCGGTCAGCGCTCTGAGAACGGCAGGAACCTTCCGTACCGGAACGCCCACCCCATAGTGGAGCACGTGGGCCGCCGCCATCAGCCGCTTCCCCACTCGGTGGGCGCTGGCCCCGTACTGGTCCGGCGCTATGTCGGGATGCCGCCCTCGCACAGCCTTGCCGCACGACCGGCACCGGCATACCTGCACACGATACGCTCTCACCTGCGGACGCAGAACACGTGGCAGGTCGGTTACATAGGCTATATTCACACCTGCATCCTCGAGTCTGCCTCCACATCCCGGGCATGTGTCCCCCGACACCGGCACGTCTTCAACCGGCTCGGTCACCTCATCGGCAGACGGCGGCTTGCGGTAGCTGAACAGTCCCATACCAGGCTTGCGGCCAGGACGCTTGGGCTTGCTGGTTCCCCTGCCCTTGGAGAACGGAGCCGCCTGACGCTTTCCCGCTCGCTTGGCCTCGGCGAGTTCCTTATGCAACTCTTCGTTGGCTGCCGTCAACCGCGCGTTCTGCTCTTGAAGCCGCGTCACCAACGCGATAATCTCATCGCGTTCAGAGGGGGGCATGCCTTGGGACTTGCACATAGCCTAAGTCTAAACCAGCGCCCTGCATTCACCGCAACCCCTCTACGGGCCATGAAACCGCTAATCAATTACGTACTATATGTGAAGGCGCCCGAAGGAGCGAGGGCCGGAAACATGAGCGACCAACGAGAGATGGAACTGTTGAGACAGGGCAACATCGCTGCCCTCGGCACACTGGTCAGACGGCACCAGACCAAGGCCCTGCGAACCGCATACCTCATTACTCATGACCTCGCGCAGGCAGAGGATGTCGTGATCAACGCATTTTTTCGAGTCTTCGTGCGGGCGGAACAGTTCGGCCCACGCCTATCCTTCGGGCCTTGGTTTTATCCAATAGTTGTCAACGACGCCATTAAGAGATTGCAAAGAAAGGAAGTAAGGAGAAAATGCGTAATCTACGTCCGATAGAACGTCATCCCCGAACACTTGGCACCCTTGCTTTGATACTTCTGATTTGTCTCACAGCCTGTAGCACCGGCAGCGATTCGCCGTCCGTCTCGCCTACAATAGAATCGGCGACGCCCACAACGGAGCCATCTGCACGAACCGTGTCGACAACCGCGATCCCGACGGCAGTTCCGTCCGAGAACACGTCGACGGGTTCACCCGACCCGGAGCGAATGGCGCTGACGGCCCTCTACGAGGCCACAGGCGGGCAAGACTGGAAGACGAACGACGGCTGGCTAAGTGACGGCCCTCTTGGTCGATGGCAACGCGTCATTACCGACGAGAACGGCCAAGTTACGGGTCTGGACCTGGGTTCCAACCAGTTGAACGGGGAGATTCCCACGGGGTTGGGGGACCTCTCTAACCTGAAATTGCTGTATGTCAGTGACAACAATTTGACCGGTGTGCTCCCCAAGAGTCTAACAGGATTATCTGGACTGGAATCGTTCCGCTTCCACAACAACTCAGGGCTATGCGCCCCAATTGATGAGGCATTCCAGACATGGTTGCAGGGAATAGCATTAGTCGTCGGCAGCAGCTGCGCGCCGGAGGACTCGTTGGAGGACAGGGAAGTGCTGGTGCAGCTATACAACGCCCTGGACGGGGAGAACTGGAATAACAACGCCAACTGGCTGACCGAACTGCCAATCAGGCAGTGGCACGGAGTCACAAATGACGCAAGCGGACGGGTCACCAGACTATTGCTCGAATCGAACGGGTTGGCCGGGGCGCTACCCAAGGAGCTCGGGAGCCTCTCCAACCTGAAAAGGCTGGAACTCGCTAACAACTACCTGACTGGGGAGATACCCAGGGAGCTAGGCAACCTCTCCGACCTCGAGACTCTTCTACTCGGCTCCAACAATCCAAATACTGGGGGGGTAACTGGGGGGATACCGAAGGAGTTGGGCAGCCTCTCCAGCCTGAAAAGACTGGAACTTGTCATGAACAAAATAGCTGGGGAGATACCGGCAGAGTTGGGCAACCTCACTAGCTTGGAAACGCTATTGCTTGATTACAACCGGCTGTCTGGGGAGATACCGGCGGAGCTTGGCGGCCTCTCCAACTTGACAAGCCTGCAAATCATTTACAACGGGTTGACTGGGAAGATACCGAAGGAACTGGGCAACCTCTCCAACCTGACACGGCTGATGCTGGGACACAATCAGTTGTCGGGTGATATACCGAAGGAGCTGGGCAACCTCTCCAACCTGAAGTCGCTGTCGCTAGAAGATAATGAATTGAGTGGGTGCATACCAGCGGCACTGGGCGGCGTATCGAACAGTGTTATGGGGCCTAACGTAAGGCCTTTCTGCTAGGTTGGTTTGGGGTGTCGGCCAGGGTCGAGGGCGACCCTATGGCTGGGGGGACCGCACTGGGTCTTCCGCAGAAACAAAAAATCATCTCAACCTTTTGACCGTCTCGTTTGTACTATATGTGAAGGCGCCTGAGTGAAAGAGGGCCGGAAACATGAGCGACCAACGAGAGATGGAACTGTTGAGACAGGGCAACATCGCTGCCCTCGGCACACTGGTCAGACGGCACCAGACCAAGGCCTTGCGAGCCGCATACCTCATTACTCATGACCTCGCCCAAGCAGAAGATGTCGTGAGCAGTGCATTTCTTCGAGTCTTCGAGCGGGCGGAACAGTACGACCCACACCGTCCCTTCGGGCCTTGGTTCTACAGAATAGTTGTCAACGACTCAATTAATTTCGTCCTACGCCGCGACAGGGCTACAACGTTAGAGCACACGAGAACAACTCGAAGCCCTCTCAATTCGACCGATCCGGAAGCCAACGCAGTCCTAAACGAGGAAAGAAAGGCGGTACGCGACGCCCTGGCGCAGCTCACACCGTCACAGCGAGGCGCGGTCGTGATGCGATATTTCCTCGAACTGTCTGAGACCGAGATGGTCGAACGGACGGGACGCTCGCGGGGCACCGTCAAGCGTCATCTTCACGACGCCCGAGCACGGCTAAAGCAGCTACTTAGGGCAACCATGCTTAGCGAGTGAAAGGGATGTGGAGAAGGACGATATGAGCACACACACCATGGACGATTTTCTCAATAACAGACGACTGAGCGACTTGGCCCGGTTCGCCGTTCCTGACGGACACGATCTGTGGCCTGAGATAGAACGGTCCGCGCGCCGCTACGCGGCCTCAATGCCTACCTCAAGGCCGAGCATTCTGTCGCTGGGCTTTTCAAGCGCCTGGACGGCGGTAGGAATCCTCCTCATCGCGGCAACCTTGGCGGTCCTCGGCTTCGGACTGGCGGTGCTCGTCCTGTCGAATGACGAAATGTCGGTTCCCGCAACCCAACCGGAGGCTACCGCCACGCCAGCGGCATCTGCCCCCACTTCGTCGGCAACCGCGGTTCCGACCGTGAGCGCGACTCGGCCGAGCGCCATCCGCGACATAGAGCGAACGGCACTGACCACCCTCTTCGACGCCACCGGAGGGGAAGATTGGAAGACAAGCGACGGATGGCTTAGCGACGGCGCTCTAGATCAATGGCAGCGTGTGACCACCGACGAGGACGGCAGGGTTACGGACCTGGACCTTGGTTCCAACCAATTGAGTGGGGAGATACCGGCGGAACTGGGTAACCTCTCTCGCTTGGAACTGCTGTACATCAGTGACAACAACTTGACGGGACCGCTCCCCCAAGGACTAACAAGATTATCTGGACTGGAATCATTCCGCTTCCACAACAACTCAGGGCTATGCGCGCCAATCGATGAGGCATTCCAGACATGGTTGCAGGGAATAGCATTAGTCATCGGCAGCAGCTGCGCACCGGAGGACTCGTTGGAGGACCGGGAGGTGCTGGTAAGACTATACAACGCCCTGGACGGGGAGAACTGGAATAACAACGCCAACTGGCTGACCGAACTGCCAATCAGGCAGTGGCACGGAGTCATAAATGACGCAAGCGGACGGGTCACCAGACTATTGCTCGAATCGAACGGGTTGGCCGGGGAGCTACCCAAGGAGCTCGGGAGCCTCTCCAACCTGAAAAGGCTGGAACTCGCTAACAACTACCTGACTGGGGAGATACCCAGGGAGCTAGGCAACCTCTCCGAACTGGAGACTCTACTTCTTGGTTCCAACAGTTCTTTTGCGGGAGGATTAAGTGGGAGGATACCGAAGGAGCTGGGCACCCTCTCGAAGTTGGAGGCTCTAAACCTCAAGTTCAACCAGTTGGCTGGGGAGATACCAACAGAGTTGGGCAACCTCACCAGCTTGGAAACTCTATTGCTTAATCACAACCGGTTGTCTGGGGAGATACCGGCGGAGCTGGGCAGCCTCTCCAACTTGAGAAGCCTGGAAATCTTTGACAACCAGTTGACTGGGAAGATACCGAAGGAACTGGGTAACCTCTCCAACCTGACACGGCTGATGCTGGGACACAATCTGCTGTCCGGTGAGATACCGAAGGAACTGGGCAACCTCTCCAACCTGAAGTCGCTGTCCCTAGAAAATAACCAACTGAGCGGGTGCATACCAGCGGCACTGGGCGGCGTATCGAACAGTGTTCTGGGGTTTAACGTAAGGCCTTTCTGTTGAGTTACGGTTCGTTAGTTCCAGCGTCTCTCAGGCAATGCCGGCATCGAATCTCTCCCTGCGCCGGAGTTGCGGCAAAGGAATTACGCTCGTAATTCTCTGTTGCAATATCGCGCACGCTTGCTATAATGTAAGGCTATAAGAGTCCCCCATTCTACGGTCACCGCCGTGTATAACTTCACTGCCAATGAACGCGATTGAACTCGAATCCTTATCAAAAACATTCCGGCGGGGAGGTTCGGCGCCGGTTCGGGCCGTCGTCGATCTGAGCCTGTCGATTCCACGGGGCCAGATACTTGGATTCCTCGGTCCCAACGGCGCAGGCAAGACGACCACCATCAAAATGATGTGCGGCGTCGTCACCCCCGATTCTGGAAAGGTCACACTCCTCGGCCACGACGTGCAGCGAGACCGCGGCGGGGCCATGCGACAGTTCGGCGCGGTGCTCGAGGGGGCCCGCACCGTCTATTGGCGGCTCTCGGCTATGGAGAACCTGATGTACTTCGGAAGGCTAAAGGGCGTTCGGGATAAGTATCTAAAGCCGAGGGCGGAGCGGTTGCTCAAGGAGCTCGATCTCTGGGAGAGAAGGAACGACGACGTTCGAGAATTCTCCCGGGGGATGCAGCAAAAGGTAGCTATCTCCGCCGCGCTCATGTCCGACCCTCCCATTATCCTCCTTGACGAGCCGACTCTTGGCCTGGACGTTGAGTCGGCCCAAACCGTCCGGGAATGGGTATCTCGCCTTGCCAAGGAGGAGAACAAGACCGTCCTGCTTACGACGCACCAGCTGGCCATGGCCCAAGAGCTTTGCGACCGCATCGCTATCATCAACGAGGGTCGCCTGATAGCGGATCGTACGGTCGGTGAGCTGTTATCTCTGTTTCGACGAGACTACTACACAATACGTGTCGGAGGTCAATTCAAGGGCCAAGGATCCTTGCCCGATGGCCTAAACATCGAAGAGGGCGACTCGGAGACGACGATTTCGGGCGATATTGCCGACCAGGTACGTCTTCACCAGGTGCTCCGGTACATACGGGAAGAAGGTCTCCCCATTTTGTCGGTGCAGCGCTCCGAGCCTAGTCTGGAGCAGATATTTGTTGAAATGCTGAACGAGGATAGAAAGTGATCGCCGTACCGCTCGTCCTCTATAACGAGGTCCGTAAGACCTTCATCATAACCTGGAACTATCGGGTCGACTTAGCAATTCAGTTATTGACGCTCGTGCTCCTCTTCGTCTTCATTAGCTTCTTTATTGGAAGCGGTACGATCGAATCCGAAGGGCTTCCGGCGGTTCTTCTCGGCTACTTGGTTTGGCTCTACGCGGTCATGGCTATCTCTAACATGAGTACCAGCCTCTCAGGCGAGGCGTCGATCGGAACCTTAGAGCAAATCTATATGAGCCCGGTACCCACATGGCTGGTAATTGTTGGGTGGGTCGCCGCCAACTTCCTGCAACATACGGTCATAGTCGCCCTTCTTGGTGTGATCCTCGTGATAATTCTTCCGGTCACCTTGCCGCTGGAATTGGCGGCTCTACCGCCGTTCGTCCTAACGATGATTGGCCTGATAGGTTTCGGGTACGCTATTGGCGGCCTCACTTTGGTGTATAAGCAAGTCGGTTCGGTTAGCAACCTATTGACCAATGTTCTCTTGTTTCTCAACGGCGCGCTGCTGCCCGTGCACCACTTCCCGGCATGGCTTGAAACCATCGCCGTATTCCTGCCGACAACTCAGGGGATCATTGTGCTTCGCAAGGTGGTAGTTGACGATATGTCTCTCATGGCCGTCTGGCAGGACGGAAGCATGGTGTTCCTCGCGGCCCAATCCGTACTCTACTTGGCAGCAGGCTGGGCCCTGTTCAACGTCGGCGACCGGGTCGCCAAGCGGCGAGGGACTCTGGGACAGTATTGAAGCCCTCGGGGAATACGCAGCCGTAAGTCCACGCGCAACACTCTCAACCCATCATTCCAGCGAAGGCGGGAATCCATCGGACTGCCCAGCGATAATGAGCATCACTCAAAAGTGGCAAGAAAATAAGCCCGTTCACCCTGAGCAACGTTACGCTCCGCGCACGGGGCCGTGCAGGGGTGCCACCAAGGCCGGGTAATCACTTGAAGGTCCGTCTGGTGGCAAGACCTATCCCTTTCCTGCCTCTGCGTTCTCTGTGTTCTCTGCGGTGAATCTTCTTCCTGTTTTGAGCAGTTACTTGAAAGCCTGTCGAAGGATGAAGCCCCACCCCTACCCCGTCGCCTCCCGCTTCGTCTGAACAGCCTCGCGCACCGCCTCCGCAAACTCCGCCATCTCCTCCTCCGTCAGCTCCTCACCCGCCGCCAGACGCTCCTTGAAACCCTCGTAGACCCAGTTCTCGTACCGTCCGCGCGGTATCTGAAAGAACTCCGGCGTGAAGTGCGGCTTTTCACCGGGACCGAACTTGCCCTTGTCCTTCAGCGTGTAACCCTCGAGTTCGTCCGTCCCCTTGCCGAGCACCTCGCCCGTCTCGACGTAATGGTCCATCACCGGCTTCATGCCGTACTTCTGCACCGGGCAGACCTTCATGCAGATCGAGCAGCCGTCGTACCGGCCCATGACAGGGCGGCACCGCGCATAGCTCACCTTGTTCTTCAGCGCCCCGCGCCACCACAGCTTGTCACGCGAGAGGGCGTTGCTCGGACACCGCGCCACACACACCTGGCACGTATCGCAGAAACGGTTGATCCCGTAGTCGACCGGCTCGTCGTACCGGACGGGCGCGTCCGTCGTGATCATCATCAACCGGCCCCTTGAGCCGAAGTGAGGCATCAATAGTTGGCCGTTCGCCCCAAGCTGGCCCAAGCCCGCGTTGATGAACATCGGGATGTACGGCGCGCTGGAGTCGCTGTGACTGTGCACCTGCGCGTGGTACCCTAGCGACCGTATGTAGTCCGCCAGTTCCAGAGACACGGCCCCTTCCGTCGTGTACGTGCCGAAGTGGGTGTGCTCGGCCTCCTCGCTCGGAATCTTCTGCGTGCCGTGGTACTCCTGCTCATACGCGAGGCAGATGGCGTGCTGGAACTTCACCCACTTCTTCTTGCTGGCGTACGTATAGCGACGGTCATACCTCGTGAAGCCGACCTCGCTGAACCCCAACTCCCGCGCCTTCAATCGTATCGGCTCCGTCGGGTCGAGATCGGCGTCAGGCTCCCCGTCCGGCGGGATGTCCCCCGACACCGCAGCCGCCTCCACGAGCGGTGTGTCGCGCTTCTCGTGGTCGATCCGCCACTGCGTGAACGACTCCGTGTACTGCGACCACAGCCACTCCCGGTCGGCGGAGTTCTCGACGAAGTGCGCCTCCAGTGGGTCCTCGCGACTGTAGAACGATACGTCGCCCTCCCGCACCGGCGCGCCCGGCTCCGTCACCAGGTCCTCTGCAACCGGTATCTCGATGTCCGGGTCCCCCAGCCTATTCCCCGGACGCCTCACGACATGATGCACCTTCTTCATCGCGCACATGAAGGTCCCCCACGGTGATTCAACGGCAGTCTATATCAGACTTGTCTGCGAAAGCCACGACCTTATACGATGCTCTCCTCGCCATAGGATCCGGGAAGACTGGACTTATCAATACCCTGAAAATAGCCCCCGGCAAACCTCCCGTAGGGGCGATTCGCGAATCGCCCCTACCATTTTCATCGTTGGTGGTGTCAGTGGCAACCGACATGAAGGATTCCTCTGCAGACGTGAGCGACACGGAGAATTGCATTCTCCTCCCTCTTTACACAGACTAGATACTTAGTTTATTATATAACTATGTCGACCACGATGCTCAATATCCATGAAGCAAAAACCCATCTGTCCAAGCACCTCGCCGACTTGAAGGCCGGTGATCGGATCATCCTCTGCCGCAGAAATCGGCCTGTGGCCGAGATCCTACCCCTTGACAGCGGCATGGACGAACCTCGCCCTGTGGGTCTGGGAAGAGGCCTAGCCGAAATTCCCGACTCATTCTTCGACCCACTACCCGACGACATCCTTGACGATTTTGAGGGAGTTGGCGGGTGAGGTATCTGATACGTAGCGCATGAAGCTATTGCTCGACACTGTTGCCTTCATATGGCTGGTTGATGGCAACACACGCCTTGTGGAATCGGCTCGCGCGGCGATCACCGACCCCGCCAACGATCTCTACCTTAGTGCCGCCTCTGCGTGGGAGATCGCGATCAAGTATGAACTTGGACGCCTTCGGTTACGTGTGCCTCCGCACGAGTACGTTGTCGAGCAGAGGCGGCTTCATAGAATCAACTCACTTCCGATTACCGAAGAATCTACCTTGCAAGTGGGCAAGCTGCCCGGCCTGCATCGTGACCCCTTCGACCGAATTCTCGTTGCTCAAGCGATTGTTGAGGGTCTAACCATCGTCACTTCCGATCGTCTTGTAAGCATGTACCCCGTTAGGGTCATTTGGTGATTTGAGCCAGAGCGAGGGGTCGTGTTTCTATAGGCCACATCCCCCGCCGACCCCTACTCGTGGATCTCCCCACCGCAATGAGGACATAACCTCGGCCCCAGCCTCCTCCTGTTCATCTCCTCCATGAACCCCGACCCCAAAATACCAGCGGGCAGCGCGAACAGCCCGATCCCCAGTATCGCTATCACCCCCGCGAGAAAGCGCCCCGCAACGGTGACCGGGAACACGTCGCCATACCCCACCGTCGTCAGCGTAATGATGCTCCACCACATGGCCTGGGGAATGTTGGCGAACTTATCGGGCTGGGCCTCACTCTCCGCGAAGAACATCAGCGACGATGCCATCAGCAGCAGTATCGACAGGAACACGATCACCGTGATCAGTTCCGCTCGCTTCGCGTGTATTACCCCGACCGATGTCCTCAGACCGGACGAGTAGCGGCTCAGTCGCGCGATCCGGGCCAGGAGACGCACTGCACGCAGGAATCGCAAGTCGACCAAGCCCACAGGAGCCAAAAGCGCCACGTAGAACGGCAGGATCGCCAGCAGGTCGATGAAGACGACGGGGGTGATGGCGAATCGCAGCCTCCCCCAAACGGGATGGCTGTATTTCTCGTCAGCAGTGCAAGACCAGACCCGTAATACATACTCGACAGTAAAGATGGCCACGGATATGGTGTCGAATGCCCGGAATGCCAGCGGCGAGACGTCGTGAATCTCATCGACGGTCTCCACAATCAAGGCGACGACGTTCAGGCAGATCAGCGCGATGATGAACACATCGAATCCGCTGAGCCGACCGTCCGACCGTTCCAGAACCCTATGGAGCCTTTGCTTCATCGATTTATCGTCCAACGCGATCCCACTCGTTCATCTTCACAACGAAGCAGCATTCCTCCAAGTCTAATATCGCGCCTCCGACTTTGCTAGATGGTGACGATAGCACCTCGCCTTTCAAGCCCCACCTCATTCACAATACGCTCTACTCTCTCCCTCCCCCTGCGGCCTCCGCGCCCTCTGCGGTGAATCCCCGCGCCTCGTCAGCCCAACCCTACTCAAGCGCGTCCAGCGCAAGCACGCTGTTGCTCTTCACGATCAGATACACCTGCGTCCCCTCCCGTAGTGTAAGGTCCGCAACGGCCCGGGGCGTGAGCTCCACCACGAGAATGACCCCAACGTCCACGTGCGCGATGACGCGTGGGCCTTGCGCGTGAATCGCCTCGATCCTCCCGGGCAAGATATTCTGCGCGCTGATCCGCGTCGGCACGTCCAGCGTGAGGATGATGTCCCCCGCGCGAATCGACACCGTCAGCAGGTCGCCGGGCCTGGCGTCCACATCGGGCGCCGCCAGCTCTACTCCGCCAACGTCAACCACCGTCAACCCCTGCTCTTGCCGTCGCTCGACCACCGTCGCGTCCAGCAGGTTCTCCAGCGCCCCGTAGTCCGCCATCGTGCCCACGTCCGGACGCACCAGTACCTCTGACGGCGGACCCTGCGCGACCGGCTTGCCCTCCGACAGCACCAGCATCTCCTCCGCCAGCGCCACCACCTCCGACACCGAGTGCGACACGTATATCATCGGCGTCTCCAGCTCTTGGCGCACGCGATTCAGGTAGCGGATGATGGCACCCTTGAACGCAACGTCGAGCGACGCCAGCGGCTCGTCCAGCAGGAGCAGGCGTGGCGACGTCGCCAGCGCCCGCGCCAGGGCAACCCGCTGCCTCTCCCCCCCCGAAAGCGTGTCGACGCTCCGGTCGAGCAGCCGCGTCAGGTCGAACAGGTCGAAGAGTTGCTCCGGGTCCGTCGTGCGCTGCTCGGCAGGCGTCAGGTGATAGCCGTACAGAATGTTCTTGCGGACATTCATGTTCGGAAAGAGCGCCGACGACTGGAACACGTACCCGAACCGCCGCTTTTCGGGAGGCACGACCTTGCGCTCGGAGGCGGAGAAGATCGTCGTCCCCATCACGGCTATCTCCCCGCTGTCGGGCCGTGTGAGACCGGCGATGCAGTTCAGCAGCGTCGTCTTGCCGCTCCCCGACGGGCCGAACACCGATGTCGCGCCCGCCTCGAACGTCACCTCGCAGTCCAGCGTGAACTGCGGGAATCGCTTGGTGATATCAATATGTGCTACCGGCGGGCTAACGGACGTCATGTCGCCTCCGGACGAGGGGTCTTTGACAGCAACCAGTTGTGTACCACAAGCGTCGCGGCTGCGATGGCGATGGCAATGGCCGTCAGGAGAAGCGCAGTCGAGTCGTCTCGCAGGATCACGGCGGAGTAGAGCGCCAGCGGCAGGGTCTGCGTCTTGCCCGCGATGTTCCCCGCGACCGTGATCGTCGCGCCGAACTCGCTGATCGCCCGCACGAACCCCAGCAGCACGCCCGCCAGAATGCCCCGCGAGGCCAACGGCACGGTTATCGTGAAGAACACCCTCCATGGGCCTGCGCCGAGGCTCCGGGCGGACATTTCGAGCCGCTCGTCCACTCCCGCCATAGCGACCATCGTCGCACGCGCCATGAGGGGGAACGACACCACCGCCGAGGCCGCAGCAGCAGCAAACCATGTGAATACGATGTCCGCTCCCAAGAGCGCGTGCGCCACGCCGCCAATCGGCCCCTCGCGCCCCAGCAGGAGCAGCAGGAAGAACCCGATGGCAATCGGCGGCACCGCCAGGGGAAGCGAGACAAGCACGTCCACGATCAAGCGGCCCGGCACTCGCGTCTTGACCAGCAGCCAGCTCACGGCCAGCGCGAGGGGAATGTTGACCACCGTGGCGACCACCGCCACCCGGAACGTGAGCTCGAGCAGTGTCCAACTCAATGCGGCCTACCTGATCGGCTCGAAGCCGTGAGATCGGAATACTTCCCTAGCCTGCGCGCCTATAAGGAACTGCACGAAGTCGTCCGCCGCCTCGTTCCGCTCATCCAATGCCACAGTGACGACGGGATAGACGATCGGCCCGTACGAGTCGAGGGGGAAGATGTCCACGGTGTCCAGCCCCTTGGCTATCACGGCGTCGGTGGCGTAGACGATACCGACGCTCGCGTTGCCCGCCTCCACGAAGGCCATCGCCGCCCGCACGTCCGGCGCCGTCACGATCTTCTCCTGCAGCGACTCCCACAGACCAGCGGCCTTCAGCGCCTCGCGGCCATACGCCCCCGCGGGCGCGATATCCGGCGCCGCTATGGCAACCCGCTCGACGTTGGGCGACGAGAGCGCGGCGGGCGAACGCTCTTCGAGCGACCGGTTCGTGACCACAACCAGCTTATTCGTCAGCAGGTCGACCTCTTCGGCCACCATCCCGCGCGCCCGCAGGAACGCGACCGGAGGCGCGCCCGCCGAAACGAACACGCTCGCCGGAGCCCCGCTCGCGATCTGCTGCGCGAGCACCTGCGATGCCGCATAGCTGGTCTGTACGTCCACGTCGTTCTCCCGCTCGTAAAGCGCCACCGCCTCGTCGAATGCGTCCGTAAGGCTCGTCGCCGCGAACACCAAAAGCTCCTCCCGCTCGCCGCCCGACCCGCCCGAACAGCCCACAAGAACCGCCACGGCTATAGTAGATGCCGTCAAGAGTCCCCTGTATATACGTCCGCTTCCGTTCATACTCGCCGTATACCGTACCGTCCAACCCCCCGTTCGGCAAGCGGCACGACGTTGACACCGCATAAAACCCGTCGATAGACTACCTACAGACACTTGCCCCTCGTTGCGCCCATGCCCACCGCCTCGCCCCTCGCCGACTACATCGCACAAGCGACCGCCTCCGGCAGCGACCTGAACACCGGGTTCGTCGCCTGCCTCGCGTCACTCGAACACATCCGCTCCGTCTCGCCCGAGGTCGCGGCCGCCGTCGTCGCAGAACTGGACGACCAGTCGAACAGCCTCAAGATGATCGCCTCGGAGAACTACTCCTCCCTCGCCGTCCAGCTCGCCATGGGCAACCTCTTCACCGACAAGTACGCCGAGGGCTACCCCTACCACCGGTTCTACGCCGGGTGTGAGAACGTCGACGCCGTCGAGGGACGAGCCGTCGATCTGGCCAAAGACCTCTTCGGCGCGGAGCACGCCTACGTCCAGCCTCACTCAGGCGCGGATGCGAACCTTGTGGCCTACTGGGCCATCCTCGCCGCCAAAGTCCAGTCCCCCTTCATGGAAGGCGTCGGCCAGACCGACCCTACCAAGCTCTCCAACACCGAGTGGGTGGAGCTTCGCCATGCACTCGGCAACCAGCGAATGCTCGGCATGAACTACTACTCCGGCGGCCACCTCTCCCACGGGTACCGCCTCAACGCTTCGGCCACCATGTTCGAGGTCCAGTCCTACGACGTCGACCGTGAGACCAACCTCCTCGACTACGACGCCATACGCGGCCACGCCAAAGCCTTCCGGCCCCTCATCCTTCTGGCGGGCTACAGCGCCTACTCACGCAAGATCGACTTCAGCATCTTCCGCGAGATAGCCGACGAGGTCGGGGCCGTCCTCATGGTCGATATGGCCCACTTCGCCGGACTCGTCGCCGGCAAGGTAGACGGCTTCACAGGCCCCAACGACCCCGTCGCGCACGCTCACGTCGTCACTACCACTACTCACAAGACCCTGCGCGGACCGCGCGGCGGCATAGTGCTCTCCACCGACGAATTCGGCGAGTACGTCGACAAGGGATGCCCCATGGTGCTTGGAGGCCCAATGCCTCACGTCATGGCCGCCAAGGCCGTCGCCTTCACCGAGGCCTCCAACCCGGAGTTCAAATCCTACGCCCGCGCCATCGTCGACAACGCCTCAGCACTCGCGGGCGCGTGCATCGACAACGGCATGGACATCCTCACCGGCGGCACCGACAACCACCTCATGCTCGCCAACATCGCTCCCTACGGCCTCACCGGACGACAGGCCGAGTCCGCCGTGCGCGAGGCCAACGTCACCCTCAACCGAAACAGCATCCCCTTCGACCCCAACGGCGCTTGGTACACCTCCGGCCTCCGCTTCGGAACGCCCGCCTTGACCAGCCGAGGCATGGGGAATGCAGCGATGACCGAAATCGCCTCCATCATGGCCTCCGTCCTCGCCGCAACAAGACCCCGCCCCATCACGAGAGGCAGGCTAGCCGGACAACTCAGCAAAGCCCGCGCCACAACCGACGCCGAAACCGTCGATTCCGCCCGCGCCCGCGTCGCCGACCTCCTCTCCACCTTCCCCCTCTACCCCAACCTCGACCTCGACTACCTGAAAAAGTCGTTCACCTAATACCGGCTGGCCATGACTTCGCCGTAATCCGTCAACTTCACTGCGTATAGCGCATCCGTACACCGTCATTGGTCCGAAAATAACTGACACAACCTTCAATCCGTCATTCCTGCGAAGGAACGTCACCCCGTACCCCGATACGGGGGAGGAATCCAGAGAGGCTGGTCAGCGAAAGTACGCGTCACTACCACATAGCGGTAATGGACTCGCCCGACCCTTTGGCAGGCCCAAGACGAACGTATTCTTCATCTAGACCCGTCCATGCTGAGCACCGTTTCGCCCCCCGCGCGCGGCCGTGCTTAGGGTGTCAGCAACTGCCGTGCAGCCACCCACAATCTCTCCCTCGCCGGGAGAGAAATACAGAGAGAGGGTTCCCGCACTTACTTGAAAGCCTGTCGAAGCATGAGTTGACGACTCTCTTGGGGGCCTGAAACGGCCCTCTACGACCGGATCTTGCGGAACGAGTTCTTGACCCTGATCTTGTCGCCATCGAAGTGGAACAGGTCGCAGCCGTTGACCTCGACCTGGGCGCCGTCGGCCCCCGTTGCGCGGAACGTCCACTGCGTCACGCCCCGGTCGCCCGCGATGAAGTGGCTCGGCTCCGCCCACTGCCCGTCGGGGAACATGTCGAGCACCCGCTTGTAGCCCTCGCGAACATTGTCGTAGCCCTCGAACCGCGCGCCCCACGCCTCCGGCCCGGCAGAGAGCTCGAACACGCAGTCCTGAGTCATGTGCGACATCAGCTTGTCGAGATCATGCTCGTTCCACCCGTTCGCGAAGTCGTCCAGTATCTCAATCGTCATCTCTCCGGCCATCGTCACCCCTCCCGTCTGCTTTGTCAGATTGTGCTTGGGGGATTCTACCATAGGGCGCGAGATTCGGAGCATCGAAGTGCCAAGACGCCGAACAATTGTCCCAAAATCCTACCCCAAACGGTTCCGTATGCCCGCCGCAGGTGATAAAATTGACTCGCGCCGAGTGCAACACTCCGATCCCGATCCCTTCATAAATCTGGGGATGAGCAGGGGAGAAAAATGGCTTCGGAAGCGCTAGTCTCAACCATGGTCGACCGCATCGTCGGACGCTTTCGTCCGTTGCGCGTGGTCCTCTTCGGTTCGCAGGCACGGGGCACAGCGACCGAGTGGAGCGACGTGGACCTGCTTGTCGTCCTGTCGGAGGTGTCGGACAAACGGCGCGCCGCCATAGAGATCAGGCGCTCGCTGGGAGACCTGCCCGCAAGTAAGGACATCGTCGTATCGACACCCGAAGAACTCGAACAACGGGGCCAAATCGTGGGAAGCGTGCTCCATGCCGCTCTGCGTGAGGGAAGGGTCGTCTATGAGCTACCCTGACCTCGTTTATCCGTGAGAATTCATCGTCATTCCCGCGAAGGAACGTCACCCCGTACTTTGATACGGGGCGGGAATCCAGTGAACCCAGACAGCCTCAACATGGCAGTATCACAACAACTCTGCACAAGAATCCGCGATGAGGACCAAGGCGACGTTCTTGCCATCCATAATATCCACGAGAGGGCCTTCGGCGGACGGTACGAGCCGAGGCTGGTCGAAATGCTCAGAAATGCGGGTCGCGTGACTTTATCCCTAGTCGCGGTTGTTGAAGATCGGATTGTAGGGCACGTCCTCTTCTCCCCGGTGACGTTCGATCCGCCGCTAGCAAATCATAGGTGGTTAGCCTTGGGCCCTATTGGCGTCCTGCCGGAGTACCAAGGTCGCGGCATCGGGTCGCAACTCGTGTGGCGAGGCCTCGACGAGTGTCGATCAGAGGGCTGCGATGGTGTCGTACTGCTGGGGTCGCCACGGTACTACTCGCGGTTCGGGTTCGTTCAAGCAAGTCATCACGGCCTGTCGAGTGAGTTTGGCAGCGGCGCCGCGTTCCAGGCGACCGAGCTTCGGCAGGGTGCGTTGGAGGAGATCCAAGGTAAAGTGCTCTACCCTCCCGAGTTTAGGCAGAAATGAATATGCCGCATCCAGATCCTCTCGCCCGACGCCCTCAAAGAGGTGGCGTATAATGCCTAGCAAGCAGATTCTAAACCAGCCCTATGCCATCGTCGGTCGTAACCCTGCAATCAGCCCGGAGTCAAGCGTCAGAGAATGCCCCTAGAAAACATCGTCGTTCGCGGCGCTCGCGAGCACAACCTCAAGGACATCGACGTCACCATCCCGCGCGACAAGCTCGTGGTGATTACGGGCGTGTCAGGCTCGGGCAAGAGCTCCCTCGCCTTCGACACGATCTACGCCGAGGGCCAACGCCGGTACGTCGAGTCGCTGTCCGCCTACGCTCGACAGTTCCTGGGACGCATGGACAAGCCGGAGGTCGACTACATCGAGGGGCTCTCGCCCGCCATCTCCATCGACCAGAAGGGCGTCTCCCGCAACCCGCGCTCCACCGTCGGCACCGTCACCGAGGTCTACGACTACCTGCGGCTGCTCTTCGCCCGCGTCGGCCACCCGCACTGCCACTCCTGTGGCCGCCCCGTCGAGAGCCAGACCGTCCAGCAGATGGTCGACGCCATCGTCGACCTGCCCGACCGAACCCGAATCCAGATCCTCGCCCCGATGGTGCGCCGTCGCAAGGGCGAGCACAAGGAGGTCTTCGAGGACGCCCGGCGCGCCGGGTTCGTCCGCGTCCGCGTCAACGGCGAGCCCCGCGACCTGTCCGAGAACATCGCGCTCCAAAAGACCAAGTGGCACGACATCGAGGTCATCGTCGACCGGCTGGTCATAGCTGATGGCCTCGAACAGAGCCGCGTCGCCGACTCGGTCGAGGCCGCCCTCAAGCTCACCGGCGGAACGGTGCTCGTCAACGTCGTCGACGGCGACGACCTGCTCTTTTCCGAACAGTTTGCCTGCGTCCACTGCAACATCAGTCTCGGTGAGATGGAGCCTCGCACCTTCAGCTTTAACAACCCGCACGGCGCGTGCCAGCGGTGCTCCGGGCTGGGCTACAAGCTGGAGGTCGACCCCGATCTCGTCATACCCAATAAAGACCTGAGCTTAGTCGAGGGCGCCATCCAGCCGTGGATGCGCTCCGGTACCGCCGACACGTGGATGATGAGCCTCCTGACCGCCGTCGCCGAAGAGTACGGCTTCTCTACACGCGAACCCCTCAACCGCTTTACCCAAGACCAGCTCAACGTCCTCCTCTACGGCACCGGCAAGAGTCGAGTCCGCGTCCAGCACCGTACCAAGCGCGGACGCATGCACCGGTGGGACACAGCATTCGAGGGAATCGTCAACAACCTGGAACGCCGGTACCGCCAGACCGAGTCCGACATGATTCGCGCCGAGATCGAGCGGTATATGTCCCAGCGCGCCTGCCAGAACTGTCAGGGCCAGCGCCTCAAGCCGGAGGCCCTCGCCGTCACCATCGGCGGCTGCAACATCATCGACGTCACCAGCAGGTCCATCGAGCACGCCCTCGACTGGATCGGCGCCATCAGAGGCGACGCCAACTGGCGGTCGAACGGCGGCACTCCCATCACTGTCGCACGGCGGGACAACGGCTCCGGCGCCAATGGCGCTCCCGCGACCCCGGAAGACATCGTCGCCATGTCCGTGCGGTACCTCAACAACCACGTCCCGCCCAAGAGCTTCGACGACAAGCCCATCGGCAGTGGAGACCCTCGCACCCTGTCCGAGCGCGAAATGACCATCGCCTCGCAGGCCCTCAAGGAGATCGAGGCGCGCCTGCGTTTCCTCTACGACATCGGCCTCGACTACCTGACCCTGGAGCGCACCGCCTCGTCTCTCAGCGGCGGCGAGGCTCAGCGCATCCGCCTCGCAACCCAGATAGGCTCCGGCCTTATCGGCGTCCTCTACGTCTGCGACGAGCCCTCCATCGGCCTACACCCTGCCGACGACTACCGCCTCATCCAGACCCTGCTCCGCCTCCGCGACCTCGGCAACACCGTCCTCATCGTCGAGCACGACGAGGCCATCATGCGCGCGGCAGACCACATCATCGACATGGGCCCCGGCGCGGGCGAGCACGGAGGCCACGTCGTCGCCACCGGACCGGTCCGCAAGATCATCGACACACCCGAGTCCCTCACCGGCCAGTACCTCGGCTACCGCAAGAGCATTCCCCTGCCGGACACCATAAGAGAAGGCAACGGCAAGTCCTTGATCGTGCGGGGTGCGCGCGAAAATAACCTCAAAGGCATCGACGTAGAGATACCGCTAGGCATGTTCGTGTGCATAACGGGCGTGTCCGGCTCCGGCAAGAGCACCCTCGTCAACGAGATTCTCTACAAGAAGCTGGCCCAGGAGTTCTACAGGTCGCGCGAACGCCCCGGACTCTTCGATGAGATAGAGGGCATCGCCAACATCGACAAGGTCGTCAACATCGACCAGTCCCCCATCGGACGGACGCCCCGCAGCAACCCCGCCACCTACACCGGCACCTTCACTCCTATGCGCGAGTTGTTCGCGACCGCTCCCGAGGCCCGCATCCGCGGCTACAAACCGGGCCGCTTCTCCTTCAATGTCAAGGGCGGCCGGTGCGAGGCCTGCAGCGGCGACGGCTACAACCAGATCGAGATGCAGTTCCTGCCGGACGTGACCGTGCCCTGCGAGGTGTGCAACGGCGCGCGATATAACCGTGAGGCCCTAGAGATCAGGTGGAAGGGCAAGAACATCGCCGAGGTGCTCAACATGACCGTCACCGAGGCGCTGGAGCACTTCGCCAACATCCCGCGCATCCGCAACAAGCTCCAGACGATGTACGACGTCGGACTCGGCTACATCCGGCTCGGACAGCCCGCCACGACCCTCAGCGGCGGCGAGGCACAGCGCGTCAAGCTCGCCACCGAGCTATCCAAGCGGGCGACGGGACAGACCCTCTACATCCTCGACGAGCCGACGACCGGCCTCTCATTCGAGGACTGCGCGTACCTGCTGCGCGTCCTCCACCGCCTCGTCGACGCCGGCAACACGGTCGTGCTCATCGAGCACCACCTCGACCTCATCAAGAGCGCCGACTGGCTCATCGACCTCGGCCCCGGCGCGGGCGACCGCGGCGGAGAGATCGTCGCCGTCGGCGCCCCGCGCGACCTCGCCGACATGGACCACTCGGAGACCGGCCGCTACCTCAGGCGCGTCTTCGCCGACGTGACGCAGTCCCACCACGCCGAAGCCGCAGGGTAGCGTCCCACACACCAATCGGCGTTAGAGACAACCAATATGACAACATGCCCATTCTGCAAAGGCCCCGTCGAGCAACGCCGCGTCGAGCACGTTCACCGTTGGGACGGAGAGCTGTACATCCTTCGCAACGTCCCCGCAGAGGTCTGCACCCAATGCGGCGAAGTCTTCTTTGGGCCGGACGCCCTGAAGTCCATGGACGATGTCGTCACGAAGAACCCGCAGCCTGAAGGCCATCGGTCGGTACCCGTATTCTCCTTGTAAGGTGTGCCTTTTGTCGCTGGTGCAAGCGGCAGCTAAGGTCGTCGTGTAACCCTATCCGAGCGTTTCGCACACCGTCGCCATACTCTTGACCGCGTCAGTGAGCGCGCCCAGTACACCGGTCGGCAAAACAAACCCCAGCACAGAACCCGCAACCCGTATGACGGCCTGCGCAGCGGCAATTACAGCCCTTGCCGCGCCATGCGCATCATCCGGAAGGTCTCCGATCAACGAGGCGGGATCCGCCTCCAAGAACTCCTTGACTGCTTCGACGACCTTCTCACCGACCTCAATCGCTGCGGCCAAAACCACAAGCAGGTCGCAGAACCCCAAGGCCGCGGGCAGGAGTAATATGACTCCGATTGTTCCTAAAACTGCGATTCCTGCGACCGCAACTCCTACCAGTAAGCGATTCATTCAATTGCCTCCTTCCGAACTCAACTGACGGCTTCTTCGGCAGGGGGCAAGCCGCTCGAATTACGCAGGCATAGTTGCCCATGTTCGCAGAGAAAGAAAGACACGCGCACAACGCGCAAGGGCGATTGCGACATGAAGAAGCCCCTTCGTGGACAGGTTGCGAATCGCCAAACACGCTTCCTTCCCTTACGGGCCACTCGGGGGCGCGACGCACCCGTCACCACTCCCATGAGGGCATGGGAACGGCCCCGTGAACGCTTACGTGTTTGGCGATGACCGGGTATCATAGTTGCTATCATGGAGACCACGAGTAATGGTATTCTGTCTAGGCGGAGTGGATGAAAGGGCTTTGGCGGTCGCGTTAGACTGCGGGGAAAGTTGTGACGCCTGAACTTATCGCAATCCTCGGCGTTGGAGTCGCGCTGGCGGCGTTCGGCGTGACAGCACTCCAACTGATGTTCAAGCAGTTCGAGCGCATTGATGCCCGATTCGAGCGCGTTGATGCTCGCCTCGACCGACTAGAAGGACGGATTTCGACTTTGGAGCAGGGCCAAGCACGGCTCGAAGAGCGGATTTCGGCTTTGGAACAGGGCCAAGCGCGGCTCGAAGGACGGATTTCGACTTTGGAACAGGGCCAAGCGCGGCTCGAAGGACTGCTTGACGGCCTCCGCGAGGCCATATTCGAGCGAGCAACGCGTTAAGGTCCCGCTCCACGACTTCGGTTGAGCGGAAGAGGTGATTCGGCCCATGCAGGAACTCAGAGGAGCGCTGTCCGCGCTTCGGGAAAAAATATCCCAGATCATGGTGCGTCTTTGACCTTGCCGACAAGGAAAAGCGCATCGAAGCCCTTGAGCGCGAGTCCGTAGCCGAGTCGTTTTGGCAGGACTCCCAGCGTGCACAGGACAAGATGAAGGAGCTGGCCGCCCTCAAGAGTGAAGTCGACCAGTGGAGTTCACTCGATAGTCGGGCGGAAGCCGCAGAAGACCTTACGGCGCTGGCAATCGAAGAGGGTGACGCTTCGCTCCTCGAAACCCTAGCCGAGGAGCTTGCCGAGATAACCCAGAGTGTGGCCGGTCTGGAGTTTACACTGGCCCTCTCCGGCCCGCACGACCGCCGGAACGCCATCCTCGCCATCCATGCGGGCGCGGGCGGCGTCGACTCCCAGGACTGGGCGCAGATGCTCATGCGCATGTACCTCCGTTGGGCCGAAACAAAGGGCTACCGCTCGGACGTCGTCGAGATGTCACCCGGCGATACTGCGGGAATCAAGAGCGCGATGATACAGATGGAGGGCGACTACGCCTACGGGTACCTGAAGGCCGAGAAGGGCGTCCACCGCTTGGTGCGGCTCTCTCCCTACGACTCCGACCACGCGCGGCACACGTCGTTCGCCCTAGCCGAGGTGCTGCCTGAGGTTGAGGAGGGAGTCGACATCGAGATCGACCCCGGCGACCTGAAGATCGAGGTCTTCAAGGCCGGCGGCGCTGGCGGCCAGAGCGTTCAGAAGAACTCGACGGCCGTCAGGATCACCCACGTCCCGACCGGCATCAAGGCAAGCTGCCAGAACGAGCGCTCGCTCTACCAAAACCGAAGCATCGCCATGAACATCCTTGCTGCCCGTCTCATGGAGCGGGAGATGGCCGAACGCGCCAAGGAGATGGACAAGATCCGCGGGGAGCACGTCTCCGCCGAGTGGGGCAACCAGATCAGGAGCTACGTGCTCCACCCGTATAAAATGGTCAAGGACCACCGGACGAGCTACGAGACATCCGACACCGACGGTGTCCTCGACGGCGACATTGGAGAGTTCATTGACGCCTATCTGGCGACGACGGTCGGAGGAAAGTAGAAAGTATTGCGTATTCCGTACTTGGAAGCTAACTGCGATTCACTTCCCGCCGGTCTACGCAATTGTCTCAACGCAATACGGAGTACTTTATACACAATACGAAATACTTTCTACGAAATTGGAAATCCCAACCGTTTTCGCTCCCATTGCGTTATAAAGTTTGTCCCAACACAAAAACACCAACGAGGTGCGTTCGATGAAGAAGTTACTTCCCCTTCTCTTCCTCCTGATTGCGACCGTGGCATTGGTCGCGTGCGGAGGCGGTTCCGACCCCGATACGGAGACGGCTGAACAGGCTCCCTCTGAGACGGAGAGCGCGGCTGCCTCCGAATCTATGGCCAAGACGACCACTGATACCGAATCCTCCACCGAGAGCGCGGGGGACGATGACTCGGCGAATGTCGTAATCGACACGGAGGAGCTGCCGCCGCCCGGAGGCGGGGTATTCCGCAGGCTCTGGGCCGACCCGCCCACCCTCGACCCACACCTGACGGGTGACACCACCTCCGCCGGCATCGTGGTCGAGGTTTTCAGCGGTCTCGTAACCATCAATACCGACCTCCAACTCGTGCCCGACATCGCGAAGGAGTGGCAGGTCGACGATACCGGCATGGTCTACACCTTCACGCTTCGTGACGACGTGACCTTCCACAACGGCGAGAAGGTGACCGCCCACGACTTCAAGTGGTCTATCGAACGAGCTGCCTCACCCACGCTTGCTTCCCACTTGGCGGACACGTATCTCAATGACATCATCGGCGCGGAGGACTACATCGAGGGCAACGCCGACTCGATTGAGGGCGTGCAGGTCATCGACGAGCGGACGCTCCAGATCACCATCGACGCGCCCAAGGCCTACTTCCTCGCCAAGCTCAGCTACCCGACTGCGTTCGTCTTGCACCAGGAGACCGTCGAGAGCGGCGGCCGGAACTGGTGGGTCGACAACGCCGTGGGCACCGGTCCGTTCAAGCTCGATGAGTATAGGATCGGCGAGCGGATCGTCCTCAAGCGGTTTGACGAGTACTATCGCTCCCCCCGCCCGGACGTTGACGCCATCAATATGAACCTCGCCGGCGGCCAGGCCATGGCCATGTACGAGAACGACGAGATCGACGTTACCGGCGTCGGCCTCTTCGATCTTGAGCGCGTCCTTAACCCCGAAGAGCCGTTGAACAAGGAGCTGGTCGTAGCCCCTCCGGGCTTCTCGGTCTCCTACATCGGCATGAATGCATCGGAGCCGCCCTTCGACGATCCTAACTTCCGCAGGGCGCTCAACCACGCCGTCGACAAGGAGCTGATCGCCGACGAGGTGTTGGCCGAGCTTGTAAAGCCCGCGTATTCTATTCTGCCGCCCGGGTTCCCCGGCTACACGACCGACATCAAGGGCCTGCACTTCGACCCCGACCTCGCGAGGGAGTATCTCGCGCAGTCCAAGTACGCCGACCCCGACACCCGCCCCCGCATCGTCGTAACGGTGCCCGGCACGGGCGGCACCATAGGCCTCGACCTCGAAGTCATCATCGAGATGTGGAAGCAGGAGCTTGGCGTGGAAGTCGAGATCCAGCAGGTTGAGTGGGCGACCTATCTCGAAGATCTCGATGCTCAGAAGTTCCAGGCCTACGCCGGACTCGGCTGGTCCGCCGACTATCCCGACCCGCAGGACTTCCTCGACATCCTCTTCCACACCGAGAGCGGGATGAACCACGGCAGCTACTCCAATCCGGAGGTCGACACGATACTCGAAAAGGCCCGCACCATTCAGGACGTGAGTGAGCGCGTCTCCCTCTACAATCAGGCAGAGCAGATGATCGTCGACGACGCCGCGTGGGTGCCCACGTGGTTCACCGGCGAGCAGTACGCCCTCGTCAAGCCCTACCTGAAGGGCTACCGCCTGACCCCCATGATTGTCCCGAAGCTCCAGGAGATCAAGATCGAGTGACGTAAGCCATAAGCTCCTTCAAGGAGCACGACTGAAACCAAGGTGCGATGGTCTGGGAACCATCGCACCTTTTTGTTCTGCCCAGGGCGATTGAACACCTCGCTCAGTTTGTACTTTCCTGTACCATAGGGCCTCAAACGGAATCCGCACGAGGATTCCCCAAACCAAGTACGACAGGAGCGCGAGATGGGAAGGCTGACGGGAAGGATCATTGATAAGGCGACCGGCGAGCAGGTGGAGGCGCGGGTACAGATCATCGGCCCCAACGGGAACTTCGCGCATCCGAACGACGCGCTGCTCAAGGTGGGTACGGGCGCGCCCTTCTTCTACTCGGACGGCTCGTTCGACCTCGATGTCGGTCGCGGCAAGGTGAAGGTCGTCGCCGAGCGCGGAACCGAGTACGTCCCCGCCGAGCTCTCCGTAGACTCCCCGCTCCAGGGAGCCGTCGCCGTCGAGTTGGAACTGGAGAGATGGAACGCCCTTGGCGAACAGGGCTGGCACCCCGGCAACACCCACATTCACTACGACGAGAAGGAGCAGCGCCCCGACGACCGCCTCTCCCTCGACCCCCGCGTCGAGGACCTGCGAATGACCGCCATCAGCATCCTCAAGCGCTGGGAGCTTGAGTACGCCTCCAACAAGTACGCCCCCGGCTTCCTCAACGAGTTCTCCTCGACCCACTACTACGTCCAGTGCGGCGAGGAAAACCGCCACAACTCTCTCGCCTCCCACAGCATCGGCTACGGCCACATCATGCTCCTGAACATCCGCAACGTCGTGCATCCCGTCAGCCGCGGCCTCCTCGTGGACGCCTTCGACCCCGACTATCCGCCCCTGTCCTACGCCTGCGACGACACACACCGGCAGGGTGGCATCGTCATCTGGTGCCACAACGGGCAGGGAATGGAGGCCCCCGTCGCCGCCGCGCTGGGCAAGCTCGACGCCTTCAACCTCTTCGATCCCCAGTGGATGAACCCCGAGTACGACATCTACTACCGGATGCTCAACGCGGGCATCAAGCTCCCCGCCTCGACCGGCTCCGACTGGTTCGTCAGCTCAGCGAACCGGGTCTACGCCGGCACGGGCAGCGCCTTCGAGTACGCCGACTGGCTCACCGCGCTCAAGCAGGGCAAGACCTTCATCACCAACGGGCCTGCCCTACATCTCACGGTAGCCGATCAGCAGCCCGGCGCGGAGGTCTACACCCCTGCCGGAAGCGCCCTTCCCGCTAGCGCCTCATGGCAGTCGCATTATGCAATACACCGTGCCGAGATCATCTTCAACGGCACGGTTGTCGCGGCGGAGTCCTACCCCTCAGGCTCCAAGAGCGGGACCTTGCCCGCCGACCTGTCCGCCCCCAACGACGGCTGGATAGCCGCGCGCCTCTTCAGCAACGCCCGCGACAGCTTCGCCCAGCCCATCTGGGCCCACACCAGCCCCGTCTACGTCAAGACCGGCGCAACCGCACCCGAACGAGCCGAGGCCGCCCGCTGGTTCGACGACCACATAGAAAAATCGCTGGAATGGGTCACCAAGAAGGGCAAGTTCTACACCGACAGCCAGCGCAAAGAGGTGCTCGACCTCTTCAAGCAGGGCCAGGCCGTCTACCGCGCGATGCTCTAGTGGTTCAACATCATAGTATTGAAGGGTAACGAGGCTACGACTTGGTAGGGGCGGGTTTCAAACCCGCCCAGTCGTGTAAGACACGAATCAAGTCTCCAATTACTACCCGTCATTTCAAAGATTTCGGTCCACTAGCCGTCACCCGAATAGTTACAAGTGGTGCCACGCGGAGTGTTTTCTATGGCCGCTTCCTTGGAGGAGTATTGCGCGATTAGGAGTTCCAGGACTTCCTGCTCAATCGTGCGGCCTCTTTTGGTGGCGGCCCGCTTTATGCGCGCGAGCTGGTCGTCTGGCACGTCTCGAATCGTTATCGTAACCACTTGAACACACTCGTTCCCGATTGTACCTCTAGGCTAGCACTCTGCTAGCATTGGCCGCAATGACGCTCCGGTACCGGCAATCCGCAACCGTGTTGTTGCGACGCGCTGCCCTCGTCCTGACGGCCGTCGCTGTCGTGGGAGCGCTGCTGAGGTGTACGCACGTGGTCGACCGCTCATTCATCTACTTCCCCAGCAGAGAGATCGAGACAACGCCCGGCGACGTCGGCCTGGACTTCGAGGACGTGAGGTTCAAGGCGTCGGACGGGGTCGTCCTGCACGGGTGGTTCGTCAGGGGCGGAGGCAGTGCTACGTTGGTCTGGTTCCACGGCAACGGGGGCAACATCAGCCACCGCGTCGGCAACATCCGTGAGTTGGTCGCACGGCTTGGTGTAAGTATCTTCATCTTCGACTACCGCGGCTACGGACGGAGCGAGGGGTCGCCCTACGAGGAGGGCACCTACCTCGACGCCGATGCGGCCATAGCACTCGTCCGCTCCCGTGACGACATAGACCCGGAGAAGATCATCTACTTCGGACGCTCGCTTGGTTGCGCCGTAGCAGCGGAGATGGCGATCAAATACCCGCCGCGCGCGCTGATCTGCGAGTCGGGCTTCACGTCGGTCAGGGCAATGACAAAGAGCGTGTACCCGTTCCTGCCCGGCCTCCAACTCCTCGTGACAACCAAGTACGATACCCTTGACAAGATCGCCCGTGTGGACGCCCCGGTGATGGTTCTGCACGGCGACCGCGACGAGATAGTGCCGTTTCCGATGAGCGGGGAGCTGTTCGATGCCGCGAAGGGGCCGAAGCGCTTCTACACGATCGAGGGCGCAGGACACAACGACACGTACCATGTCGGCGGCCCCGCCTACTTCAAGGCCCTGCAAGAGTTCGTCGACGAGGTCATTGAAAAACAGCAGGAATGATGCCATGTGTTCACAACTGGGCGCCACATTCCTTCAAGTGCGGTGCGCAAAATACCAACCGCCCACCGTCATTCCGGCGAAGGCCGGAATCCAGAGAGTGCGGCCTGCGCGAATATGGTGGCGCTGTCACGAATTGGTACAAGTACGCTCGATGAAGTATGTAGGAGGACACCATGAAGATCACTGACATCAAGCCCTATCCGATCTGGGCAGGCGGCCGGAACGTGATGCTGGTCAAGGTCGAAACGGACGAGGGCATCTACGGTTGGGGCGAGTCCGGCGTTTCGAGCCGTGAGCTTGCGGTGCACGGGGCGATGCGCCATTACCGCGAGTTCCTGATCGGCATGGACCCAATGAACGCCGGAGCGCTCTGGCAGCTCATGTACCGCAGCCAGTACTTCGAGGGGGGCCGTATCCTGACGGGGGCGATCTCCGCCATCGACATCGCCCTCCACGACATTAAGGGCAAGGCGCTGGGCGTACCGGTGTACCAGCTTCTGGGCGGCAGGCACCGCGACTTCGTGCCCGGCTTCGCGACGACGAGCCAGGGGGACAGGGACGCCTCCCTTGCCGAGGCGCAGGCCTTCGTCGATGACGGGTGGCAGTGCATCCGGCTGAACTGGCAGTGGCTGACAAACAGCGACGAGCGAGTCTTCGAGCCCCGCGAGTCCATCGCCGAGACGGCAGAGTGGCTGATCGAGGCGCGCGAGGCGCTCAACGACCGCATCGTACTGGGAATCGACTACCACCACCGGCTCAGCGTGGCGGAGGCGGCCTCCTTCTGCCAGAAGATGCCGTCCGGCACGCTGGACTTCCTGGAGGAACCCATCCGCGACGAGACCCCTGCCGCCTACCGCGCGCTCCGGACGATGACAGACGTGCCGTTCGCCATTGGCGAGGAGATCTCGTCGAAGTGGCACTTTCTCCCGTACATTGAGGAGGGGCTGACGCAGTACGCGCGGATCGACATCTGCAATATCGGCGGGTTCACGGAGGCAATGAAGGTGGCCGGCTGGTGCGAGGCGCACTACATAGACCTGATGCCGCACAACCCCCTGGGGCCCGTGTGCACTGCGGCGTCGGTCCACCTCGGCGCGGCCGTCCCGAACTTCTCGTGGCTGGAGTCGCGCGTCACCGCGGATGGTGCGGACCTGTTCGATGACGAGATGTTCCCCGTCAGGCCGCACACAGAGCATGGCCGGTACCCCGTACCGACCACTCCCGGCCTCGGCGTCGAGGTAAACGAGGAGGCGCTGAAGGCCTACGAGTTCCGGTTCTGGGAGGCTCCGCACCTGCGACGGAAGGACGGCTCGCTGACGAACTGGTAGGCCAAGGCCCGTCCGCGCCCGTGCGCGAACGGTGTACAATGCCTCCGACGCCTCAGCCTTTGGGAGCTCCATGACGACGTTAGCCGCCATCGACGCCGGTTCCAACGCCATGCGTCTCGTTATCGGGAGGGCCGGCAAAAGCGGCGGGGTCGAGGTGGTGAAGAACAGCCGCGAGGCCGTGCGTCTCGGTAAGGACGTGTTCGCCGACGGTCGGATGTCCCGCAAGATCATGAAGGCGGCGACGCAGGCGTTCACACGGTTCCACGACACCATCGAGGAGTGGGGAGTCGAGCATACGGTAGGCGTGGGCACGAGCGCGCTCCGCGAGGCGGAGAACCGAGACGAACTGCTCGACCGCATCCACAAGAAGACCGGCATCGAGGTGAACGTGATCGGCGGCCTGGAGGAGGCCCGGCTGGTGCACCTCGCGGTCTCTCGGAAGATCGACATCTCTGAGGGTGAGGCCGTGCTGGTGGATGTCGGAGGTGGGAGCGTCGAGGTGACGCTAACCTCGGGCGGGGTCCTGATAGAGAGCCGGACGCTGAAGGTGGGGACGGTGCGGATGCTCCAAGTGCTGAGCGACCCGGATCGCGGCTTCTCCGACTTCATGGCGCAGATAGAGGAGATCAAGAGCGAGACGCGGGACTGGACGACGGGCGTGATGGGGCACCACCTTGTCGGGCGGCTCGTTGGGACGGGCGGGAACGTCGAGAGCATCGGCGATCTCACGGGCAAGCGCGTGGGCAGGAAGGCAACTTCCTTCGCATCGTCGGGGGACCTGCAGCGCATCCAGACGCAACTGGAGTCGCTGAGCTACAAGGGGCGGCAACGCGAGTTGCGGCTGCGCCCCGACCGCGCGGACGTGATCTATCCCGCCGTCATCGTCGTGCAGGCGCTGATGAACACCGTTTGGGCGAGCAACCTCGCCATTCCCAGGGTGGGACTGAAGGACGGCGTCCTATTGGAGCTCGCGGGCAGTCTGGGCCTCGCGAACTCGGGGCCAATTACGTATCTGTAGCCGGGTTCGGAGGTTATCCGAGCGCCGCGACCTTGTTTGAGATGACGGCCTTCATCTCTTTGACGCGGTCGAGGTTGGGGTGGCTCCCCTCGACGCTCTTGTCGAATATGGTCTCACCGTCCACCGTTACCGTGAGGACTCCGGCATCACCGGGTATCAGGCTTATCGCCGTGTCCGGCCCGCCTGCCGCAAAGAATTCGCTGACCATCCAGGCAGCTTCATTGTGGTAGCCTCAGGGCACGCAGTAGGCGATATCTATCGCTATCTTGCCTTCCATAGCCATTCACGCCTCCCGACTGAGGTTGGTATCGGGGCGAATGTAGCACAGGGGGCGGGGGGTGTCAACGCGCCTGGGGAGCGTAGAAAGTAGAGGGAGTGTACCAACGGGCTAGGGGAGCGTCAACCGGGGGTACTTTCCGGGACGGAACCAACAAAAATCACCGAACAACCCCATGGCATACGACAGTCGCAACGAAGTCGCCGGTCGAGGAACCGTCACCTTAGTGCATTCTTATGTGGCGGCGACTGGTGTAGATCGTGTGAAGGTTCTCTGTCTTTACCCGGAACTTCGTGCCGTGATTGCGAATCGAGCCGTTCTCTCGAATATAGGCGTCGAAGTCAATGCAAACTATCCCCTGAAGAATGGCGCGAATGAACCGCGAACTACGTACCTCAGTGAGTATTTCTGCGGATTCATACCAAACCGTGCGTCCACGCTTGCGCCCGTGAACCACAACAAGATTCCTAAGTTTTCGCGAAAGCGAGTTGACGAGAGTGTCATGAGGCCAATGTGGCACTAGATCGTCATGGCCCGTTCGTCGGATCTTGATTTCGTTCGCTTCGTCTACTACCAAGAATCTATCGGACTCACTACAGATTGTGTGTCGGAAGCTCGGCAGACCATTCCTACCCGTCCATCCCCACTGATTAATCATGTAGCGTATTGCCTTGCCCCGGGGGTAAGGGTCCTTGTGAAACAACGTGACTAAACTGTTGCCGCTTGAATACTTGATTTCCCAAGCTCTAGCGTCGGGAATATCCTGGTTTGATGTCTTTAGCCCCAGTAGATGTTCGAGATATAAACCAGGAGAACCTGTGCCTTCAAATCCCATTCCATGCGGGATTTCGTGCTCACGTTGGCCTAGAACCAATTCAAGGCGCGTGCGCAACGTCTTATCAAGAGTCATTCGTACCCCTGCCTGTAAGAGGCTATTCGGCTCTCAGCAATCTCACAGTAGCTCTTGGAGACGTCCATTCCTATCCATTTGCGACCTGCCAACTCAGCGGCAACAGCAGTAGTCCCCGACCCAATAAATGGATCAAGGACTACTTTGGCAGTCGTTGACTCTATGCACCTTTGTGCAAGCTCAATGGGAAACGCCGCTGGATGAGGGTTTTTTGACTCTTGGGGTATCTGCCACACATCGCCAATAGCGTTTGCTTTCGGAGCGAGTACGAAATCGGGTTTTGCTATCAAGTAGATGACTTCATACGTGGGCAGAAAGTACCCCTTATTGAAGTTGATACCGCCAGCCCGCTTCCAAATGATGATCTGGCGGACGGGGAAGCCCTGGACGATTTCGGCACGGTCTTGAAGTAACCCTTTCTGAATTCGCCACTTGTGATTGTAAAATATTGCCCCCGTCGGTTTAATGACGCGCATCATCGCCGATAGACAACGCCGTTGCCATTCGACGTACTGGTCGTAGGGACCAGCGTCGTCATACACGTCATACCCATCAATGAGCTTTGCCGTAGGCCACTTTCCGCCTGAACCGTTCTTGAGGCCGTTCCCAGTGCTGTTCTTAATGTTGTACGGGGGACTTGTTACGACAATATCCACAGAGTCGACAGGCATTTCCCCCATCAACTCCTCGCAGTCGCCGTGATGTACCCTGTTAAGCCATGTCGACACGGCTAGAGGAGACTGTCCAGCTACGGTAGCTGTCTGTAGATTATTGGTGGACATCTGGGCAACCGCAACCCAAATATTGACTACTCACAGAACAAAGTTAGAACACTATATCTACGAATAGTATCACTCTCGTTCAAGAGTGTACAGTCTGCCGGGCGGATGGTAACCTACTTCCATGCCGCAGGACTTTCCTCCCACGTTTGAAGGCCTTCTGGCCTTGTGCGCCCACTTGCGGGGACCCGGTGGGTGTCCGTGGGACGGAGAGCAGACTCACGAGTCGCTCAAGCCGATGCTGCTAGAGGAGACCTACGAGCTCCTCGACGCCATCGACGGTGGCAAGGCCGAGGAGATCGCAGAAGAGCTGGGGGATGTCCTGTACCACATCGTGTACCAGATTCTGATAGGGGCGGAGGCGGGCGATTTTGACAAGCGGGACGTGGCGGGAGGTGTGCGCGACAAGCTGATGCGGAGACATCCGCACGTCTTCGGCGACGCGACCGTCAAGGACTCGGGAGAGGTCGCGGCCCGCTGGCATGAGATCAAGCGCGCTGAACCATCTAACAAGGACAAGGGCACGCTTGACGGGGTACCGAGGGCGATGCCCTCACTAGCGTACGCTCAAGCGCTCGGCAACCGCGCGTCCAAGGTCGGGTTCGAGTGGGACGACTTCGATGGAGTGCTCGACAAGGTCCGCGAGGAACTCGACGAACTGGGGCGGGCCGAGACTCCCCAAGAGCGGGCGGCGGAGCTTGGCGACGTACTTTTCACGGTCGTCAACGTGGCCCGGTGGCTGAAGGTGGACGCCGAGGATTCGCTGCGCTCAACTGGGCACAAGTTTCGCGCCCGTTTCGTGCACATGGAGCGCATCGCTCGCCAACGCGGCCTGTCGGTGTCCGACCTGTCGTTCGACGAAAAAGAGGCCCTTTGGGACGAGGCCAAGCGGGTGGTAGGATAGGGGCGAAATTGCGTAGGCAGGAGACGACATGACTCTTCCAGACCGTATGAAGTTCGGTATCTTCTTGGCCCCGTTCCACGTCTTGGGGGAGAATCCCACCCTCGGGTTGGAGCGCGATCTGGAGCTTGTCCAGTGGCTCGACTATCTGGGTTTCGACGAGGCATGGATCGGCGAACACCACACGGCAGGATGGGAGACCATTGCCTCGCCGGAGGTGTTCATGGGCGTCGCGGCGGAGCGGACGAAGCACATCAACCTCGGCACCGGGGTCATCAGCCTGCCGTACCACCATCCGCTGATGGTGGCGAACCGGATGACGCTGCTCGACCACCTCACGCGAGGGCGCGTGATGCTCGGCGTGGGGCCCGGGGCACTGACAACCGACGCCTACATGCTTGGGATCGACCCGCTCACGCAGCGCAACCGCATGGGCGAGTCGTTCGACATCATCATGCGGTTGCTGACGGAGTCGGAGCCGATCACCTACGAGTCGGACTGGTTCGCGCTCAACGAGGCGCGTCTTCACCTCCAGCCATATACGAAGCCGCATTTCCCGGTGGCGGTTGCCGCGGCGATGTCGCCGTCGGGCATGGAGCTTGCCGGGCGGCACGGCGCGTGGGTGCTCTCCATTGCCGATCCGACGGTAATGAAGCGGCATGATGCGAGGAGTCTCAACGACTTCTGGGGCATCGCCGAGGAGACGGCGGAACGTCACGGCAAGCAGATGGACCGCAGCGAGTGGAGGCTCGTCATCCACGCATTCCTAGCCGAAACGAAGAAGGAGGCGGTGGAGCAGGCGCGCGTCGGGTCCGCGAGGTTCCAGCGGCACTACTTCGAGACCGTGATGGGCCACGAGCCGCTCTACGACGGGCCGGCGGAGGGGACAATCGACGCGGCTACCGAGTCGGGGCGATGGGTCGTCGGAACGCCCGACGACCTGATCGCGGCAATCCACCGGCTGGACGAGGAAAGCGGCGGATTCGGCGGTGTGCTCTTCGTGGCGACCGAGTGGGGCAACCGGGAACAGGTGATGAGGAGCTATGAGTTGATCGCGCGCTACGTCGCCCCGCAGTTCCAAAACTCCCTGCACAACCTAGCGGAGTCGGAGAAGTGGTCGATAGAAAAGCGCGACCACCTGAAGGACCTGCGCACCGAGGCGCTCAAGAAGGCAGGGACCGACTACGAGACGCGCCGGACCGGATCGACCGGCTCATAGCGGGTACACCGAGCCCTCTACGCAGTACGAAACACTCACAACGCAAGAGGAGACCCCATGCCCTACTTCACCGACATTCTCAAGGTCAACCCGGTCGAGATCGTGCCCGGCGTGCGGATTCGCACGCTATGGGGCGACAAGGTGATGATGAGCCTGATCGAGACCGATCCGCATACGGACGTGCCCGAACACACGCATCCGCACGAGCAGGCGGGCATGGTGCTCGAAGGTGAGTTCGACATGACCATCGGCGGCGAGCGCCAGACGATGAAGCGCGGCATGTCCTACGTGATCCCCGGCGGCGTTCCGCATGCCCTGCATGGCGGGCCGGGCAAGGGCCTCGTGCTGGACATCTTCTCCCCGCCGCGCGAGGACTACAAGGAGCGCATCGCTGAGGCCATCACGCCCGCGTGGGAGACGACGGAGGGCTGATCGGGGGCCTTGTTGCGTGGGGAGGTCGTCGTAATTTAGGGGAATCATCATTGACCTTGTTCTAAGAAATGAAGGCTAGCTTCATCTACCAGCCTCTAGTGTCCCGAATTGTAAGTTCACCGCATAATTCAAGAGCGCCCTTCGACGGGCTCAGGGCGAACGGGATAATCACAATACGTTCGTGGTGAGCTTGTCGAACCACGAAGATCAGGTCTAGCGTATATCACATCAATATAAGGAACTTGCAATTCGGGACACTAGTAGTGCGTGGCCAACTGCACCTAGAGGTCTAATGGAACTGCACATCTTGACCAAAGTGTGCTTTCGCCTTTGACTCTCCTCGTCATCGGATATTTCATCCCCATAGAGGAGATCGAACACTGCCTCAGGATCAAGAATCGAGGCATCTTCCCCAAGAATCTCAAGATACCGTTCGTGGAGTTTGTCTATTGCCTTTTGGTAGTCGAAGACTGGATATAAGGGACTAGACAGTTCCAAAGGAATTTCAACCTTATAGCCTGTGGACGCACCCTTAACTGAACTAAAGCACCGAGCGAAGTTTAGGGTGTACAGTAGCTTTTGAATCATTGGGAGAGACACTCGAAGATCATTCGTACTAGTGTAATCCAAGAGGGTCTCACGCATCGTGTCGAGAGACATTCCATAATTCCCACGTTCGTCAAAGCCTTGCCAAATCAGCTTCACGAACATTTCGCGGACTCGCCAAGGCAACAATGGAATTCGACGCTCTTGGAGGATAGTTCGGTAGCTTGCGACTCTGGTAGCCAACGTAGAAAAGTCATACTCTCGCTTCGTCGTTTCAGGCGCATGTGCTGCCAGAGTTACCGGCGACGAAACGGGGGATAGTTCGAAGTCTGACCCTGGATGGTCAGTAATCCCCACATAGTTTGCTTCTTGGGCATCCTGCGCGAGTACCTTAAAGGTGGTTTTGTAACGGCCGACATCGAACGCCGGATCAAGTTGCTTCATCATCGCATGCACCGATGCTCCGGTTGACGCACGACCCTCCCGTTGAAGGGCCGCAACCGCTCTTTGCATCAGCGAGTACGCGTCCGTCGGGTTCGGAGCGGACACGATCTCTGTGGCTTCTTCCGGGGCTTCTTCCGGTGCCGGAGGCACGATGTCGTCGTAGAAAACAAAGGAATCGCAGGCCTCGATAAGTACGCGACTAACTCCAGCCTCAACACCAATTCCCATCACGAAGATGCCGTATCTCTTCAGTTTCTGAACCAAGGGAACGTAGTCACGATCTCCCCCGACGATTACGATGGTATCGGGACGCACCGTGGAAAATACCATCTCGAACGCGTCCACTGTGAGTTGGATGTCGGCTGTGTTCTTGTGTTCCTTGCTTGCCGTTGAAGTCGGTAGCTGCACAAGTTCAATTGCGTTTGCCCTGAAGTCTCCGAGTACGGGTCTCAGGAGGTTCGCCGTCCAATCCGCATACGCTTTGGAAGACATGACCGTACCCAATTGGCGCGCTCTGTCGATAATCAAAGAAAGATGGAAGGGTATCCCCGAATTCTGAGCTAGGATTAGGATATTATCGACATCAATAAAGAGTGCTACGCGGTCACTGGTGGCTCCCCGCTTTTCTCCAATATCAGCCATATCTCGTCTCCTCGTGCAAATGTTGCGCGTACTCCACCGGCCTCATCCGCACGCTGACCTCGAGGAGGCTGTCGGTGTTGCCCACGAAGACGCCGCGGGTCGGGGACACGTCATCGTAGTCGCGGCCCACGGCGACGCGCACCCTGCGTTCGTTGGGGAGTTCCGGGTTCGTGGGGTCGAACTCCGTCCAGCCGAGCTCGGGGAGGAAGCATTCTGCCCATGCATGGGTGGCCGACTGAGGCGCGCTCATACCGGCCTTTCTGGCGGACACGTAGCCTGAAACGTACCGGGTCGGCACTCCCCATGAGCGGGCTATGGCGATCATGACGTGGGCGTAGTCCTGGCACACGCCCTCACCGGTCTCCAGAACGTGGTCGATGGGGGAGACGGCCGTCGTGCTCCCCGGCACGTATTCGAAGCTGCGATGGATCGAGTCGCGTAGGTGCAGCAACGTCCGGAGCGGATCGCCAGTCTGCCCGACGCCCTGCCGGTCGACGAAGGCGGCTAGAGCGGGAGTGGGCCGGGCGAATACGCTTGGACGTGTGAACTCCCAGTGCGTGAAGCTCGCCGTCCATGAGCGGACCTCGTCCCACGCCCCTCGTCCCAAAGAGTTTGGCAGGGGTGCGGCGTGAGTCGTTTCGACGGTGGAGCGGGCGATGATCTCCAGGTTCGAGTGCTCCCGGTGGATGTTGAGGACGTGCTTGGTGTTGCCGAAGCCGTCGGTCTCGGCGTTCAGTGAGGAGGGCGGGATCGTCGTGACATCAAAGCTCAGGAGCCGCTGGCCGGAGTCGTCGCGCGGCTTCATGCAGAGCGACATGACGCTGTGCCGAACGGGCGACAGGTAGAGGTATCGAGTGACGTGCTCGATGTCGTAGCGAGTCGCGTCAGGCATTCTGTCAGCCCACAGGGAAGTCTTCGACGGAGTATTCGAAGTAGGTCGCGTTTATGAGTCCGTGCAGCTCGCGACAGTACTCGCGAACTCGTTTCAGGAGTTTCTCGCGGTCATCCGTATCCGGCCAGTCGTAGTGCACAAGGGCTCCCAGGCGACCGGCCAGTCTCTGGGCCTCGGCGCCGGAATGCTCATCCGAACTTGGGCCGAGGGAAGCAAGATTCGCCTCCATCATGTCCAGCGTCCGGGAAAGTGAGCCGGGTATGAGAGGATCGGTGACGAGCAGGTCGAGCACCTGCCCCGACTGGACTTCCACGCTGTATTTCCGGTTGTACGCTTCGAAGGCGTGGTAGGCGCGCAGCAGCGTCGTCCAGTCGGCATCGGAGTCCTCCTCGACTTCCGTCTCGGCGTCGAGCTGAAAGAGGAGGAGGGCGACCAAGAACTGGGAACGCTCGATGGCGCGCCCAAGCTGCAGGAACAACCAACCCTCGTCTCGGTACATGGTCGCCTCCGCGACTCCCGCGAAGGTGTCGATCTCGGCCGCGGTTTCCGCGTAGAAGCTCTCAGGTGAGACTCTCCAGATCCCCTGAATGTCCTGCTTCTGTATTCGCAGGTATGCCAAGTTGAGGCGGGTCCACATTTCGGCGCTGATGCAGTTACGCATTTGTCGTGCGTTCTCTCTACCCAGTGCGAAACAGCTCCACACCGAATCGGTGTTCGCGCGCTCGAAGGTGAGGTCGTCCGCGAGGGTGTAGGAGTCGGCCAGGGTGTACTCGTCGCTGTCGAGCTCGATCTCGCCCAAGGGGGGTTGCCTGTACAAGCTGCCGTAGATACGCTTCCAGCCATAGTAGATCTCCCTGACCGGCCGGTCGACCAGGGCCTCGGTCTGAAGTCGCAGCAGGCGGCAAAGGTGCTCGGCCCGTTCCAGATAGCGGCCCATCCAGTAGAGTCCCTGCGCGCTGCGAGAGAGCATTTCGGTTACTCCTCCAGTACACGGTATTTCTTGCCACCGCCCTGGCCGGAGTTAACCGGGGCCGACTCGTCGCTAACGACCTGCCTAAGCGGTCGGGCGATAGCTTACTACACATAAGGCCGGATAAAGAAGTGCTATAATTTGCCGGAGGAAGGGAAGCATCGCACCTGCCGGCAGGATGACGCAATGAAGCACTACAAGTTGCGCTATGTCATGCACGACCCCTCGGAAGACACCGAGGACAAGTACATGGCCGAGATTCCCGATCTCCCTGGGTGCAGGGCGTGGGGAGATACGCCGGAAGAAGCGCTGGACATCCTTTCAAGCGTAGCCGCCGCAACCATTGAGGTCTGCATAGAGCGAGGCTATGAGTTACCTGACGAGGTACGCGCCTCGATGATCGACGCCACGACCGCAAATGAGGTGCTGGTGGCCGTTTGAACTACAGGGAGCTTACCCGCAAATTGCGGAGCCTCGGCTGTGAATTCGCTCGCCAAGGAAAGGGTGACCATGAGATTTGGGCAAACGATGATACCAAATCTACGACCGCGATCCCGAACTGGCGAGGCAGGGATCTCAAGCCCGGCACGATAAGAGCAATCATCAGGGATCTCGGAATTTCAAAGGACGTGTTCGACCGGGCGTAGTCGTCCGTATCTCCTTACCCACACCAACCACCAACAATGGGCCAGGTGCCGAGTCCGGCTACTTCAGCAGCCCGGGTACGGGGATGAGCCGCTGGCCGTAAGGGTCTACGGCCAGGAACGTGCCTTCCAGGGTGTATGCGCCGAGGAGCGCCGCATCATCCTCGCCGAAGATTACCCAAGTGGTGGTCTCCCGATCTGCCACTCTCGCCCTCGCCTCGGCCATGTCCAATTCCACCCGCTGTCCTCCAGCGTACTCAAAGGTTTCGCGCTTGGTGGGAGCGATGCCAAGCCGTCTGAGAGTGGAACCGGGAATGACGGTCGTGGTTGCGCCGGTATCAACCAGTGCTTCCATCTTTTCGAAGTTTTCTCCGCCCACATCGCCTATGGCGATTTCTACACTGAAGGTCCCCACCTTGCTGCTCCTACACTAACGGCTCATCGTGTCTAGATATAGCTTACTACATAACGCCAGTTAGACGACCGGTTGGGTCCGTCGTTGTTCGACAAGTCATTGGTCAGGAGCGCGTGACCAGAATCGTCCCCTCGATCACTCCTCCAATACCCAAAAATCCTTGCCGCCGCCGCCCTGGCTGGAGTTGACCACGAGGCTGCCCCGACGCAGGGCCACGCGACAGAATGCGCCGGGGACTATGCGGGTCTTGCGTCCGTGGAGGACGAACGGGCGAAGGTCGACGTGGCGTGGCTCGAATTGGCCGTCGATCACGCACGGCGCACGTGACAGATCGAGCACCGGCTGGGAAATGAAGTCGGGCGGATTGGCGCGTACCTGCTTGGCGTACTCATCGCGCTCTTCGGCGGTCGAGTGGGGGCCGATCAGCATTCCGTACCCTCCCGACTCGCCCACTCGCTTGACCACGAGGTCATGCAGGTTGTCGAGCGTGTACTCGAGGTCCTCCGGACGGCGGCAGAGGCGGGTGTCGACGTTGGCGAGAATCGGCTCCTCGGACAGATAGTACCGGATCATGTCCGGCACGTATGCGTAGACGCTCTTATCGTCGGCCACTCCGGTCCCGGGGGCGTTCACGAGTGACACGTTTCCGAGCTTGTAGGCGTGTATCAGGCCCGGCACACCGAGTAACGAGTCTGGACGGAAGACTAGCGGATCGACGAAGTCGTCGTCCACGCGGCGGTAGATCACGTCGACGCGCCGCAGGCCCTTCGTGGTACGCATGTAGACGAACCCGTCGTTGACCAGCAGGTCGCGGCCCTCTACGAGCTCCGCGCCGAGTTCCTGGGCCAAGAAGACGTGCTCGTAGAAGGCGGAGTTGTACACCCCCGGAGTCAGCAGCACGATGGTGGGGTCCGTACGCCCCACCGGGGCCAGCTCTCGCAGGGTCTGCAGGAGCACCTGCCCATAGTGCTCTATTTCCTGCACTCGCGCGGCCCTATACAGGCGGCGCAGGCTTGCCTTGGCCGTCTTCCGGTTCGCGAGCATGTACGAAACGCCAGAAGGGACACGCAGGTTATCCTCGAGCACTTTGAAGCCGTCGTTGGTGCGCACCAGGTCGGTGCCGCAGATGGCGACCCACGTGCCGTAGGGAGCGGAGAAGCCACGCATCTCGATCCGGTATTGCGGGCAGCCGCGCACCACGTCGACCGGAATGACTCCGTCGTCGACGATGCGTGGCACCCCGAAGCGGTCATTGCTGCGGGAAGGGCCGTAGACGTCCTCAAGAAAGAGGTTGAGCGCTCTGAGGCGCTGGGTGAGTCCCGCCTCGATCTCGCGCCAATCCGTGGCTGACATCACCCGGGGAATGCTGTCGACAGGGATGATGCGCTCGTCGGCTTCGTCGTCACCGTAGACCGTGAAGGTGATGCCCTCGTTGGAAAACGAGCGGGCGACCCGTTCCTGGATGCTGTTCAGCTCCTCGGCGGAGAACTGCGTCAGGGTCTCGTACAGCTGTTGGCAATGCTCCCGCGGAGTGCCGTCCTGCAGGAACATCTCGTCGTAGAAGGCCGGATCTAGGTCGTAGTTGTCGAAGTCCATGATTGCAGTTCAACCGTTCCTAGGCCGTCACGATGACGACATTCTACCATTGCCTGCAAGCAGGAGGGCGTGGGGCTTCACCGCTGAGGGCGCGGGGAGCGCAGGGTGGGAATCCGGTTTCCCGCCCCGTATCGGAGTGCGGGGCAGGCTCTCCGCCGGAATGACGGAAGGTGGTGGCACCTATGCTGTTTTCAGAGGACTGACGGTTGGACTACCAGTTGGTGATGCCGCCGTCGCTGCGGGTGAGGTAGGGGACGAAGCCGCTCGGAGTCCATGCCCTCGCCTCCGCGACGTCCATGTCGATATCGACGCCGAGACCGGGCCGATCGGTGGAGAACGCGTAGCCGTCCTCGAATTCGATCTGTACGGGGAACAGTTCGGCCTCGTACGTGCCCGGAGCCTTGGGCATTTCCTGAACGCCGACGTTTGAGGACGCCATGCACAGGGCGACACACGCGGCGGCGCTCACTGGGCCGAGGGGGTTGTGCGGGGCGATGTCGATGTAGTGCGTCTCCGCCCAGTGCGTGACCTTGAGGGCCTCCGTGATCCCGCCGACGTTGCAAAGGTCGATCCGCGCGTAGCTGATGAGCTCTTCCTCAATCACCTCCCGAAACTGCCACTTGTTCGACCACTGCTCGCCGGCCGCTATGGGCACGTTGACGTGGCGGGCGAGGGTGCGGTAGCTCGCGGGGTTCTCGGCTCGGAGCGGGTCCTCGATAAAGAACGGGTTGTATTTTTCGACGCGCCTGCAGAGGTTCACGACGTGGTGAGTGTCAAGGCGTGTATGCACGTCGAACGCGATCTGGATGTCGGGGCCGACGGCCTCCCGCACCCTGGCGATCTGCTCTTCGCCCATCAGCACCGACTTCACCGGGTCGAGCACACCGCCATCAAGATCGCCCAGCTCACCCCCCGTCTCGGGCTGTCCCCAGCGGACGAACTTCCAACCCCGCTCGACGTGGTCGACGCAGTCTGCTATCAGCTCGTCGGTCGTGCGACCGCTGCAGTGCGGATAGCACACGACCTTGTCGCGCACGGGGCCGCCGAGAAGCTTGTAGACCGGCACGCCGAGCGCCTTGCCCTTGATGTCCCAAAGGGCGATGTCGATCCCGCTTATCGCGCAGGCGTAGACGCCCTGTGCGGGGAAGAAACCGCGCCGGAACATATGCTGCCACAGTCGCTCGGTGCTGAGCGGGTCCTCGCCGATCACCAGCTCCGACAGGTGCTCGACCGCCTTGGCGACGGCCTGCCCCGTCAGAGTCATGCCAACCTCGCCGAGTCCGTAGATGCCGGCGTCCGTATCGACGCGAACGAAGAAGCCGCCGAACACGCCCGTCTTGAGGGGCAGGGAGGTGATTTTGGTGACTTTCATGGGGGCTCCGATTAGAAAGTAGAAAGTATTCCGTAGGAAGTGTGGCGGATTGTATCAGACGGATGTGGAGTCGTGGCTCGTTGTGACCACCTTGAGCTACGACGTATCCATCGCGTACTGCGTCCGGTCTTCTACGGCGGCGGCGGAGAAGGCGTCCATGCGTTCCTCGCACTTTTGGCACGCTCCGCAGTGGAGGCCTCCCACAGGTGTCATGCACGTGAGAGAAAGTTCGAGGGGCAGGTGGACGTTCTCTCGGATGAGATCGACCTTTGTACGTCCACGATAGGGCGCGTGGACTTCTATTTTGTGGGCGAGGCCCCGGCTGAGGGCTGCGCCGAACGCGTCGAAGAACTCCGGCGTGGCGTCGGGGAAAGGGTTGCCGCCCAGCGAACCGATGGCGACCGCGCCCACGCCGCGCGTACTGCACCACACCGCGGCCAGGCCGATCAGGACGATGTTCCGCCCGGGCATGAACACGGCGTCGTCCGCGTCACCCGGCTTGGGCACGTCGACGCCGGTCATCGACCAGTGGTCGCCATAGATTGGTCGCATGGGGGCGTACAGCTCGACCAACGGTCGCACGTTTGGGCTGTCGAGAGCGGCGACGAAACGGTCGATGGCCCGGCGTTCCTCGTCCTCCCATACCAACCCCGCTCTCACGTAGACCGGCCAGACCTCGGCGTCCCGCGCCAAGTCGGCCAGCAGGACGCAGCTGTCGAGTCCCCCGCTGGTCAGGACGGCCACCTTGTTCAAGCGCCCAAACTCCCACTGCGAACCTCGTCGTGCGCTACCCAAGCGTGAAGACGAGGAAGCTCGCGATGGCATACACGCCGATCAGCACCCCCGACTCGATGGTCACGACACCCGGCCTGTTCTTTCTCGGCCTGGTGACGACAGCTAGGACGATGACCGCGGTCATCACGACGGCGATTGCGCCGGTGAGGGCGTGGACGGGCGAGACGGCGGTCCAGATCGGGCCGCTTGTGTAGGCCACGTCGTCGAGGAAGAGGACGAACCCCATATTGAAGAGGTTGCTGCCGAGCAGGTTGGTGATGGCAAGCTCCGGGGCCCCGATGCGCAGCGCCGCGAAGGAAGTGGCAAGTTCCGGCAGGGACGTCGCAGCCGCCAGGAACTGCGTGCCCATGAAGCTCGCGTCCCATCCCATCTCGACCGCAAGGTCATCGCTAACGAACGAAAGCCAGACCGCCGCTCCGACGACGATCAGTGCCGAGGCCACGTATATCACGAGGTGGCGTGGGAGTTTCTCCGATGCGTATTTCCCGTCCTCGCCGTCAGCCGCTTCGTCCTCTCCGGGGTCCTGCATCTTCTCGAACAGGTAGATGAAGTACATCGCGACGGCGAACCCGACGATCAGCACAATCGACACTGGGCTAATAGGCCACCCGTCCAGCGCGGTCGACATGTCGTGCATCAGGACGGCCACGCCGCCGAGCGAGATGACGATGATGCCCAGCGTCCCGATCACGACCGACGACATGCCGACGTGGTTCAGGAGGAAGCGCCTCCACCAGAAGATGTCCATCAGGCCGATTATGAGGAGGTTGAACAGGTTGCTCCCGAATGCCCCGCCGAGGGCCAGATCTGGCTCACCGACGACCGTGACCGCGCTGATCCCCGTACCCAACTCCGGCAGGGATGTGGCCGTCGCAAGAAGCACCACTCCGACGAATGAACGACCAAGCCCCGTCTTGATTGCGATGACGTCGGCAGACTTGGCCAGAAACAGGGACGCGCCCAGTATCACCGCCGCCGCAACGCCAAGCTGTATCCAGAGAATCGCTAACGTCATGCCAGGTTTCCTCCAACGGACTGATACGTTGTCGCCGTCGTGGAATCATACACCATCTTTGGACGAGGGTCGGTCTGCTACAATTACTGAAAGAATAGCCAACGTGCCATCCCCACACCGTCATTCCTGCGAAGGCAGGAATCCAGATTCGAGCCCCTTACAGGTGGGCCTCGCCAAATTTCATACCGGGTGGTGAGGGTGGCAACCCTTAATGAGAGATTCCGATGAGGTTCCCACGTGTCGGCAATTCCTTCTAACTGGTACACGGAGTTCTTCAACGAGGACTACCCGAGGATCTACAGCGACCGGCTCTCGCAGGACGCGACGGAGCGTGAAGCGACGTTCGTCATGGAAGCGCTTGGACTGCAGAAGGGCGACCGGGTGCTCGATCTAGCATGCGGCCATGGCCGTCACGCCGTGGCGCTGGCCCGGCGTGGCATGGTCGTCACGGGACAGGACCTGAACGAGGACTACCTGCAAATGGCGGACGAGGACGCCACGCGGGCGGGGGTCGAGATCGAGACCGTACACGGGGACATGCGCGAGATACCATACACCGACGAGTTCGACGCGGTTATCAACATGTTCACCGCGTTCGGTTACTTCGATTCGGAGGACGAGGACGTGCGTGTGCTGGAGGCCGTCGCAAACTCCCTAAAGAGCGACGGGAAGCTACTCCTGGACACGATCAACCGGGAGTGGGTGCTTTCCAACTACGTGCAGAACGACTGGCACACGGACGACCACGGCAACACGTACCTGGAGCATCGTGACTTCGACCTGGTCACCGGTCGAAACCGCGTGACGTTCAGCATCGTTACCGCGGACGGGACTCGCCGCGAATCGCCGGGGCATGATGTTCGGTTGTACACCCTGACGGAGTTGATCCGCCTGCTCGACGCCGCTGGGCTCTGGCTGTCGGCAACATACGGGGACTACGACGGTGTGCCGTACGCCATTGAGACACCCCGGATGATTGTGATCGCATCGAAGGACGAGGGGACGGGGTAGCGAGCACCTGCTGGAGTTTGATGTCTTAACATCCGAACAGCGGGTGTCCATGCACAGACACTGCGAGATGCTCAATCCTGTGAAGCCGAAGCGAGGAATCGACCGGGCTGTTGAAGACGGCTGAGAGGACCACCCTTAATTGACGCAACACGCGCTGTGGACATATCCATGAAACGATTGTAACACTAGCCAGAGAGCACCGAATTGAACCGTAAGAAGTCTGACTCTCGATGGCGCCTGCCTGATGGTTCACTGGTCGATACCCATCGTCATTGCAGTCGCGCCTTGATAAGAGCAAGCGTTGTTGCCGGCGTGATCATGGCGGCTGCCTTGCTGGCCGGTTGTGGTGACCCGGTCGAGCGGGTAGCGGTCGACACGCCAGCGGTGACGCCCTTGTCGGTCCCGCCGTTGCTCGAGCCGACGGTCGAGAAGGGCGTTGCGCATTACGACCTCACGATCGGCACATCACGCCACGACTACCAGAAGGCAACCCTGACCGACACCTATTCCTACAATGGCATGTCTGTGCTCGGTCCCACACTTCGTCTCAAGACCGGCGACTCGGTGGTTATCAGCGTGACCAACGAGTTGGACCAGATCACAACAACGCACTGGCATGGCGCCGATGTCCCGGCCGAGGACGACGGCGGGCCCCACAGCCCAATCGAACCCGGCACAACCTGGGTGGCCGACTTCGACGTGATCCAGCCGGCAGCCACCCTCTGGTATCACCCCCATTCCCATGGGACCACAGCCGAGCATGTCTTCCGTGGCGCTGCCGGCATGATCATTATCGATGACGACAACCCTGCTGCCACACCGTTGCCTACGACCTACGGCGTCGACGATATTCCGGTCATCATCCAGGACCGGGACTTCACCGACGACGGCCAACTGGACTTCGCCATTGACGCTGGCGGGAGGGGCAACCGCGATGGCACGCTAACGGTGAACGGCACGATCAACCCGTTCGTCGAGGTGCCCACGGGGCCGGTTCGGCTCCGGCTGCTCAACGCCAGCCAAGCCCGGATATACGAGCTCAGCGTCGAGGGGACCACGATGACCAAGATCGCCTCCGACGGCGGCTACCTGGCTAGTCCTGTTGTGTTCGACCGGCTCGTGCTCGGTCCCGGCGACCGGACCGAGATCATCGTCGACGTTGGCGTGGCCTCCGCCGCTCTGATCGACGACACGTTCGGCCGGGTGCTTGAGCTCCGCCCGAACGGATCAGCCTCGAGCACCGGTCCGCTTCCAGACAAGCTCGCGACCATAGAACAAATCTCCGAGTCGGAGATAACGGTCGACCGGAGCTTCCTCATGGAAAAGGTGGGCGACGGTTGGGGCATCAACGGAGTGCGGATGGACATGAGCCAGATCAACGAGACGGTGCAATTCGGCGACACCGAGCGCTGGACCATCACGGCCGACACCGGCATGCATATGTTCCACGTCCACCAGACTCAGTTCCAAATACTGGCGATCAATGGCGAACCACCACCACCCGAGGAATCCGGTTGGGAGGACTCTGTGTTCGTGGACCCCGGCCGCAAGGTCGTCATTGCCTCCCGCTTTAACACCTACGCCGACAACGACACGCCGTACATATACCACTGCCACATACTCGATCACGAGGACCTTGGCATGATGGGACAGTTCCTCGTCGTCGAGTAGCCCGGGGTGACCACGGTTGTTGCCTGCAACACTTGGGACTTCATGGTCACGGAGGCCAAGCATGACGCTCTTCACCAAACGCTCAACGCCCGCACCATTTCTCCCGTCCTGATTACTTCCGGTGACCACCGCGCCGCTGTTGTCACCTTCAATCTTCTGCAGGCCCACCGCCCACGAGTACCGAATTTTTCCGTTGCTATTGCATCACACCCATGAGCTCCGGGCGCTACACCACGTCCTGCAGCATCATGTCGGCGAAGGTCTCGCGGCGTCGGATGAGCCTCGCCTCACCATCGTTGACCATGACCATAGCCGGTCGAGGATTCAGGTTGTAGACGCTCGCCATTGAGGGAGCGTAGGCCCCCGATGCCGGAATCGCGATGACATCCCCGGACTCGATGCGGGGAAGCTTGACATCCTTGACCAGCACGTCGCCCGACTCGCAGTACTTGCCGGCAAGTGTGACGACCTCGGCGGGGGACTCGTCCATGCGGTTGGCGACCACCGCCTCGTATGCCGCGTCGTAGAGGGCGGGCCGGATGTTGTCGCCCATCCCGCCATCGAGGGAAACGTACTTCCGGACAGTCGGGATGTCCTTGATGGCCCCTACTGTGTAGAGCGCCACGCCGGCGCGTCCGACGATGGAGCGGCCGGGCTCGATTACCAACGTCGGCTCGCCGAATCCCAGATCGGCGCAACGGGCCTTCATTGCGGTCGTTATCGCCTCGGCATAAGCGCCGACGGATGGAGGCAGGCGGTCGCGGAGGTACCCGATGGCGAACCCGCCGCCAGGGCTGAACTCCTCTAGGATCAGCCCCTCTTCCTTGAATGGCGCGAGGTAGGTCAGAATGGCGTCCACCGCGATGGAGTACGGCTCCAGCTCGAAGATCGGTGACCCCAGATGGAAGTGAATGCCGATCAAGTTGAGATTGGACGCTCCGAGGGTCTGGCGGATGGCCGTCGCCGCGTCCCCGGTCTCGATGGAGAAGCCGAACTTGCTGTCGAGGATGCCGGTCGTGGTCAAAACGTGCGTGTGGGGGTCGACGCTCGGCGACAGCCGCAGGAGCACGTCCTGATTCATCCTGCGGGCGCGGGCCTTGTCGTTGAGGAGGTCGAGCTCGTGGAAGCTGTCTATCACGAACCTACCGATCCCCTCATCAAGGGCGTAGTCCAACTCTTCCGATGTCTTGTTGTTTCCGTGGAAGTACAAGTTGGCCGGGTCGGCCCCTCCGGCCTTGGCTATGGCGACCTCGCCGGCAGAAACCACGTCCATGCCTAGCCCTTCCTCGGTGACAAGCTGCACTATGGCAGGGTTCACGAAGGCCTTCGAGGCGTACAGCACCTTGCTCTTCGGGTACAGTGAGTCGAACTCATCGACAAATTGCCGACACATCGTCCGCAAGGTCATCTCATCGAACACGTAGAGTGGCGAGCCATACTCCGCCAGCAGGTCGAGTACGTCGATCCTGCCGAGTGTGAGGTCCATCCGGTCGTTTGCGTCTGCCGTCATAGGGAAGACGGCACTGTTCTCAAATTCCACTGGTCACCCCACGTTGCTGTGCGCCGGTCTGTTGATAACTCCGGCTCTCATGTTGGAGAGATGTGAAAAGTATATCAGGCAGACGGCAATGGCTGTCGCCGAACGCCTCCGCTCACAATCACTCCACTGAATATCCCTGTTATGTTGACAGGGTTCCAACATCCATGTGCAACGGACTAGAACCTGTATCACGCCCTCCAGTCCAACGACTGCAATATATTAACATGCTTACTGATGTAGGTTGTTATACTCTTAGCTATATATGATAGATGAAGTTCAAATAAGAGTAAGCAGTGGACGTGGGGGAAATGGGGCCGTTAGCGGTCGCCGTGAGAAGTTTGTACCCCACGGCGGTCCTGATGGTGGTGATGGCGGTGACGGTGGCGACATCCATGCACGGTGTGACCGGAACGTTAGTACTCTACTAAGTTTCCGGTACAACCGTATCTACAGAGCAAGCAACGGCAGCAGTGGCACCGGCAAGAAGAGGCATGGTAGGAGAGGTACGGACGCTGAGTTTGTTGTGCCTGTTGGTACAGAGGTCTGGGATGATATGACAGGTAACCGGATCGCTGACTTGACTGCTCACGGTGAGCGTGTTCTTGTCGCTGAAGGAGGGCGTGGCGGACGAGGAAACACAAGATTTACCTCATCGACGAACCAATTCCCACTGCTGGCAGAAGAGGGTGATCCGGGCCAGGAACTTCAGTTGCGGCTTGAGCTGAAGCTGCTCGCCGATGTTGGGATAATCGGTGCCCCGAACGCGGGGAAGTCAAGCCTGCTGGCAGCCGTAAGCGCCGCTAGGCCGAAAGTAGCCGACTACCCGTTCACTACGCTGGAACCTGTGCTGGGGGTTGTCGAGTATGAGAATGATGGTTTCGTGATGGTGGATATACCGGGGCTTATCGAGGGCGCTCATGCGGGCGCAGGTTTAGGGGATGAGTTTCTCCGACACATCGAACGTACCCGTGTCTTGGTCCACGTCATCGACGGCAACGGCCCCAATCCTGTCGAGGACTACTTTCGCATCCGTGATGAGTTGCGCCTGTTCGACGAGGAGCTTACGACGAAACCTGAGATCGTCGCATTCAATAAGCTCGACATTCCGGGCGTGGACGATGCGTTTGAGCTTTGCAAGGACGAGTTGGGGAGCAGCGCCGTAGCCGTACGGACGATCTCTGCGGCAGGCAGGCTAGGTCTCGATGAGTTGCTTTATGATGTCGCTGCGGCTCTCAGTATCGCCCGTGAGCAAGCAGAGGCGGTGGAGCAGAGTGCTGGCCAGGCCGTGGTGCCTCAGGAGGGAAGCGGCGGCGAGGTGCCCGTCCTTAAACCTGCTCCAGCCGACCGTAGCCCGAAGGTCCGCCAGACGGGCTCCGGCAGGTACGAAGTGACGCTCCGATCCGCCACGCGGTTTGCGGGAATGGTTGATCTGAACAATTGGGGGGCGAGGGTGCAATTCTACGACCAACTGCAACGGCTGGGCGTGATTGCCGACCTGGAGCGGGCCGGCATCCAGACGGGCGACACGTACGTCGTCGGGAAGCATGAGTTGGAGTGGGAATAGGTGAAGCTCGGCATCTTCGGAGGCACTTTCGATCCCATACACAACGGGCACCTGGTTGTGGCCGAATATGCGCGTATGGAGATGGACCTGGCCCGCGTACTCTTCATTCCGGCGGGGCAGCCGTGGTTCAAGGACGGCCAACCCGTGGCAGATTCCAAGCACCGTCTTGAAATGGTGCGGCTCGCCATTACCGACAATCCTCACTTTGCGGTCTCCGATATGGAAATTCGCCGCGACGGTCCGACGTATACGATCGACACGCTGGCGGCTTTGCGCAAAGAGGTCGGCGTCGACGACGAGTTTTACTTCATTCTCGGCGTCGATGCCCTGAACGAGCTACACCGCTGGCGCAGGCCGCGGGACGTGCTGGATATGGCGACCGTCGTTGGCGTCAAGAGGCCAGGGGTAGAGGCGGTCGAACGGTCGGCACTGGAGTCGATTCGGGATGGCGCCTCGGATGAGGTGGTGATCGTGGACGGACCGCGTGTGGACATCAGCGCCGCAGACGTTCGTCAGCGGATGGCGAAAGGGCTGTCCGTCCAAGGCATGGTTCCACACACCGTGGAGGACTACGCGAGGCGGCACGGTCTGTATGAAGGATAGGAGAGGGTATGAGTAAGTCGGATGCACAACGGCTGTTGGAGCTTTCGGAGCAATTGGGCGCGTTGCAGTATGGAGAGTTCACGCTATCCTCCGGGGCGAAGAGTCACTACTACTTCGATGGGCGACTGGTCACGCTGGACGCTGAGGGCGCGTACCTTGTGGGCCGCGCATTGGAGCCGATCGTCCGAGCGAGCGGCGCGGAGGCCATTGCAGGACCGGCGCTCGCGGCGGTGCCGATGATCGCGGCCATCTCCGTGGCGAGTTACCTTAAAGGATCCCCGGTACCGGGTCTCATCGTCCGCAGTGAACGGAAGCAATATGGCACGGGCAAGCTCATCGAGGGCTCGGTGAGAAGAGGCATGGCGGTCGCTGTGGTCGACGACACGTGCAACCAGGGTGGCAGCCTCCTGCACGCGATCGACGCCGTTGAAGAGGCGGGGTGCCGGGTCGTCAAGGTGATGTGCATACTTGATCGGAACGAGGGAGGCAGTCGAGCCATACGCGATCGAGGATACGATTTCTACTCTCTGTTTGAGGTCGACGACAGCGGGCGAATCAGGGCCGTGCGCGGCTAGGGGACGGCAGCGCATCCCCCGGAGACGACATTGGCCGCGTTCCATAAGGCAGGCTTGCTGTGCTACATTAGAAGATGGCGCGCGCGGTGAAATACCGCCAGCCGCAGAACAGCGCCGGGGTGCTCATGACTTCGAAGGCCACGTCATCGTTCGACGACCGCATAGGTCAGAACCTAGTCGAAGCGGGATTCATCACCCCCGATCAGCTAGAGTCTGCCAGGGATTCCGGAGAGCAGACCGGAGTGGGACTGATCGAGACGCTCGTGCTGGAGGGCCTCGTCTCGCGGGATACCCTCGTCACCATGCTGAGCTTTCAGCTCAGGATTCCCGTCGTCGACCTCAAGACCGTGCACGTCGACCCGGACGCGGTGGCAGCGGTTCCCGAAGAGTTCGCGCGTTCCCAGGGCGTGCTCCCCATCGGCTTTGAGCCGGACGGTTCTCTTCGCGCCGCTACCAGCACACCCAACGACTTTCAGCTTGCCTCGCAGATCGCCACCCTGACGGGACGGCAGGCCAAGTTCGTCCTCGCACTGGGCGGGGACATCGACGAGCTAATAGCTCGAACCTACGCCTCTCTCCCCGCTCGACGAGCGGAGTCCACCTCGCCGGAAAGTTTGGCAGACGAAGGGGCCATCGGCGTTGCCTCAGAGCGTCCCGACGCAAGAGGGATTCTCGGACAGGACGTTTCGCAGCTTCCGGCGATACAGGCCGTCGAGATGGTCACGCTGCAGGCGATCAAGCGAGGAGCGTCGGACGTCCACTTCGTGGCGACGTCCGACTCAAGCAGGATACTCTTCCGCCTGGACGGGGTGCTGCAGGAGGTTGCCGAGATACCCATCGGTCTGCACGACTCCATGCTGGCGCGGATCAAGGTCCTCGCCGATATGGACATCACGGAGACTCGTCGCCCCCAGGACGGCAGCTTCAATCTTCGGTTCAACGAGAAGACAGTCGATTTCCGGGTCTCTTCCATCGGCATCACGTGGGGCGAGATGATGGTCGTTCGGATCCTCGACCGCTCCGAGGGCATTCTCAAGATGGAACAATTAGGTCTCGAGCCTGATACGATGGCTACGTGGAGACAGCTCCTCGGCCTTCCCTTCGGGATGCTCTTGGTATCCGGGCCGACCGGCTCCGGCAAGACAACGACCCTTTACTCCTCCGTGACCGAGCTTATTGCTAACCGGGGGAATATTCTCACCATCGAAGACCCTATCGAGTATCGCGTCGAGGACCTGCACCAGATCGAGGTCAACCGACAGGCCGGAATCGACTTCCCTGCCGGGCTCAAGGCGATCATGCGACTCGACCCCGACGTCATCCTGGTTGGCGAGATACGCGACGTTGAGACCGCCAAGACGGCAGTAGATGCCGCCCTGACCGGCCAGCTGGTGTTGGCGTCAATCCACAGCAACGACGCGGCTTCGGCCTTCGTCCGTCTTATCGACATCGGTATCGAGCCGTACTTAGCGGCAACGGCCGTGGTGGGCGTGGCCGCGCAGCGCCTCGTGCGGAAGGTATGCACGCATTGCAAGATCCAGAAGGAGGTCGAACCGGCCGAGCGCCAAGCGTACTTCGTTGAGACGGCCGAGGAAGAGACGACCTTCGCCAGTGGGAGGGGCTGCAACTTCTGCGGATTCACCGGATTCCTCGGCAGGACAGGGGTCTTCGAGGTGTTGCCGGTGAGCGAGGCTACGCGAAAGCTCGTCGCTTCCGGGGCCAGCGGGCACGACATTCGGCAGCAGGCCATGTCCGAAGGGGTCTCGCCCCTCCGTCGCACGGGGATGATCAAGGTAAAGGCCGGGGTCACGACCGTCAACGAGGTGCTCAGTAGGGTGTTCTTCTTTGAGTAACTCCCCGCCGCGCCGCTTCCGGCACTCAATAGGCAGTACGTAACGCGAACCCCATGTCGATCAAGTATGAGGCATATACGAGACTGGGTGAGAAAGTCGTCGGCGTCCTCCACACCGACTCGGAGGAAGCCGCCTACGACATACTGGAGCAGGAAGACCTCATTCCCTATCGCCTCCGTCCCGCGCGTAATAGTATCAACCCGGCGCGCATGTTCCCGACGATATTCAACCCGTCGTCGCAGGATATCATCGACTTTACGCGCCAGCTCTCGGCGCTTCTGAGCTCCGGCATCCCCATCATGCGCTGCCTCATGGCGCAGCGGGACCAGGTGTCAAACACGGGGCTACGGTACGCTCTGGTGGAGATCGTCGGCGCCGTCGATGCGGGCATGAAGCTGTCCGACGCCCTCGCCGAGCAGTCGCACATATTCCCGGACTTCTACGTGCGTATGCTCAGGGTGGGAGAGGCTACGGGGGGACTCCCGTCCGTGCTCAACCAAGTGGCCGAAACCCTCCAGCGTCGGAAGGCGGTGACCGACCGTGTGCGCGACGCAGCCGTGTACCCCGCCTTCACTCTGCTCGTGGCGGTCGTGGCCGCGGTCGTGCTGGTGACGTACTCGCTTCCCTCGCTGTCCGGCCTCCTCTCCGAGGTGGGCCGCGACCAGCCGACCTCCACACGCGTGCTCATCAACGTGTCGGCTTTCTTCAGCGAATACGGCGCCCCGATCTTGGTCGGCCTAGGCGTCCTCGCCGTGCTGGTCTTTGTGGCGCTGCGAACGGAAATCGGCCGCGCCGCGACCGATACCGTGCTGCTTCGCATTCCGGTCATCGGCAGGGTGATCGTAGCCAACAATATGTTCGCGCTCACCTCTATACTCTCAACACTGCTCAAGTCGGGCATGTCCCCGGTCGAGGCGCTCAAGCTGACGCAACGGGGAATGGCGAACGCCTACTACCGCAGGAGGCTGGGTAGAGTCGTCGACCGCGCCACGGAAGGGACCAAGCTAGGAGAGGCATTTGGCGAAGACGGCGGGTTTCCGTCCATCGTCTCGCAGGCGATCGTTACCGGCGAGACACGGGGCAGTCTGGACGACACGATGTCTGGCCTCGCGGAGTACTATGAGGACGTGACCAAGCGCGCCGCCGGAGGAATAACCGAGTTGATTCAGCCCGCGATCATTCTATTCGTTGCCGGAATGGTGGGCTTCGTCGCGGTTGCTATCATCTCCGGGATCTATTCGGCACTGGGGGCCGTTAGATGACAGGCGAGCCGCAGGCTCATACGCAATCTCCGGCCGAGCCGGCCCTGCAGGAATTGGGCTGGCGGAACACGCCCAAGATCAACTTTGCTCCGGAGCGTCGGATATTTCCGTTCTCCCCCGTGATCGCGCTTCTCGTTGCGTTCCTGCTTATCGAGGCCTTTGGCGCCCTGACTGTCTATGGTCGGCTTCAGGACGCGCAGGCCGAGGCGCTCGCCGCGAACGACCGGCTTGACACGGTTCAGCGCGCCCTTCAGCAAGAGCGGGCCGCGACGGATGACGTAACCGAAAAGATCGCGGACGTCGGTGAGGAGATAAAGCAGATCGAGCAGCAGAGCGCCGACGCCATCGAAATTTACAATCGGCTTACCCAGAAGCGTCCCGAGTGGGCCGCCGCTCTCCAAGCGCTGCTTCAGGCAAACAGTCTCGATTTCCGAATATACAGCCTGGCGGCGAACTCGCCCACTATGGTCGATTCTCCCGCCCAGATCAGCCTGACGGCCACCGCCACCGGGGCTCACACAGTCGGCATCTTCCTCAACTACATGGAGGATGTAGACGACTTTCTTGATCTTGCCAGTTGGAATACGTCACTAACCTCTGATGACAGGACCCTGTTAGAGGCCGTAGTGAACCTCAAGTGAGACCCAGAGAATAGTACTCGTCCCACGAAATGCTCTACCGAATCAAGCCATACCTCCACCGAGGCACCGCCCTCACAGCACTCGTCTTGGCGGGGCTGGTTGGCATAGCGTTCCTCTACGTGTCCGCGTCCGGCTCGCATGACGAGGCGGAAGATCTTAACGCGCAGCGCGGGGCCACGCTGGCAGAGCTGGAAACACAAAAGTCTCTGACCGCCGCCGAAACGCGCGAGCTAACGAAAAAGCGACAGGAGTTGGACGAGAAGAAGGACCAGCTTAAGGCCGATCGCCAGCTAGCGTCGATCGCCTCCCTTACGACGTCCCGGGATGCCAAGGGTCTTGACGGTCGAGTCATCAACTACGCCATAGTAAAGGGTCTCGAAGTCGTCGACTTTCAGACCGCCGACACGGTGACGGTCATAACAGACGAAGAGACCCTCACCTTCATTGACGAAGACGCTCCGAGTATTCGACGAATCTCAGAGACTTGTCCGAAGATAGAAAGTGATGAGCCCACCGGCGAATTGCAGCTTCCGACGGTTACCTACGCTTTCAAGACCCGTGGCAGTCGGGAGGCCCAGTTCGGACTCATTGGTCTTAGTGGCGACACAGGCACCACCCGAATCGAGGCCTTGGAGATTATTCGCGAGGACGAACTCTCCGACATGTGGACGATGGAGGTCTGCATGCACGTACCGTACGGGTAGAGGTTAGAAGAGTAGATTGGGCAGAGCGCGCTACGCGGCGCGCATGAGACGCTGACATCAGGCTATCCCCACGCGGAGCACGGTAGATTCCCGTGATAGAGACGATTCTCGGCCTGCTCGCCTTTGGTATAGGCGCCTCCGTCGGCAGCTTCCTAAACGTGGTTGCCGACCGGCTTCCGGCGGGGAAATCGGTCGTCACGCCTCCCTCGCAGTGCTCCGGTTGCGGGCGTCGCATCCCTGCCCGCGACCTCGTGCCCGTCCTGAGCTACGTGCGGCTCGGTGGCAGGTGCCGGCAATGCCACGTCAGGATACCGGCGAGGGTCGTCGCGGTCGAGGCCGTCATGGGGGCGCTCTTCGCAGCGCTGTACCTGAAGCTCGGCTGGGGAGCGCCGGCAGTCGTTACCGGCGCCGGGGTTGCGCTGCTCGTGGCCATCGCGGTCGTCGATCTCGAACATCGGCTCATCCCGAACCGCCTCGTCGTTCCCGCTGTGGTTGTGTTGGCGATACTTGCCCCGATCTGGCCGGAGTTGGGCATGGCCCGCGCACTCGTCTTCGAGCAAGTCCATCTCGCCTCACTGACCAACTCCCTGGCCGCAGGTGGAGGCGCGTTGCTTGTGTTCCTCGTAGTGAAGGCCGTCTATCCGTCGGGCATGGGCGCAGGAGACGTGAAGATGGCGGGAATGTTGGGCCTGCTGGTGGGCTATCCCGGCATCGTCGTGGCCCTCTGGACGGCGGTCGTTGTCGGCGGCGCGGTGGCAGTCGGTCTCCTCGTGGTGGGAGGGCGCAGCCGCAAGGACGCCATGCCCTTCGGCCCCTTCCTGTCCGCGGGCGGTGTCCTCACTCTCCTCGCCGGGACGGAGATTATCGACTTCTACTTCACCATCACCGACCGACTTTTCGGTTGATTCCACGGGTGACAACGACATCGTTGTTGCAAGAGCGGCCTCTATGAACACCACTGAAGGCTCTGTAGAATTGGGTCACTTTCAGACAGGAGGCCACGCATGGACAACTTCAAGATACTCGCCTTCTATGCCCATCCCGCCGATAGCGCGACGGACGCATCGGGAACCCTGGCGCTGCACGCGGAAAGAGGAGACAAGGTCACCAGTGTGGTTGTCACCTACGGCGAGCGGCACCACATGCAGTGGCTGGCCGACGAGAGGGCAAAGCCCGAGAGCGAGCGCGACCCCGACCTGGCCACGATGACCCTCGACGACTACAGGAAGTTCAAGGCGCGGGAAACGGAGCGGATCGCGGAGGCGGTCGGTGTGGACGAGCTAATCCAGCTTGGCTGGACCGACCACGAGATCTACTTCGATCTCGACAAGGTGCACGAACTGGCGGACATCATCCGGAGAGTCGAGCCGGATATCATAATCACTCGGTATCCCAAAGACGAAGGGGCGACCTTCAACGATCATCCCATGACCGGCCGCATCGTGATGAAGGCTCTGGAGGTGGTGACCAACCGCGTGCGGGAGTTCGACGGAGTGGACGCCTATCACGGCGTCAAGCAGGTCTTCTTTTCGGTCTCGGCCGGCAAAGAACTCAACTCCAACGACCAACTGGCGCAGGGGCTCGTGCCCGACGTATGGATCGACACGACGCCGGTAATACATAAGAAGATCGCGGCCATCGACCAGTTGGTCAGCCAGGGGTACCATGGAGAAACGGCGCGCTGGATAGTCGAGGCGCGCGACGGGCGGTGGGGAATGATCGCCGGGTGCGCCTACGCGGAGCCCTTCCTACGACCGTCGTCGATCACCTACGACAGCCTCCCCATGCCCCCCAGGGTGGCGGGCAAGAAGTTTAGGCCCACCGTGCTCCACAGGGCTCGCGGTACGGCGCGCGATATACCGTCGGCAACACCACCGGAGGCATACCGGCTGAAGCCGTAGATTGTCAACGGCTAGCCGTAGCGGTCACGGTACATTGCAAGACCCGTCTCGAACGCCTCACGCTTTTCCCGGCTTATGGCAGTCAGCAGCGGATTCGAGGCGTCGAGGCCCAGGTGCTCCGCCAACCCGTCGACAACTACGTACAGCAGGGCCGCGCGGGCGTAGAAACGCATACGTTCGCCGAATCCGTCGTCGGTGGGTTCAACACCGTAGCTGCGCCAGTCGAAGTCCGGGTCGCCCTGGGCAGGGTGACGAAGGACGATGATGTAGTCCGCGACCGGGTCGCCCAGCGCGAGGTCGTCCCAGTCGAAGACATGCAGTGTTCCGTCGTCCGTAAGCAGCGTGTTACCCTCGTAGAGGTCGCCGTGCGTCGGCCATCGGGCTTTCACCTCGAAAGCCGTCGAGTTCTTCACTGTCCGGCTTAGCTTGCGTGTCTCATGCTCCATCCACGCCAGGAGGGAGTCGTCTACCATCGCATTCGGCGCTGCGGCCCCAATTATGCCGATGTCTTTGTCCAACATACGAATGTGCAAGTGCTCGAAGTATTGGCCGACCGTAGTTGTGTCCTTTGGGAATCCGAGCCGTATGGCAAGCTCTTTGTCTGCATGGAGTCGGCGAGCCGAGCACAGTAGCCGGTCCGTAGCTGCTCGCCCGGTCGGATGCACCCCCTTGATATGCTCGAAAACAAGGCCCGTCGCATCTACTTCGGGCAAGTCAACGGTGTCCATCACGCGCGGCGCATTGTGGCGCGATTCCAGAATCTCGTGAACGGCAAGCCAACGGTCTCTGACAGTTTGCCGATCGGTGTGCCACAGCTTGACGTGAACGGCATGGTTAGCGTCACGCGCCGTGAACGAGCGAGTTGCCTCGACCGCACTACAGGGGAACGGTTCGAGCTGGAGGCTTTTGCGAGCCAAACCATAGCGTTTCGATGTCGCAGCGAGGTGTTCACTGAGCGCGGACGTGAGGTTGTTAGGGAGCATTTGATAAGGAAATGCGGACACTCTCTTGGATTCGCAGAAGGCTGTGCTTGGCGTGGCCGCAGGTCGCCCTACGCCGCGACGACCTTGCTCACCACGAAGATCGCCGCGTAAGGTGCCGTGTCGGTGCCGGGGTAGGGGTTCAGCTCGCGCATCGAGAATACGTACTGCCCGATGCCCTGTGCCGTGCCCCCGACCGTGCGCTGATTTAAGACGAACTCGTGCATACCGAGGGGTCGTTCCCCGGCGACCACGTCGACGCGTACCTTCGCAAGGCCTGAGACGACGCAGTTGGTCGCCGCTGGGCACCGGGAATCCTCGGATACGTCGATGAACGTGACCTTGAGGCCCTCTGCGCTGAATACGGCTTCCTGGCCGATGTGAAGCTCGAATGGGGAGTCGAGGAGTGCGGTGACAGGGACGCTCGACCCGTCTTCTACAGCAGTGGTGCGGACGAGTGGACGCTGCGCAATCACGTCCCAGATGCTGTCTATTTGGGCTGAGGCAACGAGACCGTCCTCGATGGATATGACCGCCTCGTGCGGTGTGACGTTGGTCGCGAGGGGGAGGTCGGTCCTGTCGCCGTAGCCCGGATGGGAGCTTTCAAAGCCGAACGTATATGCCACGCACGTATCGCAGTCCCCGCCCACCCAGTCCATCAGTTGCACGCTATCGGGCAGTCCGTCGAACCGGAAGGTTGGGCTGTTGCGCAGGAAGCTCTCGGCCAAGCGCCGGTCGACCTCGTCTCCGTCGTCCGATGAGCAGGCGGCGAGCGCCAACAGGGTTGCAACGGCAAGCGCCATTGCTACGACCGCGACCTTGACGCTCTTGCTCGGTTCTCTATAATGCAACATAGTCTGCGAAGCGGCTCATGGGTTAAGTCCAGTTTTTCATACCTGCGTCGCCTCGCGCAACGTCCGCGACATCGAAAGGAGCTTTCAGCAATGGGTGACAAGAGCGTAGGATTCGTCGGTCTGGGGATCATGGGCAAGCCGATGGCAAGGAACCTCATGGTCGCGGGGTATTCGCTGACCGTCTACGACGTGGTGGGGAGCGCCATGGAGGAAATGGTGACGGAGGGAGCGGCGGGCGCGTCGTCGGCCCGCGAGGCTGCAGAGGCCTCGTCAGTCACGATCACGATGGTGCCCGACTCTCCGCAGTCCGAGGCTGCCATTCTCGGGCCGGACGGCGTCCTCGAAGGGACGTCCAAGGGCAACGGCATCATCGACATGAGCTCCATCGCGCCCGGAACGTCCCAGAAGATCGGCGCGGCCTGCGACGCTGCTGGCGTCGGGTTCCTCGACGCGCCCGTGAGCGGTGGCGAACCGAAGGCCATCGACGGAACGCTCGCAATCATGGTCGGCGGGAGCCAGGACGAGTTCGATAAGTACACCGGCCTGCTGGATGTCTTGGGCGGGAGCGTGGTGCTCTGCGGCGGCTACGGGGCGGGCAACACGACCAAGCTCGCGAACCAGATCATCGTCGCCATAAACGTAGAGGCCGTCAGCGAGGCGCTCGTCCTGGCGCGGAAGGCCGGACTCGACCCGAACGTCGTGTACGACGCCATCAAGGGCGGCCTCGCGGGCAGCACAGTCCTCGACGCCAAGGGCAGCATGATGATCGCCGGGGACTTCACCCCCGGGTTCCGCGTCAAGCTCCACCAGAAGGACCTCAACAACGCGCTCATCACGGGCAAGGAGCTCGGTGTGCCGCTTCCGGTGACGGCCCTCGTGCAGCAGATGCTCGGCTCACTCATGAACCAGGGTAAGGGTGACCACGACCACGCGGCCATCGCCAACTTTATCGAGGACATGGCGGGGATCACGATCGCGGAGGGTTAGCGCTCGCGGTCACTTCCAGGCGTCGAACCCCTCTGCCTGAAAGTCGGAGTCGTACACTAGCGCCGTTGTGACGCTGCGTTGCTTCATGACGACGAAGCTCATGCAGTCGACCAGGCTGAGATTGCGCCGACTTCGCTTGGTTAGGAGGTCAACCGCTTCCATGTGGTCTTCCTGGGTGATCCAGTGGACGAGGAACGTCTTCGATTCGGCAAGGAAAGAGAGAGCGCTCGTCAGCCCCAACCTTCTCTGCAGCACTGCCGCCGATTCAACGAGAACATAGTTGTGGGTAAGTAGTGGCAGACCTTCGCTCGTGATTTCTTCCATTGCGCGAATGGCACGAGCATGATGGATGTCTTCTACATCGGCCAGGGCGACCGCCGCAGACGTGTCGAAGAAGATCAAGAGAGGAAGTCTTCGGCAAGAGCTTCGTCGTGACGCTCAGACAAGGGGCGAGGGTCGCTGGGCTTCGACCTGCCTGACCCGATGAAGGTGAAGTCCTCTAGGCGAGACCGTTTCAGATCTTCCGGCGCGAGTTGTTGCTCAAGTGCCTTACGAACGAACGCCGCGAAGGAAATGCCTTCGGCGGAGGCCCTCTGTCGCACTAGCGTGTATGTCGCCTCGTCCAGTCGTATTTGGGCGCGCCTCATCATGGCTCCGCTCCCCCGTTAGTGGTGACCGCATTATATCACCACGCCTCGACGCGGCGATTCTCCCGCCTTTCGGTTCCGGCTTCGGCTTCAATAGATGTCGGGGGATTCCCAAGAAGTCTATTTTGGCAGCGTGACGACAACGTCACGTTCGACTTGGGGGTCCCGGCCTCGCACGACGTCCACGGAGGCGACCAGAGTCCACGTGAATGTCCATGAACTGCTGGCATCACGTTGCAGAGCTATGGCTTCTTTAAGATGGGGTGGTGGGGCGGTTCCCACAAGCAGGGTTGCTCTCCGGCTCGTCGTGGCTCCGCCGGAGAGGCGGGCCTCCTCCATGAACCGGACGGTACTGTGCACGAATCGCTCCTTGCGTTCTTGGGCTACGTGGCTCGTTTTGCCAGAGGGAGTCATGCCCGCGTAGGTGTCGGGTATGAAAGAAACTCCCCTCTGGTTGTAGCGCTCTTCGCAGACCAAATCGACACGGCCGCCCCTTACCTGAATGTTGGTGCCGGGCCGCATCTCTACTACAACTTCGATCGTCTCGCCTAGCTTGTAGGCCCGCGACTCAAACTCCAAGCTCAACTGTAGCGGACGCAATTGGTACAGCATAGGATGCCTCCCGGAGTATCAATGACTGGTAGGTTAATCGCTACATACAACGAGCCAATTACTCGGATGCCGCCTCCAGCCCCTGACTGATGCGCCGTGCCCACGGCGTTTCCGAGAATCCGCCGAGCATCCCGCTGGGCAGTATGAAGCGGCTCGTCGCTTGGCCCCAGGACTCCGTCTTCGGCGGCTGGACGATCTGCCAGCCGCGCTCGCCGATAGCGTCCGTAGCGTCCTTTACCGAGTCCACCTCGAACTCAACGGAGAAGCCGGGTGGGATGCGGTCAGCGGCGGCCTCGTCGCCATAGGTCGCTTCAGCAGCGGCGCTTCGTGACCAGATGCTGAAGTGGAGCGCCCCCGATATCTCGACAGTCGCGTACCCGCCACCAGGCTGATGGTCAACGGTCAGGCCCAGCACGTCGCGATAGAATCCCACGGCTGCATCCACATCGTCCACCACCTCGGCAATCGCCGATATGTGTCTGATCACGGTCCCTCCTTATATTGGTCCGGTCCGATTATGCCGTAAATCATAAGGCACAACTGCCCTACAAGGTCATTCCGGCGCAGGCCGGAATCCAGAGGGTGCAGCCAAGCGAGAATAAGGTGGTATCGGAGTGAATTGGTAAACGTTCGTTGGGCAACACCTTGTCAGCGCACTATCCGACGCCCATCACCCGCGCCGTGTTCCCGCCGCAGATCAGGTCGATATCCGCCTGGTCGAGGAAATCGAGGTTGAGGCGGAGCGAGTCGAGGCTCTGGCGGTACGTCTGGAAGCGCATCACCATGGGGATATCCGTCCCCCACATGAGCCGATCGGCGCCCAGCCGCTCGACGGCCTTCTCCAGCGCGGGCCTGATCTGGGGCATCGGGTAGTCGTACATCCCGCCGAAGAAGATGGCGAACAGGAGCTGAACGTGGAAGTTAGGATTGTCGATGGGCAGGGCGTCGTAGACGGCGTCCGGCACGTCGATGCCGTCCTCGTCGGCGAACGAGCGCCAGCTCAGGCCGTGTGTCAACACCACCTGCACGTCGGGGTACCGCTCCATGAACCGGCTTACGGTCTCGAACTCGCTCAAGTCCATGCCGCCGCCGCTGCCGGTGCGCGCCAATGACGTGTAGCCCGGCGTCACGAAGAGGGGTGTCCCCAGCGTGGCGAAGTGGTCCCAAAATGGCGTGAGCGCCTCGCCGTCCCACGCGGTCGACTGGCCGTAGAGGGCCATGTGGTCGGGCAATAGCTGGAGGCCGTGCAGCCCCAGATCGTTGATTGCATGGTCCAACTCGGCAATCGCCCGGTCGGGATTGGGGGCAATCTTCCACTCCGGCACATGTGCGAGCGCCTGTATCCGGTCGGGGTACGCACGCACCGCGTCGGCGACGAGGTCGTTGCCGATGCCGAGGTATGGCGTTCGATGCAGGAGCGCCCGGTCGACCTCGGCATAGTCCATCTCGGCGACCAGATCGTCGCCAGTGAACTCCATGTCCACCACCGAGGGCGGCATGTACTGCTTGAAGTAGTCCTCGCCCTCGACCGTCCACTCGAAGCGGCCGAACTGCGTGGCCCGGAAGTCTGCCTCCTTCAGCGCCCCAAAATCGCGCGGCATGGACCCGTCCAGAAGCCCGCTGTTGTCCGCCTCAGCCCGGTCTCGCGTCCGCCACACCGGCATGAAGTGCGTCGCGATGGCAAGCTGAAGATGCCGCTGGAACTCGTCCCGGTCGTCGAACCCGCCATCGCCGCGCATGTCGGGAAATATGTAGGCGTGCCCGTCGTAGATCATGGTGCTTGGAGAGGCCTCACTGCGGTGGGTGTGTATTACCCTGACCGCTTCACTGAGATATGCGAACGACCGGATACTGCGGTAAATTCTTGTTCCACGAAGCTATGTTGAACACGGCGCAGCTTCTGACGAATGGTCGACACCATGCCTGTCCTCTGGGTCCCGGCAAAGGCAGCTTGCGGTTCATATCATCAGTTCTCCGACTCAACAGTGCCGTTTCTAAACTGTCCAAGGCAAATAAGACGAAATAGTCGATTGGCTTTTCGGCCCTCCCTGACATCCATTCATAAAGGAACGAATCCCGGTACTTGTACTTGAAGTCCTCGTCAATCTTGCCTGACTTGAACTGTTCGATGAAATTGTCGGCCTCACTCTCTTCGTCCCCGGGATTCTGAGGGTCCTTGAATTCAATGAACACGTAATGGTCATCGTGTTCAATGACAAAGTCTACTGCTTTCATACAGTGACTCATGCCGTGACTGTGATCGTCGAACTTTCGTGCGTTGACAGCGTCGTTGACGGTGAGTTGCAACTTGCCCTCGGTGAAAACCGTCATTGAGCGACTCCTGTCAGACTGCGCTCAATGTCCCTATCATAAAGATCGTCAAAGGCCTCTGTAATGGCATTTGGGTGTATATCAAGGTAGTTCGATGTCGTGTTGCCGACTATTTCCCCACTATTCTCATCTCGGTATAGTGAATGGAACCTCACCTCGTCCGTATCTTTCTTGCGTAGATCAAGTTCCTTGAGGATCACATAGTCGTGTGTGGCTAGAAACACCTGCATTCCGGCGCGCTGAAGTTCGAGCAAGATATCCATTACTACGCCGAACAACTTCGGGTTCAGGTTCGTTTCGGGTTCGTCCCAGAACAGTACCGAGCCACTTTGCAGAACGCCGTTTTGTATTAGAAGCCAGAGCAGCGCGAGCTTCCGTATCCCCTCAGCGAGCAGGGAGAACTCGAGGTTGCCCTGTTTGTTGTATAGAAAAAACTCTTCATTCTCGACGAACACCCTGCCGCCAAGTTCCCCGTGAAGGCGGTCCATCAAACATCTCCGCTGATCGTCCATGGGGCCACGCAGTATCGGGAGATAGGCCCGATGCAGGATATCTGCATAGACTTCCTCGAAGTGAGTTTCGCGCGCATCGTAAAGCGAACGGAAGCCGGGGGCGCTTGCAAGCATTTCTTTCACGGGGATGTAAACGCTCTTGACGGGCGCGCGCCTCCAGTCCGGGAGCCCGGTCACCCTCACCTTGTCTGAGGCGGCAGTCTTGACGAGAGTGGAAAACGACGCGCTCAGCTTGCGGTCGTGGCGGTGCACTTCTACCGTTCCCATGGCCCTGCCAACCTGCCGCTTTACCAGGCGGCCCGGCCTCCGGCTCGACGGTAGAAATACCCGGACCAGTTTTTCCATAAAGTTGACGTCGGGTTTGGAGGCTTCGCATGCGACGTAGCAGGCCTTCATGAGGTGAGTCTTCCCAGTGCCGTTCGCACCAATGAAGACGTTGATACCAGGAGAGAGTTCCAAGTCAAGGTGCGAGAAGGCGGTAAAACGTTCGAGCCGCACTCTTGTCAGCGTCATGATTTGCCTCTGCTGCGGGGCGACGTGTCAATAACACTAGATGAGCACTGCTCTTTCGTCAAGGAAGGGTACTCCCGTGTAAACTACTGGCTACCACGACAGGACGGGCGTAAATGAAGCTTTACACCAAAAGCGGCGACGACGGGACGACGGGGCTTCTGTTCGGCGGCCGGGCGTCGAAGGCTGGGCCGCGGACCGAGGCCTACGGCGCGATCGACACGGCCATATCCGCCATGGGGATGGCGCGGGCGTTGTCGTCCGACAAGCGGGTCAAGGACATCCTGTTGCGGTGCCAGCACGACATGTTCACCGTGGCGACCGAGGTGGCCGTGGACCCCGAGCACTACGACCTGCTGATTGAGAACTTCTCGCCGGTCACCGAGGGGATGGTCGAGCGGTTGGAGAGGTGGATCGACGCTCTTGACGACGAGATCGACCTGCCGTCGAGCTTCATCGTTCCCGGAGCGTCAGCGGCGTCGGGGGCCATCGACCTGGCCCGCACGCTCACGCGGGACGCCGAACGCCGGATCGTAGCTCTCTCGGAGACCGAGCCGCCTCGGAACGACAACGTCCTGCGGTACGTCAACCGGCTCTCCGACCTTCTGTTCATCCTCGCCCGATACGAGGACAGGGACCTGCCGTTCGAGATCACGACCGGCGAGATGCGCCGAGAAGGGGAGTAAGGGCCAGCGAGTACGGTTTGGAGAGACGACTACCTGGCAGGCGGCATATAGGAAAAATTCAGCCAGGGCGTCTCGATCCTAACGCCGCCGTGGTAGCGGGAGTCCATGAGGGCGGCGTGTGCGCCTGTCGTCAGCAGGCTGCGCTCGACTGGATACTGCGGACGGCCGGTCAGGAACATCTCGTGAATGGCGAGGCCCTGCGCGCCGAAGGACTCCCGAATGGTCGTGTCGCCGGTGTGGAAGCCGGTGCTGACGGTCTCGCCGTTCAGCCGCGCGGCGTACGCGAAGCCCCGCACGTGCCGGTCGAGCATCAGCGTCGTGGCGCGAAAGCCGTCGGCGTACTCCAGCTGGAACAGGGTGGGACGAACGCAGTTATCCTCCATCCGGCCCGGCTCGACCTCCGTGATGCGCGACTCCGCCTCGGCGGCGAGGTCTCTTGGCCACAGTCTCTGCTCGGCGGCTTCCCACACCGCGCGTCCCTCAAGGCACCGGACGGCAGCGATTCCCGTCTCCCCGCCGATCCTGCGCTCGACCATGCATTGAAGGGCCTCCAACCCGTGGAAGCCGTACGAGTCGAGCCCGTTCGGATAGGGGTTGAAGTGGCCCAGCACCAGCGCCTCGTCGATCTGCTCACCAACCTCGTGCTCGAACCACGGCGTGCGCCCGGTGACGGGCAAGGACGATCCCGCCATGAACGGGATGCCAAGCTCGACGGCACGGTCGTACATCCAGCGCGCGTCGTCCCACGAGTACGCGAGATGCTTGTCGCTGAAGACAGGTATGGATCGCCCGGACAGCCCGATCATCCCGCAGACCTGCTCGAAGAAGTGCCGGCGTGGGTACATCTGACGTCCGCGCTCGTTGGGAGAGTAGTCGCCGTGCTCGGCGATGATGATGACGCCGTCGACCGCGAGCTCGCCGATCTCCCAGCCCGGCGCCGTCGGCCATGGCCCACGCATCGGCTGCCGCAGGGTCAGCGCCGACCGGATGCTGGGGAACAACTCGATCCCATGCTCGCGGGCGAACTCGACGCCAACGTCCAGGGGGTGGAGCTGCTCCATGTACATCGAGACGATGTTCACCTTCGACTCGATGAGCCGCGAAGGCGTCGGAAACCCCTTCACGAACCGCGACACCAGCAGGTCGGCGTGGGAGCCGGGGAAGAATGTCGTGACGATCGCGGCGATCTTCTTGCGAGCCATCAGGTGAGGCCGTCCTCCTCAGCGTGGGGTGCGGCATATGATATGGCCGTTGCTTGGGCATCGGCAAGGGATGGAACGAAATGGGCCACTTACCGCAGAGAGCGCTGAGTAGGTATGCATGGATGTCGAGCAGCCCCGTGCGGGTTGGAGATCGGGCGGGGGCGTGGTACCATCGAATGGCGCGTGACAATGCACGACATGGGCGGAGGCATGGCCGTTCTCAGCGAACAGATCGACTTGGAGCAGACGGCGTTTGCGGACGTGGATCTTCTGGACGGTGAACGGGCCGAGACGACGCTGAGCCTTTCCGACGATCCGAAGCGGCGGCGTGGCGCGGCGACCGACATGCTCGTGCTGACCGACCGCCGGCTCATCCATCTTGCCGATGACGGACGCGCTCGCGAAGCGGTGTTCATTTGGCTTGCGGATATCATCGCCGTGCGGGTCGGCACGGAGCGCACGGGCGGGGTCGGCGGGTACGTTTGGGGCATCCTCTCGATCATCGCCGCGATCTTGGTCTGGAGCATATGGGACCGCCCGGTTCTGGACCTTGTCGCGGCGGGTGTGTTGCTCCTCATGGGCGCGTACCTCGTCTGGGACCGTCTCAACACCCCCCCTCTCTTCCAGATTGCCGTCAGCGCCGGGGGGTCGCAGATGACGATGAACGTCCACCGATCGGTGCCCCCTGAGCTTGTGTATGCGTTCGCCAACCGGCTGTTCGAGGCCAAGGCGCGAGGCGCGCGTTCGGACGAAGATGACGACGATCCGTCGTCCCGCGCGACGTTCTTTGCGCCGGGGTAGAGCCGCCTCTTCAGGGCTACGTCAGTAGAGACTGCCGCTCTGCCATCGCCGGAACCGGAGCGTCACGACGGCGAAGACGCCCAAGATGATGACTGCCCCTGCGAAGTCCTCGGCCAATGCAACGTTCTTCGCATCGCCAAGCAGTGGCCTGATTGCGATGGAGGCGGCCACGCCTACCAGGATCAGGAACGGGGCCGTCAGACCGAGCGGGACTCCCTCCAACGCCAGGCTACGAGCTTGCCGAGCAGCTTTAGGGGCAACTGGAAGACTTTCGTAAGGAAGTCAAGCATGGCCGCAATTGTCGAGGCGCTTAGTGATTGTGGATTCCGGCTCAAGGCCGGAATGACGATTTACGAAGGCCACCCTCGCAGATTTAGCCCTACCCCAGCCGGAGTGTGGGGACGACGTCGAGGTCCCATCCGTATTGCAAGGCGTCGCGGAGGTGGTGCCAGGCTGCTGCCCCGATCATTGCGCCGTTGTCGGTGCAGAGGACGGGACGAGGGACGATGACGGGCACGGGTGAGCGGACCACGGCCTCCTTGCGCAAGAGACTGTTGGCGGCGACACCCCCTCCGAGCACGATCCCGGCTACCCGGTAGGTCTTGGCGGCGGCAACGCAGCGGGTGACGATGCTGTCGACGACGGCCTCCTGAAAAGCCGCCGCGACTCCGGCCAGCTCCGACTCGTCGATTTCGTCTTCGCCCGGCGGGTACCATCCCTTTTCCTGCGCTCGGTGGAGCATGGCGGTCTTGAGTCCACTGAAGCTGAAGTCGAGGGAGTTCTTGACGTTGGGACGGGGGAACCGCTTCTCGGCCCCGTGCGGGCGCTCGGACATCTTCTGGATCGCGGGGCCTCCGGGGAATCCGAGCCCCAGGACGCGAGCGGCTTTATCGAACGCCTCCCCCGCGGCATCGTCCCGTGTTCGCCCCACGAGCTCGTATCGGCCATGGTCGCGCATGAGCACCAGGTCGGTGTGTCCGCCCGAAGCGATGAGGCAGAGCAGGGGGAATCCCGGATCGCTTGCGGGATCGGGAATGTCCTCCAGCCACGCCGCGTAGATGTGCCCTTCGAGGTGATTGATGCCCACCAGCGGCTTCTCCTCGGCTAAGGCGAGACCCTTCGCAGAGTTCACTCCGACGAGGAGGGCGCCCGCAAGGCCCGGACCGTAAGTGACCGCGATTCCATCGAGGTCGCGCAGTTCCATGGTCGCCTGCTCCAGGGCCTCTCTGACCACGGCGTTGAACGTGAGCATGTGCTGCCGCGAGGCAAGTTCCGGGACGATGCCGCCGTACTCGGCGTGCATCTCGATCTGGGTCGCGACGACATTCGAGTGGATCGTCCGCCCGTCCTCGATGACGGCGGCAGCCGTCTCGTCGCAGGATGTCTCGATGCCCAGGATCTTCATTCAATAAAGACCTATGAATAACCGTCATACCGGCGAAGGCCGGTATCCAGATTGGGGGATGCTAAGCTTGAGTGGCGGTTGTTCTAACATGCCGTGTGGCGAGTTCTGCAAAGGTCTCCTACGTCGACAGGTGCCCTTCGCGGGTGAGGACGTCGGCCAGCCGCGCGATGCCCTCGCGGATCTCCTCCGGCGTGTTGTAGCCGTAGCACAGTCGGGCATAGTTCCTCGCCGAGACCCCGTCGGGACGGAAGATCGGTCCGGCCTGGTAGCCAACCTCAGCTTCCCACGCGGAGTCCTGTGCGTCGACGAAATCGCCTCCTTCGGGCAGCTCTAGCCAGGTATAGAGGCCGCCGTCGGGCCTGCTCCACGTGGCCTCCGAGCCGAAGTTCTCGCCGAGAGCGGAGAGCATGGCGTCGCGCTTCACACGCTGGACGCCGTTGATCTTGCGAATGTGGTCTTCGAGGTGTCGCTCGGCGAACCGGTGGATGGCCCACGAGGCGAACTGGTTCACGCCCCCGCCGCTCTTGATGGGCCTGAGCCGCTGCATCATCTCGTCGGATGCGGCGACGTACCCGATCCTCATGCCGGGTCCTGTTATCTTCGAGAACGAACCGACGTAGCTCACGATGCCGTCCCCGTCGAGCGATGCGATGGACGGCACGTTCTCGCCCTCGATGCGAAGGTCGACGTAGCAGTCGTCCTCGACGATGGCGACGCCCTGCCTGCGGGCCACGTCGAGCATGGCCTTACGTCGCTCCAACGTCATCGTCCACCCCTGCGGGTTCTGAAACGTCGGAATGGTGTATATGAGCTTCGGGTTGCTACCCTCGTCCTTGGCAGCGACGATGGCGGCTTCGAGGGCGTCGGGGAGCATCCCGTCGTCGTCGCATTCGACGCCGCGAATGTCCGCCCGAAAGCGTTGGAGCTGCCGCAGGGTCCCGCTGTACACGTAGTCCTCGGTGAAGACCACGTCGCCCGGGTCGATCAGGGCCTCGATGAGGATGTGGTTCGGCTGGCTGGAGCCGTCGGCGAGGAGGATGTCGTCGGCCCCCACCTCGATTCCGCGGTCGCGCCCCAGCTTGCCGGCAACGTACTCTCGAAGGGGCGGGTACCCCTGGTCGTGCGGGTAGATGGCAAGCTCGCGACCCTCCTCCGCGACGGCGTCTCTGAGGCACTCCGCGAGCGTCTCGGTCGGCACCGTCTCAGGATCGGGATAGGCGATCGCGAAGTCGTACTTCGCGCGGTTGATGACGCGCGCCTGCGCGGGCTCCGGGACACGGGACGAGAACAGGGTCTCAAGATTGAATTCACCGACATCGGTCATCGGCACACTCCTATGGCCACCATGGATTCGATCTCAAAGGGTATCCTAAATTCGGTTGGACGTGCACGGAGGGTGGGGATCGGACCAGGGCAATCGCACCTAAATCATTGTATAAGAAGTAGTTTAGACTATAGGCCAAACCCATGATTGGAGAGGCCTTATGGAAGGACCCCCGCAGTCTCGCTGATTGAACACTTTGCAAAGTTGAAATACCCTCGGATTGATCGCACCAAGCACCACAACCTGATCGATATCGTTGTCATCGCCATCTGCGCGGTCATAGGTGGCGCGGATTCATGGGCGGACGTCGAACTGTTCGGCAAGTCAAAGAAGGAGTGGTTCAGCAAGTTGCTAGACCTGCCTAACGGGATTCCATCCCATGACACGTTCGGAAGAGTCTTCGCTCGATTGGACGCTGAGCAGTTCGAGAACTGCTTCATAGACTGGGTACGAGCTGTCAGTGATGTGGTCGAAGGGCAGATTGTCGCCATAGACGGTAAGACAATTCGCCGTTCTCACGACAGGTTCATAGGCAAGTCCGCTATTCACATGGTCAACGCCTGGGCATCGGCCAATCGTCTGATTCTCGGTCAGACCAAAGTGGACGAACGCTCCAACGAGATCACCGCAATACCCGAACTACTGCGGGTGTTGGATGTATCGGGATGCATCGTAACCAATGAAGAAGAGAGGCGGGATGAGCGCACCGTCAACGCCCAGATCGACCAATACCTGACTTCCAACGAACGTCACTGACCCTCCATCCCATCTCTAAACGTCATACCGGCGAAGAGCTTGCCCTGTACTCCGATACGAGGCCGGTATCCAGGGTGACGGGAGAGACCCTCGTGCAACCCCCTCTCCCGTCGTGGGAGAGGGCTGGGGTGAGGGTGACCACCTACCCCTTCTCTTTCCCTCTGCGCCCCCCCCGCGCCCTCTGCGGTGAATCTCCATCCCCCGACTCGCTATAATGCACGACACCCACCGCACCGGAGGCATACATTGAAACGACTGGTCGTGACCGGCCCCCGACAGGCGAGCTTCGACGACGTTGACATCCCTGCGTGCCCGCCTGACGGCCTGCTCGTCCGCGCGAACGTCACCGCCGTCAGCACCGGCACCGAAATCCGCGTCTACCGCTACATCCCCGTAGACGAGGACGGCGAGTGGCTCCACGGCGGCGTGCGCTTCCCCGAAGGCCCGCTCGAGAACGGCTACTCTATGGTCGGCGACGTCGTCGAGGTGGGGTCGGGTGTCGACGACTTCCACGTTGGAGACCACGTCTTCTGTGCCGGAACCCACAAGGAGTACGCCGCGACCCCGGCACGTGACGCCCTCAGGCTCCCCGACGAGGTGAGCGACGAGCGCGGCGTCTTCCTCAACATCCTCGGAGTCGGCCAGCTCGGCCTCCGACACGGTGAACCTCGGCCCGGCGAGAACGTCGCCATCGTCGGCCTCGGCGTCATCGGCCTCTCAGCCCTCGCTTTCTGCTCCGCGTTCGGCTTCCGCACCGTCGGAATCGACTTCAGCGAGAGCCGGAGAGAGGTCGCCAACGCCATGCGCGCCGACCTCGTCATCGACCCCGCGGAAGAGGGCTTCACCGAGCGCGTCATCGACTTCTTCGACGGTCGCGGCGCCGATCTCGTCCTCGAGACCGCATCCGCCTGGCCCGCCATTAAGACCTCCCTCAACATCGTCCGGCAGGACGGCAACGTTGTCGTCGTCGCCAGGCATACCGACTCCCCCACCTTCAACCCCGTCGGCCACCCCTACATGACCACCCGCTACACCCTCCGCGCCTCGCTCGGCTTCCGCCCAACCGAACTTCGCTGGAATCGCATGAACTCCATGAAGCTCACCTCCCGCCTCATCGCCAACGGCAGTCTGCCCATCGACCCTATGATCACCCACGAGTTCAACTGGCACGACCTCCCCGACGTCTACGCCCGCCTCGACCGGGGCGACACCGACATCCTCGGCGCCGTCATCCGCTGGCGATGAAGTCGCCTATAGCAATTCCCGTGGAGTCCGATTTTGCTGAGTGTTACACACACACTCACAGTCCCCGCCGGGGCTGACCAACATACCCCCTCTCCCGTTCGCGGGAGAGGGCTGGGGTGAGGGTGATGCCCACAGCTGCACGCAATCTCTCCCCCGCCGGGGGCGAGATACAGAGAGGGGGTTCCCTGCCAAGAGTGAGTATATGCCACCACAAGAATCTCTCCCCCGCCGGGCTGACAGGGGTAGGCAAAACGGAATTGTAGCTATGATCCAGCCCCGCCTCCCTGTCATTCCGAGCGCAGCGAGGAATCTAAAGTCCATCACCACAAGACCGGTCAGCCAGTGCCACGTCTATGTTATGACCAATAGTGGAAAACAGCGTGAGAACTCTCCAGGTCGGCTTTACCTTGAGACCGACATTTTAGATTCTTCGACTCCGCTCCGCTGCGCTCAGAATGACAGTGACTGAGTTGCTTTCTCATCGATGGAGAGTGGGGCGATAGTCAATGCCTACCCCTGTCAGCCCCCCGCCGGGGAGAGACACACAGAGGGGGCCTTCCCCCAACAGCCCCGTCCCCCGCATCCTGTATAATCGCCTGCGCCATCCTCCAACTCCAACCGGTCAGAGACACTGGAAAACCCATGCTCGAACGATTCAAAGTACCCGCCCAAGACCAGGTCCGCATACCCCACGAGTCCCTCCGGCGCACCCTCTCTGCCATCTTCGCCAAGATGGGCGAGCCGCCCCACAACGTCGATGCCGCCGTCGAGACCCTCGTCACAGCCGACCTATGGGGCGTCGAGAGCCACGGCGTCTCCAACATGGTCAAGGTCTACGTCGAGCGCTACGGCGACGGCCGCATCAAGGCCGACCCCCAGTGGCGCGTCATTCGAGAGACCCCCGCCACAGCGGTCATCGACGCCGACCAGGGCCTCGCCATCATCCTCGGACGCACCGCCATGGACCTCGCCGTCGAAAAGGCCAAGAACGTCGGCGTCGGCTACGTCTCACTCATCAACGCCGGACACTCCGGCGCGCTCGGCGTCCACGCCATGACCGCCGCCCGCCAGGATATGCTCGGACTCGTCATGACCACCGGCGGTTCGCGCATGGTCCCCACCTTCGCCGCCAAGGGGATGCTCGGCACGAACCCGATAGGCTTTGCCGCACCCGCCCGCAACGAGGCCCCCTTCGTCTTCGACGCCGCCATGACGGGCGTCGCCCAGAACAAGATCAGGCTCGCCCAGCGCATGGGCGTCAAGCTCCTGCCCGGTTGGCTCGCTGACGACGACGGCACGCCGAACATGGACGAGATCGACCCGCCCGACACCGACAACCCGCCCATGCTCCCCTTCGCCGGAACGCGCGAGCTCGGCTCACACAAGGCATACGGCATCGCCATGATGGTCATGATTATGAGCACCCTCATGGCCGGCCAGCGCCCCACAATGCTGTCCGGAGAGCTCGGCGGCGAGCACGTCTTCGCCGCCTTCAACATCGAGGCCTTCACCGACCTCGACGAGTTCAAGGACAACATGGACGGCGTCCTGAAGGCCCTTCGTGAGGCCGAGCCCGCCCCCGGCCACGACCGCGTATTCTACGCCGGCCTCTCCGAGTACGAACACGAGCAGGACCGCCGCGCAAACGGCATCCCCCTCCACCGCGAAGTCGTAGAATACCTCGACGACCTCGCCGCCGAACTCCAAATCCCCCGACTCGAACGGCGAGCGCCATGACGACCCAAACCGGCAGTGACCGCAGTCATGAATCGGTCATCAACGACACGCTGGCCCGAATCTTCCGGGATCGACTTGGCTTTTCTGCTGTCGCGGAGACGTTGCTGGACGGGAAGCGACCTGACATTATCGTTCGACTCCCACAAGCCGCTCCCGTCATTCTCGAAATCGAGCTCGAACCTGCCCGTACCGTGGATGCCGATGCGCTGTCTCGCCTCGATATGGAAATAGACGGTGAGAAGGTGCAAAACGTCTTTGCGGTAACGGCGCCCGCTCGACTCCGCACGGTGGATCAGCAGCATCTGTTTGAGCGCATGGAGGCCGCTGCCCTTGAATGGCAGGAGTGGCGCAGCGACGGTACGACGGGGCCGAAGCTCTCCGGGACTGTGTCCGAGTTGGGGAATGCCGTCACCTTAGCGACTCCGCCGTCCGGCGACTTGGAAGAGACCGTCAACGTTCTCGATGAGGGAGCGCGCCGCGCGGGCTCAAAGCTCTATGTCGCCCCCGGCACGCTTGCCCGAGTTGCGAATGTCTTTCGCGCTCCGCCCGGCGATGAAGTGGCGCACATGGCCGCGCTCGTAATCATCAACGCCATGGTGTTCCAGGAGAGACTCGCCCGCGAACAGGAGGCATATCAGCCTGTAAACGCTGCACGCACTGGGGGAATCTATTCGCGCTCAGTACTGCTCAAACTCTGGGAATCAATCCTTGAAGTCGACTACTATCCGATATTTGTTATGGCTAAAGACGTGGTGGAAGAACTCTCCTCTGTCGAGGCCTCTGGTGTATTGGAAGAGTGCGCTCGAACCGCCGAGCGGTTGTTGGGCATGGGGGCCGTTGGGCGGCATGACCTGGCGGGGATGATATTTAACCGTCTGATCACGGACAGGAAGCTGCTGGCGGCCTACTATACGAGCATACCGGCGTCGACCATTTTGGCGGGCCTGGCGCTTTCGCCGGACAGGTGGCCGAATGTCGATTGGACCAACGTCGATGCGCTGAGAGAAATGAGCGTCGTCGATCCGGCCTGTGGAACGGGAACCCTCCTCATGGCCGCCTACCGTCAGATATTCCAAAACTACGCTGCTTCCGATGTTTCGACAACGGAAGTCAACCGCCTCCATCAGGCGCTGGTCGAGCGCGTCCTGTTCGGGGCCGACGTGGTGCAGGCCGCCATTCACTTGACCGCCGCAACCCTTGCGGCCATGTCTCCTACGGTGAGATTCGCCCAAATGCAGCTGCATACGCTGTTCCTGCGAATGGAGTCCTCGGGTGACATCCAACTCGGCTCCCTGGACTGGCTGAAAGCGCCCCAGGCCCAGGCTTTCTTCTCCGGCTCCGAGGAACAGGTAGGAGCGAAGAATGGGAATGGTGACATAGTTCAGCGTCCCCTGGCCGATCTCGTTATCGTAAATCCCCCTTTCACGAGGCGGGGAAGTGACGGAGGCAAGGGTGAGGCGTTGGTCCGGGTGCTGTCTGCGCCGGAAGGTGACCCGGAATCCCAGAGGGCTATCGCGCGACGCACGTCAGAGCTTTTGCGAGGAACTCCCGCGAATCAGACGGCGGGACATGGCGCGTCGTTCACTGTCTTGGCCGACCGCATGGTCAAGCCTGATGGACGCCTCGCCCTCGTGCTGCCGGTTACCGCTCTATTCGGCGAGTCGTGGCGCGGCATTCGTCAAATGCTGACATCCAAGTACGAGGTCGAGTTTGTTGTATCCTCACACGACCCCGGACTTCGCTCCCTGTCCTACGACACCAGCATAGCGGAGGCGCTGGTTGTCGCTCGAAGACTGAGAGAGGACGAGAGCCCTTCGGGACGGGGGGTGTTCGTTAACCTCTGGCATGCGGCGTACCGCGAGACGGATGCACTAGCTATAGCTAATGCGGTGAACGCCGCTGCCTCAACCCCAGTGCATGGATCGGATGGGCCGCCGGTTGGTGGCAGTCCGGTCATGGTGGGCGGCGAGCAGTGGGGCGAGATCATGCGCGGTCCCCTTGGCGCGGACTCATGGAAGGCCGCCCGGTGGAGGAATGGCGCGACGGCCCAGTTCGCGGCCGCCCTCGAAAGAGGCGAGATGTGGGCTGCCGATGGTACAAGGTCAGTTGCCCGCATCCCCGTCGCGCCGATGAGGGACGTGTGCAATGTGGGCCCGCAACATCGAAGAATCCGTGGTTCCCTCGGAGTATTCGACGGGTATCATGGATGGGATGGGCAAGCACAGTTTCCTGCAATTTGGAGCCTCAACTCGTTGGTTCACCAAGGCCTGTTAGCTGAACCAAACGCAAGGCTAGTACCGGTTCAATCTGTATATGATGGATAGATATGTTGAAGTTTAGTGCGAGCGTCCTGAGTGGAGAAGCGCCAGTCAATGATGGCGACAGCCTCATTGCGTTCACGTTCCAGCGCCAAGACCTCTCGCTTCAGTACCGCCTCGTCGCTGATTCGACGGTTGAGACACTGGTTGCTCAAGACGCTCAACTCTATCTCAGCCATATTCAGCCAACTGCCGTGTACCGGAGTGTAATGGAACTCCAAGCGCTTGGCGATGCGTCGTGCTTCGGCTGGCTTGAAGGTATCGTACAACGAACCCAGCTTGTGAGTGTTGAGATTGTCCAGCACCAGCCGTATCGTCTCGGTGTGAGGATATGCCTCATCAACCAGCCATCTCATCTGATGAGCGAAGTCCACAGCAGTGCGTTGCTCGGTCACCTCGACATGCCTCCAACCAGCTTTCGGCTCACAGAACATGAACAGGTTTCGTGTCCCGTTTCGCTTGTACTCGTAGTCATATCGTTCCACCCGACCCGGCTTGGCCCTGATAGCGGGCCTCTTATCAGCCACCAACTGCTTGGATGTCTCGTCGAAGCAGACCACGGGATGGTCCGGGTCGTAGTCTTGATGGTACAGGTCCAGCACGTCCTCCATTCGAGCCACGAACTCTCCGCTCACCTCGGGGATGCACCACTCCTTCTTCTTCCACGGTTTGAGTTCGTTTTTTTTAGTATCTGGCGCACCGTCTCGAGGGAGATGCTCTCGGCAAACCCCATCGCCACCACCTTGTCGGCAATTAGTTGCAGCGTCCAGTCCGCGTGTCCATCGGGTGCATCGCTGCACGCAATGGCTATCAGATGCGCTTCCTGTTTGCCGTCCAACTTGCGCTTCTGTCCCGGTCGAGTGCGTTCATTGAGCGCGCTGTCGAGTCCCTCCTCCACAAACCGCGTGCGCACACGTCCGACCGTGGATGTGCTTATCATTAGTCCGCTGGCGATGTCACGGTCGATCAAACCTTCGTCTGCCTTAAGCAACACCAGCGCTCGCTTGACCTTACGGGCCGAAGTCTCCCCACGACTGGCTATCTCTTTGAGATGTGTCCGTTCCGACTCATTCAACTCCACCTTGTACTTGAGAGCAGGCATGTCTTCGTATGTCCTCCCTATAGGATCACACACAATACTAACCTACTTCTTATATTTGTCAAATACATATGGAACCGGTACTAGTACCCAAACCGGGCCTCGCATACGAGCCAATTTGGTCTCAGTCCGGCAACCTTCATATGACATGTGATATCCGATACAACGCTCAACGAATAATGACGACGCGTACTAGCGTCCGTACATTGGGAATGTCCTCGTGGCATACCATAACTTTCCAAGACACTGACCCAATCATACGTTCACATCAAGAAATTGCATTGGGCCTTTGGTGCAACTCTACGTTCGGTCTTATGCTTCACTCAAATCATGCAAATAGAACTCAAGATGGTATAGGCAGAGGCAACAAGGGAATGCTCGAAACCATGTCCACACTCGACGTTCGTAAGCTCCGCGCATGGCAGTTGGACGCGGCGCAGGCCATCTGGCGCGACTTCAGCGACCGGAAGTTCGAGTCCTTCCACCTTTGCACCGTCGATCCGGTCCGTACAGAGCTTGACCGTCGCATCGTTCAAGACCTGCTCGGACTGGGCGAAGATGCCGTCGCCGCCGTAGTCCGGCTGCGTCAACTGCTGGCAAGCGATCCGTCGATACACGGGGCGAAGAAACCGGAACTGGCAACGTAACTACACAACCAGCCCCGCCGACTCCACAGCCTCCCGCAGCTCGCGGTACGTGAACTCGCTCGGCGGCGTGTCGGGATGCCGCACGTTCACCGACGTGAACACCCCTCGCAGCCGCAGCGTCTCCTTCACGAGGTGCAGCGACGACGGCCCCGCCCCCTGCGTCATCACCCGCAGAAGCGGCGTCATGTGGTTGAACTCTGCCACGGCCCCTGCCTCGTCACCCGACTGGAACAGGTCCCACACCGAGCGGAACAGGTCGGGCAACGCCGCGTGCGGCATGATCCCGACCGACCCGCGACGCATCTCCTCCACGAAGAACGCGCCGCCCGCGCCCCCGAAGACCGTCAGCGCGTCGCCGCCCTCCTTCACGAACCCCGCAATGCTCGCGGGCGTCGGCGGATTCTCCGCCTTGATGTACTGCACGCCCTCAATCTCGCGGGCCATCTCTCCCGCCAGCGCGGGCGACACCGCCGCCGTGGGCACGTCCTGGATGAATATCGGTATCGTCGTAGCGTCCGACACGCGTCGGTAATACTCCTTCGTGACCTCGGCCGACACACCCACCGGCGGCGTAACCATAGAGGCGTCCGCCCCGAGTTCCTCGGCCCGTCTGCTGTACTGGATAGTCACCGCCGTGCTGGGCGCTCCCGTGTTCACCACCACGGGTACCCGTCCTCCAGCCTGCTCCACCACCGTCCGCGTCGCCACGTCGCGCTCCGCCTCCGACAGCTTCACCACCTCGCTCGCAAACGCGAACCCAACACCATGCACCCCGTTCTCGATGACGAAGTCCACCTCACGCCGCAGGTCCTCCTCGTCGATCCGGTCCGCCCCGTCAAACGGCGTCGCAAGTATGGGGTACAGGCCCTGCATAGTTGGGTTGCTCAAGTTACTTGACTCCGTCGGCCCGCTAGGTTTAACCCTCTACAGTTCGGATATTGGCGGACTCGAGGAATATATACAAGGGATAGAGCTCATTGACGAATCTATATGCTCCACGTCCGGCCTCTACGTCCTGTTCGACTATACCCAGTTCTCGAAGCCGGCGAAGCAGATTGTCGAAGACCTTTTTCTCTTCGTCGTCCAGGCGGTTCATCACTTCGCTCCTTGTAAACTCCGAAAGAGATGTCCCAGGGGTCATCTTTCGGACGATTGACCTATAACGAGTACTGCGAACAGCGCGATAAAAGGCCGGATCAAGATACTTGGTTCCTACACTCTGGGCCGCTAGTACTAGACCTTCCGCAGCGTCCCTGACTCGTACTACGCCACTGGCAGTACTCCAAAACACCGAATCTCCGATTTCCTGCATTAGTATTGGGAGACCGCTGGAGTGAGTAACCATATTATTCAAGGCGGCGTCTTCAATCGCCATTCCTGCTTCGGCAAACGCCTTCACAAAGAAATCCCGGACTTCCTCATTCGTTAGTCTGGGAATATCAACAGTCTGGAATACTCTCATCAGAGAGGGTTGAGCTGCGGCCAATGCATCCTTCTTCTCGACCGTGCCGCTGACCATTACCAGCACTGGGAAAGGCCCGAAGTGTGTGGCTACGCTGTCGGCGAATGACTTGTACCAGTTCGCAAATTCCGGTGTGTCGGCAAGACCGTTGATGTCATCGAGGATGATGAGTAAACCTGAGCGATTCTCCGAAATGGTCGCTACGAGATTGCCAAGCGCATCCGGGAAGTTTCTTGCAAGGCCGGTCAACTCCTCTCTTCGCGCGTCAAAGGTGACGGACACTCCGAAGAGTCCGATCTGCTTAATCCGGTCCCCGAACAGTTCCACAATTCGCTCGAACCAGTCTTGCTGGCGTGATTCCCTCAGGATTTCTTCTAGCACGTGCCGGACGAGCTCTTCCAGAGACGTGACACCGCCGAGATATGTGTGGATCCCGAGCATGTTGTTCCGGCTGATAGCAATCTGACGAAGATAGGACGCGAACGAACTCTTCCCGATGCCCCGGTCACCACTCAGAAAGACATTCTGCTGCCTGCCTGATGCGGCCTGATCGATATATCGGGCTACCAGTTCCAACTGCTGCTGTCGCCCAACGAACAACTCGATTGGCACCGGGCTGCCAGGAGTGAATGGACTGTTTTCGGGTTTCGTGTTCAACCTTCTCGTCCCCGCATGTCCTAGTACGTCGCCCGTCCGCCGCTGATGTCGAACACCGCGCCCGTGCTGAACGAGCACTCCTCCGACGCCAGCCACGCGACCAGCGCCGCCACCTCCGCCACCTCCCCGGTGCGCCCCATTGGTATCTTCGAGATCATGTAGTCGATGTGCTCTTGAGTGAGCTGTTCCAGGATGCGAGTCCGCACCACCGCCGGGGTGATGCAGTTCACGCGAATGCCCGTCGTTGCCAGCTCCTTGCCGACTGACTTTGTCAGACCGATTACGCCCGCCTTCGTCGCCGAGTAGGGCACCGCCTTCGGGTTGCCCTCCTTGCCAGCAATGGACGCGATATTGATGATCCGGCCATAGTCCCTCTCGATCATGTGTGGTATGACGTAGTGGCAGAACGCGAACACACCCCGCAGGTTCGTCCGGTACACCCGGTCCATCTCCTCGAGCGGAAGCTCCCACACGCTCGCCGAGTGACCCGCGACCCCCGCGTTATTCACCAGGATGTCGATCCGTCCCCACCGTTCGATGGCTTGCCTGACCGCCTGCTGCGCCGTCTCGTCGTCCCCCACGTCGCCGAGCACGACCTCCGAGTCCACCCCCTGCTCAGCCAGCGCCTGCGACGCCTGCTCCGCCACCTCGGCGTTCATGTCGACGATGGCAATCCTCGCCCCTTCGCTTCCAAGCCTCTGCGCGATTCCAAACCCAAGCCCCTCGCCCGACCCCGTCACTATCGCTACCTGTTCATCAAATCTCGACATCGATTCCCCTCTGCCTAGTATTATTGACTAATCCCATCGGAACCCCCTCTCCCGTTCGCGGGAGAGAGCCTGCCCCGTACCCCGATACGGGGGCTGGGGTGAGGGTCAAAAGTCCGCCCCCTCTGTGTTCTCCGCGCCCTCTGCGGTGAATCCCCCTACGTGGCATTCGACAGATACCTGCTCGCTGCCGACACAGCCGCGCCCTGCGCGACCTCATATCCCTCGTCCGGCAAGATACCCTCCAGACTCGACAGCAGCGCCAAGATGTACTCCGCCTTGCTCGACTCGCCCATCAGCCCGATCCGCCACACGTTCCCATCGAAAGGCCCGAAGCCCTTTCCGATCTCGATCGTATGCTCCCGCAGCAGACGCTGCCGCACCGTCGCATCGTCGACCCCGTCAGGGATATTCACCGCCGTGATCTGATCAAGCCGGTACGGCTCCGGCACCAGGAAGCCGAGACCGAGCGCCTCGACACCAGCCCGAAGCGCCGCCGAGTTCCGTTGGTGACGCGCCACCCTGTTATCGAGACCCTCTTCCAGCACGATCCGCAGCGCCTCGCGCAGCCCCAGTATCATACTCACCGGCGCGGTGTGGTGGTACACGTGCTCCGGCCCCCAGTACTTGGCGATGAGACCGAGATCGAGGTACCACGAAGGCGGCTTCGTCGTTCGCGAGTCAATCACCTCCAGCGCCCGCGGGCCGATCGCGACCGGACAGATCCCCGGCGGCGCGCCGAGGCATTTCTGACTGCACGAGTAGGCGTAGTCGATCCCCGTCTCGTCGAACGCGAACTCGCTTCCGCCCAGCGAGGTCACCGCGTCCACCATGAGCAGAGCGCCATGCGCCCTCGCAAGCCGGGCAATCTCATCCAACGGCTGCAGCACGCCGGTCGAGGTCTCCGCGTGCACCACCGAGACCATCTTCACCGAATCGTGCCGGGCGAGCTCCTCCTCCAGCATCTCCGCAGGGAACGGCTTTCCCCACTCGCCGCGCAGCACGACGGCGTTGGCGCCGAGCCGCTCGGCCATGTCCGCCATCCGCTCCCCGAAGTACCCGCACGAGCAGATCACCACCGTGTCGCCCGGTTCGAGCAGGCTGTTCAGGCCCGCCTGCATACCCGCGCTCCCCGTTCCCGGCAGCGCTATGGCGAGCCCCTCTTCAGTCTGGAATACCAACCGCAGCAGCTCCGACACCTCGTCCAATACGACCATGAATTCCGGGTCGGCATACCCGATCATCGGCGACATCATCGCCTGGAGTACACGCGGACTCGTATTGCTCGGCCCCGGCCCCAGCAGAATACGCGGCGGCATCACCTGCACCTTCGATTCGGGTACGCTGCTCATTTGACATCACCTCATCCGCGCGGAAGTTGTCTCGTTTGCGCGGCGTATTATAGGTGACTCCCCGATTCCTTCCAAGCCGTCATTGAACCGCCTTCAATGGTGTAGGTGAACCACCCATTGGCGCTTCAACTCCCTCTGCCGCCACGCTCGTGACAATAGAAAGAAGCGTCCCCCTTCCGTCATTCCGGCGGAGGCCGGAATCCAGAAGGTTCTAGGCCTAGAGGCAACTCTCCTATCGAAGCACCTATTGGATTGAACGAGGTTCCGAAGCCCACGCCCTGTTTACCAACTTTTCACTTTTGCCTCGTCCCTTCGGTATAATTGGATGGTACTGTAACGCTAACGACGGGAACCAATGAGGCGATTGACCCAAATATCAGTCTACGGGCTGTTGGCCTACGCGATGCTTGCCGCCATTTCCTGTGGTGGCGAATCCGACACCGCGCCCGATGAGAGCGCCGCCGAACCGACGGCCCCTCTCGCTCAGTCCGTCCCGGCCGCAGCGCCTTCACCGGCCCCAACCAACACCGCCGTACCCACGGCAACCATCGAACCGACCCCTCAGCCGCCGACCTCGACGCCGGTCCCAAGCCCGACAACCCCTCCCACGCCTGAGCCCACCGCGACCGAGCCGCCGACCGCAACCCCGACGACGCCACCCTCTCCTACATCCACTTCCACTCCGATTCCGGCCCCGACTTCTACCTCCACTCCGGTCCCGGCTCCGACCGACACACCCATTCCCACGGCAACGTTCACACCCGTTCCTTTGACGGTTGTACCCGCCACGACATCAGGTGTACAGGCCACAGCCGAGCCTACCCCTACCCCAACCCCGACTGCGACGGCGACGTTCATTCCAACGTTCACCCCGAGGCCTACTCGCACGCCAACCTCAACGTCGACGCCCACACCCACGAATACACCGACTCCGGCGCCTGCGACCGCAACGCCCGTGCCCACATCAACACCGACGCCCGTGCCGCCGACCGCGACGCCCACACCAGTCCCACCGACCGCGACCTCAGTGCCCCCGACCGCGACACCCGTACCTGAATCTACGCGACCGCCCGTCACAGCCGAGGAGGGCACCAACGTCGGCAATCTCGCGCCCGACTACGTGCTCAACCTTCCGCAGAACCGACAGGTCAGCTCGACCGACCTCGTCGCGCAGGGGAAGCCCGTCTTCATCCTGTTCCACGCAACATGGTGACCGGACTGTCGCTCCGCGTTGCGGGGCCTGACCGAAGTCTACCCGCCCTTCAAGGACAAGGTGGACCTCTACGCTGTGGCCTTCAACGAGTCCCTGAGCGACCTGCAGGGCTACCAAAATGAGAGCGGTCACGCAGGTACCGTGGCTAGGGCTGCGGGAAACATGATCAGGAACTTCAGAGTCACCCAGCAGTCCACGAAGGTAGCCATCGACGCGAACGGCGTAATCATCTACCGAACCGGCTTCGGAAGGGGCGGCGCGTCCGAGTGGACAAACGTCTTCCAACAGCTGGCCAACGGCGCTCAATAGGAGAACACTACACAATCGTCATACCGGCGAAGGCCGGTATCCAGAAGGACCGGGGGCATCGACATGAAACCTACAATCATCCTTCGATCGGTCATCTTTGCGGTCGCGGCACTCTCATTACTCCTCGCCGCCGCTTGTGGAGGCGACTCCGAGCCTTCCACGGAATCGCAATCCTCCGACACAACCTCATCCGCCTCCACATCCGCGCCACCTCCGCCACCGGCGGCCACCTCAGCGCCTCCTCCACCTGCCGCGACACAGGCCCCGGCCACCGTCAAGATTGGACACCGCGTTGGGGATCAGGCCCCCGAATACATGTTGGCGCTCACTGGAGACCGACAGGTCAACTCCGCCAATCTCGTGGCTGAGGGGAAACCGGTCTTCATTCTCTTCCACGCGACCTGGTGACCGGACTGTCGCTCCGCGTTGCGGGGCCTGAGCACAGTCTATCCCGCGTTTGAGGACGAGGTTAACTTCTACGCCGTCGCTTTCAATGAGTCATTGGAGACCCTTTCTGACTCCCAAAGCGGAAGCGGCCACCCGGGAGAGGTGGCTACGCCGGGCGGTTCCATGATCAGTGACTTCAATGTGACAAGCCAGTCAACCAAGGTAGCCATCGACGCAAACGGTGTAATCGTCTACCGTGCCGGAATAGGCCAAGGCGATCCCAGCGAATGGGAGCGGGTGTTCGAGGAGTTGACGGCGGCCAATTGATACCGCTGCGAACACCATGACAGACACGCGCAAAAAATTCGTCGTTCCCGGCGACGACCCGCCGCAGATCCAGGGATCGCCGCACCTCGACCGCCTCGAGCCCTACGGCGACGTCGACCTCTACCTCGACCGTCCTTCGAGCATGGAAGAGCAGCTCGAACGGGCGCGGGACGCCCACGTCATCATTAACACCCGCGGCGCCGTCAAGTGGCCCGCCGAGGCCCTCCGCGCCCTGCCGAGCCTGCGGATGATCGCCACCTGCTCCATTGGCGTCGACATGATCGACATCGAGGTCGCCCGCGAGCTCGGCGTCGTCGTCAGCAACCAGCCCGGGCGCACCGCCCCCGTCGTTGCGGAACACGTCATCGGCCTCATGTTCGCCGCCGCAAAGCGCGCCGCCTTCCAGACCATCGAGCTCAAGGCAGGACGCTGGACCCTCATGCAAAATATCATGCTCCAGGGCAAGACCATCGGCATCGTCGGCGCCGGCAACGTCGGACGCGAGGTCGCCCGCATCGCCAACGCACTCGGCATGAAATGCCTTGCGTGGACCTACAACCCGTCACTCGAACGGGCTCAGGATATGGGTGTCGAGTTCGTTGAGCTCGACCGGCTCCTGAAAGAGTCCGATGTTGTCAGCCTTCACGTCCGCCTCAGCCCCGACAGCCATAACATCATCGGCGCTCGTGAGCTTGCGTTGATGAAACCCGGCGCGCTCCTCATCAACGGCGGACGCGGCGAGCTTGTCGACGACACCGCCCTCGTAGACGCCCTCCAATCGGGACACCTCGCCGGCGCGGGCCTCGACGTCTTCGCCCAAGAGCCGCTCCCGGCCGACCACCCCATCCTAACTTGCGATCAGGTCGTCCTGACGCCCCACCTCGCCGACCAGACCCCGGAAGGCATCGAGCTCCTCAACGAAGGCGCCGTCTCCAACGTCATCGCCTTCCTCGAAGGCAACCCCAACAACGTCGTCACGTAGGGGAAAGTACCACCGATCTCGCGTCATTCCCGCGAAGGGAGACCATTGCGTAATCCCCTCTCCCTTGAGGGAGAGGGCTAGGGTGAGGGTGAAGGGCCCAGTTCTGCAAGGTGTCTCCCTTGTTCAGGAGGAGCCTAACCTCCGCCTTTCGCCCGAATGTTAGGTTATGCAAAGGTCTCCGTAGGCGGGAATTCAAAATGCGCCCTCCGCGTCCTCCGCACCCTCAGCGGTAAATCCCCCGCTTTTGACTTCCCACCGCACACTCATCCACAATATATCCATCATGGATAAACGCCTCGCAGCCAACCGCACCAACTGGAACGAGCGCACCCCCGTACACGCCGCCTCCGCCTTCTACGACGTGGAGGGCTTCAAGGAGGGCCGGATAACCCTCACCGACATCGAGCGCCGTGAGGTCGGCGACGTCTCCGGCAAGACGCTCCTCCACCTCCAATGCCACTTCGGGATGGACACCATGTCATGGTCGCGCCTCGGCGCGAAGGCCACCGGCGTCGACTTCTCCGAAACCGCCATAGACCTCGCCCGCTCCCTGAACGACGAGATCGGCTCCGGCACGCGCTTCATTCGCTCCAACGTATACGACCTGCCCGACGTGCTGGACGAAGAATTCGACATCGTCTTCACGTCTCAGGGCGTCTTGTGCTGGCTGCCCGACCTCGACAAGTGGGCCACGGTCGTCCACCGCTTCCTCCGACCGGGCGGCACGTTCTACATCCTCGATGGACACCCCTTCATGGGCATCTTCGAAGAGTCCGACAAGGGCGACATGCTCCCTACATACAGCTACTTTCACAACGAGTTCTTCTTTGAAGGGAACCACCATACCTACGCAGGCTCAGAGATAATCACCAGTCCCGTGTACGAGTGGCAGCACAGTCTCGGCGAGATTGTGACCGCCCTGGCCCAGTCCGGCCTCACCATCGAGTACCTCCACGAGTTCCCTGTTTCCTTCTACCACGCCTTCCCGAGCATGACCAAACACGAAGACGGCTCGTGGCGGTTCCCTGAACGCAACGACTCCTTCCCCCAGCTCTTCTCCATCAAGGCCACCAAATGAGGCCCATCGCTCATCCGGACGCACGGCAAGAGCCCGTCAAGCTCGGCGTCATGGAGGGCTACTCTCGCTGGTCCAAGTTCTACGACACCAAGTGGAACACCCTCATAGCCACGGAAGAGCTGTATTCGTTGGACATGCTCGACGGTCTGAAAGGCGAGACCGCCCTCGATGTCGGAGCGGGAACGGGTCGGCTCACCCTGAAGCTCGCGCGAAACGGGTGGAAGGTCACTGCCCTCGATCCCAATTCGGAAATGCTCTCGGTTGCCAGACGCGCCGCAAACGATGAGGGACTTCCGATACAGTTCATACATTCGCCAATCGAAGGTGGTCTTTCTGTCCCATCAACCTCATTTGACCTGGTCGTATGTGCCCTGACTCTCTGCCATATTCCCGACCTCAGGGGATCTGTCAATGAGTTCTATCGTGCCCTGGCCCCCGGTGGCCATCTGCTCATCACCGACGTGCATCCCGACTTCATCTCCGCCGGTATGCCAACGCAGTTCGTCGAACACGACGTGACCTATCACCTCCCCAACGAACCGCACACCCGCGACGACTACCTGCAAGCGGTGGCCGATACCGGCCTCAGCATTTCCGCCGTTCTTGATATTCCCGGCAGGGAAGTCCCGGGAGGATTCATCAACCCATTCATGCGGGAAAACTTCGGCGACGTGAAATTCGCCTTAATTGTTCTGGCCCGAGAGGAATAGAAACTTGGGCCGATAACATTTGAGTATTGTAGCCAAACTGAGATGCCCCTATCCCCTCTCCCGTCGTGGGAGAGGGCTAGGGTGAGGGTTTCTTAAATGAGCTGTCAAAATCATTTGGAATCGGTAATAGCACTCACCGCCGTCCTGACCCCTTTAGGAGAAACCCAACGTGACCAACCCCATACAAATCACCCTGATGCGGCATGGCCGCTCCCGCGCCGACGACGAGATGGTGCACGAGGGTAGATACGACTCGCCCCTCACCGACGTCGGACGCGCCCAGGTAATGTCCCGCGCCGAGCACTGGAAGCAAAGCGGCGTCACCTTCGACCTGATCGTCGCCAGCACCCTCGTCCGCGCCGCCGAGAGTGCCCTGATCGTCGGCGAGGTCCTGGACGTTCCCATCGAGTACGACCCCGACTGGATGGAGCGCGACAACGGCCCCTTGGCAGGACTACCCTTCGACGTGGCGAAGGAACGTTACCCCAAACCCGAACTCGACAACCCCTTTCAACCCCACGTCCCCTCCACCGGCGAGGGTGAGAGCGGCTGGGACCTGCTTGGCCGTGGAGCAAGGGCGTTGCAGAGCATCGTCAGACGCGGCCTTCCCTCGACACTCGTGGTGGCCCACGGCGGCATCCTCAACGCCGCTATGTGCTGCATAGTAGGTGTCTCCCCGCACCCCGGCGTCGTGCGCTTCGCCTTCGGCGACGCTTGCTTCGTTCGCACCTCCTACGACCCATCCCGACACCTATGGGCCATCAGGGAAATGTCCGCCCAGTTGGACTGAGTCCCTTCTGGTAAACTCCCTGCAAGGAGCCACCAGTGAAAATCACCCGAAACAACCACGAAGACATCTACCCCGCCGGCCCGACCTATATCCGCTCGATTCGCGCGGGCAACACCCTCTACCTCTCCGGCTGCACGGCCCGGAACTCCGACGCCGATGGCGGCCCCGTCTTCGACCAGCTCCGCGTCACGCTCGACCGCATCGTGCGCATCGTCGAGGCCATGGGCGGTACCGCTTCCAATATCGTCGCCATGACCACATACTCCACCGACATGCGTACCATGTGGCCCATCGAGGGCGAGCAGATAGAGATATGGGAGCACTATTTCAAGGGACTCTGGCCCACCAACGCCTACGTTGAGATCTCTGCGCTTGCCGAGCCGGGTCTGAACGTCGAGATCACCGCAACCGCGGTCCTCGACGATGACTAGCGACAATCTCGCGACCCGCGTCGACCGGGCGATTGACGACTTCCCCTCCTACCCCGGCGATGAACGCTTCGAAGCAGAGGGCGCGGTCTTCGTAAGAAATCGCTCGATTCCCGATAAGTACTACGCCAACCACGTCGAGCAGGTGACCGCATCGACCCCCGAGGAGATCGCCCGCCTGAGCGAACGTGTAGAAGTCGAGTTCGAGGGATTTGGACATCGCTACTTCTACGTCGACCGCGATACGCCGGTGGAGTTCGAGGCGTGGCTGCTCATGGAAGGCTACCAGCGCACCGACTCGCTCGTCATGGTGTTGACCGGCGAACTGCGCGGCACGCCGAAACCCTACGAGATTCGCCTCGTCGAGACCGACGCCGACTGGCAGGCTTACTACGGTCTCATAGCCACGGCGGACCGGGAGTTCGACAGTAGCACGCCGCCGCCTACCGCCAACGACCGTGAATCGGAAGCGCAAGCCCAACGTATCGCCGCTCTTCGGTCGGTTTCCCTACCCGTCCGGTACTGGGTCGCATACGCCGAACGAGCGCCGAGAGCCTTCTTCTGTTCATGGACGAGCACCGAAGGGGTAGGAGTCCTCGACGACCTCTACACCCACCCCGACTATCGCCGTCGAGGCCTCGCGACCGCCCTCGTCCACCACTGCGTGGCCGATGTCCGAGCAAGTGGCGCTGGCCCTGTCGCCCTCGAAACCGACCCCGCCGACACGCCAAAGCGCATGTACGCCGCCATGGGTTTCCGCCCGCTATCCGTCTCCCACGAGTACCTGAAGACCTTCGAGTGAGTCCCCCGCTATGGAGACATCTGTATAGGCGTCATTCCTGCGAAGGGAAAAATTAGCGTAACCCCCTCTCCCCCTCAAGGCTGACAGGGGTATGTATTTGCCTATCGCTCCACTCTCCATTGACCAGAAAGCAACCTGGCTCTGTCATCCTGAGCGGAGCGTAGCGGAGTCGAAGAATCTAAAGTGTCTGTCCTAACGTAAAGCTGACATAGGGAGTTCTTACGCTGTTTTCGCTCTTGGTCACGATAGAAGCACGGCGCTGGCTGTCCGGTCTTGCGGTTATGGATTTTAGATTCCTCGCTACGCTCGGAATGACAGAGAGACGGGGCCGGATCATAGCTACAAATCCGTTTTACCTACCCCTGTCAGCCCCCTCAAGGAGGGTGTCTCAAAAACAGCTCTTACGGACGTATGCTGTCGTGTAGAGGAGCAAGGTGAGGTGGCGGGAAAGCTTGTAGTGAAGTAATGGCGATACCTGTGAGACCCTTCAGTCGGCAACAGGCTTGACTGATGCCGCCGACGCTGGATGATCCGATCCCCGTAGACCAACCTGTCAGATTCGCGGCGGCGTTCGTGGACGGGCTTGACGCCGAGGCCTGGGAGGAAGAGGGGCCGAACCACACGAACCTGATCGACGAGGACGCGGCCCTGCTCAACACCAGCGCCGGTCTTTGGCCTGCTCAAAGAGTGGCACGGCGCCGGGCGCTTCCTGCTCAGAGGCCGCAGCCGCGTAGTGTCGGAATCGCGCCTGCTGGCCACCGCGTTCAACCTCAAGAGCCTCCACGCGGTGTGGAGGTCTGGGGTCAGCCCAAGGTCGCCCGCTGGGGCAGGTCCGCTGCGCCAACAGACGCCCTGCCTGAGCGCCGCCACCCACCCTCACCGGCGCCGTCTCCGCCACCTTCGCCATTTTGTTCATGCCATCCGCCATCTGACTGCGTCCCTCACCCAACCCACCATGCCCCATACCAAAGCAATGAGACAGCCTCCGAGGGAGAGGAGGTATGTCGGTCAGCATTGACGATTCATCGCACGTTGCCCTATCCCTGTCAGCCCGGCGGGGGAGAGATTTTGGGTGGCGTACCTCTCCCCAGCCGAGGCGAGAGATATTGGGTGTAGGTGTATAACCGGGCGTTATCTCTGCTCGCCGAATACGCTGCGGAATACGTCTGCGATCTCGCCTACGGTGGCGTAGGACTCGACGCAATCGAGGATGGCGGGGACGGTGTTGTCGGTACCGACGGCGACTGCCCGCAGGCGCTGTAGCGCGGCGGCCGTCGCGGACTCGTCACGCTCGTGGCGGACTCGCTGGACTCGCTCGATCTGCTTGCGGACGGCCTCGGGGTCGATGCGCTGGAACTGCTGGATGGGAGGCGTCTCGGTGGTGAACTTGTTCACGCCGACGACGACGCGGTCCTCCTCTTCGATCTCGCGCTGGAGCTTGAAAGCGCTCTCGTGAATCTCGTCGGTCTGGTAGCCGGACTCCAGGGCGGTCACAGCCCCGCCCTGGCGGTCAATCTCGGCGATGTAGTCGAATGCGGCCTCTTCCAAGCTATCGGTGAGGCTCTCGACGTAGTACGAGCCGGCCAGGGGGTCTACGGTGTCGGTGACGCCGCTCTCGTGGGCGAGTATCTGCTGAGTGCGGAGGGAGATCTGGGCCGACTGCTCTGTGGGGAGGCCGAGGGCCTCGTCGCGTGAGTTGACGTGGAGCGACTGGGTGCCGCCTAGCACGGCGGCGAGCGCCTGCACGGTCGTGCGGATGACGTTGTTGTCGGGCTGCTGGGCCGTGAGGGTGACGCCCGCAGTCTGGGTGTGGAAGCGGAGCCTCCATGAGCGCGAGTCGCGGGCATGGAAGCGCTCGCGCATGATCTGGGCCCACATTCGCCTGGCGGCGCGGAACTTGGCGACCTCTTCGAGGAGGTTGTTCTGGGCGGCGAAGAAGAAGGACAGGCGCGAGGCGAAGCCGTCGACCTCGAGACCTGAATCTATGGCGGCCTGCACGTAGGCGATGCCGTTGGAGAAGGTGAAGGCCAGCTCCTGGACGGCGGTGGCCCCGGCCTCCCGCATGTGGTAGCCGCTGATGCTGATGGTGTTCCAGCTTGGCACGTGCTCGGAGCAATACTTGAACACGTCGGTGACGAGGCGCATGGAGTGCCTGGGCGGGTAGATGTGGGTCCCGCGCGCGATGTACTCCTTGAGGATGTCGTTCTGGAGGGTGCCGTTGAGCTGCGAGGGGTCGACGCCCTGCTTCTTGCCGACGGCGATGTAGAGCGCTAGGAGAATGGAGGCCGTGGCGTTGATGGTCATGGAGGTGCTGACCTTGTCGAGTGGGATGCCCTCGAAGAGCACCTCCATGTCGGCGAGGCTGGATATGGGAACGCCGGCGCGCCCTACTTCGCCGGTCGCGAGGGGGTGGTCGGAGTCGTAGCCGGTCTGCGTCGGGAGATCGAAGGCTACGCTGAGGCCGGTCTGTCCCTGTTCGAGGAGGTAGCGGTACCGGGCGTTCGACTCCTCCGGCGAGGCGAAGCCGGAGTACTGCCGCATCGTCCACACGCGTCCGCGGTACATGTTGGGCTGGACGCCGCGGGTGTAGGGGTACTCGCCGGGGTATCCGAGGGCGTCGGCGTAGTCGAACTCCTTGAGGTCTTCGGGGGTGTAGACGGTATCGACCTCGATGCCGGAGTCGGTCTCGAAGCGGTCGCGCCGCTCACCGAACCGTTTCTTGACCGGCTCAAGGGCGCTGTCGTTCCATTCTTGTTTGTTGTTGGAGGGCATGGGTGTTTGGCTAGGGCGGGTATTATCCGTCTGAAACGCAGAACTCGTTCCCTTCGGGGTCCTGCATGACGGTCCATGTGAACCCATGCAAGGTGTGATCGGCAACTTTGGTCGCACCGACTGATACAAGGCGTTCGACTTCGGCCACACGGTCATCCGTGTCGAAGTCGATGTGGCACCTGTTCTTGGCGGTCTTTCCCTCGGGGACCTTGATGATGAGGATGTGTTTGAGGGCTATTCCCTCAGGGATGAGGTGAGCGAACCACCTACCGGAGTCCTTGACCTCGTAGCCGGTCGCGCGATGCCAGAATTCCGCGAGGGCGGGGACGTCGTCGGCATCGAAGACGATGCCCTTTGGTCTAATGGTCATTTCGATGTTTCCAGGGAAGGGGTTTGTGTTCTAGCGATTTGTTTCGATGGCTCCATATTTTAGCGGATGCGTCCTATGGATTCCCGCCTTCGCGGGAAAGACGGGTGCGGGGTGCGTGAATAACTGTGAGGACTGGTTGAAGCGAAGCACGGAAAGGGCAATGTGTGATTGCGAGGGTCTAGTGGTCGGGGTGACTGGATTCGAACCAGCGACCCCCTGCACCCCATGCAGGTGCGCTACCAAGCTGCGCCACACCCCGACCTGCAGCTAGGTTAGCATAGGGGGTTAGGGCGTTCAAGCAGGCCAGTTCCGCATCGTGGTCCAGAGGTCGTCGTCGATGGCGATGTCGAGTGCGGCGAGAGCGTTGTCGATCTGCTCGGGGTTGCGCGCGCCGACGAGTATGGACGTGACGGCGGGGTGTCGCATCGCCCAAGCAAGGGCGAGGCGGACCATCGTCGTGCCGGAGCGTTCTGCCTGCTCGCGGAGGAGGCCGATGACCTGGAAGTTCCGGTCGGAGAAGTAGATGTCGGCGTGGGCGGGCACGATGTGGTAGCGGGAACCCTCCGGGAACTGGGAGCGGTCTGGCGTGTACTTGCCTGTGAGGAAGCCCGCGCCAAGGGGGCTGTATGAGGTCACGGCGATTTGCTCGCGCTCGCAGATGGGGAAGATGTCCTCGTCGGCGTCGGGGAGGGCTAGGCTGTACGGGGGCTGTATGACGTCGAAGCGGCTCAGACCGTTCGCGGCGCTGGCTTCGAGGGCCTCGCTTAGCTGCTCGGAGGAGAAGTTGCTGCACCCGATGGCGCGCGTTCGGCCGGCGGCGACCTCTTCGGACATGGCGGCGAGGGTCTCGGCTATGGGTGTGTCGTCGGGGTTGTGGAGCTTGTACATGTCAACGCTGTCGACACCAAGCCGGTCCAGGCTGGCGGCGAGGGCCACCCCGATGTTTTCGGGGTCGTTGCCGGTGCCGACCTTGGTGCAGAGGGTGATCTCGTCGCGGCACCCGCGGGCGCGCATCCAGCGTCCGATGATCAGTTCGGACGAGCTCATTTCGGTGGTCGTCTCGCGAACGTCGTCGGTGCCGTAAAGCCTCTTGCGCCCGGCGTGGGACTGGCCTCCGCCGTAGACCTCTCCTGAGTCGAAGAAGGTGATGCCGCGCTCGACGGCGTAGTCCATGACGCGCCACGAGGCGTCCTCGTCGATCTCGCGGCCCCAGTTGCCGGTGCCGAGTCCGAGAGGGGTGACGGTAACGTCGGAGCGTCCAAGCTTGCGGGGATTCATCAACTGCCTCCCTTTATCCGCTGCCTGTCCTTCTCGGGCATGAGCGAGGTGATCCTCTCGATGATCTCGTCAGTGGACTCCTGGATGGTGGTAGAGGTCGTATCGAGGCGTGTCTTGTGCAGAAGCAGCGAGTCGGCGTACTCCTCCTCGTGGCGTTCTAGGACGCGCTCGACATCGGAGTCCTGGAGTGCCCCCTCGAGGTGGGGGTTGTCCTTCATGCGTTGGCGAATGGCCTCTGCGGATGCGGTGACCAGCACGAGGATGGTGTCGGGCGCAACGTCGAGTATCTGCTCTTCGTAGTGGCGCATGGAGGGCCGTCGGTCGGCGTACTGGCCGCCTCCGCCGTAGCCGAAGTAGATGGGGCCGAGGATGCCCTCGTCGATGTGCGCTCCCACCATGATGTGGTCGTCCTGCGCGTAGAAGGAGGGGTGCAGGTGGTACTGGAGGTGGTAGCGTTGGAGCATCTCCTTGAGCTTGGGGGAGAGCGCCATGATCTGGGCCTGCTCCTCGTGGGAGAGGCCGGTGCGGGTGTAGTCGCCGTCCCTGGCGTCGGGGTAGCACGCGACGACGTTGGCGACCTCATCGGGCGCGGGCGGGGAGAAGTTGGCGACGTGGGGCAGCTTCCAGTGGTCGTGGTACTCGTTGGGGCCCCACCTGCCGCCCTCCATGTTTGCCGCGCCCCACTCTCCGAAGGTCTGGGACAGCGTCGTTGTGCCCGAGTACTCGCAGCCGGCTATGATGATGCGCATGGAATCCTCCGTGTGTTGGCGTGTCGGCGGTATCTTATCATCGTAGAATGGGGAAGGTCTCACCGCAGAGGGCGCGGAGAGCGCAGAGGGGAGAAGTAATGGATATTGCTTTGGGGGTGAGTCGTGGCCGGCGAGGACTCTAGATTCCTCACTTCGCTGCGCTGCGTTCGGAATGACAGGGTTCGGGGTTATGTGTGACGGTATTGTTTGGAAGTGACGAAAGAGGCGTTTGGAGGGAAATATGGCGCAGTATCGAGCGGGGGCGATTGGGAGGACTGGACGGGGGAACTGGGGTCACGGGCTGGACACGGCGTTCGTTGGGACGCCGGGGGTGGACTTCGTGGCGGTTGCGGACGACGACCCGGACGGGCTGCGTGACGCGGGCGCTCGCACGGGGGCGCGGTCGCTGTACGCCGACTACCGCGAGATGCTGGAACGGGAGCGGCTCGACTTCGTAGCGGTGTGTCCACGATGGCCGGATTCTCGCGCGGAGATGGTGATTGCGGCGACCGACGCAGGGGTGAAGGGGGTCTTCTGCGAGAAGCCGTTTGCGCGGACGTTGGCGGATGCGGACGCCATGCTGGAGGCGTGCGAGCGTGCGGGGACGCGAGTGGCGGTGGCGCATCGACGGGCGAACCCGTATGAGCAGAGGGCGAAGGCGATGGTGGAACGCGGGGCTATTGGGGAGTTGCAGTCGCTGCGCGGCCAGGGGAAGTGCGACCATCGTTCCGGGGCGCAGGACCTGATGGTGCTGGGCACGCACATGATGGACAGCATGAGGTACGTGGCGGGCTCGGATGTCGTGTGGGCGAGCGGGCGTGTCACGCAGGACGGGAGGGACGTGACGGTCGAGGATATCCGGGAAGGGGACGAGGAGATCGGGCTGATCGCGGGGAACGGAGTGTACGCGACGTACGCCTTCGAGAACGGGGTGACGGCGTCGTTCGAGTCGCAGCCGGTCGAGATGCCGCCCGACGGGAGCAGCAGCCTGTTCGGGTTCGAGGCGTACGGGACGCGGGGCATCATATCGGTGCGGAACTCGCCGTCGGGCAACATGTTCGTCTATCCGCACAGCAGGTGGGTGCCGGGGTCGAAGAACGAGTGGATGCCGGTCGTCATCGAGGAGTGGGAGCGGGAGCAGCGGGAGCGTGGGGTGTCCTCGACGGCGCTGAGCAACAAGATAATCGTGCACGAGCTTATTCAGGCGGTGGATGAGGACCGGGACGTGGTGTTCAGCTCAAGCGGGAAGGACGGCAGGGCCTCGTTGGAGATGATCATGGCCGTGCATGAGTCGCACCGGCTGGGGAAGAGGGTGTATTTTCCGATGGAGAATAGGAAGAATCCGTATGAGGTGTGGCGGGGGGCGTTTGAGGTTCACCACAGAGGGCACGGAGATCGCAGAGGGGGAGAGAGTGGGGAGTGAGGCACATGGCAGAAAAAGGGGCCTTCACCCTCACCCCAACCCTCTCCCGCGAACGGGAGAGGGGGAGGAACCTCGTCGGTATGACAGTTGAGAAATAGAGGAGTATGAATCGTGTCGTATGAGTTTATCGTTTTGGAGAGGGATGGCGGGGTCGGGACGATCACCATGAACCGGCCGAGGGTGCTGAACGCGCTGAACCGGGCGATGTACCGGGAGATCGACGCGGCGGTCAGCGAGCTGGAGGATGACGACTCCATCGCGGCGATCGTCGTGACGGGGGCGGGGGAGCGGGCGTTCTCGGCGGGGGCGGACATCAAGGAGATGGCGAGGATCGCGGAGGAGTCGGGTTCGCAGGACGGAGACCCCGACCGGGCGCGGCATATGTGGCACCTGGCGACGTGCTCGAAGCCGACCATTGGGGCGATCAACGGTCTGGCGTACGGCGGGGGCGCGGTTATCGCGGCGAGCATGGATATCCGGGTCGGGTCGGAACGCGCGAGCTTCAGGTTCTTGGCGGCGGCGTACGGGCGGGTGAACTCGACGTGGAACCTTCCGATGCAGATCGGGTGGCCGAAGGCGAAGGAGCTGCTGTTCACCGGGCGCGTGGTGAAGGCCCGCGAGGCGATGGAGATCGGGCTGCTGAACCACCTCGTCGCGCCGGACCTGCTGATGCCGAAGGCGATGGAGATCGCGCGGGCCATCGCGGCGAACGACCCGCGCATCGTGAAGGGGATCAAGGAGCTGATGATCCAGGACGTGGGGGCTTCGTGGCGGGAGATGCAGGCGAACGAGCTGGAGGCGCAGGAGGACGCGCTGAAGCCGCCGCCGGTGCGCGAGGGGTTCGATGAGTTTCTGAGCCGGAAAGGTTCCGGGGGCTAGGTGCTGGGTGCTGGGGGCGCGGAGGGAGTGGCGGCGTTCTTTGAATTTTTGTTGCATAGCGTTGCATTTTGTTGCATTTCCGCTGTGGGCCGTGCCCCCTCTCTGTGTCTCTCCCCCCGGCGGGGGGAGAGATTGTTGGGTAGCTACGCGCTCGCGGGCTGGGGCATCTCGTCCCACGTCCTGCCGTCGAGAATTCGTCCGGTCTTCTTCTTGAACACTCCTCCCCACTGCTTGAAGAAGAAGGGGACTCCCTCCCGTTCGCAGAGATCTCGAACTTCGATGGCCCACTCACGTTTCATGGGACGAGCGTTCGGTCCGCTTTCGCCACCGACGATGACCCAGGATACCCCCTCGATATCAATATCTCCGACAGGCCCGAGGAGTGGTTCTATGGAGAGGAACCGGGTCGTAATCGGCGCGTCTTGAAGATGCCGGATTCTCGCGGTGGCTTTGTTGTCCTCGACGGACACGCCGCACCAGATATGCCGTGGAGCAAGGCGTGGTCCGTATCGGCGGCGCAAGTAGTCGCGCATGATGGGGCTGCGCTTCGTGAGCACCTGGAATACGTGCCAATCAGCCGTCTCCATGGTCTCGAACACTTCATCAATGAAATCCGTTGGGACTTCCTTGTGGAAGAGGTCGCTCATGGAATTCACAAAGATCGTCCGCGGTCGTTTCCACGAGAGAGGCTGGGATATTCGCTCAGGACGAAGGGTAAGGTCGAAACCCGGCTCATACGGATGACCGGGGGTCCCACGAAAGCGCTCAGCAAAGCGCTCCGCGTAACAGTTGTCACACCCTCGAGTTATCTTGGTGCAGCCGGTGACGGGATTCCAGGTAGCATCAGTCCATTCGATTTTTGAAAGCGTGGCTATGTCTCACCTTCCGTTGGAGTTCTGATGGATCAGGCGGTCGATACGCCACCAACTACGGCACAGGACATTTGTTCCCAGTAGACAAGGGGTTTGTGTATCTTGATTCTGCTCTTTTGGGCGGTTCGCTGGAGGGATAAGTGTCAAAGTTACGCTGGACGGAGGGTATTTTTTGACGGACATTGGCGGACAAAATCGGACATTGGGTGTTTCTGACGGCATCGTTCTCGCGGGTGATGTAGAGTACATGATAGATTATATGTTCGTGTTCGTCAAATGGGGGATGGGGGTTAGGCAGGCTCATGCTTCGACAGGCTCAGCATGAACGGGGGTGCGGGAGCGCGGGAGCCAAGTGTGCGATAATGGAGCGGCGGCAGCCATTAGCCAAAACGGACCCGGAGGCAACCCCATGATTAGCGGTGTGAAAGCGACGTACTCCAAGGGCGCGATCGTCCCCTTGAAGCCGCTCAACATCGAGGAAGGCGCAGACCTGTCCGTAAGCGTCGAGGTCGAGTCGCGGACATCGCGCGCCAAGCGCGGCCTCAAAGCGTTGAGGGGGACCGCCGGCCGCTGGAAGGGCGCGCACGATCCCGATGAACTCATACGGGATATCTACCAAGCCCGGCTGTCCGGCACAAAGCAGGAGCAAGAGCGCTAGGCCCGAATGCGCTATCTCGTAGATACCGACTGGGTAATCCACGCTCTTCACGGCAGCCCCGCCGTGGTTCAGCGCCTTGAAGAATTGACCAACGACAGCATAGGCATAAGCATCATTTCGACAGCCGAACTCTATCAGGGCGTCTTCTACTCAAATGAGCCGCGAGCCAACGAAGGGAATTCCCCAGTTGCTACGGGTTGATGCGCCTTGCACTTCTTGGTGCTACGATGTATACAAGAGCGACTAATCAAGCACATGGGATCATTATGACCACCAAAACCCGGGCACACAGCGACATCTTGGACCGGTACAGACCTTCGTTCATCGAAGGAATGGCCCGTGCGTTCGATGTGTTTGGACACATGCCCGTGCGGGAATGCCGAGACTCTTCGCCGGAGGCGGTGGCTGAGGCCATGGCGAGAGATTGGTCGATTGTCGTTAAGGACCTGAGGGTCTCGATGCTCAAGTTCGAGGCGGCGCACGGAATTGAGGTGCTTGTCGACTTGGAGACAAAAGATGTCGCAGGAGATGGAGAGACGGCCTGAAGGCGAGGAGCCGGTTCTACGCAAGGCTGAATTCCACGAGCTAACGATTGGCCCCGTCCCACCGCCAGAGGTGCTTGAAGGATACGAGCGAATCGTTCCAGGCTCAGCAAAGCTAATCTTCGACAACTTTGTAGCTGAGTCTACGCATCGTCGCAAGCTTGAATCTAAAGCCTCGAACCGTGATACCTTCCGAAGTATCGCTGGAATGATTGCCGGGTTCGTGGTCGCCTTACTCCTGATAGCAGCAGCGCTCTATACTATTCGAGAGGGGCACCCTGGGCCAGGTGCAACAATCATTGTTGGTGGGCTGGCTTCGGCGGTTTCGATATTTGTCACTGGTTCTCGATTCACAAACAAACCAAAGTGACGGTTGGCTACTCTTTGTGACATTTACCCCAGGCGGCGAGTTGCGGAAACAGCAACCTCACGTTGTGAGCGTTGTGGGAAGGGACTGACGTAGGTCGGCAATCACCCTCACCCCATCCCCCGTATCGAGTACGGGGCAGGCTTCCCTCCCGCGAACGGGAGAGGGGGTAATGCGAAGGGCGACCACGAGGGTCGCCCTTACGGTGGATTGGACGGAGGCGGTGGTGGGTCTGGGTCGAGGGCGTGATTGGCTAGATGGCGGCCTCGCCGTGTTCGCCGGTGCGGACGCGGATGACGTCTGCGACGGGCGTAATGATGATCTTGCCGTCGCCGATGCGTCCGCCGTCGGGGCTTCTGGCGGCCTCGATGATGGCGTTGACGGCGGCGTCCTTGAGGTCGTCGGGGATGATGGTGACGACGAGGGTCTTGGAGCCGGCGGCGCGGACCATCTGCGACCCTCTGCCGGTGAAGACCTCGACACCCCTCTGCTTTCCCTGTCCGGTTACGTTCAGGTAGTGGAATCCGCCGCATCCGGCCTGCTCCAAGGCATCGGTAACGGAGTGGATTCTCTCGGGTCGGACGATTGCTTCTATCTTCAGCATTGGAATTTCACCTCAGTTCTCAGGAGTGTTCGCTGTTGCGGAACCCTCACCCCCGTATCGAGTACGGGGCAGGCTCCAGCCCTCTCCCACGACGGGAGAGGGGATTCGTGTCGAGTGCGGGGCACGTGTAGGGGCGATTCGCGAATCGCCCCTACGAGGGGTTGGCTGTTTGCGTATGAATGGCGCATGGTTGAAGGTTAGTCGGCGCCGTCGCTGACGAATGCCCTCTCGCCGTGGGCGGAGAGGTCGAGGCCGATGTCCTCGTCGTCGTTGGAGACCCTGATCCCGAGCCCCGGGATGATGTCGAGCACCTTGAGGATGATGAGCGTGACGACGAATGAGTAGGCCATGGTGGCGACGATCGCGATCACCTGGGTGACAAGCTGCCCGGCGTTGCCGTCTATGAGGCCGGCCGTGCCGCCTATGGCCGCTGCGGCGAAGATGCCGGTGGCGAATGCGCCCCAGATGCCGCCGACGCCGTGGACGGCGAAGACTTCCAGCGCGTCGTCGACCGCTACCTTGGTGCGAAGGTAGACGGCGATGTAGCAGAGCAGACCCGCTCCCGCGCCTATTGCGAGCGCGCCGTAGACGCCGACGAACCCGGAGGCGGGAGTGATGGCGACGAGGCCCGCGACGGCTCCCGACGCCACGCCGACGGCGCTCATGCGGCCGGTCTGTATCTGGGAGATGACGCCCCACGTGAGGGCCGCGGCGGCGGCGGCCGTGTTGGTGACGAGGAAGGCGTTTACGTCCTGACCATTAGCCGCCAGGCCTGAGCCGGCGTTGAAGCCGAACCATCCGAACCAGAGCAGGGCCGCGCCGAGTATGACGTATGGCACGTTGTGGGGTTCAGCGCCGGGATCGCGCCTCTTTCCGACGAGGACGGCGGCGGCAACCGCCGCGACACCGGCGTTTATGTGGACGACGGTGCCGCCCGCAAAGTCGAGAGCGCCGTCTTTGAAGAGCCAGCCTTCCGGGGCCCACACCCAGTGGGCTACCGGGGCGTAGACGATGGTGACCCATACGACGAGGAAGATGAGGTAGGTCGTGAATTTGAAGCGCTCGACGAAGGCTCCCGTGATGAGGGCCGGGGTGATGATGGCGAACATCATCTGGAAAATGACGAATAGCAGCGTGGGGATGCCGTTGTCTTCCATGTCATTGATGTCGATGCCCGACAAGCCGAAGAAGCTCAGGTCGCCTATGAACGCGCTGCCTTCGCCGAATGCGAGGCTGTAGCCCCACAGGACCCATACGATGCTCACGACGGCCATGGCCATGAAGCTGTACATGAGCGTGCTTATGACGTTTCTGGCGCGGACGAGGCCCCCGTAGAAGAAGGCCAGCCCCGGTGTCATGAGCAACACCAAGGCAGAGGCCGTCAGCATCCAGGCGGTGTGACCGGGATTCAATTCCATGATTCCGTCCCCCCTGCTTGTAACGTGCGGGCGCGGGCCGGGCCGCGGAGCCGCGAAACTGGTTAGGGATGATAATGGGTAGTTGTTACAGACGTGTTTCCGGTGAGGGGGGAGGGGGTTCTGGGTGGTAGGTTCTGGGTTCTGGGTGTGGCGGGGGATTCACCGCGGAGGGCGCGGAGGACACAGAGGGGAGAGTGGATTCCCGCCCCGTATCGTGGTACGGGGTGACGTTCCTTCGCGGGAATGACGGGTGGGGTGTGGTTAGGAAGGGGTTATGGGACGGCGGCGAGTTGGGCGACCATTTGCTGGGTGAATTGGCCGAGGCGTTCTACGGTGTCGAGGAGGGAGGGTTCCCAGCCGTTGGAGGCGCCGGAGATATCGACGCGGACTTGTGTGTTGCCGATGTCGACGTGGTCGCCGAGGTGGCGTCGGAGGGCCTGTCTTGCGCCGCCGACGCTATCGCTCAGGCGGAGGACTATGGTGCCGTTGTCCCGGTTCACGCTGATTATGTTAGCGTGGGCTGCGGCGAGCTTGAGCTTGGTGACGTAGAGGAGGTTCTGCACCTGCCACGGGAGGGTGCCGAAGCGGTCGACAAGCTCGTCGCCCATGGCGTCCACGTCGGCAGGTGTGGCGGAGCTCACGAGGCGGCGGTAGACGTCGAGGCGGGTGGGCAGATCGGAGACGTAGTCGGTGGGGATGTTGGCGGGGATGCCGATGTCGACCTGGGTGGTCGATACGGGGTGCTGGAGGAGGCCCCCTTCCTTAGTCCTTCCCCCGGCGGGGGAAGGATGGGAGAGATCATTTGTCCTTCCTTCGGTGGGGGAAGGATGGGAGGGATCATTGCCTGGGCCTTCTTCCGGCGAGGGAAGGATGGGAGAACTCGCTTGTTGGGCGCGGAGGGACTCGACGGCGTCGGAGAGGAGGCGGGTGTAGAGGTCGAAGCCGACGGCGTAGATGTGGCCGCTCTGGTTCGCGCCGAGAATGTTGCCCGCGCCTCGGATCTCGAGGTCCTTCATGGCGATCTGGAAGCCCGCGCCGAGCTCGGTGGCGGCGAGCATGGTCTTGAGGCGCTTTTCCGCCGTCTCGGTGAGGCTGCGGTGCTGGGGAATGAGGAGGTAGGAGTAGGCGCGCCGCGCGCTGCGTCCGACGCGACCGCGTAGCTGATAGAGCTGGGCGAGTCCGAAGGTGTCGGCGCGGTTGACTATGAGCGTGTTGACGTTGGGGATGTCGAGGCCGGACTCGATGATGGTGGTGCATACGAGGACGTCCACGCTGCCCGCGGCGAAATCGACCATCGCCTGCTCGAGGCGGTTCTCGCCCATCTGGCCGTGAGCGACGCCGACTTTGGCCTCGGGGACGAGCTTACGGATGTATCCGGCGATGTAGTCGATGTTGTAGACGCGGTTGTGGAGGAAGTAGACCTGGCCCCGCCGGTCGATCTCGCGGCGGATGGCCTCGCGGATAAGCTCGTCGCTGAACTCGGATACGTAGGTCTTTATGGGCAGGCGCTCTTCGGGCGCGGTCTGGATGGCGCTCATGTCGCGGATGCCGGAGAGGGAGAGGTGAAGAGTGCGCGGGATGGGAGTCGCGGTCATGGTGAGGACGTCTACCTCCGAGCGCATCTGCTTGAGGCGCTCCTTGTGGGCGACGCCGAAACGCTGCTCCTCGTCGACGACGATTAGGCCGAGATTCTTGAAGGAAACGTCTTTCTGAACGAGACGATGGGTACCGATGACGATATCGACCTTGCCCTCGGCGAGGTCGTTGACGATGCCTCGCTGCTCGCGGTCGGTGCGGAACCTGCTGAGGACCTCGACGCGAACGGGATAGGGCTTGAGTCGCTCGGAGAAGGTGGTGAAGTGCTGCTGGGCTAGGACGGTAGTGGGCACGAGTATGGCGACCTGGAGGCCGTCGGTGACAGCCTTGAAGGCGGCGCGGAGGGCGACCTCGGTCTTGCCGTAGCCGACATCGCCGCAGATGAGCCGGTCCATGGGCCTGACGCTCTCCATGTCTCGCTTCATATCGAGGATGGCCTCGGCCTGGTCGGGGGTCTCCTCGTAGGGGAAGGCGTCTTCGAGCTGGACCTGCCACGGGGTGTCGAGGGCGAAGGGGTGGCCCTCGGACAGCTCGCGGGAGGCGTAGAGGGAGAGCAGCTCGGCGGCCATCTCGCGTGTGGAGCGCTCGACGCGGGCCTTGGCGCGCTTCCACTCCTGCGTGCCGAGCCGGGAGAGCGAGGGAGGACGGTCGAGCGGCGCGACGTATGGGGTCACGCGGTCGAGGTGCTCCATGGGGACGTAGAGCTCGTCGCCCTCGGCGTAGTTGATGATGAGGTACTCGCGGTCGTCGTCCTCGCGTGGGGTGCGTCCGGTTCCAGCAAACCTTCCCACGCCGTGCTCGACGTGGACGACGTAGTCGCCGGGGTTGAGCTCGGACAGGAGGGAGTCGCGGCGGCGGGCGCGGCGGCGGGACCCGGTACGACGCTTGGCGGTGCCGAATATCTCGGCGTCGCTGAGGACGAGGAGACTGCGGCCGTTCACGCGGAGGGCCAGACCCTCGCTGAGGCCGGAGCCGGGATTCTGGATGACGGTGATCGAGCCGGGACGGGGGGTCTCCTCAAGGGCGTCGAGGAGCGATGTCTCCACACCGCTGCGCTCGAAGAACTCGCCAAGCCGCTTGGGGACGGAGCTGACGGCGACGAGTCGATCGCCCTCCTCGGCGGCGCTCTCGGAGTCGATAACGAAGGTCTCAACGTCGCCGCCGTATTCGGGGCCGGAACTGAAGGGGAGGACGATGGCGTCGCGATGGACGAGGTCCTCCGCGCCCCAGGGGGTAACCTCGATGCGGCGATGGAACTCGTCGAGCATGGGCTCGGTCTCGCGCCACGGTGCGTGGGACGAGGGGAAGTTGTGCGGCAACTCGCCGCGAGACTGCTTGGCCTCACGGAGCTCGTGGGCGCGCTCTTCCGTCTCCCACGCCGCCTCGATGATGTCGGACGGACGGTAGCGGACGATTATGGCGTCGCTCGGCAGGTAGTCGAGCAGCCCACCGTGGTTGAAGAACCCGGCGTAGAAGTTGGCGTCCTCAACGTCGTCGCCGTCGAGGAGGAGGTGTATCTCCTCTCCTATGCGCTCGCGGGTCTCGGCATTGCAGTTGCGCATGTCGATGGAGCGCATGAGGAAGTCGACGTGATCGGGATGCGTGAGGCCGGGCAGGGTCTCCTGTGCGGGCAGAATGTCGACGGACTCGACGAAGTCGGTGGAGCGCTGGGTGGCGGGATCGAAGAGGCGAATGGAGTCGATCTCGTCGCCCCAGAGGTCGATGCGGGCGGGGAACTCCGCGCCGACGGGGAAGACGTCGAGGATGCCGCCGCGCCGTCCCGCCGTGCCGGGCAGGTCTACGGTCGGCTCGAAGGAGTATCCCATGCGCCGCCACTGGTCGAGGAGCTCGCGCAGGTCGAGGGTCTGGCCGGGGACGAGCCGGTGCAGGCTCCTCTCGAAGCTCTCGCGGGAGATCGTCTTCTGGGAGATGGCTGAGGCGGAAGCAATAATGATGTTGGGGCTAGGGCGAGTGGCAGCGTCGGACGAATCGTGGTCAAGGAGCCGGGCGAGGACGCCGATGCGCTGCTGCTCGGTGTCGGCGTCGGTCACGAGGCGCTCGAAGGGGAGGGTCTCGCTCTCGGGGAAGTGGAGGACGGAGCGTTCATCGGCGCTCCAGAGGCACACCTGCTCGTAGAGCCGCCGCGCCTCGTCGGGTCTCGGAGCGACGAGGAGCACGGGGACATCGACGTTCCGCGCGAGGGTGGCCAGGGTCAAAGGCACGCCGTTTGGCAGCACCTGCAGGCGGACATGGGCGCGAGACTGGCCCATCGACGCGCGGAGCCGCTCAAATTGCGGCGTGCTCTCCAACACGTCGCTCAGGACGCTCAGTGACATTCTTTTTGTGTGGCCTCAAACGCAGAATAGGGCGAGTCCGCGGAAAACGGACTCGCCTGATGGGTATTGTAGCACGGGGGGAGGGGCGGGGTTCTGGGTGCTAGGTGCTGGGTTCTGGGGGGTGGATTCACCGCAGAGAGCGCGGAGGGCGCAGAGGGTTGGGGAAAGGCCCCCTCTCTGTATCTCTCCCCCGGCGGGGGGAGATTGTGGGTTATTCTAGGAGGGGTGGGCGTTTGCGGGGTGGCGTCGGGCCGCGCGGACTGAGAGTGTGGCGAGGGCGAGGGCGGATGCCAGCGCGATGGCGGTGAGCGCGAGGCCGAGGGCGTGGCTGAGCTTTCCGGGTTCTGAGAGCATGTCCGCAATGGTGGGACCGCCGTTTTCGGCGACGAGGATGAAGAGGGCCAACGCGAGCAGGATGGCGTCACGTATTTGCGTTGACCAGCCGACGCGCTCACGGTAGAGCAGACCGAAGCAGCTGCACGTGAGGTTGAGCTTGCGGATCATCGCCATGCCGACGGCGATCATGAAGACGACCAGCATGACGGCGACGCCAATGGCGGCCCAGTCCGTGTAGAAGCCCATCAGCAGCAGTGCGGCGGCGGTGAGTTCCGCATAAGGGAGCGCATACCCGAAAGCGGACGCCAGTGGACGCGGGAGGATGCCGTACTGTTGAACGTCGTTGGCGAACTGCCTCGGGGCGGCCAGCTTGGGTACGGCGGACATGAGGAAGACCGCGCCAAGGAAGAGCCGGGCGGCTAAGAGCGCTAACGTACCATACTCCATGTCGAGGTACAGTTTGTCCTAATATGCTCGTTAATTAGGAGATAAAGACCAGGCTACGGCCAATAGTTCGTTCCGTCCAGGGAGATCTTCACCAAAGCATGTCAGCAATATCCACCAGTCTTCATGCTGGAAAAGTACCTCTAGGGTAAAGTCCTCCTCCCAATCGGTGGAACCTACCGTGCCATCTCTGTGGATCGTAGTAACCCATCCCCCTGTCACCACGTGGCCGGGCGTTCCATTAATGGAGACCTCCGAGGAGTGACCCCTCTTTACCGGGTGTTGGTAGTGGCCTTTGGATTGAGAAACGATTATTGAAGATTCGCCCTTAGAGAAATGCAGATCTGCTGATGGCATCTCTGGCAAAACTTGTATCTTAGTACGTGTGTACCCCTCGGGAAGATATGTCGGTGCAAACACAGTTCCGACCATCCCGCTGATGGTTCGCAGGGAATCATCCGTGTTGGGAAGTTCTCTGGGCGACGGCACATTATGATGATGAACCTGTTTGACGCCACGCGGCGGCGGCGGCTCTGAATCGTGTAGCTGATCAACTTCCACTACTTCAACTAGGTTCGGTGAAACCATTTCTCCGTCTCCTTTTACATGTCCAGTATCGATTGCTCCGCCTCGAAATGAAGCGGCCGTTAAGAGTAATCCAACAACGCCTACCACGACTATCGGGAAAGGCCAACGACCCAATATATTCCTCATTGGCATTACCCTCCTACCTACTGTTTCTTTTATTACCGGCAGAAGCTGCAACTATCGCAGTAACGAAAGGACTTGTACCTAGGACTGCACTAAAAAAGTACGCAATTACCCACGGAATTCCTTATTATTCTAGACCATGTCGAGATCTCGTCAGGGGGTTCGGCATCGCAATCAGTCCCCGGACACGACCCGCACCCGCTTGCACAGGTGCAATAATTCTCAACCTCCTCAAAGTAACAGCAATACGCGTGGTCAGCTGACGCAATCGACGACTGAGTCAAGAAGCTAGGTAGCCCCGGCAACGGCGGCAGAAACCGGCTTACCGCCAACCCTGCGACCCCCGTGACCGTGCCGATGATGAACCGTCGCCGGGAGACTCCAGACTCCTCATCGGTATGACCATGCTCGTCGGCATGAGTGGGAGTCGTTTGACGGTCCTTGAGCTTGAGCCACATAAGACACCTCCTCGCGTGGTCGAGGCACTTCTAAGCCGAAAACGTCGGACGGTTAGGGGGCTGTCAGGGTGTTGCTTGCGGTACCTCTCTCGTGGGCGGCATTAAGGACCGGCGGGACGCGAATGGGAGGAGGGGGAGGGAAGGGATACGCACATACGCGTGTTCGGGAAAGGTCTGAAGACCTTTCGGTGTGAGGCACATGGCTCACCTCCCGAATTGCGTATGTTAGCTTCCTATCATACCCCTATTTCACAAAAATATCACATTTTTGGTGTGATGTCAAATGTTTGTCGAGATATTCAACCGATTTCGGTTTTGAGGGTCATGGATGCTAGACGATTGGCGTCGATTTGACGTGTGGGAACGCACGTTCTATATTGAGTTATGGGGCGAGCGGCGCAGGGGCGTCGCGGCCCGAATATGGGAACTTGGAGAGGACATATGCCAACGAACATCAATGACCCGGACGAGATCATTCGCGCGGTTGGGCGGCAGGAGGAGCAGACTCTTTCGCTGCGGGACCGCATGGAGGGGGACTTTCGGCTGTACCGGTTGGAGCCGTTCCAAGAGGTCGATGGGTACGGGCAGCCGGTGGAGGGGTTTCGGAGCTACACGTCGAACGCGCCGCAGGTGTACGCGGACAAGGTGATCCAGTGGATCGCGCGGGCGGAGTTCGGCATCCGCATCCCGCAGGCTGGCAGGACGCGGGCGCAGCGGGCGGTGGACGCCCTGAAGGAGAAGTGGACGTGGGGGCTGATGCGTTCGGTCGACCGTCGCATCCAGCAGCGCATGGAACCGCCGATGCGGGATTTGACGGCGTTCCACAACGTCGTGCGCGGGATGGTGGCCGGGCGTTGGCTGATGATGAACACGGCGTCGGGCGAGACGGTGGTGGACATGACGCCGTGGGACCCGATACACACCTACTGGGCCGTCGGGACGGAGGGTCTCGATTGGGCGTGCTACAAGGTCCGCAAGACGCGCGGGTAGATTCGCGCCGAGTACGGCGTGGACGTCGGCGAGGACATCGACACGCTCACGGTTCAGGCACAGGACGGCGACGAGGCGGAACTCGAGGTCTTCGACTTCTACGACCGGACCTACAACACTGTGGTGGCGGGCAATGGGGTCGTGCTGAAAAGGCCGACGCCGCACGGATCCGGCCGGGTGCCCGTGGTGATCGTTCCCGTCGGGCCGGTGCCGCTGGTGCAGACCGATTCGGCGGCGGACTCGGTGTCCGACTACGGCGAGAGCGTGTTCAAGTCGAACCGCGAGATCTACGACAAGCACAACCTGATGATGTCGATCTTCCTGGAACTGGCGGCAAGGGCGAGGAGGCCTCCGCTAGGCGTGAAATCTCGCGACGGGCGGAAGACGCTGGACGAAGACCCGTACCGCGAGGGAACGACGATCAGCATGAGCGAAGGCGACGATGTGGAGGCGTTCCCGCTGCTGAAGACGACGCAGGACGCAGCCGACCTGACGGGGCAGATATCGGGCGAGGTGCAGCGTGGGTCGATCCCGCACTCGGTCTACGGGGAGCTCCAGTTCCAGCTTTCCGGCTTTGCGATCAACACGCTGCGGTCGGGCCTGGACTCGGTGCTGCGGCCCCGTCTGATCGCGGAGGCGTCGTTCTACGCGCAGGGCCTGGAGCTGCTGAACGAGCAGTACGTATCGGGGCGGTTCTCTCCGCTGCGGGCATGGGTAGCGGGTGGCTTCGACGCGGCGATGACTCCCGATGTCATTTCGCGAGGTGGGACGTCGGAGATCAGGCTGGAGGGCAAGCTTCCGGAGGACGACACGGCGAAGTACGCACAGGCGAGAATGGCGCGTGAGGGGGAGGTGCCGCTGCTGCCTGACAGGTGGATATACGACAACATCCTCAAGATCCGCGACGCGGACAACATCGAGCAGGCGGTGTCGGCTCAGGTGGCGCGTCGGGGTACGCCGGAGTCGCTGATGCTGAACTCGATGATCGCGTCCGCCGACCAGGGGGACGACGACTACGCGCGGCTGTACGAGAGCGAGCTACGACTGGCCCGGATGCGCAAGCTGCTGGAACTGCAGGCGCTCCGGGAGGAGGCCGCGAATGAGCGGAACGACACGCCGGGACGGTCGTCGGGGGACAGGACCGGTGCGTCGGCGCGGGTCTTGTCGGAGTTGACGGAGGCAGAGCGGTTGGAGGTGTTGGGGCTGGTGGGGCCGGGTGGGTAGCGTTGGGGGCTGCTGGAGTCCTTGCGAGCTTGGTAAGCGAGTCAAGATCGCAAGGACTCAAATGCCCTGTGATAGAATCGCGGTAGCGAACGAAACGGAGGACGGCATGGACGTGAAGCAGGCCGTGAAGATTGCGAAGACCAAAGTTGTCGATCTTTTCGTCGACGAGGAGATCGTGGACATCGGGTTAGAAGAGGTCCACTTCGAAGACTCCACGGGCATGTGGATTGTAACCATAGGCTTCTCCCGACCGTGGGACCAGAAAAATGCTTTGACGGCTGCGTTGGGGGAGGGACGTCCGGGGCGGTCGTATAAGGTCCTTCATCTCGCTGACACGGACGGACGCATGGTAGCCCTAGAGGACCACTTTCTGAGTGCCATAGACTGACTCTATGCCCCCGTCGGGGTACTTTATCGACACAAATCTCTTCGTGCTGCTGGTCGTAGGGAGCGTGGGGAGAAAACTCATTGAGAAACATCGACGATTGCGTAAGTACTCGGCGGAAGACTATGAGATTCTAATCAATCTACTTGGCCGGGTTCAGCGGGTATACGTCACCCCGAATACGCTAACCGAGACTTCGAACCTGTTAGGCCAACACGCAGAACCGGAGCGGTCGCGCTTCTTCGAGAGGTTTCATTTCATCATTCAGGAAAGCGAAGAGGTTACCGTTGCCAGCGTGGAGGCATCATCCAACAGCGCGTTCAACAGGCTGGGACTGACCGATGCCGCGCTCCTTGAGGTGGTCACGCCCGAAACACCGTTGGTGACGGTGGACCTCGACCTGTACCTAGCAGCCAACGCGAGTGGACAGGAGGCTGCGTTGAACTTCACGCATCTGCGGAATTTGTAGGGGGTTCAGGGGGTCACCGTCTGCACGTTATCGGAGTCGTCAAGGCTCGCCTGTCGACCCTCGCTGGCTCGTCGTCGCGGCGCTCGGCGGAAGGTGGCCTGCGGCGCGAAACGTGGATACAGCGCCTCCCGTCCTGCCAGCAACTCTTCGATGGTGAGAATCTGAAGGCGGGGGAATTCGTGATTCGGGTAAAGCTCCGGCACATAAGCTCCCGCCGAGGTTGCCTCCTTGAGCATCGGACTCGTTGGCCTTTTGAGCGTGATGAACAGACCTAACTGAGCGTTCTCACGCTCCAAGACGCCCTTCAAGTCTCTGATTTGTGATACGCCGACGTTGCCACTCTTAACCTGCACGATGACCCGCTTCGCTTTGCCGTTATCGTCGTCGAAGAAATAGACGTAGCCATCTATGCCCGAATCGGCCCCCTTGCGCTTATCCTGAGCCGGCCTCGCGTCCACGAGGCCCAATGCCCACCACTCGAACTGATAGCGATCTTGCTGTGCTAGGGACTCGGCGCTTGCCACGTCTTGCGGCTCCCCTATCACGTCGTATGGCCCCAAGTCGTCGCCAAATGTATCGCGCAGCCGGTGGCGTATCAGGGCGACGGCAAGGTGGGTGACATCGATGCCGATCCACCTTCGGTTCAGGCGTTCAGCAGCCGCTATCGCCGTGCCACAACCACAGAACGGATCGAGAATCACGTCACCCTCGTTAGAGGAAGCCCGGATGATGCGCTCCAAGAGGGCCTCGGGCTTTTGGGTGGGGTAGCCTAGACGCTCACGGGCCTGCGGATTGACGGGCGGGATGTCCGTCCATATATCTTGCAAGGGCACACCCGGCATCTCGTCAAGGTAGCGTATGTACTCTGCGACGCCGTTGCGAGTATATCGTATCCGCCCTTCGTCATGCAGTCGCTCCATCGTCTCGGGAGGAGCGCGCCACACGCGCGAAACTCCCTTCCACTCATATTCGTACCCGCCGCCGCTCAAACCGGTGGCTGTCAGATTATCTGTGCGGTACACGCGACCATCGTCGGTTTTATAGCGATAGTGAGTCCTAATGTACTCCGGGTCGTAGCTTTGGTATTGCGTATTCCACGAGAAAGAGCGACTGTCTTTGGCATAGAGCAGGATGATGTCATGGGTGCGTCCCATGGCTTTTGCGTCGCTGTGCGCCGATGAACGCTTCCAGACGATCTCGTTCTGGAAACTCTCCTTGCCGAAGCTGGCATCCATCAGCAACTTTAGGTAGTGACTCGCGGTCGGGTCGCAGTGAAGGTAGATGCTACCAGTCGGCTTGAGGACGCGGTGAAGCTCTATCATCCTTTGCGCCATCATAACGAGATAGGCCATCATGTCGTTTCGACCTAGAAACTCCCGCGTGGCCTGGAGCAGACGGCTGAGCTTTTCCGGCCCTGATTGGACTACTTCCCGGAATGCGGTCTCGGATTCCCAACCCCAGTGCCAGGTGTCTTCGAAGGCAGTTATCTGGGCTGCGGATCGCTCACCCGACTGCTCTTTGAACAAGACGTTGTACGAGGCGTTGGAGTTGAACGGTGGGTCGAGGTAGATGAGATCCACCGACTCGTCGGCGAGGTAGTCCCGCAGTACCGGGAGGTTGTCACCGTAGTAGAGGGTGTTCGGCATGGCTGAGCACATTATAGCCGATGCGGTCACAACTGGCCCGTAGCTACCTACGTCGGTCTCTTGCCGACGGCGAGTGTGGCGTCAATGGCGGGGCCGCCGTCGCCCGAGTAGCCGTAGGAGCCGTTTCCAGCGACCGTCGTGATGATGTTGGTCGTCGCGTCGATCCTGCGGACACGGTAGTTGCCGGTATCGACGACGTGCAGGTTGCCATCGCGGTCGAGGGCGATGCTGTAGGGCATGGAGAGGCTTGCCGCGTGTGTGTGGCCGCCGTCGCCGGAGTAGTCCGCCTTGCCGGTGCCCGCGACGGTCGTGATCGTGCCATTGGGGACGACTTTGCGGACACGGTTGTTCGCGCCGTCGGCTATGTAGAGGCTGCCGTAGGTGTCAAGCGCAACGTCGCGAGGGAGGGCTATCGCGGCTTGGGTTGCTGGACCGCCGTCGCTCAGGAAGCCCTGCTCCCCTGTACCTGCGACGGTGGTGATGATGCCCGTCGTGGCCTCGACCATGCGGATGCGGGAGTTGCGGTGGTCGGCTACGTACAGGTCGCCGTCGTTGCTGGCGGTTACGGCGATGGGTGAGGCCAGCATGGCATCGGTGGCGGGGCCGCCATCGCCGGAGTATCCGTGCTCGCCGTTGCCGGCCACTGTGGTGATGATTCCGGTCGAAGCGTCGACCCTGCGGATGCGGTCGTTCTTGAGGTCGGCGATGTAGATGTTGCCGTGTCGGTCGATGGCGGACCCGTGAGGCGATGCGAGTTGAGCGTGGACTGCGGAACCTCCGTCGCCGGAGTATCCCTCTATGCCGCATCCGGCGACGGTGTCGATGATGCCGGTTGCGGTGTCTATCCTGCGGATTCGGGCGTGATGGGCGTCTGTAACGAAAAGGTTGCCTGCGCGATCACCCGTAACGCGCATGGGGTGCGAGGAGAACGTGGCTTCGGTTGGGGGGCCGCCGTCTCCGAGATCGCCTGTTCCTCCACCCGCCACGGTGGTGATGACGCCGGTGGTCAGGTCAACCCTGCGGATGCGGCTGTTTCCCACGTCGGAGAAGTATATGGCGTCGTGAACGAACACGAGTGGGAGTATATCACTGGGTTGGTGGGAGGCTTGGTTTGAATCATCGATCCAAATGGAGACTACTTAGGGGGATCCGTGACGCTTCAGCAAGCGGAATCGCTATCCTTACCTTCCGGTGGATTAGAAGGTGATACACTGGTTTGCGGAGGATTTCCTCCAATGCTCCCGGTCCACCTGACTAATGAGGCTATTCGATATGGACGGCGTATTTATCTACTGGGACAACTCCAATATCTTCCACGAAGCCCAGCGGCTTGCAGAGGAACGTGAAGTGGGTCCCGACGCCCGCTACCGTGTGCGTTTCAACTTCGACTCCATGCTGCGCCTTGCTCATGCCGACCGCCCAATGCGTCATGCGGTGGCGGCGGGTTCGGTACCACCAGCAATGCGCCAGCTGTGGAACCGGATGGAAAGCATGGGGGTTGAAGTCAAGTTGTTCGACCGCGGCAGTCCAGAGGGCGCGGAGCAGGACATGCCCGATCGGCTGCTTCAGCTACGCATGTTGGAAGATGCGTTGGACAACAACGGCAACCCCGGCGTCGTCGTGTTGTTGACCGGGGACGGCGCGGGCTATCTCGAAGGAGCAGGCTTCCATAGCACCTTGGAACGAATGCACAAGCGCCGCTGGCGAGTGGAAATTCTGTCATGGGCGCATTCATGTAACCAGCGAATGCGCAGGTGGGCGGAAGAAAATGGCGCATTTGTCGCACTGGATGACTTCTACGAAGCGGTTACCTACGTTGAGCCTTCCAGACCAGGACTTGAACTAGCGCCCGGGCGTGACTCTGCCATACTTGACCTTTCCCAACGGGCGACGGCCTAACTACGGCCGCCATCCGGTAACCACTGCGCGCACTGTCCATTTCTCACCTTGTATTCACAGGTTAGTCCCGTTCCGACCTTGTTAGCAGAAGCTGTACCAGCTTGGTCGGTGTGCTTCTCCCAAGCACCAAGTCAACCATCCCCGTCATTCCGGCGGAGGCCGGAATCCAGAGGGGCCCGGGTGGGGCCAACACTCCAATTAGTACCACCGACTAAACTGATACAGGCTCTTGTTAGCACGCATGTTTGACATCGGTCTGGACGTGGGGTAGACTCGGTTTGTGACAGGTCGTCGTTCCGGCAGGACGAGGGCCGACAAACAACAGAGAGACGCCGAGCAGAGCGTCCCGGAGATTGTTCCGGGACGCTCTGTTTGTTTTTCCGTCAGGTGTCTGGGCTTCCCGGCACTCCAAGACGGAGAGACGAGGGCGAGAATAAGTGAAAGGAGAGTCGTGATGGTTATGGCAACGGACATGGAGGAAGACCTGTCTTTGCGGACAGGCGATGGGTCGTTGGAGGGCGTGGACGAGTCGGAGGGTGCGGTCGACGAGTTCGATCTGGCCGAGCTCCGAAGAGAGTTCGCTCAGGAGAGCGATGCCGGCGATGTGGGTCGAGAGACCGACTCCGGCGGCGATGACGGAGGGTCTGAGAGTAGTGGAGAGGAAGAGTCGGAGGAGCCTTCGTCCGAGGGTGAGCCGTTCGGCTCGGACAGGGAGCGGTACCAGGCTGTTGTCCGCGCGGCGCGTGAGCACGGGCTGGGAATCGACGACCTCGAGGAGTTGGAGGGTTTGGAGAGCGCGGAGGAGGTCGAGCGGCGGGCGCAGGGCATGGCGGAGCGACGGACACTGGACCGGAGGGTCGAGGCGCTGGAGCGGCAGCTCGCGCCGGTGCAGCAGTTCGACAGCAACCGACCGAGTGCCCCGTCCGCCGGCTCCGACGAGACGTGGATCGACCGGTACATGGCGGGAGACCGGAGCGCGCGGGCGGTGTCCGCGGCGCGACGGGCATTCGATTAGCAGAAATACACATACGGGCAAAAAGGAGAAAACATGCCACAGACAACGAGCACAGGTAACTTGGCGGACGCCCAGAGGACGATCATCGGGCAGATGCTGTATACGGCGGAGCACAACGCGCCCGCGATGGCGCTGGTGACTCACATGAAGCTGCGACGCGGGGCGTCGAGCGTGGACGTTCCGAAGGCGGGCCAGATGACGGTGTCCGACCTGGTCGAGGGACAGGACTTGACGGACGAGCAGAGCCTCGGCCTCGAGTTCACCACGCTGACGACATCCGAGGTGGGCGCGAAGGTGGTGCTGACGGACAAGCTGGTGCGGCAGATGCAGCCGGACGTGTTCAAGGTGATCGGGCGGCAGCTGGGCGACGGGATGGCGCGCAAGAAGGACAAGGACGTGATCGATCTGTATGCGTCGCTAAACGGCGGTACGGCGCTTGGCGCGGCCGGAGCGAAGTTCACGGTCGCCCACGCGGCGGCGGCGTACACGCACGCGGTGGCCAACAAGTTCGGGACGAAGCTCTCGATCGTTCACCATCCGAACACGCTGTACAGCATCATCAACTCCGGCGCGATCACGCCGGCGGCGAGCGGCCCGGTCGACGCGGGATGGTCGCGCGACCTGCTCCAGCGGTTCTTCGCCGGCCTCGCGCCGGTGGGCGGTGTGCCGATGTTCCACGACGGGAATATCGACGTGGACGAAGACGGCGACGCGGTGGGCGTGATCGCCGACGAGGGCGCGCTGGTCGTCCTAGAGTCGGTGACGATGCGGACAGAGCGACAGCGCGACGCGTCGTTGCGTGGCACCGAGGTCGTAATCACGGCCGACTACGGGGTCTTCGAGCTCGATGACACTCGCGGTGCGCCGCTCAAGTACGACGCGACCGCGCCATCGACATCGGCGTAAGCACCCCCTCTCTGAATCTCTCCCCCGCACGCGGGGAGAGATTGATGGGGCGTTTCTTCCCCCGCCAGCGCAGGAGAGATCGGTGGGACTTCGCAGCAGTTGGTGACACGCTGCACGGCCCCATGCGTGGGGCATAGTGAAACTCAGGAGGAGACACATGGACCGGAAGACGCCCGCGAAGCTGTCGGAGGAGCTGGCAAAGCTCGGATACACATGGGAGTACCTCGACAAGTGGCAGCCGAAGGTCGATATGTACTGGCACGTCGACCAGGTGAACGTCGCGGGCGAGGTGGTCGGGAGGGCGGGCGCGAAGCTGCCCAACCTACCCGGCCACCCGGACCATCAGGCGAGGTACGCCCGGCGCGGTCTGCTGCCCTGGCCGCCGGGCGAGACGTGCGAGTGCAAGGGGTGCCGCGAGCGGTATGGGACCGAGCGCACGGGCCGGAAGTTTCTAGCGCCCGACGAGGTTGAGCGTGAGGTGGCGAGCGGCAGGCTGTTTGGGGGTGGGGGAGAGGACCGGCCTGAGACCGATTAAGGAGCGCTCACATCTGCAACATTGAGCCGTAGTGGGGTAATGTATCCGCTGCGGCTCATATGGTATTATCCAAATCCAATACCAAAGGCCCGTTGCGTCACGCCCCAAAGGTCAAGGACGATGGAAGAAAATAAACAGAAGGCATTTGAGGTTCCAGAAGACACGCCTGAGTTCTACGTAGACTCGGCACATATTAATACGCAGCTCTATGGGAGCACACTGCTACTCGGTGAATTGCGCGAGGGCGAAGCCGCCAAGATCAAAGTCAAGATCAAAGTGAGCCCTCAAATGGCGAAGGTGCTCAGCCTGATACTCAGCAAACACGTTCGAGAATACGAACGCGATGTGGGCGAAATCAACATCCCAAAGCGGCTCTACCACGCGCTGGGCTTGGAGGAAATGATTTGACTACGCTCACGACAAACACCCGCCCGCCAGAGTGGTCGATTCGAACTTCGTCTCTTACGGATCGCGTCTACGAGTCAAGCAATAGAGGGGCGACAGATCAAGCAACCCTCATGCAGCTACACGACCCAGAAGGCAGTGCAAACGAGGGTAGTCCAGTTCAAGAGCCCTCTGAACGATATATAACGTCGGATGAGTATCCCTTGCTCGCGGAACTTTGGGATAACGACGCTGACGCTGTATATGATGAGATGTAGCCCAGGGACAGTTGTCCTCGTAAGGATACTGTTCTCTGACGGGCTAGGGAGCAAGTCCCGCCCCGCCATTGTCATGAGCAGCCCTCGGTATCACTCTGCCCGCCAGGATGCCGTAATTGTCGCTCTGACATCACAGCTTGATCGTATGTACTTTGGTGACTGTGAGATCAGAGATTGGAAGGCGGCCGGGCTGAAGCGCCCATCGATAGCGAAGGGCTTCATCTCCACCATCAAGCGGACCACGATATCTCGGAAACTGGGGTTCCTTGGGAAGGACGACTACAATCGAGTGAAGGACTCTGTCAGGTCCATTCTTGCCCTGTAACCCCATCTCGGGGTATACGAGTCTGTGTCCGCCAAGCCCTATAACATCGTCGCGGAGTGTGTGGATGACGTTCGATTGCCGGTTCAGCAATCGCACTCCCGCTCCCCGATTTGACATCCATAGAACACGCATTCTATTCTTGATATGTAACCAGTCCTGACCTGCGCTGAGCGGGTCGGGAGCACAACCGAATACACCAGAGATGCCGGAGCGCGTCCCAGTTTGAGAAAAGTTGGGGCGCGCTTTGATGTTTAACGAACGGACGAATGCTAATGATCCCGCAGTCGCGCCTGCGTCGCGGGAGCTGTCTGCGGGAATCGAGACGGCATCCGGGCTGTGGATCCCGGAGGGGTCTGCGGTTTTGATGCCGTACGTGGCGGGGCCGGACGCCGACACGGGCAAAAGCGTAGTCGTACACCGGTTCCGGTTTCACGATCCACGGACGGGACGCAGCCAGGTCTGCCACGTTCCGGCCCACCCGGACGCCGCGCCGCCGGAGATCGAGGACATGGCGGCGGAGGCCTTCGAGAGTTTTTTATCCAACGCTCGTGGGTTAGGACCGCTGCACTGTCATACGCCGGAACAGCGCAAGGAGATCGGAGCCTCTATTCGTGAGTTTCGCGAGTACGCGGCCAAGCGCCGCCAGAGCGCGACGAACCGGATCTATTTCTAGGCGGCACATGCCGCGTCTTGGGGAGGACTATGAACATGCCAGGCACACACGGACGGACACGAGAGCAGCTCCGCAAGAGCATCGGGCGAAACCTGATCGGGCACCGGCTGATCGTCTCGGCAACAACGGCGGATGGCGACGCGACGGGGCTGATCGACAGCACGTTGTTTGGCGGGGACGACAACTACAACGGCTGGTGGTTCGTCGCGACCTCGCCAATGACGAACGCGGGCGCGATACGTCGCGTCTCCGACTACGATGCCGCGAGCACTCGTCTGAGCTGGACAAGACCCCTGCCGGAAGCAACGGTCATCAACGACTCCTTCGAGTTGTGGCCTTCGGAATTCCCGCCTGAAGTCATCCACGACTACATCAATCAGGCCATCGGCGAGGCGGCGGGCCACATCTACGAGCCGGTCGAGGACGTGTCGCTCCACGCGGGCGATGGACTCACGCGGTTTCCCATCCCGGAGGGCGTCGACGCGATCTCGAAGGTGCTGGTCAGGGTATCTGGTTCGTCGCTGGCCCTTGCCGATGCGGACTCCGCCGTGTGGCGGACGCTGCCGCGGCGCCTGTGGGGGATAGACAAGGGTGATTGCGTCCTGACGCTCACCGAAGGGGGTAGGCGGCTCGCGGGCACCGCGCCCCTCAAGCTCATCGGGGGCAGGGCGCCATCGCCTCTGTCGACCGACGCTTCGACGACCGTCGTGCCGGACGAGTTCATCATCGCGCGGGCGACGGCGCTTGCCCTGCTCGCATCGCCGGACCTGTCGGAGTCCGGCAGGGCGGCCAGCGAGCGGTGGGACGCCCGGACACGCGAAGCACGAGCCGCGTTCCCGTTGCTGACAAACGTGCGCAGAGTCGGATAGCTGGAAATTGCGGCCCCTCCGTCGCGCGGACGTTGGGGTCGAGGACCGGAGAGTGAGAATGGCGGAAAACGTAGTCAATCAACAAGAGATATCCCTAGACGGCAACCGGTATCGGATCGCGCCGAGGCGAGGGGCAAGCGTGCGGACGTTCATCGCGTCACGATATCCCGGCAAGCTGGTGCTGGGCGACGTGGGGTCGGACTCCGATCCGAGACGTAGCGTGGTCAAGTGGACCGATCAGCGCGGCGGGCTTGGAGTGTACAAGCTCGACGCGCGAGACCCGGAACTCGACCGCTGCTCGTACACGTCGTGCGACGTGCGGTACAAAGGGGGCATTACCCTGCCTCCTCTCTCACGGTACACGACAGGCCCTAGACTGTCGGGAGATATCACGGCCATCGGGGAGCTGAACGACGTGTACGGTGACGGCGAGATCTACGCGGCGTGGGGCGGCGGGACGGACATCCGCAAGTACGACGGCAGGGCCGACTCGTGGGGCGAGTCGCTGCACACGCTGCCGAGCTCGGCGACGGACGCCGTGACCATCTCGCACCCGGGATCGGGCGGCGGTCATACGCAGTTCCTCGTCTTCGCGCATGGGAGCGGAGGATTCACCTACACGTCGGACGGGGCGACGTTCCATAAGAACGTCAAGCCCGCGAAGTTCCTGGCGTACTGGAGCGACCGCTTATGGGGGATAGACGACAACGGGAAGCTGTGGCAGGGGCCGGCGGGGCCGCTCAGGACAAACAGGTACTCGTGCATAGACGATGCCGCGCTGCCGCTGCCGTCGGGGTACGTAACGTCGCTGTTCGTGGGGCCGGACCGTTCCGGCAGACCGATTCTCTACGCGGGAACGAAGGTCGGGCTCTACGCGCACGACGACGCAAACAACCGCTTCGTAGAAACGCCCGCGAGGTGGCCGAAGCACGACATCGGCGGATCGGGCGCGACCGCGTGGAGGGGCATCATCTACGCGCCGGTCGGTCGGCACGTGTACGCATACTCTCCGGGGCGTCGGACGTTCGATTTCGCGTTCCCACGGCGGGGCGAGGACGGCCTGTTCACCAAGGCCGGCACGCGGGGAGGGATCACCAAGCTCGTGCCGACCCATCTCGACCTCGCGGTGGTGATGGACGGTCTCGGTGCACCCTTCACACCGGCGGACATCTTCCTCTGGGACGGCGCCGGCGTATCGCACGCGCATTCGACACAGGCGTGGATGTCGATTACGGCGGCATTCGTCTCGAATGCTTACGGGAAGTACCGGCTGTGGTGGGCGACCGATCAAGGGCTGTTCGGGGACTCGCCGAACGTCGGCTACACGGAGCTTCCCGAAACGCTGACCAACTCGCGATACGGGCCCGCGGCATCCTACGCTTCAGGATACCCGGACACGAACGGTCTGCTCCGAGCGACGCACGCCTATCCGTGGTTCGACGCGGGCCAGCCGGAGGTCACCAAGACGGCGCTGCGACTCCGGGTGGAGACGCAGGACTGCACGGAGACCGAGGTGATCGAGGTGTACGCGGCGGTCGACTACGACGGCGCGGCATCGACGCTGATCGGGCGGATTACGACCGGCGGCACGACGACCTTCAACCTGCCGAACGAGGCGACACCGAACGGGATCGACTTCAAGGCCTTTCAGATCACGTGCAGGCTGGGCAGAGGGTCGGACGAGACGAAGACCCCGGTCCTCGTCTCGATGGCGCTGGAGTACCGCAAGAAAATTCCGACGAAGTACGGCTTCACCTTCGACGTGGCGCTGAACCAAGAGCATGGCGGGCGCACGCCGAAGGACATGCGCTCCGACCTCGCTGCGGCCATCGAGAGCACGAACCTCGTCGAGTTCACGTTTCGGGACGACGCGGGCACGACGCGAACGCACTACGTCGACGTGGTCAGCGTGTCGGGCGGCGAGGAGACCGGCCTGGACGAGCGCGGCACAAGCAGGGTGACGGTGGAGGAGATTTAGCGATGAGACTCATACACGGACAGGAATCGGTGACGTCGGGCACGCCCGCTCAGCTTACGAGCGAGCCGCTGAGGGCGGTGAAGCTCTGGATAAGGTACGCGGACGGGGCCGACGGCGTCGCTCGGCTTTCGGGAGCGACGGGGAGCGAGCTGGGCGTTGAGATCGGCACGGAGCTGGCGGAGTTCGACTTCACGGCGGCGGGCAGGGGCAGCATCGACGCCTCTACCCTGTACGTGGACGTTTCGACCGGCACGCAGACTGTTACCTGGACGCTGATGGTGGCCTGAGATGATATCAGTAGACAGGGCGGACAGAGGCGTATTGTACTGGGTGATCGGCATCCTCATCACGGTCAACCTCGGCCTGATGGGGTGGTCGGTCGTGGTGCTGGACGGCAAGGCGGACGACGCCGCGGTGGCGCGCATCGAGCGGCAGGCCGAAGAGATCGGCAGGCGCGACAGGGACTACCTCGTGCGCTCGCAGATCGAGGACCTCGTTCGGAACGGGTCACCGTACGTGAGCGACAAGCCGAAGATCGAGGACCAGCTCGACAAGCTGGAGGCGAGCGTCGCGCGCAACGAAGGGGACATCGAGGCCTCGACGCGCTCTCTGGTGCGTATCGAGACGCAGGTCGCGCAGATACGCGAGACGCTGCAGAAGCTCGACGGCAAGCTCGACGAGATCACGGAGGCGCTTGCCCGCACGGGAGCGCTGGCGCGGCGGGAGTGAGGGGGGTTAATCCGGATGCGAAAGGCAGGGTTACCACTTGGTACCTTCTACGGTAATTGATTAGCGGTTTCATGGCCCGTAGAGGGGTTGCGGTGAATGCTGGACGCTGGCTTAGACTTGGGCTATGTGCAGGTCCAAAGGCATGTCTCCGTCTGAACGCGATGAGATTATCGCACTGGTGACGCGGCTTCAAGAGCAGGTCGCCGAGTTGATGGCGGCCAACGAGGAGTTGCGGAGGCAACTCGCGAAGTCCCAACGGAGCGGCAGGCGGCGCCGTTCTCGAAGGGCAGGCGAACCAGCAAGCCCAAGCGTCCTGGCCGCAAGCCTGGTATGGGTCTGTTCAGCTACCGCAAGCCACCATCGGACGAAGAGATCACCGGGCCGGTCGAGATGTCCCACGTCGTGGCAAAGGCGCCCTCGTCCACGTACGGTTCGAGAATGTGCTTCGGATAGATCGCTGTGCCCATGGAGCGCAGGAACGGCGCGAACGACACCGGGAGCTCACAGAAGACCGTGTAGTCGTCCAGCGCCGTGACGGTCATCTCCCCCTGCGTCCACTCTCCGTCCTCCATGTACCGGAACGTGAACGCCGGACGGCTGCTGGCGGGGATGTCATCGTTATAGATGATCCGGTTGAAGGTGAATTCCACGTCGTGCGCCGTGAACGGCTGACCATCGTGCCACGTCACGTCCCGCCGAAGGTTGAACGTCCACGTCAGGCCGTCGTCCGAGTGCTCCCACGACTCCGCCAGGGCAGGCTCCACCTCGTCCGTCAGCCACGATATCTCCGTCAACCCCTCGAACAGGTACCCCAGAACCCCGGACGACGATGCGTCGTTTGCGACGGCCAGGTTGAACGTGAGCGGATCGCTTATCGTTGCAACCGTCAGAGCCCCGCCCCGCTTCCCGCCGGAGTACTCGAACCTTTCGGCGTTCCCTATCAGCTGCTCGACCGTCGCGTCCTCGTCCTCATCCTCCCGCGCGCACCCAACCAGCGCCAGCATCAAAATGCCCACCACAAGAGCAACGACCCGCCAGCTGCGATGTTGAAGGTACTGCATGTGAATTACTCCCTACTCAGGAATTTATGTGAAAGGCCAGTGGAGCGCGTTTGTTTGCGGTACTCTGCATAAAGTGGTGGCGCTGGAACTCGATGAAGCCCTGAACCACGGCTGCGTATAGCCACTCGATGCAGAGCCCAATAACGTACTTGACAATTATACGGCGCCGCTTCACATTAGAGATAAGAACGTATCTTGCCACACGCTGCGATAACTCTGGAGTTGTGGTTATGCCTTCTATTTCGAGCGGTCCTGTCGGTACCGCGACAAAAGCCCAGGCTGAGTTGGAACTGTTGACTGCTGAATGGAAGCAAGAGACTTCGCATCTCTCCTCTCCGGTCATGATTGCCGAGCATCGTGCGTACCAGGAGATAATAGGAATTGGTAAGGATGCTATTCCGTTTATCCTGCGCGACTTGGAAGAATCGCGGTCACAGTGGTTCTGGGCTCTCAGGGCAATAGCCGGAGAGTCCCCGGTACGTCCTGAGGATCGAGGAGATGTTGACGCTATGACGGCCGCTTGGCTCGACTGGGGTAAGCGTAACCGTTATATCTGATACTGGCGTCCTGAGAACCGAGTTTGACTGATCAACTGCGTAAGCTGTTCCCAGCACTCGCCGATTTTACCGTAACAAGCCCGCAGGAAGTACGTTACAACTGTATAGCTTGGGCAGCCGGGGAAACCCATCGCTGGTGGTCGCCGGACCTCGACGGCTATTGGCCGTCCGACATTCCCATGGAATATGAACTGGCCGCATACGTAGCGGCTTTCGGCACGCTAGGGTACGAGCGGTGTATCGACGGTTCTCTCGAAGAAGGCTTCGAGAAGGTTGCGATCTATCAATCGCTCTCCGGCTATGTTGTACACATGGCTCGTCAGCTACATACAGGTCGATGGACGAGCAAGCTCGGCGGACTCGAAGACATTGAACATGCCAGCCCTGCCGAACTGGAAGGCCGTGAATATGGCGCCGTCGTCCAGTACATGCGGCGAATTGCTAGTCCTCCATCACGTTAGCTTTATTTCGTACTCCTCCTTTCTTCAACGACGAAGGGCAGTGCGTACAGGCACATAATCCCGTTCGCCATAACCTTGTTGGTTTGCGAACGACCTTCCGACTGCCTTAAGGCCTATCATACATGATACTTTGTATCGGTTGAACACCCTTGTAAATGCATTTTAGGATGTGTCGGACTCCCTCAGCCCCCTACGCGTCGACCTCGACGTCGAGCGCGTGCTCTTCGATGAACTCGCGACGCGGTGCGACGGCGTCGCCCATGAGAATCGAGAACAGCTCGTCCGCCTCCGCGCCACCGTGCTCTTCCACCTGGAGCAGCGTCCGCTTCTCGGGGTCCATCGTCGTCTCCCAAAGCTGGATGGCGCTCATCTCGCCGAGGCCCTTGTATCGCTGGATGTTGATCTTGGTCTTGGTCGACCCGTTCCGAGAGAGCTCCTTGACGTACCTCTCTCGCTCCGGTTCGTTGTAGGCCCAGCGCGACGCGCGAGCGCCGCTGATCTTGTACAGGGGCGGCTGCGCGATGTAGAGATACCCCTGCGCGACGAGCGGGTGCATGTGCCGGTAGAAGAACGTCAGCAGCAGCGTGCGAATGTGCGCCCCGTCGTCGTCCGCGTCCGTCATGATGATGATGCGGTGATACCGCAGCTTCGCCACGTCGAAGTCCTCGCCTAGCCCCGCCCCGATGGCGATGATGAGGGCCTTGATCTCCTCGTGGTTGAGCATCTTGTCCTCACGCGCCTTCTCGACGTTGAGGATCTTGCCCCTCAGAGGCAGTATGGCCTGATACATCCTGTCGCGGCCCATCTTCGCCGTCCCGCCCGCGGAGTCGCCCTCCACGATGTAGAGCTCGCAGTTCTCCGGGTTCTTGTCCGAGCAGTCGGCCAGCTTGCCGGGGAGTGACCCGCCGTCCATGGCGTTCTTGCGCGTGATGAGCTCGCGGGCCTTCCGCGCCGCCTCTCGCGCTCGCTGGGACAGCAGGCACTTGTCGATGACCCGCTTGGCGTCCTGTGGGTGATTCTCCAGGTAGAATAGGAGCGCGTCGGCCACGACCGTCTCGACGTGCGCGCGAACCTCCGGGTTGTTCAGCTTCCGCTTTGTCTGCCCCTCGAACTGAGGCTCAGGAACCTTCACGCTCACGACGGCGGCAAGCCCTTCACGAGTATCCTCACCTGAAAGGTTCGCCTCACCGTCCTTGATGATCTTCTGCTTGCGACCGTAGTCGTTCAGCACGCGCGTGACAGCTGCCCGAACCCCCGTCAGGTGCGATCCTCCGTCGATGTTGTTGATCGTGTTGGCGAACGCGAAGACCGACTCCGAGAACCCGTCGTTCCACTGGAGCGCCGCCTCGACTATCGTCGTCTCGACCTTCCGCTCGACGTATACCGGGTCCTTGTGCAGCGGCGTCCGCGCCTTGTTCAGCGAGTCCACGAACTCGGCGATACCACCCTCGAAGTGGTACGACACCTCCTTCATGCTGTCCTCGGACTGGTCGCTCTCCAACATGCTGCGGAACACGACCCTGAATCCCTTGTTCAGGTATGCGATCTCCTTGAACCGCTGGGCAAGGGTGTTGAAGTCGTAGATGATCTCTTCGAATATCTCCGCGTCCGGCTTGAAGGTGATGATCGTGCCGGTCTTGTTCAGGTCGTCGGGTGGGAGAGGCTCCGACGTAAGGTCTGTCTGCGCCTCGCCCCGCGCGAACTTCTGGTGGTAGTGCCGGCCGCCCAGGAACACGTCCACGTTGAGCCATTCCGCCAGCGCGTTGACCGCCGAGACGCCGACTCCGTGCAATCCTGCCGAAACGGAGTACGCCTTCCCGCCGAACTTGCCCCCGGCGTGGAGGGTCGTCATGACCGTCTCGACTGCCGAGACCTGCGTCGTCTGGTGCGTGTCTACGGGAATGCCTCGCCCGTCGTCTTCCACCTTGACAACGCCCTCGTCGCCGATGGTGATGCTGACCCGCGTGCAGTGCCCGCCCATGAACTCGTCCACGGCGTTGTCCACAGGCTCGTAGACAAGCTGGTGCAGACCCCGCTGATCCGTCCCGCCGATGTACATCCCCGGCCTGCGGCGGACGGCCTCCATCCCCTCAAGAACTTGGATATCCTCGGCGGTGTAGGCATCGGACCTCGTATCGACCTGCTGAGTTGCCATTATCCCTCCTGAAGAGGCGTGTACACGATCATTTCCCGCATTGTACTTTGATAGTTTCTTATACTTTGTCTAGCGTTTGATGCCCTGCGATGCCCTAAGGTTGATGAATTCCTGTCATAAGGGCGTTTGGGCGGACTCACCGCGGGGAGCCGAAAATGCGCTCGTCCAGTCTACGAAGCGGCGGAAGGTGCATCGGCGCCTCCCTATTCGACCTACGAAAACGCTGGTTCCCTTCAAGCTATCGACATTCACGCCAATATTCTACCATTTTTTCGGCTACCCGACAAGCAGGTGGGCTTGCGGTAAACGGCGAATTTCACGCATCCGTCCGAGGGGAAGTTTTTCCCTGTCGGATACAAACCAATACCACGCTGTTGCTTAAACGCCTCCGAGGGCCATTCAGCCCACGCAAAAGGCGGAAAAACGCGAGAGCTTGCCCCGATTCGTCGGATCAGGACGCCGACATGAAGCATATATGTTCTGGACGGCGCAACGCGGACCGAAAAAGATTAGAAGTTGTCAAAAACTTGCTCAAACCAGAAATAGAAACCGGTCACACGCCCTCGACCCCTATGACGCCTCCGGTGCCCGCCCCCTCGCGCAGCTTCTTGATCGGCGCGTACTCCGGCGAGTCCCAGAAGCCCCGAGCCGCCTCCTTGGAGTCGAACTCGATCACCACACGCCGCCGCCCGTTGTACGCCCCCTCGAACAGCTCGACCTCGCCGCCTCGCACGAGAAACCGCCCGCCGTGCTGCGCGATCACCGGGGTCACCGCCTCCCGGTACACCGAGTACCGGTCCGCGTCGAGAACCTCCGCCTCAATCAATAGATAATACGCCATAGTTGCAGTCCGTTCTTCGTAGGGTTAGTCTGCGATAGGCCGCGCCTTCATGTGCCCGCCCGCTATTTGGCCTTATGTTACCATCCCACGAGGATGATACTCGGCTTTGCGAGACCCAAGAACAACCGTCATACCGGCGAAGGCCGGTATCCAGAGGGGGAGGGAAAGCACCATGAAACGCCTCATACTCGTCGCCACCGCCATCTCCTCCATAGTCCTGATACTCCTCCTGACGAGAAAAAATCACTCCCGCGCCAACGGGGCAGACCTCGACCCGGATCGCGTCAACGCCACCTCCACGCTCGGAGGGATCACCGACCGCAACGTATCACGGAACTTCCGTGGCGGAAGGCTCACCGCATTCTTGGGCGGCGTCTCCGTTGACCTCCGACAAGCCGAGATAGTCGAAAGACCCGCCCGTATCCACGTCAACGCATTCCTTGGCGGCGTCGAAATATCCGTGCCCCACCACTGGAACGTGAAGAAAGCCATCCAGCCCATCGCGGGCGGGGTCGACGACAGAAGGCCCCCTGTCCGACACCCTGCCGCCGCCGACGACGGCCCCCCCGACAACACCCCTGACCTCGTCATCACCGGCTCCGTGCTCTTGGGCGGACTCCTCATCAGAGACTAGAAACGCCCCCTCCTCCTCAACGCCCTTTGACACGCCCTCATCCCCTACGTACAATCGCCACGCGCCGACACTCAGCAACACACGAGGGAGATACACCGTCATGAAAGGCCGCATATTCTTCGGGATTATCGTAGTGGTGGTCGGAGTCCTGCTGTTGCTCATGGCGCTGGACCTGATCCCCTTGGACGGCATCGGAGAGCTCCTCCTCTACATCCCGTCCTTGTTCATCCTGTGGGGCCTCTACTTGCTCGTGACGCAGAAGTTCAAGCGGGCGGCAGGACCAATCGTGCTGATCGCCATCGCGACGGTCGTCCAGCTCATGCTGCTCGATGTCCTCAGGTGGGCATACGTCTGGCCGATCGGCATCATACTCATCGGCGTAGCCATCATTGCCGGCGGGGCCGGCTACCACGGCAAACGCAAGCGCCGTCGCGAACGCCGAAAGCAACGTGAACGGCAGCAAGCTAGGACCACCGATACCCACACGAGTGCCGAAGGCGACCTCGACATATCCGTCACGATGAGCGAGGCCCATGAGCGCAACCGCTCCCAGGACTTCAAGGGCGGCGATATCACCTGCGTCATGGGCAGCGTCAAACTCGACCTCACCGAAGCCGAAATTGCCGAGCCGCCGGCGCGTATCCACGTCGACATCGTCATGGGCGGCCTCGAGATACTCGTGCCCGACCATTGGATCGTTCAAAACGACGTCGCAAGGACCATGGGAGAGGTCGAAGACCGGACGGAGAGCCGGCGGAGCGCGGCAATGGACGATGGCGCCACACTCATCATCAGCGGCTCCGTCGTCATGGGCCACGCGACCATTGAGTCCGCATCGCCCGCCGCGGTCGATTGACCCGCAACATCCGTCCCGCTACGCACCAAGGAACCCTCATGCTGACCATCATCGACCAGGGAATCATCTCCCGCCGCCCCGACATCGGGGCCTACATGCCCGTCATAACCCCCTTGCCCGACGGCACGTTCATAGCCTCCCAGCACGTCGGCGCTGAGCTCGGCTCCCCCGATAACCACATCGAGGTTCTCCGCTCGCAGGACGGCAGGGAATGGGAGAACCGTGGCTCCATCCACACCCCCGACCACGACCTCGACAACTGGTCCTACCGTGCCCCCAAGATATCGACCGTCCCCGGCGGCGGTATGGTAATGACTTCGTCCCGCTTTGAAAAAAAGGAGAAACTCTTCGATCCCAACACCGAGGACCTCGCCCGCTGCGAGCTCGCCCTGCACCGGTCCGACGACGGCGGCGACACGTGGTCGGCCCCCGAGATCGTCCCCGTCCCCCTCTCCCCCGAACGCTACACCTGGAACGGCGCGGGCAGCCTCCTCCAACTTGCACCCGACCGCTGGATGTACCCGCTGGAGACGTGGAAGCCCGAAGGCTACGTCGGCCCGCCCGACCAGAAGGCAGCGGCCGTCTTCTCTTCCGATCAGGGAGAGTCATGGGGAGAGTTCACCGTCGTCGCCGACGATACAACCGGCAAGACCCTCTGGTGGGACCAGATGTGCTCCGTCCTCCCCGACGGCCGGATCTACACCCTCATATGGACTCACGTCTACGGCACGTCCAACGACCTCGTCAACCACTGGACCGTCTCCGAAGACCAGGGCCGCACGTGGTCGGAGCCGAGGCCCACGAACCTGCGCGGACAGGTCTGCACGCCCATACCCCTGCCGGAAGGCCGGGTCGCCGCCATCTACAACTTCCGCCACGAGCCGCAGGGTATCCACGTAGCCCTGACCGAGGACCTCGAAACCTTTGATACCGACGGCGAGGTCGTCGTCTTCGACGCCGGAGCCGAGGCCACGCTCGGTGCCCCTGAGTCCGAGAACTTCCTCGCTGAGCACATGCAGATCGCCTTCGGCAAGCCAGGCGGCGTCCTCCTCGACGACGGCACGATCATGACCTACTTCTGGTGCACCGTCGGCGGCATAACCCACACCCGCTGGGTCCGCCTCCGCGCCGACTGACCATCGTATGCGACCTAGCGCCCCTTTCACCATGAAAAGCGTATCGCGCCAAGCCCAGGGCTTTGCCGGGTATGAGCAACTGCCATGCAGTTACCCACAATCTCTCCCCCGCCGGGGGAGAGATACAGAGAGGGGGTTCCCGCAGTTACTTGAAAGCAGCGTTACGTCCCATGCCCGGAACCGCACAAGAAATCAGGAACTGAAGCCAAAATCGATCAATCACTTGAAACTCGTCCTGCGGAAAATCCTAACCCCGTTCTTCCTCAGCGCCCTCCGCGCCCTCTGCGGTGAATCCCCTCGTCTGCGACCACCCACTCGAAAGGCAACCCCATGACCATCTCCCCTGAATACACAGCCATCCCCTTCGCCTCCGGCGTTGTCGGGAGCCTTCCGCGCCCCCTGATGGTGCAGGACATGCTCCCAGACGTTCCCGGCATCGAGTCCGCCCGCGCCGCCGCGTCGCCTCGCATGGACGCCGCAGTCCGCTACGCCATCGCCATCCAGGAGCAGGCCGGACTCGACCTCGTCAGCGACGGCGAGTGGCGCAGGCACGCCTACACCCACATCGTCGCCGACATCGCCACAGGCTTCTCCGCCGACCTCCGCGAGGAGCCACGCCGCTGGGGCATCTCCATCACCGAGCCGATGGAGGTCGTCAACCCCGGCCTCATCGCACAGGAGGCCAGGTTCCTCGTGAACGCCACCGACCGCCTCACAAAGGTCTGCGTCCCCTCTCCCTACCTGCTCGGAGTCCGCCTCTGGGAGGAAGCCGTCTCGGCGAAAGCCTACCCCACCCGCGACGAGTTCATCGACGCCCTCGTACCCATACTCCACGACGAGCTTCTCGCCCTGCAGGACACCGGCGTCACCGTCGTCCAGATCGACGAGCCTCACCTCTGCGTCCTCGTCGACCCCGCCTACCGCGACACCTTCGACGACCCACGCTACGAAATGGACCTCGCCGCCGACAAGATCAACCAGATACTCGACGGCATCGACGGCGTCCAGACCGCCCTCCACCTCTGCCGCCGAAACTGGGGCAGGCGGGGCTGGGGAGCCGAGGGCGGCTACGAGCCCATCATCGAGACCATGAAGAAGATCAACGTCGACCAGTACGTCATGGAGTTCAGCATCCCCGTCGCCGGCGACGTCGCCATCCTCAAGGAGCTCCCCGACGACAGGCTCATCGGCCTCGGCGCCGTCGAATGCCGCTTCGAGAAGATCGACACCACCGACGAGATCGTCGCCCGCGTCGAAGAGGCCATCAAGCACGTCGACCCCGCCCGCCTCAGCCTCAACCCCGACTGTGGCTTCGCCCCCGGCCTCGCCATCGACATGCCCCTCGAAGAACCCTACCTCAAACTCAAAAACGAAGCCGAAGCCGCCCGCATCCTCCGCGAACGGTATGGGTGATCGCATCTCCTTTCAGTTGTAATTCGCACCTTAAGGTGCGATAATTACTTCCATGACCAGCCGCGAATTCCTCCGGCGAGCCAGAGACTATGCCCGCAGGACAGGACAATCGTACCGATTCGACCCAACTCACGGTAAAGGCAGCCACGGCAGAGTCTACGTCGGCCGGCGGTTCACGACTGTGCAACGGGGCGAACTGAAGAAGGGCACATTGGCCGCGATGCTGCGTCAGTTGAACATCGACCGAAGGGAGTTCTGAGCCATGATCTACGCATACCCGTGTCAGCTGACCCCCGATGAAGACGGAGGATTCGTAGCCACCTTCCCTGATGTGCCGGAGGCCATCACTGGCGGGGACGACCAAGCCGAGGCATTGGCGATGGCGGAGGACGCACTCGCAACTGCCCTAGCCGGATACGTCCATGAGAAATGGGAGATTCCCACACCCAGCGAGCCGGTTGACGGTCAGTTCTCCCTGCCGGTGCCGTCCGTCGTAGCCGCCAAGCTCGCCCTGTATTCAGCTATGAGGGCGCAGCGCATCACCAAGGTGGAGCTTGCAGAAAGGCTGGGCGTCACTGAGTCCGCCGTGCGCAAGTTGACCAACCCCGACCACCGCTCACATATGAGCCAGGTGCAAAGGGCCCTTCGAGAGGTGGGCCGCAGACTCAAGGTCGAGGTCACGGTCGCATAAGGGAGAGATAGGCGGTCCCCGGCCCCGCAATCGGCATGCCCCTCGAAGAACCCTACCTCAAACTCAAAAACGAAGCCGAAGCCGCCCGCATCCTCCGCGAACGCTATGGGTGATCAACGCTAGGCCCGTCACCCTCGTTGGTCAGTAGTCTGGTGTTCACGGGACGTCAATTCAACATCTGCCGGGCAGTTTGGCTCAGTTCAGGCCTTCTAGTCGCCTAATATTGTCCTTCAAGAGTTCAATGTTTCGAACAAACCAGAATCCGCATGACCTGCACATTAGGGAGATAAGTCCCCGTGGCATTGGATTTCCGACCATCCCGTACCCTTCCATGTAGTCGCCCACAGTCTTAAGTCCGCAAGAAGGGCAGCGACTCGCCACCTCTAGTAGAGGTGGAAACCCCAGATCAATCAGATTCCGTACTACGCGTATTAGATCAAGCGTCTCGCCGACTCCCTGAACCCGATCTGAATGATTCTGGCGAATCGTCTTTTCAAAAATATGTGACAAGTGCCATGTGTCGGGTCTAGTCGGGAACATCTTCTCCATAGATCTGTCCGTGAATACAGGTGCTTCCCGAGCGAAGGCCCGTTTCGATGTTATGGCAGACCACAGTACTTTAGCGGCGGAGTATATGTCGGAATTAGCGCCAATGGATTCGTCATTGCCAGCCTCGCACTCCGGTGAAGTGTAGTTGCGTGCTCCAACGTTCTCATCCACAAGTGTGATCATCATTCCGTCCTGGACTTGACAAATCCCAAAGTCGATTAATCGAATCGTCTTGTCTGGGAGCACGAGGATGTTCTTGGGATTGATATCTCTATGTACAATCGGAGGGACAGCGGCTTGGCATTCTGCAATGGCTGAAGTAACTTGCTCGAACAAGTCTAGAGACATGGTGACATTGCCATGATAAGGGTTGGTTGTTGAAGTGATGATGCTGTCAAGAGTTTTCGCCCCTTCGTGATACTCCATCACATAAAACTGAAAGGGAGCATCCTCATTGGAATGGTCAATCACCTTGACAATCACCGATGAAGTCAAGTTCTTGATAGCCTCGATCTCGCGACGGAATCGCTGTCGTGCTTGCCGCGCCCCAGCGTTTCGAAGCACCTTGAGGGCGTACTTTTGTCCTTCCGGATCAGTTTCGTGGGTAACGATCTGAACTTCTCCTTGCCCACCACTTCCTAGCGTATTCCCAGTCGCCTGCCAAGGAAGCTCATCTGGAATTCTCATGCATGGACTCCTTCATGCCCGCAAATACTAAGGGTTTGTTCGTCCACCAGCAGTCAGCGCTAGACGAGAAGATTATAGCAAGTGGCCCTAACAGAGTCCGATAGTATCCGTTGGTGACCGGATAGTCATGCTTTGAATCGCTTAGGTAGGACATAGCGCCAAAGTGCCGATGCGTGGTTCATTTGTAGCACTGTTCGGGGTCGCGTTGGGAAGCGATGAACAAGCTTCTCCGCCGGACGACCTTCGGATTTGTCTCGAACGGGACCGCCCACATCCTCATCCCTCCCCAATCTCGATCAGCACCCGGCAGTGGTCGCTCGACCCCCACTCGGCAACCTCGTTCAGCGCCCGCACCTTCACGCTCTCATGGAATCCACGCGATGCGAACACGTAGTCCAGTTGAATGTTATTTCCAGTCCCCGGCCTATTCCCGGGGAGGTAGAACGTGACGACGTTGCGAGAGTCCGGCGGTTCGCCCGTCGCCCGCGTCTTCGCCTGACGGCCGTCCGGCGCCTGCGGCCCCATGAACTCCATCCCAATGGCCGACATCCTATCGAACACCGACCGGTAGCGTGCCTCCCAGTACGCGGGGTTGCCGCCGTCACCGTAGCCGTGCGCAATGTTGAGGTCGCCTGCTGCCAGGATGCGATGCGTCTGCGGATTCTCGTGGCCAATGAAAGCCGAGAGGTCCGAGATGATCCGGTGGACGGAGCCGTCGGAGTATCCCATGTTCCACGATGTCTTGACGCTCGGATGCGTACCCATCCACCGCGCATACATCGAAACCACAATGAAAGGCTCGATTGAGCCGTCCTTCGGCGTCACACGCGCAGCCGTTATCGTCCCAATGCCGCTCACTTCAATCTCATCTGGGTCATCGCCCCACACCGGACTGACCTGCCTGAACCACTCCACCTCCACACGGTCCGATAACTTCACCACCATCGGCCATCGATCGAACAGCGCCTTCCAGCCACGCCCGTGCCACCAGTCCGAGTTCCACGAATGTGAGTCCCACGCCTCCCGCGGCCCGATCTCCAGAGGGTCGGCACCCTCTGCGGGCGGGAGCGTCGCGTCACTCAGCCGTGCTACGTCTTCCGGTGGTGGCACGGCCTCCTGCAACAGCGCTACGTCGGCGTCCATCCGCACCAGCTCACGCCACGGCTCGTGCCTCTTGGCAATGTTCCAGCTAACTACTCTTACTCCCATTTCATCCTCCTCGTCATCTTCCACGATGATTCCGTCCAAATCCTACTTCAATCTCCAGTGTCCCGCCGACCCCGACTTGACATGGCAGAACATACGTCCTATCATACCCACATGCGGCAATCCGACCTATCCCCTCTCCCGTCGTGGGAGAGAGCCTGCCCCGTACTTGATACGGGGGCTGGGGTGAGGGTCAAGCCGACACCTCTCACCCACTGCAAAACTTTACAATAACGAGGGAAATGCAACAAAATGCAACAGGACGCAACAAATTCCGAAAAAGAACTCTCCGAAAGACAGGCGCTCGCAATCCCCCATCTGGTCTCCGCCAAATCGGCCAGCGAGACCGCCGAGCTTGTCGGCGTGAACCGCACGACCATCTACCGCTGGATGGACGATCCAGATTTCCGCGACGAGTATGATAGACAGCGGGACGCCGTCGCCGACTTCGCTCGGGCCGGCATGAGGACTCTCATGCTCAAGGCCCTGTCAGTCCAGGCCGAGCGCCTCGATTCCGACGACCCAAAGGAACGCGCCCACGCCGCCAAGGAAATCATCGACTACGACAAGACGACCGCCAGGAGCCACGAAAACCAAAAGCTCGTCAACCGCCTGCACCGCCTCATCTATAATGAAGAAGAGAGGCGGGACGTGCCCACGGTCAACGCCCAGGTCGACCAATACCTGACTTCTCAAGAACGTCTCTGACCCTCCATCCCATCACCAGCCAGACCTTTTCGTAGCCCCCTCTCCCGTCGTGGGAGAGGGCTGGGGTGAGGGTGACCACCTACCCCTCCTTCCCCCTCTGCGCCCTCCCCGCCCGCGACGGCGAGTCGCCCCGACTCGCTATAATGCTCGACATCCACCACCCCGGAGGCATCCATTGAAACGACTGGTCGTGACCGGCCCCAGACAGGCGAGCTTCGACGACGTAGACATCCCCGTGTGCCCTCCCGACGGCCTGCTCGTCCGCGCCAACGTCACCGCCGTCAGCACCGGCACCGAAATCCGCGTCTACCGCTACATCCCCGTAGACGAGGAAGGCGAGTGGCTCCACATGCCGACACCAGAACGGTGGACATCGAGCATAGCAGCCAAACACCTACCGTGCGCTGAACAATACTTCGTAGCCTCGCCCACATGATGAAGTTAGACATCGTTGGAGTTTAATCGCTCATCTACGGGAGGTGCTGAGTTCTTCCTAAACATCGTGCGCCCATGCGTGAGGTTGCGGGCCTGGCTCGAAGGCAGACAGCGCCACCTTTGAGATGTGCGTGGCGCTCTAAGCCGTTCAAGCCTGCCGCCCCCAAGACTATGACCTAAGCATGGACGGATTGTAACACCCACTATTGAGCCCTCTGAATCCCCCAGCACCTAGGACCCAGCGCCCTCCGAGCTTGTATCAGTTTAGTCGGTAGTTTCGGTAAGAGGGCCTTACTCCCAAACTCCTCTGGATTCCGGCCTTCGCCGGAATGACGGCGATGGCTGTTATGGCGGCCGCGAGGGGCACACCGACTAAACTGATACAGGCTCCGCTTTGAGCGGCCGATTGACGAGTGGGGGCGTTTCGTAGTCAAATAGGGCGAAGTGCGAACTGCGGAGCTTCCGAACATGGCATCGAAGATACTCAGAATGCCCCGACTGCCGAGACCGGGCAGGCCCCGCGTCAAGACGTGGCCTCGACGGTTCGTTCGTTGGTCGTGGCGCGTCCTGGAGATCGAGGGCGTGATCCTGGTCGCCATGCTGGTGGTCGGACTGGTCGCCGGCGGCGTCCTGTACCAGTTCACCGACTTCTTTGGCAACAAGCCGCCCTACGAGTTCCAGAACATCGAAGAGTTCGAGTAGCGAGGAGCGACCACACCCGGTCCATCTTTGGAAAGTCGGAAATTCAAGGGACTTCGGTATTGTCCCGCGCGAGATAGGACGGTAGAGTATAGCCGTTGGATCGGCGGGCACGCATGGATGCCCCAAGCCGATGCGAAGAAAGTGACAAATTCATGCGAGGTGCGAGATGTTTCAGTACAAGCCGCTAGAAAAGTCCGCCAAGAAAGAAAAGGACTACACCGGTCAGAGCGCGATACGGATGAAACTCCGGTTTATGGATTTCATCCTCGTGCCCATTGAAAGGACGTATGATACGATCGAGCGGATCCCGGTGATCGGCCGGGTCGTTTCCTTCAGCAGGACGTTCGTCACCGTAGTCATCGCCAGCACGTTGATCGCCGCCGTTCTGATCGTCCTCGTCGCCATAGCCGCGATAATCGCGGTGGTACTCCAAGACTTAGCCCCCAACACCTCCTACTAAAGCCGGAGTAGAGGTCGACGAACAGCGGAGGGGCTTCAGGGGCGAAGCGCGCCTTGGCACTCAGAAGGACGGAAGAGAGGTCGTTCGGGGCCTTACACTGTCATCGAACACGCGCAGCCGGCCCCGCCGCCTCCGCAACATCCACCCCCTCCGCCCGCAACCGGAGTGGTCTGTCCGCTCGCGTCGGTCGAGAACGACATGAAGACCGATAGTTGCCGCCGTGACTCCGAACCGCAGTCCGGGCAGGGCGTCGGATCGTCCATCTGACTGAACGACCGCAGCTTCTCGAACCTATTTAGGCACGTCCCGCACGTGTACTCGTACAACGGCATGGTGGGCGAACTCCTCGCGTATCGATGGACTCCATTCTAGGTACGGTCAGCAACCGAGTCAAGACGAACGATGCGGCTCGCGCTGGAGGCCTGTATAATTCAGAGCACGTCCGACCGTTCGAGAGGTGACCGATGACTACCTCCATTCAAGAAAGCCTGCCTGACATCGACGGCCGCTTCGGCCCGTACGGCGGCAAGTTCGTACCTGAGACCCTGATGCAGGCCCTCGCCGAGTTGGAGCAGGCGTACGAGGCCGCCAAACAAGACCCCTCGTTCCAAGATGAGTTGCAGCGTCTGTCCCAGTTGTACGCCGGAAGGCCCACCCCGCTCTACCACGCCCAAAACCTCTCGAATGAACTGGGCGGCGCGCAGATTTACTTCAAACGCGAGGACCTGGCCCACACCGGCGCGCACAAGATCAACAACGCCCTCGGACAGGGTCTCCTGACCGCCCGAATGGGCAAGAAGCGCATCATTGCCGAGACCGGCGCCGGACAGCACGGCGTTGCTACCGCCACCGTCTGCGCTATGTTCAACCAGGAGTGCATCGTCTACATGGGCGAGGAGGACATCAGACGCCAGTCGCCCAACGTCTTCCGCATGAAGCTCCTCGGCGCGGAGGTCCGCTCGGTCACTTCGGGCAGCAAGACGCTCAAGGACGCCATCAACGAGTGCATCCGCGATTGGGTCACCAACGTGGAGACGACACACTACCTCATCGGCAGCGTCGTCGGCCCCCATCCGTACCCCGAGATGGTCCGCGACTTCCAGGCGGCCATCGGGCGGGAAGCGCGCCGGCAGATGCTCGAAGGCGCGGGAAGACTGCCCGACTACGCCGTCGCCTGCGTCGGAGGCGGCAGCAACGCCATCGGCCTGTTCTACGACTTCGTGGGCGACGAGTCGGTGCAGCTGATAGGCGTGGAGGCAGGCGGAGACGGCGTCGAGACCGGCCGCCACGCATCAACCCTGGTTGCAGGCGAGGTCGGCGTCCTTCACGGCAGCAAGTCCTACCTCCTGCAGGACGATCACGGCCAAGTCATCGAGACGCACAGCATCTCGGCGGGCCTCGACTACCCCGGAGTCGGCCCCGAGCACAGCTACCTCAAGGACATTGAGCGCGCGCAGTACGCCAGCGTGACCGACACAGAAGCGCTGGAGGGCTTCCAGCTCCTCTGCCGCACCGAGGGTATCATCCCCGCCCTCGAGCCCTCTCACGCCATCGCCCACGTCGCCAAGCTCGCGCCAACGCTCCCCAGCGATGCCATCATACTCGTCGGCCTCAGCGGACGCGGCGACAAGGACATCAACACCGTCGCTGAGGCGTTGGGGGTCGAGGTGTAGGGGCCTCGCTGAGAACTTGTGCTAGGATGTTGAAGTGGAAGCTCCGATAGACACGGTTGCCACGAGGAGAACGCCCATGGTAACAGACACGGTAACAGAGACCCGCAGATACAGCTTCACCGTCGACGAGTTCGCCAAGATGGGCGAAGCCGGAATCTTCACCACAGAGGACCGAGTGGAACTCATCGACGGGGAGATACTGAAAATGACGCCAATTGGGCCACTGCACGCAACGATTGTGAACCGTCTAATGGCGACGCTCATGAAACTGCTAGAAAGCTCAGCAGTCCTTCAAGTGCAAAACCCCGTGCGACTCGATTCGCACAACGAGCCTCAGCCGGATCTCTCCATCATCAAGGCGCGGGGCAAATACTACGAGACCGCTCTGCCCGGACCGGGAGACACGCTCCTCGCCATCGAGGTCGCCGACTCCTCTTTAGCCTACGACCTCCACGTAAAAATGCCTCGATACGCCAAGTCCATGATTCCAGAACTGTGGGTTGTCGACTTGGATGTCCAGGTCGTCAGAGTATTCACACAACCAGGGCCTTCGGGATACGCGAATGAGCGCGAGATACCTCGGGGCTCAACGATTGCCTCCGCAAGCGTCGAGGGCCTGCGCGTCGAGGTCAACGATATCTTCGGCTAGCCCCAGGCCCCGTAAGCAGGCCGCGAGTCTAGTGCGAACCCACCGGCCGGATATTCGTGTCCGCAGAGTCCTGCTCCGCCATCCTAGCCCGTGCGCTTGCCGCCCGTTCCGCGAGGTCCTCGCGCAGCGGCGCGAATATGTCGATGATCTTGCAGTCCTGCTCCCGCACGTAGCCGCCGTGCGAAATGTTTGACGGCATAACAATGACGTCGCCCGCGTTCACCCGGTACATCTTCCCGTCGATAACCTGATCGATGTACCCTTCGACCACCACCATGATCTGCTCGGCCACGTGCTGGTGTACCGGAAAGTAGGTCCCCGCCGGAATCGTGAGGAAGCTCACCACCGCTTCCTTCCCGGCCACGAGGTGGCTCCACGCCCCCGGCGCAAGCTCCTCCTGGGGAATGTCCTCATAGTGAACGATGTACTGATCGTAGTCCTCATCGCTCGCTCGATCTATCTGCTCTTCTTCGGCCATTTCGTCTCTCCTAGGTTGTTGTCTGAACACAACGGTACCATCGGCTAAGGTATCGGGCAACCGTCGTCCCTATTCCATAAAGAGCCGCGTGAGTGGGGTAAGCCCGAACAAAAAATCCCGCTTGCGATACGTCCCTTACAAGACTATAGTTAGGCGCGTTCGGGCGTGATCGTTTCACTACGCCCGGACACCATATACCCAGTTAAAAGGAGCGCGGCATCATGGCCGACAGAGAGCAGGTCCGACAACAGATGAGCGAGGACGGCGTCGAGTACATCCTCGCGCAGTTCGTGGATATCAACGGCTCGCCGAAGGTGAAGATGGTGCCGGTTGCCCACTTCGACGACATCATAGACGAGGGCGCGGGTTTCGCCGGCGCCGCCGTATGGGGCATGGGGCAAGGGCCGCACTCCCACGACATGCTCGGACGCATCGACCTCGACTCCTACAGCATCTGCCCCTGGACCGAAGGCGTCGCCCGGTTCGCCTCCGATCTCTACGTCGACGACGAGCCTCACCCCTTCGACCCGCGTGTCAACCTCAAACGCGTCCTCGACGACGCCCGTGAACAGGGCTACGTCTTCTACACGGGCATCGAGCCGGAGCACTTCCTCGTGACGCGCAACCCCGACGGCACGATTCGCATATTCGACCCCGACAACATCGACACGCTCGACAAGCCCTGCTACGACTTCAAGGGCATCGCCAACGTACAGAGCTACCTCCGCGATATGATGGACGGAATGGCGAGGCTCGGGTGGGACCCATACCAGTCCGACCACGAGGACGCCAACGGCCAGTACGAGCTCAACTTCGTCTACAGCGACGCGCTGACAACCGCCGACCGCTACACCTTCTTCAAGATGATGTCCAGCCAGTTCGCCTTGCGGTACGGCGCCATCGCCACGCACATGGCCAAGCCGTTCTCCGACCGCACGGGCAGCGGAGGCCACGTCCACTACCACGTGGCAGACGCTACGACCGGCGAGGACCTCTTCCTCGACGAGGGCGACGATCAAGGCTTAGGACTCTCCGAATTTGCCTACCACTTCATCGGAGGCATCCTGGCCCACGCTCCGGCGCTGTGCGCCGTGACCTCGCCGACGGTCAACTGCTACAAGCGGCTCCAGATTGGGAGAGGACTCACAAGCGCGCGGTCGGGCTTCACATGGACGCCGGCGTTCATCACCTACGGCGACAACAATCGCACCCAGATGATTCGCACGGCTGGGCCCGGCCACCTCGAAGACCGCACCGTCTCCGCCGCGAACAATCCCTACCTCGCATTTGCAGCCTACCTGACGGCGGGACTGGACGGCGTGCGAAACCGGCTCGACCCCGGCAAGGCCAACCTCGGCGAGAACATGTATGAGCTGGGGCTGGAGGAGATCCAAAGGCGCGGCATTCGGTTCCTGCCGCAGTCCTTAGCCGAGGCCCTCGAAGAACTCAAGAAGGACCCCGTCATCCAAGGGGCCCTGGGCGTAATCGCCGATGAGTTCATCGGGCTCAAAGAGGCCGAATACCGCGAGTACCATAAGCAGGTCACCCAGTGGGAAGTCGACCGGTATCTGACGATGTTCTAATGTAACCTCCGTTGTCGTCCGCGGGCACCCCTTGCCCGCGGACTCTTTTGTCTCCTGCATCCATACCATAAGGAACACGCGCGACCTATGCGGATACAAGGCCGTCGCTCCAAGAAGACCTAGTGGTTCAACATCATAGTATTGAGGGGTATCGAGACCATGATCCGGTAGGGGCGGGTTTCAAACCCGCCCTGTCGTTGTAGTACCCAAATCCAACCCTCTACTACTACCCATCATTTCAAAGATTTCGGTCCACTAGTCCAGTTACCGAACTGCAACCATCTGCGTGTTCGTCCAAGCCACTCTCACTGGCCTCGAGCTGGATTCACCGTCCCCGACGAATCGGAGTCACTGGCTTTGGGAATGGAGGGCGAATCGTCACCGTCATCGCCAACACGCTATGCGGTATATACATGTAGGTGTTGTGAGCGGGGCTGCACCTGCTCTGGGACCGGTACTCCTACGAGTACGGTAGCCGCGTCGTCACCGGCGACAAGTCTTCCCCGGTGCGAATAGTGGCCGAGGTTCGTGGCAGCAAGAGTCTGCCGATTCCGAGCGGCTTCCCTTCCGTGGTGTTCCGCATCGGCCTTGACCTGAATCCGGTACGCCTGACCGACCCCGATTCCGCCCTTTGGCTGAGGGCGCTAATTTGGCCCGAGCACGAACGCCGAGCGGCCCAACTTGAGGCGGCCATACGTCTCGCCATCGACAATCCTCCGACGCTGATTGCCGGAAACGCGCTGGAGACTCTGCCGCGCGTCCTCGATCGGATACATCAGGATTCGACTCTCTGCATCTTCCACAACTACACCCTCAACCAGTTCTCGCGAGAGGATCGGCGCCAATTCAACTCCATACTGGATGAATGTTCGATGGGCAGAGACGTATACTTGCTCTCAGCCGAAGGTCGCTGGGGACACAATTATGCCACGCTGGAGTTGGTCTCGATCAGGGACGGCAGCAGGACGATACGGAAGCTGGCGAACGTCGAATTCCACGGCAAATGGTTGGAGTGGGTGGCCTAGGCCCACCGCTTGACGATTCTCATTACATGATTTCGGAAACCACGTACACCGGAAAGTTATTCTCCGGCAGATTAGACGAGAGCCTTTTCAAGTGGTAGTATTCGACATACACCGACGTTGGCAGATTAAGAATATGGACGAATAGACCTCGGGGGATGGAACGTAACTCGCCTGGAGACCCTGTTTTGGGGGACATGAGGAGGGAAGACCCATGAAGGCGCACAGCATCGTCAACCGCAGGAACCTGTCTTTTATCGTAGGAGCAATCGTTCTCGCGCTTTTCGCGACGGCGTGTCCGGCGCAGGACAGTCCGATTCCGGTCGGGGAGCGCGCCACCGCCGTGCCCACCAAGGCCCCGGCCGGCTCATCAAGTTCGAGCGGCGAACAGTCAAGCCGGGCGGCAGCCCCTGCCGCCACCTTCACCCCGCTCGCCACGCTGGCCCCCCAAGAGGCTGTAGCCACCGTGGAGGCGCGGCAGGAAGAGCACTTGGCCTCGCTGTTCGAGCCGTCCGTGGGCGCTCTAAAGTTCGCCGAGTGGGACGACAAGCCTATCCAGTTCTCCAACGCCCTGCTCGGATACATCCTGGTCTATGCCTTCGACTTCTCTGTCGAATTGGTCCAGCTTGAGGGGGACGCATACCAGGAAGCATTCCAGAAGGGCGAGTTGGACGCCGTACTGATGCTGGACAAAGACGCGGCGGGCGGCTGGTACACGACCCATATCGACGGCAAGGCGATCACCGACTTGGGTTCCGTCCGCGACGGGGATGGCAATCTGCGCATAGTCGTCCATTCGGGCCTGAGCGAACGAGCGCCGGAGGTGGCAGACTTCCTTGTGAAGGCCAGGCCGACGGACGCCCTGATCGACGAGCTCTCGGCGGTGATCCGTGGAGGCCGTATCGGGATCAAGCCGACCACCCAGGCGATCAAGTTCCTGAAAAACCACGAGAACATCTGGAGCAGGTGGCTTCCGACGGAGGGTGTCGAAAAGGTGAAGGCCGCAATCGAGGCGGGGAAGACGAGCCTTGTCAACCGCAAGTGCATTCCCGACGGCGGTTCGGGCGCCGGGAGCCCCAACTGCGGCACCTAGTGCTTGCCTTCACGGGCGTGTCTAACTTGTGCGTTGCCCACACAATCGGGAGGGCATGAGGGAAGGCCAACGGGAGGAGACTGATGCAGTGCGCCAACTGTGGCGGCGAGAACTCCCGGGGGAGTAGCTTTTGCATCCACTGCGGCAAGGAGCTCGTTAGCGACGGCACGGGCGCTGATGCGCCGGACACGCCCAATACCCAAGGCGGCAGCGGCAGTCTTGACTCCAGGGTCCAAAGCCTCAATCTCCGCCTGTCGTCTTTGGAAGCGCGGCTGACGAACCTTGAACGACGGCTGGGCATTTCCAGTACAAGCGGAGCTCCTTCTCCGGCCGGTACGGCTGCGAGGGATGCGGCCGTCCACGCACGTCCACCACGGCAGCCTCAACGCGCGCCAGCCGCACCGACTCAGGCGCTGAGTGAAGAGACAGCAGCCGTCTCCGAGCCGTTTGAACCGGAGCCCAGTCAGGCCGTCGACTGGGAGCAGGTCATCGGCGGCAACTGGCTGGCACGTGTCGGCGTTCTCGCCCTGATTCTTGGAGTCGCCTTCTTTCTGAAGCTGGCGTTTGACAACGACTGGATCGGCCCAACCGGACGCGTAGCCCTCGGTGCTGTCGGTGGCCTGGCCATGTTGGGCGCAGGCGAATTCTGGCAGAAGCGGTACCCCGGCTATGCCCGCGCCCTCAGTGGCGGCGGGGTCGGGCTCTTGTATCTCTCCACCTATGCCGCCTTTGCCATCTTCGACCTGATCGACATCTACCCCGCCGTTGTCCTCCTACTCATCGAGAGTGTCGTCTCCGCCGTCTTGGCGCTCCGTTACGAGTCGAATGCTTTGGCAATCATCGGCGTTGCCGGAGCCTTCTGCGCACCGTTCGTGCTGGGAGCCTCCGATCTGGAAGGGCGGGCCTCCTCCTCTTCCGACGGAGCGGGCTACGACCTCATCGCCTACGTGCTTGCGGTGGACGTGGGAGTCCTCGTCCTCTCTACATTTAGAAAATGGTACTGGTTCCGACTCACCGCGCTGCTGGCGTCCTTGGCATCCTATGGAATCTGGTATGTGGAATTCGGAGACACCGCGGGCGCTTTAGGAGCTGAGATAGCCATAACGTGCATCTTCCTCGTCTTTGTGGGCGTAACGACCTTCTTCCACCTGATATGGGTTCGCGGCCCCGAGGCCTTAGACCTGTCCCTGATGACCTTCAATGCCACCGCTTACTTTGCCATAAGCTATGCATTGCTCTTCAATGAGTATAGGGGCTGGATGGGAGGCTTCTCCCTTGCCATAGCCGTGTTCTACCTGGGGATGGCGTACATCGCCCTCAGACGAAGCCCCGAGAACGCCCGCTTGAGCCTGTTCGCCTTCGGCATCGGAGTGATTTTCCTGACCATCGCCATACCCGTTCAGCTTGATGACATGGCGTGGACTTCAGTCGGCTGGGCCACTCAGGGTACCGTCTTGATCTGGTTATCCTTCGCTATGAAGTCCCACGCCCCCCGATTCTTCGGCTACGGACTCTTCGCACTTGTGGCCGTCAAGCTCCTCTCCTTTGATACTTTGATTAGTGTCTCGAACGATGATCCGGTGCTCAATGTGCGGTTTCTCGCTTTCTCGATGAGCATCGCCGCGCTCTATCTCTGTTCCTTCGCAATTTGGAGAAGCGCCGATCAGTTGACTGCGCTTGAACGCCGCGCTTGGTCGGTATACCCGATTCTCGTTATCGCGGCCAACTTTCTCACCCTCTGGATATTCACCGCTGAGGTAATGGACTTCTTCGACCAGAGGCTGGTGACCGTCGGCTGGGCAATCTATGGTGCCCTCCTGGTCTGGATATCCTTCATGGTGAAGTTCCACTCAATCAGATTCTTTGCCTACGGCGTTTTCGCGCTCACGGCGCTCAAGCTCCTCTATGAAGACACACCGGTTGAAGCCCTGACCCATGATCCCGTCCTCAACCTGCGAGTCCTCGCGTTCTCGGTCAGCATCGTCGCTTTGTGCTTCTCCGCTTTCCTCATCTGGAAAAGCCCCCAAAGGTTAACGACCTATGAGCGCGACTCTTGGGCTGTGTACCCGATCTTGGCGGGATTGGCGAACTTTCTGACCATCTGGATACTTACCGCCGAGGCGCTGAGCTACTTCGACCACCGCATAGCTACCGTGAGATTCATGGAGGGGAGCAGAGAGGGAATCACAGGCTTGGAGAACGCCCAGAACCTGTCGCTTACCGTTCTTTGGGCCGTATATGCCTTGGTCTTGCTCGCGGTGGGCATCATAGGTAAGCTGCGAGCAGTACGGCTGGCGGGGTTGGCGCTGCTCACCATACCGGTGGCCAAGGTCTTCGTATACGACGTCTTCCAATTGGAGCAGGCTTACCGAGTTGCCGCCTTCATAGGACTCGGTGCGCTCCTTCTCATAGGCGGATATCTCTACCAGAGGTTCGGACGCGCAATCAGGGAGTTCGTCACCGAATGATGTTTTTCTTTCGAGGACAGTTCATTCGGGCTCAAAGCAGTGACCGCGCCGTATCGGTTTGGCATAATAGGGACTCCCATGGCGGTTGGCGGAATGTTTCATTCCGCCTCAAGGAACGGAGGCAGGTATGGCGACTCGCGTGCTTGAACTGATCGAGGACAGGCTGGATGCCGGCGGCAGCGTCTCACTCCCTGCGACCAACCGGGTCGTCTACGTCGTCGAGGGCGAGGCGGAGGCTCAGTCCGATGGTTCGACTGAGCGCATCGCTCCGAACGACGCGCGCCACTACTCCGGGACCGTCGGCCTGCAGGCGGGCGACAGCGGCGCAAGGCTGTGGCGCTGGGCGCTGACACCCTCGTCTGAAAAGGCTGGGGGGAGCGCGTCCCAAACCAAGATCCGCGCGGCGATTGCCATCGACGAAGACGCCGAATATCTCATGCGCTGCGACCGCGTCGACTTCCCACTTGGCGGCATCGCCTACACCCACACCCACCAGGGGCCCGGAATCCGCTGCCTCTACATGGGCGAGTTCGACGTGACGGTGGACGGCAAGACGAAACACCTCCATCCCGGCGGGGCTTGGTTCGAGGCGGGGCCCGACCCCGTGTATGCCGAGGCGTCCAAGACCGAGCTTACCGCGTTCATCCGAGTGATGATTCTCCCGCGTCGGCTCCTGGGCCAAAGCTCGATCCGCTACGTCAAGAAAGAGGACGCCGACAAGCCTAAGACGCAGACCTACTCCGTTTTCGTCGACGAACCGATCAAGGTCTGAGGCGCAGACCGCTCAGCGAGGATGACCATTGACTGACAACAATTTCGTAGGAGCGCTCTACACCTATCCCTGGGACCTCGTCGACGACGGCGTGGATGCTGCCCTCGACCGGATCGTCGACCTGACGGGGTGCACGGAGATCCAGCTGGCGCCCAGCTACCATGTCTCCAACTACTTTCTCCCGCATAACCCCAAGTCTCCGATACGCTTCGGGGAGAACGGCGCGGTCTTCTACCGCCCCGAGCTTTCGCGTTACGAGGCCACCGAGATCAAGCCTTACGTCAGCGAGTGCGTGACGACACTGGACTACTTCGAGCGCCTCGTGAACGCCATCGACCGCAAGGGCTTCGTCTTCTCCGCGTGGAACGTCTATTTCTTCAACCACCACCTCTCGGAAAAGCACCCGCAGTTCGCCAAGCACGACGTGTTCGGGACACCGTACATCGGGCAGATCAGCCCGTCATCGAAGGACGCCCAGGAGTTCGCCGTCTCCCTCACGCAGGAGATCATGGATCGATTCCGACCGCACGCCGTACGCGTCGAGGCGCTCCAGCGGCAGACGTGGCGTCACGGGATGCTCAAGAACAAGTTTCAGGGCGACATCACGGAGCGGTGCCAGTTCCTTCTCGGCGTCTGCTTCAATCCCGCATCCATGCGTAACGCCGAGGAAGCGGGCATGGACGCGGTAGGCTTCCGAAGAGAGGTGGACACCTGGCTGCGCGCCGAGCTAGCGAAGATACCGACCGAAGACGACCTTAGTCTCCCTGCCGACGAGGAGTGGATAGCAAATGCTTTCGACGGTCGTTTACGAAAATATCTCGACATCCTGAACGCTCACACGACCAACCTGTGGCTGCGCGTGGCCGAGGTCATCAAGAAGGGCGGAGCCAAGGTGCAGTCGGACTACCTTGCCCACGGCATCAGGACCGACACGAACGGTCTCGAACCTCGCATCAACAAACACATCGACCGCCTCACTGCCGGGCTGCCCGCGACCGAGGATGACGCAAAAGCGCAGATGCGAGCCTACTTGGACATGATCGCGCCGGGGGGCGAGGTGTTCGTGCCCGTAGGCCCGGGCAACATCACCGAGGCCGCGCCGCTTGTGGAGCGAACGAGAGCCGCCGCAGAGGCGGGCGCGGCGGGCGCGCTGTTCTACAACTACGGCCTCATGCGCGAAGAGGTACTAGGCTTCGTCGGCGAAGCAATGAGGGGCGTCCCGCAAGCGAATGCGGGAGGCGAGTAGCCGCGCGGCTACTGCTCTTCAGCCACGTCCAGATTCAGAAGGAACCGGTTACCCTGTCCTACGCCTTCGAGGATCTCGACCTCGTGGACGTACATGTCATGGCTGTCGACGAGAACGGTCATGCCCGTCGTCTCAACCGCCATGCCGCTCGGCGACGTGAACTTCTTGCCTGCTTCCACCACGTCGGTCTCTGCGTATCCCATCCGTTCCTCTCCTTGCTTGATATCCCCCGTCTATGACCGGTCCCGCGCCCTCAGCCCGACTGCCCAGACCACCCCGGTCAGCGCCGCGATGAGGCCGAACCGGCTTAGCGCGGAATTGGACAGGGCATCTCCAACGATGAAGAGCGCCGCTCCCATGAGAGCGAGAATCCACGCCGTGCGTTCAAGGGTTATCTTCATGTTCGCCTCAATATAATACCAGTCCACGCTGCTCACGGGTACGGTTCTCCGATGACACGCCCCCTCAACCCGTGTAGAATAAGCGACCATCCACCACCCTAAGGAGGGAATCCATGACTTCCAAGCCAACCATGATGTTCTACCACGACGGGCGGCACCCGCTCATCTACATGTACGAGCCGCCGATGCAGGTGGCGGAATACCAGCAGGCCGTCGACGAGCTGATCGGGACTCCAATTCAGGCCATCAACTTCTGCATGGGCGACGGCCGCACCGTCCTCCACGACACGAAGGTCGGCGAGCTCTGGGGCGACAATCAAGACCGCTGGGCGCACACCATCTTCCGGCGAGCGCACCAGAACGCCAAGCACCTCATCGAAACCGGCAACGACCCCCTGAAGGTAGTGGCCGACCGCGCCCACGAAAAAGGGTTCGCCTTCAACCCCGTGCTGCTGGTGCAGCAGGGCAGCGGAGACCCCGAAACGGACACACGCGGCTCCACGTTCCGCTTCACCCACAAGCACATCGACATCGGCGCTGCCGGTGACGTGCCGGAGAGTTTCAAGGGGTTCCAAAACGCCGACTTCAAGCACGACGAAATTCGGGACGAGCGGTTCGCCCTCATCGAAGAGACCCTGCAGAACTACGACTGCGACGGTTTCGAGCTCCAGATGAACTACCAGCCCTACTACTTCCACCCCAACGAGGTGGAGGCGGGCATCCCCATCATGACCGACTGGATTCGACGGGTCTCCGAGGCCGTCAAGGCCAGCGGCGCCGACCGCGATCTGATCGTCCGCATACCGGCCAGCGTCAAGGGCTGCCTCTCAGTCGGCATGGACATCATCGACTGGATCGAGCAGGGCCTCGTAGACGTGATAATCGCGCAGGACTTCTCCGGCCCGGAACTGCTGTCCGGCATGTCCAACTTCCGTGAGTTGGTCGAGGCGACCGAGGGCAAGGACACCCGACTCCTGGCCGCCATCCAGAGCAACGCCGATACCGACCGCGTCGGACAGGGCACCATCGAGATGATCCGCGCCGTCGCCTCCAACTACTGGATGCAGGGCGTGGACGGGCTTTATCTCGCGCACTGGTTCGGCAACTGGCCCTACAAGGCCGAGTTCTACGAGAAGCTCCGCGAGATTCCGTACCCTGAGGTCATGGAGACGAAGGACAAGATCTACTCGCTCCCGACAATCTCCCAGCGCTACCAGGACCCCGACACCGAGCCGGGCCTGTCGATGCAGCTCACCCGCGACCTGCACGAGGGCGAGACGGAGCAGTTCACGCTCATCATCTCCGACGACCTTGAGAAGTGGGACGCGGTTGGCCGCATCCACAAGGTGCTCCTCCGGGTCCGCATCATGGGCATGACCGAGCTCGACGAGGTCAGCTTCAAGCTGAACGGCAAGACCCTGCCCGACAGCTCCCTCCGCAAGATCAACGCCCTCTATCGCATGAGCGCCCCGAGGTACCGCGTCGGCTCCGGCTACTGGTTCATCTACGACCTCGACAAGGAAGACTGGCCCGCCCGAGGCGACAACACCCTCGAAATCACCCACGACGTGGTCGACAAGGTCCCGCTGGAGCAGACCCTCGTCCGAGACGTCGAGCTCGACGTCCGCTACCTGATGGGCAGGAACTACCACCGCAGCCTCGTCGACGACGAGCTCGGCCCACACGAGATAACGTCGGAGTAGAGGGTCTGGCCGGTTTGCCTCTCCGCAAGCCGTCGGCCCACTCCTCCCAGTGCATCCGGACAGGAAGAACCATCGCGGTCATTACCCCAAAAAATAGAGAGGAAGCCGGTTGGCGGGCGACCTATTGCCGCTGAAATTACCCTGCGTGCTCCCGTCTATGAGGGCTACATCTCGTGCTACCCTCAGACCGCCGGTTCAGATTCCTACATCGGGCTCGTGGCGCTAATGACGAGCGAACTTTGGTCATCGCCAACCGGTGCGATGTCATTTTCGTGCTTCGTAGTGTCCCGCGCAACGGGACATGGGGGATTCCTCTGAAGATAGCCTGTGCCCCACTACTATCGGTCACTCTGGCGGAGGCTGGAATTCAGTCCCCGGACCCTACCCTCAGTCGTCTAGCGACGGAAAGAGTGCCGCCATTTTCATGTTTCGTGGTGTCGGTGGCAACCGACATGAGGGATTCCTCTGAAAATATCCCCTGTCCAATCTCCCGTAGGGGCGATTCGCGAATCGCCCCTACTGCCATTTTCATCATTCGTGGCGTCGGTGGCAACCGACATGAGGGGGCTCAACGAGCGGGCCGGAACCCATCCGTGTGTCCCGTTCACAGGACTCCGCACGAAGGACGGAGGCTCTTTACCCGCTGTCCCGGCGTTGGGTTGGAGCACATCGTCACGGCTCGGGGCCCGTGTTGACCGCACGCCGGTTCAGTCAATTCATCACGGGCGCCGTGCATGGACTCCGCAGGGAACCCCCCGCCTTGCCGGCAGTATGATCTGCGCCAGGAGGAAGACGGCGAAGATCGCCAGCGGGGTGAAAAACCCCGCGATCGCTTCCGTCCCGGAAAGCTCGAAAAGGTGGCTGACGCCAAGCCATTCAATAGTGACCGATTACCCCTTCCTCCCATGATGGGGCCATTATGGATATGGGCATATAAGAGGTCAATAGCACACCACGCGGCAAGAGGCACGACGGAGTCAACGCACGTCCCAAAGTCCGCCTTCGCGCCAGCGCCCGCTACTTCATCGCCAACCCCACGCTGCCGGCGGATCCGCCCGTTACCGCGCCAGCCGACGTCATCGGCCACAATGCCACCATCGGCGACGAGCTCGCCGGCAAGGTCTTCGGTGGCCCGGCCCGCGTTACTGCATAGTCATGCCGCCGTCGATCATCATGTTGCTTCCGGTGATGAAGGCGGCGTCGTCGGAGGCGAGGTACACGGTTGCGGCGGCGATTTCGTCGGGCCGGCCCAAGCGACCCATCGGCTGGCGGGCGACCATGTCGGCGCGGGTAGCCGCGGGGTCGGGGAACTGTGCGACCATGCGACCCACCCAGGGGGTGTCGACGGTGCCGGGGGAGATGGAGTTGCAGCGGAGGCCCTGGTCAACGTAGTCGAGGGCGATGGCTCGCGTGAGGGCGATGACACCGCCCTTCGAGGCGCAGTAGGCTGTGCGGTCGCGTACGCCGACGACTCCCGCGACGGACGCCATGTTGATGATGCACCCTCCGCCCGATTTGAGAAGGTGGGGGAGAGTGTGCTTGCTGACGAGGAAGATGCCCTTGACGTTGACGTCCATCATCCGGTCCCAGTCTTCCTCGGTCGTTTCGAGCAGCTTGCCCGCTCGACCGAAACCTGCGTTGTTGACGAGGGTGTCAATGCCACCCAAGCGCTCGGCGGCCGTCTGCACCATGGCTTCGACCGAACTCGCGTAGCTTACGTCGCACTCGGCCACGTGTGCCGTGTGGCCGTCGTCGCGGAGCGAGGCGGCGACGTTCTCGGCCGCTTCGAGGTCCATGTCGGCAATGACAATAGATGCTCCCTCTTTCGTGAACGCCCTTGCTATGGCCTCTCCGATGCCGGCTCCGCCGCCGGTAATGATCGCATTCCGACCTTTAAGCCTCAAAAGTTCGTCTCCCGGTTATGTTGTTGTTCGTTACGTCTTGTTGGTGACTGGTGCGGCCCTCAAATGCCGGTATGGATTCCCACGTTCGTCGGAATGACGACCGAACCCTTTGCCCGTCCTTGGCTGAATGTGTGACGAGTGTTGGCGCAGTCCCAGACTCGTCGTGATTGCCGGTGATGGCGCTACCCCTTCGCGAAGAGTTCATATGCTCGCGCCTCATCCGGCGTCTGGGACCTGCCGGAGTGGTCGCCTCCGAGCCAGCGGTAGGGGCGCGGGTAGAGGGTCATCGAGCGGTCCTCCAGCGGCAGCGAGAGGGGAACCGAGCCCCAGAGGGCGGAGTGCTTGGCGGCGACCGCGGCCTCGAGGGACCTGAGCAGATCGTAGCCGGATATCGCCATCTCGGTGCCGTTCTCGACGGCGGAGATGAAGGACAGGATCGAGCTTGCAAGGTAGCTGTATTTCGGCCAGGCGAACGGCGTGAACTCGCGGTCGGACTTGACGCGCGCACCGTTATCGTCGAACCCCTGGTAGATGTCCATGACATCGCCCCAGTCCCATCGCAGGAGGGAGTCCTCCGTCCAGACATCGACGCCGCGGTGCGGAGTCGGCTCGCCGTAGACGGTCGCCTCGATACCGGTGCTCATCTTGAACCGTCCGTTGATGATGAGCCCGCTGTCCTCGTTCGCCTCCAGGGATTCCTGCGGCTTGCCCCAGGCGATCACCTCGGTGATCTCGGCGTTCGTCAGGAGCCGGAGTACGGCGATGTGCTGGCATCCGCCGCCGGATATCTCTCCCCCCCACGAGTGGACGGTTGCGCCCTTCACCTCTCCGTAGTCGCCGTTCCGGAGCCAGCTCGCGGCCTCCTGAACGTCGGCGCGGGAGCGCTGGAGGTTGCCGCCGTGGAAGACGACGCCCCGCTCCTCGCAGGTGGCGATCATCTCGTCCACGTCGGATAGCCTCGCGCCGATGGGCTTGTCGGTGGAGACGCCTCGTACACCCGCTTGGGCGGAGGCGATTACCGCGTCCTTTATGAACTTGCCGGGGAGGACGACGACGGCGAGATCGGGGACCTCGTCCATCTGCCGGTACATCTCCTCAGCGTCCTTGAAGAGCGCCTTGACGCCGAAACGCTCGCCGACGACGTTTCGGCGGTCGTCGTTGTACTCGGCGATGGCGACGACCTCCGTGTTCTCGAAGGTGTTGTAGACGTCGGTGTAGTGCTGGCCCATACGGCCGCAGCCAATAATCGCCACTCGCAGTTTATCGTCAGCCATGTTTTCCTCCGCCCCGGTCAGGCGCCGGGGACAGTGTGAATGATTCGCAAGATTGTAGTCGGACGGGGAGGTTATTTCAATGGTGGTTGGTGAGGGCATCATATCTCCGCCCCCTCGAATCGGGCGATTTCGACGAAGTCGCCTTCTGTGTCCGACCAGTCGTAGAGGGTGGCGTCGATGACGCGGTGGGCGTCGAGGCCCATGACGAGTTGCTGGACGGGGTAGGCAGGGCCGTCTCCCCAGGGGCTGACGGCGACTCCGCGGTCTATGTCCGAGAGGTACGCCTGTCCGTTGGGGTGGGAGTGGTAGATGATGCGGGCGGGCGAGTCTGAGTCGAGGCTGTGATTCAGCTCGATGAGGTCCTGCGCGCCGAAGACGTAGGCGGTCTCTGCCGTGCGGCTGGGAGTGGAAGGGTGGTTTCCCTGCGCCTGCATGTTGACGCAGGCCCTGACGGTTGTCACCGCGTTGCCGTCCCTGTCGCCCACGAGCCAGCCGCAGCACTCGTTGGGATACTCGCGGCGGGCCTGGCGATAGATCTCCTCGAGGATGTGTCGGGGCACTTCCAGCGGTGTCGGCATTTGTGGGGTGAAGCCTCGGCGAGATGATCGGGAACGCGCGTTAATCAGTCTTCGCGCGGACCGAAGCCCTCTTCTCCCACTGGGCGTTCCTGCGGGGTCGGGTCTCCGCTGGCGGGACTGCCGAAGTGCTGGGGTCGCCAGTACCAGACGTGGCCGTGGTCGGCGCCTGCGATCAGGCCGAGGTTGCCTTCGTCTTCCCAGTCGACGGGGGCCATGTGGACGCCGTGCCGCCAGAACTCCAGAGGGTTGCCGTCCGCATCGAACACGAGGACGACCGGCCTCTTGAATACCGGCTCTGTCTTCGTTCCCACATTCTTGGCGAAGAGGATGTAGCTGCCTCGGTAGGGGCTTCCGTGCTGGGGGCCGACGCCGATGAGCAGGTCGATGAGGCCGTCGCCGTCCCAGTCAACCAGGTTGAACTTCGTCCTTCCGCGCCCGTCACCGCCCGCGGGGGTGTAGATCCCGTGCGTCTTGATGGTCGAGCCGTCCTCGTAGCGGAGTTTCTCCCCTGGAAGGAGGCCGGACAGGTCGTCGCTGCCTACTCGCCTGTAGAGGGCGACATCGAGGTCCAAGTCTTGTGTGACGATGTCGGGCAGGTCGCCGTCGGTCAGATGACCGATGCCGGGCTGCTGCCGCCACGGACCGATGAGGGGCGAGCCGTCGTTGATTTGGAGCCGCTGGGGCGGGCCGAGCTCAGGGGTCGTCTTGGTACCCCAGTTCGGATACCACTCGTAGAGGCTGACCATGTCGCAGACGACGAGATCGAGCAGGCCGTTGCCGTTCCAGTCGGCGAGGACGGGGTTGCTGTAGCCGCCGGTGTCGCCGTCGTAGGGGCTTTGGGAGCCGCCCCAGTACTGTCCGCTCGAAGGATAGGGCGTTGCGAGACGGCGGATCTCGGTTGTTCCGTAGCGGACTCGCTCGGGCGGAGCGAACCGCAGGGGGTTTGTGGAGAGGGTCTTATACCAGAAGATGTAGCCCTCGACGCTGCCGACGAGGATATCCTGCATTCCCGTGTCGCGCCAGTCGCCGGCGGTGGGAACGGAGAAGTAGCCGCCGTTGACGTGGGGATTGTGCTGTTTGAGCTTGCGTGGCGTGTCGTAGACGGGCCTTCCGGCCGCGTCCTTGCCGTAGTACCGCGCCCACTCAACGTTTCCGGCGTTGTCCCCAGAGAATATGTCGAATCGTCCGGCCTCCAGGGCATCGGAGACTCCTATTGCCGACTGGAAAGAAGTGATGCGGCTGAAGGGCTCGCCGTGGAGGGTGAATATCTCGGCGGGCTCGCCCCATTCGGGGTCATCGCCTGTCGACAGGATGGGCACGTGGTTGATGTGGCCATAGTAGTTGAGAAGCAGGATGCCCGCGGTCGGATCGTCGGAGTTGACCTCGCTGATGTGGAAGGTGTGGCGGGGGATTTCGACATCGACCCTGCCCGCGTAGGTGAACTCGATATCGCCGCCGCTGCTCGTGTTGCGGTAGAGGTGTAGGGAAGCCGTGCCGAACTCCGAGAAATACTTGCCGTCTTTGTCGTAGCGGTCGCGCTGGTCCTCAGGGACGATGCCCTCCGGGCTCTTGGCCCACATATCGCCGTCCTCGGTCTCGAGGACGACCAGATCGACGACGCCGTCACCGTTCCAGTCGAGGGCGACCGTTGCGCCCCTGCCGAAACCGGCGTCTCCGTCCCGCCCCTTGAGGGTTACGTCCCGCCCTTCGTCGCGGGTCGCCGGAGGGCCGTTTTCCACGGATATGGCCGTAACGGGTTTCTGAGAGTACCCGCGTGGCGCCAGGATGACCTCGACTTTTCCGTCTCCGTCGAAGTCGGCAGCTACGACAACGGTGCCGACGAGGCCCTTGTCCCTTTCGTTTCGGTGGAGGGACCGTGACACCACGCCCCACCGGAGGCCGCGGTCGACGATGGGCGTTCCGTCCGCAATCTCGCCGATGAATTTGTAGCTGTAGATATCGCCGTTGCCGCCCGTGACAACGACCTCGGGCTCACCGTCGGCGTCCCAGTCCAGGACTTTCACTGCGGAACCGCCCGCAAAGAGGTCGCCGATGACGTTCTCATCGCCGAGTACGAGAGGCGAGCCGTCTCCCGCGTTGCCGGCCGGTATGGGGTGAGGGAAGGTGGTCATGGTGTGCTCCTATCGCAATTTCTGATGGCGGCCCGTCCCGTGGGGCTGTTCTACCGTTACCAAGTCAGTTCGTCCTGTTGGGGCTGTCGTCTCGGAATTCCGCGAATTCGTGAACCTTCTTCGCGCCAAAGGTAGGCAGTTCGCCGACCATCGACTGGATTCTCGCGTCGTCGCTGGCCAGCCATTCCGGGTAGGGGTCGAATATGTTGCCCGCATAGTAGCGGAGGGAGGCGATATGGTTGTCGGTTTGCGGTCGGCCGGCGAATTTCAGGGCGATGTAGCGTCTGCCTGCCCAGCCGTTGAAGATGGCGTGCCAGATGCTCTGGTTGAAGAAGATGGCGTCGCCGGGGTTGGACTCGAGGGAGACGCTGGGCATGTTCGGGCCGGGCACGTCGAACGGGCGGACGGGCAGTCCTCGGCGCTGGTGCATGGAGTCGGGCTCAATATCGCGGTGGAGCGGCATCCGGTGAGACCCCGGAATGACGCGGAGGCAGCCGTTTTCCTCTCTGATCGGGTCGAGGTAGAGGTTGAGCTTGAGACGGGTATAGGAGACCTCGTCGTGATCGCCGGGACGATCGGGATGCCAGGGGTGCTCGGAGTTGACGGTGACGTTGCCCTCGGACCCCGCCCAGACGAAGCCGGGGCCGAGGATGCTCTCGGCGGCCTCGTAGATGCGGTCGTCCGTGACGATCTTCGTCAGCGCCTCGTCCTGCTCGATGAAATTCCCTTCCCCCTGGCCCTGTTCGGGGTCGAGGGGCTTACCGTCGCGGAGCTTGAGCCACAGGTTATCCGCGGTAGCGGTGATCTCCGCTGTTTCCTCTGCAGAGAAGAGCTGCGGAATGAACAGAAAACCGAACGATTCAAAGTGGGCGACCTGCCCGTCTGAAAGCATCTGGCGTACCTCTGCTGCGGAATCGGAGTTAGCGCCGCTAATGGTACGTCGGTCGGTCGGACATGGCAATAGCGGGAGAACCGCGTAGTAGATAGTGTCAACACTCGGTTCACAATGCTAGGGCGACGTTGAGTTCTTCCCCGCCCGCTGAATTGTGGCCTCTGCTACGTCCTTGGGCGGGTGTTCTTTCGTGCTGTCCATCGGTTTCATAGACGGTCTGAACTTCTATCATCTGGCGCGGAGAGCCTAGGCCACAGCACCGCCATTCCTGCGAAAGAACGTCACCCCGTACCCCGATACGGGGCAGGAATCCATCCCCGGCCATTGCAGATCAAGAAGATTCTGTGACGAGCGAACCCACTTCACCCCAACGTGTCAGACAGATCCGACCATGTTGGATTGTCCTTCTCAATCAACTCGATCTTCCACGTCCGTTTCCACCTCTTCAGCATCCTCTCCCTCGTGAGTGCGCCTTCCATAGACTCATGAGCCTCATACCAGACCAGTCTGTGAACGCCATAACGCTTCGTGAATCCTTCCACGAAGTCATTCGTGTGCTGCCAGACTCGTTGGGCAAGATTCGATGTTGCGCCGATGTACAGAGTGCCATTCGGTTTGCTCGCAAGGATGTAGGCGCAGGGGGCTTTCACGAGGGCCTTGAAGATTCGTTATATTACGGTACGGATCTTGTCGTCACTTGGTGTGGGGATGTTCCCGTTTATTTTCGCAGGAATCCAGGCGGGTTACGTCTACGCGGTATCTTTCCACAAACTGTCGAGTTCGGCCTTGAGGTCTTCTAAAGAGACGGTCTCGTCGTCCCTGCGTTCGGCGATAAGGGCTAGATCCCGGAGGTCTTCCATGAGACGATCGTATTCGGCCATAGACAGTATTACCGCCTCGCGCTCTCCGGCTTGGTCGATTACGTACCGACGTTGCTCTAACACCTCTTTAGGCCTCCAGACCTGATGTCTTCTTGACAGGTCATACCAGAATCATCAGCGCTCATTCATCTCATCCCTTGTGAATGTGCGTCCACCTGTGGATATGACGGAGCGCAACTCACGCAGGGTCGCCTCGGCTTTGGCGGCCCGTTGGTCGCGTCCGACATAGCTGGCGAGCCATAGCCGAAACTGAGCGTTCAAGGTTGTACGCTCTTCGGCTGCCCGTCGCCGCGCCTCTTCGATCAGAGTCTCGTCGGCACTCAGGGTGATGTTCTTCACGCTGTCACCTCGTTAATTGATACACAGATATGGTGTACACGATACTAGTGTCCTGTGTCAGAGGTTCACAGAATAAATCAGCGCGCGAAAATCCCCTCTCCCGTCGTGGGAGAGGGCTAGAGCCTGCCCCGTACTCGATACGGGGGTGAGGGTGACTTCCCGGAACACACCCATCCGCCTTCTACAACAAACTTCAGGAACAGGACACTAGTACTCAGTCAACTTGAATATGATAAACAGACAGATGCCGATTTATCCCCTCTCCCGTCGTGGGAGAGGGCTAGGGTGAGGGTGACTTCCCGGAACACACCCATCCGCCTTCTACAACAAACTTCAGGAACAGGACACTAGTGTCCTGTTTCGCAAGTTCGTCGGATTATTTGGGCTGGTCTTGTAGGGGGCAGGGACTGGATTCCGGCCTTCGCCGGAATGACGAACGAGTGTCGATGGTCGTCGCATTTATGTAATGAACTTCAGAAACGGGACACTAGTGTTATGAGTCGTAAGTAGTCAGTATAATAGAGGGCATGAGTAGTAGGAGGAAGTCATGCCCCGTGGTAGACCGTTGGCACCGTTGGAGATCGGCATAGAGGAGCGAGAAACCCTGGAGAGATTGGTCGCGCGTCGGAAGACGGCGCAAGCGCTGGCCCAACGCGCCCGGTTGATACTTGGCTGCGCCGAAGGTAAGTCCAACAAGACAGTGAGTGCTCAAGTGGGGCTCTCTCCCCAGACCGTGGGGAAGTGGCGTCGTCGGTTTCTCGAAAGAGGCTTGGATGGGCTCTTGGACGAACCGAGGCCCGGCGCTCCCCGCAAGATCACCGACACCGACGTCGAGAAAGTCGTCACTCTGACACTGGAAACGACACCTGACGACGCTACTCACTGGAGCACTCGTTCGATGGCCAGACGCACCGGCATGAGCCAGAGCGCCATAAGCCGTATCTGGCGAGCCTTCGCTCTTCAACCTCATCGCACAGAGACCTTCAAACTGTCCACCGATCCTCTCTTCATCGAGAAGGTCCGAGACATCGTGGGACTGTACCTCAACCCACCGGACAAGGCTCTTGTACTGTGCGTAGACGAAAAATCGGGTATCCAAGCGCTGGACCGTACCGCGCCTTTGTTGCCCATGCGTCCAGGCCAAGTCGAGAGACGTACTCACGACTACGCTCGGCACGGAACCACCGACCTGTTCGCGGCCCTTGACGTAGCTACCGGCAGGGTGATCGGCTCCTGCCAACGGCGCCATCGTTCGGTGGAGTTCCGCAAGTTCCTTGACAAGATCGATGACTCTGTACCCCCAGACCTCGATGTGCACATCATCCTCGACAACTCCTCAACCCACAAGACCGCGCTTATCCAACGATGGCTGGTTAAGCGGCCCCGTTACCATCTCCACTTCACTCCCACCAGTTCATCATGGCTCAATCTTGTCGAGCGCTGGTTCGCCGCGCTGACGGATAAGCAGCTCAGACGGGGTGTCCACCGCAGTACACGCGAGCTTGAGGAAGCGATCCTTCACTACATCGAGTCTACCTGTGCCGATCCCAAGCCTTTCCGATGGACAAAAACGGCTGACGAAATCCTAGCCTCACTAGCAAGATATTGCATGCGAACTTATGACTCAGGACACTAGTACTCAGTCAACTTGAATATGATAAACAGACAGATGCCGATTTATCCCCTCTCCCGTCGTGGGAGAGGGCTAGGGTGAGGGTGCTTTGAGTAAGCTACCAAAATCATATGGAACCGGTACTAGTACTCAGTCAACTTGAATATGATAAACAGACAGATGCCGATTTATCCCCTCTCCCGTCGTGGGAGAGGGCTAGGGTGAGGGTGAGGGTGCTTTGAGTAAGCTACCAAAATCATATGGAACCGGTACTAGTGTACAAATCAAAGAAGATGCCCAACGTAATTCCACCTGGCTTTGCGAGGGATAAGAAAAACAGGCCCGCCGGATCCCGGCGGGCCTGTTTGCTTTAGGCTAAGCTGCCTAGTCTTGTCCGCTTGGTTTCTACCAGACGGTCTTCGTGCACTTGTCGTACGGACTGCCGCCCTGGATGAATGCCCAGCTTCCGCAGTACTTCGACCGATTGCCCGGATGGTGGAAGTTGTCCTGGCCGTCCTCGAAGAAGCGCGCCCAGGCGGTGAAGCCGTTGTGGTCACGCTCGTGGGTGATCGGCTTGTTGCGGAAGTTGTTCCGGGTCAGGTAGACGCCGCGGAACACGCCGGAGTAGGCGCAGCAGTTGAGCGCCCAAAGCTGGTCGGCGTTGGTGGCGAACAGCTCCTTGCCCATCTCGACTCGGCGTGGGTCAAGGTTGCTGACGCCGAGGCCTTCGACCCACAGGTTGGACTGTCGCGCAAGCAGGCCGCCGGCATCAGCCGGGAACTCGCCCGGGCCCGCCAGAGGGAGCCAATCGGGATCGCCGCCCGTGGGGGCCATGCCCTCTTCACCGCGAGTGGAGTACCACTGTCCTATCCGGCCCGCAAGGTCGCTACCCCCCGACAAGGGCGCGAGGCTCGTCCACTGCACCATCCATGGGTTGTACTGGTAGGCGGAGTAGTCACGCGCGATCGTCGTCGTTTCCTGGCTAGTGCGCGTTAGGGAGTAATGCCCAGTTTGGATCTTCGTCTTGATTCCGACGCTCTGCCAGCCTTCCTTTAGAATCTCGGCGGCCTGCACGACTGCCGGGTTGTCGCTAATCGTGATTTTCATCTCGATCGTGCCCGATCCGTCCTTGTGCAGCCGGAAGTTATCGGCGTCTCGCGTCGTCAGGCCCAGCCCGTCGAGCAACTGGTTGGACTTGTTGACGTCTTTCTCCATGTGGAGCATACGGAACTCGTCGCCCGGGTAGTACGGATTGTTCGGTCGCGGGACGCGGTTCTGCACCACACCGACGCCGGACAGGACGACGGTGTTGAGGTCTTCCTTGTCGACCGTGTGCGACAGGGCGAGACGGAAGTCGCGCGTTCGGACGAGCTCGCCGATGTGCTGGTCCTCGTTGTAGGTCTGCTGCATCGTCGCGCTCAGGTCGGCGCCGCCGCTGCTCGGCCAGTGGTAGACCGAGTAGTCGCCGCGCTCCATGTTCTGGACGTAGAGCGGAATCTCGCCGGGCAGGAACGAAGACGTTCGTCCGTCTTCTTCACCGGCCATCGCGCGGAACTTGATGACGGCTTGGCTCTCCTGCTTGGTCATCACAGCGCCGTCGTTGTAGGGGATCTGGTTGCCCTCGGGGTCGACGAACCAGTGGTACTGGTTCTTCATGAACACCGACTGAGCGTCCGTGTCCTCGATGTTGCAGTATGGAGCGGCGCAGGGGTTGCTGTCGATGTTGTCCCAGAAGGCCAACTCACCCTTCAGCATGTCCTGAAGGTCGGTGTAGTTGCCTTCCTTGATGAGCTTGTCGACGGCTGCCTGTCCCGCGTACTGCGGGTAGAGCCTCTTCATCTTCGGGTGCCAGACCATGCACACGCCCCCGGGCTGGCACAGCGTGCCCGGCGTAGACCGTGACTCCATGATGGTGAAGATCGGGGAGTCGTAGGTAAGCGTAAACGTCAGGTCGTCGACCACCGCGAATCTAGGCGGGTTCCCCGTTACGGGGTCGCTAATCCACAGCGGAAGCGGGCCGCCGAAGAGGGCGGGCGTGAGATTCATTTCCCACGCGAACTCGACGGACTCCATGTCCAGCGGAACGCCGTCCCACCACTTGAGGCCCTCACGGAGCGTGAAGGTCCAGAGGGTCCCGTCGTCGCTGACTTCCCAGCCCTTGCCGATCCAGGGGAACCAAATAAGGCCCCCGAGGGAGTCACGGCGGTTCCAACTGGCGCCGATCCACTCGCCGATGTAGGCATGGGGCTGCGTCTGTTGATAGAATCCGCCATACTCGCCGATGCCGTCCGGCCCGGCGATGACCGCCACGTCCTCAGGAACGGGGAGTCGCTCCATCAGTGGCGGAATTGCGCCTTCCTTAACCAACTGGGCCGAGTGCGGGGACTCGAAGAACTGCGTTGGGCGCGGGCCGTCGTAGTCCTGGAATACCCAGACCTCGCCAGGCACCTGCTGCTTGACGGGCTTCCAAACGTGCGGGCTGCGGAGCGGGCAGTCGGAGACTGTGTCGCCCAGGATCACGCACGTTGCCGGCACCATAGCCATTGCCTCCGGCTCGGGCCGTGGGGCAGGTGCTGGTGCAGCCGCGGGGGCGGGCGCGGGAGCGGCTTGTGCCGGAGCGGGGGCCGCCTGTGCCGGAGCGGGCGCGGGGGCGGGGGCCGGAGCCGGTGCAGCCGCCGGAGCTTGTGCCGGAGCGGGTGCCGGAGCCGGAGCAGCGGTCGTCCCGCTGTCCGTATCGTCGCTGCTGCCGCACGCCACCAGCGCCAACGCCAGTACGAGACCGGCAACTATAGAGAATATAAACCTACGGTTGAGCATTCGTAACCTCCTCTTCAATAAGGCAAAGTGTTCTTGAACCGATCTCTTCAGGCCGATTCCGAGCGACTCTAGCACAGTATTTATGCGGCTGTCAATGCGTAGCACCACAAGGTAACTGTTCAGAGTTGATGAGGTGAATGAAGGGCTTGAGACTCCTGTGGCCGGGGGTGTGACATAAGGGAGTCATGGGAGTTGAGGTAGACCGCAAGAGTGCCAGCAGAGAGACTCTGCCGGAGGTTATTACAAGTCAGCAGGCGGTCATCATCGAGTTGCGGCGCAGGGTCGAGGACTTGGAGAGGCAGGGCTCTCCTCGCGGGCCCTCTGGATTCCGGCCCCGTATCGCAGTACGGGGCAAGCTCTTCGCCGGAATGACGGGGATGGCTGCTTTGGTGTTTGGGAGAAGCACACCGACCAAGTTGGTACAGCTTCGAGAATCACTTTCGGATGAACTTGGTTCTCGAAATCATGAAATGAGAAGCGACAGTTGTTGGGCTTAGGCCACCCACGAGCGGATGAGGCGATGTCCAGCACATCGATGTCTTCGGCGATGCCGTTGGACAGAGTCGCGTAGAGCGGCGAACTGCCGATGTAGGTCTCTTCAGAAAACCTCTTGAATATGTTCCCGAGTTTCTGTAGTTGCTCTTCGTCTCCCGACACCATGTGGGTGAAACCTCCTATGTATGAAAAGAATACCTGAGTCTGCCTATGGAGTGCTGACCTTTCCCGACCTTCCCGCGAAAAGCCTGCCCCGTACCCCGATACGGGGGAGACATCTGAGTTACTGGCACGATAACCCGTTATTCCTCTGAAAATAAGCCCCGTCCAACCTCCCGTAGGGGCGATTCGCGAATCGCCCCTACCGCCATTTTCATGATTGGTGGTGTCGGTGACAACCGACATGAGCGATTGCTATGAAAATAGATGGCAACCACCCCCATTCCGTCATTCCGGCGGAGGCCGGAATCCAGTTCCCGGCACCCTGCCGACCGTGACGACGCATCCCAATTTTCATCTCTCTTATGTGGCCTGACAAGGCCATAGTCATTCCGAGCGCGGCGAGGAATCTAGGTTATTCCGCCGTCGTCATCGAGGCTGTTCCAGTTACAGGAACAACTTGGAGGACAAGTACCTGTCATTTCAAACGGAGCGGAGTGAGGAATGACAGGTACCGGGGTTAAGCGCAGGTCTCCTTACGCAAGAGTGACGACACAGAATTCGGAGCGAAACTCGGAGCCTTGCGCTTCACTCTTAGCAGCACAAGAGCCTCCGGGTCATGACACGCGGCCCGTCCGCCCCGACGTGTTAAAGATGGTTAATCGTGCCTTAACGTTCCGTTAACGCGATGGGCACGCCGGGCAATATAAGGTTTTTGTTGGAAGAAACTTCAGAAATCAAAACTAGAGGACTCCAAGGAGGAAGTACGAGAATGTCATCCGTAGGTCGATTGTCAGGGCGCGGGAGCGTGATAGGTCTCCTGCTGTTGATGGTGTCCGCGCTGCTGATTGCGTGTTCCGGGGACGAAGAGGGAGAATCCCCCAGCCTGAGCGGTACCGTTGAGATCGACGGTTCGAGCACGGTGTTCCCGATCAGCGAGGCCGTTGCCGAAGAGTTCAACAAGATCTCCCCAAGCGTCCGGGTAAATGTCGGCGTTTCGGGCACAGGCGGCGGCTTCAAGCGGTTCACGGTCGGTGAGACCGACATCTCCGACGCCTCTCGCGCCATCGAGGACTCCGAGAGTGAAGCGGCGGCGTCCAACGGTATCGAATACCACGAGCTTCGCGTTGGTACCGACGGCCTCTCGGTCATGGTCTCAACGCGGAACGACTTCCTCGACTGCCTGACGGTGGGAGAGTTGAAGATGATCTGGAATGCCGGTTCCACGGTCAAGAACTGGAACCAGGTACGCTCCGGCTTCCCTAACCGCCCTCTCCGGCTGTACGGTCCTGATACCGACTCCGGCACGTTCGACTTCTTCACGGAGGAGATCAACGGCGAGGCCCAGGTGAGCCGCGCAGACTACACGGCCAGCGCCGACGACAACGTTCTCGTGCAGGGCATCAGCGGCGACCGCAACGCGCTGGGGTACTTCGGATACGCCTACTACGCCGAGAACGCCGACAAGCTGAAGCTGGTATCGGTGGACAACGGTGACGGTTGCGTGACCCCAACGCCCGACACGATCCTCTCGGGCGACTATAAGCCCCTTACCCGCCCACTCTTCATCTACGTGAACAAGAAGAGTCTCGAGCGCGCCGAGGTCAGGGCCTTCGTGGAGTTCTACATGGAGCACGGCGAGGAGCTTACCCGCGAGGTCGGCTACGTGCCCGTCTCTCCGGATGCATACGCATCCAACCGCACGATGGTCGAGAATGGCGGCAACTAACGGACGTTTGAACTGACGCGCCCCGGTTTTTTGACGGGGTTCGTTGGACAGAGTATTGATACCGGGACGGAGGAGTAGGCCTCCGCCTCGAAGCGTACGAGTAATCAAAGAGGATAACGTGAGTTCAGGATCCGCGGCGCAGGGAAGCCCAGAATCGCCCACCGACGTCTTGAAGTCCGCCGGCAGCGAGTACCGCGCGCTCTTCAAGCGCAACAAGCGAACGTGGGAGGGCGCCGTCGTTCACTGTCTGGTGTTCGTGTGCGCCATTCTGTCGATCTTGACCACGGTCGCCATCCTCCTGTCTCTGGTCATCCAGTCGTGGGGATTCTTCTCGCAAATCCCGGTATGGGAGTTCCTGGGCGAAGCAAGATGGTCGCCGATCCTCAAACCGAGGTCATACGGCGTCCTTCCGCTCGTGGCGGGGACGATGCTGGTGACCTTCCTGGGAGCGGCTGTGGCGATTCCGGTAGGTCTGGCGGCTGCCACGTACCTGTCGGAATATGCCCACGACAAGGTCAGGCGGATTATCAAGCCGATCCTCGAAGTATTGGCGGGTATCCCGACCGTTGTGTACGGCTATTTCGCCCTGACCTTCGTGACGCCGCAGCTCCAACGAATCTTCCCGGACATGCTGGTCTTCAACGCCCTGAGCGCGGGGCTGGTCATGGGCATCATGATCCTCCCGATGGTCTCGTCGCTGAGCGAGGACGCCATGCTGGCGGTGCCGAGCTCGCTGCGACAGGCGGCATACGCCCTCGGCGCGACGCGATTCGAGGTGTCGACCAAGATCGTCATTCCGGCTGCGCTGTCCGGCATCATGGCGGCCTTCATCATCGGTCTTTCCCGCGCGATTGGCGAGACGATGCTCGTCACCATCGCCGCCGGCGCGACGCCGAAGCTCACCATCAATCCACTCGAGAGTATCCAGACCATGACCGCCTACATCGTGCAGCTGAGCTTGGGCGAAACGCCGCACGGTTCGCTTGAGTTCAACACGATCTTCGCGGTCGGGCTGCTGCTCTTCCTCATGACGCTCGTTATGAACGTCATGGGCTATGCGATTGTTCGGAAATGGGGGCTGAAGTACGAATGATTCCGAGAACCGCGCGGTTCCATCCGAATCTTGAGGCCCGGAAGGTCAAGGGCGCGATTGCCTACGTCATCCTTGTCGGCGCGGTGGCGGTCGGCATACTAGGTCTCGCCGTACTCCTAATACAGGTGTTTTTGCAGGGCGTCGACTGGCTCCGGCCGGAGCTTATCTTCAACTTCCCATCCCGATTCCCGGAGCAGGCGGGCCTCAAGGCCGCGTTGTTCGGTACGTTATGGCTCATGGGCCTGACCGCCCTGTTCTGCGTTCCGGTGGGGATCGGGGCCGCCATCTACCTGGAAGAGTACGCCCCGGAGAACCGCCTGACCCAGTTCATCGAGATCAACATCGCCAACTTGGCGGGCGTCCCCTCCATCGTCTACGGCCTCTTGGGACTGGCACTGTTCGTCCAAGGGTACACGTTCGAGTACGGCGGGACGAAGATCGAATTCAACCTTGGTCGAAGCGTTTTGGCCGGCGCGCTCACTATGTCGCTGCTCGTCCTGCCCATCGTCATTCTGGCTTCTCGCGAGGCGATAAAGGCGGTGCCGGACACCTACCGGCAGGCCTCGTTCGCTCTCGGAGCGACCAAGTGGGAGACCATCCGAGGCGTGGTGCTCCCGTCAGCGTTCCCCGGAATGCTGACGGGCATCATCCTGGCGATGTCGCGGGCGGTGGGAGAAACCGCGCCGGTGATAGCAATCAGCGCGCTGGTCTACCTGACCTTCATTCCGCAAGGGCCGCTCGACCGGTTCTCCGTCCTTCCGATACAAATTTACAACTGGGTCTCCCGTCCTCAGGCGGACTTTCAGGGCCTCGCAGCGGGTGGTATAGTTGTTCTACTCATAGTGCTGCTCTCCATGAACGCCCTCGCCGTCTACTTGCGGAACAAGTTCCAGAATCGGTCAATCGAGTGACAGTCCCTTCCACAATCGGCGAGGCATCGTGCAGGAACAGACTACGAAACAGCCGGAAACCATCGTCCCGTCTCAATTGATCGTCAAACAGCCGGACACCGCTGACGACATTCAGACTGACGTCGTCCTCGACGTGCAGTCGCTTGAGGTCTACTACGGGACTTTCAGGGCGGTGAAGGACGTGGCCATGCCGATTCAGTCGAACAAGGTCACGGCGTTCATCGGCCCGTCCGGATGCGGCAAGAGCACGGTCCTCCGCTGCTTCAACCGCATGAACGACCTGATCCGCGGCGCGCGGGTCGGCGGCAGGATACTGTTCCGCGACGAGGACCTGTACGGCGCCGACATCGACCCGACCGAGATGCGTTCGCGCATCGGCATGGTCTTTCAGAAGCCGAACCCATTTCCCAAGTCGATCTACGAAAACGTCGCGTTCGGCCTTCGGGTGAACGGCTTCACCGGCAACTACCCTGACGCGGTCGAGCGTTCTCTTCGCCGTGCCGCCCTCTGGGACGAGGTAAAGGACCGGTTGAAGGAGAACGCCTTGGAGCTATCAGGCGGACAGCAGCAGCGCCTCTGCATCGCGCGGGCCCTCGCGCCCGAGCCGGAGGTGCTCCTCATGGACGAGCCGGCGTCGGCACTCGACCCGATCTCGACTCTCGCCATCGAGGACCTCATCAAGGAACTCGTCAGCGACGTGTCCATCGTCATCGTGACCCACAACATGCAACAGGCCGCGCGAGTCTCGGACGAGACGGCATTCTTCATGATCGACTCGGACGACCGCGCCGGATACCTGGTCGAGTTCGGCAAGACCAACAGCATCTTCACGAACCCGACGGACGAGCGGACGGAAGCGTACATAACGGGCCGGTTCAGCTAGGCGGAGACACCACCATGCCCCGAAACGAGTTCGGACGCGATCTCCGGTTTCTCCAGGAAGAATTGCTGGCTGTGGGCAGCATGGTCGAAAAGGCCATTGCGAATTCGGTCGACGGCCTCAAGCGGCGTGACTTGGAACTCTCTCGCCAGGTAGTCCAGGACGACGCAATTATCGACGCCCGGCGGTACGACATCGAGGAGCGCTGCGTCAATCTCATCGCGAAACAGCAGCCCATGGCCACCGACCTGCGCACGATCATCGCGATCCTGCAAATCGTAGGGGAGCTTGAGCGGATTGGCGACTATGCGAGCGGTATCGCCAAGATCAGCCTGGCAATGGGGAATGAGCCCCCCATCAAGCCGCTGATCGATATCCCGCGCATGGCCGACAAGGCCTCGCTGATGCTTCGCAGGAGCCTCGATGCCCTCGTGAACAGGGACATCGTCGCCGCGGCGGGTGTACGGGCCGATGACGACGAGGTGGACGCCCTCTACGACCAGATATACCGCGAGCTGCTTACCTTCATGCTGGAAGACCCCCGAACGATAACACGGGCCACGTACCTGCTATGGGTCGCGCACGACCTCGAACGCATCGCCGACCGGGCGACCAACATCGCCAAGCGCGTCATCTACCTCGTAACCGGCCAGCATGTAGAGACCAAGAACCTCGCGTCGACGGGCTCATAGTACTCAGTCAACTCGAATATGATGAACTGGCAGATGCCGCTCTATCCCCTCTCCCGTCGTGGGAGAGAGCCTGCCCCGTACTTGATACGGGGGTGAGGGCGAATCGTAGTACCAGAATCATGTTGACATGGTACCAGTCTCACCCGTCATTACCCTGAAAATAACCCCCGTCCAATCTCCCCTACCGCTGCCATTTTCGTGATTGGTGGTGTCGGTGACAACCGACATGAGCGATTGCTATGAGAATAGGCTCCGGCAAACCTGTTGTAGGGGCAACCCTTGTGGTTGCCCGTTCCCGGCGCCACCGCCATTTTCATCCCCTTATATGGCCTCCACACGGCCATAGTCATTCCGAACGCAGCCGACTCGCCACCCCGTCATTCCTGCGAAGGCAGGAATCCAGAATCCTCGTCCTGCCCGAACTCACCTCTTACGCAAGGCTTCCTCCCCTGCGCTCTCCGCGCCCTCTGCGGTGAGTCACACGTCACCTACTTGCCGCCGAAGACACCGCGCCGTGTCGCCTCCCGGATCGCCCTCTCCACGTCCACGACGAGCGGCCCGTCGTCCCTCAACGTGACCTGCGCGGACTGTTCCACCCCAACGCTCCACGCCCTCTCCCCGTCGAGGGCGATGGTGCACGGCCGCAGTCCTATGTCCACCGCTTCCCCGACACCCATGAGCTTCCACGCGGATACCGGCACGGTCGTCACGATGCCCGGAGCGATTGGCGCGTCGACCGTCTCCCCGCCCGGTCCGATGGTTACGTGTACTGCCGAACGTTCGCTGCCGTCCGACGGCCTGAGACGCGCGCCGATGGCCGACAGGCCGATGGCGTCGGCATCCGTCCGCGCGAGGAACAGTTCCTTGATCGTGTCGATGTCCCACAGCGCCCGCGCCCCGATGAACCGGTGTGTGCTTACCGCCACGTCCACGAGGGCTATGTCCCGCACCGTTCGGTCGATTGACACTTCCAGCGCCGTCGATCGTCGTGTGACTTGCTGAACGTCTACCACTCCCGCCGCCACGACCCCCGCGGCGATACCCGCCACGGTGCCCTCGATCATCTGGGGGAAGACGTTGTTGGTGCCCGTGGATATGGGAATGATTGGGATGTCGCCCGAGCCCTTGGCAACGGCGCGATTCGTCCCGTCACCTCCCAGGGTGACAAGGCATCCCACACCCTGGTCTTGCATAGCCTCGGCGGCGCGGGTGGAGTCGATTTCCTTGTTCGTGACGAGAATGTCGACGAACTCGACATCCAAGCTCCCGGATCGTCCGTCCATGCTGCCATGGCCGAGTCCGTTCATATCCGGCATGAAGACGACGCGACGGACGCCGACCGACTCGATGCCTGCAAGCACCCTGCGGAGAATGTTCACCTTCTCCTGGTTGGTGACGAACCGTCCCTGGGCAACGAGTCGCCGAATGTCCTTGCCCGCCGCCGGATTCGCGATGATCCCGACGGCAGGAGTCCGGCTACTCGCCATCGTTCCAGCGCCCAATCTCTTCGACCGCGTGCGCGATTCTGCGTCGCAAATTGGCCGACGACTCCGGGGTCCACTCGTACACGCCGCGCCCCGTCTTCAGGCCGTAGTCTCCTCGCTCTGCCATCCGTGCAATCGCGGGCGGAACCTCGGTGGACGACTCTATATCGGGCATGAGCTGCTCGCATATCGCGTACCACACGTCCGCGCCCGCGGCGTCGAACACTTCAAATGGCCCCGCCACGCCGAGCCTTCGACCAAGGCCGCTCCTGACCACCGTGTCGATGTCCTCCGGTCGCGCGACGCCGTCTTCCACGAGCGCGAAGCACTCGCGAAGAAGGGCGGCCTGCAGCCGGTTGGCGATGAACCCCAGCGCCTCCTTCTCCAGCATGACCGGCCTCTTGCCCTGGGAAACGACGAGGTCGCGTACCGCTTCGACCGTTTCGGGCGAGGTGTCGCGCCCTCCGACCACCTCGACCAGCGGAACGACGTGGGGCGGATTGAAGTAGTGCATCACTACCACCCGCTCCGGGTTCTTCGTGGCCTCGGCAATCTGGGAGGGCAAGTACGTGGACGTGTTGCTGGCGAGGATGGTGTCCACCCTGCAGATGCTCTCCAGTTCCCTGAACAACGCCTGCTTTACTTCCAGGTTCTCGACGATCGCTTCGACGACGAGGTCCGCGTTTTCGACCGCCGTTCGCAGGTCGTCGGTATATGTGATGCGGGATGCGACGCCGTCCCACTCATCGGATCGCCCCAGCATTTCGAGGTTCTGCCTGATGCGGTCCCGCGCATGGTCCAGCCGCTCTTCGCTCACGTCGTTCAGCGAAACGCTGTACCCGGAGACGGCAAACTCCTGCGCGATGCTGTGGCCCATCAGCCCCGCCCCAACGACGGCGATGTTACGTATGTCTTTCGTGCTCATAGCAGCCCTCTCATGGTTGCAATTTTGGGAAGGAGAGACATGCTCAGGTGCGCTCCGGTGACGATTGCCGCCACCCTTTTCCCCCGGACCTCGTCCGGGTGGCCGACCATGGCCGCTATCGGCGTGGCTGCCGATGGCTCCGCGAAGACCTGCTCAAGCTCCATCAGGCTCCTCACGGCGGGCAGAATGTCCGACTCCGACACCGTCCACACGTCGTCGATGAGACCGGTAAGCTCCTCCACGATCTTGGGAATCGGAACACGAACGGCCAGCCCGTCGGCAAGCGTGTCGACCGAGGCCGACTCGTCCCACGCCTGCCCCCGAAGCGCCTGCGCCATCGAGGGCGCTCCCTCAGGCACGACAGCAACTATTTTGGTGTCTGGACTCCGCCTTTTTATCTCCTGCGCGATGCCCTTGATGAGCGACCCGTTGCCGAGTGGCACGATGACCACGTCCCAAGGGGCCGGGTCCCGCAGCAGCTCCGTAGCGATAGTGCCCGCGCCCGTCGCCATCTCCTCGATTACGCCGTCCTCCCAAAAGACCCCACCTGCCTCACGGGCCTTCTCCTTCGCATACCCCTTCGCCACGTCGAAATCGGTGCCGTGTATCTCCACCTTGCCACCCAACAGACGGATTCTCTCCAGCTTGGACGGGGTCGCCCCCTCGGGAGCAACCACCGTCACCGGGATGCCGTACCTCGCACAGGCGTATACGATTGCCAGGCCATAGTTCCCCGCTGACGCGACGTAGACGCCCGCCTTAGGAACATCCGAGGTCAGCGCTCCGGCGGTCGTGATCGCCCCACGCAGCTTGAACGAGCCAATCGGAGTGCAGTCCTCCCGCTTGAGCCAGACATCGGCATCGAGTCGACGGCCAATGGCGTGAGCCTGCAGCAGCGGCGTCGGCGTCCACGGCTCGGCCTCGATCAGGCTCGCCGCGAATTCGATTGTGGTGGTATCGGTCAGGGAGTCGGGCACACGCGGGTCCGGCAGTTGTTGTTACGTGGTCGGCGGAATTATATCACCGCCCGCCGAAGGGAGAGGGGAGTGCTGTTACAGCGATCCCCTACCCCCGAATGGGTACCCCAGCGGATCGTCCTCGAATTCGAGACCAATCAACGCTTCCCGCGCCGCCTCTTCAATCGCCTCGTCCTCGTCGGACAGGTGTAGCTGTAGCGCGTTCTTCGCCGTCGTCCCGCCTATCAGTCCGAGCGCCTTGATCGAGGCCAGGCGCACTTCGGAGTCGTCGTCGCGGAGTCGTCGCAAGAGGTGCGGCGCGTCCGTCTCTTCGCCCAAAAGGCCGCACGCCGTCACCGCCTCGAACCGCACCGCGGGCAGGGGGTTCGACATCTCGTCTACGACCGTTGGCAGCCAATTAGGATTCGAGCTTTGCCCCATCCCGTAGATCGCGCTCTGCACCAGCGTCGGGTTGTCCGACTCGTACGCTTCTCGGACGGCCTCGTTGGTCTCCGGGGTATTGAAGCTCGACACTACCTCGATCGCCCGCCTGCGCACGTCGATGTCCTCCGTCGGGCTGTTGACCAAGGCTAGGAGCGTCTGACGTATCCGGTCACCGTCACGAGTGAGCAGCTTGCCGTTCTGCGCCATCACTGCGAAGTTCTTCAGCGAGATGGCCGCCGACGACTTCACCTCGGCGCAGGTGTCGTTTTCCAGTAGCTTGACCAACGGACGGATCATCGTGCGGTCTTCCGTCTCCCACAGGCCCTTCGCCGCCATCTCCCGTATCGCGTCATCATCGTCCGTCAGACACGACTTGAATATCGAGCTGAAATCGAATTCCACGTTGTCGTCCGCCAGCTCGAGGAGCTTCCGAACGATCTCGCGCCTGCGTTCCGTCGACAGCCTGGGCCAGACGGTCTTGAGTTCGGCCAGACCCTCGACCGGCAGGTCGGTAAGCTGCAGTAGGCCCGAATACGTCACGGGCTTTTCCGCGTCGGTCAGGTCGGTTAGAAGGTCGGGGAGCGTCACGGCTATGAGAATGTCCGGCGGGCATTTTTTGCCCAAAACACGGGACGAATGCGATTTGCGTTAGCAGGCACGGAAAATAATCGAGTCCCGCATCGTTTGTCAAGGTGGGGTGCAAGTGCGATACTGCCCTTTGCGAGGGCGGTTTTGAGCCGCCGTTCGTACTCCCCCTTCGAGGTCTGCCTGTGCCCCGCCGAGTCAAGCGCATGTCCGCGGTCGAGGTCATGGACGCCCTCAGCCCCGAGTACGGCCCGTTCCACTGGGAGCCGCGATACGACCCCGCCTCCGAACTGGTCTACACCATCCTCTCGCAGCACACCTCCGACATCAACTCCGAACGCGCCTTCAACAACCTCATGGCCACGTTCGGCACGTTGGAGGCCATCGCGGCGGCGGACGTGAAGCAGATCGAAGACGCCATCAGGCGGGCGGGCCTGTTTCGCGTCAAAGCGCCCCGGATCAAGCAGGTGCTGAACGAGGTCCTCGAAGAGGTCGGCTCGTTCGACCTCACATTCCTCGCCGAGATGCCCCTGAACGAGGCCAAGGACTGGCTCAAACGCTTCAACGGCATCGGCCCCAAGACCGCGGCCATCATCCTCTGCTTCTCGCTCGGACTGCCCGCCATGCCCGTCGACACGCACATCTACCGAGTCGCTCGACGGCTCGGCCTCATCGGCCCCAAGGTTACGGCCGACCAAGCCCACGACATTCTCGAGCCCATGGTCGCCCCGGAGGACGTCTTCGCCTTCCACCTCTACCTCATCAACCACGGGCGTCAGGTATGCAAGGCGATCAGGCCCCGGTGCGATTCCTGCACCCTCGCCGAGCGCTGCCCGTCGCGTGGCATCGAGCGCGGCTAGCCGGTGCAGAAATTCTCCGTCATTACCCTGAAAATAGCCCCCGTCCAACCTCCCGTAGGGGCGATTCGCGAATCGCCCTACCGCCATTTTCATGATTGGTGGTGTCGGTGACAACCGACATGAGCGATTCCTCTGAAAATAGCCCCCGTCCAACCTCCCGTAGGGGCGATTCGCGAATCGCCCTACCGCCATTTTCATGATTGGTGGTGTCGGTGGCAACCGATATGAGAGATTCCTCTGAAAATAAACCCCGTCCAACCTCCCGTAGGGGCGATTCGCGAATCGCCCCTACCGCCTTTTTCATGATTGGTGGTGTCGGTGACAACCGACATGAGCGATTCCTCTGAAAATAACCCCCGTCCAACCTCCGGTAGGGGCGATTCGCGAATCGCCCCTACCGCCTTTTTCATCTCCTTATATGGCCTCCACAAGGCCATGGTGATTCCCGCGACATAACTCCCTCTCCCGTTCGCGGGAGAGGACTGAGGTGAGGGTAAAAGCCCCGACTACCCCTCCGGCCAGTCGACCCCCAGTTCCCGAACCGCGTTCCGCCAGAAGATGTCCTCGATCTGATCGCGCGTGAGTCCGGCGATCGCCGCCGCCTGCTTCATCGCGAGGAGCTGCTCGTACATGCAGATGACGGGCCGGTAGTCCGAGTGGTCGAAGTGGAGAGACGGCACCTTGTCGGTTTCGAGTTGCTGGTGTGTTCGGCCAAACGCCGTGTACGCGCCGTGGAACGAGACCGACTCGATGCCGTCGCTGCCGTAGAAGATGCGCCGGTGGTCCTCCTCGCGGAACAGCGTGATGAACGGGCGCACGTCGGTCACGGCAGACGTGTCGTACCAGATGTTCGGCATCGCCTTGAGGCGGTCAACCCCTCGCTCCATCTGCCAGTAGACGAACGACCGCGCGCAGTGAGCGAGGATCCACCGGATCCCCGGATAGCGCTTCGTCGTGTACTCCTCGAGGTCCCGCAGGTTCTCCTCGTCGCCGCCCCCGGCGCGCGACAGGTGCATCGTCACCCACAGTCCCAGTTCGCTGGCGACCTCCAACTGCTCGTGCGGCAGGAATTCGTGGATGCGGCAGTCCTTGATGTCTCCCGTAACAGAGTAGAAGCGGTACACCTTAAGGCCGATGAAGCCCCGCTCTTTGACATCCCGCTCGATCTCTTCGGGAGTGTCGCTGGGCATCGTCAGCCGGTTCCGGCGCGAAAGGGGATCGGACTGCATCTCCCGGTGCATGAACGAGTTGTGGCCGTAGACGTCCGTGCCCGGCGCCGGCCTCCCCAACATGAGGAAATGCGTCTCCCGTCCCGGCAGCACGAGATTGTGCCACGCCTTGGCCGTCTCGAAGTCGGTGTCGGGATACATGTCCCGGTACTTGGTGCCTTCGGCAATGAGGCTGTTGTCCAGCAGGTGCATGTGACAGTCATAGACCCTCTGCGGCACCCAGCTCTCCAGCTCCGTTTCCCAGAGCTCCTTGTCGTCGTCTCTGTAGTCGATGTGTTCCTTGGTAAGCATGTGCCCCCTGCCTAAAGACGCCGGCAGCGCCGCCGATCTAATTGGTTCTCGACATGACCCCGCCATAATCCCTGAAATGCCCGCACATAGCAACAGCCACCCACCGGCATTGTCCTGAGAATGGGCCACACCATCAATCCGTCATTCCGGCGAAGAGCTTGCCCCGTACTCCGATACGGGGCCGGAATCCAGTGATCCCTTCAGACGGGGCTCGCCCAGTTTCAGTTTAGGGCGGTGAGGGAGGAAACCCTCACGAGATTTTCCGAATGCCGCGAAGCACACCTGTCATTCCGAACGTTGCAAAGCACATCTGTCATTCCGAGCGTAGCGGAGCGGAGAGAGGAATCTAAATTCATTCTCCAGCCGAGATATACTGTTTCGGCAGCAGACGGCACGATTTCCTAGATTCCTCCCTACGCTCGGAATGACAGCTTACTAGGGCCGCTTTCGCAAGGCCCTCACAATGCTGCCCACTCCGCGATCCCCCCGCCCTCTGCGGTGAATCCCATCAGGTCGCCGGTACCGGCTTGCGACTCAGCGCGCCGACGATGCGCCGGAACGTATTCGGAATGCTCTCGTTGAATATGCTGTAGACCACCGGCACCACGATGAGCGTAAGCCCCGTCGAGCTCATCAGCCCGCCGATCACCACCGTCGCCAACTCGGCGCTGATGATGCCGCCCTCGTCCGACGGCGCGGCCGCCAGGGGCAGTAGCGCGAAGCTCGTCGTCAACGCTGTCATGAGAATCGGGCGCAGACGCACCCTGCCGCCGTTGATGAGAGCGTCGTAGACACCCATTCCCTTCTCCCGCAGCTGCTCGACGAAGGCGATCAGCACGATGGCGTTCGTCACCACGATTCCGATCAGGAGCAGGATGCCCATCATCGCGGGCAGGCCCAGAGACCGGCCCGTTATCACCAGCGCCGCCAGCGCCCCGATGAGAGCGAAGGGTAGGGTGGTTACGATGACGATGGGATTCCTCAGAGACCCGAGACTGGCTACCATCACCAGATAAACGAGGACGACTCCCACAGCCATCGAAATGAAGATGGCCTGGAACCCCTCGGCGATGTCCGCGAACAGTCCACCGCTGGTGATGGATACGCCCGGAGGAAGCGAGACCGCCGCGATCTTCTCGTCGATCAGCCGTCCGACCTGCTGCGCGTCCTCGGCAATGATGTCCCCCGTGATGGTGGCCGAGCGAAGGCCGTCCGTCCGGCTGATGGTCACCGGCCCTTCCTTCACGACCACTTCGGCCAGTTCGCCGAGAGGGGCCGAGCCGAGCGGCCCCGCAATGATCAGACTCTCCACCGCTCCTATGCCGTTTGCCGCCATGCGGTTGCCCGACAGGACAACGTCTGTGACCGTATCGTCGATGGTAATCCGCGTGACCGTCTCGCCGATGAGGTACTGGCTCAGCTGCAACCCCACCTGCCTCGTGCTCAAGCCGATGGTCGCCGCCTTCGCCGGATCGACCTGTATGGATGCCTCGTCCCGCGCCTGCGCAACATTGCTCTCGACATTGATGACCCCATCCAGTTCCCCGAACGAGGCCGTCAGTTCCTCCGAGACCGCCACGATATCGTCATAGTTCGACCCCGTGATCCTGACATCGAGGCCGGAGGATGGGGGACCGCTCTGTACCTCTCGGATCCTTAAGGTCCGTCCGCCCGTGTCGAGTTCCTCTCTCAGGATCTGGGCAATGGCTTCCGGCGCATCCTCTGACAGATTTACCAGGATGCCGGCCTGATTGAGCCCGCCCGGCTGGCCCCCGAACGACAAGCTCGACGCCCCGATGGTGGTGCTGTACACCTGAGCGATACCGCTCACCCGTTCCTCAATTTGGATTACCTCGGCCAGCGTCCGGTCGGGCGGAGTGCCGGGCGGCAGGGAGAGCTCGATCTGCACGAACCTGTCGCCGCCGCTGGGGAAGAGTGTGACGGGGATGAGGAACGTCAATCCCAGGCTTCCGGCGGTTAGCGCGAACGCGGTCACCAAAGTAATCGCCTTGTGCCGGAGCGTCCACCTGATGATCGGCGTGTACACACGCTGCATCCACGTCTCTTGGACGAAGGTGTCGTTCTCCTCTCCAGCCCCTTCGGGCAGGTCGCCCGGGCGCAGCAGATAAGCGCCCAGCACCGGGACCGCCGTCAGCGCGACGAACAGGGACGCTATCAGCGCGAAGCTCACCGTGAGCGCGAAGGGCGCGAAGAACGCGCCCACCAGACCCTGAATGAATGCCAGGGGCGCGAACACCACGATGGTCGTCATGGTCGAGGCGAAAATCGCGGGGCCGACCTCCGCCGTGGCCTCCAGAGCCGCCCTCCACCTCTCACGACCCGCCTGGATGTGACGATACACGTTCTCCAATACCACGATCGAGTCGTCGACCACGCGCCCGACGGAGATCGCCAGACCGCCCAGCGTCATGAAGTTCAGCGACATATCCTGCCACGCCATCAGCAGCACGCCCGTGAATACGCTCAGAGGGATCGACAGGCCGATGACGACGGTCGGGCGAAGGGTGTTGAGCAGCCCGCGCGGTACCGTCGGCTTGAGCGTAAGCATGAACGCGAACACGACCGTCACCGCGAACAGGAACCCGAACATCGCCTCCCGCAGGAGCGTGTCGATCTGATGCTGAATGCTCGGCCCCTGGTCGGATACGATGACGATCTCCACGTCCGGGGGGAGCCCCTCCAGACCGTCCAGCGCATCCCGCACGGCGGCCGTCACGTCGATAGTGTTCGCCTCGGCCTCCTTGACGACGGTCACGCCCACGCTCGGCTTGCCGTTCGTGCGGGAAATGCTCCTTGGAGCGGCAGTTCCAAGGCTAACGTCCGCCACGTCGCCGAGGAACACGGGGCCCGACTCGGACATCCCCACGGCGAGATTCTTTACGTCGTCGATGGAGCTAAAGGTGTGCGTCGTCTTGGCAAGGACGGCTTGCCCGCCCTCGAAGATCGCCCCCGCCGGCAGGCTAACGTTGTTGTCTCTCAGGGCGTTCGATATCTGGAACAGCGAGACGCCGTTCTGCGCAAGCCTGTCGGCGTCCACGGTGATCTGCACCCGTCGCTCGATCTCTCCCGTAGCCTGGACCTGCAGGATGCCCTCGACGTCCGATAGCGCGGGAAGGACCCGTGACTGGACGATTCCCCGCAGTTCGGCGGGGTCGCGGTCCGAGATGACGCTGAACTGGATCACCGGGAACTGGTCGGGATTGAAGCGTCCAACCGTGGGCTCCTCGACTCCGCCAACGAACGGAATATCGTTCACGGCAGAGGCGATGTGGGTCTCGGCGGCGGCCATGTCCGTCCCATACTTGAAGGTGGCCAGCACGACCGAGTTGCCCTCGAAAGTCGTCGTCTGGACGGACTCCAGCCCCACCGTTCCTGAAATCGCCCGCTCTATCGGATCGGTCACGTCGCGGACGACGGCGTCCGGGTTCGCGGACGGGTATGCTGTCCTTACGGTTACGAGCGGAAACTCGATTTCGGGAAACAGCTCCACGCGCAGGGAATTGTAGGCCGTTACCCCCGCCGTCAGAACGATGATTATCGCGAGAACCGTAACCGTCCTATTGCGGACCGCTATCCCGGTGATGAACCTCATGTACTACTCCGTGGTTCGCTTCAGGTTCGTTTCGTGCCGTATCGCAAGAACGCCCCCGACCGCGGTCGGGGGCGAGTAACCTTCAATTCCAATTGTAGATAACGACATGTCGGGACGGTAGGTTATTCCCGAACTGGCCGAGGTTGTCTTGTTCTCCTTGCTTCCGTATAGATTGAACTCATACAAGTCTACAAAGATGCCGTAGTAACTGTTCAGAGTCGGTGAGATATGCGGGAATTGTCCTCCTGCTGTCATTCTGAGGAGCGCAACGACGAAGAATTTACAATCTCTCGCGACGACCGCCTGACGTGGAGCGTGCCGAAACCGACCGGAATCATGGGGCAGACCATGACGCCGGTCCCGCTGGGACGCGACCGGCTCATGGTACTCTACAACCGTCGATACGGACGGCAGGGCGTCGTGATGAACCTCGTGACGTTTACCGACAACGCCTGGACGATTTACTACGAGGGGATGATGTACGACCCCAACACGACTGCCGAGCGTCCGGAGGACATCAAGTCGGGCGTGGAGACATTCGCGAGCTTCCAGTTCGGCTTCCCGACTGCCATCAGGCTACACGACAGGACGTATCTGGCGACGCACTGGTCGCACGAGGGCGGCCACTGCGGCATCGGGTGGACGCTGTTGCGGGTGGACTGGTAGGGGAGTACTGGAGACAAGACCTCATCGGCCGCTCCGAATGTGCTTCAGACGGACTTTCGGAATCGACCGTCCTTGCTTCTTGGGTTTCCCCGCAATCCAATCCTCCTCCCGCTGCGTAGTACATAGTAGAGCCATGTAGCTTCCCATTATTTTTTTCGTTGTGGCTCTCGGGAGGGACTCGCTATGACGACGACCACGTATGGACTCGATGTGTTCCGGCGGGAGTTGCTGAAGGGAAGCACCGAAACACTTATCATGTCGCTCCTAGCGGAGCAGGAGATGTACGGCTACCAGCTCGCCAAGGAGATGGAGCGGAGGAGTGGAGGCTACTTCCACCTCAAGGAAGGGACGCTGTATCCCGCCCTGCACAGGCTGGAGCGCGACGGCCTGATAGAGGGGCACTGGGAGCTGTCCGAAACGGGCCAGAGTCGCAGGTACTACCATGTCAGCGCCCGGGGCATGGACCGCCTCGACGCAATGCTCGCCGAGTGGAACACCTTCTCCAACGCCGTAAACCGCATCGCTCGACCGGTCAGTGTCCCCGCCTACGTGGCCTGACGCGCATCCGCTCCGAATATCCACCTGCCCGAAATGGGCACAGTGTCCCCCGCTGGCCTTCTCCTCACCTTCCCCACTATGCTGGACTAAACGGAGAACCTTCGTGTTGAGGTTCAACCTGCAGCAATAGCCTCATCCGCCATACACCGAGGGGCACATGGCCTGTCCTGGCCAGTACGCCGGGCTGCGTCAACTTCACGAAGACGGCAGCATCGGGCGACACCGAGCGCGAGCAGCCGGGTCAAACAGGCCTAGCTGTCACCAGCAGCCGACCGAGAAACGGCACAGTTGCATCCACTGCAACCCAGGCGCAGCAGCGTGCTTGGGTCTCCCGGAATGGTCCAATTAATGTTGGCTGGCATGCCAGTGAACTCAACCAGCGTGGCGTCCTCGCGCCGAGTGGTCAGGCCACCATCCTTGTAGTAGCCAAGTAGATACTCCGTGCATCCGTCTTCTGTCCACCACAGGGAGAGAATACCCGATCCGGTAGCGCCTTTGGGGTATATGACGTAGAACGTACCGTCTGCCCTGGATCCCCTGAGAACCAAGTCGATCGGAGTGCCCACCCACGAACCGTGGTCTTCCTCGAGCTTGAACCGTGGAAATCCCTCACCCTTGGTCGATTGGTCAGGCCAGCCCAGTTGCGCTTTGAACTGCACCATGGGCGGCGCGGGAGACTCCATCGCGTTGATCCACTCATCGAATGCTGTGTAGAAGTCCGCTATGGAGAGACCAAAGGCTTCCTCAAAAGCCTGTTGCCAAGTCGGCCGTTCGCCTAGGAGCTTCCAGTAGGTCACGTATGCGTTCTCTTCCTCGGCCGCCTCCTCAACCAGGAAAGTGGCCGCGATGAAGCTCAAAGCGTAGGAGTGCCACCCTTCAGAACATCCGTGAAAAGCGAACCTGTCCTCGATCCTCGCCAGCTCCATCGCCAGGTTTTCCAGGACATCCGACTCCTGTGCACGTTGCCACGCCAAGTCTTCATATGGTGTGTATCTGTCGTTCAGGAATGGCCTGCCTCCGGGTCTGCTTGGAGAGTATGCGTAGTCGGCATACGAAGCCAGACCTTCCACCAGCCAACTGGGGCCAGGACCGCGTGGGAAGCCCCAGGCTATCTCGCCACTCTGCAACTGTGCGAGCCCTGAACCAAGTTGCCCTTGCAGAACGTGGAAGTACTCGTGGGCAATGTAATGCTTGAGAGTAGAGAGCGACCTGTCAGAGAGATGCCCGTACACTAGACCGACCACTGCCCCTCCCGATGCGGAGGATCCAACCCAACCATGCGTCACCTTCAATCTGTAAGCCGACGAGATGTCTGTGCCGGTTACGTCCCGGTACACCGGGGACATCGCCTCATAGTCGACACCGACCAGCACCGTAAATCCTGTCGCCTCAATGCCAAACCGGTCGCTGAAGTAAGCCCGGGAGTGCTCCATCTCCGCGCGCAGTATCGTCTGGTGCTCTCTCGGAATATCCCCTGCGAATACCCAAGTTGGGGGAGGTGAATCCGCCTTTGGAACAGGTGTCGGTGTGGCCGTGGCCGTCGGAACAGGCGTAGCCGTGGGAGAAGGCGTGATCGTCTGAGTGGGCGTAGGCGACGGCGTCACGGTCGGCACGGGTGTAGCCGAGGGTGCGGGCGTGGCTGTCGGCAGGGGCGTCGGAGTCGCCGTAGGCTCCGGGGTTCGGGTAGCTGTCGGCGACGGAGTCGCGGTCGGTATGGGTGTGGCCGAGGGTGCGGGCGTGGTTGTCGGCAGGGGCTTCGGAGTCGCCGTAGGCTCCGGGGTCTGGGTAGCTGTCGGCTCCGGCGTCGCGGTCGGTATGGGTGTGGCCGAGGGTACGGGCGTGCCTGTTGGTGTAATGGTAGGGCTTACGGTTGACGTAGGCGTAGCTGTCGGTTCAACTGTGGGGGTGGGCTCTGCCGACGGTACCAGTGTCGGTTCAAGCGTTGGCTCAGGCGCCGCGTCCGGCGTGGGTTCGGGGGTTGGAGTCGGCTCCGGCGTCGGCTCGGATACATCGGGCAGCGCCTGAGATTTGGCAAGGTTTTCGGCAGCCACGGCTGCTTCGAATCCCGACGATGAAGCAGGCTGACGTGTTACTTCAACTGTTGGTGTTGCTGTTCTGGTGGGTGTCGGCGTGACCGTGTTGTCCGGTTGAGCAGCCGGCGCCTGATCGGGGCCATTCGACAGGACAAGGACCACCAGCCCGAAGCCCAGAACGGCGAACGTTGCAGCTATGAACAGGAGCCCGACTGCCGTCCAGGCGCGTGAGAGGCCCAGTGACAGGATGCGTGGCCTCGTGGTCGTGATGCCGGTTGTGGACCTGCGGGCGGCTCGTTCGATTCTGGGCCACAGGTCGTGGCTGTCAGGAACGGCGAATTGCGCGAGGTCGCTCAGCTGTTCTCGGTTGAGGAATTGGTCTATTGGCTGGGCATTCATATCGTCCTTCTCCAGTTCCCCTTTACTTCCCGCGCGTGGTTGCTTGGAGGATCTGTTTCAGCCGCGCTCGTGCGTCGTGGAGGTTACTCTTGATCGTGCCTCTTGAGCGTCCGGTCCGCTCGACCATCTCGGCCTCAGACAGATCGAGGAAATACCGCATGATGACCGCCCCTCGCTGTGACGGCGCAAGCTGTAACAGCGCCTCGCGTACGGCTCTTCGCTCCTCGTTCAGTACTGCGGCGTCCTCAGGGTCGGTCGATTGGTCCGGTCTCCGTGTAACTTCCACGTGGTCCAAGGTTGTAGTCCGGTCTCGGCGTTGGACGGCCTTGATGGAGTCGTTGACGACGATCCTGTAGAACCATGGGCCAAACGGGCGGTTTGGGTCGTACTGGTCGGCCCGCTCGAAGACCCGAAGGAACGCGCCGGTCACAACATCTTCGGCAAGGGCGAGATCGTGTGTAACAAGGTACGCGGCACGCAGCGCCCTGGTCTGGTATCGGGAAACCAGCGTACCGAGGGCGGCGATATCGCCCCGCCTTAGCTGTTCCATCTCGGGTTGGTCGTTCATGTTTTCTGCCCTGGCACGTCAGGGCTCCGCTATGTATAGTATCCGTGAAACGGCCTAAAGGTTGGGAGCAATTCGCCTTTCGGCAGAATGTCTTGTGGTGACCCTATGTCGTTTTGAATGAATCCACGTCCCGACCGGCGTTCCAACCCCTTAAAAGGCCCCGACTTCCCCCGAAGCAGAGGCAGCTTTAGCTCCTACGGAGCAGAATGCTGAAGGTGCTTGACTATACCGTTCTGAGCACCTGGGTTTTCGACCGTGGGACTTCCTGAGTGAGTTCATCCGGCTCCCTTCCGAAGTCGGGGTAGAGTTATTTCTCCGTCGCAAGCACCACTAGTACCGTTCCCATTTGAATATGACAGTCGTATTGAGAGGTGCGTATCCCCTCTCCCGTCGTGGGAGAGAGCCTGCCCCGTACTCGATACGGGGGTGAGGGTGTTTTGAGTAAGCTACCAAAATCATATGGAACCGGTACTAGCTATTGAGGCCTACTTCCTTCGCGTGGAATCGCTAGGTCAGTCGCATCGTCATGACCAGGAGGTGTCAAGCTCCGTTCCTTTGTACGTCTTTCTCCTTTTACTACACCACTCATGCAGCGGAACTGTAGCTAATACGTAACAACCGCCCCAATCACACTTCCTCTTGCCAGTCGAAGATTGGCCCTGCACATGCCCGAAACCCATACTTCGTTCGCTGCCTGACTAGAATTAGAATCTGCCACTGACGGTCCAAGGAGTTCTGTAGAGGCTCGTAAACTCCACCAAACAGGCCTCGCACGCAGCGTCCCTTTCGTCGCGGAAGACTCTCCGTGATATGATGCGCCGGTACCGACCGTCGAGAGAGGTGTCGGCGTACCGTGCAGGGGAACAACCGGGTATCCATCGTCACTGACAGCGCGGCTTCTCTGCCCGCGCAATTGGCGGACGAGTCCGACCAATTCCTTCACGTCGTTCCCCACCAGATGGTCATCAACGGCACAACGTACCGGGAGGGGCTGGATCTTTCGCCGGATGAGTTCTACGAGACTCTGCGAAGGCTAAAGCGGCCGCCAACGACGTCGGGGCCTTCGCCCGATCAATTCGCCAGGGCGTACGAGGCGGCATCAGTGGTGAGCGACAGTGTCGTCTGCCTCGTTCTCTCCTCGAAGTTCAGCATGACATACGACTCGGCGGTCGTCGGCGCGCATGAAGTCTCGGAGAGACTGCCGGCAACGCATATCGAGGTGATCGATACGGAGAGCGCGACCGGCTCCGGCCTCATGGTGATCGAGGCGCTCCGGCTCTCGGCGCAGGGCCACACCGCGGACGAGATCGTCCGGCGGACGAAGGAGCTTGTGCCGCGAGTCAAGGTTATCGCTACGCTCGATACGCTGTACTACCTCCAGAAGGGCGGGCGCGTGCCTGTGCTGGCCCATCTCGGAACGTCCCTCTTGCAGGTCAAGCCGATCTTCGAGATGTACCGTGGAGAGGTGAGCACGATAGCCAAGGTACGGACCGCAAAGAGGGCAAAGAGCAAGCTAGTCGACCTGCTCCACGAGGACGTGGGCGAAAAGAGACTCCACGCGGCCGTCTTACAGGGCAACGTCCCCGACGAGGCCTTAGAGCTGGAAGAGCGTATAGCCTCGGAGTTCGACTGCGCCGAGCTCTACGTCGGGACGTTTTCCCCCGTCATCGGCGCGCACACAGGCCCCGGACTGCTCGGCGTGTCCTACTGGTCGGAGAGCGAGTCGGCTTGACCGAGAACGTCATCCTGCAGTTCACCGACCTCGTCACCACAAGGCGAAGCGCGCTTCGCATCGATCCGCCCGACCTAGACCTGACGCTCCAAAACCTGCTCGACAAGTACCTCAAGCATCCGCCGCTGGCGTTGCTGCGTGAAGAACGCCGCATCGCCGACGACTCCGAAGAGACTCTTACGGCGTTCCAAGACCTGGTCTACATCTCATCCGACTCCGGCAGCCTGACCGGCATGTTCGAGGGGGTCGAGTTCCTCCAAGAAGGGAGATACTTGGACGCTGATGACACGCCTCACTCCGAGCCTGTGACCATAGGCGAAAAGGACGCCCTCGTCGTCGACCTGCAGATCGATCGCACCGGCGTCGGATACGACCGCAACTGGGTCGGATTCCACCGCCGACGATGGGACAGGCACTCGGACACCTTCACCGACTTCGTGGCGGAGAGTCTGGAGATGAGATTCGGGTCGGAATTCGCGAAACGGTCCGGTGGCTTGAAGTCAACGGGCGACAAGGCGGACTTCATTCACGCGCTCGCCTTGCGTATCTGGGAAGCCGACTTCGAAAACTATTCGCGCTTTAGCGGGCGCAAGCTGGTATTCAAGTCGGGCGATGAGACCGTGCTCAATATCGTCGGAGGGCGCGGCGGAATATGCTCGGAGAAGGTGCAGGCGCTGAAGTTTCTCACCGACCATTTCGGTCTGGAGTCCGAGTACGTCCTCTCCGGCCCTGCCACTCCCGATCCGGTGCCTGAAGAGCGCCTTCGTCAGCTGTTGGACACGCTCGACTTCCGCTTCTCCAAGCGGTTCATGCGCTACTGGCAGCACCTCGCCCTGCTGTACAGGTTCGACGGCATGGAGCTTCTCGTCGACGCGACCAACGGAAACGTCCCCTTTCTGTTCGTCTCAGGCCCGGAGGCCGAGGGCGTCTTGGGGTACGAGTCCAAACGTCCCGTCCGCGTCCGCATGGCCGTGAAGGAGGAGGACTTCTACTACCACCGCGTCTCGCAGGACATCGTCGAGGACATGATCTTCGCGATGGAGGGGTGGATTCCCTACGTCGATCTGGTGCAGGTCTTCGAGAATGAGCTTGGCCTGTGCATCACGAAAGACTACATGGTCGCGCCGGTCGTCTTCAGAATGGAGAAGACTTTCGATACAATGAGGCGGGAGTATCTCCGCGTATGCGACGAAGCAGGACTCGACTGCGAGGTCTCGGACGAGTGGGGCTTCACGGGACCCATCGGCGAGTCGTTTGCGACGGAAGATCCGGAGAAGGTCGAGCATATCATGGACTCGTACGACCACCTGCTCGACAGGTACGATGAGGCCCACGGCCCGGGGCACGAGGCGGGTCTGGCGGTCATAAGGCTAACTGCGTAGATCATGTTCTACTCGCTAAATCGACTGCTTCGCAAGATGAGACGCCGCCGCGAACTCGGCGCTCTCTTCCTTCTGTTCGCCCTCGCGATAAGCATCGTTGGAAACACGCTGAACTTCTTCTACTTCGAACAGGTCAGCGCTAATCCGCCCGGAGTCTGGGACAGCCTTTGGTACAGCGTCATTTCGATCACCACCATCGGGTACGGCGACTTTTCCTCCACAACCGTCGGCGCGAGAATTGGTACGACGGTCTTCATCGTGGTCATCGGTTTGGCCGCGTTCACCACGTCAATAGGGCTGCTGGTGGACTGGGTCGTGGAACTCCGAGACAGAGAGAGGTCAGGTATGGGTAAATCGGATGCGAGAGACCACTTGATTATCGTCAACTTCCCCGGCGAGTCCCGGGTGCGGCAGGTCATCAGCGAGTTCCTGACGGACGCCCAACACGAAGACAGGGACATTGTGATCGTGACCGATGGGATAGAGCGCCTGCCGTTCGTGATGCCCAACGTGTCGTTTGTGCGCGGCTCGCCTCTGGAAGAAGAGACGTACCGCCGTGCAGGAATCGAGCACGCCGAGCAGGCCATCATCCTCAGTACCGGCTACGACGACCCCCGCTCGGACAGCTTCGTCGCGTCCGTGGCCTTCGTCGTCGAGAATATGAACCCGGACGTCAACATCGTCGCGGAGTGCTTGGACTCAAAACACGCTGCCCTGTTCAGCAAGTCCGACCAGGTGTCCCTCGTGTACGCGCTCAGCCTGGTGACGAACCTGTTGGTTCAAGAGGCCCAGGACCCCGGCGTGAGCCTCGTTACGCAGGCCATTACCAGCAACGAGGTGGAGGGTACCCTTGCCACGACGATGGTGGAGGGTGACGTTGGCCCCAACCCCTCCTACGACTACATTGCCGGCAAACTGCTCGACAACGACGTGAACCTCGTCGGAGTCGTCCGCGATCAGTCCGTCATGCTGAGGTTCCACGGCGAGGTCTGTAGCCAAGGCGACAGCCTTGTATACATCGACTCGAGCCGCCGGACGTGGGATCAGATCCGGGAGATGCTGGCGTGACCACTGCGACGGCCCGCGACGCTAGTACTCAGTCAACTTGAATATGACGAACAGGCAGGTGCCGATTTATCCCCTCTCCCGTCGTGGGCTGACAGGGGTAGGTAAAACGGATTTGTAGCTATGATCCGGCCCCGTCTCTCTGTCATTCCGAGCGTAGCGAGGAATCTAAAATCCATAACCGCAAGACCGGACAGCCAGCGCCGTGCTTCTATCGTGACCAAGAGCGAAAACAGCGTAAGAACTCCCTATGTCAGCTTTACGTTAGGACAGACACTTTAGATTCTTCGACTCCGCTACGCTCCGCTCAGGATGACAGAGCCAGGTTGCTTTCTGGTCAATGGAGAGTGGAGCGATAGGCAAATACATACCCCTGTCAGCCCGTCGTGGGAGAGGGCTAGGGTGAGGGCTAGAGCCTGCCCCGTACTCGATACGGGGGTGAGGGTGGTTTGAGTAAGCTACCAAAATCATATGGAACCGAAACTCGCATTGCAGAAGCAACCAGCGAGTCCGTCCACCGGATTCACACGCTCTTCGCGGAAACTCTCGGCAACGACTCGGTTGAAGACCTCGAGTCGTTTCGTCAGACGGTTTCTCCGCACACTGACCCGCATGTTGCTCCAAAGCTGGTGACGACGCACGAGTGCGGCCACCACGTCGGCGCGATGCTCGGCGTATACCTTCGCAGGGTGAACGGTGGCATGGTTCTCTACGCAGGCGTCAAAGAGCCGTTTAGACGACAGGGGATATACACGGAAATGAGAACCAGGCTGCTGGCCAAGCTCGCCGCGGAGTCTCCGACCCGTCTGGGGTTCGTGCTGAGTGAGGTCGAGGACGGCTCCTGGCTGCACCGGATGTACCTCGAAGATTGGGGAGCGTTCATCGCCCCGCTGGACTACGTTCAACCGGCTGTCCAGGGCCTGTCGAGACGGCGCCTGGACCTTGTGGTCGTGCCTCAGGCTGCAGATAGGGAGGAGATCATTCACTCCCTGCCAGCGATTGTTCGCGAGGTGTTCACGGGCGTCTACGGCATCTCGGAGCCCGAAGACCACCCGGACTTCCGTCACGTAGTGGACTCAATCGGGACGTCCTGAAGACCGAGGAGTCGCCCGTCGTGCCCGATTCTCCCGTCATCAACGATTCTCCCGCCGGCCAATCTGGATGGCGTGGTGAGCCGACGGGATTGTTCCGTCGACCTGACCGTTCTTCGCAGGCGTTTATGTCGTCCGTACGAAGCATCGATTTGTCCCAAGCGTCGGACGCGGAGCTTCGCGCCCGCGCAGATAGGCTGAAGCATCGCACACTGGATGAGGATACTCTGGCCGAGTGTTTTGCCGTCATCGACGAGACAATCAGACGGCGAATCGGCGCATGGCAGGTCTTCGACCCAGGTTTCGAGCACGCGGACATTGACAGATATAGAGACCTGGCCCGTAACCTCACTGGAATTGACAAGCTGATCGCGGATACCCTTGCCTACGTGGCCGAAGAGAGTACCTCGCGATACTTCGCCGACATCGATCTCCCAGCACCGTTCTACCTCGCAGTACGAGAATCAACCCTCTTCGACGTACTACGTTTCGAGCCGACGGACGAGCAGATAGCGGCGGGCCGGCTGATGCTCGACCGCACCGTCGTCGAGATGGACGCTGGCGAGGGCAAGACCGTCGCTGCCGCCTTCCCCGCCATCACGCAGGCGCTGTCCGCGCGCAAGGTGCATGTCATTACAGCGAACGATTACCTCGCCCTGCGCGATGCCGAGTTGCTGGCGCCTGCATACGAGTTCCTGGGCCTTACGGTCGGCGCCGTGCTGAGTCACATGAGCGACGCCGAACGTCGAAGCGCCTACCGGCGTGACATCGTCTATGGCACGCTGCGGGAGATCGGTTTCGACTACCTGCGCGACAACCTGCGCCACTCGCGGGTTGACATGGTGCATGGACCCATCGAGGTCGCCATCGTGGACGAGGCCGACCATGCCCTCGTCGACGATGGCCGCACGCCGCTCATCATCTCCGGGAAGCCGGGCGGGAGCGTCAGGTCGGTCTTCCGGGTGAAGCAAGCAGTCGAAGGGCTGATCGAAGAACAGCGGGACATCGTCGTGTCGCTCGTCGACAATCTCACGGAGGTGAAGGGGACGCCGCGCCTAGATCGGTACGCCAAGCTACTGCTCGCCGACCCTCGAAACGCCGCATTCGTCTCCGCCGCCGCGCGCGACGAACGATTATTGAGCCGCGTTCGAGCCGTAATCGACACGTACTCCGAGGACGGCATCGAAAACAAGCTCACCGAGGGGCTGCTCTACACGACCGACCCCAGTCGCGGTCTCGTCGCGCTTACGGCGGAAGGCAGCGCCTACGTCGAAGGCCGCCTCGGCCCCGTCTTCGACACTGCCGACCTCCACGCCGAGCTTGCCGAGATTGAGTCCGACCGGTCCGTGCCGCTTGCGGAACGGAGACGACTCAGAGAGGCCGTCTCTAAGCGAATAGCACGGCAGTACGGCACCGCAAACCAGGTACACCAGATGCTCAGGGCCTACCTGTTGCTGACTCGTGACGAGGACTACATCGTTGCGGACGGACGCGTCGTATTGATCGACGATCTGACCGGCCGCCGCAAGTCGGACAGCAAGTACCAATACGGCCTGCAGGCCGCGCTCGAGGCTAAGGAGGGCGTCCGGGTGCGTCCGGATCCCCAAACACTCGCGTACCTGACGGTCGAGGGACTCGTCCGGCAGTACGTCCATGTATCGGGAATGACGGGGACGGCGTTGGAGGCCCGCGAGACGTTCCGCAGGTCGTACGGTCTCGACGCCGCGCGAGTTGAGCCTGCCAACCCTTCCCGCCGAGTCGACCGTCCGCCGAGGGTCTATGCCACGCGGAGCGAGAAGCTCGACGCGATCGTGGAAGAAGTGGCGTACTGGAACCGCATTGGCCGTCCGGTGCTCGTCGGAACGCGAACGGTCGAGCAGTCGGAAGAGATCAGCCGGCTCCTCACCGAGGCGCAGGTCGCCCACAACAGGTTGGACGCCGTGAGGAACGGCGATGAGGCCCGGATCGTCCAAAAAGCCGGTTCATTCGGCGCGGTGACCGTCGCGACCAATATGGCCGGCCGCGGCACCGATATCCTGCTGGACGACGACCTCGACGAACGAGTAACCGGCCGGTTCATCCGAATGCTCAGCGAACGCCACAGTACAGAGCGACACCCCGTTCGCGTGGACTGCGGCCATGCAGATGTCGTTGAAGATCTTGCCGCTCGGCTTACCGATTTGGGACTCCCTTTTCACGTCACGGAATCCGCCCTCGTGATCGAGGGAACCGGCAGCGAGACATCAATGGAATTCGGTCTCGGCCTCCACGTGATCGGCACGGAGATGAACGAGGCCGCCCGCGTCGACCGTCAACTCCGGGGTCGGAGCGGCCGGCAGGGCCAGCACGGCTCGTCCCGGTTCGTCCTGTCGCAGGAAGACCGCCCCTTCATCACGTCGAGCCGCAGGCTGTCGAGTCCCGACGCGGAGGACGCGCAGGGGTTCGTCGAGAAGGTGCAGTCGTCCATTGAGCAGGACGCCGATGCTATACGCATCGTCTCGTACGACCTCGCCCGGATCATCGAGCGCCAGACCCTGAACTACTACAAGGCCCGCAACGCCGTGCTCGACGACGATTCGTTCCACGAAACATGCTGTGACATGGCGCGGGATGTCGTTCGCCGCCTGGTTGAACGCCTGTTTCCGCCCTCGGAGATGGGTGATTACACGACGCGGTTCGACGACGTAGCGGAGTCCGTTCGGCTCGACTTCGAGATAGACATGGAGGATCTATACGGCTTGGGGGCCGAGTCGCTGCATGAAGAGATTTACGAGGCCGTTATCACACGATTCGGTGATGCGGAGGCCGTGCTGAGTACAAGAAAATACAATCGGTTGGCCAAGACGATTGCCTTACAGGTGAGCGACGGGCTTTGGGCGCAGCACCTAAACCTCGTGCAGGACTTGATCGTAAACGCGCAGTTGTCCATGTCAGGGCATAACAGTGTGGTGGCCGAGCTTGTCTTTCGGGCCGAAGATGCGTACCGTACATTTATGGAGCAGGCGGCAGATACGTTCATCTCTCGATTGGCGATGTTCGAGGCCGACGAGGAGGTGGGCGATGATGACTCGATCGTGCTTGCAGATGACGTAGGGGCTATACTTGTGTAACGGTCGGGCTAGCGCGCAGGAGGCACCGACATGACTACCCGATGGCGAAAGCTGGGAATCCGAGCGACGGCAGGACTAGCGGTTGCGGCCGCGCCGGTTGCGGCGGCTTGCGGTTCAGGGCCGTCCTACGAGGACTGGGCCGAAACGGACGGCGCTGCAGGTCGTATCAACCTCGAGGACGTGCAGAACGCATTCCAGGAGTCCGAGAGCGTTACCGAATTCGAGAAGCGCGTCAACGAGATATTCGAGGGAGACGGCATTGTCCTCATCAAGGCCGAGCAGACCGACACGGCATTCGTCCTCGAAGGGTGGGAAAACCTGGACGGCAACATAAGGATAGACGAGGGGACGGACGAGAAGCTCTTCACCATCACGGAGAAAGATGACAAGAGCCACGAAATGCGAGGCCACCACGCCAACTCCTACTACCATTCATCGTTTGGAGCCGGCAACTTCCTGTTTACCTACTTGCTCCTGTCTTCCTTCGCCGGTCCGCGCTACGTGTACGCTACCCCGGCGTCTCGCGTAGGCACTATACGCAACGAACGGGGCCTCTACCGCAATTCAAGCGGCTACAAAAGCCAGGTCTCGAAGAACGGCTCGTACTTCAACAAGCAGAAGAGCTTTGCCGGTTCGAGCTACGACTCTGCAAACCGGAATCGCAGCAGCGCCAGGCAGTCCTACCAGTCACGCGCTCGCTCGACAGGCGCTTTCAGGAACAGCGGGACTGGAGTTCGCAGCAGCTGGGGAACGTCATCGCGTTCAGGCTTCTCTAGCGGCCGCAGCGGCGGTTTCTTCGGTGGGGGTGGCGGACAAACCTTCCTCGGCTCCACCCGACGCCGCGGTTGAGGCACTTGCCGGACGAAGGGCCGAAATACGCAAAACCACCAGTCTCTCCAGTCGGCCCGTGGAGCGCATCCTCCCTTTCCGCCGCTGACTCCGAGTTCGTCCTGCAAATCACCCTGGGCGAGATGCCCATCGAGGACGGATTCTGGATAGGCCTGCCTGACGACCTCTCGCGTCTGTCGCTTCGAGAACTGTTTAGCCGGGTGTTCCCGGGTGACCCCTCTCTCCAACAACTCTTCCTAGAGCGACTCGACATTAGCGGAAATCCAGACCTCCCCGACATGTATGAGGCCCTGATCGACATCTTCGTGAAAGAACAGCTGGGACTGTGCGCCGTCGACACCTACGTGAACCACGGCCCGAAGCTCGACGACTCGGCAGCCATAGACCAGCGCCTGAACAAGAACGACACCCCGCCTGTGCTCGACCTCGTACTGGAGCAGCGATTCTCGGCCATCGACTACGCCGTGCGGCGCGGGGACTTCGCCGATCAAGAGGATGCGCTGGCGTGGATGCGTTCGCGAGTGCTGCTGTACTTCCTCGACACGCCCGACTATGCCCTGCTTAGCGATCCTGTCGACGATGCCGACGCGGCACTGCTGCCCATAGCACAGACCCTCGTCGAAGAGGGTCTTATCGAACGACCCGCCAAGCCCGGGCCGTTCGAGATCACCGAGTTGGGACACGAGACGCTTCACGAAATGACGGCAGAGGTCGAAAACGTGCTCGAACGTTACGAGGTGTTCGGGGACGTTCTCTACGACCCAGAGACGGGCGAATGCGTCTTTGGCACGGGCGCAGGCATCGATCTTCGCATACCCGTCTACGAAGCGGAGGACCTAAGCCCCGTGCGCGCCGTCCTGCTCGTCGAACTATGCGACGGCGAACTCGCCCAAATGACCGACGACTGGCGCACCGCCATCCACGACCGCGAGTTCTTCGATGCGCTGCTCCTGCCCGTAGTCGAGCGCCCTCTAGTCGACTCGGAGCACCTAGACGCCATCATCGACGCCGGGTTCGAGTTCATGGAGCGGCAGGCCCGCCAAGCATCCCTCGCCGACGAAGACGCCCAACTGCGCCGCTCCATCGACCTTTAGTAGGTAATGCTGACATCCCAATCATCCCCAACCCAATCCCAAGCAAAACGCGATTGCCCTAGATGATGGGGAAAAGGATCAGATGTGGAGGACTTGGAGTTTGTCCACAAGCTCTTCGACGTCTCGCAGGCCGTCTTCGACCGCGTCCCGCGTCATCCAGCCCTCGTAGAAGTTCTGGTGGAGAGAGTTGGCGGAGCGGAATAGGTTGCGCAGGCGCCGGTCCCCGGTCTCGTCGGCCAGGCGGTCGATTGCCGTGTACAGTTGGCGGTGGCCGTCGTGCGACCAGCCGCGGTGCTCGGCAACGGCCTTGACCGTCTGGGCGGCGGCGCCCCAGCCCTTCTCGGAAGCCTGGAGAAGATCGCCGTCGGCCAGGTAGTCGCCAGCCTTTGCCATGAAGTGCCGGGCCGTGGTGGTGTGGTATTCGGTGCGAGTGGTCATGGAAGGTACCCTTCAGAGACTATTGTAGCAGATGCCTCAACCGCGATTCGCGTGAAGCGAATGCGATAGCCCTTCGCAAACCCCTCCTAGATCGCAAAGAAGAGCACCAGCGACGCGCTGAGGACGATTGCGCCCACGACGAACGCCATGCCGACGTTGCGCGCGCCGGCAAGCTCGTCCGCGATCGTCACCTTGGGGAACATCGCCTTGTCGATGACCCACTGGACGACCAGCAGGAGGACGAACCCGATCACCGCGAACGTAGCGAACGAGATGAGGCTCTCGCTCCACCCGACGAACTCGCCCGTCACCGCCTTGAAGATCACTATCGCGATGGCGATCAGGTTGGCCGCCATCGCAACGCCGACGGCGACGTTGTTCTTCTCGATCTCATCGTGGATATCGTAGGCAGTGATGACTTGATAAAAGAGCGCGTACAGGACAAGCACTCCCATACCCAACAGGAAGAAAGCGACGGAGCGGATGAGTTCATCGAGGACGCCTGGGGCCACGGCTCCAAGCGGGGTGGCGTCGTATCCCGCCAGCGATGAAGCAATGACGAGGGCCACTGCTATGTAGACCGCCATCTCGACGGCGCCGCTCCCGGCGTTCTGGTCTTCGATGACCTCCTTCTCGACGCTGAACTTGAAGAGCACGAGGCGGTCGACCAGGAACCGGGTCAAGTTCAGAACCGCTATGGCCCCCAGTGAGTAGAGGAAGACTTCCAGAACGTCGTACCCGAAGTCGGCATTGAACTGCCATTCATACTCGCCCCCTGCCGTGAACGGCGTGTATAACACCGCGACGAAGACGATGATGACTCCAAGGAAATATCCCGCGATACTCAGGCCGAGAGCATTATTGCTCTTCTCGCCAAGCTGGTCGCCAACGTGATATGGAGTGACGAAGTCGAGTATCCACTTGGCGATGTACAGCACGACTATCCCCAGCGCAACGTACACCAGCCCGCGCGGAAAGTATTCGAGCGTCTCAATGAACGTGTCAATCATGTTCTTTCTCCCTCAGAACGGCCGGCGATGCCGGTTACTGCTTGTACACGGTAATGCTGTCCGGTGATACCACGCTGCTGAAGTAGCACTCGTACGGGCGGTCACCGAATTTGTCGATGGACAGGATCGTGCGCTCGTCCGAGCTCATTAAGTCCCACGTATAGTACCCGATCCCGTCTCCCTGGCCACCCTCGAAGAGAAAGGCCTCTCCGCTGTTGAGATAGTAGAAGTCCCGACCATCATACGTGAAGTAGTTGCTCAGGGAGTGCTCCTCGTCGACCTGAGTAAGGTCGTCTCGCGTGAGGTTGAGCGCTTCGAGCGGTATCGGCTCGTTGTCGTTGGTGACAGAGGTGAAGAGCTGCCCGCCGTCGTTCGACCAGTAGACCCACAGCCTGCGGTCGCCGTCGCCCGCAACCAACTCGTACCACGTGCTGTAGCTGGTCGCGTACCGGTGCTTTGCCTCGATGAGATAGTAGCCGTCGTCGTACTCCAAGTCGAAACCCATGATGGTGAACACGTCCCCGACAACCGCGTCCCTGACGCCCTCGGCAAGAGAGGTAGCGCCGGTGAGCTTCTTCTTCTTTCGCCCGAACAGCGACTTTATCACGCCTACTCCTTCCCGCCGAGTGCCATTGTAGATTCGGGCCAAACTAAGGTCAACCAACCAACTGTTGACGCTACCCCCGTTCCCTGCTACCGTCCCGCCATGTTGGAAACATCCCTACAAAACAAACCGCCAGCCCACGCCACCCTCACGGCCCCGCAGACGCCGTCATTCGTCTGTCACGTCGACGACCTCAAATGCACGGCGGCGCGCATACGAGAAGCCGCTCGCAACGCCGATTGCACCCTCCTCTACTCGGTCAAAGCCAACGCACTCCCCGGAGTTCTGTCCGCCATCACCCCCTTCATCGACGGCTTCGGCGTCAGCTCGCTGGCCGAGGCGCGAGCCGCCCGAACGGCCCTCGGAGACTCCGGCAGGCTCCATCTCTGCACGGTCGCCGTCCCGCCTCCCGACGCCCAAGAGTTGGCGGACATCTGCGACTACGTGACCTTCAACTCGCTCTCCCAGCTTCAGCGGTGGGGCCCCACCTTCACCGGACGCGCCTCGATCGGCCTGCGCGTAAACCCCGGACACTCCTTCCTCGACGACCACAGATACGACCCATGCCGCCCTCACACCAAGCTGGGCGTTCCCCTCGACGACCTCGCCGCCTCAGCCGACCGTATTGCCCCACTGATCGACGGCCTCCACATCCACTCCAACTGCGACTCAACCAACCTCGGCGAGCTGCTCGAGACCATCCAAGTCCTCGACTCTCGCCTTGGGCATGTCCTGTCGCAGGTCAAATGGGTCAATCTCGGAGGCGGCTACCTGTTCGACGAAGGAGCGAACCTCGATCCCCTAAGGGAAGCCGCAAGTCTCCTTCGTGACCGACACGGCGCGGAGGTCATCATCGAGCCGGGAGCGGCCTTCGTGCGCGACAGCGGCTTCCTTGTGACGTCCGTGCTCGACCTGTTCGAGAGCGACGGCAAGGAAGTGGCCGTTCTGGACACGACCGTCAACCACATGCCGGAGGTCTTCGAGTACCAGTTCCGCCCCGACGTCCTCGGCCACCGCGACACGGGAGCGCATGAGTACGTCCTGGCCGGCATGTCTTGCTTGGCGGGTGACATCTTCGGCGACTATCGCTTCGATGATCCGCTGGAGTTCGGATCGCGCATCATATTCTCAAACGCCGGGGCATACACTATCGTCAAGGCGAACACCTTCAACGGCATCCCTCTGCCCACCATCTACGAGTTGCGAGACGACGGGAGTTTCGTCGAGATGGCGGTGGCGTCGTGAGGCTGTTCGAGCGCGAGCTTACCCAGACAGCGACGGACGGGCGTATCGGAACGCTCGAAGACATCCGGCGCATGATCGACGGACAACTCGACACCAATCAGATGCCGATACGTTTCGCCGTCACCGAGTCCTCTCCACACTCCTACCACTACGAGATCGGCATTCTCGAAGGGACAGGGTCTTTCGTCCCCTCCATGTTCGACCTCCATCCTCGACTCGACGAAAACGTGAGTTCCTTCAACGCGGTGCTCGTCGTGCCAACGGGCATCGGAGCGGAGATCGGCGGTCACGCCGGTGACGCGACGCCCGTCGCGCGACTGCTGGCCTCCGTGTGCGACACGCTTATCACGCACCCGAACGTCGTCAACGCCTCAGACCTGAACGAGATCCCGGACAACGGCCTCTACGTCGAGGGCAGCCTCCTGAGCCGCTTTCTTACGGGCGCCATCGGCCTGAGACCCGTCCGATCAAACCGCGTCCTCGTCATCATCGACGCCCACCCCAACGAGCGGTTCGCGCGCGCAACGGTCAACGCCGTCAACGCCGCGCGGGCGACCTATGGACTCCGATGCCCCCGTGTCGTCGTCCTAGATCCCCCGCTGCCGGTACGCGGCGAGTACACGCCGTCCGGACGCACAGCAGGGACCGTCGAGGACTTGGAACGGGTCTTCGAGGTGCTCGACACCCACCGGGGCGAGTACGACGCCGTCGCCCTCTCAACCCTCGTCGACGTCGACGTGCCCCACGAGAGCTACTTCTCCTCGAGGGGCGAGATCGTCAACCCCTGGGGCGGCGTCGAGGCCATGCTCACCCACGCGATATCAACCCTCTACAACGTGCCGTCCGCCCACGCGCCGATGATGGAGTCGGTCGAGATCGCAAACATCGACCCCGGCGTCGTCGACCCCCGCATGGCCGCTGAGGTCATCTCACTCACCTTCCTCCAGTCCGTCCTCAAGGGCTTGCACACCGCGCCGCGAATCGCCGTTGGCCCCACCGAAACAGCCAGTCTCTCCCCAGCCGGGGGAGAGATACAGAGAGGGGGCCACACCCTCACGGCGAGAGACGTATCCTGCCTCGTTATCCCCGACGGCTGCATCGGGCTGCCGACTCTGGCCGCGCTCGAACAGGGCATACCGGTTATCGCCGTCCGCGAGAACCGGAGCCTGATGAGAAACGACCTCACACTACTGCCCTGGTCCGACGACCAGCTGCACGTCGTCGAAAACTACTGGGAGGCCGCGGGGGTGATGGCAGCGCTGAAGGAGGGCATGTCGCCTGGCTCCGTGCGCCGACCTCTGCGCGATGTGCCCATCGAACGCACCCCCACGACCGAACGGTCCAGAGTCGGTCTTCCAACCCCGCCCGGCGGCGTAGAGCAATGACCACCGCGCTCCGCGACACGCGGCTACTAGTACTCAGTCAACTTGAATATGACGAACATCCAGGTGCCGATTTATCCCCTCTCCCGTCGTGGGAGAGGGCTAGGGTGAGGGTGAAACGTAATATCAAAACCATGTTGACATGGTACTAGTACCGTTCCCATTTGAATATGACAGTCGAATAGAGAGGTCGTATCCCCTCTCCCGTCGTGGGAGAGAGCCTGCCCCGTACTCGATACGGGGGTGAGGGTGTTTCGAGTAAGCTACCAAAATCATTTGGAACAGGCACTAGTTTCCTGTGTCAGAGATTCTTCGAACATATCAGCGCGTGAAAATCCCCTCTCCCGTCGTGGGAGAGAGCCTGCCCCGTACTCCCATACGGGGGTGAGGGCGGCTCCCCGGAACACACCCATCCAATGTATACAATGAACTTCAGAAACAGGACACTGGAACGGCCAGATTCGACCACCGGTCAACAGCTAGGTGCCGCCCTCCAATACGCCTACTCGACCTTTTCGACCTACCGTGACCTGTTCGAGGGAGCCGGAGTCGGACTAGACGCGCTTGTCAAGGACGACCCGCTTGCCGTCCTCGAACGGCTGCCGGTCATCGCCGCCGACACACTTGCGAGGGTGAGCGAAGAGAGCCTCTCGGTCGTCGACGGCATCGTGGACATGGAGACCTCATCCGGCACCACAGGCGTCCGAAAGAAACGCTTCATCTCCTACGAAGACGACCAAGACGACCACGCCTTCATGGCCGAGCTGTTTCGACTGGCGGGCATCAACGAGCACGACCGCGTGGCCTGCCTCGATACCGACCCCGTCTACCTGATGGTCTCATTCGCCCGCGCCCTCGATATCCTCGGCGTAGACGAATCATATGTCTACTCCGTAGGCCGCGATCAGGGCCAGACGCTCGATGCATTGGTGCGACTCGACCCCACCGCGATCTTCGCCGTGCCGTCCATGTTCGAGCGGTGCTGGCCCGCACTCCGCCGGCTCTACGACCAAGCAGGACGCGGCAGCCTGAGCAAGGTCGTCTTCCTCGGCGAGCGAGTCCCCCGCCGGCTGAGAGCGCAGTTGGAGTCCGAGCATGGCGTCGAGGTCTTCAGCTACTACGGCGCAGCCGAGACCTCGTCACTCGGCATCGAATGTACGGCCCACACAGGCATCCACCTCTACACCGACCGCAACCTATTCGAACTGACCAACACCAATCGTCTCTCCCCCGCCGGGGGAGAGATACAGAGAGGGGGGCGTGAGGTCACCAACAGCCCCCTCTCCCTTGAAGGAGAGGGCCTGCCCCGTACTCGATACGGAGGTGAGGGTGATCATACCCCCTCTCCCGTCGTGGGAGAGGGTTGGGGTGAGGGTGACCATGCCCCCTCTCCCGTCGTGGGAGAGGGCTGGGGTGAGGGTGACCATACCCCCTCTCCCGTCGTGGGAGAGGGCTGGGGTGAGGGTGACCATACCCCCTCTCCCGTCGTGGGAGAGGGTTGGGGTGAGGGTGACCATACTACCCCCTCTCCCGTCGTGGGAGAGAGCTGGGGTGAGGGTGAGACAGCCCCCACCGGAGAAGAGATGCAGACAGGCGCGCTCGCAGATACCAACAATCTCTCCCCCACCGGAGAAGAGATGCAGACAGGCGCGCGCGCAGATACCAACAATCTCTCCCCCACCGGAGAAGAGATGCAGACAGGCGCGCTCGCAGATACCAACAATCTCTCCCCCACCGGAGAAGAGATGCAGACAGGCGCGCGCGCAGATACCAACAATCTCTCCCCCACCGGAGAAGAGATACAGACAGGCGCGCGCGCAGACACCAACAATCTCTCCCCCGCCGGAGAAGAGATACAGAGAGGGGGGCTCGTCGTCACAAGCCTCCTGCAGAAGACCGTCCCCCTCGTGCGATACTCCCTCGGCGACGAGATAGTCCTGCTCCCCGGCGACTGCCCGTGCGGCCTACCGCACCCGCGAGTCGACGTGCTCGGTCGAGCAGGGGACAGCTTCGCCATTCTCGGCTCCACGTTCCACTACGACTCGTTCCTGCGCTCGGTCTACAAGAACCTCGACGAGGTCGGCTACATGCAGGTCGTCCTCACGACCGAGGCTCAAGATGTCCTCACGGTCCTCCTCCCCGCCGAGATGCACCCCCACGAAAAGCGCATGAAGGACTCGCTCCTCTCCGACCAGCTCGAATTGGAGTTCCTCCTCACCAGCAAGCTCGCGTCCCTGCGGTTCGACTACGTAGACGAGTCCTACTTCACCGGCTCCCGGAAGATGAAGCTGGTCGATGACCGGAGACAAAAGGAGGCAACTGTTCAGACTTCGTGAGAGCACTCGATAGACGCAGCTATCGTCATACCCCTTTCCCACAACCGTCATACCGGCGAAGAGCCTGCCCCGTACTCCGATACGGGGCCGGTATCCAGAGGGGCGGGGGGTGGGGTTTGATGGTGTCGATTCTAAGTCCCGCCCCTTTTTACAGATCATGCAAAGGCCTCCGAAAGAACGTCACCCCGTACCACGATACGGGGCGGGTATCCACAGCGGTGGGGAGTATTCGTCTCATCAACTCTGAACAGTTACAAAAGGTGCTGCCATAATGCAGGTCTTCTTCATCGCGCTCGCCATCCTCAGCGGAGCGGGAATCTCCATGCAGGCTGCCATGCTCGGCGCGGTAGGCACGGCGCGCACCCCCGCGGCCGCCGTGTGGATATCCCTGCTCGCAACGGTCGTCGGCCTCACCGCATTCGTAATCTACCGCTCCGCCACCTCGTCCATCGGCCTTCCCCCACCGTTCGACCGCCCTTACATCATGATCGCCTTCGCAATCGCCGCAACCGTCGCGCTGGCCTTCTCCGCACGGGACATCGAGTGGTACTACGTCCTCACCGGCCTGATGCCGATCCCATTCCTCGTCGGCGCGGGATTCCTCGCCCCCCGCCTCGGAGTCGGACTCTTCATCTCCGCCGCCATCGCCGGACAGCTCACCGCCGCCGTCCTGCTCGACCACATCGGCGCTTTCGGCGGCAACCTCATACGCGCCGACTACATCCGCCTACTCGGCATCGCCGCCCTCATGACCGGCGTCGTCCTCATCCGCGGCTTCAACTAATACCAATTCGCTTTGACTACGCCATAAATCATTAATACATACCGGAACCCCGCCGTCATTTGATCCCCTCTCCCGTCGTGGGAGAGGGCTAGGGTGAGGGTCCGCAAGGCATGCAAGCGAGATTACGGCCTCGTCACGCCAAATTGGTATAACGTCAGCGCGGATTGCCATACGGACGGAAGACGCGGAAACGACGGAAAAGCGAGAGTTCAAGGGAATCGTGTACGATATCTCTGTGCTGTCGTGCGAGGATGTCGCTTCCACTTACGCGCGATTCGTGCGTCAGGGGACTGGCATGAAGAAAGGACGAATGAAATGAACAATCATAGGCCGGTTCGGTGGATGGTGTCCTTTTGGCATCCGGATGGCGACAGCAAAGAAGAGCCTGACTTCCCGAAGGTAAAGCATTGGCATTCCGATAAACAAACCGCCAGAGTTGAGGCTGCGCGGGTGCTGATCGAGTTACGGGAGAGTCGTGGCGATGTCCGTGACTGGGTCGCGGCCGGTCACCCCGACCCTTTGGAAGTCGGCGCAGGCCGTCATGTCGGAGGGCAGTGGATTCTCCGCTATGGGGACTTGGAGAAGCGCGACGCCACATCGAGGCTGACGGCGGAAGAAAGGCTCAAAGGGACGAAATCGGCCGCTGGTTCTTGGAAAGGTCTCATCGACGGAGAGGAACTAAAGACAACCCTCCATGAAGCCCGTCACTCCGGCTCCCTCGTCGGTCCGGATCAGTAGCGGATGCGGTACTTGGCCGACACCAATTGGGTCATCGATTACATGAATGGCATACCCCAAGTCGTCGGGCGATTCGACGAGCTATTGCCGCAGGGGATCGGTCTGAGCATCATTTCGCTTGCCGAGCTCTACGATGGCGTGTACGGTGCTGCGAATCCCCAGAGTGCTGAACTGGGACTGCAAAGATTTCTCGATGGTCTCGATGAAATAGTGCCACTCGAAGAACCGGTCTGTCGGATTTTCGCCATGGAGCGTGTCAGATTGCGAACGGCCGGAAACCGCATTGAAGACCTTGACCTCCTGATAGGCTCAACTGCAATACATCACGGACTTACACTGCTCACCAACAACCGCAGGCACTTTGAGAGAATGCAGGGCCTGAGCCTAATCTCGGCATGAATTAGGCTTCAATGAATCGAGCGATCATAAACTGATCATCAGCCGCCCAACCTCAACCCTCCCCGTACCTCACCACCAACTCCACATCCGTCAGCGTCAAATCCGGGATAATACGCGGGTTCCTATGCCGCAAAACCACCTTGACCCTGTGCTGCCCCTTCGCGACCTGCCCAGCCTCAAGCGCATACGACTGCCACACCACGTCGGATACCGCATCGCCCATATGCGACCGCTCGATCACGTATTCGACGTTCGCGTCGGGCAGCAACTCGCCGTCCCACATCACCTCGACCTCGTCGCCGACAACCCACTCCTCCATCCGCACTCGCAGGCAAACGCTCTCCGGCGCATCGACCAAAAAATCGTCGGCGACCGTCAGGGCCACTGTCGGGCCGTCCCCGCTCATCGTCTCGACCAGCGGCGTCGGGACCTCGGCGTAGATGCGGTCGTTCAGCTCCGCGCCACGCCACTCTCCCGTCACACGCGGTATCTTGTGTGTCGCGGCGTATATCTTGCTTGCGCCTTGGAGCGTCTCCGGCGAGCCCATCGTCGTCAAGAGTCTCCGGCGGTGCTCTCGGTCTCCGTGGAAATTGAACACGTAGATGCCGTCCGCCCCATGCGCGTAGTGCCGGCTCGCGATCCCTCCGAGCACCATTTCCTGCTTCGTGCCCTCGTCCTCCGGCCCAACGTGCGGCCCGTCCGTCGCGCCGTAGATGCACCCGTACACCGCGATGTCCGTGCCCTCCGTCAGCCGCTTGAACCCCTCGATGTCCAGCAGAGGGTCGGTCCCTGAGCTCGCCGCCGGAATGAGAATATCGACGAGTCCCTCTTCAACCCACGCCTCGATGTCGTACCCGATGCGCTTGCACATCTCCAGCGTCCCCGACACCCTCGCCGCCACGTAGAACGGCCTGCCCCGTTCCTCCGCGATCCGGTCGGTCGCCTGCCGGATCGACCGCTGCAGATCGGTCACAGCATACCGCATCTTGTACCCGTAGTCCTTGTCCAGGTGGTATCCATGACGCTGCCAGTCGAGCTCGACCCCGTCCCAGTCCCATCGCTCGCAGAGCTCCTTCACGTGCTCGTACCTGTGCCGCCGCACCTCCGGCACGGCCATATTCCACGACAGCGCGAACCAGTCCGACTGCGCCCCGTCGCCCAGCACCCATTCGGGATGGTCCCGCCGCATCTGCGTTATCGAGCCGTGCCGCGACGTCCCCAGGTCCTCCACCTGCAGCCCGGCGAAGTGATTGTCGTTCATGCGCACCGACGCGTACACGTGCATCCCCAGCGCATGGCCCCGCTCGATAGCCGCCGCCTGCGCGTCCTCCCCACGTTCGAGCATCGCCAGAACGTTCTCGCTGAACGTGTACTGATGGACGCTGTGATACTCCCTCCCCACGTGCTCCCCCATGGTCTCCTGCACCGCGCTCCTGTACCGCGCGACGTGCTCTCCTATGCACCAGAAATGCGCTCCCACCTGCGTGTCCGCCAGCGGCGCGTACATAGAGCCGAGAAACTGCTCCATAGTCTGCGGTACCTCGTGATGACCGTGCGGCGCACCGTCCCAGTTGTAGATGATTCCGTAGTCCGGTGGTTGGGACATTTCACTCTCCTCGCAAAACGGGATTATGGCCGTCCATTCTACGCGACACTACGGTCCCGTGCCCGCTCATATCCCCTCTCCCGTCGTGGGAGAGAGCCTGCCCCGTACTCGATACGGGGGCTAGAGCCTGCCCCGTACCCGATACGGGGGTGAGGGTGATTCCTTGTGAGCACATCCATCTACGCTACGCACTTCAGAACCGCACCCCGCCAACCGTTAACAGTTCTGTAAGGTACGTAATGAGGGGGAAACCTTTACCCCATACTATGGTAGCCAAACGACGAACGGGAACGACCTATGAACAAAACAAGGCCCGCGCCTGCGCCCGCCGAGTCGCGTATACTGAAGGCAGCACACTCCGATGCTGTGAGGGACCGGCGCGACGATATCATGGCGACTCGAATTCTCATCGTGGACGACGAACGCGTTGTAACGGAGGTCGTCGAGCGCTACCTGAAGCTCGAAGGCTACGACGCCGCCATCGCGTCCGACGGGGCCGACGCCCTCAAGGTCGCCCAGGACTGGGACCCCCACCTCGTAGTCCTCGACCTGATGCTCCCCGTCCTCGACGGCCTCGAGGTCTGTCGCATCCTCCGCAAGAACTCCGACGTGCCGATCATCATGCTCACCGCGCGCGGCGAGGAGACCGACCGCATAGTCGGGCTCGAGATGGGCGCCGACGACTACATGGTCAAGCCCTTCAGCCCGCGAGAGCTCGTGGCGCGAGTCAAGTCGGTGCTGAGGCGGGCGCAGGCGACTCCGGGCACGGGCACCGGCTCGACCCTCAAGTTCGGCTCACTGGAAATCAACCCCGACACCAGAGAGGTTACCGACGGCCCACGCAAGGTCACGCTCACCGCCAAGGAGTTCGACCTCCTCTTTTTCCTGGCGTCACATCCCAACCATGTCTTCACGAGGACGCAACTCATGGACCAGGTGTGGGACTACTCCTATGCGGCCGACTACTCGACCGTCACCGTCCACATCCGACGTCTTCGGGCCAAGCTGGAGTCCGACCCCCTGAAGCCGAGGTACATCAAGACCGTCTGGGGTGTCGGCTACAAGTTCGAAGAATAGACCATGACGACACTCGCAAAGCACTCCATGCAGGCGGCGGCAACGCTGATCATACTCTTGGCCGTCGTCCTGGCGGCAACCGTTGTGCTGCTCGACCCACCCGCGGGCGATCTGGTCGACCTCGGCCTGTTCCTGCTCCTGTCCGGCGGGATCACCGTCGGCCTCGGCGTGGCCGTCTCACAGTTCGGACTGCCGTCTTGGGCACGCTCGATCCGAAGCCGTCTCATCCTCATATCCGTCCTCGTAATGGCGCTCTCCCTCGCCAACGTCGGATTCGTCGCCGTCCTCATGTTCTTCTCACAGCACGATTTCTACCTCCTCGTCGTGCTCACCGTCTTCTCCGTCGGCATATCCATCTTCGTGGCGTATGCCTCGTCCGTGCCGACCGCGCGCGTCATGGGCGGATTCGTCAGCGCCGTCCGCGAGATCAACACCGGTAGCCTCGACACGAGGGTGCCCGTCGAGTCGAACGACGAGGTCGGCGAGCTTGCCGCCGCCTTCAACGACATGGTCGAGCGGCTCCAGGGCAGCTTCGAGCGGGAGCGAGACCTCGAAAACGCCCGCAAGGACCTATTCGGCGCAGTCTCCCACGACCTCCGTACCCCACTCGCGTCCATCCGCGCCATGATCGAGAGCATCAACGACGGCGTAGTGACCGACGAGGACACCAAGGCGCGCTACCTCGCAACGATCCAGTCGGAGGTCGAGAACCTCAGCGGCCTCATCGGGGACCTGTTCGAGCTTTCGCAGATCGACGCGGGAATCCTCGCCCTCCACGTCGAGTCGTCGTCGATCCAGGACCTCATATCCGACACGCTCGAAAGCATGGCGGCGCAGGCCAACAACCGGCGTCTGCGGCTGGAGGGCGAGGTCGCAGAGGACATCTCCCCCGTCTCCATGGACTCCCAGCGCGTCCAGCGGGTGCTCTACAATCTCGTGCAAAACTCGATCCGCTACACCCCGCCGGACGGCTCCATCTCCATACGGGCAGTCGACGCCGGAGAGGAAGTCCACGTGCAGGTGGCCGACACCGGAGAGGGCATCCGCCGGCGCGACCTGCCCAAGATCTTCGACCGTGCCTACCGGGCGGACCCCGCTCGTCACCGAAACTCCGGCGGCGCGGGCATCGGCCTCAGCATCGCCAAGGGCATCATCGAGGCCCACGGAGGCCGCATCTGGGTAGAAAGCGAACCCGGCCGAGGCAGCGTCTTCAGCTTCACGCTCCCCAAATCCGCCCCCGCGGCGGGTTAGGGCCCCAACTCGGCGGCCTGTCGACAACCGCTACCGCCCCTCCCATATCCGCACCATCAACAAGTCCCCATCCTCCCACGGCTGCGACTCCACTCTCCAACTCAACGTTTCGTTCGCACTGTCAACCGTCGCCTCGTCCACGTCCAGCGAGAGCGACACCGTCCCGTCAAGCTCGATGATGTCCAGAATGTGACCACTAAGCGCGTCGTCGGGGGTCACCTCGATCTCCACCGTGCCCGACTTATAGGAGATGCTGCCTATAGCCGCCGACCCGCCGTTTGCGTCCGTGAACGCCGCGGGCTCCAACTGCCCGTTCGACGAATCGGCCCCCACATCTGGGAGCCTGCCCTGAGCTTGTCGAAGGGTCACCGGGTCGAAGAATAGCTCGTGCAACGTGCCCTCCGGTGACTCGACGTTTACGAGCCACTTGACGCGGTACGGCGGGATGTAGTTGCAGGGCTTCATGCGGTGCTTCTGGATGTTCGTGTGGAACTCATACACCCGCGCGGGCAGAGGCCGCGTAGTGTAGTAACTGTGAGAGAAGCCGTTTAAGGCATTCGTGTCTGTATCGCTCTGTTTCGTCGTGAACCAATCGGAGTCAGGCCCTTCTAGGAAGTGGGTGGGGTATCCGTCCTTAGCTCTACTCCTCTCTCCCATGAGTGGGGTGTTGGTCGGCGATCCTGAAGGAATGGACACATCGACTTGGCTCCAAAACGCAGGCGGATACGTCGGCCTGCCGTCGCGTTCATCTTGCTCTTTGGCTAACAGGCACTCTTTGTGGCCGGGTATCGAGCTGTCGACCTTGGCGGTCTCGGTCGTGATGTCGGTCTTCAGGTCTACCAGCGATTTCGTCGCAGGGAGATTCACGATTTTCGGGTCGTCAAGGTAGAACGTTTGACTCCCAGCCTCTCCTACCGAGACCGCAGGGAGCCACACCTGATTCTTCGTGCTGTGGATGGTGTACTCATCCTCGCTCATTCTGGCATTCCCCCCGATTGACCGCTCCGAGACGAAGACATATTGAACCGTCGAAGGGACTCCGTCCTTCCAAGACTCAGAGACGTTGGATGCCAGCGACAGGAATATGATCGCGTCGCGCTCGTCCCAGTCGGTGACGCGCCGGGTTTCATTCCAAACCCTGCTTACTTCCAGGGCCTTGGCTTCTGTCTTGTAGGGCGCGGCGGGGACATTGTTTTCCCAGGGCTTGGATAGCAAGAGACCTACCACGACAGTCTCGTCGGGGCTTCCGTACAGGGCTTCCTTCATGTCGAACGTGAAGGCGACCGCCGGGGCGTATGCCTTCCGTTGACCATAGTTGTACCACCACGAAGAGGGGACTACTGAGGTCAACCTTGCCCTTGCGATCACATCGGATCGCAAGATGCGCTCGCTCAGCGACAGAGGCCTGGGGTTCCTGTGCCCCACATCATCTATCGCGCTGTCCGCTCGAGGCCCCCAAGTGTATTCCACCTGCTCGACCGCGCGACTTGCCTCCGGCGCGGCTTCCGGTGTCGGCTCTGTCTGGGTCGCCACATCGCGTGGTTCCGAAGCCATGGGCGCAACGGGTTGCGTGGCGGCGGGCACCGCCTGCTCGTCTCGATCTGTGATCACGGAGCAGGCCAACGCTACTCCCACAACTACCACCAACCAAACGCAGATGACCGTCCTATACGTCATAGGCGCTCATCTCCTTGCAAAACAAAACGCAGACGGTCTTGCCCGCGTCCCCCTCATCACCCGTTATCGTACCACCAACCCATTCCGTTTTCCCACCCACTGAAACCAACAACCGTCATTCCCGCCAATAGCCGACTCCGTCATTCCTGCGAAGGAACGTCACCCCGTACTCGATACGGGGGCTGGGGTGAGGGGCAACCCCAGAACCCAGAACCCTCCCCTCCGCGCTCTCTGCGATCTCTGTGGTGAATCTCCTCCCCCTCTGCGCCCTCCGCGCTCTCTGCGGTGAATCCTCTTTCACCCACACCGTCATTCCCGCCAATGGCCGACTCCGTCATTCCGGCGTAGGCCGGAATCCAGCGATCCACCAAGGCGGTACGTGGCCCCACTGACAATTCACATACCTAACACCCAGAACCCTCCTCCTCCCCTCTGTGCTCTCTGCGATCTCTGTGGTGAATCTTCTCCTCCTCTCCCCCCTCCGCGCCCTCTGCGGTGAACCCCAAAATCGCGCTTTTGACACGAACGTTCTTATCCTCTACCATCAATTACATGACATCACACAAAGACCACCAACTCGACCAACTCGGCATAAACTCCCAGTACGAGGCCGACGAGCTCGAACGAGAGCTCGACATACGCTTCGACAGGTTCTCCTACCACGGCCGCGAGGCCTGGGTCCAGCAGAACGCCTACCTCGACGCCTACGCCAACACGCGCGCCGTCTCCAACGCCGCAGACACAGCGGGCGTCACCGTCCCCACCGCGCAGGCGTGGAAATTCCTCAACACCCTCGGCTTCAAACGCAGACTCGAAATCGCCGACCTCCGCTTCTCCGACAGCCTCCAGGTCATGGCCCTCGAACGCGCAAGAGAACCCGACGCCCCAGCGTCCCTCCTCATCGCTCTCCTTCGCGCCCACATACCCGAAAAATTCTCCTCCAACGGACACACCTGCGACACCTCAAAGGCCGACGAACTCCTCTTCCTCTACAGCCAGGACGCCAAACGAGAACTCGACGCGGGCCATCCTACCTTCCGCGCCATCGCCAACGGGACCTACCAACCACCCAACCGTCATACCGGCGGAGGCGGGAATCCAGAGGCGGCCCATTCCAATCTCTCCCCCGCCGGGGGAGAGATACAGAGAGGGGGATCCTTCCCTGAAAACCAATATGACTCCCAAGAGACCACCCTCCCCCACGACGACATCTCTCCCGACGAACCCGACACCCCCACCCGTCATTCCCGCGAACGCGGGAATCCAGAGGCGGCCCATTCCAATCTCTCCCCCGCCGGAGAAGACACTCCCCGTTCCAATCTCTCCCCCGCCGGGGGAGAGATACAGAGAGGGGGATCCTTCCCTGAAAACCAATACGATTCCCAAGAGACCACGCCCCACGACGACATCCACCCCGTCGACCCCGACGAGATCGCCCGCGCCAACCTCTCCCCCTCACCGGAAGAACACACCTCTTCCCCCTCTCCCGTTGTGGGAGAGAGCCTGCCCCGTACTCGATACGGGGGCTGGGGTGAGGGTGAGGGTGAAATGCCCCGTCCCCAGAACCCAGCACCTAGCACCCAGAACCCCTCCGCGCCCTCCGCGCCCTCTGCGGTGAATCCCTCCCCAACACCCCAGAACCCAGCACCTAGCACCCAGAACCCCTCCGCGTCCTCCGCGCCCTCTGCGGTGAATCCCTCTCCAACACCCCAGAACCCAGCACCTAGCACCCAGAACCCCTCCGCGTCCTCTGCGCTCTCTGCGGTGAATCCTTCCCCAACACCCCAGAACCCAGCACCTAGCACCCAGAACCCCTCTGCGTCCTCTGCGCTCTCTGCGGTGAATCCTTCCCCAACACCCCAGAACCCAGCACCTAGCACCCAGAACCCCTCTGCGTCCTCTGCGGTGAAACCAACCCGCCGCCCCATCGCCTCAATATTCCAAACACGCAGACCCTCCCAAAACGACGACCCCAACACCTTCAAAGTAACTCGCTTCTAATACGTACATACGAAATACCCTCTACCTCCTTCCCAGAACCTAGTACTCAGTCAACTTGAATATGATGAACAGGTAGATGCCGATTTATCCCCTCTCCCGTCGTGGGAGAGGGCTAGGGTGAGGGTGAATCGTAATATCAAAACCATGTTGACACGGTACTAGAACCCAACACCCAGCACCCCAATGCCCTCCCTATACGAAACCCTAGGCATCTCATCCCAACTAGAAGCCGCCGAGCTCGAACAGGACCTCGGCATCCGCTTCGACGACTTCACACCCGAAGACGCCGACACATGGATTCGCCAGACCCTCTACCTCGGCCAGTACGCCAACACCCGCACCTTCACTCACGCCGTGCGTGAAGCGGGCGTCTCCCTTCGCCACGCCAGAACATGGCAGACCGAAAACACCCTCGGCTTCAACCAACGCCTCCAAATAGCCGTCCTCGAATACACCGAAGAGATCGAGGTCCTTCTCTTGGAGCAAGTCCGACAGCCCAAACCCTCCCCCGCGCTCCTCGCAATGCTCCTCCGAGCGCACCTCCCCGAAAAATACGGCCCCGCGCGCCGCCAAAGCGCCCCGCGGGCCAGCCACTCCGACCACGACGACGACCCCAAGCCGGAAACCTCCCAAGACGACCGTGAATCCCTAGACGACATCCGCCAAGACCTCCAACAACTCAACCAATTCGCCGGCCTCACCGACCCTACCTCCAATCTCTCCCCCGCCGACCTACCACCCGTAGGGGCAGGTTTCAAACCTGCCCCCGATCCCTCCCCCACCGGAGAAGACACGTCCCATCCCAATCTCTCCCCCAACGGAGAAGACACTTCCCATCCCAATCTCTCCCCCGCATCCTCACACCCCTCCGCGCCCTCCACATCTTCCCCCTCTCCCGTCGTGGGAGAGACCTGGGCTGAGGGCGATCTGCCCCATCCCCAGCACCCAGCACCTAACACCCAGAACCCTCCCCTCACCCGCCGCCAACGCCGTCAACTCCAACGAAAACAACGCAAACAACGCAAGGCCCCGCGCCCCGATGCGCGGACCAAACAACCCAACTCCCACCGCCCACGCGCCCCCAACTGACCCCACCACCTGTCATTCCGACACCACCTGTCATTCCGAGCGAAGCGAGGAATCTAAGATCCCAACCTTCCTCAATGGACCTCGAAGCAGGAACGACCCTTGCCCATATCCCCTCTCCCGTCCTGGGAGAGAGCCTGCCCCGTACTCGATACGGGGGCTAGGGTGAGGGTACCCCGTACTAGATACGGGGCCGGAATCCAGAAAGGGCTCTACACCACACCCTAATCCAGAACCTACTCACACCTCATCCGACTGAAACCCCCACCCCAGTCGGCCGTCCCTACACGCCCTTACTTTTCTCTTCCCCTCTGTGTCCTCCGTGCCCTCTGTGGTGAATCCTCCCACTTTCTACGCAATACTTTCTACTTTCTCTCCCCCTCTGCGCCCTCCGCGGCGAACCCCACGCAACACCCGGTACTTTCCCCTCTCCCTCCCCAAGCGTAATTGCCTTTCGCGTGACGCGCAGAGACGTTTACACAGGTTCTTTTCACGTGCTACGATTAATGCAGTGTCGGGGCGAAGGAGGGGTGTGCGTTGCTGCAAGACACGGCTTATGTCATAGGAATCGTCCGTGACATTCTACTCATCTTCGTCTTGGCCTTTATCGGCGTTGCTCTCTATGTGACCTATCGAAAGCTGTCGAGCGTGCTCGAATCCGTAGATGGGACACTCAAGAGCACAAGGGAAGTGGCGGAAGCGATATCGGAGCGGTTCTCGGAGTCGTCATCCTCGGGCGGAGGTGTGGCATCAGGGATTGGGAATGTCCTATCTTTTCTACTGCGACGATCTCGCGCAGATTCGGATTCGTGAGTTCAGTCCAAATATAAGGAGGTTACATATCATGGCTGATAACGATAGTGGAATGGCATTTGTTTCAGGGTTTCTCCTGGGCGGATTGGTCGGCGCGGCAATAGGCCTGCTGCTCGCCCCCAAGTCCGGCGCGGAGACGCGGGCCGGTATAGCGGAGCACAGTGACGAATGGAGGCATCGGGCCGAAGACATCGCCGGTCAGATCTCCCACAACATCACTCCCGCCATCGAAAACCTGCGTCACCAGGTAGCCCCGGCGGTCGATGTCGTCCGTGAGAGGATGGGCATGGAGCCGGCCCCGGTTGTGGCTGAACCGGCCGAACCGGACATGGCGAGCGCCAACGGCGCCGAGGCAGAACCCGTACCGGAGATGGTGAGCGACGCTGCCTCCGACGTTGCGGAACCCGAAGAAGAAGCGCCCGAAGCGGCTCCAGCCGCCAAAGCGTCCTAGTTCAAAATTAGCCCGAGGATGGAGACGGGTGGCCCTTAGCTGGGCCACCCGTCTTGCTTTAAGGCAGTGTAGTGCCACCTGCACCAGAAACTTCGTCACCGCCTCCGCAGTCCAACAACCAGGCCGACGGTGCCAAGCACCGCTCCCGATACGCCGAGCGCCAGCGCCACGATGGGCAGCACGCCCGGTCCCTCTTCCGCGGCGTCGCGCGCCTGCTCCGCCGTGCTGATGGCGCCGCGCACTGCGCTCTCCATCTCGCGGGCCGACGGGAGCTCATCCGGGAACTGGAGCGCCGCCAGCGGCCGGATGTCGTCAAAGCCTCCGCCACCGCCCCTCGACGCGAACGTCTCGTCGACCTGCATATCCTCGATGGCCCCGAAGACACGGAACTCGTACACCCCCGGCGTCGTCGGCAACAGGTCCGCCGTGTAGCGACCGGCCTCGTTCACGTCGGCGCTCAGGTTGACCACCCGCAACGCGCCCGTGGGAACGTAGATGACCTCCACCTTGAGGGTGTTCTCCAGGCCCTCTACGGCCGCCGAATCGCCGTGGTGATTGGCCATCGCCATGCCATCTCCGTCGTCGTCCTTGCTCATTGACGTGGACTCGCTGTGGTCATCACCACCGCTCTCCGCCACCCTGGTCACTCGGACCTCCACTCCGTTCATAAACCCTTCGTACGCCGGTTCCACAATCCATCCGATGTTGATGCGGTAGTCGCCCACCTCCCGGCCTTCGTGGGCGGAAACGACGCCGACCGTCAGGCTCAGCACGGCAGCGACGGCCGCCGCAAGCCAATATCTCTTGTTAGTTACAAGCTGCATGAGAGCTCCTTTCATGAACTCACGCCGTCCCTGCTTTCGGGCCGCGTGGCGATGCCATGCGGGAAGTCCGATCGAAACGGTCAATGCCTATGGGGAGAAAGGAGCTAGGCGCGAGGGGGTTTCTTCGGAACGACGAGGATTGCGTCTTCGGGAATGAGGGAATCGGAGGAGATGCCGTAGGCGGCCGCATCGTCGTCGGGCCCTACGAAGGGCGGCGACTGCTGGATAGCTTGCACGGTAGCGTCGATCATCACCGGGCTACTGCCGTCGTAGGACGCGAGGTAGACGATGCCGTCCGTCGGCGCCTCGAATGGATGGTAGTGGAAGTGGCCCTGCACCTCGAACGGGTGAACGTGGTTAGAATCGCTAGGCCCGAAATACAGGTGGGTGTGGTTCGGAAGCCGCTCGGCGTAGTGATGGTCGAGCAGCGGCCCCAGCGTGGGCAGGAACACCGCGGCCGTCGCAGCCGTGGTGAAGAGCGCGCTCAGTATGGCGCGCAGCACACGTCCTACCGTGAAGCGCTCTTCCATGTCTTCATTGTCCCATACGCAGTTCAGGCGCCGCTACACGTCTACGCTCATCAGCTCCCGTCCCCAGACGATCTCGCCATCGTAGTGATGCGCTATGTCGCGAATCGCCCGCTCCGTCTCGCCGGGCTCGTCCATGGCGTCGGTCTGGTGCACGAGGACGAGCCGCTTCGCTCCGGCGTCCTGAGCCATCTTGGCGGCCGTCTCGCTCCCGCACATGTACTGCCCCTCAGGCGTGTCCGCCTCCTCGTTCTCGATGTAGGTGCACAGGCAGACCATCGTGTCAACGTCCTTGGCGAGGTCGACGACGCTGTCGCACGGCCTCGTGTCTCCCGTGACGACGACGCTGCCCTCGTCGCTGTCTACCCGGTAAGCGAGAGAGTCGAGCCACGGCTCAACGTGTTCGGCCGGAGCGGCGGTTATCTCCCAGTCCGGGCCGTCGATGATCTTTCCGGGGCCCACGTCCTTTGCGACGACAACGGGCGCGGGACGGGGCAGCACGCCGCCCCGCGAGGTGAAGGCGTTCAGGCTCAGTGGGTGGTTGATCCTCGCGATCCAGTCGTGGGCGAATGCGCCCTCGTTCTCATCCATGATCCGGTGCGTGATCCTCTCCGTCAGGTTCGGGCCGTACACGCGCAGGTCTTCCTCGCCCCCGATGCAGAGGTTCCAGCGACTGAGGATGAAGCACGGGTAATCAACGTCGTGGTCGAAGTGGTGGTGCGTGAAGAAGAGGTTGTCGATCTTCGTCAGCGGTATTCCCATCTTCACCAGCTTGTGCGTCGACGCGGGGCCGCAGTCGAACATCAGCCGCTCGTCGCCGACATTGACCACGTAGCAGGAACCAAACCTCTCGGAGGCCGGTGACGGGGTGCCCGAACCAATGATGTCGATTTTCATGTGCTCTCCTTCTGAGGTGCGCACTTTTCTCATAGGTGGAGTATGAAACTGCTATGGGCATCACCCTCACCCTAGCCCTCTCCCACGACGGGAGAGGGGATTTCACAAAGGTCTCTCTGGGTGAAGAGATTGGTGAAGGGGGAGCGTGTCACTCGGCGTCGCCGGTGGGGACGGGCGTCTGGCCGATGCCGTCTAGGCGGCGCTTTGCCTCGGCGTACACGTCCTCCGAGAGGGGACCGCGCATGACGGCCTCAACGTTCTCGCGCAGGTGCTCCGCGCGGGTCGTACCAACGATGATCGTGTGGGCGTGCGGGTGCGTGAGGGTGAAGCGGAGCACGAACGCCGAGCGGCTCTCTCCCGGTTCCCGGAGCTCGTCCAGGTCGGCGCGCTCGAACTGGCCCCATGTTCCCGCGCGGTCGCCCGACGACACCTCGCCCTGCGCCACGCCACCCCTGATGATGATCCCCACGCCCGCCTCGGCCACCTTCGTGATCCAGTCCTCGTGCTCCCGCTCGAGCGCGGAGTAGGGGATCTGCATCGTGTCGAACACGCCCCAGTCGAGGAACGTCGGCAGGTATGGCAGCGTTGTCGATATGCCGAGATGCCGCACCTTGCCGGAGTCGCGCATCTCCCTCATGGCGTCGACGAGTCCGCCGTCCTCGACCTCCGCAACGGTGGGGTTGTGCGGCTGGATGATGTCCACGCTTTCGCGTCCCAGCCGTTCGAGGCTGCCGCTGATGTTGCTCAGGAAGTTCGAGCGCGTCCACACGTGGCGAGAGCTGTTGCGGTCGGGCTGGGTGTCGGTGCATCCGCACTTGGTCGCCAGCCGGAACTCGTCGTAGCGGTCGATGAGGGTCCTCCCGATCCAGTCCTCGGCGAACATGTAGTCATAGGCCGTGTCGAGGAAGTTGATGCCGCAGTCCAGCACCTCGTTATAGAGGGCAGACGCGGTCTGCTCCGTCCAATGGTGTCGGTCCGGTCGCCAAAGGGCCGTACCGAACCCCAGCCGCGTGACCTTGATGCCAGTCCGACCCAGTATGGCAGTCGGCAGTACGTCGCTCATAGTCGGCGCCTCCTCCACTGTTTGTGCGTACCCTCGGCAGGGCGGTCGTATGGTATCACGGGGTGAGAGAGCATACGGCCGAGCTCAGACGGAGAGCATGCGGTCGTGAGACAGACTGAGATTTTGGGACAGTTTGAGATGTCTTCCAGATCTCCTTCTTTTCTCCTTGTCCCAACTTGTCTCGCCCGTCCCGATGGGGCGTTTTGAAGCTGTTTCGACGAGACGCACCCGGCAGGCGATGCAGTGGTGAGACAGTATGTGACAAATCCCGCATGGCTAGATTTTTCCGCTCTCGTTCTCATTTTGTCTCGCGACGTTTCACGGGTCCGGGCAAGGCGGCATGAACCCGCTTCCACGACGCAGTTAGTGTAGAGCGTATGTTCTCTTAATTCAAGTTTGGTGTTGGATTCACCTAATGGGCGCGGAGAACGTGGAGCGATAAAATGGGGTTTCCGCGCTCGGAGACCTTTGCGGTATCTGCCCAAGAATTGTCATTCCGAGCGCAGCTGGGTACGCTCAGGTCTCTACTATCACTACGCCTTCAAGAGAATCCACTGACAGGCTGCATACCCAGAGCGTTGGTGGACAATCCAAACCTTGAACTGGCTTTGCACTAAAAGTCGATGTTGGTGCAAAAGTCGGTTGGCCTGATTGGCTTGGGAGCTATATACTTGGCGATCCCGTGAAGCAAGAACAATAAGGGACTCAGGTGGCAAAATAAGCAATCCCAGGGTACTTACTCGTAGTACCTCAACTCTTCTAGGCGTCGGCGGGCCTCGTCTAACTCCGCTTGGGTGAACAGGCAATGCCACTGAGGATTGTCTGAAATCGCGGCTTCAAGAGTTAAGTCCAGCCGCCTACACTCCTAAAGTTCATAGAAGCCAATGGAAAAGCCTATGACCCAAGAGATAGCAAGTCCTCCTGTTGGGATCTGATAGATTCAAGGCTCTGGTGAATCTGTTTCTGTGCTTCCAGCATCGCCTGAGCTTCTTTCAGGAGTTGCTCCCGGCAAGCGGGCGCAGGAAAAGGAAGCATGAATTCGTCCTTAAATATCTCTCGCCGAATTTCAGGCTGACTAGCAGAGACCGCAAGATAATAGATTTGCTTGCGCACTGCTTCCGACGAAAGAACGGACCACCACAAAAGAGACTCTTCCGGGGAGTCGGGACGAATCCCTATGAATCCTGTTGTGACCAAAGCGTCATCAAAGGACTCTGGAATCACTACCGTCGTTCCGCGAGAACTGTTGTTTTTAGCGAAAACCACGTCATTTACCTTGACCATGAGACGCCCGCGGGTTGGCAGGTCTTCAATCGCATCCTGCTTCCAGTGGACTATGGCGCCATATCTAGTTACGTCGCCAATTTCGAAATATTTGAAGACATCGCCTTCAAGCTCCAGTACTTGAGTGGAAGACAGTTCCTTAATCATTGAGACGTCTTTCCCGCTCATGAGTTCAATTTTCCCTTGACTGGCTGCTTTCTGGAGTTGCTCCCGCAGTTGCACAAGTTCCGGGGCATAGTAAAAGGCATCGAGTCTGTCTTGAAGCTGATCGGGTGCGACCGTGAAGATTTGCAAGGGACACCCTAACGGTTCGTCCTGGTGCTCATTACGGATGATTCGGGATTCCAGGCTTTCACCGTCTAACCACTGACTGTAGAAGGAAGCAACGATGCTCAAGTTATCGCGGTGCGGGGTGTCGTGTCTGTGGTCGTCGTGTCCGACGTTGTTGGTAATGGCCATGAAAACTGCGCTCTGCTCTTCTCCCGGCATTTTCTTGCGTAGATGGAGGACCGACGTCTTTATGTTGGCCTGAGCTTTGAAAAACGCGTTGAACGGAAGGGAAACCACCTGCCTGATGATAAAGTGTTCGCGTAGAAATTCTCTGTGCCTCTTGCTGGAAGGCCCATTCAAGATAGTGTCGTCAATCACGGTGAGCAGGTCCCCACCCGGCTCCAGCAAGTCGAGGTAGCGTTCAATAAATAACATACTCGACTTTTCAGTGCTGGACAGTTTGCCATTCTGTGTGATAGCCACTTTGTATTGCTGGAGGATCGCCTTCTCCGCTTCATCACTGGCTTTGTAGGACATCGAGAACGGCGGATTGGTCAGGATTATATTGAACCGCAGTCCTTCATCGACAACCGTCTTCTTGAATTCTATTAATCCGTCCTCCTTCTCAACGTTGATACCAGACTCGATGCTGACTTCCTTGTCTAGCGCCTCGGCGTGATAGATTCGGCTTCCGCCGTCACCATGAAGGTACATATTGAGTCGGGCTACCCGCGACAAGTCTTCATTCGCTTCGATTCCGTACAGCCTTTGGTCTTGAACGGTGCGTTTCAACTGATCCTTCTCGTAGGAACTAAGGGCCGCATAACTCTCGATCTTTTGTGTCAGAATGGCCATAGCTTCAATCAAGAACCCTCCCGTGCCACAACATCCATCCAGCACGAAAGGAGTCTGACCACCGGCAATATTGAGGCCGCTGGTCATGGCCATGTACCTCACAATCGGCCTGGGCGTGAAATACTGCCCCAATTCCTTGCCTCGTATTGTGGCATTCAGGAATGTCTCGAACATCCTGCCATTCAGGTCTTCATCAATGCCATGGAGGTCATAGTGCTCCAACATTCTGACGACCTCTTTAATAGTCGACGGGGCCAGTCGCAAGGTTTCCCCAGGAGTGAATATGGGCTTTTTCAGGCCCTGCTTGATTTGGTCCTCGATGTCCTCCCGCAATTCTTTGAAAAGGATCGTGTCAAAAGGATTAGGAGTGGTGGCCTCCAGGGACTCAAGCCAATGAACCGAGAAAACGAAGTCGGTCTTTTTGACTAATTCGCTCTTATCGATCTTTTGATGAATTTGCCGGTCTTCCCTCATCTTGACGAATACGATTTTCACGAATTCATAGAAGGCCCATGTAGGTCCTTGTTTTTCCTTCTTCCAAATAACATCGTGACATCGATTGAACGTTTTGGTCAGCGTAGTAAGCTCAGGCCGGGAGAAGGCAAAGTCAGTTCCTTCCACGGGAACGTCGTTGAATATCCCGTAGGCAATATTCGACACCAGCAATGCGAATGCGGTGTTTCCTTCAACCAGATCATCAAAAGCCAGATAGAAAACGGGAGTGTTGCTGTCCCATGGGTAGACTGCGAGAGTATGACCGTTGCACAAGACTCCGTATTTGACCGGGTTCACCCCAGCTGGGAACGTTCTGTTGACAGCTGCAGCATAGCCCACTGGCTGGTAGACCCATGAGTCAATGGATTCGTGGGGATGTTTGGCTTCGATCACTATAACCGGCCTATTCCCCGAATCCAGCAAGACGTAGTCGGGCCTATAGTTCTCCGTGGCGCTTCCCCGAGGGATTGGCAATGTCTCAATCGACTCTTTTGTCCGAACGCGGCTGTCTGGATAGCCAAGGCGAATCAACAGCCGATTGACTAGAAAAGTCTCGACTGCCGCTTCGTTGTTCAGGTCACTGAGGCGGCAGAACATATTCGTAATCTCAGTTGCCAACCCCTTCCTCCTTCTGGGTGGTGGCTTATCGCTGTCTTCCCGTTCCTGGACAGCGTTCGGAGTAACCGCTCTGCGTCAAACCGTTTCGGACTTGCGCCTGAACTGGTACGGCCGGTCCCAATTGGCGCTTTTGCACTTGGGACAGACCCTGGGAGCTTCGGTCTGATGCAGGTTCTTGGGAACCCATTCGTGTCCACACCGGCAACGATAAGCCGTTACTTTGAAAGTCCCCGGTTTCGCCTTGGTATCGGTCCCCATTATTGGTAACTCCTTTCACGAGATACCACCAATATATACCATAAGTATTGACAGGTCAACCATATTAGGTATATACTATTGGTAGTTACTACAAAGGAGTCGCACCCATGACTACCCAAGCCCCGTGCCGCACAGCCCTCAGCCCCAATGACCCTGATGACGGCGAAACTGGACGGCAACAGCGCGGAATGGCAATTGCAGCCAGTGTGCCCATTCAGAAGAACAAACTCGGCTACAAGGTTCCCTCCCAATCCGGGAACGGCTCCTACGTGGTCAGTGTAAATGGTGAGCCATTTTGCACTTGCCCGGACTTCGAAAAACGCGAAGACCGTTGCAAGCACGTATACGCCGTGGAGTTTACCATCCAGCGGGAAGCGAACTCGCCAGATGCACCCCCGACCAGTGACCGACCCTTCGGCTGAGCCCGCCCCAGCGCCCTGGCTGGTTACGGCATCCGCCTCACTGATATACTTCGCCGCAATTCGGCAGGCCAGAGGTCGCGGTGAACTGTTCCCGTCTACGACGAGCGGTCCGGACGGCGGCGCTCATCTCCGGGCTTCTCGCCGGAGCATTGCTAACGCCGCACGTGGCGACCGCGAACGATACCCAGACCTACACCAACCACCTGATGGGATTCTCCATCACTGCGCCAGCTGATTGGCGGATTGTCGAAACGGGGCGTAGAGTCTCGGTCGTCGAGCTCAAACCCCCGGGGTACACCGACCTCGTGTCCATACAAGTATCCGTCCACCGCCACGTCGGGCCCAACACCCCGCCCGAGTGGATGGACTGGCAGGTCTCCAACTACGGCAAGCGCTTCATTGATATCTACGAGGAGTTTCCCGTCTCGCTCGGTGCGGCCACAAAAGGCTTCCGCACGGTGTTCGAGTGGAGCGGCGAACTTGGCATCAAGGAGGGTTGGACGGGCGTATTGCGAGGCAGACAGGACTTTATCCTTCGAGCATACGGAACGTCCACGGACTTCGACCGCCTGCGTGGTACCCTCGACGAGATCATCGGTACGTTCACGCTCATACCGCCCGACCCGACGCAAGCCTCGTCCGACGACATATTCGTCCTGCTGAGTGAGGAGCCGGATACTCTCGACCCCGCCCTTCATACGGGACCTGTCACCGGGCTGCTCAAAGCGCTGTTCGGCGGCCTCGTGAGGCTCGACGAGGATATGAGCGTGATACCCGACATCGCCCGAGGCTGGCGAGTCACGGACGACGGCAAGGTCTACACCTTCGACCTCCGCTACAACGCCTACTTCCACAACGGCGACTGGGTCACGAGCGAGGACATTAAGTATTCATGGGAACGGGCGACCGACCCCGAGACCGGATCGCCCACGGCGCGCGCGTACCTGGGCGACATCGCCGGTGTGCGCGAAAAGCTGGCAGGCGAGGCCGACGAGATATCGGGCGTTGAGGAGCTCGACCTGTTCACGCTCCGCGTCACGCTCACGACGCCCCGTCAAACGTTCTTGCAAAAGCTGACTCACCCTGTCGCGTCTGTGGTCGACCGAAACAACGTAGATACGGGCGAGTTGGCGGAGCGACCTATGGGTACGGGGCCGTTCAAGTTCGTTGCCTGGGGGAAGGGACAGGGCCTTGTGCTTGGACGGAGTCGTGGTTACCACCTTGAGCGACCGAAGCTGCGCGGCGTCGTCTACCGCTTCGATGGGGACGATCCCCTTGACCTATACGCGAGGGAGCAGATCGACGCGGTGTCGGTTCCTTTAGCACACGTCGAACGCGCCCGCGACCCCCGAGACAAGTTCTACGCCGACCTCATGTCCGGTCCGACATTCTGCACACACTACCTCGCGTTCGACACAAGCGCAGCGCCCTTCGACGACCTCGCGGTCCGGCGGGCCTTCGCGCAAGCCCTCGACGTGGACAAGATCGTCTCCGTCGTTATGAGAGGAACGGTCGACAGGGCATCCACGCTGGCGCCGCCCGGCATTCTCGGTCTCGACGCCGACCTGTCCCCAGTGGCGTTTGCTCCTGAAGCCGGCAGGTCGCTGCTCGCGGAGTCGTACGACCGCTTGGAGGCCCTATCGCCGATTCCGTTCGCCGTCGACAACGACACCATGGTCTGGATGTGGAGGCAGTTCCTCGATGTAGACGTGCGTGCGTTTTCGGGACCCTCGGCCGACCAAGCGGGATTTTGGACCGACACGTGGTGCCCCGACTACCTCGACGCCGAAAACTACCTCGAAACGCTGCTCCACTCGGAGGGCCCACAAAACCGTTTCGGTTACTCGAACCCCGAACTCGACGCCCTGCTCGAAGAGGCCGCCGTCACCCTTGATCCGTCCCTCCGCGCCGAGACGTACAAGCGGGTCGAGACTATCGCCCGGTACGATTGGGTGGTCGTGCCGCTGTGGCACGAAAGGCGACATGAGCTTGTTCAGCAGTACGTCATAGGCTACAGGCCTGCGACGACAGGCGTACATTTCTTTGAAGATATCTACTTCGAGCAGTAAGCGCAGGATGTCCCTAAAACCGACAATTCTAGGTCTTCTCGTCACCGTGGCGGCGGCCCTGGCGTGGGGTTTTCCTCATGGAATCGCAACCGCGGAGGCTCCATACGTTCCGCCACTGGCTACATTAGTCAACAACGCGCTGCCCGACTTCCCGAACGCCGTCGAGTTCCACCTGATGTATGCCGGCGTTGCCGAGCCTCAGTCTGTCGACCTCGAATTCAGCATCCGGCCGGTGCATTCCTGCGACGGCGGAACCGTCCACTCCGTGCGGTTCCCCGCAAAGACCACGATCATCTGGCGGTGGGAACCTTCCGAGGGACAGGTCATCCCACCCGGCCATACCGTTAGGTGGCGCTGGAGGGTGACCGGGGCCGACGGCGCCGTCCGCCTGAGCTATCCGCGGGAGTTCGTCTGGAATGACGAGCGCTTTGAATGGCAGTCGTATGCCAAAGACGAACTGACCGTACACTGGTATGGGCAGTATCCGGAGTTCGGAGAGCACCTCGTCGGCTTCCTTGAACCGCAGCTCGAACGGATTGAGGACATTGAGACCTCTCGCAGCCCGGTGAACGTCTTTATATATGAGAACGCTGAGGATGCAGGGCCGGGCGCGCTGCTGCAGCGCGATGCCGTAAACCCCTATCGGGCGTTCAACACCGTCGTTTCGGTCATGCCGGAAGAGATCGAGGGAGACGAGGTGACGGCTCTCATCCACGAGCTGGCCCATTTCGTCGTGCAGGACAGGGGCTTCAACTGCTTCAACGGGCTTCCCCACTGGCTGGAAGAAGGGCTGGCGATGCTCGCCGAGGGCGGTCTGTCGGACGAGATGCGTCGGGCATTCGCCGAGGCCCGCCTTATCGAGCAGTTCATACCTCTTCGCAGCTTCGACGTGCCGTTCGGTCCCAACACCGACGAGACGGGCGCACAGTATCTCGAGAGTCACGAGGCGCTCGTACGGTACGCCCAGAGCCATAGCTTGGTCGAGGTCCTCAAAGATGAGTTCGGCTGGGAAAGCATCGGATTCCTTCTCGACCTGTTCAAATACGGCATCACCGTCGACGACGCGCTGAAACTTGCCTTTGGGATCGACATCGAAGAAACGGAACGCCTGTGGAGACTCCGCAGCGGACTGCCGGACTTAGCCCCAAACCGCATTCCCTCATCCCCCGCCAACGGAGGCGGCTAACGGGCCGTATTCCAAGTCGTCTTGAATACACCGCTAGTACCATGTCAACATGGTTTTGATAATGTAATTCACCCTCACCCCCGTATCGACGAGTACGGGGCAGGCTCTAGCCCTCTCCCACGACGGGAGAGGGGATAAACGGGCATCTGCATGCCGTCATATTTAAGTTGACTGAGTACTAGCACACAGTACCCAGTAGTACCGGTCGTCTACGTCCCTGGCGACCAAGTCAGCGCCTTTTCCAGGTTCGTAAGGTATTCGGCGAACGCCAGCCGTCCCGTCGTCGTCGCCTGTACCCACGTGCGCGGCCTCGACTCTCCAGACTCCTTCGTGATGACCAGATAATTTGCGTCTTCGAGCTTTCGCAAATGCGTGGTCAGGTTTCCGCCGGTGAGATCAAGCGTCTCCTGAATATACCTGTAGGATAGCCGGTCCGTCTCGGGCAAGGTGACGAGCATGGTCATTATTCGAAGCCGGGTGGACTGGTGAATAGTCTCGTCGAAGACAATTGCGTCGTCGCTCACAGGACGCCGCTCTTTCGTATCCACACCGCTCCCAACACGGCCACCGTCAGCATTGCCGCCGCCGAGACCGCCAATGCCGCGTCGCCCGCCAGGTAGCCGGGAATGTAGAACGCCGCGGCGATCCCTGCACCCACCACGGCTATCACCGGGCGATGCATTATGCCGAACAGGACGTACCCCAGAGACACAATGCCGATGGCGACGTAGGGTATGTCGGCCCCGTCTTCCGCGTTCCACATACCTGCTGCCGCCGGGACGAGAAACGCCGCCGCTGCGACCGTGAGCCAGAAGAGAAATACCCTGATGCCGACGCTCCGTACGGCGTCGCCGGCCGCATTCTTCCTGCCCGCGCGGTGTCCTATGACGGCGCTGCCCAGCATCCCCGCCACCACCAAGACTCCCCACAGCGGCGCGCTAATCCATGGGTTGCGCGTCGCAAAGTCGGACGTCAGAGTCTCGACGGCGAACTGAGAGACGAACCCCAGCGATACTATGACTCCCCACAAGAGCAGTATCGTCGCCGTCCCTGCCAAGTACATGGAACTCCGTGCCTCTTCCATCGTCGCGTGGATGGTTCCCAAACTCTCCTGCGGTGTGAGCGACGCCGTGTCCTGTTCCGATCTTTGCATTGCATTCCTCCTTAATAGTCCCGCTGGCTCATCGTGTGGACGCTTTGTTTGCAATGCAAACTATTATACATAATGTAAGTTTGTCTTGCAAACTAATGGATTTAGCCAAGCAGATGAGCAGTGAAGACAGGTGCACTGGAGAAGGGACAGCGCACGTCGATCAGCAAGCATATAGCTTGCACATCAGGTTATCTACCAGAACAACGGCGTAGCAAGCGGCCAGTCAATCCCCCACTATCATGTTCATGTGGCGCCCCGCTATCCCGGGGACGGCTCTAGCTTGCTTCTTTCAAAGGATCCCACGCTAATCTCTCTTGAAGAGCGCACCGAACTGGCCCTTCAAATTGCACGGTACCTGCCAGTTTGATCCAGTGACCGACAAAGGGATATTGATAAGCACACCAAAGTAGTTGCGGACCTATACCCTCGAACGGGCCCGGAAGACACGAAAGCGGCGGCGCCTCACTTGTGGCAGAAGCTCATCACCGGCGCCCTGCTTACAGGGCTACACGGAAGGCCTCTCTGCGACCCTTCGAAGAGCAGGTAGTTGGGGGTGGGTTTCAGTAGAGAACCGCCACATGGCGAGCGGCGGTCCGCGCCGTTGCGATCTCTTGGTCTGACTCCACCGCTTTGCTCTTGTCCGGGTAGCGACGCTCACTTGACCAAGCGGCGGCGCAGGAGGACCGCGGCGATGGGGAACAGCACGGCGGTCAGGCCGATTACGTACAGGACGGAAATCAGGTGGGACATTCCGAGATCCCCGGTGACGAATCCCCGCGCCAGGTGCACGGAGGGTGTCAGTGGCGCGGCCCAGGCTATCGGCTCCACCCAGTCAGGTAGGACGGAGATGGGGAAGAACGCTCCGCTGAAGAAGTAGAGGGGCGTCGCCACCACCGTGAAGGTCAGGGACAGGATATGTACGTTCGGCGACAGCGCCGCGAATATGAGACCTAATGCGCCGAACTGCATCCCGATCAGCGCCGCCGCAAGCAGGACTCCCACGCCGGAAACGTTGTCTATCCAACCAAAGATCGCTGCCACTGCGCCTATGCAAAAGGCCGTGATGACCGCCCTGCTCATGGCCCAGGATATGTCGCCCATTGCGATCTCTCGCGTACTCACCGGGGCGGTCATCGTCGTTTCGTACATCCCCTTCTGAATACGAAAGAAGGCTCCCCACGAGCACTCGAAAATGGCATGGAACATGGCGGAACCGGCGATGATGCCCGGCGTAACGAACTGAGCATATGGCAGTCCGTCGACATCGTCCACCAAAGCTCCAATGCCGAGGCCTATGGCCATCAGGGCCACGAACGGCTCTACAAAGTACCAGGTCATGGAAGGAAGCCAGGTGCGCCTTAGCACCAGGGCGTGACGGAACCATATCCCCGCAATGCTGCGGAGCCTGACGCCGGCGATGTACGTGTTAGACGAGGCAACCATCATTCGTCCGTCAGCTTTCTGCCTGCCATTGACAGGAAGACGTCCTCGAGGTTGGAGGGCCGATAGGAGACGCGCACGCCGTCCAGTCCGGACAGGTCCGGACGGGTTCCGGTGGAGGATGTGACCGTGATAACCGCGCCGACTTCCCGGTAGTCGAAGCCGGCGTTTCCAATCCAGTCCACCACGTCTCTTCGTGCACCGTTGGATAGACGCACCTGCGCCACCTCCGGTCCGGCGTGTCGGTTCACCAGCTCGTCCGGCGCACCCTCCGCCAGGATCTTGCCGTGGTCCATGATGGCGAGCCGGTCGCACAGGGCGGCTGCCTCTTCCATGTAGTGAGTGGACATCAAGACGGTCACGCCCGCCTGCTTCATCGTTTCCAGCTCTTGCCACACGCCATTGCGGCCTTGGGGGTCGAGGCCGGTCGTAGGCTCGTCGAGCACGATCACCTGAGGCTTGGTCATGAAGGCCCTGGCTATCGCGAGGCGTCTCTTCATACCGCCGGAAAGGTTGTCGATCTCCTCTTTCGACTTGTCGGTGAGGTCGAAGTACATGAGAACGGCGTCCGCTCTGCGCTCCGCCTGGGCGCGTGAGAGCCCGGCGATGAAGCCGTACGAAATGAGATTGTCCCTAGGGTTGAGGTCCGTGTCGAGGCCGTCCTGCTGAGTTACCACACCAAGTACATTGCGCACTTCTCTTCCCTGCCGTGACACGTCGATGCCCGCCACGATCAGTTCTCCGCCGGTCAGAGGGGACAGCCCACTCACCATCCGCATGGTGGTGGTTTTGCCCGCGCCGTTTGGCCCCAGCAGACCGTAGGTCTCGCCGCGGCGCACCTTGAACGATACGTCGTCAACGGCGACGACCTCTCCAAATCGCTTGGTTATGCTCGATGCGTTAATGACGATCTTGTTACTCCGGCCGTTCACGTGCGCTCCCTTGGATTTTCATTCCCCATTTTGTGTGGGACCCTCAATATTCTCCGGCTTTGGCATGGCGCAATACTATGCCACAACCTTTCAAACCTGTTCAGAATATTCCTAGTTCGAGAGTTCCCACAACCTTTCTCTGTAACAAAACCCTACTCATTCCGAGCGTTCTTGTTCACTTGCCTACTATACAGAGGCTGAATCGGGGCTTTCGATATCGCCCGCCCAGAGTCGCTGCATCTCGGCGGAGGCAACGAGCAGGTGGTCAAGCGTACCTTGATCGTCCACGCGACCGTCCTTCAGAACGACAATGTGGTCGGCGCGGCGGAGGGCCTCCCTCCGGTTGGAGACGGCGAGGACGGTGCTGTCCGGGCGGTCCGAGAGCCGCTTCCAAAGAATCTGCTCAGTCTCGACGTCGAGGCCGCTCGACAGATCGTCGAATATCAGCAGTTCCGGGTCTCGTACGAACATCCTCGCGGCGGCGGCCCTTCTCTGTTGTCCCCCGGAGAGCTTTACCCCGCGCGGCCCCACAACGGTGTCCAGGCCCTTTTCAAGGGCTGCCACGTCCGGTTCGAGCACGGCGGAGCGGACAGCTCCGGGTAGATCGACCGAGTCCTCCTTGAGTCCCAGTAGGATGTTAGAGCGCAGCTCCTCACTGAACAGCCTCGGCACCTGCGAGGTATATGCCACTCTTGGGGGCACGAAGAACTGTTCGGGGTCGTCGACTTCACGGTCGTTCCACCGTATTTGTCCTGACTGTGGCTGCAGCGACCCCATGAGCGCGCGAAGGAGCGTTGTCTTGCCGGATCCGATGCGGCCAGTGATGACCGTGAACGTCCCACGCCTCAATTTCAGATCGACATCCCGTACGCCGCGGTCCGAACCGGGGTAGACGAACGTGAGGCCACGCACGTCCATGCTTGTCAGCCGATCATCGTCCCTGATGGCAATCGGCGGTACCTCCGGCAGGTCTCCTGAGAGAAAGCTCCGGCTCGGCCTGACCAACTCGTCCGGCGGAGCGCCCGGCATGAGCTCCAGCGCCCTCTTGAGCGATACGTCCATCTGCCGGTAGCCGTTCAGCACCTCACCGATGCCCGCGCCGACATTTCCGATATTTGCCAGAAAGAACACAAAGAGCGTCAGGTCTCCGACCGTGAAATCTCCCGTCCTCATTGCACTTCCTGCAGCGATCAGTACGAGGCCCGTCACGAGTACGTGGATGTTGAAGAAGATGCCTCTCAGGAAGTCATGAAGGACGCTTTCTTGAATCGCCGCTCGCATCCTGACCTGACCCAGCTCGTCGATGCGGCGTCGAACGCGGTCTTCGGCTCCGGCCACCTGAATCGCTTCAACGAGGTTGAAGGCTTCCCCGACGAGACCCGTCACCTCGCCCGTTGTCTCGCGGCTCTTCTCCCTGGCGCGTGATGTGAAACGACATGTCAAGGTGAAGGGCATGACGGGCCAGACCGGAACGCAGGGCGTTTGTAGCAGTCCAAGCAACCCTTCCACTGGCGTACGTGGCGAGAACGCTGACGATCTGTTGAAGTAGAGCAATGGCTATGAACAGACAGGCCGCGATCAGCAGCCGGTTCAGCGGACTGCCCTTGGTAGCCTCGTCGATGAAATAGCGAAGTATCTGGGGGTTTGCCAGCTGCAGACCGATATTGCCCAACAGCAGGACCGCAACGATGGCGAACAGCCGCTTCCGGTTCGCTACATACCGTGTGAGCAGTTCAGCATACTGACGGACACCAACGCTGTCCTTACGGCCGGCTGAGATGGACATACTCTGGGAATTCATGAGACTCGGTCACTCGAAGGCACAATACTCCCCGTGACGTAGTTGACGGGTGGAGGTAGTATCATCCAGACGGATGATTTAGCATCCATTATGGATAGTTAGTCTGTATGCCGTCAATGAATTTTCCAGGCGGACTCCTTTAGCCACTAACCACGCGGCTCTCCATTGGTTCTTGATATTGACTGAACGACAACTCTTACCCTTTGCTCATAGGGGTGAGCGTAACTCAAGGCAGTCATTATGCCCGTGAGCATACGAAGCCTACGAGGCACACGTGGACTCAAAGGCTCAATTGCAATTAGCTGCTACAGGGGACCCACTCAACCACGTTCCGGCCCGAGCTTTCGGAGTGAGTGGGGCGACGGTAAGAGGACGGTGTATTCGCGCACCAGGCTTATTGAGTGTCTATGCTGCTTGTGAGGACAACAAGCCCTTGGTGCGCCATTACTCCGGCTTTGGCATGCGATAGCCGACACGATGATCGGTAATAACGTAGGTTGGGTTTCTGGCATCGTCGCCCAGCTTGCGACGCAGGGCCTTAACGAAGGCCCGCAAGACCTGTGAATCGCCGGAACTCTTCGCACCCCAGACTCGTTCCAGAAGCTGATCGTGAGTCAACACCCTCCCTGCGTTAATCGAAAGCTCGAACAACAGGTTGTATTCAGTGGCGGTCAGGCGTACCTGTCGGCCCGCCACCGTCACGCCGCGTTCGGCATAGTTGATCTGCAGGTCGCCGAGTACAAAGGGTTCGAGGGTTTGTGTGCGGTCGGACATCGCTTTCCTGCGTAGGGCAGTCGTGATTCTCGCCAACAGTTCGTTTGGCGAGAAAGGCTTGACGATGTAGTCGGCGGCTCCCAGATCGAAGGCCTCGGCAACTGTCCGGTCCCTGCCATACCCTGATAGGAAGATTATCGGGGCATCGGTGATTTGCGAGATGCTCTTCACGATCTCGAATTCGTTGCTCTCTGCCAGCACCAGGTCAAACAGAACGACCGTGGGTCTAAATTCGTAGATGAGGCGGATGATCTCGTCCGGATTGCCGGTCGTAATTGGGATATAGCCCTCTCCCGAGAGCGTGTCCCGGACGTATCTTAGAGTCTGCGGGTCTTCGTCGACGGCGAGAATGCGCTCTTGCTCGCTGTCCGTCTGCTCCAAGCGGTGAGGAAGCTGAGGGGGCCCGGCGACTACGGGTTTCACAGCCTCCCTCGCTACCGGAATAGTAAAGACGAAGCGTGTGCCGAGTTCCGGTCCGTCGCTTTCGGCCGATATTTGGCCTCCGTGCGCCTCCACTATCCCTTTACAGATCGCCAGTTCCAGACCCTCTCCTTCGATCTCGCAATTTCCTTCATCGCCATCGGTCCATGAAATCTTCTTGAATAAGTGAGGTAGGAGTTCGGCAGATACGCTTTCGCTCTCGTCCGTGACGGTGACCGCGACATGTGCGTCGACCTGAGAGGCGGTCACCCTAATGGTGGACGCCCCCGGCGAGTTCTTGGACGCGTAGGACAGGAGAGTGTTCATGACTCGCAGGATGCGCTGCCTGTCCGCTATCACCCGGGGTAGATCCTGCGGGAACTCGGAAAGCAGATTATTCTTTGCTTCACCCTTCAGGAATGCACTATTAGCCTCGACGAATATGCCTTCCAGATCCGTAGGTTCAGGGTTGATCGAGAAGGTCCCGGCCTCAATCCGCGTGGCATCGAGGAGGTTGTTGATTAGGTTGCGAATACGATCGGTCTGCTCATTGATGATCCGGAAGAACTGTTGCGTTTCGGCAGGGTCGAGCGGGCATGGCGAGCCAAGCACCGTAGCCGTGGAGCCTTTGATAGTGGTGAGGGGCGTCAGCAGTTCGTCGTTCACCATGCCGAGAAACTCAGCTCGCAGCCGTTCCGCGTCTTGCAGCGGCGTCATGTCCTGCATGGTAACGACAACGGACACGATGTCCCCCTCGTCGGAGTAGATCGGTCTGGCATTTACGAGAGTGGTCACCGACCGTCCATCGGGCAGGTAGATGACAATCTCCTCGGCACGCACCGTCTCACCGCTTCTCAATACCCGGGCAAGAGATGACTCAGCGAGGCATATCTCGCGTCCATCCGCGCGCCGGAAAGTTATCACACTGAGGAGGTGCTCAAGGGAGTCGCCTTGCCCACTTACTCCGCCGACCATTCGTCTCGTCTCCTCGTTGAGTGACAGGACGTCTCCCGTCTTGGCGTCCAGTACGAAAACGCCCATGGGCGAGGAGTTAAGCAGGGCTTGTAGGTCGGACTTTGCGCGCTGTTCGGCCCTGTATTTGAGGGCGTTTGAGATGGCTATCGCCGCCTGAGGGGCGAACATGACAATGGTATTTTCGTCATCCGGCGTAAACTCAAGGCCATCCATCTTTTCGGTGAGATAGATGCTGCCGAAAAGCTCGCCCCGGTAGCGAATCGGCATTCCCAGGAAGGTCTTCATCTGAGGGTGATTCTTAGGGAACCCCACCGATGTTGGGTGATCGGCAATATCACCGAGTCTTAGCGGCCTGTGGATGTCCCGCAGGTGTCCGAGAAGCCCAGCAGCCCTGGGCCATCTCCCCACTCGCCGTGCCTCTTCGGAAGTGATTCCTGATGTGAGGAATTCCTGTACGCGACCATGGTCATCAAAGACTATGAGCGCTCCGTATCGGGCGTCGGTCAGCGAGCAGGCTCCATCCACGACGGCCTGTAGGGTAGTGTTCAGGTCGAGGCTGGCGGTGATGCGAAGACTGGCATCGCTGAGCTTGGAGAGACGCTCTCGCAGTTCCTCACTCTTCTGCTTTTGTTGCCCGGCTTCTAGCATTGCTCCACCTGCTAACCCGAACTATTCGGGGGAGATCCCGCCTTGCGTCCTTCTCGCCGTGACTCTGCGTCACTTGGGCCTTTGACGAACCTAGTCGAACACCCGCCCATTAGGGTAATCCCCCTGCTCTCGTCCTACCCGCTCGAAGAACTATCCCGTAGGCCAAGCCTAGCACCGGAATGACCGCGAATACTAGGGGACGTGCCACGTTCAGCCCGGTGGTGTCCTTGTAGATGGCCAAGAACTCGCTCACGTCCCCGGCAACGCTTGCACACAGCAGCAGCCCAATGATGTTCCTTGTAGTCCAGCGGTCAAGGGTCTCCAGTTTGAGCAGCATAACCACCAGGGCAGCAGCCCCCGCCGGATGCACGAGCAACAATAGCGCTCGCTCCCAGATGCTGTGGCCTTCGGCCAGCCCTTCGGTGAGCCCGACGAAAGCGGCGAACAGAAGATGGACGATAGCCAGCGCGAGAATGATGTGCCCGGCAAACCTCATTTCGGCTGTCTCCCAGTCTGAGACTACATATCATAAACAGATTATAGGATAGGGTGTCAAGAGCTCCGGACGACCAGGGCAATCGCATTTTGACGAGTATAAGGAAGATTCTAATAGAATGAGGCCATTCTCAGTACGAGGGTAGCCTTATGAACAGCTCAACCGTAGCCCTTTTGAGAGATCGGTTCGCCAGTCTAAAGGACCCGACTAAGTTCTGGCGCTCAAGCAAAACCAGCCTCAATTCCACGATGAGGTGACTGAGATGTTCGACCATGAGAGAAGGTCTGGATTCTCAGACCTCGATCATCACTTCTCAGAGACGGTCGAAAAGGGTCACGGTCGAATTGAGAAGCGACGGTGCTGGGCGGTCTCCGACCCCGACTACCTCGACTGTGTGAACGACCGCAACCAGTGGTCGGGGCTCAAGAGTCTTGGGATGGTCGAGTCGGAACGTACCGAGAATGGCAACACCTCCACACAGACCCGCTACTACATTTCGAGCCTGCCGAACGATGCCCGGAGGCTACTGTCCAGCGTCAGAACGCATTGGGGAATCGAAAACTCTGTCCATTGGGTGTTGGACGCAGCGTTCGGTGAAGACGCTAGCAGGGTGAGGCAGGGCAATGCGGCCGAGAACCTGTCCGGCCTGCGTCGCATGGCCCTAAACATGCTCAAGCGGGAGACCGCATCACAGGGAGGGAGAACGGATTTCGGGGGACTCAAAGAGGTGGCCAGACAACTAGGCTGCAGGATGTAAGCACGGATGAGGAAAATGGGTACGCAGTTCGTCGGTACGGTGGATATATCCGCATCAAGGTAGACAGCGGAGAATTTGACTCATTCGGTTGAAATAGGTCCTGCTATTGCGCTATTTCGCCATTCAAAGTGCCGCTAGACAGAGTTTTTTGTGAGCATGTTAAGTGTTGCTTTCATAACGGCCGTTGCATCGCTTTCGATTATGGTGTATGGCAGCTCGTCTTCGTGGATTGAACGATATTCTAGACTGTCCCTATGCAATGGTTTTCGAAAGTGCATATATGTATTCCTTTTCTTACGTATTCTTTCAAGTTCCTTGAACTCGCTTCCACTAATTAGTCCTTTGGTTACTGCTTCTGTCAACAGTGTTGAAAGATTTGCTCGTTCAAGTTTGTTAGAACCTGCGCCATAGAATAAGGCTGCAAGAGTTCGTTCGATGTAGGAAAGACCTAGGAATATTGTCGATAAGAACTGACCATAAGCAAAGCAATATCGCGATTCTTCAAATAGACTCTTGGCAAGTAGGCCACCAGGGAACGTCCAATACTCTGCTGCTGGTAAATTATCGACTAGCCAAGCAAGCCTCGATGCTCTGTCTTCAAAACATCTAAAGTCTTCGTCTTTGAGCCACTCCGAAGCAAGCGATAATCCTTTGTCACTCATCCACTCTCTCCTAGCATCTAATCCTATATATGTATTAGCCGAGAAAACAGCGCGATAGTGTACTTAGTCCTCTTGGAGAGTGTCCTGTTACCAGTCCACCCGCAGGAGCGTCCACCTGATGCCGAAGCGGCCGCCTTCTTGCGACCAGTGAGTCGCCAGATACGTGCCATCGTGCAGCCTGATGGCAGTCGGGAAGCCGAATTGGAAGCCTGAGAAGGTCTCCACGCCCGACTCGATGTCCTCCGGACGCTCGGCGGTCGAGTTCGGGTCGTACATCATCCCTTCGTAGTGGACCGTCCAGGCGTCGTCGGTAAACGTCACGAGGTTCATCACGACGCCCTGCTGTCCGTATCGACGGTTGTAGAGCGCCATGAGCCGGTCGCCTCCCAGAGGGATTGGCGTCATGGTCTGCCCCATGATTCCCGTCGGCTTCGGCCTGCTCCACGTCAGGCCGTCGTCGCGGGAGATCGTGAAGTGGTCGTCGATGTCCTTGACGCCGTCCATGACGATGGTCCAGCACGTGGAGATGAGCAGGCCGGGTTCGACCCCGTGTCCAGCACGGGGCAGGCTCTCCGCCAGCTTCTGCTCGAAGTAGCCGTGGACACCGTCGGGGTCTTCGAAGACTGTCGCATGACGCGGCCACGATTGCCCACCATCGTCCGACACCGCCGCGATTACCAGCCTGCCGAGCTTGTCCTGCGACTCCAGCGTAGCGCCCGGTGCGAGCAGCCGCCCGGACTGCAGGGCCAGCGCTCCGTGCGATATCTCCAGCGGGGAGAACCCCATCATCGGGACGACGGCCGGCTCGGACCACGTGCGCCCGCCGTCCGTGGACGTGCAGAATATCGGCTCGTTGCGGCCCTCGCCGAACCTGCCACCCTCTTCGCGGTAGCTCCGTGAGCCGTATGCATAGACCGTCTCCCCGTCCGCCGAGATGCTCAGCTTCAGGGCGTTGGTCGCGTTGTCAACCCGAGGTAGGATCGTGCCCTCCAAGTTCCACGTCCTGCCGCCGTCCGTGGAGCGGGCCCAGTCGGTGCCGCCGGTCACGTGCGCGCCGCCTCCGACGTTGAACGAGCACAGAATGTCGCCATTCGGAAGCTGGACGGCCTGCGGGAAGGCGGAGTCTCGCTCGTCGATTCTGCCGGTGTCTAGGATTTCGATGCTCGGCATGGGGTTGCTCCGTTCTTGATGTTTGCCCTTGCTTCGGTCGAAAGAGTGTTCATCGAAGCGATGGGATTGCGGCATGGATGATAGCAGAACCTGCCATCTTCCTGTGTATCGAAGAGGTGGGGGTAATGGGGCTAGCGCAAAAGCTTCCTCGCTTTCACCACGTTTTGATGGTGCGCCACAGTTGCGAATTCGTGTCCGGTCATTCAAGTTCTTGCTATCATTTTCGAATAAGCGACTATCCGACGCACCTCTGAAACGGGACGCTTGTGGCTGAGACTAAGGTTACAGAGAGCAAGATGCTCGCGACTCCCGACGGCCCGGAAGTCACCACAATACTGGTGGAGCCGGACGACGCCATCGCGCTCATGGTATTGGGCCACGGCTCCGGGACTCCCGTACACAAACCACACATGGTCCAGCTATGTGATGCTCTCGCCCTTCAAGGGGTCGCGACCTTCCGGTACAACTATCCGTACAGCGAAGGTATGACGGCCTACTCTCCTGACAGGATTGACCCGCTGGACGTTCTCCTCGCCACGACAGGCTCCGCTAAGAATGCCGCGGAGGCGCTGGCGCTCGGTCTGCCGCTGTTCCTTGGAGGACGTTCGATGAGCAGTCAGGTCGTGTCACTTGCCGTGACCCGCGAGAAATGGTCCAACGTCAGAGGCGTCGTGCTGTACGTCTTCCCGATGCGCTGGCGGAACCTGCTTGACGACACGGTCGGCCATCTCCGGCGTGTGCCAGCGCCGATGCTGTTCGTCCAGGGCGGCCGGGATGAAGAGTTCGCCGAACTTGGGAAGCTTCAGCCCGTACTCGATCGACTCGGGGACCGTGCGAGCCTACATGTCATCAAGGGGGCCGACCACTTCTACGATGTTCCAGTGGAATCCGGAAGGACGAGGTCGGATGCGCTGGCGGAAGTCGCTTCGGTCACGGCTGCGTGGATGCGTGGACAACTGGATTGTAGGCCATGATTGTAATAATACCAATTGGGTGTGATGAGGCCGTATTCTCGACTGACCGGCCTTTCTGGATTCCGGCCTACGCCGGAATGACGGATGACTTGGTGGTGTCACCGTCAATTCATGGTGTATTCAAAACGAAATGGCATTAGTTCGGGTTCCCGGAAAGGAGCGCGATTCATGACCATCCCAAAACCCAAGCACCTCGGACCGGAATACGCCGACCAGTTCAAAGACAGGAGCGTGGCCGACGCCTATGTCAACTACCCGCAATACCCCGCTGAAGTCTTCGAGGTGCTTAATGGCCTGATACAGGACGAACCGCGAATTGTGCTGGACATTGGGTGCGGGACGGGTGACGTGGCGCGGCCACTGGCGCCCCTTGTGGAGCGAGTTGACGCGGTGGACCAATCTGCGGCCATGATCGATATGGGTAAGACTCGCGATGGAGGCGACCGACCGAACATCAGGTGGGTCTGCCGGAGCGCAGAGGACTTTGCATACGATACCCGCTACAGCCTCATCGTAGCGGGGGCGAGCCTCCATTGGATGGACTGGTACAGAGTGTTGCCTCGGATGGCCGGAGCCCTATCCGACCGTGGCTACTTGGCTATCGTTGGTGGTCGTGGGATGGACAACACGCCTTGGAACTACGAGCTTAGCAAGATCATCCCCACATTCTCGACGAACAAGGACTACGAGTCATACGACTTGTACGACGAGCTTGAGCGTCGACGGCTCTTTTCGGTCACCGGGAGGAAACGTACGGCGCCTCAGGAATACCGTATGAGTGTCGACCGGTACGTTGAGATGTTCCACGCCCGCAACGGCTTTTCGAGACAGCGCATGGACGCGCAATCCGCCGCTGAGTTCGACGCTGCCGTCCGAGAGCTCGTGACTCCCTTTGTGGCCGAGGATATGCTCACTTTCGACGTGACGACCGGCATTACCTGGGGACATCCCTCACCCAGTGTCGCCTAACGAGAGAACCCCATGCGCAGACTCGTACTGGTGAAGCACTCGATGCCGGAGATGCAACGCGACAAGCCCGAATCAATTTTGGTCCAATCCCTCCCGACTACAGCACCGACTTTCTCGGCTGTCCCCTTACATCTCCATTGACAGCTAGTTAGAAATCTGCTTTTATGCTAACGCAATTACATCACGCCATATTGCGTCACCACGACGGGGAGGAAGGGCGCAGATGCGAGAGCAAGAGACTTCAGCAGATGTGGACGAAGAGCTCAGAGTGGCCGTTAAGGCACGGCAGGAACTTGGCATCGACCATGAGGACGAGGTTATCGAGTCGTTCCTGTCACGCGTGCAGGACACGATTGATGCCCGCGTGGAAGCGAGGGTAACCGAGGCGCTGCGAGGCGTCCCCACACGGCCCCGCTTTGCCAGCCCATCGAATGGGCGCATCAGAGTCGTGTTTGGCTACGTGGTGGGCGGCCTCGCTTTGTCGATTCCGATAGCCGCCGTTGCGGGCGGAGGGGTGGCTACGATTGCTGTTATCGGCTGTGTCACGTTGGGCGGTGTTATCTTGATACTGCCTGACGGGAAATCGCGTTCTTAGCTTGGCCCCGGACCTGGCGAACGTGAAAGGAAGCAATAGCGGTCGGATATACACAGAGAATGGGCAGGTCGGCACTGGTGCCTTAACGCCATCACCATCAGGGCAGGTTAACCTCTATCTCCTGCCGAACATTGACATTCCGCCCCCAGACGACATCGACCTTAACCTCAAGCCACCACCGTTCGATGGAGAGCGGGTAGTTGGCATCCTGTCGACTTTCCATTGCGTCTAGGACTATTTTCGGCAGGTGGGGGCCGATGTCGAGATCCACTTCGTATGTGTTCGGACGGCCGGTTCTCATTGAGGCAGCTCCAAGGAACTGGGTGCTATAGCAGACCGCGGTGCCTGTCTTCATCTGCGTGGTCTGCCGCAAGGGGATGCTTTCGGAAGCATGGCCGTGAGGGCTCATCGCCTCGGATCCCACCAGTCCCATGTTCCTCCCCATCTTCACCTCCGTGAGACGGGCCTGCGCCACAAGGTTGAGGTTGGCACTTCGTATCTTGACGTTGGAGTTGGGCACAAGCGTGACGGTCGTGCGGACCGTGTCGTCGATTACGTAGGGTCTGCGCCTGAAGGTCAGCCTAACGTCCATTGGGTTGAAGTTGTACAGCACTGCCCTATCCTCGCAGCCTACATCGCTCTGGCACTCCGCATCGGAATCGCCTTCGAGGGGAGAACTTCAGTTCAGGAGTCACCTCCAAAGTGGCGTGACGGCAATGTTGCATGATACTTCACGCCGTAATCGACCGTTTCGGTAATCCATCCTCGATAGTAGCTCTCTTCGGCGGACTGTACAGCGTTTGCCGTGACGACTATCATATGCCCCCAAACGTGACCTGCCGATTGATCGGTCGGTCACTTCTCTCGCGGCAGCCGGCAGTACGGAAACACCGTCCATTCTTCTCCGAGGACGCGACCCGTTCCGTCCCTGCCCGTTCTGTCACTCATCAGGAGGACCGTCTTAACCATGCAGACAACATCCGGGCTCCAGGCAATCAACGCGGCACTCGACTCGACGTCGACGGTCAGAATCTACGCGAGCGACATGGAGATGGACGGATTCATCGACGACACGTTCAGTGAGTACCGTGAGCGGTCGGCCGTACGCACGGAGCCGGGCGGGTCGCTTTCCTTTGGTGCACCGAACTGCAGACAACGCTATCTTGGGTTTGTGATCTTCGACTCGCTGGACGCCGAAGAGGTGGAAGTGTGGATCGGCGGGGTGAAGCGTGGCACGGCTGTCGTGGACGGGAACAACCAGCGCGAGCGCCTCTTCACGCTCGCAGAGTCGTATGACTTCCAGGGTGGCGAGCAAGTCAGCTTAGTCACACCGCAATCGGCGGCGGAGTCGAATGGTCAGACGACCGAGAGGCCGGAATGGGAAGGCGACCTCGGCATCGAAGGGCGACTTCGAAGGATTGGCGGAGAACCATACCGGATAGAGTGCGCTGCCCTGTTCGCCGAGCTGCCGCCTGAGGTCGAACCGCCGTGCGACTTTGAACACGTCCACGCCGAGCAGATCTTCGCCGACGCGGACAATAGTGACGACGCCATCGGCGTGTCGACAGCTTCGGTCCGGTTGACGTGGGTGACCACGTGGGACGCGCGCTGTCGCGTCGAGTATTGGGCACAAGGTACTGACGACATCACCGTAATCGAGGAGGCGGACCCCGGGGCGAATCATCGCGTCATTTTGAACGACCTCGCACCCGATGCCGCATACTGCTGGCGAGTCAGCGCGTCTGATAGAAGCGGGTCTCGTGTGGAGACTGCGGTCCAATCGTTCGAGATGTCGCGTCCGGAGCCCGCAATGGGCAAGGCGGTTTCGGAGCGTCTGATACTTACGGTGCGGAACTCCGATGATGTGGCACGCCACTCCGCACCCGTACGGTCCGGCATGCCGTTCCCGCAAGGTGTGCTTGGCTCATCGCGGACCATGCGCTTGCTCGACTCGTCGGGCACCGAGATTGCGCTGCAGACTCGGACGCTTGGCCGTTGGCCCGATGGGACGGTGAAGTGGGCGCTGGTGGATTTCCAGGCCGACGTGCCCGCGTCGTCCGAAACTGCTTACACGTTGGAGTACGGAGAGTCGGTCAGTCGGGGGGCGTTCGAGACTCCGCTGTGTGTGAGCGAGGACGCTGATGGAGTGACGGTGGACACGGGGCGATTGCGGATCAGGTGGGACCGCTCGGAGTTCGGGCCTTTTTCGGAGATCACGCGGGAAGGCGATAGGTACATCGACGGGTCGGAGATCGTGGTCACAGGCACGGACGGGCGGGAGTACCGCTCCACCAATGTGGAGTCCGAGTCTCTCGTCGTTGAGGAGAGCGGCCCTGTGCACTGCATCGTTCGTCTGGAGGGTAATCACGTTTCGGAGGATGGCGCGAGGCTGCTGCGCTCGGTGGTTCGGGTACATGCGTATGCGGGAGCTGGCAACTTGCAGGTCGACCACACATTCGTGAACGACAACTTGGAGACATCTTTCACGGACATCGGGTCGATGTACATGAAGATTCGGACAGCCGAGGGGGCGGTCGAGATTAATGAGATCGCTCAGACGCATGACGACAGGTCGGTGGTGAACGGACTGGTTGGCGATGAGCGGCTTCGGGGCTACGTGCGCGCCGGAGACGTGGAAGTGGAGGTGGAGGACTTTTGGCAACAGTACCCGAAGAGCCTCCGCGCCGATGCGGACGGAATCGAGATAGGATTATGTCCCTCGATTGGCGAGGACGACTACCGAGTGGGCGGCCAGGAAGAGTACAAGCTGTACTTCTACCTCAAGGACGGGGTGTACCGCTTCCGGGAGGGCATATCGAAGACGCACACGATATTTGTGGGAGAAGACCTTCACAGTAACACACCGTCGCTGGTGGCACAGGCGTCAGTCGAATGGAACTGCGCCAGTGGGGCCTTTGGAGAGATCACGTCGGGTGCGAATGGCGGCTCCCTCGAGTATGAGGAGAGAATCGAGCGGCTATTCGCGGAATACCGAGAGAGCCACGACGCGAACCGTGAATACGGGATGCTGAACTTCGGCGACTGGGCGTTCGACAACTACAAGGACTGGGGCAACTCCGAGTACGACACCGGCTACGTCTTCTTCACACAGTGGGCCCGTTCGGGAAACATGCGCTACTTCGAGGAGGCGTGTCGCGCGGTACTTCACCACCGCGACGTGGACACGTGCCACGACTCCGTTGATGACTTCAAGGTTGGCGGTGTGTACAGGCACAGGGTTGGGCATACCGGCGACTTCCATCCGGGAGGATACGGTCTCGCCGACCGAGCCATAGCAACCGGAGAATTCCCCCCAACTAACCTGTGGGTGGATCTCGTCGATTCGAGGGAACTGCGCGCGATCCTCATCTGGGGGGGCGAGTTCACCATTAGTCACACCTGGATCGACGGCTTCCTGCTCCACTATTTCCTGACGGGCGACCCGCGTTCGCTCCAAACGGCCAGGATGGTCGCTGACAGGTACGACGGCCGCTACGCGCGCAACTATGAATTCACGAACGGCCGCAACAACGGCTGGCACCTCATCCTTACGATGGCGATGTACAACGCAACGGGCGATCGGTTTTACCTCAACGCTGCTCATATCATCGTCGAGCGCACTCTGGAGAGGCAGACCGAGGACGGCGGTTGGCGACGCATGTTGGTGCCCGCCCATTGCCATTGCGACCCGCCACGACACATGGGGAACGCCGGATTCATGGTGGGCCTCCTTCTCGTCGGGCTCAAGTTCTATCACCAGGCGACGGGCGATCCGCGAGCTACCGAGTCGATTATTCGAGGCGCAGAGTTCCTCGTGCGCGACATGTGGGATGAAGAGAGCGCGGGCTTCCGGTCGACGTCCTGTCCCTATGCCCGAGTTTCCACCGACAACTTCCAGCATGGTTTGGCGGGCATTGCCTATGCCTGGCGTCTCTCCGGCGACCCGGAGTTGGGACGCATCCTGCGACGCGCCCTCCCCAAAGCGATTGAGGCGTTGCAAGCGCACGGGAGAATACTGGGGAGTCAGCTGCGGGCCGCGCCGGAGGTGCTCTACGCCGTGGCTCAAATGGGCGCCGACGACCCGATTCAGACCGCACCACGAGGAGACTGAGAACCGAAATGAAAATGCAGACGACATGGGGAGCAAAGACCATAGATCGGGCCGTCGACGCGCCATCAGCGATCAGGGTCGGCGCGAGCGGTATGGAGATGGACGGATTCATCGACGACACGTTCAGCGAGTACCGCCGACGTTCTGTCGTCCGCAGGGCCCCGGGAGGATCGCTCTCCTTCACCGCCCCGGACTGCGGGCCTCGATATCTTGGCTTCGTGATTTTCGACTCCGTGTACACCGAAGAGGTGGAAGTGTTGATAGACGGGGTGAAGCATGGTACGGCGGTTGTGGACGGAAATATCCAGCGCGAGCGACTCTTCACGCTCACCGAGCCTTACGACTTCCGGGGTGGAGAACAGGTCCACCTGGTCACTTCGGAAGAGAGCGACGACGAATACGATTCAGCAATTCGTGGCCCCGTGCGTGAAATGACCCCGTACTATAGCCAGTGGGAAAAGGGCGGGGAGTCGTACCGGATAGAGTGCGCTGCCCTGTTCGCCGAGCTTCCGCCCGAGAACGACCTGCCGAGCGACTTTGTGCATGTTAACGCCGAGCCCGTCCTTGCCGAAGCCGATAACGTTGAGTCCATCGTCAGTTCACCAACTTCGGCACGGGTGACTTGGGTGACCACGTGGGACGCACTGTGTCGCGTCGTGTATTGGGTAGAAGGGACGGACGCTACTGGGGTGATAGAGGAGACAGGCCCCGGGGCCAACCACAGGGTAATTTTGAGCGACCTCGTCCCCGACACAACCTATTCCTACCGGATCAGCGCATCACGAAGGGATGGAGTTCATGTCGAGTCCACGGTCAATACCTTCGGGACGTTCCCAACGACGCCTGCGGAGGGCAGGTCCATATCGGAGCGACTCTCCTTGACCGTCAGGAATCCGGTGGATGCGGAGCGTCACTCTGCATCCGTCCGGTCGGGAGTGCCGTTCCCTCAGGGAGTTCTTGGTTCATCACGAACCATGCGTTTGTTCGACCCTTCGGGCAGCGAGGTCGCGTTGCAGACGCGGACGCTGGGCCGATGGCCGGACGGCACGGTGAAGTGGGCGCTGGTGGACTTCCAGGCGGACGTTCCTATGTCGTCGGAGGCTGAGTACACGTTGGAGTACGGATCGGCGGTCAGTCGCGGGATGTATGAAAAGCCGTTGCGCGTGAGTGAGGACGAGAGTGGAGTGACGGTGGATACGGGGCGATTGCGGATCAGGTGGGACCGCTCGAAGTTCGGGCCGTTCTCGGAGATCACGCGCGGAGGTGAGAGGTATATAGACGGATCGGAGATCGTTGTCACCGGTACGGACGGGCGAGAGTACCGCTCCGCCAACGCGAAGGCCGAGTCGCTTGAGATCGAGGAGAGCGGCCCCGTCCACTGCATCGTGCGAGCCGAAGGAAGTCACGTATCGGACGAAGGAGGGAAGCTTCTACGCTCGGTGTTCCGAGTCCACGCCTATGCGGGAGCGGGGTATGTTCGTGTAGACCACACCTTTGAAAACGATATCTCGGAGACTGCCTTCACAGACATTGAGTCGATGTACTTGAGGATTGAGACTGCCGAAGGAGCTGACGAGTCTAGCGAGGTCGTCCAAACGCACGACGACAGGTCGGTGGTGAATGGTCGTGTTGGCGAGGCGCGGCTCCGAGGCTACGGTCGCGTCGGAGACGTGGAAGTGGAGGTAGAGGACTTCTGGCAGCAGTACCCGAAGAGTCTCCGAACGAGCGCCGACGGCATCGAGATAGGACTGTGTCCGTCCATTGGCGAGGAAGACTACCGAGTGGATGAAGAGGAAGAGTACAAGCTCTATTTTTACTTGAGAGACGGGATGTATCGATTTCGAGAGGGGATGTCGAAGACGCACACGATATACGTGGGTGAGGGAGTCGGAGAGGGCGTGTCGTCGCTCATGGCGCAGGCGTCGGTCGAGTGGAACTGCAAGAGCGGGGCCTTTGGGGAGATCACACCCGGAACGAACGGCAGATTCTCTGAGTATGAGGAGAAGGCGGTTCAAGTATTCGGCGAGTATCTGGAAGACCGCGATAGCGGCCGCGACTACGGAATGTTGAACTACGGCGACTACTTTGCGGGCAACCGGACGTGGGGCAACACTGAGTACGACACCGGCTTTGTCGCATTCCTCCAGTGGGCGCGTTCAGGTGACCTCAAGTACTTTGAGGAGGCCTGTCGCGCAAGCGTTCATCACAGGGACGTCGACACCTGCCACGTCTCATCGGACCCTGGGAGGATAGGTGGTGTCTATCGGCACAGCATCGGACACGTAGGAGAGTATTACTCCTATGAAGACCGCGCCGCGCCCGCCGTCACGCTGGACGACGAAGGCTTCAAGAAGCGCTCGCAGTCCGGAGGAGTCCCCTGGGGCACGTTCACCGTCAGCCACACGTGGATAGACGGATTTCTCCTGCACTACTTCCTGACGGGGGACCGGCGTTCGTTTAAGACCGCCGTCGAGGTCGCGGACAGGTACGGCGGCGAGCACACTCGCAACTATGATTTCACGAACTGCCGCAACAACGGCTGGCACCTCATCCTCACGATGGAGATGTACCGGGCGACGGGCGATCCCTTCTATCTCAACGCGGCCCACATCATCGTCGAGCGCACTCTCGACCGCCAGACGGAGGAGGGAGCGTGGAAGCGCATGCTCGCGTTCGGCCACTGCATGTGCGAGCACCCTCCGCGACACATGGGCAATGCGGGATTCATGGTGGGCATCTTGCTCGTCGGGTTGAAGTTCCACCACCAGGTGACGGGCGACCCGCGAGTTGCCGAGTCGATCATTCGTGGCGCTGGCTGGCTGGTCGATGTCCTGTGGAAGGGGAACGGCTTCCAGTACACGACCTGTCCCAACTCAGGTCTCAAGTCGGAGGATATGGGCCAGATGATCACGGGGCTCTGCTATGCATGGCGAATCAGTGGCGACGAGCGGATTCGAGACGTGCTGGCCCCTGCGACGAAGCTGCTCTTTGACGACCTGGACCGGTCGGGGCGCTTGCTATCGGCGCAAGGCCGGGTGGCGCCGAATATCCTGTACGAACTAGCTCAGTTGGAGGCATAGCCTTGGTGGGCCCGAGGGTCTTGTCCACGTGTCCGCGCGTTGACACCAAAGAAGGCGTTGTGATACATAAGCCTCTCTAGCGAGACGTAGAGAGGCTGTGGAGAGGTACGAAGAAGACACAAGGAGGTTACGAATGATGCAGAGGAAGCTTTTATTCCCGATTGTTTTCGTAGTGACGATGTTCGGATTCGTCCTGGCGTGCGGCGGTGATGAGCCGGAGACTGTGTCCCAGCCGGCCCCGACCCCCGACATTTCCAGCCTGCTCGATCAGGCAGTGAGCAAGGCGATCGCGTCGGTGCCTCAGGGGGCCAGCGCCGCGGAAATCCAGAAGCTCGTTCAAGATGCGGTTGCCGCTTCTGCCCAGCCGGGAGTGACTGCCGCCGAAGTCGAAGCGGCTGTCCAGCGCGCGTCGCAGGGGCAGTTGTCCGCCGCCGAGGTCCGGTCAATCGTCGCTGAGTCGATCAGCAATCTGCCCGCGCCGACGGTGAACGCAGACGAGCTGAGGCCTCTGATCCAGCAGGCCGTCCAGCAGGCCGTGCCGAGGGGCACGAGCGCCGAAGAGATACGGCAGATGGTCGAGGCCGCCGTTCAGGCTGCCACGGCAGGTTCCCCGACCATGGGCGACCTGCAGGCCACGATTTCAGACTCCGTCGGCAAGGCCACCGAGGGCCGCCTGACCTCTGAAGACGTGCAGCGGATCGTGGCTGCTTCGATGCAGGCAACCGAGGAGGCCTTGCAAGTTGTGGCGGCCGCAGCCGAGGCGGCCAGGATGGCGGCTGAAGAGGCCCAGGAACTCGCGCTTGCAAATATCACAACCTACAAAGAAGCGCCAATGCTAGCGGCAATGGTAGCGAACAACGAGCTGCCGCCCGTGGAAGACCGACTTCCGGTTGATCCGGTAGTCATGCCGCCTTCAGGGCGCGAAGCCCAGATCGGTCAATACGGTGGAACGATGCGACGCTGCCACCGGTCCTCGGACCACTGGACGTACGGCTACATCTCGCCTGAGGGGATGAACCGCTTCGCTCAGGACGGCAGGACCCTCATACCGTCGATCGCCAAGGCGTGGTGGTCCTCGGAGGACAACCGGGTATGGACGTTCAAAATCCGCGAGGGGCTAAAGTGGTCTGACGGCGCGCCCTTCACGATGGAGGACTTCCTCTTCGAGTACGAGGACGTCATCTTGAACGACGACCTCATGCCGGCGAAACCGTCGAAGTTGGTGACCGGGGTGGAAAAAGCAGTCGTGCAGTTCGAAGTTCTTGATGACACCACGATACAGTTCCGTTTTAAGCATCCGTTCGCGGACTTCCCGGATGTAGCGGCGCAGTTGAACCGTGCTCGCTCACTCGAGCAGACACTCTGGGCGCCCAAGCACTACCTCAAGAATTTCCATATCACGTACAACCCGAAAGCCAACGAGCTTGCCGAAGCGGAAGGCTTCTCCAACTGGATCGAGCTGTTCCAAGCGAAGGATGAAATCGTCCTGAATCCGGACCGGCCAACCATGAGGCCGTGGATGCTCAGAAGCAAGATGACCGACCAGAAGTGGATCGCTGAGCGGAACCCGTACTACTATGCCGTGGATCCCGAGGGCAACCAGCTTCCGTACATCGACCGGATCGAGTGGACGAACCAGCCCGACCCCGAAGTCGCGATTCTGGAAGTGCTCGCGGGCAACATCGACTTTGACAGAAGCTGCGGCATTGGCGTCGCCAAGTACCCCATCCTCAAGGAGAACGAGGTCAGTGGCGACTACCGGGTTATCCAGGCCTTCTTCCCGGGTGGGGCTCAAACCGTCAATATGAACCAGTCGTACCAGGGGCGTGAAGGTAAGTGGATCAGGAACAAGGAATTCCGGCTTGCGCTGGGTCTTGCGATAGACAGGGACGCGATCAATGAGATCCAGTTCCTCGGTCTCGCAGAGAAGATGAATCCCGTGCCACAGGCCGATCACCCGTACTACCCCGGTGACGAGTTCAAGTACCTCAATACCGAGTACAGCCCCGACAAGGCGAACGAGCTTCTCGACAAGATCGGCCTTAACAGAAGGGACAGCGAGGGGTTCCGTATCGAAGAGGACGGATACCGCCCGCATCTCTTGTTCATGACTACGAGGTGCAGCGACACTACCGAGATCATCATCAGCGGCTGGGAGGCTGTCGGTCTCAAGTCGACCTGCAACGCCTACGAGCGGGCGGTGACCTATGCGAAGTCGTCCGACAACACGATGATGTTCGCCGGCGGCATGATCAGCAACTCGCCGTTCATCTTCTCCGTGCCTTCGCACACCGCGCCGGTCGACCACAAGCTCGTCAACAACATGGGCGCTGAGTTTGCGAAATGGCACGAGTCGGGTGGGGTCGAGGGAATCGAGCCAACCGAGGACCTAAAGGAACTAATCAACCTCCACGTGGACGGAGCGGCCGCCGAGACCGACGACGAGAGGGCCATGTACGGCCAGGAGATCCTGAAACGACATGCTACCGAGCAGTGGCAGCTTGCCCTCCTCGGGAACTGGCCTCAGATCTACGTCGCGCACAACGACCTGGCGAACGTTCCGGACCGCTGGGTCGCCAGCTTCATCAACCGGTACTACGCCGTGACATTCCCCGAGCAAATGTGGTACAAGTCGGAACACAGGAGAGAGGGCGGATTCTAGGAGTAGTCGGTTCAGCGGACGGTTGTTAGAAACGAATACGGAGGCGGGTAGCGGTACCGTAAGCCATCGGGCTTCACCGCTGCCCGCCTTTGTTCCTTGCCAATCGCCGTCGGCAAGGCTTGGGCGGGCAGGGCGTCGAAGGTGCAGCGTCGGGGAGTTCGCCGTCAATTGTTAGAATCAAGTACCTTGCAATGGCCTCAGGCTCCCCAGGGCGAGTCGCCCGCCAATCCAATCGCCTGGTGATATTTTGCTTGCCTTCATAATCCGTCGTCTGGCGATCTTCATTCCGATGCTCTTCTTCATCTCGGTTCTGACGTTCGTGCTGATTCAGCTTCCGCCGGGGGACTTCATAGACGACTACGCGGCCATGATTGCGCTCGGAGCGTCGGGTGGTACCGGCCCCGCATCCTTCGGTGAGGAAGTGAACGAAGCCGAGTTGGAGTTCCTTCGCAAACGCTACGGCCTCGATCAGCCGATCTACGTCCAGTACCTCAAGTGGCTTCGCGGCGTTGTCACCTGGGACCTCGGCCTCTCCTTTATCTATCGACTTCCCGTAAACGAGCTTATCAACGCAAGGCTGACGAACACCCTCATCTTATCGGTATTCACCGTTCTCTTTACCTGGACCCTCGCCCTCCCCATCGGGATTATCTCCGCCGTTAAACAATACTCTTGGATCGACTATATCTTCACATTCCTGTCGTACTTCGGCATCGGAACGCCCAACTTCATGATCGCCCTCGTGGCCTTATGGCTCGTCTTTACGATATGGCATCAGCCGTTGGGCGGTCTCTTCTCAAGGGAGTACATCGACGCTCCGTGGAGCTTCGGGCGGGTCATAGATCTCCTAAAGCACCTCTGGGTGCCCATGATAATCGTCGGCACCGACGGGACGGCGCGCCTTACAAGAATCGTGCGCGCCAACCTGCTCGATGAGTTGGACAAACCCTACGTCGAGGCGGCGCGCAGCAGGGGCACCGGCAACCTTAAGGTTGTCGTCAAGTACCCGACGCGGATAGCGCTCAATCCCTTCATCAGCGTCGTCGGCTGGACGCTCCCCTCGCTCTTTTCGGGCAGCCTCATCATCGCGGTGGTCCTGGGCCTTCCGACAATCGGCCCGTTGCTCTTGGAGGCCCTGCGCGGTCAGGACATGTACATGGCAGGGTCGATCCTTCTCGTCCTGAGCTTCCTCACCATCGTCGGCACCCTCGTCTCGGACATTCTCCTCGCATGGGCCGACCCCCGCATTCGCTTCGGCGGCGCGCAAGGATAGGGGTCGCTATGGCAACGACGCCGGAAGTGCTGCAGACGACTCGAACCGGTGAGGATATCTACACCGCTTCCCAGTTCCGTCTTATGTGGAGGCGGTTCAGGAGGCATCGTGTCGCCACCGGTTCATCTATTATTGTGCTTCTTCTCTACTTCATAGCGGGATTTGGGGACTTCCTCTCGACCCATGACCCGTACGAGCGCCACCTCGACCATATTTACCTCGGCCCTCAGATAGTCCGTCCGTTCGACGGCTGGAAATTCGCGCCATACGTCCACGGCGTCAAGAGCCACCGCAACCCTGAGACCTACAGGATGGTACACGAGGTCGATAAGTCCGTTCGACATCGGGTCAACTTCTTCGTCCGGGGACACGAATACAAGTTGCTCGGTGTGTTCAGGACAAACATCCACCTGATGGGAGCGGAGGACGACGTTCCCTTCTACATCTTAGGGGCGGATCGGATGGGCCGCGACATGTGGTCCAGAATCGCCTACGGGGCCAGGATATCGTTGACTGTTGGCCTCGTCGGCGTCACTATCAGCTTGTTCCTAGGTGTCCTGATCGGTGGCATCTCTGGTCTATTCGGCGGCGTAGTCGATCTGCTCATTCAGCGGCTCATCGAGCTTCTGCTATCCATTCCGTCCATACCGCTCTGGCTGACCCTATCCGCCGCTATTCCCGCGGACTGGTCAGTCGTGCGCGTCTACTTCGCCATTACGGTCATTCTGTCCGTCATGGGGTGGACCGGCCTGGCAAGGGAGACGAGGGGTCGCTTCCTCGCCCTGCGCGAGGACGACTTTGTCATGGCAGCGCGACTCTACAGCACCGGTCAGCTAACCCTCATATTCAGACACATGGTGCCCTCATTCATCAGTCACATTATCGCCACCACCACCCTGGCCATCCCCGGCATGATTATCGCCGAGACCTCCCTCAGCTTTCTGGGACTGGGTATGCGCCAGCCCGCGATCAGCTGGGGAGTGCTTCTCGTCGAGGCTCAGAATCTCCAGTCCGTGGCCTTGGCTCCATGGCTCCTGCTCCCGGCGGCCTTCGTCTTCGTCACCGTCGTAACGCTCAACTTCGTTGGTGACGGCCTCCGCGACGCCGCCGACCCCTACGCCGCCACGGAGTCCACTGGGTAGCCCAGGGCGAGCAGCCGTTTATCTCCGGACACCTTGCCTCGTCCCGCGCCCTACGTAATCCTCTCGCTGCAATGTGTAACTTCGGAGCCTGTATCAGTCTAGTGTCCCGAATTGTAAGTTCACCGCATAATTCAAGAGCGCCCTTCGACGGGCTCAGGGCGAACGAGATAATCACAATACGTTCGTGGTGAGCTTGTCGAACCACGAAGATCAGGTCTAGCGTATATCACATCAATATAAGGAACTTGCAATTCGGGACACTAGTCGGTGGTACTCATTGGAGTGTTGGCCCCACCCGGGCCCCTCTGGATTCCGGCCTCCGCCGGAATGACGGGGATGGCTGATTTGGTGTTTGGGAGAAGCACACCGACCAAGCCGGTACAGCTTCTTAGCTTCGTATCTCGGTTGACCCGCCCTAGCGGGCGGTGGTAGCATTGCCCCAACGGTGGACGACGAAGGGGACAGACGCAAGACCATAGCCGCGCAGCGCGCCTGGCGCAACATCTCGATTGCGCGTCGGGCGTTTGTCGTTTCTTAGGGTGATGTCAACCAAGGCCGCAGTCATTCTCGCCGCCGGCAAGGGCGTCCGTATGAGGTCCGGGCTCTCCAAGGTCCTTCACAAGATCTGCGGGAAGGAACTGGTGCGGCACGTCGTGGACGCCGCGAAAGAGGCCGGGTACGACCGGATCGTCGTCATCGTCTCCCCCGCCAACCACGACCCCGTCCGGGACCTCCTCGGCGACACCGTCGAGTATGCCGTGCAGGTCGAAATGCTTGGTACCGGGCACGCCGTGCTGCAGGCGAGAGACCTCCTTCGCGACGTAGAGACCGTGGCCGTGCTGAACGGCGATGTGCCGCTCATCCGCCCAGAGACGCTCCGCAGCTTGCTTGAACGTCACGAATCGCAGGGTGCCCGCGCCACGTTTTTGACTGCCCACTGCGATATCCCCGGTCTGGCAAAAGTGGTCCGCGACTCCGATGGCGCGATACTACAAATCGTCGAGGAGCGGGACGCGGACGAGCGAACCAACGCGATCACCGAAGTCAACGTCGGGTCGTACTGCTTCAACGGGCCGTGGCTTTGGGACGCACTGGAGAACGTGAGCATATCGGACGGCGGCGAATACTATCTCCCGGCGGTCGTGGCCAATGCCGTGCGGCAGGGAACGCCCCCGGAGTCCATCGAGACCTGTGATCCCGCCGAGGCGCTCGGCATCAACGACCGAGTCCAGCTCTCCGAGGCCGAGTCTATCCTGCGAGAAAGAATCCGGCTCCACTGGATGAGAAGCGGAGTGACCATGCCCGCTCCCTCGACGGTCTACATCGACTCCGACGTATCGCTCGGAGAGGACACGACCGTTCTGCCGAACACCCACATAGCAGGCGCGTCGAAGGTCGCTGACAGGTGCGTGATCGGCCCGAACTCCATCATCGACGATGCTCGAATCGGCAGCGAGTGCCGCGTCTGGTCGTCCGTCGTCGAAGGCTCTGAGCTCAAAGCACGAGTGAGCGTCGGGCCGTTCACCCACATTCGCCCGGGCTCACGTCTCGCCGAAGGAGTTGTGCTCGGAAACTTCGCCGAGGTCAACCGCAGCAGCGTCGGGCGGAACTCGAAGTCCGCCCACTTCAGCTACCTCGGTGACGCTCAGGTAGGTGAAGACGTTAACATTGGAGCGGGGACCGTGACGGTCAACTACGATGGCGTGAGCAAGCTGCCCACCCGCATCGGCGACGGGGCCTTCATCGGATGCGATACCATGTTAGTAGCCCCTGTTGACGTCGGGGAGGGCGCTCAGACCGCCGCCGGGGCCGTTGTGACCAAAGACGTGCCGCCGGATGCGATGGCCGTCGGCGTCCCAGCTAAACTAATACCGAAGAACAAACGCAAGAGCGACGGAGGAGGAGACTCTTCATAGGGTGGAGAGTCGAGAACATTGGACCCTGACAGTAGCAGCTTAATACCGCTCGCCATCGTGGCGATCTCCCTGGCCGCCTACGTTCTCGCGGTGCTCGCCGAGGTCGGCCTTGCCGAGGCCGAGCGCCTCGAACGGCTACAGCAGGCCGTCGCCCCTCGCTCTCCTCGCTCCCCGATGCTCCGAATGCTCGACCGCCTTCCCATGGGGGCTGCGCTCGGTCTCTCTATCGTCAAGAACGTCGTCGTTGCCGCCGCCGTCCTATCGAGCGCGTCGTTCGCCGTCCTCTTGTGGAACGGGAACTGGTTCGCGGTCACGGTCGTGGCCCTCGCGGGCCTTGCGCTCGTGGGTGGTGTTCGGCTCGCGCTCAATCGCATGAGCGCCGATGCGAACGGCAACGGAGCAACGGGGGCAGCTTCGCAAGCCGACGCGCTGGCCTCCGACCTCAACATGACGGTCGACAACGAGGGCGAGCCTCTCGAAGAGTTCGAGGTGCGGATGATCCGCGGCGTCGTGGAGCTTGATTCGACCATCGCCCGCGAGATCATGGTGCCGCGCGTCGACGTGGAGGCTGTCGAGGTTGCCACTCCGATTTCAGATGTCGTCGACCGCATGATCGAGTCGGGACACAGCCGCCTGCCGGTCTACCGCGACGAACTCGACCACATCGAGGGCCTCATATACGCGCGTGACCTTCTCAAGATTCTCAATGACCCGTCGGATGATTCCACCATGCTGACGGAGGAAATGCTGCGGGAACCCCTCTACATCCCGGAGACGAAGACCCTCGAAGAGCTGCTCACCGAGTTCCAGGAGCGACGTGTTCACATCGCCATCGTCATCGACGAGTACGGCGGGGCCGAGGGCATCGTCACCATCGAGGATCTGCTCGAGGAGATCGTCGGGGAGATCCAGGACGAGTTCGACTATGGCGAGCCGGAGATCGAGAAGATCGCGGAGAACGAGTACATCATGGACGCCCGCGCGAGCTTGGACGATCTCCGCGAGCGCCTCGACGTGGTTGTCGAGGCCGACGGCTTCGACACCCTCGGCGGACTGGTCTACCAGCGGCTCGGCAAGATACCCACCATCGGCGAGACGGTGACCCACGACGGCTTGACCATCGAGGTCGTCTCAACCGTCGGACGCAGGCTGAAGACGCTCAAGGTTTCGGCGGCGAAATCAGACGCCTCTAGTTCGTAGTTGAGTCGGCAACATCTCATTCGTTGCCTGAATTGGCCCTCTGATCACCGGGGAAGCAGGTATCGTATCTGTAGATTGGCACCCATCCCACTTGGAGGTCGATAAAGATACTCGTCCTTGTCCAGCTTAAGCTTCCCCATAGCCCTGCTGACAATGGGCATTCTGTTCTTGGAGCCCGAATGACTGCCCAACCCCCAAACCTCTTGATGGAAATCGCCAGCTCGGACGTCTATGTATGATGCGCCCGATGACTCGGCGTCACTGAGCTTACGCATCAACATCTGCAAACATTGCTCTGTCTTTGTGACTGGTGTACGTCCAACATCCTTCGATATCGAAACCACCACCCCCACCGACTCGCCGGCCTCGACTATCGACTGCCAGACCTGATCGGGGATAGGAATGCCCTCCGCCGAGCGCAGCGCCTGGGCACGGTTCTCCGGGTCGCCGGGCGCCATTACCTGCTTGAATCCCGGCGCGGGCGGCACGCTCCTGACCTCTCTGAGAATCTCGTCGGACCGTCGCTTGAAATCGGCATCCGGACGAAAAACGCCTGCGCGAATGGCGATGATCGAGACCCCCTGTCGTATCATTGCAGGCGTGCCCATGCCATCGTCCTCGACCGTGTCCGAGCCGACCAGCACCTGCCCGAGGAACTCGACGGCCATCATGAGCGCAAACCCCTTGTGACCGCCGAACGGGAGGAGGAATCCTCCTTCCTGCACGGCAAGGGGGTTGGTCGTCGGGTACCCGTCCTTGTCGATTACGGTGTTTGCAGGGAGCTCCTCGTTTCGCATCTTGTAGAGGTTCATCTTCGAGTTCGCCATCGCCGTCGTGGCGTAGTCGAAGACCATCGCCGGCTCTTCGCCTCCGGGAAAACCGATCGCTATCGGGTTCGAGCTAAGGAGGCCTTTGCTCCCACCGTAGGGGGCCGCTACTTTGCTTCCCAGCAGCGAGTAACCGGCGCCGCAGACGATGGCTACCACACCCTCGTCCGCCGCAATTTCGGCGTACTCGCCTAGCCGTCCGATGTGCTCCGAGCGGACCAGTCCCACGACGGCAACATCGTTCTCCTTGGCCTTCCGAACGGCAACGTCTGTGGCGAACTTCGCGGCGACGTGGCCGAACGTGCGGTTGCCATCCACAAGCGCCGTGTTCGGCGTCTCGCGCACGATGGACGGGCTGGCCGTGGCGTCGAGCTTGCCGTCCTGGACGGCCTTGACGTACCCCGCGAGGTGGAACACGCCGTGCGTGTCGACGCCGCGCACGTTGGACTTCACCAGCGCGTCGGCCATTCGGGAGGCGTTTTCCGCGCTCGCCCCTGCCGCGTCGAGGATTCGCCTGACCACGTCGTGAAGATTGCGTTCCGATATTGTTGGCATATCAACCTCCTGGGCGGTGCGTCGTCGATACTCTAGCGGAATGGCTGAGGATTGGTGTGAGACGGTTTGAGACTCCACCGGATTCCCCTTTTTTTGCCCGTTCTCATTTTGTCTCGCTCCGTTTCGCCCGTCTGTGCGGGTCGTTTGAAGCTGTTTCCGCGACGTGCTCCCGGCAAACGACGGTGTCGTGAGACACTTTGAGAAGAATTCCGCATGGCTAGAATTTCTTTGGTGTCATTCTCAATTTGTCTCTCGCGGTTTCGCGCGTCGGGACGCGCCGGTGGTAAACCGTTCCTGCGACGGACGTATCGTAGGCCATGTGTTCTTGTGCGTCAAATTGGGGGGTAGGCTTCTCGGTATCTTATCCGGCGGTGAGAGTTGAAGGGGGTACGGAACACCATTTCTCCATGAGGATCAGCCTGTCCACATCGTGAAGATCGCGTTCCGATACCGTTGGCATATCAACCTCCTGCGTCGACTGAATCCGCCTACATACAGGTAGGGGCAGGTTTGAAACCTGCCCCTACGGATGAGAACCGACATACCCACCTACAGGAACAGTGGCGCGAAGACGAGGGCGACTATGGACATGAGCTTGATGAGAATGTTGAGGGCAGGGCCGGACGTGTCCTTGAACGGGTCGCCGACGGTGTCGCCGACTACGACGGCCTCGTGTTGTTTGGTGCCCTTGCCGCCGTGTGCGCCCGCCTCGACGTATTTCTTGGCGTTGTCCCACGCGCCGCCCGCGTTCGCCATCATGATGGCCAGCAGGAAGCCGGTGGCGATCGAGCCGATTAGGAGTCCGCCCAGCGCCTCAGCGCCAAGAATGGCCCCGACGGCGACGGGGGCGATGATGGCGATCAGCCCGGGCAGGATCATCTCACGCATAGCGCCTCGCGTGCTGATATCGACGGCCCGCGCGTAGTCCGCCTCGGCCTCGCCCTCCATGAGTCCGGCGATCTCGCGGAACTGCCGTCGCACCTCCTGCACCATTGCGCCCGCGGCCCGTCCGACCGCCTGCATCGTGAGCGCGGCGAAGAGGAAGGGCATGAGGCTGCCGAGCAGGACGCCCATGAGCACCTTCACGTCCGTGAGGTTGAACACGCTCACTCCAGAGACTTCCGAGTAAGCCGCCATCAGGGCGAGTGCGGTCAACACCGCCGACCCGATGGCGAAGCCTTTGCCGGTGGCCGCAGTCGTGTTGCCGAGCGAGTCCAGCGCGTCCGTGCGCTCCCGGACCTCAGGGTCGAGGCCCGCCTGCTCGGCGATGCCGCCCGCGTTGTCGGCCACGGGGCCGTAGGCGTCGGTTGCGAGGGTGATTCCGAGCGTGGAGAGCATCCCCACGGCTGCCAGCGCGACGCCGTAGGTGCCCGCGAGGTCGTTGGTCAGCCACATGGCTATCACGACAACGATGGCGGGCACGAGTGTACTCAGCATCCCAAGACCGAGCCCGCTGATGATGACCGTCGCCGGGCCCGTCTCCGACTGCGCCGCAATCGAACGGGTGAAACTGTACTCGTAGGATGTCGCGACCTCCGAGGCCGTCCCGATGATCTGCCCGGCCACGAGGCCGATGAGTATCACCCAGAACAGCTGGAATGGCAGGTCGAGGATGGGTATCAGCACGCCGACTGCGATCAGCACCAGCGCGCCGGATGAGAAGATGCCCGTGCGAAGCGCCCAGAGGAGTCGGCCCATATGAGCACCCTCCGGGGCGCGTATGAGGAACGTTCCGACGATGGATGAGATGATGCCCACTGACGCCACGAGAATTGGCAGCATGAACAGCTCATGGTCGAAGTTCTTTGAGTCGGCCAAGTCCGCGTTCAGCGTAATCAGGCCCTTCTCCGCGAGCAGAGCGCCGCCTGTTGCCGCCAGCGCGAGGGTCGCGATGATGGAGCCGACGTACGACTCGAAGAGGTCCGCGCCCATGCCCGCCACGTCGCCTACGTTGTCGCCCACGTTGTCAGCGATGGTTGCGGGGTTGCGGGGATCGTCTTCAGGGATTCCAGCCTCGACCTTGCCCACCAGGTCCGCTCCAACGTCGGCAGCCTTGGTGTAGATGCCGCCGCCCACCCTCGCGAATAGGGCGATGGACGAGGCTCCCATGCCGAAGCCCGCGACGATCTGAAAGTCACGGAATATCCAGTACAGGATTGCCACGCCGAGCAGTCCGATGCCGACGACCGTCAGCCCCATGACCGCGCCGCTGTTGAAGGCCAGACGGAGGGCGGGGTTGAGTCCTTCCTGCGCCTTGACCGTCGTGCGTGTGTTGGCGCGCACTGCAATGCTCATGCCGATGTACCCGGCCAGCGCCGAGCCGACTGCGCCGATCAGATAGGCGATGGCCGTCGAAGGGACGCCGCTCTCGCTACCCTCGATCTTGCCCAGAATGTCGTAGTCGATGAACAGTGCGAGGATGACGACGACCACGACCACGAAGATCGCGAGAACGCCGTACTCGCGCTTGAGGAAGGCGGCCGAGCCCTGCCGGATCGCGTCGCCGATGAAGCGCACCCGCTCGTTACCCTCGTCCTCCCGCAGGATGGTTGCGGTCAGGTACACGGCGAACAGGAGCCCGATGACGGCCGCGCCGATTGCTACAAATATGATTTCCTGCATGTAGTCCCCCCATGAAAAAGCCTCCCCAGCGACGGGAAGACTTCGTATGCTCTGCCTACGTTAGGAAGCGCCGTAAAAGTACCATAGCCGTGAATGGCATTCAAGGGAAGGGCGGCTTGTGTACGGCCCATCCCCACGTTCGCCCCGTATCGAGTATGGGGGAAGCCTTCAGCTTCACGATGGCTTGGAGGAGAGGGCGATTATGGGCAATGTCTACTCGGACCGGTTGCCTGCAGCTTGCGCCATCTCTCGAGGTCGCACTCGTTCCGCGATATCCTTTCCAGATTCGATTTCCGCTGTGCGCAGTTCGAAGGTCTGTTGCAGGTTCAGCCAGAGTTGCGGTGTGGTACCAAGATAGCGAGACAAACGCAGGGCCGTATCGGCGGTGATTCCGCGTTGACCCTTCAAGATCGCAGTAATCCGGTTGGTGGGCACACCCAATTCGACGGCCAACGCAATGGCTGACATACCAAGCTCCTGAAGCTCCTCGCCCAATACCTCGCCGGGATGCACCGGTCGCATGCCGTTGCTCATGCTCATCTATAGCTACTCATCTGAAGCGGGTTCTAGTCGAAACGTTCCCGGGCCTCGGCGAGACGCTCTTCCAGCCGTTGCTGCCGGAGCGCGACGGTGAGGTCGCCGCGGGTGCGTTCGAGGATGCCGCGCACCATGTCGGTGCTTCGTCGCAGGCCTCGCGTCACGGCGTCGGGGTAGTCCATCGTGACGAGGACGGTGTAGATTTCGTCCATGACGTCGAGGAGCTCCTCGCAGCGCGAGAAATCGTCGATGCGGAGGGCATCGAGGATGAATCGCCGCAACTCGCCGACGGTGTCTGCCAGGCCGCCCAGGTACGGCGCGGCTCCGATGCCAAGCTCGTCGGCCGTCGGCATGGGGCGGCCCTCAATGAGGGCGAGCGTGACGGCGGCCTCGGTGTACTCCTTCAGGGAGTCTTCGATGTAGCCGCCGTAGTACACGCGGGGCTGCTGGTCGCGGAGCACGATGGCCTTCTCTGCGAGCTTCCTCACTTCGATGAGGAGCGTTCGCGCCAGGTCGTGCTCGCCGCGGTGGGTGGCGCGGATCGAGTTGGCCGAGTTGCGGACGATCTCCCGCGAGAGGCGAAGTCCCTGCTCACGGTCGGCGTGGGTGGTCGCGAACTCCTGCGATGCGGAGTCTGCTATTGCGTGAAGCTCGTTCTTTCGGTCAGGTGAGGTGTTCAGGGTCAGCTCCTTGCGGTCTCAATTGCGTCGACCAGTCGTCGCGCGGCGGCTTCCGGGTCGTCGGCCATCGTAACCGCGCTGATGACGGCCACGCAGTCGGCCCCCGCCCTGACAACGTCCGCGACGTTGCTCTCGTTGATGCCTCCGATGGCTACAAGCGGCAGCGTCGTCAGGTCGCGAGCGCGCCTGATGCCGTCGAGACCGATGGCAGGACGAGCGCCCTTGCCGACGGTGGTCGTCGGGAACGTCGCGCCCACTGCGACGTAGTCTACTCCCATCGCTACCGACTCCTCGACCTCCGCGTCAGTGTTGTTGGAGCGGCCGATCAGCTTGTCGGGGGCGAGGATACGTCGCGCAACGTCCACCGGTAGGTCCGACTGTCCCAGATGGACGCCGTCCGCGTCGCTCGCGAATCCGAGGGCGATGTCGTCGTTCACGAAGAACAGGGCATCGTGGTCGCGGCACAGCTCTCGCAGCCTGATGGCCACTGGCAGGACGTCGCCTCGGTCTCCCGACTTGTCCCTCAGTTGCAGGACACGCGCCCCGCCGCGCAGTGCGGCCTCCGCGACCTCCACGACGGGACGTCCGCGCGTGGCGTCGGGGCCTACGATGACGTAGAGGCCGTCGATGTTGGGTGGGATGGTAGCTTTGTCCAAACCCCTCAAGTCCTGTCTGCCAGCCGTTGCCGATATCCGAGTAAATCTTCTTCAGTTACGGCCTCCGGCGGCACAAGCTGGTAGTGTTTCTCCGAGGCTACTCTAATGTCGTCGCCCTGTTGCTCGAACTCGAAGAGGGCTATTAGCTCGTCCTTCATGAATTGTGCTCCAACGGGTCGACAGATAAGAGACGGCAGTTTTTCCGCACAAACGGCGATGTCTTGCTCAATCTGGACACGGCTGAGCTTGTCGTTGCCTCCCTTAGCCTGCACGGGTACCACGTAGTGTGAGCCGCTCTTGTCCACACCAACGTATATCTCATCCGTCTCTACTTGGCCCATGCCAGTGACAGTCGTCCGCAAGTGGTTCTGCAGCGAGTAGCAGGCGATGCCCAAGAACACATCGATCAGGCGGTTGTAACGGACGCGGGCTAGCAGGGCTTGTTCGTCGCTGAAGGAGTATTTGGAGATTATTCCGGGAGTCGCGTCAGGTATCTTGGTAACCGTGAGGCTTGGGTTGGGAGCGAGCGGAATGTCCGTGACCAAGACGAATCGGTACTTGCCACGCCCCGCGGGTCTGATGATCCACGTTTCGCCTTCTGGCGCTGCAGCGAGAATGCTGGCCGGGAGTTCCGTCCTGTATCGAAAGCTATAGATGAGGTCGCCGAGGTTCTTGGGCAGATCGATATCCAAACTTGATGCGAAGGTAGCAATGTCACCTCGTTCGAAGGGCACGTCACGCTGTCCATGCTTATGTTTCGCGTGGAAAATCGCCTCGATGATTGCCGAATAGCGGTTCGAAGTTGGAATTAGGTCGCTCCTTGCTTCTCTTGGTTACCTTGCCATTCCAGCACAACGACCTCTTCGCGGAGCTGCTCACCCGTTACGGTTGAGAGCCTCGTGCGAAATAGGTCGATGTCTACGACGCGATAGTCAAGCGACTGAGCTAGGTCAGCGAGGATTTGCCCCGTGCGGATCATGACTCTCAGATACGATGCCTGATCGCCGACCACGTAGGCGAGCTTTGCGCTGGGTCGTAGAACCGGCCGCAGGGAGGCTAGATGTCTCGCCATTCCGCCGAAGTACAGTTGTGTGACACGAGGATAGAGACGCTCAAACCCGGAAGTCTTACCCAGTTCGACTCTCCGTCGCTCAATGGCCTCGGCAATTTCCTGTATCGCGGGATGGTCAACGACCTCCTGATCGTCAGTGTCGGCCTTGTACACACCCCTGGTGTTGGACCGGATCAGGTCCTGCTTCAGCGACCGCAGTTCCCGTCTGTCGCGTATCAGTCCGAGGACTACCGACTCTAATCGCGTTGTGCGCGTGTAGTCCTTTTCGTTCGGGTATGGGGGAGACGTTATCACCGCGTCGACCGAATTGGGCTTTAGCACCCGATCTGACTCCCGCGAGTCCGCCTTGTGAACCTGCGCGGGCACCTGTGCCTTTTCTCTTACGAGGCCGATATCGTGGGCGATCGCACTCATGCCGTCGAGCCATGCCTCCACGACCGGGGCATCGTCCTTGATTCGACCCAGCCCAACCTCAGGGCCGAACTTCAAATTACCGATGCGGTGAGTAAGTGCCTTCGCGAGTGCGAGTCGTCCGTATTGGCGTAGCTGTGGTTCGCCATGCCGGTTGATCTCCTCTAAGAGGACAAGCGTCTTGTGCAGAGGTATCGGACTGATCGAATTCTTCAACAAGAGCTTCGACTGCTCGGGGCCAAGCTGTCGCATCCGAGATTGCGTATTCCCGTTCGTGGTCAGCAGCGGAAGTCCGACCCACTCGTTGCTTCCGTCACGATCGAGTATCTCTCGTGTCGATACCGCTATCTCTTCCGCATATTCCAAAAGCGCGGAGGCGTCGACCGACCAATCGACCTTCACGGAGCTTGCGAAATGGGCCATCGGGTTCGACTCGATACCCACACTTGCAATGTCGAGCTTCTTGCACTCCACCAACGTTGTGCCCGTTCCGCAAAAGGGATCGAGAACCGTATCGGAGGCGCTAACGCCCAGCCGTTCGAGATAGTCTCGCACTAAGTGCGGCGGGAACGATAGAACGAACCGGTACCAGTCATGCACGGCGCGGTCTTCCGACCGCAGCTTGTTCCGGTCGCTGGGGACACTGCTAACCTCTTTGAGAGAATCGATCGTCATCATTAGATCATCGCCGCGTAGAACGTGTTTTGTATGGGCACGCGCCGGATGTCGGAGTAGTCGATGTAGGCGGCCACCTCGCGGCCCTCGCTGGTCACGGGGGTCGGGCCGCGAAGGACGAACTCGGCCACGTCGTCGGTGTTGTAGCAGACGAACGCGAACTGGAGCTTCCGAAGCTCCGACTGCTCGTCGCTCTGGAAGTCGGGGTAGATGAGGGGCCCCGTGTCCACCTGCATCCTGCCGCGTTCGATCTGGACGTTCATCGTCTTGACCGGGTATTCGACGGTGGCGCGTGTCTTCCCGTCGTCGCTCCAAACCTCCGTGCGGGCTATGATCGGCAGGTAGTCCATGGTGGCTTCCACCACCTGCCGGTGGTTGTCGAGCTTCTGCACCTTCGGGTAGTGCCGAACGACGGTCTTGAGCTCGCTGAACTTGCCCTCGATGGGACACGCTATTCGCCAGTCTCCACCGAACTCGTTGACATCGCCCGCCTTGATGTGCCCCGCCATCCACTCGGTGTCGGAGTAGATGCCAGCGAACTCGTAGTTGGGCAGATGCCAGAGCACGTCCGAGCGGTACATCCACTCCGTGCGGCACGGCGAGAGCATGTTGTACTCGCGAACATCGCCCGATTCGTCCGAGATCCAGCACCGCGAGTCGAGGAGGATGCGGACGGTGTTCGGCCATGGCATGTGTCCCGGCTTCCGGTTGTCGTTCGGGTCGACGTTGCCCGTCCAGGTGACGTACGAGTTTCCGTAGTCGGTGATCTTCATTTAGGTGTACCTCTGGGGTTGATTTTGATGTTATGCCGAATTGGTGTGGTGGTGCCGTATTCTCGCTTGCCCGCCTCGTAGACCCTCACCCTAGCCCTCTCCCACGACGGGAGAGGGGATTTCGCGCCGGTATGACGGTGGCCGGTTGTTGCTATGGTGCTGAATTCGAGGGGTTGTGACGCAGTCATGACGGTTGGGGTTTAGTACGGCAGGCCGAGTGAGGTGGTGAGGAACTCCATGTAGGGCGACGCCTGGCGGCATACGTCCGCGAAGTCGTCTAGGAAGTCTGGCGATACCACGTCGCCCTCTTCGAACTCGACCGAAGCGATATGGTCCTTGCGCTTGAGGTCGTCGATGTACTGGTGGTCCGGGTCGAAGCCCTTGGGCGGGCGCTTGAGCGACTCGCCGCCAATCGAGTATTCGCTCAGGAATGCAGGGTCCTTCGCGGCGCGTTCCCACTTGCCGGGGTTCGACGCGATGGCGGTTCGTATCTTGGCGAGCGACGACGAGTCGGGATGCCAGATGCCGACGCCGGCGAAGACCTCGCCGGGCTCGAGGTGCAGGTAAAATCCGGGCGCGTGGGCCGATTTTCCAGCCTCGTGGCGGAATTGAACCGCCGCCTGCGTCTTGTACGGACTCTTGTCCTTCGAGAACCGCACGTCGCGGTAGATGCGAAACATCGAGCCGCCGTTGGCCCGCGCGTCCGCGATGAAGCGCGTGCTGACCGAATGCAGGCTCGGCTCGAAGTCCTGGATGAACTGCAAAATCGGATCCTTGACGTGTAGCTCGTACCGGCCCTTGTTGTCCTGGAACCACTCGCGGTTGTTATTCGTCCGCAACTCGAGCAGGAACTCGAACAGCTCCGGGGTGAAGTGCGTCTGTGTCAATGGTTGCCTCAATGTATACGAGATGGTGTGACGTAGTTCTATCAGGTTGGGCAGTGCCCTTCAACACGGGAAGGACTGAAAGTGCCTGCGAGGTAGACATAGTGAGGTTGACTGTCGCTCAACGTCCCGTTGACCATACGCACCTCTTTCCCTATCCTACCAGCCCGATCAGGCTACAGTATCACTCCTAGGAGGCAGGATTCTTGGCGAGCCCGTCCTACAGGATTGTGGAATACGACCAAAGATGGCCCGCCCAGTACGAGGAGGAGAAAGCTATTGTAGTGGCTGCCACAGGCATTGCGGCCAACCGTGTGGAGCATATAGGCAGCACGGCAGTTCCGAGACTCGGGGCAAAGCCGATCATCGACCTGATGGTCGGCGTCTCAAAGGTAGAAGGCGCACAGCGGGAGATAAAGACTCTGGAAGGCCTGGGGTATGAGTGGCGTGGTGAAACCGTACCGGGCACCCTGTACTTACGGAAGGCCGAGCCCCGCAGATTCAACCTTCACCTGACTCAATGGGAAGGTAAGTTCTGGCTGGAAAAACTACTGTTCCGAGATTTTCTGCGGATGCATCCTGAGGCGGCCCGACAGTACGAAGACCTGAAGCGCGAGTTGATGGCCCGGTTGGCGTCCGATCCTCCGGCTTACAACGCCGCGAAGGCTTCATTCATTGAATCCATCGTGCAGCAGGCCCGTAGAACCACGAAACCGGCCTTCGACAGGTTCAATGGTGAATAGCCGTCCCTGTAGACACCTTCTCAGTGTGTACGTTAGAACAGAGTCAGCATTCCTCCGACCTTGAACTCCAGCGGAAACTCACTCCTGATAGCCCGCATGGCTCGGCCTAGAGGTCGAGTTCCCGCGAGCGCGCGTGGTGCTATTTCGGAAACCATCTGTTGAGTATTGCAACAATATGTAAGATAATTACGCCCCTTGTTGCCGAGGTAGTTTTTGATCACGAGTCCACACAGAAATTAGAGGACTATTCGATGCTCAAGTCTTGGCAATTCTATGCGGTGGCTGCGGTGATTCTAGGAAAACTCGCTCTCGTCGTCGCGGGCTGTTCGATCAGCGACAAACATGGCGAACCGACGCACATTAGCGAAACCTTGCCAACGGGGGAATCCGCTCCGATCAAACAGGTAGAGCATTCCAGTGAGGTGGCGCCTGACGTCGGAGATGCGCCAAGTGTACCGTAACGAGCATGGTTGGCAACCACATAGTATAGCAAGATAAGAAAGAGGAATTACAATTAGGACACTCAGAGTAATCACATACATTGTGTTCTTGGTGGTTGTCGGAGGACTATTGGCCTGCGGCCGGAATACTGTCGCCGAAGAATTGCCCCCAATAGAATCGAGTGCGGGACAGATTCAGTTGGTAGACGCGACCGTCGAGGCGGTACCGGAGCAGGATTCCGAGTCTGTGCCAGAGCGATCGACGATCGTGACTGGCTATTCTGCCGATTTCGGCCAATCGTTGATGAAGGAGAGAATTGCCAGAGCGGATGTGATAGCTAGGGTGACTTTGCACTCAGTTACTAGCTCAACAGAACAGTTCGACACTCGGGACTCCTTGCAAACAGATGAATCAATGAACGATGGACACGTCCGCTCAATCGAGTTTACTTTCGACGTGCACGAATACCTGAAAGGAACGGGTAGCACGACTTTGGCGGCCGTCGTATTCGGTGGTCAATCGTATCCGACGGCAACGGAGGCGGAGGCCAATGGGCCGGACCTCTTGGCTGAACGGGACACCCAGTGGGATAGCAGAGAGGCGATCGTATTCTTGGAAAGTAGTCATAAATGGCTCCCTCGGGTTAATCAGGCCGACCGTTATTGGCTCGGTTGGCGAACTGGATACATGCTCGACAGCAGAAAGTCTAAACAGTGGCTGCCAATAGCTGATACTCAGGACAGTTCGTCGCCGGTTGACGACAATCGTCAATATTTGACCGATGTACCCAGCGCATCTTCGACCCCCACGATAAATCTCGGCGAGTTGAAGACCCTGATCGAAGAAGTCGAGCAGGAAATCCGCGAAGGAGATGGGACTGAGGCGTACAGGGAGTGCATAACCGACAAATACTGGCAGGAAAGAGTGGTCCAAAACAATCTGAAAGGTGCACAACCTTACCAGCGCTACGACAGTGACATAGGATCAGGATTACCTTCGGGTAGCCAGGTATTTGAGGATGAGTTCGCGGAAGTTTGGCGTGTGCAACCTGTAAGCGCTCGCAGTGAGTTTTGGCTTGAAGAAAATGATACAGACCTATTCGTTGCCGAGTGGCCCGGCGTTATCACGACAGGGCGTCCTCTCCCTGCTAGTGAATATAAGTATTCCTACTTGAGTCGCCTACCACAATTCATTCCTTGTGATGCATTCCCAGAGGAGTTGAAGAGGTCCTTAGAGCATTTCGTTACCGTCACCGCCCCGGATGGCACGCTCCACGAGTTATTCTTCGACCCTGTGACTGTGGGCTCGACCATAGCCGCCGACAGCACGAACGGCATGTTGAAGCCCACAACGTTCACTGACGCCAACGGCGTGTCCGCGACCCTTAGCAGCATCTCATATGAGGCAGGCATGGCGAAGATGACCCTCTCACCGCACACGGGACTTGCGGGTCATGTCGTGGACTTCATCGCCCTCGACGGCTCCGTCTCCCTCTCCCTTCACACCGACGACGCAACCCTCGACCCCGACATCCACACCCTCACCTGGGCCGTAACTCCCCAACCCTGGCACGACGGCGACCGGTTGATGGTGCGAATACGCATGAGCGCCGCGCTCCTTGACTGAACGTGACCGCGCACATACACTCTTTATCAGAAATCGACGGGAGACAGGGCTTTCATGCTTCTTACGGAAACGCGGGCGGCTGAGCAGCTACGAGAAGAGGGGTACACCGTCCTGCGGGATGTCCTCGACGTGGAGGAGGACATCGAGCCGCTCATTGAGGAGTACGGCGTGGTGCTCGACGGTCTCATCGAGAGGCTGTACGCCGAGGGCAAGCTGCGGCACAAGTACGCGGCAGAGAACACGCTCGACCGGCTGTCGGCGTTCGTGGCAGACACGGGCGACGAGTTCTTCGACAATCTGAGCGTCTACGTCTCCCATTCCTATACTTCGGCAGACCGTCCCATGTACCTGCACCCGCAGATGTTCAACCTGCTGCGGAGTCCGCGCCTGCTGGACGCCATCGAGCAGTTCATCGGGGACGAGATCGCGGTCAGCCCCCTGCACATCACGCGCATCAAGCCGCCGGAGCACTCCCTATCCGAGGCCGTGCAGAGCTCGCCGAACGGCATGATCTCTAAGACCCTGTGGCACCAGGACCTGTGGGCGTTCCAGACCGAGGCCGACGACACGGACGCGCTCACGGTATGGGCGCCGATGGTGCCCGTCGACGAGGAGAGCGGATGCCTATTGGTCGTCCCCGGCAGTCACCGTTCGGGCGAGCTGTCCGTCCACTGCAAGCCGACCGAACTACGGCCGCACTTCAAGGGCATCCCCGACGAGGTCATCCCGGAGGAGCAGGTGACCCTGCCCGCCGACCCCGGCGACCTCGTGATCCTCAACAAGCTGACCCAGCACAGCTCCCTGGTGAACGTGAGCGACCGTCTCCGATGGAGCTACGACCTCCGCTACCAGCCCATCGGGCAGCCAGTCGGGCAGGGCGGTCGCCCCGCGTGGATCGCTCGCAGTCGCAGCCACCCCGAGCGCGAGTTGACCGAGTTCGAGGACTGGCGCGACATGTGGCGCGACATCATGGCTAGGGAGACCAGTCAGGGCGGCATCGAGGACCACACACGGTATTCACTGACTAGCCCCCTCTGCTTTTAGTGGTCCGCAATCATTCAAACGACGGTTAGGCCATGATTGGCGTGAATTTCACTCAGTCAAAGGCGACTGTGACCACGCATTAGGCCATGAATGCTTACTCGTCAATGCTTTGATGTTGGTCTACTAGGTGATGCCAACACGAGCAATGTGGCCATGACGCCTTGTTGCACAAACTGTGCTGGCTTGGCCTGCCGACTAGCCACGGCCAGACAAGGAAGGGCTACCCCGATCAATGCTCACCTGAGACCTACAGGATCGTCGTCTGTGGGAACTTGATTGACTTCAGACGGGCGGAAGAATGATTTCTCTGCGCTTGGGGACATTGTACGCGGCGGTTATCATTCTCGTGTCGTGTGGAGACCGTACGCCGAGCCCTGTAATCGACGCGACTATAGAGGTAACGCCGACTGCTATCCTTGAAGAGACGCTGAACGCTCCTACTCTCACACTCACGCCAACCATTGTCGCCAGGGCAGTGGTACCAGCGGAGGTCACGCCCACGGCCACGCCGACGGCTACTCCGACGTTGGCACCGACCAGACTGCCAACACGGGTGCCCACGGCTACTCCGACGTTGGCGCCCACCAGACCGCCAACACAGGCGCCCACGGCCACTCCAACCGCTACTCCGACGTTGGTGCCGACCAGACCGCCAACACAGGTGCCAGCAGCCACTCCAACCGCTACTCCGACGGTGGCGCCGATCAGACCGCCAACACAGGCGCCCACAGCCTCGCCAACCACTACTCCAGCGGTGGCGCCGACCAGACCGCCAACACGGGTGCCCACAGCCACACCAACGGTCTTATCTCCTCTCCACGACTTCACGAACGGTCGCTGGCTGGAACAACAAGACCCTCAGTTGGCTTCCGCGATCAAGAACCTCGGTTGGGTACGAGATGGTATCGACGATAGGGAGTCCGAGGTGATTCAGGACCTGCTCTACATCGCGGTGACAAGCCGCTCTGTCGCTACCTCCATCGTGTCGCTGAATTGGGTGCAGGACGGCATTCACGACGTAGAGGCCGGAGCGTTCCGCTGGCTGAACAATATAGGGAGTGTGGTTGTCGCATCCTCGGTCGTCTCTTTAGGTTGGGTAGAGGATGGTATCGAGGGGATTGAGGTCAAGGCAATTGAGGAGATTTCCTACATCGCGAATGAAGATAGCGAAGTTGGTTTGTCCATTGTCTCTCTGGACTGGGTACAGGACGGCATTGAAGAGATAGAGGCCGGAGCGATTGATTGGATGAACAATTTCGGTGATGCGGAGGTCGCATCGTCCATCGTCTCCCTGGGCTGGATGCAGGATGGCATTGACGATGTGGAGGTCAAGACGATTGAAGAACTGTCGTACATAGCGAATAAGGACACGGGAGTCGGGTTATCCGTCGTTGCATTGGACTGGGTACTGGACGGCATTGAAGAGGTAGAGGCCGACGCGATTGATTGGATGAACAATTTCGGTGTTGCGGGGGTCGCATCGTCCGTCGTCTCCCTGGGCTGGGTGCAGGACGGCATCGACGATGTGGAGGTCAAGACGATTGAAGAACTGTCGTACATAGCGAATAAGGACACAGGAGTCGGGTTATCCGTCGTTGCATTGGACTGGGTACTGGACGGCATTGAAGAGGTAGAGGCCGAGGCGATTGATTGGATGAGCAATTTCGGTGATGCGGGGGTCGCATCGTCCGTCGTCTCCCTGGGCTGGATGCAGGATGGCATTGACGATGTGGAGGTCAAGACGATTGAAAAACTGTCGTACATAGCGAATGAGGACACGGGAGTCGGGTTATCCGTCGTCGCATTGGACTGGGTACAGGACGGCATTGAAGAGGAAGAGGCCGAGGCGATTGATTGGATGAACAATTTCGGTGATGCGGAGGTGGCGTCGTCCGTCGTCTCCCTGGTCTGGGTGCAGGACGGTATTGAAGAGTTGGAGGTCAAGACGATTGAAGAACTGTCGTACATAGCGAATAAGGACAGGGGAGTCGGGTTATCCATCGTCGCATTGGACTGGGTACAGGACGGCATTGAAGGGGTAGAGGCCGACGCGATTGATCGGATGAACAATTTCGGTGACACGGGGGTCGCATCGTCCGTCGTCTCCCTGGGCTGGGTGCAGGACGGCATTGAAGAGTTGGAGATCGAGGCGATAGAAAAATTGTCCTACATCGCGTACGAGAATGCGGAGGTCGCATCGGCGGTCGTCTCGCTGAGTTGGGTACAGGATAGCGTCAATGGCGCCGAAGCTGCCCTGATCGAAGATTTCGGTTCGATAGCGGGCAATGACGCAGGGGCGGCATTGCAGATTGTGGGTATGCCATTCATCGAAACCATTGAGCCGCCCGACATATCAGCCATGGCGTCGCTGCGGCAGCTCGCGGCCTTCGAACCGGAGACGTTCGTCAGGGTGATGTCCCACGCGGCGCTACAGGATGGCATATCGAACGAGGCGGCGGCGGTTGTTGCCACGTTGCGTGGCGTAGCAGACACGAATCCGGGTCTCGTTGACGTCTTGCTCGATTCCTCCAAGGTTTTTCTGGAACGGCGGACCGTAAAGTTGCCGTTGTCCGGTGACGTTATCCTCGTTATCATCCGCACGAGTCCAGGTGCAGAGCGCTCAATGGACTTGCTTGAACACGCTGTACGCAGCGTCGAAGAGTACATGGGCGAGCCGCTTCCGACAAACTACGTCGGGCTGCTCTACGAAAACGCCGTCCCTGAGTCGGCCGCTGGGGTAAATTTTGGTACTCACATCGCCATCCTTCCCAAATACGATATAGACGACGGGTCTTCTGAAGCGGAGTTCGCCGGCTCAAATATTGCTCACGAGGTTGCCCATTACTATTGGAGCGGCAACGAAGACTGGGTTGATGAGGGAGCGGCGGAATTCATGGCTTCCATTGTTGAGCGCGATAGAATCGGACGGCGACTCGAGGTTGCCAATTCCCCCTGTCCGCACGCTCGCAACATTGCAGAGTTGGAGCGTCTGGACATAACCCTGGGCGATATCGAATTCGGTTGCAACTATTCGCTGGGAGAGCGGCTGTTTCTCGACCTTTATCGGACGTTGGGGGATACACTGTTTCAAGAGAGGTTCCGGCAACTCTACCTTTCGTCGTCGGAAGACACCGACGACGAAGGGAGCGCATCGATAGGAATTGAACACGTTAAGCAAGCCTTCCGCTCGGGAGAAAATGCCACGAACGACGTCATCGCCCGCTGGTATGACGGGACTGAACCCTACGACCTCTCCCGTCTCGACTCCGGCCCTATCGATCCTGGCCTGCTCAGCATCAACGGGCGAATCGACGAGGCGTACATCGTCACTAGCACGGACGGCCCTTCGGTATCCGACTTCTCCGCGCAGGATATCACTGATTGGGTATATCTCACGTTGAAGTACTCGTACAAGGTGTCGGGACCTACGCGTGAGGCGCCTATGGAGATTGTGGAGTACTACGAAGACGGGTTCGAATTCAGCCGCAGAAGCCACACCCTGACTGCGGAGGCTAGATACAGCGGCGGTACGTCATGGTTTTCTGTGGGCCAGTCACCATCGGGGAAGTGGGCCCCAGGGCGCTATGTCGTGTATGTGTATGCGGGGGAACGCAAGCTAGCGGAGGTGGAGTACGAGGTTACTCCCTGACGGTGACTCGTGGTTCGAGAGCTCTAAAGAGACGATTAGGCAGGATTGGCGTGAATCTCACACGATCAAAGAAAGAGGTAACCAAGCAATATTCCATAACTGGATGATCGTCAATACTCTAATGTTCGTCCGCAGTGGCGCCCCGTACGCCCCATGAACAGGTCCTGAGTCCGTATCGAGGGTCGGTGCGAACCGATCCAGTCCAACCGACCGTGGAGTGATTCGCGGCAACCCCTCCCAGCCTTCGCTCTATTAGCTTCTCCAAAGTGCATGCGGCCTCCAATGCTGTGCCACACCAGGCATTTTGGGGCTTGACAAGCGCCACTCAATGCAAGAACATGCGTACTGTATAGGAACACACGTTCTTGCCTGAAGGAGGGCAGCCATGCTGATACAAAGCGACCCGGATAGATACCAGAAGCTGGAGAAACTGGCGGGAATGGCAACGGACGACGTTCTCTCGCGTCCGCGAAAGGGGAATGACTACGCCGCCGTGCGAGCGCCCTACTCGCGGGCAGAGAAGAACCCCGCGCCGGGGGTGTATAGGGCGTCGATGCCGAACGGCAAGACGATCAACCTGTTCCGGGTGATGTTCACGGACTTCTGCAAGATGGACTGCCATTTCTGTCCGAACAGCCACTGGGTGCCTCGCAAGAGGTTCTCGTTCAAGGTCGACGAGCTTGCGCGTACCTTCCATGAGATGGAGAAGAGGCACACCGTCGCGGGGCTGTTTCTCAGCTCCGGCGTGGCAGGGTCCGGCTCGAAGACGACGGAGAAGCTCATCAAGGTCGTCGATCTCGTCCGCAACAAGTACGACTTCAAGGGGTACATTCACCTCAAGATCATGCCTGGCACCGAATACGAATACGTCGAGCAGGCCTACCGGCTGGGGACCCGCCTGTCCGTCAACCTCGAGACGCCGACGGTCGAGGGCATGAAGCGTCTCAGCAAGATGAAGGACCTCGAACGCGACATGCTCTCGCAGATGCACTGGATGGACGGCCTCCTGCGACAGAACAATCCCGGCGGCGCGGTCGGGCAGGTGACCCAACTCGTCGTGGGCGCGGCTGACGAGTCCGACTGGGACGTCTATCAGCGCATGGCGCAGCTCTACGGCCAGTGGAACTTCAAGCGGGTCTACTACAACCCGTTCCTGCCGATCCGCTACACGCCGCTGGAGGACCACGAGCCGACGCCGATCTGGCGGACGAACCGCCTCTACCAGATCGACTGGCTCAAGCGCATCTACCGGTACGACGACGACGAGATACGCCACGCGTACGACCCGGCGGGATTCCTTTCGCTGGAGGACGACCCGAAGACGGTCATCGCCCTGTCGAACGTCGACAGGTTCCCGCTCGACATCAACGAGGCCGGCAAGACGGACCTGCTGCGGGTGCCGGGCATCGGGCCAACCTCGGCGGAGCGGATCATCCAACAGCGCGAGAGCCACAAGATCGACACGTGGCGCGACCTGCAGGCCATGGGCGTCGTGCGCGGTCGCGCCTTGCCGTTCGTCTCGTTCCCAGGCAGCGCCGCGACCCCGGCGAGGCAGCTCAAGCTCGAGCTCTTCAAGGAGCGACCGAGTCAGCCCGCCCCCGCTGGAGTCTCTGCTCCGCGCTCGCAGGAGGCCGCCGCGCCGTGCGGACAGGTCCGCTCGTGCAGCGGCTGCGCCCTGTACGGTGCGCCCGGCCACCCCGGATACCGCGAGTCGATGGCGGCGTAAAACGCGCCCGGAACGGCGTTGATGCTACACTGGAAGGACACCTTCGTTACGGTATTCATGGCGCATGGCAACTGTGACCGACACATCAAAACTCGTACTGGCCGATCCGCGAGAGGACACGCGGCCCCGGTGGCGTTTCGCCGCAAGCATCGGCTTCTACGGTGCGGCCCTCGGTGCGGCCGTCGTCGTCACCAATGTTGTGGGGCTGACCTCGAAGTTTTCCGTTGATGCTGACGCGCTTCCGCCCTCAGACATCCTCTATTTCATGATAGTCGGCGGCCTAAGCGGTCTGGTGGTCGCCGGACTCGCGGGATATCTGATGAACAGGTCGTCCCGTGCGTTCGCGTCATCGACGCCGCGGCATCCACTGGGCATTCTGCCCTGGGCCGCGATCGGCGCAGCGTGGTGGGTCGCGTTCTCGCTGCTCCTTGGAGGCGTCATGCTGCCGCAGGCGAACGTGGTCCTGGCATACGTAGATGGCGCCATACCGTTCGTGGATTTCGTGGGATTCACCCTCGACACGATCTTCGGCGTTCCTTTTCGCATGGTATCCGAGGGCGGGCGATTCATGTACACGGCAATCCCCGCGGGGCTTGCATTCGCGCTCGGCGGATGGCTCATCGACCGTCTTGCAGCCTCGACACACAAGCCGACGGCCCGGTACGGCTCGCCTCTCGCCGCGGTGCTGCTGTCGGGAATCGTGATTGCCGGCGTCCTCGCCCTGCCGCCATCGGTGCTCTGGCACATCGGCAACGTCACGACGGCAACGCAGCTGTACAGGTAGGCCTGGCCTTCTAGGGAGTGTCGCCACAGGAGCGGATGGGGTGAGCTCCTTTCTCCCCTTGCACACGCCTCTTCCGAAAGCGGTCGCTGAAACGTAAGAGGCACGAAGGCTCCATGCGACAGCGCCGACTTTTCTCCCTGGGGCTGACACCCATAGAACTATTGTACTCTTCTCTTTTTTGAAGGCTGACGACGTTATGGAACAGAACCAATTGAAAAGGAGGTACATCGTGCACACAAGGAAAGCGTCGTTCAGGCTTTTGGCGATCATCATCGCTCTCATCGCGGTAGGAACATCCGTCGCTCTCGCCAACGCAGACGACGGTGAAGAAGAGAGTTTAGAAGAGGTGAGAAACCGTGCTAGGTACACACCGGTATATTGCTTTTTCCCCACTCTCCTAGAAACGCACGTAGCCCGCTATCCGGAAACCCGAGACAAGGCCCGCATCTTGGCGTTGCGGTGCAGAGACGCCAGGCTCTGGTTCACTCGGTGCATTAACGAGGACAACGGCGGCGTCACCCTCCTCATTGATGAATTCTGCTGGAGGGAAAATAGACGGTGGCAGGCATTCGAAATCGCACACCACCTGATCTGGCTCGACTGTCGCGTCATGCGATGGCCAAGCGATGGATACCTCTCCATTGTGGGCATCCAACTGCCTGATGGACTGGAGTCCGAAATTTTCGTACCGGGACTGGGCGTTTGCCCGCACCACTGGCACTATACCGGCGTCGAACGCCTCAACCCCCGGACCGGCGCCATCGAATACGAACAAAAGACCTACTACAACAAGGGGGAAATCGACACCCGGTGGATCGACCACTACAGCGGTTGAGCCGCATCCCCCAAAACTTTATACAGGAAGGAAAAACATGGGACAACATAGAGACCATCATAGACCCCTTTCGGCGGGTCTGCTCTGCCTCTGCAAACGATCAGGCGACCCTCCAACCATTGCTCCCGATGCCGGAACGCTGGGCGCGGTCGCGACCAAGAATGGGACCAACAAGAAAGTCCTCGTCACAAATCTTCACGTCGTCGCAGGCGAGACCGACTTTTCTCATAGGGGTTGACATCAACAGAACTATTGTGCTATTCTCTTTTTTGAAGGCTGACGACGTTATGGAACAGAACCGATGGAAAGGAGGAACAATCATGCACACAAGGAAAGCGTCGTTCAGGCTTTTGACGAGCAGATGAGTGCGGTGCAGGACAAGCAGAGAAACCCGTTAGGAGAGTAACAAAATGGACCGACAGGCGGAGCATAGACCCTTGACGGCCGGGATACAGGCCGATGGGGATCGGGTAGATGGTTTGGGTGAACCAGTGAGTTCGGCTTTTGGTATCCTCGCTGGGGAGACTTGGCTGCAACCCCTCTCGACAAGGAGATAGACACATGGCAATATCCGCGGTAGTTGCCAGTGTGGTTGCACTCACACTCTCGGTTTTGTCGTTGCTGTTGTTCGAGCACTTGTGGTTCGTCGCTTTTCCCTTCCTCGTAATCGGACTGGCCTCGTTAGCAATGACTCTGCGCCAAGGCGAGAGCGCTGGCGTCAAAGTTGCCAGCATCACCGTAAACCTCATGGCCCTTCTTACATTTCTCATTGCGGTGCCCGTCGCCCACAACCTCTGACAGCACACCCCCGTTCCCTCCCCCCAAATTGGAAAAATCGGCGAACATCACAACCCGACCCTAAATTGACAGGTTAACAAGAACAAATGTACTGTAATGGCATTGCCCATAGCAAGCTTTCTAAGATAGGAGACAGCGAATGAGTTTCATTACTGGCGAACACAGACCCATCATAGGTGGAATCGAGATCACCAGCGCCCGAGGGAGATCTCCTAGACCCGAGCGAATCAACTCAGGCACCCTCACGGGAATTGCAACTCGCAAGAGCGACAACCAGAAGGTTTTGTTCACTTGCCTGCATGTCCTGACCGGGGCTAACGTGATCGGCGCGGCACTGAACCTAAACGACGACGAAGATATGTACCAAGGTTCCTATGCGTTTTGGAGCAACAGGGTTGGCGATTCTCCCACTGCCATACCGCTCAATCCCGTCATACAGAATCGAGCCGACGCGGCTTACTGCATTCCCCACAACTTGACCCACCAGAATTTAAGCTTCTACCTTCATGGTGGGCAACCTAACGACCATGACACCAAGCTACTCATAGCTGGCACCATCGAACCCGAAGTGGGGATGCAGTGTAAGGTCTTCGGCAGCACCAATGGTGAGTATGACATCACGATCACGAAGACTGGACTCCTCAGAAATATATCGGAAAGACCCTACCGCGGTATTGCCGCTTTTGACAAAGGTACCAGAGAAAACTATGAGGGCGACTCAGGCGCTCCTATCGTCAAAGAAGTCGCGCCTGGTAAATTCAAGATGGTCGGTGTCCTGTTTGGCGCTACTGGTCGGGTAGGCGATCAGCTTTTTGGGGATGAAGTCTATCTTTATCCGGCGTCCGTAGCCGAGAGTATGTTGGGCATAACCTTTGGCAAGAGGGCGACCACTATGCACGTGTTCGCGTCCCCTGCCCACGCCAACGTAGGAGACAGGGTCTTCCTCAACGGGAGCGGGTCCTTCGATCCCGATGGCGGCGATCTCACCTTTCTCTGGGAACAGATCGAAGGCCAGGATGTCGAGAATTTCCAAACTACCGACACTTCCATCGCCTCATTCAGGGTCCCCGAAGGAGGATATGGCTCCCTCAGGTTCCGCCTCACCGCCACCGACGAATACAACCTTGAGAGCATTAGGGAAGTCATCGTCAACCGCAACCCCGTCGCCAAGCCCGGCGAGAATAGAGACGAAGTCCACCTCGAAGAGGTGACCCTCGACGGCAGGCAGAGTATCGACTACGCTCGCTCCACCGAGCAAGACATCACCCAGCTTACCTACCTCTGGCAGCAGGTATTCGACTCCGACCCCGAAGCGGCGCAGACACCCGAAATCCCCATGACCAATCCCACGACCGATACTGCCAGATTCACGGCGCCCGCCGAAAACCACAGGCTGAAGTTCAAACTCACCGTCACCGACAGAAACAACTTCTCCCACAGCGCTGAGGTCACCATCAACGTGGTTCCGCCACCCGCGCCCGTTGCCAACGCAGGCGAGGACCGACAAGAAGACACCGGGGTCACCGTCACTCTCGACGGGTCGAACAGCACTCCAATGGAAGGGCTCACCTATAGCTGGGTGGTGGACGAACCGACCCACGGGGTCACTCTCGTGGATGCCAATACCGCCCGGCCACATTTCACCTCGCCGGTTGAGGACGTGGATGTCACCTTCACCCTCACGGTGACGGACGGCGCAGGCCGGACCGCCACCGCCTCGGTCACCTTGCGATTTCGCGATACATGGTCGGACTGGCAGGATGTCGTGCCCATCCAGCACCAGGGCGAAGGACACGAACGCGAGAAACAGCAGTTCAGCACCTCCGACCTCGGCAAGACCAGGTATCGGTGGGTTCCGGATCCTAACCGTCCGCCGGTTGCCGATGCGGGCCCCGACCAGACCGTTCGGCCCGGGCAGCTAGTGACCCTTGACGCATCGGCCAGCAGCGACCCGGACGGGCAGGAACTGAGCTACAGCTGGTCGAAAATCGCCGGCCCTGCCGTCACTCTCAGCGACACCACTGCGGTCAGTCCCACATTCACTGCTCCGTCAAGTGCGAGGTTTCTGAGGTTCCGAGTCACGGTCACGGATAGCGAGGGAAACACTAACGCCGATACCGTGAGGATCAGGGTGAATCGTTCCCTGGTCGCCGACGCCGGACCCGATCAGACCGTCGCGACCGGGACCACCGTCACTCTCGACGGGTCGGGAACCGGAGGCCCGCAGCAGAGTACGATAGTCTACGTTTGGCGCCAGATCCGAGGACCGTCCGTCACACTCAACGATCGCATGAGCGCCATGCCTCGCTTCGTGGCTCCGAGGAAGCCCACGACAATCAAGTTCCGACTCACGGCAACAGACCTGCAGAGAAACCGGTCTACGGACACGGTGACCATCACGGTTGTGCAGAATCCCTCTCGGCCTAACGCCGACGCGGGACCCGATCAGGAGGTCAATCACGGTGACCGCGTCGACCTCAACGGGATTGGCAGCACGGCTGCGAGCGGCATGCTGTTTGCAGCCGGCGGATGGCTCATCGACCGTCTTGCCGTCTCCGCCAACGAACCGACGGCCCGGTACGGCCCACCTCTCCTCGCAGCCCTACTCTCCGCCATCGTGATCGCCAGCCTATTGCTCCTGCCGCCTACCGTGCTCTGGCACATCAGCAACGTCACGACGGCAACGCAGCTGTACAGGTAGGGTGGCGATGTAGTCGGCGTCTCCAAGACAGCGAGGTTTGACCAACGATGCACGTTCAAGTAAGATGCCCGCAAACTCCGATGCAACGGATCGGAGGCTAACGTGCCCTTGATTGCGTCCCCGTATAAATCTCTGGGAGTATGCAACTTATGGCGACACAGATGGTAACTGACTCCGTATACGACGAGGAAGTACCGGACGACTCGCTTCCATCCATGATCCGCGAAACTAGTGCCCTATACCGGGCAAATTTGGCGCTGAATAGCGCCAAGACCTGCGATTGCAAGACCAATCACCTGAATTGCATGAGCGCCAAGGACTGGTTGAAGAGTCAAATCGGTGTTTGGCAGTTCAATTACGAGGGCAGGGACATCCGGGACAAGACTGTCCATCCCGCTACCTTCCCCATTTCACTCGCTCGGAAGGTTATTGAACTATTCACCCACCGAGGAGAGCTTGTTCTTGACCCGTTCGTAGGTAGCGGGACCTCGCTTGTGGCGGCGCAAGATACCGACCGCAACGCTATTGGGTTCGACTTGCTGTTGAAGTATGTAGAACTCTCAGAACAAAGGGTTACGCAGTCACCGCTTTTTCATGACAGTCGTCAGGTTGCGGTTCACGACGATGCACGGAACGTAACCGCTTACTTGGACCCGGAGACCGTGGGCCTAATCCTAACTTCGCCCCCTTACGCTAATCTCTTGAACCGGAGGCGCAAGAACAAATCGAGAAGAGATCGAAAGAACGGTCAGTTCAATGAGATTGAACAGTATTCACAGGATCCCCGTGATTTGGGAACAATGGCCCTCGGCAGCTATTCGGACGCGATCTCCCAGATATTCCACGATCTCTTGCAGGTTCTCAAGCCTGGTGGTCACTGCGTGATCAACGTGCCGGACATGTGGTGGGAAAACCAACGAATCACCATTCACCTGTCGATCATTGAGGCACTTAGGGAAGTCGGGTATGAGTTCAGGAACACTATAATTTGGGATCGCACAAATATCGTCAACCGATTGGGAATCTTTGGTTGGCCGAGCAACTACATCACGATGGGAACGACCTTCGAGTACATCCTTCATTTCCGAAAGCCCTTGTAGAGTGCCTGACTCGAAAAAGCGCATCTCGGCGCTAATGAAGCGCGTTCGTGAGAAGGGCCGATTGCCATCCTCCGACGTGATAGTTAGAGAAACGTTTGAGGGGCTCGGTCTTGTTGCAGGCTTGGTCACACCTGATGATGTCCTAAAGAACTTCAACCACTACCTTCATGTTGTGTGGGGTGAGACGCTTGTAACTCTCGAGAGATACGAAGAGAAGAGCTATTCCGAAGGTATACCTCGTGAGTTCATCCAAGAGTTCCCTGAAGATTTCGAGGCCGCTGCGACCATCAACGATCGGGATGGTTTCAAAGAAGGGTTCGTTAACGCCTTTGGCAGGTTGTACCCCATGTTGCGGCGGGCGTTCCTTAGTGTGAGCCAAAGTCGAATGACCAGAGGTGGTAGGGATTTTGAGCTCCAAATTGAATGGTTGCTCGGCTTGGCGCAGATACCGTTCCACAAGCAAGAGATTGAGAACCGCACAGATCTTATACTACCTAACTTGGCCACCCATGAACGTAACCGCACGCTATCCGCGGTCGTTTCCATAAAGCGCACGCTCCGTGAGCGTTGGGCAGAGGTCGCGGAAGAGTTGTTTAACCTCCGCTCTCCCAATGTGTTCCTCTTTACTGCTGACGAGAACGTGACACAAAACCACATCAATCGCATTTGTGGGCAGTACAACATACACTTGGTGGTATGGGATGAAGTGAAAGAGCGCAAATTCCCCGACGAGCCCTTCGTGTTGGGCTATAGCGAGTGGGCTAACGACCGTCTTCCAGTTCTACGCCAATTGTGGGGGTAGTGGAACCGCCGTCGGTGCTCTGGCACATCGGCAACGTCACGACGGCAACGCAGGTGTACAGGTAGGGTGTGCCGTCAGGCGGCATAGGCGTAGTACAGCCCGACGTCTGATCACTCTACCATCGCGATTCGCAGCCGCTCCAGCTCTTCCTCGGTGACGCCCGCGCCGGTGAGGTATGGCCGCACGCCGCCGTACTCGCGCTGAAGGTGCTCGATGCTGGTCCGCATGGCGTGCGGCGGGGCGATGTTCCGCTCGGTCTCGTAAGCCTGCCGGTACTCCTCGGAGGCGTTGAATTCCGCCGGGTCGAGACGGAGGCGCTTTCCGGCCTCGCGGTCGGGGATGCGCCGCCATAGATACGTCGCCGATGAGCTATAGTCCTCGACGATGGTCTTCGCCGGCACGTTGGCTATGCTCAGCAGCAGCATCGTCACGAGGCCCGCGCGGTCGCGCCCGGAGTTGCAGTGGTAGAGGGCGGGGAGCGTGCCGGGCGTCGCGAGGTGCTTGACGACCTTGCCCATCCATTCCCGCCGTACGTCGAGGATGGCGGCGTAGATATCGGGCGGCCGGTCGGGGCCAAGCGCCGAGACGTTAATGTCCGAGACCTCCACCAACGGCTCGTCTCCCATGACGTTCACCCAGCGGTAGTCCACCTCCGGCGATTGGGCGAAGACGTTCGGATGCCCCGTTACGGCATCGGTCACCCGCAGGTCGACTACCGTACGGAGCCCCTCCGAGACCAGCGCTCGTTGGGAGTCCGGCGTGAGATTGTGGAGACTGTCGGAACGGAACAGAGTCCGGGGACGTGTCTTTCGCCCGTCGAGGGTCTCATATCCGCCGATGTCTCGGATGTTGTACGCGCCCTCAAGGTCGAGGTGACGCGATGCGCGGATGTACTCGGTCATGGTGTCTTCCTGTATACGTGGATATCCCCCTTCCTTCGTCCTTCCCCCTAAGGGGAAGGATGTAAGGTGAGGACGATGGGGTTTGCTCTTTGTGGGGATGCTACGCGACGCCGATCTCTTCGAGGACGGCGTAGTTCATGTGGTACAGGTGGGAGTAGAGGCCGTCCCGGTCGAGGAGCTCGTCGTGCGTGCCCTCTTCGACCAGCTCGCCCTGACTGAGGACGACGATCTTGTCGGCCCCGCGAATGGTCGAGAGGCGGTGGGCGATGACGATGGCCGTCCTGCCCTTGAGCAGGCTCCGGAGCCCAAGCTGGATCTGCGCCTCGGTGTGGCTGTCGATGTTGGCCGTCGCCTCGTCGAGGATGAGTATCTTGGGATCGGCCACGATGGCGCGTGCGAAGCTGATGAGCTGGCGCTGGCCGACGCTCAGGTTCTCGCCGCGCTCCTCGAGGTAGGTGTCGTAGCCGTCTTCGAGCTTGTTTACGAAGCTGTGCGCTCCTACTGCCTTCGCCGCCTCGATCATATTCTCCTCGGAAACGTCGACGTGGTTGTACTTGATGTTCTCCCGGACGGTGCCGGAGAAGAGGAACGGCTCCTGGAGCACCATGCTCATCTGGCTGGCGAGTGACGTGCGGACCACGTCGCGCACGTCGTAGCCGTCCACCAGCACGGAGCCGCGTCCTCGCTCAACGTCGTAGAACCGGGCGATGAGGGAGACGAGCGTAGTCTTTCCCGCGCCGGTCGGACCGACGATTGCCGCCGTCTGTCCCGGCTCGATGCGCAGGCTCAGGTCGTGGATCACGTCTTCGTCCTGCTTGTAGGCGAAACTCACGTTCCGCAGCTCGACCTCACCGCGAATGGGCGGCAGCACGGCGGCGTCCGGCGCGTCGACCATGTCCGGCTCGACATCCAGCGTCTCGAAGATGCGCGTGCCCGACGCCATTGCGCGTTGGAGCTGGGTGTATTGCATCGTCAGGTTGCGGATCGGGTCGAAGAAGCGCTGGATGTACAAGATGAATGCGATCAGCAGGCCGATCTCGATTGCGCCGCCGGAAACCATGCTCGACCCGAAGTAGAGCACCAGGCCTATTGCCGCCGCCGGCAGGAAGTCGACCACCGGCAGGACACCCGCCGAGAGCCGTCCCGCGCCGAGGAAGGCGTTCAGGTTGCTCCGGTTCTTCACGTCGAACTGGCGGAGATTCTCGTCCTGGCGGTTCATCGCCTGGACGACGCGCACGCCGGTGATGTTCTCGTTCAGCGAGGCGTTGACGATCGAGATAGTCGCCCGCGCTTTGATAAACGTCCTCCTGGCGAACGGCTGCCACACGGCCATTGCTATGGCGAGCAGCGGCAGGACGGCCAGCGCGAGCAGGCCCAGTTGCAGGTCGAGCAGCAGCATCACGGCAATGATCCCGCCGAGGCTGAGGAAGTCGCCGACGGTCATCACGATGGTGCCGAGGAACTCTTGCAGCTGGTACACGTCGCCCTGCACACGCGACATGATGCGCCCCACTTCGGTCTTGTCGAAGAAGCGCATGGACTGTTTCTGCATGTGCGAGAACATGTCGCGCCGCAATGCCAGCAGAACGCCCTGTCCCGCCTTCGTGATGGTAATGTCCTGCACGAAGAGGGAGCCCCAGTTGATCACCGCGCTCCCGAAGAACAGCGCGGCTACCAGGAGAAGGCCGGCGCGGTCGTCGTTGGCAATATAGCGGTCGATGCCGAGCTTGACGAGCCACGGCACAGACACCTGCGTTGCAGCGAAGAGCAGCATGGCGATGACGGCGATGATTACCAGTCGTGTCTGTGGCAGGATGTACGGGAGCATCCGTCGCAGGACCTTGGGGTCTACGGCGGTGCCGAAGACCTCCTCGTCCAGCCCACCCTTGCTCGTGCCCGACGGCCTGCCGCCGAAGGCGTGCATCATGACTGTGAACTCCCGGCCGCGACCTTCTCAGGTACGTCGAACTCCATCATCACGTCTTCCTGCGGACGAAGCTGAAGGTCATAGATCTCGCGGTACAGTCCACCGTGCTTCACAAGCTCGGCGTGATTGCCCCGCTCAGCTATTCGTCCGTCCTCCAGGACGACGATCATGTCCGCCGAATGCACTGTGCTGAGGCGGTGCGCGATGATGAAGGTCGTCCGACCTTTCATCACCGAGGCCATGGCCTTGCGTATCTCGTTTTCCGTGCGCGCGTCGACGCTCGAAGTCGAGTCGTCGAGCACCAGTATCGGCGGGTCGAGGAGAACGGCGCGCGCTATCGACAGGCGTTGCCGCTGGCCGCCGGAGAGCGATACTCCCCGCTCGCCGAGGACCGTCTCGTAGCCCTTGGGCAGGCTCACGACGTGCTCGTGCAGCTGGGCGATCTTCGCCGCCCGGATGATGTCATCCATGCTCGCGTCGGGGCGTCCGTACGCGATGTTGTTGGCTATCGTGTCGGTGAACAGGAACACGTCCTGCTGCACCACGCCGATGTTTCTGCGGAGCGACTCCAGCGTCACGTCCCGGACGTCGACATCGTCGATTGACACCGTTCCCTTCGTCACGTCGTAGAAGCGCGGAATCAGGCTGGCAAGGGTGCTCTTGCCGCTGCCCGGCGCTCCCAACAGGGCGACGACTCGTCCGGCGGGAACGTGGAGATTGAAGTCGCTCAGGACGGGAGTGCCCTTGCGGTACTCGAAGCCCACCTTTTCGAACCGGACGTGGCCGGCGGCGCGTTCCATCTCGACGGCGCCGCGACGGTCCTTGACCGGCGACTTGGCGTCGAGCACCTCGAATATCCGCGTCGCGGCGGACATCGCCCGCGCGAGGTTGTTCACGATCATGCCCGCCATGCGGAACGGCTGGGCGAGGATCTGCAGATAGAGGACGAACTTGGTGAACTCGCCGAGCGTCATCCGCCCGTCGATCACGCCGAGCCCGCCGAACAGCAACACCATACCGAGCGTCAGCAGGAAGATGAACAGCACGAACGAGCCGTTGAAGGCGTGAAGCTTCATCGCCTTGTACATGTCGTCGGCGACGGCCTGGTTGTGGACGCGGAACTTCTCCTCCTCGTAGTCGGAGGACGCGAACGCCTTGACCACCCGCGCGCCGCTCAGGTTCTCCTGCAAGGTCGTATTGAGGATTGCGAACTTCTCCTGGGCTTCGAGCCAGGCGTTGCGCATCCGCAGCCGTATCATGCTGGCAACGGTCATGGCCACGGGCAGCAGCGCGAGGCTGAGCAGTCCAAGCTGCCAGTCGATCCGCATCATCAGGACGACGACCACCACGAACAGCACGATGAAGTATGGGGTCCTGACGACGACGAGGTTGACGAACATACGAATCGCCTCCACGTCGGTGATCGCCTTGGACATGAGGTTGCCTGTGTGCTGGCCGTCGTGGAAGCCGAATCCGAGGTGCTGGACGTGGTTGTAGAACCGGTTTCGCAGGTCGTAGACGACGTGCTGGCCGAGCGACTCGCCCATGTACATCTGCCCGAACGAGAAGACGCCGCGCACGATTCCGAGCGCGACGATGAGCAGACAGATACCGAGAATCGTGGAGTCGGCAGCACCGCCCGCCTCGATCGTGGCCTTGACGCGGTCGACCGCGTTGCCGAAGAGTTCGGGGAGGAAAACGTATGCGGCGGTAGCGCCTGCTGTGAACAGGTACGCGGCCAAGAGGCGCCGCTTGTGGTTCCATGGGAACCTGAGGATTCGTACGAGTAGACTCATCAGGCCGGGCTTATGCCCCCGGCAGGACCCTTCATCAATCTACGAGGGGAGACAAACAGAGTGGGGGCATGCACCCCCTTAAACTCACGAAAATCAGAACCCTCACAATCCAGTATACGCCGCTCTGAAGGGTGGTCAAGGTTTTTTCGGACGTATTTTTCGGGAATTTTATTTCAGTATTCGGGGGAGTGGCTCACGTCGAGCGAATGGTGCTTTAGCGGCGTTACTTCGTGAAGAGACGGACATTGTCGGCCATTTCGCGACATTTCCAAGTTATTGTAAAGTTGCATGGTTCTCGGCGACCTTCGGGAAGTCTCGCCACCGGTGATTCCTCGTCCTCCAAGAGGAGCCTCGCAGCCAGGAGCGGGAGTATTTTAGGGGTACGTTTTGACCTGACATTTCCTGACATATGATGACATCCCCTTCTCCGGAGCGGGCGGTCGCCGCTGGCCGCAATGACAGCGACTCATTTAGTTCATGTGTTCTTTTCAATCCAGTCTACAGGACTAGGCGGGATAATTGCAAAAGCGCAGTGAAGGAGGAAAGTGGTAACTGTTCAGTCTTCGTGAGTTGAATTGCGAAGACCCCCTCTCTGAATCTCTCCCCCAGCGGGCTGACAGGGGTAGGCATTTTGGTGACTCAGGTTTAGGTATGAAAGATTGTCCGCGATTCAGACGAGGTTCAGGCCATGTTTCAGGAAGCAATCAGACCCTCCGCGACCTTCTGGCATCCATTTGGTACAAAGCTGAAGGATCGCCAGAACGCTATGTGCTTTCCAAGTTTTATACCTGGTTTCATATTTTGCCTACCCCTGTCAGCCCCCAGCGGGGGAGAGATTGTAGATTCTTCGTCGCTGCGCTCCTCAGAATGACAGCAGGAGGACAATGCGTGCATACCTCACTAACTCTGAACAGTTACTGAGAGTGGTGAAGTCTTGCCTGCCACGAACAATCGTGCTACGATTCTCGCCTATGCCGAGACAGACCGAACCGAACGCCAACAACGCCCTTGGCAACTTGCTCGAAGGCATGATGCACGGAACCACCGTGCGCTCCGAGCACACCCAGGCCATTGTAGATCACCCAGGGCGCCAACCCGATATTCTCATCACGGAGGCCGGTCGCGCGCCGATCATCATAGAGGCCGAGTTCGAGCCTGCCCGGAACGTGGAAGACGAGGCGGAGGCGAGGCTTGGGCTTGAGGTCGTGGAAGACCGTCGTACCGTCGAGGCCGTCATTGCACTGAAGTATCCCGCCTCCGTCGCGGACGCTGACGACTTGAACGCCGCGCTCATTGATACACGCCTCTCATACTGCGTTCTCTATGCCGAAGAGTCCGAGAGTCGCTTCCCCGAATCCGGCTGGCTGACCGGCTCGGTTGGCAATCTTGCCGACATGATCCGGCTGGTGTCGGTGCCCCAGAAGGCCGTCAACGACGCCGCGGAAGCCCTTGAACGGGGCATAGGGCGCATTGCCGCCATCCTGAACGAACTGGTGGTTCTACGGCCCTATACTAATGTCCAGATAGCCGGTCTGCTGGGAATGGTGAACGTTCCCCAGACCCGCCGCATGGCCGCCGCCATCCTTGCCAACGCACTCGTCTTCCACGAGCGCGTCTCCGGTATGTCGGACAACGACATTAAGCCCGTGAGCTTGGTGTGCGGTCGAGACGTTCCCAACCCGAAGTATGAGACGTTGGGAGCGTGGTCTGAGATCCTCAAGATCAACTACTGGCCGATATTCGCCGTTGCGAAGGACATTCTCCATCACCTCCCGTACGGACCAGCCGATCGCGTCCTGCGTACCCTGGAACTCACCGTCAGCGAGGTGAACGCCACTGGCATAGACAACTCCCACGACCTCACCGGGCGGGTCTTCCAGCGGCTCATCGCCGACCGCAAGTACCTGGCGACCTTCTACACCCTGCCTGCGTCCGCCGCTCTGCTGGCGCGACTTGCGGTCGACAAGATGCAAGATGTCGACTGGTCCGATGCAGACGCCATAGGTAAGCTGAGGATAGGTGATTTTGCCTGCGGCACGGGTGCGCTCCTTTCGGCCGTCTACGAGCAGATAGCCGCCCGTCACGAACGCGCGGGCGGCGACCCCGAAGCGCTCCACGCCAACATGATGGAAGAGGTGCTCTACGGCTGCGACGTCATGCCGTCGGCCATCCACATCACCGGTTCCACCCTCTCCGGCGCTCGGCCCAACGTTGGATTCGATAACTCACGTCTCTACACCCTGTCCTACGGTAAACAGGGAGACGGCTCCGTTGCGATCGGATCGCTCGAACTGCTTCAGTCATCGTCGGTGATGACGCTGTTCAACACGAGCGACCCTGCCCTGCGGACCGGCAGCGCGGGCGAGGAGGCGGTAACGAACGTCATCGTCGATATACCTGACGAAGGGTTTGATGTGGTAATCATGAATCCCCCGTTTACCCGGGCCACGAACCACGAAGGCGCCCATGCGGACATCACCAACCCGGCGTTTGCGGCATTTGGCGCTACCCAAGCCGATCAAACGGCTATGGGGAACCGGATGAACCAATTCGGCAGGGATACCTGCTATCACGGGAACGCCGGCATCGCGTCGGCGTTCGCGGCGCTCGCTCATCGGAAGCTCAAACCCGGCGGCGTGCTTGCGTTGGTCTTGCCACTGTCCGCCGCCTCGGGTCTGTCTTGGCAGGGTTTCCGCCGTATGATCGCGCAGGGCTACACCGACCTGACCGTCCTCAGCATTGCCGCCAATGGAAAGGACATGTCGTTCTCGTCGGATACCGGAATGGCCGAGTGCCTGGTAATCGCCCGCAAGCTGATGAAAGACGATCCTCCGACGCTGGCAGGAAAGCGGATTGGGTTAACGTCGCTGCTCAAACGTCCGCGCGGGCTCGCGCCCGCCGCCGCGGTTGCCGAAAGCATCATCGACAGCGACTCCGTTCGGCGGATAGAGGACGGGCCGTACGGCGGCACCCGCCTGACGATCGGCGGCGAACTCATAGGCGAGATGCTCTCAACCCCCGACAACACGAACGGGGATACGTGGGGAGCCGTGCGCTCGTCCGATTTCTCCGTGGCGCAAATCGGCTACGCGCTATCGCACTCCAAGCTGTGGCTGCATGGTCGGTCCCCGATCGGAGTCGGGGATGACGCGACGACGCCAAAGGTGAGCGTAGCGCCACTGAACGTCGTCGGCAGGATGGGGCTCGTCGACCGGGACATCACCGGGCCAATGCCGCGCGGCCCGTTCGACAAGGTGGAGCCCAGCCGAACCGCAACCTATCCCGCCCTCTGGAACCATGACGCCAAACGGGAAACGCGAATGGTCTGCGAACCGGACTCCCAGTTGATAGTCCGTATCGGGATGGAAGCCAAGTCCCACGAGGTCTGGGCTACCGCCAGCCGTGCGCATTTGAACCGAGACTTCACCTTCGGATCACAAGCTCTTGCCGTCGCTTTTACTGAGTGGGGGTCAATTGGTGGGAGGGTGTGGCCAAACGTAATTTTCGACGATAAGCGCCTTGACTACGCATTCGCGGTATGGGGCAACAGTACGCTCGGTCTATTGCTGTACTGGTGGCACTCCAGCCGCCAGCAGTCGAGCAAGGCGGGGATGACCATCCGCTCCGCCGAATCTCTACCTATACTCGACTTCCGCGCCCTCACCGCCGAGCAGCTTGCCACCGCCGAGGAAATCTTCGACGAGTTCCGAGACAAGGAGCTCAAGCCCGCCTTCCTCGCGGACGCCGATCCCAACCGCGCGCTGCTAGACAGGCGGGTGGTGTGCGACCTGCTGGGCTTCGATACGGAAGTATACGAGGGTGTCCGACGCTTATCCGAGAAGTGGTGCGCCGAGCCGTCGGTGCACGGGGGGAAGAAGCGGCCGCGCGACGCGCAGTTCGTGATGTAGGGCGTGAAGGACACCCTCTTAGGGCGCGAAAGACGCGATTCGGCTAGGCGCAGTCCGGCGCTATTGCGGAGGCCCGCCTCTGGGGTCGATGCCGATCCAGCCAGGCGGGCCTTCGTAGAGTAGGGCCTGCAGGAACATGCGGTGCCTGAGCTCCCACTGCTGCATCATCAGATAGGCTTCCCACTGCCGATGCGGCGGCAGGCGGCGCATTCGTCGCTCGAAGCGGTTACGCACGTGCTGGGCTTCGGCCTCATAGTACGCGACGAGCTCGGCTATCAGCTGCTCTCGGTCCGTCGGCGTCGTACCGGAGGGCATTTCGAGAGGGTTCGCGTGGGCCGTGATCGTGACTCCGACAAGCTCGGCGCACGAGTTCAGGTGGTACGTTACCCGCACGACCTGGTTGTTCGCCTGCTCCATCCTGCCACGGTCGATGAGGGCGCCGATTTCATCGGTGCGGACGGTTGCCAGGTGCGCGTGCTCCTTCGCCAGCGCCAGGTCGGACTTCGGCATCCTCAGGGAGATGTCCTCCTTGAGGGTCTTGACCGCGTAGAGCGGATCGCCCGGCACACTGTCCTCGGAGGCTACGGTCGCGCCGTATGCGGTGCCCGTCCCCAGCACGACGATGCCGAGGGCAATCGCGGCCGTCCGTGCGAGTTTCGCTCGCCAGCCCGAAGGTCGGATAGCTCGACCGAGCCAACCCCGGTTGGCCTCTCGCTTCCTGTCCGCCACTGCTGCCGTGAAGTTGTACCGGCTCCGCTGCTTGGCCTCGGGGCGGTACGTGATCGCAGCCGCGACATTCATCGTCGCGGCTGAGGTGCGCAACATCGGCTCCAGCTCGACCGCGTGGTCGGGATAGCTCGCCAGGCACTGCTCGACCGTCTCGCCCGCAGCGAGGCGCTCGATGCATTCGTTCAGTATGTCGTCTACGGTACCGTTCATCCTATGCACCGCCTTGGCTTATCAGGCCCTGTTCCATCGCCGGGCCGAGGAGCGTTCTGAGCTTCTTGATCGCCGCGTGCTGCAGCGCCTTGACCGCGTTTTCCTTCTTGCCCATCGCCTCGGCCGTCTCGGCGACCGACAGCCCGCCCGCGAACCGCAGGGAGAGTACCTCCTGCTGCAGCTGCGTCAGCCCGCCCATCGCGTCCTTGACCTCCTTGATCGACAGCTCGACGTCCAGCTTCCTGTCCACGTCCACGTTGTCCGTACTCACCACCCGCATCGCGTCGTCGAGGGAGGTCTTCTTCTGCCGTCCCGCCTTCCGGTAGTAGTCGATCACCAGGTTGTGCGCGATCCTAAAGAGCCACGACGTGAAGGGGTAACCCTGCCACTTGAAGGAGCCGATCGACTCCAACATCCTCAGGAACACCTCTTCGGTCAGGTCCTCCGCCTCGAGGGTGTCACCGGTCTTGAACATCACGTAGCGATAGATCTTGTCGTAGAAGGCCTCATACAGGCCCGCAAACGCCTCACTATGTCCCTGCTGCGCTCTTCGTACCAGGTCCTCTACTTCTTCCTTTGACGGAGCATCGTTGCGGTCGGGCATGGTCGGCTTCCCATGTCAGGAGCTGCCAAGAGCATGTCGATAAGCCTCGGCGCGCCGATGCTACACTATATAACGCATCGTCCGCCATTAGGATAGCGACGGGGTAAGGGGATTTTTTGGGGGGATGGGTGCAGAGCGAGAGGGGGAGTACGCGACTCGTTCAAGGCGTCAGAATGTCGTAGAGCGTCTGAAGGAACTCGCGGTTATCTCGAAAGTCCTCTGCGGAGCACCGGAGGTACAGTGCGGCAGTATCTTCGGAAATTAACCTGCGGTCGTATGCCGTAGTCACCAGACCAGAGAACCTGCCTCGGCGTTGTTCCGGCGTGTCGGGAACGGGAAAGTAGTCAACGGTAAAGTTCTCGGCGGCCTTCTGTTCATCCGATGGAGCAGTGTCGATCTCTGTGGATGGAACATCGAACTGACGGTAGTGAGAGTTTCCAATGTGATAGCGCGCTGCGGTATGGCTTATTCCGAACGTGTGCATCATATTGATAACAGACTGCTCCGAGATCGGCGTAGGCGCTAATTGCCTGACTGCGTCATTCGGGGCCAGGAATGCAATGGCGAACGCGTTGGCCCGCTGTTCAACGAAGTCAACAAAATCGAGTCCCTGAGTCTCAGGATTCTTTCGGCTGTCGGCGTACGAATCAACTCGGACGTTTTTGAGTTCCGAGTCCGGGTCGTACAGTAGGTGTCCAAGCTCGTGCGCCAACGTTGCTCGCCGAATCCAGACGTTCTCATTTTCTCCGACCGTATTCAGAACTACGCCCCGCGCCTCGTTCCCCTCTTCGTCCACCGTCACTATGGTGGCTCCAGCGACTGTTTGGGGGAGCCGCGCTTGGATGACGGGGATACCCAAACGGTCTTCGACGAGTTCTCGCATCGAAGGGATCGGCGCCTGTCCGATCTGTAATGTCTCCCTTGCTTCTCTAGCAAGGTTGTATCCGACCAGCCAAGCCGGATTTCCGCGCGAACCATAGAATTCGTCAGGGGCGAACAAATGACTATCATCGCCCAGCCTCAGCCATTTTTGGAGCCTGCGATGCACACGGATGATCGACGCCGCTTCGGCGAAGAGAAGGGCCGTCCCATTTGAAATCTTGTCGGCTTGCTTGATCGGCTCCTTCACTAGCGTCCTAAGACGGTACGCCAGTTGAGAATCACCGCCGGAGCCCCGCTCGAACGAGAGCAGTCTTTCGTCTAGTCCCAGAGCGAAGGCAATGCGCTCCAAATTCGTCAAAGCAATCTGCGACGGAGACGACTCCGCAGTCCTGACGTGTGTTTCTGAAACCTTCGCAGCCCTGCCAACCGAGTTGTGAGGTAGGCCCAAAGCATTCCTGCGTTGCTTGAGGGCTTCCCCTGTAGAGTTCTTCGTTCGCCTTAGGATTGCAGAACCATATTCCACGGCCTCTTCTAGTACGTCCAAGCCGAAGCTCGTATAGGCCTCCCACGCGGTTAGCTCGTGCCCTGTCGGCTTCCGGGATTCTTCATATACGGCCAACTGAGCTTCGCTACGAACGAAACTTCTCGTCGAGCTCCTAGCCGCATCTTCGGCTGAACGCCCGGCCATGCCTTGACCGAAGATGAAAGACATTCTATCCATCATGCGGCCTCCAGTAGGCGGAGTGCGCGTCCGGCGTTTTCATCCCAGCCCAGTGAAGTGAGATTATACCCGAAAGCGTTGAAGACTCCGGTAGCCTCTTCAAGTTGAAGTCCGTCCAACGGCGGGTACCGTCCAGAGCCTCCAGAGACATAGATGGATATGGTTGACGAGAACCACATCTCACCTCCCAGGTACGCATCCCCACCGCCTGCCAAGTTCGTATGTTTTGGCAGTTTGTGGCCTATCACGGCAATCGGTGACTCAATAATGTATGGAATGCCTCGTTCGTCTATGACCCAAAGATAACGGTTATTCGGATCATCAGCAATTGATGAGGGAGGAGTTCCAGTTGAGATACCTGTTGCGGGAGCAGGCCCCAGCAAACGGAGCCCGCTGTTTAGATCGAGTTGTACCACTTCTCGCTGATGGTGGATGAACTCTGGTGGACGGAGGTCGTAACGACTGCGAAAGTCGTCTAGGGCTTGCATCACTAAGCTCATTTACGATCCAGTGCGCTAATTCTAGCATAACGCGAATCTCCTGGTGCAAGTCATTTACTTAACCCTTTTTGTATACAAGGTGTATTCCGTTCGGCGCGGCCAATTTCACCAAACGAGGTCCCTCACTCCCGCCGCGCCAGCGCCCCCGCGCGGGCAAGCGTGTCCGTGATCTCGTCGAGCTTGCCGTCGAGCTTCTGCAGCGTCTCGCGTATCTGGGCCACCTGCGTCTCGATGCGCACCAGAGAGCGCGTCGAGGCCTCGATGTCCCCTTCGTTGCGCGCCACGCTCGCCTCCAGCTTGTCGAGCTGGTCCTCGATCTTCGGCTTGTCGCTCACGTACGGCGACCCGTTCCGCACGAGGTAGTCCCGGTCGCGTCGTCCCCGCAAGCGAGGCCGAGCAAAAACAACGCCAGCACTATGGTGAGGGGTAGGTTCCGCATCTCCATACTCTATAAACCTCCACGAAATGCACCTCCGTCCAAGCGGGCGTTTGGCGAGCTTCTTGACGGGGTTAGAAGCCAATGAAGTCCCAGCGGACGAGTCGTTCGATCCACCAGGCTAGGGCAAGCAGCGCGAGGGTGTAGTGTACCCTGCCGAAGACCGACCACCATCCTTCTCGCCATGCACGAAATGTTAGGTAGAGGACCAGAGCGGTGGCGGCCCAGACGAGGTAAGGCACTATAAACCAGGGACGTGCCGAGGAGAAGTACCCGAAGTTTCTGACGAGGTCATCGGTGATCTCTCCGTTATTGAGTATCCACCTTGTGAACCCCCAGGTGGCGAACAGTGCCACAGCAGCGATCAATCTGGCCAGCCATGCCCGCGACAAAATCGAGCGGGGCCCTCGGCGGCGGAGGCTAAACAGGAAAATCAGCGGCCATAAGGTGAGGACGGATAGCGTGACATATAGGTGTGCTCTATTCAGCCACGACTCCAGACCTTCAGGAATCGGTGGGTTCACCGAATCAAAGTGCCACGATCCCATAGTGCGGGGACCCCGGTTAAGGTATATGTCGGAGAAGCCCGTTTCGCTTCCAACGGTGCATGGAGACACGGGGTTGGTTGTGGGCGATTCAAGGAATTTACTCATGAGCGTCTGGCCGCACGGAGTGCCCATCCCAACTCCATGGCCTGTCATTGGCAGGACGAACGAGTAGCTGTTGCTGAGCGTTTCGGCGGCGAGGTCGGCCCATCTGGGCGGTGTTGCAGGGTCGAATTGACCGGAAAGCAACAGGGTTGGGATGTCGCTCACCACGGGCTCGTCCTCAATCGGGTCTACGGGAATCTCTTGCCATCTGTCACATAAGTCGGGCGCCAAGAGCGGAAATTTTGGATTAGCGAACTTTGAGTGCGCCCCACGGTCCGACGCGAGAATATCGCGGTCCATGGACGGTCCAAAGGAGTAGCAGGACATCGACGCCCAGGCCGCAGAATTGTCTATCGGCTCATTGGTGATGTTGTATATGGGACGTGCCCAACCATCGGCTACAGCGACATCTCCATCTGCGATCTCGTTGATCAAGAATGGGACGTACGGGATCCAACGTGCGCTTCTCAGAGACGAAACTACGCGCCCGGCGACGAAGTTGCCATCGAACTTCTCCTCAAATGTGTCTTCAGCGTATCGATCGTAGTACCTGAGGATGAATGGGTCTGCGGTGTACCGGTCGACTGCCCGCCAGAAGGTCTTCTCCAGATCGGGGTACCGCTTGGAGCATTCAGGATCGACCTCGCATTGCCGGAACAGCTCTTCAAGCGTGGCCGCCCGATTGGCATAGAGCGAATGATAGTGATTCACCTGGAGAGGCAGGACCCCATCGAGGACCACGCTTCGTATGCTGGCCGGATAGTCTCTCATTACCGTGAGGGCCAAGAGCGTTCCGTACGAGGATCCATAGAGGTTGAACGACTCGTAGCCCATGGCGGAAGCGATGTCCACCACGTCGGCGGCGGTGGCCGAGGAGTTGTATGTGTCTAGATCGATCCCCTTTTCGGTGGAGAGTATTTTCCTACAGTCCATCAGTGCCTCGACTCGCCATTGGAGCTTATCTTCGGGGCTGAGATCGAGGTGTCGAATATCGGCGTAGCCGTGCCGGTATTCGGAACATTCCAACCTGGGCTTGGAGCCGCCGATGCCGCGCTGGTCGAACAGAATGAGGTCACGTTCGGCATACAAGAATCGCGCTTCGTCTATGAAGTGCTGGGCCGCCCTCGTCGCGCTTCCGCCGGGACCGCCCGCGAGGTAGATAATCGGATCGCGGTTCAGAAACCGGCGTATCCCATGAATTCGGACAACGTAGAGTTCAATCGTGTTGCCGCCGGGCGTATCACGATTCTCGAGGACGGTAACGAACCCGCAGGACAGGGTGACGTCGCCCGGAACATTGAGGTTATACGGGCAAGCGCTGCTATCGAATTCCGGTTCGAAGGGTGGCGGCGGCTCTTGACCGAAGGATTGGTCTGACCCTAGGAAGACGCCGGCAAGAGCGAAGACTATCCCCGCGACTAGATGCAGTTTTCTCGGGCGGTGTCGGTCCACTGCCACAGACAGGACCCCTGGGCATCGCATTGTTGACTGCGCCGTGCTGTCAGTATTTCGCTGAGAACGCCTCGCTCAATTCTCGTTGTCGTCCGGTGCTTCGGGGAGGAACCATCGCCGGAACAGGTACAACAGGAATACGAGTATCACTCCGAGCGCTCCCAGGGAGACGTCTCCGGCGAAGACGCCGAAGACGAACATGGCCAGGGAGAGTATGAACAGTCCTACGAATACCCAATAGAGTGTCACGCTCGGCCTCCAATTCCGGGCTCGGCTCACGGTGAATCATACACGTTCGAGATAGAATTGGACTCTGGTAGGGTAGAAAGCGGTCGCATAATGACATAGGGTAGTGTCGCAAACACCTTGAGCATGGAGTTGAGATGAGCAGCATCGCCCGAATCCAAGCCACCGTCGACCGTCTGAATGAAGAGAGCAATGGGAGTATCCAAAGATATGGGTTCGAGTTCGACGAGGCCCGCATAGAGTCCTTCCTGCGACACCGGTCGGTCGATGAGACGATCTCGGACCTGACGCGACTGGCTGAGTGGCAGATCGGAGTAAACCAGCAGAATCACGACGGCGTGACGTTGACGCCGGTTCTGATGGACTTCCTCGCGGAACCGGGGAACATCGAGGAGAAGCTGGCCGAGCTTGACCGTCTTCAGAAGAACACCCGAATGGGGCACTTCGATCCATGCAACGAGATCGAGCGTGAATTGGAGTTCCACCGGTACAACTGGGCCTACCATGATGTCATCGAGCCCGACTTCGACCCCAATGCGGCGGCGCCATATGAAGAGTTCCTGAAGCTGCCGGCGCTCGCTCCGCAGACCCATGACGAATTCGTTCTCGATGGGCAGAACTTGGTCGATGCCCGACGGGTGGCATACGAGGCTTATACGCTGCTGGGGTTCCTGAGGAAGTTCAGGGCGGGCACGTCGCGACCGATCATCATCATCGGCAACGACCGGTACGGGCGTCAGTGGGGGATCGAGCCGCTGGAGGACTTCCTGAACGACGATTTCAGCATCGTCTATCCCCGCGTGCCGTCCCACAGGTCAACTCGCCTTACCGTTCCGCACATGATCCTGGACACCGGCGCCCGCGCCGGACTTGACCGGGGGTCGATTCGATACCTCAGCACCACTATGCCGCACGTCATTGTCGTCGACGCGCGGAACGTGGGACACGGCAAGCACCGGCTGATGATGCGGATGTCGCGCGGGGCCCGGGACCACGCCAACTGGTTCATAGCGTTCAACGACCTCCGGGCGGAAGGAGACGTCTCGAAATACGAGCAAAAGATGCCTCACGCTCCCAATCACTTCCCGGAACTCAAGAAGTGGTTCGGCTTTGTGGAAGTGCAGAGGAAGATACGCCCATGGGTCGAACCGGGGGAAACGTACTCGATGACGATGTGGGCGCCGGAGATCACCGACGAGACCGTGCTTGGCGACTTCAGGGTGAGGACGCGGCAGGTCGAGTACGACTCGGACGAACCGCAGGTGGTGCTGGCGAATCCACTCTTCTACTGCACGGATGAGGACGACCCCGACATTCACGAGAACCTGCGGGGGAACCGTCCGTACTACTATGACGGGCCGGAACGTCACGTTCGTCACGAGGTCCGGTTCGGGTTCGGCGATCACGGTATAGAGTCCCGAGTAATTGGGAACACGTCGGATGAACTCGTGGAGGCCGTTCAGGAGTTCATGCGGCAGGAGGTGGCGCGGCTGCTCGCAGAGGAAAGCGGCGACGGCGACTAGAACGGGGGACAACGCGCTCCTCTCCGTATACGTTATAATGGAACCTGCGAGAAGACAGCGTCGTCCGTGAACGGTCCGACAAGCACATCAATGAGTACAGGACACGCATCGGGCGTCAACGTTCGCGCGCTCGCATGGCAGGCGCTATCCCGAATTACGGAACGTATACCCCGCTGCAGCAGATGCGCAACTTAACGAATTCACGGCTCGTATCAAGGCGTCTCCTAGACGAGCGGAAGCTCCTGTCGAGCGTGTTCATCGGCATACTGATCGCCGTGACGATCAGCGTAGGTTCGACGGTCTACCTCACGGCCCTTGAGCAGCTGGCGTTTCGCGTCTCCCTGAACCAGATATCGGCGCCGCTGCTCAATCTCACAGTATTCGCAAAGCGCATTCCCCTCACTACCGAGGCGGTCGAAGAACTCAGCGAACTCGTCACTTCGATTGCGACCGAGCACGTCGAGGACCTATACGCAGGCCATGAGATGTACCTCAGGGGCACGTCCTCGATTGTCGGGACGGACGAGTTTCCTCTGCCGGCAATCGGCGACCAAGAGTCGATGCCGACGGTGTGGGACGGGTTCTTTCACACGCTCACCAACATGGAGCACCACTCAATCTTTCTCGATGGACGCGCCCCGAATACAGCCGCCATAGAATCGGCCGAGGGCATTACGGTCGAAGCGACCATATCGGAACAGGTGGCCGAAGAGTCGAAACTGGGACCCGGAGACTCGGTAATCGTGGCCACTGACATATTCGTGCCGACGAGAATCACGGTCAAAATCGTCGGCGTCTTCCAAGCCGACAACCTCAAGGACGAGTACTGGAGCACGGCGGCGATCGTACTCACGTCCCAATCGTCGGCGGCGCAAGGCGGCGAAGAATCGGGATTCCCTCCGCCGGACGGCACAGTGTGGGACGACAACCAAGACCTGGCCATCGGGCTGTTCGTTCCGATCGAGGTGATGACGGAGGTCATCGGGCCGGCAAACGAGCGGACTTTGGCCAACCCCATCGTCTTCGGGAAGATCGACAAAGACAAGCTGGGCACGTGGACGGCGGCGAGGTTCGTCCAACGCCTGGACCTCACTGAAGATGAGATCATCGACACGATTCCCGGCGCATCGGTGAGCTCGGGAACGGTGCGCGGTCTCATCGCGAATGTTGGACGGCGGGTGTTCTTTTCGAGGATACCGCTGCTGTTCCTGCTAACGATCATGGTCGTAACGGTATTGTTCTATATGACGATGATGGTCTCTTACCTGGCCAAAAGCCGGGAGCGGGACTCAGCGTTGATGCGGACCCGGGGCGTAGGGATCGCAGAAATACTGCGGCTCTACACTCTTGAGGGTATAGTGATGTGCTTGCTGGCGTTCATTTTAGGGCCGCTGATCGCGTTCGGAACGATAACAGTCATTGGGCTTGTACCGCCGTTTCGCTCGACGACCGGGGGCGAACTTCTGCTGGTGCGGGCAGAGCCGATCACGTTCGGCATAGGGGCAGCGATAGCCCTGCTGTGCCTATTCCTGTACGTGGCGTTCGGCGCGGCTGGCGCTCGGAGCGGTCTGCTCGTGCAGAAGGCGCGGTCCGCCCGCCCGGCGACGATGTCGTTCTTTCACAGATATTACCTCGACATGGGGCTGGTGGTCATCGGCGGCCTGGTGTTTTGGGAGCTTCAGAGCAGGGAGCAGATCGTATCCAGCGGCCTCTTCACCGAGCTTCAGGTGAACGAGACGCTGCTGTTCGGCCCGATCCTGTTCCTCATCGTGGTCGCCCTGTTCTTCATGCGCCTGTTTCCGTTATTCGTCCGCTACATCGGGGGCGAGTCTCCCGGTCTCGTTCATCTGCTCACGGGGCTTTCAGTCGCGGGGCTGGCCGGGGGCGCCCTGTTCTTCGGTTACCAGGACGGGACACTCTCGGAAGCGTATGCGCCGGCGGCCATTGCTCTGGCAGCGGGAGGGGCGTATTACGTGACGCACCGGTTCATTGTAGGCGCCTGGCGGTGGCTCGCCGTCGGGGCGCAGGCGGGGTTGGTCGCTTTATACGTGCTAACGGGGGACATTCAGCCGTCCAATACCCTTTTCGTCGCCGAGATCGGTCTATTGGCAATCGTCCCGGCCCAATTGCTGTACCAGCTGTTATCCTTTGCTACCCGATCCGCGCCGGCGTGGCTTTCCATCAGCCTTTGGCACATGGCACGGAATCCGCTTCAGTACACGTGGCTCGTGCTTCTGCTCGTGCTGGTAACCGGTCTGGGCATTTTCGCAACGACGGTGGGGGGCACATTGACCCGCAGCCAGGACGAACAGATCCAGTTCGACACTCCTACCGACATGCGCATTCAGGGCACGCCCCTGTTTCTCAGCGAGGGCCTGGGTGGAATGCGTGAGGAGTTTGTCGGGACGCCGGCGATCGATAGCGGCGCGCTCGGATACCGAACGGGCGCTTCTATTGGGAATATCAGTATGCAGCTATTGGCGCTGGAACCTGAGGCGTTCGCCGACATCGCATGGTTTCGGGACGACTTCGCGAACGTCGACTTGGAGCAAATCATGGGCATGATCGCCGTTGCCGATGGGCATAACGGGATCACGATGCCGGCCGATTCCCGGAGAATCGGCCTGTGGATCAAGCCGCTGGAGTCCCAGCCGCTGATGTCCGTTTGGGTAGTTGTCCAGGACAGCGCGGGCACCGTAAGAACCGTGTCGCTGGGCGAAGTCGGAGAGCTGGAATGGCACGCGGTAAGCAACGATCTGCCGGCAGACCTCACAGGGCCATTCGACCTTATGGCCGTATCCCTGTACGAGCCGGGAACGACGACGCAGAGTTCAGGCGGAGGGACTCCCGGAACGGTGCTGTTTGACGACGTGTACGTGGAGCTCTCGGACGGAGCGGAGCGGGTTTTGGAAGGGTTTGAAGGCGAGAATGTTTGGTCGCCTATTCCTACGAATTTCTTCAACTCGGACGTTCTCTACACCTCGCCTGACGACCCGTTCACCGGAGCGCGGTCGGGCGTGTTTACGTTTGGGACGGACAGGAACCGGTCGGTCCGCGGGATATACGACGCGTCGGCCGGAGGCGTCATACCGGTCGTCATAAGCCGTGGAGTCTCCGAGGCCACGGGACTGCGTCCCGGCGTGTCCCAGATCGTCAGCGTATCGGGCTGGCTGGTGCCCGTCGAGATCACAGGGGTCATCGACCTTTTCCCGACACTCAATACGGCGAACTCCGGATTCATGCTGGCCGATCTCGACGCGCTGCTGACATACATGAACATGATGAGCCAGCTATCGACCGTGGAGGCGAACGAACTGTACCTTCAGAAGACGGGAGACTCACCCGAAATCGTCGAGGAGATCACCGAAGAGATGGTGTCGATCCTCTTGAAGGTCAACGACACCACGGCGCAACGGGCGGAAATCCGTCGGGACCCGCTTCAAAACGCCGGATGGCGGGCGCTGGTCTTCATGGCCTTAGCGGTGGTGCTGCTGGCCGCGATCTTCGGGTATGTGGCGTATATGCTCTTGGTAGGCGAAACTAGCGAGCACGAACTGGGGTTCCTCCAGTCGCTGGGACTCTCGAAGATTCAACTTCTGGGCCTGCTCAGCTGCGAGCACCTGACCGTCGTGGCCCTGGGGCTGGGCGTCGGCACCTGGGCGGGGTTCCAGATGAGCCGTCTGATGGTCGCGCCTCTGGCCGTATCGGACATCGGGCAATCGATTGTCCCGCCGTTCATACTGGTCACCGACTGGTCCTTGATGCTCCCGACGTACGCGATGATTCTCGCCATTTTCATCACGGTCATGTTCGTCCTCTTCCGATCGATTGGAAGAACGAAACTGTTTGAGTTGGCGCGCAGCGGAGAGGCCTAGCCTTCGGGCAGTCGGGAAATTGAAGATAACCTAAGAGGTCGCTCAACGTAATAATAGGCAGTTGACTTTTCTCGCCGGGGGGATTGGGCTACAATCCGAAGCGACGGCGCGGGAGTCAGAGGAACCCGAAACTAAGGAAGGTGGGAATGGTATCAGCCGTACAGCGGTTCATCTCCGCTTGGCAGTTCGTCTTAAAGCGAAGCCTGGCTCACTGGAAACTGCTGTCTTCAGTCGTCTTGGGCGTTCTGCTGGCGTCGTCGATCATGTCGGGAACGGTGATCTACTTCGACGCTCTGCGGGAGATCGCGCTTCGCAGCGCCCTCTCACAGCACTCCGAAGCCGACATGCATATCATCATGCAAGGGCAGCGGGGTCCGGTCAACGGTGAAGAGGCCCTGCGTGTTTCGCGTGTCGTTGATGAAGCCGTCGCGCAGAGGCTTGAATGGCTCATTGACGGCAGGATCCACGCGGCAAAGACGCCGACGATGTTCCTGACGGCTCCGGGACAGGAAGAGGTCGCCGGAGACGATAACGCGCGCGCTTACTTCGCCTACGTTCCTGATATCGAAGAGCAGATTATCATCCGCGGGGGAACTTTCCCGAGCGTGAGTCCTGTTAACGCGCCGGGGGAACCGTTCGCTATCGAAGCAATGATCCCGGTTGAGGCGGCGGATTTGTTCGGCGCGCGTATCGGCGACCGGGTGTCGGCCGTTCTGCCGTGGTCGGACGACCTCGCCCACGTGGAGGTCGTTATCAGCGGCATCTTCCAGCGGGAAAGGCCCGAGGCGGAAGTCTGGCAGCTCGAAGAGGCGGTGCTGGAGGCGGCTACCGGCGCCAGCTTCAGGACGATGCCGTTCCACATTTCGCAGGAAGCGTTCCTCGATACGCTGGGACCACGCCTGCGGAGGATGGAGGCGACCTATGCCTGGCTCCTGATGACCGATACGGACCGTGTCAACGCCAGGAACAGCACCGATACGCTCACGGATATCCGAAGAACGAACTCGATACTGAGCTCGACGCTGTCGAGCTTCCGACAGACTACGACGCTGGACAATGCTCTCGATGAGTACGACCGCCGACTCTTCTTCAGCAAGCTGCCGATGTTCGTCGTGCTGGTACTTATCGCAATCGTGATCCTGTACTACGTTGCGACGCTGTCGTCTCTGGTCGTCGAGGACCGACGGAGCGAGGTGGCGCTGCTGCGGAGCCGTGGGGCCAACTCGACGCAGATCCTCATGGTGTTCGTCATGGAGGGGCTGACGATAGCGGCCTTATCGGTCGTCGTCGGGCCTCTTCTCGCGGCCGCGTCGGTGAGCGTGCTGGGCCTTACGCCGGCGTTTTCGGACTTGGGGGCGGGCGGGATATTGACCGTGAGCCTGTCCAGCGGGGCGTATATGATGGCGGCTCTGGGCGGCGTGCTGAGCTTCGTTGCCCTCATCTTCCCGGCATTCCGCGCCTCCCAGATGAACGTGACCCAGGAGCGCCAACGAGCTTCCAGGCCGACGGACCTCCCGTTCTTTCAAAGGTATTACCTCGACGTTCTGCTGTTGATCGTCGGCATCCTTCTGTTCAGGCAGCTGACCCAGCAAGGCTCGGTCGTGGCGAGGAACCTGTTCGGTGAAATTGCGGTAAACCAGATGCTGCTGGCGGTGCCGGGCATCATATTGGTCGCGTCGGCGATGGTACTGCTGCGCCTGTTTCCCGTGGTTATGAACATCCTCAGTCGCTTGCTTTCCTCGTGGCTGCCGGCCGGAATGGTGATGGGCGTTTGGCAGATGGCGCGCAACCCGGCCCACTATGCGCGACTGTCTCTGCTGCTGATCCTGACAGCAGGACTTGGGATTTTCGCGGCAAGCTTCAGCGCGACGCTCGACCGCAGCTTCATCGAGAGGGTGCAGTTCTTTACGGGGAGCGACGTGCGTCTGAACGGCAACGTTCCCGTCTCATCTTTTCGCCGGGGCCTTTCTCCCGAAGACCAGTTCAAGTCGACCAGCATCCTAAGGGAACGATACGAGCGGATTCCAGGTGTGGACAGTGTCAGCTTCGTTCGAAGGAGCTCAGGGCACGATCTCACGAAGCTATTCGGAAGCACCTACGACATGGTGGCGGTCGAACCCGATATCTTCCTCGACGTTGCATGGTTCCGGGAGGACTTCGCGGGAAGACCGGTGAACGAGCTGCTTTCGTCTCTGACGACCGACCGGGGGCCTGAGGGCGTTGCAATACCGACAGGGTCGACGCATCTAGTCGTGAGGATAAAGCCCGACCGACCTCACTCGTCAGTCCTCATGACGGCGCGCATAGGGGACTCTCGCGGCCGATACTACACCTACCGGCTAGGCGTATTGAATTTCGCCAGTTGGGAGGAACTGATCGTCGACCTAACGGCCGTCGGAGGAAGGGGACAGCCCTCGACGGCTCCCTCGGAGCCGTTAATCTTGGCGTCGATAGCGATTCAAGAGCGTAGGGGCGACCGACAGCTTCAGCCCGGTTCCGTATTGATAGACGAAATCAGCACGATGAGCGCGGGCGGCGCGTCGTCCGTAATCGAGTCGTTCGACTCCGTCGAAGACTGGAGCCTACTGCGTACGAGTGACACAGCGATTGCGGATGTTCTGCGTCCGGCAGATGTGGGATTCGAGGACGAGTCCGGATCCGCGCTCTTTTCGTGGGCCGAGGGCCCGTCGACCTCTGCGCGGGGCATCTTCCACGGCGAAATCTCGTCACTGCCCGTGCTCGCCAGCAAGGGGTTCAACAAGAAAACCGGACACAAGGTCGGCGATGAGTTCGACGTGTCGGTCTCGGGGCATCGAGTTCCCATACAGATCGTCGATGAGATGGAATTCTTCCCTACGATGAACCTGAGAGAGAAGAGCTTCCTGGTCTCCGACATGGACTCGCTCGTGAGGTACGCCAGCATGGGCTCGCTATCGGGCGAGGTGCTGCCGAATGAACTTTGGATATCGTCGGATTCCACGGGGGCCGAGCGTGAAGCCCTGATCGAGCGGCTGAACCTCAGCGGGGGCTTTCTGATCGACTCTTTCCAGGACAGGGACTCCCTCCTGGCAGAATCAAAGGTCGATCCGCTCGTGAAGGCAGGATGGCGGTCGCTGCTGTTCATCGCCTTCTCGTCGGTGCTGGTATTGAGCTGCCTTGGGTTCCTCGTGCACGCTTACATATCGTTCAGGAACCGGCAGCTCCAGTTCGCCTTGCTGAGGACCGTGGGGTTCTCGATGCGGCAGCTCGTGACGATGGTCTGGCTCGAGCAGATGCTGGTTATCCTCGCGGGACTCGCACTCGGAACGTGGATGGGCAGCAGACTGGGCGCGGTGATAATGCCGTTCCTCGGGCACGACGACTTCGGCTCTCAGGTCATGCCACCGTTTGCAATGCAGATCAACTGGAACGTGTTGATCCTGACCTACGTGATTATGTTCCTCGTGTTCGCCGTGATAATCTTGGGGATGATATGGTTCGTCAACCGCATCTCGCTTCAGCGCGTGTTACGGTTGGGTGAAATTGGTTAGAATGAGTCTGGGAGGTACATCGTGAGAGCGGAAGACTATATCGTCTGTGAGGACCTGTTCAAGATATACAAGATCGCGGACCTGGAGGTCGTGGCGCTGCGGGGTCTCGACCTTGTCGTGTCCCGGGGGGAGGTCATTGCGGTCGTGGGGGCCAGCGGCAGCGGAAAGACGACTCTGCTGAACATTTTGGCGGGGTACGACACGCCGTCGGCGGGGAAGGTCCGTGTCGGAGACCGCGACCTGCTTCGCATGGGCGGTCGCGAGGTTGAGGACTACCGACGCCACGAGGTCGGGTTCGTTTGGCAGCAGACGAGCCGCAACCTGTTCCCCTATTTGAGCGCCGTCGAGAACGTAGCCCTGCCGATGATGCTGACAAACATCTCGCCGAAGGAGCGGCAGGAACGGTCGGTCGACCTGCTCAACCTCGTGGGGCTCGGCCACCGGCTCGACCACACACCGGAGCGGCTGTCGGGCGGTGAGCAGCAGAGGGTCGCCATAGCGGTCGCATTGGCTAACCATCCGCCCCTTCTCCTGGCGGACGAGCCTACGGGAGAGCTAGACGACGCGACGGCAAGCGAGATACTCGATCTGTTCGGTTCGGTAAACAGCGAGCTCGGGACGACCATCGTGGTTGTGACCCACGACAGGGACATCGCCTACAAGGTCGGGCGCGTCGTGATGATTCGAGACGGCAAGACCTCGACCGAGGTCCGCCGCGCCCATTCGTACGAGCGGCAGATTAGGGGTGAAGCGGACGTCGAGACGCCGCTCGAAGAGTACACCCTCGTCGACGGGGCCGGGCGCGTCCAGCTGCCGCGCGAGTATCTCGATGAGGTGAATATCCGCGATCGGGCACGGGTGAAGGTGGAGGACGGCAAGGTTACCATCGTATCCGGAGAGGAATGAGATGAGCAGTTCTCAGGTCATCATCGACATAGAAAACCTAACCCGTGTGTACGACGTGGGCGCGGAGCAGGTCACGGCTGTGAAGGACGTGACCATGCAGATCCCGCCCGGACAGTTCATCGCGCTCGTCGGCAGGTCGGGGTCGGGCAAGACAACGCTATTGAACCTGATGGCGGGCCTCGACAAGCCGACGTCCGGCAAGATTCTCTTCGAGGGCGAGGACCTCATCGCGATGGGGGAGAAGGAGCTTACGAACATCCGCCGCCACAAGGTGGGCTTCGTCTTTCAGGCGTTCGGTCTCCTTCCACTTCTTTCGGCGTTCGAGAACGTCGAGCTTCCGTTGAGGATCTCGGGATACGGCGTGCGCGAGCGCGAGGAACGGACGAGAGAAGCGCTGGGGATTGTCGGGCTGCTCCCGCGCGCAAACCACCGACCGTACGAGCTATCGGGCGGCGAGCAGCAGCGGGTCGCCATCGCTCGCGCGATCGTTACGAGGCCGCCACTCATCCTAGCCGACGAGCCGACGGGCGAGCTCGACTCGACGAACGCTCAGTCGATCTTCGGACTCTTCCGCGAGATGGTGGAGACGCACGGCATCACCGTGGTGGCCGCGACGCACGACTCGACCCTGCTCGCAATGGCCGACCAGGTCAACGAGATGCGGGACGGCAGCATCGTTGGACACCTCGAAGGTGAAGACCTCCAGAGTCGACTGGAAGATATTCAGGCGAGCCGTTATCGAGATAGGCCGTCCGCAGACAGCGACTCGGATGACGACGAACCCGATGACTTACCGGCAAGCCAAGCGGAACCGTCGGGACCTCAACCGTCGGACGAGGGGAGCGACGCCGACGCCGAGTCCGCAGGACAGGACGAGGACTACATTAGCCGCTTCCGTCGACCGACCGATCAGTAGGCCGAAAGTCTACGTCAGCTGACCGCCCGCGTTCCATAGTTTGCCAGCGGTTGGTATTGCGGTCGCTCCTGGTGGTTGGCGGGGTCGCAGTAGAGCAGGTCGGGTACGCTATAATCGAGGACCAGTTCGCCGTCGACCTGCCTATACAAGATATTCTTGAGCCAGTTGCCGTTGTCGGTCTCTGGATAGTCGTCTCGGAAGAAGGCTCCCCTACTCTCTCTGCGTTCCAGGGAGCCGATGAAGAGCAGTTCCGCCGAGAGCAGCAGGTTTCGCACCTCAAGCGCTCGCGCCCAATCGTAGCCGTTCCGCGCCTTCAGCTTCCCGGTCTCGGCCCGGATCTGCCTGATGCGCGACAGGCCGTTCGTCAGCCCCTCCTCGTCCTTGATGACCCACGCATAGCGGCGAGTAGCGGCCTTGATCTTGCGCTTGATGTCGCTGGGCTTGACGGCCACGGAGTTGTCGATGGCGCCAGCCGCCGCGCCAACGCTTGCCTGAATTTGGTTAGGATCGGCTGAAACGGCTCCTGTGGCTCCGGCGGCTTCGGCTGCGTACCGCCCTGCCCGCTTGCCGAAAACTACGGTAATCATCGAGGTGTACCCCTCGGGTCTCGCGTGGCCGTAGACCCCTCCGGCCACTGCGCCTGTAGCGTAGAGGCCGGGCGCCGTCGTCTCGCATTTCTCGTTGATGGAGACTCCCCCGATGGTGGTGTGGGCTCGAGGCTCGGAACCAATCGGCTCGTGGCGAAGGTCGATGCCGCGCTTTTCGGTCTGCTCCCGCACCAAGTCCATGAACCACCAAGGCATATTCTTTTTCTCAAATACGGCGCTCATGTCGAGCATCACCTTGTCGCCCTTGAATCCCCGGCCCTCTTTGATCTCGTTCCACACCGCGTAGGTCAGGGGCTCTTTGGCGAAGTTCCGGGGATCGTCGATGCCGTATTTCGGCAAAAAGTCCTCATTGTTGGAGTTGAGGAACTTTGTGCCGGGAGGGAATCCGACCGACGTGGCGACGAACTGGGAGGCCTCCATTCCGGTCAGGTCGGCTCCGACCCTGTACGCTGCCGACTGGCCGTCGCCCGTTTCGAACGGAGAGACGGTCGTGGGGCCGAAGATATGGCTGTAGGTTCCGGTCGCCAGGATCGTTGCCTTGGCCTCGACGACGAGTATCTCGGAGCGGCGGCAGTCGAGCACGGTAGCGCCAACGACGCGGCCGTCGCTCGTCAGGAGGTCGATGAGCACGGCGTCGTCCATGACGGTGACGCCGCGGCTTTCGATCTGGTCCATCAGGGCGTCCATCATGGCGATGCCGGGCGGGGAGCCGTAGGTGAACTGACGGTGACTTCCGCCGGGTTTGAACGTGAAGTTTCTCGTGTGGGTGTGCGCGGCGGAGCGGTAGAGGGCGATGCTTCCGTCGTCCTCGCGCTGGAAATCGACGCCCCAGTCGGCGAGCTCCTGGACTCGCTCCATGGTCTCGTCCACCAGTATCTTGGCGAGCTTCTGATCGGCGAGAAAGCCTCCGAAAGAGACCAGGTCGCACATGGACGACATGTTCGTATCGCCGTTTTGACCATTGAGGCCGACAACGGCGCTCGTGCCGACGTTCAGCGTACAGCCGCTGTTGCCGAACTTGCCCTTTACGATCATGGTCACACTTGCGCCGAGGTCGCGCGCCTCGATGGCGGCCCGCAAGCCCGCGCCGCCACCGCCAATGATGAGAACGTCCGTCGATGTGGTCTCGTGCATCTGAAATCCGCTCCTATGCCTGCGAAGATATTTGGGCAGCTATGCTACATCACAATCGTCAAACAAGGTAGACGTGGATGTCGTTCGACGTGGACAACCATGACTTGCCAAGATGGAGGGTTTGTGTAGGCTTCCATGTCGGAACGACAAACGTGTTGGAGAGGACAAGGGTACCGGGACGCAGCTCTCGATCGAATTTCGGGCCCAGCTTCCTCATCGCCGCCGGGTGAAGGTAGACGACCACCACATCCACATCGCTGAGGTCGGCGTCGAAGACGCTCAGTCTGTGGAGTTTGAGATTTTGGCGTCGGACGAAGACGCCCTTGAGTCGCGAGTAGAGCCATGGGATTGGCGAAAGCTCGTAGCCGGTCACCTCGGCGTCGGGGAACCGCTTGGCGATGGGGTATGCCAGAGTTCCCCACCCGGATCCCAAATCGACGATCTTGCCGTCGATCGTGTCGGGGATCAGACTGATGAACGTCGCTATGGCCTTCCGAGAGCTCGGCATCGGAGTGATTCCAAGCCTGATCCCGTAGTACACGACCGACGCGATGGCGAGAAGGAGCAGGCCGTTGAGGAGGTATGGGAGCCAGTCGGGGATCATTGGATGGTGGTCCCAGGGCGGGTTTGAAACCCACCTCTACGGGAGGTCGCTTTCGTGGCAATTGGCCACGCTGGTTGACGCCAGCACCATTGAAGATAAAAATGACGAAGCTCTTGCCGTCCATAGTCGAGTGTTGTGGGCAATGAGACTGGATTCCTGCCTTCGCCGGAATGACGGTGTGGGTGTGTGGCGGGCCATTTTCATAGCAATGACGGTGAAAGGATAGGCCGGTTATTTCCAAGGGAATTCAAGATCGTCGGTCCATTGACAGGGTACGGTATTCGGGGTGGCGATAGCATGTCAACGGGGCGCTGCTGCTTGGACGGTCTCGGAGGGGCTGTGCTACAATCCGCGCGGCTGATGAACCATAGTGAAAAGGAGAGACGTGCATGAGGCTGGTACTGTTCAATGACTTCACTCCGGGCGTTCTGAGGGGCGACAACGTGGTGGACGTGTCGGGCGTGATTGAGGATATCCCGCATATCGACGCCCAGACGTGGATGCGCGGGCTGATCGACTGTTTCGACGACTACAGGGGCAAGCTCGAAGACGCGGCGGCCAATTCGGAAGGCGTTCCGATCTCGGACGTCCGTCTGCGTTCGCCCCTGCCGGAGCCGACACGAATCGCCTGCATGGCGGGCAACTACCTCGAGAACGGCAAGCTGCCGTTTCCGACCGACCGGGAGGCGTTCCTGAAGTCGCCCAGCGCGGTCATCGGCGACGGGGACACGGTGGAGCTTCCTGACGCGCCGGTTCCCCACTTCCACCACGAGGCGGAGCTTGGGCTGGTGATCGGCAAGACTTCGACTGACGTGCCGGCGGAGAAGGCGGCAGGTCATATCTTCGGCTATCTGAACTTCATGGACGTGTCTGCCCGGGGAGTGAACCCCAACGGCGGGAGCAGCTTCTTCTGGGGCAAGTCGTGGGATACCTTCTGCCCGCTCGGACCCGTGATCGTCACGGCGGACGAGGTTGAGGACGCTCAGAACCTGGACATCAAGCTCTGGGTCAACGGTGAGGTCCGACAGAACCACAACACGAGCGACATGGGGCGGACGGTCGAGGAGACGGTCGAGTTCATCACGTGGATCACGACCATGAAGGCCGGGGACGTGATCGCGACGGGCACGAACCACGTTGGCCTGGGGCCCATCCAGCACGGCGACGTGATCACGGAGGAGATCGGCGACTTCGGGCTGCTGACGGTGAACGTCACCGACCCGTGGAAGCGGACGTGGCCCCGCCTGCCCTTGAACGAGATGTCCGCCTTCGAGTCTTCGATCCGCTCGAAGAGCCAGACGGTCGATTAAAGGGGGGTTCGAGGGTTCTCCGGAACCACGTGTTCTTGGAGAGCCCTGCCCTTCGACAGGCTCAGGGCGAACGGGGTTTTCTGTCGGGTATCGCTAGTGGCCCCGGCCGGGGATGTCACTTGGCTTGGGGAAGCCTGTATTGTTTCCCCGCTCTGGCATTACCCTCACCCTAGCCCTCTCCCACGATGGGAGAGGGGATATCTCGCGGCGGAGAGTCGAGGGGTTGCTGCGTCTCTTGGCATGCGGTAATCGCCCTCACCCCAGCCCCCGTATCGAGTACGGGGCAAGCTCTCTCCCGCGAACTGGAGAGGGGGTATGTTGGCATTTGTGTGGAGGGTTGGATTTGGGTCCTACAACGACAGGGCGGGTTTGACACCCCCCTACCGGATCATGGTCTCGTTACCCTTGAATGCTATGATGTTGAACCACTGGGTAGGGACGGCAGTCGCTTCATGACACCCGTTAGTCGAAGGAGAGGGTGCTGCGGGCGACTTCTCCCTTGCCGAGGGCTTCGAAGGCGTCGTTGATCCGTTCGACGGGGTAGGTCCGGGAGACGAGCTCGTCGAGCATGAGTTCCCCCGACTTGTAGAGGTTGAGGAGCCGGGGGAAGGTGATCAATGGCTGTCCGCTTCCGTAGAGCGATCCCATGACGGTCTTTTCCATCATGAGGTCGCGCGCGTCGATGGTGACGGGCGTGCCGTGGGGGGCGTGTCCGACCCAGATCGACATGCCACGGTTGCGGGTGCATTGGATGCTCTGAATGAAGGGCTTCTCCACGAGGCCGATGGCCTCGAAGGCGTAGTGCACGCCGAAGCCGTCCGTCAGCGACTTGATGGCCTCCACGGCGTCTTCCTCACCCGCGTTCACGGTATGGGTGGCGCCGAACTCCCTGGCCATATCGAGCTTGTTGTCGAGGAGATCGACGGCGATGATTGTCGTCGCTCCCGCGATGCGGCACCCTTGAATGACGTTTAGGCCGACTCCCCCGGCCCCGAAGACGGCGGCGGTCGTTCCCGGCTCGACCTGGGCGGTATTGATCGCCGCGCCCACGCCGGTGGTCACGCCGCATCCGATGAGGGATGCCTGAGGAAACGGGATGTCCTTGTCTATGGGAATGGCGGCCACTTCGCTCACGATCTGGTAGCTTCCGAAGCTGCCCACGCCGACCATCTGGTTGATTTCCCGGCCGGACTGCCGAAGGGTGGGCTTCTGCTCCGGGTATTGGTTGTAGTAGCAGAGCGCGGGCCATCCTAGCTGGCACATCTCGCAGAGTCCGCATTGCGAACGCCAGGCCAGGACGACATGGTCGCCGGGCTTGACGTTGTTCACGCCGGGGCCCGCGGCCTCGACGATGCCCGCCCCTTCATGGCCGAGGATAATCGGCAACGGCAGATGCGTCCACTCGCCCTTCACGACGTGCCAGTCGGAATGGCAAACGCCGCTCGCCATCATCTTGACCATGACCTGGCCGGGGCCCGGCTCGCCTATGTCCAACTCCTCCATCACGAGGGGGGTCTGGGCTTCGTAGAGCACGGCGGCTTTCATGGCGGTCCTCCGGCAGGGTGTGTGGGAGAGAAGGGTACGGCGAAGAGCGCAAGGGGTCAAGGACTTCGCCAGTCGGGGACTTCGCCAGTCGGGCGTATAGGGAACTTGCCGGTCGGGGGCCTCGCCGGCCGGGCGTATAGGGACCTTGCCGGTCGGGCATGAGGGGGATTCACCGCGGGGGGCGCGGGGGGCGCGGAGGGCGCAGAGGACACAGAGGGGGTGCGATTTAACCTGACATTTCCTGACAAATCATGACACGGGAGGGGGAGGATAGTAAGCAATTCAAAGTGATGGGGGTTCACCGCGGAGGTCTCGGAGGACGCGGAGGGTGAGGGAGGGGGTTCAATCTAGTGTCCCGTTTCTTAAGTTCGTTGTATAAAGTGGATGAGTGTGTTCCGGGGAGTCACCCTCACCCCCGTATCGAGTACGGGGCAGGCTCTAGCCCCCGTATCGGAGTACGGGGCAGGCTCTCTCCCACGACGGGAGAGGGGATTTTCACTCGCTGATTTATTCAATGACTCTCTGAACATGACACTAACCTGACTGCGCCATTTAGAGCCATCATGTGCCACCGGAGGGGTGAGGGTTCGGCGACAGGGGGATGCGGGCGATGTGCTTCTTGCCGCTGCGTCGGCTGATGATCTGGATGGCGTCGGGTTGGATGACGGCCATTTTCTTTGGCCGGTGGGGGCAGCAGTCGCAGTAGACGGGGAACTCGCCGTTCGGGCGTATAGCGCCAGTCGGGCGGACCTCGCCGGTCGGGCGTGTAGTGCCGATGCTGGGGGTCGGGGTCGGGGTGGCGGGTGTTGGGGTCATGCTGGTTTGTTCCTGTGGGAGCGAGGGGGCTTGGAGAATCGGGCGTTTCACCCTCACCCCCGTATTGGGTACGGGGCAGGCTCTAGCCCCCGTATCGGAGTACGGGGCAGGCTCTCTCCCGCGAACGGGAGAGGGGATATGAAAATGTGATGCATTTTGGGACATTTTGGGGCAATGGGGAAGGAGAATGTATTGCGTAGGGAGTAGGATTTGCAGCTCCTGATTAGAAGCGCTTTACGGGGAAGGTGTTTTGCTTTTCGGCCTTTCTTTGCTGTCGGAGTTGCTCGCGGCGCTGGGCTCGGGAGAGCCCCCCTCTCTGTGTCTCTTCCCCGGTGGGGGAGAGATGGGAGTAGTCTGAGTCTTCCCCGGTGGGGGAGAGATGGGAATAGTCTGAGCCTTCCCCGGCGGGGGAGAGATGGGAATTCGGAGGCTCACCGGCGGGGGAGAGATTGAAATAGGAAAGGTCGGGGTCGTCATCGGGATATGCGTTCTCAGCACCCTCGGCCATTTTGCGGAGTTTGGGATGGCCTGCCTCCTTTTCCCGGTGGGCGTCCTCGCGGAAGCGTCGGAGTATTTCGTCGGACTTGGAGGTGTCGCACTTGTGGCCGTTTCTGGAGAATTCCTCCGGGATGTAGGCGCGGAGCAGCTCGATGAGGAGCGTGGCAGGGGCCTTGGGGTCGCTGGCGCGGCGCAGGGCCTTCTCCTTAAGCCTGTCTTTAAATATGAGGGTTGCCATCTCGAGCCTTCGCGTGAAGCCGAGCACGTTGTCGTACTTCCATCTCTGGGCGGTGTAGCCGGTGACACCAGCCTCCTGCGCAGCCGACGTAGTCGTCCCGATCCGAGAGAAGTATTCGAGGTAGGTGGTCTGCTGGCGCCAGGTCTTGCGGTCCTTGGGAGTGAAGTCCTCGAAGCGCAGTTCGAGTTCGAATTCCAGTTCCTCGGCCTCCTCTTCGGAGGAGAAGCCGAGTTCGTCGAGTCGTCGGTCTGTGTAGTAGTTCATGTGTTCTATGTTAAGGGTGGTGGAGTTGGTTGTCAAAAGCGCGTTTTTCTCCCTCACCCCAGCCCCCGTATCGAGTACGGGGCAGGCTCTCTCCCGCGAACGGGAGAGGGGGTTTTTCACCGCGGAGGGCGCGGGGAGCGCTGAGGGTATTTCTGGATTCCGGCCCCGTATCGGAGTACGGGGCAAGCTCTGCGCCGGAAAGACGGATGGGGCGGTTCGGGAGGTGTGGTATGGTATGCGGCGCGGTCGGGTGGGATTGAGAAATGCCGGCTGCGGGGGTATGCGATGAACACGGAAGCGACTTATCGGGTCGGGCTGATTGGGACGGGGCGCAAGGGGAATGGGCACGCACGGGGGTATGTGGCGAATCCTCGAACGGAGCTCGTGGCGGCGGCGGACCCCGATCCGTCGAACCTCGCTATCTTCCTGGAGCGGTTCACCGTCAAGCCCTACGACGACTACCACGAAATGTTGCGCGAGGAGAACATCGACATAGCAGCGCCGATTCTGCCGGTCAAACCGAATCCGGGAGTGGTGATCGACTGCGCCCGTGCGGGAGTCGGAGCGATCTACTGCGAGAAGCCCATGGCCGCCAGTCTCGATGAGGCCGACCGGATGGTCGAGGAGACGTCGTCGCGGGGGATCGCGCTGGCATCCGGCGACGCCTACCGCAACATGCCGCAGCACTGGAAGGTCAAGGCGCTCATCGACTCCGGCGAGCTTGGACCCGTGCAGAGCATCAATCTGTACCAGCCGACGAACGAGATTTCCGGTGGGGGATGCCAGGGACTGAGCGTCTTGAGGCTGTTCGCCGACGATGCGGACGTGGACTGGGTGACGGGTTGGTGCGACGAAGACCCGTGGAGCGACGAAGACCAGAATATGGGCGGGTACGTGAAGTTCGCCAACGGTACCGACGCCTACGTTCACACGAAGCCTTCGCCGAAGGACGGGATCGAGGTCGTCTGCGAGAAGGGCGTCTACCACACGAGCTGGTTCGGCGGGCACCTGTGGACGTCCACCCGCCGCGGCGAGCTGATCGAGGTCGAGGACTTCTTCGACGAGTTCGGAGGAACGGACTACGGATGGACTACGCCCAGCGGTCGGAGGCAGCGGGGGGGCATCCAGTCGATCGTCGAGGCCATCGACAACGGTACCGAGCCGAGGTGCAGCGGCGACAACATGCGAAAGGTGCTTGAAATCGCCATCGGGTTCCGAGAGTCGCACCGCAACGGATTCTCCGCTGTCCGCTTCCCCATCGAAGACAGGAGCCTCAAGATCGTCCCCAAGCAGGGGCGCTGGCTCAACAAGAAGGAAGTCTACGGGGAGGAAGCGTATGCGGAGATGATCGGAGCGGCGTCTGCCAAGCCGATAGACGGGGCGGCGGTGGACTAGGGGCCCTCTCGACGCTCTACATCACCAACCGCGCGTCACGCGGACGCGCCTTCCCCCCGTGTACCGACGGCTCGGCGCACCACTTTTCGGAAAGGCGTCGGACGGCCCCGTACACTCCCTCGTCGAAGCCCAAGAGGTCGCAGACCACCCGGCGGTCGAGCAGGGCGCGGTTGGGGTCGGCATCCGCGAGGTAGGCGGGCTTGAGCTCCTTTTCCCGGAACTCGTCGAAGATCGCCTCGGCGGTGGCAAGCTGCTCGTCGGTGAGGACGCGGAAGTCGAGGACGGGGAGGGAGTCCGCAGAGCGAATAGTCATCCGGGCCTTGCTGGACTGCTGACGGCTGGAGTGCCACCAATACAATACCAGCCCCAGAGTGCTGTTGCCCCAAACCGCGAATGCGTAGTCGAGTTGAGGGTCATCAAAGCCAACATTCGGCCAAGCGGTGCCTCCGATTGACTCTCTCTCGGTAAATGCAACGGCAAGAGCCTGCGACCCAAATGTGAACTCTCGGTTCAGATGTGAGCGGCTTGCAGTGGCCCAAACGCCGGCGGCTTTGGCTTCCATCCCCGGGCGAACTATTAGTTGGGAGTCCGGAAGACAGACTAGGCGTGTTTCCTGTTTCGCATTGTGGTTCCAGAGAGCGGGATAAGTTGCGGTTGGGCTGGGGGCCACTTTATCGAAAGGCCCACGAGGTAGCGGGCCGTTGATGTCTCGGTCGACCAAGCCAAGTGTGCCAACGATGCCCGCCTGAGCAACTTTCAGATCAGTAGCAGAAAGCATTCCGGGCAGCCACAGCTTGGAGTGAGACAGCGCATATCCGACTTGTGCTACGGAGAAATCGGCCGAGCGCACGGCTCCCCAGGTCTCTCCGTTCATGTTGTCCGGGGTCGTGAGCACCTCGCCTATGAGTTCGTCTCCAGTCGTCAGACGCGTGCCGCCGTATGGTCCGTCCTCTATCCGCCGAGGGGAGTTGCTGTTAGTGAGACTTTCGGCTGTCACGGCCGCGGCAGCGAGTCCTGGTGGGCGCCGCCGCAATGACGTTAACCGAACTCGCTTCGCCGACAACGATGGCGGATCGTCTTTCATCAACTTGCGGGCGATTACCAAGCACTCGGCTATCCCCGTATCCGACGAGAAGGACATGTCCCTTCCGTTGGCCGCAATACTCACTACGGATAGGCCTGTATACCCCTTTGCGACCATACGCCGGAAACCCTGCCACGACAGACCTGAGGCCGCGGACAAGGGCAAGACCAGCGCAAGCACGCCCCCCGGCTTGAGTTTGCGATGAGCGAGCGCCGCGAACGCAGAGGCAATACCGGCGTTCCCGTGATAGCAAGTTCCCCTACCCATTCTATTGAGACGCGTACCCATCGCCGTCTGGTCGGCAGGGGTAGCGCCGAATGCGGCAAACGCCGGGTTGGTGATGTCGGCATGAGCACCCTCGTGGTTCGTGGCGCTTGTGAACGGGGGGTTCATAATCACAAGATCGAACCCCTCGTCGGGCATATCTGCAACTATTTGGGAGGCGGTCTCCTCCCCCGCGCTTCCTGTTCGCCGTGCGGGATCGGTAGTATTGAACAACGTTCTGACCGACGATGACTGGAGCAGTTCAAGCGACCCAATGGCAACGGTGCCGTCACTCTGTCTGCCGTATGTGAGGGGGTAAAGGCGTGACATCTCGAATGCAACGCCAGGTTTTACACCGGAGAGGGTGGAACTGGTGATGTGAACGGCGGACGGCATGACGTCGCAACCGTAGAGCACTTCCTCCATCATGGTCGCATGAAGCGCGGTCGGGTCACCTCCCGCCCGCTCGTGACGCGCGGCTATCTGCTCGTACACAGCAGAGAGGAGCGCACCCGTCCCGCACGCGAAATCGGCGATCCGTAGCTTGTCTATTGCCTCGGCGTCTGACCAGTCCACACCGTGCATCTTGGCAACGGCGAGCCGCGCGAGCAGAGCCGCGGATGCAGGGCGGGTGTAGAAGGTCGCAAGGTACTTTCGGTCCGCGATGAGACGCTGAAAGACCCGCCCAGTGAGGTCGTGGGAGTTGTCGATCCCGGCAGTATTTACTTCCTCGACCGTGAGTTCCAGCGTCTGAAGGATGCGGGCCGCAGAAGTCGACGGAATCTGATTGAGGATGTCCCTGCCGACGGCGAATATGGGCCAGTAGTTGACCTTGAGGATTTCTGACCACGCCGCGAGGGTCTCACTCTTGGGATTGGAAACGTCTCGACCGCAGACCAAGCTCAAGGGCTTAATGTCGTTGTCGGACATGCCGGCGATGCGCTCGTGGAAGACGAGGGCGTTTGCAATAATGGCGCACGCCATGCGGCGCGTCTGTGGAACGTTCACCATCCCGAGCAGGCGAGCTATCTCCATCGTTACGCCGGACTGGGCCCTGTCCAGTTCATCCAGGATGGCGGCAACGCGCTCGATACCTCGTTCGAGGGCGTCCGCGGCGTCGTTGACGGCCTTCTGCGGCACCGACACCAGCCGGACCAAGTCGGCAAGGTGGCTGACGGAACCGCTGAGCCAGCCCGATTCGGGGAAGCGATTCTCGGACTGCTCGGCGTAAAGGACGCAGTACGAAAGCCGGGCGTCGGACAGGGCGGCGGTCAAGTCGTCCACGTTTGCAACGGAGGCAGGGTACTTCAGAGCAATGACGGCTTCGACAGGGCGGCGGTCATTCTCGACCTCCAACCCGAGCCTCGCCTCAGCCTCCGTTTCTACATTCCGGGCAGGCTCAAACTCGGCCTCTATGATGACGGGAGCGCGGCCCTGCTCGGTGATGATAATATCCGGCTGAAGGCTGGGGTGATCGACGACGGAGCGCACGCGCTCGGAGCGTACGTCGGCACCGTACATCATCCGTTGGAGCAATGCGCCCAAGGCGCTATTGACACTGGGTTCGGTCTGTCGCAATACCATGCGGGGATCGTAGCACGATTGTTCTTGGCAGGCAAGCGTGAGGGAACCACTGTAGCATAGTGTGCAGAATGTTTTTGAATCCTCTGAAGCCCATATCAACGCAAATGGGAGGACACGGGAAATGGCGTCGAACGGTAAGGGGAATATCGCGAACTGCTCTTGGGGTGACCACCTGGTGTTTGGGGAGGGGGACGGGTTGCTGAGGACGGTGGAGTCGTTGGAGCGGCGGATGGATGTTTGGCGGGAGGAGCTTGGGGCGGATACGGTTCACTGGCGGCAGGGGCGGACGGGCTTTGACGACGTGTATCAGGCGGCGCGGGGGTATGGCGGCAAGAAGCGGCAGCTGTATCCGCCGATCACTTGGGACGATTTCGAGGTGGCGCCGAGGCTGGCGCATGAGCGCGGGATGCGGGCGTACGCCTACGTCTCTCTGCTCGACCAAGGGCATCCGCTGCCGCCGAAGGCGGAGCGCGAGGTGAGTCACCACAATCCGTATCACGGCAAGAATTTCGCGCGGATGAGCAGGCTCATCAAGGAACATCCCGAATACAACTTGCAGGACCGCGAGGGGAACAAGCACTGGGGAGTCGTGTGTCTCGCGTACCCGGAGGTGCGGGAGTACATGATGGAGCGGTATTTGAGCGTGTTGGAGGGGTATGAGTGGGACGGCGTGTTCGTGTGCCTGAGGACGCAGTCGCGTCCGGCGGACTATGCGGACCAGTATGGTTTCAATGAGCCGGTCCGGGAAGAGTTCGGGGAGCGTTACGGGCGGGATATTCTGCATGAGGAGTTCGACCTGCAGGCGTGGCGCGATCTGCAGGGAGCGTATCTGACGATGTTCTTCCGGGAGCTGCGGGATGCGCTTCGGACGATGGACATGAGCCTGGCGGTCGGCTGCGCGAGGGGCGACGTCATCGGGCCGCCCATCGGGAACGCGACGCTGGAGTGGCGCACGTGGCTGAGCGAAGGGATCGTCGACGAGCTTGTCATCGACCAGAGCTCGACGCAGTGTCCTTCGCTGTGGATACAGCTATGGCCGATGCACAGGGGTCACGGCTATCTACAGAACTACATCGACGACTGGAAGTTTTTGTCCCTCGAAGAGGATATTTCGTGTAGTTACGGGCCGGTTGTCGAGGACAGTGATGCCAGTCTGTATGTCGCGTGGCAGTGGAAGGAGCGGGACGCGGAGTACGAGTCGTCGGTGGCGTCGCACCCGGAGGTGAGGGGTCTGACGTACAGTACGTTCCGGCACGATAACCCTGGGCCGTTGGCGCGCGACGACTGGCGGGTGTAGCCGAGGGGAGTTCACTGCGAGAGGAGCCCGGGAGAGTTCACCACAGAGGGCACGGAGGACACAGAGATAAGAGGGGTGTTGAATCTGGGGCGTTGCCACTGTACGGTATTGGGCACTAGACGAGGGAGGTGCATGGCGTGGGAGAGTCTCAGGGTGAGATCGTGGGTCTTTGGGTGAAGCTCGGTCGGCGGCAGCCGATGAGGCAGGTGGAGCCGATGGTCTTCGTGACGGGCAGCGGCATCGAGGGGGACATGCATTTCTCGGACAAGTCGCATCTTCAGGGGTATCAAGTTCTGCTGATGCAGGAGGAGAACCTCGATGCGCTGGGGCTCGATCAGGGAGTTGTGAGTGAGAATGTTACGACCACGGGCATCGATCTCCAGTCCCTTGAGCGGGAGACGCGGCTGGGGCTGGGCGATGAGGTTGTCTTGAGGATTTCGAAGGAGTGCGTCCCGTGCGGCCTGATGGACGATATTCGTTCGGGACTTCAAAAGGAGCTATTGGGGCGCAGGGGTATGCTGGCGGCGGTGGAAGAGGGTGGAACGGTGTCGGTTGGGGACTCGGTGCGGGTGCTGACTTAAATGGATTCCCGCTTTTGCGGGAATGACGATGAGAGATTCTACGTGTGCTGGGACGCCAGTAGGATAGAGGCGCAGTAGCAAGAACTGGAATATCTCATGAGGGTTGTCACCTTCACAACCTGAAATGAAAATTCGCGCGGAGCGGAGATGGGCGACCACGAGGGCATCTGCTCCAACTAATTGGTATGAGAACCGTTTTCCCCTTTGGATAGTACTCCTGTGAGTAGTAAAAGGATATGACTACTCGGCAGGAGGAACTTTGTAATGTCGACCAAGGCCGACGACTACCCAGACACGGTCGGGAACATAGAGGGGTTTCTCCAGCAGTGTTTGGAGGACATGGAGCCGGATCACAACGACAAGGGCCCTGGCAGGCCCCGCATTCTGCCTGCCATGGCTCTGTGGGCCGGACTGCTGGTCTGCGTACTGAGAGGGTTTGAGAGCCAACTGGCCGTATGGCGTCTTATCTCCGAGCACGGACTGTGGTTCTTCCCCCGATTTCCCGTTACCGACCAAGCGGTCTACAAACGGCTCCATGACGCGGGACCTGAGCCGTTCGAGAGACTCTTCAAGCACATCAGCAGCGTATTGACAGAACGATTGCAGGGTTTGGTATCTGAGCAACTGGCGCCGTTCGCCAAGCAGGTGGTCTGCATAGACGAAAGTACCCTGGACGCCATGTCGAGAAGGCTTCCTCCTCTGAGAAGAATCCCCAAAGGCGATACTCGTCTGCTCCCTGGCAAGCTGGCAGGCGTGTTCGACGTGAGACGACAGCAGTGGCGGACCGTCAAGCTTCATCCGAATCCCCAACAGAACGAGAAGGTGTCGGCGCGGGAGTTGGCACAAGACCTGCCAGCCGGAACACTGGTGTTGGCAGACCTTGGATACTTCGGCTTCGCCTGGTTTGACTGGCTCACAGACAGGGATGTCTATTGGCTGAGCAGGCTGAGGGCAAAGACCAGCTACAAGGTCGTACACACCTTCTATCAGAGGGGCGAGGTGTTTGACGGCATCGTGTGGCTGGGAGCCTACCGCGCTGATCGGGCCAAATACACCGTTCGGCTGGTGACGTTCAGACAGGGCAGTACCATGCGACGCTACATCACCAACGTTCTTGAGCCAAATACGTTCCCGATCTCATCGATGGCCGAGGTCTACGCTCGCAGGTGGGATATCGAGATGGCGTTCAAACTGATCAAGCAACATCTGAAGCTGCGCCTTCTGTGGTCTTCCAAGCATGTGGTGATTTACCAGCAGATATGGGCGACGTTGATTATCTCGCAAGTCCTGCAGTCGCTGAGGCTTGAGATAGCTCACAGAGCCGGGGTGGACCCGTTCGAGGTGTCCATCAGCCTGTTGGTTGAGTATGCGCCACAGTATGCCTATGAAGGCAGGGATCCCGTGAAGATATTCGTGGAGCGAGGGCGGGAACTGGGCTTCATTCGACCTTCCCGCAGAACCCGCATTCACACCCCAAACATACCCGACGAGGCAATACTGCCCGCACCACCCGGGCTGGCGCTCATACGCACCCCTCGATATGCTAACCGCAAATGCTTCAGGCGCTCCGCAAATACCCCGAAAGTGAATTAGTTGGAGCAGATGCCACGAGGGTCGCCCCTACGAATACGGTTTGCCGGGGGTTATTTTCAGAGGAATTAGCCATGCCGGTTGCCACCGGCACCATGGAAGATGAAAATGGCAGCGGCCAACAGGGTCCGGGGACTGGATTCCGGCCTCCGCCGGAATGACGGATGGGGGACGGAGCATAGGCTATTTTCAGAGCAATAGAATTTTGAGGTGAATTCGTTGGCAAAGTCGCAGATTTCGGGAATGGCTCAGACGGTATTGGGGCCGGTAGACCCCTCGACGCTGGGCATGACGACAACGCATGAGCACATCTTCATCGACTTCGTGTGCATGTATACGCCGCCGACCGAGGCGAGCGCCAAGCATCGTGGCGAGGAACAGGTGACGATGGAGAACCTCGGTTGGGTGCGGTACGACCCGTTCCGCAATATCGACAACCTCGAACTGTTCGACGAGGACACGGCGATCTACGAGATCGCGCTGTTCGGGCGGGCAGGCGGAGGCACGATCGTCGACGCCACGACCATAGGCATCGGCAGGGACCCGCTGGGGCTCGCACGCGTAGCGAGGGCGACCGGGGTGAACATCGTGATGGGCGCGGGGTACTACGTGGATATCGTGCATCCCGACGACATGGACGACCGTTCTGAGGACGAGATTACTCAGCAGATAATCGACGAGTTGACCGTCGGTGTCGGCAACACGGGAGTCAAGGCGGGGATCATCGGAGAGCTTGGCTGCTCGTGGCCGCTTACTGACAACGAGCGGAAGGTGTTGAGGTCGGGCGCGCGCGCTCAGCAGGAAACAGGAGCGGGCATACTCATACACCCGGGACGGAACCCGCGCGCTCCATTCGAGATACTCGACATTCTCGAAGGAGCGGGGGCAGATACCGGTCGAGTGATCATGGGACATCTGGACCGGACGGTGCTTGATAACGACACTCTGTTGGAGTTTGCCAAGCGGGGTTCGATGCTGGAGTACGACCTGTTCGGCTGGGAGACGTCGCATTACTCGCTGGGCACGATCGACATGATGCACGACGGACAGCGACTCGATTACGTACAACTTCTGGTGGAGCACGGTCATCTCGACAAGATCGTGTTGGCGCAGGATGTTTTTTGCAAGTCGCGCACCTTTAGCTATGGGGGATATGGGTACGGCCATTTGATTGAGAACATCGTCCCTCGAATGCGCGATCGGGGAATGCCGGAGGAGCAGGTCCGCCAGATCATGGTCGACAACCCGGCGAGGATCCTGACGTTCGAGTAGTGGGTGGAGAGCAGATAATGACAACAGAAGACCGACTCAAGGAACTGGGTATCGAACTGCCGTCGCCGCAGTCGCCTGCTGCGAACTATGTTCCGGCTGTCCGAACGGGCAGCCTCCTCTACCTGGCGGGCGTCGGGCCGGCCAAGAGAGCGGACGGCACGACGCCAACTGGCAAGGTCGGCGCTGAACTGACGAAGGAAGAGGGCTACGAGGCGGCCAGGCTGGTGTGCCTGAACATCATCTCGCGCCTGAGAGCGGAGCTTGGCGATCTCGACCGCGTGGCACGGGTGGTCAAGCTGCTAGGCATGGTGAACGCCACGGAAGACTTTACCGAGCACCCTGCCGTCATCAACGGATGCTCGGACCTGCTGGTCGAGGTATTCGGCGAGCGGGGCAAGCACGCGCGCTCGGCGGTGGGGATGCAGAGTCTGCCGTTCGGCATACCCGTAGAGATCGAGGCGATCGTCGAAGTCGCCGACTAGGGTGAAGAGAGGGGGCGAGTGCGCTTGCTTCCGTCTATGCGGTCATTCCTATGGCAGGTTGCCTGTTGGAGGAGGAGGGCTGGATTCCGGCCCCGTATCGGAGTACGGGGCAAGCTCTGCGCCGGAATGACGGGGTTGAATTTCGGCGGGTTTGATGGGGTCTAGCCGCACATCTTAGATTCCTCACTTCGCTTCGCTGCGTTCGGAATGACAGGTGTTGAGGGCTGCGTTCGGAATATGTCTTGAGGGTTGCCATCCTCACTGCCTGGTATGAAAATAGTGGCTCCGTATGACAGGGACAGAAGATGGATTCCTGCCCCGTATCGGGGTACGGGGTGACGTTCCTTCGCAGGAATGACGGTGTGGGGGTGACATTGGCAGTGAGGGGCAGGTTTGAAACCTGCCCCTACGAATGTAGGTTGTCCCGGGGGATATTTTCAGAGGAATCACTCATGCAGCCTTGCCGTCTGCACACCGAGGGATGAAAATGGGCGTTGGTTCCGCCAAGGTCACTCGGCTGCCTGCAGTGGCCGAAGATGGATTCCCGCTTTCGCGGGAATGACGGGTGTGAGTGCCGGAATGACGATTTGAAGGTTGTGTCGGTCATTTTCGTACCAATCGCTCATGTCGGTTGCCACCGGCACCACGAAACATGAAGATGTGCGCTGAGCGGAGACGGGCAACCACAAGGGTTGCCCCTACGACAGGTCTGCTGGGGGGCATTTTCAGGGTAATGTCGTTAAAGAGCCACAAAGTACGCGGCGCGATTGCCCTGTTCACCATCGTGGGATCCGGCTTTCTGTGGTACTTCATCGTCGAGGGGTGGACGGCCATCGACGCCGCGTACATGGTCGTCGTGACGATCACGACGGTCGGGTACGAGGAAGTGCGGCCACTCTCGACCGCGAGCCGTGTCTTCAACATCGTCTTCATGCTGGCCGGCGTCGGGGTGGTGCTGTACATTTTGACCGAGATCGTTCGGTCGTTCGTCGAGGAGCAGTTCCTCGCTAATTTCCTTCGGAGGCGTCGGATGGAAGGCAGACTGGCGGGACTTTCGGACCATTTCATCATCTGCGGGTTTGGCAGAGTGGGCAAAGAGGTGGCACGGCAGCTTGCGATGGAGGACGTACAGTTCGTCGTTATCGACACGGAACCGGAGAGTGTGTCACAGGGCGCCGAAGACGGGTATCTCATGCTCACGGGCGACGCAACGAAGGACGCGACACTGTATCAAGCGGGCATCGAGCGGGCCAAGGGGCTTCTCGCGGCTGTGGGCAACGACAGCGACAACGTCTTCGTCACGCTGTCGGCTCGGAGAATCAACCCAACCATCTCGATTGTGGCCCGGAGCACTTCTCCTGAGACCGTCAACAAGCTGGAGATCGCCGGGGCGGACCGCGTCGTATCCCCGTTCGAGATCGCAGGCAGGCGTATGGCCATGGCCGCGTTGCGTCCGCTCGCCGCGGACGTGTTCGACACTCTTGCGCGAGGATCCAAGCAAGGCAGGCGAATTAGCGAAGTGGTCGCGACCGATGATTCGCCTATCGTGAACCGAGTCGTTCGGGAGATAAATTCCGACGAGGGAGTCCGCGTTCTCGCCATAGCGAAGAAAGACGGAGACCTGCTCGTAACTCCGCCGTATGACACTGCCGTCGAATTGGGTGACGCGGTTATGCTCGTCGGGCCCAACGCGCAGCTTGAGAAGTTGGAAGGAAGAGGCAAATAATGATAGGGTATTCGGTGTAACTGAAGGACGCATAAAACGTTTGACAAGCAGTCTATATCTTCCTATAATTCGTTCTATGAGAAGGAAACAAGGCACGCTTCTGCCCATCGAAATATCGATTCTGGAGTCCGGCCTCGAGCTTCACGCTAGGCAGACGCCGGAGTTTTACGGCTTCCTGATTGCCAAGCAGCTCTCGGAGCGGGAGGGCGCTCGCAAGCTCACCGCATACGGCACGCTGTACAAGGCCCTTTCGAGGATGGAAAATCAGGGACTTCTCACGAGTCACTGGGAGGACCCGCTCAACGCCGCCGCCGGTGGGCGGCCGAGGCGCCGGCTGTATCAGGTGACTCAAGCCGGACAGGACGCCCTGCTAGCGGCCCGCTCACAGGTCGAACCGGCATCCCCCGCCCGTCGACAGGAGCTAATGACCTCCTAGATGAATCTTTCGAGGCTCCCCTTCGCCGCTCGCTTTGTCCGCTGGTGGGTACGGTTCTACACTTTGGGCCTTCCTGCACAGGAACGTGACGCCCGTCTTGCGGAGATAGAGTCCGACATCTGGGAAGAGGTCGAATTCGCCCGCAATGAGGGTAATTCGGTCCACGTTATTGCCCTGCATATCTGCACAAGGCTTCTGTTTGGGCTCCCGATGGACCTTTCGTGGCGGCTCTCGCGACCGGGAACGGAGCGGGACGCGCTCGACGTCGGGGCCAAGTCAATGGTCACGAGAGGAGCCGGGGCGTTTCATCTCGCGTTCAAGAGCCGGCTCGCCGTCGGTACCCTCGCAGTGACTGCGGCGTTCCTACTGACCGCAGCCTCATGGACCGTAATCAGAGACCAGTCCGCCGTCGGCGACCGGGTAGACACTTCACTCGTAGGTATCGGCCTCTCGGACCTCGACCCGCAGCCGTACGACGCCGGCCTTCCCCGGATAGAGTTGGCCAGCTTCGTTCCCCACATGGCCGTCAAGGCGCGAACACGAAGGGGAGATACCGTAACCACACTGGGCGACGGAAGGGTGCTCGTGGTCGGGAACCTGTCGAGCCCCGGCAACTGGAACGGAGCGCGAGTCTACAGTCCCACAAAGAACGTTTGGCAATCGACGGCGTACCTCGTCGACAAGCGTCGATGGCACACGTCGACCTTGCTGCTCGATGGGCGGGTGCTCGCAACGGGCGGACGAGAAGTGTCGGGGGAAGTCCTGCACACGGTCGAGCTGTTCGATCCCTTGGACGACTCATGGACGTCCACGAGCGTCATGCACCACGGACGGACTTTCCACGCCGCCGCGCTGCTCAACGACGGACGGGTGCTTGTCGCAGGAGGGTTTGACAACGATCTCCGAACCCTCGCGTCCGCCGAGATATACGACCCCGACACCAGGACGTGGACCCTGGTAGGCGACATGAGCGAGGCGAGGTCATTCCCTACGGCATCGGTCTTACAAGATGGCCGAGTGCTGGTTACGGGTGGGAGCCACACCGGCGCCGGACCGGCGGCCATGCGAAGGACGGCCGAGATATACGACCCGGTAACGGACAATTGGGGCCCGGCCGGTCAATTCGCGGTAAACCGGGCGGGGCATACGGCAACGGTCTTGAAGGACGGTCGAGTCCTGGTGATCGGCGGGGCAGGGCCGGCCTCGACTATCGCGCAGGCGGAGATATACGACCCTGAGAAAAATATTTGGTCGCCTGCGGGCAGTCTCGCGCTGGCGAGGACCGGCCACTCTGCAGCTATAATGTCGGACGGGCGAGTGATTGTGGCAGGCGGGTGGAGTAACAACGGAAGCGCCGGACATCTGGTGGAGTTATTCGACCCTCGCGTCGGCACTTGGTTGACCTTGGCTGTCTCGCCGTAGGCCGACAGATGTCTCGCTCTTACTTTACATTCAAGAACGGCGAGACACATTCCATAGAATTGCACACACACCGTCTATTGCCTAATAATGGCAGAGGCGGGTTACGTGGCCTCAACACCACAATACGAAAATGAAACGTCTGAACGGCGCGGGTTCAATGGAGGAGACATGCTGAATAGGAAAACGGTAGGTGAAGTAAGGGATGTCGCAACAAGCATCAGAGAAAATGTACAGAAGATCATTGTCGGAAAAGACGACGCGATAAACTTGGCGCTCGTCGCCCTTCTTTGCAGAGGACACGCCCTGCTGGAGGACGTACCCGGCACGGGCAAGACGACGATGGCCAAGGCGCTCGCTCAGTCGCTTGGATGCGACTTTCATCGAATCCAGTGCACACCCGACCTGATGCCTTCGGACGTGCTCGGGGTGAATTTCTATAACCAGAAGATGGGCGAGTTCGAGTTTCGTCAGGGGCCGGTCTTCAGTCAGATCGTGCTGACCGACGAGATCAACCGCGCGACGCCGAGAACCCAGTCGTCGCTCCTCGAGGCCATGCAGGAGCGACAGGCGACCATCGACGGGGACAGCATGATACTGCCGGAGCCGTTCATGGTGATGGCGACCCAGAACCCGGTGGAGATGGAGGGCACGTTCCCGCTGCCGGAGGCCCAACTCGACCGGTTCATGGTGCGCATCGTCATCGGGTATCCCACACCGGATGAAGAGGGACAGATATACAAGCGGTTCGAAGACGATCCGGTACCACCGCCAGTCAGCGCCGTGACCAATTCCAGGGACCTCGAAGCGCTGCAGGCCGTTCCACCGACAGTCAGGGTCGACGACACGGTCCGAACCTACATCGTAGACCTGATTACGAGCACTCGCGACAACGCAGGCCTATCGCTCGGCGCCAGTCCGCGCGCGGGCCTTGCCCTCTACAAGACTTCGCAGGCATGGGCCGCGCTGGAGGGCCGAGACTTCGTGACGCCGGACGACGTGAAGCTGCTTGCCCGCTCGGTTCTGCCGCACCGACTCATCCTGAGTTCGGCCGCGCGGCTGCGCGGGAACAGCGCCGATCAGATCGTGGACGACGTACTGGACACCGTCACGGTCCCAATCGAAAGGCAGTAACGTGGCAACGACTCGAGTCGATCCTCAAGACCCCGTTCGCATGGTTTCCAGCGACCGGACTTGGCAGACGCTCTGGACGGCCTTCTTCGGCGTGTTGCTGGTTGCCAGCGTGATCTTCGGTCACGCCCTGGGCATCGCCTTTGGGCTGATGGGACTTATCGCCATCGGGATCGCTCGTTTCTGGAACAGGGTCGCGCTCCAAAAGCTCACCTACGAGCGCAAGTTCCCCCAAGAGCGCGTGTTCTTCGGCGACGACATATATATGGACCTGGTGCTGTCTAATCGCAAGCCGATACCGCTTGCCTGGCTGAACATCGACGACGAACTGCCCCAGGGGATTATGCCGTCCAGCGCCTCGCTCCGACGAAACATGCAGAGCGGTATCGACAGCCTGAGTCATGCCACGGCGGTAGCGTGGTACGAGCGGATCCGATGGCGGTACCGCGTCAATGTGGTCGGCAGAGGGGAGTACCATATCGGCCCCGCCAGGTTGGAGAGCGGCGATCCGTTCGGGTTCTTCCGAAGCCGCAAGATCGTGTCCCATCTGGACACTCTAATCGTGTATCCCAAGGTGTATCCGCTGGATGATATCGGCATTCCGCCGGCGAGGCCGTTGGGCGACATACGAGGCGGACTGGAGATATTTCCCGACCCGTCCCGCCCGGCCGGAATCCGCGAGTACGTCCGTGGCGACCCCCTGAAGACCATCGACTGGAAGTCGACGGCGAAGCAGCAGCGGCTCATGGTGAGAACGTTCGAGCCGAGCTCGAGCCACACCGTGATCATCGCCGCGGCGGTGGACACTATGGAGCCATACTGGCTCTCCCTGAGCCCGGATGACCTGGAACGGGTGATATCCATTGCGGCTTCGATGGCCCTGTACATCTCGAACCGGCAATACAGCATGGGGCTGTTTTCCAACGACATGCCGGTGCTCACCCAACGGTCCATGACCGTGCCGCCGAGCTCGGAGCCGGAGCACTTGCACACCATCTTGACCGCGCTTGCCCTGACCAGGCCATTTGCTCCGAACGCGATGTCCAGCGCGTTGCTCGAACAATCGCGCAAGTTCCCCTTCGGGTCGACAATCGTCCTTTGCACCAACATCATGACCGAGAGCCTCCTTCTGGCGATTGCCGAGCTGCGTCAGCGGGGATTCCGATTTACGGTTCTGTACACTGGCTCGGAAGCGGTTGAGAACCCTCCCCCGGATGTCCTTTACTACGATCTCCGCGAGCACATCGACCGCATCGACGACGAAGAGCGGGAACGGAAGGAACGGGCTTCCTCGGGCGAAGATGACGAAGATGGCGAGGAGGATGAGCCGACTATGTGGGACAGGCTCAAGGACACCGTGGTAGGTGTGGGGGACGAGTCGGCATGACCCTGACGCGCGAAAAACTGACCTACGCCACACTCGTGGTCTCCGAGGCCGCGTGGCTCTTCGCGTTCATTTCCATTCTCGGTGTCGCCGCCGGCTCCACCGGCAGCCCCCTGAGTTTCTTCGCAATACTCGGCATTCTGGGCCTCTCGACTCTCACATACTCGTTCATCCGCTACAAGGAGTTCCAGGCGTTCGAGCTGTTCTACTTTGGGTCTACGCTGTTGGGAATCGTTCTCGCGTACATGGTCGTCGCCGCGGCATACGAACCCGACGAAACCTTCACGATTGACTGGATAAGCAAGCTCATTGACTCCACGTATAAGGAACCGGGCAGAACATTTCACGGCGTAGTGGGAGGCATCCTCGCCATCGGAATGTGGTTCCGCGGGATTCGACTGGCCATGGTGCCCTACCCCGAAAAGAGCCTTAAATTCAGCTTCCGGCTGGGGCTGTTCTTCATCGGCTTCGCAGCCGTGATGGACATCTTGATCGAAGACCGACTGAACGTCTTTGCGATGGTCCTCATATTCTTCGGCTCAGGGCTCGCGGGGCTGAACATCGGGCACCTGGTGTCGGAGACCTCGGCCTCCACACAGTCGAAGACGTGGCCGAAGGTGATTGGCCTGGCTGTAATCGCCGTCCTTGTCGTAGGCGGAATGTTCGGCTTCTTGCAGCAGGACTTGCTCGCGTTCGTCACCTACCCCATTCGCTTCGTCTTTGACAAAGTGGTGGAGGGCTTGCTCATTATCGTCGGCGTTCCCCTCGTGGTGGTGCTGGAATTCATCAACGGCGTGATGGCCGCGATCTTCTCAAGGCCCTTCGAGCCCGATTTCGGGCCCGAGGCAACTCCCACTCCGACCCCAACGCCCGGGCCTCGTACGGAATTCCTGCCAGTGGGATCCGGCCCCGAAGTACGAGCTCCCGATTTTCTGGTGCAGGCAACACGGTTCGTCCGTTACGGCTTGGTAATCGCCACCGTTGTCGTCATTAGCATCTTCCTGTACGTCCTCATGAGGAAGCTTGGGCGAAAGCTGAAGCGGGATGATGAGCCCGATCGCGAGGCCCTCGAGGACATGAACTTCGCATCGGATATCGGGGACCTGTTCTCCGATCTCTTGTCAAACGTCCGGGACCTGTTCAAAGGCGCAGGACGAAAGGTATTCCGGCTGCCCGCCGGTCCTCCCGGAGTCGTCGAAGCTCTCCGGCTGTACTACCAGATGCTCACCACCGCGGAGCAGAATGAGGTGTCCCGCCCGGACCACTATACGCCCAATGAGTTTCGCGGCAACCTCAGGAGCGTCTTCCCGAACGAGCTTGTCGAGCCCGCAACTGACGCCTTCAACCGCGCGCACTACGGCGACATACCGGCGACAAATGAAGAGATAACTCAGATGCGGGCCGCGTTCCGAGTCGAGAGGGAGGGAGCGTCCGCGGCCCAGACGGCTGCCGCCACTCCGGACACATCGGCTCAAGCACTCGGAAAGGCCGCCCGGTTCGAGACTATGACCTCGGAAGTCACGGACGACCCACTGAGGCGAGCTAGGTTCGACAGCCCATCGCTCACGGAAAGGAACTGGTTCACGGGAGCAATGGGCGTCCTGCTCGCTTGCGGCGGGATCATTGTATTTGCCATCGTTGCTGCGGCGATGTTTGCCCTGGTCGTCTTCATAGGCGGCGGGTAGGTCCACTCTTGCACGGACGGGGACGGCGAAAGAAACAAGGGTTCGACAGCTTCTACCGGGAAGACGAGATCTGTGCGGGCCGCTTCAAGATTGTGACAATCGCCTAGGGGGTTGGCTTCTGGCTGTCGCCCTTGCCATCGTCGGGCTATTCTTTATAGCTTTATTCTTCGCCTATAAGTGACTACCTCCCAACGGACAATGACACGCGACGGATAAGATAGCCCATGACGCTACACGATAAGACCTGCCTCATTACGGGAGCCGGCAGCGGGATAGGGCGGGCCACGGCACTCCGATTCGCCTCCGAGGGGGCGAACGTTCGGCTTGTCGGAAGAACTCTCTCAAAGGTTGAGGCCGTATGTGCGGACATTGTCACCGCCGGCGGGAGGGCAGTGGCTTACGGTGTGGACGTGGCGGACCGTGAGGGCATCGTTGCGGTCATTGCTAAAATAGAGCGTGAACGTGGCGCTATCGACGTTCTCGTGAACAATGCAGGCCACAGTTCACCCCACCGGAGACTGCTGTCAACTCCACCGGGCGAGATCGCCTCGGTCATCAACTCAAACCTGATCGGCACAATCTACTGTACGCAAGCCGTCATGCCCGCGATGCTGGAGCGCGACAGCGGCACCATCATCAACGTATCTTCTCTCGCGGGAGTGACGCCGGGTCTGCTGGGCGGGATGATCTACTCCGCGGTCAAGGCGGCGGTTATCAACTTCACCGGACATCTGAACGAGGAATTCAAGAGCACAAACATCCGCGCGAGCGTCGTCATCCCAGGAGAAATCTCAACGCCGCTGCTAGACAAACGGCCCGTCCCGCCGAGCGCGGACGCGCGCAAGACGATGGCTGGTCCTGAGGACGTCGCGGAGGCCATCGCTCTCATCGCCGGGCTTCCGCAGAACAGTTCCATACCGGAACTCGTGATCCGTCCGACGTTTCAGCGCGACATATCGGATGAGTTGAACGGCGCGTGGGTGTAGCTCCATGTCCGCTCATTGTCAATCGGATGTAGCTGGGGTAGACTTCAGCACAACAAACAGAAAACACATGAGGAGTATTCCCTCGAATGCTAAGAACCACCAACCTAGACAGAAAGCATGTGCCGACCTGGGGTGTTCTTGCAGCGTCCTCATTGATTGCCCTATGTGCGGCGCTGTTCTCCATAGGCGATTCCTCCGCACAAACGAACCAGTTGATACTCAAGAACGAAAAAGAGTATGACGTTGCCATTGCCGGGCAAGAGGCGAGCGACCGGTTCGGGGCCGCAATATCGGTGGGCGACATAAACTCCGACGGACAGGTGGACCTTCTGGTGGGCGCGCCCGAGTCGGGCCTCGATAGCAATTTTAGGGCGGGCGCGGCATTTGGTTTCTTTGGACCGATAGATAGCTCCGTGACCGACTCATCTCAAGCCGTGATCAAGTTCAATGGCTTCGACTTCACAGCGGGAATTGGCTCAGGTGTGCTTATTCACGACATTAACGAGGACGGCGCCAGCGACCTGGTTATCAGTTCCCAGGAAATGGCCGTCGACGACACTCGCCATGAGTCCGGTGTCGTCTACACGGTACTGGGGCCGGTTGGCCCGACCGGTCAGACCGCCGTCGATATCCGTGAGCGAACCGACTTTCACATTCTCGGAGCGCATAGAAACTACAACAGCGGAAAGGGCCTTGCGGCCGGCGACCTCAACAACGACGGCGTCCTCGATCTCGTAATCGGAACACCCAGTGGTTACGAACTGCGCAGAGGTGGCGTAGAGATACTCTTGGGCCCGTTTGACGGCTCGGACATCGATCTTCGTGACGATGCCGACGGGTTACTGCTTGGCTCCACGGGTGACATCTCCAGTACCGTCAAGGGAGATGGCGCCGGCGCGTCGGTCGCCATCGGCGACATCAACGGCGACGGCGTCGTCGACCTCATCGTAAATGCCCGGAGCGCAGACGTCGGAGCCATCGATAATGGAGACATCGACAATGCGGGAGAGACGTATATTCTCTTTGGACCATTGGACACGCTGGAGGGAGAACTAAAGACTTTAGCCGACGTGACTTTACAGGGCGTCGCTGAGAGGGACTCGGCTTCGGAAGGCTCACTTGCAATCGGTGACCTGAATGGCGATGGAACCAATGACTTAGTAGTGGGATCCTCACAGTCCGATGCGTCAGGGAATCGAGCATCGGGCAAAGTATTGATCTTCCAAGGCCCCATTCAGGCCGGAACCTACAACCTCGAGGCCGATGCCCAGATCGTTATCGAAGGAGAGAAGGCCCTGGAGGGTCTGGGGTCGGCTGTCGGCATCGGCGACTTCAACGGCGACGGTATAGCGGATCTCGCGTATTCTGCCGCATTTGGGGACCCCGATGAAGCGAGAGAGAATGCCGGCATCACGTACCTCATGTTTGGGAATATCTTTGAGCGGGAGCCTACGCCCGAGGAGTCTAATCTTCCGCGGATCATCATTGGCGTGTTTGTCGCTATCGTGGCGCTTGCCGTTGCCATAGGGCTCATTTGGTGGCTTCGCCGTATGCGCCGCGGCACGATGCCCGTGTGAGTTTGACACCTCCCTAACTCGTCACGGAGGGCCCCGGGCAATTAACTCAAGGAGTGCTGTATGAACCGCGAAGAACTGAAGACAATGATCGGAGGCTGCATCGCCACGCTCCCGACCCCGATGGACGACGATTTCAACCTCGATCTGGCCCGAACGACAGAAATCACGCAGTGGTGGGTGGAACAAGGGCTGGGAACCGGGACTTCTCCCCTGAAGACCTCGGCGGCCATGGGGGAAGGCCCCGACCTCGGCGACGACGAGTGGCCGCACCTGCTGCGCACCGTCGTGCGGGCGGCAAACCCCGATACCAAGGTCATCTGCGCTCTGAAGCCGAAGAACACCCTGCACACCATAGAGGACGCCAAGCGTGCCCAGGACCTGGGAGCAATCGGTCTTCAGATAGACCTGCCGTTCATGCACCACGCCAACCAGGATGATCTCGTCCGCTTCTACTCGGACATATCCGACGCCATCGAAATCGGCATTATGATCTACAACACCCACTGGTTTACGTCCGATGCGTCGGTGGAGGCCATGCGAGCCGAGACCATGCTGCGATTGAAGGAGGCAGAGCATGTGGTGGCGCTCAAGTGGAGCGCTCCCGAGGGCACGGACATCGACTATGATGACATGACCAAGTTTGCCGACACCTTCAACGTGATCGACAACTCGGGACAACCCGTACGCTGCCACAAGAACGGAGGCAGGGGATACATCAGCCCATGGGTGGCGGCGTACCCGAAGCACGATCTACAGGTGTGGGACCTTCTTGAGGCTGGCAAGTACGACGAGGCTCAGGCCGAGAAAGACCGCGTCGGCGCCGCGATCGGTCCCTGGGGCGCCAAGACGGGCGCTAAGTCCGGCGGATACCGCCAGATGAAGGGCATCATGGCGGCGATGGGCAACTCCGTGGGACCGCCGCGTCCCCCTACCCTGCCTTGCTCAGAGGACGAGATCGCCGAGGCCAGGGAAGTCGTGGCAGCGTTGGGCTGGAGCGTTGGCTGACATGCCCGACTCCGCGGCTACCTTCAGCCGTCTAACTCCGATACTCACCACCGACGATATGGACGCCACCATCGCGTTCTATCGCGACATGCTCGGCTTCGAGGTCACCGGCCAAATCCCGGACGACAATCCTACCTGGTGCTTCCTCAGGCGGGACGACGCGGCCATCATGTTCACGAGTCCCGAAGAGCATGACCACGACCACGATGAGGACGGAGAACACGGCCACGGCCACGAGCATGACCATGATCACGAGCATCCCGAATCGTCCGGGGATAACCGCTTATGGACGATGTACGTCTACTCGGACGACGTAGAGACGCTCTGGGAAGAGCTCGAGGGCGAGACCAACGTCGCCTATCCCCTATACGACACTCACTACGGGATGCGGGAGTTTGGAATACGTGACAGCGACGGCTACATGCTGAGCTTCGGCAAGGATATCCAACGCCAATGACCGAAGTGACCATTCGCGGCCCTGTTCCCACTCTTCATACCAACAACATGCAGGAGGCGATTGCGTACTATCGCGATACGCTCGGATTCGCGTTGGCAAATGCAATGCCCGATGACGAGCCGACATGGTGCTTCCTGAGACGAGACAACGCGGCGATCATGCTCTTGGGATCACACGACCACGCCCATGACGAGGGCCACGACCACGACGACGGAGACCATCACGAGCACCCTCAAGCGCCTGCTGTGAGCTCAATGTACTTCTATCCTAACGACGCAGACGCTCTCTGGAACCAGCTAAAGGATAAGGTCGAGGTTGAAGTTACGTTGGAGGACATGGACTACGGGATGCGAGAGTTCACGATTCGCGACCCCAACGGCTACGCCTTGAATTTCGGCGCGCCTCTCAATGCCTAGAACTCAAAGCAAATAAACAAACGGAGCGAAAAAGAGGAGACATGGACAGAAACGAACTGCGAAATCTCATCCAGGGTACGGTCGTGACCACGCCCACTCCGATGGACAAGGACATGAAGGTCGACTACGCTCGGATCACCGAGGTCACGCGGTGGTGGGTCGAGCAAGGTTTGGGGACGAACGTCGCCCCGCTGAAAGTATGCGCCGCCGGGGGCGAGGGGCCCGCACTGACCGACTCCGAGTGGGAGCAGGTCATCAGGACTACAGTGAACGCCGCGGGGCCCGATGCCGTCATAATGTGCGCTCTCAAAGCCAAGAGCACGTACCATACGATCGAGGACGCCAAGAAGGCACAGGATCTGGGGATTGTCGGCCTCCAAGTCGATTTACCGTTCTCTTACCATCCGAACCAGGACGATTACGTCCGGTTCTTCACTGATGTTTCCGATGCAATTGACATCGGCATCATGATCTACAACACCTTCTGGTGGGGATGCCCCGGCATCACCCCGGAGACGATGAACCGCCTCAGGGACGCCGAGCACGTGGTCGCCCTCAAGTTCAGCTCGCCGCCGGACCGTGACTACGACGAGATGCGCGAGTATTCCGACCACTTCAACGTCATCAACAACGGCGGCAAGCCCGTGCGCTGTCATCAGCTTGGCGGGCGTGGCTACATTACGTCCACCGCGACGGCGTACGCCCCGTTCGACCTCAACTTCTGGTCGCTGCTGGAGGCCCAGAAGTACGACGAGGCACAGGCGGAGATGGACAGGGTGGACTCGAAGTTCAAGGACTGGCGCCTAAAGAACAAGGACCACTCCGGCGGTTACCAGCATCTGAAGGCGTACATGAAGGTGGTGGGCATGGACTGCGGCGAGACGCGGGAGCCGTCCCACTGGCTGTCCGACGAGCTAATGGACGAGCTTCGGGAGATCTGCCGAGAGATCGGGTGGCCCGTAGCAGGATAATAGCATTACATAAACCCACTACAGACGAGGAGCAGCAGCATGAACCGTGAAGAACTCAAGCAAATCATAAGAGGCGTATCGGTGGCGGTGCCGACGCCATTCGACAAGGACTACCGGCTCGACCTTGCCACGGCGACCGACCTCACGCAGTGGTGGGTCAGCCAGGGGCTTGGCACGAGCACGTCGATGATAAAGCTCTGCTCGGCGTGGGGGCAGGGGCCGGATATCTCCGACGACGAGTGGCCGCACCTCGTTCGGACGGTGGTCAACGCCGGCGGGCCGGGCGTCAACGTGATGTGCGGCCTGAAGTCCAAGGACACCATGCGCACCATCGAGGACGCCAAGATCGCCCAGGACATGGGCGCGAACAGCCTTCAGATAGAGCTGCCGTATAACCACGCGCCGAACCAGGACCAATACGTCAAGCACTTCACCATGATCTCGGACGCGATTGACATCGGGATCATGATCTACAACACCTATTGGTTCGGGGTATCCCCAATCGAGCCGGACACGATGCATCGTCTCGAGGACGCCGAACACGTGGCGGCGGTCAAGTGGAACTATCCCGATCCGGACGGATACGACAAGATGCGGGAGTTCTCGGACACCTTCAACGTCATCGACAATTCCGGTCAGCACGCACGCTGCTTCAAGAACGGCGGCGCGGGCATCGTCAGCGCTTTCGCCCCCGCCTATCCTGCGCACGACCTCAAGGTCGCGGAGCTCCTGGCCGAGGGCAAGTACGACGAGGCCGAGGCCATGGTCGACGCGGAGGACGAGGCCCTCGGGCCCGTGCGGGCAATGATCTCCGCGAACGGCGGCGGCTACCGTATGGCAAAGGGGATGATGAACATAGTCGGGCACCCTTCAGGGCCGCCCCGACTGCCCACGGAGCCTCTCAACGCCGAGGAACTGGCGGCGCTGCGCGCGGCCATGGAGAAGCTCGGCTGGGTGTAGTGAATATCCGATCGGGCGTTGGACTCCATCGCTCAATCTCCAGCGAGATGCTGGGGGACTTGAATAATAGTTCCGATAATGGTACTATTTCCGTGCGGTCTCGGTCATGAGACGGTTTCGGGACTATCGCGGCGTCGAGATACTGCTGAGCGATGCGGTGCTCTTCGACCACATTCTTACGGACCACCCGGAGCCGGTCGACTATGTACGTGAGATAGGAAGAGCGCTGGCGAGTCCGGTAGTGCCGGCATTTCCCGATCCGCGAAGGCCCAACGGCTTAAGGTACTACGGATGGGTCGAGGAGTTTGGAAAATACATTCGAGTGGCCGTCAAGGTGCTGGATGAAGAGGCGTGGGTATCAACCGCGTTTTTGACTGATAAGCTTGTGTGACGCAGGACGATGGAGAACCGAAGAATCAACGCTTGGTATGACGAAGGCAACGATACGCTCCACATCCGTTGGAAGGATGGAGTGGGCTACTACTCGCCGACGAGTGACGACCGCGTACTGGAGCGCGTGTCGGAGGATGGCGTGGAGTCGCTCGGATTCATGATCGAGGACGTGCGCTCCCTAACGAGGGACGACAAGGCCGAGTTTGAGATCGGCGTCGGCGCGACGGGTGAGGTCAAGAACCTGAGCGTAGAGATGGCGGCAGACCGACTCGGCGTTACCCCGCGGTATATCCGTCGTCTGTGCAAGGACGGCAGAGTGCGCGGGGCGGAGCGTCTCGGGCACAGCTGGGTTATTCCCGTTCCAATTGACATCGCCGAAGGGAGTCGAGGCAGGCCGGGGGTCGCCGCTACGGTCCACGCACTGAACGAACCGCGCGGAGAATATAATACCAATTCGTGCTAATGCCACCGTATTCTGGCTGACCGAACTTTCTGGATTCCGGCCTTCGCCGGAATGATGGATGGGGACGCTGGTCATGCAAATTACGACGTAGTCAGAACGAATTGGTATAAGACCTAAAGGCCGTCGGCGAGCGCTCTGAGCGCCTCTGCGCGGCGCGAGCGCTTGGAGGTGATGCGGTCGAACGCGCGGGGAACGTCTGCCAGCAGGTCGCGTGAGGAGTCGGCGGCGGCACGGTAGAAGGCGATGATCGTCTCCTCGTTGGCGGCCAGGCCCACGACCACTTGGTCGGGTGAGTCCGGCAGATCGGTGATGAGCGCGTAGTCGTCGGTGTCGATTCCCTCGAAGGCGAACTGCGTGTCGAGCGCGTCGCTCACTACGCCGATGTACGCGCGGTCGATGCTCCCGACGTTGCGCTTGTTCTCCCTGATGTACGGCGCGAGCGTACTCTCCCATTGTGGATAGTGTTCGGCAACGTGCTCGTATACTTGTCTGGACTCGTCTTCTAGGTGCTTGGCGAACCTGACGGCTGCGGAGGCGGTGTTCAGCTCCACCTAGAGCCACCTCTGCACGACGACCTTGCCTTCGGTGAAGAAGCGGACGGCGTCCGGGCCCTGGCCGTGGAGAGTGCCGAAGAACGAGTCCTTCATGCCGCCGAACGGGAAGAAGGCCATCGGCGCGGCAATACCGATGTTGACTCCGATGTTGCCGGCCTGCGTGTTGTATTGGAACTCTCGCGCGTTCCTGCCGCTCGTGGTGAAGATGCAAGCAGAGTTGCCGTAGGGGTTCGTGTGGATCGTGTCGATCGCCTCCTGGAGCGTCCCCGCCCTGAGCACGGACATGACCGGCCCGAATATTTCCTCGCGTCCGATGGCCATGTCGGGCTCCACATCCTCGAAGATCGACGGATTCAGGAAGCATGTCTCCGGGTACTCGCCAACGAGGTCGATTGAGCGGCCGTCCAGCCGGAGTCGCGCCCCGTCGTCGACTCCCTGTTCGATGTAGCCTAACGCCCGGTCCTTCCCGTCCGGGGACTGCATTGGCCCCATCTGCACCGACTCGTCGAGGCCGTAGCCGACGCGGATGCGCCCGCTCGCCTGAGTTAGCTCGTCCATGAAGGAGTCGTGGAATGAGTCGTCACCGACGATGAGCAGGTTGGCGCCCGAAAGGCAGCGCTGTCCCGCGTTGCCGTAGAAGGAGGTCAGCAGCGCCGGGATCGTCGCACGAGTATTGGCGTCGGGCATGACGACGACGTAGTTCTTGGCGCCGCCCTGCGCGATAGCACGCTTCCCGGCCGCTCCGGCTCGCTTGTACACTTCCCTGGCGACCGGCGTCGAGCCGACGAACGCGACCCCTTCGACATCGGGGTGGTCGATCAGCGCGGTCGATGCCTCCGTGCCGCCGTTGACGACCTGCCAGACACCGGGCGGGAAGTCGGCCTCGTCGACGAGCTCGGCTATTTTCGTCTGGCTGATAGGGTCTCTCGGAGACGGCTTGACTATTACGCAGTTGCCGGTCGCGACGGCGTAGGGCGCGAACCACAGCGGCACCATGAAGGGAAAGTTGAACGGCGCGATTACCGCGAACACCCCCACCGGCTGGCGGATGACGTACTCGTCTATGCCGCTGGCGATGTCCTCGAGATTGTAGCCCATCATCAGGGACGGGATGCCGGAGGCCACCTCCACCTGCTCGATGCCGCGTCTCGTCTCGCCCCGCGACTCGTCTATCGTCTTGCCGTGCTCCAACGTCTGGATGCGGCTGAGTTCCTCGAAGTTCTCCTCCATCAGCTCACGGAGCCGGTGCAGGTACCGGGCGCGTGTAACGGGAGGCGTGGAGCGCCATTCCGGGAACACTTCCTTGGCCTCCTGGACGGCCTCGTTCACCTCATCGGTCGTCGAGGTGGGGGCTTGGGCAATGACGCGCTGTCTCGCGGGGTCCATGATGTCGTGGTACTCCCCCGCGGACCTGATCCACTCCCCGCCGACGAAGTTCTCGACGACGATTGGGTCGGTGATCGGCTCTTGCAGGATGGTCATTGGGCCTCCGGGTAGGTACGGGATCGGAGGTCATTGTACCCGTTCGCGATTCCGCTGGACAGAGCGGCGGGAATCATGTAACTGTTCAGTCTTCGTGAGTTGAATTGCCAAGACCCCCTCTCTGTATCTCTCCCCCAGCGGGGGAGAGATTGTAGATTCTTCGTCGCTGCGCTCCTTAGAATGACTATGGCCTTGTCAGGCCACATAAGGGGATGAAAATTGGGATGCGTCCGGAACGGTCGGCAGGGTGCCTGGGACTGGATTCCGGCCTCCGCCGGAATGACGGAATGGGGGTGGCTGCCGTCTATTTTCATAGCAAACTTTAGATTCCTCACTCGCTGCGCTGCGTTCGGGATATCGCATGAGGGTTGCCACCCTCACCACCTAGTGGAGCGAAATCTTTGAAATGACGGGTAGTAATTGGGGGTTGGATTCGCGTCGTACACGACAGGGCGGGTTTGAAACCCGCCCCTACCAAGTCATAGCCTCGTAACCCTTCACTTCTATGGTGTTGAACCACTAGTATGAAAGTGGGGTTGGAGCCGGCCCTCAGGGTCTGAAGACTGGATTCCGGCCTCCGCCGGAATGACGGTGTAGGGGTGGTGTTGGTAGTGAGAGATGGGTTTGAAACCCGCCCCTACGGGTAGGTTGGCGGTGGTCTATTTTCGTAGCAATTAGCCATGCCGGTGGCCACCGGCACCATGGAAGATGAAAATGGCAGCGGCCAACAGGGTCCGGGGACTGGATTCCGGCCTCCGCCGGAATGACGGTGTGGGGGTGGCGCATAGGTTATTTTCAGAGGAATCGCTCATGTCGGTTGTCACCGACACCACCAATCATGAAAATGGCAGTAGGGGCGATTCGCGAATCGCCCCTACGGGAGGTTGGCCGGGGGTTATTTTCGTACCAATGACAGTGACGGCGTTGTTTTCTCATCAATGGAGAATGGGTCGATAGCGGTTGCGGTGTTCGCGAAAGTCTTAACCTGACACGAGATGGGTAGGGTCTGAAGCTGTTTGGGCGACAGGGGGTCTCTTTTTCCCTGACATTTCCTGACATATTCTGACATTCCTCTGTTGCGGACGGGAGACCAGGGGCGTCCGCCGTGTGTTGTTGAATATGATAGTACACGTGTTCTCATCAGTCAAATTCGGAGGCGCCCCTTCTTAGATTATTCGACTCCGCAACGCTCCGCCCAGAATGACAGTGACGGCGTTGTTTTCTCGTTAATGGGGAATGGGGCGGTAGTCAAATGCCTACCCCTGTCAGCCCCCAGCGGGGGAGAGATTGTAGATTCTTCGTCGCTGCGCTCCTTAGAATGACTATGGCCTTGTCAGGCCACATAAGGGGATGAAAATTGGGATGCGTCCGGAACGGTCGGCAGGGTGCCTGGGACTGGATTCCGGCCCCGTATCGGGGTACGGGGCAGGCTCTCCGCCGGAATGACGGAATGGGGGTGGCTGCCGTCTATTTTCATAGCAAACTTTAGATTCCTCACTCGCTGCGCTGCGTTCGGGATATCGCATGAGGGTTGCCACCCTCACCACCCAGTGGAGCGAAATCTTTGAAATGACGGGTAGTAATTGGGGGTTGGATTCGCGTCGTACACGACAGGGCGGGTTTCAAACCCGCCCCTACCAAGTCATAGCCTCGTAACCCTTCACTTCTATGGTGTTGAACCACTAGTATGAAAATGGGGTTGGAGCCGGCCCTCAGGGTCTGAAGAGTGGATTCCGGCCCCGTATCGGGGTACGGGGCAGGCTCTCCGCCGGAATGACGGTGTAGGGGTGGTGTTGGTAGTGAGAGGCGGGTTTGAAACCTGTACCTACGGGTAGGTTGCCGGTGGTCTATTTTCGTAGCAATCGCCCATGTCGGTTGCCACCGACACCACCAAGCATGAAAATGGGGTTGACACTGGCCCTCAGGGTCTGAAGAGTGGATTCCGGCCCCGTATCGGGGTACGGGGCAGGCTCTCCGCCGGAATGACGGATGTGGGCGTCACATAGGCTATTTTCAGAGGAATCGCCCATGTCGGTTGCCACCGGCACCGTGGAAGACGAAAATGGGGTTGGCGTCGGTTGGTAGGGGCGGGTTTGACGGAGGCTATTTTCAGGGTAATGACATGCGCCTCGAATGGACAGCGCTCTCTCAAAGATCGCGTCGGTTCACACTTTTTTAAGCCTTACGTTAGTTTCGGGTAACGACGACTCGCTACACTGATTCATAGACCCAACGTTTTACAGTTCACAATACACTGCCCACGAGTGAAGGAGGCTTATATGCCCAGACCGGTAACTATCCTGATGTTCCTTGGTCTCGCGGTGGCGACGCTGGCGTTTCTGGCAGCCTGCGCCAGCGAGAGCGAGGACTCGACGACGGATCCTGCTCCGACGGCGATGGCCGAGGTTGCCCCCAAGCCTGAGCCAACTCCGACGGCCGTGCCGACGCCCTCGCTCTCCCTCCCGATCACCGAGGACATCTTGAAGGCTTCCCGCATCATGGGAGAGGGCGTCAACGAGTGGATCAACTCGGAGGAGCTCATCCTTGCGGACCTGCAGGCCGAGAACAAGGTTGTTCTCATAGACTTCTGGACGTATACCTGCATCAACTGCATCCGGACGCTGCCCTACCTCAAGCAGTGGCACGACAAGTACGCCGACCGCGGACTCGTCATCATCGGGGTCCACACACCCGAGTTTGAGTTCGAGAAGTCCTTGGACAACGTCCAGGAGGCCGTCGGCCGGTTCGAGATCGAGTACCCCGTCGTGCAGGACAACAACTACTGGACCTGGAACGCCTTCACCAACCGGTACTGGCCCGCGAAGTACCTCATCGACAAGGACGGGTACATCCGCTATTCCCACTTCGGCGAGGGCAGGTACGACGAGACCGAGCAGGCCATCCGTCTTCTGCTTGAGGAGGCCGATCAGGGGGTCGCCGACATCTCCGACGCCGAGAACCCGATCAGGCTTGTGGCGCCGAACGCCGTTAGCTCCCGCAGCCCGGACGGCCTGACGCGCGAGCTGTACGCCGGAACGGACCGCAACTACAGCGCGCTGCGGTCGGGGATACGAGCGCCCTACGTCCTCAACGAGGAGTTCTACAAGCAGGGGAGTACGGACACGGAGTATATCGACCCCGGCGATTGGCAGAATCACCACATCTATCTCCAGGGACTCTGGCACAACGGAGAGGAAAGCCTCAGGCACGCGCGGATGACGGAGGAGTTCGAGGACTACATGGCGCTCCGCTTCAACGCCGTGGACGTGAACGTCGTCCTCCGCACTCAGAGCGAAACGCCCTACACGGTACAGATCCGCATGGACGGAGACCCGCTGACAAGCGAGGACGCCGGCACGGATATCTGGTTCGACGACGAGGGAAGGAGCTTCATCACCGTCGATGAGCCGCGCCTGTACGCGCTCGTGCGCCTCGACGCTTTCGAGAGTCATGAGCTGACCCTGAGCTCCAACTCCAACGAGTTCGAGATATTCGCCTTCACCTTCGGGGCCTACGTCCTCCACCCTGAGGTATAAGTGAAAGGAATTGCCGAATCGTTGCCTATGGTCTCTCCCCCGTCGGGCTGACAGGGGTAGGTAAAACGGAGTCTTAGCTATGATCCGCTCCCGCCTCCCTGTCATTCCAAGCGCAGCGAGGAATCTAAAGTCCATAACCGCAAGACCGGTCAGCCAGTGCCTCGTCTATATTGTGACCAATAGTGGAAAACAGCGTGAGAACTCTCCATGTCGGCTTTAACTTCGGACGGACACTTTAGATTCTTCGACTCCGCTCCACTGCGCTCAGAATGACAGTGACGGGGTTGCTTTTTCATCAATGGAGAGTGGGTCGATAGTAGAATACCTACCCCTCTCAGCTCCGGTCGGGAGAGAGATACAGAGAAGAGAGCGCGAGCAGTATCAATGAAAGGCGGAGGAATCACATGAAGACAAACATCCAAATTCTGGCATTCGGACTGCTTGTCCTCGTTGCGTTCGTCGTGGCGTGCGGCGGCGAAGACGAAGCAGCCCAAACGGTGGATGATGCGCCGGAGGCAATGTCCGCCGTCCGAGAGCCGCCCGAACGGCCAGACCGCGAGCCGCTCATCGAGAGCGAGATCACCGCCGACGGCTTCAAGGCTATCCTCGGCACCGGCGACCTCGGCGTCGGGACCGAACGCATCGGCTTCGTGCTCACGTCGAAGACGGGATTCGTCACCACCGACGGCGTACAGGTCACGCCCAGGTACGTCTCCGGCGGCGCGGAAGAGGCCGGGCCCGCCGTCGACACCGTGTTTCAGCAGTGGCCCTACGGCAACCGGGGCCTCTACACCGCATTCATCGACTTCGACAAGGCCGGAGAGTGGGTGCTGGACATCTCCGTACCGGGAGAGGGAGGCGCGAGTATGAGCGTGCCCCTCGTCTTCGAGGTCTTCGACTCGGCCTATTCACCGATGGAGGGACAGGCGGCGGTCTCGACCAAGACGCGGACCGTGGACGACGTCGAATCGCTCCAGGAGCTCACGACCGGCTCTCTCCAGGACCCCGATCTCTACCGGATCAGTCTCGACCGGGCCATCGAAAACGAGATGCCGACGGTCGTAGTGTTCGCAAGCCCGGCCTTCTGCCAGAACGCCGTGTGCGGCCCGCAGGTCGATGTCCTCCAGGAGCTCAAGAACGCCTACCCGTCGGACGCCAACTACGTGCACGTCGATTTCTACGACAACCCCCACGAGATCCAGGGCGACCTCGAGCGCGCGGTCATCTCGCCGGCCGTCCTCGAGTGGCGGCTGCCCAGCATCGAGTGGACGTTCGTCATAGACAAGCAGGGCAACGTCAAAGCCCGCTTCGAGGGATTCGCGACTTTCGACGAGGTGGAGGCCGCGCTCTGGCAGGTGCTCTAGGCCCACTTCGGCGAAACGACGACCATTAGCCGGTTGAACCGAACGGGCGCGACTCACTATCATGGCGCTCACACACTCCCGAATGTCGCTCGGTCGCAGGGTAGCGCCGAGCGGCGCCTGCGAGCGGCATGATTGCCCAAAACCTGACATACCGACTGGCGAGGTTCTTCCGGAGGTGGGGCGCGTCGATGGTCGACGCGCTCCCTCCGTACAAGCGAGTGGAAGGAATACTTGCCGACAAGGGCACCGACACGCGCGGCAACCACTACATCCTCGTCGGCGCCGAGATAATTGGCGTCGACTGGCTCACGTTCGAGATGCTGATGATCGGCGAGCCGCTCCGCATCCGCGCCACCCGCGCCAATCAGGCCATCAACATCGACCGGCTGTCACCCTGAGGACAACCCCGCCAAAAATGCGTAGAGGCGGGTTTGAATCCCGCCTCTACCACAATCATTACCCTACTGTCTTGACCGCGACCGCGCCTACCCGCCGTTCTGACTCCAGAGCGACTGCATGACGTTGACGGGGTTCATCGGGAGGCGCTCCATGCGAACGCCGACGGCCTGGTAGATCGCGTTGGCGATGGCGGCGGGCGGCGGCACGATGTTTACCTCGCCGACGCCGCGCACCCCGAAGGGATGCCCGGGGTTGGCCACCTCGACAACCACGGTGTCGATCATCGGAAGATCGTTGGCGACCGGCATCCGGTAGTCGAGGAACGTGCTGTTCGCCATACGCCCGTCGCCCGTCATGTAGTATTCCTCGTTGAGCGCCCATCCGATGCCCTGGGCGCTTCCACCCTGCATCTGGCCCTCGACGTAGCTCGGATGGACGGCCTTGCCCACGTCCTGAACGGTCGTGAAACGCAGTATCCGCACCTTTCCCGTCTCCGGGTCGACCTCAAGGTCGACGATGTTGCCGCAGTAGGCCGAGCCGACGCCGGCCGCGTCGACGGTGGCGCGTCCCACGATGGGGTTGCCCGTGCCGCCGATCTGTCCCGCGATCTCCTTGAAGGTCATGGAAAGCTCCGTGTCGACCTTGGACTGGAATACGCCGTCAACCAGTTCTACCGAATCGGGATCGACGTCCCAGATCAGCGCGGCGCGGTCGATCATCTGGCGCTTGACGTCCTGCGCCGCGTCGTGGGCCGCCAAGCCCGTGGCGAACGTGACGCGGCTCCCGCCCGTTCCGGCGGTGAACCCGACCTCGTCGGTGCTCACGACCATCGGACGGATGTCCTCGGCGGGGATGCCCAGCACCTCGGCGGCCTGCATCGCGATGGACGTGCGCGTTCCGCCGATGTCCGGCGACCCCTCAATGAGGCTGCAGGTCCCGTCCGAGTGGACGTTGATGTTCACGCTGGACGGGCCGCCGCCGTTGATCCACCATCCGACCGCGACGCCGCGACCCCGGTTTGGGCCTTCCAGCGGCGCGTCGTAGTGCGGATGCGCCTTCATCGCGTCGACAACCTCAACGAGGCCGATGGCGGGGAAGACAGGGCCGTCCACGCGGCGGGTGCCCTCCTTGGCGGCGTTCAGTAGTCGAAACTCAAGTGGGTCAATTCCAATCATTTCCGCCAGCTCGTCGACCACCGTCTCGGCGGCGAACTCGGCGTTCGTCGCGCCGGGGGCGCGGTAGGCGTTCGTGGAAGGCTTGTTGACGTAGATGCCGAATCCCTCAATGTCCCCGTGTTCGAGCTCGTAGGGAGCGAATACGCACATGCAGCCCGGCCCGATCATCGAGCCTGCGTACGCGCCCGACTCGTAGGCGAGCATCGCCTTGGCCGCCGTGAGCTTGCCCTCCTTCGTCGCGCCCATCTTGATCACGATGTGCGAACCGGGCGTCGGGCCGGTGGCCTCGAGGTCCTCGGTGCGCGTCATGATTATCTTGACCGGGCGGTTGGTCTTTTGGGAGAGATACGCGGCCAGGGGCGCTCCGTACGGCTCGAACTTGCCTCCGAAGCCTCCGCCGATCTCCTGAGGCGTCAGGACGACCTGCGACTCGGGGATGCCGAGCGCGTTGGCCGTGCCGTCACGTACCTCAACAGGCCCTTGCGTACTGCACCAGATGTGGACGCGACCGTCCTTCTTCCAGTGCACCGTCGCGTTCTGAGGCTCGATGTATCCCTGGTGCACCGTCGCGGTGTCGAAGGTCCGCTCGACGATGAAGTCGGCTTCGGCGAACCCCTCTTCCACATCGCCCTTCACGTGGTGGATGTACTCCTCGATGTTCGTCGGCGTGTCGTTGTCATCGCCGTGGTACTCGGAGCGGTTCTTCTCGTGGAGGATCGGCGCGTCGTCCGCAAGACCCTCAGGGGCGGTCATCGCGGCGGGCAGCAGCTCGTAGTCCACCTCGATGAGCGCCAGCGCCTCCTCGGCGTCGTGGACGGTGTTCGCCGCGACTCCCGCGATCGGATGGCCCTTGTAGAGCACCTTCTTGCTCGCCATGAGGGACTCGCGCAGGTCCTCGTGCTCCCCGTCCTGCGGGAAGTCGGCGGCGGTCGTCACCGCGCGCACGCCGGGGTGCGCCTCCGCCTTGCTCGTGTCGATGGACTTGATGACCGCGTGCGCGTGCGGACTCCGAAGTATCTTCCCGCAGAGGAGGCCCGTCGGATACTGGTCGGCACCGTACTTGGCGACGCCCGTCACCTTGTCCGCCCCGTCGTGGCGGATGGGGCGCTTGCCAACGGTCTTGAACTCGACCTCGGATAGAACAACGTTCGGCTCATAGGTTGTGGTCACGGATACACCTCATATCGTGGGAAATTGACTAGCACGAATTAAAGCAGGAATGGGGCTGTAACGCAATTGGGCAGGCGGCAGTGCGGGGCAAGAAGACGGCGCCGATATGAGAGGAACGACGAGGTGGTAATTCTGGCAGACCGTTCAGGCAGAACTGCCTTGATTCTGAAATTGGCTCACATTCGTGGACCGAGCGGGAGACGACAGCTTCTCGACTATCAGTTGACAGAACCGAGTTCCGGGTTCGAGCAGAACGGTATAAGGCCCGACGTTGGATATTTCCAGTCTGAGTTGTCCGCTGAAATTGGCCTGCACTGTGGGAGCGGTCTGGTGAATCGAAACTCCGAATCTCGCCATCGAACTCCGTCCCTCGATCCTAGCCGCAAGATAGTTTGGCAGACTAACCTTCTCCAACGTATACCCCAGAACGAAAGCGCCCGGTTTCAACTCAAACTTGTCGCCTGATGGAACGGTGACCACTTCAGCGTAGTCCCTGAAAACAGCTTCAGGTGAAATCACACTCGGGTCTATGGCGAAAAACATTCCATCGGGCGGCAGCTTCGGTACCGTGAAGACATCTGCGAGTCGAAGATCGATAGAGGACGCAGAGACCTGATTTAGTTCGACTTCCGGATCGAAGACCAGGTTCCCGCATTCTATTTCCTCGAAGATGTCTCGGTCACTAAGGGGCATAAATCAGCTCTGGAGCGTCTCCTCGGATCTGGAACCTTGGGCCTGAGGTAAACGTCTCAGCTGGCAAATCCACCAAGTATGACCCATCCGCAAGCAAGCCGATAATGCTGATTTGAAGAGTCTTTTGGTCAAGATCTACGGCTTCCGCCGGAACGAGAGAAGTATAACGATGTCCGTCTACTTCGAACTGGACGGCCCGCTCCCAATCCACGTCTCCCTTGCCGACATAGACGCACTTCAGTGTCCCTCGCCGCGGAGGCGATATCCACTCTGGCATCTCAAATTTGGTCATCGTAGATCCTCCTCAATTAAGAACATACGTTTATCACACGATCTTCACAACGTCAATACAGAACCCATCACGCCACACCCGCCACCTCATCCAACGCGCCCAGAACGCCAGACTCCAACTGCTCGTACGGCTCGAAGCCGACGGAGATGCGGACCATTCCGGGATAGGGGAAGCGCTCCTCGCCCCAGACGGTGGCGACATGCAGCATGATCGTCGTGGGGTCGCCCAGCGTCGGGACGTAGGAGATCGTGTCGGAGACGGCCTCAACGAAGGCGTCCGCCGCAGCGCGTCCGCCCTTGAAGTCGACGTTTATCATCGCGCCGAAACCCTGCTCGCCGAACGTCCTGGCGGCCTCGTCGTGCGTTGGGTGCGTTGCGAGACCGGGATAGCGGACTCGCTCGACGGCAGGATGCCCGGACATGGCCGTTGCCAGTTTGGAGGCATTCTCGCACTGCGCCGCGAAACGTAGGCCGAATGTCCGTGACTGCGTGTTGAGGCGGTAGGCGTCGTCGGCGCTGAGGATGTTCCCGACGTACTTCCGGTACAGCATGGCGTCCTTGCGGATGCCGGAGTCGTTCCCACACACGACCCCCGCCGTCAGGTTGCCGTGTCCGCCGAGGTACTTGGTCGCGCTGTGGACGACGATATCGGCGCCGTGCTCCAGCGGCCGCCAGAGGCGAGATGTAGCAAAGGTGTTGTCGACGATGACGGCTATGCCGCGCTCCTTCGCCATCTCGATGATCCTGCCGCCGTCCGAGACGATGAGTAAAGGGTTCGTGACCGGCTCGAAGTACAGGAGGGACGGCTCCACTCGGTCGAGCAGGTGCCCGAGCCGGTCGAGATCGTACCGCTCCTCGCCCTCCATCGGATGGAACCGCGCCACGTCGATGCCACGTCTTCCTATGAGGATGTTCTCAATGTAGTCGTTCGTTCCACCGTAGAGCTCGCTGAAGAAGAGCCACGGCCCGTTATCCTTCCCACGTTGGAAGACCGACAGGGCGGTGTCGATAGAGGCCATGCCCGAAGCGGCGAGTACGGCCCACTCCGAGCCCTCGATCTCCGCAAGCTGCTCCTCCGTCTCCGCGACGTTCGGGTTCCCATAGCGGCTATACGAAAAACGGTCGGCGCTCTGCGGGTATTCCTCCTCTTGGGCGAACACGTCCGCCGCCTCGCCGATGGTGTCGAAGAGGAACCCCGCGTTGCGATAGATGGGGAGGCGCTTCGTGCGCTGTGGTTTTGGTGGCATGGATGCGCTCTAGGCCATGCGATAGAACGTGGCGGCGTTGCCGCCCATCAGGTTGGCGTAGTCGTCCGGGGCGATGTCACCGACCGCCGCGATTGCGCCGTCCCTGATGGCCTCGTAGCCGTCGACTAGGAGGCACACGGGCCAGTCGCTGCCCCACATGAGGCGGTCGAAGCCGAAGCATTCAATCACGTGGGCAACGTACGGCACGATCTCGGCTTGCCACGTGGCGGGGTTGGCCTCGGTCGCCATGCCGGAGACTTTGCAGTGCATCCCCGGTATCTCCGCCACCCTGGCGATGTCCTCCGCCCACGGCTCCGTGCGACCCTCGGCGATCTCAGGCTTGGCAATGTGGTCGACGACCATTCGCAGGTCGGGGACACGGCCGGCCAGCTCCATGATGTGCTTCAGGTGCGGAGGTCGCAGCAGCAGATCGTACGCAAGGTCTCGCCTCGCCAGCTCGCGGAGTCCCCGCACGACATCGTCCCGGAGCAGCCACCGCTCGTCCGGCTCGTCGTGTACCTGGTGCCGGACGCCGACGAACTTCGGCATCCGCTGCATCCGGTCGAGCGTGGTCCCGACGTTCTCGTCGGTCAAATCGACCCATGCCACCACGCCCGCAATGGACTCCGCGCTCGCGGCGAGATCGAATAGGAGGTCGGCCTCCGCCATCGTCATCTGCGCCTGCACGACAACGGTCTTGGACACGCCCGCCCGTTCGAGGTGCGGGGCGAGGTCCTCGGGCAGATAGCTGCGCCGCAGGACGTTGTCGCCCTCCGGCATCCACGGGTACGTGAGCCGGTCGATGTCCCAGAAGTGCTGGTGACTGTCTACCGTGGGAACCGAATTACTCACTGCAATCTCCCCAGTCACTCATCCCGCGGCCAGTCGTACAGGTCCCACACCTGCTCCATCTGCGCCCACCACTCATCGGACATCGCTCCCGGCGCCTTCTCCTGGAAGCCGCGCATGAACTCGTCCCACTCCCGCGCCCGTGGCTCCTCGGTGTACCTCGCCAGGTCCGCCGGGAAGTCGAACTCGTCGGGCACCTCGACGTACATGAACAGCCTACGTCCCAAGAGGAAGATCTTCATCTTCTCAATGCCGAGACGGTTCAGGCTGTCGAGGGCCTCCGGCCAGACGGCCCGGTGATGCTCGATATACCGCTCGATGAGGGCCGCGTCTTCCTTGAGATCGAGGGCCATGGCGTAGGACTTGGTCATGGGTCAACGGTACTGGAATCGAGGTGAGTTGGTCAAACGTGGGACTGACCGATCAGGGCGAATTCGTTCAGTCGATGGTAGGTCTTGGAGAGTGTTTCCAAAGGTGGTTTCCTACGCTTCCTCTCCCGTCATGGGCTGAGAGGGACAGGTCTTCGACTATCGACCCACTCTCCTTTGACGAGAAAGCATCCTCGTGACTGTCATTCTGAGCGCAGCGCAGCGGAGTCGAAGAATCTAAAGTGTCTGTCACAATCTTAGAGCGTTCATACGCCGTTTTCGGTACTTATACCGATTCCTCTTGAATACGCCGCAACTCTATCGTTGGTATGAAGGTGATTTCGTCTAACCTTCCAAAGGGCAGGTTTGAAACCTGCCCCTACCCGGTGCTCCTACCCCTTCATGGTGTGGTCAAAGCGAACTGGTATTAGTCACGATGTAAGCGCAGCACCGGCCGTCCGGTCTTGCGGTTATGGACTTTAGATTGCTCGCTGCGCTCGGAATGACAGGGAGGGGAGGCGGATCATAGCTACAACTCCGTTTTGCCTACCCCTGTCAGCCCGTCGTGGGAGAGGGTTAGGGTGAAACACCCGCCTCCGCAAGACGGGAGCCCATGACACTATGCTGAGCGACTTATACCAATTCGTGCTAATGCTACCGTATTCTGGCTGACTGAACTTCCTGGATTCCGGCCTTCGCCGGAATGACGGTGGGCGGTTTCTGTTATGCGTGCTGCATTTGGAGGATTATGGCGCAGTCATGACGAATTGGTATTACTCCAGCCAGCGGGTGTACTGGGCCACGGTGTCGATACCGACGAGGCCGCTGTAGGCGCTCTGCAGGCGGTCGGTCACCGGGCCGGGCGCGGCTCCATCGCCGACGGACGCTCCGTTGAAGGTCGAGACGGGGCAGATGCACAGGCTCGTCGAGGTCACGAATATCTCGTCCGCCGTGTAGGCGTCGAACACGTCGATGTCGTCCTCGGTCGTCTCGATGCCGAGCTCGTGGGCGAGATCCACCGTCGTCTGACGGCTGATGCCGCCGAGCACGAACTGGCTCCTGGGCGTGCGGATGGCGCCGTCCTTCACGACGAAGATATTGCTGCCGTTGCCCTCGCACAGGTTGCCGTTCATGTCTAGCAGGATGGCGTAGGCGTTCGGGTCCTGCGCGCGCGCCTCCATGTCGGCCTGAATGAGATTGATGTAGTTGTGCGTCTTGGCGCGGGGACTCATGGCGTCGGGAGGCGTGCGCCGGACGGACGGCGTGATGATCGGCATCCCGTCACGATAGTAGTGCGCGCGCTCCTTGAACGGGATGGGGAAGCACTCGATGATGACGGTGGGCCGGTCGGCCGCAGACTGGATGTCCCCGCCAGCCAGCCGAAGGCCGCGTGTCACCCGCTGCGTTACCCAGATGTCGTCGTGCTCTTCCACGGTCGGAAGGTTGCGCTCGAGCACGTCCATCGTCTTGTCGGCCATCTCATCCTTCGTCATCTGCGGATCTATGCGCATCCACTTCAGCGACTCGTACAGGCGGTCGAGGTGCTCGTCCAGCCTGAATATCTCGTGCCCGAACGTGCGGGTCGTGTCGAACACCGCGTCGCCCAGGATGAATCCCCGGTCGCTGATCGAGACCGACGCCCGGCTCTCCGGCACGATCTCCCCGTTTACGTATGCGACTCGCTCTTGCGTCATCCCTGCCTCCGTTTGAATGTTCTGCCTGCCGGTTGAGCGGCTACCAACCCGACGGGTCCTTGAATTTGTAGCCGACGTTCCAGACCGTTTCGATGAACTGGTGGTCGCGGTCCTCTATCTTGCTGCGGAGCCGCCGAATGTGCACGTCGACCGTGCGCGTCCCACCGAGGTAATCGTATCCCCAGATGCGTTCGAGGAGCTGCTCGCGGGTGTAGACCCTGCCGGGATTCGTCGCCATGAGGAGGAGCAGCTCGTACTCCTTGAAGCGAAGGTTGACGCTCCGCCCGCTGACGGACACCTCGTAGTTCGTGTGATTGATCGAAAGATCGCCCGCGCGCACCACGCTATCGCTCTTCTCCGGCTGCGAACTCAAGAGCCGCCTTGCGCGGAGAATGATCTCGCCGGGACGCGCGGGCACCACCATCACGTCGGCGAACGGCAGCGACGGGTCGAACATCCCGACGCCGTGCTCTGGCACCAGGGCGATAGTGGGAATCTTGAGCCTCGTGAACTCGAGAATGCACCCCTTGACCGTCGCGTCGGCCATCGCGGTCGTGTCCACGAGCGCGAGGTCAACGCCTTCGTAGTCAGACGACCTTCGCATGTCCGTCATGCTGGTCGTGAGCGACGCGAGGATTCCCTCGTCGCGCAGCTCGGCCAGGTAGTCGGACTCCCCGCTTCGTATGGGTATCGGGTTGGCTGTCATAGCTGCGTTCGTGCCGGACACAGGCCAAAGTATACCAAGTGCGGCCCGGTTATGGCAGAATGTTCCCGTCGGTCCGTTCGGACGGGTCGACCGAGCGAAGCCGCCCTGCCCGGCGGCTCTCCATCTCAACCGAAGGATGTACAACACGTGAAGGCTCTTGGAGACCTGAAGGTCCTCGACCTGTCTCGCGTGCTCGCCGGCCCGTTCTCGACGCAGATACTCTCCGACCTCGGCGCGACCGTCTGGAAAATCGAGTCGCCCCGTGGTGACGACACGCGCAGGCTCGGTCCTCCCTTCATGGAGACCGAGTCGTCCTACTTCCTCTCCATCAACCGGGGCAAGAAGAGCATCTGCGTGAACCTGAAGGAGCCGCGCGGCCAGCGTCTGGTGCAGCGCATGGCGGCGGAGGCCGACATCGTCGTCGAGAACTTCAAGACCGGCGACCTCGCGCGGTACGGTCTCGACTATGCGAGCATTGACCGGATAAACCCGGGCATCGTCTATGCCTCGATAACCGGCTACGGCCACACGGGACCCCGCGCATACGAGCCGGGCGTCGACACCTCCCTGCAGGGGATGATCGGGCTGATGAGCGTCACGGGCGAGCCGGACCGCCCGCCGTCGAAGACGGGCGTCGCGTCCATCGATCTGCTGACCGGCACGCTCGCGGTCACCGGCATCCTCGCCGCCCTCCGCGAGCGCGACAGGACGGGGCTCGGACAGCACATCGACCTGTCGCTGTTCGACACCGGCATCATGGGCATGGTCAACGTGGCGCAGAACTACATCGCCACGGGCGAGCCTCCCCAGCGCTACGGGAGCGCCCATCCGCAGATATGTCCTTACCAGACGTTCGAGGCGAAGGACGGACGCTGGTTCATGCTCGCCGTGATGAATGACGGGATGTTCCAAAAGCTCGCCCCCCTGATCGGCCATCCCACGATCCACGAAGACCCGCGCTTCGAGACGAACGCGGCCCGGCTCGCGCACAAGGACGAGCTGATACCGCAACTCGCTGAGCGGTTTAAGACAAAAGACCGGCACGAGTGGATCGACGCACTCACAGAGGTCGGCATCACCTCCGGCCCGATCAACACGTTCGACGAGACCCTCGCCGACAAGCAGGCCAAAGCCCGACGCGTCGTCTGGGACGTGGAGCACCCCACCATCGGCGACCTGCCGGTGATGGCGAACTCGCTCCAGTACATGAGCCGCACACCTGCCGCGCCGCAAGGTCCCCCGCCCCTCTTGGGCGAGCACACCCGTGAGGTGGCGTCGCGGTTCCTCAGCGATGATGAGCTGGACGAGTACGAGCGCGACGGGGTGATCGGGGCGAATCGTTCGTAGAGATACAGAGAGGGGGCTTCAACCCTCACTCCAGGTCGGCTATCGCCTGGCCGTCCACGACCTGGTCGCCGGCGGTGACGTGGACTTCCTGCACGATGCCTGACCAGTCGGCCCTGAGGGTCTGCTGCATCTTCATCGCCTCGAGGATGCAGATGGGATCGCCCGTCACGACCTGATCGCCGACCTTGACCGCGACCGACACGATGACGCCCGGCATCGGCGTCTTGAACGACCTTGACGGTTCCGCAGAGGATGCCGGCCTTGCCGCACGCTCCGGCGTCGGCGCGGGCGCGGGCTGCGCCGGTTCGCTGGGTTGCACGGCTATGTCCGCGGCGTGAATCTGGGGCGACATAGCCGGGGGCAGGTCGCCCATCTCGACCTCTACCAGTTCGCCGTCAACGACCGCCTGAATGGGAAACTCGTCGAGGTCTCCCAGCTCTACGGTGTACCACCGCTCCCCGATCTTGACCCTTAGCGTCGTTGCCATGACTTGTAGGTATCTATCCCGTCTGAATCAGCGCCAGGAACACGCCGGCGACGGCGGCCGAGCCGATGACGCCCGCGGCGTTCGGCCCCATGGCGTGGTACAGCAGGAAGTTCTTGGGGTTGGCCTCTTGGCCCAGATGATGCGAGGTCCTCGCCGCCATCGGGACGGCGGAGACCCCCGCCGAGCCGATGAGCGGGTTGATCTTGTCCTTGAGGAACAGGTTCATGACCTTGGCGAAGATCACGCCGCTCGCCGTGCCCGCGCAGAAGGCCACGAGCCCGAGTCCCAGGATTACCAGCGTTTCCAGATCGAACACCCTCTCTGCTACCAGCTGCGCGCCGATGGTGAGCATCAGGAAGATCGTCGAGACGTACAGGATCACGTCGGTGGAGGCCTGCACGAGCCGCGGAACGACCCCGCTCTCCTTGAGCAGGTTGCCGATCATGAACATGGCGATCAGCGGCGCCGAGCGGGGCACCACGAGGATCACGAGGATCATGACGAACGTCGGGATGATGAGCTTCTCTCGGCGCGCGACGTCGCGCATGGGCTTCATCTCGATCTCCCGCTCCGCCTTCGTCGTAAACAGCTTCATTATGGGAGGCTGTACGAACGCGACCGTGGCCACGTAGGAGTAGGCGATGACGGCGGTGATGCCAAGCAGTTCGGGCGCTAGCTTGGCCGTGATGAAGATGGTCGTCGGGCCGTCCGCGCCGCCGATGATGCCGATGGAGGCCGCCTCAGGAATGCTGAACAGTCCCGTCGCGAGCGCGCCCCAGAACGCCGCGAAGATGCCGATCTGCGCGGCAGCCCCCAGCAGCAGCGTCTTGGGGTTGGCGATCATCGGCCCGAAGTCCGTCCCCGCCCCAAGTCCCAGGAACATCAGGGGAGGCAGGATGTTCCAGAAGGCCAGGCCATAGTGGAACGTTATGCCGAAGAGGCCCGCCTCCTGCACGCCGGTCGCTTCAGTAGGCAGCGTCGTGAGGCCGGTGAGCGGCATGTTGACGGCCACGATACCCAGTCCGATGGGCAGGAGCTCGTACGGCTCCATGTTCCTCGCGACAGCAAGGAAGATGAAGCCCAGCCCGACGAGGATCATGAGACCCTGCTGCCACGTGATGTTGGCAAGGCCGGTCGATTCGAAGAAGTCGATGAATTCAGCCAATGACGGTTAAGTGGAAGACGGCTAGTCGCCGGAGGATGGCGCCGGAAGCGTCGCCGAATTATCGCGTATTTCGCGGAGCGCGCTGACGGCGATCGCGGCCGCGAGAGCCTTCTCACGCCTCTCCGCCGAGGACGAGTCCGCAGCGTCGGCGGAGACCTCCTTCGGCCCTAAGAACCTGCCGACCGTCCAGATGCCTGCCGAGAGGATTAGCAGCAGCGCAAAGGCCGTGCTAACCCCGATGGCAGTGAGGCTCAGCCCCTTTTCGATTATGGCGGCGTCAAACGTCAAGTCGAATGCCCCCTCGTTCGCGACCCGTCGAATTGTACAACAATCCCCAAGACACGGCATAGCCGCGCGTTTGCGTTGACCCGCCGACCTATCCGTTGGTAAGGTTTCCCATATGAAGACCACTCTGAACATAGACGACACGGTTATGCAGCGTCTGCGCGAAGAGGCGGCTCGACGAGGGACGACCATGTCTGCGCTCGTGGAAGCGGGACTCAGGCGGATTCTCGACGATGAGAAGTCGGTACAAGCGCACCCTGACGCGCTTCCTCCACTTCCGACATGGCGCTGCGGTGGACTGCTGGTGGATATCGCCAACCGTGAGGAACTCTACCGAGTGATGGAAGCCGCACCTGTATCCTCGACAAGGAATGTGACAGGTTCGTCTTCTTGTCGATAATCGTCCCCCGGCTCCAGGAACGACCTTTATCGCCGTCCAATTGACCACTCCCCAATCTCTCTGCGTCCTCTGTGGTAGATCCCCTACCCACTACGCAATCCTCCCCTTCTGATAAACTGTCCCTCGCACTCAACCTCAGGAGACTGCCAATGCCCGAAGACACCTATCGCGTCGGCGTAATCGGATGTGGCCTAAAGGGTACGCAGCACACGCGGGCGTGGAATCTCACGCCCGGCGCGGAGGTCGTGGCCGCCGCCGAGACGGACCCGGAGAACGCCGACCTGTTCCGCAAACGGTTCGGCGTCCCCGTCTACGATGACTATCGCGAGATGCTCCGTAACGAGAGCATCGACATCGCCGCGCCCATCCTGCCCGTCAGCGCCAACCATGAGGTAGTCATGAGGTGCGTCGAGGCCGGCGTAAAGGGCATCCTCTGCGAGAAGCCCATCACCGACAGCCTCGCGCACGCCGACGAGATGGTGGCGACCTGTCGCGCCAAGGGAATTGCATTCGGCTGCGGCGACCTCGACCGAAACCTCCCCGACTACACGAGGGCGAAGGCCATCATAGACTCCGGCGAGATCGGCGAGGTTGTCGCAATCGACCTGCACGGCGGGTCGAGCACGGAGTGGGATATTCAGGGAATGAGCCTCACGCGCCTCTTCGCGGGCGACGCCGAGGCCGCATGGGTGATCGGGTGGGTGACGGGCGACCCGTACAGCGACCACGATCAGGGGCAGGCGGGCTATATCCGCTTCGCCAACGGAATCGAGGCGTTCCGGCACACGAACAGGAACGCCAAGAACGGCATCGAGGTGCTCTGCACGAAGGGCTCCTTCTACACCGATTTCATGTACCTCAAGATGTGGAAGCTGCAGGACCCCGACGCCAGGCCGGGATGGAGCAACGGCATGGTCGAGATCGAGGGCCTCTTCAAAGAGGAGTCGCAGCACGCCGAAAGCGGCACGCACGGCGAGGACGGCTGGCGATGGGCCGAAAATCGCAACCTGGCCTCAGTTCAGGTTATGATCGAGGCAATCGAGAACGGCGTCGATCCCATCGGCAGCGGCGAAAACTCGCGGAAGTGCCTGGAAATCGCCATCGCCCTCCGCGAGTCCCACCGGCGCGGCAGGACACCTGTCCGGCTCCCCTTCGAAGACCGCAGCCTGCGAATCGTCCCGCCCATGTTGCGCTGGCTCAACAGGAAGGAAACGGTGTCAATCGAGGACTACCGCACCTCAATCGGCAACTGGAAGCTGGGTTAGAACCAGCACGGCGTTCCCGCCTTCGCCGGAATGACGGAGGCCGCTCCCTCAGAGCTTGGCCGCGACCTTCTTCCATGAGTCGCGCAGGGTAACAGTCCGGTTGAAGACGAGCGCGCCGGGTTGCGAGTTCGGGTCGACCGCGAAGTAGCCGATTCGCTCGAACTGGTATTTCTCGCCAGGGACAGCGTCTGCGAGGCTTGGCTCGACCTTTGCGTCGGCAATGAACTCCAGCGAGTCCGGGTTGAGCGTGGTCATGAAGTCGTCGTCATCGTCGGGCCGCTCCGAGGTGAAGAGGTGGTCGTACAGCCGCACCTCGGCGTCCACCGCGTGCTCCGCCGATACCCAGTGGATGGTACCGCGCACCCTCCGTCCGTCCGGCGCCTGTCCGCCGCGCGTCTCAGGGTCGTAGGTGCATCGCAGCTCGACGACCTCGCCCGCGTCGTCCTTGATAACGTCCGTACACGTGATGAAATACCCGTAGCGCAGCCGCACCTCGCGACCGGGACCCAGCCGGAAGAACTTCCGAGGCGGATCCTCCATGAAGTCGTCGCGCTCGACGTACAGCTCCCGCGAGAATGGCACCGTGCGAGTACCCGCGTCGGTGTCTTCGGGATTGTTGATCGCTTCCAGTTCCTCAGACTGCCCTACGGGATAATTCTCGATCACCACCTTGAGCGGCCTGAGAACGGCGAGAACGCGAGGCGCGCGCCTGTTCAGATCGTCGCGGATTGCGTGCTCGAGCATCGCGATGTCGATGACGTTCTGCCGCTTGGCGATGCCGACCTGCTCGCAGAAGCTCCGTATCGACTCCGGCGTGTACCCGCGCCTTCGGAGACCGGCCAGCGTCGGCATCCGCGGGTCGTCCCAGCCGCCGACGCGCCCCTCCCGCACGAGCTGCACGAGCTTGCGCTTGCTCAATACCGTGTTGCTCAGATTCAGGCGCGCGAACTCGATCTGCTGCGGGTGGTACACGTCCAGCGAGTCGAGGAACCAGTCGTACAACGGCCGGTGGTCCTCGTACTCCATCGTGCAGATGGAGTGGGTCACTCCCTCGACGGAGTCCGACTGCCCGTGCGCGAAGTCGTACATGGGGTAGATCACCCACTGCTCGCCGGTGCGATGGTGCGGCGTCTTGAGGATGCGGTAGAGGACGGGGTCGCGCATGTTGATATTACCGGACGCCATGTCGATCCTGGCCCGCAGCACCTTCGTCCCCTCCTCGAACTCGCCCTCCTTCATCCCGCGAAACAGGGACAGGTTGTCGTCAACCGAGCGGTTTCGGGAAGGACTCTCGACGCCCGGCTCGGTGAGCGTGCCGCGGTACTTGCGGATCTGCTCCTGGTCGAGGTCGTCGACGTAGGCCTTGCCCTTCTTGATGAGGTCGACGGCGAAGTCGTGCAGCTTGTCGAAGTGGTCGGACGCGAAGTAGAGGTGCTCACCCCACTCCCAACCCAGCCAGCGCACGTCTTGGAGGATGCTCTCGACGAACTCTTCCTCTTCCTTGGCGGGGTTCGTGTCGTCGAAGCGCATGTGGCAGCGCCCACCGTACTTGTCGGCGAGCCCGAAGTTCAGGCACATCGACTTGGCGTGTCCGATGTGCAGGTACCCGTTCGGCTCAGGGGGGAATCGAGTGATGACATCGCCGCCGAAGCGTCCATCGAGGTTGTGCTCCTCGACGATGTCCTCGATGAAGTTTGCCGGTTCGGTATCAGCCATACCGGCCCCTCCCCTCCCGGACCATGCTTACGATCTCGTCCGTCGTCACGCCGAGGTCGACGCCTTCGATATCCAGAGGGGAGGCCTTCTTTCGCGGCTTGCGTCCCGATTTCGGCACACAACGGTCTTTGCTCTTGTCGGGTTTCATGGGTCTTGTCCTGCCACACGCGGTGGCGTCCAGTATAAAGCATCCTGTGCGCTCATCCCACGAATTAGCTTTCTACACTCAAGGCAATCGCGTTTTCGTCAGAGTCGGTGCTGGAAGACCCCCCAGCCCACCCCTCTGGACTCCGGCCTTCGCCGGAGTGACGAATGGCGGTGTGACCACGAACTCCAATTGCAATTTTCCTGCTTTTACACGAGCGCGCTCAGTATCAGGTGCTGGCACCAGTCGTCGCCGTCGTTGATGAAGGCGTGCTGGGTCTTCTGCGGGATGTAGGCACAGTCGCCTTCTCGCACGTCGTAGGTCTTATCGCCGAGGAGCATCTTGCCCCGACCGTACGTGAAGACGTACACCTGCTCCTTGCCCACGTGCTCGTGGGGGCCTTCCTCCTGCCCGCCCGGCATCATGTGCATCGTGAAGCCATGGAACCCCTCCAGAGGGGCCTGCTCGTAGGTGCGGTCCGGGAATCCCGCCTTCTCCGCCATGATCGACCACCCCACCGCGCCGTGACTCATGTGTGGCGCTCCGTCTCGCCAGTTGCGGATGACAGGCTCCACGCGCCCCCGATCGAGGTCGCCGTCGGGGTGCTCCTCCGCCCAGTGCGGTATAGCGCTTATGACGTAGTGCTCCAGGAAGTCGTCGCTGTCGTTGATGATCGAATGCACGCCCTGAGCAGGCATGTAGACCGCGTCGCCCTCTTTGACCGGGAAGCGATCCTCGCCCAGCTGCACCGCCCCCGTGCCACTGACGATGTAGTAGATGTGCTCCTTCGCCGGGTGGGTGTGCGGCGGCTCGGCCTTGGTCGGCTGAAGGAGACGGTACGTGATGCCGTGGATCCCGATCAGCGGGGCCTCCTCGTACGTCCGGCCGGGGTTCGTGCCGAGCTGCATCATCACCTTCCAGCCAACCGCGCCATGACTGTTCGCGGGATCCTGGTCGCGCCAGTTGCGTACAACGGGTCTCGGAGTCTCCATCGGTATCCTCCTCAATGCTAATGCCTATTCGTCGTAACTGTTACTAATCCTTCAATTACGTACCCACAGACGGACCCACATCGTCATTCCCGCGAAGGAACGTCACCCCGTACCCCGATACGGGGCGGGAATCCAGAATTCCCACCCTGCGATCTCCGCGAACTCCGCGGTGATTCGGCTCGCCACATTGTACACCCGACGGGACGGGGACGCTCAGAATGGACGGTACCGGTTCGCGATGGGCATCCGGCGGTCGCGACCGAAGTTGCGGGGAGTGATCTTGATACCGGGCGGGGCCTGTCGACGCTTGTACTCGTTGCGGTCGACGAGGGTGACAATGTCCTTCACCGTCTGCTCGTCGAACCCCGCGTCGACGATCTCCTCGAAGCTGCGGTCCTCCTCCACGTAGGCCTTGAGTATGGGGTCGAGCGCCTCGTAGGGCGGGAGCGAGTCCTGGTCGGTCTGGTGGGCCCGGAGCTCGGCGCTCGGCGGCTTGTTCAGAACGGTCTCCGGGATGACCGGTCCATCTCCCCGCGCGTTCCTGTACCGGCAGAGCTCATAGACCAGCGTCTTCGGCACGTCCTTGATGACGGCATACCCGCCCGCCATGTCGCCGTAGATGGTCGCGTAGCCGACCGCAAGCTCGCTCTTGTTGCCGGTCGTGAGCACGAGCCAGCCGTACTTGTTGGACATCGCCATCACGAGCAGGCCGCGGATGCGCGACTGGAGGTTCTCCTCTGCAAGGCCCGGCTGGTATCCCTCGAAGTGGGGATCGAGCGTCCCCAGCGCAGACGAGAATACGTCCTCTATCTGCGCGGTCTTCAGCTCGATGCCAAGGTTTTCCGCCAGCTCGCGGGCGTCGAGAATGCTCCCCTCGGAGGAGTACCGCGACGGCATCGAGAGGCCGCACACGGAGTCCGGGCCGAGAGCGTCGACGGCGATGGTCGCAACCAGACTGGAGTCCACTCCCCCCGAGAGCGCGATGAGCACCTTCCGCGAGAACCCCGACTTGACGATGTAGTCTCGCGTGCCTGTCACCAGCGCCTCGTATACCTCGCCCGTTTCGTCGTATCGCGTCGGGTCGCGCTCCGGCAGAGGAGGCTTGGAATCCCGCGTTTCCTCCGACACCACCGATACGTGCGACGACCCGACCTGTTTGAGCAGGGCCGAGCTTTCTTTCCGCGAGCGTGTGTCGCGGGCCCGGGCGCGAAATACCGCGTCAATGTCCAGGTCGGCGACGATCAGGTCTTCCTCGAACTGGCTGCCCGTCGCCACGACCTCGCCGAAGGGATCGAAGACGATGCTCGCGCCGTCGAATACCAACTCGTCCTGCCCGCCGACGAGGTTGACGTAGGCAACGAACACCCCGTTGTCCGACGCGCGGGTGGCCAGCATGTTCTCTCGCCAACGAATCTTGCCGGAGTAGAACGGCGACGCGCTGATGTTGACGATGACCTCCGCCCCTACCGCGCGCTGCACGACCGTCGGCCCGACAGCCTGCCAAATGTCCTCGCATACGTTGACGCCCACGCGAACGCCGCCAATCACGTACACGGGGCACTCGCGTCCGGCCTTGAAGTAGCGTTCCTCGTCGAACACCCCGTAGTTAGGCGTGAACATCTTGTGGTAGACGCCGGCGAGCCTGCCGTCGTGCGCTACCGCCGCGGCGTTGTGGAGATCGGCCTCGGAGTCCACGAACCCGACAATCGACGTGATGCCTTCCGACGCCTCCACGACCTGCCGCATCCGCGCCCTGTTGTCATCGATGAACTGGTGCTTGAACAGCAGGTCTTCCGGCGGATAGCCCGTGATCGCAAGCTCGGGAAACGCGACGAGGTCCGCTCCAAGCTCACGCGCGCGGGCGGTGTAGCCGAGGACCTTCGCGGTGTTCCCGTCGAGGTCGCCGACCGTCGTATTGATCTGTGCAAGCGCGATTCGAAGGGTTCTCATGACAGTGGAGCCGAATCATGCATACAATTTGCCGCCCACGGAAGCCGACTTTACGAACTATTCGCGTCCACGAACTCCGCGATCCGTTCGAGCGCTCGGTTCAGATTCTCGATCGAGTTTGCGAACGAGAAGCGCACACACCCCTTGCCGTACTCTCCGAACGACTCTCCCGCGAGGGAGGCGACGCCGTAGTCCTGCAGGAGGTCGTCGGCGAAGCGGCGGCTGGTCATGCCCGTGCCCTCGATGTTCGGGAAGGCGTAGAACGCGCCCATCGGCATCGGACACCGGATGCCGGGAATCTCGTTCAATCCCCCCACGAACACGTCGCGACGGGACTTGAACTCGTCCCGGAACTCATAGGTGAGCTCCTGCGGACCCTGAAGCGCCTCGACCCCCGCCATCTGGATGGCCGACGCCGTGCATGAGACGCTGTTGGTATTCAGCTTCGAGAAGTGCGGCACGAGCTCCTCCGGCATGACGCCGTATCCGATGCGCCATCCGGTCATGGCGTAGGTCTTGGAGAAGCCGTCGAGGATGATCGTCCGCTCAACGAGGCCGGGGAAGGACGCGATGCTGCAGTGCTCCCCCTCGAACAGGAGACGGATGTATATCTCGTCGCTCAGCACCCAGAGGTCGTGCTCCACCGCGAGTTCCGCGAGCTGCCTGATCGTCTCGCGCTCCACCACGCTCCCGCACGGGTTGTTCGGCGAGTTCAGGACCATCAGCGTCGTCTTCGGCGTGATCGATGCCGCCACCTCGTCCACGTCGATCTCGAAATCGCGCTCCGACAGGAGCTTGATCGGCGCCGGAACTCCGCCGACGAAGTTGATCATCGACTCGTAGATGGGAAATCCGGGGTTTGGGTAGAGCACCTCGTCGCCCTCGTCCACGAGGGCAAGCATGGTGTAGAACATGATCGGCTTGGCGCCCGACGTGACGACGACGTTGTCCACTCCCACTTCGATGCCGCGCGTCCCCGCGACCTCGGCGGCGATGGCCTCCCGCAGCTCCGGCATTCCGGGCGACGGGCCGTAGTGCGTGTACCCGTTGCGGAGCGCCTCCGCGCCCGCCTCGACGATGTTCGACGGCGTGTCGAAGTCCGGCTCGCCTATCTGAAGGTGGATGATGTCGCGCCCCTGCGCCTCAAGCGCCTTCGCCCTCGCCAGCACCTCGAATGCGGTCTCGGTACCGAGGCGGCTCATCCGTTCAGCGATCTTCATTCCCACTTCCCCTCCACTTGATTCTATGTAGTATACACCCCTCGCGCGCGCCCATACCTGAAACGCGCTACCCGCACGGTGATACAATTGACCTACTTCGGAGGGAGGATCGGCATGAACGTCTACCTCGGCACGCCTCGGGGCTTTTGCGCCGGCGTGGTCATGGCCATCGACGTGGTCGAGATCGCGCTTGAGCGGTTCGGCGCGCCCGTGTACATGAAGCACCAGATCGTCCACAACCCTTACGTCGTTGATGACCTCGAGTCCAAGGGCGCGAAGACCGTCGAGGAGGTCGACGAAATACCTCCCGAGTCTGTTGTCGTCTTCTCGGCCCACGGCTCCCCGCCGGAGGACTTCGAGCGCGCAAGGGACCGTGACCTCCACGTCCTCGACGCCACGTGTCCCCTCGTGACGAAGGTCCACAACGAGGCCAAGCGGTACGACCGCGAGGGACGCAAGCTCATCATCGTCGGGCACAAGGGCCACCAGGAGGTCAGGGGCACTATGGGCCACCGGCCTATGTTCCTCATAGACGAGCGCGATGGAGTCAACCTGCCGCAATGGAACGACGACACGCCCGTCACCGTCCTCACCCAGACGACCCTGTCGGTGGACGACACCCTGCAGGTCATCGACGAGATCGAGGACAGCTTCGACAACGTCATCGTGCGCAACGACCTCTGCTACGCCACGACCAACCGCCAGTTCGCCGTCAAGGAGCTCTGCAAGCTCGTCGATCTCGTCCTCGTCATCGGAGCGCCCAACAGCTCGAACTGCAACCGCCTCCGCGAGGTCGCAAACGCTCAGGGAGTCCCTGCCCACCTCATTAACAGCCCCAATGAGCTCAAGGACGAGTGGTTCGATGGCGTCGAGAACGTCGGCGTCACGTCGGGCGCGTCGACACCCGAAGAGCTTGTCAGCGCCGTCGTGGACGCCATCGCCCCCGACAAGGTAACGACCATACGCGGCGCGGAGGAGGACATTCGCTTCAAGCTGCCCAAGGTGCAGTGCTGCGACCTCCACAACGAGCTCTGGTACGCATAGCGCCGGCCTGATGCGCATCCTCGTAGACAGCCTCATCGAAGGCGCACGCCGCGCGCACGGAACGGTCGTCATCATCGACGTGTTTCGCGCCTTCACCACCGAGGCCGTCGCATTCCAACGCGGCGCGAAGAAGATCATCCTCGTCGGCAGCCCGGAGGAGGCCCTTCGACTCAGAAACGACGGCATTGCCGACCTCTGCGTCGGCGAGGTGCGCGGCATGCGTCCGCCCGGATTCGACTACAACAACTCGCCGTACGAGATGTCGCAGGCCGACCTCGACGGCGCGGTCATAGCTCATTCCACCATGGCAGGCACCGTCGGCGTGAACACAGCCGTCAACGCAGATGAGATATACGTCGGCTCCCTCGTCATAGCGCGGTCGACCGTCGAGGCCATCCTGCGCGACGACCCCGATCTCGTGACCATCGTCGCTATGGGAGACGGCGGCAAGGTGCGCACCGACGAGGACGAGCAGTGCGCCCTGTACATGAGAAACCTCCTCGAGGGCCGGCGTCCCGACCCCGGCGCCGTGCGCAGCCTCGTCATGGCCTGCGATCAGGCCGCCAAGTACGACGACCCCGCCAGGCCGCACTTCCGCCCCGAAGACCGCGAGACCGCCCTTCGGATCGACAGCGTCCCGTTCGCCATCAAGGTGTCCCGCGAGGACGGGATGTTGGTGTCGCGGCCGGTCGGTCCCCGGTCCTAAGGACCTCCGCGCCGTCCCCCTCCACCACACCGTCATTCCTGCGCAGGAACGTCACCCCGTACCCCGATACGGGGCAGGAATCCATCCCCCTCTCCCGTCGTGGCAGAGGCCAGGGTGAGTGCGACACTCCCCTCCACAACTCTCCCCCTCTGCGCTCTCTGCGCCCTCTGCGGTGAAATCCCCAGAGAAGCTACAATACCACCATGTGCGGACGATACAGCCTGATAGTGGACCTGGGGGAGCTTGCCCGGCGCTTCGAGTTCGACGGCGACTGGGACGCCTTTGAGCGAAGGTACAACATTGCCCCCACACAGGACGTCCTCACCGTCGTGGGCGGAGAGCCGCGGCGTGGTGGCTACATGCGCTGGGGACTCATACCGTTTTGGGCGAAGGACAAGTCCATCGGCAGCCGCATGATTAACGCGCGCGCCGAGACCGTGGCCGAGAAGCCCTTGTTCCGCAACGCCCTCAGGCGCAGGCGCTGCCTCGTTCTCGCCGACGGGTTCTACGAGTGGCAAAAACTCGGCAAGCAGAAGAGACCCATGCGAATCGTCATGCGTTCGGGAGAGCCGTTCGCCTTCGCCGGACTCTGGGAGACGTGGCGCGACCCGCAGGGCGACGTCATCCCCTCATGCGCGATCATCACCACCTCAGCCAACGACACCCTCAGCCCCATCCACGACAGGATGCCCGTCATCCTCCCCCGCGACCTCGAAGACCTCTGGCTCGACGACACCGTCAACGACCCCAACGCCCTCACCAGCGTCCTCACCCCCTACGACGACGATGCAATGGAGGCCTACGAGGTCTCCACGCTGGTCAACTCGGCTAGGAATGATGTCCCGGAGGTGTTGGAGCGGGTGGGGCACGAGGGATGCAGTGGGGAGTTACTCACCAATGCCCCCCACTACGCAACTTCTGGGGGGACACAGCTACGTAATGAGTAGCCTCTTTTTGGGAATCATAACCCTTTCTAGCCAGACGGCCCATAAGGGTAACGTGGTACGAAGGGTGAGGTGGTACGTTTATGAATGTCCATGATCACAGGGAGTAGTGGATAGCCTAGAGCGATGGTTGGTTCATAGTCAGGGTAGTCGAAATTAGGACCTATGACCTTTCCGATAGTTACCCGCTGGTCGCTGCTGAAATACGAAATTGCAAAAGTGTCTCCACTTCGGAGGACAGTGTGACTACCACCTTGTTGGAACCGACTAATGCTGAATCCATAGAGGCCCCCTGGGACGTTCACCGTACTACCCGACATGCTGACATACAGGCCGACCGAGAACATCCCTATAACCAGCATTATGGCCGTGAAGGCCAGTCCGATAATTTGCACGTTTGCAGGCGTACCGCTGAAAAGTCTTCGCTTCAGCATGTCGGTTCCTCCATGCGCCTCTACCGGCGCTTGAGACTTCCGACCCTAGCAAGGATGCTAGTGGACTACGCAAGGAAGTGTCAACACCTTGATGTATAGGCGGATTGATACACAGCACGGCGTTTCACTACCTTTGACAACACGGAAACTGGATAGCGCCATGCTGCTAAGGTATGCTAGACGCACATGGCTATACGCCTATCGTTGCTTTCCTATGCCGAAGTGCCGCTCGGAACGTGCACCCGTAGCACGTCCGTCTCGCTCACCCATCGAATTGGAGGTCTGAAATGAGTCCGGCAGGGGACATTGTCGTACTGACCTCGGTTGTCGAGCCGGAGGATGATATGTTCGTTTCCACGTGTATCGAACTCGGCACGGCGAGTTGTGGCGACACGATCCAGGAGGCATTTGAAAACCTCGAGGAGGCTATTGCAGTCCACCTGAATGCCCTAGAGGAATTGGGCGAGACGGAGCGTGTCTTTCATGAGAGGGGCATTGAGATTCTTCGGTCCCCAATTGAGGAGACCGTTCCTCGACCCATTCCCATAGACAAGGTAGTGAAGATTTCTCAGCACCCTGTTCCGGTACCTGCGTAGAGCGGGTCTGACGTGCCGTTCAGCGAGTTGCCCGTCTGTTCCAGTCGTCAGCTCACTGCCACTCTCAAACGGTTGGGTTGCGAACCAAGAAAGAAAAAGAAAGGCGGCAGTCACGTCGCATACCAGAGGCGACGAGCCGACGGGCGTATGTTGGTTGCCTCTGTCATTCTTGGGCGAAAGGAAATACCGAAGGGAACTTTGAGCGGCATTCTCGCCTCGCTCGAGATCCCCCACAGCGATTTCCTTGTCAAATTCCGGTGATTCAACCGAAAGACACCCCGTCCCCCTTCACCCCCCAAACAACACCCTCTCCCCGGTCCCATACAACACCCACTCCCTATCCCCGTCGCTCAGAAAATCCGCGTGCTCCAAGACCAACTCCACCGTCGCCGCGTACACCTCTGCGGGGTCGGACATCGGCACGGGGCCGCCGACATCCGTCTCCCACATGCACCGATCCGGCCCGAACGCCTCGATGACGTTCCGGAGCAGCGGCAGCAGGTCGAGGAACGGCGGCGGCCCCTCGCTTAGGACATGGAACGGCCCCAGCTTCACCGTCACCTCCCGGTGCCTCGCGAGACGGCACAGCGACTTGACGTGGTCGGCGGGGAACCGGCCGTCACGCACCCGGATGCCGGCCACGTGGTCGATGATGACCCGCGTGTCGGGGTAGCGGCTGCACATACGGTCGATCTCCGGCAGGTCGTCCGGGCCAATGAGGAAGCTCAGCGCTAGCCCGTGATTCGCGGCGGTCTCGAACATGGCGTCGTAGCCGGGATAGTCCATCCACCTCGTCTTGCCTCCGAATCGGCCGCGCGCGCTCCCTCCTCTGATGCGAAACGCGCGGATGCCCCGTTCCGAGAGGCGGAGCATGGCCCTATCCGGCGGCGGCAGCGCTACGTCGCTCACCGCGGGCACGACGCCCGTCCCGACGTACTTCCCCGGAGCGTTGGCGATGCAGTCGATGATGTACGTGTGATCGAGTCCGTACCACGTCGGCTGGACGAGGTTGGCCCGCACCGTCCCGAAGGGCAGGGCGTACCGGGCGTAGTCGTCCGGCGTCATCGACGGGTACCAGAGGTCGGAGCGTTCGAAGCCGGGGGCAAGCGGGTACCTCTCGATATCAGGCGAGTGAACGTGGACATGCGCGTCCACCAGCTTGTCACGCATGTCGATGGTCATTGCCGTTCACACCGTTCTTGGGGAATATACGCTCGCGTCAAGAGGCGCTACAGCAGTGTCGGCTTGCCCCGGTCGCGCGTAAACGGGGTCGCTATCGCCGCTGCCACCAACACGCCGACGACCGCTCCGAGGTACGTGATGACGATGCGGGGCAGAATATGAACGTCCAGCACCCCGAACGCGACATACGCCCCGACGACAAGTCCAACCGCCGTCCCAAGCCCGGCCGTGTAGCCGTTCAGGTTCCTGTCGATCCAAGCGGTCAAAACACCTTCCATGGTGCCGACCATTCTACACCCTCACGCTCAGGGCAATGCTCACTACTGACAACTTTCTCCCCCCTGCTGGACGCCCGCCCCACTATATGAGACAGTACGCCCAACTCGACATTGAGAACAAAGGAGACCTCCCATGCACCAGTACATATTCGACGAGTCCGAATGGAAGAACTTCAAGGAAGAGAAGTACGGGCATACATTAGTTGCGGTGGACGGCAGCCACTACCAGTCCATCGACATGGGCGCAATGGAGGCCCGTCTGCCCGGCTCGGAGACGTACGACCGGCTGCTGGGAGTCAACAGCTTCCACCCCGGAGGCGTCTATGAGGCCCACGAGCACCAGACTCCTATGTACTACTACGTCCTGCAGGGGACTGGCCTGATGCGCGTCGGCGACGAGGAGCGCGTCATCACGAAGGGGTCGTGGGTCTACACCCCACCCGGCCTCAAGCACTACACCAAGAACATCGGCGAGGACCTGCTGGCCTACCTCTTCTTCGGCGGGAACCCGCACGACCCCAACGCCGGTATCCACGAGCCGCCGAGGGAGTAAGAGGGTGTTTCTGAAGTCCCTTCTCCCCTAGGGGAGAAGGTTAGGATGAGGGGGGAGTTGTGCCAACACCTTCACCCTCACCTCAATTCTTGCCCGTCAAGGTAGAAGAGGCCTTAGCGAATCACCTTTGAAAACACACTCTTAGCCGGACTTTGTACAAAGTCCGGCTAAGAGTCCCGTCCGGGGTTGTTGACAGTACGTGCCGGATGTGCGGGGCTTAGATACCCAAGCATCGGAAAGGGCCGCCTGCGGAAGGTCTATGTGAACCTTGAGGCGGCCTTTCCTCTTTTGCTCTCCATCATACCCATCCCCCCAGCGTCCTTCGCGTCCTCTGGGTGAACCGCCCCTAGTCGTCCCTGCGTGCCCGACGCCGACCACCCACACCCAGTGCCACAAGTCCCACAAGCGCCGCGCCCACCGTAAGGTCCAACGCACCCCCAACGGAAGCGCCGCACCCGTTCCCTTCCACCACTTGCGGCGCCGGCCGGTCCCTACTCGACGACGGAGCGCCATACACTAGAGGCACCGGAGTATCGCGCACACCTTCATCGGCCGCATCCCCGGAACCGGATGGCTGACCACCGTATACCATCGGAACGGGAGTATAGGACATACGCTCCACGGTCGTCGCTCGCGAGTCGGTCTCCGGCAGCGCTGCCTGCTGAGCGCCCGAACTCCCAACGAACTGCCCCTCCGTGTTCGGGTTGAGCGTGTAGGGCAGGAGCGTCGGCGCGGGAATCGGCGTCGGACGCTCGTCGTTCGAGTACGCCGCACTGAGCGGCGACGCGCCGACCGATTCCCGCCATCGATTCTCCATCGCGACCCTGTCTAGGCCATATGTCCCCAACAGCGCGTGGTCCATCGACTCGCCGCCCTTGTACAGCGCCATGAACTCCCGCATCTTCCCTGCGCCGAAATCATCGATCATCATCCGAACCAGCGCCTTTGACTGCCCGTAGAACAGGAGAATATCGTTTGCCTTGCCCGGAAGACTGCCCATATGCGTGATCGGAAGCAGCCGGTCTTGACGTATCCCTCGCCGGAGCGCGTCGTCGTACGACCTGCCCGGCGCGACGTTCCCATACTCGGCGAGCCCCTCGTGCAGCCACGATGGCACCTTCCGAGCCACGCCCTCGCCGGCCCGGTGTACGATGATGTGCGTCATCTCATGCGAAGCCGTCCCGGCGGCGCTCCGACTGCCGAGCACGAGCAGCGTCCCGACCTTGTTGAAGGCCTGCCCCTCGGTAATCAGGTGACGCCCATAGACCGTGCTCGAAGGCGGTATCGCCCTCCGCATCTCGTTCCAGGAGTCGTATACCGTGACGCGAATCGGCTCCTCGCGGTCTGCCCCCAACAGCGGCCCCATCCGTTCCAGCGTCAGCAGCATCGTGTCGAGGATCTCCCTCGCCCTGGGTTTCGATCCCCCATGATACGCCACCGTAATCGGCCCGCGAGAAATCTCCTTCCACACGAACCGAGGATCGTGGTACACGAACTCCGTCCTCTCCGTCTCATAGCGCTGTCCCGCCGTGTCCACGAACTCGAAGCTGTACGTGATGATCGTGCCGGGCGGGATGTACGACGCCCCGGTATTCGTCCGCCAGAGAAGCTCTCCTTCTACGGCGCCACCGCGCTTCACCGTCTCGAGATAGTCGTACCCCGTCCTTGTATGACGCCCGATGCGGAGCCGTATCGCCACCGACTCGATCTCGCGGTCGCTCGACGCCGTCAGCCGGACGCGAAATCCCTCCGGAAACTCGCTCGTGAGGCTCGACGAGCGCACCGTCACAGCGCCGCTCACGTCCGACCCCGCCACTCCGGCGATACCCAACGCGAACACAACCGCCGCCATGGTCGCCGCGAGCACAAACCGTCCCGGCGACACTGCTCTCGCAGTCATACCCTGATACGCCCCGTACCTGCCCGTCTGATGCCGCTCCATCATACCTAATACAACGACACGCCACTCGAACGGTTGCAATTCCCCAATTGCCGTGCTAGCCGCAATACCGGAGCCCCACACCGTCATGCCCGCTTTCGGAGACCTTTGCATACTGTGGCGAGCGAGAGAAAGATCTTGGGCATCCATCTCAGGGAGTGAGGATGATACTCATGCACCGTCAGATGGGTCATCAGCCACTAGCCGAATCGCTGTTGCCGCATTGGCAGAAGCGACGGAACAAATTGATAGCGCGTCGTCATGCGGGGGTGGAGAAGGTGTTCTGGACGCTCAAAGGCAACTGTGGGTATAGACGAGTACGCAGCCGTGGTCTGGGACGGGACTGTGCGGAGATGTGTTTCAAAGGTCTCCGAAAGCGGGAATGACGATCTAAGCCGTAATGACAAAGAAGCCTTCCCAAATCCCACCAGCACCTACCCAGCGGCGCCTCTGTCCACCCGCGCCCCATCCTTGAACACATCGACGACGTCCGACAGCGCCGCGATGTTCCGCGACGGGTCGCCGTGTACCACGAGGAGGTCGGCCCGCTTGCCCGGCTGCAGCGCGCCGAGGTCGTCGTCCACCCAGCAGGACCTGGCGGCGTCGCCCGTCGCGGAGACGATGGCCTTCAGCGGCGAGAGTCCGGCCTCCGTGTGCGCCTGTATCTCGTGCTGGAAGAAGCCCATCGGCAGGTACGACCACGCCGCGTCGGAGCCGGCGGTGAGTCGGATGCCTGCGTCGACCATCCGGGTGACCTGGTCGTACCGGATCTCCTGGATGCGCATCCCCTCTTGGAGGTCGGCGCGCTCCTGCGGCGTCAGGCCCTCCGTCTCCGCCTTAGCCTCCAAGCGCCAGAGACGGTTCCGCGCCTGGTGCATGGTCGGGTTCACGAAGACGCCCTGCTCCGCGATGCGGTCGGCTATCTCCGGGCGATACATGAACGTGCCGTCGGGCTCCTTGAAGTAGGCGTGGATGATGGTGTCGATGCCGGCGTCGAGGGCGTTGATCATGCCCTGGGACGAAGCGCAGTGTGCGGCGGCGTGCTTGCCGAACTTGTGCGCCTCCTCGATGATGGCCGTCAACTCGTCCACGTTGAAGGAAGGCCGGAAGGGGTGCGAGGTGGCGGTGCTGCCTCCGGTGGCGGTGATCTTGATGAAGTCCGCGCCCTCCTTGATGAGCTGGCGGACGGCGGCGCGACACTCATCGACGCCGGTCGCCTCGATGCCGAAGTAGCTCAGGTGCCCCCCGACGATGGCCATAGGCCTCCCCGACAGGAGCAGGCGAGGCCCGGTAGCGATGCCCATGTCCATCGCCTGTCTAAGGAGGAACGTCGTTCGGTTCTTTGCGCCGCAGTCGCGGACGGTCGTCACGCCGGAGTAGAGGTGCCTCCTGGCGTTCTCCGCCGCCTGCACGGTGAGTATCTCGTCGGGCAGGGTGACGAGCTCGTCGCCGGTGCGCCCGTCGCCGATGCCGATCAGGTGGACGTGCGAGTCGATCAGCCCCGGCAGGACGGTCCCGTGCGGGTAGTCGAGGGTGTCGACCGGAGCGCCCTCCGGCGGCACGACGCTGTCCCTCGCCCCCGCCGCCATGATGGCGTCCCCCTTGACGAGCACGGCCCCCCGCTCGATGGGCGGCATGCCAGTCCCGTCTATCAGCCGCTCGGCCGTTACGAGCGTGTATCGGTCGCCGGAGTCGTTGGTCATTGGGTGCCTTCCTACCTGTTCCCGGAGGTCTTGGTCGGGTCGTCCTTGCAGTAGCGGGAGCCTTCGTTGCCCACCTGATCCGGCGCGTAGTTTATGAACTGCCGACAGTGGCCGATGTCGCCGTCCTCGATGGCCTGGTTGACCAGCATACCAACGTCCTCACCCACCCAGTTCATCCACACGGCGTACTCCCGCTTGAGGAAGTTCAGCCCGACGGCGTTCTCCTTCAACCCGACCCTCCCGCCGCGGATCATCGCCGACTGCTTGGCCAGCAGTTCGTCCTCGATTGTCAGGGTTTCTAGGAGCCGGACCACGTCCGGCGCGCGCTGTTCCATGCTCGGATGCAGCACGACCGATAGCGTGGCGTCGACCGGCGACGCGTTGCCGAGTCGGAGAACCTTGCCCGCTCCGGCCTGTTCTTCCGCCCATGCGCCGTCCGCCGCGATCACGATGTCGACGTCGTTCACCAGCAGGGGCTCCTGGTACGCGCCCTCCTCCACGTCGATGACGCGGATGGGCCGGTCCAGCCCGTGCGCGACGATGTACGCCGCGATCCAGTTCAGCAGCTTGACGGGGTTGTCGTCCCAGTTGGCGAACTTGATAAGCTCGTCTTTCGGCGGAGGCTGCGGCCCCTTGTTCTCCTCCTCGGCTGCCTCGGTCGCGGCAGCGGTCTCCCCTGCCGCCTGGGAGGACTGGGCCGCCGACGTCGTGGGCTGAGCGGCGGCGGGCTTGGGCTGTCCAGTGGTGGCGGGCGTTTCATCTGCGCCTCCGCAGGCGAGGGTCAGGCCCGTGATCAGGACTATGGCTGCTACGACGTTGGGAAGCGGCATGGTTTCCCCTCTTCTCTGTGTGTCTCGCCCGGCGGGGGAGAGGTTGTCTAGGGTTAGGTGTTGGCGGTTTGGCGGGTTTTGAGGGTTGGAAGGTTGCGGATGTGTTCGCCCGCCTTGCGTTCGGCGAGTCGGAGTTCGTAGATTTTTTGAAGGTTGAGCCAGAATTCGGGGGTGGTATCGAAGAAGTGTGCGAGTCGGAGTGCGGTGTCGCCTGTGATGGCGCGTCGATGGTTGAGTATTTGGGTGATGCGGTTGGTGGGAACGCTGATGTGTCGAGCGAGTTCGGCGGCGCTCATGCCAAGTTCGTTCAGCTCCTCCGCAAGATGCTCCCCCGGGTGGATTGCGGGTATGGTGGTCATGGTGATTCTCCTAGTGATAGTCGACGATCTCCACGTTGATCGGGCCTAGGTATCCGCGCGGCCACTCGAAGCAGATTCTCCACTGGTCGTTGACGCGGATGCTGTACTGGCCCTTTCGGTCCCCTTTCAGAGTCTGGAAGCGGTTACCGGGGAGCGCGGCAAGGTCTCTGAGAGACGCGGCCGCCTCGAGGCGATCCATCTTCAGCCGCGCTGAGCGTTCGATTCCGGAGAAGGCCCTGACCCATTTCCCGGCTGGCGAAATCTCTGGTCTTCCTGTCACGATAGCCGATGATCATCGTGAATTGTACATGGAATTACGCATTACGTCAAAGGTAATTCAATCGTAGGAGATGGGCGGGCGCCACCTCTCTGTGTCTCGCGCGGCGGGGGAGAGGTTGTTGTGGTTTGCAGGCTATGTCCAACCCGTGGGCCGGTATTGTAGCGCCTCGGCCAGGTGTGCAATGTCGATTTCGTCGGAGCCGCTCAGGTCGGCGATGGTGCGGGCGAGCTTCTGGACCCGGTGGAAGCCCCGCGCCGAGAGGTGCATGTGCTTCATCGCCGAGCGCATCAGCGACTGCGCCGCGTCGTCGAGCTGGCAGTACTCCCACACCTCGACCGGCCCCATGTCCGCGTTGGTTATCAGGCTCGTGCCCTCGAAACGTTGGCGCTGGGCGTCTCGCGCCCCCTTGATGCGTTCGCTCACCTGCCGGGACGTCTCCGTGTTCGGCGGCGCGACGAGCTTATCGTACTCGATGCGCGGCACCTCGACAAACACGTCGACGCGGTCGAGCAGCGGGCCGCTGATCCGGCCCTTGTAGCGGCTGACCTGTGACGAACTGCAGACGCACTCCTTCGTGGGGTCTGCGTAATACCCGCACGGGCACGGGTTCATGGCCCCGACCAAGATGAAATTCGCCGGATAAGTAATGCTCCCCTTCGCCCTGCTGATCGTCACGATCTTGTCCTCGATAGGCTGGCGCAGCACTTCGAGCACCGTATGCCCGAACTCCGGCAGCTCGTCGAGGAACAGGACTCCCCGGTGGCTGAGGGTGATCTCACCCGGCTTCGGGATCGAGCCGCCGCCCACGAGGCCCGCGTTGGAGATCGTGTAGTGCGGCGATCGGAACGGCCGGTAGCTGATGAGTGGCGACGATGAAGGCAAGAGTCCCGACACGCTGTAAATCTTGGTCACTTCCAAGGCCTCGTTGTTGGTCAGCGCGGGCATGATGGACGGCATCGACCGTGCAAGGAGCGTCTTTCCGCTTCCGGGAGGGCCGCTCATGAGCAGGTTGTGTCCGCCTGCCGCCGCGACCTCAAGAGCGCGCTTGGCGTGTTCCTGGCCCCGTATATCGGCGAGGTCTGCCCCTCCAACCTGCCCGACGCCGTTTGGCGAAGGCTCATCGACCTCGAAGGCATGGCCGTCGACCGGCGCCACGCGACGCGACCAGGGCAGGATCTGCTCTTCGCCGCGCAGGTGGGCAACCGCCTGCGCCAACGAGCGTACGGGAATGACCTCCATGTCCTCCACGAGCGCGGCCTCACGGGCGTTCGACTCCGGGACGAAGACCCTCTGGAACCCCTCCTCCTTGGCGACGGCGGACATCGACAGGATGCCGTTGGTGTGCCGGAGCTGGCCGTCCAGGGCCAGTTCACCGAGGAACATCGTCAGCGGAGGCGTGCCGGAGAGCTGCCCCGACCCCATCAGGACGGCCAGGGCAATGGGCAGATCGTACGACGGCCCCGCCTTTCGCAGGTCGGCGGGCGCGAGGCTGGCCGCGATGCGGCGCATGGGGAACTCGCAGCCGGAGTTTCGAATGGCGGCGCGGACACGCTCACGCGCCTCCTGAACGGCGGTGTCGGGCAGTCCCACGACGTGAAACGCGGGCAGTCCGGGCGAGATATCCACCTCAACTTCAACGATATATCCATCGAGTCCGACTACGGCGCAGGTCAGTGTTTTGGCTAACATGTGAGGAAACTGTGAACACCTTCTCAGAATTGGGCGGTATTATACAGGGCTGTCGTCAGGGCCGATATGCCATATGCAGCAATTAACCCCGCCATGGCGAGGTCAGCAATTCAGGTACAAGATCGGATTCGCGTTGCCCTGCTTGCGAAGGTGTGAAACAGCCTTATTTCGCAACTCACTGCGGATTTCACGACTCGCTATCTGGCCCCTAAAGGCCCAGCGAGCCTTACCTTTGTACTGTCCAGAATACCACTCGTGTATCTCATAAACTTCTAGTGTTCCGCCTTTATACACTGCCACTGCGTACTTCGCCCGTTTTCTCCTCTTACCGGCCACCCACCACTTTCTAGTCGTCTCGTACAACTGTGTAGGCGTCATGTTCGGCGAATAAGTCTTGTTGATCGTTATCAATATCGCCCGCTGAGAAGTATCCAATCTTTCGCCAGCGCGTGCGGAGAGGAGCGCCTGTTGCGTTCCGGTATGACCATTGAGAGTCGCACAGTCTAGGGGTGTAAGGCCATCGTGAGTCCTCGCGTTAGCGTCAGCGCCAGATGAGAGGAGCATCTGTACGATTTCAGTATGGCCCTTCTGAGCCGCCATATGCAGGGAAGTGAACCACCCACCACCACTCTTGGGCATTGCGTTAGCTTCATTGGCATCAGCACCAGATAAGAGGAGCGCCCGTACGATTTCAGTATGGCCCTTCTGAGCCGCCGTAAGCAGGGCAGTGAACCCTCCTGCGATCACCGCATTAGCATCAGCGCCAGATGAGAGAAGCGCCTGCACAGTTTCAGTATCTCCGTCCCAGGCCGCGTCGTGCAGCGCTGAACTGCGGCGTTCAGTCCTTTTGGTGGCGTATAAGTCTTTAGTCGTGGGGGGATACTTCGGGGTCATTTTAATTCCGGAAGTCTCAGAAGTTGGCCATTTGTGGTGAGCTTTAGGGGAGTCTTTGTGTGCAGGGGTGGCACCAGCATCGCCTTTTGCGTGGCTATTAGCGCCGACAGATCGGATACCCTCTTCATGTTGACGCTTTTCGTAATTCAATCTCCAGCTCACATAAAAGTTGTCGAGTTGCAGACCGAAGCGGTCGATCGTTGAACCCAGTTCAGTTTTGAGCGAGTCGGAGATAACTCGTAGCAGGTCTCGGTTGCTGCGCAGTTCATCAGCCATATAGCGATGAAGGTCAAGAGCCAGTAGTTTGGGTACCAACTCTTCCTTGATCACGGCTACAACGTCGGACTTTGTAATGACATCGCCGTCCAGCCCCAGCAACTGCAGCAGGCGGTGGGCACCTTCGGGCATAACTGATGTGAACATAGATCCTTGGGTTATGACGGATACCATGAGGTCGATACGGCCCGTGACGTGTTTCCCGTCGGCAGTCAAGAGCGGCGGGTCGAGTACGATGTCATCCGGTTCGGAGGAGTCCAAAGGCGTCTTGAGCCGAAAGAGCAATTTAAACGGTGCAGTGGAGACTATGTAGGTTCGCACCTCACCTTTCGGAAGAGTCCTCTTTTCCTCTTCGAAGACATACTCAACGATGCCGTCACAGATGATTATTCCAACCTGGTACGGGTAGACCGTAAAGGACCCATGTAGGGGCCCCTGCCTCAAGATGATGTCGTTACGTCTCCCCTTTTTCAAGCCAACCTCCGAACTTCTACTGCGCAACGGGGCCGAGGTTTGGATCTCTGGTGTAACTGTTAGCTGCCCGTCGATTCAAACCTCACAGTTTCACGCAAAGGATTATGGCACAAACGTCAATATCTGTTAATGTGCCGCAACATACGGTATTCAATCTGCTGCTCGGCAGATAAGCCGCGCAGCGCAGCAACCATCCAGCTTCACGAAACCTAAAACGGCTGGGGCACCGCGCTCTTCCAGCGGTCGACGGCGGCCTGGCCCCTGGGGCTGATGGCGCGCTGCACTTTGATGTTGACGAGGGACGGTCGGCCGCAGTTCAGGGCGCGGTCGAGAGCGTTGGGCAGATCGGCCGGGTCCTGGACGTACAGCCCCTCGCCGCCGAGTGACTCGACGAGCCGGTCGTACCGGATGGGCAGGAGGTCGGTGGCGACGGGCTTGCCGTAGACCTGCAGCTGTATCTGACGGTCGATGCCCCACGAGGCGTCGTTGCCGAGCACGGTCGTGATGGCGATGCCGTGCCGGACGGCGGTGTCGTACTCCAGCGCGTTGAAGCCGAACGCGCCGTCGCCGGAGATCACGATGGCCCTCCGCTCCGGGTGTGCGAGCTTCGCCGCCATCGCGGTCGAGATCGCCGTACCCAGCATCCCCAGACCTGAGAAGTACGACCACGTTCGCGGCGTCCTCGCGGGAAGGTATGCCCGCCCCCAGTGGCAGAAGTCGCCCCCGTCGAAGACGAGGAAGTCACCCTCGTCGATCAGGGAGAGTAGCGTCTTGTGGACGTGGAGGGCGTGAATCGGAACGCTCGGTTCGGCGAGCGCCTCCATCTCCGCGCGATGCTCGTTCCGCACCTTGCGGAGCTCGTCGAGCCATGGGAGCTCACGCCACGTGTGCTTTGCTGCTTCGGCGGTCATCCGTGCAGCCACGTTTTCGACATCCCCGACGATCCCGACCTGGACCTCACGGTTGCGCCCGACCTCCCTCGGAGAGGGGTCGATCTGGACGATCTTGGCATCCGGCGAAACGGTCGGCGGGCGGGTGTAGCCGATGATGATGTCCTGTTTCATGCCCAGCAGGAGGATGACGTCGGCCTCTCGCAGCTTGCGTGCCGCTCGATTGAGTCCGTTGTCGTAGAATCCCGCGCTGTACGGGTGTTCGTCCGACACCAGCCCACGAGCGGAAGACTCGGTCATCAGGGGGATGCGGGTCGTTTCGATGAGCCGTTGGATGGACTCCCCATTCCCCAAGTACGACGCGGCGCTCCCTGCAATTATGAGCGGGCGTTCCGCCGACTTCAGGAGCGCGACGGCCTGACTGACCTGCTCGTCTGTGGGAGCCGCCGCCTCATCGGGCCGGTACTCGTTAGGCTGAGGAAAGGCCAAGTCATCCTGCGGGACTTCGCGCTCCTGGATGTCGATGGGGACCGTGAGATGGACGGGTCCCCTGCGACCCAAATAGGAGATGCGGAGGGCATCCGCGATCATGCCGGGAATATGCCTCCCGTCGGTGACCATTGCCGCGCTCTTGGTGACGGGCTTTGCCATGCCGATCTGGTCGATCTCCTGCATCGCGCCCTGCCCGAGCTCGCTGAGCGGGGCCGAACCGGAGATCGAGAGAAGCGGGGCCTCCGAGTACATGGCGCTGCTCAGGCCGGGGATGCCGTTGGCGAATCCCGGCGTCGTATAGGTCACGACGCCCGGCTCCCCCGTCACTCTCGCCCATGCGTCGGCCATGTGCACCGCGGCGGCCTCGTGACGGGTGTCGATGATGCGGAAGTCCATGTCGGCCAGAGCGTCGAGAAGGGGCAGATTGTGGTCGCCCGCGAGGGTGAACACGGTCGAGACCCCCGCCGCTCTGAGGGCCTTGCCGATGAGGTGGCTGCCGGTCAAGGTATCGGCTGACGGCATAAATTGCTCCGTTACATTTCCCGTCATTCCCGCGCAAGCGGGAATCCAAGTCGGTTACCGTACATGCCCTCGAAGGGGAATAGATTCCCGCTTTCGCGGGAATGACAAACTAAGTTGGGACAACCAAGGGAAATCGAGAATATCGACACGACCAAAGAACCCCACACTCACGCAAAGACGTCCACGAACGGCTCCAGCTGATCGGGACGCTTGCAGCCCACGATGACGCTCGTCACGCCCGGTCGGTCGAGGAGCCACTTGACGGCATACTGGGTCGGAGTAAGTGACGCCCCCGCGGCCTCGTGCTCGAACTGCTCGATCCTGTCCCACAGGTCGTCGTCCGGGTCGTCCAGCCACGACGATTCGTCGCCCCGGCTCCCCACCGGCGCTTCCTGGCCGCGCTTGTACTTGCCCGTCAACAGGCCGGACTGGAGCGTTCGGTAGGGCGTGACCGCGATATCGTACTCGACGCACGTGGGGATGTACGCCTCCTCGGAGTCGCGCACGAGCCAGCTCAGCTGCGGCTGCGCGATGACCGGGCGAGGCCAGCCGTTGCCGTCGCAAAGGGCGATCATCCGGTGGATGTCGTCGGGCTCGAAGTTTGAGAATCCCCAGTGGCGGACCTTGCCCGCTTCGATCAGTCCCGCCATCACGGCAATCGACTCTTCAAGCGGCGTGTCGGGGTCGTCGAGGTGCATCTCGTAGATGTCCACGTAGTCGGTGCGGAGCCGTCCGAGGCTGGCGTCGATCTGGTGGAGGATGTGATCGCTTCCCAGGCCCGTACCGCTGTAGGTGTCGTCGCCGACGGGGTTGCCGACCTTCGTCGTGATGACCGCCTGATCGCGACGGCCTACAAGCGCGTTCCCGATGAACGCTTCCGACTTGCCACCGGGCGACCCCAGGAACCGGGTGTACCCCTCGTACATGTCCGCCGTGTCGATGAAGTTGAGGCCGTTGTCGAGGCACCAGTCTATGATGCCGTCGACGCCCTGCTGATCGACCGGCGTGCCGAAGGTCATCGTACCGAGACAGACGACCGATACTTTGAGGTCGGTATTGGGTATCCTGCGCTGCTGCATGACTCACTCACCCGAAGGGGTTCTGAAGATTGGGATGCCCCACCGCATCATCGCGGACGAGAGCATCGGCAAGCTATCAAAGCGCCTTTGGGCTGTCAAGCGAGTCCGGGACCCAGATTCCCCACCTAGATAAGAGGAAGACCTCGTTGGAGCCCGCCGTGAAGCGGGCTAAGATGTTTCTTGCACAAGAGAAACTATCACCAACGAGGTGCACCTATTATGAGACAAGGCGTCCTGCCATTCCAGTATGCCGAGGAGAAGAGCACGACGGGTATGACGGGGCTGTCGGGCCTGATGACGTATCTGGAGTTGATACATGTGTCTGGCTTGAGGTCATCGGTAGAGCGCCACGTAGGACTGCGTGAGAGAGGTCAGGGCTGGACGGACAACCAGATAGTGAACTCGCTGATGCTGCTGGACCCCGTATCGAGTACGGGGCAAGCTATGGACGCGACATTGGTGGAGACGCACAAGCAGGATGCGCTTTACAGCTACAAGAAGTACCGAGCGTACCAGCCGCTGACGACCCCGTATGGGGCTACGGGGCAGGCTCTACTGGGCAGAGGCCGATCTGATCGTGCATTCGGAGTTTCGAGACGGTAACGTTCCTGCGGGCCATCAGCAGTTGCGTGTGCTGACCGAAGCGCTGGAGCATCTGCCTGATGGCGTGGAGAGGGTGATGCTGAGGTCGGATACGGCGGGGTATCAGCAGGAGTTGCTGCGGTACTGTGCCGAGGGGAGAGACGAGCGGTTCGGGGTGATTGAGTTCGCGGTAGGGGTCGACGTGACGGTGGAGTTCCGCCGTGCGGTCTCTGAGGTTGCCGACAAGGAGTGGCACGTGCTGTACCGGAAGGTTGGCGAGCACCTGGTAGATACAGGTCAGCAGTGGGCTGAGGTGAACTTCGTGCTCAACTGGATAGGGCACTCGAAGAACAGCCCTGAGTATCGGTTCATAGCTATCAGGGAGCGGTTGAACGAACAGCCTCTGCCGGGAATGGAGGGGCAGATGGAACTCACCTTCCCGGCGATGGAGTTGTCCGGCAGGGGTTGGCATAAGGTCTTTGGGGTGGTGACCAACCGAGACCTTCCGGGAGACGAGTTGATCCGGTGGTCGAGGCAGAGATGCGGCAAAAGCCTGCCCTCGACCTGATCGAGGGGTGAGGAGGTGCACGGCGTTCTGAAGGATGACCTCGCGGGTGGCAGACTGCCTTCGGGCCTGTTCGGAGCCAACGCGGCATGGTGGGCTATAGCGGTGCTAACCTTCAACCCCGTATCGGAGTACGGGGCAGGTTCTGAACTCCGCCATGAAGCGGCTGGTGTTGGGCGGACAGTGGGAGAGCAAGCGACTGAAAGCAGTCCGTTTCACCCTGATCGCCCTTCCGGGCCGGGTCATACGACACGCTCGAAGGCTGATGATCCGCCTGGCCCGTGGGCATCCCTCATACGAGATGCTGCTCAGAGCGCGGCAGAGGCTATCGGCGCTGGCTGCCGAGCCGTACGGAGCATAGGCGAACTTGGCTGGGAGCATCGGTTGAAGGCGACCAGGGGTGTTGCCAGGCCGGATCATGCCTTCTTTGTCCTGAAGAGAGCCACTATTTGGCATGGGGCGCTCCAATACCCTCAAAACCGTCGCCCAAAACCCTCCCTACGGTCCAAATCTGAGCATATGTGACTCCGAGTTGACAACGAACACGTCCTGTAGAACCACAAAGGCCACACCAACAAAATTAAGTGGGGGATTTGGGGTCGGAGAACCGAGGGTAATCGTACGTCACTTAGCTCGACTTTGTACAAAGTTGGTTAGAAGCCATCAGATATATAGGTTTGGCCACATATTTCCATTTCAATACTTTTTCAATGTCGTGTCCAGAAGACGACAATGAAAAAGTGCCCCAGCTTCGCGAACTTACCTATGACGCCCACCTGTGGAATGTACAAAGTATAGACAAGTGACGAGAACAGGGTAAGCTAACAAGACCAAACACTTCTGAAAGGTCACGTTATGCTCACCCCCGTATCCAGTACGGGGCAGGCTCTGCCCGATGCCATTATATCCATACTCAACCCGTTCGCGCCCATGTTCCAGGCCAGGACATGGACGAAAGCCCAGGTGCTGCTCGTCGGCACAGTCCTAGCCACGCGCAAGCGCACCGTCACCTCAGCCCTCCGCATCATGGGCCTCAGCGACGACACGAGCTTTGCACGATATCATCACGTTCTGAACCGCGCCGTGTGGTCGCCGCTCAAGGTAGGCCGTGTCTTGCTGCACCTGTTAATCCAACACCTCGATCAGGGTGATGGCCCGCTGGTGTTTGGGATCGACGAGGACCCTGGAGCGGCGGCGTGGCAGGCGGATCAAGGCCAAGGGGCAGTGCGCTCCAGCGCAAGTCATTTCGTCAAGGCATCCGGCCTGCGTTGGATAAGCCTGATGTGGCTGACCTCCATACCCTGGGCGCGTCGGACATGGGCGCTGCCTGTCCTGACAGCACTCGCCCCCTCTGAGCGATACTGTCAGCAGATGGGGCGGACTCACAAAAAGATAACCGTCGCGGCTCATCTGCTGCAAAAGCAACGGCCTTGCAAGCCCCGCGCCGCCGCCTGGTATGCCAAGCCCGCGCCGACCTTCGTAGACGCGATCGCGTTGGTGCGTCGTCATATGTGGAGCGCTTTGTGAGACTTTTTCCATGTCGCAGGACAAACCCGACATCACGAAAGTCCCAACGCCGCTATTCAATAGATTCATAGAATCGCTGACCTACGCAGCCTGAATGTACAAAGTCCAGCTGAGAGGCAGACTTGGCGGAGCCTCCCAGCCTTCCTCTGGACTCCGGCCCCGTATCGGGGTACGGGGCAAGCTCTTCGCCGGAGAGACGACTGTCGGTGCTTTTGCCAAACCTAGTGGTTCAACTTTTTTGTATTGATGGGTAGAGTGACTTTAGTTTGATGCGGGCATCCTCGGTGGTGAAGCGCCAGTTCACGCGCACCGCATCACGATTGCGGCTCTTCTGCCACGCCTCTACCTCGCCACGCAGGGTCTCCCTGTCCGGTATGCGACGCTCCAGGCACTGTCGAGCCAGCACTCCGATCTCTATCTCCGCCATATTCAGCCAACTCCCGTGTTTGGGTGTGTAGTGTATCTCCAGACGCTCAGCTATACGCCTCGCCTCAGAAGGCTCGAACGCCTCGTACAGCGAGGACAGCCTGTGCGTGTTGAGAGCCTGCCCTGTACTTGATACGGGGTTGTCCATAACCAGCACGATCCGTTCTCTGTCAGGGTAGTCCTCATTGACCAGTCCCTGTATCACATGCGCCCAATCCACCTTCGTGCGACGCTCCTTGACCTCTATCCGACGCCTCCCTTCCAGGGGCGCGAACAGCATGAACAGACTGCTCACTCCATTGCGCTCGTATTCGTAGTCGTAGGCCGACACCGCGCCGGGCGCTGCGGGACGGGGCACTCGCGTCTCCTTGACCCCCGATCCGGGTCGGGGGCAGGCTTTGCTGTTTGCTCGTCTCATCCATGCACACCAGAACTTCGTTCTCATCATACGGCCGTTGGTAGACTTCCAGCACGTCTTCCATCGCGCACACAAACTCCGCGCTCTGACCGGGCGGGATGCACCAACTCTGCTTCAGCCACAGCCTGCCCCGTTGCAGAACGGGGGCTTGAGTTCGTTTTTTTAAGCACTTGGCGTACCGTCTCGGTGCTGATGGTCTCAACGATCTCGCTCTCGACCAACTGGTCAGCCAACAGCTTCAGGGTCCAGCCGGCGCGACCCTCCGGCGGTTCCCCACAGGCCATCGCTATCAACCGGGCTTCGCCCTCGCCGTCCAGTCTCTTCTGACGGCGCCGCAGTTGCTTTTTGCGGTTCAACGCCGACTTGATGCCTTCCTCCACACAGCGCCGGCGCACCCGCTCGACCGTTGACTGTCCCACACCGAGCGCGCTGGTGATGTCCGCGTCCTTCATTCCCCCGTCCGAGCGTGACTCATCGCTCATCAGCAGAATGCGCGCGTGGGTCTGTTTGTACGCCGCAGCCCGACCGCGTGAGACCAGCGCCTTGAGTTCCTGTTGTTCGGCGGTTGTCAGTCTGATACGGTACTTCTTGGTGGACATCATGGTTCCTCCTCGGTTCAAAGGTACAATTGAACCTACAAGAGGAACAAGGACTATCAAGGTCTTCATTTCAAAGATGTTGGAGCACTAGTGGACCGAAATCTTTGAAATGACGGGTAGTAATTGGAGATTTGATTCGTGCTTTGCACGACAGGGCGGGTTTCAAACCCGCCCCTACCGAGTCATAGCCTCGTTACCCTTCAATACTAGGATGTTGAACCACTAGCCGAACAGCAGCGCGAGCCCCGCGAATATTCCCGCGAGAGTTGTCCCACCTGCCAACATACCCGTGCCTACAGAGTGGAAGCGATCCAGTTTCGACCGCATAGCTACGAAACCTCCCGCGACCAGTCCCACCGCTAACGGCGAGACTGCCAGCACACCGGCCAGCGCCATCAACAGGGCTTCCCACACGGAGGTCCTCACAACATGAACCGATTCCTCCCCAGCCGTCCATTCGTCGTGGTACTCGACGTTGAACGTCCCGTTTCCAAAGACGGTCATCCCCAAAGACGGGTCGTCATCATCTAGGCAGAGGGCCTGCAAGACCGCACAGAACCTGAACTTTGCCTGACTGAAGACGAGGTATCGCTCGGCGCCCCACTCTCCTTCGGAGACATCGTGGTAGCGCTCGAACTGCCAGAACGGCGCGAGGGCGTCAAAAGACCTCATCACTAACGGAGTGCCGACGATTCGGGACTCGTCGCCGCACCATTCGACACGTTGTGTGTACCTCCACTGCGAGATGTTGACGAAGCTGCGCGAATCGACAGCAGGCTCGGCATACCAGCACGATTCATCGTCCGCCATGCCGGGGGATCTTGGGAGCGGCGCTGCCCGAAAGTCTCCCGTGACCGGCGCGGGTTCGGAGTAGGACTCGCTCGTGTAACTAAATGGCATTAGGAACAGAATCGCAGCACCGATGAGGAGCAGAGAACCGGCAACCAACACCCAAGGAATGACCGGAGAGAACGTTACGGGACTCAGGCGTTTGGCCGCGTAGACCGCAAGTATTACCCCGGCGGGAATCGCGGCCAGGATCGCGAGAATCAATAGAACGGTTACGAAAGTCTCGTCAATAGCCATAGCCGTACACCAACTTATAGGGTCCTGCTACCGATGTCCGACGAGTCGCTGCAACGCGGGTATTCGCCCTCCGCATATACCCTTATTTCACGATAGTCGGGCGCTTGAATTGTGTCAAATGCGCTCCTCACTCTTGCGGATAGACCGGAACTACCTGCCCAAGCGTGGGTACTGGCGATTGCCGACGTTGCGGGCGGATACTTCGAGGACCTTGAGGAAGCCTTCGGCGTCGGCGTGGTTGTAGGAACCGAGCGCCTCCATGGAGGAGTCGTCGGTGTAGAGGGAGTGCGGCATGGCCTCGGGCGTGTCCTCGGCGGTCTCGAAGGAGAGATTGCCCTTGTACAGGCGGACGGTGACGGTGCCCGTGACGAGCCGGTTGATGGGCTCCAATGCCGCGAGAGCGGCAGACGTGCCGAGGTCGAGCCAGTAGCCCTGGTATATCTGGTTGGCTATGAAGGCCGACAGGTGGTCGAAGAGCTGGCGCGCCCGGCGGTCGAGGACGAACTGGAGGAGAAGGTCGTAGGTCTGACCGAGCAGCTCCATGCCCGGGGCCTCGTAGATGCCGCGCGACTTTATGCCGACGAAGCGGTTCTCCACGGTGTGAAGGCCGATGCCGACGCCGTGTGCACCGGCGACGGCGTTCGCCCTCTCGAACATCTCGGTCACGCTGCCCGTCTCGCCGTCGATCGACTTCGGCTCGCCCTCTTCCCAGCGGACGGTTACGGACTGCGGCGCATCGGGCGCGTCCCATGCCCACACGCCCATGCCCGGCTCAACGAAGAAGGGCGATACGGTCACGTCCTCGAGGTCTCCGGCCTCGTGCGTGAGGCCGAGGAAGTTGGCGTCGGTGGAGTAGCGGGACTCGGCGGCGGGCTTGATTGGCAGGTCAAACCGCTCGCAGTATTCGAGCATCTGCTGCCGGCCGGGGAACTCGGCGACGAACTCCGGGTCGCGCCAGGGGGCGTAGACATCCATATCGGGCCGGAGCATGTTGGTGGCGATCTGGAAGCGCACCTGATCGTTTCCGCGTCCGGTGGCTCCGTGGAAGAGGACGGGGATGCCCCGTGTCTCGAACTCTTTGAGCAGGGCGTCAACCGTGACGGGCCTGGCGATGCCCGTGGTGTTCCAGTAGCCGCCCTCGTAGCGGGCCTGCGCCTGCAGCACCTTCAGGCCGGCGTCGGCCAGGGCCTCGTGAGCGGGCACGATGAAGGCGTCGACCGCGCCGCAGCCTCGCATACGGTCGGCGATGGCGCCGATGTTCTCCTCGTCCGGCTGGCCGAGGTCGACCGTCCCCCCCGTCACGTCGAACCCTTTGCTCGTGAGCCAGTGGGTAGACGTGCAGCTATCGAGTCCGCCCGATACGGCACCGCCGATCAAGGTGATGTTCTTGTCCTGCAGCTCGCGCCAGTTCATGTGCGTTGGGATGTCCTTTCGGGGGAATGCCCTCGGACAATTATACTGCGTTGGGGCTTGGGGCCGCTTTGGAGGGTGGGTAGAAACGGGGGATATTGCGGGCGTGAGACGGTTTGAGAATTTGAGACAGTTTGGGAAACCTGCCTAACCCCTCTAATTCTTCGTTGATCTCAAAGTGTCTCGCTCCGATTCGCGCGGATGGGGAGTGGGTGATTGAGACTCTTTCAGATACGAATTCATGGCGTTCAGCGCAGTTCGCGTCGCTCGAAATCGGCAAGTGCTTGCATAGATGAGACATTATGAGAATCTTTCCACGTCCGAGATTTTCCCCTTTCCCTCCCCCTCATTGTGATGCTGAGAATCTTGGGAGATGCTCTGCCTCTACTATCACCCGATTCATCTCTTCGGTCAAATCGGAGGTTCAGGGGCGAAAGCGCCAGATATTGCGGACGTGCGAGCGGTCGGACACCTGCTCGAAGCCGAGGCGCTCGAATGTCGTCGAAAAGCCCATGAAGGCCTCGCCAACCGTTCGACGCTTTTGGGGTAGGTTCGTCATCGGATAGGCCTCGATGATCGTTGCTCCGTTCTCGACCGCGTGATCGATTGCCGCTCGTATGAGCAGAGGGGTCAGGCCCATTTTTCTGTGGCTCCGAGCAATCGTGAAGCAGGTGATCGACCAGACCGGCTCGGCGTCGACGGCGCGCAATGTCGGCGACCGTTCGAGTCCGGGGAATTCGCTTCTAGGAGCGACTGAACACCACGCCACCGGCACATCCCCGTCATATGCCAGTATCCCCGGTGAGACCACGCCTGCGACGATCTTCTGCATGTCGGCCCGGTTCTCGGCGGCATTGTCCCACCATTCCGCCCTCGTTTTTCTCCAGTACATGCACCAGCACATCGACGATCCGGGCACAGAAAGGAACCCTCGCTCAAGGTCGGGCCACTCGTCGCACGTCACGGCCTTGAAGGTAACGCGTTCGGGGAATGGGACCAGCACGGCGATTGCAGAGTGGAGGCGTTTAGCCGTCTTGAGCCAGGGCGGTACGGAGGCGCGCCACGGCGGCCTTGGTGTTGGCCATGGAGAACGGGGGGCCACCGTCGGGGTAGGAGATCTTGAGGACGACCATGATGGGGCCGTCGTCTTGGAGGACGGTGGGGAGTTCGGTCTTGAAGTGTTCGAGGTCGTCGAACACATAGGCGCGGGGGTAGCCCGCGCCCTGGGCGATGGTCTTGAAGTCGTATATCCCGGCACCGGGGACGGGCTGTCCACCCGTCGTCTGGTAGGCCTCGTCGTCGAAGACGAAGTGGACGAGGTTGGCCGGGGCCTGTCCTGCAATGGTGACAAGCGTGCCGAGGTTCATGAGCAGGCTGCCGTCGCCGTCCATGCACCATATCTTCTTGTCTGGCCTGGACAAGGCGAGACCGAGCGCCATCGAGGAGGCCTTCCCCATTCCGCCCGCGATTGGGAGGTCGTAGTCGGGGTTGTCCGTGATGTCCCTCCAATAGCGGCTTGGGGTCATGGTGTTGACGACGATTGCGTCTCCGCGCGTCTCGCTGAGGAGCCGGACGGCTTCATGGCATGGGATCATCGGCGGGGCGTCTCCGGGTGGGGATAGGTGCGTGGGATTGTAGGGGGTCGCAGACGGAGATTCAAGCGTAGCGTTCGGGCTCGCGGTAGGTCATGCCGTCCGGCATGCGGTCGGTTATTCCGAGCGCGACCATCGTCCTTTCGACGATGAAGTCAACCGTGTGTTGAATCGAACCGTCGCCGAGGTAGAAGGGTGGGTGTGGGGGGAGAACGACGACGCCGCGCCGCGCCAAGCGCGTCATGTTCTCCAGATGAGTTTCGGACAAAGGCGTTTCGCGAGGGACTATGACAAGGGGACGGCGCTCTTTCAGGGTGACGTCCGCGGCACGACGAAGGAGATTGTCGGCGACACCGCTCGATATCGCCGCGACGGTGGCCATGCTGCACGGCGTGACGACCATGCCCGCCGTGGGGAAGGTGCCGCTGGCGATTGGCGCGGTAAGGTCGCCGACGGGGCAGTAGGTGAATATCCCCCAGTCGGCCCAGCGTTCAAGGGCCTCGCCGAACGACTCTTCGGACTCCTGCCTCCAGACCATGCGCGCGGCGGCAGTGGCCGTGGCGATGACGGGCCGTTCGTCCGTCAGGAGACGGTCGATGGTCGCGCTGGCGAGGACGGCGCCGCTGGCGCCTGAGATGCCTACGACTACTGGGTATTTTTTGGGGCTTATAACCAATCCTACACAAAACCAGCTATAGATCCGGCACGTAGACTACGGGCAGCTGCGATGCTAACAGCGGCCCGATTTCCGGCTGCACTCAGAACAGAGAGGTAGGGGACGTTTGCAGTCAAGCCTCCTGCCGTGATAGCAGTCGGCAAAAATATGGCGCCTATTGTCCCCTTCATGGTGGCTGGAGTGATACTCGTCGTTCTTAGGCGATCCCGTCCCCGTCTGCTTTTCCACGCAGTTTAACCCCTCTTCTTCTCCATGTACCGCCACTTCTCCGGCGGCTTGACGTTCAGTACGACGCGGGCGATCTGCTCCGGCGAGGCGTCGATCCGCGGCGGCATTGACCGCGGTGGGCGACCGATAGGGCGCTTGCGTTTCGGCATCACTTTTCCTCCCATATTCCACCCTCACACTAACACAGGGTAGTTCCTGTTTGCCACGTAGCTTGTCGCAGAATTAAGTTGCGATGCTACACACCGCGTGATGATAAGGTTCCCGCCGGACTCGCTACAGTCCCAAACATCCTTGAAGCCAACGGGGGTGGCCTTGTGCCTCTTTCGGGCGGCTTTTGAGGGTGTTGCGTGTCTGTAGCGAGTATCACCATCCTTGCCTGAAGGAGGCGCCATGAATACTATCTTGGTTGCTGCGCGGCCACGTCGAGGTGTCTAGGCGGTCGGACGACTGGAAACCCGCCAATCATCCTGGAGATTGCACCCGTATAGCCTGCACGCAAAGGCGGCTCTCGAAGTGGAAGTTATCAAAGGAACCGCAAGAACGAACTGCCCGCATGAAGCGCCCGAAAAGACGGAGGCGGAGGTGTTCACGCATCATCGGGCCGGTGGCCAGTCTGCTGATTGCAGTCGTGTGGTTCGGCTGGCGTACCTTCAAACGACTCGCCTTGATAGCTATCGCGCTGACTCTTCTGGCAGTCTTGTTGATCGGAGTTGAGGACCTCAGCAGATTCATACGGACACCAGAAGAGGTGCCTACAGAGGCAAACAAGTTCCTCGGGGAAGTGGAGTCCTTCCTAGACGGTATGGCTGAAAGTTTGGCTGCCACGCCCGTTCCCACGCCCATCATCATAAGGTATCCGAACGACGCACAATTAGATGAGGCGACGATTGAACAATGGGTCGTTCACTATACGAACGAGGAACGCAGGGCGGACGGCCTAGTGGAACTGGTACACGACGTTTCGATCTCCGACTTTGCGAGGTCGCACAGCGAGCAGATGATCCAGTACGGATACGGGCATACCGTCCTAGGGATGGGGCCGACAGACCGTGCCACCCGTGCGGGCTACGAATGCCGTGTTATACAGATGGACGGCTCAATCAGCTACGGAGTGAGTGAGAATATCGCTAGGCATCCCCGAATCACTAAGTGGACTGGTCGAAGAGGTCAGGCCGTCTACCAGCTCGTCACCTTCTACGACAATTCACAGGCTATAGCAGAAGGTCTCGTGAAAGCGTGGATGGAGAGCCCCGGCCACAGAAAGAACCTTATGCACGTGCAGGCTCGCAGCATCGGAGTCGGGACCGCCATACTGGAGACCCAACAATATGGCTGGACTCAAGAGACGGTCTATGCGACGCAGAACTTCTCACGCTGCCATGAGAGTGGAGCAGCTTCGAAGTTGATCCGCCTGCAGGCCGTGACATAAACTGCCCGCAGGAACGATCAGTAGGGAGATTCCCATGACCGATACATAGCAGGAAAGAAAAAAGCCCGGTGTTGTCAGCACCGGGTCTTTGGAGTTGTCGTCGCCAACTTTGTCGAGAGGTATGGCGACCACATATTAGCAGGGTGTCCTAACCCTGTCAGCGGCTCCATTGCCCCCAGATTCCCCACCTAGTGTCATGAGTCGTAAGTAGGCAGTATAATAATGGGCATGAGTTGACTCTGTTGTAGGAGGAAGTCATGCCCCGTGGTAGACCGTTGGCACCGTTGGAGATCGGCATAGAGGAGCGAGAAACCCTGGAGAGATTGGTCGCGCGTCGGAAGACGGCGCAAGCGCTGGCCCAACGCGCCCGGTTGATACTTGGCTGCGCCGAAGGTAAGTCCAACAAGACAGTGAGTGCTCAAGTGGGGCTCTCTCCCCAGACCGTGGGGAAGTGGCGTCGTCGGTTTCTCGAAAGAGGCTTGGATGGGCTCTTGGACGAACCGAGGCCCGGCGCTCCCCGCAAGATCACCGACGCCGACGTCGAGAAAGTCGTCACTCTGACACTGGAAACGACACCTGACGACGCTACTCACTGGAGCACTCGTTCGATGGCCAGACGCACCGGCATGAGCCAGAGCGCCATAAGCCGTATCTGGAGAGCGTTCTCTCTTCAACCTCATCGCACAGAGACCTTCAAGCTGTCCACCGATCCTCTCTTCATCGAGAAGGTCCGAGACATCGTGGGACTGTACCTCAACCCACCGGACAAGGCTCTTGTACTGTGCGTAGACGAAAAATCGGGTATCCAAGCGCTGGACCGTACCGCGCCTTTGTTGCCCATGCGTCCAGGCCAAGTCGAGAGACGTACTCACGACTACGCTCGGCACGGAACCACCGACCTGTTCGCGGCCCTTGACGTAGCTACTGGCAGGGTGATCGGCTCCTGCCAACGGCGCCATCGTTCGGTGGAGTTCCGCAAGTTCCTTGACAAGATCGATGACTCTGTACCCCCAGACCTCGATGTGCACATCATCCTCGACAACTCCTCAACCCACAAGACCGCGCTTATCCAACGATGGCTGGTTAAGCGGCCCCGTTACCATCTCCACTTCACTCCCACCAGTTCATCATGGCTCAATCTTGTGGAGCGCTGGTTCGCCGCGCTGACGGACAAGCAGCTCAGACGGGGTGTCCACCGCAGTACACGCGAGCTTGAGGAAGCGATCCTTCACTACATCGAGTCTACCTGTGCCGATCCCAAGCCTTTCCGATGGACAAAAACGGCTGACGAAATCCTAGCCTCACTAGCAAGATATTGCATGCGAACTTATGACTCAGGACACTAGTCCTACGCACGCATTACACAACTACAACGGAGGAACGACGCTATGCAAGAAATTCGAGTAGGAATCATCGGAGCGGGGGCCGTCGCACAGGCGCGGCACATTCCACGCTTAAAGGCTATCGAGGGCGTCGAGCTTTCGATGGTATGGAACCGCTCATTGACGAAGGCCGAGGGCGTCGCGCGTGAGTCCGGTTTCGGTCAAGCGGTCGCCGACTGGCAAGAAATTGCCGAGTCGCCCGACATCGACGCCATCGTGATCGCGACCCCACCCGGCACGCACCACGAGATGACGCTTGCGTCTCTGGCAGGCGGTAAGCACGTGCTGTGCCAGGCGCGCATGTCGCGCAACCTGAAGGAAGCCCACGAAATGCGGAACGCCGCCGCCGCGTCGGGCAAGGTGTCGTGCCTATATCCCCCCTTGCCCGGTCTCAAGGGCGACCGCACCATGCTCCGCCTCCTCCACGACGAGGACTACATAGGGGAACTTCGTGAGGTCCGGGTGGTCGGCATGGCCCCGCCTGCCCCGAGAGACTCCTACGACTGGCGACGCGATCCCGACGTGACCGGCCTCCATCTCCTGACGATGGGTATGTGGATCGAGGTACTGAACCGCTGGGTAGGCACTGCCACGTCACTCGCAGCCAAAGCTGCGCGCCACTTCGACAAAGTGGTTAACTCCGACGGGGAGATGGTATATACCACCGTCCCCGACTCGATAGCCATCTCCGCCGAACTCGAATGCGGAGCCGCGGCCACCTACCAGTTCTCCACTGAGGCGTCGTTTGCAGGCCCGCAAACGATCGAGCTGTACGGCTCCAAAGGCGCGCTCGTCTACACGCTGTTCGGCGACGAGATCCACGGGGCGACCGCGGGAATGTCTTCGATGCAGCCCATCGAGCCTGCCCCCGACGAGGTCCGCCTCCAGACCACCGACCCCGAGTTCATCGAGGCAATCCGCGAGGGAACGCCCGTCCATCCGTCCTTTGAAGAAGGCGTCCAATACATGGAGTTCTGCGAGGCCGTGGGCCAGTCAGTCCACTTCGGTGAAGTCGTTAATCTCCCTCCCGACCCACGTATGGCGACGTGGGGCAGGACTCTGTAGAAAACCGTAGGGTCTAGGCGGTCACCCGCCAGCCTCAAGAAACACCGGCTGTATCCACGCCTTGCTGCCACTGGTTGACACCACAGTGGCCCGCACGTAGCCTTCGCTGCCCCGGAACGAGTGTCGGGGCAGCAGTCCGCCTTGCTCCGACAGGACGCGTCCGTGCTTGCCGACGAACCTCGTGAGGAATGACTCGCCCGGTCTCGCCTGAATCTTGATGGACAGCTCCGATGGCGTTGCGGACATGTCCGCCAACTCGACGCCGGTTGACGCGTAGAACTCTCCCCGACTCAGCGCTGCAAGAATCGTCTCCTCGGTGAGTGAACTGGCACGCACGCATACCCATCCCCGCCCCGGATTCGCTCGGTCGGGACGAAACTCGTCATAGGTGTGGGCGTCGTCCGTGGCGATCCCGTAGAGACGCTGACCGCCGCTCAGCACCCCGTCCCAAGTCTCTTCGCTGCTCGGTCTCCCGTTGCCGCCGTCGTTATTCTTGCTCGGACCTCCGCCGTTGAACACCTCGATGAAGCTCGCTCCGGTCGTCTGCAAAACGTGCTCGTGAGTGAAGCTGTCGCGGTCGTTGGGATGGTTCAACGAGGCCACGCCGCCCGCCGCGAGAACTCCGTCGATGTTGGCCTGCATCGTTGGGACCTTTTCCTCCATATCGACGAACTCCACCGACCTCGTGATACCGAAGCCGTTGATATGGATCGGGCCGTTGCCGCTCGGCATGTGCTTGCCGACCTCTTGCCCCCTCACCATGACCAACTCGTCAGTCTCATATTCGGTGAGCACGTTGTGGTCGGTGATTGCCAGCCAGTGATAGCCGTGCCGCCTGTACCAGCCGACGACGTAATCGGGCGAAGCAGGCCCTGACGAGCCGAGCAGAGAAGTATGCGTGTGAAGGTTGCCCTTGTACCAGCGTTCGCCCATCAGTGCTTGGTCCGGAAGATGCCGAATGAGCTGGTGTACGAATGGAGGAACGTTGATCCTCCCACGGGGCCGATCTCACCATTGCAGAAGAAGCCGGTCAACGGCATCGGGCTGACCTTGTCGCGGAACATCTGCGTGTCGTGGTCGGGTTGGCCGTAGAGGTATTCGCCACGCCCCAGACACGAGAACAGCAGCGCCCCCGTCTCCTCGTAGATCGGACTCTGAGCAGAGTAAGACGTCAGCATGTGATCGAGGTCCTGTGCCGATGTCGCGGCGTCGCGGACATGGAACTGCACCGTCTGCCCCTCCCTCAGCATCTCGGCTACGGAAATCGCGCCCGTGGCGTGATCGCCCCCTACGATGCTGCGGACCAGAAAGTCGCCAAACTGAGGGGTCTCGTTCATCGGGTCCATTGCGATACCCAGGAACACCGCCTGCTGAGCAAGACGTTGGTCACTTGCCGGCAAGCTGCTGTAGATGCGTTGCAGAACCTCAATCGGCTTTTCGTCGTCCAGGCCGGTCAGAATGTTCCGGTTGACGGATGTCACCTGCATCGGATGCCCGATGGGACGGCATCCCTGCGCCACGATCGTATCCACAGTCACGTTTCCACTGAGTGCCACGCCCACCGCTCCGGAGCGGTAGACTTGGTCGGTCAAGAACAGAGCGTTCCCGCCGGGTCGCTGACCGCCGCTTGCCATTCCTCCGATCTTCGAGCTTGGCGGGAAGGCAAAGTCCAACCCCATCACAAACTGCTCCGCGTCAAATGAGAAAGGATCGACGAGTAGGACGAAGTGAGCTTCCTCATGACCCGAAACGTGGACCAGTTCCTCCCAGCGATCGGGTGGGGCGTCCGCATCAGGCATGTCCGACGATTCAACGCGGAACGTTGCAACATCCACGTCGGGCAGGTGTGCAGCAGCTATCGCGAGGCCCGGTTGATGCTCTACCTCTCGTCCCGCCCCGATGACTCCACCAGCCGAACAGCCGAGCAGCGCCCCTTGAGGAAACTCTTGCCGGACCAATTCAGGGACCCGGCCGAATCCCGGCGCGTGATGCTGAGAGACGAATGCGACCACGAGATCGACGGTCAGGCGCCCCATATCGGCGCGCAGCCCCTCTCCACACTCGACAATTGCCGAGTCGAGAGAAGATTCTTCTGAGATTGCCGTACACCAACGCATGGGCGGTTACCTCGCTAGTCCCACAGCTCGCCACCATCGTCCAAGGAAAAGCCCAGCCCGCGAATACCGTCTTCGAGCGTCGGCTGCCAGTCCTTAATCGCCATTGACGCTGGCGCGACGATCTCGATACTGCCGTCCTCGCTCGCCGTTACCGACCCATCGCCCGTCTTCTCCAACGGCACGCTGATCGTCTCGCGGTCAATCTCGAATCGGTCGGTGACCTCATAGATCGCCATCATGTCTTCCATTCCGATGATCTCACCTGACATCGCTCCTCCGCAGGTCGCCAGGGAACATGGACGGTTAGGGTATGCCATCGTGGACGGTCATGCAAACCCCACCGCTCCGCATACGTAGAAACCGAAGCCGTTAGACGGTTCGTAGTATACAATGAGGGATATCTCACGATAACGCGGCCTAGGAGGCTCCTCCCGGATTGCGCGACATCATATGCGAGACGACATCCGCGCGTTCTTAGCCATTCAGCTTCCGGACGACGTGACGGCCGCACTGGGTCATCTCGCCGACCAGATGGCACGTGCCAAAGTCGGTGGTCTCAAGCCCGTCAAACCCGAGAACATGCACCTCACGCTGAAATTCTTCGGCAACGTGACCGCCCGTCAGGTCGAGTCGATAATCGACACAGTCACCAACACCGTCAAAGCGGTTCGCCCGTTTACGCTCCGACTGGGAAACGTCGGCGTATATCCCAACAACAGGAGTCCGCGTGTCCTTTGGGTCGGACTGGACGGAGATGTGGCGCCTCTTCAAGATATCCACCGGCGCATAGAGGCAGCGCTCGGACAGATCGCCATCGAGCCCGACTCCCGCGAGTTCAGACCGCATCTGACCATAGCCAGGATACGCGATCGCGCCTCACACATCGAACGGCGGAAGGCTGCGGAAACCCTCTTTTCCGCAGAATTCCGGTCCGGGCTTTTGGTCCCGGTCGATCGTATCAGCCTCATGCGCAGCGTAATTCTACCGGAAGGGCCGCAATACACCTCACTGGCCGAAGTCTCTCTCGGCAGCAACGATTAGACTCGGGTCATCTCTAGGATTCAAAAGCGTCCGTCCCTCGGTTGACGCGCAAACCGCATTCGTCGATCATTGTCCGAAATGGACCAGCCGTTTCGACATCGACCGGTGAGACCCTGACATGGCAGCCGCAGCCGCACTTGGCATTCTCCAAGGACTTGTCGAATGGCTGCCGGTAAGCTCCGAGGGCGTCGTCGCAGGGGTCTACGCCCTCATATTCGATGCGCCGCTCGATGAGGCCGTCGGTTTCGCGCTCTGGCTCCATGTGGGTACCGTTCCGTCCGTTCTTATCGCCCTACGGCGCGACATCATAGACATCGTGCGAGAAGTTGCAGCTAAGCCACAGGCCCCGTCGCGAACCGTCCGTTTCCTCGTAGTTGCAACGCTCGTTAGCGGGGTTGTCGGCTTGCCTGTGTTACTGATCCTGAGCGACATTTCCGCTGTCGGAGGCACAGTCGCAACCGGTCTGATCGGCTGCTTCATGCTTTTCACTGGATACCTCCAACTGAGACGGCACGAAGCCGACAACCACGCGCGGCAAGATTTGAGCCTGATCGACTCCCTGCTCGTTGGTGTCGCACAGGGGCTCTCGGTGATCCCTGGCCTGAGCCGATCAGGCATGACCGTGGCCGCTCTGTTGTCTCGTCAAGTCGACCGCAAACGGGTGTTGACTCTGAGCTTCCTGCTCAGCATCCCCGTAAGTCTGGCTGCCTCCATCTACGTCGGGATCGAGTATGGACTAGTCTTCGAAGCGAATGCCATATTTGCGGCGTGTGTGGCATTCGTCGTCGGACTGCTGACCATCAAGGCCCTGATGGCAGCCGCCGCAAAGATGAATCTCGGCTGGTTTGTAACCGCTGTTGGCGCTGTGATGATCGTAGGTGCGCTCATTGCCTGGTTGCTCTGAGACGGTCTCCGGCCCAATGTTCAGAAGCGCATATACCTTCCCGCGAGGGCTGTGATAAACTCCGAAAAAGTCCAAGACGTGGATAATACCTGGAAACGCAGTCCATGAACTGGCTAGATTTCATCCTTATCGTCATGGTGGCCATAGGGCTGTTGGTAGGTCTGAGGATAGGTATCCTCGGCGCAATTTACTGTACGGTAACCGTCTTCCTCGGTTGGCTGGTCGCCGCTCAGCTTGGATCGCTCGTTGGTACCTTCTTCGAGCTCTTTCTTGAAGACGACCAGATCGTTACGGTCGTCTCATACGCCGTCATTATGGCCCTTGTCATCTATCTCGGCCTCATGTTCTGGCCCCCCATCAGAACTGCGCTCGGTATTGGTACCTTGGGTGCGTCGAATATCGTTGATCGCGTCGGCGGACTGGTTGTAGGGATCGTCTTTGGCATTGCCGTGTCCGGAGCGCTCCTGGTTGGTATAATGCGTCTCACGTACACCTTCGGCGCTGCGGACGAGAGTGTTCGAGAAGGCATCGAAACGGCACTCGTCGACTCCTCCTTCGTGCCTATATTCGTACGAGGAGCCTATGCTCTGCCGGGAGATTCTCTCGGATTGATTCCCGGTGACTTTCAAACGTCGCTTGAAGCCCTCAGAGATCGCATTGAGTAAACCCTGCGATGACAATGATTCTCAATACGCCGGTCTTGGTGCTAAATCAAAACTACCAGCCACTCAACATCTGCAACGTGCGGCGGGCGATGGTCCTCTTGGGTGTCGGCAAGGCGGAACTGCTCGCCAACGGACGCGGCGATATCCACACCGTTAGAGAGTCCTACACCATCCCGTCCGTCATCCGGCTGTACTACATGGTCAGGAAGCCGGTCATGCAGCGCAAGCTCTCCCGCCGCGCGATCTTTCACCGTGACGGCTTTACCTGCCAATACTGCGGGATGCAAGGGAAGGGCCTGACTATCGATCACATTATCCCGCGATCACGAAATGGCCAGCACATATGGGACAACGTGGTAACGGCGTGCATCCCGTGCAATCATAGAAAAGCGGGCCGCACTCCCAAAGAGGCAAACATGCGGCTGGCTCGCGAGCCGAAGGCGCCACGACCCGACCCATACGCGCTCTTCCATCACCGCAACATCATGGAGGAGTGGCAGCCCTTCATCCCCTGGGTCAGTCAAGCAGTAGCCCGTACGCGTCGTTAGCCGACACGCGCTGGTTGGTGAGCAGGTGGCGACTAGCTGTACATGCTCCGCACAACGCCGACGACCTTGCCCCTGACCTGGACATTTCCGGCCGGGACGACGATCGGATCAAACGCACTGTTGGCGGGCTGGAGAGTTACGGTGCCATTCTGCATGAAGAAGTGCTTGAGGGTCACTTCGTCTCCGTCGATCTCCGCCGCTACCATCTCGCCGTTTCGCGCGTCGACCGCCGGCTCCATCACGACCAGGTCACCGTCCGCCACTAGCGCATCTATCATCGATTCGCCTTTGACCCTGACGGCAAACACGTCGGGATTCCCGCGCGTCAAGAATGTGGGAAGATCGACAACCTCGTCGGCGTCATTCCTCGTCGCTGCGCCGGGGATGTGCAGAGGCTCGCCCGCCGCGATCCTCCCAACCACGGGCACCGCAACCACGTTGTCCGACCTGGCCTCACGGCCCGACGAGTCCTTGAGAAGCTCGATGCCCCTCGATACCTCCGACCGACGGCGGATGTATCCCTCGCGCTGGAGAATGCGCAAGTTATAGTCGACAACCGACGTCGAACTAATCTCGCACCCGCCCTGGATATCACGAACCGTTGGGGGAAAGCGGTGGTCCTCCAAGAAACCTTGGATAAACTCGACGATTGCTTCCTGCTTCGGGGATAGTTTCTTCTTCATGCGTAGACATCACCTCGTGCAGATTTGTACGGACGACGTACTGATGTTCCGAACAAACGTAGCACAAAAGACGAGACGTGTCAACACGCAGTATCGTGAAGAAACGAAAACGCCTAAGCTCTTGAGGCGTTGAGGTGGCGCAAGAGCCGGGCCTTCCGCCGTGCGGCGTTGCGCTTATGCACGGCCCCCTTCTGGGCGGCCTTGTCCAGTGCGACGATGGCCTCCATCGTCGCCGCTTCGGCGGCTTCCATATCTCCCGAATCAATCGAGAGGCGGGCCTTACGGACGAATGTCTTCGCTCTGGTGCGAATGGGACGCTTTAGCTGTCGCTTTCGCTCAGCGACGCGCTGTGATTTTGCTGCTGGCACCTACTTGAGTCTCCCTAGATCGCGTTCGTAAGGGGCAACCGCCCCATGACGCTCTCATAGCATATCATCGTTCGGCCCGTCTGAAAACGGTTTGTCCGGCCTGGTTCGGCAAAGTTGCTCAGATGCCGAACGAGGTCCCGCAGCCGCACGTCGTCTTGGCGTTGGGGTTGTCGAAGACAAAACCCTTGCCGTTCAAACCGCCCGAGTAGCCGAGAGTCGTACCCGCGAGAAAGATGTACGACTTCCGGTCGACGAACAGCCTCAACCCGTGCTCTTCGATGACCTTGTCCTCTTGAAGCGGCTCGTCGACGAGGTCGAGCATGTACGTCAGGCCGGAACACCCCCCGCCCTTGACTGCCACACGAAGATTCCCGTCCGGCTTGCCGGCCTGTTCGGCAAACTGACGGACATGTTCTACGGCAGCCTCGTCAATATGGATGGTCAACGGCGCAGGTGTTGGTCTGGTAGCGGTAGCAACCATGCCGACATGCCTCCTGAAAGCTACGTACTTTCTCTCATTGTACGGACTCCGGTCTGAGAGAGTCAATGAGTTCGCGCATGAGGTTGGAGCTATCGTATCTACCGCATGAGAATTGGGATGCAAATGCCCTCACCAAATCGTCGCCCTCGGCTATTGCGTGAGTAACATTGCAGTGGTAGACTCGTGTACATCAATAGTTGGTATTCAGTATCAATAATAATTCAGCAAAATGTAAGTCTTTGTCAAGTACGAAGCGAAGTTGACCGAGTAAACTCAGGATAGTACCTTAACTATGCAGTTTGGAACTCTTAGCAAAACGTGCTGAACAACAGAAGGAGAAAAGGCATGTCAAAGGCATTGGATCGCAATCGATTCGGCGTCGCAGCCATCATAGCGATGATAGTCGGCATCCTGTTCATAGCTGCGTGTACCGGAGATATCGGTGCACAGGGGGAGCGGGGGCCCGGCGGGGAGAGAGGCCCGGCAGGGCCTACGGGCTCACAGGGAGACCAGGGTCCCCAGGGTGATTCCGGCCCTCAAGGTTCCCAGGGTGATTCCGGCCCTCAAGGTTCCCGGGGCCCTTCGGGTGCTCAGGGACCGGCTGGGCCTAAGGGTTCGGCAGGGCTGCTAGGTATTCAGGGTGCTGAGGGCCTTCAGGGCCCGGCTGGTCCGCAGGGCGAACCCGGCCCTGAGGGTTCGCAAGGGACGCGAGGGCCCCAGGGAGAGAGAGGACTGGCTGGTCCTCAAGGCGACCCGGGTGGTCCGCGAGGACCCGCTGGTCCGCTGGGGCCTCAGGGTGAGAAGGGCGAGCAGGGTGACACGGGCGACACGGGTCCACAGGGCCCGCAAGGCGACCCCGGAAATCCGGGAGGACCACAAGGACCGCCGGGACCGCAAGGCCCAGTTGGACCTCAGGGACCCATCGGAGAGCGTGGCATCAAGGGTGATACGGGCCCACAAGGACCTCCTGGCATTTCGGGAGAAGCAGGACTTCCGGGAAGCCCGGGAGAAGCCGGAGCCCCTGGTTCGCAAGGTCCACAGGGTCCACAAGGCCCAGAGGGCGCCCAAGGTCCGCAGGGTGCGCAAGGCGCTCAAGGACCCCAAGGACCCCAGGGACCGACGGGACCCCAAGGACCGGCCGGACAGCGCGGTCCTGTAGGCCAGCAAGGTGAAGCCGGACCGCATGGCCCACAAGGAGAAAAGGGCGACCCCGGTGTTAGCGGGCTTCAGATCGTTACAAAAGAGAGCGTGCTGGACAGCGAGAATAAGTCCATAACCGTGCTTTGTGAAGAGTCCGGCGAAGAATTGACTGCGATAGCCGGTGGAGCCCTTGTCACAGGTGCGGACGGCTCGATCGCCAGTGGGGTTGCCATTGGCGGATCACGTCCCACAGGCCTGTCAGGCGAGGTTCCTGGAGGTTGGATCGCAAGCGCGACCGAAGTCGGCGACAATGCCGCGGATTGGAAGCTTACCGTCTACGCGGTTTGCGCAGTCGTCCATTAGGACAAGGTAAGGCAGGAAAGGCGTGAGGTTCTCTACCCCGCGCCTTTCCGCCTGTTATCTCCTCTTCATTGATGTGGCACGGGCGGTCAGGGCCCTCCAGTTGCCGGACATATCCGTGGCATGTGATTGTTGTCGTTACGGCCAAGTCTTGGTTACAGCAGCCGGAAGGCATCAAGGACTTGGAATTCAAATTCAGAGCGAAGTCGCCGCCAAACCTTTTCCATTTGAGGCCCGGTCGCCATGGCAGACAGGATAGACCTGAACTGTGACATGGGCGAGAGCTTTGGAATGTACAAGATGGGCCTCGATGAGGAGGTCATCAAGTACATTAGCTCCGCGAACATCGCGTGCGGGTTCCACGCCGGTGACCCGCAATGGATGCGTGAGACCGTCCGGCTGGCCGAAGATCACGGCGTAGCTATTGGCGCTCATACCAGCTTCCCTGACCTCGTCGGCTTTGGACGTCGAAACATCGAGGTCTCTGCCGACGAAGCCAAGAACGATGTCATCTACCAGATTGGCGCGCTCCAAGCGTTCACATCCGGGCATCGACTCCAGCACGTCAAGCCGCACGGCGCCATGTACAACCGCGCCGTCGTCGACGAGGACCTCGCGCGATCAATCTGCGAGGCCATCCTCGAGGTCGACTCCGACCTCATCTTGATCGCGTTGGCCGGCTCTCGGTGGGTCGATATCGCCCAGGACATGGGCCTTCGTGTCGCACGTGAGATCTTCGCCGACCGCGCCCTAAACCCCGACGGCACACTCGTCTCCCGCTCGAAAGAAGGCAGCGTGCTCCACGATGTCGGCGAAGTGGCCGAGCGCAGCCTGCGTATGGTGAGCGAGGGCATGGCAACAGCAATAAACGGCGATACCGTCGAGGTCGAGGCCGACAGCCTGTGCATCCACGGCGACACCCCGGGCGCGGTCGAGATGGCAAGAGTCCTGCGCCAACAGCTCGATGCCGAGTGCGTCACCGTTACGCCTCTGTCCCAACTCGTATAGAATCACCGCATGTACGAAGCGCCGAAATTCCTCGCCGCCGGCGACAGGGCCATAGCTATTGAGCTGGGAGACGAGATCAGCATCGAGTGCAACCGCCGCGTTCACTCCCTCCACAGGGCAATCGCCCGTCAGCGTCCTCCCGGAATCGTCGATCTCATCCCTACCTATCGCTCTCTTCTCGTCGAGTACGACGCGACACAAGTCTCCTACGAGGACATGAAGGCCCGTCTTGGTGACATCCGAGGCGGCGCTGCCGAAATGCCCGATGATGATACGACCGTCGTCCATCTGCCCGTGCTGTACGGCGGCGAATATGGGCCCGATCTGGAGTTCGTGGCCCGGAACGCGGGCATGGACATCGAAGAGGTCATCCACCTCCATTCCGATACCGAGTATCCGGTTTACATGATGGGCTTCACTCCCGGATTCCCCTACCTCGGCGGAATGTCCGAGCGGATCGCCACTCCGAGGCTCTCGACACCGCGGGGAGTCATCCCCGCCGGTTCCGTCGGTATCGCCGAGGCCCAGACGGGCGTGTACCCCATAGAAAGTCCTGGCGGGTGGCGGCTGATCGGGCGCACGCCGCTGCGTCTCTTCGACGTTGCCAGGACACCTCCCTCACTGATAGACGCCGGCGACCGCGTGCGCTTCGTGCCCCTCTCCGGTGAGGATGAATACCTAGACATAGAGGAGCAGGTCGCACAGGGCGAGTATCAAGTCGCGACCTCGACGAAAGCATGAGCACGACCACCCTCGAAATCCTCGATCCCGGTCTGCTCACCACGGTCCAAGACCGCGGGCGCTACGGCTACCAGCGCTACGGCGTGCCCGTATCCGGCGCGATGGACCAGTTCGCCCTTCGCATGGCAAACCTCATGGCTGGAAACGGCCAAGACGCCGCCTCCCTCGAAGTCACGGTTCGGGGGCCGAAGATCGAGTTCCACACCTACACATGGATCGCCGTCACCGGCGCAGACATCTCACCCGAAGTCGACGGAAAGCCGCTGCCGATGTGGGAGTCGGTCGAGATAGGGGCGGGAACCGTTCTCACGTTCGGTGACCTACGGGACGGAATGCGGGCATACATCGCTGTTCACGGCGGAATCGACGCGCCGCTCGTCATGGGGAGCCGCTCGACCTATCTGAAAGGACGTTTCGGCGGCCTCGAGGGCCGGGCGCTCCAAACCGGCGATCTCCTGTCGACCCCGCAGGGAGACGGCATTGACTTTGTTCCGAAACGGCTGCCGAATAACTACACGGCCCCCGTCTATGGAGGCATCCATCGCCTCCGCGTTGTACCCGGCCCGCAGGACCACGCATTCGAGCCGGAGGCCCTGTCGAGGTTCCTGAACTCTCGATACAGGATCCATCCCGACTCCGACCGCATGGGATACATGCTCGACGGCCCGAAGATCGACCACCGCGAAGGCGCTGACATAGTATCGGACGGAAACCCGCCCGGCGCCATTCAAATTCACGGCGACGGCATCCCGCGCATCCTCTTGGCCGACAGGGGCACCACGGGAGGCTACACCAAGATCGCTACGGTAATCTCCGCCGATCTGCCCAGCCTCGCCCAGGCCCTGCCCGGCCAGAGCGTCAGCTTCCGGCAGGTGACCGTCGAGGAGGCTCAGGAAGCCCTTCGGGAACAGGAGTCCGTCATCAGGTCCGTCGCTCGACAAGGAAAGCTTCCAGTAATGTCGATCTCGCTGGACGGCGACGCCTTCGCAGTCGAGACCGAAGACGGACAGCCGATCACTCAACCTGCTCCCATAGCCGGCCTCTCTGAGGCAGTTGTCCGGCGTATCGACGTTAACATCGACGGCGAGAGCTACGACTTCCGCCTGCGCGTCGAAAAGGAATCGTAGCCGCCTTTCCATGTGGGAGCTCCTCCACGACCTCTCCGACTGGCTCCTCGGATTCGCCGATAGCGATTGGGCCATCGCCGTTCTGCTCATTAGCTCGTTCGTCGAGTCGATCTTCTTCCCGATACCCCCGGACCCCCTGCTTCTCGCCGTGGCCCTCGTCCAGCAGCCGATCGCGGCTCTGCTTGGGGTGCTCGTTGCCGTCGCATCGGTCGCCGGGGCCGTCGTGGGGCACGCTCTCGGCATGAGACTCGGCAGGCCGGTCCTTGCCAAGATGTTCAGTGAGGGCAGGGTGGCTCACGTTGACCGCCTCTTCGAGCGGTATGGAGTCTGGGCCATCCTCATCGCGGCGTTCACGCCGGTACCATACAAGGTCTTCGCTATCGCGGCGGGCGTGTGGCGCATGGACAGACGCAAATTCATCATCGCGTCCGCCATAGGACGCGGCGCGAGGTTTGGCACGATTGGTGTCTTGGTCTTTCTGTTCGGTGAGGAGATCGAAGCGTTCCTGACCGAGAACTTCGAGTGGCTGACCGTTGGAGTTACGGTGGTGGCCGTCGCTGTGGGAGCCGGATGGTACATATTCCACCACCGTCGGCGGCAGAAGTCCGAAGGGTAGCGAGTCGCACCCTACCCTTCGTTGATGTACAACTCGGTGTCCGGGTTCCAGTCCGTCCATGCGAACCAGAACGACAGGTGAGAGGGCGCCCGCTTGAGCTTCGTCCCTGCGAGAGGCCCATCGGTGGCGACACCGGTGAGCGCCGTCCATATCGTGCCGGTCTCACGGTCGCGAAGCTTCGAGCGCGGCCCGCCCCATTCCCCGAACGCCTCAAAGGTAAGCTCCCGGTCACTCGCGCGGGACTCGTACAGGACACTTGTGTTCGAACTCCGGTCGAACACGACCACTATACCCACGCCGCCCACTTTGTCGTTGACCACGCCCTGCTTGGCCAGAGTTCCCAGCGGGTAGGCCTTGGTATGCCCGGCGATATTGACTCCAACGACGAGAGCCTTGGTCTGCAGTCGGTCGTCTTTGATGCGCTCGCCGATCACACCGGGTTCCGCACTGGCGTAGTAGCCGGTGTATCGGTCGCGTTGATATTGGCCTCGCTTGTCGAGGACGAGTGTATCGGGATGAGCCGACTTCCACGTGTCCCAGGTCGTGTGGGAAAGTGGAAGCAGTTCAAGGGATTTTCCCGTCAGAGGACCCTTGACGCCCTTACCGAGAAACTGGCTCCATAGGGTGTCGGTCTGGTGGTCATACATGACAAGCGCGTTCATGATGAGCTTGCCGGACACGCCGAAGGTGTGTTCTTGACCGTCTATGAGTCGGGAATAGCCTATTCCCGAAAAGCACAGCGGTCACCACGTCACCGCGACCGGTTCACCCCCAATGATGTCGTTCACGATCTCGTGTCGGCTCAGCATCGTGACGGGGTAGGCCTTATGCTCTCCCCCCATAGAGACGCCAAGAACGGCCTCGTCAGGTTCCATCCAATAGCCGGCCTCCGATACTGAAACGAACTCCGGCTCCAGGATCGCGGGAATGGCGTCCTTGCCGAGCAGACGCACGATTTCAAGCTCCCGTTCTACTCCCGCCTCTGTGTCGTCGGGTATGGACACCAGCTCGATGTCGAGTTCGGGTCCCCAAATCAAGTAGCGCGCGGCAGGAAGAACCAGGAAACCAAGACCTACGATGAGGATGCTGAGGATGAAGATTCTGGCCGGCATAGGGTCCACGCTTCGTCTGTGGTGTGTGAGTTTGATGAAGAGTTGGGGACGTGGGATTCATTCCGTACCCCTTCATAGGGCGGGCTGTCCGACCCGCAACGGGTAGGGTGAGAGTGCAGATCAGATCGCAAACATGAAGAAAATAACTCTGTACATACTTGACAAGGAAGGATAGTCTAGGTATATGATACGTGTGCAGGCTGATTCTCGACAGAAGACTATAACCGAACACGTAAGGAAGTACATTGACGACGATCTCCACCCGTACACATCGTTCAAGGACGCCCCGCCATTCTAGAGGGGCGTTTCTCGCGGTTCGGTACTCTGCGATTCTCATCGCGCTCGCCGCGGGTGTGGTAGCGGTGGGACTCGTCTTCTAAGGAGAGAAAGAGAACACGGACCAGCATTGAGGCAAGTTGGGGAGACGGGCCACCGTCTCCCCTTCCTTTTGTCTTCTCCACAGGAAAGTAGTGTGCACAAGTCGTGGAAGTAAGTATTGCAAAAGAATAATAGTAAGTATATACTGCTAGCGACACTACACTAGCAGGGGGTACAACGGAACGTGCGGACATTATTGACAACAGTGACAACATTGGTTTTGGTGGCCCTGGCATTGGCTGCAGTCGTCGCGTGCGGCGGCAGACCGGAGTCTACTCGGCCTGCTCCAACACCGGAGCCGCAGATCATCGAAGTAGCAAGCAAGCCCGGGTCGCTGGTCGTCTACTCTGGACGGAGCGAATCGCTGGTAGGCCCGATCATCGAGCAGTTTGGCGAGGTGACCGGCATAGAGGTTTCGACGAAGTTTGGTGGAACGGGAGCGATCGCGGCGACGATTCTTGAAGAGGGTGGCAACAGTCCCGCCGACGTGTTCTTCGCCCAGGACCCCGGTGGCCTGGGAGCGGTAGCGCAGGCAGGTATGTTCAGCGTATTGCCGGGCGATGTCACGAGCCTCGTTCCCGATTGGGCACAGTCTCCGGCTGGGCTGTGGGTCGGAATCTCCGGACGCGCGCGTACCCTCGTATACAACACCGACCGCCTCTCCGAGGATGACTTGCCCGCCTCGATATTCGACCTGACCGACCCCAAGTGGAAGGGCCGGCTGGGCTGGGCGCCGACGAACGGCTCGTTCCAGGCCATGGTGACTGCCATGAGAGTCCTGTGGGGTGAGGAGAAGACGACCGAGTGGCTTGAGGGCATCAAGGCCAATGAACCCGGAATATACCCCAAGAACACTCCCCAGGTCGCCGCCGCCGCCGCCGGCGAGATAGACGTTGGCCTCGTCAACCACTACTACCTCCACCGGTTCCTGCAGGAAGAGGGCGATGCCTTCGGCGCGCGGAATTACCATCCGACCGGCGGCGGACCCGGTAGCCTCGTGATGGTCGCCGGAGCGGGCATTCTGAAGACGAGCCAGAACCGGGAGAACGCCGAGAGGTTCCTGAAGTTCATGCTCTCGCAGGTCGGCCAGCAGTACTTCGCGGGGCAGACCTACGAGTATCCTCTCGTTGAGGGAGTCAAGACGAACCGCCTCTTGACGCCTATCGAGGAGATCAACAAGCCCGACGTCGACATGGCCGACCTTGCCGACCTGGAAGGCACACAGCGTCTGCTTCGGGAACTTGGAATCCTCGAATAGTCTAGTGCCGGAGAAGTCACCGACCCCTTGATTACAACTGGACCATCCCCGCTTGCCGACCCCGCTGGAGAGCACCTCCCCCGGCGGGGTCGGCAGGACTTTTCGAGGCCTCCGCCCGCGATGATCGTCGTCCCGGCGGTCCTCGTCGGCCTCGCCATGCTGCTTCCGATCGCCTACTTGGTGATTCGTGGCGCCGGGGCCACGACTGAGGCGTGGGAGCTTTTGTTCCGTGTCCGTACGCTTCACATCATCGGGAGAACGAGCCTGCTCGTGCTCGTGGTCACCGGGATCTCGATACTCCTGGCCGTGCCTATCGCGTGGCTTACCACGAGAAGCGACCTGCCCTATCGTCGCGTGTGGTCGGTGCTCACGGCGATGCCGCTGGTGGTGCCAACCTTCGTGGGCGCGTTCCTGTTCGTATCTGTGCTGGGGCCGCGCGGCGTCTTGCAGCAGGCGCTCGAACCGTTGGGAGTGGAACGATTGCCGGACATATACGGTCTGCCGGGAGCGGCGCTCGTGCTGATACTCCTGAGCTATCCGTATATCCTCCTCACCGTCAAGAGCGCGTTTCAAGGGCTTGATCCGGCGCTCGAAGAGTCGGCGCGGACGCTTGGACACGGGAGGCTGAGCGCGGCGTTCCGGGTAACGCTGCCGCAGCTCCGTCCCGCGATCATCTCCGGAGCTCTGCTCGTGGCGCTGTACACGCTGAGCGACTTCGGCGCCGTGTCCCTGATGCGGTACCCAACGTTCACGTGGGTCATCTACCAGCAGTACCAGACGGCCTTCGATCGGAGCATCGCGGGCGTCCTGTCGCTCGCGCTGGTCGGGATGGCCTTGGCGATTGTCCTGCTCGACTCGTACACACGTGGGAGGCTCCGGTATCATCGCGCCGGTTCCGGGGCGTCGCGCAGGACCGAGGTCGTGCGGCTTGGGCGATGGAGATGGCCTGCGCTGGCGTTTGTGGGCATCGTGGTGGCGCTGGCGCTGGGGATTCCGGCCGGGGTGCTGCTGCATTGGCTCGTGCGGGGAGTCCTGGCAGGCGAGCCGCTGCTTCTGCTCTGGAGCGCGACGGTGAACTCCCTCGTCGTATCGGGTGCTGCCGCGGTTGTTGCGGCGGTCTGCTCCGTTCCGGTCGCTGTGATGGTGGTGCGGCATCCCGGCAAGCTCTCGCACCTTATCGAGCGCATGAGCTTCACGGGATTTGCCCTGCCGGGGATCGTGGTAGCTCTAGCACTGGTCTTCTTCGCGGTGAACTACGCGAGGCCGGTGTATCAGACGGTCTGGCTGCTGGTGTTCGCATATGTTGTTCTGTTCCTTCCGGCGGCGTTAGGCGCGACGCGAGCGGCGCTGCTGAAGGTCAGTCCGAGTCTGGAGGACGCGGCGCGAAGCCTGGGCAGGACTCCCGTGCAGACGATGCGCGCCGTCACCGCGCCGCTCATTGCGCCGGGCATAGCGATGGGCGCGGCGCTGGTATTTCTGATTGCGATGAAGGAGCTTCCCGCTACGCTGATCCTGGGGCCGCTGGGGTTCAAGACGCTTGCCACCGCGGTGTGGTCGGCTTCGTCGGAGGCGTTCTTCGCGCAGGCGGCGGCCCCGGCGCTTCTGCTGATCGTGATATCCTCAATACCGATGGCTTTTCTCGTGACACGCGATTTCGGGGCGTCGACCTCCTCCGGGAGCGGCGGCCCATGAGCACGTTCGCGGTGCGCTGCGCCGGGGTGACCAAGCGGTACGGCGACGTTGTGGCGGTGGACGGGGTCGAACTGGCGGTGCAGCCCGGGGAGAGCCTGTCGATTGTCGGGCCGAGTGGCAGCGGCAAGACGACGACGCTGCGCCTGATCGCCGGATTCGAGGCGGTAGATGATGGTGAGATATCCCTGCGGGGGACGGTGGTTTCCGGGAGGAAGGCGCACGTGCCACCGGAGCGCCGGAGTGTCGGGATCGTGTTCCAGGAGCACGCATTGTTCCCGCACAAGACGGTGGGCGAGAACGTGGCGTTCGGACTGCACAAGCTCGGGTCGGATGAGCGAGCAGAGCGCTTGCGGGAAGCGCTGGAACTCGTGCGGCTGACTCATCTGGAGCAACGGTACCCTCACGAGCTGTCGGGCGGTGAGCAGCAGCGGGTGGCGTTGGCCCGGGCGCTTGCGCCGAATCCGGCGGTGATGCTGCTGGACGAGCCGTTCTCTAACCTTGACGCCGACCTGAGGGCGCGCATCAGGGGAGAGGTGAAGTCCATCCTTGCCGACTCGGGCGTGACCGTGGTGTTCGTTACGCACGATCAGGAGGACGCCCTGTTCATGGGGGACCGGATAGCGATCATCAACGAGGGGAGAATCGAGCAATCGGGCACGCCGCAGCAGGTGTTCCACGAGCCGGAATCGCGGTTTGCAGCGGGGTTCATGGGGGTTGCCGACTTCCTGCAGGCCGAGTATGTGAACGGGACGGTCGAGACGGAGCTTGGGGCCTTCCCCATGAGCGGGGAGAGCTCGGGGTGGTGCGAGGTGATGACGCGGCCCGACGACATCGAGATGACCCGGTCGGCGGAGGGAACGGCGACCGTGCTGTCGAGGACGTTTCAGGGGATATCGGATCTGTACGTGGTCGAACTGGCGTCGGGGGCGGTTGTGCGGACGCAGCGTCCGCACCATGAGCGGTACGAGCCGGGTGAGCCGGTGTCCGTAACGGTCGCTCCGCACTACGTGGCCCGGTGCTTCGCGCGGGCGGACGGGAAGCTGATGCCGTAGTAGAGACCTGTCTAGGTTCCTTTGTTTGAAGCTCATTGTACAAGGTGGACAGAGTTGTTCCGGGGATTCACCCTCACCCTAGCCCTCTCCCACGACGGGAGAGGGGATAAATCGGCAACTGCCTGTTTATCATATTCAAGTTGACTGAGTACTAGTTTCCTCACGCGGTTTGCCTGCATTCGGAATATCTCACGAGGGTTGGCACCCTCACCACGTGACATGAAAATGGGCGCAGCCTGCCTGTATGGGTCCGGGAACTGGATTCCTGCCTTCGCAGGAATGACGGTGTGGGGGTGGGAATGACGGGTGTGAGTGCGGGAATGACGATATGAAGGTTGTGTCGGTCATTTTCGTAGCAATTACGGGTGCCGGGGCAAGGGTCTCTACTGCGAGATCGCCAGGGGCGGCTCGTCGTCCTGTTGGGGGCGGAGCTGCATGTCGTAGATGTTCTTGTAGAAGCCGTCGGCTGCCATGAGCTCGTCGTGCGAGCCGCTTTCCACGATCTCGCCTTTGTCGAGGACGAGCGTGAGGTCGGCGCGGCGGACGGTCGAGAGGCGGTGGGCGATGACGAAGGTCGTACGGCCCGTGATGACCTCTTGGAGCGCCTGCTGGATCTGGTACTCGGTTCCCATGTCGACGCTGGATGTGGAGTCGTCGAGGATGAGGATGGGGGGGTCGATGAGGAGAGTTCTGGCGATGGCGAGTCGCTGTCGCTGTCCGCCGGAGAGTCGGACGCCGCGCTCGCCGACATAGGTATTGTATCCTCGCGGGGTCTGCTCGACGAAGTCGTGAAGCTGGGCGATCTTGGCGGCCTCGATGATCCGGTCGGTGGTGGCGTTCTCGGCTCCGTAGGCGATGTTGTCGCGGATGGATGCGCCGAAGACGAAGACATCCTGCATGACGATGCCGACGTTGCGCCGGAGGGATGATAGGGTGGCGTCGCGGACGTCCATGCCGTCGATGGTGACGGCTCCGCCGGTGACGTCGTAGAAGCGAGGGACGAGGTGGACGAGGGTGCTCTTGCCGGAGCCGGGCGCGCCGAGGATGGCGACGAGCTGGCCGGGATTGACCTCGAAGCTGATGTCATGGACGACGGAGGTGTCAGCCTGCTCGTAGCTCATGGAGACGCGGTCGAACTTGACGTGTCCGCTGATGCCGTTGAGTGGGCGGGCGTTCGGGCGCTCCTGTACGGACGATTCGGCGTCGATAACGTCGAAGATGCGCTGTCCTGCGGCGTAAGCGCGGGAGAACATGTTGACCATGAAGCCCATCATGCGGACGGGCATGGCCATGAGGCCGACGTACAGGATGAAGGAGGCGAGCTGGCCGGCGGTGAGGCGGTCGGCGGCGATTTCCTGTCCGCCGAACCAGAGGACGGCCCCGGTGGCGGCGGTGAAGATGAGTGTCATCAAGGAGCCGTGGAAGGCGAACTGCTTGGTGGCGTAGTAGGTAAGGTCGCGGACGGCGTCGGAGCGCTCGGCGAACCGGTCTTCGGCGTAGCGTCGCGCGCCGAAGACCTTGACGACCCTGATGCCGGCGATGTTTTCCTGGAGGACGGCGGTCATCTTGCCGGTCTCTTCCTGCACGGCGCGCCAGGTGTGCCGCAGCTTTCGGGACATGCTGAATGCGCGCCAGAGGACTGGGGGCACGAAGAGCATGACGACTATGGCGAGCCGCCAGTTGAAGGAGGCCATGATGACGGCGACGAAGAGGAAGGTGGCGATCATGGAGAGTCCACGGATGAGGGCGGAGCTCATGAAACGTTGGACGGCCTCGACGTCGGCGGTGGCCTTGGACATGAGGTCGCCGGTCTGTTGCTTGTCGTGGAAGCCGAAGCTGAGGTTCTGGAGCCGGGTGAAGATGTCGTTGCGGACGTCGTAGGCAGTCTTCTGGGAGATGGCCTCGGCGAGGTAGTTCTGGGCGTAGCTGAAGAGACCTCGGAGCGCTCCGGCAAGGAGAATCGAGCCTGCGAGGAAGAAGAGCCGGGTGAGGGCGCCTTCCTGTATGGCGCGATCGAGGGCTTCGTCGATGGCGGACCCGGCGAGCCAGGGCATGGCGAGGCCGGATGCTACGGAGAGAGCCATCGCTACATACGCGCCAACGACGAGGGCCTTGTGGCGCAGGCCGTAACCGATGAGCCGAAGGAAGATCTTCATGTATGGGGCATCTACTCCTGTCGAGGTGTATTGTGCATGAATTAAGTTCGTATGTCAAGAGTAGTTTGAGTGAGTCGAAGAAAGTGGGAGAGGGGTATTGGGTGCTGGGTTCTGGGTGCTAGGTGCTAGGTTCTGGGTGAGGTGCGTCGATTCACCGCGGAGGGCGCAGAGAGGGGGAGAGAGTGTGATGGGCGTGTTGGGATGGCCGGCCGGGGGGCTGGGGATCTGGGTGCTAGGTTCTGGGTGTTGGGTGTGGCGTGCTCTCTGGATTCCTGCCCCGTATCGGGGTACGGGGCAGGCTCTTCGCCGGAATGACGATGAGGTCTTTCCTTGGCAGTTACAACTGAGAGGGATATCGCGAAGTCTCGGCAAGATGGTGTTAGTTGGGGGCGCGGGGGCGGTGGGATTTTTGGCGTTTGCGTTTGGATTTACGTTGGAGTTCGCGGCGTTGGCGGCGGGTTAGGGAAGGTGCTGGGTTCTGGGTGCTAGGTGCTGGGAGTTGGGGTGTGCCCTCTCTTTGGGTCTCTTCCGTGGTTGGGGAGGGAACAAGGGCAGGTTTGAAACCGGCACCTACGGGTGTGTGTGAGGGAACAAGGGCAGGTTTGAAACCGGCACCTACGGGTGTGTGTGAGGGAACAAGGGCAGGTTTGGAATCTGCGCCTACGGGTGTGTGTGAGGGAACAAGGGCAGGTTTGGAATCTGCGCCTACGGGTGTGTGTGAGAGATCATGGGCAGGTTTGGAATCTGCGCCTACGGGTGATAGGTCGGTGGGGGCGAGATCGGAGGTGTCGGGTTGGGTAGGCGGCTTAGGCTCCGTGCCGCGGTCGTGGTCGCAGTCGCAGTGGTTGTCGCGTGGGGCGGTTCTGTGACGTGCGGGGCCGTATTTTTCGGGCATCTGGGCTCGGAGGAGCATGGAGAGGAATGTCGGTGGGGAGTCGGGCTGTCGTGCGCGCTCGAGGAGCAGGACATCGATGTCTTCGGTGTATTCGAGGACGGCCAGTTCGAGGCGCTGGTTGAAGCCGAGGGTGTTTTCGGACTGCCACTGCCGGGCTTTACGGATAGAGACGCTCGCGGCGCGCGCGGCGTGGGTGAAGGTCAGGGTTCGGGCGTACTGGTAGAGGTAGAGGGTCTGCTCTCTCCATGTGTCGCACTGTTGGGGAGTGAAGTCGTTGAAGCGGATGCCGAGGTCTAGCTCGATCTCGGCGGCCTCTTGGGGGGAGGAGATTCCTAGGGATTTGAGAAGGGTGGGGGGCATGGGGGGAGGAAGTAGAAAGTATTGCGTAGAAAGTAGAGCGTGTTTCGTATTGGGTAGGTTGGTGTTAGAAGCGTTTTACTTTGAAGGTGTTGTGGTCGTTGTTCGGGTGGGGTCTGGCCGTTTGGTATAGAGAGGCGATGGGGCGGGTTGGGCGACGATCCGCGGAGGGCGCAGAGGGGTTCTGGGTGCTAGGTTCTGGGTTCTGGGGTGTGCGTTTCACCCTCACCCTAGCCCTCTCCCGCGAACGGGAGAGGGGATAAGAGGAGTTCTGGGTGGGTTTTTGGTCGGAGGGGGAGAGGTTGAAGTGGGCGACCTCGTCGGGGTCGACGGGTGGGATGTCGTCGTGAGGGAGCCCGGTTGGGGCCTCATGTGACGAGGAGATTTCTTGGTCCGATTCCCTTGAGTCCGGATGGGCCTTTTCTGGATACCGGCCCCGTATCGAGTACGGGGCAGGCTCTTCGCCGGTATGACGGTTGGGCGGGGTGGGACGATTCACCGCAGAGGGCGCGGAGGGGGAGAGATTGGAGTGGGACGGTTGGTAGGTTCCGTTGGCGATGGCGCGGAGTGTTGGGTGGCCTGCGGCGAGCTCGCGTTGGGCGTCCTGGCGGTAGTAATAGAGAAGCTCGTCGGACTTGGAGGTGTCGCAGAGGTGTCCGTTGGAGGAGAATTTTTCGGGTATGTGGGCGCGCAGGAGTGCGATCAGCAGGGACGCGGGGGCGTCGGGTTCTCGTGCGCGTTCGAGGGCTAAGACCTGGAGGTTGTCGGAGAAGCGGAGGTCGGCGATCTCGAGTCTGCGGGTGAAGCCGAGTGTGTCGAGGTATTTCCACGCCTGAGCGGTGGAGACGCTGACGCCTGCAACGTCTGCGGAGTCGGAGACGGTGCGGGTGTGGGCGTAGGCATCGAGGTATGAGTTCTGCCAGTTCCAGACCTTGCGGTCGCGGTAGGTGAACCGGTCGAAGCGGATGTCGAGCTCGCGTTGGAGCTCGTCGGCCTCGTCCTGGGAGACGATGCCGAGCTGGTCGAGTCGGTGGTCTTTGTGTGATGTCATGGTATTGATGATAAGGGATAAGAACGTTAGTGTCAAAAGCGCGGTTTGGCGTTCCACATGTATGGGGAAGGGCAAAGAAAGTAGAAAGTATTGCGTAGGGGGGGCACCCTCACCCTAGCCCTCTCCCACGACGGGAGAGGGGATAAGAGGACCTCGCCGGTCGGGCGTGAGGAGGATTTCACCACAGAGGGCGCGGAGGGCGCAGAGAGAGGAAAGAAGGGAGGGGGAAGTGTTGTGTGTAGGGGGGAGATGGTACGGAAGGGAGGAGGCACGTTGTGTGACCTGTGGGCAAAGGGTATTTTTGTTCTGAGGCGTGTTCTTGAGTACAAGGATTTTAGATTCCTCACTTCGCTGCGCTGCGTTCGGAATCACTATGGCCTTGTCAGGCCACATAAGGGGATGAAAATGGCGGTGGCCGCTCCTGTCCTCACCTGCCCACGGCAACGGCCGGGGATGGATTCCTGCCTTCGCAGGAATGACGGTGTGGGTGTGTGGCGGGCTATTTTCAGGGTAATGACAGGGGTGTAGGTGCGCTGCGGCTATTTTCGTAGCAATCGCCCATGTCGGTTGTCACCGATACCACCAATCATGAAAATGGCAGTAGTAGGGGCGATTCGCGAATCGCCCCTACGGGAGATTGGACGGGGGTTATTTTCAGGGTAATGACGGTGGCCGCTCCTGTCCTCACCTGCCCACGGCAACGGCCGGGGATGGATTCCTGCCTTCGCAGGAATGACGGTGTGGGTGTGTGGCGGGTTATTTTCGGGGTAATGACGGGGGTGTAGGTGCGTTGCGTTCGGAATGACAGGGGTGGAGGAACGGGTGGGCACGAGGGTCGCCCAAAGGGGGTAGATGGCGTAGACTGGGCGTGCGAGTTAGGGGTGTCTCGACGAGTTTTGAAATGGAGGGAATCAAGCTATGGCGCGGAGGGTTGGCGTTTCGGGATACCGGTATGAGCACGTGGAGGGCTGGGGGGAGTTTCCGAGGGGCGGCGTGGTGTCGGATGTTGCGACGGACTCGGATGACCGGGTGTATGCGTGTGTGCGACTGCGGCAGGGGCCGGACGGGAATGAGGGTGAGATGTGGGTGTTCGACCGTGACGGCAGGCTGCTGGACCGGTGGGGGCGCGATATCTTCACGGTGCCGCATGGGCTGTTCATCCACGACGACGTGCTGTATCACGCGGACGCGGGGGACCACACGGTGCGGAGTTTTTCCCCAGAGGGCGAGACGCTGATGGTGCTGGGGACGGAGGGGGAGCAGGGGCCGTCCGGCGAGCCGTTCCGGTCGCCGACGAACGCGACTATCTCGGTATCGGGAGATGTGTATGTCTCGGACGGGTATGAGCAGAACCGATGTCATTGCTTCAGTTCGGCGGGCGAGCTGAAGCGGTCGTGGGGGAGCGGCGACGCGGTGTATTACCAGATGGCGGTGCGGGGAGAGATTACGGGAGAGGTGGGAGACGGGCCGGGGGAGTTCAATCTGCCTCATGGGATCGTTACCGACTCGTCGGGACGGGTGTACGTGATCGACCGCGAGAATGGTCGCGTTCAGGTGTTCACGGCGGAGGGCGAGTACATGACGGAGTGGGACGACGTGCCGGGGGGGAATGACGCGGTTATCGACGGTGACGGGGTGATGCATATCGCGACGGGGCATGGGCCGATCATCCTGAAGAGGCAGGACGGCGAGACGGTCGGGACGTGGGGCGAGCGTGGTGAGGAGACGGGCCGGTTTAGCGGGTATCCGCACGGGATATGGATTGATTCCAATGGGGACGTGTATGTGGCACAGGTTGGGGCGCAGCTGGCGTTGGACAAGTTTGCGCGGGTGTGAGGACCTCGCCGGTCGGGCGGACCTCGCCGGTCGGGCGTGTAGGGGGAAGCACCTTGGAGGGGAATCACCGCAGAGGTCGCGGAGGGGGAAAGAGGGTTTTACCCTCACCCCAGCCCCCGTATCGAGTACGGGGCAGGCTCTCTCCCGCGAACGGGAGAGGGGGTAAGAGGATTCACCACAGAGGGCACAGAGGGCACAGAGATCACAGAGGGGAAGAAAGAAGAGAGTATTGCGTAGAGTAAGGGGGAGAGATGGCACAGAGTGAGGCGAAGTACAAGGTTGGGATGGTTGGTTGCGGGAGGCAGGGGACTCAGCATGCGCGGGGGTTTACGCTGCTGCCGGAGACGCGGGTGGTGGCGATAGCGGACCCCGATGCGGATAATCTGGCGCTGGCGTGCAGGCGGTTCGATGCGCGGGGGTACTCGTCGGCGGAGGAGATGTACGCGAACGAGGAGCTCGATATCGTGGACTGCGTGCTGCCTGTGAGGTACAACCCGGACATGGTTGTGCTGGCGGCGGAGAGGTCGGGGGCGAAGGGGATCGTGTCGGAGAAGCCGATCGCGGCGAAGCTGTCGGACGCGGACCGGATGCTGGAGGCGTGCAGGTCACGTGGGATTCCGTGGCAGGGGGGCAATGTCGACCGGAGCCTGAGCCAGATGTGGGAGGCGCGGGCGATGATCGAGGCGGGGGAGATCGGGGAGGTCGTGTCGATCAGCATGTTCCATGCAATTACGCAGTGCGGGGCGCAGACGCTTGGCGTGGGGCACATGTTCGCGGGGGACTCGGAGGTTGAGGAGGTCATCGGATGGGTGAACGGGGACCCGTTCGGGGCGGGTGACGAGGATTATAAGGGCATAGGTGGGCACATCCGGTACGCGAACGGGATCGAGTGCTTCGTTCATTCGAGGGAGAGCGCGGCGAAGGGTCTGATCGTCACGGGAAGCGAGGGTGTGTTCGTTACGGACAAGCGGAATGGGAGATTTTATAAGAGCGTCGAGAACGCGGGGCGCGATGTTCTGTGGGGGCTGCGACATGATGAGTCGAAGACGTTCAAGCCTTTCCGGGGGCATTCGGACGGCGGGTATGACGATGATGGGTGGCTGTATCCGGGGGACAGGCTGATGGACTCGATGCGTTCGATCGTGGACGCGGTGGAGAAGGGGATCGAGCCGAGGGCGAGCGGGACGATACAGCACCGGTCGTTGGAGGTGGCGATGGCGATGCGGGAGTCGGCGCGACGTGGCAGTGTGCCGGTGCGGCTGCCGTTGAAGGACCGGTCGGTGACGCTGATGCCTCAGAGGTACCGTTGGGACAATAAGAAGCTGCTGCACGGTGAGGAGTGGTACGCGGAGGCGATCGGTCACGCGACGAGGGAGTGAGGACCTCGCCGGTCGGGCATATAGGGGGAATCACCTTGGAGGGGATTCACCGCGGAGGGCGCAGAGGGGAAGGATGTTGGGTGTTGGGTGCTGAGTGTTGGCGGAGATCACCCTCACCCCCGCCCTCTCCCGTCAAGGGAGAGGGGGTAGGAAAGGGGTTGTTGGTGGGGCAGGTGGTATAATTTTGGGCGCGGTGGAAGGCCGCTATTTTGTGATTAGAGGAATGGGATGGACTTGTCTTTGAGCGGTGAAGAGATGTACGGGTCGTTGGGGGTTCGGCGGATCATCAATGCGTCGGGGACGACGACGATGTGGGGTGGGTCGAAGCTGCGGCCCGAGGTGGCTGAGGTGATGCAGAAGACATCGAACGTGATGGTCGACCTGGGCGAGCTGAACAGGGCGGCGGGGGAGGTGCTGGCGGAGATATGCGGGGCTGAGGCGGGAGTTGTGGTGAGCGGATCGGGGGGCGGGTTGGTGATGCAGGCGGCGGCGGTTATCGCGGGGAAGGAGCCGGCGAATATGGCGCGTCTGCCGGACACGACGGGGATGAAGGACGAGATCATCATTCACAGGAGCCATCGGTTCGGCTACGACCAACTGTACCGGGCGGCCGGGGCGAAGTTCGTGGAGATCGGGGACGGTCGGCGGTGCTATCCGTGGCAGCTGGAGGCGGCGTTCACGGAGAATACGGCTGCGGTGGCTTATCTGTACGCGCAGTTCGTTTCACGGCGGTCGATACCGTTGCCGCAGGTGTGTGAGATCGCCCATGCGCGCGGGGTTCCGGTGATCGTGGATGCGGCGTCGACGCTGCCTCCGCGGGACAATTTGCGGCGGTATATACGCGAGGGGGCGGACCTGGTGATCCTGAGCGGCGGGAAGGGCGTTCGGGGGCCTCAGGGGACGGGGATGTTGGTCGGTCGGGCCGATCTGATCGAGGCGGCGGCGGCGAATGCGGCTCCGAACGCTTACCTGGGCAGGAGCATGAAGGTGGCGAAGGAGGAGATCATGGGGCTGGTGACGGCTCTGCGTATCTTTGATGAGGAGGATGAGGGGGAGGAGAATGCGCGGTACCGGGAGATGATGCAGGTGGTGGTGGATGCGCTGATCGAGGTTCCGGGGCTGCGCGTGTCGGTGCAGCACGATTTGATCAACTATCTGGTGCCGACGGCGCTGATCGAGTTCACGCCGGAGTGGAACGGTCGGAGCAGGGACGAGGTGCTGGGGGCGATGGCGACGGGCGATCCGGCGATTCACCTGCACCAGTTGGGCGATCCGGACGAGTTTGGGGTGGACCCGATCAATCTCGACGAGGATGAGGTGGAGGTGGTGATCAGGCGGTTGCGGGAGGAGCTGCTGAGGTAGGTTGGCGGGAATTACCCTCACTCCCGTATCGGAGTACGGGACAGGCTCTAGCGCTCTCCCGTCGAGGGAGAGGGGATAAGAACACCCTCATCCCCGTATCGGAGTACGGGATAGGCTCTGGCGCTCTCCCGTCGAGGGAGAGGGGATAAGAACACCCTCACCCCCGTATCGAGTACGGGGCAGGCTCTAGCGCTCTCCCGTCGAGGGAGAGGGGATAGGAACACCCTCATCCCCGTATGGGAGTACGGGATAGGCTCTGGCGCTCTCCCGTCGAGGGAGAGGGGATAGGAACACCCTCACTCCCGTATCGGAGTACGGGGCAGGCTCTCTCCCGTCGAGGGAGAGGGGATGGAGGAACACCCTCACCCCCGTATCGGAGTACGGGGCAGGCTCTAGCGCTCTCCCGTTGAGGGAGAGGGGATGGAAGGACACCCTCACCCCCGTATCGAGTACGGGGCAGGCTCTAGCCCTCTCCCGTTGAGGGAGAGGGGATAGGAGAGGTAGGGGCGATTCCTCGCTATGGTTGTGGCCTGTTAGGCGGGGATGTTGGCCTCGACTTCGACGCCGAGGGAGTCGATGCCGCGTCGGACCTGGCCGAGGACGCCTGCCATGCGCTCTTCGAGGTCGAAGAGGGTCTCTTTGGCGTATCGGTCGGCGCCGTCACGGCGCTCTCCGGCGACGCGCTCGGCCTCGTCGATGAGGCGGTATGCCTTGCGCTGGGCGTCCTGGACGATCTGCTGGGCCTCCTGCATGGCGCCCTGGTTGAGTTCGTCGGCCTTTTCGGAGGCGACGCGAAGGACCTCGGTCTCGTCGACCTTGCTGACGTGCTCCTCGCGGGCGGCGGACATGACTTGGTCGGCCTCTTCGGCGGCCTCTTCGCGAATGCGTCTGGCCTCAAGCTGGGTGTGGCTGAGGATGCTTTCCTTCTGCTTGAGGATTTCCTTCGCTTCGAGGATGTCGGCGGGGATGGTCTTGCTCAGCTGCTCGGTGACGGCAGAGAGCCGGTCTACATCGACCATGACCTTCTTTCGCATCCCCGGGACGCGAGTGGCTGAGTTCGAGATTTCTTCCAGTTCTTCGATGACCCTGATGATATCTATGACGCTCCTCCTTGTCAGAGCCCCGACGCTACGAGGCTGAGATGAATGTTTCCTTCAACCTGGCTGCGACGTGGGGAGGCACGAGGCCTTGTACGTCGCCGCCCAGCTGGGCTACTTCTTTGATCCGGCTCGCGTACACGAACTGGTTTTCGAGGGCGCTCATCATGCAGACGACCTCGATGTTTCGGTTGAGATGGCGCCACATGTGTGTCATCTCGAACTCGGTCTCGAAGTCGTAGCCTGCGCGGAGTCCGCGCACGATGAAGCCCGCGCCGAGGTCGGCGGCCAGACTGGACGCGAGGCCGCTGAATTTTCTGACTTCGACGTTTGGGACGTCCTTGACGGACTTGCTGAAGAGATTGATGCGCTCGGCGGTGGAGAAGAGGGCACCCTGTGGCGGGGAGTCGTAGACGGCGACGACGAGGCGGTCGAAGAGCATGGAGGCCCGTCGCGCGATGTCGACGTGGCCGTTGTGCACAGGATCGAATCTACCCGGATACACGGCGCTTGGCACTCCTATCCTCCGTTTCGGAATATGGAGACCGCCGTGTCCCCATACCGTCGTCTCTTCCAGATGTTCAGGCCGCCGTAGCTGTCAGCCATTTCGTAGGTCTTGGCGTGTTCGGCGACGATCACGGCTCTCTCTTCCAGCGTTTCCCTTTCCAACAGACTTGTCATCACGTTGTCCCACGGGTCGATCCCGTAGGGCGGGTCGGCCAGCACGAGGTCGAACCGCGCTTTGATCGTCCTCAGGGCCCTTTCGACTCTGCCCCGAGCTATTCGACTCCGGTCGGCGAATCCGAGGTCTTCGACGGCTCGCCTGATGTATTGGCACCGGGTGGGGTCGGACTCCACGAACTGGGCCGACGCGGCGCCTCTGCTCAGGGCCTCGATTCCGAGAGCGCCGGTCCCGGCGTAGAGGTCGAGGACTCGCGCTCCGTTGACGGATTCGGGGCCGATGAGGGAGAAGATGGCAGAGCGCACCTTCTCGGACGTCGGCCGGAGGCCTAGGCCACGGTGTGAGCGGAGCTTGCGTCCCCTTTTACTGCCCCCCGATATTCGAGTCTCCATGAGTATCCTGCCCAATCGGATGGTCGAACGAGCACCGGTCGCGAGACCCAAACAAACTTCAGCAACTCAATTGTTAATGCAAAATCGATAACGGTCACGGCAGTCCTAAGATACGGGCGGTCGGTGTGAGGCCCAAATAGAATTCAGTAGCACGAATGCTAGCACTAAGTTGGACAAAGTCAAAGTAGTTTAACGACCATATTTTGAGAAATAGGCTAAATGTTGTACAAAGAGCAGGTTCTGGGTGCTGGGTTCTGGGTGCTAGGTCGGGGATTCACCGCGGAGGGCGCGGGGGACGCAGGGGGAGGAAGAGAGTAGAGAGTATTGGGTAGGGGGTGAGTGTGGGAGTTGGCATGGTCACATTGACGGAGGCATAGCATTTTGGATTCCTTGTATCTTGGTTTTGTCATGGGACAATGACTTCGGTAGGGGTGAATAGGGTACGGCAGACCGTTGATTCCTAGGTCATCGAAGACCGTCAGCGAGCCAGGGTCGCCGCATCCCCCAGGAGTAGAGCCCGAACAGTTGCCTGGGCCAACCGAGCCCGCATCATGCAAGGACGGGCCAGCACTTCATAACAGGAGGTAGAAAAAATGGAACAGGAACCGACATACGTAGGCATTGATGTGGCAAAAGCCCAGGTGGATGTCGCTCTCCACCCTACAGGCGAGAGGTGGGTCGTCTCCTACGACGAACCCGGGATCCCGGAACTGGTCTCCCAACTGAAGACCATTGGACCGGCCAAGATAGTGTTGGAAGCTACTGGCGGCCTGGAACTGCCGTTGGTGGCGGCTCTGGCAGCTGCGACGCTGCCCATAGTCGTCGTCAACCCACGCCAGGTTCGTGACTTTGCCAAAGCAACCGGGACTTTGGCAAAGACTGACGCTCTGGACGCGGCGGTCCTCGCCCACTTCGCCGCCGCTGTTCGTCCCCCTGTGCGCCCTCTGAAGGACACCGAGACCCAGGTCCTCAGCTCGTTGGTTGCTCGTAGGCACCAAGTGGTGACCATGCTGGTCTCTGAGAAGAACCGCCTCGGCACCGCCATCAGCGCCGTCCAGCCCCGCATCAAGGCCCACATCGCCTGGTTGGAGCAGGAGTTGGACGACCTTGACGAAGGCCTGAGGCAGACTCTCCGTAACAGTCCCGTATGGCGGGAGAAGGACGACCTGTTGCGCACCGTTCCCGGCGTGGGGGGGCAGGTCTCCCTCACCCTCCTAGCCTACCTGCCGGAGCTGGGCACGCTGGACCGCCGACAGGTCGCCGCGCTGGTGGGCGTGGCTCCCTTCAACCGGGACAGTGGCACTCTGCGGGGCAAACGGACCGTCTGGGGCGGTCGCGCCCGGGTCCGCGCTGCCCTGTACATGGGAGCGTTGGTAGCCAGCCGCTTCAACCCGGTGATCAGGGACTTCTACCAGCGGCTGCTGGCCGCTGGTAAGCCCAAGAAGCTGGCTCTCACAGCCTGCATGCGCAAGTTGCTCGTCATACTCAACTCCATGCTCAAGCATCGCTCACCCTGGCGCGCTGAGCGCGCCAGGGCCTCGGCACTCGTCGGCCATCCCTCTTGACTTTCAAGACAGTTGCTCGCTGCGCTCGGAATCACCATGGCCTTACGAAGGCCATGTAAGGGGATGAAAATGGCGGTGGCCGCTCCTGTCCTCACCCTCCCCACGGCAGCGGCCGGGGATGGATTCCTGCCTCCGCAGGAATGACGGAATGGGGTGGTTGCCGTCTGTTTTCATAGCAATCGCTCATGTCGGTTGCCACCGACACTGGATTCCGGCCTCCGCCGGAATGACGGAATGGGGGTGGTTGCCGTCTGTTTTCATAGCAATCGCTCATGTCGGTTGTCACCGACACCACCAATCATGAAAATGGCGGTAGGGGCGATTCGCGAATCGCCCCTACGGGAGGTCGGACGGGGGTTATTTTCAGAGGAATGACAGGAAGGCGGGAGCCGGATCATAGCTAAGAAACCGTTTTACATACCCCTGTCAGCCCTGAAGGGTGCGGGGATAAGTTGGTCAGCCCCGGGTGGGGGAGAGACTGGGGGTGGTTATTCGCCGAAGGTGCGGCGGCGGTAGACGACGAAGAGGCCGGCGGCTATGCCGATGGCCAGGATTGCAACGATTGGGATGGCGATGAGCAGGCCGGTGTTGGGTCCTTCGTCGTCGGTTTCGGTGGTTACTTCGATGATGGGCGTGGGTGTGGCGGTAACAACCACGACGACGGGAGTGAACGTCGGCGTTGCGGTTTGAGGCAACGGCGACGGGGTGTTGGTGGGCACCGGTGTGTGGGTGCTGGTCGGGAGGGGAGTGGTCGTGTGAGTCGGCGTGGTGGTGTGGGTAGCCGTGGGCGGGACGGGTGTCGGAGTATGCGTCGGCACAGGGGTTGGGGGGGCGCTGGTTGGGAGCGGCGTCGGCGTGTTTGTGGGTGTGGCCGTAGGCGGCACCGGCGTCGGCGTGTGCGTCGGTGTGGGAGTCGGCGTACAGGTTGGTATGGGCGACTGGGGAGGAATTACGAGGACGAACCGAGTGGTGTTGTTCTCCTCGACGGATTCCACGACCTGCGAGGCGGAATCAACCACGACGGAATTCTCGCCCGAGCGGGTTCCCGTGATCTCAAGGAGGACGGAATCGCCCACGCCGAGGCCACTAACAGGGACTTGGGCCAGGCCATTGGCATCCACGACGAAGGGGCCGGAGTCGGCGAGGCCGTTGTTGCGAACGATCAATGTATAGGTGATTGTCGGGAAGGCCGGTTCATCCGGGCTCAGTCTGCATGCGGGCGTTTGTCCGACCTCGAATTGCACGTTTCCGGGCACGAGGTCGGGAAGGGAAACCGGAGTCGGCGTGGGCTGTGGAGTCGGCGTTGAAGTCGGGAAGGGCGTTGAAGTCGGGACGGGTGTTGCGGTCGGGACGGGCGTAGCTGTCGGGACGGGGGTAGCGGTTGGGACCGGGGTAGGTGTATGGGTTGGGGCGGGCGTGGGTGTGGGTTCCTCGACGACGGGGGCGGCGATGACTCGAATGCGGTTGTTGTGGTTGTCTGCGAAATAGAGGTTTCCGTCGGCGTCGGGGGCCATGCCCAAGGGACGGTTCAGGGAGGCGGAGGTGGCGGGGCCGGAGTCTCCTGCGAAGGCGATGATGCCGTCCCCGGCAACGGTGGTCATGGTACCGTCGGCCTTGACTGCCCGGATGCGATGGTCGAGGGCGTCGGCGATAAAGACGTTGCCGTCCGCGTCCACGGCGACTCTTCTGGGTAAGACGAGACTGGCCTCGGTGGCTGGGCCGCCATCTCCGGCGTGTCCCCGGTTGCCGTCTCCGGCGATGGTAGAGATGGTATTCGCCTGGGCGTCTACGCGGCGTATTCTGCGGTTTCCAGTGTCGGCTATGACGATGTTGCCATCGGGGTCGACGGAGACGCCTTCGGGCTGGTTCAGTTTGGCGCGAGTGGCCCGGCTTCCATCGCCAGTGAAGCCCGTCAGGCCGTCTCCGGCGAAGGTTGAGATGCGGCCGGTGTCCAGGTCGATGACGCGGATGCGGTTGTTCTGGGCGTCGGCAATGTAGAGATTGTCGTCTGCGTCGATGGCGAGCGCGGCGGGACTATTGAGGCTGGCCTCGGTGGCATCGATGTTCTCGCCCCTATACTCGGCGTGACCGTCGCCCGCGATCAGGTGAATCAGTCCGCTGCTGATATCCAACTTGAGGACGCGGTGGTTGCCGGTGTCGGCAATGTAGAGGTCGCCTTCGGAGTCGAAAGCGAGTCCCTCCGGTGAGTGGAGGTGGGCATCTCTGCCGGATCGGCCTTCTCCGCGGCTACCAACGTCACCGGTGCCGGCGACGGTCCTTATGGAGCCGGTCACGCCGGCGACGCGTCGGACGCGGTGGTTGCCGGTGTCGGAGAAGTAGATATTGCCTTCGGCGTCGATGGCGACGTCGCTTGGGAAGTGGAGTGTCGCCTCGAAGGCAGGGGCGCGTTCGCCGGAGAAGGTGGCTTCGCCGTTACCGGCGATGGTGGTGAGCACCCTGGGTCTACGCTCGCCGGGAGTGACGATGGCTCTCACTCGCTGATTGCCGGTATCGGAGATGAATATCTGGTCGGCGGGGTTGACGGCAACACCTGAAGGCGAGTCGAGGCTCGAGGAAGCGGCGAACCTATCTTCGCCGTCGTACCCGGCGGACCCGTCGCCGGCGCCTGCCTCGGTGGTGATCTGGGTGTCTTGAATGTCATTGGCGAGGATGACCCTGCGAACGAGGTTGTTGCCGGAGTCGGCGACGTAGAGGTTTCTTGCTTGGCGGTCGAGGGCGACGCTCAGGGGGCTGCGCAGGACGGCGTCTATGGCCAGGCCGCTGCGAGCAACGTCGATGGGGTCGACGGTCCCGTCTCTTTTGCCCGCGAGGGTGAAGATGACGCCATGCCGGTCAATCTGGCGGATGAGGTGGTTTCCGGTATCGGCGATGAAGACGTTGCCGAGATCGTCGACGGCGACACCCTCCGGCTGGTCGAGGGAGGCAACCACAGCGAGGCGGAGGTCGCCGCCGTCCCCGGGAGTGCCCTGTCCGGCGACGGTGGTTATGTTTCCGCTGGCGGAGTCTACTTTGCGGATGCGGTTGTTGAGGGTATCGGCGATGAAGATATTCTTATCTTCGTCGACGGCTACACCGTGCGGGGAATGAAATGTGGCGTCGAGGGCGGAACCGTCGTCACCCTCGAAGCCTGGGCTGCCTGAGCCGGCGGCGGTGGTGATGATTCCGGTGGCGAGGTCGACTTTTCGGATGCGGTTGTTGCCGGCGTCGGCGATGTAGAGGTTGTCATCGTGGTCGATGGCGAGTCCGAAGGGGGAGTTCAGCCCCGCCAGCGAAGCGGGACCGCCGTCTCCCATGAAGCCCGGCACGCCGGTTCCTGCAAGGGTCGTGATTCTGTTCCTACCGATATCGACTTTGCGAACGCGGTGTGCCGCGCTGTCGGAGATGTAGAGGTCGCCGCGGCTGTCGAAGACGATACCGGAGGGAGAGGCTAGGGCGGCGTCAGTCGGCCTGCTGCCGTCGCCGACTCCGCCTCCGGCGAGGGTGGTTATGTCGCCTGTCTGGGCGTGAGTGGGCATGGCGACGAGGACGAGCGCTGCGGCGACGGCCAATGCGATGAGACCTATTGACGAAACGCGAGAAAGCATGTTGTGCCGGAGTTTTGGGTAGGACTAATGTGTGCGGTAGGGGTCTATCGTAGTCGGTTCGTCGGGGTTCCGCTAGATATTATGCGATGTTTTATATTGGAATTGGAAAGTTCCGAATTCTTCGAGCCCGGTCTATTTTGGGAAGGAGGCTTGAGTGAGGGGCCGTGCTTAGAGTCCGAATTCTCTGGATTCCGGCCTCCGCCGGAATGACGGATGTGGGTGGTTGCCGTCTATTTTCAGGGTAATGACGGCGGTGACGCATAGGTTATACCAATTAGGTGTGATGAGGCCGTATTCTCGGCTGACTGGGCTTTCTGGATTCCGGCCCCGTATCGGGGTACAGGGCAGGCTCTTCGCCGGAATGACGGGTGAGTTGGTTGTGTCACGGCCAATTCACGGTGTATTCAAAACGAATTGGTATTATTCTTGGGGTAATGACTGATGGGAACGCAGGGAGGACGGTGTGCAAAGGTCTTCCGGGCTTGCGGAGGGGAGGTGGCATGGGTAGATTAGGGTCATGATTGGATTCATAGGCGGGACGGGACCGGAGGGGCGAGGGCTTGGGCTGCGGCTGGCGCTTGCGGGGTATGACGTGATGATCGGATCGCGGGACGCGGCGCGGGCGGGAGAGGCGGCTGAGCGAGTCGGGGCGCGGGCGCCGGGGGCGTCGGTGTCAGGAGGACTGAACGAGGAGGTGGCCGAACGGGCGGAGACGGTGTTTGTGACGGTTCCGTATCCGGCGCAGCGGCCGACGCTCGGACCGCTTGCGGGGGAGCTGTCGGGGAAGATTGTGGTGACGACGGTCGTTCCGCTGGGGTTCGATGCGGGCGGGGCGAGTTTTTTGCCCATAGAGTCGGGGTCGGCGGCGATGGAGGCGATGGAGACTTTGCCCGATTCGCGGGTCGTGGCGGCGTTTCAGACTGTCAGCGCGCATGATTTGCTGAATCCTAAACGTCGTCTCGATTCGGACGTTGTGGTGTGCTCGGATGATGATGAGGCGAAGGAGGCGGTCTCCAGCCTGGCGGAGGAGATTGCGGGTATCCGGGCTGTGGACGGGGGAGGGTTGCGGAATGCGGTGTTCGTGGAGCATATCACGCCGCTGATATTGAACGTCAACCGGATATATGGTGGGAGGGCGGCGATTCGGCTGACGGGGATTGGGGGGAGGAGGGTTCAGGGTTCTGGGTGCTAGGTTCTGGGTGCTGGTACCGATTCCATATGATTTTGGAAGGTTACTCAAGACACCCTCACCCCCGTATCAAGTACGGGGCAGGCTCTAGCCCCCGTATCGGAGTACGGGGCAGGCTCTCTCCCGCGAACGGGAGAGGGGGTAGGCAAAACGGGATTGTAGCTATGATCCGGCCCCGTCTCCCTGTCATTCCGAGCGCAGCGAGGAATCTAAAGTCCCTCACCACAAGACAGGTCTGCAGTGCCTCGTCTATATCCTGACCAAAGTGGAGAATAGCGAAAGAACTCTCGCAGTCGGCTTCACGCTCTGATGGACACTTTAGATTCTTCGACTCCGCTCCGCTGCGCTCAGAATGACAGTGGCCTTGCGAAGGCCACATAAGGGGGATGAAAGTTGGGATGCGTCGTCACGGTCGGCAGGGTGCCGGGGACTGGATTCCGGCCTCCGCCGGAATGACGGAATGGTGGTGGTTGCCGTCTGTTTTCATAGCAATCGCTCATGTCGGTTGTCACCGACACCACCAATCATGAAAATGGCGGTAGGGGCGATTCGCGAATCGCCCCTACGGGAGATTAGACGGGGGTTATTTTCAGAGGAATCCCTCATGTCGGTTGCCACCGACACCACGAAACATGAAAAAGATGATGGCCTCTCTGTCGCCCCTAGGCTGATAGCAGGAGCCGGGAACTGGATTCCTGCCTTCGCCGGAATGACGGAATGGTGGTGGTTGCCGTCTGTTTTCATAGCAATCGCTAATGTCGGTTGTCACCGACACCACCAATCATGAAAATGGCGGTAGGGGCGATTCGCGAATCGCCCCTACGGGAGGTTGGACGGGGGTTATTTTCAGAGGAATGACAGTGACTGAGGTGCTTTCTCATCGATGGAGAGTGGAGCGATAGGCAAATACCTACCCCTGTCAGGCCCCCGAAGGGAGAGGGGTTATGCGCGCGGACGTTGCCTGTTATGTCGAGGTCTAGTAGGTTTGGCGCGGATGGGAACTCTTGGAACGGGAGATGTTGAAGATGGATGAACCGACGTATGACCTGATAGTTCGCGCGGGGAGGGTGTACTGCGCCGATGTGGGATTGGACGGGCCGGGCGCGGTGGCAGTGTCGGGGGACCGGATTGTGGCGGTGGGGTCGGAGGTTGGGGGGACGGCGGCGAAGACTCTGGAGTTTCCGGACGGTGTGCTGCTGCCGGGTCTGGTCGATCTTCATACGCATCCGGCGCCGTCGGACTGGAAGTACGGGATCGACCCGGACGTTGAGATACTGCCTCGGGGGGCGACGACGATACTATCGCAGGGCGATTGCGGGGCGGACGACTGGCCGTTTTATCGAGACAGCATCATTCATGGATCGAAGACGAGGGTTCGGCTGGCGATGAGCGTGGCGCGGGGGGGAGAGCGGGAGCCGGGGACGGCGGCGTTCGGGAACGTGGACGATCTGGACGTGGAGGCGGGCGTGGCGGCGATCGAGGACGGCGGGGAGCTGATCTGGGGGTTGTCGGTGAACGCGAGTGTGAACTCTTGCGGGGACTCCGATCCGAGGGTGGTGGTCGGGCGGACGTTGGATATCGCGGAGAGGACGGGCAGGCCGATGCTGTTCGGGAACCGCTGGGAGCCGTATGACTGGCCTATAGCGGAGCAGCTCGATCTGCTGCGGAGCGGGGATGTGCTGACGTATTGCTTCCATACGGGGCCGAACGCGATCGTGGAGGCTGGGAAGGTTATCGAGGCGGCATGGCGGGCGCGTGAGCGCGGGGTCTTGTTCGACGTGGGGCACGGGATGGCGTCGTTCGATTTTCCGACGGTGGAGGCGGCGATCGCGGACGGGTTTCTGCCGGACACTATTTCGACTGACCAGTATTTCCGGCACGTGGGGTCGAATCCGCAGCACGATTTGCCGCGTACGATCTCAAAGCTGTTGGCGGCGGGGATGGATGAGAGGGACGCCTTCGCGCGGGCGACGTTTCTTCCGGCGGGTGTTTTGGGGATGGCGGGGGAGGTTGGGACTCTGCGGACGGGGGCGTGCGCGGATCTTGCGGTGCTGGAGTGGGAGGAGGACGCGCTGCCGTTGGCGGATGTCGCGGGGGTCACCAGGCCCGGAGGGTGCTACGTGCCCGCGCTGACGGTGCGAGGGGGTGAGGTGGGTTCTAGGTGCTAGGTGCTGGGTGTTGGGTTCTGGGTTCTGCAATCGGAGGCCTTTGCGTAGCCTGTCATTTGGGTGAAGGGCGGAAGAGAGGCGCCTTGGAGAGATACGGCTATCACCTTCACCGCAACCCTCTCCCGCGAACGGGAGAGGGGGTTACCTCAAGGGCCGTGGTGGCGGGAATGACCATGGCCTTGTGGAGGCCATATAAGGAGATGAAAATGGCGGTGGCCGCTCCTGTCCTCACCTACCCCACGGCAGCGGCCGAGGATGGATTCCTGCCTTCGCAGGAATGACGGTGTGGGTGTGTGGCGGGCTATTTTCAGGGTAATGACTCTTGGAGTCTTGCGACCTGGAGGAGGAAGGCAGTTGGGCGGACACCGAAGGGCGGGTTTCAAATGCGTCCCTACGATAACGACAGGCAGATCGAAGTTCATTTTCGCGGAAGTGATTCACACAAGCGTTTGGCCTGCACAACGAGCAGTGAAGTTGGTCAGGCGCCAAGTGCCTGCCGCGTGGTTGGGACGAGCAGCTAGAACTTGCTATTCGTTGCCGTTGCCGCTGTCGGTCGACACGCCGCCGAACTGGGCGGTGGTTCCGCTGAGGCCCGCCAGGTTGAGTTCCTTGGCGCGATGGCATGCGACCCAGTGGTTGGGGCTGTCCTCGACGAACTCCGGCGTCTCTTCGGTGCATATTTCGACTCTAAAGGCGCAGCGCGGGTGGAAGTAGCAGCCGGACGGAGGATTCGCAGGGCTGGCGACTTCGCCTTCGAGGACGAATGTCTCTTTGCGGATTTTGGGGTCGGGGATGGGCACGGACTGGAGGAGGGCCGAGGTGTAGGGGTGCTTGGGATTGGCGAAGATCTCCTCGGTATCGGCCAGTTCGACCATCTTGCCGACGTACATGACGGCGACGCGGTCGGAGATGTGTCGGACGACGCTGAGGTCGTGTGCGACGAAGAGGTATGTGAGGCTGAGCTGTTCTTGGAGGTCGGAGAGCAGGTTGATGACCTGGGCCTGGACGGATACGTCGAGGGCGGAGACGGGCTCGTCGGCGACGACGAGGCGGGGGTTGAGGGCGAGAGCTCTGGCGATGCCGATGCGTTGACGCTCGCCGCCGCTGAAGGCGTGGGGGAACCGGCGCATGTATTCGGGTCGGAGTCCTACGAGTCGCAGCAGCTCGGCGACGCGCTCGGAACGGGTCCTCATGCTGCGCTCGCCGTGAACGAGGAGAGGCTCGCCGACGATGTCCAACAGGGACATGCGGGGATTCAAGGACGTGAAGGGGTCCTGGAAGATCATCTGCATGTCTTTGCGGAGCTCTCGCAGGGGTCCTTTGCCAATGGCCCCGATGTCGAGGACCTGTCCGTCCTCGGTGCGGTAGAGGATTTCCCCGCTGCTGGGGTCGATGGCGCGCATGATGCAGCGGGCGGTGGTGGTCTTGCCGCAGCCGCTTTCTCCCACGAGGCCGAGAGTTTCGCCCTGCTGGATGGTGAAGCTGACGTCGTCAACGGCTCGGACGTGACCTATAACTCTCTTGAGGAATCCCCTGGTGATGGGGAAGTACTTCTTGAGGTTTTGCACGTCAAGAATGTTACGTCGTTCAGCTATGTAACTTTCGGTCTGGTCGATAGTCTCCTCAGCCACTTGTACCTACCTCTTCCGGGGGATGATGAAGGAAACAACTTACCATTTGGTTGGTCCCCTCGAGGGTTTGGAAGACGGGGACGTTTCGGTCGCAGACGCCTTCAATGTAGTTCGGGCACCTGGGACGGAATGTGCATCCCGAGGGTCTGTTGAAGGGGTGCGGGATGGTGCCGCGAATGGAGGGGAGGCGCTCCACGCTCCTGGTATAGATGCTGGGTATGGACCTGAGCAGTCCCTGGGTGTAGGGGTGTTGCGGGTTGTAGAAGATATCCTCGACGGGCCCGGACTCGACGGCTCTGCCGAGGTACATGACGACGACGCGGTCGGCCATTTCGGCGATGACGCCCAAGTTGTGGGTGATGAGGATGACGGCCATGCCGGTATCTTTCTGCAGTTGTCCCAGAAGCTCGAGAATTTGTGCCTGCGTGGTCACGTCGAGTGCGGTTGTGGGTTCGTCGGCAATGAGCAACTGAGGCTCGGCGGAGAGGGCCATTGCGATCATGGCGCGCTGTCGGAGGCCGCCGCTCAACTGGAAGGCGTATTCCTTGAGGCGCTGTTCGGCGTTCGGTATGCCCACCATCTGCAGCAGCTCGATGGCACGGTCCTGGATGCCTTGCTCGGAAAGGTCGGTGTGGAGCCTGATCGCCTCGCCGACCTGGTTTCCCACCGTGTGGAGCGGACTGAAGGAGGTCATCGGCTCCTGGAAGATGAGGGCAATGCCCGCGCCGCGGATGGCGCGCATGAGTCTGCTGTTGGGGTCGAGGGTGGTGATATCGATCTCTCTGCCGTCGGGCAGACGCCAAAGGATCTCTCCTTCTTCGACACGCCCCGGCTTGTCGATGATGTTGAGGATCGCTCGACCGACGGTGCTCTTGCCGCAGCCGCTCTCACCGACCACGCCGAGGGTTTCGCCCTGTTTGATTTCGAAGTCGACTCCGTCGACCGCCCGCACGACGCCTTCGTCGGTGGGGTAGTAGATTTTCAGATCGTTGATCTGAACTACGGCGTCTTCCGCTAGTGTGTAACCGTTTGTTTGGGTAGTCATATGCTCGCTCTGTATTACTTGCCGTATGGGTCTGCGGCGTCTCGCAGACCGTCACCCAAGAAGTTGAATGCAAGGATCACGACGATGACGGGGATAGCGACGAACATCAGCCAAGGGTACAACGCGACGACGGTTGGGTTTTGCGCCTGAATCAGCATAATGCCGTAGCTGACGGCGGGTGGTCGCAGACCCAGACCGAGGAAGCTCAAGCTGGTTTCCCCGATAATCATGCTAGGAATGGAGAGGCTCATGCCGGCGATAAGGTGGCTGTAGAAGCCGGGGAGCATGTGCCGGAACATGATCCGACTTTCGGAGGCGCCGGCAATGCGCGCGGCCATGACATAGTCTTCCTCACGCAGGGCGAGGAATTTGCCGCGGACGGTGCGGGCCATGCCGGTCCATCCGAATATTGAAAGGATGACCGTGATGGCTAAGTAGACTTGGAGGACGGTCCAGTGCTGTGGGACGGCGGCGGAAAGGCCCATCCACAGGGGGAGGGTGGGAATTGCTCCCATGACCTCGATAATGCGCTGGATGAGGGTGTCGATCCATCCGCCGTAGTAGCCGGAGATTCCGCCCATTACGATTCCGAAGACGAACGATATCGCCACGCCGAGGAGTCCGATGGAGAGTGAAACGCGGTTCGAGAGCATGAGACGAGACCAGGAGTCGCGTCCCACGTCGTCACTGCCCAAAATGAAGATCGAGGGACGTTCCTCATAGACGGCTGGGTCTGTGAAGCCGATAAAGTGGCGGTTGGTCTTGATGAAGCCGAGGAATTTATAGTCGAAGCCCTCGGTAAAGAACCCAACGTCAATCTTTACGTCGGGGAGGCGTTCGTACTTTCGCTGGAAGGTTTGTGGGTCGCGGTATGACTCGAGGCCGTTGACGTGCGGACGGAAGGAGGCTCCGTCGAACAACCGGATAACCTGGGGGCGGAGGAGGTGGTAGGACTCCGATATTCGGGCGGGGTCACCGGTGCCGAGGAATTCGGCTAGTGGGAAGAGCAGATAGAAGACAGCGAGGAGGATGCCGGAGAATACGGCGGGCTTGTGCTTTCGGAAGCGCCACCACATCAGCTGCCACTGCGTGGCAACGGTGAATTCTTCCTCGTCGAGCTGCGCCTGCGCTGCGTCTACGGCAACTTGTTCTGCCATGCGCCACCACCTTCAGATTTGTTAGACGGAACCGTCGACCGATCGTTTCTTAACTATGGGGCCCTGCGCTCACGGAGTACAATAGTACACGTTTCCCAACCGAAGCGGTAGGGGCGATCCCGCGTGCAACACTATACTATTGTTTCTAAGGTGTCAAGCGGAGCAAAATCCCGCGCCTCGAAGGGCCACGCTTCGCTTCCTGGCCTTGCTCCCGCAATCCTTTGAAAGCAATAGGACGATATCTTCCGTTTCAAGGCGAGGGATGTTGGAGCGGGGTGGATTCACCGCAGAGGGCGCGGAGACGTTCCTTCGCGGGAATGACGGTTGGGAGTGCGCATGGTCATTTTCAGGGTAATCGCTCATGTCGGTTGCCGTCTGCACACCGAGGGATGACAATGGGGTTTTGTCTCCCTCGTCATGCCATCGGTGGTTAGGGGCCGGGGGATGGATTCCTGCCTTCGCAGGAATGACGGGTGTGAGTGCGGGAATGACGATTTGATGGTTGTGTCGGTCATTTTCGTACTAATGGCGGATGAGGATGTCACACGGGGCTATTTTCAGGGTAATGACAGTGGGTAGGGGGGCGGTCGGAATGACGGGCGGTTAGGCTACGCTAGTACCATGTCAACATGGTTTTGATATTACGATTCGCCCTCACCCCCGTATCGAGTACGGGGCAGGCTCTAGCCCTCTCCCACGATGGGAGAGGGGATAAATCGGCATTTGCCTGTTCGTCATATTCAAGTTGACTGAGTACTAGAGGTGCCCCCGTATTCGGAGTGATGAGCACGCGCCCTCTCAGTAAGGTCGTTACTCGACCCACACGTCTTCAAAGAGGCGGAGCCAGTTGCCGCCGAGTATCTTGCGGACTTCTTCGTCGGAGTAGCCGCGGTTGAGGAGGGCCTCGGACATGACAGGGAACTGCGCGGGGGTCTCGAGCTCGTCGGGGTAGAGGTCCCGCCAGGGTTTGGGCTTTTCATCCACCTGGGTGAAGGTGGAGGGGAACTTGGTGCCCTGCTGGGAGCCAATGTATCGCCAGAACTCGTCGGGCTGGTCCTGGGTATGGTCGGTGCCGATGGCTACGTGGTCGACGCCCACCATGTGGACGAGGTGGTCGATGGCGTCGAGGTAGTCTTCGAGGGTCGAGGTGAAGGAGTTCTTGAGGAAGGTTCGGATGCAGGTCGAGCCGATGACGCCGCCCTTCTCGGCCATGAGCTTGATCGCCTCGTCGGTCTTGTTGCGCCGGTGGTCGTAGTACGACTTGGCGTTGGCGTGGGTGATGGCGACGGGTTTGTCGGAGACCTCTATGGAGTCCATGGTGGTGGCCATGCCGACGTGCGAGAGGTCGATGAGGATTCCAACGCGGTTCATCTCCTTGACCGCGTCGACGCCGAAGTTGGTGAGGCCGCCGTCCTGGCGCTCCATGCAGCCGTCTCCGAGGAGGTTGCGCTCGTGGTAGGTGACCTGGGCGATGCGGACGCCGAGGCGATGGAAGAGCTCGAGGCGGTCGAGACGGTTCTCGATGGGGGAGGTGTTCTGCCAGCCGAGGATGACGCCGGTCTTGCCCTCGCGCTTGGCGCGGTGGATGTCGTCGACGGTCTCGATCTGGAGGATGCGGTCTGAGCGCTCGCGGAACCGTGCCAGCCATCTCGATACGTGGTCGAGGGTCTCGCGGTAGTTCTCCCACGTGGCTATGGTGGAGTTGATCGCGGCCACGCCACCGTCGTTGAGGCTCTCGTAGACCGCGTCGCTGTCCCAGTTGCTCACGTTCAGCCCGTCGATGACGACGGCGTCGTCGTACAGCCGTCGCGCCCGCTCCGAGACCTGGTTCATGGCGTCCTCCGCAGGGTGTCAATGGAATGCGGGGGAGTGTACCAACGGCCTCGCGCAGGGTCAAACGGGGGGGTATGCGAGGCGGGCGGGCGCGTATAGCCGGTCCGCAGGATCAAGGTCATGCGACATCCTCTCCAATTGTCTCCGGCTTTCGGAGACGTTTGTAGAACCGACTCCCACGCCCGTCTTGCCGATCACAGGGTGGGTTCGGACGTGTTGTGCCGTCGTCATGGGGTCGGCGCGGCTACGGACGAGGGCCGGATGAGAAGGACTTTAGATTCCTCACTTCGAAGCACTATGGTTCTCCAACCAGTGCTCAAGTGGTTCCACCTTCCCTTGTATTCATAGCTGTTTTGGCCTCCCGTAACTCTTGTGCCTTCCCATCGAATCCTTTACAATCGCACGCATAGTGTGGGGTTATATGTGGGAATGTATGGGATTATTTGAGACGAGAGAGAGCACATGGCGAAGCTCACGGCGACGAAGATCAAGGCATTTCGTGACAAGGGCCGTTACGGTGATGGCGATGGCCTCTTTCTCAATGTCACGGCCACGGGAACCAAGTCCTGGGTTCAGCGTGTGGTGGTACATGGCCGCCGGCGTGATATCGGGTTGGGAGGATATCCCGCTGTTTCGCTGGCTGAAGCGCGAGAACGATGCGCGGACAACCGAAAGGCCATTGTTGCCGGGCTTGATCCCATCGCAGAAAAGCGTAAGCCCACCATAGCAACGTTCAGAGAAGCTACAGAGACCGTTCACGAGATGAACATTCCACGTTGGAGGAGCGGGAAGCATACCAAGAGTTGGTTGCGGATGCTTGAGCGCCACGCCTTCCCTGTCATTGGCGACATGCCCGTAGACAGGATAGACCGGACCGACGTGCTGGCGGTTCTCCAGCCGATATGGACGACAAAGCCGGAGAGCGCGCGCCGGGTCCGGCAGAGAACGAGAATGGTCTTTCGCTGGGCCATGTCTCATGGCTTTATCGACCACAATCCTGCTGGGGAAGTCATAGACGGCGCACTACCCACAATGCCGCACGTCAGAGAGCACTACCGTTCACTACCTTATCAGGAGGTCAGAGCAGCGCTCAAGACCGTCGAAGCGTCCGGTGCGTCCTTGTCATCCAAACTCTGTCTCCGGTTCCTCGTGTTGACGGCGGCCCGTTCAGGGGAGGCCAGGGGTGCAACCTGGGACGAGATCGACCTGGAGGCGAGGACATGGCGGATACAGGGGTCGCGCATGAAGGCTGGCCTTGAGCATCGAGTCCCCCTCAGTGAGCAGGCCATCAACGTACTGGATCAGGCATACCTGTTGCGCGGTGAGTCCGGCTTCGTGTTTCCGTCACCGCTGAAGCGTGGAGGGACTCTAAGCAACATGACGCTCACGATGTTACTAGGTTCATCCGGCCTTGCCGAACGAAGCACTGTTCACGGGTTTCGCAGCAGCTTCAAGAACTGGAGCATGGAAATGACAAATACGCCGTGGGCCGTGGGGGAGGCCGCGCTTGCTCACACCCTGGGCAATTCGACTGAACAGGCCTACGCCCGCTCGGACCTGTACGAGCGACGCCGAGTGCTCATGCAGAAGTGGGCTGACTATGTGATGGGTGACAGCGGATGGAACAAATCTCTCGAGGTGCCGTAGACAGGGTTTCGTCTTTGGGACTCGGACGTGGCGCGACTGATCTCGTCAGCTACTAAATTTCTGCTACAAAGTGCATCCTCGGTCTTGGGGTTCCCAACCATCCTATGGGTAGTCGAGCATAGATCCACCTTCACAGCAAGTGAGGACGTTTACCCAAATCCCCCACCTAACCTTGTTGTTGTGGCCTTTGTGGTTCTACAGGACGTGTTCGTTGTTGACTCGGCGTCACATATGCTCAGATTGGGCCGTAGAGAGGGTTTCGGGCGACGTTTTTGAGAGTAGTGGAGCGCCCACATGCCCAATGGCGGCTCTCTCGAGGCCAAGGAAGGCATGACCCGACACGGCAACTCGGATGAGTCGCCTTCAACTGATGCTCCGGCACAGGTCGCCTACGCTCAGGGCTCGGCAGCCAGCGCCAGTAGTTTCTCCCGCGCCCTGAGTAGCAACTCGTATGAGGGATGCCCACGGGCCAGGCGGATGATCAGTCGCCTGGCGTGACGCACCACACGGCCAGCAAGGGCGATCAGGGTGAACCGGACTGCCTTCAGTCGTCTGCTCACCCACTCTCGGCCCAACACCAGCCGCTTCATACCGGAGTTCAGGTTGAAACTCAGCACTGTTATCGCCCACCATGCGGCGTTGGCCCCGAACAGCCTCGACGGCATCCTGCCCCCGGCCAAGTCGCTCTTGAGAACACCGTGAACCTCTTCGCCTTTGCCGCATCTCTGCCTCGACCACCAGATCAACTCATCTCCCGCAAGCGTCCGGTTGGTCACCACTCCGAAGACCTTGTGCCAACCCCGACCGGACAACTCCATCGCCGGGAAGGGCAACTCCAACTGCGCCTCCATTCCCGGCAGAGGCTGTTCGTTCAACCGCTCCCTGATAGCTATGAACCGATACTCGGGGCTGTTCTTGGAGTGCCCTATCCAGTTGGGCACGAAGTTCACCTCAGCCCATTGCTGACCCGTATCCACCCTATGTTCGCCCACCTTCCGGTACAGCGTCCGCCACTCGTGTTCAGCAACCTCGGACACCGCACGGCGAAACTCCACGGTCACGTCAACCCCTACCGCAAACTCGATCACCCCGAACCGCTCGTCTCTCCCCTCGGCGCAGTAGCGCAGCAACTCCTGCTGATACCCCGCCGTATCCGACCTCAGCATCACCTTCTCCACCCCCGCAGGCAGTTGCCTCAGCGCTTCGGTCAACACGCGCAACTGCTGATAGCCCGCAGGAACGTTGCCGTCTCGGAACTCCGAATGCACGATCAGGTCGGCCTCCGACCAGTAGGTGGTTAGCGGCTGATATGCTCTGTACTTCTTGTAGCTGTAGAGTGCCTCCTGCTTGTGCGTCTCCACCAGGCAGGCGTCCATATCCAGCGTGGCTTCCGTGTGAGGCGAACGGCTCTGTATGAAGCCCACCAACTCGGCGTTGACCTTCCCCAGTCCCTTCAACCCTTCGCTGGGTGCAGGAATGAATGCTCGGTGAGCTTCCCGCTTCGCCTCCTCGTCGGCGTCATTGAATCCCGCCAGGTACCGGAACACTACAGACTCCGACGGTACACTCCGCCGTCGCTCAACACGCCATCTGTGTTCCATCACTCTGCGCTCTCTGCGACCCATCTGGTGGGTCTCCATCTCTCGAAGCACCCTGCCGAACCCTTCGTCCTTGTCCAGAACGTCCAGATCGGACACCGACTCGCCGCCTGCTAGGTTCAGCAGTATCAGAGAGTTGATTATCTGGCTGTCCGTCCAACCCTGACCGCCTCTCCGCAGCCCCACGCAGTGCTCTACCGATGACTTCAACCCGGACACGTGTATCAGCTCCAAGTACGTCATCAGGCCAGACTGCGCGGTCATACCGGGGGAACCGTTCTCCTGTTGATACTGGAACGGCAGAACTCCTTGCTTCATAATAGGCGCACCTCGTTGGTGATGGCTTTGTCTGTCCAACAACCATCATAGCCCGCTTCACGGCGGGCTCCAACGAGGTCTCCCTCAATCTAGGTGGGGGATTTGGGTTAACGGAGCTACAGAAGCCGGAGTACTCCGTGGCCCTGTACCTCGGTATAGCCGGGCAGATCAATTCGGCGGACACTTTGCCCCACAGCGTTGGGAAATGTTGGCTGGTTCGAGTCCAGTTGGGTGGAGCACCTGGGCATCGACCGGGCCTTCAACATCCTAGACCAAGCCCTCAACGGAAGGCGTCGAGAAGCGACCCCTAGGACGTCGTCAGGCGGTGAGGGATTAGGGCGATTGTGCGGCTCTAGGGCGTGAGAACGTCCCCCGGAAGGTTCTCCCGGAGATTGCGCCACCACCCGCGGTCCACTCCGTGATGCACCACGTATCCCCCGTCCTCATGCTCCCCGATCCGTCCAGCCACGTGAACGCGTTCACCTACGGAGACCCGCTCGAAGGCATCCGCCGGTCCACGGACCCTCACTCGCTGCACGTATTCTCCCCTGTCGATCTCCACCACCAGCTCGCCGATGTCTCGCGACACCACGTCTCCGGCAACGCTCACGCACTCGTCCAGGAGCAGATCAAGGACCACGAGAAGCTGCCCGTGTGGCAGGATGGCCGGAGAGTCCACCGTACAGGGCTCGACGGCCGGTGAGGCCAGGTTGATGCCCACCAGCACCGCCACGACCAGGGCCCCTATGCCCAGCAGGCCGACCGCCCACATGAAGCAACCGCCCCAGCCCCGTCCGCCCTTCGGCTCCTCCACCTGTCCCGGAGGCCGGTACGTCCGATAGTCAAGCGGCGAACCCGGGGCATCTGCCGCTCTTCCCTCTCGGGCCTGCGCTTCAGGTGTGACGCCCTCGGTCTGTGGTCTCTCATACGCCGTTCCGACACCGCCCTCGCTCTTCGCCGTTCCTTCAGCCTGCTCGGTGTTCCACAGCCCCAATTCGATCTGTTCCGACTCTTTCAGCCAGGAAGCCGCGTCCGCCGCCTTATCAGACCGGCCGCTCAGGTACCACTCTACCGAGTGCATAAAGCCGTGATAGGCTGCGTCCAGGTCGGGACCCCGAAGGGAGGATGCCTGGCCGGAGCCGAACCACAGCGGAGCCGAGACCGAGACGTCCAGCCATGGCTGGGCCACATTCAGCCCTACGGCATAGGCCAACATGGAATCGGGTTGGTCCCGGGGGGAAGGCGAGTCGGATCCGGCAAGGGACTTTTTCCAGCCAAGCCACTGACCTTTTTCGTGTGCACCCCTCTGCGTCGGCGGCACCATACCCGTCTGCACCGACGGCGCAAACAGCATGTACATGAAGCCTATGAACGCGCCGACCAAGGCGTTCGCCCACCATTGGGACAGCCATAGAGCCAGCCAGAGCCCGCTGCCGACGCCCATAAGAGCCCCGGCCAACATTCCCCATTCGACTGCATCCCCGGAGTTTTCCCGCCTTACACGCACCGGGTTGTCATCGAAAAGGCCCTGGTGTTGCAGGAACTCTCCCAACTTGTCGCCGATGGCATCCTCGTGCTTCTTCAACCGGTCATGCAGCGCCTCGACCGTTGTGGGGCCCGGCGGCAGGCTGTTGCAGATGAGCCGCTCCCAGTCATACACGACGGGACCCTGCTGAGACAGCCGGTATAGGAAGCCGCTCCCCGTTCTGACGCCCTCCAACCGGAGCGTGCCGCGCTGGCACATCTCGATGACGGAGGCCAACAGCGTATTGCTCAATATCCAATGGCCTTCCAGCACCGATACCGCTGCCGCCGGCAGTGTACCGGACTGCGGGGTTGCCGGGTACGATGAGCGCCAATGCGCCTCGGTCCCCTGCGGGGGCCGGTACTTGGGCCACAGCCACAGCACAAGAAAGAGCAGCAGCCCGACGCCGACGCCTATTGTCCGGAAGCCCCAGGCCGTGAGCTGCGTCCAATCCATTTCCCGGTAATCGGGGAAGCCACTCTCGGCGATGGCCCCGCCAGGGTCCAGCGCGAACAACAGACCAATGACGACAAGGGCCGCCAGCGTTGCCAAGACACTATCCATAGGTCCCCTTCCTTCCTATCCCTCGCAGGTCTGCTTGCGCCACGCCCGGCTAGCACCACGTGCGCTCGATAGCGCAGGGAATCCAGCTGCTCTAAACAGCCAACTGGGACCCTACCATGTCTCCAACTGGTTTGCTGACCGGTGTTGTTGTTCTACGATTATGGGCCTGATTACAGGTCCAGCACGAAACCTCAAGGAGAAGGATCTCGATTTTGTCCAGTTTGGCGACAGGTACCTCCGATAGGCCTACGACGACCCCGGCAGAACTGCCGTAGGCTCACTTCCCGCCCCGTCTTGCACGCGTAGCCCTCGGTTAGTGGACTCCCCAACACCGTTCCACCACCGCCCTCGCTGTTCGCATTCACCATCGCGTGAGGCGCTCCCATGCTCCTCGCCAGCCACCCCAGAGAGACCAGGGGACAGGGAAACCCGGGCCGGAACAGTTACATCAAATCGGCAGAGGGTTCTCAATATGCGCTTCAGCCCTTATAGTGCGCTTGTTGGGGTCCTGCCTGCAATGGATGGGAGTGCCGCACATCCCCTTCTCCAACTCCCTCATCCACCACCCCAGGACCTCGTGGCGCTCCTGTTGGCCTAGGCGATAAGGTCTCTGGTAGCAATAGGCGTGGCGCTGGCTGGTGTGGGCAGGCGCAGGGTTGACGGCGTCGGCGGGCGGCTGACGGGCGCGGCATCCGCCCGCCTACCTTGCAGCTGTACACCTGTATGGCATGGAATATTCTTAGATGGAGGCAAGGCGGCGAAAGAGCCGCGTTGGGTCATTGCCAACACTCATATCTCTGGATGAGATGTGGACCTACGTGGGAGCCCGCCGACGGGGGATTAGGCGGGATGTGTGGGTGTGGACCGCGGTGGTAGAGGAAGAGAACGGGAGAAGGTGGGTGGACTTTCAGGTAGGAGACCGTACAGAGGGGACTTACCTGCGGCTATACGAGAGATTGCCAGAAGCGGAGCAATACCACACTGACGCCTACAGGGTGTATAACTGGCTGCCCAATGACCAGCACGTAATTGGCAAGGGTGGAGCTGTGAACAGGAATGAGGGGCTACACTCGGTGTTGAGGGATAAGCTGAGCAGGCCGATTCGTAGGACTAAGGGGTACAGGAAAAGTGTGGCCATGCTGCGTGGGTCGATCGCCTTAGTGTGCCCGAGGCTTGGTCTAATCTAACACCAGCACCCCCGAGACTACCCGGGAGCGCCGCGCCTGCGCCGTCAGTTGTGCCGCTCGGGTCCGCCTAAAGCCACTGTTTCTGGCCGGTAACGTAGATACTCTGGAAGTCTTCATCGGACTTGGTCAGATAGATAATACCTTCCACCAGCCCAAGCACACCGGCCGCCATCAGAGCAATATAGCCAATCGCGTACAGCAATAACCCAATGAATACGCCAATGCCGAAAATCCCCAAAGCTATGAATATATTGCCCACAACTATAGCCAATACCAAGCCACCGCCGCCAACTGCCAACTGTATTGTTGCGGGCTTCTTGATGCCCAGGTAGAACTTGTGGCCGCCGGCCCAACCAAGGAATATCCCCAGCAGCCCGGCAACCACCTTGGTCTTCTCGGAGCCCATCACGCCCTCAAGGGCACCGCCAATCCCGGCGCCGGAGGCCGACACAGCACGGTAGATGGCTACGGCATCGCCGCCCTGCGCCTCGAAATCCACCCGCATTCCCCGGTTGGGAATGGCTTGGTCTTTCCATTCGGCTCCAACGAAGCTATATCGGTTGCCGTCATCCCCCGCGATCAATCCCGAGTTGGTTTGAGGGGAGTAATCCAAAATCTGTCCATTCATTCCAAGTCCTCCCTTTCCTGCTGGGCTGCTGGGACCTGACGAGTTTTCCCGGCTGACTATGGCTCTATGGCAAGCAGTTAGATTTGGATACGCTGGTAGAATAATAGGTTTCCCGTAGCCTGTCAAACGCGCCGCGCCGCCCACCCGCCACCAGGTGACGTTCATACGCGCGCCCACCGCTCCGTCATACACGAGTTACCGCGTAGAAATAGCCAGCGATGCCCGCGCCGTAAAGACCAGCGTCCAAGCGTAGATGACCTTATCGCGGCCCCCCAAGTTGTAGATAGCGGTCACACCCGCGTACCATAGGAGGATCGCCGACAGGAACAAAAGCACCTCCTGCCAGGGGATTTCACCAGGGAGCGACGTTGAGTGTGTGGGCGGCGCGAGGAACCACGTATACGAACCGAGCAGCAAGGCGACAGTTGCGAGTAGCAGCGCCACAAGTATTCCGAGCGGCCTGTTTGACATCTCCTCCCCTCTTTACGCCACGGGGTCGGCATACCGGAGGCGCTTCTCGCCCATCCTCCGCATCAGTTGCCTAACCTGGTCGGCAATATCGGCCCCATCGTATTGTTGGCGCGGCAATTTCCGTCGCATACCGCCCCAGTGCCTGGCACTCAACCAGCGGTACGTCCCCATGTTCCAGCGCTTGAGCGTCGCCCAGAGACTCTCGATGGCGTTGGTGTGGGCAACTCCGACCATGAATTGGCGTCTCGCGTGATGCTCCACTGTGTGGTTGAAGCCCCGCAATTTGGGGTAACCCCCATAGTCGTCGGTGTAGACGGTGGCACGCCAATCACAGCGCGAGCCTGAACCTCAGCGTGAAAGTTCTTGATTTCGTCAAGTCTGGTGGGCCTTCTCAGGCAGTCGGTGTACAGTCGTCTGGCAGGCTACGAGGATACCAACGACGCTGAACGGCTGGCCGACGATCCGACGATGCGGATCATCGTTGGATGGCGAGGTGGTCCTGAGAGACCGGCCGCCAGCACCAACACCATGAGCCGGTTCGAGACCGAGGTACTCACCCAAGACGGCAACGTGGAAGGGTTGGGCCGACTGAACGCTAAGTGGATGGACGGAGCTATGTCCCGCACGCCGCACCGGCGGGTGATCTTGGACATGGACAGTTCGGAGAGTCCGGTTCATGGAGAACAGGAGGGAGCGTCGTACAACGGTCACTTTGGGAGCATGTGCTATCACCCTTTGTTCGTGTTCAACCAATTCGGTGACTGCGAGGGCGCGATGCTCCGTGCGGGGAACGTACATAGCGCGCACAGGTGGCGTGATGTATTGGATCCGATCCTGTCTCGCTACGGGTCGACAGGAGTGCGCCGGTACTTTCGCGCGGACGCCGCATTCGCCAAGCCGGACATCTATGAGTACCTGGAGGAGCGGCGAGTCTTCTACGCCATACGGCTGCCGAGCAACAAAGTACTGCAATACAAGATCGCTCCCTTGCTGATACGACCTGTGGGGAGGCCGCCGAAACGTCCGGTGATCCTATACGACGACTTCTGGTATCGTGCTGAGAGTTGGGACCGCGCTCGGCGGGTGGTGGCCAAGGTTGAGTGGTATAGGGGAGAGCTGTTCCCTCGGGTGGGCTTCATCGTCACGAACATGACAGCTGGCCACGAAGGAGTGGTGCGATTCTACAATGGTCGTGGGACGGCCGAGCAGTGGATCAAGGAAGGGAAGTACGCGCTGAACTGGACTCGGCTGTCGTGCCATCGGTTCGTGGCCAACCGGGTGCGTCTGTCTCTGTTCATTCTGGCGTACAACCTTGGGAACTTCCTTCGCCGGCTGTGTCTGCCCAAGGCCGTCAAGCACTGGTCGCTGCGGAGCGTGCAGGTCAAGCTGATCAAGATGGGAGGCCGTCTGGTGCGGCACTCCCGGCGATTGATCTTTCAGTTATCCGAGGTGTCGGTTCCTCGACGGTTGTTCAAGGGAGTGTTGGATCGTATCGGCCGGTTATCGCCGGTGCCAAGTTGAGGGAGGGTACAACCACGATCTAGCCAAGAGGGAGAGCGCTCCAGGGAGTCGGCTTGTCTTCAATGCGCTTTCACCCCATTGGCGGGGGACACGAAGACGACAAAGATGGACAAGAAGCATGGTTCACGGCAAGAATCGCATCCCTTATCGGATAGACCGGAGATTGACTGGCCTTGCAGGACCCGAATATCATGCCATCATCTCGTTTGGGCTGCCCTTTGAGCCTGAAGACTCCCCATATGGGAAATCCCGGGTACAATGTCAGAATTCAAGTGCTGTTCCAACCAAACCACGCCATGACGAGGCCGGCACCCGTGATGTATGAAGCGGGCAAAAGGAACCGTAAGAGCACAAACCTTGTAGATTCCCCAGTGTAGGACGTAGATTCGTCCTCGCTCCAGCCCACAATATCCTCAGAACCGTCGTCTTGGGAGCCACCGAGGGACTCCTCAACCACGGTGTCTATTGGCTCTTCCAGTGCTTGCGATCGTCCAGTGCGTTGTTTGTCGTCCAGGTCGAAGCCGGCCAATCGGATCAGGCCTTCCTTCTCTGCAGGCGACAGATTGAGTGCCTCACCATACACCTCGACCCGCTCTCTCGTTGGAAGTGTAGTCCCCGATTCCCACCGCGCAACGGTCGAGCGACCGTGCAATTTCCAGTACTCCTCATCCACTTGTCCCATGAGGTCGAGCAAGCCGCTCTGGGAGAGTCGCCCGGTTCGGCCCTCTGTGCGGAAAGAAAGCCGGTAGGCGCACATCATCATGCCAACCTGTTTGGCACGCCATCGGCGCGATTCAGGGTCTTTCACCATGGTTCTCACACATTTGCAGGGCAAATTGTGCATTTTGGGGAATGCACAGACAGATAGTCCAATAGATGATATCATCCTGCCGCAGATCGGTACGTACAAGTTTTAAGGCGTGGCCTGCGGGTGGAATCTTCGGAGGGTATGGCAAGACACGGAAGACTTGTAGCTCTCGGAACGGCGACTGAGCTGTTGGCCGTGGTGGCGATGTCCTTGTCCCAAGCGGCCCTGGCGCGGCAGATCAGCGTGTGCGTCACCGGTGACACGGTAGCCGACGTTGCCAACCCCGGTCAGATTTCCGACTGCGAGGCGCCGCTTGAGGCGCGGGACACCTTTGTAGGAACGGGTTTGCTGAACTGGTCGGAGAACACTCCCATCACCAATTGGGACGGCATCCGTGGGAGAGAATTTCCCGTCGCTAGAAGGAACTCCGTTGCGCATTACCAGGCTCTACCTCGACAGGAGGGGACTCAGCGGGACCGTTTTGGCTGAGTTGGCCGAACTTACGGACCCGAAGTATCTGTATTTACACGAATTTGATTGTTAGAAACGCATCCGAGAAAGAACTTCATAAACTAAGTTGCGAAGTCACGGTTCAGAGCCTCCATCCTTGATCAAGCGGAGGGCCTCCACAGCTCTGTTGCTTGGCATAATACTGCTACTTGGCATTGATGGGGTATTACCCCCGAACAGCCCCATCGCTGCGCAGGAAATTGAGCGGACAGCCACTGCTACGCCAACCGCTACTCCTCCTGTGCCGGTGGTGCCCGCCGACAGAGTTGCCGACTTGGCCCAGTCAGACGGACTCTTCTACGAGGTCGATGGCGCCCCTCCGCCCAACATCGGCGTGGATACTCTCGACAGCCGCTTGGTGGGAATCGACTTTGGACAACTCTCCCAGGCCACGAAGTATGACGTTACCTCTAGGGATCTCATCACAGGGGAACCCCCACCGCCGAAGACCCTCGTGCTGAACTTGTTTGACGATGTTGTGTTCACAGGCATGGTCGAACACATTGAACCGACGGCGTCGGGTCACGCACTGTGGGGCACCCTTGACGGCGTGGAGTTGGGGACGATGACCTTGGTGGTTAACGGAAGCGTGGTCGTCGGCACGGTACGGACGCCCGATGCGGTGTACTCGATCAGGACGGCTGGCAATGGCACATACGTCATCCGACAGATCGATGAGTCCACCCTACCACCCTTGGGGGAGCCGCTTGAAGTCACATTGCCCTCGCGAGACGCTAGCGCCGAAGTGGACGACTTCCCTCCTGACGACGGCTCGGAGATAGACGTCATGGTGGTGTATACACCCTTGGCTAAGCATAGGGAAGGAGGCAGAGCCGCGATTGAGGCGCTGATTGAGCTATTCGTCGCTGAGACCAATCAGGCATACGCGAACAGCGGAGTCATCCATAGGATCCGGCTGGTATTAAGGGAAGAGGTGGATTACCTCGAAACGGGTGCAGCTCGCATAGACCTTGACAGGCTTCGATTTGCTTCGGATGGGTATATGGACCAAATTCACGAACTGCGCGATCTCTACGCGGCAGACCTCGTCCATATTGTGGTCGGCGTAAGCGATTTGTGTGGCCAAGCTTCTGGGCTTGGTTTCAACGAGTCCCAAGGATTCGCCCTTACAGCTCACTACTGTGGAGCCTTGACCTTTGCCCACGAGCTAGGCCACAACATGCATCTACTACACGACAGGTTTGGCTGGTTAAGAGAGTACCCGGAAACAGAACTGGGGAGCGAGGCGAACTACGGCTATGTGAACCAGCGAATGTTTGAGCCAGGCGCTCCTGCGTCAGCCCGATGGCGCACTATCATGGCTTATCCGACACAGTGTGTGAGCGTTAGAGGCTGTCGACGGATTCCGTACTTCTCGAATCCGGACAATACCTTCAGTGGCGATCCAATGGGCGTTCCAGCCGACCATCCATCCACAGGTGTCGACGGGCCTGCCGACGCCGTGGGAACCCTCAACAAGAGGCGAGAGATCACCGCGAACTTCCGCCCGAGCTCGACTTCGCCCACGCCTAGGGTAGGCCTCGCGCTGTCACAGTACTGGCTGTCTGAGACAGGAGGGCACGCTACAGTGACGGCAACGCTGCATAGGCTATCGAGAGCGGACACAATAGTAACGGTATCTGCATCGTCGGTTGACGCCGTCGCACTGAGCTCGAACAGGACACTGACCATTCCGGCGGGTCAGACGGTGAGTGTAGGCACCGTAACGATCACCGGCGTCGATAACGACGATCAAACGGGCGATGTAAGTGTGAATGTTTCGGCGACGGTGGCGAACACGAGCGACCAGGGCGTGATTACACCGAAGCCGGTCGTGCTGGTGATCGTCGACAACGAGACTACGCCAAAAGTCACGCTGTCGTTGTCACCCGAGGAGATTTATGAAATCGAGGGTAGCTTGGGTCAGACCCTCGTAACAGCAACTCTGGACAACAGGTCGAGTGAAAGAGCCACAGTCACGGTATCGGCGTCGCCAAATGAAGCGGTCTTGGTGAATTGGCCTACTCAACTGACCATTCCTGCGGGCCAGACAGCGAGCGATCGGTTTGTAGTAATTGAAGCAGTTCGGGACTTCGAGTTTACTGGATCCAAGAAGGGTGTAATGGTGTCTGGCGACGCTAGCAGCAGCCTAGGGATCACTGGGCCCGAGAGCGTAAAGCTGACTATCATCGACACAGATGCGCCGATATTCTGGCGCGACAACGTTGCCTATACATTCAAGGCAGGAGTCGCTGCCAGCCGCCCTCTACCGAGGGCGGCATTTGGCAACGGACTGCTAACGTACTCCATGACTCCCGATCCAAGCAATGGGGTGACCTTCACCCCAGGCCCGCCAGCCCGGATTGGTGCTTCGTCTACGTCTGCCAGAGACGGCGAGGCGATCTATGCCCTTACGGCCACCGATGCTGAAGGCGACACAGACACCATGAAGGTCACCATTGCTGTAGCCGAAGGGGTATGCCCTGACAGCACGGCAGTTTTGGGATACAGAAACATGGGAATTGCCACGGACTGCGAAGCACTGTTGGAGTCCAAGGACATCCTGCGCGGGGATCGGTCACTTAACTGGAGGATGCATCGTTCTGTCGGCAAATGGCAAGGAGTTTCGATTGTCGACGACCGGGTCGTTGAAATGGACATGTCCTATCTGCAACTGTCCGGCGCTATCCCGACGGAGTTGGGGAACCTCTCCAGCCTTGAATCATTGGACCTCAGTAACAACAACCTGACCGGCCCAGTCCCGTCAGAAATGATTAACCTCTCGAACCTTGAACATCTGTATCTCAAAGGTAACTGGCTTTCAGGCTGCGTTCCAGCAGGGTTGCGAAATGTGCCTCATAACGACCTCGACGCCGTACGCCTACCCAACTGTGCAGGGCCAACCACTCCAACCATTCCACAGCCCCCAAAAGTCGGGCAGGTTATTCCAGGAACAGCGACTGGCTTGCTCATTGTAGAGTGGAGAGCACCATTGAGCGACGGCGGTTCGGACATCATCGCCTACGACATGCGCTATGTCGAGACCTCTTCCGACAAGGCGGTGGACTCCAACTGGAAGGAGGTGCAGAACGTGTGGACGGCGGGCGGTGGCGCCTTCAGTTACCAACTGGCCGGTCTCACGAACGACACGGAGTACGACCTTCAAATGCGCGCGGCAAACTCACAGGGAGACGGCCCTTGGTCGAAATCGGTAACTGGCAGACCGGAACCGCCTATTGTCTGCTTAACCGAAGGTGCAGTGACTGATGCGACGAACACTGGACTGGCGTCCGACTGTGAGGCTCTCCTTGAATTGAAGGACGAGCTTGTTGGGAGCGCGACCCTAAACTGGGCGGCAGGTACTGCCATCTCTGATTGGAAAGGTGTCGGTCTCGGCTATGTGCCGCAGCGAGTAACCACACTTCATCTTCCTCAGTCGGGTCTGGGAGGATCGATACCGAGCGAGATATCACGTTTGACGGAGTTGGAGTGGTTGGCGCTCCATGACAATGACCTGACCGGACCTATTCCACCGGAACTGGGAAATCTTCGTTCCCTGGAACGAGTGCTATGGCTCAGCGGGAACCAGCTGACAGGGGAGATACCAGCGGAACTGGGCGATCTCGCCAACCTCCAGACACTGCGTCTCGATAATAACCAGTTAACTGGGGAGATGCCAGCAGAGTTGGGCGACCTCGCCAACCTCGCGGCACTGAGACTTGATAATAACCAATTGACCGGCCAGATACCACGAGAACTGGGCAACCTCGCCAAGTTACAGGATCTGTATCTCAACGCCAACAAGCTGACCGGAAAGATACCGGCCGAACTAGGAAACCTTCCCAAGCTGGAATTCCTGGATCTCAGTTCGAACAAGTTGAACGGGAAGATACCGGCCGAACTAGGTAACCTCACCGAACTGGAGCGCCTTTTCCTCAGTAGCAACCAGTTCACCGGAGAGATTCCGGCCGAACTAGGAAACCTCGCCGACCTAGAATACCTGACCCTCAGTTACAACCAGTTCACCGGAGAGATTCCGGCCGAACTAGGAAACCTCGCAAATCTCAGGTTGATCATACTCAGAGACAACCTACTTTCGGGGTGCATCCCAGTAGCATTGCAGGACGTGCCGAGCAAGGATCTCTCACAGTTGAGCCTGCCCTACTGTGATGTTACGATTCCGCGAGCTCCCAGCATCTCTCGAGTGATTGCAGGGGCAGGAACAGGCTTACTTCTAGTTGAGTGGAACGCACCACTGCGTGATCGCGGCTCGTATTTCACTTCCTACGATCTGCGCTATATTGAGGCTTCGTCTGACGAGAAGGTGGACTCCAACTGGAAGGTTGTGTCAGATGTGTGGACCACTGGCAGTGGCACCCTAAATTACCATTTGACGGGTCTCACCGAGGGCATACCCTACGACCTTCAGGTGCGGGCTGTAAGCGCTGCGGGAGATGGGCCGTGGTCGCCACCCTTCACTGGAACACCGGAACCGGTAAGTGTCTGCATAGTTGATGGTGCGGTCGCTGATGGGTCGAACACAGGACTGGTTTCCGACTGCGAGACTCTGCTTGAAATTCGGGACACGCTTGACGAGAGCGCAACCCTGAACTGGGCAGTAAATACTCCCATCACAGAATGGGACGGTGTCAGGTTCCGTGGAATGCCGGAGCGTGTGAGCGAACTGAGGCTCAGCCCGAATCGGTTCCGGAATCGGTTCTCTGGGAAGATTCCGCACGAGGTTGGCAACCTCACCAGCTTGCGTGGGTTGTATCTAGGTGGGAACAGATTGACAGGGGAGATTCCAAAGGAGTTGGGCAATCTCACCAATCTTGAAGTGCTAGCTCTCGGTCCCAACCAGTTGTTCGGGGAGATACCACCGGAACTGGGCAACCTCGCCAACTTACAGTGGCTGTCACTCTATAGCAACCGGTTGACCGGAGAGGTACCGCCGGAGCTCGGCAACCTTGTCAGCCTGCAGGGTCTGAACCTCAATGTCAATCGGCTGGCCGGGGAGATACCCTCCGAGCTAGGCAATCTCTCCTACCTTCGAGGGCTGGATCTTAGTAGGAACCAATTGACCGGGGAGATTGTACCAGAGCTTGGCAACCTCGCCGACCTACAATCGCTGTCACTCAATGGCAACCAGTTAACAGGGAAGATACCTGTAGAACTGGGGTACCTTGGCAACCTGCAAAGGCTGTATCTTTCCGACAACAGCGTCAATGGGTGCATCCCAGCGGAATTGCAAGACGCGCCAGACCACGATCTCGACTCTCTGGGCCTGCCCTATTGTGAAGTTACCACTCCACTGGCTCCCAGCATCTCGCAAGTGATTCACAGCACAAGGACCAGCATACTCGTTGTAGGGTGGGATGCGCCATTGCGCGACGGCGGATCGGACATAACCGCCTACGATCTGCGCTATATCGAGACCGACGACGAGACCCTAGATGCTAACTGGACTGTAGTTCAGGATGTATGGACCTATGACAGTGATTTCCTCCAGTACGCCCTTACAGGACTAACCGACGATGCGCAGTACGATATCCAGCTACGTGCTGTAAACGCAGTAGGACAAGGCCCCTGGTCCACGACCGCAACGGGAACAACAGCAGAAGGGAGCAATTGCACCACCAATAGCGCGGTGCCCGTTGCAGCCTCCAACCCCGGTCTGGTGGCCGACTGCGAGGCTCTTCTCGAAGCACTGGACTCGCTAGTGGGAGATGGATCGCTGAACTGGACAGCGGACACTCCCGTGTCGCAGTGGGACGGTGTCAGTCTCAGTGGAACGCCACAGCGTGTGACTCGGCTTGTCCTCCCACAGCAAGGCTTGACTGGGACGATTCCGGCCGCACTTGGCAGGCTGTCCATGCTGACCGAAATGGACCTCCGCAACAACCAGTTGACCGGAGAGATACCGACGGAGTTGGGCGAGCATACGAGCCTTCAGGAGTTGTACCTTTCCGGCAACCAACTGACCGGGTGCATCCCCGAGGCGCTGCGGGACGTGTCGACGAGTGACCTTGACGAGCTTAGCCTGCCCTACTGCGATGTGCTGCTGGACGCGCTCGCCATTAGTCCGGGATCACTGATACCGGCGTTTGATCCCTATCTAATCGACTACGTCGTGCTGACGAGCAGTTCGCGAGTAACTGTCACCCCCATTAGCGAGAAGGGCGCCACTATCCGATTCCTAGACCAGAACGAGAATGAAATCACGGACGTCGACGGTTCGATGGACGGTCATCAGGTCGATCTGGAAACCCCCATCACCGACATCATGATCGTTGTCACATCTTTGGACGGCCGGACGACTCACATCTACACCCTCATGATAAGACGCGTTCCCGGCCCTCCGAATATTAGTGATGTCACATCAGGTGACGGGCAGCTTATTGTAACTTGGACCCCTCCCGGCGAGACTGATGGGATTGACATTTCCGCCTACGATCTGCGTTATATCGAGACCGCTGCCGACGAGACGGTAGATTCCAACTGGACGGTGGTGGAGGATGTATGGACCAAGGGCAACGGCGATCTGCGATACACTCTTACCGGGCTCAAAGGTGATTCGGAGTACGACATCCAGGTGAGGGCCGTGAACGCCGGCGGTGAAGGCCCTTGGTCGGCAACGGTGACTGGAATGCCAACGACGCCGAGTGTCTGTGTCGCCGGAGGCGCGGTGGCCGACGCGACGAACGCGGGGCTGATCTCCGACTGTGAAGCGTTGCTTGAGGCCCGAGACACGCTGGCTGGAAACGGGTCGCTAGACTGGTCGGCGAATACTCCCATTGCCCAGTGGGACGGTGTAGGGCTCGGAGGGACGCCGCAACGGCGCGTGACTCGACTCAACCTCCCTGGCAAGAGATTAAGCGGTACGATCCCTTCCGTGCTGGGCCGCCTCTCCATGCTGACCCATTTAAACTTACGCAGCAATGACGGACTCACAGGTGAGATCCCGGCTGAGTTAGGACGACTCAGCAACCTCCGAGTTTTGAACCTGCACAGCAACAGTCACACCGGTACAATTCCGGACCTGAGCGGCGCGACCATGTTGCAGGAGTTGTATCTGCCGAACAACGCAGACTACAACGCAGATGGCAGTAAGGTTCAGGGCAGTGGCCTGACAGGAGGGACCCCGACATGGCTGAACGGCATGACCAATATGAGAGAACTGTGGCTCTGGGGTAACAGTCTAACCGGCTCGATACCCGACCTGAGCGGCATGACGAGCCTCGACAAGCTGAAGCTAGCAAACAACAACCTGACGGGCGGCGTCCATGAGGCGTCGACGCTGCCTCCGAACATGACATGGCTGATCATCGACAGAAACCCGTTCGGCGGCACGATACCGGACATGAGCAGTCTAACGAGATTGAAGCTCCTGTGGCTGCACAGCAACGATTTGGAGGGTTCGATCCCGGCAGGGAGCACGTTGCCCGCCAGCCTGGACGACCTAAACCTGCGGGACAACATGCTGACGGGTGAGATTCCTGACCTGAGTAACCTGGACAGCCTGACACGGCTGCGGCTGCACAACAACAGCCTGAGCGGCGAGGTTCCCGCCACGCTGGGCGGTCTAGACAGCCTGAAGTATCTGTGGCTTCACAACGAAGTGCATAAGGGACTGGGCAACAACATGTTCACCAGGATCGCGGCCGGTGTGGGCGACCTGGCGGATACGCTGATCCAAATCGCCCTCAACGGCAACCCGTGGAATGCCGATGCCTGCGTGCCAGACGCGCTGGCGAACGTGGCGAAGAACGACTACGCGGAAGCCGGTATCGCTGTCTGTTCAGCCGACGACGGCTCGTAGAAGCGTAGCAGATAGTGAGGGTCAGTGATCCCGGCCATCGTGAACTTGAGTGACTTGAGCAACCTTGTCCGGTGTCGGCTCATCGGCAACCAATTCACTGTCGCCTGCAAGGGATGGTGATAGCCATACTCCTAGTCAGGGCAACACTGAACAGCTGTAGCCGTGCTCGTGGAGGGACATCACCCCAGCGTTGCCCAAATGTTTCGATGCTGACGATTCCGTCGGAAGTTGAGCTGAGGGAGATAGCGCTGGTCGTTACAGCGCCAAGTAGAATCTCAACGCGAAAGTTCTTGATTTCGTCCAGTTAGGTGGAGTCATGGGCACAGTACATTCTGGTGGTCTATGTCCGATGCTGCCAGTTCAGGGCCTTCTCCAGGTTGGAGAGATACTCCGCGAATGCGCGTCGCCCCGCCGGCGTCGCCTGTACCCATGTCCGAGGCTTGGAATTCACGAATTCTTTGGTGATAACCAGGTAATCGGCCTCTTCGAGCTTGCGTAGATGCGTGGTCAGGTTTCCGCCGGTTAGGTCAAGCGTCTTCTGGATGAATCCGTAGGCGAGCCGGTCCGCCTCGGGCTGGGAAACCAGTATGGTCATTATTCGCAGCCGGGCGGACTGGTGGATGGTCTCATTGAGAACAATGTCCTCGTCGGTCACAGGACGCCGCTCTTGCGAATCCACGCCGCGCTCAGCACAACCACTACCAGGAACGCAACCGCCGTCACGACCGGTGCGGCATCTCCCGCCAAGTAGCTGGGAACGTAGTACGCCACCGCAAACCCTGCGCCGACCGCCGCTATCACCGGGCGGTGCATTATGCCGAACAGGATATGCCCCAGCGCCACTATGCCAATGGCGACGTGGGGTATCTTGTCTCCAGCTTCCTCAGTCCACATTCCCGCAACCGCCGGGACGAGAAACGCCGCTGCCACTACCGCGAGCCAGAAGAGAAACACCCTGATGCCGGCGCTGCGAATGGCGCCTCCGGCCGCGTCTCGGCTGCCCGCGCGGTGTCCTATGATGGCGCTGCTTACCATCCCCACTGTCACGAGGACACCCCAAAGCGGCGCGCTAATCCACGGGTTGTGCGACGTGAACTGGGGCGCGAAGGATTCTAGGGCGTACCGCGAGATTAGCCCCAGCGACACTATCACGCCCCAGAGGAGCAGTATCGTAGTCGTTCCGGCGACGTACATGGAGCTACGTGCCCTGTCCATCGACTCGTTGATCGTCTGCCAGCTCTCCTGTGGTGTGAGCGCGGCATCCCCGCCGTCCGGTCTTGGCATTTGGAACCCTCCCTCCTTCCGGCCCTCGGTCTTGTGTCGCGGTCGGTCTAATTCGCTCCACCAGGAGCTTGGGCGACTTTCGGCCCCGGTCTCCTAAGTATTGACACTCATCGTGCTCTGGGATAGTACTGCAAAACAAACTACTTTGTAATGCAAAACATTATGGCAACTGCCCAAATCCCCCACCTAGATTGAGGGAGACCTCGTTGGAGCCCGCCGTGAAGCGGGCTATGATGGTTGTTGGACAGACAAAGCCATTACCAACGAGGTGCGCCTATTATGAAGCAAGGAGTTCTGCCGTTCCAGTATCAACAGGAGAACGGTTCCACCGGTATGACCGCGCTGTCCGGCCTGATGACGTACTTGGAGCTAATACAGGTATCCGGGTTGAGGTCGTCGGTAGAGCGGCACGTCGGACTGCGGAGAGGCGGTCAGGGCTGGACGAACAGCCAGATAATTAACTCTCTGATACTGCTGAACCCCGTATCGAGTACGGAACCTTGTATGTCAAGACGGTGTAGCGAGTCCCGCTCTTGGCGTTCTGGACAAGGACGAAGGGTTCTGCAGGGTGCTTCGAGAGATGGAGACCCACGAGATGGGTCGCAGAGAGCGCAGAGTGATGGAACACAGATGGCGTGTGGAGCGTCGGCGGAAATCCTCTTTACGGCCCAATCTGAGCATATGTGACTCCGAGTCGACAACGAACACGTCCTGTAGAACCACAAAGGCCACACCAACAAGGTTAGGTGGGGGATTTGGGGCTGTAGGGTAGGTTGCGATGTCGAATCGAGTCTGGGTCCGAAGGAGGCCCCCTGCCTGCCCCTGGTCTCCGGGCTACGCCGGAGGGACGATGGGAGGTGCACCAACATGAAGCCTTCGGAGAGCCCCGCGGTGCAGGTGGCGTCGCTGCGGAAGGTGTACGGCGACGTGGTGGCCGTGGAGGACGTGAGCTTCACCGTAGAGCACGGGAGCATCTTCTGCATGATCGGTCCGAACGGCGCAGGCAAGACCACCACCATCGAGTGCCTGGAAGGGCTGCGTCAACCGGATGACGGCTCGGTCCTCGTCGATGGACTGGACCCCATAGCCGACCGCGCCGAGTTCGTCCACAGGATCGGAGTGCAGCTGCAAGAGATAGGGGTCCCCCCAAGCATGAAGGTGCGGGAGGCGCTGCGCCTGTTCGCCGCTCTCTACCGGACATCCGTCTCCCTGACGGAGCTCACCGGCGAGTTGGGGCTCGATGACAGCGTCTCCAAGACCTACGGCTCGCTCTCCGGAGGCCAGAAGCGACGCGTCAACATCGCGCTGGCTCTTGTGGGAGCCCCCGAGATCGTGTTCCTGGACGAGCCCACCACCGGCCTCGACCCCGAGTACCGCTTCCGGTTCTGGGAGTACCTCAGGCGGCAGAACAGCCACGGTATGACGGTCGTGGCAACCACGCACTACATGGAGGAGGCGCGGGAGTACTGCGACGTGGTGCTCCTCATGAACGATGGCAGGGTCGCGGCGTGCGGAACCCCCGAGCGGCTCATCGCCGACTCGGGGCTGGCGGCGCGAGTCGTCCTGCCGAGGGCGCCCCTCGGGACCATGGGAGCGGACGGGCTGGCGACACTGTCGGGCGTCGTCCACGTCCGCACAGCGGAGACTAGCTTCTACGTCTATGGGGATGGCAACGTCGTGGGCAGCGTTGCGGAGTTTCTAGCCGAGAGTGGGATCTCTCCAGGCGTGGTGGAGACGCGGCCTGTGAACCTCGATGACATCTACTTTCTGGCAGTCGCGAACGAAGGTACGCGGGGAGGAATGGAATGAGCTCCAAGGCGCTGCGATGGCTGATCTACACGGAGCTGCTCATGACGGTGCGCGAGCCTGGCGCCATGTTCATGTCGGTGATACTGCCGTTGGCCGTCTTCCTGGCTTTGGGATTCTCGGTGGGCGGCACGGAGATCGAGGTGAGCAAGGACTCAGGAGTCGTTGATCTGTTCCACGTGCGGGACGTCCTTCTGGCGGGCAACATCGCCTGGGTGACCGCCGGCTTCGGCATCGTCGCGTTGCCGCAGGCTCTGGTGCAGCTCCGGCAATTCGGGGCGTTCCGGCGTTACCTGGTCACGCCGATGCCGTCTTCGGCGCTCATAGCTGCTCCGCTGGCCGTGGGAGCCGCCGTCATAGTGGCGTCGCTCGCACTCATGCTCGTCGTGGGGTGGGTGGTGTTCGACATACGCTTCGCGGGCAATGCGGCGATGGTGGCGCTGGCAGTCTTGGTATCCTACCTGGCGTTTGCCGCACTGGGGATAGCCGTCACGGCCCGCATCCGCAACGTACGGACGGTGCTGGGACTGGGGCTGGTCCTCTTCGCACCCATGTTCGTCCTCAGCGGGTCATTCGGTCCGAGGGAGACGTTCCCCGCAGTCCTCCGCGCCGTGGGCGACTGGCTTCCGCTTACGCACTCCCATGACCTGCTCACCTACCTCTGGCTGGGTGGGACCTGGGAGGTGGAGACGACCATCGGCACGCCCATATGGGTCTCCTTCGCCTATCTGGGAGTGGTAGTGGCGGTCTGCGTGGCCGCCGGCGTGCGGCTGTTTCGATGGGACTAGGCTGACGCAGTGTGGTCGGGGCGCTCAGTGTGAGGGTCCATAGATCACAGCGCCAAGCGGAACCTCAATACGAAAGTTCTTGGTTTTGTCCAGTTTGGTGGTCTGAGCATTCCAGCTAGGAATCCACTGCAGCCGTTTTGCAGGTTGTCAGCGAGTTGACGAGCCACTTCCTGGAACATAACATGGCGTCACCGTAGCAATTCGCTAGGGTGCGGGCATGTGCGGCGGAGAGTGCGCAGCCCAATGACAGGACCCATGTTGACCTTTCCCTCGACCGCCAAGTGGCGGATCGCCACGGTTCTGTTGCTCGTGGTCATACTGTTTATGGCGCTTGCGAGTCCGTTCAACTTGCATGTGCCCGCTTCCGCGGAAGGAACGGACCCAACGGCGACGGTTACTCCAACAGGTACGTCCACGCCGACCTCGACTCCTGAGCCGGCTGTGCCTACAGCACCATCGGACGCGGATAGTGACGAAGCCCAGACAGCCGGCCTGTTCTCCGAGGTCGAGGGCGACCCGCCGCTCAGCACCGACGTTGAGACTATCGCCAGTCGCTTGGTGGGTATCGACTTCGCACAGATCGCCGAGGTCACGAAGCCGCCTATTGACCCCAAGGGACCCGCCACTGGGCAGCCTTCGACGCCTCAGACGCTTGTCCTGAACCTGTTTGACGATGTCGTCTTCACCGGCATAGTCGAGCATGTCGAGCCGACAGCTTCCGGTCATGCGTTGTGGGGCAGCCTCGAGGGCGTGGAGCTGGGGACAATGACCCTGGTGGTGAACAGCAGGATCGTGGTCGGCACGGTGCGGACTCCCAATGCGGTCTACACGATCAGGACCGCCGGCGATGGCAAGTATGTCATCCGCCAGATCGACGAGTCGTCGCTGCCACCTTTGGGCGAGCCGCTGGAAATACCCCCATCCTCGACCGGCGTTCGCCCCAAGACGGACGATGGTGCTGACCCACTGGACGACGGTTCTGTGATCGACCTGATGGTGATGTACACGCCATTGGCCAAGCGTTACGAAGGTGGCAGGGCGTCGATTGAGGCGTTGATCGACCTGTTCGTCGCCGAGACCAACCAGGCATTCGCGAAAAGCGGGGTAACTCACCGGATCAACTTGGTGTTGAGGGACGAGGTGGATTACATCGAGGAAGGTGGAGACTTCCTCACCGATATTTATAGGTTCAGAGGGGATTCGGACGGGTACATGGACCATGTGCACGAGCTGCGCGACATGTATGCCGCGGATCTCGTTCATCTGGTGGTCGCCAGAAGTGGTGTGGGTGGTCGGGCGTACATCGCTTATGACGAGTCGGTCGCCTTCGGTCTCACAGCTGCTTATCGGAAAGATTTGGCTTTTCCCCACGAGATCGGCCACAACATGGGCCTTCACCACGACAGGTATGAAGTCGGAGTTCCGTTGACAGGGTCGAACTATGGCTACGTGAACCAGCGAATGTTCGAGCCTGGCGCTCCCGAGTCCGCCCGCTGGAACACGATCATGGCTTATCCTAATCAATGCTCGGATGTTCTGGACTCTTGGTGCGCCTGGCTCCCGTACTTCTCGAACCCAGACAAGACCTACAAGGGCGATCCAATGGGCGTTCCGGCCGACCATCCGTCCACAGGCGTGGATGGGCCTGCCGACGCCGTGGGAATTCTCAATGACAGACGTGAGATCATGGCGAATTATCGCCCGAGTTCGACTTCTCCCACACCCAGGATGGGTCTGGCACTGTCACAGTACTGGCTGGCGGAGAAGGGAGGAGTCAGCACAGTGACGGCGACGCTGCACAGGCCATCGAGCGAAGACACCACAGTAACGATTTCGGCCTCGCCGTCAGACGCCGTGTCGCTGAGCGCCAACGTGACGCTGACCGTACCAGCAGGCCAGTCGGTGAGCCGAGGCGGCGTGACGATCACAGGCGTTAACAACGGCGACCAAACAGGCGATGTGATTGTGGAAGTCTCGGCGACGGCGGAGAACCCGAGCAGCCTGGGCGTGATCGCGCCGGAACCGGTTGAGTTGGTGATCGCCGACGATGAAACTACCCCGGCTGTGACTCTTTCGCTTTCACCCGTGGAGATCGTGGAAGGCGGCGAGTGGCCGGAGAACCGGACTGTCGTAGCCGCTGCCCTGGACAACAGGTCGAATGTCGACACCACAATAGCGGTGTCGGCGACACCGTCTGACGCTGTCGAAGAGATATACTGGGATACTCTGACCATTCCAGCAGGACAAGTGGCGAGTGCTGGTTTTGGTGTGGACATCTATGCACTCAACGACGACAGTCTCACGGAAGCCGAAAAGTCGGTGACGGTGTCCGGCAACGCGACGAACCCCCATGGGGTCACGGGACCTGCGAGCGTGACCCTAACCATTATTGACGACGAAGCGCCTTACTTCGCGGACGACAGCATAGCGTACACCTTCACAGAGGGAATGGCCGGGAGTCGCTTCCTGCCTGAAGCTGCGTATGGCAACGGAGAACTGACGTACTCCCTATCTCCTTTACCGGGCAGTGAGGTCACTTTCACCCCCGGGCCACCGGCCCAAATTGAGGTACCTGCTTCGCTTGAAGCCGGGAGTGAGGGAAGTTATACCCTGACCGCCACGGACGCCGACGGTGACACCGACACGATGACGATCAACTTTGCGGTCCGCGAGGCCGTATGCCCCAATAGCGCCGCTGTCGGCGGGTACTCCGACCCTGAAGTCGTCAGCGACTGCGAAGCGCTGTTGGCGTCTAGGGACGCCTTGAGCGTTGATCGATCGCTGAACTGGGATGAGGACCTCCCCATCAACGAATGGGAGGGAGTCGAGCTTGCCGGGAACCGGGTAGTTGAATTGCGCCTCGTCAATGAGGGCATTGTAGGCGCGATACCTTCGGAGTTGGGCAATCTCGCCAGCTTGCGGACTCTGAGCCTCTGGAACAACCGGTTGACTGGTGGGATACCGAAGGAGTTGGGGAATCTCGCCAATTTGCAATCTCTGAACCTCAACGAGAACCGGTTGACGGGTGAGATACCTTCGGAGCTGGGCAGCCTCGCCAAACTGACGAGGCTGGCACTAAATGACAACCAGTTGACGGGTGAGATACCTTCGGAGTTGAGCAACCTCGCCAACCTACAACGGCTGTACCTCCGCGAGAACCGTTTGACCGGGTGCGTCCCCGATGGACTGCGCGATGTTCCCAACAATGACCTTGCGGAGCTCGGTCTGCCGTTCTGCATCGAACTTGCTTGTTCCACCCTGGCAGGGGGGTCCAACGGCGCCAACATTCCCGGGTTGGTATCCGACTGCGTTGCGCTACTGACGGCGAGGGACACCTTGGCGGGAACGGCGATACTCAACTGGTCGACAGACACGCCGATTGCGGATTGGAGCGGTGTTGTCCTCGAGGGTACCCCAGGACGCGTGACCGAGCTTCGCCTGGGTAGTCTGGGACTAACGGGAGAGATACCGCCTGAACTCGGCAGCCTATCCGACCTGCAGCACCTGAATCTCAGTGACAATAACTTGACGGGGGGTATCCCTACGGAGTTGGGAGACCTCTCCAACCTGCAAGAACTGTTCCTCGGCGGGAACCGGTTGTCCGGATGTGTCCCCAACGAACTGCGCGACATTCCGAGCAATGACTTTGCGAGCCTCGATCTGCCGTTCTGCAGCGAGCATCCCTGCGTGAGCGGAGGCGCCGTGGCGGATGTGACCAATCCTGGGCTGTTATCTGATTGCGAGACGCTTCTAGCGGCGAGGGATACCCTGGCCGGAACTGCGACTCTCAATTGGTCAGCGGATACTCCCATCACGGAGTGGGTTGGGGTCTCCCTAGATGTGACGCAAGGACGTGTTACTAGGCTAGACCTTTCCAAAAGGGAATTGACGGGTGAGATTCCGACGGAGTTGGGGAGTCTCACCAAATTAACAAGCCTGTTGCTTTACTCCAACGGGCTGACGGGCGAGATACCAAAGGAGTTGGGAACCCTCGCCAACCTGGAAGAACTGTTTCTCTATTCCAACGGGCTGACGGGTGAGATTCCGACGGAATTGGGGAACTTCGTCAACCTTCATAGCCTGTTCATCTCCAACAATCAGTTGACGGGCGAGATACCGACGGAGTTGGGGAACCTCGTCAAATTGCAGACGCTGTCTCTCTCCGGCAACCGTTTGAACGGTGAGATTCCGACGGAGTTGGGGAACCTTACCCGCATGCAGTCGCTATATATCGGTGGCAACCCGTTGACGGGCGAGATACCGACGGAGTTGGGGAACCTCGGTGATTTGCGAACGCTATGGTTGGAGGGAAACCAACTGACGGGTAGGATCCCCAAGGAGTTGGGGAGCCTCGCAAACCTGCAGTCGCTGCTACTCTCTAGCAACGCATTGACGGGCGAGATACCAGCTGAGTTTGGGAACCTCGACAACCTGAAAACGCTAAATGTCTCTAAGAACCAGTTGACGGGTGAGATACCAACGTGGTTGGGAAACCTCGATAACCTGAAAACGCTAAATATCTCTAACAACCAGTTGACGGGTGAGATTCCGACTGAACTGGGAAACCTCGACAACCTGAAGTGGCTGTATCTGAACGATAACGATTTGACGGGTGAGATACCAACTGAGTTTGGGAACCTCGACAACCTGAAAACGCTGGCCCTCTCCAGCAATCAGTTGACGGGAATCATACCAACAGTGTTAGGAAACCTCGCCAACCTGCAAACGCTGTGGTTGGGAGGAAACCGACTGACGAGTGGCATCCCAAAGGAGTTGGGAAACCTCGCAGACTTGCGGGGGCTGTATCTCGGCAGCAACAGGTTGACAGGGCAGATACCGACGGAGTTGGGACGGTTGAACCGTCTTGTCCAATTGTTGCTTAATCACAACGATTTAGAAGGCAGCATTCCGGCTTCTCTAGGAAATCTGAGGAATCTGGAGCGTTTGTGGCTCAGCAACAACCGTCTCACCGGATGTGTCCCGCCGAGATTGCGGGACGTGCCGGACAATGACTTCGCCCGGCTTGGGCTGTCATTCTGTGCGTTGTCGCCGCCCGACGCTCCAACGATAGGCTCCGTTACACCTGAATTGGATTCCCTCGCGATATCATGGTCGCCTCCTTTGAACGACGGGGGTTCGGATATCACGGCCTACGACCTGCGCTACATCGAGACCGACGGCGACGAAACGGTAGACTCCAACTGGACGGTGGTGGAGGATGTGTGGACCCCAGGCAGGGGCGCTCTGGGGTACAGACTCACCGGACTCACCGGAGGTATTCAGTACGACATTCAAGTTCGGGCGGTGAATGCCGAAGGGGATAGCCCATGGTCGGAGACGGTCACAGGAACGCCATCGTCCAGCGTCTGCGTTTCAGGTGGTGCTGTAGCCGACGCGACCAACTCGGGGCAGATTTCCGACTGCGAAGCGCTGTTAGAGGGGCGGGACACACTGGCGGGAACTGCGACGCTGAATTGGGCGGAGGATACTCCCATTACGCAGTGGAATGGCGTCGGGCTCGGTGGAACGCCGCAGCGCGTTACTCGGCTTAAGCTCGCCGGCAAGGGCTTGGATGGGACGGTCTCATCCGAGCTGGGTAGGCTCTCCAAGCTGACCTATCTGAACCTCCGCAGCAATGAATTGACGGGCGAGATTCCTGATGAGTTAGATGACCTGAGCAATCTCAGGGTATTGAACCTGCACAGCAATAGCCTGAGCGGTGGCATACCGGACTTGAGCGGTATGACCAGTCTGGAGGAGTTGTATCTGCCGAACAACGCAGACTACGACGTTGATGGCAGTAAGGTTGAGGGCACCGGCCTGACGGGCGAAATTCCAACGTGGCTGAACGGCATGACGAACATGAGGGAGCTGTGGCTCTGGGGCAACAGCCTGAGCGGCTCCGTACCCGACCTGAGCGGAATGACGAGCTTGCAGAAGCTGAAGCTGGCAAACAACGACCTGGATGGCGGCGTCCCTCAGGCGTCGACGCTGCCTCCGAACATGACTTGGCTGATCATCGACAGGAACCCGTTCGGCGGGACGATACCGGACATGAGCAGTCTGTCGAGGCTGAGGCTTCTATGGCTGCACAGCAGCGAGCTAGAGGGTATGATCCCGGCGGGGGACATGTTCCCCACCAGCCTGGACGACTTGAACCTGCGCGACAACATGCTGATGGGTACGATTCCGGACCTGAGCAACCTGGACATGCTGACGCGGCTACGGCTGCACAACAACAGCCTGAGCGGTGAGGTCCCGGCTACGTTGGGCGGTCTGGACAGCCTGAAGTACCTGTGGCTGCACAACGAGGTGGAGAAGGGACTGGGCAGCAACATGCTCACGAGCATCGCAGCCGGCGTGGGCGGCTTGGGGGATACGTTGATCGTGATCACCCTCGACGGCAACCCGTGGAACGCCAACGCCTGCGTGCCTGCCGCGCTGGCGAACGTGGCGAGGAACGACTACGCGGAGGCCGGCATTGCGGTCTGCTCAGCCGGAGACGGTTCGTAGAAGCGTAGCAGATAGTGAGGGTCAGTGATCCCGGCCATCGTGAACTTGAGTGACTTGAGCAACCTTGTCCAGTGGCGGCTCATCGGCAACCAATTCGCTGCAAGGATCGGTACAACAGGACTGGCAGTCGTGCATCGCCAATCAAGAGCCGGACTTCTGCGCGGATTCCTAGTGGCCTGCAAGGGACGGTGATAGCCATACTTCTAGCCAGGGCAATACTGAGTAGCTGCAGCGGTGCTCGTGGAGGGACATCACCCCCGCTTTGTCCAAGTGTTTCGATGCTGACGATTCCGCCAGAAGCTGAACTGAGGGAGATAGCGCTGGTCGTTACAGCATTAAGTTGAATCTCAACACGAAAGTTCTTGATTTTGTCCAGTTGGGTGGTCTGAGCTTTCCAGTAGGAATCCACTGCAGTCTTTCCACCGGTTATCAGTGAGTTGACGAGGTAGTTCCTGCAACCTAACATGGCGTCACTGTAGCTATTTGCTTTGGTGTGGGCGTTTATGGTGGAGAGTGCGCAGCCCAATGACAGGATCCATGTTGACCTTACCCTTGAGGCCCCAGTGGCGGATTACTACGGTTCTGTTGCTTATGGTCATCCTGTTGATGGTGCTTGTCAGCCCGTTCAACTTGCACGCGCCTGCCGCGGTGGAAGGAGCAGTTCCAACGGCGACTGTCACTCCAACCGTTATAGCCACTCCAAACCCAACCCCGGCGTCACCCGCTGACACCGCTACGTCAGACGAGGGCGACACCCAAGCCCATGCCGAAGGTCTGTTCTCCGGGGTCGAGGGAGATCCGCCTCCGAGCACCGAAGTTGAAACCCTTGCCAGCCGTTTGGTCGATATCGACTTCGAGCAACTTGCCAGTGTTACCAACCCGCCGACCGGCCCGAAGGGCCCATCGGAAGGGGAGCCTCTAAGGCCTCAAACTCTAGTGCTGAACCTGTTCGAGGACGTTGTGTTCACGTGCATAGTCGAGCATGTGGAACCGACGTCATCCGGTCATGCGCTTTGGGGCAGGCTGGAAGGTGAGGAGTTGGGGACGATGACCATGGTGGTAAACGGCAGCATCGTGGTCGGCACGGTGCGGACGCCTAGTGCGGTGTACACGATTAGGACGGCCGGCGATGGCACGTACGTGATACGTCAGGTCGACGAGTCCTCGCTGCCGCCGCTTGGTGAGCCGCTTGAAGATAATCTGTTCTCCGGTGACACCAATACTGACGCGAACGACCCCCAGGCGGATGACGGATCACAGATAGACGTGATGGTGGTGTACACGCCTTTGGTTAGGCGGCAACAAGGAGGTAGAGCGGCTATCGAGGCCCTGATAGACCTGTTGGTCACGGAGACCAACCAGGCGTACGAGAACAGCGGCGTGATTCACCGGATCAGGTTGGTGTTGAGGGAAGAGGTGGACTACGTCGAGGACGGTGACTCCAGTATTGACTTAGATAGGCTTGCAAGTTATCCCGACGAATATATGGACCATATCCACATGCTGCGTGATCTATACGCTGCGGATCTCGTTCACATTTTAGTTGGAAGAAGCGATTTTGGCGGCTTGGCCCAGAGGGGGGGAGAATTTGGCCTCACAGCCGGCTTTGTAGGATTGACCTTCACCCACGAGCTTGGACATAACATGGGCCTCCGTCACGACAGGTACACGTCCGGAGTACCGAGAACCGGGTTCCGCTATGGCTACGTGAACCAGCGAGCGTTCGAGCCGGGCGCTCCCGTATCCGCCCGATGGATAACGATCATGGCCTACGGTCGTCAGTGTTCAGAAGTTGGACATTTCGGTTGTTCCCAAGTTGCCTATTTCTCCAACCCGGAGTTAACCTACAATGGCGATCCGATGGGCGTTCCGTTTGACCATCCATCCACTGGCGCGGACGGTCCCGCCGACGCTGTGCGAGGTCTAAACGAGAGACGGGAGATTACGGCGAACTTTCGCCGGAGCTCCGCTGCGCCGACGCCGAGAGTAGGGCTGACGTTGTCTCCGTACTGGTTGTCGGAGAATGAAGGCACCAGCAGACTGACGGCCACACTGCACAGACCGTCGACGGAAGACACCACAGTTGCCGTAAGTGTGTCACCGTCTCACGCCGTCAATCTAGGCGGCGACGGGACGCTGACTATCCCGGCAGGTGAGACGGTAAGCGTCAACAGCTTAATGATCTCTGGCGTTGACAACGGTGACCAAACGGGCGACGTGTCCGTGGAAATCTCGGCGACGGCAGAGAACCCGAGCGACCTTGGCGTAATCGGGCCCAAACCGGTCGTTCTTTCGATCGCCGACGACGAGACAACGCCGGTCGTGACGCTGGTGCTGTCGCCCGCAGAGATCGTCGAAGGCGGGGAGCCAAGTCTTGTTACAGCTACCCTGGACAACAGGTCGAGTGCAGACACCACGATAGCGGTGTCGACGTCACCGGCTGACCCAAACGTCGAGATATTGTCGGGGACGCTATCCATCCCGGCAGGCCAAACGACGAGCAAAGGTTATGGTGTCTTAATCTATGCAATCGACGACGACAATCTGGCGGAAGTCGAAAAGACGGTGACGGTGTTCGGCACTGCAACGAATCCGCATGGGATCACGGGTCCCGAGAGTGTGACGCTTGCCATAATCGACGACGAAGCGCCGCATTTTGCGGACGACAGCACTTCATATACCTTCACTGTGGGACTCGAAAGCACACGCTTCCTGCCAACTGCGGCCGATGGCGACGGGATTTTGACGTACTCCATGTCACCTGCTCCGAGCAACGGTGTAACTTTCGTCCCAAGCCATTCTGCCAGCATTAACGTTGCAACGACGGCTGTCGTCTCCGACGAGACGAGCTATACCCTGACCGCTACGGATGAGGACGGCGACTTCGGCACAATGACGATCAACATCACGATAGCCGAGCGAGTGTGTCCCAATAGTGCCGCGGTTTCGGGATACACCGACCCGGGAATCATCGCCGACTGCGAGGTGCTGCTAGCGTCCAGGGACACCTTACGCGGTGACCAGTCACTGAACTGGAGTGAGGACGAATCCATAGATAGCTGGCAGGATATTGTTATTTCCGATAATCGTGTCAAGAACCTTAACCTATTTGGCCTGGGTCTCTCGGGAACGATACCATCAGAACTTGGAGGCCTCACTGCCCTTCGAGGTCTGAGTCTCGGCGGGAACGAGCTAGCGGGTCAGATGCCCCCGCAACTGGGGAACCTCTCGAACTTGGAATACCTGACGCTCTATGAGAACCGTGTGACTGGGGATATACCCGCGGAGTTGGGGAACCTCTCCAACCTGCGAGAACTGCAGCTCAGTAGTAACCGGTTGACTGGAGGGATACCGGCTGAGTTCGGGAACCTCTCGAACCTGGAACGGCTGGAGCTCTTTGGCAACCAGCTGGATGGGAACATACCGACGGCATTGGGAGGTCTCACCAACCTGCGAGTAATGCTGCTCAGTAGTAACCGGTTGACTGGGGAGATTCCCGCGGAGTTGGGCAAGCTCTCTAACCTGCGAGTCCTCGTGCTCAACAGAAACCAGTTGACCGGGAATTTACCGGCGGAGCTGGGCAACCTCTCCAACCTGGAAGACCTGCTGCTCATTGAGAACCGGCTGGCAGGTGAGATACCTGCGGAGTTGGGGAACCTCTCCAGCCTGGAAGCATTGTGGCTAAACCGCAACCAATTGACCGGAAGTATACCGGCGGAGTTGGAGAAGCTCGACAACTTGCTACAGCTATTCCTTTTCGAGAACCGGTTGACGGGATGCATCCCCGACGGTCTGCGGGATGTGCCTCGTTCCGATTTGTGGAGGCTCGGGCTGCCGTACTGCTCCGATCATCCTTGTGTTACCGGAGGCGCCGTCTCCAATGCGATGGACACGGGCCTGATCTCCGACTGCGAGGCGCTGCTAGAGGGGCGCGACATGCTCGCCGGGACCGCCACGCTGAACTGGTCTGTGGACACTCCCGTCGCCGAGTGGGACGGCGTCAAGATCGGCGGTACGCCGCAGCGAGTTACTCGGATTGTCCTCCACAACAAGGGCTTGAATGGGACGGTTCCTGAGTCACTGGGTCGCCTCTCCGGGCTTACCGACTTGTACCTCAGCAACAATGGGCTGACGGAATCAATCCCGGCTGAGCTGGGTGACCTTTACAACCTCAGAGTTCTGAACCTCCGCAGCAACGAGTTGACGGACGAAATTCCTGATCAACTAGGTGACCTTCGCAACCTCAAAGTTCTGAACCTGCACAGCAACAACCTGAGCGGTGACATACCGGACTTGAGCGGCATGACCAGTCTGGCAGAGTTGTACCTGCCGAACAACGCAGACTACAACGAAGATGACAGCAAGGTTCCGGGCTCCGGCCTGACGGGCGAGATTCCCACGTGGCTGAACGATATGACGAACTTGAAGGAACTGTGGCTCTGGGGCAACAGCCTGAGCGGCTCGATACCCGACCTGAGCGGCATGACGAGCCTCAGAAAGCTGAAGCTGGCAAATAACGATCTGACGGGCGGCATCCCTGAGGCGTCGGAGCTGCCTCCAAACATGACGTGGCTGATCATCGACAGGAACCCGCTGGGCGACACGATACCGGACCTGAGGAGTCTGTCGAGGCTGAGGCTCCTGTGGCTGCACAGCAACGAGCTGAGGGGTTCGATCCCATCGGATGACATGTTGCCCGCCAGCTTGGACGACCTGAACCTTCGCGACAACATGCTGACGGGTACGATTCCAGATCTGAGCAACCTGGACAATCTGACGCGGCTGCGGCTGCACAACAACAGTCTAAGCGGTGAGGTTCCTGCCGCGCTGGGCGATCTGGACAGCCTGAGGCAACTGTGGCTGCACAACGAGGTGGACAAGGGACTCGGCAACAACAGCTTCACCAGCATTGCCGCCGGTGTGGGCGGCCTTGCGGATTCGCTGATCGAGATCGCTCTCAACGGCAACCCGTGGGCCGACGATGCCTGCGTGCCTGTGGCGTTGGCGAGCGTGGCGAAGAACGATTACGCGGAGGCCGGCATCGAGGTCTGCTCGGCCGACGACGGCTCGTAGAAGCGTAGCAGATAGTGAGGGTCAGTGATCCCGGCCATCGTGAAGTTGAGTGACTTGAGCATCCTTGTCCAGTGGCGGCTCATCGGCAACCAATTCGCTGCAAGGATCGGTACAACAGGATTGGCAGTCGTGCATCGCCAATCAAGACCCGGACTTCTGCGCGGATTTCTCGTGGCCTGCAAGGGACGGTGATAGCCATACTTCTAGCCAGGGCAATACTGAGTAGCTGCAGCGGTGCTCGTGGAGGGACACCACCTCAGCGTTGCCCAAGTGTTCCGATGCTGACGATTCCGCCACAAGTTGAACTGAGGGAGATAGCGCTGGTCGTTACAGCGCCAAGTTGAAGCTCAACACGAAGGTTCTTGATTTTGTCAAGTCAAGCGGTCTGCCCGTAACAGTTCAGAGTTGATGAGACTGATCGTGATCCTGAAACGCTTGGCGTGTTGAGCGGTTGTTATGTCATCAAGGAGAGGTAAGAACTGAACCGGACCTCAATAGTGCGAGCCGTGAGACTCTGCTGGGGGTTATCGAAAGCCAGCGGATGGTCATCACCGAGTTGCAACGACGGATAGAGGATTTGGAGAGGCGAGTCCCTCCTCGGGGTCGGCCTGTGGGGATGCCCGGCAACAAGCCTGCTTCCCAGCGACCTCGACCAGGTAGGACGGAGCCTCGTAAGAAGCGGACTCACGGCTTCGCCCGGCGGAGGATGAACCCCACTCGGCAAGTAGTGCATGCCCTGGACTCGTGCCCCGAGTGCGGGACGGGCATGACAGGGGGATGGGTGCATCGGACACGAGAGATCATCGAGATTCCGTTGGTTCCGGCAGAGGTGATCAAGCAGGTCTTCGCAGCCCTTATGTGTGTCCTATACCGCAAGCGGCGTTTGCCTCAGGACTCGTTGAAGGGACTGGCAGTGGGGCGGCAGCGTTTCAGAATCAATCTGGTGAGTCTGATCGTGACCCTTCGGGAGGAGGGACGGATGCCCATAAGGAGCATCCAGCGCTACCTGTGGACGGTACATCATCTGAAGCTGAGCGTGGGCGCCATAGTTGATACGATTCACCGTGTGGCGCGACAGTCCCGGCGGACAGTGGACGAGACGCTCGAACGCATTCGCGGCTCTCCTGTGGTGCACGCCGATGAGACCGGCTGGCGCGAGGATGGAGTCAACGGCTATGTCTGGACATTCAGCACACCGACGGAGCGGTACTTCGTGCGTCGCGGTCGTGACAAGGGGGTGGTTGACGAGGTGTTGGGTGAGTCTTTCGACGGAGTGCTGGTGAGCGACTTCTACGCCGCATACAACCATTATCCCGGTCTCAAGCAGCGGTGCTGGGTACATCTGCTGCGGGACATCCATGAACTCAAGGCGTTGTACCCCGAGGACACGGGACTGGCCCGGTGGGCTGGGGCGGTGCGCCAACTCTATGACAGGGCGAGAGAGTACGCTGAAGCAGGCGGTCAACCAGCGTCCGGGTACCAACGGTTGGTATCTCCCAACCAGTTGATGCTGGAGAGCCAACTGTTGTCACTATGCCGCCCCTTCTCAAACGACGAAACGGCGCCTCAAGCCAAACTCTGCCGGCGCATAGAACGGTTCATAAAAGAGCTGTTCGTCTTCGTATCGCATCCAGACGTGCCGTCTGAGAACAACGCTGCGGAACGGAGTCTGAGGCATCTGGTCATCAGCCGCAAGATCAGCGGCGGCACTCGATCCCAACAGGGAACCAACAGCAAGATGAATCTGGCGTCCCTCTTGGGCACTTGGAGAGTAAAGAACCTCAACCCTCTCTCCGAATCCCGTAAGCTGCTCGTCTCTCATCAACTCTGAACTGTTACGTCTGCCCAGATCCCCCACCTAGATTGAGGGAGACCTCGTTGGAGCCCGCCGTGAAGCGGGCTATGATGGTTGTTGGACAGACAAAGCCATCACCAACGAGGTGCGCCTATTTTGAAGCAAGGAGTTCTGCCGTTCCAGTACGAGCAGGAGAAGAGATTGACAGGTATGACGGCGCTGTCCGGCCTGATTATCTACTTGGAGTTGCTACACGCATCCGGCTTGAAGTCATCGATAGAGCGCTACGTCGGGCTGCGAGAGTATGGTCAGGGTTGGACGGACAGCCAGATAGTTAACTCTCTGATACTGCTGAACCCCGTATCGAGTACAGGGCAGGTTCTGAACTCCGGTATGAAGCGGCTGGTGTTGGGCCGTGAGTGGGTGAGCAGGCGACTGAAGGCAGTCCGGTTCACCCTGATCGCCCTTCCGGGCCGTGTGATGTGTCACGCCAGGAGGTTGATCATCCGTCTGGCCCGTGGGCATCCCTCATACGAGTTGCTGCTCAGGGCCCGTCAGAGGATATTGGCGCTGGCTGCCGAGCCCTGAGCGTAGGCGACCTGTGCCGGAGCATCGGTTGATGGCGACTCATCCAAGTTGCCGTGCCGGGTCATGCCTTCCTTGGCATCGAGAGAGCCACCATTGGGCATGTGGGGCGCTCCACTACTCTCAAAACCGTCGCCCAAAATCCTCTCTACGGCCCAATCTGAGTATGTGTGACGCCGAGTCGACAACGAACACGTCCTGTAGAACCACAAAGGCCACACCAACAAGGCTAGGTGGGGGATCTGGGTGCCCTCGTCCGCGACGGCGAAGAGAACGTGGAGGCCCTCCTGCCATACGGTGACCGTTATGGTCGACGACTGGGGCGAGTTCTTGGAAGCATTGGAGATGAGGTTGCTCAGGACCTGAACGATACGATGCCCGTCCGCTGCCATGCGAGGCAGGTCCTGCCGCAGGTCGACATAGATCCTGTTTCCGCCGCCGCCGAGCAGGAAGGCTTCCCTGGCCTCGTCAACCACATCCGCCACGCTGGTTGGTTCAGGGGTGACCGACAGTATGCCCGCGTCGATCCGAGTTAGATCGAGAAGGTTGTTGATCAGGTTGCGCATCCGGTCTGCCTGCTCGTCAATGATCTTGAAAAACTGCCTCATCTCTGCGGGGTCGACCGTCGACGATGCGCCCAGCACCGTGGCGGTTGACCCCTTGATCGTCGTCAACGGCGTCCGCAACTCATGGCTCACCATGCCGAGGAATTCGGCGCGCTGCCGCTCCAGCTCTTCCACCGGCGTCATGTCCTGTAGGGTGGCGACCACCGACACGACGTCACCTTCTTCCGACAGGATGGGAACGGCGCTGACGATGGCGGTGACCGCCTGTCCGTCGGGGAGGTGAATGACGATCTCCTCAGCCCGTATCGTCTCGCGGCTGCGTATCGCCCGCTCCGTCGGGAGCTCTTCAGGCGATATCTCGTGCCCGTCTGGACGCCGGAAGGTCAACACGCTGAGGAGCTCCGGCAGGCTGTGGCCCGGCGCGTGAACACCGCGCACGATGCGTCTCGTCTCCGGGTTCATCGACACCAGGCCCCTGGTCTTCCCGTCGAAGATCAGCACCCCAACGGGCGAGATGTCCACCAACGCCTGAAGATCGGCCCGCGCACGCTGCTCGTCCTGGTACCTGAGCGCGTTGGCGATGACCAGCGCCGCCTGGGAGGCGATCATAACCAGTATCTCTTCGTCCTCTGGAGAGAACTCCCGGCCGCCCTCTTTCTCGGTGAGGTAGATGTTGCCGAGACGTTGGCCCAGACGGAGGATCGGGGTTCCCAGAAAGGTCTTCATCGACGGATGGCCCTTGGGGAAGCCGACCGACCTGGGGTGGCTGGCGATGTCCGCCAGTCTCAGCGGCTCATCGATCTCGTTCAGGTACTGGAGGAGTCCCAGGCCCTTGGGCAGATCCCCGAAACGCGGGCGCTCTTCGGGGGTGATGCCGGAGGTGATGAGGTTCTCTATGCCTCCGGACTGGTCGAAGGCTATCAGCGCACCATAGCGAGCGTTCGTCAGCGAACGAGCGCTGTCTATGACCCCTTGGAGCACCGTGTCGATGTCAGGCTCTCGTTGATGCGGAGGCTGGCCGCACTGAGCTTGGAGAGCCTGTCGAGCAGCGTCGGACTCTCGTGTTCAAGCCCGTCGGCTAGCCTCTGGGCGCCTCCTCGCGTACTGACGGAGATCGATTCCATATTCGTCTATCTCGATACATTACTCAAAGAGCCGAATTTGAACCCGGGAACCGCAAACCACGTGTCCATGCTGTCTCGGTTCCGAGTCGCCGCCGGTCGAATGCCAAGCGACTGCCTCCCTTTCGACGTGTCAATCCACTCCATTCTTACCAGGAGGACGGACCACACGGCACCCTGGTTGCAAACCAACACCCCCCACTGCCAAAGTGGCGGCCCGAGTTTCCGGCTATCATCTGAACGGCGTCACCCATAAGAACAATAAGGACTCTTCATCCACTTGGTAAGGCCGAAACGCTACTTTTCCAACGACACTTTGTTAGCCCTCAAGAGCGCCTGTTTGCTAGCTGCTAGTAGCGTGGTGTTTGCGCTGATGTGCAATAGTGCTACTTGGCCCCTTCATGGGCCTCTACCGAGACGGCGGGCAATCTCCGCCCACGGCAGGCCGGACTCCACCCGGAACCGCTCCAGGCGTTCCGGGAAGTCGCTGGGGAAAACGTGAGTCCTTCGGCTGTAGCAGGTGCGCTGTCGCGGCACGGCGCCCCTCCTCCAACAGAGCGAGTCAGGCTCCTGCCTACGGGAACGTCCGGCCTCTCCAGCTTCTGAACGCGCCGTGGAATGTGGAGCGCTGCCTTCCGTCGGCTGTACGCTCCCTGGCGTTGGGAGAGTCCGGTTGGGGCGGGATGGCGATCTGATGGCGATCCCGCCTCAACTTCCATGTGTGCGGGCCTTTTGCGTTGGCCGGGAGGCCTGGCAGGAAAGCCCCGGACGCACCTCCCCCTATCCGTCCGGCCCGGAGACCACCAGCTCCAGCCGGTTGGACATGGGACGTCCATCCTCGGTGCAGATGGCCCCCTCGGCCTCGCAGTCCGTGGTTATGGGCAGCACGATGGTCACGTCGCCGTTGCCGTCCGGCTGGATGTGTATCTTCCGCTTGATGTTGACGCCCTTGTCGATGCGGGTCGCCCTAGTCACCGTGCCGCCTTCGACGGTGAAGGCATAGTCCCTCAGGACCAGGTAGCTCAGATTGAACTCCTCGCTGAAGTGCAGCTCGAAGGTGAACACGGTCGAGCCGTCATGGGACTGCGCCACGTTGTGGAGGCTGGCGGTCAGGGGCGCCGTCGTCACCGCTTCAGTACCTCCTCCGTGTCGTTGATTGCCTCCCTGAACCTGACCCAACCTGCTGCCGCGTTGCCCGCCAAGTCTCTGGTGCGGGCAGCGGCCGTGTCCGAAGGCGGGGTATAGTGGAGAGCTACGTAGTCCTCTGCCGTAGCCGCCTCCGCGAGGGTCATCTCCACCGTGTTGCCATTCACGGAAACGGCATCCACCGCGCGCCTGGTTTCCTCATCCTGCCATGACGCGTCATCGCACCGGCACGTCACCCTCACATCGAAGGCATCCGCCGGTGGCGCAGACCCTTCGTCCAGAGCCTCGTTGTACAGCACTGTCAGGGTTGCCCCGTCCACTCTGGACCTCACCACCTCCGGCGCCCTGGTCTCCCGGGGGACGGCGTTCTTCACAGCCGAGGCCGGACCCTCTCTGACCTGGTTGGTGGCCATGACCCTGACCGTGTACTCCACGCCCTCGGTCAGCCCATCGATGGTATGGTTGGTCCCCGTCACCGTCTCCTCGGAAACGTCCTCGGGCGTGTCCCAACTGTCCGCCGCCTCCTTCCACTGCACCTTGTAGCCGGTTATGGGTGAGCCGCCGTCGTTGGTTGGCGCTTCCCAATACAGGTCCAGCGCATTCTCGTCATGGAACGAGACGTTCAGGTGATCAGGGGCGTCCGGCGCCCTCGCCGTTAGCGGGTCCGTCGGGTCGCTGTTCTCAGGCTCAGCATTCTGCTGCGAGACACCGCCGGCCGGCGTGCCCGTCGCCTCGGAGGACGCCGGACCGTAGTAGCCCGCAACATTGATGGCCACTACCCGTACGGCGTACTCCGTCCCGCCGGTCAACCCGGTGATCGTATAGGTCGTGCCGAACGCCTGCTCTTTGGATACGTCGGCCTCTGTGTCCCAACTGACGCTGGCCTCCTTCCACTGCACCACGTATACGTCGATGTCGGACCCGCCGTCGGAAGCGGGCGCTTACCAGGATGCAACCAGTTCCTGGATCTGGCTCCCTCTAGTCACGGTCAGGTTCAACGGTTGCGTGGGCGCTCCGGCGTCCACTACCGCCGTGGCCGGGCTGCTCAGCGTCTCCTGGTTGCCCGCGTCGTCGGTGAAGGACACGTTGACCTTGATGGTCTTGCCCACGTCGTCGGCCACCAGGGCGTAGGTATCGCCGGTGGCTCCCGCGATGTCCGTATCGGCGGTCCCGTCGTTGCCAATCCACTGGTACGCGAAGCCGGGGTTGGTCAACCCATCCTCATCGGCGATGCCTGTAACGTTCGCCGTGAGGGTCTCGCCTACCTGGGCCGTGCCGTCTATGGTGGGCTGGCCCGTGGCGTCGGTGTTTGGCTTGGCCGCTACCTCGCCTGTGGGGTCGCTGGGCAACGATTCCGCGTTGCCCGCGTCGTCGGTGAAGGACACCCGCACCTTGATGGTCTTGCCCACGTCGTCGGCCACCAGGGCGTAGGTATTGCCGGTGGCTCCCGCGATGTCCGTATCGGCGGTCCCGTCGTTGCCAATCCACTGGTACGCGAAGCCGGGGTTGGTCAACCCATCCTCATCGGCGATGCCTGTAACGTTCGCCGTGAGGGTCTCGCCTACCTGGGCCGTGCCGTCTATGGTGGGCTGGCCCGTGGCGTCGGTGTTTGGCTTGGCCGCTACCTCGCCTGTAGGGTCGCTGGGCAACGATTCCGCGTTGCCCGCGTCGTCGGTGAAGGACACCCGCACCTTGATGGTCTTGCCTTCGTCGGCGTCGGTTAGGGTATACGTTGAGTTGGTCGCGTCCTGAATGTCCGCGTCGTCGGCCGACCACTGGTATGTGAAGGTCGCTTTATCCAGCCCGTCGGCGTCGACGATGCCGGAGGTGTCCGCCTCAAGCGTCTCACCCACACGAACTGTCCCTATGATGGCAGGCGCACCGGTTGCCTCGCTGTAGGGATCCGGTCCCACTGTCGCCGTCGCTTCGCTGGGCAACGTCTCCTGGTTGCCCGCGTCGTCGGTGAAGCTCACCGCCACCTTGATGGTCTTGCCCTCGTCTTCGGACACCAGGATGTAGGTATCGCCGGTGGCTCCGGCGATGTTCGTATCGGCGGTCCCGTCGTTGCCAATCCACTGGTACGCGAAGCCGGGGTTGGTCAGTCCGTCGGCGTCGGTGATCCCGGAGGTGTCCGTCTCAAGCGTCCCCCCACGCGGGCGGTCCCGGTGATGATGGGCCCGTCGAACGGTTCGCGGGGGATACCCGAGAGTGTGTTCGAGTCCTCGCTCCAGTCGACCTCGCCATGCGCGAAAACACGAGCGTCGTATTCCACGCCATTGGTGAGGCCCCTGATTTTGCTCGTCAAGTAGGGGATGTCCTCAATGGGGCCATACCCATAGTAGGGTCCACATGTCCAATTTACGCCGTATTTCTTAGACTTGTCGCTGGGAATGACGCACCAGGTGTAATCGTGGATGCTGACGCCCCCGTCGTCAGTGGGGCGGTGCCATCCCAGGGTGAGCGTCCCGTCGCCGGCGATCACCTTATCGAGGATGGGCGGTGAGGGTTTTGCTCCCGCCCGCTGTCGGAATGATTCGGACCATTGGCCATGGCCCACGGCGTTAACCGCACGCGCCTGCCACAAGTACCATGTGCCGTTGGTCAGGCCTGTTACATTGTACGATAGTGTCTTCCAGAAAGCCCGCGGTTCCAAGTCTTCCAAGAGGGTCCAGTTGGCGTCGGACTTGTCCGGCGCATTCGCGCGAATGTAGCGCACGTCGTAGCTGGTGATGGGGGACCCTCCGTGGTGGGGCGGGGGGTTAACGGATATCCACATCTCGCCGTCCTCGCTGAACGGTATCATTTTGGCACGCGAGGGCGCCGAGGCGAATCTCTTCCTGGCGCCGGCGGACCAAGGGCCCTCGCCGGCGGCGTTGACCGCACGGATCTGTATCTCGTAATTGACCCCTTTGAACATCCCTTGAAGGGTCGTATACAAATCGCCAGCCCCAATGTCTTCCAAAATGACCCATTCGCGGGACTCAAATGAATACGTGATCCAGGGCATATCGTAGTAGTCATGCTGGAAAAGCCGCAGGTCATAGGAGGTGATAGCGGAACCGCCATTGTCGGCGGGTGGGCTCCAGGCAACCTTGAGCAGGGCGTGGGAGGGGGGGCCGATCTCCTCGGGGGGCCGGGTGTCGAGAGTCAACGAGTCGATTGCCGGGGCGCCGGGCCTTGTCATCGGCGTTCCGGCGCGGGCGCCGGACCAAGGTCCGGGGCCCGTGGATTCGACCGGTCGAATCTCCACCTCGTACTTCACTCCGTTGGTCAGCCCGCCAAGATCGTACCTCAGCTCTCCGGAATTCCAGACCCCGGCCTGCACGGTCCGGTTGGCGTCCGACTTGTCCGCCGCGTCGCTGCGAATGTAGCGCAGGTCGTAGCCGGTAACCGCGGCTTCCTCGCTGGAGGCGGTCCAAACAATGGTGAGCGTTTCATCCCCCGGAGTCACCGAGGCGATGGAGGGCGCGCCCGGACCTGCCCAGGGCGTTCCTGTGGCAACGGCGGACCAGGGGCCGTCACCGACTTCGTTGGTGGCTAATACCCTCACCGTGTATTCCACCCCGTCGGTCAGCCCAGTTATGGTATGAGCCTTTCCGGTCACTGTCTCTTCGGAAACGTCCGCCGGGGTGTCCCAGCTACCGTCGGTTTCCCACTGCACGGTGTACGCGGTGATTGCCGACCAGCCGTCGGATGCGGGCGCTTGCCAGGAAACGTCCAACTCCAGGCTGTTGGCCCTGGAGACCCTCAGGTCCAGAGGCTCTGCCGGGCGGACGGGCGCCGGCGTCACTACTGCTGTATCCTCGCTGGTCACCGTCTCCTCGGTGTTCCGGTCGTCGGTGAAGGACACCTTCACCTTGATGGTCCTGCCCTCGTCGTCGGCCACCGGGGTGTAGGAGGACTCGGTTGCGTCTGGGATCTCGGTGTCGGTATTCCCGTCGCTCCTGATCCACTGGTAGGCGTACGAAACGTTGGTCAGACCATCCTCGTCGGCGATGGGCGATGGGTCGGCCGTCAGGGTCTTGCCCACCTGGGCCGTGCCGCTGATGGTTGGCAGGCCCGTGGGCCGGACATTTGGCTTGGGCGTATCGTTCGTCACCGGTTCGTCGCTGTATGAGGGGGCGTGATTGCCCGTCGTGTCCTGGACGCGCTGCTCCCCGGTGTCCTGCGGCGCTGAGTAGCTCAATGCCACGGTGTCTCCATACATAACCGCAGACGCCAGCGTAAGACTCACTGAGCTCCCGGACACAGAGACTTTGCTAACCTCGCGGGCGGCGCCGCCAACCAGCACGCTGAAGGCGCTGGTGGCAGGCGTGGAGTTCACGTCCAACGCATCGTCGTAGGTCAGGGTGATGGTGGGACCGTTTACCCGGGCGGTCAGGAGTTCGGGCGGGGTCGTGTCCCCAGGCGTGGCGGTAATCTCAGCGGCCTCACCCTCGCCCACCCCGTTAACCGCCACTACCTGGACGGTGTACTCGACTCCGTTGGTCAGGTTCCGAACGGTGTGGGAGAGGCCGCTCACCGACGCCTCTCGCGACGAGTGGTACTCCTCACTCCCCGACTTCCACCGCACCTTGTATCCCGTTACGGCAGAGCCGCCATCCGAGGCGGGCGCGCCCCAGGAGAACGACAATTCCTCGTTCTCGTCAGTCGGGACTTGCAGGTTAAAGGGAGGACCGGGAGAGTCCGGTGGAGGTTTCACCTCGGTCGTCGCGGCGCTGGGCACAAACTCCGCGTAGCCGCCCCGGTCGGTGAAGCTCACCCGCACTTTGATGAAGCGGCCCTCGTCGGCGGCCACAAGGACGTAGCTGGCGTCCGTCCCTCCCTCTATGTCCTCTTCATCGGTCCCGTCGCTGGAAATCCACTGGTAGTGGAACTTCACCCGGTCCAGGCCGTTTTCGTCCTCTATCCCCGATTCGTCCGCCGTCAGGGCATCGCCCACCCGGACCGTACCGCTGATAGTGGGAGCGCCGGTCGCACGGCTGTTGGTCGGCTCGGGCACGTCGTCCCAGTTATGGAATTCCGCTCCGGTGGGTCTCACCATGGACGAATGTTCCGACCACTGTGACGATCCCAGAGAGTTGGTGGCGCGAACCCGGAAGTAGTAACGGCTTTCGGGGGTCAGACCCCTGATGATCGCTCCTGGCCCGTAGAACGCGATGCTAAGGCCGTTGCCTGGCAGATCAAACCAGTCACTATAGAGAGCCTGCACGTCATATGATTCTGCCCCCGGCGCCTCGTCCCACTCCAGGTCCACCATCCCCTCGTAGATCGCTGTTGCGGCGGGTTTGTCTGGAACATCGGGGACCGCCTGCGGGCCATCCGCTTGGGCGGATGCGGATAGAGGGCCTTGGATCAAGACGGCGATACAGATCAGGGCCAGCAGTCCGATGGCAACTCGCAGAGCCAAACGCCCGTTAGGCAGTTGGAGTGTTTCAATCATGACGATGCCTCCTACCAACCTGTCTTCAACACGGAGCACGTGACGCCCGAAAGCCCTTCGTTTCGTTGCATTGACACCCGTTCTGCCTTCATGAAAGCGGGCGGCGCTGGGCAAGACAGACCAGAACTCAGCGTCACCCATAGAAACAGTAAGGACTCTCCAGCTTCTTGGTAAGGCCGAAACGCTATTCTTCCAATGACACTTTGTTAGCTCTGAGGAGCGCCGGTTTGCTAACTGCTAATAGCAACTGGTTCGCGCTGAGTGTAGATGTGCTACTTTTCGCAGATATAAAGCGCTCTTGCGGACACCAGCAATGGTGGCTAGATTGGTAGTTACATACACAACGCCGTGACCACCAAGCGCTCCATGTTCTCACGCGCATACAGGGGAGGAGATGTTTCAGGCGCCTCACCAGAGCCGGGGCCTTCATCCAATCAGAACCGCAGCCGGCGTCCTTCGGGCGGGCGGCCCGACGCTCGGGGGGCTCGACGCGGACACGGTCCGGTACGCCGCGGGAGTCTCGGTGTGGGGTCGCTGGTTCATCTCGGTCGTCACCCTGTTCCAGTTCGCCTACCGGTTTCGGTTCTGGTTTCCCGACAACTTCGAATTCCCGCTCCTGCTCGTGCTGCTGGTTGCGCTCAATGGCCTGGTGCACCACCGGCTCGTGACGGGCAGACCCGTCACCTGGCGCTGGCTGCTCCTCCTCAGCGCCATGGACATAGTCCTGGCCACGACCGGGGTAGTCTTCCAGGGCGGGTTCGAGGAGGGCTTCGTGTTCGTGGCCTACTACCCGGCCCTTGCGCTGTTCGTCGTGGTCTTCCCGTCGCTGTGGCTCGGGTTGGCCTGGACGACGATGACCGCCGTCGTCTATGCCGTCGCAGTCTTGACGGTCAGTCCCCCGCTCGACCTCATTGCCGACGACGGGAAGGAGCTGGTGGTCAGGATTGCGGCCATGTACGCCCTGGTGTTGTGCGTCAGTCTCATCGCCCGCTTCGAGCGCGTCAGGAGGCAGGCCGCGGTGGAAGGGGAGCGCCGGTTGCAGCGGGAACGCATCGAGCTCTCCCAGGCCATTCACGACACGACGGCGCAGTCGGCGTACATGATCGGCCTGGGCATCGACGCCGCCAGGAAGCTGGCCGGAGACTCCAACGAGGAGCTCGCCGCCCGGCTCGAAGCGACCTCACGGCTGTCCAAGACCGCCATCTGGCAGCTGAGACACCCGATAGACATGGGCAGCATATTCGAGGGCAGTGATCTGGGCAGGACCCTGGGCTCGCACGTTGCGGCGTTCGCCTCCGTCACGTCGGTGGGGGCGGAGCTGACCCAGAACGGGATGGAGCCTCCTCTTTCGATGGAGGCCAAGAGCGTGCTGTTCACCATTGCGCATAACGCCCTTGCCAACGCCTTCCGCCATGCCGGGGCGAGCAGGGTGCTGGTCGGGCTCGACTTCGGGGAGCATGAGCTCAGGATGTCGGTGTCGGACGACGGGGCGGGGCTTCCCGACGACTACGAGGAACGCGGCCACGGCTTCGCGAACATGCGGGCGGATGCCGAGCGTCTGGGCGGACGCCTTGTCGTCGAGCCCAGGGGACCGGACGGGGGCGCGAGCATCGCCTGCGTGATGCCGTTGGGTCGCGGAGGACAGGAGGGATAGATTGTCAACAGAATCTCGTCGCATAAGGGTGCTGCTCGCCGACGACCATTCGATCGTGCGAGAAGGTCTTGAGTCGATGCTGAAGGATTCCGAGGAGTTCGAGGTGGTGGGCTCGGCCAGGGACGGAGTGGAGGCGGTGAGGGCGGCCTCCGAACTGTCGCCCGACGTCATCGTGATGGACGTCATGATGCCCGGGAAGGACGGGGTGGAGGCGTGCCGGGAGATCATGGAATCTGCGCCCGACACGCGGGTGGTCATACTGACCGCCTCTACTGAGGAGGACGCCGTGATAGAGGCGGTGGCCGCTGTGGCGACCGGCTACCTTCAGAAGTTGTCCGGCATGGACCGGCTCGTGAGCACGCTGAAGCTCGTGGCTGTGGGTGAGATGCCGGTGCCGCCCGACGTGGTGAGGCGGGTGTTCGCCAGGATACGAAGGGGGGCGAAGGCGGAGGAGGAGCAGGACGAGCTGACGGAGAGGGAGAAGGAGATGCTCGTGTCGTTCTGCCGGGGCATGTCATACAGCGCGATTGCGGAGGCCAGGGGGGTCAAGCCGGTGACCATCCGGAACGGCCTCTACAGCATACAGAGCAAGCTGGGTCTTGGCACGAAGCAGAAGATCGTGGTCTGGGCCGTGCGGAACGGTCTGCTGGATGACTGACGCCAACTTTCGCCCGATGCGGACGGCCACAATCAGCCTCCGCCGCAAGCTGGGAGATGACGCCGAGAACCCCGCCTACATCTTCACCGAGCTCCGCGTCGGGTACTGGACGCCGAGGGGTTAGACGCAGAACAAGAGGAGGCGAGAAAGAGCTGAAAGCAAGGCAGGGGCTACTGCGACTCCCCTGGAGGTCTTCCGCCCAGTCACACGGAGATGCTTTAGGGAAAGGGCCTTGCGGAAAGACGGTGACACTCATGAAGCACGCACCGAGTCTCGACAGCATCAAGGAGCGGTTGGACCGTGCCCTACCGAAGTTCCTCGTCCTCCCGGGAGTCAGCGAAGGGATCGTCGATGTTCCGCTGAGCCGGGTGCATCTCGCAAGATTGGTCAAGAACATCCTCGAGAAAAGGAACGAATGGTTGGCCACTGTGCCAGCGTTCGATGATGTGCAGGAGTGGGTCGCAATTCACTGGGATCCCGCGCGCCAAACGCAGCCCCCAGCGGCCACTGTGGCGACTAGCGATAAGTGGGGGCACGCTGGTGAAATCCAGCTCGATTCTGCGACCGCTACTTGCAAACTGATCCTGGCTGCCGCCCTTGACAGACCTCCATGTCTCGCTCCATTCGTTGGCCTATCGTCTCGTCATGACCCCGCAACCGGTCTTCCATTCGTCTCAGGCACCGCTCCTCCAGGTAGGCGTTGAGCGCCTCATAACTCTCGAATGACGGAATGGGCACCAGGAAGTTCCGTCGCACGTACCCCACCAACCCTTCCGCCTTCCCTTTGTCATTCCCCTTGCCCGGTCTACCGAACCGGTCCTCGAACAGGTAGTGCGACTGAAGCTCCGAGAACACCCGGGTCCGCTTGCGACGGCCATCGCCCAGTATCTTTGCCACCGCCAGCTTCGTGTTGTCGTACATGATGCTCTGAGGCACTCCTTCCAGGAACGAGAACGCCGAGACGTGTCCATCGCAGAACGCCTCGGTCGTCTCTGCAGGGTACGCCTTGACGAAGCATCCATCGCTGTGGGGAAGGTCCAGAACGAAGTAGTGGATCCGCTGCTCGACTCCACCGATGACCGCACGCGCCTGACCGAAGTCGCACTGGGCGTGCCCAGGAGGATGCGATAGCGGAACGAACATCTCCTGACCCCGACGACGGCGCTCGCGCAAGTAGTCCTTGACTATCGTGTACTTGCCGGTGAACCCGTACTCGTCTCTCAAGCGGTCATAGATGCGCTTGGCTGTGTGACGCTGCTTCTTGGGAAGACTCAGGTCCTCATCCAGTATCCGGTCGATTACCCTCACGTACGGCTCCAGCTTCGGACGCCGCCGCGGACGCTCCCGACGGTATCCGGGAGGCACTGAATACATCAGCATCTTTCGCACCGTATCTCGATGCAGTCCGAACACCCGAGCAGCCTCCCGGATGCTCATGCCCTCGACCATACATGCCCTGCGGACCCGCACGTACATATCCACTTTGTACATCCTTCACACCTTCCATCGAGTTCCTTGCAACTCGATGGAAGGCGGTAGGTGGTACAGTTTGCAAGCGCCTTCTCTCTTCGCCTACCTCACTGCTCCGGTACATTTTCGCTCCGCCCTTGACACATGGAGTCAGCCATATAGGCTATGACAATGACGCTCCCAGTCGGGGATATTGAGAACAAACCTCAAATCCGTATTCGGTCGCTGCCCTGGACGTGCAGACTAGGGAGAATTCACGGTGTAATCAGCCGCGGGTCTCCATACATCCTCCTTTGGGCGATGGCTGTCCGGCCCGAGTGACACTCGGTTCCACCATTCTCACCACATCCTGCCAGCTGGAAAACGGCACATCCATCCCGGCCGCCTGCGCCGGCGTCCTCCCGCCAAGTCCGAGATGAGGACGGAACAGGTTGTAGTCAACTCGCCACCCGTCGAGGAAGTTCTGCGCAGTCTCCGGCGTTCGCACGGAATAGAGCATCTCATCGGGCTTCCTCATGGAGGTCGGTAACCTCGCGGACAGGGTCTTGGCGATCTCCTCGCCTGTGCCCAAGTTCGCCGTGTACTCGACCTCGCCGATCTGTTGCAGCGAGAGCTTCACCATCCCTTCACTGCGCAATGAGTGTATGCAGACGACTTCCGGCGGGTCGACTGCAGCCGCCTTCGCCCTCCCAAAGACAAGGGCTGCCTGATGTATGTCATTAGCCGTTGTCAGATGCGACGCCAACAGGTAGCGGGTGTGGCGGTCCACGAATGTCCAGTGCCAGAACATGGCGCCGCCGATCTGCACCTGTACCTGGTCCACCACCCATTCGATGCCGGTACGGGCCCTGTAGTCCACGAGCGCTTCCGCCGCGACTCGTGAGTATCTCTGAACCCACCGGTAGACGGTCGCCTCGTCCGGCGGTTTCATGCCGAACTCTCGCGCCACTTTGCTTACCGTCTCACCGTAGGTCAACCCGTCGAAGTACCACTGCAGCGCTGAACCGATCTGTTCGTTACGAAACCTGTGTCCTTTCTGAAAGGAGTCCGGCTCACGAAACTGCCTGCCACAGGCTCTGCACATATATCGCTGATGTCCACCCTGCGTGCCGTTCTTGACTATCGTCCCGCCATCCCCCGAGGGACAGGACACAGCGAGTTTATTCATGACTTCGAGCTTGGTCATCTCTCAATCCCCAGTCCGCCTGTTGGCGATTCTCCTGTGTTTGCTCGATAGGTCGTTAGATCTGATAGGCGGAAGCGAGCCCACCAGGATTTCCATGCAGTAGGAAGTGACAGCAGCAGGTATCTCTAGGGAATGGGCCTCACCCTGCACCTGAGTCACCGCCCTTCTGTCTGTTTCTGCACCTGATTCTTGAGAATGGACTTGCGCATGGCACTCTGATTTGGAGCAAGCGGTGACCTGTCGCTGGTCCCAATGAGGCTCACGATGTCTCCAGTAGTACGGGCGATCGGCATTTGCAGCACGGCGTTTCGGGAGCCGAAGAGCCTTCCTTACAATCACACAGCATAGTAACTTACGTATGTCTTCGCAAGGACAAAGAGTGAGAATTCACCGCAGAACTACCATCATCTATTACTCAAGAACTGGTGAATAAACTGCACCCCCCTAGCCGGTACAGGACACTAGCCATACTCAATAGAACAAGTATAGTGTCTCTTAAGAAGGAAGAGAGACGATTGAGCTCGGATGCTAGATGAGGAAGTCACTCATTTTGTCCTGGCTCGGCAGATGAAACCTCTCAAGCAGATGAGCAGAGACAGAATCGTGGAGTTGATGGACGTGAGCGGTGGGGCGCATGGAATCGTGAACCCTCGGGCCCTGCCCGCGCGCCATCCACTCGCCGTCAGGCGGGAGCTCAAGGACATACGAATGCTTGGTGGTATCGCACTATCCCGGACGTGTGAGGTGCGCTGCGCAACCGGGTGAACCGGATCGACTGAAATATCTGTGGGGAACGGAATGTTCATATCGAATCTAGGCAAGAGACGTCCTTGCGCGCGATGAATAGGGGACTTCCCTGGCGTCCCCTTCTAAGAGGAGGTAGGAGAAGAAGGAATCGGCGACCTTTCTGGTGCCGTCACCCACCGGACCCACTTCTAAAAGGCGGATGAAGGAGGTCACTCAAACAAGCGGTGGTTGAATCAGTGCAAGGAGAGGACGCAAGCCGAGTCGGTGGCCATCGATGATAGTTATTCCGACGACGAAAGGAGGCGAGGACGATATTGGGTGACTCAAGGTTCCTGTGGCGGTCGTTGATTGTCGTTTGGTCAAGCGGGTCACTTCAGCCTACGCTGCGCGAGGTCTTCGGCAGCACCGATCACCGGAGTGTCTGTGGGATGTTGTCCAAGAGGACGTTCTCGGTAGCAGTCCCGGTGATGGCGGAACTGAAGGACGTAGTATTTAGCAACGATTCGTGGGATCGGCACTTACTGCCCTTAGTCGCTCCAAGAAGGTCTCGGAGGAACATGCCGGCTTTCAGTGTCGCCCAGCTCTAGAGGGGCCGGTCAAACCCTGTCGAGGAGTTCTCTTTAGCAAAGACGGGTACTGGTGCGAAAAGCTCGGCGGTTGGCAGGGCTGTTCTCAATCTAGGTCTGCGTACTCCAACCGATTCCTGCCCACCGGAGGGACGGGCGGGATATAGTGAGTAGGAAACGCTGCTTTGGCGGACCGGTCGTGAATCGTCTCACTTTCGCGAATCCCTGCGTAGCCGGTCAAGGTCGATTGTGAGATCAGCAGCCATCAGAGCGAGCCATGGGTAGCCGGGAAGAGTCGCGCATGGCGAGCTCACGCCTCGGACGCCAGGGCAGGGTAGGCCTATCGCTAGTGGGTTTGTCCGCCGGAATGGATTCCGCCACTCTCACCACGCCCTCCCAAGTGGAGAAGGGCACTTCCATCCCGACAGCGCTCGCCGGCGTTTTGCCATCAAGTTCATCCTGGGGCCGGAACAGGTTGTAGTCGATTCTCCACCCGTCAAGAAAGGTCTGGGCCGTCGGGAAGGTCTTCATTGTGCGCAGGGCGTCGTAAGGCCACCTCGACGATCCATTGGACAAGAAGTACTGGATTTTGCTACGAACATAGTCACCGTCGACGTACCGGAAGATTCGGGTATCATAATCGTACAACAGCCGGGCTACGTCGTCGCTATGATCCACATCTATGGATTTCGGCAGTTTGAACGCAGCTGCTTCCGCCCTTTCCATGATCTGGGCCTTCAGGCGCCAACTCCACTCTTCTGTCAGGAACGAAACCAGCAGATAGCGGCTGTCGAAATCCATAACGTTCAACAGGTAAAAACACCTTCCATTGATCTTCACGCATTCACCTGCCACCAACCAGGCCCCGCGGGTGTCGGCCCGGTGGTCTCTGAGCGCTTCCGCAGCCGCACGTGAATACAATTGAACCCAGTTACAGGCGGTCGACCTGTCCGGCGGTTTTGTCTTAAACACTTCCGCCACTTTCAGGGACACATCGCGATATGACAGGCCGTCGAAGTACCATTGCAGCGCCGATCCAACCTGCACGTTGGGAAACCTGCCCCCCGGTCTAAACAACCTGGGGTCGCTGAACCGTCTGCCGCACAACTTGCATAGGTATCGCTGGCGACCGCGCTGTCTGCCGCTCTTGACGGTTCGACCGCCATCTCCACAAGGACACGGCACGTGGTCTCTCTCAGTCAGCTTGGAGTCCGTCATCCTCCACCCATGGGAATGTTCTTCGTCTCCCATACCACCGTGCTCCGTCTGAACCCAGGCCGGAATGTGGCACTGAGTTTGGGATATGTTCCCGTCCGCGAGGACACAGTCTCGTGGATATCCCTCAGCCTCTCATTCCCTGGTTTCATTACGAACCTGACCCTTCCGTTGCCAGACCGATCCTCGATCTCTGGCGGTCAGGCGATCTGAACGACGGACCTCGACCGGTGCCTGATGGACAACTCTCCGCAGATTCCGTCTCTAGGAAAGGTCTTCTCACACTCTACAGAATGTTGGAACCTGGCGAACGGCTCCTACAATGCTTGGCCGATCTACGTCGGTCTTCCGATCCACGACTGGATCTCAACTGGCGACTACACTCGCACTGCCTTTCAGGGAGAGAACACCCCAGATCAACAGGCTACGGGGAATAGACCTCCTCACTCGATTGTAGCAGACACCCCCTTGGCCTCGGATTCTCAACGCCTATAACTCAACAAATCGTCGTTTTAGCTACACCCCCCTAGCCGGTAGAGCGCATATTGACAACTCAGGAATTCGCTTTACTCTCGACTTAGTCGCCCTAAGAACGAAGGTTTAGCCTACGTCTCTGGTGGCCATGCTAAAGAAAAACGAACCAAAGGCGGGATCCGTGGACGTTATGGATTACGACATTCCCAGGGAAACAACACCAGTTGGTATGGCGGTTCTGTTCATGGGTGCTCTTGGCATTTCCATTTCGCCGGTCGATTCGCCCTCCGCTGGGGAATTGCCCGACGTCTGACTTTCAATCAAAGGACCGGGATCAAGATTGGGTGGATGACATGATAGCAGAAAGTAACTACCGCAAGGATATTGGGGATCAGGTAGACGGTTATTCCTCGCATGCCAGCAGGCGGGCATATGCAGGGTACCACGTCCGAAGTGGACTGCAAGTCTCCCACCCATGCGGCAAGGGCGAACGATCTACCTCGCTCGACTCTTTTGCTGGGAGGCTGATCTGTAGGCAGCTGCTTGAAGATGCACGGGACCGAAGGTGCAGGCTCGGAGTCACCCTTGCTCTGGTCGTATCTTCTCGGACTGGACGGGTCATTAGAATGCGTGAGCAGCCGAACCGATTCGGTGATGGGCCCATATCCCCGAATGTGAGCTCCGGTACCAGGTGCCTTGATATGGGCGAGCCGCAGTTAGGCAGTGATCGCCGACGGGACAAGGCGTTCGAGCTATGCGTCTGCGCGGAGTCCTTGGTTCCCCTAGTATCGAACCTGAGCGGCCAGCGTTGTCATGTGCTTGCTGAGGCCGACGGTGAGTGCCCAGAGCCGCACGCAGTGAGGGCTCCGTGGTTGGCGAAAGCTGTACCGAGACCCTGCAGCGTCGAGTACCGTCACTCGGCGCGGCAGACTGCTTGCCTCCAAGCTGCACGAGGCCTCCGTCCATCTCAATCACCTGAATTCGGCCTCCTATTGATCCAGTACGTATTGGAAGCACCGGTTCTGGAAATGACAAAGCGGCATACGAAAGCGGTGAACACGAGTGTGAGTGGTTCGCTGGAAGTAGGCGGACGCGACCTATTTCGGACTCGGTCTGGCGCGTAGTCACGTGCCGGTCCATTCACACACAGTTGCCTTACATACAGGAGGATACCAATGGTTGATCGACTTATCCGACGCCAAGAGGTTGAAAAATTGACCGGTCTCAGCCGTTCCACTATCTATAGGCTCCGAAAGCTCGGAAAGTTCCCTGAGCAGGTAAGAGTCGGTTCTCGAGCCGTTCGATGGTGGTTGAGCGAGATCCTAGACTGGATCAAGTCCAGGCCCCGCGGGACTGATTCCGATGACGGGACTGATTCCGATCAGGGGAACTGAGCAGTCGAGAATAACGCCAGCCGCTATCGGCGACGTTCGGGGATACGCTGAAGGACGGGCATTGACGACTCGTCGAAGCCGCCGCGCAGCCACAGTCTTGTGGATCCGCGCCACGTGCTGAGGTGGACGGTTCCGTTTGCTTTAGAGACTCACGATTTTGAAAGCCGCTCATTGAAGAGTGAAACAACCTTGGAGAACCCTTATGGCTAAGTTCAGCCAGACAACGACGTTGACGGTCAACTGCCCGCTCTGTGAATCGGAGCAGGTAATCAAGCGCGGGAAGCGTAACGGCGTGCAGGTCTACGGCTGCAAGTCATGTGGACGGAAGTTTCGCCACGATATGCCGCCCAACTGCCGAGCATCAGCAGAGGTCATAGGAGCCCCGGTCAACATGTACTACGACGGGCTGAGCTACAAACGGATCGCAGAGAACCTAGCGGACATGTTCGACATAAACGGGCCATCCAAGGCGACCGTCTTTGAGTGGGTTCGAGGCGTATCCGCGCTATCCATGTCGGAGGTCGAGAAGTACAAGCCTGTGCGCATCGGTACGGAGTGGGTCGCAGACGAGATGGTGTTACCTGTTGGCGGAAAGAAGCTGTGGAACTGGAATGTGATGGACAGAGACTCTCGCTACCTGCTGGCGTCCTATCTGTCCCCTCACCGTGACGAGTCGGCGGCCGTCGAGGTCATGCGGCGGGCATTGAAAGCAGCTGGCAAGCTACCGAAGCGCATCCGAAGCGACAGGCTAGCTTCCTATGGACCTGCGATAGATTGGCTGGGCGGCGGCAAGATTGCCCACGTGAAATCGCAGGGCATCACCGCCGAAATCCACAACAACCTCAGCGAACGACTCCAAGGAACCTTCAGGGAGCGCGCCAAGACCATGCGGGGGCTTCAGAACGTCCGAAACGGGCCAACAGTTCCTTGACGGCTGGGTCATCAAATACAACCTCTTCAGGCCGCACGAGTCCCTCAAGAATCGGACGCCTGCCCAGGTCGCCGGACTAAAGGCGCCTTTCAAGGAATGGGCGGACTTTGCCAAGCTCGACGCATCCCAGTTCGCCCGTCAACGCCGTGTCTTAGAAGAGACACGCAAACGGAATTGACGGACGCGGGATAAGCCATTGAGAACCAGAAAGGGGAGTTTCTGATGGGAGACACAATCATCATAATTGCAAGTATCGTGGTATTCCTTGTCGTCTGTGTCCTATTCACGTACGGCACTATAAGGCAGCTAAAGCACGGAAACCCACTACGATGCCCAAAATGTAACCACATAATTGGAGATTGACTGGCCTTGCAGGACCTGACTATGATGCCACCATCTCGTTTGGGCTGCCCTTTGAGCCTGAAGACTCCCAATATGGGGAATCCTGGTTAATTAGCCGCTAAGTATGACGAAGATGTAGACGACCACGTAGGCCATCGACCAGAAGGACAGCAGCCCAAACGGAGTAACGTAAGGGAGTCGTGGCAACGCATCATGCCTCGTCTGCCCGGGCTCAGCCCGTACAAAGTGGGACACCGTGAGCCACCCTAGAGCCGTCAGCATCGTCACGACATTCGCCGCCAGTAGAAATGTGCTGGGGGAGTACAAGCCCTGCTCGACCGACCTACCTGCCGCCAAGTCGTTCAGGCCGTAGGAAATCTGGAACATGAAGTACCCACCGACGAGTAGCACCAGCCACAGAATATTCATCACGATGTAGCTGGCCCACACGATCTGCTCCGCGGGACGCCAGCCCGATAGGTGGGCAACAACATAGATCCAGGGGACGAAGAACGCAGCACAGCACCAGCCGGCCACAATCGAGTAGCGTAGCATCGGCAGGCCACGCCTGCGAGCCATGAACGCTACCACAAGGGCGGCGAACGGCGACGCGACGAGGAAAGTCCCCGCCAGCGCGCTCATGCAGATTGCGACGGGGGTTATGAACCAATAGGCTATCTGTACCATGGCGTCTCCATTGCCCCGCCGCCGTGCACGGCGGCGGGGCTTGCTTTCATCCGTGTTCCGTTTAACGATGTCTCATGTACATCATCCTATTCATCGAGAAATACTCGATCAGAGCGAGAACGAAGGTCGGAACGAGAATTCCGAGCAGAAGTCTTGTTTTCAATGGGCTCCTTCCAAGAATCGCCGGAAGGCCGACGAGGAATGTTCGTGGAAGACAGTAGGTTCTTTGCTCAAGTCCGCCCTGAAGTCGGGGTTGAACAATTGGTGCAGCAAGTAGTCCAAATGGCCCTAATTGTAATTGCCTGATGCTCTTTCGACGATGCATCGGTCTAGGGCCTGTTCACACTATGGTGATTGGTGTTATCATCGGTGAATGGAACTCACACAAGACCAATACGAACGCATCGCTCCTCTCCTACCAGTACAACGTGGCAATGTAAGTATTTCCAATCTGCAGGTACTCAATGCGATCTTGTATGTTGCTGAGCATGGGTGCAAGTGGCGAGGACTCCCTCCTCGATTTGGCAGATGGCACACGATCTACACACGCATGAACCGCTGGGCCAAGAATGGTGTGCTCGACAGGGTATTTGAACATCTGCAGCGAGAACAGATAGTGCGTGTCAAGCTCGAGGCGGTCTCGATGGACAGCACGATAGTCAAAATGCATCCTGACGGCACTGGGGCTTTAAGAAAAACGGACCACAGTCCATCGGAAAGTCGCGGGGCGGCTGGACCACCAAGATTCATATGGTTGCCGCAGATGCTCGAACGACCATGACATTCTCCCTTTCCCCGGGACAGGCCCACGATGCACCGGAGGGCCGCAAGCTGCTCCACCGCCTAGGGGTTCAGCAAAAGGACCTGTCTATAGTGATGGATCGTGCATACGAGGGCAACGAGACGCGCCAGCTCGCATTGGAGTTGGGGTTTGCTCCCGTTGTCCCCCCACTCTCTTCCCTAGTCGACCCATGGGAATACGACAAGGAGATGTACAAGAGGCGCAATGAGGTCGAGCGCCTGTTCCGAAGGTTGAAGGGCTTTAGGCGCATCTTCTCTCGCTTCGAAAAGCTCGACGTGCTCTTCCTGGGTTTCATACTGTTGGCGCTCATATATGATGCGCTGCGTAGTGTGTACAGGCCCTAGTCGATACGGAAAGTAAGCCAACCTGAGCACCCGGCTAGTGCCACCCCGCTCAAGATCACAACCAAGAGACCGTACCCAATAGACGCAGGGACGAATTCAGGGTCTTGCCCGAGCACTCTCTGAAAATGCAGGATGTTGTTCAGTCCTATACTAGCGATTGCGACGCCGACAGCGAGCACGACTACGCTCAGCAACCTCGTCCGCTCCCAGAAGAACCAAACAAGGGCTATAGCGCCTACAGCGCCCAACCCTATGACGATCTTGCCATCGCCTGTGTATCCGGCTGTTCCCAATACATAATGCCGGACACCCCAAGAAGTTCCAGTGACTACCGCCCAAGGAAGAAGTGAACCCAAAACAGCGCCCAGGGTGCAAATGGCAGCTACGCCGATCACGAGGTTTGGTGAGACTTGCTTCTTCACTAGAGCCACTTCGGGTACGGGCATCTTTTCTCAATGCCTATTCAAACATAGTCTGGGGACGTATTACATGGCAAGAGGGCTTCTCCGCCCCCATCACAATCAAACCTAGCAGGGATTTCCCATATTGGGAGTCTTCAGGCTCAATGGGCAGTCCAAACGAGATGATGGCATGATATTCGGGTCCTGCAAGGCCATTCAATCTCCGGTCTATCCGATAAGGGATGCGTTTCTTGCCGTGAACCATGCTTCTTGTCCATCTTTGTCGTCTTCGTGTCCCCCGCCAATGGGGTGAAAGCGCATTGAAGACAAGCCGACTCCCTGGAGCGCTCTCCCTCTTGGCAAAATCGTGGTTATACCCTCCCTCAGTTTGGCGCCGGCGATAACCGGCCGATACGATCCAACACTCCCTCGAACAACCGTCGAGGAACCGACACCTCGGATAACTGGAAGATCAACCGACGGGAGTGCCGCACCAGACGGCCTTCCATCTTGATCAGCTTGACCTGCACGCTCCGCAGCGACCAGTGTTTGACGGCCTTTGGGCAGACACAGTCGGCGAAGGAAGTTCCCAAGGTTGTACGCCAGAATGAACAGAGACAGACGCACCCGGTTGGCCACGAACCGATGGCACGACAGCCGAGTCCAGTTCAGCGCGTACTTGCCCTCCTTGATCCACTGCTCGGCTGTCCCACGACCATTGTAGAAACGCACCACTCCTTCGGGGCCAGCCGTCATGTTCGTGACGATGAAGCCCACCCGAGGGAACAGCTCTCCCCTATGCCACTCCACCTTGGCCACCACACGCCGAGCGCGGTACCAACTCTCAGCACGATACCAAAAGTCGTCGTATAGGATCACTGGACGCTGCGGCGGCCTCCCCACAGGTCGTATCAGCAAGGGAGCGATCTCGTATTGCAACACTTTGTTGCTCGGCAGCCGTATGGCGTAGAAGACTCGCCGTTCCTCCAAGTACTCATAGATGTCCGGCTTGGCGAATGCGGCGTCCGCGCGAAAGTACCGGCGCACTCCTGTCGACCCGTACCGAGACAGGATCGGATCCAATACATCACGCCACCTGTGCGCGCTATGTACGTTCCCCGCGCGGAGCATCGCGCCCTCGCAGTCACCGAACTGGTTGAACACGAACAAAGGGTGATAGCACGTGCTCCCAAAGTGACCGTTGTACGACGCTTCCTCCTGTTCTCCGTGTACCGGGCTCTCCGAACTGTCCATGTCCAAGATCACCCGCCGGTGCGGCGTGCGGGACATAGCTCCATCCACCCACTTAGCGTTCAGTCGGCCCAACCCTTCCACGTTGCCGTCTTGGGTAAGCACCTCGGTCTCGAACCGGCTCATGGTGTTGGTGCTGGCGGCCGGTCTCTCAGAACCACCTCGCCGTCCAACGATGATCCGCATCGTCGGGTCCTGGGCCAGCCGTTTAGCGTCGATCCTCGTAGCCTGCCAGACGACTGTATACCGACTGTCTGAGAAGGCCCACCAATCGGTGCTGCACGTTACGTCCGCCCCGACTCTCCCGCACACACTCATTCGTCGTCTCCGTCAGTCCCAGTGCATCGTCCAACTCGCGGCAGGCCAACAGTCCAGCGTCTGAGGTAATAGTGGCACCGTGGAACTCCAACCGTATACGTCGGTCGAAACGGAGCTTGGCGCGGGAGTTGGTACTTTCACCCATTGGGTGCCTCCAAAGTGGGTACGTAATCAAGACCCAAAATAGTCGATCACGACCAGTCTAGCACTCATGATAACCACTACGCTCTGCTATTCGGCTACATTAGATAGTTCTGTTGCTGATTACGGCAAGCCCTGCAGGGTTGATATGGGAAGTGTGGGATAATTGGATACCCGATAAGACGACTCTAGTATTGACACCCCACTGGGCCATGATTTCAAACGTTTCCACCCAATCACCCAACTGCATCGGTTCGCGGGAGGTGCTTAGCAATTCGACCGTGCTTTTCAACCACGACAAAGGCCCCGTCACTACAAAGAACCACCCCGAGGCCCAGGCGAACCGACGCAAGGCCAAAGCTAGGCTTGCCTCGTCCTCAGTTCCAATTAGTTCAGTGGGCGGGTTGAAGGAGAAGAAGACTGCCAGAATAGTAATGATGAAAAACAGAACGGCGGTTGGCGCCCTAAACGGAACTTCAAACGACGGCACGGTCCCTCTCCTGTTCAAGAATAGCGCGGTGCTTCCTCTCTTGATTGCGGGTGGTCTGTATTACCAGCACGAACAGCAGGATAGCTGCAAGAAGGTAGAGGACACGTTGGATTATGTAATACTCGGTTGCCCCAATAAAGGCACTCGCAGTCTCGGCTTGGGAATACATCTGAGACACCATCATATTCATCACGGACGAACTTACTATCCACAAGGCCCACCAAAAGCCGAGCAACCGCGAAACAGGAGCAAGACCCCATGAATCAATATCGTACTGTGGATGACTTCCCTTCCAAATCTCTTTCATCGCCTGATAAGGTCGGAACCACCACACGACGGGGATGAGCCAATATCCGATTGTCCATTTTGGAGTGTAGTGTTGCGTCACCTGCAAAGCACTCAGATTTTTCGATACTCGGTAATTCCACATTAGGAACGTTATGCCGACTGCCAACAACGCCCAGAAATACAAGACAGAAACCGATGCCTGTAGCTCATCGCTGGAGACAAGCTCGGCCTGCGTCACAGCTTCGCCGGCCTCGGCGCGCACAAGCAACTCTCTTTGGCCGCAAGTTGAGAATATGGACACCAACATAACGATCCCGAACACAGCCAATAGAACTTCGGTCGCGACCGCTCTCCATCTAGGTGAGCGGAAGGTGTCTTGCGGTAACTCGTTAGCCTCGGATGCCAAATCGTCAGAAATAGACCCCATGACAGGAACCCCCTCACGGCATGGATGTAGGTTGCCGTGCCAAGTGGCTCCCTGCGTCTTGCACCGAAAGGGGGCATGGAGCGGCAATCCCGCATCCAATTACCCATTCAAGGGGCTAAACGCAGACAGTAGGAACCACTTGGCGGGGCGATGCTATCAAAGACAAGTCCCTAAAGCAAACGGAACCTGGTGGACCTGAGACGTGCTGTGGTGGATCTGAGACGTGACGCATTTAATATTGGAGGTCCCATCGATGGTCGGGATAGCGAGTCTCAGACCGCGGCAATGGAGTCGACTGTGCTTGACTCAGCTTATAGTCACTTCCCCGCCTTATCTCCATTTGCCAAGTCAAACATATGCCTCCGGGACACGGAACAGACCGATGCAGCTGGAATTTAGACCATATCAGTCAATCGGGCAGTGCTACAGTTGTAGTGCCCAACCTTTTCGAAGCTTACTTCAGTCACCACACCGAAGACATCCAGCCATGGAAGGCACTGACACCCACTTAGCTCTTCGTTTCGACCGCCGTATGCCGGATGGGGACTCGCGTTCCACACCGCCCTTGGCGGTAGGCTTACTGGATGTGGGATGAAATGTGGGATAATGCTTCAATGCACCCGTAATACGTATTGAGTTTAGGTTCCTCACTTCGCTTCGCTGCGTTCGGAATGACAGGTGGGGGGGTTGCGTTCGGAATCACTATGGCCTTGTCAGGCCACATAAGGGGGATGAAAATTGGGATGCGTCGTCACGGTCGGCAGGGTGCCGGGGACTGGATTCCGGCCTCCGCCGGAATGACGGAATGGTGGTGGTTGCCGTCTATTTTTAGAGGAATCGCTCATGTCGGTTGCCACCGACACCATGGAAGATGAAAGTGGGGTTTTGTCTCCCTCTTCATGCCATCGGTGGTTAGGGGCCGGGGGATGGATTCCTGTCTTCGCAGGAATGACGATTGCGGTGTCGTTTGGGCTATTTTCAGGGTAATGACAGAATGTCAACACTACCTAGTGGACCGAAATGTTTGAAATAACGGGTAGCAATAGGGGTTGGATTTGTGTTCCATAAGGACAGGGCGGGTTTGAAACCCGCGCCTACCGAGTCATGGTCTCGTTATCCTTCAATACTATGATGTTGAACCACTAGTGTCCTGTTCCTGAAGTTTGTTGTAGAAGGCGGATGGGTGTGTTCCGGGAAGTCACCCTCACCCTAGCCCTCTCCCACGACGGGAGAGGGGATTTTCGCGCGCTGATTTATTCTGTGAACCTCTGACACAGGACACTAGACTGAAGAGACTGCTGTCATGCTCTGGAAACTGACCACCGGCTACACGGTTACGGTCATGGCGTGTGCGTTTTCCTTTTGACCGGCTACGGTTTCGACCGTATACTTCTTGCCACTTCGGAGTCATTGGAGGGTATCGAGTTATGGCATATCGCGTAGGCATCGTGGGGGCGAGCGGGATCGTCATCAATACGCCGAGGGGGGAGCCGTCGCCTCCGCTTGGCAAGGAGTTGTACTTGGCGCACGTGGGCAGTCTTTCCACCATGCCCGATGTGGGGCTGGCGGGAATTTGCGACATCAACCCGGAGGCGCTGGAGCGATTCAGGTCGGCGTGGTCGGGGCGGTGGCCGGAGACGCGGCTGTACGCCGACTACCGGGAGATGCTGGACAAGGAATCGTTGGACATTCTTACGGTGGCGACGTCGGACCATTTGCATGCTCAGATAGTGATCGACGGGGCGGAGAGCGGCGTGAAGGGGATATTCTGCGAGAAGCCGATAGCGACGACGCTGGAGGACGCGGACGCGATGATCGCGGCGTGCGAGAGGAATGGGGTGAAGATGTCGGTGAACCACAGCCGGCGGTGGATTCCGCTGTACCACAAGGCGCGGCACGTGATCAGGAGCGGCGCTATCGGGAAGCCGACGGTGATGACGGCGGTGCTGGGCGGGCCACGCGCGACGATGTTTCGGAACGGCACGCACTTTATCGACGCGCTGTGCTTCTTTGCCGAGTCGGAGCCGAGGGCGGTGTCGGCGATCCTGGAGGACGGGTTCGATGACTGGGACCGGTATCGCGGGGACGGTGGGAAGCTGCCGGAGAACGAGCCGGGCATGACGGGTACGATATTGTTCGAGAACGGGATGAGGGCGATCTTCCGATCGTTGAAGGGGACGGCGCCTCTGAGTTCGGTGGAGATCGTGGGGCCGGAGGGAGTTCTTCGTATGGAGGGCGGCGACCGAGCGGCGGAACTGATGGTGCAGAAGGATATCCGGGCGGAGCCGAATCGGACGACGATCCATCCAGAGCAGTACCAGATCCAGGGGACGGTGGCGGCGTACCGGGAGCTGGTCAATATCATCGAGCACGGGGGGGAGAGCATTTCGTCGCCGAGGGACGCGCGGATGGCGCTGCGGATATTGTTGGGGTTCCTGGAGTCGCATCAGCAGGGGGGGCGGTTGGTGGAGGTGGTGGGATAAGGGGGAAGAAAGTAGAAAGTATTGCGTAGGGAGTAGAAGTGGGATTCATCGCGGAGGGCGCAGGGAGCGCGGAGGGGCGACTCGCCGTCGCGGGCGGAGAGGGTGCAGGTGCTGGGTTCTGGGTGCTAGGTGCTGGGAAGAGGGTTCACCGCGGAGGGGCGGAGATCGCAGAGGGGCGACTCGCCGTCGCGGGCGGAGAGGGTGCAGAGGAGGGAGAGAGTGGGTTCTCCCCTACAAGGTAGGTTTGAGAACTGGGTGTTTCACCCTCACCCCCGTATCAAGTACGGGGCAGGCTCTAGCCCCCGTATCGGAGTACGGGGCAGGCTCTCTCCCAGGACGGGCTGACAGGGGTAGGTATTTGATTATCGGCACACTCTTCATTGATGAGAAAGCAACACCGCCACTGTCATTCTGAGCGCAGCGGAGCGGAGTCGAAGAATCTAACGTTTCTGCCCCAAAGCAAAGCCGACATAGAGAGTTCTCACGCTGTTGGTTGCGTCATAACCGTAGCACTGACTATCTGGTCTTGTGCTTAGGGACTTTAGATTCCTTGTATCTTGGTTTTGTCATGGGACAATGACTTCGGTAGGGGTGAATAGGGTGCGGCAGACCGTTGATTCCTAGGTCATCGAAGACCGTCAGCGAGCCAGGGTCGCCGCACCCCCGGGAGTAGAGCCCGAACAGTTGCCTGGGCCAACCGAGCCCGCATCATGCAAGGACGGGCCAGCACTTCATAACAGGAGGTAGAAAAAATGGAACAGGAACCGACATACGTAGGCATTGATGTGGCAAAAGCCCAGGTGGATGTCGCTCTCCACCCTACAGGTGAGAGGTGGGTCGTCTCCTACGACGAACCCGGGATCCCGGAACTGGTCTCCCAACTGAAGACCATTGGACCGGCCAAGATAGTGTTGGAAGCTACTGGCGGCCTGGAACTACCGTTGGTGGCGGCTCTGGCAGCTGCGACGCTGCCCATAGTCGTCGTCAACCCACGCCAGGTTCGTGACTTTGCCAAAGCAACCGGGACTTTGGCAAAGACTGACGCTCTGGACGCGGCGGTCCTCGCCCACTTCGCCGCCGCTGTTCGTCCCCCTGTGCGCCCTCTGAAGGACACCGAGACCCAGGTTCTCAGCTCGTTGGTTGCTCGTAGGCACCAAGTGGTGACCATGCTGGTCTCTGAGAAGAACCGCCTCGGCACCGCCATCAGCGCCGTCCAGCCCCGCATCGAGGCTCACATCGCCTGGTTGGAGCAGGAGTTGGACGACCTTGACGAAGGCCTGAGGCAGGCTCTCCGTAACAGTCCCGTATGGCGGGAGAAGGACGACCTGTTGCGCACCGTTCCCGGCGTGGGAGGGCAGGTCTCCCTCACCCTCCTAGTACCGGTTCAATCTGAATATGATGGATAGATATGTTGAAGTTTAGTGCGAGCGTCCTGAGTGGAGAAGCGCCAGTCAATGACGGCGACAGCCTCATTGCGTTCACGTTCCAGCGCCAAGACCTCTCGTTTCAGTACCACCTCGTCGCTGATTCGACGGTTGAGACACTGGTTGCTCAAGACGCTCAACTCTATCTCAGCCATATTCAGCCAACTGCCGTGTAGGGGTGTGTAGTGAAACTCCAGGCGTTTGGCGATGCGCCGCGCTTCGACTGGCTCGAAGGCATCGTACAACGAACCCAGCTTGTGAGTGTTGAGATTGTCCAGCACCAGCCGTATCGTCTCGGTGTGAGGATATGCCTCATCAACCAGCCATCTCATCTGATGAGCGAAGTCCACAGCAGTGCGTTGCTCGGTCACCTCGACATGCCTCCAACCAGCTTTCGGCTCACAGAACATGAACAGGTTTCGTGTCCCGTTTCGCTTGTACTCGTAGTCATATCGTTCCACCCGACCCGGCTTGGCCCTGATAGCGGGCCTCTTATCAGCCACCAACTGCTTGGATGTCTCGTCGAAGCAGACCACGGGATGGTCCGGGTCGTAGTCTTGATGGTACAGGTCCAGCACGTCCTCCATTCGAGCCACGAACTCTCCGCTCACCTCGGGGATGCACCACTCCTTCTTCTTCCACGGTTTGAGTTCGTTTTTTTTAGTATCTGGCGCACCGTCTCGAGGGAGATGCTCTCGGCAAACCCCATCGCCACCGCCTTGTCGGCAATTAGTTGCAGCGTCCAGTCCGCGTGTCCTTCGGGTGCATCGCTGCACGCGATGGCTATCAGATGCGCTTCCTGTCTGCCGTCCAACTTGCGCTTCTGTCCCGGTCGCGTGCGTTCATTGATCGCACAGTCGAGTCCCTCCTTCACAAACCGCGTGCGCACACGTCCCACCGTGGATGTGCTTATCAATAGACCGCTGGCGATGTCACGGTCGATCAGACCTTCGTCTGCCTTAAGCAACACCAGCGCTCGCTTGACCTTACGGACAGAAGTCTCCCCACGACTCGCGATCTCTTTGAGATGTGTCCGTTCCGACTCGTTCAACTCCACCTTGTACTTGAGAGCAGGCATGTCTTCGTATGTCCTCCCTATAGGATCATACACAATACTAACCTACTTCTTATATTTGTCAAATACATATGGAACCGGTACTAGCCTACCTGCCGGAGCTGGGCACGCTGGACCGCCGACAGGTCGCCGCGCTGGTGGGCGTGGCTCCCTTCAACCGGGACAGTGGCACTCTGCGGGGCAAACGGACCGTCTGGGGCGGTCGCGCCCGGGTCCGCGCTGCCCTGTACATGGGAGCGTTGGTAGCCAGCCGCTTCAACCCGGTGATCAGGGACTTCTACCAGCGGCTGCTGGCCGCTGGTAAGCCCAAGAAGCTGGCTCTCACAGCCTGCATGCGCAAGTTGCTCGTCATACTCAACTCCATGCTCAAGCATCGCTCACCCTGGCGCGCTGAGCGCGCCAGGGCCTCGGCACTCGTCGGCCATCCCTCTTGACTTTCAAGACAGTTGCTCGCTGCGCTCGGAATGACAGGGATGCGGGGCCGGATCATAGCTACAATTCCATTTTACCTACCCCTGTCAGCCCAGGACGGGAGAGGGGATAAGATTACCCTCAAGCTGTGGCCCCTGTATCGGGGTACTGGGCAGTCTCTCTCCCAAGACGGGAGAGGGGATTGCTACCTTGATTGTTTGGTTTGGTAGGACATAGAATGCGGGCCTGAATTGGATGGGCAGTATATGACTAGCAGTGTGCGTGTAGAAGAGTTGGTATCGGCGGGCGGGGTCGTGTTTCGGAACGACGGGGACGGCCCCGAGGTGGTGCTGTGCGGCAAGAGGATGCCTCGGCGGCTCTGGGCGCTTCCGAAGGGGACGCCGGAGCAGGGAGAGACGCGGGAGCAGACGGCTCTCCGCGAGGTGAACGAGGAGACGGGCCTGCAGGTGCGGACTCAGTGCTTCATCGACAGCATCCAGTACTGGTTCGTGCGGTCCAATGACGGGGCGCGGTGCCACAAGACGGTTCTTTACTATTTGATGGACTCGATCGGTGGTGACACGTCGCTCCACGACAACGAGTTCGACGAGGTACGGTGGTTCTCGGTCGAGGACGCTCTGAAGACCATGAGCTACGGAAACGAGGCAGAGGTTGTTAAAAAAGGCCTTTCCATGGCTCTACGAGGATGATCCTGAGCCGACGGAAGAGGGCGCTGTAGTCGAGGTCGGCGAGAAGGTCGTCCTTCGGGAGAAGCGCGGGAGCGATGTCGACGACGACTATGGCTGGCGGGTCGACGAGGAGTTGGCACGGCTGGACGCGACGCGGCCGATCACCATGTCGTACGATGCGTTTCGCAGCTATGCCCGCGAGGAGATGCGGTACGCGACGTCGACGTCGAAGCGGCTCGCCATCGACACGCACGACGGCGTTCACATCGGCAACTGCATGTACTACGACATCAACCGCCGTCGCGGGGTGGCCGAGCTGGGCATCATGATCGGAGACCGGCGGTACTGGGGCGCGGGGTACGGAACGGACGCGGTGCGAACGCTGCTCGATCACATCTTCACGTCGACGGAGCTCGACAGCGTGTACCTGCATACCCTCAAGTGGAACGATCGTGCGCGGCAGTCGTTCGCAAAGGCGGGCTTTCGGGAGATGCGGACGGTGTTCCGCAACGGGTATGACTTCGTGCGGATGGAGATCCGGCGTGACGAGTGGGAGGCTGGCGATCCTGAGCGGAACGGTTCGCACGGGTCTTAGGGCGACTCGCCGTCGCGGGCGGAAAGAGTGGGTTTTGGGTGCTTGGTGCTGGGGACGAAGACGGGCGACCACAAGGGTCGCCCTTACGGGGGGAGGCTTGAGGACTGGGCGTTTCACCCTCACCCCAGCCCTCTCCCAGGACGGGAGAGGGGGTAAGGCGAAGGCAGGGAAGCAGGGTGCTGGGTGTTGGGAAGAAAGTAGTAAGGAGCGGTACCACTCTAGCCTACCCTAGCCCCTCCCGTCTGGATTCCTGCCTACGCAGGAATGACGATAAGGCTTGGATTCCTGCCCCGTATCACGGTACGGGGCAGGCTCTTCGCCGGTATGACGGTTCGGCTCTCGGAAGCGGCGGCTCCATATAGAGATTTGACTTGGGCCAGACACAAGAGAGGGGCGGATGTCTGTGCGTAGGGTGATCTTCGGCGATAATCTCGATGTCCTCGGGTCCCTACCGGATGGGGGAGTCGATCTTATATATGTTGATCCGCCGTTTAATACGGGGCGGACGCAGGAGCGGCGGTCGATCAGGACGGTGCGGGATGAGGAAGGTGGCGACCGTGTCGGGTTTCAGGGGAACCGCTACCGGACGGTGGAGGTCGGCTCGAGGGCGTTCTCGGACTCGTTTGATGACTATCTGAGCTTCCTGGAGCCGCGGTTCCGCGAGGCGCGGCGTGTGCTGAAGTCGAACGGATCGTTCTTCCTGCACGTGGACTACCGTGAGGTGCACTACTGCAAGGTGCTGCTGGACGAGGTGTTCGGGCGCCCGTCGTTCATCAACGAGATCGTGTGGGCGTACGACTACGGGGCGCGGTCGAAGTCGAGGTGGCCGGCGAAGCACGACAATATCCTGTGGTATGCGAAGGACCCGGAGGACTACACGTTCAACTACGATGACGTGGACAGGATTCCGTACATGGCTCCCGGGTTAGTCAGCCCCGAAAAGGCGGAGCGGGGGAAGACGCCGACGGACGTGTGGTGGCATACCATCGTGCCGACGAACGGGAAGGAGAAGACGGGGTATCCCACGCAGAAGCCGCTGGGGATCGTGGAGCGGATCGTGAGGGTGCACTCGAATCCGGGCGATCTCGTGCTCGATTTCTTTGCGGGTAGCGGGACGACGGGTGAGGCGGCGGCGAAGCTGGGGCGAGGGTTTTTGTTAGTGGACGATAACCCTGAGGCGATCCGGGTGATGGAGAAGCGACTCGCCGTCGCGGGCGGGGGTGGGGGTTCTGGGTGCTAGGTGCTGGGTTCTGGGGAGAGTAAGATCACCCTCACCCCCGCATCAAGTGCGGGGCAGGCTCTAGCCCTCTCCCGTCATGGGCTGACAGGGGTAGATAAGGTATGAAACGGCTATGGACATCACCCTCACCCTAGCCCTCTCCCGTCAAGGGAGAGGGGATATGTTGGTCGGTGTTAGAGGTTGATCGAACACTTTACCTATCCCTGTCAGCCCAGGACGTTAGAGAGGGATATATGCGTAAGGGTCGCCGCTACGTGAGGGTCAGACGACGGGATTTTTCAGGCATTTGATTGTATGGAATGGACAGGAGGCAGGCATGAGGGAAAACACAGTCAAACGGAAGTTGTTGCGGGGGGAGCCGTCGATTGGGGCGGAGGCGGGGCTGGGGTCGGTGCTGTCGGCGGAGATGCTGTCGCGGGTGGGGTTCGATTATGTGGTGGTGGATATGCAGCACGGGGCGTGGACTGAGACGTCGGTGATGCACGCTTTCCGGGCAATAGCGCTGGGGCCGGCGCTGCCGATGGCGCGTGTGCGGAGCAACGACTTTGGGCTGATCGGGCGACTGCTGGATATCGGCGCGATGGGAGTCATCATTCCACTGGTGAACTCGGTGGAGGACGCGGAGAAGGCGGTTCTCGCGGCACGGTACCCGCCGTTGGGAGGCAGGTCGGGCGGGAATTTCGGGACGGGGTTCCTGTCGGACGACCCTGACGATTATCAGGAGCGCGCGAACGAGGAGATTTTCCTAGGGGTGCAGATCGAGTCGGCGCCGGCGGTGGAGAGCGCGGAGGCGATTATGGCGGTTGAGGGCATCGACGGGTGCTGGATCGGGCCGGGGGACCTGTCGGCGTCGATGGGGACGACGCCGGGGACGCCGGAGCACACGGCGGCGATCCGGTCGGTGATCGCGGCGTGTCACAAGGTGGGGAAGATACCGGGGATCTCGCTGGGAGACGTGGAGCTTGCGAGGTTCTGGATCGACGAGGGGTGCCGGTTCGTGACGTGCGGAGATGACGGGTCGTGGGCGGCGGCGGGAGCGAGGGCGGCGTTGGCGGGGGTGGTGGGGGCGTAGGGCGACTCGCCGTCGCGGGCGGAGGGGTGAGGAAGAGTGGATACCGGACTTCGCCGGTATGTCGGTTGTGGTTAGCCCCTTTTACCCCATGTAGAGGAACTGGTTGGCGTAGCCTGCGTGGGGGCCGAAGAGGTCTTGGGCCCACGTGATGATGTCGGCGTCGGTGGAGCGGGTGAGAGACGGGTAGAGTTTTCTGACGGTGTTTCGGACGCGGGAGTCGACGGGGAAGGCCTCGGTCTTGTCGAGGGCGAAGAGGGTGACGCAGTTGGCGATCTTGGGGCCGACGCCGTAGAGGTCGGTCAGGTGGGAGATGGCTTCGTCGTAGGGGATGTCGGGCTGGGCGAGGCGGTGTAGGTCGAGGCTGCCGTCGAGGACGAGCCTAGCGGCCTGGATGATGGCGTCGGGGACTCGTTGGAGGCCGAGGGCCATTTGTGCCAGTTGGTCGAGGCCGGCGTTTAGGACGGTTGCGGGGTCGGGGAAAGTGTGGCGGGTCTCGGCGTTTAGGGTGAGCGGGCGGCCAAGTTGGGTGGCTATAGTCTCGACGCGGTGGGCGATTCTGGAGGGAGCGGCCCTGGAGGAGCAGATGTAGGAGACGAGGCATTCCCAGGGGTCGGGCTGCCGCATGAGGCGGACGCCGGGGTATTTTTGTATGAGGGCGGCTATGTGTTCGTCGTGGGAGGCGATGTCCGTATAGATGGAGTCGAGGTCGTCGTCGAGGCGGAAGTAGGAGCGCAGGAGGTCGGTGAGGTCGGCGTCGGGGGTTGAACGGTAGGTGAGGCGGTCTTCGGTCTGGCGGATGTGGATGAGGGTGCCTTTGAGGACGACGGAGTGGGAGCCGTCGGGGAGTTTACGCCAGCGGAAGTCCTGGCGGCCTTCGAGGGATTTTTGTAGGTTGAAGGGGTGGTTGGTGTGGGGGTTGAGGGGGAGATGGCGGGGCATTGGGGGACGGTCAGGGGCCGAAGCAGGGATGGTGTTGTTCGTGCAGAGGTCTCCTGCCCCTTTTTAGTAGGGATTCTTCCAGCTTCCAGTAAAACAGGAACTGATTGGCATAACCCGCATATTCTCCGAAGCGGTTTTGTGCCTGTGCCCAGGATATTATTTTCTTCTTGTGGCTGTCCCTAAGCTCGTCGTAATCACGGTATTGGAACGACGGGAAGTGACATTTCACTGCATTCCACACATGCCTATCTACCGGGAATGCTATCGTCATATCCAGTGTGAATAAGGCGATGCAGTTGGCGACCTTGAGGCTGATACCGTTGGCAACCTTGCGACTTGCGCTATATTCTTCCATTAGTTGCTTTATCGCCGCGGTGTAAGGACGACAGGCTAACTCCGTCAGGTCAAGGTCACCAGTGGATACTCGCTTGGCTGCGTGGATGATGTAAGGTGGAAGACGATAAAAGCCTAACTTCAATTCCGCCAACGGCTCTACATCGGCCTCAAGCACCATCTCAGGCGAAGGGAATCTATATCGTACATCGCCGCACATCTCTACCTGGGACCCGAGTTTCTTTGCTATTGCCTCCACGTTCTTTCTGATTTTTGGGACACCGGCGCGGGCCGAGCAAATGTAAGCAACCATACACTCCCAGGGGTCCGGCTGCCGCAGGACGCGTAACCACGGATACTTTTTTACAAGCTCCTTGACCCTCTTGTCACGGTCGGAGATACAGTCATAGATTTCGTCGATATCGACGTCCAATCGGAAGTAGCGGCAAAGCAGTTCATTCAAGTCGCGGCCGGAGTCGGACTTGTACTCCAGTACATCGTCGATTTGACGAATGTGAATCAAGTTCCCGTTCAGAACGCCGGAATGCCAGTCGTCATTCCAGTTGCACCAGCGGAAGTCCTGTGCGGCATACAGAACCTTGCCCAAGTCAAAGGGGTACTTGGAGGACTGGTTGAAGTAGAGTTTCCGAGTCATGGGCAATTATTCAGAGTTGTTGAGAGGAACGGCCCCGCCCCTCTGGATTCCTGCCTACGCAGGAATGACGGGTTAGGGTGCGGGAATGACGGGTATCTGAGAGTCTTCCTAACGGGGGAATGACGGTGTGGTGGTGGATTGGTCAGGCGTGTGTTACGGCTGGATGAGGATGCGCATGGAGCCGTTGGGGTCTTTGCGCTGGGTGAGGATGGTGTGGCCGTGTTCTTCGGCCCAGACTACGACGTCGTAGGTGTTGAGGACGTTGGGCATGATGACTTCGACGAATGAGCGGGAGTCGGCCTCGACGCAGTCGGTGAGTTCGGCGAGGATGCTGGCGCAGGTCTTTCCTGTCCCGTCTACGACGACCCAGCCGTTGCCGGAATCGCCGTTCTTGCTGCCGTTGGCGATGTATGCGCCGTCGAGGACGTCGATCTCGCCGGACTGTCGCATGTCGAGCTGGCGCTTGAATTCGGCGACGGCCTCCCAGTAGACGCCCTCGCTGCGTTCGCCCTGGGCGCAGACGGCTCCGCGCACGCCGACGATGTCGGGGTTGATGCGTGAGAGCTCGTCGAGGTTGTCGATCTTGAGGTGGCCGGAGAGGGCGGTGCTCATGCCGTCCTGCTTGCTGTCGAAGACCATGTCTCGGAGCTCGGACTCTGACATGAAGTCGAAGAGGTTGCGTCCGTCCTTGGTGAGGGTGTCGATGAGCCAGCCGTCGCACTTGCCTTCCCTGGCGAGCTTGACCATGTGGTCGGCTTCAAGGCCGTCGTAGAGGGGGTTGTCGGCGAATAGGGAGCCTATTAACTTGGTGTCGGTGCCTTCGAGGGCCTGCTTGGAAGCGAGGAGGGTCTCCGCGGCGTGGTCGTACTCGGTGTTCATGAAGCCGACCTTGACGGAGGTGGCTCCCATGCGCCCGGCGGCGTAGACGGCCATGGCGACGGTGCCGATCTGGTTGGGGACGACGCCGAGGGTGACGCTGGCGTGGTGAGGCTCTGGGATGGCGTCGCGGACCTGCTCGATGATCCACGGGTTGGCGGAGCCGACGAGGGCTTCCTGCAGGTTCTTGACGTCCACGATGTCGGCGCCGCCCTTGAGGGCGTGTATGGCCTCGTCGAGATTCTGAACGCTCACCATCAAGATCATGTGTTTAACCCCTTGCGGTTGCGAGGGAGGCGCTCTGGACGGCCTCCAGCTCGGACTTCAGTTGTTCCTTTTCGTCGTCGTCGAGATCGGAGAGAGGCGGGCGAACGTGGCCGTGTCGGAGGCCCATGAGCTCGCCCCAGTATTTGCACATGGATGCCGGGAGGGCGCCGCCGAACTTGGCTACGGTGTACTGCCACCACTTGTCGGAGAGGGCCTTGACGGGCGCGAGGCGCTGTTCGTACATGGCGTCGTCGATGTCGCCCTCGGTGGCGCGGTCGATGAACCGGACGTAGTTGTTCTCGCCGGGACGGTCGAAGCGCCAGTCGGAGGTGTTGGCGAACATGACCTGCTGCTGGAAGCCGAGCTCGCGGCCCTTGAAGAGGACCCACTCGTCAGGGGCGCTGATGATGGCGGCTTTGCCGAGTCGCCGGTGGGCCTCGATGGTGAGGTCGCGGTTGAAGCTGGCCTCCTTGACTCCGACGACGTTGGGGATGTCGCAGAGCCGGCTGAGGCCGTCGGCGCTCATGACGATGCCGAACTGGGGCGAGTTGTAGAACATGATGGCGAGGTTGGTGGAGTCGGCGAGGAGTCGGATGAAGTCGACGACCTGCGACTCGGTCTTGGTGACGAAGTAGGGCGGCGCGGCGATGAGGAGGTCGAAGCCGGCGCTCTCGGCGTGGTCGGCGAGGAGGAGCATGTCCTTAACGGAGGTGTGGGTCACGTGAGCGCCGATGAGCCACTGTCCTGCCGACTCGTCGGCGAAGGTGTCGTATACGTGGAGGCGTTCCTCGAGGGTGAGGCTCCAGAACTCGCCCATGCCCCAGGTGCATCCCGCGCCGCGGGTGCCGAGCGAGATGACGTGCCGGATGTTGTGGCGGAGGGCGTCCTCGTCCACCTCGTCGTCGGGAGTGAACGGAGTCATGAGGGTGCTCCACTCGCCGCGGAGGTTCTCCCAAGCCCAGTCCTGGGCCTCGCTCTTGCCGTATGTTGCCATTCGGGGGGACTCCTGTGCGTGGAGGGCCTGATGAGGGGACGCCGTAGTTGGTTCAATGATAACGACGGGTGCGATTGTGTGTCAATGAGGAGGGGGGTCCCAGATTCCCCACCTAGATTGAGGGATACCTCGTTGGAGCCCGCCGTGAAGCGGGCTATGATGGTTGTTGGACAGACAAAGCCATCACCAACGAGGTGCGCCTATTATGAAGCAAGGAGTTCTGCCGTTCCAGTATCAACAGGAGAACGGTTCCCCCGGTATGACCGCGCTGTCCGGCCTGATGACGTACTTGGAGCTGCTACACGTGTCCGGGTTGAAGTCATCGGTAGAACGTTGCGTGGGGCTGCGGAGAGGCGGTCAGGGTTGGACGGACAGCCAGATAGTTAGCTCTCTGATACTGCTGAACCTGGCAGGCGGCGAGTCGGTGTCCGATCTGGACGTTCTGGACAAGGACGAAGGGTTCGGCAGGATGCTTCGAGAGATGGAGACCCACGAGATGGGTCGCAGAGAGCGCAGAGCGTTGGAACACAGATGGCGTGTGGGGCGTCGGCGGAGCGTGCCGTCGGAGTCCGCGGTGTTCCGGTACTTGGCGGGATTCAATGACGCCGACGAGGAGGCGAAGCGGGAAGCTCACCGAGCATTCATCCCTGCACCCAGCGAAGCGCTGAGGGGACTGGGGAAGGTGAACGCTGACCTGGTGGGCTTCATACAGAGCCGTTCGCCTCACACCGAGGCCACTCTGGACATGGATGCCACACTGGTCGAGACGCACAAGCAGGAGGCACTCTACAGCTACAAGAAGTACAGAGCATACCAGCCCCTGACGACCTACTGGGCAGAGGCCGAGTTGATCGTGCATTCGGAGTTTCGGGACGGCAACGTACCTGCGGGGTATCAGCAGTTACGAGTGTTGAGCGAAGCGTTGGGGCATCTACCTGCCGGTGTGGGGAGGGTGATGCTGCGGTCTGACACGGCGGGGTATCAGCAGGAGTTACTGCGGTACTGCGCCGAAGGCAGGGACGAGCGTTTCGGGGTGATCGAGTTTGCGGTGGGGGTTGACGTGACGGCGGAGTTCCGCCGTGCGGTGTCTGAGGTTGCTGAGGAAGAGTGGCATACGCTGTACCGCAAGGTTGGCGAGCACCGGGTGGACACGGGTCAGCAGTGGGCTGAGGTGAACTTCGTGCCCAACTGGATAGGGCACTCCAAGAACAGCCCTGAGTATCGGTTCATAGCTACCAGGGAGCGGTTGATCGAACAGCCACTACCGGGAATGGAGGAGCAGATGGAGCTTCCGTTCCCCGCGATGGAACTGTCCAACAGAGGCTGGTACAAGGTCTTCGGAGTAGTGACGAACCGAGAGCTTGCTGGGGACGAGTTGATCCGGTGGTTCAGGCAGAGATGCGGTAAGGGCGAGGAAGTCCACAGCGTTCTGAAGAGTGACTTGGCTGCGGGCCGGATGCCGTCGAGGCTGTTCGGCGCCAACGCCGCATGGTGGGCCATATCGGTGCTGGCCTTCAACCTAAACTCTGCCATGAAGCGACTGGTGTTGGGCGGACAGTGGGTAGCCAAGCGTCTGAAGGCGGTGCGCTTCGCCCTGATCGCCCTACCGGGCCGTGTGATGCGTCACGCCAGGAGGTTGATCATCCGTCTTGCCCGTGGCCATCCCTCATACGAATTGCTGCTCAGGGCGCGGCGGAGGATATTGGCGCTGGCTGCCGAGCCGTATCGAGCATAGGCGTCCTGCATGGAGTATCGGTCTGCAGGCGACTCAGCCGAGTTGCCAGGCTGGGCCATGCCTTCTTCGGCCTGAGAACAGCCATAATTGGCGGGCGAGCGCTGTCAATATCCTCAAACACGTCGCCCGAGACCCCATCTACGGCCCGATCTGACCATAGGTGATCCGAGTCGACACCGAACACGTGCTGTAAGCCCTCAAAGACCACCCCAACAATTTTAGGCGGGGGATTTGGGGGGTGCTGGGTTCTGGGTGCTAGGTGCTGGGGGAGAAAGAAGAGGACTCACCGCAGAAGGCGCGGAGGACGCAGAGAGGAGGAGATTGTGGGATCTGGTTGCTAGGTGCTGAGGAGAAAGTAGAAAGTATTGCGTAGAGAGTAGGGGGATTCACCGCGGAGGGCGTGGAGGACTTACCACAGAGGGCGCAGAGGGCGCGGAGAGGAGGAGATTGTGGGATCTGGGTGCTAGGTGCTGAGGTAAGGGGGTAGGCTATTGCGGTACATTCCGTGCTAGGAATATAATGTGGTGCATGGCGTGGGAAGTCGAGTACACGAACGAGTTTGGGGAGTGGTGGCGGGAGCTATCGGAGGGTGAGCAGGACTCTGTGAGAAGGGAAGGGCTGATCGAATGAGTGGACGCCACAATTTCAGCGAGCTGACAAGGGATTTCACGCCGGAGCGCCGTCAGCGCATTGACGAGATGAAGCGAGAGCTTGTCGCCGAGATGCCGCTGCACGAACTGCGCCGCGCGCGGGCGATGACGCAGCGGGACTTGGCGAGGACGCTAAACGTGAACCAGCCCGCCGTCTCGAAGCTAGAGCAGCGGACGGACGTTTATGTTTCGAGCCTTCGTTCCTATATTGAGGCCGTGGGCGGGCGGCTGAGAATCGTCGCGGAGTTTCCTGAGGGTGAGGTTGCAATCACGAATTTTTCGGAGGTGGGGGAGGGTGGGGATGGGTAGACGATCATTTCATACCTAACGCCTGTTGAAGCAGTACAGCAAATGACAAGCGGACCAGCCGACTACAAGGCCGTCCCCAACCCGACCGGCTACAATAGCGGAGGGAGAGGGAACAATGGCCAACCCTGAGCACATAGCATGGCTCCTAGAAGGCGTGGAGTCTTGGAACAAGCGGCGCAACGAATGTCTTCCCGGTGGATTCCGGTTTACGCCGGATTTTGAGGGTGCCGACTTGTATTCGGCATTTCGAGACGCTAACAAGCTCGACCACCAAGGAAGGATTCCCCTTGCTGGTGTCGACCTATCAGAGGCCGTCCTAACCAAAGCGAATCTCGACTCTGCCGACCTTACTGATGCAAGACTCAGTTTTGCGAACCTTGCCGATGCTACTCTCTTGGGCTCCAATCTAACCAACGCTTCTCTTCACTTTGCCGACCTCACTAGAGCCAATCTAACCGCTGCGGAACCCTGGAAGGCAGACCTCTATCCCCCAATAGGGATATCACCGAAGCCATATCCGGATGAGGCAGAACCCATCAAGGCCATCGTAGACTTGCTGCCCATGATTCAGAAAATCGCGAATTACTACGGCGCAACGGCCAAACTATATTTTCGTGGAGAGGCCGATTGCGGCTGGGACTTGCGACCTTCTTTGATGAGGAATGCCCCGGAAGACTGGTCTGAGAGCAATGAAATTGTCCTCTATGAGGATGAAATGTTGGTGGATCTTATTACGCGGCGACCTGACGAATTCAACGGGATGCCTTCGGCTCTCGCTCAGTGGGTGCTGGCCCAGCATCATGGCCTAAAGACCCGTTTTCTGGATATCACTAAAAATCCCCTAGTGTCCTGAGTCATAAGTTCGCATGCAATATCTTGCTAGTGAGGCTAGGATTTCGTCAGCCGTTTTTGTCCATCGGAAAGGCTTGGGATCGGCACAGGTAGACTCGATGTAGTGAAGGATCGCTTCCTCAAGCTCGCGTGTACTGCGGTGGACACCCCGTCTGAGCTGCTTGTCCGTCAGCGCGGCGAACCAGCGCTCCACAAGATTGAGCCATGATGAACTGGTGGGAGTGAAGTGGAGATGGTAACGGGGCCGCTTAACCAGCCATCGTTGGATAAGCGCGGTCTTGTGGGTTGAGGAGTTGTCGAGGATGATGTGCACATCGAGGTCTGGGGGTACAGAGTCATCGATCTTGTCAAGGAACTTGCGGAACTCCACCGAACGATGGCGCCGTTGGCAGGAGCCGATCACCCTGCCAGTAGCTACGTCAAGGGCCGCGAACAGGTCGGTGGTTCCGTGCCGAGCGTAGTCGTGAGTACGTCTCTCGACTTGGCCTGGACGCATGGGCAACAAAGGCGCGGTACGGTCCAGCGCTTGGATACCCGATTTTTCGTCTACGCACAGTACAAGAGCCTTGTCCGGTGGGTTGAGGTACAGTCCCACGATGTCTCGGACCTTCTCGATGAAGAGAGGATCGGTGGACAGCTTGAAGGTCTCTGTGCGATGAGGTTGAAGAGAGAACGCTCTCCAGATACGGCTTATGGCGCTCTGGCTCATGCCGGTGCGTCTGGCCATCGAACGAGTGCTCCAGTGAGTAGCGTCGTCAGGTGTCGTTTCCAGTGTCAGAGTGACGACTTTCTCGACGTCGGCGTCGGTGATCTTGCGGGGAGCGCCGGGCCTCGGTTCGTCCAAGAGCCCATCCAAGCCTCTTTCGAGAAACCGACGACGCCACTTCCCCACGGTCTGGGGAGAGAGCCCCACTTGAGCACTCACTGTCTTGTTGGACTTACCTTCGGCGCAGCCAAGTATCAACCGGGCGCGTTGGGCCAGCGCTTGCGCCGTCTTCCGACGCGCGACCAATCTCTCCAGGGTTTCTCGCTCCTCTATGCCGATCTCCAACGGTGCCAACGGTCTACCACGGGGCATGACTTCCTCCTACAACAGAGTCAACTCATGCCCATTATTATACTGCCTACTTACGACTCATGACACTAGTCGCCCTGTTTCATGCCTGTGACAACGCTGATCAGAATGCGCAGCTAAAGGGAGATGGTCGTCTTCATGTTTTCGCGGTACCAAGTACGTTGGTCAAACCCTTCAACAGCGATGCGGTTAGCATCATCTCCAATTTCGCCAAGCTGTCTCGTCGCAAACAAGACGCACTCCTAGGCAAGCGCTGCGGCTTGTTCGGCCATAGAATTCGTAGGGCAACCGAGCAACCGGCAGCTATGCGCATCCTCTGCCAGTTGATCCGACAAGAAAAGCCCTATTTCGAGGAATGGATTGATCCGATGGATTTGTACCAAGCTTTCATTGTAGAGCCACAACTGTCCTCTGAGCGAATACGGGAACAGTCTGGCGCCTTCATAGTGTCGGCCTTCCATGAACGGTTCGAGCGTGATGAGATTCTCAGAATCAACAAGGGCATTCCTGTTTATGCCCACTACAAGCTGACCATTTCCGGTGAGTGCAAGAACTCCATCACGAAAGAGCTGCAACTACTGAACGTCACGCGCGAAACTCTTTTCCCGGGCCTGGACTCTTCCGCTAAGTCTGTCACCGATTCTTTCAGAACCCGCACAAATTGGTAGAGCGTTCGCTCTTACTACCTATATCCACCCCGTCGACACAAATGAGCCGCCCGCAGGCACCCACCACCCGCGGACGGCTCCTGAAACGCTAACCTAGCCGTACCCTACTTCTGGGCGGCTAGCCACTGTTCGTATTCGTGGCGGCCTTCTTCGTTGAAGGGGTAGTATTTGTTGAGCTCGCCGCCTTCGCGGAGCCTCATGCGGACGAAGACCTCGTGCTCGTCGCGCTCGCCGGCAATCTCGATGATCTTGGGGGCGAGTCTGGGGGGGACGACGATCGCGCCGCCGTCGTCGGCCATGATGATGTCGCCGGGACGGACGAGCACCTTGCCGCAGGCGATGGGGAGGTTGATGTCCTCGGGGAAGAGGTTCATGTGGCCGGCGCCGCCGGTGGTGACGGCGGTGGACCAGACGGGCACCTGGACCTCGTTGAAGATGGCGGCGGAGTCGCGGATTCCGGTGTCGATGACGACGCCCGCGCCTCCACGCGACTTGAAGTAGGTCATGAGCATCTCGCCGAAGGTGCCTGTGGCGAGGTCGCCGCGTCCGTCGACGGCTATGACGTCGCCGGGCTGGACGTAGTCGAAGATCTGCCAGAGGGCGGATCGCTTCTCGCTCTCCTCCTCCATGTGGAGGGCGCGATCCTCCTCCGACTCACCCGGAATCTCGTATCCTGCCATCTGGTCCTCGCGCTGGGGGACGAACCTCAGGGTGAGGGCGGGGCCGCAAATCTTGCTGCCGGGCACACGGGCGATGGGGCCCTCGATGAAGGTGCGGTGAACGCCGAGGCCGTCCATGGTGGAGGTCACGCTGTCGGTGTCGAGCACGCTGAGCGCCTCGATGATTTCCTTTGGTGGCCGGACGATGTCTCTGGAAGGGTCATAGCTGCTGGTCATTTACATGCTCCAAGTGGTGTTGCAGTCGAAGAGGGTGTATGAGACGTCGGCGCAGTGCTCGATGACCTGCGGCCAGACCTCCTGGTGGATGTCGAGGGCGACCCAGTCGACGCGCTCCTGCTCGGTGCGCCAGAAGGAGACCATCTCGTAGGCGAAGGGGGGCTTGTTGGCCTCGAGTGCGGCGAGGTCCTCGTCGCTGAAGGGGGTGTTGAGCGTGGCGCGCAGGAAGCCGGGCTGCCGGGTCATTGCGGCTATCCAGACGTCCTTGATTGCCGTTTCGAGAGCGGCCTCCTGTCCTTCCTTGGCGGTCAGGTAGACATTGAGCGAGATCATTCGTGGACTCCTTTTGGTCGGTTGTGGGTTTACCGTAATGCGAAACGGCGCTTTTGGCAAGTCCGGGGGATTTCACCGCAGAGGGCGCGGAGGACGCGGAGAGAGAAGAGAATGGAGAAAGGGATGAGAAGCAAGTTTGGAACTGGCACCGGTTCAAATAGGTTTCGGCTGATTATCCGAAGAATACCCTCACCCCCGTATCAAGTACGGGGCAGGCTCTAGCCCTCTCCCACGACGGGCTGACAGGGGTAGGCATTTTGGTGACTCAGGTTTAGGTATGAAAGATTGTCCGCGATTCAGACGAGGTTCAGGCCATGTTTCAGGAAGCAATCAGACCCTCCGCGACCTTCTGGCATCCATTTGGTACAAAGCTGAAGGATCGCCAGAACGCTATGTGCTTTCCAAGTTTTATACCTGGTTTCATATTTTGCCTACCCCTGTCAGCCCATTGGGGGAGAGATTGTAGATTCTTCGTCGCTGCTCTCCTCAGAATGAGAGCAGGAGGACGATTCCTGCATATCTCACCGACTCTGAACAGTTACACACGCAGCCTGGCTTACCGAGCGCAGCACCAGTCGAGGACAATGCCGTGCACCGACTCAACGCGCCCCGGATGAGTCACGCTTGCCAGCATCGACACGTCGCGTGGCACCCTGACGCCTCCGTGCCGTTCCTCGGTGCGCACGGCCGCAATGACCCATATCCACTTGCCGTCCGGCGACCAGTCCCAGTGGGTTGGTTTCGGGTACTGCACGGACTCCCAGATCCTCGTGATGGCTTCGGTCGAGGGGTCGAAGACTTCTATTGAAGCCTTCACGGATGGCCGCCACTTCCACCTGAAGTATGCGATTCTCGTATCGTCCGGCGACCACACGGGCGCTCCCATCGCCACCAGCTCTCGGTCATCATTCGTGGGTACCGTGACAAGCCTTTCCAGCTCCCCACTCGAGTCGATCATGCCCACGCTGTACACATTCATGTAGTCCATCGCGAGGAACGCGGCGCGTTCGCCGTCCTTCGTTGTGGCGGGTGCCGAAATCGCCACCTCGTTCTCGAGGGTGGGGGCTTCCCGCTTCATCTGCCGCTGCAGGCCTGACGAGGTCACCAACTCACTTACATCACCCGTCGAAACGTCTATGGAGACGAGACGGTTGTTCACCGGCCCACGAAGCTGGTTCTTCCGATCGATCCAGACCACATCGTCCGAAGGGAGGGCGAGGATGCTTGTCCTATCCTTCCACCACGCGAAACCGTCCGCTCTTCGCCCAAAGAAATCGAACCAGTACATCAGGTCAGAAGCTACGCGCCGGGGAGAAGTTCCTGCGTCGGCTTCAGTCACCCAGAGTTCATGCCTGCTGGGCAAATCGTCCACGAATTGCTGGTCTTCCACCAAGAACATGTAGCCCACCATGCCACCGTCGGGCGACCATGAATCACAACAGCCTGTGGGCATCTCTCTCACCACTCTCTGCTCGTCGAGCGACACCATGAGATAGCTTTCCGTGCCCGGTACGAGGACGTGTCCCTCGTCCGGCGAAGGCAAGAAAAAGCCTGTTCGCGTGATCCATTCAGGGAGCGGGCGGTCGAGCGGAATCTCGGCGGTCGTCGAGACGCCGCCCCCTTCGACCTCCATGAGGATGAGACTTGAGGAATCTTCCTCTCCCTCCCGTAACGCGATCACGAGGCCGTCTCGCGTCAGCATTCCTGTGACGTAGTCGCCGGACTGCGTTATGGGTCGCTCCGACTGCCCTTCCAGCAGGTAGAGGTCGCCGTCCCGGTACAACAGGATCGTCCCGGCCCGCTGGGGAGTCGGCTCAGCTGTGGGCTCAGTCTCAGGGGTCGGCTCCAACTGCGGAGTCGGCTCAGCCGTGGGCTCAGTCTCCGGCGTCGGTTCCGGCTGGACCATCTCAGCCGGGCCGTGCCGACAGCCGACGACCGAGAGCGCCGCCACAAGCGCCACGAGGAAATATGTCGTGCGGAGTATGCTCATCTGTCGCGCCCCTTAGCCGGGCGGACTCCACTAACGAACGAAACGAACGTGAGAACGACAGTTGTCGGCTATCCCCGGCTGGGTTCGGCCATCTCTGCCTTGGCTTGCTCGACGAGGGCGGGCATGTGGTCGTCGAGGGCGAGGCGCTGTTCGAGGTGGCGCATTCTTGTGGGGCCGGCGGTATCTATCATGGTGTCGCCATAGGCGCGTGGGTGCCAGAATCGCACGAGGTCGGCCAGCTCGTCGCGGAGGATGTGCTCGTCCTCGTCGCGGTGCCGTTGCTGGAAGCCGATGGTGAACATGCGGCGTTCCGCGCTTCCGCCATAGGCGCAGTGCTTGATCTTGTGGTTGAAGACGAGGACGTCGCCCGGCTCGCTCTCCAGGGGGACGGCGGGAACGTCCGGCCCCTCGATCGCCCACATTTTTTCGTAATACTGGCGCTCCGAGTGGGGCATGGCCTCTTGAACGGAGTTGCCGAACCGGTCGCCGAAGTGGTGCGTTCCGGGGAGTACGCGGAGGCAGCCGGTGTCCCTGGTGACATGGTCGAGATAGAAGGCGACCTTGAGGGAGTTATAGGGTTTGTTGTAGTAGCGGTCGGAGTGCCAGAGCGTTGGCCCTACAAAAAAGTTGCCGTCGCTGAACATGTAGTTGTAGTCGCCGCCGAGGATGGCGGAGGCGATGCCGTCGATGCGAGGATCGTCGATGAGGGCGCTGAGGTACTCGTGCTTGTCGATGAAGGGCACGAGGGCAGACCGCTGCATGCCATCGTGCTCACTTCCGGCGTGGCCTCCGCCCTGCATTTTCCAGACGTCGTGGAAGGAAGCCTCGATGCGGGGGAACTCGTCGCGGAACAGGCCCGGCATCTTCAGGAAGCCGAAGGTGTGGAAGAAGTTTGTCTGCTGCGGGGTTAGCATCGCTGTCCCTCGTTTCTGCTCCGGCGCATCTTCGCGATCTCGTTCTTTACGTAGGCGAACCAGAAGCCTATGCCCATCAGAATGACGCCGATGACGACTCCAATCGCAGCCCTGTCCCGCGACGCAACGATCAGGGCCACTCCGGCGAGGAGCGCGAAGACGCCGATGATGCGCTGGGCATTAGGATCGTTGATAGTCATCCGCCCGTCCTCCATGAAGTCAGGCCTCGTCACGCCCGCCGAAGTGCGTGAACGGCAGCGAGACAATCTTGGCGATCACGGCCAAGACAATAATGACCGGTATGAGAATGGCCAAAGCGATCAGCAGCGCCCCGGCGAGTCCGAGCGAGAGCGCGAACACGATGCCGATGAAAGCAAATGTTCCGGCTAGGACCGCGAACACGAACATCAGGGTCAATGGCACCGCCACAATGCTGATAGCCGCCTTCGCCGCCGGGTTCGTGACTTCTTTGTCGCCGATCATGATGCGTGACATGCTCGATTCTCCTTTCAGGATGAGCGGAACCGGTAGGCCTCCGACTCACTGGTGATCAAAACAGCTTGCGGCCCGGCACCTTCACGCGCGTCCTGTAGAGGGAGGTGCCCGCGTTGATGTAGAGGCTGCGAAGGTCGTCGTCGCCCCAGGTGAAGTTGGTGACGCCCTGCGGGACGTAGATCGTGCCGAGACAGGTGGCGTCGGAGGCGAAGACCTGGACGCCGCCGGGGCCGGTGGTGTAGAGGTTGGAGCCGGTATCGACCTTCATGCCGTCGGCGAGGCCGTCTCGCTCGCCGGTGACGTCGGCCCACAGGCGACCGTTGGATATCGTCCCGTCGTCGTTCACGTCGAAGACGCGGATGTGGGCGCGCATGGTGTCGTTGATGAAGAGCAGGCTCTCGTCGAGCGAGAAGGTGAGGCCGTTCGGCTGGTCGAAGTCGTCGACGAGGAGGGTAAGCTCGCCGCTGCCGGGTGAGAGGCGGTAGACGCCGCGGTAGTCGAGCTCCTGCTCCCGCGGCACGCCGTAGTACTCCATGCGTCCGAAGCTGGGGTCGCTGAAGTAGATCGAGCCGTCGCTCTTGACGATCACGTCGTTGGGGCTGTTGAGCTCCTTGTCGTCGTAGTGGGTGGCGAGGACGGTGATCGAGCCGTCGTGCTCGGTCCGGGTGAGGCGGCTGGTGGAGTGCTCGCAGGTGACGAGGCGACCCTGCAGGTCGTAGTAGTTGCCGTTCGCCATGTTGCTCGGCTCACGGAAGACCTCGATGCCGCGCTCATCGGTCCACTTCCGCATGATGTTGCCGGGCATGTCGCTGAAGATGAGGTGGCCCTCGACGTGGTTCCACATGGCGCCTTCGGTGAAGTCGAAGCCGGTCGCAAGCTCCTCGACCGGCGCGTCGTCGCCGACAACGTCCCGGAATCGTTCGTCTCGGATTTCTACGTTCATGGTTACTCCTTTGGGGTTCTAGGTTCTGGGTGCTAGGTGCTGGTCATTCGGGGATTATACCAATTGTGGCACGGCGTTAAGCGTCTATAGTTCGACGATGTTTCGCACAGTGTTGATCGCGAGAGCCTTAAAGTCATCGTAAGCTGCGTTAGCGGCAGCAGCATGACTACCGAGCGCCCCGTCGGCTGCCGTTAGCTTGAATATAGGCTTGCGCGCTTCCTGCGCCATCGGAACCAAGCTCCGGTAGTGCTTGACTGTGGCAAGGCGGTTCCGGTCATCGTCAGGAGAGAGAGGGTAAGGAGTCCCATCCTCCCCTAGGAGGTTCTCAGCATATTCTTTCGGCATTTGGTTGACCCACTTGTCGTACGCTTGCACTGGACGGCCCAAGCGGACGCTGTGCTGCTGCACGACGTAGCCAGTCGGCTGCATCTCCCCATAGGGAAGGGGGATGCTCGGGTCTGGATTGCGGTTTAGACGATCCTGCCATCCCTCTCTCCAATCCTTTAGTGTTGGGCCGAGGTTTCGGAGACCTTGAAGGGAGAATAGGTCTGCCGCAAGAGGCACAACTACATGATTCGTGGCAACAAGTACGGCTCTGTTCAAGGCGCCGAGATTCGGGCCCACGTCTACAAGAACAATACGGGCATCGCTCTCCCGCGCTGCCGCTTGAAGAATGCGCCATAGTGCGGAGATGACACGATACGCCCTGGGTTGGCGATTCAGGCAAGCTGGCCATTGGGTCGACAGCTCATCTTCGGCGGCAGACAACTTGAGATCCCCAACGATGAGGGACAGGTGTTCCTCCGGCTTTTCAAGGTAAGGCGCTGCGATATCCCCTGTTCCTTCCAAGAGAGGCTGGAGAGCGCCATAAACCGTCTTCCTGCGCCCTCGTTCCACCCAAAGGGTTTCCAGGTGATCTTCGTCGAGGAACATACTGGTGAGATTCGCCTGAGGGTCGAGATCCGCGGCTACGACCTTCACTCCAAGGTCGGCATACATCCACGCCAGATGGTACACGAGGGAAGTCTTGCCGACTCCAGCCTTGTTGTTGAAGAACGTGAGGACCGGAATGGTCAACTTGCTTCTTCCTTCCGCGAGGCCGTTCTTATGGTTGCGCTTATGCCACTCTGGTCGACTGTAAATTCTACTTCAGGATGGCCCGCATGGGCCAATAGACTCTGAGCAATTGGTATTCCTAAGCCGAAGCGCTGGACAAAGCCGAGGGTTTTCATGGCGTCCGCCAAGTTTGGATTGCGATAATCGACTGCGCCCGCGCGACCGAAGTTGTCGGCGGTTACTCTGCCGAAGGGACCTCCTGGGCTGGTGATTTCGATTCGATCATCAAACCAATGGACATGCACGGGGGCGTTGGTCGACTCGTAGGTGCGGTGCATGATCGCGTTGCGGGTGATCTGCCGTATCGCTTCTATTGGGTAGGTGCTTGTACGCCGCTCGACCGGGCCAGATATGAAGTCAACGGCTGTACGATTGTGACCGTTCAGTTTCTCGTCAAGCCGACGAAGAACGTCAGCGATGGAGCCGCCGATTGCTTCCTCATCGGATATGGGATCAGCCAACTCCCCGCCCATGAATCTTAGAAACTGCACGTAAGCCCCCGGCAGGTAGTCCTGCGTCCACTTCCCCAAGACAAGCATTCCCAATATGGTGGGTTCGGGATTGTCAGCGGATGCCACCATTTTCGTAGCTGCCAACTGCTCTTCTCGGCTACGTGCGTTGGCTTCCAGTATTTCACGTGCAAATGCCCGCGAGAGATACTCATGCTCAAAGTAGACCATGTCTAGGTCGTCCAGTCTTGCTGATGGAATAGGCTGTATGTCAAAGGGAATATCTTTGTAACGCCGCTTTTCGTTGAGGATTCGTTCGTCTTGCGCGGTTGCGACCCCTCGTCTGGGACCGACACGAATGTGCACTCTTCCTCGAAACCGCACCGGTGGTGAGTCTGACGGCTGAACGGTGACTATTGCAACGTCCCTTCCGAATAGAGAGCGCTTTTCGACTGACAACGACGGCGGTGGAAGAATGTTGCCGTCGGTTTTCATATCCCCTAGCTGCTGGAGCAGTCTGTCCGGATCCGTTGCCGGTAGGCCGGCAACTGTACCATCGTTTCGCACTCCGACGAATACCACGCCGGGTTTCCGGTGTTCGGGTAGATCGTTGGCAAAGGCACATATCGCTTCCCGGATCTTCGTGGGCGCATCGCCAGACAGCGACTCTTTGTACTCGACCCGGTCCGACTCAATGTCTTGCAGTAGCAGGATCAACTCTTCGTTTCGGAGAGTCATTTCCGCTTCACTCTTTCGGTAGTAACACTCGGAGCGACTTCAATGAACATACTACTGGATACTGGGTTGCCTTCGGGCATTATATACCGACTAGATGGGAGGTCACGGAGCGACTCCGATCAGCACCAGTGGGACTGCCGGAACACCTCGTCCTTGCCGCAAGACATTAAGCAGATCTCGCTCATAGTAGGGAACACCCGATGACATTTCCCGCTCCAGTTTCTTCATAGGCAGTATCTCGATTCCAACGTCGATGATGTCCGATACGTAGAAGCTGAGGTGCTTCACGAACAGGTCGTGCGCGACGAAGGCATACTTGCCGAACTGGACTTCCACCGCAACGCGGTCTTTTACGAAGTCGGTCTGGTTGTAGGACATGATCGGTGTGTGTCCGGCTTTCTCGATTGCCTGCCTTTGCTCGTCCTCGGGAAGGCTGTAGATGCCGCGCATTAGTCTCTCGTCGTCCGTCACCCAGAACGTTCGTCTGCGCTCACTCCACCCTCGCTCTTGAAGACCCTGCTTGAACGCTTGATTCATGTCGGTGGGAGAGTACAGAGTCTTCCCTCGCATGGTCTTTTCCTTCGAGACCTTTGTACGGCAGGCGAAGGCGTCGACTCCCTCGATCACGCCCTGCACTTCGTCCCAAAGCTGCTTGCGATGAACAAGTAGATACTCTTCACCGTTGAGGTGTGAGTAGCGAGCCTTTATTTGCATCAGTGCCCGCCGTTGGGCAGGGAGGGGTCATAGACTGGTTTTCCCATAGGGCGAGTCCGAAGCTCCCCCGTGCGGAGCTGCCTCACCCGCTCGTGCGCGATGTTCACGTACTCGGGCACGATGTCGCAGCCGTAGGCCATGCGATCGTGCATGAGCGCGGCGATGACGGACGAGCCGACTCCCATGTATGGGTCGAACACGGCGTCGTCTGGGTTTGTCATGGAGAGGACGAGACGTTCCACCAGTTCTACTGGGAACTGGCAGGGGTGGATGGTCTTTTCCGGGTGGTTGCTCTTGACGTTCGGAAAGACCCATACGTCGCTCGGGTTCTTCCCCTTTGGGTTCCCCGACAGCTTTCCGACGTTCGGACCCTTGAAGTGACGCTTGCCGGGGTACTTGGACGGGACCCGGATCGGGTCGAGGTTCCACGTGTAGTCGTCGCTCTTCGTCCACCAGTTGATCGTTTCGTACCGGCCGGAAAGCCTTCTCGTGCAGTGCAGACCGTGTCCGAAGTGCCAGACGATGCGGTTTCGGAGCTTGAGACCCAGAGCGCGGAACATGGGATAGAGGACCGCGTCGAGAGGAACTATCTCCCCATTCTCCACGTAGTTCCCAACCTGCCAGCAGATCGATCCCTGCGGATGAAGGAGTCGCACGCACTCGCCAATGACCCGCTCCTGCGACTCGATGTAGGCGTCGAGCGAGGTCTTGTCCTCGTAGTCCTTACCCAAGTTATAGGGAGGCGAGGTGACGACCAGCTTCATCTGCCCGTCCGAAAGTCGCTTCATAAAGGACAGGTTGTCCTCACAAGCGAGAATAGGATCAAGCGTCGATTCTTGGAACAAGGAGGCCTGCTCAGGTTTTTCCAGCAGCACTCCTTCTAACCGCTGACCTTGCATACCTCCCCCTAGTACCAATCGTAACACGCTGCCCTTACAAACTTCCCTTTTCATCGAAATCGTCTATCGACAAGGTCCTTGTAGCTGCGAATCACCCCCAGCACCTACCACCCAGCACCTAGCACCCTCTCCCTACCCCTGCGCGGCCGCCACTGCATCGTCGAGGATTTCCTTGAGGCGGGCGGACTCTTTGCGGATGTCCCAGCCGGCTTCTATGACCTCGGGGGCGGAGACGAATTCGACGGAGATGTAGCCGTCGAAGCCGTCGTCGTGCATCTTCTGGACCATTCGTCCGAAGTCGACCCAGCCCTCGTCGGGCTTGGCCTGGAAGGAGTCGGGGGCGGACTGCTTGGCCTGGTAGTGGCGGGCGTAGGCGTGGAGCGGCTCGATGTCGTCGGCCTTGAGGCTGAGTTGCGTCTGGTGGGCGTAGTCGACGGTGAGGGCGAGGCCGGGGACGGCCTCGCAGAGTTTGATGGCGTTCTCCGGCTGCCATGCGACGGAGAAGATGCACGGCTCGATGTTGCAGTGGATGCCGAGACCCTCGGCCACATCAACCATGCGCTTGTACTCGGTGACGGACGTGTCGAATGCCTGGTCGAAGGTCTGCCCGTTGTCTTCGTCGATCATGCCGGGGAGCATCATGATGCTGTTGAAACCCGCGGCGGCGGCGATCCTGGCGACCTTTTCGTAGGTCTGCTGGCTCCACTCCCGCTTCTTGGGGTCTGGGTCGTTGATGTTCACCCCGAAATCGCAGCAGAAGAGCTCGGCGATTTCAAGGTCGTACTTCTCGGTCGTGCGCCGGATGTGGTCGGCCTCGCCCTGCGTGTCGTCGAGGTCGGTGATGAACCACTGGGGAACGTAGTCGGTGAAGGTGCTCATCCCGCAGGCGCCGACGTCGACCACGTCGAAGCCCATTTCCTGCATGATCTTGCACGACTCTTCCAAGTCGATCTTGCCGAACGCGAACGTCGAGCCTGCCACTCTGATCGCCATTTCCGAACCTCCAGTTGAGTGTTTCGTGTGGAATGGGGCGATTGTATCCAACGGCTCGGAGGCCGTCAACGAGCCTGTATCAGTTCAGTCGGTGGTACTAATTGGAGTGTTGGCCCCACCCGGGCCCCTCTGGATTCCGGCCTCCGCCGGAATGACGGGGATGGCTGATTTGGTGTTTGGGAGAAGCACACCGACCAAGCTGGTACAGCTTCGCCATCAACGCGAACGGTGTACGGTCGGCTGGGGCGGTGCTATGATGTGCGCGATTCTACGTTCGCTCATCTCTACGGGTTGTCACCATGCCGGACGTTCGCGCGACCATACACTGGATTACCGAGGCTGCGGAGGCGTTTCTGCGTAACCTCGAACCGGACCAGCAGGCGCAGGCGACGTTCCCTTTCGACCATGACGAACGGGAGAACTGGCACTACGTGCCGCGTCCGAGGGCGGGGCTTGCGCGCGGGGATATGACGCCCGCCCAAGTGAACGCGGCGGAGTCCCTGATGGCCGTCAGTCTGAGCGCCGAAGGTGTGAGGAAGGCCCACTCGATCGTTCGGCATGAGACGATTCTGGGGGAGCTGGAGGCGAGTTTCGGGACGTTGCGGTTCGACCGTCTGGAGGGGCTGTACTACTTCAGCATCTTCGGGACGCCGGGGAGCGCCGAGCCGTGGGGGTGGCAGGTCGACGGCCACCATCTCTCGTTGAATATGACGGTCATTGGGGGCGAGAGGATATCGGTCACGCCGTCCTTCTTCGGGGCGAACCCGGCGGAGGTGCCACATGGGACGCACAAGGGTCTGCGTATCCTGAAGGAGGAGGAGGACGCCGCGAGGAGTCTTCTCCGTTCGCTGGACGCAGAGCAGGTGGAATGGTGCACGATCTACCCGACGGCTCCGCCCGATCTCATCACGAGAGCGAGCCGGCGCGTCGAATTGGGCGAACCGGTCGGAATTCCGGCGAGCAAGATGACGGGCGATCAGCGCGAGGGACTCGTCCGGCTGATCGAGGTGTATGTGGAGCGCAAACAGGCGAACGTGGCGGAGGAGCAGATGCGGAAGTTACATTCCGCGGGACTGTCATCCGTCCGCTTCGGATGGGCGGGCGGCCATCATCCCGGACAGGGTCATTACTACCGCGTCCACGGCCCGACGTTCCTGATCGAGTACGACAACACGCAGAACATGGCGAACCACATCCACTCCGTGTGGCGCGACATCGACGGGGACTTCGGCAGGGACCTGCTCAGAGAGCACTACGAGCAGGCGCATTAAGGGGCGAGAGAGAGGCGGAATCACCCCCAGGCTACTGAAAGGCTCGGAAGTTGGGGACGAAGCCTCGGGGTTCCCAGTCGGGGAGGGTGTCGTCGGCGGGACTGTCGGAGTCGTTGGTGAGCTGCCAGACGTTGTTGGGGTTCGAGAAGTCGACTATCTGGATATCCAAATCGCCGCCGTCGGCATCCTCCACGGAAAAGGCGATCATGTTGCTGTCCGGGGCCCAAGTGGGGCGTTCGTAGCGCAGGCCGGAGGGCTGGGTAAAGAGTCGGCGGAAGCGGAATCCGTCAAGCTGGGAGGTGTAGAGCAGCCGGGTGAACTCCGTGCGCTCCTGGTGGTTGGATATCAAGGCGAGCTTCTTGCCGTCGGGCGACCAGTCGAGCCAGCCGACGAAGAAGCCGTCGAAGAAGTTGCTCTTGTCGACGATCTTCTCGTTGAGTTGAACGTCGTCGATCCTCAAGATGCGAACGTCATGGATGGTCTCATAGGCGAGTGTGCGGCTCCTCGGGCCCCACGCCGGCCAGCGCGAGTTGACGAAGCTGCCGGTCACGTCTTCCAGTTCGGAGCCGTCCTCGGCATTCATGGTCCACACGCTGTGTCGTCCTCGGCGGTCGGAGACGAAGGCGATCTTCGTGCCGTCGGGCGACCACGCGGGAGAGTGATCGGTGCCCCGGTCGTTCGTCAGGCGCATCTGCTCGGAGCCGTCGGAGTTCATGACGTAGATTTCCAAGTTTCCGTCTCGTTCGGACTGGAAGGCGATCTTGCTTCCGTCCGGCGACCAGCTCGGATGGCTGTCGGTCGCGGGGTTGTTCGAGACGTTGTGGGGGTTCGCCCCGTCGGAGTTCATGAGGTAGATTTCCCAGTTGCCATCGCGGTTCGATGCGAAGGCGATGCGTGACACCGTGGAGTTGTCGGGAGTCGGCCACGGGGTGGGCGTGGGTTCGGGCCCGCTGCCGCACGCGAACGCGAACGCCATCAAGGCGCCCGCGGCGAATGTCGCGAGTGTTCCGGTTTTCATGTCCACACCTATGCTCCTCGTCTAAGGGTCAGGGGGTGGAGGTGGATGCTTCGGCGTCGGATTGAGGTGGCGGGGGTATGAGGTCCTCGATTCGCTTTAGGACGAACGGGGCTGTCTGGTCGTCTATAATGAAGGAGTAGTCCTGTCCCTGTCGCTTTACGTAGAATCCCCCCTCGTCGCGTTCGAGCAGCAAGAGCCTCGCCGACCGCGCGATCGCGCCTGTCCTGACCTGAATGAACATGGTGATGTCGGCGAGATCGAAGTTGAGGCGGCTCATCTCGTCGTCGGTGGGGAAGTCGCTCGTTACGAGGTACTCGACGGCCTGCAAGAGCTCGAGCATTTTTTCGGGATCGGCCTGTCCAACCTCCGCGCCTTCCTGGCTGACGACCCAGACGGAGTTCTCGATCCTCAGGTTGAACTCCTCCTCAGGGTACCTGAAGCTGATGGACTCCACCTCGTCGCGCGGTATCTCAGTAATCAGAGGGTGTTTCCAGAACTTGGGGTCTGGCTGGAAGCGGTCGGGGAAGTCGCAGAAAATGCCGTATACGTCGTCCTCTTCGGGGTCGCGCAGGTAGCAGAGGCGGACGAAGTTCTGCCAAGGCGTTATAAGTTGCTCGCCTATGGGCGCAAACTGCTGGTCGCCCACGAAGAACTCTTCGACGAGATCGTCCCCGTTCCAGAATTCGACGAGCGTGCCGTTCTCGGGTGAGACGCCCATCACGGGATGGTTCTCGGGGTTGGTGGCGATAAGCTCCGCCTCATCGAACATCTCCGTGGTCGTCCACATGTCCTCGAACCTGCGGCGCTGGACCGGGTACGGCCCGACCAGCCAGTCGCCGTCGATCTTTTCGATCTTCGTCTCGAACTCGTTGTTGCGGATGACGACCTTGTCGAGGGACTGCTCGGTCAGAGGCGCGACGTCCTGGATGATGATCTTTTCCGGCTCGGCGGAAATGAATCGGAACACGAGAGCCGCGATGCCCAGGACGACCAGGGCGGCGAAGACGAACCCTACCTGCTTACCTCCCACGCGTGTACACCTTCCTCGTCGTGTTCCGTCGCAGGAAGAAGCGGATCAGGCCGATGAGGATGATCAACGCCGGAACACCGATGATGTTTCCGTATTGGATTAAGTTCTTGTGCAGGTCGGAAGAGAATACGAGAGGGCGGAAGCGTTCGCCCTTTCCACGAATCTGCGCGAGAGCGTCTTCCTGGGCCAGCCAGTCGACCCAGTTCAGGCCGAGGAAGATGTGCTGGGGATACCGTGGCTGAGGCCCGCCGGCCATCTGCTCGCTGATGAAGTCCGAGTCGGTGGCAACGATCAAGCGGAAGACGTTTTCGGGGTCTATCTCGCACACGGCCTTGAGCGGGGGACACCGGCGACCGGTGATGGAGACCGCGAGATGACGATTCTTCAACTCCGTGCGGCTGAGCTCATCTATCCTGGGCGATCTCGGCGACAGGTCGTCGTAATCGAGGTCGAGCCCCGCCGTGGGGTACGTCGTCAAGAGCGGGGTGATCTCGACATCCCTGACCTCATCCGAAAAGCGATTGGTGACTTCGATTGAGCTTGCCCAGGGGAACACCGCGCCCTGTGAACCGCCGGAAATGGCCTTCGCGTTCTGGTTATCGCTCGTCGGCACCTGCGGCCAATAGGGATAGGGGAGGCTGACGGCGCCGTATTGGGTCTGGAAACCGAGCGTCTCATGCGCCTCGAAGTCCATCACGAGGTCGGTGCCGACATCGATGCCGTAGTCGCGGAGCCAGTTGGTCATGCCGGGGTTGTTGGCCGACCCGCGCATTCGCTGCTGGTCGATGAGCACGGGGTCCATGAGGATGAGGACCTTGCCGCCCTCCGCGAGGTACTGGTCGATCTCGTTGAAGAGATCGGGGAATATTTCCTTCTGCGATCCTGGAATTACGAGGATGTCGAACCCTCGCCCAGTGGCGTCGAGGAGACCCTCCTGAACGTAGTCGAACTCCTCTACGTAGTACTGGCGTTCGAGTTGGTTGCGCCACGACTGGAGGTCGGCGTCGCGTCGCTTCTCGCCGTGACCGTAGAGCATACCGATGGTCTTCGGTTCTTTCAGCGTCATGCGGTAGATGTTGCCCGCGACGCGCTGTTCGAGCTGGTCGAGGGAGTCGATGAAGCCGATGACCTCCTGGCTGTTGGCGTAGGTCATGCCCATCCCCAGGTAGCCGAGCTTGATTTGCAGCTCCCCCTGTGTCTCGAGGTTGAACTGCACGGGCCTGACAAAACTCCGTTCGGCTTGTTCGGCGGCCTCTTCGCTGGTGTCGGCCTGAATCTTCTGGACCTTGATGCGTCCGTTGGAGGCGGCCGCAAGGTCGTCGACGAAGTCGGTGACGTCCCGCGTGACGAGCGATATCTGCACCGGGGGGTCCTCGGAAGTGAAGAGCTTGACCGTCACGATGTCGTCGAGGTTCTCAACGATCTCCTCCGTGGCCGGGTCGAGGGTGTAGAGCTTCTGCTCGGTGAGGTCGATCCTGCCGCCGATGAAGCTGCCGAACCACCCGACGAGCAGGCTGATGAGCACGAGGGCGGCCACGCCGAACTGGAGGTTGCGGTACCTTGGAGAGCGGTGGCTGACCGTCTTGCCGCGAATCATCAGATAGGTTGCGGAGAGGAACGTCATGATAAGCGCGGCGAAGTAGAGGAGGTCGCGCAGGTCGAGGACTCCGCGCGAGATGGAGCTGTAGTGCGTCAGCGGGCTGAGGTCCTGGATGAGGACTGCGAACCTGGAAGGCAGGGCCAGCGTGACTATCGGCATTCCCGCGAGGGTGAGTAAGCCGATGGTCGCGAGGCCGATGATGAGCGCCACCATCTGGTTGCGGGTGAGGCTCGAAGCGAAGAGTCCGATGGCGACGTAGGAGGCGGTCATCAGGAAGGTGCCGAAGTATTGGGCGATAACAGCGCCGATATCCATGTCGCCGGCGGTTTCGAGGGCGATGGGGATGCCGAGGGAGGCGATGATCCCGACGCTGACGAAGGCGAAGCCGGCGATGAACTTCGCGGCGATGACATACCAAGTCCGCAGGGGTTGGGTGAGGAGGGTTTCGAGCGTGCCGTCGCGCTGCTCCTCGGAGACGAGGCGCATGGTGGCTGCGGGGACGAAGAGGGTCAGCAGCATGGGCAACCAGAGGCTGATGATCGCGCGCATGGACGCCTCGGGCGCGATGAACAGCTGTCTGAAGCCGAGACCGGCAAGGAGAGCCGCGAATATGACCAGGAGGATGTACCCGGTCGGCTGGTCGAAGTACCCTTTAAGATCCTTCTTGACTACCGCAAAGATCGACCCCACGAAGGTTTAGCTCCTCAGTTATCGTTACTCGTTGTCGTTTGCTTCGGCCTCGCCGCCGTCTTCGGCGACGGGCAGGTCCATGCTTTCGTCGGTGAGGGTGCGGAAGAGCTCGCCGAGGCTCAGCGCCTCGTGGTGAAGCTCCCAGAGCATCCAGTCGCTGCGCTTGACGAGCTTGAACAGCTCGGGACGGATGTCGATGTCCGTGGCGACCGAGATCGTGTACCGTCGCCGCCCGTTTGTGGGCGGGTCGGCCTCGTACGACTCGACGAAGTCCATCTCGTCCAGGGCCTTCTCGACGCCTTCACCCTCGACTTCGAGGATGACATGGCTCTGGCTCAGAGCCTGGTTACGCAGCTCATCGGGGGTGCCCTGCGCGACGATGTTGCCGCGCCTGATGATGATGAGGCGGTCGCAGACCTCCTCGACTTCGGGGAGGACGTGGGTGCTGAGCATGACGGTCCGCTCTTCGCCCATTTTGCGGATAAGCTCGCGGATGGGGACCCGCTGGTTCGGGTCGAGGCCCTCGGTGGGCTCGTCCATGATGAGGATGTCCGGCTGGTGGAGGATGGCTCCTGCCAGGCCCGCGCGCTGTCGATAGCCCTTCGAGCAGGTGCTCACGGGCTTGTAGAAGACTTCCTGAATGCCCGTCTCGTCGACGGCCACGGCGAGATTCTCCCGGCGTTCGGCTCCGGTCAGACCCCGGAGGTCGGCGACGTAGTTGAGGTACTCGTTGACCAGCAGGTCGCCGTATAGCGGGTTGTTCTCCGGCAGGTAGCCGATCATCGCCCGCGTCTCTTTGTCATGCTGCTGGTTATCGAGACCCTCGATGAGAATCTTGCCGGAGTCGGGGGTATAGAACGACGTTATGAGGCGCATGGTCGTGCTCTTGCCTGAACCGTTGGGCCCGAGGAAACCGAGGACCTCGCCTCGCCGCACGTCGAACGTGACGTTGTTGACGGCGACGTTCGAGCCGAACTGCTTGGTCACGCCCATGATCTCCATGGCGAGGTTCTTCGACCCGCCGCCATTCTCCGGCGCTTTTGTGGATTCTTTAGTTTTCGTCGTCATAGTCGGAAGTCTCCGGGGCGGCGCCTTATCCGGCCAACGTCATCAAGTCCGCGTTCGCCCAGTTCTGTAAACGCCAATCGGACGCGCGGGTTAGCTTCGCGTAGCTGTGACAAGCGTATGTAGGGGGATGGAACCAAGGCGGTTGGCAAGTTAGGTGGGGAGTGAAAGGTCGGTATGGGAAGCGTATACGATTGCTTTGAAACTCGACGGGAATTGTGATGTGGAAGGCCTCTTGCCTTCATGCCGTCGAGTGTTGTCTCACGTAAAGATTATATAGAGAAGGGGCACGTCGTCAAGCGGTTGTGGTTACAGAGAGGCGCGAAATCAGTGGTTTTGCCGCCTGTCGGTCTATGGTCAATGCGGTGAATGGAGACTTTTGGACGGCCATCATCGCCCGAGTGTGTCATTTCGAGGGCAGGGAGGGATGTAGGGTGTTGTGTCGTTCATTTTCGTGCCGAGGACGATTGTTGCGTTCGGGTAGGCAGACGAACGGAATTGCGCGTCTCTTGTTCCTCTTGGGCCGTACGGGGGGTATACTAGCCGACGATCTTCATTCCTATTCGAGCGTGAGTGCGATGGCCGGACCTTATAGCGTCAAATTCGAGTCGAACGTGCCGTTGATGCTGCGCGACGGCACGATGACGTACGTCGACATCTGCAGGCCGGACGCGGCGGGCGGGTTCCCCGCTCTGATGATGAGGACGCCCTACAACAAGTCCGAGACTCCTTCGAGGGCGTGGGCGATGGACATGATCCGGGCGGCCCAGCGAGGGTATGCGGTCGTGCTCCAGGATATCCGGGGCAGGCACAGTTCGGAGGGCGAGTTCTATCCGTTCGTGAACGAGGCAAGCGACGGGTACGATTCCATCGAGTGGGTGGCGAGCCAGTCCTGGTGCAGCGGCAAGGTCGGGATGTTCGGGAGCTCGTACAACGGGGCGACGCAGTGGCTTGCGGCCTCCGCCAAGCCTTCGCACCTCGGGGGGATCGCGCCGGGCGTCACGGCGTCGGACTACCACGAGGGGTGGTCGTGGCAGGGGGGAGCGTTCGAGCTTGGGTTCAACATGTCGTGGTCGGTGGGATCTCTGACGGCGGCCAACTGGCAGAACCTCTCCAAGCAGCTATTCCTGTCGCCCTATCAGTTCGACGCGCTCCTGATGACTCAGGACAACCTGATGCCCGCCGCCGATCATTTGCCGATGAGCGACTATGAGGAGCTCAAGGGCGACCTTGCGCCGTACTACTACGACTGGATGGGGCATCCTGAGTATGACGATTACTGGCAGGCCGTCTCCATTGAGGAGAGGCACTCCGACATCGCCGTCCCCGCCTTTAACTACGGCGGTTGGTACGACATCTTCATCGGGGGCACGGTCAGGAACTTCATGGGGATGAGAGAGTCCGGCGGGAGCGATCAGGCCCGCTCGCTCCAGCGCCTTGTCGTCGGACCGTGGACGCACGGTGGACTCCAAGCGTCCGTCGCGGGCGAGCGCAGCTTCGGGGCAGTTTCCTCGACTCTTGCGGACGATGTTCCGGGACGGATACTGAGGTTCTACGATTACCTCTTGCACGGGGAAGAGAACGGCCTCACCGACGACAAGCCGGTGCGCATCTTCGTTATGGGCGACAACGTGTGGCGCGAGGAGGACGAGTGGCCTCTCGCCCGCGCTGAATCCACGGAATACTATCTGAGCAGCGGGGGGAAGGCGAATACCCTGGCGGGTGACGGCGCGCTGGTCTTAGGCTCGCCCGCGGAAAGTCCGCCGGACGTCTTCCTCTACAATCCTCTGGATCCCGTGCCCACTCGCGGGGGCAACCTGTGCTGCGACGTTGCGACGCTCGTTGCCGGAGTATTCGACCAACGCCCCATCGAGACGCGGGGCGACGTGCTGGTGTACACGTCAAGTCCCATGGAGGAGGACACGGAGGTGACGGGCCCGGTGGTGACGACGCTGTACGCCTCGAGCTCCGCCGTGGATACCGACTTTACGGCGAAGCTGGTCGACGTTCGTCCCGACGGGTACGCGGCGAACCTCTGCGACGGGATCATCAGGGGGCGGTACAGGACTCCGCGCCATCCGGCCAGTCTCCTCGAACCGGGCGACGTGTACGAGTTCATCATCGACCTTGGGCCGACGAGCAACGTGTTCAAGAAGGGGCACTCGATTCGGGTAGAGATATCGAGCAGCAACTTCCCGCGCTTCGACCGGAATCTCAACACGGGAGAGTCGATAGGGGAGACGGGCGAGTCGGTCCCGGCGCTTCAGACGGTGTTTCACAATGCACAGTACCCGTCGCGCATCACCTTGTCGGTCGTTCCGAGGGGCTGACCTGAGGCACAAGCCTTCGGCTACTCATGGTCTTCGGCGAGCCAGTAGCAGCCGTCCTCGTCGAAATAGCCTCGTTCTCCTGTGACGTACCAGCCGCGTCTGGTCTCTGGCGCTTATCGGCGTCGTGTTGGTAATCATCGCCGTGCTTACTGTACTGTGGCTACTGGTGGCGTTCTTCAAGTGGGTGTCTGGTAGCTAGAGAAACGCCGAGACCACCCAGAAACACACGGCGGCGACTGCAAGTATGAGCGCGACGACAATGACACCCCCAATCACCCTCACTACCCAATCCCACATCCTCCACATGCGCGACTGTGGGATAGAAAGCTGATCAGCCCCCTGCTGTTCCAGTTGTTCCGCCTTCTTCTTGTAGGCATCGGACAGCTCTACCTGCCGGTCATAGGTGTACCACTGTGTCGGTTCTTCACCCATACTGTTCTCCTGTGGTCGGGGTTGGATCTTAATGATACCAAATCGCATTGACACGCAGGGGGCGTCGTGTAGGCTTCCGTCATTCTGAACGGAGGTGAGTCGAAATGAGACTAATGGGTAGACGAAGCATTGCGGTTTTGGTAGCGGCGCTGATGGTAGCGGTCGGAATAGGGGCGTTCCTCGCAGAGCCGCTCTACGCGCAGTCCCCCACGCTCCATCCGGAGAACGTCCTGAACGGCGACGCCCTATCAAAGTGGGAAGCTCTGAATGACGAGTACCAGGGCATCTTCATCGACGAGGTTCTACCAGACATAGAAGCCATGAACATCGACCAAGCCACGCAGATAGACGCCGTCGGCGGCATGGTCGCGGTACTGCTAGATATCCAGACATAAGACGAGGAACACGCATCGGACTACACAGCGAGCGGACGGGTTCGATGCTATCACGGGGTCGCGCTTAGCTACAGCGGCGGCTATTCCGGGATACGCTGCATGGCAACCATGGCAAAGATCAAGGCAAGGATTCGCATCGCACCGATATTCGGCGGGTCGGTCGCAGACGTGACTCAATCCTGCTGGGATTGCAGTATCCAGAACACGTATGCCTTCGTGAGCCTCGACCGCAACAGAGTGTGGATAGGACACGGATGGGGCTACCCCACCGGCTACACCGGCGGCCCATACCCCGACAAGACCAAGTACTACAGCACGACCTGCTTGCCCGTTAGGTGCCGCCTATAGTTTTCCCGCGTGGTGTGTACGCAAGTATAGACCGACCTGTACGTCCGCGCTTCTCGTAGTAAACTATGGGCTAGACCCGCCGAAAGCCAACGACCACGCACCGTGGCGACCGAGCAAGTAGGCGGGTCTTCAACTTTCCCATGAGGTCCCGCCATGAACGACGGGCACCCGGACAGAGAATGGTTGGGAGTAGGCATTGCGTTGATCGTAGCAGGGCTAGGGTCGATGGTGTATTCTGACCTAGAGACACAGACCAGCGGAAGCTACATCATCTTCGTCGGCGCGGCGGTCGACCGCTTCGTGGGCCGCGTTCAGGCGTCCGCCCGGCAGCCAGTCCAGCTCGTCGATGAGCGACTGCAGATCGAACCTGTCGCGGTCGAGGCGGTAATGGAGGTTCGGACGGACGGCGAACTCGTCGATGGGTGGCTTGGGTATGGGATCGAAGCTTGGTGGCATCCGTCGCCTCCGTGAGGGAGCGTCGTCGGGGGTGTGTAGTATCCACAAACGATCTGTGGACAGCCTGGGATCGGACTTCATAGCATCCGACGAAACGTACCGGAACCTGTATCAGTTTAGTCGGTCGGGTGGTTGAGTCGGAGCTATACTCACGCCCCGGGTCATGGACTCCCGCCTTCGCGGGAGTGACGAGTGGGATGTAAGGCCATCCTCAAGAACTGACCTACCGACCAAACTGATACAGGCTCAACGTACCGACTACCCGTTGTTGACGCAGGCGGGGTTTGCTATACTTACGCGCATTCGCGGCCCGGAGGTGCGTCGCGGTTCCGGCTCGTTTGGGCGGGAGCCGCTGTGCGAAGGGCCAAACTAAATCCAGCTGTGTAGGGAGATGCTACAAGGGAAAGGAGTCGGCTATTGAAGTGGATTGATTTTGCTCGCCCCCACACGGTCGAGGAAGCGGTGGGACTACTCACGGAACGAGGTGACAGGGCGCGCCCGCTTGCGGGCGGCACGGATCTGATCGTTCAGTTGAGGACGGGAGTCCACGATCCCGACCATGTGGTGGACATCAAGATGATACCGGAGTTGAATGAGCTAAGCGTGTGTTCGGATTCAGGGCTGACGATGGGAGCGGCGGTGCCCTGCTACCGGATATACAACGACGCGGACGTCGCCGCGCAGTACCCTGCCGTGGTGGACTCGGCGACGATAATCGGCGGAACGCAGATACAGGGTCGCGCCTCGTTTGGCGGGAACCTGTGCAACGCCGTTCCGAGCGCGGACACCATACCGGCGATGATCGCCCTGGGGGCGTCCGCCAACATCGCGGGGCCGAACGGCAACCGCAGCGTGGCGATTGAGGACTTCTGCACCGGAGTTCGAGAGAACGTTCTCGGCCCGGGTGAACTGCTGGTCTCCATCAACTTCCCGGCGCCCGCCGCAAACTCAGGCGCGCGGTACCAGCGCTTCATTCCCAGGAATGAGATGGACATCGCCGTCGTCGGCGTGGGCGCAGGCGTGACGCTGAACGACGGGTGTTTCGAGTCGGTCCGAGTATCCCTCGCGGCCGTCGCGCCGACCCCGCTGTTCGTCACGGAGATCAACGACGAGCTTGCCGGGAAAGAGGTCAACGACGAGAACATCGCCAGGGCCGGAGAGATCGCCAGGGACGCGGCCAAGCCGATCACGGACATGCGCGGCACCATCGAGTACCGCAAGCACCTGTGCGACGTCATGACGAGGCGCGTTATCAACGACGCAGTAACCCGAGCACGAGGAGGCCAGGTAGATGCCCACTAAGTCATACGTTCAGACGACGATCAACGGTGAGATGGTCGAGTTCCTCACCGAGCCGCGCCAGAGCCTCCTCGAGGTCCTGCGCGACACACTTCAGCTTACCGGGGCCAAGGAAGGATGCAACGACGGCAACTGCGGCGCGTGTACGGTGAGCATGGACGGGCGCATCGTCTGCTCCTGTCTCGTGCTCGGTGTCGAGGCCGACGGCAGCAGCATCGAGACGATCGAGGGCATGGCGACGCCGGAGGGCCTGCACCCGCTGCAGGTCTCGTTCCTTGAGAACGCCGCGCTCCAGTGCGGCATCTGCACGCCGGGCTTCCTCGTCTCATCCAAGGCGCTGCTCGAAGAGAACCCGAACCCCACCGAGCATGAGATCCGGTGGTGGCTCGCGAACAACCTCTGCCGATGCACCGGGTACGACAAGATCGTGCGGGCGGTTATGGATGCGGCAGGGAGGATGCAAGCTCAGGAGGCGTAAGCATGACAACAACCTACGAACCGAATGTCGTTCTTTCGCAGGTCGAGTTCGACGTAATTGGAACGCGCCCGATTCGGCACGACGGCGCGGACAAGGTAACGGGTCGCGCCAAATACGGCGCGGACGTTCACACGACGGGGATGTTGCACGGATTCATTCTCCGCAGCCCACATGCCCATGCCAACATACGGTCGATCGACACCGGCAAGGCGGAGGCGCACCCGGCCGTTCGCGCGGTCGTGACCGCGGCGGACTTCCCGGAGACGTCGCTCGGCGACGACGGCTCCCGAAAGGTAACGCTCGGCGAGCTCGCGACCGACCTGCTCTACCTTCGCGACGGAATCATGGCGAGGAAGAAGGTGGTCTTCCGGGGCCATCCGGTGGCGGCAGTCGCCGCGACCTCGGCGCACGAGGCCGAGGAGGCTGCGGGGCTGATCGAGGTCGACTACGAGGCGCTGGAGCCGGTCTCAGAGGTGGTCGCGTCCATGGCGGATGACGCGCCGGTCCTCCACGACGACCTCGAGATGACGGAGTTTGGCGAGAATACGGGGCGCAAGGGCAACATCGCCGACCACTCGCAGAACAAGACGGGCGATCCCGACAAGGGCTTCGAGGAAGCCGATGTGATCGTCGAGCGCGAGTTCAACACCGCGACGGTGCACCAGGGCTACATCGAGCCGCACACCTGCACCGTCCACTGGCGCGACGACGGGCGCATCCATATATGGAACAGCACTCAGGGCCCCTTCAACGTACGAGACGCGACGGCGCAGGTGCTCGACGTGCCCCTGACGCAGGTGAAGCTGACGCCTCAGGAGATCGGCGGCGGATTCGGAGGCAAGTTCGAGCCGTACGGAGAGCCGGTCATGGCCGTGCTGTCCAAGAAGTCGGGGCATCCGGTGAAGATGGCGATGAGCCGCACGGACGAGTTCGAGGCCACCGGCCCGACTCCGGGTTCCTACATCAGGGTCAAGATGGGCGCGACGAAGGAAGGCAAGCTCGTCGCGGCCGAGGCGTATCTGGCGTTCGAGGCGGGGGCGTATCCCGGCTCGCCCGTTGGGGCGGCGGCCGAGTGCGTGTTCGCGCCGTACGACATCCCGAACGCCGTGGTCGACGCCTACGACGTTGTTCTCAACAAGCCGAAGACGGCGGCATACCGCGCGCCGGGCGCGACGAACGCGGAGTTCGCGTCGGAGACGGTGGTGGACGAGATAGCCGAGCAACTCGGCATCGACCCCATCGAGTTCCGGCTGCTGAACGCGGCGAAAGAGGGCACCCGAAAGGTGGATGGGACGGCCTTCCCGCGCATCGGATTCGTCGAGGTGCTCGAAGCGATCAGGGACCACCCGCACTGGAGCGACCCGTTGGAGGGCGAGAATGTCGGACGCGGAGTCGCGTTCGGCTACTGGATGAATGCGGGTCTGCAGTCCGCCGTGAATCTCGCGGTCAACGCCGACGGAACGGTTGCGCTGACCGAGGGGTCGCCGGACATCGGCGGCACGCGAGCGTCGATCTCCATGCAGGCGGCCGAGGTGCTCGGCATCCCTGCCGAGGACTTCTACCCGTCCGTCGTGGATACCGACTCGATCGGTTTCACGTTCGGCACGGGCGGGAGCCGCACGACGTTCGCCACGGGCTACGCGGCCGTCGAGGCGGCCAAGGATGTCAAGCAGCAGATGGTCGAGCGGGCAGCCATGATCTGGGACGTGGACGCCGACTCTCTGCAGATGGAGAAGGGCGTCATCAGCTCGAAGACCGACTCGGAGCTGCGGATGACGTTCAAGGAGCTTGCGGCTGAGACGAACGCGACGGGCGGCGCGATCACGGGACGCGGCTCGGTAAACCCGGCGGGCGTCGGCGCGGCATTTGCAGGGCTCATCGTCGATCTCGAGGCCGACCCGGAGACGGGCAAGGTGAAGATCCTCCGCGCGACGATAGCGCAGGACGCGGGCAAGGCGATCCATCCGAGCTATGTCGAAGGGCAGATGCAGGGCGGAACGGCCCAGGGCATCGGCTGGGGCCTGAACGAAGAGTACTTCATGAACGACAGCGGGGACATGGTGAACAGCACGTTCCTGGACTACCGGATGCCGGTCGCAAACGACCTGCCGATGATCGACACGGTCATCGTCGAGGTGGCGAACCCCGGTCACCCGTTCGGCGTCCGCGGCGTGGGCGAGGTGAACATCGTTCCTCCGCCGGCGGCCATCGCCAACGCCATTAATAAGGCAATCGGCGTCCGCATGACGCGGCTGCCCATGAACCCCAACACCGTCATGGAGACCGTCTGGGCAGGCAACGGAAGCAACGGCGCGTAGCTGGCAAAGATCGCTGATGTAAGGAAGAACCCCATCGATTCTCGGTGGGGTTCTTTCATAACATGGGAGTCGACGCATTCTCAGAGTGGGGAGTAGCGCTTGCGAATTGAGGGTGACCTCGTTACCATGCGGCAATCGCTTACTAGTAGCACGATTGGCAGCCCAAAACCCGGTAGCTTGAAGACGACCGAACCGGCAAAGGCCATCAGGCTGCAAGAGACTTCCGGACGAGGAATGGTGGTATGGCGCAGATGACGGGGCTTCTGACCTACCAGGGCATTCCGGTATGGCGTCACGCTCGGATTCTTCAGTGGGCCACGCAGATCGTGTCCGGCTTCCTGGCCGTGGTGCTCGTCGCATGGTTCTTCCTGAACATCGGGGGGGCGATACAGGACCGGAACATCCCCTACGGCTTCAGCTTCCTGGACAGGGAGTATCAGACTCCCATCGGCCACCACTTCCTCCCCTACGAATCGTCAGACTCATTCCTCTATGCACTGGGCGTAGCCGCGACCAACACGGTTTTCGTCTCGATCGTCGGCGTTATTTTGGCGACGGCGCTCGGGATCGTGATCGGCGTATCGCGCCTGTCGGGGAACTGGATCGTTTCCAAGCTCGCGCTGGTGTACGTGGAGTTCTTCCGCAACGTTCCGCTGCTGGTGCAACTGTTCTTCTGGTTCTACATATTCTTGGCGCTGCCGCCCGAACGTGACGGGTTCGTCTTCTTCGACAGACTGTATGTGAACAACGCCGGCATATCGCTGCCCTGGCCCGTACCTTCAGACGCTGGGACGGGGCTGGTATGGCTTGCCCTGGCGCTCGTCGGGGTCATCGCAGGGGTCATCGTTCACCGATTTCTCCTGAAACGGGAGACCATGACGGGCAGGACGTCGTACCCCGTCATATACGGAGCGCTGACGACTATCGGCATCGGGCTGGCAACCTGGATTGCGTTGATGGCCGCCGCGGGTGAGTCGCCATTCGTGATCTCGCAGCCCGCCCAGCAGGGGACGTTCGCGCGGGTTGCCGGAGGATTCACGGCTCCGGCGGGGCTTCTGGCCCTGCTGATCGGCCTGGTGATGTATACCGCCTCGTTCATCGCCGAGATCGTCCGCGCGGGGATAACGTCGGTCGGTCGGGGTCAGACGGAGGCCGCTCGCGCATTGGGGCTGTCGAACCTGTCCGCCCTGAGGCACGTCACGTTCCCCCAAGCGCTCCGGGTCATCATCCCGCCGCTCATCAGCCAGTTCCTGAACCTGACCAAGAACAGCAGTCTGGCAGGGGCAATCGGCTACTCCGACCTGACGAACGTGGCGAAGACGATGACGCAGACGGCGCCCGCGGTGTCGATCTTCATACTGATCATGTTGTCCTACCTGGCGATGAGTCTCGCGTACTCGCTGGCAGGCAACTTATACAACCGGTATGTTCGGATCACCGGAGCATAGATGATGGCTGAAAACGGAGACATTACAACCGCGCCGGTCATGGCGCCTCCGCGAACCGAGACGGGCGTGATCGGCTGGGTTCGGACCAACCTGTTCAGCACGTGGTATGACGCGGCGATGACCGTGATATCGGTCGTGGTCGTGGTATGGTTCGCGTGGTTCGGCCTGACCTGGGTCTTCGGCGATGCAGAGTGGCGTGTCATCGGGACGCTCGGCGGCCAGTTCATCATCGGACAATACAACGCCGAGTCGGTATGTCCCGGTCAGAACTGCTTTTGGAGGCCGCAGGTAGGCCTTCTGCTGGCTACGATGCTCTTGGGGATGGCGTGGGGAGTCGCGGGCGGCGGGACCGCCAAGAGGGTGGCGATCACGGTTGCCGTCGTGGCGGCGGCGCTGGCGTTCATACCCTACAGCTTCGAGCGGATGGGTATGGACGTGCGGGTGCTGCTGCTTGCGAACATTCCGGCGATGTTCGCCGGTCTGGCGCTGACCCAATACACACCGCTGAACCAGGTGCGTCACATCGCGATTCTGGGCGTCGTCTCGTTTGTGGTGACGCTGGTGCTGCTGCGAGGAATCGGAGGCCTGCCGGGGATGCAGCCGGTGTCAGTGATTCACTGGGGCGGCCTGATGCTGAACGTGCTGCTGGCGGTTGCCGGCATCGTGCTCAGTCTGCCTATCGGCATCGGGCTCGCGCTGGGCAGAAGGAGCCAGCTTCCGGTCGTAAAGCTGCTGTGCGTGGTGTTCATCGAGATCTTTCGCGGGGTCCCGCTCATAACCCTGCTATTCATGTCGCAGGTGCTGGTGCCGCTCGCCTTCCCGGAGGACTTCCCGCAGAACTCCCTCTTCCGAGCCGCGGTCATCATCACGCTGTTCAGCTCGGCGTACATGGCGGAGAACATTCGTGGAGGACTCCAGGCCCTGCATCCCGGCCAAGCCGAGGCGGCGAGGGCCTTGGGGCTGTCGGGCTGGCAGATCACTTTCCTGATCTCCCTTCCGCAGGCGATCCGCAACGTGATACCGGCCATCGTGGGACAGTTCATTTCGCTCTTCAAGGATACGACCCTTGTCTACATCATCGGGATGCTGGACGTCTTGGAGATCGGCCGCGCGTTCATTCAGGGCAACCCGGAGTATCTCCCCAGCGCGCGGGAGCTGTTCATCTTCCTCGCCATCGTTTTCTGGATTTTCACGTACGGGATGTCGTACGTAAGCAGGCGCGTGGAGGCCCACCTGCGCGTGGGAGCGCGTTAGGTGTACGCGCGTGACGAAGACAACCTAACACCACGGAGGGACCTGTGACTGCCAGTGAAGAGACCGCGACGACCGAGGAGATGATCGTCTGCCGAGACGTACACAAGTGGTTCGGGTCGTTCCACGCGCTGAAGGGTGTGTCGACCACGATCAACAGGGGCGAGGTGGTGGTCGTGTTCGGCCCGTCGGGGTCGGGGAAGTCGACCTTCATCCGCACGATCAACCGGCTGGAGGAGCACCAGCGCGGCGACATCATCGTGGACGGTATCGAGCTCACCAACGACGTCCGGAATATCGAGGCGATCCGGAGCGAGGTCGGGATGGTGTTCCAGTCGTTCAACCTCTTCCCGCACCTGACGGTGCTCGACAACATCTCGCTTGCGCCGCTCAAGGTCCGCAAGTGGCCCAAGGACAGGGCGCAGGAAGTGGCGATGAGCCTGCTCGATCGGGTGGGGATCCCCGAGCAGGCGGGCAAGTTCCCCGGCGAGCTTTCGGGCGGTCAGCAGCAGCGTGTGGCAATCGCGCGGGCGTTGGCGATGCAGCCGAAGATCATGCTCTTCGACGAGCCGACCTCGGCGCTCGACCCGGAGATGATCAAAGAGGTGCTCGACGCCATGCGGGAGCTTGCGGCGTCCGGCATGACGATGATCGTGGTCACTCACGAGATGGGGTTTGCCCGCGAGGTGTCGAACCGCATGATCATGTTCGACGAGGGCGTCATCGTCGAAGAGGCCACCCCGCACGACATCTTCAACAACCCCCAGCAGGAACGGACGAAGCTGTTCCTTTCGCAGATTATTTGAGGGGGGACGAAGGCCGTTCGTCGGGTGCTGATACCAGTCCCCATGCAGGTGGAGAGCGTCGCCTAGATACGGATCGGGCTGAACCTCGACAAGATGACCCCATACCTGCACATGCTGTAGTGGCCTCTGGCCTAGTACCATGTCAACATGGGTTTGAAATTACGATTCACCCTCACCCCCGTATCGAGTACGGGGCAGGCTCTAGCCCTCTCCCACGACGGGAGAGGGGATAAATCGGCATCTGCTTGTTCGTTATATTCAAGTTGACTGAGTACTAGACGATGCTAATGGACTTGTCGAAGAGATCCGGCAGGTTGTGTTCATGTACACGGAACCCCGTACCGTGATTCCTCACTTGCCCATTAGGTTTCAGATGCATCCTCACATCGATCGTGACGATGCCGGTAGTGAAGCCGTCCCTGAACGTCAAGGAACTCGGCTCAGATAGCAATTCCGCTCTATTGTAGTGGAATTCCTCTACCCCATCGACTCTTCTTGATTCCGCATGGACGAACAGCATGCGACTGAACTTCGAGACGAATTTGCCCACGATATGAAACATGTCCCAGGTTGCCAACAGGGAGTTGCTGGGCACGTGATTCAACGATAGAGACGTCGCATCGTTCGATACCGACAACTGCAATCCCTGTGAATTCGGCTCTTGAGCCGATACGGTAGTGTAAAGGGATTGGCGTTCCCTCTTGGTGTCGTATGAGCCCCAACGGCTGACAATATCCTTCTGTCTGTGCGCCCAAACACTGCGGTTGAAAGTGAAGAGGGTGATCAGGTTGTTCGTGTTGCTCCGCGTTGCTTTGACTTCGACCCGTCCACCAATGTCAGGTATGGGCAGATTGTTCTCGGACAATTCGAGGAGGGACTCAAGTGTGAACCCAACGCCCGTCGGACCCTTCCGACGAGTTCGCACGAAGCCTTCGTCCCTAATGGTCACCAACCGCGACTTAAGTTCGGACAGTCTCATCGCGGCATATTTCTCTGGCAGACCACGATGTATTCGGACTTCATTGTGCTGCCGAGCTTTCCCGGCACGTTTGTGGGCGAGTTCATCAAGGGCATTCTCTTATTGGGTATGTTGCGCTGGTACGTGTCGACAAGAGAAAACCCGCTCATCTCAAAGAACGCCGCAGTGGCCTCGGCAGTAGGTATCTCGATTCCATTGACAGTTCGATTTCCCACCACGTAACAGGCGTAGCCCCCAGGTTTCACCAGAGACGAAACGTTCATGATCGATTTACGGTAATCGTTGAAGAACGACACAACCTCGCGACTCCGTTTGGGGTTTGTATCTGCGATCATGCGGATTGCACTATCCAACGCTTCGTAGTTGAAGAAAACGTCCCCTTGGTCTTTTGATCCTCCCATCAGCGCGTTGTCAATGCGATTGGCTTTCTTGTACCCCAACCATTGAGAAGACAAACGAGAAAACTGCCCGTAGGCGACGGTCGTTCTGGAGTCGCCGTATGGCGGCGAGGTAACTATAAGGTCAACACAATCGCGGCCCATTACATTTCTCGGGACACCCGCCACGGAATTAAAGCCGTATATCGAAGGGAGAGGCACCGATTGATCTAGAGCGTTGTTGAGCTGGAACACAGCATCCCTGTTGCTGGTCAATATGCTGACCATGGTGGAAAACACGTCAGGGTTGTGGTCTTTCATTCTCTCAGGTGGAATGCGTACGAGTTTGAATTCAGAATTCTTGGTCCAGGACGTTTTCCTGATCGTGAGACTGAATGCGATCCTGAAAAAGTCGGCGATTGTAAGGTCGTCAATCCGGTCGACGTAGTCGCGTATCAATGCCAAAACGCGTTGCACACGTCGGTCGAACCAGTAGTCAACATTAGGGATGTCAGGCGTTTCGACTCGTCCATTCGAGGAAGGCACAGCATCAAACCCGAATTCGACGAATCTTTCTAACGCAAGATCTAGCTGGTTGATATCGATTGGCGTCGTTTTGACCTTGGCGATGAGTCTTGCTAATGGGTTGAGGTCGGTGCCTATCGATTCGTTCCCAGCCAAGATCGCTTCAAGCAGCGTTGTCCCAGTACCGCAATACGGGTCAAAGAGAATGCCCATTGGATATCCATATTCATGGATTAGGCGTCTCGCCACCTGCGGGATCATCATCGCAGGATATGGATGAATTCCGTGAGTGTATTCCTTCGTGTTGGCGGTTCGATAGTCCCAATCTGAGACCAGTCGTGGCTTGTCTTTCAACATTGGTTCGCTAGCCATGTCCACGTGAAGGAGCCTGACCTGCATCATAGCATCCTGGTTCGGTACGTGTGAATCGGTCCGACCGATGAACTCGCCGCATGTAAGACGGTTTCCGTATACACCTGTTTGGATCGCGGCCATCTGGTTCTCACTGTCCATCGTTAGGACACTCTCCTTATCCGAAGGCCCCGCCTTGATTGCCGCACTAGAGCTAATTGTGGCTGCGGTCCTTATGCTAGAATTGATGTTCTAATATTCTACCACCTTTTCTCGCTCGATGCACGAATCCGAGGTAACCTATAATGCATACTTATCGCTTGTCTCAAACTTCGGGTGTGGACAAAGATACACATTCAGAGGGTTCCTGTCGGTATGGTAGCTTTGTGCGCCCCATTGTTGGCCGGTGAGTGTGACCAGCCCATAACCCCTCCCCCACGTTGACACCCTTTGGCGGCGGGCATAGAATCTTTGGAATTCGACGCCGTTCGTTCGGTTGGTGAGGGCGGTCGAGTAAGTGCAAGGAGGCATTGATGGGAACGAAAGCGTATGTGTTGATCGAGGTGGCGGTGGGCAAGGCCAAGATGGTGGCGGACGAAATCCTCAGCCTCGAGGGAGTCAAGACCGTCGACGTGGTCATGGGTACCTTCGATATCATTGCGGTCGTGAACGCGGCCGACGTAAGCGCAGTCGCGTCACTCGTGACCGGCGACATCCACACCATCGACGGCGTCCTTCGCACTCAGACGTGTTTGGCCGTCGTTGCCACCTAGAACATCCCCCGAAACATCCACAGGACGAGGCAGCAGCGCCATGACGAACGAGACGGCGTTCTCGATGGACACGTCAAGCATCAAGTACGGCCCTGGGGTCACCCGCGAGGTCGGGTACGAGATGCGCCGGTTGGGCGCTCGCCGCGTCATGGTCGTGACCGACCCGCGTATGTCGCAGAGCGAGGCTGCCGCCGTTACCATGGATTTCCTGAGGGCGGAGGGCATCGACGCGGTGCTCTACGACAGGGTGCGCGTCGAGCCGACGGACGTATCGTTCAAGCAGGCAATCGAGTTCGCCACGGACGGTGATTTCGACGGTTTCGTCGCGGTCGGCGGAGGGTCGAGCATGGACACGGCCAAGGCGGCCAACCTCTATTCCACGTATCCGGCAGACTTCCTCACGTACGTCAACGCGCCGATTGGGAAGGGCGAGCCCGTGCCCGGACCTCTGCGGCCCCTGATCGCGATTCCCACGACGACGGGCACCGGCAGCGAGACGACCGGCGTTGCCATTTTCGACCTGCTCGATATGAAGGCAAAAACGGGGATCTCGCACCGGTCGTTGAGGCCGGTCATGGGCATTGTCGATCCCGACAACGTGCGGAACCTCCCCTCAGTGGTCACGGCGTGCAGCGGATTCGATGTCCTGAGTCACGGGCTTGAGTCGTTTACCGCGATGCCGTTCGGCCGGCGCGAGGCCCCGGAGAATCCCGGCCTCCGACCGTCCTATCAAGGCTCCAATCCGATCAGCGACGTATGGGCGCTGAAGTCAATCGAGATGGTCACAGAGAACATGCACCGCGCCGTCCACGACGCCGACGACGCCGAGGCGCGGGGGCAGATGCTTCTGGCCGCCACGTTCGCGGGGGTGGGGTTCGGCAATGCGGGCTGTCACCTACCGCACGGCATGTCGTACACCGTCTCGGGCATGGTCAGGGACTTCGTGCCGGACGACTATCCCGACGGCGAGCCGATCGTGCCGCACGGGATGTCGGTGATCCTGAACGCGCCCGCGGTGTTCCGGTACACCGGCCCGACCAACCCGGAGCGCCACCTCCACGCCGCGCGGCTCATGGGGGCCGACGTTTCCGGCGCGGGGCCGGAGGACGCGGGTGACATTCTCGGCGACATCATCGTGAAGTTCATCCGCGACATGGGCCTGCCGAACGGCCTCGGCGCGGTGGGCTACACGGAAGACGACGTGCCGGCACTCGTCAACGGCACACTGCCTCAGCACCGCGTCACGAAGCTCTCCCCACGGCCGGCAGAGGCCGACGACCTCGCGCAGCTCTTCCGCGACTCGATCACCCTCTGGTGACGGAGGGCGGTCCGCTCGTCTAAGCTGGACTTTGTACATTCAGGCTGCGTAGGTCAGCGATTCTATGAATCTATTGAATAGCGGCGTTGGGACTTTCGTGATGTCGGGTTTGTCCTGCGACATGGAAAAAGTCTCACAAGCGCTCCACATATGACGACGCACCAACGCGATCGCGTCTACGAAGGTCGGCGCGGGCTTGGCATACCAGGCGGCGGCGCGGGGCTTGCAAGGCCGTTGCTTTTGCAGCAGATGAGCCGCGACGGTTATCTTTTTGTGAGTCCGCCCCATCTGCTGACAGTATCGCTCAGAGGGGGCGAGTGCTGTCAGGACAGGCAGCGCCCATGTCCGACGCGCCCAGGGTATGGGGGTCAGCCACATCAGGCTTATCCAACGCAGGCCGGATGCCTTGACGAAATGACTTGCGCTGGAGCGCACTGCGTCACGATAGATACCCTTGGCCTTGATCCGCCTGCCACGCCGCCGCTCCAGGGTCCTCGTCGATCCCAAACACCAGCGGGCCATCGCCGTGATCGAGGTGTTGGATTAACAGGTGCAGCAAGACACGGCCTACCTTGAGCGGCGACCACCCGGCACGGTTGAGAACGTGGTGGTAACGTGCAAAGCTCGTGTCGTCGCTGAGGCCCATGATGCGGAGGGCTGAGGTGACGGTGCGCTTGCGCGTGGCTAGGACTGTGCCGACGAGCAGCACCTGGGCTTTCGTCCATGTCCTGGCCTGGAACATGGGCGCGAACGGGTTGAGTATGGATATAATGGCATCGGGCAGAGCCTGCCCCGTACTGGATACGGGGGTGAGCATAACGTGACCTTTCAGAAGTGTTTGGTCTTGTTAGCTTACCCTGTTCTCGTCACTTGTCTATACTTTGTACAAAGTCCAGCTAGGGCATGAGCGCCCCTACAAGGGATGGAACCGGCAGCTACGTCCCCGACCGCATGAAGTCCGAGATGCGCTCGGCCATAGCAAGCGTCGTAGCGTTCGTGTTGGCGCGGATGCAGTCGGGCATGATGGAGGCGTCGACGACGCGTAGTCCGTCCAGGCCGTGTACTCGCCCGTATTGGTCCACGACGGCCATGCCGTCGGAGACCGGCCCCATCTTGCAGGTGCCCGATATGTGGTGGCTCGTGCTCACCCTCGTCCTCATCCAGACGTCCAGACTGTCGTTGGACTGCAGGTAGGAGTCGTCCGGGTCGACTCGCTCAGCCAGCAGTTCCCGGTACCTCGGATGGTCCGCCAGCTCCAAGGCGATGTGGACTCCCTCTCTCATGCGCTGGCGGTCGAACGGCTCGACCAGGAAGTTGTAGTCCAGCCTGGGCTGGATACGGTAGTCGTCGCATCGAAGCTCAATATAGCCGGCTCCTACCTCCAGGTCCAGGCAGACGACCATGTTCACCCCGAGCTCCATATACTGGTCCACCCCGAGCGGGAAGGGGTCGAGCACACAGAATGAAGACGGATGAATCAGCATATCATTGCGGAGATGTGAGCCCGAGGCGGTGTACCGGAGGGTCGTCTGTACGCCGGCCGCAGATGTGTCATGCCGGTAGCTCTTCCGTGTGCGCCACTTCAGAGACACTTGAGGGTGGTCGCGCAGGTTGCGTCCCACACCGGGCGTGTCCTGAACGACACTGATTCCGGTCTGCTCCAGGTGGTCGGCATGGCCCACGCCCGACAGCATGAGAAGGTGGGGCGAGCCTATCGCCCCGCCGGCAAGCACCACCTCGTCGCCGTGAAATACCTCGACTTGCCCATCGGACTCGACCTCCACTCCGACTGCTCGTCTGCCTTCGAACAGCACTCGTCGCGCCTGCGTCCGTGCTGCGATCGTCAGATTGGGACGCTCGCGGGCCTCGCTCAGGTAGCCCAAAGCGGTGCTCCACCTCACACCGTCCACGTTGTTCAGCGGAGTCGGCCCTACCCCCGTCGAGTCGGGGTCGTTGTGGTCGGGGCAGTCGGGGAATCCGTAGGCGAGGCAGGCGTCATAGAACGCCTGCTGGTCGGCGTTCATCTCCTCTTTGGAGAAGCGGCTCACGGGAATCGGCCCATCCGATCCGTGGAAATCCCCTCCGAAGCTGCGGTCGCTCTCAAAGCGACGAAAGTATGGCAAGAGCTTCCCGAAGCTCCATTCGTCGTTGCCCATGGCGGCCCAGTCGTCGTAGTCCTCGGGGACTCCGCGCAAGAGTATCTGGGCGTTCACCGCGCTCGACCCGCCGGTCACCCGCCCCCGAGGCACGAGCCGAGCGGGGGCCTCGTCCGTGTACCTAGCGACGAAGGCCTGTCTGTTCTCGTTGACGAAGGGCATGGGGAACGGCCTGCGAGGCCCGTAGCCGTACTTCACGTCGTCAGGCAGCGTGGCCGGGTCCGGGTAGTCCGGCCCTGCCTCCAGAAGGAGCACCGACCGCTCCGCGTCCTCCGTCAGCCGGGCGGCTAGGACCGACCCGGCCGAGCCGGCCCCCACGATGACGATGTCGTACGGCTGCACACTTCCCTCCTTTGGGCGCATTATTGCAGACCTATCGGGGAAGGACTAGCAGACCGCCGGACGACGGGGTTTCAAGGTACGAGGCTTCTCGCCGGAAGTGTGTGGGAAGACCTCATTCATATCTGATGACGAGCCGTCGTCATGAATGATCCCACACCCGTCCGATTCTTCTCAGCAGTTCCCAGTTCAACCCCGCGCCGAGCCCGGCAGTGGAGGGGAGGTGCAGGCGACCGCCTTGGACTCGTTCCGGGGGCGTGAGCAAGTCCGCTCGCCAGTCCGCCTCGTGGACAGCGTGCTCCAGCGGCATCGCACCCGACATGGACGCGGTGACGTGTCCGCCGGTGAGCAATGACACCGGTCCCGAGGGACTGTGGAGAGATACTTCACCGCCTGCATCGATTGCCGCCATGCCGGACCGCGCGGCCACAGCCGCGCCGCCGCAGAACATCACGTCCGGCATGATGACCTTGACCGTGGCACTCGTGATCAGGTCAGCGAACATCCTCTCGCCGTATCCCATCTCTCCTCCGGCCACGGTCATTGGCACACACGCGGCAATCCGTGCTGAACCCACCGGGTTCACGTTGGGCCGTACCGGCTCCTCGAACCAGCCAATGCCAAGCTCGGCCAACTCCTCGGCCACGATAACCGCCGACTCGATATCGAAGCGGCCGTGACAGTCGACCATGAGAGTCACGTTGGGCCCCACCCTGTCCCTGATCGCGGCAACGCGCTGAATGCCGGACCGGGCCTGCCGGACGGCTTCGCCTGCGCCGTCGTCCAAAGTCACCTCGTCGAACGGGGCGCACTTCACCGCGCGGAAACCTGCGCCCACTGCCAGTTCGGCGGCCTCCGCGAAGTCTGCCGGTGTACGTTGAGTCGCGAATAGGCCTCGGTTGACGTTCGCGTAGAGCGGAACGCTGCACGGCGGCTCTCCGCCCAAGGCCTCCGTGAGGGTAATCCCGTCTTCAACCGCCTGAATGATCGAGACACCGGTGCGCAGGGCGCTCACTGCGGTAGCCAGAGGCAGGTCACCGCTCAGCCGACGCTCGTCCACGCCCAACAAGCGAGGAACATCCGCCTCTCCGGCTATCGCGGCTCCCTTCAAGACGTCGACCTGCTCAGCGACAAGCCGGGCCACATCGCCGGCAGTGGTTATCTCCACGTCCGCAGATGCTCCACTCACGGCCCGGAGGCGCGCGAACGACCACTCCGTCCACGGCGTCACGACGATGGTTGCGGACTCGACGCTATGTAGGCGCACCGGATCGGAAGTCATTCCCACGACCCCTCACGGTCTACTCGAGAAGCGAAATGCTGGATTCGCAAACCTATGCTCCATCCTGCCCGTGCGATTTCCAATTGGCAGCAGAATGTACGTTCTGTAACTGTTCAGTCTTGGTGAGTTGAATTGCGAAGACCCCCTCTCTGTGTCTCTCCCCCGCCGGGGGAGAGATTGGAGATTCTTCGTCGCTGCGCTCCTCAGAATGACAGAAGGGCTGGGCAATCCCTACACTTCTCACCGACACTGAACAGTTACTACGTTCTTTGCCATCCTCGGTTCCCTACATCGAACAGAGGCGGCTCCATGAGAGTCACCTACGTGCTCGTCAATCACCTGAGGACAAAGGCGGAATTGCGGTGAAAGTTCCACCTGGAGAATGGTATCTTCCCTGTTGGTCGACTTAAGCACATCGATCCGAAGCCCCGCCACTCACCTCCAGTCATGGCGAGGTCTCCAGCCCAGCAGTCGCCGCGCCTTTTCCGTACTGATGACGCTGGCGGCGCCGCTCAGCCCTTCCCGTATCTCCACCCGGTCGCCGAAGTTGCTCTTGATAAGGTCAATCGTAGGCTCATTGAACCGGCTGGAAGGCTGGGCGATCATGAAGGCCTCATACTCTTCTATCTCCGCATCCAGCGCCAATACGTGGGCCTCCGCCACGTCCCTGGCGTCGGCGTAGGCCCACATCACCAGCGTCAGGGGCTTCTCCGGTGTAGGGGGCGGCCAGGGGAACTCCGCTTGGACTTCCGGCCGCGCCACATTGGTAAACCGCAGGCTGACCACGGTGGTGTCCGAATTGCGGGCGATCATTCTGCCGATATCCTCTCCGACTTGCTTGGACAGGCCGTACGGCTCGAATGGCATCATCGGATGTTCCTCGTCCAATGGCAGGTACAGAGGCACGAAGGCGTTCCCGTCGTGGGCCCACCCCATACCGAAGGCGCTCGACGAGAACACCACACGCCGAAGTCCCAACTCCGCCGCCGACATCATGACGTTGAAGGTGCTTGTCACGTTATTCTCGAAAATGAACCGTCGGTCTCCCCACCGCGGACCTGGGATAGCTCCCAAATGAATGACGGCTTCCGCGTCCTTGAGAATACCCTCCACAGCCTTGGCGTCCACGAGATCGCAACGCGCAAAATCCGCTGGAAGGTCATCGGCAGCCAACTGGTCTGTCGCCAGGACTTCCTTGTTCCGATTTACCAGCAGCTGCACCACCCTGCGTCCCAGTCTTCCCGCCGCTCCGGTCACTACTATCATCTCTTCCTCCGGCCAATACTCAGTTCCCTTGAGTATAACGAACCGGACAGATGCCGATTTATCCCCTCTCCCTGTCCTTGTCGGACTAAACGTAGCGAGTGGTATAGAGGCTGGGGACAGGTCAATTTGCACACCTCTCAGGAAGAGGAGCTATGGCGAAGCGGAAGATGAAGCTATTGAAAGATCTCATCCACGTTGAAGGTTCCAAGTTCAAAGGCATCAAGCGGAAAGGTGGTAGAATAACGGTTGGGACGATCAAGGGTTCCAGCATCAAGCTTGGGCCATGAGTTTGAAGGAGAGCATCATCCCTGGGGCGCTCACTCAGTTGGCCAAACCAATAAAAGTAGTGCTTGCCATCTGTACAATAGTAGGCGGAATTGGTGGCGGTGTTGCCATACTCCAATGGTCCCCATGGAACTCTGATCAAGAGGCCACGCAACCCATTGGCAGTGAGCCGACACGAATTATCCCGACCTCCGCCCCCACTTCGATTGCAACGCCCACTCCGGCTTTCTCCGAAAAGCCCCCCTTGGAGCAAATGCTCGAAGTCGCCAAAATAGCCCGGACGGATTCTGGGCGGGGCGATGCGCTCCTGAGAGTGATCGAAGCGGCTGTGTTACAAGGAAACTACGAGGTTGCCGTCCAGGCAGGGGTGCATATTCCATATGCCTCGGAACGCTCTAATGCGTTAGCGTTTGTTGCCAGATGCGCCGCCGAAGCGGGTGAGTTCGCAATTGCCAAAGAGGCCGCCGAGGGCATTCCGTACTACTCCACACATGACGACACAATCAGCTTAATCGTGGCGATTAAGTCCGCACACGAGAATGGAGACCTCCGCCAAACATTCGCTGATCCGCCAGTCGCCTGTTGGTTGTCATTCCCGACAGATTAGCGGACTAGGACTTGATCCTCGCGTAGAGGTTCGTATTGAACCATTAGCCGGCCCCAGTGAACCCGGCTTCGCGGTTCTTACGCCGAACCCTCTTCCTTGCTGTGTCGCCGGTGAATTTCGTCTATCGCAACGTCGAGTTCGTCCCACTGGCGCTGTATCGTCGAGCGCAGCCGCATATTCTGATACGCCGCCCAGAACCGCTCCCGCGGATTGTTCAGGTTCCACGCGTTGAAATCCGCCACCTGCGCCCCTTCAACCACCACGATCCGGCATATCTGCCCTGCCAGCACCGGCCAGGCCTTGCCGGAGCGCATAGGCACCTCAAACCGTTCAACCAGGCTCCGGCTCTCCGTTTCTTCACCCAGTCGTCCATAAAACTCCCGGTCAACGTCAATAGGGCTGCCGACCTTTGGTTGGTAAATAACTCTAGGAGCTGGCATACGACCCCCTTTGGGAATGGACTTGATGCTTTTCGCCGGTGTCATCGACGCACGCGAGCGGACAGGCCTTCTCACTCGCGCGATAAGCCGTATCAGGCTACCACAAAATGCACAAGTCACCGGAGACGTATGTGTGCCTTCCCATACTCCACGAACTATCCGCAAGCTCCCGTCCTCGCAGTCCTATGAGGCCCACGTGCATTGGCCGACGGCCAGTATAGTCCACTATAACCTGCCGCAGGTTATGTCCAAATTGAACTGGTGGGCTAGAGTGTCCTGTACTGCGAATGTTTCGTTGGGAGAACCTGCTGTAAGGAGTCGGTCAACCGGTCCCGGACTAGCTCCCACGAACCTCCGGCCGGTCAGGCGCCTGGATGAATGAAGTTTCCGAAACTGCGACCCTTCGGGGATACGCTGCCACATACGTCTGTGAGCTGAAACGAGCGTCCTTTCTCGTAACCCAATGGACGAACATGAAGATTCTTTGTAGAACGGAAAGCCGGTCCATTTCCCGCGGCATGGGCGTGGAAGGTCGACAGCGGCCAGCCGTTGCAATAGTCTGTTCTGGATGGGCCAGATGACAAAAGGGCAAGAGAAAGGCGTGGGAATGAACCGCAGGCCGCGCGGACTGACGAGGCTACCCCGCGTCAAGTCCTCGCCGGCTGACCGGGCCGGGTTGACCTCCCTCCAATATGCGCCTAGGGTGAGACCGATGGCGAGGATGTCCGGCGCTTTGGTTGGGCCCCAAGTGCGGGGACCGCACGAAAGGAGGACTGAGATGGACGCAGGAATCGACATGGTGCTTGACACGGTCAGGACGCTGACCCGCGACAACGACGGCGTCGTCATCGAGCCTCTGGACTTCAAGGACGGTCTTCTGAGGATCAAGTACTACGAGGGCACGAACGAGGAGTGCCCTGAATGCGTGATGCCGCCTGACTCGTTCAGGGAAATGGTCGAGCGCATGTGCCGCGTCCAGGCGCCGCACGTCGCGTCCGTGGTGCTGGCGCCCGCCCGGTAGCGCCTACGGCCGGAACTGATCGACGCTCACCGTCACCGCGCTGGGCCCGCTGGGCATGACCAGCGTCTTGGCGCGGTCCGCCCCGACTACGAGGATGTCGTACCGGTCGGCGCTCTCCAATACGGGCATCGTCGTGTCGAGGCGCTCCTGCTCGGTCAGGTCCTTCATCCACCTCCAGTGCGCCGCCACTCGCGCTTCGCCCTCCAGGGGCACGTACTGGGTCATCTTGCCCAGGCTGTCGTTGGTGTGCATGTGGATGAACTCCTTGGCGCCGCGCTTCGTGAAGCCCTGAGCGCCCACCGGCCGGGCGACGTCAGGCGGCAGCAGGATCAGCCGCTCGTCAGAGTGCCGCTCCCATAGGCCGCGCGTACCGAACGTCGCGCCGTAAGCGACCGTCTTGAGCAGCCCCTCCGCCGTGTCGTTGCCCTGGTCCTGCACGTCGAGTTCGCCGTTGGTGATGAACACGCTCACCGCGCTCTCGCCGGCATCGAACCCCTTGTCCACGTGGTAGGGCTGCCATGGACTCATCTTCTCGTTCTCGGCTATGCACAGGACGAACTTCCGCGTCGTGCCGATGGTGTCCATGTCCATCTTGTTCGGGTACCAGTGCCCGATGTTCCTCATGCACATGGAGAAGGCACGCCCGACCACGATGTTGACCCTGTTGTCGAAACCGGGGCCGAGCGCCGACCGGGCGTTGATGTCCAACTCTTCGGCTATGGGACCATTCACGACGAGCAGCGGCGCCTGCGGGCTGGTGGACATCAACAGCGACTTGCCGCCCTCCGGTCCCATCTGGGACAGCGCCTTGACGGCGGCGACGATCACTGGCATGTGTTCCGGCCTGGCGCCGGCCGCGGCCGCGTTTACGGCGATCTTCTCGACCGTGGCGATCCCGAAGCCGGGCGGCATGTCGCACACGACGTGGTCGGCGGGCAGGCTGACGCCGTCTATCAGCTCGTCGACCGCGTCTCGGGTGGGAGGCAACAGCGGGTATCCGTCGCTCCAGTCGCGTCTCAGGAAGTCGTCGTTCATGCGCTGAACCGCGTCAAAGCGGTCCTCGCCCTCAAAGCGGTACGTCTGCTCCGTCGGACTATCGTCGAACGCACCGTCGCCGTCGGCGGTCAGCATGCCGACCAGGTCGTCGAATGCGGGCTCGGTGTTGCTGATCGACTCGGCCGGGGACAGGTTGCGATAGATGCGCGGCACGACGACGAAACGCAGAGCGGGCATGCCGAATGCGCGGCTGCTTGCGACGGCGTCGCCCTCGAACCGGCCGGAGATGATGGGCACCGCGGGCTTGCCCATCCGCTCGACCTCGATCATGTCGTGGACCATCCACGACGCGCACGTCCCTCAGTCGCCGGTCGCTCCGACGACGGCGTCGCACTCGTCAGCCGCCTGCTTGAGGATGTGCGGCGGGTTGGGGTAGTTGCCGCCCGTGTAGAACCTCGTCTCGAGGCCGTCGAAGCGCTCTTGGAGCATCTCGCCGACGCGGTTGAGCGCGACGTCGCCGCCGTGGGTTCCGCTCCATACCAAGCCGATCGTCTTGCCGTCCAGCCCGCTGAGTCTGGGGTTGATGGCCGCGACGTTCTCCATTGCGCGCTGCCTTGCGACGGGGTTCATGACCTCCAGTAGATGCATGCCGTACACCTTCCTTCCTGCGCGGAAATGTCCGCACGCCCGCGACGCACGGAGTCTAGTATTGACGCCACTCCGTGTCAACCGATGCGGTCGGCGTAGGCGCGCCGTTGTCCAAGACGGCTGAGACTCCGATGGCCGGTCATCGCTGAGTCTCGCATCGGATACCGCCAGATGAGAGCCCAATCACCTAGAACGGGACCACGCGCAGTAGGCCAAACTCCTGAGTCGTTTCCGATATCATATGCGACGCTAATGGGTACCCGATCACCGTCTCTCAACTAGGGATTGGGGACGTTGCGGCATTTAGAAGACAAGGCCGGAACGGAAAATGTAGGGTAAAGGGGACTCGAACCGCCGGGAAGCAGTCTATGAAGCCGCTGCGCCGTTCCGGACCCATAGCTGGCGTAGCTGGTGGGGAAGGAGGGATTCGAACCCTCACGCCTTGCGGCACATGATCCTAAATCATGCTCGTCTGCCAGTTCCGACACTTCCCCACGTGCGATGGGAGGGTATTTCGATTATAGCCCGTGGAGGGAGCCGTGCATAGGAAGGCAGTGCGTCGAAGGGTGGCGATTGGAGTGTCATGGCAGTTCCGTGGCGCGGAGGCCGTCTCGTTCTCGGAGCAGGGCTGCAACTGCATCGTTCTCTTTCTCAATCGCGATGTCGAGGGCGGTCTTGCCGTCGTCGGAGAGTGCGTTGATGTCGGCGCCATGGGACAAGAGGAACTCGATGCCGGGAATGGGGTCACTGTAGCGTTCTTCCCAGGACGGGGGGTATATCATCGCCTGAAGTGTAGTCTGCCCACGCTCGGTCTTCTGGTTGACGTCCGCGCCGTGCCGGACCAGGAGGTCCGCGCCTACCAGTTTCCCCATGGTGACAAACTCTCCGAGGTGCGTCCGCCATCCCCATCCGGCGTTGAGATCGGCCCCGGCCTCGATGAGCGCCTTGGCCACCTCCAGGGAGGTCTCGACGGGAAGGTCTGCTGCTAGCGTTAGGGGCATCTGGCCCCACCCGCCCTTGCAGTCCGGGTCGGCGCCCACGGAGAGCAGGTACTTTAGGACCTCGAGCTGACCTGACCTGACGGCCCAGAGCAACGGGGGATCGGACCATTCGGCGCCGATTCGGCGGTTGGCGAACTCCGGGTCGTCCTCGACGCATTTCTTGATCTCGTCGAGCATTCCCAGGCAGATAATTGCCTGCGGAGTCACCTCCGCGCCCTTTTCTATGAGATACTCGCCTACCTCCTCCTGGCGGCGGAAGGCGGCCCATTCGAGGGGGGTGCGGTCCCGGACGATGTCGCGCCGGTTGATGAGATACTCTCCATCGTTCAACAGTCGCTTGACCTCCTCGAGGTCGCCCACAATCGCCGCAGAGAAGATGTCGTGCCTTGCGCCGTACCGGAGGAGAATCTCGATCTTCCACGGGTCCCAGTGGTTTATGGCGGAGTGGAGGGGCGAGCCTCCGTGGATGTTCGGTAGGTTGGGATTGGCCCCCGCCTCGAGAAGGATCTGAACGGTCTCCCTCGACCCCTCCCAACACGCGAGCACCAGAGGTGTCCCATTGCAGCCGTACGCGTCGACGTCCGCGCCGTATTTGATCAGCAGGCGGAGGAGGTCGCCATGCGTGAACGCCGCAAAGTGTACGGCACGGACCGTTTCCCACTCGGCCGGGTCTCCCCATGATGCGCCCCATCCCCAGTGGCCCTGTATGGAGGCATTGCCTCGCACGTCCGCGTCCGCGAGGGAAGGGTCCTGATCAAGCAGCTCGCGGACCCGGTCGAGGTCGCGCGCGCCGACCGCCTTGAAGAACTCGTGGTCAGGCGGGAGCGCGAACTTATGCCTTTCCGCTCGGGCAGTGTAGGTGGAGGACGGCTCGATCTCCGTGCGGAGGGCGTCCCAGTCGTCGAAACCGTACTCGCGGGCGACGGCGTCGCGGGCGTCCGCTACGGAGATGGGAGTCTCGTCGTGCTGCGACGCATGGGCGTTGACGAGGGACTGGACTTGGTTTCGGAATACTCTGAGATCCGGGTTGGAGGGGAGCTGTTTGTGGGTGGTCATGGTGATTCCTTATTGCTATGCGATGGGCGGGCAAACAAGGGCCTCACCGCGGAGGGAGCGGAGAGCGTAGGGGTGAGACAGTTTGGGACGATGAGACGGTTTGGGACGCCTCCGAAACTCCCCATTTTTCTCCCATTCTCAAGTTGTCTCGCTCCGTTTTCGCTCGTCCGGGCGGGGAGTTTGAAGCTGTTTCCGGGAGACGCACCCGGTAGAATATGGGGTCGTGAGACAGATTGAGAGTTTTTCGTATCATCAAAATTTTCGGGCCTTTTTTCTCAAGTTGTCTCTCATGGTTTCGCGGGGGGATCACGTGGGCGGGAAACCGTTTTTGTGACTCGGACAGCATAGGTCATACGTTCTTGTGCGTCAAGTTGGCGGCGCAGTCATGACGAATTAGGTTTAGACGCGCACCTTGAAGTATTTTGCGTCCTTTCGGGCGATCTGGAAGGCGGTCTTGCCGTTTTTGTTGAGGACCGTGGGGTCGGCACCGACTTCGAGCAGGGCCTCGGCGGCATCGACGCAGCCCTCGTAGGTGGCGCGATGGAGGGGTGTGCGTCCCTTTCTGTCCTGGGTGTTCAGGTCGGCATCGTGCCGCGCGAGCAGGCGTATCATGTCCGCTTGATCGGCCTCGGCGGCGAGCTGAAGCGGTGTGCGGCGAGCCTTGTTCAAGGCGTTGACGAGAACCCCCTTTTCCAACAGTATCTCGGTGCACTCCATGGAGCCTGCGCGAGCGGCCCAGTGGAGCGGGGTCATGCCGTAGTGTTCGTCGTCGTTGACCGCCTCGGAGTCTTCGTCGATGAGCTCCTGAAGGCGTGACGTGTCGTTGAGGGCGCAGGCGGAGTAGACATCGTAGTACGCGCCGTCCGCGATGAGGATGCGGGCGACCTCGTGCTTTTGAGGTTGGTCTTCCTCCCTCCAGCCCGGGGCCGCGGCTACCTGAAGCGAGGTAGAGCCTTTCTCGCCCCAGCCCTTGATGGGAAGCTCGTGGTGGATTCCCGCGCCGTACTTTAGCAGGAGCTTGACCATATCGACGAGTCCGCTGGTCGCCGCCCAAAAGAGCATGGACGTGTTGTCGGGCCAGCCGACATGGGGCTTCAGGACGGAGATACCCGTCGCGTCCGCCGCGCCCGACTCGAATACGGTTTGGACCACGTCCATCGCTCCCATGTACACGGCGTCGAAGAAATTGTTGTACTCAGTGGGGTCCAAGTCGAGGGCTATGCCACAGTCGAGCATGAACCTGACGGCAGGACCGCAGCCGTTCCTGTTCAGCAAGAGCCGGTGAAGCAGAACGCTCCCAATACGGTCGAGCACCTGCGGTTCATCGGCCAGAATCGCTTCCATTCGTCCGAGGTCGGGGGCGCCGACCCAGTTTCTGCGTTCGGCGCCAATCGAGGCGGCGATGAACTGCTCCTCGGCAGAAGTGAGCTCGAAGCTCTCCTGGTCTTTGGGGAACCAGTTATTCCAATGTCTGATTGCGTTCGTGGTGTCGATGTCTTTCTCCCCGAGTTCTCTGCCTGTCTTGGCCTCATGCTCGCGGAGCAGGTCGGCGGCGGCGTGGTTCTCGCGGCTGATTGCGGCGTCCAGCGGCGTGCTGGCGTTCTCATCGACGAGGTTTACGTCCGAGCCGGCGTCGAGCAGCGCCGTTACCGTCTCGGTTACCCTGTCGGTAGGGGCCCTGCTGCCCGCGAAGGCGGCGAAGTGGAGGGGCCCAGCGCCCGCCCAGGCGGGAGCCCGGTGGTTCGGGTCGGCACCGCGTTCCAAGAGGGCCTTTACCGCGTCGGTCTGGGCCTCCCAGGCCGCCCAGTTTATCGCGCCGAAGTCGTCCTGCGCGGGATTGGGATTCCCCCCATAGTCCAAGAGCAGCTTCACGCATTCCGGATCTTTGTTTCGCCACGTGGCCCCAATTACGGCCGCATCGGTTGGAACGGCGCCGTGCTCCAGCAGCAGACGACAGCTCTCCGTATCATCGTAGAAGGCAGCTCTTCTCAGCGGCGACATCGCGTTCCCGTACGAAACGTTCGGTTCAGCCCCGGCCTTCAAGAGCATCTCCAGCGTTTGGTGGCTGACGCTCCAAGCCGCGAAGCAGACCGGGTTGGTCCCGTTAACCAGTCGAGAGTCGGCCGCGTTGGGGTCGCTATCGAGTATCCTCGACAGACTGTCGACGTCGTTCATCGCGGCGGCGGTGAATGCGTCCATCTCCGCGCCGCACCGGACTAGGGCCCGGACGATTTCCCGTCCCGATTCCATGAGAGCAGGATTCGAGCTACCCCGTGCGACGGCGGTCTGGAGCAGCGTGTAGCCGTTGTCGTCCCGTTGCGTCAGCAGACCGTTGTCGCGTTCGACGAGCTGGATGATCCGGTCGGTGAGCCCCATCTCGATAAGGCTCCACGCCGTAACCGGAGCGCCGTACTCTTCGAGCAGGTTGTAGCGATCAATGCTGTCATGATGGGCGGCGGTTTCAAGAGCGGCGACGCCATGCTCTCCGCTCACGTCGGCGCCGGCTTCCAGCAGCAGGCGCATCATGTCGAGTCCGCCCTCCCAGGCTGCGAGGGTGATAGGAGCGCAGAGATTGTTATTTCCGTCCCAACCCACGTTGTTGACGTCGGATCCTCGCTCCACGAGTACGCGGGCTACTTCCAGCACATCCGGCGTGGCCCAGCGGAAGAACCCCGTGGACACCAGATGCAGGGCCGTCCGAGTCCGCCGCGACAGCGGGTGTGGATTGTTCCGTATCGCCTCTCTAAAGGCATCACCCTCCAGCATGTAGTTGGCGTCCAGCAGCCGGGCGTCGATGAGCGTTGGCTGTGCGTCGAGCGAACGCCTGACAGCATCGACATCTTGTTCCTTGACCGCTACGAAGAAGTCGATCAAATCGTCCACGGAGTACGGGGGTTCGGTGCTCTGTTGTATGTGTGCAACAAGCTCCGACCAGGTTTGGCAGCCGTGCTCAATGGCGATGACGCGCTGGGCGTCGTGAAGGGCGAGTTTCGCGGAGAAGACGGCTTGGTCGGATGACGCGCCGAGCTGGGGGATGGTCGTGCGGAAGCGTGAGGCGGCAACGCGGTCGCGCGACTTTAGGGCCTTGAGGAGGTCCTTGGCCTGTTTGCGCGCCTGCTCGATATTGAGGCGCACGGGGGTATGGGATTGCATGACACACTCCTTCCTCGATTTGCCCGGTGTTCGCGTGACTCAGGCGAAGAAAAGAGTGTCGATTGTACTCAAGACCGACAACTTCGGGGTGGGCCCTGCCCTTCTCGCGAACTTGGCAGCTCCCCCGCGAGCGTGGGCAAACGATAGCGTGCGGGGGATGTGGGTGTCAAGACTTGCAGAGACTGGGTCTCGTCACGACACCGGCGAGGGAGATTCACCGCAGAGGGCGCAGAGAGCGCAGAGAGGGGATAAGGGGTGGGCTTGGAGGCGGTTTGCTTCCTCTTGCACGGCCCCGGCACCCTTCGACAGGCTTTCAAGTAACAGCTCTTAAATGCTCCATTTTGGCGGCAGTTACTGACACCCCTGCCCGGCCCCGTGCGCGGGGCGTAACGCTGCTCAGGGCGAACGGGGCGTTACGTTGCTCAGGGTGAACGGAGCCACTTTAAACACCCTCTTAGAGCCAGGCTTGGGGTAGTCTCCCAACCCATCCCTCTGGACTCCGGCCTTCGCCGGAGTGACGGTTGATGGTGTTCCCACCAATTCTGAATGCGATTGCCCAGGAGACTGTACCCCCTCACGACACCGACGGACGGTGCTGGATCCATGGGCGGGCTTGCTCGAAGGCGGCGGATGCGGCTAGGACGGTCTCTTCGTCGTATTTGCGGCCGATGATCTGGAGGCCGATGGGGAGGCCGTCGGGTGAGAAGCCGGCGGGGACGGACGCGGCGGGATGGCCGATGGCGTTGCCGTGCATGGTGAACGCGCCGTTCCAGTACTGGATGGGGTACGACGAGTCTCCCGTGATGCTGCCGGGGAAGGTCTCGTTCGGGAAGGCGGGGAAGGACGTGACGGGCGACATGATGAGGTCGTAGGTCTCGAATGCGTCGTCGAAGGTGGCCTTGAGCTCGGCTATGCGTCCCTCGGCGCGCATGTAGTCTCCGGGCGTGACGTGGGATCCCATCTCGATCATGAAGCGCGCGAACTCGGTCATGCGGTCGCCGTACTCGTCGAGGTGCCGGGCCAGGTTGTCGAACGCGGCCGCAGACTGCATGGGCCCGAGCGAGTCGTACGGCTCGGGGAGGACCATGTTCACCTCTTCGACGGCACAGCCCATCTCCTCGAAGACCATCGCGGCCTTGTAGGTAACGTCGACGACTTCCGGGAAGACGGGGGCGAAACCGAAGTCGGCGCTCCATCCGATGCGGAGGCCGTCAATGCCGCGCTCCGTCGCCGCCATGAAGTCGGGCGGGACCTGGCGTATGGACGCCTGGTCGCGTCGGTCGAAACCGGCCAAGACCTGCAGGAGTATTGCAGCGTCCCGCACCGTCCGCGTCAACGGGCCGGGCTGGGAGAAGATGTTCGGCATGGGAGGCCCTCCCAGTCCGGTATAGCCGGATACGCGACCCTGGGTCGGCTTGATGGTGTAGATGCCACAGAAGTTGGCGGGTATTCTGAGAGATCCTCCCCCGTCGCTTCCTGTCGCCACGGGGCACAGGTAGGCCGCGACAGCCGCTGCCGCGCCGCCGCTCGATCCTCCCGGCGTCCTGTCGGTGTTCCAGGGGTTGTGTCCGAGCACTCCGAGGGAGTTTTCGCAGCAGCCAACCATGCCGAACTCAGGCACGTTGGTCTTGCCGAGCATGACGGCCCCGGCACCCAAGACCCGCTCCGCGACGGCGGAATTCCTCTCCGGCACGCGATTCTCGTATACGACCGACCCCATGGTCGTGCGGACGCCCGCGGTCATCTGCGTGTCCTTGATGGGCACGGGAAGGCCGTGAAGAGCGCCGAGCTTGTCGCCGCGCATGACGGCGTCCTCGGCGGCCTGGGCCTGCTTCATCGCGAGGTCGGGCGTCAGCAGGAGGAACGAGTTGAGCTGCGGGTCGAGCCGGTCGATGCGCTCGAAGAACATCTCGGCCAGCTCCACGGGCGAGACCTGCTTCGCCGCGATCAGTTCCAGCAGGTCGGTCGCCGGTGCGTATGCCAGTCGCTCGTCCGTCATTCCGTTTGCCTCCGTTTGCGTTTTGTGGCTAGTGCGGATTGCTTTGTATTCTTGCCAGGCAAGTACCATGTCAACATGATTTTGGTACTACGATTCACCCTCACCCTCACCCTAGCCCTCTCCCACGACGGGAGAGGGGATAAATCGACATCTGCCAGTTCGTCATATTCAAGTTGACTGAAAGCAAGTAACCGTCCTAGAGAACCGGAAGGCGGCACCATTCAACCCGCGCCCGGCCCCTCTGGATACCGGCCCCGTATTGGGTACGGGGCAAGCTCTTCGCCGGTATGACGGTTGTGCCAAGATATCGGGGCGTGGCGAAGTTAGGTACCGTCATACCGTGTCAGGCCGCAATTGTAGAGCAATTCGCTGCCTTGTGCGTCGCATAGGCCGATAGTACACTGTCCGTAAGCCCCAAGTAGGCGACGAGGTTCGCACGTGCCGTTGAGTGAAGGCCCGTCCACCCAAGAACTGCGTAGTGCGGCCAACCGTCACGTTTGGCTCGACAACCACGACCGGAGCCGGGCGGAGGCCAACGGCGGGCCGATGATCGCCGTCGAGGGTGACGGTCTGCGGGTGACGGACTCGGAAGGCCGCTCGTGGATCGACGTGACCGGCGGTCAGGGCGCGGTCAACATCGGGTACGGGCGGACCGAGATGGGGGATGTCGTCTATGAGCAGGCGGCGGCGCTCAACTACATGCCGCAAAGGTCGGCGATACCCTCGACGATTGAGCTCGTTCGCAAGATCGCGGAGATCGCGCCGGGCGCCCTGAGCCGCACGTTCCCCGTGAGCAGCGGCGCGGAGGCAAACGAGACGGCTATCAAGGTCGCCAGGGCCTACCACAGGCGCAACGGCGAGCCGGGACGCTACAAGATCATCAGCAGGTTCGGCTCCTATCACGGGGACCTGGGCCTCGTCCAGTGGTTCGGCTCGACTCCCGACCACCGCACGACAGACTACGAGCCGGCCTACCCGGGGATGCTGTACGCGCCTCAGCCGAACGTGTACCGGTGCGGCGGGGGCGGGGGCGACCTCTCGCCGTCGGAGTGCGCGGTGCGCTGCGCGAGGGCAGTCGAGGAGCTCATCAAGTTCCACCAGCCGAACACCGTGGCGGCGGTCATCGCCGAGCCGGTGACGAACGACGGGGTCGTGCCGGGCGCCGAGTACTGGCCGATGCTGCGCGAGATATGCAACGAGTATGGAGTGGTGCTGATCGCCGACGAGGTGACGACGGGTCTGGGCAGGACGGGCAAGATGTTCGGGGTCGACCATTGGGGGGTAGAGCCGGATATCATGACGATGGCGGGCGGACTGGGCGGCGGATACATGCCGATCGGGGCAACGACGGCCACCACCGCGATTGCCGACCGCTTCGCGGGGACGGACTCCCACTTCAGGCACGTCTTCACGTTCGCGGGGCATCCGGTCGCCGCCGCCGTTGCGCTGAAGAGCATCGAGATCATCGAGTCGGAGAATTTGGTTGAAAACGCCGCGGAGACGGGTGAGTACCTCTTGGAGTCGCTCTCGACGCTGACGGGCGACCACCCCATCGTCGGCGACGTTCGAGGACTGGGGCTGCTGTGCGCCATTGAACTGGTGAGCGACCGCACCACGAAGGCGGGGTTCGGCCCGGAACTGGGTCTGGACGACCGGCTAACGGCGAAGTTCGCTGAGCGTGGACTTATTCTGCCGGTCCGAGGCAACGTCATTCCCATCACGCCGCCTCTTACGATTACTCGATCCGAGATCGACGAGATCATGCATGCTATCGACCTCGCTCTCTGGGAGATCGAGGGCGAGCTGGGCATAGCGTCGATGGCCTAGCTGCCGGAGAGGAGCGCAACCAGCCGATGAACGTTCTCTCGAAGACCGAAGACCTACGTCGGGCGGCCCTCGACTACCTATGGATGCACAACAGGGGCTGGATCGACATGGCCGAGCAGGGCGAGCCGGTCATCATGGTCGAGGGCGACGGGATGCGGGTGAAGGACTCGGAGGGCAGGACGTGGATTGACCCGAACGGCGGCTACGTCTCGGTGAACGTCGGATACGGCAGGACGGAGATCGCCGAGGCCGCGCGCGAGCAGATGATGAAGCTCTCGTTCCAGCCTCCTGGCGCGACGACTGAATCGCTCATTCGCGTCTCGGAGAAGATCGCCGAGATCGCGCCGGGGTCGATGGAGCGCGTCTATCCCGTCAACGGCGGCTCCGAGTCTACCGAGACTGCGATCAAGATCGCGCGGGCGTACCACAGGCGCAACGGGGAGCCGGGCCGGTACAAGGTCATAAGCCGTCGCAACTCGTACCACGGGGCGACGGGTGGCGTCCTCTCGATGGCGGGGAGCGCGTCGGGCGACCGCTCCGACTACGAGCCGTTCTACCCCGGTATGATCTATGCGCCTCAGCCGAGCCCGTATCGCTGCGAGTCGGGAGCGACGAATGCGTCCGACTGCGCGGTGTACTGCGCCCAGCAGGTCGAGGAGCTCATCATCGCGCACAACCCCGGCACGATTGCGGCATTCATCGCGGAGCCGGTCGCGAGCAACGCGGGCAACGCCGTTCCGGGAGACGAGTACTGGCCGATGATCAGCGACATCTGCGACCGGTACGGCGTCCTGCTGGTGTCGGACGAGGTGATCTGCGGGTACGGTCGCACGGGCGAATGGTTCGGGATACAGAACTGGGGCATCGTCCCGGACGTGATGGGCTCGGCCAAGGGCATCGTGAGCAGCTACCTCCCGTTTGCCGCCGCGGTCGCCAAGAAGGAGATCGCGGACGCATTCGAGGGCGAGGACAACTACTTCCGCATGGCCAACAGCTTCGGGGGCCATCCGGTCGCCGCTGCTGCTGCGCTCAAGAACCTTGAAATCATCGAGGAGGAGGGTCTCGTCGAGAACTCCAAGCGCATGGGTGAGTACTTCCGATCGCAGCTCAGGGAGCTTCAAGAAGACTATTCGTTCATCGGCGACGTGCGCGGCATCGGACTGATGAATACCGTCGAGATGGTCTCCAACCGCGAGACGAAGGCCGACTTCGATCCCGCGCTCCGGGTGCAGGACCGCCTCGGCGACAAGTTCTATGATCGAGGGATGATCCTGAGGCCGGTCGGCCAGTTCCTGAACATCTCGCCGCCGCTCTGTGTAACGAGCGATGACATCGACGACATCGTGAACATCTTGGACGACTCTTTTCGGGAGCTAGTTGTGGAACTGCCGCAACTCAAGGAGTAATTGCGTATCGATGAACTTATGAGATATATGACAAAGGGGGAGGAATTATGACGAACCGTCGCAACAATCGGGGTGGTGGACGCGGGGAACGGGTGGCCATCTTCATCGACGGCAGCAATCTTTACCACAGCCTCCAGGAGAACTGCGGGCGATTCGACGTGGACTTCGCCGCGCTTGGTCAGAGGCTGACCGACGGCCGGGAACTGCTCCGTATCTACTACTACAATGTGCTCCGCGATGCTGACCGCGACCCGCAGGCCTATCAGGACCAGCAGAAGTTTCTCACCGCCCTCCACAACACGCCGTACATCGAGACTCGGCTCGGCAGCTCGAAGATGCGCGGTCAGATCACCGTGGAAAAGGGCATCGATATCATGGTCGCGACCGACCTGCTCAAGTTCGCGTGGGACGACCTGTACGACGTTGCCGTCCTCGTAAGCGGGGACGGCGATTTCGCCTATGCCGTGGAGACGGTGAAGAACATGGGCAAGCACGTCGAGGTTGCCGCGTTCACGCCGAACCTGTCACAGGAGCTTGCCGCCGCAGCCGACGACCGCCACTTCTTCACGCCCGATTACTTCTCAGACATATGGAGCAGGGGTCGGAGAGGTCCTCGGTTTGGGCCCGGCCATCAAGGGCGGCGGGATCAGCCGGGAGAGCAGGCGCAGGACAGAGGACAGGAGCGCCCTCACGGGGCACGACGATTCCTCGACCGGTTTAGGGGCGGCAGGGACGATTCCTAGAAGGCGTCCTCGGCGGCAGCGATGGTATCGAGGTCGGCGCGGCTGTACGAACCCAGGCTCCTGAAATCGAGCTCGGTGTAGTTCTTCACCCACCGCATACCAATCTTGCCCGCCTTGCGGTACCGCACCTCCGCGGCGTCGTAGAGGCGTTGGTGCGTTTCGTTGCCCTCCTCGACCTCCTCGCTCAGGAGGCGGAGGATGTCGTCCACCTCGTCGAGGAAGAGCCGCCTGACGAGGGCGAAGTCGTGCTCTGTTCCGGTCTCGGTGTCCACGGCAGAGTGGATGATGCGCTGGGCGATCTGGGCCACGGACATGCGTCCGGTGGCGAGGTCTTCCATCAGCGGGCCGTGCATGCCGGGCTTTCCGGCGAGGCTGTCGATGCCCTTGGCTCCGCGTCCGTTCAGCCATCCCTCGATGTACTCGATTACCATGCGGACGTTGCGGCGAGTGCCCTCGACGGTGATCGGGCCTTCGGGCACGTCGATGCGGACGGGGTAGTTGTCGGGGTCGTGCGCCTCGGCGGGCGGCTCCCATCCCGACGCGCGGAGTTTTTTAAAGGGGTCGGCGGCAGTCTTCATGTGGAAGATGTGCGCGACCCATCCTCGCAGGAAGCCCTGATTCGCCTCCCACTCCTTGTCTGCCGTGATCGAGACGGCGGCCGCGGCGTTTACCACGTCGTCGCGGGAGGGAAGGGCCGTCGCCATGCCTCCGATGGGGACAGCGCCGTGCTTCAGGCAGATCGCCACGAGCCGCTGGAAGATGGTCGCCAGGAAGTCGGTCGTCTTGATGTCCACGCCGAATCGGTCCGGCCACACCTGATTGGGGTCGGCCATGATGTACTCGAAGATGCTGGCCTTGAAGTCCCAGCGGGCGGCGTTCAGCCCCGCGGCGTACGGGCCGAGCGCGTGGAGCATCTCCTCCATCTGGTACGCGGCGGGAAGCGACTCGACGAGCGGTATCCCGCGGATCACGTCGTCGTCGCCAAGACCCAGATGCCCCCTGCTGAAATCGAAGAAGTCGCGCCAGAAGCCGGCCTCCTCGGCGGACTCCATCTTCGGCAGGTAGAAGTAGAGGCCCTGCCCTCGCGCCATCTGCGCCCTGCCGCAGTGGAAGACGGTCAGCGCGGTGCCGAGGATCGCGGCGGAGACGGGCTTCCCGTCGATGGTCATCTCCGACTCGTCGAGGTGCAACCCTCTCTCGCGGTGCATGAAGAACGGCAGGTCGCCGTCCTGGATGGTGTAGTGGCGGCCCCTCGCCTCGTCGCGATGCTCCAGAGTACGCTCGACCGCGCCGAGCCGGTTGCGTGCTGCCGTCACGGTGTCGACGAGGCGGTGGCCGGCAGCGTCCTCGTCGTCATCGAGGTCGCCGACCGCGCGCTCGCCCTCAGGCCCGGGGTTCAGCGCGTTGATGAACATATTGGTGATCGACGCCGGCCCCGTGATTTCGATGCCGGGACGCCGCAGGTCCTCCGGCACGGGCGGGACGCACCAGTCGGTCGTGTTGATCTCCGAGACGGGCGGGTGCGCGGGCATGACGCCGTCTTCCAGGGCGCGGCGCAGCACCTCGGCGCGCTTGGCCCGCAGGTCGTGTACCCGTCCCACGAACCTGTCGTGCGCCGCGACGAAGTACTCCAGGAACTCAGCAGTGAATACCTCACCCGCCCCTTCGACGTTCGCGTATGCAACTCGCTCGCTCGTTTCGGACACGTTCTCCTCCGGCACGGGTTCTTTGTTCGGGGAATCATGGTATCACATGGTATCCGTGCGGCCGGTTGGTATTGGGGGTGGTTCGTAGAGTCTCGACTGTCACGACAGGCGCAGAAAATCACCGAGTCGTGTGATGCGTGGTACGAAGAATGGGCATACCATGAACCCATAGGAGGCGTTGGAAGGTAAAGCAGGCAAATCAGTAGGAGGTGGCTACGATGGTTATCCGATTGATACTTCCGTTGTTGTCCGTCTTGGCAGTCACTGCGCTGGCCGCGTGCTCGGAGTCTCCGCCGCCGACTCCCGCGCCGACGGTCGCACCCACCGTTGCCCCAACCTCGACGCCTGCGCCAACGCCCAGCCCGACGCCCGTCGTCCCGTTCGAGGACAGCCTTTCGAGCGCGGACCTCGCCAGATTCCAAGCTCTGCCCGTGGAAATCCAGGAGGCGCTGACCGCCGAGTCGCTGGAGAGCGGCAACGACAGCGCCCTCCGGTATCTACGCGACATGCCGGACGATCCGGCGTCCCTTGCGGAGATACTTGGACCGGAAACTCAGGTGCTATTGGACAGTATCGACGAGCCGTACCGCCGTCAACTGCTGTTGGAGGGGTACCCCAATTCGACCGTCCGATATTGGAGAAAATCCTGGTTGGCCGGAGACCTTGCCGATCTCGAATACAAGTATGGCAAATTCGACACGCTTGTCCGTGGAGTTCACAAGATACTAACCGAGGACGGCCACCTATTGCCGCCGCTCGAAGAGACCCTTTCGCCTACAGCGTTGAAGAGGCTTGAGTCCCTCGACCCGCTGATGCAGGCGTCGTTCCGGCAGCGGTGGGAGACCAAGAGAACGCTGTCTCCGAATGATGACATCGACCGGTTCGAGGAAAGACTCCTCGATACGCCCACCGAGTTGCCCGGCATCCGGGAGCTTGGGCTTTCAGAGGCGGCGGTTATGGTACTTGAGCGAGAATCGGAGATTAGGGACTATGTCTTGGGTGCAGTCGCCGCAGAACTCGTGATTGACCAGGAGTGGGACAGTGAAGATGCCGCTCGCCTGCAACGGCAAATTGAAGCCTACGAGGAGCCGGGAGGAAGGGAGGCACTTGCGCGCGGCCTTCGGCCCGGCGTAACGGACGCGTGGCTTGCCGTAATGACTTGTCAGCCTCCGGGGTGGGGGGCCATACCACCGGCGAGTGCCATTCCCAAGCCGTTTCGCGATGTCCATCCCGCTAGGCTCGTCTACTATTGGCCCGAACCCGAGGCGGCGCTGTCCGAGGCGGCGCTGGCTAACTTCGAGCTTCTCGATGATACGATGCTAGAGGCGTTCGAGGTCTGGTGGTTCGGCCATGGGCTTCCGCATGATACGCGCTTCATGGCGTGTCTGGTTGCCGAGTGGGACCGTGGCATAGCCGACACGCCGTTCACCTCAATGCCGGGGCCGGAAATATTTCTCCCCGAGGACAAGCGGAAGTTTTACGACGAACTTACCGACCACGAGAAATGGGCAATAGAACATAACCTCGCTGGGGCAATTCTCAAGGGCAAGGTACGGTTCAAGAGAAGCCGGTTTGGACAGACCGAAATAGCCTCGACACTCGGCTCGACCGAGGAGTTTCTTGAAGGGCTGCGCTTCTCAGCCGTCGAGAGGCTTTGCGGCTACCATTCTCCCGCCTGCCGGTAGGCCAAACCGTCGCTCTCTCATCAGGCGATTGATGCAGAGGTGAGGCCCGGGTGGGGAGGTACCGAGATAGGACATGAACGGTACCTTGAAAGGGTCTACCGCGAATTGACCTTGTACTACACTTGTGCCACAATCCTCCTTAACGGCAGCGTAGTGTCACGAATTGCGATGAGATTGTAGGAGGAGAGCATGTCGACTACTGAGATCTCCCTGATGGCACACTTGATGCGGCGGGCCGGAATGGGCTCGACGCGGGACGAGTTGGAATCGCTGGTGACCCAGGGCTACGAGGCCGTCGTGGACGATCTGGTCCACCCGGAGCGTTTCTCGCGGGGCGATCCGGACGTCATCCACCCGTACCTGCACGGGCCGTTGCCGGAGGAGCCGTCTCCCGACGACAACGAGGACCTGCTGCTGCGCTACTATCGCGGCATCGGCGCGCCCGGGGCATCGTCGCCGGGGAAGTGGATCTTTCACATGGTCAACTCGAAGCGACCGCTGAAGGAAAAGACGGCCCTCTTCTGGCACCAGGTCTTCGCGTGCGCGGCTTCGAAGTCGGCACATCCGAGGACGAACAGGCGTCAGCTGGAGATGTTCCGGCGCGTCGGCATGGCGGACTTTCGCACGGTCCTGCTGGAACTGTCTCGAGACCCTTCGATGCTGTTCTGGCTCGACAATAACGAGAACCACAAGGACGAGCCGAACGAGAACTACGGGCGGGAGCTGCTCGAGCTGTTCTCCATGGGCGTCGGCAACTACACGGAAGAGGACGTCAAGAGCTCGGCGTATGCCTTCACGGGCTGGAGCTTCGTGCAGCCGGCCCACGGAGCGGTGCCGTACGGCAAGTGGGCGACGCGATTCGACTTCCGCGAGGCCGATCACGACTACGGCGACAAGACCTTCCTCGGAGTGACCGGTCCGCTGGACGGCACGGACGTCATCGACACGGTCGTCGACCAGCCCGCGACAGCGCGGTTCATATCCCGGCACCTGTACAACTTCTTCGTCGCCGACGAGCCGCCCGTGGCCGCGTGGAACGAGATACCGCCTCTGGATCCGGACGCTATCGACACGCTCATGGCCGCCTACTTCGAGTCGGGCGGAAGCATCGCCCACATGCTGCAGGTCCTGTTCAACGCGGACTTTTTCAAGAACGCGCGATTCGCCAAAGTCAAGAGTCCGACCGAGCTCGTGGGCAGCGTCCTGAAGCTCATAGGCACCTACCGCGAGGCGAACCCGGGCATAGACCACTACGCCGGGGCGACCGCCCTCATGGGACAGGCGCTGATGGCGCCTCTGACCGTCGAGGGATGGCAGACCGGTTCGGGCTGGATCAACGGGGGCACGCTGAACGAGCGCGTGAACTTCGCGGTCGAGGAGGTGTCCGATCCCGACAAGCCGGGCATTCGAGACATCATCGAGCGCCTGAGGGCCCGGAACGGCAACGCTTTGACGGCGGAAGAGCTCGTGGATGGGTGCCTCGACCTCATCGGGCCTATTGAAGTCGGAGAGGACACGCGGCAGGAGCTGATCGCCGAGGCGGCGGTTCAGGGCGATGTGGTCTTCAACGGCAACCGCGAAGCGACAGACGAGCGCGTAGTCAACATGCTTCAACTGATCGTATCGACACGAGAGTTCCAGTTCGGATAGACGGGCGGCGCCGTACGCAGAATCGTAAGCGTTCTCACGAAAGGAGAACCGTAATGACAACCGCAGAGCAAGACCCCGTACTGGTGATCGTGCAGTTGGTCGGCGGGAACGACTTCATGAACACGGTCATTCCCTACACGAACCCGCTGTACCACGACGCGCGGCCCGGACTCGCCTTCTCACAGGAGGAGGTGCTCCCCATCGACGACACGCTGGCGTTCAACCCGCACGCGGCGCCGCTCAAGGAGATGTACGACGCCGGCAAGATGGCTGTCGTCCAGGGAGTCGGGTACCCGGACTCCAGCCGGTCGCACTTCCGCAGCACGTACATCTGGCACACGTGCGAGCCGGATACCATCGCCACCGAGGGCTGGCTGGGACAGGCCATCGGCGAGATGGACCCCGACAAGGAGAACTCCCTGACCGGGGTAAACTTCGGGCGGGGCCTGCCGCAGTCCTTCGTGTCCAAGGGCGTTCCGGTCACGTCGGTCGCCGATCTCGACAACTACGGGTTGATGACCAGCATCCCCGATCAGGGTCGCAGGCTAGCGTCGCTGGAGCGATTCAAGAAGATGTACGCTCCGGTGGCGGGCACGGGCCCGGTCATGGACTACCTCTCGGAGACGGGTCACGGAGTCCTCAGCGGGGCGGACGACCTCAAGAAGGCCCCTGCCATGTACAAGTCGGACGTTGAATACGCCTCCAACCCGCTGGCCAAGAGCCTTCGGGACGTGGCGCGGGTGCATCTGGCCGATCTGGGGACGCGGGTCTTCCACACGAGCCACGGCGACTACGACACGCACTCGCGGCAGGAGATGACCCACGAGCAGGACATGGTCGAGCTTTCCCGCGCCATCGTCGACTTCTTCCAGGACCTGGAAGAACACGATGCGGCGGACAACGTGCTCATGCTGGTCTGGACGGAGTTCGGACGAAGGCTCGCCGACAACGGCTCGGGCACCGACCACGGTTCCGGCGGCGGCGCGTTCCTGATAGGCAACATGGTGTCGGGCGGGCTGTACGCCGACTACCCGTCGTTGGAGCAGCCCAAGCTCGCCAACGGTGAAGACATGGCGCACACCTACGACTTCCGTGGCCTCTACTCGACCATCCTCGAGCAGTACCTCGGTATGGACTCGAAGCCCATCGTCGGCGGAACGTTCGAGCAGCTGCCGGTGTTCAACTAGGCGACGTGGGAAATGAGTAGCGCCACGCTCCGCAGTATCGCCATCGTCACAGGCATCGTATTGTTCGTGCCCGCGTTCGTGATCTCCCCGGCGTTTGGCGTTGTTCTTGCCGTCATTCTCATTGGGGCATATATCGCGGCCCAGCGAATGCTCGGCGCGTCCGAGGCCAGGTTGAAGAAGGACGATGTGGGCGACCTGCTGAACAGGATGTGGATCCCAATACGGGACGAACTGTCCGAAGTGGTGAGAACGGGCGGCGCCGTGACATCGGCGACATCGGTGTGGTCCGGCGTTCCGAACCTCTACAAGCAGGAGACGCCGGCCACGTTCCATCAGGGCATGGAGCGGTACGTCAACGAGCGGGCGCAGGTTGCGGCCTTGGTCGCGAGCGCGACCGCCACGGAAGAGAGCCGGCGTCGGCAGGAACTTGAGCAGCAGCAGTTCCTGTTCCTGAGCCGCGAGCTCCTTGCAGAGGCTAAGAAAGCCATCTATTTCATACCGGGCTCAGATGAGATCGCCAGACGAGCCGAAGCCGCGCGGCCAAGACCTGCGGCCCAACAGACAAGATCCGCGGCGACCGGAGCAAGCGCCGCATCAAGAGTCGGGACGCGACGGCCGAGCGCGGCATCCCGGACCACGCAAGCTGAGACTGCGACTCCCGCACCTGCCATAAGCGCTCGCCCGGCTCCACCACGGCCCGCGCCCGCTGCCATGAGGAGCGTGGATACGCCCCCCCTGACGTCCGAACGCGCCGTTCCCACGCCCACGCGTCGTGAGCCGGAACCGCCACCCGCGCCTAGCGCGCCTCCTCCGCCCCGGCCTGCCCCTCCTCCTCCGAGAGTTACGTATACGCCCATGCCGTCGCCGCCGGCCGTCGCCGCGCCCGCTCCTCGTGAGCCGGAACCGCCACCCCCGCCTACCGTGCCTCTGGCCCCTTCCCCTGTTACCGCATCCGTACCTGAGCCCGTCGTCACAGTGCCTGCTCCCAGCGAGCCGGAGCCTGCCGCTCAACCAAGTGCGCCGTCCGGCGATTTACGCCTCGACGTCGCGTCGGTGTGCGAGGAACTGTTCGATCCCAATCGAATGAGCTACGAGACCAACCGGCTGTTCGACGACCGCTACAGGGACGCGACGGTCCGGTGGAAGGGCACGGTCCGTCGCGCGAGCGCATACTCGTACGATTTCAACTTCGGGGACGGAGACGGAACGAAGGCAGAGTTGGATGTCTACGAGGTGAAGCAGCAGTACGGGAGCCGCATGGTGAAGGCGTTCGTGCAGCTTCCCACGGAGGCCGCCGACGATATCGGCGCTCGCATCGGCGAGGACGTACAGTTCGAGGGCCGTCTCATCTCCTGCGAAGGCTCCGCGAGACGCCTGTACGTTGCCGACGCCCGCATGGTGGACTGATCCGGAGATCCAGTCGAGACGCTTAGAACGAGATGATGATACCGCAGCTATACGCAATGCCAAGAGACGGGTTCCCGCACATGAAGACCGTTGGCGTCAAGAGCGTCATCGATGATCTGCTGGACATCGCCTTCGACATCGAGTACGACACCAATGGAGACGTTATCTCCGTGGACGAGTGGGAGCGGGTTCATGTCGGCGCAGGTCGTCCTCGACGGCGAGAACAGGCTCTACGTGACCGATCATGAACAATAGACACTTGGTAGTCATCACCCTCGTATCGGGCATCCTCTTTCTCGTGCTCTTTTACACCTATCTCCACGAGGTGTTGGCCTTGATTTTCGCCGCTATCGCCATTCTTGTCATGGGAGTGGGATTTGTAACCGTGAGGGCATTCAACAAGTCCGATAGCTTCGTAGAGCAATTGGGCGAGGCGGACATACTGAACAGGATGTGGTTCCCGCTCCAGGAAGAGTTGACCGATGTCGTGAGAACGGAAGGCCGCGTGACGGAAGCGACGTCGGCGTGGACCACCGCTCCGGGTCTTTCCAAGAGGGAGACCCCAAAGACGTTCTTCACGGGTATGCAGCGGTACGTCAGGCAGCGCGAGCTGGTCGCTTCACTCGCCGCGAGCGACCTCGCGACTGAGGAAAGCCGGCAACAACTGGTGGCAGAGCAGCAGAATCTACTGTCCAGGGCCGAAGACCTGCTCCAAGAGGTCAACAGGGCCATCAATGCGATACCGGGCGCTTCGATGGCCGTCAGAAGGACGCGGAGGGCGCAACCAGGTCAGGCGGCCCAACGGACACGGGCGACCGCAACAAGGCGAAGCGCGAGGGCGCGACAACCGGCCTCGGCGTCCCGAAGGTCACGGGCGCAGACCGCGACCTCCACGCAGGCCGGCCGTCACCGCCCGGCTCCGTCCCGTCCCACGACTGCTCCCATGAGGATCGTGGATGCTGCCCCGAAGCCGAGTGCGCCCCGGCCTGCCCCTCCTCCTCCTAGAGTTACGTATACGCCCATGCCATCGCCGCCGGCCGTTGTTCCGCCCGCTCCTCGTGAGCCGGAACCGCCACCCGCTCCGAGTGTGCCTCCTGCGCCTTCCCCCGCGACCGCTTCCACATCTGAACCCGTCGCCGCCACTTCCGCTCCCAGTGTGCCGGAGCCTGCCGCGACGCCAAGTGTGCCGTCCGGCGACCTGCGCCTCGACGTTGCTTCGGTGTGCGAGGAACTATTCGATCCCAACAGGATGAGCTACGAGACCAACCGGCTGTTCGACGACCGTTACAGGGACGCGACGGTCCGGTGGAAGGGCACGGCCCGTCGCGCGAATGTCTACTCGTACGATTTCGACTTCGGGGACGGAGGCGGAACGAAGGCCGAGTTGGATGTCTACGAGGTGAAGCAGCAGTACGGGAGCCGCGCGGTGAAAGCGTTCGTGCAACTTCCCACGGAGGCCGCCGACGACATCGGAGGTCGCATCGGAGAAGATGTCCGGTTCGAGGGCCGTCTCATCTCCTGCGAAGGCTCCGCGAGACGCCTGTACGTAGCCGACGCACGAATGGTGGACTGATCCGCAGGATATATCGAGTCGTTTGAAGGGAGAGCACGATGCCACAGCCATACGCACTACTTAGAGCCGGATTCCCGTATTTGAAGACAGTTGGGGTCAAGAACATCATCGACGATCCTCTTGATGTGGCGTTCGGAGGGGACGGTCGTGTCTACGTGCTCAGCACCGCGCCCATTCGCATAACCAACATAGACCATGAGGACCTCGGCACCATCGGCAAGCGCGTTAGCGCCGCCGATTACGGCGCCAACGGGGACGTTGTCTCCGTGGACGAGGGGGAGCTGTTCATGCCCGTGCAGGTCATCCTCGACAGCGAGGACAATCTCTACGTGACCGACGAGGCGTGTCACACGCTCTCGATATTCTCCAAAGGCGGCGACTTTCTCGGTCGCTGGGGTGAATACGGCACGGCGGAGGGACAGCTAAACCGTCCGGCCGGCTTAGCGTTCGACGCCGACGAGAACCTCTACGTCGTCGATACCATGAACCACCGTGTCCAGCAGTTCACGAAGGACGGGCGGTTCCTGAAAGGCTGGGGCAGCTTGGGCACGGGCGAGGGCGAGTTCAACATGCCGTGGGGCGTAGCTGTCGACGATGACGGCGACGTGTATATCTCCGACTGGCGCAACGACAGGGTCCAGAAGTTCACGTCCGACGGCGAGTTCATCTTCGAATTCGGCAAGACCGGCTCCGGCAGGGGTGAGTTCGTGCGACCGGCGGGTATCACCGTCGACCACGACTTCGACATCTACGTCTGCGACTGGGGCAACAACCGCATCCAGCTATTCACCCCCGAGGGCCGGTACGTCCAGCAGTTCACCGGCGACGCGACGCTCTCCGAGCCCGCCATCGCCGCCATGCGGACACGCCTCCGCACCGTCCGCCTCCGCACCATGGCCGATTTGGAGACGGAGAAGATGTTCCGCGGCCCGCGCTCCGTCCGCGTCGACGAGAACGGCCTCATGTGGGTGCCCGACTTCGAGTCATACCGCCTCCAGGTCTACCGCAAAGAGGCCTTCCACCTCGAACCCCACCAGCTAGCCCCGCCCCTAAAGGCCCCGTCGCTGCAGCCGAACTAGAGAGATTTTTGTCTAAGGCTTGCATTTTGGTCGGCTCCATAGTCGGCGGGCAGACCATGTGTCATTGCCCTCAGTCAGAGCATTAACAAGACCACAATTCTCTTAAGGGGAGCCCCAATAGTCCTCCGGCAGTGGGTCCCCTTTCACCGGGGTCAAGACCGAATATTGCTCGTTGTAGCCAGAGATGGAAACACTGATCAATTCGTTGCCATCGGGATCGCTCAAGACAAACTTCTGCAGCAGATACTCTTCGTCGAAGAGGATCATTGCCGAGCCCCAAGAGCCCTCATTCTTCCTGACGTATCCCCCGTGAACCGGCTCCAGGGCATCAATGTCCTCCACAGCCGCGAACCCGAATGCTAGAAAAGTCACTAATACGATATCTTCCAGCGGCCCACGTTCTGAATTCTCAGAGATGAAGTACCACTGATCTTCTTCGACGTCTCTCAGATGCACGTCGAAGCTGTTGAGGGTCAGGATTTCGAACGACCTTTCCACTGGTTTGGTCATGTCTACCTGCATGAAGATCTGACTGTCGCCGCTGACCGTCATCCATCCCATCAAGTTGGCCGAGACCGGCCAATCACTCTCGGTGTACGTATCGCTCATATTTATGGTGGCCGCAAATGCAATGTTCTTGAAGTCGCGTATGACGACGTCTCCTGCATCGCCAGTCGTAGACGTTGGCATTGGCGTCGGGGTAGGAGTGATCGTCGAAGCCGATGTTGGAGTAATCGTTGGTGTCGCCAAGGCGGCCGGGGTGGGAGTAATAGTCGCAGTCGGGAAGGGGATGTTGGATGCTGAGGTAGGGCCTGTGACCGGCATAGGGGTGGCTGTCGGCATGGGAGTTGGGGACGGCACGGAGGGGGTTACGAGCGCATTGGAAGTCTGTTGTGGATCGTCATTCGTCCAAAAGCAGGCAGAGGCACTCGCTACGATTACGAGCAGAACACATATAGTGGTGCTATTTATTACGGGAGTTTACCATTTCGCAATAGGACGGTGGGCACTCATGGTCACGTATGCCGTGAGTATGAACCTCATTATCCCGAAAGCTGCAAAAGCTCCAACCAATTGCCGTCGGGGTCTTGGATGTAGCAGGCGACGCGGCCGGGGGCAAGCTCTGCCGGCGGGTTCATGGGGCTTGCTCCGCCCTCGATGAGCTTGCGCCGGACGGCCTCGATGTCATCCACCAGGATCGCGAGGTGCGGACCGCCGATGGTGTTCCGTTCTGTCGTTGGACGCTCGGACGCAGGCGGATTCAGGTACTGGATGAGCTCCAGGATGTGGCCGCCGCCGAGATCGAGGTTGGCGATTATGAGGTGCGTGTTCTCGTAGCCGATGACGGCGTCGATGCCGGGGCCGATGCGCTCGTACTCGGCGATGAGCTCCAGCCCGACCACGTCGCGGTAGAATGCGACGGACTTGTTGCGGTCCGTGACGACGAACCCCGTGTGGTGCAGTCTATTAATCATGGTTGCCTCCCATCAGTCAAAGCGGTCGATGGCGGCCAGGGCATGGGTGATTCGCTGCCGCAGGGCCTCCACCGCCTCGTCGTTCCATTCGTAAAATCCTCGTCCCGACTTGACGCCGAGTTCGCCGCGTTCCAGCATCCCGGTTATCGTTGGCGAGTTCTCACCGCTCGTGTCGAGATCGGGGTACAGCTCGTCGATGATGTGCGAGATGGTGTCCCATCCGGCGATGTCGAAGACTTCCAGCGGCCCGGCCACCGCGAGCCGCCTGCCGAAGCCCGTCTTGACGACTGTATCGACGTCCTCAGCAGACGCGATGCCCTTGTCTACGACGGATAGTGCCTCGCGGAGGAGAGCGAACTGCATCCGGTTGCCGATGAAGCCGAGCGACTCCTTTTGCAGCACGACTGGCCGCTTGCCTATGCCTTCAAGGACGCTCTTGGTGATTTCGATGGTCTCGTCGCTGGTGTCGGGGCCGCGCACGACCTCCACGAGGGGCAGCAGGTGCGCGGGGTTCCACCAGTTGGCGACCACCACCTTGTCGGGGCGCTTGGTGGACGGCGCAAGCTGGCTGGTCATGTACGACGACGTGTTGCTCGTCAGGACGGCGTGGGGCGGGCAGTGCCGGTCGAGATCGGCGAAGATGCGCCGCTTGAGATCGAGGTCCTCGAACACCGCCTCGACGACGAATCCGATGTCGTCCATCGCGCCCTCGATCGATGTGCTCGTGCGAATGCGTCCGGGCACGGATTGAGCGGTCGCCTCGTCCACCAGTCCCTGCTCTTGGAGAACTCCGAGTGTCGCGGAAACGCTCTCCATCGCGCGGTCCAGGTTCTCGTCCGTCGTGTCGGTGAGGACGACTTGGTGGCCGCCGACCGCGAAGTTCATGGCGATGCTGTGGCCCATGAGGCCCGCGCCGATGACGCCGATGGTGTTTGAGTCCATGTTTTGGTTGCTCCGTGAGTGTTCCCGAGTGTAGTCGCGGTCTGCTCGTGCGTCAACACACGGCAGGGCGCGTGACACGTTACAATATGCTCATGGTTTTGGAACCGTACATCATCCTCGCGTCGGAATCGCAGCGTAGGCGTGAGATCATCGGGGCGCTCGACGCCACGGTTGAGATCGTCCCGTCGGGGGTCGATGAAGGCCCAGCCTGCACGGACGAGGGCGCAGAGGAGTACGTGGCGCGCATAGCGGCGGAGAAGGCCCGCGCCGTGACGGCCAACGGGCATTTTGGGGCACTCGTGATAGGAGCCGATACATCGGTTGTCCTGGAGGAAGAAGTTCTCGGCAAGCCGGAAGACGAAGCTGAGGCATGGGCGATGCTGACGGCGCTTCGAGGACGTTCGCACCGCGTCGTTACCGGCGTCACGGTGGCGCGCGACGGCGTGGCGGCATCGTCAGTCACCGGCAGCGATGTGGAGATGCGGGAGTACTCCGACGCGGAGATGGAAGTGTACATCGAGTCGGGCGAGCCGTTCGATAAGGCGGGCGGATATGCCATACAGGACGTTGGATTCGCCCCCGTGTCCAGGTTCTCTGGATGCTACCTAAATGTCGTGGGATTTCCCCTCTGCGAGGTGATGCGGCTGATGTCGGAGGTTGGTGTGAACGTGAGGCTGAAGCCGGAATGGCGAGCGCCGGAGCGGTGCCCCAGCGACTGTCCGGTGCGTGTTGTCAGCGAGGTGGCGGTCGCATGAATATCTTTGGGATGGGCCCGCTCGAAATCTTGGTGATCGCGCTGATAGCCTTCATCCTGTTGGGGCCTCAGAGGATGGTGGACGCAGCCAGACTGCTGGGCAAGACAACGAAAGAAGTCCGCCGGATGACGGACGAGCTGCCGAAGATCGTGCTCGACGAGGAGCAGGGCCGGCCCGGGCAAGCGTCGTCGTCTCGGAGCGATCAGGAGACGCGCGAAGAGTCCGGTGAGCCGGATGATGAGAATGCGGTTGCCGAGAGTCCGGTTGCGTTCCGCTCCGCCCGCCGTGGCTCCGAAGCTGACGAGAGCCATCAACCAAAGGGCCAGGACACGTGAGCAGCGAACAGGACGGCAAGAGACTGACCGTGGGCTCACATCTCGACGAGCTGCGGAGTCGTGTCACGAAGTCGGTGCTCGCGGTCGTGGTGACCACGGCGATTGCCTTCGTTTTTCACCGTCAGATCCTGCTCGTACTCATGGAGCCGGCGAAGGGATTCGACCAGACTCCCTTCGATGGGCCAATCTACACCCAATTGACGGAATTCATCAGCATCGCCTTCAAGGTGTCGCTCCTGGCCGGTTTCTTCCTTGCCCTGCCATATGTGCTCTTCCAAATCGTGATGTTCGTCGCGCCGGGGCTGACTCCTAAGGAGCGTAGATACCTGTACACGTTGGTTCCGGCGTCGCTCATTGCCTTTGCCGCCGGAGCGGTGTTCGGCCATCAGGTCTTGTTTCCCCCGGCAGTGAGATTCCTCCTGAGTTTCGGTGAAGGCATCGCGACTCCGCTTCCCGGCATCGGCGCCTACACGAACCTCATGCTTACCCTCCTGCTGTGGATGGGCCTCGTGTTCGAGACGCCAATCGTGGCGTTCTTCCTCTCGAGGATCGGCGTAGTGACCGGCGACTGGCTGGCGAAGCAGCGAAAGTACGCGGTGATCGTGGCGTTCATCCTGGGCGCGATCATCACCCCGACGTTCGATCCGATCAATCAGACGATCGTTTCCGTGCCCATCATCGTGATGTACGAGCTCGGCATCTGGCTTGCAAAGCTGGGCAGTCGCGGGCGAAAGAAGGCCGCGCGGGAACTGTCCGGGGCGGAGTAAGTAATACCAATTCTGTTTGATGCCGCCGTATTCTTATTGATCGGGCTCTCTGGATTCCGGCCTTCGCCGGAATGACGGATGGGGACGCTGGTCATGCAAATTACGACGTAGTCAGAACGAATTGGTATAAGTAGGGGAAGAAAGTAGAAAGTATTGCGAAGAAAGTAGGGCGTAGTATCCGCGGTCGAGACGGTTACCACTGCCCATCACCCCTTACGCAATACTTTCTACTTTCTACGAAATGGTCACCGCTCGATGTGCTACAATGTCTGTCCGAGACCCCGACGATTCGGGGTCATCTTGTGACAGGCAGATGGGACGGTTCAAACGATGGTAACGAACGAGCGGCCAAGCATAACGCTTTCGGATAGGCAGGTCTTTGGCAAGAAGGTCAAGATCCTGCGCCGGGAAGGGTTCGTGCCTGTCCACTACTACGGCAGGGGCATAGAATCGCTTTCGCTTCAGGCAGCGGGAGCAACGCTGCGAAAGGTCGTCGGCGATGCCGGCGCCAACATTCCGGTCGAGGTGGACGTCGAAGGGACGGCAGGGAGCGACATCTGCTTTGTTCGAGAGGTGCAGTGGCATCCTGTGAACGGCGCCCTGCTTCACGTCGACTTTATGCGCGTCGACCTGACCGAACGAGTCATCGCCGAGGTGCCCGTCGTCCTTATTGGCGAGTCTGAGGCCGTCCGCGAGCTCGGCGGAGTAATTATTCAGCCGTTCCAGACGCTCCCCGTGGAGGCTCTGCCACTCGACATGCCGAAGGACGTTACCGTCGATGTCACTTCTCTTCTGATGTTCGGGGATGCGGTGCGAGTTGGTGACATCGCGCTCAACAAGGACTTTACGATTCTGCGTGACGATGATGACCTTCTCGTGACCGTGCAGGAGCCGAGAGTCGAGGAAGAGGAAACCGTTGTCGACGAGGAACTCGAGGGTGAGGAACTCGCTGAAGGCGAGGAGGGCGCCGAGGGCGAGGAAGCCGAAGAGCAGCAGTCGGACGGGGGCCAAGATGGTTCATTCCGCGGAAATCGTTACCCACCTGAACATTAAACAGTTGGATGCCGGCCTCGACCACATTCGCCGTTCCCCGTCGGACGTCGGACGGCTGATGATGATCGTGAGACGGCCCGCCGTGGACCGACGCGAGGTCGTGCAGGAGGGTAGGCTCGACATTGCGGATGGCCTCGTTGGTGACACATGGAACGTCCGCGGGAGCACGAGCACTCCGGACGGCAGCGCGAACCCCGAGGCGCAGGTGACGATCATCAACTCCCGCGCGCTCGACCTCATGGCGCAGTCCGAGGACCGGTGGCAGCTATCGGGCGATCAGCTCGTGATCGACATTGACATGAGCATGGAAAACATGCCGCCCGGCACGCGCCTGTCCATCGGGTCGGCGGTTATCGAAATCTCCGAGAAGCCCCACACCGGCTGCGTGAAGTTCGCCGGCCGGTTCGGCAACGACGCGCTCCGCTTCGTCAGCACTCCCATGGGGCGGGACATGCGGCTGAGGGGCGTCAACACCCGTGTCGTGCAGTCGGGAACGATCCGCGCCGGCGACACCGTCGAGAAGCTAGCGCCGTAACCCCTCAGCCCACGCGCAGTTCGCTCAGGACCTCGTCGTTGAGCTCGATGCCCAGGCCCGGTCTGTCGGGCGGATGGACAACACCGTCGTCGACCTGCAGCGGTTCCATGCACCACTTGTCGTACATCGGGTCGGTCGACGCGCGATAGTACTCAACGGTCAGGCCGTTGGAGACGCCCGCGACCACGTGTACACCGATATCCTGGTTGCCGTGCGGCGAGATCGGCAGATCGTGGGCCTCGGCCAGGGCCGCCACCTTCTTGATCTCGGTGATCCCGCCCATGATCAGCGGGTCCGGCTGCAGAATGGCTACCGACCGGGTCTCGATCAGGTCTCGGAACCCGTAGCGAGTGTACTCATTCTCGCCGGTCGATATGGGAATCGAGGTCGCCTGGGAAACGAGCTTGTGCCCCTGGTAGTCGTCGGGGTTGACCGGCTCCTCGAACCAGAAGATGTCGTACGGTTCCATCTTCTTGGCGATCTTCACGGCTTCGTAGTACCGGTACGCGGCGTTGGCGTCCACCATCAGGTCGATGTCGGGGCCGATGGCCTCACGCACGACGCGGACGCGCTCCACGTCCTCGTTGATCGGCGCTCCTCCGATCTTCATTTTGACCGCTTTCGCGCCCATCGAGACGCTCTCCTCCATCTCCTGCGCGAGGTCTTCAAGGCCCTTGCCCTCCTCGTAGTAACCTCCCGCTATGTACACCGGAACCGAGTCGGAGTACCCGCCAAGCAGCTTGTACACGGGCATATTCGCCGCCTTGCCCTTGACGTCCCACAGGGCGTTGTCGATGGCCGAGATCACCCGCGTGGTGAGCCCGCGCCTGCCGACAAGCTTGGGCTGCCAGAGATCGTCCCAGATCTTCTCGTTCGCGAGCGGGTCCTGCCCTTCGACCACGGGCGCGAACTGGTCCCCGATTGCCTGGAACACCCTGCCGTCGTCCGTCATGCCGCCCCCGAGACCGATGCCGGTGATGCCCTCGTCGGTCTCGACCTTCACGACGTTCAAGCCCGCGTCGGTGTAGGTGTACATACCGTTCCGAATGGGCTTGTTGCGCTTCCAGCGATATATCTCCGTCCACATCTTCGTGATCTTCACAGCGGGAACCCTCCAATTATCGAAGCGACCGGCATTGTAGCACAGCGCCCCGAGAGCGGGGTTACTGATATACTTCCCTCGCCGATACGGATCGGCGTTCAGGAGCGTAGATGCGGCAAGCAATCGAGCTAAACGGAGTGACATATCAATGGCCGAAGAGGCCGGTCGTGGTGGTGTGCATCGACGGGGGCGATCCGGCGTACTTCGAGCGGGGACTGAGCGACGGCATCCTGCCCAACATCCGCAGGTTCCGGGAGCATGGCTTCAACGCCGTCGCGAACGGCGTCATGCCCAGCTACACCAACCCGAACAACATGTCGATCGTGACCGGCAGTCCGCAGTCGGTACACGGCATTTCGGGGAACTACTTTCTTGACCCGGAGACGGGCCGGGAACACATGATGAACGATCCGGTGTTCCTCCGGTCGGAGACGCTCTTGGAGAAATTCTCCGCGGCGGGCGCGAGGGTCGTCGCGATTACGGCGAAGGACAAGCTGCGCCGCCTCCTGGGACGGGGGCTGGACTTCGAGAACGGCTGCATCAACTTTTCCTCCGAGAAGTCGGACATCTGCACCATGGAAGAGAATGGCATCGAGAACGTGCTCGATCTGGTCGGCCTTCCCCTGCCCGACGTGTACTCCGCCGATCTCTCGGCCTTCGTGCTCGAAGCGGGCATCAAGATACTCGAACGTGGCGGCGTCGACTTGATGTACCTGTCGCTGACCGACTACATCCAGCACAAGTACGAGCCGGGAACGTCCGAGATCAACGATCTCTACATGCGTCTCGACAGCGCGTTCGGACGACTTGCTGACGCCGGAGCGGTCGTGGCGATCACGGCTGACCACGGCATGAGCGACAAGTCGCTGCCCGACGGCTCGCCGAACGTCGTCTACCTCAAGGACGTGCTGGACGCGCGCTTCGGCGACGGCGCGACCCGCGTCGTCCTGCCCATCACCGACCCATACGTCCGGCATCACGGCGCGCTCGGCGGATTCGCCCGGGTGTACTGCACCGACGGCACGGCCCCACACAAGGTATTGGACTTCGTCGGGGACCTGGACGGCATCGAGGCCGTATACGACCGGGATGGTGCCTGCCGAGAGTTCGACCTGCCGCCCGACCGTGAGGGCGATGTCGTCGTAGTCTCCAACGCCGCCACCGCAATCGGCAGGTCGGAGGCCGAGCACGACCTCTCGGAGCTTCAGGGCTACCGCCTCCGCTCGCACGGCGGCTTGGCCGAGCGGTATGTTCCCTTCATCCTGTCCGAGCCCCTGACAGATGACTTCGCACGACGCGCGGGACGAGGCACGATCAACAGCTATGAAATCTTCGACTACGCAATCAATGGCGTCTGAATCGGAAGAGACAATACGTCTTGGCCGGCGGACGGAGCTTTCCCGAGGGCCCGTCATAACCCTCGTCGAGCGTGAGGTCGACGGCAAGACCTTCAGGGTCGTCGAGCATCCCGGCGCAAGCTGCGCGGTGCCCGTGACTCCTGAGGGGAAGATAGTCCTCATCCGCCAGTTCCGGCCCGCCGTCGGAGAGTGGATCTGGGAGGTGCCCGCGGGGACGCTGGAGCCGGGCGAGTCGCCGGAAGAGTGCATGGCCCGCGAGGTCGTCGAGGAGATCGGCTGGGAGGCGGAGAGTCTCGAATCGCTGGGCGGCATCCTGACCAGCCCAGGGTTCAGTAATCAGCGAATACACCTGTTCGTCGCGCGCCTGTCGCGGCACGTGGGCACGAGACACGAGGACACCGAGAAGATCAACGTGCACGAGTTGGACTGGGACGACGTGCGGCAGATGATGGAGCGTCAGGAAATAAGGGACGCGAAGTCCCTCGTGGCGTTGCACCGATACCAGAGCCGGTACTGTCGAGATTAGACTGTATCACGACACAGTAGTGTAGGAACGACAGGCATGTGCCTTTGGCCGAGAGCCCTGGGCAAGAGGAGGCCATTCATGCAGCAGCCATGGTTCCGAGAGACCGAACTATTCACAGCGGGAGCGGGCGGCTACCACACGTATCGCATTCCCGCGCTGATCGTCACTTTACGGGGAACCGTGCTTGCCCTGTGCGAAGGGAGAATGTACAGCCAAGGTGACTACGGCAAGATCGACATCGTCATGAGGCGCAGTCACGACGGCGGCACGACGTGGAGCGACACGCAGGTCGTTCACGCCGACGGAGACCATACCATCGGGAACGCCTGCATCGTTCAAGACCGGACGACGGAGGAGATATGGCTGCTGTTCTGCAAGGACAACGATGGCGTTTTCGCAATGTCGTCCGATGACGATGGATCGACGTGGTCGGAGCCGAAAGACATCACCGCAGACGTTAAGCCGGACAACTGGACGTGGTACGCGACGGGCCCCGGACACGGCATCCAGCTAACGAACGGACGGCTCGTCATCCCGTGCGACCACAGCGAAGGGACGCGGCATCACTCGCCGTTCTACTTCTCCCACACGATACACAGCGACGACCACGGCGAGACGTGGCAAGTGGGCGGCAGTACGTCCGGCTCCACCGACGAGTGCCAAGTCGTCGAGCTTACGGATGGCAGGCTGTATTTGACCGTCCGGTCTGCCGACCGATCGCTCACGACGCGGCTGGCCTCCTGGAGTCAGGACGGCGGCGAGTCGTGGTCGGAGCCGGAGCCCGTGCCGGAGCTAATCGACCCGGTCTGCGAGGCAAGTATCGTCCGTCTGACCGGAGGAGCAAACGGACGCGACCGCATCGTGTTCTCCAATCCCGCAAGCGACCGGCGCGAGCGTATGACGGTGCGCATGAGCTACGACGAGTGCAGGTCGTGGGAGGTGTCGAAGACCCTCTACGTCGGCCCGTCCGCCTACTCCGACCTGGCCGTCCTGCCTGATATGACGGTGGGGTGTCTATACGAGCGCGGGTCCGAGCGTAATTCCGAGAGCATCCGGTTTGCGCAGTTCAATCTTGAATGGCTGACGGACGGCGCGGATTCGCTAGAGTGAGTCGCTAACCGAGGATGCGGTTTCGCGAACTAGCGCTTTGAAAGAAAGGAGTAGAATAGATAATTGAAGGAAGCCTTAATTCTTGGTAGCAGAAGTTACCACCCCGTTGCTTGCTCAATGTAGGGGGGCCAACAATGAAACTCTCAAGCCTCTCCATAAAGAACTACCGAAGTTTGCGTGACGCCACCATTGAGCTTGGTGACCTGACGCTGTTTATAGGCGCCAACGCATCAGGGAAGAGTGCCATACTCGACGCTCTTCGGTTCCTGAGTGAAGCCGTACAAGCTCGCGATTTCCGTCCCCCAGTGTTTTCTCGTGGCGGGATTCTCAATCTGGCGTGGAAGGGCGAGGAGGCAGACCAGATTGACATGGTCGTGCTTCTTGAGGATGAAGACAAGCGTTTTGAGTGGTCCGTGCGGATGCTTAGGCAAGGGCATGAGTTTCGCGTTGAAGAGCAAGTCCATGCGACTCCTCAATCATCCCCTCGTACTCAATTGCTTAGTGCGGAGAATGGCGAGGGTTGGTGGTGGTCGGGTGTGAAAAAGGCCGAAGTCAATCTCAAGCAGCCGCCATCCGTCTGCGCGCTTGCGGCAGCCTCTGCGGACGGGTCATTCCCGGCCCGTGAAATCGCCGAGTTCGTTGGTAGGTGGGGATTCTTCGACCCGAATCCGTTCTTGCTGCGTCGTGACTGGAACCTCTCTGATTCAGGAAGGTTTGATCCCTATGGACGAAATCTTGGGGAGACGCTATACACCCTTGATCGGTCGTCGCCTGAGCTCTTGAAGAAAATCGTATCGGCAACCCGCTCGGTCGTGGGTTTGCCAAACTCTATTGAGGTGCGGGAGTCCGAGGATCGCTTTTACTTCGTGCAAGACGAACCGGGGCTCAAGTTCCCAGTGAATCAGATGGGCGTATCGAGTGGCACTTTGCGTATGCTGGCGCTTATGACAGCCCTTTATTCACAACCGGAAGCTGCGCTGATCGGCATCGAGGAGCCCGAGAACTATATTCACCCTGCCGCACTGTCTTCTTTCGCCGAGCACGTACTGGACGCCCGGAATCGTGTTCAGTTCATGGTAACCACCCACTCGCCCATGTTGCTTGATATTCTGGACGATCCCGCGGCGGTCAACATCGTGAGTCGCAACGACACTGAAGGAACATTGGTCGTGAAAGAGAAAGACCCCGACGGCGTAAGGAAATCGTTGGATGCTTCGGGCTTCGGGCTTGGAGAGTACTACGAGACCAAGGGCTTCGGAGGCTAACCGTAGTGAGTAAGAACGTGGTAGTGATAGCTTCGGGAGAAACCGAGAGACGGGCACTGCCCCATTTGTTGGGCCATCTTCATGAACGTGACATCAGAGTTCGCATTCCACCTCGCAATCGCGCGCTCAACGTTAGGACGGCCTTTAGCCTCATTCAGGCTTCTTTGTATGACTACGGTGACCGATCGCCGGACAAATACGTCATATTAGTAGACACTGACGGTAAGGAACCCGACGAAGTGTTGAGGCATCTGAAAAAGGAGTTGCCGAACCGTCTCGGTAGCCAGTTCAGGCCAAGTGTCCAATACGCATACGCACAGTGGCATCTGGAAGCATGGTACTTTGCCGACGCGACGAATCTCAAGCGCTATCTTGGTGGGCGCGATTTAGGGAGTGTCGATACATCCCAACCTGACAAAATTGAAAACCCCAAGCTCCATCTAAAGAACTTGCTCGGTGACAGCTTCTACACTGCTGGGGTCTCCGAAGAGATCGCAGAGACCCTGAACGCTAAGACTGTCTCCGGGCGCAGTCCGAGCTTCCGCGGTCTGCTTGATGCAGTCAAGAACGGTGAATCACCAGTCTAACGAGCTAATGGAGAAGGTGTCCTCCCTGATCTGGCGCCAGACTTTCATCGTGGCACAGCTGACGGACTGCGCGGATTCGCTAGAATAGGTCGGTCTACGAGCCTGCGGCGTATCACGGCCAGGGCAATCGCATTTTATTGAGCGAGCACCAAGAGCAGGTAGTCCTCGTCCCATCCCGCCCATTTGTGCTAGGCTGCCAAGCCGACTAAACTAACAAAGGTTCTCTGTCCACCATCTGCGAATACTTTCTACGCAATACTCCCTCGAGGAATCACATGCCCGACGAAAATACCGTCAGCACGATCGCACTGAACGATGGGGCCGTCACGATAAAGTGGACGGACGGGGCGGTCACCACTCTGTCCGCCAAGTACCTGCGCGTGAACTGCGCCTGCGCCGAGTGCGTGGAAGAGTGGACGAACCGAAAGCTGCTCGACCCGGCTACCGTGTCGGCCAACATCCAGGCGGAGGACTACCTCATGGTAGGCAAATACGCCGTGCAGTTCCTCTGGAGCGACGGCCACTACACCGGCATCTACCCATTCGACATGCTCCGGTCTCTGGCCGACCGGCAGTCGGGATCAGGCTAGGCTGCCGGTCGTCTGCATCGCGCGCCACACAACCTCCGCGAGCCGCTCCAAGCGTTCGGTCGGGATTCCGTCGGTGAGCAGCGGAGATATCGACGAGATCGATACCCGGTTGTTCCGCACGGCCCATACGTCCGTGCCCACCTCGGAGTCGGACTGAGAGTTCGCGCGGTTGTGCTTGATCCAGTAGTGCTCTCTCCGCCCGACGACCTCATGCTGGACACTCTCCAGGAACGCCCTGCTCCCCGGAACGGTGATCTCCACCCCCTCCACATCGGCCGGCTCCACGTCCGGCATGTTCACGTTGAGAAGTAGCGGCGCATCAATGGGGGATGCGAGCAGCTTGCGGGCTATCGCAACGGCACCGATACACGCGGACTCATAGCGAATAGCTCCGTCAGGATCGTAGTAGGACGATACCGCGACCGAGGGCACTCCGCGCAGGTAGCCGTGCACGGCAGCGCCCACGGTTCCCGACAGGAGAACGTCGGCTCCCATGTTCGCCCCTTGGTTGATGCCGGAAAAGATGATGTCGAACGGCTTGTCGTAGAGCCCCTCGTGCGCGAGAATAACGCAGTCTGCCGGCGTACCCTGCACGGCATAAGCCTCGACGCCGTCGATGGGCGGGATAACGCGGTCCGCCCGCACGACGTCCAACAGCGTCATAGCAGCCGAAATGCCGCTTCTGTCGCGGTCGGGAGCGACCACGAACACCTCTCCGACCGTCGTTAGCGCCTCCGCGAGAGACCACAGCCCCTCGGAGTTTGTTCCGTCATCGTTCGTTACGAGAATTCTCATGGTGGATAGTGCGTATTCCGTAGTGAGTATTGTGTAGGGTGTCAGCCGTCTGAGTGTATCAGAATGTTATCGATCAGCCGGGTTGCCCCGATATGAACGGCGACGGAAACGACGGCCGGACGGTCGACCACGTCAAGCTCTTCCAGCGTTTCGGCTTCGGCTACGCTTACGTAATCGGTAATGGCAAGCGGTTCGGCGTCGATCAGGTTCCGCATCCGCCTGCGGATCTCGCTGGCGTCCGACGTGCCGAGGTCTTCCGCGAGGTGGAGTGAACGGTACAGCACCGTTGCAGTCTTCCGCTCAGCCGGACTCAGGTACTCGTTCCGACTGCTCAGGGCCAGCCCGTCAGGCTCCCGGATGGTCGGACAGACCACGATTTCCGCGCCGAGGTTCAAGTCGGAGTTCAGCCGTTTGATGACGAGACTCTGCTGCACGTCCTTCTGCCCAAAGTATGTCCGGTCGGGCCGCGCGATGGAGAGGAGCTTACACACCACCGTCGCCACGCCCAGAAAGTGGCCCGGCCTGTGCTCTCCTTCCAAGCGCTCGGCGACGCGCCCGACGTCGATGGAAGTGTCGAACCCCTCCGGGTACATTTCATCCACCCTGGGTGTGAACAGCAGATCGACACCCGTCTCCTCCATCATGACGAGGTCGCTCTCCCTGTCGCGTGGGTACTCGGAGAAATCCTCGGCGGGACCGAATTGCGTCGGGTTCACGAAGATGCTCGAAGCTAGGGTCGAGTTGTCGGAGCGAGCACGATCGAGTAAGGAGCGATGCCCCGCATGGAGCGCGCCCATCGTGGGAACGAGGCCCAGAGGCCGCTTGGCAGCTGCGCAGCCCGCCCGAAATGCGTCCACGGTCTCGAAGATTTCCATACGTCTCACGAACGTGTGCGCCCGTCTGCCGAGAAGCTCTCCTCATCTCCCGGAAAGCTCCCCGTCTGCACGTCGTCAACGTATCGGCGGGTCGCGTCGATGATCGTGTCACCCACGTCCGCATACTTCCGCACGTGCTTTCTCTTTCGTCCGGCAGTTATGCCGAAGATGTCGTGGAACACGAGGACCTGGCCGTCGCAGTGGACACCCGCGCCAATGCCGATGGTCGGCACAGTGACCTTCTCGGTGACCGTCTGCGCCAACTCTGCGGGAATGGTCTCGAGAAGGAGTGAGTACACGCCCGCCTCCTCAAGTGTGAGCGCGTCCTCGATAAGGTCCTGCGCGCTCTCCTCGTCCCGTCCCTGCACGCGATAGCCGCTTGTCTGGTTGACCGACTGCGGCGTAAGCCCGATGTGTCCCATCACCGGGATACCTGCCTCGACCATTCGATGGATTGTTGGATCGAGCGTCCGTCCGCCCTCAATCTTGACCGACTGCGCTCCCTCCTTGAGGAACTGTCCGGCATTCCGCACCGCCTCTGCCGTGTCGGCCTGGTAGCTCATGAATGGCATATCGCAGACGATATGGGCCTTTTTGGCACCTCGAAGGACGGCCCGGAGGTGGTGAATCATGTCGTCCATCGTCACCGGTACGGTGTTTCGATAGCCCAGAACGTTGTTGCCCACCGAGTCGCCGACGAGGATGATCGGCACGCCTCCCTCGTCGACCATCCTCGCCGTTGGGTAGTCGTAGGCCGTGAGCATGGCGATCTTCTCGCCGCGCTCCTTCATCTCCTGCAGGTTCCTGATGGTGATGCGCATGGTCGATATCCCTACCTCTCGATGACATCGGTCAAGACTTGTCGGATCTCTTCGATATTCTCCGGGGGAGCGACCCCTTTCTCAGCGGCGATATGCAGTCCGGCGAGGGCCATTTTGCAGTACACCTCCAGCAGGTGCGGGGCCTGTCGCTCCATGGCGACGATATGTTTCCGAATCGTTCCAACATCGCCCCGGACGAACGGGCCGGCCCCGGCATCGGGCAGACCGTTCTTGTATAGCGTCTCCGCAGTGCCGGCCATGATGGGCGTGATGGCCTTGAGCGCGTCGTTCCGCTCGATACCGAACTGTCCCCAAAGCTCAGCCACCGCGCCGATCAGGGTGTTTAGCACTCCACCCGCCATGACGACAGTCGCATGGTAGAGCGCCTTGTCCTCAGGCCTGAGGAAGATCGGCGTGCCACCCAATTCCTCGGCCAGCGCGGCCAGTGCCTTCCGGGTCTCCCCGTCTCCCTCGATGCCGAACGTCGATCCCGCCAGCGCCTTCACCGCCTCTTCCACCGACGAGAAGGTCTGTAGAGGGTGGAAGGCCCCCGGTGCCGCTCCATACTCACGCACCGACTCGAGCACGTCGAGCGACGCCGCGCCCGAGCAGTGGACGACCGTCTGCCCTTTGCGCCAGCGTACCGTCTCCGCAACCGGCCGGATGGCGTCGTCGGACGTGGTGATGAAGACGAACTCCGCGGCGTCGGCCGCGCCCTGTAGCTCCGGGTACGCCACGCAGCCCGGCGTCAGCCGCGCGAGCGCCTTTGCCGAGTCGAACGTCCGGCTCGCCGTCGAACCGACCGTGTATCCCTTGTTCATCAGCGCCACGGCAAGCGTCTTGCCGACGTTGCCCGCCCCGATAATCCCTATTCCGGTTCTTCGCGTAAGCATGAATGAAAAATCCCGTGTTGTGTCGTGTACTTACCGCTTATGAAGTGCTTGTGAGTTCACGTATCGAGGGAATGCCGTCGAGTCCGGTTGCGCCACGGACGCCACGGACGATTGCCCTGCCGACGCATACAACGGCGGCGGCTCCAAGCCTGAGCATGTCCGCTTTGCCCGGTTCCGTGCCTGTAGCGACGGCGAAGATCGTGTCACCGTCCCGCATCGTGTGGGCCGGTCGGACTGCCAGTGCCAAGCCGTCGTGCGCAATCGACGCGAGCTTGTTCGCCTCTTCCTTCGTCAGCGTCGCGTTGGTGGCTACCACGCCAATAGTGGTATTGCTCCCGAACGGAGGAGGGGTGCTCGAACCATCGACCGATAGCAGCGCCTCCATCGGATTGTCCATCCCGCCATGATCGTTTCGAGGCCCCGCCACGAGGTCACCGGTATCGGGATCGTATACGCCTCCGACCGCGTTGACCGCCATGATCGCGCCGACCGTGATGCCGCCCCCGAGGTCGACGCTGTCAGTCCCAATGCCACCCTTAATGGCTCGGTCCAAGCCAAGCGTCTTTGCCACCGTCGCTCCGGAACCCGCGCCGACGCTTCCTTCCTCGACAACACCGTCCGAGGCGTTGAGACACGCCGCGTACCCGTCGTCGGCACGGGGATGGACACGGTGTCTCGCGATGCCAATGTCGAAGAGGATTGCCGCGGGCACGATCGGCACCGTGACAGACCCTGCCCGGTATCCGATATCCCGTTCAGCCAAGAACCGGACTGCGCCTGAAGCCGAATCGAGTCCGAACGCGCTCCCTCCACTCAAAACGACGGCATGGACTTCCGAGACGTGGTTGGTGGGCCGGAGCAGGTCGGTCTCGCGAGTGCCGGGAGCCGAACCGCGAACGTCGACGCCCCCGACGGCGCCGTCCCTGCACAGCACGACGGAGCATCCGCTGCCGCGCTCCCGGTCGGTGGTGTGACCGACCTCGATGCCCGCTACGTCGGTTATCGCCCCGCTTCGACTCACAAAAAGACCTCCCCAATCCGTGTCGGGGAGGCCAATGCCATACGATGCCGCGGTGACAAATACCGCCGTCACTCGGCACGACTATGCAATTGGTGCTCACCGTTCCGAAACGGATTGGCTGCAACGCGTATCATAGCAGGCGCGCGCGCATTGGGGGAAGGGGTTTCTTGGCCGTCACTGCACCCCTCGCTCATCCAGATAGTCGTGGAGCATCTGGAGCGTCTGCGAGTTCTCCTCGAGGGTGAAGCCGTCTACTTTGTAGACCTGAGCGTTCTCCATGCCGTCGACGCCGCCGAGATCGACCATCTTCCGTATGAGATCCTGGTCATCTTCGATGGAAGGCAGCAGGTTCTTCCCGCTGAGCATCGAGAGCGAGGCCGCGAAGCCGTAGCCGCCCCAGTTCGAGACGCTTGAGATGACTAGGTGTGACGTCGTGGTCACGCACGGCGGGACGGATAGGCGGTCGTAGTTCGGGATCACGTCGGCGCAGTTGCCCATGCCTATCTCGTTCCCTCCGTCCCCGATCCCCACGGAGTGCGGAAAGTCGTGGAACAGGTAGTCGAGCTTGGCGTTGTACTCGGCAATAGAGAAGCGCTTGAAGTTCAGGTAGTCGCCGTCCGAGGTGAGGCCGCACCGTTCGATGGCGATGAGCGTCGAGGGGCCGATGTCCTTGATGAGGTCAGCGGCCAGCGCCTTGCTTTCCTCATGACTCACGATGGGGAAGTCGATTACCTGAGCCCTGCCGTCCACCATCGGCTTCATGACCGGCTCGGTGAAGCGGTCCGTCACGTAGACGACCTCGTTGCCAAGCTGCTGCAGGGCGCGGCCAATGGCGATTGCGCCCGGCGGGCCGTCCGTCTCCGTCGCGCCCGCCGCCAGGATGTGGAATCCCGTGACGATGATCGCCGTCCCCGGGCAGTCGAACACCATCGCCGCTGCGTCGTCGCAGAAGCGTTCCCGCAGATGGGGCCTTAGAGCCGAGATATTGCGTCCGTCACGGTCGAGAATGATGTCTTCGATGCTGTCCATAGCTATCACCTGGGGTGGACCGCGCCTTCGTACGATCCGTGTATGAAGATTGGCCCCGCTGTAGTCTATTGCTAGGCCGGAACGACGATAACAGCCGACTCGGAACGGGTCAAGCTCCCGCCCCACCTGTGGCTTCATCTCGTCACATGGATGAACGGCCCCGCTGTGCTAGAATTCTCGTATACCGCCGTGAATACCATCACCTCGAATCCTACCGTCGCTACGATGCCCTTCTCGGTGCAGCCACTGCGGGAAGCCGACATTCCACAGGTGAGGGCCGTCGAGAAGCAGGCGTTCTCGACTCTCTTTCCGCCAACATCGTTTCGTCGTGAGCTGGGAAACCGAGCTGCCAGATACTGGGTGGCCGAGAAACGCGACGGAATCAAAGAGTCTCCCTCTGCCCGTCGCCAGGGCGGGCTTATGCGGAAGATTCTACGGAGCGCGACCGGCCTACGTGCTCGGCGATATGAGACCCACATCCCTCGTTCTATCGTGGGTTTCCTCGGAACGTTGTACGCGGCTGACCAGGCGCACATCGTATCGGTCGGCGTGGCAGACGGCTACCGACGACGCGGCATCGGTGAGTTGCTGCTGATTACCGCCGTAGAGCACGCTGTCGCGAGGGAGACCGAGACAATCACGCTGGAAGTCCGTAAGTCGAACACTGCCGCCCGCGCCCTTTATGCAAAATACGGCCTCATCGAGCAGGGCATCCGAAAGGCGTACTACTCCGACAACCGCGAGGATGCCGTCATCATGACGACAGGATCGATCCAGATGGAGCGGTACGCTGCGCGACTCGCAATGCTCAAGGAGGCGCACCAAGAGCGCTGGGGTGAGGCAGAGGTCTACGTAGGGCCCTAACGCCGCGACGACGCAGAACCCCGGCTCCCACAGTTCATGCGTCGGGTGGGCGGTCAGGGACTCGACTTCATCCCATGTGTCGCCGCCGTCCGCGCTCTTGAAGAGGGCCGCAGGGGAGCCCCCGGCATAGACGACTCCCGGTTCAGTGGCCCTGCCGGGCTCGACGTGCCATATCTTATCGACGGAATCGTTGCGTCCCTCGGCGAATCTTGGATTTTTCTCCGCCTTCCGCCAAGTCGCGCCGAGGTCATGGCTCCGCTGGATCTCCGGCCCCCAAATGGGATCGTTGATACCAGCGAGAACCGTTCCATCTTCTCTTGCGTCGTAGGCCATGTGGAATATGTCCGCCCCGTCATGGTGCGGACCGGACACCGTCCAGTTTCGGCGAGCTTGGTCGGAGGTGGCTAGGAACGCGCCCTTCCGTGTTCCCACCATCAGGATAATGTTGCCTCTAGTACCGGTTCCATATGATATTGGTAGCTTACTCAAAACACCCTCACCCTAGCCCTCTCCCACGACGGGAGAGGGGATAAATCGGCATCTGCCAGTTCGTCATATTCAAGTTGACTGAGTGCTTGTCGCCTCGATTCCCCCGACCATTCAATTCTCCTCGTCACTTAAAATGAGGTCTCCGCATCCAGATACAGTCTACGCCGGACATGCGCCGGAGAACCGGCGTGAGACGGTCTGAGAAAATGAGACGGTTTGAGAATGTCTGGGCTCCATAAAACTTCCCTCGTTTTTCTCAAAATGTCTCACGTCGGTCTATGAGTCGGGGTGGACGGCGCTCGAGGCCGTTCTTGCGACACAGATAGTTTAGGATACATGTTCTTTTCGGTCAAAGAGAGGATGGAACGCGGAATGTAGTGTGAAGGAAGTAATGAGTATTGGGTAGGGGGTGGACTCTCGTTCGATATCGTGGCACGGAACATGCGTTCATGGGAGTGACGAATCTGCAGTTTACGGGAGGCGAATCGGTATCACTCTTCACCGACCACACGGGATACAACAACCCCCGATTGTAGTAGGATATCCCGCACGAACCGGACGATGTGAGAACAACCACATTGAACACTCCCGTTATCGACTTCCACACGCACGTCGGCAGGTGGGGACTCAACCACATGGACGCCACACCGGAGCGGTTCCTGCGCCTCATGGACGCGGCGGGTATCGACAAGGCGTGCGTCAACTGCATTTTCTACGGCGAGGCGCGTCGCAGTAACGACACCGTCGCGCGGTACGCCCGCGAGCGCCCCGACCGCTTCGTGCCCGTCGCCTACGTCACCCCCCGATATCCAAACGAGGCCATCGCGGAGCTTGAGCGGTCCTTCGACGAGATCGGCGCTAAGTTTCTCAAGGTCTATCCGACGTACTTGAAGAAACCCATCGACGACCCGTCATACATGCCCATATTCGAGTGGGGAAACGATAGAGGGATCGTCTTGATGAGTCACTCCTCCCGCGTTTCGGCGGACGACTTCCTTACCATGCCGCACTCATTCGTACCTCTGGCAAAACGATTCCAGAACATCACGTGGGTGCTCGCCCACTCCGGGAACAACATGAAGGGGCAGGAGGAGGCCGTCGCGGCGGCGAAGGAGTGTCCCAACATCTATCTTGAGACGTGCAGTTCCTATAGCGAGCACGGAGCGATGGAGTTCCTCGTGGAAGGCGCGGGTGAAGACCGCGTCCTGTACGGCTCCGACATGCCACTCATCGAACCGCGCCACCAGATCGCCAAGATCACCACCGCCGACCTCTCGGACGAGGCGAAGCGCAAGATACTCGGCCTCAACGCGATTCGCATCCTGGGACTCGACCAATGACACAAACGCCCGTCATAGACTTCCACGGGCACTCGGGGAAGTGGACTTCCCACGGCGTGCTGGGCGGAACGCCAGACCATTTCGTCCAGGTGATGGACGCCGCGGGCGTCGACAAGTTAAGCGTCAACTGCATCTTTTATGGCGACGCTCGACGAGGCAACGACGTGACGGCAGGCTACGTTCAGGCCTATCCGGACCGGTTCATCGGCGTCGGATTCGTAACTCCAAGATACCCCTCCGAGGCCATTCCAGAGCTCGAACGTTGCTTCAACCAACTGGACTTCCGGTTCCTGAAGGTCTATCCGGTCTACTACGAGAAGCCCTTGGACGACCCGGACTTCGCGCCTATCTATGAGTGGTGCGACGAGCGGGGGATCATCATCATGAGCCACTCGCAGTACGAGCACAAAACGCGGCCCTACCGGTTTGCGCGACTGGCAGAGCGGTACCGGAACATCACGTGGGTGCTAGCCCACTCCGGGAACACCATGGACGGCCAGATCGAGGCGGTCGAGGCCGCGCAGAGCGCCCCGAATATCTACCTGGAGACCTGCACGTCCATGGCGGAGCACGGGACAATCGAGTTCCTGGTCGAGGGAGCGGGTGAGGACAGGGTGCTCTACGGGTCCGACCTGCCTATTCTCGACGCTCGATACCAGCTTGCAAGAATAGTCACCGCCGACATATCGGACGAAGCGAAGCGCAAGATATTGGGGCTGAACGCCACAAAACTGCTCGGGCTGGACAAGCCCGGTCCTTAGCGCTAGCCCTTCCCCAATCGCCGACCTGAAAATACCGAAGAAACACTGAGGAGAAGAGATGGTCAGATCGCTGGAGTCGCTGCACGAAGAGTACACCGCCAAGAACCCGAAGTCCCGCGCCCAGTGGGAGCGTAGCCGAGCCACGATGCCCGCGGGCGTTATCAAGGGCGCGTATACGCGCTCGCCCTTCCCGTTCTACATCGCCCACTCTGACGGCTGCATCCTCACCGACATCGACGGCCACGAGTTCGTGGATTTCGGCTCTCACCACTCGGCCATGATCATCGGCCACTCTCACCCGGAGGTGGTGGCGGCGGTGCAGGGAGAAATAGAGCGCGGCTTCGGTCTCGGCAACCCGACCGACCTTGAGGCCGAGATCTCAGAGGAACTCGTTTGTCGTTTCCCCTCAATCGAAAAGGTGCGTTTCACCAACTCCGGCACCGAATCGTCGCTTCACGCCGCCCGGCTGGTCCGCGCCAAGACGGGCAAGCCGAAGGTCGCCAAGTTCGAGGGCGCGTACCACGGCAGCCATGACGGCCTGGAACACAGCATAAGCCCGCCAATCGACGATGCGGGACCGGCGGACTCCCCCACCACAGTGCCCGCCAACCCCGGCGTCGCTCCCACTTCCGAAGACCTGATTGTCATGCTGCCCTACAACGACCCTGAGTCGGTGGAACTCATCCTGCGCGAGCACAAGGACGAGGTGGCGGGTGTTTTCTACGACGGCAAGCCGGGGATGTTGGATGTCCCCGACGAGTTTACCCACTTCCTTCGAGAAATCACCGCCGAGCTTGGACTCTACATGGTCATGGATGAGGTCGTGAGCTACCGCGTCGGGCGGGCAGGATACCAGGGCTTGGCCGGCGTCAAGCCGGACCTCACCATCTTCGGCAAGGTCGTCGGAGGCGGGATGCCGGTCGGCGCTTTCGGCGGCAGTGCGGAGCTGATGGACCTTATGGACAACTCCGACGGAGCGCCCGTCCTCGCGCCGAGCGGGACGTTCTCGGGCAACAACTTTACCCTCGCGGCCGGACTCGCCACCATGCGCGCCCTGACCGACGAGGTCTACGATCATCTCGACTCCCTCGGCAGTCGCCTGGGCATAAAGCTCGGCCCGGTCTTCGACGACGCGGGCATTCCCAACCAAGTCTACGCGGTCGGCTCGGTCGTCAACGTCTACCTCACTGACACACCCGCCCGCGACTATAGGAGCTTCAGGACCCACGACGCGGCGCTGTTCGAGCGCATCAGTCTCGCCGTCCACCTCAAAGGCTACTCGCTCGGTCACCCTCCCATGGCCATGATGCTCTCGTCACCGATGACCAACGAGCACATCGACGGTCTGGTCCAAGCGTTCGCAGAGGCGCTCGCCGAGGAGGACTGATCTACTTTCGGTCGACGCTTTGAGGAGCTTGTATCAGTTTAGTCGGTGTGGAGATTGGACGAGGTTTCGAAGCGAGCGTGCCCATGGTCGGGAGTTGTGGGGGCCGCTCAATGCAGGTACAGATACTTCAGCCCAGTCGCTCACCCGTGTCTTGAACACGGCTTCACGGCGCTGGTGTGTGGGCAGGTCATCAGGTTCACGTTGATCACAACGACGCCGACTGCGACAGAACCTTGACAACTCACCGTTCCGATTCAACTGGATCACTTTGGCCATACGGTGCGCTCCCCGTATCGTCCAACTCATACCCCGCTTCTTCATTCGGTTCGCAGTGAGCTTGTCCCCGTTGGATTCCATGGTTCCCAGGCTCCGCCCCGGAGGTTGGATTCGACGTACTCCCTGTCCCGGATGGCCGTTGTGGTCTCGGCTGGCACAGCCGCCGACATCAATGCTCTGGCGAACGATTCCGATCCTGAGCGTATCGCATCGTAGATAGCCGGACCGATCTCTCCGCCATAGCCTCGGCCACACGCGAGAGAGAGGTGGAAGCCGTCCAACTGGAAGATAGCGTTGCCGAACTCCTCTGTGCCACTGCGTATCCAGTTGGCTCCGTCACCGCCCACAACAAACAGCTTCACCCCCTCCAGAGCGTACTGCTTGCCCCACTCGATACCCGCGCCCTCCCAGAACGGTATCTTCTCTCATGGATAGGAAGGTGCCGGAGGCTGAGCAAGAGCTTGCCCCGTACTTGATACGGGGACTACGAAGAGTTGCCGGAGACCACCGAGGCGCGGATCTACAGTGCTATGACCAGACTGAAGCGGTTAGCACGTGCTCCCACTTTTTAGACACCCTCTAACAAGGACCGCGCCGTGGCCGTTCTCACGCAGTTGGCAAGGGAGGGAGAGCGATTCGTAACCGACGTTGAGGTCTACCAAGAGATACTCCATCGGTATACGGCGATTCAGCGGACCGACGCCATTGACGCCGTGTTCGAGAGCCTGGACGCTTTAGTTGATGACACTCTGAATTTCGACATGTCCGACGTGCGTGCCGCTAGAGATCTCATCTCCTCTGTGGATGGTATCTCCGCGCGGGATGCCCTGCGCGTGGCAGTAATGCGAAAGGCAGAAGTCAATCGCATCTTCAGCTTCGATCGAGGCTTCGACACCTGCCCCGGCATCGACCGCTTGGAGTGATCTCGTATCGCGCCTCTTCTGGATACGCCCGAATTCGTCCATATCCCGGTCATATTATTACTCCAAGTGCTGCCACGGATTGACTACCTCAATCCCACAGTCCCGAAAGCCCTTCGCATCACGGGTCGCTACCGACGCTCCTTGAGACCGAGCTATAGCTGCAATCTCGCAGTCGGCTTGGCTGATCGGATGGCCGAGGGCGCGGCGACTTGCCGCGATGGTAGCATAGGCGCGGGCGGCCTCACTGTCGAATGACAGAATACGTTCGTCGAAAAGTACGCTGAATGCCCGCTCTGCTGCGGCAGTCAGAGCGCGTCGACGACGTCCGTCGGGCAAAATCGCGATGCCGGTGAGAATCTCCGCCTCGGTGATAGTCGTGACGAACAGGGTACTGGTCGGCTGATCGTCCAGCCATGCAAGCACCTCGGCCTGAGGGGTGGTCCGCATAAGCTCCGAGACAACGTTGGTATCGAGGACGATCATCGTTGGCAAGCTTAATCGAATCGCACGGGCTCGCGCATCGGTTCCCTCGGCGGAATCTCCAACTCAACACCGCCGAACGGTTTGAACAGCTCGTGGATCGCCGTTCCCAGCTTTCTGCCAGGAGCCGCGTCCTCGTCCAGCGCCGCTTTCAGGATGTCACGGGCCTCCTGCTCCATGGAGCAGCCGTTCTCAGCCGCCCGGATGCGAAGCCGTCGCTTCAGCCCTTCGTCAAGGTTACGTACCGTGATGCTGGCCATGCTAGCACCTCCGTTACAATCTCAGTAGATTATATCACGACTGCATTGCAATCAGAATGTGTTCAACGTTCTATGCTTCCGAGACACTCGACTAATACCAATTCGTGCTAATGCCACCGTATTCTCGCTGCACGAATACTCTGGATTCCGGCCCCGTATCGGGGTACGGGGCAGGCTCTTCGCCGGAATGACGGTGAGTGGGGTTTTGCTATACGCGCCGTATTACAGAGATTACGGCGCAGTCATGACGAATTGGTATAAGAATCGAGGTGCCGCCCGCTAGAGCGCTCGCCGCTTTCATTCCCCTACGTCACACGGCTATAATGAGCGTGACTTAGGCCCGAACCCACAACGCCACGAGCGAGGAACCGAATGGTCACATCCATCGAGCAGCAGTACATTGACCTCCACCCGGAATCTTTGGCGCGGTACGAGGTCGCGAAGGACCTGTTTCCCAACGGCGTTACCCACGACGCGCGCAATCTCACCCCCTTCCCGTACTACGTCACGCACTCCGAGGGCGCGGTCAAGTACGACGTTGACGGCAACAAGATCGTCGACTACAAGACCGGACACGGCGCGCTGATTCTCGGCCACAACCATCCCGCCGTCGTGAAGGCCGTGCAGGACCAGATGGCCATCGGCACCCACTGGAGCGCCTCGACCGACATCGAGATCAGGTGGGGCGAGCTCGTCACCGAGCTCGTGCCCTGCGCCGAGAAGGTCCGCTTCAACAGCTCCGGCACCGAGGCCGACATGATGGCCATGCGGATGGCGCGAGCCTACACCGGCCGCGACAAGATCATCCGCTTCAAGAACCACTTTCACGGCTGGAGCGACTACGCCGTGCCCGGATGGGCGGCGCCCAGCGGCGTGCCAGACGGCGTCGTCGACTCGATCATCGTCCTCGAACCGAACGACATCTCGCAGGTCGAGCAGGCCATCGCCGGCGGCGACGTGGCCGGGGTCATCCTCGAACCGACCGGCGCCCACATGGGACAGGAGCCGATCAACCCCAGCTTTCTGGAAGAGCTCCGGCAGGTGACCGAGCAGCACGGCGTCGTCTACATCATGGACGAGGTCGTCACCGGCTTCCGCACGTCCCGAAACGGCGCGTCGGGCTACTACGGCGTCGTGCCCGACCTCTCGACCCACGCCAAGATCCTCGGTGGCGGACTGCCCGGCGCGTGTGTCGCCGGTAAGGCCGACATCATCGACATGATCCAGTTCCGTGACGATGCCGACTTCAACGACAACGGACGGATCGCCCACAACGGCACCTTCAACGCCAACCCGCTCTCCGCCGCGGCGGGCGTGACTGCCCTCGAATACGTCCGCGACCGTCCGATCAACGACATCGCCACCCAACGAGCCGAGCAACTCAAACAGGGTATGAACGAAGTCCTGACACGCAAGGAAGTCCCCGGAATCGCTACCGGCGTGGCATCTATCGTGTTGCTGCGCATCGGCCTCGAGCTAGCCGACGAAGAGGAAATCTACTCCGTGCGCTACGACGAGGTTGAGCCGCGCGCCGACCTCAAGAAGCACGGCGTCCTCGCCATGTACAACCACGGCGTCGACGGCTTCGACCGCTTCCTGCTCAGCGCCGCCCACACCGAGGAAGACATCGACGCCACCGTCGACGCGCTTGAACGCACCATCGACGACTTCCGCGACGAGGGCCTGCTGTAAGTACACGGATCTGGACTGGGGTTCGGCTCGATGTATCGAGCGAAGGTCACCGAGAACGTTCGCCGTATCTGGGTGATTGGCACTCTATTGATGTTGATAGTGCTAATTCTCGTGGTTGCATTCTTGCGCACGGCATGCGTCTGGGAGCCAGGACGAGATAAGTATACGGCCATCAGTCTGACAGATGGACATACGTGCGGGATTCGTATCGACGGAACCCTGCGATGCTGGGGGTCTGGCAGTAGGCGTCCGCCGCCGAATGAACGGTTTATTGCCGTCGCGCCTGGTTTAGATCATGCTTGCGGACTGCGCGAAGGTGGTTCCATATCTTGTTGGGGAAGTCTTATCGACGACTATCCCAACCGCATTTCTCCGAACCCTGGTCCGGAAGTGAGCAGTGGACCGTTTACATCGATCACTGCTGGCGGTCATCACCTTTGTGGTTTGCGTACTGACGGAACCGCCGTATGCTGGGGAAGTGACCAGTGGGGTGCGGCGTCGCCTCCGGATGAAGAGCGGTTCACGGTGATCAGTGCTGGCCGTAAGCATACTTGCGGAATCCGTCTGGACGGATCGGCCTTGTGTTGGGGTGGTAGCCTGAGAAATGCGGTTTCTACGCTAGAAGACGAGCGCCTGCAAGGACAGCCCTCTGTCCGCTTCACGGAGTCACTCTATGACTCTGACAGGGTATCCATTACGGATTCTACGCCAAAAGAAGGGCTCTTCAAAGCGATTAGCAGTGGCGGCGGGTTCGCCTGCGCGATCCGCATGGACGATGACATCGCCTGCTGGGGACAGAGGGGAGTACAGCCTTTTCAGATGCCACCCAACATTGAAGGGCCGTTCACATTCGTGAGTAGCGGGCACGACCATGCTTGCGCGCTTCGCCCTAGTGGTGCTGTCCACTGCTGGGGGTCCAGCAGTGCGCCTGACAATGATAATTATGGGGATAACCCCGTTAGTGATGAGCGTTTCATGTCAATAGGCAGTAGTCGCAATTTCAACTGCGGACTTCGACACGATGGCACAATAAAGTGCTGGGGCGGCACCCATTGGGATAAACTTGAACCAGAGTTCTGACGTCCAACAGCCTCAAATGGTATCAGCCGGTTGCCTCAAACATTTGGTGCCAACTGGGAGTAACTGCCCTAAAGAACGGATAAGACAATGTCCGACTCGACGTACGACGCGGTCATCGTTGGTGGCGGGATCGCCGGCCTTTCTGCCGCCATCCACGCGGGCCGCTCCGGACTGCGCTGCCTCCTCGTCGAGCGCATGATGCCCGGCGGCCAGATATTCAACGCCACCCACATCGAGAACTTGCCCGGCATCGTCGAGCCGGTCTCCGGCGTTGAGCTGAGCGAACGCCTCCACGACCAGGCCGCCCAGGCGGGCGTCGAGATCGTCCTCTCCGAAGTCACCGGCCTACAACCCGACGACCCATACTGGCTCGTCCGCAAATACGACGGCGACATTCGCGCCAAGACGGTTATCATCGCAGCAGGCTCGTCATTCAAAAAGCTCGGACTCGACCGCGAAGACGAACTCTACGGCTCCGGGATATCCAACTGCGCCTCCTGCGACGGCCCCCTGTTCACCGATCAGGTCGTCGGAGTCGTCGGCGGAGGCGACTCCGCCCTCGACGAGGCGCTAGCCCTAACGGAGTTCGCCTCGAAAGTGATTATCTTCCACAGAGACTCCGGGCTTCACGGCCAGGCCGTCCTCCAACAGCGCGTTGAAACCGACCCCAAGATCGTGTCGCGCCCCAACACCGAGGTGACGGCCCTCTTGGGCAAAGCAATGCTCAAAGGCGTGAGCACCCGACACACCGAGTCGGGCGAGACCTCCCAAGTCGACCTAGCAGGCCTCTTCGTATTCATAGGTCTGGAGCCCAACACCGGCTTCCTCGACGGTGTCGTTCCCATCGACGCCGCCGGACACGTCGAGACGGACATATGGATGCGCACCCCGACAAAGGGCATCTTCGCCGTCGGAGACATCCGCCAAAACTCGGCCGCCCTGCTGGCATCATCCGCAGGCGACGGCGCGACCGCCGCCGTAGCCGCCAAACGCTACATCGACACCGGCCACTGGCCGGAGTAGACGGAGGTTTCCTGGCAGCTACTTCCGTACGGGTGCGCTCACGTGCAGTTGGCGGTCAATGACACCCAACGCTGCGTCGATCTGGTCCATCCGAGAGCGATGCTGAATATCCAAAACCCGGTCTACCTGCGGCAAATGCCAGCCAAGACGCCGCGCCAATTCGGCTTTTCCGATGCCGTCGTCTCTCATACCCTGATAGAGAATCACCTTCACGGCAGTGAGCGTCGGCATTCCAACTCGAACATCACCTTTTGAAGCAGACGGAATATCCTGTCCCGCGTGGACCCGCGCCGCAATCGCCTCTTCGAGCGCATCGACGGCACGCATGAGGGCGTCGTCTCGATCATCGCCGAAGGTGGTTAGCTCCGGGAAGTCCGGTGAGGTCGCCATAACGGTGCCTTCGTCTTCCTCAAGTCGGATCGGATAGGTAAGTATCACCTCAACCCCAAGTCTTTCTTGATTTTGGCAACGAGCTTCGGACCAAGTTCTTTATGTCCACCGTGCATAGGGAACTGTAGGAACCGGCAGTCCATCGTCCTCCAGAGCGGCGATATATCCTTCTATCGCCTCTCTGATATTGGCGATGGCTATCTCCTGGGTCTCTCCCTGACTGATGCAGCCTGGCAGGCTGGGGCACTCGGCAACCCAATAGCCGTCTTCACCCGGATGGAGAACTACCTGACGCATGGTATCTCCTTCGCTAGGCCAACTGGGGAGTCTCCTCTTCAGAGTACCACGCCATGTCTGCCATCGCACCCGCCCCGAAATGGCCCATGTCTCCGCCGCCGCCTCTACGATGGAGTCTGACATGCGCTTCACTATACAAAAATCTCTCCCCCGTCGAACGGGGGAGAGATACAGAGAGGAGGTCTCACCTATCCGTCCGATACAAATAACGGATGTCCCAGATCCCGTACAGCGTCGGCGTCGTGTTGCCGAAGACGTTGCGGACGGCAGTCAGCCGTTCCGAGAGCGTCGTGTAGATCACCGGCATATTCTCGGCGGCGATTGCCTGCGCGCTGTGATAGTGCTCCACGCGCTTGGCCCGGTCGAGTTCCTGGCTCCCGATGATGTACAGGTTGTCGATCTCGGCCTCCCAGTCCGTCGCCGGCTCCTCCTGATTCGGGTTCCACATGTGCAGCGACTCGCTGCTGTGCCAGACGTTGATCCCGCCGTGCGGCTCCGTCCCGCCGGTCAAGCCGATGACTATGGCCTCCCAGTCGTAGGACGCCGTAAGCTGCCCCACGAGGTCGCCGAACTCGATTGCTTCGTAGTTCGCCTGGACTCCTATCTTCGTGAGACCCTTTTGGATGATCTGAGAAGCCCTGTCGCGCACGCTGTTTCCCGTATTGGTCGCCAGCGAGAACTCGATCCTGTTGCCCGCGTCATCTTCGCGTATTCCGTCACCGTCGGTATCCTTCCAGCCGATGCTGTCCAGGAGAGAATTCGCCTTTTCGATGTCATACGGATACTTTCGTACGTTCGGGTTGTGGAAGTCGCCTGCCGAAGGGCTGATGGAAGCCCACTGCGGATAGCCGAGACCGTGCTGCACGTCCTCGATGATCGCGTCCTTGTCCATGCTGTGGGCGACCGCGTGCCGGAACCGCTTCTCTTGGAACCAACGCAGCTTCACAGCGTCCACGTACGGCTCGCCCGTCTCTTCGTTCGTTCCTGCGTTCATGTTGAAGACCAGGAACGTCGTTCCGAAGTTGGGACCCTGCTTGTGGATGGTGAAGTTCTCGTCCTCCTGCAACGGTTCCAGGGCCGCGTAATCCTCGCCCAGCACGTCGTGAACGTCCGTCTCCCCCGCGCGGAACTTGATGAGCTCCGTCTCCAGGTCGGGCACGATGATTTGAATGATCTCGTCCAGGTAGGGCAGACTGTTCCCGTCGTCGTCCTTGAGCCAGTAGTCCGGGTTCGGCTTCAAGACCACCCGCTCGTCGGGCGCATAGAGACTGATGGTGAACGGCCCCGTTCCTATGATCTCCGCAGGATCGGTCGAAATGTCCCACGTCGTGGCAAAGATACCCTCGTCCACGTACGGTTCGAGGATGTGCTTCGGATAGATCGCCGTGCCCATGGAGCGCAGGAACGGCGCGAACGATACGGGAAGCTCACAGAAGACCGTGTAGTCGTCCAGCGCCGTGACGGTCATCTCTCCCTGCGTCCACTCTCCGTCCTCCAAGTACCGGAAGGTGAACGCCGGACGGCTGCTCGCCGGAATGTCGTCGTTGTAGATGATCCGGTTGAACGTGAACTCCACGTCGTGCGCCGTGAACGGCTGCCCATCGTGCCACGTCACGTCCCTCCGAATGTTGAACGTCCAGGTCAGGCCGTCGTCCGAGTGCTCCCAAGACTCTGCCAGGGCCGGCTCGACCTCGTCCGTCAGCCACGAGACCTCGGTCAGACCCTCGAACAGGTACCCTAGTACCCCCGAAGACGACGCGTCGTTTGCAACGGCCAGGTTGAAGGTCAACGGATCGCTTATCGTAGCCAGCGTAAGCGCGCCGCCCCGCTTCCCGGCGGAGTACTCGAACCTTTCGGCGTTCCCTATCAGCTGCTCGACCGTCGCGTCCTCATCCTCGCGCGCACACCCGGCCAGCGCGAGCACGAATACGCTTATAAGAAGGGCTATAGTCCACCAGTCGCGAATTTGAAGGTGCTGCATGTGAATTACCTCTTGCTTAGGAGGGTGTTGGCAAAGTAAGCAAAAACCGTTCGTTAAGCCCCACGCGGAGCCTAGTAACCGCCGCAAACCTTCTCTGCGGTGACTTTATGGCAACTATACTTCATCCTTTAAGCGGAACATCGATAAAAAGTTCGATGAAGCCGTAATTTGTTGCCTTTCACAGTCGAACTTCAATCGTTGCCGCTCGGAGAAAAACCACCGACCTTCAATATTTATGATGTAATTGATTAGCGGTTTCATGGCCCGTAGAGGGGTTGCGGTGAATGCAGGGCGCTGGCTTAGACTTGGGCTATGTGCAGGTCCAAAGGCATGTCTCCGTCTGAGCGCGATGAGCTTATCGCAGTGGTGACGCGGCTTCAAGAGCAGATCGCCGAGTTGATGGCGGCCAACGAGGAGTTGCGGAGGTAACTCGCGAAGTCCCAACGGAGCGGCAGGCGGCAGGCGGCTCCGTTCTCGAAGGGTAGGCGAACCAGCAAGCCCAAGCGTCCTGGCCGCAAGCCTGGTATGGGACTGTTCAGCTACCGCAAGCCGCCATCGGCCGAAGAGATCACCGGGCCGGTTGTAGAGGTGCCGGTGTCGGAGGACAGATGCCCCGGATGTGGAGGCAGCCTTGTGGATGAGGGAGAGAGTATTGCCTACGTAACCGACATACCCGCTGTTCGGCGTCCGCAGGTGAGAGCGTATCGTGTGCAGGTATGCCGGCGCCGGTCGTGCGGCAAGGCTGTGCGAGGGCGGCATCCCGACATAGCGCCGGACCAGTACGGGGCCAGCGCCCACCGGCTGCAGAACGAACTTGGCTGGCACGACGACCGGGGCAGCTTGCTGCGCTTTCTGGACGATCCGAGCATTGAGCCGACCAACAACCGGGCTGAGCGAGCGCTCCGCCCGGCAGTGATCGCGCGGAAGGTGTCACACTGCTCGAAGAACGAGGAGGGGGCCGATGCGTTCTCGGCTTTCACCAGCGTAATCAGGACGTTGGAGCGCAATGGCGACGACCAATCTGTGGTGGATCGGCTCTGCGCTCTCTTCAGCGGCGCTCCGCTTAACTCCCCATCACGCCGAACCTCCCCCGCCATCCGCTAATCAATTACCGTGAAACTGATGACGGGAGTGCACACGGCTGAACACTGAGCGCAGTCAACAATGCGATGCCCAGGGGGCTTGTCTGTGGCAGTGGACCGACACCGCCCGAGAAAACTGCATCTGGTCGCGGGGATAGCCCTCGCGCTTGCCGGCGTCCTCCTATGGTCAGGCCAGGCCTTCGGGCAAGAGCCGCCCCCATCCGAGACATCGCCCTTCGAGCCCGACTTCGACCACAGCGCCTGCCCGTACGACCTCAACGTTCCGAGCGATGTCACGCTGTCCTGCGGTTTCGTCACCGTCCTCGAAAATCGCGCTACCCTTAGCGGCAACACAATTGACCTCTACGTCGTCCGAGTTCACGGGCCACGCCGGTTTCTGAACCGCGACCCCATTATCTACCTCGCGGGCGGTCCCGGCGGAAGCGCGACGAGGAGGACCCAGCGGTTCATCGACGACGCGCGGTTTTTGTATACCGAACGCGATCTCATTCTGTTCGACCAGCGCGGCATCGGCGGCTCCAAGCCCAGGCTGGAATGTTCTGAATACCGGCACGGCTACGCCGATATTCGACACCTCGATCTCAGCCCCGAAGACAAGCTCCAATGGAAGGTCCAGGCGCTCATAGACTGCAAGAAGACGCTCACCGCGCAGGGGATCGACATGAACACGTACACGTCCGCGTCCACCGCCGCCGACGTGGTGGACATCGCTTCCGCCATGGGCTACGAGTCGTTCAACCTCTACGGAGCTTCCTACGGGACGATCTTGGCGCTCACCGTCATGAGAGACTTTCCCACAAACATACGAAGCGTGATTCTCGACGGTGTCCTTCCACTCCAAGTGAATCGATACCACAGCCTGTATGCTGACAAGGCGGCGGCGCTTGAAAAGTTCTTCCGTCACTGCGAGGCCGACTGGGATTGCTCCCAGCGCTATCCGAACCTGGAGGAGACCTTCTGGAAGGCGGTCGATCGGTATACCGCCGACCCGTTCATTCTCGAGTACTACGATAGATACGCTGACGACTATTTTGAAGAGGAGTTCGATGGAGACTTCGTCGTTGGGCGTGTGCTCGCTTCCTTGAGGAGCGAACGGTGGATTCCGTACATCCCCTTCCTAATCACCGAGATCGCCGCCGGAAATGAAGCTGTGGCGGATTCATGGGCGCGTCCGGTCTACAGAGGGACCAATGAGCCAATCGACAATTCGGCGGCATGGGCGTCGATGGCGTGCTACTCGTATGGCTCATCCGTCAACCACGATATACTCGCATCGGATCGTGAGACGCACAGAAGGTTCGTTAACCCCGATTCCCCACTCTTGGCGCCCGCCCTGTGTGAATGGTGGCAGCGGATGCCGGTCGACCCGGTCGAAAATGAGCCTGTGGTCAGCGATATCCCGACCCTCTTGCTCTCCGGCCGGTTCGACCCGACTACCCCGCCGAGATGGGCCGACCTCGCCGCCGAGACGCTCAGCAACGGCTACTCATTCGTCACGCCGATGGCAGGCCACGGGGTGGCTCTCGACCTCCCGTGCGCGCAGCATCTCGTGGAAAGATTTCTCGCCGAGCCGAATCGCAACCCTGCGTCCAAATGCCCGGCTGGGCACGGTACGAAGTTTTCGGATATGTACCTCAACAACGGGCCCCGCGCTATGGAAACGTGGGAATGGGATTCCAACACCCGGCCTATTCCGCAGCAATTGGAATGGTATTTGGATTACGCGCACTGGCTCGCAGCGATGTCCGTAGTGACCATATGGCCTCTCATCTTCTTAGTAAGCCTCGTCCGCCGGGTACCCAGTTCAACCACTTCGTGGGCTGGCCCTGCCCGCGTGATAGCCGCGTTAACCCTGTTTACGTCTCTGGTTTTCGTCAGGTCACTGTTGGACATCAATGATCCGGAACTAACAGATGACCTCGTCCGAAACTTCGGGTACTACTCATCCGTACGCCCGTGGTTTATCGTGCCGTACTTAGTCGCGGCTGCGACCGCGATCGTCCTGTATCTGACATTTCGGGCGTGGCGAGATAGATGGTGGTCGCTCTTCGGCAGGGTACACTACACCCTTGCCGCGCTTACCCTCGTCTGGTCGCTTGCAAAACTGGCCCGCTGGGACTTCATCGGTCTCTAGCTCCCGCACGAAGGCCGCCTAGCCTCCGCCTCGTTGACGATGCCGCCGTGGCTGGTGGGGATGTTGGCTGGCACAATTTGTGACCCGTTGCACCCAAGTTCACAGTATCTCGTAGCGGATGCTTGCTGGCACCCTCATTGCTCTGGACACAAGGGAACGATTTGGCAGAAATGCGGACTAACATATGTAGAGACGATTGATGATAGGGAAAAGTTCTTTGAATGAAGAAGAGCTCATCCATCGCTCACAAGCCGGCGACTGGAATGCCTTCGAACTGTTGCTTGAGCGGCATAGAACGGCGCTTGCCAGAACGGCCTACTTTGCGACAAGGGACCGGGAGTCGGTTCAGGACGTGATGCAGGAGACCCTGATCCAAATCTGGAAAGACCTGCCCTCCTACAGACCCTCGGGCAGCTTCAAAGCGTGGACGCTGAAGATCTTATTGAACAAGGCGAGGAAGCACTACCGAAAGAAACGGGTGAAGACCGTGCCGCTGGAAGCAGCCACCGAAGTTTCGGGCGACGCCGATGGGCCGGGAGAGACGGTCGAGCGGAGGGAACGGACGCACCATCTGAGACAGGCCTTGGACCTGCTCACTACCGACCATCGAGAGGTACTCATCCTGCGGTACTACAACGAGTTCACGGTACCGGAGATTGCAAGGGTGCTGGGCCGCTCTGAAGGAACCGTAAAGTCGCGCCTGAGCCGGGCGCATAGACGCCTTGAGCAGGCTTTGTTCGAGCTAGAGACTAAGGCATTGGGGCGATAGATGATGCATGAAAATCTACTGAAACAATACTTCGACCAGGAGGGCCCGAAAGGAGACCTGTCGCCCAGACAGTGGGAGGCCGTGCTCAACCATGTGGAAACGCATATCCAGGTCGACCGGCGAGGGTGGTCTCTTGGGAAAAGGCTGGTACCGACCGCGCACACGAGGTGGGTTGCAGCAGGCCTTTCACGCGCATGGACGACTGTAGGACTGCTACTCATCGCCGCAACCTTCGCAGCCCTCGGCTTCGGACTCGCAGTCCTCGTCCTTTCCAACGGCCACGACCAAGTGCCGGCCGCCCAGCTTGACTCCACCGTCACTCCCACACCCGTCACGTCCACGCCGACACCGATAGCGCCGAACCAGCAGGCCGGCGCCAACACGCCTCCGATATATGTACCGGACTACCCTAGATACCTCGACCACATAAGGGAGACAGTGGGTTCAATCTTCGTTCCGACCTACGTTCCCGACGGGTATCAACTCAGCGGTGCTAACGTCACCACTCGCCCGGACTTACGTGTTGCAGTTGAGGCGTCGTTGAGCTATTACAATGCAAAGCGTGGAATAGGCTTCGAATCCGTTGGCGCGTTCCACATCTATCAACACCCCGAAGGTTGGGATGCTGTCACGCACAGACCTCACGCGGAAGAACAGACGATTGATGGCCTGACGATCCTACGCCCCTGGGAGCTTCGGGACCGTCCGGCGTTCGACTTTCAAGCGGATGGTCGTTGGCTCCACATTTCGGTCTTCGGGGAATCGGAAGAGAACGTCGACATCAATGAGCTAGTAAAGATCGCCAAATCGGTCAAACGATTCGGTGAAGGCGATCCGGTGGACTGGCTAACCGTGTCCGGCGTCACCCGGCATGGCTTTGAAAACACAGCCCTTGCCGAGCTCAATGACTTTGCACGAGACAAGAAGAACACTGTCTACGTTCTCTCCTACCTGCCTGACGGTCTTGGTCTGAGCAGCGTAAGGCTCTCCGAAGAAACGGAAGGCTTTGCGCTGGAGTTCCAGCTTCCGTCATATCTGCGAGACGGCATTCGTCTGAGTCACATAACCCTCGCCACACGTTCATATCCAACACAGTACCGTGACCAAGTAGATGTCGGTGGTTCGACTGGCTACGTCTTTTGGGGTACCTCATCGTCCGACGTTACCCTCGTGTTCCAGCATGACGGGCGTTGGTTCGAGCTCACCGGCTCACCCGCAGCCGACCGATCGGTGTTGGACGAACTCATCAAGATGGCGCTATCACTAGAGTTGTACACGCCATTGGAATCACAGGAGCCCGCGCCGGCCGATCCCGCTACCCCTAGCGCCAATCCGTCGAATGAAGGCATCGAAAGCATGCTGCCCGGCGACACCCTTGCACGCTACCGAGCCCTGCCCCCGGCGTTCCAAGCGGCCCTCGACACCTACGCTTGGTTCGGAGTCCCGCCCGAACTCATCCCGCTTGCGGCCCGCGACAAGATGGACCAGTGGGGTGATGCTGCGGTTCCTCTGGCAGAGATCATAGGCGAGGAACGAGCCGAGAGATTTCGCGATACCCGTAGCCATTCGTCGTCTGTGTTCTCAAAGCGCATACAGGTCCGGCGCGCCGATCTCCTCCTTTCGGGATACGTCTATCTGCTTGCCATGGAGCCGTCCGCCGAGCGACGGCTCGAAGTCATGCGTCAGTTGGCCAGCGTCCCCATGGATCCAACGGATTCACTTACCAGTCTCTCGCCCTCGCCGGACGAATCCGACCCATTCACGGATCCGGCGTCCGATTCACTTATCTGGCTGGCTCCCCCGCCGGACGATGCCGTCCTTACGAAGACCGCCCTCGCGCGTCTTGAACTGCTGGGACCGCGCCTGAGACAAGTTTTGGTTGACGCTCAGAAGACATCCAACGAAGGCTGGAGGCATGCCCGCCAGATGGCGAATTGGCTCACCTACTTGGAGATGTTCCTCCTGAAGGTCGAACCGGGACTTGAAGTGCCCTTGATCGACACTTACCTCAGCGGCGATTCGCTCGAGACGTTCGAAGCCCTGTCGCCGGAGTGGCGGGAGCTGGCGGTCGCTTCCTTTCATGGGGGCATTATTGTTGCCTACGTGTCCATCATCGCCGTGGAGGGTTCGGGAGACATCCCCCTTGAGACCTTTGATCTTGGGACTTTTGATTCGATTGGCTTTCCACTCAATAAACAAGCCGAGGATGCCGTCGAATGGGCGGCGGATGTAGAGAAGGCCGCTGAAGAGGAGCGCCGCAAGAACGCGGCGAGTCCGTAATTGTGGACAACCCTTCGGGCGCCTTCAAGGTACGAAAATCGGTTGACGTGGCCGCGACTCGCGTGCTAGCCTTGAGCTTGCATAACATACGAATACTTGAAGTATGCGTAGAAGGGGAGTAGTAGCGGGCAGCGTGCGATAGAGAACGGGGTGTACGGTGGAAGCCCCGACGTGAGAGCGCCTGTGAACTCGCCCCCGAGCATCCTGCCTGAGTCCGGCCGTCACTTCAGTGATGATCCCGGCGTAGGGCAGGGCGGTCAGGCCCCGTTAGAAGCCGGCTCGACGGAGCATTGAGTGTCCTCTGTCTCACTGAGACGGAGGGAACGAGGGTGGTACCGCGGGAAATGTTAGTTCAGACAGTCCCGTCCCTTTGGTGGGACGGGACTTTTTTAGTTGTCTGGCAATGTGGTTGAGAAGAGAGAACGCCGAAGACGGGAGGTGCGAAGATCATGGGAATCCGAATGAACGGGTCGCAGTTGCTGTGCGAAAGCCTGGTGCGTGAGGGCGTCGTAGACATCTTCGGTCTTCCCGGCGGAGCAATCCTGCCCCTCTACCAGACCTTGCCGGAGTACCCTCAGCTTCGACACATCCTCACTCGTCACGAGCAGGGCGCCGCCCACGCCGCCGACGGCTACGCCCGCGTAACCGGCAAGGTCGGCGTATGCTGGGCCACGTCCGGCCCCGGGGCGACCAACCTCGTAACCGGCATCGCGACGGCCCAGATGGACTCGGTACCGATGGTTGCCGTGGTCGGACAAGTGGCGCGCGCCTCCATTGGTACTGACGCCTTCCAGGAGACCGACACCACGGGCATCACCCTGCCGATCACCAAGCACAACACCCTGGTGATGGACCCCGCGGAGATCCCGCAGGTGGTGAAGGAGGCCTTCCACATCGCCGGCACCGGCAGACCCGGCCCCGTCGTGATCGACGTGCCGAAGGATGTGCAGACCGAGGAGGTCGAGCTACCCTATGACTCGTTCGACGAGTTCTACGATGCCCTGAAGATCGACCTGCCCGGTTACAAGCCGAACTTGAAGGGACACAATAGCCAGATCAAGAAGGCCGTCAAACTGATAGACGAGGCCGAGCAGCCTGTCATCCTCGCCGGACACGGCATCATCTTCTCAGGCGCGTATGCCGAGCTTCGTGAGTTGGCCGAGAAGGCGCAGATTCCGGTCATCACGACCCTGCTCGGCATAAGCTCGTTCCCCGATGATCACATCCTGTGCGTCGGGATGCCGGGTATGCACGGCATGGCCTATGCCAGCATCGCCATCGAGGAGGCCGATCTGCTGATCGCCCTGGGGATGCGCTTCGACGACCGCATCACCGGCAAGCCGAGCGCTTTCGCCCTGAAGTCCAAGAAGATCCACATAGACATCGACCCCTCGGAAATCGGCAAGAATATCGAGGTCGATGTGCCAATCGTGGGAGACCTCAAGCGGGTGCTGACGAAGCTGAATCCGCAGGTCAGGGAAAACACTCACACCGATTGGCTCCACCGCATCGAGGAGTTGAAGGCGGAACATCCTTCCCACGTCATCCGCGACGCCGAGCAGCTCCTCCCACAGCTCATCGTAAAGGAGCTGTCCGAGGTGACGAACGGCGACGCCGTCGTGGTGACCGGCGTCGGCCAGCACCAGATGTGGGCCGCCCAGCACTTCACCTACAAGTACCCGTGCACCTTCATCACGTCGGGCGGCTCCGGCGCGATGGGCTACGAGGTGCCCGGCGCGATGGGCGTGCAGGTCGGCGCGCCCGGCAAGGCCGTGTGGTCGGTGGCCGGAGACGGCGGGTTCCAGATGACCATGTGCGAGCTCGCCACCATCGTCGAGAACCGTCTGCCCGTGAAGTTCGCCATCATCAACAACAACGTGCTCGGAATGGTCCACCAGTGGCAGGAGTTCTTCTACGACAAGAGCTACGTCGCCACGGCCTACACCGCCAATCCCGACTTCGTGAAGCTCGCAGAGGCCTTCGGAATCAAGGCCATGCGCGTGACCGACAAGGTTCAGGTGCGCGGGGCCATCGAAGAGGCCATGGCCCACGACGGGCCGGTTGTCATCGACTTCATCGTCGAGGAAGAAGAGCGCGTCTACCCCATGATTAAGGCCGGGGGCACCATCGAGGACCTCGTCGAGGAGCCTGACTTCGCACCGCAGGAGGTGGCACGATGACCATGAACGGTACTCGTACCGCGCAGCAGCACACCATTACGGCCCTCGTTCGAGACAAGCCCGGCGTCCTCAATCGAGTGTCGAGCATGTTCCGGCGGCGCGGGTTCAACATCGTCAGCCTCGCCGTCGGCCACAGCGAAGAGCCCGACCTCTCGCGAATGACCTTCGTCGTCGAGGGTGACAAGCGCACCATCGAGCAGGTCAACAAGCACCTGCACAAGCTCATCGACGTGATCCGCGTCTCCGAGGTGTCGAGTGACAACGTGGTATCCCGCGAGCTCGCCCTCATCAAGATCAGGGCCACCAGCGAGACCCGCTCGGAGATCATCCAGATAGTCGAGATTTTCAACGCCAAGATCGCGGGCGTCTCCCCCGACCACCTGATCGTCGAGGTCACCGGCGACCAGGATAAGATCGAGTCCCTCCTTGGCCTCGTGAAACGGTTCGGCATCATGGAGGTCATGCGTACCGGCACCATCGTCATGGAGCGGTGGATAGGCCACCTCCACGATCAGCAAGCCGGTAGCAAAAGCCGCAGCTGGGGCGAGGCGGCATCGGTGTAAACGAAAACCAACTAAACGGAGCCCATACAAAAAATGCCAGCAGAGATGTACTACGACAACGACGCCGACCTGTCCCTCTTGGAGGACAAGACCATCGGCATAATCGGATATGGAAGCCAGGGCCACGCCCACGCCCTCAATTGCAAGGACAACGGCCTCAACGTCATGGTCGGCCTTTACGAGGGGAGCAAGAGCCGTGAGAAGGCTGAGGCCGACGGACTGCGCGTCGGCGCCGTCAACGAGACCGCCGAAGAGTCGGACATCGTCATGGTGCTCATCCCCGACCACCTCCAGGCCGATGTCTACAAGCAGGAGATCGCACCTCACCTCGGCGCCGGAAAGACCCTGATGTTCGCGCACGGATTCAACATCCACTACGGCACGATCGTGCCGGCGGAAAACATCGACGTCTCGATGGTCGCGCCGAAAGCCCCCGGCCATAGGATGCGCGAGGTCTTCACGCGAGGCTCCGGCGTACCCGGCTTGCTGGCGATTCACCAGGACGCCTCCGGTTCAGCCCACGATATCGGCCTTGCCTACGCAAGGGGAGTCGGATGCACGCGGGCCGGGGTGCTCACGACGACCTTCAAAGAGGAGACCGAGACCGACCTCTTCGGCGAGCAGACCATCCTGTGCGGCGGCGTCACCGCCCTCATCAAGGCAGGCTATGAGACGCTCGTCGAGGCGGGATACCAGCCGGAGTCGGCCTACTTCGAGTGCATGCACGAGCTCAAGCTCATCGTTGACCTGCTCTACCAGGGCGGCATGGAGTACATGCGCTACTCCATCAGCGACACGGCAGAGTACGGAGACCTGACACGCGGGCCGGTCGTCGTCGACGAGCACGTGAAAGAAAACATGAAGAAGGTCCTCGAGGCCGTTCAGGACGGCAGCTTCGCCCGCGAGTGGATAGCAGAGAACGACGAAGGACGCCACCGCTTCACCCAGCTTCGCAAGGAGGCGGCAGAGCACTCCATCGAAAAGGTCGGCGCCGAGCTCCGCGGCATGATGAGTTTCCTAAAGGACGCGGACTAACAGCCTAAAGGAGGCAAACTAGCTATGGGAGAAGGCATTCGAAATCCGGAGGTTCGTTGAAACCGACACAAGTGGAGTCGTCGCCCTGTGGACAGACGTCTTCAACTACGATGGGCCATACAACGACCCGTTGGCATCAATTGAACGAAAGACCTCCCGCGACCCCGACCTGTTCCTGGTCGCCGTAGAGGACGGCAAGATCGTCGGCACCGTGATGGGTGGCTACGACGGTCACCGCGGTTGGGTCTACTCGCTGGCAGTCGACGACCGCGAGCGACACAGAGGTATCGGATCGGCATTGATAAACAACATCGAGCAGGAGCTAAAGACCCTCGGATGCCTGAAAGTAAACCTTCAGGTGGTGGCCTCAAATTCCGGCGTCGTCGAGTTCTACGAAAAACTCGGCTTCTCGGTCGAAGACCGCATAAGCATGGGCAAGAGACTCTACTGAGAAAGTGATCTATCACATCGCGATAACGTCCGAATGGGAGTCACAGGCCCACCTGCCGATATACGCTCCCAATCGATACAAGGAGGATGGATTCATACACTGCTCGGAACAACACCAGTTGGAGCCGGTTGCCGGACATCACTTCCGGGGCAGGGATGATCTGGTGCTCTTGGAGCTAATGCCTACCAAACTGAACCCTGAGACGAGATACGAGCAGGGTGGCAAAGAGAAGTTCCCGCATATCTACGGTCCCATCAACAAGGAAGCCGTCAACAGGACGATAGAGGTTCGATGCAACGACGACGGGCTGTTTCAGGGAGTCTTCGACAATATCTAAATTGTAGCGAGAATCAATATGCACACAACGGAGAAATACAACGTAGTTCGCCGGAGTTGTCGGGTCCTGGAAGGGCTAGGCATGGCGGACTGCGGCGCCCTTAGGTAACGGCCCATCACTAACCGACCAAGGGGTTAGAGACACGAACAAGCCTACCGCACAAGGGAGAAACACCATGGCAACCAAAGAAAACGTACTGATCTTCGATACCACGCTGCGAGACGGCGAGCAGTCGGCGGGGATCGGCCTGACCCTCGACGAGAAGATGGAGATCGCCCGTCAGCTCGAGCGCCTCGGCGTGGACATCATCGAGGCAGGATTCGCCGCAAGCTCGCCCGGCGACTTCGAGGCGGTCTCCGCCATCGCCAGGGAGGTGCGCACACCGACAATCGCTTCCCTGGCACGCTGCGTGCCCGGCGACATCGATGCCGCTTGGGACGCAATCGAGGGAGCCGCCCGACCCCGCATCCACACCTTCATATCAAGCTCCGACAGCCACCTGATGGACCTGCTGCGCAAGAACCCGGAAGAGGTGCTCGATCAGGCCGTCTCGTCCGTCGAACGCGCGCGGAACCTCTGCGACAACGTCGAGTTCTCGCCGATGGACGCCACACGCACCGACATCGAGTACCTGTACCGGATGCTCGAGGCCTGCATCAACGCCGGCGCGACCACCGTGAACATCCCCGATACCGTCGGCTACGCGCTCCCGTCAGAGTTCGCCGAGCGCATCCGCCTCATCAAGGAGAACGTCCCCAACATCGACAAGGCCATCATCAGCGTCCACTGCCACAACGACCTGGGAAACGCCGCGCCGAACAGCATCGCGGCCGTCATAGAAGGCGCTCGACAGGTGGAGGGATGCATCAACGGCCTCGGCGAGCGCGCGGGCAACGCCTCCCTCGAAGAGGTCATCATGACCATCGAGACCCGCGGCGACGCCCTCGGTGTGACGACCAACATCGACACGCGGCAGATCTACCGCACGAGCCGACTCGTAAGCGACATCACCGGGTTCCCCGTCCAGCCCAACAAGGCCATCGTCGGTGCGAACGCCTTCCGACACGCCTCCGGCATCCACCAGGACGGCGTCATCAAGTCCCGCACCACCTTCGAGATCATGGACCCGCAGACCGTGGGCTGGCCGAGCAGCAGCCTCGTGCTGGGCAAGCTGAGCGGACGCGCCGGACTCCGCTCCCGTCTCGAGGAGCTGGGCTTCAATCTCGACCAGTCGCAGCTCGACCTGGCGTTCCAGAACTTCAAGGAGCTGGCCGACCGCAAGCGCGAGGTGACCGACGCCGACCTCATGTCCCTGATGTCCAGCCAGCGCCGCCGGCAGGACGTCGTTCAGGTCTACAAGATGGAGCGCGTGCAGGTCACGTGCGGCAACGGCGAGATTCCCACCGCGACCGTGCAGCTCGTCAATCCCGACGGCGAGACCGTTACCGACGCCGCGACCGGCGCCGGACCCGTGGACGCCGTCTACCAGGCCATCAACCGCATCGTCGGCGTGCCGAACACCCTGACCGAGTTCCGAGTGGACGCGGTCACCGAGGGCGTCGACGCGCTCGGCGACGTGACCATCCGCATCCGGCAGAACGGCAACACCTTCGTCGGACGCGGCTCCGACACCGACATCATCGTCGCCAGCGCCAGGGCCTACATGAACGCCCTCAACCGCGCCCTCGCCGAGATGGAGGAGCAAAAGCTCCCGATGGAGCCCGTCCCGACGAGCTAGCGCCGATTTTGGCGTAATCGGCCGCGAGAATTGTAGGGGCAGGTTTGAAACCTGCCCCTACGTCTTTCCGCCGTTTACAAGAATCGCTCCCCGCTGGGTACATCGCCCTCACCCCAGCCCCCGTATCGAGTACGGGGCAGGCTCTCTCCCGCGAACGGGAGAGGGGGTATGTTGGACAGCCCTCGCAGGGGAGAGCCACTGAGAGGGGGTTCCTACCTCTTTCCCGCAATCGAGCGCATGGTGTCGGCGCGCGTCTCGGTACCCTTGCGGAGCGTGTAGGGCGACAGTTCGATGTGAGGAACGGTCGGAGCGTTCTCCTGTACGTACCCTTCGGCGTAGGGGACGCCCGACGACATGCCTTGGTGGCCCACGGATATCTCCACGCGGCGGGCGGCGTACTCTTCGTCGTGGCCCTGCGACTTGTAGAGCGCCTCGGCCTTCTTGCGCGCGTCTATCTGGTCCGTCACGTCGACGGCGAAGTCCCAGTACTCGCGCGGGAAGTAGATGCCGGGGAAGAACGTTGCCGGCACCGTATGCGGCGACGTTCGCTGCCCGTATCGCGGCAGCTGCGCGAGCAGCTTGGCCTCCATCGTGGCCATTCCGGTCTCCGTATGATCGTTCTTCGTGGCCGAGGCCATACCGTGATGCCGGTCGACGAACGGACTCTGCGCCAGAATCACGTGCGGGCGGGTCTCAAGGATCAGCTCTCGCATTACCTCGATGGAGTCCGGCTGGCGCTCCACCACGAACGGCTTGTCCGTGAACTGAAGGACTCGCACGTCGGTAACTCCGAACAGCGCCCCGACCTGCTTGAGCTCCGCCGCCTTCTCGGCCGCGTAGCTCTCCGCCGACTGGTTGACTATGGCCGGGTCCTGCTCGCTCTCGGGCTTCATGAGCTCGTCCGCAAGTCGCTCGTTGTGAGTCATCCTGCCGGACGTCATCGAGACCCACGTCACCTCGTCCCCCAGACCCGTATGTACCCCGCATGTCCCCGCCACGTGCGTAAAGTCATGCGGATGCGCCATCACCACCAGAAATCGAAGCTGTTCACGCGCCATGTGCTGCTCCTTCGCATAAAGCCGTTCCTGAAACGCCGCCGTCATATTACCCCATCCTCACCTATCAAGCACGGCGGAAAACGGGCGCACTCGTGATTCAAGCACTTGCTGCGCCGGAAAGTCCTGAGCGACGGGCTCGAATTCTCAGCGAACTCGCTCTGCGATCGTGGGGAGACCGGATGGTGTGGCGCGACCACCCGTCCACGCGAATTTTCCTCGAATGTGCGACATTTGGCGACAAATCGCGACAAGTGAGGAAGAAAGTAGAAAGTATTGCGTAGGGTGTGGGGACTCACCGCGGAGGGCGCCGGGGGAGCGCGGGACTGTGAATGTGTAACATTTGGTAACTTTCCGTAACTTTACTTGGCGTGTGGGCGTAGGGGCATTCGGTTCGCGTTAGAAGCGCTTTACGGGAAAGGTGTTTTTCTTTTCGGCCTTTCTTTGTTGGCGGAGTTGCTCTCGGCGCTGGGCGCGGGAGAGCCCCCCTCTCTGTGTCTCTCCCCCGGCGGGGGAGAGATGGGAATTCGAAGGCTCCCCGGCGGGGGAGAGATGGGAGTAGTCTGAGTCTTCCCCGGCGGGGGAGAGATGGGAATTCGAAGGCTCCCCGGCGGGGGAGAGATGGGAATAGGAAAGGTCGCGGTCGTCATCGGGGTATGCGTTTTCAGCGCCCTCGGCGATTTTGCGGAGTCTGGGGTGACCGGCCTCCAATTCACGGCGGGCGTCTTCCCGGAAGTGGCGGAGCAGCTCGTCGGCCTTCGATGTGTCGCATTTGTGGCCGTTTCTGGAGAATTCCTCCGGGATGTATGCGCGGAGCAGCTCGATGAGCAGCGTCGCGGGGGCTTTCGGGTCGCTGGCGCGCCGCAGGGCCTTTTCCTTAAGCCTGTCGTTGAACGTGAGGTCGGCTACCTCGAGCCTGCGCGTGAAGCCGAGCACGTTGTCGAACTTCCAAGTCTGGGCCTTGTAGACGGTGACGCCTGATTCTCGGGCGGCGGAGCTGACCGTGCCGATCCGCGAGAAGAATTCCAGATAGGTGTTCTGCTGCAGCCAGGTCTTGCGGTCTTTGGGGGTGAACTCCTCGAAGCGCACTGCCAGCTCAAATTCCAGTTCCTCGGCCTCCTCGTCGGAGGCGATGCCGAGTTCGTCGAGCCGGAGGTCTTTGTAATAGTTGTAATAGTTCATGTGTTCTATGTTAAGGGTGGTCTGGGGATCTGTCAAAAGCGCGTTTTGTGTTGCCTGTGGGAGGGGGATTCACCGCGGAGGGCACGGGGAGCGCGGAGGGGAGGACTTGTGGATTCCTGCCCCGTATCGGGGTACGGGGCGGGCTGTTCGCGGGAATGACGGGAAATGTCAACACTACCTAGTGTCCTGAGTCATAAGTTCGCATGCAATATCTTGCTAGTGAGGCTAGGATTTCGTCAGCCGTTTTTGTCCATCGGAAAGGCTTGGGATCGGCACAGGTAGACTCGATGTAGTGAAGGATCGCTTCCTCAAGCTCGCGTGTACTGCGGTGGACACCCCGTCTGAGCTGCTTGTCCGTCAGCGCGGCGAACCAGCGCTCCACAAGATTGAGCCATGATGAACTGGTGGGAGTGAAGTGGAGATGGTAACGGGGCCGCTTAACCAGCCATCGTTGGATAAGCGCGGTCTTGTGGGTTGAGGAGTTGTCGAGGATGATGTGCACATCGAGGTCTGGGGGTACAGAGTCATCGATCTTGTCAAGGAACTTGCGGAACTCCACCGAACGATGGCGCCGTTGGCAGGAGCCGATCACCCTGCCAGTAGCTACGTCAAGGGCCGCGAACAGGTCGGTGGTTCCGTGCCGAGCGTAGTCGTGAGTACGTCTCTCGACTTGGCCTGGACGCATGGGCAACAAAGGCGCGGTACGGTCCAGCGCTTGGATACCCGATTTTTCGTCTACGCACAGTACAAGAGCCTTGTCCGGTGGGTTGAGGTACAGTCCCACGATGTCTCGGACCTTCTCGATGAAGAGAGGATCGGTGGACAGCTTGAAGGTCTCTGTGCGATGAGGTTGAAGAGAGAACGCTCTCCAGATACGGCTTATGGCGCTCTGGCTCATGCCGGTGCGTCTGGCCATCGAACGAGTGCTCCAGTGAGTAGCGTCGTCAGGTGTCGTTTCCAGTGTCAGAGTGACGACTTTCTCGACGTCGGCGTCGGTGATCTTGCGGGGAGCGCCGGGCCTCGGTTCGTCCAAGAGCCCATCCAAGCCTCTTTCGAGAAACCGACGACGCCACTTCCCCACGGTCTGGGGAGAGAGCCCCACTTGAGCACTCACTGTCTTGTTGGACTTACCTTCGGCGCAGCCAAGTATCAACCGGGCGCGTTGGGCCAGCGCTTGCGCCGTCTTCCGACGCGCGACCAATCTCTCCAGGGTTTCTCGCTCCTCTATGCCGATCTCCAACGGTGCCAACGGTCTACCACGGGGCATGACTTCCTCCTACAACAGAGTCAACTCATGCCCATTATTATACTGCCTACTTACGACTCATGACACTAGTGTCCTGAGTCATAAGTTCGCATGCAATATCTTGCTAGTGAGGCTAGGATTTCGTCAGCCGTTTTTGTCCATCGGAAAGGCTTGGGATCGGCACAGGTAGACTCGATGTAGTGAAGGATCGCTTCCTCAAGCTCGCGTGTACTGCGGTGGACACCCCGTCTGAGCTGCTTGTCCGTCAGCGCGGCGAACCAGCGCTCCACAAGATTGAGCCATGATGAACTGGTGGGAGTGAAGTGGAGATGGTAACGGGGCCGCTTAACCAGCCATCGTTGGATAAGCGCGGTCTTGTGGGTTGAGGAGTTGTCGAGGATGATGTGCACATCGAGGTCTGGGGGTACAGAGTCATCGATCTTGTCAAGGAACTTGCGGAACTCCACCGAACGATGGCGCCGTTGGCAGGAGCCGATCACCCTGCCAGTAGCTACGTCAAGGGCCGCGAACAGGTCGGTGGTTCCGTGCCGAGCGTAGTCGTGAGTACGTCTCTCGACTTGGCCTGGACGCATGGGCAACAAAGGCGCGGTACGGTCCAGCGCTTGGATACCCGATTTTTCGTCTACGCACAGTACAAGAGCCTTGTCCGGTGGGTTGAGGTACAGTCCCACGATGTCTCGGACCTTCTCGATGAAGAGAGGATCGGTGGACAGCTTGAAGGTCTCTGTGCGATGAGGTTGAAGAGAGAACGCTCTCCAGATACGGCTTATGGCGCTCTGGCTCATGCCGGTGCGTCTGGCCATCGAACGAGTGCTCCAGTGAGTAGCGTCGTCAGGTGTCGTTTCCAGTGTCAGAGTGACGACTTTCTCGACGTCGGCGTCGGTGATCTTGCGGGGAGCGCCGGGCCTCGGTTCGTCCAAGAGCCCATCCAAGCCTCTTTCGAGAAACCGACGACGCCACTTCCCCACGGTCTGGGGAGAGAGCCCCACTTGAGCACTCACTGTCTTGTTGGACTTACCTTCGGCGCAGCCAAGTATCAACCGGGCGCGTTGGGCCAGCGCTTGCGCCGTCTTCCGACGCGCGACCAATCTCTCCAGGGTTTCTCGCTCCTCTATGCCGATCTCCAACGGTGCCAACGGTCTACCACGGGGCATGACTTCCTCCTACAACAGAGTCAACTCATGCCCATTATTATACTGCCTACTTACGACTCATGACACTAGTGGACCGAAATCTTTGAAATGATGGGTAGGCGAGATTGGAGCAATATGGCTGTGCACTCGCCTTATCAGACTTTCTGGATTCCTGCCTTCGCAGGAATGACGGGTTGTGAACTGTGTCACAGGCATGGCACGTAGTCGGAATGAACTGGCATTAGGTACCCGTCAATACAATCATGTTGAACCACTAGCTACCATGTCAACATGGTTTTGATATTACGATTCACCCTCACCCTAGCCCTCTCCCACGACGGGAGAGGGGATAAATCGGCATCTGCCTGTTCATCATATTCAAGTTGACTGAGTACTAGTACCGGTTCAATCTGAATATGATGGATAGATATGTTGAAGTTTAGTGCGAGCGTCCTGAGTGGAGAAGCGCCAGTCAATGACGGCGACAGCCTCATTGCGTTCACGTTCCAGCGCCAAGACCTCTCGTTTCAGTACCACCTCGTCGCTGATTCGACGGTTGAGACACTGGTTGCTCAAGACGCTCAACTCTATCTCAGCCATATTCAGCCAACTGCCGTGTAGGGGTGTGTAGTGAAACTCCAGGCGTTTGGCGATGCGCCGCGCTTCGACTGGCTCGAAGGCATCGTACAACGAACCCAGCTTGTGAGTGTTGAGATTGTCCAGCACCAGCCGTATCGTCTCGGTGTGAGGATATGCCTCATCAACCAGCCATCTCATCTGATGAGCGAAGTCCACAGCAGTGCGTTGCTCGGTCACCTCGACATGCCTCCAACCAGCTTTCGGCTCACAGAACATGAACAGGTTTCGTGTCCCGTTTCGCTTGTACTCGTAGTCATATCGTTCCACCCGACCCGGCTTGGCCCTGATAGCGGGCCTCTTATCAGCCACCAACTGCTTGGATGTCTCGTCGAAGCAGACCACGGGATGGTCCGGGTCGTAGTCTTGATGGTACAGGTCCAGCACGTCCTCCATTCGAGCCACGAACTCTCCGCTCACCTCGGGGATGCACCACTCCTTCTTCTTCCACGGTTTGAGTTCGTTTTTTTTAGTATCTGGCGCACCGTCTCGAGGGAGATGCTCTCGGCAAACCCCATCGCCACCGCCTTGTCGGCAATTAGTTGCAGCGTCCAGTCCGCGTGTCCTTCGGGTGCATCGCTGCACGCGATGGCTATCAGATGCGCTTCCTGTCTGCCGTCCAACTTGCGCTTCTGTCCCGGTCGCGTGCGTTCATTGATCGCACAGTCGAGTCCCTCCTTCACAAACCGCGTGCGCACACGTCCCACCGTGGATGTGCTTATCAATAGACCGCTGGCGATGTCACGGTCGATCAGACCTTCGTCTGCCTTAAGCAACACCAGCGCTCGCTTGACCTTACGGACAGAAGTCTCCCCACGACTCGCGATCTCTTTGAGATGTGTCCGTTCCGACTCGTTCAACTCCACCTTGTACTTGAGAGCAGGCATGTCTTCGTATGTCCTCCCTATAGGATCATACACAATACTAACCTACTTCTTATATTTGTCAAATACATATGGAACCGGTACTAGTTACCGCGGGGGACCCTGCCGAATCCGACTCTGGCGCTCGTCCAAGCTCCCGGCCCAGGAGCCGAAGCTGTGAATCGCCCACGTCAAGCCCGCGTCCTCCAGGGCGGCGACGCGGTCCGCTATCTCTGACGGATCGTCCATCGCATTCCCGACTCCGACAACCATGTCGAACGGCTCGTCGCTCGTTCGGTGCGCTCTGATGAGGTCGCCTATCTCCCGGAGGATGTCCGGCGTGATGGGCGTCCTGCCGTCGTTGGCGATGGGGATCGCGCCGTCCCATCGTGCCGCCCTGCGGAACGGCGCACGGTTCGGCCACTGACCTCCCACCCATACGGGTATGCGCGGGTGCTGCACGGGTGCCGGCTGGAACGTCACGTCGTCGATGCGGTACTCCTCCCCCTCATACGAGAACGGCTCGCCGCTCCAGAGCCCCGCCAACACGTCGAGACCCTCGTCCAGCTTTCGCGCCCGAAGCTTATTGTCGGTCTCCTCGCCAAACGCGGCGAACTCCGTGTCGGTTGGGCTGCCGAGTCCAGCCCCGAAGATCAGCCTGCCGTTGGAGAGGTGGTCGAGCGACACGGTCGTACGCGCCACCTGCCATGGCCGCCGCCGAGCCAGCGGCGTCACCATCGCCCCGATGCGGATGCGCTCGGTGCGGGCAGCTATGGCGGAAAGGGCCACCCACGGGTCGACGAACGGCTCGCTCATGCCCAGCCAGACGTGGTCCCAGGTGAACACGCCGTCCCATCCGGCCTGCTCGGCCTCATACGCCACCTCCGCCATGAATCGCGGGTCGGCGAACTCTTCGAACGGGGGGAAATCTACGCCGTGCTTCACTTACGTCTCCTGGGGTTGTAGTCCATCTCGTCTTGTCAGGTGGTCAAGTATCGTGAGCGGTTACTGCCCTCTATCGTCATTCCCGCGAACGGAGGCCTTTGCATCACTCCGAACACTGTCATTCCGAACGCAGCGGAGCGAAGTGAGGAATCAAGAGTCCTTGCTTCGAGGACAGGCATCGTACTGGACCTGCGCCGTGAAAGGTCGGCATAACATTTTAGATTCCTCGCTGCGCTCGGAATGACAAGTCCTTTGGCGAGTTTCGCAAGTGTCTCCTAAAGCGGGAATCCCTATGGTAGGGGTTTAGGCATGTCAGTAGCCGTGCCCCGAATCGAATTTACGCAGGTTCGTCATTATACGTCCAGTTGACACGCCATAGGGGCCAAACTACACTAATTCGTACCTCAAGCTAAGGTAGAAACTATGGCTACGAAGCAAGAAATCGCCCTGATGGCACACCTTCTGCGGCGCGCGGGGTTCGGCGCGGCCCGCGACGAAATCGAGCGGCGGGCCGACGAAGGCTACGACGCGACCGTCGAATGGCTCCTCAACCCCGACGAGCAGCCGGAGGTCGATGAGTACCTCCTCTACCGGTACCATCCCGACTCCGAGCGGCCGCCGAAGGTCAACCACGCCTCGGTGAACTGGCTGTACCGCATGGTGAACAGCGAGCGCCCGCTCGAGGAGAAGATGGGGCTGTTCTGGCACCAGGTCTTCGCCACCGGCGACAACAAGGTCGAGAGCGCCTACGAGATTCAGGACCAGATCGGCATGTTCCGCGAGCACGGTCTGGGCAACTACCGCGATCTCCTCGTCCGCCTGGCGCAGAACCCGACGATGCTCTACTGGCTCGACAACCAGGAGAACCACAAGCGAGCGCCCAACGAGAACTGGGGCCGCGAGCTCATGGAGCTGTTCTCCCTGGGCATCGGCAACTACACCGAAAAGGACGTCTTCGAGGCATCCCGCGCCTTCACAGGCTGGGCCTTCGACACCAAGATACACTGGCTGCTCTGGGGCCCCCACCTGTGGAACTACGAGTTCCACCCCCAGGATCACGACGGCGCCGAGAAGGACTACCTGGGGCACTCCGGCAAGTTCGACGGTTTCGATGTCATAGACATCATCGTCCGGCAGCCCGCGTGCCACGTCTTCATCGCGCGCCATCTCTACAACTTCTTCGTGGCGGACGAGCCGCAGGTCCCCGCATGGCCGATCGAGCCTCCGCGCAACCCGGAGGCCATCAGGACTATCTGCGAGTCTTTCGTCAAGAGCGACTACGAGATCAAGCCCGTTCTGCGGACCATTTTAACGTCGGACTTCTTCAAGGATTCCATGTACCAACACGTCCGAAACCCCGCCGAGGTCGTGGCCGGCACGCTCAGGGTGACCGGAGCGCTGTCGGAGCCGCACCCCGACTGGGAAGACGTCGCCCTGGAGCCGATGTTCATGGGCCAGAGCCTGCACGATCCCCCCAGCGTCGAGGGGTGGCATACCGGTCACGAGTGGATCAACAGCGGCGCTCTCGTCCGGCGCGTCAACTTCATGTCGGACAAGTTCAGCGACACGTCCCTACCGGGCGTTCAGGACATCATCCGCCGAGTCGCCGCGTCGAACGGGACGGCCATGAACGCCGACGAACTCGTCGACCACTGCCTTGATCTCATGGGCCCTCTCTCCGTCAAGGACAAGACCCGGCAAGAGCTGGTCGAGTACGTCGCGGGCGAGGGCGGGTCGGTCGCATGGCAGTCGCCCGAGGACTTCGCCAACGCCTCGCGGGTCACTGGCAGGGTTCTCGCCCTCATCGCGGGCACCCGCGAATACCAGTTCGGGTAGGTGGGTAGGCGAAACCTCCAGTCCATTCGGCTGCCCCCTATACAAAATTCTCTACCCCGCCGGGGCGAGACACAGAGAGGGGGCTCCCCCTACGAGTGGTCGAGTTCCCACACGGGGAAGTAGAACGGGAAGATCGCGTCCAGCACCTCGCCCGCTTCCCCGTCGGCCGTGATTGGGTCTGCCGCCGGATGCGGACCGAAGATGAGCTTGGTCAACTGCCTCCGCGTCAACTCGACCGCTTCACCCGATCGTTTCGGTGAGACTTCCGCGTCACCGTTCCGCAGAGTGATCGTCACGGCGTCGCCGTCGTCCACGCACACGAGACACACCGTTCCCTGGACGCCCGCCGCGCTTCTCTCCCGAAGATGGCCGGTGATCTTGCTTACCAGGCTGGACAGAGAATTCACCCGCATCATCTGGAACCCGATATCAGACTCGGTGTCCAGCACCGACGTTCCCGGCTTCCGCGCCTCCAGCACGTCCCCGAACGAGGTCGGATTCAGCGGAACCACCGCGTATGCGGAATCGCCGGCAGTCCCCAGCACGAGCGCCTGGTGGTACAGCGCCTCCAGCGCCACCGCGTCGCCGCCTCCCTCCACGAAGCCCGGCTTGTTCCTCCCGCGCGCTAGCATCAGGTACGCCGCGATGCGACCGTTCTCATGGGCAAGCAGGGTGCTCATCTTGTGAAGGTTGAAGTAGTGCTCGTAGTCGTCCCGCGTCCGTCCGATGCGAAGCGGCTCGTCCTCGTGAATTGCCATGACGGTGTCGAGATGGTCGGGATTCTGTGGGTTGTACAGTGATATGTCATACGCTCCTCGCCGGAACTTCACGTACTCGCTGGGATTCAGCGGATAGCCCCGCGCCTGAGGCCCGACGGGCTCGTACCCGGAGTTCTGGTAGAACGGGAACGTCGCCTCCCGTGTCCACAGCACGGAGACCGGCCAGTCGTTCTCGTTCATGAGCCGCAGGCAGTCGCGGAGACACCGAGTGCCGTGTCCGCGATGCCGGTAGTCGGGGTGCGTCCCCGTGGGGCTGATGATGCCGACGGTCATGCGGTCGTCGTTGACGATCACCTCGCGGGGAGCGACCGGAACGTGCGCGACGACCTTGCCGTCCTCCTTGATGATCCGCATGTACTCGAATCTCGATGGCCTGAAGACGAGAGGGTAGTCGGTCTGCAGCCTCTGATCGGAGCCCGCCCTGAAGATGCTGTTGAGGAGCGCCATCGTCTCCTCGAAGTCCTCCGCTGTGCACGCGCGCGGCCCTTCCATTCGACACCCCCGTCAGTTCAGTTTCCGAGCGCCCCGATGGTAAAGCAACGCTGCGGGGTTGTCACCCGTCGGGCTTCTTCGACACACCGGCAAGAGAAGACCTTCGAGCAATCGGCGTAACCACCTGTCATTACCCTGAAAATAACCCCCGTCCAATCTCCCGTTGGGGGCGATTCGCTACCGCCATTTTCATGATTGGTGGTGTCGGTGACAACCGGCATGAGGGATTCCTCTGAAAATAACCCCCGTCCAATCTCCCGTAGGGGCGATTCGCGAATCGCCCCTACCGCTACAAAAGAAAAGACAGCCGGATGTTCCGGTCCCGGTTGGCCGAATCCGGGAAACCAAGAGCACCCGACTGCCTTCTGAAGACATCGACCCTGCGCGACAGCTCCGCGAAGCCGGCGCGCTCAGGTCTTTGCCTTATCTAGGTGAGGGTCACCCCTCGATATTCAATTTTCATCAACGCCTCCTTTCGTTCCGCCGCGCGAGTGGATTCCTTCCGCAGAAGATCACGCGGCGCATCCATCGACGGATGCCTCAATGTACCATAATGGAATTGTTTTGTATAGACATCATTCCGTAATCCCATCCGTAGGTATGACAAGGTCCTCGGCGATCTTACAGGGTCTGCCACGGGTACGCGTTCCCACTCCGTGTTATGCTGGCCCAGTCAATCCCTAGCAATTGTTGAGGAGGCAACGAATGAGGATTCCAATCACCATGTGTCACGGCATTCGGGACGACGGGGAGAAGCCCCTCCCGGTCGAGAGGCTCGACGCCCTGATGGGCGTGGCAAGCGAGATGGGCTTTTCGTCCATCGTCTACGATCAGTACGCCGCTTGGCGGGACGGTTCCGGAACGCTGCCCGACCGACCGATCATGATCGACTTCGACCATCCGGTTAAGAACATGCGCTACGAGACGCACGACACGCTCGCCAAGTACGGCTACGTCGGCAACCTCTTCATGTACACCCGCCCGTACGATCGCGAGTACGACCACGACCTTCCGTGGGATGACAGCCCCGAGGATCACATGACATGGGAAGAGATCGGCGAGTTGCGTGAGTTGGGCTGGTCGATCGGGGCGCACACCGTGAGCCACCCGAACCTGTCCGACCTCAGCCAGGAGGACCCCACCGGCGAGCGCATGGCGATTGAGCTCGACCGGTGCAACGAGCTCATCGAGCGATACCTCGGCTTTCGGCCAAAGGACTTCGCCTTCACCGGCACGAGTTGGAGCAGCATCGCCGAGGCCGAGGTCAAGAAGCGCTATCGGTTCGGCAGACTGTGGATCATCGGCTCGGAGTACAAGGCCGACGGGCGCGTCATTCGTTATGCCGATCTCGTCGGCGTTCCCGGTGAGGACGAGGCCGACGGCGGCCCGCCCATGGCCGCCCGCTATGCGACCAAGGAGACAGACCCCTACAGGATCCCGTCCGTGGAGATACAGGCCCTCATCCACGAGCCCGACGACTTCCGCCGCTACCTCGAAGGGGCGTTGGAGGGGTGAGGGACAAATCGTAAGTGTTCAGAGTTGATGAGAGCAACACCCCCACCCCTCTGGATACCCGCCTTCGCGGGTATGACGGTGGGTGTGTGTCGAGCGCTCTCACGAAGTCTGAACAGTTGCGATCAATCGCCACCCGTAGGCGCTCGGTGAGCTACCTCAACATTTGGTCACACTCAGTCTCTCCGCCGCCTGGCTGACGGGGGTATGTAAAGTATGAAACAGCTGGGGTCTGTTGGTCATCACCCTCACCCCAACCCCCGTATCGAGTACGGGGCAGGCTCTCTCCCGCGAACGGGAGAGGGGGTAAGCTCGGCGAGCTAGTTCACCTCGACGCCGACCTGACGGGCGACGGAGCGGATGTACTGCTGGCCCACGATGGTGTCCTCGTACTCGAAGTGCTCGACGTGCATAGTGATGTCCTGCGGCAGCCCGCCGAGACGCCTCATGATGGTCTCATAGTCCATGACGCCCGTGCCGGGGACGGCCTCGTCGATATGAACGATGGGATTGCCTTTCTCGGCCTGCGCGCCGCCGCCTATGCCTCCGCCGGCGATCTTCACGTCCTTCGCGTGTACCGAAGCAATGTGCTCGCCCAGCACGTCGAAGGCGTGGTTCACGAGGTCGGTGGTGCGGTAGTACATGTACGGCTCGCACATGTTCACCAGGTCGAGCAGGATCTTCAGACGGGGCGACCCAACTGAGTCGAGCAGGTCCTTGCAGCGCTCCACCGACTTGAGCGGCGTGAAGTAGAGCGGGTGCGCCGCTATGTCTATACCTTCCCGCTCTGCCACCTCGGCCATCTCCGCGACCGCCGCTACACGCGCTTTCCACGTCTCCTCCGACCAGATATCGGGTGAAGCCCAGCCGAACTCCTTGCCCCAGCCGAAGCCCACGCACCGCGCGCCGATCATGGCGGCAATGCGAATCTGCCCCGAGTAGCTCGCGAGTGCGATTTCGTGGAGAGCGGGATCGTGAAAGCCGAGGTGCCGTCCCTGCCAGAAGGGGGCGACCTCTCCGATGCGAATACCGTTGTCGTCCAGCCAGTCTTTGGCCTCACGGATCTCGTCGTCGCTCCATTCGGGAAACGCCTTGATCGAAACGGTGTCTACGTTCATCACGGCAGCCCGCTTGGCGAGCAGCGCCCTGTTCTCAGCCCCATCGTCGCCGGGACGGAGCAGGTCTCCTAGTGGTGGACTCATTCGCAGCATGGAAGGACCTCCCTTGCTCTACTAAAGACTTCCAATTGTTCCCGAGTACCGATTCGTGCCAATGCCGCCATGTTCTCGCTAACCGACTCTCTGGATTCCGGCCTTCGCCGGAATGACGGTGGGCAGCTTCCGCTATGCGCGCTGCATTTGAACGATTATGGCGTGGTCATGACCATTCGGCAAAACCTGTCCTACGAAACCATGGCGGCATCGGCGTTCCGTTCCATATTCGTACTCACACCAACCATGGCGCTCAGAAAGTGACGGTGACAGTGCCGAAGCTGGGGTCCTCGACGTAGCGTTCTCTCATCATCCTTTTCGCTTCGGACGCGGTTACGACCGCCTGCCTGCTCACTACCTTGCTGACTTGGACTACGCTCACGTCCTTCATTGCCCTGTTCACAAGGATACCGGCAACCAGCCCGGCTATGAGGGCAACTCCCCACGGACCTCCTGCGATCCCCACTAGCGAGACGGCTCCAATTGTTGCTCCTGCTCCGACGACGCCCTTGAACTGGCCGTCGACGAATTCGGTGTACTCGCCCGACTTGCGGGCGATGTGAAATGCTCGGGCCATAGCCACAACGGTGACAATCAGGAGCAGTGGATTGGCTGAGAATACTGCCGAAAGTCCCATGCCCCCAACGAGTTTGGCAAATTCCTCCGTGTCTCCTCGGTTCCAATGAAAGATCACGGCGACGATGCCAATTGCAGATCCGAGAAGGTCTGCTACATCGTAGGTGTTCAGGTCATAGAACCACGCCTTCGGAATATGGAAATTCGTTTCGAGCGATTCGGACACCTGACGAAATGTTTCCTGGTCCCAGTTCGCGAGTGGGAGTCCGCTGGGCGTGCTCACGTCCCGGAGAAGCCCCTGCATAGTTCCCAGGGCTTCTTGGATGATGTTGTCGTCGGGCGACGCGGCGTGCCCGGCCCTGAAAGCGCCGATGATGGTGTGCCCGCCATCGAAGAGCCGGTGCTGACCGCCACCGATGTGGGTGGCTATATACCGGGCATCCATCCCCTTGTCGTATATCGTCGCGTTCCCGCTGACCATGTTCTGAACAAGGCCGTTTATCTCGTTTGACAGGTTGGTGGCGAGGAGCGCTTGGCCGGTCGAAAGCGTGGAACTCACGGCCGAGTCGATTCCTAGCCGTTGCGCTGCCGCATTCCCTGCTTCAGAAGCCTTTTTCGCAGCGTCCCGCGCTACACTCGTCCCGGAAGACACCGCGCCGGCTATCTTCGTCGATGAGGCGGCATCCCCGACCTTTTTCGAGGCGTCCCTGACGCGGCCGGCCTTTGAGGCCGCCGTCTCCTTTAGCTCTTCCGTGACGTTCCGCGCCTCGTCCTTCAGTTTTCTGAGCTTATCCCGCTTCTTCATTTCCTGCCTCGCGTGACATCATACCGGACTCAAGCCGCCCAGCGCGTGCAGGCGCAGTGGGTGATGCCGTCGTCGAGGGTGATGTAGTAGACAGAGAGGATCGTCCCGTCCTCGAGCTGCGTCGAGATCGCATAGCCCAGGTCGGGTCTCGCGTTCTCCGATGGGTAGCTCCCTCGAATCACGGCTGCCGCAACTCGTTTCCGGAACTCCGCCCCTGAGAGTCTAAGCGATTCGAGGTCGGGAGGGTCCGTGATCGCCATCGACTGCGTCGGTGTGCCGCCGTCCTTCCGGAGAAAGACGGTATTCTCTGTGTCCCATGTCTCACCCCCGTCGCTGCTCAGGACGGCGCGGATGCCCATAGGCGCGCGACGGTAGCCGTAGGTGCAAAGGATGCGCCCGTCCCGCAGCCTCAGGAGGTGAGGAGGGGAGTGTGGCCCCCAGATGTCGGTCAGCAGCGGTTCCGACCAGTTCCTCCCTCCGTCGTCCGACCACATCTGCGTGAAGTGGCCGGTCGCGTTACGCGAAAGCGCGAGCACGCGCCCCGGCTCGACCTCTACGAAGGACGACTCGTTGATGCTCAAGTCCTTCGAATGGGCGCCCAGAGAAAGCAGTCGCCAGCCTCTCTTCCCGTCGGGACCGGAGCGCCAGACCATGCTTCTGCCGTTGCCGTCGGTGTCCGTGCCGTAGACGGGCACGAGCACCGTGCCGTCTTCCAGCATCGTGCCCCGCGAGAACGCCATCACCTGTTGAAAGCCGGGCACCGGCCATTCTTTTCGGGCCCACGTCCGGCCCTCGTCCTCGGAGTACTGGACGAACAGCTTCAGCGCTCGGACGGCGATCTTCCCCTCCAGCCACGGGTGGGGCCAAACCTGCATTCCCGCCGCCTCGGCCTCTCCGCGGCGTTCCTCGTCCCAGACCTCCGAGCCCGTGGAGCCGGCGCAGAGGTACGTTCCGTCATTCAGGACGTCATTGAACCGGTCAGAGTACTCTCGCGGCGTCTGGGCGGGCCAGTTGTGCGGAATTGATGGGTCGTCAGATGCCTCCCACGTCCGCCCGCCGTCCTCGGATGCCAGCACGGTCCAATCGCCGATGACATGGTGGTCGCGCTTGAACGAAATCGAGAAGCCGGTGGCGACTCGCCCGTCCTTGAGATGGTCGAGCTGCGGAAACGCCGCGTACACGCCGTCCTTCTTGTAGATGATGTGATGTTCCAAGTTTTCTCCTTTTGTGTGTCTATTGAAATTGTCGTTCGTTCAGCCCGGTTCGGGTATGGGGCAGGCACTCATCCTGCGTAGGGTCGCATTTGACCTTTGCCGTAGCTAGTGCCGTTCCCATTTGAATATGACAGTCGAATAGAGAGGTGCGTATCCCCTCTCCCTCAAGGGCGAGGGTGAGGGTGTTGTCCCCGCCTCCAATGTCATCCGAATGGACTCCAGCACTGAGTCTATATCATTAAGAACGTGGTTGTTCCAGAAACGAATCACGCTGAATCCACGCGAGTTTGGCCATTCTGTCCTGCTTTGCTCGGACACTCGATACTCTTGTTCTTGGTGGTGTCCTCCATCGATCTCTATGATGAGATTGCGCTCTTTGCAGACGAAATCTACGGTGTATCTGCCAATTGTGACGGTTGAACTTCAGACCCATCAGCCTCCTATTGCGGAGTCTCTACCATAGAAGGCGCTCGGCGTCCGTGGACTGTTTTCTCAGTTCTCTTGCTCTGGATATCTGAGTCATCACCCTCACCCCCGTATCGAGTACGGGGCAGGCTCTAGCCCTCTCCCTCAAGGGCGAGGGGATATGCTCACCCTCAGCCTAAGAGGGTGTGTGAGAAGTTCAAATTAGGTTGGTGCTAAGCGTCGGAGCATGAGATGAATCATAGCTATATGGGTTCACGCCTCGGTTGTATCGGACAGAGCTTCGTAGTCCCCGTATCAAGTACGGGGCAGGCTCTTGCTCATCCGACGGCACCTGCTGAGCCACGCGAATGTTCGTTCGACCACCCATCTTCGCGGCAGCACTTGAAAACGGTGGCTGTCCCTGGGGCGCTTGACAATCTCGAGTGCCCAGCCTGTCAGGGCCCAGACCCACTCGACCAGCTTCGCCCCATCCCTATCCTGGATATTGGCAGGATGTACCACCACCACCACCGCCAGCAGCAACCCCATGGTATCTACAATGATATGTCGCTTTCGACCGTTGACCTTCTTGCCAGCGTCATAGCCACGAGGCCCCCTTTTTCCGTCGTCTTGACCGACTGGCTGTCTATGATAGCAGCGCTAGGTGTCTGGTTCCTCCCCTCGGCCTGCCGAACCTTGACTCGGAGAGCGTCATTGGCTCGTTCCCATGTACCATGCTCTCTCCACTCCCGAAAATACCACCATATTTTTGCCCCAAGGCGGGAGGTCATGCGGCATGGCTCGCCACGTGCAACCGTTGCGCAGAACGTATAGGATGCCGTTGACGACCTCCCGCAGGTCTACAGTACGTGGCCTTCCCCCGGTTTTGGCTGCCGGGAGTAGCGGAGCGAGCATCTTCCACTGTTCATCAGTCAGGTCGCTGGGGTATGCTTTGCGTTTCATGCCTCCATTCTAATACATATCCAAGACTTCTCACACACCCTCTAAGCAACTCGCGGAGTGCAGGTAAGCTGTGGGGAAACTCTCCCAGTGACCCATCCCGGACACCGCCACACTGCCTCTCAAGCGGCTACGAGCTCAGATAGTAACCGTCGGGCCCCGTTTATGGGTTCACCTACTCGCAGCGAGCGAAGCCACGCCCAGAAGGCAGCTTTATAGGGCGTGACACGACCGGTCCACCGGCAAGCCTCTTGACCAGGTCGATCACCTCACGGGCTCCCTGAAATGCCGTGCAACTTGACCGAGACCGGAATCAGGCTGACGAAATCGTCCTCGACGGTTGTGTTGCGGGCCGGTATCACTGAAGCGTGGCTGGTGGACGTCCAATCCGGGACGATCTCGGTCTTTACGGAACCTCATGCCGGTGGATACGGGCAACAGCGTATGATGTCTCGTGGACAGGAGATCGTGTCCGTCGCCGTGGAGGGCCTCCGCGTATCTGTCGACGAGGCGCTTGGATAGCTCGTCCTCTCTCTAGGCCGCTCACTTTCCTCTCTGAGGCCTGCAAAGTCGCTCTGTTGCGTGTAGGATGATCGCACCTATTGTGCGGAGGGCGGCCAATGATCGGCGACACCTGGAACATCGTAGTTACCACCCCTGACGCCGTCGCGCGCGACTACCCGAACATCCTGCAGCAGATGGCCGATCTTGAGTACTCGGCGGTGGTCATTCGGGGGTTCTATGCCTTGGAGCACTGCGCCGAGGTCGTTCGCCGCATAGAGTCCGACACGACCGGGCTGGTCGACGTGAAGGAGTACGTCACCACCGGCGGCGACAAGCTGGAGCTTCGCTATATCGGGCCTGGGTTGGGACGGTACGTAACGGACCGGCAGGGTTTCTTCCGCGAGTCACGCCTCTCCGACAGGAAATTCGAGCACCTGTACGACGGCTTGCCCGATGCCAGGTTCATGGTGCGGGAGATGATCGGCAGGCTGCTGCCCGACCGCGAGGTTATCGTCCCCGAGGAGGACGGCGAGCCGTACTCCGACGCCGTGATACGCATCGCCGTGGAGGGCGACTCTGCGGCTCTGCACCGCGACAGCGCCATGGAATACTTCAAGGGATGGATGGTCTCGCAGTTCCCCACGCAGTTCTCGGCCCTCGTTTGCCTTCAAATGGCAGAATCGGGCGGGGAGCTTCACGTGTACAAGCGCCGCTGGACGCCTGAGGACGACGCTCGAAGGGTCGACGGAGCGACGGGATACCCACCGTTGGTCGTCGAGGGCGCGCCGCTCTCAACCATCGTCCCTCAGGAAGGTGACCTGTACATCTTCCACCCGGAGATTTTCCATGACATTGCTCCCATGTTCGGCCCCCGCGATCGCATCACACAAGGCATCTTCTTCGCGATGTCGGAAACGGACAAGCGCGTGGTCACCTGGGGATGAAGGGCCTAGCGTTGCGTAAGGAACGACTTTCAGGGCCGAGACAGGTGATTACTCTTCAAGGAGGCCGCTCATGAGGTGGGACCTGCTGATACGGCACGGCACTGTGGTGGACCCAAGCCAGGGGCTGCACGGCATCGCCGACGTTGCAATATCCGGCGACAAGATCGCCGCGGTTGGCGTGGGGCTGAACGAGGCTAATGCCGGTAGGGTGATCGATGCCACGGGCAAGCACGTAACGGCTGGGTTCATCGACCTGCATACGCATAATTTCGTGTCCAGCCCGAAGCTACCGAGTCTCGACGCCGACACGACGAGCCTCGCCAACGGATGCACGACCGTCCTCGACGCCGGGACGGCGACTCCGAGTGAGTTTCCCCACTATTGGGAGACGGATATCGCCGAAGCCAAGACGCGGATCTACGCGCTAATTCGGATGCCGATGCCCTACGGCCCTGACCCTGCGACCGTCGAGGAGGCCGCGTCCGTCATCAAGCGGTACGACGACGTGCTCATTGGCATGAAGTACCACCACTCGCAGCACTACGTTACGCTGCCTTTAGCCCGCGAGGCGGCAGACTTCGCCGGCGGCATCCTCATGGCGGAGGCCTACGGAGCGCCCATTCCACAGCTTCTCGACTACATGAATGCGGGCGATATCGTTACCCATACGTTCCACGCGCCCTTTAGATATCCCCTGTGGGACCACCGGGGGGAGGTCTGGCCCGCCGTGTGGGATGCCGTCGAGCGAGGTGTGTATCTGGACATCGGACACGGCGCACGGGGGTTCGCGTTCCGTACGATGGAGTATGCCCTTGAAAAGGGCCTCAAACCCGGCACGATCAGCACTGACGTGCACAGGATGAATGTCGACGGCCCGACGTACGACATGCCCACGACGATGTCGAAGATGCTGGCGCTCGGCCTGTCGCTCGACGAGGTGATCGAGATGTCCACGAGCGTCCCGGCAAAGGCACTTCGCCAAGAGGGCGTGATCGGTACCCTCAAGCCGAGCGCAAAGGCCGACGTGACGATCAGTGAGTTGGACGAAGGCCGGTTCGAGTACCTCGACGTGTTGCACGAGAAACGTGTGGGTACGCAGCGTATTGTGCCGGAGACGGTCATCTACGGCGGCGTGATCTACGACGGCCCGCGCTACGAGCCTGGCGTAATGACTCACGCGACGGACGCTCCGCCCGGTTTCATCGAGGGGACGTAATGGAGCTTTTGCTCCGTAATTGAAGAAGGAACCGTGTCATCCGGCGCGACCCCGTCTTCGACATGTCCCACCTACTCAGGCGATTGAGTGCTTTCTCTCACGCCCTTAAAGCAGACAGGCCCACCATTGACCGGTGGGCCTGTCTTGATTCAGCTACCTATTCTTCCGTTGCTAGTCGTTACTACCAAACCCTCTTCGTGCACCTGTCGTACGGACTGCCACCCTGGACGAATGCCCAGCTCTGGCAGTACTGCGAGCGGTTGTTCGGGTGGTGGTAGTTGTCCATGCCGTGCTCGAAGAAGCGCGCCCAAGCGCTGAAGCCGTTGTGGTCGCGCTCGTGCGTGATCGGCTTGTTGCGGAAGTTGTTCCGGTTGATGTAGACGCCACGGAACACACCCGAGTATGCACAACAGTTCAGGGCCCAAAGCTGGTCGGCGTTGGTCGCGAACATCTCCTTGCCTGCCGCGATCCTCTTTGGATCGAGGTTGCTGGTGCTAAGGCCACCGATCCACAGTTCAGCTGATCGCTGCAGCAGGCCGCCCGCGTCCGCGGGGAACTCGCCAGCGCCTGCCAGTGGGAGCCACTCGGGATCGCCACCCGTCGGGGCCATACCCTCTTGGCCCTTGGTAGAGTACCACTGGCCGATCTCGCCGGCCATCTCACCCCTGCTCAGGGGCGCCAGACTCGTCCACTGGACCATCCAGGGATTGTACTGGTACGCGGAGTAGTCGCGAGCGATCGACGACGTGCCCTGGCTTCCGCGCGTTATCTTGTACGCTTGGGCACGAGCGTCAATCATGGTCTTAATGCCTACGCCCTCCCAAGCAGCTTTCAGAATCTCGGCGGCCTGCACGACTGCCGGGTTATCACCGATCGTGAGGGTCATCTCGACCGTACCCGATCCATCCTTGTGCATCCGGAAGTTATCGGCATCTCGCCCGGTCAGGCCGATACCGTCGAGCATCTGGTTGGCTTTGGCCACGTCCTGCTCGATATGGAGCATTCGGTACTCATCACCTGGGTAGTACGGGTTGTTCGGACGTGGGACCCGGTTCTGCACCACACCGACGCCCGAAAGCACCACGCTGTTAAGATCTTCCTTGTCCACGGTGTGCGAGAGCGCGATGCGGAAGTCCCGCGTCCTGATGAGCTCGCCGATGCGCGGGTCGACGTTGTAGGTCTGCTGCATCGTGGTGCTCAGGTCCGCGCCGCCGCTGCTCGGCCAGTGGTAGACCGAGAAGTCGCCGCGCTCCATGTTCTGGATGTACAGTGGAATCTCGCCAGGGATGAAGTATGACGTTCGCCCGTCTTCCTCACCGGCCATCGCCCGGAAGATCTGTACGTCGCGGCCTCCTTCTGCTGACCACATCACCGCGCCGTCCAAGTAGGGTATCTGGTTCCCCTCTGGGTCGACGAACCAGTGGAACTGGTTCTTCTCCCACTCGGTCAGCGACGGGGTGTAGCTGACCGCGCAGAATGGCGACGCGCAAGGGATCTCATCAATGTTGGTGTACAGGTGCCAGCGGTTGTTCAACAGCGCGACGAGGTCGGTGTGGCCCTCATCCTTGATGAGCTTGTCGATGGCAGCCTGTCCGGCATACTGCGGATAGTACTTCTGCATCTTCGGGTGACTGATGATGCACACCCGCCCTGGGCCGCACAGTGCGCTCGGCGTCGCGCGCGACTCCATGATCGTGAAGATCGGGTCGTCGTAGGTCAACGTCCACGTTACGTCATCCACGACTGTGAAGGTCGGCGGATTCTGCGTTACGGGGGAGCTGGCCCAAAGGGGGAACGGCCCGTCGAAGGTGGGGTCGAAGTTCAACTCCCACGCGAACTCAACCGACTCCATGTCCAAGGGCTGGCCGTCCGACCACTTGAGACCGCGGCGGTTCGTGAACGTCCAGACGCGACCGTCTTCGCTGACTTCCCAGCCCTTGCCGACCCATGGGAACCACTTGAGGCCGCCAAGCGAGTCGCGGCGGTTCCAACTGGCCGTAACCCACTCACCGATGTAGTTGCCGCAACACATTCGGTAGTAGCCGCCGTATTCGCCGATGCCGTCCGGTCCGGCGAGGACTTCCACGTCCTCAGGAACCGGCAGACGGTCCGTCAGCGCGGGAATCAGACCCTGCTTGACCAGCTGCGCCGAGTAGGGCGATTCATAGAACTTGGGTTGGCTTGGGGCCGTCGTAGTCTTGGAATACCCAGACCTCACCCGGCACCTGCTGCCTGGAGGGCGTCCACTGGTGCGGACTGCGCGGTGGGCAGTCGGTAATCTCGTACCCCTTGCTCATGCAGACTGCAGGCCCCGCGAGCGAGGTATCAACGATTTGCTGCACGTCGGTGGCGGTCAACTGCCCCTTCTGCAGCTCCTCAGTCGCCATGGCGGCTTCCTCGATGGCCTTGTTGGTGGCCGTGAGCGAAGCGTCTACGATCTTCTGGACGTCGGAGGCAGTCAACTGACCCGCGGCCGCATCCTGAATGGACTTGGCGACAAGGGTCTGAAGGTCGCCTCTCGTTGCGGCGTTGGCCGTGGCCGCCGAAACCGCGGCGCTGACCATTCGCTGAATTTCCGCGCCGCTCGTGCCCTCCGGAACGTTCGCCCTAACCGCGGATTCGATCAGTCCCTCGATCTGGCTAACGTCGATCTCAGGCGCGGGAAGCGCGCGAACCGACCGGTCAACGATGGACTGGACCTCGGCAGCGCTCAACTGGCCCTTCGTCGCATCTTCCAACGCGGCTGTGAGCTCGGCGGCAGTAACACCGGATCCTGCCGACATAACGGCATTCTCGACCATCTTCTGAATGTCAGCGCCTGATGTCTGACCCTCAGAGACAGCGTCCCTTACCATGGCCGCAATCTCAGACGCCGGGACTGCGGTCGGAGCGTCCGGGGTATCGCTGCCACAGGCAAACGCAATTCCTAACACGATGCTGGCCGCAAACAGCGCCAGCACCTTGAACTTCATAATCCTACTACGCATACAACTCCTCCTCTCGTTCTGTACCAAACTTCCGTACCTAACCTATGAATCGCCTTCCGCGATGAGACGGATCTGTATCGGCAAACAGAACCATCGCCGACACAATCCGGCCCGATTTAGACGAACGTAGAGAACTTAAGCATATCTTCCCGTTGGATGTCAAGCGTAGGGAGCAGCGCCGACCCTACAATATGCTTCACCTCGCAATCCGCGCGAAGGGCATCCCATAGGTGAAAGAGATTTTCCTCCTACCTCGTGTCGTTCCACAGTTGCCGGATCCGTCGGCGCGGATCTGTGCTCATGATGGTGAACCCAAGGCTATTGTAGGGAGTTAGAGAGATTGATGAGAGTCCAGGCATACAGGCCGCATGATTGGGTTCCAATTGAGAATTCGTTAGATGTACCACGGGCGATGTCCCGCCCGACCCCATGAGGGGACGTGACGGATACCGTGTAATCTGAGCACATCCCCCGCACATAAAGAGAGTGGCCGATCGCATTGCGATCGGCCACTCGTTTAGGTCAGGACTTCGTCACCTCAGGGTGACTGTCCGGCACCTACTAGTCCCAGTATGCGGGATCGAGGAAGTTCACCGTCCTAAAATTCTTCGCCCTGTTGCCGGGGTTGTTCAGGTTGTCAAGTCCGTCCTCGAAGTAGTACCACTCGATCGGGTGACCGCCCGCGGGCGACCAGTTCTTCGGTACGTTGCGCATGTTGTTGCGCTTGATCTTGAGCGCCCGGAAGAGGCCGGCGTACCCTAGTCCACCCATTTTCAACTGGTTCTCCGAGTTGATTCTGAACATGCTCTTACCAAGCTCGACACGGAGCGGCGAGAGCATGGAGACGACCTGACCATCCGCGTACTGGTTCTGGATCATCAGCATGTCGCCGGAGATGTCGGCGGGGTAAGTGCCGTCCGGAGCCATGTTTCCATAGGCGTCCTGGTACTTCTCGTCGGGGCCGGTAGGAGGCATTCCCTCCTCACCGCGGGTCGCAAAGTACTGGCCTATGGCCGGCGAGCCGTTGTGGAGGGCGATGTTGACCAGTCGCTGGTTCCCGGACGACCACGGGTTGCTGCCACCCTCGGTCGAGGAGAACATCTCGAAGTAGCCATCGGGGTCGACCTTGCGCTGAAGTGTATGCGCTCGCGGGTCTTCGCTCACATCCACCTTGATGCCGATGTGCTTCCAGTCGGACCCGAGCCACTCGACGAAGGGAAGTCTACTAGCCGGCGCTGGGAAGAACAGTGTCAGAGGCCCACCGTCGGTCTTGTTATCGAGGTAGCCGTCATCGTCACTATCTGAGTAGCCCATCTTTGTGAGGATCGACTTCGCCCGTGCGATGTCGTAGGACGTATTTAGCGTTCGCCAGTGCTCACCCGGGGAGTACGGGGTCGACGGGTGCGGAACCATGTTCTGGGGGGTACCGAGACCAGCGGCCAAGGCTTGGTTCATGCCGTTGCGGTCCCATCCGAGGGAGAGCGCGATTCGGAAGTCCTCAGTACGGAGGAGATGACCGACCTCAGCGTCCTTCGTGAACTCCTGGTTGACAACGATCGAGGTGTCCGAACCATCGGGAGAGTCGTGCTTGAGCACGCTGTAGTCGCCCTGAACGGAATTCTGAAGGTACAGGGGCATCTCTCTGGTTTCAAGGTCCCGGCGCAGCCAGTCGCTCTCACCGTTCATCGTTCGGAAGATGCCAACCTCTCGGCTTTCGGTACGGATGCCTGTCCACCCGTCCATGTACGGAAGCTGGTTGCCCTCGGGGTCTATGGCCGGGTGGTAGTGGTTGCGCACGAACTGGGCGCTCTCCGCTCCGGGCTTTTGGTTGAGGGCCCAATAGCCGCCGAGGATCGGGTTGTAGTGGTTCTCGCCCTTGTATATGTAGCTGGTGTCGAAATCGGTCGGGATCGGCTCGGACGGCGGACCGTCGAACCCGCGGACGTTCCTGATGAACGAGAAATTCTTGACCCAGTTCGGCTGGTTGTTCGCCTCGAGAATCGCCGGAATCTCGGCGGCGTTATACTTGATATGGTAGCGTTTCTGGATGTGCGATGGCGAGATGAAGCACCTCGGGCACCCCTTGATGCCGGAGAAGATGTTCATCGCGGATGACTCCATGAAGCTGAAGTTCGGGTCATCGAAGAAGACCTTGAAGGTCGTGTCGTCGATGAACTGCACCCTCATGTCGTTGCCGGTGACCGGCGACCTCAGCACGGCGGGAAGCCCAGGCATCAACTCCTTGTTCAGCATCAGATCCTCGAGGGCGAATCGTATGTCCTCGATCGTGTGGGGGTGCCCATCCGACCAATGCGTTCCCTGCCGGATCTTGAAGGTGAACTCTCGTCCGTCCTCGGTGGCGTCGAACACTCTGAAGACGCTCGGCACGAGAACCAGTCCGTCCGGGGACATCTCGAGGCCGTAGCCCATGCCCACGTCGGTCTGGGTGACAGGCCGCGACATAGTCGTCCTCATAATGCCTCCGTATACGCCGATCTCGTCACCGGGCGGGAGGATGAAGACGTTCTCCCAATTGGGGAGACGCTCATCGACCGGCAGAATCGCGCCCTGCGCGACGGCGGCGGCGGACGTCGGCGATTCCTTGTACGGCACCTGCGGGAAGTTCTCGTTGGATGTGCCCGTGATGATGTGGAATGCTCGACCGTATGCCCCGGCGTTTATATGCTCGGGCATGTAGCCGGTTTCCACTTCCACCATCATCGCTTCCTGAGCCGCCTTGGCCTCTTTGGCGAGATCGGCCGCTTCCATGGCTGCCGAACCGGCTGCCTGGGCCGCCGTTGCAGCCTCTCCGATAGCCTTGTTGGTGGCTTCGAGGGACGCCGATACTATCTTCTCGACGTCAGAAGCGGAGAGTTGACCCTGTGCCGCATCCTGGATGGACTTTGCGACGAGGGCCTCGAGGTCACCGCGAGTGACAGCGCCGGCTTGGGCGGCGCTCACAGCAGCCTGCACCATTCGATTGATCTGGGCGGCATCAATCCCCTCAGGTACTGAGGCCGCAACAGCAGACTCAACCAGGGAGCTCAGTTGACCAAGGTCGATTTTAGGAACCGGAAGGTTGCTGACCGACTGGTCGACGATCCGCTGCACGTCAGCAGCTGACAGACCGCCGGCCGTGGCGTTGGTTACGATGGACTCAACGTCCGCACGAGTGAGGCCCTCCTGCCCTGCCAGCGCAGCCATTACCGCTTTTTCGATGTCGCCTGATGCACTCGTTCCTTGTGCGTTGACAGCATCCTGAATTATTTTCGCCACATCGGGCGTCGGGGCTGCCGTGGTTGTCTCGTCGCTACTGCCACAGGCTATTGCAAGCGCCAACACGAAAACGGACGCAAGCAACGCGAGCACCCCTAACCTTATTGATCTAATACCCATTTTGAATCCTCCTCTTAGAGTTCACTAACTGTTCCGTTCCTAGCTGTTTCTCGTTCCGCAGTTATCCAGATACGCACTTTACACCGTTTGAACCGCCAAGTCATCCTCCCCATCCGACGACTGCACCGAACTTAAGCATATCTTCCCGTTCGCTGTCAAGCGCTGTGGGCGCAGTTCACGGCGAAAACGTTAGCTGCGCGAATGGATAGAAGGTCGCCTGCCTCACTTAACCGGGGCGACACCGAGGGCAACTTCCAGGCCGTTTATCCGATGGGACCCGGCGTGCGCGTCCTCCGGCGGGACACTCCTGACGAGGTCGTCGGAGAGCGTCTCCTGTCGGATGTACCCGCCGTGAATGGCGATCACATCGTCGATGCCGGGGTCGCCGGTGTAGTAGGTGGTTATCCGGTCGGCGATGTCGAACCCCGCGTCGCGCCGCATGTTCTGGACCTGGTGCACGAACTCGCGGGCGCGCCCTTCCAGCTTGAGGTCGGCGGTGATCTCGGTGGTGACGGCGGCGGAGTAGCCTTGCTCGGCAATTACCGAGAATCCGTCCTTGTCCGTCGCGCTGACCACGACCTCCTCAGGCTCCAACGTGTACTCGCCAATGGTGACTTGTTGGTTTGCCGACACTTTACGAAATACCTCTGACGGCTCGGCCTTGGAGATTGCCCCTACGACCCGCCCAACGTCCCTGCCGTACTTCGGTCCTAGCAGCTGGAAGTTCGGCTTGATCTCCAGGTTGGCGACCGTGGAGACGTCGTCGAGGACGCTGATTTCCTTGGCGTTCAGCTCGTCCCTCACCTGCGGCGCGACCTGTTCGAGCAGGTCACGCTCCGCATCCGCCCTCAGCTTGAACGCGACACCCGCCACCGGCTGCCGCACCTTGATGCCGGCCTTGTTGCGGGCCGCGCGTCCAAGGCTCGATAGCCGCATCGCAAGCCGCGTCGCGTCGTCGAGCCGCGTGTCGATCAGCGACTCGTCCGCGGCCGGCCAGTCTTCGAGATGGACACTCTCGCTCCCGCCGTTACGCCCGATGTTTCGATAGATCTCCTCCGTCACGAACGGGACGAACGGCGCCATGAGCTTGACGAGCGTGTTCAGGCACTCGTGGAGCGTTGCGAACGCGGCCACCTTGTCGGTGTCGACCTCCGACTTCCAGAAGCGCCGCCTGCTCCGCCGGACGTACCAGTTGGAGAGCCGCTCGACGAACTCGTCCATCTCCCTCACCGCCGTCTGGGGATCGAACCGGTCGAGTGCGGCGGTCGCCGTCCTTATGAGTTCGTTCAGCTCCGAGACGATCCACCGGTCGAGCTCCGGGCGTTCCTCCACCGGAGGCGCGGGTGTGTCGGGCGTGTAGCCGTCGATGTTGGCGTACGTCGTGAAGAACGAGTAGACGTTCCACAGCGGGATCATAAGCCTGCGGCGCGTCTCGTCCGCCCGACCGAACCCGAAGAGCAGGTTGGACGCCGGGTTGGTGCCGCAGTACATCCAGCGCATGGCGTCGACGCCCATCTTGTCCGCGCCCTCCTCGAACTCGATGGCGTTGCCCTTGCTCTTGTGCATCTCCTCGCCCTTCTCGTCCATGAGCGTGGCGTAGGTGAAGTTGGCGCGGAACGGCTCCGTGTCCTCAAGCGCCGTGCTCATCGTCAGGAGCGAGTAGAACCAGTTGCGGAACTGTCCCGGGAAGCTCTCTGAGATGAGATCTGCCGGGAACCACTTCCGCCAGTAGTCCTTATCGTTCCGGTAGCCCAGGGTTGAGAAGGTGACGATGCCGGCGTCGAGCCAGGGGTTGCCCACGTCCTTGATCCGCGAGATGGCCGCCCCGCACTCGGCGCAGGCTATCTTCACCTCGTCGATCCAGGGGCGATGCGGCGAGTGGCCCTCGAACCGCTCCCAGCCCTCGACGGCGCGCTCCTTCAACTCGACCTCGCTGCCGATGACCTCGAAGTGTCCGCACTCCTGGCACTTGTAGATGGGCAGGGCGAGGCCGTAGTAGCGCTTCTTGGATATCATCCAATCGTCCATGTTCCGCAGCCAGTCGAGCTCGCGCCCCATCCCGAAATCGGGAATCCAGGTGATCTTCTTCGTCACCTCGGCGATCTGATGACGCAGCTCATCCATTGAGATGAACCACTCATCCACCAGTCGGAACACCAGCTCCGTGTCACAGCGCCAGCAGACGGGATACCGGTGAGTGATCTGGTCGAGCCGATAGAGCGTGCCCTTGTTGCGGAGGCTGCGATAGATCGGCCTGGCCACCTCGAACACGCTCAGCCCACTCAACTCACCAAATCCGTCGACGAATTTACCGAACTCGTCCAGCGGCGCGATAGCGGGAAGGTCGTACTCCTTGCTGAGGGCATAGTCTTCCTCACCGGCTCCCGGGGCGGAGTGAACGAGGCCCGTACCGTCGCTCTCGCTGACCTCGTCCCACAGGATAACCCGGTGCTCGACGCCGTCCTGGGCCGGAAGCTCGTCGAACGGCCCGTGATATCGAAGGCCTTCCAACTCCCTGCCCTTTATCTCCTCGATGACCTCGTAGTTGGCCTTCAGCGCCTCCAAGCGACTCTTGACCATGTAGAGCGTTTCGTCACCGCCCTCCGGCCCAGTGCCTTTTACCTTGACTTTGACGTAGGTCAGTTCGGGATGGACGGCCACAGCCACATTCGCGGTGAGCGTCCACGGCGTCGTCGTCCAGATGAGGAGCGCCTCGCCGGGTCGGTCGATGAGAGGGAAACGCACGTACAGGCTGGGGTGCGTGATGTCCTTGTAGCCCTCGGTGACGATCTCGTGGTGGGAGATGCCTGTGCCGCACCGGGGGCACCAGGGCATCACGTCGCGTCCCTCGTAGATGTACCCCTTCTCGTGGCAGACCTTGAGGAAGTGCCAGATGGTGTAGTTGTTCTCGTCCGACATCGTGTGGTACGAGTTGTCCCAGTCCATCCAGTAGCCGAGCCGGATCGACTGCTGCGTCTGGACGTCGGCGAACCGCCGGACTCGCTCCTTGCACAGCTCGACGAACTTATCGACGCCGAACTCCTCGATGTCCGTCTTGGACGTCATGCCGAGGTCTTTTTCGACGTTGACCTCGATCCACAGGCCCTGGCCGTCGAAGCCGTTCTGATAGCGTTGCTCGAAGCCCTGCATGGTCTTGTAGCGCTGGAACAGGTCCTTATACGTCCTTCCCCATGCGTGGTGAACGCCCATGGGGTTGTTGGCCGTGATCGGCCCGTCCACGAATGAGAACCGCTTGCCGGAGCCGTCGTTGCGAATGAGGTACTTTTCGACGATGCCGCACTCGTCCCACCACGCGAGCAAGTCCTTCTCCATTTGGACGAAATCGATCTTCGACGGCACCGGCCTGAACACTTTAACGGTCCTCCTGGCTGAAATCGTTCCGTTGGGCCGACGGGCGCGCACGACCCGTATGGCTAATCATTCTCGGTTGGAGCGTGGACGGAAATCTACCATTACCGGGACAACGATGTCCGTGTTGGGTGCGAGGTGCGGCCTTCAGACGGCGTTCTGCACGGCCCGCAGGTGAGCGGCAAAGCCGCCCTCCGGCAGTCGCACGTCGGCGGACGTGAGCATCCGGCCTCTGGACACCGGTCGCACGACCTTGGCCCCGTGGCAAAGTCCTATTGGCGCCAGTCCTTCCTCGTCGGCCTGCCCCGCCTCGACGATGGAGCCATGGACGGTATAGCCACCCTCGCCGTCGAGAACTTCGCCTGCGGCCAGGTCTTTCTTGGCCGTGGCGACGACCTCGCACACTCTCGCCTTTGGAGCTCCGGTGGCCTCGCCGTAGAGGGCGGCCTTTGCGATAGATACGGGCGTCTCCATGCCGATGAGGTGGTACGGCCTGTACATGACGGCATACTTGCCCGTGGGGTCCATCGCCATGCCGTAGTCCTTCATGCAGCGGCGCAGGTACTTGCTCCGGCTGGTGATCACGACGAAAACACCCCAGCGCAGATGTCCCGGAATGTTGTTGCCCTGACCGTCGAGACAACTCACGATTTCCACGACTCCCTTCCGGTTCAGGATGCCGCCGTCCTTAGCGGGAATCAGCAGTCGGGGAATGTCGTCCACACTCGCGGAGGGGAAGTGCATCCCCGGCACGTCCGGCACGAGTCCGGTCATGTTTGCCACCGCGCACATCTCGATGGATGACTTCGTGGTGTCGAGGAAAGAGTTGTACATCCGGGGATTGAGATTGCTGCGCTCGATCTGCTCGGGCGTGAGGCCGTATTCTATGAGCGCTTGGTCGGGGGTAAGGTACCGAAATTCGTCCCGGTGCTTGGTGCCCTTGCCCGCCGCGACGACGTTGAACCCCATGCTCATCGCCCAGTCGACCAGCTCCTCGATGATGGCTGGCTGGTCGCCATAGGCCGCCGTGTACACGACGCCTGCGCGGTCGGCCATGTCCTTGAGAATGGGGCCTACGAGGACATCGGCCTCGACCGATACCATGACCACGTGCTTACCCGCCATGATGGCGTCGAAGGCGTGCTTCGCGCCGATATCGGGGTTGCCCGTCGCCTCGACGACCACGTCCACCTCTGCCTGAATCGCGACGCTCGAATCCTCGGTCGCGACGCGACGACCCTTGTTCAGGGCGTCGTTGGCCTTGCCCACGTCGTTCAACCTGACCGGCCGAATGTGTGACCTCCGCTCACGCGACAGAGCATCTGATGCCCGGCGGACATCGAGGTCGCAGACGATGGAGGCCTCCATCCCGGGAGCGCGCGCAAGCTGCGATATCACCATCGACCCGAACCGGCCGCACCCGATTACGGATACGCGAATAGGTGTCCCTTCTTCGTCGCGGGCCATCAGTTGCTCTCGCATAAACTTCCCAAACCTCCCTTAATGTGTGTCACTCCCACCTACGCCACGACACGTATTTCAGCACGTTTGGCAAGTCACCGCAAGCGTGCTTGAAGCGACGAAGGCGGAGTTGGAGAAGCTAAATTGGGTATAATCTGAACCGGGACGCAAGCATCAGGTGGATAACTCTACTCGGCTATCAGGCTGAGAGAGCAAGGAATTGAAAGTGAAATTCCCCGGTCTATCTTGGATTCGAAGGTTGAAGGAACGCTCGACCTTGCGAGAGAGCGACGACGGCATCACCAGCATGGTAAGGCTGTCCCCGGGCGGGGGTATCGGGGGTATCCCTATCCGACAGGTGAAACTGGCGCCTGACGGTGTGGAGTTCTTGGAGGATAAATCAGAGGCTCGATGGGTGGAGGAAAGCCTTTCGGACTTCGCAAAAGTGGGCGGATTGGTTCCCCAGGGATTCTCGGCATACGCCCGTATGTTTCACCCCGCATACCTAGACGATAACCAAGAACAGCCGGTACGGTGGTCAACCATCGCGTCATGGACGGGACGGACCGTGCATCCCCTCATGCAGTTTGAACGAATTGCCAACCTGAGTGAGGGCCATGGCGACATTTATAAGGACCCGCCATGGGGTTTGGTTCCTAGGCATGGCTCCATACCGGAAAGAGAGTGTCGAACTCTAATCGATGTGCTAAGAGGCTTCACCTCGACGCCCGACCGGTGCTATTTCGGCCTATGGGAAGGGTATGGATACCTTGCCCAAAGCCTCTACAAGGAATCCTCTCGCGTGAGGGCGCCAGAACGAAAATACCTGCTCTTCCGTGGCCCTCTTGAAGGTGTCATGTCATTCCTGATCGGGGAGCATCCCTTTTGGGGTGACACGCCGAGTATCTGGTGGCCGGCGGACAGGGCATGGTGTGTGGCGACGGACATCGACCTGTACGACACCTACGTCGGCGGGAGCGAGGAATGCATCGAAGCGATCCTAAGCAACCCGGAGCTGGAAGTGCTTCCTGCTACCCTCGATGCTCGGCTGGGTGCTGGCGCGGATATCATCAACGCTCCGAAACCGTAGGAAGAGCATCAACACACGCTGTTTCGCGGTATCCCACCCCGGCGGCTTGGCGCAATTCACTGTCCTACCATGGCTCGATTTGACAAGAGAACTAATGTGCTGTATTTTGTGTAATACCAATTCGTCATGACTGCGCCATAATCCTCCAAATGCAGCACGCATAACAGAAACCGCCCACCGTCATTCCGGCGAAGGCCGGAATCCAGAAAGTTCGGTCAGCCAGAATACGGTGGCATTAGCACGAATTGGTGTAAGAACTTGATGGACATGGCCGGCCTTTCGGTCCTGTGACAGGCTCAGGGTCGGTCTCGTACCTGATAGGGTACTCGATGCACTCAACTTTACAATAACGCGAAAAATGTCGTTAAATGGCGCGAAATGGCGCAGTTTTCGAGGTATCTCGTTGTTATGGTAACGTTGTCACACCTCGGATCAATCGCCTCTCAAGCCGTTGCAGGGGATGGCAGTGGGGTGTCAGCGCATGGGGGTCAACCTGGTGAGCCTGATCGAGGTGCTGGATCAACAGGTATACCAAGACACGACCTACCTTGACCGGCGACCACTCGGCGCGGTCGAGAACGTGGTGATGCCGTGCAAAGCTCGCGTCGTCGCTGAGACCCAGGACGCGGAGGACTGAGGTGACGGTGCGCTTGCGCGTGGCCAGGACCGCGCTGACGAGGAGCGCCTGCACTTTCGACCATGGCCTGGCCTGAAACATCGGCGCGAACGGGTTGAGTAAGGATATAATCGCAACCGGCAGAGCCTGCCCTGTTCCCGTCATTTGTCTAAACTTTGTGCAAAGTCCAGCTTAGTGCGTTCCAAGCATGAATAGGTATTCAGTTGTACTTATACCTGCTTGTATCACCTGCGCGTATCGGGTAAGGTCGTTTGTGATGTCTTAGTGAGCACCCATGTAGCGCGGAGGTCGGCCTGTTGACTGGAGTATTAGCCCGTATCTGTGCGCGAAGGCCGTGGGTCACCATCGGCCTGTGGGTGGCGCTGATAGTAGTTGCGCTGGCGCTCATCCAGACTCTGCTCCCAAGCGCGACCACTACCGAATTCCGGCTGGGGAGCGGCTACGAGTCAGAAATAGCGTCCGCACGGGTGGAGGACAGACTGCGAGGGCCTAAACCGCTTTCGGAGTTCGTCATAGTCCAGTCCCCGTCCCTGACTGTCGACGATGCCGCGTTCCGCGCAAAGGTCGAATCACTACATTCCCAGATCACGGCACTGGGACCCGACACGGTTCAGCTTGGACTCCACTACTACTTGACCGACGACCCGTTTCTGGTATCTCCCGATCGCAGAACCACCATAATGAGGTTTGTTCTAGCCGGGGACTACAAAGAGGCGACGGAGAACGTCGAGGACGTCATTCACGTCGTCCGGGAAGCGGACGGTACGGACGACTTTCGCGTGCTCATCGGTGGAGACGCCAGCGTAGCGTTCGAGAACAACGAGCTGAGCGCCGAAGACTTGGAGAAGGGGGAGCGGTTCGGCATCCCGATCGCGCTCATCATTCTGCTGGCGCTCTTCGGCGCTGTCGTCGCCACCTTGCTGCCGTTGGGGCTGGCCATTGTCGCCATAGTCCTGGCGTTGGCAGCGGTGGGGATCATTGGCCAAGCCTTCGAGTTGATCTTCTTCGTGACGATGATGATCACTATGATCGGGCTTGCGGTGGGGATCGACTATTCGCTGCTGATCGTGTCTCGATTCAGAGAAGAGATGAATCGCGGCCTCAATACGAGAGACGCGGTCGAAAGGGCAGGCGATACGGCCGGTCGCACGGTGCTGTTCAGTGGCGCCACCGTGGTGCTGGCCCTTCTCGGTATGCTCATCATTCCCGTGTCGTTCTTCCAATCGCTCGGCCTGGGAGCCATCCTGGTGGTGATTGCCGCTCTGGCCGCGACCCTCACACTCTTGCCCGCCGTGCTCTCGCTGCTCGGTCCCAAGGTGAGCCTGCTGACCGTCCCCTTCCTCTCAAGATTCTCACTCGGAAATCCTCAAGCCGGTGAGCATGGATTCTGGGAGACCATCACCCGCGCCGTAACGCGCTTCCCCGTCGTCAGCATCCTCATCATCGGCGTTCCGATGATTGCGCTGACGTATTTCTACTTCGATATCCATACGGGGTTGAACGACGTCAACACCTTCCCGGACAAGTCGGAGGTCAAGGAGGCTTTCAACGTCCTGGAAGAGGAGTTCTCGGTCGGGGACGTCAGTCCCGCCGGGGCGCTCAGCCCGGCGGAGATCGCCATCGACGGAGACGTCGAGAGTCCGCAGGTGCAGGAGGCAATTGCGCGCCTGACGCAGTCCCTCGTGGACGCCCCCGAGTTCCCGGTCCCGCCTTCGCTGGAGGCCAATGCCGTGGGCGACTTCGCCTTGCTGACGCTTCCGTTCCCGGGTGAACCCAACAGCCGCGCGGCGACGGAGAAGCTGATCAGACTCCGCGACGTGTACATTCCCGCCGCCTTCGACGGTGTTCCGGCGGAGGTCTATGTCGGGGGAGTGACTGCTGAGGCCACAGACTTCTTCGGCATAGTCGACGCATACACCCCTATAGTCTTTGCGTTCGTTCTTGGACTCAGCTTCATCTTGTTGATGCTGGTATTCCGCTCGATAGTGATTCCCGTCAAAGCCATCATCATGAATCTACTCTCGGTCGGCGCTACGTATGGACTGCTGGTGCTGGTATTTCAGAAGGGAGTGGGCACGGACTTGCTGGGATTTCAACACGCCGAGGTCATCGACGCGTGGATACCCCTTTTCCTGTTCTCCATCCTCTTCGGGCTCTCCATGGACTACCATGTATTCCTGCTGAGCCGGATACGTGAGCGTTACGACGAGACCGGGGACAACGCCCGCGCGGTGGCCTACGGTCTGCGGTCCACGGGAGGAATGATCACCGGCGCCGCGCTTATCATGGTTGCGGTGTTCGGCGGATTCGCCGCAGGCGAGACCATCATCAACCAGCAGGTTGGATTTGGGCTTGCCATAGCCGTGTTCCTGGACGCGACTCTGGTACGATCGGTACTGGTTCCGGCCAGCATGGAGGTGCTGGGCAGAGGGAACTGGTACCTGCCGTCTTGGCTGAGTTGGCTCCCGGACCTGCGAGTAGAAGCGGAAGAAGCATGAGTTTCGTACTGTCGAGATCAAAGCTAATACGGAGGTGTGGGCACGAATGAACATACCAACTGACTACAAGCCGGGTTATGAACAGGCCCGCGCGATCGCGCCCGACATCGCGGACAATTACATCGCACACACACACATTGGAGATCCGCTGGGCGAAGCGATGGCGGAAGATCTCACAGAGTGTGGCCCAGAAGACTCAAGGCGATTCATCACGGCAGCTATGAATAGGGAAGGCGAGGAGGCCCTGCGGAACGCGCCGGCCTCGCTGCGGGAATTCTTCAGAGAAGCGGAAACTCCGCCGGAGTGGCTCGATTATTCAGCATTCGCTCCGGGTGTCCGCATGTTTCACAGGAACTCGTCGGTGATCCTGGCGGCATTCGTCGCAGGTGTTCTCATAGAAGGCTTTACCACGAATATAGCAAAGTCCTTCTTCATCACCGGGCGGGTGCGCGAGCAGGGCGTCAGGCGTTTGGGGCAGAACAACCGCCACATGATGGAGATATTCCTTCCCGGCGGCATGTACAGGGATGGAGACGGCTGGAAACTCTCGGTCCGTATCAGAATCATTCACGCACGGTTAAGACGCCTCCTGAACGACTCGGAAGACTGGAACAGCGAAGCTTGGGGTTTGCCGATTAGCGCGGCGCATTTGGGTTACGCCATTTCCGCTTTTTCGGCAAGGCTGCTCAAACACATGAAGACCTTGGGCGCTACGTACAACGACGAAGAGTACGCGAGCTTCATGGCCGTTTGGCGCTACTCCGGTTACTTGATGGGCATTCCCGAGAGCATCCTGTTCCAAGATGCCGATGAAGCCTTGGAAATGTATGATATCGGCCACGTGTGCGAGCCTAATGCCCCAATTGAATCGGTCGTGATGGCACACTCTTTGGTCAACTCGGCTCCGTTAATTGCCGGGGTGACCGATCCGGAGGCCCGTCAAAGCTTAGCTCGGTACGTGTACCGTATTTCTCGCGGGCTTATCGGAAAAGAGTCCGCCGATTCACTAATGTATCCGGCGCTCTCCTCCTTTGGAGTTGTCTGGTGGTTCAAGATGCAGCAGCATTACGGTCACATCCTGGGTAATCTGCATCCGGGCCGTCGCCAAGAGAGCAATTTCAGCAGATTTACGGGCCTGCTCGATACTTCTTTGTTCGACGAGGAAGGAGTCCGGTACACACTGCCCGACCACGTATACGCAGAAGAAAGCGGCAAGTGGTAAGAGCGGGAAGATTCACCGCAGAGGGCGCGGGGAGCCTAGAGTGGGGAGAAAGATCGAGAGACCCCCTCTCCGTATCTCTCCCCCCAGTGAGGCTGACAGGGGTAGGCATTTGACTACCGCCCCATTCCCCATTGACGAGAAAACAACGCCGTCACTGTCATTCTGGGCGGAGCGTTGCGGAGTCGAATAATCTAAGAAGGGGCGCCTCCGAATTTGACTGATGAGAACACGTGTACTATCATATTCAACAACACACGGCGGACGCCCCTGGTCTCCCGTCCGCAACAGAGGAATGTCAGAATATGTCAGGAAATGTCAGGGAAAAAGAGACCCCCTGTCGCCCAAACAGCTTCAGACCCTACCCATCTCGTGTCAGGTTAAGACTTTCGCGAACACCGCAACCGCTATCGACCCATTCTCCATTGATGAGAAAACAACGCCGTCACTGTCATTACCCTGAAAATAACCCCCGGCCAACCTCTCGTAGGGGCGGGTTTCAAACCCGCCCTTCAGAGCACCAACGCTACCGCCACACCGTCATTCCTGCGAAGGCAGGAATCCATCCTCCGGCTTCTGCCACGCGAGGACGACGAGGCCAAACCCATTTTCATGATTGGTGGTGTCGGTGACAACCGACATGAGCGATTGCTACGAAAATAGACCATTGCCATTCCCGTAGGGGCGGGTTTGGAACCCGCCCTTGGGGCCCACCATTTTCATTCCAGGTGGTGAGGGTGACAACCCTCATGAAGTATTCTGAGCGTAGCGTAGCGGAGTCGAAGAATCTAAAGCGTCTGTCACAACGTTAAGCCAACATAGAGCGTCCCTACGTTGTTTTCACTCTTGGTCACGATATAGGCGCGGCACTGGCTGCCGGGTCTTGCAGATACGGACTTTAGATTCCTCCCTGCGCTCGGAATGACAGGAAGGCGGGGCCGGATCATAGCTGCAATTCCGTTTTGCCTACCCCTGTCAGCCCCAGTGAGGGGGGAAATCAGGGGTTGATTATTCGGTCGTAGGCATTGTGAGGGCCGATCCAGACCCAGTAGAGGTCGTCGCCTTCGGCTACGGCCAGTGCACGGTAGTTGGGGCCGATTCGCGCAACCCAGTAGTCGCCGACTTTCTTGAGGCGGAGGGACGGGTAGGCCGGGTTTGCCTTGAGGCGTTGAAAGTTACGACTGGCGGTCTGCTGTACCGGTTCGGGCAGGTTGGCGAAGTGTTCCCAAAACTGGGGTATAGTGCGGTGCACTACAGTTCGCCCACGGCGCCGGCTGCCCGGGCCTGGGCTACTTGTTCCTTGAAAAAGTCGAGGCGGCCGGCGGCTACGTCGGCTTCAATTTGCCGGTCCCATTGGTCTTCTTGTACGTTCTGGAACCAGCGGGCTATTTCAGCGAATTCGGCGGGGGGCAGGTTTTGGATGGCTTCCTTGATTTCGGCCAGGCTGGTCATGGCTGTCTCGCTTTTTCGGCTATTGTACACCACTCGGCTTGAGGATGCCCTCGCCCCCATTCCTCCAGGCAGAGTCCCATAGCTGGAAACATGTCACGACGATGGCACAACATTTCAGATTTCTCGCTGCGCTCGGAATGACAGGTAGCCGGTTGTACTTGCGATTCACATTTTGCCTACCCCGTATCAGCCCGACGGAGAAGCGACCGTAGGTGACTGCCCGCCTATTCCAGCAGCGACTGGTCCCAGTCGACCCAATCGAGAACGCCGCTAAGCTCAATCGACTCGCGCCAGAAGTCGACGTATTCCTGTGGCGGTTCGGCCTGTCCGGGGAAGGCCGGGCCTGTCTCGAGTCCCAATAGGCGGAGCAACATCCGCGCGTGCGGACCGTCGGCGACCATGCCGGCGGCCACGCGCCGGCGGCCACGCTGGTAGACGGGATCGAACTGAAGCTGCCGGTAGAGGTCGTCCAACTCGTCGTAGCGGCCTTCCTGCGTGAGATTGGTCTGGTGAAGCGAGAGGCGCGGCGCGGCGTTTGCCATGACGTCGATCCTGCTCTTCATCCCGAAGCGCGCGCCCATGCCGAAGAACTGCCTGTTCTCGCTCAGGGCGAACCTGTCGCCGAACATCTGCTGAAAGCCAAGGTAGTCCTCGGTCGATGCGCCGGTCCACTTGACGCCGACCACGTTGTCGAGCTCGGCCAGCTTCTCGAACAGGGAGGGACTGTAGGAGTAGCCGCCGGGCATGACCCAAAAGCTGTTGTAAGTCATGATGCCGATGTCGACGCGGTCGTTGACGTACTTGTGGTGGAGGTAGATGTCCTCCTCGGTGGGCTGGGAGTAGTGGGGCGGAGAGAGGAGAACGAAGTCTATGCCGGCCTCGGCGGCGTAGGCGCACTTTCTAGCCGCGGCGCGGGCGCTGAGCTCGGAGACCATGACCATGGTCGGCGCGACTCCCCTGCCCTCGTCGATGATGAGGTCGGCCAACGCGCGGAACTCGTCCTCTTCAAGCATGTACGTCTCCCCTGCCCCGCCCGCGATCAGGTGGACGCACTTACCTTCGACCATCCCCTGGTCGATGACCCATCGGATGTGCTTGCGCTGGCTGTCGAGATCTAGGCTGCAGTCGTCGTTGGTGAAGGTCAGCATCGAAAGGACGCTGCCCTGGAGTCGTTCACGGCTATAGTCGTTCGGCATTTTTTCTCCTGGTGATGCCCGTCGTCAATTAAGTTCGCCTTTTCAGGTGATCTTTAGATTGATTGCATCTCGATTAAGCTAACCAGCCCACTCTTTCGATGCCCATCCAAGTAATCTCCTTTCTCGATCCAAAACCTTCTTTCTCGTCCATCCTTCCGAACACTGTTGGGCCACGTTCACCGCTATCCGCATTCCAGTATCTCTATAAGCCTCGATTTTTTCTTTTGGCTCTTTGTCACCCAACTTAGAGTTCAATTTCGGAGGAAGAAGCATTAAGTTGCCAAGCCAGTGGACATACTGTGTGTTAGAGCTTTGTGGCTTTATGTGCTCAACGGACTGCGAGGCACTGACTGCCCAAATATGATTCCAGTGCTCGTTCTCGAACTGTTGTCCCTTCCGTTTAGCAAGATATTCTTCATACCTATGAAAGAAATAGCGTAGTTCGTCTTGCCAGTCTTCATAACAATTCCTTTGTTTGAGCTCTCTAATTGCTGTCTCAATAGGATGATCTATCCCGATGTTACGCAACTCTTCAATGACACTCGTGGCAGACAATTGTCTATTTGTGATCCTCCAGGCTAGTCGCGTGTAGCTTCCAACAGCAGTTCTGTTATCCTTTCTACCCATCCCATAAATACGAAAAGAAACTTTCTCCCAGTGTCGCAGAAGGCGTTCTCTAGCTGCTGTGCTAAAATCAGTGCGTAAGTTAATTGCTGTCGCAACAAGCCTAGCTTGCTGTATGCGTGTCACTGCATTGATCCGACGGTTATAATGTAATTTGTCCACTGCTGTTGTTACAGACTTTATCCATTCGGTAACCTCAATAACATCTCCAGGACCGCCACTAGCCTTCGTGCGCAATAATCCTGCCGCCTGTTCCTCTCCAAGGGGTTTTGAAGGCTCCCAATCATTATATAATGTGGCAGCGAACTTTAATGATTCCGTGCTCATGCCCATGCGCAAACCCACGATGCTATATATATCACCCCAGAGTTTATGAACCACACTAATATTCTCTTCCTCATTCCCGGTACTGGTCTCAAATACAATGGCCATCAACATACTCTTGAGTCTGTCAAACCAAGAGACGTCTAAACCTCTACTGTTGAGCACCTCAAAGACGGTGTATACCAATCTCTCATCATTAATTTCGTGGTAGATAAATGTCAGGTTGTTGAATAGGTGATCAACAAGGTCGACGAGAGAATTACCTTCATCCAACCAATCTTCTACGAAACTCTCACACTCATCTATCGCCATCAATAGTTGTCTGCCTGCCAAGGTTTTCGCATTCTCTACATCGTCATATAGGCCTTCTCGAATGTATTTGGCGAAGTGATCATCCGTATCATGGTTGGTCTGCAGCAACAATTGTGAAGCTTCATCTGCTTTTATGAGAGTGTCTTCAATCTGATCACGAACGTCATTCTGAGTCTTGACCAAAAGATCGAGCTCCAGCGCAATTGCCTTAAGAAGCAATATAAGGGTCGTGATACGCTGTTGTCCATCAACGATATCGACCTTCTGATATTCAGTGACCACGATTTTCACGCTGTCTTGTCTCAGCGCAACAATTGTAGACATAAAATGACTTGTTGGGCCTTCTGGAACGTAGCTCTGTTTGATGTCATTGAATAGGTCTTGCCGTTGTTTGTTTTCCCAGCTATAGGAGCGCTGATATCGTGGTATTCTGAACAGTCGTTTGGACAGCAATGTCTGTAGGTTTATATGCTGGGGTTGAATGTCTGCCATAGTTTGTCTTTTCCTAATGCTCGTGCTTTCTTTCGCAATATGAGGAGTGGATTGCTACCACCTTAGGCATGACCGGAAATGTCGGCGCTACTTATTCATCAAGTATCGACTGGTCCCACTCGATGTGGTCCATGAGGCCGCTCTCGGTGAACACGCGGCGGGTGTGGTCGTAGAGGGCCTGCGGGGCGGGGGCCTGAGCGGGGAAGTTGGGGCCGGCGTGGAGACCCATTACCTCCCAGCGGACGTGGCCGAAGACGCCGTCGGCCACCGAGGCGAAGCCGGGAGCCTCATTGCTCAGGCGGTTGTCGGTGTCGAAATGGAGGGTGTCGAGAAGCTCGTCGAGCTCGTCATAGCGACCGTCGCGGAACATCTCCCACTTGGTGAGCGAGAGGGCCGGCGCGACGTTGCCGAAGAAATCGACGAACCCCGCCATCCCGAATCGAGCGCCCTGCGAGTTCATCATCCCGTTGTCTATGAAGTTGAACTCGTCGGCGAAGAGCTTGAGGAGGCCGACGTAGTGGGCAGGGCTCGCGGAACTCCACTTGTAGCCGACCATGTTCTCAAGGTCGATGAACCGCTCCATCAGCGACCGGGTGATCTCGTAGCCGGGAGCGGGCGTCACCCAGAAGTTGTTGTAGATCATGAGTCCAACGTCGGCGTTGTCGTTGACGAACTTCGTGTAGAGGTACACGTCCTCTTCGGACGGGCAGGAGTAGTGCGGGAGGCCGAGCTCGATGAAGTCGATACCGGCGTCCCCGGCGTACTTGGAGCGGCGCGCGGCCGTTCTGGCGTTGAGGTCGAAGACGCCGACCATCGTGGGGGCCTTATCGCCGGCAGTGTCCACGAGCACGTCTATGAGGGCGAAGAGCTCGCCGTCGTCGAGGAAGTACCCCTCGCCGTAGCCACCGGCGGCGAGGAGGACGCCGTTGCCGTCCACTCCGATGCCGTGGTCCATCAGCCAGCGGATGTGCTTCGCCTGCCGGTCGAGGAGGAGGTTGTGGTCGTCGTCGACGAACGTGGGCAGGGAGACGACGGGCCCTACGAGCTTATCCTGGCGTTTTTTCATCGTGGTGGTTCCTCCTGGATTACATCCTGAGTTCGAGTCTTGGTTGGACCCGGCGTTCGGGCACGTTGGTGTCGCGCATAAAGTTGACGAGGTGCTGATGGACGCCTCTCGCAACGTCGGGGTTTGCGGCGATGACGTTGTTCTGCTGACCGGGATCGGTGGGGAGATGGTAGAGCTGGGACATGCCCTCGTCAGTGGTGTACAAGAGCACCCACTCATCGGTGGAAACGGTCGTCACCAGGCTGCTTTCCAGCTTGCGCCGGAAGTTGTCGACGGAGCGCACGGGGTCGCCGGGATCGGCGAATGGAACGGTGGTGACGGTGAACTCGCGTCCGGGCGTGGACGTGTCCCGGACTCTTGGCAGGAGGGACGAGCCTTCCACCCATCCGGGGATGTCCTGTCCGAGGAATTCGAGCACCGTGGGCATCACGTCGATGGCGGAGGTCAGGCCGTTGTAGACGTTCGGCTCCGCGCCGGGCACGTGGACGATTAGCGGTATCGAGGTGGTCTCCTCGTAGAGGGGCGAGAAGGTCCACGCGGAGCCGGGATCGCCGTGTTGGTACATACTCCCGTCGGGCCGCTTGGCGAAGGTCATCTTGCCGAAGAGGCCGCCGTGCTCGCCGAAGTAGAAGCCGTGGTCGGAGGTGAAGATGATGGCCGTCTCCTCCGTGAGGCCCATGTTCTCGACCATGCGGAGGAGATAGCCAATCCACGTGTCGACCATCGTCACCTCGCCGGCGTAGGAGGCGCGGGCCTTGGCAACCTTCTCCTCGGTGTAGCCGGGGGACTCCTGCCAGTAGCCGTAGGGGGGCTGGACGACCTCGCCGTCGTGGTCGGGCATGTAGAGGCGGGAGTAGTAGGTGGGAGCGTCCCACGGCTCGTGGGGGTCCCACGTGTCGATGTAGAGGAAGAAGTCCTCGGTGTGGTGAAGCTGGAGCCACTGCATGGCGCGCGTGACGGTCTGGGCGACGTTGCGGTCGGCCTCGAATCGCCATGCCTCGCGGGCGTCGCGGGACTCGTGGTGGTGGCTAGTCAGGAGGCGGGTGACGGAGCCCTCCTGGCCGGTGTACATGGAGAAGGTCTGAAAGCCTTTGTCGTAGTTCATGCCGCCGCGCAGGTAGAAGGGAGTGTCGACCATCGCGGCGGTGTGGTAGCCGTTGGAGGCGAGGATCTCGGCGAGGGTCGTGGCTTCAGCGGGCAGTGGTTCCCAGCCCATGAAGGACATCGTCCAGCGACCGAGTGCGTGGTCGGCGCGGGTGGGCATGGTCGGAAAGCCGGCGGCGTAGTGCCTCGTGAAGAGGGTGGACCTGGAGGCCAGAGCGTCGAGCGAAGGGGTCAGGATGGGCTTCTTCCCGTAGGCCCCGAGATGGTCCTGTCGGAAGGTGTCGGCAACTATCCAGATAACGTTCATGCACACGGCCCCGCCGTCGTTTCGTTAGGGGGATACTTTATCATATCGGTGAGCGTTGGCGGTTGAATGGACGTGATAGACTTATCCCACAAAGGTGCAGCTATGACCACGAACGACAGCGCTATCGACAACGACGGTCTTCGTATCACCCGCATACGGGCGAAGAACTATCGTTCCATTCGTGAGCTTGACATGGAATTGGGGCCGCTCACCGTGCTCGTGGGGCCAAATGCGTCGGGGAAGAGCAACGTGCTGGATGTGCTTCGGTTTATTCGGGACGCTGTATCCCGTGGACTGGACTTTGCCATTTCACAACGTCATGGCATGTGGGTCATTAAGCATCGGTTGGATTGTGACGTAGAGATCGGGTTTACAGCGACCATCCGAGACCTCACCCTTGATTACAATTTCGTCCTGACAAGTGACCCGAATGGCAACGGCCTAGTCAAACGTGAGTATGGTAGTTATGTACTTGATACCGACTCGGGGCGGTTTGTCTTCGACATCCAAGACGGTCAAATAATAGAACCCAAGACTGTGTCCGCCTACCTTAGCGGCGTTTATGCTTCTGCCTCTAGGAGTCCAATGCCCTTACCCTTAGAAGACTTGCTGTTCTTCAAGAATTACTTGAACGTTGCTTATGCGAGTTTCGCCCGCGATGCAGAAGCGCAATTCTCTATTGAGGGAATGCATCGAGGCCTTCTTGAACTGCAACAGGTGCTATCCGGCCTAGGGTTCTACCGTGTTTCACCTGATACGTTCCGAGGGATCGAGAAAAAGTCTGTACCAAGTCTTCTTGATGAATACGGATCGAATCTTGCGTCCGTGTTGTGGGGGATGCGGCCCAACAACGGAACCCCGGAAGATTCCGAAGAACTCACGACCGAGGGTTTCAGGGAACTTAGAGATGCTTTGAAACATTTGATGCCGGGAATAACCGACGTCAAGTCGGTACCGGTAGGTGAATACCTTTCGTTGCAGTTCAAGCACTCGAACATCGTTCCCGACCAGGACCAATGGTTCAACGCCGCTCAGGAATCGGACGGCACGTTGAGGATTTTTGCACTACTAACGGCTATTTACCAACATCGCCGTCCCCCACTTCTCGGAATAGAGGAGCCGGAGTCGGCAGTGCATCCCGGAATCCTAACCGCGCTCGCCGAGATACTGGAGGAAGCGTCCTTGCGGCAGCAGGTCGTCATTACGACGCACAGCCCTGATCTCATCGACCGGTTCCCCATGGAGTGTATCCGTGCGGTCGAGTTCGTGGATGGGGAGACGAAAGTGGGAGAGATTTCCATGACGCAGGCGGAAGCCGTCAAGCAAGGGCTCTTTACTACCGGCGAGCTTCACAGCATGGAAGGCCTGCGACTCGCCGAAGTGCGGACATGAACCCCCGGAGCATTGTGCCAGTGGTAGAAGGTTCTGGGGACAGCAAAGCCGTCCCTGCCTTGCTAAGAAGAATATTGTGGGAGCATTTCACGAGGTACGACATTACAGTCGAAAGTCCAAAGAGCGCCAAAGGTAAGAAGAACCTAATTAAAGACTATGAAAAATTCGTCCGGTACGCATCTATCGAGCCATCTTGCGCCGGAATTCTCGTCCTATTGGATGCCGATGATGAATGTCCCGTCGAGGAAGTCGGTAAACTTGTCGAACGGACAAGAAACCTCAACTTGGCGAAAGCCGTCACGATCGTATACGCGAATAGAGAGTACGAAACTTGGTTCCTCGCGAGCTTGGACTCCCAACAAGGAACTGAGATGAGGACAAGGCTTGAAATAGACAAGTCGGAGTCGTATCGCGGGAATGTAGAAGATGTCCACGCGAAGAGTTGGCTAAAGAGAAGAATGCCAAGTGGGCGAACATACAAGGAAACGAGTGACCAAGCGTCGCTGTCACCGTTCATCGATATTGAGCATACTCGGCACCGATCACGTTCCTTCCAGCGCCTCTGTCACGCCGTTGAGGAGCTTCTCGATGCCATTGAATCAGGGTCTCCAGTCGTCACACCGGGAGTAACAGTTTAGAATACCCTTCGAGGGACTGGTATGACTCAAACACAGACAAAACCGATCCTCTACTCCTACCCCGGATGCGGGTATACGACCGACCTGAAGCGGGAGCTTCGGAGGGACGGCGTCGAGTACGAGGAGGTTGATTTGTTTCTTAGCCCGGAGCGGATTCCTGAGCTGTTGGCGCTGACGGACGGGGACCGGATCACGCCTGTGTACGTTGCTGATGAGGAAGTGCGGATCGGGAAGAACGGGTTTGGGTGCACGTTCTAGTGATGAAGACTACTGAGCTGTTCGACATGACCGGTCGGGTTGCCGTTGTTACGGGCGGGGGGACGCACCTTGGGCGCGCGATGGCGACGTCGCTGGCTGAGCTTGGGGCTACGGTGGTGATCGCGAGCCGGCGGAAGGAGCTTTGCGAGCAGGTCGCGGCGGAGATGTCGGCTGAGGGCCTGAAGGTGGAGGGCATGGGGTGCGACGCGACGGATGCCGACGAGGTTGCCGCGATGGTGGACGCCATCGTCGATCGGCACGGACGGCTGGACGTGATGGTGTGCAACGCGGGAGGGAATGCTGCTGTTCCGACGTATATCCCGGACGGCGACGTGTCGGAGTTTAGCGCGACGCTCGACATGAACGTGACGAGCGCGTACCTGTGCGCGAATGAAGCGGCGAAAGTGATGGTGAAGCAGGGGTCGGGCTCGATCATCACGATCGGGTCTATTCACGGGTCGCTGACGAACGACAAGCGTTTCTACGAGGGGACGGGATTCAAGCGGGGTGGCGCGGCATATCAGACTGCCAAGGGTGGCATCATCAACTTCACGCGGTACCTCGCGATGGAGCTTGGAGATTCCGGCATCACGGCGAACTGCATCAGTCCGGGCCAGATTCCCGGTCCGACCAGCGATCCGATCATGATCGAACGCGCGCGACAGGCGAACGCGCTACATCGTTCGGGGATGCCCGACGACTTGAAGGGGGCGGTGGCGCTGCTGGCCTCGCCGGCCGGGTCGTGGATTACGGGGCACAACCTGATCGTGGACGGCGGGTGGAGCATCTGGTAGAGGCTGTCCGCGCGGTAGGTCTGAGAGTTCGTATAGCTGATTCTAGATTCCCGTCCCGTATCGTAGTACGGGGTGACGTTCTCTCGGAGACCCTTGCATACCTGCCATTCGGGCGGAAGCCCTAAAGCGAGGCGCCTTGCAGAGTTGGGCCTTTCACCCTCACCCCAGCCCTCTCCCTCGGAGGCTGTCTCATTGCTTTGGTATGGGGCATGGTGGGTTGAGTGATGTCCGTAGCTGTTCCATACTTTTCTACCCCTGTCAGCCCCGCCAGGGAGAGATACGGCATCCAAAATCTCTCCCCCGCCGGGGGCTGACAGGGGTATGTATTTGGTGTTTCAAGTGTCGGGATGGTAGATGATCTTCAAGTCAGGTGATGGTTCGGGCCACGGTTCGGGAAGCAGCCAGACCCTTCGCCATAGTCTCCCCTTGTGCAGCAGCCGACTCAGGCAGCTTATGCCCAGCCGCAACACGCTGACGATTCGCCTTGGTATGCTCACAGCGCTGCGATGAGTCGGCGCCAGGAACTTTGGCGGCGACCTGAGGCGACCGGGGGGTATGCCCATGTTGTTGGCATCTTCAACTCTGGTCCCATATGCCAGCACCCACAGTGTTGCCACAGACAACACCAGCCAATGCCTCGAGACCCGTGCGGGGTCAGTCCTGCGAGTCTTCTCCCATTGCCACCCAACACCCTTCAGCGCCCGAAAGCCCAGCTCTATCCAGAAGCGAAGTCCATACCAACACACTCCCGCTTCATTAGGCGGAGCGTCGGTCATCACAACCCACGGCTCGGCCTGGTCTTTGTCCCAGATTACGATCATTGTTCCACGACGCCGTTTGCTCGTAGCTCTGAAAGCTGTCCCCGACCCAACATAAGCATACCCCGGCCCCGGTATGAGAGACCGCGCTTGCAGGCGAGTTCCTCCGTCAGGGCAGAACACGGTGTTGATCGACTGTCGCGTGTAGGGGTGCCATCCCACAGAGCATATCTGCTCCCACAGTCTCGGACTCCTCAGACCGCGGTCATACATCACCAACACCGTCATATCTCGCGGGACGGCTTCGGACAGCAACGCCAGCAGGCTCACTGTCGGGGCTATCCACTCGCCTGGTCTATTGGCGGGGAGAATGTGCCAGGCGATGGGAATAGCGCAACTGCGATAGACCACACTTATGACGATGGAGTTTATCTGGTCGCCCTTCATCGTCGGGTCTATAGCCAGCACCAGCTTGTCCGACTGCCACCAGGAAAGCAGCCACCTCAGCAGCGGAACAAAACATGACCTCACATCCAACTGCACTCGGCAAGGCCTGGCACGGTCGCGACCGTCGTACAGCCATTCTCTGAGGTACTGGCGCAGGTTATTCCAACTGCCCATAGTCAAAAAGACCGTGATAACGGCGTTCTGGCAGGCACTCTTGGCCAGTATAGTCCCATACACCCACAGCACCAGTCCGGTGACCTGAGACGGTCGAAGGTGGGGCAGGTAATGTTCTATAGTCTGTTGCATCTGGTAGCATTCAGTTGGGAGGCGCATGGCAAATTTCTGGCAACCTTTCTGTCTGTTACCAAAAAGAGTGCCAGAAAGCTTTGCGCTTTCCAAGTTCTTATACTTGTTTCATACTTTACATACCCCTGTCAGCCCGCCGGGGGAGAGATACGGAGAGGGGGCCTTCACCCCCCTCAAAGGTCCTCGGCATCCGGACTGCGAAGCCATTCCACGTCTCCCAGGGTCAACCCCGCCCGGTTCACTACAACCTCCAGCACTTCCCGCGCCTCCCGACGGATCATGGCCGACCTCGCCAGGCCGTCGCTCACCCCGATGTTCGGCAGCATACCCGTCCTGATCCCTACCACGACGGATATCCCCGCCTCATTCAGGGGCCCAAGCGCCTTGACCAGCCGCTCGAACGTCTCGACACCCTCCTCTGTCGAGTCCACATAGAGCTCAAGCACCGTCGTCGCCCCTTCGATGTCCGGCGACCGGATCTTGCGGTATTCATCCAGCAGCTTACGCTGCCGTTCCAGCAGGTCCTCCGCGCCCGTGACCGATTCCCCGATCCATCGTGTCAGCAGATCGATGTCGTAGTAACGATAGTCCCTGATGAGGTTGCGCTGCCTCCTCTCGAGGAACATTATGTTATTCGCGAACATGATGATGCTCGCGATCTCTGTGGTAGTCATCGACGGGTCGGCAGTGGGAATAGGCCTCGGCGTGGCCGTTGGGAGTGGGGACGGGTAGGGAGCAGGCGTTAGGACGAGCGGCGTCGGCGCCAGGTCGCGAGGCCGGGTCGCGCCCATGGCAGTCCCGCTAGACTCCTGACCCTCCGAGGAAGGCCTGAATGTCGGGAGCAGCCACACTGCGATCACGGCTCCCACCGTGACCAGCCCCACCGCGACTCCTGCGATCATGTACCTCGACCGCCGGTTGCGCTTAGGCTCCACGGGTCGGGGCCGCGCGCTCACGCGATACCTCGGCCCTCGCGGATATGCTCGCGGATTCATCCCCGCCTCCGCTCACTCAGTTAGCCGTATACAATCTTTTAAGTGTCATCCCCACTCTGCCCAATAGCTCTTCCAACTCCTCGTATGCCCGTTCGCGAGAGCGATTCGCCGCACGAATTTGATCGGACGCGGACTGGTAACCATCTAAGCGTCGAAGTCGTCGGGCTGTGCTGTCGGGGTACGTTGCCTGCGCCTGCCCTGCCACTCTGTTCAGCAGCTTGTACCCCTCAAGCTCCCGCTCGTAGGAGTCTATCAATAGGGTATGGGCCAATGCGGTCACGTTGCTCTGAGAGTCGATCGATCGCATCTCCTCAGCTAGCTGTTCTTGCTTTGGTATCACGCTCTCAAGCGTGCGGAAGACAACGGCGAACTCCGTCGTCCTAATGTCGATGCCTATATGCTCGAACTCGTCCAGGACCCCTTCACGCTTGATCTCCAGGTCTATCACGGCCTGCGTGAACGACTCCACCGCGGTCCGCTCGGCAGGGTCTATCGGCGGAGAGCTTTCGCGAAGCATGAAAAATGCGCCGACCGCGACAACGATGACGAGCGCCAGTACGCCCGCGCCTACCGCGATCCACCGGCGACGGTTTCGCCCCGCCTCGTGGTCCGCCTTGCGTGGGTAGCGATACCTCGCCGGAACGGGGTTTCGTCTGGGGTCTCTCAATAGGTCCCCCTGCTACGGCCCGGCAGACCTTTCTACGGGGTAATGAACGCCCTCGTGATCGCCGTGCCCTCTTCCTTGCCCAGCCACTCGCACTGCTCGAACGCCTTGCCGATATCTTCAATCGGGAAGCTGTGCGACATCACGTTCGTCAGAGGGAACCGGTCTTTCGTCCGCACGAGAAAGTCGAGCGCAACGGGCAGCGTCGACGGGTGGTAGTGCGTCACCGGGATGATCCTGACCTGCCCCCACAGCACCTTCGCCATGTCCAGCGTCACCATGCTGTTGGGCCAGATGTTGCCGATCTCCACGTAAGCCCCGCCCCGCCGCACCATGTCGATGCCCTCGTTAATTACCTGCGGGTAGCCGACGACCTCCATCACCACGTCCGCGCCCCGTCCTCCGGTGAGCTCCTTCACGCGCTCGACCCTCGCCTCCGCCGTGTCGTACTCATTCAGGTCGATGGCATGATCCGCGCCGCTCTGACGCGCAAGCTCCAGACGCCCCGCCTGTCCGTCGATGACGATGACCTGCGAAGCCCCGCGGTCCTTGGCCGCCGCCGCCGCGCTGATCCCAAGACCGCCCGCCCCCTGAACGACCACGCTGTCGCCCATCTGCAGGTTGGCGAGCCTCCACCCCTCGATCACCTGCGAAACCGCGCAGTTCACCCCCGCAACCGCCTCGTCCGACAACTCGTCCGGCACCTTGAACACGTAGTGCCCCGGGAAGAGATAGTAGTAGTCCGAGAAGCCGCCGTTGCAGTACGGGTACTCCTCCACCGATGCACGGAAGCGGAACCGGTCCGGACAGTGGTTTAGCTCCCCTCGCAGGCAGTTGTAGCACCGGTGACAGGGGAAGAAGTAGCAGAAAACGACGCGGTCCCCCTCCTTCAGCGGTCGGCCCATCGAGTCGGTCGAGATGTCCGACGCCATCGCGTCGACCACGCCCGCCATCTCGTGGCCCAGTATCACCGGCCCCGGCGCGCCCGCCACGATCGGCTTGATCTCACCACGCCAGAAGTGCAGGTCGGAACCGCATATGCCTCCAGTCTTTATCTTGACGCGAATGCCCCCCGCTTCGACCGGCACCGCCGGCAGTTCCGTGATCTCGAAGTGGTACGGCTCGACGAATAGCGCCGCCTTCCCCATAACCATGGTAGGACCTCCCCCTCAACGGTTCTTTTAGGATGCCCCATTATCCACAAAATCGACCCCGAATGCGACATCGCCAGAAGAAGGGGCGCTCCTTCCAACCCGTGCGTAACCCCCTCTCCCGTCGTGGGAGAGAGCCTGTCCTGTACTTGATACGGGGGCTGGGGTGAGGGTGAAACTCCCCACTCCGTGTTCTCTGCGGTGAATCCCCCATTCCCACCCTGCTATACTGTACCCCCGAATCGGGACACCCCTGTCCGTCGTCTCTCCCCTTTGGGGGAGAGATATAGAGAGGGGGCGTACCCCCTACAGGAGCGCTCTCCATGGATCTTGGCATTGCGGGCAGGACAGCACTCGTCACCGGCGGAAGCAGAGGACTCGGCAAGCACTGCGCCCTGTCACTGGCGCGGGAGGGCGTCAACGTCGCCATCTGCGGCCGCTCGCGTGACACCCTAGACGCCACCGCTGCCGAGCTCCAAGCCCTCGGAGTCGAAGCCGTCGGCATCGTGGCTGACGTGTCCGACACCGAACAGGCCGGCCCCCTCCACAGCGAGGTCGTCGACCGGTTGGGCCCCATAGACATCCTCGTCAATAACGTCGGCGGCAGCCATGTCCGCACCGACGCCCCGGAGCTCACCGTGGACGAGTTCAGAGGCGTCCTCGACCTCAACGTCTTCGGCGGCTACGCCCTCATGCGGCTCGTCATTCCTCACATGCAGGAACAGAAGTGGGGCCGCATCATCAACATCGCGTCAATCTACGGCAGGGAGTTCGGCGGAAACCTCGGCTACATGACCGCCAAAGCCGCCCTCATCGCCGCCACCAAACATGCCGCCCGCACCCTCGTCACCGACGGCGTCCTCGTCAACAGCATCGCCCCCGGCTCAATCCTCCACGAACACGGCTCATGGGAGAGATTCCAAAACGAAAACCCGCCCGATGTCGTCGCTGACTTCATCGACCGCTACCTTCCCCTCGGCAAGTTCGGCTGGCCCGAACCCGTCGGCGACCTCACCGCCTTCCTGGCATCCGAACGCGCCGACCTCATCACCGGCGCCTGCATCGTCGTCGACGGCGCCCAAAGCAGCTACGTGTAGCGATCGATTCGTTGGATGCTATTGATGAAATGCGCCAATGCCAATTCATGGCCGACGTACTTGCTTTGCCACGCTTACGATTGAGTCAAGCACCCTCACGACTTCGGCATCGATGTCTTCGGGTTCCATGTATCCAACGAGAAAGTGGTAGTCGGATTTTGTAACTTGACCGGACATCCCAGTCTTCTCATAAAAGGATCGGAACAATGGAGCTAGAAAATCCTCTGACACTTTTGTATCACCGTCCCAAGGCGAAGTCTGGCCCAGTATCCGCCGAGCACTTTCAACTTCGGCGATAGCATCTTCCATACTTTGGAGGAAAAGCGGGAACTCCTCATTGACCCAACGCAGCAATAGGTCCTTGCTGCACAGGTAGTTTTCAATTTCTTGCTTCAGCCAACTGTACTCTCTCAATACGTCGTTGGCTTCTCCCGGTAGGTTTAAACGGTCGAACAAGGCAAACCCTAAGAGATTGGGACACGCCTCTCTCAACCCGTAGAAGTGTTGGCGGGCCCGCATGGGCTGGTTACCTACGTAGTGGACAAACGGACGGTCCAAAACGGTTTCTGCCTGATGTCCCAACTGACGGGCGAAGGCATGCAATACCGCCAAATCGGTAGAGCCTTCCAGATACAACACCCACCCCTGCTGCGCGGCTTGGAGATAGTTCTCGAATCCAATTTCGGCCAACGCCTTGAAGACCTGACTACTTCGGCCGTCCATGCGATGAGGAGTGCCGACGAAAGCGGTCACCGTGTGGCGGTCACCGGCCTCGTTTAGCACGACTTCGGAATGGGTGGCAATCAGCAATTGGCTGTTTTGTTGGGCGGCGGTTTCGGTAATCGCTCGGTAGATTTGCCTTTGTCTTAGGATTTCCAGATGAGCATCAGGTTCATCGAGCATGATTACGGAATTGGGGTGCAGCAGCATGTACGCCGTCAAGAGTAACGTCTGCTGAAAGCCCCGGCCCGACGAGGCTAGATCGAGTTCTAGGTTCGACATACGGATGTCTTTGTAACGCAATGTGATCTCGCCGCGCTCCGGGTTGTACTGAGGGTCGAGGATTGTCGCGCCAAACAGCTGTTTCATTCTCGGTTCTAATACACTCTCCCAACCCTCACGTTGATGAAGGAATACTTGGAAACAGAGGTTGCGAAGAACTTCAGCGGTTCTTCTCTGTCCCAACAGAACGTTCACGGTCCCTGGCTGAAGCATCGCCTCCAAAGATGACAAACCGGACATTGGGGGCAAAAAGGCAATTTTCTCTTCTAACGCCTCGACAGGTACGGGCATTCTGGACTGTCCGTCAAGGTTGGTTCGTAGAGGACGGCAATAGAACGACTCTGGGTTGGCGTAGTCAAACTCAAACCCGCAGGACCATACCTTGCCGGACGTAGTTCTTCCGTGCACTTCTATTTCTATACGGACATTGCTGGTTCCGGGATTTTGGCCTTTAGCTTCCCGGGTTCGCAGACCCCGCCAAAGCTGGTTGGCATGATTTACCGGAACGGAGAACAGGTCCAGTCGGTTGATGGATACTCCTGGCCGCTGCATATCGCTGGTCGGGACCATACCCCAGCGTTCATGCCATCGTCGTAGTCCTAGTTCCCACAACGACAGGGCCTGCAAAGCTGTGGTCTTCCCTGAATCGTTGGGGCCAACGAAAACTACCACGTCGTCCAGGTCGACGGTGACGTTCTCGAATTGCTTGAATTTCCGTACCGTTATGCTAGTTAGCATGTCGTAGTGCGTGCATGGCTTAGCAGTGTCGAGATTGTACCACCCTAGATAGAGAAACGGCGCCCAAAGCAGCTACGTAAAGCGTTGGAGGTGCCCTCCCCCCTAGCCGTAAGCCTCCGTGCACTAACCCCCAATCATTCCACCCAAAACGAGTACAGACTCGCGTCCTTGAGGTAGATCCGAAGCCGCATGGGTTTCCTGAGCCTCGACCTGAAGGCCCTCGTCTCGCCGCCTATGTCAGCGGGCGTGTCGGTGGCATGGACGAGGTCTCTGTCGCCGCTCCACTTCACGGTGCAGTCGGTCGAGTCGGTCGAGATGGGCACGCAGTCCGCGCGCGAGTAGCCTTCGACCAGTTGGCCTCTGTGATCGAGCACCTCAACCTCGACTCTACCTCGTGAGCTGTCGACATTCAGGTGCAGCGTGGTGCCGAGGAATGTCAGTGGCTCGGTAGTCAGCGTGCCCTCGCCCGACTTCGGTCTTACCACCGCGAAACCGTCGCGTCGCAGCTTTGCTATACCAACCCCGTACGCCCGTCGCTCGCCGTCGATCACTCTGCCGGGCCAGTCCCGGACGGACCCCCTTCCACCATCCTCGGCCTTCACGTTGTGCGGGATGTTCGCGCCGGAGTAGTACAGCCAGAGCTCGTCCCCGACCGGGATCAGGTTGCAGACGCCCGCCCATCTCGAGTCCCAGTCTCCCGGCTCTCCCGTTTCGAGGAACGGCTCACTGCCGAAGGGCTTGATCCACGTGATCCCGTTCCGGCTTGCGGCCAGAAGCGTATCGCGCGTCTGGTCTGCGAACTCCACCACGTCGTTGTGGTAGACCCAGATGAAGCCCACGTAGATGCCCTCGTACTTCGCCACGGTCATGCGGTAGTACTCGATCTCGACCTCGTTCGTCTCTTCCGGCTCGACGGCCAGCACCGGCGGCCCCCAGTTCACGAAGTCGTCGCTCGCGACCCACGCCGATGTCCTCCTGTCGGGGTCGAAGAAGTACACGTTGGGCCTCATGTAGGCCACATATTTCCCATGATTCGCGTCCCAGCCCAGCACGAACTGGCCGTCCGTCAGCCCGTTGCGGAAATCTATCACCGGGTTCCGCTCGTCGGGAGTCCAGTGCACCCCATCGGGAGAATACGCCACGAAGTGCCCCTTGCCGCCCCACGGCGCGTCGGGGTCCCTCGACGAGTGCCAGTACATCGACTTGTATCGCTTCGATGGGTCATCGCCCCGTACGTCCTTGATGACACTGAAGTTCCGTCCGGGACTTATCAGGTTGTTTTCGGTCGATCCCTCGTACTCGCGAATCCCTAGACTCGGCTTCTCCCAGTGGACGCCGTCCTGCGACGTGGCATAGGCGACCCCTCCCGGTGTGTCGTACCACGCCTTGAACAGACTGTCTTCCTCATCGTAGTGCAGCGAGTTGCCGATAATGGTGGCCACCCCTACTTCCCACGGCTCCGTCCCCTCCAACACCGGGGCCCCCGGCTTGACGGGCCGCTGCATCGCAATCTCAACACCGTCGAAGTCCTCGATGAGCAGGTCATCGAGAAAAAGCTGTCGTTCGGTCCCGATATGGACTGTCATGGTCGGTGACTCCTAACTAGTGGACCGAAATCTTTGAAATGATGGGTAGGCGAGATTGGAGCAATATGGCTGTGCACTCGCCTTATCAGACTTTCTGGATTCCTGCCTTCGCAGGAATGACGGGTTGTGAACTGTGTCACAGGCATGGCACGTAGTCGGAATGAACTGGCATTAGGTACCCGTCAATACAAAAAAGTTGAACCACTAGTCTATGAGTCGGACTTGCTCACGGAGTTGGGAGAAGTCGTATTCGGGTCGGTTGCGCAGGGCAGTGAGGACGAGGCTCACGATGATGGAGACTCCGAGCGCGGCGGCGAAGCTTACAAGGAGCTGGCTGGCAAAGTCTATGGTGATGATCCAACCCGTCAGGTAGGGCGCTTCCGGGGTCGGGAAGAAGAGAATTCCGGCGACCAGCCCGAGCGCGCTGGCGGTCAAGGCGTCGCTGCCCGAGAACCGCGGCGCGTAGAGGCCCCAGAAGACAGGGACCACGGCGGCGGCGCAGACCATGTCGGCTATGAGGAACAGGTAGAGGACGCTGTATCCCTGCGATGCGATGAGTATCGCGGGAATGATGAGGACCACCGTGATGGCGCGTGAGGAACTCAGCACGGTCGCTCCCTTCAGATCGGGCTTGAACCGCGCGAGATCGGTCGTAACGACGCTGGCGATGCCGTTGAGCAGGGTGTCGAGGCTGCTCATCACGAGGACGAGGGCCAAGACGAGGACGGCGATCACCGCCCAAGTCGGAAGCACGCCGACAATGAGGGAGAACATGGCTACTGAGGCGTTGTCTCCTACGAGGTCCTTCCCGACAGTCATGATTCCTGCGATCCCACCGATGATTACCATCGGGATGACGACCACACCTGCCGCAGTGAAGCCCCTGCGGAGCGCGCGATCGTCCTTGCTCGTGTAGACCCGCTGCCAGAACCCCTGATGGAACATATTCGCCGCGAGGATGGCGATTATCAGGGTGATGCCGAAGTCGATGCCCGATTTGTTGGTGAAGGACAGGAGGTGAGGGGCGGTCTCATTGACCGGCTCGAACACCGCGCCGAACCCGTCGACGGACACCACAAGGGCGACAAACGTTATGAGTAGGAGGGGGATGACCAAAACGAACTGGATTCCGTCCGTGAAGATGGAGGCGCGAATGCCTCCGTAGGCCGTGTATCCCACGGTTAGAAGGCCCACGATGAGCGCGGTCAGCAGCAGGGGAACGTCGGCGAGCAGGTTGAGCGCCAAAGAGATTCCTGTCAGTTCCGCCGACAGGAACACGAACATGTAGAAGATGATTACGCCAAGCGTGAACACGTACATGGCAGGCCCGTACCGGTACCAGACGAACTCGGTCAACGAGTGGCCTTCCGGCATCACGCTCCGCATCTTGGGTCCGATCCAGACAAAGGCGAGGAGCGGGGCGGCCTGGCCGATACCATATCCAACAATGGCGGCGATACCTGCCCAAGTGCCCGCCTCGGCCGGACTGAACAGGATCCACGCGCCGGCAACGGACGCAACGAGCGTCGCGGTCGCCAAGGCGGTGCCGGCGCTGTTGCGAGCGACAAGGTAGTCCTCGACTCCTCCGCGTCCGCGGCGGGCGTACATGACTCCGGCGACGACGAAAATGGCGGCGGTGACAAGGGCGATGGGTACGGCGAGTCCGGCGTCGAGCATAGGTTCATCCTCCATCAGGTCGGTTAACCAAAAAGGTCACCCTCTGATCGGGTGGCCTTTAGGAATGATGGACTGAACCGCATCCCTACGCTGGCATTACCCAGATCAGGTCGTGGGGTCGTCCCTCTCTTTGGGACCTCTCAGCCTAGCCTGCCCAAGCTCCCCCAGGGTCTATTGAGTTTGGGCGAGTTTATGCGGGGGAGTGTGGTTTGTCAAGCGGCGACAGCTTGTCTCTAGGAATCCTACATAACGGTGCTTGGCCGATTTTCTTGCTCAACAGGCCATTGGACTTGCGACAACGCAGACCCCCAAGGAATATCCTGACATACTCTGACACCGAAAACAGAAGGCAGAGAGTATTGCGTGGGGTTTGGGGGTTCGCCGCACGAGGTCACGGAGTGTTGGGAGAGAGTTTGGGGGTCTCTTTTAACCTGACATTTCCTGACATACTCTGACATCGGGAGTAGAAGGCAGAAGGTGCTGCCCAAGTGACGAGTCCCATTGGACTAGGATTTTGGATTCCTTTCTCCGCTGCGCTCGGAATCACTATGGCCTTGTCAGGCCACATAAGGGGATGAAAATGGGAGTGGTCGCTCTATCCTCACCTGCCCCACGGCAACGGCCGGGGATGGATTCCTGCCCCGTATCGGGGTACGGGGTGACGTTCCTTCGCAGGAATGACGGTGTGGGTGTGTGGCGGGCCATTTTCATAGCAATCGCTCATGTCGGTTGTCACCGACACCACCAATCATGAAAATGGCGGTAGGGGCGATTCGCGAATCGCCCCTACGGGAGGTTGGATGGGGGTTATTTTCAGAGGAATGACAGGTACTGAGATCGTGTGATGGTCTCTCCCGTGTCAGGGCGCGTGACATGCTTTCGCGTGAATGACATGGGGTTAGAGTAGTACGTGTGTTCGCTTCTGTCAAATCCGATCTGTCTTCGCCGGAGGAATCAGGGCGGCGAGGAAGACGCGATCACTCTACCTCGCCTTCAATTGGAGTGTGCGCTATGAGTCGCGTGAGTGTTAGGGTAGTCGGCGATGGGACCAGTTACGACCGCCGTTCTTCGGCGAGGAGAAGGGTTGGATGGAGGTCTTGATCAAAGGCTCCGCTCGCCTGGGTATCGATCTGGACGGAGGACAGGTCGAGCGGTTCCGGTCGTACTATGACGAGCTTGCGGCTTGGAACGAGACGGTCAACCTGACGGGCGTTTCGGGGTGGGAAGAGGTGCAGGCTCGGCACTTTCTCGACTCGCTGGCGGTCGGTGCGGCGTTGCCGGCGACTGTTCTCGACGGCAGCAAGAGACTGCTGGACGTTGGCGCCGGAGCGGGATTCCCGGGACTGCCGTTGAAGATCGCATACCCTCAAATTGATCTGGCGCTGCTGGAAGCAACGGCGAAGAAGACCAGCTTTCTACGCCACGTCGTCGATAAGCTCGGGCTTGAGGGAGTCGAGGTGGTGACAGGCCGGGCGGAGGAAGAAGCGCACAGGCGGGAGATGCGGGAGCGGTTCGGTGCGGTGGTATCGAGGGCCGTGGCGCGGCTCGACGTGCTGGCGGAACTGTGTCTGCCGTTTTGCGCGGTAGGCGGGGTGATGGTCGCACAGAAGGGTCCGCAGGTAGAGGAAGAGTTTCGAGAAGCCAGAAACGCCATCGAGACCCTGGGTGGCAGGGCTGAGGAACGTGGTATGCTGGTTAGGCCGCCGGTCGGAGTGGGGGCACTCGTCGTCATCGAAAAACAGTGCGCGACGCCTCCGAACTATCCAAGACGGCCGGGCATACCCTCCAAGCGCCCCCTATAGATTCAGGTCTACCATTCGTTCGATGCACAGCTCACTACCCCCTCTCTGTATCTCTCCCCCGGCGGGGGAGAGACTCACCGCATTAACTCGTGCGCGGGGCATAACCGCTTCGCCGGCATACGATCATGCCTCGTGATAACGGCGCCGATTCACCGTCGGTATCGCTCCGGCAGCGTGTTCTCTCTCCCTACACACTCCTCTCCCTCGCGATAGCGATCGCATTCCTCTACTTCCTCGCGGTCCGGTTCGATCTCGATTGGGAACAGACGTGGAGCAACATCAAGGATCTCGATCCGATGCTGTACGCGCTGGGTCTCCTCCTGTACTACCTCAGCTTTGTATTCCGGGGGCTGCGTTGGCGGATCCTCTCACGCAGCGCCGGCATCGAGGGAATCGCCGACTCGCGGACGCCCTCCGTGTGGCGGTACTCGCAGCTCATCGTCATCGGGTGGTTCGTAAACTCGGTGGCGTGGCTGAGGCTGGGCGACGCCTATCGCGCCTATGCGCTATCCGACGAAGCGAGAACGGGATTCTCGTGGAGCCTTGGCACGATCTTCGGCGAGCGGGTCATGGACATGATCGCCGTGTTCGTCCTGATCGTCGTGGGAGCCTTGGCGTTCTCTCTGACGGCGGACTTCTCGGGGACGTTCTATGTCGTCGGGGCAGCGTTCGTGATGGCGCTCGCGCTCATAGGGGTTCTCGTCGTGATGCGCGGATACGGCCCACGATTGGCGCGCTTCCTCCCCGACCGGCTGGAACGCGCATACCAAAGATTCCACGATGGGGCGGTCGGCAGCTTTGGTGAACTGCGAGTACCGTTCCTGCTCAGCTTTATCGGATGGATACTGGAGGTCGGGCGGCTCTACTTCGTCGTGCAGGCGCTCGATTTCGATGTGTCGCTCTCGCTTATCTTGATTGCCGCGCTGGGCCACGCTCTTCTGAGCACCGTGCCTACACCGGGCGGAGTCGGGGCCGTCGAGCCGGGCGTAACCGGGCTGCTCGTGCTCGAAATGGCGCGACACGACGCGGTCTCCGTGGCGCTGGTCGACCGCTCGATCACGTATCTGAGCATCATCGTGATTGGGGGGCTGGTGTTCTTGGCGTGGAATCTCACGCGGTCGCGGAGGAAGAGCAAGGAACTTGGCGCTGCTGGGACGTAGTCAAGACCATCGTCCCGTATCGTAGGTCAATATTTCCTTGACCCCTGTTGAATGCCCTCGTACCCTGTATTTCTAGAGTTCCGACACCTTTCAACGAACGGCAACTACGACTGGCGGAGTGTCGCCAAATCGTCCACTTGGGAGACCGAACATGACCATCACCGCCGAACGACACACGTTGAAGAAGCAGAGCGCCGCTCTCAGTCTCGGTCCCGACCGCGCGCCGGCGCGAGCGATGCTGCGGGCCGTCGGCCTGCGGGACGAGGACATGGCAAAGCCGTTCGTGGGCGTGGCGAATCTCGCGAGCGACGTCACCCCGTGCAACGTCCATTTGACCCGCATCGCGGAGCGAGTGAAGGACGGCGTTTGGGCGGCGGACAGCGTGCCGTTCATGTTCGGCACCATCACCATCAGCGACGGCATCTCCATGGGCACGGAGGGCATGAAGGCATCGCTGGTGAGCCGAGAGGTCATAGCAGACTCCATCGAGACGGTGTGTTTCGGGGAGAGCATGGACGGGCTGATCACGGTGGCGGCGTGCGACAAGAACATGCCGGGCTGCATCATGTCCATGGCGCGGCTGAACATCCCCTCGATCTTCGTGTACGGCGGGGCTATCCTGCCGGGCAACTTCCACGGTAAGGACATCAACATTCAGGACATGTTCGAGGCGGTCGGGTCGTGGTCACGCGGGCAGCTCTCAGAAGACGATCTCACGGGGATGGAGAAGGTAGCTTGTCCGGGCGAGGGCGCGTGCTCGGGGATGTTCACGGCCAACACGATGTCGTCGGCCATCGAGGCGATGGGGATGTCGCTGCCTGGCGCGGCTTCGATACCGGCCGTCGACCGGCGCGGCGAGGGTATCGCGTATGAGGCGGGCGAGGCCCTCTACAAGCTCCTGGAACGCGACATCAAGCCGCGCGACATCATAACGAGAGAGTCGATCGAGAACGCCATGATGGTCGTACTGGCGATGGGCGGCTCGACCAACGCAGTGCTGCATCTGCTGGCCATAGCGCACGAGGCGAAGGTCGAGATGAGCATAGACGACTTCGACCGGCTGAGCCGCAGGACGCCGTACATGACCGATCTTCGACCGGGCGGGCAGTACGTCATGTCGGACGTGGACAGGTCGGGCGGCGTGCAGGTGGTGATGAAGGAGCTGCTCGACGCGGGGCTGCTGCACGGCGACTGCATGACGGTGACGGGCAAGAGCATGGCCGAGAATTTGGGTGACATGGACATCAGCGAACCGGATTGCAAGGTGATCTATCCGGCGTCCAAGCCGCGGAGCAAGACGGGCGGGCTGGTCATCCTCAAGGGAAACCTTGCGCCTGAGGGCGCCGTCATGAAGGTAGCGGGGACGAAGCACCTCGCGCACGAGGGGCCGGCAAAGGTGTATGACGGGGAGCGCGCCTGCTTCGAGGCGGTGACGAGAGGCGAGATCGTGAACGGCGACGTGGCCATCATCCGGTACGAAGGGCCGAAGGGCGGGCCGGGGATGCAGGAGATGCTCGCGGTGACCGGCGCGATCATGGGCCAGGGCGACCTCGGCTCGAACGTGCTGCTCATCACGGACGGGCGGTTCTCCGGCGCGACGCACGGGCCGATGATCGGTCACGCGGCCCCCGAGGCGGCTGTCGGCGGCAATATCGGTCTCGTCGAGAACGGCGACACGATTCGCATGAACGTGGAGACGCGCGAGCTCAGCGTACTGGTATCCGACGAGGAGCTTGAGCGACGGCGCCAGTCCTGGATGGCCCCCTCGTCCCGGTACGAGCGCGGAGTGATGGCAAAGTATGCCCTACTTGTGGGTTCAGCCTCACAGGGCGCGGTGACTTCGTAGCCGGACTTTGTATAGAGTCCAGCTACGATGCGATCGCTTTGGCGCGCCGTCACCTCCGGTTTGCTTCTGAGACTTTCCGTATGTCGTCGCAGAAACCCGATATGCAAGAAGTCCCAACGCCCATGATCAACAGATTCATCGAGTCGCTGACCTACACGGCGTGAATGTACAAAGTCGAGCTTAGAGTCGGAAGAGCAGATGCTGGCGCTGTGCCGTCCCTTCTCCAACGACGATGCGCTGCCCGAAAACAACCCGGCTGAACGAAGTCTCAGACACTTGGTCGTGAGTCGGAAGATCAGCGGCGGCACTCGCTCCGAACAGGGTACCCATAGCAAGCTGGCCCTAGCATAGCTTCCATATGATTTTGGTAGCTTACTCAAAGCACCCTCACCCCCGTACTCGATACGGGGGTGAGGGTGAATCGTAATATCAAAACCATGTTGACATGGTACTAGTACCGGTTCCATATGTATTTGACAAATATAAGAAGTAGGTTAGTATTGTGTATGATCCTATAGGGAGGACATACGAAGACATGCCTGCTCTCAAGTACAAGGTGGAGTTGAACGAGTCGGAACGGACACATCTCAAAGAGATAGCGAGTCGTGGGGAGACTTCGGCCCGTAAGGTCAAGCGAGCGCTGGTGTTGCTTAAGGCGGACGAAGGTTTGATCGACCGTGACATCGCCGGCGGACTATTGATAAGCGCATCCACGGTGGGACGTGTGCGTACGCGGTTTGTGGAGGAGGGACTCGACAGCGCGCTCAATGAACGCAGGCGCCCGGGACAGAAGCGCAAGTTGGACGGCAGACAGGAAGCGCATCTGATAGCCGTCGCGTGCAGCGATGCACCCGAAGGACACGCGGACTGGACACTGCAACTAATTGCAGACAAGGTGGTGGCGATGGGGTTTGCCGAGAGCATCTCCCTCGAGACGGTGCGCCAGATACTAAAAAAAACGAACTCAAACCGTGGAAGAAGAAGGAGTGGTGCATCCCCGAGGTGAGCGGAGAGTTCGTGGCTCGAATGGAGGACGTGCTGGACCTGTACCATCAAGACTACGACCCGGACCATCCCGTGGTCTGCTTCGACGAGACATCCAGGCAGTTGGTGGCTGATAAGAGGGCGCCCATCGCGGCCAGGCCGGGTCGGGTAGAACGATATGACTACGAGTACAAGCGAAACGGCACCCGAAACCTGTTCATGTTCTGTGAGCCGAAAGCTGGCTGGAGGCATGTCGAGGTGACCGAGCGGCGCACTGCTGTGGACTTCGCACATCAGATGAGGTGGCTGGTTGACGAGGCATACCCTCATACAGAGACGATACGGCTGGTGCTGGACAACCTCAACACTCACAAGCTGGGCTCGTTGTACGATGTCTTCGAGCCAGCCGAAGCGCGGCGCATCGCCAAACGCCTGGAGTTTCACTACACACCCCTACACGGCAGTTGGCTGAACATGGCTGAGATAGAGTTGAGCGTCTTGAGTAATCAATGTCTCAACCGTCGAATCAGCGACGAGGTGGTACTGAAACGAGAGGTCTCGGCGCTGGAACGTGAACGCAATGAGGCTGTCGCCATCATAGACTGGCGCTTCTCCACTCAGGACGCTCGCACTAAACTTCAACACATCTATCCATCATCTTCAGATTGACTGAGTACTAGTACCGGTTCCATATGTATTTGACAAATATAAGAAGTAGGTTAGTATTGTGTATGATCCTATAGGGAGGACATACGAAGACATGCCTGCTCTCAAGTACAAGGTGGAGTTGAACGAGTCGGAACGGACACATCTCAAAGAGATCGCGAGTCGTGGGGAGACTTCTGTCCGTAAGGTCAAGCGAGCGCTGGTGTTGCTTAAGGCAGACGAAGGTCTGATCGACCGTGACATCGCCAGCGGTCTATTGATAAGCACATCCACGGTGGGACGTGTGCGCACGCGGTTTGTGAAGGAGGGACTCGACTGTGCGATCAATGAACGCACGCGACCGGGACAGAAGCGCAAGTTGGACGGCAGACAGGAAGCGCATCTGATAGCCATCGCGTGCAGCGATGCACCCGAAGGACACGCGGACTGGACGCTGCAACTAATTGCCGACAAGGCGGTGGCGATGGGGTTTGCCGAGAGCATCTCCCTCGAGACGGTGCGCCAGATACTAAAAAAAACGAACTCAAACCGTGGAAGAAGAAGGAGTGGTGCATCCCCGAGGTGAGCGGAGAGTTCGTGGCTCGAATGGAGGACGTGCTGGACCTGTACCATCAAGACTACGACCCGGACCATCCCGTGGTCTGCTTCGACGAGACATCCAAGCAGTTGGTGGCTGATAAGAGGCCCGCTATCAGGGCCAAGCCGGGTCGGGTGGAACGATATGACTACGAGTACAAGCGAAACGGGACACGAAACCTGTTCATGTTCTGTGAGCCGAAAGCTGGTTGGAGGCATGTCGAGGTGACCGAGCAACGCACTGCTGTGGACTTCGCTCATCAGATGAGATGGCTGGTTGATGAGGCATATCCTCACACCGAGACGATACGGCTGGTGCTGGACAATCTCAACACTCACAAGCTGGGTTCGTTGTACGATGCCTTCGAGCCAGTCGAAGCGCGGCGCATCGCCAAACGCCTGGAGTTTCACTACACACCCCTACACGGCAGTTGGCTGAATATGGCTGAGATAGAGTTGAGCGTCTTGAGCAACCAGTGTCTCAACCGTCGAATCAGCGACGAGGTGGTACTGAAACGAGAGGTCTTGGCGCTGGAACGTGAACGCAATGAGGCTGTCGCCGTCATTGACTGGCGCTTCTCCACTCAGGACGCTCGCACTAAACTTCAACATATCTATCCATCATATTCAGATTGAACCGGTACTAGCATCCCTCTTTGGCGCATGGCGAGCAAGGGCCCTCAACCCTCTCTCCGAATGCCGCAGTCTGCTCATCTCCCCTCAACTCTGAACAGTTACGCAGGGGACGCCTGTGCGAATGGACTAAAATACCGCATTTGAGCGGTCGGCGATGGTAGGTAACAGCGTACGGCCTTATGATCGAGTCCCAGTCGGATGGTCCATTCGTCACAAAAATCACACGATCGTGTGATTGCCAACGCCTCCACGCTTGGTTACATTGATGCCATCACATTAGGAGGCGCATGATGACACAGACAGTGCACGATGAGCCGGCGAGTGAAGCCCGAGAGGCGAACCGGGAGCGGAGCAAGCGGGCCGACAGGATTATCCACAGCCACACGCTCTGGAGCATGGGCGCGGGAATGATTCCTGTCCCGATGTTTGACATTCTGGCCGTATCGGCCATACAGGTCGACATGCTCAAGCAACTTGCGGAGGCATACGAATCCGACTTCACCGAGAATATGGGCAAGACGTTCGTAACGGCTCTGACGGGAGGCACGTTCGCTCGGATCGGCGCATCATTCATCAAGGCGGTACCCGGTGTGGGGACGCTGGTTGGAGGCGCGTCGATGTCGGTCTTGTCGGGAGCGTCAACCTACGCGGTTGGGCAGGTCGCCAAGCGTCACTACGAGACGGACGGCAACTTGATCGATATTGATCTCAACTCGGCCAGGAAGAGTTACGACGAGGCCCTGAAACGCGGCAAGCGAGTCGTTGGCGACCTCAAGAACCGCGAGGGCGAGTCGAAGGACGTCTTCACGTCGCTGGAGCGTCTCAGCGATCTCAGGCAGAAGGGCGTCATCACCGACGAGGAGTTCGAGGCCAAGAAGCGTGAGATGTTGGAACGGCTATAGAGCCCCGCGGACAACTTGACCTCACTCGCCCAATGTACTCCAGCGTCGCATTACTGTCATCGAATATGTGATCCTCTCACTACCCAATGGGCGGATGTTCGCCCATGCTCAAGAGGCTGGGTGTGTTGGGCGAGGTACGAGGCAAGCACTGGCGCCATCTCCTCAAGTGTCCCGTTACACTTGAGCGTCATGGTCCAAAAGACGATCACCAAATATTCCGTTCACCCTGAGCAGCGTTACGCCTCGCGCGCGGAACGGCGTCGGGTCTCAGTAACTGCCGTTTAGCCACCCACAGTCTCTCCCCCGCCGGGCGACGTTGCGTAGCCAATGAGCTTGTAAAGGAGCTTGGCCGTGGTGAAGGCACAGGCCTCCGGCCCTTCGTTCGGGCTCAGTTCAACGACATCGAATCCGACGATTTGCCTGCGTTTAGAGATCAGTCTGAGCAGTTTAGTGGCGGCAGTCCAGGTCATCCCGCCCGGCTCGGGCGTGCCAACGGCGGACATGATGGAGGGGTCGAGTACGTCGAGGTCGATGCTTACGTAGACCTCCCCGCTCAGGCGCTCAATCACGTTGGCGGCCACCTGCTCTATTTTGTCCGACGGGGGCCATGTGAAGACAGGTACGCCGTTGGCGCCGATGAACCGCGACTCGTCCCGGCTCATGCTGCGCACGCCGACTTGGACAACGGGCGCTCGTTCGGACAGCCGGCGGGCGACGCAGGCATGACTCCATCGACTCCCCATGTATTCATCTCGGAGGTCTGCGTGGGCGTCGAGGTAGAGGACGGTCAGGTTGGGATGTTTTTCGAGGGCTGCCGATACGCCGCCGAGGGTTATGGTGTGCTCGCCGCCGAGGAGGGCTACCAGTTTATCTTGGGACGTGAAGTGGCCCGCGACGCATCGAACGCGCTCGATCATGGCCTCCGGACCTCCGGTGTGCGGCTCGATTTCCTGCGTGGTGAATATCCCCACGGTGGAGATATCCCGCCCAAGCTCGATGTCCCACTCCTCAAGCTGCTTGGAGGCGGTGATGGCGGCGCGAGGCCCGTGACGGGCGCCGGACTTGAAGGTCGTGGTGCTGTCGTACGGGACGGGAATTATGACGACGTTGGCGTCGTCGAGGGTCTGGGATGCAGGGGTGTCGAGAAAGGTCTCCCACGTGCGGGGGACGTCCTCGGGCCAGTCGGAGCTACGCATCGTCGTTGCCACGGGCTGTCGCGAGGAAGACCCTCTCGCGAACCATGCCCGCATAGGCCTCCCGCGGCGTCGCGTGGTCGAAGGACCGGTCCATCGTCCAGGTCTTGACCTCTCCTGTCACGCCGAATGTGGCCTTCACATCATCGAGCGAGGCGGACACGTCGAAATCGTTGCAGGAGAATATGTCGATATTGAGGTAGCACTTGTCGGGGAAGGTGTGGACACTGATGTGGCTCTCGGCGATGATGACGAAACCCGATACGCCCCAGTCGTCGGGGACCTTGCCTGTGTAGGAATAGACCTGAGGGGGGGCGACCTTGGTCATGCCGATCGCGCCGGGGTACTCGTCGAGAAAGCGGAAGACGAGCGCCTCGTCGCTGAGCTTGGCAGGGTCGGCCTCGTAGCCGTCTATGGCGAGATGCACGTTGGCCTCTTGGTGATCGTTGAAGATCTGAGGCCCTAGAATATCACCGTCCCAATGTCGGGACAATGCGGGGAGAAGGAAGGACCCTGTATCAGTTTAGTCGGTGTGCCCCTCGCGGCCGCCATAACAGCCAACGCCGTCATTCCGGCGAAGGCCGGAATCCAGAGGAGTTTGGGAGTAAGGCCAGCCCTCTTACCGAAACTACCGACTAGTGTCATGAGTCGTAAGTAGGCAGTATAATAATGGGCATGAGTTGACTCTGTTGTAGGAGGAAGTCATGCCCCGTGGTAGACCGTTGGCACCGTTGGAGATCGGCATAGAGGAGCGAGAAACCCTGGAGAGATTGGTCGCGCGTCGGAAGACGGCGCAAGCGCTGGCCCAACGCGCCCGGTTGATACTTGGCTGCGCCGAAGGTAAGTCCAACAAGACAGTGAGTGCTCAAGTGGGGCTCTCTCCCCAGACCGTGGGGAAGTGGCGTCGTCGGTTTCTCGAAAGAGGCTTGGATGGGCTCTTGGACGAACCGAGGCCCGGCGCTCCCCGCAAGATCACCGACGCCGACGTCGAGAAAGTCGTCACTCTGACACTGGAAACGACACCTGACGACGCTACTCACTGGAGCACTCGTTCGATGGCCAGACGCACCGGCATGAGCCAGAGCGCCATAAGCCGTATCTGGAGAGCGTTCTCTCTTCAACCTCATCGCACAGAGACCTTCAAGCTGTCCACCGATCCTCTCTTCATCGAGAAGGTCCGAGACATCGTGGGACTGTACCTCAACCCACCGGACAAGGCTCTTGTACTGTGCGTAGACGAAAAATCGGGTATCCAAGCGCTGGACCGTACCGCGCCTTTGTTGCCCATGCGTCCAGGCCAAGTCGAGAGACGTACTCACGACTACGCTCGGCACGGAACCACCGACCTGTTCGCGGCCCTTGACGTAGCTACTGGCAGGGTGATCGGCTCCTGCCAACGGCGCCATCGTTCGGTGGAGTTCCGCAAGTTCCTTGACAAGATCGATGACTCTGTACCCCCAGACCTCGATGTGCACATCATCCTCGACAACTCCTCAACCCACAAGACCGCGCTTATCCAACGATGGCTGGTTAAGCGGCCCCGTTACCATCTCCACTTCACTCCCACCAGTTCATCATGGCTCAATCTTGTGGAGCGCTGGTTCGCCGCGCTGACGGACAAGCAGCTCAGACGGGGTGTCCACCGCAGTACACGCGAGCTTGAGGAAGCGATCCTTCACTACATCGAGTCTACCTGTGCCGATCCCAAGCCTTTCCGATGGACAAAAACGGCTGACGAAATCCTAGCCTCACTAGCAAGATATTGCATGCGAACTTATGACTCAGGACACTAGTACCTAGTCAACATAGTTTTATATAAGTATAAGAACTGGTGTATTCTAGTGAGAATGCTTGGCAACGGAGTATACCAATGAGTCGACAGAAGTATGTGGTCCAACTGGCCGATGATGAGCGCGAGCGGCGCACTGCCGTAGACTTCGCTCATCAGATGAAGTGGCTGGTCGATGAGGCATACCCCAGCGCTGAGTCGGTCCGAGTGGTGTTGGACAATCTCAATACCCACAAGCTCGGTTCGCTCTACGATGCGTTCGAGCCGGTCGAAGCGCGGCGCATCGCCAAGCGCTTGGAGTTCCACTACACTCCAGTACACGAGAGTTGGCTCAACCCCGTATCGAGTACGGGGCGGGCTATGGCCGAGATCGAGCTGAGCGTCCTCAGCCGTAGTTGTCTGCGACAGCGTGTCCCGGATGAGACTGACCTGAGGCGACATGTCCATGCGCTCGAAGAGGAACGCAATAAGGCTCGTGCCTCCATCGACTGGCGCTTTTGCATCCAGGATGCTCGTGACAGACTGCGCCGACTATATCCTTCTCGTAATTAAGTTGACTAGGTAGTAGCGCGCCGTCCCGACAAAGCGAATCGCAGCTTCTTTCTGGTCCTGCCCGCCGGAACAGGAACACTCACATTTGACCGTGAAAGAACACATGGTCAATCATGACTCCATGGCCGCGAACAGCCCAGCCCGACGGATGGAACGAACCACATGGATTCAAGAGACGACATCTACCTCATAGCTGACGAGCTGCGCAGCATCGCGGATTTGGGTCTGCACTACGCCGAGAACGACTACGACCGCGAGAGATACACCCGCGCCCTGTCACTGAGCGCACGGCTGGTTGCCGCGGTGGAGAAGAGGTCGGCGGACGACGTAATTGAGGAGTACGAGGAGAGCCTACCCCATGCGACGCCGTACGTCGCCGCCGACGCGGCCGTATTCCGGGATGGGCGCATCCTCCTGATAAGGCGCGAGGACAACGGCCTCTGGGCGATGCCGGGTGGCGGGACCGATGTGGGCGAGACGTGGGCGCAGTCGGCTGAGCGGGAGCTTCACGAAGAGGCAGGAGTGGAGGGGACCGCTGCGAAGCTGCTCGGCGTCTTCGACTCCCGTCTGTGGGGCACCCGCGCCAAGTTCCATCTGTACCAAAGCGTGTGGCTCGTCGACATCCTCGACGACCAGACCCCTGTCTCAGGCCCGGAAACAACGGGCGTGGGCTTCTTCGCAGAAGATGACTTGCCTGACCTATCTCCGGGACACCAGCGCCGGATCCCGTTGGTATTCAAACTGGCGCGAGGGGAACTGCCCGTTCCTTACTTCGACATGACCGCCTCCTGAGTGAGGTCTTACACTCCGTCCCAATAGCTGAAGTCGACCTGCCTAATCAACGCTGAGCCTGTTGACATCTACTCGCTGATGCTCTACATTGCTGTTGCAACTGGTTGCAATAAGCATGAGCTGCGAAGATCACTCCGTCCAGACGCTCCGTGACTCCGGGCATCGGCTGACTCCCCAGCGGGTGCTCATCCTCTCGTCGCTCCGCCACGCCGACGGGCACGTTACCGCGTCGGAGATCCTCGACCAGGTCCGCGAATCATATCCCTACATCGACGCGTCGACGGTCTACAGGACGCTGAGCGTCCTCAAGAAGCTGCGGCTGGTCTCCGAGACCGACCTCGGCGCGGGCGAGACGATCTATGAGTGGCTCCACCAAGACCGTCATCACCACCTCATCTGCAGGGAGTGCGACCGTCTCATACGGCTGGACCACGACTACATGGTGAATCTGGGTACGGAAATACTCGACGACTACGGGTTCAAGGCCGATGTCGACCACATCGCCATCTTCGGCCTGTGTTCCGACTGTCTCTCCGACCCTCCGGTACAAGACTGAACGAACGGGGAGCGAGGTAGAGTATGGACATCGAGACCGGCGCGCTGGCAGTGCTCATTCTGGGGTTCCTTCTGGGACTCAAGCACGCCACGGACGCCGACCACGTCGTTGCGGTTTCAACGATCGTGACGGAGCAGCGCAACATCTGGCGGGGACTCTGGATCGGCGGCTCGTGGGGGGCAGGACACTCTACTCCCCTGCTTCTCGTCGGCCTCCTCGTCCTCGTGTTGAAGGACTACGTGCTCGGTCAGTACGAGGCGTTCGCCCCGTTCCTCGAGTTCGGCGTCGGGATCATGCTGGTATACCTCGGGGTGAGTGTCGTATGGAACATCCGGCGGGGCAAGGTCCACATGCACCAGCACATTCATGAGAACGCTCCGCACGTCCACATCCACGCGACACACGAGGCGCGGTCCACACACGACTCGACCTCGGAAGGGCACAGCGGATTCTTCGCCTTTGGCAAGCCGGTCTTCCGGGTCAAGTCATACGTCATCGGAATAGTCCATGGGCTCGCGGGCAGCGCTGCCGTCATGTTGGCCCTGCTTCCGACCATCGACTCGTTCTGGACGGGCGTCGGCTACCTCGTGCTCTTCAGCGTAGGCACGATGCTGTCCATGGCGGCTGTCACGGTCGTCTTGGCCGTCCCATTCGTCGCAACGGGCGGAAACGTGATGCTGAATCGCTCTGTGGGAGTCGTGGCCGGGGCCATGAGCGCCATCATCGGCATCGTCGTAATGTCGGAGATCGTACTGGGCGTCACCATCATACCGTTCTAGCGCCCTCGACTCGACCGGCACTGGCGTGTGGTATCCTTGCGAACCACCACGATTGGGGTGCCAGCCATGCTTACCGAACGCCAGCGAGCGCACTACGAAGCCTTCGGCTTTCTCTTTCTCAGGGAGCTGTTCTCCGCTGATGAGATGTCAGCCATTGGTGAGGAGTCCGACCGGATATGGCAGGAGGAGTCCCGGCAACCCGGCTTCCAACGCTCCGATCAGGGCAGCCAGCACACCTCGCCGTTTGTCGAGGTGTCTACCACGCTTTCGAGTATCGTCGAGGACGACAGGATCTACCTGACGGCGCAGGGACTCGTCGGGGAGGGCATGGTCTGGACGAACTCGGAGGGTAACATCACCGGCTACGGCACGGCTCCATGGCATCCCGACCGCCGCAACATGGCGCCGGGCGACCTTGATTACCCGCGCCTCAAGGTCATGCTGTACCTCGACGAGGTCTCGGCGGCGAATGGCGCTCTGCGTGTGATTCCCGGTTCGCACAAGAACCCGTATCACGACTCGCTGTATCCCATGTTGCAGAAGCAGGACAACGGCAAGGACTGGGACGTGATCCCGGAGGCGGACGACCCAGGGGACATGCCGTATGGCGTCGCTGGCGATCAAATGCCGTGCCAGGTCGTCGAGTCGAAGCCCGGCGATGTGCTCTTCTTCAACCAGTGCCTGTGGCACGCGGCGTACAACGCGTATGCCGGCCGCCGCTACATCGCTCTGAAGTTCGCCGGCAAGCCGACGACGGATGGGCATCTCGCAACCCTCCGGTGGTACAGCGGAGGCGCGTTCTCGCCGCACGAGGGGTTCCTGAACAGCGACAGCGAACGGCTGCGCGGCCTCGTCACTCGCATGGCGGAGCTGGGCGGCGGCTAGCGCCGCAGTCCTTCCAACTCGATCTCGCCCCTCGCGATCTTTTCGAGCACCTCAACGTAGTGTTCGCGCTCAGCCTTTTGGACACGGTCGCGCAGAGCTTCGAGCGTGTCCCCTTTCTCCACCGGGACCTCGACAGATGATAGGACCGGTCCAGTGTCGTAGTCATCCTCGACCACGTGGACGGTCGCGCCGGAGGCCTCCTCGCCTGCTGCCAGGACGGCCTCGTGCACCCTATCGCCGTACATGCCCTGCCCGCCGTATTTGGGCAGCAGGGCGGGGTGGGTGTTCAGTAAGCGGCCTTTGTAGTGCGAGAGCACGAGGGGTCCCAGGCGCTTCATGTAGCCGGCGAGGGCCACGACGTCGACGTTGTGGCAGGTCAGCGTCTCCTTGATCGCGCGGTCGAGGTCGTCTGCGTTGGGGTGAGTGACACCGCTGAGGTGGGTGGTCGGGATGCCGTGCGTTCGTGCGCGGGCCAGTGCACCCGAGCGTGAGTTGTTGCCGATGACGACCCGCACCTCGGCGTGGAGGCGGCCCTGCAAGCAGGCGTCGATTATCGCCTGCATGGTCGTGCCCGCGTGGGAGGCGAGGATGCCGAGACGGAGGCGGTCCCCCTCTCTGTATCTCTCCCCCGGCGGGGGAGAGATTATAGGGTCCTGTTGGCTATGCTCTGTCTCGCAGCAGGCAGACATCGTTCCGGGGCGGTACTCTTCAGTCCTTCTTCTGCTCGGCGAGCTGTGCCATGTAGGCCTCGTCGCCCATGATGGTCTTCTTGTAGAACCAGCGCGTCTTCTGAGGGAGCATGGAGATGCCGCGGTCTTCTACGGGGAACCGCGTGGGCGCGTGGCCGTTGCGGGCCGACTCGCGCAGGGCGACGGCTGCTTCGAGGGCGCGGCGCATGTCCTCGCCGGTCGTGGCTCCGATAGGCGCGCCGGTCTCGAGGTTCTCCACCATCTCGTCGACGATATCGAGCATGACGCGGCCCGGGTATCGCCAGCCTGTATCGTCGTAGTAGCGCTCTTGCTGCGCATCTCGTGGCAGGAAGATTCCCTCAACCTCTGCGAAGTCCTCCCATCCGGTTGGAGGTTCTTCGGTCTTCCCTTTCACCAGGTGGAGGCCGAGTCCGCTGTTGTTCCAGTTGAAGATGGCCCCGTGCGTGCCGACGATCTCGATGCCGCGCCAGTAGTGATTGGGCACACGGTAGTTGCTGAAGACCTCGACCTCGTTGTCGTAGCGGATGTAGCCGCCGAGCGCGCCGTAGCCGGGTGTGCCGTCCTCGTGCTCGTCCTCTGCCTCCGCGAACGGGTCGTCGGAGACCCATCCGATGGCGAGGCCGCCCTCCGGCCTGCCGGCGAATCGCTGGGCGAGGTTGAGGCCGTGCGTGCCGACCTGGTTGTTGTTCTCGTAGAGGTTGATGCGAACGATGCTGCCGATCTCCCCTTCGGCGACGAGCTGATATGCCTTCTGGTAGTCGGGTGAACTGGACACGACAACACCGCATACGAGGGGAACCCCTCTCGACGAGGTCTCCTCGACCATCCTGTCAGCGTCTACCAAGCTCCCGGTGAGGGGCTTCTCGCAGAAGATGGTCTTGACGCCGGCCTGCGCGAGGGCAACCACGGCGTCGGCGTTCGGTCGCACGGGGAGCACGGCCATGCCGATGTCGAGATCATGGTTTTCCAGCATTTCGTCCCATGTCTCGTACCCGGGAACGCCGAAACGCCCCGCGGCGAGATCGAGATTCGCGCGGTCGGTGTCCGCGATGGCGACGACCTCGCACAGCGGGTGTATGTCGAAGGCCCTTGCTCGCGGCACTCCGGCCCGGCCCGCTCCGATCAGTCCGACCTTGTACTTCGCGTCCTCGCTCATAGTCGCGCCTCCTCTATTCGGGCTTCTGGGACATCAGCGCCGGCCAATACCAGTCGGTCCTTCCCTCGACGCTCCTCTGGCCGAATGCCCTCGCGGGCGTGGGCAGGACACCGAGGGTGCGGTCCTCGATGGGGAACCCGATTCTGGCGTAGCCGTTCCGATGGGACTCTCGCATGGCGACGATGATTTCCAGGACTTTGCGCATGTTCGCGCCGCTGCATCGTGGCTCGACGCCCGCCTCCATCGTGTCGAGGAACGAGCGCGTGCTGTTGTCCTGGCGGGTCGCCATGCTTATCCAGCCGTCCTCATCGAGGTCGGGCCCGAAGTGCTTGCTTGCCGGATAGGTGATTATCTCTTCGTCGCCTGTCGCGCCGCGCTTGAAGATGCGGGCCTGTTGCCAGTCGTACGCCAGGTAGCCGTCCTCGCACAGAACCTCCATTCCACGAGCGTCTCCCGGCCGCATGTAGATGTAGGCGGTGATGCCGTTCTCGAAGTGGATGCTGCCGGCCATGCCCTGGTCGTTATCTTGCCACGGATTGATCTCGACCCAGCCGGTGAGCCAGTCCACCTCGGCGTCCCACGCGAACATACGCATCACGCTGAGGAACTGGCAACCGCCGCCCCAAATCTCTCCTAGACCGCCGTATGTCTTGAACGACAGGACCTCGCCGATCTCTCCCGACTCGATGACGGCTCGCGCGTTCCAAAGGGCATCGTAGTTGCGCTCGGCGTCGCCGGAGGCGAAGTGCACGCCGTTCGATTCGCACGCTTCGACCATGCGGTCGGCCTGTTCGAGGGTGACGCACATGGGCTTCTCGCAGAAAACACCCTTGACGCCCGCCTCGACGGACGCGAGGACGACCTCGGGAATGACGGTGGAAGGGAGGATGGGCGATGCTATGTCGATCGGCTCGTTGGCGAGCATCTCACGATAGTCGGTGTACCCGCGTTCGAGGCCAAACCTTCGCCTGAACAGGTCGAGGACCTCGGGGTCCTTCTCTGCCACGGCGACGACCTCGGTCCGGGGATCGAGCTGGTAGGCGCGGGCGTGCTGCGTGCCCTTCAGACCCGCCCCGATGACTCCGACGCGGTATGGAGGTGTCATTGCTGTCTCCTCATAAGCTCAAGGCTGTGTGTGCTAGGTGTCACGACGACGCGCGGTCAAAGGAATGACGTCACCAGTCTTTCGACGCACAGTCTATCAGAATGGGCGATGGTCGAGGCGTGGGATCTGGGGAAGGGCGGCAGCGATGGCGGGCAGTGTCAGAAGGTATAAGGTGGTCTATGCAGGAGTTCGTGGAGGTCGCAATCCGGGGAGGGGATAAGCTTCAACGTAACATTTTGTAACATTCTGTAACTTTTCAAGCTGTCCTGCTCAGGCACCGTGGTGCGTCGTGTCCACAGGCATGGAGGTATGGTAGATCATTTGTGCGCGTCGGTCAAATGCGAGTGTAGGGGGCCCTGGTGCCGATTCCATATGATTTTGGCAGCACCCTCACCCTCACCCCCGTATCGAGTACGGGGCAGGCTCTCTCCCACGACGGGAGAGGGGATAAATCGGCATCTGTCGAGTTTATTATATTCAGGTTGACTGAGTACTAGGCCCGTTCGACAAGCTTTCAAGTAACAGCTCTTAAATGCTCCATTTTGGCGGCAGTTACTGACACCCCTGCCCGGCCCCGTGCGCGGGGCGTAACGCTGCTCAGGGTGAACGGAGTCTTTGGGATACCAACTGAGCAAAATCGGCTATTCGACTGACAGCCGGGCGAAGCGGGAGTGTGTGACGGCGGCCTGGGTGCACCACCAGCTTGCGATCAGGGCGCCATCGTCGAGGCGCGCGAGGTTGGGCTTGCCGAACGCGATGTTGTCGTGGCTCTTTGGGTACTCAGGTACGCGCTCGACGCCGAGGTACTCCTGGCCGACGGCGTCCCAGACCTGCACCTGATTTTCGACGTCCCACGTCCGGCCCTCGTCGTCGGAGAGGACGACGTTGATGCCGGGGTTTCTGCCCTCGCGGTCGGTGTAGGCCGCCGCCATGACGCCGTCGCCGAGGTCGGCGAGCCAGCATGTCTGCGCCATGAGGTTGGTCGGCGTCGGGTAGGTCCAAGCGCTCGCGTCCGCGTTCGAGATCGTGATGTGCTCGGGGAAGTCCTCGGCAGTGCCGGGCTTCTGGGTCCACTGGAGCGCCGCGATCCGGCCGTCCAGCATCTTGACGTACCGGCTGTGCGAGAACATCTTGCCCGCGTCGGACGCGCTTTCCAAGGGTATGGCATCCGACCAGGTCTCGCCACGGTCGTCGGAGAAGGTTGAGTAGCCCTTGATGTGCAGGGAGTCAGGGTCGTCCCAGTCCTTCCACTGTTCCAGGCCCAGCCACCACCGGCCGTCGTTCAGCTCGATGATGGACGACGGCGTGTCGGGCTGGCTGTCGAGCGGCAGGTCCATGATCCGGGGAGGAGTCCACGATCGCCCGTCGTCATCGGAGAACATGATGATCTTTTCGGACGTGCGGATTCCGCCGGTCTCGGAGTTGAACTGGGGACGAGTATCGGAGTAGTCGAGGCGAAAGGCGTTCAGCACGAGTGTGCCGTCGCTCAGTCTGAAGGTATGTGGGGCAGAGTAGCTGTAGGGACGGTCGTCGTTCGCCACGTCCCAGACGCGGCCCTCCTGCGACCACGTCCTGCCCCGGTCGGTCGACCTCGCGACGTTCAGCGTTCCGTCGGTAGAGTAGAACGCCTGCCCGATGCGGTAGACGCAGATCACGTCATCGCCGTCGAGGGGCACAACGTTGGGCAGGAAGGCGCACTCGGCCTTGAATCCCGGATCCGGGTTTCGATAGATGACGCCGTCGTCTAGGAGTTGGAGTCGGGTCATCAGAGTTCCCTGTATGGAAGTCCATGGGATGAGCGCCAACAATTTTACCTGCAATTCGGCCGGGAACGCGCCCCGTCACTTCACCGGGGTTGAGACGGTGGCGGAGTCGTTGGAAGGGTCGGTGTCGGGGAGGCTGGTTTCGACGACGGTGGTTGCGACGAGGGTCTGCGGAGCCGACTCTCCGACGGTCACCGAGATGATCGCCTTGACGCTCTTGGTGGTATCGAGCGCTCCGAGGCGGCAGTTCACCACGCCCTCCGACTCGAAGCACGCGGGGTCTGCGGGCTGTGCGGAGGTGAAGGTGACGCCGGTGGGCAGTGTAGTGTCGACGACGATCTTCTTGGCCTCGCCAGGTCCTTCGTTGGTGACCACGACTGTGTAAATCAGGGAGCCGTTTCGCTCCGCCGTTTGCGGGGATGCCGATATGGATACGGAGAGATCGGGCTTGGCCTTCAGGAACCTGAAGCTGACGTTACCCTGGCTCTCGCCTATAAATGCGAGCATACCGATGAGGGTGCCTATTGTGACGATGACAAGAGCCGTTGAGAACCAGAAGACGAATCCTCGCTGCCTGAACCAAAGCAGAATCAGCATTCCTCAGATATCCTCCATAACGGTCTAGTACCATGTCAATATGGTTTTGAAATTACGATTTACCCTCACCCTCACCCTAGCCCTCTCCCACGACGGGAGAGGGGATAAATCGGCATCTGTCGAGTTTATTATATTCAAGTTGACTGAGTACTAGACCACTATTCTCGGCTTTCTCTTTCGCGTTATTCCAATTTGAGTGTGATAGGGCCATATTCTCGACTGACCGGACTTTCTGGATTCCTGCCCCGTATCAAGGTACGGGGTGACGTTCCTTCGCAGGAATGTATGTGATCTGGGCCGTAGTGAAAGCAAATTGGTATTACTCACGCCCGCTGGAAATACAGAGGGACAGGTGAGGCTCTTTGCCTCTATCCTGTCCCTCTCACTCTTGTCTCCTATGGGAACAAGGGGCTGCGCCCCGTTCCCCGTGGCTTTAGCACTTATCCGAGGCGATGTGCGGGCACTGCAGGAAGTGCGTGCTGGCGTATCGCGTCGACCGGTTGCCGGGGTGGTTCACGTTGTCGATGCCGTCCTCGAAGTACGTGAGCATATTCCCAAAGCCACCGGCCTCTTCGCGCATGTGGCGGTTCGGGACGTTCCGAACGTTGTTGCGCTTGAAGACGATGCCGTGGCTGCTTCCGGTGAAGCCGATGCTCCCGAAGTGGTAGTCGTTCTCAAGGTTGAGCGAATACAGCCGTTTTCCGATCTCGATGCGCCTCGGGTCGAGCATCCGGTGCGTCTTGCCCTCGCCGTAGAGGTTCTGCATCTCCATCAGGAAGCCGGTCGGGTCGGCGGGGTAGTTGCCAGCGGGCGCCAAGGGCAGGTACTCGTCCTCCGAGCAGCCCGGGCATTCCACCTGGGCGGCCCCGACGGGGGCCATTCCCTCTTCGCCCCTGGACTCGAAGTAGCGGCCCATCTCACGTCCTGGGTGGCTGGCACGGTACGGCAGCATCTGCGTCCAGACCCACATGTTGGTCATCTGAGGCATGGCGCGCATCCGGATCGGGGCATGGCCCTGACCATAGGCCCTGTTCCGGCCCTCTTTGAAATCGAGGTGAACGCCAATTTCGGCCCACTGGCTCTGGAAGAGCTCGGCGACCTTGATGAACTCATCGCGGAACTCCGAGAAGATGACGAGGTTCTGTCCGTCGCTCGTGCGGTTCCTGATGCCGTCGCCGTCGGTGTCGACGAGGCCGAGCGAGTCGAGGAGCTGGTTGGCCTTCTCAACGTCGCGTACGGCGTTGTGCTGCTGCCACTCGTCGCCGGGGTAGAAGGCGGTGCTGGGATGGGGGACCCACGCCTGCGGCGTGCCCAGTCCGAGGAACACAACCTCGTTGATCTCGCTCCGGTCCATGGCGAGGTTCAAGGCCTGGCGGAAGTCCTGAGTGCGGAACAGGCGAGCCAACTCGGCGTCGTCATTGAACTCGGTGTTGATCTGCGTTCCGGCGTCGTTGCCGCTCGTCTCCGGCCAGTGGCCGAGGCTGTAGTCGCCCTCTTCCATGCTGGCGATGTACAGGGGCATCTCATACAGGACGAAGTTGGCGTTGTACGGCCCGTCTATCTCGCCGTTCATCGACCGGAATATGGAGGTGTCTCGGCTCTCTGTGAGGTACCACGTATACGAGTCGACGTAGGGAAGCTGGTTCCCATCAGGATCTACGCCGTGGTAGTACGGATTGGCGCACTGTGTCTGGGAGTCGTCGTTGCCCCCCTCGCAGTTGTAGAAGTGACCGAGGAAGGGAACGTCCGCGTCGTAGCGAACGTGGTACTTGCCGATCCAGACCTGGGTCCAGTCCGTGTACCCCTTCTCGTCCATGATCTTCTTGAACTCTGTGGGGTCTGCGTACTTGGGATGGAAGCGCTGCGAGAAGTGGAATGGCTCGTACATGCAGGCGTGGGTGCGGGTGCAATGCTGTCCCTGCCGGAACCGCGCGCCCTCGAGGAACGTGAAGTTCGGCGAATCGAAGCTCAAGGTGAAGTTCAGATCGTCGACCTTGTTGAACGAGACCACGTTGCCGGTGACGGCATCCTTGACCGTCCCGGAGTAGGCCTTGTTGAGCTCGGGATTGAACTGCACGTCTTCGTTCCAGACCCACTCGACGTCCGCCATCGTCATGGGCATTCCGTCCGACCACTTCAGGCCGTTGCGAAGCGTGACGGTGTAGGTGCGTCCGTCCTCGCTGAGGTTGACGGACTTGCAGGCCAGGGGATAGAAGTTGACGCCGTTGGCATCGTACTGCATACAGGTGCCGTTGCCACCGAACGCCTCGAACTTTAGGTACCTGCTGGTCTTCCCGCCGGTGATAATCCGGCCGTCGCCTCCGTACACGCCGATCTCGTCGGGCGGGGCGTAGACGTAGACGTCCTCTGGCACGGGGAGTCGCTGCTCCAGCGGCGGCAAGCTGCCCTCTCGCACCATCTGGGCGAACGTCGGGCTCTCGTTGAACGACGTTGGGCGAGTGCTGTACTCGTCGCGGTAGGCCCAATATGCTCCGGGCGCCTGGGGCTTGGCCACGTAAGCCATGGCGGCCTCTTCCATCCCGGAATCCGGGGCCATCCGCTCAGCCTGGCTCGGAGCGACGGCTCCAACTCCACCAGACACGGGGGCTGCCGGCTGGTCTGCCGCGCGAGCGGGGGCTGCCAGTGCAGGCAGCTGCTGCGCTACCGCCTCTACTGCCGGCACCTCAGGAGCAGGGGCCGGATCGGCGGCGGGGGCTGCCGCACGGGCCTGCTGCGCCGGCAACGGCTGCTCGGGCTCCTCCGTTGCCGCACACGACAGCGCCACGCTCAGCGCCAGTACTGCCGCCACGGCGATCAATATCCGGTACAAAATGGGTATGTTCTTCAAGGTTCTCCTCCTTGAGTGAGGACTCCGATCCGAATCACGGAATCCGATTTTACGTCCAACACTCCGCATGGACTCACAATTATGCCCGCAATACAATCAGAGTTATGTACGGTATGTCAATAGATAGCAGTGCAAGGTAGCCAACCACCATGCGACAAGCGTTGCGTTCAGAGAACTAGCGCACAGGAATGGGCCAGCCGAAGCCCTCGATTATGCCTCGAAGCTCCTGCAACTCCTCTTCGTTCAGCGGTTTGGACGGCGGGCGGGAAGAGCCGACGGACTCGCCGAGTATCTCCAAGATGCCCTTCATCACCCTTCCCTGACCGCCTGAACGGATGCCGATCTTCTCGCCGAATTTCCGCAGCGGCCCTTGCACACTGCGGTACAGCGCCTCGGCCTCGTCCCATTGTTTGGCCCTGATGAGTTCCCAGACCTTGAGGTCGTGCGGAGGGTAGGCCTCGACGCTGGTCTGGACGAAGCCGTGACCGCCATTTTGGGCGCAGCGAACGGGGTTGACGGTGTTGTCGATGATGTTGAAGCGGTCGACGAACTTTGCCATGTCCTCGTAGACCTGGCCGTCGTGGGGGCTCCACTTGATCGCCACCACGTTCTCGAAGTCGGCCATTCTCAGAAGGGTGTCGGTCTCGATTCGCCCGCCCTTGAGCCAATGCGTGTGGTAGACCATGATCCCGATGTCGATGGCGTCGGACAGGTCGCCGAAGTAGTCCAGAAGGTCGTCCTGGCTTGGGTCGTTGAAGATGGGCGGGCAGACCTGCAGGGCGTATGCGCCCATGTCCTGCGCGACCTTAGCGTCCCTGATCGTGCGCTTGGAGTCCTTGTAGTGGAGTCCGCACATGACTGTGGCCTTGCCGCCGGATGCCTGCACTGTTGTGCGCAGCAGGGCGGCCCATTCCGGGTCGTCGAGCATCGGCCCCTCGCCGGCTGCCGCGGCCACCTTGATGATGCCGTTCCCCTTCGTAAGGCCGCTGGCGACCCACCATTGCGTGAGGTCGTACATCTTGCCGAGGTCGACCTCGTAGTTCTCGTCGAATGGCGTTGCGACTGCGGCCGCGGCTCCGACGATCAGATCACGCAGATTCTCTTTTGGCATGGGGGACCGGTCCTTTGCGTTCACGCGGGGATGTGCGAGCAATGCTCGGCGAGTGAGTGTACGACCGCGTGGGGGTCGTGTCAACGTGGGGGTGGGTTGGGGAAGTAGGGTTAATGCTGCGTGGAGGCGCCCCCGGGCGGTTACGAGGCAACCGAGGGATGGAGAGTCACTGGCCCGACGGCCCGTCTGCAACCGAGAAGCTCCCAATTGAGAAGGTGTCGATGCAGTAGTCGACGACGGGTCTCCACTCGTCGAAGACCTCGCCGGGCGCGTAGAAGATGGCCATGAAACCGCTTTCGCCTTCGTGAATGTATGCCAACCGTACGCCTTTCATGCCGCCGTCGTCGACCTCGAAGTCTTCAATTAGGACCGGCGCGCCGGACGGGGTCTCGATCTCGCGGCGGGCGGTGACGACCTTCTCCACCTTGTATGGGAACGTGCTCGACAGTACGGAACGCTGCATATAGTCGCGGACCGAAAGCTCCTCGTCGGGGTGCTCCCTGTGGTGGTTCAGGTCGCGTTTCTCAAGGGTGACGGTCCTGCCCCATCGGTCCTGCTCGAACAGCTCCGCTGCGATCACATATCTATCCCCACCTGTAATGTTTGCAGGATAGTCGATTTGGATCGTGGGGACGGGGTGGTCGAACTTGTGTCGGAGCATGTCCCCGACGGGGCTGTTGAGCACGGCGGAATCGTCCCGTCGTTTAGGGTACCACGATGAGTCGAGGGCGGTGAGGGTGTAACCGAGAGGGTGTTCAAAATCCGCAGGGCGCATCTGGAGGGCAACGGTGTACGTGGCATCGACGGGGGCACGATACTTGATTTCCTCGAAATACAACTCTTGCGAAACGGTATCGTATGGCGGAGCATGCGGGTGATCAATCGTAACCAGCAAAGACTTGAGGCCGGACAGCTTTAGGGCAATGCTCTCATATCGAAATAGTTGAACGGTGTACCGGTCGATATCTCCCGGAGTATCGATGGCTCCCATGATGGTACGTCCTATCCGCAGCTCCCTTCCGTCATCGGAGTCGTCGCGCCGCACCAGGGGAGTTCGACTCTTGATCGCTACGTGGCGTTCGATATCGAACCGCTGTCTCACCTCGATGAACCCCGGTCCGGTGATGCAACATCGGTCGGTTAGACCGTCCTGGACGGTACGGAATTCGGGTGTGAAGGCCCCAATCCCGTTTATATCGAAAAACCCGTACTCCACATCGCTGTAGGAGTCGAATTCAATGCTGTGATTTGAACCTTCCGACACGAAGGTTGCGGTGTCCCACCGGTCGCGCAAGACGAACTGGTGCTCGCGGCTTCCTTCCCCGATGTCGGGCAGCTTGCGGGACCCTAGAACCGTGATGTCCTCGCCGCGGCCCAGTTTTTGCAGTCGGTCTCTTATGGTGTCCGAAGAGGATCCCCAACTCGGGTCTGTCCCCCGCCCCCGAAAGTGAACGCCAATGACCTTGCCGCTGCCGTTGGTCATTGGCCCCCCACTCATACCGGGTTTGCCTTCAGCGGTTGAGTAGACATCCACAACGTCCGCCTCCGGCCAATGCCAAACGCTTTCGAATTTGCCTTTGGTGACCGATAGTCCCCCGGGGCCTGATGGATTCCCAACGATGAACACTGTGTCCTCGACAGCCATGGATTCGGCCTCCGCAAACTCCACGGGCGCCGCCGGGGTGTCGATAGGCCCGAGGAATGCGAGATCGGCAAAGTAGTCGTACCCTGCGATCGGAACGTCACCGTGCTCCGTGCCGTCGTTGAACACTACATCGATTTCGGGCAATCCCCACACGACGTGGGCCACTGTGACGATGTAGTTCCCCTCCACGAGAAAGCCACTGCCGATATCTCGACCCCTGAATTGGATGGTCACCAGCGATGGCGCGAGCTTGTTCAGCACATCCTCTTTTGAGAGCGGTACCTCCTCTTTTGAAAGTTCACCGCCGCATGCGGCGGAAAGTGTCAGTATGAGTGCGGCCAGCGGCCCGAAAAGCGCGATTCTCATTGGAGTGTCTCCCAATCCCGCCTCCACCGGAGTGACGACTGCCAAGGGTAGGTCAAAGTCAAAGTGTGATTGGCCTAGGACGTGGGGTAGGGGCCATGATACAGGAATGAGTTACTCGAGAGGGCGACTTTGATAGGAGTTAGAATAACAGCGGATGGAGTGTCATTCTTCGGACATCCCGTCGGCGATCGAGAAATCTCCGATTGAGAAGGTGTCGATGCAGTAGTCGACGACGGGTCTCCATTCGTCGAAGACCTCGCCGGGCGCGTAGAAGATGGCCATGAAGCCCGATTCTCCCTCGTGGATGTATGCTAACCGCACACCCTTTATTCCGCCGTTGTCGGCCTCGAAGTCCTCGATGAGGACCGGCGCGCCGGATGGAGTCTCAATCTCGCGGCGGGCGGTGACGACCTTTACGCCCTTGTATGGATATGAGGTGGACAAGACGGAGCGGACCATGTAGTTGTCGACCGTAAGCTCTTCGTCGGGCCGCCGTCTGTGATGGCTCAGGTCGCGCTTCTCCAGCGCGACCGTTCTGCCCCATCGGTCCTGCTCGAAGAATTCCGCTGCGATTTCCTCTCTATCCCCTCCCGTCACGTTCGCCGGATAGTCGATTTGGATTCTGGGCACACCGTGATGGAAGCTATGCCGAAGCAATTCGCCGACAGGTGTGTCGAATACGGCGGAAAAGCCACGCCGATTGGTATCGGCCCATGATTTGAGGGCGGTGACGATGTAGCCGAGCGGGTGAGAAAACTCCCCTGGACTCACCTGCAGGGCAACGGTGTACGTGGCATCAACCGGCGCGCGGTATTTGATCTCGTCGAAATACACCTCTCCTGATACGACATCGTACGGTGGAGCATTCGCATGATCTATCGTCACCGACATTCGTCTAGTGGCGGACAATCGTATGGCAATGCTTTCACCGGCAGCCAGTTCGATGGTGTACCGGTCGATATCGCCCGGAGTATCGATGGCTCCCGCAACAGCGTCGCCGACACGAAGCTGCCTTCCGTCATCGGGGTCGTCGTGCAGGACCAATGGAGTCACACTCTTCAGCGTGACCTGTCGCTCAATGTCGAACCGCTGTCTAATCTCAATTAACCCCGTTCCTCCGATGCAGCATAGGGCGGTCGGACCATATTGGTCGGACAGACTGTTTTGGACACTACGGAATGGGGGTCTGAAATCCCCATTCCCATTTATGTCGAATAACGCATACTCCACGTCGCGATAGGCATCGAATTCTACACTCTTCCTTGAACTTTCCAATACCAACGTCACGGTGTCCCATCGGTCACGCAAGACGAACCGGTGCTCGCGACTTCCGTCCCGAACGTCGGGCAGTTCACGAGATCCGAGAACCGAAATTTCCTCACCTCGGGCTAATTTCCCCAGCCGATCCTTCACGTCTTCCACCGAGAGACCAAAGCTGACACTTTCGTTGCCGCTAGTATTAACCCTAATCACCTCGCCTCTATCGTTCGCCGTTATCCCCCCGCTCATGCCGAGTTTTCCCTCTGCCGACGAATATACGAACGTTACATCAGCCTCCGGCCAATCCAATGTGCGCGTAATCTCCCCTTTAGTGAACGAAAGTCCCCCTAGGCTTTTGGTATTCCCAACATTGAACACTGTGTCCTCAGCAGCGAGAGATTCCGCCTCCGCGAACACGACGGGTGGCGCCGGGGTGTCGATAGGCCCGAGGAATGCGAGATCGGCAAAGTAGTCGTACCCTGCGACCGTAACGTCTCCGTGCTCCGTGCCGTCGTTGAACACTACATCGATTTCGGGCAATCCCCACACGACGTGGGCCGCCGTAACGATGTAGTTCCCCTCCACGAGAAAGCCACTGCCGATATCTCGATCCCTGAATTGGATGGTCACCATCGACGGCGCCAGCTTTTTCAGTACATCGTCATCCGAGAGCTCGCCCCCGCACGCGGCGGATAGCGACAGCGCGAGTGCCGCCAGCAATGCCAAGAAAGCGACTTTCACTAGAACGCCTCCGATGTCGAGGATATCAAGGTGTGTGGTCAGGGCAATCGCATTACCCTTGCGTAGAGCCTCCCAGTCCACCCCTCTGGACTCCGGCCTCCGCCGGAGTGACGATTGACGGTGTGCCTACCAACTCTAAATGCAATTGTCCTGGGCGTATAGTACAGATGATTCGTATCGACGACTAGGTTGCCGGTCGGTTCTCGACTCGCTCAACCGTGGGAGGAAATTGCAGGCAGGCTGCTGGACGAAAGCGCCCATCGCAATTCAGGTGGTACAATACCGTGCGCATTCAGAACACTATTGGAGGAGAACGACGTGCCAGAGTTTGAGGGAGTAGTTCCGGCAATCATCACGCCCATGACCGCCGACGGCGAGATCAACGAGGAGGCGTTCCGCGCGGTCATGGAGGACAACATCCGGGCGGGGGTACACGGCTTCTGGACGGCAGGGGGGACGGGCGAGAGCGTCCTGTTGACGGACGACGAGAACCGAAGAATCGCCCGAACCGCGGTCGACCAGAACCAGGGCCGGACGAAGATCATCATGCACGTGGGAGCGCAGACTACGGTGCGCGCCGCCCGAAACGCCGAGCACGCGGCGAGAGCGGGAGCGGATGCCGTATGCGCCGTGCCGCCGTTCTTCGTTCGTCCGGGTGACGGGGGGATCGTCGAATACTACAGGGCCGTTGCCGAGGCAGCCGACCTTCCGCTCTTCGTCTACAACCTCCCTCAGGCTACGGGAGTGAACATCACTCCCGACCTCATGCAGCAGCTTCAGGACAACGTGCCGCAGCTCACCGGCCTCAAGCACTCGGCACCCGACATGAACGACGTCTACACCTTCGCCAGGATGGGCCTGCGGGTGTTCACGGGAATGGGCAGGATGATGCTGCCGGCCCTAACCGTCGGGGCGGCAGGGTGCGTGGACGGGCCTCCGTGTCTCGGGCCCGAGCTGTGGGTCGCCATATGGGACGCCTACAACGCGCGTGATCTCGACAGGGCAGAGGCAGCGCAGGCCAAGGCGAGCGAGGTCATGGACTTCCTGATCGACCTCGGCTACATCGGCGCGCTCAAGACCGCGGTCGGCGAGCGGCTGGGCATCGAGACGGGAGACCCGCGTCCGCCCAATCTCGGCGCCACCACCGAGCAAAAGGCGGCCGCCCGTGAGGCCGTGCATCGCCTCGGTCTGGCGAAGGTCGCAACGGTTGCCTAGTGTCCCGCTTAAATGGCCCGTTCCGTAGGGTAGTTGGACGTGCTCACAGACATCACCCTAGCCCTCTCCCATCAAGGGAGAGGGGAATTTTCTAAACGCCGTCCATAAGGAAATACGACAGTGACCAAATACACCGAGCTAACCCACCAACTAGGCGTCACAGCCGCCGCCGGAGTCGAGACGCTCCGACGATTCGGCCTCAACACCGAGGCGTCCATGGCCGAGGACATCGACGAGATGTCCGAGTACTCCGACATCCTCGTGAGCGCCCACGCGCCGGCCATAGTCGGCGATATGCGTCTCAACATTGCGTCCACGGACGACGGATTCCGGAAGAAGTCCATCGAAGTGATCGTCGACTACATCGGCAGGGCAGCTAGGTATCCGAACGTCAAGCAGATCAATATGCACTTCGCGCCGAAGCGTTGGAACGACGACTCTCAGTCGGAAGGGCGCGAGGGTACCTACGACCTGCTCATCGACGGGGTTCGTCAGGTCGCTGCGTTCTGCGACGGGCACGATATCGAGCTCGTCCTGGAGAACAACAACTCCTACTGGAGCGATGACATCATTGATACGCCCCACGATCAGGTCGACTGGTCGGAGCGCAACGAATACTTCGGCATGTCCCCGGAGGAGTGGCAGCAGGTCGCGGTGGACGTCGACCGCCCCAACGTCGGTCTCTGTCTCGACTCAAGCCACGTCGTCACCTATGCCCAACGCTTCCCTGAGGACCTGCGGGAGGAACGTGTTCTCGCCTTTCTGTCACGCCCGGAACTCATTCGCCACGTGCACTGGAACGACAACTACCTCTACGACGGGCGGGGCCGCACGGACTCCCACGCTCCCCTCAACAAGGGCACGCTCCCGACGGAGATGCACCGGCGCATCAAGTACCTCGACGCGACCCTGCTCATGGAGCACTTCTACGACGTAGACGTGCTGGAAGAGGAACTCGCGTTCATCGACAGCCTCTAGGGGCCGTCATTCGTCCGGCGGGTAGGGCTTCCAGGAGAGCGTGTAGACCTTCCCACGCGAGAGCGTGTAGTTTACTCCGCCGGTATACCTCAATGTCCATCGGGGCATCTGTCGCAGGTAGGCAGTGACCGTCGTGTCTCCCGCTGTTGAGACGACGATGTAGTCCATTGGGGGCGTCGTCAGGCAGAATTGCGGCTCGGTGCGTCTGCCGCAGTTATGGGAGTCTTGGGTGAATGGGTCGGAGACCAGGTCTTTAACCGTGCCCGGATCGAAGTCGACGACGTAGGTTTCGGCGTCGGGCAGTTCTATGTCTCGTAGGTCCAACCATCGCTTTACTCCAGGGATTACCACCCGGAGCGGCTCAGTGGCAGCGACCGGCGTGGCTGTTCCCACTGCCCCATAAATGATGATCGACGGGTAGGTGGGTATCGGTGTAGGTGTGGGCGTGGGTGTTGGGTTCGGATCCGGCGGGTCCGGGGTGGGCGTTGGCGTAGGTGTCGGCGTTGGAGTGAGTTGCGTGAACGCCCAGCTTATATCGACCTTCGTGCCTTCGGGCACGGAATCGAGAGTGACACGACGCGGTTCAAAAAAGTCGGACGGCAGTTCAGGGTCGACGGGATGCGGCTGCGGAGTTGGGACTGCTGCACCTGGCGTCCCGATCGGTGTCACGGCCATCGTTACTTCTAGCCCGTTGACTTCAATGGGATCAATGGATGTCGGCAGGGGACCCCGTTCCAGCAGTTTCTTCACATGCGCGATCCCCGCGTCGGCGGCGTACAGCTCGCGCAAGGCGTCGGCGTCCTCCCCGCCCGCGCGGAGCAGCCCTGAGGCGTATCCCAGCAGACCGATGACGACCATCGCGCCGATGGCGACGATGATGAGCACCAACGGCAGAATGAAACCGGCCTCGCCAGGCCTCAGGTTAGGGTTTTGGGAAGTAGTCACGGCAGGGCAGGGAAGCGTCCAGGAGTCATCGCAGCCACACTGTAGCGACTGACGCGACGGTTGTCACTCGAATGCTCTGCCTGTGAAGGAGCCGAAGAGTTTAGAGTATGACGGAGTCGGGGACGTCGTCCATGCCGTAGTACCGGTGCTCGATCCGGTCGTCGTAGACCTTGACGATGCGGAGGCCGGACGGGTCGTCGCCCGGCGGATATCCGACGGGGCCGGATATCACCATGAGCATCTCGCCGTCGGTGGCGTAGGCGTTGCTGTGCCAGTGACCGGAGAACACGCCGGACACGCCGTGCTCGCGCAGGATCTCCAGCACCGGCAACCGCTGAGCGCGTGGGATGATTTTGTTGCCGTCGTCGGGCTGGTCGGGCGAATCGGAGAACAGCGGATGGTGCATGAAGATCACTGAGTGGGTCGCGTCCGAGGCGTTGCGTTCGAGGTCATCCCTCAGGAAGTCGAGCATAGAGTCCCACTCGTCCGGCACCTCGGACGGGTCGAGACAGATCGAGCTGTTCAAGGTCACAAAATGGCTGCCGCCCGCGTCGAACGAGTACGTCTCATGCCCGAACTTCTCCCGGTAGACACGCAGGGTCTCACTCGTCGGCGTATCCCCAACGTCTCGGTTGCCGGTGGTGAAGTAGATCGGGATGTCGTCGCTGAGCTGCCCTGTTATCCGCATCAGCTCGGCGTGGTGCTCAGGGTTGTCGGGTTCCTGGACGAGATCGCCCGTTATCACGACGAACGCGGGCTTGAGCCGGTTTGCCGCCGCGATGGCTTTTTCATACAGGGGAGTCTCCGGGAACGTTCCGTCTCCGGGCGCGAGTCCGTGTGACTCGAACAGTCCGAACTGCGGATCACTCAGATGGATAAAGAAGAACGACACGCTGGGCGACCTCCACTAATACTGCACGAGGGAATACACGCCGTAGCCGCTCAGGCGCTCGCGTCCGTCGAGGTCGATAAGCTCGATGACCGCGGCCAGACCGGCGACCTCACCCCCCATGGACTCGACAAGCTCGGCGCCCGCCGCCATCGTGCCTCCGGTCGCGAGCAGGTCGTCGAGTATGACGGCTCGCTGTCCCTCCGAAATCGCGTCGGTGTGAACCTCGACCACGTTTTGACCGTACTCCAGCGCGTACTTGACCGATTTCGTCTCGTAGGGCAGCTTGCCCTCCTTGCGTACAGGCACGAACGGCTTTCCCAGCCTGTAGGCCAGCGGCGCGCCGATGAGGAAGCCCCGCGCCTCGATCCCGAGGATCACGTCGACTCCCTGCCCCTCGTAGTGTTCCGCCATGCGGTCGATCACGTACCGAAAGGCGTCCGGTTCCTGCATCAGGGGAGTGATGTCGCGAAAGAGAATCCCCTCGACGGGGAAGTCCGGGATATCTCGAATGTACTGCCTCAAGTCCATGGTGAAATGCGGGCCCTCATCGTGTTCAGTGAATGATAGGAGCAGGCGGGGCATCGGTCAAGAGCGTTGCCGCTTGGAATCCATGAATTGACATCCCGGTGTACCGTCCATAGACTACGGCCACTTGTTTGGAGCGGCCCCATGTCCGATAGGACCGACACGGCAGACGTTCTGGTAATCGGCGCCGGCATGTCCGGCGGGGCCTTCGCGTGGAGCCTGAGCGAGGCCGGCATTGAGGTGACGTGCCTCGAACAGGGCGGCTGGCCGATTCCGAGCCGGTACCCTTCGACGCACGAGGACTGGGAACTCCACATCTCCTCCGACTACCACTTCGACCCGAACGTGCGGGGGTTGCCGGAGGACTACCCGGTCAACACCGACGACTCGGCGATAGTCCCGTTCATGTACAACGCCGTCGGGGGCAGCGCCATCCACTGGGGCGCGCACTTCCCACGGATGAGGCCTTCGGACTTTCGAGTCAAGACGCTCGACGGCGTGGCCGACGACTGGCCGCTCACGTACTACGACCTCGAACCGTTCTTCGACCTGAACGACCGGATGACGGGCGTCGCGGGCCTCGCCGGCAATCCCGCGTATCCACCGATGCCGCCTCGTCAGACGCCTCCGCTTGGGATAGGTAAGCAGGGCAACAAGCTGGCGGAGGGGTTTGAGCGGCTGGGCTGGCACTGGTGGCCGGCGGAGAGCGCCATCAACTCCGCGCCGTACGACGGGCGTCCGGCCTGCACGTACGGCGGGCCCTGCGTAACGGGCTGCTACGTGAAGGCCAAGTCCAGCGCGGACGTCACCTACTGGCCGAAGGCGATTGCGAACGGTGCGACGCTGAAGACCGGGGCGCGTGTGGCGGAGATCACCGTCGGGCCGGATGGACTGGCCGATGGGGCCGTCTACTATGACGCGCAGGGAGTCGTTCAGCACCAGAAGGCGCGAGTCGTCGTCATGGCGACCAACGGTGTCGGGACGCCGAGGCTGCTGCTCAACTCCCGGTCCGCGCTTTTCCCGGACGGACTGGCTAACGGCAGCGGGTTGGTCGGCAAGAACCTTATGTTCCACCCCGTCGCGGCGACCGTGGGCATCTTCGATGAGGACCTGGAGGCGTACAAGGGGCCTCTCGCGTGTTCGGTCACGAGCTACGAGCATTGCGAGACCGATATGTCGCGCGGGTTCGTGCGAGGATACCAGCTACAGTCCAACCGGCAGCTCGGCCCGGTGAACACGTCACTCGGAGGCCCCCTGGAGCGCCCCATTCCCTGGGGCGACGCGCACCACGAGACGTTCGGCGCTAGATTCGGGAAGGTCATACCCGTCGCGGCCCTCGGCGAAGACCTGCCCGAGCTGCACAACGAGGTAGTGCTCGATGCGGAACTGACCGATGCGCACGGCATCCCGGCCCCCAAGGTCAACTACACCATGAGCGAGAACTCGACGAGGATGATGGACGAAGCCGTCGCGCGCATGGAGGATCTCATGGAGGCGGCGGGAGCGGTCGGGACGGCGTCGAACCGGACGATGCGTGGGGCGGGCTGGCACCTGCTCGGGACTGCGCGCATGGGCTCCGACCCCGATACGTCCGTAGTGGATGGATACGGGCGGGCCCACGACGTCAAGAACCTGTTCGTGATCGACGGCAGCCTGTTCGTCACGAGTGGGGCAGTCAATCCGACCTCGACCATTCAGGCTCTAGCTCTCCGGGTGGCCGACCATATCAAAGGGAACGCGCGACACGTGCTCGACTGAAAACAATATGACCACCTACGACCACGCGCACGACCGCAGCCTTTTTCTCTCGCCGACTCATCGGGAGTTGCTGGCTGTAGTCGTCGACCGGATCGTTCCGCCCGGAGACGGCTTGCCCGGCGCAGGCGAGGTTGGCGTGGCGGAGCACGTCGAGGGCATAGCCGGCGTTTCTTCCCAGTCGCGGGCACTTCTCACGAACGGACTGAAGGCGATTGAGACGACCGGTGGTCGCGCTCACTCCAAGGAGTTCGGCGGCCTGTCGGTCCGGGAGAAGACCGAAGTGCTCAAGCAGGTGGAATCGCAGCACACGGAGTTCTTCGCGGTACTGGTCCGCGAGACGTATTCCGGGTACTACAGCAGCCAGGAGGTTCTTCGCGTGAAGGAACTTCCTCTCGCCGCCCCGCAGCCTGCGGGCTATGAGGTGGAGCCATTCGACGCCGCGCTTCTCGAAGGCGTACGCCGGCGCGGCAAGGCCTACCGCGACGCATAAAGCCGACTGCTCGTGTGGGGCAGCGCGCGGCCTCACGGGGGCCGCGCGCGCCGCGATTTACCTTGACAGCGTACTTGCCGAAGTCCTACGATAGATAGCCTACGCCGAGGTAGCTCAGTTGGTAGAGCACAGCACTGAAAATGCTGGTGTCGCCGGTTCGATTCCGGCCCTCGGCACCAGCGGGGGGCCGCTGGCATGGCGAGCGGGAGTAGCTCAGTGGTAGAGCACTTCCTTGCCAAGGAAGATGTCGCGGGTTCAAATCCCGTCTCCCGCTCCAGACCGACGTAGCCCCGAACACCGGCCAATCAAGGCGAAGCGGCTTACAGCGGGGCATGACGCTACCCAAATCGGGCGGGCATGAGTGGACTTCTGAGCATCTGTGAGCAATTTTTTGCGGACGCCTCAAAACCGTTGACACGGTTAGGGTTGTATGCTAGGCTTTTGATGTCGCGATATGCCCTTCGTTAACTCACGACATTTCCTCACACCCGTTCCGCTACTCTAATTCCGTAGTCCGCCGCGCCCTCTGCGGTTTCGGGCTATTTGTCAGCGCCATCCAGCTTCGAGGAGAGAGAATCGTATGACACTTTCGAGTGTTGGTGTCGAAAACGGCGTCCGCAGCAGTGACGAGCTTCGTTCCTTCGCGCAGACTTCTACCGTACTCGACGTTCCGAACCTGATTCAAGTCCAGTTGGACTCGTTCGAGTGGTTCAAGACCGACGGTCTGAAGGAACTGTTCGAAGAGATATCGCCGATCGAAGACTTCCCCGGAGGTCGGTTCCAACTGACCTTCGAGGGCCATCAATTCGAGGACCCCAAGCAGTCCGAGGAGGAGTGCCGCGAGCGCGAGACCACGTTCTCGGCCCCCCTCTACGTCACCGTGGGGCTGCACACCAAGGGTTCCGGCCCCGGCGAAGGGGAGATCAAGTACCAGAAGCTCTTCATCGGGGACATCCCGATGATGACCACTACCGGCACGTTCATCATCAACGGCGCCGAGCGCGTCGTCGTGAGTCAGCTGGTGCGCTCGCCGGGTGTGTACTTCACGACTACGACCGACCCGACGACGGGCAGAGTGCTCGCTTCCGCCAAGCTGATTCCGATTCACGGCGCGTGGATGGAGTTCGACACGGACAAGCGCGACGTTATCTCCGTCAAGGTGGACCGGAAGCGCAAGACTCCCGTCACCATGCTGCTTCGGGCCATCGGTTTCACGACCGATGATAAGATTCACGAGCTGTTCGAGGATGTCGACATCGACCCCGATCATCCTTACATCCAGACGACCATCGAAAAGGACACCGCGGTCGGAAGTGAGGACGAGGCACTGCTGGAGTTCTATCGCAGGCTTCGCCCCGGAGAGCCGCCGAGCGTCGAGAACGCGAAGACGCTCCTCGAAAATCTCTTCTATAACCCGCGCCGATACGATCTCGGCCGCGTGGGACGCTACAAGCTCAACCGAAGGCTCGGACCTCCGGGAGACCAGGACGAAGATGCCAGAACGCTGTCCCGGCGGGACATCATCAACCTCTTGCGGGCGATGATCCTCGTCAACCGCGGCGAACGCGAGGCCGACGACATCGACCACCTCGGCAACCGTCGCGTGCGTGCCGTCGGCGAGCTGATTCAGAACCACATCCGGGTGGGCCTGATGCGCATGGAGCGTGTCATCAAGGAACGCATGACCACGCAGGTCGACCCGGCGACGACGACGCCCGCGGCCCTCATTAACATCAGGCCGGTCGTGGCGTCGGTGCGAGAGTTCTTCGGAGGGTCGCAGCTCTCCCAGTTCATGGACCAGACCAACCCGCTGGCGGAACTGACACACAAGCGTCGCCTTTCCGCCCTCGGCCCAGGCGGACTGTCGCGAGACCGCGCGGGATTCGACGTGCGAGACGTTCACCCCTCGCACTACGGGCGCATCTGCCCCATCGAGACGCCGGAAGGCCCGAACATCGGCCTGCTGGGCTCCCTGGCGACGTATGCCAGGACGAACAATCACGGCTTCATCGAGACACCGTACAGAAGGGTGCAGCGAGACATTCTCAGCACCGACCCCGACCTCGTGGGCCGCACGGTCGACGAGACTATAGTAGGCACCGATGGAAGGACGATCCTCAATTCAGGCGGACTCGTGTCCAAGGGCCTCCGCACACGGATTTCGAAGATTCCCGAACAGCGGATCGCCGTCCGTCCCTACGTGGCGAGCGATATCGTTTATCTCACCGCCGACGAAGAGGAAGAGGTCGTCATCGCCCAGGCGAATTCCAAGCTGAACGACAAGGGCGAGTTCGTCGGCGACAACGGCAACATCGACGATGTACGCGTCGAGTCCCGAATCGGCGATGAAGTGGCAATGGAGCCCGCCGAGGGCGTCCAGTTCATGGACGTCTCGCCAATGCAGCTGGTCAGCGTATCGACTGCGCTCATTCCCTTCCTGGAACACAACGACGCCAGCCGCGCTCTCCTGGGCTCGAACATGCAGAGACAGGCCGTCCCCTTGCTCCGGCCGGAGGCCCCGCTGGTGGGCACGGGTATGGAAAAGCGCGTCGCGGTCGACAGCGGCCAGGTCCTCCTCTCCCGGTGGGCGGGAGTCGTTACGGAGGTAACGGGCAGCCGCATCGTCATCACCGACGACGACGGCGAGCAGCACGAGTACAAGCTCAAGAAGTTCGTGCGGAGCAACCAGGGCACGTGCATCAACCAGCACCCGATCGTAGACCGGTACGACCGCGTGGCGGTCGGAGACATCCTCGCGGACAGCTCCTCGACCTCTCAGGGCGAGCTCGCCCTGGGCCACAACGTGCTCGTGGCCTTCATGAGCTGGGAGGGCTACAACTTCGAGGACGCGATCATTCTCAGCGAGAGTATGGTCAGGGAGGACAAGTTCACCTCCATCCACATCGAGAAGCACGAGGTCGAGGCGCGCGACACGAAGCTCGGCCCTGAAGAGATCACGAGGGACATCCCGAACGTCGGAGAGGACAGCCTACGCAACCTCGATGAGGAAGGGATCATCCGCATCGGCGCCGAGATCGGGCCGGGCGATATCCTCGTCGGCAAGATCACGCCGAAGGGCGAGACCGAGCTCAGCGCTGAGGAAAAGCTGCTCCGCGCGATATTCGGCGAGAAGGCCCGCGACGTGAAGGACACCTCCCTGCGCGTGCCGCACGGCGAGCGCGGCAAAGTCATAGAAGTGAGAGTGCTGAGCAAGGATAAGGGCGACGAGCTCCCGCCGGGAGTGAGTATGCTCGTACGACTGTGGATAGCTCAGACACGAAAGGTCACCGAGGGTGACAAGATGGCGAACCGGCACGGCAACAAGGGCGTCATCGCCAAGATCCTCCCCGAGGAGGATATGCCGTACCTCGCGGACGGCACCCCCGTCGACATAATACTGAACCCCATCGGCGTGCCGTCCCGCATGAACTTGGGTCAGGTGTTGGAGACGCATCTCGGCATGGCCGCGCACGAGCTTGGCTACAGGGCCGTGACACCCGTGTTCGACGGCGCAGTCGACGATGCCATTGAAAATGGCTTGGCGCAGTCGTGGCTCATCGAGCGTTCCGGCGCTATCGACCCTCGCCCGCTGAACGGCGACGGCCCTTCGCGCGTCAACCTCGCCAAGACCCGCGAGTGGCTTGGCGAGCGTGGCTACGACTATGACGAGGTGATGCTCGAGAACGGCTACGGCAAGGCGCGAGAAGCGTGTCTCAAGATATGGTTCGAGGAAGAGATGGGGATGGACATGACCGGCCACTCCGTCGACGAGATGAAGCGAGCGGCCCTCGAACTTGACCGCGAGCACCAGGTGTCGGTCCCGATTCTGGGCAAGTCGAAGCTGTACGACGGACGTACCGGAGAGGCGTTCGACCAGCCCATAGCAGTCGGCTACATCTACATGCTGAAGCTCATTCACCTCGTGGAGGACAAGATTCACGCCCGCTCGACGGGGCCGTACTCGCTGATTACCCAGCAGCCTCTGGGAGGTAAGGCCCAGTTCGGCGGCCAGCGGTTCGGCGAGATGGAGGTCTGGGCGTTGGAGGCGTACAGCGCCGCCTACAACCTGCAAGAGATGCTCACCGTCAAGTCGGACGACGTTGTGGGCCGCGTCAAGACCTACGAGGCGATCGTCAAGGGCGACGACATCATCCAGCCGGGCATCCCGGAGTCCTTCCACGTTCTGGTTAAGGAACTCCAGAGCCTGGGACTGTCGGTGGAGCTCATATACGAGCAGCCCGACGTGGACATGGGCCTGCCCGACGAACCGACGCTCGACGATCTCATGGACGGGGTCGCGTCACTGAGCGACGCGGCGGCGATCCCCGGATTCGACGACCTGGGCCCCATGCCGTCGGAGATACCGGCCTTCGACGACGAGCCGGAAACCGCAACGGCCGAGCAGCCGGCCACGCAGGAGGCCGAAACCGTTGTCGAAGAGCCGTCCGAGGCCACGGGCGGCGACGGCTAGCGGCGACGGGTCGTCCCTAGAATCCCGAAACTCTCATCACCTTTCCGCGTCCCCGCGGCGCGGAAAGGCAATAATCTCGATTAGGAGCGCGCACATGGTTCAGACCGGCAACGACTTCAACGCAATCCGAATCTCGCTGGCATCTCCCGAGCAGATCAAGATCTGGTCGTATGGCGAAGTCACCAAGCCTGAGACCATCAACTACCGCACCCTTCGACCGGAGAAGGACGGTCTGTTCTGCGAGAAGATATTCGGTCCGACGAAGGACTGGGAATGCTACTGCGGAAAGTACAAGAAGATTCGCTACAAGGGCGTCATTTGCGACCGGTGCGGCGTGGAAGTGGCCCGTTCCAAGGTACGTAGGGAGCGCATGGGCAGGATCTCGCTGGCGGCCCCGGTAGCGCATATCTGGTTCTCCAAGGGCATTCCTAGCCGCCTCGGCCTGATGCTCGATCTGTCCCCGCGAAACCTTGAACGCGTCATCTACTTCGCGCAGTATCTCGTGACCAGCGTCGATGAGGACCTCCGGCAGGCTGCCGTCGAGCGACTCCGTTTCGAGCTAGAACAGAAGACGGAGGAGCTTGAAGGCGCCGCCGAGGCTGCGGTCGAAGAGCTGTCCGCGCTCATCCCCCAAGATGCGAAGGACGATAAGGAACCGCTGAGCAAGGAGGCCCAGGAAGCGCAGGCGGAAATCGTCCGGGTCAACACCAAGCTCGAAGAGGACCTGGCGGAGTTGGAGGCCGAATACGAGTCGCAGATCGACGACGTCGAGGCCCTTAAGGTAGGCGATTTGCTGACCGAGACGAAGCATCGCGAGCTTCGCGCCGCCTACCCGGAGATATTCACCGACGCAATGGGAGCCGAGGCGGTCCTTGAAATCCTCAAGGGGATGGACCTCGACGCCAGACGGGTAGAGCTTCAGGAGATTATTCGCACCACGTCCGGTCAGCGGCGACAGAAGGCCATCAAGACGCTCCGCGTCGTGGAGGCGTTCCGCAAGAGCGGCAATAAGCCCGAATGGATGGTCCTCTCCGTACTGCCGGTGCTGCCACCGGAACTGCGCCCCATGGTGCAGCTCGACGGGGGACGGTTCGCCACCAGCGACCTGAACGACCTGTACCGCCGCGTAATAAACCGGAACAACCGGCTCAAGAGGCTCATCGACCTTCAAGCCCCGGAGATCATCATCCGCAACGAAAAGCGAATGCTCCAGGAGGCCGTCGACGCCCTGATCGACAACGGACGCCGAGGACGCCCCGTTGCCGGCAGCCACAACCACAAGCTCAAGTCGCTGTCCGACCTCCTTCGCGGGAAGCAGGGCAGGTTCAGGCAGAACCTGCTCGGCAAGCGCGTCGACTACAGCGGACGGTCGGTCATTACCGTCGGCCCCAACCTCAAGCTCAACGAGTGCGGACTGCCCCGACGTATGGCGCTGGAACTGTTCAAGCCGTTCGTCATGAACAAGCTCGTGCTCAAGGGCTACGCGCACAACATCAAGAGCGCCAAGCGGCTCGCCGAGAGGGCGCGGCCCGAGGTCTGGGACATCCTGGAGGAGGTCGTCAAGACTCGTCCGGTCATGCTCAACCGCGCGCCGACCCTGCACCGGCTGGGAATCCAGGCCTTCAACCCCGTCCTCGTGGACGGCGGTTCGATCAAGGTGCACCCGCTGGTCTGCTTCGCGTTCAACGCCGACTTCGACGGCGACCAGATGGCCGTTCACGTGCCGCTGTCGCGCGGCGCGGTCCTCGAGGCCAGCAAGCTCATGCTCAGCTCGCACAACATGCTCGCGCCGAGCTCCGGCGAACCCATCGCGGCTCCGACGCTCGACATCGTGCTCGGCTGCTACTACATGACCATCGTCAAGCAGGACGCGAAGGGAACGGGCAGGCGCTTCACCAGCTTCGAGGACGTCAAGCTGGCATACGAGCTCGGCCAGATCGACCTGCGCGCGCTCATCAAGGTCCGTCCCGTAGCGGAGATCAGGTCGGGCGGTTCCAACGGGAGCAGCAACGGCGCCAAGACGGAGCTCGTGAAGATCAACGGCAGCGAGGAACTGGGCCGGACGGACTGGCTGGAGACGTCCGCGGGACGCATCATCTTCAACGACGCCCTGTCTCCCGAGCTCGGATTCTACAACCAGGAACTTGACAAAAACGCACTCAAGGACATCACCGCAGAGTGCTTCCGTCGGCTGGGCAACCAGGGAACGATGGAGACCCTCGACCGCATCAAGGACCTCGGTTTCCGGTACGCCTCGAAGTCCGGCACGACCATTGGCATCAACGATATCGAGGTCTCGCCCCAGAAGGACTCGATCATCGCGGAGGCGGAGGAGAAGGTTGATATGCTGGAGGGCCAGTACCTCGACGGCCTCATCACCGACGAAGAGCGCAAGCGCAACGCCGTAGATATCTGGACGGAGGCGAACAACCAGCTGACGGAGGTCATCGAGAACGACCTGCACAAGTACCGCGGCATCTACCTGATGGCGACATCGGGGGCCAAGGGCAACATCCAGCAGATCAAGCAGATGGCCGGGATGCGAGGGCTAATGGCCAGCCCGAGAGGCGGAGTCATCGAGCGGCCCATCAAGTCCAACTTCCGCGAGGGCCTGAGCGTTCTCGAATACTTCATCTCGACGCACGGCGGTCGCAAGGGCCTCACCGACACGGCCCTCCGAACGGCGGACAGCGGCTACCTTACGCGACGCCTCATCGACGTCGCCCAGGAGGTTGTCATTGCCGCTCCGGAGCTCGGCACGGAGTCGGGATTCTGGATTCCGAACGAGCCGGACGCCCCGCTCAAGACGCCGTTCGAGGACCGGATCAAGAGCCGCTACGTGACCGAGCCCGTGGTACACCCGGAGACCGGCGAGATCATCCTCGACGCCGAGGGCGTCATAGACGAGGGGACGGCCAAAGCCATTGCGGAAGCAGGAGTGAACGGCGTGTCGGTGTACTCCCCTCTCACGTGCGAGAGTCCGCGCGGGATATCGGCGAAGGCGTACGGGCTGTCGCTGGCGACGTGGGAGCCCATGCTCATTGGTGAGGCCGTCGGCATCATCGCGGCGCAGAGCATTGGTGAGCCGGGCACTCAGCTTACGATGCGGACGTTCCACACGGGCGGAATCGCCGGCTTGGACATCACGAGCGGCCTCCCGCGCGTCGAGGAACTGTTCGAGGCACGGTCGCCCAAGGGTGAGGCTGTCCTCTCGGAAATCGACGGGACCGTTGAGGTCCACGAGTCGTCCGAGGGAAGGTCGGTCACCGTCACAAGCCACGAAGAGTACAGCGACGAATACGTCCTGCCGGAGGGTCACACCCTCGCGGTCGAGCACAGCCAAGAGGTGGTCATAGGAGACCGTCTCGCATTCACCGAGTCGGAGGATGAGGACGACACTTCATCGCTCGCCTCGACCGATGTTACGGCCCGCGTCTCCGGTGTCGTCGACATCACCGACGGCGCCCTCAGCATCCTCTGGACGGACGAGGACCGGCGCGAGTACATCATCCCCGCCTCCGCGCACATCGTCGTCAGAGACGGTGAAGAGGTTACTGCGGGAGACGCGCTGACGACCGGCCCCAAGAACCCGCAGCAGATCCTGCGGATTCAGGGACGGGAAGCCGTGCAGCACTATCTCATCGAGGAAGTCCAGAAGGTCTACCGCTCCCAGGGCGTTACGATTCACGACAAGCACATCGAGGTGATAGTCGCCCAGATGCTTCGGAAGGTACGCGTCGACGCGGCAGGGGACACGGAGCTCCTGCCCGGCGAGCTCATCGACCGCTACGAGTTCGAGGAGATCAACGCCGGAATCCTGGCGGAGGGCGGAGAGCCCGCCACGGCAAGCCCCGTGCTTCTCGGCATCACGAGGGCGTCGCTGAACATGGACAGCTTCCTCGCCGCGGCGTCGTTCCAGGAGACCACCCGCGTCCTCACGGAGTCGGCCGTAAACGGCGCCGTCGACCAGCTGCGCGGGCTGAAGGAGAACGTCATCATCGGGAGGCTCATCCCCGCCCGGTTCGACCTTACGGAAGAGGGGCGCGATCGGCTGGGACTGGAAGAGCATGAGGACGAGCAGCAGCTCGTGGGCGTCCGCACCTCGCCGATAGAGAGGCCGAACCAATACGCTTCAGGAGAGGAACTGGACAGCGGATTCCTTGGAGAGTTGAGGTCCCCACCGTACGACGAGATGTCGGAGTTCTAGTCGGTCGTACCAATTCCCGCCAATTCCGCGAGTAGCCTGCCCCGTACACCTATACAGGGCAGGCTCTTACATTTCCCTTTCACCCTCACCCCAGCCCTCTCCCTCATAGGGCTGACAGGGGTATGTATTTGCCTATCGCCCCACTCTCCATTGGTGAGGAAATAGCCCCGTCACTGTCATTCTGAGTGCAGCGTAGCGGAGTCGAAGAATCTAACGTGTCCGTCCGAAGGTAAGGCCGACTGCGAGAGTTATTACGCTGCTTCAGACTGTTGGTGATGGCATAAACGTGGTACTGGCCGGCTGGTCTTGTGGTTATGGACTTTAGATTCCTCGCTGCGCTCGGAATGACAGGGAGTCGGGAGCCTGATCGTAGCTGCAATTCCGTTTTACGTATCCCTATCAGCCCGTCAAATGAGAGGGGGTTACGCAACGGTCTCCGAAAGAACGACACCCCGTACTACGATACGGGGCGTGAATCTAGGCTACGATTTGGAATCAGGCTCCGGCCAGGCGTCCTCACCTATGAGAGGGACGAAGCGACACGCCGCCAGGGTGGTGACCGAGTAGTTCGTTTCTGATCGGACGACCTTCATCAGGTTCTGCTGGCGGCGTCCGCCGACTGGCATGACAAGCCGTCCGCCGTCGGCCAGCTGGTCGACGAGGCCGCGTATCAGCTTGGGCGCCGCCGCGGCCACCACGATGCCGTCGTACGGGGCCTCCGACTCCCAGCCGATACGCTCCTCGGCTACCCGGACCGTCACGTTATCGTACCCGAGCGATTTCAAGCGGGTCTTGGCGGTGTCGGCAAGGGAGGCAATACGCTCGACCGTGAGGACTTCGCGCACCAACTCCGCCAGAATCGCGGCTTGGTAACCACTGCCCGTGCCAACCTCAAGCACCCTGTCGCTGCGCCGAGGCCCCAGGGTCTCGATCATCGTGGCGATCATGAACGGCTGGGAGATCGTCTGCCCCTTGGACAGTGGCAGGGCTGAGTCCTCGTAGGCGGCGTGACGGTACTTCCGGGGCACGAACGCCTCTCTCGGCACCCGTTCCATCGCGTCGACGACGCGAGAGTCCGCAATCTCCCCACGTAGACCGGCCATCAGTTGACGCTTCGCGTCTTCCACGCTCTCACCCCCTCACGGACAGGCCAACTGTAGCACAGGACTTCCGTCGTAACCACGCGCTCGATTGACACTCCGCATAGGTCAAATCTATACTCAGCCGCGACCCGCACTCGAATGTCTCCGAGGTGACCACGTGACTGACGAAATCTACTACTCGGACGCCTCTGAACTCGCCCGGCAAATCGCCGTCAAAGAGCTTTCACCCGTCGAGGTGGTCCAGGCACACCTCGATCGTATTCAGGCGGTGAACCCGCGGCTGAATGCCATCGTCGACCTCCAGGGTGACGCAGCGTTGGAACGCGCGCGAAAGGCAGAGGCCGCCCTGGCGCGCAACGAATCGTGGGGGCCGCTGCACGGTGTGCCGTTCACGATCAAGGACTGCATCGACAACAAGGGCGTTCGCACCACGCGGGGCTCGAAGATATTCGAGGACTATCGCCCTGTCGACGACGCGACGGTCGTCAAGCGTCTGCTCGGCGCGGGCGGCATCTTCATCGGCAAGACGAACATGCCGGAGTTCGCCCTGTGGTGGGAGACCGGCAACCTCGTCTACGGGTTCACGGAAAACCCCTGGATGATCGGTCGCACGGCAGGAGGGTCGAGCGGCGGCGAGGCGTCCGCCATTGCGGCGGGAATGTCCCCCCTCGGCATCGGCAGCGACGTCGGTGGGTCGATTCGATGGCCCGCGCACGTCGCGGGCATCGTCGGCCTCAAGCCCACCCATGGGAGGGTCCCCCTCACGGGCCACTTCCCCGAAACCCTCCTGCGGTTCATGCACGTCGGCCCGATGGCGCGGTCGGTGCGAGATATAGCGTTTGCAATGCCCATCATCACAGGCCCTGACGACGCCGACCCCTACGCTCTGCCCGTGCCCATGCCCGATCTCGACCATCTCGACGGCGACCTGCCCAAGCTCAGGGTGGGGTTCTGCGCCGAGGGGCCGTTCGCTCCCGTTATGGCGGACATACAACGGGCGGTAAAGAGGGCAGCGGACGCGCTCGAAGACATGGGCTGCGATGTCGAGGAACTCGACTTGGCAGGATGGTATGACCGGCAGGCGCAGGACATCTCGATGGCGTACTTCCTGGGTGAAGGCGCTTTCGACTTCGACCCGATCATCAAAGGCCGCGAGGACGAGCTCGCTCCGTCCATGCAGCGCCGGCTCGATCAGCCACGTCCGTCCAGCGAGGACTACTACCGCAGCCTCCAGGACACCGAATGGCTCCGTCAGGACGTGAAGCGGCTCTTTGCGACGTATGACCTTCTGCTCCTCCCGACCTCGACGACGACCGCATTCGAGCACGATTCGGCCTTCATAGACATCGACGGTCAGAGTGTTCACGGGCGGAACTCTCTACGCATAACCGTGCCGTTCGACCTGACGGGTTCGCCCGCGATCAGCGTGCCGTTCGGGTGGAGTGGGGACGGACTGCCCATAGGCGTGCACCTGATAGGTCGCCACTTCGACGAGGCGACGGTACTCCATGCCGCCGCCGCACTGGAAGCAAACCACGAAGGGGCCGGTCGACGGCCCGTCCTATAGTCCGAATTACCCGCAAGGAGTCAGGTATGCCCTTCGATACGCTCATCAAGAACGCAACGGTCGTCGACGGGACCAACTCCCCTCGATACGGAGCGGATATCGGCCTCGAAGACGGGAAGATCGCCGCCATCGGGTCGCTCGGTGAGGCGGAGGCCGGGCGCACCATCGACGCCAGCGGACTCGTCGTCGCGCCGGGCTTCATCGACATGCATACACACTCCGACCTGACGCTGCTCGACGACCCCGGCGGGGAGAGCATGGCCTACCAAGGGGTGACGACGCAGGTCACCGGGAACTGCAGCTACTCGCCGTTCCCGATGGGAGACCTCGAGCCGGAGGAGCTGCGGAAGATCACGGGAGAGATATTCGAGACGCGGCAGGAATGGCGCTGGAAGACCCTCGACGGGTGGGCGAACGTCATGGAGTCGCAGGGGGTCAGCATCAATGCGGCGCCGCAGGTGGGGAACACACCCCTGCGCGCGGCCTGCAACGCACTCGACAACCGTCCTGCCACACCAGACGAGCGTGATGTTCAGAAGCGTCTCCTAGCCGAGACGATGGAGCAGGGCGCGTTCAGTCTTTCAACCGGCTTGTCCCTCGCTCCCTCCGGCTACGCGCCCACCGACGAGATCGTCGCACTGGCGGAGGTCGCTGCGAGCTACGGCGGCTTCTACGTGACACACGCGCGGGTGCTGCCCGGTTGGCATATCAAGATGATCGAGGAGGCGGTCGAGATCGGACGGCGGGCGGGAATACCCGTCCAGTTTTCCCACATGGCAATTGTCGACCGGCGCTACTACGGCCACGGCCCGCAGATCGTCGACGTGATCGACCGCGCCCGCGACGAGGGCATCGACATCACCTACGACATGTATCCCTACACCGCGGCGGGCGCTGGGCTGAACCAGCTCGTCCCGCTGTGGATGCAGGAAGGGGGCGTCCCCATGTTCATGGAGCGCCTTCGCGATCCTGCGCTTCGGAAGCGCGCCATCAAGGAGATGAAGGAGGGCCGCGAGGGAGGGATACCGCCCCTGTGGCATATTCAGGTCATCAGCAACACCAACTCCGAGGAGAACCGCAAGCTGATCGGATACAACCTTGAAGAGATCGCGGAGATGCGCGGAGTGGAGCCCGCCGAAGCGACGCTCCAATTGATCGAAGAAGAGGAAGACGGGGTCATGGCCGTGGTGCACAACCGCGTCGAGAGCGACATCCGCTTCTTCATGGGCCACCCGCAGGCAATGATCGGCTCGGACGGCAACGCGATCTCGCCCGACGGACTCTACAAGGACTTCAAGCCGCATCCGCGATTCTACGGTCCGTATCCACGCATTCTCGGCAGGTACGTACGCGAGCAGCCGGCGGTGCTGACCCTGGAAGAGGCCATCTACAAGATGTCCGGGTTCCCCGCCGAGCGCATGGGATTCAAGCACAGGGGCCGCGTCCAGGAAGGGCTGATCGCCGATCTCGTGCTCTTCGACCCGGACACGGTCATCGACAACGCCACCTTTGAAGACCCGCACCAGTATCCGACTGGCGTACCTTACGTCTTCGTGGCGGGCGAGGCGGTCATCGACGAAGGGAAGCACACTGGAGCCCGTCCTGGACGGGTGCTCAGAAACGGGAGCGCATAGTTCCACGGTGTCGCAGCGATACGAAATCCCCATCGACAAGGATCTGGCCGAGGAACTCTTTGCCTTCTGGAAGGAGATCTTCGGTCCGGGGGACCCCGATATTCCGATGGGCGTCTTCCTTGGCGACGAGGTTGACGACAACCGCCTGGTCACCTACCTCGAACGCGAGGGCGACACGCTCACCGGCACCTGCGGCATCACGATCTCGCGGGCCAACCCGCGACTGGCCGGGTTCGGCGAGGTGGCCACACGACCGGACTATCGAGGGCGCGGCATTGCATCCCGGCTGTGTGGGCAGGCCGTCGAGGAGTTCGTCGGGCAGGGTGGAGAGGCTGTCTTCCTCGGCACCGGCAATCCCGACGCCGCTCGCATCTACCACCGCCTCGGCTGGCGAAGGATCGCGGGCAGCTATGTGTGGGCCAACGTGACGACGGGAGATTCGCCCGAAGAGTACCTTGCGGACTACTTCCGCCTTCCCGGTCAGGTCAGCATCGTCCCCGGCGACGCCTCGCTCCGGGTTCCCATGATCCCCCTTCTCCTGACGCCCCACGACTGGCAGGTGCTCGACGGCAATCTGCCCGTCCCGATGCTGTCGACCCGCTACTCTGTGCAGAACTCATGCATGGGCCTCTGCCGCAAGTACTACGATCTCGTCAGGCGTGACGATGCCACATGGTTCGCGGCCCAGGCGAACGAAGACCGCCTCGTTGGAATTTCGACGGCAAAGATCGTCGACTCAGATACATGCGCCGTCGACGGGTTCATCCACGCGCGTTTCAACGACTCGTACGACACGCTGATGGGGGCCGCCATCGAGTGGGGTAGTTCCCGGAACGCCGACCGGATCACGACCAGGCTTTCGGTAGAGGACGAGGACAAGCAGGCGGCGTTTGCATCGTTCGGTTTCCGCAAGGGAAGTGTAGACGGCTCATTCACACTGGACGACCGTGAGGTTGCCGCCGTTACCATGACGCTCGAATAGCCATGCCGGAGCCGCACACCAGAGTCGACGACTACGCCGACGAGCTCATCTCAACCCCCAGGGCGCATCTGGCCCTCGAGTTGCGTCAGGACGCCGACGGCCTCGAGCTCGTCTATCGGGACAGGCAGCTCGTACGGTGCTTCCTCACCCGTCAGGGCATGGCCGCGGCCAACTACATGGCCAAGGCGCTCGGAGTACCGATTCCCCCCCTCGGCGAGACCGTGAAGGCCCGCGTGTCCACCGGCGTCCTCTTCCGAGCGGTATCCATCGCTTCGCTCGACTACGACGTGGAGGAGTCCTTCGTCCTCCTCGAACGCTGGCTCCAGGAGGCATCCCTCCAGCGCACCGGTTCGAGCGAGATGACGTGACGCTTCACGGTACGCCTTCCGGTCAAAGTCATTCTGTCTGAAGAGGTACCAACGTAGAGTAGGGCGTGATTGCCTTGCGGCATTACATTTTGATTGATACACTGCCCTCGAATCAAACGGTCAGGAGGCGTCGACCATGGTGTACAAGCTCGACCCGCTCGGCATAGAGATGGACTTTGAGCGCAGGAAGTACAGGCTGGGGGATACGATCAACGCGACCGTCACCCTCGTGCCAAACGGAAGCGTAGAAGTCCGAAAGGCCTCCCTCAACCTCGTGGCCGAGATACTCCGTACGGAAGTCAAGATGGGAAGGACGATAGGTATGGGTGGGTCCGGCACTCTGCAGGGAGGCAATCCCCACACAACAACTGATTACATTCCCATGCAGCAGAGCACCGAACGGAAGGAATCCACGGAAATCTGTTACAGCACCCATTTCCTTACTTCGGAGTCGCTGAGAAGTGACGGCGAAACTCGGCGCAAAGTGGCCCTCAGAATCGGGCCCCAACTGCCCAAGGTGGCGCTGGAGGCGAAAGAACTCGAGCGGGACGCAAACAGTTCGCTAACCTTTGAGCGATGGTGGCTTAGGGTGCAGGTCGATGTAGCCATGGGCCTGGACCAAAGTATGCGAAAAGAGATTGACGTCATCCTGTCTTGAGAGGGATTGACTAAAGCCGTCTGTTGCTCGTTTCCCTCTCCGCACGACGGCACGGAAGGCGCCGATCCCATGATTCGGTAAACTGACCACCGCTTTAGCGATCAGGAGGATTCGAACATGGTATTCAATCTTGAGCCGCTCGAGATAATGCTGGACTTCGAGCGCAGAGGGTACCGGCTAGGAGACACGATCAATGCGACCGTCACGCTTATACCCAACAGCGACGTCGAAATCCGAGGGGCGTCCCTGAGCCTCATGGGGCAGATACGTCGCACGGAGGTACAAACGGGTTGGGCGATGGATATGGAGGGGCGACCAGGGGACGCGCTGCAAATCCGCGGTCAAGCGTCTAGGGTGCCCACGCAAGGGATCCCGAGCCAGACAGTGTCCTCGGAAGTCTTCTACAGCGCGCAGATCGTGCCCACCCAGCCGTTGCGCAAGGATGCTGTAAGCAGGCACGACGTGGCCCTGAGATTAGCCCCCAACCTGCGGAAGCTGCAGAACCTTTCCCAAGAAGCGAAGAGGCTTCAGCGGGACTCCAACAGAGGCCTCTCCATTGAGCCGTGGTGGCTAGAGGCGCGGGCAGACGTTGTCAGAGGACGTGATGCGACGGTGCGAAGGCAGATAGAGATCATAGCGCCGCTGAAGACATCCACCTAGTCTCTAGTTCTCCATCAGAGCCTCATCGAATATACGCAAAAAATGCTCGAACGCTACGGTGTTGTCGACGTTCTGGCATTCCAGTGCCTTTGGAGAGGTCGTCCTGTCGGTGAAGTCCCATACGGGGGGCTGGTCGAATGTCCAGCGGCGGAGCGAGCGGTAGTGAGGCGAGAGCAGCGAGTCGGTGACATCGCTCCGCGAGCCGCTCGGGTACGCGAAGTGGTCCGGCACGGCGCCGAGATTGTCCTCGAAGACCGCGTTGGACGGCGCGATCTCGGCCAAGAGTGCTTGGCTGCCCTGTTCTTCGTACACCTGCCCCAGCTTGGGATGCGTGGCCGTATGCGCTCCGATCTCCCACCCTGCGTCGAGCAGCTCGCGGCAGTCGTCCCACGTCAGGAAGGGCTTGACCACGAAGCCCTCGGTCGTCGTCGTGATGCCCGCGGGCAGGCCCTTCGATGACGCGTCGGTGGGCTCGCTGATGACGTAGCAGGTGCCCGTCACGCCCAGCTCGTCGAGTATGGGCAGGACGACCGTGCGGGCGTCGAGCCAGCCGTTGTCGAAGTGCAGCGCGACGGCCTTCGTGGGCAGCTCCCCAACACCCTCCAGCCAGTCCACGATCTCGGACGTGGAGACGACCTGCCATCCGTTTTCCAGGACATTGTCCATCTGTCGCCGGAACTCGGAGACCGCGATTACACCCGACGCCCTTTTGTCGGAAGTAATCTCAAGCTCCGGGTGGTCGTCGGGGTATACGTGGTGATAGACGAGAATGGGTACGCGGCGGCTCATGAGGTGGCAATCCTCCGATCTCAGGTGTTCAAGACTGGTCACAGTCTACCGCATTCCGGAGGGAGAAAAGCCCTTGCTTCTTCGTCAATGGGACGACAGCAATGGAGCCAAAGTCACTCAAGCCAACCTGCTATCATGTCAAACGCCTCAATTTCGCCATATCAGCAAGGAGCGCAGAGCATGTACGTTATACGAAGAATCTACAAGGTCAAGCCCGGGCAGACGAAGAACGCCGCGGAGCTGATCTACAAGATCGGCAACCGCTATACAGAGGCGGGCCAGCGCGACCAGGTGCGGGTGTATTGGAGCGGGTACACCATGCCGGGCACGCCGAACACGGTCTACATGGAGTGGACGCAGGAGAAGATCGAGTCCCCCTACCGCGAGGGGAACGTCTCACCCAGAATGGACAACCTCAGTACGCAGCTCAGAGAGCTCGTGGAAGAGCAGTGCATCGAGTTCTACGAGATGTTCACGCCCGAAAAGGCGTAGAGCGACGCTCCTCTACCGGCTCCGCAGCTGCGGGAACAGGACGACCTCGCGGATGCTGCGCCTGCCCGCGAAGACCATCATGAGGCGGTCAATGCCAATGCCGAGTCCCCCCGTGGGCGGCATCCCGTGCTCGATGGCCGTCAGGAACTCCTCGTCGAGACGGTCGGTCTCCTCGCCCTCGAACCGGCTGCGGAGCGTTTCTTGCTGCTCCATGCGCTCCCGCTGGTCGATAGGGTCGTTCAACTCGGTGAAGGAGTTGCATATCTCCATGCCGGCGACGAACCCCTCGAACCGCTCCACGAGGCGCGAGTCGTCACGCTTCTTCTTGGCAAGCGGCGACATCTCGACGGGATAGTCGACGAGGAACGCCGGCTGCACGAGGTGCGGCTCGACCGTGTCGGACAGCAACTTGTCGAGTAGGCCGCCCCAGCTCATTTGGTGTCCTACGTCGAGGCCGATCGCGGCCATTTCGCTCTTCAGCGACTCGATGTCGCTTGCCTCCAGGAAGTCGATCCCGCTCCGCCGCTTGATCTCCTCGCGCAGGTCGAGTCGGGGCCACGGCGGCGTGAGATCGATGGTCGTCCCCTCAAACTCGACCGTGGACGAGCCGAGCACCTCCTTCGCCGTCGTGAATACCATCTGCTCGACCATCTCCATCACGTCGGTGTAGTCGGCGAAAGCCTCGTAGCTCTCCATCGTGGTGAACTCCGGGTTGTGCGTCACGTCGACACCCTCGTTGCGGAAGACCCGCCCGATCTCGTACACCTTCTCGATGCCTCCGACGATGAGCTGCTTCAGGTGGAGCTCCGTAGCGATCCGCAGGTAGAGGTCGCGGTCGAGGGCGTTGTGGTGGGTGGCAAAGGGCCGTGCGGTCCCTCCGGCGGGGACCTGCACGAGCATCGGCGTCTCCACCTCCATGAAGCCGCGACTGTCCATGAAACGCCGGAGGGCGCTGATTGCCCTGCTCCGCATGACGGCGATGCGACGACTCTCCTCGTTGGCTATCAGGTCGAGGTAGCGCTGGCGGAACCTGGCTTCCACGTCGGTCAGGCCGTGCCACTTCTCCGGCAGGCCGCGGACGGCCTTCGACAACACCGTCCAGTCCCGTACTTCGACGGTCGCCTCACCCGTCCGTGTGCGGAACACTGGGCCGGTCGCGCCTATCCAGTCGCCGATGTCCAGTTCCTTGAGCGTGGCGTAGCTCTCGCTGAGGTTGTTGCGGCGAAAGAGCAGCTGGACCTTGCCTTCGCCGTCCTGTATATCGGCAAACGTGGCGCGACCCATCCCGCGATACCGCACGATTCGCCCGCCGACCGATACGCTCTCCGTACGAGCTTCACCCTCGCCGTCGTGTTCCGCCTCCGCCTGTTCGAGCAGATCGACGGCCTGACGCGACGTGTGAGTCCGGTCATACCTGTGGGGATATGGGTCGACGCCTGCGTCCCGGAGCCTTTGGAGCTTCTCGAGGCGGACGTTCATCAGTTGGTTTTCCGGTTCGGACATCTCAATGCCTCCATACGAAGGCGGGGGCGTCCTTCCTGTGAGAGACGCCCCCGCGCATGCCGCTATTTCTCTACAGCGAAATCGTCCCTAGCGTACCCTCGTGACCGTCAGCTTATTGACCCCCGAAGGGGTCTCGACCTCCACGACGTCTCCAGCCCTGTGACCGACGAGCGCCTTGCCGACGGGAGACTCTATCGATATCTTGCCGTCGAGAGGCGCGACCTCGGCCGAGCCGACGATCTGGTACTGCCGTCTGCGCTTCGTTCGGTCTCGAACGTTGACCGACGAACCGAACCCGATGACGCCCTTCTCCACCATGCTCTTGTCTGCGACGACCGCCCGTTCGAGGACGTTCTCGATCTCCGATATCCTCGCCTCGACGAGGGCCAGTTCGTTCTTGGCCTCTTCGTACTCGGCGTTATCGACGCCTCCTCCGGCATCGTGGGACGCGGTGATCTTCGCGGCAACCTCCCGACGGCGCACGTTTTGAAGTTGCGTCAACTCTTCCTCGAGCTTCTTCATGCCCTGGGGAGTGAGGTATTGCTGGTGTCTGTTCATAGGTAGCTCTACGATGAGCGGTTCCAACTATTCGGCCCCGCCAATTCCTGCTACAACACCGAACGCTTCAACAACATTGTAGCTTTTCGTATGGGCGCATGTAAACGAACGTACAGGGCCGCTGTGCTATACTCGCTCCCAGCCTGTGACTGGGAGACCCTCACATGACGCGCGGCGACGGACGCCTGTACGACGAGCTTCGGCCCACGAGGATAGCCACCGATACGCTGATGTTCGCCGAAGGCTCGGCCATGATCGAGACCGGGCATACGCAGGTGCTTTGCGCCGTCAGCGTCGAGGACGGCGTGCCCCCGTTCCTGCAGGACTCCGGGCAGGGCTGGATCACGGCCGAGTACGCCATGCTCCCTCGCGCCACGCTGACTCGGAGTCGGCGTGAAGGACGCACCGGACCGCGGGGCAGGACGCAAGAGATCCAGCGGCTCATCGGACGCTCGCTTCGGGCCGCCGTCGATCTCGACAAACTCGGAGAGCGAACGATCACCGTCGATTGCGATGTCATTCAGGCGGACGGCGGCACGCGCACCGCCTCTATCACGGGAGCCTACGTCGCCCTCTACCGAGCGCTGTCCGGCCTAGTGGCTGACGATATCCTGCCCGAACTCCCGCTTAAATGCGGCGTCGCCTCCACTAGCGTCGGCATCCACGACGGCGTCGCGCTGCTCGACCTCAACTACGAGGAGGACTCGCAGGCAGAGGTCGACTTCAACGTCGTGATGACCGACCACGGCGAGTTCGTCGAGGTACAGGGCACAGCGGAGGAAGGCTCCTTCTCGCGCGAATCCCTCGACGAGTTGATCGATCTGGCCGCGCACGGCATCGAAACGCTGTTCGATATCCAGCAGCAGGTTTTGAGGTCCGCGTCTGCGGGGTAGACCGCGTCGTTGCCCCCTCTCTAAATCTCTCCCCCGGCGGAGGAGAGACCGGAAAGGCGTCACGGCTTCTGCACCAGCTGGATATTCGGCTCTCGTACCGAGTGGACGGTGTAGGTGAGGGATGGCGCGACGGTGGCTCCCTCGTTGCTGACGACGATCTCAACCTGCGTCGGGCCGTGAAGGTACTCGACCTTCCCGTCGTTCAGCCGGAAGGGCCGGTCGTGCCCGGGGTAGAACACGTCCGACGAGTCGAGGATCTTTTCTACGCTCTCGGTCGCGTCGTTCACGTCCCAGAAGACGTTGTAGGGAAGCTTCCGAGTAACGGTACCACCATCGGGCATGGCGTCGCCGGCCACGAGGATGTTCTCCTCCCCGACATCTGCAACGATGCTGATGTGCCCGAGCGTATGCCCCGGCGTGTCGATGATCGAGATTCCGTCGGCCACCACGTCGCCGTCCGAGATCGGCTCGACGCGCATCTTGTCCATCATCTCGGCGATGTACTTCGCGGCATTGTGGTCGGCGGGGTTCGGGTTGTGAGCGTAGTCGATCTCTTTCGGGTGTACGAGGATGCGCGCATTGCTGAACATGTCGGTGTTCTGGCAGTGGTCCCAGTGCATGTGCGTCAGGATGACGAGGTCGATCTCCTCCGGCGAGAGACCCCGCGAATCGAGGGCGCTCCACAGGAGAGCCCGCCGCGAAGCCGGGCCGGTATCCACGACGATGTTCTGATCTCCCACCTGTAGGAGGGAGATGGACGACCACCCGAAGCCGCCCTCCGGCGAGATGAACGAAAATCCGTAGGTCAGCACGTCGAGATTGGCCATGGGATATCTGCCTTTCCTAGTCAGTGATTCCGCGACACTTGTAGGCCGCGATGGTACCACATCGTTGGGAAGAGCAATGAGAACACAGTGGTCTTTGTAAGAGATCGGTATTGCTGACGCAGACCGTGCGTCATACGTCATTGGTGATGCGCATATCAGACCGTTGCGGCCTCAACTCGCGGAGAAATCCCAGGGCAATCGCATTTAGAGTTATACCAATTAGGTGTGATGAGGCCGTATTCTAAACTGACTGGGCTTTCTGGATTCCGGCCTTCGCCGGAATGACGGGTGAGTTGGTTGTGTCACGGCCAATTCACGGTGTATTCAAAACGAATTGGTATTAGTCGGAATACCGTCAACCGTCACTCCGGCGAAGGCCGGAGTCCAGAGGGGTGGGTTGGGAGACTCTCCCAAGGCTGGCTCTGAATGAAATGCGATTGCCCTGGGTGAAAACCCTTGAAACTCGGATAAAGGCCCGTGATATACTTGACTAAGTTACTCCACAATTCACCATCGGGGTTTGGGAATTGGCATTCCGCCACCAACGTGAAGACTGCACCTGTACGAGGCGCTCCAGCTAGCAAAGCAGCGTCGCGCAGTCGCCCCGCGCTCCGGAAACGGCTCCACTGTGAAGACCTGCGTGCTTCCGTGGAGCGTTTTTTTTGAATGGCCTTTTGCCACTCTTGTTCGCGTCGACGAGACTGACCCCTTAGGGAATATTTCGGGAGAAAGACAAGCATGGTCGCAACCACAACACCGCAAGTTCGAACGCTCACGCCGTACCAGGTCCAGAGGTACAGCCGGCACATCATCATGCCGCAGGTCGGCAGCGCGGGACAGCGCGAGCTCCTGAACGCAAAGGTGCTGGTAGTCGGAGCGGGAGGACTCGGTTCTCCGATCTCGCTCTACCTCGCATTGGCGGGTGTTGGAACGATCGGCATCATCGACTTCGATGACGTGGACATCACCAATCTCCAGCGTCAGATCCTCCATCAGAACGACGACGTGGGACGGCCCAAGGTCGAGTCGGCCCGCGACACGATAATCGCGTATAACCCCGACGTGAACGTCGTCACGCACAACACTCCGCTCAACGCCGAGAACGCGCTGGACATCTTCGCCGACTACGACATCATCGTCAGCGGGGCCGACAACTTCGCGGTGCGGTACCTCATCAACGACGCCGCCTACCTCAGCAATAAGCCGCTGGTGGACGGCAGCGTTCTCATATTCGATGGTCGCGCGACGGTCTATCAGCCCGGACACGGCTGCTACCGCTGCGTGTTCCCGGACCCTCCGCCACCCGGCGAGGTCCCGAACTGCGCCGAGGCCGGCGTGCTGGGGATGATGCCCGGACTGGTCGGCACGATCCAGGCGACGGAGACCGTCAAGCTCATCATGGGCATCGGTGAGACCCTCACGGGGCGGCTGCTGCTCATCGACGGGCTGACCATGGAGTTCCGCGAGCTCAAGATCCGGCGGAACCCCAACTGCCCGCTCTGTGGGGACAACCCCACGGTCACCGAGCTCATCGACTACGAGATTTTCTGCGGCGTCTCGGTGACGGGCGAAGGGTAGGGAACAAGGGGCAATAGATCGACGCCCCGTAATGTAATCGACACGAACACAGACATACAGTTTTAAGAGAGTGAGGAGAAACACAATGGCAGCACAAGTAGCGCATCCTGAATCGATAGTCGATACCGACTGGGTAGCAGAACACGCAGGGGATGACAACGTCGTCCTGGTCGAGGTGGACGTGGACACGGCGGCCTACGAGCAGGGACACATCCCAGGCGCAATCGGCTGGAACTGGACGACCCAGCTGAACGATACCGTGACCCGCGACATCCTGAACAAAGAGCAGATCGAGTGCCTGCTCGGTTCGTCCGGCATCACGCCCGACACGACGGTCGTAGTCTACGGCGACAACAACAACTGGTTTGCTACCTACGCCTTCTGGCAGCTCAAGATCTACGGTCACTCCGATGTGCGCGTCATGAATGGCGGGCGCATCAAGTGGGTGAGCGAGGGGGGCGACCTGACGACCGACGTGCCGAGCGTCGAGGCGACCTCATACAGCGCGAGCGATGCTGATCTCAGCACCCGCGCCACGCGCGACGACATGCTCAGCATTGCCAGTGGAGAGACCTCTTCGGCGATGGTGGACGTGCGAGCGCCGGCGGAATTCAGCGGCGAGCTTCTGGCCCCCGCAAACCTGCCGCAGGAGGGCTCACAGCGCGGCGGCCACATACCGGGAGCGACCAACATCCCCTGGCTGACGGCCGTCAACGAGGACGACGGGACGTTCAAGTCCGTCGAGGACCTGCAGGCGGCGTACCAAGGGAAGGGCATCACCGGAGACGGCCCGACCGTGGCCTACTGCCGGATAGGGGAGCGCTCGTCCCACACGTGGTTCGTCCTCAGCCAGATTCTCGGCTACGACGGCGTCACGAACTACGACGGCTCGTGGACCGAGTACGGCAGCATCGTAGGAGCGCCCATCGAAAAGTGAGAAGGTGATTAGGGTTTAATAATCTCTCCCCCGTCGGACGGGGGAGAGATACAGAGAGGGGGCGCTGATAGTCGGGCTCCTGTGCTTCAAGTGGCCCGGACCGACCCTGTGATATACTGGACTGGCAACCAATTCGTGGGGACGCGTGGCTTCGACAGGGGAAGCCTCCGCGGGACTGCAGGTCGAGGCGCCATCAACCCTCGTTAAACCGGTGGCAATCACAATAACAGGCAAGCAAGAGCTAGCCCTAGCCGCCTAAGCGCGGCTACGTTCACCCGTTTTGCTCCTCGACGGAGCGGGATGAGCGACGACACTCGAGGTGCTGTCCGACAGACGCCGATACGAAGGACAAAAGACTCATCGGCTGGCCAACGACATGACCGACGCCGGTTAGGGCGGTCGGAGGCGAGAATCAAATACCGGCTACACCTGTAGACGTTCTAGTCCGGAGTCTCTTCTGGACGGGGAGTTCGACCCTCCCCCGTCTCCACCAAACCTGTCCGCTTTCCGCAGTCTCCTATGCCCGTAGGTTGCGGCTCGTAGCGCGCAACCTCTATATGGCCCTCACTCCTTCGTGCCTGTGCCAGGTCGTGGGAGGTCTGTCGCCGGAGCCAGAATTCCGCGCTCGACCATCCCGCCTTCTCAAGACGAATGGCCATCTCAGGCGAAATGGCAGCGTGTCCGTTCAGTACGCGCGAGAGCGTGTGACGCGCAACACCCAGCACTCTTGCCCCCTCAGTTACGCTCAGGCCAAGCGGGTCTAGGCAGTTCTGCTTGATGCTGCGTCCAGGATGCGGTGGATTCTCCATTGCCATGATTAAGTCCTCTTCCTAGTGATAATCCACGAGGACGTTGCAGATTCCCTGATGCTCTCCCTGAGAGTCTTTACCGGAACCAGTCGTAGTTCAGCCCCAGGGAACGATCTTCCACCGGCAGATCGACCCGCACGCCGCCCATGTCGGACGAGAGCTTGAGCGCGACCTCGACCTCCAGCGCCACGGCGACGCGCCGCCCGGAGTTCTTCGGCTCGTCCATCTCCCCCGCGATGCAGCGCATCACGTCGTTCAGCGAGTAGATCGCCCCGTACGGCGGGATGAACTGCGGGACGCCGAACGGCATCTCCGTACGCTGCTTGGGACTCTCTGTCCCCGGCGCCTCGATGTCCTTGGACAGCCGCCAACCCGACGATCCGGCGAGTCCGAAAGAGAAGCTAAGCTCGCCTTCCGTCCCCAAGATCCGCACGTTTGGTAAGCCTTTACGGAAATGCACGACCGTGCCGTCCTGCGCGACCAACATGCCATGGCCCTGAAACTCGTCGCTGCCCGACTCCGAGCGGGGCGTGTCGTTCGTCCCGATGACCCACGCTGGAGGCGAGTCGAGGAAGTACGACCAGTTCTGGTGCTGCGAGTTTGGGCCGCCCGTCTCTATCGAGATCACTTCGCCGATCTCGCCGGAGGTGACGAGTTGCTTCGCCCGCTCGAATGACGGGTGCGTCGTCGAAATCGCCCCGCAGGAGAGCGGCACCCCGGCGTCGGCACACGCCTTGACCATCCGGTCGGCCTCGTCGAGCGTGTGACACATGGGCTTGTCGGTGACGACGCCCTTCGCCCCGTGCTCGACGGCCATCACTACCAGGTCGGCGCGTCCCTTGGTGTTCGTCGCAACCGCAACGATGTCGAGGTTCTCCTTCTCGAACATCTCCTTCGCGTCCGTATAGACCGACTCGGTGCCGTACCGCTCCGAGAAGGCCCTCAGACGCTTCACGTCCCTGTCCGCCCCCGCTACGAGGTCGACCTCAGGTCTGTCCACGATCGCCTCGGAGTACGTCGTGGCGTTCCCCTCCACGCCGGGACTCTCGAAGTGGTGGAACTCTCGATGGATGTTAAGTTCGGGCGTCGGCCGGTCGATGTCGTCGACGTGGAATCGGTCGCCGATACGACCCGCCAGGTCGTACAGCATGCCCATCCAGCCCAGTCCGATAACTCCGCCTCGATACTCTGCCATTGCTCTATGCCTCCTCTGCGTTGAGGTTGGTTCTATGGTCCGAAATCCTAACGATACGTCACCGATACCCGCACGTCTGCGAGTATGAGAGGTTCATTCCGCCCGGAATCGGTCTCGGTCAGCCAGACTGCAATCTCGTTCTTGCCGGACTTTAGGGGCGGCGTGTCGACCGTCCACTCGATAACCGTGCCGGGCTCCGGGTCATCCGTAGTCTCCATCGGTTGATCGTGGCCTCGGTTGGGGCTATAGACGGTGCGATTCCAGCCATCGGTAGGTCTTCTCGCATCGTTCGCGTCGAGCGCCGAACCGTTGACCTTCACGTTTATTCTGTCGCCGGCCTCCGCGTTTTCAAGCCGGAACCCTATCGTGCATTCGCCGAGGGCGCCCTCCGCCTTCGCGCCCGCCAGATCATCGGCGATGGACATAGTCAGGAGCGTGCTTGGCCCGATGACGGTCGGTTCAAGCGCGGTCGGAAGCTGGGTGAGCGGGATGGCGTTCTGGAACGAGAAGCCAAGCTGGTTCGTGGGACGCACCCGCCCCCGCTTGTCGAACTCGTACCGCTTATCAAGGCGCGAAAGAACGTCGCCGTCGATCAGCCTGCCGAGCGTCTCACGCTTCCACTCCTGTGGCAGCCTGAAGTAGTTGAACAGGTAGAGGCCGGAGACTCCCTGCTCGCGGTACAGCGCGGCAACGGCCCGCATCGACAACTCGCTGAGGTTTGGTCGGAGCGCTTCGAGACATCCGTATATCTCGACGTCCGTCCCCTCCGCGGCCTCGACGAACTCGTCGACCGGCGTCTCGAAGGGAATGAACCCGCCTCCCGCGATCACGATGTCCACCAGGTCTTCCTTGATCCACGTCTCCACGTCGAGGCCGACCCGCGCGCAGTCCCGCAACGTCGGCGGGACCCGAACGATCAGGTCGAGCGCCCTGCCCTTCGCCTCTCCGATCTCGTCCATCTGCTGACGGATATAGGAGATGAAGTCGGTCATCAGGTACCGGTTGGGATACCCCTCCTCGATGCGGAAGAACGCCGGGTGGCGCATATAGTCGAGCTCGATGCCGTCCACGTCCCATCGCGAGACCAACTCGACCACGATGCTCGCCATGTAGCTCCGCACATCGGGAACGGCGTAGTCGAGGCCCGTGCGAATGCCCCACTCCAGGGTCGGGGCTGGAATGTCCTCGCCCTTGCCGATGAGGTATTCGGGGTTGTCACGCCGAAGATGCGAGTACTGCGGGGCGGACTCCGGCATGTCGTAGTGCTCGTTCATCCGCACCGAGGGGAAGAACTCCACTCCCGCGCGCCTGCACAGCCCGGCAATCACCTCCATCGGGCCGCCGTGGTGCTCCACGAGGTAGCGGAGATTGTCCACGCTCGCCTGCTGCGACTCGTCGAGGTTGTCGTACCCCTCGCCGAACCGCTCCCCGATGTCCGTCTCGTACGAGTAGGTGTCGTGACCGCCCACCGACCACAGGAACCCGTCTATGGGCGTCCCCACATACGTCCCTACCATGTTGTCCCACATGTACTCAGGCGTGAGCGGATGGGGAGTGTTTATGATCCATCCGTCGTCGTTGCACAGGATTCGTCGCGTTTTTCCGCTTCGTGGCATAAGAGGGCCTCCGGGCCGGGCGGTGTCTTTCGTCGGGCGTAAGGGTATCTACTATCCGGCGTCAGGTAAAGGGGTTCGGACAGCCGGTGCCGCTTGCCATAGAATGAAGACGACTCCATAATTGTGAGTCGAATCGCTGGCTGCCGCGACCGAACTAACTCCCCTCGGCGGCTGGCAACAATGAACACGGAGCGCTCATTAGAATGCGGACGCGCCAACTCGGTAAGGACGGGCCGGAAGTGCCGGTCATTTGCTTCGGCACGTGGCCACTTGGCGGCGCGTTCGGCGCGATCGAGTACGACCAGGCGATCAACACACTGAGGGCTGCTCTTGACGCCGGGCTGACCTTCCTCGACACGGCGGAGAGCTATTTCGACAGCCAGGCCAAGATCGGCGAGGCCATCGACGGACGGCGTGACGAGGTGTTCCTTGCGACGAAAGTCTCCGGCTCCGACCACTCGTCGCAGCACATCGAGTCGGCCCTTTCCGAGAGCCTGCGGCTCCTGCGCACCGACTACATCGACCTGTACCAGATACACAGTCCGCAGCCGCGGTGGCCCATCGAGGACACCGTTGGCGAGCTCATGAAGCACCGCGACGCCGGGAGGATCCGCTACATCGGCGTCTCCAACTTCTCTGCCGACCAGATGCGGGATGCCGCCGAGCACGGGCTGATACAGAGCGCCCAGCCGAGGTACAGCATCCTCTTCCGCGACTCGGAGGACGAGGTGCTGCCGGCCTGCCGCGAGCTTGGCATCGGGGCCATCGTCTACTCCGTCATGGCGAAGGGAATGCTCGCGAGCAAGTACAAGCCCGGCCACGAGTTCCCGCCCGACGACGAGCGTCACAACTGGCCTCACTTCAAGGGCGAGCTGTTCGAGCGCATCTACGCAGTGACCGAGAAGCTGAAGGCATGGGCGCAGGACCATGGCCGCGACATCGTGCAGCTTGCCATCGCGTGGCCCCTGGCAAACCCCGCCGTAACGTCGAGCATCGTCGGTGGCCGGACGGTCGAGCAGGTGCTCCACGACGCGCAGGCGGGAGACTGGGCGCTTACCGACGACGATCTGCGCGAGATAGACGAGATTCAAGGCGACCTCCGCTTGGAGGCAATAGCCATTCCCCGATGGAGTGACCGTGCGAGACCGAGTTGAGGCCCTGCTGAAGGGCGCGTTCGACTTTCGGATTCACACCGGCCCCGAGCCGGACGGCGAGCGTCGCACCGACTATCTGGAGGCGGGCCGCGACGCCTACGAAGCCGAGATGGCCGGGTTCGTGCTGATGAAGCATCGGCACCCGACGGCCCTCGCCGTCTACGCCCTCAACCGCATGTACCCCGGCTTCCACGCCGTCGGCTCTATCGTCCTCAACACCTCCGTCGGCGGCTTGAACCCCGACGCGATCGAGGCCGCCGCCAAGCTCGGCGCGAAGGTCGTCTGGATGCCGACCCAGGACGCCGGTTCGATCAGACTCGTTGACGCCCCGGACGACCTTGAGGCCGTGCTTGAGGTCGCCAAGTCGTACAGCATGGTCGTCGCATCGACCCACGCCACATTCGCGGACACCGAGATGCTTGTGGGCCTCGCGGGTTCGGTTGATTTGGAACGGCTTGTCGTGACCAACCCCACCGCTAGGTTCAGCACGGACGAGGCTAGCCGACTGCTCTCACACGATCTGTACGTCGAGCTGCCGTTCCTGTCCTACTATCCTAGCTCGGATGCCGGGGAAAGGCTGCGAGAGGACATCGACATGATCGGGGCCGACCGGTGCATCGTCTCTACCGATTTCGGCCAGTGGACGAACCCTCCCCCCTCCGAGGGGATGCGGATGGCCATCGCCGCGATGCTCGACGCGGGAATGCGTGAGGCTGACATCGCCAAGGTAGTGCGGACGAATCCCCTCGAATGTGTTGGGCTGTCGGTCGATTGACCGGTCAGTGCCTGAAGTGGCGGACGCCGGTGAAGACCATCGCCATGCCAGCGCGGTTCGCGGCCTCAATGACCTCATCGTCGCGGATCGAACCACCCGGCTGGGCTATTGAAGCAATCCCCGCCTGGGCGGCAACCTCGATGTTGTCCGCGAAGGGCATGTAGGCGTCGGAAGCCAACGCGCTCCCAACGGCCTTTTCGCCCGCGGTCTCGATGGCGAGTCTGATGCTGGTCACGCGGTTCGGCTGTCCCGTCCCCATGCCCACGAGGGTGTTGTCCTTGCCCAGCACGATGGCATTGGACTTAATGTGCTTGCAGACCTGCCATGCGAAGGCGAGGTCGGCAAGCTCGCGCTCCGTCGGTACCCGCTCGGTGACGACCTTCCATGTGGCAGGGTCTTCTTCAATCGCGTCGGCAGTCTGGAGGAGAGCGCCTCCCGAAACCAGCCGCAGATCGAGGCCGCCCAGATCGCCGCCCGTCGCGTCCACCTTCAGGATGCGCGTCTCCTTCCGCCTCTTCAGGATATCGAGCGCCCCCGGCTCATAGTCTGGCGCCACGACGATGTGGTACAGCACGCCCCGCATTGCTGCTGCGGTCTCAGCTGTCAGTGTTCGGTTATAGGCGACGATCCCTCCGTACGCCGACACGGGATCGCCGTCGAGCGCCCTTTTGTACGCCGTCGGCTGCTCGTCGTGGACGGCAAGCCCGCACGGATTCAGGTGCTTGACGATGCAAGCCGCCGCCTCAGAAAAGTCGGTCACTGCCGACCACGCGGCCTCGGCGTCCAGATAGTTGGTGAAGGACATCTCGATGCCGTGCAGCCGCTCAGCGTTTACGATCCCTCCTGCCGACAGAGGGTCGCGGTATACCGACCCCATCTGATGAGGGTTCTCGCCGTAGCGCATGTCGGCGATCTTCTCGAACCCGACAGCGAAATCCGACCCTGACAGGAGATCGCCGTCGCTCAGGTATCGCGAGACGGCCGCATCGTACTGCGCCACGTGCCGGAACGCCTTAAGGGCCAGACCCTTCCGCTCATCCAGGGTCAGCGCGTCCCTAATGGTCTCGCCGTTCGTCAGCGCGCGGATGCGCTCACCGACCCAGCCGAAGTCAGCGGGATCAACAATGACGATGACTGAGGGAAAATTCTTGGCCGCGGCACGGATCATCGTTGGTCCGCCGATGTCTATGTTCTCCAATGCCTCTTCGAGACTCACTCCCGGCTTGCGAACGGTCTCGACGAAGGGGTAGAGATTCCCAATCACCACGTCTATGCCGTCGATGCCGTGCTCGTTTAGCTCAGCGACGTGTGAGGCCAGGTCGCGCCTCGCGAGAATACCTGCGTGGATGACCGGATGCAGGGTCTTGACCCTGCCGTCCAGCACCTCAGGGAACCCGGTGACGTCCGATAGCAACGTAACCGGTAGTCCTGCGGCGGACAGTTCGCCGCGCGTCCCGCCCGTGCTGATGATCTCGAACCCCGCCTCGACCAGGTTCCCGGCGAACTCTATGACTCCTGCCCTGTCGTAGGCGCTAATCAGCGCTTTCATCTGCTTATTGTTCTCCTAGTCCCGTCCGCACAAGTCTCTCGGAGCGGGGATTTGAGAATAGGACTTTAAACGCCATTCTACAGGTTGACTCTTCTGTCGCCGGTCGCTCGAACGACCTCGCCCACGACGCGGGCCTCCGGCGCCAGAGAGCAGACCTGTTCGGCGTCCTCGGCGTCGCACGCGAGCACCATCCCCAGCCCCATGTTGAATACGTGGTACATCTCGTCGGAGTCGATATTGCTGAGTTCCTGCAGCAGGGTGAAAATCGGCGGAACGGTCCAAGTTGAAGGGTCGAAGTGTGCGCCCAGCCCATCCGGCAGCATTCGAGGGACGTTGTCTCGCAACCCTCCACCCGTTACGTGCGCCATACCTTTAGCGAGTTCTAGCACGGGCCGCACGGTCGGGTAATACGCCGTATGCGGTTGCAGCAGCGCGTGTCCTATAGTGCCGTCGATCTCGTCGTAGCGCTCGAACAGCGGCGATAAGTCGTCGTCGAGTCCCAGGGCGTGACGAACGAGCGAGAAGCCGTTGGTGTGGAGACCGTTCGATGGAATGCCGATGAGCACATCGCCTTCCGTAATTCTCGATCCATCCAGGATGTCGTCCTTTTCGACCACGCCGACCGCGAAGCCCGAAAGATCGAACTCGTTCTGCGCGAACAGTCCGGGAAGCTCCGAGGTCTCCCCACCGATGAGGGAGCACCCGTTCTCGATGCACGCCGCCGCAATGCCTCGAACGATCTCCTCCGCGAGATCGGCGTCCAACCTACCCGTCGCGATGTAGTCGAGGAAGAAGAGAGGCTCTGCGCCGCACACGATAACGTCGTTGATGCAGGCATTGACGACGTCCCGCCCCAGACTCTCGAACTGGCGCATAGCCAGCGCGATCTTGAGCTTGGTGCCGACGTTGTCCGTGCCAGCCACGAGCACGGGCTGACGATAGCCCGACAACTCGAACAGTCCGCCAAATCCGCCGACTCCGCCCAGCACCTCGGGGCCGTGCGTAGTTGCGGCGAGCGTCTTTATGCGTTGCTTCGCGGCATCCGCCGCGTCGAAGTCGACTCCGGCGTCCTTGTAGGTCTTTCCGGACTGCGGCTGTGACATCAATTCTCGAAGGCCAGCTTGTCCATTTCGAGCTGAACGGGGATAGGCTGGTTGCCCGTGAAGCAGGCCATGCAGTTCCGGTCCTCTGTCGTCCCAACGGCCCTTAGCAGGCCTTCGGTGCTGATGTACCCCAGGGAGTCGGCTCCCACGACTTTGGGAATCTCGTCGATTTCCATCGTGGACGCAAGAAGCTCCTCGCGAGTCGGAAAGTCAACGCCCAGGTGGCAGGGATGCTTGATCGGGGGTGAGGCTATTCGCAGGTGCACCTCCCTGGCGCCCCCGCGTCGGAGCATGGTTACGATCTGGGCCTGCGTCGTCCCTCTAACGATGGAGTCATCGACCACCACAAGGCGTTTGTCTTTGATATTCTCCAGCAGGGGGTTGTACTTCATGCGCGCGCCCATGTCTCGCAGGCGCTGGTCCGGCATGATGAACGTGCGTAAGACATAACGGTTCTTGATAAGACCTTCCTCGAAGGGTATGCCGGACTCCTCGGCGTAGCCCACCGCGGCGGGTATGCCGGAGTCGGGGACGCCGATCACCATGTCGGCGTCTGCGGGATGCTCTTTGGCAAGCTCCACCCCCATTGCCTTCCGGCTGTTGTATACGAGGCGGCCGTCTAACACGCTGTCCGCCCGGGCCATGTAGATGTGCTCGAAGATGCAGGGGGCGCGTACGCCATCGGACATCCGGCGGCCCACGGTGCGAAGGCCGTTGGCGTCAATTGCGACCACCTCGCCGGGATGCACGTCCCTATAGAATACGGCATCGATCTGGTCCAGGGCGCACGTCTCCGACGCAATCACCCAGCCCCCGTTGAGCTTGCCGATGCAGAGTGGCCGGACGCCCATCGGATCGCGAATGCCGTATACCGTGTCTTGCGTCATTACCGTTAGGGAGTACGCGCCTTCCAGCCTGCCCATGGCGTAGACGATGCGCTCCTCCAGCGTGGCCGGCGGAGCGTGCGTCATAAGGTGGGCGATGACCTCAGAATCGCTGGTGGAGGCAAACGTCGCTCCCCAATCCTCAAGCTCGGACCTGAGCGCTCTGGCGTTGACGATGTTGCCGTTGTGAGAGAGGGCGATCTCCACGCCGGAGCCGTTGGAGAAAATCGGCTGGGAGTTCTCGATAGTGCTCCGGCCGGTGGTTGAGTACCGCGTGTGGCCGATGCCGAGGTGGCCGGGAAGGACGATGAGGTCTTCCTCGTCGAATGCCTGGGTTATGAGACCCATCGCCGTACGGCACTTTATATTCGTGCCGTCGCTCGTGGCGATGCCCGCGCTCTCCTGCCCGCGATGCTGAAGGGCGTGAAGCGCGAAGTATGCGGTCCGGGCGGCGTTCTCTCCTGGCAGGTATGCTCCAACGATGCCGCAAGCCTCTCGCGGACTATCCGTTGGAAAGGACATCCTCACCCCCTGAATTTGCGGCTTGGATACTATCCCTGCACTGCCACCACCAACTGAGATTATAGGCGCGCCATCCGGCACGGTCAACGAAAGTAGGGGCGATTCGCGAATCGCCCCCACGGGACAAGACGCATTGAACACATTTGGGACAACTCGCCCTCAGTCACCGTCTCCCTTGAGCTTCGTCTGCGCCCGGATGGACGGCATCAGCAGGGCGATCACGAACAGGAGGGTCAGGCTCACCCCTGAGATGATTGTGATCGCCATGGGCGCGCCAACGCGCTCTGCAAGCGCTCCTACGATCAGCGATCCCACCGGGCTGGTGCCTATAGCCAGGCTGATGACTCCCAGAGCCTTGCCCCGCATCCCTGCCCGTGAGACCAGCATCACCACCGTCGCCTGCATGGTGGAGAATCCCGCCGTGCCCGCTCCGAGTACGAGCAGCAGGGCCAGCGACATAAGATAGACCTTGGAGAATGAGAACCCCAAGAGGCAGACCGCCGCCACCACCGAGCCGCCGATGAAGATGAGTCCGTGTCGCCGCATATTGGTGGATGAGGCGATCGCTATCGCCCCCGCAGACGCGCCAAGCCCGGCGATCGAGTCCATCAGGCCCATCAGATCGGGACCTACTCCCAGAACATCGCGCGCGATCACGGGTATGAGGAAGCGGTACGGGAAGAACAGCACGTTCATCACGATGGTAATCAGGACGACGGCAAGCAGCGTGCGATGCCGGATGGTGTACCGAACGCCCACGAGCAGGTCGAGGGCCATCCGCCGTTTCACCGCAGTTGCACGTCTCCCGATATCGAGCCTCAGCATCCAGACCATCACCATCGAGACCACGGAGAAGCCCACCACCACGACGTACCCGCCGACCACGTCCACCTGGCTGATCAGGACTCCCGCAAGCGCCGGTCCGACCATGGCGCTCGCGTTCATGCCGATCGAGTCGAGCGCCACGGCGTTCGTGACGCCGCTGCTTCCCACGAGGTCGTGGATCATCGAACGTCGCGTCGGCAGTTCGAGCGCCCAGGCCGATCCGACGAGCGTGATCGTCACGTACGCGTGCCAGAACTCTTCCTTGCCCATGACGAGAATGGCCGCCATACCAATCGCCGATGCGAAGCCGACCACCTGCGTCACGCGGAGCAGCTTGAGACGGTCGAACCTGTCGGCCAGCACTCCGCTCAGCAGACCGACGAAGAGCATCGGCGCGAGGGAGAAGAACCCGACCAGCGACACGAGAAACGCAGAATCGGTGAGCGTCAGCACCATCCAGCCGAGCAGCGTCATCTGCATCCACCGAGAAAGCAGCGAGCTGAAGTTCGCCGGCCACAAGATGCGGTAGCTAGGATTTTGAAAAGCCGCAAAGGTGCGCGGCAGCTTGGTGCGGTTGAGGACGGTCACGCTACTGACCGCACTCGGAGGAGTCCGCCGTACCGGACGGGACACAGCGCGACCGTATGCGCTTGGTCGGACAGATGGAGCTAGCGGCTGCCCTCACGGCGATCATTCCTGCACCGGGTGAACCGCCCAGTGCACAGTCGCGACGGCGGCCACATCGTCAATGAGACACCCTCGATTTTCCAGTTTGGCACCGTATTCGCCGTCCGTCGCGGCGAAGAAGGCGTACCGCGACTCGTAGACGTAGTGGGTTGCCGTCCCTTTCGCGGGGTTCTGTCGGGGAGTGAGCGTTTGAAGGACGTTGCCGAAAGGGTCGACGACACTCGGGAGGCCGCAGATGTGCCGGTCGTGCCTCTCCTGCCGCACCACCACCGATACCTCGACCCGCTCTCCGAGGCTCACACCGACGGTCGATTGGTGGAACCCTGCTTCCAGAAGATCGAACGTCGCCGGCGCGGGCGCCCGCGCCTGAGCGTGCTCATCGTCTGACGACTGCCCGCACGCAATCAGCGCTCCCAGCACGACCGCCGCGAACGCACCGCCAAGTATTCGAATAGTCGTGTAGCCGAGGCAATCACGGCGCGGTCTCATACATACGTCCCGTCACTCGATGATGCCATTGATTTTAGAACGCAGTCACGACCACAGAAAACGGGTTTACAGGTGTGCCTAATGTTCGTTGTCCTGTCATCAAGGTGAGGGTAAGTGTGTCGAACCATCACTCCCGTACGCGAAAAACCCGCACGTCGCGGTTCTCGTAGACCTGTTCGAGGGCCCCGTCGAGGCCGTTGTCGAACTTCACGAGCCCGTTCGAGTCGTAGTAAAGTCGCTCGACCCTGCCGAGGTAGACGTACTCGACCCCATACTTTCGCATGATGTCGAGCGCCTCTTGAGGAGACGGCGTGTTGTAGATCCGGGCGACCTCCGCTACGCGCATTGCGACCGTCTCGCGGTAGTTCCACCTCTGCTGTTTCTGGTGCCATTCCCAGCCCACGATATTTGGCAGGCCGGTGTAGATGGAGATTCGCCCGCCCCAGCGATAGAAAGGCGTAACCGCTTCGAGCATTACCGGGGAACCCTCGACGTTCTGCTGAATCCACCGGATGGCCTCATAGTCTGCCGATAGGTCGATGGTTCCACGCTGATCGACATGACGTTGACCATCCTGCATATAGGCCATGCCATCGAGAGTGAGCGGGACCGTCGTGTCGAAGCGGGTGCCGAGCCTGTCGTGAGTTCCAAGCACCGGATAGACGGACACACAGACCAAGAGGACGCCCAAGCAGCCGAGCCAGACCTTCTTCCATTTTGGTAACGCCTCAGGCGCCGCGCTGCGCCCGTGCCAGAATCGCCATAGCATGTACGCCGCGGCCAGCGCCAGCAGCACCCACACCTGGAGGTAGAATTTGAAGACCATGTTCATGCGGTCGCTGTCACCTTCGAGGCGATAGATGTCCACGCCTATGACCACGCAGAGCGCCGTGAGCGCCAGCAGCAGCGCGAACACGGTCTGCGGGGCATCTCGGCGCGCCGAGAACACGATCCGCACCGCCGTCGCCAATGCCAGAACGACGAGCGCGAACACAAACGGCGTCGTACTGCCCGTTATCTCCACCAGTTTTAGCACCACCACGAGCCCAATGAGGCATAACCCCAATACGACGAGGGCAATACGCATATTGCCTATCCACGCGCGGTTCCTACGCGCCACATCCGATGCCCCGGACCGCTCCGATACCGCAACAAGCCCAGAGAAGGGACGCCAGACGATTCGTCCCAGATCGAAGAGCCAACCGCGCGACTCGGTGACAACGAACGAGCCGATGACGAACACGAACAGTCCCGCTATCAGCAGGAATTGCCAGAGCACCGTTTGGTTGGTGGTGGACTCGATGCTGGAAAAGGCCGTCTCGTAATTCACGTGGTACGGCAGGAATACGACAAACCCGATGAGGAAGATCAAAACTCCCTTGATGGCCGCCTCGATTAGGACGATGAGGTTCAGGCCGCCGGTTCTCAGCACCCCGGCGAGAAGGACGGCTGCCATGCTCAGCAGCAGGTAGGTCGGGTAGTCCCACGTATTCAGCGGTCGAAGCGCTCCTACCACGACTCCCAACACCGCCACCTGCGCAACGTCGGTCATTCCCCAGCCCATACCAGCGAGTCGTCTGCTTCCTCGCTCGGAGCCTCGTGCCCGCAGTACGACCGCCAGCGCGCCACCGATGACCAGCAAGGTGAAAGGCATCGCCATGAGGTGCGCGTGCAGATCGGCGAACAGGAAGGTGAAGAACGGGAACTCCGTAATCTCGTGGCCCGGTGGATCGGGCGGCATCATCCGGCTGCTGCGCCAAAAGTTGAATTCGCCGAGAGGCTCGTTCAGAGGGAACACCTGAAGCAGACTCTCGCTGCCGCGAATAACGTCGTACAACTTCCCCATTACAGTCGCGAAAAGCCGGAGTAAGATATCAATGCTCTGAATTGCGCCATCCAGGTTTCCGATCACCGTCACGAAAAACGCCGCCGCAACCCCAGCGACCACCGGAGACCATGCGAAGGCGTTAGGGTCTTTCCCAAAGTTATCGTGGGAGTGCCCATCTTCTACCTCGTCATCGTCGATGGCTGAGCGTGCCGACCTCCTTGGGAGCCTCACGCGCGCCGCCTCGGCGAGGTTGTACACAACGCTGAACGCCCCGCCGACGGTCAGGGCGAAGAACATCGGCACTGCGAGATTCACCGCGACTGCCGTGTCGATGCCGGTCGCGTGGATGAACGACGCGACGATGAACTGTCCCCAATAGTAGTAGTTGAGGTAGCCCCCCGCGTACCAGGGGTCGTAGGGAGGCATGAACGAGGACTTGAGGACGGCGTTCAGGTACGCCGTGTCCATCGGCTTCTCGCCCCCTTGCCACTGGTGCCACAGGTCGGGGTTCGCCATTCGCAATACGACGAAGGCAAGGAATGCGACGATGAAGACCAACTCGCAAATCGCAATGACCCTCCACCGCTCGCGGAAGAACGCCAAGAACGAAGACCACGTGAACCCCAGCACGACGCACGATGCCAACCCGACGACGCCGATGCCGACTAGAACCGACCCGAACGAGAACGCCATCCACTGGAGACTCGCAAGCATCCATGCCACCAGCGAGACAACCAGGATGCCCAGCAGCTTGGCAAGCAGATAACCCCCGTCCGGCAGAGACCGGAAGACCGCAAGCGCGATCGGCAGGATGGCAAGCGCCATCAACTGCATGACGACCAGCCACGCCACGACCGGCATTCGGCTCGCTATTCCGTCGGGCTTCACGATATCCGTCCACGTGCCCCCCGCCCGCTGAGCGCGAAGATCGTCCTCCGAAAGCAGGAGACCAACCGGCTTCGGGTTCGCCGCGTCGATGATGCGCTCGCCAATGGTGTCCGCGTCCAACCGTTCGACGTTCTCGAACACCAAACCCTTCGGGTGGTCGTAGGCTGAGAAGCTCTCGTCGGCATATCCAAGGTTGATGTTCAGTCCCGGCGGCTTCTCTTGTCCTTCCGGGGTTGGAAGCCCCGGCCTCTCGTAGGTGTCGTCAACGAGCGTCACACCTGCTATGTTCGGGTAAGACGTCTCGACATTTGCAACTCTGAATCCGAGTTCCCCTCCGAAGAGCAGCCGGTAGTAGGCCGACGTGACGGGGTACCTCTCCGGCAGGCGAGTAATGGCGCCGTACAGCCGGTTGCTGTAGAAGAGGACGTAGTCGGCCCGGGCGAGGTCTGCCGCCATGCCGTCGAGTTTGTGCGGCGTGTCGTTTTCATACACCGGCAGCCTTGGGACGTCATACCGCCCCATGTCCGGTAATCCCTCCTCCCAGTGTTCCATCAGGATGACGGAACCCTCGGGAGCATTTCGGTTGAGCCACTCGGACGACCGGACAGCCGTATGAGGAACTTGATAGATGCCCATATAGGCGAGTGCGTACAGGCCCGTCACCGCGACTAGAGCGATCATCGCCGTTGCCATCACATGGCGGAGCCACCGACGATATGATGCCGCCCATTCCCACAGGTGGAAGAGCATCTGCGCCCCAAAGAGCACCAGCAGCGGCGTCACCGGAATGAGGTAGCGCGTGAACTTGACCTGAAACGCTCCGGTCACCAGCAGGTACGGAACAACCCACGACAGGAGCAGCACGGTTCCTCGCGACTCCCTCGACCGTACCCTCAGCGTGGCGACCAGGGCCGCGAATGCTATCATCGACGCGGCGGCTATGAAGACGATGCCGGTCGAGACGAGAAGCAGCCCCATCGGGATGAGCCAGCCGACCACCAGGTAGGCAAGCCCGTAGTAGAACCTCATGCCTCGCAAGCTCGCATAGAGCAGGCCCGCCCACGCGACGACGCCGAGAGGCCAGCCCAGTCCGAACGCCGCAAGCTGCCGCACGTGGTACAGGTACGCCGTCGTGTCGATGTACTGCCGCGTGTAGGGGAGGTCGCGGATCCGCCGCACCATTTCCGATTGCTCGGTGACGTCCGCGACGAATCGCGAAGCGTCGATGATGGCGTACGGCTGAACGATGATGAACGTCGCCAGCGACGCGCACCCTGCGGCAAGTAGCCCCATGAAGGCCACCACTATGCGCCGGCTCGCCTCGTTCCTATCACCCTCCGCTGCGCCCAGCGCAGGCATGACGTAGAGCAAGTGGGCCATCGCCAGCGCGAAGTACATGGGCGCCATGCTGACCTTCGTCGCCAGGCCCAGCCCAACGATCACGCCCGCGATCACCGAGTCTCGCAACCTACCGCCGACCGCAACGCGGTGCATGAAGTAGAGTGCGGCGATAGTCGTAAACCCAAGCACGATATCGAAAGTCAGGAAGTGGCTGAGTTGGATATGGATCACGGCCAGCGACACCAGCGCAGCCGCCAACAACCCTTGCCGCCTGCCATACAGTCTCGCGCCGAGAAGGTAGGTCAGGAACACGGCGCAGACGTCTGCCAGCGCCGATATTCCTCGCCCGATCGTCCTGACGTCGTACACGTCGTCGGGAATCAGCGAATGCGCGATCTTGAGCAGATAGAGAGGGAAGCTGCCGTATGCGAACCGTCCGGGGTTCCACGGACTCCGCTCGGCATCCAGGAGAGCGCCAAGATCACCGGGTGAGGGAAAGTTTATACCCTCGATCAGGGAGATGACGTTGCGCTCGTCGGGGTGTGGCGAGTAACCGTACCCCTCATCCCAGCCAATCCCGTACAGACGGAGCGCCAACGCCACGATCAAGATGACCGCAAGCGCAGCCGCGGCGAGAATGCTGTTACGGTCGAACGGACGGCTGACTCCGCCCGTGTTCTGGTCGTCGACGGGCGGCTGGGACTGCATACTCTCCATGAAAGGCTATTGTATCTACGCTGCGAGAGCTACAGCAACGCGCGGTAGGGTCGGACTCACCGCAGAGATCGCGGAGTACGCGGAGCAGACTCCTACAAAATCGTCATACCGGCGAAGGGCGGTCTCCAGGGTAGGAACCGGGGTCAACGCTGAATCCTCGATATCCTCCGAAACCGCTCGTAGGCTTCCTCCCACACGTCGGAGCCTTCCGGGAAATACGTGGTCAACTCAAAACTGCGCCGGATGATCTCCCGCCCCTCGGCCAGAGACGCAATCTCCCCCGCCGCCACCATCTGCATCAAAATGTTGCCCGCCGCCGTCGCCTCCACAGGCCCCACGACGACGGGACGACCCACCGCGTTGGCCGTGAACCGGTTGAGCAAGAGGTTTTGACCGCCTCCCCCAACGATGTGCAGGGTATCCATACGGCTATCGACAATGCCCTCAATCGTTTCGAGTACCATCCGGTATCGGAGTGCAAGGCTCTCCAAGATCGTTCGCACTACCTCCCCGCGATTGGACGGCGGCGCCTGTCCGGTACGAGAGCAGAAGTCCGCTATGCGAGCCGGCATGTCACCAGCGGGCAGAAACGACGGGTCGTCCGGGTCGATGATCGCCGTGAACGGCGCGGACACCTCGGCCATCCGCGTCAGCTCCTCGTAAGAGTACGGATGGCCCTGCGCCTCCCACGTCGCCCGGCACTGCTGGACGAGCCAAAGGCCAGAGATGTTCTTCAACGGGCGAATCGTGCCGAGTACACCGACCTCGTTGCCAAGCTCGAACGCCTTGGCCCGCTCGTTCATCACCGGTTCGGGCGTCTCGATTCCCAACAGCGACCACGTGCCCGAGCTCAGGAACGCCCAGGTCCCGTCGTCTGCTGGCACGGCCGCCACCGCCGATGCCGTATCGTGAGTCCCCGGCAGGACCACGTTCACTCCACCCGCGCCCGTCTCTTCCGCCACTTTCGATAGAAGAGGCCCCAGCGACTCCCCCGCGTCCCGAATGTCTCCAAGCATATGGGACGTCAGCCCCACCGCATCGAGCAATGAGAATGCCCAGTCCCGTTTCCGAACGTCATACAGCTGGCTTGTGCTTGCGAACGTCCGCTCCGTGGAAATAACACCCGTCAACCAGTAGTTGATGAGGTCCGGGATGAAGAGCAAGTTAGACGCACGAGCTAGCCGCTCCGGTGGCTCGGCGAGAAGCTGGTAAAGAGTATTCATCTCCATGAGTTGGATACCCGTCTGCTCGTACAGAAAGTCCCTGCCGAGCCGCTTCAAGACCGAGTCTTGGATCCCCGCCGTCCGTGAATCGCGGTACTGGTGCGGCAGGCCCATAAGCGTGCCGTGCTCATCGAGCAGTCCGTAGTCGACTCCCCAAGTGTCTACGCCAACGCTGACCAGTTCGTAGTGAAAGAGCGCCGCAGTTGCGGCAATGCCCCTTTTGACCTCATCGAAGAGTGCGGGCAGATCCCAGTGCATACTCTCGCCCTTGCGAACGGGCAAGTTCGGGAAACGGTGCGCCTCTCGCAGTGCCAGTCGCTCCCCGTCGAACGTCCCGGCGATGGCCCGTCCGCTCTCCGCGCCGAGGTCGAGCGCGAGATATGTCTTCCCTCCGCCGCTCATGTTGCGGGCAGGATGCCGAGGCCGGGTTCGGGGTACGGCGGCCTCTGCGAATCGACAATCTCCCGCTGCTCGGACTGTCCTAGAGGCCGGAACCGCTCCGCCGCGTCCAGTATCTTCGGCAGCAGCGCGAGCGAACCTGTGCTCATGTGTCCCGTCCGTCCGAGCCTACGCCTCTCCATTTCGACACACCCCGTTTGGCATAGTTCCGGCTCCTCACTCCGGAGGCATTATAAACACAATTCTCAATACACACCCGCGAGAGCGCGTACCGGTCACCTCACACTCAACGATGAGAGCCTGGCGTCCCAACTCAGAGATTCACCGAATAAATCCCCTCTCCCGTCGTGGGAGAGGGCTAGAGCCTGCCCCGTACTCGATACGGGGGTGAGGGCGTCTCCTAGGCATCGCACCTCCTTTCATACCCAAACAGCGTTTGGTGCTATAATGAACTGCCCGATACTTCGCGTGCTCATTCGGCGCGCCCCGTTGCATCGGCTATGACAGCAAAAGGCTAGGAGACGACCAATGAAGGTTGTGTTTTTGGAGGATGTGGAAGGTGTCGCCCAGGGGGGCGAGGTCAAGGACGTCAAGAGGGGATTCGCGCGGAACTACCTCATTCCGCAGAGGCTTGCAATGCCGGCAACCCGCGACTCCCTGCAGCGGATAGACCGCCTCAAGAAGCAGGCAGAAGAGCGGCGGCTACGGACGTTGCGCGACATGAGACAGCTTGCCGAGGAACTGAGGGGCAAGCGTGTGGATGTTCCCATGCGCGCCGGCGCCGGCGGTAGGCTGTACGGCTCGGTCACCAACGCCATCGTTGCCGACTCCCTGTCCAATCTGCTCGACCGCGAGATTGAACGCCGGAACGTTCAGATACCGGATTCGATACGCGAGGTCGGCACATTCGAAGTGCGCGTCCACCTCTACGCCGACATCGACGCTCAGGTCGAGGTCCTCGTCCATCCCATGGAGACAGACCCCGACGAGTTCCTGCAATACCTCGAGGAACGCAAGGCCCAGGCGGAAGCCGGGGGTGAGGACTCCTCCGAGGAGACCGAAGAAGAGACTGCCGCCGACGAGTCCGGCGAGCCGGTTGAAACCGCGTCCGAGACCGAAGAGGACGAGACTCCGGTCGCCGAAGAGTCAGCGTAAACACCGAAAACCTCTCCCTCTGCCACACTCCCACTGGCCTGCCCTGGAAGGTGTGGCATCACCGACGTCGTTTAGCCTCAGTCCCATCGGCTGGCATCACCCCACGTCTCGTTTCTACTAACGAAACAGTAGCGGAGAGCACGTTCGTCCTGAGCTTGTCGAAGGGCAGCGTCGTACCGTCCATGGTTCGCCTTCCGGTTTCAACTGCAAGAGTGAGCATCACAAGACCATCGTCATTCCCGCGTACGCGGGAATCCATAGCCCTCCCCTCTGCGGTGAGTCCCCACGCCCCTCGAATTGACAAACAAGAACGTCTGTACTACACTATTCACAAGCGGTCACACACCGCACAGCTTTACAACAACAAGGCGAATACGACGAAATACGACAGAATGAGACACACTTTAGAAAATCTCTCCGATTGACAGTCGCTGACCCTGCATCCATTGGCCCCTCTCGATCGCTCAACGAAGCCGTACAACTTTACGATAACGCGGGAAATGCAACAAAATGCAACACTTTTTGAAAGAATTTCCCCGATTGTCAGGCGCTCACACTTCCCCAATTGGCCCCTCGAAATCACTCGTCTGACCCGCCCGGCACAGAAACTCTCCCGTCTCTACTGCGAAACTGGGAGTCCATAGGCCGCGTAGTGAACATGTCGGTGAAGCGTCCGCCGGATCGTCCAAAATTGGGACGAGTCTTGTAGCCGCTCACCTGTGGCATCGGGTCGAACTCCCTGATAGTTTAAGCACCCCATGGTCTACACCGACAGACTCCTCCCCCACAGCGTCGAGGCCGAAGAATCGGTCATCGGCGCGCTGCTGATCGACAACGAGGCCTTTCCCAAGATAACCGGGATCGTCACCGCCGAGGACTTCTACGTAACCAAGAACCGCTGGTGTTTTGAGGCGTGCCTTGCACTCTTCGATCGCAGCGAGGCCATCAACCAGGTGACCATCGCCGAGGAACTCGTTCTCCGCGAGCGACTCGAAGAGATCGGCGGCACGTCATACCTCGCCCACCTCGTCCGCACCGTGCCAACCACCATCCACGTCGAGCACTATGCCGACATCGTCCAGCGCACCTCGGTCATGCGCCGCCTCATCAGGACCGCCGACGAGATCGCCGCCATCGGCTACGAGGGCGACGCAGACTCCGACGCCGCCCTCTCCAAGGCAGAAGACTTGCTCTATCGTGTCAGAACGACCCGCAGCGCGCGCGACTTCATGCACATTCGCGAGATCCTCGACCAGTACATGGAGGACGTGGCATCCCTGCAGGCCAGCCGCGACATCCACCTCTCACCCATCGCCACGGGCTTCCCCGACCTCGACAAGCTGCTCGGAGGAGGACTCCAGCGCTCCGACCTCGCCATCATCGCCGCCCGGCCCAGCCTCGGCAAGAGCACGCTCGCCTTCAACATCGCCCGCCACGCGGCGGAGCAGCTGGCAAGGGTCGCCGTCTTCAGCCTTGAGATGAGCGCCGAGCAGATCGGCATCCGCCTCGTTGCGAGTGAGGCGGACGTGGACAGCCACCGGATGCGTGTCGGCCTCCTCAACAGCCAGGAAGAGCAGCGCGAACACGACGCCATCGGCTACCTCTCCGAGCTTCCCATCTACATCGACGAGACGCCCTTCCAGCGAATCGTTGAGATGCGAAGCAAGATCACCCGCCTCCACAACGAGGAGCCGATAGACCTACTGATCGTCGACTACATCCAGCTCATCGCCGGGTCGAGCGGACGGAGCGAGAACCGCGTCATGGACATGGGCGAGATATCCCGTTCCCTCAAGAGCATCGCTCGGGAGCTCGACGTGCCCGTCCTTGCGCTCTCCCAGTTGAGCCGCGCCCCCGAGCAGCGGCTGAACCACAGGCCCCTCCTCTCCGACCTGCGCGAGAGCGGAAGCATCGAGCAGGACGCCGACGTGGTCGCATTCATCTACCGCGAGGACAAGTACGTCACGAGAGACGAATGGGAGAAGCGCAGGCCCAGCGATCCGTATCCCGTGAACGTCGCTGAGTTGATCGTCGCCAAGCACCGGAATGGCCCCACGGGGAGCGTACACCTCTACTTCCGTGACGACGTGGTGCGCTTCGAGAGCATGACACGAACCGGGGATACCCGGGAATTCGCTTAGCGGAGAGAAGTAGTGCCCAATATCTCTGAGGTACTCAGCAATCTACCCGCCGCCGGTCCGATCGGTGGTGGCGGGCACGTCCCGCCCGAAGAGGAGCCGGACGACTCCGACGGCCGGTGCCAGGTCTGCAATGGGCGCGGTTGGATCAGTCCCAACGTTCCCGTCGGCCACGCGGATTTCGGCACCATCACCCCCTGCCAATGCCAGGAATCGCGCCTCGAAGGCGAGCAGCACGAACGACTCCTCACCTACAGCAACCTCGGCCACCTCACCCGCTTCCGATTCGATAACCTGAAACCTGACGGTTTTTCGGATGTTGAGGCCGATAGGGTGCAATTCCGGGAGGCTTACAACATAGCGCTGGCCTATGCGGAAAATCCACAAGGCTGGCTGACCTTGACCGGTGCGAACGGTGTTGGGAAGACACATTTGGCCGCTGCCATCGCCAATCACTGCATTGAAAACGGACGAATCGTCTTCTTCACTTTCGCGCCCGACCTACTCGACCACTTACGCGCCAGCTTCGGGCCGACAAGCGAAGTCTCCTACAGCGACCTGTTCGAGCATGTCAGAACCACACCGCTCCTCGTTCTCGACGGGCTTGGCAGCCAAAGCGCGTCCGCATGGGCAGAGGAAAAGCTGCGCCAGATAATAAACCACCGGTACAGCGCGGGACTCCCAACGGTCGTAACGACGGCAGAGCACCCTGAAGACCTTGATCCATACATACGGGCGAGGCTGGGAGTGAGAGTCATGGATCTTGGTACACAAAGGGCGACGGGACTGCAAGGCTTAGGCATGGTTCCCCCTTCGCTAGGTTCAAGCATGACATTCGCGAACTTTGAGACCGATGGGCATAACGCGCCGACCGGTACTCAGAAAGAATCCCTTCGTGCCGCATTGGAGGTCGCGCAAGAGTATGCGAGACGTGATAGCAACAATATGTGGCTTACGCTGTCCGGCAACACAGGCGCGGGGAAAACTCACCTTGCCGTCGCCATTGCGGTCGAACAGATGGGGAAGGGCAGGTCGGTATTCTTTGCCTTCGTTCCGGAACTGCTCGACCACCTCCGAGCGACCTTCTCACCGGAGAGCAGAGTCCGATATGACCGCCGTTTTGAGGAAGTGAAGAATACCCCTTTGTTGATTCTCGACGGTTGGGGAGAAGAACAGAGCAGTCCGTGGGCGATGGATAAACTCAATCAAATTATCGTACATCGGCATAACTTCCGACTGGCAACGATCATCACCACCAGGCGCGACAGATTGGATTCTTCCAACCCCAATCACGACCTCGCGCCGGAAGAGTCTAGGGCTCAAGACCCGGATATCGCCCGGGTCATCCGCATCAACGCCCGGGACTATCGGCGAAACTATTCGGACAGCCCGAAGGCGAGCCAGTAGCCGAGTACCCCCCTGCCCGTCGCATCCCCATCTTGCCCGCCATTCCCGCTGCGTATAAACTTGGGCGACACCGCTCAGACAAAGGACACGACATGAAGATCGCTATTCTGCGAGGCCCACGCAACCTCGTGATCGAAGACTGGACCCTCGACACCCAGAACCTCGGTCCGAACGACATCTGGGGCGAGACCATAATCTCCGGCTTCAAGATCGGCACCGACCGCGGCAACTACGAGGGCGCGGAGGACGTGCCCGGCGCGCCGACGTATCCGCGCTGGGTGGGAGACAGCAACCTCGCCGTCATCAAGGGCGTCGGAAGCGACGTTACCAAGTTCAAGGTCGGCGACCGCGTCGTCTCTCGCCAGCCCCACCAGTCGGAATGGGTGACCGACCATCGCGCCTCCATCGTCAAGATCCCCGAGGGCGTCGACGACGAGGACGCCATCTGGGCACATCTGTACACCCTCAGCGGCCTCTGCTTCCGCAAGGCGAACTTCGTGCCCGGCGAGTACGTGGCCGTCGTCGGTCTGGGCGTGCTCGGTCTCGGCGCGGTCGGACTGGGACGTCCGATGGGCGCCAGGACAATCGGCATCGGCAACAGTCCCATCCGCAACGAGATGGCAATGCAAATGGGCGCACACGCGACCTTCATGTACAACGACCCCGACCTGCAGGCCAAGCTCGACGAATACACGAACGGCAACGGCGTCGACCTCGTCATCCTGACCGCCAACCCCTGGCCCGCCTACCGCACCTCCGTCGAGATCGTGCGCGAGAACGGTCGGGTCTCCATCGTCAGCCTGCTAGGTAGAGGCGAGGAACCGGCAGACTTCAACCCCCTCGCCATGCAGTACTTCTACCACAAGGGAATTTCAATCATTGCCGTCAACGGCACCGCTCCCTACCAGTACCCACAGGCCGACGCCGACCGCATGGAGTGGAATAAGCAGTGCGAGTACGTCCTCCAACTCATGGCCGACGGCAGCCTGAATCCCAGCCAGATCGTCACCCACCGACTCCCCTACGCCCGCATGCAAGAGGCCTACGAGTTGGCCTACCACCGCGAAAAGACCATGCTCGGCGTAATCTTCCAGTGGCAGGAGTAACCTGACGCCTTGGTCCTAACGTCGTGCAGGAGTTATGCGGAGTAGGATTTCTTCAGTCCTGCCAACGCCTCAGGGAACTCCGACTCGCTGAAGACCAATCGGAAGGTGCCTTTAGCCGGCCCATCCTTGACGGTCAACGTGCCACAGTTAAAGGCGTTTTGTAGCGTGTCCAGTACACGGCGTTTGTAGTCGGTGTCCGGGTTGCCCCGCAGGTGTTCGCCCTTCGTCTCGAAGACCAGCACGTGCGGCTTGCCCTGGACTTCACCCGCCATTGCAACGAAGTCAGGCCGCCCAAATCCCCCGCCTAAAATTGTTGGGGTGGTCTTTGAGGGCTTACAGCACGTGTTCGGTGTCGACTCGGATCACCTATGGTCAGATCGGGCCGTAGATGGGGTCTCGGGCGACGTGTTTGAGGATATTGACAGCGCTCGCCCGCCAATTATGGCTGTTCTCAGGCCGAAGAAGGCATGGCCCAGCCTGGCAACTCGGCTGAGTCGCCTGCAGACCGATACTCCATGCAGGACGCCTATGCTCGATACGGCTCGGCAGCCAGCGCCAATATCCTCCGCCGCGCCCTGAGCAGCAATTCGTATGAGGGATGGCCACGGGCAAGACGGATGATCAACCTCCTGGCGTGACGCATCACACGGCCCGGTAGGGCGATCAGGGCGAAGCGCACCGCCTTCAGACGCTTGGCTACCCACTGTCCGCCCAACACCAGTCGCTTCATGGCAGAGTTTAGGTTGAAGGCCAGCACCGATATGGCCCACCATGCGGCGTTGGCGCCGAACAGCCTCGACGGCATCCGGCCCGCAGCCAAGTCACTCTTCAGAACGCTGTGGACTTCCTCGCCCTTACCGCATCTCTGCCTGAACCACCGGATCAACTCGTCCCCAGCAAGCTCTCGGTTCGTCACTACTCCGAAGACCTTGTACCAGCCTCTGTTGGACAGTTCCATCGCGGGGAACGGAAGCTCCATCTGCTCCTCCATTCCCGGTAGTGGCTGTTCGATCAACCGCTCCCTGGTAGCTATGAACCGATACTCAGGGCTGTTCTTGGAGTGCCCTATCCAGTTGGGCACGAAGTTCACCTCAGCCCACTGCTGACCCGTGTCCACCCGGTGCTCGCCAACCTTGCGGTACAGCGTATGCCACTCTTCCTCAGCAACCTCAGACACCGCACGGCGGAACTCCGCCGTCACGTCAACCCCCACCGCAAACTCGATCACCCCGAAACGCTCGTCCCTGCCTTCGGCGCAGTACCGCAGTAACTCCTGCTGATACCCCGCCGTGTCAGACCGCAGCATCACCCTCCCCACACCGGCAGGTAGATGCCCCAACGCTTCGCTCAACACTCGTAACTGCTGATACCCCGCAGGTACGTTGCCGTCCCGAAACTCCGAATGCACGATCAACTCGGCCTCTGCCCAGTAGGTCGTCAGGGGCTGGTATGCTCTGTACTTCTTGTAGCTGTAGAGTGCCTCCTGCTTGTGCGTCTCGACCAGTGTGGCATCCATGTCCAGAGTGGCCTCGGTGTGAGGCGAACGGCTCTGTATGAAGCCCACCAGGTCAGCGTTCACCTTCCCCAGTCCCCTCAGCGCTTCGCTGGGTGCAGGGATGAATGCTCGGTGAGCTTCCCGCTTCGCCTCCTCGTCGGCGTCATTGAATCCCGCCAAGTACCGGAACACCGCGGACTCCGACGGCACGCTCCGCCGACGCCCCACACGCCATCTGTGTTCCAACGCTCTGCGCTCTCTGCGACCCATCTCGTGGGTCTCCATCTCTCGAAGCATCCTGCCGAACCCTTCGTCCTTGTCCAGAACGTCCAGATCGGACACCGACTCGCCGCCTGCCAGGTTCAGCAGTATCAGAGAGCTAACTATCTGGCTGTCCGTCCAACCCTGACCGCCTCTCCGCAGCCCCACGCAACGTTCTACCGATGACTTCAACCCGGACACGTGTAGCAGCTCCAAGTACGTCATCAGGCCGGACAGCGCGGTCATACCGGGGGAACCGTTCTCCTGTTGATACTGGAACGGCAGAACTCCTTGCTTCATAATAGGCGCACCTCGTTGGTGATGGCTTTGTCTGTCCAACAACCATCATAGCCCGCTTCACGGCGGGCTCCAACGAGGTATCCCTCAATCTAGGTGGGGAATCTGGGGCCAGATGCGTTCCTGCTTCCAACCTCGCAGGTAGTAATCTCCCCGCTGGCGGACGGCCACACGATGCCACCAGTGCAGCGCTTTCTGCTCGTCGAGGTAGCGAGCGAAATTGCGTTCCAAGTCGCTATCGAACTGACGGGCAAATACTGGCTCAAAGAGATTCAACTGAAGTGGTTTCCCGTAGTTTTGCAGTGTCTGGTCATCAACTCTGGCGGGTATTTCGTAGCTTTCGATCATGCGGAAGTTAGGTTGACCAGCCTCTAGGTCAAAGCGGATTTCGCCCTTCTTGAGTTTGTTGTGAAAGACCTGCTCCGCCTGATTTTCCATCGTATCGCGCACGTATTCCCGCAACGCAAAGGCCAAGTACGTGCGTCGGTCGTGAATATCATCATCAGTGTCACCGTCTATGTGCAGCTTCTCTATCAGTTCCTGCGTGATGCGGGCTGCCTGCCAGGGATTTGGCACGACATCGGACAGGCGGCGGGCAAACCACGTGATCTTCACGGTCTTGTCAATATTCAACTCGCGGTCGGCGTGATATACCGGCAGCGCATCCCCCACGTCGACTGTTGCCGACTGCCACGTGGCACGGTCCGGGAAACTGCCTTGCGGACTCGGGGCTTTGATGGAGTCCCAGTCGATTTCGGGAAGGATGTGACGCTGGTAATCCAACTCCTTCCATTCGTTATCCTCATCGTGCAACACCTTCGGCAGGAATATGTCCCAGGGCAATCGCATCTAAATGAAGTCTTAGACAAGTTATAGAATTGGGGTCAACCTCATGTGGAGAGTGACCCATGGCGAGTGACACAGCGTCCCTGACCGAACACTTTGGCAGCTTGGTTGATCCGCGTATTGACCGTACCAAACGTCACAATCTAATGGACATCGTCACCATTGCGCTCTGCGGTGTCATAGCAGGTGCGGACAGCTGGGTGGACGTGGAGGAGTTCGGCAAGCGCAAGGCGGAATGGCTGCACAAGATGCTGGACCTGCCTAACGGTATTCCATCCCACGACACCTTTGGCAGGGTCTTTGCCAAGCTGGATGCTCAGCAGTTCGAGCGCTGCTTCACCGAGTGGGTGTTGGCTGTGCGAGAGGTTTTGCAAGGTGACGTCGTAGCCATAGACGGCAAGAGAGTGCGTCGTTCGCACGACCGGTATATAGGGAAGGATGCGATCCACATGGTCAGCGCTTGGGCCTCTGCGAGCGGCGTAGCACTCGGACAGACCAGAGTGGACGGGCGCTCCAACGAGATCACGGCGATACCCCGACTGCTCGAAATGCTCCAGGTCGAAGGGTGCATCGTGACTATCGACGCCATGGGCTGCCAGAAGGAGGTCGCATCGAAGATCCTCGAGGAGAGAGCCGACTACGTGCTGGCGGTCAAGAGGAACCAGGGGCACCTGCACGAGGATGTGCATGACATCTTCGACCTTGCCCGCAAGTCCGGCTTCGACAGTCTCGACCACGACTACCACGAGACGGTGAATGCGGGTCACGGACGAGTCGAGACTCGTCGATGCTGGGCCGTGTCCGACCTCGACCACATCAGATACGTGGATGATGGCGGGCAGTGGCCGGGGTTGACTACGTTGGTGATGGTGGAAGGCGAGCGAATCGTCGGTGGCAAGACCACGGTGGAGTCGCGCTACTACATATCGAGCTTGCAAAACGATGCGAGTGTCTTGCTCAACGCGGTGCGCAGCCACTGGAGCATAGAGAACCAGTTGCACTGGTCGCTGGACGTGACGTTCAATGAGGATGGAAGCCGGGTGCGTAGCGGGAACGGGGCAGAGAACTTCTCCGTGCTACGTCGCATGGCCCTGAACCTGCTCAAGGCCGAAAAGTCCACCAAGCGCAGCCTCGCCGGCAAACGAAAAGACGCCGCCTGGGACAATGACTATCTACTCAAGATCCTTGCCCAATAAGATGCGATTGCCCTGGAATATGTCCTTATTCCGAAACCTCTCGCGTCGCTGTACAGTAACGTGGTGAAATTCCGCCGAATCGCTGATCACTGCGTCGCCTAACCCCGTCAGCCCCTCGTGTTCCAGTCCGTTCTTGACATGCTGCACGGCGACGCCCACTTCAGTGTTCCAGCAATAGACGTAACACTGGTCGAGGGCCTCTCGATTGGTACGGCGGGCGTACGGTTGACGCATTACTCGCCCCACCAGCTGCGTAATAGCACGCTGAGCGCTGGTATTGTCGAGTATCACCAGAACATAGGCGAAGGGGCAGTCCCACCCCTCCATCAGCGCGGCCTTTGTGATTATCCAGCGTACGGGCGAGAACTCCGAAAGCAGGTCCAAGCCCGACAACTCATCCAGTTCGGAGGACTTCACCTTTACAGCATCGGCGGGAACACCCATGTTTTGGATCAGGTACTCCCGTACGTCTTCGGCATGGACGCGGTCTCCGTCCCGTTGATCTCTGCCGGTGCGCTCCACCCTTACTACTGCGATAGGCCTGATATAGCGTCCGTCACTCTGTTGGAACGACTGCGCTTCCTCGTCCAGTTTCTCGAGTTCGTCGTGCGCCTTCCCCAGCGTGTGCTGCCAATCGACCTTTGGGAGGGAATGCACGTTCACGGGCAGCTTAATCATCTCTTCGTTCTTCAACTCTACGCCGGTAACGTCAACCAGCAGATTGCTGATGCCCCGGTTGGGCGTGGCGGACAGCTCGATGACAAGGCTGGGATCGAGTCGATTGACGGAGCGTACGAACTCCTCGTTCGACTCCCGTTTCTTGGCCCCGTACGCTTTGTGCGCCTCGTCGAGCACCACTACCGGACGCAGCATCTTGATTACGTTGAACAGACTGCGTTTAACCGGGCCGTCGGTCGACACTCGCTCCAGGTCGGGATGGTCGTTCAGCAGCATGGCATCTCCCAGTGCGTCGTCGCTGTCGGGGAAAAGCGTAGGGTAGCGTCCTGAATCGCGGAACATCCGCAGGAACTCCCTGCCGACCCGCCGGTTGGCGGCGGGCAGCATCAGCAGCATCACGCACAGGTAGTTGGCGACATCCGCGCGCGTGAATGGGTCGTCCTTTTCAAGCATCTTGACCCTTCCTCCGCTGGCGCGTTCCAACATCTGTCGGTAGGGATGTTCTCTGCTCCTCAGAGCCGCTTTGGTCTGTTCGTAGATGGCGCGGGTTGGGGTTATCCATAGCGTCAGGCCGGTCTGACGGTGAAGCCGGCCCAGAGTGGCGGCGGCCAGCAGCGTCTTACCCCCGCCGGTCGGCACTTTGAAGCAGACATGCGGGATGGGACGCTCCGCGTCGTCGGTGCGACTCACGTACGCGCCGGCGGTATCGGCAACGCCGCCGGAATCCGCCAGCTGCTGCCAAGCCGTCTTCGGGTAGTTGCGGACGTCGTTGGGAATGTCAACCCCGGCGCTTCGCAGCGTGTCGACAACCGTCTCCGATTGCGCTTCCGCCCTGTCCAACGCGTCCCTCCATCGGGCAAAGGCATCGAGGGTGGCGATCTGGTATTCCTTCAGCTCCATCTACTGGCCCGAGCCGTGCATCTCGTACGGCAGCTGGCAGAAGGTGATATCCATACCCGTGAGGTCTCGCTGGCCGATGTACTTGCCTGGCCCGAAGACGATGGCGCGCTTTCCACCTCCGCGGCTCGCCACGCTGATGCGTTTTGACCGCTCCAGATTCAGCATCCCCTGGTTGCTGCCCAGCCAGTCGACGTTGGGTTCGTACAGCAGGTAGTAGTCAGTTGCCCCGTTGGTGTAGAACAACCCGTCCTCGTTCTGGCGTTCGAGGGCCGCGCCCCCTGCGGAGATACCGGAGGCCGTGTGCAGCAGATAGGCCGCAAGCGCAGAGTAGGACGGCAGCCCGTCGCCGGCCAGCATCCTTTCCAGCTCGATGGGATCACCGAGCGCGCAGTAGGTAAACGAGCCGCCAAGCCCCTCGCGCAGCGACTCGTCCCTCGCGGCGGGAACCCCGTTGATGACGCGGCGCACGCGCTCGGCGGTGATGGTGTCGGCGTAGTCCTCGCACTCGACGAGGATGAACTTGCGGTTGCCTCCGTCCTCCTTGTTTAGCGCCAACACCGCGTGAGCGGTCGTGCCAGAACCGGCGAACGAGTCGAGGACTAAAGAGTCGCCTTTTGTAGCTACTCTGATAATCTTTTCGATCAAATCAGTCGGCTTTGGAGTAGGGAAAGACTGTCCTCGTCCGAAAATCTGCTGTAATTGTCTTGTGGCATCCGTGGCTGTCCCCACGTCACTCCAAATGGTAAATATGTTAATACCTCTCTCACGAGCCTCTGTGAGGAACCGCTTGTACTGCGGCCTAGTAGTTCCGGATTTCCCGAATACAATGCGATTGTCATTCAGGGCATCAGCAAAGCGCTCTGGAGTAAATCTCCAGCACCTACCTTCAGGTGGTAAGTAAACAGCACCAGTGTTCGGATTTACGATTTCGTAAGTCAGATTCTCGCGTATGTTGGGTGCGTCCATTGGATCAGCCACCCACAGTCCGCGGGGATCGTTATCAGGATTTGAGAATCTGCTTTCATCGACATCTCCAGCGTTGAATGAAAAAGATCGCCTCTCACGTGCATAGCAGACTATGTGATTATGCGAAAGTGATACGTCAATGTCGTTCTGGCTTGACTTCCTATGATGCCAAACGATGTTGGCGACAAAATTCTCCTCACCAAATATCTCGTCCATCATCATCCGTAGATGGTGTTGCTCGTTGTCGTCGATGGAGACGAAGATCACACCGTCGTCGCTCAATAGTTCCTTGAGCAGGTGGAGACGTGGCCACATCATGCAAAGCCACTTATCGTGGCGTTCAAGGTCTTCGTTATCGACGGGGCTGTATTCCCGCAGCCACTCTTTCATCAGGGGACTGTTTACCTTGTCGTTGTAGACCCACCCCTCGTTGCCGGTGTTGTACGGCGGGTCGATGTAGATGCACTTGACGCGGCCCGCGTAGCGCGGGAGCAAGGCCTTCAGCGCGTGGAGATTGTCGCCGTGGATGATGAGGTTGTCATCGGGCGCGGTCGGGTTGAGGGAGCGTTCGGCGTCGGGAACCAGCGGCCGGTAGGGGACAGTCAGGTGGTGAGCGTAGATATGCTGCTTGCCTTTGAAATCCAGTTCGGGCACTGACCCTAGCTCCCCTCTGCCGGAATGAGGCAAATCTATCACTCGGTTTGTCGGATTGTCAAAACGGTCGAGGGACTCTACAATCGTTCCCGCGTTAAGCGGTGAGGCTACCGATTTCGAACGCACGAAAGGACCAAACATGACCACCACCAAGAGCAGGGTACAAGCATCCCTTGATCTCTATGACCGCGCGGAGGAGCTGATTCCCGGCAAGACGCAGCTCATCAGCCGGAGGGCGAGCAGCTTCGCGCACCCCATCAGTCCGATATACGCCGATCATGCCAAGGGTTCGCGTTTCGTCGACGTGGACGGCAACGAGTACATCGATTGGGTCAACGCCGTGACCGCCATCATCCTCGGCCATGCCGACGACGTGGTCGACGGCGCGGTGAGGGAGCAGATCGGGAAGGGCAGCCTGTTTACCCTGAACAGCCCGCTGGAGATCGAGCTTGCCGAGCTCCTGATAGACACCATCCCCAGCGCGGAGATGGTGCGCTACACCAAGGGCGGAGGCGAGTCCTGCGCCGTGGCAGTCCGCATCGCGCGCGGCACGACGGGAAAGGACAAGATTCTCTTCTCCGGCTACCACGGCTGGCACGACTGGTACCAGTCCGCCAACTACCTCGTCGACCCCGAGTCGGGCGAGTTCCCCTTCGCGGGAATCGAGCCGACCGGCGTACCCCGGGCGCTTGCCGGCACTGCCATACCCTTCATATATGAAGACCTTGACAACCTGCGGCAGCTCTTCGAAGAGAACAAGGGAGAGGTCGCGGCGGTGATGATGGAGCCGATGCGCTCCGAGCGTCCGAAGGAAGGATACCTCGAAGCCGTCAAAGACCTCTGCCACGCCAACGACGCGCTCCTGATTTTCGATGAGGTCTCCTCGGGTTGGCGTATCTCTCTCGGAAGCGCGCAGGAATGGCTCGGCATCACTCCCGACATGTCCGTCTTCGCCAAGGCCATGTCCAACGGCTACCCCATGGGCTGCGTCGTCGGCTCACGCGAGGCGATGGAGCCCGCCGACCGCATGTTCATTTCCAGCTCGTATTGGAGCGACAACATCGGCCTAGCCGCGTCGGTGACGACAATCAGCGAGCTCAAGAGCCGCAACTCGACCGAGTTCTTCAAGGACATCGGCGACAAGATGGCCGCCGCCCTCCAGGACGCCGTCGACTCGGTCGGCATCTCCGCCCAGGTGACCGGCATCCACACCGCGCCGACGCTGTCGTTCGACGTGCCCGACCCGGCCATGAAAAAGCCGATCGACACACTGTTCATCCAGGAAATGGCAAAGCGCGGCGTCTTCGCTCCGACCTCGTTCAAGGCGACCATGGCCCACACCGACGAGGACGTTGCAATCACCGCCGAGGCCGCCGCCGACTCAATGCGCGTCATCATGCGCGCGCTCGAAGGGGAGCTCGACACCCTGCTCGAGGCCGAGATCGGACGCGAGCCGTTCCGCCGAATGGTCAGATAGAAAGCCCCGTCGCGGCACACACGCGCAGTTCGAGGGCTGCACAACTCATGCCATCTGAATCGAAGGCGGTGGACACCAAGCCGGACACGTCCACCGCGTCGGAACAGTCTCGGATAATCCGGTACCTGATGCTCGTGGGCGCCTTCTTGCCCGTCGTGGCGATCACGGCCGCCGTCGTGGTATTCAGGAACGACATTGATGACCTTCGTACGATTGAAGGTCTCGAACCGTTAGGCTATACGGGGATCTTCATTTCGAATGTAATCGGGAGCGGGACCTTCGTCCTTCCTGTTCCGGGCATTGCGACGGTTATCCTGGGCGCCACGCTCTGGAACCCGTTACTCGTCGCGCTCGCGGGAGGCACGGGCTCGACCATAGGGGAGATTGCAGCCTACCTTGCCGGATTGGGCTCCTACGACGTGGTCAGGAAAATCGCCGGTCGCAACCGCTGGTACGTGAAATGGTATGGTCGGATCAGGGGATGGATCGAGGCTCGCGGCATGATCACCATCTTCCTCTTCGCGGCAACCCCCAACCCCTTCTTCGATCTCGCCGGATTCGCGGCAGGCTCTATGAGATACCCGATCAGCAGGTTCGTAGTGGCCTGCTGGCTCGGCAAGATGGTCAAGTATGCCGTCGTGACGTACGCGGCGTTCTGGGGCGCCGACATGATCTACGGCTGGTTCGAGTAAAGACTCTCCACCGCCGTTCGCGCTGAGCCTGTCGAAGCGCTAGCTTTCGTTACCACCGCTCGCGCGGTGACCACTACGGCTTAACGTGCTCCGCCATCTGGTCGCGGTACCACTCCGCGCCGTGAACGTCTTTCTTGTAGTTCCAGCGCCCCACCTCGGGGTACATCATGATGCTCCTGTCCTCGACGGGGAGCTTGAAGGGAGCGCTGCCGTTTCGGGCCGACTCGCGGAGCGCGACGGCGATTTCCAGGGAGTGACGTAGATCGTCCCCCGTCGTGATCGGGAGCGGGTCGCCCGTGTCGATGGCCTCGACGACCGCGTCGATGCTGGTCATCATAACCTCGCTGGGAATGCGCCATCCCTCGGCGTCGCGTCCTCTATCCCTGGCCGGCCGTGGCTTGAAGACCCCTTCAACCTCTCGAAGATCGGGGCACTCTCTGGGGTCGTCGCCCGTCTTGAACAGCTTTAGTCCGAGGCCGGTGTTGTTGCCGTTGGTAATCACGCCGTGCGTGCCGATCACCTCGATTCCCCGATAGTCGGGCCCTGCAAAGCTGCTGTACGCCTCGATCCCGTTGCTGAACTTGATGTAGCCGCCTAACCATCCGTACCACCGCTCTCCTCCTCCGTAGTCCTCCTCGTGATCGCCGTGAGGGTCGTTCGAGGCGTAGCCAATCACAAATTCGACGGGCGACTTGTCGGCAAACTTCCGCGTGAGGTTCAGGCCGTGCGTGCCGACCTGGTTGTTCCCCTCGTACAGGTTGATGCGCAGGACATCGCCGATCTCGCCGCCCGCCGCCAATTCGTAGGCCTTGCGATAGTCGGGATGACTGGATACGACCAACCCGGCGGCGAACGTGATGTTCCGAGACGCGCACTCCTCCACCATCAGGTCCGCATCGGCCAAGCTGCCGGCAAGAGGTTTCTCGCAGAATACGGCCTTGACGCCCGCCTGGGCCGACGCGATCACGGCGGCGGGGTTGGCCTTGACCGGCAGCACCGGCGCGGAGATGTCGAGGTCTTCCTTGGCGAGCATCTCCTCATAGCTCGTGTATCCGGGCACGCCGAAGCGCTCACAGAAGAGTTCGAGGTTCTCCTGATCGCTGTCGGCGACCGCCGCGACCTCCGTGCGCGGATGAAGGTGGTAGTCCCTGGCGTGGTGTGTTCCCTGCCGTCCTCCACCGATAATGCCGACGCGGTACGTGGGTTTGTTGTCCATGATGCCCTCCCTTTTGCAGAACTTACCATCTTGATGCCGCCTTGTAAACGAACCTGTCAGCCCGTATCATCGTAAGGGTACGGGGTGTGGCGCAGCGGAAGCGCGCCTGGTTTGGGACCAGGAGGTCGCCGGTTCGAACCCGGCCACCCCGACCAGACACAACCTCACGGGCACGTTGGCAGCAGTCTTGGCGTGCGCGTCACCGACCATACTCTATCCGACGAATACCGAGATATGAGACGACAGCGCACCATCTACTTCAACGACGCCCGCCACTACTACCTGTTCGTCTTCGAGCCGCCGATGACCTTGGAAGACGCCTGGCGTCCCGTCGACGAGGTGGCGGGTGCCGGCATCGACACCTTCGTCTACGGCGTGTCGCGAGTCGACGGGCTGTACTACCCGTCCAAGGCGGGCACGCAGTTCAAACACGGTGAGCACGGCCCCGACTCGCCCGGATTCAAGCAAAACGCCTACTGGCGCACGTGGCACAACATGAAGAGCCTCGAAGAACGCGGCCTCGATCCGCTCCGTGTGCTCATCGACCGCGCCCACGACAAGGGCATGGACTTCTTCGCCAGCCTGAGACTCTCCAGCCACGCCGCCATCGATCCGGCACACGAGATCGCTTCCGGCGGTCGAGGATGGGTGCATCGCGAGGTCCGCGACTTCCAGCGCGAGGTTCTCCGTGAACTGGCCGTCGATTACCCGACCGAGGGCGTGGAGCTCGACTTCGCTGCCGCGCCGGGCGGGTCGGCCCCGCACTTCCGCGACGAGAATGATGCCCGCGAGTACACCCCTGCCGTTACCGAGTGGGTCGCCGAGGTCGCCGAAATGGTGCGAGGCCGTCCGGGGACACCCGGAGAGGTCGGCGTGCGAGTCTATCCGACCCAGGAGCTGAACCTGCGACAAGGCTTTGACGTCCTTCAGTGGCTCAGGGACGGCTCTATCGACTGGATCGCGCCGCTCCTGTACGGCCACAACCTCATAGATCCGCACGTTGACTTATCATGGCTCATAGAGGCGGCCCATGACGCCGATGTCTCCGTATACGCAACTATTCAGCCCCACCATTTTGACCCTGGGCGTGAGCACTTCGTAACCGAACACGCGACTCCCGCTATGAGGCGAGCCGCCGTAGCCAGCTTCCGCGAACAGGGCGCGGACGGTATGTATACATGGTTCCTGCCCTGGCCGTTCGGCGACGCTGAGCGCCGCGTCCTCACGGAGATGGCCGACCCCGATCTGATTGTGGAGGCCGACAAGCACTACGTCGTCGGTCGCCCCAGCGAAATCTCTGAGCGGGCCGGCATGGAAACGCAGCTGCCGCACACCATCGAGGCGTCCGACACGAGCACGAGGCATCCTTTCCGCCTCTATTGCGCCGACGACCTGCAGGGGAAGGCCGAGCGCGTCAAGCAGGTGCGCCTCAAGGTGTACGTCGGCGACATCGTCTCGGAGGACAGAATTCGGTTCCTTCTCAATGGCGAGTCGCTGGAAGATGAGACGTGCCTGCGACACTTCCCCAAGGGCCTCCCGCCGTACCACGGCCAGTGGCTCGACTTCGACCTGCGACACGTCCGTCCCACGAAAGGCTGGAACACGCTCGAACTCGTGCTCGACGGACGGCCCGCCGACCTCATCAGCCCTCTGGTCGTTCAAGACGTCGAGCTCATCGTCGAGTATGGCCCCTATCCGTCAACACCCGACGTACATGCCCGCAACCGACGCCCGAATGCGCGAGCTGGGAGCACGCAAACGCTTATGGACCGAGGTGACACAAAGTGAGGACCCATAACATCGACCTGAACATAGAAAGCAGAGAAGGCATCACGTCCCGGACGTTCGAGGTCGGCTCGGTCGCGGGAGCGCGATTTACCGCGCGGGATGTCGAGGGCCTGCGTAAGCAGATGGACGAGCAGTTGGCGCAGGAAGGCCACTTCTCGTCGGCGACGTTCACCAACCCGTCGATCTTTCGCATCGCGCGATATCTCCTCACTCAGGACACGGAGTTTGAGGTGCAAGGCACGATGACAGGCGGCGAGGGCGAGGTCGTGGCGATTCGCGACGGCGACGAAGTCTTCATCTCCGTCGGCAGCGACCAGTGCGACCGGGAGCTCGACCCGATCTTCCCCGACAAACCAAAGCAAATGTGTCCCCACCCCGTGGCGACGACCGCTTGGCCCTACGCGGAAGTCAGGGATCACTGGGACCAACTCAGAATTCAGAGTACAGTCACGACCCAAGGACACGCCGTCCCGCTCCAGGACAGCCCGCTCGACGCGCTCGTCACGCTCGACTATCTCCTCGACTTGTCAACAGTGATAGCGCTCCCGGACGCTGCTGTCCTGTTCTGCGGCTCGTCGCCGTTCCTCGACAGCGCGGAGGATGCGGTAAAGGAGCACAGCCTGTCTCCCTTCACCACCTGGGGCGTCGGCGACGCGTTCTCCGTTCGGCTCTACGACCCAGTCCTCGAACGGGCCATCGAACACAGCTTCGTGCCCGTGCCAGTCGGCGACGATCTTGCCGAGCGGCAGTCGAATGGTAGGGCGCTTCCGAACTTCCCGATGATGGACTGAGCACAACACCGAAAGCCGCGGAACCTTCTACGTGAAAGCTATGTCCGACTCTTCCCACTCCAAATACACTACGCTTATACGGGACATGCCCGAGGGCGAACGTCCCAGGGAGCGTCTGGCGCAGTACGGAGCCGACGCCCTCAAAAACTCAGAGCTGATAGCCATCCTCCTTCGCACCGGCATGAAGGGGGAGAGCGTCGTCAATATGTCTGACCGGCTTCTTGCGAAGTTCAGAGGCCTTGAAAGGATGGGACGCGCGTCCTTCACCGAATTGTGTTCGCTAGACGGCATCAGCGAGGCAAAGGCGTGCCAGTTACTCGCGGCGTTCGAGTTGGGCCGACGGCTGACCTCACTCAGCCCTGAGGAACGCCCGACCATCAACTCCCCGCGCGACGTCTATAATCTCTTGGGCGCCGACATGCGCTACCGAGAACAGGAGCACCTCCGCGTTCTTCTCGTGTCAACCACCTCCGAAGTCCTCGGAACTCACGAGATATACAAAGGTACCGTCAACTCCGCGGCGGTCCGCGTAGCCGAGGTCCTCCGTCCTGCCATCAGGGAAAACTGCCCGTCCATCATCGTGGCGCACAATCATCCTTCAGGCGATCCCACGCCGAGCGGCCCGGATATCATGATTACCCGGCAGATCAAACAGGCCGCCGAGATGATGGACATCGAGCTGCTGGATCACATCGTCATCGGGGGCCGGACCTTCGTGAGCATGAAGGAAAAGAAACTGGGCTTCTCTTCATAGGGCAAGCGCTCCAAGTCGGTCTTCAATATGAATCGAGGCCAATGACAGCGCCAGTCCACATCGGCTCCACGAAGCAACTCTTTCTTGATGATCACGTCGTCGATTCCCTCGACAACGTCGTGCGGCAGTTCCACCGTCCCGTTCGTTGCGGCGATTCCCCGATTATCCAAGCCGACAGACCCTGGGAACGAGGCGGTGGCGGGGTATACCTGTTCGGCGGAACGGTCATGTACGACGAGGAAGACGGCCACTTCAAGATGTGGTACCGCACCTCTCTGCCCCTGGAAAGCTCGGATACCCGGCGCAGTCAGGAGCCGGAGGGCGGATACAAGGCTTGCTACACCGTATCGGACGACGGGGTCCATTGGGAAAAACCCTCCCTCGGCCGGACTGACTTCAACGGCTCCAAGGACAACAACATTCTTCCCCCTGCCATCGGCGGAATGCAGCAGATCCGCCGTCCCAACCTCGTCAAGGACTACGACGATCCCGACCCCGACCGCCGCTACAAGATGATCTACATGGACAACTTCGAGGGCAAGTGGGCACTGTCGAAGGGCTACTCCCGGAACGGAATCGCTTGGCGGATGAACGTCGGACCTCCACACGCTTTCGAGAGTCCCGTCGCGCCCAACGGCGTAGTATTTGGCTGGGACCCGAGACGCTCCGAGTACGTCCACTACCATCGAAAGTCCGGCATGGTGCCTGCCGACGTCGATGGCCGGCTCGTCCGCAAGAAGCACGCCGTGATGCGCACCTCCAGCCCTGACTTTGAGAACTGGGGTGACACCCGAGAAGTGCTGACCCCTTCGGATGCCGATCCGCCCAACTGGAGCCCGAGCCACGGAGTCGATCTTGCCGGCGTCCTCTACACTGACGACCTCTACGTCGGAACGGTCGACAGCGGCGCGACCTACCACGTCGAGGACTTCCCCGACCATCTCTGGGATCCGTTCCGCCGGCATGAATTCGCCGAGTACCGCACCGAGCTCGTCATCAGCCGTGACGGCGTCATGTGGCGTCGAGCGGCGCCGTTTTGGGAGTTCATGCGCTCCGGCGCCTGGGGCACGTGGGACCGCGATCACGTGGGGTTGGCAAAGCCCATCATCTACAACGATGAGATGTTCATATACTATGCGGGCAGCAACGTGCCGATGGGCTCCAACACCCCCGGTCATCCACTTGCGAATGTCATCAACACCGTGAGAGACGGCCAGTGGATGGCCCACGCCATCGGCCTGGCAAAGATGAGGCTGGACGGGTTCGTCTCGATGGACGCCTATCGGGACGGCGGCACGCTTACCACCAAGCCCCTGGTCTTCGATGGCGAGCGCCTTGAGGTGAACGTCCGCGCGCCGGAGAGACCCTTCGGGGCTGAGGAAACTCCTCCCACGCCCTACGGCATGATCTCCGTGGAGATACTCGACCGGGCAGGAAGGACAATCGAAAACTTCTCGGCAGAACGCTGCGACACCTTCACGGGGGACGAAATCCGTCACACCGTGACGTGGAACGGCAGCCCCGACGTCACCGCCCTCGAGGGCGAGGCCGTCGCGCTGCGCTTTCACCAGCGCAACGCCGCTCTGTACGCATTCCAATTCGTCAGGCCGGGCACACGGCAGAGCCCGGCCAACCTGCTCGCGCCGGGGGCCAAGGGAATACCCTAGTGGTCGAACATTGTTGAAATAAAGGTCTGGAAGGGCATATTCCTCCGAGAGGTTCAATCATACGATTGAATGGAGGAGGAATCACCATGCCTACCAAGAAGTACCGTATCAGACTGACAACGGACGAACAACAGGAACTCAAGGCGCTCGTCTCCCGTGGTCGGACCGTCGCGTACAAGCAGACGCATGCGCGCATCCCCCAGTCGTGGCTGGGGGCAGGCTCTGCTAATGAGCGACGAGGCGAGGGAAGACGGAGGAATGAAGGACGCAGACATATCCGGTGCGCTCGGTGTGGGACTGTCAATGGTCGAGCGGGTGCGCCGGCGCTGTGTGGAGGAAGGCATCAAGTCGGCGTTGAACCGCAAAAAGCAACTGCGCCGCCGTCAGAAGATACTGGACGGCGAGCGCGAAGCCCGGTTGATAGCGATGGCCTGCGGGGAACCGCCGGAGGGTCGCGCCAGTTGGACCCTGAAGCTGTTGGCTGACCAGTTGGTCGAGTGTGAGATAGTCGAGACCATCAGCACCGAAACGGTTCGCCAAGTGCTTAAAAAAACGAACTCAAGCCCCCGTTCTGCAACGGGGCAGGCTGTGGCTGAAGCAGAGTTGGTGCATCCCTCCCGGTCAGAGCGCGGAGTTTGTGTGCGCGATGGAAGACGTGCTGGAAGTCTACCAACGGCCGTATGATGAGAACGAAGTTCTGGTGTGCATGGATGAGACGAGCAAACAGCAAAGCCTGCCCCCGACCCGGATCGGGGGTCAAGGAGACGCGAGTGCCCCGTCCCGCAGCGCTCGGCGCGGTGTCGGCCTACGACTACGAATACGAGCGCAATGGAGTGAGCAGTCTGTTCATGCTGTTCGCGCCCCTGGAAGGGAAGCGTCGAGGTCAGGGAGCGTCGCACGAAGGTGGATTGGGCGCATGTGATACAGGGACTGGTCAATGAGGACTACCCTGACAGAGAACGGATCGTGCTGGTGATGGACAACCCCGTATCAAGTACAGGGCAGGCTCTCAACACGCACAGGCTGTCCTCGCTGTACGAGGCGTTCGAGCCTTCTGAGGCGAGGCGTATAGCTGAGCGTCTGGAGATGCACTACACACCCAAACACGGGAGTTGGCTGAATATGGCGGAGATAGAGATCGGAGTGCTGGCTCGACAGTGCCTGGAGCGTCGCATACCGGACAGGGAGACCCTGCGTGGCGAGGTAGAAGCGTGGCAGAAGAGCCGCAATCGTGATGCGGTGCGCGTGAACTGGCGGTTCACCACCGAGGATGCCCGCATCAAACTGAGGTCGCTATATCCTTCAATACAAACATGTTGAACCACTAGTGACATCTCGTATTGCTGGTTTGGTATGGAAGGAAGCGAAACCCACGCTTATGTGCTTAACAGGTATTTCTGGAACGTGTACACATTTCGCATCGACTACAAGGCCTGATCCAGCTACACTGGTACCTTTTTCTCGATGGCGATATATGCCCACTTAAGCCCTCCGCCCCATTGGAACCTCCTAGTAACTTCATGGTACGGATGGACTGTCCCTTGCGTCAAGGAGTGGAACGATCACCTCTTTGGGCGCGGGAATACTAGCACGCTCAGACTATCGAGGCAACCGGAACCCAAGGCTTGCGAAAGAAGAAGACCCCGCTTGAGAAATGGACTACAGCCCCATGAGCTTGTCCAAGCCGATGGTGAGGCCGGGGCGGTTCCTGACCTCGCGGATGGCGAGCATGACGCCGGGCATGAAGCTCTCGCGGTTGACCGAGTCGTGCTTGATGCTCAGCGTCTGGCCGACGTGGCCGAAGACCATCTCGTGGTGGGCAACCTTGCCCGGCATCCGGGCGGAATGGATGACCACGCCTTCGTGGTCGCCGCCGCGCGTTCCCGCGATGAGCTCTTTCTCGGCCGCGGGGGCGTTGAATCCGCCACCCTTCGCCTCGGCGGCGGCGGCCGCGATGGCAAGAGCGGTACCGGACGGCGCGTCGATCTTCGCCTCGTGATGGGTCTCGATGAGGTCGGCGTAGTCGAAGAAGCGCGCGGCCTCCCTGACGAGGTGCATCATGACTGCCACGCCGATCGTGAAGTTCGGGGCGATGAAGATGCCGACGTTGTGCTCGGCAGCGAGCTTCCCGGCACGCTCGATGGCGTCCGTCGGAATGCCCGTGGAGCCGATGACGAGGTGCTTGCCGCTCGCCGGCACGATGTCGATTGCGTCGGCAGCCCCTTCTCCATTCGTGAAGTCGACCACTACGTCCGCGTCGCCGATTACGTCGGCGAGCGAGGTCGAGATGGGGATCGTGCCGGAGCCTCCGGGCAGGTCGAGTGAGTCAACCGTCGCGAACTTGTCCGCGCCGCCTACCGGCAGCATGTCGGGCTCTTTGGCGAGCGTGGCGATGATCTCCTGACCCATGCGCCCCAACGCGCCCTGTACGGCAACTCGTATCTGCTCAGTCATCGCAAGCCTCCCAATTGAGCGATGCGACCGATGTTCGTCGGCTTATCTTACTTGACTACGCGGAGCCAACGCGCCACTATCGGCGATCTGGGCCGCCTCCCCGTCGGTCGGGACGGCCCTCGCGTCGGGAATCGTCCCGGCGTGGAGGCCTGCCTCCGCCGTACTCGCGGCCAGGACCGTCCCGCCGAGGGGGCCTGCCGCCGCGGTCGCGGTCGCGATCACGAGGGCCTCCGCGTCCCCCACCGCCGGACCTGCCGTTGCCTCCCGCTCCCTGCCGCCTCGCGGCCACCGTCTCCATGTCCTCGTCCAAGAGGAGCGAGCGGCGGGACAGGGAAATCTTCCCCTGCGGGTCGACGTCTATCACCTGCACCGTAAGCTCTTGGCCCATCTCGATCTCGTCCTCGACCGTCTCGACGCGGTGATCGGACAGCTCGCTGATGTGGACCATGCCGTCCTGACCGGGGAGTATCTGGATAAACGCCCCAAATCCCATAATGCGGACGACCTTGCCGGTGTAGATATCGCCGATCTTGGCCTCCTTGGTCAGGTTCTCGATCATCTCGACGGCCCGCTTGGACGCATCGCCGTCCACGGACGAGACGAATACCGTGCCGTCGTCCTGGACGTCGACCTGCGCGCCCGTCTCCTCGATGATGCCGCGGATGGTCTTGCCGCCCGGACCGATGACCGCGCCGATCTTGGCGACGGGTATCTTGACGGAGGTCATTCGCGGGGCGTACTGGCTGACCTCGGCGCGAGGCGCGTCTATCGCCTCGGCCATCTTGGCCAGGACTTGCAGCCGGGCTTCCTTGGCCTGGGCCAGCGTCTGCTCGATGACCTCGTAGCCGATGTTCTGCACCTTGATATCGAGCTGGATAGCCGTGATGCCGTCCGCTGTGCCGGCGACCTTGAAGTCCATGTCGCCGAAGTGGTCTTCCATGCCCTGGATGTCGGTCAGGGTCACGAAGCGGCCCTCGTCGTCCGTGACGAGGCCGACGGAGATGCCCGCCACGGGCTTCGAGATCGGCACGCCCGCGTCCATCAGCGCGAGGATGCCCGCGCAGGTGCTCGCCATGGACGTGCTGCCGTTGGAGCTCAGGCACTCGGCGACCACACGGATCGCGTACGGGAAGTCTTCTTCGGATGGAAGCACCGAGGCGATGGCCCGTTCCGCCAGCGCGCCGTGGCCGATCTCGCGCCTGCCGGTGAACATCCTGCCGGTCTCGCCCGTGCTGAACGGCGGGAAGTTGTAGTGCAACATGAACCGCTTCAAGTCGACGGGCGTGAGGTTGTCGATCTTCTGCTTGTCGCCGACCGGTCCGAGCGTCGTGAACGCCAGCACCTGGGTCTCCCCTCGCTGGAAGAGCCCTGTCCCGTGCGCGCGGGGGGAGATTCCCGTCTCGGAGAGGAGCGGGCGTATCTCGTTGACGCTCCGTCCGTCGGGACGCTCGCCAAGCTCGATGATGCGCCGCCGGAACTCCTTCTCCACGAAGGTCTCGAACGCCTCGGAGACGTCCTTGCCGTCGTACTCCTCGCCGATCTCGGCGACGACGCTGTCCTTCAGCGCGCCGAGACGAGCGCCCATCTCGGACTTGCCGCCCTCGGGCGACATGGCGTCGGTGAGCTTGCCCTCGACTGCCTTGTCGACCAGGGCGTCCAGCTCTTTCGGATAGCCAAACGGCGCATACCCGGCCTTCGGCTTCGCCACGGTCTCGATGATCTCGTCCTGGAGCTCGATGAGCTGAAGGTTCGTATCCTGCGCGAGCTTGATGGCCTCGAGGACCATTTCGTCGGATACCTCGCTGGCGCCGGCCTCCATCATCAGCACGCCGTCACGCGATCCCGCCACGATCAGGTCGAGGGCGCTTTCGTCGGACTGCTGGTACGTCGGATTGATGACGAACTCGCCGTCCACATAGCCGATGCGCGTCACGCCGATCGGGCCGTTGAACGGGATGTCCGAGATCGACAGAGCCGTGGACGCCCCGACGATGGACATGATGTCGAGGGGGGTCTCAAGGTCTGCGGAAAGGGGGGTGGTGATGATCTGCACTTCGTTGCGGAAATCTTTCGGGAACAGCGGCCTCAGCGGACGGTCCGTGAGGCGCATGGTGAGGACGGAGTCGGTCGTCGGGCGTCCCTCCCGGCGGGGGAACCCTCCGGGAATCCGGCCTCGCGCGTACAGGCGCTCCTCAAAGTCGATGGTCAGCGGGAAGAAGTCGATTCCCTCCCTCGGCTTCGACATCGTCGCCGTCACCAGCACCATCGAATCGCCCTGCCGGACGACCACCGCGCCGTTCGCCTGCTGAGCGAGCTTGCCGGTCTCTATGGTGAATAATTGGTCTCCTACTTGCTTTTCAAACGTGTTGGACATGACGTGTTCTCTCCTTCTGAATTACAAGGGGCAAACAAAGAAAAAGCACCCGGTGTGCGGGTGCTGGCAGGGAAACTATCCCCTGAGACCTAGCCTAGCGACTATAGAACGGTAACGTCCCACGTCCTCTTTACTGAGGTACTTGAGTAGTCGCCGCCTTCTTCCAACGAGCTTCATCAGACCCCAGCGGGTCGACTCGTCGTGGATGTGTGTACGCAGGTGGCTGGTAAGGTTGGCGATGCGAGTGGTAAGGAGTGCGATCTGTACTTCCGCCGATCCCGTGTCCCCGTCCTTCGTCCGATACTCTTTGACGACCGCTTCCTTAACGCTAGTGTCCAGTCCCATTCCTGATTTGCGTTCCTGTTGCTTTCTCTAAGTTATTCACGGGGCAGTGTACCACACGTCGCCCGGCCAGTACACCATTTGCGGGACACCGCAGCTGTTCAGAGTCGGTGAGATACCCGGGAATCGTCGTCCTGCCGTCATTCTAAGGAGCCCAGCGACGAAGAATCTACAATCTCTCCTCCGCCGGGGGAGAGGTACAGAATCTACCATCTCTCCTCCGCCGGGGGAGAGATACAGAGAGGGGGGTCTCCGCAATTCAACTCGCGGAGACTGACCATTTGCGGGACATCGGCGCACGGCGTTCGCGCTTTGGCGGGAATGACGGTGAGGGGTCTGCCTTTCCTTAATACGTAGGGGCGATTCGCGAATCGCCCCTTCTTCGCCACCGCCTCCCATCCCCTCTCCCGTCCTGGGCTGACAGGGGTAGGCATTTGACTACCGCCCCATTCCCCATTGACGAGAAAAAAACGCCGTCACTGTCATTCTGGGCGGAGCGTTGCGGAGTCGAATAATCTAAGAAGGGGCGCCTCCGAATTTGACTGATGAGAACACGTGTACTATCATATTCAACAACACACGGCGGACGCCCCTGGTCTCCCGTCCGCAACAGAGGAATGTCAGAATATGTCAGGAAATGTCAGGGAAAAAGAGACCCCCTGTCGCCCAAACAGCTTCAGACCCTACCCATCTCGTGTCAGGTTAAGACTTTCGCGAACACCGCAACCGCTATCGACCCATTCTCCATTGATGAGAAAACAACGCCGTCACTGTCATTACCCTGAAAATAACCCCCGGCCAACCTCTCGTAGACGCGATTCGCGAATCGCCCCTACTTCGCCACCGCCTCCCATCCCCTCTCCCGTCCTGGGAGAGAGCCTGCCCCGTACTCCGATACGGGGGCTAGAGCCTGCCCCGTGCTTGATACGGGGGTGAGGGCCAATCCCCATCCCCCTCTGCGCTCTCTGCGCCCTCCGCGGTGAATCCTCCCCTCACCATCCCCCGTCCAACCTCCCGTAGGGGCGATTCGCGAATCGCCCCTACTTGACAATAACAAGCGGAAATACGACAAAATGCAACGTAATGCAACATTTTCCGCCCTTTTTCGCCACCGTCCCCTCACCCCCGTATCGAGTACGGGACAGGCTCCGGCCCTCTCTCAAGATGGGAGAGCGCATTGCGTGGAGAAGGGGGAGTGTTGCGTGGGGTGGGAGGGTGATGGAGGGCCCCTTCGACAGGCCCAGGACAGGCTCCGTGCCGGATGCGGGGGCGAACGGGCGGAACGACGCTCCCCTTTTTCGCCGAAAGACACCCCCTGCACAACCCCATTTCCCGCGTCCATGTGCTATACTAATCGCCGTTCGGGAATGCGTCTGAACGACGAAGTTCAGCTACTTGACACGCATTCCCTCCGATGGTATTGTTCTGGCATCCACGTTTAGGCAAGGTTCTAGGCAAAGAGAGGGCACGCATGAAGAACAGATCACTCTACGCAGTATTGACCCGTTTTGGGATTGTAGGTGCGGTGCTGACGGCCGTGTTGCTCATCGGCTCCGTGGCATCCGCCCAGGATGTGAACAGCAAAGCGCATGAGTACGCCGAGAACACCGACATCACGGTTCCCATTGGGACCTACTCGGCGGTCGACCCCGAGGGCGAAGGGGTTGAGTACGGTGTGAGCAACAAAGACGATTTCGAGATCAGCGAAGAGGGCGTGCTGTCCTTTAAGGAGTCCCCCGACTTCGAGAAGAAGGGCGAGTACATCGTCGACGTGCTGGCCAACGAAGAAAAGCTGATCGAGGTTACGATCACGATCACCAACATGGAGGAAGGGGCCACGGTCACGGTGGGACCGCCGCAGCCGCAGGTTGGCCGGCTGGCCGACGCTGAGGTCGAGGACAAGGACGGAGGCGAGACCGATCAGATGTGGTCGTGGGCGCGGTCGTCCGACATGATGGCGTGGACGCCCATCGAAGGGGCCGATAATGCCATCTACACCCCCACCAGCGCGGACGTAGGCATGTACCTGCAGGCGACGGTGAGCTACATCGACGCCGCGAAGGGTGAGGACGACGCTTCGACGGAGGATGTGGATGAGTCGCGCGACACGGCGAGCGGCGTGTCGGAGGAGAAGGTGGAGGCCAGTCAAGACGCCAACGCCTCCCCGATGTTCGCGCCTGACGTTGATTCTACTCCAGATGATGCCGACGAGACCCTGGACATCTACAGGATCACGATAGATGAGAACACGAAGGGTGAGATCGGCGAGGAGCCGATAACGGCCACGGACGCCGACAACGACGTGCGGCTCTACACCCTCGTCGAAGTCCCTGCTCGGGCTGCTGATGAGCCGGCTCGGTTTGCGATTGGTGAGCGGTCGGGTCAGATCAGTGTGACCGACGGGACGGTGCTCAACTTCTCGACTGACGCGGGTGGCGGCAACAATGAGGCCGACTACGACCTGACGGTCACGGCGACAGACCCGTCGGGCGCGACCGGCACGGCGATGGTAAACATCGTGGTCGAGAACGTGGACGAGGCGCCGGACTTTGGAGATAACGACCCAACCGCGTTGACAGTCCTGGAAGGTGAAACTGATCTCGACAGCGATCCGGATACGCCGGGTAACCAGGGTGCGAGCTACGACGCAGAAGACGAAGACCAAGATGATTCCACGGTTGTTTTTAGCGTAAGTGACAAAGACAATTTCACGATCACCGGCGGCACTCTGACCTTCACGGGCGATGCGCCGGACTACGAAAAGCAGAGCGAATACAAGGTAACGATCACGGCCGTGGGCAACCGTGGCGTCGGTACCCCCGACGACACCTCCGACGACAGCACGGCAAGTTCCCCGCTTGAAGTGACCGTCACGGTCACCAACGTGGACGAGACCGGCACGGTGATGATGTCGGCGCGGCAGGCGCAGGTTGGGAAGTCGGTAACGGCTTCCGTTGAAGATCCTGACGGCGACGTCTCCGGCGTCGCCTGGACGTGGGCGCGTACGTCCGATAACGCTAACCTAGACAACGGCTGCCCCGCTGCCGGCGATCCGGCGGACGATAATAATTGGGACGTAATAGCCGATGCTAAGTCGGCCAGCTACACGGTGGACGACGACGATGCCGACAAGTGTCTACAGGCGACGGCGATCTATACGGACCCGGCAGAGGCAGAGGGCGATGCCCGGCTCCCGGCGCGTGGAGTGTCTGAGGCGGCTGCGGAGACCAAGCCTGCGGACAACGCCAAGCCGGCGTTCACCGACGATGAGATGCCGGACGGCGCCGATCCTGTCGAAATAGAAGTGGACGAAAATACGGAAGGAAACATCGGCGATCCCATCGTGGCAGACGAAGACGACACCGACCCGTTGCTGTACATGCTGGGCGGGGCCGATATGGACTCGTTCGAAGTAGTCGAGCGGGGTGCCGGCGAGGGCCAGATCAGCGTGGCCGACGGCGCTGAGTTGGACTACGAGACGCAGATAACATACAGCCTGACGGTTACGGCTACCGACCCGTCCGGCGCGAGCGACACCGTTGACGTGACGGTCACGCTCATGCCCGTGGACGAGGACCCGGTCGCCCCTGAGGGCGTCACGAACGCCAAAGAAGTGGACTACGCCGAGAACGACGATATCGCTATCGGGACCTATTCGGCGGTCGACCCCGAGGGCGAAGAGGTCACGTACGGTGTGGACGACGAGGACAACTTCGCGATCACCGAGGACGGCGGTGTGCTGACCTTCAAGAAGTCGCCGGACTACGAGACGGCGAAAGAGCACACGGTGACCGTGACGGCGAACGACGCCGACCTGGAGACGGTGACGATCACGATCACCAACGTGGAGGAAGGCGCTGAGGTCACGGTGGGACCGCCGCAGCCGCAGGTCGGAAGGATGGTCGAGGCTTCCGTCGAAGACATGGACGGCGGCGAGACCGATAAGATGTGGACGTGGGCGAGGTCCTCCGACATGATGGAGTGGACGCCCATCGATGGGGCCACTTCGGCCGACTACACCACGGAGAGCGCGGACGCGCACATGTACCTGCAGGCGACGGTGAGCTACATCGACGACGCCAAGGGTGAGGACGACGCTTCGACGGAGGATGTGGACGAGTCGCGCGACACGGCGAGTGGGGTGTCGGAGGAGAAGGTGGAGCCCAGCCCGGACGCCAACGCCTCCCCGATGTTCGACGCCGGCGAAGACGGCGTTGACCATGACAGCAACCCCGATACCCCCAATGCTTTCCTGATCACGACAGATGAGAACTCGGAGGGTGAGATCGGCGACGCGATTGCGGCCACGGACGCCGACGGCGACGTGCGGCTCTACTCCCTGGGTGCTGATGCCGATGACGACAACGCCAAGTTCACCATCAATGTTCGGTCGGGCCAGATCAGCGTGGACAGCGATAATGATCTCGACTTCGAGACTCCTACAGGCACCGGGGCCGCAGGTGGTCAGTCGCAACAGAACACCTACATGGTGACGGTCACAGCGACCGACCCGTCGGGCGCGACCGACATGGCGACGGTCAACATCGTGGTTGAGAACGTGGACGAGGAGCCGACCTTCGCGGGCGACGCCGCGACCGAGTTGACCATCCGTGAGGACGGTGACGATCTCGGTACGGAACCCGACGAGCCTCTTGGTCCTAGCGGAAGCCTGGACTTCGCGGCAACCGACCTCGATGCCTTGTCCACGGTAGAGTATGACCTGAGCGGGGCCGACGAAGGGGCGTTCGATATCAGCGCTGGTGGTGAGCTTTCCTTGAAGACCGGCGATGACGCGCCGATGGTGGACTACGAGACGCAGAAGGAGTACAAGATAACGATCGAGGCAAAGGGCGCTGCAGACAGCACTGCCGTGGGTAAACATGACGTGACGGTCATGGTCGAAAACGTAGACGAAAACGGCACAGTGACGATGGATGCGCGGCAGCCGCAGGTCGGGAAGTCGGTGAAGGCTTCCGTTGAGGATCCTGACGGCGACGCATCCGGCGTCACGTGGCAGTGGGCCAGTCAACAGGTTGGAGCTGACGGCATCACATGCCCTGAAGCGGATGCTGGTGGCTGGGAAGACATACCAATGGCTATGTCGGCCAGCTACACGCCGGCCGGTGGTGCCGACGGTGATGTCGGCAATTGTCTGCGGGCGACGGCGACGTACAATGATCCCGCGAAGGACGAAGACGATCCCGATACGGATGCAGACGAGTCCAGAGCGAACCCCGCAAGTGGAGTGACGGACAGGCCTGTCGAGGTCAAGCCCGCGGCCAACTCCAAGCCGAAGTTCCCTGACCAAGAGATGCCTGACGGCGCAGACCCGATCGAGATGGACGTTGAAGAGGGTACGACGGGGATGATCCTAACCGTCACGGCCAACGACAGCAGCGACGGAGACCTGCTGATTTACGAGCTGGGCGGAGACGACGCCGGATCGTTCAGCATCGTCGCCATGGGTGACGGTGAGGGCGAGATCAGCGTGGGCGAGGGAACGACCCTGGACCACGAAGGCAAGCAGGTGTACAGCTTCACCGCGAAGGCATCCGACCCGTCGGGCGCCTACGACGAAGTTTCGATCACGATCACCGTCACGGACAAGGACGAGGCGCCGGAACTGAACAACCCGCCGGCATTCGCCGCGGAGACGGCCGAGCGGAGCGTGGACGAGAACTCGGCGGCCGACACAGCCGTCGGCGACCCGGTCGTGGCGACGGACGGAGACACGGGCGACAGTTTGACCTACAGCCTGGACGAGATGGGCGACATGTCCTTCGACATCGACGACATGGGCCAGATCACGGTCGGCGAAGGCGTGATGCTCGACCACGAGACGAACGCCAGCCACACGGTCACCGTCACGGCGACGGACACAGGCCGCCTGACGGCCACGATCATGGTGACCATCACGGTCGGGGACGTAAACGAAGCGCCGACGTTCGACGCTTTGCAGGCCGAACTCATGGCTGAGGTGGTCGAACTAAGTGTGAATGAGAACACGGAAGCGGGCATGGACATCGGCGATCCGGTTGAGGCCATGGATGAGGACGCGGACGACACGCTGACCTACAGCCTTGACGCTGCGGGCGACATGTCCTTCGACATCGACCCGGCCACCGGCCAGCTGATGACGAGTGCAGCCCTGGACTACGAGTCTGGCACGACGAGCTACAACGTGACCGTCACGGCGACGGACTCGGACGGCCTCAATGACGCGATCGCGGTGACCATAGCGGTCGGGGACATGAACGAGGCGCCGGTCTTCGCTTCAGACATGGTGATGATAAGCGTGGACGAGAACACGCCCACGGGCACGGAAATCGGTCCCCCGATAACGGCCACGGATGAGGACGAGGGTGCCACGCTGGAATACAGCTTGGGCGGCGACGATGCGGCATCGTTCGCAATCGACGCGGCAACCGGCCAACTGATGACGATGGCTGCGTTGGATCACGAGACGAAGAGCAGCTACACCGTAACGGTCATTGTGACTGACGGTGAACAGTCCGCCGAGATCACGGTCATGGTGACCGTCAGCGTCGACAACGTGAACGAAGCGCCGGTGTTCGACGAAGGCGATTCGGCCGACCGTGACGTTGACGAGAACACGGAAGCGGGCGAGAACATCGGTGACCCGGTAACGGCCACGGACGAGGACACGGGCGACACGCTGACCTACAGCCTGGACGAGATGGGCGACATGTCCTTCGATATCGACTCGGCCACCGGCCAGCTGATGACGGAAGCCGCGCTGGACTACGAGTCTGACACGACGAGCTACGACGTGACCGTCACGGCGACGGACTCGGGCGGCCTGTACGCGATGATCGCGGTGACCATAGCGGTCAACGACGTGCTGGAAACGCCGGTGTTCGACGCTGATGCGATCGAGTTCCCGATGGACGAGAACATGCCTGTGGGCACGGCAGTCGGCACGGTCACAGCGTTACACGCGGAAAGCTACTCGGATGACTTGGACTACTTCGATGTCGACGACATGGGCAACATCACGACGGCGATGATGTTCGACTACGAGGGGGCGGATACGAGCTTCACGGGGACGGTCACGGCGACCGGCGCGGACGGCTCGACGGACACGATCGCGGTGACGGTGACGATCGGGGACGCGCACCCGGGTTGCACGGTGGCCGACAACATGGGCCTGACGAACGACTGCGAGGCCCTGCTGGACGCGAAGGGCGATCTGGGCGGCGACCTGAACTGGGATACCGACACCGCCATGGCAGACTGGGAAGGCGTGACGATGAGCGACGGGCGTGTATCGGGGATCTGGCTGAAGGGCGAAGGCCTGGATGGCTCGGTATCCACTGCGCTCGGTCGCCTGGACATGCTGACTGTGCTGAACCTGCACAGCAACTCGCTGAGCGGTGAGATACCGGACCTGAGCGGCGCGTCCATGCTCGAAGAGCTGTACCTGCCGAACAACGACCTGACGGGTGGAATACCTGAGTGGCTGAACGGCTCGACGAACCTGACGGAGCTGTGGCTCTGGGGCAACAGCCTGAGCGGCTCGGTACCCGACCTGAGCGGCATGACGAGCCTCGACAAGCTGAAGCTCGCGAACAACGACCTGAGCGGCGGTCTGCCTACGGCTGACATGCTGCCACCGAACGTGACGTGGCTGATCATCGACAGGAACCCGTTCGGCGGCGATATACCGGACCTGAGCAGTCTGTCCAGCCTGAGGCTCCTGTGGCTGCACAGCAGCGAATTGACCGGATCGGTTCCGTCGGGTGGCATGCTGCCAGCCAGCCTGGACGACCTGAACCTGCGCGACAACATGCTGATGGGTGCGATTCCGGACCTGAGCGCCCTGGACAACCTGACGCGGCTGCGGCTGCATAACAACAGCCTGAGCGGCGCGGTACCAGGCAGCCTGGGTGACCTGGACAGCCTGGAGCGACTGTGGCTGCACAACGAGACGGACGATGATGGGATGCTCATCGGCAACAACATGTTCACCAGCATCGAGGACGGTGTGGGTGGCCTGGCGGATACGCTGATCGTGATCCTCCTCGACGGCAACCCGTGGGCAGACGATGCCTGCGTGCCGGCCGACCTGGCGGACGTGGCGACGAACGACTACGGCCCGGACAACATTGAGGTCTGCAGCGATTCGTAGAAGCGAAATACACCGTGAGGGTCGGTAACCCCTGCCCTCACGGATGACAAGCAACAACCAGCGCCGCCGGCAACCCCGGCGGCGCTCCTCTTTTCCCCTCTTCCGTCCCCTATCCCTCCAACACCTCCCAACTTGACAATAACAACCGGAAATGCCACAAAATGCCACACCACGCGACATTTCCACCCCTTTTTCCCCACCTCCCCCTCCCGCCTCCCATCCCCTCTCCCGTCGTGGGAGAGGGCTAGAGCCTGCCCCGTACTCGATACGGGGGTGAGGGCCCTCCTCCCTTCCCCCTCCGCTCCAATCCCCTCTCCCGTCGTGGGAGAGGGCTAGGGTGAGGGCCCCCCTCCCCCCTCCCGTTGTGGTAGCATCGTCGCGAACCCTTACATATAAGGAGGTACTCCGTTGACGACGCTCATAGACGTACTTTCAAAACGCCGCCCCGCCGCCATCCTCGCGGCTACGGGCCTGGCGACCCTCGTCCTCTTCCTTGTCCGTCCGTCGGTGGCCTACGCGGCCGGGGTGGAGGAGGAGACGGCGTTCGTCTTCAACACGTTCTCGTTCCTCGTCTGGGGCGCGCTCGTGATGTGGATGTGCGCGGGGTTCACGATGCTGGAGTCCGGCTCCGTCCGCACCAAGAACGCCGCGATGATCTGCCTGAAGAACATCGGCCTGTACTCCATCGCGGGACTGGCCTACTTCTTCATCGGCTACAACCTCATGTACGGCGACATCATCGCCGGCGTGATTGGCACGCCGGGCTTCATGTACACGCCGTCGCCCGCCGAGGTCGCGCTCCTGGACGCCGGTGACGCCGAGGCCGCCGCGGCAACCGCCAAGGTCCTCGAAGAAGGCAGCTACTCGGTCATGTCGGACTGGTTCTTCCAGATGGTGTTCGTGGCCACTGCGGCGTCCATCGTGTCCGGCGCGCTGGCCGAACGGGTCAAGATGTGGTCGTTCTTCCTGTTCACCCTCGTCCTGACGGCGATCATCTACCCCGTCGTCGGCGCGTGGACGTGGGGAGGTGGCTGGCTCGCCGAGATGGGCTTCACCGACTTCGCCGGCTCGACCATCGTCCACAGCACCGGAGGCTGGGCAGCCCTCGCGGGAATGCTGGTCGTCGGCCCGAGGCTGGGCAAGTTCCGCAAGGACGGTTCCGTCCGCGCGACGCCGCCCTCGAACATCCTGGTGGTGACGCTGGGCGTCTTCATCCTGTGGTTCGGGTGGTTCGGCTTCAACGGCGGCTCACAGCTTGCCCTGGGCAGCGCCGCCGACGCCGTGTCGATGAGCATCGTCCTCGTCAACACCAACCTCGCCGCCGCCGCGGGCGTCATGGCCGCCCTCGCCGTCTCAAAGTCAATCCTCGGACGCACCGACCTCTTCGCGGGCCTCAACGGCGCGATAGCGGGCCTCGTCTCCATCACCGCCGCCCCCGACTTCACCGACCACTACTGGGCCGTCATCATCGGCGCAATCGGCGGCGTGATCTGCGTCGCGGGCCTCAAGCTCCTGGAAAAGGTCAAGCTCGACGACGTCGTCGGAGCCGTCCCCGCACACCTCTTCGCCGGCGTCTGGGGAACTCTTGCGGCGTCCATCGGCGTCGCGGGCGGGGCGCAGTTCCACGTCCAGCTGATCGGCATCCTCGCGATAGGCGTGTTCGTGTTCGCGGTCTCGTTCGTGCTGTGGAAGGTCATAGACATGACCATCAGCGCCCGCGTGACGCACCAGGTCGAACGCTTGGGCCAGGACGCCGGGGAACTCGGCATGGAGTCGTACCCGGAATTCGTGCTCATGCCCGATCCCGACGACGAGGAATAGCGGGAAACAACGTAGGGGCGGTTCGCGAACCGCCCCTATACCTTCACGAGTTTCTGAAGGCTCCGAACGCCGTCCTTGATTTCGCCGAGGTTCTTCAGGTTCGTCCACGCCACCTCGCCGACGTACAGGTTGCCCTGCGAGTCCATCGAGATGTCGTGCGGGGCGATGAACTGGCCGGGCTCCTCGCCGAAGCCGTCGCCGAGACGCGCCAGACGCTCGCCGCTCCGGTTGTAGACGCTGATCCACGGCCCGATGTTCGGCATGTTGCGGTTTACGTTCATGCCCGCGCCGAGATCGCCCACGAACACATGCTGGTCGTCGGAAATGTAGATCGCGCACGGCCGGTGCATGTTCTTCCACTGCGCCTCGAAGTTGCCGTCCGAGTCGAAGATCTGGACGCGGTGGTTCTCCCGGTCAGCTACGTAGACGAACCCGTCGGCGTCGGTGGCGATGTTGTGCGTGATGTTGAACTGTCCGGGATCGACGCCCGGCTCGCCCCACGAAAAGAGCAGTTTGCCGTCCGGCGAATACTTGTGGACCCGTGAGTTGCCGTACCCGTCGGCAACGTAGAAGTCGCCGGTATTGGGGTCGATGGCAACGTCGGTCGGACGATGGAACGGCTCGCCGCTCATGTACGCGGTCGGCACTCCGGGCGTTCCGAGCGTGAAGATCACCTTGCCGTCCGGCGTACACTTGCGCACGGTATGATCGTCGTCGTCGATGAGGAACAGCGTCCCGTCCGGCGCGAAGGTGATCCCGTGCGCGCGGGGATACATGGCGGGATCACCCCAGTCCCTCAGATACTTGCCGTTGGTGTCGAAGACGATGACCGGATGGTCGCCCCGGTTGTAGACGTAGACCTCGTCCTTCGGGCTGACGGCGACGGCCGCCGCCTCCTGCCACGTATAGCCGGGCGGGAGCGTTTCCCAGTCCACCGCGACCTCATAGGTAAACTCGCCCGTGCCGATTTTCGTCGCCGTCGTCATCTGCGCCTCCTACCTATGGGTCGTGACATTTAGGCCCTCGTGTGGCACTATCTTACCACTTGCCGTCCGATTCGGGGGAACCGTCATGCTGCTGGAAAACAAGGTTGTGCTCATCACGGGAGCTGCGTCGGGCATAGGCCGCGCGTCGGCCCAACTCTTCGCCCGCGAAGGGGCGTCGGTCATCGTCTCGGACAAGAACGTCGAGGGCGGCAACGAGACGGTCGAGGGCATCGTTTCCGAGAGCCTCGAGGCGGTGTTCGTCGAGACCGACGTCGGGTGCATGGCGGACGTGGAGGGACTCGTGCAGGCGTGCGTCAAGCGATACGGCAGGATCGACGTCGTGTTCAGCAACGCCTGCCACTACCCGATGGGCACGGCGACGGAGCTGACCGAGGCGGACTGGGACGTCACCATGAACGTATGCCTGAAGGCGACCTGGATGCTCGCAAAGCACGCCCTTCCCATCATGGTCGAGCAGGGCGGCGGCGTATTCGTCATCACGGGGTCGGTGCACTCGCTCAGGGGGTTCGCCAGCTATGCCTCATACGACCCCGCCAAGGCGGGGCTGCTCGGTCTCACGCGCAATCTTGCCTTGGACTACGCTCCGCACGTCCGAGTAAACGCCCTTCTTCCCGGCCCGATCGTTACGGGGCTGTGGAAGGACATGACGCCCGAGGAAATCCAGCAGAGCGCCGACAGCGTTCCCTTGAAGCGTAATGGGACCCCGGAGGACGTGGCGAAGGTCGCATTGTTCCTAGCGTCCGACCTGTCGTCGTACGTGACCGGGACGGAGGTCGTGGTTGATGGCGGGATGATATCGGGGATTAAGTTTCCGTAGGACACACCGTTCAGACCGTCGGGCACTGCGGACGGCTCTCACCCCAGTAGAGCATTACACTGAACACGGAGGAAGAGATGAAGCCGGAAATCATCGTCGACAACATGGATGACACGGGTGAGGGGCCTTTGTGGCACCCCATAGAGAAGAAGCTGTACTGGGGAGACATAACGGAAGGGGAGTTGTACCGGTACGACCCTGCCACGGGTGAGCACGAGCTCGTCTTCGAGGCGGGCCAGATGTTCGGCGGCTACACGTTCCAGGCCGACGGCTCGATTCTCATGTTCCTGGAAGAGGGCAGGGTAGGCGTTCTCCGCGACGGCAGCCTCGACATCGTGATCGACGGCCTTCCCGGCGAGGAGCAGAACCGCTTCAACGATGTCATCGCCGACCCCGAAGGGCGGGTCTACTGTGGAACGATGTGCAAGGACTCTGCGAAGGCGATGGCAGCCGAGGCCTTCGGCAGTCTCTACGTGCTCGATACGGACGGCACGTTAACGAAAGTTTTCGACGACATCGCCATCTCCAACGGACTTGGTTTCACGCCCGACCTGTCCGGCATGTACTACACCGACAGCCCTACGGGCGCGATTTGGCTATTCGATTATGACCGCTCCACCGGCGCCATCAGCAATCGGCGTGACTTCGTTGCAAGCGACGACGCCGACAAAGACGGCCTCCCGGACGGCATGACCGTCGACGCCGAAGGGTACGTGTGGTCGGCCCGCGTCCTTACCGGTGAGATGCACCGGTACTCTCCGAGCGGCGACCTGGTGCAATCCATCGACTTTCCGTGCGACATGGTCTCCAGCGCCGTATTTGGCGGGGAAGACCTGGACGAGCTGTACGTCACAACCATCAGCTCCGGCGACCGCGAGACGCACGGTCCGGGGGCCGGCGCTCTCTACCGCATGCGCCCCGGCGTCAAGGGCGTGCCGGAGTTTTTCTCGAAGGTGAATTTCTAACTTCCCGCTCGTTTCAGGAGCGGACAGCAAGGGATAAGGAGCGCAACATGCTAACGGATGACCAGGTGAGGCAGTTCGAACTCTTCGGGTTCGTGATTCTCAGGGACATTTTCACGGAGGGTGAGCTTGCGACGCTCCGCGCGGAGTTCGGGTACGGCGCGGAACGGACTCAGGAGTCCGAGGGCGAATTCGACGGTACGGAGACTCACACGTTCAGCATGTTGGGCGAGGACACGCCGTTCTACTCGTCGCTGCTGGAGGACTCGCGCTTCTATGGGCCGGCGTCCCAGCTGTACGGCGACGACGTGTTCGGCCTCGAGATCAACTCGTACCGCTACATCTCCAACTCCTCTTGGCACTTCAATGACGGGTCGCCCAATATCCACGGCTACGGGCCGAAGTACCAGTTCCCCGTCTTCGAACCGACTCGGGCGGACACCGGCGCGCTCCGATTCGTTCCGGGGTCGCACAAAGACCCGTGGCAGTCGGAATTGACGAATTGGTGGCCCCTCACCCGCGGGTCGGCGGGGAGCGCTGAGGGCATGGCGTTTCTCGATAAGGTGCCGTGTTTCGTCGCGGAGGCCGACCCCGGCGACGCCGTCCTGTTCGATATGCGGCTCGTCCACTCGACGTGGGGAGGCAGCAAGGACCGGCGCATGAGCTGCGTGACCTACTACCACTACCCGGAGACGCCGCGAGAGCTTGAAGTCATGCGCGTCACGGCGCAGGGCTTCTACAAGTCGTCCACACGCTGGAACAAGGCCCAGTGGGACGAGTGGTTCTCCAACCCGCACGACAGTCCCCTCCGTCAGGGCTGGATCGACTCGTGGGAGCGTCTCGCCAAGACGCCGCAGGCGGAAACGGGTCTCCAATTGGTCTACGACGATCAAGGGGCCGCAACGTTCGCTCCGGCGGCCGTATAGGGCGTCTGCGTCCCGCGAGGGCGGGGTAGAAAACGAGAGATAGAAAGGGCTACCGACGTGCTTTCGCGTTTCCGTCGTCCTGAGGCAGACCTCAACATCCAAGTAGACAATACCGAGCTTCACCCCGGTGAGGAGTTGGAGGCTCGCGTAGTGCTTCTGCCTGAGAGCGATTTTCATGTCCGCCGGGGAACGATCGAGCTTGTCTGCACGGAGACCTATGTGTAGAAGACGAGCAGTCAGTACGGTACGTACTACAACAGGAAGACAGCGATTCTATACAGCGTGGGGGAGACGTTCCTCAATGATGCGACCGTCCGAAACGGGGTGCCCCATTCGACCGACGTGAGGCTGGCCGTCCCGGCGGAGGCAATACCTACGATGAGCGGCATAAAGGTGAGCCACGTGCAGCCCGGCATCACGTGGGAGGTTGCGGCCTTCCTCGACGTGGCCCGAGCGAGGGACATTCGCTGCAGTCAGCCGGTTTCCGTTCTGAGTCCCCCTGCGTCTGATGACGTGAGGTCCCGGCCGGTCGTCGCGCAAACCAAGCATGAGCAGTGCGCACTTGCCCTCACGGTGTCCTCTGGGGATGCCCGCTCGGGAGACACTCTGGACGGCGACCTGCGTGCCGAAATGCTGCAGGACGTGACCGCGGAGGAGATCAGGGTGGCGCTGGTAAGGTCCGAAAAGTTCGGCAACGAGGGGAAGAATAAGACCGTGGACGAGGTTACGTTCGAGCGAGACGTATCGCTTCGGCCCGGCCACATGCGGGAGTGGCGGTTCAAGCTGGATATCGGACAGGTCGGAGTGCCGAGTCTGAAGACCGAAAAATCGTCCGTCCGGTGGCTGGTGAAGGCGTGGCTGACAAGGAACATGCGGCGCGACCTGCGTATAGAGCAGGAGATAAGGGTCGACATGTGAACGTATTGGCTGACCATTCTCACTAACGGTGGTCGATTGCGTCCCTTAACCCGCTCGCCCTTTAGCAAGGCGCCCGGCGCCTGAATCCTATCCTCGATGTCGGTATCATGGACACCGCAGCCATGCGTATGCGCGGCACCATATCGACCAGGGCCTTCATCAATCTTCTATTTGCTCTCATTGGGGTAGGTGTTGCGCTGCTTGCTTTGGAACTAGGGTTGCGGCTCACGCGGGACTCGCCCAACGAGGAAGTTCCCCTGCACGTGACCTGCGGCGACTGCCCGTACCTTTATGGCCTCAATCCCGACCACCCTGGCGTTCGCGAACGGGACCTGCGTCAAGACCGTTCGATGGAGCGACTCCGGTCGACGTTCAACATCATGGTGCTGGGCGATTCTGTTACCTATGGGGTCGGCCTCCCATTCGAGGACGCATTCCCGCGGCGGCTTGAGGACCTGCTCGCGGCGCAGTATGACGACGTTGCGGTGCTCAACGCTGCCGTGAGCGGGTATACGCCGTACAATCAGCTTCAGCAGTACGTGAGCCGCGACCGCGAGATTCCGGTGGATCTCGTAGTTGTCGCCTTCGCCATGAACGACATCGTCGACCCCGAGCTGCACTGGAATTACACCGAGGATGCTATCGAGAACATCCCGCCGGAGGCATACCCCAACCCGCGATATCACGAGGAGCACGTCGTTCCCATCCTCGAAGCCCGCCGGAGGGAAAGAGAGCAGGGGAGCACAGAGCTAGGCAGGCTCGTCCGTTCGGCCATCAACGTGACCAATATCACCGATCAGGAGGCCAGCTACACCGTCGTTGACGGCCGCCGTTGGCCGACCTATGTCACGGGCGAGGACAGCATCAGCATCGAGACGCTGACGGACTACGAGTCGCCGGAATGGGTGTGGCTCCGGGGCATGTACGACCGGCTAGCAGACGAGGTCGCGAAGGAAGGCGCGCGGCTTGTCATCGTGGTCTTGCCGCTGGCATATCAGTTGGATGCGGAGTATCCTTTCCTTCCGCAGAGCCTGTTTGCCCGGTACTGCGAAGAGCGTTCGCTGCTGTGCCTCGATCCGCTGCCGGCCTTTCAAGAACGTGGAGGCGAGAGCCTGTTCTTGGGGGAGCGGCTTGGCTATACCGATATCTGGCACCTATCCGACAGGGGGCACGATGTCGTGGCCGGCGAGCTCCGCGCATTTCTCGAACAATACGACCTGATAGGACGCCGATAGGTTCATGCTCGACTACTATCACCTATCCGACCAGTTCACCGACGAGGAACGGCAGACGCAGGCAGCGGTGCGGGAGTTCCTGGACGCCGAGGCGCTCCCGCACGTGGCGGGATGGTGGGAACGCGCGGAGTTTCCCCGCCACCTCGTCCCTCGTCTTGCCGAGCTAGGTCTGATCGGGGCCAATATGCCCGTGCAGTACGGCGCTTCGGGCGTCGGCAGCTTGGCATACGGGCTGGTGATGTACGAGTTGGAGCGGATCGATTCCGGTCTGCGCAGCTTTGCAAGCGTTCAGGGCGCTCTCTGCATGTACCCGATCTTGAGGTACGGATCGGAAGAGCAGCGCCGGACGCACCTGCCCAAGATTGCGAGCGGCGAGATGATCGGCTGCTTCGGCTTGACCGAGCACTCCGGCGGCTCCGATCCCGGCGCGATGGAGACCCACGCCCTGCGTGACGGCGACTCGTACGTCCTGAACGGCGTCAAGGTGTGGATCAGCTACGGTTCGATCGCGGACATCGCCATCATCTGGGCGAAGGAAGAAGGAGACGGCACGATTCGCGGGTTCGTCGTGCCAACTGACACGCCGGGATTCACGGCCACAACAATTGAGCGTCAGATGAGTCTCCGCATGTCCGGTGCAAGCGAGCTGGCGCTCGAAGACGTTCGGGTGCCCGCGTCCGCGATGCTCCCGGAGGCCGCCGGACTGTCCGCCCCGCTGTCAAGTCTCACCCAGGCGCGTTACGGCATCTCCTGGGGCGTTCTGGGCGCTCTGGAGTACGTTTACGAGGAGGCCCTGGCCTTTTCCAAGGCGCGGAAGACCTTCGGCAAGCCCATTGGCTCACGGCAGCTTGTGCAGGACAAGCTCGCCGACATGCTGACCGACCACACGAGCGGCCTCCTTCGGGCGTTCCAGTTGGCACGCCTCAAGGACGACGGCAAGCTGGACTATACGCACGTCTCTCTGGCCAAGCGCGAGAACACCCGCGCCGCCCTTAATGGAGCGCGACTCGCACGTGAAATACTCGGCGCGAGCGGTATCACCCTCGACTACCATACCATCCGCCACATGCTCAACCTTGAGACCGTCGACACCTACGAGGGGACGCGGGACATCCACAGCCTGGTTCTGGGACGAGACGTCACGGGATTGGACGCCTTTTCGTAGACGAAAGGACTCCCTCGAATAGGCAGATGTGTGGCTAGAAGATCTCGGTTACTGAGCACGAGAATCCGGGGATCACGGGATCCCCGTTGAGCGTGTCGCCCTCGTGAAGGACTTGGACATCTCTAACTGAGCGGTACACCGTGATCGAGCGTCGTTCAGGGTGTACGAGCCAGACTAGCTTCACGCCGTGCTCGATCCACTGCTTGATCTTCGCCTGCACCTCACCAGCCCTGTCGTTGGGGGAAACTACTTCGACGACGAGGTCGGGAATGGTGTCGAAGTAGCCAATTGGAACTCCCTCGGAAGGCAGGCGATCCTTTGCAATGAAAGCGGCGTCCGGTGCTCTGACGGTGTCAGGATCGTACCGCAGCAGGAATCCTGTTTCGGCTGCAAAGATAGTCCCGAGATCGTTCTGTCGAACATAGTGACCGAGTACAATGACAACTGTAGCGGCGATCTCACCGTGCCTCAAGCCTGCGGGCGCCATTTCGATCAATGCCCCCTCGATCAGTTCGTAGCGCTTGCCGTCATCGGGCATACGGAGCAGTTCTTCTGCGGTTACTAGCGTTTGGGTGGTCATGTTGATTTCCCCTCAATGTTCAGAATATCTCGGCGACGGGGCACGAGAAACCGGGGAGCACAGGATCGCCTATTAGCGTGTCGCCTTCGTGGAGGACGTGTACCTCGCTCAGCGAACGGTGGACCATGATCGAGCGCCGTTCGGGGTAGACGAGCCAGACGAGCTTCACGCCATGCTCGATCCACTGTTCGATCTTCCCGTGCACCTGACCTGCCCTGTCGCTGGGAGAAACGACCTCGACTATAAGGTCGGGAATCGTGTCGACAAAGCCGGTTGGAATCCCATCTGGAGGAATCCGCTCCATGGCGATGAAGGCGGCATCGGGCGCTCTGACGGTGTCCGGGTCGCGTTGCAGGAAGAACCCTGTATCGGCTCCGAACAACTCTCCTAGGTTGGTTTTGTAGATGTACTGGAAAAGGAACCCTACGATTCTCACGCCAATGTTGCCGTGTCTTCCACCTGCAGGCGCCATTTCGATCAATTCTCCCTCGATCAACTCGTAGCGCTTGCCGTCATCGGGCATACGGAGCAGTTCTTCTGCGGTTACCAGGGTGCGCGTGGTCATGTTGCCCTCCCTCATCGGCGAGGATGTAACGTTCAGTATACTCTATCGAACTAATAGGCCGTTCCGCCCCCTACGCGACCACTCCCGGCGCGCCGATGTCGATCAGCATCTGCCGGGCCTTGTCGCGATAAGCCTCGCGCACGTCGCGGGTCGGGGGACGGCACCGGCACGACGGCAGGCCGACCAGTTCCATCAGCAGCTTGTCGGCATAACCGTCGCCGCTCGTGTACTGCATCATGTCGCCCCAGAGGTCGTAGAACGGGAGTAGCACCCGTATCACCTCGTTCTGCGCCTCGACGTACCGGCGCTCCTCCAAGAGGCGCAGGAAGCCGACCGCCCACTGAGGCCAGTAGTTCGCGGGGTGGATTTCGATGCTTCGCGCTCCGAGGATGTGGCTCATGACGAACGATCCGTTGTTGTCGACGACGCTCACCTTGTCGGCGAACATGCTGACGATGCGGTCCATTCCGAAGGGGACGCCGCCTGGAACCGCCCACTTGAGGCCCGCGACGTTGGGGAGGTCGACCAGCTTCTCCACCATGCCGATTGACACGCTGGGAGATGTCCAGAAGGTGTTGTAGACGATCAACCCCACGTCGGCCGCCTCCGACGCGGCGAGGATGTACTCGTAGAAGTCTCCTTCGGTGTGGGCAAAGTAGAAAGGCGGCGAGACCTGGATGTACTCGGCACCGACGTCCTCCGCCGCCCGCGCCAGGGCGATGAGCTCTCGTGTGCTCGTGGTCTGCGCTCCGAGGATGACGGGCACTCGACCTGCGGCCTGGTCGACGACCGCCCCCGCCACCGTCACGCGCTCGTCGAATGACATGGACGAAAAGTCGCCCGCGGCGCCGCACGCCAGCAGGACGCCCGTGCCGGTCTGTATGCCGCCATCAATCAGGAACTCTACGTGCTGCCGAATCCCGTCGAAATTCACCGACATCTCGTCGTCGTCATTGAACATCGTCGGAATCGTTACGTAGCAACCGTACAGCCTGTCGCGCAGTGTCTGTTGGTCCATTCTGGTGTTACTCCCTTGTCGGTTGTCGATCTCGTTCGGCGGCAATTATGCAGTATCGGGCAGGGTGGAACAAGCGGGAACGGTAGGGTGTCGTGTATGATCCCCAAGCGTATGGATTCCCGCCTTCGGAGAATTCGGCATAACCGGCATGGCAGCCTGTCATTCCGTGCGTGGCGAGGAATCTAGGGTGCTCTGCCGTCGTTATCGAGGCCGTTCCAGCTGCGGGACTCCGCTTGGAAGACGAGGATTTTAGATTCCTCGCTGCGCTCGGAATGACAGCTGTGGATGGTGTGGGAAGAACTCCGAAAGCGGAATGACCGGACCATGCTAGCCGCGGGAGGGCTCAGCCATCTCTTCGCGGGCCTTTTGTGACAGCTCAGCCAGGTGGCCATCGTTTGCGAGGCGCTGTTCGAGGTGTGCCATGCGTCCGGGGCCTGCCGTCTCGATCATGGTCGGGCCGTACGCCCGCTCCATCCACCACCGTGAGAGCGTCCCGATCTTCCTGCGCAACTCCGGCAGATCCTCGTCGCGGTAGCGCTGTTCGAGCACCATGGTGAACATGCGCCTTCGATTGCCCCCGCCGAAGGAGGCGTGCTTGATGCGCCGGTCGAACACGACAAGGTCGCCCGGCACGGTCTCAAGCGCAGCGGCCGGGATATCCTTGCCCGCGACGCCCAGCGACTCCTCCGTTGTAAACTCCTTCATGCTCGGCATCATGTCGCTGAGAGTGCCTGCGAAGGCGTCGCCGCCCTTGTGACTGCCGGGGATCACCCGCAGGCATCCGGAGTCTTTCGACACCTCGTCGAGGTAGAAGGCGATTTTCATGGTCAGGTACGGGGAGGCATGGCCGAGGTCGGAGTGCCAGCCGGTGTCGCCCACGTAGAAGTTCCCGTCGCTGTTGCTGTAGTTGAAGTCGTACCCCAGGATGTCGCCCGCCACTCCCTCGATGCGCGGGTCTTCGAGCAGGCCGCAGAAGTGCGGGTGCTGGTCGATGAACGGGACGATCGACGACCGCCGCTTGTAGTCGTGCGCCTGACCGTGATGGCCTCCGCCCCTGCCGGCAAAGATCGACTCGAAGGTGTCCGTGATCCGTCCTATGTCGTCGTCGAACAGCCCCGGAAAGTGAAGGAACCCGAAGGTCTTGAAGAACGCGATCTGCTGGGATGTTAGGTTCAATAGAGAATCCCCTGTTCTGGTATTCGGCTTATGCGAACGGAATAGAGCGGCATCTTTGCTGCGATGACTTCCCTCGTGGTCGTGTCAACTTCCAGCCTGTAGTCGACCGAACCGCTGTGATGCGACCTTAGCATTGAGAGGTGCAGCTCGGGCGTCTTGCGACGAAACTCACTCGACTCGGAAGGGGCGATGTCAAAGGATATCGACGCCGTCGCTATGACTTCGTAGCGACCGTCCTCCTGCTTGGTTGGCGACCCGAATTCCCACTCGATCGTGTCTCGTATCTGGCCCGCATTTGCCTCCATCGGTACTCTGCCCTCAAATTCCTCTTTTCTAGCAGCGGCAACTCTAGGGGATAATGAGGTGGAGTCGTCGATAACCTCAACAAAGACGCGCCCTCCATACCTGCGGGTCGCCATAGCCGCTATCTCCTCGGAGATGGCTTCCGCCTCGGTCATTGCCCATTCCCTCGCCACATCTTCTGCGATACGCTCATGGTCTACTTGGCCGCAGGCCAACGATGCCCACAGCACCAGCAAGGCTGCCCCAATCGTAACGCCGATTGTCGCCATGTATCGAATACTCATAGCTCGCCTCCTTGCATACTTGGTGAATCGGAAAGCCGCTCCTATATGGATAATTCTATACCAATTCGCGCAGATGCCGCCGAATTCTTGCTGACAAAACTCTCTGGATTCCGGCCTTCGCCGGAATGACGGTGGGCGTATGCCGCTGTTCGCGCTACATTTCAATGACTACGGCATAGTCATGACGACTTGGTAGTATCACCTACCCTCTGCTCGGCTCGGCCATTTCGGCGCGGGCCTTGCGGGCGAGCTCGGCCATGTGGCCGTCGTTCGCCATGCGTTGTTCGAGATGCACCATGCGGTGCTCGTCAGCCGTGTTGACCATCACGTCGCCGTAGTTGCGCTCGATCCAGAACCTGGTCTCCGATGCCATCCGCTCCTTGAGGGTCTCGACGTCCTCGTCGGCGAAGCGCTCCTCGAAGTTGAGGGTGAACATGCGCCGTCGGTCGCCTCCGCCCCATGAGCTGTGCTTGATCTGGTGGTTGAACATCACGAGGTCTCCGGGCGTCACCTCCAGCGGCACGGCGGGCACCCCGTCGCCGTCCACGCCCCACAGCGCCGCGCTGGGGTTGTCGGACTTGTCGCGCATCTCGCGCACCGCCTCGAGGCTGTTGCCGAACACGTCGCCGTACTTGTGGCTGCCCGGAATGACCCGCAGGCATCCGGTGGCAGCAGTAACGGGGTCGAGGTAGAAGGCCATCTTGAACGAGAGGTACTTGGATTCGCGGTAGCCGTCTGAGTGCCAGAGGGTATCGCCGACGTAGAAGTTCCCGTCGCTGCCGGAGTAGTTGAAGTCGTCTCCCAGCAGCGACGCGCAGACGTCGTGGATGCGCGGGTCGTCAATCAGCGCGCTGAGGTACTCGTCCTGATCGATGAACTGGATGAGGGCGGAGCGCTGCTTGCCGTCGTGCTCTCGCCCGAAATGCCCGCCGCCGTGATTGGCCCAGATCTTCTCGAAGGCGCCGGTGATCTTGTCGATGTCGTCGGCGAATAGCCCCGGAAATGCGAGGAAGCCGAACGTATCGAAGAACGCGAGTTGGTGATCGGTGAGGTTCATTACTGCTCCTTGTCGTACTGTTCCTGGGGTTTCGACCCCGGAGTTCGCTCGAAGCGGTAGGCGTACCGGTTGTTTGGCGCTTCGAGGATGGTGCGCTGCCGTTCATTCAGGCCGGGGTAGTCGTCGGCGTCATAGTAGCGGGCGTACCAGGAGGACGCGTGCGGACTGAACTTGAAGAAGAGCGTCCGCCGCTCGTGATCGCCCATCCACGGCAGCGTCCCGTGCGCCAACGCCTCGGTGAAGATGATCGCTGTCCCCGCCGGGCCGGTCACGCGCTTCACGATTGGGTGAAGCTCCTCCATCTCCTTCCACTCGTCCGGCAAGGGGTAGTTGCTCTTGTGCGAGCCCGGAACCGCGCCGAATCCGCCGTCCATCGGCCCCACGTCGTGCAGGTTGTACGCGACAACCGACAGGCCGTTCCACATCCGTCCTTCCTCGAACCTGTAATATTGTAGGGAACGGGTCGGGACTCCGCCTCCGTGCAGCTTCGTCCCGATGGGGCCTTTCCCCGAGCGGATCACGTCGAGGTACACGTGGTCGAGCCTGTACGCGTCCTCGCCAATGGTCTCGTCGAGATACTGCCTGACACGCGGGTTGTCGATGAGCTCCAACAGCGGCCCGCCCCAGTCGATGGTGTCGAAGAAACGGTGCGTCGTCATGTCGGGCGGACACTCCGCCTCGATGTGCCTATCGACCTCCTCGTTCAGCCGCCTAAGCTGGTCTGCGTCGAGAGCGTCCGGCACCGTGATGTAGCCCTGCAGGTCGTAGAGGTATTTTTCGTGTTGGTCCATAGTTTGGTTGGGACGTTATCCTACGCTCTCTTTCAGTTTTTTGACCCTAGACGCTTGGCCCGATACTCGCCGTAGAGGGTGGTGCCCTCTATTCCATGTGCTTCGTAGTCTTCTAACACCTGCTCGGCTATGGCCAAGTCGTCGATGAATTCGACGTATGCTGTAGAAATTTCCTTTGCCGACTCTTCCTGCTGTTCATTCTCCACTGGCATCGGACTAATTTGACCTCGACCGACCGTTATGACCGGAGAATGTAATTGGCTTGTCCTGTCTTGCCTTCTGGGCCTCGCGACGGATGGCCTTAGCCTTTTCCACGGTGGCGAGTTTCTTGAACCAGTCAGTTTCAGCTTTGCGTTGTGGATTCAAAAGCTGATCTTCAATGCGGTTACGTTCGGTGGTATCCAAGTCCTGATCCGTGGCATCCCCCTGCCGGGATTTTTCGGAGTCACCAATTCTCCGTGTAAACACATCGTAGCAATTTCGGCGCAGTAAGCCAATTGCCCTTATGCAAGGTCGCTCCCGGTGTATTGGAAGAACGCGCCCCTTTGCCCTATGCTATGCACGTCCTACTGCTATCGGAGGCATGTCATGGTCGAAGAGGTAATTCGCGCGAAACGGTTCGAGGTGGTCGATGATGAGGGACGGCCCAGGGTGATCATCGGGACGCAGGAAGAGGCGTCGGGACTGATGTTGCTCGACCCTAATGGTCAGAACGTGGCCGAGCTCGCCGTCAGCGACGAGATGGGATCGACCACGCTGTCGCTGTACGACCTGCGAGGCTCCCTCCGCGCGTCGTTGGACCTGGACCAGGAAGGTTTTCCGACGCTGGGTCTGTACGATCTGGCGGGGGAGCCACGGGTCTCCATTGGGATCGCGGAGGGGAACACGCCCGTACTCGACTTCACCGGCCCCTATGGGGAGGCGCGGGTGTCCGTCGAGGTGGACGAGGAGGGCTTGCCAAGCCTCGTCCTCATGGACGGCGACGGGAACGACCGCGTCGCGATCAGAATTGACAGGCGTGGGAACCCGCACTTTGAGTTCCTCGACGCCGACGGCAGGCCTGTGCGTCAGGAGGAGTGAGGGACAGACGCTGCTAAGCGGGTTGCGACTGCCCGCAGAGGCGAAATTTCATTGAATGGCCGCTCCGCGCTGATATACTATCTCGCGGGAAGGTAGAGATGCCAAGCAGCCAGATCCTCAGCCTGCCGGGCATGGCGGACGTGACCGGCGGCTCTTTCGAGCGGTCGGCGAAGATCGTCGACGCTCTCGGCGCATACTACGCAAGCCGCGGCTACGCGCCTATCGACACCCCAATCGTCGAGGACGCGGAGCTATTCGTCCGCAAGTCGGGCGGCGAGCTGTCGGGGATGCTCTATACCTTCGACGACCCCGGTGGCAATCGAGTGAGTCTGCGGCCGGAGATCACACCCTCGGTCATTCGCCACTACATCGAACATACAGCCGAACTCGGCGCCCCGGCGCGCCTGCGCTACTGCGGCCCCGTCTTTCGCCACCACTCCCTCGACGGCGGAGACCTGCGCCAGTTCACGCAGGTCGGCACGGAGCTCATCGGGCTTTCAGGGAGCGGGGCCGACGCCGAGATACTCTCGATTGCATGCGGCGGAGTCGAGGAGCTTGGCCTGAGCGGATGGACGGTACGCATCGGCGACACGGGCCTGCTGAACCGCGTTTTGGACGCGCATGGCCTGTCCGACGCGACCAAGGGCTTCGTATTCGCGCACATGGACGAGTTGAAGACCGGTTCCACATCCGTCGACGACCTCGTGGGCCTCGCGGAGGACATGGGCCTCGTCCGCGCCCGCGATAGCGGAGATGCGGCGCCGGTGGCGACGGAGAACGGGGCGGAGGTTACGCGGCAGTTCGTACGGGATATGCTGTCCGACTCGGTGTCGAGTCCCGTCGGTCGCAGGACGACCGAGCAGATCGTCGAGCGGCTGCTGAGAAAGCTGCAGCGCGCCGACAGTCCCGACAAGCTGGCTGGCGCTCTTGCGCTTGTGGCAGACCTCTCGAAGGTCAGCGGCGCGCCCGACGAGACGCTTCCGAAGGCGGGAGATATTCTCCGGGCGCACGGCGCCGACCCAGCGTCGGTAGACGGCCTCCGTGAGCTCTTCGACGAACTTCCGGGGCGGGGAGTGCCTCTCTCCAACGTCGTACTCGATCTCGCCTTCGTACCCGGCATCGCGTACTACACCGGCATCGTGTTCGAGATTTCCTGCGACGGGGGAGACGGACCGATCACGGTTGGAGGCGGCGGACGTTACGACGGGCTCGTCAAGGCACTCGGTGGCGACGAGGACGTTCCCGCGATGGGGTTCGCCCTTCGGCTCGACAGGGTGGTCGCCGCCATGACAAGCAGGTCGGAGTAAGGGGTCTAGCGTGCTGAGATTCGCAGTGCCAAGCAGCGGCAGCCTGCACGACCCCGCCCTCGATTTCCTGAAGGCGTGCGGCATCGGCGTCTCGCGGCCCAATCCACGCAAATACACGGCGGAGATACCCTCTCTGCCGGGCGTGGTCGTCCACTTCCAGCGACAGGCGGACATCCCCCTGCAGATCGAAGAGGGCATGGCCGACGTTGGTATCGTGGGACGCGACGGCTTCCTCGAGCGCCGGCGAGAGGGGGGAGACGGCGAGATCATAATTGAGGGCCTCGGATTCGCCCAGTCGGAGCTTGCCATCCAGGTGCCCGACTCGTGGGTGGACGTCACGTCGATGGCCGACCTTGCCGACCTCGCCATCGAGTTCCGGCAGCAAGGGACACACCTTCAGGTCGCAACCAAGTACCCGCGGCTGACGGAGAGATTCCTTCTGGCCAACGGGGTGAACTTCGTGACGCTGATTCCGTCGAGCGGCGCGTTGGAGATCAGCCCCGCAATGGGGTCGGCGGACATCATCACCGACATCTCCTCGACCGGCACGACGATGCGCGCCAACCGCCTGAAGACCATCCAGGGCGGAACGGTCGTCAAGTCGGAGGCGTGCCTGATCGGCAACCGGCGCCGCATTTCCGAAGACCCGGAGAAGCTCGGGCCAGCTACGGCCTTGGTCGAGCGGATCGAGGCATATCGGAACTCTCGCAATTTCTACAGCGTCACGGCCAACGTCCGTGGGGAGGACGAGGAATCGGTCGCGCGGGACGTTCTGGAACACGCGGACATCTCCGGTCTGAGGGGCCCGACGATTGCCAAGGTGCATACCGCCGATGAGACCGCATGGTACGCCGTGACGGTCATCGTCGAAAAGGCACGGCTGCTGGACGCGGTCAACCGACTCCGTGAGATCGGCGGCGTGAGCGTAACGGTCACCCAGCCGAGCTACATGTTCCACTCGAAGTCCGAGGCCGCGGAGCGCCTGGCGAAGGGGCCGTAGGTACGGCCATGCCGAATCCCGCTACACATATGGAAATGGCATACCTCGCCGCCCAGCTTGTCGATGCTCCCGTCCTGAACGAGAACATGGGCTATTACTTGCTCGGATCGACCGCGCCCGATGTCCGGGTGATCACGCGCAAGGGACGCGAGCCGTACCACTTCGCGCCGTTGGACTTCGACAAAGTCGGGGCCGGAATTTCCGGTATGTACGGGGAGTATCCGCAGCTTGCCGCGACCGAACACGACCCCACCCGGTCGTTTATGGCCGGTTACATGACGCATTTGATTCTGGACGAGACGTGGATCACGAAAATGTACCGGCCTCTCTTCGGCGTCGACGGGGTGTTCGAGACGGAGGCGGAGGGAGCCGTCATGGACCGGGTGATGCAGATGGAACTCGACACCTTCGCCCTCGAACGGCTGGATGTCCTCAAGGCACAGCTCGCGAGCTACAGCGGCGGCGTGGACATTCCCTTCGTCGACGGTGACACCCTATCCGAGTGGCATGAGTGGGTGACGGAGTTCATTTCGCGCGATTTTACGTGGGAACGACTGAGATTCATGGCAATGAGGATCACACGTGGCGACGAGTCCCACCCGGCCCACGCCATCGCCGCCGACTTCATTCGCGGGATGCCTGATACACTGGATGTGCTGCACGAAACGGTACCGAAGGAGAAACTAACGGAGTTCAAGCGTGACGCCATAGCCGACATGGCCCAAGTGGTCGCGGAGCACCTGAGATGAGAATCGTATGCGGGCCGGAGGAGTCGAGAGCAGCCCTGCTTACCGGACGGGGCATGGGACTCGACTCCGCGCCTGCCTCTATTCTTGAAAGTACCAAAGCCGCATTCGGCAAGGCGATGACGCCCCTGGAAACGGCGCGGCACATCATCGACCGGGTGCGCGAAGGGGGTGACGATGCCGTGCGCGACATAACCAGGCGGCTCGACGGCGTTGAGCTTGGTGACCTGCAGGTACCGGCGTCCGCTATCGAGAATGCCTATGACGCGGTCGACGCCGAGGTCGTCGACGCTCTGCGTCTGGCCGCCGAGCGAGTCCGTCGGTTCCAAGAAAAAAGCAGGCCGGCGAGCTGGGTAGATTTCGCCGAGGGTTACGGCGAGCTGGTAAACCCGGTCGAGCGCGTCGGCGTATACGTTCCGGGCGGAACAGCCAGGTTCCCCTCCACGGTGCTGATGTCCGTCATTCCCGCAAGGGTTGCGGGCGTGGACGAGATCATCGTCGCGACGAATCCCGGTGTCGACCGGGGCGTCCATCCTGTGGTACTGGTAGCCGCCGACATAGCGGGAGCGGATCGAGTCCTCCAGATAGGAGGGGCGCAAGCCGTCGCTGCCATGGCCTACGGCACCGAGTCGGTCCCCAGGGTCGATATGGTCTGCGGGCCTGGCGGCCTCTTCACGACGCTCGCCAAGAAGCTCGTCTTCGGCGAGGTCGGCGTCGACGGGCTGTACGGTCCGACGGAGACGCTCGTGATCGCCGACGGGCACGCCAACCCGACCCTGTGCGCGGCGGACCTGCTCGCTCAGGCCGAGCACGACATTCTCGCGAAACCGGTACTCATAACGACTTCCGACACGCTCGCGCAGAGCGTAAACTCGGAGATAGAGGTGCGACTGGGCAGGCTGGACCGATCGGAGATGGCGGCCCGCTCGGTCGAGGAGCAGGGACTCATCGCGGTCGTCGCCGATCTGGACGAGGCATTCGAGCTGGTCAACGCCTTCGCCCCCGAGCACGTCTCGCTGATGGTGCGGGACCCGTGGAGCCACGTCGGCAGCGTCAGGAACGCGGGAGCCGTCTTCCTCGGGGACTTCTCGCACGAGGTGCTTGGGGACTACGTGGCGGGGCCGAGTCACGTGATGCCCACGAGCGGGACGGCGCGATTCGGGTCTGGGCTGAGCGTGCGGTCATTCCTCAAGTTCAGCCCGGTCGTCGGCATCAGCGAGCGGAGAGCGGCCGAGATCAGCCATGCGGCGTCGGTGCTGGGTAGGGCGGAGGGACTCACCGCCCACGCCGAGGCAGCCGAAATCAGAGACGAACTATCGGAAGAAGAGATATGAGCAGTATTGACCTCAAGAGCTTCATAAGACTTCACCTTCGGGAGATCGAGACCTTCAGCCCGGCCGACCCGCCTGAGCTGCAGGCGAGCAAGGCCGGCATCACCGAGGAGGAGATCGTTCGACTCAACGCCAACGAGAACCCCTACGGCTTCTCTCCCAAGGTCGCGGAGGCGGTCGCCGGCGTCCCGTACAACATTTATCCCGACCCGTTCCAGCGCAAGGTGCGGGCGGCACTCTCGGAGTTCACCGGCGTGCCCGTGGAACGGATCATCGCGGGCGCGGGGAGCGACGAGATCATCGACCTCATCTTCCGGCTGGTCATCGAGCCGGGCGACAAGATTATCGACAGCGAGCCGACCTTCGGCATGTACTCCTTCGACGCAAGGGTGAACGGCGCGGAGACCGTCATGGTGCAGCGCGACGAGAAATTCGACGTCGACGTGGACGCAGTGAAGGAGGCCATCGACGAGAGGGCCAAGATCATCTTCCTCTGCTCGCCCAACAACCCGACCGGGAACGTGGCGACTGCCGAACAGATCGAGGGGCTCGTCGAGACCGGTCTACTGGTCGTTATCGACGAGGCATACTGGGAGTTCTCCGGCTCCACGGCGGCCTCGATGGTGGAAGACCACGATAACCTGATCGTCCTGCGCACGATGAGCAAATGGGCGGGAATCGCGGGTCTTCGCATCGGCTACGGCATCATGTCGCCGACGCTGGTCAATCACATCATCGACATAAAGCAGCCGTACAACGTCACGACCGCATCGGAGGCCGCGCTCATGGCGACCCTCGAAGACGCGGACTACCTTGACAGGAACCGCGACCTGATCGTCAGCGAGCGCGAGCGCCTGATTGAGCTGCTCAACGGCATACCGGGCGTGGAGCCATGGCCGTCCGGCGGGAACTACGTGCTCTGCGAGTTCCAGCCCGGTCGCGCCGAGGAGATATTCGAGAATATGGCGATGCGCGGCATCTTCCTGCGGAAATTCAGCTCCAAGCGCCTGCGCGACTTCTTCAGGATCTCCGTCGGGACGCCGAGCGACACCGACGCGGTCGTGGCCGCGCTGCAGGAGTTCGTCTAACTCGGCAGGCGCAGATGTACGCGGGATACGAATCACGAGGTGTGGGAATGGAGTCGAGGAAAGCCAACATAGACCGCCGGACGGGTGAGACTCAGATATCCGTTTCAATCGATCTTGATGGGGTAGGAGATTACAACATCAAGACCGGCAACGGCATGTTCGATCACCTGCTGGCCCAGCTTTCGAGGCACGGCCTCATCGACCTCGAAATCGAGGCGCAGGGGGACATCGAGGTCGGGTGGCACCACCTGGTCGAGGACACGGCGATCTGCTTGGGCCGGGCGCTCAATGAGGCCGTTGGCGACGCGCGCGGGATCACCCGCACGGCACACTCCTTCGTGCCGCTCGACGAGACACTGGCATTCGTCGCCGTCGATCTCAGCGGTCGCGGCTACGCGGTCATCGACGCCTCCATGGGCGAGGCCGACCTCGGCGGACTGTCCGGCAGCCTGGTCCACCACTTCCTCGAGAGCTTCGCGCTCGAGGGCAAGTTCAACCTGCACGTCAGACTGCTGTCCGGCGCGAACAACCACCACAAGGCCGAGGCGATATTCAAGGCCCTCGCCCGTGCCATGCGCATCGCCGCCGAACGCGACGAGCGCAGGATGAGCAACGTCCCGAGCACAAAGGACGTGATCGGGTAGGTGGCGCTTATTGGCTAGTTTCTACGCCGCAGAAGAGGTGCCTACTTCCATCCCTAGTCGGCACCGCATTAGATCAACACGCGGTTATCAATGCGATACTATCATGCTCCTCACCAATCAACACCTACGAATGCGCTCACATCCCTTTGAAAGATGGTGTACGTGGTGTAATCGTACTCCGTAGATTTAGCCGAGGTAACTCCCAACACAACCAATGACTCCCCTTCTTCTAAGTCCCACCCCTTCCCTTCCTTTGCCCTCAGTATGGCCTTCAACGGGAATGCCATTATCGGCCCACCACTTCCTCCTGGTTGTACGTCAGCAGTATGCTCAAGATATGTGTTCAGTCCACGATGGAGCACCCCTCTCACTATTCCATGAGATGCAGTAAACTCCCCACCAGGGAATCCAAGTGCCTCTACTGATTCGCCTGTGAATTCACCTCGATTAGCCCGATTGAGCACAACAAAATCGCCGCAGCAGATGCGTACCATCGCCAAATCTCGCTCGCCACTGACCCTTAGCAACTCACCACTGTAAGCAACATTCTCCAAATATACCGCCACGTTATCAGGAGCATCTCCCACCACGTGAGCATTGGTCAATAAGTACCCATCGCCTGATTCGGTGTTCCGCACAACGAATCCAGACCCCTGCCTGTTATCCGCCTCTATGCATGCCACCGCCCTCGCGTAGAATCTCACCGACTCGTGAATCTCGGAGAAATCAACCGGGGAACAAGCACCACTTGCAACTGAAATAGGAGTAGGTACGGATGTCAGAGTTGGGGTATCCTCCTCATCTCCAGCACTCAAGGGCGACCCAACCATGATTTGTCTTTGCAGTTGATTAGCCTCAGGTAATCTCGACAAGTCAACCGCATTCATTGCTGTCGGGGTCAACCACGCCGGTTGCGGGTCTTCCGACCGCCACTGCTCACACGCCCTGTAAGTCTGACCAGCTAACTGCTTCGCCTCCTCTTCAGTCGATGCCGTAGTCATCGTAGCCACGAGCAACTTATGCACTCGCTTGGCATTCTCGTCACCTAACGGATTCTCCTTCATGCCTAGCAGGATTACAATCAGCGTCTCATCCGCCTCATTATTGAGAAATCCAGTGCAAAACTGCCAAGCTGTTGCTTCAAACAAAATGACCTTTTCTGCACCTGCTTGGCTCTCTGGAATTATAGTTGCCGTTGGTCTTCCAGGAGGCGTTGGAGCCATAACCTTCGGCGTAAGCGGAACCAACTGCCTATCAACAATTGCTGGCGTTGCAGTGGGGATATTCGGCGTCCACGTAGGAACAGGTGTAACCAGAACTGTTTCGACTGTATTGGGTTGCGGAGTAGAATCTACCTCATCCGACAGGCCAGAAGAACAAGCTGCTGCCAACAGACCTACGACAACCAATACCGCAGCAATCAATACCTGCTTCAACTGGAACCCCCTTGAGGCGAACGATGGTGGTACTCGCCGCAAGTTCCAACATCACGTGTATGCGGTCTCAAAGTGGCATGAGGCCACCCTTCAGTATTCGCATACACGCCTTTAGAGAGTGGCGAGTCCTCCGTCACTTTATTCGCTGCCCTGTCGATTATCAAGCTTGCGACTCACCTCTTTAGCGGCATATGATCGGACTACTAGATTTCTCGAACTCTGAGACGGGAGAGCCAATGATGACCAACTTGAACTACTCCGCAGGTTCTCCAGTTCAATTGGTTGTCCACAACTATAACCTCCTATAGAATCCTTAGACTTTAGATTGTGGCAGTACCCTACTAGGAGATCTACATGCCAAGAGGTAAAAAGTGCCCATTCTGTGACAGGCTTACTCTGCGCGGTGACGCACTAATGGAGTGCTCAATCTGCGGATTCGTAGGATGGCGGGTAACTGCCCCTGTAAATCCTGGAAAGGGCAGGGGATACAAATGCGTCAACTGCAAGAAGCAAACGTTGCACTCCCTACAGAACGTGAAGGATACGGACGTGGAAATACTGAGGTGTTCCGTCTGCCAGTACGCAGGCGTCAGACCAACGACCCAATAGCCACGGTTCGTGTTGTAGTGAATTCAATTGATTGAGTGGGTGTACGTAGCCTGCGGCGGTGCGCTGGGAGCGATATCGCGTCACGCCGTCAACCTCGCCGTGATGAATCTCATGGGTTCGACCCTCGTCGGCACCTTCGTCGCCAACATCACGGGGTCGTTCATACTTGGGTTGCTCATCGCGTTCTGGGAGCCGCGAGGCGAATTCCCCACCGAGCACAGGCTGTTCCTGGCCGTGGGGTTCCTCGGCTCGTACACGACCTTCTCGACGCTTGCCGTCGCGACGACACAGAGCTTCGAGTCGGGCGACATCGGGCGGGCGGCCCTCAACCTCGGCGGAAGCGTCGCCGTCGGTCTCGCCGCCGCCTTCGCCGGCCTGGCGATTGGGCGGGCGATAGCCTGAGGGGGTCGGGTTCGACTGAAGTGGGCGGGCGTTTAGGCGCTCACGGGGCGGTCCGGTTTCCCCGCTCAGATCGTCATTCCCGCAAAGGCGGGAATCCAGAGTTGTCTCCAAGTATAGGCGACACACTCAATCTGAACGTATCTCAACAACGTAAATGGTTTGTCATTCCGAGCGTAGCCAGGAATCTAAGTTCTATGCCGATGCGTCACGGCGCATGTCCAACAACGAGGCCCGTTCTCGAAGCAAAGACTCTAGATTCCTCACTTCGCTCCGCTGCGTTCGGAATGACAGTGGTCGGAGTTTCGCAAGGTCTCCGAAGGCGAGAATCTATTCTCGCTTCGGAACATATGCGCCACCCGTTCTGGATTCCCGCCTTCGCGGGAATGACGGGAGACGTCAACGCCCTCTACCCCTTCCCCAGCAGGATACTCAGCACCTCGGGCGCAATCTTCACCGCATGGCTGCGCAGCTCACCCGGCGTCAGGCTGCCCAGCGGGTGCGGCAGGATGATGTACGGGTAATCGGGGATGCCCTGGATCTTCGCCATTGCGCGGGCGCTCGGTATAAACGGCTCCGTGCAGATCACCGCCGTCGGCAGTCCGGCCTTTTCGAGGGTGATTCCGTCGTGCACACTGCACGATGAGCAGGACCCTCAGTCGCCGTTCCCGGTGATCACCACGTCGCAGCTTGAGGCGAGATCATCCACGATGTCGGTGGGGCAGGGGCGAGAGGCGTTGCCCTTGTTGCGGGCGATGACGGCCTTGAACTCGAACTGGTCGGCGAGAACGTCGTGCACCATTTCGAGGAGCTCGTCGGCGTTGTTCTTGCCGTTCGCCAGGAGGCCTACTACGGCCCCGTTCAGCGTGTCGGGGCGCTTGGCTACCACTCCATGCGCGGGTATCGGGTCAACCGTCGGGTCGAACACTTCCAACATCGTCGTCATAGAATGTCACCTCCCTTGGCCGTGTCGGCCATTATACTACGAACGAATCACCTTTGAGACGGAGCGCGAGTTCGATCCGCCGCCCCACAGCGGGATGACCGCTGAGAACGATCCGGCCTTGCCCCCGGCTACGATAACCGTGATTCCTTCCCAACTAGTTGTCACGCCTACAAGTTCATCGGCATCGGGGTTGCCTGTGGGATATCCGTGCTCCTCCCACTCCCCTGCCGTCCGTCGACTGCGCTCCCACAGGTACTCTGCCACCTGCTCCTTCCACCATCCTCCGGCCTCGATGTGTCCGATGCTCTCAGGAGTGAGCACGACTACGATCTCGGCGTTGCCGGGGCCGGCCACGAACAGGCCGTCCGCTACGCTCTTCAGCGCCGCCTCCGGCGATCCGCCACCGAGGTTGGACACCTGGATGGGCGACAGGCCGGGGAACACCGTCACGGTGCTCTGGCTGGAGGCATAGCCCCGGTCGACGTGAATCGGCTGCCACGGGCTGGTCTCTTCGTCCTCCGCGATGCACCACGTGTACTTCCCCGCGTGTCCGAGGCTCGATTGATCGAGGTCGCCGGGCACCGCCCCGGTCACGTTCATGATCGTGAGCCGGACCGCCCGCCCGATGGTGGCGTTGGCGCGATTTCCCGGCCCGAAAACCGACACGCCGGAGTTCAGTCCGATCTCGTTTACCACAGGCCCGTTGACTACCAGCAGCGGCGCTGCCCCCATCGTGCTTACTGTCACGGCGTGGAGGTTGTGCTCCGGCTCCAGCATCGCCTCGATGGTGGCGAGCACGACGGGGAAATACTCCGGGCGGCATCCTGCCATAACCGAGTTGATGGCGACCTTCTCCACAGTGACAACCCTGCCCCGCACCGGCTCGGTGCCGAGAATCTCGCTCGGCGATCTGCCTGCGGAGTCGAGGAACGCGCCGATCTTCTCGGCAGTCGGCGGGACGACGGGCAAGCCGTCCGTCCAGCCCTGCTCGAAGTAGTATTCGATGGGGTCGTCCGTCTCCTGGAGACTGACCCTCTTGGACGCTAGCTCATATGCTGCCATCGCGCTCTTCCCTATGCGGTGAGATTGTGTATGGGGACGGGTTCGACCTGTTCCGCCGGTACAAAGCCGAACACCTGCGAGTAGAAGTACAACTCTGAATGCAGCGCGGCCTCGATGCTCTCGGCCTTGCGAAATCCATGCTGCTCACCCTCGAATGCGACGTAGGCGACGGGAATGCCCTTGCGCTTGACGGCCTCTACCATCGTCTCGGCCTGGCTCGGCGGCACGATCTCGTCCTCGAGCCCCTGAAACAGTATCACCGGACAGGTGATGTCGTCCACGTAGTGAATTGGCGACCTCTGGACGTATACGTCGCGCTCGGCGGGGTAGGGCCCGATCAGGGAGTCGAGGTAGCGCGACTCGAACTTGTGCGTGTCACGGGCGAGCGTCTCCAGGTCGCCGATGCCGTAGTAGCTCGCCCCGGCCTTGAACACGTCGCGGAAGGCGAGGCACGCCAGCGTCGTGTACCCGCCTGCGCTGCTTCCACGCACGATGAGACGGTCGCCGTCCGCCCGCCCGGATGACACCGCATACCTCGCGCCGTTCACGCAGTCGTCGATGTCGACGATGCCCCAGCGACCGTTCAGACGCCGCCGGTACTCCGTCCCGTAGCCTGTGCTGCCCCCGTAGTTCACGTCGAGGACGGCGAACCCCCTGCTCGTCCAGAACTGTGTCTCCAGGTCGAGGGTTGCCGAAGTCGCACCCGTTGGTCCGCCGTGGCTTATGACGATCATGGGGGGCCGTTCGTCGGCCGGGGCTTCGAAGTCGGGGTTGGTCGGCGGGTAGTAGAAGGCGTGGGCCGTCTCGCCGTCCTCAGTTGGAAACTCGATACTCTCCGGCACCGAAAAATAGCTCGCGGGCACATCAAGCGACGACGACTCCACGACCACCGTGTGCGCTCCCGTCTTCAAGTCGAGCTTCACGACCGACTTGGGCTGCGTGGGAGACCCGGAGATGAACGCCGCCCAGCCGTTCCCGACCTTCAATGCCCCTCGCGCCAGGTCCGTGAACGGGAGATCGAACGGCTCAAGTTCGCCTGAACAAGAGTCGAGACGCGCGATGCGCCAGAATCCTTCCTGCGCATAGGAGCAGATGAGATCGTCGTCCGCCGCGAACCCGTAGCGCGCGCCCCCGAACTGCCACTGCGGCCCCGTGAATTCCGCCTGCATCGGGCAGATATTCGTTGCCGAATCCCCGCCGTCCCAGCGGTACAGGTTCCACCATCCCGTCCGGTCGGAGACGAAGTACAACGTCCCATCCGACGACCACTGCGGTTCGCCGATGGCCTCCCTGGCCTCCCCCGCTACTAGTCGCACGTTCGCGGTTCTGCCGTCGGCGTCCACGTCGGCCACCCACAGTTCCGTTTCCTCCCACGGCATGTTGGGGTGGTCCCATGCAATCCAGCAGACCAGGTCGCCGTTTGGACTGACGCGGGGCGCAGAGTAGAAGTCGTTGCCCTGGGCGATGGTCTCGATCTCGCCGCCGGCAGTGTCGATGGCGACGACTGTGTTCGTGGATTCCGCATCGGGTTCGGAGTGGTCCTCGCATACACTCAGGATGCGGTTGTGGCGGTGGTCGAATTCGAGGTCGGCGTATCGCCGCGCGTCATCTGGAGTCAGGGGAGTCGGAGCTTCACCGGGCATCTGCGAGTACACCCGCTGGTCCGCGTCGTTCGTGAAGTACACGATGCCATCATGCACCGCAAATGCGCCGCCGCCGTACTCGTGAACGCGGTTCCGAACGTTGAAGCCCGCAGGAGTCACGTCGCTCGTCTCGCCGTACGCCGGCTGCCGCACGATGACGCTTCGCCCGCCTTCCCACGGGCGGGTCTCAGTCCAGTACAGGTATTCACCGTCTATGGCTACCTGCGCCAGTCCGAACGACTCGGAGGCGATGGCGGTTGCCGTGATCGGCGACTTCCACGTGCCATACGGCGCGATGCGTTTCTGCGTCATTCGGTCTTCTCCGGTCGCGTCGCGTAGTGCTGAGGCGGGGCTACGCGACCTCCCACTGAGGCCCTTCGGGCGTGTCGGTCACGATGTAGCCCATCTCCGCAATTTGGTCGCGCAGCGCGTCCGCCCTGTCCCACTGCTTCATGCGTCGTGCCTCCTCGCGCTCGGCGATGAGCGCCGCGACCTCGACGGGTAGCTCCGATACGACTTCCTCCTGCCTCTGCTGGGCCGCAACGGTCTCCGCCCACACGTCCGGGCTGATGCCCTCAAAAGCGTCCGGGATGCGGACATCGCCCAGCTCGCTCATAGGGAAGTCTGAGCCCGTCTTGTATACCCGCTCGGTCCCGTCATCTACAAGTGTGACCGTACCCTTGCCCAAGACCCTGCACATCATCTCCGAAAAATCGAGCGTGAGAGCGGTATGCTCGTCCACACCCACCACGACGGTGCCGTTCGAGAGGGCGGGGAGAAGAGTCTCCAGTCTGGCCCGGCCGATGTAGCACCGGCTCGTGTCCAGGTTCGCTCCCCCCTCCGTGTTGTTCCAGTGTGTGACGCAGGCGATCCTGAGTCCGAGGGGACCGAGCAGATCGAGCCCCGGTATCCAGTGCGGGTCGTCGCCGACCTTGTATATCTCATAGATGGGGACAGCCGTCTCGCCAATTGCGATGGCGGCGCTGCTGGCGAATGTCAAACACGCGCCGAGGCGGTGACGCGCCTTCATCATGTCCCATGCGTAGCTACCCGTCAGGTGACGCACGGTGTAGCTGGGACTCCCCGGCCCCATGAAAATGCAGTCGGCTTCGAGAAGGGGGCGCAGGATGTCCGGGTTGTTCGTGCCGAACTCCGCGTCGCGACGCCTCGCCGGGACCACGGTCACGTCAGGCTTGTAGTTCTGCAGCCTGTGTTGGATGAAATCGGATACTCTACTCGCCACGTGCGGCGAGTTCAGTTCGAACCCCGCCGGCGTCTCCATGATCGAGACCTTCACCGGTTTCGGCAGCCTGTCAAACGCCGGTTCGTAGAGAGCGCGACCGCTCGGCGCGGTCTCCCCCGATCCTATGAGCGTTATCAGTCCAGGCGTCGTCATGGTGACTCCTCGGTCGGTAGCACATCGTACCATACGGTAGGCAAGGCTAACTGAGAATCGAGAGAAGTGCAGACTACAGATCTATTACCGTCATTCCCGCGCAGGCGGGAATCCACACCTCATCATCCTGGACTCCCGCTCTTGGAGCCCTATACAAAACTCCGCCACTGTCATTCCGAACGCAGCGGAGCGAAGTGAGGAATCTAATCTCAATACGTATTGCGGGTGTATTGAGGTAATATCCCACATTTTATCCCACATCCAGTAAGCCTGCCGCCAAGGGCGGTGTGGAACGCGAGTCCCATCCGGCATCCGGCGGTTGAATCGTAGCGCAACGTGGGTGTCAGTGCCCTCCATGGCTGGATGTCTTCGGTGTGGTGACTGAAGCAAGCTTCGAAAAGGTTGGGCACTACAACTGTAGCACTGCCCGATTGACTGATATGGTCTAAATTCCAGCTGCATCGGTCTGTTCCGTGTCCCGAAGGCATATGTTTGACTTGGCAAATGGAGATAAGGCGGGGAAGTGACTATAAGCCGAGTCAAGCACAGTCGACTCCATTGCCGCGGTCTGAGACTCGCTATCCCGACCATCGATGGGACCTCCAATATTAAATGCGTCACGTCTCAGGTCCACCAGGTTCCGTTTGCTTTAGGGACTTGTCTTTGATAGCATCGCCCCGCCAAGTGGTTCCTACTGTCTGCGTTTAGCCCCTTGAATGGGTAATTGGATGCGGGATTGCCGCTCCATGCCCCCTTTCGGTGCAAGACGCAGGGAGCCACTTGGCACGGCAACCTACATCCATGCCGTGAGGGGGTTCCTGTCATGGGGTCTATTTCTGACGATTTGGCATCCGAGGCTAACGAGTTACCGCAAGACACCTTCCGCTCACCTAGATGGAGAGCGGTCGCGACCGAAGTTCTATTGGCTGTGTTCGGGATCGTTATGTTGGTGTCCACATTCTCAACTTGCGGCCAAAGAGAGTTGCTTGTGCGCGCCGAGGCCGGCGAAGCTGTGACGCAGGCCGAGCTTGTCTCCAGCGATGAGCTACAGGCATCGGTTTCTGTCTTGTATTTCTGGGCGTTGTTGGCAGTCGGCATAACGTTCCTAATGTGGAATTACCGAGTATCGAAAAATCTGAGTGCTTTGCAGGTGACGCAACACTACACTCCAAAATGGACAATCGGATATTGGCTCATCCCCGTCGTGTGGTGGTTCCGACCTTATCAGGCGATGAAAGAGATTTGGAAGGGAAGTCATCCACAGTACGATATTGATTCATGGGGTCTTGCTCCTGTTTCGCGGTTGCTCGGCTTTTGGTGGGCCTTGTGGATAGTAAGTTCGTCCGTGATGAATATGATGGTGTCTCAGATGTATTCCCAAGCCGAGACTGCGAGTGCCTTTATTGGGGCAACCGAGTATTACATAGTCCAACGTGTCCTCTACCTTCTTGCAGCTATCCTGCTGTTCGTGCTGGTAATACAGATCACCCGCAATCAAGAGAGGAAGCACCGCGCTATTCTTGAACAGGAGAGGGACCGTGCCGTCATTTGAAGTTCCGTTTAGGGCGCCAACCGCCGTTCTGTTTTTCATCATTACTATTCTGGCAGTCTTCTTCTCCTTCAACCCGCCCACTGAACTAATTGGAACTGAGGACGAGGCAAGCCTAGCTTTGGCCTTGCGTCGGTTCGCCTGGGCCTCGGGGTGGTTCTTTGTAGTGACGGGGCCTTTGTCGTGGTTGAAAAGCACGGTTGAATTGCTAAGCACCTCCCGCGAACCGATGCAGTTGGGTGATAGGGTGGAAACGTTTGAAATCATGGCCCAGTGGGGTGTCAATACTAGAGTCGTCTTATCGGGTATCCAATTATCCCACACTTCCCATATCAACCCTGCAGGGCTTGCCGTAATCAGCAACAGAACTATCTAATGTAGCCGAATAGCGGATCATAGCAGTCATCATGAGTGCTAGACTGGTCGTGATCGACTATTTTAGATCTTGATTACGTACCCACTTTGGAGGCACCCAATGGGTGAAAGCACCAACCCCCGCGCCACGCTCCGTTTCGACCGACGTGTACGGTTGGAGTTTCGCGGCGCTACCATCACCTCAGACGCCGGGCTGCTGGCCTGCCACGAGTTGGATGAGGCGCTGGGACTGACAGAGACGGCGAGTGAGTGTTTTGCAGGATACTCGGGGCGGTCGTAACGTGCAGCACCGATTGGTGGGCCTTCTCAGGCAGTTGGTATACAGTCGTCTGGCAGGCTACGAGGATACCAACGACGCTGAACGGTTGGCCGAAGATCCGACGATGCGGATCATCGTTGGACGGCGAGGTGGTCCTGAAAGACCGGCCGCCAGCACCAACACCATGAGCCGGTTCGAGACCGAGGTGCTTACCCAAGACGGCAACGTGGAAGGGTTGGATCGACTGAACACTGAGTGGGTGGACGGAGCTATGTCGCGCACGCCGCAGCGGCGGGTGATCTTGGACATGGACAGTTCGGAGAGCCCGGTACATGGAGAACAGGAGGGAGCGTCGTACAACGGACACTTTGGGAGCACGTGCTATCACCCCTTGTTCGTGTTCAACCAGTTCGGTGACTGCGAGGGAGCGATGCTCCGCGCGGGGAACGTACATAGCGCGCACAGGTGACGTGATGTATTGGATCCGATCCTGTCTCGCTACGGGTCGACAGGAGTGCGCCGGTACTTTCGGGCCGATGCCGCATTCGCTAAGCCGGACATCTATGAGTACCTGGAGGAGCGGCGAGTCTTCTACGCCATACGGTTGCCGAGCAACAAGGTGCTGCAATACGAGATCGCTCCCTTGCTGATACGACCTGCGGGGAGGCCGCCGAAACGTCCGGTGATCCTATACGACGACTTCTGGTATCGTGCTGAGAGTTGGGACCGCGCTCGGCGTGTGGTGGCCAAGGTGGAGTGGCATAGGGGAGAGATGTTCCCTCGGGTGGGCTTCATCGTCACGAACATGACGGCTGGCCCCGAAGGAGTGGTGCGATTCTACAATGGTCGTGGGACGGCCGAGCAGTGGATCAAGGAGGGGAAGTACGCCCTGAACTGGACTCGGCTGTCATGCCATCGGTTCGCGGCCAACCGGGTGCGTCTGTCTCTGTTCATTCTGGCGTACAACCTTGGGAACTTCCTTCGCCGGCTGTGTCTGCCCAAGGCGGTCAGGCACTGGTCGCTGCGGAGCGTGCAGGTTAAGCTGATCAAGATGGGAGGTCGTCTGGTGCGGCACTCCCGTCGATTGATCTTTCAGTTGTCCGAGGTGTCGGTTCCTCGACGGTTGTTCGAGGGAGTGTTGGATCGTATCGGCCGGTTATCACCGGCGCCAAGCTGAGGGAGGGTACAACCACGATCTTGCCAAGAGGGAGAGCGCTCCAGGGAGTCGGCTTGTCTTCAATGCGCCTTCACCCCACTGGCGGGGGACCCGAAGACGACAAAGACGGACAAGAAGCATGGTTCACGGCGAGAATCGCATCCCTTATTGGATAGACCGGAGATTGAATGGCCTTGCAGGACCCGAATATCATGCCATCATCTCGTTTGGACTGCCCTTTGAGCCTGAAGACTCCCAATATGGGGAATGTCGGCTTATGACTAACAGTTCAGGTTTAAGTGGATTTATATCTGGGCGTCCAAAATCGCTAATTGTCGCAGTTGTGGTGACCGGGTTGGTGGTTGTAGTGGCTGGGTTGTTCCTACTTATTGGCTTCGGTGGATACACATGGCGCAGCGCAGTGAGTGTGGCCGAAGCAGAATTGTATTCTCCAAACAGGCTTGTGCTCATTGTCGACTCCTGTCTCAAGCACCCAGAAGTATCTGTGCTGCGGGAGACGGATGTCGATGTGCAGGTTGAGGTGGTTGTCGATTCCCATCCATTTCTACTAGGTCGTTTGGACTGCCAAGACGCCGTTGAGGTCAAAATTCAAGAGCCATTGGGAGAACGTGTCGTCGTTGACAAGCACACCGGGCGATCAGTGAGCGTCATAGGAGTCATTCCACACACTGTTGCAGATGCAAAAGCGTCGGTGGAATGGAGGCTGGTGGACGTGCCGGGATGGCCGAACCAGGCGGGATTCTCTCTGCGCCTACCTCCCGGGTGGGAGCTACATGAGCTCAATGGTATCGATTCCTACATCGGAGGGGTGGTAGGCGATGCCTACTTCGGAGAGGTGGTAGGCGATGGGGCGCGGCTGACCTTCGACTACGGCGGATCCTCTTGGAGTTTGGCTCCGTCCGACGATCGGGCGCGCACCTATGCCATGGGCTATGAAAACATCAGTGGGGTTAGAGCACGACTGCTCATTTCCATGAACCCCGGCGCCGGGTACACCGGCGCCTTCTTCCATAAGTCGGGTGGTCCCAACCTACACCTCGTCGGCGAATATCTGACGCTGGAGCAACAGCGGATTGCAGTCGCCGTGTTCAGGAGTATCCACTTTCTCGGGCAGACAAGTGACGATCGCTGAAGGACGTAGAACTCTGTCCGGGCGCAGGAGCGTTCGGAACCGCCAGAGCCCTCAAGGAGGCTCAAAAGGACGGAAAAATCAATTACAGGTATTGGGAGAGGACTGCGTAAGCTGGGATTATCAGAAAGCGAACGACGGTACAAGCATCACAAGGCGAACGACGACTTCCCCTAATGGCGGAACGACAGGACTGGAGTCCAGGTCAGGAGAAAGCAGCAAGCCAGATATGGAAGTGTTGGAAACCGCCCAAGCACCACAAGGAGGTGGCAAAAATGAAACGAACTATGGACATACGATTTATCTTCATCGCTACCTTGCTCGTGGCCGGCTTGGCCTGTCAGCAGACTACAGCCCCGGCAACGGAACCGAGCTAGGCCGTGGAATCCGCCTTAATTTAGAGGAACACATGGGCTGGTGATCGGCAGCCTCGCTAGCAATGCGCGTACTGTAGGCTCGCTTCGCTGTTGGAAGCTGAGAGTGTTACTCTGAGAGTGGAATGCATCAGAGATACATGCTTGTGTTCGTGGTGGCGGTGGCAGTCATGGCGTGCCAGGCTGTTCCGGCCGCCAGTCCGACATTGGAGCCTGGCGAGTCGGCGTCGGCCGAGACGACACTGCCAGCAACTCCATCTCCACACACCACACCTCGGGCACTCGCCCCAACGAGTTCACCGACATCGACACCTACCCCACCTCCGTACACTCCTCCCATACCTCCGCGACCAACACCAATCGTCCTGACGGCCTTGAAGGTCGTCACGTTAAACTCGGGCTACAGACCAACCGATCTCTCAGGAGACCAATCGGTGGGAGTCGACCAGCACGGAGAGGTCTTCCTGGTGAACGTTAGCACAGGAAAGGCGCGCCAGCTCACCGATGACGGACACAGGAAGCATCAACCCGTCATATCCGGAAACCTCGTCGCGTGGACCGACCAGAGCAGAGGGACCGAGACGACCGACAACAATTCAACTGAGAGCCGGAGCATGGCCGACGACATATTTGTGCTGGATCTGAATACCGGCGAGCGGCGCCGGATTACCGAGACTCCCGCGAAGCGAAACGGACTGCAGCTTTCCGGAAAGAGGCTGGTCTGGAACGACAACAGGAACGAGTTAGGCGAGCACTACACCCACTTCGACATCTACGCCTACGACTTGGAAGTGGACGAGGAGATAGCAGTGGTTGAAGCTCCAGGGGCGCAGTGGTTGGGTGGCGTGCATGATGACAGAGTCGTCTGGGCAGACAACCGGAACAGCCCGACGCTGGGAACGAGAAGAGCCGGATGCTCCAATTGTCCAGACAATCGCTTCGACATCTATCTGTACGACTTCAACACCGGGGATGAGCTCGTCCTGGACGAGTCGGGGTCGAATAGTGCGACGCCCGACATCCACGGGCGGTACATCGTCTGGCGTGGTTTTGATGGTGAGGGGAGTTCGACGATCCTTCTCTACGACCTCGAGGCGAACCGAAAGCGTGTGCTCGCATCCCCGGACCTAAGTGGGATCGACGGGCCGCTGGTGTATGGTGACTACGTTGCGTGGACGGTCGGCAGGTCCTGCGACGTAGTAACAAACCCGCCCAGCGAGGTGAGTACCGGGGTGTTCTTGCACGACCTCAGGACCGACGAGGTGCGGCAACTGTCCAACTACGTCGAGCCCTGGATCACTTTGGGCGAAGATGTAGTGGTGATTCGCGAAGGCTGCCATGTGGGGGGACGGGTCTACGCCGTCTCTCTCGAGTGATCAGCATCCGCTTTGGCGATATTGAGCGTGTGCCGCCTGATCACCGAAACGAGTCGCGCCGATGATGAAAGGCTCCGTGTCCTGTAGCGGAGTCACAAGCGCGTTGGCGGCATCCAAGTAGCGGGACGGTGAACACATGATCGACCAGATCGAGATAGTCTCCGCATCGATCATAAGCTTCAGTCTGTTGGTCCTGTTGATTGGCATTTTCTGGTCTCCAATTGCGGCGGGGATCTGCGCAAAGATCGGCTCGTCTAAGAAAATGTCAGTCCGCGATGTTGCCAATGCTGGAGGGTTGCACTCGGTCCTGTTCTTCTTTCCCTGGATATATCTTCTCCTCCACAATCTGAACAGGAGCATTCCGGACAGAGTTATCGTCGGCGTCTATGTCGTGCTCTATCTGGCATGTCTGCTAGGACCGATCCTTTTCAATGTGTTGGTTGCGTTTGAGATTTACGAACTCCACAGTAATTATCCCGGTGGGGAGGGATACGCAGATCCCTTCAACCACGCTCCCAGTTTCTGGACGGGAGCTTTGTTCGGATGGCCCCTGATGATGTTCTCTAGCGGAGCCTTCTTTACGTTCGAGTCCGCCGTGTTCTGGATAGCTTCGCTGTCAACCGCTTCGATGGGATTCCTCTTCCTTTGGGCGAGATCGTTGAACGGGCTCTACCGCACGCATCTGGCAGTCCGAGAACGAGGGCATAAGACGGATTCGAAAAGGAGCCGATTGCCGGACGCAAGATACTTGGCACCTTTCAGAATGGCGGCCTGGATTCTGGGCCTCTGGCTTCTCTCCATGGTGGCGCTCGTCATCATCGGAATCGGCGTATTTGATGACTGTACATTGGCCTGCACCACGTGACAGTAACCAGGAGCAGAGATGGACTTCCAGATCGGACTTGCTTGGGTCGTTGGTGTAGCAAGGATCAGGATGCTCCGAGCAGAAGCGATGAGGGACGCGCCGACACTGAAGACCCCAAAAAAACCAAGTCAAGTTGGCCAATTAAGATTTACAGCTTTGGCAAGGCGCGGTTAAAGGAGGAGACACTATGGCTGACAGTTCTGGCTCAAGAGGAACCTTTCCGGGCCGTCTGAGATCCACAATTATCACAGTTTTGGTGACCGGGCTGGTAGTTTTCGTGTCATGTTTCATGGTCTGGTATCACCTCGGTGGGGGCGCTTGGCGCGGCGGTGTGAGTGTGAGGGAGGCGAGGTTGGATGTGCCGGACAGGCTCATACTGGGTGTCGGCTCCTGCAACGGGACTCCCAGTGTGTCGTCCTTGAAGGAAACGGATGTCGACGTTCAGGTAAGGGTCATTGCCTTCTTCACTCCGTTCCACGGTGGCGACGACTGCCGAGATTCCGTTACAGCCTATCTTGAACAGCCACTGCGAAGCCGGGTCGTCGTTGACAAGCACACCGGGCAACGGGTGAGGATCGTTAGAGCCATCCCATACACTGTTGCAGAAACACAACCGTCGGCGGACTGGAGGTTGGTGAATGTGCCGGGGAGGCCGAGCCAGAAGAGATTCTCTCTATACTTACCTCCTGAGTGGGAACTGACTGTGGATCAGGGTCGTCAGGCTAGCTATTCCTACACAGGTGAGGTGGTGGGGGATGGAGTGCGGTTGACCTTTGGTTACGGCGGGCCTTCTTGGAGTTTGGCTCCAACCGACGATCCTTCGCACAACTATGGATTTGGATACGAGAACATCGGTGGCGTCAAAGTGCAGATGCTCATTTCCATGGACCCCGGCGTAGGGTATACCGGTGCATTCTTCCATCAGGTGGATGGCCCCAACCTACACCTTGTAGGCGAAGAACTCATGCCGGAGCAGCAGCGAATTGCTGTAACTGTGTTCAGGAGCATCCGCCTTCTCGACCAGTAAGGGTGGTGTTAGCGTTCGGTTTGCGCCATAAGCCAGAAATTCGCTGGAACTAGTCCTCGGGTGAGGGACTCCCACAGCTAAGGCCGACAGTGAAAGTCTACTAACCTAGGCCCGAATAGATATTGAGCTTGGAACTGCGGACCGTTCTTCGACCGACGTTTGCCCTTTGAAAGTATCCTCGCGGTTCCCTCTACCTCGCATTGGCAATTGGGACCTCGACGGGTTCCGCTAACCAGTACCAAGGGAAAATGAACCTACGGGAATTGGAATCGTCGAGATGCAATAGGTGAACCAACAGCGCGAAGGTTCTCTCTACAATAATAAGCGGGTCACTTTTTCCAGGGACTTCTTTCTGTAGTCAGAATTCCGATTGTCAACTGTAGCGTTCTTCAACGTAGTCCTTAACTCCCGGCTACGGCGATTTCGTCATTGTGATTCAGCGACTTGCGTTTCACTCAACAGCCGGCCATCGTCTCGCAAACTAGTAGACCGAAATCTTTGAAATGACGGGTAGAGATAGAGGGTTGGATTTGGTATCTACAAGGACAGGGCGGGTCTGAAACCCGCCCCTACCGAGTCATGCTCTCGGAACCCTTCAATACTATGATGTTGAACCACTAGGTACGCCAAGGGCAATTCAGGATTACTCTGCTACGCCCGGTTATTTTCGCTTCTCTTTTGACAGGTGAACGCCGGGAAGTGAGTTTGATCCCCGTGTAAGACTGCTTCTTGCTACCAATGACGAAGGAGACCACGCTGGCGCCTTCACGGAAACAAAAAGTGATCTCAACCTTTTGGCCGTCTCGTTCGTACTATGTATGAAGGTGACCGAAAGAGCGAGTGCCGGAAACATGAACGACCAACGAGAGATGGAACGGCTTAGTCAGGGCGACATCGCTGCCCTGGGCACGCTGGTCAACCGGTACCAGACCAAGGCCCTGCGAGCCGCGTATCTCGTAACCCACGACTTCGCCCTGGCAGAGGATGTCGTTAGCAGTGCATTTCTTCGGGTCTTTGAGCAGGCCCAAAAGTATGACCCTGATCGACCTTTCGGGCCTTGGTTCTACAGAATCGTTGTCAATAGCGCCATCGATTGTGTCCGGCACCGCGGCAGGACCACAACATTAGAGCAGTCGGAGACGAGGCGAAGGGAGGACACTTCGACCAACCCGGAGGCCACCGCAGTCCTGAACGAGGAGCGCAGAGCCGTCCGCGATGCGCTGGCGCAGCTTACACCGCCACAGCGAGGCGCGGTCGTCATGCGGTACTTCCTGGAGCTGTCTGAGACCGAGATGGTCGAACGGACCGGGCGCTCACGGGGCACTGTCAAGCGTCATCTCCACGACGCGCGAGTACGACTTAAGCAGTTGCTCAACGCGACCGTGCGCGGGAAGTAAAGAAGAAGTGGAGAAAAAAGTATGAGCACTCAGCCAATGAACATATACCTCAACCGCGAACGGCTGACTGACCTAGCCCAGTTCGCCGTTCCCGACGGCCATGACCTGTGGCCCAGAATCGAACAGGCCGCTCGCATGTCCGCATCCGGCATGATTAGTCCAAGACCCGGGATACTTTCTCTAGGCCTCTCACGTGCCTGGACGGCCGTGGGAATCCTCCTAATAGCCGCAACGTTCGCAGCCTTAGGTCTAGGACTGGCAGTCCTCGTGCTGTCCAATGGGCACAATCAGGTACCGGCAACCCAACTGGAGGCTAGTATCACGCCAACCGTAGTCCCGACCTTGACGCCCGTGTCGGCGGCCAGCCCCACGTCAGTCGTCCCGATTAAGGACAGCCTCTCGAGCGCTGACCTCGACAGATTCCAAGCGCTCCCGGTAGAGGTGCAGGAAGCGCTGGTCGAAGAGTCGCTGGAGAGCGGCAATGACATCGCTCTGAGGTATCTACACGACATGCCGGACGATCCTGCCCCCCCCTCGGAGATACTCGATGCGGAAACTCAGTCGCTATTGGACACTATCGACGAGCCGTACCGCCGTCAACTGTTGCTGGAAGGGTATCCAAATTCGACCGTCCGGCATTCTAGGAAGCGCTGGCTGGGTGGAGACCTTACCGATCTTGAATACAAGTATGGCAACTTCGACATGCTGGTCCGCGGAGTTCACGAGACGCTGACCGAGGACGGCCAACTGTTGCCGCCGCTCGAAGAGACCCTTTCGCCTTCTGCCCTCAAGAGGTTCGAGTCACTCGACCCGCTGTTGCAGGCATCGTTCCGGCAGTGGTGGGAGACCAAGAGAACGCTGTCTCCGGGCGATGCCGTCGACAGGTTCGAAGAAAGGCTCCTCGATACGCCTATCGTGTTGCCCGGTATTGGGGAGCTTGGGCTTTCAGAGGCGGCGGTTAGGGTACTTGAGCGAGAATCGGAGATGAGGGACTATACCCTCCGCTCAGTCGCCGCAAACCTCGTGCTAGACCAGGAGTGGGACAGTGGAGATGCTGCTCGACTGCAACGGCACATTGAAGCCTACGGGGAGCCGGGAGGAAGGGAGGCGCTTGCGCGCGGTTTGCGGCCCGGTGTGTTGGACCAGCGGGTTGCCCTAATAGCTTGCCCTCTGGGAGCGTGGGGTCCTACACCGCCGAACAGCGTCGTTCCCAAGCCGTTCCGTGATGTCCATCCTGCTAGGCTCGTCTACTATTGGCCCGAACCGGAAGACGCCCTGTCCGGCGCGGCGGTGGCTAACTTCAAGCTTCTCGATGAGAAGATGCTTGAGGCCTTCGAGGTACGGTGGTTCGGTCATGGACTTCCAATGGATGCGGGCTTCATGTCGTGTCTGGTTGCCGAGTGGGACCGCGGCATAGCCGACACGCCGTTCACCTCGATGCCCGGGCCGGATGTCTTCCTGCCCGAAGACAAGCGGAAGTTCTACCACGAACTTACCGACCACGAGAAATGGTCCATTGAGCTAAACTTGGCTGCAGCCATTCTCAAGGGCGAGATATGGTTCAACAGAAGCCGGTTCGGACAGACTGAAGTAGTCTCGACACTCGGCTCAACCGAAGAGTTTCTTGAAGGGCTGCGCTTCTCAGCCGTCGAATGGCTGTGCGGCTTCCATCCTGCCGCCTGCCGGTAGGCCGAGCCGTCGTGTGCGTCTCCAACGGAATATTGACCCACATTTCCCATATCAACCCTGCATGGCGTGCCGTAATCAGCAACAGAACTACCTGATGTATCCGCATAACAGAGCGTAGTGCTTATCATGAGTGCTAGACTGGTCGTGATCGACTACTTTAGTTCTTGATCCCACATTTCCCATATCAACCCTGCAGGGCGTGTCGTAATCAGCAACATAGGCGACCGTTGTGGCCGAATAGCGGATCATAGCAGTCATCATGAGTGCTAGACTGGTCGTGATCGACTATTTTAGGTCTTGATTACGTACCCACTTTGGAGGCACCCAATGGGTGAAAGCACCAACCCCCGCGCCACGCTCCGTTTCGACCGACGTGTACGGTTGGAGTTTCGCGGCGCCACCATTACCTCAGACGCTGGACTGTTGGCCTGCCGCGAGTTGGACGATGCACTGGGACTGACGGAGACGACGAATGAGTGTGTGCAGGAGAGTCGGGGCGGTCGTAACGTGCAGCACCGATTGGTGGGCCTTCTCAGACAGTCGGTATACAGTCGTCTGGCAGGCTACGAGGATACCAACGACGCTGAACGGCTGGCCCAGGACCCGACGATGCGGATGCATCGTTGGACGGCGAGGTGGTCCTGAGAGACCGGCCGCCAGCACCAACACCATGAGCCGGTTCGAGACCGAGGTGCTTACCCAAGACGACAACGTGGAAGGGTTGGGTCGACTGAACGCTAAGTGGGTGGACGGAGCTATGTCCCGCACGCCGCACCGGCGGGTGATCTTGGACATAACAGTTCGGAGAGCCCGGTACATGGAGAACAGGAGGGAGCGTCGTACAACGGTCATTTTGGGAGCACGTGCTATCACCCTTTGTTCGTGTTCAACCAGTTCGGTGACTGCGAGGGCGCGATGCTCCGTGCGGGGAACGTACATAGCGCGCACAGGTGGCGTGATGTATTGGATCCGATCCTGTCTCGGTACGGGTCGACAGGAGTGCGACGGTACTTTCGCGCGGACGCCGCATTCGCTAAGCCGGACATCTATGAGTACTTGGAGGAACGGCGAGTCTTCTACGCAATACGGCTGCCGAGCAACAAAGTGTTGCAATACGAGATCGCTCCCTTGCTGATACGACCTGTGGGGAGGCCGCCGAAGCGCCCAGTGATCCTCTACGACGACTTTTGGTATCGTGCTGAGAGTTGGGACCGCGCTCGGCGTGTGGTGGCCAAGGTTGAGTGGCATCAGGGAGAGATGTTCCCTCGGGTGGGCTTCATCGTCACGAACATGACGGCTGGCCCCGAAGGAGTGGTACGATTCTACAATGGTCGTGGGACGGCTGAGCAGTGGATCAAGGAGGGGAAGTACGCGCTGAACTGGACTCGGCTGTCCTGCCATCGATTCGTGGCCAACCGGGTGCGTCTGTCTCTGTTCATTCTGGCGTACAACCTTGGGAACTTCCTTCGCCGGTTGTGTCTACCCCAGGCGTTCAAGCACTGGTCGCTGCGGAGCGTGCAGGTCAAGCTGATCAAGATGGGAGGCCGTCTGGTGCGGCACTCCCGGCGGTTGATCTTCCAGTTATCCGAGGTGTCGGTTCCTCGACGGTTGTTCGAGGGAGTGTTGGATCGTATCGGCCGGTTATCGCCGGCGCCAAGCTGAGGGAGGGTACAACCACGATCTTGCCAAGAGGGAGAGCGCTCCAGGGAGTCGGCTTGTCTTCAATGCGCTTTCACCCCATTGGCGGGGGCCCGAAGACGACAAAGATGGACAAGAAACATGATTCACGGCAAGAAACGCATCCCTTATCGGATAGACCGGAGATTGACTGGCCTTGCAGGACCCGAATATCATGCCATCATCTCGTTTGGACTGCCCTTTGAGCCTGAAGACTCCCAATATGGGAAATCCCGGCTAGGTTTGATTGTGAAGGGGGGCGGAGAAGTCCTCTTGCCATGTAATACGTCCCCAGACTATGTTTGAATAGGCATTGAGAAAAGATGCCCGTACCCGAAGTGGCTCTAGTGAAGAAGCAAGTCTCACCAAACCTCGTGATCGGCGTAGCTGCCATTTGCACCCTGGGCGCTGTTTTGGGTTCACTTCTTCCTTGGGCGGTAGTCACTGGAACTTCTTGGGGTGTCCGGCATTATGTATTGGGAACAGCCGGATACACAGGCGATGGCAAGATCGTCATAGGGTTGGGCGCTGTAGGCGCTATAGCCCTTGTTTGGTTCTTCTGGGAGCGGACGAGGTTGCTGAGCGTAGTCGTGCTCGCTGTCGGCGTCGCAATCGCTAGTATAGGACTGAACAACATCCTGCATTTTCAGAGAGTGCTCGGGCAAGACCCTGAATTCGTCCCTGCGTCTTTTGGGTACGGTCTCTTGGTTGTGATCTTGAGCGGGGTGGCACTAGCCGGGTGCTCAGGTTGGCTTACTTTCCGTATCGACTAGGGCCTGTTCACACTACGCGGCGCATCATATATGAGCGCCAACAGTATGAAACCCAGGAAGAGCACGTCGAGCTTTTCGAAGCGAGAGAAGATGCGCCTAAAGCCCTTCAACCTTCGGAACAGGCGCTCGACCTCATTGCGCCTCTTGTACATCTCCTTGTCGTATTCCCATGGGTCGACTCGGGAAGAGAGTGGGGGGACAACGGGAGCAAACCCCAACTCCAATGCGAGCTGGCGCGTCTCGTTGCCCTCGTATGCACGATCCATCACTATAGACAGGTCCTTTTGCTGAGAACTCCTAGGCGGTGGAGCAGCTTGCGGCCCTCCGGTGCATCGTGGGCCTGTCCCGGGGAAAGGGAGAATGTCATGGCCGTTCGAGCATCTGCGGCAACCATATGAATCTTGGTGGTCCAGCCGCCCCGCGACTTTCCGATGGACTGTGGTCCGTTTTTTTTAAAGCCCCAGTGCCGTCAGGATGCACTTTGACTATCGTGCTGTCCATCGAGACCGCCTCGAGCTTGACACGCACTATCTGTTCTCGCTGCAGATGTTCAAATACCCTGTCGAGCACACCATTTTTGGCCCAGCGGTTCATGCGTGTGTAGATCGTGTGCCATCTGCCAAATCGAGGAGGGAGTCCTCGCCACTTGCACCCATGCTCAGCAACATACAAGATCGCATTGAGTACCTGCAGATTGGAAATGCTTACATTGCCACGTTGTACTGGTAGGAGAGGAGCGATGCGTTCGTATTGGTCTTGTTTGAGTTCCATTCACCGATGATAACACCAATCACCATAGTGTGAACAGGCCCTAGACCGATGCATCGTCGAAAGAGCATCAGGCAATTACAATTAGGGCCATTTGGACTACTTACTGCACCAATTGTTCAACCCCGACTTCAGGGCGGACTTGAGCAAAGAACCTACTGTCTTCCACGAACATTCCTCGTCGGCCTTCCGGCGATTCTTGGAAGGAGCCCATTGAAAACAAGACTTCTGCTCGGAATTCTCGTTCCGACCGTCGTTCTCGCTCTGATCGAGTATTCCTCGATGAATAGGATGATGTACATGAGACATCGTTAAACGGAACACGGATGAAAGCAAGCCCCGCCGCCGTGCACGGCGGCGGGGCAATGGAGACGCCATGGTACAGATAGCCTATTGGTTCATAATCCCCGTCGCAATCTGCATGAGCGCGCTGGCGGGGACTTTCCTCGTCGCGTCGCCGTTCGCCGCCCTTGTGGTAGCGTTCATGGCTCGCAGGCGTGGCCTGCCGATGCTACGCTACTCGATTGTGGCCGGCTGGTGCTGTGCTGCGTTCTTCGTCCCCTGGATCTATGTTGTTGCCCACCTATCGGGCTGGCGTCCCGCGGAGCAGATCGTGTGGGCCAGCTACATCGTGATGAATATTCTGTGGCTGGTGCTACTCGTCGGTGGGTACTTCATGTTCCAGATTTCCTACGGCCTGAACGACTTGGCGGCAGGTAGGTCGGTCGAGCAGGGCTTGTACTCCCCCAGCACATTTCTACTGGCGGCGAATGTCGTGACGATGCTGACGGCTCTAGGGTGGCTCACGGTGTCCCACTTTGTACGGGCTGAGCCCGGGCAGACGAGGCATGATGCGTTGCCACGACTCCCTTACGTTACTCCGTTTGGGCTGCTGTCCTTCTGGTCGATGGCCTACGTGGTCGTCTACATCTTCGTCATACTTAGCGGCTAATTAACCAGGATTCCCCATATTGGGAGTCTTCAGGCTCAAAGGGCAGCCCAAACGAGATGGTGGCATCATAGTCAGGTCCTGCAAGGCCAGTCAATCTCCGATTATGTGGTTACATTTTGGGCATCGTAGTGGGTTTCCGTGCTTTAGCTGCCTTATAGTGCCGTACGTGAATAGGCCACAGACGACAAGGAATACCACGATACTTGCAATTATGATGATTGTGTCTCCCATCAGAAACTCCCCTTTCTGGTTCTCAATGGCTTATCCCGCGTCCGTCGATTCCGTTTGCGTGTCTCTTCTAAGACTCGGCGTTGACGGGCGAACTGGGATGCGTCGAGCTTGGCAAAGTCCGCCCATTCCTTGAAAGGCGCCTTTAGTCCGGCGACCTGGGCAGGCGTCCGATTCTTGAGGGACTCGTGCGGCCTGAAGAGGTTGTAGTTGATGACCCAGCCGTCAAGGAATTATTGGCCCGTTCGGACGTTCTGAAGCCCCCGCATGGTCTTGGCGCGCTCCCTGAAGGTTCCTTGGAGTCGTTCGCTGAGGTTGTTGTGGATTTCGGCGGTGATGCCCTGCGATTTCACGTGGGCAATCTTGCCGCCGCCCAGCCAATCTATCGCAGGTCCATAGGAAGCTAGCCTGTCGCTTCGGATACGCTTCGGTAGCTTGCCAGCTGCTTTCAATGCCCGCCGCATGACCTCGACGGCCGCCGACTCGTCACGGTGAGGGGACAGATAAGACGCCAGCAGGTAGCGAGAGTCTCTGTCCATCACATTCCAGTTCCACAGCTTCTTTCCGCCAACAGGTAACGCCATCTCGTCTGCGACCCACTCCGTACCGAGGCGCACAGGCTTGTACTTCTCGACCTCCGACATGGATAGCGCGGATACGCCTCGAACCCACTCAAAGACGGTCGCCTTGGATGGCTCGTTTATGTCGAACATGTCCGCTAGGTTCCCTGCGATCCGTTTGTAGCTCAGCCCGTCGTAGTACATGTTGACCGGGGCTCCTATGACCTCTGCTGATGCTCGGCAGTTGGGCGGCATATCGTGGCGAAACTTCCGTCCACATGACTTGCAGCCGTAGACCTGCACGCCGTTACGCTTCCCGCGCTTGATTTCACAGAGCGGGCAGTTGACCGTCAACGTCGTTGTCTGGCTGAACTTAGCCATAAGGGTTCTCCAAAGTTGTTTCACTCTTCAACGAGCGGCTTTCAAAATCGTGAGTCCCTAAAGCAAACGGAACCGTCCACCACAGCACGTGGCGCGGATCCACAAGACTGTGGCTGCGCGGCGGCTTCGACGAGTCGTCAATGCCCGTCCTTCAGCGTATCCCCGAACGTCGCCGATAGCGGCTGGCGTTATTCTCGACTGCTCAGTTCCCCTGATCGGAATCAGTCCCGTCATCGGAATCAGTCCCGCGGGGCCTGGACTTGATCCAGTCTAGGATCTCGCTCAACCACCATCGAACGGCTCGAGAGCCGACTCTTACCTGCTCAGGGAACTTTCCGAGCTTTCGGAGCCTATAGATAGTGGAACGGCTGAGACCGGTCAATTTTTCAACCTCTTGGCGTCGGATAAGTCGATCAACCATTGGTATCCTCCTGTATGTAAGGCAACTGTGTGTGAATGGACCGGCACGTGACTACGCGCCAGACTGAGTCCGAAATAGGTCGCGTCCGCTTACTTCCAGCGAACCACTCACACTCGTGTTCACCGCTTTCGTATGCCGCTTTGTCATTTCCAGAACCGGTGCTTCCAATACGTACTGGATCAATAGGAGGCCGAATTCAGGTGATTGAGATGGACGGAGGCCTCGTGCAGCTTGGAGGCAAGCAGTCTGCCGCGCCGAGTGACGGTACTCGACGCTGCAGGGTCTCGGTACAGCTTTCGCCAACCACGGAGCCGTCACTGCGTGCGGCTCTGGGCACTCACCGTCGGCCTCAGCAAGCACATGACAACGCTGGCCGCTCAGGTTCGATACCAGGGGAACCAAGGACTCCGCGCAGACGCATAGCTCGAACGCCTTGTCCCGTCGGCGATCACTGCCTAACTGCGGCTCGCCCATATCAAGGCACCTGGTACCGGAGCTCACATTCAGGGATATGGGCCCATCACCGAATCGGTTCGGCTGCTCACGCATTCTAATGACCCGTCCAGTCCGAGAGGATACGACCAGAGCAAGGGTGACTCCGAGCCTGCACCTTCGGTCCCGTGCATCTTCAAGCAGCTGCCTACAGATCAGCCTCCCAGCAAAAGAGTCGAGCGAGGTAGATCGTTCGCCCTTGCCGCATGGGTAGGAGACTTGCAGTCCACTTCGGACGTGGTACCCTGCATATGCCCGCCTGCTGGCATGCGAGGAATAACCGTCTACCTGATCCCCAATATCCTTGCGGTAGTTACTTTCTGCTATCATGTCATCCACCCAATCTTGATCCCGGTCCTTTGATTGAAAGTCAGACGTCGGGCAATTCCCTAGCGGAGGGCGAATCGATCGGCGAAATGGAAATGCCAAGAGCACCCATGAACAGAACCGCCATACCAACCGGTGTTGTTTCCCTGGAAATGTCGTATTTCATAACGTCCACGGATCCCGCCTTTGGTTCGTTTTTCTTTAGAATGGCCACCCGAGACATAGGCTAAACTTCCGTTTTTTGGCGGCTAAGTCGAGAGTAAAGCGAATTCCTGAATTGTCAATATGCGCTCTACTGGATAGGGGGTCGTAGCTAAAACGGCGATTTGTTGAGTTATAGGCGATAAGAATCCGAGGCCAAGGGGGTGTCTGCTACAATCGAGTGAGGAGGTCTATTCCCCGTAGCCTGTTGGTCTGGGGTGTTCTCTCCCTGAAAGGCAGTGCGAGTATAGTCGCCAGTTGAGGTCCAGTCGTGGATCGGAAGATCGACGTAGATCGGCCAAGCATTGTAAGAGCCGTTCGCCAGGTTCCAACATTCTGTAGAGTGTGAGAAGACCTTTCCTAGAGACGGAATCCGCGGAGAGCTGTCCATCAGGCACTGGTCGAGGTCCGTCGTTCAGATCGCCTGACCGCCAGAGATCGAGGATCGGTCTGGCAACGGAAGGGTCAGGTTCGTAATGAAACCAGGGAATGAGAGGCTGAGGGAAATCCACGAGACTGTGTCCTCGCGGACGAGGACGCAACCCAAACTCAGTGCCACATTCCGGCCTGGGATCAGATGGAGCACGGTGGTATGGGAGACGAAGAACATTCCCATGGGTGGAGGATGACGGACTCCAAGCTGACTGAGAGAGACTACGTGCCGTGTCCCAGGGGAGATGGCGGTCGAACCGTCAAGAGCGGCAGACAGCGCGGTCGCCAGCGATACCTATGCAAGTTGTGCGGCAGACGGTTCAGTGACCCCAGGTTATTTAGACCGGGGGGCAGGTTTCCCAACGTGCAGGTTGGATCGGCGCTGCAATGGTACTTCGACGGCCTGTCATATCGCGATGTGTCCCTGAAAGTGGCGGAAGTGTTTAAGACAAAACCGCCGGACAGGTCGACCGTCTGTAACTGGGTTCAATTATATTCACATGCGGCTGCGGAAGCGCTTCGAGACCACCAAGCCGACACCAGCGGGGTCTGGTTGGTGGCAAGTGAATGCGTGAAGATCAATGGACGGTGTTTTTACCTGTTGAACGTTATGGATTTCGAGAGCCGCTATCTGCTGGTCTCGTTCCTGACAGAAGAGTGGAGTTGGCGCCTGAAGGCCCAGATCATGGAAAGGGCGGAAGCAGTTGCGTTCAAACTGCCGAAATCCATAGATGTGGATCATAGCGACGACGTAGCCCGGCTATTGTACGATTATGATACCCGAATCTTCCGGTACGTCGACGGTGACTATATTCGTAGCAAAATCCAATACTTCTTGTCCAATGGATCGTCGAGGTGGCCTTACGACGCCCTGCGCACAATGAAGACCTTCCCGACGGCCCAGACCTTTCTTGACGGGTGGAGAATCGACTACAATCTGTTCCGGCCCCAGGATGAACTTGATGGCAGAACGCCGGCGAGCGCTGTCGGGATGGAAGTGCCCTTCTCCTCTTGGGAGGGCGTGGTGAGAGTGGCGGAATCCATTCCGGCGGACAAACCCACTAGCGATAGGCCTACCCTACCCTGGCGTCCGAGGCGTGAGCTCGCCATGCGCGACTCTTCCCGGCTACCCATGGCTCGCTCTGATGGCTGCTGATCTCACAATCGACCTTGACCGGCTACGCAGGGATTCGCGAAAGTGAGACGATTCACGACCGGTCCGCCAAAGCAGCGTTTCCTACTCACTATATCCCGCGCGTCCCTCCGGTGGGCAGGAATCGGTTGGAGTACGGAAATCTATATTGAGAACAACCCAGCCAACCGCCGAGTTTTCCGCACCAGTACCCGTCCTTGCTAAAGAGAACTCCTCGACAGTTATTGATGGGCCCCTCTGGGGCTGGGCGACACTGAAAGCCGGCATGTTCCTCCGAGACCTTCTTGGAGAGACAAACGGCGTTGAGGGCCGATCCCACGAATCGTTGCTAAACACTACGTCCTTCAGTTCCGCCATCACCGGGACTGCTACCGAGAACGTCCTCTTGGACAACATCCCACAGACACTCCGGTGATCGGTGCTGCCGAAGACCTCGCGCAGCGTAGGCTGAAGTGACCCGCTTGACCAAACGACAATCAACGACCGCCACAGGAACCTTGAGTCACCCAATATCGTCCTCGCCTCCTTTCGTCGTCGGAATAACTATCATCGATGGCCACCGACTCGGCTTGCGTCCGCTCCTTGCACTGATTCAACCCCCGCTTGTTAGAGTGACCTCCTTCATCCGCCTTGTCGGAAGTGGGTCCGGTGGGTGACGGCACCAGAAAGATCGCCGATTCCTTCTTCTCCTACCTCCTCTTAGAAGGGGACGCCAGGGAAGTCCCCTATTCATCGCGCGCAAGGACGTCTCTTGCCTAGATTCGATATGAACATTCCGTTCCCCACAGATATTTCAGTCGATCCGGTTCACCCGGTTGCGCAGCGCACCTCACACGTTCGGGATAGTGCGATACCACCAAGCCTTCGTATGTCCTTGAGATCCCGCCTGCCGGCGAGTGGATGGCGCGCGGGCAGGGCCCGAGGGTTCACGATTCCATGCGCCCCACCGCTCACGTCCATCAACTCCACGATTCTGTCTCCGCTCATCTGCTTGAGAGGTTTCATCTGCCGAGCCAGGACAAAGTGAGTGACTTCCTCGTCTAGCATCCGAGCTCAATCGTCTCTCTTCCTTCTTAAGAGACACTATACTTGTTCTATTGAGTATGGATAGTGTCGTGTACTGGATAGGGGGTGCAGTTTATTCACCAGTTCTTGAGTAATAGATGATGGTAGTTCTGCGGTGAATTCCCACTCTTTGTCCTTGCGAAAGCATACGTAAGTTACTGCACTGTATGATTGTAAGGAAGGCTCTTCGGCTCCCGAAACGCCATGCTGCAAAATACCGATCCCTATCAAGCGCGGAGCGAAATTGTACCGTCGGCGTCCGTTACGCCATCCAGCTTGATGACATAGGTCGCAAAGGAGTGATGGACTATTGGCGTAACAGTCGTCTCCGTCAGGCTGTGGGCAACACTGGGAGTGTAATTGAAGACAAGGGGGCTGAATCCTGGGGGGTAAAAGATGCTACCGTGCTCAAGTGATATGCCGCTGAGAATCAGATCAATGAGATGAGCGTTATTGGAAACAGGACGCGTGACGGTGACTGAGTAGGTCCGCATCGTTTGCCCATCCTCAGCCGTGACCTCGACGGTGATGACGTTGCTTCCCGCGCTGAGAGGGATTGTCCCGTCCTCGTCGGTCACTCCACCGAGCTTGACGACGTAGGTCGCTTTAGAATGGTTACGCGTAGCCGTTACGTGTGTCTATGTGACAACGCTGGAAACCTGCGCCGTGTACTGGAGCGTCTCGGAGTCGAAGGTACCGAAATCAATATTGCTGAGGGTGAGGCCGCTGAGGGTAGCGTCAGAGGAGGCGGTGTTGTTCTGGTCGAAGACCCTAGGCGAGTCGTGAAAGTTGAACAGGCCAACTATCGCCACATGCAGTGCGGCTAATGCTGCCCATACCAGCCTGGATCCGAGGAATTTCGCATCTCGCGTCATCTTTTTTCTCCTGTCAATTCTTGGCTCGCAAAGTGATCAGGTTCTAGTCTCCACGTCCAATTTGGGAAGCCGCCGTCCTCTACGGTTACCCGTCTCCGCAAACCTCAAGGCCGAGCTGGTCGAGGTCGTTGTCCTCAACAGTGGCAAGGCCCACCGGCAGGCAGCCGGTTAGGTCGTTGTCAGCGAGGCGCCACTCGACGAGATTGTTCAGGTTGCCCAGCTCCTCGGGTATTTCGCCCGTCAGCTCGTTTCCACTCAGCCACAGCCGTCCGACCCGACCGCCGCCGGGAAGATGGTGTCGATATGGGTTGGGGATGACGCTCCCCTCCGTTGCTCCTTTGGAGATGTGGGCATCGGGCATCAGCCCCACGTGACCGGCGACACCAGGCGCGCTACAGCATCTCAGCCTGTCTAAGCGTCGCGTAATCCAACAAACTGATCCCAGTTCTTACTTCGGCCATGTCCGTTTCTCCAATCCCCGGCCAGGTGGGCTAATAGGAAGCCACGCCTAGGAAGACCATCCTGCCGTTGCCGGTGTTGTAGAGTCCCACCACGCGGTTGCCGGTCGGGTCGTGACTGACTATCTTGACCCTTCTGAGGCCGTCCAGGTCCGAGGCGGCGACGTCTAGGCGTTCAAGGACTTCATCCTGGAATCTCGTCACCAGGCCGTTGGTCCTCCTCGTCAGCTTGCTGTCCCGAGGTCTCTGGAGGAATATCCCGTTCTTCTCCCCGGCGCTGAACCCGCGGAAGCCGTACTTGACCGCTGCCTGGTACTGCTTCTCCAGGGACTTTGGGCGTGACTGGAACTGCCTCAGCATTGCGTTCGAAAAAGTAAAAGTTATGACGCCGCCGAATTGCGACGTCGTCTCCGAGACGGGCACTGACCGTTCTCCGCGCAGGTAGTCGGAAACATGGGCTAGAAACGGTTGGATCCCGCAGGACTGTAATTTCTTTGCGTCGTACGCCACTCTATTCTGCCTCGCTGTGGTCACATTCGGCCTTACAAAGTCTCATGGTGACTCTAACAAGTCCGTGGTTTGGTAGAGTAATACCAATTCACTTGGATGGGGCCATAAAGTGTGGCGGAAGGTTGCGCGTGGCATGTTCTATCCAGTCCCAGGCCGTCAGTGACCGTACACGACCCGGATCAGAGCCCAATTCACTCAGATACGCCTCAACTGCCTCCATCTTCTCCTCGATGCTCCCATACACCTTCCCTTCAACCCATCGACGGACCTCCTCGAACACCCGCTCGACAGGGTTCAACTCAGGACTGTAAGCAGGCTGGATGATCGTCGCAAGGCCTACATTCCGCACCTTCTCGTCACGGTGTCCACGCGCCCCATCCCATACCAGCGCTTTCATGTCCGAGTGATGCTTCAACTCCTTGACCGCCTCAGCTATATCATCGGACCTCATCGAGTCGATCCACCTCCATACCAACTTCCCCCTCCGAACGTCTAGGGCCAAGAACAGGTACGTCCACCTGTACACTACCTGTACTCGCTGCACCACCTTCACTCCACGACGACCCCATGCCCTACGAACCATTCCGCGCAACCCCACGCGCATCTCATCGGCAAAGCCAAACGCCGTATCCGAACTCACCCCCGCTTCGGCAAGACAGCGACTGAGCCCCCTACCCGATCGGAGTCGGGCACATGCTTTTTCCACGCCCTCTGCGCGCCAACGTCCGCTTTCTCATGACGGCCTCTCGGAACCTTCGGGCTACAGCGCAGCCTCGCTAGCAGATTGTACACCCCGCCTGGGCTGTAGCTCACTCCGTACGTGCGCTCTATCCAGTGTCTGATCTCGTCCGCCGTCTTGAATCGCCCCGTCGACACCTCTTCAATCAACTCTCCCTCTTGATCTTCGCTCAGATAGCTCGACCGGCCTCTGCCCCCCATCCTATGGGAGAGCACCTCATCGACGCCCCCTTCTCTGTACCAGCCCACCCAGGTCTCCACCGTCCGATAGTGGACCCCCACAATGGATGCCACGTCACCGAGCCTGCGACCCGTTCTCAGCAGCCACAGTCCGTGCAGCCGAGTTCGCAGCCTGCCGTCGTGTTCTGACAGGTAGGCTGTTTTCAGTGCATCCGGTGTGTCCTCTGCGCGCCAGTCCACGCGAAACGGTCGGCCTGTCATCTGCTATCCTCCAACTCCATAAGTTGGTTCGAGCATAGGCAGAGCATTCCACCGCTGCTAGGCGCTTTCTGGTCTTGTTATCAGAAATTGGTATAACTTCGCCACTTGGCCCGGCCACAACCTAGACTTTTTCAACAGGCCGTTCGCTCCGCCCTTGACACAATTGAACCTGAAGACTTCCAATATTGGAAATCCTAGTCAATAATGTATCATACCGGAAGCAGACGAACTCGAAACTGGGCAAGTCATTGAGGCAGCGCATGCTGATCTGGACGATTCACTCAATTCAGTACTACATTACGATAACTATCTTGCTGGCCACCGCATTCCTGGTATTCTGTCTACTCCCATTAGTCGCTGCAGGTTGCGGCGACGCCATGGCGCCAACTGCCGCCCCTGCGCCGGGCGGTGAGAAGTCGATCTCCTCCATAGTGAGTGATGTTTCACCAGGAGTAGTCGAGATTGTCACGCGCTTGGGAACAAGTGGTTCCGGATTCATCATTAGTAAGGATGGTCTCGTAGTCACCAACGCTCATGTTATTCGGGACTTTGACACAGTGGATGTAAGGATTCCGGGGGGACAATTGTACAAAGCTGAGGTACTCGGTACAGACGAGACCGCTGACATAGCCATGCTCAAGATCGAGAATGGCGGTGACCATCTTCATGTCGTTCTGGGAGACTCGGAGGCCATTAACGTTGGTGAGGAGGTCATAGTATTGGGCTTTCCCACAGCGAGTCCTGATTTCTCGATGGATGAATCTCCAACCGTTACAAGGGGGATAGTGTCTGCCAAGAGGACATCAACATCAGGTGTCAAGATGATTCAGACAGACGCGGCGCTAAACCCCGGAAACAGCGGCGGACCCCTAGTTTGACCGCGTAGGCCGGGTCGTTGGGATCAACACAAAGAAGCTTTTCAAGTCTAACGACGGTAGGCCAGTCGAGGGTATTGGTCTGGCGGTAGCGATCAGTGAGCTAGTAGTCCGAAAGGACTTGCTGGCCAAAGGCGGTGACTTCTCCCAAAGCGGGACGGCGCCAACGCAACGGATTATTCCGATGCCGCTTCCCGACAATTCTTTCGTCTCCATCAGCGGTGGTGAGTTTCACAGCTGCGGTGTGAAGACTGACGGCTCGGCCGTATGCTGGGGCGGCAATGCCTCTGGTCGAGCTACACCGCCCAACGGCTCTTTCGCTTCCGTCAGCGCTGGTCACTTACACACGTGCGGTGTGCGGACTGATAGCTCGGTCGCGTGCTGGGGGTCCGATGACTTTGGTCAATCCACACCGCCCGACGGCTCTTTTGCATCCGTCGACGCTGGAAACGACCAAAACTGCGGAGTGAGGACTAACGGCTCGGTCGTATGCTGGGGATCCGATGACTATGGTGAAGCCACGCCACTCACCGGCACTTTTGCATCCGTCAGCACTGGTAATGCGCACACGTGCGGCGTGCGGACTGATAGCTCGGTCGAGTGCTGGGGGTTCGATGAATTTGGTCAATCCACACCGCCCGCCGGCTCTTTCGTATCCGTCAGCGTAGGATTCTTGCACTCCTGTGGAGTGAATACTGACGGCTCGGCCGTATGCTGGGGTTCTAATGAAGACCTGGAAGGCAAATTCCTCGGCCAAGCCACACCGCCTGCTGGCTCTTTCGCATCCGTCAGCGCTGGTCACTTTCACACGTGCGGCGTGCGGACTGATAGCTCGGTCGAGTGCTGGGGAACCGATGCAGACCCGAATGGCGAATTTGTCGGCCAGGCAACACCGCCCGCTGGTTTTTTTGCATCCGTCGGCGCTGGTTATGCACACACATGCGGGGCGAAGACCGACGGCTCGGTCGAGTGCTGGGGTGCCCGATATGCGTATTTTAGCGCCACATCGCCCGCCCGCGCTTTCACCTCGGTCAGTGCTGGTCAATTCCACACCTGCGGCGTGCGGACTGATAGCTCGGTCGAGTGCTGGGGAACCGATAGCTTTGGTCAATCCACACCGCCCGCCGGCTCTTTCGTATCCGTCAGCGTAGGACCCGTCTACTCCTGCGGTGTGAAGACTGACGGCTCGGCCGTGTGCTGGGGTTCTAATGAAGACCTAGAAGGCAATTTCCTCGGCCAAGCCACACCGCCTGCTGGCTCTTTCGCATCCGTCAGCGCTGGTCACTTCCACACGTGCGGCGTGCGGACTGATAGCTCGGTCGAGTGCTGGGGAACCGATGAGTATGGTCAGTCCACACCGCCCGCCGGCTCTTTTGTATCCGTCAACGCTGGTTTTGCGCACACATGCGGGGCGAAGACCGACGGCTCGGTCCAATGCTGGGGCTCCGATGTCCTTGTTCAATCCACACCGACCGACGGTCCTTTCGCATCCGTCAGTGCTGGACCCTTGCACAACTGCGGTGTGAAGACTGACGGCTCGGTCCAATGCTGGGGCGGCAATGAGTCTGGTCGAGCCACACCGCCCGCCGGCTCTTTCACATCCGTCAACGCTGGATCAGACCACACTTGCGGAATAAAGACTGACGGCTCGGTCGAGTGCTGGGGCTCCGATGAGTTTGGTCAATCCGCACCGCCCGACGGCTCTTTCGCATCCGTCAGCGCTGGTGCTAAGCACACCTGCGGTGTAAAGACTGACGGCTCGGTTGAGTGCTGGGGCGACAATGAGTCTGGTCAATCCACACCGCCTAGTCGCAAGTAACCCGCCCCCGTTTTCCGATTGTCAAGGGTGGGGTGATGGGCGGGACTGTTCAGAGTTGATGTGAAACGAGCCAAGCGGCGGAACTGCCCACTCAACCAACCACCGTCATCTGCAAAAACCCTCTATTCAGCAGCCTGCTAGGCATTCTCCTCTTGAAAAGACTCTCAGAGGAAGTTTGATATCCGCGACCGCCTATTTTTCGATGCGCCTAGAGGTAGCGCTGGGGCTTGCACAACCGTCTTCATACATTCCCCAAACAACGTAACGGTAAACGACATCCGTTGAGGGGTCGTTGTCATTGTAGGCAATTTGGTCGCTTGGGAGTTCCACGCGAAAATCTCTTTCCCACTTCTGATTACCGTATTCGTCAACATACTCACTCATCCGCGAGAGTCGATATCCGATCACCTTATCACCGACGGGGGCTTTCCAGGTAAGGAGAATACCTACTTGGGACTCTTCGACAAGCAGGGAGCGTGGCGGGCCTGGATTCTTGTGCCGCGTCCTCATGTGCTCTTCTACTCTCTCTTCTTCTCTCTTGTGTTTTATATAAAGAATAGCAATCACTACCACAAATAATGCCGCTCCACCAAACACCAGCAGGACAAACCATACCGCTCCCCAGTCGATAGTTTTAGTAATACTTTCCCAAGTACTCGTAGGAACGGCCGGGGTCGGTGTTGGCTGCGGTTGAGTGACATTCACTGCCAGCACTTCAACCTTTTTCGTCAAGGTTGACGTATCGCCTCCAAAGTACCACTCTAACCTCGCCTCGACGTTCGCCCTGCCGGACTGGTTGGGCAACATCTGAAGGGTGATGTTCCTTAGTTGTCCAGGGTCTACCTTATAAGTGGCGACGCACTGCCCCGCGCACGCCTCAGAGAATCCCGTGCCACTCAATGACCATCCTGAAGGAGTCCTGATAATCAGTTTCAGATCCATTTGTGGCTTGGCTATGGAGTTGGCAGCCGCGAGGTTCAACGTCACAGCCTCACCTACATTCACATCAGTCAATTCAGCGTGAAGTGTCACTTCGGGTTCCCCCTCAACCGGGTCAGCTATGTTCAACGTCACCGACTTCGATAGGCTGCTGCCTGCACTTCCATCTCCTAAATGCCACGTTACTTCTGCCTCGAGGTCGAACTCTCCCGCCTGGTTTGCGGTCGCCTCCAACTGCATTACCTCCTGTTCTCCCCCTTTCAGTTCGAGAGTCGCCGCGCAACGGCCTGGGGAAGAGCATGATGCGCCACTGAGCGACAGCCCGGAAGGTGCCAGCAGTGCGATGTCGAAAGTCAGTACAGGGTTTGAACTTACGTTTTGTGTCGACAAGGTTATCGCTATCGGCTGTCCGGTCTTCGTGTCCAGGCTCGAGGCGTGGAGATGTACCTCCGGTTCCTCGGGAGTCGGCGATATCGTCGGAGTCGGGCTTACTGTGGCTGTCGGGGTCATGGTGGGAGTGGGCGGAATCGTAGGGGTAGGAGTAATGGTGGGTGTGTTGATGGAAGTAGGCGTTGAGGTAGGCGTGGGTGTGACAGCGAGTCTGTTGGTAGTGTCTGAGGCTGTGTACGATGACCAGCCTGGGCGCCAGTCGAGCACCGCATTGTTGGTCAGCCGCGTCACGCCCGACCCGTCCGCATTCATCACGTATATCTCGTAGTCGCCGTCACGGTATGAAGTGAACGCGATGCGCCGGCCGGCCGGCGACCAGCTTGGGAAATTGTCACTGCTCTCGTTGTTTGTCAGCCGCGTCACGCCCGACCCGTCCGCATTCATCACGTATATCTCCGCGTTACCGTCACGGTATGAAGTGAACGCGATGCGCCGTCCGTCCGGCGACCAGTTGGGGTATTCGTCGATGCCCTCATAGTTGGTCAGCCGAGTTATGCCCGACCCGTCTGCATTCATCACATATATCTCGCTGTTCCCGTCACGAACTGAAGAGAACGTGATGCGCCGTCGGTCCGGCGACCAGTTTAGGCCGTTGACCCTTACAAGGTTGTTAGTCAGCCGCGTCGCGCCCGATCCGTCCGCATTCATCACGTATATCGTCGCGTTCTGTTCTGGAAGTGAGACGAACACGATGCGTCCTTCAGGGTCGGACGATTGTGCCAGCGCCAGGGGCGGTTCCAGCTTGATGCTAAGAGATGAACCGTCCTCGAACGATGTGGACGGTCGAAAGGCCCAGAAGGCGGTCAAGAGAACACCCATTACGGCTGTTGTGTATACCAGACGCATTATCACGGATATCCCTCGATGTCCCTTAAGGATTTTTCATATCCTCGACCGTTTCCAGAACTGCCGCATAGGGGAGGCCGGTGACCTCTCGTATGCCTGCGAGGTCGCAGTCGTCTGGAGTCTGACCAAACGAGATGAGAGTAAGTCTTAACAGCCCCCGCGTCGGGGGAACTGCATCTCCCGCCCAGGCCCACGAACCTTCCCGAGCAGGACCTTTCCAGTTAGGCCGTTCACCGTCACCGATCGCCGCCAGTACCGTAGTCCTTCCACTCTCATATCTCTTCGCACGCCTACACGTACATTCTGTTCGCCCACAGTTTGACTCTCTTGGAATCTCGTCTGAGGCTGAAATCCTTTAGTCAATCGAGATGGCGACTCCACATCCGCCGGCGAAATCCCAGGAAGGCGAGTCCTGCTACAACGGTCAGGCCAGTGAGATCCAAAACTCCGGTCGTTTGATTAGCAGCGGAGCACCAAGAGCCTATTCCTCCGTCAGGCTCTGGCACTATGGTAGCCGTCGGGATAGCGGCGTCTTGAGGGTCAACAACACCCAAGTCCAGAGTTTCCACCTTCCTTATCAAGGACTGTGGGTCATCCTCGAAGTACCACTCCATTCGCGCCTCAACACTCACTGTTCCGGCCTGGTTGGGCAGCATCTCCAGGCTGATATTCTTCTGAGCGCCGGTGGCCAGATCGTACGTAGCGATGCACTGCCCTGCGCATGCCTCCGTGAATCCCGATCCGCTCAACGACCACCCGGAAGGAGTTCTGAGGACGAACTTCAACGTCATCTGCGGCTTGGCTATCGAGTTGGTGGCCGCGAGGTTCAACTTCACAGCCTCACCTACATTTACCTCAGTCCGTTCAGCGTGCAGAATCACGTCGGTCTCGCCCACTACCGGGTCAGCTATGTTCAACGTCATTGACTTCGACAGCTTGCTGCCGGGACTCCCATCTCCCGAGTGCCACGTTACTTCCGCCACGAGGACGTACTCTCCGGCCCGGTTTGCGGTCGCCTCCAACTGGATGACCTCCTGCTGTCCACCTCTCAACTCGTGAGTCGCCGCGCAACGGCCTGGAGAAGCACACGATGCACCACTGAGCGACAACCCGGAAGGTGCCAGCAGTGCGATGTCGAAAGTCAGTACGGGGTTTGAACTTACGTTTTGTGTCGAGAGCGTTATCGCTACCGGCTGTCCGGTCTTCGTCTCCAGGATCGAGGCGTGGAGATGTACATCCGGTTCCTCGGGAGTCGGCGTGGAGGTCAAGGTCGGCGTGAATGTGGGCGTAATGGTGGGCGTGCTAGTTGGAGTCGGAGTAATCGTTGGCGTTGCCGTTGGCGTTGCCGTTGGCGTGATGGTAGGAGTGGGTGTGATGGTGGGAGTCTCAGTAGGAGTCGGCGTAATGGTTGGGGTTGGAGTTATAGTAGGCGTAGGGCTAATGGTGGGTGTAGCCGTAGCCGTCGGAGTGCCCACGGGGGTTGGCGTGTCGGTGGGATTAGGTGTGGGCGTTGCAGTCGTGGTTGGCGCGTTGGTGGATGTTGGCGCAACTATTGGTGTAGCCGTTGGTGTGTTGGTGGATGTTGGCGCAACTATTGGTGTAGCCGTTGGTGTGTTGGTAGATGTTGGAGTATTGACAATGGCCACAGGCAGAAAGCTAGGCCGCTCCATTGAAATGGAAGTGTGGAAGTCGGCATTAGTGAATAGAACTCTAGCCTGAGTTTGGCTGCGAGCAGCCGGCATGGGAACACTCACCGGAGATAGGTCGAGATCAAATGCCGCGTCGGCATTGGTGAATAGAACTCTAGCCTGAGTTTGGCTGCGAGCAGCCGGCACGGGCACATTCAACGGGGATAGGCCGAGATCGAATTCCGCGTCGGCATTGGTAAACAATACACCGGGCTGATTCTCACCTTGAGTCGATGACATGGGAATGAGAAAAATCCACATGAAAGCAGTACCCGTGATGGTCACTACCAAGATTCTCAGGAATATGGACGATGAAGGCATACTCAGCTACCTGACGATAATTGCGAGGGTCACTCCGGCATTTTGTAGCTCTACTGCGTGGCGTCCAGTTCCTAACGTTCGTGTGTCAAGGAAGGTTATATTCTTATCTTTGTCCTTATATACCTCAGCTCCGTCTATCGAGAGAGAATTGGTATCTTCAAGTGCCCAGAACTCTGTCGAAACTTCCTCAATAGTTAGAGTATCTGGCACAAAGAAGGAGAAACCATTATCGCGATTTGCGACTTCATTTGCAATGTAAATTGAGGTGGCCAACGGATAGGAAAAGTGATAAAAGGAACTATTATTACGTACTTCAAATGTACTCCAACCGGCAGTCGGGTTTACGAATTTATATAGGGCCGTATTCGACCGATAAGCAAGAGTTTCATGGTGACCCACCCACCCAGAATTATTTATCACGTCGGTAGTGTATGTACGGCGTTGCCACCCTCGAGCAAACATATACAAGGTGTTCGAGTACTGTCCTTGTTTGGGAAGGAACAGAACCACCCAGCCATTAACGTCAGCATATAGGTCGTAGACGGGCAAGTCGGTATCCGTTATTGTTATCCAGACGTACGACGTGCCGTCGGTCTTCTTGATGTCTGTTGCGGTCTTACTTACCGTGTCCTGAATTTCGGCGAAGTCGATCGGATCGAATTTGATGTAGCGAGCGATTCCCGCGTACTCCACGGGAAAGTTCGACGATTGTGCCAGAGCCACCGGTGGTTCCAGCTTGATTCTCAGTGACGAACCGTCCTCGAGCGAAGTGGACGGTTGAAATGCCCACAAGACTGTCAAGAGAACAATCAAAACGGCTGTTGTGTATCCCAGACGCTTTTTCAAAGAAATGCCTCCGTATCCCTAAGGACTCTTCATATCCTCGACCGTTTCCAGAACTGCCGCATAGGGGAGGTCGGTGACCTCTCGTACTCTTGCAAGATCGCAGTAGTCTGGCGTCTGACCAAGCTGGGTGAGAGCGAGTCTGACGGCCTCCCTCGTCGGGGCGAAGTGCATCTCCCGCCCAGGGCCACGTACCTTCCCCAGCAGGCCCTTCGTTGTCAGACCGTTCAACGTCGCCGACGCGTGCTGCCTGTACTTCCTGAGACTCTCGCTTGTCGCGCGTCCCTGGACCTCGGCGGTCGTTACGGGCTTCCTTGCGTCCTGTATGATGCGGAGCACTTCGGCTTCGCTCCGGGTGAGGACAATCTCCTTCTCAATGGCTTGTTGGTCGTTGTCAATCTCGTGAAGCTTGATGAGCAGCAGCCGTCGTTTGCGTCTGTCAACGAGCGCGCGGCTCAGCTTTTCGACCAGGTATTCGCCCTGCTCATCCAGTTGCAGCAGCGCCATGAGCCTGGAAGTATCAACCAACGAACCGCACCTCCACGGGACTTGAGTCGGGAGCAAAGAGCGCTATCACGTGGTTTCTCGTGTTGCTGCGCCAGATTAGCCTGTTGACCCCTTCTCTTGTGGGAAGGGTACGTTCTAGAAAACCGGGCGACTGCAGACCTACCCCATGAACCCCGAACAGGAACCTGGCGTTGGGGAATTCTTTCGCAAGCAGCTCCGTCATCTGCCGCCAGGTCTTCATATCGACATCGCTTGGTAGCGCGACGCCGGACGACGGGTGGGTGTGAAGGTCGACGATCAGCCTGGCGTCTCCGGCACCCGACCGCTTTACAAACTCTATCATCTGGTCGACATTCGTCATGACGGATACCGGAGTGGCATCCGAAATGATTTGGTCGGATGCCAGGGGATGTAGCCGATCGAGGCGGGCAGGGTGCTTCCCAGACATCACATACTTGACCTCGATGTCCTCCGCTCCGGGCCTGAACACCCCCTCTGTAATGATCTCCGCACGCTCAATAACTCCGGCTCCAAGGGAGATGGCGCGGGAGGTGCCAGCAGCATCATCCCCTGGAGCAGGAGGTGTGGATCGCTCACCGATCCCTGGAGTTTGCTGAGGCGGCGAGAGCCATCCGCGGTCAATTCGGATGTGACCGCCGCCCCTTACCCTCAAGCGTCGCTGTCTCATCGCAGTTCACCGATACGTTCGGACTCTTAGCTGATATCGATCTTCGGCGGTTTTGTCTTCGCTGCCCGCACAGTCCGGGAAATGGCTCCGAATGCCACCACGGCCACGACCACCACAGCCAAGAGGGCCCACGCCACCAGCGCCAATGGAGACAACCACCAAGGTGTCGTTCCTGCGTCGGGACCGGAAGTTACTCCAGTACCTCCGCCAAACCCCGGGTCACGTGGTGCACGAGAGGCCGCTGAGACATCAATGGGTGTAGACAGGCTCACAGGATTCCAGTTATCCCTGTCATTTTCGGGCCAATATCGTCCATTCATGTGAATGAAGTAGTCGCCTTTCCTGTCTGCCTTGACTTTGATTGGCATATTTCGAACGCTTCCCGGAGGAGCACGGAATATGGCTTGGCATCTTCCTGCGGCGCACGCCATTGCCCCATCCTGCGAGTACATGTACAGTCCCGTAGGAACGTCAACCGATACTTCGATCATTACGTCCAAATCGTTCAACGCCGAGTTGTTCCAAAACAAGTCTATCACTGCATCTTGATCAGTGGTAATTTTGTCCTGCCTGACATCCAGTCTCACACTCGGGCCGACTCGCATCTCGCCACTCGACGAGCCTTCGGTTTGTGGCCTCGCTACTCTCACGACTTCCGTCACGTCGCCTGCCGCTAACAACATTTCTCCCTCGGCTGGCGCAATGAGGGAGAAACTCACACTCTGGATCTGACCGGGTCCGAGACTCAGTGTCTGCGACGCCGCCACCTGGTTATCCGCCATGAGTTCCAGCAAATGTTCAACCGTAGCGGTACCGTTGTTCCTTACGGATACCGTCACGGTTATCGTCTCGCTGGGCGCTGGATCACTGGGCGAGACTTCCAACGACACGACTTCGACCCCAGTGGTTTCCGCCTCTTGAGCGTAGGCTGGCGACCATGCAAGCAAAACGCTTGCGGCAACCACCGTGACCACTATTACTCTATAGACTACCCAACTAGCCATTGCGAACCTCCTTACAACTCAATGGTCCTGCTATCGTTGTCGCGAGTATAATAATACGTATAACGTATGCTGTCAACCATTTTTGATGACTGTTTCTATAGAATTTGCAATTGGAGGGAGCGAGAGGCCAGTTGAAAGAGACCACCTCAATGCGAGTCCCCTCACTACCACCGCTTTGCTTCCAAAGCTCCCCTGAGACACATTACGCTGGATTGGAGAGCTGTGCATTCCTAGGGTTGAGACAACCCTGTGCCTCTATCTAGAGTGAGACCGCTTGGTGCAGATCGGCCATTTAGAGACCTAGGGAACCTCTGAATAAGTCTACGTTCTGTGGCATAGTATCATGGGGGTCAGCACGATAGCCGAGGAGAGATTTGATGGACCAGCCAACTTTCGCCGACTTGGAATACGAGGGCAAGAATCGAAAGACTCGCAGGGAGAAGTTTCTTGAACGTAAGGACGGTCTGATCCCTTGGGAAGAGTTGGAAGAGCGTATCCGACCGTTCTACCCCAAGGCTTGTCGTGGTCGGCGACCCTATGAGTTGTCGACGATGCTTCGGATACACTGCGTGCAGTTGTTCTACAATCTGAGTGACCCGGGGATGGAAGACATGCTCTACGAGGTCGAGTCGGTGAGACGCTTCGTAGGTCTGAGAGGGTGTTTCCAAAGCGTGTCATGAAGGAGCTAGACGACGGATCATGAGATGAATCATAGCTATGTGTACCCACGCCTCGGTTGTCTCGGTCAGGGCTTCGTAGTCCTTGCTCAACCGACGACAGCGTCCGAGCCATGTCAATGTTCGTTCAACGACCCATCTTCGCGGCAACACCTCAAAATGATGCCTGTTTTTCGGACGCCTCACAATCTCCAGCACCCAGCCCGATAAGGACATCACCCAATCAACCAACTGACCAGCGTAACCAGCGTCCGCCCAGATCAATCGCAGGTACGGAAACCTTCCTACCAGCTTATTGATGACCAACTTCTTATTGATGACCAACTTCGCACCATCTCGGTCCTGGATGTCAGCCGGATGAACCACGACGGCCAGCAACAGTCCCATCGTGTCCACGGCGATGTGACGCTTGCGACCCATCACCTTCTTACCAGCATCATAGCCACGCGGCCCCCTTTTTCCGTTGTCTTTACAGACTGGCTGTCTATGATCGCTGCGCTGGGGGTCGGGCTTCTGCCCTCTGATTGTCGGACGTTGGGACGCAGTGCCTCGTGGACACCTTCCCAAGTTCCGTCCAGCGTCCATCTGCGGAAGTATTTGTACACTGTCTGCCAGGGTGGGAGATCGTGTGGAAGCATACGCCACGGGCATCCGGTACGCAGCACATACACGATGCCATTGACTATCTCACGTATGTCGACTGTGCGTGGCTGTCCTCCAGGCTTGGCTGGCGGGAGTAAGGGAAGCAGAATGTCCCACTCTTCGTCGGTAAGGTCGCTGGGGTATGGTTTGCGTCTCATACATCAAGTCTAATACAAGTATAAGACTTTGGAAACACCCTCTCACAATAGACAGACCGTTCTCCTCCACAGCCTTCTCTCTGAACTCCTCTACTGTCATGCCGCTGGGTGACAGGTCATGCCCGCTGACGTTCGCCCTGACCAAGCTGGAGTCGGCGTACACCTTCCGCGACAGCAGTCCCAGTCTCAGCAACTCTTCGTTGAACAGTTGGAATATCTCACCGAACCCTTCGTTGCCTACGCGCTCGATGAAGTAGCTGATCGTCGAGTCTCTGCTGAAGCGGTCCAATGGGTCGAGCATCGAAGTTCCTCGCAATCATGATGCTCATCCCATCTTATTCGCCACTTGGCCCGGTCACAACCAAGACTTTTTCAACAGGCCGTTCGCTCCGCCCTTGACACCGCTTGTCTTCAATTCGCTTTCATCCCATTGTCGGGGAGCCCGGAGACGACGAAGACGGACAAGAAGCATGGTTGACGGCGAGAATCGCATCCCTTATCGGAAAGACCGGAGATTGACTGGCCTTGCAGGACCTGACTATGATGCCACCATCTCGTTTGGACTACCCATTGTGCCTGAAGACTCCCAGTATGGGAAATACCGGCTAAGGTTTTGCGCAGACTCGGAGGGGAACCGACTGAACTCGGCGTTTGCAGGTAAACACGAGGCTAGATTATCCGCACAGGACAGGGAGAGTCAATACGTGGGGACGAGAGAGTGTTCAGAGAAATAGTCAACACGAACAAAACGATGCTGTGTATAGAGCAGAATGTTAATCTTGAAGAGAATGGCCTGTGGAACGGGCCTTCCTACGATCCAGTTCTTCCACGGGAACGGCTAACATTAGGTACATTCCAGAACGCAGAATGCCGTTCAACGGGGGCAGTCACATTGGTTGATTGTCCGAGGGTTGGGCCACGAAGTCAGTTTCGAGGCTGACTCTCAACAATTGAAATCTGGTTGGGACGAATGAAGACCAGAAACAATGACACGCAGTCAACTCCGAGTGCCATGAGATCAAATGGAAAGTGAATAGGTGAAGTGACATGAAACCCCATCCTCTTTCAGCACGGCTTCGTCACGTGGCAGCCACTACGGGGGACATACGCTTAATGCAGCTCCTGATGTCTGCCGGCGCCGATCCAAACTCGAGAGACGAAAATGGCAGGACCCCCTTGTACTTGGCGGCCGAATCCGGCAATACCAATGCGACTCGGGCACTGATCTCCGTCGTCGCCGACCTCAACTCGAGAGACGAGGATGGTAGAACGCCCCTGCATGGGGCGGCCAAGGAAGGCAATGCTGTAACCACGAAGGCCTTGACCGACGCCGGCGCCGACCCCAACTTGAGAGACGAAAATGGCAGAACGCCTCTGTATGAGGCGGCCAGGTACGGCAATGCTGAGACGGCTAAGGCTCTGATCGACGCTGGCGCTAACCCCAACCTCACGGACCAAGAAGGCAAGACTCCTTTGCACTGTACGGCTTGGGTCCCCCGTACTGAAAGCACTGGAATCATCGAGACTCTAATTTCCGGTGGCGCTGACCCCAACCCCACGGACCAAGAAGGCAAGACTCCTTTGCACTGGGCAGCCAAGTCGAACCGATTCATGCATTCCAGAGTAATGGAGGCACTGTTATCCAATGGCGCTGATCCCAACTCGAGAGACGACAGTGGCAAGACCTCCCTGCACTTGGCGGCCATATACGCTAAAACTGAAGCGGCACTGGCCCTAATCGACGCTGGCGCTGACCCCGACAATAGAGACCGAAATGGCAGGACCCCTTTGCACTGGGCTGCGCGGTCTTATTATTCTACTAAAGTCATTGAGGCTCTGATATCCGCTGGGGCTGACCCCAACTCAAGAGACGAGAATGGTGATAGCCCCCTGAGTTTGGCGGCTCGACACGGCCATCCCGAAGTGGCACAGGCCCTGGTAGACGCTGGCGCCGACCCGAGGGACGATCCTAGCAGGACCCCCCTGCACGACGCGGCCGCAGACGGACAAATCGAAACGGTACAGGCGTTCCTCGCAACTGGCTCCGATCCCAACTGGAGAGGCGAGAATGGCACGACCCCCCTGCACAAGGCAGCTGAGTCGGGTCATACTGAAACGGTGCAGGCGCTAATCTCCGCCGGTGCGGACATCAACTTGCGAGGCGGGTGGTCGCAGACTCCCTTGCACTGGGCGGCTGAGGGCGGCCACACCGAAGCGCTGCAGGCGCTAATCTCCGCCGGAGCTAGTATCAACTTCCGCGATGCGGATGGCAAACGCCCCTTGCACTATGCGGTTGAGTTTGGTCATACCGAAACGGTGCGGGTGCTGATCTCCGCCGGCGCCGATTCCAACTTAATGGACGATTATGGTCGTATCCCCCTGCACCTTGCGGCTGAGAAAGAAACGGTGCAGGTGCTGATCTCCGCCGGCTCCGCCATCAACGTCGAGGATGGTGATAGCCCCCTGTACTCAGCGGCCCAAGGCGGCCGTACTAGTGCGGTGCGGGCCCTGATCTCCGCTTGCGCTGACCCCAACTTGAGGGTCCCTAAAGGCAGTACTGCCCTATACTCGGCGGCATGGGGAGGCAATACTGATACCGTGCAGGCGCTGATCTCTGGTGGTGCTGATGTCAACCTAAAGGAGGAAGATGGCAAAACCCCCCTGCACCGGGCAGCCAACAGCGGCCATGCAGAGGCGGCGCAGGCCCTGATCTCTGGCGGGGCTGATCTCAACCCTAGAGACGAAGATGGTAAAACCCCCCTGCACAGGGCGGCTGTGGAAGGCCATACCAAAACGGTGCAAGCCCTGATCGTCGTCGGCGCTGATCTCGAATCCAGAGACGACTTTGGAGATACCCCTCTACACAGGGCGGCCAAGTACGGCCATACGGGAACGGTCCGGGCGTTGATCGCCGGCGGCGCTGACCTCAACTCCGGAGACGACAATAGAGATACTCCCCTACACTGGGCGGCTCGGAACCTCCTGTTCGTCCCCACCGGGGCGGCGCAGGCTCTGATCGACGCTGGCGCTGACCCAAACTCAAGAGACGAAAGTGGCGAGACGTCCCTGCACTGGGCAGCCCGGTACGGCGAGCGTGAAATGGTGCAGGCCCTGATCTCCGCCGGCGCTGACCCAAACTCGAGAGACGATAGCGGCAGGACGCCTCTACACGGGGCGGCTCTGAACGGCCATAGCGTTACTGAGCTGATCTCCGCCGGCACTGACCTCAACTCGAGAGACGAGAATGGTGATACTCCCCTGAGCTTGGCGGCCCAATACGGCCATACCTATACCGAGCAGGCCCTCGTTGACGCTGATGCCGAACACGGGATCGATCATGGCAGGACGCCTTTACACGACCAACCCGATACGGAGCTGATTGACGTTGGGGCTGACTCGGATTCGAGAGGCGAGAGCAGCACGGCCCCCCTGCACAGGGCGGCCGGAGAAGGAGATACCACAGCGGCTCTGGCACTGATCGACACCAGCGTCGATCTGAACGCTAGAGACAAGGATGACAAGACGCCCTTGCACTGGGCTGCTGAAGGAGGGCATACCGAAACAGTGAAGGCGCTCATCGCCGCTGGGGCCTACATCAACCCGAGAGGCAAAGGTAGCTTTAGCCCCCTACATCTGGCGGTCTTTGATGGCCACACCGAAACGGTGCTGGCGCTCATCGCCGCTGGAGCCGACATCAGCTCACGAGGTGGGTTTGGCGACAGGCCCTTGCAATCTGCGGCGCACAGGGGCTATACCGAAATGATGCTGGCGCTCATCGCCGCTGGAGCCGACATAGACTCATCAGGCGAATTGGGCAATTCTCCTCTTCACTGGGCTGCTTTGGAAGGCCATACCGAAACGGCACACGCGCTCATCTCCGTAGGCGCCGATGTAGACTCGCGAGACATGTTTGGCGAGGCGCCCCTGCACGAGGCGGTCAAATACGGCCACACCGCAATCGCCCTGGCACTCATCTCAGCAGGCGCCGATATAAACTCACACAACAAGAGTGATTACACCCCCTTGCACTGGGCTGCTTCGGAAGGCCATACCGAAACGGTACAGGCGCTCATCTCCGCCGGTGCCGAGGTAAACTCACGAGACAGCTCAGGCGAGACCCCGCTGCATCACGCTGCCGAGCACGGGTACGTTAGAACAGTGCAGGCGCTTATCTCCGCTGGCGCCGACATTGATCCGAGGGACAGGAATGGCAATACCCCCTTGCTCAAGGCGGCCTTTTTCGACCGAGCCGCTGCGACCAGGGCGCTGATCTCCGCAGGCGCTGATATCAACCAACAAGATGAGAGTGGTGAGACTCCACTTGACTACGCGGTCTCGGTGGGTCATACCAAAACTATTCGAGTGCTGACCGAGACGAGTGCAATTATGGAAGGCAAGAAAACCCCGATCCCTAGGAATCCAAGAGTTTAGGGATTTTGTGGAGACTACGTGAATGATTACGCAGTTGGATGGGCACTTCAGATGATTGAGGAGATATTCTCCCGAGGCAACGGGGCCCCAGACGTTCACGAATATGTGCTCATAAATGTACAGGCCATCATGTCAAAGGTCTTGCACAGACTCGGAGGGGAACCGACTGAACTCGGCGTTAGCAGGTAAACACGAGGCTAGATTATCCGCACAGGACAGGGAGAGTCTATACGTGGGGCCCAGAGAGTGTTCAGAGAAATAGTCAACACGAACAGAACGGTGCTGTGCAAAGAGCAAAATGTTAATCTTGGAAGAGAATGGCCTGTGGAATGGGCCTTCCTACGATCCAGTTCTTCCACGGGAACGGCTAACATTAGGGTCAATAACTCAGCTCGGGGACTTTTCCAAATGGGTGGAATGCGAGGAGATGTATGGACATGGAATCCCATCATCGTTCAATTCAAAAGAGTACTACGGCGCGGCTTCTTGAGGCTTCCAGCACGGGATACACGAAGGTAGTGTGGGATCTGATCTCAACAGGAACCGAGGTCGACACGAGAGACGTGTATGGTAAAACCCCTCTGCACTTGGCAGCAAGGTACGGCCATACGGAAACTGTGTGGGCACTGATCTCCGCTGGGGCTGACCCCAGTTCAAGAAACAAGGCTGGCGAAACAGCTCTTCACTTGGCGGCATTCTACGGCCATACGGAAACTGTATGGGCTTTGATCTCCGCTGGGGCTGACCCTAGTTCAAGAAACAAGGCTGGCGAAACAGCTCTTCAACTGGCGGCGAGGAATAGTCAAACCGGATCGATCCATGTGCTGATCCCCGCAGGCGCTGACCCCGACACCAGGAACGATTATGGCGAGACCGTCCTTCACGTAGAGGCACGGAGAAGCGGCCAGTCAAAAGCTGTGCGGGCCCTGATCCGCGCAGGTGCAGACGTCGACTCGAGAGACAAGTATGGCAAAACCGCTCTGCATCTGGCGGCTGAGAAAGCGGATACTGGCCGCATAAAAACTGTGCGGGCCCTGATCGTCGGTGGTGCAGACCTAGACTCGAGAGATATTGATGGTAAGACCGCTCTTCATCTGGCGGTTGAGAATCACCGTAGCAAGAGAGTGCAGATAGATATGCTGATCTCTGCAGGCGCTGACCCTAACGCCATGGACAATTATGGCAAGACTCCACTTCATATGGCGCGTTCGGTTGAAAAGGCTCAGGCGCTGATCTCCGCAGGGGCTGACCCCAACTTGAGAAGCGGGGATGGCGAGACCCCCCTTCACAGGGCGGCTTTGGGAGGCAATACTGAATTGGCACAGACGCTAATCGCCGCAGGGGCTGATCCCAACTCGAGAGATAAGCGGGGAGAGACCCCGCTGCACTCGACAGGTTGGCCCGTACGGTCCGGAGTGGTGCAGGTGCTAATCGATGCAGGAGCCGACCCCAACGCTAGAGACAAAGATGGTAGAACTCCCCTACATGGACAGCCTTATGTATATCACTATCGACCCGAGGATATTCAGGCGCTAATCGACGCCTGCGCCGACCCCAACTCGAGAGATAAGTGGGGCGAGACTCCGCTGCACAGGGCGGTCCGATCCGTGTCAGGCAGAATCGAACCTGTACAGGCGCTGATCTCTGTTGGCGCTGACCCCGTTGTGAGGAACGAGGATGGCGACACTCCGCTGCAGGTGGCAGTTTCGCTTGGCCACACCGACATAGCGCAGGCGATTATCTCCGCATCTGCCGACACGGGTGATGAGGAGAACGCCCAACCCTAGTGTACTGTATCTAAAGTTAGTCGCATAACATTGCGGTAGCCTGTATCCTTCTGCCAACTCACCTAAGGAGGATGCACATGCGACGCCCTGGCCGACCGACTCCCCCGTTGACACTCTCCAATGAGGAAAGGCAGACGCTGGAAGCGTGGACGCGCCGACCGAAAACAGCGCAGGCGTTGGCCCTGCGGGCCCGAATTATACTGGGGTGCGCCGAGGGAAGGACAAACACCGCTGTGGCTGAAGAGATGAGGGTGTCGAAGCCTACGGTGGGGAAGTGGAGGTCTCGGTTCTTGGAGCGGCGAATGGATGGCCTGCTGGACGAGCCGAGACCCGGCACACCCCGCAGAACCTCCGATGCCGACGTCGAGAGAGTCGTAACTCTGACCCTGGAGACGACACCTGACGACGCTACCCACTGGAGCACGCGCTCGATGGCTAGGCGCTCCGGCCTGAGCCACAGCACCGTCAACCGCATATGGCGGGCCTTCGGGCTACAGCCCCATCGGACGGAAACCTTCAAACTCTCGTCAGACCCGCTCTTCATCGAAAAAGTCCGTGATATTGTGGGCCTGTACCTCAACCCGCCCGATAGAGCGTTGGTATTATGTGTGGACGAGAAGACCCAGATTCAGGCATTGGACCGCACCCGGCCTCTGTTGCCCATGAGGCCAGGCCAAGCGGAGAGGCGCACGCATGACTACGTTCGGCATGGCACCACGTCCCTGTTCGCCGCTCTCGAAACCAAGATCGTCACGGTCATCGGTCGGTGCCACAAACGCCACCGCTCCGTCGAGTTCCGCAAGTTCCTCGATACCATTGAGGCCTCGGTACCCCCCGAACTGGACGTGCATCTCATCGTAGACAACTACAGCACCCACAAGACTGCCCTCGTCCGACGATGGTTCGCCAAGAGGCCGCGCTTTCACGTGCACTTCACTCCCACCAGTGCCTCATGGCTCAACTTGGTGGAGCGGTGGTTCGCCCTGCTCAGCGAAAAGCAGTTGCGTCGCAGCGTCCACCGGAGCACCCTCGAGCTTGAATCGGCTATCTACCATTACCTTGAAGTCACCAACGAGAATCCCAAGCCTTTAGTCTGGACCAAGACTGCCGATCAGATACTCGCTAATATAGCTCGCTTTTGCCAACGCACTTTAGATACAGGACACTAGCAGGCTGCTGAAAAACAATCCTGTGAGGTAGGATACGAGTACGACGTTCTGGAGGTATCCGACTCATGCGTGGCAGACATGACACACAGGCGACGATGTTGGCCTTCGTGGACCTGGAGGAGCGGGTACCGAATGACCATCCTCTTCGGATCATCAAGACCGCAGCAGACGAGGCGCTGGGTCGGCTCTCGCCGGAGTTCGACCGAATGTACTCCAAGGTGGGTCGAGCGTCGGTGCCGCCGGAGCGACTGCTGAAGGCATCGTTGTTGATCTCCCTATACTCGGTGCGTAGCGAGCGCGCGTTCTGTGAAGAGCTTGAGTACAATCTTCTATTCCGCTGGTTCTTGGACATGAACTTGATGGAGCGCAGCTTCGACCCGACGGTGTTCACGAAGAACCGGCAACGATTGCTGGAACACAAGATAGGCTAGGCGCTGTTCGATGAAGTGGTGTGGGAAGCCGACCGGCAGGGACTTTTGTCGGACGAACACTTCAGTGTGGACGGGACGCTGATCGAGGCGGCGGCGAGCATCAAGAGCTTCAGGAGCAGACAAAAGGAACGACAGCCGCCGGATGATGATCCGGGCAACCCGTCTGTGGGCTTTCGAGGAGAGGCACTGAGCTGAACTTTGTACAAAGTATAGACAAATGACGGGAACAGGGTAAGCTAACAAGACCAAACCATCACGAAAGGTCGAGTTATGCTCACCCTGCCCGATGCGATTATATCCTTACTCAACCCGTTCGCGCCGATGTTCCAGGCCAGGTCATGGTCGAAAGCCAAGGTGCTCATAATTGGGGCAATCCCGGCCACACGCAAGCGCACCATCACCTCGGCGCTCCGCGTCATGGGACTCAGCGACGACACGAGTTTTGCCCGTTACCACCACGTTCTCAACCGTGCCGTGTGGTCGCCGCTCAAGGTAGGATGTGTCTTGTTACACCTGTTGATCCAGCCCTTGATCGGGGAGACGGCCCGCTGGTGTTCGGGACCGACGAGACACTGGAGCGAAGGCGAGGTAGTCGGATCAAGGCGAAGGGGATATATCGCGGCGCATTGCGGTCCAGCGCAAGTCAATTCGTCAAGGCCTCCGGCCTGCGTTGGATAAGCCTGATATTGTTGACTGCCATACTCTGGGCAGATCGAACATGGGCGTTGCCAGTACTGACGGCCTTGGCGCCGTCTGAACGGTACTATCAGCAGTTGGGGCGGACTCACAAGAAGCTGACCGACTGGGCGCGCCAGTTGATAGTCCAGCCCCGTCGCTGGCTGCCCAACCGTCCTCTGGTAATAGTGGCCGACAGCAGCTACGCCGCCCTCGATCTGCTCGCCTTCTGTCAGTCCATGACTCGCCCAGTCACCTTCATTACCCGGTTGCGTCTCGACGCCGCGCTCTACGAACCCGTTCCACCTCGACTGCCCGGCCAGATGGGGCGTCCGCGACTCAAAGAAGAACGATTGCCTGCATTGAGAGAACTCCTAGAATGCCCTGATGCAGGTTGGACCACGATGCCTGTGGCCTGGTTCGACGGAGCCATCCGCACGGTGGAGGTCGTCTCTCAATTCAGCGGTCTGGTATCACGCGGGCAAGCCACCGGTGCCCATCCGCTGGGTCCTCATTCGAGACCCCCTACACCAGTTCGACTCCCAAGCGCTGCTGTGTACCGATACCGCGATCAGTCCGGCCCAGATCATCGAGTGGTTCGTGCTGCGCTGGCAGATCGAGGTGACGTTTCAGGAGACCCTCGCCCATTCAGGGAGTAGAGACGCAACGCCAGTGGTCGGATCACGCCATATCACGGACCACTCCTGTGCTGTTGGGACTGTTCTCCTGGATAACGCTCGCAGCGCACCTGTTGGGAGATAGCCGGCTGTCGTCTCCACGATCAGCGGCATGGTATGTCAAGTCGGAGCCTACTTTCGTCGATGCGATCGCTTTGATGCGCCGTCACCTCTGGTTTGCTTCTGAGACTTTCTGCACGTCGGCGCAGAAACCCGATATGCGAAAAGTCCTAACGCCCATGCTCAACAGATTCATCGAGTCGCTGACCTACGCGGCGTGAATGTACAAAGTCCAGATAAGTAGTTAGGGGCTTAAACTCCTACCTACTTATCCCGAAGATTCCTTTTGGTCATAGTCCCGACCGTCGGTGCTAACGACGTTGGTGAAACCGTCCATCCGGCTGATCATTTGATCTCGCTCGGGAGAGCTGATCAGCACCAGACCTGCGAATCAAGGCCCTGTCGATAGTAGTCGAAGGGTCGTTCATGCGGTCCGTCGCCCGCGTCCTCGGCATCTCCATCGAAGCTCCTGGTGGAGGCTGGATGGCCTGCCAAGAGTACCACGACATGTCCGTGTGGGGCATCGAGGCTCAGTACATCGAGTGCGACGAGATATGGTCGTTCTGTATGCCAAGGAACCTAACGTTCCCCAGGTTGGCAGACCCCCTGCACCTGGCGGCTTGGCTCGGCGTGACAGAACTGGTGCAGGTCCTGATCTCAACTGGTGCTGACCCCAACTCCAGAGATGCCCATGGCGAGACCGCTCTGCATGAAGCGTCTGTGGAAGGCCATACCGAAACGGCGCGAGTCTTGATCAACGCTGGGGCTGAAACGGGAGACGATAGCTGCCATCCCCATGCGATTCGTTCATCGTCATGAACGATTTCACGAGTGTAAGCTGTATTGTGACACGCCTGTCACAGTCATGGCTGATTGATGATGGTATCATCTTCTTGAAGAGTAATGGGGCATGCACAGATAGGTTTTAAGGAGAAACCTTCCAAGAACCGGCAGAGAGGGTAACCTTCTACTGTCGGAACGTTGTAGGACCAATGTAGATCGAGAGGCAGTGGGACATGGAGCTTGGGCATCTTTCAGATCAAGACCTCAATGCGAGGCTCATCAAGGCATCCAGCATCGGCGACACAAGCATGGTTCAGGCCCTAGTGTCCTCTGGCGCTGACCCAAACTCCAGAGACGAGTATAGCAAGACCCCCCTGCACGAGGCGGCCCGGGAAGGCCATATCGGAGCGGTGCTGGCACTGCTAAACGCTGGCGCTGACCCAAACTCCAGAAGCGAGAATGGCGCGATCCCCCTGGAATTGGCGGCCGGGGAAGGCCATATCGAAGCGGTGCGGGTGCTGTTCACCGCCGGGCTTGAACGCCAACTCGAGTGACGAGGTTGATGAGACCACCATGCGTGAGGCGGCCCGGGAGGTGATGCGGAAGTGGTGCAGCCACTTATCAACGCCGAGGCTGACCCCAACTCGAGGCGGACGAAAGTTGCCGACATGGAGCCCCTGGTTCGTGGACAACCGAAGCTTCACAGGTTGGTGGTGGAGTTGTGTGAGAAATTGAGTTTTCTGACTTGTCACCAACGAGTGAGAGGGATGCCACAGACCAATAACTGTACGGAGTGGACGATAGGAAGGGGCAAGGGTCGGGTACAGGACGGTCATGGGTGCAAGAGCGAGGAGGGAACGATGAAACGGGCTGGGACTGACACAGTGGGTGTGGAGTAGTGGTGTGGAGTTGTACGCACGAACTGGAACTGGGCGACCTCATCGCGGCGTAGGTCGGTCTGTCCGTATGGGAACTTGTGTCCAGCGAACTCCCAGTCTAACAGGCTGCAGAAAAACGATTCGGTGAAATAGGATACGACTACACCGCAATGGAGGTGGTCGTCCCATGCGAGGAAGACACGACCCACAGGCAACGATGCTGGCGTTTGTGGATCTGGAGGAGCGAGTCCCACAGGACCATCCCATCCACACCATCAAGATCATTGCCGACCAGGCGTTGGAGCGTCTGTCGCCGGAGTTCTACCGAATTTACTCGAAGGCGGGTTGTCAAGGGCGGAGGGAACAGCTTGTTGAAAAAGTCTAACCGCGCTGGATTCAAGAGGGAATGGAATTGATCTCCTCAACGATAACGTCAGAATATGAGCTCTACAAGGTAGAAAGCGATCCTGCAATGCCACAATCGCTAAGACTCTCCACCTGTCGAATTGGATATCTACCATGTGCACTTTAGCGGCCGCGAACGACTATGTATGGCGCGTCTCAATTGTCTGGGACGAGATATCGGATCAAGGCACTGTACCGCTGCCGCCAGCCAAGTCCGAAGGCGTGCAGCCATGTCATGAAGCACCGCCGCAAGCCCGAACCTGTGGCTACGAGTTGTACTTCATTGATCAGAAGGGCTCTTTTGCAAAAAGGGGGGAGCGGTGTAACGAGAACGCGCGTCTGACACGAGTGACTAAGGAGAGGGTGATAGAATGAACGCGGCATGTCACGATGGATTGCCCCAATCTTCAGCGTTCTTCCCCTTTGGAAGCCTGTGTACGCGCTCGTCTCCAACCTTCATAGCCTACCGGGGTTCATCGAAGACTCGGAGACATGGCTATCATGGAGAACGCTCATGAGCACAGACCTAGCCATCAACATCGGGCTGTTCACAATGGGCATCGGGATGCTCTCCTACTGGTGGTGGGGGCCTCGCGTCACCCTATGGAGGTGGCAGGATGTTCTAACACGCCAGGTCGATAAAGGAGACGGGGCTACCCTAACGATCAGAGTTGAGCAAGTTCCCGCGCCTAGCCAGTCTGTTCCAACCCGTAATTGATTAGCGGTTTCATGGCCCGTAGAGGGGTTGCGGTGAATGCAGGGCGCTGGTTTAGACTTAGGCTATGTGCAAGTCCCAAGGCATGCCCCCCTCTGAACGCGATGAGATTATCGCGTTGGTGACGCGGCTTCAAGAGCAGAACGCGCGGTTGACGGCAGCCAACGAAGAGTTGCATAAGGAACTCGCCGAGGCCAAGCGAGCGGGAAAGCGTCAGGCGGCTCCGTTCTCCAAGGGCAGGCGAACCAGCAAGCCCAAGCGTCCTGGCCGCAAGCCTGGTATGGGACTGTTCAGCTACCGCAAGCCGCCGTCTGCCGATGAGGTGACCGAGCCGGTTGAAGACGTGCCGGTGTCGGGGGACACATGCCCGGGATGTGGAGGCAGACTCGAGGATGCAGGTGTGAATATAGCCTATGTAACCGACCTGCCACGTGTTCTGCGTCCGCAGGTGAGAGCGTATCGTGTGCAGGTATGCCGGTGCCGGTCGTGCGGCAAGGCTGTGCGAGGGCGGCATCCCGACATAGCGCCGGACCAGTACGGGGCCAGCGCCCACCGAGTGGGGAAGCGGCTGATGGCGGCGGCCCACGTGCTCCACTATGGGGTGGGCGTTCCGGTACGGAAGGTTCCTGCTGTTCTCAGAGCGCTGACCGGGGTGAGAGTGAGTCAGGGAGCGATCAGCCGGGACGCGCTGCGTCGTGCTGCTGGTGCGGTGGGTGATGCCTACAGCAGGCTGCGGACATCGGTACGGGCGAGTCCCCTCGTCCACACCGACGACACGGGCTGGCGAGTGGGAGGCGAGCGAGCGTTTCTGATGGCGTTCGAGACGGAAGAGGCGACGGTCTATCAGGTCCGTGCTCGTCACCGGAACGAAGAGGTGCGGGAGATGGTCCCCTCGGACTACGCAGGAGTGATGGTGACGGACAGGGGCCGCAGCTACGATGCTCAGGCACTGTCCGGGGTCAGACAGCAGAAATGCCTGGCGCACGTGTTGCGCTCGATCAGCGAGGTGGTCAAGACCAAGACAGGGAGAGGACGCAGCTTCGGCAAGAGTCTGAGTGCGCTTTTGCGAGAAGCCATGGACCTGTGGAGGGCATATCACCGAGGAGAGGCTGAGGACTTCGAAGTGCAGGCCGAACGGTTGAAGCAACAGCTGAGCTACCATCTCCGCGACCGACCGATGACGGATGCGGACAGCTACAGGTTGCAGAACGAACTTGGCTGGCACGACGATCGTGGCAACCTGCTGCGATTTCTGGACGATCCGAACATTGAGCCGACCAACAACCGTGCTGAGCGAGCGCTACGCCCGGCAGTGATCGCGCGGAAGGTATCGCACTGCTCGAAGAGCGTGGAGGGGGCCGATGCGTTCTCAGCGTTCACCAGCGTAATCAGGACGTTGGAACGCAATGGAGGCGACCAGTCTGTCGTGGATCGGCTCTGCGCTCTCTTCAGCGGCGCTCCGCTTCACTCCCCATCACGCCGAACCTCCCCCGCCATCCGCTAATCAATTACTCCAACCCGCCCACACGACATAGATCGCGAGGGGTTGACCGAGTTCCAAAGGGCTCGGCTCCTAATGGTCATCCAGTCCGCAATGCTACACCATGACGGCCATATCGCCTATGTCAAGCAGCAGGTTCTCGAAGACCTGAAGGCTGACCGCTCCTTGTTGCGGAACTGTGGGCGTTGTCACCAGCCGTTGGTTTAGACAACTAGCCGAGGCCGCTAGGCGCGATGGTAGGTGATAATGGGAACAGACGGCTTAGGAACGGATTAGTTCACAAACCATACCGAGCAATCTGATAGACAACTCCCGCCAACGCCCCCACCACCGCTCCTCACGGCTCGCAGCCCCCTATTAAAGGAACTCGAAATTCAGCCAAAGCGCTGGGAATCGTATCAAGATTGGAAGACAGGAGGTTCGGAACAGTTCCTGAAAGAACGAGGCATAGACCTAGACACAATAGACAGCCCCAAGGAATAAGAATGGGTACGTTCCCCAAACGGGGGCAGATATATACCTTTTTCCTAAACAGCCTTCGCGAGACAGAACTACGTCTACAAGTTGCAGGGGGGCCAACGACTCAGGTCCAGCTATGCACCAGGGAGACTAACCGGCAGCTCTGTGCCGGAACCGCATGTGGAGGCAACAGGCGTAAGCACTTGGTGTAGGTACCGCTCGATAGACAATCTTTCTTCGAGGTCGGAGACAAATGCCCACGTCACCAAAAGCGCCTCGTACCCATACGTATGAACCAAGTCGCTCCCCCTGTGGGACACTAGCCGCTCCTTGATGTCGCCTTGGCCAACGTATATCGCCTGCCCACTAGTTCCGTTCCAAATGATGTACACGCCGTCTCCGTCTTGGTCGGAGATATCAACCCTCAAAAGAGTGCAGTAGACGTTCCCCTCGCACCTTGTCCACTGTAGAAGTTTCATGCCCTTACTTTCGTTTTAGGGGTGGTTGTTGGGACGACGGCACTACAGGTCTTTGGGTATAGCCTCCTGCGTGTGGGTCTCTATGCACCAGAGGGGGGCGCTGTACGGATGGCTTCTGCATGCGCTTCTTCTCGGCCCACTCCTTGAACATCTCATAAAGAACCATGTGTCACCTCCAGGGTATTTGTCCGAGGGCCAGGAATACTAACATCTTGAGCAAGAGGATTGTGATCAAGAAGAAGCTTATAACAATCTCTAGAAGAAACCGCCAAGCTTGGGCAGCTATCATTGCGACAGCAGCAGACACTATAACAAGCGCTGAAGCACGAGGGACGTACAGAACAACGCAATTTTGCCAGATGCAGTCCTTGGCGAAGGCACTAAACACCAGAACCGCGCCCCCCGCCAGACACAAGGCACTAAACAAAACTAGGTAAACCCACAGAGCCCCCCGAGGAACGCTCCAAATGGATTCCCGCTCGGGATATGCCTGCTCGCTTCTCATTGCCCCGTTAGGTAAAACAGACCACCCGCCTCGTCAACACGTTGTGCCCTTCTTCTACAATTATAGCACGGCTTAGCTATGGCGCGGCATTATACCATGTCCCGCCAAATGGTGCGGCACGTGGTTCAACATCGGCATCATCCCCCTAACCGCGACGGTCGCTGGCAATCGTCTGGGGAATAGCCATCCTCGTCGTCATCCTAAACCTGAACGACATCCACGACGAACTTGCATCGTTGTACAACGCGTACTCAGATACCCCGCTGTCGTGGGGAGCCTTGCTGGAAGTGATCGTTGTACTTCTTCTCGTGGCTGCATTCCTTATCGTCATGGCTGGTGGCCTTTGGTTGTGTGCCTTAGCTATAGGGAGTGGATTTCAGAAGGGGAGACTCCGCCCCACCCCACGCAACGGAGCCCCCAGGGTCGAGGCCGTTACCACTAGACACCGTTATTTCTTGCGAAGTACACGGGCCGAGGTAAGCGACAAGGATGTTGCATAGTCGTGTTGTCTATGGGGCCAGGGGGGTTTGATTATCCTGCTCGCCCTTCGCCGACGTTTGACGAATAACTAACGCGGGCATGACTCTATGCCGGACGAGGCTACCACCAACCTACAGTTAGTGATGCTTGTCGGTATGTCTGCTCTTCTCTAGTAAAGTTCCTTTGCTTCCTTATGCCCCACTAGGTCAGTGGCCGTGATGACCACGATATACATATTGCTGTGGTTTTGGGGGTCAACTTTCAATATGTCGCCTCTTAGCCCACCCCCCAGGGCGTCCAACACCCCTAGGCATTCATCCCGATATCTCTGAGCGTGCATAAGGTTTGCGAAAACGCAGGCGGCAATACTAGCGCCTTTCCAATCGCCAACACTTATCGGGGATGCCCCAAGGTGCGGATAGTCTGATCTACTCCCAAACCCTACGGACTGTGCCACCTGCTCCATTAGCTCAATTGCCCTGTCACTGACCATAAAGCACTCCTGTCGTTTGGCTTTGCCCGTCCACACGTTACCTATTAGTTCACAAACCGTACCGGCGAATCTGATAGATCGCTCCCGCCAACGCGCCTACAATCAGCCCACCTGCCCAATACGGAATCCCTACCCACAGTTCGAGCACCGTCGGTATCAGCCCAACCGCTGCCCCTACGACCATCCAGATCAATAAGTAATGATGCCTACGCCTCAAGGCGTTTACCCCTCCGTGTTCAAATAGGGTAACTCGTCGGCCATGACCCAGACCATTAGGATTGCGGCTCTTCGGCCAATCCCGTTTCATCACCCTCCCTCCCGCCTAACAATATACTCCCCTGTACAGATCGTGGCAATTTGAGGGTATACGTCTCTATACCTTTCTGGTAATGTCTTGGCGGACTCGCCACAGTCTATTGGCAAACAGAGTGAGAACCGAGGAGTGCCCTCGCCTCCTTGAGGTCGCTCTGTTTGTCAGCACTTGTGGCGAGTACCGACATTCCTCGCCTCAAGGAGGCTCCATGAAAAAGTGGGTGGGCGCTATTCTGCTGGTGTTGTTCCTAAGCGCTGTTCAGAGAGCGGGTGGTACTGGCGAGGCCCTTGGTTGGTTGCTAATCATCCTATTGGTCACCATCTGTGTACTCACCATCAAGTGGTTGTGGACTCGCATGAAGGGCCGTCGAAAGCAAGAAGACCTTGACCTGGGAGACCTAAGAGACATAGTGGAAGAGTAGCCAACCGCAGGCGAGGCGCAGTAAAGTGGAAACAGAATCAGGGAGGTTTGCAAAAGAACCGGTAGAACCCCATGACCGACGCCTAGCGGGAGGTCAAATCAGCCCCATTCGATAAGGACAATCTACTAGGCCGGAGCGCGTTCAATACGCTCCGGCCTACCATAAGTAACAGACGTTACGCGCCGCAGGGACTGGCGTTCCGTTCCACAAGCGGTAAGATACGCCCATCGCCACAAGGCTGAGGTCCAGCACCATGACTACCTTCACGCGTCCGGTCGAGCAGTATGTCGTCTCCTGCCCGAACAACGATGATGGCCGAATCTCTAAGAGTGTGTCTAAAAAGTGGTCACATAATACCTATACACAGGAGTGGGGGATGATGTAAACCATTTCCATGAACAGACAAGCATATCCCAGCGATCTCAGTGACACCGAGTGGCAACTGCTAGAACCTCTGTTGCCCGCTCCTAAACCCGGAGGCCGTCCGGTCAAGTATCCTCGCCGGGAGGTGGTGAACGCCATCATGTACGTACTTCGAAGCGGGTGCGCGTGGCGGATGCTACCTCACGACCTTCCCCCTTGGCGCACGGCGTTTCACTACTTCCGCACTTGGCGAAAGGACGGAACCTGGGAGAGGGTCCATCAAGCCCTGCGCGAGAGGGTACGAAAAGCCGATGGACGACAGACTTCTCCCAGCGCGGCTATCATAGACAGCCAGAGCGTGAAGACGACGGAAAAAGGGGGCCTCGTGGTTATGATGCCGGTAAGAAGGTGACGGGCCGCAAGCGGCATATCATCGTGGACACCATGGGACTGCTGTTGGCAGTCGTGGTCCACCCCGCTGACATCCAAGACCGAGATGGTGCAAAGCTGGTCATCAATAAGCTGTTAGGAAGGTTTCCACGCCTGCGATTGATCTGGGCTGATGCTGGTTACGCAGGCCAGTTGGTTGATTGGGTCATGTCTGTATCGGGTTGGGCGCTGGAGATTGTGAGGCGTCCGAGAGACAGCCATCAGTTCGAGGTGTTGCCGCGAAGATGGGTGGTTGAGAGAACATTTGCATGGCTGGGACGCTGCCGTCGGCTGAGCAAGGACTATGAAGAACTGCCGGAGACCACCGAGGCGTGGATCTACAGTGCCATGACGAGACTCATGCTGAAGCGGCTAGCACGCGCCCCCACTTTTTAGACACCCTCTAAAGACGGCTTCCATCACGGCAAGCAACGCTACCAGTGTCAGAAATGCGGGAAGAAGTTCCGCGAGCCTGCCGTCTTTGAAGAAGGGCATCACTACACGACGCAACAGATCGGCGCGGCCCTACAGGGATACCTAGATGGGCAGTCATACCGAGAGGTGGCCCGCAGCATAGGCCACACGTTTGAGACCGAGCCGCCGGATGAGTCGAACGTGTACCGATGGGTACAGGGCTATTCCCGAGGCGCGTTCGAGGCCATGAAGCAAACAAAGGTGCCTACCAGCAACGAGTGGGTAGCGGACGAACTGGTCGTGAGGGTAGGTAGCAAGAAGTTCTGGCTATGGAACGTAATGGACGCCAAGACTCGCTATCTGCTAGCTACCCACTTATCCCCTCGGCGTACCCAGCGGGCTGCCGAGATTCTGTTCCGCAAGGCCCGAGAGGCGGCAGCGAACCCGCCGGAGTATGTGCGGACTGACGGGCTAAGCAGTTACCCGCCCGCGCTCCAAACCGTACTGCCGGAAGCCGAGCATAGAGTTAGCGAAGGGCTAGATGCGGAACTCCACAACAACCGCTCCGAGCGATTACAAGGCACGATAAGAGAACGAGACAAAGTGCTTCGCGGCCTACACTCACGCGAGAGCGGGCAAAGCTTCCTAGACGGATGGACGGTAGACTACAACTTGATCCGGCCACACATGGCGCTTGGCGACAAGACACCAATAGAGGCGGCTGGCCTAAAGTCTCCGTTCCGAAACTGGCTCGACGTGGTGCGGAAGGTCGAGCCGATCAATAAGTCCATCCGCCCCGATTGGCAGTTGGTAGACGAGAAGCCGATGGCCACCAAGGACTTCAAGAAAATGGACATTGACACCGCCGAGGAAGCTACGCGCCCGTTGCGGCCCAAGGCGTTCAAGCCCACATTTCCCATATCAACTCTGCGGGGCATGCCGTAATCAGCAACAGAACTACCTGATGTAGCCGGATATCAGAGCCCAGTGCTTATCATGAGTGCTAGACTGATCGTGGTCGACTACTTTGGCTCTTGATAACGTACCCACTCTGGAGGCACCCAATGGGTGAAAGCACCAACCCCCGCACCACGCTCCGTTTTGACCGACGTATACGGTTGGAGTTTCACGGCGCTACCATCACCTCGGACGCCGGACTGTTGGCCTGTCGCGAGTTGGATGATGCGCTGGGACTGACGGAGACGACGAATGAGTGCCTGCAGGAGAGTCGGGGCGGTCGTAACGTGCAGCACCGATTGTTGGGCCTTCTCAGGCAGTCGGTGTACAGTCGTCTGGCAGGCTACGAGGATACCAACGACGCTGAACTGCTGGCCCAGGACCCGACGATGCGGATCATCGTTGGACGGCGAGGTGGTCCTGAAAGACCGGCCGCCAGCACCAACACCATGAGCCGGTTCGAGACCGAGGTGCTCACCCAAGACGGCAACGTGGAAGGGTTGGATCGACTGAACGCTAAGTGGGTGGACGGAGCTATGTCCCGCACGCCGCACCGGCGGGTGATCTTGGACATGGACAGTTCGGAGAGTCCGGTACATGGAGAACAGGAGGGAGCATCGTACAACGGTCACTTTGGGAGCACGTGCTATCACCCTTTGTTCGTGTTCAACCAGTTCGGTGACTGCGAGGGCGCCAAGCTGCGTGCGGGGAACGTACATAGCGCGCACAGGTGGCGTGATGTATTGGATCCGATCCTGTCCCGCTACGGGGCGACAGGAGTGCGACGGTACTTTCGCGCCGACGCCGCATTCGCCAAGCCGGACATCTATGAGTACCTGGAGGAGCGGCGAGTCTTCTACGCCATACGGCTGCCGAGCAACAAAGTGCTGCAATACGAGATCGCTCCCTTGCTGATACGACCTGTGGGGAGGCCGCCGAAGCGTCCAGTGATCCTATACGACGACTTCTGGTACCGTGCTGAGAGTTGGGATCGTGCACGGCGGGTGGTGGCGAAGGTGGAGTGGCATAGGGGAGAGTTGTTCCCTCGGGTGGGCTTCATCGTCACGAACATGACGGCTGGCCCCGAAGGAGTGGTGCGATTCTACAATGGTCGTGGGACAGCCGAGCAGTGGATCAAAGAGGGGAAGTACGCGCTGAACTGGACTCGGCTGTCGTGCCATCGGTTCGTGGCCAACCGGGTGCGTCTGTCTCTGTTCATTCTGGCGTACAACCTTGGGAACTTCCTTCGCCGGCTGTGTCTGCCCAAGGCCGTCAAGCACTGGTCGCTGCGGAGCGTGCAGGTCAAGCTGATCAAGATGGGCGGCCGTCTGGTGCGGCACTCCCGGCGGTTGATCTTCCAGTTATCCGAGGTGTCGGTTCCTCGACGGTTGTTCCAGGGAGTGTTGGATCGTATCGGCCGGTTATCGCCGGCACCAAACTGAGGGAGGATATAACTACGATTTTGCCAAGAGGGAGAGCGCTTCAGGGAGTCGGCTTGTCTTCAATGCGCTATCACCCCACTGGCGGGGAGCCCGGAGACGATGAAGACGGACAAAAAGCATGGTTCACAGCAGGAATCGCATCCCTTATCGGATAGACCGTAGATTGAGTGGCTCTGCAGGACCTGACTATGATGCTACCATCTTATTTAGGCTGGCCTCTGAGCCTGAACTCCCGATATGGGAAATGTCAGTTGAATGGCCTTGCAGGCCCCGATATCATGCCATCATCTCGTTTGGACTGCCCATTGAGCCTGAAGACTCCCAATATGGGGAATACCGGTCTATTCCTCCTCGTACCGTCACACGCATCCTCACTAGGGAGGCGACGAAATGATCTTCACATCTGTGAAATCCACGTATCTGCTCGGCGTGTTGTTCACGTTCTGCACGCTCGTTATCGTGGGGTGCTGGACGAGAGACTACGAGGAGGCGCCCTCCATCGAAACGACGGATGTAAACGAAGCGGTGACGGCGGGAGAAGATGCGACCACCAACCAAGTTGCACATTCCAGCGAAGCAGCGTCTGACGGAGAAGATGCGCCCACCAGCCAAGCCGCACATTCCAGTGAGGCAGCGTCTGACGTCGGAGATGCGCCCAGTAACCAAGCTGTGCATTCCAGCGAGGCAGCATCTGTCGGAGTAGATGCGCCCCCCAACGAGACGGAGCTCGCCGATTCTGTCGATGTTTCCCCCAGGAGTGAATCGCCTGCTCCGCTTCGGTTGAGGATATTCGAGGCTTCCGCCATCGTCCGCGCCTCCCTCATCTCGAGTGCAGCGGGAGCGGTGCGCTACTCGGAGGCGCTCGGCCTTGACCTCGACGGTGAGCCGCTCACTTCTTTCAACGTCATCTTTGACAAACTAGGTCCGGGAGGCTGGCCGGAGGATGGAGAGTACCGCGCGGCACACACATTTCGGTTCAGGGTGATCGAGTATCTGAAAGGGTCGGGAGCGTCGGAGATCGCGGTTACGGCAAGAACGTTCAGCACTCGCGGAACCGAAGAACAGGCGTTGCAGGTGGCAACCGATTCGTTGGGAGAGCGCGACACATCGCGAGACGGGCACGAGGCGATCCTCTTTCTCTGGGAACCTGCGTCAGACGGCGCGTCCACCGACGCCTTCTACTTCCTTCGGTCGGGGCCCTACCCTTCGCTGCATTACACGATCGACACGATGAACCGGGTGTGGCTTCCCGCGAAGGACCCCCCGGCAGCCGAGGGGGAGTCGTCCACGTCCGATGATTCCGCCCTGCTGTTCTTCACCGGCGACCCGTCGGAAGCTACGCCGTCCACCATGTCGCTGAGGGATCTGCGCTCCGAGATAACGGCTGTGGATGCTCTCATCGCTGCGGGAGACGGCACCGAGGAGTACAGAGAATGCCTTGGAGAAATGTGGCGATATGAGCACGTATTCCAAGGTGAGCGACGGGTCCCTCCCGAGTCCGCGCATCAGCTTGCGTCGGGCACGCCCGCAGGAACGGTAGTGCATTTGTACAGTGGTGACGATTACGGCCCCAGGTATAATAGAAAACTCATCCAGGGTGTGGACAAAGATCTGTTCAGGGCGGTGCGCGTCGACGACGATGATCGTCCGGACAACGGCTACAGGATAGGAGATGCGATCGCGCGTCCTCTGCCAGCGGGCATGTATCGGTACAAAAGCTACTATCAGGACTATGCCTTTATCCCATGCAACTTCGTCCCCTATAATTGGTACAGAATTAGATATGTGACGGTGACGGCGCCCGCCGGCGTATTACACGAGCTATTCTTCGATCCGGTGACGGTCGGCACGACGGTGGCTGCCGACGCCGCCAACGGTGTGCTGAAGCCAGCATCCTTCACAGATGCCAACGGCGCGTCTGCGACGATCGAGGGCATCTCGTACGAGTCGAGTACAGTGGAGGTGGAGGTCGATCCTAACGACGCGCTTGGTGGTCACATCTTGGACATCATCGAGTTGGACGGTACGGTATCGCTGTCGTTGGACGTATTCGACGCGACGGTGGACGCCGCGAACGACACGCTGAGTTGGAGCGTGTCGTCGCAGCCGTGGGAGGACGGCGACAAGCTGATGGTGCGGATCCGCGAAGCGCAGTAGGGGTGCATACCTTTGTTAAATAGGAACCCCGATCCAAAGAGTCTCAATATGGGGAATACCGGTCAAGAGTGCCTTCAGGACTCGGCGCGGGTTCTGATAGCGTCGCTTCTCTGTGGGATTCGCGCTAAGGTGACCTGACAACTCGCTGAATTTGCTTGTCCTGTCTCAGTATGATACAAGCTACTCCATCTTTCGCGTGCGGCTTGGTTCATGATACCTGATTGGAACAGTGAGGGACTGCTCCCCCCGTATAGCATCAACAACACTGGCTCACCGTATCAGGCTAGTCCAATTGACCTAGTTAGGCGTTTTGGCCTCACACCGCACCGGCAGAATCTCTTGGAAGGATTCCTAGAATATCGCAAGCTGTTGTATAGGTGCGGGATTGACTCTGGTGTTCAGTGGGTAAACGGCAGTTTTGTTGAGGACAAGGAACGACTCACCAATAGTAATCCTAGCGATATTGATGTGGTCACCTTCTTTCAGAAACAAATGAGCAAGCGGCAGACTGCTTTAGCCTATACGGCGCTTTGCCCTGACTTCATAAAGCAATCGTTTGGGATTCATGTTGACCAATTTAACCTCTATAGTCTTCCTACTGAGGCAATTGTAGAGATCGCAGGTTACTGGAATAGTGTTTGGTCGCACCAGAAACGTACGTTTGCTAGAAAGGGATATGTGCATGTGCCATTGTCCGAACAGCTTGATAAAGCGGCATTCAAACTTCTGCACCAATTGAACGGGAGCAGCTAATGGTTTCACAGGAACAGTATGAGTGGCTTCGAAGCCAAAGGAACACCCTAGACCAACTTATCGCCTTGCTTCCCGAGGAAGATGTTTTTTCGCGCCGAAGCTTTGAACGCCGACGGGAACAGGTAGAAAGGGAGCTTGATGCTTACCCTGCGCCTGAAAGCTGGCCTGCGAAAGCCATTCTGTGTTTTGATGGAAATCCTGTTCGGCGCGACGGGATAGACGCTGCGTTTATGGCCGATGCGGTTGACCGATTCAACAAAGTGTTCGCTGGATTGGCTGTTGCTCGTGAAGGCAAGCTATCTTCTAGGGGGCCGTTTCCTAGTGGTATGGGTCATAAACTAATGATCACTGACATTGCCAGGGGTTCATTTGGATTCCAAATTGAGGAGGTTCCTGTTGTTTCCTCTCGGATGGATGAACCAATACCCGATGTTAAAGCTACACTTGAAGAAACAATGGAGTTGCTCAGCTCTGAGAGTAGTTCGTCAATAGCCAAGAGCATCGACAGCCGTGTAGCCAGATCGGTCATTAGTTTTCTTGATTTGTTAGAAAAGAACGGCGCACAGTGCAAACTCTCATTCAATGGCAGAGACATCGAAGTCCGAAGCAGTCCAGACATCCGGCTAGCCCCACCGCCGAAGCCAAAGAAAAAGGAAATCACTTGGAGAGGGCACTTCAAAGGGTATCTGCCGAGCGCTCGTCAGGCAGAATTCTTCCGTGCTAAGACAAGACGGACGATTCGCGGAAAGGTCGACCCCGCCTGGCGCAATGCTGACGAGATCAACAATCTGCTCAATCGGCCCGCAAAAGCCGCCGTCATTCGGACAAGACTAGGCAAAAAGACCGAGTATGCTTTCATAGGCTTTACCCTCGTCGCATAGCCCACACCTGTAGGTGATCCTCTATGCGCACCCGTGCGTGACGCATGTTCACTAGAATCCAATACGCTAGTTCGCAAAAGAGCCAAGCATATGCATAGGCCCGAAGCGAACTGATTGACAGTTGTGTTGGGGCAATTTAAAATAGCCCTACAAATTCATAGTGAGGACAAAGATGGATTGGGCGTAATTGATTAGCGGCTGGCAGGGAGAGAGGCGTTCAGACTGAAGGGGAGTGAAGGGGAGGGCCGCTGAACACAGCGCAGAGCCGGTCCACGACAGGCTGGTCGCCTCCATTGCGTTCCAACGTCCTGATTACGCTGGTGAACGCCGAGAACGCATCGGCCCCCTCCACGCTCTTCGAGCAGTGCGATACCTTCCGCGCGATCACTGCCGGGCGTAGCGCTCGCTCAGCACGGTTGTTGGTCGGCTCAATGTTCGGATCGTCCAGAAATCGCAGCAGGTTGCCACGGTCGTCGTGCCAGCCAAGTTCGTTCTGCAACCTGTAGCTGTCCGCATCCGTCATCGGTCGGTCGCGGAGATGGTAGCTCAGCTGTTGCTTCAACCGTTCGGCCTGCACTTCGAAGTCCTCAGCCTCTCCTCGGTGATATGCCCTCCACAGGTCCATGGCTTCTCGCAAAAGCGTACTCAGACTCTTGCCGAAGCTGCGTCCTCTCCCTGTCTTGGTATGAACCACCTCACTGACCGAGCGCAGTACGTGCGCCAGACACTTCTGCTGCTTGACCCCGGACAGCGCCTGGGCGTCGTAGCTCCGTCCTCGATCAGTCACCATCACCCCTCCATAGTCCGAGGGGACCACCTCGCGAACCTCTTCGTTCCGGTGACGAGCACGGACTTGGTACACCGCAGCCTCTTCCGTCTCGAACGCCATCAGAAACGCACGCTCGCCTCCCACTCGCCAGCCCGTGTCGTCAGTGTGGACGAACGGACTGGCGCGCACCGATCTCCGCAGCCTGCTGTAGGCATCACCCACCGCACCAGCAGCACGACGCAGCGCGTCCTGGCTGATCGCTCCCTGACTCACTCTCACCCCGGTCAGCGCTCTGAGAACGGCAGGAACCTTCCGTACCGGAACGCCCACCCCATAGTGGAGCACGTGGGCCGCCGCCATCAGCCGCTTCCCCACTCGGTGGGCGCTGGCCCCGTACTGGTCCGGCGCTATGTCGGGATGCCGCCCTCGCACAGCCTTGCCGCACGACCGGCACCGGCATACCTGCACACGATACGCTCTCACCTGCGGACGCAGAACACGTGGCAGGTCGGTTACATAGGCTATACTCACACCTGCATCCTCGAGTCTGCCTCCACATCCCGGGCATGTGTCCCCCGACACCGGCACGTCTTCAACCGGCTCGGTCACCTCATCGGCAGACGGCGGCTTGCGGTAGCTGAACAGTCCCATACCCGGCTTGCGGCCAGGACGCTTGGGCTTGCTGGTTCGCCTGCCCTTGGAGAACGGAGCCGCCTGACGCTTTCCCGCTCGCTTGGCCTCGGCGAGTTGCCTCCGCAACTCCTCGTTGGCCGCCGTCAACTCGGCGACCTGCTCTTGAAGCCGCGTCACCAACGCGATAATCTCATCGCGTTCAGAGGGGGACAAGCTTGGGGAACTGCACATAGCCAAAGTCTAAACCAGCACCCAGCGCTCGACGCAACCCCTCTACGGGCCACTAAACCGCTAATCAATTACGATTGGGCAACAGGCGTTTCCATAGCTGTCGGGCTAGTTTCAATAGTTCTTGCTAGCGTGGCAATCGTAACATCGTTGCTGGTCTACGACCGCTCCAAAAGCGTTCTTTCAGATATCGACAAGAAAGCCGCTGTGATCGAGGAGTCTGTAAGTGGCACCCAGGCCAAGCTAGTAGACACAGTAACAGAAATCGCCAAACCGCAGAAAGACACAGTAGAGGACAAGCTCCTAGAATCTCTCTTGCCAATGATGGTACAAGACCCTGCCTTGCTGACGAAATTGATGGAGTTGGGCAAAAAGGAAGAAGAGTGAACACAAGACATCTTCCCGACCTAACCCGCTAGAAGAAACAGCTTCTATACAGCTGCCATTGTCGAGCGACGAGGGCGGTTTCGCGTCTATACCTGTACATACCTCAACGCGCGTGCGTTGTGAACTACCGAGCCCTAAATCCCAATAGAACCCCTTGACTCGTCCCCTGCAAACTCGCAGGCCCTAAATCCCTAAAGAACCCTCTAAATCACAGCGGAGATTCCCGGAATGAAGAGCAGGATCGCAGCCAACAAGGCGGGGATGCCAATGCACAAATCGGCCCCCTCTAAGCCACCCTAGCTCGTGCGCACGTCAATACTGACACGTCGAAAATTGCTCCCCCTTTTTGCAAAAGAGCCATCAGAACACCTCGTGGGTAGCCTATAGGGGCACGTGTGAGGCGCATCGAAGATAGTCGGACCGGATGAGGAGGCTAGGTGAAATAAGCCAGCTTTATGGTCGCACCTTGGCTTCGATACCTTTACGGGATATCTTGAAAAATAGCTGAGGTTAATTCCATGGCAGCACGTGTTACGCCAACATTCGAGGTCACACAGCCTCCATTCAAGCTATAAATGATATTCTCCGCCCGCTGACCAAGCTACTAAACCAGGGCATCCAATTTGAAGCAGCAAGCCTGAAGGAGTAATTGATTAGCGGTTTAGTGGCCCGTAGAGGGGTTGCGTCGAGCGCTGGGTGCTGGTTTAGACTTTGGCTATGTGCAGTTCCCCAAGCTTGTCCCCCTCTGAACGCGATGAGATTATCGCGTTGGTGACGCGGCTTCAAGAGCAGAACGCGCGGTTGACGGCAGCCAACGAAGAGTTGCATAAGGAACTCGCCGAGGCCAAGCGAGCGGGAAAGCGTCAGGCGGCTCCGTTCTCCAAGGGCAGGCGAACCAGCAAGCCCAAGCGTCCTGGCCGCAAGCCGGGTATGGGACTGTTCAGCTACCGCAAGCCGCCGTCTGCCGATGAGGTGACCGAGCCGGTTGAAGACGTGCCGGTGTCGGGGGACACATGCCCGGGATGTGGAGGCAGACTCGAGGATGCAGGTGTGAGTATAGCCTATGTAACCGACCTGCCACGTGTTCTGCGTCCGCAGGTGAGAGCGTATCGTGTGCAGGTATGCCGGTGCCGGTCGTGCGGCAAGGCTGTGCGAGGGCGGCATCCCGACATAGCGCCGGACCAGTACGGGGCCAGCGCCCACCGAGTGGGGAAGCGGCTGATGGCGGCGGCCCACGTGCTCCACTATGGGGTGGGCGTTCCGGTACGGAAGGTTCCTGCCGTTCTCAGAGCGCTGACCGGGGTGAGAGTGAGTCAGGGAGCGATCAGCCAGGACGCGCTGCGTCGTGCTGCTGGTGCGGTGGGTGATGCCTACAGCAGGCTGCAGACATCGGTGCGCGCCAGTCCGTTCGTCCACACTGACGACACGGGTTGGCGAGTGGGAGGCGAGCGTGCGTTTCTGATGGCGTTCGAGACGGAAGAGGCGACGGTCTATCAGGTCCGTGCTCGTCACCGGAACGAAGAGGTGCGGGAGATGGTCCCCTCGGACTACGCAGGAGTGATGGTGACGGACAGGGGCCGCAGCTACGATGCTCAGGCACTGTCCGGGGTCAGACAGCAGAAATGCCTGGCGCACGTGTTGCGCTCGATCAGCGAGGTGGTCAAGACCAAGACAGGGAGAGGACGCAGCTTCGGCAAGAGTCTGAGTGCGCTTTTGCGAGAAGCCATGGACCTGTGGAGGGCATATCACCGAGGAGAGGCTGAGGACTTCGAAGTGCAGGCCGAACGGTTGAAGCAACAGCTGAGCTACCATCTCCGCGACCGACCGATGACGGATGCGGACAGCTACAGGTTGCAGAACGAACTTGGCTGGCACGACGATCGTGGCAACCTGCTGCGATTTCTGGACGATCCGAACATTGAGCCGACCAACAACCGTGCTGAGCGAGCGCTACGCCCGGCAGTGATCGCGCGGAAGGTATCGCACTGCTCGAAGAGCGTGGAGGGGGCCGATGCGTTCTCAGCGTTCACCAGCGTAATCAGGACGTTGGAACGCAATGGAGGCGACCAGTCTGTCGTGGATCGGCTCTGCGCTCTCTTCAGCGGCGCTCCGCTTCACTCCCCTTCAGTCTGAACGCCTCTCTCCCTGCCAGCCGCTAATCAATTACGCAAAATCATAGAGTCCCTTACATTTCGCTGCGCCGCACTGAAGCAATAGATCGTCCAGTTCCTCTTTACTAGAATTTATGAACGTTACATATTGGGGCATTTTGGGTCATCGAACTCCTTTCTCTATAAGACCAGTTACTCTCGCGATGTCTTCTGCGGGACTGTCCTGCTCTCTTCCATCGTTATGACTGATCGGTAATGGGTTGCTCTGTTAACCGACATTTTCCATATTGGGAGTTTTCAGGCACAATGGGTAGTCCAAGCGAGATGGTAGCATCATAGTCAGGTCCTGCAAGGCCATTCAATCTCCGGTCTATCCGATAAGAGATGCGATTCTCGCCGTCAACCATGCTTCTTGTCCGTCTTCATCGTCTTCATCGTCTTCAGGTCCCCCACCAATGGGGTGAAAGCGCATTGAAGACAAGCCGACTCCCTGGAGCGCTCTTCCCCTTGGCAAGATCGTGATTGCATTCTCCCTCAGCTTGGTGCCGGCGATAACCGGCCGATACGATCCAACACTCCCTGAAACAACCGTCGAGGAACCGACACCTCGGACAACTGAAAGATCAATCGCCGGGAGTGCCGCACCAGTCGGCCTCCCATCTTGATCAGCTTGACCTGCACGCTCCGCAGCGACCAGTGCCTGACCGCCTTGGGCAGACATAACCGGCGAAGGAAGTTTCCAAGGTTGTACGCCAGGACGAACAGAGACAGGCGCACCCGGTTGGCCACGAACCGATGGCACGACAGCCGAGTCCAGTTCAGCGCGTACTTCCCCTCTTTGATCCACTGCTCGGCTGTCCCTCGTCCATTGTAGAATCGCACCACTCCTTCGGGGCCTGCCGTCATGTTCGTGACGATGAAGCCCACCCGAGGGAACAGCTCTCCCTGATGCCACTCCACCTTGGCCACCACACGCCGAGCGCGGTTCCAACTCCCAGCACGATACCAAAAGTCGTCGTAGAGGATCACTGGACGCTTCGGCGGCCTCCCCACAGGTCGTATCAGCAGTGGAGCGATCTCGTATTGCAGCACCTTGTTGCTCGGCAGCCGTATTGCGTAGAAAACTCGCCGCTTCTCCAGGTACTCATAGATGTCCGGCTTGGCGAATGCGGCGTCCGCGCGAAAGTACCGTCGCACTCCTGTCGCCCCGTAGCAAGACAGGATCGGACCCAGTACATCGCGCCACCTGTGCGCGCTATGTGTGTTCCCTGAGCGGAGCATCGCGCCCTCGCAGTCACCGAACTGGTTGAACACGAACAAAGGGTGATAGCACGTGCTCCCAAAGTGCCCGTTGTACGACGCTCCCTCCTGTTCTCCATGTACCGGGCTCTCCGAACTGTCCATGTCCAAGATCACCCGCCGGTGCGGCGTGCGGGACATGGCTCCGTCCACCCACTTAGCGTTCAGTCGATCCAACCCTTCCACGTTGCCGTCCTGGGTAAGCACCTCGGTCTCGAACCGGCTCATGGTGTTGGTGCTGGCGGCCGGTCTTTCGGGACCACCTCTCCGTCCAACGATAATCCGCATCGTCGGGTCCTGGGCCAGCCGTTCAGCGTCGTTGGTGTCCTCGTAGCCCGCCAGACGACTGTACACCGACTGCCTGAGAAGGCCCACCAATCGGTGCTGGACGTTACGACCGCCCCGACTCTCGTGCAGACACTCATTCGCCGTCTCCGTCAGTCCCAGTGCATCATCCAACTCGCGACAGGCCAGCAGCCCAGCGTCCGAGGTGATGGTGGCGCCGCGAAACTCCAGCCGTATACGGCGGTCGAAACGGAGCGTGGCGCGGGGGCTGGTGCTTTCACCCATTAGGTGCCTCCAGGGTAGGTACGTTATCAAGAACTAAAGCTGTCGATCATGACCAGTCTAGCACTCATGATAACTGCTATGGTCCGCTATTCGGCTACAACGGTCGCCTATGTTGCTGATTACGGCACACCCTGCAGGGTTGATATGGGAAATGTGGGTCAGAGACTCATGCCATCGGACATTATACCAATTCACTTGGATAGGGCCATAAAGTGTGGCGGAAGGTTGCGCGTGGCATGTTCTATCCAGTCCCAGGCCGTCAGCGACCGTACACGACCCGGATCAGAACCCAATTCACTCAGATACGCCTCAACCGCCTCCATTTTCTCCTCGATGCTCCCGTACACCTTCCCTTCAACCCATCGACGGACCTCCTCGAACACCCGCTCGACAGGGTTCAACTCAGGACTGTAGGCGGGCTGGATGATCGTCGCAAGGCCTACATTCCGCACCTTCTCGCCACGGTGTCCACGCGCCCCATCCCATACCAGCGCTTTCATGTCCGAGTGATGCTTCAACTCCTTGACCGCCTCAGCTATATCATCGGACCTCATCGAGTCGATCCACCTCCATACCAACCTCCCCTTCCGAACGTCTAGGGCCAAGAACAGGTACTTCCACCTGTACACCACCTGTACTCGCTGCACCACCTTCACTCCACGACGACCCCATGCCCTACGAACCATTCCGCGCAACCCCACGCGCATCTCATCGGCAAAGCCAAACGCCGTATCCGAACTCACCCCCGCTTCGGCAAGACAGCGACTGAGCCCCCTACCTGATCGGAGTCGGGCACATGCTTTTTCCACGCCCTCTGCGCGCCAACGTCCGCTTTCTCATGACGGCCTCTCGGAACCTTCGGGCTACAGCGCAGCCTCGCTAGCAGATTGTACACCCCGCCTGGGCTGTAGCTCACTCCGTACGTGCGCTCTATCCAGTGTCTGATCTCGTCCGCCGTCCTGAATCGCCCCGTCGACACCTCTTCAATCAACTCTCCCTCTTGATCTTCGCTCAGATAGCTCGACCGGCCTCTGCCCCCCATCCTATGGGAGAGCACCTCATCGACGCCCCCTTCTCTGTACCAGCCCACCCAGGTCTCCACCGTCCGATAGTGGACCCCCACAATGGATGCCACGTCACCGAGCCTGCGACCCGTTCTCAGCAGCCACAGTCCGTGCAGCCGAGTTCGCAGCCTGCCGTCGTGTTCTGACAGGTAGGCTGTTTTCAGTGCATCCGGTGTGTCCTCTGCGCGCCAGTCCACGTGAAACGGTCGGCCTGTCATCTGCTATCCTCCAACTCCATGAGTTGGTTCGAGCATAGGCAGAGCATTACATCGCTGCTAGGCGCTTTCTGGTCTTGTTATCAGAAATTGGTATTAGTCGGATTGTCCCAGATGACTGCTTCGATTGGGAGGTCCAGACGCTGGTTGATCGCAAGCTCATCGAATCCTATCGCAGGTGTGTCAGAGTTCAGGAGTCGCTTTGCGGTCTCAACTCCGCCTAGTTCTCCAAACATGGCGCGAAGCGTGTGCCCGGGGTAGAAATATCTTTCATCGCAGTCCGGATGGAACTATAGAGTGCTTCCGTGAATTCGTCTGCAAGATCGGTCATGTCGGTTCCTTCGTGGACTTTGCCACTCCACCAAAATCCTTCATCTCGTTCCTTTTTTGTAGTAGGCACCCTGCTCACTTACATACCCTTGTAGTTGACTATCTGGCGCAAAGTGTGGACGATCTGAGTCAGGTCTCTCTGGTCCTCCATGACCTGGTCGATTGGCTTATAGGCATATGGATGCTCGTCAACGAGCCCACTGGCGTTCTCGTTGTTCCAAGCCTTGCCATCCATCAGTTCTTGCAGAGATTCGACCGTGAACATCTCCTTGGCGACTCCACGGCTGTACTGACGCCCGGCGCCGTGAGAGCTGGACATGTAGGAGTCGGCATTACCGAGACCGGACGTGATGTGAGTGGCGGTGCCCATCGAGCCGGGTATTATGCCCAAGTCTCCTCCGGCTGCCTTGATCGCGCCCTTCCGCGTCAGCCAGACCTTCCTGTCGAAGTGAGTTTCAAGTGCAGCGAAATTGTGATGGCAGTTGATACGCATATCCTCCTGAAGACCCACCACCAGGCTTGCCAGATCTGCCATAGCCGCGTCCATCATGAACTCGCGGTTGGCGTAGGCGTAACACTGGGCCCAATCCATCATATCGATGTACTGGTCGAAGGACTGTCCCCTCAGGGCAGCCAAGTCCCGGTCTTCAAGCTTTTCGATATTCTCTTCCTGCGCACGACGGACGTATTTGGCGGCTATGCTGCTGCCAATGCCACGCGAGCCTGAGTGAAGAACCACCCAGACCCGTTCAGACTCATCGAGACAGACTTCAAGGAAGTGGTTGCCTGAGCCGAGAGTGCCGAGATCTCTCTGCGCTTTCTCAACCGAAAGCCCATCCGGGTGCGGCAAGGGGTGCTCCGTCAACCACTGGGCAGCCCTGAGGCTCCTAACATGGGAGCCACGCGGCTGGTCCGTGGACCCACGCTTTCGCCCTACCCCGGTAGGGATCGAGCGCTCAAAGAGTGTCACTAGGGGCGTTAGATCATCCGGCAGGTCACCACTAGTTTTGTTGGTTAGCGAGGCGATCACTCCGCAGCCGATATCCGACCCCACCGCAGCTGGAATAATAGTGTCGGTGTAAGTGGGAAAAACGCTACCGACCGTTGCTCCCTTGGAAACATGGGCATCGGGCATCAGGGCTACGTGACCGGCGACCCCGGGCGCACGTGACAGCATTTCAGCCTGTCTGAGTGCCGCATAATCCAATATGCTGGCCCATTTCTTTATTTCGGCCATGCCTGCTTTCCTTGTGTCCTAGTCCCCAATGACGCTTCAAGGTGGGAAGAATAGCAGAATCAGACAGCAATGTCTGTGACAGAGGCGTCACCATGCAGGTGGCACTTGTGAATCAGGTCAACAAGCATGGGACAAATCGGCCCGAAGTTGCTGCGACTGAGTTCCTCGTGGATGTCTCAAGCCAATTCCTCGCAATCTAGGCTATAGTGGTCGGTGGGTCCCATCAAGGCATCTGCGCTGGCTGAGATCAGAGCTTGTGCCGTATTCGATATAGCCTTTCTGGGTAGCCTCGTGTCGGGCGATATTGCCATCCTCGTCTCTTGATTTGGGGCCAACTGGCGTAGATCAGAATCGGGGCGTTCGCCCTCATTCTCTCCTTCACGGGCCGCCCGGTGTGCGGGGTTCCTGGTCCGAATGCTTCTGGCGGCGCTGGGCCAGCAGGTGAGCCAGCCAGTGCCTGGGAGTTCTGTCCATCTGGTCTGTGGAGTTGAGGTCTGCACCGGCGGCGACCAGCGCCCGCACCGTATAGGTATGACCCTCCCTGGCCGCCTTGTGCAGAGGAGACTCGCCTTCATTGTCCTTGGGGTTCGGGTCAGCGCCAGCGGCTAACAGGGCCTGCGCCGTTTCGGTAGAACCTTCATGGGCTGCCCGGTGCAGGAGAGTGCGGCCTTCCTCGTCCCTTGAGTTTGGGTCAGCGCCGGCGGCGATAAGGGCCCGCACCATTAGGGAATGACCATGCCGGACCGCCTCATGCAGGCCGTAGTTGAGGTCAGCGCCAGCGGATATCAGCACCTGTGCCGTTTCAGTATGACCTTCACCAGCAGCGTCGTGTAGGGGGGTTCTGTCAAGCGGGTCCTTTGAGCTGGGATCTGCGCCGGCGGATATCAGAGCCTGCACAGTGTCGGTCCGGCCGTGTGAGGCCGCCAAGTGCAGGAGGGTATTACCAAATCCGTCCTTCGAATTTGGGATCTGCGCTGGCGGAGATAAGCGCCTGTACCGCCTCTGTGTGCCCTCCCTCAACCGCCGAGTGAAGTGGGGTTCTACCGCCCGCGTATCGTAGGTTGAGGTCAGCGCCAGCGGCTACTAGGGCCCGCACAACTTCGGTATGGCCACGACCAGCCGCCGAGTGAAGTGGGGTTTCACCATCGCCATCCCTCGAGTTTGGGTCAGCGCCAGCGGCTACCAGGGCCCGCACAGCTTCGGTATGGTCTTCCCCAACCGCCAAGTGAAGTGGGGTTCTGCCAACCCTGTGTCTCGAGTTTGGGTCAGCGCCTGAGGCGATCAGACCCTCTACCACATCAGTCATACAGAAACCGTGAAGATTTCATCGACAAAGGCGATGCTGACGTTGTTGCGTTAGGTGTAATAGCGATCATAGTCGGTCTCATGTTCACGTTACCGGCTCTCATATTCTGAGACCAGAGGAAAGGCTACCTGGGGGAGAATAATCGAATGATGGTGGCGGCGGCATTGGATGGGGGTCTCAGTGCAACTTGCTCCAAATCCAAACAGAGTACAAATAGTAACTTAGAGGGTGTGTGAGAAGTATTGAACATGTATTATACTCGGTGCATGAACAGGAAAGCATATCCCAGCGATCTGACGGACGAACAGTGGGAGGTCCTCGGTCGGCTACTCCCACCAGCCAAGCCCGGAGGCCGGCCCCGCACAGTGGAGCTGCGGGAGGTGGTGAACGGCATCCTGTACGTTCTGCGCAATGGATGTACATGGCGAGCCATGCCCCATGACCTCCCACCTTGGGGTACTTACTGTGTGGTGGTACTTCCGAGAGTGGAGACAGGACGGCACATGGGAGCGAGTCCATGAAGCTCTCCGTCCCAAAGTTCGGCAGGCCGAAGGGAGAGACCCAACGCCCAGCGCAGCGATCATAGACAGCCAGTCAGTCAAGACGACGGAAAAGGGGGCCTCGTGGCTATGACGCTGGTAAGAAGGTGATGGGTCGCAAGCGACATGTCGCTGTCGATACGATAGGACTGCTGTTGGCAGTGGTAGTCCATTCTGCTGATATTCAGGATCGAGACGGGGCAAAGCTGGTTATCAACAAACTGATGGGGCGGTTTGCGCGCCTGCGATTGATTTGGGCTGATGCTGGTTACGCAGGCCAGTTGGTTGATTGGGTCATGTCCTTGTCGGGTTGGGTGCTGGAGATTGTGAGGCGGCCGAAAAACAGGCATCATTTTGAGGTGTTGCCACGAAGATGGGTCGTTGAACGAACATTGACATGGCTCGGACGCTGTCGTCGGTTGAGCAAGGACTACGAAGCCCTGTCCGAGACAACCGAGATGTGGGTACACATAGCTATGATTCGTCGTCTAGCTCCTTCATGACACGCTTTGGAAACACCCTCTGAGAGAGCAGCAGGCAGATGAGGATGGTGTTGTACGAGAGAGCGTCAGCTACTACCAGGACCCAAAGGGACGGTTGCCGCTTAGTCAGGTTGATACGGACGCCAGATGGCGAAGCACACGACACGACAGGCGTCCGAACCTGCATTACCAAGAGAACGCCATAGTGTATGGTGGAGGCTTCATAGTGGCGTGGAATGTGACTCATTCAAGCGAAGGCGACTGGAGGCCGCTGATCGGAATGTTGGATCAGCTACCGATCAGACCTGAGAGCTTGGCATCGGACACCGGATACAACGACGGGCGTCTGAGGAAGCATCTGAAGGACCTGGGCATCACGGCATACATCCCGGTCCATCCGAACCAAGAGAGGAGCATGGTCACAAAGGGCGGCTTCGACTACCTAGGAGACCACCTGGTGTGTTCGGAGGGCAAGCGATTGGACAGAGGGGCCCTGATCAAGAAAGACCGACAATACCAGTATGTTGCTCATCAGAAGGACTGCCAGCAGTGTCCTGTCAATACCGAGTGCCTACCGAAGGGACAGAAGCGACGGTACGTGTCCCTGAGCATGTACTACCCGTTGTTCCTCGAGGCGAGAGAGCGCAACAAGAATGCAACGTACCAAGAGGAGATGGTCATACGGCGGACAACTGTAGAGGGAGTGTTCGCATCGCAGGACCGCTTAGGCTGGGCAAGAAGCAGGCTACGCAGACTGTGGAAGGTGGACTGTGAGGGATACATGTCGGCTATGGCACATAATCTGAAGAAGGCGGTACGACGGATCGAGTCATCGACGGGACCACCTGAGCCGATGCGAGTGGTTGCGCCTGTAGGCGCGCTTTCAGGATGATGTCAAGTACAACCAGATGCCGACTAATGAAACCGACTCACATAAGCCGTCAGCTTAGTGCCAACTCACGCTAATCTAAAGTTTCCTGCGTCCAGAAGAGCCGATACAGAGCCGTCTTTACCCCACTTTTTCAACAGGCCGTTCCCGGGACTGTTTAACTTGATGTAGTGAACTGAAGACGAGGCGTCGTTGGTCTGGGATACTGCGCTGGTGATTAGGCGAGTACATCGCAGACCACCGCTATGAAGTTGACTGCTCCTGAATCGGTCTTCAGTCCTCCCGTCGTCCTGTATCTTGGTTTGATCCGTCCGAACCTTCCCTCCACCCAGTTTGTGCTATTCGGGACTCCTGATCGTCGCTGGTGTACCGTCATCTGTCCCCATCGTTCCAGCAGATGTATCACCAGTCGTCTCAGTTGCGATGGTAACCGTCTGTCCTGTGACCATCTGAACAACCTGTCGGCGCCATCGGGTGGCAACTCGTTGACCGTCTCAGTGATCTGCCCCAGCAGGTCCCCGTACTGATTACGTATGTTCTCAGGGAGTCTACGCTTAGCACGGCCCAAGGTCCGTTTCATGTGCACCAGACACTGTTGGCGTATCACAGTGCCCTGTTGTATCGGTATCGAATAGTCGGTCGAGTCGTCTGTCACCACTACTTCCACTCCCAACTCATCCGCCATCGACTCGAACCAACTCTCATAGTCGAACTCTGTGCCGGTCAACTCTATGCTCAACACCCTTCCTCCCACGTCTATCACCACTCCCACCGGTCTCGATCTGTCCTTGATCTTCACCCATGTCTCATCCACCCCTACAACCCGTGCCTTGCCCTCCGGCAGTCGTCTTTTCACCGCCTTGCCCAGCCTCTGTATGTCTCTCCAGCTACTCACGTGGTCGACACGGTGACCGAACAGTCCCAACGCAGTCTCTATGCCCCGATGGCTCAGTCCCAATGCGTACAGCACGCCGAGTAGAGCCATGAACGAATGACTGCGACTGCTTCTTCCCACGCCCTGCGGTCTGGCCGTCACCGTCTTCCCACAATTCTTGCAACGATATCGCTGAGTGCTCACATGGGTGACGTTCACATCCATGATCTTGCGGAGTTTGGGTCTGCCCCAGTTGTGCCAGGCTTGTGCTGCACATCTTGGACACTGTCCGGGCGGGGTGGGATCAACCTCGACGGGTTGCTGAGCGAGGCGTATGATGCGCATGGGAGATTCATCCTCTTGAACTGGTTTTAGACATCTCCAATTCTAAAGGTGACTCTCCCCTCCCTCAATCCTCTGTCAGTTCCTACACTCCCTGAAACAGTCCCGCCGTTCCCTCCGCCCTTGACATCTGTGTGTACACCCGGTCGACAGTGCATCAGCATCCTGACCCATTACTAACCAAGTAGGCCCCGAAAGGCTTACCACGTGTGTCAGTAGTCCAGTCGGTTTAGGCAGTTGCATCAAGCAATCTTCCCAAAGGCCGGTGCTGATCTATCGCAACTACGACGAACTACTACCTGAGTCGCGGCCTGTCAGGTAATCCGCCCACTCCTGCATTAGTGTGCGGCGGCGTTCATACAGGTCGGATCGAGCATAGGCTTGTTCTGTCGAATTGCCCAACGTGTGTGCAAGGGCGGCTTCTCCCACCGCCCATGGCGTGTCAGTCACTTCCATAGTCCAGTTCTTGAAACTACTGCGAAAGCCATGCACTGTCCCTCGTTCGGCAAGCCCAGTCGACGATAGGACCATCATGAGAGTCATGTCACTCATCGGTCTACCGGATTTAAGGGGGGAGGGGAACACTAGACCGGACTCATCGTACAGGATGCGTGCCTGTTCCAACACGTCCATGGCCTGATCGCTCAGCGGTACCCGATGCTCCGCACCCGCCTTCATGCGCGATCCCTTGATACGCCATGTACGAGTCCTTGTGTCGATCTCGTCCCAGGTAGCGCCCCTAGCCTCCACGGAACGGGCTACGGTCAAGACGAGGAACCGTAGACAGAGCTTAGCCGACAAAGACGATCCAGAACTATCGACGGTCTTGAGGGCCTCCCCGACTTCCTGATATGGAAGAGATCGGAAGTGTTCTTTGACTTGCGGCATTTTCGGCAATGCCCCGTCTATGACTTCCCCTGCAGGATTGTGATCAATGAAGCCGTGCGACATAGCCCAGCGGAAGACGACTCTCATTCTCTGCCGAACCCGTCGCGCTGTCTCCGGCTTCTTCGTCCAAACCGGCTTGAGAACTGCCAATACGTCGGTACGATTCACGAGATCCACGGGTATATCACCAATAACTGGGAAGGCGTAACGCTCCAGCATCCTTAGCCAACTCTGCGCATGCTTCGCACTCCTCCAACGTGGTATATTCATCTCATGGACGGTTTTGGCAGCCTCGTTGAATGCCGGTTTGGAAGGCTTACGCTTTTCGGCAATGGGGTCGAGACCAGCAGCGATGGCCTTCCGGTTGTCTGCGCATCGTTGCCGTGCCTGTGCCAGTGAGACATCAGGATACCCTCCCAATCCTATGTCACGCCGGCGACCGTGGACCACAACGCGTTGAACCCATGATTTAGTTCCAGATGCCGTGACATTGAGAAAGAGGCCATCACCGTCACCATGACGCCCTTTCTTCCGTGTCGTCTTGACCTTCGTCGCCGTGAGCTTCGCCATAGTCTCCCTCGTGTCCCAAATGATCCCATATATTCCCACATGTATACCCACACCACTCATGCGATTATACGGGATGCAATGGGATCGTACAAGCCTTCAGAGAGACCGATACAGCTACAAACAAGGGAGCAATTGGGGCTTTATGGGAGCTAGCTGGAGGACGTTATGTCTTCGAAGTGAGGAATCTAAAGTCGTTAATTCGAGGAACCGCGTTTCGAACTGCGGCTTGGTCAGGAAGACGCCGCGCCGCGCGGTCGTGATTTACGCCATGTCATGCTCGCAGGTCAACGTGATGTGGGATGTTGTCGACGATAATCATGTCGTCGGACCCGACGGGTTACCGACCGTCCGACGGCCCGCTGAGAATACGTCGTTTAGTCGCTGGTTGCTCCGGTCGCGGCGGTCACGCGAAGCCGGAGTCCTAGAGAACGCACCACCTTGAGCACGGTGGCGAACTCCGGGTTGCCGTTGGGAGACAGCGACTTGTAGAGGCTCTCCCTGCTCAACCCGGTCTCTTGCGCGACTATCGCCATTCTCTGGGCCCGGGCGATGTCTCCCAGTGCGGCCATAATCAAACTCAGGTCACCCTCTTCCAGGGCTACGTTCAGGTAGGCGGCCATATCCTCCTCAGTCTCCAGATGCTCCGCCGGGTCCCAGGGCCGAGTCTGTGTCCTCGCCATTGCTGCTTCCTCCTATAGTCCCCGGGCCAGTTCCAACGCCCTTCGTATGTCCCACGTCTGGCTGTCCTTGTCGCCTCCAACAATCCCACTGGAACTTCGCCGCACAACGTACCCGACCCTCACAAAATATCCGGCTTCCCGTCCTGCATCCGCAGGTATTCGAGGAACCGCGTTTCCAGCTGCGGCTTGGTGAGGAAGACGCCGCGCCGCGCGGTCGTGATGGTGGTACTCTCACGCTGCTCGACGCCGCGCTGGATCATGCAGAAGTGGGCCGCTTGCACCACGGCGATGACTCCCAGAGGCTCGAGGTGATCGTCGATTGCCCGCGCGATCTGCTGCGTCATACGCTCCTGGATCTGCAGCCGCCTCGCGAACAGCGTCACGACCCTCGATATCTTGGAAAGACCGGTAACGATGCGGCTCTCCGGGTTCGGTATGTACGCCACGTGCGCCGTCCCCCTAAACGGCGCCATGTGATGCTCGCATGTCGACGTGAAGTGGATGTTGTCGACGATAATCATGTCGTCGGACCCGACGGGGTAATCGTCGTCGTCCATCTCGAAGATCACCCGCAGGTGGTCTTCGGGACTCGCCGACGTTCCCTGCGTGTAGGTCAGCAGGGCCTCAGCCCAGCGTTCGGGGGTGCGATGCAGGCCCTTGCGCTCGGGGTCTTCGCCGAGCAGAGCAAGGACCTCCTTGAGGAGCGGGGCGAGCCGCCGGATGCGTTCCTCCCTAGGAAGTCCGTTCATCCCCTTCCCGGACTCGGATTGCAGGCTGTTAGTAGTGGTGTTGGTCATAGTCACTCTCTATAGGCGGCGTAGCTCGAGGGCGTTTCCCACAGGCGAACTTCCTTGACGTCGATCCCCATGTCTCGCGCCTGTCCGTAAATCAGCTTGGAGATATTCTCAGCGGTCGGGTTGTCGTCGATGAGGTACATCGGTTCCCCCAGCTTCTGCAGCGCGGGAACGGCCTCGTCCAGGCGATTGAGAATCATCCTGTGGTCGAGGTTGGAGTCGATCCAACCCTTGACGGCATCGCGGATGTCCGAGAAGTCCATCACGACCCCCAGCTCGTCCAGCTCCTCCGCCTCGACCTCGATCTCGACGAGGCCGTTGTGGCCGTGCAGATGGCGGCACTTGCCCTTGTGGTCGATCAGCCGATGTCCGTAACAGAATCCGATTGTCTTGGTAACGCTGTACTTTGGCATAGTTGCGGTCACCTCACTCCACGCCCGGCCCGGCGAGGTGCCTGCCCGAATCTACGCGGATTACCTGGCCCGTGATCGACTCGCTCGAAAGCAGGCTCACGATGATCTCCGCCATGTCGTCCGGTGATGCCTCCCGCTTCAGCGGCGTCTTGTCCAGAACGTCGCGCTGCCACGACGACTCGCTGAACTCGGGCGGTCGCATCGTCGGCCCCGGAGCGATGGCGTTCACGAGTATCCCCGCGTCGGCGAGCTCGACCGCGAAGCTCCTCGTCATGAAGTCGATGGCCGCCTTCGCCGTCAAGTAGGGCAGATAGTCTTTGTATGGCGTTTCCCATGCCGCCCAGTCGCTGAACTGCACGATGTGCCCCCTCGTCGGGCCGTCGTTCCCCATCATCTGCCGCGCGGCGTGTACGTTGAGCAGGTAGTTGCCTTTAGCGAAGGACATGGCCGCGTCCCAAGCCGCGCCGTCCAGCGTATCGAACGGGTTGCGCGGGAACCCCGCGGCCAGGTTGACGACGAACGACAGGTCACACAGACTCTCGCTCGCCTCCTCCACGATCCGTGCAACGTCGTCTTCGTTGCTCAGATCACCTCCGATCAGGGCCGTCCGCTCAGTCAGTGCGCTTACCTCGCTGTTCAGACGCTCGGCCTCCTGCCGGGACGAGCGGTAGACGATCGCGATGTTGACACCCTCCCTCGCAAGCCGGTGAGCAACGACCCCACCGACCCGCTTGGTCCCGACGAGTATTGCTCCACGTCCTCGGAGCTTGAGCAAGACGGCCTCCCGTTTCATCCTCTGCGTTCATATTAGCGTAAAGGGGTATCGGGGAGAAACCGTGGCCTGCTGCGGGTCAAAGTGAAGAACTCGGCCTGGCCACCTACGTATCTCCCGAGAACCAGACCGTTGCACAACCGTCATACCGGTGAAGAGCCTGCCCTGTATCAAAGTACGGGGCAGGTATCCAGAGGTGTGGGGACGTGTGCAGGATGCGCTTGGTTCCAATTGCCGGTGTTGTCCCTTCGACTGAGTAACCGGCATGGCCGCCTGTCATTACCCTGAAAATAGGCCCCGGTGCGGTTTCGTAGACTGAAACGCACATTTTCGTGTTTCGTGGTGTCGGTGGCAACCGACATGAGCGATTTTCAGGGTAAGACAGTTGGCGATGTTGCGTGAAGGTAGCCAAATATGAGAAACCACAATTTCTCCCTCCGAGCCCTCTGTGTCCTCCACGGTGAGTCGGATTGGCATAAGGCGTGTTTCCTATTGCTGGGATATCATGAATAGAGAGAGAGGCCCAGACCTAGCAATTACCGATGCAGCCCGACGAACCACAGCTCGTTGACCGGAGCCGGGACGGCGACCTCTCGGCGTTCAACGCCATCGTCGAGCGGTACCAGTCGCAGGTCTACAACGTCTCCTCGCGCATACTGGGCGACCGTCACCTTGCTGAGGACGTCGCGCAGGAGACGTTCATCAAGGCGCACCGGTCCATCGACGGCTTCCGGGGCGGGAGCCTGCGGGCGTGGCTTCTCCGTATCGCATCCAACCTGAGCCTCGACGCGACGCGGTCGAGGAAGCGCCGCCCAGCGGAGTCCCTGGAAGCCGCGAGCGAGCGCCCCGGCTTCTCCGTCCCCTCTGATAGCCCAGGCCCGGAGCAGGAAGCCCTGCAGGGCGAGCTGCGCGAGAAGATCCAGGACTGCATCATGTCGCTTCCGGACGATCAGCGCGCCGTGCTTGTGCTGGTCGACGTGCAGGGTCTGACCTATGACGAGGCCGCCGATGCGATTGGCAGCGCGGTCGGCACCGTGAAATCGAGGCTGGCCCGGGGCAGGAGGCGCTTGAGGGACGCCCTCATGGAACACCGGGAACTTTTGCCCGCCCAATTTCGTCAGATAGACAGAGGACGTGCAAGCGATGGTTAGGCTGTTCGGACGGGAGGACCGGAGGCGGGAGCAGCTCCTGTCGGCCTACGTCGACGGAGAGGTGACCGCGGAAGAGGCCCTCGAGGTAGAGGAGCTCCTCGCCTCCTCCGAGGACGCGCGACGAGAGTTAGCCGAGCTTCAGGCGACGGTCGACCTCGTCCGAGGACTGCCTGAACTGGAGCCGCCACGCTCCTTCGCGCTGGACGCGGCGCCGAAGAAGCGGTGGTCGCTGTGGTGGCCGTCCATACGAACAACTGGGCTGGCAACATCGGTCGCGACGATGCTGCTGGTGGCACTGGTGGCAGGAGATATGCTGAACGTGTTAGAGCAAGCTCGGTTCGGAGGAGACGACTCGGAGTATGCGTCGGATGATTCGGCATTCGCCCTTGCCGCCGCCCCGGAGCCTACTGCTGAGTCGGCGGAACTGGCAGCCATGGATACTCCGGCGTCGCCGGAGCCGGAGGGCGCACTGATGAAGAGCGCGGCAGTCCAGGAAGAGTCTGTTCCCGTCCCTGCCGCTCCGGCAGCGGCCGCCCCGAGGATGGCGAAAGTCGAGTCGAGCGAGGAGCCTGCGGTCGCCATGCAGCAGGCAGTAGCAGAGGAAGCGCCGCAGGAGGACGAAGCCCAATCGAGCGATGAACCGGTGGCCGCCATGCAACAGGCAATAGAAGAGGAAGCGCCGCAAGCGGGTGAAGTTGAATCGAGCGAGGAACCTCCGGTCGCCAAGCAGCAGGCCGTGACGCAGGATGCGCCGGTCCCGGAGCAAGAAGTCCAAGTTGACGAGGTATTCGAAGACCCAGAAAGCGGGAGGATCACGCTGCTGCTTGTAGAGCTTCAGATCGTCGCGGCCCTAATGGCAGTAGTATTGGGCGGAGCCACCCTTGTTGCCATCCGAAGACGGAGGAGGTCCATCCTTTAGAGTGAGTGGTGCGAGAGAACGTCAAAATCAAAACCAAGAAACACACAGGAAACCATAGGAGGAAATCGAAATGAGCCTTATGAAGAGCATAGTTTTGGCAATTGGGATATTTGGCATTGTGATATTCGCGGTGGCGTGCGGCGATGACGATGATGACGAGGGTCATGCGGCCCCGCCCGTCGCGAGCGTTGCCGCGTCCGCCGTCGGGTCGGCGGTGGAGAGCGCTCCGGCGTCCACAACGTCCACTCAGCGCGCGGCAGGCGGAGCAGGGACTGCGGGAACGGCCACCCAGGCGGCCTCGCCCCAGCTTGCGTCCGCATCGAACGAGGCGGGCATCTGGGTCACCGGAACGGGAGAGATGAATCTGTCGCCTGACATCGCGCTGATACGTCTTGGCGTGGAGACGACCTCCCCTTCGGTCACTGAGGCACGCGACGAGGCGGCGACCGCCATGGATGCAGTCGTTGCCGCCGTCAAGGCGAAAGGCCTGACCGACGAGGACATCCAGACGACTTCCTTCAACATCTGGCCGCAGTATGACCGCCAGGAGGTCATGACGAACGGCGTCCGCTCGAGTATTCGCGTACTTTCCGGCTACACGGTGAGCAACGACGCTGTCATCAAGGTCCGCGACCTCGATTCGGTCGGCACGATCATCGACGACGTGGTGAATGCGGGCGGAGACGCCGCGAGGATCAACGGGATCGACTTCTCCATCGAGGACCCGAGCGCCTACACAACGCAGCTGCGCGAGGACGCCGTGAACGCCGCGCTGGAGAGTGCCAAGCACTTCGCGACCCTCACGGGGATCACGATCGGCAAGCTCGTCTATATCACCGAGGTAAGCGGCTCGCCAATCGTGCAGCCGCTCGCCGAGAGCAGGGCCTTCGCCATGGCGGCCGCAGCGCCGGCCGCCTCTGCCACAGGCATCAGCGGCGGTTCACTCGACCTCACCCTGACCGTACGGGCCGGATTCGCCATAGAGTAGCAAACCCTCGCAGGGGCGGGTTTCAAACCCGCCCCTGCCATATTTACGCAGTTCGTTCTTCCCTCAAGCGCTTCGACGCCCTTCTCAGACCTCCGAAGCGCAGACGAAACAGCCCCATCATGTCATCGTATGCCGTCTTGACGATCTTCACTCGCGTGTCGGGGTCATCGGTCCACTTGACCGGCAGCTCGTATATCCGGTAGCCGTTCTTCTCAGCCAGGATGAGCAGCTCCGTATCGAAGAACCACCCGTTATCGACCACCAGGGGCGCGAGGTCACGCGCCGCCTTTCGACTTATCGCCTTGAAGCCGCACTGCGCGTCCCGAAACCTGACGAAGAACATCGACCGGACGATGAGGTTGTAGCACCGCGAGACCACCTCGCGCTTGAGCGTGCGCCCGACGACGGTTGATCCCTTCTTGAGCCGCGAGCCGATGGCGAGATCGTACCCGCCGGCCGCAAGCGAATCGATCAGGGGAGGTATGGCCTCAAGCTCGGTCGAAAGGTCCACGTCCATATAGCACAGGTAATCGGCGTCGCTGGCAAGCCACGCCGTGCGTAGCGCTCTGCCTCGCCCGCGCTCCTCCAGACGCAGGTACCCGACTTCCTCATACTTGCCCGAAAGCTCCTCGCACACGGTCGGAGTCCGGTCGGTCGAGCCGTTGTCCGCAACGACGATGCGCCAGTCGAAGGCCTGCATGGACTGACTGAGGAACCCGTGAAGCCGCTCGACGGAGCCGGGGAGCGTCCGCTCTTCGTTTAGTACGGGGATGACAAACTCGACGGAGGGGGAAGGGGACATGGCGACACCCGTATTATAGCGCGTTCGAGGGATGGGGCGTTCCGCCACGCTCTTGGAGAGTCCGGTTCTCACCCACAACTAGCAGCTATAGCGTCAACAATCCTCGCCGAGACATTCGGTGGCGTAGCCCCACACAGGTGCTCACTCAGCCGCTCGAACAGCGCCTCCGCGACGATGCGGTATCCCGGTCCTGCTGTGTGCACGTAGTCGATGTAAGTTGGCTCCCCCACCGTGGAGAACACGTCGGCGAGGTCGTGGACGTTGGACGGCAGCGATCCGTCCCTCCGCCGCACTTCGAGTATAGACGACATCTCGGCGCGTGTGGACATGATGTGCGTCATGGCGCGCCTTTCGAGGTGCTCGGCGAGTATCCGCCTCTCCGAGACGTGGAGCGGCTTGCCGTCCGTCCACAGGCTGGGCTGCAGGACAAAAAGCGAGGTAAACCTGAACTCGTCGCCGAGCGCAATCACAAGCTCCCGGTTGGCGAGCCAGACATCGACCGCCTGATTTCCTAGAAAGCGAAAGTTGGCGTCGAGGAACCTCGGCGTTATGTCTATGTCAGTATCGCCCTGCCGGGCGTGGGCCGCCCTCTTTCGCGCTTCCAGCCTGTCGAGGACGATGCGCGACGCCTTGTAGATGCCGAGCGACCGAACGAACTCGCGACGCCGCTCAGACGGCACCTCGCCGAACTGGAAACGTTCGCGGATGCGGTGGAGGCTGACGTGCGACCCCGGTACCTCCGGCCAGTTGGACGCCGCGGCAGCGTCGTTTATGCCGTCGTAGAAGACGACAACGTCGGGACGTCCGCCCGCTTGCAGCTCTCGGTAGAGGAATACGACCTCCTGGGTTGAGACGTAGCCGCGCTCGCCGAGGTTCTTGAGCGTCGTGTCGACGCCCCAGGCGTTCATCAGCCTCGCAAGATGGCTGGGGATCGTCTCGTCATCCGGCGCGCCCTCGCCCCAGACGGTCGACCCGCCGAAAACCCATACCCTCAGCGCCTCCTCGGCGTCGGAGTTGTTCGTCGTCCGCCGGAATCCCTCGAAGTCAATGCTGATGAGGTCGCCGGGATAGTACCGCCTGTCCCATATGGTGTACGGCTCGTAGACGATGCGCTCGGTCGCGTGGAACTCGCGGAAGAGCTTCGCGACGTCGTAGCCGGCCCCGTCATAGGCCGCGGCGAACTGTCGCTCGTCCAGCAGGCCGGACACGCTGTCGAGGGCCGGCGGGTTGAAGAATCTGCCGTCGACCGCCGCCGCCGCCCGCCCCAGCAGATCGACGGCCACGACCACAAGGACGGTCAGTCCCAGGATGGCGAGGGCGGTCTTCAGTCGTTCCGTCTTCACGGTGAGCACTTTACGCCCCGCACCCGTAGCCGTGCAAACGGAGGGCGCTATCACCTTTCACCTACAATCTCTCCCCCGCCGGGGGCTGACAGGGGTAGGCAAAACGGAATTGCAGCTATGATCCGGCCCCGCCTTCCTGTCATTCCGAGCGCAGGGAGGAATCTAAAGTCCGTATCTGCAAGACCCGGCAGCCAGTGCCGCGCCTATATCGTGACCAAGAGTGAAAACAACGTAGGGACGCTCTATGTTGGCTTAACGTTGTGACAGACGCTTTAGATTCTTCGACTCCGCTCTGCTCCGCTCAGAATACTTCATGAGGGTTGTCACCCTCACCACCTGGAATGAAAATGGTGGGCCCCAAGGGCGGGTTCCAAACCCGCCCCTACGGGAATGGCAATGGTCTATTTTCGTAGCAATCGCTCATGTCGGTTGTCACCGACACCACCAATCATGAAAATGGCAGTAGGGGCGATTCGCGAATCGCCCCTACGGGAGGTTGGCCGGGGGTTATTTTCAGGGTAATGACAGTGACGGCGTTGTTTTCTCATCAATGGAGAATGGGTCGATAGCGGTTGCGGTGTTCGCGAAAGTCTTAACCTGACACGAGATGGGTAGGGTCTGAAGCTGTTTGGGCGACAGGGGGTCTCTTTTTCCCTGACATTTCCTGACATATTCTGACGTTCCTCTGTTGCGGACGGGAGACCAGGGGCGTCCGCCGTGTGTTATTGAATATGATAGTACACGTGTTCTCATCAGTCAAATTCGGAGGCGCCCCTTCTTAGATTATTCGACTCCGCAACGCTCCGCCCAGAATGACAGTGACGGCGTTTTTTTCTCGTCAATGGGGAATGGGGCGGTAGTCAAATGCCTACCCCTGTCAGCCCGCCGGGGGAGAGATACAGAGAGGGGGGTCGCCAGCTGCGTAAAAGAGGCGGCCACCGTATTTATAATACCAATTCGTTTTGACTACACCGTGAATTGGCCGGTGCACAGCCAAGTCTCACCCGTCATTCCGGCGAAGGCCGGAATCCAGAAAGCCCGATTAGTCAGAATACGGCCCCGTCAAAGTGAATTGGTATAACACGGTGGCCGCCTCGTCAGTCTACAGGCTGGGCTTCCTGCGTGCGCCGTCAAGCCAGCGCATGGCTCACGTTCACCTGCCCGGAGTCTGCCGCGCGAAATTCACGATGAACATCATGGCTTTGCCACCGAGACGGCCTCTCCGCCGAATATGGGCATCGACTCGGCTATCTTGATGAGCTCGTCCTTGCCGATGCGGTTCCGCTGCTTTGCTTGGAGATCGATGCTCCGTATCTCGACGAAGCCGTTCTCCGTTTCCAGCGTCAGGTTGAGGATGATATCCGCATCCTCATGAAAGAAGATGCCCCAGTTGCCTTCGACGGACGTTAGCTCCGATGAGTCGCCCTTGTCGCTTGGAGTGCGTACCGTCACCGACTCGCAAACGCCGTGCCGCACCGTAACGCGAACGCCGGAGTTCGCGCCGCCTTTGCCGGCGTAGATGTTGCCGATATGCGTGCCGTCGGGGGCATGGGACTCTTGATCCAGGGATACGCCTTCCGGCAGGTAGGCGGGTACAGGTGGCGATCCCACCTCCATTTTCGCCGCCGGTGGCGGATGGCCGGGCGCGGGGGAGACGCAAGACTCGTGGACTCCGGGCGGGTAGACGTTATAAGCGTCCTTTCCGTCCAGTCCCACCCTGATGAAACCGAGGGTGCTAACCAAGAGGTCGGCTTCCGTGGGAGTGTCGGCATTGGGTGAAGATGTGTCGGATTTCGTGGCTTGCGCCGCGCTGGCGGGCGACACGTGCAGCCACTGGCCGGGGTTTTGCAGTGCGAACTCGGCCATCTCGCGGAAATCGTCTTCGCTGTAGAGGTCCTGTCCATCCCTGGCATCCAACGCCTCTTTGGACATGACGATCACCTTGGCGATGTCGCACCTGCCGTCCGGGCGATACACTCCGGGATTCTCTCCGACCACATAGCTCATCACCGAATTGCACACCAAAGACTCGGCATAACCTCTGTACTGTTCATCCGGCGTCCACTGCCGCCGAGCCTCGCTGAGCGCCACAGAGTTGCGCTGGCGTTCGAGGAAACGAGCAATCTCCACCTCGCTCCACTCCGCCAGCCTCATCTGCCATTCCATCTCTATTTCCAGTACTCCTTGCTCTTTGCCCTCGACCTCGACGAGTCGTCGGAGCGTCTCCAAGCGTTCCGTCACGTCCTGAGTCGCCTCGAACTGCCTGGCGGCGTCCGCGTCTATCGACCGTACTTTCCCAATGAGCCACTCCTCGTCGTTAGCGCCCGCGTCTAGCAGCGCCCGCGAGAGCTGGAACTCCTCCCCTAGGTCAAGCTCCGGCGTGGGGGTGGGGTACGGCCCCGCGTAGGACGCTTTCAGCCTCTCCCAGTCTATTGACTCGATCTCCTCGAACCTGAGGGCTAGGAACTTGCGCGCCCACGGCCCGTCGGGTAGGAGACGGAAGGTATCGTGGTACACCGGGGCTAGCATCCGCACCGATTCCGGGAGCCAGTTCGTCTCATTCTGAGCTCCGTCGGGCGGTTCCGACGAAGGCGTCTCGTCTCGGTTCGTGAAAGTGTACAAGTCGTGCTGGTTATCGACCAGCCATGCGAGAACCTCCGCCCAGTGGTCCGGCGACACGTCCACCTTGAACTGCTCCCATCCTTCGATACGTTCGTTTTGCCAGTCCGAAGGCAGCTCCGAGAACAGGCGGGCTGTATCCTCGTCCATGACGTCGAAAATGCTGACGTCGGCGTGTTCTGCGAGGTATTCTTCTAGTTCGGAGGTGGTCTGTACTTCGGGTTCGCCGGACTGGTCTGGGGCTGCCTGTTTCTCAGTTGAGGACGCTCCGCCTTGATGAGCGGATGCCTGGACCTCCTCGTTCGGCGACGTCGCCGGGTCCGCAGTCTGCCAGCAGGCGGTGGCGAGCGTGAGCATGACAAACAACGCCGTAACCGAGATGAGGACTAACGGTGTGTTCTTTTTCTTGCTTCTCATGACTGTTCACCTCCTTGTGGTGCTTGGGTGGTTCGGACCTCTTCGCGTCCGACTTGTTCCTATCTCCTCCTCACCTGAATGCCTGTCCTATCGCTCCGCCAATATCCGAATTTGCCGTCTCTAGCTACGCTTCCCTTACCTTCGCCCGTTTTCCTGATAATCCCAGGTTACACGGCCCTCCCGATACCTGTAATCACATGATCGTGTGATTTTGACGGCCTTCTGGGCCTCCCTGGGGAGTCTGGCGGTTCCGAACGCAGCTTACGAGTTCGAGTCATAGTCATAGGTAAACTCAGGGGATGGCGCTCCTGTCGTCGGATCATTCAAGTATCGAGTATGTTCCAGTTGCCACGCGGCGTAGGCTTTGAAGTAACCAACGTCGAGGTCCAAATTCCGCTCTGATACGACGCAGCACTTGCCGGTATCGGGATCCGGCAAAAACGCGCCTCCTAGAATCAGAGTCATCTCCCCGGTAATTGCGCGCCAGAAATAGTCCTGGGCGTCCTTGGAAAAGGTGTTTAACTCGGCCACGGAATCAGGAGACAGGAAGTCCGAGGCGGCAAGCGCTCCGATCGGCAAAGCGTCTAAGATCATCTTTCTATGCGCCACTGTGTACTCTATCTCGCCCGGCTCCACGTATGATTCCGCCTCACGGTACCCCTCCCACCACCAAATGAACGTTTCTCGCAAACGGTGGTCGAGGTCATCTAATTTCTCCTGCTTCTGGGCTGATAGGGTCTCGCGGAGCGGCGGCAGCTCGATGAGCGGTTCTTCCTTCATCGCCTCGAGATGGTCCTGCGACTGCTTCGCCATCGAGGCGAACACGCCAACTGCCAGGTCGCGGTCCTCGGGATGAACGTCTTCGAGCGCCTGTGGCAGCAACTCGTGATACTGCTGCTTATTCTCATCCGTGAGGCTGTTATACGCCGCCAACTGCTCGCCCGACAGTATCTGGGCTGGGTTCACGTCGGGAGCGGGTTCAGCGGTCTCGGCGGCGGGAGCGACCTCACTAACGCCATGCGCGGGTTGATCGCCGTTCACGTCTTCCCCGCACGAGGCAAAAAGCATGCAAAACGTAGCCAACCCTGCCACGATCAGCAATGCTCTGTTACTTCCCTTTGTAGTCAACATCGCCTTCTCCTCTCTGCTAACTTCGTCTTCACCTCCATCGGTGAGTCGATGCGCCCCTGCCGGTCGGGAGTGGGAGCTTCCCCGCTCACCGCACCGCAGGGGCCTCGACAGGCGCATCGCGGTATGTTCAGTCTCTCCATCTTTCGCCTCCTTTCAACGAGTGATGCACCTCACGATACAGGCCCGATATCACATGGGCGTCAAAATCAACCCCGTTTCCGTTAAGAAACTGTTTAAATTTCAGTGGGTTCCATCAAAAACCATTGATAACGATGGCTGTGATGCAGGGGCTGGAGATCGAATTTGAGGATTCCCTCATGTGATTGTGATGTGAAGGTTCGTGGTACAATCCCAACCGTCGTGTCCCGGTAGAGGCGCATAACGAAACGAACGGAATGGCAGTAACTTTGCAGGAAGCCGACGAGCTCATACGTGAGATCAAAGCTCTGCGGAAGCGCCTCCTCAGCGCGGAGGCGGAGAGGCGTCGACTGGCGGCGCTGGTGGAGTCTTCCCCCGTGGGCGTTATGGTGGTCGACGCCGCGACGAGGACGTTCGCGTCGGTCAACAAGGAGGCCGAGCGCATCCTTGGCATGTCCCCGGAACCGGGCGCTACACTCGTGCGCTATCACGAGCTGGCGATCTACCGGCGGACCGACGGGAAGCAGTATGAAGACGATGAGCGTCCGCTGGCGAGGGCGCTGGGTCGCGGCGAAGTCGTGCGCGCGGAGGAGATCCTGCTGAATCGCCCGGACGGGCGGACGCTGACCATTCTCGTCAATGCGACGCCCATCTACTCGGATGAGGGGAAGATAGTATCCGCAGTCGCCGTGATCCAGGACATGACCCCCTTGGAGGAGATGGAACGCATGCGCAATGAGTTCCTCGCTATGGTGAGCCACGAGCTGCGAGGGCCGCTGACCACAATCAAGGGCTCAGCCGCGACCGTGCTGAGCGCCGCGAGGCCATTCAGCCCCTCGGAAACCCGCTCCTTCTTCCGCACCATCGACCAACAGGCCGATCTGCTGAGCGATCTCGTGAGCAACCTTCTCGACGTGACCAAGATAGAGGCCGGAGCGTTGGTGGTGGACCCCAAACCGACGGACGTGAACGACCTAGTCGAAGAGGCGGTGGACTCGTTCCTGCGCGGCGGGTCGCGGCAACCTGTTCAGGTCGACCTGCCGCCCGACCTTCCACAGATATCGGCCGATTCGCAGCGAGTCACACAAGTGCTGAACAACCTCCTGTCCAACGCCGCGAAATATTCTCCCGCGACCTCGGCCATCACGGTGACCGCCTCGCTGCAGGAACCCTACCTGGCTGTCTCCGTGCTAGACGAAGGACAGGGACTAACGGCGGATCAGCTTCCTCTGCTCTTCAAGAAATTCTCTCGGGTCGGCCTCCGGGATGCTCAAGAGAACATTGAGGGACATGGTTTGGGCCTCTCCATCTGCAAGGGTATCGTCGAGGCCCACGGGGGACGCATTTGGGCCGAGAGCAGAGGTGAAAGAACCGGGGCGCGGTTCACCTTTACCATTCCCATCGCTCCCGATGCGGAAGAGGAAATTCCCGAATCGTCCACCCCCGGAATCAGGATGACGAGCACGGGCGACCAGACGCGGGTACTCTCGATAGACGACGATCCCCAGATACTGCGGTACCTGCGCAACACGCTCACTGACGCCGGGTATCTCCCCTTTGCGACCGGCAACCCCAATGAGATGCTCCACCTCTTTGAGGTCGAGCGGCCCCATCTCGTGCTGCTGGACGTGAGGCTGCCCGGCACCAGCGGATTCGAGCTGCTGAAGAGTCTCCGCGAGATATCCGAAGTCCCTGTCATCTTCCTGTCCGGCAGCAGTGGAGAAGAGAGCATAGCGCGCGCACTCAAAATGGGAGCATCCGACTACATCGTCAAACCCTTTTCCCCGACGGAGCTGATCGCGAGAATCGAAACGGCCCTGCGAAAGGGGACGGGAAGCGCGGTGGATGAAGAACGAGAACCCTACCGGATCGGAGACCTGACAATCGACTATTCAAGTCGCCATGTGACGGTCGCGGGTAGTCCCGTGCGTCTGACGGACACCGAATACAAAGTGCTCTTCGAGTTGTCCGTCAACGCCGGGCGTGTGCTGACCCATGAGCAACTGCTGCAAAGAGTCTGGGGAGCCGAATACACAGGTGATGAAGGTCACCTCGTGCGCGTCATCGTTTGGAGCCTTCGTCGCAAGCTCGGAGACGACGCCACTGAACCAAGGTACATCTTCACCGAGCCCCGCGTCGGCTACCGCATGGCGAAGCCGTAGCCCGCTCCCGTAGGTAGGGACGATTCGCGAATCGCCCCTACCCCGTCACACGATTCAATCTCACCTGCCCGGCGTCTGTCGCGCGAACTCGATTTTCTCGCGAAGCTCTTCCTCGCTCGTAGCCATCTTCCCGGCCACCAACGCATCCTTGGTCAGCGTGATGACCTTGGCGATGTCGCACTGCGCCAGACTGGAATGGGCCGTTCTGGGGTGTTCTCCAACGACGTGACTCATCAGGTCGCCGCACAGGGTATTCTCCATGTGATTGATGTGCCGCTGCTTCGGAGTCATGCGGCTGCGCGCTTCACGCTCCGCCGCCCAGACGCGGGTGCGTGCAACGTAGTCGGCGATCTGCTCCTCGCTCCAGCCGTTCGACCGTCCGCCCCACTCCGCCCGTATCTCCACGACTCCCTGCTCCTTCCCCTCGACCTCCACCAGCTTACGGAATATGGCGAGGCGCTTCGTCAAGTGCTTCGTGGACTCGTACTCCCTCGCCGCCTCAGCATCCAGCGACCGCAGCCTCTCGACGAGCCACTCGGCGTCTCCGGCGCTCGTCAGCACCTTCCGCAGCTCGAGCTCGTCTCTGGCGTCCAGCTTCGGGGCCTGCGCGGGGTACGGCTCGTCCGGCTGCGCCTTCACCGACTCCCATCCTCTCTCCGAGAACTGTCTGAGGCGAATGTCCATGTACTCGCGCAGCAGCGACCCCTCGGGTATGAGCTCGTACGCCTCGGTGTATTCGGAGGAAAGCAGGCTCAGCGCGAAGGGCGGCGTCCCGTCCCCTTCCGGCGAAGCGCCCCTGCTCGGATCGACGAGGTCCTGCACGCCTGCGACGGGAACCCCTCGCACCCCGCCTTGAATCATCGCCTGCGGGTGCATTTGAGAGATCATCCCCTGCACGGCGCTGGCCCAGTCCTCAGGTGCGTCCGGCGCGAACTTCGTCGTGATATCGACCCATCCGTTCCGCGCCATCTCCTGCCATTCATCATTCATCTGCTCGAACAGCTTTGCCGTCGCCTCGTCCATGTAGTCGGCCATGTCCGGCGCGTCTGCCGGATCGACGGACGCTTGCGCTGCACCGCTCGGCTGCACGTGTAGCCACTTGCCGGGGTTTTGCTGTGTGAACTCGACCATCTCTCGAAAATCGTCTTCGCTGTAGAGGGCCTGCCCGTCCCTGACCTCCAGCGCCTCCTTCATCATGGCGATCACCTTGGCGATGTCGCACCTGCCGTCCGGGAGATACACCCCCGGATTCTCTCCCACCACGAAGTTCATCACCGCATGGCATACCGTAATCTCGGTATTACCCGTGCGCTGTTCATCCGGCGTCCACTGGCGCCGAGCTTCGCTGAGCGCCACGGAGTTGCGTTCGCGTTCGAGAAAACGAGCGACCTCTGCCTCGCTCCACTTCGCCAGCCTCATCTGCCATTCCATCTCTATTTCGAGGACCCCTTGCTCCTTGCCCTCGACCTCGATGAGTCGTCGGAGCGTCTCCAAGCGTTCCGTCACGTCTTGAGTCGCCTCGAACTGCCTGGCGGCGTCCGCGTCCAGCGACCGGATCTTCCGGATGAGCCACTCCTCGTTCCCCGCGTCGGTCAACACCCGCCTAAGCTGGAACTCCTCCCCGAGATCCATCTCCGGAACGGGCGGAGGATACGGCCCCGCGTAAGACGCCTTCAGCTTCTCCCAGTCCACCGACTCGATCGCCTCGAGCCTGAGGGCTATGTACTTGCGTGCCCAGGGGCCGTCCGGGAGCAGCCGGTAGGCTTCGTGGTACTCCGGCGCGAGCATCAGCACCGATTCCGGCAACTCGTCCGCCGGATCAATGGACGCTTGCGCCGCGGCGGCTTCCACTTCCTTGCCTGGTTCCGTTGCCGGGTCTGTGGTCTGCCCGCACGCAATGGCAACCACGAGCACGGCAGCGATGAAGATAAACTGTATGTACCGTATCCCTTTCATGACTATCACCTCCTGTGGTGTTTGTACCGTCACTCGCTTCCCGGTAATCCCAGGTTACGCGGCCCTCCCGGTACCTGTAATCACACGATCCTGTGATTTTTCCGTCCTTCTGGACCTCCCTGGGGACTCCGGCGGTTCCGAACGCTCTCGCGCCCGGAACCGCTTATGTGTTTTCACGTAGCCCTCGCTCCTCTAGCAACCGGCCTGTCCTTCGTCATTCGACCCGCCTCCGCCTGAGGGGTTGTCCCCCCACTCATGCGACCCTAGCACTACGTAGTAGCCACAACTCAGGCCGTTGACGTATGCGGACGTGGACCGACAGTTGAAGCAGCTCGACGTGTCGCCCGGGCCGCCCCCTTGGACGGCCAACGCAGCCCGCAGAAAGTCCATCGTGCACGTGCTACTTGTGACTGTAGCCGCCCAACCCGATGAACCCAGCGTGGTGTACTTTGTGAAACTGCAGCTATTGGTCAATGCCCCTGTGTAGCTTGCCAGTCCGGTTTGCTCCTGTGCGTCCGCATGGATCTGCGGGATGATGTCCCGTATGGCCTCTTCCCAGTCCTCAGAAGGGGCGATCTCCTTGACGAACTCCCACGCATCCGTCACGAATCCTTGGAACGTAGGATTCATTTCATCGACCAAATCCTGGGTCGCCTGGTCCAGGTAGGAATTGATGTTCTGGTCCGGGGCTGGTGGCGCACCCGGCCCATCCGCGTGAACCACCGTCGCCGTCGTTCCGATTACCGCCAGCACTCCTGCCAGCAGCGTCAATATGGTCTTGTGGAATTTCATTTCTGTTTCTCCTTCTTCGTGTACCCCCGAGGGGGGTCTCGTATCTTCAACCTTGTCTCCTTTCGTCTTCACCTCCATCGGTGAGTCGATGCGCCCCTGCCGGGCGGGAATGAGGGCCTCCCCCTGTCGCCATCCCGCAGGGGCCTCGACAGGCGCATCGGGATATGTTCAATCTCTCCATTTCGCGCCTCCTTTCAACGGGTTATGCACCTCACGATACAGGCCCGATATCAAATGGACGTAAAAATTTGCCGCGTTTCCATCAAAAAACTGTCAAAAATTCAGTGGTTTCCATCAAAATCCTTTGATAACGATGGCCGTGAAGCAATGCCGGACGCTCACTTGTTAGCGCAGTGTGCCCAATAGGAGACGCACGGCAGGGGTCGAAGGCCCCTCCGACCCCTTCACGCTGCCTAACCCTTTCAGCCCCTTCCCCGTTTACTCTAATATGAACATCGGGGCGTGCCCGCACGACCGCCGCGCGCGTCCCCACAACTTGTCAGAGGAGCTTCCCAGTTACCATGATGGACCTTGCGGGCGTTCGCCAGATAAACGAGATGGTGGAGAAGGAGGCGCCGTTCGTCCACGATCTCGTAACCGAGATTCGGAAGACGATCATCGGCCAGGACCGGCTTGTCGAACGCGCCCTGGTCGGTCTGCTGGCCGACGGGCACATCCTGCTGGAGGGCGTGCCCGGTCTCGCCAAGACGCTCTTGGTGAAGACCATCGGCCAGGCGATCCACGCGGGCTTCTCGCGCATCCAGTTCACCCCCGACCTCCTGCCCGGTGACCTCATCGGGACGCAGATATACAACCCGCGCACCAGCGAGTTCAGCGTCCGCAAGGGGCCGGTCTTCGCGAACCTGATCCTCGCCGACGAGGTGAACCGAGCGCCCGCGAAGGTGCAGAGCGCCCTGCTGGAGGCCATGCAGGAAAACCAGGTCACCATAGGCGACCATACGTACCCCATCGAGCCCCCGTTCCTCGTTCTCGCGACGCAGAACCCCATCGAGCAGGAGGGCACATACCCTCTGCCGGAGGCGCAGGTCGACCGCTTCATGCTGAAGGTCGTCGTCGACTACCCGGAGCGTTCGGAGGAGCGCGAGATCATCGAGCGGATCACGGCGGGGCCGCTGCCGGAGGTCAAACCCGTCATCGACCCGCAGTACATCCTGAATGCGCGGGAGATCGTCCGGCAGGTCTACGTCGACGAGAAGGTCAAGGACTACGTGCTCGACCTCGTGATTGCGACGCGCGATCCTAGCGTGGCGGGACTCGACGAGCTGAAGAACCTGATCGCCTACGGCGCTTCGCCCCGCGCGGGCATCTTCCTGATCTCCGCGGCGCGTGCCCACGCGTTCCTCAAGGGTCGCGGCTACGTCACGCCCGACGACGTCAAGCAGCTTGCGCCGGACATTCTCAGGCACCGCGTCATCACGACCTTCGAGGCCGAGGCCCAGGAGGTCACGTCCGCCGAAATCGTCCAGCGCATCCTCGACAATCTCGAAGTCCCGTAAGTCCATGAAAACCGGTCGCAGAAAATGGCGGGGCGTGTGGTAGGGGCAGGTTTGAAACCTGCCCCTCTGCCCCAACGCCGTCATTCCTGCGAAGGAACGTCACCCCGTACCTCGATACGGGGCAGGAATCCAAAAACTCCGCACAGCGAGAACACGATGACACCGCCACGTATCCCAACGACATGCTGACGAACGAGCTAATCGCCAAGATCCGGCGAATCGAGATCACGACTCGAAAGCTCGTCAACGACAGTTTCGCCGGTGAATACCACTCCGTGTTCAAGGGCCGGGGCATGGAGTTCATCGAGGTGCGCCAGTACCACCCCGGCGACGACGTGCGCACGATAGATTGGAACGTCACGGCCCGCACGGGAGAGCCTCACATCAAGAGCTACGCCGAGGAGCGGGAGCTTACGGTCATGCTCGTGGTCGACATGAGCCGCTCTGGGGACTTCGGCACGAGGAACCGCTTCAAGCGAGACCTTGCCGCCGAGCTCGCAGCGGTCATGTCCTTCGCGGCCACCACGAATAACGACAAGGTCGGCCTGCTCATCTTCACCGACAGGGTGGAGCTCCTCATCCCGCCTCGCAAGGGCCGGAGCCACGTCCTCCGCATGGTGCGAGACCTCTTGGTCTTCGAGCCCAAGGGGACGGGCACCGATATTCGCCTCGCTCTCGAAACGATCAACGTGCTCCTCAAGCGGCGCAGCATCGTGTTCGTCATCTCCGACTTCCTCGCCGAGCCGGAGTCGTACCGGCAGGCGCTCTTCGCCACCAGCCGCCGACACGACGTCGTGGCATTCGACCTCGATGACCCTCTGGAGCGCGAGATAGCCGACGTGGGCATCATCGCCCTCGAAGACGCCGAGACCGGGACGCTTCGCTGGGTGGATACCAGCAGCGGTGCGTGGAGAAGGACGTTCTCCGAGAAGGTGGCCCGCTTCGTCGAGGACAAGAAGGAGGTCTTCTCCTCCGCGGCGGTCGACCGCGTCAACGTGACGACCGACAAGGACTACGTCGCCGAGGTCGCCACGTTCTTCAAGAAACGGCTCCGAAGGCTGGCGCAGGGAGTGTAGGCGTGTCGCGAATGGTGAATTCCCTATTGCGTACTCGGCTCCATATCTGGCTTCCGCTCTTAGCTGCCGTGCTCCTGGCTTTCGGCACTTTTGGCACGGCCTTCGCTCAGGAAGACCCGCTGTCCAAAGTTCGTATCACATTCGAGGCCGATTCTCCCAACGTCGAATTCGCGGACGAGGTCACCTTCACACTGGAAGTGACTTACCCGGATGACCACACCGTGGTGGTGCAGAAGCTCCCGCGTGACTGGGGGCAATTCGAGGTTAGGGAACAGTCCCTAGCCCAGACCGTTTCCAACGACGACGGAACGAAGACGACGAGCCAGACGATCAAATCAGTGGTGTTCGGCAGGGGCACGATCCAGACCCCAGACCTGCCCATATCCGTTCGGGGCTCGGACGGGATAGTCGAGCAGGCGTCCCCACTTCCGGTGGAATTGATCGTAGGATCCGTTCTGCCCGGTCCGGACGCAGAGCCAATGGACATCCGGCAACAGGCCGATCTCTCTACCCCTATATGGGATGACCCTGTCGCCCGGACTTCGACCTTGCTGATCGTACTAGCAGGACTGTTGGCGGGGGCTGTGCTTGCCGCCTACCTGATTCGCCGGCGGCTGCAGGGAACACCGATCCCCGTCCTCGACACCCGCACCCCCTGGGAGATCGCCATCGACGAGCTCGACCGCATCGAGCGGCTCGATCTGCCGGAGGATGGGCGGTTCAAGGAGCACTACACCCTCGTTGCCGACACCATGCGAGTTTACGTCCAGGCGATGTATCTGAGAGACGTAAGCCCGGTCGACGCGATCGACATGACGACGGACGAGATATGGGATGCCCTCAGGCGGTCGTCGCTCGATTACGACGACGCCAAGCTCGTGCTCGACCTGCTCCGAGAGGCTGATCTCGTGAAATTCGCCAAGTACACGCCCGCCGTGTCGCAGGCATACGAGGCCTCCGGTCAGGCGCGGTACATCGTTGAGGTAACGCGCCCGGCCTTCCAGCCGGATGAGGCGTCGCAGAACGGGACACATACTCAGCAGGAGGCGCTGGCGTGAGCGACCTGAGCTTCGGGTCTCCATGGTTGCTTCTCCTACTTCCGGGAGTTGCTATTCTGGCCGCCCTGCCGTACGTGTGGAAGCGGCAGATGGCCCCCGTCGGCATGAGGTACGCCGACACCAGCCTCGTGTCGGGAATAGGAAGCTCCGTTCGCCTGCGGGTGATGCCCTTCGTTTCGGGCTTGCGCTTCGTGGCGCTCGCTCTCGTGATTATCGCCGTCGCCAGGCCGCAGTCCGCGGACGCGCGGGAGGTCATTCGGGGCGAGGGGGTGGACATCGCCGTCGCGCTCGACATTTCGGGCAGCATGGGCGCGGAGGACTTCGACCCGCACAGGCTGGAGGCCGCCAAGCAGATAATCGCCGACTTCATCGAGGAGCGGAAGTATGACCGCATCGGCCTCGTCGTCTTCTCGCGGGATGCCTTCGTCCAGAGTCCGCCCACCCTCGACCACAGCGTCCTCCTCCGCCTGCTGAGCGAAGTCGATCTCGCCGACAGGCTGCGCATCCAGGACGGGACGGCCATCGGCAGCGGCATGGCGACCGCCGCGAACATGCTCAAGGACTCGACCGCCGAGAACAAGCTCGTGACCCTGCTCACCGACGGCGTCAACAACGCGGGCGACCTCGATCCCGTAACGGTCGCTACCGCCGCGGAGGCGCTGGACATCAAGGTATACACTATCGGCGTGGGCAGACGGCCCCGCTCGAACGACCCTCAGCTCGGCCCGTTCGGTGGAGGGCTGGCGGTCCAGCAGGGCCATCTCGACGAGGAGACGCTCCAGCAGATCGCGGCCATCACGAACGCGAAGTATTACCGCGCGACGGACACCCAGGCGCTGCGGGGCATCTACGAGGAGATCAACGCCCTGGAGAAGTCGGAGATCGAGATACTCCACTTCACCACCTATCGCGAGCTTGCGGTGTGGTTCCTGGTCCCGGCCCTTCTGCTGTTCCTGCTGGAACTGCTCCTCGCCCAGACCGTATTCAGAAAGATACCGTAACCCAATGCCATTTCGTTCTAATACCAAACCCGTCACTCCCATGAAAACCGATCACAAGCACTCCACACTGTCATTCCTGCGAAGGCAGGAATCCATCCCCGGTCACCGCCGTGGAGCAAGCGTCGACAGGAGAGACGGCCTCGACTCCCATTCACCTATGCGGCCTGTCAAGGCCAAGGTGATTACCCTGAAAACCGACCACAAACACGTCCCACCGAGAACCCAGCACCTAGCACCCAGAACCCATAAGAGATGACATTCGGAGCGCCACAATATCTGTACGCCCTGATCGCCCTGCCCGCGCTGGCGGCCTTCGTATGGTGGGCCTTCTCACGCCGCGACGCGTTGGTGCGACGCATCGGCGACCCCGCCCTCATCGAGCGGCTGAGCATGTCCGTCAACCGCGGGATGCGCCGTCGCAGGCTCATCCTGTGGTTCTTGGGCATCGCCCTCATCATCATCGCGCTCGCCCGTCCGCAGTGGGGCAGCGACGTGCAGATCGTCGAGCATCGCGGCGTGCAGGTCATGGTCGCACTCGACATATCACGCAGTATGCTGGCCCAGGACCTCAAGCCCACGCGCCTCGACCGCGCCAAGCTGGAGATATCCGACATGATGTCGCGGCTCACCGGCGACGAGGTCGGCATCGTCCTCTTCTCAGGCGCGAGTTTCATCCAGTTCCCCCTGACGTTCGACTATGCCACCGCGCAGACCTACCTCCGCAACGCTAGCCCTGACGCGATCTCGCGGCAGGGAACCGTGATTGCGAAGGCAATTGAGACGGCGATGACCGGATTCAATGAAGAGAGGGTGAGCCAGAAGATCATCGTCGTCATGACCGACGGGGAGAACCACGAGGGCGATCCCGTCGCCGCGGCCCAACAGGCGGCGGAGGACGGCGCCGTGATCTACACCTTCGGGTTCGGTTCGCCCGAGGGCGAGCCTATACCCGTGTACGACGGGCAGGGCAACGTGACTAGCTACCGCGAGGACGACCAGGGGCGAGCCATCATCTCCAGGCTGGACGAGGCCACGCTTCAGGAGATTGCGCGCGCGGGCGGGGGCAAGTATTTCCGGGCGGTGGAGCGCGGGGCCATCGCGGGCCTCGTCGACGAGATACAGTCGTTCCAGGACGAGAGCCTCCAGAGCGAGTTCAACCGCACGAAGATCGAGCGCTTCCAGATATTCCTGCTCGCGGGCATACTCTTGCTCGTGCTCGCCGAAGTGATGACCGACCGGTTCTCCTTCTCGCTGTGGAGACGGCGCACGACCGTTGTCGAGGAGGCGGGCCGTGCCTAAACACACCCCTGTCATTGGTACGAAAATAAGCCCAGGCAAACCTGTCGTAGGGGCAACCCTTGTGGTTGCCCGTCCCCGCTACGTGCCCATTTTCATCCCTCGGTGTGCAGACGGCAAGGCTGCATGGATGATTCCTCTGAAAATAACCCCCGGCTCCCGTAGGGGCGATTCGCGAATCGCCCCCATTGCGATACCACTCACATTGAGTATCTTCGCCGCCCTCGTCCTCTTCCTGACTGCCTGCGCTCCTACGCCCGCGCAGGTCAATAACTCCGGCCACGAGCCGTTTGAGAAGGCAGAAGGAGAAGTCGCCCCTGAGGCTGCCCTCGACGCCTACGAGGAAGCCCTCAACGCCTACGAGGAAGCCCAGGAAAGCGCCCCTGATAAGGGCGAGCCGTACTACAACGCCGCGAACGCCCAATATCGCATGGAGGCGTACGACGATGCGATTCGGGACTACGACGATGCGCTCAAGTACGGAGACGACGACCTGCGAGCGCAGGGGCTCTTCAACAAGGGTAACGTATACTTTGATAGAGAGGAGTATCCCCTTGCGATAGAGGAATACAAGAAGGTTCTTCGGATCGACCCGGAAAACGAAGACGCCAAGCACAACCTGGAGTTGGCGCTGTCGAAACTTCCGCCACAGGAAGAACAGGGCGAAGAGCCTGAAGAGAACGATCAGGAGGGCCCACAGGAGCAGGAACAGCAGCAGGACCAACAGGACCAGCAAGACGAGCAGAACGAACAGGATCAGCAACAGCAGGACAACGAAGAACAGCAGGACGAGCAAGACGAGCAGAACGAACAAGACCAACAACAGGAGCAAGAACAGCCGCAGCCCCAGCAGCGCCCGCAGACCGAGCCGATAACCGAGGAGCAGGCGCGGGAACTGCTGGAAAGGGTAAGCGAGAACGCGGAGACCCTTCAGGAGCGCCTGCAGCAAGTGCTCGTCCCGTCGGATCCTCCGTCCCGGAACCCCTGGTAGACACCGAAGTGCGACATTCATCGACCATACGACGCGCCCTTACGAGCATCGCCCTCGCCGTGGCCCTCATGGCCGCGACGTTACCGGCCGTCCACGCCCAGCAGCAGGATATCGAGGTCACCGCGGAGGTCGATAAGAACGAGCTCGCCGTCGGCGAGGAACTCAACCTACAGGTAAAGATTAACGGCTCACTCAATCCCAGGCAGCCAATCGTTCCCGAATTCGACGGGCTTCGGCAGATGGGGCCACCCTCCATTCAGAGGGAGACGTGGATTCGCGGTGGCACGAGCGGTTCCACTTTCTCATATCGCTATCAATTCGTCGCCACCAAGGTGGGCAAGGTAACGATTGATCCGATCTCGGTTATCATCAGCGGCCGGACGTATCGCACAGAACCGGTCGAGATTGAGGTATTCCAGGGACTTGGTGTCCCAACCCCCGTTCCCGGCCAGACCGATTCGGAGGCCGTCCCTTCCGCGGACGGCTCGATGTTCGTCACCGCCTCCGTCGACGATGACACGCCCTATCTCGGCCAGCAGATCACCTACACCTTCAAGTTCTACCGGCGCTCGGTGCTGTTCCCGTCGTTCGGGCGATTCGGTCAGCCCCGCTTCGCCCCGCCCGGTTTTTCCGGGTTCTGGAACGGCCAGGAGACCGATCAGGACGAGTACACCGAGACGATAGGTCCCAACAGATACCAGGTGGTTGAGCTCAAGACGGTGCTCTTCCCAACCGTCGTAGGGACGCTGGTGATCGAGCCCGCCGGTCTGACGGTGCCCATCGACTTCTTCGAAGCGCCCAACTACCTGGAGTCCGATTCCATCGTCATCGAGGTGCAGCCCCTACCGACGACTGCTCCGGCGGGGTTCACCGGCGCAGTCGGCAAATTCAACATCTCCGCCGACGTAGACAACACGACCGGGAAGGTCAACGAACCCGTGCAACTCACGGTCAGGGTCATGGGCGAGGGGAACATCGAGTCGCTCCCCGACCCCGCATGGCCCGACTTCGAGGACTGGCGCGTATTCGAATCGCCCTCCAATTCGTCGAGCAGCGTCGTCGACGGGCGGCTGGTAGGAACTCGCACCTACGATAGCGTCCTGGTGCCCGAGAAGGCGGGCGTCCTGACCGTCCCGGAGATCGGCTACACCTACTACGATCCGGGCGTCGAGGAGTACGTCGAGGCCGTGACGCAGCCGATAGTCATGACCATAGCCGAGGGGGATGGCATGTCGCCTCTTCCCGCGTCTCCAGGAGGCGGGACGGCGGTCGAGCGGGCCGGGTCCGACGTGCGGCACATCAAGCCCGTGCCATCGTCCCTCCATGAGTCCGGTAGCGGCCTGATCGGCAGCGCCGTCTACTGGGCCGCCTGGGGCGTCCCGTTGCTCGCCCTTGTGGGCGCGGTGGCTTGGCGGCGCAGACAAACAGCTTCCGAAACCGGCATTGCCGCCACTCGCAGGCGGAACGCTCTGCCGGAAGCGAGGAACGCCCTTGCGCGAGCGGGAGAGTCCGGGGCCGACCCAAGAGTCGCCGTGGCCGATATCTTGTTGGAGTATCTCTCAGCCCGCCTCGACGTGTCCGTGACCGGGCTGACGCACGAGGCGCTCGACAAGTGGCTGCAAGGCCTCGGCGTCCCGCTCGATCTGGCCCTGCAGGTAGAGGGCGTCCTGGGCGCCGCCGAGATGGCGAAGTACGCCCCCGAGATCGGCGATCCCCTCGCCGCGGAGGAGCACTTCGAACGCGCCGCCAAGCTCCTCAACGACCTCGATGAGGCTATCGACGCATGAAGCGGCTCCGCCGACATATCATAGTCTCGCTGGCAGCCCTCGCCGGGCTTGCCGCCGTGGTGGGCGTGGCGCTCGCCCAAGCCCCGTCTCCGACCGAACTGATGGCCGAGGCGAACGCGCAGTACGAGCGCGGAGAGTACGCCGACGCAGCCCAGCAGTACGAGGCCCTCATCGACGGCGGGTATGAGGACGCAACGCTCTACTACAACCTCGGTAATGCCTACTTCAAGAACGATGACCTCGGGCGGGCCGTCCTCAACTACCTGCGCGCCGAGGAGCTGTCCCCGCGCGACGCCGACATCCGGGCCAACCTCGATCTTGCCCGCGGCAGAGCGGTCGACCAGGTAGAGTCGGGAGGCGAGTCTCTTATCGCGAGCGTGTCCAACGTCGCTCGAAGGTGGATGACCGTCGGCGAAATGAGTGTCATATCGCTCCTGCTGTGGGTCGCGAGCGCCCTCGCGATAGGAACGCTTATCGTGTGGCGAGCCGTACCGCGAAGGACGGCAGTACGCAACGGCGCCATCGTCTCCTCAACCGCGACGCTTCTGTCGCTCCTGCTTCTGCTGAGTATGCTCTACGCCAACCCGAACGACGACAGCGCCGTTATTGTCGAGTCGACGGTTGACGTCGTAAGCGGACCTGGCGAGCAGTACGAGACCGAGTTCACGCTTCACAGCGGCGCGCAGGTGCGGCTCGTCGATTCGCGCCAAGGGTGGGTGCGGATCGCCCTCCCCGGCGACGACCTCCAGGGCTGGGCCCCCTCGAATGCCGTCGAGGGCCTCAGGCGCGGCGGCTAGCTGACGCTCTCACCCGTCGTAAGACAATCGGGCAGGGGCTAGCGCTGTCATTAAGCGTCACTTTCTTCGATAATAGTGCCCACTCGATCTTGAGGAGCGGCGCGTGCCACGTCTACCACGGGAACAAAGAGTCTCAGTAGCCATAGCGACTGAGGATGATATGGATGCCATCTTCAGGCTTCGGCATGAGGTCTACGCCGTGGAGTTGGGCCAGCACAGCGAAAACCCCGCCGGCGAATTGTCGGATCGGCTTGACGAGTTCAACTCGTACATCGTGGCGAGGTCGGGCGCCCTCCTGCTCGGATTCATCAGCATCACGCCTCCGGGCGGGGACGTGTACTCGGTCGACAAGTACTTCCCCCGGGGCGAAATACCCCTGCCGTTCGACGACGAGTTGTACGAACTGCGTTTGCTCACGGTTGCCGGGGCCTTTCGAGGCAGCTCCGTAGCGGCGATTCTCATGGTTGCGGCCCTCCGCTGGATCGAGTTGCGCGGAGGGAGAAACATTGTCGCCATCGGTCGCATCGAGCTGTTCGATCTCTACATGAAGGCCGGTCTTCGACCGACGGGCAAGCGGGTGCAGTCCGGCGCTGTCACGTTCGAGCTTCTCACCGGCACGGTAGATACCGCGAGGAAGGCCCACGAGCATTATTGGAAGAACATGGCCTTCAAACGTGGGATCGAAAGGAGACTCGACCACCTCGACTGGCAACTGGAAGCGCCACGCTCGGAGCCGCAATCTGCCTATCACGGCGGGGCCTTCTTCGATGCGATTGGCCGGGAGTTCGACGACCTGCAGAGAATTGACGAAATTATCAATGCAGACGTCCTGGACGCTTGGTTTCCACCCTCCCCTAAGGTCACCGAAGTCTTGCGAGATCATCTGGCGTGGGCCGTTCGCACTTCCCCTCCAACGGGATGCGAAGGGCTGATTAACGCGATTGCGAGGAGTCGCTGCGTCCGGCCCGAATCGTTGCTTCCGGGTGCGGGCTCTTCCAGCCTGATCTTTCTTGCCCTTGGCCACTGGCTTACCAGCGCTTCGAAAGTGCTTCTTCTCGACCCGACATATGGAGAGTATGCTCATGTGCTTGAGAATGTCATCGGCTGCAGGGTAGATCGATTGGTCTTGAGTCGAGATAATGGCTATAGAGTGTGTCATCGGCAGCTTGAAGAGGAGCTTACGAACGGCTACGACTTGGCCGTAATCGTCAATCCCAACAACCCGACCGGTCAGCATATTCCTCGCTCGGCTTTGGAAGACCTGCTGGGCCGCGTCCCTCCAAACACTACTGTTTGGATCGACGAGACTTATGTGGACTATGTAGGCAGGCAGGAATCGCTCGAGCGCTTCGCTGCGGACAGTCCGAATGTGGTCGTCTGCAAGTCTATGTCAAAGGCCTACGCCCTAAGCGGCGTTCGCGTGGGGTACTTGTGCGGCCCTGAGCATCTTATCCGGCAAATGAGACGCCTCAGTCCTCCCTGGGCAGTTAGTCTACCCGGACAATTGTCGGCGGTCATGGCCCTGCAAGACCCGGAATATTATGACGGCAGGTATCGTGAAACGCACAGCCTTCGCTCGCAACTGGCTGATGACCTGCTGGTCCTGCAGGGCATCGAGATCGTCCCCGGAGTGGCGAACTATCTCCTTTGTCACCTCCCAGAGGAAGGGCCGGACCCCGCAGGGCAATCGCATCTAAATCATTGTATAAGAAGTAGTTTAGACTATTGGCCAAACCCATGATTGGAGAGGCCTTATGGAAGGAACCCCCGCAGTCTCGCTGATTGAACACTTTGCAAAGTTGAAAGACCCTCGGATTGATCGCACCAAGCACCACAACCTGATCGATATCGTTGTCATCGCCATCTGCGCGGTCGTAGGTGGCGCGGATTCATGGGCGGACGTCGAACTGTTCGGCAAGTCAAAGAAGGAGTGGTTCAGCAAGTTGCTAGACCTGCCTAACGGGATTCCATCCCATGACACGTTCGGAAGAGTCTTCGCTCGATTGGACGCTGAGCAGTTCGAGAACTGCTTCATAGACTGGGTACGAGCTGTCAGTGATGTGGTCGAAGGGCAGATTGTCGCCATAGACGGCAAGACAATTCGCCGTTCTCACGACAGGTTCATAGGCAAGTCCGCTATTCACATGGTCAACGCCTGGGCATCGGCCAATCGTCTGATTCTCGGTCAGACCAAAGTGGACGAACGCTCCAACGAGATCACCGCAATACCCGAACTACTGCGGGTGTTGGATGTATCGGGATGCATCGTAACCATAGATGCCATGGGATGTCAGAAGGACGTTGCAACAACGATCACCTCCCAGAACGCCGACTACGTGCTGGCATTGAAGCGGAACCAACCCGAACTGTACCAGGACGTCAAAGACACGTTCGAGCAGGCGCGGCGTGACGGGTTTGCCAACCTCAAACACGACTTTTACCAGACGGTCGATAAAGGCCATGGTCGAATCGAGACGCGGCGGTGTTGGGCAATATCAGACTCCACCCACATAAACTATGTTAACGACCGGCAGCAGTGGAGCAACCTTACGAGCCTAGTGATGGTTGAGTCCGAACGACTCGTTGAAGGACAGACATCCGTGAAGACGCGCTACTACATCTCCAGTCTGCCCAACCGTGCCGAAGTGTTGCTTGGGGCAGTCAGAGGTCACTGGGGCATAGAGAACTCAGTCCACTGGGTGCTTGACGTTACCTTCGGTGAGGACAACAGCAGAGTACGCAAGGGTAACGCCTCGGAGAATCTGTCCATCCTACGCCGCTTCGCGCTCAACTTACTCAAGCGGGAAACCACTTCAAAAAGTAGCATCGCCGCCAAGCGTAAGAGAGCAGGTTGGGATACTGATTACCTCCGAACAGTCCTCAGTCAATAAGATGCGATTGCCCTGCCGGACGCCGCTGCCCTCATTGCGCGATGCCGCGCGCATAACGTGTTCCTTCGGGATGCTGGCGCAACGGCTCCGATCCTCGCACCCCGATCAGTACGGATCGCGGTCAAGGACAAGGCTGCGAACCGACGAATCGTTGAGGTGGTTGGGCACGCCTTGACGCAGGGTCGTTCCAATGCGTGAGGGCGACTACAAGAACGGCAAGAAGCACGGCCCTTGGAAGCTGTACTACCCGAACGGCCAACTCAAGAGCGAGGCGACGTTCCATGAGGGCCTGTACACGGGCTACTACTGCTCCTACCACGAAAACGGCGCGAAGAAGTTCGAGGGTTGGTACGCTCCCATCCGCGGCAACTCCCGGGACGGTCGCAAAGAGGGCGAGTGGCTCATCCACAACAGCGACGGCGTCCCCGAAGAGCGGATAGTGTACGACCGCGGTCGCATTGTGGAGCGCGTCGCACTGGTCGATGCCTATTAGCGCACGGCCGGCGGCTAGCCCTCCCCACGCATGCCCGGTGGGGGTCCGCCACCCGGGCGGCGGCCTCCTCGACCTGGGCCTCCCCCTCCCCTGCGTTCCCTTCCTGCCCACTGGCCGGGCCTACCTGGACCACCCGGCCTACCGGGATCCTGCCCTCCCGGGCCGTTGGGCAGATCGGGTCGCTGTCCTTCGGGGCCGTCGAGCGACTGGAGCCGGGCGTAGAGACCGTTTCGGGCCATGAGCTCGTCGTGCGTGCCACGCTCTGCGATGCGGCCTTCGTCAAGAACGACGATCATGTCGGCGTTCCTGATCGTCGATAGTCGGTGGGCGATGACGACGGCGGTTCGGTCCCGCAGCATGTCCGCCAGCGCGCGCTGGATCTGCATCTCCGAGTTCGTGTCGACGTTCGCGGTGGCCTCGTCCAGAATCAGGACGTGCGGATCGCCGACGATGGCGCGGGCGAAGCTGATGAGCTGGCGCTGGCCGATGCTGAGGTTCCCTCCGCGCTCCTGGAGCGGCGTGTCGTAACCCTGTTCTAGCTCGGTGATGAAGTCGTGAGCGCCGACGGCCTTCGCCGCCTTCACGATCTGCTCGTCCGTTACTCCATCGCGGTTGTAGCGGATGTTCCCGGCCACCGTCGACCCGGAGAACAGGTACGGCTCCTGGGGTACGACGCTCACCTGCCGGTAGAGCGATTCGAGAGCGATGTCGCGAATGTCCACGCCATCGATGGTAATTTCGCCCTCTTTCACGTCGTAGAGCCGCAGGAGCAATGAGACCATCGTCGTCTTCCCTGCGCCCGTTGGGCCTACGAACGCAACGGTCTGCCCCGCCGCCATTTCGAGGTCGACTTCTTGGAGCACCGGCTCGTCCTCTTCGTAGTGGAAACCGACGCCCCGGTAGGCGATCTCGCCTTTCACCGGGGGCAGGTCGACCGCATCGTCCTTCTCCACGACATCAGGATTCATGTCCAGTATCTCGAATATGCGCTCGCCGGATACCATGGCGCGCTGCAGCCCGCCGTACTCCTGCGTCAGGGTGCGGACGGGCTCGAAGAACCGTTGGACGAAGAGTGCGAAGGCCACGAGCGTTCCGGGTTCGATGGTTGACTGAAACACCATGTAGCCGCCGAAGAAGACGACCAGCGCGAGGCCCAGCGACGTGAGCAACTCGACCGTCGGCAGCAGCGCGGCGGATAGGCGGCTCGCCTGGAGGTTGGCCTCGAGGTTGGCGACGTTCGACTGTTGGAACCTGCGGATGTTCGTCTCCTCACGGTTGAGGCTCTGAACGACGCGAACACCGGAGATGTTCTCCTGCAGGCCGGAGTTGACCTCGGCGATGGCCGTGCGGACGCGCATGAACGATTTTCGGGCGAACCGCTGCCAGATGTTCAGCGCGATGAACAGGATCGGGATGACCGATAGGGTAATGAGGGCCAGTTGCGCATTCAACAACAGCATCGCCCCGACGATCCCGATCAGGCTGAGGACCTGGCCGAGGCTGTTCACGAAGATCGACAGCACCTCTTGAAGCTGACGGACATCGTTCTGCACACGCGACATGATCTGCCCGGTCTCGTTCCTGTCGAAGAACGACATCGAGAGGCGCTGGATGTGGTTGAACAACTCGACTCGGAGCGTGCGAAGGACGTTCTGGCCCGCCAGGGCCATCAGGCGCATATTGAGATAGCTCGCAAGGAACTGCGCGGCGGCCACGGCGAGGAAGAGTCCCACAACCCAGTTCAGCCCCGACAGATCGCCCGCGCGAATGTAGTCGTCGATGACCGTTTTGACGATTAACGGAAGCCCCACGACGGTCACGGTGTAGACCATCGTGGCGATGAAAGCGAGCGTGATGATGGTCCCATACGGGCGGAAGTACCCGAGCAGACGCAAGACGACCCGGTGGTCGTATAGCTTGCCGTCCTCGTCCGGGTCTGGTCCCGCTTCGCCCATGCGGCGAATTGAGCCCGGACCCATGTGGCCCGAAAAACCGCCTCGACCGTAGTAGCCTCCTCCTCCCATCATGGCCTCTGCCTCCCGTATCTGTTCACTATCCGCATCCCTTCCCCCCGTCCTTGTCATCACAGCATTTGTCGGATTCTGTCGGGGCCTGCCTTGCCGCGGCATCGGCCAGTAGGTCCAGCGCCGGCGCTATCTTATTCAGTTCATCGTCCGTAAGCGACTCCGCGATGGCCTCGAAGCGCACGGCCCCCATGCGCGAAAAGCGGTCGAGCATCTCCCGGCCGGAATCGGTTATCCGGCACAGCACCACGCGGCGGTCGGACGGGTCGGGGACGCGTTCTACGTACTCTTTCCTGACCAGCCGGTCGATCATGCTGGTCGCCGAGGGCATTCCCCGCATCAGGTGATCGGATATGTCCTTCATCCGCTGCGGCCCGCGGCTGAGGAAATAGAGCGTGCGGATCTGCGGCATCGTCATGTCGAACCCGGCAAGGTCGTCCCGAATGCGCGCCCGCCCGAGCCTCGTCATCCGGTTCATGCTCGCGCCGATGCGGTCTATTAGCTCTTTTCTCGCTGAGTCCATCTGCTACCGTTTACTTTCACTAACTCGAAGTATCATAGCATGTCGAATAATTCACGTCAACGGGCGGTACTCTCAGGCAGTCTAGACCCCCTGGCACTCTTCTTATACCAATTCGTCATGACTGCGCCATAATCCTCGAAATGCAGCACGCATAACAGAAACCGCCCACCGTCATTCCGGCGAAGGCCGGAATCCAGAAAGTTCAGTCAGCCAGAATACGGTGGCATTAGCACGAATTGGTATTAGTCTCTTACGGAGGCCCTTCCGACAAACCGGTATGAGCCGTTCCAAAGTAGGCAATATCAGAAAAAGTCAGGAAATGTCAGGTCATGGCCTACCCCCTCGAAAGCAGTTTCAAGCTATTCACGCATCCGACCACGGGTTCTTGCAATCTCTCCCCTGCCAGCTGACAGAGGTAGGTATTTGATTATCGCCCCCCTCTTCATCGATCAGAAAGCAACCCCGCCACTGTTCTTCTGAGCGCAGCGCAGCGGAGTCGAAGAACCTAACGTTTCTGCCCCAAAGTCAAAGCCGACATGCCTCCAACCAGCTTTCGGCTCCCCCTCTTCATCGATCAGAAAGCAACCCCGCCATAGTCGACCTAACGTTTCTGCCCCAAAGCAAAGCCGACATAGAGAGTTCTTGCGCTGTTGGTTGCGTCATAAACCTAGTACTCAGTCAACTTTAATATGACGAACAGGCAGATGCCGATTTATCCCCTCTCCCGTTGTGGGCTGACAGGGGTATGTAAAGTATGAAACAAGTATAAGAACTTGGAAAGCGCAAAGCTTTCTGGCACTCTTTTTGGTAACAGACAGAAAGGTTGCCAGAAATTTGCCATGCGCCTCCCAACTGAATGCTACCAGATGCAACAGACTATAGAACATTACCTGCCCCACCTTCGACCGTCTCAGGTCACCGGACTGGTGCTGTGGGTGTATGGGACTATACTGGCCAAGAGTGCCTGCCAGAACGCCGTTATCACGGTCTTTTTGACTATGGGCAGTTGGAATAACCTGCGCCAGTACCTCAGAGAATGGCTGTACGACGGTCGCGACCGTGCCAGGCCTTGCCGAGTGCAGTTGGATGTGAGGTCATGTTTTGTTCCGCTGCTGAGGTGGCTGCTTTCCTGGTGGCAGTCGGACAAGCTGGTGCTGGCTATAGACCCGACGATGAAGGGCGACCAGATAAACTCCATCGTCATAAGTGTGGTCTATCGCAGTTGCGCTATTCCCATCGCCTGGCACATTCTCCCCGCCAATAGACCAGGCGAGTGGATAGCCCCGACAGTGAGCCTGCTGGCGTTGCTGTCCGAAGCCGTCCCGCGAGATATGACGGTGTTGGTGATGTATGACCGCGGTCTGAGGAGTCCGAGACTGTGGGAGCAGATATGCTCTGTGGGATGGCACCCCTACACGCGACAGTCGATCAACACCGTGTTCTGCCCTGACGGAGGAACTCGCCTGCAAGCGCGGTCTCTCATACCGGGGCCGGGGTATGCTTATGTTGGGTCGGGGACAGCTTTCAGAGCTACGAGCAAACGGCGTCGTGGAACAATGATCGTAATCTGGGACAAAGACCAGGCCGAGCCGTGGGTTGTGATGACCGACGCTCCGCCTAATGAAGCGGGAGTGTGTTGGTATGGACTTCGCTTCTGGATAGAGCTGGGCTTTCGGGCGCTGAAGGGTGTTGGGTGGCAATGGGAGAAGACTCGCAGGACTGACCCCGCACGGGTCTCGAGGCATTGGCTGGTGTTGTCTGTGGCAACACTGTGGGTGCTGGCATATGGGACCAGAGTTGAAGATGCCAACAACATGGGCATACCCCCCGGTCGCCTCAGGTCGCCGCCAAAGTTCCTGGCGCCGACTCATCGCAGCGCTGTGAGCATACCAAGGCGAATCGTCAGCGTGTTGCGGCTGGGCATAAGCTGCCTGAGTCGGCTGCTGCACAAGGGGAGACTATGGCGAAGGGTCTGGCTGCTTCCCGAACCGTGGCCCGAACCATCACCTGACTTGAAGATCATCTACCATCCCGACACTTGAAACACCAAATACATACCCCTGTCAGCCCCCGACGGGGGAGAGGGCTAGGGTGAGGGAGAGGGCGCTTTGAGTAAGCTGCCAAAAGCATATGGAATCGGTACTAGCACTGGCTATCTGGTCTTGAGTCTATGGACTTTAGACTCCTTGTATCTTGGTTTTGTCATGGGACAATGACTTCGGTAGGGGTGAATAGGGTGCGGCAGACCGTTGATTCCTAGGTCATCGAAGACCGTCAGCGAGCCAGGGTCGCCGCATCCCCCAGGAGTAGAGCCCGAACAGTTGCCTGGGCCAACCGAGCCCGCATCATGCAAGGACGGGCCAGCACTTCATAACAGGAGGTAGAAAAAATGGAACAGGAACCGACATACGTAGGCATTGATGTGGCAAAAGCCCAGGTGGATGTCGCTCTCCACCCTACAGGTGAGAGGTGGGTCGTCTCCTACGACGAACCCGGAATCCCGGAACTGGTCTCCCAACTGAAGACCATTGGACCGGCCAAGATAGTGTTGGAAGCTACTGGCGGCCTGGAACTACCGTTGGTGGCGGCCCTGGCAGCTGCGACGCTGCCCATAGTCGTCGTCAACCCCCGTCAGGTACGTGACTTTGCCAAAGCAACAGGGACTTTGGCAAAGACTGACGCTCTGGACGTGGCGGTCCTCGCCCACTTCGCCGCCGCTGTTCGTCCCCCTGTGCGTCCTCTGAAGGACACCGAGACCCAGGTCCTCAGCTCGTTGGTTGCTCGTAGGCACCAAGTGGTGACCATGCTGGTCTCTGAGAAGAACCGCCTCGGCACCGCCATCAGCGCCGTCCAGCCCCGCATCGAGGCTCACATCGCCTGGTTGGAGCAGGAGTTGGACGACCTTGACGAAGGCCTGAGGCAGGCTCTCCGTAACAGTCCCGTATGGCGGGAGAAGGACGACCTGTTGCGCACCGTTCCCGGCGTGGGAGGGCAGGTCTCCCTCACCCTACTAGCCTACCTGCCGGAGCTGGGCACGCTGGACCGCCGACAGGTCGCCGCGCTGGTGGGCGTGGCTCCCTTCAACCGGGACAGTGGCACTCTGCGGGGCAAACGGACCGTCTGGGGTGGTCGCGCCCGGGTCCGCGCTGCCCTGTACATGGGAGCGTTGGTAGCCAGCCGCTTCAACCCGGTGATCAGGGACTTCTACCAGCGGCTGCTGGCCGCTGGTAAGCCCAAGAAGCTGGCTCTCACAGCCTGCATGCGCAAGTTGCTCGTCATACTCAACTCCATGCTCAAGCATCGCTCACCCTGGCGCGCTGAGCGCGCCAGGGCCTCGGCACTCGTCGGCCATCCCTCTTGACTTTCAAGACAGTTGCTCGCTGCGCTCGAAATGACAGGGATGCGGGGCCGGATCATAGCTACAATTCCGTTTTACCTACCCCTCTCAGCCCCCGCCGGCGAGAGATACAGAGAGGGGGATCCCGCAGTTACATGAAAGCCTGCCGAAGGGCGGTTCATGCTTCGACAAATTCACCTGCCGAACGGTTTTTGCGGACTTTGCAACCACCCTTCAAGGGTGGTTCTCCCTCCTCACAATCCTCCGGTCAATTCCAACACTCCCTGAACCAGTCCTCACCGAGAGTAACTGTTCAGAGTTAGTGAGGTATGCACGCATTGTCCTCCTGCTGTCATTCTGAGGAGCGCAACGACGAAGAATCTACAATCTCTCCCCCACTGGGGGAGAGATACAGAGAGGGGGTCTTCGCAATTCAACTCACGAAGCCTGAACAGTTACCACCGAGAATCACGACTCGTGCAGAACGTCTATGTGATGCTACCATGAATGTGTTGATTCATCGCTAAATGGGTCGAGGTATTGGCTTGAAGGTCGCAAACGTTCGAAGCTACATCGTCAATGCTGACGCGCCGAAGAACCTCGTATTCGCCAGAGTCGAGACCGATGATGGTACCCACGGCTGGGGCGAGGCCTACACGCAAACCGACCGCGACACCGCGATTACCGCCCACGTGGATCGCCTGGGGCATTACCTGATCGGACGGAGCCCGTTCAACATAAAGCATTTCTCGCAGGTGGCCTACGAGGACTTTGCGGCCAAACGCGGAGCCATGGACTTCTGGTCCGCCCTGAGCGCCATCGAACAGGCGCTGTGGGATATCGTAGGCAAGAGCTTGGGCGTGCCCGTGTTCAATCTGCTGGGCGGCGCGTGCCGCGACAAGATTCGGGTCTACGCCAACGGCTGGTCGGACGACACGGAGAGTCCCGAGGAATACGCCGAGGCCGCCAAGCAGATGGTCGGGAGGGGCTTCACGGCCCTCAAGTTCGATCCCTTCCCCGGACCTTGGCGGCTCTATATTTCACGTGAAGACGAGGCGGCGGCCATTGATACGGTGTATGCCGTGCGCGACGCCGTCGGGCCGGACATTGACCTGCTCATCGAAGTGCATCGCAGACTCGCCCCCATGCACGCGGTTCGCGTGGCCGACGCGATTCGGGGTGTCGACCCCTTTTGGTTCGAGGAACCTTGCCCAGCCGAAAACGTCGACGCCTTGGCCGAGGTCAGAAGCCGAACCGACATACCAATCGTTGCCGGTGAAACCCTGTATACGAAGGCCGCGTTCCGGGAGCTGTTTGAAAAGCGGGCCGTCGACATCATCAATCCGGATGTCTGCAACACGGGCGGCATTCTTGAGACGAAGGAGATTGCTGCGATGGCCGAGCCGTACTACGTCGGCGTCTCGCCGCACAACTACAACAGCGTGGGCGTTGCGCTCGCATCGACGGTGCACGTCTCGGCCTGCATTCCGAACTTTGTTATCACCGAATATTGGGTGAATTTCGAGCCGGTGGTCGAGAATATCATGCTCAGGTCGCCCCAAGTCCAAGATGGATACATCCCCCTGCCCGATGCGCCCGGTCTGGGTGTGGATCTGGATGAGAACGCGCTCGAACGGCGAGCAGACATCAGCGTCGGGACGAAGAGGATCAGGCAATACTCGGAGGAAGGGCCCTAGCCCGGCCCGAACGTTCTATCCACGACATAGCTTTATGAACAATCGGAGGGAAAGTTGGAGTTAAAGATTTATGGTAGAGGCGTCGAAATCACGGACCAGATCCAAGGCTACGTAGGCAAGAAATTCAATCGCCTGTCCAGGCACTTGCCCCAGATGATGGATGCCACCGCGGAAATCAAGCGCACGTCCTCACGCTCCGGGGCTGACCGGATAGTCGTGCAGTTGACGTTGATGGTCAAGGGGCAGGTGTTGCGCGCCCAGCGACGCGGCTCGAGCGTTTCCGAAGCCGTCGACACCGCAGTTGACGTGATGGACCGCCAAATACGACGGTACAAGGGACGACGCTACCGCTCCAATCAGGGACGCAAGTCCTTACGAGATCTGCCGGATGGTCTGGCTTCCGACCCGGACGACGAAATGCCTGCGCCGGACGAGATGGAGGAGATGCCCATTAAGGTGGTGCGCCGGAAGCGCTTCCCGATGATCGCCATGACCGTTGACGACGCGATAGCCGAGATGGAACTGCTGAACCACAGTTTCTACTTGTTCCGCAGCGTGGAGACGGGCAGCTACAGTGTCGTGTACCGACGCGAGGACGGCGACTACGGCCTCATCGAACCGATCGAGACATAGAGCGCCGAGAGGACGTCCGCCCTTACGGTCTCCTTCATAGACTCGCGGGATGCGATTTGTCCGGCTTGTGCAGAGGTCGTCCGAGGCTCACTTAAGGAATAAGAGCCAGCTCCACTTGATACCCCAAACAAACGCGCACCCGACAATCAGAAGTATGATGCCTACCGGGCCGAGAATTGAATAGATGCCGATCAAAAGCGCTATGCCAATCACTGCGGCCAGGGAGTAGAGTGCGTACTGGACGAGCTTTTCCAGTGTCTGACCCCCGGAGTCGACCCTGAAGTCCTCCTCCCGGCGCCCGCGCTCGGTATGGCGATCCTCTACAAGCGGGTCATATCCGAGCCGATTAATTGCCATGTCGCGGTTTTCCCGCGCTTCTTCAAGCGACGGGTCGAACCCCAGCGCCTCGTGAAATGCCCTGGCTGCTCCTGCCAGGTCGCCCGCTTTGAACCGCGATACACCCTCATTGTTCTTTTCGACCGCAAGATCTGCATTTGAAATGGTCGAGTTCTCGCCAACCATTGCCTTACCTCGTCAGAGAATTCTCGTGATCCGCGTCTTCATCCCCATAACACGCCGTTTGATCCGTATTGAGTGTAGTGAAAAGTGCTTAGCCGTGTCAACACCTGCAAACGAGTATCGCGCAATCTTTCAGCTTATGGATTCGTGACTAAGCAGCGACCGCGTGGTCTGAAGTCACTTTCATAACCTATACTGCAAGCTAGCATGTCGGAATTCATCACATTCAAGCGCTGGGCCCTCAGGGACGGGCGAGAAGAAGCGGAACTCGTCGAGCTCGTGCGTGAGGAGATCGTGCCTCACTTCAAGAAACTGCCGGGCTGCCCGGGGCTGGGGCTGCTGCGCATTTTGGGCACCCGTTCTTAACCTAGCGCTGCAATACTGGGAAAGCCGCGAGCGTTGGCGTGAGACAACCGGCTCCGACTACTACCGGACCTGGTATCGAGAATATCTGCCAATCCTCGACCGTTGGGACAAGATCATGGCATTTGAAGAAGAGTGGGACGCCGAGGATCTACTCGCTACGACTGCCGACGCCTGACGGGGAGATAGCCTCTATCGGTTGACGGTGGCGGATACGCACGTCAGCCGCTTGTGTCCCACATGCCTGTGGAAAAGTAGCGCTCGCCGATGTCGTTGAAGATGGTGACGACGTGGCCGGCGCGCGCCTCGCTTGCGACGTGGTACGCCGCCCACACATAGGCGCCCGACGACTGACCGGCGAACAGCCCGCGCTCCGACATCTCGCGCGACATGTCGTAGGACGCGTCCACGTCGATGTCGATCATGCGGTCAACGTACTCCTCATGGTATGTTTCCGGCACGATGTGGCCCTCGCCCAGATGCTTGAGGCCCTCGACGCCGGGCCACAGCGGCGGGTTGATGCCGACGACCTCGATATTGGGGTCGTGCTCCTTGAGCCGTCTGCCTACCCCGCTGATCGTCCCGCCCGTGCCGACGCCTGCGACGAAATGGGTGAGGTCGGGAGCCTGGGAGAGTATCTCCTCAGCGGTGGTCTCATAGTGGGCGAGGGGATTGTTCTGGTTGGAGTACTGGTCGCACCAGAAATACTTGTCGGGGTCGGCCTCGTAGCGGCGCTTGACCTCGTGGAGGCTCTCATCGTACCCGAGCATGGGGTCGGTGAAGACGATTTTGGCCCCGTGGGCGCGTAGCCGCTTCTTTCGCTCCTCACTCGCGTTTTCGGGCATGACCAGCTCGACCCGGTACCCCAGCACCGCTCCGATCATGGCGTAGGCGATGCCGGCGTTGCCCGACGTGGCGTCGAGAATCGTCCGGTCGGGCGTCAGGTCGCCCGCGATGATGGCCTCCACCAGCATCCGAAGGACGGGCCGGTCCTTGATCGAGCCTCCCGGGTTGAGGTGCTCATACTTGGCAGAGACCCTAGCGTCTCCGATGTCCAACGGCATGTCGAACTGCACCAACGGCGTGTTGCCGATGGCGAGCAGGGAAGGGTGCTGCCGGACAAATTCAATGTACTCGTCGGACGGGGGCAAATCGGGCGCCTTTCCGGTGGAATCCTAAGCGTGAGTCTCCACACGCGACTTTCAGTATAGCTAGGACTTCGGAAGGCCGTCCAGTGTTTCGGCGGCCTTCGGATGCCTTCGTTGGAAACGACTGCTATCATCATAGGCAGACGCTTGAGAGGACGGCGGTGATGTCCACCACCCTCAACCGAATAGACGAGTTGCGCGACCGGATCGACTACCACAACCACCGGTACTACGTGCTGGACGACCCGGAGATATCGGACGCTCAATACGACGAGCTGATGCGGGAACTCCGCCTGATCGAGTTGGAGTATCCCGATCTCGTCACGCCCGACTCGCCTACCCAGCGTGTGGGGGCGGAGCCTCTTGAGGGGTTCACACAGGCCGAGCACCCCGTGCCGCTGCTGAGCTTGGGCAACGCCTTCGACGACGAAGAGTTCATGGCCTGGCACGCTCGGGTTGCCGACCTCCTCGAAGAATCGCAGTTCGACATGGTCTGCGAGCTCAAGTTCGATGGGCTGGCAGTCGCATTGACCTACGAGGATGGTCTTCTCATTCGCGGAGCGACGCGAGGCAACGGCGTGGTCGGGGAGGACGTGACCTCCAACATGCGGACCATCCGAAGTATCCCCCTCCGTGTCCCGGCTGCGGCGCCGAGCCGCTTCGAGGTTCGCGGCGAGGTAATCTTCCCGAAGTCAAAGTTTGAGGCATTCAATGAGCAGCGCATCGCCGACGGGCTGCCGCCGTACGCGCACCCGCGCAACACCGCCGCCGGCTCCGTCCGGCAGCTCGACCCGCGCACGACGGCCGAACGTCCCCTCGACATCTACGTCTACACCCTTGGCTATGCGGAGCCGATGGAGTTCGACACGCACTCGCAGTCAATCGAGGCCCTCGCCGCTCTCGGCTTCAAGACGAACCCCAACAGCCAACTCGTTCGCACTCCCGACGAGGCCCTCGACTTCTGCAGGACGTGGGTCGAAGGCTGGGAGGCCCTCGACTACGGCTGCGACGGCGTGGTCGTGAAGGTCAACCGGTTCGACTACCAGCGTCATCTCGGAGTCGTGGGCCGTGAGCCGCGCTGGGCGATCGCCTACAAGTTCCCGGCCACCCAGGCCACGACGCAACTCCGTAAGATCAATATCAACGTCGGGAGGACCGGGAGCATCAACCCCTACGCCGTTTTGGAACCGGTCAACATCAACGGCGTTACGGTGAGGCAGGCCACTCTGCACAACGCCGACTATATCAAGTCGAAGGATCTGCGTATCGGCGACTGGGTGGTCGTCGAGCGGGCAGGGGAGGTTATCCCGCAAGTCGTCTCGTCGGTCGTCAGCAAGCGCGCCGGCGACGAGAGGTCTTTCGAGATGCCGGCGGAGTGCCCAAGCTGCGGCGAGCCGGTGATCCGCGCCGAGGGCGAGGCGGCGCACCTTTGCGTCAATGCCGCCTGTCCCGCGCAGCTCGTGCGTCTCCTGGAGCACTTCGTAAGCAGGGGCGCGATGGATATCGAGGGGCTCGGAATCAAGCAGACCACCACGTTGCTCGAAAAGGGCCTGATACGGCAGGTGGCCGACCTGTACACGCTGGACAAGGACGACTTGCTGGAGCTGGAGCGCTTTGGCGAGACGAGCGTCGCCAATCTGCTGTCGGCCATCGAGGCATCGAAGGAGCGTCCGTTCTCTCGCGTACTCGTGGCGGTAGGCATTCAGCACGTCGGCAGCGAGGTGGCAGAGCTTCTCGCACGGCACTTCCCGAACATCGACGCGCTGATGAACGCGAGCCAAGAAGACCTCGAAGCCGTGCAGTCCATCGGCCCGAAGATCGCCGAAGCCGTCGTCGCCTACTTCGGCAACGAGTCGAACCGTGCCGTCATTGAGAAGCTGCGCACCGTGGGCGTCACCATGGAGTCCGAGCAAGTCGAGGAGCCGGTCGAGCAGGTGCTCGATGGGCTGCGCTTCGTCGTCACCGGTAGGCTGGAGCGTTTCAGCCGTTCCGAGATCACCGGCAGAATCAAGGACCTGGGCGGCGCGGTGAGCGGCAGCGTCAGCAAGAAGACCGACTACGTCGTCGCCGGCGAAGATGCCGGCTCGAAGCTCGCCGACGCAGAGAAGCTCAGCGTGCCGGTCATCACTGAGGGCGATCTCCTCGATCTCGTGCAATCGCGGTCGGGAGGAGCTTCATCTCCGGCTCCCTGAGGCTTCGTCATCTATCTCTCTCAACTCTCGCTCCTCAACGTACGGAACTACGAACGGCTACAGGTCGATTTGGGGCCGGGGATGGTGCTCGTGCAGGGCAACAACGGGCACGGCAAGAGCAACCTCCTCGAAGCCGTGTACCTCCTCGTCATCGCCAAGTCCCAGCGGGCATCAACCGAACGTGAGCTAGTCCGCCGCGAGTCCGTGGGTGTCGAGTTCTTCTCGCAGGTCGCCGCGGTCGTACAACGCGATGACGGCCCCGTTCGAGTACAGGTCGACTTCAAGAACACCATCAACGAGTCATCCGGTGACGATGCCGACAACCGACTGATCGTCCAGAAATACGTTCGGGTTAACGGCATCCCCCGCCGTGCCTCCGAGCTGGTGGGCGAGATCAACGCCGTCATGTTCAGCGCGCAGGACCTCGACATGGTCTACGGCTCGCCCGGCCTGCGCCGCCGGTACATCGACATCCTCATTTCCCAGGTGGACCGAGAGTACCTCCGAGCCGTCCAGCGGTACCAGCGCGTTGTCGTGCAGCGCAACCACCTGCTCAAGGGCATCAAGGGTGGCCGGTCTCGCCCAAATGACCTGGAATTCTGGGACGGTGAGCTCGTCAAGTCCGGCGGCGTTGTGGTGGCTCGACGACGCGAGGCGCTCGATGCTCTGTCAGATGGGGCCGCCCGGACGCACGGCACGCTCACGGATGACGGTGATACTCTTGAACTGGCCTATCGCCCAAGCTTCGCTATCGAAGGACGACGCACGCCGGAGGACATTGGCGAGGCTATGCAAGAGGCCCTCGTACAGGTACGCTCGCGAGAGATCGCCCAGGGGTTCTCGGTGCGGGGGCCCCATCGCGACGACTTCCAGCTTCTGCTCAACGGCATGGACGTCGGCCTCTATGCATCGCGCGGGCAGGCGAGGACGGCGGTGCTCGCTCTGAAGCTGGCGGAGGCGGAGTACCTCAGAGACGTTCGAAACCAGCAGCCGGTCCTGCTGCTCGACGACGTTCTCTCCGAGCTGGACCCGCCCCGTCGACGCCTCGTATTGGAGCGGGTCTCGAACTACTCACAGGTGTTCATCACCACCGCCGACGCGGATGTCATCGAGCCGGAGTACCTCTCACGGATGACTAGATTCGAGGTGGACCGGGGGCGATTGGAGCGCGTGAATGGATAGCACACTCGGACCAGCCATGTTCGCCTCGGGACGGTTGTGGGCAACGTCTCTTGCCATCATTGCCATGATGATGCTCATGGCGTGTGCGTCTGAACCGGAGGCGACCCCAACGCCGAGCGCCACGGCGATACCGGTCCCCACTGTCAACTCGGTCTCGCCCGTCCCAACTGTCGCCTCGGCAGCCCCAGAACCCACTGTCGGTTCGGCAACCCCTGTTCCCGTCAGCTATCCCCTTCCGAAGGTACGCGCCGAGGTTGTATTTCCCAACGTTTCGTTCGACCGCATGGTGTACCTGACACACCCCGAAGGGATGCCCGGCAGGCTGTACCTCGTCCTGCAGCCCGGGCGGATCATGGTGTTCGACAACGTGTCAAACCCGTCGTCACCTACCATCTTCCTCGACATTCGTGGCAGGGTGAGCGATCGCGGCAACGAGGAGGGGCTTCTCGGCCTAGCCTTCGACCCGGACTACCGGGACAACGGGTACTTCTACGTCTACTACTCCGCCGCCTCGCCCAGGCGCTCGATTATCGCCCGCTATCACGCCCCACCGGGAACGGGCAACGTAGATCCGTCCACCGAGAAGTTCATCATGCAGATCGGCCAGCCGTTCTCAAACCATAACGGCGGGCATATCACGTTCGGGCCGGACGGGTACCTCTACGTCGGGCTCGGCGACGGTGGCAGCGGGGGTGATCCAAGGGGACACGGGCAGAACCTTCGGACGCTCCTCGGAACCATTCTCCGCATCGACCTGAGCGCACTTGACGAGACCGGCTCGTACGCCGTGCCGCCCGACAACCCCTTCGTGGGCGTGGAGGGCGCGCGACCGGAGATCTGGGCATACGGACTTCGCAACCCGTGGCGCTTTTCGTTCGACCGGGAGACGGGCGAGCTCTGGGCGGGCGACGTAGGCCAGAACAAGTTGGAAGAGATTGACATCGTCACGAAGGGCGGGAACTACGGATGGAACATCATGGAGGGGACGTCGTGCTTCCGCGACAACTCGTGTGACAGCGACGAGCTCGTGCCACCGGTGGCAGAGTACGGTCGCGATGGCGGATGCTCCGTAACGGGCGGGTACGTCTATCGAGGCAGTCGTATTCCCTCTCTCGTCGGGGCCTATGTCTATGGCGATTTCTGCACCGGACGTATCTGGGCGCTGCGACACGACGGCAGTCGCGTTACCGAGCAGGCACAGATAGCCGACACCGGCCTGCAGATAGCGTCCTTTGCCGAGGGGCCGGACGGCGAGGTGTACATTCTCTCCTTCACCGGTGAGATAGCGCGGCTGGCGCTCCGTTGATGGAGGTCCGGCGGTATCGGGCTCCCGACCACGACGCGGTGTGGGACCTTCACAACATTGCCCTGAACGAAGTCGGCGCGCACGTGGGGAACGGGCCGTGGGACGACGACCTGCACCGTGTCGAGGCAGAGTACATCGACACCGGAGGCGAGTTCTATGTCGGCATCATCGGCGGCCGCATCGTCGCGATGGGAGCTCTTAAGCGCCTAAGCGACACTGAGGCTGAGATTTGCCGGATGCGGGTACACCCCGAACTTCAGCGGAGGGGTCTTGGTACGCGAATCTTGTCGAAGCTGGAGGAACGGGCAAGAGAGTTGGGGTTCCGAACGCTGACGTTGGACACGACCGTCGGACAGGTCGCCGCGATGGGTATGTACAGGAAGGCCGGATACGAAGAGGTTGCCAGAGGCAGGAAATTCGGCTTCGATGTGGTGGAGTTCGAGAAGCAGATCTAGCGGCGCGTCCGGACTACTCGAAGACCCTCGTCCCCAGGCTGTTGCGCCGGATCATCGCCCAGTCGTACTCCACGCCGAGTCCTGGCCCTTGCGGCACGGGGAAGTGTCCGTCCACCGCGGCGTCAAGCTGATCGACGTAGTCGCTCGCGTACACGGGGATGTAGTTGGCGTTCGGGCCTTTCGGTCGGGAGCCGGACAGCTCGTAGTAGTTGGTGTTCCGAATGGCGGCCATGCACTGGCGCTGAGCCGGACCCGGACTGTGCATCTCGATGTCCAGGCCCAGGCCCTCGGCGGCGTGGGCCAGCTTCATCGTGGCGGTGATGCCCATATACTGCACGTCACCGCGAACGAAGTCCGTCGCGCCGTTGACCATGAAGTCGACGCGTGCCTCCAGACCGCGAACGTGCTCGGTGAGAAGCATCGGGGTATCGAGCAATTCCCGCAGCTTGCGGTGCGCGAATTGCGATATGCCCCCGTCCGCCAACGGGTCCTCGTACCAGAAATACCCTGCCTCGTCGCAGGCCCGCCCTACCTTCACCGCGTCCCCGAAGGTTAGAAGGGCATTGTACGGGTCGGACATAAGGTCCATGGTGGGCCCCACTCGGTCGCGGACAGCCAGGATCGCCTCGGCCTCACGCCTCGGCTCGCCGTTCTCCCAGCCGTGAATCTTGAAGGCAGGATAACCCAACTCCTTGCACTGCTCGGCGAAGTCGGCCATCTCGCCGGGGGACTTCAACTCGTCGTGCTCGGTGGCGTGAACGCTGGCGGGATAGGTCGGCAGGGTCTTGCGGTAGCCGCCCAGAAGTTGATGAATCGGCGCGTCGTGGTACTTGCCGGCGAGGTCCCAGAGGGCGATATCGACGGCAGAGATGCCGATCTCGGCCTGCTGTCGCATCGTCTGCTTGATCCGCGAGTAGATGTACTCCCGTTCAAGCGGGTCCTGCCCGACGAGAAGCTCGGCCACGGCGCAGGCCCCCGCGTACTCGATCGGCCCGCTCCACACGTACTCTCCGGCCACGCCGACGTTCGTGGAGATCGTGATGGCGTGGGCGGTGTTGGTGATCGACTTGCCGCGCGAGTAGGTCGGCCCGTGCTCGCCCCGCGCAAGGTCGGACAGCTCGTAGGTGAACGTCTCGATCTCGACCTTTGTTATTCGCGGTTTGGGCATCGTGGCTCCCTTTCGATCCGCCCGATCTCTGCTCGTGGACTAGACTGGCTGATAACGCTCCACACTGATCTCTTCCGCCCTTGCGCGCATTCGAGATGCGTCGTACCACGCCTGCATCCGCAGCAGCATGTCCATGCTCACGCCGAAGGCCTTCTCGATCCGCAGTGCCATCTCCGGCGACAGAGCGGCATTGCCGTTCAGCAGGTCGGACAGCGTGGCACGCCGGACGCCCAGAATCTCGGCTGCCTGCGTCACGTTCAGGCCAAACTCCTCGATAATCTCCATCCGAACGAACTTGCCCGGACGTGATGGGGTCATGTTCATACCAAGTCGTGGTGATATCGCCATGTCTTCGCTCGCCAAGGTCAATGGATTCCCGCCTTCGCGGGAATGACGGGTCGTGGTGGGAGAATGACGGTGGATGTCCTCCCCGTGTATGTGTGATTTGGGCACTCTGTCATAGTAGTCACGAGGAGAGAGATTTTGAACGTCTCTCGGACAGGTCTTTCGTACGACGAGCGTTTACCCCTCGGCGACGACGGGGTTGCGGAGGACGCCGACTCCTTCGATGTCGATCTCGACCACGTCGCCGGGGGCGATTGGCCCGACGCCGGACGGCGTTCCCGTGAGGATGCAGTCGCCCGGCTGGAGCGTCATGGCATCGCTGATGTAGGACACGAGCTTCGGGACGGAGAACAGGAGGTCGGACGTGCGGTCGTCCTGCCTCGTCTCGCCGTTGAGCCTGGTCTGAATTTGGAGGTCGGACGGGTCGATCCCGGTGGCGATGACCGGCCCGATCGGGCAGAAGGTATCGAACCCCTTGCCGATGAGCATCGCGCCCATCTTCATTTCGGGTAACTGGATCGTCCGCTCGCTCACGTCGTTGCCGCAGGTGTAGCCGAGCACGTAGTCGAGCGCCTCGTCCTCCGACACGCGGCGGGTATTCTTGCCTATGACGACGGTCAACTCGCACTCGTACTCAGTCTGCACGCCCTCTTTTGGGAACACGATGGCATCGCCGTGCCCGATGACGCCGGTGTTCGGCTTCATGAACAGCATGGGAAACGGCGGCTTGGTCATGCCGACTTCCTCGATGTGCTTGATGTAGTTCAGGCCGACCCCGATGACCTTTCGTGGCTCGACGGGCGGCAGCACCCGCACGGACTCAAAGTCCGCGACTGTGTCACCCACGGAAAAGTCCTCGAACGGCGAGCCTATCAACTCCCGGATCGAGTCGTCGTCTTGGAGCACGCCGTAGGTCGCCGCGCCGTTTGCTTCGTATCGAACGATCTTCATCTCCGCCTCCGGGTTGTAGTCGGCAACAACTCTACCATACATTCGCGCGGGTCGGTCGATGGGGTGTAGATGCCCCCCTCTCTGTATCTCTCCCCCGCTGGGCTGACAGGGGTAGGCAAAACGGAATTGCAGCTATGATCCGGCCCCGCCTTCCTGTCATTCCGAGCGCAGGGAGGAATCTAAAGTCCGTATCTGCAAGACCCGGCAGCCAGTGCCGCGCCTATATCGTGACCAAGAGTGAAAACAACGTAGGGACGCTCTATGTTGGCTTAACGTTGTGACAGACGCTTTAGATTCTTCGACTCCGCTCTGCTACGCTCAGAATACTTCATGAGGGTTGTCACCCTCACCACCTGGAATGAAAATGGTGGGCCCCAAGGGCGAGTTCCAAACCCGCCCCTACGGGAATGGCAATGGTCTATTTTCGTAGCAATCGCTCATGTCGGTTGTCACCGACACCACCAATCATGAAAATGGCAGTAAGGGCGATTCGCGAATCGCCCCTACGGGAGGTTGGCCGGGGGTTATTTTCAGGGTAGTGACAGTGACGGCGTTGTTTTCTCATCAATGGAGAATGGGTCGATAGCGGTTGCGGTGTTCGCGAAAGTCTTAACCTGACACGAGATGGGTAGGGACTGAAGCTGTTTGGGCGACAGGGGTCTCTTTTTCCCTGACATTTCCTGACATATTCTGACATTCCTCTGTTGCGGACGGGAGACCAGGGGCGTCCGCCGTGTGTTGTTGAATATGATAGTACACGTGTTCTCATCAGTCAAATTCGGAGGCGCCCCTTCTTAGATTATTCGACTCCGCAACGCTCCGCCCAGAATGACAGTGACGGCGTTTTTTTCTCGTCAATGGGGAATGGGGCGGTAGTCAAATGCCTACCCCTGTCAGCCCCCAGCGGGGGAGAGATTGCTGGATACGTGGGGGCTTGGGGTTGATACGGCGCGTGTGGGGGAGTCGCGTTTAACCTGACATTTCCTGACAAAACCTGACGTTACTATATGACCCGAACGGGATATCACAGTCAGTCATAAAGGTCTGTGTCTATAATAGGACGTGTGTTCTCTTCCGTCAAATTCGAGGTTCGGGGCGCATTTAAAGAGGGACGGGATGTGAGCCCGTCCCCTGTAAAGAATGCCAGGAGTGTTGACACGGGCACATATGTTCTGTATGCTTGCGCGTGTCCTGCCTACACGATTCGGTTGCGTCGGCCAATTGACGAATGTACAGTTTCGCCGACAGCCAACGAGAGGAGACAGGGGCCGCATGGGAGGGATGGCGTTGTGACAAGCGAGTCCGCCAGCCGAGAAGATCACCATCGGAAATTCCAGGAACTGCTGCGCGAGTTGTTCCAGTTCGACTGAGCGGACCTCGATTTCGGCATCTACCGCATCATGAACCACAAGCGGCCATCGAGAGGTTCATCGGCGAGGAGCTTCCTGCGCGCATAGCCGACGATCTGGACACCGGCCAACTTGCGCGGCAGTCCCTAGCCGAGGCCGACTTGGAGAAAGAGCGTCAGAAAGTCCTTGAGAACTTCGGCAGAGACGCGCTCGACGCCGACGGCAAGCTGGATGATAGGTATTCAGGGACTCCCCGCGGTGAGGACTACCTACGGGCCAAGGCCGCCGCGGAGCCGGGACACAGTCGACAGGCCGTCGAGGCCGACACCTACAATCATCTGTTCACCTTCTTCAACCGGTACTACCGGGACGGCGACTTCATCTCCCAGAGGCGATACGGGCGCAATCAGCGGTACGCGATTCCCTATAACGGGGAGGAGGTCTATCTCCACTGGGCGAATAGCGACCAGTACTACGTCAAGACCGCCGAGCACTTCCACAGCTACGACTGGACAGCGCCTAACGGCGTATCGGTGCGTTTTCGCGTCGAAGCGGCCAACGTCGAGCAGAACAATGTTAAGGGAGACAGGCGGTTCTTCGTGCCGCTGGTCGGGAAGACGGCCTGGGACGACGACTCCCGCTCAGTCACGGTCCCGTTCGAGTATCGCCCGCTGACGGCAGAGGAGAGCGCCCGCTACGGCAATCAGAGGCAGCAGGACAAGATTAACGCGGACGCCGCCGAGGAGATACCCCTACGGGTGAAGGACGCGCGGGCGGCCTTCGACGCGCTTACGGGGGAGCACCGACGCAGCGGGAACGACGAGCCTGTCAGCCGACTGGAGCACCACCTGCGCCGGTACACCCGGCGCAACGACTCGGACTTCTTCATCCACAAGGACCTGCGCGGCTTCCTCTCGCGGGAGTTGGACTTCTACCTGAAGAACGAGGTGTTGAACCTGGACAACCTGGATGCCGCGGGCGAGCAGGCCGTGGACGGGTGGTTCCAGCAGATGCGCCTCATCAAATCCGTCGGCGGCGAGATCATCGACTTCCTCGCGCAGATCGAGGGCTTCCAGAAGATGCTCTGGGAGAAGCGCAAGTTCGTTGTGGACACCCAATACTGCGTCACGCTGGGGAACGTCGCGCCCGATTTCTACCCGGAGATCGTCGACAACGATGGGCAGTGGGAGGAGTGGCGTGAGCTTCTCGGCATCGACGAGGCCGACCGTTCCGTGTCGTTCCTGGGAGCGCACCCCACGCTGCCGCTCGACACGCGCCACTTCGACGCCGGCTTCACCGACCGCCTGCTGGCGTCCTTCGACGATCTCGACGGCATGACCGACGGCCTGCTGGTCCACAGCGAGAACTGGCAGGCGCTCCGGTTGATGGACAGCAAGTACCGTGAATGCGTGAAGTGCGTCTATATTGATCCGCCGTACAACACATTCGCTACCAAGATTCTATACAAGAATGGCTATGAGCATTCCAGTTGGATGACTTTGCTAGAGGATCGGTTGTTAGTGTCCAACACCCTGTTACAACATCATGGCATTATCTGTTCAACTATTGACGATTATGAATTCAGTCGCCTTAAGTTTCTAATGGAGCGAGCCTTTGGTATCGAGAACCATCTGGCTACAGTCGCAATCAGAAATAATCCGTCTGGTCGTTCGACTGTCAGAGGTGTTGCCATTAACCACGAATACGGGCTCTTCTTTGCGAAATCACCTGATGGGGCTTCAGTCGGGCGGATGCCCCATACCAGAGCTCAGCGAGACCGGTATAAGGAAACTGATGAGGATGGCCGGAGCTTTGAGTGGGAAAATCTCAGAAAGAGCAGTGCGGGTAGTTTTCGCTCGGACAGACCCAAACAGTTCTTTCCCATCTACTTTGACGCTCGTACGTCTGCTCTCAGAGTCCCTCGTATGGACTGGACAGAGAGTACACAGACTTGGCGCATTCTAGATGTTGTAACGGAAAAAGAAACCGCGATTTTTCCAATCGACAGGCAAGGCAGAGAAAGAGTGTGGAGATATGGTGTCAATAGGGCAAGGGTGACACTGAGAGAAGCACGGGTGGCCAAGCCACAAACTGACAGGCATCAGATCTATACAAGAAAGTACTTTCAAACTAAGGGGTCTCTGCCTCGAACATGGTGGGACAAGCCTGAATATTCGGCACGTGATAACGGGACAAGGACGGTAGTCGATCTATTTGGTTCAACTGATGCATTTGACTTTCCCAAGGCTACTGCGGCAGTGATGGATTCTGTTCGCGTCTGCTTCCCGGGTACCAATGGCATCGTCCTCGACTACTTCGCCGGGTCGGGCACGACGGGCCACGCCGTCATCAATCTGAACCGCGAGGACGGCGGAGAGCGCAAGTTCATCCTAGTGGAGATGGGGGAGTACTTCGACACGGTGCTGCTTCCGCGCATCAAGAAGGTGACGTTCTCGCCGGAGTGGAAGGACGGCAGGCCGAAACGCGCGGCCACGCCGGAGGAGGCGGAGCGGTCGCCGCGCATCGTCAAGTACATGCGGCTGGAGTCCTACGAGGACGCGCTGGACGGCATCGGGTTCGACGAGGACGCGGGACGTCTGAACCTGGAGACCCGCATCGACGGCTACCTGCTGAAGTACATGCTGAGGTGGGAGACCAAGCGAAGCGAGACGCTGCTCAACGCGGCCATGCTGACGCGCCCGTTCGATTACCGGCTTCGCGTACACGCACAGGGGGAGACGCGGGAACGGACTGCGGACGTGGCGGAGACGTTCAACTACCTGCTGGGGCTGAACGTGCGAACGCGGCGGGTGTACGACGACGACGGCAGGCGCTACCTGGTGTATCGCGGGGAGACGCGCGAGGCCCCCGGACGCGGCGTAGCGGTCGTGTGGCGCGAGACCGAGGGCTGGACGGAGGAGGACTTCGCGCGGGACAGGGAGTTCGTTGGCGAACTGGGGCTGAACGGCGGGGCGGACACGGTGTACGTCAACGGGAATTCCGTCATCCCCCGCGCCCGGGCGATAGAGCCGCTGTTCAAGGCGAGGATGTTCGCCGGAGCGTCCGGCTGATGCCTCGACGGAGCCGCGCAAGTCCGAGTACGAACGGTGCCCAGTCCTACGCCCGGCTTGAGCAGCGCCTGACGCTGCTTTCGTGGCTGCACGATCTGCTTGGCTACGCGGACACCAAGCAGCTGCTCGACGACATACGTCCGGCCAGGGAGGGGTTCGACGGGGACGGGCGAAGTCACGTCTATCAGCGCCTGGCATCGCGGGGCGGTCTGAAGATTCCCGCGACGGACCTGAAACGGTACGACGACAACATCCGAGAGCATCTGGCCGCGATGAACGAGGGCAGGCCCCTGCCGATCACGCTGCGGTACTTCCAGTACCTGGCCGCGCTCTACACGGAGATGTTTCTCGACCGGTACGACAGGAGCCCCGCGGCGCTTCTCGATTCGCTGAACAGGCATGTCGCCAACCTCAACACAGGCCGCCGGAGCGGAGGGCGTGTGGAACGGTACGAGGAGTCCAACCTGAAGAAGCTGGCGTTCTGGATGGCCACGGGCAGCGGCAAGACGCTGCTGATGCACCTTAACTACCGGCAGTACCTCCACTACAACCGCGAACCGCTGGACAACATCCTGCTGATTACGCCGAACGAGGGGCTGACCCGACAGCACCTGGAAGAGCTCGATGCGTCCGGCATCCCGGCCCGGCGCTTCGATCTGAACGAGGGCGGGTTGGTTGGGGAGGAAGCCAACACGGTTCTGGTTATCGACATACACAAGCTGGTGAGCGAGAAGCGCGGCCAGGGCGTGACCGTGTCGGTGGAGGTCTTCGAGGGCAGGAACTTGATCTTCGTCGACGAGGGGCACAAGGGTTCCGGGGGCGAGACATGGCGGGAGGTGCGAGACGCGCTGGGAGAAACGGGGTTCACCTTCGAGTACAGCGCGACGTTCGGACAGGCGCTGACGGCCGCTCGCAACGACGCGCTGACGACCGAGTACGGCAAGGCCATCGCGTTCGACTACTCGTATCGCTTCTTCTACGACGACGGCTACGGCAAGGACTTCCACATTCTCAATCTTCAGGAGGAGACGACCGCGGATCGGACGGACACGCTGCTGCTGGCAAACCTGCTGTCGTTCTACGAGCAGCAGCTGGTCTTCGCCAACAAGTCGGCAGAGCTGAGTCCCTACAACTTGGAGCAGCCGCTGTGGCTCTTCGTCGGCAGCAGTGTCACCACCTTGCGGAGCGACGTGCTCACCGTGGCGCGGTTCTTCCATCGGACGCTGTCGGAGGCCGCATGGGCGACGGCAACGATCGAGCGGCTTCTGGAGGGCGATTCGGGGCTAACCGACGAGTACGGGGCCGATGTCTTCAAGGACAAGTATCCCTACCTGCGCAACGGCGGCGGCGCGAGCGCGTCGGAGGTGTACCGGGACGTACTCGCGCGGACGCTGCACACTCCGTCAAGCGGTGGGCTGCACATAGCCGACATACGGGGAAGCAAGGGAGAGTTGGGCCTGAAGGCGAGCGGGTCTGACGACTACTTCGGGCTGATCTACATCGGAGATACCACCACGTTCAAGAGGCTGGTCGCGGAGGCCGAGGCGGGCATAACGGTGGAGGAAGACGCAATATCCGGCTCGATCTTCGCTGAGATCGGCAGGTCTGACACGACCATAGAGACGCTGATCGGCTCCCGCAAGTTCATCGAGGGCTGGAACTCCTGGCGCGTTTCCAACATAGGTCTGCTGAACATCGGCAGAAACGAGGGTTCGCAGATAATCCAGCTGTTCGGGCGCGGGGTGCGTCTGCGCGGGCGTGATATGACGTTGAAGCGGAGCTCGGCCCCAGAGACGGAGGGGAACCATCCCGAGCAGATCGGGCTGCTGGAGACCCTGAACATCTTCGCCGTCCGAGCCAACTACATGGCCCAGTTCAGGGTCTATCTCGAACGGGAAGGCGTTCCCGACCTATGGGAGCTGCCGCTGTTCATCCGCCCTAACCGGGCGTTCCTGGACAAGGGGTTGGTCATTCCGCGAGTGGACGACGAGCGCGACTTCAAGGCGGAGACGGAGGTGGCGCTGAAGTACGACAGCGAAATGCAGCCGGTGTTCATGGACGTGTCGGCGAGGGTGCTGTCGCTGGACAGCGACGAATCGAGGATTGACGAGGCCAGCGCGAGTTCCGGCGTGAAGACGGTCATACCGCCCGAAAGCCTGGCGCTAGTGGACTGGGACAGGGTGTATCTTTCCCTGATCAAGTACAAACAGCAGAAGGGGATGGACAATTTGGTGGTGCGTCCCTCCTCGCTGAAGAGCATCATGGAAGCCGGGTGCAAAGCTTACCGGCTGATCGCGGAGGAGTCGCTGGCGAGGCCAACGGACGTCGAGGAGTGGACGCGACTGCAGGACACGGTGATAGGCATACTTCGCCAGTACGCGGACAAGCTATACCGCCGCCGCCGGGAGAGATGGGAGTCCGGCCACATGGTCTACAAGGAGCTGGACGAGACCGACGCAAACTTCAGCTTCAATAAGATTCGCGAAGGCGGTCGGGGCAGGTACGTCGTGGGCGTGCCGAGAACGGATAAGAAGCTGATCGAAGAGATCGAGGGTCTCATCGCCGACTGCAGCGTGCTGTACGAGAGCGAGAGTGGCAGCCTGCCCCGGATTTATTTCGACCGACATCTCTATCAGCCGCTGCTGGTGGAGAATGGCGGCAAGCAACTGAAGATATCGCCGCCGGGCCTGAACCCGAGCGAGCAGAGATTCGTGAAGGACCTGAGGGCGTACTGGACGGAGAAAGGTGAGGACTGTCCAAGCGACGCGGAGGTGTTTCTGCTGCGGAACCAGGGCAAGGGGACGGGCGTTGGTTTCTACGAGGACAGCGGCTTCTATCCCGACTTCATCCTCTGGATAAAGACGGGCGACGCTCAGCGAATCATCTTCGTGGAGCCTCACGGGATGATTCACGCGAAGTCATACAGACACGACGACAAGGCACAACTCCATGAGAAACTGCCCGAGCTGGCCCACACCGTCTCCCAACGCTCCGACGGGACACAGAACGTCAGTCTCGACTCCTTTATCGTCTCGGCGACGCCCTTCGAGAAACTGAGGAAACGTTACGACGACGGCAGTTGGAACCTGAACCGGTTCGCGAGTAGGCACATCCTGTTCCCGAAGCGGGACGGCGAATATGACTACGTGGCTGAGATCGTTAACGTCTAAGCAGTGTTCAGGAGTCCCGGCAGACCTCCAGGCCGAGGTCGGCGATGTCTGTGTCCTCGATAGCCGCCAGTCCGGCCGGCACACACCCGGTGAATTGGTTGTCGCTGAGTCGCCACGCGACGAGGCTGTGATCGCTCAGTTCGCCCAGTTCCTCAGGTATCTCGCCCGACAGTTGGTTGTCGTACAGCCACAGCCTCTCCAACTTGGTCAGCTTGCCAAACGATGCGGGAATCGGCCCGCTCAGTTCATTCCTGTGCAGCCATAGACTTTCTAGGTTGCTCAAGTTACCCAACTCCGTAGGTATCTCCCCCGACAGCTCGTTTCCATGGAGCCGCAGCCATCTCAGATGGGTCATGCTGCCCAACTCCTTCGGCACCGGCCCTCCTATCTCGTTGTCGCGCAGGTTCAAGTCCCAAAGATTTGAGAGTTGACCCAACTCCGGCGGAATATTCCCGGTCAACTCGTTGCTGTGGAGCCAGAGGTATCGCAGACTGGTCATCCCACCCAATTCGGCCGGGATTGTCCCGCCCAGCGGGTTGTCGTGCAGGTAGAGGTACCTCAGGTCGGTCATGTCACCGAACCACGTCGGGACACTACCGGTCAGCTTGTTGCTCTGCAGCATAACCCGGATAAGGCCGGTCATCCCTCTGAGGTCGGGAATGGCGCCGCTCAGTTCATTGCCGAAGAGCCACAACTCTCTCACGTTGCTCATCGTGCCCAACCAGGCCGGGACATCGCCAGTCAGGTCGTTGTTGGCGAGGTAGAGCTGGTCCAACCTGGTCATGTCGCTGAGGTCCGGTATCGGCCCGGTCAGCCGGTTGGTGTGGAGATCCAGAACTCTCAGGTTGGTGAGGTTGCCCAACTCGGCTGGGATAGTGCCACTCAGGTCGTTACTGCGGAGGTTCAGCCATTCCAAGTTGGTGAGTCCGCCCAACTCCGTTGGTATCGATCCGGTCAAACGGTTGTTATGGAGGTACAGCCATCTCAGGTGGGCGAGGCGTCCCAGTTCAGAGGGAATCCCCCCAGTCAATTGGTTGTCATTGAGGTAAAGCAGTCGCAGGTCGGAGAGGTCACCCAGTTCCGTCGGTATCTCCCCTGTCAACCGGTTGTTCGCCAGCGCCAATTCTCCCAGGTAGGAGAGCCTGCCCAGCGCCGCCGGTATCGCCCCGGTTAACCGGTTCTCGCTGAGGTCTATCGAATGCAAATAGGACGCATTACCCAGTTCCGCCGGTATTCTGCCAACTAGCTGGTTTTGCGAGACCCACAGTGTCTTGAGGTTGGACAGCCTGCCCAGTTCCGGTGGTATCGTTCCGGTCAGCCCGCTCTGTTCTAGGAGCAACTCATGGACGTGTAACGGCGTCCCCTCGATCCTGACGCCCTGACGCCCTGCCACTCTTCCATGGGGACATTCGCCGACCAGTTCAGCGACCCGCTCCCCGCCAGGATGTCCCCAGCCACCAGCAGCGCCTCGCAGTCGGACACCAGTTCAGTGTCGGTAGGGTCTTTCACGGCGCCCCAGAGGACGCAGACGCTCGGCGGGTGCGGCGTTCCGGCCTTGGCGGCCGACCATGGCCCGGTTCCGACGCCAATGACTGCGCGCACCTGTACGTTGTAGCGTATTCCGCTGGACAGCCCGAATATGTTGTGCTCCAAATCGCCGCCGGCTCCGGCCGTCCATACGTCTTTCACGACCGTCCAGCTGGCGTCGGACTTGTCGGCGGCTGGGCCCTTGATGTAGCGCAGGTCGTAGGACGTGATGTCGTCGACGCCTTGTTCCGTAGGCGGGGTCCAGGATACGTTCAGGTACCACCCGCCCGGCGCGACCTTGCTTATGGTCGGAGGGCCGGGAGCGCCCGTCCAGGTTATATGGATGGTATAGACGTTGGTCGCTTGTTCGTCTGAAGAGACCACCTCGATCCTGACGGGGGTTGCCTCCGCATCAAGAGGAACCGCAAGTTCCAACGTGCCGACGGCGCCCGCCCTGCCAATGCCGTCCCTGTCCAGATAATTGATTTTCGCGCCGTGTTCATTGGTGAGAACCAACGTCGCCTCAGGCGTACGCACCGAAGCGTTATATTCGACCTGATAGGCGTCGAACGGCAGGGTCAACTCTCCCGAGCTTATGGATACGCCGCTCAAGAGTACGTCGCAGAATGGGAGATTGAGATCGTGAAGGTCGTTGTGCCGTATGTCGCGAAGATCTTGGAGAATGCACCGGGATAACCGGTTTTGGGACAGGTACAGTTGATACAGGTTTGTGAGATTGGTCAACTGTCCAGGAATCTCCCCAGTCAACCGGTTCTGTGAGAGCCACAGCGCCGTCAGGTTGGTGAGATTACCCAGTACTCCCGGTATCGGCCCAGTCAACCGGTTCTGTGAGAGGATCAGCGATTCCAGGTTGGAGAGACTGCCCAGTTCTACAGGTATCTCCCCGGTCAAGCCGTTCTGCGACAGGCCAAGATACCGGAGATTTGTGAGGTTTCCCAGTCGCGCCGGTATCTCTTCGCTCAACTGATTGCCGTTAAAGTCCAGTATCTCTAGGTTGAAGAGATTTCCCAACTCTTCAGGTATCTCCCCGCTCAACTGGTTGTACGACAAGTAGAAATTCTGGAGGCTGGAGAGCCTTCCCAGTTCTTCGGGTATCTCCCCGCTCAACTGATTGCTTCCTAGATACAGCCATTCCAGGTTGGAAAGATTGCCCAGTGACGGTGGTATTCCACCACTCAACCGGTTGCCGTCTAGCTGCAAATTCCTTAAGTTGGCCAGGCTGCCCAACTCCGCCGGCATTTCGCCGGTCAACCGGTTTGACGTGAGGTATAGGTGCAACAGGTTAGAGAGTCGACCTAACTCCTCAGGTATCTCCCCAGTCAATTCGTTCTCGTAGAGCCATAAATGCTTCAGGTTAGAGAGTTGGCCAAACTCCGCGGGTATCTCTCCCGAAAGCTTGTTGGTGTCGAGTCTCAGCGACAGCAAGCGGGTAAGAGAGCCTAACTCATCAGGTATCTCACCCTTCAATTGGTTAGAAGAGAGATGTAGCTGTTCCAGTTTCGAGAGTCGGCCAAACTCCGATGGTATCTTGCCGCTTAGCTCGTTGCTGCTCAGATACAAGCGCAGCAAGTTGGAGAGTTCTCCCAACTCGGCAGGCATCTCCCCGGTAAACCGATTTCCGCTCAAGGCGAGCTCTACCAGCTTGGAAAGACTGCTCAACTCTGGTGGAATCTCACCGCTCAGCCCGTTATTCCAAAGAACCAGCAGTTCTAGATCGGCAAGATTTCCCAACTCCGCCGGTATCGGACCGCTCAATTGGTTGCTGTGGATGATCAGTTGCCGCAGGCTTGTGAGACTACCGAGCCCGGCAGGTATCTCTCCGGTGAGCAGATTCTGGGAGAAGTCTATGAAAGCCAGGTTAGGAAGCCCACCTAACCCAGCCGGAATGATTCCACTTAACCGGTTCTCGAGGAGCCACAGCACTTTCAAGTTGGAAAGGTTTCCAAGTTCCGACGGTATCTCGCCGGCCAGCTTGTTATCACTGAGATTCAGAGATTCTAGGCTGGACAGCCTGCCCAGTTCCGGGGGGATCGAGCCGGTCAACTGTCTTGAGGCCAGGAACAGCTCCGTCACGCGCTGCGGCGTCCCCGCGATGGTGATTCCATCCCACTCCACGATCGGGAGGTCCGCCGACCAGTTCAGGGTCGCGGTTCCTGTCAAGATGTCCCTCACCGCCAGCAGTATGTTGCAGTCGGACACCAGCCCCTTGTTGGACGCGTCGGTCACCGCGCCACCCTCGACGCAGACGCAGAACGGCAGATTGAGCTCGTCGAAGTCGTTGTCCGTCACGTCTCTGAGCCCTTGCGGAATGCATCCGGTCAATTCATTGCCAGCGAGGCGCAGCCTACGCAAATTGGAAAGTTCTGCCAGTTCAGGTGGTATCTCCCGGGTTAGCTCGTTGTTGTTTAGGTACAGGATCGTCAACTTAGTGAGGTTGCCCAGTTCCGAAGGAATCTCCCCGGTCAACAGATTGTCGTTGAGGTGCAGACTTACCAAGTTGGAAAGGTTGCCCAACTCCACTGGAATCTGCCCGGTCAACCGGTTCCCGCTCAAGTACAGGCGCCACAGGTTGGGAAGGCTGCCCAGTTCCGTGGGTATCTCCCCGGTCAAATTGGCGTGAGCGAGATGTAGCCAGCCTAGATTTTGGAATCTTCCCAGCCATGCAGGTATCTCTCCCGTCAAATCGTTAGACCCGAGGGTCAGTTCTCTCAGGCCGGTCAAGTTGCCCAATTCCTCTGGTATCTCACCGCTTAGTCCGTTGTCTCCTAGGTACAGATACTGCAGGTTAGGGAGGCTGCCTAGCCATGATGGTATTTCACCGGTCAACCGATTATTGGCTAGAGCCAGCTGTGTTAGGTTGGAAAGGTCGCTTAGGCTGGCAGGTATCTCACCGGTCAACTGATTCTGATCGAAGTCGAGCGTTGTCAGATTGGAGAGGTTGCCCAACTCCGACGGGATCTCCCCGGTTAACTGATTAGCCTCGAGAGTCAAGTCCCGTAGTTCAGAGAGGTTACCCAACTGGACAGGAATTTTGCCTGTCAGTTCTCTATGGCTGAGCCTCAGGCTCCCGACCCGCTCCGGCCTCGTACCACTCAATGTAACGCCGTCCCACTCTCCTATCGGCCTGTCCGCCGACCAGTTCAGCGTCGCGGTCCCTGCCAGGGTATCGCGCGAGGCGAGGAGGGCCTCGCAGTCGGAGACGAGTCCGGGGTTGTTGCCGGCGTCGGGCACGGCGTTTCCGGTGGAACAGTCGCAGAACGGCAGCCCTAGAGTGGCGAGATCATGTTCGTGCACGTCTTCCAGCCCCGCCGGGATACAGCCGGTGAATTGGTTGCCACTCAGCCGGAGTCCCTGCAAGTTGGATAAATCGACCAGAGCTGTCGGTAACTCTCCGACCAGTCGGTTCTCGTGAAGATGCAGTTGTCGCAGATTTGTAAGCTTACCCAGTTCGACCGGTAATTCCCCCGACAGCTCGTTTTCAGCGAGCTGTAGACTGCGGAGATTGGTGAGGTCGCCCAGTTCCGCAGGGATATTCCCGGTCAACCTATTGCCGGAGAGATCAAACTCCCATAGATCGGCGAGGTCGCCCAGTTCCGTCGGTATGCTCCCGGTCAGCCGGTTGTTGTTGAGGTACAAGGATTCCAAGTTGGAAAGGCTGCCCAGTTCCGGAGGTATCGGTCCGGTCAGCTGGTTGTGGAAGAGCAACAGTGCCCGCAGATTGGAGAGACTGCCCAGCCAGGTCGGTATCGGCCCGGTCAATTGGCTATAGGCAAGCTCCAGTTCTTCCAAGCGCGACAGACTGCTTAGTTCCTGTGGTATCGTGCCGCTGAGCTGATTGTGACCTATCCACAGTCGTTTTAGGTTGGAAAGACTGCCTAGCCAGGACGGTATCGAACCCGTCAAACGGTTCTTGAAGAGTTCCAACACCTCGAGGTTGGCGAGGCTGCCCAGTTCTGCCGGCATCTCCCCGGTAAGATCGTTTCCATTGAGGACCAGAACGTGCAGTTGCGAAAGGTTGCCAAGCTCCGCTGGAATCTCTCCGGTCAGCATTCTTTCAGAGAGAACCAGACTCGTGACGCGAGCCGGCAATCCTCCCACGGTCACACCCTCCCACTGGGCTATCGGAACATCCGCCGACCAGTCCAGCGTCGCCGTCCCCGCCAGAGCATCGCGCGAGGCGAGCAGCGCTTCGCAGTCGGAGACGAGGCCGGGGTTGTCATCGGGGTCGGGGACGGCGGTTCCGGTGGAGCAGGTGGGAGCGTCGGTGCTCTGGGCGGAGGCCGAACGCACGACGGTGAGCGTGGCCGCCAGCAGGACTAGCGTCGCCATTGCTATAGCAGGCACGATTGCGATAAAGGCCCTTCGAAGACTCATTCGTGCTCCCATCTCACATAAGGGCGACCGTCTCGGCAACGCTTAGGGTACCACTCATGGGACGTTCGAATTATTCGCTTTTAAACTCCGGCTTGAGGGTCAGCGTCTGTGCCGCCTGCGCCCGTGCTCGCTCGCTGTCGAGGGGAAGGTAGTGGTGGCGTCCGGCCAGCCATTCGGTGAGCTGGTCGCCGTAGTGCGGACTGCCGGGATGGCCCGACTGTCCCGTCGCGTCTACGGCCCAGAGGCCGGGCGGGTCGTCGGCGAGGTCGGCGTTGTGCCGCCAGTTCGCGCCGATGGAGGCGAGGTAGTTGGGGTCGAATCCGGTGTTGCTGACGGTGATGCCGTTTCCGCCCACCGGCTGGCCTCCACGTCTCAGGAGGTCGGAAAGATCGCCGCGGTCCGAGAGCAGGTGGTTCAATGCGATCTTGTGTATTCTGCCCCAGCGCCACTCCGCCATGTCCGGGCCAAGGCGCTCGGTCAGGGCGTCGATCGCTCGGAGCATGGCCGTGAAGATGGTGTCGTTCCGGGGAGGCGAGTTGCCGAACTCGGCGTTGTCGAGCAGGCGCACGGCGAAGCCCGATATGGCCCCCGCGACGAGCGGCGCCGCCTCTTCGTCGAAGCGCTCAGCGGTAACGGCGGTCGCGAACTCGGCGAAGAAGAACTCGAAGATCGACGCGCCAACCTCGTCCACGTCCATTCTTCCATTCCACTCGCTCAGGAACCCTGCCGCCTCCAGCACCCTCGGGTCGGATGCCTTCCGAAGAGTCTCGTCCAGGAACCATGCCGCCGCCTCCTCACTCGGGTAGGATGCCATACGAAGAGATTCTTCCATGGACTTTGCCGCCTCCACCACCTTCGGATCGGATGCCTTCCGAAGAGTCTCGACCAGGGACGGAAGAACCTCGACGGCGCGCATCGAGAGTGTGTCGGACTGCATGCGGGCAAAGTCCTCACGGGAGAACTGCTCCTTCTCCTCCAGCATTTGGCGGATGCGCAGGGCACGGTGTCCGCTGCTCCACGTGCCAGAGAGGGGGTACGGGTAGTCCTCCGGTGCTGTGCGGTTGTTGGCCGAGCGCGCGTATCCCTCGGCCGGATCGCTCAGGGCTGGAAGCGCGTCGTACGGGATGAGTCCCCGCCATTGGTGCGACGGGTCCCAACCGTGGCGATACTCGCGGTTCCACTGCTCGCGGATGGGAATTCGGCCAACGGCCTGGTAGGCGATGTGGCCCTCAGTGTCCCCGAAGACGTAGCTCCAAGTGGGCACGATCCAGTCGCGGAGAGCCTCTCTGGCTTCCTCGCAGTTCCGCGCGGCAGCCAGTTTGAGCATACCGGTGATCTCGTCGCCATAGCCCGTACCGAGCCACCGGGCCGAGACCTTGTCGGTGGTGCGCAGCGGCTCCGGGAGCAGCGAGTCGACTATTGGGCCGTTGTGCGTGCGCGTGATGGCGATCGTCCGGGCGTCCTCACCCTTCACGGCGATCTCGACGGTCTCCTGCTTGGCCGGAAGCCACTCGTCGCCGAACCGGAAGTGTCCGGGCCGGTCGGGGTGCTCTTCCTCCTGGTAGATGTCGCGCTGGGAGCAGATGTTGTTGGTGACGCCCCACGCGAGGGTCTCGTTCCTGCCGAAGACGATGCCGGGGACGCCGACGTATCCGGCTCCAGTGACGTTCATTTCCGGGCCGGAAAGATGCACCTCGTACCAGCAGGAGACCGCGCCGAACGCTATATGTGGGTCGCTGGCGACCATCGGCGCGCCGCTCGTGGACTTCCCACCGGAGACGACCCAGTTGTTGCTGCCAATCCCTTCGTCGGGATCGCCGACCACCTCGCCGACGGGAACTTCGCCCGTCCGCGCCGACGGGTACGAACCCTTGGGAACGATGCTCTCGTCTTCTGCCTCTCCGGTGAGGAAGAGGTCGAGGAGGGGCCCTTCGCCGAGCACCCGCTTCGCCAGCTCGGGAATCGCGATGATGGGCAGGCGGCCGGTGAGATACCAGCGGAACTCCTGCCAGATAGCCACCGAGTCCAGCGATGTCCACTCGTGCGGCTCGTAACCCAGCAGGTCGAACTCGATTGGCAAATTGCTCCGGGTCTCTTCAATGAATGTGTTGATGCCGTTCGTATACGCCTGCAAGCGCCGCTTCGTCTTATATGGGAACCTTGCGAGATTTGCCTCCGCCGTGCGGCTGATCCCGATGGTGTGGGATACCGTGTCGATCTCGATGCCGCTCGGCCCGACGACCTCGGAGAGGCGTCCGCGCGCCTTGCGCCGGTAGTAGTCGAGCTGCCAGAGGCGGTCCTGGGCTGTGGCGTACCCGTACCCGAAGAACAGGCCGTCGTCGGTGTTCGCGAGTACGTGCGGCACTCCCCATTCGTCGCGCGCAATGTCGCCCTGTCCCGACACGCCCGATACCGTCCGGTCGCCCTCCATCGAAGGGACGCGCTCTGTGGTCTGGGCCGTCCACCATTGATCGAACTCGGCTCGTGTCAGACCGGCGTCCTCGCAGATCGCCTGAATCGATTCCCCGGCTCCGAGTCGGAGCAGCATGTCTTTGTCCGTTTTCTTCATGGTCTTAAGCCTTTCGTTTGATCTTTCATTCCTGAGACATTTCGGCCAAACGCTGCATCGGTGACCTGACCCTCGTGAGCAGCAGGATGGCCGTGACGAACAACGCCGCAACGGCCATGAATGCTGGCCCGTAGCTGTCCAGGTAGTCGAACGATGCTCCGGCCATGAGCGGCCCGGCGACCGCCGCGATCATTCCGACAAGTCCCGACAGCCCGGCAATGCTTCCGAAATACTTCAGGCCGAAGTTCTCCTGAAGGAGCAGAGTAATGAGGACGCCGTACGCACCGAAGAAGAACCCGAAGATGGGCACGATGACCCACAGGTGGAGTCCGACCGGATAGGCCACTATCACCGATATGAGCGCCGTCTGGCCTCCCAGGCTGACCATCATGGCTATGCGGGCGGTAAACCGCTCTGCCAGGAAGCCGAAAACACCCTTTCCGGCCATGCCGAATCCTGCCAGCAGCGACAGCAGCGTCACGACTATGGTGTTGCTCGTTCCCTGGTCGAGCAGGTGGGTGCTGATCTGCGGCAGCAGGGCGCTGTACGTGAACGACCCAAGAGCCGTCGCCGCCGTCACGTAGTAGAAGGCGTCAGAGCGCAGGGCCTCCTTCACGGTCAGGCCCGCAAGGCCGGACGTGGCGGACGAAGATTTGGCCTCTAGCGTTGCGGTGGACCTGCCAGGAGTGCGCTCGTGAACGAAGAGGGCGGCCAAGAGAGCGACCGCGAAAGCCAGAATGCCTGTGACCACGAACGCCGAGCCCCACGTGGCTACCGCGAGGATATACCCGGTCAGCACCGGCACGGTCAGGCCGCCGAAGTTGTTCCCCATCATCGCGAAGCCCATGGCGCGGCCCTTCGACTTCGGGAACCACAGCCCGACGAGCCTACCCGCCGGCAGCATGTTCATCCCGGAGAACGCGAAGAACTGAAGAAAGCTCAGGGCGTAGAAATGCCAAAGCTCGGTCATCAGGGGCCGCAACACCAAGCTCACGCCGAATACGGCCAATGTACCCGCGAGCAGCGGCCTCGCCCCGTAGTTGTCCATGAACCTTCCGAGCAGGGGCGCGGTCAGGCTGCCGATGGCCCAGAAGGACAGCGAAGCGGAAATCGCGGTGCGACTCCACCCGAACGTCTCTTCGAGGGGTTCGACGTACAGCCCGAAAGCGTAGTTGCTCGCGCCGATTGAAAGGGCCGATGCCAAGAAGACGATCCCGACGATCAGAATGCCGTCATAGCCCCTGTGGCGGGCGCGAAGCACCATGTCGGTAGCGCGATCGGAAAACATCGCCGACTATGGTACACCAGCAACGACGAAGCGTTTTGGAGAGCTTGTCGGTGTACCCGTTCAGACTTGGTGAGAGGAACACCCTAGCCCCCGCATAAACCCGCCCCGCATGGGGGTACAGAGTAGGCACTTCGCGGCTGCGGGGGCGCTATGCTTTACGGAGCTTCCTCACTGAGTCTGAACGGTCGCCGAGTATCTTGACAACGTGATGCTGTGATGCGATGATGCTGATATGCGAACGACGGTATCTATTGACGACGACGTGTTGGCAGTTGCCCGGGCACTGGCAGAGCGGAAGGGAAGCAGCCTCGGCAGCGCCCTGTCGGAACTGGCGCGGCGAGGCCTGAAGAGCGAGTTCACCCACAACGACGTCACACACGGCACCACTTTTCCCACTCCCGCCGATGCCGAACCCATCACCAGCGAGGACGTCTACCGGTCACTGGGCGACTGGCCGTGATCGCGCTGTTGGATGTCAATGTCCTGATAGCCCTCGCCTGGCCCAACCACGTGCACCACGCCGCGGCTAGAGCGTGGTTCGAGGCGCGTCGGGATGACGGCTGGGCCACGTGTCCATTGACGGAGGCTGGTTTCGTCCGTGTTTCCTGTAATCCATCGGTCGTTCGACACACCGTCACGCCTCTCGAAGCGATCGCTGTATTGCAGAGGCTGTCGCGGTTGGGGTCTCACACTTTCTGGCCACAGGACCAGTCCATCATTCACCTGCCTGAATCGATTGGCATACGTCTCCAGGGATACCGTCAGGTTACGGACGCCGTGCTGCTGGCCGCCGCCATGCAGCGAAACGGACTGCTGGCCACGCTTGACGGAGGCATGGAAAGGTTGGTCTCAGAGAGCCAACGCTCCTTCCTGTGTGTCATCCCGGTGTGAGCCGGCTGAGGATTGGAGCCGACGTCGACACTGCCTACCAAACTCACCCCTCTGGACTCCGGCCTTCGCCGGAGTGACGATTGGCGGTGTGTATACCAACACAAAATCATTCGCTATTTCGAAAAACCTGCGGTCGATGAAGGGACGGCGGCCCTTCTGTTAGAATGGGCCTCGCCGGATTTCCGACGTTTTTCTCGAAAGGCGCTGTAGATGTCGAGACCCCGCGCGTTCATCACCCGCGAAATCTTCCCCGACGCACTTGAGATGATCCGGGCCGAGGTGGACGCCGAGGTGTGGCCGGACGAGCTTCCCCCTCCTCCGGAGATTCTTCTGGAAAAGTGTAGGGGTGTCGACGGCATCCTCTGCCTCCTCACCGACAAGATAGACGGCGATTTCATGGACGCGGTCGGGCCGCAGCTCAAAGTCATCAGCCAAATAGCCGTTGGGTTCGACAACATCTACATCCCCTCCGCCACGAGGCGCGGCATTCCCGTCGGCAACACGCCGGAGGTGCTGACGCATACGACAGCCGACGCGGCATGGGCCTTGCTGCTCGCCGCGGCCCGTCGTCTCGGCGAGGGCGAACGAGCAGTGCGCGCGGGCAGATGGCGCACGTGGCACCCGCTCCACTACCTCGGCCAGGACGTCTTCGGCGCGACCCTCGGCATCATAGGCATGGGGCGCATCGGGTTCGAGGTTGCCAAACGCTCGATCGGCTTCAACATGAAGGTGCTCTACTCCGACATCGTCAGGCAAGAAAGCTTCGAGAGCCAGCTCCCCATGGAGTACGTCGAAATCGATACCCTCCTGTCCCAGTCGGACTTCGTGTCGCTCCATACCGTTCTCAACGACTCAACCCACCATCTCATCGACGCCGAAGCTCTGGCGAAGATGAAGCCGACCTCCATCCTCGTCAATGCCTCTCGCGGACCGATCATCGACCCGCAGGCGCTGTACGAGGCACTAAAGGAGGGCGAGATAGGCGGGGCTGGACTGGACGTTACCGACCCGGAGCCGGTATCCGACGACGATCCCCTCCTAACCCTCGAAAACTGCCTCATCGTCCCGCACATCGCCAGCGCCAGTGTCGCCACCCGGCGGGAGATGTCGCGCATAGCCGCCGTCAACCTGCTGAACGGCATCAAGGGTGAACGCCTCATCACCTGCGTCAACCCGGAAGTCTATATCTGACCGATAACCCTCACCAACCAGGAGCGTTTCACGAATGCAAGACTACGAACCACTCGACATATCCCGGTCGTGCAACTCCGGGCCCGATATCCTTGGCAGCGAGGCTGCGAACGTGGAAACCGGCCTAAAGTCGTTCCGGGGCCTGCCCTTTATGATCGGCGGTCTGGCCGGCGGTCTGGGAGGCAGATCGTTCATTGTGCCATCGCCGAACGGGGGCAGCGTCTTCGTTCCGGTCGGCAAGCCTGCCAAGCGGGTGCTGTTCGCCCACGCGCTGCTGGAAACGAAGCTGGCCGAAGGCGGTCGACTCGGCGAGCCGGTCGCGGAGTACGTGTTCCACCTGTCGAGCGGCAGGCAGGAGCGTGTGAATATCCGAGAACGCTTCGAGATTGCTGCCAGTCCGGCCTTCCCGCCGGGTACGCCCGGCCCTCCGTACCGCGCCGTCACCGACAGCAAGGCGACCTTGATGCCCCGCTACGAGGGGGAGTTCGCGGAGGCCGGAAAACGCCAGACCGAGGCTAACCAGGCTTCTGCGGAACTGTGCTGGCTCTGGTCGTGGGAGAACCCCGATCCCGACTCGTCCATAGAGTCCATAGAAATCGTCCCCGCGGGGATGCGGTTCTTCGTGGCCGCGATCACCCTGGGGCACCTCGACGAGCACCCGTTCCCGCGAGAGGGACGCCGTCCGGCTAAGATCACCCTGCTCGACGAGGCTGACGCCACCAAACCCTTCGATGTCGAAGTCGAGGTCGATCGGGGAGACGCCACCTACGTCTTCCCTCTGCCCGCCGTGTCGTCCGAAGAATTCCTCGCCGCCCCGTATTCCTGGGGGCAGGACGACAACGAATCGTCCAGCCCTTCCTACGTGGAGATATCCGCCACGCCGTCCGCGACCGTGACCGTCAAGCAGGGCGATGCCGAACTTGGCAAGGCCACTTGGGGGGACGTTGTCGACAGCGGGGCCGTGGAGACCGAGAAGGTCAAGATCGAGCTTATAGACCCGGGCAAGAACTGGGTGCACGTCACGGTCGTCGATGACGAGACCGGGCAGCCCGTGCCCAGCCGCGTCCACTTCCGCTCCCCCGACGGCGTGCCGTACCAGCCTCACGGACACCACAATCAGGTCAACTCCAACCTGGGGACGTGGCACAACGACGTCGGCGGCGATCTGCGTCTCGGCCAGACGGCATTCGCCTACATCGACGGCACCTGCCAGGGGTGGCTGCCGCGCGGAGAGGTCGTCGTCGACGTGTCTCGCGGGTTCGAGTACGAGCCGCTCCGAACGAAGGTCTCCATCGAGCCCGGCCAGCGCGAGCTGGAGCTTCGCCTCAAGCGATGGACGAACATGAACGCCCAGGGCTGGTACAGCGGGGACTCGCACGTTCACTTCTTGTCTCCGACCGGGGCGCACCTGGAGGCGCAGGGCGAGGACCTCGACGTGGTGAACCTGCTCCAGTCGCAGTGGGGGAGCCTATTCACGAACACGGAGGACTTCACCGGCGCCGCGAGCGTCTCCGAGCGCGGCGACAGCATCGTCTACGTCGGCCAGGAGAACCGGCAGCACTTCATGGGTCACATGATCCTCTGGGGCCTCAAGAGGCCGATCATGCCGTGGTGCAGCGACGGGCTTGGGGAGGCGGAGATAGGCGGCAGCATGGAGACGACCCTGAGCTACTGGGCCGACGAGGCACACGCGCAGGGAGGCTTCGTCGTCAATCCCCATTTCCCGAACCCGAACGGGGAACCCGCCACGCTGGTTGCGACCGGCCGGCTCGACGGCGTCGAGATGATCCGCCAGACCGAGTTCAACCACATCGAGTACTACCGCTACCTGAACGGCGGCTACCGGCTCCCACTCGTTGGAGGTACCGACAAGATGTCCAGCGACGTGCCGGTAGGGCTGTACCGAACCTACGCGAAGCTTCCCGAAGACGAGGAGTTCGGCTACAACGCGTGGTGCCGGAGCGTCGCAAGCGGCAGGACGTTCCTCAGCGGCGGGCCCATCATCCACTTCTCAGTCGACGGCAAGTCCATCGGCGACACGGTCGCCATCTCAGGGCCGGGCACGGTCGAGGTCGAGGCGTGGGCCGAGAGCATCTTCCCCATCAACGTCCTGCAGATCGTTCGAGACGGCGAGGTCGTCGCTCAAGTAGAGTTCACCAACGGCACGCGTCGGTTGGAGCTGCGAGAGAAGATCACCATTGACAAGCACACGTGGCTGGCTGCCAGATGCGGCGGCCCCGAGTACATGGGCAGCTTCTATCACATAGACGCCATGGCGCGCGGCATGTTCGCCCACACGTCACCTGTCTACGTGTCCGTAGGGGGAGACTGGTGGATGTTCAGCGAGGAGACGGCCCGGTACATGCTCACGCTCATCGAGGGCAGCATCTCCTACATCCGCGACACGTCGGCGCAGCACACGCACGGCGGCGTCACCCACCACCACGGCCAGGACGACCACATCGCGTACCTTGAAGCGCCCTTCCACGAGGCCCACGCGGCAGTCCACGACCGCGCCCAGCGGCTGGGGTTTCGGCTTTAGGCGGTGGTGACGGTTTTAGAGAGCGTTAGATTAATTTGCGCTTGGCGCGGCGCAGATGCGTCCACCTTGGCGTTGCGGGATGAGCCGACGTAGAGATATATTGCGTTTCCCATAAGCTGTGAGGCTGTGAACGTGAAGTACATCACCGTATCCGTCGATGAGGAGACATATCGGTCCGCCCGCATCAGGGCGGCTGAGTTGGGCACGTCCGTATCGGACTTGGTGCGCAACTACCTGATGAGCTTGTCAAGGGACAGCTTCGGTGGGGCAGATGTTCCCCCTTCCGGTGCAGCGATGACGGGCTCGCTTCGAGCAACTGACATGGACGAAGTGGTTGCGGATTTCGAAAAGCGGGGCGTGGGCCTGCGCATGTCCGAAAACCTGACACGTGACGAGTTGTACGACGAAGCGAACTCCATAGGCCGTGTCGAGCAGTAGACGCGACCCTCCGCAATCGGAGCGACTACGCTCGCAGAAAAGTCCGCAACACAGTTCGGGTTGCAGCTTGTACTATACAATCTATTCCAACCCCATCCCCGGAGGCCCTCTAAACCATGGACTATGAACCCATCGATATATCCGCTTGGTGCGGCGCGGGCGCGGAGACCCTGCCCGGCGAAGACCCGTTGCTGGGCGAGCAGGCCATGCGCGGCCTTCCGTTCACCGTCGGCGCGCCCGGCGGCGACTCGGACGGGAACTGCTACGTCTCGCTGGCGGAGGGAGATGCGCCGGTAACGCTGCCGGTCGGCAAAGCGGCCCACAATGTCATCGTCGCTCACCGGCAGATGGAGACCGAGCAGCACACAAACGGCCCCGTCGGCGTCCACGTCGCGGACTACGTAATCCGGTTCGATGACTCCGAGACCGTCACCGTGCCCATACGTGAGAGGTACGAGATCAGCGTCGTAAGCGACCGCCAGGGAATATCCCGATTTGGGATAGGGTTCCCGTACCTTGCCGTGACCGACCGGGAAGACACGCTCATGCCCCGCTACGAGGGCCGCTTCGACCTGAGCGGAAGGCGGCAAACGGAGTCCGTGCAGGCCCTGCCCGCATGGTACTGGCTGTTCGCGTGGCGCAACCCGACGCCCGACCGCGTGATAGAGTCCATCGAGTTCGTGCCCCGGGGTCCACGGTTCATCGTCGCGGGCATCACCCTCGGACACGTCGACGAGCACCCGTTCTCCCGCGACGCTCGCCGCCCCGTGCGCGTAAGCCTCAAGGACGCTTCTCTTGCCGAGCGGCCCTTCGATCTCGACGTCTCCATCGACCGCGGCGAGCGCACCTACGTCCACCCGCTCCCCGAGCAGTCGTCCGACGACTTCCTTACCGATCCTCAGAGGGGATTCGGAGAGGCGCAGAACCCAAAGTCCAGCCCCGCCTACGTCGAGCTGTCCGGCGTTCCCTCCGCGACGGTTGAGGTCTCCCAGGGAGGCGAGAAGGTCGACAGCGTGAAGTGGGGCGACGTCGAGACCGGCGGCTCAGTCGATACCGACAAGGTGCGAATCGAGCTCATCGAGCCGGGCAAGAACTGGGTGCGCGTTCGGGTCGTGGACGACGAGACCGGGCAGCCCGTCCCGTCCCGCGTCCACTTCAGATCGCCCGACGGCGTGCCGTACCAGCCGCACGGCCACCACAACCAGGTCAACTCCAACCTCGACACATGGCACATCGACGTTGGTGGCGACCTGCGGCTCGGACAGATCAGCTACGCCTACATCGACGGCACGGCCCAGGGCTGGCTTCCCAGGGGCGAGGTCATCGTCGACGTCGCGCGCGGCTATGAGTACGACCCGCTCCGCGCCAGGATCAACATCGCCCCCGGCCAGCGCGACCTCGAACTGCGTCTCAAGCGCTGGATCAACATGAACGAGCGCGGCTGGTACTCAGGCGACTCGCACGTCCACTTCCTCTCGACCCAGGGCAGCCACCTCGAGTCGCAGGCCGAGGACCTCAACGTCGTCAACCTCCTGCAGTCCCAGTGGGGCAGCCTCTTCACGAACGTCGAGGACTTCACGGGAGAGCCAAGCGTGACCCGCCAGGGCAACAACATCGTCTACACATCGCAGGAGAACCGGCAGCACTTCATGGGCCACATGATCCTGTGGGGTCTCAAGCAGCCCGTTATGCCGTTCTGCTCCGACGGCCCCTCCGAGGCCGAGATCGGCGGCCCCATGGAGACGACCCTGAGCCACTGGGCCGACGAGGCCCACGCGCAGGGCGGGTACGTCATCAACCCGCACTTCCCGCATCCCAACGGCGAGCCTGCTACCCTCATAGCGACAGGACGCCTCGACGCCGTCGAGATGATCCTGCAGCGCGAGTTCTGGCACAGGGAGTGGTACCGGTACCTCAACTGCGGCTACCGCCTTCCGCTCGTCGGCGGCACCGACAAGATGTCGAGCGACGTGCCCGTCGGTATGTACCGCACCTACGTGAGAATTCCCGAAGACGAGGAGTTCACCTACGAGAGCTGGTGCCGGAACGTCGCGAAGGGCCGGACGATACTCAGCGGGGGCCCGATCATCCACCTCACGGTCGACGGTCACGAGGTCGGCGACACCGTCGAACTTCCAGGCCCCGGTACCGTCGAGGTCTCGGCATGGGCGGAGAGCGTCGTGCCGATGTCCCGCCTGGAGATCGTGCAAGAGGGTAGGGTGGTCGCCTCCGCCGAGTCCGACACCCCGGCTCGTAGGCTCAGCCTCAGCGAAAAGATCAAGATCGACGGCAACTCTTGGGTCGCCGCGCGAGCGGGCGGGCCGGGCTACTACGACGGATACACGTACTACGATTTGTGGGAGCGGGGCATCTTCTCCCATACCTCGCCGGTGTATGTCTCCGTCGGAGGGGCGTGGAGCATGTTCGACAGGCCGACGGCCAAGTACATGCTGACGCTGATCGACGGCGCCTTGACCTACATCGACAACAGCTCGCGCCAGCACTCGCACGGGTACGTCACGCACCATCACGGCGAGGACGACCACATCGGCTACCTCAAACGCCCGTTCATCGAGGCCCGCGACGCCGTGCGACAGCGGCTGCACGACCACGGCTAACTGATTCAGTCGCCACGCTCGGCTGCTGCTTTCAAAGTAGGCATGGCCTAAGTGACCTTATGGTCTCTCCGCCGCCGCTGGAGAGATGCGGAGAGGGGGTTCCCACACATCCACTCGCGCGCGATCCGCGCTTGCCGGCAACTGCGTTGTGTCGGGGCGTTCCCCTTACGAGAACTATCGGCGCTGCATGCACAATTCCCTCTTCCCTCAAATTCACGCCTGTCAGAGTAATGAGGCAGCCCGTCCTCCCGATACGTGATGCTCCCTGCTCAAGTTCCATTCCTTCCGCAAGTTGTGCCATACCCTCACTCGTACTATTATGAGGTAGGGAAACCCACTTTCCGCAGCGATTCGGCGAGGCACAGCCCTTGCTGAGCGCCTTCGCTCGGAATAGGAGGCAAAATTATTTTGAAGAACCGGGCTCTTGCTCTCTTGACAGCTATCCTGGCGGTCGTATTGGCGGCAAGCTCGATTTCATGCTCGTCCGAATCGGAGCCGGAAGGGGAGGATCATACACCCGCTGCCGGTGTGACGACCGGTACGGACCTGATGCAATTTGCAGAGGGCAGGAACTCGGCGACGGGCTCGCAAGACGCAACGGCCTCACGGAAAGGTCACCTCGTCATCGGGAATCTCATCGACACGTCCGGACCTCTCGCGGAGTTCGGGGAGGCGCACCGCAAGGCGGCTGAACTGGCCGCCCTGCACATTGCGGAAGCCGGGGGTACCCCCGTCACCATCGTGAACCGCGACACCGGGACAGATCCCGCTCAGGGTATAGAAGCGGCCCGCGAGCTTGTTGACGCCGAAAACGTAGCGGCCATCGTCGGCGCGCGCTCCGGCGAAGTTACCGTCGCCGTGGCCGAGGCGGTGACCATACCCAAGGAGATTTTACTGATTTCACCGTCCGCCACGTCGATCGCCCTCACAGGCTTGGAAGACAAGGACTTCGTCTTCCGCACCGTGGTATCCGACATCGGCCAGGGGACCGTTCTGGCGACCGTCGCCATAGGTGAGGACCACGAGACCGCGGGGGTCATGCACATCGATGACGCGTACGGTCAGGGCCTCGCCGACCAGTTCACCGAAGTCTTCGAGATACTTGGCGGACAGGTTACCGGGAAAGCAGGCCACGATGACGGCCAAGCATCGTATGCCCCCGAGCTGAAGCAGGCCACAGCCGGAGACCCCGATGTGGTCGTCGCAATCAGCTACCCTGCCCAGGCTGAGGTATATCTTAGCGAATTACTACAAAGTGGATATACGGGCAAAATCTTGCTTGTCGACACGACCAAGTCCTCCGAAATGGTCGAGGCCGTCGGGGGAGACGCCCTAGAGGGCACCCTTGGCACCAGTCACGGCGTCCGTGAGAATAGGTCGCTCAAGGCCTTCAATACGGCCTATTGGGAAGCATTTAGCGAAGTGCCTGCGGCACCCTTCCTGGCCCAGACCTACGACACCGTCGTCCTCATCGCCTTGGCTGCCGCGAAAGCCGGTACCATCACCGACTCCAAGGCAATCCGCAATGCCCTCAGGGACGTGGCCACAGGCCCCGGCATAGAAGTCAGTGGAGAGCCCGAGGGCATCAAGGAGGCCCTGAAGCTCATAGCAGGCGGCAAGGACATCGACTACGAGGGTGTGTCAGGCTCCTTGGAATTCAATGAAAGCGGCGACGTGAACGGCACTATAGAGATTTGGAAGATCGAAGGCGGCGAGATCGTTTCTACCGGCCGCTTCGAGTTCCCCTACGTGCCCGTCACTTCCAAAGGGGGAGGCGCCATTGCTTGGTAGACGGCGTCTCGGGGCAAACGGATGCTGAGTGCCTTCAGCCCTCCGCTTTCGCCCTGATGCAGCTGAAGAACTGGCCGACCAGCGACTTCGATGCGCCGCCCATGAGCCGCTGGCCCACCCGGGCCACGATTCCGGTCACGCGCGCGTCCGCCACCAGGCTCACCTCGCTGCCGTTCTCCGTTTCGTGCAGTGTCATCGTGCCCCTGCCGGCAAGCGTGGTACCCGATCCTTTGCCTTCCACCAGCATCGTATAGGACTCCGGTTCCACCTTGTCCAACACCGCGACCGTGGCGCGATAGGCGCCGGATACCGCGCCGACTCCCACTTTAAGGGAGACCGTGTACCGGTCGTCCGAGGTCGGACGAAACTCCTGGCAGCCCGGTATGCACGATGCCAGCACATCAGGATCGAGCAGCGTGTCCCAGAGCTTTTGCCGGCTGACGTTGAATGAGTACCTTCCTTCAATCTTCATCCTGAGTGCGTCCCTCCCGCCCGCAGTCCTTCTAATGTATCACGTCCTCAGAATGGAGCCACCGTTTCCCAGCGGATGTTGGCCTTGGCGTGTTCCGCCAAGACTTAGGTCTTGGTCCCCATGGGGCGTGACCGCAGACGTTCGGTTTTGAGCGTAGCGAAAGAGGCGGAACGGGACAACATCCCAAAGAAGCGATGCAAGAATCTAATCTCGGAGACAAAGGGACTGGATTGAACGTTGACAGGCAGTCGGGAGCAACCCTTTACCGGTTGGTTCCTTACGCCCAATGGATGGCTGCCCGGCCAGGATTCGAACCTGGGTCTGAGGATCCAAAGTCCTTCGTGCTACCACTACACCACCGGGCAACGACCTGCGGTCTACGAGAGGGGTTGAGACTCCGAGCGAGGAGCGGGGGGAAGGTCGCCGGCGTCCGTGCTTTCTTCGACGGCGCTGTCCGACTGGAACTTCTCGACCACACGGAAGAAATTGATCGACCACCCCACGCCGAACACCATCGGCGTGAAGATGCGGTCGTCATCCTCGTTCCACAGCCGTTCTCTCAATCGGTCGACCGTAGGGACGCGGAAATCGTACGGCACGCCGAGGAATCTGCCTACCGGCTGGCCCGAACGGATCGAGTAGACGAGTGCCCCTACCGTAAGGGCCACGAATAGCGTTCTGAAGTTCAAGAGATGTTTCACGGATGCACCTTGATGCGCTGGACGGAGGCTCCCATAGTGCCTGCTTCTACTATAGCGTATCGACGCCGTGGAAATCACCGAAAAGGCCATTGCGTCTTTCGCAGGTGGTATTGCGCAGAGGGCGCCGAGCAAGGCGTCTGCGCGTTCTCCTACTAGCACTCTATCTCGCCTATACTGTAGACCATGCAACGCACTGTCCATACCGGGGTCATCTGGCACGATTTCTGGATCGGGTTCTTTGCCATCGTGATCGCAATCGGCTTCTTCATGGGGCAGGGAGTGGTGATAGCCTTCGGGGCCATGGGGGTCGTGTCGGGGGCGGTATCGCTGGCTTGGAACCGACTCTCGCTGGACGACGTGAAGTACGAGCGACACCTGCCGCATCAGCGGGCCTTCCTGGGCGAGGAAATTGACGTCACCGTCTCGCTCATGAACCGCAAACCGCTGCCGCTGCCGTGGATCCGGGTGACGGACGAGCTTCCGGATGAGCTGCGGGTGGTGTCCGGCGACGTAGCGGCCAATGTGCGGCCCAAGGTGTCCGCGCTCCGGCACCAGACCTCTCTGGCGTGGTACGAGCGGATTCGCTGGCGATACCGCATCAGGTGCGAGGAACGCGGTCTGTTCGCCATCGGCCCTGCGAGCATTCAGAGCGGCGACCCGTTCGGCTTCCTGCGAAGTCGTTTGAACACCGAGACAGTGAGCCACGTGCTCGTCTATCCGAGGGTGTACCCGCTCGAGGAACTGGGCATGACGGCGCATCGGCCATTGGGTGATGTGAAGGGGCAGGTGCAGATTTTCACCGACCCTTCCAGGCCGATGGGCGTCCGCGATTACCGGGCGGGCGACCCGATGAAGACCATCGACTGGAAGTCGACGGCGCGGGCCCAGACCCTGCAGGTGCGCCGGTACGAGCCGAGCACGAGCTTTCTGGCCCTCCTCGTCGTTGCGGTCGACACGACCGCCCCACACTGGGCCCCCTATGCCCGCGAAAACCTCGAACGAGTAGTGACGGCGGCCGCGTCGGTCGCCTCTTACAGCGCGGAGCGTCAGCACTCCATAGGCTTGTTCTCCAACGACATGCCCACGCGGGTCGACCGGATGATGACCGTCGCGCCGGGGCACGGGCGAGAGCAGTTCGCGGAAGTGCTCGCGGCGCTGGCGGGACTTCGCGCCTATGCCATCCGGCCCATGCACGAGCACCTGGCCCAGAACTACCGACGGTTCCCCTACGGCTCGACCCTGGTGATCGTCACGTCGTTCATGCCGCCGGAGTTCGTTCAGGTCATCAACGACCTTGAGCGACATGGCCACAAGATGGTTGTTATCTATGTGGGCCAGGGGGAGTGCCCGCCGCTGCCTGCGGGTGTGGTGGTGCATGAGATAGGAGAACGGCTCGACCGATTGGAGGCGGAGTATGCCGCTGCGGCAGGATAGAGTCGTACTCGCGGCCCACGTGGTGGCGGAGAGCGCCTGGGTCTTCGCGCTCGCGGGGATCGTTGGCACGCTTGCCGACTTCGATTCAAGCCCGCAGTCCTGGTACGGCGTCGTCGGCATCCTGGGGCTGTCGGTCTTGCTGAGCCGCATCACCCCGCGTAAAGGCCAGAAGGCCGAGGTCATGTATGCTCTGATGGCCGTTCTGGGCCTGATGGTCGTGTACGCATCGGTGGCGCTGCACGTGGAGCCGGGGCAGATTCGACCTTTGTGGGCCATCGACTGGCTCATCAACGATGCCCCCGGCGGCTACACGTCGCGTGGGGTATTCGGCGCGATTCTCGGGGTGCTGCTGTGGTGGAGGGGGACGCGCGTAGCATCCAACGAGTTCCCCACGGACGACCTCTCGTTCACCTTCCGTGTGGGGATGCTCGTGCTCGTCGCCGCGCTGATCTACGACCTGAACACCGACGAAAGTCTCTCCACCTTCCCGATGGTCTTCCTCTTCTTCGGCTCATCGCTTATAGGGCTGAGCGCCGGACACCTTCTGGAAGAGTCACAGCGTTCGGCTGGCGAACGCACGTGGCCTAAGGCGATCGGCGCGACGGTAGCGGCCATCACGGCGTTCGGTCTGCTCGTCGCACTGATCAATCGCGGGGTCCTCACCTTCCTCTCCAAGCCCGCTACGGCGGCGTTGGAGGCCCTGGTACGGGGCGTCCTCTGGGGCATCATCGCACCCATCGCCTTCGTGTTCGACGTTGTTGTCGGATGGCTCATAGACCTTCTGGGCATCTTCCAGGGAGAGCGAGAACAGCCTCAAGAGGAGGAGATCAACCCGGAGATACAGGGCTTCCTGGAGACACTCCAAGAGGAGCAGGCGGCGGCGTCAGAGGGATTTGCGACTGTCCTTCAGATAATAGAGTGGGCGTTGGTGGCCATTGTCGTGGTCATCGTATTACTGATCCTGGGTCGGGCGTTTCGGCGGGTGCTGCGCGGACGGGACCGTGGCACGGATGGACAGCGCGACTCGATGGCGCAGGACGCGAACCCCGTCGGGGACGTCGCGAAGTTGGCGCTTCGCCTCGTGCCGGACGTGCTGAAGCGACCACAGCGCAAGGGGTATCGAGTGCCGGACGGCCCGCCGGGCATCGTCGAGGCCTTCCGGCTGTACTACGACCTGCTCGACACGGCGGAGGAACAGGGCATCACCCGCCGCAAGCACGATACGCCAACTGAGTTCCAGGGCCGCTTGGAGGGAACGTTCCCCAGCGACGTGGTGCGTCCCTCGACCGAGACCTTCAACCTAGCCATCTACGCAGACGTGCCGGCTGACCGCTCTAGTATCGGACGCCTTCGGCAGTCGCTCAAGGACGCGACGGCGATGATACGCAGGGAACGTGACGAAGAGGAGGAAGAAGAGGAATGGTGACATCTCATTAGGGGTCGATGTACAATCCCGCCCAACTGAAGATTCCGGTGACGATATGAAAAACGCATCCATCAGAGAGCAAGTGGAACGGTGCATCGAGGAGCTTCGCCGGGGCGAGCTTACCGAGGAGGGCCTGCAGGGCGTCCTCGACTCGATAGACTGGCGGCGCGGACGACGAGGCCGCAAACGACGGCAGGACCTGCTGTACCTTCAGACGCGCTCGACTTCCATCGACTACCCCGTGCTGGGCATGAAGATCCTGGAGAACGGCGTCCTGTGGGACGGTCCGCGCGACCCCGAAGAGTGGCCGTACAAGACCGTGCTCGAGGCCGTGAACGACGGGTGGCGGATCATCAAATTCCCGGAGATGGCCGTGCTGCTGGACGAGTCGCGCTCGTACGGCCTCGCCTGTGAGTTCATCCTCGAACGGTTGACGGAGGTCTAACCTAATGTCACGCATCTACGACTGCCCCCCAAGCCTCGACGAGTCCGGCGTCATCGACTTCTGCAAGAACGGCTTTCTGCTGTTCCCCGGCGTCGTCTCGGAGGAGATCAACGAGCGGACGATCGAGTTTATCGAGACCAATCCCGGCCCGGTCGACTACGAGCCGAGCCACATACTCGATGAGGACTGGTTCGTCGAGAACGTCATCTGCCAGCCGGATGCGGCCGGCGCCGTCCGCTGCCTCCTGGGACGCGACTTCGGCCTGCCGATCCTCATGAGCAGTCACAAGGTCGAGTGCCCCCAGCCCGCCCAGGAGTGGCACCGCGACGGCGGCTCTCGGTGGGGGCCGCAGGTCAACTACCTCCAGGTCTTCTACTACCCGCAGGACACCCCGGCCGAGATGGGCCCTACGGAGCTGCTGCCCGGCTCACACCACCTGTTCTCCCAGTCAACGCTCATGGGACACTACGGCAGCATCTCGGGCGCGAAGTACGCCGAGTGCCCGGCGGGTTCCATCGTCATCACCGCCTACAACATCTGGCACCGGCGCGGTAAGTCGACCGGCAGCGGCGTGAGGCACAACCTCAAGTACAACTACTTTCGCACGACGCAGCCCGGCCCGACGTGGAACCACAACCCCGACTTCGACATCACGGACTTCGACTGGCGGATCACCGAGGCCCCGTCGTTCCGCCAGCAGTTCCGCGACTCCTTCGACGCGGCGGAGATGTTCCTATGGCTCAGCGGCCGCCACGACAAGTTCAAGGTCCTCGGCGGCCAGGGCTGGCCCATGCCCGGCAACCGCCTCGAGCGTCAGTACGGCATCCCCGAGGGGATCGAGTAGGGACGGCAGGCCCAGCGCACAATAGCCCACACCGTCATTCCTGCGAAGGAACGTCACCCCGTACTCCGATACGGGGCAGGAATCCAGTAAGCCCAGTCACCGAACACACTGCGGCATCCCGCAAACTCGACATCGGGAGGGCCAATAGAATGCTGTACCAGGCGATTCGCAAGGCGTGCGGGAAGTATCACGCCAGCTTTGGGTGGGACTACGATACCGTGCTGAGTTGCTATCGTGACGCGTTCACGAAGCGTCGCAGTAGGTATAACCCGAACGAACCCAGCTGTGAGGAAGCTTGGATACTGTTGAGCTTCGCCAATGGCTGGAACGCGAACATGCAGGCGAGTTTTCTGGACGTTCGACGTGCCCTCCGTGAGATCCAGTCCGATTTGGAAGAACTACGCGGCAGCACGATATTGGATGTGTGTCTTGACGAAACCTTAGACGGTGAGAGGATTAGGTGCCTAATTAAGCGTTGCTTCATAACATTGGAAGAGTGCGGGGGCGGAAGTGCAGTTGTCGGTGCTTCGAAGATTCTGCACATCCTCAATCCCAACCTATTTGTCATGTGGGACACAGCCATCATGAGGGAGTACGGTTGCGACAACTTCATCTGGTACACAGACTTCCTGCGAAAAATGCAGTATCTCGCCAAGTGCGCGATAGAGCAAGTGAAGGCGAACGAGAGGTATCATTCGGATGAAACTGCGATCGCATCATTGACGGGCTGCAAGCATACCCTCGCAAAAGCCATGGACGAGTACAACTTCATGAAGTACACCAAGAACTGCGACGCCGTCAGCAAGGCGGAGTACGAGCCGTGCAGTTCACCTTAGGGCGAGCCTTAGTCTTCACTGCAACGCTGTCTTCTCTAGCGCTCGTCGCCGTGCTCGTAGCCTGCGGCGACGACCCAACGCCGACGCCCACATCCCCGTCCGTCACGCCGATACCCGCTGCCGCAACGCCGACTCCCGAGCCTGCCTCCCAGTCGTGGCAAGCATTCCCCTCAACCCTAGACGGTTACACGCGCCTCGTAGAACAGGACCCCGCCGGTCTCGAGTCGTTGATCTATGAGAACATTGCGACCCTGAACGAGGTTACCAAGAAGGACGCCACCGCCTCCGACGCCTACGTGAAGCGTGGAGCCGCCCGCGTGATGTTGTATGCATACACGAGTGCGTTACGGATCGACGCGGAAAGCCTGCTGGAGCAGGCGGTTGAAGACTTCACAACGGCCATCGACCTCGATCCGTCCAACGCGAGCGCCTACATAGGTCGCGGAGAGGCATACGACCAATGGAAGCAAATGGACAGGGCTTTCCACGACTATGAAGCGGCAATCAAGCTTCTCGACGAATCGCTAAGTCGAGATTCCCAGAGCGTGGACGCTCTAGCCAATCGGGCGTACGCCTATAGTGGAATGGATGAGTACGACAAGGTCCTTCCGGACTTGGATGCCGCGATTGAACTTGACCTCGGCAATCCCCGGACTCTTGTCAGTCGCTCGTTGGCACACTCGTGGAAGGGCGAGATCGACGCCGCCATTCGGGACCTGGACACGGCGATACGCCTCGATCCTAACTCAGTTAATGCCTACAACGCTCGAGGGTCCCATTACATGGACGCAGGAGAGTACGAAAAGGCGTTACAGGACTTTGACAAGGCAATAGCTCTCAATCCCAACTTCCGATGGGCGTACGGCAATCGTGGGAACGTCCACCACATAATGGGCGACTATGACAGCGCAATTCACGACTACAGTAGGGCGATCTCAATTCGTCCATACAGCGTCGCCTATAGGAATCGCGGAAATGCCTACCACAGCATTGGAGAATATGACAAAGCGATTCAAGACTATGATGTCGCAGTCGACCGATTCCCCAATCACCCTCAGACCTACGTTGACCGAGGGGACGCCTACTTCATGATGGATGACTACGACAGGGCGATTGAAGATTACGATGCCGCCATCGGTCTCGATAAGAGCAATGCCTATTCGTACTACAGCCGGGGTTGGGCCTATCTGTTGCTTGTTGACGTGTCAAGGGCAAGGGCCGATCTGAATAAGGCCCTCGAGCTGGGGTACGACAGTGACGAAATTAAGGCCGCGCTTGCCGAGCTGAAGAAAATGGAAGAGAACGGATGAAGGATACCGCATAAGGGGACTACCTATGCTCGCTCCGTGGAGAGTGTGCTCTGATTCGCCTACATGGCTTCGAACTGCGTTGCCTTGCCTGGCACTTGTCGTGGTAATGGCCGCCTGCGGCGACGACCCAACACCGACATCCGCGCCCGCCATGCCGATACTCGAAACTGCCACGTCGACACCCTCAATTGCGACTACGGAACCTGTCTCTTTGCCGTCGCAGGGTCCGCCGTCCAAGTGGCTCGACTACTATCGCCTAATGGCGGAAAACCCCGCCGGTTTCAAGTCGATGGTCGAAAAGAACATCGAGACGCTGAGCGAGGACATAAAGAGAGACGCTGCCAACGTCGATGCCTACGTCAAGCGCGGAGCCGCCTATGTGGGCCTGTATACCTATTGGGGAGTGGCCGAAGACGTAGGTTCAGTTGAGCTAGCGATCGTAGACCTCTCGAAGGCCATCGAACTCGACGCGTCTAACCCGGACGCATATATCGGTCTAGGAGTGGCCTACAACTATTTGAGGCAAAGAGACAGGGCCATCCAGGAGTACCATGCGGCAATCAAGCATCTCAGCGAATCACTTGATCTTGATCCCAAAGACGTGGATGCGCTTACCGATCGGGCATATGTATATCGACGCTTGGGTGAACCCAAAAAGGCTCTTTCGGACTTAGATTCCGCCATTGGACTTGACCCCGGCAATCCGTGGACTTACCTCAGTCGCGCGGGCGTACACTCGCAGATGGGGGAGACAGACGCCGCCATTCGCGACTTGGACACGGCCATACGCCGGGATCCCAACTTCGACAGCGCCTACATCTCTCGCGGTAGGCTGTACGCGAATAAGGGAGAGAACGACAAGGCGCTGCAGGACTACAGCATGGCCATAAGCCTCAATCCGAACTATCAGTGGGCGTACGGCAATCGTGGAGAAATCTTCAATACGGTTGGGGAATTCGACAAGGCAATTCTAGACTTTGACAAGGCCATCGCGATCCGTCCATACACTGTTGCCTATAGAGGCCGAGCGGCGGCCTATTACAATAAAGGTGAATATGACAGGGCGATCGAAGACTATAGTACCGCCATCAGTCGCAATCCCAATAACCCTCAAACTTACGTTGACCGAGGGGACGCCTACTATGAGAAGGGCGAATATGACAGGGCGATTGAAGACTACGATACCGCTATCGGTCTCGATGAGAACGATCCTTATTCGTACACCTACAGGGGTTTGGCCTACTACATGAAGGGCGACTACGACAGGGCGATTGAAGACTATGATACCGCAATCGGTCTCGATGAGAACGATCCCTATTCGTACACCTACAGGGGTTTGGCCTACTACATGAAGGGCGACTATGACAGGGCAATTGAAGATCACGACACCGCAATCGGTCTCGATGAGAACGATCCCTATTCGTACACCTACAGGGGGTTGGCCTACTACATGAAGGACGAATATGGCAGGGCGATTGAAGACTATGATACCGCTATCGGTCTCGATGAGAACGATCCAAATTCGTATTACAACCGGGGATGGGCCTACTACGCGAAGGACGAATACAATAGGGCGATTGAAGACTACGATACCGCGTAATTGATTAGCGGATGGCGGGGGAGGTTCGGCGTGATGGGGAGTGAAGCGGAGCGCCGCTGAAGAGAGCGCAGAGCCGATCCACGACAGACTGGTCGCCTCCATTGCGTTCCAACGTCCTGATTACGCTGGTGAACGCTGAGAACGCATCGGCCCCCTCCACGCTCTTCGAGCAGTGCGATACCTTCCGCGCGATCACTGCCGGGCGTAGCGCTCGCTCAGCACGGTTGTTGGTCGGCTCAATGTTCGGATCGTCCAGAAATCGCAGCAGGTTGCCACGATCGTCGTGCCAGCCAAGTTCGTTCTGCAACCTGTAGCTGTCCGCATCCGTCATCGGTCGGTCGCGGAGATGGTAGCTCAGCTGTTGCTTCAACCGTTCGGCCTGCACTTCGAAGTCCTCAGCCTCTCCTCGGTGATATGCCCTCCACAGGTCCATGGCTTCTCGCAAAAGCGCACTCAGACTCTTGCCGAAGCTGCGTCCTCTCCCTGTCTTGGTCTTGACCACCTCGCTGATCGAGCGCAACACGTGCGCCAGGCATTTCTGCTGTCTGACCCCGGACAGTGCCTGAGCATCGTAGCTGCGGCCCCTGTCCGTCACCATCACTCCTGCGTAGTCCGAGGGGACCATCTCCCGCACCTCTTCGTTCCGGTGACGAGCACGGACCTGATAGACCGTCGCCTCTTCCGTCTCGAACGCCATCAGAAACGCTCGCTCGCCTCCCACTCGCCAGCCCGTGTCGTCGGTGTGGACGAGGGGACTCGCCCGTACCGATGTCCGCAGCCTGCTGTAGGCATCACCCACCGCACCAGCAGCACGACGCAGCGCGTCCCGGCTGATCGCTCCCTGACTCACTCTCACCCCGGTCAGCGCTCTGAGAACGGCAGGAACCTTCCGTACCGGAACGCCCACCCCATAGTGGAGCACGTGGGCCGCCGCCATCAGCCGCTTCCCCACTCGGTGGGCGCTGGCCCCGTACTGGTCCGGCGCTATGTCGGGATGCCGCCCTCGCACAGCCTTGCCGCACGACCGGCACCGGCATACCTGCACACGATACGCTCTCACCTGCGGACGCAGAACACGTGGCAGGTCGGTTACATAGGCTATATTCACACCTGCATCCTCGAGTCTGCCTCCACATCCCGGGCATGTGTCCCCCGACACCGGCACGTCTTCAACCGGCTCGGTCACCTCATCGGCAGACGGCGGCTTGCGGTAGCTGAACAGTCCCATACCAGGCTTGCGGCCAGGACGCTTGGGCTTGCTGGTTCGCCTGCCCTTGGAGAACGGAGCCGCCTGACGCTTTCCCGCTCGCTTGGCCTCGGCGAGTTCCTTATGCAACTCTTCGTTGGCTGCCGTCAACCGCGCGTTCTGCTCTTGAAGCCGCGTCACCAACGCGATAATCTCATCGCGTTCAGAGGGGGGCATGCCTTGGGACTTGCACATAGCCTAAGTCTAAACCAGCGCCCTGCATTCACCGCAACCCCTCTACGGGCCATGAAACCGCTAATCAATTACGATACCGCAATCGGTCTTAATGAGAACGATCCAAATTCGTATTACAGCCGGGGGTGGGCCTATTTGTCGCTAGGCGACATGTCAAATGCAAGGGCGGACCTCAACAAGGCGCTTGAACTGGGACACGACAAGGACGAAGTTGAGGACGCGCTCTCCGAACTCAAGAAAATGGAAGAGAACGGCTGACGAATGCCTCGCCCCTTCCCCCGGCCCGGTGTATCCTAGACACCGTTCGAAGTTACATTCTCACGGAGGAGTAATCATGGCCCTTCCCAAAGAGTTCCGATTGCAGAAGTTCACGCGGCGCGAGTTCCGGCTGGCGCGCGAGGCGGGTAAGTTCGACGTTGCCGTCGTGGCGACGGGCAGCATCGAGCAGCACCTCGAACACCTCGCCTTCGAGCAGGACATCGCGAGCAGCACCCGCGTTGCGGAGATGGCCGCCGAGCGGCTGTACCCACAGGTCGTCCTTGCCGTGCCCATAAACGTCGGTATCGCCGAGCACCACATGCATTCCGTCGGCACCCTGACCGTCAAGCCGAGCACGTGGCTCGCCGTCGTCTTCGACACCGTCGAGACGCTGATGCGACACGGCATCCGCAAGGTCCTCATCCTGAATGGACACGGCGGCAACCGCCGCCCCATCTACGGAATCATGAGTCAGTGGCAGATGTACTTCGACCGTGAGCACGGCGACATCGACCTGCGGTTCCACAACTACTGGGACGTCCTCACCCACGAGATCGTCAACTCCATCCAGTCAAAGCCCGGCTATCCAAGCCACGCCCGCGAGTTCGAGACGTCCATGGCTATGCACCTCTTCCCCGAGAACGTGCGCGTCGAGGACATCCCCCACTCCGAGGACGAAGGCGCGGCCTCGGCCACCGCCGACAAGGGCCGCCGGCTCACCGAGAAGACCGTCGAAGGAGTCGTCGAGCTCCTCGAAGGCATGATCGCAGGCTCGCCCGACGACAGCCCGACTCCCAGCGTCAACATACCGAAGCGGTAGACTGCGCCTTGCTCTTTGCTGTAACCCCTTCCATATTTGACAGATGAGAACATATAACCTATTCTGTATTCACAGCCCATAAACTCATCGCGACAGACCGCCTCGTCGGTGGTCTCCAGCCTGAAGTGTCAGTATATGTCAGGAAATGTCAGGTTAAATCACACCCCCAACTCCCTCTGCGGTGGGTCCTCAAGCGTTGCGCGGTACTCTTTACTCCCTACGGATTGCGTAATTGCGCCTTCCAAATGTCAGGAAACGACAGGAATTATCAGGGTGTTTCGGGGGTGGGCGACGTCATAGTAAAGTCATTTGACCCTCTATCAACCGTCTCGCGAGAACCCGTGCGTGGGACTTGACTGATCCACTCTTCAATAGAGGTCTTTCAGCAAGGCAGCGAGTTCACGGCGAATTACGGCGAGAGTTCCTGTACAATGATCGAAACCACGTGATTCTCGCCCTTCATTGCCCAATCAACCCGTAATCGCCATTACCGCCGGCTCTGAAGACGATGGTCGGCTCTACTGTGACCTCATCAGCCGTTGCGGTGGCGTTCCGCTCCTCATCACGCCCGACTCGATTGAGCGACACGATCAGCTTGGACTCGTCGGCGGACTCTTGCTGGGGAACCCACCGTCCGACTTCGATAACGGCGTGGCGCTGGTGCTCAGAGATACGATGACCCGCCTCCTGCCTACCGTGCTCGATTTCGATCTGCCCGTCGTGGCCGTCGGAGATGGAATGCACTCGCTCAACATGGCGCTGGGGGGCAAGGGGCCTCGGCCCGTGACCGGCCACGAGGGCGACGAGGACAAAGCGGCCCGCCATCACATCTACGTCGCGCCCGGCAGCAAGCTGGCGTCCATCGTCGGAGCGGGAGGCTTCGTGCGTGTCAACAGCATGCACCGCATGGGAATGCGAGACGCCCAGCGATCCCCCGATCTGATGACCGCCGCCTACGCGGTCGAGGACGGGATCATCGAGGCGGTCGAAAGCCCCGACTACTCGCTCGTGATCGGCGTCCAGTTCCGGCCCGACCGTCCCCGCGAGGTCCCGCCCAACTTCGATAACCTCTTCCACCTGCTGGTCGAGCGAGCGGGGCGGTAGGAGCGACATCCTTCCTCGCTCAATCAAGATGGTATAATTGGCCTATGGTTGTAGCTCAACAGACATACCGGTTCACAGCAGAAGAGTATCACTGCATAGGTGAGGTAGGAATCTTGCCCCCCGACGTCCGCGTGGAACTGGTCGACGGGGAGATTCAGCGAATGCCACCTATATATCCACCTCACGCGAGCATCGTTAAGCGGCTCAATTCACTCTTGGCAGTTCGGCTGGAAGGCATAGCTTTGGTCGGGGTACAAGATCCCATCCAACTGGACGACTACAATGAGCCTCAGCCCGATGTAACGGTTCTCCGGTTTCGTGACGACTATTACGCCCGCCGACACCCGATGCCCGCCGACGTGTTGTTGGCAATAGAGGTCGCGGACTCGTCGTTGAGCTATGACCGCGACGAGAAGATGCCTCTATACGGGAGGGCAGGCATCCCGGAAGCGTGGCTGGTGGACGTGCGATCTGGGACGATCACGGTCTTCACGGAGCCTCACGCCGGTGGATACGGGAACCAGCGTATGCTGTCTCGTGGACAGGAGATCGTGTCCGAGAGCGTCGAAAACTTGCTCCTGCAGGTCGACGAGGTCCTAGGGTAGCTCGGCCGTTCCAACTTCCTCTCCCCATATCCTCTCCGTGAGGCCTGCAAACTCGCACCGTTGCGTGTAGGATGATCGCACCAATGGCGGAGGACGGCCGATGCATGACGACACCTGGAATATCGTAATAACCACCCCGCACGCCGTCGCGCGCGATTACCCGAACATCCTGTAGCAGATGGTCGATCTTGAGCACTCAGCGGTGGTCATTCGGGGATTCTACCCGCTCGAACACTGCGCCGAGGTGGTTCGCCGCAACGAGGCCGACACGACCGGTCTGGTCGACGTCAAGGAGTACGTAACGACCGGAGGCGACAAGCTGGAGCTGCGCTATATCGGGCCTGGGCTTGGACGCTACGTAACGGATCGGCAGGGGTTCTTCCGCGAGTCGCGTCTCTCCGACAGGAAGTTCGGGCGTCTGTACGACGGGTTGCTCCGCAGGTCCCGAAACTGGGCGGTCAGGATTTGGGTCGACCTCCGCGGTCGCCTCGGCTGAAGCCGGACAATCCCCAACTGAATTTGTCGTAATGACGCGGACGACATACCCCGAACCGGCGCCCAGACACTTGAGGGTATGGAAAGTCCCGGTGGTAGTCGCCGTGACCACCGTCCCCGAGTCTCAACTGTCCGAGGCTGGCTTCCACTGCACCTTGTAGCCGGTCACCGCCGTTCCGTCGCTCGAGACCCATTGGTATCTGAAGTCCACGGCGTCCAGGCCGTTCTCATCGGCGATGCCCGACGTGTCCGTTGCCAGGTTCTCGTGCGCCCGGAGTGTGCCGCTGATAGTGGGTGTGCCGGGGCTCTTTCAGAGAGTGTTGGAATTGGCAGGGAGATCGTGAGGAGGGAGAACCGCCCTTAGAATTGGAGATATCTGAGGTCAGTTCAATGGGGTGGCTCTCCGTGCTCATCATAAAGCTTGCTCAGTAGTCCGTCGAGACCGATCCTCCACCACCCCAAGGCAATCCCATTTCACTGAGCGAGCACCAAGAGCAGGTAGTCTTCGTACCATCCCGCCCACTTATGCCAGTAGACCAACACCCTAGTGTCCCGAATTGTAAGTTCACCGCATAATTCAAGAGCGCCCTTCGACGGGCTCAGGGCGAACGGGATAATCACAATACGTTCGTGGTGAGCTTGTCGAACCACGAAGATCAGGTCTAGCGTATATCACATCAATATAAGGAACTTGCAATTCGGGACACTAGTATTGATGGGTATCAAAGTTTCAGTTTGATGCGTGGTCGCATGCCCTTCAGATTTACCGCGAGGTCACCCCAATCCCGACTACCATTCATTTCAAAGATTTCGGTCTATTAGATATTCTCTTATACTCGTCACAATACGATTGCACTAGTGTGACAGCCGCCCGACGTTTTGGTTTGTGATATAATGCCAAACCTACCCCGTGTAACTTTTGGGCCAATAGCTCAGCCGGTTAGAGCGCAGTCCTGATAAGACTGAGGTCCCTGGTTCGAGTCCAGGTTGGCCCACCAGCTACGCTAGCTAAAGGCCGGAAACGGCGTGGCGGCTCTACAGACTGCTTCTCGGCAGTTCGAGTCCACGTTACCCTTCGCCCTACTGGAAGTGCTCAACGTCGAGTTTTGCTTCGCTGCTCCGGTACATTTTCGCTCCGCCCTTGACACCGGTGGAGAGTGGACTGCGAGGGATACATATCGGCTGTGGCGCATAATCGAAAAATGGCGGTGCGTAGGCTCGACTTATCTACGGGGCCTCCTGAACCTTGGGAGTGGTTGCACCTGTTGGCGCGCCGTCCGAATAGCGTCAAGTACAACGAAATGTCGACCAATGAGACCGACACACAAGAGCCGTCAGATTAGTGCCAGCTCACTCCAATTCAAAGTTTCCTGAGCCCAGAAGAGCAGATACAGAAAGAGAGCCGTCTGTACCCTACTTTTTCAATAGGCCGTTCGCTCCGAACTTGACAACTCTATGCCTATGAACTAAACGAAACCATCAGTATGTGCTTGTTGCAGATGGCGGGGCAACGACTTCAGCAACAAGTACGGGTTCGCCAGAGTTGGCAGTGCGGAACCCATGTGGATCTACTCCGGCCAGGATCACTATCAGGTTGCGGAGAAACAATTCTATGAGGTGGGATACCTCCATGGCACAATGGAGGTATCCGGCACATGAGTGGGAGACGTGACCCTCAGGCGACGATGCTGGCATTCGTGGACTTGGAGGAGCAGGTCCAAAAGGACCATCCTCTTCGGCTCATCAAAGCCGTGGCCTGAGGAGGCGTTGGTGCGCCTTTCGTCCGAATGCGACCGCATGCACTTGAAGGTGGGCCAAGCGTCCGTCCCGCCGGAGGGATTGCTGAGAGCATTTCTGTTCATCTCCCTGTACTCGGTGCGTAGTGAGCGAGCGTTCTGCGAGGAGTTCGAATACAATACTGTAGTCCGTTGGTTTCTGGTTATGAATCCGATGGAAAACAGCTACGACCCTGCCGGCGTTAACGAAGAACCGGCGTTGTTTGCTGCAATAGGAAAGGCGTAGTGCGCCCAAGATGGCCTGAGGAGGCTTCCGAGTCCCGCAAGTCCCTCATCTGAATCGTCCGCCAGGGCACTAAGTCTGACTTCAACCTTACGAAAACGTCGTTACTGACCACTCAACCAAGTACGTCCACCCGGCGAGTCCTATCATTCCCCAGACTGATAGTGCGCTATGTTCGGGACGTAGAGTTTCTAAGTTCGAGTTCTGGCACCCCAGTCAGCCCTGTAGAGATGGCCGCCGAGATCGGCGGCCATCTCCGTGTGAAATAGGCTTAAATCGAAAGGTGGCGAATGGAATGGGAATCGTGGCAACTGACGAGATGGCCGGTGCGCCGGGTGGCGCACCTCTTGGTAATGAGATGCAGAAGTTGGAGTCAACCGAATATGCGCATCTGAAGCGGCTTGTCAAAGATGCGGGACTCTTAGAAAAGAACCCAGGGCATTACGCCGTCAAGATGGCCGTGAACATAGGCTTGCTGGTGCTGAGTGTCACGGTCCTGACGCTTGTGGACAGCGGTTGGCTACAAATGATGAACGCAGCCTTTCTAGCGTTCATCATCGTGCAGCTAAGCTACGCTGGACACGATTTGGGCCACAAACAGGTGTTCCGATCGAGCCGAAATAATGATTTTCTCGGCCTGTTCGTGAGCCTCTTGATCGGCATCAACCGCAGTTGGTGGGTCGAAAAGCATAATGAGCACCACAGTAATCCCAATGATCTGGACATGGATCCCGACATCGAAATCCCAGTGGTCGCTTTCTCGGAAGACCAGGCTCGCGGCAAGACGGGAGTCGCCCGGCTGATCGTCAGGTACCAGGCCTTTCTCTTTTATGCGCTGCTCTGCTTCGAGGGATTCGTGCTCAAGTTCTCGGGTATCCGGTACATACTCACAAACAGGCTGAAGTTCCCCATCGCCGAGCCGATAATGATGGTCGGCCACATCGGTGTCTACGCCGGTCTGGTGTTCTTGTCCTTGCCGGTCTGGCAGGGGTTGTTGTTTATCGCAGTCAATCAGTTGCTAGTAGGACTATACATTGGCTCGACGTTCGCCCCCAATCACAAGGGTATGCTGATGCTGAACGGGAAGCCGCAGCTCGACTTCTTGAGAAGGCAGGTGCTTACATCCAGGAACGTGAAGTCGAGTCCCCTAAATGACCTCCTATACGGCGGGCTGAACTACCAGATCGAGCACCACCTGTTCCCTAGCATGCCCCGGAACCGGTTGAAGGAAGCGCAAAAGATCATCAGGCCATTCTGCAGGGAGCATTTGGTCTCATACCACGAGACGGGCGTGGTTCAGTCGCAACGAGAGATACTGCAATACCTGCATCACGTTAGCGCGCCGCTGCGAGCGTGATGCCCAGCGGCCCCTTGGCGGCCCCGCTTTCGTACCTTCGGCTTGGTACAGACAGAGGTTAACCAAGGACCGGACGGCAGGATGCTCATGATCCGCGAGCAGTTGGTGCCGATGTTAGGCGCTCAGGGCGTTGCGAGCGGTTATTACACAGCCTCCGGCCCCGGGTAGAGCAGGACGTTCCATCTCCTGGCGACTCGCTGGACAACCGACGCATCGTGAACGTCCCCTCCACATCACGGCTTCACCTTCTGGAACCCCACCACGAGGGCGAATCTGCTCTTCCGTGGGCGTTGCCCGGCGATCTCGAGGATCAGGCGGTAGACGCACCGGTACTCAAGAAATCATATTCCGGAAATCCACCCAATGCTATCATGGCATATTGGGAGTATTGATTTGAGCGACTTTCAGAACGACGCGATCCGTAACCTGGCCATCATAGCCCACGTGGACCATGGCAAGACCACTCTGGTCGATGCGCTGTTGAAGCAGGGTCAGGTCTTCCGGGCTCATCAGCAGGTCGGCGCCTTGATAATGGACACCAACCCCCTGGAGCGGGAGCGTGGCATCACCATCTTGGCTAAGAACGCTTCGGTCTCCTACGGGAGCGTTAGGATCAATGTCATCGACACGCCGGGCCACGCCGACTTTAGCGGCGAGGTGGAACGTGTCATGAATATGGCCGACGGCTGTCTGCTGTTGGTCGACGCGGTAGACGGGCCGATGCCCCAGACTACATACGTGCTGCGCCAAGCCCTCCAACAGAACGTCACCCCGATGGTAGTCATAAACAAGATAGACCGCCCTGAAGCACGGATGGCAGAGGTGGTCGGGATGGTCCAGGACCTGTTCTTGGAACTGGCTACCAGTACGGACCAACTGGACTTTCCTGTCCTGTACGCATCGGCACGCCAAGGTTACGCCACCACGGACCCGAACACCCCGGGGACGGATATGCAGCCCCTTTTTGAAGCGATCCTGGATTCGGTGCCTCCACCCACGGGGAATCCTAGCGCCCCGTTGCAAATGCTGGTTGCGGCACTGGACTACGACAACCATCTTGGACAGGTAGCCGTGGGCAGGATCACCAATGGCACTCTCAAGCTGCGCGACGAAGTGGCTTTGCTGGGTCGCGACGCCGGGGCCACCACCCACAATTTGGAGCGCATATTTGTGTTCCACGGTATGGAGCGAGTAGACGTATCCGAAGCCCATGCCGGGGATATCGTGGCTGTGACCGGTCCTGAGGGCGTGTCCATCGGCGACACGCTCGCCTCCCCTGAAAACCCCGAGGCTCTGCCGTCTATCGACATCAACGAGCCGACGGTACGGATGACCTTCGGGGTCAGCACCTCGCCCTTCATGGGCCGAGAGGGTACTTACTGCACTTCCCGCAGTCTCCACGAACGTCTGATGAGAGAACTGCGGACCAACGTCAGCCTGCGGGTGGAGACCACCGCCAGCCCCGACTCATTCGTCGTCGCCGGTCGGGGAGAGTTGCACCTGTCCATCCTGGTCGAGACCATGCGCCGCGAACAGTTCGAATTTCAGGTGTCCCGGCCCGCACCCGTCACAAAAGTTATCGATGGTAAGATATACGAGCCCTACGAGATCTTGGATATCAGCACCCATGAAAAGTTCCTGGGGGCCCTGACCGAGTATCTTGTTTCGCACATCGGCCAGCTCCGGGATATGCGGTACGGGGAGAACGGGCGCGTCCATATGGAGTACAAAATACCTACCCGTGGATTGATCGGATTCAACGCTTTCTTTCTCCGCACCACCCGGGGAGACGGTGTGCAAAGCAGTGTCTTTACTTCGTACGAGTCGGTGGAGGGTGAAATCAAGACCCAGCGCGGCGGCGTGATCGTGGCATCCGAAGCCGGTCTGTCCGTCACGTATGGTCTACTCAACGCCCAGGGTAGAGGCGACACCTTCATCGACCCGGGCGCCATGGTCTACCAGGGCATGATCGTCGGCTCCCACCGCCGTGATGGCGATATCGAAGTCAATGTCTGCAAGCAAAAGAAGCTAACCAACATGCGTTCATCAACGGCCGACGTGACCAAACGTCTGAACGCCACGGTAAGGATGAGCCTGGAGGAGGCCTTGGCGTTCATATCTGACGACGAGCTGGTGGAGGTTACTCCTCAAAACTTACGCCTTCGCAAGACTGAACTCTCCCCTACGAACCGCAGGCGTCAACGCCGCGATGAAGCACGCGCCCGAGACTAAGAGCGCCCGACGCCCAAGACGCACACCGCCGATTACATTGTGCAGTCGTGTTGCCTCACAGCGAGATGATAGTTTGAGTCTCGATGGCCAACCCCAACTGGCAGGCAAACTGCTCCTTACACGTGGGCCGGCGTAGCGGTCGTATCCGACAAACCGACGAATCACGGCCCCGTTCTTCTGGTCAATCCAAACTTGGCCGTTCTTGCGGTATTCTCCGGAACGGGTGGGCTCGACCCCCTGCCCGCATGACATTGCGCAAGGATCTTGTAGATGAATTCTCCGCCGTTGGCTGGGCTTGCCGAGTCACATACCGCCTGATTCCTCTCCTACTCCATCGAAACGGATTCAGAGTTGACAGTATGGATTGTGATAGTGTGCTATAATGTCACTGACTCCACAATCAGATGCAACCCCGTTCCGCTTCCCCTTTTTCCCCAAGCTACTTAGCCTCAGGACCGAATGTGACGCTTGCTACGATGACGGAGATTTCAGTACACAGGAGCGTCACATGAACATTTATGTGGGCAACCTATCGTTCGATGAGACAGATCAGACTTTGGAGGCCGCCTTCGCCAATCATGGCGAGGTGCAGTCTGCCAGGGTCGTAACAGACCGTGACTCGGGCCGTTCTCGTGGCTTCGGCTTCGTCGAGATGCCGCAGCAGCAAGAGGCCGAGGCGGCTATCGCAGCCCTGAACGGCACCGAGCAAAGTGGCCGGACGTTGACGGTCAACGAGTCCAAGCCACGTGAGGGCGGCCGTGGTGGTGGTCGCGGCGGCGGCGGTGGCGGTGGATACGGCGGCGGTGGTGGATACGGCGGGGGTTCCCGCTGGTAGGCTAAACCGGAACGACTCGGACTATCGCATGGCCCGCTAGGAAGAAGCGGACGGAGGGGCAAGCGATAGTCCGGTCGTTTTATACGGTAAGGCCATTTGAATTCGGATTCGCCGGTCTGTGCCAGTGGCGTGATGTGATCACGATTTTGGGCGAGCTCTGGTTCTCTGGCTGCGCTCGGAAGTATCAGCATCCTTCTACGTTGCCTCGACCCTCGTAACGCATGAGCCGTTGCTAGATCAGACGAATTCCTTGAGCGACCTCGGACAACCCCCAACGCTCGCCGACGTCTGATCGTTTCGAGCGTGTTCCTTTCGCCAACCTTAACCAGTTCGCGGATAACAACGCCTCTGATCTCTCGGCAAGTGTGCTTGAAGTAATACCAATTCGTGCCAATGCCACCGTATTCTGGCTGACTGAACTTTCTGGATTCCGGCCTTCGCCGGAATGACGGTGGGCGGTTTCTGTTACGCGCGCTGGACTTGAAGGATTATGGCGCAGCCATGACGAATTAGTATAATACCAATTCAGTGTGATGAGGTCGCATAGTGTGTGGGGAGGTTTCGCATGGTGCGTTCTATCCAGTCCCAGGCCGTCAGCGACCGTACACGACCGGGATCAGAACCCAGTTCACTGAGATACGCCTCAACTGCTTCCATCTTCTCTTCGATGCTCCCATACACCTTCCCTTCAACCCATCGACGCACCTCCTCGAACACCCGCTCGACAGGGTTCAACTCAGGACTGTAAGCAGGCTGTATGATCGTCGACAGCCCCACGTTCCGCACCGCCTCTCCACGGTGACCACGCGCCCCGTCCCATACCAGCGCCTCGATGTCCGCACGACGCTTCAGGTCATCGAGCGCCCCCGCTATGTCCTCAGACCTCATCGAGTCGATCCACCTCTACACCAGCCTCCCCCTCTGAACGTCTAGGGCCAAGAACAGGTACGTCCACCTGTATACTACCTGCACCCGCTGCACCACCTTCACTCCACGACGACCCCAGACTCTGCGCACCATCCCCCGCAGCCCCACGCGCATCTCGTCGGCAAAGCCAAACGCCGTATCCGAACTCACCTCAGCATCGGCGAGTGCGCGACAGAGCCCCCCTTTTTCCAGGACCTTTGTCCCGCTGCGTCCGCCTTCTCATGAGTACCACGAGGCACCTTCGGACTGCACCCCAACCTCGCCAGCAGCGTGTACACGCTGCCCGACGTGTAGCTGACTGCGTACTCGGACTCTATCCAGTTCCTGATCTCTCCCGCTGTACGGAATCGTCCCGTGGACACCTCCTCGGTCAACTCCCGCTCTTGCTCAACACTCAGATAGCGCGGCTGGCCTCTGCCTCCCATCTTGTGAGCGAGCACCTTCTTCACACCTCCCTCTCTGTACCAGCGCACCCACGTCTGAACCGTTCGCTCATGCACCCCCACCACTCTCGCCGCCTCACCGAGCCGCCAACCCGACCGTACCAGCCATAGTCCATGAAGCCGAGTTCGCAAAATGCTGTCCCTTTGTGCCAGGTAGGCTGCCTTCAGCGTCTCCGGCGTATCCTCTTTACGCCAATTGATCCGAACAGGCCGACCAATCATCCGATGCCCTCCAACGTAGTGTGTTGGTCCGATCATGGATAGATCATAAGAACATCGATAGATACTTTCCGATCTCTTTTCCCTAAATTGGTATAAGTTGCCCGATTGAACATCCGAGTGACTTTACTCGGTATCGGTCACTTCCCCTCGACCGAGCTATCGGGGCTATCCTCCTCGCCCTACTTCGAGCTGTCGCAGATGAGCGCAATAGGGTTCTCGGATTCCTCCCAAACTACGATCCTGCAGCCGAGACCGGATCGTTCGCACGTATTCCGGTCAGCAGATGGGGAATAGACATGTGGTTGGAGCAGGCCCGTCGGCTACAACCTTGTCCGACGTCCGAACGGCGATCTATCTTGTTCGAACAATGGGGAGGGACCAGTCCCACACCATATTCAATAGAAGCGTTTCGGCAGAGCCGTGAAGGAGCTGGATATCAGTCCACAGGCGAAGGGACCCATAGAGCGAGTCTGGGGCACCTTCCGGGACCGGAGGGCTGAGTTAATCTGCCTAGAGGACTAATTCTTTGCCCTCGCAGAATCCGGTTCTTGTCTTCAGTTGATGAGAATACGGCCAATGTATGTACCACTGTATCGCCCGCCCTTACGCGCCTTGCGTAGAATGCAGAGCCAGAATGGGAGCCTTGAAGGTCGTTGAGCAACCTGTCCTATCCCGGTTGGGCTTTTGATTCGGCTATAGTTTGTCGTGGCAATGGGGGAGTGATTTGCCGATCTCCGCTACTGGTTCGAGTGATCTGGCGGGCCCCGCCCTACAGCGCCACCTCCCAGCGAAAAGTTCGCAGTACAGGACACGCTAGCCCACCAAAAATGGTCGACCATTTTTGACTGGGACCCAGTTGGACTATACACAGAACCTAATACAGGTTCGTTCTGTACCCGTTACAAGGCGACCTGCTTGACCGTCCCAGTCACGATGTCCTTCAGAGGGTATCGACCGGATTCAGGCACTACGCCTTCAGCTGGACGCCTCCGGAGTCCGCCATGTAGATGACGTTCGGCTGTCTTCACGGAGTGCGTATGGACGTTGACAAGTCAGCTCAAATCCACTCTAAGGGGATGCCGCAGTACCCGCTGTCGTCGAAGCTACGAAGCCAAGCAACGAAGTCCTCAACCACCTCGCTGGGGAAGTTGCATCTATGTCCCTGCGTGCTGTGGCAAACGGTCTCCCCGCGAAAATGAGGTAGTAGTGGGCCGCTACCTCCCCAGTAGATGAAGTCGTCGCTGACGAGCATGCGGTTGACCTGTGTGTCGTTCTGGACGTTCCTATTGTTCTGCCGCCCGTCTTCATGGCTGTGGTGCGAATCCAATTGGCGCCACGGGGCTGTGTCGCTCTCGCGGTGGTAGATGTTGTCCCCGAAGGCCTTCTTCATACTGGCGTGCATGTCAGGACGCTTTCGGAGGAAGCGACTATCAGCCCAGTATTCATCGAACGACATGGCTTCGGTGACCCTCATCGCGTAGACAAGGCGTCCGTCCCTGCCTTTCGACTTCGAGCCAGTGCCTATGATCCAGTCTCCTATCTCAGCTTTCTTGCGTATCTGTGGCTTGCACGTCGCCAGGGTGCAAAACCCATGGAACGGATTCGGAGCGAATCCGTAGTCCCTCGCCACAATGTATGAGTACAGCCTGGCGGGCATGGCGTCTTATCGGCAGGCATAGCGTTTGATGGCACGGTAGTCCCAAGGAGACCCATCTGGCTGTCGCCATTCGTCGGAAGCTCCATTGATCGCATCGACGATGCTCTCTCCGTTCCATCCGACAACGGCATCACCATGGCGCGTGAGCGCTTCCGGAACCTCGTACTCCTTCGCTCCCCATTTCCATACGCCTACAACCCTCTTGCCCTGGCTGTGGGTGTACTCGATTTCCCAATCCACCCACCAACTGTGTTTGGTGTCTGGCGAAATGTACACGACGAGCACGCTGGACCATCTGATGCGCGGCGCCAGAATCTGGTATTTGATGTAGTCCTCGTTGGTCGCTGAATTGGGTCTGTCCGAAGTGACCGAACCGTTTCGGACCGTCATTCCATGCTTTTCGGCAAGCCCTTTGATCTTGTCGATGCCCTCATCATCCTCGTGAATGTGACTGATGAAGACGTTGCGTATGTCGTCGGTCATGGTATCTACCCCCTTTTCTCTCTTCTTTTCGTACCGCAGTGCAAATGCGGCCTATCACTGCCAACCCTCTATACAGTTACCGTTCCAGTTTCTCCCGAATGGAAGACGGGTATTGTCAGGATCGGGTTGCCGCTTTCGCCTGAGGAATGCGCCGTGAATCCAGCCTCGTGCCACATCCGGATCATCTGCCCAGTCGTGGATTGATGCGAATGGGTCGTCCCCGTCGCAGTTGTCCGCCAATCTCGGCGGAATCAGCTGGCTACGATATGAGGTTCTCCCATAGTCCGGATGACCGGGCAGAAGGATACCCAGGAGTCCGCATCGGGGATTCGACCGAGTGTCCCTGAGAGAGGCCCCAATCTCCCAGTCAACGAACTTTCGCTGCCAGGTGCACCGTCCTATCAGCACAACCGTAACCGATACCTGGGCAATGAACTCTTCCCGAATCCGCTGAAGTGTGGCTTCGGTGGGAGGGTTCGGACCGGGTATGTCTCCGATGTTCACTGACCGGTCAATGATGTTGTCGCCCATCATGCGAACAAATCTCTCTCTGTCCCGCTGGTCCTGGTCGTGGTAGTAGCTGACGAAAACGTTGTGTCGGCGTCTTCTCGGCATCATTCCGCCCTCGGGTCCTTCTCCAGGTCTGTGAGGTCTTCCACGCCGGCTATGCCTGCCAGCATGCGATTGTAGTTGCGCAGGTCCTCTTGCAAGGTCGCCAGCTCATCTCTGAACTCATTGCGTATGTCCTCGTCTGCCAGGTCTCCGGCCAGGCGCTTGCCGTGCCACTTTGCCGTAAAGGGCCGGACGATCTGGTTCAAGATAGGAACTGCGATCTTCGTGAAGTTGATGGCCCGTCTGCCGCGTCGACGCAATACCTCACGGGTGATGGGGAACAGCGAGTAGATACTGTCTAGGGCGGTCTCCTCGTCCCCTGTCTCAACCGGGAGAGGCTGGGTGACCACCCTGGTCAGCATCTCGACATAGAGCTCCCAAGCGGCGTCGCTGTCACCAGCGTCAATTGCGACCTCAGCGTTGGCCCAACTAGGACCCAGCTTCACCTTCTCCAGCCGAAACTTGGCGAACAACTCGGTGATCTTGATCGGTTGGTTCATGGTCCAATCTCCCCTCAGCAGCTTCTCAGTCCGACTCCGACGCCGGAGGATGACTCGGGTGCATGCTTCCGTCCAGATGTCCTGGCGAGCCACTGCGTCCAGAGTTGTTGATATGCAGGGTTAGTGCAGAAGGACATCGCCTCGACAGCCGAATCTGGATCGCCCTGGCGTCGGAATGTTTCAGCGACAAGGACCGTCATGATGTTTTGGTAGGCTTGAGGAGCTGATTCCCATGTTGCCAACCTCTTGAGCTCGCCTGGTCTTAGGTCCGGGTCAATCAGCTCCTCGATGCGGCCTTCGAGTTCTCTGAAGACTCGGTCTGACTCATCCCTAGGGAGCGCCAGATTGTCGGCATTGGGGGCAACCTCTGGCAAAGGGTATGAGGCCAGCACGCTATCGGCGTTCCGCTCGTAGACATGTAGGCTGTCGCTGACCTGGTTGTACGTACCGCACTCGATGTTCAACCATCCGGCCAATATTTCCTGTAGGCTGGTGAACTGAACAAGGTTGTACGGAAGGCCACGAAACACGTCATTGCTCCGGATCACCTGCAGCCACTCAAGCCTGCCGTCGCGGACCTTGGGCACCGACGTCACGTTGCACGGGATGTCGGCATTGACCGGCGTCCCATCAGGGTTCGGCATGTCGACTTCGGCGTCCCATATCTGAAGGACAACCTGCCTGGAGTCGGGGTTACTTAGTAGGACTCAGTAGGCTCGGTCCAACTGGTCTATGGAGAGATGGCGACGTATGCGATAACCGTATGCCCCGTGTAGCTCTGGCCCGTCCCCAGCGAATTTTCTGTACTCCTTGCTCCAGAATTCCAGGAATGCCAGGTCGCTTCGGCCAGTCATGATCCACACGACCTCGGCAAGAGCCAACGCGGGGTTCAAGGCTGGCCGTCTCGACACTACCCAACGCTGCCGCGGGTCCTCAATGGAGATTGCAGCATGAAGGATTTCCCTGGTCGACCCGCCTCTACCGTTTTGAGCAGCGACTCCGTCCGACTGTCGAAGCGCCTGGGCCACCTGCTGCCACACATCATCTGCCGTTGCACCCTGAAAGAGCGGGATCATGCCGACCCTCCTTGAGAAGGAATCAGATGATTGATGCCCCACTTGGGTGGGTACCAGTAAGAAATAGGCGTCCCTGAAGGACGGTAGATCTGCTTGATTCGCTTGCGGTCGCTGACCCCTCTGATATCCGGATGCTTCACTCGGGCATACTTGGACACCTCGCAGAAGAGATTCTGACAGTCGATCAGCTGTAGCTGCCGCCCTCCCAGGAATCGGAATCTTATGCCCAGTCTCTCGAACTCCCTCTCCTGTCTTTCCGTGACGGCCTTGATGGTGTCTGCCTCAGTTAGACCGCCGAGGTCGCTGAAGCACTTGCGGATGCCATCCAGCGCTCCTGGCCCCGGAACTACAAACTCCATCTCGGAGAAATTAGTGAGATCGCCATAGTTGAGGTCCGTCACGAACTGATAGGCCAGGAAATCGCCGATTGTCGGATACGACCTGAGAATCTCGAATGCCTCTTCCATGCTGGATGCGTCGGCGATCCTTTGGGGTACCTCATCCCCCATCATCCGTTCCAGCAGCATGAGGTGGTTGCGATGCTTCTGAGAATGGCCAAACGAGCTTCGGCCCGACGGCATCATGTATGCTCCCGAGTAGATTCGAGTGCCCGATGCCTGAGCATCCGTAAGCACGCTGTCGTACTTCTGGAAGGAGTAGTCGGCGTAGCAAATCGTCGATAGCCGATCTCGCAACATCTCCCAGGTTTCGATCTTGTTGAAGAGCTTGAAGAGGATCGTGCGAAAGAACAGCTCCTCCGGACTCTGGTCGCCCTCATAGACAACATGTCTTATGAGGAACTGGCTTACACGGTCTGATGCTCTATACGCATTCGTGAACTTGTGCCGGGCGATGATTGGATCGTCTGTCCAGGGGGCGGCACGTCCTTCCAGCTTTCGGAAGAACACCTCTTGCCGCTCTACCGCGAACTTCCAGTAGCTTTCGTAGACAGCTGTCGGGTTGGCGCCGCCTAGTTTGGTGAAGACCGAAGGGGCTCTTCCGTCATGCGACAGAAGAGACAACTGCCCGCTCTGGGCCTGTGCCAAGCTGTTCCGGTCCGGCAAGTTCCTGTCCACTGCATTGGGAATGAGGCCTCGAAGCACTCCAAGCACGCGATTCACAGACTCGTCGACTGGCTTGTCATTCTGAATCTGATGGACGGGGTACCGGTTCATCTCGCTGCTGCAGAGGACCTGATAGGTTTCCCGGAGTTGAACCCGATTGTCGCTGTCGAAAGAATCGTTGGACCGGTCTATCAAGAAGACAGCATCGGGCTGAACACCCTTCCAATGGAGACGCTCCACCTGGATAAGGACGTCCAAAGTCGTCCTCTCGACGCCAGCGACACATCCATAGACCCAAGTGGACCACCAGAACCGGTCAAGGATCACCCAACGACCCTTGCTGAGGTCAGGCAGGATGCGTTGCTCAATCGCATCCAGATGTGCAGCGATGTGTAGGGCTTGCAGGCTGGCTGCCGATATCTCTTTTACGCCGTACCTAACCGGGTCGTGGTGGACGTCATAGACTAGCCGGCCGACGGTTCCCACATCCTTCCCGGGAAAGGATAAGTGCTGACACGGAAGACCTATTGCTCTGAGCCTATCGGCGAGGGCAAGAGAAAGTGTGGACTTTCCGACACCGTCAGGTCCCTCGAAGACGATCAGACGCCCCTTGCTGGTCCGCTCAGACATGCCGAGGCTCCACGGAGGCGGCGTTCGGGGAATCCGTCGATGCCGATGACAGCGCTATCCCCGCGCTCATCGACCGTGCGGTGGTTGTGCAGTCGCCGGGCATCTCTATAGTTCCTCCATTGACTAGTCATGTGTCCTGCTGGGCCAAGGGCGCTGGCAGGACATGGCCTCCACGACCCGTGCGCCCTAGTTTACATTTGAGCATATTATATCATATAGTCATGTGTCCTGCTGGGCCAAGGGCGCTGGCAGGACATGGCCTCCACGACCCGTGCGCCCTAGTTTACATTTGAGCATATTATATCATATAATGTAAACCGAAAGGAGGGGGCCATGTTAAGCGAACGTCTCAAGCTCGCCAGAAAACGTAGTGGACTGTCGCTACGGGCATTGTCCTCAGGCATGGGAGGCATCGTGTCAGCTCAGGCGATCGGCAAGTACGAACGAGGAGAGATGATGCCGAGTTCAACCGTGGCCATAGCGCTGGCCGAAGCCCTCGAGGTGCCCTTGAGTCATCTCTTGAGCCCTTCAAGGGTCTCCCTTGAGTCGGTTGAGTTCAGGAAACTGGTTTCTACCAGAGCACGGGACCGCGCGGCGGTGGAGGGAGAGGTTCTCGATCATGTGGACCGCTACCTGCAGGTGGAGGAGGTCCTGGGAATCGACACCACAGGGCTGGAGGAGCCGGACGGAGCGCCCTACCGAATCACCGCTGTCGAGGATACTGAGTGGGCAGCCGCTTCGATTCGGGTCGCTTGGAATCTTGGCGGTGGGCCGATTCCGGACATCACCTCGCTGCTGGAGGAGCGGGGCATTAAGGTTTTCAAGTTCAGCTTACCCGGTTCGGTGGATGGCCTGAGTTCTCGCGTCCGCAGGTTGGGTGGAGCCGACGTGCCAGTCGTGGTCTGCTCCACGACCAAGTCTCTCGAACGTCAACGGTTCACCATTGCCCACGAATTGGGGCACCTGGTTCTGAGCATCACGCCTAATGTCCCGGAAGAAAAAGCCTGCAATCGCTTTGCCGGTGCCTTTCTTGCGCCCGAGGAAGAACTGGTACGTGAAGTGGGACGGCGACGCTTGAACTTCGGCTTCGCTGAACTTGTCGAGATCAAGCAGATGTTCGGCATCAGCGCTGCGTCTCTGGTCGTCCGTATGCGTGAGCTGGGCATCATCACGCAATCCACGTATCAGGACATATTCAGCGGCATTGGAAGCAGTTGGAGGACCGATGAGCCATGTCCTCTTGAACGAGAGGAGAGCCCCACGCGTTTTCGCCGCCTGTGCTTGAGAGCACTGGCAGAGAATGAGATTTCGGAATCAAAGGCTGCGGAGTTGCTCAGACTGAGAGTCAGTGAGATCGAAGGCATCATGGCTGGTTCGGCGGCATAGGGGTATGGATGAAGGTCCTCGTCAGCGACAGTTCCATCCTGATCGAGTTCTCAAAGCGAGAACTGCTGGATAGGATGTTCCAGCTTGAGTTTCAGTTCGCAGTGCCGGATCTGCTCTTTCATGAGGAGCTGATTGACCTGGGTGCGTACAGCCGACAGGACCTGCTCGGCTTTGGACTGAGGGTGGAATCACTGGATGCCGAAGGAGTGGAAACCGCCATCGTCTATCAGTCCGAGCGACCAGCCCTGAGCTTGGTGGATTCATTTGCTCTCGCAATAGCAGACCGTCAAGGATGGCCCCTGCTGACGGAGGACAGGACCATGCGCAGCGTCGCTCAATCCAAAGGGATCGTACATCGGGATGCGCTGTGGGTCGTCGACAGCATGCTGGATGCCGGCATTCTATCGACGCCCCAGGTCGTGGCGGTGCTTGAAGCGATGCGGGACGATCCGAGATGCCCTGTTCCGAGACCTGAGTTAGCTGTGCGGATCCGGCGGCTGGGTGTCTAAGTCGCGGTGATCACACGTATTCAGTTGATTTCCACTCATCGGCCAAGTCCGGCCTCATCGCCCGATCCTTCGAAGCGAGCGCGATTGACTACATGCTGAGACTATTCGTAGCCACCGAACTAGTGTCCTGAGTCGTAAGTTCGCATGCAATATCTTGCTAGTGAGGCTAGGATTTCGTCAGCCGTTTTTGTCCATCGGAAAGGCTTGGGATCGGCACAGGTAGACTCGATGTAGTGAAGGATCGCTTCCTCAAGCTCGCGTGTACTGCGGTGGACACCCCGTCTGAGCTGCTTGTCCGTCAGCGCGGCGAACCAGCGCTCGACAAGATTGAGCCATGATGAACTGGTGGGAGTGAAGTGGAGATGGTAACGGGGCCGCTTAACCAGCCATCGTTGGATAAGCGCGGTCTTGTGGGTTGAGGAGTTGTCGAGGATGATGTGCACATCGAGGTCTGGGGGTACAGAGTCATCGATCTTGTCAAGGAACTTGCGGAACTCCACCGAACGATGGCGCCGTTGGCAGGAGCCGATCACCCTGCCAGTAGCTACGTCAAGGGCCGCGAACAGGTCGGTGGTTCCGTGCCGAGCGTAGTCGTGAGTACGTCTCTCGACTTGGCCTGGACGCATGGGCAACAAAGGCGCGGTACGGTCCAGCGCTTGGATACCCGATTTTTCGTCTACGCACAGTACAAGAGCCTTGTCCGGTGGGTTGAGGTACAGTCCCACGATGTCTCGGACCTTCTCGATGAAGAGAGGATCGGTGGACAGCTTGAAGGTCTCTGTGCGATGAGGTTGAAGAGAGAACGCTCTCCAGATACGGCTTATGGCGCTCTGGCTCATGCCGGTGCGTCTGGCCATCGAACGAGTGCTCCAGTGAGTAGCGTCGTCAGGTGTCGTTTCCAGTGTCAGAGTGACGACTTTCTCGACGTCGGCGTCGGTGATCTTGCGGGGAGCGCCGGGCCTCGGTTCGTCCAAGAGCCCATCCAAGCCTCTTTCGAGAAACCGACGACGCCACTTCCCCACGGTCTGGGGAGAGAGCCCCACTTGAGCACTCACTGTCTTGTTGGACTTACCTTCGGCGCAGCCAAGTATCAACCGGGCGCGTTGGGCCAGCGCTTGCGCCGTCTTCCGACGCGCGACCAATCTCTCCAGGGTTTCTCGCTCCTCTATGCCGATCTCCAACGGTGCCAACGGTCTACCACGGGGCATGACTTCCTCCTACAACAGAGTCAACTCATGCCCATTATTATACTTCCTACTTACGACTCATGACACTAGTGTCCCGAATTGCAAGTTCCTTATATTGATGTGATATACGCTAGACCTGATCTTCGTGGTTCGACAAGCTCACCACGAACGTATTGTGATTATCCCGTTCGCCCTGAGCCCGTCGAAGGGCGCTCTTGAATTATGCGGTGAACTTACAATTCGGGACACTAGTGTCCTGAGTCATAAGTTCGCATGCAATATCTTGCTAGTGAGGCTAGGATTTCGTCAGCCGTTTTTGTCCATCGGAAAGGCTTGGGATCGGCACAGGTAGACTCGATGTAGTGAAGGATCGCTTCCTCAAGCTCGCGTGTACTGCGGTGGACACCCCGTCTGAGCTGCTTGTCCGTCAGCGCGGCGAACCAGCGCTCCACAAGATTGAGCCATGATGAACTGGTGGGAGTGAAGTGGAGATGGTAACGGGGCCGCTTAACCAGCCATCGTTGGATAAGCGCGGTCTTGTGGGTTGAGGAGTTGTCGAGGATGATGTGCACATCGAGGTCTGGGGGTACAGAGTCATCGATCTTGTCAAGGAACTTGCGGAACTCCACCGAACGATGGCGCCGTTGGCAGGAGCCGATCACCCTGCCAGTAGCTACGTCAAGGGCCGCGAACAGGTCGGTGGTTCCGTGCCGAGCGTAGTCGTGAGTACGTCTCTCGACTTGGCCTGGACGCATGGGCAACAAAGGCGCGGTACGGTCCAGCGCTTGGATACCCGATTTTTCGTCTACGCACAGTACAAGAGCCTTGTCCGGTGGGTTGAGGTACAGTCCCACGATGTCTCGGACCTTCTCGATGAAGAGAGGATCGGTGGACAGCTTGAAGGTCTCTGTGCGATGAGGTTGAAGAGAGAACGCTCTCCAGATACGGCTGATGGCGCTCTGGCTCATGCCGGTGCGGCTGGCCATCGAACGAGTGCTCCAGTGAGTAGCGTCGTCAGGTGTCGTTTCCAGTGTCAGAGTGACGACTTTCTCGACGTCGGCGTCGGTGATCTTGCGGGGAGCGCCGGGCCTCGGTTCGTCCAAGAGCCCATCCAAGCCTCTTTCGAGAAACCGACGACGCCACTTCCCCACGGTCTGGGGAGAGAGCCCCACTTGAGCACTCACTGTCTTGTTGGACTTACCTTCGGCGCAGCCAAGTATCAACCGGGCGCGTTGGGCCAGCGCTTGCGCCGTCTTCCGACGCGCGACCAATCTCTCCAGGGTTTCTCGCTCCTCTATGCCGATCTCCAACGGTGCCAACGGTCTACCACGGGGCATGACTTCCTCCTACAACAGAGTCAACTCATGCCCATTATTATACTGCCTACTTACGACTCATGACACTAGTACCTAGTGTCATAATTGAGAGTAACGTGTTTTGAGGTTTCCGGGTCCGACAACGCTCTTGGTCCACTCGAAAGGGATTGGGCTCTCATTGCGCGCATCAGTGAAGCGGTCGATGGCCCGGCACACCTGCTTGGGGTTGGTAGCGCTGAGATGTCGCAGGACAGACCGAGTGAGGATGCTGAACCAGACCTCAATCTGGTTCAGCCACGAAGCATGGGTGGGTGTGTAGTGGAAGTTCACCAACGGATGGCGGGCAAGCCAACGATCATCCTTGGGCTTGTGCGTGACGAAGTTGTCCAGCACGACGTGAAGCTCGGTATCGGGGTACTGCCCCACTATGCGGTTCATGAAGTCGAGGAACTCCCGTCGGCGCTTGCGGCGGTAGTGGCCCACCTTGACCTTGCCCGTGTGCACCTCGAGGGCAGCGAACAGGGTCGTCGTGCCGTGTCGCTTGTACTCGTGAGAATGTCCCCGCACCGCCTCTCCGTTAGGGAGTCGGAGCCACCCCTGGGATCGTTCCAACGCCTAGATGGACGGCTTCTCATCCACACTGATGACCACAGCGTTTTCGGGCGGGTCCAGGTAGAGTCCCACGATGTCCGCCGCTTTCTGGGCAAACTGTGGATCGGTGCTCACGCACCAACTCCGACGGCGCTGAAGGTGGATGCCCCGCTTGCGGAGAAGACGCCAGACATAGGTCGCCGACACGTCACCGAGCGATTCGGCTACCAGCTTGCCCGTCCACGTGGTGTACCCATCGGGTGGCGGCTCATCCAACTGAGCCAGGATGCGCCGCTCGGTCGTCTCGTCGTACACCCGGGGCTTGCCGGGTCTCGGCGCGTCGTCCAGCCCCTTCAGTCCGTTCTTGGCAAAGCGCGTGCGCCACTTGCTCACGGTAGCGGGGCGAGTGTGCAGCAGCGTTGCGACATCTTTGGTCGTCTTTCCCGTCGCGGCCTCCAACACGATACGGGCTCGCTGCACAAACCGCTGCTGTGTTCTCGGTCCACGCACCCAAATCTCCAGCGTCGTTCGCTCGTGATCAGTCAATTCGATCTGCGTTGCTACAGCCATGCGCGGAGCGTAATATATAACGCTGTACAATGCAACTAAGTACTAGGTGGTGGATTTGGGTGCCTCGAAAACGGTGGAGCCGTTTCTTTTTGTGAAATCCCCGCCGAAGCGAGGACTCAGGGCCTCTACACCCGTCGGCCATCATAGGATCGGTGGTCTCCTGAGTCAAGCTAGGTAGCGGTAAATCTGAACATGCCGTGCCACTCGCTTCGGCGGCTTTGAGGAGAAGTCGCCAATGAAACCGATTGGCAATGGCAAGCTATGCCTAGACCGCCTGTCCCCTGGTAAGCGCTGACAGGGGTAGGCAAAATATGAAACCAGGTATAAAACTTGGAAAGCACATAGCGTTCTGGCGATCCTTCAGCTTTGTACCAAATGGATGCCAGAAGGTCGCGGAGGGTCTGATTGCTTCCTGAAACATGGCCTGAACCTCGTCTGAATCGCGGACAATCTTTCATACCTAAACCTGAGTCACCAAAATGCCTACCCCTGTCAGCCTGGTAAGCGGGAGAGGACCGAGAAACTGATAGAGTCCATCGTTGAGGCCAAGCGGCAACGTGAGGCTGAGAACGAACCTAGTGAAGTTCAACCGGACGACGAAAGGCAGGTGCCGCCTGAGCGGACTTGGGACCCCCGAAGGGAATTCCCGCACGAGAAGGTTCTCTATCCGAACCTCGGAACCTACGAGCACCCCTATCGCCCGACAGCGGATGAGGTCGCCCTAGTCCGCGAACTCGATGCGAGCCCTCACGCAACAATGGGCCGGACGCGGAGCAACAGTCTCAAGTGAGGAGAAGACATGACCACCCGAGATTTCGACATGACACATGACACGCTCAGGTCCCCGACACTCGATAAGCGCATCGAGGGCATAGAGGACTCAGTGGAGGTCATTCGTAGGAACCTATGCCGCGAGTGTTTACGGGTTCCTGGCATTAGACGAAACTTGGACAACATAGGCGAACAGGCATCAGACATCGCCGAGCACTATTAGGGAGGTGTCGCTGGTCTCGCGGTGTCGAGTCGCCGTTATAGCATCGTCGGATGGCGCGTGCTCCCCGGCCCGGCAAGGTCGATGTACCGCAGTCGCTTACCGACCGTCCCGCGCACCATCTTCGCCATCTGTGCGTTGGTGTCCAGCGGGCGGCTGTTGTGGCGGCCTGAGAACTCGGTGACATAGCGGTGCAGGTGTTTGGTGCTCATCTTGTGATAAACGCCTATGTAGCCGCGCTGAAGCATCGACCAGAACGATTCCATCCCATTCGTGTGTGCCATGCCCCGGACGAACTCTTTGACGCTGTGCCTGACGGCCTCATGCCGGCGGCGGATGCCGACGTAGGCCCTTGCCTCGTCTGTGTAGACCTGAGCGTTAGGTTCCGTGCGTCCATAGACGAACCCCTGGAGCGTCGGCTTGTCCGTCGCCTCGACCACTTTAGCCGTGACCTGGTTCGTCTCTCGGTCCTTCATGCCGACAACAGCCGTCTTGCCGACTGGCCCGCGACCGGCGTTCAGCTTGTCCGCTTCATGCTTGTTCCGTTCCTTCCCGCCGACGTAGTGCTCGTCCACTTCGACCGGGCCGGCGAACTTGCCCGTGCCGATGTCCCATGCCTCGCGGAGTCGGTGCGCCATGTGCCAGGCCGACTTCTGGCTGATGCCGAGATCGCGGTGGAGCTTCATGCTGGACACGCCCTTGAGGTTCGTCGAGTAGAGGTAGAAGGCTATTGCCCACTTGCTGAGCGGTAGATTGGAACCCTGCATGACCGTATCGGTCTTGACGCTGAAATCCCGCCTACAGTCGCGGCAGAGAAACGGCATAGGCTTGCGATTCTTTCGCGGGTGGATCGAGTCGCTATCACACCGAGGACACTTTATGCCGTCCGGCCAACGCTGTTCGATGAACCATGCTTCGGCGTCAGCCTCGTCGCTGAACTTCCGAATCGCGTCAATGAGTGTGATACCCTTGCGATATGATTTACCGGGTCCGCTCCACATATAAAACCCCCGTTTGGTCGTTCCTGTTTAGGAACTATTATACACAAACGAGAGTTCTAATTACAACCAATTACGTAGCTGATTTTGTGTAGGATTGGTTATAAGCCCCCAAAAATCCCTCCCCGGAGGGGGAGAGATAAAGAGAGGGGGACGCGCCTCTGCACCTACGACAGAAACACCGCAATCCCCGCGTGCGGAAAAACCACCTCGAGGTTCCCCTGCCGTTCTCGCTGCATCGTCATTCGGTAGTCGACGCGCCTTGGATCATCCTCGGGCAACTGGTGCGGGCATTCTTGCCGTCGCTCCTCCTGCGGACACAGGTGCATGTCCGCCCGGTAGTCCCAGAATCCGACCAGCGTCATCGGGTAGTACAGCGTCTCCGCCGCCGCCCGCAGATCGGCGATGATCTCGCTTGCGCGTATGCCGCCTTGCGTCTCGATGTTGACGGTTACCCGGTCCATCTGTGCCAAGTCACCGGTCTTTACCGCCTGGACCCGTTGAGAAATGGTCCCATCCTCCCTGGTTCGCCTCTATCGCATCGCCATTCGCGTCCACCACGCTCACCCCGCGCGACGCTTCAACGATCTCTCCAATGATAGTCACAGGAACGTCGACGGCCTCACAGATCTTTCTGACCCCGTCCTCAATTCCGGTGAACAACAGCTCATAGTCCTCGCCCCCGGTCAGGGCAAGGGAAAGCCACTCTTCTGGAAACCGGCTTCGCAAGGCTGCGCTCGTAGGGACGTCATTCCCCTGCACGACAGCGCCCACCCCGCTGGCCTCGCACATCTTTGACAGATCGCCCACCAGCCCGTCGCTGATATCCATGGCCGCGCGTATTCCGGCCCTCGCGAGAGCCTGCCCGGCGGCAAGTCGCGGCTCCGGGCGAAAGTGGGCCGCGCGGAGCCTCTCGGTCGAGTCGTCGAAGCGCTCACCGGCCTGCGCCCTGCGAAGCCCGCCCGCCGAGTCACCGAGGCTGCCCGTGACGGCGATCACATCTCCGACCTCGGCGGCGTCGCGGGTCAGAATCACCCCGCGACCGTCCGGCTCCGTGATACTCGCCTGCCCCTCCATCGCCACGCTCACGAAGAATATGGGCGAGCGAACGATGTCTCCCCCGACCACTCGGCCCCCGTGACTTCGACAAGAGTCGGCGATACCCCGATACATCTCGATCAGTCTATTGACAGGCAAGTCGCCTCGTAGGCCGAGGGTGACCACAGAGCAGGTCGGCAGACATCCCATGGCGGCCATGTCGCTCAGATTGACGGTCATCGCCTTCCAGCCGAGATCGCGCCAGCCGGTCAGGTCGAGCTCGAAATGGACTCCCTCTACCATCGCGTCGGTGGAGAGGACGCGCGTGCCCGCCTCGCCATCCCACGCGGCCGCGTCGTCGCCGATGCCGATACGGGGCTTCCAAGCACCGTGTCCAGCGTGTTCCGGCCCCTCCACACCCTCGAAGGCGAGGGTCTCGGCCAGTAGCTGGATCAATCGGAACTCGCCCGCGTCACGTACAAGCATAACGGTGTTGATCCTGTACGGAGCCCGGCGGGCCTAGTACCCCAGGCCGGCGACGCCGAGATGCTCGGATTCGAGATTGCCCTGGCGCTTGAACCGCTCCGCCTTCTCGATGTAGTGCTCGGTCGTCGTCTCCATGAGCTTCCTGTGCCGCTCCTGCACCTGTCCTCGAACCCTGCCGGGCACTCCAAGCGCTATTGAGCCTGCGGGCACCTTCATGTTCTCGATCAGCATGGCGCCTGAGCCGACGAGGCTGCCCTCTCCGATCAAGGCCCCGTCGTTGACGATACTGCCGTTCCCGATCAGGGCCCCGTCGCCCACCGTCCTGGCGTGACACAGCACCCGGTGTCCGATGACCACGCGGTCGCCGATCCGGATGTCGTCGTCCCCGTGCACGACCGAGTTGTCCTGTATGCACGTGAACCTGCCGATGACGATTTTCCCCGCGTCGGCCCGTATCACCGCGCCGGGCCAGATGCTCGATCCCTCGCCGATCTCCACGTCTCCGACGATATATGCCGTCTCGCTTATGAACGCCGTGGGGTGGATCTTCGGCGACTTCCCATCCAGGCTGCGTATCATCGTTCCTCCGGGATTTTCGTGTAGCGAGCTATCGAGCTTAGGTAACGGAACCTGCTGCGAGGCGTTATATCAGCTAAGGCCGGGCCATAGCGGCGCGCTCGGCCCTAGCGTACACCAATCGCAGGTGCGCAAGTCAATATATGGTATCCTCTAGTCCGTCCTTCGGAGACGCGAACATGCGGCACGCACGAACCTTTGTCACACTCATGGCAGCCCTCGCTGTGCTGTTCGTATTGTCCGCTTGCGGCGGGGACTCTCCCGAACCGACGCCAGCCTCCTCGCTCTCCACCCCGACCGCAGAGCCCGACACGGACCCGACCCCAAGTCCCGAACCGACCGTGACCGTGACGCAGGCCGACATCGAGAAGGCCGTCCAAGAGGCGCTCGAAGAAAAGGGAACGGAAATCACAGCTTCCGATGTTGAGCTCCCGTCGGGCGTTGACGCCGACTCCGTTCGAACGCTGGTGGAGGATGAGCTTGCAAGGGCCGTGGAAGCCGCAGGCGACGAGACGGAGGGAGACGACGACGAGTCGGAACCGGACGTGCTCTTCCGGTTCATGAATGCGGTGAACACGCTTTACGCCGGGCAGAACGAGGAGTCGATTCCCGCCTTCGACCTGATCATTCGCGTACACCCCGAAATGCCGCGAGCCTACTACTACCGCGGCGTGGCGTTCTACCGTTCCGAGCTGAACGATCAGGCGATGGCCGATTTCGAAAAATCCATCGAGCTCGACCCTGAGTCGGGAGACACCTACCTTCAGCGTGGTTTGCTTCACTACGATACGGGCGATAAGCAGGCCGCCCTCGACGACTTCAACACAGCGATCGACCTCGCTCCGTGGCTCGCCGATGCCTACCGCAACCGTGGCACGCTCCTTATCAATAATGGACAAGCCGCCCCAGGAAGGGCCGACCTCGAACGTGCGTTGGAAATCTACCTCTACGAGCGAAGTCAAGAGCGTGTCGAAGAGGTTCGCGAACTCCTCAACAATCCGCCCGCGGGCGAAGTCGAGCTCTTCAAGGCCACCGACATCCTGCCAAGACTGCCGTAAGGGGGTTGCCTCACGCAGCGTTCGTTGAGCGCGGCTACCCGTTTGTGGCCGGCGCCGTCATCTGCTCCAGCCACCCCGTCCCGCGCATGTGCTTATAGAGGTGGATGAGGCCCTGCTGGCGACGCGCCCCTCGCGTATCGACGCCGGGGGGAAGCAGCCGCTTCATCTCTCGTGTGATCTCGTTGTCGGCCAGGCCCGGCATCCTTCCGAAGATCTCCTTGCTGGCGTTCCGCAGCTCGCGGTCGCGTGCGATCCTGCCCCATGCGTACATGAATGGAAGCACGACGTTGACTGCAATCTCACGGGCCCGGCCCTCTCCGATGAACGGTTGAGCGGTGAGCCACCGGATGATCGGTCGGTGGGTTCCCTGTCGCACAGTCCTCGCCAAGACAGACACGAGGCCCTCATCCAGGACACGTTCAATCAGGACCGCAGCCCCCTCGATACGCCGTAGCGGATGGTTCGAAGGCCTTACACGAAACATCTTCCATGGCTCGTCGATTTCTTCGACCGGTGGCAGGCCCTTGTTAACGGCCCGAAACTTCTCCGTGTCCCCCGGTGAGACCGAGGACATCAGGCTGGACGCCGATACCAGCATCGCGCGTATCGCCAGCAGCCGTGTCGCCGCCGGCTCGTCGTGAAGGGCCCGCAGCCTGGCGATGGGCACGTTCGCGGCAAGTGCGGCGAACGGCCTTCGGTTGGCGGAATACCCCAGGGCCTCCATGATTCCGGCGTACAGGACCTGCTCGGCGTCTCCCGCCTCAAGTTCCATGGTGTACCCGTCCGTCTTCGACCGGAACCTGTCGTCGCCTGCCCGGTCGAGTTTTTTGTGTAGGGTTGATGCCGGAAGTTCTACATCCGCTGTACGGGCGGGTTTAGCATCGGCCTTCTCGTTCAGAGGAGTTACGCCAATGGCCGCCACCGGCGCCTCGGCGCGGGACTCCAGCGTCGTCGTCGATCTTCCGGTCGGCGTGAGCACCACGTGGAGCACGACGCCGTTGTAGTTCGAATCGACGTGGTGCCCGTGCGCGCTCCATCCACCGGCGGTCACGTGTACCTCGACGTCGCCCACCATGATGTCCCCGGAGTCGGTGCTCAGCACGCAGTCCCGGAAGTCGGGACCGGCCGAGTTGCTCCGTCGTCCGGGATACAGTACCTTGAGGCGTCTCCCGTCCTGCGTCACGAGCCCCGAGGCAAGCCTGTCGGCATTCTGCCAGAGCCGGACCACCGTCTCTTCGGGCCCGCGTCTCGGCTCGCCGATTAGGCCATGTCGAAAGATCTTCCCACCTCTATATGTTGGACTGAGAACGGCCACGTCGTATGCTCTCCCTGTCGGGATTGTAGCACGGATTCTGCCGTTTTCCTCGTCGGGATGCTGATCTGCGGCGAGGGGATTGAGCCACGGCCCACCCTCCTGAGAGAACCGCTTGGCCCTCCCATTCGTAGTATATGATGCCCCCCTTTTCCTAAAGGCGGTGTCCGGTCATGGTGATGGGAGTGGAGGACGAACCGGACACCGTCTTTTTTCGTTCCGCCAGTAGGTCGCATACCACGGGCAGCCATAGCTGGGAGATTCCGGCAGCGGTACGGCCCCGGTGAATGACGAATCGGGCCTAGTGGTTCAACATCATAGTATTGAAGGGTGACGAGGCTGTAACTTGGCAGGGGCGGGTTTCAAACCCGCCCCTGCCGTTGTTGAACGCGAATCCAACCCCCAAATTACTGCCCGTCATTTCAGAGATTTCGGGCCATTGTTCGGGGCGACAGCGTCTACTGCAGCAAGTCGCGCACGTCAGTCCCGCGCGGGGACGACTTCTGTGCGAGAGGAGCTTGAGTAACTGTTCAGAGTTAGTGAGGCATGCACGCATTGTCCTCCTGCTGTCATTACCCTGAAAATAGCCCCCGTCCAATCTCCCGTAGGGGCGATTCGCGAATCGCCCCTACGGCCATTTTCATGATTGGTGGTGTCGGTGACAACCGACATGAGGGATTCCTCTGAAAACAGGCTCCGGCAAACCTGTTGTAGGGGCAACCCTTGTGGCATCTGCTCCAACTAATTGGTATGAGAACCGTTTTCCCCTTTGGATAGTACTCCTGTGAGTAGTAAAAGGATATGACTACTCGGCAGGAGGAACTTTGTAATGTCGACCAAGGCCGACGACTACCCAGACACGGTCGGGAACATAGAGGGGTTTCTCCAGCAGTGTTTGGAGGACATGGAGCCGGATCACAACGACAAGGGCCCTGGCAGGCCCCGCATTCTGCCTGCCATGGCTCTGTGGGCCGGACTGCTGGTCTGCGTACTGAGAGGGTTTGAGAGCCAACTGGCCGTATGGCGTCTTATCTCCGAGCACGGACTGTGGTTCTTCCCCCGATTTCCCGTTACCGACCAAGCGGTCTACAAACGGCTCCATGACGCGGGACCTGAGCCGTTCGAGAGACTCTTCAAGCACATCAGCAGCGTATTGACAGAACGATTGCAGGGTTTGGTATCTGAGCAACTGGCGCCGTTCGCCAAGCAGGTGGTCTGCATAGACGAAAGTACCCTGGACGCCATGTCGAGAAGGCTTCCTCCTCTGAGAAGAATCCCCAAAGGCGATACTCGTCTGCTCCCTGGCAAGCTGGCAGGCGTGTTCGACGTGAGACGACAGCAGTGGCGGACCGTCAAGCTTCATCCGAATCCCCAACAGAACGAGAAGGTGTCGGCGCGGGAGTTGGCACAAGACCTGCCAGCCGGAACACTGGTGTTGGCAGACCTTGGATACTTCGGCTTCGCCTGGTTTGACTGGCTCACAGACAGGGATGTCTATTGGCTGAGCAGGCTGAGGGCAAAGACCAGCTACAAGGTCGTACACACCTTCTATCAGAGGGGCGAGGTGTTTGACGGCATCGTGTGGCTGGGAGCCTACCGCGCTGATCGGGCCAAATACACCGTTCGGCTGGTGACGTTCAGACAGGGCAGTACCATGCGACGCTACATCACCAACGTTCTTGAGCCAAATACGTTCCCGATCTCATCGATGGCCGAGGTCTACGCTCGCAGGTGGGATATCGAGATGGCGTTCAAACTGATCAAGCAACATCTGAAGCTGCGCCTTCTGTGGTCTTCCAAGCATGTGGTGATTTACCAGCAGATATGGGCGACGTTGATTATCTCGCAAGTCCTGCAGTCGCTGAGGCTTGAGATAGCTCACAGAGCCGGGGTGGACCCGTTCGAGGTGTCCATCAGCCTGTTGGTTGAGTATGCGCCACAGTATGCCTATGAAGGCAGGGATCCCGTGAAGATATTCGTGGAGCGAGGGCGGGAACTGGGCTTCATTCGACCTTCCCGCAGAACCCGCATTCACACCCCAAACATACCCGACGAGGCAATACTGCCCGCACCACCCGGGCTGGCGCTCATACGCACCCCTCGATATGCTAACCGCAAATGCTTCAGGCGCTCCGCAAATACCCCGAAAGTGAATTAGTTGGAGCAGATGCCCTTGTGGTTGCCCGTTCCCGGCGCCAACCCGTTTTCATCTCTCTTATGTGGCCTGACAAGGCCATAGTGATTCTGAGGAGCGCAGCGACGAAGAATCTACAATCTCTCCCCCGCCGGGGGCTGACAGGGGTATGTAAAATGCGAATTGCAAGTACAACCGGGTACATGTCATTCCGAGCGCAGCCGAGAAATCTCAAGCCATCCGCTTGCCACAAACGCCTGATTATGACAAGAAGCCAACCAAGCTGCTCAGTTTTGACGTCTTCTGCGATGCAGCGTCTTGGATTCCTCGATTCGCTTCGCTCTCTCGGAATGACATGAGCAGGATAACATTGTATTGTCTTCGCTATGGTTCGTAGCTACGAAACACCAAATACATACCCCTGTCAGCCCGCCGGGGGAGAGATACAGAGAGGGGGTCTCCGCAATTCAACTCACGAAGACTGAACAGTTAGGAGCTTGAATGGCTGCTCGACCTGTTCCCGCCCCGAGTCCGTGGGAACGTGACGCCAGTGCCGATCTGGTTCGGGAAAATGGAGGGGCCCACTGGGGTCCCTGCTTGGAGCCCTACCTACCGGCCCATGCGGAACCGGCGGTTGAAGCGCTCCACCCGGCCCTCGGTGTCCACGATACGCTGCTCACCCGTGAAGAACGGGTGGCACTCCTTGCAGATCTCCACGTGCAGTTCCGGCTTCGTCGATCCCGTCGTGTACGACTTTCCGCACGAGCAGGTGACGATCGCGTTGGGGTAGTACGTTGGATGGATATCGGTCTTCATGGTCCGCTCCTAAGAGGGGGATTGTCGGGTGTTCAGTATTCAATAATCTCTCCCCCGCCGGGGGAGAGATACAGAGAGGGGGCGGATGCCGGAACGCCCCTCAGGATACCGGATAGACGCTGGCCCGCTTCTTGTCGCGCCTCGCCTGCTCGAACTTGACGGCACCGTCGATCAGAGCGAACAGCGTGTGGTCGCGTCCTACGCCGACGTTGCTGCCGGCCTCGATCTTCGTGCCCCGCTGGCGGACGATGATGCTGCCCGCGCTCACGAACTCGGTGTCATACCGCTTCACGCCCAGGCGCTGCCCCTGGCTGTCCCTGCCGTTTCGCGTGCTGCCGCCGCCCTTCTTATGCGCCATCCTTGGCCTCCTTCGCTTCGTCCGTGTTGGCCGGCTCTACAGTGGGTTCCGGCTCGTCGGTCGACTCGTCCGGGGTGTCTTCTGCGCTATCGTCTCCGTCCGCTTGGTCGGACTCGGCGACCGGCGCATCGTCCTCCGACTCGTCCGGGGTGTTATCGGTTGCGTCGTCTTCGACAGCTTGGTCGTCTTCGGCGACCGGCGCATCGTCCTCGGTCTCGTCCGCTGCGTCTTCCGAAACACCCTCCGCATCCACTGCGACATCGCTCTCGACTATGTCGGCAGTCTCCTCCGCCTCGTCGAGTGAAGCCATCCGCTCCTCAACGGCGTCGAGGGACTCACCGTCCATCGAGATATCGATGATCCGCAGGTCGGTGTAGTGCTGCCGGTGTCCCTTCTTCCGCCTGTACCGCACCTTCGACTTGTACTTGAAGACGGTGATCTTCCGGCCTCGTCCTCTGGACGTGACCTGGGCGCGCACCCGCGCCCCGTCAACGACAGGAGTGCCGACCTTTACGTCTCCGTCCCGAGAAACCATCAGGACATCGTCTATGTTGACGATCTCTCCGGTGTAGACGGGCAGCGACTCAACACGGATATTGTCTCCCGCTTGAACGCGGTACTGCTTGCTGCCCGTTTGGACAATAGCATACGTATTCAACAGTTCACATACTCCACTCACAAAGACGGGGACGCATAATTCCAACGCGGCCCGACGAATCAGTATAGCACAGGCGGCAGACACGGGCTGTCGTTCATTGGAAAATCCCGGCGAAGCGACATGCTCCGGGATACTTGCGGTAATGCCGGTACCCCCGGAATCTAGGAGACGGAACAAAACGTCTACACCGTCGACTGTCCGTCGAATACCGATTCCGAATCGATAGTTACGACTTATCTGCCGGCATGACCTTGCTGGTTCCTGCGAAGTTGCGGCCTATGCCACGACCTTTCACCGCTGACGAGCCCTCCGTCATGGACTTTATTACAAGCCTTCGTGGCTTGAAGAATGCAGTCCCCGAACTCGTGAAAGCGACCCTGGCCTAACTCTCTTCTTTGATCCCCGACGCCCGCAGCTTGTCGGCCTCGGCCGCGCTCAGAATGCGGAACACCGAAGTGTCGGGGTCCTCGTCGGCCACGCCGCGCACGGCGGGACGCCCATTCTTCAACATCACCAGCTTCGGGTCGCGAATCACAACGTTCTTTCGGAGCTTGAACGAGTATGCGGTGAGTTCGGCCATAACAGTCTCCGTTACGTAAGATGTACTATTTGCACTATTCCCGGCCAATGCCGGAAAAAGTGAAGAGGTTTCTCCACGCTGCGCTCCCGTCAGGGCGGCAACTGCGGTACCGTATGCGACTCATCCGTTAAAAGGTTGATCGCAACGTAGTTGGCCGCTGCGCCGTCGCTGCGGGTTCCCCCCTTCGGTGCATAGCCAAAACATACCTGTAAGCGTGCCTCTTGTCAATAGAGGATTCGCCTCACGCACGAAAACGACCGCAGTGGTTGCCTCTACCCCGGCTTTCCACATCGCGTCATCCACAACCTTGTGCCCCAAATCCCCCGCCTAAAATTGTTGGGGTGGTCTTTGAGGGCTTACAGCACGTGTTCGGTGTCGACTCGGATCACCTATGGTCAGATCGGGCCGTAGATGGGGTCTCGGGCGACGTGTTTGAGGATATTGACAGCGCTCGCCCGCCAATTATGGCTGTTCTCAGGCCGAAGAAGGCATGGCCCAGCCTGGCAACTCGGCTGAGTCGCCTGCAGACCGATACTCCATGCAGGACGCCTATGCTCGATACGGCTCGGCAGCCAGCGCCAATATCCTCCGCCGCGCCCTGAGCAGCAATTCGTATGAGGGATGGCCACGGGCAAGACGGATGATCAACCTCCTGGCGTGACGCATCACACGGCCCGGTAGGGCGATCAGGGCGAAGCGCACCGCCTTCAGACGCTTGGCTACCCACTGTCCGCCCAACACCAGTCGCTTCATGGCAGAGTTTAGGTTGAAGGCCAGCACCGATATGGCCCACCATGCGGCGTTGGCGCCGAACAGCCTCGACGGCATCCGGCCCGCAGCCAAGTCACTCTTCAGAACGCTGTGGACTTCCTCGCCCTTACCGCATCTCTGCCTGAACCACCGGATCAACTCGTCCCCAGCAAGCTCTCGGTTCGTCACTACTCCGAAGACCTTGTACCAGCCTCTGTTGGACAGTTCCATCGCGGGGAACGGAAGCTCCATCTGCTCCTCCATTCCCGGTAGTGGCTGTTCGATCAACCGCTCCCTGGTAGCTATGAACCGATACTCAGGGCTGTTCTTGGAGTGCCCTATCCAGTTGGGCACGAAGTTCACCTCAGCCCACTGCTGACCCGTGTCCACCCGGTGCTCGCCAACCTTGCGGTACAGCGTATGCCACTCTTCCTCAGCAACCTCAGACACCGCACGGCGGAACTCCGCCGTCACGTCAACCCCCACCGCAAACTCGATCACCCCGAAACGCTCGTCCCTGCCTTCGGCGCAGTACCGCAGTAACTCCTGCTGATACCCCGCCGTGTCAGACCGCAGCATCACCCTCCCCACACCGGCAGGTAGATGCCCCAACGCTTCGCTCAACACTCGTAACTGCTGATACCCCGCAGGTACGTTGCCGTCCCGAAACTCCGAATGCACGATCAACTCGGCCTCTGCCCAGTAGGTCGTCAGGGGCTGGTATGCTCTGTACTTCTTGTAGCTGTAGAGTGCCTCCTGCTTGTGCGTCTCGACCAGTGTGGCATCCATGTCCAGAGTGGCCTCGGTGTGAGGCGAACGGCTCTGTATGAAGCCCACCAGGTCAGCGTTCACCTTCCCCAGTCCCCTCAGCGCTTCGCTGGGTGCAGGGATGAATGCTCGGTGAGCTTCCCGCTTCGCCTCCTCGTCGGCGTCATTGAATCCCGCCAAGTACCGGAACACCGCGGACTCCGACGGCACGCTCCGCCGACGCCCCACACGCCATCTGTGTTCCAACGCTCTGCGCTCTCTGCGACCCATCTCGTGGGTCTCCATCTCTCGAAGCATCCTGCCGAACCCTTCGTCCTTGTCCAGAACGTCCAGATCGGACACCGACTCGCCGCCTGCCAGGTTCAGCAGTATCAGAGAGCTAACTATCTGGCTGTCCGTCCAACCCTGACCGCCTCTCCGCAGCCCCACGCAACGTTCTACCGATGACTTCAACCCGGACACGTGTAGCAGCTCCAAGTACGTCATCAGGCCGGACAGCGCGGTCATACCGGGGGAACCGTTCTCCTGTTGATACTGGAACGGCAGAACTCCTTGCTTCATAATAGGCGCACCTCGTTGGTGATGGCTTTGTCTGTCCAACAACCATCATAGCCCGCTTCACGGCGGGCTCCAACGAGGTATCCCTCAATCTAGGTGGGGAATCTGGGTCTTCCCAAATCCCCCGCCTAAAATTGTTGGGGTGGTCTTTGAGGGCTTACAGCACGTGTTCGGTGTCGACTCGGATCACCTATGGTCAGATCGGGCCGTAGATGGGGTCTCGGGCGACGTGTTTGAGGATATTGACAGCGCTCGCCCGCCAATTATGGCTGTTCTCAGGCCGAAGAAGGCATGGCCCAGCCTGGCAACTCGGCTGAGTCGCCTGCAGACCGATACTCCATGCAGGACGCCTATGCTCGATACGGCTCGGCAGCCAGCGCCAATATCCTCCGCCGCGCCCTGAGCAGCAATTCGTATGAGGGATGGCCACGGGCAAGACGGATGATCAACCTCCTGGCGTGACGCATCACACGGCCCGGTAGGGCGATCAGGGCGAAGCGCACCGCCTTCAGACGCTTGGCTACCCACTGTCCGCCCAACACCAGTCGCTTCATGGCAGAGTTTAGGTTGAAGGCCAGCACCGATATGGCCCACCATGCGGCGTTGGCGCCGAACAGCCTCGACGGCATCCGGCCCGCAGCCAAGTCACTCTTCAGAACGCTGTGGACTTCCTCGCCCTTACCGCATCTCTGCCTGAACCACCGGATCAACTCGTCCCCAGCAAGCTCTCGGTTCGTCACTACTCCGAAGACCTTGTACCAGCCTCTGTTGGACAGTTCCATCGCGGGGAACGGAAGCTCCATCTGCTCCTCCATTCCCGGTAGTGGCTGTTCGATCAACCGCTCCCTGGTAGCTATGAACCGATACTCAGGGCTGTTCTTGGAGTGCCCTATCCAGTTGGGCACGAAGTTCACCTCAGCCCACTGCTGACCCGTGTCCACCCGGTGCTCGCCAACCTTGCGGTACAGCGTATGCCACTCTTCCTCAGCAACCTCAGACACCGCACGGCGGAACTCCGCCGTCACGTCAACCCCCACCGCAAACTCGATCACCCCGAAACGCTCGTCCCTGCCTTCGGCGCAGTACCGCAGTAACTCCTGCTGATACCCCGCCGTGTCAGACCGCAGCATCACCCTCCCCACACCGGCAGGTAGATGCCCCAACGCTTCGCTCAACACTCGTAACTGCTGATACCCCGCAGGTACGTCGCCGTCCCGAAACTCCGAATGCACGATCAACTCGGCCTCTGCCCAGTAGGTCGTCAGGGGCTGGTATGCTCTGTACTTCTTGTAGCTGTAGAGTGCCTCCTGCTTGTGCGTCTCGACCAGTGTGGCATCCATGTCCAGAGTGGCCTCGGTGTGAGGCGAACGGCTCTGTATGAAGCCCACCAGGTCAGCGTTCACCTTCCCCAGTCCCCTCAGCGCTTCGCTGGGTGCAGGGATGAATGCTCGGTGAGCTTCCCGCTTCGCCTCCTCGTCGGCGTCATTGAATCCCGCCAAGTACCGGAACACCGCGGACTCCGACGGCACGCTCCGCCGACGCCCCACACGCCATCTGTGTTCCAACGCTCTGCGCTCTCTGCGACCCATCTCGTGGGTCTCCATCTCTCGAAGCATCCTGCCGAACCCTTCGTCCTTGTCCAGAACGTCCAGATCGGACACCGACTCGCCGCCTGCCAGGTTCAGCAGTATCAGAGAGCTAACTATCTGGCTGTCCGTCCAACCCTGACCGCCTCTCCGCAGCCCCACGCAACGTTCTACCGATGACTTCAACCCGGACACGTGTAGCAGCTCCAAGTACGTCATCAGGCCGGACAGCGCGGTCATACCGGGGGAACCGTTCTCCTGTTGATACTGGAACGGCAGAACTCCTTGCTTCATAATAGGCGCACCTCGTTGGTGATGGCTTTGTCTGTCCAACAACCATCATAGCCCGCTTCACGGCGGGCTCCAACGAGGTATCCCTCAATCTAGGTGGGGAATCTGGGGTGCCTACTGGACGAATTCCCTCGTTCGTGAGAAGGTACGTGCGACGTGAACCGAATAGTCGATCGGGGGCGGGTGATAATAGTTGACCCCTCCGAATTGAACGAAAGGAGAAATCGGCATGTCAACCCCAAAGCACAGAGTGGCGATGATCGGCGTGGGACGAATGGGCACGAATCATGCCCGTGGCTATGAGCTGCATCCGAAGTGTGAACTGGTCGCCGCCGCCGACCCCGATCCACGCAATCTCGGCCTCTTCCAGGAGCGCTTCGGTGTCACCGCTATCTACGACGATTACCAAGACATGCTTGCAAACGAGGAGATCGACATCGCCGCGCCCGTACTCCCGGTAAGTGTGAACCCCGAGGTCGTCATCGCATGCGCGGAGGCGGGCGTCCGGGCGATCTTCAGCGAGAAACCGATTGCCGCCAGCCTCCAAGAGGCCGACCAAATGGTAGAGGTGTGCAGGTCTCGCGGCATACCCTTCGCGTCCGGGGACGCATGGCGGAACCTGCCCCAGTTCCGGCAGTTCAGGGCCATGGTCGACCGAGGAGAGGTCGGCGAGGTGCGGAGCATAAACGTCTACCACCCGCACGACGAGATATCCGGCGGCGGATGCCAGAGCCTAGGCGTCATGAGGCTCATGGCGGGGGACGCCGACGTCGATTGGGTCGTCGGCTGGGTCAAGGGCGATCCATTCGACGACGGTGACCAGGGCATGGGCGGCGTGGTGCGATTCACCAACGGCATCGAGGCGTTCATCCACATGAACGCCGTGGGCAAGTTCGGCATCGAGGTCAATACCAGCAGTGCCGTCTTCTTCAGCGACTGGAAGACCTTTCGACTGTGGCCCCTGCCCGACGACGCGCCCTACGCCACCGTCTGGCCTGACAACGAGGTCCCGGATGTCTTCGAGGACGCCGCAGACTCCGTCGACCCGTACGGCGAGGACGGTCGCAGGCTGCCCCAATATCGACAGCGCTCCAGCATCAACGCGATAGTTCGGGCGCTCGAGGAGGGCCGCGAGCCCTGGACGAGCGGCGGCGACATGCGGAAGGCGCTCGAAATCGGCATCGCCCTCAGGGAGTCGCACCGACGAGGCCACACCCCCGTCAGGCTTCCCTTTGAGGACCGCAGCCTCCGCATCCTGCCAAGTCCCGGACGGTGGCTCAACAAGCGAGAGGTCTACGGCGACGAGTGGTACGAGGACGCCATGGCCGCACATCGGCGGGGGTAGTCATTTGCATGAAACGCAGGGGTACTGCGTCACTCACGGGATGGCGATGATCGCCCGCTTGTGGACCGCCTTGCCGATGAACTTGTCGCCCTCATGCGCCTCGACGATGTACGTGAGCTTGTTGCCGTCCACCTCGGTGAGCTCGGCAGTCACCGTGACCTTCCCGCCGATGGGCGTCGGCGCTAAATGCCGCATCTGATCGACTCCATAGCCCACGGTCGTCTTACCTTCGGGCAACAGGTGGTCGGTGCTGTGGATGCTCGACCACTCCATCAGAGCCAGCAGGGAAGGGGTCGAAAGGACCTCCGCCCCCGGCTTCCCCATGCGGTTGATCGTCTGCTCCTCTTTCACCGTGTCTTCGAGTTCGTAACGCAGCCCCGGCCTGATATCGTCCATACCCATCTTCATGTTGCTCCTGTTTCGATTTCCCTCCGCTAGGCACAACTGCCTCAGAGGGTGTTCAAAAAGAACTCCGTTCACCCCCGTAACGGGTACGGGGCAGGCCCTGAGCTTGTCGAAGGGTGATGTCGCCATTGATGGTCCGACAAGCTCACCACGAACAGATTCTCTTGATTTATACCAATTCGTGCCGCCTACGCCATAAACGACGTGGAACAACACCTGCACACCGTCATTCCGGCGAAGGCCGGAATCCAGAAAGTGTAGCCAAGCGCGAATACGGCGATATCGCAGAGATTTGGTATTACTATACCCTCAAAGCCGTCCTCATCTCGGGGGAACAAGATTACCTTCAGAACTGTGCCCGACCACCGATGCGACGGCGTAGTTCTTCGAGTGTGACAGCGAAAGTGCGATGTCGCTCAGCCCGATGCGTTCGGCCCGCGCGAGAGCCGTGCCGTGCAGCACGACGTGCGGCGCCATGCCGGGATGCCGCACCACCTCGATGTCGCGCCAGCGCACCCCGCGCACTCCCGTGCCCAACAGCTTCATCACGGCCTCCTTGGCCGCGAACCTGCTCGCAAGCTGCGGCGCGCGACCCCGCGCGTACAGGATCTCGCCCTCGCTGTAGATCCGCCTGAGGAAGCGTTCGCCGTACCGTTCGAAGACCCTCTCCACGCGGTCGATCTCTATGATGTCGACGCCGGTAACCAGCATTTGCAAACATTCCTGGCTGTCCGATGCTGCCGGACTACGTGCCCTGCCCGTCTTCCTACGAGTCTTGGCCCAGTCCCGCCGCCTCGAGAATCGCCGGAATGCGCGATTCCCAGCCTATCGCCATGATGTGCGTCCCGTCGCACATCCCGCGCACCTCGTCGATCAGCCGTGCCGTTATTCGCACTCCGGCGGCCGCCTTATCTTTCGCGCCGTTCATCTCGTCGATGATGCTCTGCGGCACGGACACGCCGGGCAGCTTGTCATTGAGGAACCGCGCCATGCGCCCGGACTTGAGGACGATCATCCCCGCCAAAACGGGTACTCCGAACCCTCGCGCGCCTTCCATGAACTTCTCGAACGATGCGGCGTCGTAGACGGCCTGAGTCTGGAAGAACCTCGCTCCCATGCGCACCTTGTCCTCCATTCGGGCAAGCTCGGTATCAACGTCGTCGGCTCCGGGGTTGGCGACCGCGCCCGCGAACAGGGCAGGGGCGCCCTTGAGCTCGTTTCCGTACATGTCTCTGCCCGAGTTCATCGCAGTGACAGCCTCCAGCAGCGTTTCCGCCTTGAGGTCGAAGACGCCCTTGGCGTCCGGGTGGTCGCCGCGACCGGGCGGGTCGCCGCTCATGCACAGCACGTTTCGGATCCCGAGCGCCGCCGCCGCCAGAACCTCTCCCTCCAGGGCGATTCGGTTCCGGTCCCGGCCCGTCACCTGCAGGATCGGCTCTATCCCCCGGTCGATCATCAGGTGAGCCGCCGCTATGGGAGCCATCGTCATGTTCGCGCCCGCCGAGTCGGTCACGTTGAACGCGCGCACCATCCCGCTCAGCGACTCCGCCCGACGCATCAGCGGCTCCAGGTCCGTGCCCTTCGGCGGATTCAACTCCGTCGTCACCACGAACTCACCGGAACTCAGCGCGTCGGAAAACGTCTCCAATGGGCCCTCCTTCATCGGGCGGGTGAATGCTCATCGCAGCCGCCTCGACTGCCGGGAATTATAGTCCCGCTGGATGCCAATTGAAAGCGGCCTTCCATCCCCAAACCGACCGCCACTCTTCCCTGCGCCTGAGACCATTGCACAACCCCCGTCATTTTCATAAGAGCGAACGTCACAACCCTAAAGTCGTCATTGCTATGAAAATAGACGGCAACCACCACCATTCCGTCATTCCCGCGAAGGCAGGAATCCATCCCCGGCCGCTGCCGTGGGGCAGGTGAGGACAGGAGCGGCCACCGCCATTTTCATCTCCTTATATGGCCTCCACAAGGCCATGGTGATTCCCGCCAAAGCGGGAATCCAATACCCCACTCCGCGATCTCCGCGCCCTCTGCGGTGAATCTCCACTCCTTCCCCGATTTGACAAACAAGAACACATGTACCACACTGTGCATAAGCGGCTGCACGCCTCCCAATCTTACGAAAACGAGGAAATGGCACAGAATGGCCCAAAATGGCACAGATCTACGAAGAATTCTCGGATAGACAGATGCTTGCCCTTCCCGATCTGACTCTCCGCTCACCCACTTCCCGAAGCCACCCAACTTTACAATAACAAGAAAAATGCGACAGAATGCAACAAAATGCGACAGATTTGCGAATAATTCTCCCGCCTCCCCATCTGACCTCCTCTCGACCACCCGGCAAGGCCACGTAGAATTAGGGCTTGCCACTCGGAACTGCACGGCCCAGCAAGTTACACAAGGGTCTCCATCTCAGAAGTGATACCGATAGGGCGCATGATACAATCGCACCCGTAACCACTTTTGTAATGACAGCGGGAGGACACGTGAGCGCGAAGATCATCGACGGAGCGAAGATTGCGGCCGAAGTGCGTGGCGAGGTGGCGTCGGACGTCAAGCAATTCTCCGAAAAACACGACCTCGTGCCCCACTTGGCCGTCGTCCTCGTCGGCGAAGATCCCGCATCAAGAGTCTACGTCCGCAACAAGCACCGCGCCGCTGCCGAGGCTGGCATGACGACCAGCGACGTGGCGATGCCGGACTCGACGACCCAGGAAGACCTTATAACCGAGGTACGTCGACTCGGCGACGACCCGAACGTCCACGGCATCCTCGTCCAGCTGCCGCTGCCCGATCATATCGATCAATATCCCGTCATCGAGACCATCGACCCCCTGAAGGACGTGGACGCCCTCCACCCCTTCAACGTCGGCCTTCTGTCCCAGGGCCGCGAGCGGTTCGCCCCCGCGACTCCCGCCGGTATCCGCGAGATGCTCATCCGCGACGGTCACGACCCCGCCGGCAAGCACGTCGTCGTCGTCGGTCGCAGCGAGATCGTCGGCAAGCCCGTCGCCTCCATCCTCATGCAGAAGCAGTCAGGCGCCGACGCCACCATGACAGTCTGCCACTCCCGCACGACCGACATGCCGTCGATCACCCGCCAGGCCGACATCCTCGTCGCCGCGATCGGTCGGCCCCGCTACATCACCGGCGACATGGTCAAGGACGGCGCGGTCATCATCGACGTCGGCATCAATCGCATAGACGCTCCCGAGCGCAGGCGCGGCTACCGTCTCGTGGGCGACGTCGACTTCGACTCCGTGTCCGAAAAGGCGTCGGCCATCACCCCCGTACCCGGCGGCGTCGGGCCCATGACCATCGCCATGCTCCTCCGCAACACCCTGAAGGCCGCCAATCTGGCCGTCGCCGTCGCATAGCCGTACCTTGTTCATCTGAAAGAAGGGTGAAGCTATGAAAGAAAATCCTAGCTGGAATGATCCTCAACTACAGCTTGAAGAGGGTGTCCAAAGGTACGAAAACCGATTAGGGGAAGCGGAACGGGCTCAACTGAACGCGCATCGTGTCCATGCGAGCGGCATTGGGAGGGTGCGTAGCTGGTTGTTGGCAGTGCTCACGGTAGCAGTGGTCATTGGCGTGATAGTTGCAGCCTACATGCTGGCAAGCGGGACTTCCACCGAAGAACCCCCCTTCCTGCAATGCGAAACTCCTGACAACTGCCCCACGCCGATAATCAATACGGAACCGCCGAGTGCCCTCGATTGACGGCGCATCGATCCCGTTGCTACCATGCGGCGGGGGTTCGATATGACCGACAACGTCTCCACGTTGGACTTCGAAGAGTTGGAGCAGCGCATCAATGGATGCACCCTCTGCACGCTCGGCTCCAAGAGAACGATGGCCGTGCCCGGAAACGGCTCCCGCACGGCAGGTCTGATGTTCATCGGCGAGGGGCCCGGGCACTATGAAGACCAGCAGGGCCTCCCGTTCGTCGGACGGGCGGGCCAGTTGCTCAACGAAATGCTGGCGGCAATCGGCATGAAACGCGAGGACGTGTTCGTCACCAACATGATCAAGTGCCGCGCGCCCAACAATCGCGACCCCCTCCCCATCGAGATCAGGTCCTGCGGCCCATATCTCGACAGGCAGATCGAGCTGATCGCCCCCAGGGTAATCGTGACGCTGGGAAGGTACTCCACCGCGAAGTTCTTCCCGGACGAGCCGATCGGCAAGCTGAGAGGCACTCCCGCCAACTGGAACGGCATCGTTGTGTACCCGATGTACCATCCCGCCGCCGCCCTTCGGAATTCCACCATCCGCGCCGCCCTGGAGCGGGACTTCCTGAAGCTTCCGAGCCTGCTGGAGGCCACGCCGGCAACCGCGCCTGCCACGCCCCCGCCCTCCGAGCCGCAGACTACGCAGCTAGGACTCCTCGACGCCCCGCAGTCCCAACCGGCTGCCGCACCACAAGAAGACTCCAATGCCGACCCATCGGACGAGACTCCCCCCGATCCAAAGCAGCTAGGCATGTTCTAGCTGCGCGACCGGTCGTCACTCCGGCGAAGGCCGGAGTCCGGAGGCGTGAGTTGGGAGGCTCTTCGATGGCTGGCTCTGACCGAAATCCGATTGGCCTCTCCAACACCTGAGAAACCCTTACCCCCACACGGTCGTTCTAGTAAAATGGGGAAAGTACCCCCTAATTCCCTCCGGAAGTGAAGCCTCTTAAGATGAACGATACCCCGTTGCGAGTGATCCCGCTGGGCGGCCTCGGCGAGATCGGTAAGAACATGATGGTCATCGAGTACGGGGAGGAGGCCGTCGTCATCGACTCGGGCGTGCTGTTCCCCGAGGAGAACATGCCCGGCGTCGACTTCGTCATCCCCGACGTGTCGTACCTCGTCGAGAACAGCGACAAGGTCAAGGCCATCCTCATTACACACGGGCACGAAGACCACATCGGCGCTCTGCCATACGTCCTCGACCAAATTGACGTGCCCGTCTACTCATCGCGCCTGACGCATGGACTCATCACCGTCAAGCTCCGTGAACACGGACGGCTCGCCGACGCGCGACTGAACGTCGTCCAGCCGCACGAACCGTTCACTGTCGGCAAGCTCGGCGTTGAGTTCTTTCGCGTGTGCCACTCAATACCGGACGCCATGGGGATCGCCGTTCGGACCCCCCTCGGACTCGTGATTCACACCGGCGACTTCAAGGTCGATCACACTCCTGTGGACGGGAAAGCGACCGACTTCTCCGCGCTTGCCAGGATGGCCGAAGAGGGCGTCCTGCTCCTATGCTCCGACTCCACCTACGCCGAGGTCGACGGCTACACGCAATCCGAGAGAGTGGTCGGTGAAGCGCTCGACCGTGAGATAGCGCAGGCCACCGGCCGTGTGATGGTCGCCACGTTCGCCTCTCTGATCTCGCGCGTCCAGCAGGTAGTCGACGCTGCCGTCAGGTACGACCGCAAGGTCACCGTCGTTGGAAGAAGCATGGTCAACAACGTGAAGATGGCCAGGAACTTGGGCTACCTTCATGTCCCATCCGATACCATTGTCTCGATGAACGAGGCCCGCAAGCTGCCGCACGACGAGGTCGTCATCATCGCAACCGGCGCTCAGGGTGAGCCCACGTCGGCCCTGGTGCGCATCGCCAACGGCGAGCACCAGGACGTCGAGATCGAGGAAGGCGACACCGTCATCGTCTCCGCGTCCCCGATACCCGGAAACGAAACGCTTGTAGCCCGCACCATCGACAACCTGCTTCGACAGGGCGCGAGGGTGCTCTACAGCCGTGTCGCGATGGTCCACGTGCACGGTCACGCAAGCCGCGAAGAGCTGAAGATGATGCTCAGCCTCGTCAAGCCGCGATTCTTCGTTCCGGTGCATGGCGAGTATCGCCACCTCGTCGCCCACGCCGAACTCGCCGTATCACTCGGAGTGCCTTCCGAGAACGCCTTCGTGCTCGAGGACGGAGAGGTCCTCGCGCTTTGGGAGGACTACGGCGAGGTCGTCGACGACGTCCCCGCAGGCCACGTCTACGTGGACGGCCACAGGAGTTGGGACGATACCAGCAAGGTCCTCGACGAGCGTAGGCGGCTTGCAAGCGACGGTGTCGTGACCCTCTCCGTCACGCTTGATAAGGAGACCGGTGAGTTCCTCAATCACCCCCTTGTCAAGTCATCAGGCTTCTTGGATATTGGCGGCGCAGACGGCGTCCTCGAACACGCCTCGGAAATCGTCCTCGATGCCCTCGAAGAGCTCAACGGGAGCCAGCGTCGCAACGGCAAGATCGAGCCGAAGATCAAGCGAGCCCTTTCGAAGTACCTCTACGACGAGACCCGTATGCGCCCAACCATCATCGTACAAACGGAACTTGTGTGATAATGCGTGCTATGCATCGAGTACGCAGTGCAACCCGCTGGACTCATCGCCGAGTAGCGGATTCGGAAGGTGGATTCACGCTCATCGAGCTTATCGTCGTCATCGCCATCCTCGGCATCCTGATAGCCATCGCCATACCCACGATCAGAGGATTCCTCGAAAGCTCCAGAGAGCAGGCCTACGAGGCAGACCGCCGGGTCATACAACTCGCCGTCGACGCCTACTACTACAGCCCCCGCAACGAGCGTTTCAACAATGATCGCCAGTACCCCATTATTGGTAAGCGCTTTCAGGATCCGGCGGAAGACGATCGCGGATTCGCCGAGACCCACGCGCGCCGACTCTTGGAAAAGTGCGAAGGCGACGATGCCGATGATCCGATTACCTTCGTATATGAAGATAAGTATGTTGACGAGCCTCCGCCTCCCCATCCTGTCCTCGGAACCCGAGGGGGCACTCCAATTTGGACGGAGGGAACGGGCGCCAATCATGATGACGTGAGGAACGACCCGTTACGAGACAGGCAACTCCTGTACTGCTCCCTTGTGAAGGAGGTGGAGGGGGACTCCGAAACAAGCGACAGCGATTCCGAAGACCGCCCCGACCATTGGCTGGCAGTTGCAGTGACGACTCAGGGTACGGAGTGCAATCGAGAAAGCGATATAGGCTGTATCGTGTTCAGCAGCCGCGACTACCTCATCGACTTCTGCGAACTGGTGTGGCGGGGCTTCATCGAGGAGATTCCGAGATCGGCGTCAGCCGATCACGATCACGAATGCGCCGGCCCCGGCAGTGAAGACACGGATGAGACTACACCATCCGAAGTCCAACGCGGGAGCTACACCTGGTACGTAGATGTAAATGGCAAAGTCCAAACCCTCTACTACTTCCTGCCCACTGCGGACCGAACCGGCTATCGCGACGTGTATCCGTAGCTCTGGGCGTAGGCCTCCCCCCTCCCTCAAATTACCCGAACGTTTCTTACTCGAACTCTTTGCCGGAATCCCCGGAGCGTAGTCAATCGCCCAGGAAACACTCGCCAAAAGACTAGAAAAATTCGGGAAATAGTTTAGAATATAGTCGGATGGCCGCGTGACGGCTCACACGCCGGACATCCGAAGCAAACAATCATTCCCGGGTGGTGAGGCGATGGCGCAAGACGTTAGCAACGCAAACATGACCTCGATTCTATTCCGCGCGATCATGTCGTCGTGGTACGCCAAGATCGCTCTGCTCGTCGTGTTTGCGTCGGGCGCGGGCGCGGTGTACTGGTACCGCGACTCCATATCCCTGACCGCCGTCTCGTTCGAGGAAGGAGTCATTTCAAGTCTCGGTCTCGGCGTCGTCGTGGTCGCGCTGTGGGTGATCGTGTTTGCATTCGCCCTCTTCGCGCATCGATCACTGTTCCGCCACTACCGCCTGTGGCTCGCATCGCCATTCTTCCTCGCCTTTCTCCTCGGCGTCCTCTCGTTCTTCGCCCCGTTCCAAGGCCCCCTTGCCCGCTTTACGCTGGAGGGAGACGTTACCCTCGGCGGCGCCATCGGCTACGCCATAGCCGGTGAGGTCGTCTGGCTCGGCGTCCTGAGAGTCGCGGCCGTCTTGGCCGTCGCCGTCGCCATCGCTTCGCACGGTCTGGCGCTAGGCGTCCTCTCCCTGTTCGGCAGTGCCCTCCTGGGAATGTACATTCTCGCAATGAGCGCGGGCGGCGCGATCGGCCGCATGTTCAAGTCGAGACCCAAGACCGACGAATCGAATCCCCAGTCCTCGTCGGAATCGCCTTCACAGGGTCGCTGGAGCGAATCCCTCCGGCAGACTATGGAGTTGCAGGAGTTCCGAGAGAGGACCTCCCCAACGTCCGCGTGGGAGCCGAGGTCCGATGACCTCGAGCATGACCCCGACGAGTCGGTTGAGCGTCCCGTCGAGGTAGAAGTAGAACCGGATGAATCACATGAAGGTCCAATGGTTGCGGGACTAAACGGGTTGCCGGCCTACCTCGCCGAACCCCAGAATCCTCAACGTCGGAGTGCCTTCGCCTCCGATCCCGTCCATGATGCCGAGAATGGAAACGCCGACATTGAGGACGACGCAGCGGACGACCCGGCGCCGGACACGGACGACCAAGAAGCGTCCGGCCGCAAGTTCAACAGACTGTGGGGTGGTGGAGCGCCGGATTCGGAGAGCGGCGCCAATCATGAACCCAGCCCGGCCGCTGGCTCGAACGGCGCCCAAGGTCGAATGATGTCGATGGTGCAATCCGTGATGGGCGCAGCCTCGTGGAAGAGGCCGTCGCTCTCGATGTTCGTCGACGCCAACGAGGGTGGGATCACGCAGGAGGAGATGAACGAGACCGCGCGCACGATACGTGAAACCCTCGGACACTACGGCGTCGAGGTCGAGGTCGAGGACGCCCGACCGGGACCGACGGTAACGATGTATGGCCTCGTCCCCGGCTGGATCCGCAGGCAGAAACAGGTCAACGTTACCGACGCCGACGGCAGGCCCAAGCTGGACGATAACGGCCGACAGATGAGGACCCGCGTTGAGACCAAGACAAGGGTCAAGGTCGATGCCATCACCGCCAGGGAGAAGGACCTGTCCCTCGCTCTAAGAACGCCAAGCATCCGCATCGAGACCCCCGTCATGGGCAAGTCGCTCGTCGGTGTCGAGGTGCCCAATCCCAACCCTGCTCTCGTGACCCTTCGAAACGTCATGAAGGACCGCGAGTTCGAGACCTTCCGGAAGAAGGCCAAGCTCCCCGTAGCAATCGGCAAGGGCGGCAGCGGCGAGACCGTCATCATAGACCTCGCCAAGATGCCGCACCTGCTCGTGGCCGGCTCGACCGGCAGCGGCAAGAGCGTGTTCGTCAACACCATCATTTCCTGCCTGCTCATCGAAAAGGACCCATCCGAGGTGCGCCTGCTTCTGATCGATCCGAAGCGCGTCGAGCTTACTCCCTACAACGGAATCCCCCATCTCCTCACCCCGGTTGTCGTGGAGACCGACCAGGTCGTCAGTCTTCTGCGCGGCCTCATCCGCGAGATGATGGACCGTTACCGGCGGATGGAGGAAATCGGCGTCCGAAACATCGACAGCTACAACAAGAAGTCGCCTGACCGGATGCCGTATCTTGTAGTAGCCATCGACGAGCTTGCCGACCTCATGATGACCGCCTCGGTCGACGTCGAACAGGCCCTGTGCCGCTTGGCTCAGCTTGGACGCGCCACCGGAATACACCTCGTCGTCGCGACACAGCGCCCCTCGGTCGACGTGCTTACCGGCCTCATCAAGGCCAACTTCCCGAGCCGCGTAAGCTTCGCCCTCACCTCGCAGGTCGACTCACGCACCATCCTCGATACCGCCGGTGCGGAAAAGCTCCTGGGCAAGGGTGACATGCTCTACCAGAGCGTCGACATGTCCAGGCCGGAGCGCGTTCAAGGCGTATTCATATCCGACCAGGAGATCGAAGACCTCGTCTCCGTCTGGCAGGCAACGCCGCGCGGCCCTATGGCTGACATAAACCTCGAACCGGTTGGTGGCGCCGAGTCCGATGGCGCAGACGACGGTGCCGATGACGTCGAAAGCCGCGACGACATGATGGACAAGGCCATCGAGCTCGCGACTCGCCAGAAGAAGATTTCCACCTCACTGCTCCAACGTCGCCTCCGAATCGGCTACCCGCGAGCCGCGCGCCTCATGGATCAGCTTGAGGAAGAGGGCATTGTCGGCCCAAGCGACGGCTCCAAGTCCCGCGATGTTATAATAGGGGTATAACCGGAACCTCGACGTACCCGCGTTCAGACGGCGCACAACATCGGTACCGATTCCGGGAACTTCATGGCCCGGACGCATCGGACCGAAAGGCGACAAATGGTACGAAACATCGCCGATATGCTTAGCTCCGTCATGAGTCGGACCGACCCCGACGAGCAAACCGCCGCACGGGAGATATGCCTCGTCTGCGATGAGTCGCTCGTCGACTCCGATCTCTACCAGAGGCACAACGTCTGCCCGCGATGCCGGTTCCACTACAGTTTCACCGCTAGGGAGCGCATCGACACGCTGGCAGATCCCGGCTCGTTCAAGGAGATCAACCGCACGGTCACCTCGCTCGACCCCCTCTCGTTCTCGTCGCGCACCTCCTACAGGCAGAGCGTCTTCCGCGACCAGCGACGCACCGGACTAACCGAGGCCGCCGTGACCGGCACCTGCTCCATCGGCGGCACGACTGCGGTGCTGATCGTCCTCGACTTCGGTTTCATGGGCGGGACCATGGGATGCGTCGTCGGGGAAAAGGTGGCCCTGGCGTTCGAATACGCGAAGCGACGCAAGCAGCCCCTGGTTGCCGTCGTCACAAGCGGCGGCGTCCGTATACAGGAGGGTGTCCTGTCCCTGATGCAGATGGCGAAGACGGCCATGGCGGCCAACCGTCTCGCCGAGGAGGGCCTGCCCTTCATCTCCATACTGGCGAATCCGTCTACGGGTCACGCCTACGCCAGCTTTGCCAACCTTGCCGATGTCATCGTGGCCGAGCCCGGAGCAATCGTGGGCCTCGCATCCATGCGAGCCGTCAAAAACTCAGACGACGAACCCAGCCCAAGCGATTCACACTCCGCCGAGTCGCGACTCCGGCACGGCATGATCGACGCCGTCGTAGACCGCACTCAGTCGAAGGACACCATTGCGGCCCTGCTCGACATGCTCATGTCCAAGTACCAATTGACACGTCGCGACAAACAGGAAGGGTACGTACAGCCTCCTCGCGCAGAGTCCCTCACCGCGTGGGAGGCCGTGAATCTCGCCCGACATCCTGAACGCCCCACGGGTCTCGACTACGTGAGCCAGATGGTGACCAACTTCGTCGAACTGCACGGCGACCGTGTCTTCGGCGACGACGATGCGCTCATCTGGGGACTCGGACAGATCGGCGGCCAGACAATAGTCGTCATCGGCCAGGAACGAGGCGAGCCCGACGACGCGCAGCAAGGCGGCCGCATCTCTCCGGAGGGCTTCCGAGAGACCCAGAGGGCCGTTCGACTTGCGGCGAAGTTCGATCTCCCCATCATTACCCTGATAGATACGCCGGGACCTCTCATCAGTGCCGACGCCGAGAAACGCGGACTTGGAGGCGCCATCGCAGCCGCAATGGCCGAGCTCGCGGGCGTGGAGGTGCCGTCTATCGCCGTAATCATCGGCGAGGGTGGCAGCGAGGGCGCTCTGCCTCTGGCCGTCGTCGACCGTGTTCTCATGCTCGAAAACGCCATCTACTCCGTCATCTCCCCGGAGGACGCCGCCGCGCTCATGTACCAGGACGCGGCGCGGGCCGATGAGGCGGCAGAGTCCCTTAAGCTCACCGCCCACGACTGCTTTGAGCTAGGCATCGTCGACTTGATAGTCCAGGAACCTGCCGGCGGCGCTCACATCAACCCCACCGAAGCCGCCCGGCACCTTCGACGGGTGCTGCTTCAGGAGATATCGGTCCTCCAAGCCGGTTCCAGGAAGCGTCTTCTGCGCTCGCGCTACAAGAAATTCCGCAACATGGGTGAGTACAATTCCCACTTCCGCACCGCCATCACCCGCGAGGTCAACTCGCTTCGCGGGATCGTCTCCACGCGCGTCCGGCGAATGCGGCGCAGTCCCGAACCGGAGCCGGACGATCATGATCATGTCGCGGATGGCTTCTCGAACGCCAACGGGAACCGTGGGAGCGTGTAGCCCGGTAGCCTGAATGCCTGTCGGGCGCGAATGCAATCCGATTTGACACTCCGCATCGTACACAATAGCATCGGGAGTGTACGCGCCCCGGCAATCCACGAACCGTAACGGCACGCCTTGTAGGATGGGCCACTACCTCAAGTGTCCCAGGGACGCGACAAGGGGGAAAATAGCGAATGATGAATGAACGCGGATGGCGAAAGGCCATCGAGCAGACCTTCGTGGTCAGGTTCCCGAAGCAGCACCTGGCCACCTTCGGCGCGACCAATATCAAGTACTACGTCGTGACCGAACCCGCCTTTCAGGAGGACGTGCCTGAAACGTATGAGGGCGTGGTTCGGACAGGAAAGGTCGTGGCCGAGCGGCCCGCAATCGTCACGCCGTCCTATATGTCCAATCTGGAGGGGTTCAGCTCGGAGGCCTACGACTTCTTTCACGAGCTTATGATGAGCGAGGGCCCGAACAGTCCCGGCATCATGTACCACTACAGCAACAAACCGGAGAACTCCGAAGTTGTTGGCGGGGTCCCGACCGACATCGCGCACCGAATCAGCAAGGACCTCAACGACCGCAAGGATGAGCTGTCGGTTGTCATGGTGGGCGTCGACGAGCTGTGGGACGTCGCGCTCCTGAAGTTCATCTACGAGTTCACCGCATCGTCCGTCGCGGGCAACGTTCAGGAGTTAAACGCGCGAGGTCTGCTGAATCCCGAGGAGAACTTCGGCGGCGCGCCGTCGGCCGCCATCCAGCAGATCGATCGGCTATTCCGTGACGTCGAGCGAGGAAATCGAGGCGGAATCGACCTGCTGAAGCAGGAAATCGACCGCTGGGGCCTCTTCGAGTTCTACCAAGACAGGTTCCTCAACCTGTTCAGGACGTAGCCACACCCGTCTCCGTCATTCCCGCGGCTGGAATCTACCGTGTATCCCCCTCTCCCGTTGCGGGAGAGGGCTGGGGTGAGGGCAAAATACGCGGCCTCCGCTGCTCAGGAAGTACCATGGCGCCACTTTCGTCATTCCCGCGAAAGCGGGAATCCACTCGCCCCCCGCAGACCTACAGTCTCTCCCCCGCTGGGGAGAGACACAGACCGTAATAATCTCTCCCCCGCCGGGGGAGAGATTCAGAGAGGGGGTGTGGCCCCTCACTCAAGCTCCAGCTTGACTTCCGGCGCCACGTAGGCGTGGTCCTTCGCATAGACCTGCAGTCGCCCGCAGGCGTCCGCCACGATGATGCGGTCCTGCTCGTCGATCTCTATGCCCGTCGGACGCTGGAATCGTCCCATTGACGTGTAGTCCTTGACCATGCGATAGGCCTTGATCGTGCCGGGGTCTCGCCGGATGATGTACTCGCCCGCCTTCGAAAGCGTCGTCGCGTCCCCGTAGAACGTCGTCAGGACATCGCCGTTCGGCTCGTACACCTGCACCCGTCGGTTTCCGAAGTCCGTCACGTACACGTCGCCCTCGCTGTCGACGGCCACGTTCGCGGGATGGTTCAGTTCCCCCCCGAACGACGTGCCGAATGACATGACGTACTCGCCCTCGGCTGAGAATTTTTGTATGCGGTTGTTGCCCCAGTCGACTATGTAGACGTACCCGTCGCTATCGATGGTGATGCCCCATGGACGGTCGAACTGCCCCTCTCCCTTGCCCCGACCTCCGAACCCCGAGAGGCACTGCCCGTCCTTGCTGAACTTCTGTACGCGATGGTTGCGGCTCTCGACGATGTACAGATTGTCCTCGGCGTCGAACGCGATGCCGCTCGGCCCGTCCAGCTGTCCTGGAGCGCTTCCGGTCTCACCCCAGCTTGCGTTCCACTCCTCGACCGAGTCGCTGCCCGGATACGGTACGACTCCTTCCGGGTCGTACCGGCGGACGACGTTCTCGTGCTCGTCCGTCGCGTACACCCACCCGTCTCCGTCGAGGGCGATGCCGCCCGGCCAGGTGAAGTCCCGCCGCGCAAAGTCCCCCAGGTGGTGCTCGTCGAGGGTGGTCTTGCCGATCCGCCCGTTGTCACGGTGGTCTATCTGCTCCGTGATCTGATAGCCCTTGTTCAGCACGAATAAGATCTCGCCGGGCGCAATGGCCAGATCGGTCGGATAGCGGAATCCTCCCACCGTTCCGTTGTGCTCGTTTGTCGGGCGTCCCAGCGACCTGTCGAAGTGCCACGTCCTGCCCGCGGCCGTCGTCGTAATCATGCGTGCGATGCTACTCCAGTTCCAGCTTCACTTCCGGCGCGACGTACGCGTGGTCCTTGGCGTATACCTGGAGCCTCCCGCACAGGTCGGCCACGAGAACGCGGTCCTGCCCGTCGATCTCGATACCCGTCGGCCTCTGGAATCTGCCCATCGAAGTGTAGTCCTTGACCATGCGATATGCCTTGATCGTGCCCGGATCGCGGCGGATGATGTACTCTCCCGCCTTCGACAGCGTAGTCGCGTCTCCGTAGAACGATGTCAGGATGTCGCCGTTCGGCTCATACACCTGCACGCGCCGGTTTCCGAAGTCCGTAACGTACAGGTCGCCCTCGCTGTCCACCGCCACGTTTGCTGGACGCTTGAGCTCTCCCCCGAACTCCTCGCCGAAGCTCATGAGGTACTCGCCCTCCGGCGAGAATTTTTGTATACGGTCGTTGCCCCAGTCGGCTACGTAGATGTCCCCGCTCAGGTCGATGGTGATCCCCCATGGCCGGTTGAACTCTCCGGCCTTCGTGCCGGGGCCTCCGAATGCCAGAAGGAACGTCCCGTCCTTCGTGAACTTCTGTACGCGATTATTCCGGCTCTCAAGGACGTAGAGGTTGTCGTCGGTATCGAACTGGATTCCCGTCGGCCCGTCGAGTTGTCCCGGCTCCGAGCCAGACACTCCGAACGTGGCAATCGCCTCTCCGTCGGGGTCGTACGTAGGAAACGGATGAGTGGCCTCCGGGTCGAATTTCTTTATGACGTTCTCGTGCTCGTCGGAGACGTAGACCCACCCCTCAGAGTCCACCGCGATGCCCGCGGGCCAAGTGAACTCGCGGCGGGCGAAGTCTCCCAGGTGGTGCTCGTCGAACGTCGTCTTGCCCACACGCCCGTTGTCGCGGTAGCCGATCTGCCCGCCCCCGAACTGGTTGCCGTGACTCAGCACGAAGATATTGCCGTCAGGCGCGATAGCGAGGTCGACGGGATAGCGGTATCCGCCAACCTTCCCGTTATGCTCGTTCGTAGGCCGCCCCAGCGACCGGTCGAAGTGCCACGTTCGCCCCGCGGCTGTGGTGGTTATCATGGAAGCCTGCTCAACCCTTCAGGAGTTTGAAGACCCGTGTTCTTCCCCTTCACACGTCTACCTACATGGACACGCGACGAACGCCCGGAATATTGCCGCTGGTCAACTCTTGGAAGATGTCCCTAAGGTTCTCCTGTAGCTCTTCTCGTGACTCGCCTTGCGTCCAGTAGTCCGGGAACTCTTTGAGATACCCCAGCCACATGTCCTCTTCCTGCCAATAGACGTACTTCTGGGTCACCATACGCCTCGTTCCTTTGGGTCAGTTCTGAATGAGCGTCGGCTTCTCGAACGTGCCGTTCACGATAGGCTTGGCGTCGAGGCTGAACCAGTCTTCCAGGATGGTCGTGTAGACCCCGCGGAAGTCCTGGTCAGGCGCGAGGTCGCCCTCTCTCAGGTCTTCGGGCTTCATGGACGGGTACTCGTTGTGCTGGCCGCCGACCGCCTTCGGCCCGATCACGAAAGAGACTCCGCCCGCCCCGTGGTCCGTCCCGGTGCCGTTCTCCTTCACTCGCCTGCCGAACTCGGTGAAGACGAACATGATAACGTTGTCGGCCGCATCCTGCTCCTTGAGGTCGTCCCAAAAGTCCGTCACCGCCGAGGCAACGTCGCTGAGCAGCTTGGGATGGTTGTTCGCCTGGCTCGCGTGCGTATCGTAGCCGCCATGCTCCGTGTAGAAGATGCGCGTCCCCAGACCCGCCGTGTGGATCATGGCCACGTCTTGCAGCTTCTTGGCCAGCGGGATATTGGCGTACTCGACATTGGACTTATAGGATGCCGGCGCCGTCTTCAGCATGTCCGCGCCCTTCAGTGCGTCCAGACCGGTCTGCGCCAGGTAGTCCATGACGGGGCCGGAACCGATGGCCGGCGAGTATATGTTGGCAAAGCGGTCGAGCATCTTTGCCCGCTCCTGCCGCTCCTCGATACCGGTGAGCAGTCCATAGGTCGAGAGATCGGCCACCGACGCCACCGACGCGCCCGGAGCGACCAGCGCCCTCGGAAGTCCCTGCCCGATGTTCACCGCTGTCACGGGGTTCTCACCCTCAGGGTCGAGGTCGCGGATGGCCCTTCCCAACCATCCCTCGGTGCCCACTTTGTGCGGCTCAGAGGTGTGCCAGATGTCCATCGCCCGAAAGTGTGAGCGGGTCGATTCAGGGAAGCCGACTCCGTGGACTACGGCCATCTCTCCGCGGTCGTAGATGTCCTTCAGCGTCCCCATCGCCGGGTTGAAGCCCACCTTATCGTCGAGCTTCATGACCTCATCCTCTGCTATCGACAAGGTCGCGCGATTATCGTAGTACAAGGGATCGCCGTACGGGACGACCGTGTTCATGTAGTCGTTCCCGCCCGTGAGTTGAAGAACCACCAAAACGGGCTGTCCGCCGTTGCCGTTTGTGCCCATACCGCCCTCCTCTTAATCAAGCATGTATCTTACCAAACACACCTCGAATTCGCTAGGAGAAAACTGACGCCCCGCTCGGGTTGCCTCACTGGCTGTCCGATTAGTCGCTCAAAACTGTCAGGGGTGAGTGAGTCGAACTTCAGGGGCGCATCCATCCCGGGTGAATGGACCGCTCTTCCGACACCATCCGAGACAATGAGACAATTTGCGACTATGCGACAGTTTGGGACGCCTCTCAAATTCCCGGGTTTACCACTAGTTCTCAATTTGTCTCGCTCCGTTTCGTCGGTCCATGCGGGGCATTTGAAGCTGTTTGGGCGTCGCGCACACGGGAAAATTGCGGTCGTGAGACAGATTGAGAATTTTTCGCTTGATCAGATTTCCCCTTCCCATTTTCTCAATTTGTCTCGCACGGTTTCCCGCGTTTGGGCGCGCAGCCACGAAACAGTTTCTGCGATGTGCCAAGTGTAGACCTAACGTTCTCGTACGTCAAAGGCGCCGAGACCCCACTAATGGATCAATTCTCCTCGAGGCTGGTCCTCCGGGTTTGCCCCATGCGCGATGAGGATCTCGCTTATCTCCGGAGCATTGGTACGTCGCCGGCTCAGCCAGTTCGTCCCCAGCGGCGTCGCCCCCCACGAGTTTGTGAGACTAACGTCTGCGCCTCTGTCCAGGGCCAACCTGACCATCTCAACCGAACCGCTGTAGACCGCTCCATGCAGAACGGTGCTTGCCCCATTGCCTCCGCTCGGAAGAGTCACCTGGCCGTTGATGTCCGCTCCCCGGTCGAGCAACAGATTGAAGACGCCGGTTTCGGCCATGTTCGCAGCGATCTTGAGTGGAGTCTGCTCGTCCATTGGCCGGTCTATGTAGAGCGCTTCCAACAGCATCGGGTCGGCGTTCAGCATCGCATGGGCTCTCCACCGCTCAGCCTGCCGAGCCGTGCGGAATCCTCGCTTGAGTACCTGCTTTCCGTCCTTGCGATAGTACGCAAGCCAGCGGCGGCCCTGCTGCGTCTCGTATGGGCGGACTCCGGTCTTAGGCATTGTGTATACTATTCATGGATGTCCCGTGAGGGACAGCGTGCGCAAAGGCCGACTCCGAACTGTCCCCTCCATGGGCCGCGTGCCAACAGACGTGGCAACTAGAATTCGGCCTTTGCTATGCAACGGTCATCTCCTTCAGCCGTGCCATGAGATGCGCCTGATCGCGGCTCACTGCCGCGCCTTCCACTCTTGCAAAGTGCGCTTCCACTCTTCTTCTTGTTCGCGCTTCCGCTGCTCTCTCTCCGCGTGTAACTGAGCTTCGGTCTCTGGGGATATTTGTTTCTCCCATTCACAACTGAGCACCTTGTCGATGAGTTCCTCGCGAGGATGGAACTCGAAATCCACCTCAGCACCTGAAAAAAACTCGGACGGGATGAGGGCATTCAATTCGTTTTGTAGATGGATCAAAGCGGCTTCCCTGTCCCATGGGTGTCCAGTGTAGAATGTCGCCAGCATCCAGGGACAGGGGTAATCCATTTCCAAACTACGGCCATCCTGACTTACAACGGCATTCGGAGGCCTGAGGTCCACGAACTCCCGCTCAGGGGTTGCGGTCGGTTCGAGATCATCGCTGGTCAGACCGCAACCCCAAAATATGAGGGCGACAAGCGCCGCAATCAGTCGCATCCACGCATCTCCCTAGTCGTCGATTATGACCCTGGTAATAAGTGTTCTGTCGATGACTGGAGGATACCCGGCATCATGCCAGCTGCGCACCCAGTGTGTACCGGGGCTAACCGGCAGAGGCAGGCTAGCAGTAATTACTATGCAGTTTAGTTCAATACCAGAATAGCAGGTGTCGCCGTAATACTCGCCCTCTGCTTTAACTGCGGCAAAGAGCCAACTGTTGCCGCCCCACATTGCCGACAGCGCAGAACTATAGCCTTCAGACGCATATAGATCTACGATGAAGTACCCAATACTCGCAACAGCATCCGCGTCTCGGATCACATTAATGAGCCACTCCGTCTGATCGTTCAAGTATCTCTCAGGAGCTTGATCGACGATCTGTGCCCACGCTTCTACGACAATTTCTTTGCCGTGTTCTGAGAGTGCCTCGTATCTCCTGATGACCTCATCGTCCATCCTATCCTCTTCCGTTTCGGAATTGAGGAACGACATCAAGGCATCGTCATCAACAACAGCCGGAGGCGTCTGTGCAAAGGCCGTATTAGAGACCAAGAACAGGCCGACAACGACAAGGATGATTCCAATGACTCGCTTCTAGTCCAACATAAAGATGTCCCCCTTTTTTCTTTCGGCGGTGTCGCACTTCGATGTAGATTCTACCCGCTCATGCCTCCTTCCTCCGTCGCCCGTCCAGATCGTCTTGCTGGTGAAGTTGGAGTCAGGCACGGCATCAAAAGCTGAGGGGACATGAGACACTCCTTCCTCTCGCCTGTGGTCCGCGTGCACTAGGCAGAAAGAGCGTCGAGTGATCGACAACTGACGGTCTAACGGTGAGGTGGCCTCGGGCCTTTCCGCGGACTCGGCGGCTCCCTCCGGAGCAACGAAGCGACAATAGCAGACCGACGATCACCGGCCAAACGGCTCGAAACCTGATTCATCAGGGCAGGTGTGCCTCTCGTGGAAATCCGGACCCACCGTCCCCGTCATTACCCTGAAAATAGCCCAAACGACACCGCAATCGTCATTCCTGCGAAGGCAGGAATCCAGTTCCCGGCTCCTGCTATCAGCCTAGGGGCGACAGAGAGGCCATCATCTTTTTCGTGTTTCGTGGTGTCGGTGGCAACCGACATGAGGGATTCCTGTGAAAGAACGTCACCCCGTACCCCGATACGGGGCCGGAGTCCAGATGAGTCTGTGGCCAGACATGACTCTCCCGTAGTGTTCTCCGATCGGATCGACGCAAATTGCGATCCTCGAAAACTACCCCAACCCCAATTTTGTAATCGCCGCAGGAAGCGGTAAACTGGTACGACAGGTCAGTACAACCTACAAGGAAACCCGACGCCCGCTCTTACAATGGCTACAATCGTACAAAAATACGGCGGAACTTCGGTCGCCGACGCCGAGAAGATCAAAGGCGTGGCACGACGTGTCGCGTCCGCAAGTCACCGCGGCGACCGTGTGGTCGCCGTGGTATCCGCGATGGGCGACACGACCGACAGGCTCATCGAGCTGGCCGCTCAGGTGTCGAGCCGACCGGAGTCCAGGGAACTGGACGCGCTGCTGTCCACGGGTGAGCAGATGAGCTGCACCCTCGTCGCCATGGCGCTTAAGTCGCTCGGACTCGACGCCGTCAGCCTCAGCGGCGCGCAGGCGGGCATCCGCACCGACTCGCGGTATGGCAAGGCGCGAATCGCCGCGGTCGAGGGCGGACGCATCCAGGGCGAACTGGAAGACGGCCGCGTCGTTGTAGTCGCGGGCTTTCAGGGCATCACCGAGGACATGGACGTTACGACGCTGGGAAGGGGAGCGTCCGACCTTTCCGCCGTCGCCGTAGCAGCAGCGATCAGCGCCGACCGCTGCGAGGTGTATACCGATGTCGAGGGCATCTACACCGCCGACCCACGCCACGTGCCGGACTCTCGCAAGCTCAACGAAGTGGGCTACGAAGAGATGCTCGAAATGGCCAGCTTGGGCGCGAAGATGCAGCCGCGCTCCATCGAGCTTGCTATGCAGTACCACGTGCCGATCATGGTGGCATCCAGCTTCGGCGACGCGCCGGGAACACTCATTCACAAGGGAGCCGACATGGAACCGAGGGTAGGGGAGATTCGCAATAGAGCGCGCGCCGTCGCCACCGACCGAAACGTCGCAAAGATCACCGTAACCGGCATAGTAGACCGGCCCGGCATCTCCGCGAGCCTGCTCGAACCCCTCGCGGACGCCGACATCAGCGTCGATATCGTCGTCCAGAACGCCTCCGTCAGGGACACGACCGACCTCGCCTTCACCGTGAGCGGGGACGACGCTGACCGCGCCCTGGAAATCGTGCGGACGGTCGCCTACACGATTGGGGCGAACGACGTCATCAGGACGGACAACCTCGCCAAGGTCAGCGTCGTCGGGGCCGCCATGCAGAACACGCCCGGTTACGCGAGCCGAATGTTCCGCGCCCTCGCGGACGAGGGCATCAACATCGAGATGATTACCACCTCCGAGATACGCATCACCTGCGTCGTCGACGCTGACCGCGTTGGCGAAGCCGCCCGTGCCCTGCACGCGACATTTGGCCTCGAACAGCCGGATTAGCCCGCGTCCTGAAGTTGACCGCAACCGCCGTACTGAAGATGCGAATGTCAGGAACAGTCAGGAAATGTCAGGTCACAGCCTACCCCCTGTCAGGCAATCGGCCTCAAGTCCTTCCGCGTCTCATCCTCGATCATCCGTTGACCTCCAAGACAATCGTACTCCCAGTGGGATAACATCAACGGCATCAATGGAATTGAGCGGATCACCCATGCAGCGATTTCGCGGGAAAGTTGCGGTTGTCACGGGGGCCGGCCAGGGAGCCGGTCGCGCCGCGAGCATGTTGTTCGCCAAAGAAGGCGCGTCCGTCGTCGTGAACGATACGGACGCAGAGGCGGCGGAATATGCAGTAGGAGAGATCACTCGCTCAGGAGGAGAGGCCGTTTCCAACTTCGGTGACGTATCTACCCTCGATGGCGCTGAGGGAGTCGTCGCGCGGGCGGTCGAGACGTTCGGCGGCCTCGATATCCTCGTAAACATTCGCCTACCGGACTGCGACCGTCCCCTCGTGGAGACGACCGCCGAGGATTTCGATCACGTGGTTCGCCATACCCTGAAAGCGGCGTTCATGCCCACCCGTGCGGCCAGCGTGCAGTTCCGGCAGCAGCGCAGTGGGCGTGTTGTCACAATCGCCTCAAACGCAGGCCTCGGTGACGCAGGCCGGACTGCTTCGGCTGCGGCTTCGGAGGGTATTGTTGGTATGACCAGGACGGCCGCCCGCGACCTCGGCAGGTACGGTGTGACGTGTAACGCGATAGCAATATCCGAAACGTCTGAAAATGGACTGGACACCGCCGCGGCGCTGGCGGGCACGCTCTGTCTAGATGTCTCGTCGCACGTCAATGGCATCGTATTCGGCGTAGACGGCGGCGACGTATGGACGTATTCTAACCCCTCAATCGCGCGCAGCTTTCACAAGTGGGGACCCTCTACGATGGACGAGATGGACAGCCTCTTTCCGACACTATTGGAGTAGTCCATGAATCAACGTATGTCGACAAAACGACTCGCAGCCTCCGTCACGCTCGTCCTGCTGGTCGCGGTAGCTCTTTCCTGCTCATCTGCGAGGGAGAATCCGCTCCTGTCAGCCGAGGAGTTGTTCACCCCGACCCCCATACCGTCCGACACGCCCGAACAACCTGAATCGACGTCCGATACCGCAGTTGAGCCTGAATCAACGACCGAAACCACAGTTGAGCCTGAAGACTCGAATGAACCGACAGATATATTCGGGTTCGACTACAACGGGAAGGTCGCCTTAGCGCAGTGGGATGACCCCGCCGTTCACATGAAGAACTTCATTGTCGGCTACATCTTCGTGCACGGGATGCTGTATGAGGCGGAGTTGGTCGATGTCGCTGAGAGCGACTACGCGGCCGCTCTCCAATCGGGTGACGTGGACGTGGTTCTCGAGGTGGAGCGCACCCAGCAATTCGAGCAGCTCTTGGAGTCCGGCGATGTGATTGATGTCGGCTCCCTCTTCGGGGAGTCGTCAGAAGTCAGGATAGGCGTGAGGGCACAGTTGAAGGAGACCGCGCCTCCTGTGTACGACCTTTTGACCAAAGTCGAGGCCGACGAGGAAGTCCTGTCCGATCTCGCCGCCCAAATACGAGGCGGCCGTGTCGGCGTTTCGGCAAGCGTGGCGGGCATGATGTTCCTAAAGCGGCACGAAGAAGTCTGGATGAGTTGGGTATCGCCGGAGACGGCGGCCAACGTCAAGGCCGCGATGGAAGAGGCCAAGACCAGCCTCAGCTATAAGTGCCTCCAAGTACCTGGTGAACTTGTAAAGTACTGCAAGTGATGGGCAATCGGCTGGCAGGCAGAGTGGCGATCGTAACCGGCGCCGGGCGGGGTATAGGCCGCGGCGTGGCGAAGCTCCTCGCCGAAGAGAGGGCCGCGGTCGTGGTCAATGACCTCGGTGGCAGCGTGGACGGTTCGGAGTCCTCAGCCACGCCCGCCGACCTCGTCGTCGGCGAGATCAAGGAGGACGGAGGGCAGGCGGTCGCGAGCTACGAGTCCGTCACGGAATTCGATTCATCCGAGCGGATCGTCCGCACGGCAATTGAAGAGTTCGGCAGGCTCGACATCCTCGTCAACGCCGCCGGCATCCTCCGCGACCGCATGATCTTCAACATGAGCGAAGAAGAGTGGGACTCCGTAGTTCGCGTCCATCTGTACGGCTCGTTCAATATGGTCCGACACAGCGTCCCGCACATGATCGGCCAGCGACATGGACGCATCGTTCTGTTCTCGTCGATCTCCGCACTGGGCTCCCCGGGACAGACCAACTACTCCGCCGCCAAGGAGGGCATCGTCGGTCTGGCCCGCTCCGCCGCCAACGAGCTCCGGCAGCACGGGATAACGGTGAACGCCGTCTATCCCGGTGGGCGCACCCGAATGGTCGAGTCGATACCCGAAAGCGCGGTCGAGTGGTTGCGCGATCAGGCGGCCACCCGGCCCGGCAGCTACCCCGTAGCCGACCTCGTGGCCTCCCCTGAGCCGGACGAGGCGCTCGTCCCGGAAAGCAACGCCCCCAAGATCGTCTACCTCTGCACGGATGCCGCCGCCGGCATTACCGGCCAGGTGATCGGCACCCACGGGTGGGGTACTGCGCTCTTCTCGCCGCGACGGCCCGTCAAGTCCATCCACAAAGACGGCGCGTGGACGCTTGACGAGCTCGAACGCCTGGTGCCGATATCCCTTGCCACGGGCCTTGTAAACCCTTCGCCGCGCGAGGATGAATAGCAAGCCAATAGTTCGGAAGAAGTGCAAGACGGCGCGTTCTACTACCGTAGTTCTCGCGCACCGAGACCCTTGCACAACCGTCTTACCGGCGAAATAGAGTCACCCCGTACTCCGGTACTCGGGCAGAGGCTTCACGCTGTAGCCGCCCTGTCCCGCTGCAAGGCTCTCCACTGCCGCCCTCGCGGTATCGAGCGAGGTAAAGCAGGGAATGCGCGCCTCGGCGGCGGCGCGCCGTATCTCGAATCCGTCCTCGAGGGTCGTACGGTCGCCCGTCACGGTATTCACCGCCGCCTGCACAGTACCGTTCGCCACGATATCGACGGTATTGGGATGACCCGGCTCGTGAGCCTTCGGCACGGTCGTCACCTCGATGCCCAGCGCCCGGATCATGGTCGCCGTCCCGTTGGTGGCGTGGATAGAGTAACCCTGCTCGGCGAGGTCCTTGACCAGCGTGACGGCGTCGGCCTTGTGGCGGTCCGCGATACTGAGTAAAATCGCCCCCTTTGGCGGAAGCATCATGCCCGCCGCCATCAGCGCCTTCGCCAGCGCGGGCCGGAACTCGGTGTCGATGCCCATGACCTCGCCGGTGGACTTCATCTCAGGGCCCAGGTAGGAGTCGACTCCCACGAGTTTCGACATCGAGAATACGGGCGCCTTGATCGCAACAAGCTTCTGCCGTTTCCATAGACCCCCTTCGTAGCCCTGTGCCTTGAGCGACTTTCCGGTCATGGCGTTGACCGCGAGACGCACCATCGGCACGCCGGTTACTTTCGAGATGAAGGGGATAGTCCGGCTGGAGCGTGGATTGACCTCGATCACGTAGACTCGCGTTCCTTCGGGGCTTTGCGAGTCTCCGCCCGTGCCGTTGCCGGGTGAGGGACGATTTGGCGTCCGGTAGGCGTCGCCCCCGACGACGACATATTGGATGTTCATAAGTCCGCGCACGTCCAGCGCCAATCCAATCCGCCGCGTGTAGTCGACGATGGTGTCGACCTCTTCCTCGGATAGTGTGAGGCCGGGATAGATGGCCGTCGAGTCGCCGCTGTGGACTCCTGCCCGCTCGACGTGCTCCATGATGCCGGGCACCAGCACCGTTTCCCCGTCGCACACCGCGTCGACCTCCACCTCTCTCCCTTCAAAATACTTGTCGATGAGTACGCGTCTGCCCTCAGCTGCGGCCACGGCCTCCGACCAGAACTTCAAAAGCTCCGTGGCATTCTGAACGATCTCCATCGCCCGCCCTCCGAGCACGTAGGATGGCCTCACGAGAACCGGGTACCCGATCTCTTGGGCCACGTTCAACGCCTGTTCCACCGTCGAGACCGCCGCGCCCGGTGGATTGGGTATGCCGATCCGAGCGAGAAACTCCTCGAAGAGGTGTCTGTCGGATGCCGTGTCGATGGAACCTGCCGTCGACCCGAGAATGGGCAGCTTCGCCTGGTCGAGCACCTGCGAGAGGTTGATCGCCGTCTGTCCCCCGAACTGCACGACCGTCGGCGGGACCGCGCTATCCATACCGATGGCTTCCCCATCGTCGTGGTCCCATACCTCGTTCTCGATGATATCGCGGACGCTCTCCTCGTCGAGCGGCTCGAAATACAGGCGGTCGCTCGTGTCGAAGTCGGTCGATACCGTCTCCGGATTGGAGTTCACGAGGATGCTCTTGATCCCCTCTCTCTGCAGCGCCCACGCGGCGTGGACCGAACAGTAGTCGAACTCGATTCCTTGCCCAATACGTATGGGGCCGCTTCCGATCACAACGGCCTTCGACGCCGGGATCGGTTCTGCCTCGTTCTCCTGCTCGTAGGTGCTGTAGAAGTACGGCGTCTGCGCCTCGAACTCTGCCGCGCACGTGTCGACCATCTTGTAGACGGGCCGGATGTCCCACTGTCGCCGCAGGGAGCGGACCTGTTCATGCGTCCTGTCCGTCAGCAGCCCTATACGGTCGTCGCCAAATCCCAATCGCTTGGACTGCCATAGGAGGTCTTGTGTCAATGTCTCACCGAGGAGGCGCGCCTCCATGTCGACGATGTTCTCGAACGCGCGGGTGAACCAAGGGTCGATGCCCGTGACACGCGATAGCGCTTCCGGCGTGACTCCGCGCCGCAGCGCGAACAGCAAGGCCCAGAGCCGCTCGTCGTTCGGCTGGAGGGGCAGACTCGTCTCCCAGTTTTCGAGGTCTTGAGGCCACCTGGCTGCCTCCCACAGGATGGAGCGTCCCGTGATCTCCAGGGATCGAACGGCCTTCTGGAAAGCCGCCTCGAACGACCGGTCGATAGCCATTACCTCGCCGGTGGCCTTCATCTGCGTTGTTACGGTGCGGTCGCCGCTGGGGAACTTATCGAACGGCCAGCGTGGAATCTTGACCACGCAGTAGTCCAGGGCCGGTTCAAACGCGGCCACCGTCTTCTGAGTAACGGCGTTCGGTATCTCATCGAGCCGCTTGCCGGTCGCGATCTTCGCGGCAACGCGGGCAATGGGATATCCCGTCGCCTTGCTGGCGAGCGCCGAGCTGCGGCTCACACGCGGATTGACCTCAATGACGTAGTACGAGCTTTCCATCCGCCCGCCAGCGGGCAGGGTCTCGCCGACGACATCCCCCGGTTCCAGCGCGAACTGGATGTTGCACCCACCCTCGATACCGAGTGCCCGGATGATCTTCAGCCCTGCCGACCGGAGCATCTGGTACTCCTTGTCGGAGAGCGTCTGGCTGGGCGCGACGACGATGCTGTCTCCCGTGTGCGCGCCCATCGGGTCGATGTTCTCCATGTTGCAAACGGTGATGCAGTTGTCGCCTGAGTCACGCATCACCTCGTACTCGATCTCCTTCCATCCGACTAGGGACTTTTCCAAAAGCACCTGGTCGATGGGACTCGCAGCAAGCCCTGAACCGACGATGCGCTCGAACTCCTCGACGGTGTTGGCGATGCCTCCCCCTGTGCCGCCGAGCGTATACGCCGGTCGAACGACCAGTGGAAGCCCCAGATCCTCCAAGCCCGCTTGCGCTTCCTCCATAGACCCAACGGTCTGACTCGCCGGAACGGGCTCGCCGATGTCCAGCAGCAGTTGACGGAACAAGTCGCGGTCCTCCGCCTTGCGGATGGAGTCCAGCGGCGTGCCGAGCAGACGAACGTTGTGCGCGTCCAACACCCCGGCGTCGGCGAGTTCAACGGCCAGATTCAGACCCGTCTGTCCTCCGAGCGTCGGCAGCAGCCCGTCCGGTTCCTCCCTCGCGATAATCCGCTCGACGACCTCGACGGTCAGCGGCTCGATGTACACGACATCGGCGATATCCTCGTCCGTCATGATCGTCGCCGGATTCGAGTTGACGAGAACGGTCGTCACCCCCTCCTCGCGCAGCGCCTTGCACGCCTGAGTCCCGGCGTAGTCAAACTCTGCGGCCTGTCCGATTACGATGGGCCCTGAGCCGATCACGAGAACCTTTTGTGGTTTGGTTGAGAGCATTAATATTGGATTCCTTGCGACCCGTCTGGCATGTTCATTGGTTTCGGCTGGAGACCGGTAGAAGAGCGTCCGTCAATTCCCGCAGCGAAGCCACTTCGAGATCAGGTGTCACAGCCGGTGACGGACTATCACCGGTGCGGTTGAGCCATACGCTCCTCACCCCGGCATCGTTGGCCCCCCGAACGTCATACTCGATATGGTCTCCGACGTGAAGCAGTTCGTTCGGTTGGCAATTGGCTTCTCGGACGGCGATTTCGAATAGACCTGGATCGGGTTTCTCAATGCCGCCGTGCTCAACAGACATCACGATGAAGTCGAAATATTTGTGCAACCCCAGCCGTTCCGGGCGCATGCTGCCGTTCGTCAATGTTCCGAGCGTGTACAGTCCGTGTAGAGCCTCGAGGCCGGGCACAACGTCGTCGAAGGGAACGTTGTTACGGTTCCGCTCTTCAACGTAGGCGTCCGTCGCTCGCTTTGCAAGGCTGTAGTCCGGAGTGTCGATGCCGGCGAATGCCCGACGCATCGCGTCGTACCGCAGCTTGACGAGGTCGGTTATCGTCCCCTGCTGCCTGTCGCGCTCCACCACCCAAGCCTCATCGAGGTAATCGACTGTGAGGCCCCCAGTCCCCTCGGGGTTGATCCGCCTGACCTCCCGTAGTGCCGCTTCGAGACCGCGCCACAATGCCCCTTCGAAGTCCCAGAGCGTCCCGTCCACGTCGAACGAAATGGCCTTGATACCGGAGAGCGCGGTCACTGCTTGGTCACTTCGTCGATTTCGATCGTGACCCTAATCCCCTTGAGATAGTAGCCGTCCGACCATACTTCTTCCGCACCGATTAGCTCATAAATGAGGTCGTCGACCGATCGCCGCGAATTGTCGGGACCGATATCGTCCTCGTTTCCGTTCCAGAGGAACACGCCCCTGTTCACCGGCTTGGCGTAGCCATTCTCGAATTTGTAGCAAGCTGAATTCAAAGACATATTTCCACACTTCCACGGAAGAAAATCACTGGGTACGCGGCGGGTTCAACTTCCCGTGACATCAACCTCATAGTGCCTTTTGGGTTTTGCGGATGGTTCTCAAGTCTAGCCCTTGCCAGCGGGGTACCGCTTAAGATCGGCTATCCGGTCAAAATGGCCGTCGAGAGTGCATACCTCGTGGTCATATTCAAGAGCTACAGCCGCAATCGCCAAGTCGGTCAACGGGACCAAGCCTTTCGTCAACCGAAGCTCTAGGCCGATGCGCCCCGCCGATACCCAAGTGTCTTTGCTCATTTCCTGGTAGGGCAGGGCCGTCAAGTGAGACAGAAGTATGTCAAACTCCCGTTCGGTGCGTGCTCCTTGGAGCACCTCAGCAAGGACAACGTCGGTCATGAGAACTCGGTTCGCATCCAAGAGGGACTGTAACGTCGATCCGACCTCGCTATTGGGATTGCGTAGGTAGTGAATCCAGATATTGGAGTCTGCTATTACCACTGCATCCGCTCCATGTCCTTAAGTTCGAGCGCCTCGAGTTCCCTCAAATTGTTCACGAGAGCGATATTTCCAGCTATCTCCCTTAGCTCGGCGACTCTCTTTCGTCGGACATACTCCTCTAAGGCTTTGTTGACCGCTTTGCTCTTACTACGTTCGCCCGTAGTCTCGACAACAGCGTCCAACAGGTCGGCATCTACGTCCAATGTGGTTCTCATGGTCCGACCACCTCTTGATTATTATGAGAGTCTGTCATTGTGCGCATCGTAGATTATCATCGTCTGAGAGCTTTAGTATCATACATCACTCTCCCGCACCATCTCAATGAACCTGTCGAAGATGTACTCGTTGTCCAGAGGTCCCGGCGAGGCCTCGGAGTGGTACTGGATGGTCATGATCGGCATCGTCGTGTGGCGAAGACCCTCTACCGTGCCGTCGTTGAGGTTGACATGGCTGACTTGTAGCTCCGAGGGCAGGGAGTCAGGGTCGACCGCGTACCCATGATTTTGCGCGGTGATATATACGCGTCCCGTCGCCAGGTCCTTGACCGGATGGTTCGCTCCGCGGTGGCCGAACTTGAGCTTGAACGTCTTTCCGCCGAATGCCCGCCCGATCATCTGGTTGCCGAGGCAGATGCCGAGGATGGGCACCCGGCCTGCGATCCCCCGTGCCGCCTCGACCGTGTAGTCGAGCAGTTCCGGGTCGCCCGGCCCCGGAGACATGACAACGCCGTCCGGCTTCAATGCCAAGATGTCATCGGCGGTCGTCCTGGCGGGCAAGGCCTTGACCTGGCAGCCCCGAGCCCTGAGCATCCGCAGGATGTTGTACTTCAGGCCGCAGTCGTCGACCAGTATGCGGTATGGCCTGTCCCGGACTCCTGAATCGTCTGCTGTTACGGGGTTATCCCAGTCGTATGGCTCCTCTGTCGATACCTGCTGCACGAAGTCCGTGTCCCCGTAGTCCGGGAGGTCGCGCAGACGAATGAGTGCCTGCTCCGGCGTCTCGTCGACGGCAATCAAGCCCTTCATAACCCCGCGCGTCCGCAGCCTTCTGGTAATGGCCCGCGTGTCCACTCCGCTGATGCCGGTCACATCCTGCGACTTGAGAAACTCATCGAGCGTTGACGTGCTCAGTGTATGGCTGGGACGGGCCGAATGCTCCCTTACGACGAATCCCGCTACCTGCACCCTCGCCGACTCGAAGTCCCGCTCGCTGATCCCGTAATTACCAATCAGCGGATACGTCGGCACGACGATCTGTCCCGCAAACGACGGATCGGTGAGCATTTCCTGGTACCCCGTCATCGACGTGCTGAACACGACCTCGCCGTGAGCCGAGCGCGCGGCCCCGAAGGCCTCCCCTCGGTACACGGAGCCATCTTCGAGCACGAGATGTGCGAGTGTGGCAGTCATCAAACTCTTACCCCGTTCGCTCGCAGTTCTGCTCTGGCTTCTTCCCAGGGAATATATTCGTCACTCGTCTCACGGACACGGTCGAGGGCTTCCATGTCTTCTAGGTCGTCGAGCAACTCCTCCCAGAAGGCATAGTCGAGCAATATCGCCTTCTTCTTGCCGGTGGAGTCGACAAGGATTTGAGCTTTCTCAATCAGTTCGTTGACCTGCATACTACCCTCCGTGTCTAGCCTCGCTAGGCTAAGTCCGCTCCATCGTCCTGACTTTCGTTCTGCCACGCCTCGTATACAGATCTGGTGAGCACAGTTAGCCTCTCTTTGTGGGTCTTCCATTCGTTGAGCGAACCTAGAGGGACTAGTATCTGCCAATCAACTTGTCCAGTTGTCGGAAGTGCTTGGGGATTTCCTTCTTTGATGAATCGGAATTCTTCTTCGTCAAGGCGGTCAAACTGATCTTTACAGAGTTCAATAGCGCGTGGGTAGAAACACACCCTAATTCCACCGTTCTCTGTGTCGATCTCTAGAGAGAGGTACGTAGGGGTGGAACGCCGGCCTGACTTGGATCGTTCTGACACAAAGAAATTAAGTCTTGTAGTGCTGGCAGTTTGCCGAAGCTTCCGTTGCCAGGTGTCCAAGAACATCTCCTTCACGGCGACTAGTAGATCAAATGTGCCTATCTCCTTCGCACGGCTTTCAAGCAACGTCACGCTTCTGCGATATGTGCGCGACGAAGAACCGTGTCGTTCAGGTTCGGATGCTGCCTCTACTTCCACTTGCTTGGCGAGGATGGTCTTTCCGCCGTAATCAAAGGCGTGGAAGGTTAGTAGTGATATATCCATCCCGCTATTCTTGGCAAGGAACCTCACCATACGTTCCGTCTTTTCGTCAGCCTCCAAGCCGATCAAGAACATGCGGAGTGGCTTCAGCGACTCTAGGTCGCCAAATCCTTGCTTTTCGTACCACTCTTGAAAGTCCTCGATCTGGTCAATGCCATGCTTCCCAGACCCTTCTGATATCAGGCGGGCAAGGGAATCAGAGTCCATGTTGTCGAGATTGGATGAGTAGTCCAAGATCTGCGCAACGGCATCTCGTAATAGAGTACCGCGCTTCAACTCGAACACGACCAGCTTACCGTCCCCGTCCACGCCGAGCAGGTCAAGCGGCCCTCCCTGCAGTGGGTGTCTGCCGTCCCACCAAGGTCAGCTCTTCCATCAGCAGCTTCGGGTTCTTGACGAGGGTTTCTTCAAGCAGATGCTCGGACTCCAGCTGGTTGTTCGATTTCAACGGCGCAGCCTGAGAACCGTCGAGTTCCCATAGTTTGATGTCTTCCATGTTAATCCCTCTCCAAATGTTCTAGTGAAGCAAACTGCATTCGGGCGAGCGCGTTGTCCAGTTCCGGCGACTCTTCGCAATAGACCATGTCAAGCGCCTCTCGAACATTGTCCTGTTTGTGGTTATACGATTCTATGTACTTCTCTACTGCGTGACGAAAGAGTTCGTTCCTCGACATCCCAAGTCGCTCGGCAAGTGCATCGACTGCTTCGATAATCGGGTCGGGAAACGAGATCGTTGCATTCATGAGTTGGGTATTTCTTCGGTCATACTGAACAGGTAAGGACTTCCTATTGATACACCACCTGCCCCCCATACACCGTCGCCACTACCTGTCCCCTCAACGTCGCCCCGTCCAGCGGTGTGTTCTTACCCTTCGATGCGAAACACGACGGGTCAACTACCCACTCCTTGTCAGGGTCGATGATCGTGACGTCAGCCAATGAGCATGCCCTGAGCGTGCCGAGATCGCTGCGACCGAGAAATCGGGCGGGAGAGGCCGTCAGCTTCTCGATGAGGATGGGTAGGGGAACGTCACTGTCGTGGACGAGCGCCATGACCGACCCCAGCGCCGTTTCGAGGTTGCTGATGCCGTTGGCCGCGTCCTCAAAGGTCGTCTGCTTGTCCACGGTGCCATGCGGCGCGTGGTCCGTAGCGATGAGGTCGATCACGCCATCTCTGAGAGCTTGTACCATCGCCTCCACGTCCTCGCGTGAGCGCAGCGGAGGAGCGACCTTGGAGTTCGTGTCATAAGCGGCCTCTGTGAGAGTGCCGAACGGCCCACTTGCGCTCAGGTGTCCCATGACCGTCTCGTCGGTGAGAGTCAGATGATGCGGAGTCACCTCGCAGGTAACGTCTACACCATCGTCCTTGCCCCGCCGCACGAGATCAATTGTGCCAGCAGTGCTGGCGTGGGCGATGTGGACACGGCCGCCGGTGAGACGTGCAAGCTCGATGTCCCGCGCGACCATGATCTCCTCTGCGGAGTTGGGAATCCCCTTGAGACCGAGCCGCGTCGCTATCCAGCCCTCGTTCATGACGCCACCGCTTGAGAGCGACGTTACCTCCGCGTGGTTGATGATCGGTAGACCGAAAGATGAAGCGTAGCCGAGGGCCTGACGCATGACGTTGTCGTCCGACACGGGATGCCCGTCGTCGCTGAACCCGATGACGCCCGCCTCGGCAAGCTCGCCCATCTCGGCGAGTTCCTTGCCTTTGCTACCCTTCGTAACTGCCCCAATCGGCAGAACGCGGACGACTCCCTCTTCGGCAGCCTTCGCGAGCACGAAGTCCACGATTGAGCGGGAGTCCATCACCGGGCTGGTGTTCGGCATGGCGCATACGGTCGTGAATCCACCTCGCGCCGCCGCCGCCGTACCCGTCTCGATGGTCTCCTTGTACTCGAACCCCGGCTCCCGGAGGTGAGTATGCAGGTCGATGAAGCCGGGACACACAACCATCCCCGTCGCGTCTATGACCTCGGCGCGCTCCAAATCAATACTGCCGTCGATGCCCAGGATCTTGCCGTCTGCAATTGCCACGTCGGCGATCTTATCGATGCCCTGCGAAGGGTCGATCACTCGACCGCTCTTGATGAGTATGCGTTTGACAGAACTCATAGACTCAGAGCCTTTCAAGTATGGCTTCCACATGCCCGAAGGCTTCAATCGCCTCTTGACGGTCCCACCAAAGGTAACCGCCGATGGTCTCGCCGTCTGGCGTATTGCCTATATCCACCTCGCCGGTCGAGTCGATGAGAAACACGTGGTGCCTATTTATCGCCGTCTCGACTATGAACAGGTAGTCCGTCTGCGTCGCCGTCAGGCCGGTCTCCTCGAAGAGCTCCCGCGCAGCGGCCTCCGCCGGAGACTCCCCTTGCTCGATCCCGCCTCCCGGCATCATGTAGACCGGCCCGCGACCCAGCACAAGCAATAACTTGCCGTCACGTATCACTACTGCAGTGGCCCGATCGCGCAGTTGCGGTTCGGTCAAGGTAGCCACTCAGCCCCATAGGCAATGCAGGCCAAGATGTCTGCCTCTTCGATACCGGGATAGCGTTCAAGGAGCTCCTCGAACGTAGAACCGCTGGCCAGAAGGTCAAGGACCAAAGACACCCAGATACGGTGCCCACGGATACACGGCTTCCCAAAGCAGATGTTGGGATCTATCGAAATTCGAGAGAGGAGTTCTTGGTTGTTCATCGTAGGCTCCCGTTCCGAAGGTTGGAAAACTCACCCTCAGTTGTCCTCAATTACCATTCCCGTTCGACGTTACTAGGCTATACAACAGGGACATCCGCACGGCTACGCCGTTCGTGACCTGTTCCTCGATAACCGATGCGGCCCCATGCGCGACGTCCGCGTCGATCTCCACGCCCTCGTTCATTGGACCAGGATGCATGACTAGTGCGTTTGGCTTTGCCAACTTCATTCGTCTGGCATTGATGCCGAACATCCGAGAATATTCTCGAAGGCTCGGCAGATGGCCGGCCCTCTGCCGTTCGATCTGAAGACGCAGGGCCATCACCACGTCTGCATCCTCAACGGCGGTATCGACGCTGTTCTCGACAATAACCCCCGCGAATGGGTGTTCCTCAGGGAACTCCCGCAGGAAGTCAGGCGGCATCAGTGTCGCCGGCCCGCACAGAGTCACGTGCGCTCCCATCTTGGTGAGGCCCCAGAGATTCGAGCGCACGACGCGGCTGTACAGAATGTCGCCGACGATGACCACCTTAAGGCCCTCGATTTGTCCAAGGTGCGACTTCATCGTGTATATATCGAGGAGCGCCTGGGTCGGGTGGGCATGTGCTCCGTCCCCCGCGTTGATGATTGGCGCGTCGAGATTGCGCGCGAGGAAGTACTGCGCGCCCGGGTGTGCATGCCGCATGATGATCATATCGGCGTTCATGGCCTGCAGCGTCAGGGCAGTGTCATAGAGCGACTCGCCCTTCTCCACGCTGGAGCCCCCGGCGGACACGTTGATCACGTCCGCGCTCATCACTTTGCCCGCCTGCTCGAACGATGCCCGTGTCCGTGTGCTGGCCTCGTAGAACAGCGTATAGATAGTCTTGCCCCGCAGAGTCGGCACCTTTCGAATGTCCCGGCTCAGGACCTCCTTCATCACGTCCGAATTTTGCAATACTTCCTCGATCTCCTCGCGGGAGAAGTCGTCGAGGTCGAGCACGTGGCGTCGGTTGGCGAGATGTGATCGTGACGCCTCCGCGGTCATCGCGAGTCCGGAACCCCTCGTAGTCATGACCGCCTCCTCAGCAGGACAACCTCGTCGTCGCCCCCGATCTCGCTGAGATGCACTCGCACCTCCTCGTCGAGCGAGGTCGGGATGTTTCGTCCTACGTAATCGGCCCGGATGGGCAGCTCCCTGTGCCCTCGATCGATTAGCACTGCAAGCTGGACGCGACTGGGTCGTCCGAAATCATTGAGAGCGTCCATTGCGGCCCGCACGGTTCGTCCCGTGTACAGCACGTCGTCGATCAGAACAACCGGCCTTCCCTCGATCGGCACGGGGATGCTCGTCGGACGCATGACCGGGCGACCGCGCCGGCGCAGATCGTCACGATACAGGCCGATGTCGAGCTGTCCGACCGGCGGTCTCGTTCCCTCGAACTCCTCAATGAGGTTGGCTGTCCGTTCGGCCAGGTGAACGCCACCAGAGTGAATGCCGACGATCACGATGTCCGGCTCGCGCATGTTCCCTTCGAGGATCTCATGGGCGATACGGATGAGGGCGCGACGCATCTGCTCACGGTCGAGCACCTGTCGACCGCCTGTTTGCGATGCTTCCCGTACTCTATCAGGGGACGATTCAGCCACGAAAAAACCCCTCTTGCCGGAGGTGGCAGAGGGCTGCAGTCGGTCGTCCATCAGACGGATGAACGGTACCGTTCACGCCTTGCCAGCCTCGCGGGACTGCTTTAAAGGTCGTTGATTGAGTTGCGGACATTCTAGACTGAATGGCTCCGATGGTGCAAGCCTTTCTCCCATTTGGCAGCAAAGGCAATGGCTTGTAAATGCGCTACAATGGCCTCCGCATCAAGTTCGCAGTGGGAGCGTGATTATGACGAAGAGAGTGTTGGTAACCGACTACGTTTGGCCGACGACCGACCCGGAGCGGGAGGTCATCGAGGCCGCCGGGGCGGAACTAGTCGTCGCGCCCTCCGGCGACGAGGACACTCTCATCGAGCTCGCCAGGGACGTGGACGGCATTATGACGTGCTTCGCCAAGGTGACCGAAAACGTCGTGCGGGCGGCAGAGCGCTGTGTTGTCATAAGTCGCTACGGCGTCGGCGTCGACAACATCGCGGTGGACACCGCTACCGAGCTCGGCATCGTAGTCACATACGTTCCCGACTACTGCGTCGACGAGGTATCCGATCATGTCATTGGCATGATGCTCGGATGGAACCGTCGCATCGTCATGCACAACGACGACACCAAGCGCAATGGCTGGGGCAACGCCGGTCTCGGTTTTCGGATCATGCGGCTGCGCGACAAGACGTTCGGCATCGTGGGCTTCGGACGCATCGGAAGGGCCGCCGCCGAAAAGGCAAAGGCCTTCGGTATGGAGGCAATCGCCTCCGACCCGTTCGTGAGCGAGGAAGACATGGCAGCCGTCGGCGTCCGAAAAGTCGAACTCGACGACCTCTTGCGGCAGTCCCACTTCGTCACGCTGCACTCCCCCCTGATTCCGCCTACCGCGAACATGATGAGTACAGCACAGTTCGACTTGATGCGCGAAGACGCCTTCCTCATCAACTGCGCGCGCGGCGGACTCATCGACGAGGACGCCCTGTACGACGCCCTCTCGACCGGGAAGATAGCCGGCGCCGGCCTGGACGTCTTGGTAGACATCGACCCACCAATCGACCACCGAATCATTCAACTCCACAACGTGATAGTGACTCCGCACACCGCCTTCTTCTCCCAAGAGGCTACCCTTGAGCTGGAACAACGCGCCGCTGGAGAGGTCGTCCGCGTCTTCAACGGCCGGATGCCCGACAACCTCGTCAATCCTCCGGTTCTCGATCACGCCAGACAGCCTGTGTCGTGACTTCCTCCATTGCTTTAGGTCGGTACAGACCTCCGCACAACCGTCATACCGGCGAAGGACGGTATCCAGAGGCGTGGAGGCTAAGTTTGGTTGGCGTGCCGATTTTCTATGTGGCCTCCTTTGGAAAGGTCGCCTGAAACGGGGCATACGTCTGCTGCGGCACTCGTAGCTGTCAAAGGCGTTCCCGCCTAGCGCGTCAAGGCCCTAACCTGCTATACTTTTCCTAGCCCGCCACAAGGCGGTGGAACATATGGAATCGGGGTATCCTGAATGAGCGCGGTGATACAGCTGATCCATCGTGGCGGTGTGGCGTCGGCCCAGGGATTCACGGCCGGCGGTGTACATGCCGGAATCAAGACCGCAGGTGACGGTGTCTACGATCTCGGCATTGTCGTGTCCGACTCGCCCGCTTCGGCGGCCGGAGTATTCAGCCAAAACAAGGTGCTCTCGCCTTCCGTCACGCTCAGCAGACGCCGGATCGCCAGCGGCGGCGCCCGGGCAATCGTCGCCAACAGCGGCTGCGCCAACTGCTCGGTCGGACACCAGGGCCTCACGGACGCCGAGGAGATGACCGCCCTCGCCGCTGCGCACGTCGATGTTGATCCCGAGGAAGTCCTGATTGGCAGCACCGGGCTCATCGGCGTAGAGCTTCCCATGGCCTTGGTCAGGCAGAACCTCGCCAACATCATGCTCAGCGACGACGGCGGGAACCGTTTTGCCCGTTCGATAATGACGACCGACCCCCATCCCAAAGAGGTCGCGGTCTCAGCGCAGATCGATGGCCGCGAGATAGTCATCGGCGGGTGCGCCAAAGGATCGGGTATGATCCATCCCAATATGGCGACCATGCTCTCATTCATCACGACCGACGCGGCGGTGGATCCGTCGTTCTTGCAGCAGTCTCTCAAGAACGCGGCCGACGCGTCTTTCAACATGATCGACATTGACGGCGATCAGAGCACCAACGACTCGCTAATTGTCCTCGCGAACGAAAGGGCAGGTGGTGACGAAATTTGTGGCGGCACTCCCGCGGGTGACGACTTTGAAGAGGCCCTCACCTATGTCTGCGTCGAGTTGGCCAAGGAAATGGCTCGCGGCGGTGAGGGCGCAACGCACCTGATCGAAGTGACCGTCGAGGGCGCTCGCACGTTGCGGGAAGCCCGTCTCGCCGCTCGAAAGATCGTATCCTCACTCCTCGTAAAAGCGATGATCTATGGGCGCGACCCGAATTGGGGCCGCGTCATGATGGCCCTCGGCAACAGCGGCATCGACTTCGAGGAGTCCGACGTGGATATCTTCGTCAACGAGATCCACATCGTCCACGAAGGGATGAGCCTCGCGTACTTGAAGGACGCCGTGGTAAGTTCCATGAGCGAGGAAGAGGTGAGAATCAGGGTTCGGGTCGGATCCGGCGAGGGCACGGCGTCGGCCTGGGGCTGCGATCTCACGGAAGGTTACGTAATCGAGAATTCGGCCTACAGCACATAGCAACCACCCACCGTCTAGGAGCGGCCGGGCGGGTAGGGTGTACTTGAAACACCCTCAACTTACGGGTAACCCAAGGACCTGCGAAGCAATGAATTTGGTGTCCTTGGAGGGCGTATGAACAAGTGGAGGTATGACAGTGACACTGTTCCTGCGAGACGTCGGTAATTACATCATCCACTTCATATTCATGTTCGTGGTGTTTTCTACTTTGTTGGGTATCGTTCTGATGTTAGTGGGACTGGGCGTGGGACTCGTGCTGCACTTTGCTCTCGGCAGCGACCAACTTTCGAACTCCCCAGCCGCCCTAGGAGGCCTTGCCGTCGGGGTATCGCTCGGCATTATTGCCGCCTTCTTTATCGCGATATGGGGCACGATCAAGGTGGCGCCCACCGAGGCGAGCCGTGAGGAGTTCTTCGCCCAAACCGCTCAGACTCTCGGCAAGCCCAACCTTGGCCGCGAGTTGGGGTATGGCACGGAAGAAGACGAAGACGATGAAGACGAAGGAGACTGGTACACCCGTGCACGTGACCGAGCTCGCGGTGAGGACGAGGACCTCATAATGCGTCGCTGAGAGACCTTAGGCCTACGCGACACCGCTCTCACCTGTATGGTATCTTCAATACCCCAGTTCCGTTGCGGACATCCGTAATCGCGGCCATCGTACGGAAACGACATGCTATCACGGCCAGAATTCGTCGAGGACGATGGGTCCCGCCCAGCCCAACCTTTCGGACAATTGGAGAATTCCCATAATGGGACGATCGTAGTAAAAATAGGTGGCAGCACCCTTGGGAGTCACGACACCACGATCGAGGACCTCATTGCCCTTCAGCGCGAGGGCGTCCAGCCCGTCGTCGTACATGGCGGCGGCAAATCGGTCACCGACTGGATGGAGAAGCAGGGAGTCAGGACACGTTTCGTCAAGGGTCTGCGCTTCACCGACGAGCCAAGCCTCGATATCGTCGTCGCGGTGCTTACCGGGCTGGTAAACAAGCAACTCGTTTCCAGGGTGCTTTCACTCGGAGGAAAGGCCATCGGCCTCTCCGGCGTGGATGGCGGGATATTGCAAGCTGAAATCCTCGATCCCGATCTGGGCTATGTCGGCAGGGTCACCCAAGTCAACACCGAACCCATACGGGCCGCGGCAGAAGCGGGCTTCATGCCCGTCATCGCTCCCGTTGCCATCCGTCTCGGCGAGGGCGAGTCGACGCTCCTGAACGTGAACGCCGATACCGCCGCCGGCGAGATCGCCGCCGCGCTCGGTGTTCAGAAACTCGTACTCATGACAGACGTGGAGGGCGTCCTCGATTCCTCCCGGCGACTCATACCGCGAATTACCGAGCGGCAGGCTAGGTCTCTGATGCAGTCCAACGTCATCGCCGGAGGCATGATCCCGAAGATCGGCGCTTGCCTGATGAATGTCGGCGAGGGACGTACCGCGCGGATCATCGACGGGCGTAAACCGCACGCGCTCAGGAGCTTCCTCGATGGTGAGGCGGTGGGGACACGAGTGGGATGATCGTTCCGTCGCATGTCGGTGTAACTGTTCAGAGACGGTGAGATATGCAGGAATTGTCCTCCTGCTGTCGTTCTGAGGAGCGTAGCGACGAAGAATCTACAATCTCACCCCCGCCGGGGGAGAGACACAGAGAGGGGGTCTTCGCAATTCAACTCACGGAGACTGAACAGTTACATGTCGGCAGCGCCGGTTGAAGAAGGGCAACTCCCTCTGATAGGTTACCAACGTCGACCGGCCCTGGAAGAGACCGCCTGAAGAAGAAAAGGAAACTATGGCCTACGAATTCCCATCGGAATCCAACATACCGTTCGATCTGAGCAACTTCATAACCCCGGAGTTGCGGAACCGGATCAAATGGGGGTCTATCATCGTCGCGCTTGTGGCGATATACGCGGCTCTCAACTTCGGGCGCACGATCTACACCGACTATCTTTGGTTCGATGCCGTCGGGTACCTTGGCGTCTTCCGCACAGTCCTGCTAACTCGGCTCGCTCTGTTTCTAGGCGGGGGCGCCATTATCGCGCTGTTCGGTGGCCTGAGCATCTACTTCGCCCACCGCTTGGCACAGGGGCCGGCGGACATGCCCCTTCCACCCCAAACGCAGCGATTCCTCAAGGCGCTGTTCAAATGGGGCAGCATCGTAGCAGTCATCGCCGTCGCCGTTGTCTTCGGTGTCATCGCCGCGTCCAAGTGGGACCTCTTCCTGAAATTTGAAAACTCGGTGCCGTTCGGAGTGATCGAGCCGCTATTCCACAGAGACGTCGGTTTCTATATCTTCACGCTCCCCCTGCTGGACACCGTTCGGGGCTGGGTCTTCACAGCAACGATCACGATTGGGCTCCTGACGCTGCTTGTATATTTCATCAACTTCAATCTCAGAGGAGTTGGTTTTCTCTTTACGGGACCGCTCAAGGTCCATATCTCCATCATCGCGGCGATTCTCATGTTTACCTTGGCCGCCGGCCATTGGCTGGACCGTTGGGAGCTGGTTCTCTCCGAAAGTGGCGTAGTCTACGGCGCGGCTTACGCCGACGTGAATGCTCGAATGCCCGCGCTCCTCATCATGACCATCGTCGCCGCAGTTGGTGGGGTGCTGATGATAGTCAACGCCTACCAGCGCGGCATTAGGGTCATGGTCGGCGCGGTCGCTCTCTGGATACTCATGTCCCTCATTCTCACAGTAGGGTGGCCGAATGCCCTGCAGCGGTTTGCCGTCAACCCGAACGAGTTCACGCGCGAGGCCGAGTACATCGAGCGCAACATCAACCTCACGCGCAAGGCCTTCGGCCTCGATGCGATCAGCACACAGTTATACCCTGCCGTCCCCCACCTTGCTCCTGAGGTCTTGGACGCCAACGCAGTCACTGTGGAAAACATCCGCCTGTGGGACAACGGCCCGGTATCGGATGTCTACAAGCAGATCCAGAAGATTCGTCTCTACTACGACTTCAACGTCGCCGATGTCGACCGCTACACGGTCAATGGCCACTACCGGCAGGTGATGGTGGCGGCGCGTGAGGTCAGCCCCGACGATCTGGGACCCGAGGCCCAGACCTGGGTAAACCGACGCCTTCGGTACACGCACGGGTTCGGTATCGCAATGAGCCCCGTCACCGAATTTACTTCAGAAGGCAGACCTGAGTTCTTCGCCAAGGACATCCCTGCCGACGGCGTAATCGCCGTGCAGTCCGATGACCAGTCCATACCTCCCGAGACCGTGATCGACAACCCCCGCATCTACTACGGCGAGCAGACGACGGAGTACGTCGTTGTCAATACCAACACCGAGGAGCTCGACTACCAGGTCGGTGAGGAAACCCGCAATAACCGCTACGACGGTGCGGGCGGCGTTAAAGTAGGCTCCTTCATCAACCGTCTGGCCTTTGCCTGGCACTTCGGCGATCTCAACCTGTTCATCAGCGGAGAGATCAACAACGTTAGCCGCATCCAGTACCGTCGACAGATCGCTGAGCGCGTATCGACCATCGCTCCGTTCCTTCGTCTGGACGATGACCCGTACATCGTTGCCGCCGAGGGTCGCCTGTTCTGGATTCAGGACGCCTACACAGTCTCCGACCACTTTCCGTACTCAGACCCCGTTAGTGACATAGGGGACTCCGCGGAGGGGTTCAACTACATACGCAACAGCGTCAAGGTGACGATCGACGCCTACGATGGCACACCGACCTTCTACGTCGTAGATGATTCCGACCCTCTCGTTCGAGCGTATCAGTCGATGTTCCCCAAGCTGTTCGTCCCGTTCGAGCAGATGCCCGACTCGCTCAAGAGCCACATTCGGTATCCGCTTGACATCTTTGCCGTTCAGGCCGAAAAGTACCTGCGCTACCACATGCTCGACCCGCGTGACTTCTACAACCTCGAGGACATTTGGACCATCGCCACCGAGAAATTCGGACAGGGAGCGACGCAGCTTCAGCCTGTCGAGCCGTACCGCGCAATCATGAAGCTCCCCGGCCAAGACAACGCCGAGTTCGTCCTCTTGACCCCATTCACCAGGAACGTTCCCCCGATCCTAGCCGGGTGGATAGCGGCGCGAAACGACGCGCCCAACTACGGTCAGCTCGTCGCCTTCGACTTCCCGAAAGATCGCCAGCTCGACAGTCCGGAGCAAATCGAGAACAAGATCGACAACGACCCGACGATATCCGAGTGGTTCACGCTGAGGTGTCAGGAAGGCTCCGAGTGTATCCGGGGCAACCTCCTCGTCTTGCCCATGGCGTTCGGTGACGACTTCAGCCTTCTCTACGCGGAGCCGATCTACCTCCGGGCCGAGGGCATTAACTTCCCAGAGCTTAAGCAGGTGATTCTGGCCACAGGCACGACCGTAGTTATGAGAGGTTCGGTCTCGGAGGCGGTTGCGGCATTGGTCGGCGAGGCCCGGCAGGAAACTCGCACCGACGACTCAGCGCCGGTGCTCCCATCCGACCTTCCGAGGTCGGCAATCGACGAAATCAACGGCGCCATTCAGGAACTCAAGGACGGCATCAGGAATCTGGAAAACGCGCTGGAGCGACTAACTCAGGGAGACCAGTAATATGACCGATTGGAAAGAAATCGAAAGCAAGTACTATCTGCACGTCGTCAACCGTCAGCCCATCGTCCTCGTGCGAGGAGAGGGCACGAAGGTCTGGGACGACGAGGGTAGGGAGTACCTCGACTTCACGTCGGGCTGGGCCGTCGCGAACATCGGCCACGCCAACCCCGTCTTGGCCCAGGCCATTGCTGAGCAGGCGAGCACCCTGATCCAGACCTCAAACCAGTTCTACACCGTCCCGCAGCTGAAGCTGGCACAGCTTCTGGTCGAGAACAGCTGTCTCGACAAGGTCTTCTTCGCCAACAGCGGCGCTGAAGCGAACGAGGGCGCCATCAAGAACGCCCGCAAGTGGGGCCGTCAGAACCGAGACGGCGCGTCAGAAATCATAACCGTGTCCCACGCCTTCCATGGCAGGACGCTCAACACCATGGCCGCGGGCGATAAGCCAATAGACGACTTTTCGCCGGTCCCCCAGGGCTTCGTGAACGTAGAGTTCGGCGACCTCGAAGCCATCATGTCGGCCACCACCGAGAAGACCGCCGCCGTGATGATGGAGCCCGTGCAGGGTGAGGGCGGGGTTAACATTCCCACGCAAGAATACCTGCAAGGCGTCCGGCAGTGGTGCGATGACAACGGCCTCCTCCTCATCTTCGACGAGGTTCAGACCGGCTTTGGCCGTCTTGGAACGCTGTTCGGATACGAGGCATTCGATGTCGAGCCGGACGTGATGACCCTGGCCAAGGGACTCGGCGGAGGTGTGCCCGTCGGCGCGTTCATGCTCAAGGACGACGCCATAGCGCTCGTCCCCGGCGACCACGGCTCGACCTTCGGTGGCAACGTCCTGACGACCGCCGCCGCCTACGCCTCGACCAAGTACATCATCGACAACGACATTCCCGCACTCGCGGCAAAGATGGGCAAGTACCTTCGCGCGGCTCTCGGCGAGGTGATGGCACGGCACGAATTCATTGTCGACGTGCGTGGCATGGGCCTCCTGATCGCCGTCGAGTTCGACAGAGAGATGGCAGCCGCTACGCTAACCGCCTGCAATGCACGAGGCCTCTTGCTCAACTTCACGCGCCCGCAGCTCATTCGCATCATGCCGCCACTTACCGTCTCCGAGTCCGAGATCGACACGGCAGTGGAGCGACTAGAGGCGGGTCTCGTCGAGGCTGCCGCTGCCACCTAATACCAATTCGTTCTGACTACGTCGTAATTTGCATGACAAGCGTACCCATCCGTCATTCCGGCGAAGGCCGGAATCCAGAGAGCCCGATCAGTAAGAATACGGCGGAATCACACCGGATTGGTATGAGTTGCCAAGCGAGGAATACGGCTGTTGGAGACACCGCCGGGACAGGGTAGTGCCAACGCTGACGACAGTCAGGTAAAGGCCGCAAGTCCCCGGTTCCACGAGCTGGATGCCCTGCGCGCCTTCGCCATGCTGCTGGGCATAGTCCTGCACGCGGCCCTCTTCTTTGTGCCCGACCTATGGTCGAAGGCGAACACTGCCGAAGGGTATCCTGCCGAGGTCTCCGGCATCTACTCGCTGCTGTTCTTCGCTATCCACGGGTTCCGTATGCCCGTCTTCTTCCTGCTCAGCGGCTTCTTCACCGCCTTGCTGTGGCAGCGGAAGGGACTGCGTCAGCTAGCGATTCAGCGCCTCAAGCGTATCGGCCTGCCTCTCGCCATCAGTTTCTTCACCGTCATTCCGATCACCACTTTCGCATTCCTTTGGGCTTTCGACGCGGACTTTCAATTCTTCTGGTGGCCGTTTATCTGGCTCAACACCCTCAGTCACCTCTGGTTCCTCTGGCTTCTCTTGTGGCTGTGCGCAGGGTTCATCCTCGCCGTGATGCTAGGGGTGAAATTCAACCATCCGGTCATCTGGTGGCTGGCGGTCCCGCTGTCACTCGCGCCGCAGATGCTGATGCATGAGCCCGTCTTCGGCCCCGATACCTCCGAAGGACTGTTCCTGGAACCCGTGGTACTCGCCTACTACGTACCTTTCTTCGCGTTCGGCGCTTTTCTCTACCAACGAGACATTCAAATCAGCCGTTGGTGGACGCTCGCGCTTCTTGTCGCCCTAACAGTGATCTTACGCGGCGGGCTGACCCTGTTGTACGACGTCAAGGAGGATTGGGCCAAGCCGCTGTCGAACGTTCTGCAGGTGGCCTTCGCATGGCTAATGTGCTTTGGGCTGATTGGCCTCTTCCGTCTGATAGCCTCACGAGAACGGTCTTGGGTGCGATACATGTCTGATGCCTCCTACTGGCTCTACCTCTGGCACCTGCCTCTCATAGTCGTCGCGTTCGAGCTGCTTGCACTGTGGCGCATCAGCATTCACCTCAAATTCGCCCTCATGAACGTGGCCGTCACTGCCATTCTGCTTGTGGTCTATCAGTTCGGCGTCCGCTATACTCCGATAGGTACAATGCTGAACGGTAAACGCACTCGCCGCCGTGCGGCAGTGGGTAGCGGTTAATCGAAACCGCAATCCCGCCGACGGATCCGTAACGCAGGCATCGGCAACTCCAATACATTAGGTGTCCCCCAATGACCTCAAATGACAGCAAGCTCAACCTAAGCAAGATCGGTCAGATCGCCATTGGCGTGTCGGACATCGTCAGGGCGACCGATTTCTACCGCGACACCTTGGGGATGCGCTTCCTGTTCAGCGCCCCGCCGGGCATGTCATTCTTCGACTGCGGCGGCGTTCGCCTCATGCTGACCGTCCCCGAGCCGGGCCGCGATGAATCGAAATCGAGCAGCGTCATCTACTACACCGTCGAGGATGTGCGACAGGCCACCGAATCACTGAAGTCCCGTGGCGTCCGCTTCATCGGCGAGCCGCACGTCATTCACAGCACCGATACCTACGACCTCTGGATGTCTTTCTTCACCGACCCGGACGGCAACACTCTCGCCCTCATGGCTGAAGTCCCTCGCTAGGTCTCTATGCTATAATTGCCCCGTAGGCGTCCCGGAGAGATGGCAGAGCGGACGAATGCGCCGGTCTCGAAAACCGGTATGGGGGCAACCTCATCGTGGGTTCGAATCCCACTCTCTCCGCCACTTGCTCGAGACACCGCCACGAACGGACCGCAGGACCTCATTCTCCCGTTCGGTTCGCCGCGGAGAGTTGCCAGAGTGGACGAATGGGCACGACTGGAAATCGTGTGTGCCCGCAAGGGTACCGTGGGTTCGAATCCCACACTCTCCGCCACCATTCACCCTTACAAACCGGCTATTCGATTGAACTGACGACACGCGCAGTTCAGCCCACCCATGCGTCTACCCCCGGCTGTGCGCTCGACTGGTGTAAGATACATCACCCAAATCGACCGCTCACCCGGGATACGTCCAATGGCTCTGCCACAACTGCCCCTGCACGAGACTCTCGCCAGCCTGCCTCCTGAGTGGCCCGCAGACCCTACGGAGGCCATACGCACGGCTATCGAGAAACGCGGCGAAAAGGCGGTCGTCATCGACGACGACCCCATGGGTACACAGTCGGTAGCCAACGTCTCCCTACTCACCGAGTGGCCCGTCAACGCCATCGCCGACGAACTCCAAAACGGCCTTCGTGGAGTCTTCCTTTTGACGAACTCTCGCAGTATGCCTACAGGAGAGGCAGTCGATGCCGTCACGCTGGCAGGCCGAAATCTTCGCGAGGCGATGGAGCGCACAGGTGAGACCCCCATCGTCATCAGCCGCATCGACTCCACGCTCCGAGGGCATTACCCGGCAGAGTTGGATGCGCTCACCGCAGTGTTCGGCCGACCCTCTGCCCTCCACATCATCGTACCGTTCTTCTTCCAAGGCGGACGCTACACCATCGACGACGTCCACTACCTCGCCGAGGGCGACCGGCTCACCCCGGTGGGACAGACGGAGTTCGCCCGTGACGCCGCTTTCGGATACACGTCCTCTAACGTCCGCGAGTGGGTAGATGAGAAGACCAAAGGGCGAATCCCGGCCGGACAGGTAGCCACCGTCTCGCTCGAAGACATTCGTATGGGAGGACCCGAACGTGTTGCCGAGCGACTCCTCGCCATCCGCGACGCGAAGGTCTGTTTCCCAAATGCTGCGAGTATGCGCGACATTGAGGTCTTTACCCTCGGGGCCATGCTTGCCGAGGAGGAGGGAGGAACGTTCTTCTACAGGTCGTCTGCTTCCTTTCTGCAGGTCCGAGGAGGGCTGGAGTCCCGCGCCCTCCTATCCGTCAGCGACTTGAGAGCCGTTGGAAATGGAGGCGGCTTGATCGTCGTCGGCTCCCACGTGACCGTCTCCACTAACCAAGTCGCGCACCTCCTCGATCCACAGGAAGTCGTGGGTGTAGAGGTTGCTGTAACGGAGTTGCTCGACGAAGCTACGAAGTCCGCGGAGATCAAGCGTGTTGCGGAGACGATGAACGACGGTCTCCGGCGTGGCCTTGACGTGGCGGTCTTCACGAGTCGCGAATCGCTCCTAACGCTTGGTGGGGATGCGAGCCTGCTAGCCGGAAGCCGTATATCGAGCGGTCTTTCCGATATCATTCGCCTGGTGGAGACGAGACCCCGCTATCTCGTTGCAAAGGGCGGCATCACATCGTATGACATCGCCACTCGCGCTCTGGGCGTCAAGCGGGCGATGTGTATCGGCCAGATACTCCCGGGTGTCCCTGTGTGGGAGCTTGGCGATTCGAGCAGATTCCCAGGCCTAAAGTTCGTCGCCTTCCCGGGCAACTTGGGTGACCCAGACTGGCTCTCCCAGGCAGTGGTGAAGCTGCGCCACGGCCCTACGCTCACGTCTGGGCAATAGAAGGCCCTTATGAGCCTGAGATTAAGGAAGCGGTCCTCGGTGAACTCATAGAGCCGCCTCAGTCCGGGCAAGAAAGCGCGAGCGAATAACCGGCTGCGGAGTGTGCCGGGCCAGCGGGGCGCTACGCCAACCGTTCGATGACCACCGTCGCTATACCCAGGAAGAGCAGAATCCCCACAATGTCGGTGAAAGTCGTGATAAACACCGCCGAAGATACTGCTGGGTCAAGTCCCGCCTTTCTCAAAAGCAGCGGCACGCCCGCGCCCGTCAACCCTGCGATGAGCATATTCCCCAGCATGGCGACCGCGAGGACCACGCCCAGCATATAGTCGCCCTTCCAAGCGTACGCTGCAATTCCGACCAGCAATCCGAACAGCACCCCGTGAGCCGCCCCGAGCATAAGCTCCCGTGAAACGAGCCTCATTCCCTGCGTGCTCGGCAGCTCCCCTAGCGCCATGCTGCGGACTGCCAGCGTCAACGTCTGTATGCCGCCCATCCCGCCTTGACTTGTTACCAACGGGAGTAGCACGGCAAGCGCGACCACCCTTCCGATGGTCGTCTCGAAAAGCCCAATCGCCATGGCGGCCATGAATGCGGTTGCCAGGTTGACGCCCAGCCACGGCAGCCGGCTCTTGACGGCGCCGGCAAGCGGACCGAACACCGCCTCGCCTCCCACGCCCGCCAGCCGGTACATGTCTTCCGTCGCCTCTTCCTTGAGCACGTCCAGTACGTCGTCGCCCATGATGATGCCGCGAAGGACTCCGCTTGCATCCACCACGGGAAGCTCGTTCACGTTATACCGCTGCATGATCCGAGCGCATTCTTCCTGGTCGGTATCAACCGTCACCGACACCGTATCGTTCGTTGCAAGGTTGGCCACGATCTCATCATCACGGGCCAGAGCCAGGTCCACGATGGATACATGGCCGACAAGTTCGTCCTGCTCATCCACCACCAGCGCATAGCTGGTCACCTCGGCGTCCCGGGCCCGAATGCGAATGACGTCCAGCGCCAGCACGGCCATCAGATTCCGGCTCACGGCCAGAAACTCCGGGTTCATCAGTCCGCCCGCCGTGTCGTCCGCATATTCCAGCAGTGGAATGACATCCCCGCTCTCCGTCATCTCTTCGAGAGTCTGCACCGTCTGCTCGTCCGGAATACCCCGGAGAACGTCCGCCGCAACGTCCGGGTCCGCCTTATCCAAAATATCTGCCAGCAGGCGCGGGGTGATCGGCGCGGCCACCTGAACGGCCTCGTCCGGGTCGATGTACTCGAAGATTTCCGCTGTCGCCTGGTATGTCATCTCGCCGATGATGTCCTGCTGGGTTTCCCGCGGCAGTTCGACCAGTAGGTCCCCTTGGTCCGCGGGATGAAGCCTGTCGAAAAGCGCGAGCGCCTCATGGAGATTCTCCCGGCGCAGAAGTTCGCGGATTTCGTCTATCAGCGCCTGCGCGTCGCTTGGAGTCCTTGTTCCCTCGCCGCCATCATTTTGAACATCATCCATCGGAAGTCCCTCGCCCCGCAAGAACTATATGGTTCCGTATATTAGCAAAGTGGACATATCCAAAACTTGTACCAAGCCAGGGCAATCGCATTTAGAGTTGGTAGGAACACCATCAACCGTCACTCCGGCGAAGGCCGGAGTCCAGAGGGGTGGGTTGGGAGACAGTCTCAAAGCTGGCTCTGAGTAAAATGCGATTGCCCTGTGTGCCAAGCCCCATATTCTGCCTGCCCATGCCACTCGGTGGTATCATCAATCTGCATTCTACGCATGGAGCCAAGCATGTTCGATTTTCACACGCATACCTTCCTCAGCGACGGCGTACTCTCACCGGTTGAGTTGATTCGCCGCGCCCACGTCACCGGATATCGAGTGATGGCAATCACCGACCACGTTGGTCACGGCAACCTCGAATTCACCCTCAAGACCCTCATCAAGGACTGCGAAGTCGCCTCGAAACAGTGGGACATCCTCGCCCTGCCGGGAGTCGAGATCACACACACCCCCAAAGACGAAATCGACTATTTGGCCCGCGCGGCCCGGGACATGGGAGCGAGGGTCGTCAACGTTCACGGAGAGACCATTAACGAACCCGTCGAGCCGGGCACGAACCACGCCGCCGTGTCCTCGGCGCACGTCGACGTCCTAGCCCACCCCGGCCTCATCCGCCCCGAGGACGCGCAGCTAGCCGCAAGCAACGGCGTCTTCCTCGAAGTATCGGCCCGGAAAAGTCACGGCATGGCGAACGGCCACGTCGTCCGCATGGCGAAGCGCGCGGGAGCGCGCATGGTCCTCGACTCCGATGCCCATGAGCCGGGCGATCTCCTCACACCCGTCTACGCCATGAAGGTGGCAAGAGGGGCGGGGCTGGACGAAGATGAGGCGAGGGCGCTCCTCGAGAACGGCCCGCGAGCCCTTCTGGAAAAGGTCGGCGTCCCATACGACGGGGACTACACCGTGCGTCATTGACGACGGCCCTCACCCTCTCTCGTCATTCCCGCGGAGAGAGCCCTTTGTCTAACCCCCTCTCCCGTTCGCGGGAGAGGGCTGGGGTGAGGGCGAAAGCCCCGGTTCTGCAAGTTGCCTCATTCATTTTCGAGGTGCCTTGGATTTTGCTTTCGTCCGAATGACAGGCCACACATAGGTTCGCCCGCCTCCATCGCGATAATTGCCTTAGGTTTTTCTGCGAATGTATAATGAGTATCCAAGTTCGTACACCAGCAGCCTGAGGGAGGCGGACACATGGCCATCGACACATTGACCGAGACGGGTACCTGGGTAACCAAGTCGGGACTGGCGCAGATGCTCAAGGGCGGCGTCATCATGGACGTCGTGACCGCCACGGAGGCGCGAATCGCCGAAGACGCCGGCGCCTGTGCCGTGATGGCGCTTGAGAGAGTTCCTTCCGATATTCGCAAGGACGGGGGCGTAGCCCGCATGGCCGATCCCACCAAGATCATCGAGATTAAAGAGGCCGTTACGATTCCTGTCATGGCGAAGTGTCGCATCGGGCACTTCGTCGAGGCACAGATACTCGAAGCCCTGAGAGTCGACTACATCGACGAGTCCGAGGTGCTCACGCCCGCCGACGAGAACAACCACGTCGACAAGCACGGCTTCACTGTCCCGTTCGTGTGCGGCGCGCGAGACTTGGGAGAAGCCCTGCGGCGCATCGGCGAGGGCGCGGCCATGATTCGCACGAAGGGTGAGGCCGGCACGGGCAACATCGTGGAGGCCGTGCGCCACGCCAGGACCGTCCTCGGCGAGATCCGACGCATCCAGAACATGACTGCAGAGGAGCTGATGTCCACCGCCAGGGACCTGAGAGCCCCGTACGAGTTGGTCAGAGAAATCCACGAGACGGGTCAGCTTCCGGTCGTAAACTTCGCCGCCGGCGGCATCGCGAGTCCTGCCGACGCGGCCCTCATGATGCAGTTGGGGGTCGACGGGGTATTCGTCGGTTCCGGCATCTTCAAGTCGCAGCAGCCGGAGCTCATGTCCGCAGCCATCGTCAAGGCAACGACGAACTACAACAACCCCGATGTGCTCGCTGAAGTCTCCCGCGGCCTCGGCGACGCAATGCCGGGCCTCGACGTTCGCACCATGCCCGTCGAGGAGCAGCTGGCAGTCAGAGGCTGGTAGGCTTGACGAAAGTCGGAGTCTTGGCCATTCAGGGCGATTTCCTGGAACATCGCCTGATGATCGAGGGGCTCGGAGTCGACGCCCCCGAAGTGCGGCTCGGGGAAGACTTGGCGGGGCTTGACGGTCTTGTCATCCCCGGCGGGGAGAGCACGACCATCGTCCAACTGCTCGACATCTTCGACATGAGAAACACCGTCGTAGGCCTCGTCAGGGACGGGATGCCCGTATGGGGCACCTGCGCCGGAATGATCGTCTTGGCCGACCGCCTCACCGACCACCGCCCCGAACCGCTCCACCTCATGGACATAGAGGTAAGTCGAAACGCCTTCGGCAGCCAGGTCGATAGTTTCGAGGCCGACCTCGAAGTGGACGGCATCGGCGGCGCGCCATTCCGAGGAGTCTTCATTCGCGCTCCGGTAGTCACGACGGTCGGGCAAGGCGTCAAGGTACTCGCTCGTCTGACCGACGGTCGCCCGGTCGCCGTTCGCGAGGCCGACAAGCTCGCAACCGCATTCCACCCTGAGTTGACCGGCGATTCACGGGTCCACGAGTTGTTCTTGAATATCGTACGCGGCGCGAAGGAACGATGTCCGCTATGATACGCGCGACCCGACCGGCAGACGTCATTCGATACGGAGTGTTCGGCGGCCCGGCTCCGGGCAACCGGGCGTATCCCCTCGCTGCCGTTGGAACGGACACAACGGTGGCTATGTCCAAGAGGGACGTGATGGCGACAGTCGCGTCCCTTCGAAGCAAAGACACCTATGCCCTCACTCTGTCGCACGACCGCTACGTGCCCGCTATTGTTGCCGCACGGCCTCGACCCAACCCCCGCTGCTGGGAAGTGACGCATCTGCTCGTCGATTCGCCCGATGGCGCGGAATGTCACGACGTGTTAGGTATCCTGTTTCGCGAGATATCTCAGCGAGGAGGCGAGCGTGTCTTTCTCCGCCTTCGAGAGGACGACCCACTCGTACAACTCTCGGCCTCCTGCGGGTTCACCAAGTACGGCGAAGAGGCCCTGCTGACAGGCCCCAAGGTGAGTTTCCCGGGTGCATCTACACAGGGTATCCGTCCCGTAAAGCAGAACGACGAACACGACCTGTTTCGACTCTACAACGCCTCGACGCCGTCGCGCGCGCGATTCGCCATGGGAATGACCGCCGACCAGTGGCGCACGGCGCGGGAGCCAGCAGGCTGGCGGAGCCGCGAGCACATCTACCGCCAAGATGACACAGCCATGGGCTGGGCGCAGGTCGCTCGACGTGGCCGCTCCGCGATCCTCACTCTCATGAGTCATCCCGGCGCCGACGACTCCATTCCCGCACTCGTTACGCACGCGATGTCCCGCTCATGGGGCGTCAAGAACTGGTACGTTCTAGTCCGTGACCATCAAGGTCGATTCGAGGCGCTCATGAAACAGCGCGGCTTTCAGGAGGCCGCTCGATACGTTACCATGTCGAGGGCGATCACCAGTCCGGTGACCATAGCCGAAGCAAGCCGGGCCGTTCGTCTCGCCGGGCTAAATCCGGCCGTCGACCTGTCCGAACGCTTGCAGTCGTCCACCAGAGAAGAATCGTACGCAGCACACAATACGTAATACTTTTTACTCACTACTTTCTACATAATTCCCACCATGCAGCAATGGATTGAAACCGACCTGGAGGAAGTGATTGAAAAACTCCCTCCACGGATCGCGGAAAGACTGGTAGACAGAGAAGACAGCGACGAGCTTCTCGAAGTGGTCCTCGATCTCGGACGGACGCCTGAGGCGCGGTTTCCCGAAGACACCGTGGTCCTCAGCGACCGGGAGATCGACCACTCCGATATTGAATTCGTCACAGGGAACATCAGCCCGTTCGGAGCCGACAACAGGGCGGGTATCGAGCGGACCCTGCACCGCATCTCGGCCATCAGGAATCGCACCGGAAACATCGTCGGCCTGACCGTTCGCGTCGGCCGCGCGGTCTACGGCACTATCCGCATCATCGAGGACATCGTCCGCACAGGCGAGAGCATCCTCCTGCTCGGCAAGCCCGGAGTCGGCAAGACGACCATGCTCCGCGATGTCGCCCGCGTCCTCGCCGACGAGGCCGGCAAGCGCGTGGTCATCGTTGACACCTCCAACGAGATCGCGGGCGACGGAGATATCCCGCACCCCGGCATCGGAACTGCCAGACGTATGCAGGTCCCGTCCCCCGACCAGCAGCACGCCGTGATGATCGAGGCCGTAGAGAACCACATGCCCGAGGTCATCATCATCGACGAGATCGGCACCGAACTCGAGGCCAACGCCGCCCGCACCATCGCGGAACGGGGAGTGCAGCTCGTCGCCACGGCGCACGGAAACACCCTCGAAAATCTCGTCCAGAACCCGACCCTCTCCGACCTGATCGGCGGCATACAGGCCGTCACCCTCGGCGACATCGAGGCCCGTAGGCGTCGGACCCAAAAGACGGTACTTGAGCGCAAGGCCCCTCCCACGTTCGACGTCCTCGTCGAGATTCAAGGACGTAACAACGTGCTCATTGCACTGGACGTCGGGGAGACCGTCGACAAGGTGCTCCGGGGCTTTCGCGTCTCGCTGGAGAGCAGATGGGTAGACCCGGACGGCGAGGTCCGTCGCGCGCAGTTCGAGCGTAGCCCCTCCATTCTCGTTCAGGGCAATACCATGGGCGCGCGGAGTCGCTACGACTACCGTCCTGCCGAGGTCCTTCAAGAGCAGGTTGCCCCTCCGCCCATCTCGACCGAACAGGCTGTCGGTGATTCAGACGATGAAAACGAAGAAAACGGTTTGGTCTCCGTTCTGCCGTACGGCGTCAACAAGGGCAAGCTACAGCAGGCCGTTCAGGCCGTCGACGCGCCAATTAAGCTGGTCGATGACCTTGAGGACGCCGAGCTCGTCCTGACCACCAAGAGCTTCTATCGACGACGCACGAACGCGCTCCGACAGGCGGAAGAGCAGGGCAGGCCCGTCTACGTGCTGCGAAAAAACACGACCCCACAGATTCACCAGTTCTTCCGCGCCATCACCCGCAGCGACGGCGCTCACCGCCAGAACCAGGCCCGTATCCAGGGCGCCATCGAAGAGGCCGAGCAGGCCGCGGAATTCATCAAGCAGGGCGAACGCCAGGCCGAGCTCGACCCGCAAAGCTCCTACGTCCGCCACCTCCAGCACCAGATTGCCGAGCGCCACGGCATCTCATCCTCAAGCTCCGGCAGAGAACCCACCCGCCGAGTCGTCATGTTCGACGGGTGAGGCCATCCCCACGCCGAACCGTGTAACTGTTCAGAGTCGGTGAGATATGCAGGAATCGTCCTCCTGCTCTCATTCTGAGGAGAGCAGCGACGAAGAATCTACAATCTCTCCCCCGTCGGGGGCTGACAGGGGTAGGCATTTTGGTGACTCAGGTTTAGGTATGAAAGATTGTCCGCGATTCAGACGAGGTTCAGGCCATGTTTCAGGAAGCAATCAGACCTCCGCGACCTTCTGGCATCCATTTGGTACAAAGCTGAAGGATCGCCAGAACGCTATGTGCTTTCCAAGTTTTATACCTGGTTTCATATTTTGCCTACCCCTGTCAGCCCGTCGGGGGAGAGATACAGAGAGGGGGTCTTCGCAATTCAACTCACGGAGACTGGATAGTTACCGAACCGTTCACAAGGGAGACTCGACGGCGACAAGTATATTATGATGCACGGGAATGTATTGCGAAGGAGCGAGCCATGAGCGCAACGACTACAGGGAGGTTAATCCGCGTAACGGTTCACTTGGAGCAGTAGCCCGAAGGAGGCTACACGGTTACCGCTCCGCAGTTGCCCGGACTGGTGACTGAAGGCGATACCGTGGCTGAAGCTATGTCAAACGTTGAGGATGCACTAGTACCGGTTCAATCTGAATATGATGGATAGATATGTTGAAGTTTAGTGCGAGCGTCCTGAGTGGAGAAGCGCCAGTCAATGACGGCGACAGCCTCATTGCGTTCACGTTCCAGCGCCAAGACCTCTCGTTTCAGTACCACCTCGTCGCTGATTCGACGGTTGAGACACTGGTTGCTCAAGACGCTCAACTCTATCTCAGCCATATTCAGCCAACTGCCGTGTAGGGGTGTGTAGTGAAACTCCAGGCGTTTGGCGATGCGCCGCGCTTCGACTGGCTCGAAGGCATCGTACAACGAACCCAGCTTGTGAGTGTTGAGATTGTCCAGCACCAGCCGTATCGTCTCGGTGTGAGGATATGCCTCATCAACCAGCCATCTCATCTGATGAGCGAAGTCCACAGCAGTGCGTTGCTCGGTCACCTCGACATGCCTCCAACCAGCTTTCGGCTCACAGAACATGAACAGGTTTCGTGTCCCGTTTCGCTTGTACTCGTAGTCATATCGTTCCACCCGACCCGGCTTGGCCCTGATAGCGGGCCTCTTATCAGCCACCAACTGCTTGGATGTCTCGTCGAAGCAGACCACGGGATGGTCCGGGTCGTAGTCTTGATGGTACAGGTCCAGCACGTCCTCCATTCGAGCCACGAACTCTCCGCTCACCTCGGGGATGCACCACTCCTTCTTCTTCCACGGTTTGAGTTCGTTTTTTTTAGTATCTGGCGCACCGTCTCGAGGGAGATGCTCTCGGCAAACCCCATCGCCACCGCCTTGTCGGCAATTAGTTGCAGCGTCCAGTCCGCGTGTCCTTCGGGTGCATCGCTGCACGCGATGGCTATCAGATGCGCTTCCTGTCTGCCGTCCAACTTGCGCTTCTGTCCCGGTCGCGTGCGTTCATTGATCGCACAGTCGAGTCCCTCCTTCACAAACCGCGTGCGCACACGTCCCACCGTGGATGTGCTTATCAATAGACCGCTGGCGATGTCACGGTCGATCAGACCTTCGTCTGCCTTAAGCAACACCAGCGCTCGCTTGACCTTACGGACAGAAGTCTCCCCACGACTCGCGATCTCTTTGAGATGTGTCCGTTCCGACTCGTTCAACTCCACCTTGTACTTGAGAGCAGGCATGTCTTCGTATGTCCTCCCTATAGGATCATACACAATACTAACCTACTTCTTATATTTGTCAAATACATATGGAACCGGTACTAGTGGCAGTCCTCGAGCTGTACGAAGATACCGGCAAAGAAATACCGAGCGGCTTGATCGTAGACGAGCGAGAGATGCGCCGCATCAGGCATGAAGCTCTCATAGCCGTATGAACTACCGAGAGGTAGCTGCAAGGCTCGTCGAGCTTGGCTGTGAAGAGAAAACGAGAAGAAGCAGAGGATCGCTGTCGCAAATGGTTCAGCCCCGTTACCCGTAAGGTCGCCGTTATTCCCTATCATGGGAGGAAAGACTTGATGATCGGCACCGTCCGCGCCGCTGTCCGCGACCTTGGACTGGGTTGGGCAGAGTTCAACAAGCGGCGCTGAAGTGCGGACGTATGAAACGGCATCTGGAGTGAGTCTGCGTCCCCGCGCCAGCGAATAGGAGAAAAACATGACAACTCGAAGAAAGCAGACGAGAGGCAGCTGCGGATACTGCGAAAGGGAGTTTACGAAGGGTTCCATGCTGAGGCATCTGCCGACCTGCCCGCGGCGAGTCGAAATCGTCGCGAAGTCCGACCGCAAGCGGGGTAAAGTAAGCAGCATCGCTCACCTGCGGGTGTTGGACGAGACTGGAGACTTCTGGCTCGACCTCGAAATGCAAGGCTCCGCCACCTTGCAGGACCTCGACCACTATCTGCGAGCCATTTGGCTGGAATGCTGCGGCCACCTGAGCCGGTTCTCTGCCGGCGGCTGGGCGGAGGAGGATGACTTCTCCATGAAGACGAGCATCGACCGCGTACTTCAGCCCGGCGTCGAGATCGTCCACTTCTACGATTTCGGCACTACCTCGGAGACGCTCGTCAGAGGAGTAGCCCTCCGCGAGGGCAGGCCGACCACCCGTCGTCCAATCGCCCTGATGTCCCGCAACAACATGCCGGACACCCCCTGCATGGAGTGCGATCAGCCCCCCACGCACTTCTGCGTCGAATGCCTCTATGAGTACGACGTCGACGGACTGCTCTGCAAGCAGCACAAGGAGACCCACCCGCACGACGACTACGGCGACCCCATTCCGGTAGCCAACTCCCCCAGACTGGGCATGTGCGGCTACGACGGCCCTGCCGAACCACCCTACTGACCGCCGAGTCGTCATGTTCGACGGGTGATTTGACCTCGCATATACCATTGCGTGTTGGGGACTGGAAATAGCCCCTAGTCGCACCATCGACCAGTGCTGACGTTGTTGTATCGCACTCTCTTTAGTTCTGATGGGATGCAATGCGTACTGAAGGAGGAATCATCTATGTAGAAGTGTGTCAGGTCCAACTCCGCAAGTGTAGCCGGAACTCTTCCTTGCAGTGTAAGTCTCGTTAGGTCCAAGATTTTCACTCTGCCGTCCACTATGCCGAGGCCATGCCAGTTTTCTATTGGAAATGTGAGAGACCAAGACGATAGAAACACAGGACCATCGCCCTCAAGCACTGGCTTAGCTTGAATTAGTATCTTGCAGTCATTGAACATATCGTCGCTCCAGCTGTCTTGGCGCAGATTCTCGCACACGAGTGGAACAGACGTTGGGATGGGCGTAACGGTAGGTACTGAAATGGGAGGTTTTGGAACGTCAGCATCGGGAGCTACTTTGTTTATCCATTCGATGATAAGGCTTGTTGGAATAGTGCGGATCCTATCAGGGTCACTGACGAATCCTCTTCCTTCGAGCCAGCAAGTACCAACAACCATTCCTATGACATCTCCGGAATGAGTGACGGGTGATCCGCTTGCTCCCTCTTGAACTTTGGTTTCGGTCCCATCCATGGGCTTGAGGTCTATGCCGACGCTAGCAAACGACTCTATGCGCATATTGTCAATTCGCTTTGCTCTGGAGCTCTGGAGCTCTGGTGATCCTCTGGGTATCCGTAGACCTCGACAGCATCCCCTCGTGATATGCGGACTCTTCGAACCAGATTGAGCTTCGTAGCAACCGTCATGGGTTCATCAGTCCTTATGAGGGCCATGTCCTCCCACCAGATACATCTGTTTTCCTCGAACCTCAGTTCGCGGCCGCGACTGACGACGTTGCCATCGACCTCCGTCCCATTGTGCAGTTCGATGGTAACCTCTCCTAGACTCGTGACGACATGCGCATTCGTGACTACATAATTCGTGTCGATTACGAATCCGGTTCCCGTGCTTCTACTCTGAGAAACCTGTACAACAGGTCTAACTTCCTCTGGGTTGATTTTGACTTTTTTTGCGGGAGTTGGAGTCGATTTCAAGGTCAACGTCGGTGTGGCCGTCGTAGTCGGAACTGGGGTTGTATGAGTAAGAGTGTTTGGTAACGGAGTTATGGTCGGCGTTATTTCGTCATTCGGTAAGACGGCAGATGTTGGAGTCGAAGTTGGCGTGCTGCGAGACGCTGGTGTAGTAGTGTTTGGCGACATAGAGCCATGTTTCCCAAGGGCCGAAGCAGCCACTGCGTACAGATGGTCATCGTCCGAGCCGAAATAAACAACCCCGTCAGCAACCGCCGGCGAGGAATTCACTGAATCCTCAGTCTCGTAGCGCCAGATCAGTTCGCCGGTGGAAACGTCCAGCGCGTACAGGTGGTTGTCATCTGAACCGAAATAGACTGCCCCGTCTGCCACTACTGGAGAAGTAAAGCTCGTGTTACCAGTCTTATACCTCCATAGCAATTTTCCGGTCACGGCATTCAAAGCATACATTCGTCTATCCTCTGATCCGAAATAGACTATGCCGTCTGAAACCGCCGGCGAGGATTCCACGTGGTCTTCCGGGCTATATATCCACAGCAGGTTACTGTTAGAAGCATTCAGCGCATACATGCGGTATGAGTCAGAACCAATGAATCCCACGGCTCCCGTTAGGCCAAAGTAAACTACCCCATTTGCTACCGTTGCTGAACTTACGCTTGTTGCAAACGTAGTTCCATGCGACGCTTCGTACTTCCACAAGAGTTCGCCGTTGGAAGCATTCAGTGCATAAAGGTGTCCATCTCGGTAAGGACCGCCGAAGTAGACGATGCCATTTGCTACTGTAGGCGAGGAACGCACCGAGCCTTCGGTCTCATATCTCCATCGAAGGTCTCCGGTAGCAGCATCCACCGCATACAAGTGGGTGTCGTTCGAGCCGAAATAGACGACGCCGTTTGCAATCGCGGGCGTGGAATACACCGCGTCACTCGTCTTGTATCTCCAGAGTAAGTTGCCTGTGGTGGCATCCAGCGCGTATAGACGCTGGTCATATGAGCCGAAATAGACAACGCCATTCGCCATTGTCGGCGAGGAGGTTACTGAGCTTTCCGTCTCGTACTTCCACAGCAGTTCCCCAGTGTCGGCATCCAGCGCATGTAGACCATCGTCCCATCCACCTATGCCAATATAGACGACGCCATCCGCAACTGCAGGCGAGGTGTCTACCGACCATCCCGTGTCGTAACGCCAAAGAAGATCACCCGGTTTAGGAGTTGGGGTTGGAGTAGGCGTAGTGGTGGGTGTGGCTGTAGGCGTAGGTGTCGGAGTTGTCGTTGGAATGTGCGTGTATGTTGGTGAGGGTGTAGGAGTAAGTGTCGGAGTTGTCGTTGGAATGTGCGTGTATGTTGGTGAGGGTGTAGGAGTAAGTGTCGGAGTTGCAGTTGGAATGGGCGTGTAGGTCGGAGTGAGCGTAGGTGTAGGAGTTACCGTGGGGATGGACGTGTTGGTCGGTGTGAGCGTTGGCGTAGGTGTAAGAGTTGCCGTCGGCATCACAGTAGGAGTGGAAGAAGGGGTAGACACGGGAGTCTTGGGCGTCCTCGGTAGTCGGTGAGTCTGAGTCGGTATCGACGCGGCTTCTTGTATTGGCGTGGTCGCAGGTGTTGCCATCGGAATAGGCGTGTAGGTCGGTAGAGCCGTCTGCGTTGGCAGCGGCGTGTACGTGGGAAATGGTGTATATGTTGGTAGGGGAGTGTATGTCGGGGGCGGAGCCGGAGCCGGCGGAGTCGCCCTCTCAGGCTCGCCACAAGCAATGGCAAACGCCATCACGATGAGCGCCGCGAGACCGACCGCATACATCAAGAAGCCCCCTCATGGACAGGTTGCGAGTTTGCCAACGACGCTTCCTTCCCGTGTAGGACCATTCGGGGACGCAAGGCCCACCCCATAAATCTTCCCACGTGTCGCGGGTAAGACTCCCTACACGATTTCGGCGTTGGCGGAGGCTACCTTATCACGGACAAAGTCCCGAGAGAAAACGAGGTCGAGGATCGTGGCAAAGAAACGAAACGTGTTGGGACTCCGACCGCTTGCCGATCTTCCGCTAGGCGGCCGCGGCCAGTTCCATGACGCGAGAGGTGAACTCGTGGACGACCGGGCGGTCGCCTTGAATCTGGAAATCTTCCATGAAGCCGTGATAGAAGTTCGCGTGAAACTTCTCGGCAGTGCTGAACCCCTCTCGGAGGAAGGAATCGTCGTACTGGTCTGCGAGCCTCTGAGCGAGAATCTTCAGTTCCTTGTGGTCGCGGTAGGACAGGCCGCGTTGCTCGGCTATCGCCATGACCGCGTGCGATGCCGCGCCCCACAGCTTCTCGGAAGCCTGCAACTCGTCACCGTCCAGAAACTGCTTTGCGGTCTCGATGTGCTCCGCCGAGGTCATGTTGGGTCACTCTGTCGCTTCTGTTTTCTCGCCGCAGGCGCGGGCATAGCTTGTGAAGGTAGTGTGATTGTTGCCAGCCATCCTACCACATCATCGAGGTATCGTATTGCAGATCCCCAATCCTTCCCTCCATGCCCCGTAACTGTTCAGAGTCGGTGAGATATGCAGGAATTGTCCCCCTGCTGTGATTCCGATGAGCACAGCGACGAAGAATCTACAATCTCTCCCCCGCCGGGGGAGAGATACAGAGAGGGGGTCTTTGCAATTCAACTCACGGAGACTGAACAGTTACCCCTAACCGACCGAATTTGACCAACTAGAACACATGACCTATCATAGACCTATGTCAGGGGCCGCCCGCCCCGCATTCCATAAAGGCAGTGTCACAATATGTCCGCGAATGTCCGTCAAATTTTACATTCCGCACCCTCATGGCAACAGCTGCCCACCGACCGGCTTCTCCCGCATCCCATAACGGCAATGTCCCAAAATGTCCGCCAATGTCCGTCAAAATTCACGCCCAGCGCCCTCATGGCAACAGATGCCTACCTACAAGTACCATTCCCATTTGAATATGACAGTGGAATTGAGAGGCGCGTATCCCCTCTCCCGTCGTGGGAGAGGGCTAGAGCCTGCCCCGTACTCGATACGGGGGTGAGGGTGTTTCTAGTAAGCTACCGAAATCATATGGAACCGACACCAGCCCGCCCCTCATCCCATATCGGCAATGTCCCAAAATGTCCCAAAATGTCCGCCAATGTCCGTCAAAATTCGCGTCCCCCGCCCAACTACCGCATGTCATGATGTGTCAGGAAATGTCAGGTTAAAAGAGACCCCCCTGCCACTCCACTCAGCCTCCTCAGCGCCCTCTGCGGTGAACCTCATCGCCCTACGAAGACTTTCTCCGCCCCCGCCTTGCGACCCGCCACGACCGAAACGTAGAATGGCGCCTACTATCGTAACGCTATTAGGTGAACATCCTTGCTATTCATCTCGCTTGAAGGCGGAGAGGGCGCCGGCAAGACCACCCAAGCCGCCAGGCTCGCCGACCGTATCGAGGCCATGGGACTTTGCTGCCTCAGGGTGCGCGAGCCCGGCTCGACTGCCCTCGGGACCGACCTCAGGAAACTGATAAAGCGGTCGCACACGTCCGACGAAGCTATGTCCCGCGCCGCCGAGCTATTTCTCTTCGCCGCCGCCCGATCCGAGCTTGTCACCAAGATCATCGGCCCCCAGAATGACGATCCCGATCTCGTCGTCGTGGCCGACCGCTACGCCGACTCCACCGTCGCCTATCAGGGCTACGGCCGGGGAATCGACATCGAGACCATAAGGGCCGTCAACGCCCTGGCAACCCATGGCGTCATGCCCGACCTGACCTTCCTGCTCGACTGCCCGCCGGACATCGGCATCTCGCGTGTTCGCGGACTCCAGCTTCAGATGCCCTTGGATGCCACGAAGAACGCTGACACTCTCAATCGAGACGCAGAGGGAATGAAGTTCGAAGAAGAATCGGAGGAATTCCATGCGCGAATACGGCATGGGTTCCACACCCTCGCTAACCAGGAACTCGACCGCTGGCGCATCGTCGACGCCACCCGGTCGATAGACGCCATAAGCGACGACATCTGGAATACAGTACAAGACAGGCTTTCTGTCCCCGCCAACGCGTAGTCGGAGGAGTATGCCATGACACCCGAACAGATCGACGAGTTCCTCCGCGAGCCGCACCTCTGCGACCTCGCGACCGTAAGACCCGACGGCTCTCCACACGTAGCTCCGGTGTGGCACCACTACGACGGCGAGCGCCTCATCATTCTGGCCGAGGACACCGCCGTCAAGGTCCGAAACATCCGCCACGAGCCGCGCGTCGCCGCCAGCATCGCCACCCACACCAACCCCTACAAAGCGGCCATCGTCAATGGAGTCGCCGAACTCTCGTACTCGAACATCTATGAATACGTCCTGGCAATGGCGACCAACTACCTGGGCGAGGAAGAGGGAAAGACGTACACCGAGAAGGTCGTCCCAGAAACGAACTTCGTCGTCATCACCATCACCCCCACCAAGATCATCGGCTGGAATTACGACGAGTAGCCGCCTTGAAACGCTCCGTCGTTTACGGCCCATCTGCCCGCCTGTACTATATCCTCACCACTCAGCGGAGTCCCAACCTTTTGCCTTCGACAATTTCCGTTCGTCCATTCTCTTGGGACGGCCTTCAATGCTGGACGAATCTCTACAACGCAGCATTCGGTCTTGCCGACACTGAGCTAGAGCTCGACGAACCGGAGATGTGGCGCCACCTCTCAATACCGGGACTTGACCCCGCACACGACTGCTTCATCGCACGAGAGTCGGGCAAAGACGTAGGCCTAGCGGTCCTGTGGCCGGAACTGCCGATCCACCGTGCCGTCTTGGAGATGGGCGTTTCAGGCGCTCATTCGCCCCAAGCCGTGGAACTGGCCCTCATCGAGGCTGCAATCGAGAGAACGCGCCGCCTGCCGGTCTCAGTGCTCCACACGCAGATTCTGCCAGAAGACCATGCCAAACGACGCTTACTCTACGATGCCGGATTCCTCCCCGTGCGACGATACGCCACCATGCGATGGCGAAATGACGTCCTGCCCAGAGCGGAACTCCCGGACGGATTCACCCTCAGATCATTTCGACCCGGACACGACGTGCAGAGGCTCACGGACATTCAGAATGCCGCGTTCGGGGACTCCTGGGGCTTCTCGCCCAACACCGTCGAGCAGATTGAAGCCAGAATGACATTGAAGTCCACGACCCCGGAAGGAATACTCTTCGTCACCCGCGGCGACGACATCGCGGCGTACAACTGGACGGTTCGTCCCGCTGGACCAGGCGGCAAGCTGGGACGCATAGCGATGACCGGAGTCCATCCCGCTTATCGTGGGCAGGGCCTGAGCCGTCCGACCGTTATCGCCGGCATGAGGTGGCTGGCTACGCAGGGCGTCGACGTCATCGAGTTGGAGATGGACTCGTCGAATCTGTCCGCCGCGAGGGTCTACGAGTCGCTGGGGTTCGAGAAGGTCTCGGACGCCGTGTGGTTCGAGTTGCGAGTAGACGATTAGCCCGCCGCAATCGATGCGGAACGCGGCCCGGCCGTCATCGAGTCGTACACGTCGAGGGTCCGCCGGCCCACCATGTCCCACCCCATCGTCTCGGCATGTGACCGCGCCGCGCGTCCCATACTCTCACGAAGCGTGGGATTGTGAAGCAGCACGTCCAGCCTCTGAGCGAACGGCTCGGGACACCTTCTGTCGATCAGGTAGCCTGTCACTCCCGACTTGACGAAGCTGCGAGGCCCGCTGACACGAGACGCTATTACGGGTACGCCGCACGCCATCGCCTCGAGCGCGACGAGACCGAAGCTCTCGTAATACGACGGCAGTACGAAGACGTCCGCCGCGTTGTAGTACATACTCAATCGCTCTTGAGAAACGGCCCGGCTGAAGATAACGCTGTCTTCTAGTTCGAGCGTCTCCGCGAGTGACTGAAGCCGCTCCAGTTCGGGGCTGGAATCCTCGTCTCCGCCGACGATTACGACGGTGGTATCGGAACGCTCGTCCAGGGACGCCATCGCCGTGAGCAGGATATCGAACCCCTTGAGCGGCTCGACCCTCCCCACCGACAGGACAACGTTTCGGTCCGGCAGTCCGAGTGATCGGCGCGCATCCGCCTTCGCAGTCGGTCGAAACAGCTCCAGATCGACACCCGCCGGGAGGACGGTTATTTTTCCTGGCTTGGTACCATAGAGGCGTGCCATGTCCGACCGCTCTTGCTCGGTGGAGACAATGATCGCGTTAGCATCGGCCATGCTGGCGCGCTCGGCCTCGGCGCGACCCTCAGGTTCCTTCTCGCCGGTCCGTGCTAGCATCTTGGTCAGGGCGGTGGTGTGGAACATCGTAACGTGCGGAACGCCCCAACTCGCCGAAAGCTCGCTCCCGGCGATTCCTGACAGCCAGTAGTGAGAGTGGACTAGCTCATAGGAGTAGCGCTGCTCCTGTCGGAATGCGTCGACGGCGTTGACAAACGCAGGCACGTGGTCTCGCAGGTCGTGCTTAGACTCGTCGACGGGGCCTGCCTCCACGTGCACGACACGGACGAACGGGGACAACTGAATTGTCTGCCCTCCGTGAGCCCGGTCGGTGCGCGTATAGATATCGACCCTGCATCCTGCCTTCGCAAGCTCGCGTGCCACGTGCGTGACGTAGACGTTCATGCCGCCGACGTCCCGGGTGCCGGGACGCCCCGCCGGGCAGCTGTGCATCGTGAGCATGGCGATGTTGCGCATGAGTGTCCGGTCCTGCTTACCTGCGAATCCGAATAGTATATATCGACCGGTCTTCGGCCCCCAGGTCGTACTTGTACCGCTCCGTTCCGCGAAGAAAGTCGAAAGTCCGTTTGCCCGATTCTATCGCGTCCTTGATCGACCACGCCTTGTTTATGAAGCCGACGCTCAGTTGAGAGTACGCCGGATCGTACCCGCTGTTGTAGAGTAGGTAAGCGTCCCCGTAGTCGAAATTGATGCACGCCGCCACTCTCACGCCGTCCAGTTCCAGCATCGACAGTCTGAGGCGTCCACGAGCGGCCGCGGTCTCCAATAGCTCGGTGAAGAAACACTCTCGGTCGGCGGTCATGAATTCGGCCTTCTCCGGACTACTCAAACGATGAAGGCGAAAGAAATCGGGAAGATGCCCAGGCAGCATCTCCGGCGTGCAGTCGTACTGCGTGACTTCCCCCGAATTGCCGAGCTTTCGCACCTTTCTGCGAAGCTCGTGACGATACTTCTTGCCCAGTCCGCTCACGTAATCATCCCAATTACTGGGCAGTTGCTTGATCGGTGCCTTGTCCTCCTCCTCAACCGTAACGTGCCAGCCTTTGTCTTTGGCGTTGGTGGCGGCAAACCGAATCGTCGGCGAACCTTCCGGAACGGACTCCAGGTCCAAGTTGGCCCACTCCCATGAGTCGATCTCGTCGAACAAGACAGGATAGAAACCTCCCTCCGCGCCTTTTGGCACTAGGAAGTCTCGATAGTCGAACAGGTCGGTATCACCCAAGAATGTGACCGAATCACCTGCCACGCTCATCGGCGCGATGCCCAGAAGGTTTCCCTCACCATTCATCGCAGTGAGTATGCGAGTGTTAGAAGGGTCGCCGAAGTGCTTGAGCCACGTCGCCTGCCACCAGGGCGTTACGAATACCGTGTCCGTCCAACACGACGGCAGCAGGTCTTCCCAGTCGTCCGCGATCCGGTCTAGGTCGGTGATGGCGACGGAAACCGGCACGTCAGTCACTCCTCGCCATCGACCGGAACTCCCGTCTGATATCGGTGTCCGTCTTGAACTCGCCCCTGTAGGCCGACGTTACCATTCGAGTACCCGGCTTCTTCACGCCTCTCAGAGACATACACAAGTGCTCAGCCTCGAGAATCACTCCGACCCCCTTGGGACGTATGCTGTCGTCCAGAGCGTCGGCAAGCTGTGCCGTCAGTCTCTCTTGCATCTGTGGTCGTCGCGCCAGGATGTCGAGCGCGCGAGCGATCTTGCTTGCCCCGACAACCCGTCCGTCCGGCAAATAGCCGACGGACGCAGTGCCGATGAAGGGCAAGAGATGATGCTCGCACATTGAGAAGAAGGGAATACTCCCAAATGCGACAAGTCCGGCATAGGTCCCTTCAAATGTTGTTTCGAGCACCTCTCCGGGGTCGCGTGCAAGCCCGGAAAACAGGTCCGAGTACAATTCAGCCACTCGCTGAGGGGTCTGGGCCAACCCCTCGCGCTCGATGTCTTCGCCGACGGCGTCCAAGATGGAGGCCACCGCCGCGCGGATCTGTTCTTGGTCGATCAAGAGGGCCGTTCGTTCGGGAGGCGACAAAGGGTGCGATGCCCACGTAGGATACCACTATCTTGCGTCCAAAGTCCCGCCCGTCGTCGAAGTACGATCACGTGTCCAATGCGCACGCAAACATGCGCTCGTGAATATTTCCGTCAAAATCGCGATGTGATATACTTACTCGGTCATGTCGTAGAGGCGTTGACAGCAGGGAGTGTACATGGTCGAGCAGTTGGAACAAGTAATGGAGCGGGAGGCGAGGCCTCCGATAACGATGAAGTCATTGTTGGAGGCGGGTGTTCATTTTGGGCATCAGAAGCGGCGCTGGAACCCCAAGATGCGTCAGTACATCTTCGCCCACCGCAACGGCATCCACATAATTGATCTTCAGCAGACCCTCCACTTTCTCGAGCGGGCTGCCGCCTTTGTCGAAGATATCGCCGCTCAGGGCAAGAAGATCATCTTCGTCGGAACGAAGAAACAGGCTCAAGATACGATTATCAGTGAAGCCGAACGGTGTGGCGCCTTCTTCATCAACACCCGATGGCTGGGTGGAACGCTGACGAACTTCACCACAATCCAGAAGCGCATCGACTACCTCGTGGAGCTCGAACAGCGCAAGGCAAAGGGCGAGTTGTTCTCACTCCCGAAGAAAGAGGCGCTCAAGCTCAACGACCAGATCACGCGGTTGAATCGGTACCTCGGCGGTATCAAAGAGATGACCGAGATGCCGGGCGCGCTCTTCGTCGTTGACGTAGGCAAGGAAGCAATCTCAGTCAGCGAGGCCAAGAGAGTAGGGGTGCCCGTGGTCGCTCTCGTGGATACCGACTGCGACCCCGTAGAAATAGACTACCCCATCCCCGGCAACGATGACGCGATCCGCTCGATTCGGCTCGTCACGTCTAACATAGCCGACGCATACATCGAGGGCACCAACAGAAAGCTTACCGACGACGGTCAGTTCGATGGCGGCGAAGCGCACGAGCCGATAACCATAGGACCTGAAGCGGCGCTTGAAGGTGTTCAAGATGCCGAGCAGGTTAGGTCGGAGGCGCCGGAAGGCTGATGACTCAACGGCACGTATGCAACATCCGCACTCATTGGATGGTGAAATAGCTTGTGAACACTGGCCCTTCGGGGCCAGCTTTTTGTGCGACACATTGGTACATAGGTCGAGTTAGAAATCGAGGAGGCGACGTGGCGATCACAACGGCGGGAATCAAGGCCCTGCGCGATTTGACCGGCGCAGGGATCATGGACAGCAAGCGGGCACTCGAAGATGCCGATGGCGATATGGACAAGGCCCAGGAAATCCTGCGCGAAAAGGGCATCGCGTCCGCGGCCAAGAAGTCTGACCGTGAGACGGACCAAGGCCTGGTTGAGTCCTACATCCACAGCGGCGGAAGGATCGGCGCGATGGTCGAGGCCAACTGCGAGACCGACTTCGTGGCCCGAACGGAAGACTTTAGAGCGCTTGCGCACGACATCGCAATGCAGGTTGCCGCGATGAATCCCACGTACATCGACGAATCCGCTATCCCCGGGGGTGAAGACGTGAACCCCCAGGAGGTCTGCCTCTTACAGCAGCCGTTCATCAAGGACCCCTCGTTGACGATCAACGAGCTAATTAGGGAAACGGTAGGGAAGCTTGGCGAGAACATCCGCATCCGCCGGTTCTCACGCTTCTCACTGGGAGAGTAGCTTGGTCTCGGACATTCCACACTTCCATCGAGTCCTCTTGAAGCTGAGCGGCGAGTCGTTTAAGGGCGAGCGGGGCTATGGCATCGACCCCACTGCCGTCGCGTACATAGCGGGCGAGATCAGGTCAATCCACGATCTGGGTGTCGAAATAGGTGTCGTCGTCGGAGGCGGAAACATCTGGCGGGGCGCGGAGGCCGAGAAGCAGGGCATGGACCGCCCGATGGCCGACAACGCCGGAATGCTAGCCACCCTCATTAACGCGCTCGCTCTGCAGGACGCGATCGAACGCTTACATGGGATTGATACCCGCACCCAGTCGGCTATCAACGTCCAGGAGGTCGCCGAGCCCTTCATACGGCGAAGGGCCATCCGGCACCTTGAAAAGGAGCGCGTCGTCATCTTCGCCGCCGGTACCGGCAACCCCTACATGACCACCGATTCCGCCGCCGCCCTCCGCGCCGTCGAGATCAACGCCTCTATCCTCCTCATGGCGAAACACGAGGTCGACGGCGTCTACTCTGCCGACCCGCGAGTCCATCCCGACGCGAAGAAGATTGACTCCCTCACGTACGAGGACGCCCTCACACGGCGGCTAGAGGTCATGGACTCGACCGCCCTCACCATGTGCATGGAGAACGACGTACCGATTCTGGTCTTCGACATCTTCGACAAGGGTAGCCTGCGCCGCATCGTTCGGCATGAAACGGTCGGTTCGCTCGTTCGCTCGTCCGCCTGAGCCCCGTTGCTGACGGCGTCCTTACCCTTTGCTACAATACCCCTAGCCGTCATCGACACCCGATCGAGTCCACGCCGTGTGGGGATTAGGAGGTTGAACGCCATGCCCGATGTCGAGGAAGTCCTGCTGGAGATCGACGAGAGGATGGACCGGTCGGTGGACTCGTTAGTCAGGGACCTGAACACGATCCGTACTGGGAGGGCGAATCCGGCCCTCGTCGATACACTCATGGTCGACTACTATGGCGCGCCTACGCCGCTGAATCAGATTTCGTCCATTTCGGTCCCCGAGCCGCGCCTGCTTGTCATCCAGCCCTGGGACAAGCAGTCGATCGGAAACATAGAGAAGAGTATCCTCACCTCCGACCTCGGCCTCATGCCGAATAGCGATGGTGCGGTCATCCGCATCAGCATCCCCCCGCTGACCGAGGAGAGGCGTCGAGACTTGGTGCGGCTGGTCGGCAGGCGGGTGGAGGAAGGCAACGTTGCCGTCCGAAATATCCGTCGCGACGGACTGGAGACCCTGCGCTCGATGGAAAAGAGCAAGGAAATTTCACGGGACGAAATGCACCGTTCCCAGGACGACCTCCAGGAGATCACCAACAGCCACACCGATAAAATGCAGGCGCTTGCCATTCAGAAGGAAGCCGAGGTCATGGAGGTCTAGCGAGCTTGGCTTCCAACGCGCAGGGCGCGGAGAACGACCCCGAAGGTCCCAACGTCGCTGTTGTGCCCACCCATGTCGCCATCATCATGGACGGCAATGGTCGATGGGCGGCAGAACGTGGCCTAGCTCGTACCGAGGGCCACCGCGCCGGCACCGAGAACATCCGGCGCATTCTGCGAGCGTTCGCCACGCACGGTGTCCGGCATCTGACGTTGTACGCCTTCTCGACGGAGAACTGGGAGCGCCCGGCCGAAGAGGTCAACGCCCTTATACAGATCCTTCAGGAGATGATCCGTTCAGAGACCCGGCAGCTTCATGCGGACGGCGTGCGGCTTATGCACATAGGTCGCCTCGACCGATTGCCGGACGAAGTGCAGCAAGGTATCGCCGACGCCATCGAGTTGACGAGGGACAACACCGGAATCACGGTCGCTCTGGCATACGACTACGGTGGCCGGTCGGAAATGACCCATGCGATAAAGTCCATCGTCGCCGACGGGATTCAAGCTTCACAGATCGACGAACAGCTCATCGGCAGGTATCTCTACACCACCGGTATGCCGGATCCCGATCTCATCATCAGGACTGCCGGCGAGATGCGAATCAGCAACTTCCTGCTGTGGCAGGCCGCCTACGCGGAGTACTACTCCACCGGCGTGTACTGGCCCGACTTCGACGAGACGGAAGTTGACAAGGCCATTGCCGCATATGGCCAACGTCGAAGAAAGTACGGTCGCGTCGATGGTCGAGTCACAAGCCGCTTCGCCGAGTAAGCCGCGACCACAGTTACACCGCGACCGCCTCGAACTTCACGAGTTCGTATTGGGGATAGTCCTTCGCCAGCGTGTCCGAGAGGCATTCGATCGACTGCACAACCCCGCTCTGACGCACGGTTGCCTCATATGACGAGACAACACCGCCAGGGCGCAGCGACCTGATGGCAACCCGTTCCTCCATGTCGTCCTCAGACGTTTCGAGGACTTCGGACTCAACTCGCCGGTCGATCCAGTCCCAGCCCTCGCGCATGAACGCCTCGCGTTCGGCCATCTGCGCGCCGGGACTTGCGACGGCGGGCCATCCTCGGTACGAGTCGTACAGCTCTCCGAGGTCGCCGGAATGGTCTGCCACCTGCCTGGCGCGGGCAGGGGAGAGCCTCGACCAGTATCTGCCGCTCGGCATGTCGATGACGTTCGGCGCAAGGCGATGGCCGCCTGTATGCGACAGACGCCACACTCGCGTATGGGAGTTCGAGTATCGGGAATGAAGTTCCATGTACGTGGGCTGACCGATGGACGCGCAGCAGATGTCACGTGAGCCGTGCGTGCAGACCAGCATGTCCCGCATCCCGTTATTGTGCTTCTCCCATTCAACGAGTTCGGCTCCGCCGTTGCCAAGTATGGCCGACACCGCGCCGGAAAGCCGCTCTGACGGGACGAGGTACTCTCTTCTCGCCATATCGCGCACGGGACCTTCGGGGCGGGAAAAGAGCATGACCCGCGAGTGTCCTTCTACCGAGTACGTGTCGTCCGGCTGAATTACCTGGAGACGGACATCGGGACGCTGCTCCAATAGATCGGCCACACCCGTTGGAAAGCCGGGGGAGTCCATCACCTCGTGCTCCCAGGGTGTCGGAATCTCCATAACGAGGCAGTGGTCCCACATGGGCGCCGATCCGCACGGGTCCTCGCCGTTCGCCTCCGAGAACACTGCACACATTTTACTGCGAACGCCGGTAGCCTCTTGTGTCGCCACGAAACCTCACCTCCGTTGGGTTGCCATACAGGCGAAGTGTAGCAAATCCCAACGTACCCCGTCACGCGCGGTCTGCATTGCACCACTCCGTTCCCGCGACTAGAATTGTTCCTTGTGCAATCGAACGTGAGCCGGAGGAGCTAGATGGTAGAACGATTGAGGGTGACCGACGAGGACTCGATGCGAGTCGCCGAGAACGACCTGCGCGAAGTCGTGCGGGCGATCTTTCTCAAGTGCGGCGTGCCGGACGAGGACGCCGAGCAGGCGACCGACGTCCTGGTGGTCTCCGACTTGCGGGGCGTGGAAAGCCACGGCGTTTCGAACTCGCTCAGGGGCTACGTGCAGGGGTTCAAGGAGGACGAGCTCAACCCCGCGCCGCAATGGAAGGTCTTGCGAGAGACCCCGGCCACGGCCAACATCGACTCCGACCGGGGACTCGGCATCGTGGTCGGCCCCAAGGCGATGGAGATCGCCATCGGGAAGGCGAGAAACGTCGGCGTCGGCGTCGTGACCATCCGCAACAGCCGCCATCTCGGCATGATCTCGTACCATGCGATGATGGCCTTGGAGCACGACATGATCGGCATGACCATGTCGTCGTGTCCGGCCAACGTCAATCCCACATTCGGCGCTGAGCCCCGGTTCGGTACCAACCCACTGGCATTGGCCGCGCCGGCAGATAGGGAAGCGCCGTTCGTGTTCGACGCCGCGACAAGCATCGTCCCCGCCAATAAGCTTATCTTGGCCCGCCGCCTGGGTGTGAAGCTCCTCCCCGGTTGGACTGCCGACGAAGACGGAACCCCCGTCATGCACGAGGTCGACGCTCCTCCCCCGGGACCGGACGGCATACCCTTGGCGAACCTGCTTCCATTGGGCAGCACAATTGACCTCGGCTCCCACAAGGGGTACGGCCTCATGGCCATCGTGGACATACTCGGCGGCATCCTCAGCGGGGGCGGCTACGGCCTCGTTCCGGGACGTCCCAACTTCAACCACTACGTCGCGGCATACGACATCGAGGCCTTCATGGACACGGCAGAGTTCAAGCGCACGATGGACGAGTGGCTCTACACGCTTCGGACGACGAGACCGGCCCCCGGGCACGACCGGGTCGTATACGCAGGCCTGCGGGAAGCCGAGTCGGTCGAGGACCGTCGGGCCAACGGGATTCCACTGCACATCGAGGTCATCGAGTGGTTCCGGTCTACTTGCTCCAGCATGGGCATCCCGTTCAACCTGGTTTGAGCGGCGGTTACACGAACGGGTCGGGCATCATTTCCACGGGCACCTCGATCAGACCCGGGGCGTCGGCTGCCAGCGCGTCCTCAAGCTCCGTCTCTAGCTCTTCGGGACCGCGTACCCGGACGCCCCGGACCCCATAAGCTTCCGCGAGCTTCATGAAGTCGGGATTGTGTAGTTCTGAACCGATTGCCCGTCCGTCGAACTTATTGATCTGGTCTCGATAGACATTTCCGAAGGCGTTGTCGTTGAAGACCACCGCGACGGCGTTGATCCCGTGCTTGACCGCCGTTGCAAGTTCCTGTGAGTTGTAGAGGAACCCCCCATCACCTGAGATCGCCACGACGGGCGCGTCGGGCCTGGCGACCTTCGCGCCGAGCGCGGTAGGGTAGGCGTACCCCAGGTTGCCGAAGTACGACGATGTGATGTACGTTCTCGGCTTCTGCGTGGTATAGAGCTCCCTTGCCGCGTAGCCGATCTGAGTGACCCCTTCGACCAGGATACCGTCATCGGACATCACGTTTTGAATGGCTTCGACGAATCCTCCCTGTGGTTGCACGAAGGTGGCCGGATTTGCCCGCTTGCGCTTGATCGAGGCTATCTCCTCGACGCGGCTCTCGCGGCGAGGAACCACATCGACGAGCCGGCCGTAGAGGCGTTCGAGCGTTACGCGAGCGTCGCCGTGAACACCGATCGCTTGCGGGAAGATCCGTCCGATCTCTTCGGCGTCAACGTCGATCTGCACGATGTTATGGTCGCTCGTGAGGTTCGTCCGTCCCAAGCGAGTGCCAACGGCCAGCACGAGGTCGGCCTTTGCCACGAGAGCGTCGAGTTCGGGAGGACCGAATCGCCAGCCCGGGGTACCGAGGCAGAGCGGGTGATCGTACGGGAGCGCTCCCTTGCCCTCCGCGGAGGTCATCACGGGCGCCTGCATGTGCTCTGCCACACGTTCGAGGGCCACGCTCGCATCGGACAGGGAGACTCCCCATCCAGCCCAGATTAGCGGGCGCTCGGCCTGCGAGAGCAACTCGACGACGCGCTCCACGTCACTATCGCTGGGCGCGAGCGGTTCATAGATGGCGCGTTCGTGGAGCTCCACGTCGTCTTCGTCGGATAGCGTGTCCCATGCGATCTCGATCTCGACGGGTTGGGGTCGACCGGTCTTGAGCATTCGGAACGCCTCGTGAACAGTGTCCGGCACTTCCACGACCGAAGTCATCCGAGCCGCCCACTTGGTGATCGGACGCACCACATCGAGTTGATCGTTGACCTCGTGGAGCGCGCCCAAGTCTTTTCCGATCTCGTGGGTATACGCCTGCCCGGACACGAGAAGGGTCGGCGTCGAGGCCGAATAAGCAGTTCCCACGCCAGCGGTGGCGTTCAGCAGGCCGGGGCCGGGCACGACGAGCGCGGTCCCGATGCCATCGCCGCCCGCCTTTGAGTACCCGAACGCCATGTAGGCCGCTGCCTGCTCGTGCCGCACGGTGATGAATTGGATGCCCGGCTCATCATAGATGGCGTCCATCGCGTGGTAAAGCTGGACGCCCGGCATCCCGAATATGGTCCTTACACCCTCCCTGTAGAGCGACTTGATCAATGCCTGTCCGCCGGTCAATCGTGTCATGCAGTTCTTCTCTCCGTGCTCGAAAATGCCGACATAAAGCGTACAGGGTTTGCCCTATGCCCGCTACTCTCGCGCGTCGAACAACGATGCGTTATCATGCCGACATCGACCCTCAAGGAGGCGTTCCGCTGTCCCGCGCTCGCAGAATCCAGACCTTACTCGTCGTGGCCGTTCTCGCGTTCCTTGCCGTGTACCTCGCCGCGGGTTGGTACTACTCGGGCCAAATCGAGGCGGAAGCGTTCGTCCTCGACTATGAGGAAGACCCGTTCGACCTCCGAGTCGCGTCGGTCGCCGGAGGACGGATCACGCTCGAGACCACGTCGGAGACGGACCTGGAGGGAAGATGGGACAAACCCGGCCTGTGGGGTTTGGAGTCAGAGGATACCTACAATCAGGTGGGAACTATCGTCAACCGGAAGGACGACTCCGTAGTACGAGAGTTGACGCCTCTGGGACCTCTGCCCAGCGTTGGCGATGCCGTCCGCATTAGCAGCTTCACCTACCCCGGCGACCCGCTCTCGGCGCACGGGATCGAGTTCCAGGAGATCGGCATACCCGCAACACTGGGCACCTTCCCTGCCTGGCTGACGCTCGGCGAGTCGGACACGTGGATCATACTCGTGCACGGGAAGGGTTCGGACCGTAGAGCATTCCTTCGGATGCTGCCGATGTTCGTCGAGAAGGGGTACCCGACGCTGACCATCACTTACCGCAACGATCCCGGAACTCCGTTTAGTCCCACGGGGTACTACCAGTACGGGGCCGACGAGTGGGAGGACGTGGAAGCCGCCGCCACGTTCGCACTGGCCGCGGGCGCGAAGGACCTCGTGATCGTTGGACAGAGCATGGGGGGTGGGATAGTCGCCAGCTTCCTGTATAACTCGACCGTCGCGCACCGGGTAAAGGGCGCCATTCTGGACGGCCCGGCCCTCAATTTCGACGCCCTCGTCGACTACGGCGCTACCCAGCGGCGGATACTTGTATTCCCGCTGCCGGGAGCGCTAACGGGGCTTGCGAAGTTCCTTGCTACCCTCCGCTTCGGCGTGAACTTCGACAAGCTGAACTATCTCAAGCGGGCCGAAGAACTGTCGGCGCAAATCCTGCTCTTCCAGGGGAGCGAAGACCTGAGCGTGCCCGAATCGCTCAGCGCCCAGTTCAAGGATGCGCGTCCCGACCTTGTTGAGTATCATCCTTTTGAGGGCGCGGTGCACGTTGGTTCTTGGAACCTGGATCCCGAACGCTACGAAGCTGCCGTACACAGCTTCTTGGCGCGTCTGGACTAATACCAATTTCTGATAACAAGACCAGAAAGCGCCTAGCAACGGTGTAATGCTCTGCCTATGCTCGAACCAACTCATGGAGTTGGAGGATAGCAGATGACAGGCCGACCGTTTCGCGTGGACTGGCGCGCAGAGGATACACCGGATGCACTGAAAACAGCCTACCTGTCAGAACACGACGGCAGGCTGCGAACTCGGCTGCACGGACTGTGGCTGCTGAGAACGGGTCGCAGGCTCGGTGACGTGGCATCCATTGTGGGGGTCCACTATCGGACGGTGGAGACCTGGGTGGGCTGGTACAGAGAAGGGGCGTCGATGAGGTGCTCTCCCATAGGATGGGGGGCAGAGGCCGGTCGAGCTATCTGAGCGAAGATCAAGAGGGAGAGTTGATTCAAGAGGTGTCGACGGGGCGATTCAAGACGGCGGACGAGATCAGACACTGGATAGAGCGCACGTACGAAGTGAGCTACAGCCCAGGTGGGGTATACAATCTGCTAGCGAGGCTGCGCTGTAGCCCGAAGGTTCCGAGAGGCCGTCATGAGAAAGCGGACGTTGGCGCGCAGAGGGCGTGGCAAAAGCATGTGCCCGACTCCGATCGGGTAGGGGGCTCAGTCGCTGTCTTGCCGAAGCGGGGGTGAGTTCGGATACGGCGTTTGGCTTTGCCGATGAGATGCGCGTGGGGTTGCGCGGAATGGTTCGTAGGGCATGGGGTCGTCGTGGAGTGAAGGTGGTGCAGCGAGTACAGGTGGTGTACAGGTGGAAGTACCTGTTCTTGGCACTAGACGTTCGGAGGGGGAGGTTGGTATGGAGGTGGATCGACTCGATGAGGTCCGATGATATAGCTGAGGCGGTCAAGGAGTTGAAGCATCACTCGGACATGAAAGCGCTGGTATGGGATGGGGCGCGTGGACACCGTGGTGAGAAGGTGCGGAATGTAGGCCTTGCGACGATCATCCAGCCTGCTTACAGTCCTGAGTTGAACCCTGTCGAGCGGGTGTTCGAGGAGGTGCGTCGATGGGTTGAAGGGAAGGTGTATGGGAGCATCGAGGAGAAGATGGCGGCGGTTGAGGCGTATCTGAGTGAATTGGGTTCTGATCCGGGTCGTGTACGGTCGCTGACGGCCTGGGACTGGATAGAACATGCCACGCGCAACCTTCCGCCACATTTTATGGCCCCATCCAAGTGAATTGGTATTACACTGGGCGTTAAACTCACGCGGACCAACGCAGTCAACTGGTGCTGGGGTAGTGGGATACGAGCGTGGATATTCTGAAAGCGACTCTTGAATTCATCAAGAGGGCGCTGGCATTCTTGGCGTAGTCGATGAAGATGATCGTCGCCCCGGCGTCTATTGGGGCCGGCTCTCTGCGAACTCTTGGTACGGTGGCGGTCTGCATCCTGCTGGCCGCCACTTTGTTTGCATGTACCGGTGGGGGCGACGATTCCGCCAGGGACGAGCGAGTGCTCGAGCTGGAGGCGAAGGCCCACTCCCTGGAAGAGTCTCTCGAAGCCCTTGCAGACGAGAACGCTGAATTGAAGGGCGAAATCGCGATCCTTCGGGAGCACTTGGACGATCGGGACGCCCGGCTTCAGGAACTTGAGGAAGTCGCCTCGAAAGCGGAGTCGCTCTTCCCCTCTAAGGAGCAGTGGTCCAAGGGTGAGGACAAGCAGTCGTCGCTGCCGGAGGGCACGGCGCTGGATAAGGACCGTCATGCTGGCGGAGGATTCCGGAGGCCAGGTTCACTACGTCAATCACCCCGAACGGGAAGACCGCACAGTCTTGATGATGCCTCTGGAATTTGTTGACGGCGAGACACCGCTCGTCGTTTCCCTTCACGGCTTCCACGGCTTCGGAGGAGATTCCGCCTACCAAACTACTTACGTGCCCCTTCACGAGCGCGTGAACACTGACGGGCTCGCTCTACTGCTGCCCAACGGGGCGCTCGACGGCGAGGGAAACCGCTTCTGGAATCCCACCGACCGGTGCTGCGATGGAGGCAAGAGCGGTGAGGATGATGTCGCTTATCTGACTGAGCTGGTAGCAAATGCCACGAAGGTCAGGGACTTCGGGCCGGTATATTTCTTCGATTACTCCAACGACGGGTTCATGTCATACCACATTGCCTGCAAAGGTCTGCCCGGCCTACGTGCCGTGGCCAGCCTGGCCGGTGCGAGCTACGTCGAGGACTCAAGCTGCGACGGCGCGCCCCCCGTATCCGTGCTGCACATCCATGGCACGGAAGACGGCGTGATCCTGTTCGAGGGAGACGAAAGTGAGCCGGATCCGAAGGGCGACGGTGAACCGGCATTCTACGCCGGGGCCCAGGACATGGTGAAGCGCTGGAGCCGGCGAGCCGGCTGCGACTGGCCGGAAGACCTCCAGCCCTATGCCACCCTCGATCTGGAGCAATACGTGCCGGGCTCCGAAACCCAAGCATTCCGCCTGGAAGCGGGCTGCGCCGAGGGAATCACTATCGAGCTTTGGATAGGCGCGGGCAGCAGCCATTCACCCGGCTACGGCGACGCCTTCGTCGACGCTCTGGTAGACTGGCTCCTGTCCCAAGAGTAATTGCTCCCTGCAAATCCCTAACTACGTGCCGGCTTCAAGTCCATCGCCCATGAGCACCTGAGCTTTTCGCGTCAATTGTGTAGTGCGAATGTTAGGGATACGCCTTCTGTAAGGTATCAACTGGGCAGCCTAACCGAGAGGTTCTTCCTCGTCGGTGTGGCATCCCAATGATCCATTGCCATCTGCCCCCAAAGACACCACGCATTAGGCGTCACGCGACAGAGCTAGCCGATGAATACTATGCACGAAGCCAACCGGCGATACTGGAACGAGGTCGCGGAGTGGTGGGAGAGGCTTGAAGCAGAGGGAGGCGTTTGGCAGCGCTGCCCCCGCGAGCCTGAACTTGCCTTTGCGGGAGGCACTCTTGGACTGGTCCGCGAGGTGGCAGGCGCCATGTTGGGCAAAGACGTGTGCGTTGTTGGCAGTGGGGATAACTACGCTGCCTTCGCCTTTGCCGGAATGGGGGCTAATGTCACGTCGGTAGATATCTCCGAGCGGCGGCTGGCAGTGGCCTCGAAACGGGCGAGACATCTGGGCCTGCCGATCACGTTTGTGGAAGCTGATGCAGCCGCTTTGAGTCATATTGGGAACGCGGAGTTCGACCTGGTCTTTTCCTCCAACGGGTTCTTCGTGTGGATTGCAGACCTCCAGGCGGTCTTCCGTGAGATATTCCGTATCCTCCGACCGGGCGGACACTACGTGTTCTACGATATCCACCCGTTCCAGCGGCCTTGGAAAGACCAGACCATGCCGATTGAGGTGGCGAAGTCCTATTGGGAAACGGGGCCATTTAGGAATGAAAAGAAGGGTACGGTTGAATTCAACTGGACTCTTGCGGACATTCTCAACTCACTGGCGACTTCGGGGTTCGTGCTGCTGCGAATGTTGGAGAGTCCAGCCAAGGACTCAAGGTTCTGGCAGGACAGTTCGGACTTGCCCGGGACTGACGACAGCCTGTTGGACTGGACCGAGAACCCCCGGGCGGCGCTGCCGGTATGGCTCGCGCTTGCTTTGCGGAGGCCAGAATAGTAAAGGGGAGATCATCGCAGCGAGCGATGGTGTGATGGAATGCGGGGGAAGAACGTGGACGATCTACAGCCTAACTTGAAGGTGATCCTCATCGGGGGGTCTTCTCACGCCGGGAAGTCGACAGTGTCCGAGTCGCTGGCAGCCACGTTGGGCTGGTCACATCTCTCCACCGACAGACTGGCAGCTCATCCCGGCCGGCCGTGGAGGCCGGGGCGGGAGAAGGTGATGGACCGCGTGGCGGAGCACTACCTGTGCCTGACTGTCGACGAGCTGATGGAGGATGTACTGCGTCACTACAGGGACATTGTCTGGCCGAAGGTTGAGGCGATCGTCGCGTCGCACTCGGACGATGCCTCGACGACCGGAATAGTCTTGGAGGGATCGGCTCTGTGGCCGGAATTCCTGACAGGCCTAGATTTCGACAAGGTCGGCGCAGTATGGCTTACGGCGAGCGATGAGGTCTTTCGGGAGAGAATCTATGTTGGAAGCCGGTATAGCTCGAAGTCGAGTCGGGAACGGATGATGATCGAAAAGTTCCTGGAACGTACTCTCGCCTATAACGCGCTGATGGTCGAAGCTGTCAGCCGACAAGGGTTCATCCTCGTGGATGTCCTGCAGTCCGATGTGACGGAGCTTGCCGAAAGGTGCCTGTCGAGCCTTCAGACCAGCAGAATGGCTTTTGTTAGAACACAATCGCGGAACAGGGAGAAAGTATGAGTGGCTCCTCGATTACATACGGCGAAACAATGTCACAGGCCGAGCCACGAGCGTCGTATAGATGTTACCGGCGCTTACAACGTCCGTGATCTTGGCGGTTATCCGACCGTGGACGGCCGGACCACAAGGCGGGGACATTTCATCCGCGCAGATCGCCTGTCCGCACTTCCGGCGCAGGCGCTGAGGGTCCACGGCAACATGGACGGGGCGCACGCAGACAACCCACAGAGCGCGGCTGACCGGCTGACGCGGCAGCAGGTCGACGACGGTACCCATGATCTGCTCAAGAGGCGGGACATTGTGCTGGGGATTCATTGACGGCGATCGGGGCAGGCCTGATCTGCCGCTCGTCGTCCTAGAGCCGGGGGTGGCTCAGGCGTCGTCGATTCCCTCGACCCACCAGTGGCGCTCGTTGACCTTTAGGTTATCGGCCTCGTAGGCGATGCTGGACTGGATGAGGAGCCGGTTCGGCACGGACGGATCGTACTTGCCAATTACTTCATTGGCCGAATATGCGTCGCCACCACCGCCGCCGGGGCCCCTGTGATGCAGAATCCTTCCTTCGTCCCAGTGTATCCCGTCGAGAGACGAGTAGAGCACGAGATGGCGTGGGTCGCGACTGTGACTGCCGGAGCGTCCATGCAGGAAGTAGAGGCTGCCGATCTTTCGCGAGAGCTGGGGATTGCGTATGGCCCGGGCGAATTGGGTGGTCTTCACCTCGGACCACGTTCTTCCCTGGTCGGCGCTTGTAACGTAGGGGATGTTGTATTCGTCGATGATTTCATCAGGGGAGTAGGGATAGGAGTAGACGATGATGTCGCCGCTATCGAGTACGCCTGCGGTGACATAGTAGTTTTGGAGGTCGAAGGGCAGGACGCTGCGTCGCTCGAAGGTCTCGCCGTTGTCGGCTGAGACGTACATGGAATGGGGGCCGTTGCAGTAGTTGGCTGATCCGCCCATGAAGGCCGCGAAAACTTGATCCTCGTGCGTGAAGACCGCGTCGAAGGTCAGCGATACGTCGTCGACGGTCGCGCCGGGGTCGAGGGGGCGGGGCTCGCTCCAAGAATGGCCGTGATCGCGGCTCAGAAGACAGACCGGGGGCAGCTTCTTTTCCCACAGGTCTCTTGCGAAACGGGAGACAAAGGCGATGAGCGTGCCGTCTGGCGCGGTCGTGACCGCGAATACGATGGCGGAATACACATCATCGCCTTCCCACGCGCGCTTCGAGTAGTCGAGAACCACAGGCTCGCTCCAGGTCTCGCCACCGTCACTGGACCTTCGATACTCGGACCAGCCGGCCACGCCGTGGCCCTGTCGAATCTCGCCCGATACGTTGCTGTAGAAGGACACGATATTGCCGTTAGCGCATTCAGTCAGGCAGTTGCCTCCGTGACCGGACCGACCGTACTTTTGGTGATCGACGTACAGTATTCCGTCGTTGGGGATGTCCGAGGGCACTATGCGGAAGCCCGGGCTTGAGTGTCTGCTTGGAGTTGTCATGAGGTCTCTCTTTGAGCGGGTGCGAAGCCTACGAACGTCCGATGGCATGCCTATCCACTTGGTACTTCCGAAGTGGACGTAGTTGAGAAAAGCCGCGACTAGCGGATTGTAGGGGCGTTCTCGATTCATGTCCAGTCTCCCCCTCGTAGCCGCAGCGACCTCGTTAACTGGGAGTATCTCGGACTGGCCCTGACACGTGGAGCGCCGGGGTCGTGGGACGATAAGAACCTCGCCACGGGCAGCGTCATTCGCCGCCGCGGAAGGTACTGGATGGCCTTCACCGGCCACAAGATGGGTGAGCCGCTGTTCGTCCAGCGTGTCGGCGTGGCCGTGTCGGACGACCTCTTGCTTTGGGAGAAACTGCCTGAGAACCCGACCAGCGAGGCGGACCCCGTGCATTATGAGTTGGTGTCCACCGGAGACCGGACGCTCACCCCCTGGCGCGACCCATTCCTGCTGGATATGGGCGAGGAGGTGATCCAGTACGTCTGCGCAAAGCGTACCGAAGGCGACATAACCCTGAGGGGCACGATCGGCCTGGCCCGCTCGACCGATATGCGCAGTTGGGAGACCCTGCCGCCCTTGGAGCATGACCCTATTGCCGAGGAGATGGAGGCGCCGCAGATCCACGAGATCGGCGGACGGTGCTACTTGGTCTTCTGCACCAAAGAACAATGGCTGTCCCCGTCGTATAAGTCACGGTTCCCCGTGCACACGTTTCGCGACACAAACTACTCAATGGTCGGTGAATCGCCGTTGGGGCCGTTTCGGCTCCACGGTACGGGCGAGATCATGTCCACAGGGCCGCCCTCGTCGTGGTATGCCAGCCAGATCGTACGCTGCGCGGGAGAGTGGTTCCTCTTGAGCACCGTGACGGATGACGCAGGCCGGACCTCGTTCTCGGACCCCGTACCGGTGGTGGCGGACGAGACCACAAATCCACGTCGACATGGCGCTATGACGCCCTGCGCGAGCATCGAATGGCCATTGGGTAAGGCTTGGTTTGCCCAAGCGAGCTTTGGAAAGAACATCTCAGGTAACCACCATGCCTGTACTCGAATACGGCTTTGGCGGAGCGAATTGGCTTGGAAAACTCTAACGCTTTCCGAATGGGGTACATCCAGCCCGGAAATGGTGGGCCTTTATTGACGATAGACAGAACCGTCTTCGAGTTGTGGCTGGGAAGCATGTGAGCCTACCGAGGCCCCTAGGAACGATTATTGTGGCCCTGCAGAGCTGACGAATACAACATTCGCAGTACACAATAGACACGAAAAACTGAGGTACTCGTGGGCGATGGACTTGAAGCTGGGCCGAGGTCGCAAGTAACCGTCTTATGCAGGAGCACCGCTAGTGGACAACAATATCTCTGTCGTGCATCGTACAATGACAGGCGCCAAGACTGATGGCGCCTAGCTGCCGAAGTAGTGATTCCTTACGACTTGGCCGGGCAAACGAGGCCTGAATCCCACTGGTACTCATTTCTACGAGTTGATCACTCCCAAATCCGAGGCTCATAGCGAGCTCGTACTCGCGGCCTATGCCAGTGCACAGACGTACAGGATCATTGGATGCAAGCGTCACAGGGATTCCCGCCTCTATCAGCTTCCCAATCGGGTGGTCTTTCAGGGAAGACGCGGCGCCCAGAACCACGTTGGAGGTCAAGCAGCACTCAAGGATCACATCGGCCTCTAGAACCTTGTCGATAAGCCTTGGGCTCGAAATCGCGTGCACGCCGTGTCCGATCCGCGCAACCCCCGGGAGCTTAAGCGCCGCCTCAATATTGGCTGTACCAAACTCTCCGGCGTGTGCAGTGATGCCGAGGCCGGCGTCCACTGCTCGTGAAGCCCAGATGTAGGCTTCGTTCCAATCGGCTTCCCGGTGGTATGGGACGGGTACGAAGTCGATGCCGGCGAGCCCCTCGTCGGCTGCCTGAAGTGCAGACGCAAAGCCCTCCGATGCGCCGTCTCGACCAGGCCATACTCCTGTAACCAACGCTTCGGCATGAAATCCAGGGTGAACCTCTCTGACCTTGCCTTCCGCCTCGCGGAAAAGGGACATAAACTCGGACCTAAGGCCTCCCTTGGCCCCAAACCGGACTTCGACCAGTACCGCGCCATCAGCCGCCGCTTCAAACAGCACATCCGTCAACCACCGGACGAAGACCGCATTCTCGTTGTTAAATGCTAGGAGATGGTCGTTGTCTAAGGCGCTGTGAAGGGCCGCAACACCCTGTTCAAGCCGAGCAATTCCGGGCGGCAAGTCGGCCCAGTGCTCTGACCTCTCCCGCCCAGTCGTGAGCGGGCACGTTGTCACTGCGGGAAACCAGACGGTCCAGACGTGCCGTCGTTTCGGCGTGCATGTGAAGGTCGACTTTAGGAATGTCGTCTACATTCGCGGGATTCTCAATCGTCAATGCGGCTAAAGTCCCGTCCATGCCATAGTCTCCGATAGATAGTCGCGTCAGACTCTCCTACACGGTGCTGCACGCCTGCAATACCTTTAGAGGGATACTCTCAAAATAAGAGACTTTCGTAAACATATATATGCACGATGACGAACGACATGACCTATCGGCAAGAATGCGATGCGCAGGGGGACATGCCCGGCGCGCCGTTGGCGTATAATCGGCGGCAAACTCCTAAGGGGGCCTGAGCGATGAAGACGTACAGGGTTGCGATTCTCGGATGCAGGGGCAGAGGGACGGCGGCGGCGCGGGCCTATCACGCTCACCCGCGAACGCAGGTGGTCGGCCTGTGCGACCTGGTCCAGGAGCTTGTGGACACCCTCGGGGACGAACTGGATGTCGATGAGAGGTACGACGACCTCGACAAGATGATCGTGGAGACGAAGCCGGACATCGTCGCGATCCCGACGGGTACGGAGTTTCACTATCCCCTCTCGATGCGGGTGCTGGAGCACGGAGTGCACATTGAGGTCGAGAAGCCGATATGCATCGAGCTAAACCAGGCCGACGAGGTGTTGGCGAAGGCGTCGGAGAAGGGCGTTCGCGTTGCGGTGCATCACCAGTCCCGTTCGGGTGGACTGATGCGCGCGGTGCATCGCGCCATAGCGGACGGGCGCATCGGCAAGCTACGGCACATAAACGGCAGCGGGAAGGGATATTACGGAGGGTACGGTCTGCTGAACATCGCGACGCACTCGCTGAACTCGATGATGAAATTGTCCGGGCACTGCGGGAGGGTATATGCGACGGCGAGGACGGACGGGCGTCCCATCGGCCCCGAAGACGTGGCGCCGTCTCCCAGCGGGATGGGAACGATGGCCGGCGAGGCGATCAGCGCGCACCTGGAGTTCGACGCCGGCCTCACGGCAAACCTGCTGTTTCAGCGGATGCCGGTGGTAGACAAGAGCGGCCACGTGCTGGAATTTCTGGGCACGGAAGGTCGAGTGGTCTTCAACACGACGCGAGGCGCGTGGCTATTGGAGGAAGCCTGGTCGCTGCCGGACGGGGAGCACGATGCGTGGCAACCGCTCGAAGCCGAAACGCCGGAGAGCTTCGGCCCCAACGTCAGGGGGGCGCTGGACGACTACTGGTTCGTGGAGGAGTTCGTCGACGCTCTGGACGAGGGACGCGACCACGAGTCGAGCGGGGTGGAGGCGACGCACGTGCTGGAGATCATCATGGGCGTCTTCGAGTCGGCGGCGTACGGGCGGCCGGTCGATCTTCCACAGGCTGAACGGGACCATCCGCTGCTTAAGTGGCGTAGAGAGCATGGGCTTGGCGACCCTGAGCCGATGCCGCGTCCGTACTACGACTGGCTTGAGGCCGAGGACGAGCGGCTGGGAAGAGGAACGCGCGCCTAGCCGGCAGCCTCGCCGCTGTTGGCGGGTGCATCGGCTTGATGCAGGACGCGATCGGACCAGCCACCGACGCGCGCGTCGAATGTCCTTCGTGCGCGATACTCGGCCTCGGCGATGCTGGCCCATACTTGAAGGGCGTCCCATCGATCCATGACCTTGAAGAGGGCGGACATGGCCTCCGGGCCAACGAACTGCGGCCACGAGATGTCTTCCCACCACAGCACGGGAGCAACGTGCCGGGGTGCGTCAAATGCTCCAAGGTCCATGGGGATTTGAAAGGTGTCTCCAGTAGGCTTGTGGGCACCGTTGGTGTACGACGGCCAAGCCTCCCTCGGAAGGATGTCGCGGGCGAGCTTGGTATGGTTGGGGTTGTCGATGGAGACGTAAACGACCTGGTTCGGGCTGTGGATGAGCATGACATTTGAGATGCCTGTCCAGTCGTAGCCGTTCGGGAACTCGTCCAGCAATTCGTCGCGGAGCGAGTCCAGGTCGAGATCATCGTCGGGCTGGTCAATGACGGGCAAATCAGCCCCGAAGGTGCTGGAGATGTCGTCGAGGAACGTACCGCGTGCCCAGTCGCCAAACTCGCGCAGAGCGTCTGTCGCACGGTTCCCGATTTCGGGTTCGAGCTTCAACGTATGCTGATAGCCCACCTCTGGGAGTCCTCCGCAGAAGGGTCGGACGCTATCGTACCCCAAAGTGTGAGGCTTGGCTATACCCCCTCCACTATATGTTGTGGCGTTATCAGCACTTTCTGGATGCGTAGGACGCATGAATCGGCACATATATGGTTGGATGGATATCGTTTCGATGGTACAGTTACGTGCAAGCTAGGAAGGGAGCGATAGCTCCCATTTGGGGTGGATTCTCATGGCGTTCAACATACCGAAGAAGCCGTCGCTGAACGGCATTGAGTCGAAGTGGCTGGATCAATGGGACGACTCCGGCGTATACGACTTCGACGGATCGAAGAGTAGAGAGGACATCTTCAGCATCGACACGCCGCCGCCGACGGTGAGCGGTTCGCTGCACGTCGGACACGTATTCTCATATACGCACACCGACACGATTGCGCGGTACCAGCGGATGCGGGGCAGAGAGGTCTTCTATCCGATGGGGTGGGACGACAACGGACTGCCGACCGAGCGCAGGGTGCAGAACTACTATGGTGTGCGATGCGACCCGACAACCCCGTACGATCCCGACTTCGAGCCGCCGGCCAAGCCGCCCAAGTCGGCCATTGCGATATCTCGCGGGAACTTCATCGAGCTTTGCCATCGACTGACGCAGGAAGACGAAAAGGCGTTCGAGGACCTCTGGCGGAATTTGGGGCTGTCGGTCGACTGGTCGCTCACCTACGCGACCATCGACGAGACGGTGCAGAGGATCTCGCAGCGGTTCTTCCTCAATAACCTGACTCGCGGCGAGGCTTACCAGCGAGAGGCCCCCACGCTGTGGGACTGGACGTTCCAAACGGCGGTAGCCCAGGCGGAGATCGAGGACCGCGACGAGGAGGCAGCATATTACAGACTCCATTTCCGGCACGAGGGAGGGGTCGTTCCCATCGAGACGACGCGACCGGAGCTGCTTCCCGCCTGTGTCGCGGTGGTCGCCCACCCGGACGACGAGCGGTATCAGGGACTCTTCGGTAAGAGATTGACGACGCCCCTGTTCGGGGTGGATGTGCCTGTTGTGGCGCACGAGGCGGCAGACCCCGAAAAGGGTTCCGGCGCGGCCATGGTGTGTACCTTCGGCGATACGACGGACGTGGTCTGGTGGCGGGAAATGCAGCTGGCGACCCGGAGCATCGTCAACCGCGACGGACGGTTCGCGCCGGTCGAGTGGGGCACGGAGGGATGGGAGTCGTGCGACCCGGCGGAGGCGCAGAAACATTACAACGAGCTGGCGGGCTTGAGGGTGTATCAAGCCAAGAGACGAATGGCCGAACTCCTGGAGGAGAACAACGAGATTCACGCCGAGCCGAAGCCGATCACTCACGCGGTGCGCTTCTACGAGAAGGGCGACCGCCCGTTGGAGATCGTCACGAGCAGGCAGTGGTACCTGAAGAACGGCGGTCTCGACATGGATCTGCGAGAGCAGCTGTTGGAGCGAGGTCGCGAGCTGGAGTGGCACCCAAGCACGATGCGCGTCCGGTACGAGAACTGGGTTAACGGCCTGAACTCCGACTGGTTGCTCAGCCGGCAGCGGTTCTTTGGAGTGCCGATTCCGTTGTGGTACCCCCTGAAGGAGGACGGCTCGATAGATCACGACAACCCTATCGCGCCAACGGACGAACAGCTGCCTATCGACCCGTACCGGGACGTGCCGGACGGCTACACCGAAGAGCGGCGCGACCGGCCCGGAGGCTTCACAGGCGACCCCGACGTGATGGACACGTGGGGAACGTCGTCCCTATCGCCCCAACTGGTCGGGCGATACGGGGAGCCGGACGAACTCATGTCCCGCGTCTTCCCGATGGACCTACGGCCGCAGGCGCATGACATCATCCGAACGTGGCTCTTCTACACGGTGGTGCGAGCGCATCTGCAGCACGACAGCCTGCCGTGGAAGAACACGACGATATCCGGCTGGGTGTTCGACCCCGACCGCAAGAAGATGTCGAAGTCGAAGGGGAACGTCATCACGCCGATGCATGTGATCGAGCGGTACGGCGCCGATGCCGTGCGGTACTGGGCGTGCAACGGACGTATGGGACGGGACACGGCCTTTGACGAGAACCAGATGAAGGTCGGGCGAAGGCTTGCCATCAAGCTGCTGAACGCCAGCAAGTTCGCCCTGTTGAACGCCGAGGGGGCGAGCGAAGACTCCGAGATCACCGAGCCGTTGGACGCGGCGATGCTGACCCGGCTCGCCGAACTGGTCGACGACGTGACCGAGGCCTTCGACCGGTTCGACTACGCACGGGCGCTCGAAAACACAGAGACATTCTTCTGGTTCTTCACGGACAACTACATCGAGCTCGTGAAGGGCCGTACCTACGGGAATCGCGGCGATTCCGCACGAGACTCCGGGCGGGCGGCACTTTGCCTGGCAATTGAGACGCTACTGAAGCTCTTCGCGCCTCACGTCCCCTTCGTGACGGAGGAGGTCTGGTCGTGGTGGAAGGAAGGAAGCGTTCACCGAGCGGAGTGGCCGAGCGGGGACGCCATCCGCGCAAAGGCGGGGGACATCGCCGAGGAGACTGTCTACGAGGTCGCCAGCGAGGTGCTGGGAGAGATCCGGCGGTTCAAGAGCGACTCGAACCTCTCGTTGGGAGCGCCGGTGGGTAAGGTCGTCGTGCGGGACACGGCGGAGCGCATAGCTATACTGGAGCGGTCGCTGCTGGACGTGAAGGACGCTGGCCGCGTTGGTGAGTTTGCGATGATGGCGGACGGCGCGTTTTCGGTGTCCGTGACGGAGGATGGGGCTGCCTAGCAGACGTTGACCAACACTGTCCCTTGTGGTACTGTTCATTTACCACCCCTATCGATTCGACGATAGGGTGAGACCGCCCTTCGAGGCGGTCTCTGTCTTTGTATAGTGAGTAGTGATTGATCAATATACCCGCCGGTTGTTAATGTTCCCTCTAGGGGTGGCTGACAGGGGCAGCTAAATCGGAAGTGCAGCTACGATCCGGCTCCCACCTTACTGTCATTCCGAGCAAAGCGAGGAATCTAGAGTCCATCGCCACAGGACTGATGAGTTAGTACCTCGTCCAAACCATTATCGATAGTAGCAGACAGCGCAGAACGCTTAAAGTCGGCTTTGCATTGGGACGGACACCTTAGATTCTTCGACTCCGCTTCGCTACGCTCAGAATGACAGTGGCGGGGTTGCTTTCTGATAAATTGCTCGTGCCAGGTGCCACCGATCCCACCGATGATGAAAATGGGGTTGGAGCTGGCCGACAGGATCCGAAGACTGGATTCCGGCCTTCGCCGGAATGACGGATGGCGTAGGCTCTAGAGGTGGAGATCGGTCGGAACGGGATGCCCCACGCCCGCTAGACGAAGCCTCTTAGCTTGGCGGCGTGGTGGACGCGGCCTACGCCGAGGAGGAAGGCCGCCTCTCGGAAGGTGACTCGCTCGCGCCGGACGATGTCCCACACGTCGCTATAGGCGCTCGACATAATCTTGTAAAGCTCGGCGCTGACCTCGTCCTCGTCCCACTTGTGCTGGTAGAGGTTCTGCGTCCACTCGAAGTAGGAGCCCACCACGCCCCCGGCGTTGACGAGGATATCGGGCAGGACGTGTATGCCGCGGTCGTTCAGAATGGCGTCGCCTTCCGGCGTGACGGGGTGGTTCGCCGCCTCGACGACGACGGCAGCCTTGACCCTGGGAGCGTTGCCCTGGTGGATGACGCTCTCGATGGCCGCGGGAACGAGTACGTCGCAATCGAGTTCCAGCAACTCGGTGTTGGTGACGGCGTCCGCGCCGGGAAATCCAACGACGCCGGAGCCTGCCTGTTGGTGCTCGACTACTTGGGGAATGTCGAGTCCGTGCGGATTGTGTATGCCTCCCTCGACGCCACTCACTGCGATGACCTTGCAGCCCATTTCGTGGGCGATCCTCGCGACCCAGCTTCCCACCTGTCCGAAACCCTGAACGACGACGCGAGCGCCGCCGACCGTGAGGCCCAGGTCTTTAGCGGCTTCGCCCATGACGTAGACGGCCCCGCGTCCAGGGGCGGCGTCGCGTCCAACAGAGCCGCCCAGCTCGATGGGCTTGCCGGTTACGATGCCGGGCGTGTAACCCGCAATGGCCCCGTAGGCGTCCATCATCCATGCCATCGTCTGCGAGTCGGTTCCCATGTCGGGAGCGGGGATATCGCGGTTCACACCCAACAGGTGGTGAATGTTCGCGGTGTATCTCCTGGTCATGCGGTTGCGCTCGGACTCGCTCAATGTGCGGGGCTCGCACTGGATTCCGCCCTTCGCGCCGCCGAAGGGGATATCGACGACGGCCGTCTTCCACGTCATGAGAGAGGCAAGCGCCCGTATCTCGTTAACATCCGCGGCGGGGTGAAAGCGCGTCCCCCCTTTGTAGGGTCCGCGAGCGGCGTTGTGTTGGATGCGGTAGCCGTTGTAGACCTCAATCGAGCCGTCGTCCATGCGCACCGGAACGGAGACGGTCAGCTCGCGCCAGGGCTTTTTGAGAAGGTCGCGCGTCCCGTCGTCAAGGCCCAAACGGTCGGCGGCGCGGTCGAAGAACTGGTTTACTTCGTCGAATGCGTTCATTTGCTCTGCCTCAACACGGACGACTCAAATGGTCTTTAGACTATTAAACGTCCGATGTCAGGATTGGTATGTGCGGCTTCCATGTTACAGTAAGGGCGATTATTGCCAATACTGCATGGGAGGCAGATATGGAAGTCTGGGACGCCCTGCGAACGCGGTTGACGGTGCGGCAGTTCAAACCCGACCCCGTGCCGGACGAGATCGTTACCAAGCTGCTGCAGGTAGGATTGTGGTCGCCAAGCTCTCGCAACCGGCAGCCGTGGCACTTTGTCGTGATTCGGGACAGGGAGACGCTGAGGAAGATCGGCGGCATCACGACCTACGGGCCGTTCCTCGCCGATGCCCCGATGGCCATTGCGATTGGCATGGACAGGCGGACGGCGGACAGGCCCGATCTCGACAGCGGGCGGGCGCTCCAGCAGATGGAGGTGCTGGCATGGTCGGAGGGCATGGGGACGTGCTTCGTCGCGTTTCACGAGCCGGACCAGAACCGGGCCGCGAAGGACCTCATCGGGATGCCGGACAATATCGAGCTGATAACGATCATGCCGTTCGGGTACCGGCACGATCACGTCAAGGGCGTTCGGCGACGGCGGAAGGACCTTTCCGAAGTCGCCCACTCCGAACGGTTCGGGAAAGCCTACGTCGCGTAGCTCAGTCCTCGAGTTTCACCGGGTTCCTGAGCGTGCCGATGCCCTCCACCTCGGCCTCGATGATGTCGCCGACCTGGATCTCTTCGGTCGCGCCGGGGCCGCCCGTGCAGATGATGTCTCCGGTGCGCAGGGCGTGGTACTCCGATACCTCGCTCAGCATTCGGGGGATGGTGAAGACGAGGTTGCTCGTGTTCCCCTTCTGGACGACCTTCCCGTTGATGCGAAAGGTAAGATCGAGGTTGTACCGGTCTTCTATCTGGTCCTTGGGGACGATCCACGGTCCGACGGGAGCGCTCGACTCGAAGCACTTGTAGCGCGGGCCCATGTCCTTGACGCCACGCAGGGTCAGGTCGTTGAGGACGGTGTACCCCCAGATGTGGCCGTCCACGTCGTCCTCCGCGATGCTCATGCCTTCCCTGCCGATGACGACGGTCATCTCCGTGTCATATACCAACGGTTTGGGATGGTAGTTCTTGGGATAGACCACGAACTCGTCGGGGCCGACGACCACGCCGCTCATCTTGAAGAAGATGCCTGGGCTGTCCGGCTGCTCGGCGCCCGCCAGTTCCGCGTGACTGACGTATGTGTCGCCCATGCAGATGACCTTCGTATCGGGAACGATCGGGGCCTTCAGGGTCACATGGTTGCGGTCGAAGTGGATAGCCTCTCCGGTCGGCCCCTCGCCGGCGCCGCTCTCAATTACCCACTGTAATCCCCGTCGCGCGGCGGACAGGGCAGAGTCGCCGGCTGCAAGGAACTCCCTCAGGTCGGCGGGAACAAGGCGGTTGGCGAGCCGGTAGGCGTCCTTGATGCCGTAGTCTTCCGAGAGCTGGGTGACGGCGCAGAGGTTCAGGTCGTAGAGCCGGTCGCCGTTCATGCTCCCGACCCGTTCGCCCGAGCTGCCTACGTACTTGCACAGGTAGATGTCTTGCATCGTGAATCTCCGAGTTCGAGTTGGCGGCTTCGTCTCGCCGCTCGTTCGCGGCGAAGGATACATAGCAGGATTTACTTGGTCAACGCTCAAGGGTGATGAGCGACAACCGCGTCTCCAACCCCTATGCCCAGCCGGCTAGCAGCGCTCCCCAGGTTCTCCGCGATCTCCAAGTAGCCGTGACTGCCGATGAGCGCAAGGAGCCCGTCCGCGTCGGCGAAGGTCGCGCTCAGCCCTTGAATCTTCGTGTTCGCGACTTCAACGACTATGTCGCCATGCGGGAGTTGGGTGGCGGGAATGTTGGTGACCACGTTGCCGAAACGGTCGATGTGGACGACTCTGCCCGCCAGTGCGTCATCACATCGCTCCAAGGTGAAAAGGTTGAGGATCGTTAGCTCATGTAACGGCTCGCCCAGGCGTTCAGGCTGAAGGCCCGACGCGAGTTGGGCGGCGGCGGGAGTGAAGATGTCTCTTCCGTGAAATGTTTCGCTCACGGGTGCGAGCATGTAAGAGGGGTTAGTTATCTCGTACGCCTCGCATCCCTCGGGAACGGCGACTGTGACCAGCGCGCCGAACTCCGTTGACTCGAAATGGACTTGGGACGCCGACAGATGGTCGTTGAGAATATAGGAGAGCAGGCCGTTGTCAGGGGCGCAGAATGATCCAGTGGGTGTGATGAGCGCAATGGCCTTTCTGCTAGTCCCGACTCCGGGATCGACGACGGCGACGTGGACCGTCTCGGCGGGGAAGTAGCGGTACACGCCTCCAAGAATGAAAGCGCCGTGTCGGATGTCGTGGCGGCGCACTTCGTGGGTGACGTCAACCAAGGTCAGGTCAGGCGCAATTCCGAGCGCGACGCCTTTCATGGCGGCGACGTAGGCGTCGGAGGAGCCGAAGTCCGTGGTAAAGGTGAGAACCTTGTTGGACACGGCGAGAGGATGAAGCTAAAAGAGGCGTGCCCTGATAATCGAGGTCACGATGAAGACGACTACGAGGACGATCGTGAACTGGAACAGCGTTCGTTCGATGCCCCGCCGGGTGCGGAACGAGCTCTCTCCACCGCCGAACAGCCCTACGCCCTGTCCGCGCACCTGCACGAGAATGACCGTCACCAGCACAATGCTGAGCGCGATCTGAATGAAACTCATCGCCGTCTCAAAGTCCATCAGTACCTCAGTCCCGTCGAGTCAGGGGCACCGTAGTTTCCTTAGGGTGTCCACTACGCGCCTGCACGGGTCTTCGTTTCAGCTTCGGGAACCTTCCTATGATACACGTCCAGGATGCAGTCTGCCAGCTTCCCTGCGTCGTGCCGCACGGGGAAATCACGGTCGATCAGGTCTGCGGTCACTAGCTTAGCGATGTCAAGGCTTTGCCCATCTTGTTGTACGAGACGTCCCCTGAACTGCGTACCCAACTCGGCCTTTCCGCTGTTGGCGATCACGCAGTCCACGACCTCCCGGCTCGTGTGCTGCTGAAGGGCCGCCAAATGGTCGGCGACGGTGTAGCCGATGGTCTCTCCATGTTCAGTCGCGACATTGCAGATGTACAGCTTCTCTGCCTCGGCATTCAGTACCGCCTCAGCTATACCCTTGATCAGGAGGTTCGGTAGAATGCTGGTGTACAGACTGCCGGGACCGATCACGATCATCTCCGCCTCCAGGACCGCCTCAATGGCCGCGGGAACGGCAGCGGCATCCTGTGGGCGTATCATCATTTCCTCGATTACGCCCCCGTTGTTCCCGATATTGGATTCCCCATCGACTACCGTGCCGTCGAAGAGCTTGGCCGAGAGATGGAGGTTCTCGTTCGTCGCGGGGAGGACTCTGCCGTGTACTGCGAGGACTCGGCTGAACTCCTCCAACGCGGCCTCGAAGTTGCCGGTAATGTCGGTCATTGCAGCGATGAATAGGTTGCCGAAGCTGTGGCCCTCCAGGCCCTCGCCGCGATCGAACCGGTACTGGAAAAGGTCGCGCACGAGAGTCTCGTCGTCGGAGAGGGCTATGAGACAGTTCCGAAAATCGCCCGGAGGGAGCACTCCGAAGTTCTCGCGAAGCCGTCCGGAGCTTCCCCCGTCGTCTCCCACAGTCACAATGGCACTGATGTTGTCGGTATGCTCCTTCAGCCCGCGAAGCAGCACCGACATGCCGGTGCCGCCCCCAATTGTGACGATTCGGGGGCCGCGAGATCGGTAGCGTCTGGTATACAGCGTGTCGGCTAACGAGTTGATGCCGGAAGTCGCCAGGACCAGGTGACCGACGGAGCGATACAAGCCGAAGACGGACACCACTACCGCCGCAACGCCCACGCCGCCAAGCAGCACGCCCTCCAAGTACCAGGGCAGGAAGTTGGGCAAGTATAAGTCAAAGACGTTCTTGGATACGAAAGCCAGGCCGATGGCGATGATGCCCACCCCCGCGGACCACAGCAAGATCCACCGCTTGACCCCAAGGCCAGCGTACGTGAACTTGATGAAGGTCTCCCAACCGCTCGCGCGGCCTGACCCGTTCCGTGCTCTCAACTCGGCACCGCCTGCCTCATCTCGTCGAGCTTTTCCTTGACCAGCGACGACGCCATACGGGGGTTGGCTTTCCCGCGAGTCTCCTTCATTACCTGTCCGACCAGGAAGCCGATGGCCTTGTTCTTGCCCTCCATGTAGTCGGCAACCGCCTGCGGATTCCCAGAAATTGCCGTATCCACAGCGGACGCGACTTGGTCAACGTCGCTCACCTGCACGAGCCCTGACTCTTCGGCAATCTCGGCGGGGCCGCGACCGGTCTCGTACATCTGCACGAAGACATCCTTGGCCAGATTGGAGCTGAGCTTCCCGTCGTCGACCATGTCGATGAGCTCGACCAGCTGAGCGGGCCGGACTCGGACGTCACCGATCTTCGTGTCGGTCTCTTTCATCAGCCTCGTAAGCTCGCCGAGCATCCAGTTGCTCGTCGATTTCGCCAGTTTCGCCAACGCCGCTCCCTCAGCCGGACGGACCGCGATCACCGAATCGAAATAGTCCGCCGTCGCCTTCTCCGCAGTCAGGAGTCCGGCGTCATACGCCGAGAGGCCGTACTGCTCCATGAGCCGGGCCTTCCGAGCACGCGGTAGCTCAGGCAGGTCGCTCCGTACCCGGTCGACCCACTCGCGCTCGATCACGAACGGCGGCAGGTCGGGCTCCGGGAAATAGCGATAGTCGGACGAACCTTCCTTGACGCGCTGGGATACCGTAGTGCTCTTTTCCTCGACCCAGCCCCGCGTCTCCTGCACAATCCGCTCTCCCTTGCGTGCCAATCGGGTCTGCCGGTCAGCCTCGTAAATCAGCGCGCCGAACACGGAGCGAAAGCTGTTCATGTTCTTGACTTCGACCTTCGGGCCAAGCTCGGTCGCTCCTCTGGGTCGAACGCTGATGTTCGCGTCGCACCGGAAGCTGCCCTCTTCCATGTTTGCGGTGCTCGCGCCGATGTAGCGGAGGATGGAGTGGAGGGACAGCAGGTACGCCCGCGCCTCCTCCGGCGAGCGCATGTCCGGTTCGCTGACGGTCTCCATCAGGGGAACGCCCGCACGATTGATGTCCAGCAGACTGTAGCGCTCGCCGCCGTACCCCGTATGGTGCGACAGCTTCGCTACGTCCTCTTCCAGGTGGACGCGATTGATCCGAATCGTGCGCTCCGTACCGTCCACGTCTACGGTCAGCTTGCCGTCTTTGGCGATGGGCCGGTCGAACTGCGATACCTGATACCCCTTCATGAGGTCAGGGTAGGGGTAGTTCTTGCGGTCGAACTTCGATAACTCTGACACCGTGCAGTCGAGTGCCAGCCCGGTCGCGATGACGATCTCCACGGCACGACGGTTTATGGTCGGCAGGACGCCGGGCATCCCCATGCAGACCTCGCACACCATGGTGTTGGGGGCCGCGTCCTGGTACGAAGCCGCGCAGGCGCAGAACATCTTGCTCCGCGTCAGCAGCTGACTGTGGACCTCCAGACCGATGACGACTTCGTAGTTCATGTTATGCAGGTGAAAGCGGTGCTGAGACGAAAGAAAAGTGCTCTAGGTATTGTAGTCCAGAGAGTGGGGAAAGAAAAATCGGCGTGCCGATGTTTGCCTCCTCAGAGTACAGATTCCTCACTCTGCTTCACTGCGTTCGGAATGACAGACGCGGAGGCGCTGGATTCAGAATATCTCATGAGGGTTGGCACCCTCACCACCTGGAATGAAAATGTCAGTAGGGGCGATTCGCGAATCGCCCCTACGGGAGGTTGGCCAAGGGTTATTTTCAGAGGAATCCCTCATGTCGGTTGCCACCGACACCACGAAACATGAAAAAGATGGTGGCTTCTCTACCGCCCCTAGGCTGGTAGCAGGAGCCGGGGAATGGATTCCTGCCTTCGCAGGTATGACGATTGCGGCGTCGTTTGGGCAGTTCTTAGGGTAATGCAGGTGTGGAGGATTTGCGTTGGTTATGAAAGGGACTAAGGCTGAGTTAGGGTCTCCTAGCGCGGTTTGCGCTACTCAATATCAGGTATGGTATTGAGTAGGTTGACTGGTGTTGGTACAATCTTTGTCCAAATGCGTTGGCGTATGTGCGGATTGCGTGTATAGTCCGGTGGAATACCAAGGAGGCACATACGATGGCTGATCGTCAAGAAATCGCTTTGATCGCCCACCTCATGCGGCGTGCGGGCTTCGGGGCCACTCACGATGAGTTGGAACGCCTCGTCGCGCAGGGATATGAGGCAACCGTCGAGGAGCTGCTGAACCCCGAGTCGCAGCCCGACGTCGACGAGGCCCTGCTCTTCCGCTACCTCCCGATGGCCGAGTACATCACGGCGGCCGAGCACGCGCAGATGAACTGGCTGTACCGCATGGTCAATTCCCAACGCGCGCTTCAGGAGAAGGTCGCGCTCTTCTGGCACCACGTATTCGCCACGGGGCTGGATAAGGTGGAGACGGCAGGGACGATGCATGTCCAAGTGGTCACGTTCCGCGAACACGGCCTCGGCAACTTCCGAGACCTGCTCGTCCTTCTCGCCCGCGACCCTGGCATGATCTTCTGGCTCGACAACCAGGACAACCACAAGCGCGCCCCCAACGAGAACTGGGGGCGCGAGCTGCTGGAGCTGTTCTCGCTCGGCGTGGGGTACTACACCGAGAAGGATGTCTACGAGTGTGCGCGAGCGTTTACCGGCTGGACGTTCACGGGGAAGACCCGGGGCCTCGCCTACCCGCCGGAGTCATGGCGGTTCGACTACCGGGCGGAAGACCACGACGAGAACGAAAAGACGTTCATGGGCTTCAGTGGCAACTTCGACGGCGAGGAGATCATAGACATCGTCGTCCGCCAGCCCGCCTGCGCCCGGTTCATCATGCGCCACCTGTACAGCTTCTTCGTGGAGGACGAGCCGGAGGTGCCCAAGTGGCCGAACGAGGAGCCTAAGAACCGCGAGGCCATCGACATGCTCTGCGAGGTCTTCATCAACTCAGGCTTGGAAATGAAGCCCGTGTTGCGGGCCCTGTTCAACTCCGACTTCTTCAAGGATGCTCTGTACAAGAAGGTGAAGAATCCCGCTGAGGTTGTCGTCAACACGCTGAAGTTGACGGAGTCGTTCAACGGCCCCCACCCCGAATGGGGAGAGCTGGCGCATGAGCCGGGCTTCATGGGCCAAGACTTGTTGAACCCTCCCACAGTCGAGGGTTGGCACACGGGCGGCGAGTGGATCAACAGCGGCGCCCTCATCAACCGCGTCAACTTCGTGGCCGACCGGCTTCGAGACACGTCCTCGCCGGGTGTCCTCGCAATGGCGAGGCGAATCGGCAACAATGGAGGGGGTATGACAACCGGCGCGTTCGTCGACCGTTGTCTCTATGAAATGGGACTGGCCTCGGTCGACGACGAGACGTACGAGCAGCTTGTCTCGCACGCCGAGACGGGCGGTCCCATCGTCTACGGAGAAAACGGCGAATTCGAAGGGTTCTCGGAGAGAGTCGCGGACATGCTCGCGCTCATTGCGGGCACCAAAGAGTACCAATTCGGTTGACGGGTTTCCGAAACAGAGTTGTCGGCTGACGCCGAACGAAAGGACAGGTGAGCGATGACAGCCACGAGCAAAGACCCGGTACTGGTGGTATTGCAGCTGAGCGGCGGGAACGACTACATGAATACGATCGTGCCATTCGCCGATCCCCACTACTACGACAACCGTCCGCTACTCCAGTTGGCGGAAGACGATGTCTTGAAGCTGGATGACGAGGTCGCCTTCAACCCTTCCATGGGGCCGCTGCACGAGTTGTACTCGCAAGGCGAAGTTGCCGTGCTTCACGGGGTAGGATGGGCCGGCTCCAACCGGTCGCACTTTCGCTGCATGGACATATGGCACACGGCGGAACCGGACGAGTTTGCAAACCAGGGCTGGCTCGGCAAGGCCACCCGCCAGATCGACCCGCGCGGCGAGAACCCGGTCACGACCGTCAACGTCGGGCAGGGGCTGCCGAGGGCGCTCGTGGCGGACGGCGTGTCGGCAGCCGCCGTATCCAACATCGACACCTACGGAATGCTCACCTCCGTCGAAAGGGTGGAGAAGCGCAAGAAGATGCTCGACCGCTTCGCGAAGATGTACGCTCCCGCCATCGGTCGTGGTCCGGTCGCCGACTACATCGCCAAGACCGGCACGGACGCGCTCAACGGGGCCGACCAGATCGCCGTCGCTCCGAAGAATTACCAGTCGAATGTCGAGTACGCCGCCAATCCGGTGGCGCAGCGACTTCGGGACGTGGCGATGATCCACACGGCGGATATAGGGTCGCGGATCCTCTACACCGAGTTCGGCGGGTTCGACACGCACGCCGCCCAGGCCACGAACCATCCCCGACTGTGGAGTGAGGTGTCGGGCGCCATCGCCGATTTCTGGGACGACCTGAAGGCCCACGACGCCGCAGACAACGTAACGATGCTGGTCTTCTCGGAGTTCGGGCGTCGCGTGCGCGAGAACGGCGGCGGCACCGACCACGGGGCCGGGGGCGTGGCGTTCGTCATAGGTCCGAACGTGAAGGGCGGACAGTACGGCGAGTATCCGAGCATCGAGGACGACAATCTCGTCGAGGGCGACCTCGCGCCGGGGATGGACTTCCGCGGGCCGTACGCCGCCATTCTCGACGACTGGATGGGCATCGACGACCGCGAAATCGTGGGCGGCGAGTTCGAGCGTCCGCCGATATTTAAGAACTAGCCCGTGGGCTTTCCGCACTCTCGGAGGATGCCGCGATGATTACGACTATGGCAGCGGGCCGAACGTGGCACTACAGCCATAACCTGGGGCGTCAGACGGCCGAGCACAACCAGAGCAAGTTCGGCAGGACGGGAGGCTACGGCTTTCCGGTGGACGTCGCGGCGGCCGGGAACGACATTCTCTTCGTCATCAGTCGCGGCTACGGCTTTCCAAACATTTCGTACGACTTTGACGTGTTCGTCCGGATCGGCAAGACGACGATCGACGAGGACCACATCGGCGACTTCGCTCGCGGCGGATTCACCTGGCCGGTGGGGATCGCCGTCTCGAAGTCGGACGGAAGCGTCTTCGCCTCCGACGAGTACGAATGCGCCATATCGGCCTTCGACCCGGACGGCATCCAGCCGTTCTGCGAGCGCGACCCGGACGGGGAGTATTTCGACCGTTGGGGCACGAAGGGCTCCGAGCGGGGTATGTTGAACGGGCCCGCGGGGATCGCATTTGACGCCAACGACGATCTCCACGTCGTCGACAGCATGAACAACCGCGTCCAAGTCTTCACCAAGAGCGGCGATTTTCTCAAGACGTGGGGACGGCAGGGTACCTCCGAGGGAGAGTTCAACCGGCCCTGGGGTATCACCATCGACAGCGAAGGGGCAGTATACGTCGCGGACTGGGGCAACCACCGCGTGCAGAAGTTCGGCCCGGATGGCGAATACCTGATGACATTCGGCTCGCGGAACGGGTCGGGGTCGTCGCTGAGTCACCCGTCCGGCGTGGCCGTCGACAGCGACGGCGACGTCTACGTCGCCGACTGGGGGAACCGGCGCGTGCAGATCTACGAGCCGGACGGCGAGGCGCTGTCGGCCCTGTATGGAGACATGCGCGAGCTGTCCAAGGCGGGCGAGTATGCCCTGGCCCGCGACCCGGAGAGCATCAAGCGGCTCAACCAGTTCGACGCGCCGACAGAGTACCTCAACAAGTTCTCAAGGCCCGTCGGCATCGACATCGACGAGCACGACCGCATCATCGTGACGGACGCTTTCGGCCGGCTCGTGGTCTATCGGAAGGACCGCGGCTACCAGGAACCGCCACTGTAGATCGTCGGCAACATGTCGCACCGGAAAATGCTCAATACGACTCTAGGACCCAGCGAGATGTCGAGTAGGTAATGGGACGTTACTCTTCGGGATACGTCTTCAAGCGCGTGGGCTTGGCGCACGCTCGGAGGAGGCCGCGATGATTACGACCACGGCAGCGGGACGAACGTGGCACTACAGCCATAACCTGGGGCGTCAGACGGCCGAGCACAACCAGAGCAAGTTCGGCAGAACGGGCGGTTACTGCTTTCCGATGGATGTCGCGGCGGCCGGCAACGACATTCTCTTCGTCATCAGTCGCGGCTACGGCTTTGACAACCTCGCACGCGGCTTCGACATCTACCGTCGTATCGGCAAGACGACGATCGACGAGGACCATATCGGCGACTTCGCTCGCGGCGGCTTCACCTGGCCGGTTGGGATTGCCATATCGAAGAGCGCCGGAAGCGTATTCGCCTCCGACGAGTACGAATGCACGATATCGGCCTTCGACCCGGACGGCATTCAGACGTTCCCCGAGTACGACCCTGACGGCGAGCACTTCGACCGGTGGGGCACGAAGGGTTCCGAGCCGGGTATGCTGAACGGTCCCGCGGGGATCGCCTTCGACGCCAACGATGATCTCCACGTCGTCGACAGCCTGAACAATCGCGTCCAAGCGTTCACCAAGAGTGGCGACTTCCTCAGGACGTGGGGACGACTGGGCGAATCCGGGGGAGAGTTCAACAGGCCCTGGGGCATCACGATCGACCGCGAGGGTGCAGTATACGTCGCGGACTGGGGCAACCACCGGGTGCAGAAGTTCGGCCCGGACGGCGAACACCTCATGACGTTCGGCTCGCAGAACGGGTCGGCATCGTCGCTGAGGCACCCATCCGGCGTGGCCGTCGACAGCGACGGCGACGTCTACGTCACCGACTGGGGGAACCGGCGGGTCCAGATCTACGAGCCGGACGGCGAGGCGCTCGCGTCACTGTATGGCGACATGCGCGAACTGTCCAAGGCGGGCGAGTACGCCCTGGCGCGGGACCCGGAAAGCATCAAGCGGCTCAACCTCAGCGACGCGCCGACTAAGTACCTCAACAGGTTCTCCAGGCCGGTCGGCATCGACATCGACGAGCATGACCGCATCTTCGTGGCCGACGCGTACAGCAGGATTGTGGTCTATCGGAAGGACCGAGAGTACCAGGAGCCACCGCTGTAGGTTATTGGGCGCAGGAAAGCCGAGGCCCTAGTCGTCGGTCGTGCTGCCCCAGCCCTTTTTGGTCTGGCCGACGGCTTCCTTGACCTGTTCGGCGAACTCGGCCAGTTCTTCTTCCGTCACCTCTTCGCCGGCGTCCATGCGCTGCTTGAGTTGCTCGAACAGCCACTGCTCGCGGGTGCCGTGCGGGAAGTCGAAGAACTCGCGGTCGAATTGGGGCAGCTCGCCGGAGCCGAAGTACCTGCCGTCGGGCACCGGGAACCCCTCCAGGTCGTCGGTGCCCTTACCGAGCACCTCGCCGGTCTCGACGTAGTGTTCCATGACGGGCTTCATGCCGTACTTCTGCACGGGGCAGACCTTCATGCAGACGCCGCAACCGTCCAGCTTGACCATCAGGGGACGGCAGCGGTCGTAGATGACTTTGTTCTTGAGGGCGCCGCGCCACCATATCTTTTCACGGACGAGCGCGCGCGCCGGGCAGCGCTGGACGCAGACCTGGCACTCGTCGCAGAACTTGTTGATGCCGTAGTCGATCGGCTCGTCATAGCGCACGGGCGCGTCGGTGGTCATCATCATGAGCCGCGCCCGCGACCCGAAGTGCGGCATGAGCAACTGGCCGTTTGCGCCGAGCTGTCCGAGGCCCGCGTTGACGAAGTACGGGATGGTCGGCGCGCTCGCATCGTTGGGGTTGTGCACCTGTGCGCGGTAGCCGAGAGTGCGGATGAAATCGCCGAGCCGGAGGCCCGCCTCCCCCATGACCTCATACGCGCCGTAGTGGGCGTGCTCCGCCGCCATGCTGATCGTGCTCTGCGTCGCGTCGTAGTCCTGCTCCCACGCCAGGCAGATGGCACTGCCGAACTTAACCCAGCCCTTCTTGCTCTTGTACGTGTACCGCCTGTCGTACCGGGTGAACCCCACCTCGCCGAAGCCCAACTCGCGCGCCTTCGAGCGAATGGTCTCTGTCACGTCGATGCTCGCATCCGGCACGCGGGTCGGCTCGAGTTCGGCGGTCTTCCTCGATTCCGCGACGAGGGGCTTGACCGTGTTTTCGTGCTCCTTGCGGAAGTCGGAAAACTCGTCGGAGTAGACCGTCCACGCCCAGTCGCGGTCGGCCCCCTTCTCCATGTGCCACTGCTCCAGCGGATACTCGCGGGAGTAGAAGGAGATGTCGGCCTCGCGGACCGGGTGGCCGGGCACGGTCACGAGGTCTTCGGCGACGGGAATCTCGACATCGGGGTCTCCGGGACGCGGCCCCGGACGGCGAACGACGTGGCTGATCGGCTTAGGCATGGCTATTATGCGCCTCCCGTGTGCTGTAGGTATGCTCGCAGATGGGATGCAGGGTGTCAAATTGGGGACAGGGCTTGTATGCCGCAGTCGAGGGTGATATTCCTAGAGGGTCGACGCAGGCGATGGATTGAAAACATAAAGGCGCAGAATGACCACGCTTACTGACTTAGCGTCACGTTATCGATGGGAACTGATGCTCCTCATCGGCATCCCGCTCATTGAACGGACGAGTTGGTGGCTTCTCCCTCATATCCTCGGCAACTTCAATCTATCGCTCGCCGTCTGGCCTTGTCCACCTGATTACTCTTGCCTTCCTCGTTATGTGTCCCTCTTCCTGAATATCTCACTATATCTACTGGGCTTCTTCTACTTCCATGTTCGTCGCATGGGTCGTACTACCCTGTCTTTGCTGTGGGCCTTTGTGTTCGTTAACGAAGCGGTCACCACAGCCGTCTATTTGCCCAGCAACTATATCGATCCTGAGCAGGCCTTGGAACTATGGTGGGCGTGGTGGTCAGGAGCGGTTTGGCCGCAGGAGTGGTGGAAGTTGTTTGTATCAAACCTTCCACAGATGATGGTATGGGTCTGGTTTGCTAGACAGGCGTCCAGAACTGGCTTCAATCATGCACTGGTATTCATAGGGCTGGCAATCGCCTTCAGCAGTACCAATCAAAATGTGCCGAATCTCGTCTTCGCGCTGCTTGAAGACAGGGCGGTCTCTTGGGACTTTACTGCCTTGGGCCTCGCGGGCAACCTATTCGCGCTCTGGGTACTGTTGCGACTTGGAGTGGCCAGGGAGAAGCATGAGCCGAACATCGAACGCTGGGTCGGTAGTTGGGACATCCCTGTTTTCGGCGCCGCACTAAGGCGCTTAGCGGTTCGAGTCTTGCCGCTCTTTGATCCTGCCAGGGGCATAAGCAAGGAATTGCTCGTCGCGTTGTTCGGGTTGAATTGGCTGCTGCATGCCTACCTGAGTTTGAGGAGTTGGGTTGTTTATGATTTCGAACTAGACCTTTTCACCGTGACTACGGTGGTTGCAATTGTGTATACGCCTCTCTGGATAGTTCTCACTATCCTGCTGGCCTACGCAGTACGCGTTCGTCAGCCGCCGAAACGTCCAGCAACCATAGAACCGACGGCAACCGCCTAAGCAATGTCCATGCCAAAGTTACAGATCCCTGAGATAGACAGCGACTTCCTGAAGATCGGGGCGAGGCGTCGACGGTCGACCGTAACATCGGGGTCGAACTGCTGGTAGTGAGGAATTGACGCCATGTGCCTTTGTGACAATCTCTACACCAATACGGCAGACGAACACACCCGTGCCGCCCGCGCGAGTCTCGCTCTCGGCGACTTAGCCGGAGCGCACCGGAGCGCCGACGCGCTATGGAACCTCGCTCAGGAAACGCCAGACGCCAATTCGAGAGGCGGGCAGTCTATCCTGTGGGAAGCGAACTTGCTCAAGGGCCTCGTCGCCTACGCTGAGGGTGAGTGGCGCATTGCCAAGAGGCACTTCAGGTATTGCGATGACAATCTCACCGGGCACCGCAGAGAGTGGGAGCTTCACGCGGCCTGGGCTATCTTGGAGAACGAGGTCGGTCATCGCGCAGAGGCGCGGAGACGCCTGAAGGCCGTCACCGGTGTCGGCGATGACCTCGACGCCGAGAGGCTTTCGATGTCGGCGTTCATCTCTGCCTCGATAGGTCGGACTACCGAGAACAGCAGGATGCTTGACGCGGCTGAGCGGCTGGGCCGTGAGACGCTCGGCATCGGCGGCGCGGCCAGTCACGTTGAGGCGCGCGCACGGATCGCGCTGGCGGTCGTGGCCATGGAGCGCGAAGACAGGCCGTCGGCGAGGGAGCAGTACGACGCGCTGCTGCCCTATCGCGGCGTCATGACGAACGGGCACCCTCCGGTCACTGACCGGGTGTTGGGACTGCTCGCCAAAACACTGGGCCGTATCGACGACGCGGCGGCGCACTTCGAGGACGCGCTGGACTCTTGCCGCGACCGTTTCCACGGCGAGCAGGGCCACGTTTCGTATGAGTACGCCGGCCTGCTGTTCGCACGTCGCGGCCCCGGCGACCGAGAGCGGGCAATCGAGCTGATGTTCGATGCCTACCACAAGTGCTTCTGGGTGTCCCACGACCGGATGAGGCCGCTGCACGGGCGTGTGATGGACTTGAACAGGGCCGAAGGTTGGTCGTACCCGATGCGAGAGCTGCACCTGTCCATCGAGGATGGCCGATTCGATAAGTACCTTCGCCGATATCGATTTACGCCGGAGCAGATGAACCGCCAGCACATCTACGGGAGTTCCGTCATCACATCGGCCGCCCTGACTCGCGATCCCATCACGGGAAAGCGAGGCAGGAACCGTCAGGTCTTGCAGGCCCTGATCGACGCCGGAGCGGAGTTCGATATCTTTGGAGCCGTCGCGTGGGGGCTAACCGAGCGGATAGAAGAGATACTTGACCACGACCCCTCGGCCGTTAATACCACGCGGGGGTACGGCACACTGATGGATGTCGCGTTCAACTTCGATCAGCTGGAGACGGCCAAGCTCCTGAAGCGGAGAGGCTACACTCCGTCGATCCCCATGGGCGGGAGCGACGAGTGTATCCGCTGGGCCGTCGGGCAAGGCGCAAACGTCAACGGACCTCGGAACGACGGCTGGCCGCTGAACCATCAGGCGGGGCATGGCAGGATGAAGGGTGTGGCAACCCTGCTCGAACTGGGTGCCGAACCGAACCTGCAGGATGAGCAGGGGAACACGCCGATGCACCGGCTTGCCCAACGCGGCATAGGCAGGGAGTTCGCGAGGCTGCTCCTGGAGCACGGGGCCGATCTGTCGATCACGAACGTGAAGGGCGAGACGCCGATGGATCTGGCGGCGAAGGCCAAGCAGCCGGCGATGCTGGATTTTCTGCGGGAATAACTGCGGGAAGTCCGCGGTTGAGGTGGCTACTCGGCAATTCGCTGGATGAGGTGCTATGACAGCGAGACCATCCAGCCCATCCCCTTCCCCTCTGGATACCGGCCCCGTATCTGGGCACGGGGCAAGCTCTTCGCCGGTATGACGGTTATGCTGGGGGTTCGTCTTGTTGAGGCGGCTACATCGCTTCGGGGGCGGTCATTCCCATGAGGCCCAGGCAGCGGGCGAGCACACTCTTGGTCGCTTCCGCCAGCTTAAGACGCGCTTTGGTTATCTCGGCGTCTGCCGGGTCGGACGATACGACGCGGCATTGCTGGTAGAAGTTGTGGAAGCCGGTCGCAAGGTCCATCGAGTAGTAGGTGAGGTGGTGGGGCTCGAGGTTTCGCGCCATCACGGAGATAAGCTCCGGCAGCCGCAGCATCGTGCGGACGAGCGAAAGCTCCGCCTCGTGCGTTAGGAGCGACACATCCCCCTCGGTATAGTCGATTCCTCGCTGTTCCGCGAGGCGCATGATGCTGGCGATACGCGCGTGAGCGTACTGGATGTAGTAGACGGGGTTCTTGTCCGACTGCTCCTTCGCAAGCTCAATGTCGAACTCCATCTGGCTCTCCGGCGCGCGCTGGAGGAAGAAGAACCGGCAGGCGTCCGCGCCCACCTCCTCCACAAGCTCGCGGAGCGTCACGATCTGGCCCGCCCTCTTGGAGAAGCGAACGGCCTCTCCTCCGCTCTTCAGCGTGACGAGCTGGTAGATGAGCAGCACGAGCGACTCCCGGCTAACGCCGAGGACATCCGCCAGCTGCTGCATGAATGGCACCTGTCCCTGGTGATCGGCCCCCCAGATGTTGATGACCCGGTCGAAGCCACGCACGAGGAACTTGTCGTAGTGGTACGCCACGTCGGAGGCGAAGTACGTCGGAGCGCCGGTGCCGCGAATGAGCACCTTGTCCTTGTCGTCGCCGAGCTTGGTGGCCGCAAACCACGTCGCGCCGTCGCGCTCGACGGTCAGGTCCTTCTCTTCGAGCATGGCCATTGCGGTCTCAAACTGGCCGCTGTCGAACAGGCTCTGCTCGCTGAACCATTCGTCGTAGCGGACTTCGAGCCGCTCCATGTCCTCTCGGATGGCGTCGATCATCCGGTGCATCCCGATGTTGCCGATCTCGGTCACGGCACGGTCCTCGTCCATATCGAGGTACTTGTCGCCGAACTCCTCGCGCAGCTCACCCGCGAGTTCGACGATGTAGTCGCCGGAATACCCATCCTCGGGCACCTCGGCCTCTCCGCCGGAAGCCTGCACGTAGCGGGCGTAGACGCTCCGGTTGAACATGTCCATCTGGTTGCCGGCGTCGTTGATGTAGTATTCGCGCTGTACGTCGTAACCCGCCGCTTCGAGTACGCTGGCAAGCGAGCTTCCGAACACCGCGCCGCGGCCATGTCCGACGTGGATAGGCCCCGTAGGGTTGACGCTGACAAACTCGACCTGGACGCGCGTGCCCTCGCCGTCGTCCACGCTGCCGAAGGAGTCGCCGGCCTGCCTGATCACGTCGACCTGCTCCGCGAGCCATGCGGGATTGAGCCTGAGGTTCACAAATCCGGGACGCACTGCCTCAACGCTTGCGAGGATGCCGCCCGTGACAGTCGAGGACACGATGGCCTCCGCGATGTCGAAGGGATTTCGTCTCATGACGCGGGCCAGCTTCATCGGCGTGGACGTGGCAAAGTCCCCGTGCTCGGGGTTCTGCGGTCTCTCGACCGTCACCGCGTCGACTTCGACGTCCGGCAGACGGCCGTCAGCCTGCGCCGCACGCAGCGCGTCGGTCAAGAGGTCACGGACCTGGTCGGTGAGAGTCATGCCGTCGGCGCTCGCCATGTGGAATCCAAGCGATAGAGCTCGTGCCCGCTAGAGGGCGACCATCGGCCGGACGTGAATCGTCTCGTCGCGGTGAGGGCCGGTCGAGATGATGTCGAAACCGACACCGACAAGCTCCTGGATGCGGTCAACGTACGCCTTCGCGTTGGCGGGCAGGTCCTCGTACGCATTCATGCCGGCAGTGGGCATGTCCCAACCGGGCAACTCCTCGTAGATCGGTATGCACCGCTCCAGTGTCGAGGCGTTTCCGGGGAAGTCCCATACGATCTCGCCGTCGAGCTCGTAGGCGCGGCACACCATGATCGAGTCGAAAATGTCCAGCACGTCGAGGCGCGTGATAATGCCGCCGGTGTAGCCGTTGATGCGGGCGCTGTACCGCGCTGCCACCGAGTCGAACCAGCCGACTCGCCTGGGCCTGCCGGTCGTCGTGCCGAACTCCTTTGCACGCTGGCGAATCGCCTCGCCTGTAGCGTCGAGCAGCTCCGTCACGAACGGGCCGCTTCCCACGCGGGTGCTGTATGCCTTGAAAACGCCGAGCACGCTGTCGATCTGCCCCGGCAGCAGGCCGAGCCCCGTCATCGCCCCTCCGATGGTGGGGTGCGAGGATGTGACAAACGGGTACGTGCCGTGGTCAAGGTCGAGAAGCGCTCCCTGAGCGCCCTCGACGATGAGCTGCTTGCCGGAGTTCACCGAGTCGAAGACGATGTGCTCGACCGGCCCGATGTAGTCCAACAGGTGCTCCGACCACAGCTTGCATCTGTCGAATACCTCATCTAACGCGAGTGGTTCGACACCATAGACCTTTGTCAGTATGGCGTTGTGATGATTGAGCACGACCTCGAGTCTGGGCAGGAGCGATTCGATGTCGCGAAGCTCGGTGGCGCGGATGCCAATTCGAGAGGCCTTGTCGGCGTAGGCGGGGCCGATGCCTCGACCCGTAGTCCCAATGGCGTTGCGCCCCTTCGCCTGCTCGGATATCTGATCGAGGACGACGTGATACGGCATGACGAGGTGGGAGCGCTCGCTGACGATCAGCCGCCCCTCGATGCTTATGCCGCGCGCCTCGAGGCCCGTGATCTCGTCGAGGAGCACGTCGGGGTCTACGACGACCCCGTTGCCGATGACGTTCAGCGTATGCGGCCAGACGACGCCGGAGGGAAGCAGGTGGAACTTAAACTCGCCCTGCTCGGTGATAACCGTATGGCCGGCGTTGTTGCCCCCGGAGAATCGAGCGACAATGTCGCCGTCCCGGGCAAGTACGTCGACGAGCTTGCCCTTGCCTTCATCGCCCCACTGGGCGCCAAGCACTGCTGTGACCGTCATCCCAGCCTCCTTCCCGCTGTTCGAGGGCGATCCTCGCTCGGCGAGTATTGCGAGATTACCAAAATCGTTTCGCATTCCGAGAGACGCGCAAAAGGGACGGAGCGCTCCGTCCCTTTGAGGAATTATAGTACAGTTGTCTTACGATTTCAACGGTTCGACGGAGACCCAAATCCCCCGCCTAAAATTGTTGGGGTGGTCTTTGAGGGCTTACAGCACGTGTTCGGTGTCGACTCGGATCACCTATGGTCAGATCGGGCCGTAGATGGGGTCTCGGGCGACGTGTTTGAGGATATTGACAGCGCTCGCCCGCCAATTATGGCTGTTCTCAGGCCGAAGAAGGCATGGCCCAGCCTGGCAACTCGGCTGAGTCGCCTGCAGACCGATACTCCATGCAGGACGCCTATGCTCGATACGGCTCGGCAGCCAGCGCCAATATCCTCCGCCGCGCCCTGAGCAGCAATTCGTATGAGGGATGGCCACGGGCAAGACGGATGATCAACCTCCTGGCGTGACGCATCACACGGCCCGGTAGGGCGATCAGGGCGAAGCGCACCGCCTTCAGACGCTTGGCTACCCACTGTCCGCCCAACACCAGTCGCTTCATGGCAGAGTTTAGGTTGAAGGCCAGCACCGATATGGCCCACCATGCGGCGTTGGCGCCGAACAGCCTCGACGGCATCCGGCCCGCAGCCAAGTCACTCTTCAGAACGCTGTGGACTTCCTCGCCCTTACCGCATCTCTGCCTGAACCACCGGATCAACTCGTCCCCAGCAAGCTCTCGGTTCGTCACTACTCCGAAGACCTTGTACCAGCCTCTGTTGGACAGTTCCATCGCGGGGAACGGAAGCTCCATCTGCTCCTCCATTCCCGGTAGTGGCTGTTCGATCAACCGCTCCCTGGTAGCTATGAACCGATACTCAGGGCTGTTCTTGGAGTGCCCTATCCAGTTGGGCACGAAGTTCACCTCAGCCCACTGCTGACCCGTGTCCACCCGGTGCTCGCCAACCTTGCGGTACAGCGTATGCCACTCTTCCTCAGCAACCTCAGACACCGCACGGCGGAACTCCGCCGTCACGTCAACCCCCACCGCAAACTCGATCACCCCGAAACGCTCGTCCCTGCCTTCGGCGCAGTACCGCAGTAACTCCTGCTGATACCCCGCCGTGTCAGACCGCAGCATCACCCTCCCCACACCGGCAGGTAGATGCCCCAACGCTTCGCTCAACACTCGTAACTGCTGATACCCCGCAGGTACGTTGCCGTCCCGAAACTCCGAATGCACGATCAACTCGGCCTCTGCCCAGTAGGTCGTCAGGGGCTGGTATGCTCTGTACTTCTTGTAGCTGTAGAGTGCCTCCTGCTTGTGCGTCTCGACCAGTGTGGCATCCATGTCCAGAGTGGCCTCGGTGTGAGGCGAACGGCTCTGTATGAAGCCCACCAGGTCAGCGTTCACCTTCCCCAGTCCCCTCAGCGCTTCGCTGGGTGCAGGGATGAATGCTCGGTGAGCTTCCCGCTTCGCCTCCTCGTCGGCGTCATTGAATCCCGCCAAGTACCGGAACACCGCGGACTCCGACGGCACGCTCCGCCGACGCCCCACACGCCATCTGTGTTCCAACGCTCTGCGCTCTCTGCGACCCATCTCGTGGGTCTCCATCTCTCGAAGCATCCTGCCGAACCCTTCGTCCTTGTCCAGAACGTCCAGATCGGACACCGACTCGCCGCCTGCCAGGTTCAGCAGTATCAGAGAGCTAACTATCTGGCTGTCCGTCCAACCCTGACCGCCTCTCCGCAGCCCCACGCAACGTTCTACCGATGACTTCAACCCGGACACGTGTAGCAGCTCCAAGTACGTCATCAGGCCGGACAGCGCGGTCATACCGGGGGAACCGTTCTCCTGTTGATACTGGAACGGCAGAACTCCTTGCTTCATAATAGGCGCACCTCGTTGGTGATGGCTTTGTCTGTCCAACAACCATCATAGCCCGCTTCACGGCGGGCTCCAACGAGGTATCCCTCAATCTAGGTGGGGAATCTGGGTCTTCCCAAATCCCCCGCCTAAAATTGTTGGGGTGGTCTTTGAGGGCTTACAGCACGTGTTCGGTGTCGACTCGGATCACCTATGGTCAGATCGGGCCGTAGATGGGGTCTCGGGCGACGTGTTTGAGGATATTGACAGCGCTCGCCCGCCAATTATGGCTGTTCTCAGGCCGAAGAAGGCATGGCCCAGCCTGGCAACTCGGCTGAGTCGCCTGCAGACCGATACTCCATGCAGGACGCCTATGCTCGATACGGCTCGGCAGCCAGCGCCAATATCCTCCGCCGCGCCCTGAGCAGCAATTCGTATGAGGGATGGCCACGGGCAAGACGGATGATCAACCTCCTGGCGTGACGCATCACACGGCCCGGTAGGGCGATCAGGGCGAAGCGCACCGCCTTCAGACGCTTGGCTACCCACTGTCCGCCCAACACCAGTCGCTTCATGGCAGAGTTTAGGTTGAAGGCCAGCACCGATATGGCCCACCATGCGGCGTTGGCGCCGAACAGCCTCGACGGCATCCGGCCCGCAGCCAAGTCACTCTTCAGAACGCTGTGGACTTCCTCGCCCTTACCGCATCTCTGCCTGAACCACCGGATCAACTCGTCCCCAGCAAGCTCTCGGTTCGTCACTACTCCGAAGACCTTGTACCAGCCTCTGTTGGACAGTTCCATCGCGGGGAACGGAAGCTCCATCTGCTCCTCCATTCCCGGTAGTGGCTGTTCGATCAACCGCTCCCTGGTAGCTATGAACCGATACTCAGGGCTGTTCTTGGAGTGCCCTATCCAGTTGGGCACGAAGTTCACCTCAGCCCACTGCTGACCCGTGTCCACCCGGTGCTCGCCAACCTTGCGGTACAGCGTATGCCACTCTTCCTCAGCAACCTCAGACACCGCACGGCGGAACTCCGCCGTCACGTCAACCCCCACCGCAAACTCGATCACCCCGAAACGCTCGTCCCTGCCTTCGGCGCAGTACCGCAGTAACTCCTGCTGATACCCCGCCGTGTCAGACCGCAGCATCACCCTCCCCACACCGGCAGGTAGATGCCCCAACGCTTCGCTCAACACTCGTAACTGCTGATACCCCGCAGGTACGTTGCCGTCCCGAAACTCCGAATGCACGATCAACTCGGCCTCTGCCCAGTAGGTCGTCAGGGGCTGGTATGCTCTGTACTTCTTGTAGCTGTAGAGTGCCTCCTGCTTGTGCGTCTCGACCAGTGTGGCATCCATGTCCAGAGTGGCCTCGGTGTGAGGCGAACGGCTCTGTATGAAGCCCACCAGGTCAGCGTTCACCTTCCCCAGTCCCCTCAGCGCTTCGCTGGGTGCAGGGATGAATGCTCGGTGAGCTTCCCGCTTCGCCTCCTCGTCGGCGTCATTGAATCCCGCCAAGTACCGGAACACCGCGGACTCCGACGGCACGCTCCGCCGACGCCCCACACGCCATCTGTGTTCCAACGCTCTGCGCTCTCTGCGACCCATCTCGTGGGTCTCCATCTCTCGAAGCATCCTGCCGAACCCTTCGTCCTTGTCCAGAACGTCCAGATCGGACACCGACTCGCCGCCTGCCAGGTTCAGCAGTATCAGAGAGCTAACTATCTGGCTGTCCGTCCAACCCTGACCGCCTCTCCGCAGCCCCACGCAACGTTCTACCGATGACTTCAACCCGGACACGTGTAGCAGCTCCAAGTACGTCATCAGGCCGGACAGCGCGGTCATACCGGGGGAACCGTTCTCCTGTTGATACTGGAACGGCAGAACTCCTTGCTTCATAATAGGCGCACCTCGTTGGTGATGGCTTTGTCTGTCCAACAACCATCATAGCCCGCTTCACGGCGGGCTCCAACGAGGTATCCCTCAATCTAGGTGGGGAATCTGGGGGAGGGGGCGACATTGAGCGGCGAGCGTAAGAACCTTACTTCAACCCACGCCGGTGTGTCTGCAAGGGATTCTAGGCGCAACCATCGCTGTACAACCCATTCGCTCAGTCAAAGTGAAATTGAGTTCGTGGCATGGAGTGGAGAGAGGCTCTTGACAAGGACGAATGTGTATAATGTGACCACGGATCGTGCATAAGGCGCTCCACATGAAAGTATCGTAGTTGGGCTGGTTGTAATGCTGTTGGTGAGTACAGGTCCAGCCAAGCACATGGGTCACGATGATGATTCCGGCTGGACGAGAGTCACACTGGCGAGATGGGGAACGACTCATCAGATGGGTCGAGGAGCTATGTAGCACTCCAAAGGTATGGGGTTTCCTGAAGGCTCTTGCTCCTTCGTCTAGATACGTAGAAGCGTGGGAAGCGCAAGTTCACATCGTTACACAGAACCAACGGCTTCGAAGACGTGAACCTCTCTGGCTCCGTGGACATCGCGAGGAAAGTGGCGTCAAGATCATAACTCTAGCTGCTGAAGGTGGCAGGCAGGTTCTTCGGAGAGGCCATGTTGATGGAGGCCATCAAGAGCCAGATGGAGGGCCATTTATTTCAGGGCCTCATATTCACTCTCCGACGAGTGTCTTTGGTGAAATTGGAAATCGTGGTCGAAGTCGTGTCTATCCCTGGTCGATCGACCATAGGGTGCCACTAAAAGATGCTATGCTCTGCTTCGCTAGCCACATTGCTGTAGTAGGAGTGCCGGATGGTCAAGCGCCTTTGGATGAGGAAAACTGATGGAATGTGAGCGCCTCGTCGAGAAAATCCGAGTACATGCTATTGCCCGCATCCAGAGCGCCGAGACGTCTCATGGTTGCAGAATTAGTCTCCCTTTGCTTGAACCGAACGGCGACGTAATTACAGTGACAGTGGAGCAGGGCCGTGTATCAGATACCTACTACGTCACTGATGGTGGACGTCTCAATGGACTCTTATTTGAGTCGAGCCAAGCTAGCCCCTACCTCACAGACCGGCGTCTAGTCGCCGACATAGCAAAACGAGCTACTTTGGAGTTCGATGACGATAAGCGCGTCTATTACGCAACAGCTGACAGTCGAACGCTAGGCTACTGGGCCTTTGAGGTAGGACGGACCATAGCCACTGTAGCGAGTATGATCCCTCAGGCCCGGCGTAGACGTGCGGGTTCTCGGCTGAGTAAGCATGTTATGGCCCAGCTAGAAAAAGAGCTCGACAGGCAGGGATTGCGTAAGCTTCTTCAAGGCCCACGGCATGTCCGCGGCATTACTAACGTCGACCGAAGGGTAGATCTTAGCTACCGCACTAGAAGAGTTCGACTAGGGGATCAAGACCACGAGGGCACCGTTTTTGTCATTGTGGCGGACATCGGTGTGGCAGACCCCATGAGATCTGCAGGCAATACGATCATCGTGGCTCATGACCTCAGCGCACTTGAGGGTGAACCAACTACAAGAATCGTCCATGGTGTGGCTCGCGCCGAAAGAACAGTCAACGGACGTACAGAACAAGCCAGACGCCTGATCGAAAGCGTTGCCTCCACTTCGCCCATAGAGCAGTACTCATGGGACGACAACGAGCGTAGAAACGCATTTGTTTCAACCACAAGGGACGAGTTAGCCGCGATGGCTGAGACAAGTCTGGCTACTACATAACATTCATTTGCCATTCCATGCCTACTTCAGGCGGATATATGACTCAATCCTACCTGCATTCTATTTTTCCGGCTATCCAGTGTCCTAAGAATTGAGTTTCATCGTGCGTGGGCAAAGAATGCTGAGAAGCCGAGCATATTACACTTCTAACAGGGGACAACAATCGACCCTTGGCCAAGAACAAATAAAGATAGACCCCACAACCGGCCTCCCGACACTGCCGTTCCGCAACCGGCGGGCGCTGGACGCGCGTTGGATTGACGCTTTGCGTGAGCACGGTATCGGAAGGTTCGGGGACGGACGGTTAATGGACCCACCGACGGAACTGCGCCGCGCTATCGAGCAGTTCAACCGGGGTGAATTCTGGGAGTGTCACGAGACGCTGGAGGACGTTTGGCGTGAGACGCCCTACCCGTTCCGGCTGTTCTACCACGCCATCATCAAGACATCGGTGGGGTTCCATCACCTGACGAGGCATAATCGCCATGGCGCGCGGGTCAAGCTGCGAGACGGCGTTGAGCTTCTCGAACTATTCCAGCCGGAATGGATGGGCGTGAGGACCAATCTGCTTCTGGCGGAGGCGACGGAATGGCTGTCGTACGTGGAAGTCCCGACCGTAGATTGGTCGGAGCTTGATGGTCGGGCCAAGCCTCGTATCGTGACGGCGGACGCTCAGTCGCCCTACCCGTAGAGCCCGTCGGTCTTCGCGGCCATGATGAAGTCGTTGCGGTGAAGACCACGTATCTTGTGCGTCCACCACGCGACGTTCACGCGGCCCCATTCAGTGATGATGCGTGGGTGATGTCCCTCGTCCTCGGCAATCTCACCGACCTTCTGAGAAAACTCCAAGGCCCCGGCGAAGTCCGAGAATTTGAATGTCCGGTCGAGCCGCTTGATCTCGTCGAACTCAGTCAACTCCCAGTCCGACACGATGGGGTGGAGGTCGGCGATCTCTTCCGGTGTGACTCTCGGCGAGTCCCGCCGACAGGCAACACATTTTTCCCGAGCTAGTGTCATGGCGTCCTCCGTAGTCGTGATGCTGGTCCAGAATGACTGGTCTTCATACTACCATGTAGGCCAATTGCGGGTGATTCTCACTCAGACCATGCCCCGGTCTTTGGGGGTCGAATCATGGGACATTCGGAGACATTTTTGGGCATTCTAGGGAGTCATGCATTGGGTAAGCGTCTCCGCCGTTGTACTGTGAGCAGGTACGGTGCCAGATGACAGGTTGTCGAGTAATCTCAAATGCCAAAAGTCCTCTTTTTTGTAACATTCCGTAACATTTTGTAACTTTCAAAGTCCTGCAGTTAGGCAAGTCCGTCTCGGTCGCAAGACCATGATAGGTCATGTGTTCTTATCAGTCAAATTGGAATGGACGGCCGAGTCTCTTGCAAGACGGACATGACAGCTTGTCATTCCTAGCCCGGCGAGGAATCTAGGGTGTCATGCCGTCGCGATGCGGGGCTGGTTCAGCAATTAGATCTATCCTCGATAACAAGGATTCTGGATTCCTCACTTCGCTACGCTACGTTCGGAATGACAGGTTGTGGCTGGGCTACGTTCGGAATCGCTATGGCCTTGTGGAGGCCATATAAGGAGACGAAAATGGGAGTGGCCGCTCCTGTCCTCACCTGCCTCACGGCAACGACATGGGATGGATTCCTGCCCCGTATCGGGGTACGGGGTGACGTTCCTTCGCAGGAATGACGGAATGGGGGTGGTTGCCGTCTGTTTTCATAGCAATCGCCCATGTCGGTTGCCACCGACACCACCAATAATGAAAATGGCGGTAGGGGCGATTCGCGAATCGCCCCTACGGGAGGTTGGACGGGGTTTATTTTCAGAGGAATGACAGGTCTTGAGGGATATCGTTCTGGGTATCTCCTTAGGGTTGCCACCCTCACCGCCTCGTATGAAAATGGCGTAGGTCTCCATGTCGGTACAAGGCTGATGGCGGACGATGGATTCCCGCCTTCGCGGGAATGATGGTGTGCGGGTGTCATGCAAGGGTCTCGGACGGTCGGCGTGCTATAATCGGGCCGCAACTGGAATTGGGAGGCGCTGAATCGGTGATGAACGTGCGTAAGGCCGTCATTCCGGTAGCGGGGTTTGGTACGCGCTTCCTTCCTGTGACGAAGGCCGTTCCCAAGGCGCTTTTGCCCGTTTTGGACACGCCGGTCATACATCTCGCCGTCGAGGAGGCCGCCGCGGCCGGCATCGAGCACGTGGTCATGGTCGTCTCACCCCAACAAGAGGCGATTGGCGCGTACTTCGACGAGTCCACCGACTTGGAGCGGATGTTGGAGCGACAGGGGAGGTCGAGTCTCCTCGAACGGATGCCGGACTTCTCAAATGAATTGGAGATCACGTACGTCCAGCAGCGCGAGCCGCTCGGCAACGGTCATGCCGTACTGGTCGCCAAACAGGCGGTCGGGAACGAGCCGCTCGCGGTCCTGTTGCCGGACGACGTCATCCGCGGCAGCGACTCCACCATCGGGCGGATGATCGAGATTTATGGCGAAACCGGGGGGCCGGTGATAGGTGTGGCAGAGACCCCGGAGGAGACGATCCCGCAAAAGGGAGTCGTTGCGCCTACGAGGCAGGACGGCAGGGTGTACGAGATATCGGGTCTCGTCGAGAAACCGTCGATCGAGGAGGCTCCTTCGAACCTCGCGGTCGTCGGGCGGTACGTGCTTCCCCCAGCGATATTCCCGGCGCTGGAGCGCACGAGGCCCGGGGCAGGGGGCGAAATCTGGCTGGCCGACGGAATCGCAAAGTTACTCAACACGCACGAGGGAACGGCATACCGTTTCCCTGGAGAGCTGTTCGACACCGGTGTCCCGTCAGGGATGCTAAAGGCGTCCATTCGAGAAGCACTCAACCGCGACGATATATCGGGTGAAATCCGGGCGTATATCAGCGACTTGGTATCAAATGAGGAGGCCATCACATGAGGCTTGTAATCATAGGCTGTGAGTATTCGGGCACGACGACGCTGGGGTTCAGGATTCGGGACTGGGTACACGAGGATATCGGCGGGTGGGTGAAGAACGTGCATGACCACGGCAAGTTCCCGTACACGGTGACGCACGAGCAGGAGTACACACCAGTGCCGAGCGACTTCACGGAGGAGGAGCAGGAGCAGCTCTGGGCTCTGAGCACGCGCACCAAAGAGACGATCATGCGGCACAACGTGGTGTACCACGCGTCGGGGATGGCGACGATGACGGGGATGAGGGACTCCTTAATGATCGGCCTTCACATCGAGGAGGCGATCTATGGGGAGCTATACCTGGGATTCGAGGGGCGGCAGGGCTTCATGAGCAATATGGAAGATAAGATACTCAGCGGGGGCACGGATGCGGTGCTGTGCCACGTGACCGCGAGGCCGGAGGTGATCCGCAGGCGCATGGCCGAGAACCCGCATCCCAACGGCATCCTCAAGGACCAGGACGTGGAGCTCGTGCTTCAGAGATTCCGGGAGGAGTTCGAACGCTCCCGTCTCATGCATAAGATCGAGCTCGACACGTCCGATGCGACGGTCGACGAGACGATACAGGACTTCATCCGCAAGATCGAACCGCATCTGACCGACGAAGACCGCGCGGGAATAGCGTCGAAGGCTGCGGAGAAGGGGGCGAACTGACTTAGGTGAGGCAGGAGGGCGAGACTGTGGCGTCATCTCATGCCGTAGGCTTTGATGAGATGGACGTGCCCGTAAGAATCACCCTCACCCTAGCCCTCTCCCACGACGGGAGAGGGGATAAATCGGCATCTGCCTGTTCGTCATATTCAAGTTGACTGAGTACTAGCTGCCGCGCTCGGCCATGGCGCGGGCGTGGTAGAGGGATAGGCACGTGGCGATGAAGGAGTTGACGGGTGTCGGAATCGACACCTCCGCTCCCATTCGCGCCACGGCGCCGTTCAGCACCTCGACCTCGATCGGGCTTCCGCGCATGAGGTCGGTGTACATCGACGAGGTGTTCTCGCCCTTGATGCTTACGAAGTAATCGACCGTGGTGTCGACGTAGTCGGGGGCGATATTCACGCCCTTCGCCTCGGCAACCGTGTAGGCCTCGCGCATGATACTCCGGGTGAACTCCAACGTTTCCGGCGTCAAGACGACCTGGTCGAAGGTCGAGCGGGTGATGCAGGTCGAGCCGCTGAGGCCGCAGATGTAGATGAACTTGCTCCAAAGCTCCTTGGTGATGTCGTCGGCTACCTTCACGTCGATGCCTTCAACGTCCAGGGCCTCTCGGACGCGCGCGACGCGGTCCGAATCGGTTCCGTCCTCCTCGCCGAACACGAGGTCGGGGGCCTTCAAACCGAACTCGCTGACAGCGCCCGGTCCCGTTCGGGTCGCGTCGATATAGGTCAGGCCGGGGAGCACGGCGTCCTTTCCATAGGCCGCCGCAAGCGCGTCGACGCTGCCCATGCCGTTTTGCAGCGTCAGCACCACCGTGTCGTCTCCGACGGAGGGGCCAATGGTCGGTACTCCCGTGTGGTTGTCGTAGCCCTTGACGCAGTAGAGGACCAGGTTGGCCTTCCACGAGCCGTCCGGGCGCTCCATGGCCGACGCCTTGACCTCGAACGTGCCTGTGGCATCGCTCTGCACGCGCAGGCCGCTTTGGTTGATCGCCTCGAGGTGGCTGCCCCTGGCGATGAACACCACCTCGTGACCGGCGCGGCTGAGCACCCCGCCGAAGTAGCCACCAACGGCCCCGGAACCCATGATCAGTATCTTCATAGAGCGGATGACCTCCAATGGGCAGGTATCATATCCAGCGCGGGCGACGACCGCAAACGCCCCCATCTCTGTATTTTCCCCCCGTTGGGGGCTGAAAGGGGCATGTATTTGACTATCGAACCACTCTCCATTGATGAGAGGGTAGCCCCATCGCTGTCATTCTGAGCGCAGCGGAGCGAAGGTGAAGAATCTAAAATGTCCGCCCGAAGGTAAGGGCGACCTTGAGAATTCGTATACTGTCTTCCTCTATTGGTCATGAGAGAAACAAAGGGCTGGCTGTATGGCCTTGCGGTTATGGACTTTGGATTCCTTGTATCTTGGTTTTGTCATGGGACAATGACTTCGGTAGGGGTGAATAGGGTGCGGCAGACCGTTGATTCCTAGGTCATCGAAGACCGTCAGCGAGCCAGGGTCGCCGCACCCCCGGGAGTAGAGCCCGAACAGTTGCCTGGGCCAACCGAGCCCGCATCATGCAAGGACGGGCCAGCACTTCATAACAGGAGGTAGAAAAAATGGAACAGGAACCGACATACGTAGGCATTGATGTGGCAAAAGCCCAGGTGGATGTCGCTCTCCACCCTACAGGTGAGAGGTGGGTCGTCTCCTACGACGAACCCGGGATCCCGGAACTGGTCTCCCAACTGAAGACCATTGGACCGGCCAAGATAGTGTTGGAAGCTACTGGCGGCCTGGAACTGCCGTTGGTGGCGGCTCTGGCAGCTGCGACGCTGCCCATAGTCGTCGTCAACCCACGCCAGGTTCGTGACTTTGCCAAAGCAACCGGGACTTTGGCAAAGACTGACGCTCTGGACGCGGCGGTCCTCGCCCACTTCGCCGCCGCTGTTCGTCCCCCTGTGCGCCCTCTGAAGGACACCGAGACCCAGGTTCTCAGCTCGTTGGTTGCTCGTAGGCACCAAGTGGTGACCATGCTGGTCTCTGAGAAGAACCGCCTCGGCACCGCCATCAGCGCCGTCCAGCCCCGCATCGAGGCTCACATCGCCTGGTTGGAGCAGGAGTTGGACGACCTTGACGAAGGCCTGAGGCAGGCTCTCCGTAACAGTCCCGTATGGCGGGAGAAGGACGACCTGTTGCGCACCGTTCCCGGCGTGGGAGGGCAGGTCTCCCTCACCCTCCTAGCCTACCTGCCGGAGCTGGGCACGCTGGACCGCCGACAGGTCGCCGCGCTGGTGGGCGTGGCTCCCTTCAACCGGGACAGTGGCACTCTGCGGGGCAAACGGACCGTCTGGGGTGGTCGCGCCCGGGTCCGCGCTGCCCTGTACATGGGAGCGTTGGTAGCCAGCCGCTTCAACCCGATGATCAGGGACTTCTACCAGCGGCTGCTGGCCGCTGGTAAGCCCAAGAAGCTGGCTCTCACAGCCTGCATGCGCAAGTTGCTCGTCATACTCAACTCCATGCTCAAGCATCGCTCACCCTGGCGCGCTGAGCGCGCCAGGGCCTCGGCACTCGTCGGCCATCCCTCTTGACTTTCAAGACAGTTGCTCGCTGCGCTCGGAATGACAGGGAGACGGGGCCGGATCATAGCTGTGATATCGTTTTACCTACCCCTCTCGGCCCGCCAGGGAGAGGTTGAAGGTTGGTGTGTGAAGCGCCGTTGGTGGTACAGTACCCGCCGCCGCGAGGGTTCACGCACCTTAGCGCGCGAGAAAGCAGCTTATGACATTCAGGAGGACGGACATTGACGAAACTCATGGCGATCACGGCGCATCCGCAGGACCTGGCGGAGCGCACCGGAGGCACGGTGGCCAAGCATATCGAGCGGGGTGATGAGGTGATGTGGGTGAGCTTGACCTCGGGCGTCGTGACGCACGCCTTCAACATGTTCCCGGCCGAGGGTGCAGACAAGCTCAAGGATATCGAGAAGATCAAGGAGATGAAGCGGCAGGAGCTTGAACGCGCCGCCAACATTCTCGGCGTTCAGCATTGGCACTTCCTCGACTATCCGGAGAACCCGACGATCTTCGGGTTCGATGAGTACAAGACGGTCATTGAGCTGATGCGTTCATTCCGGCCCGAAATCGTCATCACCCAGCACCCCTTGGAGTACGGGCGCTTCGATCACATGGACGCGGGCGAGTTCGCGATCCGCTGCGTCGACTATGTACGCGCCGACGGCTTCGACTCGCCTCTCGCGCCCCATACGGTGAGCGAGGTCTACTTCGCGTACTACCTCGACTCCCGCTCGGACGTGCTGATGGCGACGCCCCGCCAGGCCCCGGACGTCGTTGTCGACATCACCGACGTGGCGGACAAGAAGAAGGCCGCCATGGCCGAGTTCGCCACGACGCAGACGAAGCCCGGCGAGGACTTCTCCGCCAAGATGGATATCTTCATGTCGAGCATTGACGGGGCGGTCGGGTACGTGAGCGGCACGGGATACGGCGAACAGTTCGTGCGCTTCAACCCCGCCAAGGTGCAGTACCTGCCGGTGGGGTAGGTAAGCAAGATAGCTAAAATCATTCCGGCCTCGCGCTCCAAATCGGGGCCGGAATTCTTACCTCCGTACCGAAATCCTGCTAAGGTCATTGCATGACCAATCTCAAAGACAATAACGCGCCGGATGAGCTACACGAGAGGCCGATTCGCGATACGCGCGAGTTGGAAATGCAGGAGTGGCAGGAGCGTCTGGCTCAACGCCCCAGAACCGACCTCGGGGTGAAGGCCGCAGTGCTACTTCAGGAAGAACGCTCCCGCCGCGACATGGAGACCGGGTAACCCTGCTGTCCCAGTAGCGGGGGTAATCTCCCCCTTCGCGCTACCGCAGGGGAGCGGCGTAAATCTGTCCACCCTTTGGGCAGTCGACGCACGGGGCATCGGCCCAGAGCGCGTTGCGGCCGCCCTCTCGCGGCAGTCCGATTCCGTCCGGCCCCAGGTGGCGGTCGTATATCTCGCCGTAGTTGCCCACCTGGGTTATGACCGTCTGGGCCACGGTCGTGTCAAGACCCAGGTCGGCCTGGCCCCACGACCCTTCGACTCCGAGTAGGCGCTTCACCTTCGGGCTGTCGCTCGTGGTCATTGCCGCGACGTTGCCCGAATTCACGCCCAGCGCCTCGGCGTGGATGAGGATGCCCATCACCGACTTCACGATGTCGAACCACTCGCTGTCGCCGTGCGGGACGAGCGGGGTCAGCGGCTCTTCGGATATGACCTCCGGGAGAATCACGTGGTCATTGGGATTAGTTAGACTGGACTTTAGCCCCGCGAGGGCGGAGCGGTCGGTCGTGAACACGTCGCAGGCCCCTTTGCCGTAGGCATCGAGCGCGATGTCGGCGCTCTCATATATGGTCGGGCTATACTCCATCCGATTTTGACGGAAGAAGTCCTCCACGTTCAACTCGCTGGTCGTGCCGGACAACGTGCATACGGCGGCCCCGCCCAAATCGTACGCGCTGGATATGCCGAGACGTTCTGGCACCATGAATCCCTGGCCGTCGTAGAACATCGTGGGGACGAAATCGCCCCACGCGGCGTCACGCGAGCTAGTCCAGGTCGTCACCCACACGAGCAGGTCCACCTCGCCCGCCTGCATGACGGGCCCGCGCTCTGCCGCGTCTATCGTGCGGAGTTCGATCGCGTTGGCATCGCCGAGAGTCGCGGCGGCGACGGCACGACACAGGTCGATGTCGAAGCCTACGTGGTTGCCACCCTCGTCCAGGAAACCGAATCCGGGCGTGTCATCGAGCGTTGCACAGACGACCTCGCCCCTGTCCTGCACGGTCTGCAAACGCGACTTGGATTGGTCATCGCCACCTTGAGAGCAGGCCAACGCAACGGAAACCGTAAGGATTAGAGTGGTGAAGTACCATTTCATAGCAGAGTACCCCGTGTGCTTGTAATCAGGTTGAAGTGTACACGAACGCTCGGAATGAAATAAGACCTAACCTACGAACGCTTACGTCTGTGATGCAGCGACTTTGTGTCCCCGTTCCCGCTTTACCTCGTTCGCCCGTCTCATGTAGAGTGAAGCGCATGGACTCCGATCCAGACAGACCGCCATCTACCCCGCCGAAGGCCCGGCCCACGCCGGCGCGCTTCGGCTCCCCCTATTCACTCTTCCATCCGCCGTCCGGTCCGGAACGCGTCTTAGCGTTCCCGGCCGCTCGTTCACCATCCTTGATGAACGAACTAAGTTGAGGCATTGCCACTATGTCAGGTGAAGAAGCTGCCAGTCTTGCCCTGCTATTAGGCTTCCTGGTGCTGTCCGCCTTCTTTTCGAGTTCGGAGGCGGCCTTCCTCTCCCTTCAAAGGACGAGGATAGCGCACCTGCTCAGCGAGGGTGTGCCCGGAGCGCGACGGGTCGCAAACATGCTCAATGAGCCTGAGCGCCTTTTGTCAACCATCCTGCTTGGAAATAACCTCGTCAACGTTGCTTTCAGCGCCGTAATCACGGTCGTGGTTGTCAACCGCCTGGATCAGTACAACGAAGGCGTCGGGGTTGTCGTAGCGACCATAATCGGTACCGTGACCCTGCTCCTGCTTGGAGAGACGATTCCAAAGACCATTGCCGTTAGGAACTCGGAGAGAATCGCATTCCTGTACTCCTATCCTCTCAAGTGGGGAGAGTACCTCCTGCTCCCATTCGTTCTGATTCTGCAATGGATCACCAAGATGTTCAGCAGACGGGTCGGTGGGACTCAGGAGGACCAACCTTCAATAACTGAAGGAGAGTTTCGCACGCTTATCGACATCGGCGTGGGGGAAGGAGAGTTCGAGCACGACGAAGCCGAGCGCCTCAAGGGAGTATTCCGGTTCGGAGATCGGCAAGTGCGTGATGTGATGACTCCGCGCACGGAGATCGTTTTCGTACAGCGCGGCTCCACCGTAGGCGAGTTCCTTAAAGTTTATGCGGAGCACTCACATACCCGGTTCCCGGTCTACTGGGACACGACGGACAACGTGGTTGGGGTGCTCTCGCTGAAAGACATCCTGCGGTCGCTGGCCGTCAACGGCCTCACGGACGAGGACTCGGTGACTGACGTGATCCGCGACGTACACTTCGTTCCGGAGACCAAGCGCATCGCCGAGCTGTTCGACGAGCTTAGACGGTCGGGGAACCAGATGGCCATCGCGGTCGACGAGTTCGGCGGAGTCGCGGGACTCGTCACGCTCAAGCAGCTCATCGAAGACGTCATGGGGCGTGTCGGGGAAGAGGGCATCGGCGCCGAGGAAGAGATGACGCTCGTCGGCCAGGACACCTACGAGGTCGAAGGCGGCATGAGCATCGACGAGGCGCGCGACAGGCTCGAGCTGGACATTGAGGAGGGCGATTTCGAGACGGTTGCCGGCTGGGCGCTCGAACGATTGGGACATATTCCCGCACAGGGCGAGACGTTCGAGGCCGACGAAGTTGCCGGTGAAATCATAGAGATGGACAACCTCAAAATAGAGCGCCTCCGCCTGACCAAGAACCGCCAACCGAGCGCTGCCGGCGATGAAGAGTGACGCCCAGCGGTACGGTAAAACGTTCACACCCGAAATTTCGGTCTGATATAATCGCCTTATGGGTCGGAAGGAACATGCACAGGGAGCCCACGTGTGAAAGTAACTCAAGGTGAAGTCGAGGAGCGCCAAGTCACGCTCCGCATCGAATTGGACGACGATGACCTTGAGCCGTACGTAGAGCGTGGCTTCCAACAGGTTGTCGGGAAGATGCGTATACCAGGATTTCGCCCCGGCAAAGCCCCTCGTAAAATCGTAGAGGGTATGGTGGGGCGTGAAGGCCTCATCTCCGAGTCGCTCGACTTCCTCGTGCCCGATGTCATCACGAAGGCCGTGGAAGAGCAGGAGATCGAAAGGGTCGGCTTCCCGCACGTCGAAAAGGTCGAGTTCGACCCGGTGGTCGTAGAGGCCGCGGTAGCCCTGAACCCTGTCCTCGATCTCGGAGACTACAGGAGCATCCGCGTCGAAGAAGACCCCGTTGATGTCAGCGACGAGGATGTCGACGAAGAGCTTGAAGAGCTTCGCGGGCAACAGTCCTCCTGGGAACCCGTCGACCGCGCCGTCGCCCACGATGACCTGATCACCATGGATGTGCTTGGAATGATCGACGGGATGGATATCATCGACGAGACGGACTCCCAATACTTGGTTGACCCGTCCTCCACACTCCCCTTCCCGGGCTTCGCGGCCGAACTGGAGGGTGTGGAAGTCGATACGCCTGCGTACTTTACACTGGACGTTCCCAGCGACTTCGCAGACAACGAGATTGCGGGAAAACAGGCCGAATTCACCGTCACGATAACCGACATGAAGCAGCGCCTTCTTCCCGAACTGGACGATGACTTCGCAAAGAGCATAAGTGACGAATACGAGACCCTTGACCAACTCAAGTCACAGGTGCGTGAGGACATCCAGGACGCCACCGCCCGGCAGAACGAGCATGAATACCGCGAGTTCGCCATCGACGAATTGGTCGTGAACGCCGACATGGAGATCGCTCCCATACTCATCCAGCATGAGATCGAGCACATGGAGGAACGGCGCGAAGAGATGATGAATCGCTTGGGGATTAGCGAGGAAGACTACAACCGCTTCACCGGCAGGACGGCAGAGGAGATTCGCGACGAGATGCACGAGGAGGCCGTGGAGAAGCTCAACCGCTCCCACGCCATCAGCGCATTCATCGAGCAAGAGGCTCTCGAAATCTCCGACGACGAGCTCAACGACCGGCTCAAGCAGCTTGCCAGGGAAGGGGACGAGTCGACCGGGCGCAAGCTCACGAACAAGGAGCTTCGCTCCGAGCGCGTGAAGTCTTCGGTCAGGGAGTCGCTTCTCATCGAAAAGGCCCTCGACCGGCTCGTGCTGATCGCCAAGGGACAGGCAGACGACGAAAACGAAGAGGACTCGTCCAGCGAGGAAGACCAACCGGAGGTCGTCGCGCAGTCAACGGCCTAGACGGGCGTTCACTGTGAACAAGTGTGGCGGATGAAGCGGTCCTCAATACTCGGAACAATGCGCAATGAGGAGACATACGTGCTGACATCGACATTCCAAAACGCCGCTCCGACGGTCGTTGAGACGAACGCCAAGGGGAGGAAGGAAGAGTACAACATCTACTCGCTCCTGCTTCGGAAGCGCATCATCTTCCTGGGCACGGCGATAGACGATCAGGTGGCGAACTCCGTCGTCGCGCAGCTTCTCTACCTCGATGGCGAGGACCCCGACTCCGATATCCTCATGTACATCAACACTCCGGGTGGCGTCATCTACTCCGGCCTCGCCATCTACGACGCGATGCAGCTCGTCAACGCGGACGTTCGCACCTACTGCGTCGGAGCGGCTGCGAGCATGGGCACCGTCCTCTTGACGGCTGGAGCGAAGGGCAAGCGCTTCGCTCTGCCCAACGCGACCGTCCACATGCACCAGCCCATTGGCGGAGCGCAGGGACAGGCATCCGACGTCGAGATACGTGCCCGCGAGATACTGCGACTCAAGGACCGACTCCGCGAGATCATCGCCGAAACGACGGGACAGCCCTACGACCGGGTCGCGCGCGATTCCGACCGCGACTTCTACATGAACGCCCAAGAGGCCATGGAGTACGGGATCGTGGACGAAATCGTATCGTCCATGCCTATGATCTAGTTATATCGACGTTGCCCGTCATTCCCGCCTTCTATGTCATGACGAAGTGAGCCGGGATAGCGAGACGAAAATCAAGGAGACACACGTGCGGAAACCCAGAATCGAAAACGTTCTGCCGATGGTGGTGGAGACAAGCGCCAGAGGCGAGCGCGCGTACGATATCTACTCACTTCTGCTTCGCAAACGCATCATCTTCCTGGGGACGCCGATCAACGACCAGGTCGCGAACGCCATCGTTGCCCAGCTTCTGTACCTCGACAGCGAGGACCCCGACCGCGACATCCTCATGTACATCAACTCTCCGGGCGGCTACATCTACGACGGCCTCGCGATCTATGACACCATGCAGCTCGTCAAGCCCGACGTCCAGACCTACTGCGTCGGATCGGCCATGAGCATGGCTACGGTGCTCCTGACCGCAGGCGCTAAGGGCAAGCGCTTTGCGTTGCCGAACTCGACGGTACATATGCATCAGGCCATGGGCGGAACGCAGGGCCAGGCGTCGGACATCGAGATATGGGCGCGCGAGACCCTTCGCCTCGAAGACCGAGTGCGACGCATCATCTCCGATACGACCGGACAGTCGTATGACCGGGTAGCCAAGGACTCCGACCGCGACTTCTTCATGAACGCCGAGGAGGCCAAGGACTACGGAATCGTCGATGAAGTAGTAACCAACGAAGAAATAGAGAAGATGGGCCAGGACTCTTAGCAAAACGGTCGAAAGCAACCGCCCCCCGCATGAAACCGGGGGGCGGTTTCGTTCCGACTAAGTTCGATTTATGGGCAGCTAAGGAAGAGGGGAATATGACGACATCAAGCACAGGCGACACGAGCAACTACAAATGCTCGTTTTGCGGCAAGTCGCAGCAGCAGGTCAAGCGTATCTTCGCCGGGCCTGACAGGGTGTTCATCTGCGACGAGTGTATAGGCCTGTGCGGGCAGATCATGAACGAGGAAAGTCCGACCCCCGCTCGTCAGCCCGCCGGCAAGGAGGTCCTCTCCAAGAGCGTCACGCCCCGTTGGATCTACCGGAAGCTCGACGAGTACGTCGTCGGTCAGGAAAGGTCGAAGAAGGTCCTGAGCGTGGCGGTGTACAACCACTACAAGCGCATCACGTCCAACCTCATGCCGTCGCCCGACGTGGAACTGCAAAAGGCCAACATCCTCATGATGGGACCTGCCGGCTCTGGCAAGACCCTCCTCGCCCAGACGCTAGCCAAGGTCCTAGACGTTCCCTTCGCAATCGCGGACGCCACCTCCCTGACCGAGGCGGGATACGTGGGGGAGGACGTGGAGAACATCCTCCTAAGACTGATTCAGACCGCTGAATTCGATATTGAAAAGGCCCAGCAGGGCATCATCTACATCGATGAATTCGACAAGATCGCGCGGAAGAGCTCGAACCCCTCGATCACGCGGGACGTTTCCGGCGAGGGCGTTCAGCAGGCGCTGCTGAAGATTATCGAGGGATGTGTCGCCAATGTCCCGCCGCAGGGCGGACGCAAGCACCCTCACCAGGACTTCGTGCAAATCAAGACGGACGACATCCTATTCCTGTGCGGCGGCGCGTTCGAGGGGCTGAACGACATCGTTGACCAACGTCTCTCCAAGGGCAGGGTCACTCTCGGCTTCAACGCCTCCGGAAAACACTCCGACGGCCTCTCAGAGGACGGAGCGAACCTGCTCGACCACGTTATAGGCGACGACTTGCTAGAGTACGGCTTCATCCCCGAGCTCGTCGGGCGCCTGCCGATATCCGTCGGCCTCCGAAGCCTCGATAAAGAGGCCCTCGTCCAGGTCCTCACCGAACCCAAGAACGCCTTCGTCAAACAGTACCAAAGCCTCTTCAAGATGGACGGGGCCGAGTTGGAGTTCACCCAGGAAGCGCTGGAAGCCGCCGCCGATCAGGCCATCGAGCGTGGCACGGGCGCGCGAGGACTTCGCTCGATCCTCGAAGAGACGCTGCTCGACGTGATGTACGAGCTTCCCACCCTCTCCGGCGTGACGCGCTGTGTCGTCGACGCCGAGTCCATCCGCAAGACCAAGGGCGTCCATCTCGTCCGTGACGACGGCGAGGTCATGCCCCTACCGCTCTGGGAGCAGAAGTCGGCGTAGCCTTGGGGGGTAAGGTTCGCTTCCCCTGGCAGTGTGTACCTTCCCCCATTCCCTTCATCATTCCGGCTCATGTTGTCCTTCCCGGGAAGAGCCTGACGAAGGGCAATTCAATCTCAAGGCTGATAGTTTTGAGAGAATTTCTTAGCTATGCACAGGTCTCCGAAAGCGGGAATGACGGGTATGCACGCATGCCGGGCTGCTGGAGTGAAGGTGGATTCGCCACAGAGGGCACGGCGAGCGCGGAGGTTTGTGGTAGCCTGATACCGCTAACCGTGCGAGTGAGAATATCTGGCCGCTCGTGGGCGCCATGACCGGCGAGATTGATCAATTCCAAACCCAACGGGGGTCGTATGCCAGCTCCCAGAGTCATTTACCGACCCAAAGCCGGTAGTCCCATTGACGTCGACCGGGAATTCTACGGGCGATTAGGTCGAGATACGGAGAGCCGGAGCCTGGTAGAACAGTTCGTGGTGCCGATACGGTCCGGTAAGGCCTGGCCAGTCATGGCAGGCCAAATATGCCGCATCGTCGTGGTGGAAGGGGCGCAGGTGGCCGACTTCAACGCGTGGAACCTGAACAATCCCCGGGAGCGGTTTTGGGCGGCCCGCACTAAGCAGCTGCACCGGGCCCACGTCACCACGTTCGACCGGCTGTGGTCATGTCTCCCGTACCTGCGGCCGATGCTTACCATTACCGGCGACACCGTGGACTATCCCCTGGACGAGGACGGGGCGGGATGTCACGACCTGCTGGGCACCCGCTGCGATCCATACGTTCACAAGCTGCTGAACGGTGAGGACTTCGACTACAGCTGCCACTCGAACTTGGTGCGGGCAATCACTCCGTACCATCTCGACGAGAGCGACGTTCACGACGTGCTCAACATATTCCAAGTGACCGGACTTACGCGGGACGACCGTTACTTCGTGAAACCTTCACCGGCGAAGCAGGGGGACTACTTCGAGTTCTTCGCCGAGATAGACCTGCTATGCGCCATTTCCACTTGTCCCCACGGAGACCTGTCGGTCCAGGTTTGGGGAGAGGATGTCGACGATCCCATCGACACTTGCCACCCGCTGGGCGTCGAGATATATCAACCCAGCCCGAGACTCCTGGAAGGTTGGCAGTCGCCTCCGCCAAGCGATTACCGGGGTATCCACGGACTTGACCGTGCTTGAGGAAGGAGAGGGATTCACCACGGAGGGCAAAGAGATCACAGAGTGAGGGGAAAGAGAGGGCTTGGTAGCCCCCTGGCCCAGTTCGGCCCTGTATTTAGTATGGGGCAGTTCTCTGAGCTTGTCGAAGGGCGCGCGGGGCGTAACGCAACTTTCAAGTAACTGCTTCATATCAGCGACGATGCACGGCCATCTTCAGCCTTCGACAGGCTCAGGCCGAACGTATTTCCTCGTAGCTGCGTCCCCAGTTACTTATACTCGGCACTGTATCGTGCGCGGGGCGATTTTGTCGACTTTTAGGGTATGAAGCTGTAATAGAACGCGTGATCGCACACAGACACGCGAGAAGCGACAGGGCTATAGAAAGGACGGTGTGTTAGGATGAGTGCACGATGGATATCGACGCCCTCCTTCCAAGGTTGGTCGAGATGATGGAGTAGGGCTTTGGTCGCGCTGGGCGACCTATGACCACCATCATGCTCGCCGCTATATTCTTTCTCATCCTGTCTTTGGCAGAGTTCCGAGGCCAAAGCTCATGCAATTAGTGCCCCGCGATCTTGCCGAGCGGTACCTGCCTAACAACCCAGCGGAGCGACACTGATGCCCCGGTTCATCTTCGGCGTTCTAGTGGCCGCAGCTCTTTGTTTCGCGTGTCAAAATCCCGCGCCGCCCGCTACACCTACGCCTGCTGCCACACCCGCTCCTAAGTCTTCCGGCGACGAAGACTTATCGTGGCTCGTAACGATGGAGGCGGAGTGGGATAAGCACTGCTACCCTTTTCTGCCTAAATTTCCGATCCTACAACCTGAACACGCGGAGCAGGTAAGAGAACTACTAGCCGGACTCGGTGTGCGCGACCTCGACAACTTCAGGGATGTCGCTAGGTTGCCAGGGTCAACAGAGGAGATGGGTAAGTTTGACGAGATATGGGTGTTTAGGTACGTAATCTCTGACTCGTCCGGCGAATACGTCCCGGCAGTTAGCGGGATAGCGCTCGACACCGACACGTGCGAGGCCACCCTCATAAAGGCTCAATGAGACCCGCACGCTAGGCAGCAGCCGCGGGGCGTATAACGCTGCTCAGGGTGTGGGAATTCACCACGGAGGGCACGGTGATCACAGGGGGGCGTTATGGATTCCCGCGTTCGCGGGAATGACGGGTGGGAGTGCGGGAATGACGTGGTGGTCGCCTGGTCGTGAGTGACGGATTGTTTGGGGACCGAGCTTGGACGACACTGCCCTTCGACAGGCTCAGGGCGAACGTGTTGTTTTTTCGGGGTGAACCTGTTTTGCGCTCTCAGGGTGTGGGGGTTCACCACAGAGGACGCGGAGATCACAGAGTGAGGGCTGTGGATTCCTACGTTCGGGGACCTTTGCGAAACGTGTCAATCGGGCGAGAGCCTGAAGCGAGGAACCTTGCGGAAGTGGGCCTTATACCCTCACCCCAGCCCCCGTATCGAGTACGGGGCAGGCTCTCTCCCGTTCGCGGGAATGACATGGTGGGAGTGCGGGAATGATGGATTGTTTGGGGACTGAGATTGGCAGGGGGTTGCCCTTTGACAAGCTCAGGGCGAACGGAACCTTTTAGACACCCTGTGGGGTGTGCCGGATAAATCGTCAGTCAAGGGAATTGGCCGGAGGAAGAGATGATCGTAGTAACCGGAGCGGCGGGTAGGCTGGGACGCAGGGTGGTGCAGCTGCTGGTGGACCGAGGCAAAGAAGTCCTGGCGACAGACCAACTGCCAGCCGATGACCTTCCGGCGAAGTTTGCGCGTTGCGACCTCATGGATGCCAAGGCAGTGGAGGGTGTTCTCGGGGACGCGGAAGCCGTCGTTCACATGGGAGCTATCCCAGGACCGATGCGGGTAGACCCACGGGTCATTTTCGACAATAACGTGACAAGCACCTTCAACGTCATGACGTCGGCGGCGGAGTTGGGACTGCGTCGCGTAGTGTTCTCGTCGAGCGCCTTCGGCATGGGGTGGGCCCACGACGGGAGCGCCTTCGTGCCGCTGTACCTGCCATTGGACGAGGAACATCCCATGATGCCTTTCGAACCCTACGGCCTGTCCAAGCAGGTTGGAGAGGATATCGGCAGAATGATCGCACGCAATTCGGACACCACGGTCGTCAGCCTACGGTTCACCAATGTGGCGCGGCCGGAAGTCCAAGCGGAGTTTCCCTGGCCGGCCCCCACACCGGAGAATCCCCTGACGCTGGTGATGTGGGCCTACGCCGATGCCAGGGACGTGGCGCAGGCCCATGTATTGGCGCTGGATGCGGAGATAGAAGAGTATGAAGCCTTCATGATCGCCCAGCCTTCCAGCCGGTTCAATGAGCTTACGATTGACCTTGTCAAAAGAAACTTTGGGGACAGGTTGGAGATACGGGAAGGGCTGAACGGCACCGCAAGCGTAATCAGTACGGAAAAGGCGCAGCGACTGCTGGGCTGGAGACCTCGCTACGACTGGAGGTAAGAGACTGCGCTAAGAAACTATCTTAAGCTATGGGCGTTGGCAGAGAATCGCCCTTCGGCAAGCTTTCAAGTAACAGCTCTTAAATGCTCCATTTTGGCGGCAGTTACTGACACCCTTGCCCGGCCCCGTTCGGCCTGAGCTTGTCGAAGGGCGCGCGGGGCGTAACGCTGCTCGGGGTGAACGTGTTATTCACCGACAGGCTTTCAAGTAACAGCTCTTAAATGCTCCATTTTGGCGGCAGTTACTGACACCCCTGCCCGGCCCCGTTCGGCCTGAGCTTGTCGAAGGGCGCGCGGGGCGTAACGCTGCTCAGGGCGAACGTGGTTTTCTCTGCGCCGTGTGTGGGGAGAACTCGCAAAAACGTTTTTGGGGTTAGTTTCTGAATCAGAATGAGCTACATAGCATCGCCTACTCGATTCCGGGGGCTTGCCGCGCAACCCGACTAGGATGCGCCGTTCGGCTCGATGCAGACGTGCAGGGCGTCGCTGTCCACGTCTGCGAACAGGGCGAACGCCTCCTCCCAACGTTCGAGCGGGAAACGATGGGTGATGACAGCCTTCACGTCTACCATGCCGCAGGAGACCAAGTCCAGAGCCTGCTGGTAGTCCGGGGTGCTCCAGCCGGTATTGGGCAACAAGGTGACGTTCTTGGTCACGAGGTCCCGCGGCGCGAACGGAACGGTGACGAGCGGGTCGTAGTGACCCTCGACGAGGACGCTCCCGGTCCACCCGACGGCCTCCATCGCGAGCTCGAAGTCCCGTTTGGCGTAGCCGCAAATGAGGACGGCGTCCGCGTCTCCCCCGAGCGCGCCGCGTACCTGTTCCACAACGTCGGCGCTACGCACTTCGACAGTGCCCGTGGCGCCGAGCGCGGCGCCGACTGCCAACCTCCCCTCCCCAGCGCCGGCAACCACGAGGGCGCGAGGCGAGTGGAGGCGCGCAACCTGTACAGCCAAGAGTCCTATGGGGGTTGCACCGATGACGAGGACGCGCTCGGCCAAGCCGAGCCGCAACCTTCGTATGGCCGCAGCAGCGTTGGCGAGGTTCTCCAGCAGCGCGCCCTGCTCCATGTCCACGTGGTCGGGCAGCTCGAAGAGGCACCTCTCCGGGACCGCCGCGTACTGAGCCAGACCCCCGTCCAGTGTGAGGCCGAGGGCCTGGAAGCGCTCGCAGTCGTGGGTTCCCCCTGTGCGGCAGGACGCGCACATCCCGCACAGCACGTACGCATGGACGGCGACACGGGCTCCCGGTCGGGTGTACTTGACGCCGGGTCCGCACTCCTGGACCACGCCGGCGAACTGGTGCCCCGGTATGAACGGGAACCCCATCTCGGTAAGGACGCCGCTGCGGATCCGAAGGTCGTTGTAGCAGAACCCCGCGCTCTCCACCCTGAGCACCACCTCGTCGGACGCCGGGCCGGGGTCGGGTCGGTCGGCAAGCCCGTACTCACCGGGCGCGGTGGTGTAGAGGGCCCTCATAGGGAGCCGCTGCGGGTGTCGAAACGCCGCGCGTTTCCGTCGCTGATTGCCATGCAGTCCTCCTGCCCATCCGCGAGCAGCCTCTGAAAGCCGCCTTTCAAGCGCCCGATATTATACTTGACCAATGGCAAGGGCGTTTCAACCGGGATTTCCGATATTGGGAGTCCTGGGTAGAAAGTAGGGAGACTCACCGCAGAGGTCACGGAGAGCGCGGAGTGGGATTTGTGGATTCCCGCCTTCGCGGGAATGACGGCTGCGGGGCATGAATCGTGAGTAACGGATATGAATGGGAATCGGGCCTAGGCGACACCGCCCTTCGACAAGCTTTCAAGTAACTGCCCTAAATTGATCCATTTTGGCGGCAGTTGCTGACACCCCTGCCCGGCCCCGTGCGCGGGGCGTAACGCTGCTCAGGGCGAACGTATACTAGACATCTAGCTTCGTAGCGAGGACGGGTGGGATTGGCAAGGGCGATTTATTGACACGTGGTACGGGCTATTCTAGGATTTACGTTAGCAGTCGCTGATGGCGGCTGCTAATCACGTTACGCAGAGTACGTTCGGAGGAGATTGAGGATGTCAGAGATCGTGTATGCGCCGTTGGGGAATCGCGTGGTCGTCAAGCCGTCGGAGGAGGCGGCAGAGATGAGCGCGGGAGGGATATTCATCCCGGATACGGCGAAAGAGAAGCCCCAGGAGGGCGAGGTTATAGCGGTCGGACCGGGGAGGATCACGGATTCGGGCGAGCGGATACCCGTCGATATCGCTGTCGGTGACACGGTCGTGTACCCGCAGTACGTCGGGACGGAGTTCAAGCAGGACGGCGAAGAGTATCTCATCATCGGCGAGGACGACATTCTGGTCGTTAAATAGGCGGTTGGGCCGCATCGCCGCAGAACCACACGGAGGACGGAACATTGCCAAAGCAAATGGAGCATAGCGACGACGCGCGAGCAGCGCTGAAGCGTGGAATCGACATCATGGCCCAGACGGTGGGCGTTACGCTGGGGCCGCGGGGCAGGAACGTCGTGATCGACGACGACTTCGCGGGGCCGAAGGTATCGAGCGACGGGGTCACGATCGCTAAGGAGATCGTGCTCGAGGACGCGTATGAGAACATGGGCGCGCAGCTTCTGAAGGAGGCTGCCAGCAAGACGAACGAAAACGCGGGCGACGGGACGACGACGGCGACGGTGCTGGCGCAGGCGATCATTCACGAGGGCTTCAGGAATATCGCGGCGGGCGCGAATCCGATGCTGTTGAAGAAGGGTATCGACCGGGGAGTCGTGACGATGCGGGACGCGATCAGGGAGATGGCGCAGCCCGTGTCGGGGCGCGAGCAGATCGGCCAGGTGGCGACGCTCGCGGCTCACGACGACGAGATGGGCGAGCTGATCGCCGACGTGATCGAGAAAGTCGGCAAGGACGGTGTCATCACGGTCGAGGAGTCGAAGGGACTGGAGTACGAGCAAGAGTACGTTGAAGGCATGGAGTTCGATAAGGGGTATATGTCGCCCTACTTCGCGACGAACCAGGAGCGGATGATCGCGGAGATCGAGGACCCGTACATCCTGATAACGGACAAGAAGATTTCGGCGGTCTCGGAGCTTGTGCCGGCGCTGGAGAAGATCGTTCAGATCAGCAAGAACGTCGTCATCATCGCCGAGGACATCGAGGGCGAGGCGCTGGCTACGCTGGTGGTGAACAGACTGCGAGGCGCGTTCACGGTCCTGGCGATCAAGGCTCCGGCGTTCGGCGACCGGCGGGCGGCGATGCTCGAAGACATGGCGATACTGACCGGTGCGACGGTCATCAGCGAGAACGTCGGGCGGAACCTCGACTCGATCACGATCGACGACCTGGGCAGGGCGCGCCGGGTGGTCTCGACCAAGGACGAGACGACGATAGTGGACGGCGGCGGGTCATCCGAGGCGGTAACGGGCCGCACGAACCAGCTTCGCGCGCAGATGGAGGACACGACGTCCGACTACGACCGAGAGAAGCTGGAGGAGCGCCTGGCGAAGCTGTCGGGCGGGGTCGCGATTCTCAAAGTTGGGGCGGCGACCGAGGTTGAGCTCAAGGAGAAGAAGCAGCGCATCGAGGACGCGCTGGGCGCGACGAGGGCTGCCGTCGATGAGGGCATCGTGCCGGGCGGAGGGGTGACGCTTGTGCGGGCCGGAGAGGCGCTCGACTCGCTCGATCTGCCCACCGCGGACGAGCAGACGGGGTTGCGCATCCTGAAGACGGCGCTCCGAGCGCCCCTGAAGCTGATTTCCGAGAATACCGGGGTATCGGGCGAGGTCGTGCTTTCAGAGACGCTGAAGCAGGAAGGCGCGTGGGGCTACAACGCGGAGACGGGCGAGTACGGCGATCTGCTGGCACTTGGCATCATCGACCCGGCCAAGGTGACGCGGTCGGCCGTGGAGAACGCGGCGAGTCTCGCGGCGATGGTACTGACGACGGAGTCGGTGATAACGGACATCATCGAGAAGCCGAAGGCGGGCCAGCCTCCGATGCCGGACTACTACGACTAGGGGAAGAGTCGGGTTCTGGGTGCTAGGTGCTGGGTGCGCGGGGTTTCACCGCAGAGGGCGCGGAGATCGCGGAGTGGGACTTTCCCCTCACCCCAGCCCCCGTATCGGGTACGGGGCAGGCCCTCTCCCGCGAACGGGAGAGGGGGTTGCTGGTCAAGATTAGGGATTTCGCGCACATTTGCCTGCCCCTGTTAGGCCGTCGAGGGAGAGGGATAACGTGAAGGTCTCGCCCGAGGAACTGTATGACCTCGCTAAGAGTGAGGGAGGCGAGTCATTTCCCATCGAGGTGGTCGACCGGATCGTTGCCGGCGAAGGGCCAGTTGGCGTGTATCGCAGCTATCGTGGTATGACACAACAGGAGCTGGCGTCTATTGCCGGCATCAACCCCGTTTACCTCTCGCAAATAGAGACCGGGAAACGCTCCGGATCAACGAAGACTCTGGTTGCTCTCGCGAATGCGCTCAATGTAGCCGTGGACGACCTCATTTGACTCGCGTCTCCTGAGCACTAGAGCGGGGAGAGCGCTAATGGATTCCCGCCTTCGCGGGAATGACGAGTGTGGTGATTGGCAGCGAAGCTAAGAAGGTTAAACAGTGCACCAGGATCCGTTCAGCACACCCCAAAAACTGCAAGACCCGCTTCACCGGCGTCTGTCATGGTGACTAGTCTCGCTATTGACAGCATGACTGCATCGGACTAACACCGTTTCTCCCATATTCCCGTCCACCTTTCTCCCTCATCCTTTTGGTAATTCTCAACATAGCCCAAATGTTTCAGATAATCCTCGGTATCAATATGCAATGCCCGTTGTTGCTGATTGTGTGAACACTCCGTTTGTCCCCGCAATGATCGAACGCAATACAGGCGCACGACGTGCCATTCTTCATACGCGTCTTGAACAAATTTGGTTAGACGCTGAAGTGTGCTACCCGCTATCTTGTCCTCTGTGTGTAGATCGTACAGGTACAACAGGTGGAATCGTTCAGGGTGTCGGCGCTTGTGGCCGCATCGGTACATGTCCCAATGGACATTACATTGCATGCGGTCTATCCGTTTCCACCCCTGCATGTACAGGTATTGTCGTTTGCTCTTGGCGTCTTCGCTATCCCCGCCTTCAACTTCGCGTAATTCTCCCGTGCTTGGGTGGAAGAGTCTGACTGTATCCGACATGAGTTGGCTCTCCAACTTGTCCCCTGCCTTGTTTTTGTTTCTTTAGACGCCACCAACACACCTAACACTGTGGCGGCACCTGCATTCGGGTTAGGTACGGTTCAGGACGAGATTTCGTTGTAGCGGCGAGCCTACCCACACACAACTCCCTTGTCAATGCCATAGTTGAGCGATTGAGTAGCGAACACTCGCTCAGCCCGACTGGTCTCCGAACACCTATGGCGTTTGTCGATTCGACCGCCCCATCTTTTTGTCTCACTATTGGTGCGGCGTTACCTATGGGTCAGGCCTTGACGGGGCAAGGGATGGGTGTTGCTATAATGCGGTCACCACGGGCCTGTTCTATTCTTCGTCGACCGATTTGAGGGCTTGCATCGAACGTGTTCACGCATCTGCACACGCATACCGAGTACAGCATGTTGGACGGCCTGAGCAAGGCCGGGCCGCTGGTTGACCGGTGCGTGGAGCTTGGGATGGACAGCCTGGCGATCACGGATCACGGCGGGCTGTACGGGGCAATCGACTTCTACCAGACGGCGACGGCGGCGGGCATCAAGCCGATCATCGGGTGCGAGCTGTACGTGGCGCTGCGGAGCCGGTTCGACCGCACGCCGGACGACAAGGAGCGGTACCACCTGACCGCCCTGGCCAAGAACGAGGCGGGATACCGGAACCTCATCAAGCTCGTGACGAAGGCGAACCTGGAGGGGTACTACTACAAGCCCCGCGTCGACCGCGATCTCTTGGAGCAGCACAGCGAGGGTCTCATCCTCCTGTCGGGGTGTCCCAGCGGGGAGGTGCCCGAGCTTGTCGCGCAGGGGAGGACGGAGGACGCGAAGCGGGCCATCGCGTGGTACCGCGAACGCTTTCCCGACTATTACCTCGAGGTGATGCAGCACGACGGCGTGCCCGAACTGCCGGCGATCAACTCGGGCCTCATGGACCTGCACCGCGAGACCGGCACGCCCCTGGTCGCGACGAACGATTCTCACTATACGATGCCGGGAGAGCACGGTCTGCACGACATCCTCCTGTGCATCCAGACGAACACGAATATCGAAGACGAACGTCGGATGCGATTCGACGACACGACGTACTACCTGCGCACTCCGCAGGAGATGCAGCAGCTGTTCGCCGACATGCCGGACGCGGTGGCGAATACGGCGAAGATCGCGGACATGTGCGACCTTCGGATCGACTTCTCCCAGCTTCACCTGCCGCACTTCGATATCCCGCCGGGCATGACGGCGGACGAGTACCTTCGGAAGATCTGTGAGGACAGCCTTCGCGAGAAGATCCCGGATGCCGGGGAGCGGGAACATCAGCGGCTCGACTATGAGCTTGACGTTATACTCCGGACGAAGTACGCGACGTACTTCCTGGTCGTTTGGGATATCGCCCAGTTCGTGCGGAGGAGCAACATCGAGCTTGCGGTGCGCGGCAGCGCCGCCGCGAGTCTCGTGCTGTACCTCGTCGGGGTGACGGACGTGAACCCGCTGACGTACTCGCTCGTGTTCGAGCGGTTCCTGAACGTCGAGCGCAAGCAGATGCCGGACATCGACATGGACTTCCAGGACGACCGTCGGGATGAAGTCCTGAGGTACGTGGTCGAGAAGTACGGTTCGGACCACGTGGCGCAGATCATCACCTTCGGGACGATGGGGGCCAAGGCGTCGGTGAGGGACGTGGGCAGAGCGCTCAATATGCCGTACGTCGAGGTCGACAGGGTGGCGAGGCTGATCCCAAACCGGCTGAAGATCAAGCTCGACGAGGCGCTGGAGACGAGTCCCGAGCTGCACGAGATCTATAGTGCCGACCCGTCGATAAAGGAGCTGGTGGACAAGGCGAGGGGGCTGGAGGGGATCGTCCGGCACTCGAGCACGCACGCGGCCGGTGTCGTCATGTCGGGCGAGCGGCTGGACGAGATAGTACCGATGCAGACATCGGGACGCGGCGGCGAGGACGACGGGAGCTCGCTGCCGACGACGCAGTACGCGATGGACCCGGTGGAAGAGCTTGGGCTGCTCAAGATCGACTTCCTGGGACTCATCAACCTCACGATACTCGCGAAGGCCCGCGAGCTGATCCGCAAGACGCGGGAGATCGACGTCGACCATCGCGCTCTCCCGCTGGACGACCTCAAGACGTATGAGCTGCTGTCGCGCGGTGAGACGGGTGGCGTGTTCCAGATGGAAGGCGCGGGGATGACGCGGTACATCAAGGAGCTGAAGCCGGCGCACTTCGGCGAGATCGCGTCGATGATCGCGCTGTACCGTCCGGGGCCGATGGACCACATCGGTTCTTACATCGACGCCAAGCATGGGCGCGCTCCTGTGCAGTACTTACATGACGATTTGCGAGACATCCTGGAGGAGAGCTACGGCATCATCGTCTTCCAGGAGCAGGTCCTGCTGATAACGCAGAGGATCGCCGGGTACACGCTCGGAGAAGCGGACAGTGTGCGGAGGGCCATGGGGAAGAAGATCCCGGCGGTCATGGCGCAGGAGCGGGAGAAGTTCATCGCGGGCTCGCTGGCACAGGGGTATGAGCAGGAGCTGGCGGAACGGGTATTTTCGCTCATCGAGCCTTTCGCCGGATACGCATTCAACAAGGCGCACGCCGTATGCTATGCGCTGATTTCCTACTGGACGGCGTACTTCAAGGCCAACTATCCGCAAGAGTACATGGCGTGTCTGCTGAACGCGTTCTCCGAGAATTTGGACAAGATCGCGTCGATCATCAGCGAGTGCAAGCGGCTGAAGATCCCTGTACTGCCGCCGGACATCCTGAAGAGCGAGCCGTTCTACTCCATCGAGGTTGGGGAGGACGGCGAGTTCGCCATCCGGGCGGGTCTGGCGTCGATCAAGAACGTGGGCACGGGGGCCATCGAGGAGTTCGTGGAGTCTAGGGCGTCTCTGGAGGGGCCGGCTGAGAGCATCGAGCAGTTCTGCCGGGCGGTCGACGCGAGCGGCTTGAACAGGAAGAACCTCGAAAGTCTCATCAAGGCAGGGGCGTTCGACAGCTTCGGCGACCGGGGCGCCATCCTCGACTCGATAGACCGCATCCTGTCGGTGGCCGAGAGCGAGGCGCGGCTGAGGAGCTCCGACCAGACGTCGATGTTCGACATGTTCGGCGAGACGGTGCCCACGCCGCTGACGAGCATAGAGCTACCGAACGTGGAGACGCCCACCATCGAGAAGAGCCAGTGGGAGGAAGAGTTGCTGGGGTTCGCCGTCTCAGGGAACGAAAAGTTCGACGCGATGGTGGCGGAGAACGACGGCAAGGCGATCATCTCGGTGAGCGACGTGACGGCGGAACTGGCGGGACGCAGAGGGGTAGTGATTAACGGCCAGGTGTCGTCGTCGGAAGAGCGGTACACGAGGGCCGGGAAGCGATTCCTGATCGCCAAGATCGCGCTGCTGGGCGGGAGTGTGGACGTGTTCGTGTGGGAGGATACCCTGGCGGTGTCGGGCGAGCTGTGGGAGCCGGGCACGCTGGTGTCGCTCGTGGTGGCGGTGCGTGTCCGTGACGACGATAGAATCAGTCTTTCATGTCAGAGAGCGGAGGCGTACGTGCGACCGGACGAATCAGAATCTGAGGACGAAGAGGCGGCGAAGACCGACCCCATACCCAAAGCGTCTGTCCCCCTACCCGCCCCGGACCTACCGCTCCGGTCACCCTCCAACGGTGGGGGAAGCGTACCGACTGGCGGCAAGGTACGGGAGGGTGTGACCAGTTATGGCGCGCCTAAGAGCGCGTCGCCAAACGGGTCGGAGAATGAGCAGGCCGTCGCGTCCGCACCGTCGGTGAACAAGCAACTCGTCATCCGTCTCCGAGAAGGGGACGACGCCGACAAAGACAGGGAGATCCTCGACGACATCAAGACGGCCCTCGTCGAGCATCAAGGCGAAGAGGACGTGACGCTGGAGATAGCGGTTGAAGGCCGGCTGATTACGATGGACTGGCCGATGCTGAAAGTTAGGATCAACGACGACCTGCAGGGCGCACTGAAGGAATACGTCGGCGAGTCCGGCGAGGTCAGCGTCCGGGAGAAGGCCGCGTCGGCTACGTAATCGCAACCGCTCGCGAACGGGCCTCCATGTCCAGGAGGCGTTTCTTGAGTTCGAGGCGCGTCTTTCCGCTTCCGTATCCGCCCAACGACCCGTCGCTGGCGATCACGCGGTGGCAGGGGATGAGGAAGGGGAGGCGGTTTCTCGCCATGGCCTGTCCTGCCGCGCGCGGAGCGTTCGGGCGTCCGGCAGCGGATGCAAGCCAGCGGTAGGGCCTGGTCTCGCCAGGGGGAATCGTCCTGCAGGCTTGCCACGCGGCCCGAAGGAACGGCGAGGCGTCGTCCACGTCGATGGGCACATCACCGAAGTCCACGTCTTCGCCGTCCAAGAACCGCTCGATCTTGTGGCGAAGCCCGACGAATATGTCGGGGGTACGCTCGGCGTCGTCGATTGCCTTGCCCAGCTTGTCTAGGCACGACTCGATGGTCGGTTCGGGCAGCGTTGTCCGGCGGATTCCGCGTTCGGAGGCCAGGACGCCGACCCAGCCGTGAGGTGTCTCGAAGATGTCGTAGGTCAACGCCGTCATACGCGGTATCGGCCCACTGGCAGGATTCGCTTGAGGGTCCTCGAAAGGAGGCCGCCGCGAATCTTCTTCCAGTGGTCGCGGAGGCTTGCAAGGTCGTCGTCGGACTCCTCTATGTGAGCGTAGCGTCCAATCGCGAAGCTCCAGGCGACGGCCTGAGCCCCGGAAGAAGCTGCAGGGACAGCGTCACCGATGGCGACCGCGTAATCGATCGGCGTGTGGTACGGGCGTCGGCGGACACCTGCGAGTGTGCCGAGTCGGGCCATCTTGATGTAGTAGCGCTCCGCGATGCCGGCCTTGCCGAGTCCGAGGTTCCAGACCAGCCAGCCGAGCAGCCAGACCAATGCCAGTACGAAGAGGGCGATTCCGGCGGGAACGGCCAGAGCATTGGGTCTCCAACCGGCCTGAACAGCGGTGTAGTCGGAGGGCAGGGGTTCCAGCAAGTCGTCGCATCCGAGGGCTTCCGCCTCTTCGGGGTCAGCCTGCTCCAAGAGCTCGCATTCTTCTTCGAGCGTCATGGAGGCTTGGTCCGAGATGCCATCCAACAGATCGTTCATGGCTTCTTCCGCCGCTTCGTTTTCCGTGGCATCGACATCGACGGTAAGCTCGCCGCGGTCCAGCGGAGCCCAGGCCGTGGTAGGCTCGAAGTCGATCCATCCATGTCCGGGGAAGTACACCTGAGTCCAGCCGTGGCTGTCCCTGTCGCGGATGGCCCAGCGTCCGGCAATGTCGACCTCGCCCGGCGCATAACCGGCGGCCATTCGGGCAGGCACTCCGACCGACCTGAGCATGACGGTCAAGGAGGAGCCGAAGTAGTCGCTGTATCCGGTCTTGGTCTCAAAGAGGAACCAGTCAACGCCGTCCGCGTTCTGTGGAGGCGATTCGATGTCCTGCGAGTACTCGAACCCGCCCTCGTTTCGCAGGTAGTTTTCGATTGCCAGGGCCTTGTCGAGGGGCGTTTCCGCGTCTTGGGTTATTCGCTCCGCCAGGTCTCGGACGCGGTCGGGCAGAGTGGACGGCAGCTGGAGGTAATGGTCGGTTATGAACGTGGGGTACTCGTCCCCAGCCACCTGCAGCTGGTCATTGGTCGCCTGCGACACAAAGGAATAGAGGGTGTAGGGCTGTTCCTGCGGCAGTGTCTGCTTGAATTCCCAGTTCACAACTTCGGGAATCTCGGGGTCCTTCCGGCGGAGCGAGACGACCTTCTGGTCACGCCACTGTTCCGACTCGCTGCCCGGAATGACGTCGAGAACGATCAGATCATCGGGCAGGACTTCGGAGATCAGCGACTCGATGAACCGGTTCGGGGGAGGGTCAAGGAGGCGACGAAACTCCTCGGCAAGCTGCTGAATATCGGGAGGAAGCTCACTGTCAAACGTCGGATTCTTCAGGTCGATGTGGAAGACCCTCGGTTCCAGCGTCTCGACGACGGCGTCGTGGCTGACCCAGTCGACGTTGCCTCCTACGAACATCTCGTCGCTGTCGAAGGTGAGCTGCACCCGTTGGAACGCCAATTCGCGGTTGTCGGACTCATGGGGAGGCGGTGGAAGGCCCTCGGGGCCAACGTTGAACTTGATCGTCTTGCCGGCTATCCAGCCCTTGGAGGTGTAGTGGCTGTAGCTGCGGGAGAGCCAATAGGTGGGCATTTTTGAATTGGCGACCATCACGACGTCGCCACCGAACGATATCTTGCCCATGAAGGGCAGGGTGTTGCCGAAGAACCGCCCGTTAACGTCGTTCTTCGAGGTGATGCCGGAGAACAGCCGCGCGAAGTCGTCCTCGAAGACGGTGAGCGGGTCGCGCCCCCAGTTCCACACGTCGACGGCCGTTCGCACCACGTAGATGCGAAGGGGGGCGCCGACGGCGGCGATAAGGATAATAGCGGTCACGCACAGGATGATCGGAGCGCTGAGCAGCCGGCTGCGTACCGCCGTGATCGTGCCGATACCCATCTTCGTCCAGGAGGCCTCCCGTTGGACGAGGCTGACTCGGGCCACGAGCAGCATTGCGATGAAGACGAAGATGAAGAAGCGCGAGTCGAACTGATCCGGGAGGAAGCTCAAGGTCGTGAGCAAGGCGATCCCGCTCAGCAGGAGGCCGATCCAGGGGTTGATCCACTTGAACAGGAACCATGAGCTTATGTAGCCGAGCATCCAGGCGAGAAGGAGCAGATACAGGGTGGATGGGAGGAGGTCGCGGCTGATGCCGCCGGTGACGGCTACGTTGTACCACTCGCGCACCCTGTCCCAGACCGTGAACATTCCGGTCAGGGCGATCTGGTCTTCCAGCAGGGTGGCGGTCTGGTAGGTGGCCACGACGAGGCCGATGAGCAGTCCGGCAACGTACGGTATCGGCCAGATAAGCCCGCGCACCTTCGCCATGAGCATACCGGTCAAAGCGGCGATGAAGATGATGCCCATGAGTCCGGGAGTGGAGACGAAATCGGCCTCTCGCACGACCCACGCGGAGATGCCGACGGCGGCATACATGAGGAGGAAGGTGTCCCACCCCTCGCTGGGGGAGAACCTTCGGAGCAGCTTGCCGAGTTGGTCGAGCCAGTCGGGAGGACTCAGGTCGACATCGGTCGGTTGGGAGAGAGTAACCTTGTTGCTGGTCATACGCCTGCCAAGACCTGCTGATCGGATTCTGTGGTGGGGACGCCGTTCATACCGCCGTGAGCGGAGAGCTTGGCCGGGATGTTGTCACCTTGCCTAATGTAGAAGTGCGGGATGCCCCGCGCGAACATCTCTTCCTGGGATTCCGCTACGTCGCCGATGCCTCCGAAGGACTCGAGGTCGAGTTGTATCACCATCATGCGCACACCCCGCCGCATCAGCTCGCTGATGCCGACGACCCAATCCGGGCGGGGAGAGGGGGTTATGACGATGAGCGTGGCGTTGTGCCCCCAGAGCGGCTCGTAGTCGGCGAGGGCCTCGTTGAGGGGCGTGTCGCCCTCGGCCTTGGCCAGGGCGAGGTACTGCATGATGCGGTCGGACTGTCCCAAGCCGGTCTCAGCCGGCAGGAAGTACCGTTCGTCTCCAAACGCGACGAGTCCGACGGGAAGCTCGGCGTCGACGTGGCGCTTGACGAGTGAGGCGGCGATGGTCACGGCGTACTCGTCGGTGCTCTCCTCCAGCTCTCCTGCCTGAACGCTCCGTTCGAGGTCTACGAGGACCCATACCTCGCTGGCGCGGCCGAGGTCGAACTCTTTGGACATCAGCTTGCCCATCCGCGCCGTGCTGTTCCAGTGGACGCGGCTCAGGGCGTCGCCGGGGGCGTAGTCTCTTACGGACGAAGCGTGGGGAGTCACGCTCTGAGAGCGCTGCCGCGTCGAGGAATCGCCGTGCAATTGTGCGGTGGGGACCTCGAAGCCGGGCAGGTCGAGCACTCTCGGCAGGACGGTTATGTCGTCGCGCTCCCCGAACTCACTGCCCTTGCTGAAGAGGTTGAACAGATCGCGCGCCACGAGCCTCATGGGACCGAGGTTGTACATGCCGCGTGTGCGGGTCTGAATGTGCATGGTCCATGAAGCGTGGTCCATTGACCCAATACTCACGGCGACGCCCCCTTTGTGACCCGGTATGTCGGCCAGGTCTGAGACCTCGAGGGCATACTTCGGCAGGGTGGAGTTGTTGTGGATGGTAATCGTCTCTAGAATCTCGTCCCCGACGCGGGCGAGCCGGGGTCTGCCCGTCACCTCCACCCGGAGGGCACGGAGCATCAGCTGGACCCAGATGTAGCTGGCGATGAGGGTTGCGATGAGAATGTAGGTGAGACGGTAGAAGAGATCGAAGCCGGTCGCCATTCCCGTGAAGACCGAGATGACGAGCAGGATCCCGACAAGCGCGAACCTGATCGACGGTCGTATAGCGAGACGGGCCAGAAGCTGCTTCACCTCTTGAACCATCCTGCGGGCTGTGCGCCCGGAACGGGGACTTCCTCAACCAGCGACGCCACCACGTCCGAGCTCTGCACGCCCCTCATCCTGCCCGCGGGCGAGACGATGATGCGGTGGCTGAGCATGGGCTCGGCCAGCTCTTTCACGTCGTCCGGCAGGGCGAAGTCGCGGCCCCTGACGAGCGCCAGTGCCTGCGCGCCCCGGAAGAGAGCCAGGGAGCCGCGAGGCGAACTTCCCAAAGCGGCGTCGGGGTGAGTCCGCGACCGGTCGACGAGCGTCACGATGTACTCGCGGATCAGGTCGTCGACGTATACGCTCTTCACGCTTTGCTGAACATCCAGGATCTGCTCGGCGGAGACGACTTCCTCTAGGCTGTCAATGGGGTGGGCATGCTCCTGGCTGCTCACGATTGCCAACTCCTGCTCCAGCGATGGATAGCCGAGCCTGATCGTGGTGAGGAACCGGTCGAGCTGCGCTTCCGGGAGGGGGAACGTGCCCTCGTACTCGATGGGGTTTTGGGTAGCCATGACGGTGAACGGAGCGGGAAGAAGATGCGTGGTCCCTTCCACGGTGACCTGCTGTTCGTCCATGGATTCGAGGAGGGCGGACTGGGTCTTCGGGGTCGCGCGGTTGATCTCGTCTGCCAGGACAAGCTGCGAGAGGATTGGGCCCGGCTTGAACTCGAACTCACCGGTCTGCTGGTTGTAAATCGACACCCCGGTGATGTCGCTCGGAAGGAGGTCGGGCGTGAACTGAATCCTGCGGAAGGCGCAGCCGGTGGAGCGTGCGAGGCTCCGCGCGAGCATGGTCTTGCCGACGCCCGGCACGTCCTCGATGAGGGCATGGCCCTGGCAAAGCAGGGTTACGACGGCAAGCTCGACGGCGCTGTCCTTGCCGATGATGATCTTCTTGATGTTCTCTACGATGCTCTGCGCAACCTGATGCGCCTGATCGATACTTTGCAATGCAGCCTCCTTAGGACGAACGGATACCTTCCGTGAACGTTCCTTCACGAAGAATATGCTATTGAGTTGCCATTATAACGCCGCTTATCTCGAATAGTTAGCCGTGCTCGAACGATATCACATTAAGGGGTATGGGGTAATGGCGGGGGTGCGAAAGAAGGGAAACAGAACGGTGGGCGTCAGCGCAGGCACCCGGAGTTGACGCAAGGGTCGGTGGACAGAAGGATTCACGTCCATTGATGAGACTATTTGGAATCAAGGAGTTCCACCTATGTCCCAGCGGTGCAAAGACATGCTTGTCGGGTCGCCTGTGCTGGTGCCCGCAATGCGGGCCCTATGCGATAGCGAGTATCCTCGCCGGGTTGCCGACGATTATCGCTCGGATCGTATCTTCCGAAAAGCCCTTGCGCCGCATCTTGGGAACGATGTTCTCGAGAATGTGGCCGTAGCCGTGCCCGCCATATCTGACAAGCCGGTGTTTCGTGAAGATGTCCTGGCCGATGACGATCTTGTCGAAATAGCCGGCGTCGGTGATGCGCTCTATGAAATCCAGCCTCTGGGCGTCGCTGGGCATGTCGATTTCGGCGAGAGGATAGTACGAACCCTCATTGCCGAACAGGTCCCATTCGAGGAAACAACCCGACGCGGCAATGCTCTGAAGCGCGTCGAACTCGAACACGGTCCGGTCCAGATGCGCCATAATCACCCGGGATATATCCGCGCCGCCGTTCGCAAGCACTTCCATGATCTCCAACGGCGCATCCGGATGTCGTCCGGGATGGATCAGTATCGCCGCGCCCGTTTCTCTCTGGGCGATTGCCGCCGCCGCCAGAGATTTGCGCTCGTTCGGGGCCAGAGGCCATGTGCAGCCAATCTCCCCGATTATGCCCGCTCTCACGCCGCTGCCTTCAACGCCGTCAACGATGTCGCCGATAATCTCCCGAGCAAGATCGTCCGCGCTTCGCTCATCCATGTCTTCCGGATGAGCCGCCCCAACGTAGAAACCCGCGCCCATGATGATGTGAACGCCCGATTCTCGGGATATTTGGGCCAGCGCACCCGAGTTGCGTCCGATTCCCGTGGTGGTCGCGTCCACGATCGCGCCGCCGCCGACTTCACGGTATTTCCGGACTTCCTCTATGGTGGTATGCAGGTCCATTAGCTCAAGGTTGGAGCGGTTGCTGTAGTAGTTGCGCCGTATCCATCCGAGGTTCTCCAGGGTTATGGGCGCCGCCGCCAGTTCCGGTGACGGCGAGTCCTGGGCCGGGCGGTACATGAAGGAGAAGTCGGCGTAGAGGTGTTCGTGAGTCGTGGTGGAGCCCAGTTCCGACGGATGTACAGGGCCCAGCACGGTTTGGACGAGACCCCGATTCCGGCCTGATGGCATGGCGCAGGTTCCTTGTAGTAAGGTGGCCCAAAGCGTAACACGACCGTTCGGGGGCGCAAAGCAGCGCCTGCAAACGTCCGAGGACGGGAGACATGGTGTCAGTTGTGTCCCTACTAATGAACAGCACCGGACTAGTACCGCTTCCATATGATTTTGGCAGGTTACTCAAGACACCCTCACCCCCGTATCGAGTACGGGGCAGGCTCTAGCCCTCTCCCACGACGGGAGAGGGGATACTCGCCACTCAATTCGACTGTCATTTTCAAATGGAATCGGTACTAGTTTTCATGAGCCCAATGAAGGGGAGGTTCCAGGCATGAGGTTCGCAGCATTCACAACCGTGGCGGGGTCTGCCGGAGAGGCCACAAGCGCTGAGGAACACATTGACAACCTCAGACAGCAGACCATTCTGGCCGAGGAGCTCGGCTTCGAGGCCATGTGGCTCGGGGAGCACCACTTTGGGCCTTATGGAGTGGGCGATCTTCCGAACCCGATTCTGCTCGGGGCGGACCTTGCGGCGCGAACATCCAGGATTCGCATCGGCCAGATGGCGAACATAGCTCCCTGGTGGCATCCGATACGGCTTGCCGAAGATCTTGCGACGCTGGACAACATGACCCAGGGCCGCCTGGAGGTCGGCTTCGGCAGGGGGATCTGGCCCTACGAGGGTCCGCAGTTTCATCCCAACGCCGATCCTCGCAAGGACAAGGAAAACAGGGAACTGTTTACGGAGACGGTGGAGGTAGTGCGGGAGATTTGGTCCAACGAATACTTTTCACACCAGGGGAGCAATTACACCTTCCCTGTCGAAGACACCGTCTTCTCTCACCCGAAGTATCCGTCGAATCCCGAATGGCAGGACGGAGACCGGGTGACGAAGCTTCGGGTGACGCCGAGGCCCTACCAGAAGCCGCACCCACCGCTGTGGATGACCGTCTCCACAGACCGATCCGTTACAACCGCGGCCGAACTTGGATTGAAGGCGTGCTACTGGCAGCCGCCCGCTCTCAGGGTCAGGCAGCGAATGGAACTCTACGCACAGGTCAGGAGCGAACTGGAGGGAAGACCGTTCGCCGTGGGAGAAGACCAGGCGGTCATGCGCTCGACCTACGTGGCCTCTTCCATGGAGGAGGCGCGCCGAGATGCGGAAGAAGGCATCATGTCCTCATTCATCTTCAATGATCCATTTCGCGCCAGGCAGGTCTTCACCAATCCGGGCGAGGTCTTGAAGCCGGACGTGAATCTCGACTGGGACTTCCTGGAGCCACGCACCCTGCTCGTGGGATCCCCAGAAAATGTGGTGGAGAGGGTTCAGGAGCTGCGGGAGGTTTGCCAGCTGGACTATTTGCTTGTCGAGTTCTCACACATGGGGCTTCCGTTGAGCAAATCCCTAACGAACCTGGAGACCTTTGCCACCAAGGTGATGCCGCGAATCGGTCGTGACAGTTGAAGCATGCAAGGGAGGCTCCCACGCGCTTAGTCAACTACGAACATTCGCAATAGACAATATACAAAAACTGACGTACTCGTGGACAGTGGACTTGTAACCAGCCCATAGTCGGAGGTGACCGCCCTCGGCAAGGGGAATCACGACCATAGTGAGCGGTTCGAGTCTCGTGAGGCGGAGGTCCCTAACTTGCCCCAATTGGCTCTCGCAGCGCAGCACGAAATGCTATACCTCGGTCCGTTGGGCGGCGATTATGATGTGGCTGCCACTGTCTACAAGCCCAGGCTGAGTGTTCATCTCCCGTTCAAGGCTAACAACTGTAGACCATGACTTATGGTCGCTCAGCAATTCGTCTATAGCGGTCGAGCCCTCAAAGGTCGTCACGTTGCTGCCCGCCAACTCCAACACCCGGCAGGCGGGCAGCAGACCGCGCAATTCGTCGCTCGTGTACAGGTGCATCGGCGGGTGTTGCATGTTCACACGTCGCGATAGAAAACCGGGGAGGTCGCCATCCTCGGCAATGCGCCGGATGTGCCATCCTTCAGGGTCCTTGAGGGCGGGTATCACCGGGCTTCGCACCATGTTAGCCATCCGGCCATACCGGCTCATCACACTTACGAGGAGTATACCCTCCGGACGAACGACTCGAACAAGCTCGGAGGCAGCCCTATGACGTTGCTCACACACATAAGAGAGAGCACCGCCATAGCAGATAGCTGCACTGAAGTGGCCATCGGGGAATATGGATAGGTCCGCGACATCCGCGGACACAAAGGCATCAATCTCGTCTAGCAGTCCTGCCTCGCCGATTCTCTCCTTGGCGAGTTGCAGCTGACGCTCCGACAGATCCAAAGCCGTGACCGTCGCTCCTAGCCTGGCGGCAATGGCAGCGAACCTCCCTGGGCCACATCCGGCGTCAAGAACTCGGTCGCCTCGACGTACATAGCGCTCGATGAAATCAGTGTGGATTATCGCCTGTAAGTGCCCGTAGGCTGTTACTTCGAGCCTGTCCCACTCATGACGCCCATATGCATTATAGAATCTCTTGGTATAGTCAGCGTCGTACGTGCTCATAGATCGTGCTCCAGTCTTGGGGACCAACTACCCTCAACATTATGACATCTACCGGACGTACGAGTTGAAACCCCCAGAAGACTTCAGCCTCCTGCGGAATCCCTCTGTGGGTGGGTTCAATGTTTCTCCTACTGGAAGGAATCAGCGTTTATGGCGAGTTATATGTTCCACCTCGGTTTGGGAGGAGTTCATGAAGGACGTTTAGCCTCCGCGTGGGCAACGTATTCGGGAGTTTGAGGAAGACAACCGCACACGCTCCCGAAGAAAGGCCGGAAGGAAGTTGGCTTGTTCCGCCTTTCAACCGGTGCTGAAATTGTAAGAGGGTGTTCCGAAAGGTGTCACCGGCTCAGGCTGTCGGTCATGCTAAGGGCGCAGACCGAAGTATCTCGTGAATGGCCAACCGTCAGAGACGATAGGTTCTTCTCCTGCGCTCCTTTTCGGCTCAGGATGACGTACTACGGAAACACCCTTTAGACAACTGTATGTCAGCCTGATACACTTTGCGGCGATTCCAAGAGACTGACCGCACAGCTTTAGTAGTCCGAATGGGGAAGGAGAGGTTTCCATGAAAGCAGTTGTGTACCAGGGACCGTTCAGCGTATCTATAGAGGAAGTTCCGGATCCCGAGTTGCAGCATCCGAATGACGTGATCGTGAAGATTACGTCCAGCTGCATTTGCGGTTCCGACCTGCACATGTATGAGGGTCGGACCGCCGCGGAGCCGGGCATCATTTTCGGCCATGAGAACATGGGCGTGATCGAGGAGGTCGGGTCCGCCGTCAAGTCACTGTCAGCAGGCGACAGGGTCGTGATGCCGTTCAACGTTGGCTGCGGCTTCTGTAAGAATTGCCAGCGGGGGTTTACGGGCTTCTGCGTCACGGTCAACCCCGGATTCGCTGGCGGCGCGTATGGATACGTCGCAATGGGGCCATGGCGCGGCGGTCAAGCCGAGTATCTCCAGGTGCCTCACGCGGACTTCAACTGCCTGCCTCTCCCGGCCGGGGATGCGTTCGAGTCGGATTTCGCGCTTCTGGCGGACATATTCCCCACCGGCTATCACGGCACGGAGCTTGCCAACGTCAGCCCCGGCGAGAGCGTCGCCGTTTGGGGCGCGGGCCCCGTCGGTCTGATGGCCACCTATAGCTGCATCATCAGAGGTGCGGCGGAGGTCTATTCCATAGACCACGTGCAGGAGCGCCTGGATAAGGCCAGCGAGATTGGCGCAACCGCCATCAACTTCGACGACGGCGATCCCGTGCAGCAGATTAGAGACATGCGCGGAGGCGACGGCGTTGACAAGACGGTCGACGCCGTGGGCTATCAGGCCGCCGCTCAAGGGTCGTCCGCAGCGGGCGGCGAGCAGGACGAAATCCCCAACGTGGTCCTGAATCAGATGATCGACCTGATCAACCCGACCGGGATGATGGGCATCCCAGGGCTGTACGTGCCTTCGGACCCGGGCGGAGTGGACGAGGGCGCCAAGAAGGGCGCTCTGTCCATCAACTTCGGGAAGCTTTTTGAGAAGGGTCTGAAGTTGGGTACGGGTCAGTGCAACGTGAAGCAGTACAACGCCTACCTTCGGGACCTGATCATATCCGGTAAGGCCACTCCCAGCTTCGTGGTGTCCCACGAGGTGCCGTTGGACGATGCGGTCGACGCCTATGACAAGTTCGACAAGCGCATCGACGGGTACACCAAGGTCATCCTGAATCCATAATCGGAACGCGCGGGTTCGTGTCCAGTCACGACAGATCAAAGGGGCAGGGAATGCGGATGGCGTCAACACTCTGACGCCATCCCCTGTGGTGCGCCTTCTTCTCAAGTTGCGGCGGTCCGTGCTTCGCTTGTGTGGGAACGGTAGGCGCGCTTCAGGTTCAGACAGGCGCTAGTAGACCGAAATCTTTGAAATAACGGGTGGCAATAGTGGGTCGGGTTCGCGTTCAACAACCACAGGGCGGGTTTTAAACCCGCCCCTACCAATGAAATCCGGGCAAGTAGAGGAGGTTGTGTCATGCAGGTAGGAAGCGAAGAGCATTCTTATAGTTGGATCGACAACTGGGCCAAGATTCCCGATAGCGACAGCTCCCGCAAGGGATGGGCGCATCCGGGCATCGTGGTCACGGAGTCGGGAAACGTCGTAACCTGCCACCCCGGCGACCCGGAAGTGATGACCTTCGACGGCGACGGGAACTTGATATCCTCGTGGCGCGGCGACTTTGCGGACGCGCATGGGATGACTCTCGTCAACGAGGGCGGGGTCGAGTACCTGTGGATAGCGGACAACGGCTCCAAGAGAAACCACGTTCACGGCTACGAGTATCCTCCGGGCGCAGGCGATGCGTCCGGCCAGGTGTTCAAGACGACGCTGGACGGCGAAGTGGTCATGAGGCTGGAGACGCCTCCCCTTCCCGTCTACGAAAGCACACGCTACTCCCCCACAACCGTCGCGGTACACGAGGAGCGTTCCGGGGGCAACAGCGACATCTGGGTGGGCGACGGGTACGGCGCGTACTACGTCCACAGGTTCACGAGGGACGGCGAGCATGTCGGCAGCATCAACGGCGAAGAGGGGGCCGGGGCGTACGACTGTCCACACGGCATCTTCATCGACTATCGCAAGTCCGAACCGGAGCTCTATGTGGCAGACCGTGCCAACGCCCGCGTTCAGGTCTACGATATGGAGGGTGGATTCAGGCGGTCGTTCGGCAGCGATTTCCTGACCACGCCAAGCGGATTCGCGACCTATGGCGATCTGATGATAATCGCCGAGCTTCGCGCGCGCCTGGCGGTCACCGATATGAACGACGAACTGCTCACGTACATCGGCGACAACCAGCAGGTGTGCGACGTGGATGGCTGGCCGAACAATACGGGCGATGAGGGGCAGATAGTACCCACCAGCCTCCTGGAGGCGGGCAAGTTCAACAGCCCTCACGGGTTGGCCGTGGACGCCGATGGCAACCTGTACGTGGCCGAATGGCTCATTGGGGGCAGGGTTACCAAGCTGAACAGGTACTAAGGACTTCCGGAGATGGGCTGCGTCACCGCCTGACCTACGAGAAGAAGTGACACATGCCATCGGATTCCGGCAAGGCGGCGAGGCTCTCCTCGAACAGGTCTGCCAACCGCCCTACTGACCGGTTCGAACGTTCGCAAGTGGCCCTAGGCCTGCTGTACTGCGAACGTTGCAACATGGTCAACTCTCAACGTACAGGTACAAAAGGCCGCCTGATGAACACCGATCGGGCACCACGGGCGCGGAGATGCCCACGCTCGCCCGCCAGATTGCCGAGGCGCTTGACATGCCTCACTTCGAGTTGGACTACTACCGGTTTCGGCCGAACTGGGTTGAGACGCCTAACGACGAGTTCAGAGAGAGTGTGAGGGAGGCGCTGCGGGGTGATGGGTGGGTGGCGGACGGCAACTACGGACTCGCACGGGACATTATACCAATTCGTTCTGACTACGTCGCAATATGCATGACCAGCGTTCCCATCCGTCATTCCGGCGAAGAGCCTGCCCTGTACCCCGATACGGGGCCGGAATCCAGAGAGCCCGATCAGTAAGAATACGGCGGCATCACACAGAAATGGTATTATATGGCCGAGGGCCACCATGGTGATGTGGCTTGACCAGCCGAGCCGGCGGCGTCGCGGGATCACGTTCGCTCATGGCTCACCTCTCAGGAGGGATTTTTACTCCATGGCCGTCTGGGACTCTCGCCCTTTCTGCTACGATGTTGGAGCGAAGCCCGTTCCGTTGTGCGGATGATCGTCCGCCGGACCGATCAAGCTGATTGCCAGCGAACCTGTTATTGGATCTCTGTACGCTCCGGACTTCACACCGAAGGCGGACTCTATCGTTTCCGGCGTAAGTACCTCTTCGGGTGACCCTACTGCGAGCACCCTTCCGCGGTTCAGAAGTACCAGCCTGTCGCAGTAACGCGCCGCCATGTTCAGGTCGTGGATGGCAGCCACGGCGGTGAGGCCGTCGTCGACGAGTTGTCGCACGAGGTCGAGCACCTTGAGCTGATGGAGGACGTCCAGGTTCGCGGTTGGCTCGTCCATCAGGAGGATACGCGGCTGCTGCGCCAGGGCGCGTGCGACGAATACCCGCTGGCGCTCTCCGCCGGACAGGGTGTCGAGCGTCCTGTCGGCGAACTGCTCGGACTCGGTTAGCCGCATCGCGTCGCGTGCGATTCGGTCGTCTTCCCCGCCCTCGATTTGGAAGCGTCCCAAGTGAGGATAACGGCCCATGAGAACGAGTTCGAGAGAGGTAAATCCGTAGGTGTACGGCGCGATCTGCGGGACTAGGGCAAGGGTCGCCGCCACATCCTTGGGCGACAGGGACCGCAGATCCTCGCCTTCGAGCCGTACCGCGCCGCTGCGATATCGCAGGATGCCCGATATGGTCCTCAGCAACGTTGACTTCCCCGCGCCGTTGGGGCCTATGAGGCCGACAAGCTGCCCGCGGTCGGCGTGCAGGTCCACGCCGTCCAGTAGCATACTGCCCTCGATCTCATAGGTGAGGTTCTGGGCGCAAACTGCCTGTGGTCCGCTTCCGTTCATGCTGTGTTACTCGGCGAGGCTGAAGGGGGTGTTCGACGGTTCCGGGAAGTCTTTCGGCCAGAGAATCTGGGCGAGGTCCTCTGCCCCACGGATATTCCAGAAGGAGAGCGTGGTGAAGTGCTTGCCTTCAACTATATGGACTTGGTTGTTCTTGATCGCCGGAATTTCGGCGAGGGCCTCGTTGGTGAGGAGGCTCTGCCGGAACTCTTCCGCGCCGAACTCGAGCGGCTGGGCGATGACGATGACCTCAGGGTTCATGGCGATCACGCCTTCAAGGCTGGTGGTCTGGTTTTCTTCGATGCCCGCTTCTTCGGCCAAGTTGATTCCACCGGCAGCCGTAATGACGCCGCCTTCGGAGGAGTTGCCGCCCGCGACCCACAGCTTATCCGAGTACTGTGTAAGCGCAAGTACCTTTGGCTTAGGCTCCGCCTTGCCGGTTACCTTAACGAGGGACTCGTGCCGGCCGCTCACCTCCGCCGCGAACTCGATGGCGCGCTCCTCCTCACCGAAAATATACCCCATAAGCAAAATACTGTTGATCCGCGCTTTGGGGTCGTGCTTCAACTCGGTCTGAACGACGGGGATGCCGGTCTTCGACAGGGCCTCGATTGCCTCCGCGGGGTAGAACGGACTTGTCACCAATACGTCCGGAGCCTGGGCCACGATTGTCTCCGGGTCGCGAGAGATCTCCGCTATATCCTGGACGAGCGAGGCGATGTTGGAGTAGGTCGCGTTCTTCGAGACGCTTCCGACTCCCACGAGCCGGTCGCTGGGGACGAGGGCCAACGTGATTTCATCGTGTCCGATAGAAGCGGTGATGATACGGAGCGGCTTGTAAGGGATGCTCACAAGCCCGTTCAGGCCCTCGACTTCGCGCGGCCAGCCGAGGTTAGTCGGGTCAACGATACCCCGGACACCTTCAAGCGACTTGGTGGCGGGTTCAGGGGTTGGTGTCGAAACCGTTCTCGGGGTCGGCGCCGCGGTTGGAGCGACGGTCGGTACCGCGGTCAGTGCTGCGGCGGGGGCTGTTGGCTCCGCGGATTCGGACGAACATGCCGCCAACGTCAATGCAAGCAAGACGGCTAGAGGGACGATAAGGGTGCAAACCTGTCGAATGGTCACTATGACTCCTGTGAAGAGGCCCGCTCTCAAAGCGAGTAGGCCTGACGCTTGTTCTTGATGAGCAGAAAGATGAAAAACGGCGCGCCGACGAAGGCGGTCAGAACACCGACGCGAAACTCTGCCGGCTGCACGATGGTCCTTGCTACCGTATCGGCGACGATGACGAAGACGGCCCCGCCCGCGGCGCTCATGGGTATCAGTACGCGATGGTCGGGCCCCAGCGCCAGCCGCAGGATGTGGGGCGTCACGAGTCCGACGAAGGCAATGGTGCCGCTCACCGCCACGGCGGCCCCGGTCGTCAAAGACGCTGCCGCGAGGAGTACGGGCCGAGCCATGCCCACTCGGACGCCCATCGACCGTGCCTCGTCGTCGCCCAACATGAGCAGGTTCAAGTCGCGCGCCATCAGCACGATCATTGCGGTAGCGCCGAGGATGAGCGGAGTGGAAATGCGGACATGTTCCCAGGAGCGGGAGTCGAGTCCCCCGGCGAGCCAGAAAAGTATCTCCCGAAGCGCTTCGTTATCGGGCAAGAGGATGATGATTGCGGTGACGACCGCTCCGAGGAAGGCGTTGACCGCGACGCCTGCCAGCAGGAGGGTAGCCATCGAGAAACGCCCGCCAACGGCTGCTATGCCATAGACGAGGAATGACGCCGCTATTGCGCCGACGAAGGCGAAGGTCGGCAGTGCGAGAAAGAAGAGCCCCGCCATGCCCGTGGCTATGGCGACGACGGCGCCCAATGCGCCCCCGGCGGAGACGCCGATGATGCCGGGATCGGCCATCGGATTGCGGAAGAGGCCCTGCATCGTCGCCCCTGCGACTCCCAGGGCCATCCCGACCGAAGCGCCAACGACGATCCTGGGAAGCCTGATCTGCTCGATGACAAGCTGTTCGGTTCGCCCGAAGTCGGTGAAGTCCAGCCCGAAGTACGAAAGCAGAATCGAGGCGACGTGACTTGCGGGAATGTTGACCGGTCCCAAGCTCAGCGAGACTAGCGCGGCTGCCAGAATCAGTAGCAGAAGGACGGACGAGCCTACGACCAGCCGGGTGGAGACGCCGGACTGGCGATAGCCCCTCAGCGCGATGCTGCTGGCAGTCCTCAACGAAAATGACCTCCGCGGCTCTCCGCGTGAGGTCATTGGTTCGCTCTGTCCGGGACTTATGCCCGACGACCGAGGGACCCTCTCTAAGGCGGAGAGCGGTCACCTTCCGTTCAGGCAGGTCTCCTGGCTCGCGGGCGGATTTCATCGGCCTAGCCCTTCCCATCGAATCCTCGACAGTGGACTTCGGCCCCAAATCCCGCTTACAGTGGCGCTACCGCGGCGGACTCTCACCGCCTTCCCTATTCTCCCTAGGTGGGCACCTGAACGGGCAGTGCTTCTATCTAATTGTGCCAGTGATGATATGAGTCAAGACGGGGGCCTGTCAAGAGGCTCTGCAAATTGATGACGTGACCAGCACCTCTGGACCATTGGTACGAAAATAAGCCCCGGCAAACCTGTCGTAGGGTCAACCCTTGTGGTCGCCCGTCCCGGCTACGTGCCCATTTTCATCCCTCGGTGTGCAGACGGCAAGGCTGCATGGATGATTCCTCTGAAAATAGACCCCGGCCAACCGGCATTCGTAGGGGCGGGTTTCAAACCCGCCCTTCAGAGCACCAACGCCACCGCCACACAGTCATTCCTGCGAAGGCAGGAATCCATCCTCCGGCTTCTGCCACGCGAGGACGACGAGGCCAAACCCATTTTCATGATTGGTGGTGTCGGTGACAACCGACATGGGCGATTGGTACAAAAAAAAGCCCCGGCAAACCTGTCGTAGGGGCGACCCTTGTGGCATCTGCTCCAACTAATTGGTATGAGAACCGTTTTCCCCTTTGGATAGTACTCCTGTGAGTAGTAAAAGGATATGACTACTCGGCAGGAGGAACTTTGTAATGTCGACCAAGGCCGACGACTACCCAGACACGGTCGGGAACATAGAGGGGTTTCTCCAGCAGTGTTTGGAGGACATGGAGCCGGATCACAACGACAAGGGCCCTGGCAGGCCCCGCATTCTGCCTGCCATGGCTCTGTGGGCCGGACTGCTGGTCTGCGTACTGAGAGGGTTTGAGAGCCAACTGGCCGTATGGCGTCTTATCTCCGAGCACGGACTGTGGTTCTTCCCCCGATTTCCCGTTACCGACCAAGCGGTCTACAAACGGCTCCATGACGCGGGACCTGAGCCGTTCGAGAGACTCTTCAAGCACATCAGCAGCGTATTGACAGAACGATTGCAGGGTTTGGTATCTGAGCAACTGGCGCCGTTCGCCAAGCAGGTGGTCTGCATAGACGAAAGTACCCTGGACGCCATGTCGAGAAGGCTTCCTCCTCTGAGAAGAATCCCCAAAGGCGATACTCGTCTGCTCCCTGGCAAGCTGGCAGGCGTGTTCGACGTGAGACGACAGCAGTGGCGGACCGTCAAGCTTCATCCGAATCCCCAACAGAACGAGAAGGTGTCGGCGCGGGAGTTGGCACAAGACCTGCCAGCCGGAACACTGGTGTTGGCAGACCTTGGATACTTCGGCTTCGCCTGGTTTGACTGGCTCACAGACAGGGATGTCTATTGGCTGAGCAGGCTGAGGGCAAAGACCAGCTACAAGGTCGTACACACCTTCTATCAGAGGGGCGAGGTGTTTGACGGCATCGTGTGGCTGGGAGCCTACCGCGCTGATCGGGCCAAATACACCGTTCGGCTGGTGACGTTCAGACAGGGCAGTACCATGCGACGCTACATCACCAACGTTCTTGAGCCAAATACGTTCCCGATCTCATCGATGGCCGAGGTCTACGCTCGCAGGTGGGATATCGAGATGGCGTTCAAACTGATCAAGCAACATCTGAAGCTGCGCCTTCTGTGGTCTTCCAAGCATGTGGTGATTTACCAGCAGATATGGGCGACGTTGATTATCTCGCAAGTCCTGCAGTCGCTGAGGCTTGAGATAGCTCACAGAGCCGGGGTGGACCCGTTCGAGGTGTCCATCAGCCTGTTGGTTGAGTATGCGCCACAGTATGCCTATGAAGGCAGGGATCCCGTGAAGATATTCGTGGAGCGAGGGCGGGAACTGGGCTTCATTCGACCTTCCCGCAGAACCCGCATTCACACCCCAAACATACCCGACGAGGCAATACTGCCCGCACCACCCGGGCTGGCGCTCATACGCACCCCTCGATATGCTAACCGCAAATGCTTCAGGCGCTCCGCAAATACCCCGAAAGTGAATTAGTTGGAGCAGATGCCCTTGTGGTCGCCCGTCCCCGCTACGTGCCCATTTGCATCCCTCGGTGTGCAGACGGCAAGGCTGCATGGATGATTCCTCTGAAAATAACCCCCGTCCAATCTCCCGTAGGGGCGATTCGCGAATCGCCCCTACGGCCACTTTCATGATTGGTGGTGTCGGTGACAACCGACATGAGCGATTGCTTCGAAATTAGCCACCATGCCACCACCACACCGTCAATCCTGCGAAGGCAGGAGTCCAGTTTCCAAACACTTTCCGGCGGGTCGCGCTCTTTTTCATGCAGGGTGGTGAGAGTAGCAACCCTCACGAGATGGTTCGTTCACCCCGGCCCGAAGCGCGAAGGGAAGGGGTGACGCTCGACGATCAGCTCCACGTCCTCGACTACGAGGGCGCCGACCATACCCTCCGCTCTTTCGTCGAGCGTGACGGAGAGGACGTTCCGGCCCTTGCGCGGCCTTACGCCCTCGAGGACGAACTCAAGCCACTGGGCCCAGTAGGCGTTGATGAAGCTCCCGAAATCGCGGCGGCACAGCTCGTTCTCCAACGACTCCCCGTTCAGGCGGATCGTCAGCCGGTCGTCGGCGAGCAGGTCGGCGATGAGGATCTTGAGCCTGATCTCGCGGATGCGGTTCTTGTCGCCCTCAACGTCGTCGGACACGTAGAAGTCGATGTCGTGAGACGTGCCGGTGTCGTCATGCGCGATCTCGATCGGCAGGGGCAGGTCGTAGCCGACAGTGTCGCTCGTATCGGTCCTCTGGTTGGCGAGGTAGTGCTTGGTCTTGTCCTTCACGAGGCCGGGGTCGCCCATCTCGGTGAGGATCGTTCGTCCGACGTCGTTGATGGGCCACTTGAGGAAGTACGTGTACATGCCGTCGACGCCCATGTCCCAGTAATTCGCTACTGCCGCCCGCATCATCTCAGGCGTGGCCCACTCGCGGGTGTGGTTCTGGCGGGCTTCGCGGGCGTAGTAGGGGGACACCATCGGATAGACCGACGTGTCGGTGCCTGCCGCCGCCTCCACGAGCCACGCGATCGGCATGTTGGAATCGACGACGCTGTGGGCGTAGAGCATGGGCGTGACGTAGTCGACGAGACCCTCGTCGATCCACGTGCGAACGTCGTAGCCCACTCGCGTGTTGATCTCCTCCGTCGGGTAGACCCTTGCGCCGACCTGCGCCCTCTCGCCCGGCCTGCTGCGGGCCATGTCTGCCACGCGGCGCACCCAGTCGGTAAGGACCGGCATCCCGTCGGCGGCGTCATCGTCACGAAACAGGAATGGGCTTCCGCCGGGAGGCGCCGCCAGGTCGAGCTCGATGCCGTCGGTCGGGTAGTCGCAGGCCATCTCCTTGAGCAGCAGGAAGTTGTGCTCGCGCAGGTCGTCGTCGAGGAATCCCGGCCCGCCCTCTCTGGAGCTCACGGCGGGGTCGGAAGCTCCCTGCGGCGCTATGCGGAGGCTGGCGAAGAAGTCCATGCCCTTCTCGTGCGCCCGGTCGATGAGCACGGTCAGCGGGTCGAGGCCGCGGTCGATGAGGCTCTGCATGTTGTGCCAGACGCGGTAGTAGGGCGCGGACTCGAACCTTCGGGTGTCGTCCCGGAATCGCAACCCCACCTTGGACGGGTAGAACAGACCGTCTCCCCGGGCCACGCCGTAGATGAAGGTGTCGACCGACGTTCCCGCGCACTCGTCGACGGGAATCCAAGCGTCCTCGAGGGCCATCGGCGGCTCAAAGACGAACAGGTAGTAGTGCCGGGCGTCGTTGAAGTAGATCGTCCGCTGACGTTTCATGGCGGTTTCGTCTCCGGGAGTGGGGTGGGCGTATAGGGTATCAGAGGAGAAAGTGGAAAGTGTTGCGTAGGGAGTGGGGTTATCAGGGCAATCGCATTTAGAGTTGGTAGAAACACTGTCAACCGTCACTCCGGCGAAGGCCGGAGTCCAGAGGGGGGGTGGGTTGGGCAACTCTCCCAAAGACTGGCTCTGACCGAAATGCGATTGCCCTGAAGGGGTTATGGAAGCGGTTGTAGACCCTCAGGGTACCTTTCGCGCGGCCCTTCGACGTGGCAGCGTCACCGCATTTGGCCCACAAACATCTTCTACTGCGTCCCCAGCGCTGTTCGCAGTTGATCCGCAGGCTCCCAGTTGATCCGCAGGCTCCAATAAACAGTCTCTCCCCCGTTCGACGGAGGAGAGATACGTAAAGCCACTCACGGTCTCTCCCCCGTTCTATGTAGGAGAGATACAGAAAGCCACTCACGGTCTCTCCCCCGTTCTACGTAGGAGAGATACAGAGAGGGGGCATCCGCGGATTTGACCGAAGGGAACAAACGTACTATATTAAGCACAGACCCTTCCGGCCAACCGGAAGAACCGGTCCGAGACCGAAGAATGTCAGAAAGTGTCAGGAAATGTCAGGTCGGATCGCACCCCACACCCTCTGTGTTCTCTGTGTCCTCTGTGGTGAATCCTCTCCCGCCCCCGCAGTGATAACCCCCTCACACCCATGTCAGAAAGTGCCAGGAAATGTCAGGTCAGGAGCTACCCCCCTGCCAGAAGGCGGATTCAGGCCCCGCACGCCTGCCACATGCCTTGTGACACCGGCCCTCCGGGCCTACTGCCAGACGGCCAGCAGGACGCCGATGATGGCATACGAGATCACCGGGTATCCTATGTTGATGAGGAAGAGCTTGAGGCTGCGACCCTCGAAGCTGTACGTCGTTGCGTACGCCGTCACGATGAACGCTACGCCCGCCAGGAGGCCAAGGGTGAGGCCGTCCACGAAGTCCTCCGCACCCATGCCCTGGATCAGCACCGCGAGTCCGGAGATGAACACGAGGGCGCTCACAATCGCCACGACGTAGGGGTACCACTGCCGCGCAGTCCCCTTCATCGCCTCCAGGTCCTCCTGCGTGAAGCCGACCTCCGCCATCCACGGCTTTCCCCACGCTCCGTACCACGCCGCGCCGATGGCCTGGTTGATGATGATCCCCGCGATGATGGCCAGGTAGTTCAAGCCCCCAAGGTCGATGTTGTCCATGAGCCTTCATTCCTTTCGGTGGGCGGAGGCCGGAACGTGCCGGCCTGCCGCGCTACAGGATTTTGGGCACACAGGCTATAGGAAAAGCACGGGCGTTTCAATCTCGCCGCTGAGGATGGCGCTCGAATCGCCTCTACGGTTAATTGGGGGCAATGCCCTAAAATCCGTTCCGGGAATGGCCTGTCGAAATTGACAATAAAAAGGAAAATGCAACAAAATGCAACAAAATGCAACACTTTTCCGTTTTTTCCTCATTGCCATCTCAACGTTGTCATGCCCCCGGTCAGCCGCCGCGTGAGCAACGAATAACCCCCTTAAGACTGTCAAGAAAGCAATACATTCGTCCTGAGCAGCGTTGGGCCCCGTGCGCGGAAACTATAGTACAGCCGTCCGCAGTCTCTCCTCCGGCGGGGGAGAGATACAGAGAGGGGGTTCCCGCGAAGCTGTACCAGCTTGGTCGGTGTGCTTCTCCCAAACACCAAATCAGCCATCCCCGTCATTCCGGCGGAGGCCGGAATCCAGAGGGGCCCGGGTGGGGCCAACACTCCAATTAGTACCACCGACTAAACTGATACAGGCTCGGTTCCCGCAGGTTCCCTGACACTGAATGCACAACGCGCTACAATGGGGGCGAATTGCCGAAAGGCAGGGATACAGTGAGGAGTTGCAGCATGGTCACGCCAATTCAGAGCCTCCGGGACATGGGACAGTCGGTCTGGTACGACGACATCAGCCGGGCCATGATCGAGTCGGGCGGGCTCCGGGAGCTCATCGACAACGGGGTGACAGGCCTCACGTCGAATCCGACGATATTCCACAAGGCCATCACCGAGTCATCCGATTACGACGATGAGCTGATGAGTCTCGCCGAGGCGGGCAAGTCCACTCGCGATATCTTCGAGACGATGGCCATCGCCGACATCCGCGACGCTGCCGACCTGCTTCGCCCCGTGTTCGACGCGACCGGCGGGGCCGACGGCTTCGCCTCGTTCGAGGTCAGTCCCCGTCTCGCCCACGATACCGACGGCACGATCCACGAGGCCCGACGGCTCTTCTCCGACATCAACCGGCCCAACATCATGATCAAGGTGCCCGCGACGCCGGAAGGGATACCGGCCATCGAGACCCTGATCGGCGAGGGCATCAACGTCAACGTCACGCTGATCTTCTCCCTCGAATCGCACCGGCGGGTCGTCAACGCCTATGTCTCCGGGCTGGAGCGGTTGAAGGAGCGTGGCGGCGACCTATCGACGGTGTCATCGGTCGCGTCTTTCTTCGTGAGCCGCGTCGATACCGCCGTCGACAACCTCCTCGACGGTCTGATTGCCGAGGGCCGCGACGATCTGAATCCCCTCCTCGGCAAGGCGGCGGTCGCCAACGCGCACCTCGCCTACCGCACGTTCGCCAGGGAATTCGGAAGCCCGCGTTTCGCCGACATTCGCGGCAGCGGCGCCCGCGCCCAGCGTCCCCTCTGGGCGAGCACGAGCGTAAAGAATCCCAACTACGACGACCTGCTCTACGTGACCAGCCTCATGGCGAGGGACACCGTCAACACGATGCCGCGAGCGACCATCGACACGCTCATGGAGCGCGGCATTGACGCTCACCACGCGGTCGACGAGTCGGGCCTGGAGGCGGAGCGAGTCCAGTCCGGCCTGAGCGACGCTGGTATCGACATGGACGACGTCACGTCCGTTCTTCTTAGGGACGGCGTCAAGGCCTTCGCCGACTCCTACGACATGCTCATGCGCGACATCGAGGCGGCCTCCAGCAAGCTCGCCGTCGGCGCCGGCGCGGACTAGGGAAGTCCGCCCCTACCAACCGAACGAGTACGCAACCTCCCGTCGAGGCGACGTGCCCGCGTACATGGTGCCGCGCTTCTTATCGTAGCGGATGCCCATGACCTTCCCGTTGCTCCACGGGTCGACGCGGTTCACGCTGTGGCCGCGTTCGGTCAGATCATCCACCACCGCGTCCGACACCCTGTCCTCGATGTCGAACTGACCGGGGAACGCCTTCCGCGGGTAGAAAGAGGACGGGAAGTGCTTCGAGTAGAAGGTCGGCGCGTCGACCGCCTCCTGCATGTTCATCCCGAAATCGACGTAGTTCAGCAAGAACTGGAGCGTGATCTGGTCCTGGCTGTCTCCCCCCGGCGTGCCGAACGCCATCCACGGCGCACCGTTCTTGGTGACCATCGACGGGGTCAGGGTTGCCCGCGGTCGCTTTCGCGGCTCCAGCGCGTTCGGACGGTCGGGATTGAGGTAGAACATCTGCCCCCTCGTGCCCAACGGCAGGCCAAGCCCCCTGATGACCGGCGACGAGCCGATCCATCCGCCGCTGGGCGTGGCCGAGACCATGTTGCCCGCCGCGTCGATGGCGTCGAGGTGGGTCGTGTCGCTGACGTGCGCGTGACTGAGTCCGAGGTCGACGAGGTCGCTCGCCGAGACACCCAGCGCCCGCCGGTTGTTCTCCGCCACGTCTTCGAGGACGTAGTCGGGGAAGCCTCGGCCTATGTCGCCCGGCCGCTGCTCCATCGAGGCGGTCTCGCCTATCAGCGCCCGCCGCTCCGCCGTGTACTCCTTGGACAGCAGCTTGTCCAGCGGAACGTCGTCGAAATCAGGGTCGCCGTAATAGGCCTCGCGGTCGGCGAACGCCAGCTTGGACGCCTCTACGAGCGTGTGTATATACTCCGCCGAGTTGTGCCCCATCGAGGCGAGGTCGTACCCCTCCAACAGCGTTAGCTGCTGCAGGAACACGGGCCCCTGAGTCCAGGTAGAGCACTTGTGGACCTCAAGGCCCCTGTACTCGACCATGACCGATTCCTCGACGGCGGGATGCCACTCCGCCATGTCGTCGTAGGACAGGAGGGCAGTGTGCGCATTCCCTGTGGCGTCCTCGACCGGCGTGGTGGTGATGAAATCGAGGATGCGCTCCGCTATTTCGCCCTTGTAGAAGGCGTCGCGCGCCGCCTCGATTCCGGCTATCCGGCTCTTCCCCTTGGCGGCCTCTTCCGCGCGACACATGATCCGCAGCATCTCAGCGTAGTCGGGATTGCGGACCAGGTCGCCGATCTGAGGGACCTCCCCGTTCGGCAGGTAGACCTCGCCGGTCGACGGGTAAAGCTCCGTGAACTTTCGCTGACCGCCCACGAGGCTGTTCCAGAGACCCTCGTACAGCGCGTACCCGTTCTCCGCCAGATCTATGGTAGGCGCGAGGATTTCCGAGAAGCTCTTGTTCCCCCAGCGCGCGACGGCCTCGGCCCACGTTCCCACGACTGCTGGCACGGTAATGGGCAGGTATCCGTCGCCGGGGATGAGGTCGATATCGTTCTCCTTGCACCAATCAATCGTGAACGCCTGCGGCGACCAGCCCAAACCGCTGAGTGCGTACACCTTGCCCTCGTTGGCGGGGTAGACGAGCGTCGGGACCTCACCCCCGATGCCGCAGCTCTGCGGTTCCATCAGGTCGACCGCGATGCACATCGCAGCCGCCGCGTCGATGGCGTTGCCGCCGTTCTCCATGATGCGAAAACCCGCCGCCGTTGCCAGGTAGTGCCCCGAAGTCACGACGCCTTTCCTTCCCGTTACAACCGGTCGAGTGATGAATCCTGCCAATGTACTATTCTCCGTTCTTGGTGAGATTGCCTAGTGGTTTGGTATGTGGAGCCAACCCTCAATGGACTCTGCAGTCGTACATAGCGCCCAAGGTTCGATAATCTCTCCCCCGTTCGACGGGGGAGAGATACAGAGAGGGGGTGTCTTTCCTTCAGTCCGCAACGAATCTAGAACTTTATAACCCTCTAGTGGTTTGGAATATGCAGCGAACGGCCCTTGATCTCGACCGGCAGATCGATGCGTTGCGAGCCCTGCACGTGCGACCAGGCCAGACCGAACTCCGCCTCGCATACCTTGTGCGTGACGTCGATGTTGCCGCTCGTGCGCTCGCCCGTCTCCAGCTCGTTGACGAGGTCGTGAATCGTGTTCACGGTCGGACTCTCGCCCGACGCCACGAACCGCTTCTCCTCGGTGTCGCTCCCGCCCGCCTTGCGACGCAGGCGAATGTCCTCGCCGTCGTCCCATGCGAACGCCCGGCCCTCTGTCCCGTGTATCTCGAACTCGGTCGCGCGGCTCAAGGGAATGAAGACCGCCTCGGCCCCGCTGTCGTAGCCCACTCGCGAAAAGTCGAGCAGCGGGTCGGCGAAGTCCATGCCGTCCGGCGGCACGAATCGGTTCTCTGCAACGTTCAGCGTCGGCAGGGGCAGCGGACGCTGGTGCATGTCCGTGCCCTCACGGGGACCCTTTCGACTGCCGTCGTCCAGCGGGTCGCCGTGGAGCACGAGCCTCCCCTCCGCCCAAACCGGCTGAGGGTCCCCCAACAGGAAAGCAAGCGTGTCGATCGTGTGCGAGTGGTGCTTCATCAGGTCGGTGAGCCAGTAGCAGAAAGCGTACTTCGGCTCGCCGATGTCTCCCTGCGCTATCGCCTCTCGCAGCCGTTGGAAGCCGTCGTGGTGCCGTCGCTCCGCGCCGAAGTTGAATGCCACGCCGTTCGCGTTGACGGCATCCCTAATCCGGTCGGCCTCTTCCAATGACGTGCAGAGGGCCTTTTCGGCGAAGATGCCGCGAACGCCGTGCTCCGCCGCGAACGTGATGACCTCGGCCTTGTGGATCGTCTGGGTCGTCACGCTGACGATGTCGGGCCGCTCCTTCTCGATCATCTCGTGGTAGTCGGTGTACAGGTTCGTTATCCCGTACCGCTCGGTGAACATCTTCAGGCGGCCCTCACTCCGCCCCGCGACCGCCACGACTTCGGTCTCGTCGACGGCGTTGTAGGACGCGAAGTGGCTGTGTGGCTTGCGAAACGCGCTCGGCGGACGCTCCCCTTCGAGCAGACCGCCTATGCGCCCCGCCCCCACGATTCCTACCCGGTACATTGCGCTCCCCAAAGTAATACCCCTACGCCGCGCCTACTATTCCGAACGCGAGTATACCACTACGCTCGGCGCTCGTGTCCTGCTCGACACGGCAAACGCGCTGGATAGCTACATTACTCCAAGAACCGCACCTCAGACTCCGCCACGAACTCGACCTTGTCCTCAGTGATCACCCTCAACGCCGGTTGGACACGTCCATAGAGCGGCGTAACGATCAGGCGACCATCGGCACACTGCTCGAAGTAGTAGACATCGCTGTTGAGCGTGTACGTCTGGAGGTCGGCAGAGTGCCCAAGGAAGCCGAGCCCGTCAACGTGATACACATCAAGCTGTGGAACCCGCATCAATCGGTGCTCCCGGTTGAAGGTGAGCGCCAGCTTGATCGTCTCGGGCAGTCGGTCTTCCTCCAGTTGTGGAGAGAGCATGACCACGACAGTTGGCTCTAGCAGATCGAGCCGTTCATACGTTCGGGGTCGCCCCTCATCCGTAAAGACGTGAGCATGTGCCCCCGCCGCGATCAGGACCGTGGCGACCTCCGAGGCGAAGTACCGGCCCTCCGGCGTCGAGACGGCGGCGCAGACCGTTGAGGCGTCGAGGGAGATTTGTTCTTTGACGGCGTCGGCCAGTACGTCGTACCGGATCGCCCCCTCGTCCGCATTCTCGACGATCGCCGTCCGCGTGGGGGACTGACCTCCGTCCGCTCCCACGATCCAGTCAACGTTGCCCGGCTCGGCAAGGGTATCGCGCAGGTCGCGGGCCAGGAATTCCGAAAGCGGAGTCGGGGGTATGGCGCGGAACTCGTCCAGCGAGGTTATCCCTGTCATGCCCAATAGTCGAGGGGCATAGAAGGCCGTCTGAGAGGCCGAATGGACGACGCTGTTCAGCAGTTCTACGAGATTATCTGGGGTCTTGTAGGCAGGCATGAAACTAATGACTAACGGTGTGGGTTTTCCAGCCCCCAGCACCTAGCACCCAGAACCCTTCGCTGGGGCGGTCATGTGGTAGTCTGGTATGAGCAATTTGGGAGGATAGTCGTCGATGAGAAGGTTCCAGCGCCTTACGAGGACGGGGCAATTGGACAGAGTTTGGGTGGAGTCGGAGCTATTCCCGCTCGCGGAGTCCCTTCGAGAGTCGGGCGACGAGGGGCATGCGCTTCGAGGCCGTTCGCTGTACCTTCTGTTCTACGAACCGAGCTTCCTGACACGAACATCATTCGAGCGAGCGATGGGACTGCTCGGCGGAACGCCCTACTTCACCGAAGACGCCTCCCAGTTCTTCCCCGTGACCACGCCGGACTATATCGAGAACATTATAGCCAACCTCGCGGCCATGCACATGGACATGGTCGTGCTGCGCTCGAGCGATCAGGGGGTCATGGAGCGAGCCGAAGAGGAGGCCGAGGCCCAGTCGATGCCGCTCATCAACGGCGGCAGCCTCGAAGACCACCCCACCCAGGCCCTCACCGATCTCTACACCCTCAAGCGAGAGATCGGCGAGGTCGACGGAGCGCGCATCGCCGTCGTGGGTAGGATCGATCACCGGAACGTCAGCGCGCTGCTCCGGGGTCTGGCGATGTACGAGGACGTTACCGTGTCGCAGGTCCCCTTCAGCGGTCAGGCCGACCCCGACGTGATATCCGAGTGTGAGGCGCTGGGAGTCATGTTCGAGACCGGAACGGTGGACTCCCTATCGGAGGCCGACGCGATCTACCTGAACGGCCCGCGCACTGTCGCCCATGCCCAGCTATTGAAGTCGCGCGGCGCCTTCAACCTGCGAATCGACGATGAGTTCATGGCGAAGCTCAAGCCCGGATGCGTCATCCTCGATCCCATGCAGCGCAGCGGGGACTTCGACGTGCTCGTCAGTGACCCCCGACTGGCAAACTACCGACAGGCGGAGAACTCGCTATTCATCCGCATGGCCCTCCTCCGCATCATGCTCGGGTAGAGCATACCCGCTACTGGTAACCTGGCGGGACGCTGACATCCCGGAAGTGTCAATGCTGAGCCTGGATCAGTTTGGTCGGTAGGTCAGTTTTTGAGGATGGTCTTACATCCCACTCGTCACTCCCGCAAAGGCGGGAGTCCATGACCCGGGGCGTGAGTATAGCTCCGACTCAACCACCCGACCGACTAAACTGATACAGGTTCGTCAATGCTGGCAAAGTTGGATGTCAATCGCACATAGTGTACACTGAATGCACTTCTGATCCATGCAGTCTCAAACACCATATAGGATCATAGTATCGCCGACGGCGGCAAAGATGATCCGGGCAATTCGAGACCGCAGGACTCAGAGACAGGTTCTAGACAAGATCAAGGGATTGAAAATCGCCCCTGAAGACCAGGGACAAGCCTTGCTTGACGAGTTTGCGGGCAGACGGAGGATTCCCGCAGCCGGGCGTTACCGCATCATCTACGCTGTCCGTCGCTTGCGCGGTGTTGTCGTTGTCCTGGCAGTTGGGGTACGGCGAGAAAGTGCCAAGGATGATATCTACCGATCTTTGGCGCGGCTCATAAGAAGAGGAGAGGCGTAACGATGGTCACGAAGAACACCACCGAACCGATAGAGTTGAGCGTAACTGACGCGCGTCGAGGCTTCCTTAGAATTGTGGATCAACTATCCGCCGGTGAGGGCGTCGTGCGCGTAACGAAACATGGCCAGCCCGCCATAGCGATGGTGGCGTGGGAGGCGTATGAGCGCGCGGAGGAGATTCTTGCGACCGTTGAGATCCTCAGCGATCCCGAACTCATCGCACAGATTAGACAAGGCGAGCGCGAGATCGAGGCTGGCGAAGGCATCTCGCTTGAAGAGTTAGAAGGTCAGATTTCCTCCGACATTGATGAGGCACGTGGCTGATCCCCTACAGAATCAGCATCGCGTCGCCGAAGCTGTAGAAGCGATACCGCCGGTCTACCGCCTCCCGGTACGCGGCGAGCATGAGTTCACGGTCGGCGAAGGCGCTGACGAGCATCAAAAGCGTCGACTCGGGCAGGTGGAAGTTGGTGATGAGGGCATCTACCACGCGGTACGAGTAGCCGGGGTAGATGAAGACATCCGCCCATCCCGAACCCACCGGGACCGTAGCCGTGCCCTCTCCGCTACCTAGCGAGGCCGCGTACTCCAGTAGCCGGACGGTGGTCGTCCCGACGGCAATGACTCGCCGCCCTTCGCGCTTGGCGCGGTTGATCGTCTCCGCGGAGGCCTCATCAATGCGGTAGAATTCAGCATGCATGTCGTGACTGGTGATGTCCTCGACCTGCACGGGCCGGAACGTTGCCCAGCCGACGTGCAGCGTGACGAAGGCGGTCTCGACATCATTCCCACTTATCTCCTCCATGAGACGCGGCGTAACGTGCAGGCCCGCCGTAGGCGCGGCGACGCTGCCCCGCTCGCGGGCGTAGACGGTCTGGTATCGCTCCGGGTCTTCGAGGGGCTTCTGGATGTACGGCGGCAGCGGCACCACCCCGATCTCATCGAGCCGGTCCTCTTCACTCAGCCGCACGGTGCGGGAACCATCGTCGTGCGCTTCCAAGACCTCGCCCTCTATCGAAACCGTGCCCCCGCGCAGCTCGAACGCCGTGCCGGGCGTCATGCGTCGTCCCGGTCGTGCAAGCGTGTGCCAGACGCCTGGAAAGCGACGTTGGAGCAGCAGAAGCTCGATTCTTGCGCCGGTGTCCGCGCGGACACCGTACATCCGCGCCGGAAACACCCTGCTGTCGTTGAACACCATCACGTCACCGGGACGAAGGTACTCGAGCAGATCGGTAAAGACGCGGTGCTCGAAACGCCGCTCCCCACGGTTCACGACCATCAGCCGCGAACTGTCCCGAGGCTCGATCGGCGTTTGCGCGATCAGCTCCTGCGGGAGGTCGTAGCCGTATGATTCAAGGCTAAGGTCGTCGGGTGTCGGCACGGCACATGTCTTTCGCAAGGTTGGCGCGAGTATGGTATTTTCGCCGCGACGGAGCAGTCACGCAAGGTGGACGAGAAGCTACGATGCGCTGACGTATTGTTCGTCGCTCGGTTTCGGGTACAATGCTGTGCGAAATTCAGCGAAACGAGAGAGTGCCATGTACGTCAAGCAGAACGAGATGTCAGACGTCCACGAAACCCCGAACATTCACGAGGGCGAGGGAGTCATCCTACGCCGCAGCATGTTCCGTGAGCAGAGCAAACTGCCGATCCACATGGAGGTCTGGGAGCTGGAGCCGGGTGTCACCGAGGGTGACCATACGCACGAGGGGGACGGAGAATTGGAGGAGATCTACTACTTTCTCGAAGGCGAGGGTGTGATGTCTGTCGAGGGAGAGGACGTGCCTATCGCTGCCGGCGATTCCATCATGGTCCCGCCCGGCATCGATCACGGCTTCCGCAACACGGGAGACGGTCTTTTGAAGCTGGTGATCATCTGGGGGAAGCCTGCCGCGTAGCTAAGTGTCAGGCGTATCCCAGTTCATTTTGACCATGTAACAATTCATTTAGATGTACCCCAACTCCGTCATTCCGGCGTAGAGCCTGCCCCGTACTCCGATACGGGGCCGGAATCCAGAGAAAGCAGCCAAGCGTGAATGCGGTGACATCACGGTGAATTGGCATTTGATAACCTGAAAAACCGCAAGGAGTGAAGTCCGATATGCCCGGCGAAAACGTCTACGAGAGACTCGGAGTTCGGAGAATCATTAACGCCTCATCTTGGCGGACGAACGTGGGTGGGAGCCTCATGCCGCCGCCCGTTCGGCGAGCGATGGACGAGGCGGCGCAGTGGTTCGTCGACCTCGGGGAGTTGAACGCGCGGGCCGGGGAGACGATCGCGCGCCTGACCGGAGCGGAGGCGGGACTGGTCACGGCGGGCTCGGCAGCGGGAATGTTGCTCGAAGCGGCGGCCTGCATGACGCGCGACGATCCCGCGAAGATTGATCGTCTGCCCGATACCACAGGCATGAAGAACGAGATCGTCATTCATCGCTTCCAGCGGGTGACGTACGACCGCTGCTTCCGCGCGGCGGGTGCTAAGCTGGTCGAGATAGGTGACTCTGGCGGCGCCTTCGAGTGGGAGCTTGAGGCGGCCATCAACGAGCGCACCGCCGCGGTTGCCTACATCTTCGCGATGCCGCAGAGCGGCTCGATTCCACTGCCACGGGTCGTCGAGATCGCTCACGCCAGCGGCGTGCCCGTCATCGTCGACGCCGCTGCCATGCTGCCCCCCGCCGAGAACCTCACTCGCTACGTCGATATGGGTGCCGACATGGTTAGCTTCAGCGGCGGAAAGGGCGTTCTCGGCCCACAGTCGACCGGTATCCTCTGCGGAAGGGCAGACCTCATCCAGGCCGCGTCCATGAACGGCGCGCCGAACCAGGGAATCGGCAGGACGGCGAAGGTCTGCAAAGAGGAGATCGCCGGGCTGGTCACGGCTCTTGAGCTGTTTGTGGATACCGACCACGACGCCCAGTCGGCCCGTTGGAACGCCATGTGCGAGAACATGGCCTCGGAAATCGGACGTATCCCCGGCCTTCGCGCCGAGTATCTCCCCGCGACGCCCGAGCTCGACGAGTTCGAGAGCGCGACTCCGCGGGTCTACGTCTACGCCGAGGACGGCTCAGGCACGCATCTGGCGGACCTCGAAGAGACCCTCAAACAGGGCGACCCTCCGGTGTACTGCTATCCGGGCGAGTTCGGACGAGCGCTGGGACTCAGCCCCGTAAATCTCATGGAAGGCGAGGACGAGGCGATAATTCGCCGGTTCCGTGAGGTCGCGTCCGGCTAATCCGACTCGGGTGGTTCCTCGGCGGACTCAGTCTCTTCCGTGTCGACGGAGGCTGCTTCGGCATCATCACCGTCGTCAACGCTTGAGTCGCTATCCCCGGATTCCGCTTCCGTGTCGTCGCAGTCCTTTGCGTCCGCCTGCATCAGGATGGACTCGAAGAAGTCCGACGCCCGCATGATCTGGTTCTCCTGCCGCAGGACGATGCCCTTTACGCGCGGCACGTAGTCGTTCACCCATCGTTCGTCGGTGCGAAAGGCCTCCCGCGCCTCCTCGAAATGCCCGTAGTCGCGGTAGGCCCAGATGTGGACGACACGGTTCAGTGCTCCGACATCGGTGTAGTACCAGCCCGCCAGCTTGACGCCGTAGCTTTCGCGAACCGGCAGGGCAATCTCACGGACTGCTGCCATATACTCCGGGGTCTTGCCCATCGCGATGTCGTACGTGCGCATGTCGTAGATCAAATGGGGTTCTCCTTCAGGGTGACGTTATTCAGTTGGTCACACGTTACATTGTACGCGCAACGGTGCCGATCTCGCGTTGGAGTTGGGCCTCGACGCCCTCCACCGTTTCGGGGTTGGGCGGCCAGTCGGCGGGCGGCACGTGGGAGAGCCGGAGGAGGAACCTCGAGAGATACCCGACGTACTCCTTCAACTCGCGCGTCCGGACCTTATCGGTGGTGTCCCACGGTTCCGCACGGAAATTGGTGTCGGAATGCCGTCCAACGAACCTCCACCGCCAGAGGATGGCATAGGGAATCGCGCTTCTTGCGAACGAGAAGCCGTCGTTCGTGTGGTCGAGCATGGGCATGACATGGCACTTCAGCCCCTCGTTCAGCTCGTCCAGAGTCCGCTGGACGAGGCCACGGAGGTGGGGGAACTGCAGGACGACACCTTTCATCGGGCCCGCCGATAGCTCGTCCAGGTTCACTACGAATCTCGGTTCAGGTTCGGGGCCGTAGTGGCGGCGGACATAGGCGGCTGACCCCTGGTGGTTCTGCTCTTCGCCGCTCCACGTGCAGAAACGGATGCTCATGCCTGGAGCTATGCCAAACTCCCTTTGCACACCTGAAAGCAGGCGCACGGTCTCCAGCAGGACGACCACGCCGGAGCCGTCGTCCACTGCGCCGGGCGAACCCATGTAGGTGTCTTGATGAGCGCCAAGCACGAGCGACTCGGCGGGCCATTCCGCTCCCTGCATATCGGCGACCGTATTCCAGCACGGAGCGGTGAACGCCCTGCTCTCGACGCGCAGCGCGAAGGTCTTGCCGGCAGCGCGACGCAGCCTGACTCCATCCTCCCGGTTCGTCTGTACCGTCGGCAATGGGTGCGGGAGGACATCGCCCGCCTTCTCGTTCCATCGCTTGTCGGTGGCCCGAACGGTCTCGACGTGGCCCCCTGCCGTCGGCTCAACCGCTATGGCGGCCAGACAGCCTGCGTCCGCGAGCGAACGAAGACGGTCCGGTAAAGGAATGCGGTCGGTGAACGGCTCGTCGCCGTTTTCGACGATGGCGATGCTCCCCGGCAGACTGTCCGCGCAAGACTCGATCTCGTGAGGCATTCCAAAACCGACATCGACAAGTGGGGCGCTGAGGTCGACCGGAGGGCAGTGGATCATCGGAACGAGCCAGATGGGTCTGTCGTCCTCAACGATGCGGCCCTCGCAGTCCGAGTAGTCCCACGCCTTGAGGTCGAACTCTTCCAATCGCGGGTCGCTCAGTCCGAACTCTTCGAACCTGGCCTTGATGTATCGTGCCGCCGCCTCATCGCCGGGCGTGCCCGCCCAGCGCGGACCGATGCGCTCGCATATCTCGTAGAGGTGCTCGTCGAGCCGTGAACCGACGAACGCCTCGCCCATCAGCCATCTGTCTATAGCTTGCCAGTCAGGGCCTGCTGTCATGCGAGTAAAGAGTATTCCGTAGGCGTGTTTGCTGAGGGGTAATGATAAGGGGTGTTTTGGCGTTCGTACAGTCAGAGAGTGCCCAAATGGACTTCCGTTCACCCTGAACGTGTCGAAGGGTGGCAATGCCCGTTCATGGTTCGACAGTCTCACCACGAACTGTCTTGGCAGACATGTTGGACATCCTCTCTGGGGAGAAGGTTCGTGCTCCCACCATCGGTACAATGTCGGCTTCGGACATGGCATAATGCAAGGGCAAGAATTTCGTATGCTGGAAGGGTAACGGCAAGTCAATGAACGAATCCGCGGCGTGGTTCCTCGTGTCGGAAGATGGGGCCCCACTCGGACAGGTTTACTGCAAGGACGGGCGGATCGAACCGATTCTAGGTGAGGTCCTCGAGAACGGGCAGAAATGGAAACGCGCAGAGGTCCTGAGCTTCGAGGAGCTGCGGGCCTCCTGCGGCATGAGGCGCTTTCGGCTTGTGGTCCGCGTCATCGAATAGGAGCACGAGATGGATGAGTTGCGTGTTGGAGTAATCGGATGCGGCGGGCACGCCCGTAGCCACTTCGAGATGATCGCCGCCGAGCCGCGAGTCAGCCTCGTGGCCCTAGCCGAGCTGGACGACGGGCGACGGGCGGACGCAGCGCGGATGTGGTCTGTCCCAGGCTATTCCGATTACCACAGGATGCTCGATGAGCACGACCTCGATATAGTCCACGTCGTGACGATGCCGGCGCACCTGAAGGCCATCGTCCTCGACTGCCTCGAACGGGACATCAACGTCTCGGTCGAGAAATCGCCCGGCGTGGACTCGACGGAAACGCAGGACATGGCCGATGCCGAGGCAGCGAGCGGCGCGAAGGCTATCGTCTCGCTCAACCGCCGGTACTTCCCTGAGGTGTTGGCCGTGCGGAGGTTGGCTCAGGAGCACGGCGGGACGGTCAACTGCTCAGCCGTGTATAACAAGGCCCTCTCGGGAACGCTGGAGAGGTTCGACTCGCTGCTGCCTGCACCGATCATCTCTGACGCCATCCATCACGTCGACCTGCTGCGGTGGTTCGCTGGCCCCTCCGAGGACATGGCGGCCACTCCAACCGAGGTCTATTCGGTCGTCGCGGACGGTGATCGCCCGGTCGAGCACAGGCAGAACGCCGTCATCCGCTTCGACACCGGCGCCATCGGTTCCATCACGAGCCAGTACGGAGTCGGAGGGCGCATCCAACGTGCGCAGATCCACGCGCAGGATTTCTCGGCCTACCTCGACCTGACGATGAGGGAAAAGAAGGTCGAGATGTACCGTTCGGCGCAGGGCAATCAGCCGAGAGAGGTCGGGGGGCGGGTAGAGGAGCCGCTCGACCTCGATGCCGTCGGAGCCCCCGGCTTCAACGAGGTCATGCACTTCGTCGACTGCATCCTGGAAGACCGCACGCCGTGGTCGAACCTGAACGACGCGGTCATCACCATGAAGCTCTGCGAGGCCATTCGACGCGGCCACACCGGCACGCTCGATCTAGCGTCCCATATCAGAGATTCACCGAATAAATCAGCTGGCGAAAATCCCCTCTCCCGTCGTGGGAGAGGGCTAGGGTGAGGGTGAAATTGAAGCTCTCCGTCTCGATGCGCGTTGCCGAGGACATGTTCGACAAGCGCAAGGCCGCCATGTCGCTGGAGGACATGGCGCGAATGGCCAAAGAGAGCGGATTCCACGCCGTTTGCATGAGGGCGTCGCAGGTCGGAACCCACACTCCGCCCGAGGTCGCGCGGGAGAAGCGCGAGTTCCTGGACTCGCTCGGTCTCGCGATCTCGATGGCAACCGGCGACTTCCCCATCCCCGAGAATAACGAGCGCGGTCCCGACGCCCTTCGGAACATCACCCCGTATCTCGATCTCGCCGAGGCCCTCGACTGCGATCTCCTCCGCATTTGCATGAAGACGGAAGACGATATCGCATGGGCGCGGCTGGCGGCGGACGAGGCGGTGGAGCGAAACATCCGCCTCGCCCACCAGAGCCACCACAACAGCCTATTCGAGCAGGCGGAGCGGTCGGTCGAGGTCATACGGCAGGTGGAGAGGCCCAACTTCGGCATCATTTACGAGCCTGCGAACCTCCAACTCTGCGGCGAGGACTACCGCGTGAAGACGATCAAGATGTTCGAGCCGTACCTGATGAACGTGTATCTGCAGAACCAGGTCATCAGACCGGGCGGCGAAACGAGAGCAGACACATGGAGTCGCGGCTGCGTGGAGTTCGATCAGGTCCCCATATGGGATGGACGAGGGATCGACTTCCCGCACATCATGGACACCCTGAGCGACATCGGCTACGAGGGATACGTCACCGTCCACCAGGCCTCGGCCGGAGTTCAGGGCGGCCCCGCAGCGGCGATAACCGAGAACGCCCGCTACCTCCGCTCCATCGGGGACTTCGAGGAATGAAAGTCCACCTTGTAGACGGGACCTACGAGCTCTTCCGGGCCCACTTCGGCGCGTTCCCGGCCATAGCCCCGGACGGCCGGAATGTGGGAGCCACACGCGGACTCCTGCAGACGCTCCTCGCCTTGCTTCGTCAGGACGACGTGACGCACGTTGCCGTCGCCTTCGACCACGTCATCGAGTCGTTCCGCAACGCCCTATTCGACGGCTACAAGACAGGCGAGGGGACATCGGAGGAGCTGCTCGCCCAGTTCGACCCCGCCGAGATCGCGACCGAGGCACTCGGTATCGTCACGTGGCCCATGACCGAGTACGAGGCCGACGACGCCATCGCGACCGCTGCGGTCCGGTTCGCCGACGACCCGCGTGTCGAGCAGGTGGTCATCTGCTCGCCGGACAAGGACCTGATGCAGGTCGTCCGCGGCGACAGAATCGTGAGCCTCGACCGGCGCAGGGAGGTGCTGACGAACGAGGCCGGGGTCGTCGAGAAGTTCGGCGTGCCTCCGGAGTCGATCCCCGACTACCTCGCGCTCGTCGGCGACAGCGCGGACGGAATTCCGGGTGTGCCGCGCTGGGGCGCGAAGAGCGCCTCAACCCTGCTGGCCCGGTATGGCAACATCGAGGCCATTCCCGATAGCGAGATGCTGTGGGACGTCAAGGTGCGCGGCGCGAAGAGCATGGCCGCCACTCTCGCCGAAAACCGAGGCCCGGCCGCCCTGTACAAGGAACTGGCGATCCTCCGTCTCGACGTGCCGCTAACCGAAAACCTCGACGACCTCGAATGGCAGGGCGCTCGTCGTACCGCTTTCTCAAACCTATGCGACGAGCTAGGTTTCGGCCAGCTAAGAAGCGCCCCCACAAGATGGACGGAATAGGAGATTTCTACGCTACACCGATTCGTCATGACTATCCCGCCACTTTGACGCACAAGAACGCATGACCTATGCTATTCGCGTCGCGGAAACGGGAAACGGACCGGGCGACCCGACCCACGAAGCCTGTGAGACAATTTGAGAACAAAGGCCCCAAGATTTTTGACTATACGAAAAATTCTCAAACCGTCTCACAGGCCCATGTTCTGCCGGGTTCGGGTCTCGGTACAGCTTCAAACAACCCCATAGAACCGGTGAAAAGGAGCGAGACGATTTGAGAACAAGAGAAAAAAGAGAGTCCCGGAGTCTTTCTCAAACTGTCTCACCGTCTCTAATCGTCTCATTCCTTTCTTACGAACTAAGAGTGCGGTCAGACGAGAATACGGCGGCATCACCACGAATTGGGAGTATGACACCGCTCAGTTCCGACTATGCAGTAGACAACAAGACACTAAGCCCACATACCGTCATTCCGGCGTAGAGCTTGCCCCGTACTCCGATACGGGGCCGGAATCCAGAGAGTGCGGTCAGGCGAAAATACGATTGTGCAAATAACCGAATAGCAGGAGACCAATGACGACAACAGAAAGAGAAAAGACGCGATTCAAGGTCGTCGGCACGCGCCCCGTGCGGCACGACGGCATAGAGAAGGTTACGGGGCAGGCGCTGTTCGGCGCCGACATAGACCTCAACGGGCTCCTGCACGGCAAAGTGCTCCGCAGTCCCCACGCCCACGCGCGGGTGGTGTCGATCGACACGAGCCGTGCCGAGAGCCTCCTTGGAGTCCTCGCGGTCATTACCGGAGACGACCTTACGCCCGCAGGCCCCATGCAGCGCGGGGGCGGCAATAGGACGGACGCCATCCTTGCCCAAGGCAAGGTGCTGTACAAGGGGCATCCCGTCGCAGCGGTGGCCGCGAGCAGCCCCCACGTCGCCGAGGAGGCGATAGCGCTAATCGACGTGACCTACGAGCCTCTCCCGTCCGTCACGAACGTCGAGGACGCCGTCTCGCCGGGCGCTCCCGTTCTTCACGAGGGCTGGGACGACCCATCCAACGGGGTTCCCGGCTCGGAGATCAATTCGCCCAACGCGGCTTCGTTGGAGCGTCATGTCAGAGGCGATCTCGATGCCGGGTTCGCGGAAGCCGACCTGATCGTCGAGCGCGAGTTCCGCACGAAGACCGTCCATCAGGGCTATATCGAACCGCAGAACGGCACGGCGTCATGGTCGCCTGAGGGACGCCTGACCATCTGGTGCAGCTCCCAGGGGCACTTCGGCATACGGGACGCGGTGGCGGGCCTGCTGGATGTCCCGATCTCGCAGGTAAAGGTCGTCCCAATGGAGATCGGTGGTGGATTCGGGGGCAAGCTGACCGCGTATCTCGAACCGCTGGCCGCAGTGCTTTCGAAGAAGTCCACCAGGCCGGTCAAGATGACGATGACCCGTGCCGAGGTGCTGGAGGCGTCCGGCCCTACTGCCGGGAGTCATGTGAGGGTCAAGATCGGCGTGACCAACGAGGGGCGGATAACCGCAGCTTTAGGAAAATTCCTGTTCGAGGGAGGCGCGTACGGCGGCGGGCCGGTCGCGCCCGCGTGCGCCGCCATATTCGCCCCCTACAACATCGAGAACGTTGGCATCGACGGGTACGACATCGTCACCAACAAGCCTTCGACGAGGGCGTATCGCGCTCCGGGCGCTCCTATCGTGGCCTTCGCGACCGAGTCGGTGATGGACGAGGTCGCCGAGATGCTGGACATCGACCCGATGGAGTTTCGACTGCTCAACGTCGCGCGCGAAGGCCTTCGCAGAGCGGACGGCGTGATGAACGGCCGCATCGGCGCAGTCGAGGTCATGGATGCCGTTCGCTCCCATCCCCACTACGTCGCGCCGAGAGACGGCGCAAATCACGGGCGCGGCGTCGCCATGGGCTTCTGCCGGAATAACACCGGCCCTGCATGCGTCATCGCCAACGTTATGGACGACGGCAGGGTCAGCCTCGTTGAAGGCTCCGTCGATATCGGCGGCTCCCGGACGGCCATATCCCAGCAGCTTGCCGAGGTCCTTGGCATCCCCGTCGAGGACGTGAATCCCAGCATTGGGGACACCGACTCCATCGGCTTCACCTCCAACACCGGGGGCAGCGGCGTCGCCTTCAAGTCCGGTTGGGCCGCCCATGAGGCCGCCCGCGACATCATCGCCCAGCTAACCGGGCGCGCGGCCCTGATCTGGGACGTGCCCCAAGACCAGGTCCGGTACGAGGACGGGGGAGTGGAGCACGTCTCCGACACCGAGCTTCGCCTGTCGTTCCGTGAGATCGCGGCCATGCTGCCGGACACGGGCGGGCCCGTCGTCGGGAGTGCGAACCTCAACCCCGTCGGCCAGAGCGGGTCGTACTCGGCCAACATCGTCGACGTGGAGGTCGACCCCGATACGGGCAAGGTGGACATCCTCCGCTACACCGCCTTCCAGGATGTGGGGTTCGCCATACATCCCAGCTACGTCGAGGGACAGATACAGGGAGGAACCGCCCAGGGTGTCGGCTGGGCGCTCAACGAGGAGTACTTCATGAGCGACGACGGCGCGATGCTCAACACGAGCCTCCTCGACTATCGGATGCCGACGACCCTCGACCTTCCGATGATCGACACGGTTCTTGTCGAGGTCAACAACCCCGGCCATCCCTTCGGTGTGCGCGGCGTCGGCGAGGCCAACATCTCACCACCCATGGCCGCGCTCGCGAACGCCATACACGACGCCGTGGGCCTCCGGCTGTCCGAGCTTCCGATGAATCCCCAGGCGGTGTCGAAGGCCATACGAGAGAAAGCAGGTTAGCGACGCGAGACCGGCCGTTCGCGGTCCCCTACCGGGCCGTTATCACGCGGTCGCCTATGGGCTGGACAGGACGATTGGTAGGACCGCCGCTCAAGGCGAGAAGGTCATCGACCTGCTCTTGGGAGACGGTCTTCGGGTGGCGCATGACATACCACTCAACGGTTTCATCGCAGGGAGGTGTCGTCTTTGAACCGTCGTACCGGTAGTAGCCGAGTTCCGCGGGCAGGTGGTCCTTGGTGTTGAGAATAAAGCTGGTGCCGACGGTATCACCAGGATTCGGGGCGGCATCAAGAATCGCTTGAACCACGGGGCTGTGGGCACCCAGCTTGAACAGCAGCCCCACCACTGCCAAGTTACCGTCGGCATCCGCATGGACGAGGTGCAGTTCCGCCGCGAAGCTCGTACCTTCTACGCGATGTTCCGAAGGGGAATGCAGGTGCGCCGACTTCAGCTTGTAAGATCGTGGGCCAACGCTCAGGGTGTTGCCCCCCGCATAGTCAATGTGTACAAATCTCGCGTCGTTGCGCACGGCTACGGCGTCGCTGGCGTATGAGAACGAAACGGGCGGGGTTTCGTCCGTGCCGTATCCGGCAATATCATCCGCAATATCAATTGGAGATTGTTGTGTACCGTCGTCGCACGCCGCGTACTCATCGGATAACGAGGCCCAGTGTTCCGGCGCGCCCGGCCCGCCGTATCCCCACTTGACCGCCTGATCCTGACGGTTGCAACCCAGGCCTGTGAGTGCTACCGCCAGAAGGCAAGCAACCGTAATCCAAACGGTTTTCGGCCCCTGCTTGTCCTTCGAACCGAACGGATTGTTCATTCTCGCTCGACTGTCTCCGATACGGAGCCGAGAGCCCGGGTGCATCGCCTTGAGCAGGTTCATCGACGCAGAAATCGTTCGGCGCGGCCCTTAGTCAGGCCGCGACCAGGCCGTTCCGATCTCCCTCCCCATAGTATTCGTTCGAGTACCCTTGTGCAATTGCCGTTGTTCGTGGCGCGCTTGTCGAACCAGGCAAAATTCGTGTCGGTTGTCTTTCCTTAATTTCGCAAGGAACTCGTGGCATCAGGACGCTGGGATATCGTCGAGCGAATGGCGCGTCTCATCCTTTTCTCAGAGTAAGGTAAACTACTACTTGCCGATGACGGAGAAGCACAGGACACAATGCCGTTGGGCAATATCCGACGCGATACGAGAAAGCAGGTTAGCAGCATGAAACTACAAGGCAAGAAGGCGCTCATCACGGGGTCGCGGCGCGGCATCGGACGGGCGATTGCACTGCGGCTCGCGGAGGAGGGCGCCGATATCGGCATCAACGACATTGTATACGACGAGACCGCCGTGGAGACCTTGGGAATGGTCCGGGACCTTGGTAGCACCGTCAGCTGGCACGAGGCGAACGTGGGCAAGAGCGCCGACATCAACCGGATGATGGACGAGTTCATCGCAGAGCACGGCGGAATCGACATCCTCGTGAACAACGCGGTCGGCAGCATCAAGAACAGCTTCCTCGATATCTCCGAGGAGGACTGGGACTTCGAGATGGGCAACGCACTCAAGGGGCCGTTCCTGGCAAGCCAGCGGGCCGCTCGCGCGATGATCGACCAAGGGCGCGGAGGGCGCATCGTCTCCATCGCCAGCGTCCATGCCTTCTGGGCCAAGCCGTACAATCTCGTGTACAGCATCGCAAAGATGGGCCTGATCCGCATGTCCATGAGCATGGCCGTCGACCTCGCCGGACACGGGATCACGTGCAACGCGGTTGCGCCCGGTCTGATCGACTCCCGGACCCTGCCGCCCGAACAGGAGCACCTTCGCGCCGGGCCCGAATACGCCCCGGACGTCGCGGCCGAGATCCCGCTGCGAACACCCGGCGTCCCAAGGGACATCGCCAACGCCGTCGCCTTCCTGTCCTCCGACGAGGCGCGCTACGTGAACGGACAGTGCATCACGGTGGACGGCGGCATGACCATCGTCGGCCCCGGCCCCGGCAGTCACGACCCCGGAATCAGCAATATCTCTGCAGAGGAGATCGCCCGGACGAGGTAGCCGCAATCAGCACCATGGTCTTCCCGCTTGTCGCCTTCGCCGTAGGCCTGGTCATCCTATTCTACATGTTCGATTTAGGCTGGACTCGGGGTCGCTCTCGGAGGACGAGTCGGCCCTTTTGAGGTATTTGCTTGCCGGTCTGGCCCTCTGTGTGCTCTCGATCATTGTGTGGGGGATCCAATCCGAGAGCAATCGTCGCAGAAAGAGATGGATGGCCCTCATCCTTGCGGCAATGCTTCTTGTTGCGCTCGGAGTGTGGTGGATTATCAGTATTGGCCTGTTCATCGCGGTGATCGGACTGGCGCTGCTCATCTATTCATCTGTGCGGCTGGTCGCAACTCTTCGATAGAGCGCGGAACACAGCGATTCTCATGGCCTGTCGTAGGGCCTGTCAGGTACACTATTGCGAGCTTTTAGCGGAGGAATCGCAGGAGTGGACCGACTGTCACTTCAAGAGCTTCGTGAGTAGCTTCCGGTAACGGAGGAGGTCGGGTACTTCCAGACGGGCACGTATGGCCCGACCCTGTCATCGGCGCTGAAGGCCGTCAGAGACGCGATGGAGTACGAGGCCATACACGGCCCGGCACGCCCGGAGACGCGGCAGTACATTGTGGAGAAGGAAGAGGCCGCGAGAGGCCACTTGGCCGACCTTCTCAACGTCAACCCCGAAGAGCTTGGCATCGGCTCGAACACGACCCGAGCCATGCACAGGGTGTTGCGCAGCTTCGACTGGGGGGGGAGACGAGTTCGTCACGACATCACTTGAGCACGTCAGCACGGTGGACGCCTCGCGCGGCCTCGAACAGGAGCGCGGAGTCACCGTCAAGGTCGTCGAGGTCGATGAGAGCGACGCCGCGTTCATCGAGTCCCTCGACGGCGCGGTGACGGAGGAGACGAAGCTCCTGCTCATTAGCCATGTGGCCTCACCCAATGGGCGCGTGATGCCCGTGCGGGAGGCTGTAGACGTGGCGCACGAGAAGGGCGTGCCCGTTCTGGTCGACGCGGCGCAGTCCGTCGGGCAGTTCCCGGTCGACGCGCAGTCCCTCGGCTGCGACTTCCTCATCGGGTCTGGTCCCAAGTGGCTGCTGGGGCCGATGGGGAGCGGATACGTCTGAGTTTCCCCCGACCAGTCAGACAACTTCAGGCCCTACTTCACCCCCGATGTGGGCACGTGGTCGAAGCCGGGCGCTCCCGTGGCGACCCCGACGGCACGTTCGAGGGCGGAGTTCGGGACGTACAATCACCCGCTCGTCATTGGGATCGGCGAGGCGGTCAAGACGCTCATGAACGTTGGGCTGGACACTATCCGGGACCATGTGGCGGGTCTGTCGCAGACGCTGCGCGAAGAGATGCAGGACACGCCGGGCGTCAACGTCCTCACTCCGATGGAGCCGGGCAAGTCGGCCGGCGTCACGACGCTAACGTTCGACGGCTATGCCGAGGAAGACCTGCAGCGCCTCGTCCAGTGGCTCAACGACGAGCGCAACATTCTGGTCAAGGCCCAATGGCTGACTGCGCCGCTTCAGCTGGACAAGATAGGGATGCGAATCTCCGTCGCGGGTTTCAACACCGAGGAAGAGGTCCAACACCTCATCGACTCAATTCGGGACGGCATCCGCAGGTAGAGCCGCTAGGACGGCTACTCTCGCCGGCCCCTAAGCCGCGGGTCTAAGACGTCGCGGAGCCAGTCGCCGAGCAGGTTCGCGCCGAGCACGACCAGCATGATCGCCACCGCGGGGAAGCTCAGGTGCCAGGCTAAGGTCATGTAGTCCCGTGAGTCGGCGATCATCTTGCCCCAGGTGGGGACGAGGGTGTTGACGCCAAGCCCAGGAAGCTGAGGGCGGCCTCGGTGAGGATGACTCCGCCAAAGGCCAGGCTGGCGCCCACGATGGCGGGCTGTATGGCGTTGGGCATGATGTGGCGGAGCATGATGCGTAGATCGCTCACCCCGAGCGCCCGAGCGGAGTGAATGTAGTCGCGTTCTCTGATGCTCAACTCCTCTCCACGAATGAGACGTGCGAACCCGACCCAGCTTCCGAGCCCTAGGAATACGATCATGTTGATAAGCCCTCCCCCGAGGAAGGCGATGACGGCGATCAGCAGGACGAGGAACGGAATGGCGGTCTGCGTGTCGGCGATACGCATGATGATGTCGTCTACGAGCCCTCCTCGATACCCTGCGATGAGTCCGAGGAATACGCCCAACGTCATCCCGATGATGACTGCCGAGAACGCCACCAGCAGCGAGTTGCGCGACCCGACGAGGATGCGGCTGAGGATGTCCCGACCGAGGTTGTCCTTGCCGAGGATGCCCACACCCTCGGCGGGGTCTAGCCAGACCGGCTGGGCGTAGGCGTTGCCTAGATCGATCTCGACTGGGTCTTTAGGGGCAATCCAGGAGCCGAAGACGGCTGCGACGACGAAGCACAGCATGACGGTCACACCGACGATGCCGAGCCGGTTGACCCATACCTTGCGCCAGAAACTGCGGCCCCCTTGGGGGCGCTGCCTCGTGAAGTTTCCTCCGAGATTGGTCAGTCCCGTCATTGACCTCTCCGATATGAAGGTATACGCATGGCTTGGCCTACCGGTGCCGGATTCTAGGATCGACTGCCGCGTACAGCAGGTCCATGATGAGGAATGTCATCACCGTCACGGCGCCGAACAGGATGACGTCCAGGAAGACGACGGGATAGTCCCTGTTGGCCACGGCTGTCGCCATGAGGTTCCCAACTCCCGGCCACGCGAATACTACCTCCACGACCACGACTGTGCCTATGAGATGAGGCAGGGACGATACGACGACGGTGATGATCGAGATGCTTGCGTTCCTCAACGCGTGCCTGCTGATTACGAGCCGCTCGCTCAACCCTTTGGCGCGCGCGGTACGAACGTAGTCCTGGTTGAGCGCCTCTAGCATTCCCGACCGGGCCATTCTGGCCACAGTGGCCGTGAGTCCGGTGGAAAGGGTAATAGCCGGCAAGATGATGTGCTTCCAACTTCCCGTCCCGGATGTGGGCAGAAGTCCAAGCTCAACCGAAAAGATAATTATCAGCATGATGCCGAGCCAGAACTGTGGCACGACGATACCGAAGACGGCAATCGAGGTCGTGAGGTTATCGATGATTGTGCCGCGATTCAGGGCCGAGATGATGCCTAAGGGGAGTCCCGCAGCTACGCCGATGGCCGCGGCGAGCAGCCCGAGCCGGAGGCTGTTGGGCAGACGGTCGATGATGAGCTGCGTGACCGGGATGCTGTATCTGAATGAATAGCCGAAATCTCCCTGGGCCGCCCGCCCCCAGAAGAGGAAGTATTGAATGACAATGTGGCGGTCGAGGCCTGCCGGGGCTTCATTGGTGCATGGGACGTCTACAGCCGGCTGAACCCCTTCAGCACGTGCCAGAAGTCCAGCTGTTCGACGCCGTGCGTCCGATATATGCCGACGGCGTCCGCGCCGTTTTCCTTGGCGATGCGTCCCGCCTCGATCATGAGGTCCGGCTCTTGGAAGCTGCCGGGATGGTAGCACGACAGCTCGGCGATCACGCGGCAGCGCCCGTTGATGACCGTCGCGGCGTGGTTCACCTGCCTCGCGAGGGCGTCGAGGTCCGAGTTCGTGCGGAACCAGAAGAAGAGCTCGTCGAAAGCTCCGGCGTCGATCCATGACGGCCAGTCGTGCAGCAGCTTGAGATAGTCGTCCGGCTCACCGGCGATCATCGTCGCGGAGAAGACGGCGTCGGGCTTGGCGGCCTTCACCGCGTCCCGCGCCTCCACCATGAATCGTGTGAAGTAGTCCGCGCGAAACTGCAGCCAGTCGGGGTCGTCGTTCGGCAGGTCGAAGGGGCTCTTGCCGTGCTCCTCCTGGAACGCGGTGACGACGATGTCCTCGTATCCATAGGTCACTGCGCCGTTTTCGTCCTCGTTGCCGAGAACGAACTCGACCTGCAGACCGCTTCCCTTCGTGGACAGGAGCGGCTCAACGAACTGTTGCGCCTGCTCCGCCCTCACCTCCGGGAACGCCAGGCTGAGATAGAGGTCCTCGCCGGGCTGGAGGACGTACGATCGGTTGCGGGTGAGGCTGCGGAACTGCGGATGCTTTACCGCGAAGTCGGTCGCCGAGGTATTGATCGCGGGTTGTCGTAGATGGGGCGATGCTTGTCCAGGATCGCCCTGGCTTCCTCGGCGTCGACGGGAGGACGCAAGAAGTCCAGCGACCAGCCATAGGTCTTCCTCGCCCATCCGTGGCGAGGGAAGGAGTTGTAGTTTACGTAGGGGTGTACGTCGATTCCGTGGCTGTTGGCGACCTCAGTGAGGGTGAGAGTCTTGTCGCCGCCTATGATTCTGGATACGCCCGCATCGACGCACTTGCGTATCCACTTGTCCATGTCATCGTGAAACGTTGGGTCCAGCGGCTCACTTGAAACGACCGGCGGACCCCACAGTATCACTTCCGCCAATTCGCAACCTCCCTAACGATCAACTCATACTGCTCGAAATCTGCGCGCCTGAGTTCTGTCGTCCTTCAAGTGCATCGCACCCGAGGACCTGCACAAACTGTCGTCGGCACAATGCGAGATGCTACATGGAGGAAGTTTGCACTGTCAACATTTTCATATCTGACGCCGCACAGAAAGCCCCTATATTACCCCAACAAGTTCCCTTTTCAGAGTTTGGCGTACCGGCGACATTCGAGGGGCCACATATTGTCTACTCCCGACCTAGTGTGACGGGCCCGAAATACGTCCTGACGTACCTTCGTTCCCACCAGTTGCCCGTCTCTCCACGCGCTCCGTAGCCGGTAAACGTGTAGAGGTACAGCTCAGCCTTGATGTAGCGCGGAGGGGACTCGGGAAACGGGTTCTCAGCCAGGAGCGAAAGTACGGCGGGAGATCCCTCCAGCAGCCTGAACGCGAAGGCCTGGAACCAGCCGCTAATACCATTGGGACTGAGCGCGGCGAACCACATCTGCCAGTCTAGTCGAGGCTGATGCGGCGCGACGAAGCCGGGCCGTCGTGACAGGTCGCTGGGCTTGTGCTTGAACTCGTAGTCTCGCCACTCCACCCCGTCGTTCGACCCCTGCACGATGATCTCCGGGCGTAAGGTAGTCATCACGGCGAAGAGGCCATAGCCGTTAACGGTATGGAACGGGGATATCCATCGAATCGCCGTAGTAGTCGGCCCCGGATACTTGCCCGCGAATGTCCCCCATATTTGCAGCCCGCCGACGATGAGGACGAACGCAGCTATGACGGCCGTCACACCGGTCAGGACGCGCTCTGGCCCGGTGAAGGTCGGAAAACGGGGGACGCTTCGCCTGACCTTCTCAGGAATCCTATGGAGCAGATCGTCGTCGAGCAGAAACACGCACAGGATGATCGAGAGGAGGTTGAAGAAGGTGTAGTTGCCGGTGACCGCGATGACGACGTTCAGCCCCGTGAAGCAGGCTGCCGCGAAGAATCGAAGTGGCCGAGGACCGAACACCATGAACGGCACGACCATCTCCACGAAGAACACGCCTCCGACGGCGAACTTGTGGAACCCCTCCGGCAGATGGTGGGCGTACCAGGCGACCCATGTGGGCAGGGGCTGTGTCTCGTAGTGGTACGTCAGGGCGGTGAACGAGCTCCACGTCGGGTCGTCGCTTAGGAGCTTGACCGCGCCCGAAAGGAACCAGAACCGGAATATCAGCGCGCGGAAGAGCCAGACGACGGCTGGGCCGGGTATGGCGAGGAAGATCGATAGGAACCCGACCTCCAGCAGCAGCGTGTCCCACTGGTACGCCATGAACACCTGCCCTACCGACACGAACGACAGGTAGAGCGCGTACAGCGACACGAGCGCGACACGTTGCAGGAAACCGACGATCAGGCAGACCGAGAGTGCCAGCCCCGCGACTATCCCGACAGTGAGCGCCGCGTCCGATGCCGATACCCAGAACACGGTGGGCACCAGCCGGTAGGAACTGAGCCCGAATATATCCCGCACACGCTCCAGGAACTCTGCCGCGGGCAGGATGCCTTCCGACCCCACGAGTCCGGCCATCTGCACGCCGAACGAGGCAAACGCAATGAGATAGACGATGCCCAGCAGCCGCACGAACACGGCTCGAATCAAGGCGTATGAGTCGGGCGACGGGTGAATGACAGCGTTTAGGAGAGTTCGGAATTGCATCCGCGTCGGTCCCACAGTTCGAGGCTGAGTCGTATGGTATGCGTCGACACCAACAGCTTCAACCAGAGCAGGTTTGACACGCCATACCTGCGTTCCTATACTCCGTACCATCCCCGCATCGAAGGGAGACGTATATGGAGCTCGAAGTCCTGTCGTATGGCAGCTTCGGCGGGTCGGAGGCGCTCGCGGCAATGGAGACGCACGTCCTCGCGCAGGCGTCGTGGGTGGGCACCTACACGCTCAACCCTGCAGTCGAGGCCTAGCGCCGTTGGCCGTCCTGCCACTGGTACACGCGCCCCATCCCGTCCTCCGACAGAATACGCGGCAGGTCAAGAACATCGACCGCCGCATCCGCAAGCTCGTCGACGACATGATCGAGACGATGCACGACGCGCAAGGCGTCGGCCTAGCCGCCAACCAGGTCGGAGTATCCCTCCGCGTAGCCGTCATCCAGCTGCTGGATGACGACGAGGCGATCGTGCTCATCAACCCCAAGGTGTTGCGCGCGGAAGGGGAGCGGGAAATCGAAGGTGAGGGTTGCCTCAGCATCCCCGGATACCGCGGTACCGTCAAACGCGCCGAAAAGATCCGCGTGCGCGCCCTCGACATCGACGGCAAGGAGTTCCGCATTCGCGCCGCCAACGACCTGCTTGCTCAAGCCCTGGAACACGAGGCCGACCACCTGGATGGACGGCTTTACACCGACAGGCTCGTGAGTGAAGACGCTCTCAGAGAGGAAGTCCGGCCGGGAGATGAGGACGAGGAGGACTCCGAGTAGTAACTCCCATTCGTTGCGAATTCGGTGCTGTAGCCGCTTTTGCGGGTCGCCTAATTGACGCCCCCTATATCACCCAAACATACTGAATTGTGTCTCGACGTGAATCGCTATAGGAGAAATCACATTGAGTATCGAGCAAATGAGCTTCTATCAACGCAAGCTGGCCTATGAAATGGACTCGGCAGACGTCTATGAAGCTCAAGAAGAAGACGAACCTATCGTCGTGGTCGACGGACGATCAGCCGATGCCTATGCCCATGAGCACATCCCCGGCGCCATCAGCCTCCCTCACAGGGGCATCAGCTTCAATTCCACCGAGTCATTCGACAAATCCAAGCTCTACGTTTGTTACTGCGACGGTATTGGGTGCAACGCCTCGACCAAGACTGCGCTGAAGCTTCTAACGTTCGGCTTCCAGGTGCGCGAGCTAATCGGAGGGCTGGATTGGTGGAAGCGCGACGGCTACGCCACCCACGGCGAGGGAGCGCAGACCCAAACCGGAGTCAAGTGCGCGTGCTGACGAGGCGTAGAGTGTCCGTTCTGGTCGGGTGCCTATGTTCAATGCCTACAAACCCATCCGCGCTGCTCTTCAACAGGGATCACCATAAGTCTTACCCCAAAGCGCGTGCCGAGGCCTCGACTCTCAGCAATAGATTTTCAGGTACCGACTGAGTGCCATGCTTTTACAATGTCTCGTACAAGTGGGTTTTTCATACCGCGCTCCGTACACCGCACGATATGCACGTTCGGCCCTGGGGACGTATGCTCGTTGAATGAGTAGCATCCATGAAACGCACCCCTGTTGATTGTCTGTCGTTTGACCGATGGTCGATCCTCTGTACCCAACTCTTCACGCGCATCTAGGGTAACGGTCGCGGACCATAACCCGTTCTCCATGAGTTTTCGACTAGCCCCTTCGTCGGCACGTATGCGCTCTGCATAGCTGGCTTTGGGGAACAAGGCTCCAAAGACTCTTACTGAGCCCGACTCGGTTACTCCCTGGAGAAAGAAGTCAACGTCCTTGGGACGTAGGTCAACGTTTAGCGCAGCTGTTAGCCTTTTGAAATCTTCGCCATGCAAACGTACAGCCCTAAGACCTTCCTTGCGTAGCCGGTCATTACTATTCAGGTATTCTTCAACAAACATCTCCCAAGCATCGCCGCTCGCTCTCCGGTAACTCTGACTAGGCTCCGCTTGGTCTGGGAATCTCTCGTGTAGGTTCGCTACATACTCGTCTTGAATAAGCTTCCAGATATCTCGTTTGTTGACGGACGGGTCTTCATTGATCGCGTACGTTAGGGCTATGTGAATCGCCCAAGCCTTGACCCAGGCTTCCCTTCGGCTTTCCAGAGAGTAAGCAGTAGTGAACGAACCTCGTCAATGACTTCACTCATGGCTCCCACTCATTTCTGGAATACTAGAATCGTCTCGCGATTGATGGCGGCCCCGAACTTCCTCATCTTCGGCAGGCGCTTCGACGGCAACTTCCGATAGAATATGTCTATCAACGGTACACCGATATTCTGCATTAGCTCGGTCGTGATAGCACCGTTGTCCAGTATTGTGTCGCGCAGGACCCGCTGCCCGATAACGATCACGATTAGACCTTTCGTCACACGCACCATTTCCTCTAGCCCATCTTGATAGTCAGCATAAAAGGCAATCGCCTCTTGGATTGAGGAAGGGAATTCGCTCATAGCGGAAAGCGCTCTATCAAGTGTTGGAGAGGACGGCGCAACACGCTCTCGCCTGCCCCACCCCAGGCTCAATTCTTTTGATCGTAAAATCCGATCGCGGGAATGTCCGAGCCATCGAAGCATGTTCTTTGAGAACTGGCTGTAAGAGACGCCGTTGCGTTCATCGCCATACGGAGGGGAGCATACGATGGTGGAAACCTCATCGTCACGCAGTGGAAGGGCTCTCACGGTACCGGTTGCTATGTCAGTATCTGCTCCTTTAGGTAGCGATGACGTGGCGTGTGAAGCTCGTCCCACCCGTTCCCTGAAACGCTGAATGGGGTCTACATTGAACTTATCGATCTCGATGGGCGACATTCTCCGAAGCCTAATCTCATTCCTGTAGGTCAGGCTTACATCCCGAACCGTCGCCGAGTAGACAGTGAGGAAGAAGGATAGCAGGGGGCTATCAGGGTATACCCGCTCGGTAATGGATTGCCGCAAAGTGTAGAGAGGGACTAGGTGCTCTGCCTTGAACCAGAAACGAGTATTGTCGTCGAATTCAGGAACTTCGGAAGGAGGCTCCATACCTGAGATTATTTCGTCGGCGATGCCATTAGCCATGCTCTCATCTACATGAGTCGTCTTAGCTCTCGATATCAGCACAGCCAGCTCATTGACATCCCGCCCGATAGTAGGGCGGCCGCTAGACACCGCTTCCACCAGTACCGACCCGCCTCCGCAGAACGGATCAAGAATTGTTCCCCCTGGCGGCGCATATTGGTCGATCAACCGTCGCGCCACCTGGGGTATCATCGCAGCAACGTATGTATGGATGCCGTGGGTGCTGTATTGAGTATTGCTACCTTTGAAGTCCCATGTCCCGTCAAGGTCAAGAGGCATAGGTAATGCCAGTGTCACGGTTAGCCTCCAATCCTGTATGTACACATATCTGCTTAATATGTCAATCCTGCCCCAGCTACGCTCCGGTCGTCTTCGGCGGCCTAGTAGCTGAACTGCTGGACGGCCTGTATCAGGGTGATACCCTCGCCAACACTCTTGCCTGCTGGCATGGTTCAATCTCCCCCTTAGGTAAGACCGTACCAGAACTTAAGATCTAACGTCAAGGGGTTTTGGGAAAGACTCACAGTAGTTACTCCTCGAACCGTCGCAGCACGAGAACCGCGTTCTGTCCGCCGAATCCGAAGCTGTTGGACAGGACGGTATCGACCTGCTTTTTACGAGAGGTGTTCGGAACGTAGTCGAGATCGCAGTCGGGGTCGGGATGCTCGTAGTTGATGGTCGGGTGAATCTCGTTGTTGTTGATGGTGGCGACCGAAGCGACCGCCTCGAGCGCTCCCGCCCCGCCGAGGGCGTGGCCGATCATCGACTTGGTGGAGCTAATCGGAACGCGGTAGGCCTGTTCGCCGAAAGCCTGCTTGATGCCCCGCGTCTCAGCTAGGTCGTTCAGCGGCGTCGACGTGCCGTGCGCGTTGATATAGTCAACCTCGTCCGCCGCGATCCCGGCGTCGTTGAGCGCGTACCTGATTGCCCTCGCCGCGCCGTCTCCGTTGTCGTCCGGCTGCACGGCGTGGAATGCGTCCGACGATACGCCTTGCCCTATGATCTCCGCAAGAATGTTCGCGCCACGGTCGAGAGCGTGTTCGAGACTCTCCAAAATCAGGATACCGGCCCCCTCCGCGGGCACGAACCCGTCCCGCTCGGCGTCGAACGGACGGCTTGCCATCGTCGGGTCACCTTGGTACCGGGACAGCGCATGGATGGTGTTGAAGCCGCCAAGGCCCAGCTCGCAGATACCTGCCTCGCATCCACCTCCAAGCACCACATCGGCCGCGCCGCGCCGGACTACCTCAGCCGCCTCGCCCACGCCCTGCGTTCCGGCCGCGCAGGCGGTGATAATTGTCGAAGTATAGCCCTTGATTCCATACACCCTGCTGACGTTGGCCGCCGCCATGTTCGGAAGGATCATGGGGATGAAATACGGACTCATCTTCATGCCGCCCCGCTTGACCAGCGCTCTCGCATTTTCCTCGGTGGTGGGGAAGCCCCCGTTGCCGTTCCCCATGACGATGCCGACCCGGTCCTCGTCCTCCCTAGACAGGTCGAGGCCTGCGTCTTCGATGGCCATCCCCGCCGCTGCCACTGCAAGTTGCGCGAACCGCGCCGTGCGCCTCGCATCTCTCCTGTCGAGGTACTGCGTCGGGTCGAAGTCGGACACCTCGCCGGCGAGGTTACTGGGAAAGGCGGACGTGTCGGCCTGCGTGATCGGACCTATGCCCGATTTTCCCTGCACGAGGCCGCTCCAAAACTCGTCGACCGACAAGCCGAGCGGACTCACCACGCCCATGCCGGTCACGACGACTCGTCTTCTTCCGTTATCCCTTGCGCCCATTGCGTCTCTTTACTCCCTTTAGATAAGGGTACAACTCCGGCGTGACGCCCTCAAGTTCCTCGATCATCTCGCCCACGACGGAAAGCGATCCGGTACCGATCACCACGTCGCCGCCTTTCGCGAGAGCCAGTGACCTGCGCATAGCAGGGCCGACGCCCGCGTGCTCCATTACCACGGATATGCCCGCGGCCTGAGCGGCATCCGCTATTTCCTCTACCGGAGCGGCCTTCGGATGCCGCGATTGTACCGCTATCACCGTCGGGTCGAGCTTTGCCAGTTCCTCAAGCATCCCCAACGCGCTGTGGCCGCTGACCGCCCCAAATACCACAAATGGGTGCTCGTAGTCGACGTTTCGTGTTAGAGCCTCGACGAAACGCCCCATCGAATACGGATTGTGCGCGCCGTCCGCAATGACCGGTGGACCGTTACGCCTGAGCACCTGGAACCTGCCGGGCCACCGGACGTTCTCTAGACCTTCAAGAATATTCCCTTTCGTGAGAGGATGCCCAGCGTCGATCAAAGTCTCCGACGTAGCAATGGCTGTTGCCGCATTCTCCTGCTGGTACTCGCCGATGAGGGGGAGGGTGACCTCGTAGGTGTCTCGTAGGCCTCGAACGCTGAATGTTTGTCCGTCGAGGTCGGCGAGGTGAGACTCCCTGGACAGCGCATTCCCAACGTCGACCATCGGCGAACCGCGGTTGCCTGCGATGCGTCGTATCGTGTCCAGCGCCTCCTCTTCCTGCGGCGCGACCACGACGGGAACGCCGCCCTTCACGATACCCGCTTTCTCGCTTGCGATCAGCGGAATTGTGTCGCCCAGCACACTCGTGTGGTCGAGACTGATTGAGGTGATGACCGAGACGGCAGGATGCACGACGTTCGTCGCGTCCAGGCGTCCGCCCAGCCCGACCTCGATGACCTGAAAGTCCGCCTTCGTCTCGCTGAAGTGCTGGAACGCCAGGGCCGTCAGGAACTCGAAGTACATGAGCGGCCCATACCTGCCATGCTCGCCCACCCACTCGACTTCCGGCCACAAACGTTCCACGAGACTGGCGAAGTCCTCCTGTGCGATGGGTTCCATGCCGACACGGACCCGCTCGGTCACCGTATGGAGGGACGGTGATGTGTACAGTCCCACCCGCATCCCTGCCGCTGAAACGATGGACGCGATCATCGCCGCGGTGCTGCCCTTACCCTTGGTGCCCGCGACGTGGACGGTTGGCATGGTCAGGTGAGGGTTGCCGAGTCGTTCGAGCAGTTGCGAGATGCGTTCAAGATGGAATGTCGAGTGCCCGGGGCTGTGAGTCCCACGCTCGAAATCGGCAAGGCTCATCGCGCGCCGTACCGCGGCAGGGTAGTCGAGCTTCTTGGAACTCTGGATAGCGACGCTCAACGGCGAACCTTAAACGTGACGTTGAAAAGAGTATCTCACAGACGGGACAGTGAGAAAACTTCGTTCCCGAATTCGCTGTGAACTGACCGCCTATCTCTCCCCACTAAGGGAGAGACTACATAGATGGGATGCCCCTCAGTGGTCGCGGATATGCGTCGGCATGTATCCCAAGTTCATCCGCATGGCGTCGCCGATGCTAATTTTCTTGATGTAGTCGATGTTTCCCCGCACCGGAAGCGGACGGAAGCTGAATTGCTGCTCGACCGAATCGAGGCTTGTGTTCTCTCCCACCGCGATCATCTTCAACTGCTCGCGTGTGATCGGTGGGTTGGGTGATAAGGACTCCATAACTGTCGCCGCGGGAGTCATGACGCCTATTGGGACGTGGACCTTCTTCACCTTCACCTCGAGCGTCTCCGCCACGAGATCAATCAAATCGTCGTAGGTGAAGTAGTCGGGTCCACCGATATCGACTGTCTTTCCCTCCAAGTCGTGTCGCTCGATGCTCTCGACGACACATCGCCCTACGTCATCCACCGAAATGGGCTGAAACTCCGACTTGCCGTCACCAATGACCGGCGCCAAGGGGGACATCTTGACGAGCGCCGCCAGACGATTCACAAATTCGTCGCCCTCCCCGAAGCCGATGGTGAACCGCACTACGGTGTAGTCCAGGTCGCTGCGGGCGATCTCCTGTTCCGCCATCCAGCGTGAATAGAGATACGGCACATCCGGGTCGGAGGTCGATCCTACCGTACTAACAAATACGACTCGGTCAACACCGGCTTTCGTCGCGGCCTTGATGACATTCTTCGTACCTTCGTAGTTGACGCGCTGGAACGTCCGGTCGCCGACCTCCCGGATGACGGCCACTAGATGGACGACGGCGTCAACGCCCTGCATCGCGGACGTGAGGGACTTGGGATCAAGCACGTCTCCGACCGCGATCTTGACGCCCCAAGGCAGCATCGTCGCCCCACCGCCCCGAGATAATGCTCGAACGTTCTCTCTGTTGGACGCGAGACGCTCGACGACTCGCCGCCCCACAAAGCCCGTTGCGCCGGTCACAAGGATCATCCAATTATCCTACCGAGAAAGTGGTCAGAGGGTATCACTGTATCAGCATGATTGCGACACGCTCAAACAGCAGAGTCGACACCTTCTACCTCAAAGAACCGTCGACGCCAAGCTGTCTAGCTCGGCGAGGCTTTCCTTTCGCCCGGCCGTCGACAGGCCCACAAGCACCCGGTCAGCCCCTGCTCGCTCGTACTGCCTGATTGCCTCTCGCTCTGCGGGGATGCCGGCCACGGTGATGTCTATCGAGCGAGGGTCTCGTCCCGCTGCCCGTGACAAGGAGTCAAGTTCGGCGCGAGCATCGGAGACGCGCTCCGGCGGGATTTCGATGGGCACCCACCCGTCGGCGTAATCAACGATGCGCTTGAACACCTGCGGAACGTGGCTGCCGAGCAGGATGGGCGGGTGCGGTTTTCGTTTCGGTTTCGGGTAGCAGTAGACCGGCGGAAAGTCGTAGTACTTGCCGTGAAACTCGCTCTGTTCCTTCGTCCACAACTCCTTCATGGCCGCGACGGCCTCACGCGCTTGCGTCCACCGGTGATCGAAGTCGGATCCGAAGATATTGGACTGCTCGCGGATCGAGCCGGTGCCGATGCCGAAGAGGAAGCGGCCTGAGCTGTACATATCGAGCGTCGCCACCGTCTTCGCGAGCGAAACAGGGTGACGCTCGGTGACGACGCAGACCGCGGTGCCCAGCTTGAGCGTGGTCGTAACGGCCGCCGCACGGCTGAGGAGGACGAACGGGTCGGTGATGTCGCCCCACTCACGCGGTATCGGCGTTTCGGTCACGACGGGCAGGGTCGGCTGTTCGGGCGTCCAGATCGACTCGAAGCCGAGCTCCTCGGCCCTCGGCGCAAGGTCGGCGACATCAATGGAGTAGTCGGTCAATATCGTGCTCAGTCCGATGTGCATGAGACCTCCGGGTAGAAAGCGGGATGGGAATCTTCAGGTGACTCGTCCGTAGGGGCGTTCAGCCGCCGGAGACTGTCGCCACGAAGTTGATTTCGAGACGAATCTCGTCCACTACGCTGAGGACGATGGCGACGCGCGGCTTGGTCATTCCGTACTGCTCGAAGGTGACCACCGTCTTGGCCAGGCCCTCGACCCCGCCCCCGCTGAAGGTGGCCGTCGTCTCCCATGTGACTGGGCGAGTCTGATCGCGAATCGTCAGATCGCCAATCATCTCGAAGCTCGCCTCACCGCTCGTCGGCAGGGGCCACGACAGATCCCGAATCTCCGTCACGTCAATCGTGACTTCAGGGTACTGATTCGATTCGAGCGAGTTCCGTTGGATGTACGAGTCTCGTCGGTCGGAGTCGCTGCGCAGGGAGCGGACGCCCACGGTGATCTTGGACCGTTCAGCATCGACGGTGCCGTCGTCGGAGAACGCGATCTGCCCCTCGATCTCGCTCGTTGTGCCAACCGCGTCGTTCGGAAGGTCGCGCCTCGCCAACTGCTCATTGATGCGGTATACCGCCTTGGAGCCTTCCATCACCGTGATGACGGTTGCTCCGTCCGTTGCTTCGGAGTCTGAAGACTCCCCAGGCGCAGCCGTGGGCATGGGAGTCGCGGCGGAGGCCGATGTCGGCTGGGTGGCGGGCGGTGGCGGTGGAGGCGCAGGTGATTCCTCGTCCTCAGACCCGCCGCATGAGGCAAGAAGAAACGCCAGAATGATTCCCGCGATCAGAAACACACAGATTCTCATCATGGGATCACCGCTCCGTAGCGCCGCCAGGGTGTTGGAAGTGTACTACATTCCCGATTTCGGTGAGCTTGTCCACACTAAGCAGTCCGATTTGCCGCCCGTTCGACCGTCTCCGATATCCATGCATTGAGACTCTTGCCCTCGGCCTTCGCTGCTGCGGTGGCCGCCCTGTGGATATTGGGAGCGACTCTGAGCGGGATCCTGCCTGAGAAGGGTTTGTCAGGTGAGCGGCCCCTCTCAGCGCAGACGGCGAGGTAGTCCTCTATAGACAGTTGAAACTCACTTCTCAATTGCTCCACGGAAGTCCCCTCAAACACGATAACATCGCGGGTGTCGATAACTTCACCGTGAAAGACGTCTACCTCATGATCGTATTCCACCATGGCACGGTATCCCTTGTATTCCATTAGAGAAGTCCCTAAACCGTTACACGAACTCTGTCATGTAGGAACTTGGGCGCGAAGTCGGCGCCGTTAGGCCAAACAAGGGTGTGGAGTTCAGGGTGCACTTCGAAAGGTCTGGAAGTACTCCGAGTCTTGGAGGGGCTCAAAGACCGGGCCGTAGAGCCGGTCGGACAAATCGACCTCGCCGGTCGCCCCATCGTCGAACCACAGCCAGACGACATAGTCCCTCACGTACTCAGCTTCGATTAGCTTGACCACGACGTTACTCCACAGGATGAGCGAGAGAACGATGACTCTCGGGCGAGTATAGCCTTATGGCTGGGGAGTCTACAAGCCAAAGTGAACCTTTCCGCTGCCTCGCGGTAATACTATATAAGAGGTTCATAAGCAGTTCCGGGGGTGGAACGTCGTGTGACGGTGCATCGAGAGCGTGAGGCCATACTTCGGTGTCAGGACGGAGACCTGGCGGGGCTGGAGGTGCTCTTCGAGCTTCACCGGGTGGCCGTACTGCGTACCGCGTATGGGATTGTGGGAAAGCACCACCTCGCCGAGGACGTCACGCAGCAGGTCTTCGTGGAGCTGTTTACCGCGATGAGGCGGTTCGACCCAGAGCGGCCCTTTGCCCCTTGGCTGTACCGGATCGTCGTCAACATCAGCCTCAAGGAGCTGCGGCGAAGACACCACCGCAGCCTCCCTCTGGACGAAGCCGCCGCCGACCTGCCTTCGCTCGACCCGCTGCCCGACCTCATCGCGGAGGAATCGGAGATCAGGAAAGCAATGTGGGCTGCGGTTCAGTCCCTCAGTCCGAAGCAAAGAGCGGCCGTCGTGCTGCGGTACTACCACGGGTTCAGCGAGGCCGAGATGTCCGTCGCGCTCCGCTGTCGTCGAGGCACGGTAAAGTCCCGACTGCACTCGGCTCTCCGCCGACTTGAACTCCTGCTCCGTGACAGCGGGCTACCGGAAAGTGTGTTGGAACGCGGACGAGACGCAAACATACCAAGCGACGCGGCACAGTCTTGAGGAGGAGGAACGAAGATGCGAGATGAAGCTAACTCCCGGATCGACGAGCGGCTGATCGCGGATACGCTGACCGATCACATGGACCGCGTCGAGGCCACACGAGACCTTTGGCCCGGCATTCGCCTTAGGCTGAGCCAGCGGAGACGAACCACACTCCCTTTCTTTCTTAGAGCGGCGGCGGCTACCGCGCTTGTATCGCTCCTTGCCGTGTTGGCCCTTGTCCGGCCCTGGTCGATCTTCGACGACTCCATGTCCCCGTTCTCAGCAGTCGCCCACGCCTACGACGGTCTGTTTGAGTTGGAGACCGTGCGTTACCGGGTCGATGGCACGAACAGCAGCGGCCAAGAATTCGAAGAGCTTCACCAAGTTGACATGGTCAATCGCATTGAACACTCGGTCTTGCGCACCGACTTGAGTTCGGTGCCGGGTCTTCCCATTGGCGCCTCAAGACAGGAGTTCCTGAGAATCAACGGTAAACACTACATACGGCTTTCTTCCTCGGTAGTCGAGGAGTTTGCTTCAGAGCAGTGGGCTTCCGAATCGTCCGACCCGGGATGGGGACTCTTCCCGGATGCGATGAGGCACCCCAAGGAAGGTTACCCTTGGGCGCCCTTTGGGAAATTCGGAGGGCTGCCCTGGAGTCGTGAGAGCGCCGAAGAGTCGTTTGACAAGGTGGAACTTGTTGGGGACACCGAAGTAGATAGCAAGCCCGCCGTACAGTACCGGGCATCCAGGTCGTCTGGGCCCAAGGATGAAAGTGATCTGCATACCATAGTGATTTATGTGCACGGGAAGCGGGTGGAAAACGTGCATCGCGGAGTTGAGGATTATCTCCGAACAATAGATACCGTCGACATCTGGGTTACGCAGGATAGCGGCAGGCTCATCAAGGCGGACTGGATGCATATCGAACGAGGACCTCCCTTGCCAGCAGACTACATAGAAAGAGACTGGTGTGAGGGGCTTGGTGAATTCAATGAGCCGGAATACGCCTTTCGAGTGACGGATAGCCAGGGAAACAGATCCTATTTCATCGGACATACGGGAATGAGTCGTGAAACTCACGACTTGGCGGAAGTTATCTGCTGGAACAAAGAAGAGACCGAAGGCAGGAAAGTCTGGGGAAGAAGCATCCCTGAGCATACCGGCGAGGACTTTTGGGTTCGATGGGTCTACACCTTCACCGCCTTCAACGAGCCACTCGACCTGCCTGACGACCTGCCTGAATAGACAACCCCCGCGAAGCCCTTCCCAACTGCCCATGAGGGTTTCGAACGCTGGTTAGCCGCCTACGTTCGCCAAGAACGGCAGTCGTGTTACCGCCCACCCGCCATTGCTAACGTACTCATATCGCCTCGGCGTTTTCCTCCGCGCCGATTCTCCCTCTCGCACTGTTCGGCAGCGCCTAACCTAAACCGCCCCGAAAGTTGACCGTCGCCTTTTGGCAATGTACCATGCCGCCACCGTTGGGTTAGGCAGACCGATTAGCGAAATGCGAAGCTTTTGGCGCTGCGAAGTCGGAGCGAGTATCCCTTCCGGCGCCGCTGGTGCGTTCAGAAGTGTGTTGAAGTACACAGGAGGAGAAGAGAATGGCGAAGCGATTACTGTCTATCAAGATATTGGCAATAATAGGATTTGCTCTCGCGCTCGGGCTGGCGCTCGCTTGCGGCAGCGATGACGAGGACGACACGGTGTCAGCAGCGCCGACCCCCGACATCGGGGCCCTCGTGCGGGAATCCGTATCTGCGGCGATCTCAGACGCAGGCGCCCAGAGCCAGGGGCCGTCGGCGGCCGAGTTGCAGAATCTGGTCGAGTCCGCCGTGATGTCGCTTGCCGCCGATCAGCTCTCCGCATCGGACGTGAAGAGCATCGTGGATGCCGCGGTAGCGTCCCAAAGCCAGGGGGCCACCCGCGCCGAGGTCGAGGCTGCTATCAGGTCCGCAACCTCCGCGCAGCTCTCCGCTGCGGACGTCCAGAAGATCGTGGACGCCTCTGTTGCCGGGTCGCAGGGACCGACGGCGGCGGAGATTCAGCGATTGGTGCAGTCAGCGGTCCAGTCCGCGACGGCATCGGCAACCGCAGGTCAACTCTCCGCAGCGGAAGTTAAGAGCATCGTGGACGCCGCGATAGCTTCACAGACTCAGGGGGCCACCCGCGCCGAGGTCGAAGCGGCAATAAATGCCGCGACGACAGCGGCCACCGCAGGTCAGCTCTCCGCGGACGAGGTTAAGGGCATCGTGGATGCGGCGGTTGCTTCGCAGGCTCCAGGGGCCACCCGCGCCGAGGTCGAAGCGGCAATAAATGCCGCCACCGCCAACCAGCTCTCAGCGTCACAGGTCCAGAAGATCGTGGACGCCTCCTTAATGTCTACCGAGGAGGCCCTCAAGGCGACCGAGAAGGCGATCTCTGAGGTCGCGAAGGCCGCGGAGCGCGCCCAGCGCGCCGCCGAGGCGGCAGGAGAACCTCTGATCAAAGCCGCTACCAAAGGCGAGTTCTTCAGCTACAAGTACGACGGCCCTCGCCCAACGACCTTCCAGGAAGCGCCGATGCTCGCGGAGCTGGTCCAGCAGGGTCAGTTGCCGCCCCTCATGGAACGCCTTCCGGTGGAGGAGGACATTCGCGTCGTCAACGTCCCTGAAATCGGGGAGTTCGGCGGAATATACCGGATCACCAGCAACGGGCTCGGCGGCCACGAGGCCAACCTTGAGCAGTGGGTCAAGCGCGACGGCGACGGCATCGCTTGGTACGACTTCGTCGGATACTTCACGCTCAGCGACGACGGGCGCACCTACACCATGCGCCTCCGCGACGGCATAAAGTGGTCGGACGGCGTGCCGTTGACCATGGACCAAATCAAGTTCGCATGGGAGGAGGTCAACTTCAACAAGGAGTTGAACACCCGCCTGGGCGGGATGTACGAGGACCTGGTCTCCGGCAACGAGGTGGAGTTCAACATCATCGACGACCTGCATTTCACCCTCACGTACGATTCGCCCAACTACGCCCTGATGACTAACCGTGCCGACCGGCGCGGGCACTTCTGCGGCGTATGCTGGTTCGTGGCCGACCACTACATGAAGCAGTTCCACCCCGATCACGCCAATGCCGCCGATCTTGAAAAGGCGATCAAGGACGCGGGCGTTGAGAACTGGAGGGCCCTGTTCAGCGGCAAGACCAACATGCACACCAACCCGGAGCACCCGTCGATCGCTCCGTGGCAGTTGGATTGGGAGAGCGACTCGCGAATACACTTCGTCCGGAACCCCTACTTCTTCGAGGTGGACCCGGCCGGCAACCAGCTTCCCTATGTGGACGCCTTCACCAAGTTCAAGGTGGAGAGCCGCGACGTGGCCGTCTTCCGCACGATGGCGGGTGAGACGGACGCCTACACCAGGGCCTTCCAGCTGGGCGACCTGCCGCTCTTGCAGGCGAATGCCGAGAACGGCGGATACCAGGTGTTCCTCTGGCCGTCCACCGGCGGAAACGACGTCGGCCTCCACATGAACATGACCTACAACGTGGACCCGGAAATCGGGAAGTGGATCAGGACGGCCGACTTCCGAAAGGCGCTGTCGCTCGGAATCAATCGGAGCCAGATCAACGAGGTGATGTTCCACGGTCTGGGAACGATCCAGGCATGGATACCTCACCCCGAGACTCCCTACTACCCCGGAGCCCAGTGGGCCAGCGTGGACATCAGCCACGATCCGGTTACCGCCAACAAGATCCTCGACGATCTCGGCCTGACTGCCAAGGACGACGAAGGCTACCGGATGCGGTCGGACGGTACGGGACCTTTGGCGTTGTCCATCGCGTTCCCCAACGACGAGTCCGCGAAGATCGCGCCGATGGTCCAGCAGATGTGGCGGGATATCGGCATCAAGCTCAATCTCGACACCACCTCGGTCTACTACCAGATCATGCGCAATGACACCGGCTACATGGCCCTGCACACCGACTTCTCGGCCTACCATGCCGACCCGTGGATGATCGGCTGGAATCGTGTAACTCCGGTGACGACCAATGCGCAGATCGCCGCGGCTATTGGGCTCTACTTCCAGACCCAGGGCGACGAGGGAATGGCCCCGGGTGCGAACCCGGCGTTCATGCCCGCCGCTCCACCCAACAACTACGCGGCGGATCCCAGCGGCAACCTGATGATGCTCCAGGACATCTACGTGAAGGGCAGAAGCCTGCCGCGGTTCTCGCCCGAGCGAGTGGAGCTTGGAAAGCAGATCTTCCAGACCAACGTGGAGGAGAAGTACACCATCGGCACCATCGCGTTCACGGCGACCCGCAGAGGCGTAATGGTCAATCGGAAGAACTTCCGCAACGTGCCGGAGCTTCATATCAGGGACAAGTACGGCTTCTGGGCGGAGACGTACTACTTTGAGAACGGAATAGGCAACTTCCAAGAGTAAGAGGGTTTTCCCAGAGTCTCCCACGATACTTTCTGTCGTCTGAGGCAGCCCATAGGATCCCCTAATCTCTCCCCCGTTCGACGGGGGAGAGATACAGAGAGGGGGTCATTTGGGTTCACACGGGCCAAACTTACCGGGCCCCGAAATCGTCGGGGCCCGGTGCTTTTGACAAAAGGAGCGAAGTGAATGGCCGACTCGATCTACTCCGTCGCGGAGAAGGTTGCGCTCATCACCGGTGGGGGCAGCGGCATCGGACGGGAGATCGCGAAACGCTTTGCCCAATCGGGCGCGACGGTCATCATCAACGACATCCGCGATGTCGGCCAGGAAGCAGCCGACGAGATCGGGGGCCACTTCCTCCGCGCCGACCTCTCCGACATGACGGCGACGCGGCAACTCGCCGAGCAGGCGCTTGCCATCGAGGGCAGGGTCGATATCCTCGTCAATAACGCCGGGTACCAGAATATCCATCCGGTCGAGGAGTTCCCCGATGAGACGTGGGCGGAGATGGTGCAGGTCATGCTGGTCGCCCCGTTCCAACTCATCAAGTACCTCGTTCCCGCCATGAAGGAGCAGGGCTGGGGCAGAATCATTAACATGGCATCGATTCACGGCCTCGTCGCCAGCCCGTACAAGTCGGCGTACAATTCATCAAAGCACGGCCTCGTGGGTCTGACCAAGACGGTCGCTCTCGAAGTCGGAGAGTTCGGCATAACGGTCAATGCCATCTGCCCCGGCTATGTGCGCACGCGTCTCGTCGAGGTACAGTTGGAAGACCAGGCAAAGACGCGCGGCATCTCCGTCGAGGACGTGATCGAGAAGGTCATGCTCGAACCCGCCGCCATAAAACGCCTCATCGACCCGGAAGAGGTCGCTGCCCTCGCACAGTTCCTCGCGTCGGACGCCGCACGGTCGATCACCGGCTCCGCCTACTCCATCGACGCCGGCTGGGTCGCACGGTAAGTTTGGTGGTCCCCATTGGCCCGTCACAACTCACCCCCAGTCGGCCCATGAGTTATGTTGACATGCTTGAAATTGTCTCCATTATCCCCGCTCCGGTCGTCATTCCCGCGAAAGGAGACCTTTGCGCAACCCCTCCCCCTTGGAGGGCTGACAGGGATAGGTAAAACGGAGTTTTGGCTATGATCCGGCCCCGCCTCCCTGTCATTCCGAGCGCAGCGAGGAATCTAAAGTCCATAACCGCAAGACCAGACAGCCGGTGCCACGTTTATCTCATGACCTTTATATTTTGCCTACCCCTGTCAGCCCCCGAATGGGGGAGAGACACAGAGAGGGCGGCAGTCAGTTGAAATCCTGTCGAAGGGTCGTTTATGGTTCGACGAGCTCGCCACCAACGGTTTCGGTTGGCTCGTTAAACACCCTTATGGTGGCCCGTGCTCGTCGTCGACACAACCGTCATACCGGCCGGTATCCAGAGGGGTGGGGATGTAGCCCTGCTGACGCTACTTCCCATTCAGCCTCAAACCCTGAACTTACGCCCCAATCCCCCTAACTGGTCAATTAAACCATTCACAAAGTATTGTACTTTTCCAAAACTTGGTATATCATGCCGTCAAATGCCGTGTTCGGGGTAGTGCACGTCGTTGGAGGCCCAATGTGGGCCGCTCGCACTTTCCCGGACATGAACGTTGCGGGAGGTGTCCAGTGCAGCTCGGGGGAACGTTCGTCGACGTAATCAGTGATGGGACGATCTTGATCGACGGGGGCTCGGTGTTCGGTCAGGTCCCCAAATCGGAGTGGGAGCTCTACATCAAGCCCGACCGCAAGAACAGGGTACGCCTTGGGCTGAACTGCCTCCTCATCCGCAACTCCGCCGGAAACATCCTCATAAACGCCGGGGCCGGCTTCAAGCGCCTCGAACGCCTGAAGGAGTCGCACGGCCTGCAGGGCAACAAGCTCATCAAGGGGCTGAAGGCTCTCGGCGTATCCGCAAGGGACATCGACACCGTGGTGCTCACCGACCTCCAGTTCGACACTGCCGGCGGCTCGACCAAGCTCGAAAGGTCCGGCAGGGCCATACCGGCCTTCCCGAAGGCGCGCTACGTCGTCCAGAAGGCTGCGTGGGAAGAGGCTGTCTCGCCCGACGAGCGCAACCGCAAGCTCTACAACGACGAAGACTTCCTGCCACTCGAAGAAGCAGGCGTCCTAGACCTCGTCGAGGGAGACGTCGAGCTTGCCCCCGGCGTCAGCACCAAGGTGACGAATGGGTATTCCAACGGCCACCAGATCGTTCTCGTCGAGGCTGGCAGCGAGCGCATCGCCTTCCTGTCGCACCTCATCCCGACGCCGTTCCATATCGCCCTCTCGACCATCGCGGCCTTCGACAAGGACCCCGGCGAGGTCATCAACCGCAAGCGCGAGGTCATCGGCATGGCGCTGAACGGCGGATGGCTCATGATCTTCGGCCTCGCCCAAGAGCAGACAGGGGCCTACGTCCAGCAGCGCAACGGCAAATCGCAGCTTCTGCCCGTGGCATTCTGATCGCGGCGAGCCCGGTCGGTTCCCAGCAACATGGCTGATCGCCACTACACGGTGCAAGAGGCCGAGGCCTGCCTTCCATGGGTTAGAGACGCCATCGACTCCATGCGCGAGGCGACTGCAGAACTGCTCGACGCCCGGACGAAGCTGAGCGCTCTCCTCGAAGCCATCCGCTCCAACGGCGGCAGCACCCACGAGGAGGAGATACACGACCTCCGCACCCGCGTCGAGAAATCGACCGAGGGGCTGCGCCTTCCCCTCAAGGAGTTCGAGAGCAGGGGCATCATCATCCGCGACCTTCAGCGCGGACTCATCGACTTCCCCGCCCTGCGAGACGACCGCGAGGTCTACCTCTGCTGGCTCTACGGCGAGGACCGCATCGACTACTGGCACGAGCTCGACACCGGGTTCGCGGGCCGTCAGCCGCTCTGACGCCACCACGTTAGGGCCGCCCGCCCCCGACCTCGAAGACCGTCCCTGTCGTGAAGGAGCACTCGCTCGACGCCAGCCAGCACACAGTAGAGACCACGCCCTCCGTCAACTCCGGCCCCTCGGAACGCACCACGGCGTTGACGAGAATTCCGGTATCCACGACCGACATCGCCACCGCCTTCGTCAGACCGACCAGCGCCGCCTGGCTCGCCGAACGCGCGCTCCGCCCCGCGCGACCCTGCACCCCGATATCCGACGCTATCATAACGATGCGGCCATACCCGCGCTCCATCATCGCCGGCATTACGGCCTGGCAATACTGCAGAGGACCACGCACGTCGGTGCGATACAAGGCATCGAGGACCTTCGGACCGACCACGTGGAGGGGGCCTGAAACGTCCGGCATCGAGACGGGATAGACGACGATATCCACCCGTCCCCAGACCAGCTTTGCCGTCGTAGCAGCCCACTTTGCGGCGGCGGGATCGGCCGGGTCGCCGAGCAGCAAACGTCCCTGGATGCCCTCCGCGTCCAGCATGTCCGCCGCGCGCTCGCCCATCACGCGGTCTGCCTCCACCAGCACGATGCTCGCCCCCTCGCGTCCCATCCGCATCGCCGCGCCCAGGCCGACATCCCGCCCGCCGCCAACGACTATCGCGACTTGCCCGTCGAATCGCCCCATACCTGCCCCAAGTCCAAACTGAGTCTCGCCACACGGACTTACTCTACGACCCGACGAATACCCGGTCAACGGCGTATACTCGCCCCATGAGTCCGTCCAACCGGCAATGCCCACTATGCCTGTCCGAGGGAGCGACGCTCTTCTTCACCAGCCAGCAGAAGAACCTGGAACGCGACTACTTCCACTGCGAGACCTGCGACCTCGTCTTCGTGCCAGCCGAGTTCCATATCGACGCGGACGCCGCGCGCGACAGATACCTCACCCACGACAACGACCCCGACAACGCCGACTATCGACGCTTCCTGTCGCGACTGTGGGACGAGCTACGTCCCCGACTGCCCAAAGGGGCGCGCGGACTCGACTACGGCACGGGCCCCGGTCCCGCCCTCGCGGCGATGATCGAGGAGGACGGCTACTCAGCCGCGCTGTACGATCCCCTCTTCCACCCCGACGAGACCGTCCTGACCCACACCTACGACTTCATCACCTGCACCGAGACCGTCGAGCATTTAGCCACACCCCGCGCCGACTTCCTGCGATTGCACGGGATGCTGGCCCCCCGTGCATACCTCGGCATCATGACCGACATCCTCGAGGACAAATCCACATTCCCCGACTGGTACTACCACCGCGACCCCACCCACGTCGCCTTCTACACCCGCAGGACGTTTCGATGGGTAGGTGAGTGGCTCGGGTTGGAGGTCGAGCGCATGCGGGGGCGGGTGGTGCTATTGAGGAAGCCAGGGTGAACAGTCGCCCGCCGCAGTTTTGCTTTCGTGGGGGCGTCTGGTATAGTCAACGGAACGCCGCGTGGTGCGGCGGACCGCTGTAGTTGCTGTCAGGGAGCGCCCAGCCATGACAACGCGCATCGTCGTCACAGGTATTGGGATCGTCAGTCCGGTCGGTCTGTCGAGGGACAGCACGTGGAAGAATCTCTTGGCCGGGATGTCCGGCATCGACCACATCGCCGCTTTCAACCCTGAGGACCTCGAGACGACCATCGCGGGCGAGGTGAAGGGCTTCGAGCCGACGGACTACATGAGCCGGAAGGACTCGAGGCGTATGGACCGCTTCTCGCAGCTTGCGGTTGCGGCGGCGTCCCAGGCGGTGGAGCAGGCGCAGTTCGCCGACCTCAACGGGAACGGCGAGCGGGTCTCGGTCATGGTGGCGAGCGGCATCGGGGGGATCATCACCCTGTCGGAGCAGATAGGCGTGTTGGATGCGAGAGGCCCCCGGCGCGTCAGCCCCTTCCTCGTGCCGATGATGCTGCCGGATATGGCGTCGGGGCACGTGTCCATGACCCTCGGGGCGAGAGGTCCGAACTACTCCACCGTGTCGGCGTGCGCCAGCGGCGGGGACGCCATAGGTCAGGGGCAGGCGCTGCTGCGCATGGGCGTCGCGGACGCGGTCGTCGCGGGAGGGACAGAGGCGGCGATATGTCCCATCGGCGTTGCCGGGTTCAACTCGGTGAAGGCGCTCTCGCGACGAAACGACGACCCCCAGAAGGCGTCTCGCCCGTTCGATGCGCAACGCGACGGGTTCGTGCTCGGAGAGGGCGCGGGTATCCTCGTTATGGAGACTCTCGAAAACGCCCGGGAGCGCGGCGTGGAGCCGATTGTCGAGATGGCCGGATACGGGTCGACGTCGGACGCTCACCACATCACCCAGCCTCATCCCGAAGGGGAGGGCGCCGCGCGAGCGATGGAGATGGCGCTCAAGGACGCCGGAATGTCCGCCGTCGATATCGACTACGTCAACGCGCACGGCACATCGACGCCGCTGAACGACAGGAGCGAGACGCTGGCGATGAAGAGGGTCTTCGGCGACGAGGCGTACAAGATACCGATCAGCTCCACGAAGTCGATGACCGGTCATCTGCTCGGCGCAAGCGGCGCGCTGGAGGCGGCTGTCGCTGCCCTTGCCATCGCGAACTCGGCCGCGCCGCCGACCATCAACCTGGAGGAGCCGGACCCCGATTGCGACCTCGACTACATCCCGCACGTTGCAAGGCGCGGCAGGATACGGACGGCGATGAGCAACTCGTTCGGGTTTGGCGGGCACAACGTCAGCCTCATCTTCAAAGAATTCACCGGATAGCCTCGAAGCCTCAGCTGCGACGCTCTCCGCAACAATAAGCGTCATCTATGCTCGAAAAGGTCTGGAATCTGCTTCCAGCGCCGCCCGAGGGGTTCGCCGATTCTATCGGCTTGCCGCCCTTCGACGCGCAGCTGCTGTACAACCGCGGCATTAGGACCGCGGACGAGGCGGCGGCGTTCCTAGAGGCGGGGGACGATCTCGCGCACGACCCGTTCCTGCTGCCCGATATGGACAAGGCCGCGGCCCGGCTTCGCACGGCGGTGCTGTGGGACGACACCGTCGGGGTGTTCGGCGATTTCGACACCGACGGCGTATCCGGCACGGCAATCGTCGTGTCTGCGCTGGAAAGCCTCGGAATGAAGGTCGTCCCCTACCTGCCACACCGCGTCGACGAGGGGCACGGGCTGAATATCCAGGCGGTCGAGACGCTGGCCGAGCAGGGCGTAACCCTGCTTATCACGGTCGACAACGGGATCAACTCGCGGTCGGAGATAGCCCACGCCGCGCGGCACGGCATCGAGACGATCATCACGGACCATCATGCCCTGCCCGACGACCCGCCCCAGGCAACGGCAATCGTCAACCCGCGCAGGGGCGACTCGGTCTACCCGTATGAGCACCTGACAGGGGCGGGCCTTGCGTATAAGCTGATCGAGGGACTCTGGATGTCGCTAGGAAGGGAGCGGCCGGAGCACCTGCTGGAACTGGCAGCGCTCGGAACCGTGGCGGATGTCGCGCCGATGTCCGGGGAGAACCGGTACATCGTCAAGCGCGGCCTGGAACTGATGAAGTCGACGGAGCACGCCGGTCTGCGTGCCTTGTTCATGGTGAGCGGAGCAAATCGCAGGGAATTGGACTCGGAGTCCCTGTCGTTTTCGTTAATTCCGCGCTTGAACGCGGCTGGGCGGCTGGGCGACGCCAAGATTAGCCTCGACTTGCTCACCACGAGCGACAAGAGGGAGGCTGGCACCATCGCCGGTCAGTTGGAGAGTGTGAACGAGGAGCGAAAGGCGCTGGCCGCCACGAGTATCGAGGAGGCCCGCAGGCAGGTCTACTCCGCGAGGGGCGGCAGGCTGCCACCGCTGCTGTTCGTTGAGAGTGAGGAATGGCTGCCGGGGATACTCGGTCTGATTGCCAGCAACCTGTCGGAGCAGTTCTACCGGCCTGCGGTGGTGGTCCGGCGCGGGGAGAAGGAATCGCGAGCGAGCGCGCGGAGCATCCCGGAGTTCGACATCATCGACGCGATTCGTTCGACCAGTCCGGGTTTTCACCGGCATGGGGGTCATCCAGAGGCGGCGGGGTTCACGGTCTCCACGGACGACCTTCCCCTTCTCCAGCGAGAACTTGTCGCCACTGCCGAGGAGCGGCTTCAGGATACGATGCTCGTGCCGACCCTGGAGATCGACGCTGTGACATCCCCCGCGTCACTTCCGGGCGACCGTCACGAGTTCATGCGGGGGATCGGGCCGTACGGCAAGGGCAACCCGGCTCCGACATTGCTCATGCGCGACGCGAGAGTCCTTCGCGCGTTCAAGGTCGGCGCGGGACGGGATCATCGGAAGCTGCAGCTAGCTCACGGCGGGAAGGTCTGGGACGCGATCGCCTTCAAGCAGGGCGAGAAGCCGGTGCGGCACGGGGACACTCTGGACGTGGTCTATACCTTCGGTCTCAACACGTGGAACGGGCAGACGACGTTCCAGCTAACGGTGCTGGACTTCCGGCCTTCTACGGGGCACTGACGGGAGACGTCGGCAGAGCCTAGCGGTCCTTGCGGCGGCGCTCCGCGCGCGTTCCTCGCACTCGCTCGGGGATGTCCTCGTCGGCTGTCACGACCTTCTTCATGAACCTTGCCCGCGCCACGAGGAGGGGGACGGTGATGATGAGGACTACCAGCGCGATGTACTGCGCCTCCTGCATCCCCAGCGACCACACCTTGTCCTCACGGAAGAACGTGATGGCGAAGCGTCCGACGGCGTACATGGCCAGGTAAAGCGCGAAGAGCATTCCGTCGGGGCGGATGCGGTCGCGGAGCAGCCAGAGGACGGCCATGCTCAGCATGTTCCAAACTATCTCGTAGACGATGACGGGATGGACGTAGTCCATGGTAATCGCGCCGCCGTTCGCGCACTGAATAGCAGGGCTTTCGGCGTTCGTCCAGCGCATCCCGAAGAAGAGGTCGAGCGGCTTGGCGCAGTGCTCGCCGTTGATGATGTCGCCGATCCGCCCGATGGACTGCGCGAACGGCAGGACGGGCGCGGTCAGGTCGGCTATCACCCCAACGGGATGTTTGGCAAAGTAGGCGTATGCCGCTCCACCGATGAATCCGCCGAGGATGCCGCCCCAGAGCCCGATGCCCCCGCTCCAGACCGCGAGGATCTGTGCGGGGTCGTCCTGGTAGATGTCCCAGTTGTCGATGACATGTACGAGCCGAGCGCCGATGATCCCGCCGATGATGGCCCAGATGGCGATGGAGTAGATCGCGTCCGAGTCGATGCCCTTCATCGGGGCCCATCTGCCCACCAGCACCACGGCGACTAACACGGCGATAAACGTCAGGAAGCCGTGCCAGCTTACGACGAAGGCCCCGACGAGGTCGCCGGAAAAGAGGTTGGGGTGGATGTCGATGGTTATCATTCGGCGCTGTGTCGCAAAGAGGACTGAACTACTGTATGAAGGCAGTGCCCGTGTGTCAAGGGGGGAGGTTGGGAGTTGGGCAGCGAAAGCAGTGTGCTAAAATGATTGGTGTGCAATACCGAGCCCTCCACTCATTTCACACGCAATGAAGCAAGCCGTCGAACAGTTCCTCAACTACACGACCGTCGAGCGCGGTCTGTCACCGAATACCATCGCGGCCTATCGCAACGACCTGACGCAGTTCGTGGACTTTCTGCAGAGTCGCGACCCGTCGCTAGAGGGCAACGGCTCGTGGAAGAGGATCGACACGGAAGCGCTTACGGCGTTCGTGCTCGATCTGCATGAGCGCGGGTACTCCGACAAGACCAAGACTCGAAAGGTAGCCTCGACAAAGGCGCTGTTCGGTTTCCTGCTGGAAGAGGGTGTGATCGACAAGAACCCGATGGAGGACTTCGCCTCGCCCGGGGTAGGGGAGTCGCTCCCCGAAACGCTGTCGGTCGAAGAAGTCGAGGCTTTGCTGTCGGCGGGGGAAGCGGACACGCCGATGTCGCTCCGCGACCGCGCCATCATCGAGATCATGTACGCGACGGGGGTGCGAGTCAGCGAGCTGGTCTCGCTCGACATCGACGACGTGGACCTCGACGAGAACTTCGTCCGGTGCATGGGCAAGGGATCGAAAGAGCGGATCATCCCGGTCCACGACGAGGCGGTTGAGGCGGTCAGGGTGTACTTGCACGACGGACGGGAGTCGCTGGCCGGCCCGGCTGCGGGCAGGGCGCTGTTCGTAAGCCGGAAGGGCGGGCGACTCACCCGGCAGGCCCTTTGGCTCATTCTGAAGTCGCGTGCGCAGGCCGCGGGCATTGAGCGGAAGATCACTCCGCACACGCTGCGGCACAGCTTTGCGACTCACCTGCTGATCGGGGGAGCGCAACTTCGCCACGTGCAGGAACTGCTCGGTCACGCCAGTATCACGACGACGCAGGTGTACACTCATTTGACGAGCGAGCACGTGAGGGCGCAGTACGAAAGCTCGCATCCGCGGGCGTAAGTGGCGGGCACTTGCCGAATGACGGCAATCCGTTAGACAATAGGCTTCGCCGACCGGATACTCGACTAGCAGCATTGGAGGAAGACGATGCCGAGCAAGGGCCAAAAGGTCGCCAAGCGGCAGAATCAGATGAAGAGCCGCAAGAGGCGCGGGCCGCGCAGAGCCTCAACACAGCAGTTTAAAGTAGGCCCGGCCGTATCCAAAACGAGCGTGGATGAGGAGGAAGGGGCCGCCGTCGCTCCCGCCACGGCTCCCGCCACCGCGACCGCTACCATGCCTGGAGCCACCACTGCACCTACGCGAAGACGCCGGTCCCAGCAGGCCGCGGAGGACGAAGCCCCTGCGGTCACGCGGTTCCTGTTCGGAGAGTTGCGGCACATTGGGCTCGTAACGCTGGTCATTCTCATCATCCTCGCCGCCGCGACGGTCACCCTCGGCGGGTCTATATAGACGCGCGTCTCTTTGAGGGAGACGTCTTGTGCAACACCGGATGGGGCAACATAGGGCGTTGGAGATAACACCGTCCAACCTAAGGCCACACCCCTCTGGATACCAGCCTTCGCCGGTATGACAGTTGCACAAGGGTCTCAATGCGGAAACCACCGAGGTATTTGGGCCCGCTAGCGGTGAGCCAGTCAAACTGCATGTCGTCCGATACGCCGGACTGAAACGGGCTTTGCGATGACGGACCGGATCCTGACGAAGATGCGACGTTCATCCGCGGCAGCGATGCCGACCGATTTCTCCGACCGGCTGAGGGCCACACCGGCCAAGCCCGGCGTCTACATCATGCGGGAACGCTCCGGCGCCGTGCTCTACGTGGGCAAGGCGGCCAAGCTGAGGAACCGGCTCCGCTCGTACTTCGCGAAGAAGGCGAACCATCCTGGGAAGATCCGGGAATTGGTCGCGCGGGTAGCGGATTTCGAGTACATCGTGGCCGAGTCGGAGCAGGAAGCGCTCCTGCTCGAATGCAACCTCATCAAGCAGAATAAGCCGCCCTATAACGCGCGGCTCAAGGACGACAAGAGCTACCCGTTCATCAAGGTGGACCTGACGGAGGAATTCCCGCAGGTCTATATCACGCGAACGGTGAAGCGGGACGGCTCCCGGTACTTTGGACCTTTCGCCAGCGCGAGCAGCGTTCGCAGGACGCTAGCACTTCTGAAGAAGCTCTTTCCGTACCGGTCGTGTACAAAGACCATCACCGGCAACGATCCGCGTCCCTGCCTCGATTTCTACATCAACCGCTGTGTCGGGCCGTGCATCGGCGCGGTGGACAAGGACCAGTACCGAGAGGTCATCGAGCAGGTATTTCTTTTCCTCGACGGTAAGGCCGAGCGAATTCTGAAGTCGCTCGAGACGAGGATGATCGACGCCTCCGAGCAGCTCGAATTCGAGAGGGCTGCGATGCTGCGAGACCAGATCCAGGCCATTGAGAAGGTACACGAGGGCCAGAAGGTGCTCCACCTATCGTCCGAGACCCTTGACCTGATAGCGCTCGCGTCGGACGGCGACGAGGCATGGATGGAGGTCTTCTTCGTCCGGCAGGGTAAGCTGGTTGGACACGACCACTTCATCATGACAGGCGCGAACAATGACACGCCCGGCGAGATACTCAGCGCGTTCGTGAAGCAGTTCTACGAGGTCAATCCCTACGTGCCGCCGCGCATCCTGGTGCAGGACGAGTTGGTTGACACGGAGGCGATCGAGGCGTGGCTGGGCGAGAAGCGGCGGAGCAAGGTCCGCATCTACGTGCCTCAGCGCGGAGAGAAGCGGCGCTTGATGCGGATGGTGGTGGAGAATGCCTCGGAGGGGATGGAGCAGCGGCGAGTTCAGGCGGCAGCCGAGGAGGGCGCGCTCGGACGGGCGATGGAGGAGCTCCAGGAAGCCCTCAACCTCCCGACCCTGCCGCGACGGATGGAGTGCTACGACATTTCCAACACGCAGGGTTCGAACCCGGTGGGCAGCATGGTCGTCTTCGAGGAGGGCAAGGCGAGGTCGTCCGACTACCGCAAGTTTCAGATCAAGGGCGTGGACGGGATCGACGACTACTCAATGATGCGCGAGATGCTCACGCGCCGGTTCCGTCGTCTGGCCGATCCGAAGGCGCAGGTGGCAGAAATCGACGAGAATGTTGACAGCGAGTCGAAAGGGCAGGCATGGCAGCAGGCCCCCGATCTCGTGTTGATCGACGGAGGCAAGGGACATCTCGGCGCGGCGCTCCAAGTGTTCCTCGAACTGGGAATCACGTCGATTCCCCTGGCGAGCTTGGCAAAGGAGAACGAGGAGCTGTTCGTGCCGCAGACGCCCGAGCCTATCGTGCTGCCGCGAACGTCGCCCGCTCTCTTCCTCGTCCAGCGGCTCCGGGACGAGGCGCACCGGTTCGCCATCACCTATCACCGGCAGAGGCGCTCGAAGAAGAGCACGACGTCCGCGCTCGATCACGTGCCGGGCATCGGTCCGAAGCGGCGTCAGATGCTGATACGGCAGTTCGGCTCCGTACAGGGCGTGCGGGACGCGACGCTGGAGGACGTGGCAGCGGTTCCGGGCATGACGCTCACGCTGGCGTCAAAGGTGAAGGAGTGGCTGTGAGTGTCACGCTACCCGGAAGCGTTGGAGCAACCAGGCAGCGTGGTGAATGCGAGGGCTAGTCTCCGCCTCCGCCGTTGCCCTTACCGCCTTTCGCGAAATCGGCAAACGGCTTGAGGAGGTTGGTGAACTCCATCGGGAAGATGAACTTCGTCGAAGCGCCGTTCCCAATCTCCTTCAGGGTCTCGAAGTACTGCAGGCTCATCGTATTCGGGTCGACCTTTTGGGCGATGCCGTATATGCGGTCGAGGGCATTCGCGAAGCCGTCCGCCCTGAGAATCGCCGCCTGTTGGTCGCCCTCTGCCGTGAGGATCTCCGCCTGACGTTGGCCCTCCGCCTTGAGGATGGCCGCCTGCTTCTCGCCCTCCGCGACGGTCACGGCGGCCTCGCGGGTGCCCTCCGCCTCGCGGACGACGGCGCGACGGATACGTTCGGCTGACATCTGGCGGTTCATCGCGTCCTGAATGTCGCGCGGCGGCTCGATCTCCCGGATCTCGACGTTCGTGACCTTGATCCCCCAGCGCTCGGTCTCGGCGTCCAGCCTCTCGCGGAGGACGGAGTTGATGCGCTCGCGCTGTGAGAGCACGTCGTCGAGGTCGATGTCGCCGACAACGGCGCGAAGGGTCGTCGTGGCCAGGCCGACGACAGCCATTCTGTAATTTTCGACTTCGAGGACGGCCCTGTCGGAGAATTCGGCCACCACGCGCATGTAGACGAGGAAGTCGATGTCGATGGGCGCGTTGTCCTTCGTGATGTTCCGCTGGCGGGGTATGTCCATCACCTCCGTGCGGAGGTCGACACGCGCTCCGGAGTGCATTATCGGGATGAGCCACACGGGGCCCGGCCCCCTCATGCCCTGGAAGTTGCCCCACTTGAAGCGGGCCATCCGCTCGTAGTTCTTCAGAAAGTTGATGATTGCCATTCTTTTCCTCCTATTCTTTCGCTCGTTGTACTGTTCCCGTTTCTTTGATTGCGGTCAGTTGTGGCATGTGCGGAGCCCGATTGGATTCCCGCCCCCGCGGGAATGACGGGGAGCTTCTACATCGCCTGCTCGGTGGCTCGAAATACCTTCAGAGTCAGGCCCTCGACATCGAGGACGACGATTTCAGCCGCCTTCTCGATGGTCTCCCCCGTGTCGCTGACGGCGCTCCAGTCCTCACCATTCACGTGGACCATGCCGGACGGGGCCAGATCGGAAGCGACAACTCCCGTCATGCCGATCAGCGACTGCCGTGTTGTGGGCTTCTCTCCCGACCTCCAACCCGACAGCCTCTGTCCTGCCCTGCCCGTAATGAACATATCCCAAACGAAGTACAGGAGGCCCCCGACGAGGGCGATGGTGACGATAGCTCCTACTATGTCCATTGCGGTCTCGTACTTCCTGTCTTATGTGTCCTTCCCGTTTTGCCGTAGGGATGCCGGTGTCCGGCAGTCGGGCCTACCCCGTGGACTTATATACCTTCAAGGTCAGGCCCTCGACCTCCGTGACGACGACCTCGGCTCCTTCCTCAATCGAGTCGCCCGTGTCGCTTACGGCGCCCCACTCCTCACCGCCTACAAAGACCATTCCCGAGGGCGCAAGCTCGGCGCTTACCACGCCCGTTGTGCCGACCAGAGCGGCGGTCGTGATTCCCTTCGTCGCATGCCGTTCCTCGATCTTCTGCGCCATGAGGATATCGCGCACGACGAAGAGGAGGAACCCCGCCAGCGTGACAGTTACGCCGCCGATCAGCCAGTAGTTGACCCTGAAGCTCGGCCCTTCGATAGGCCCCGGCGTGAACCCTCCGAAGAGGAGGACGGCGCCGAGCACAAAGCTCACGACTCCGCCGGCGCCGAAGAAGCTCACCCCAGGGGACTTGAGCTCGGCGAATATCAGCACGAGCGCAAAGGCCAAGAGGGCGAGGCCCACCCAGTTCACTGGCAGGTTGCCGAGGGCGACGAAGGCCGTCACGAGACAGAGCACTCCGACGATGCCTGGGGCGAACAGTCCCGGAGCCATGAACTCGATGAACAGTCCGATCGCGCCTATCACCAGGAGCAGGAACGCGACGTTGGGGTTCGATATGATGGCGAGGAAGCGTTCGAGGACGGTCTTGTCGACAGTGCGGAGATCGACGCCCGACGTATCGAGTACGTAGGAAGAACCGTCGAAGAGGTCGACCCTCGTCCCGTCGACGGTCGAAAGAAGCTGATCGAGGTCCTTGGCGACGAAGTCGATGACGTCCCGGTTGAGGGCCTCCGAGGCCGAGTAGGCCAGCGCTTTCGTGACGGTGTCGTTGAGGGCGTCGGCGTTTCGTTCCCGTTCCACGGCGATGCTTCGCAGGAACGCGGCGGCGTCATTGGTGGCCTTGGAGCCGAGGGGTTCGGGCAGCGGCCCGCCTCGCTGGTCGACGGGGGAGGCCGCGCCGATGTTCGTCCCGTTGGCCATTGCCGTGATATGCCCGGCAGTCGCGATGAACGTGCCGGCGGAGGCCGCCTGAGCGCCCGACGGCGAGACGTACACGATCACCGGGATCTCGGACTCGAGGATGGTCTCGACGATGTCGCGCGTCGAGTCGTAGAGCCCGCCGGGCGTGTCGAGTCGGATGACCACGAACCGAGCGCCGCCGTCTTCCGCCTCGTTCACGACACGCTCCAAGAAGCTTGCGGTCGAGGGCTGTATCGGCTCGTCTATTTCCACGACGACACCGTGGGGAGCTTGGGCGTTGACGGTTGACACCCAGAAGGACAAGAATGCGCCGCCGAATCCGACGGCGATCAGTGCAATCGACAGCGCTTTTCTCATGACCGACACCTCAAGACGGACGCCTGCGTCCCGGTTCATACCTTAATCATACGCCCTACCTTCAACGCGCCGCATCACACGATTCTGTGATATTACAAGACATCGCCCGGTCTCACAATGCGGGGCGGTTTCTCTCGCGTAGTTCCATCTCTCCCGTGAAAGGAGACCTTCGCATAACCGTCATCCCCAAGCCTGTCACTCCGCTCCGCTGCGTTCGGAATGTCCCATGAGGGTTGCCATCCTCAACACCTGGTATAAAATCGGCGGGCCCCAGGGGCGGGTTGGCCGGGGTTAGGAATGACACCCGCTGGGGCTATGTAAATGCCTCGGAACGCGGAAATCCAACAGCCCCCTCCGCGATCTCCGCCTCCTCTGCGGTGAATCCCCACGGCGCCCCTGCGCAATACGGAACGCGCTACACCAGCGTCAGCGCCGCCGCCGGATTCCCCACGTAGATCGCGTCGATCTCATCCTCCGAAACGCCCCGGTCGCGCAGGCGCGGAACGATGTGCTCGATGATGTGGCCGTATCCCCAGCCGCCGTACTTGACCATGTGGTGCTTGCCGCAGATGTCCTGGCCGATGACGATCTTGTCGGTGTACCCCTCCGCGATGAGGCGCTGGATGTGGTCCATCCTCTGGGCGTCGTTGGGGAAGTCCATCACGCCGTAGGAGAAATATGACGACTCCCAGCCGAACTGGTCGTACTCCAGGTAGCAGCCCGTCTTGGCGAGGTCGAGCACACGCTCGATGCTCTCATACGTCCTGCCGATGTGCCCCATGACGACGCGCTCCACGTCCGCACCCGCGCCTGCGAGAATGTCCAATACCTCGAATGGGGCCGCCTCGTCCCGACCCGGATGGATCAGGATGGATGCTCCCGTCTCCTGCTGCGCGACCGCCGCCGCCAAGAGCACCTTCCGCTCATTGTCATGCAGCGGCCATCCGCAACCCAGCTCGCCGATGATGCCCGCCTTGATCCCCGTGCTGCCCACGCCCGTGGTGACGTTCGCCACCATCTCGGCGGTCAGGTCGTCGACCGTCAAATCGTCCATGCCGTCCGGATGTGAAGGCGCGATGTAGTACCCCGCGCCCATGACGATGTTCGCGCCCGTCGCCCCCGCGATGTTCCCCAGCCCGATGGGGTCGCGTCCGATTCCGATGGTCGTAACGTCCACGATCGTGCCGCCGCCCACGCGCTTGAAGTGGCGCACCTCCTCGATCGCCTCGTCCTCATCGAGCAGCAGAAGGTTGGTGAAGCTGCCGAACGGGTTGTAACGGACGCGCCCGAGATTGCTCATGGAGACCGGCTCATATGCCCTGGCCTTCGCCGTCGCCTCCACGGGCGGCTGGAATACGACCGTGAAGTCGATGAAGAGATGCTCGTGCATCGAGGTCATCCCGATCTCGGCGGGCTCTATGTCCCCCAGAACCGTCCTTACCTTGCCCTTCATGCGTATCGCGCTCCTCGTGCTGGAATCGAACTTGCCGCGCGAGTGTATTTTGTGCTTGGGTTCAAGTCAACATGAAGGGGCAAAGGGCAACGCAGATAAGCTAACGCAACGCAACGAACCACTCATGTCGTTGGTGCAAGGTTATGAAAGATAAGCCCTCCTCGCTCCGGGTAGCTGACAATTGCCAAATCGCCGAAAACGGCAACGGAATGCGGTCCATTAGGTGCCTCTCCGAGGTATACGGAACGTTCGATATGGCCAGAAAGCTTATCTAGCATGACGAGTTCACGATTGTTTCGGTTTACGGAGAGGAGCTTGTCACGGTAGAGAGCTTGTGAGAGAGGATCGACCCAGTGAAAATGCTTGTTCCGGGAATTCGGCGAGAAACGAAGGTTACCCAGAATCTCCGCTCCTAATTCATCCACGCGGCAGATTCCTCTCAGCGACTGAAACATACCTACAAATATGCATGAGTGCTCCTCGTCATGAGTCAAGCACACCGGTGCGGAGTCGTCGCTTCTTCCCCTTTCGACTTCTGCGAGATAGAGATTTCTGACAAAGCTCTGCCGGTCTAAGTCGTAGACAGCAAGGAAGGATTCCCTCCCGGATAGGTAACGCCCCGATAGGTTCCGCCTCCCTGAATTCCGACGTAGATGATCTTCTTTGATGGATGAGGAAGAACACATAGGCTGCCCCGCCCTTAGGATAGTCGACTGATGAATACTCATATGTTGCGCTATCTATGATGAAAAGAGAGGGTACTTTGTTGCTTGCGAAATAAACGTGCCGTCCGTCAGGTGAGGCTGCAATCGCCCCTTCGCCGCCACCGGGAATCGTAATCCGTTTGATGATCGCTTGCGATTCGATGTCAATAACGAGAACGAAGTCCGAGAAGATCTGTCCGACGAACAGTTTGCCATCCGCGCAAGCAATGGTGCCTGGTGGATGTTGTAGCACCCTTCGTCCTCCGTCGGTTGGCCGAAGCTGCTCGTACTTGTCCAGTTCGATAATGCCCTCTATCGCTCGGGCCTCTGGATTGATGATGGCGACGTTTCCCTTTTGAGGGGTACCCCAATTGCTGACAAATAACCGACCATCATACCTAAGGAGACTATTGGGTTGGTATCCGTCAGGAAAGACGTGGATCGGCGGCGCATCCCGTTCCTCGGAATCTTTGAGAACAAGCGGGACATAAGACATGCGTAGTTGTGCTGTTCGTCTAAAGTCGTCGAGCGAGTCTTGAAGAAGAACATTCGTGTTCTTGGCCGCGGTGTACGCACCAGACTGATAGCCCTTTTCGGTAAAAATCAGCCCGCGGTCTGCTCCAGTGTCTTGAACGATGCTACGTAAGGTGTGAACCACAGATTTATCTACTCGCTTTGACCACAGCTTGCATTGAATGATCCAGTGACACTCATATCCGAATTTCTCAAATGTCACATATACATCGATTTCATGAGGGCCACGGGCACCGGTCACCGTCTTGTCTACGTCAGCTTTGCACCCGAGCTTCCTGAAGACTTCGGCCACAGCTTCTTGGTACTCGCACCAGTTCTTGTAGGTTCGGCTCACTTGGAAGAAACCTGCTCCAAGACTTGTAACACTTCCCATGTTAGACCGCTAGGTAGAATCGCTAGGACTCAGCCACAAGAAACTCAGACGGTACAGCAGATAGGGTAAGAGTATACTGTTCCCCATGATTACCGTGCGGGCGCACGCCAAGATCAACCTCACGCTCGAAGTCCTCGGCAGGCGAGACGACGGCTACCACGACATCGCTTCGATACTCCAGACCGTCAGCCTCCACGATACCCTGACCTTCGACGAAGCCGACGGCATCACGCTCGACTGTGATCGCCCCGAACTCGCGACGCCCCACAATCTCGTGCTCAGAACGGCCCACCTGCTGCGTGACACCACAGGTGTGTCGAGCGGAGCGGCCATAGGTCTACGAAAAAAAATCCCCATCGCCGCCGGTCTGGGTGGCGGAAGCTCCGACGCCGCAGCGACCCTGCTGGCCCTCAACAGGCTCTGGGGCATTGAGCTGACAAGGGAGGACCTCCTGCCCCTCGCCGCCAGCATCGGCTCGGACGTGCCGTTCTTCCTCTACGACGGGACGGGTAGGGTGTTCGGAAGGGGCGAGCGTGTCCAGCCACTGCCTCCAACCGACCTCGAATGGGCCGTCGTGCTTACTCCTAAAATCGAACTGCCCAACAAGACCGCTACGATGTTCTCGAAGATTGGCCCCATGAGCTATACCAACGGCGGACTCACCCGGAAGCTCGCCGCTCGACTGAGCAGCAAGGGCGACACTCCCCCGCAGTTCCTCTTCAACGCCTTCGACGACGTGGCAACGGAGGTCCTTCCCGGTCTGAAAACATACTGGGACACCTTCCATGCCCTCGGCGCGCGGGAAATCCACCTGTGCGGCGCCGGTCCCTCCCTCTACGCGCCCGTCTCCACCAAGCATCACGCCACCGCGATCCAACTTATGCTCCAGCACCGCCACGGCTGGGAGGCACATCTCGTCTCCATGGTCGACCGCGAGAGGGAGTCCCCTCGCTGAGGCCTGACAGGGTAGGCACTGGTCTATCAACTACTCTCCGTTGATGAGAAAACAAACCCGTCACTGAAATTGATACGAAAACAAGGGGGCTTATAACCAATCCTACACAAAATCAGCTACGTAATTGGTTGTAATTAGAACTCTCGTTTGTGTATAATAGTTCCTAAACAGGAACGACCAAACGGGGGTTTTATATGTGGAGCGGACCCGGTAAATCATATCGCAAGGGTATCACACTCATTGACGCGATTCGGAAGTTCAGCGACGAGGCTGACGCCGAAGCATGGTTCATCGAACAGCGTTGGCCGGACGGCATAAAGTGTCCTCGATGCGACAGCGACTCGATCCACCCGCGAAAGAATCGCAAGCCTATGCCGTTTCTCTGCCGCGACTGTAGGCGGGATTTCAGCGTCAAGACCGATACGGTCATGCAGGGTTCCAATCTACCGCTCAGCAAGTGGGCGATAGCCTTCTACCTCTACTCGACGAACCTCAAGGGTGTGTCCAGCATGAAGCTCCACCGCGATCTCGGCATCAGTCAGAAGTCCGCGTGGCACATGGCGCACCGGCTTCGAGAGGCGTGGGACATCGGCACGGGCAAGTTCGCCGGCCCGGTCGAAGTGGACGAGCACTACGTCGGCGGGAAGGAACGGAACAAGCATGAAGCGGACAAGCTGAACGCCGGTCGCGGGCCAGTCGGCAAGACGGCTGTTGTCGGCATGAAGGACCGAGAGACGAACCAGGTCACGGCTAAAGTGGTCGAGGCGACGGACAAGCCGACGCTCCAGGGGTTCGTCTATGGACGCACGGAACCTAACGCTCAGGTCTACACAGACGAGGCAAGGGCCTACGTCGGCATCCGCCGCCGGCATGAGGCCGTCAGGCACAGCGTCAAAGAGTTCGTCCGGGGCATGGCACACACGAATGGGATGGAATCGTTCTGGTCGATGCTTCAGCGCGGCTACATAGGCGTTTATCACAAGATGAGCACCAAACACCTGCACCGCTATGTCACCGAGTTCTCAGGCCGCCACAACAGCCGCCCGCTGGACACCAACGCACAGATGGCGAAGATGGTGCGCGGGACGGTCGGTAAGCGACTGCGGTACATCGACCTTGCCGGGCCGGGGAGCACGCGCCATCCGACGATGCTATAACGGCGACTCGACACCGCGAGACCAGCGACACCTCCCTAATAGTGCTCGGCGATGTCTGATGCCTGTTCGCCTATGTTGTCCAAGTTTCGTCTAATGCCAGGAACCCGTAAACACTCGCGGCATAGGTTCCTACGAATGACCTCCACTGAGTCCTCTATGCCCTCGATGCGCTTATCGAGTGTCGGGGACCTGAGCGTGTCATGTGTCATGTCGAAATCTCGGGTGGTCATGTCTTCTCCTCACTTGAGACTGTTGCTCCGCGTCCGGCCCATTGTTGCGTGAGGGCTCGCATCGAGTTCGCGGACTAGGGCGATCTCATCCACTGTCGGGCGATAGGGGTGCTCGTAGGTTCCGAGGTTCGGATAGAGAACCTTCTCGTGCGGGAATTCCCTTCGGGGGTCCCAAGTCCGCTCAGGCGGCACCTGCCTTTCGTCGTCCGGTTGAACTTCACTAGGTTCGTTCTCAGCCTCACGTTGCCGCTTGGCCTCAACGATGGACTCTATCAGTTTCTCGGTCCTCTCCCGCTTACCAGGGGACAGGCGGTCTAGGTATAGCTTGCCATTGGCAATCGGTTTCATTGGCGACTTCTCCTCAAAGCCGCCGAAGCGAGTGGCACGGCATGTTCAGATTTACCGCTACCTAGCTTGACTCAGGAGACCGCCGATCCTATGATGGCCGACGGGTGTAGAGGCCCTGAGTCCTCGCTTCGGCGGGGATTTCACAAAAAGAAACGGCTCCACCGTTTTCGAGGCACCCAAATCCACCACCTAACCTTGTTGGTGTGGCCTTTGTGGTTCTACAGGACGTGTTCGTTGTCAACTCGGAGTCACATATGCTCAGATTTGGACCGTAGGGAGGGTTTTGGGCGACGGTTTTGAGGGTATTGGAGCGCCCCATGCCAAATAGTGGCTCTCTTCAGGACAAAGAAGGCATGATCCGGCCTGGCAACATCCCTGGTCGCCTTCAACCGATGCTCCCAGCCAAGGTCGCCTATGCTCCGTACGGCTCGGCAGCCAGCGCCGATAGCCTCTGCCGCGCTCTGAGCAGCAACTCGTATGAGGGATGCCCACGGGCCAAGCGGATCATCAGCCTTCGAGCGTGTCGTATGACCCGGCCCGGAAGGGCGATCAGGGTGAAACGGACTGCTTTCAGTCGCTTGCTCTCCCACTGTCCGCCCAACACCAGCCGCTTCATGGCGGAGTTCAGAACCTGCCCCGTACTCCGATACGGGGTTGAAGGTTAGCACCGCTATAGCCCACCATGCCGCGTTGGCTCCGAACAGGCCCGAAGGCAGTCTGCCACCCGCGAGGTCATCCTTCAGAACGCCGTGCACCTCCTCACCCCTCGATCAGGTCGAGGGCAGGCTCTTGCCGCACCTCTGTCTCGACCACCGGATCAACTCGTCTCCCGGAAGGTCTCGGTTGGTCACCACTCCGAAGACCTTGTGCCAACCACCTTCGGCCAGCCTCATGGCGGGGAAGGGCAACTCCATCTGCGCCTCCATTCCCGGCAGAGGCTGTTCGTTCAACCGCTCCCTGGCAGCTATGAACCGATACTCAGGGCTGTTCTTGGAGTGCCCTATCCAGTTGGGCACGAAGTTCACCTCAGCCCACTGCTGACCCGTGTCCACCATATGCTCGCCAACCTTCCGGTACAGCGTCTGCCAGTCTTGTTCGGCAACCTCGGACACCGCACGGCGGAACTCCGCCGTCACGTCGACCCCTACCGCAAACTCGATCACCCCGAACCGCTCGTCTCTCCCCTCGGCGCAGTACCGCAGCAACTCCTGCTGATACCCCGCCGTATCCGACCTCAGCATCACCCTCTCCACGCCATCAGGCAGATGCTCCAGCGCTTCGGTCAGCACGCGCAGCTGCTGATGGCCCGCAGGAACGTTGCCGTCTCGAAACTCCGAATGCACGATCAGATCGGCCTCTGCCCAGTAGAGCCTGCCCCGTAGCCCCATACGGGGTCGTCAGCGGCTGGTACGCTCGGTACTTCTTGTAGCTGTAAAGCGCATCCTGCTTGTGCGTCTCCACCAATGTCGCGTCCATAGCTTGCCCCGTACTCGATACGGGGTCCAGCGTGGCCTCCCGCTGAGGCGAACGGCTCTGCACGAAGCCCACGAGGTCGGCGTTGACCTTCCCCAGCCCCCTCAGCGCTTCGTTGGGAGCGGGTATGAATGCCGTGTGAGCTTCCCGCCTCGCCTCCTCGCCCGCGTCGTGGAACCTCTCCAGGTAACGGAACACCGCAGACTCCGACGGTACGCTCCGCCGACGCTCCACACGCCATCCCCCCCTCCATCACCCTGCGCTCTTTGCCACCCATGCCGCAACTCTCGATCTCGCGAATCAATTTGCACAGACCTGCGTCCTTGTCCAGAACATCCAGGTCCGACACCGACTCGCCGCCTGCAAGAGCCTGCCCTGTACTCGATACGGGGTTCAGCAGCATCAGCGAGTTCACTATCTGGTTGTCCGTCCAGCCCTGACCTCTCTCACGCAGTCCTACGTGGCGCTCTACCGATGACCTCAAGCCAGACACATGTATCAACTCCAGATACGTCATCAGGCCCGACAGCGCGGTCATACCGGGGGAACCGTTCTCCTGTTGATACTGGAATGGAAGGACGCCTTGTCTCATAATAGGTGCACCTCGTTGGTGATAGTTTCTCTTGTGCAAGAAACATCTTAGCCCGCTTCACGGCGCGCTCCAACGAGGTCTTCTTCTTATCTAGGTGGGGAATCTGGGTGTTCCCAAATCCCCCACCTAATTTTGTTGGTGTGGCCTTTGTGGTTCTACAGGACGTGTTCGTTGTCAACTCGGAGTCACATATGCTCAGATTTGGACCGTAGGGAGGGTTTTGGGCGACGGTTTTGAGGGTATTGGAGCGCCCCATGCCAAATAGTGGCTCTCTTCAGGACAAAGAAGGCATGATCCGGCCTGGCAACACCCCTGGTCGCCTTCAACCGATGCTCCCAGCCAAGGCCGCCTATGCTCGGTACGGCTCAGCATCCAGCACCAGTAGTTTCTCCCGCGCCCTGAGCAGCAACTCGTATGAGGGATGGCCACGGGCCAGACGGATGATCAATCGCCTGGCGTGACGCACCACACGGCCCGGTAAGGCGATCAGGGCGAAGCGAAGCGCATCGCCTTCAGACGCTTGCCCACCCACTGTCCGCCCAACACCAGCCGCTTCATGGCGGAGTTCAGAACCTGCCCCGTACTCCGATACGGGGTTGAAGGCCAGCACCTATATGGCCCACCATGCGGCGTTGGCCCCGAACAGCCCTGACGGCAGCCGGCCCCCAGCCAAGTCACCCTTCAGAACGCTGTGGACCTCCTCGCTCTTGCCGCATCTCTGCCTCGACCACCGGATCAACTCATCTGCCGCAATGCTCCGGTTGGTCACCACTCCGAAGACCTTGTACCAGCCTCTGTTGGACAGCTCCATCGCGGGGAACGGAAGCTCCATCTGCGCCTCCATTCCCGGCAGAGGCTGTTCGTTCAACCGCTCCCTGGCAGCTATGAACCGATACTCAGGGCTGTTCTTGGAGTGCCCTATCCAGTTGGGCACGAAGTTCACCTCAGCCCACTGCTGACCCGTGTCCACACGATGCTTCCCAACCTTGCGGTACAGCGTCTGCCAGTCTTGCTCGGCAACCTCGGACACCGCACGGCGGAACTCCGCCGTCACGTCGACCCCTACCGCAAACTCAATCACCCCGAACCGCTCGTCTCTCCCCTCGGCACAGTACCGCAGCAACTCCTGCTGATACCCCGCCGTATCCGACCTCAGCATCACCCTCTCCACGCCATCAGGCAGATGCTCCAGCGCTTCGGTCAGCACACGCAACTACTGATGACCCGCAGGAACGTTGCCGTCTCGAAACTCCGAAGGCACGATCAGATCGGCCTCTGCCCAGTAGAGCCTGCCCCGTAGCCCCATACGGGGTCGTCAGCGGCTGGTACGCTCGGTACTTCTTGTAGCTGTAAAGCGCATCCTGCTTGTGCGTCTCCACCAATGTCGCGTCCATAGCTTGCCCCGTACTCGATACGGGGTCCAGCGTGGCCTCCCGCTGAGGCGAACGGCTCTGCACGAAGCCCACAAGGTCGGCGTTGACCTTCCCCAGCCCCCTCAGCGCTTCGTTGGGAGCGGGTATGAATGCCGTGTGAGCTTCCCGCCTCGCCTCCTCGCCCGCGTCGTGGAACCTCTCCAGGTAACGGAACACCGCAGACTCCGACGGTACGCTCCGCCGACGCTCCACACGCCATCTCCCCTCCATCGCCCTGCGCTCTTTGCCACCCATGCCGCAACTCTCGATCTCGCGAATCAATTTGCACAGACCTGCGTCCTTGTCCAGGACATCCAGGTCCGACACCGACTCCCCGCCTGCTAGAGCCTGCCCCGTACTCGATACGGGGTTCAGCAGCATCAGCGAGTTCACTATCTGGTTGTCCGTCCAGCCCTGACCTCTCTCACGCAGTCCTACGTGGCGCTCTACCGATGACCTCAAGCCAGACACATGTATCAACTCCAGATACGTCATCAGGCCCGACAGCCCCGTCATACCCGTCGTGCTCTTCTCCTCGGCATACTGGAATGGCAGGACGCCTTGTCTCATAATAGGTGCACCTCGTTGGTGATAGTTTCTCTTGTGCAAGAAACATCTTAGCCCGCTTCACGGCGCGCGCCAACGAGGTCTTCTTCTTATCTAGGTGGGGAATCTGGGTGTTACTGCTTCATTGACATCTGCAAGAGCCGATGAACCCGAGCCGATCAGAGTAACGGTCGACCGCCCCTTCATATTTCTGATCAGGGAGGGGGCGACAAATGCGATCCTGTTCGTAGGGCGCATGGAGAAGCCGGAGGAGAAAGCTCAATGATCACTGGCTTGGCCCACCACTTCACACTTGGCCCCACACTCTGTGAGTAGTAAGGAGCATGTTCTGTAGATGAGGAATGAAACCGGACCGAGATCCACCTTCTGTGTGTGGGAAAAGTTACGAATTATCGTTCAGTGCGCGGCAGGTGCTTGGCTGCTATGCTCGATGTCTGTCGTTCTGGTGTCGGCATGTGGTGACAGTTCGCCGTCCGACGATACTGTGCCGGCTGGTAATTGATTAGCGGATGGCGGGGGAGGTTCGGCGTGATGGGGAGTGAAGCGGAGCGCCGCTGAAGAGAGCGCAGAGCCGATCCACGACAGACTGGTCGCCTCCATTGCGTTCCAACGTCCTGATTACGCTGGTGAACGCTGAGAACGCATCGGCCCCCTCCACGCTCTTCGAGCAGTGCGATACCTTCCGCGCGATCACTGCCGGGCGTAGCGCTCGCTCAGCACGGTTGTTGGTCGGCTCAATGTTCGGATCGTCCAGAAATCGCAGCAGGTTGCCACGATCGTCGTGCCAGCCAAGTTCGTTCTGCAACCTGTAGCTGTCCGCATCCGTCATCGGTCGGTCGCGGAGATGGTAGCTCAGCTGTTGCTTCAACCGTTCGGCCTGCACTTCGAAGTCCTCAGCCTCTCCTCGGTGATATGCCCTCCACAGGTCCATGGCTTCTCGCAAAAGCGCACTCAGACTCTTGCCGAAGCTGCGTCCTCTCCCTGTCTTGGTCTTGACCACCTCGCTGATCGAGCGCAACACGTGCGCCAGGCATTTCTGCTGTCTGACCCCGGACAGTGCCTGAGCATCGTAGCTGCGGCCCCTGTCCGTCACCATCACTCCTGCGTAGTCCGAGGGGACCATCTCCCGCACCTCTTCGTTCCGGTGACGAGCACGGACCTGATAGACCGTCGCCTCTTCCGTCTCGAACGCCATCAGAAACGCTCGCTCGCCTCCCACTCGCCAGCCCGTGTCGTCGGTGTGGACGAGGGGACTCGCCCGTACCGATGTCCGCAGCCTGCTGTAGGCATCACCCACCGCACCAGCAGCACGACGCAGCGCGTCCCGGCTGATCGCTCCCTGACTCACTCTCACCCCGGTCAGCGCTCTGAGAACGGCAGGAACCTTCCGTACCGGAACGCCCACCCCATAGTGGAGCACGTGGGCCGCCGCCATCAGCCGCTTCCCCACTCGGTGGGCGCTGGCCCCGTACTGGTCCGGCGCTATGTCGGGATGCCGCCCTCGCACAGCCTTGCCGCACGACCGGCACCGGCATACCTGCACACGATACGCTCTCACCTGCGGACGCAGAACACGTGGCAGGTCGGTTACATAGGCTATATTCACACCTGCATCCTCGAGTCTGCCTCCACATCCCGGGCATGTGTCCCCCGACACCGGCACGTCTTCAACCGGCTCGGTCACCTCATCGGCAGACGGCGGCTTGCGGTAGCTGAACAGTCCCATACCAGGCTTGCGGCCAGGACGCTTGGGCTTGCTGGTTCGCCTGCCCTTGGAGAACGGAGCCGCCTGACGCTTTCCCGCTCGCTTGGCCTCGGCGAGTTCCTTATGCAACTCTTCGTTGGCTGCCGTCAACCGCGCGTTCTGCTCTTGAAGCCGCGTCACCAACGCGATAATCTCATCGCGTTCAGAGGGGGGCATGCCTTGGGACTTGCACATAGCCTAAGTCTAAACCAGCGCCCTGCATTCACCGCAACCCCTCTACGGGCCATGAAACCGCTAATCAATTACGCCGGCTGACACCCCCTTGGCCAAACTGAGTGACTCCCCAACGCCGGCGCCGACCAAGGCGCCGACGCCCACGGCTGTGCCGTCGCCGACACCCACTGCCACACCGTCGCCGACACCCACTGCCACACCGTCGCCAACTCCTACCTTCACGCCATCGCGGACACCCACTACTACACCATCGCCGACTCCCACTGCCACACTGTCGCCGACACCAACTAATACCAATTCACTTGGATGGGGCCATAAAGTGTGGCGGGAGGTTGCGCGTGGCGTGTTCTATCCAGTCCCAGGCCGTCAGCGACCGTACACGACCCGGATCAGAACCCAATTCACTCAGATACGCCTCAACCGCCTCCATCTTCTCCTCGATGCTCCCGTACACCTTCCCTTCAACCCATCGACGGACCTCCTCGAACACCCGCTCGACAGGGTTCAACTCAGGACTGTAGGCGGGCTGGATGGTCGTCGCAAGGCCTACATTCCGCACCTTCTCGCCACGGTGTCCACGCGCCCCATCCCATACCAGCGCTTTCATGTCCGAGTGATGCTTCAACTCCTTGACCGCCACAGCTATATCATCGGACCTCATCGAGTCGATCCACCTCCATGCCAACCTCCCCCTCCGAACGTCTAGGGCCAAGAACAGGTACGTCCACCTGTACACTACCTGTACTCGCTGCACCACCTTCACTCCACGACGACCCCATGACCTGCGAACCATTCCGCGCAACCCCACGCGCATCTCATCGGCAAAGCCAAACGCTGTATCCGAACTCACCCCCGCTTCGGCAAGACAGCGACTGAGCCCCCTACCCGATCGGAGTCGGGCACATGCTTTTTCCACGCCCTCTGCGCGCCAACGTCCGCTTTCTCATGACGGCCTCTCGGAACCTTCGGGCTACAGCGCAGCCTCGCTAGCAGATTGTACACCCCGCCTGGGCTGTAGCTCACTTCGTACGTGCGCTCTATCCAGTGTCTGATCTCGTCCGCCGTCTTGAATCGCCCCGTCGACACCTCTTGAATCAACTCTCCCTCTTGATCTTCGCTCAGATAGCTCGACCGGCCTCTGCCCCCCATCCTATGGGAGAGCACCTCATCCACGCCCCCTTCTCTGTACCAGCCCACCCAGGTCTCCACCGTCCGATAGTGGACCCCCACAATGGATGCCACTTCACCGAGCCTGCGACCCGTTCTCAGCAGCCACAGTCCGTGCAGCCGAGTTCGCAGCCTGCCGTCGTGTTCTGACAGGTAGGCTGTTTTCAGTGCATCCGGTGTATCCTCTGCGCGCCAGTCCACGTGAAACGGTCGGCCTGTCATCTGCTATCCTCCAACTCGATGAGTTGGTTCGAGCATAGGCAGAGCATTCCACCGCTGCTAGGCGCTTTCTGGTCTTGTTATCAGAAATTGGACTAACTTCGCCCGAGAATGTCCGCCACCCTGTCCGCGACCTCGTCGCGGGCGACGGTTTCGGCCTCCGACGAGCTTCTCAGCTTGAGCTCGACGACGCTCTGACGCATGTTGCGCCGGCTCACCACGAGACGGACCGGCAGACCTATGAGGTCGGCGTCGTTGAATTTGACGCCCGCGGACTCGTTGCGGTCGTCGAGGATGACATCGAACCCCGAAGCCCTTAGCTCGTCGTGCAGGGCCAGCGCCTCGGTGGAAACGTCGCGGTCGTCGTAGTTCAGGGCGGTTATCCACACGTCGTAGGGAGCAATCGAGGGCGGGAAGATGATGCCCTTGTCGTCGTGGTTCTGCTCGATGCTGGCCGCGAGGAGCCGTCCGACGCCGATGCCATAGCAGCCCATGATGATCGGCTCTTGCTTCTCGTTCTGCGCAGGGAAGTACGCGTCGAGCGCTTCGCTGTACTTCGTGCCGAGCTTGAAGACGTGTCCGACCTCGATGCCGCGTTTCTCGCCCATTGATGTACGGCACTTGGCGCACAGATCACCGGTCTTGGCAAGCGCGATGTCGGTGATGACATCGGCGGTAAAGTCACGCCCGTAGTTGGCGTTTCGAACGTGGTAGTCCTCACGGTTCGCGCCGACGAGAAAGTTGGAGCCGAGCAGAACGGAGTCGTCGGCTATTACTCGAATCCCCTCAAGTCCGATTGGCGACGCCGATCCAGCGACGAGCCCAGCGCCCTCGACCTCTTTCGCCGTCGCCAGCCGAAGCTCGTTGGCCTTCAGCGTGTTTATGAGCTTGATCTCGTTCACATCGAGGTCGCCGCGGATCACCACGAACACGACGTCGCCGTCGGCCCAGTAGAAGACCGCCTTCAGCGTCTTGCTGGCAGGTATGCCCTGGTTTTTGGCAAGCTCCTCAATCGTCTTGATTCCGGGTGTGTGTACGTCCTCCAGAGGCAGATGTCCTTCGACCGGCTGCTCCGGCTTGAGGAAGACGGCCTTCTCCTCGTTGGCGGCGTACGAACAACCCTCGTTTTCGCACATGAGGACGGTGTCCTCACCGGCCTCCGCCAGAGCCATGAACTCGTGGGAGTCCTTGCCTCCGATTGCGCCGCTGTCGGCCTCCACCATCACGGAGTCGAGCCCGCACCGCTCGAATATATTTGTGTATGCCCGCACCATAGCCTGATAGCTGAGGTCGAGGCCCTCTTCGTCGGCGTCGAAGCTGTAGGCGTCCTTCATGTCGAACTCGCGGACGCGGAGAAGTCCGGCGCGCGGACGTTCCTCGTCACGGAATTTCGTTTGAATCTGGTAGAGGATTCGGGGAAGGTCGCGATAGCTGTGGACGTTCGCCTTGATGATGTTCGTGACGACCTCTTCGTGAGTAGGGGCGATCACAAGGTCGCGCTCGCGGCGGTCCTGGAACTTGAACATATTCTTGCCCATCGCCTCGGTGCGGCCGGAACGGTCCCACAGGCCCAGGGGCTGGAGCGCGGGCATCCGGAGTTCCTGCCCGCCTGCGTCGTCCATCTCATCGCGGATGATCTGCTCGATCTTGCGGAGCGACCTCCATGCGAGAGGGAGGTACGAATATACGCCCGCGGCGACCTGGTTGATGAGTCCGGCGCGGAGCATCAGTCTATGGCTGACGATCTCCGCCTCGGCGGGGTCGTCACGCAGGGTCTTTTCCAGCATTCGGGAAACGAGCAAAGTTTGGGTACCTTTCGGAGAGAGTAGTTGGCTTTAGTATCCTGAGCCTCTAGTTCGTTGTGTTGTATAGGGTGGGTGGGCGCGTACGGAAGGAATCACCCTCACCCCCGTATCGAGTACGGGGCAGGCTCTAGCCCTCTCCCACGACGGGAGAGGGGATTCTTGCGGGCAGACTTATTTGGGGTGATTTTCTGAGACAGAATACTAGCGAATTTCGGCTTCGGCCTTGCCGACCTCTTCCATCAGGGCCGTGAGCATATCGTCCTCCGCGACGATGCGTGCCTTCTGGCCCTTGCGGAAGATGACGGCTCGTCCGACTCCGGCCGCGATGCCCACGTCGGCGTCCTTCGCCTCGCCGGGTCCGTTGACCTCGCAGCCCATGACGGCCACCTTGATCGGCGTCTTGTGCTGTCGGAGAAGGTCGTCGACGGTGTTTGAGAGCTGGCGAATGTCCACGTCGGCTCGTCCGCAGCTTGGGCAGGCGACGAGCGTGGCCCCATCCTTGCGAAGCTCCAGCGACTTGAGGATCTCAAGGCCGGTGTAGACCTCTTCGGTGGGATCGTCGCTGAGAGAAACACGAATGGTGTCGCCGATGCCCTCGTAGAGCAGCGCTCCCAGACCTATGGCGCTGCGGATGCTGCCGGAACGCGCCGTGCCCGCCTCGGTGATGCCGAGGTGGAGCGGGTAGGGGACGATCTCAGCCATGCGGCGGTAGGCCTCGACGGTGGTGTCGATGTCGAAGGCCTTCATCGAAATCTTGATGAGGTCGAAATCGAGGTCTTCGAGAATGCCGATTTCCCACAGGCCGGTCTCCACCATGTGGTCGACGACGGTGTAGTCGCCCGGCTGCGCCTCGTTCGGCTTCGGGAGCTTGTTGACGCCGTCGAGGTGGCGGGAAGTGCCTCGGCCTCCGATCTTGCCCACGGGCGGGAGGCTGCCGAAGTTCACGCCGATGCGGATGGGCACCTGCCGCGCCTTGGCCTCGCGCACGATCTCTTCGACCCTGCCCCTGTCGCGGATGTTGCCGGGGTTGAGACGGAGGCAGTCGACGCCGCTCTTGAGCGATTCCAGAGCAAGCTGGTAGTGGAAGTGAATATCGGCGATGAGGGGGATTGATATTTGGCGCTTGATCTCGGCAAGGGCCTGGGCCGCCTCCATGTCCGGCACGGCAGCCCGGATGATGTCGCACCCCGCCTCCTCGAGCCCGCGGATCTGCTCGACAGTCGCCGCCACGTCGCGGGTGTCGGTCTTGGTCATCGACTGCACGGTAACCCGCGCGTCGCCCCCGACCGCGACGCTGCCGACGTGAATCTGCTTGGAAACGCGACGAGTGGTCAACATGCTTCGTCCCCCCGCTCGCAGACTTGGGCCATCACCATTCTAACGGATAAAGCTCTCACCCGCGATTATTCTGACGACGTCCCGGTAGCTCATCGCCACTATCAGGCTGATGAGGAGCGCAAAACCGATCATGTGTACGAGGCCCTCGCGTTGCGGCGAAATGCGCTTGCCTCGCCGTACCCATTCGATGCCCACGAACAGGAGCCGCCCGCCGTCGAGCGCAGGAATGGGCAGCAGATTGACGATGCCCAGACTGATGCTGATGAGGGCCACGAACTCGAACAGGGGAGAGAAGCCGATGTTGGGAATCTCCTCGGCGATCTCGCCGGTCACCTGGGCTATGCCTACGGGTCCGGTGATACCCGGATCGGGGCCGCCGCGCGCCCACTGGCTTAAACCTGCCTGCGTGAGCGCGAGAACGTCCCATGCGCGGCCGACCGCCATGGGGACGGAATCCCAGACGGGGAAGCTGCGTTTGACGACCTTCGGGTTTGCAGTGCCGATGATGACGCCGATGGCGCCCTGGCGAATGCGGTCGCCGACCTCCGCGTCGGGATTGACGTTGCGCGCCTCTCGCAGGGACATCTCGGTGGTCGGGTCGGCGACTTCCTCGACCACGACGTGTTCGGGTGGCCTCAGTCGCGGAGTGATGGTCACCTTGTCTACCGGAGCGAGTTCGGGTGAGAAGGGCAGTCCGGTGACGATGAGTCCACGCCGGATGGTGAACTCCGTTGGCCTCCCAAGCCTCGACATGACCGCCCGCACCAGGTCGTAGTGATTCTCGACCCTTTTGCGTTCGACCTCCAAGACCATATCCCCAGGGCGCAGTCCCGCCTTTTGCGCGGGGGAGTCGGGCGAAACACCCGTAATGGTCACAGTGCCGATGACGGTGTCGTGCGGCAGGGTGAACAGGATGGCGAACACAATGATCGGGAAGGCGAGGTTCATCACGGAGCCTGAGACGAGGACAATCGCCCGCTTCCATCTGGCCTGCCCCGCGAAGCTCCGCGGATGGGAGGGGTCTTCCTCGCCGACCATGCGCACGAAACCGCCGAGCGGTATCCAGTTGAGCGAGTAGACAGTATCCCCGTGCCGTACGCCAAAGATACGCGGAGGGAACCCGAAGCCGAACTCGATCACCTTGATGCCGAACCACTTGGCCGTGGCGAAGTGGCCGAGCTCGTGAATGAAGATCAGGAAGCCGAGGACCGGGACGATGAGCAGCCAGCCGGGAAGTCCAAACATTACTGCGTCACATCCCCGCTATGTGCGCGACGCGGTTCTTGCCCCACGCGGAAGCTGCGATGATGTCGGCTATCGTGGGGTCTTCCACGGACGTGAAGTCCTGGAGCGCCCGTTCGATCACCACAGGAATATCGGTGAACTTGATGTGTCCACCGAGGAAGGCTTCGACGGCCATCTCGTCCGCGCCGTTGAGGACGGCGGGCCACGTGCCGCCCCGCTTGGCGACGTCGATTGCCAGCTGAAAGCACGGGTACCGGCTGGGGTCAAGGGGCTTGAAGGTCAGCTCGCCCGCCGCGACGGCGTCGAACTTTTGGATGTCCGCGTTGGGAGCACGCTTCGGATAGAGCATGGAATACTGGATGGGCAGGCGCATGTCGGGCGGGCTGATCTGGGCCTTTACCGAGCCGTCCACGAACTCGACCATCGAGTGGATCAGGCTCTGCGGGTGGATGACCACCTCGATGTCGTCCCAGTCCATGTCGAAGAGCCAACGGGCCTCGATGACCTCGAGGGCCTTGTTCATCAGCGTGGCGGAGTCGACCGTGATCTTGGGGCCCATGTCCCACGTCGGATGCTTCAGCGCCTGGGCCGGAGTCACCCGGTCGAGCATGTCGATGTCGTAGTCGCGGAAGGCACCGCCGGACGCGGTGATTATCAGCTTCGAGACGGTCTTGTCCTCCCCGCGAATGCACTGCCATATAGCGTTTGGCTCGCTGTCGGCGGGCCGCAGCTCGACGCCATGCTTTCGCGCCAAGTCCATGAGAATAGGGCCGGCCATGATGATCGCCTCCTTATTTACGAGAACGATCTCCTTGCCGGCTTCGATAGCTGCGATTGTGGGACCGAGCGCCGCGTCGCCCACCGTCGCCGAGACGACCAGGTCCACGTCGGGGAAGGCAACCATCTCCTCCATGGAGCAGATGACGCGCCCGTTGGAGGCGAATTCGGCTCTCTCATCATTAGTGCCCTCGAACGATACGTACTTGGGTTGGAACTCCTGGATCTGGGTTCTAAGGGACAAAAGACTTCGGCGGGCCGCCAGTCCGACGACACGGAACTCGTCCGGGAAGGCGCGCACGATATCCAGGGTCTGAATGCCGACGGATCCGGTGGAGCCAAGTATGACGAGCCCTTTCAGAGCGCACCCCCTACGACAAAATAGTATACCAGCGCCAAGTTGAAGACGATGGAGTCGAGCCGGTCGAGGACTCCCCCGTGTCCGGGCAGCAGCCTGCCGGACTCCTTGACGCCCGCAAGCCGCTTGAGCTTGGATTCGAAGAGGTCGCCGGTCTGACCGACGACGCCCATCAGCGCTCCCAGTGCGACTATGACTGGCGCGCTTACGTCGATTCCGAGGGCCCACGCCGCCACCAGCGCGGCCGCGACTGCCGCGAGAAATCCGCCGATTGCTCCTTCCCACGTTTTGCCAGGGCTGACCTTCGGCGCGAGCGGTCGCTTTCCAATCGTTTTGCCAACGAAGAAGGCGCTCGTGTCCGTCGCGAAGGTGACGACGAGTAAGAACACGACCCACTCAAGGCCCTGTTCGACTCCTCGCAGCAGTGGCGCATGGGCCAAGAGAGCGCCGGGGTAGACCGCCGCACCGAGCGTCAGTCCAAGCCAGCGAGACTGCAACGGTTTTAGAGGGGCGAATAGGAATATGAGAGCAAGAATCCCGATCCCGATGGAGGCGGCAAGTAGCGGGACGTATTCCGGCGTAGATGGGCTGTAGGAAAGTACGAGGGTTGAGAGCACAAGGACGACCGTCACAGTCACGGCTGCGACCCTTGATGGAGCCTCCCCGCGACTCCGCGCCATCTCGCATACCTCGAATGCGCCAACAGCGGCAACGGCGGCGACCACGACCGTAAAGACCGGATCGCCCACCCAAACGACCAGGGCGAGCGCCGGAATGCCGACGGCGGCGGTGACGAGTCGGCCTATCATGGTATGCTTTCTCGCAGAATCGCCATGCCCGTATTCAATCACAAGTGGAATGAGGACGCATGGAACGCCCAAGACTGATCTATTACCAGGACGCGCACCACTTTCACGCCAAGCGGCTCGACCCTCCCTTGAGCCTCGAGAAGCTCCGCTGGCCGGTCGACGAGCTGCTCGGCTCGGGAGTCGACGTGCTGGCATTCGGGCTTGGCTATGGGGACGTCTATTTTCACGACAGCAGGGTGGGGCGCGTCGTCGGGCAGCTGCAGGACGTGTGGGACAGCTATATCGACTGGCGCATCATGCGGATGGTGCAGGACGCGCGGGAACTCGGCACGGATCAGGTGCGGGAGGTCGTCACGCGCGGCAAGGAGATGGGGTTAAGGGTTTATCCCAGTCTCAAACTCCAGAGCTGCGACCGGCCCGGCTCCGACAGGTGCGGTCTTCTGAAGTGGCATCATGCCGACGAGGTCTGCATGTTGGAGCAGGACGAGTACCATCCGCGCTACGAGTGGTGCTACGACTACGCGCATCCGATGGTGCGCGAGGACAAGCTCAACGTCCTCCGCGAGATCATGTCCGACTATGAGGCCGAGGGCGTCGAGTTGGACTTCATGTTCGTACCCAAGTTCTTCAAGACAGGGGAGGAGGAGAAGCACGCTCACTTGATGACGGACTTCATCGGCGACGTGCGACGGCTTGCCGATGAGGTAAGCGAGGCGCAGGACAGGAAGGTCGTCGTTTCCGCGCGGGTCTTTCACCAGAGAGAGGCGAACCTTCGTCTCGGCCTCGATGTCGAATCGTGGCTGGCAAACGGCAGTCTCGATATGGTCGTCGGCCAGATGTCCGAGCAGTTCATGGACACCGGAGCGTTTGACGTTGGATGGATGGTGGACGCCGCGCAGTCCAGCGATACGGGGACATACGTTCGCCCGACTCGCCGGGTCTACGACGAGAGGACGCCCGTCCCCGAACTGGAGATGTACCGCGCCTTCGCCCAGACCGTTCTACGGCAGGGAGCCGACGGGCTGTATCTCGGCTATCTCCGTTGGCCCTTTAGCCAGGTCGAATACGACATCCTGCGCGAAATGGCCTACCCGGATGCATTCGCCCGACGCGACAAGCGCTACATTCTCCAGCCCAGGGAGACCGGGCTCGTCCTCGAGGAGCTTGTCGACTACCAGGGCGGCTATCCGAAGAAGCCCCACAGGACGGAAGACGAGACCACCGATCCGCCGGAGCGTTACCTCCCCGCCGATCTGGTGGGGGGAGAGACGATATCCGTTCCGGCCGTGGTGTCCGACGACCTGGAGAGCGCCCGCGCCGACGGAGAGATGAGACCTCCGGTTCTGACGCTGCGATTCACGTACTTCTGCGTAGAAGACGACGTAGAGTTCCGGTTCAATGGCCACATCTTGGATAGAGACGATGCGGAGATCACGGACGAGCGTGCCCTGTGGCTGCCGCTCAGCCCTAGAGGCAGCCCGTTTGAAGGTCCCCTGGGCATGTCCGTCCACTGGTTCCGCTGGCAGCTGGATGTAGACCTGCTACGGGAGGGGAGAAACGTCGTCGAGATCGAGGTGAAGCGACTGGACAAGTCGGCGGGGTTCACCCGCTCCCTCAATGGCGTCGAGATTCGCACGCGGTACAAGGACTTCGTGCGACCGGAGGGTCTTGAAGTAGACCGACTCGCTCCACTCAGCGGCTAGCCAACCGTTCTCACTAGGACAACCACATGCCCGAGACGATGAGAGCCGTCCGCAAGGCTGTGCCGGAGCCTGGGCTGGTCATAGACGACATTCCGGTGCCAGCTGTAGGAAGAGACGAGGTTCTCGTCGGAGTCGAGGCGGCAAGCGTATGCGGCACCGATCTTCACATCTGGAAGTGGGACGATTGGGCCGCGAACAGGATCAATCCCCCTCTGACCATCGGCCACGAGTTTGCCGGAACCGTGGTTGAAGTCGGCCCGGATGTCACTCAGGTGAGGGTAGGCGACTTCGTCTCCGCCGAGAGCCATATCACGTGCGGGCTGTGCTTCCAGTGCAGGACGGGCCAAGCCCACATGTGCCCCCGCACGAAGATACTCGGCGTAGACCGCGACGGCGTATTCGCGGAATACGTCTCGGTTCCCGAAACGGTGGTATGGCAAAACGATAGAGAAAAGCTCCCGCCGGAGATCGCCACGCTGCAAGAACCGTTTGGAAACGCCGTCTTCGCCACACTCGCGCACGACCTCGCCGGACAGAGCGTGGCGGTGCTCGGCTGCGGCCCTGTCGGCCTCTTTTCCATCGGAATCGCCAAGGCATCCGGCGCATTCAGCGTCCTCGCAGCCGACATCAACGACTACCGGCTCTCCCTCGCCCAGGCCCTCGGCGCGGACAGGGTCTACAACGCCGCATCGGACGGTAGGAACGACGGCGTGGCAGACTGGCTCATCGAGACTAACGAGGGCTTTGGAGTCGATATCGTGCTCGAAATGAGCGGCGCGCAGACCTCCATCGACGCGGCCTTTCGCGGCGTCCGAAACGGTGGGCGTGTCACGCTCTTCGGTATACCGGCCAAACCCGTGCGCATCGACGTTGCCGAGAGCATGATATTCAAGAACCTTACGGTGTTGGCTCTCAATGGCAGGCGCATATTCGACACGTGGTACAAGACGAGATGGTTGTTGGAGAGCAACGTCGTTGACCTGCGGCCCATCATCTCAAGAGAGGTGGGACTCGAAGACATCGAGTCCGCAATGCACCTTCTCGACGGGGGAGACGTCGGCAAGATCATCATCCGTCCAAACGTCGCGGTCGACGTTACGCCGGCCCCCGTGAAGGAAGCCCCGCCCGACCCGAACGTGCAGGGACAACTCTTCCACCCTTAGGGCGGGGCGGCCGTCCGACTAGGACCCGCCGCCGATTGCGGGGAGGAAGTGGACCTCGCTGTCCTCGCCCACCTTTTGGAGCATCCCGATGGGCGTGACCTCGCCGTCGACCGCAACGGAGATATTCGGTTTGAGCTTGAACCCGTCCACAAGTCGCGCCTGCGTGCCGGGGTAGGCCGCCTCGAGGTTCTTGACAACCTCGCGGACGGTCTTGCCGGGCACCTCGACGGTGCCCTTGCCGTCGGTCAGCTTTTGCATGAGTGGAGGAACGAAAACGGTTGCCATCTCACGCTCCCAGAAGGAATCTCCCGCGCGAATCGCGAAGGTAACAGGAGCACTATACCATACTCATAATAGGGAAGCCGGTACTCCCCGATTTCCACTTGAGGCATCGTTCGCTCCAATGAAGTCCTTCAGCGGGAAACCGTGCCTACGGCCACTTCAGGACTACGTTGCGATTTCCACCTTACCCACGGAATTAGGGTTATGGGATTGACAGTAATGATAGGCTATATCACAGTCAAACAGTGGCGCTCGTACTGTTGATTTCGCTAAGGCCGACTGGGGTCTTTGAGGAATCTGAGGGCGCCACCTGAGAAATACACCGGAAAACACACATTTGCCAGTGGGAAGGAAATACGCCCTATGTCGTGGAAGAAGATTCTCCTGCTTAGCCTGCCCGCGCTTCTGGTTCTCGCCTGTGGTACCGACTCCGACGAACCTTTCACTATCGGCGCAATGGATGCTCTGACAGGGGTCGCCGAGTCCTACGGTAATCCCCTGCATCAGGCCAAGTTGCTGGCCGTGGAGGAGATCAACGCCGCCGGGGGTATCAACGGCCGTGAGCTGAAGCTCATCGTCGAGGACTCCAAGTGCGGGGCCCAGGACGCCATCACGGCTTACAACAAGCTGACCGATGTGGACGGGGTCAAGATCATCCTTGGCACGACGTGCAGCGGCTCGATGCTCGGCGCCGCCCCGCTCGCTGAAAATGACGGGGTTGTCCTTCTCTCGGCATCCGCCACCAGTCCCGACATCGCATCCGCCGGGGACTATATCTTCCGCACCGCGATCAACGACCTCCGGCTGGGCATCGACATGGGCAACACCCTCTGGGTCGACGGAAGGCGCAACATTGCCACCATCACCGAGTCTACCGACTACGCCGAGGGTACGCGACGCACGGCGGTCGCACGGTTCGAAGAGTTGGGCGGGTCCGTCGTGGCGGCTGAAGGCTACTCCTCGGACGTTATCGACTTCCGCAGCCAGCTGACCAAGCTGTTCGAGAAGAACCCGGACGCTCTATTGTTGGCAGCCCAGGGCGAAGCCTCCGGCGGCACCATAATCAAGCAGGCCCGCGAGTTGGGTTACGACGGCCCAATCTACTCCGAGATCGTGCCCACGGCTCCCGAGGCCCTAGGCATCGCAGGCGACGCCGCCACCGGACTGAAGGCCGTCATTCCCAACCCCGATCTGGCCAGCGCCGCAGGCAGGGATTTCCTGGCGAGCTTCAAGTCCCGATATGGCGAGGTTGCTTCACTGCCCTGGTTCCAGGGCTCCGCCTACGACGACGTCTACATCGCCGCCGAATGCCTGAAGCAGACCGACGACGATCAGGACGCCGACGGTTTCCGTGAATGTCTAAACAACATCACCTGGACAGGGGCTATCGGCGACGACTACAGCTTCGACGAGAACGGCGATGTGGTCGGGTTGTCCAACGTGGTTGTCGAGGTTCTCCCGACGGCAGAGCGTACGGATGATAACCTGGGTTATCGGGTGCTGGGCCCTGCTCCAACGCCTTAGGTCTTGAGTGGGTTTTAGGCGACAGGTCGGGCACCTGCTTAGGAGAAAGCTGCCACGACCTTCATGTGCGCGTCGGTCTCAGGCGAGGTTTTCGAGCGTCTGCAGCGCGTTCTGAATGTGGCTGGTTACTAGAAACTCACTGTGGAACGCGCCCCTTATGGTTCCCTCACCGTCGATGACGTAGGTCACGCGGGACGTGAGCAGCCCAAACCACCGCTCAGCGTCATACAGCCGACGGATCTTTCCCTTGGCGTCACTCCCCATTGGAAACGGCGTTCCCAGCTTTTCGCCGAATCGCTTGACCGTCTCCACCTTATTTGTGCTGATGCCAAGCACCACGGCGTTCCACGCTGAGATATCACCGTAGGACTCGCAAAACCCCCCGACCTCTGCCGAACAGCCGGGACTAAACGCCATTGGGTAGAAGAAGAGAACGACGTTCCGTCCCCGGTGTTCCGAAAGAGTGAACGTGTCGCCGGAACCGAGTGTGACAGTGAAATCAGGAGCTTGAGAGCCAACGTTGAGCATTGTCACTTAAGTTCATACGCACGAGCGATTTTTGTCAAGTTTTTGACGATCCCGGCCCCAGCTAAGGAAGCAGCAGAGTGCGCTGTTCCTGCAGTCCCCACGCGAAAGCCAAACATTGTCAGGTATAATTCACTTCCCAAGGAGTGACTGCGATGGAGTCCCGATTCCGAGACCTTCCCAGCGTAAACGACGTGCTGGACGATGAGCGTGTAAGAAGGCTCATCGAGGAATACACGCATGATGCGGTTCTTGGGCTGGTGAGGGCAGAGATAGACCGAGCGCGAGATGCCATCCGCAACGGGGGTTCGTCTCAAAGCCCCGATTTGCTAATTAAGTCGGTCGAGGGACGGGCCACGTCGCTGTGGCGGTCACTGCCGACACCGGTCATCAACGCGACAGGGGTAATTCTGCACACAAACCTGGGACGGGCCCCTTTGAGCGACGACGCTCTCGAGGCGTTGGGCGCTGCCTCCGAGGGCTACGGCGACCTTGAGTTCGATCTCGAAACCGGCCGTCGAGGTTCACGACAGGGACGGGTTGCCGATCTGCTTTGCCAACTCACCGGCGCGGGGTCCGCACTGGTCGTCAACAACAACGCGTCGGCGGTGCTCTTGGGTCTGGCCGCCGTTGCACATGGCAAGGAGGTTATCGTCTCGCGGGGCGAAGCTGTCGAGATCGGCGGCGGGTTCCGCATCCCCGACGTGCTGCGGCAGAGTGGCGCAACCCTCGTAGAGGTCGGAACGACCAACAAGACCTATGTGCGAGACTACGAGGCCGCAATCACCGAAAACACCGGCGCCATACTGTCCGTTCACGCCAGCAATTTTCGGGTAGTGGGGTTTACCCACGCACCGTCGCTTGGAGAGTTGGCGCAGCTGGGCGCTCGTTCCGGCGTACCCGTCCTCCACGATCTCGGAAGCGGGTGTCTGCTGGATACGGACCGGTTTGGACTGGCCCATGAGCCAATGCCGCAGGAGAGCATTGGAGACGGGGCCTCCCTCGCGTTCTTCTCAGGGGACAAGTTGCTAGGAGGTCCGCAGGCGGGCATCATCGTCGGTAAGAGTGAGCTCGTCGACATCGTATCGAGACACCCTCTTGCCCGTGCGGTTCGGATCGACAAGGGGAGCCTTGCCGCACTCAATGCCACGCTGCTGCACTATCTGAAGGATGAGGCAATACCGAAGATTCCCATTTGGGAGATGATATCCCGGTCGCCTGAATTTCTCGCCCAACGCGCCGAGTCATGGCGACTGGCCATAGACGGTCCCACCTCCGTCGTTTCCGGCGAGTCGACCGTTGGAGGAGGCAGCCTACCAGGAGAGACGCTTCCAACGTCCTTGCTCTCTATCGACGCAACGGAGATGCCCGGCGGCGCGAACGCACTTGCAGCGAATTTGCGACGTAGTACTCCGCCCATTATCGGACGCATCGACGCCGAACGTGTCCTGCTCGATCCACGCACAGTTCCTCAACATCTGGACGATGTGATCGTTCGCGGCATCTTTCATGCTATCCGACCGGACGGTGCAGGAACGAAATCGTAGACAGTTTCCCTGCCGAACCACAGTGCGATTTCAGTGCATTGATGTGGACATTGAGCTTTGAGTGCAATATGTCCATCGACCTGTCGTACATGGGAACGTAGACTAATACACTGCTAAAACGTTGACCCGTAGGCGCATAGGTGCTAGAAATGTATTTCAGTTTTGCAAGGCGAGGACGGATACCACATGGCAGACACCAGCGAGGAAAAAGCGATCGAGTACTACATTGATGTTGACAGCGCGGGGGATCACGGCAGGGCGATCAAGCCCATGATAGTTTCGCGGATGGGGTACGTGATGCGACAGTCGTTGACTGCCGACGTCATTGAGGATATGGAGGCCGAGGACCTTGTTCAGCAGGTGGCCTACAACGCTGCCGATGACCGGGATTTCCTACTGCCCGACACCCCGCTCAAGGAGTCGGTCTTCCGCGTCCTGCTCGCCAACGAAAACAAGCCCATGACGGCTGAGCAGGTGAGCAAGATTCTCGAGGACAAGTGGTCCCTCAGTCCCTATCCTCGCGATACGTCGCCGAGGGTCATTGAGCGGATCCTGTCCGGTGGCGGCGATACATATTGCTTTGTTGCAATTCCCCCTCCCCCGGACGTAGAGAGCGAAGCTGAGTCGGAGGCTGTCGACGCTGATGAAGATGAAGGTGAGGAGTCGTCGGAAGACTAACCTGCCTACAGGAAACTTCGCTTGGTGGGAAAGCGACGGATCGGGCGTAGGGCATGCAACTAGGGAAAACGAAGGGGGCAGAACCTAGTCTGCCCCCTCTACGGATCCGGCGATCGCAGTCTTGCTAGAAGTCCTCTTCCCTGGGCTTTCTCTTCTTCCTGATGACCTCGACCTCGGGTGTCGCTACTATGCCAACCGAAGAGATGCTCGACATGCTCGGCGCGGTCTTCTTTGACTTCCGTGATTCCCGTTTGGGGCGTCCACCTTTACCCATTACGTACCTCCCATACGGTAGATTTGCCTGATTCGACTCTCCAGAGTGTAAGGCATCGCATGAGACCGTGTAAAGCCGAGTTCAGCATCCGCGAGCCTGCTGCAAGCTGCGTTTCATCGATTCCTGAATGGCGCCGACTTGTCCCTCCCGACGGAGGCGGATAAGATTGGGACGCGCACCAAACAGACCTATCGTGAGAAAAAGATGAACTTGAACGAAACCTTGCGACGCCTCGATATGGACGGTTTCCGCATTCTCAACGGAGTGATCCCGGAGGATGAAGTGGATGATGTCCGGGATGACGTAGAGGCGGCAGTGTCGGAGAACAGACAGCGCTCTGATCAGATGCAGGCGAACGTTCGCGCCCGAGGACACCGTATCGGAGCGACCGGCGTTGCCTCGACCGGCAATCTCATCAACCAGATGCCCCGGTTTGGACAATTCCTCGCAGACCGACGCATAGTAACCCCTGCGAGAGCATCTTTGGCCCCTACGTCCGCGTGTCGTCGGTCGGGGCCGTCATGAACCATCCCGGCAATGCAAGGGGATACTGGCATTCCGACTGGCCGTTCAACCAGACGGTAGCGTCTCACATTCCGGCCCCATACGCCGACGCCGTGATACACGTTACCGCCATCTTCATGCTCTCACCGTTCACCGAGGAGACGGGTGGAACCCTGGTAGTGCCGGGCAGCCACAGGTCGTCCGTAAACCCGTCGGGAGACACTGAGGTTGACCGCGACTCCCCTTATCCCACCGAGATCAACGCGACGGGTGAGCCCGGCGATGTTCTGCTGTTCGACAGCCGGCTGTGGCACAGCGTGGCCCCCAATCACAGCGACCGTCCCCGCACAGCCGTCATCGCACGGTACGCCCCTTGGTGGTTGAATCTGTCCGTTCAGAAGCCCGGAACGCCAGACCATACGCAGATCGTCGCTGAGACCGGGGGAAAGCCAAGCGTCGTGCCTCTCGTCAAGCGCCAGACGTTCGAAAGTCTCTCCGACGAGGCCAAGACGCTCTTCCGCCATTGGGTGGAGGAGTGAACCGGGATCGTGTCCTCCGCACTCGCTCGTTCAAAAGCAGAGAGAGCGGCCTGAGCCGGCATGTTCAGCTTCGCTTTCGACTACTACCTGATGGTCGTGATTGGGGCCTGCGGCGTCCTTCAGATTGCCGCGTCCGTAGGTAGACTCGATGCCCTTCTCCTCTTCAAGGCTCCGCTGAAGGCGAGGTCATTCGGCATCGCCCTAGCTGTCATCGGCCCCGTCCTGTTCTTCTCCACCGCCGAGCGGAACATCAACGACTACGAGGGCGGCCTCGACGGCAACTTCCAGGGCCTGTTCTTCATTCTCGGCACGATCACTGCTTTGGTTCTTACCGCCACGGTGACCTCTTTCATCAACCGGGACATGAGGGCACCGACGCAGATCGAAAAAGGCATCGAGTCCCTGAAACGGACGACCTACACCCAGGCATTAGCAGGCCACATCAGCTTTCTGAGCAAGAACTGGCGGACATGGACGAGACCGTATTTCTTTGGCTGAACGGCTTGGTGGGCAAGTCGCCCGCCTTCGACGCCGTAATCGAGCTCATCGTGGGAGACTACCTCGTGCCGGTCGCGCTGGCCCTCACGCTTTTGGCGCTCTGGTTCGCGTGTGACACGACCTCTCGCAGCAGATATCAATACGGGATCATCGCCGCGGTCTTCGCCGTAGCCCTCAGCAACGGATCAATAGAGATACTGAACAACTTCGTCTACCGCGACCGCCCGTTCGTCGATCACGAGGTGTCGCTCCTGTTCTACGAGCCGACGGACTCGTCCTTCCCTGCCAATGCAGCCGCAATGGCCTTCGGCGTTTCGGCGGCCGTGTGGGCGTTCAATCGTAGTGTGGGTTGGATTCTTCTGGCCGTTTCGGCCCTGTATGCCTTCTCAAGGGTCTATGCGGGGGTGCACTATCCGCTCGATGTGATTTCAGGCGGCCTGATCGGAGTCGCAGCCGCTGTCGCGGCCCACGCCATCGCAAGACTGCTCCGTCCGCTCATCGAGATCGTCCTGAAGGCCGGCCGCGTCTTCCTGCTCGCGTAGGTGTCTCCGCCGTCACTCTGATATAATTGGAGATAGGCGAACGGCCCTCAAAACCACTGGCGGGCTAGAGGCGGTTATTTGCAGACGCTCCGGTTCTTCGTCGGTCTTTCGGCGCTTTGCCTCTTAGTTACGTCATGTGGTGAGACCTCCCCTCTTGCCGAATCCACACCTCTTCCGACCTTAACTCCCATACCGCCGCCTACGCCTCATTCGACGCCTGTACCGTCCCCCTCGCCCGAACCGGAACCTGAACCCGATTCCGCTGCCGACGACGCCCCGCCCACGGCAGAGGAGTACTACCTTGCGGCAGTGGCGTACGCGGATTCAGGTGACGACGACTTCGCCATTAACCTGTTCACTAAGGCCATAGAGCTCGATCCCACCTTTAGCGACGCCTACAACGACAGGGGAGCGTCCTACTTGGCGTTGGAAGAATTCCCCGAAGCCGAGGCCGACTTCTCGAAGGCCATCGGGCTAGTGCCGGACGACGCCGACTATTACAACAACCGTGGCGTCGCGCGCATGTCGCTAATCGAAATCGAGACGGCCATCGACGACTTCACCACGGCCATTGACCTCAATCCGGCAATGATCGACGCTTATTTGAATCGCTCAATGGTCTACGTCAGGCTCAAACTGTTCGAGGAGTCTCTCAGCGACCTCGAGCTGATACTGAACCTCGACCCCCAATACGCCGAGATTCACAACTATCGGGCCAGCATATTCATGGCTCTCGACCAACCACGCGACGCGCTTTACGAGCTCGACCGCCTGATAGGCCTGCGACTCGCAGACCGTGATGCGCACGTTAACCGCGCCATCGTCCTTCTCTCTCTCAGGGAGGATGAGCGCGCGCAAATCGATGTGGATATTGCAATTGAACTGGGCGCCGACCCGGATCGACTCAAGCGTACGATTGACCGCGTTCGGGCGGGGCGTGACGCTTCCGAAGGGCAATAACGTACTTTGACAGTTACGCGCCTGCGCCCATATTGAGAGACTCCGATAAGGAATTCAGCCCAATGACCCGCAAGGCAGCGTTCGTCTACGAAGACGCGATGTCCCGCCACACGTTGAGCGAGACGCATCCGATGCGGCCCGTCCGCCTGCGGTACACCTATGAGCTGGCCGACGCCTATGGTCTGTTGGACCCTGAACACTCGACGCTCACGCCGCCTCGTCTTGCGGCCGTGGACGAAGTCTCGACCTTCCACACGCCTGAGTACATCAGCGCCGTGGAACGGGTAGGGCAGGGCGACTTCTCAGTTAACCCTGTGGAGTACAACATAGGCCCCGGAGATAACCCCGGCTACGTAGGCATGTACGATGCGGCCCTGCTATCCACCGGCGGTTCGATGCGATGCGTCGAACTACTGCTGGATGAAGGTTATGACGCGGCGTTCAACATATCCGGCGGACTGCACCACGCGATGCCGGGATATGCCTACGGCTTCTGCGTTTTCAACGACCCGGTCATAGCGATCAACGAGATGCTCCGGCGGGGACTCCGCGTCGCCTACGTGGATATCGACTGTCACCACGGGGACGGCGTGCAGTACGCCTTCTACGACACCGACCGGGTTCTCACAATCTCTCTGCATGAGACCGGACAATTCCTGTTTCCAGGAACGGGATATGCCCAGGAAACCGGCACCGGTCGAGGGCGCGGGTACTCCGTCAACGTCCCTCTGTATCCGTACACCGGCGACGAGACGTACTTCTGGGTCTTCGAGCAAGTCGTCCTGCCGCTGCTCGACGCCTTCCGTCCCGACGTGCTGGTCTCGCAGCTAGGCATCGACTCACACTACCGCGATCCCATTACTCACCTCGCCCTAACGACACAGGGATTCGGCAAGGTGGTGGCAGAGTTCTCCGGCAAGGCCCCCAAGTGGCTCGCGCTAGGAGGTGGGGGCTACGATCTGCAGGCCGTCGCCAGATCATGGACACTCGCGTATGGCGTCATGTCTGAACAAGACTTGGACGACGAGATTCCCGGGTCGTACCGAACGAAATACGGGGTCGAAACCCTCCCCGATGCTGAGGAACTGCCTGATATCGTCCACAAGGCGCAGAACGACGCGAAGACATTCGCGGAGGCCAGTGTTGGCGCAGTGCAGGGCCTCATCTTTCCAACGCACGGAATTAGGGCAGTATAAGAGAGAGTCAGATCGAACAATCTCTCCCCCGTCGAACGGGGGAGAGATACAGAGCGGGGGTGTCCTACTTCACCTCGCGGAACTCGCCCTCGACCGTGCTGTCATCGTCGCCGTCGGACTCATCGGTCGTCGGTTCATCCACGTCATCGGCTGAGGCCTCAGCACCTCCCTGCTGGCTGTAAACGGCCTGGCCGACCGCTTGAAGGGCAGTGTTGAGTTCCTCCATCGACGACTTGATCCGGTCGGTATCGTCGTCGGAGATGGCGGCTCGGACGGCGGCGATCTTGCCGTTGATGTCTTCCTTCATCTCCTCCGGTATCTTGTCCTCGTTCTCCTTGACGAGCTTCTCCGCGGCGAAGGCCGAGTTCTCCGCGGCGTTGCGGGTCTCCACTCGTTCGCGCTGTTGCCTGTCTTCCTCCGCGTGCTCCTCGGCATCGCGCACCATCTGGTCGACCTCGTCGTCGTTGAGACCGGAGCTGGCCGTTATGGTGATCTTCTGCTCCTTGCCCGTGCCCTTGTCCTTGGCCGAGACGTTCAGGATGCCGTTGGCGTCGATGTCGAACGTCACCTCGATCTGCGGGACTCCCCTCGGCGCGGGCAGGATACCGTCAAGCATGAACCGCCCGATGCTCTTGTTGTTGCTTGCCATATCGCGCTCGCCCTGGAGCACGTGGACTTCGACGCTCGTCTGGCCGTCCGCCGCCGTAGTGAACGTTTCCGTCTTGGCCGTCGGGATGGTCGTGTTGCGCTGGATGAGCCCCGTCGACACGCCACCGAGCGTCTCGATTCCCAGGGTCAGCGGCGTCACGTCCAGCAGGAGCAGGTCCTGCACGTCGCCCTGGAGGATGCCCGCCTGGATGGCAGCGCCCACCGCCACGACCTCGTCGGGGTTCACGCCTTGATGCGCTTCCTTGCCGAAGAGGTCCTGCACGGCCTTCTGAACTGCCGGCATTCTCGTCATGCCCCCCACGAGGATCACCTCGTCAATGCCGCCCGCGTCGATCTCCGCGTCCTTGAGGGCCTGTCTGCAAGGGCCGATGGAATTCTCAACGAGGTCGCCAACGAGTTGTTCCAGCTTCGACCGCGAAAGGCTCATTACCAGGTGCTTCGGCCCGGAGGCGTCCGCGGTGATGAACGGCAGATTGATCTCCGTCTCCATGAGCGACGAGAGCTCGATCTTGGCTTTCTCCGCAGCCTCACGCAGCCGCTGGAGGGCCATGCGGTCGTTCGCGAGGTCGATGCCCTGATCGCGCTTGAACTCTTCGACGATCCAGTCCATGATGCGCTGGTCGAAGTCGTCGCCGCCGAGGTGCGTGTCCCCGTTCGTCGACTTGACCTCGAAGACGCCCTCTCCGATCTGGAGGATCGTGATGTCGAACGTCCCGCCTCCGAGGTCGTACACGGCGATGGTCTCTTCGCCCTTCTTGTCGAGTCCGTAGGCGAGCGAGGCCGCCGTCGGCTCGTTGATGATGCGCAGAACCTCAAGACCCGCGATACGTCCGGCGTCCTTCGTGGCGTTCCGCTGGCTGTCGTTGAAGTAGGCGGGAACGGTGATGACGGCTTGAGTAATCGTCTCGCCCAGCTTGGCTTCGGCGTCCTGCTTGAGCTTCTGCAGGATCATCGCCGACATCTCCGGCGGCGCGTAGCTCTTATCGCCCATAACTACGTATGCGTCTCCGTTATCGTGCTTGTCCACCTTGAAGGGCACGAGCTTTTGGTCGCGCTGCACGCTGTCCTCGGCGTACCGCCGGCCCATGAACCGCTTGACCGAGAAGATGGTGTTCTCCGAGTTCGTCACGGCCTGCCGCTTCGCGGTCGTCCCGACGTAGCGTTCGCCGCTCTTCGGGTTGATCGCCGACACGGACGGCGTTGTCCGGCCACCCTCCGCGTTCTCGATCACACGAGGTTCGCCACCCTCGATCACGGCCATGCACGAGTTGGTCGTGCCCAGATCGATTCCCAAAATCTTCGCCATTACGCTGTCTCCTTGTCGCTGTTCGTTTCGTTGGAATCATCGGTTTCCGGCTGCTCCGGACGCTTGGCCACCACGACCTGCGCGGCCCGAAGAACGCGGTCTTTGTACATGTACCCTTCCTTGAATACCTCGACTACCGTCCCCTCGTCGCCCTCCTCCGTCTCCCGGAACAGGAGGGCCTCGGCGAATGCGGGGTCGTAGGGCTTTCCCAAGGTCTCGACCTTGGTCACGCCTTCGGCGTCCAGCGTGTTCACGACATTCCGGCGCACTAAGTCGATGCCCTCGCTCCATCCAGCCGACTGGTCACCGGGGATCATCGCCAGGGCACGGTCCAGGTCATCGACGGTCGAGAGCATCTTCATCAGCAGCGTGGACTTCGCGTTTCGACGTATCTCGTCCTTCTCCTCTTCGGCTCGCCTGCGGTAGTTTACGAGGTCGGCCTGCGCTCGGGCCGCTATGCCCTTGAACTGCTCGCGCTCGCGCTCGGCCTCTTCGAGACGCGCCTGAAGATCATCGGCCTCATCGCCGGCCAGGTTATCGTCCTCGCCGCCCTGCGGCGAGACGTCCTCGGCTTCCTCCCCATGATTACTCATTTCCACCACCCTTTGACATCTTTGTCTGAACTTGAGAAAGCCGGTGTGCTCTACCGGGTCCGCCCCGAATATAGCAGCGCGATCATCTCGTCGATGCTATCGTCGAGGGCCTGCTTTGCGTCCGCGGCGTCCGCGCGCCGGATATCAGCCTTCGTCTTGAGCAGCTTGTTGAACAGTTCCAGCACGAGCTGCACACCCGCCAGGTTAAGACCGAGGTCGCCGACCAGGTGCTTGATGAGACGCAGCCGCGCAATATCGAGCTCGGAGTAGAGTCGGAGCATACCCTCCGTGCGAGTCGGCCTGACGAGCCCGGCGCGCTCGTACTTGCGGAGCGTCTGCGGGTGCATTTCGAGAATGCGCGCCGCGACGCTGATGATGTAGACGCCGTCAATCCCCGTTCGCCCGGAGCCAGTTGAAGAGCCCTGCCGTCCGCGCGAACGGGCCGACTCTCGCGCCCTGCTCGCCTCTTCGATGATGTCCTGCAGCGCCGTCGCTAACCCCGTAGGGAATGCCGACGTTTTATTGACAACACCGGAGCGGCGAACAGAGGGTCTGTCGGGATCGAACAACATGCTAACTCAATCGGTCTGGACTACGTTATAGGGTTACGAAGCACATTGTATAACTTGATACAAAGTATGTCAAGGGAGTTGATTGTAGAGCCGGGCGGTTCCGTTGGTCTCTCCTCCGGCGGGGGAGAGATACAGAGAGGGGGCGTACAGGACGGCGGAAACTTCTCGAACGCCGGAATCGTCCACCTATCGCGAGGGTCAACTCCCAAACGCGAGGAATCTGAAAGTCTATCGAGCTTGACCGAAACGGAAGGAGGCGTCGAAATGATTATGTTCAAGGCTTGTCCAAGGTGTCAGGGCGACATGCACGAGAATAAGGATATGTACGGCGAGTACCGAGAGTGCCTGATGTGCGGCTATATGGCCGACCTCCGCAAGCCCGGGCTCTTCGGCATGGAGATGGCCCCGGCCCGCAAGAGGGTATCCAAGCGCCCGGCCAGAGTGCGGACCTCGGCGATTCGAGCGGCGTAGCGCCAACCGGTCACGCCGGTCATCCGGCCCAGACTAAAGGCCCTTTCGTACCTCGCACGAAAGGGCCTTTTCTATTCAATCGCACCGACGGAGGAAAGGGAGGGGATGTGTGACTCTCATGGCGACACAATGGCTCGTTGAAGCTCGTTGATCAAAACGAAGATCCGTAAGAAGTATGCCTCGGCATTGGCAAGCCGTCGCTTCGCTTCACCATGCATTCCTGTCAGGTTCTTGATTAATTCCGCGGGATTCCCGGATGGGTCTTCGCTCTGGGCCCTCCTAGCCGCTTGAAGCAGTGTCTCATACCCTGCCAAGTCCTCCGACAATGCGAATTGCAAATGCGTCTTCAAAAGAGAAGTGTCGTCGCTCCATCCGGCTATGCCTTTGGCCTCCCTAATCAACCAGTCTTGCCGTTTGATGACGTTTTCCAAGACGGCAAATATGCGGTCGAATTCGCGCGTCTGAATCTCCACACCTACGATATGGAACTCGTCCCTGATCAGCTGTCTCTGGTGCTGAAGTTTTCGGAAGGTTGAGTCAAATGAATCCAGCGCGAGTCGCTCACTTTCGTCCGGAGGTTCAGGCGTCGGGGTGGGGGTGGGAACTCGAACCGTCACCTCATTGGGCGATGTGGCTGCCACCGTGGACATGGGTGTAATCTGAACGGGCTCATTTGCACGACCACAAGCGACCCCACCCCAGGCGATTACCGCAATCAGTAGTAGTATGCAGAAAGTCGCTCGCACCATCATCAAGTTGTGAGCGCGAATGATCTTGCGCTATACGATTCGCGAGACGGACGCCTACCAGAAGCTGCCGAATCGCTCCTCTTTCCAGGGGTCGGCTTCCATGTGATAGCCGCGCTGCTCCCAGAAGCCGGGCCGGTCGCGGTCCATGAGTTCGATGCCGTTGACCCACTTGGCGCTCTTCCACGCGTACTTCTTGGGCACGACCAGCCGCAGGGGCCCGCCGTGGTCGCGATCCAGTGGCGCACCGTCGTGGTTGTACGCGAAGAGCACGTCGTCGTCGTTGAGGACGTCGAGGGCGAGGTTGGTCGTGTACCCGCCGAAGCAGTGCACCATGACATGGGAGGCCTCCGGCTTCGAGTCGACGAGGCCTATCACTTCCGAGAACGACACGCCCTCCCAGGTGTTCTCGAGACGGCTCCACTGCGTCACACAGTGAAACTCCGAATCGATGGTGACCTTGGGCAGGGACATGAACTCCTCCCAGTTCAGCGACTTCTCCTGGCCCACCAGACCGAAGATATCGAACCGCCACGTATCGAGGTCGATCCTCGGCGGCGCGTCGAACGTCATGATCGGCCACTTCTCGGTAACGAACTGGCCGGGCGGCGCGACAACGCCCTCCTGCTTCTTGATCGGCTTCGCGCCCGTGAGCCTTTTGAATAGCATATCCTCGACACCTCTCACTCAGATGGGGATTCGATCACGACGTTTCCGCGTCCGGCCGCCGCAATCATACTATACAACGTCTTCCGGCAGCCGAAGGACTGTATGTCCGATAAGGGTGTGACGAGAGTTCACCCAATTGTTATGGTTTCAGATTTGCGACTAGTTGGTCTACGGCCTGTATACTCTTTGGACAGGAGTAGAGCCTATGACTAGCGAAGAGACAGTCACCATGACGCGGACGGAGTACAATGCTCTCATCAGCCGCAACGATGAGCTTGAGGACAGGCTGGCCGCTCTGGAAGCGGACGACGGGACTCGTGTGCCCCATGAAGTTGCTCTCGCCATAATTCGTGGTAAGAGTCCTATCCTCGCGTTTCGCAACCACCAGGGCCTTACATTGCGGGAACTCTCGGACAAGACCGGAATCGCCGCGAGCTATCTGTCGGAGATCGAGCGTGGGCACAAGAACGGCTCAGCTTCTGCCCTAGCCCGAATCGCCAGCGCGTTTGGCACTACTATCGACGCCCTTATCATCGAATAGATGACGTTCTTCCGTCCGAAATGATGACGGCTCAAGGGCTAGGCACTGGAAAGCTCATCTAAGCGACTCTGATTTCGCGGTCCCGCCTCAACCCACTGCCTACCTCCCAGTCAACTGGCGTATAATTGCGCGAAATCGGCTTGAAGGAGAAATCGGCACCATGGAGCAGTTGCGGATCCTGAACATCGGCGGGCACCCGAAAGACTGCATTCTATACGCGGGCGGCACGATCGCAAAGCACGTCCGGAGGGGCGACCACGTTACCATCCTGACCCCCTACACCGGCATGTCACACCACCTGACCGGCATCAACGCCTACCGCGAGTCCGGGGCCATGCCGGACATGGAGGAACTCGTCGCAGATCGACGGCGGGAGCTGGAGGATGCCTCTGCCGTGCTCGGGGTCACCGACGTACGGTTCCTCGGCTACGACGACTCCATCACCACCATTCAGCCGGAGATCGTTAGCGACATTGCCGACGTGATCGGTGAGATAGCCCCACACGTCGTCATCACCCACTGGCCGCACGATACCGTCGGCGCTCATGCCCTCGCGACGCAGATGCTTCTCATCGCAACCGACACGGCCGCGGGCATCCGAGAGGGGAAGAGCTACTCGCCGACCGGCGGCGATACCGGAGGCTGGACTGCCCAGATCTTCTACCACGACCAGCGAGGGCGCTCCAACGTGCTTGAAAGCCTCAACCCCAGGATGCCGGACACCATCATCGACATAACCGACGTCGTCAAGCTCAAGGCCGAGGCAATGAACAAGTTTACGTCCCAGCACTACTCCGAGGGCGGCGGTCTCCAGCGCAAGCTCGGCGAGGTCCTGGACGGCGGAATAGCCGCGCTGCACACTCGCGTTCCCTATGCCGAGGCCTTCCTGAGACATAACCCCGAACTGCACGAGTACCTGCCGGTCAGCGAGTACGGCATGAAGATATCGCGGGAGACCACGACCGAGTTCGTCTCCCAGATGGTGCTTTAGTTGAGGGCCGCACAGCTGGTCGGCCCCCGAAACTTCGAGATCGTCGATGCCCCCGTCCCAACGGTGTCCGACGGAAACTGCCTTGTCGAGATCGAGCGCTGGTCGATATGCGGGAGTGACATTCGCCACACCTATGGCGCCGTGCTCGACGAGGAAGACTACCCAATGAAAATTGGGCATCCCGCTCACGAGATTGCGGGCACGGTCGTGGAGACACGCTCCGACCGCTTCCGCGAGGGTGACCGCGTCATCGTTTTGCCCACGAGCGACACCACACTCGTGGAGTACATTGAGGCCCTGCCGGAGCGAATGATCGCCCTCCCGGACGACGGTACGATGGACGAATGGCTCATGTGCCAGCCGTCAGGCACGGTGATCTACGGATGCCAGCAGCTTGGAACGCTGCTCGGCAAGAATGTTGTCGTTCTGGGTCAGGGCGCAATCGGCCTCGCCTTCACGGCAGTTCTGTCACGCTCCGGCGTGTCGAACCTCATTGCCGTCGATCCGCTTGACTACCGCCTCGAATACTCCAACAAGCTCGGGGCGACCCATACCGTCAACCCAACGATGACACCGACCGAGGAGGCCGTGCTGGACATCCTCGGCGGCGAAAAGCCCGACATCATCGTGGAGGCTGCCGGCTACCCCGACACGCTGAACACGGCCCTGAGGCTCGTGAAGAGCTTCGGAATTGCCATGATGTTCGGCATCCAGCAAAAGAGCAGGGAGCACGGCTTCGTCGTCCCGATGGAGTACAAGGACTTCCGCGGCAGCAACGGGCGCCTCATTACCGTCGCGGCAGGGCACACGCAAGATATCCGTTCCCACATCGAGCTCATGGTCGAGCTAAAGCAGCGCGGCTGGTGGGACCCCGCGGAGCTCATCACGCACCGCCTGCCCTTCGTCGAAGTCCAGCGGGCCTTCGACCTGTACGTCGACCACGACGACGGCATCGTCAAGGTCGTCATGGAGCGCTAGGGGACTCCGTCCTACTTCCCTGCAGGAAGGGGTGCAGAGTGAGCGGCTCCCCCGTCAGACGGCCTGCTTCTTGAGCTTCGAGACGAACTTCTTGCGGAACTTCGACACCTTTGGCCGGACGACCACGAAGCAGTAAGGCTGGAACGGGTTCTTCTCGAAGTAACGCTGGTGGTACTCTTCCGCCTCGTAGTACATGTCGAGCGCCGTGACCTCGGTCACGATGGGGTCGTCCCACAATCCCGCGAAGGTCATCTCCTCGATCACCTCATCGGCGATGAGTCGCTGCTCCTCGTCGTGGTAGTAGATAGCAGACCTGTACTGGGTGCCCACGTCGTTGCCTTGCCGGTTCAACGTCGTCGGGTCGTGGATCGTGAAGAAGACCTCGAGCAGCTCGCGGAAGCTCACCATGTCGGGGTCGAACGCGATCTGAACGACCTCGGCATGTCCCGTCGTCTCGGAGCACACCTTCTCGTACGTCGGGTCGGGATCGTGGCCGCCCGCATACCCGGACACCACCGACTCGACCCCGCGCATCTCGTTATACACGGCCTCCAGGCACCAGAAGCACCCGCCGGCCAGCGTGGCGAGAGGGTATCCGTCACTCGATCGACTTCCGTTGTGTTGGTTCATAGCGATCTCCTCTTGGTGAAGTGACGTGCCGAGAACTCGAAACGCATAGGGGTTGTGGAAGAAGTATACCAGTGCACGGAGTTTCTCATCCCGTCTCACTTTGAAACGGACTCGGCTTACCTTTGGGTAGTTTCGAGCTACGGCTAACAGGTGGTAGCATTCGCCTCACGGGCGAGGTCCCGTATCCCACGTACTCTCGCGAAACCGACCCGTGCAGCCCGGAAAACTTCCCCTCGACCTGCTGTCGCGCCTCCTCGACGAAATCGACGTGCGCGATCCTCGTGTCGTCCTCGGCGCGAGGGCAGGGGAGGACGCAGCGCTCATCGACTTCGGCGACCGCTACCTCGTGGCAAAGACCGACCCCATTACCTTCGCCACCGACCTCATCGGGTGGTACATGGTCCAGATCAACGCCAACGACATCGCCGTGATGGGAGGCACCCCACGCTGGCTCATGACCACACTCTTGCTGCCGGACGGCACCTCCGAGTCCGACGTGGAGCGCATCTTCCGGCAGATCAGGGAAGCCTGCGACGCACTGAACGTCACCCTCATAGGCGGCCACACCGAGATCACCTACGACCTGCCGCGCCCCATCGCCATAGGAGCGATGCTGGGTGAAGTCCCGAAGGAGCGGGCCGTTCTCACGTCGGGCGCTCGCCCCGGCGACAGTATCGTCATGACGAAGGCCATAGCCGTCGAAGGCACGTCGATTCTCGCCCGCGAGGCCGCCGCCGACCTGTTGGACCGCGGAGTCACTCAGGACACAATCGACCGCGCGAAAGACCTTCTCTTCAGCCCTGGTATCAGTGTCGTCTCCGAGGCGACAATTGCCTGCGACACTGTCGACGTCCACGCTATGCACGATCCAACCGAAGGCGGCCTCTCCGGCGGCCTTGTCGAGATGGCGACCGTTGCCAACGTCGGACTGCTGATCGACCTGGATGCCATCCCCGTTCTCCCCGAATGCCGAGAGATATGCGACGCGCTCGGCCTTGATCCCCTCGGCCTGATCGCCTCAGGCTCCCTCCTCGCGGCGGTACCTCCCAGTGACGTTCCGAATCTCATAGGTGCTCTCGCACGGGAAGGCATATCTGCCACCGAGATCGGCGTATTCACAAAACCTGTCGAAGGTCTGAAAGTCCGCCTCGGGGACGAGGTTCGCGATTTGCCCACTTTCACAAGGGACGAGCTTGCCCGCTGGTTCGGCGGATAGTCTAAGCGACTGCCTACTCTAGCCGGAAGACCGGCAAGCGCAAGGGGTAGCGTCCAGTCCCTCCATTGCCCAAGTCGTATGCCAGGAAAATAGAAAGGGCGATTCCCCCGAACCATGTTAGCGACAATAACCCAAACGCCATTGTTGCCAAGCCCCAAAGCGATCCGTCGTCCTCTTCTTCCTCCTCGTCTGCAGGTTGCTCCGGAGTCGCGTCGTAGCCGGTTCTGGGGAACTCAACGAGCGGTTGGTCCGGCATGTAGTACGCGAATGTCGACGACCACGGTTCATCGTAGTTCGGGGTTGCAAATGCCGCGATGAGCCAAAGAACGGCCACAGTCACCGTCCACAGCACTTGGAAGTTTAGCACCTCCGTCGCGTGCGTCCGTGTGGTAGGGGAATCAGGATGACGCCAACGGTAGATCAGCGGAATGATCAGATTCAGCGGCACGAGCGCGAATAACCCAATCGCGGGATACGAAAGCATGAAGACCAGCATTCCGGGCAGCGCCGTCAGGTGACACATCCGGGCGCGCCGCCACTCCGCATCGGAACGAGCCATGCCTCGTCGCACGTGCGCTCCGCACTCCGGACAGCGGTGAGCATACACCGCCAACTCGACTCCGCAGGCGAAACACTGCGCCATCGGCGAATTCCTTCCTCGACCTGAGGTGGCAGATCGACTGGCATGTCGGGCAATTTACATCATTGATTGCCCCGGTATGCGGCTCCGGCCTGCGTCACTTGAACACCGGAATGCGTACAAGGTACCTGCCGTCCCCGCCATTGCCCGAGTCGTAGGTCATGAACAAGACCATAAGTATCCCTCCGAACCATACGAATGGCCAGAGCCCAACTCCCGAAGATAGCCAGAGAACAAAGAGAAGATACATAAATGCCGACCACGCCACTTGGAAATTCAGTACCTCCGTCAAATGCTGCTGTACGCTTGGAGACCGCGCATGGTTTGAGCGCAGAATCAACGGGACGATGATGTTGAACGGCGCCAGTGCGAATATCCACCAAATCGGAGTTATGGCAACGACCAGCACCATGCCCGGCAGCGCCGAAAGGTGACAGAACCGCACCTTCGCTCGCCCCGAACTTGGGCGAACATTTCCCCGGTCCACGTCGGCTCCGCACTTCGGACACGAGTGATCGTAGACCGCCACCTCTGCATGACATTTGCTGCACTGCGCCATCGGATCTCCCTGCTGACGGGCACTCCAGGGACCGAGTGACCCAACAACCCGCCTCTCGCTGTTCGGTTAGTGGTGGTGGAACAGCGGAATTCGCACAGGGTATCTGCCTTTACCGTGATTTATCACGTCAATGACAATAAACAAGACCAGCAATATTCCCGAGACCCATACGAACGGCCATAGAGTCATCCCGAAGAACGGGACGATAACCATCGCTATCCACATTGCCGCAGTCCACACCACCTGAAAGTTGAGCGCCTCGGTGGTGTGATTCCATATGATTTCCGATTCGGAGTTATTCCATCGGTAGAACCAAGGAGCGGCAATGTGTAGGGACACTAGGGAAAGAAAGCCAAACTCTATGAATCCAACCAGGAAGATCAGCATTCCTGGAATGGCCAAAAGGTGGCTCAGACACGCCTGAAAGAGGTCTTTCCCGGTCAGGACAACGTACACGGCCTCGTAAGGCTCTTCTTCATGACCGCAAGTCTGAATGTGACGGTCGAAATACGCCGTCACCACTTTGCATCTGGGGCATTGGGCCATTGTGACCCCTCGAGAGCGTGGTACAGGTTGAGACGAATCTTACGAAGAGTTACCGGTAATGTCAATACAAATATAGCGTAATGCAATATGTTGTCACTTGTTAGTGTGCGGAAAGCTGTCAACCGGTTGGAATCCGGATAGGGTACTTTCCGTCCCCCGCGCTCGCGGCATCGTTCGATGCTATCCAGACCAACCCTATCCCCCCCATCAGAACTACCAGGTAGGCGAGAATCCACACCAAATCGTTCACCACTCCGACTGCCAACGTGTTGAACCAGAACCAGATGAGGAACATTGCCACCGTCCACAGGAGTTGGAAATTGAACACCTGTAGACCATGACTCCGAACGAAACGCGATTTCAGAGTCAATAGCCAGAAAACGAACGGGACGAGCAGGTTCAGTGGCACAAATGCCAAGACTCCCACCCTATCAACCGCAGTCTCGATGAGAAGTCCCAAGACCAGCATTCCCGGCAACGCCAGCAAGTGGCACAACCGCGCCCTGGACAGCTCCTTGTCGGTCGGCGCGCCGGAAAACAGCTTTTCGGTATTCCTTTTTACGCCAGCCCCACAATTCCAGCAGCGGCGGTCATAGGCCGCAATCTCGGCTCTGCAAGCGGTACACTGCTCCATTGGAGTCCCTCTTACGACCATGCGGGATTACACGAATTGTCCTGACATCGACGGCGAATGTCAACGCGCCTGAAGTTTGATACACCCTTTCGCTCGGTGATACACTTGTTACGAATTCCGCTGGAGGAGCACACTTGGAAGGACTCGCGCTCGACTGGACAGTTGTCGTCATCGTCGGTGCGGTCGGCATCGCGGCGGTGGTGGGAATGTTCGTCTTCTCCCGCGTCGTAGCGCCGAGGCGTCCATCCGAGATCAAGGACACCCCGTATGAGTGCGGCATCCCAGCCGCCCCGTATCGCTGGTCCCAGATCCACATACGCTACTACGTCTTCGCTATCCTGTTCCTCATCTTCGATGTCGAGGCCGTGTTCCTCTTCCCATGGGCGGTCGTCTTCCTCAAGTCGATACCGGCCGTCTTCTATGAAATGCTCATCTTCATCGCCATCCTCTTCTTCGGCGTCATCTACAGTTGGAGGAAGGGAGTCCTGCAGTGGAGATAACCTTGGGGCAGGGCTACCAGCCCGGAAGCGGCAACAACCCGGCCGACAACGTCCTTCAAGAGATCATACCCAACACCCTCGTCGGAAAGTCGGACGAACTCTTCGCCCTGGCGCGCAAGAACTCGCTGTGGACCCTGTCCTTCGGCCTCGCCTGCTGCGCCATCGAGATGATGAGCACGCATATGTCCCATCACGACTTCGACCGTTTCGGCGTCGTCACGTGGCCCTCACCCCGACAGGCGGACGTCATGATCGTCGCCGGCACCGTCGTCAAGAAGATGGCCGAGCCGATCAAGCTTCTCTACGAGCAGATGCCCGATCCCAAGTGGGTGATCGCCATGGGAAGCTGCGCCACCAACGGCGGGCCCTACTATCGCTCCTACTCCGTCGTCATGGGCGTCGATCACCTCATCCCCGTGGATGTCTACGTGCCCGGCTGCCCACCCCGTCCGGAGGCTCTTATGTACGGCCTCCTCCAACTCCAGGAAAAGATCAAGCAGGACGCCCGGTCCGGTGACGCAGCAGAGTAAGGGCCGTCCGAGACCCGCTCGACCTGCACGAGCGCGAGGCGGCGCAGCTGCGATGGCGCCTCCCCGACTAGACCCCTTGGGAGAAGCGCTCACCAGCACGCTGCCTTCAGTCTACGGAGACGTTCCCATGGAAATTGGCGCCGCCGTCGACGAGGTCACCGTCACAATAGTCGCTGAGCTAGTTCCCGAGGTCTGTCGCATTGCCAAAGACCACCCCGACCTCGACTTTGATTACCTCCGCTGCATCTCCGCAGTGGATTATGTCGAGCGCATCGAGGTCAACTACCACCTCTTCTCCCTGCAAAAGCGCCATAAGATGGTCGTCAAGACGAATGTCCCGCCCCACGAGCCACGCATTCCGACGGTCGTGAACGTCTGGCGTGGCGCGGACTGGTTCGAGCGCGAAGCCCACGACCTCTTCGGCGTCGTCTTCCAAGACCACCCCAACCTCATCCCACTCCTCCTCTATGATGGCTTCGAAGGCCATCCCGGCCTCAAGAGCTTCCCCTACCACGAGTACGAAGAGTGGTAGAGTACCAGAGTGCAAATGATGCCTAAGACTTTGACAGGCATAAACCCTGAAGTGCTCCGCTGGGCCAGAGAACGCTCTGGCCTTACGGTGGCAGACGTTGCCAGGAAGTTTAGCAAGTCCCCAGACGCCATCAGCGATTGGGAGGCAGGCGAGACGTCACCTACGTACGTTCAATTGGAAAAACTCGCCTACCAGGTCTACAAACGACCCGTTGCCATATTCTTCTTCCCAGAGCCGCCGGACGAGCCTAACAAGATAGGCGAGTTCAGAACTCTTCCCGCAAGTGAGCGAGAGAGCCTCTCGTCTGACACTAGGTACGCTGTACGTCTGGCGGAATCTATGCAGATTGCCCTAAGAGAACTTAATGAAGGGGTGAATCCAAGTCCTCGAAGAATCTTCGACGACATACTAACGTTCACGAACGAGCCCCCAGACAGGCTAGCGGAAAGAACCAGAGGCTACATAGGGATCACGGTAGAAGATCAGCGCAAGTGGTCATCCACCACAGATGCTGTGGAAAACTGGCGCACAGCGATTGAGGACAGTGGGGTATATGTCTTCAAGAGGTCATTCAAGCAAAAGGAGATTTCCGGATTTTCGCTACTGGACAAAGAGTTCCCATTAATCTTCTTGAACAACAGTACCCCCCTGACCCGCCAAGTCTTCACCCTTTGGCATGAGATTGCTCACATTCTAATGAACACGAGCGGTGTCACAAAGGAGGACGATAGCTTTATCGAGCTTCTTTCAGGGGATTCTAAGGTAATCGAGGTGCAGGCGAACGCTTTCGCAGGGGAGTTCCTCGTTCCGTCACAGGATTTTGACAGTTTAATAGATTCCGGGCCCTACTCGGACGATTACTTCAGTTGGTTGGCCGACCGATACCGCGTCAGTCGAGAAGTTGTTCTAAGGAAGCACTCCGATCGTGGCTTGGTAACGCAACAGTTCTATGAAGATAAGGTAAGGGAATGGAATGAGCAGTATGTGGCCTCGGGAAGCTCAACTGGAGGGAACTACTACAATACTCAGGTCTCGTACCTCGGCCAGAAGTTCCTTGAGCTAGTCTTTAGCCGTTACTATCAAGGTCGCATCGACCTGAGCCAGCTTGCCGACTACGTAAACGTTAAAGCGCGACACGTGCCCGCACTTGAGCAGGCGTTCATGAGGAAGCTGAGTTCCTCTTGATCTACGTGTTCGACACAAGTAGCTTTCGAGTCTTGGGGAACTACTATCCAGAGCAGTTTCCTTCGTTTTGGGAAATGTTCAATGATCTTGTAGCGGAGGGACGAATAGTGTCTGTACGTGAGGTTCTCAACGAACTGGAACTGCAGAGTACGATGGCACATTTGGATGAGTGGGTTCAGAAGAACAAGAGAGTATTCTTGCCACCCAGCGCTGTGGAGACTGAGTTCGTCAGCGAAATCTTCGAGGTGACACATTTCCGACAGCTTGTGTCCACTGAGAATGTCTTAAAGGGAAGACCCGTGGCTGATCCGTTCGTCGTTGCGGCCGCGAAGGCTCGTGGAGCTTGTGCTGTCACTGAAGAGTCCATGAGAGAAAACGCGGCGAAGATCCCTAATGTCTGCGACCACTTTGAAATCGAGTGGACGAACGTTCAAGGGCTTATGAAACGGGAAAGTTGGGCGTTCTAGACCTCACGCAGGGCAGCACAACGGACTGACCTCCATGACCGGTACATCTACAACCAACACCCTCGACCCCGTCGACTTCATGGTCAACATGGGGCCGCAGCACCCCAGCACGCACGGCGTCTTCCGTATGGTGCTCTGGATCGACGGCGAGCGGATTGCCAAGGTCGAGCCGCACATCGGCTACCTGCATCGAGGCTCCGAGAAGCTCTGCGAGATCGAGGACTACTCCCAGATCGTCACCCTCTTCGACCGCATCGACTACATCGGCAACCTCAACAGCGAGCTCGCCTTCTGCATGGCCGTTGAGAAGATCATGGCGCTGGAAATCCCGGAGCGAGCCTGGTACATCCGCACCATCCTGTGCGAGCTCAACCGTGTCGCCAACCACATGCTCTTCTACGGCGTGTTCGGACTCGACGCCGGAGCGATGACGCCTGTTCTCTACGGCTTTAGAGAGCGCGAGCGAATCCAAGAGCTCTTTGAGTCCGTGACCGGCGCGCGCATGATGCACAACTACATTCGCGTCGGAGGCGTCCACGAAGACCTGCCCCCCGACTTTAGCGACCGCATGGCCACCCTCACCGACCAACTCAAGCGCGGCATCGACGAGTGTGACGCGCTCTTGTCCGACAACGAGATGTTCCTAGCCCGCACCAAAGGTGTCGGCGCAATCGGCGCGGAGGAGGCCATCGACCTCGGAGTTACCGGCCCGGCGCTCCGCGCGACCGGTGTGCCGGAGGATGTCCGCATCTCGGAGCCGTACGGCATCTACGACCGCTTCGAATTCGGCATCCCCGTGGGAGAGCATGGCGACTGCTGGGACAGGTACTACGTGCGCGTCGAAGAGATGCGCCAGTCCATGAGCATCGTCGAGCAGGCAATGGGGCAAATGGAGCCGGGTGACTTCGCCGCCAAGACCCGCCGCCTGACCCGTCCCCCGAGAGGCGAGGTCTACCAGCGCACCGAGTCCCCGCGAGGCGACTTCGCCGTCTTCCTCGTCAGCGACGGCAGCCAGCATCCCTACCGCGTAAAGGTCCGCGCTCCCTCCTTCGCCAACCTCCAGGCCCTTGAACCGATGCTCCGAGACGCCTACGTCGCCGACGCCGTAGTCATCCTCGGTTCCCTCGACATCGTCCTCGGCGAGGTCGATCGATGACGGAACTCTTCCAAGACATCCCATCACCAATCGCCTACGCCGTTGGCGCGGCCCTTATCTTCGCCTTCCTTTCCGTCATGGTGCTGGTGCTCACGTGGCTCGAACGCAAGGCTCTGGCCCGCATCCAGCAGCGCATGGGCCCCATGCGCGTCGGACCCCACGGCACGCTCCAGCCGGTCGCCGACGCCCTCAAGCTCATCACCAAGGAGGACATCCTGCCGTCCTGGGCGGACAGGCGCGTCTACTGGCTCGCTCCTCTGGCCGTCTTCGTTCCGTCGCTTCTCCTATGGGTCACCATTCCGATCACGCAGGACATCGTCCTCCGCAACATGGACCTGGGCCTTTTCTACATTACCGCATTCTCCGTCCTGACTGTTTTGGGACTTGTCATGGCAGGCTGGGGCTCCGCCAACAAGTACGCCATCCTGGGCGGACTTCGCGCCGCAGGACAGCTTGTCAGCTACGAGGTGCCATTCATCATGGCCATTCTCGCAGTCGCGATGCTGAGCCAGTCGCTCAACATCGTGGAGATCGTCAACGACCAGGCCGAGGCGAAGGTCGGCAATGCCATCGTCCAGCCACTCGGTCTGTTCCTGTTTCTCGTGGCGGCTTTAGCGGAGCTTGGACGCACCCCGTTCGATATCCACCACGCCGAATCCGAGGTCGTCGGAGGCCCCTTCGTCGAGTACAGCGGCGCTCACTGGGCGGTCTTCTTTCTCGCCGAGTACATCAACACCTTCACCGTCGCAGCCCTGACGACCCTCCTCTTCCTCGGCGGCTGGCGTTGGCCCGACATGCCATTCGACGGCCCTCTGCACACCGTGCTCTCCGTCGCCTGGTTCCTGGTCAAGACCTACGCCGTCATCCTCGTAATCTTCTGGATTCGAGGCACGTACCCACGCCTGCGAATCGATCAGCTCATGGCCTTCGGCTGGCAGGTGCTCGTGCCCCTGTCATTCGTCAACATCATCATCACCGGGATCGCCCTTTTCTACCACTGGCACTGGTCCCTCATCACCCTCATGTCCGCCATCTGGCTCGCGGCCGTACTCATCGCCATCCGTCGACACGCCGGGGCCCGTGACAAACGCAAGACCGTCCGTGTACTCTCCGCGCGAGACCTGCGAACGACGGATCCGGCTCATTGAGGTAGAATCAAGTTAGAGGCAGTTCCAGAATGAGACCGTCCGTCTACCTTGAGACAACGATTCCGAGCTACATCGCTGGGTGGTTGAGTCGCGACTTCATTACGGCCGCACATCAGGGAATAACACAGGCCTGGTGGGATCGACATCGCGAAGAATATGACCTGTACATCTCAGTGGCCGTTCTTGACGAAGCCCGCGCTGGTGACCCCGAAGCCTCTCAAAGGCGTTTAACTCTGTTGGAAAATATTCCTGCGATTGAGATCACAGACCAGATGATCGCTCTCTCGAGACAGCTGGCTGAGGAGCTACCCTTGCCAGCCAGCGCAGACGTGGATGCACTGCACATTGCTGTCGCGACTGTCGGCGGGATGGACTATTTGTTAACCTGGCAATCTGAAGCACATCGCTAACGCCACGCTAAGGAAGCAAATCGAGTCTGTCTGCCGAATTCAGAGTTACGAGCCACCTATTATCTGCACACCTTATGAACTTATGGGAGAATGGGAAGAATGAAAAAAGAATCGATCCTTGAAGAAATCCATCGCCACAGGGCCGAATACGCCGACAGGTTCAACCATAACTTCAAGGCTATGGGTCGCGACCTCCAGAGGCGTCAGAGGACCACTGGATGGAAGCTCGTGAGACGCTCCCAAAGACCCGTTCGAGAGTCCCAAAACGGCTGACACCGGCTGCGAGGTCAGGTCGCCCCTAAACCCCAAGCAGCTGCTTCGCGATCTCCCTCGCATCGTCAAGCGTCTCGACGAAATGGTCATCGGGAACCCGCTTCAGAGCATTCAGCGCTATCAGCGTGGTGGCGGGCCGGCCCTCCAGACCCATCACGATGCACTCCGTATCCTCGTCCATGGCGACGTCGATCAACTGCTCGACGACGAGGGCCGCACTGTCGTCCACGGAAACTGTGTCCGTAAAGTCGAATATGACGACCTCGTGCTCTTGGATATCTAAGCTGATCGTGTTCACAAGCTTGTTCGAGGATGCCACGGAAAAGCTCCCTCGGAGCGCCACCATTCCGACACGAGCAGAGAATGCGTCCACCTCTTCCTCCCCTTCCCCATCCTCTTCCGCTTCCAAATCGAATTCCTTCTGCTCATAGAGGAAACTGCGGTCGAGCAGCGGTACGGAGATCACGCTATCCAGTTCGAGGCGTTCCCACAGCCGCGCGCTGGCCATACCCGCGGCGATCAAGCCTATCGCTACCGCCGTGACCAGATCGAGGAATACAGTGAGCAGGAGCGTAATTGCCATGACGAGCAGGTGTTCCCGCTGAACGCGGTGGACGCGGGTGAGGAAGCGCCAGTCGATGATATCCCACCCAACTTTCATTAGGATGCCGGCGAGAGCGGCATGGGGAATCGCCTCCACGTATCGACCCAGCCCCAAGACCAGTGCCAGCAGAATTGCCGCTCGCAGGACCCCCGATACCTGCGTGCTTCCCCCTGCCCGAATATTCACCACCGTGCCCATCGTCGCGCCCGCCCCTGGCAGTCCTCCGATGAACCCCGCGGCCATGTTGCCGATACCCTGTCCGATCAGCTCCCGATTCGGGTTGTGCCGCGTGCGAGTCATCGCATCCGCCACAAGTGAGGTGAGCAGGCTGTCGATGGAGCCCAGAAGCGCTATAATCAGCGCCGGCTGGACCGACCTACCCAGAGCGCCAACCGAAAGTTCCGGCAGCCGGATATCCGGCAGTCCAGTCGGCACGTCGCCGATGACCGGTGTCTCAGTCAGCCATAGGACGCTGAGCAGCGTCCCGGCGAGCAGCGCCGCAAGGGTAGGGGGCAGAAATTGCCTGAGCCTGTTTGGCCATAGTACTCCAACGGCAAGCGTCACGGCTGCGATGGCGAACGCACTGAAGTTTATATTAGGTATAACCTCCGGCCATGCCTTGACCGCTCCCAACGGCCCGCCCTGCACGACCTTTGCGCCCAGGAACGGCAGCGTCTGCAGCAGGATGATGATGATGCCGATGCCCGACATGAACCCGGATATCACCGAGTACGGCGTGTAGGCTACGAAACGCCCGATTCTCAATACGCCGAGGAGAATCTGTATCAACCCCGCCATGATGACGATCGTAAACGCCTCTGCGAGGCTCTCAGCGTGGGTGGTGACGATGACCGCCATCGCGACGGCCATCGGGCCGGTGGGACCCGATATCTGAGACCGGGTGCCCCCGAATACCGCTGCGAAGAATCCTACCGCAATTGCCCCGTATATTCCGGCGACTGCGGGAAGCCCCGACGCTACGCCGAAGGCCAATGCAACTGGCAGCCCCACCACCGCTGCGGTGATGCCGCCAAAGACGTCTCCGCGGAAAGTTTGGAGGTCGTAGCTGAAGTTCATATTCGGTCGATAACGTCACGGAGTATACATCACGCGGCGACAAACCGACCGTCCCCACAGTCTCAATTCGGGACAGGTTTTACCCTTGTCCACTGGTCATCTTCCGACTGTCAATACTGAATTTGACGAAATAGAACGTATGGACTATCCTTTCTCTATGCCTGCTCATTGGAGTGGTTCAACGTTTGCCGGGGGCAAAAGTTACAGAATGTTACGATATGTTACATAAATGCAAAAGTTGGTCTTCCTACGCAGACTTGTCGGCTCCTCTGCAAAAGGCCCCTTACCACCGGAGCGCTACACAGTAGGTACTACTCAACGATTCCTACGAAACAAGCAATTCGTCCCAACAGTAGACCGCCATGCGCCACATCCTTCACGCCGATCTCGACGCGTTCTACGCCTCCGTCGAGCAGCTCGATAACCCGGAGTTGCGTGGCAAGCCCGTGCTCGTTGGAGGTAGTCCGACCACAAGGGGTGTCGTCGCAGCGGCATCATACGAGGCAAGGGACTTCGGCGTCCGCTCCGCCATGCCGATGCACACTGCTATGCAGCGTTGCCCTCAGGCGGTCCGAGTTTCCCCGCGATTCGACCGTTACCACGAGGTCTCCAGCCAGGTCATGGAGATATTCCGCGACATTACCGACCTCATCGAGCCGCTGTCGCTCGACGAGGCCTTCCTCGACGTAACGACAAGCGTGGCGCCGGACACAACGGCGGAGTCCATCGCCGCAGAAATCAGGCGAAGGGTCGCCGACGAGCTCGGCCTCACGATCTCCGTCGGCGTCGCGACCAGCAAGTCGATAGCCAAGATCGCTTCGGACATGGACAAGCCGGACGGACTGACCGTCGTACTTCCCGGAACGGAGCGTGACTTCCTCGCGCCCCTCCCTGTCCGCAAGCTCTGGGGCATCGGACCGAAGGCGTCGGAACGGTTAGTCGCCGAAGGTGTCAAGACAATCGGGGATCTCGCGCGTATGTCTGAGGGCTGGTTTACCGCGTGGTTCGGGAAGAACGGGACTATGATGCGCGGACTCGCCCTCGGCCAAGACGGCCGTCCCGTCGTCGTCTCTCGGGAGACCAAATCGGTCAGCGCCGAAGCGACTCTCGCCGAGGATACCGGCAGTCCCGACATGCTGCACGAGCTCGTCTCCCGCCTCAGCAATCGCGTTGCGAGTCAGCTCGCAGACGCCGACCTGCAGGGACGCACAGTCAAGCTCAAGCTCCGACTCTCCGACTTCACGACGTTCACCCGCCAGAGGTCACTCACCCAGCCGGAAGACTCCGCCGACGTGATCGCCACCATCGCCTCCTCGCTCTTGGAGCGTGAACTCCACCCGGGACGACAATTCCGCCTGATCGGTGTCGGCGTCTCCGGCTTCGACCCCCATGACGAGGATGCGCAAGAACGACCGGTCCAAGGACGCCTCGCCGGGTTCTAATGCCAATATGCAATGACGGCGCAATAGTACATTGAGTAAGGGTATCCCCACCGTCAGTCCCGCGCCCAACCTGTCATTCTCACGAAAGTGGGAATCCATCGTCGGCCACACATTCGTGTCGCATTCTTGGAGACTTGGTATAGTTTAGTCTCAAGCCCTCATACACCTTTTAGGATGTAAACCGCTATGCAAGTCACAGCATCGGGCCTTGTCCACGACGCGCGCCAAGCGCCCTCACACCAACGCTCGACCGCGTTCACCGACATCGCGCTCACAACAGACGGTACGGTACTCGTCACGTTCCGGGCGGGCAGCGAGCACGACTCTCTCGACGGCCACATCCTCCTCTACGAAGGCAATGGTCTCGACGGCGCATGGAATCTTGTGTACGACGGTTACGACAAAGGCGCATGGAAAGACGGCAAGCCCGGCGAAGTGAAGACGCTCTCCATAATTGAGACCGGGCCCGGAGTCCTAACCGCCACCGGCCTGTGGGTCGACCGTTCCGATCCCACCCTACCGTTCGTCAATCAGCGCAACCAGGGCATCCTGCCCATGCGCATCTTCCACACGACCTCTACCGACGGAGGACGAACGTGGAGCCCCCGCCGCCGGATGGATGTTCGCCCCCACCGAGCCGCGTCCCCGGTTACGGAGGCGATCATAGCCCTGCCGAACGGCGTCCTCGCCCAGCCCTACGAGACCTGGAAGGACTTCAACGACGATGGCCCGCCGGACCAGGGAGCCTACCTTCGTCTCTCACACGACGGCGGCAAGACGTGGCCCGAGTTCGCCACCATGGCCAAGCACCCAGCCGCACAGAAATACTACTGGGACGTGCGCGTAGCAAAGCATCCCAAAACCGGGAGACACGTCGGCGCCTACTGGACGCACGATCCTACCCTGAGCACCGACATCGATATCCACATCTCTTGGGGATCGCCCGACGGCACGTCGTGGACGGAGCCGGTCGGCACGGGCGTCTCCGGCCAGCACTGCATGCCGATTCCGCTTGGAGGCGATCGCGTCCTCTTCGTCTACCCCGACCGACGGAAGATCAATGGCATTGGCGGATCCCTCAGTAACGACTTTGGCGAGACTTGGGATGCCGAGCCGCAGCTCACCGTCTACCGGAGCGACGAGGGGACAGAGTCCGGCGCGCATGGAAAGCGGTCGCAACGCGAGCTGTGGGACGACATGATGGCGTGGAGATTCGGACATCCGCGCGGCGTCCTGCTTCCCAATGGTGAGGTCCTCGTCGTCTTCTACGCCGGAGACGGCGAATACGTGGATATTCACTGGGCCCGCATCGCCGTGTAGGGACACTCGTCACCGGCTTGCCAATTCAACCGCCTACGCCTACAATCCCCATGCACCAATGAGACTACCTGCATACCTCAGGAGATTGCCTCCATGAAAAGACTCGACGGCGTAAACACCCTGCTCATGACCCCGTTCACGGACTCGAACGAGATCGACATTGGCGGCATATACCGGCAGATCGACCGCGTCGTTGACGCGGGAGCGACCAGCGTCGTCGTGCAGGGCAAGATAGGCGAGTACGACACCTACACCATGGACGAGCGCCTGGAAACCGCGAGGGCCGTTGTGGAGTACGTGAACGGCGCCGTTCCGGTCGGGGTCGGCATAATCAACGCCACTTTCGCTGACGGACTAGAGGTCGGAAAGATCGCGGCTCAGGCGGGCGTGGACTACGCAATGTCACGCCCACCGGTAGACGGCGACACCCACGACTACTTCCTTCGCCTCGCCGATATCGTCCCGGTGATGCTCTACGACCAGGGTCTGCGCGGCGAAGTCTCCATCCGCGACGATATCTTCCCACTCACGCAGAGGACCGAGAACATCATCGCCCTCAAGATCAGCGGGATTCCCGATAAGAACTACGAGGCCAAGCAGCTCCTCGATATCCCTGTCCTGTGCGGTTGGGACCTCATGAGTTTATTGGCCTACCAGATGGGCGCCGATGGCGTCATCTCCGGCAGCGCCACCCTCGTCCCCGAACACGAGGTGAGGTTGCACGAGCTGGTCAAGCAGGGGCAATGGGACGAGGCCCGAGACCTCTACTACGGCAAGCTCGTGCCCATTCTGAACTACTGCACATTCGACCCCCACGCCTACTCCGTCTGCAAGTACATCCTCAAGTACATGGGAGTCATCGAAAACTCCGATGTCCGCCAGCCCAACCCCGACGCAGGTGAGACCCGCGCGAGCGAGGTGTACGAAGTCCTAAAGCGAGTCGGAGTGCTCGAACCCGAGGGAGCCGTCCGCGGCCGGTAGACGGCGCAATTGCCGCCAAACCCTCAATCGGGGCCTGCACCTACTCTCGATGAAGCGCACTAGACCCCTTCATTCCCGCGAAGGCGGGAATCCATCGATCGGCCCGAATCAATCAGAGAGACTCCGCATCAAGTCCACTATGTCAACACACGCACGATACGTCTTCCACGATGGCGACCAGGCCCTCATCCTCGACCGCCGAGGCCGGCGCTACCTCGTCACGCTCAAGAGCGCCAAGGACGACCAGAACCATCTCGGCACTTTCCATCACGACGACATCATCGGAGAGCCGGAGGGCGTTCGCATCTGGACTTCCAAGGGCCACGCCCTCATCGTCGTCAAGCCCGGCATGGCCGACTACATTCGCATCATGCCGCGCGTCGCCACAGTGGTTTACCCGAAGGACATCGGCGCCATCATCACCTACGGAGACATCTTCCCCGGCGCGCGTGTCATGGAAGCCGGAACCGGCTCCGGCGCTCTGACCATTGCCCTCGCCCGCGCCGTAGGCGAACGGGGAAAGGTATTGACCTACGACATTCGAGAGGACATGACCCGCCGAGCACGAGAAAACCTCGCCGCCATCATGCCTGAGCATCCGCAGGTGACCTTCAAGAACGGCGACGTCTCGGAGAGCATCCCCGATACCGACCTCGACCGCATCGTCCTCGACCTACCCGAGCCTTGGCACGTCGTTCCGCACGCTGTGGAGGCCCTCGTGCCGGGCGGCGTCTTCCTGTGCTTCCTCCCGACGGTGCTCCAAGTTCACGAGCTTGTAATGGCTTTGGAGAACGCCAACACCTTCGGGATGATCGAGACGACTGAGATCTTCATGCGTACGTGGTCGGTCCGAGGCCGCAGCGTTCGACCCGACCACCGGATGATCGGTCACACCGGCTTCATCACCACCGCCCGCAAGACCACGCCGTACTCTCCTCCACCTGGAACATCGTCACTCGAAGAGGAGCCGGACGAGTCTTAACCGGTCTGCGAGGCCGCCTCCCAGTCCTCGATGATCTTCACATTGTGCGGAAATGCCAGGTCAGGAAGGCGGCCTGCCTCGAACCAGTCCGCGTCCTGGGCATCCGTTCCCGCCATCAGTTCACCACCGGCTATCCTGCCCGAGTACGCCAAAACGATCACGGGATTCGATTCTAATGAATAGACACCGATAAGCCCCGTGATATCGACTTCCAGGCCCGTTTCCTCCAGGACTTCTCGGCGCGCCGCCGACTCGACCTCCTCGCCCCGGTCAACATACCCGCCGGGAAAGCACCACTTGCCGATCTGCGGTTCCGCACCCCGCTGCACGAACAGCAGCTTGCCGTAGGCCGAGACCAGCACCACTACCGCGACCTTCGGATCGAGGAAGACCACCAGCCCGCAACTCGGACACGTCGGCCTCTGCTTCCCTTCGAACTCCCGCCGTTCAAGATCGTGCCCGCACCGTTGGCAGTAGTTGACATCGAAGTACACAGCCATCTCACGCCAATGCTATCCAACGGCCCGGGCACTGTCCAACTCCGCATCCGTCATTCATTCCCATTCCCCACACCCCCAACCCATACGCGACCGCCCCCGTCGACAATGCGCCTCTTCTTGCACCTCTACGGCCTTCTTGATACCCTTCTCCGTACCACATAACCAGATTTTGGAGGACGATTCCCCGCCATGATCCAGACACTGAAACGCCTTATTACCGTTCGAGAGGTCCACGCTCACTGCGACATCCCCTGCGGCATCTACGACCCCATCGCCGCCAAGATCGCCGCCCAGACCGTGCTGAAGATGGTCGTCCGCATCGAGGCCATGGACGGCAGCGGTATGGATGCCGCGTCGGGCAACTCTTTCTCCCGCTACGTGGCCGTCAAGGAGGAGCACGCTGAGCTTTGCAAGCGCGAGCTGAACATCCTCAGCAACGACTACTTCAAGCCGGAGCACCTCGAGGCCCATCCCGACCTGCCCTCAAAGATCTGGGGAGCGGCAAAGCTCGCCTCCACCAACAAGCAGGGCGTCGACAAAGAGGCCGCCGAGAACCTCGTGGCCGCCGTCGACGAGATAGCCACGATCTTCTGGGCAACCAAGGGAGTCGAGTACAGCGACCCGGTCGCCGCGGTGCGCTTCGGCACCTAGCCAAGAAACCTGATCGGATTGCCCTAGCGGAAGGCACATTAGCTTCGAGCGTGAGGAGACACTCATATGGTGTTCTTCATCCCGAAGTTCATTATCCCAACGATCATTCTGGTCGTTGGGATAATGTTCGTCATCAGGGGCATAGTGTCCATCAGGCGGAGGAACGAAGGCGGACTTCCCCTGGGTGTCGCGGAGTTGATATTCGGCCTCTTGGCGTTGGGCGCAACGGTGATCCTTTGGCCCTTCTAGCCGTGTCGAGAATACACTGCCCGAAAGTTATCGGCGCCTGACCTTACCGCAGCTCCACTTTGGACGCCCGGACACCGGCCTTACAGTACGTCGAACGGCCTCACGGAGACGCTTGCCGTGCCCGATATCTCAATCGCGCGGATGTTCAAGGACTTCGGCATTGCCACCCCCGGCGCGCAGAAGGCCGCGCGCGAAGCGCTGTCGCGTGCCGGGATCATCTCCTCCCGCCCCAATCGCACCAACATTGCCTCCGAGAAGGTTGACCGCGCCCGTGAGGCCCTCGAAACTGCATTCCTCTGGCACTGCGGCAACGGCGACTGCCGCAGGCAGGCCGAGGCAAGCCGTAGCCTGCTCGTGGACAAGGCCCGCTGCACGATCTGCGGCGGCTCCAAGGACCGCAGTTCCCTGGAGGCAATGGCCTCCGCTCTGGTCGCCGCCAACGTCAGCAAGGTCCTTGTCGTCGGAGGCACCGAGGCGAAGGCTCGGGAGATACGCGAAAAGTCGCCGTCCGGGATTGAGTGGAGGTTCGTGGACGGCACGAAGTCGAAGGACGACCGCTACTTTCGCCCCGCCCGCCGCTGGGCGGACATCATCGTCATCTGGGGCAGCACCGTTCTCGACCATCGTGTGTCGTCGCACTTCGAGGCCAAGGGCGACGCCCGCGTCATCACCGTCGCGCGCCGGAGCATCGGCGCACTTGCCGATGCGGTCGTTGAACACCTCAGACGACGATAGCCCAAACACAGACGCGCCTTGCGCCCTTGGTGAGACGCGCCTATCCGCCTCCGACGGCCCGTCTCGTCTCCATAATCTGCTGCGCGTGCTCCGAAAGGTGTGAGACGACCAGCGACCGGGCCGCTTCCAGCGCCGTCCCCGACGCCGCGCTGGGCCCGTAAGTCACCGGTCGTTCGAGGTCGGACGGTGACATCCCTTGCACGATTTCCAGCGTCCGCTCACACGACTCGCTGAGCCGCCGCGTGACCGTGGCGATGTCGTCTCCGCTGTGAGCATCGACGGATGCCGTCCGCCGGTCGATCTCGCTGTGGGAACGCGCTAAGTCCGGCTCCCTGTCAGCGTTGGCGATCTTCTCCATCCACATCGCCTGCATCTCGATCACGTGCGCGGCCACCTCCGACGCAGTCCACTCTCCCGGCTCCGGCGCGGTGTGGAGTTCCGGTTCGGTCGCGTCTGCTAGGGAGTCCGCGACCTCCCGCTGCGCATTCCTTAGTTCCTGAGCCAACTCTTTGGTTGTCATTCTTTCTTATCCTCCGCGAACTCTGCGCCCTCGGCGGTGAATCCCCACTCGCTTACACGCTCTGCGTCTCGAATCCCCACTCGACCATCGGCTGTTGAAGTGCCCGGAGCCGCGGGTTCTCGTGCTCCAGATTCTGGACAACCGGATGATAGGAGTAGGTCATCCTCTCGTAGGCCGCCCGCAAGTGAGCCATCTCCTCCGGGGTCTTCGGGATTCGGTTGTAGTTGATCGCGTGCTGGTGCCTGCCGGCCCTTCCGCCCCAGGCGCTGTGATAGGTGTCCTCCTTGAACGCGAGAACGTCGCCGGGCGTTGTCTCGACGGCATACGCCGGTAGCTCGTCTGGGCTAACGCCCCAGACCTTGCCGTATGGATCGTCCTCCTTGTCTTGTATCCGTGCCAGCCGTCCGGAGAACTCGCCCTTGTGGGATCCGGGTATGAAGCGCAGGGCTCCGTTCTCTTGCGTCAGTGGTTCGAGGTAGAAGGCGACCTTGATCGAGGGCAGGATCTCGCCGCTCCCCGACCCGCCGTGCCAAGCCGTGTCTCCGACGTGCAGATTGCCTTCCGTCACGTTCAGAAAGATTTCCGGCCCAAGCAGTCCCTCGGCGATGCCGAGTATCCTCGGATCGGCGATGAGACTGTGCAGTAACGGGCGGCGTTCGAAGAACGGCTGGACGGCCTGCCGCTTCACGCCGTCGAAGGCGCTCCCGCCACGTACCTCCTCCATTATCTCGTTCGACTGCCGCAGCATCGTGGCGACCTCGTCCGGGCTCAAGAGCTGCCGGACTGCCAGGAACCCGAACGTCTCGAAGAAGTCCTTTTGAGCGTCGTTCAATTCCACCCTAAACTCGCCTCCGTAACACAGCAGTCACGAAATCGTCATTCCTGTCGAAAGGTGACCCTTGCATAACCCAAGGACCTGTCATTCCGAACGCAGCGAAGCGAAGTAGGGCATCTAAAGTCCTCGCCCTGCAAGCCTCACCCAATACGCAATACTCTCTACTTTGTTCTCCTCCGCGATTTCTGCGCCCTCTGCGGTGAATTCCCACGCACTCACACGCTCTGCGTCTCGAACCCCCACTCCACCATGTCCGCCTGCAATGCCCTCATCCGAGGATCCTCATGTTCGAGATTCTGCGCCACGGGATGGAAGGAGTACGTCATCTCTTCATAGTACCCCCGCAGCAGAGCCACCTGCTCCTCCGTCTTCGGCTTTTGGAAGTAATTGATGGCGTGCTGGTGGCGTCCGGCGTGACCGCCGAACGCGCCGTGATAGGTGTTCTCCTTGAAGGCCACCACGTCGCCCGGCGTCGTCTCGACGGCGTAGGACGGCACCTCATTGAGTGGGACGCCCCAGACCCTGGCGTCCGGGTCGTCGATGCGCCGGCTGATGCGATTGAGCCGCTCGGAGAAGTCGCCCTTGTGGGAGCCGGGGATGAAGCGCAGCGCGCCGGTCTCCCTGGTCAAGGGTTCGAGATAGAACCCGATTTTGACGTGCGGGAGTATCTCGCAGTCGTTTCCGCCGCCGTGCCAAGGGGTGTCTCCGACGTGCAGGTTCCCCTCCGTCACGTCGAGGAATATGTCGGGGCCGAGCAGCCCCTCCGCGATGCCGAGGATGCGGGGGTCGATGATAAGGCTGTGCAAGAAGGGCCGCCTCTCGAAGAACGGCTGGACGGCCTGCCATTTCCTGCCGTCGTACGCCGCGCCGCCTCGCACCTCGGCCATAATGTCGTCAGACTCGCGCAGCATCGTCGCCACCTCGTCCGGGCTCAGCAGTTGCCGGAATACCAGGAACCCGAACGTCTCGAAGAAGTCCTTCTGTTCGCTAGTCAACTCCATCGTCAGTCTCCGTGCCATGCTTGAAATCGCGCGCGGGGTAGTCTATGGCAGCGCCCGATGCTCGTCAACGAAGGCCCCGTCATTCTCGTGTCGGAGGTGAGGACGAGTAGGGGGCCATGTTCCATCTCTTGTGGTCGTCTCACAACAAATCGGCATGAGTTCGCAGGCGTGAGACGGTTTGCGACGATGAGACAGTTTGGGAATTCTTCCAATCCCCTCTCTTTTCTCGGTGTTCTCAAATTGCCTCGCTCCGTTTGGGACGTTCCTGGTGGCGAATTTGAAGCTATTTCTGCGGCGCGCACACGGCGGATTTAGAGGTCGTGAGACGGTTTGAGAAACTTCTGACTTGTTCAAAAATTGCGGACCTCTCGTCTCAAATTGCCTCACTCTGTTTCACGGGTACGGGCGTGTCCGGTCAAGACCATTTCTGCGACAGACACAGCGTAGAGCATGTGTTCTTGGGCGTCAAAAGGACTGTTGGCAACCGGCGAGTCACATGGACGGGGACTGTGCGGGGCTAGTAGACGGGATACTTTGAAAGGTGAGTAGGCAAGATTGGAGCAATATGGCAGGATTCTCGCCTTGCCAGAGTTTCTGGATTCCTGCCTTCGCAGGAATGACGGGTTGGGGGCTCTGGAATGACGGGTTGGGCGCGGTGTTACATAAATTGCAGGTAGTCGGAACGAACCGTCATGAATTACCTACCAATGCAATGGCGTTAGGCAACTCGTTCGGTCAATGGGGTGGGGGCGTTGGTGGTCACATGTCCGACGGGGCCCGGGCTGCGAGTGGCACTCATTCTTCCGGAGAAGATAGGCGCTCGCAGGTGTTCGACCCGGGCCCTAGTTTACTCGTCGGACGGGCACCTGTTCCTTGAATCGTACCACAGCGTCCGTTGGTGATGGTAGCATGAAGGGGGCTACGTAACTGTTCAGTCTCCGTGAGTTGAATTGCAAAGACCCCCTCTCTGTATCTCTCCCCCGGCGGGGGAGAGATTGTAGATTCTTCGTCGCTGCGCTCATCGGAATGACAGCAGGAGGACAATTCCTGCATATCTCACCGACTCTGAACAGTTACGGGGCTACACACAGGGTGCAAGTCACCTCAATAAGGGCGCGAGTATGGGAAATACGTTTGGAAAGATGTTCCGCATCACCACGTGGGGCGAATCTCACGGCGACGCTGTCGGTGTGGTCGTTGACGGGTGTCCGCCGCTGATCGAGATCGATGTCGCGGACATCCAGAAGGAGCTCGCCCGTAGGCGTCCCGGACAGAGCCGCATCACCACCCAGCGCCGCGAGTCGGACGAGGCCCAGATACTCTCCGGCGTGTTCGAGGGCAGGTCGCTGGGCACCCCGATCATGATCGGGGTATGGAACTCGGACCAGCGCTCCAAGGACTACGAGCACATGCGGACGAAGTTCCGCCCGTCGCACGCCGACTACACCTATCAGGTCAAGTACGGCATCCGCAACTGGAAGGGGGGAGGACGCGCCAGCGCGCGGGAGACCATCGGCAGGGTGGCAGCGGGCGCGATAGCCAAGAAGATTCTCGCCCAGGAGTTCGGCGTCGAGATCGTCGGCTACGTGAAGCAGGTCTCCGACATGATCGCCGACGTGGACCCCGAGACCGTGGCGATGCCGGATGTCGAGTCCACGATTGTCCGCTGCCCGGACCCCGATATAGCAGAGCGCATGATCGAGCGCATCGACGAGGCGCGGAAGGCCGGAGACACCCTCGGAGGCGTAGTCGAGGCCGTGGCGCGCAACGTCCCGCCGGGACTGGGAGAGCCGGTATTCGACAAGCTGGAGGCCGAGCTCGGCAGGGGAGTCCTCTCTCTGCCCGCCTGCAAGGGCTTCGAGGTAGGATCGGGGTTCGGCGGCATAACAATGACCGGCTCGACGCACAACGACCCGTTCTACAACGAGGCAGGTAGGATCAGGACCCGTACGAACTACTCCGGTGGCATTCAGGGCGGGATCTCCAACGGAGAGAGCATCGTCATTCGCGCCGCGTTCAAGCCTGTGGCCACCATCATGATGCCGCAGGAAACGGTCGACGAGGACGGCAATCCCACAGAGCTTTCGGGCAGGGGAAGGCACGATCCGTGCGTTCTCCCCCGCGCAGTCCCGATGGTCGAGGCGATGATGGCCCTCGTGCTCGTCGATCACGCCCTCCGGCAGCGCGGCCAGGTCGGCGACGTGGGATGACGGAGCGAGAATGGGACGCCGGCCGGTATGACAGCGCCCACTCGTTCGTATGGGAGCGGGGCAGGGGGGTCGTAGAAATGCTGGCTCCCGCGCCGGGTGAACGCATCCTCGATCTCGGCTGCGGCACCGGTCACCTCACCGCGCACATAGCAGAGTCGGGCGCGGAGGTGGTCGGCATAGACTCGTCCGAGGACATGGTCGGGGTCGCATCGCTGAACTACCCCAACATCCGCTTCGAGGTAGCCGACGCTCGCTCGCTGCCCTTCGACGGCGAGTTCGACGCGGTGTTCTCCAACGCGGTGCTCCACTGGGTCCGTCCACCTGAGGCGGTCGTCGAGTCCGTGTGGCGCGCGCTCAGGCCCGGCGGCCGCTTAGTGGCCGAATTCGGAGGCGCGAACAATATCCAAACGATCATGAACGCCGTCAGCCAGGCCCTCGACACCCTTGAGTCAAGCGGCGTTGACGTCTACAAGCCCAGCATGTACTTCCCACCCCTTGACGAATACGTTGCACTGCTTCAGTCACAGGGGTTCTCCGTCCCTCGGTCATCGCACTTCGAGAGGCCGACTCCGCTCGGCGGCGGCGAAGAGGGAATGAGCAAGTGGCTCCGCATGTTCGGCTGGGACTACCTTTCTCCACTGTCGCCAAATCAGCGCGATGAGGTAGTCGCCCGCGTCGAGAATGCCACCCGGTCGACGCTGTACGCTGAAGGTACGTGGACGGCCGACTACTGGAGAATTCGCTTTGAGGCGTTCAAGCCGGTAGAGAAAGGCGGTTCGGACGATGACCGATGATCGTGTGATGTTTGTCGTGAACACACAATGTGCCGTCCTTCGAGGCGAACGCATCTTGATGATCGTAAGGGGTGAGGACGTCCGGCACGCTCCCGGAGTTCTTGCGTTCCCCGGCGGCAAGGTCGAGATCGAGGACGGCTCGGCAGAGGTGCTCGAAACTGCCGTTCGGCGGGAAGTGCTGGAGGAGACGGGGATCACCGTTTCGCCGGAGTTGGAATACGTCCGCAGCGTGGCCTTTTCAATGAACGACGGGACTCCGGTGGTCGACGTGCTCTTCACAGGGGAGTACGTAGAGGGCGAACCTCTCATCACCGACCCCGGCGAGGTGGCCGACATCCGGTGGATGACCGCGGACGAGATTCTCGCTGACGGCGAGACGCGTCCGTGGCTCAAGGATGCGATCAACCTTCTTGTCATTCGCAGAGAAAAACCAGGCCATGCGCGATGACCGCGAGCTGTTTGTCGCAGCCACGCAGTGCGCGGTGGTTCGGGGCGAACGCTTCCTCGTGATAGTAAGGGCCGACGGCCTCAAGGACGCTCCCGGAGCGCTGGTTTTCCCCGGTGGCAAGGTTGAGCTTGAGGACGGGCCCGATGACGTTCTCGAAACTGCCGTTCGCCGTGAAGTGCTGGAAGAGACGGGCATCACCGTTTCGCCCGACCTGGAGTACTTACGGAGCTTATTCTACGCGCTGGATGACGGAAGTCCGGTCGTCGACACGCTCTTCTTAGGACGGTACTTAGAGGGTGAACCACACATCGCCGACACCAACGAAGTGGCCGAAGTCATGTGGATGTCGGCGGAAGAAATCCTGGATCATGAGAGGACGCCGGATTGGAACAGGCCCGATGTCCTCCGTGTCGAGGCTCTTAGACGACGGCGGACTCGCCACCGTCCACGTTGATGGCAGTGCCCGTGATGAAGCTCGCCCGCTCAGAGGCGAGGAACGTGATGAGGTCTGCGACCTCCTCGGCTGTTCCGATCCGCCCCAACGGGATTCCTGCCCCCTGCTGAGCGTAGAATTCATCCTCCGTCAGGTCGGTCCCCTCGGTCTGCAGCTCCTCCCACTCTCGCCGGAACTGTCCGCTCCGCGCGAGACCGATGCAGACCGTGTTGACGAGTATGCCGTGCGGCGCGAACTCCCGCGACATCGCCTTGGTCAGCGCGATGCCCGCGGCGCGGGACACCGTCGTAGGTACGGTCGCTGCTTCCGGCTGCTTCCCCCAGATGCTTGTCACGTTGATGATCCGCCCGCTCCCTGCCTCAATCATATGGGGTATAGCGAGCCGCGAGCACCTGAGCGCCCCGAATAGTTTTGTATCGAGATCGCCCTGCCAAATGGAATCGTCCGTTTCCAGCAGCGGTCCGGCGGCCGATCCGCCGGCGTTGTTCACCAAGATGTCGAGCCGTCCGAACCGGTGCAAGGTCTGCTCGAAGAGCCGCTCGATCTGCTCTTGGTTTCGTACGTCGGCAGGTACTGCCAGGACCTGGCCGCCTGTCAAACCGCGAATGTCGTCCGCCGCGCGTTCGAGTCGCTCGGGGTTACGCGCGCAGATGGCGACATTGACGCCCTCGTGTCCCATGGCTATGGCGGTCGCCTTACCGAGGCCGTCGCTGCCACCGGTAATCAGTGCGACCTTCTCCGACAGTCCCAGTTCCACCGTTCAGCCGTCCTCCGGCCGGTACGCCTCGTCCAACAGGTCGGTCACGTATTTGACCTCTATCGGCGGGCCGTACCTCTGAGTGCCGTACTGGAGTTGGAGCACGCATCCCGGATTCGCCGTCGCAAGTACATCGGCCCCCGTCTGCCCAACGTTCCGCATCTTGGAGTCGAGCACGCGAAGTGAGAACTCCCTTTCCGTGATCGTGTACGTGCCACCCGCGCCGCAGCATACGTCGGAACGATCCATCTCGACGAGTTCAACGCCCGGTATCGAGGTCAGAATCGTCCTCGGCGCGTCCGTGATTCGCTGGGCGTTGGCGAGGTGGCACGAGTCCTGGTAGGTCACGCGCTTTTCGACCCTTCCGGTCGGAGGAACAAAGGGAAGATCGACGAGGTACTCGTGGATATCCTTGACCATAGCGCTGAACTTCGCCGCACGCCCGGCGTAGTCGGGGTCGTCTTCCAGCAGGTGATCGTACTCCTTCATCCTTGCGCCGCACCCGGCAGAGGCGACGATGACGGCGTCAACTCCTCGACTCAAGAAGGCATCGATATTCTTTCGGGCAAGCTCTCTTGCCCGGTCGAGATCGCCGACGTGACTGTGGATTGCGCCACAGCAACCCTGGCCCTCGGTGACCTCCACCTCGCACCCGTTCCGCGTGAGGACTCGCACCGCTGCTTCCATCTCCGGCCCGTGCATCAGGGGCATGATGCATCCCGATAGGATGGCGACTCTCGCCCGTGTCGTACCTTGAGCCGGGTAGACCTGCCCGCGTGAACGGAACCGCCGCTTGGACACCGTCGGCGAGGACATCTCCAGCTCGGCAAGGCCGGGGGCGAGAGCGCTCAGCACCTTCGTTTTTCTGATCGCCGTCTGTAGACCGGTCCATTGATAGAGCCTCAGCACACTTGCCAAGAATTCGAGACGGCGTTGGTGTGGAATAATCTTGTTTAGCACCAAGCTCCCCAACAGCCTGGGGAAGAATCTCTTCTTCCGTCGCAGCTCGACCTCGCTCATCGTTGCTTCGATGAGATTGCCGTATGGGACGCCAGACGGGCAGGCGACCTCGCACGCCCGGCACTGGATGCACAGGTCCCAGTGGCGGTATACCTCCGGCGTTATCCCGATGCGACCCTCGTTCACGGCCTTCATGAGGGCGATGCGGCCGCGAGGGGACTCCGTCTCCAAGCCGGTTTCGAGATAGGTCGGACATGCCTGCAGACAAAAGCCGCAGTGGACGCACTTGTACATGTCCTCCTCGCGCGGCCCGTCGGGAGTGGAGAAGCCCGGATGCGCCATTGTCGGCTCAGTAAAGGTCATCAGATGCCACCCATGAAGCGGCCGGGATTGAGCAGCCGGTCCGGATCGTACTGCCGCTTGAGGTTTCGCATGGTGTCGATAGCGGAGGTCGTTTCCCCCCAAACGTCGAGACTCTCCTTCACATGACTTCGCGCGTGCGTTACGACCGCCGTGCCTCCGACTCTCCGTACCGCTTGGATGGTCTTGGATATCGCGGTTCTTGCATGCTCGGACGATGACTCGGCCTCAACGTTGAGCCAGTGGATGTCGACGACGCCCTGGGCCGTCTGGGTGGTTGCCCTCCACGCGAGGGCCGGCGAGTCCTCCATGTCCTGCATGTATTGAATGATACGCGGAATATCCGAAGGACGGACGGACGCCCTGATGCCCGCGACGGGAGTGGTCTGTTCTGTCCACCCGAAGTCTCCCATCCGCCTCCACATCATTGCCGCGTCGTTGTCGCCTATCACAGAAACGTGGTTTGCGCCGGAGCGCCGGTATATGGATGCGACGTCGTCGGTTTGCCTCTGAACGCTCTTGGCCCGTCCTCCGACGCGGACCATAAGGGATGGCTGGGCATCACCTGTAGGCCTTGCCCCTGCTCTCCGCTGCTGTCCGTGAAGCGTCGAGATTGCCAGAGGAACGAGACTGCTCCCGAATACCGCGAGCGCGGCGTCGAGGCAGCTTTCATCTGAGTCGAATGTCGCCAGTACCGTCGCCTGCCGTGCCGGGAGCGGAGTGAGCTTGAACGACACCTCCGCAATGATGCCGAGCGTTCCCATGGCGCCTATGTGCATCCGCGCCATGTCGTAGCCGCTGACGTTCTTGACGACCTGCCCGCCTGTCTTGGTGATCGTGCCGTCCGCCATCACGGTTTTCATGCCGATGACGATGTCGCGCGGGCTCCAGTACTGCCACGTCATGGGGCCGCTCCATCCGACGGCGAGAGTCCCGCCGATGGTTGCGCGATCGGGCAGGGGAGGATTGATTGCGAGGAACTGGCCGTGTTCGGACAGGATTTTCTGGAGCCGCGAGACGGTGATAGCCGCCTCGACGGTGGCCGTCAGGTCGGCGGCGTTGTGGGCCAGCACCTGGTCGACGCCGGTCATGTCGATTGCGAGGTCGAGGGATTCGGGGACGTTTCCCAAGCTCGTGCGTGTCCTCCCACCCAATGGAGATACCGACAGTCCATGCTCAGCCGCGACGGACATCGTCTCGGATATCTCTTGCGGCGACGTTGGGCGCGCTACGACACCTGGGAGCTTGTCATCGACGGCGTACTCAGTCGTTATGTTCCCTGTCAGAGTCTTAATTGACAACGAACGCAGGGATGAAATAGCTTCTTCGAGCCGGGCGGAGTTCGCGGACACGGGGGCGTTGCTCATACGAAGGCGTTGGCCGCCGTCTTGGCGAACCCGCCATCAGGATGCCGTCCACCGTGAGATGCCCCAGTTGGGAATATCTTGCCGGGGTTGAACATCTCACCCGACCCGAAGGCGGGCTTGAGGTTCGCCATGGTGTCCATGTCCTCCTGCGAGAACATGAGCGGCATGTATTCCTGCTTCTCCATGCCGATGCCGTGTTCTCCGGATAGAACGCCACCTGCGTCGAGGCAGATCTCCAGTATCTTGCCCCCTGCCTCCAGCGCCCTATCGGTATCGCCCGGCTTGCGCTCGTCGAAGAGAATGAGCGGATGGAGATTTCCGTCTCCGGCATGGAGCAGATTGGCGATGGGAAGGCCCGACTCTTCGGCCACTTTCTCCACCTCGCCCAACACCTCCATCAGCTTGGTGCGCGGGACCGTGCCGTCGACGAGATAGTAGTTGGGCGCGAGCCAGCCAAGCGCCCCGATGACGCCTTTTCGAGCGGCCCACAGCCTCTCCCGCTCTTCGCTGCTCGTCGCTGTGAGAATCTCCATCGGCTCGTAGGTACGGCAGACGTTCGCGATCTCCTCCGCCTCCTCCTCGACCTCTTCGCGTAGGCCGTCCACCTCGACGAGCAGCACGGCTCCGGCCTCTTCCGGGTAGCCGGCGTTCATGGAGGCCTCAGCCGCGCGGATGCACATCGCGTCCATCATCTCGATCGCCGCAGGAACGATCCCCGCGCCGATGATGCCCGACACGGCCGAGCTTGCGTCCTCCACCGTCTTGAACACCGCCAGCAGCGTCTTCACCGCCTCGGGTGCTTTCAACAGGCGGACGACGACTTTCGTCACGATGCCGAGGGTGCCCTCGGAGCCGATCATGATGCCCCTCAGGTCGTAACCCGGCGCCTCGCGTGTCTTCCCGCCGAACCAGTGAACGGAACCGTCGGCAAGCACGACCTCCATGCCGAGCACATGGTTGGTCGTGACGCCGTATGCCAGACAGTGCGGCCCGCCGGAATTCTCCGCGACGTTGCCGCCGATGGTACAGGCCTTCTGGCTTGATGGGTCCGGCGCGTAGTAGAGGCCGTACTTGCTCGCTGCCGTCGTGAGGTCGATGTTGACGACGCCAGGCTCCACGACGGCCAGTCGGTTGACCTCGTCGATCTCCAGGATGCTCGTCATGCGCGTGAGCGCCACGACGATTCCGCCGTGCTCGGCGATTGCTCCGCCGCTCAGGCCCGTTCCCGCTCCACGGGCGACCACGGGGACGCCGTGGGCGGCTGCAGTTTTCACCACGTTGGAGACCTCTTCCGTCGTACGAGGCAGCACGACGACCGTCGGCAGTGCCCGGTCGACCGAGCCGTCGTACTCGAAGACGATCAGGTCTTCGGCTTTGTGCACCACGTTGGGCGCACCGACGATGGTGGCAAGATCACGGATGAGGTCGGAGTTGGTCATGGGTTGATAGCCCCATGATAGTGAATTGGGCGAATCGCTTCAATGCGGGGTAGGGTAATCCAGGGGCCTTTCCAAAGTCCGCTCGTGTGGAGTGAAGGGACGACCCTTCGACAAGCTCAGAGCCTGCCCCGCACCTGATGCGGGGGTGAACGGAAGGAACGGTCACTTTCGACTTTGGAATGGCCCGGGGATATTTCTCAAGAGTCCGTGGGGAGATCATGTTCCGTCAAGACCTCGCCTATCTTCCTCATGATCTTCTTGTTCCAACTTCGCAAGCCTGTCTTGATCCGCTTTATGTGGGAATTCCGATCAAGGCTCAGATGATTGAGAGACACAATCGGTTCTTCAAAATTCTTTCTGATTGAATTGGTTACGACTATCACGAGTTTCCCGTTTTCTCCAGCCCATCGTTCAAGAGTGAGTACGAAACGTATCCCTGCTTCCTTTTCCTTGTCGAGTAATGCTTCGACTCTATTATTTCTTGATACCAAGAGTTCGTAGTTTCTACAGGCATGACTATCGTTAACTCCATGCACGCCAACTTTCTGTTGCCACGCCATGAAATGCAGTCGATGGGAATGCAGTACCGGGCTTATAGGCTTGGAGGTGCGCCAGTGATGAATTTCGTGGAGTGGTGTGCCCCGATCGAAGATTGACTTGTCCCCTAGCCTAGGTGAGGTCATCGCGAACAGTACTACAGCATCGACGGATTCCAGCCTGCGGATGCTGCGTGGGTAGGAGCAGAGGCGTTGGCCGTCACCATGTCTCTTCATCTGCTCATGCAACTGTGGTGTGTATTGTTCCCCTAGCAGTTCTTCAATCAATGAATCGTCCATCAAGGCGAATTCATCGCGAATCTTCTTATGAGACCTCTTTAGCTGCCTGAGTGTGGAGACGACTTCATCCTTTGTACCCATCATTTTTCTCCTTCAATTGCCATGGCAATAGGTCCCGGAGCGGCTTCGAAGACTAAACCGTATTTCTTCATTCCAGGTGGTGAGGGTGGCAACCCTGATGAGATATTCCAAACGTAGCTGAGCGGAGTGAGGACTGACAGGATGGCGCTGCGTTCAGAATGACAGAGTGTCCTCTCGAAATTGACTGCCTACTAATTTGGGACAGGCTCCGGGCATTCTCTGGCGTGACTCATCCGTTAGATACCCTTGCGTCAACCCCACCTAATTCTGCGAACCGTCTCCCGCACTCCACATGCGTTTTCCTACGATGAGCGCCAAGACCGTGAGCAGGGCGTCTACCAGGGGGAAGTAGACGAGGTGAGACGTAACCGCCGCATCGCTTGTCTCGCTGTCGGGGTTCAGCGTCCAGAACCACTCCCAGAAGAACAGCATGGTCAGGACGATGCCTCCGTAGAACACGAAGCTCCCGCGGACGTGGTCGAGCGTGCTCGCTCCCTCTTCGCCCGCGCTGTCGAGTACGCGCTTCCGCAGGAATCCCACGGCCAGGATGATGAGCGCCGCGACGGCCATGAACCAGTTCAGTATCTTCCATGTGGGGTAGTCAGGCGATCCGTCGTGATACAGCGGTGTAGCAATGAGGTTGAGAAACACCGCAAGGCCGACGATGACGAGATATGCCGCAACGATCTTCGTAACCAACTGCATGGCCCTTGACCTCCTGAGGGATTTAGCAATGAACCGCAATGTACTGATACGCAGTCGCAAGCTATCACGCACCCATCAGTGCGTCAACCGGCGGGAATTCTACATAACTGTTCAGAGTTGATGAGATGAACACCCCCCCACCCCTGTGGATACCCGCCTTCGCGGGTATGACGGTGGCTGTATGCATTGCGCGCTCTCACGAAGTCTGAACAGTTACAGTTCTACGAGCTCATGCTCCTGTTGACGTGGATCTCCAGTTTCTCGACCAGGACTTCGCCGCGCGCCTCCGGGTCACCGTACGTTAGCCGTACGGCCAAGAGGTTCTCGCCCACGGCAAGCTTTACAGGGAGCGTCTCGAACACCAGCCACCCATCGTCGATCGACGAGGTCTCGAGTAGAGCGTTGTTCAGGCGTAATTCCACATGTTCCTCGATTCCAAGGGCTGGAGGGCTGTTTTCGAGCCTGCCGTCCTCGTGACCTATGGTTGCCACGACGACGCGCTGCAAGCGTTCGCCGTCCGGCAGGTTGGCGGCGGAGTTGTCCGAGAGGAGCAGGCGGACCGTGACCTCCGCATCGGGTGGCGCCTGCTCACCGACGTAGACATGGAGGAGGGTGTCCGCCCGCCCTTCCGGGTCGAGCTCGGCGGGCAGAGGAGCGAACATGTTCGTATTGAAGTACATCCATCTCGGCGTCGACCAGTCCTCGGGGTTTGGAACGACGAAGGGGCCATGACCGCCACCGCGCCTCTGCACGACAAAGACCTTGCTCCTTTGATTCATGGCGTCGAAGTCGGCAAGCTCGCGGTAGAACCGGAGGTGCGTCGGCCATCCCGTCCACGTGTCCCGCATTCCGTACTCTTCGAGGGTCTCGGACCTCGCGTAGGCGAAGTTGAAGGTCTGGAGGCCGTCGGCGCCCTGGTGGAGCCAGTTGGCCATGACTCCCCGGAAGACCTCGATTGGCGGGAACCGGTAACCGTCCGTGGAGTGGTGGTCGTCCAGGACAGGGTAGAGCTTGATGTGGGTGCGCTCCGTGATCCGCCTGAACGCCGCGATGTCGACGTCGAACGACCGGCACCCGAGCGTGAAGATATCCACCAGTTCCTCTCGCGCCCACGTCTCCACGTCCAATCCGTCCATGCGGCAGCCTACGAGATTCTCCGGCACGCGGGCGGCCAGGAGGTAGGGACGTCCACGCCTCTCTCCGACCCTGAGCAGCATCGATCTGACCGACCGCATGAAGTCGATCAGTGCGTCCCGGTTCTCCCACTGTTGGCCGGGCGGAAGGACGGGACACACCCGCGCGAAGTCGATCTCCATGCCGTCGCAGTCGTACTGCCCAGCGATCTCCTCAAGGATGCTCAGCTTATAGTCGCGGACTCCCTGGACCGCGAAATTCCAGTAGCCGTTCAGACGCTCGCCGGTGGCGTCTCCAATGGTCTTGTTCCACGTGTGGATGAGCCAGTCGGGGTGCTCATCCTTCATGGCCAGCCGTGGAACGCGGCCCGGCACGTCGTTGTCCGAGCCGTTGATGCGGTAGGTGAAGAACGTCTCCAGTCCCCGGCGGCGCGTCTCTTCCAAGAGCGTTTGGACGGGATCGAAGCCGGTCTCCGCCCATTCGCCGTAGGGAGGCGCCTCGATGAAGGGAAGAATCTTGCTGGGCCAGTAGGCCTCGTTGCCCTCGGTGAAGTTCCACCACACGCTGTCCACGCGCGTCTGCGGGTCGTCGATGAACTCGAAGAGGGCGGCCTTCATGTGCTCGACGTCGATGCTCGGCAGGTGCATCATCGAGGGGAAGGCGTCGAAGTTCACGACGACGCGACGCTCACGCTCGATGGCCGCAACGTGGTCGGGCGAGAGTCGGGTGCTCATTGTGTCTTCCTGAAAATGATCTCCCGTAGGGGCGATTCGCGAATCGCCCCTACAATTCTCATGTTTCGTGGCGTCGGTGGCAACCGACATGAGAGATTCCTCCGAAAACAGTCCCTCTTCAGCATGTCGCAGTACCGGTTACACATGATTATTGAGCATGACATACAGGGCAGGCTCTCTCCAACTACGGGGGAGAGGGGATACGCGCCACCGAATTCGCCTGTCATATTCAAATGGGAACGGCGCTAGTTTCGCGATGAGAGCTTCCAGACGCACGTCCGGGTCGCCGACGATGGTGGTGAGATCACGTATGAGGTCGGAGTTGCCTATGGGATGTTGGCCCCATGATAGTGAATGGCCGGTATCGCTTCAACGTGGGGACACACGTTAGTCTGTGGTCTCGAATTGGCGTTGGCCCTACCCTGCCCCCTCTGGATTCCTGCCCCGTATCGTAGTACGGGGCAGGCTCTTGGCCGGAATGACGGGGGTGGTCGCTTCGGTGTCTGGGAGCAGCACACCGACCAAGTTGGTACAACTTCCACATGCCGATACGTCTTGTTCCTCTGAGACGCGACCGCATATAATCGGGGGCGAGCACGGGATGCCGGCCGTCTCATACAAGAGAATGCTGTGGGGCGCGTCGCAGTCGTTCTACTCACGGGATGTAAGTCCAGATGGGTGTGATGAGGCCGCATTTTCGACTGACCGGTCTTTCTGGATTCCGGCCTACGCCGGAATGACGGATGACTTGGTGGAGTCACCGTCAATTGATGATGTATGCAAAACGAAATGCTGTAAGACTACGAAGTTCTTCACGGGGTAACCATAGGGAGGCCCAATAATGGCGAATCGAAAAACTATATCGATGCCGAAGATGGTTGGCGTGCAGGCCACGGACATAACGGCTCCGCCGTCGTGGGCGATCCTTCAACGCAAGCTCATGGCTCTCATGGAGGAGGCCGCTCCCATGATGAGCCGGAAGTACGCCGAGCGAAGCGGAGCGTGGTACTGGTCGGACGATATGGATGATTATTACGAGCGATCATATAACTGGTGTCTTCTGTATGCTCTCGGAGGCAACGAGACCCTTGTCGATCAGGCCTTGAAGCACTGGAACGCCACCACACGTCTCTTCGACGACCGTGATGGGAACCGCATCAACAACCTCGACTACTATCATGGCGATACCGCGAAGAAGCTTAAGTACAGCATCCACAACGAGTATTTCAGTCTTGCCCATCCCGGCGATGCGGAGTGGCACCACATGGGCGAAGGCAACATGGCGTTTTACGATTTTGGCGTGGCGGATCCCACGATCTCGGAGAACGTCAGGCGGGCGAAGCGCTTCGCCGCGATGTATATCGGCGAGGACCCCGAGGCCCCCAACTGGGATCCCGTGCACAAAGTCATCCGGTCGCCGATGAACAGCAGCCAGGGGCCGTGGCATAGTGCCCCACTCCACTCGGTCAAGGACTATCTGCACGGCGGCACATCACTCGATAACCCCGCGTGGAACCCTCGCCCAATGGATTCGCGAGCCTCGCTGTACCCAATCGTCAAGGACCTGGAGTTCGGTTGGTGGGACGACCCGGAGAGGGCTGACGAGATCATCGGGCTGTTCAACCACATCGTGTTGAACGGCGACCTCGTTGCGAACCTATCGGCAACCGGACTCGTGACGAACGCATACCTCTACACCGGTGAGGAGAAGTACAAGAAGTGGGTCTTGGAGTACGTGGAAGTCTGGATGGATCGCATTCGCCGGAACGGAGGCATCATCCCTGACAACGTCGGGCCGACGGGGAAGATCGGTGAGCACAGGGACGGCAATTGGTGGGGGGGATTGTATGGCTGGCACAGCGGATACGGCTATACGCGTCTGTTTCATTCGGTCATGCTCGCGACCGAGTGCGCCGTGCTCTTGAGCGGCGATCTCGGATACGCGGACCTCATGCGCTCTCAAATCAAGATGCTCCTCGACAACTCGTTCACCCGCGAAGACGGCCACCTCCTCGTGCCGAGGAGGGTTGGCCCCGACGGATGGGCCCGGGAGAGTTCAGGAGACGACGTCCTGTTCGGCCCTGATGCGCTGCGGGTCTACGAGCCGGTCCACGTGTACCATATGTCGATGTCGAAGGAGGACTACGACCTCATCGTCCGGCTGCGAGAGGGAGACAAGGAGCGCGACTGGAACGAGGTGACATTCCACGCTGACCGCAGAGCGGACTGGGAAACCGAGTACAGCCGGTTCCAGTACTACGACGGGAAGAACCCCAACTGGCCGGAAAAGGCGTTGATAGCCCAGTACCAGCAGGCGGTGGACGCGTATGAGCGGCTGAAGGCCGATGACAGGGACGCGTTCCAACTGATCGCCGACAACGAGGAGCCTCCGAATCCGGTGTACACGAAGGTGTTGACCCAGACGATGCTGGGAAGCCCGCATTCCGTCTATCACGGCGGGCTGCTTCGGGCGACCGTGCGGTATTTCGACAAGGACCTCGTGCGGCCCGGCCTGCCGAAGGATGTCGGAGCCCTGGTGGACTCGCTGTCGGCCGACGGCGTCGGTATTCAACTCGTGAATCTCAGCCGGACCGAGACACGGAACGTTATCGTTCAGGCGGGGGCCTTCGGGGAACACCAGTTTACCGAGATCAGGGTTGGCGAAAAGGTCCAGCCGTTGGACTCCAAGTATTTTGAGGTCCGGCTTCCTCGCTCAACGTCCATCCGGGTTGAGGCAGGGATGCGCCGATTCGTCAACGACCCCAGCTATGCCTTCCCCTGGCACGGAGGCGCCATCCCGACGCCGTTCCAATACTGACGGTTCGGTTTGGAATTGTAGGCTTCAGCGTACGACGATTTCGCGGAGGGAGCTCGTCAGGACCTCGCAGCCGTTTTTGGTGACAACCGTCGTCTCGCTGAATGCCGTGCCGTAGCGTCCCATCCGCCGGAGCGCGACGGGGTGGTGGAACACCATGCCGGGACGGAGGACCGTGTCGATACCCGACATGATTGCCCCCGTATCGTCAGCCCACGTCGGCGGGAAGCCCGCTCCGATCGCGTAGCCGAAGTTGCCGTGGAAGACGAAGTCGTCCCCGGCCATGTTCATGCCCTCCCAGCCGGCCCGCGCCACATCGTCGGCGTTCACGCCCGCGCGGATGGCACTGAGCACGTTGTCCAGCGCGGTCAGACAGGCCTCCGCCATGCGTCTCGCCTCGGCGGATGGCTCGCCGATGAACACCGTCCGCATGGTCGGCGCAGAGTACCGGTGAATGCAGCCGCCCATTTCCAGCAGCACAACGTCCCCGTTTTGGAGGCGGTTGCGTTTATGCGTCGAGTGGAGGATGCCGGAACGTCTGCCCGACGTGACGACGGGCGAGAGGCACATATACTCGCTGCCCGCAGCCACGATCGTCTCCGACGCCGCGGCCGCCACGTCGTTGTCGGTTGCGCCCTCGCGGGCCGCGTCGATGGCGGCCGCCATGCCAGCGTCCGTCGTCTTGGCGGCAGCGCGGATGTGCTCGATCTCCCGCGGAGATTTCACCGACTTGACTGCCTCTACGATGCCCGACCCGTCGACGAATGTCGCCTTAGGAAGGGCGGCAACAAGGCCGTCGTACGTCCCCGCCGGAACGCCGTTGCTTGCTTTCTCCACGCCCACCTGCGCGCCTTCCAGCCTCTTGTCACGGAGCGTGTCGGCGATGTACTGAGCGTTGCTCCGGTCGGGAGGGTAGCCCCGCCTGTCGTCGAGCCAGGTGTGGACCAGCGCTCCCCCCAGCTCAGGAGCCGGCACGAGCAGTGTCGGATCACCCTCCTGAGGGACGACCATGCACTCACCGAAGTTCGGCGAGAAGGTCTGGTACCCCGTCGTATACAAAACATTCGTCGGATGCTGCACGAGCAGCACGTCGATGCCCCGCTCGCGCATCCCTTGCCTCACGGCGGTCAGTCGAGTCTGGTATTCCTCAACGGGGAACGCCGGCTCCTGTGGTAGGCCGTCTAGAATGTCGAGGGTGGCGAGTCCGCCGGTAATCGTCGAGTGAACTTTCATGGGTGGATACCTTTCAAGATGAGATGGGTCTCATGGTATCATCGGCTACATACTTTTCAACGAGCGAGCCCAGACGACCAGATCGTCAACCTATGCAGTACTCAGTCGTAGTTCATACAGCCGAAGAGGGCGGTTACTGGGTTGAGGTCCCGGCATTGCCGGGCTGCTACACCCAGGGCGAAACGGTAGAGGAATCCCTGCGGAACGTCAAAGAAGCCATAGAGTTGTATCTTGAAGTGCTAAGGGACGAAGACCGGGACGTGCCGAGGGATGCCGAGGTCGTCTACCAAGTGAGTGTGGCGGTGTAGGTGAGGGAGAGTTGAGCAATCGCGCAAGAAACCACCGGAAACGCCGGCTCCTGTGGGAGGTCGTCGAGCATGTCGAGGGTGGCGAGTCCGCCGGAGATGGTGGAGTGGACTTTCATGGGTGAATACCTTTCATTTGGAATTCGATAGTCCCTGAACTTGAGATTTGGGGTAGTTCCAAGAAGGTCGCAGTGCGATCACGCTGTGGAAGCCGTTAGGGAGAACCTACGTAAATGGTACCGTCGACTTCACACTTTTCAACTTTAGGTAGTGGTTTGCGAATCTATAGCGTATTCAGATTCTCTTCATGTATCGTTGTTACGAGCAGCACAACTGTGCTATCTTCAGGGGAGCCCGCTACCAAGAACACGTAAGGATTAGACGAACGGCCTCGGCTACGTGGTAAACTGCTACAGAATCGGGAATGCCCGCGAGTGACGTGATGGCTGATTCTTTGCTTTCGGAACAGGACCGTGAGGAAGGGCTGTCCTTGGCCTATGCCTATACGGTGACCAAACGCGCTGGCTACGCCACTGCAGTCTATGAGCCTGACCGGGACGGAGTCGATCTACGCATCCAGGCTGGTGGAGGTATGCGCCCGGCCATAGAGTTGCAGTTGAAGGCGACTGTCAGACTAGGCGAGCCGCTTGATGGCTACTATCGATTCCCACTGAAGGTCAGGAATTATGACCTACTGCGTATCGAGACACAGACCCCGCGATTGCTCGTCGTGTTGGACTTGCCCCGCGACGAGAATGACTGGGTGACTATTACGGAGGGTGAGCTTATATTGAGGCGTCGAGCCTATTGGGTAAATTTGAAAGGATACGAAGAAACGGCCAACCGAACGTCCGTCACAGTCCCGATTCCGACAGGGAACGTGTTCAACGTCGAAAGTCTGCGCCATTTGATGGATCAGTCGAGGAGAGGGAGGATCCAATGAAAGCCAGCATATGGGACACTGTAGCACTCATCGCGGTTTCGCCTGCGGCTTTGTCGGCCTATGCGCGAGGCGCTGGCTGGGCGAGGATCGAACCTTACGGTGACCACTCCGATGTGTACGTTGCTGAAGGATTGCCGGAAATTATCCTGCCAAGAACTCAACGACTAGGTGATTACGCCAACGTCGTATCACAGCTCATCGAGATATTCGCAAGGGCCGCCGATGTGGACGAGTTCTCTCTCTATCGCGACCTACTAACGTCAGACCGCGACGTGATCCGAGTACGGGTGAAAGGCGAAGATGACGGTGCAGTGTCTCTGATCGACGGAGTCAACCTTATCGGTGGAGCGCGTGACATGCTCCTAGCGGCTGCTTGCTCACTGTGGCAACCACAACCGCTCTATCGAGCCGGTGCGAATAAGGAAGCGAATGACTACCTGCGTCAGGTGCGTTTGGGTCAGACCGAACAGGGTAGCTTCACCGTTACGCTGTTGACCCCGGTCGTACCTCCGCCGATGCAGTTGCTCGATTCAGAGTGGGACATTGAGAACGATCCCATCCAACGGCGAATAACAAAGCGTTTGGCAGGAGCCCTGACAGCTACCCGCGAGGCGACCGAAAAGACGGTTGGGGGGGACGATGACGCTTTCACAATGGCCGTGCGAAGTGGCGCAAGCGCCAACCTATGCGAAGCTCTTGTCAATTTAATCGAGCCGTTCCCGGCCCTAGACGTCAGCCTCTCCTGGGCTCGCACACGACCGAGGGAGAGAGCGCGGGACGTTATTCGGTTCGACAATGACGACGCTCCCATCTTGCGAGAAGCAGCACGGGCGTTTCGGAATCGCGAACCGAGGCCGGATGAAAGATTGTTCGGATTCGTACACAGACTAAAACGTAACGAAAATGAAACGGACGGCACGATTACGTTGCGGGCGGATATTGACGGTCGATCTCAATCGATCACTGCAGTTCTAAATCAGAATGATTACGCGCTGGCTATTGAAGCACATGAAGGCAGGGCGGCAGTCATTGCTGTAGGCGACCTAGAGCGAGTCGGTCAGCGTTGGAGTTTGCTGAACCCCCGCATCATGTCGATTATCCCTAATCTAGAGCCTGCTGAACGTTGAAGGTTCGCCGCAGCGGACATCACATTCGTCAAGAGGATTTTATCCCCTCACATCGTCAGCCGACGATACAGGAACAGCAGCCTCCGTGGGAGTTGGAGGATGTCGTCTAGTATCTCGTAGCCCATGTCCTGGCACATGGTGGCTAGGTAGTCGTGGCCGTTCTTGTCGACGGTTAGCGCGAAGGCTGTGATGTCCTTGGCCTTGGCCTCATCGAGCGCCATCTTGGTGTCGTGGACGGCGTACTCCTTCTCCACCCCTTCGCGGCTGTAGCCCCGGTCCTGCGGCCTGCCGTCGCTGATGAGGAAGAGGAGCTTCGTCTTGGCCTCCAGGGCGTCCAGCTTGGAGGTCGCGTGACGGATGGCGGGACCCATGCGCGTGGCGTGGAGAGGCGACACCCGGTCGATCCGTCTCTTGATGCTGTCGGAGAAATTCTCCTCGATGTCCTTGATGGTGTAGAACTCGACGTTTTCCCGTCCGTAGCCGGAGAAGGCGTAGATGCCGTACCGGTCGCCGACGGCCTCGAGGGCGTTGATGAGCAGGACGCACGCTTCCTTCTCCAGGTCGATGATGCGCTTGTACGACCGACGCATCCCCTCGCCGCGTCGCGTCCGCAGCCACGTCATGTACTCGACGGGGTCGTCCGGGGCGTCCCAGTCCTCGCCCTTGCGCGAATCGTCGACTGCCTCAGCCGTCGAGGCGCTCGTGTCCAGCAGGAACACGACCGCCACGTCGCGCTGCACCTTATTGCGCCGCCAGTACAGCTTGTCGCTGGGACTTGACCCGGTCCTGATATCGACAATCGCTTCGATCACGTCGTCGATGTCGATCTCATCGCCGTCCTCCAGCTTCCGCTGCTTGCGGAACATCTCCGGCACGAGCAGCTCGAACTGCCGGCGGATCTGGTTGACCAACACCGAGTAGCCCGCGAGAGTCTGCCCGTAGTACGCGGGATCGCCCTCGCTCATCTGCTTCTGGCGCACGATGCACCAGCGCGGCTTGTAGTCCTCCGCACGGAAGTCCCACTCGTCGTAAACGAAGGTCTGCGGCTCGTCAGGGTCGATCGGCCCGCCGTCCTCGTCCACGTGCACGAACTGCCCCTGCCCGCGGTCGGGGTGCGACGGCGCAGTCATGCTGGCCTCTTTGAGCATGTTCTGAGCCATGTCCGCCGTCATGTCCTCGGCCTCTCCGAACTCCATGGCGTCGAGGTCGAGCTCCGCGCTGTTCTGGATCAGCTCCTGGAGCATCTCCTGCGTTATCTCTTGCGAGTCCCCGTCGGCAGAGCCTTCGCTGCCCTTCTGCAGCCGAAGCTGTTCGAGGAGCTGCACCATCTCCGGCTTGAAGTCGCCGCGGTAGTCGACGTCCTGGCTGGTCTCGTACTCCTGTTCGCCCGAAGACTTCTCCTGCGACTCCGCGCCGAGTCCCTCCATGAGCGACTGGATGATGTCGTCCTCGGCCTCCGACTCCATCGAGGACTCGTCGTCGTCGTCGCCCAGGTCGAGGTCTTGGAACTCGTCCTCGTCGAGCGGCCTGTTCGGTATCTGGACCAGCACGGCGTAGATTCGGAGCATAGCTTCTGAGGTGTCCTCGACGGACGATCCGAATGCGTTAGCCCGCCGTGCGATGGACGCGATCTTGCGGGCCTCCTCGACGTACTCCACCGGCGTGGGAAGGCTCTCGTCCGCCCGCAGCGTCACCCGCACGAGGAACTCGACCATCGCCTCGCGAGCGGGCATCTGCGTGATTTCAGGACGTGACGCGAGGGCGTCGGTCTGCACACGGGCGTAGCTCTTTCTCATGCCGAGGTACTCGGTGAGCACCCGAATGTCCAGCCGCCCGCCCTCTATGATCGTGAACAGGTCGAGCGAGAGTTTTCTGTCCTCTAGGAGATTGAAGAGACGTTGGATATCGGTCACCCACTCTGTCCCTTCTCCGTTCGACTCAACAGTCTCAAGCACTTTCCTCTCGAGCTTGGGACGAAGATCTTTGAATACCGTTGACGGTGTATCGAACTCGAACCAGAAGCTGCCGAACTCCAACCGCGCCACCTGGTGGGTCGAGACGACCTTGAACAGCGCGAAGTTCTCTTCCTTGGTCTGGTAGCGGTCGGCGATTGCGGGCACGTAGACAGTAGAGCCCTCCGTTGTCGGAGAGTCCGGGGCGAGCCATCCGATGCGCTTTTCGGCAAGCTCCTCGCTCGCCGCTACCTTAACCTCGGCCCCCGCGAGGGCCTGGCAGTACATCTCCATGAGCTCTTTGATGCGCTCGAACTCGATGTTGGCAGAGAGCGCGTCGAGCTCGCTCTGCGAGTGGGCCGATTCCAGGCGGAAGTAGGCCATGCCCGCGTCGCGGTTGCGTTGGAGCACCCTGATGCCCTCGAGGTACCACTGCTGCAGTTGGACGATCGTCACTCTTTCGAGAGCCTTCGGACAGCTCTTGATGAAGTCGGGGATCGCGCTCGGCGCGTGCGTCATCAGGTCTTCCGACATCTCAAGCACATACTCGTGGTGCTCGTTGTCGAGCTCCCACAGCGCCTGCGACACTTCTAGCATCGCGCCCGCGAGGTTGCCGACGCCGCTCTCGCGCAGCGCGTCCGACAGGGCGATGAAGCGACCCCGCTGACTCGCCTGCACCCTCGGCAGTGAGCGGGCAGTGGCGTCGAACACGCTCTTGACCTGCCGCCATCCCGTCTCCGCGACCGAGTGCGACAGGGCGATGTACGCCTGATTGTGCTCGCCCAGCGCCGGGAAGATGCGCTCCCCAAGCACGATGCAGTCGGTTGCCACGTCGTACGACCGGCGCGAGACGTATTCAAGGAAAGCGACGAACCGGTCGAGGTCCTCGATTTCGAGAGACTGCACCAGCTTCGGACTGGAGTCGAAGAACTTGCAGGCCAGAGTGCCTGACTTCCACGTGCCCTTGTAGAGCCGACGGCCCATCATCGCCCACTCTTCGACGTGCCGGGCTCGGAGCTTCTGCAGGGTGCCGTGACTCGCGTTGAAGTAGCACGCCGCGAGGGTCGGTGAGTCCTGGCAGAGTCGCAGGCCGCACTCCGACCACTCCTCGAAGCGGCTGAACGGCATCAGGCTCACGATCTTGGCGCTCGACTTGTAGTACTGCGCGGCAGATTCCCATGACCGGACGGTCTGTCCGGCCAGCCGGATGCCCATGTCCGCCCACGTCGAAAGCTGCTGGGAGTTCAGCAGGTCGGACATCTTGTGCCACGACTTGTCGAACTCCTCTATGGTAAGTGGAGGGTACTGTTCGAGGGCCGTCCGAACTCTCTGGCGGATTACGTTGGTGTCTTCCACAAATCCTCTCCGTCGTCGATGGATTTCAGGATGCGGACGAAGCCTTCCAGTATCATACCCGTCGCGCCCCAGATTAGGTGCCCGTTATGGGCATAGGTCGCGCGACGCTGTATCGTCCCATTTGCAAGTCGCGTGTCGTCCCGGAGGTTTCGTCCGTTCAGAATGGCCTCCAAGGGCACCTCGATCACTTCGGCAACCTCGATGTTGGGCTTGAAGTCGTAGCCACCCGGAATTGCTCCCACGTAGGGCGTTACCACGAAGTCGGATATGGTCACGATGTCGTCCAGCTCGCCCAGCACGGTCACGTCGGCAGGGTCGATGGACATCTCCTCCCACGTCTCTCGCAGGGCGGTGTCCAGTATCGTCGCGTCGTCGGGCTCCCAGCCCCCGCCGGGGAAGGCGATCTCGCCCTTGTGCTTCTCGACGTGCTCGCTTCGCTTGTTGAACAGCACGTGAGCCTGCCCGTCCTTGGGGTACACGAGCACGAGGACGCCCGCGCGGGCCATGGAGGGATCTTCAATCGAGCGTTTGCAATGCCGCGCCAGCGCTTGTCGTATTTCGGACTCGACCGGGGTTGCGGGCATTGCTTTGGGTGGCATAGAGAACGGTGTGCGGCGCTAGTACTCAGTCAACATTGTATTGATATTGCGATACACCTTCACCCTCACCCCCGTATCGAGTACGGGGCAGGCTCTAGCCCTCTCCCACGACGGGAGAGGGGATAAATCGGCATCTATCCAGTTTGTTATATTCAGGTAACGCAGCATTCACCGACGCCGGGTACGCAGAATCACTCGAAAATGGAATTGATCACCTCGTCCATACTCGCCTGCAGGGAGTGGTCGTCCGTAACGGCCCAGTTGACCGCGACCTGGCACGCCCGTCGCGGTACGATCCCGCCCGCGATCATCTTCCCGGCGTAGATCAACAGGCGGGTGCTTGCGCCCTCGGCCAGACCGTGCTCCTTGAGGTTACGCACCTTCTCGCCGAGCTTCGCCAGGCCCATCGCCGTCTCAATGTCAACGCCCGACTCATGCGCCACGATCTCGGCCTCGGTCTCCTTCGGCGGATAGTCGAACTCTATCGCGACAAAGCGCTGGCGCGTGCTGTGCTTGAGGTCCTTTAGCGCGCTCTGGTAGCCGGGGTTGTAGGACATCACCAGCAGGAAGCCGTCGGCCGCCTCCAGGAGTTCGCCCTTCTTCTCAACCGGCAGGATGCGGCGGTGGTCGGTCAGCGGGTGAATAAGTACCGTAGTGTCCTTGCGCGCCTCGACGATCTCGTCGAGGTAGCAGATGCCGCCCGCCTTCACGGCGCGGGTCAGAGGCCCGTCTATCCAGATCGTCTCCTCGCCCTGCAGGAGGTAGCGGCCCACGAGGTCGCTCGCCGTCAGGTCCTCGTGACATGCAATGGTCACCAGGGGCAGAATGCCGTTGGATGCCCCGTCCCCGTCCGGCGAAGCGCCGTCGTTCTGGGAAATCCTCGTCATCGGCTGCCCCAGCCGGTACGACATGTACTCGACGAACCGGGTCTTCCCGCAACCGGTCGGGCCTTTGAACAGGACCGGAATCTTCGACTTGTACGCGGCCTCGAACAGCTCCACCTCGTCCCCGATGGGCACGTAGTACGGCTCTTCGGTGAGGTGGTACTCCTCGATGATGTAGCTGCGGTAGAGGGTCTGTGTCTTGGTGGTCATCGTGTGGTCTAACTTCCTAATTCTGCGGCGCTCGCTCGCGCCAAAGGTTCGTTACCTCGCGTCTCAGCCCCGCAAGACTGCCGCTGTTGTCAATGACCGCGTCTGCGTGCTTGATTCGCTCCCGCTCCGTGGCCTGAGAACCGATTCGAGCCCTGATCGCCGTTTCGTCCAGCCCGCTCCTCGCTCGCACCCGCGCGACAACCTGCTCTTCGGGCGCCGTGACGACCCATATCTCGTCCAGCATCCGTGTCCATCGGGACTGCTGCTTGATCGCCTCAATGAGTAATGGGACCTCGATGACGACGACCCGCGCTCCCTCGCGCTCGAGCCCTTCTATACGTTCTTCCAAGAGTCGCCGGACGATAGGGTGAACGATTCCATTCAGTCTCTCGCGGGCCTGCTCATCGTCGAACACGATGCCGCCGAGCCTCTTTCGGTCGATCCTTCCATCCGCGTCGAGGACCCCATCCCCGAACGCGTCGACGAGCTCCTGCCATCCGGGCGTTCCGGGTTCATACGCCTCGTGGGCAACCTTGTCGGCCTCAATGACCTCGGCTCCCAACGCACCGAGCATCCGAGAGACCTCCGATTTGCCGGTCCCGATCCCGCCTGTAAGCCCGATGACAAACATAGCCCCCGGCCACCGATACCAACCTTGACATGATAGCAACGCCCTTCAACGAGGGTCAAGCAAACCTGCGGGGCCCCAGATACCCCACCTAAACTGTTGGGGTGGTCTTTGTGGACTTGCGGCACAACCTGATGGTTCAACGTCTCCCAAAACGCCTACAATCAACTCAACCGAACTCTACAGCGGGTTGTTCAGAGGTTCCCTAGTGTCATGAGTCGTAAGTAGGCAGTATAATAATGGGCATGAGTTGACTCTGTTGTAGGAGGAAGTCATGCCCCGTGGTAGACCGTTGGCACCGTTGGAGATCGGCATAGAGGAGCGAGAAACCCTGGAGAGATTGGTCGCGCGTCGGAAGACGGCGCAAGCGCTGGCCCAACGCGCCCGGTTGATACTTGGCTGCGCCGAAGGTAAGTCCAACAAGACAGTGAGTGCTCAAGTGGGGCTCTCTCCCCAGACCGTGGGGAAGTGGCGTCGTCGGTTTCTCGAAAGAGGCTTGGATGGGCTCTTGGACGAACCGAGGCCCGGCGCTCCCCGCAAGATCACCGACGCCGACGTCGAGAAAGTCGTCACTCTGACACTGGAAACGACACCTGACGACGCTACTCACTGGAGCACTCGTTCGATGGCCAGACGCACCGGCATGAGCCAGAGCGCCATAAGCCGTATCTGGAGAGCGTTCTCTCTTCAACCTCATCGCACAGAGACCTTCAAGCTGTCCACCGATCCTCTCTTCATCGAGAAGGTCCGAGACATCGTGGGACTGTACCTCAACCCACCGGACAAGGCTCTTGTACTGTGCGTAGACGAAAAATCGGGTATCCAAGCGCTGGACCGTACCGCGCCTTTGTTGCCCATGCGTCCAGGCCAAGTCGAGAGACGTACTCACGACTACGCTCGGCACGGAACCACCGACCTGTTCGCGGCCCTTGACGTAGCTACTGGCAGGGTGATCGGCTCCTGCCAACGGCGCCATCGTTCGGTGGAGTTCCGCAAGTTCCTTGACAAGATCGATGACTCTGTACCCCCAGACCTCGATGTGCACATCATCCTCGACAACTCCTCAACCCACAAGACCGCGCTTATCCAACGATGGCTGGTTAAGCGGCCCCGTTACCATCTCCACTTCACTCCCACCAGTTCATCATGGCTCAATCTTGTGGAGCGCTGGTTCGCCGCGCTGACGGACAAGCAGCTCAGACGGGGTGTCCACCGCAGTACACGCGAGCTTGAGGAAGCGATCCTTCACTACATCGAGTCTACCTGTGCCGATCCCAAGCCTTTCCGATGGACAAAAACGGCTGACGAAATCCTAGCCTCACTAGCAAGATATTGCATGCGAACTTATGACTCAGGACACTAGTGGTTCAACTTTTTTGTATTGATGGGTAGAGTGACTTTAGCTTGATGCGCGCATCCTCGGTAGTGAAGCGCCAATCCACTCGTATCACATCCCGGTTGCGGCTCTTCTGCCACGCTTCTACCTCGCCACGCAGGGTCTCCCGGTCCGGTATGCGACGCTCCAGGCACTGTCGAGCCAGCACACCGATCTCTATCTCCGCCATATTCAACCAACTCCCGTGTTTGGGAGTGTAGTGTATCTCCAGTCGCTTAGCGATACGCCTCGCCTCAGCAGGCTCGAATGCCTCGTATAGCGAGGACAGCTTGTGAGTGTTGAGATTGTCCATTACCAGCACGATCCGGTCTCTGTCAGGGTAGTCCTCATTGACCAGTTTCTTTATCACATGCGCCCAGTCCACCTTCGTGCGACGCTCTCTGACCTCGACTCGGCGCCATCCGTCCAACGGTGCAAACAGCATGAACAGGCTGCTCACTCCATTGCGCTCGTATTCGTAGTCGTATGCCGCCGATAAGCCGGGCGCTGCGGGACGCGGCACTCGCGTCTCCTTGACCCCCGATCCGGGTCGGGGGCAGGCTTTGCTGTTTGCTCGTCTCATCCATGCACACCAGAACTTCGTTCTCATCATACGGCCGTTGGTAGACTTCCAGCACGTCTTCCATCGCGCACACAAACTCCGCGCTCTGACCGGGCGGGATGCACCAACTCTGCTTCAGCCACAGCTTCAGTTCGTTTTTTTAGCGCCTGGCGAACCGTCTCGGTGCTAATGGTCTCGACTATCTCACACTCGACCAACTGGTCAGCCAACAGCTTCAGGGTCCAACTGGCACGCCCCTCCGGCGGTTCCCCGCAGGCCATCGCTATCAACCGTGCTTCACCTTCGCCGTCCAGTCTCTTTTGACGCCGACGCAGTTGCTTTTTGCGATTCAGCGCAGACTCGACCCCCTCCTCCACACAGCGCTTGCGTATTCGCTCGACCGTTGACTGTCCTACACCGAGCGCGCTGGTGATGTCCGCGTCCTTCATTCCCCCGTCCGAGCGTGACTCATCGCTCATCAGCAGAATGCGCGCATGGGTCTGTTTGTACGCCGCAGCCCGACCGCGTGAGACCAAGGCGTTGAGTTCCTGTTGTTCGTCGGTAGTCAGTCTTATACGGTACTTCTTGGTAGACATCATGGTTCCTCCTCGGTTCAACGTTACGATTGAACCCCCAAGAGGAACAATGACTATCATGGTCTTCATTTCAATGATGTTGGACCACTGGTGGTTCAACATCCTAGTTTTGAAGGGTAACGAGGCTATGACTTGGTAGGGGCGGGTTTGAAACCCGCCCTGTCGTGTAAAGCACGAATCAAATCTCCAATTACTACCAGTCATTTCAAAGATTTCGGTCCACTAGATTGCGCTGCGCACAAGCTCCAATATGCTTGAAGTGCTCTGCCTCCTCTCAGAGCTCGCTCAGACTTCCTCTATAGCCTCTCGCGCAACGCGGATAAGGGCTCTGGCGAAGTCCTCGGCCTCCCGCTCAAATAGGATGCCGAGGCTCGTGTGGTCGCGTATCCAAGGTGGTTACCGGGTTGCAGAAGCCTGTGCCCGACGGCGAAGGCAACAACGGGCGTCGCCACCACAATAAAAACCCTCACCAGCCAATTCCCTCCAAGGGAACACCCTCCTCAACACAATTCTAGATCGACCGTCTTCCCTTTTGACCTCACTGCCTCCTGAGGCGGTTTCATTCATGTAGTCCCTTTCGGGGGATTCCGCCCGATTCCCCGGTGCTCCACACTTGCAGCAGTACGCACGTTCTGATTTGTGAGGAGGATAACCTTGGGACCGCAATCGACCATCCAACGCTCCGGCGCAGCCAGGTGGCTGGTGCCCCTTGCCGCCACTTTGCTGCTGGCGACGCTCGACGCCATTCCGTCGAGTGGGGTCGCCCTGGCCCAGGGAACGGGCATCGTCCCCCGTATCAAGTACGGGGCCGGCTCTGGTCAACGCCGACCGGGAGTTCGTCGAGCGCAAGAAGGAGGGAGAGTTCGTCGCCCGTCCCGTCTTCGACCGGAAGATCGAGACTCTCTTCTACGCCGTTCGCGACGCCGACACCGGCGAGTGGATCAGCACCATGTACCGGGTCATCGGAGGCGAGAAGAGGAGCAGCGACGGCTGGGAGTACTCGTGGGGCTATCCCGTCCTCGACGAGCAGCCCGAACTCGACCCCGATCGCTCCTACCTGCTGGCGATGCTGGCGAACGCCGACGGTGAGACGGCCGCATTCTACGCCGTCATCCCCGTCTACGAGCCGAGCTGCATCTGGGACAGGATCCTTTCCGCCCTCAACCCCGCGCGGTGGGCAAGGGCCTTCGCGGGCTGGGTGATCGAGGGAGTCCACGGAACGCTCTGCGGAGCGGTCGAGCGGGCGACCGGCCAGGACGCCGACAACTGCGGGGGAGGATAACCATGACTGACATCCTGACGGGTACTCCTCCCGACCTGACTTATGGCCACGAGATGGTACGCCAGGCGTGGACGGTCGTCTGGGTCATAGCGTCCAGCGCCCTCGCGGTCATCATCGGCTGGATGGGGCTGAGCCTCATCATGTCCGAGCACCTCGGCCGCCAGCAGGTTGGGTGGCGCGAGAAGGTTCCCCGTCTCGGCCTCGTGGCCGCCGCCTCGTCTCTGTGGTGGTGCGCCCTGGTGCTCGACGTGACGGACGCCGTATCCGGCTTCGTCGCCGCCGAGATGAACGTAACGCCCGGAGACCTTCTCAGGGCACCACTCAACACATTCCTCACGGCCGTTCAGGCCGGGAGCGTGGGGATGGCGCAGTTGCTGGCCCTGCTCTATCTGGTCTACGGGTTCTTCGTCCTCTACGTGCTGGTGCAGATGGTTCTGCGCCTGGCTCTCATCGACATCCTGATCGCCCTGGCACCTATAGCCCTGGGCTGTGGATACTGCCGCACACGGCGGGATGGGGTCGACACTGGCTGCGGCTGTTCATGACGACGGTGTTCCAGCAGGCGATCCAGCTCATCGCGCTCGCGCTGGCATTCGGGTTCCTCAAAGAGTACGCCTCGATAGCTGCGTTCGAGCCGGTGCAGGACCTGGTCTGGAAGCTGCTGATGTCCCTTGCCTTCGTCTACATGGCGACGCGTGTGCCGTCGATGCTCGGCAGCGCCGGGACCTTTTGACGCGTGGCTGAGCACGCTCTACTTCGGCATGAACCTGCCCGGAACGATAGTGCGCTCGGCAAAGACCATCGGGCTGATCGCGGGAGCCGCCGGAGGTCCGGGCGGGATGGCCGTAGGGGCGATGGCTGCGAGCGCAGGGGTGTCGGCCGCCGCGAGCGGCCTCAGTTCTGCCGCTTCGCTGGCGACCCCATCCGCGGGCGGCGGAGGCGTTGGCAACGCTCCTAGAAGCAGCGGCGAGTAGCGAGACGAACCGGCGACGACCGACAGGCGCGGAAACGATGAAGGAGGTGAGGACGATATGCACCTCGCGGAGCTGAGCCGTCGGAACGGCGGATACGACTGAACGAAAGGACCGGGCGAGAAAGCGCCCGGCAATGGAACAGAGAGAGGAGAAGAGCGAATGGCAGACCTGACGCAGACCATATCGAACCTGGTGGGCATCCTGCTGGGAGTAGTGGGCGTGGGCTTCTTCATCTACGGGGCCTACATGTACCTGACGGCATCCGGCGCCCCGCACCAGATGGAGCGCGGCAAGAGCGCGATGATGACCGCCCTGGCGGGCATCATCCTGGCGATGGTGGCCTACGGTGTCGTCGAGCTGGTGATGGACGCGGTCGTGGGATCGCCCGTGGCCCCGACCCTTCCCGACGCCGGCACCCACACCCACCGGCTAGGCGGACGCAAGAAAGGACAAGAAAGGAAAGAGCCATGAGAGAACACGAGGTACCCACCCACGTGCAGGCCGAAGACAAGGTCCTGCTGTGGTTCACCTTCCCCCAGATCGTGGCGATCACGGCGGTGTGCGCCCTGTCCTACGGCGCATACCGCTACGCCCCTGTCGGGCCGTCCGAGGCGAGGATGGCGCTGGCCATCCTGTTCGGCCTGACGGGGATCGCTGTAGTCGTTGGGAAGATCGGAGGTCGGCGGTTGCCGCTGGTGGTTGCCGACCTGTTGAAGTACCGGCTGGGAGCCCGCCTCTACACCGGGCCGGTCTCCCTGCTGGTGCGCAGCGAGCCGCCCGCGCCGGTCCAGCCGGTGCGGAACGGCCCAAGTCCGCTGCGACTGATGGTCAGGAGGTCGCGCCACGCCCTCCGCAGACTGCGAAAGAAGAGGCGCGGGGAGAAAGGCCGCCGGAACGGAAGGATGCCCTTCCGTCCCCGCAATTGGTTCGGCAAGCGCTGCGGGCGCAAGAACGCCGGCAGTGAAAGCGCCAACGGACGGGAGGCCGCGGCGCGGGACGGAGTGGAGAAACGCCGGAGGTTCTGGCGTGCCTTCCTCGGCGCGGCTGTCCTGGCCGCTCTGGCCGTCGCCGTGTCGCAGACGTCCATCCCCGTCACCCAGGCCGACGGGCACGGGGAGGACGAGCGCTGGCGGGACGAGATCGACTTCGAGCTGAAGGAACCGGTGCCCGGACGAAGGATATTCGTCGAGGGACTATCGGTAACCGGCAACAGGGCCGCCGTGACCCTGAGGGCCGCAACCGGCCTGGACATCCGCGTCCGGGCCTTCGGCGGGCCGGAGGGAGACTGGCTGCGGTTCTGGGGTTCGGCCAGGCTGGCGGAGGGGGAGCGGATCGACTACTCCCTTCCCCTGCACGGCCCGGCGCCGTCCTTCACCGTGTCCTGGGAGGACGGCCTTGAGCAGGCCGGTGCCCTCACGGTCACCCACGAGCGGATCCCGCACCCGCTCCCCGCCGTCGAGAACGAGCTGTGCAACGTGAGGCTCTCTTCCCTCGGCTGGACACTCGGAGAAGTCAGCAGCGTAATCGACTCCGAGTGCGCCGTCCTCGTCGAGGAGCCGGTCGAGCTTCAGACGGTGGCGGGACACGTCGAGGTCGCAGAGACCGCCCTGATGGACGCCGAGGTGACGGTTGTAACCGGAACCGTCTCCGCATCGTCGGGCGCGTCGCGCGTGAGCGGCCGTTCGTCCCCGACGACGCGACCTGCTTCAGCATGCCAGTCGGCGAGGGAGAGGCCGTACACGCCGTGACCGTCAACGTCGAGATAGAGGGCAGCCTCAGTATCCCGGTCCCGCCGCTGACGCAACTCACCCACCACCCTGAGCGGACCGAGTACCGGACCGAGACGGTGAGCCTGCTGAGGCCTGGAACGACCGAGACCGTCAGCAGGACGGTCACCGTGACCCACGACGACGGAACGACGACGGAGCACCTGATCTCGGCCACCCTGTCGATCCCCAGCAAGACGGTCCGCCGGGATGTGACGCTCACCATCCTTCATCCGGAGCGCGTCGAGTCCCAGACGGTGGAGCGCGACCCCATCGTGATGACCAGGGAAGAGAGTCTGTCCCTGGCGTCCGCAGTCGGGGCCGACGACCCCTTCGCGGTGCTGGTGCTGCCGGAGCCCGAGCCGGAGGACCCGCCCGCCGAGCAGACGCCCGCGGACGACCTCGCATCGAGTGCGGGGCAGGCTCTTCGCAGCTGGTTCGATCTGCTGGGATGGAAGTGGCCGTGGTAAGGCGCACTGCGACCCTGACGTTGCTCGCCGTTTCGGTCCTGGTCTCGATGGGGGCCTCACCCGAAAAAGAAGAAATGCTTCATGCCTTCGACCGGGCGCTCACGGCGATGGCCTATGCCGCGGCCGGGCTCTGTCTCTTCGCCATCGTCTGGGCGGGCTTCGTGTTGATGGCCGAGGGAGGCGGCGAGCGCGGCGGAAGGGCGAAGAGCGGCGTGGTCCTGGCGGTGGTCGGCCTCGTCCTGGTGCTCTCGGCCAAGGGCGTCGCGACGCTGCTGCGCAGCGGCATCGTTCCGTTCCCATTCCCCTAGTTCCCGTAAGGAGAACCCGTTGAGGAAATTGATCGAGCGAATCACGAGACTCAGAGCGGTCGGGCCACCCAAGGGGGTCGGATCGCAGACAAGTGAAGCGGAGGAAGCCGAGCGCAAGCTCCCGCCGGACCCTTCCCTCTTCTTCATGCTGTCCCACCTTGAAGACGAGGGGCCGGTGCGATTGGACGGGGTGAAGCTCGGCGTCTGCGAGGTGATGGACCTCGAGATAGACGAGCCGAAGCTGGGAGCCTTCGCCGGGGCGCTCAACGCCTGCGACTTCCCTTTCCAGCTGCTCATCAGGCAGCACCCGCCTCGCCTCGGAGGACTCCGGACGAAGCTCGAGGAGGCCAGGCCGGAGAACCTCCCCCCGCAGATAGAGGCGGCAGGGGAGTCGCTCGGACGCCTGCTCACCGAGATGGAGTCCCGCGACGGCGTCCTCGACCGGCGCTTCTACGCCGTGTGCGAGTTCTCGCGCGTCGAGGAGCTGCGGGGGCTGCTGGCGAGAGCAGGGCTGTCGGTCCATCGCCTTAGGGGACGGCAGCTCAGGATGTTCTTTGTATCCGCAGCACTCGGAGGCACGCCGGCCGAGTTGGACGAGGAGACCTCCGTCGAGGTCGAGATCAACCGGCGGGACGTGCGCGTCGGAGACCGGTTGGTCCGGTCGCTGCACCTGGGCAAGTGGCCGCGCTCCCTCTCCCCGGGGTTCCTGCAGGGACTCATGGCCGCGGGAGCGCCGATGGACCTGTCCATCCACCTGGGTTCGATTCCACCTGAGCAGGCCGCCCGAACCCTTGAGTGGCAGAAGGTCAGGTTCGAGTCGGCGCAGTCGCTGTCCCTGAAGCGGGGCAGAAGCCTATCCCCGGAGGCGGAGATCGCCCTGGAGGACGTGACCCGCCTGCGCGACGAGGTGCAGCGAGGCAGGGAGAGACTGTTTCATTCATCGCTTTCAGTGACCCTGCACGCGAAGGACGAGGACTCGCTGAAGGAGATGACGCAGAGGGCGAAGGCACACTTCGCCGCCACCCTGGGCAAGCTCGACAACCTCTCTTTCCGCCAGCGCGAGGGAATTTTGTCCAGTCTGCCAATCGCCCTGAACGCCGTCGCAACGTGGCGGACGCTGGACACGTCGTCATTGGCGAGGCTCTTCCCCTTCTCGCCTCCCGACCTCGACACCCGCAGCGGCACCCTCTACGGCATCGACATGAGGGCATGCGCCCCGGTGGTCTACGACCCCTGGGACGGCACGCACCTCAACGCCAACACAGCGGTGCTGGCTCGTTCAGGTTCCGGGAAATCCTTCTCCACCAAGCTGGGGGTGCTTAGAGGCCTGACGCGCGGCGTCACCGCCTACGTGATCGACCCGGAAGGAGAGTACGCGGACATGGCACGCGCGGCGGGCGGACGCGTTCTCTCGCCGGGGGTCCCCGGCCAGGGCATGAACCCCTTCGTCATCGACAAGGGCGACTCCGAGGAGCTGTTGCAGCGCATCGGCAGCCTCAGACGCCTCATCGAGGTCATGGTGGGCGAGCGACTGAGCGCGGAGCGAAGGGCCTCCCTCGATCACGCCCTGGCGGGCTACTACGCCCGGCCCAGGGAGCGCACGGGGTTCCGCGACTTTTATAAATACCTACAGGAGGACGAGGCGGGAGACCCCGGCCTGGCCCGCCTGCTGAGGCCCTTCGCCACCGGCAGTCTCAGACACCTGCTCTCGGACGAGGGCGACGACCTTCTCTCCAACGAGGCCCTCGTCACCGTCTTCGACCTCCGGCTGCTCGAACCGGAACTGCGGCCCGCCGCCGCGATGGTTTGCACCGAGACGGTGTGGGCTGCGGCGGCACAGGACCCCAAGCCCCGCCTGCTCGTCGTCGACGAGGTGTGGTCGATCATGCAGCACCCGGAGGGCGCGGCCTTCCTCGTGTCCGTAGCAAAGCGGGCGCGCAAGCACCGCCTCGGCCTCCAGTTCATCACCCAGGACGTCCAGGACCTTTTGAGCGAGGACACGTCGCGGGCAATAACCGGCCACTCCGGCAGAGCGCTCCTGCAGAACGCCGCCTTCAAGCTCCTGCTCCAGCAGGACGCAGCCGCCGTGAGCGCCGTCGGCGACGCCTTCGACCTGCCGGAAGACCTCCAGCGATGGCTCCTGTCCTGCCCGCGCGGGGACGGGCTGCTGCTGACGAGGGGACACCGCTTCCCCGTCCGCATCGAGGCCACCCCGGAGGAGACGGAAGTCATCGAGTGGCGGCCCGGCTCCCACAGACGAATCGACGACGACGCATAGAGACACCTAATAGAGAAAGGAAAACCCATGAAACTCAATCCAAAGAAAATACTGTTCGGAGAGAGACAGGACAAAAAACCTCCGGTCCTGCTGGCAGTGACGCCGCCGCGCACGGGCGAGCGCACCATGCTCGGCGTCGAGAACATGCTCCAGTCCATCGCGGTTCCTGAGCCCTTCTCCCTCGAGCTGGCCGGAGACGTCGACGGCGTGACCCTGATGGCGCGCTGCCTCGACGACCAGGTGGTGCGCGGACAGGTCGCCGCGCACTACCCCCAGGCCCGCATCCACGAGGTGTCGGAGCGGGAAGACCCTATCCGGCTCGACGAGGGAGAGGAGGCGTGGGCCATGACTCTGCGGGCGAGCGGTCCCGAGTACGTGCCCCTGCGAACCTTCCGCGACGACGACCTGCTCGACCCCGGCTCAGACCCCATCATCGCCCTGCTCGGCGCTCTGTCCAACCTCAACGAGGGAGAGCGCGTCGTGACGAGGCTGATGCTTCGATCCCTCGGACCCGACTGGTCGCAGGGCCACCTCGAAAAGGCCCACAAGCGGCCCGTGGCCGAGCCGCGCGACTCCTCGTACTCCAACCAGGTCCGCCACCAGCAGACCGACGTCACGACCATGGCGGTCCTGGGCGTCGCCGCTCTGACAGCCCTGAGAGGCTACCTGTGGGTGCGGGACGGCGAGACGTGGAAGGCCGCGCTCATGGGAGCCGGCATAGCCGCCGCCCTGACGGTTGCAGGATGGGCGTGGTGGCGCATCAATAAGACCCGCTCCCGCGTCTACGACCCGCTCCTGATCAAGGAGAAGGTCGCCCGCATTGCCTTCGACGCCGATCTGCAGGTCGTCGCCGTCCTTCCCAAGGGCGAGCCGAAGGAGAGTCGAGAGCGCGCGAGGGAGCTGCTCGGCCCGGTCGCGGCGGCCTACCGGCACTACGACCATCCCGCCGGAGCGCGCTTCAAGGTCGGCGGGGTCCGGCCCGTTGTCCCCAGCCCGTCGATGATGCACCCGTCAGGCCCCGGACTCTTCGGGGGCCGGAGCGTCCTGGGAGTCCGCGAGGCCGCCGCCCTGTGGCACCCGCCCGGAGCGCGGGACGAGACGCCCCTGGTGGAGCGCTCCGGCGCAAGGGTCCTCATGCCGTCGGCGCGAGGCGTGAAGGGAGGAGCGCTGGTGGGAGACACCACGGCGGGCAAGCCCCGGCCCATCAGGTTCCCCGACGACCTGCTGCACCGCCACCACCTCTACGTCGCCCGCACCCGAATGGGCAAGTCGACCCTCATGCAGCACCTGGTGGCGCACAAGATGCGCGAGAAGGCCGAGGGCAGGGACGGCGACGCCATAGTCGTCGTCGACCCCCACGCGGACCTCGTGGCCGGCCTGCTCGAGCACGTCCCCGAGGAGATTGCCAGTAGGGTACGCCTCATCGACTTGGCGGACGATCGTGGTGCGCCAGGCGTCAACCTGCTCGACACACGGATATTCTCCGACCGCGACCGCACCGCCGACTCGGTGGTGCGCGTGGCGCGAGGACTCTGGGAACAGTGGGGCCCGAGGATGCAGTCGATCCTCGAACAGACCGTCAAGACCCTCCACGAGGCAAACGAGCAGGTGGAGGAGGAGGCCCAGTACACCATCCTCGACGGCCTCAAGCTGCTGTCCAACGAGCCGTTCCGCAAGGAGGTGCTCAAGAAGGTCTCCGACCCCTACCTCCTGGAGTGGTGGGGCAGCACCTTCACCGGCTGGAGCCGCGACTACCGGGCCGACTCCCTGGCCCCCGTCCAGACCCGGCTATCCTACTACGCATCGTCGAAGCGGGCGAGGGCCATCATCGGACAGCCCCGCTCCACCATCGACATGCGCCGCACCATCCTCGACGGCGGCATCCTTCTCGTCTCCACCGCACAGGGAGTCGTCGGAAGGGACGTGGCCGCCCTCGTGGGCGCGTCGCTGCTCAACCTCGTCGACGCCGTGATACGCGAACAGGGAGGCCTGCCGCCGGAGAAGAGGCGCGGCGCGCTGGTCGTCGTCGATGAGATGCAGTCGATGCCCGGCGTGGACTACGAGTCGATGCTGAGCGAGCTCGGCAAGTTCGGAGCGTCGTTCGTCCTCGCCACCCAGAGCCTCGCAAAGCTCGACGACCTCTCCCCGACCATGCGGGACACCCTGCTCGCAAATGTCGGATGCCTGGCGATCTTCCAGGTCGCCGGGAACGACGCCCGCCAGCTCGTCTGGGAGCTCGGCAAGGACAGAGTCTCCGAGGACGACATGGTGTCGCTGCCGGTACACCACTGCTACGTCCGCGCAACGGTTGGGACGGAGCGGATGCCCGCCTTCTCTATGATGGTCAGGAAGCCCGATGAGGGAGACACCGAGCAGGCCGACCGCATACGGGATTCGTCTTCCGCCTACGTCACGACGGACGAGGAGATCGCCGCGCAGCAGGCCGAGGCCCGAAAGCGCGTGGAGGATTTTCGTGACGGCCTGGACAGGTTGATGACTATAACGTGGCGATCAGCACGAAGCTGACGAAGTAGACCCATGCCAGCGGGTGCAACTCCATCGCGGTGAACATGACCACGATCCACCCCTCTAGGGTGATGATGTTGAAGAGGGTCAGGACGGAAATTCCCAGATTGCGCCAGTTCTCGGGGTCGTGTTCGCTGAACAGGTGGTAGCCGATGATGGCGTAGATGTAGACAATGATGCTCATGCGCATGATGACGTGTCCGACGCTGGGAATAGAGCGGACGAGAGTGGAGACGATCAGCCTCAGGTCCTTAATCGTCGAGACGAGGCGCAGCACGCGAAGCAGGCGCGCAAGCACGGCGATCATGGATAACTGTCCGGTGGCGGGGATGAGCGCGAAGACTATCACCAGGAAGTCGAATACGTTTCAGCCGTCGCGGAAGTACCCGGCGACGCGGGCCGACGACTCTGACGGGAGAGTCGCAGCTCATCGTCACGAACGATTTTGGCGCTGTGGACATCATGCCGGACCGGGACCTCAATCCGCGGCTAGCCCGCGTACTCACACCCGATGGTGGGGCCAACGTCCTCTCGCTGTCAGAATTGGGGGAGTGGGAGACTACAATTCGGGGCGACATTCGGTGATCGCTCGCTATTGGGAATCCCTCGGAATGCAAAAGGTAGAAGCCGGGAGTTACCCCCTGTGCAAAGAGGGGCAGGTGGTCATACACCTGCCCCTCTCCGGTGCTGATTGTCCCAGGAAACTTATCTGCTGCCGGTGAGGAAGCTCCAGCTTCGGGAGTACTTGGACCTGTTGCCGGGGTGGTTGAAGTTATCGATTCCGTCTTCGAAGTAGTAGGCCTCTGAGTAGAACCCGAAGTGGTCCCTGATATGGTTACGAGGCTGGTTCTTCGCGTTATTCCGGTTCAGGAAAATGCCCCTGCGGCTGCCGGTGAAGGCTACCGTAGGTGATACGTACATCTCCTCGGCATTGGTCCTGAAGATGTCTTTGCCGAGCTCCACGCGCCTGGGATGGACCGTGTTATATTTAACGCCTTCCCTCCACATGTCCTGCAGATTCTTCAGGTTGCCGGATGCATCGGCAGGATAGGTCCCGTCGGGTGCCAGCGGCATGTAAGCCGGGTCCGGTCCTGTCGGAGCCATACCCTCCTGCCCCTGGGTCTCGTAATACTGGCCGATGAGGGGGGCTACCGAGATGGAACCATGCGTTGGAGCAAGCCTGGTTCCGGCACTGGCCCACGGGTTTATCGAGTAGGCGGAGAAGTCAATCACCATTCCCATGTACGATTTATTCTGCCTGATGTCACCTGTCCCGGCGGGATTGATCGCGGCCTTGATCCCAACTTGGGCCCAGTGGTCCTTGATGAGCTCCAGGGCATCGGCGCTCTCGTCCGGATTGGCCAGAAGCACCAGCTCCAACGGCTGTCCGGAGCCGTCCGTCCGGAGTCTGAACCCGTCGGCGTCCTTCGAGATCAGGCCAAGGGCATCCAACATTTGGTTGGCCTTGGCCTGATCGTATTCCACGTTCAACTTTGCAACGTCCTCACCCGGATGGAATGGGCTGCTCGGATGGGGGACCCAGTTCTGAATCGCACCGAGCTGCAGGAACACGATGTCGTTGATATCCACCCTGTTGGTGGCATGGGACAGTGCGATGCGGAAATCCCTGGTCCTCATCCACTTGCCGATTTCCGGGTCATCGTTCCAAGTCTGGTTGAAAATCACCGGTGCGTCGTTGCCGCCGGCAGAGGGCCATTGGTAGATGCTGTAGTCGCCCTTCTCCATGTTGGTGATGTACAGCGGCACCTCTCTGGTCTGGAACGGCGCCGTTTGGCCGTCATTCTCACCGGCCATCGCACGGAACACCGCCACATCGCGGCTCTCGACCCTCAGCTTGATCGCCTTGTCCATGTAGGGAAGCTGGTTTCCTTCCGGATCGACCACGTAGAAGAAGTTGTTGCGCGTCAGCAGTCTGTGTTGACCCGTGCTCTCTTCCAGCGTCCAAGGCTTGTGGGTCGGGACATCGGAATTGTTCATCCAGTTCTCCCGCCTACCCCAGAGCTGCGTCCAATGCTCGGCGTTTACCTCGTCCATGAGCTTCTTGAGGTCGTCGGCCTTGGTGTACTTGGGGTGGAACTGCTTGAAGTGGTGGGAGGCTATCGACCAGCAGTAGTTGCCCTTGCCGGTACACCGGTGGCCGCGCATAAGCTTACCCTCGAACAGCGTATAGTTCGGCGTGTCGTAGATAAGCTGCCAGGTCTCGTCGTCCACCACGTTGAACCTCACCAGGTTGCCGGTCACCTGGTCTCGGTACGTTTGAAGGGTGGTAGGCGTGAACTCCTCGTACTGGTTCCAGTCTTCCCACGTGAACCGGATGTCCTCAATCGTGAAGGGCGTTCCGTCGGACCATTTCATGTCCCTCCGCAGCTTCATGGTCCACGTAGTGCCGTCGTCGCTGACCTTGAAGGACTTGCCTGCATACGGCTGGAAGACGACGCCTGTGGCGTCTCTCTTGGCGAATTGCGCGAGGGCCCACTCGCCAACCCACGTACTCCTATCGGTCATTCTGTAGGCCCCGCCGTACTCGCCGATCCCTTCGGGGGGCTGGATGATCAGCACGTCTTCGGATACAGGGAGGCGCTCCTCAAGCGGAGGGAGCTTCCCCTGCTTGACCAACTGGTACGACATGGGCGATTCGTAGAATTGTGTTGGCAGCGGCCCGTTGTATATGTAGCTGGGGAAGTCACCCACCGGCAGCGGAGGCGCCGTCCAGACATGGGGGCTGCGAACGGGGCAGTCCGTCACACGGTCGCCCACGACGAAGCAGCCAGCAGGTACGGATCCGGCCATACTGGATGCCGCGGCCTCATCCCGGGCCATGGCGGCTTCTTCCCTTGCCTTTTGCGCTGCCTGCACAGCAGCCTTCGCCTGCATTGCCGCTTCTTCTACGGCCTTGTTGGTGGCAGACAATGAGGCGTTGACGATCTTCTCCACATCGGCGGCGGTAAGCTGGTCCGCCGCGGCCTCCCTGATAGAATCCGTGACGAGAGTTTCGATATCGCCTCTCGTTGCAGCGTTCGCTGTCGCCGCCGTTACGGCGGCGCTGACCAATTGCTGAATCTCCTCGGCGCTGGTGCCCTCAGGCACGTTCGCGCGGACGGCGGACTCGATGAGGCCCTGAATCTGACCAACGTCGATTTCGGGAACCGGCAGGCTGCTGATCGACCTGTCCACGATGGACTGTACTTGCGCCGCGGTCAGCTGTCCGGCCGTTGCTTGCCTGACCGACGTTTCAACGGCCTTCTGGACGTCGTCGGCCGTCATACCCTGAGGAGCCGCCGCGACGGCTCCCTCCACACTCTTTTGAATCTGTGCCGCTAGCTGCTCGGTCGATCGTGGTACGGGGTGACGTTCTTTCGCGGGTATGACGGTGGCTGTGTGCGGCGGCGAGAGCGGTAATGAGGGTGAGTGCGGATCCCTTTCGTGGGGCCTTCAACTGTCGTCAGGGGCGGCGCCGCGTCGAAATCCGTTCGTAACCGGCACTCGTAGTACATACCAAGGGGGCTGAATGAAATAGTTTGGAATTAATGGAATAGTGGATCGGAATCTTCAAGTCAGGTAGCAGTTGAGTACGGATTGAGAAAGAGAGGCTCCCGGTGAAGGCAGGGTTGTTGCAGAGCGTCTTTTCCCCGCTTAAAGGAGTTTAGGTCGCTTGCATCGACGATAGACGTAACCGGCATCGGGTAGCTGTATCGCTTAGCGAAAAGGAGAATATCATGCGATCGAAACATGTAGGCTTAGCCGTTCTGATCGGATTAGTGTTGGCCATCGTTTTGGCTGCCGCGTGTAGCGGGGATACGGAGGACGAGCAATCGGGGGCTGCTCCTGCCCCGGCCGCCGCTCCTGCCCCAGCCCCCGCTCCTGCTGCTCCGGCTCCGGCCCCAGCTCCGGCCCCAGCTCCGGCCCCAGCCCAACCCGCAGTCGTTCCCTTGGCGCCCCAGGCTTCGAGTGCCAATCTCGTGCAGGGGAGTCAGCAAAGAGAGCAGGCTAGCGAAACGGTACCGTATGAACCCGTACCGGTAGCACCGGGCGCGTACTGGTCGGCAGTATATAAGGGCCTGGCTCCGAGCCAATACAACGAGGCCCCGATGTTGGCCGCTCTTGTGGCGCAGGGGAAGCTCCCTGCGGTCGAGGAGCGTCTCCCGATCATGGAGGACGTCTACATCATCGCTCCGCCGGACGAGATCGGAGTCTATGGTGGCATCATGCAATTGACGGCGCATTACAGTCCCGGCTGGGCGGGCCTGATTGAAGGCGGTTGTGTCCGAATGGGAGCAAGCGGCGTCGATCACATACCCGGCATCTGCAAATCGTTCGACATCAGCTCCGACGGGCGAGTCTACACCTTCAAGCTCCGCCAGGGAGCCAGGTGGTCGGACGGTTTCCCGGTGACGACGGAAGACTTCCGATTCGCGTGGGAAGACCTTCACTCCAACCTAGAGTTCAAGCCTCAGTTCGACTCTACGTACCTGGACAAAATCACAGGTAACCCGGCCAAGTTCAATCTGATAGACGATTACACTTGGACCTTAACATTCGACTCACCGAACTACACGATCCTCGAAGAGAAGGCCAACATCCTTCACTTGTGCTATGGGCGGATGAGTGAGTGCTATTACACCCCGGCTCACTACTCGAAGAACTATCATGCGGACTACATCACCAAGGCTCAGATGGATGCGTTGATGAAGGCTGACGACTTCGGTACGTGGAAAGAGGTCTTTAGCAAGTACAACTCCTCCCATCTGGGTGATATCGAGATTTTCAGGAACCTGCCGATCATGGGCAGCTTCGTGATGACGGACAAGACCGACTCTTCGGTCACCACCGAGCGGAACCCGTACTTTCCAGGGGTTGACCCACAGGGGAATCAGCTTCCCTACCTGGACGGCGTCGTCGGTCAAGTGGTAGAGAGTCGGGAAGTAGGCGCCTTCCGGTCGATGTCGGGCGAGCTCGATTTCGGAAGTCACTCCCTGGCCCTCAGTGAGTTGCCGCTTTATCGGTCGAACATGGTGGCTGGCGACTATAGCATCGTCTTCTGGGTCGATCCGGGAGGGTGCAGCTACTGTTCATGGCTGAATCAGACGTATAATGAGGACAAGGAAGTTGCCATGTGGATCCGCACGCCTGAGTTCCGCAAGGCTTTGTCCCTGGCGACCGACCGCAATAACATGAGCGAGGTGGTTGTGCTCGGGCTCGGCGTGCCGCAAAACTGGCTGCCTCACCCTTCCATTCCTTACTATCCCGGCGACGAATGGCAGCTCTTGGACGCGACGCTCGACGTCCCGCGCGCCAAACAGATCCTCGACGGCCTGGGCCTGGTCGACACGAACGGCGATGGCTTCAGAGACCGCAAGGACGGTACGGGCAACCTCGAACTGTTCTACAACACCAGCGGTTCCGGTTTCAAGATGATAGAGATCATGAAGCAGGACTTCGGGGATATCGGCATCATGCTCAACATCAAAGAGGCCCCATCAAGAGGTATCTCCAGTGATACCGAGTACTTCTCGATGGGCAACACCCTGTACGAAGCAAATCCGTGGGGCACCTACTGGTCACGAATGGCGCCAACATACAGCGGCAGTGGGCTAGGTCCCGCCATCGGCCGCTGGTACTCGACCAGGGGTAAAGAGGGCATGGCCCCGACCGGACCTGATCCCGATTATCTGCCCCTTGCGCCAGCTGACGCGTTCCCGGCAGACTCCACGGGGTTGTTGACGGAACTTCTCGACAAGTGGAATTCGGGACATGGACTGGCCGCATCCGATCCCCGCAGGATTGAGTTGGGCCAGGAACTGTATCGAAAGAACGCTGAAGCCAAGTACACGATAAACATCGTTGGGTTCGCCGGCCATCCCACGCGCAGCCTGCATATCCAGCGAAATAACTTCCGCAACGCGCCCCAGAATCACTTCCCGGCAACTGACAGCCGGTTCTACTCGCTGTACTCATTCGAGGACGGCACAGATAACATCAATCACCCGGGCAACCGGTCCAAGTTGTACAAGAGCACGAGCTTCCTGGACTAAGGTAGACCGTCAACTAGAGGGCGGTATTCAGCCCCCCACCCACGGTATGGATACTCCTCCGCGGGTGGGGGGGGTCTTCAGAAAGTGACCGGTTCCTTCTCCAGGTTATGATCGCAGAAGTAAAATCCTTCCCTGTCAGACAGGGTCTTTTCCTAGTCAAGATCGAGTCGGACGAAGGCTACTATGGTTGGGGTGAGGCCGGCCCTTCTGCATGGGGCAGAGAACTCGCGGCGCAGGGCCTTGTGACTCATTTCGCTGAGCTGCTGAAAGGGCGAGACCCTGGAGAGATCGGGGCCCTTTGGCAAGAGATGTACCGTGGGCGAGGGTCGGGCTTTGACGGCGGTCGTCTGGAATCCGCGGTCATCTCGGCGATAGACGTCGCGCTTCACGACCTGGTGGCACGCAGCCTCGGAATCCCTGTATACCAACTACTTGGCGGAGCACACCGGGCATTCGTGCCGTGTTTTACGCCCGTCTCCGGGCCAGACCAGCCGGACGGAATAGAGGACGTGAGAGCGATGTTGGCCGAGGGCTGGGAGGTCCTTCGTTTGTCGATGGGCGGGTTTCGGGAGAAAGGGATCTTTGAGCCCAGAGAGTCTCTTTCGGTAACGGCGAAATGGCTCGCCGAGTTGCGTGAAGCCGTCGGCCCCGACCCCGTCCTGGGCATCGACTATCACGCCATGCTGAACGTGGCGCAAGCGGCCTCGTTTTGCCACCGCCTCCCACCCGGTACGCTGGACTTCATCGAAGACCCACTGCATGAGGAGACGCCCTCGGCGTACAAGGCCCTGCGGCGCATGACCGAGATACCCTTCGCTGTTGGGGAGGTCTTTACCAGCAAGTGGGACTGGCTCCCGTATATTGAGAAAGATCTCATCAACCTGGCACGAATCGACATAGCCAACGTTGGGGGTTTTACAGAGGCGATGAAAGTCGCGGCTTGGTGCGAGGCGCACTACATCGACATGATGCCACACCTGGCAATATCTCCGATCATGACGGCTACGATCCTTCACTTCGCCGCAGCGGTTCCAAACTTCGCCTGGATGGAGGACCGTAATCGAGACTTTCGGGCCCTTCGTGCCGGAGCTGAGACCTCGTTCCGGCACCATGACTATGAGATGTACCCGGTCCAGCCAACGCCCGATGGCGTCCGCTACCCAGTACCGACCACGCCGGGACTGGGCGTTGAGATTAACGAAGGGGCTCTACACGGCGAATACGAGATAAGAAAGCCCAAGTACCCAAGACGTCGCGACGGCTCGTTGGCGACTTAATCACCTTCATGTTTCCCAACCACTACTAGCGGACCAGGGGGCCGACATTGAAAATCATCGACATCGAAACCCATGAAGCATGCATTCCTCTTCAAGACTGGAATAAGAACGCACTTCGCTACTATCAAGACACGAACTTTAGCTACCGCACTATCTATGTGTTCAAGACCGATAACGGCATCGAGGGGCTCACCGAGCAAGGTGGGCGGGAGCGAGGTGGTGAGCAGGAGTGGAAGGACAAGTTGATCGGTACAAATCCGTGTGACTGGCTGGCCAGCCCGGCATTGCCCATCTGGTTTGCCCCCGGTATCTACGATCTAGTCGGGAAGTACAACGACGTTCCTGCATATAAACTCTTCGGCACAAAAGTCCGTTCCCGAATCCCGGTATCGACGTGGACGGTCTCTCAAACTCCATCGAAGATGGCCGAGGAGGTCGAGCATGCTGTCGATCAGGGATACACCTGGCTCAAATACCACACCGACCACTTCCATAACATGATCGACCAGACCGCGGCAATGCAAGAAGTCGCGCCCTCAGGCTTCAAAGTCCACTACGACATGAACATGGACAGCACGATCGACCACATTCTCGACATCATCCGTGAGCTCAACAGGTACCCGGTAGCAGGTGCGCTGGAAGACGCCCTCCGGGTCCACGACTACACGGGCTATCAACTCCTCCGTCAGAAGAGCCCATTCCAGTTGATCTACCACCACATGCCGCTGTATGGGCGGGAAGGCGTCCTTGGCCCTACGGACGGCTATATGATGGGCCATGCTCCCGTCGGCGAGGTCGTCAGTCGAGCCGGGCTATTCGAGGCACTCAACGTGCCGTTCATGACGCAGAACGTAGGTGGAAACATAACACGCGCCTTCGTTGCCCACATGGCCGCGGCGATGCCTCGCGCGACGCTGCACCACGTCAACGCGACAAACCTGTGGGCGGAAGATGTGGTGACCCCAGAGCTGGAAGTCGGCGGCGGCACAGTCGCTGTGCCGGAGGAACCGGGACTCGGGCTTGTTCTCGATAGGGAAGCACTGGAGCGATTCAAGGCGATAGAACCAGACCCGCTACCGCGGGCGCTTGTGCGTATCCAATATCGCGGAATGCCCACAATATACGCCCGCCTGCCTTCGAACGAACTCAACGACCACAGAGAAAGCGGGCCAAGCTACCTTCCGGGATACGGTCCTGGTTACAACCATCCAGTGGATCAAGACTACTGGGAAGACGATGGGTCCAAGGAGTTCCAAGAAGTTTGGGCCCGGACCGCGAACGGGGTGACAACCCAGACGGTGAAGTGATCTGGAGCTAGTTTCGTTCTGAGCCGCCCTAACGTGGTCCTTAACAACAGACAGTTCGACCGCCTCTCCTCAGCGGCTGGCGCAGCGTCTTTGGGGCACGACGCTGCGCTAGCCTTTCGTATTCAGTCGAGGTCTGGGAGTATTTGGCCTCCCCGGATATTCCTGCCACACCAAGAAGTACAGCGGTACAAACATTGGGGCAGGTCAAGGTGTCCGCTCTGGAGGTCACGAACGCGTACGGGCTGACGTTGGTCCAGGTTCCAATTGATTCCGGTGCGCCATCATTGTCGACAGATACATCGCTGGGAAACCGCATTAGAGAATGCAAAGGGGGGAGGATTGAAAATGTCAAAGGATCGTCTGGCTCTGATGGCCCATCTGCTGCGTCGCGCAGGGTTTGGTACGCGGAGAAGTGAATTGGAGGCATACGCCTCAAAGGAGTACGAGGACGTGGTCGAAGGATTACTGCACCCCGAGTGGTTCTCCGAAGATGACGAAGACATCGTACTTCGTTACTACGATAGGCCTGTGGGTGGAGACTACCCTGGCATCTGGGCTTATCGCATGATCAACGGCAAGAATCCGCTACGCGAGAAAATGGCCTTGTTTTTCCATCAGATATTTGCCACTGGTCTCTCCAAGGTCTCACAAGGTCCGGTCATGGCCTCTCAGGTCCAGATGTTCCGACAGTTCGGACTGTCGAACATGCGCACCATCCTCATCGAGTTGTCCAGAGACCCCGCGATGATATTCTGGCTGGACAACAATGAGAACCACAAGAACGCGCCAAACGAGAACTACGGCCGCGAGCTACTCGAGTTGTTCACTATGGGAGTCGGCAACTATACAGAGCAGGACGTAAAGATGGCGGCACGGGCCTTTACCGGATGGACGTTCCGACAGCCCAACCCGTCATACGCGGCGGGAGAGCATGGCGCGGAGTTCGTCTACAACGCGGAAGACCACGACGACGACGTCAAAACTTTCTTGGGCGAGACGGGGCGCTTTGACGGCGAGGACATCATAGACATCATCGTAAAGCTACCTGCCACCGCCAGATTTATCTCAAGACACCTTTACAATTTCTTCGTCGCAGACGAGCCTGCGGTGTCCTCTTGGAGCACGGTCCCTCCCCAGGACCCAAAGGCCATCGATACGCTGGCACAGGCATACTTCGAGTCCCGCGCAGATTTACGGCCGATCCTTCGAGTGCTGTTGAACTCCGATTTCTTCAAAGAGGCCCAATTCAAGAGGGTAAAGAGTCCGAGCGAACTTGTCGTGGGGATCATTAAGTTGGTCGATGCATACAGGTTCCCGGATCCAGGGATCACCCAGTACGTCAGCAGGCGCAACACGAGCGCCGTCGGACGGATGGGCCAGACGATAATGAACCCTCCGACAGTGGAGGGCTGGCATACTGGCAAAGACTGGATCAACGCCGGAACACTAGCCGAGCGCGTCAACTTCGCCGTTGAGGAGGTTGGAGATTCCGGAAAGCCGGGTGTGCAGGCAATTATCAAAAGAATGAGTTCGAAACGCACTTCTCTTCCTCCCACCGAGTTCGTAGACGCGTGCCTCGACCTGGTTGGCCCGCTACCCGTTGATGACCTCACCAGAAACGGACTGCTCAAGTACGCGAGGTCTGGCGGCGACCTTCGCTTCACTACCGAGACTGACCGAGAGGATACCGCGAATCGCATCATACGGATGCTGCAACTGATTGTGGCCTCGAAAGAATATCAGTTCGCATGAGGTAAGGAGGTTGAAAAAATATGGTAGTAACTAGCCGGCCTCCCGTCTTGGTCGTCGTCGAGCTTTCAGGGGGCAACGATTTCATGAATACGGTCGTCCCTTATGGGAGTAGCGACTACTACGACGCCAGGCCGAATATCCAGATCACAGAAGATAGGGTCTTGCCGCTGAACGACACGGTTGGACTACATCCAAGCGCGTGGCCTCTGAAGAAGCTGTACGACAAGGGCCATGTCGCGATCGTCCAGGGAGTCGGCTATCCCAGTTCTAGCCGATCCCACTTCCGCGCCATGTTCGACTGCCACACATGTGAACCTGAAAGGACTGTGACCGAGGGCTGGTTAGCCAAAGTGGTGCGGGAGTTGGACCCCGAGGAGGAAAACGTGCTAACGGGCGTAAATTTCGGCATCACGCTCCCTCAGGCGATGGCAGCCCCCGGAGTCGCGGTGACGTCGATAGGCGACCTAGATAACTATGGTCTGATGCGTGGCATTTCGGACATAGTGCAGCGAAGCGCTACACTTGAGCTGTTCAAAGAGATATACGGGCCGGCCGTCGGGACCGGTGGGGTCATGGACTATTTGAGTGAGGCAGCAGAGGTCGTGCTGGGAGGCGCAGATATGCTAAAAAAGGCCCCAACTGTCTACGAGTCGAACGTCGAGTACGCCGCCAACCCGATCGCGAGGAGCTTGCGCGATGTGGCGCGAGTCCATCTCGCTGATCTCGGAACGCGAGTCTTCTACGTCAGCCACGGCGGATACGACACCCACGCGAACGAAATCCGTGATCATGACCGGCTTTTAATGGAGCTGTCTAGTGCCGTCATGGACTTCCAGCAAGACCTAAGAGATCACGATGCCCTGGATAACGTGCTTTTGCTCGTGTTTACCGAGTTCGGGCGTCGTGTCAAGGACAATGGCACTGGTACAGACCACGGCGCAGGAGGGGGCAGCTTCTTGATTGGGCCGGGCGTCAACGGCGGCCTATACTCTGAGTATCCGCCACTCGACTCCAGGGGCTGGCTGGACGGTGAAGACCTTCAACACACTATTGACTTCAGAAGTGTGTACACGTCCGTGCTAGAGCAATGGATGCAGTTAGACGCCGTGCCTATCGTGGGTAGAGCTTTCGAGCAGATACAGGCTTTTCGGTAAACACGATGAAGGGAGCGTGCAATGGGCAGACCACATGCACTAATGAGGGTGGGGTTCCCGTATCTCAAGACCATAGGAATGCGGCGTTCGACCCCTACGCCTCTCGATGTCGCGTTTGGAAAAGAAGGACGTATCTACGTCCTGTGTAGGAACTATAGTGTGAAACCGTTAAAGGTCCTGACGATTGACGACGAGTCTCTGTACGACGTTGGGCCTCGGCTGTGGCTGAGCAGCTCTGGGATGCCAACGCCTGACGAGCTACTATGGCCGTGCGCGGTAGTCGTGGACAGCCAGGAAAACCTTTATATCTCAGACGAGGGATGTCATACGATTTCGGTGTGCAGCAAAGACGATGAAGACCTCGGCACGTGGGGGGAGTATGGTGCTGGTGACGGCCAGCTGAATCGCCCATCCGGGCTAGCCGTCGATTCCGAAGACAATCTCTACGTGGTCGACACTCTGAACCATCGGGTGCAGAAGTTTACAAAAGATGGGAAGTTCCTTATGAAATGGGGACGCCTGGGGGCTGGAGAAGGTGAGTTCAACATGCCCTGGGGGATTTCAATAGACGAGATCAGCAACGTCTACGTGGGAGACTGGCGGAATGATCGGGTACAGAAGTTTAGCGCAGATGGCGAGTTTATCCTTGCGTTCGGCAAGTCGGGAAGTGGAGACGGCGAGTTCAACAGGCCCGCAGGCGTAGCCGTGGATATGGATGGCGATATCTACGTGGCCGACTGGGGAAATCGCCGGGTCCAATTGTTCAATCACGAAGGCCGCTATATCCAAAGGTTTCTTGGAGACGCTACTCTTTCCAGGTCCACTGTGGACTATATGATGCTGAACAAAAAGCCGCTACGGCTTCTCGAGATGGGGAGTGTAGACGGACGTAAACCATTTGACCCCCCGAGGTCAGTGAGGGTCGACGAGCAGGGCCGGATGTTCGTACCGGACGTTAACTCGTACCGGGTGCAGGTCTATCAAAAGGAAGTGGTCAGGCTTGGCCCTGATGCCATAGCACCGCCCTTACGTGCGCCGACGCTCATGCTGGCCTGAAGCGGTTTCAACGTCGTTTACGGACCTCGACGAAAGGACCCTGATGGGAGAAACTTTCTATGACGCCCCACACAATTCGTTTGGCAGCTTGGCGGCACGGGGCCCCCTATCCCTGGAGGCCAAGCGCTTCATCGTCGAGATGTACGAGCGCTTTACCGGAAAGAACCTGCTGGAATGAATAAGAACCTCGACGACTTCTGCCGCAAGCTCCTGCGAGACCTGGACGACGCGCCTTACGAAGATGGGCTCGATTCAGAAAGTATCGCGTGGGAGTTCGTGCGCTTCTTCGGCGTCTCGGCCCGTCCCACGATGGAGGAACTGACGGAGTTGCTGTACGCCGCCGGAATAGGCGTGGTTTCGGGGGCCTTCCTGCCGGACGGGATCGGGACTTCCACTACAACTCGCCCGAGGGGGGCTACGACATCCACTACCTCGAGGGACAGGGCCGGAGTGCTAACGAGCACACGGTGCTGCACGAGACCTATGAGATCATCCACGAGACTCTCTGCCTCCTGCGGTTCGGCTTCCCGCCGGAGCGGAAGTCTTGCCGCCAGGCCGACCGGTTCGCGGCGGCGGTGCTGATGCAGCCCTACTGGTTCTCCCTGTTCGCCATGTCATCGGGGTTGGACGTTATAGCCCTGCAAAAAGCATACGGCCGCGCCTACTCGTCGGTGATCTTGCGGTTGGCCGAGGTGGATGCGGCACCAGCCGTTGATTGCGGTCCTGTACGAGCGCGGAGAGGCAAAGGAACCCTACTTTCGGACGACGGCTCCCGTTGCGTACTTCAGGGCATTGGTGGTGGCTCGGACGCCGGGCTTCGGGGCACGGAAGTCTCGCGACCTGAACGGAACGCGGGGCGGCACCCTCCGATGGGGAAGACCGATTCCCCCCGGTTCGCTGGCCGAGCGCGTGGCCCTCACAGGAAGAGCCACATACGGCGAGGCCGAGCCGGGATCGGGGGACGCGGCCATAGTCGGAAAGCCCGTCTTCTGGCGCGGACGACTGATGAGGATCGCCATCGTCGCCGTGCCATACCGCGACCGGTCCGCCCTCGCAATCCAGCTCCGAGACCCGTCCTTCAACTCCCCGCGCGACTTGACCGTGGCGGCGGGTCCCTGGTAGTTGAGGGCCGGTTGCCGCATGAGGTATAGTAAGACAATATAAGACTACGGAAGGCAAAAAAGGGGATCATGTCAACTACTCCCAGGAACACCAAGACCATCACCTTCTCGTTGCCCCCTGACATGGCCGAGCAGGTGCAGGACGTGATGAAGGAGGAAGGCCGCACCATGAGCGAGCTGATCCGCGAGGCCCTCAGAAATTACATGGAAGAGCGGGAGTGGCTCAGGACGATCCGGTACGAGAGATTGAAAGAACGAGAAGATGAGCGTGAAGACGCTAAGAGGAGGACAAGCGGATGAATATGAAGCTGCAGGACGACTACACTCCGGCGGCCCTCTACGCCAGGGTATCCAGCGACAGGCAGGACGTGGATCTGTCTGTTGCGGCCCAACTGCGGGCGCTCAGGGACTACGCCGAGAAGAACGGCTACATGGTCGCGCGCGAGTACATTGACGAAGCCGGGAGCGGCCGCATCGCCGACAGGCCCCAGTTCGAAGGATGCTGGACGAAGCCTCTAAAACCAGTGCTCCTTTCTAGGAGATTCTCGTCTGGAAATTCTCCCGCTTTACTCGCAAGCGGGAACATGCCGTCGCCTTCAAGTCGATGCTAAGGCGGCGCGGTATCCGGGTGACATCGATCACTGAGCACGCCGACGATTCTCCGACTGGCAAGCTCATGGAGGCCATCATCGAGAGCGTGGACGAGTTCTACAGTGAGAATTTGGCGCAGGAAGTTATGCGGGGGTTGCGTGAGGCCGCGTCGCGTGGCTTCTGGATGGGTACCACAACGCCCCATTCGGCTACAGGAAGGTCTACGTCCAGGACGGAGCCAAGAAGCGCCCGAAGCTGGAGCCGGACCCGCAGCCGACGCAGTGGTCAAGCGCATCTTCGACATGGCCCTCCAGGGCAGGAGTTCGCTGGACATCGCCAAGGCCCTCAACGCGGAGGGCGTCGCCAGCGCCAAGGGCAAGCAGTGGCTCAAGAGTACCGTCCACACCACTCTCAATAACGAAGCATACACAGGTACTGTTGTCTGGGGAGTCAACGCCAAGGACGGCGCTCCGCCGGTACGCGTGGAGAAAGCGTTCCCCGCGCTCGTCTCAAAGCGCAAGTTCCGGCAGGTCGCCAACCTGCTGCGCTCACGCGCACCGGAGAGCGTACATCCCCGCCGGGCGTCCAGCCCCTACTTGCTGAGCGGACTCGCCAAGTGCGAGACGTGTGGCAAGGCCCTCACCGCTGCCGAGGCCAAGAGCGGCAAGTACACCTACTACGTCTGCCACTCCCTGCTGAAGAAGGGCAAGGGTACCTGCAAGACCCCCAGACTCAACTCGAAGAAATTCGAGAGCCTGATCGTATCCACCATCCGCGAGAACATCCTCACCGAGAGCAACATCCGAGACCTGGTGAAAATCGTGGACGAGGAGATGGACGGGGTGGCGAGGGAACAGCGCAAGAGGCTGAAGGTCATTGAGGATGAGCTTGAGGACGTGAAGAAGCGGCTGGGGAAGATTTGGCACGCCATCGAGACCACCGATATCGAGATGTCTCAAGCCTCGGACCGCATCAAAGTGCTCTGGGAGCGCAAGGAGAAGCTGGAGGCCGCCGCAGAGGAGGCCCGGGCGGCTCTGTCGAAGCGAAGGGTGACGCTGGACAAGATGGAGACGATCACGGACTTCGCGCGGGATATGAGAGAGTACCTGAAGAACAGCGAGCTAACCCAGTCGAGGGCGTTCATCCGATCGTTCGTCAAGGAGATTGCGGTCAGGCCCGGTAAGGCCATGATCCTTTACACGATGCTGACGCCGGAGGATAGTCCCATTGGAGGCGGGGACGCCGCAGAGGTCGTCCTCAACGGCGGAGTTATGAGTATGGGACACGTTGGTGGGCTTCGGTGCACTGAAACAAGTACCGGGTCGTTCAAGGCCAACTTCTCAATCGCCTTCCCTGGAATCAGGCTATCGCTTGGCATAGGCACGGTGTATCTGAGGAGGGCGTCGCCCGGCATGACGACGATCTCCTTGACGAACGACTGGATGAAGGCCTTGCGCTCGGTCAGCTCACTCTCCTTGAGGAAGTCCCTCATGTCCTTGGCGTAGGCCTCGATGGTGTTCACATCGTCCAGGACAGACCTGCGCTGTGTCAAAATCTCCCTGGCCGCCGACGCCTCGTCCTCAAGGAGCTCCTGCCGGTCCCGGAGTTCCCTGATGTGGTTTCCGGCGTCGGCCATATCGACATTGTCGGTCTCCCCGATGAAGTGCCAGATGCGGCTAAGGTGCCGCTTCACATCCTCAAGTTCCGCGTCTATGGCCTCCAGCCTCTTGTGCTGCTCGGCGGCCACTCTATCCATCTTCTCGTCCACGGTCTTCACCAGGTCTCGGATGTTTCCCTCGGTGAGAATGTTGGAGCGAATCTTTTCGACGACCAAGTTCTCGAATCGTCGAGCGTTGAGCCTCGGGGTGTCGCAGGATCCGCTGCCCTGCTTCATGAGGGTCTGACAGACGTAGTATGGAAACTTGCCGCTCTTGGCGTACTGGCCGGTCAGTGCACGCCTGCAGATCTTGCACTTGACCAGCCCGCTGAGAAGGAAGGGGCTTGCAACCCTGCGTGGGTTGACGACCTTGGGCGAACGAGAGCGCATCAGCTTGGCCACACGGTGGAGCTGGGCAGTGGAAACAATTGCCGGGAACGCATCGTCCACCCGCACCGGGTCGGCCCCGTCCTTGGCGTTCACGCCCCAGACCAATGTGCCGGTGTACGTCTCGTTGATGAGGGTTTTGTGGACGGTCGTCTTGCCCCAGGGGTTCCCCCTGAGGCTGGTGATTCCCTCGTCGTTGAGGATTCGAGCGATGTCGAGAGTCGACTTTCCGGCTTCTGACATGTCGAAGATGCGCCTGACGACCTGGGAGGAATCGGGGTCGGGTTCCAGTTTGGGTCTCTTCTTGGGTCCATCCTGAACCATCACCCGGTTGTAGCCGAAGGGAGCCTCGCTGGACATCCAGAAGCCCCTCAATGCAGCCTCCCGCATACCCCTGGTGACTTCCTGGGCCAGATTCTCCGAGTAGAATTCGTCCACGCCTTCGATGATGGCCTCAAGGAGCCTGCCGGTGGCGGTATCCTCGGCTTGCTCCGTGATGGATACCACGCGGATGCCCTTGCGCCTCAGCATGGACTTGAAGGCGACGGCGTGCTCCCGCTTTCGAGTGAATCTGGAGAATTTCCAGACCAGAATCTCCCGGAAGGGGGAGTTGATCTTGGCGGCCTCGTCAATCATCCGGCGGAACTGTGGCCTGTCGGCGATTCGGCCGCTCTCTGCCTCGTCCACGTATTCGCGGACGACCATGTAGCCGTTCTTTCGGGCGTGGTCCCTGAGTGCCCGCAGCTGGGCCGCCACGGACAGATCCACGTCCTGGCGGTCGCTGGAGACTCTGGCATAGAGTGCTGCAGGCGTGAAGTCAGTCTTCTGGATCATGGATGCCTCCTCGTTGCTCATTCCATTGCCTTTCTGCGTGCCTCGGCCCGTTGGCGTCGCTCTCGCCGCAGCCACTCTTGCTCGTCCATGTAGAGGCGAATTGCTTCGCGGAGGAACTCGCTCATGGTGCGGTCTTCCTCTTGTATGAATTGCCTTACTTGCTCGTCCATCTCGGGGGGGAGCGAGAATGTGATGGCCTTTCTGTTTCTGGGCATATCGTCCCCCTGGGGTCATATCAGGTCATACCTAGAACCGGTTGTCAAGGACTGGGTGGCTGTAATGATTAAGCCGAAGATTCCACGTCATCAAGGGCCGTTTCTGATGAAAAAACCCTTCATCATAGCGGATAATGACCCCATGGACGTAGTGGAGTACATGACGTTGGTAGGGGCGACTGCTGCGACGTTGACGGCAATAGAGGTGCTCTTTCCCGCTCGGCTCCGGGCGATGCGTATGTGGCTACGTGTGGGCACGGATCGCTTTGAGGTCTGGCGAATCTTGCGGAAGGGAGACGCAGCGGAACGCCGGGGCCAGCTAGGGCGCGTTATGAGGAGGAAGATGCGATGGACGCTGTGGGCGACTGGCGTGAGCTGATCACTCTTGTGATTGCTGTCGTGGCCCTGTGCCTCTCTGTGGTGTCGGCTCTCGCCAGTTGGCGGTCTGCGCCGTAGCAAGGGATTCTGCCGCCATCGCTAAGGCCACAAGGCAACCATTCATCGATGTCATTGAGTGGTTCAACGTCACCTTGAAAGTCTCCGAACCGCCGCAACTGCCGCCTCCTGCGGACCGCCGACGAACGCCCGACAAATTGATCTTCTATGGACGCATTCAGGAGTTGGCTGGCATCCCTACGAAGATCCACCGAGCTAGGATCAGATACAGTCCAGGCATCGCCAAGCCAGGTGAGTATCGAGACATCACGTTGCTCACTGGCGTAGGCAGCAAGGTTTCCACCCATGTGATGTTCAAGGAACATGTGCCTGCGCTGATCTGCGAAGAGTTTGACACCATCATTGCTGATTTCGGCATGGGGTTTCACACGCTGCCTACCAGTGTCGGGCGCGTCGAGCTTGAACTGACCATTTCGGCAGTGGGCAACAAAGATGTCTATGTGTGGAACATCGAAGCCTTGGTCTTCTATCACGGTATAAAGAATGGGACACATAGCGTTGATCTGCGGGGGCTGCCGCCGGTGTTGGTCAGTGAGAGACAGCAAGGCAGTGGCCCATAGGAGAGGGCCTCAATGTTGCTACCCCTCGTAGTCGTCTCATTCACCGGGCAAGGGCAGGTGATTCTGCTTTCGCATCCAACCGTGACCGACTCTTAAGCCAATCCTTCAAACCGCGGGCCAGGCCTGCTGCTGTTTCCATCGATCTGCCTCCTGCAATACCTGTCTGCTCTCACCTCCCTGCTGCCCTGGGGTCCATAGGTGGTGCGCTGCCAGAAGAGCCAACCCAAATCCCCCGCCTAAAATTGTTGGGGTGGTCTTTGAGGGCTTACAGCACGTGTTCGGTGTCGACTCGGATCACCTATGGTCAGATCGGGCCGTAGATGGGGTCTCGGGCGACGTGTTTGAGGATATTGACAGCGCTCGCCCGCCAATTATGGCTGTTCTCAGGCCGAAGAAGGCATGGCCCAGCCTGGCAACTCGGCTGAGTCGCCTGCAGACCGATACTCCATGCAGGACGCCTATGCTCGATACGGCTCGGCAGCCAGCGCCAATATCCTCCGCCGCGCCCTGAGCAGCAATTCGTATGAGGGATGGCCACGGGCAAGACGGATGATCAACCTCCTGGCGTGACGCATCACACGGCCCGGTAGGGCGATCAGGGCGAAGCGCACCGCCTTCAGACGCTTGGCTACCCACTGTCCGCCCAACACCAGTCGCTTCATGGCAGAGTTTAGGTTGAAGGCCAGCACCGATATGGCCCACCATGCGGCGTTGGCGCCGAACAGCCTCGACGGCATCCGGCCCGCAGCCAAGTCACTCTTCAGAACGCTGTGGACTTCCTCGCCCTTACCGCATCTCTGCCTGAACCACCGGATCAACTCGTCCCCAGCAAGCTCTCGGTTCGTCACTACTCCGAAGACCTTGTACCAGCCTCTGTTGGACAGTTCCATCGCGGGGAACGGAAGCTCCATCTGCTCCTCCATTCCCGGTAGTGGCTGTTCGATCAACCGCTCCCTGGTAGCTATGAACCGATACTCAGGGCTGTTCTTGGAGTGCCCTATCCAGTTGGGCACGAAGTTCACCTCAGCCCACTGCTGACCCGTGTCCACCCGGTGCTCGCCAACCTTGCGGTACAGCGTATGCCACTCTTCCTCAGCAACCTCAGACACCGCACGGCGGAACTCCGCCGTCACGTCAACCCCCACCGCAAACTCGATCACCCCGAAACGCTCGTCCCTGCCTTCGGCGCAGTACCGCAGTAACTCCTGCTGATACCCCGCCGTGTCAGACCGCAGCATCACCCTCCCCACACCGGCAGGTAGATGCCCCAACGCTTCGCTCAACACTCGTAACTGCTGATACCCCGCAGGTACGTTGCCGTCCCGAAACTCCGAATGCACGATCAACTCGGCCTCTGCCCAGTAGGTCGTCAGGGGCTGGTATGCTCTGTACTTCTTGTAGCTGTAGAGTGCCTCCTGCTTGTGCGTCTCGACCAGTGTGGCATCCATGTCCAGAGTGGCCTCGGTGTGAGGCGAACGGCTCTGTATGAAGCCCACCAGGTCAGCGTTCACCTTCCCCAGTCCCCTCAGCGCTTCGCTGGGTGCAGGGATGAATGCTCGGTGAGCTTCCCGCTTCGCCTCCTCGTCGGCGTCATTGAATCCCGCCAAGTACCGGAACACCGCGGACTCCGACGGCACGCTCCGCCGACGCCCCACACGCCATCTGTGTTCCAACGCTCTGCGCTCTCTGCGACCCATCTCGTGGGTCTCCATCTCTCGAAGCATCCTGCCGAACCCTTCGTCCTTGTCCAGAACGTCCAGATCGGACACCGACTCGCCGCCTGCCAGGTTCAGCAGTATCAGAGAGCTAACTATCTGGCTGTCCGTCCAACCCTGACCGCCTCTCCGCAGCCCCACGCAACGTTCTACCGATGACTTCAACCCGGACACGTGTAGCAGCTCCAAGTACGTCATCAGGCCGGACAGCGCGGTCATACCGGGGGAACCGTTCTCCTGTTGATACTGGAACGGCAGAACTCCTTGCTTCATAATAGGCGCACCTCGTTGGTGATGGCTTTGTCTGTCCAACAACCATCATAGCCCGCTTCACGGCGGGCTCCAACGAGGTATCCCTCAATCTAGGTGGGGAATCTGGGGAATAGGGCATTGTTGCCCCCGTCTCTGTATTCGGACAAATTCATTTTCGCTCCGCCCTAGACACGGCGCTGCGCCAGCGACGAACGTTCCGGTATGTAGCCTGTCGAACACCAAGCGAATAGCTCCAAAATCATTGGCTCAAGAACCCCATCCATTGTAAACTCTGTTCCATATGACACGTATAAGAATCAACCCTTTTTCTATATGAATACCTATACAATTTTGCTCCCGGACGGTAAAATGGCGCACGGACGGCCCGACGAGGTCGAATCCGGCCATGAATCAGCCGGGTGCGTGACGGCGTAAACCACGGCCGTCCCGCAGCCCGGTCAAGGCGGGAGCATGAATCAGTCCGACGAAGGGGACCGAGAGAACAAAGCGCTGCGGGAGCGGCTGTGGCGGCTGAGCGAGGCCAGCCTCCGCATCAACGAGAGCCTCGACTTCGACACCGTGCTTCAGGGGGTCCTCGACTCCGCCCGGTCGCTGACGGCAGCCCGCTACGGCGTGATCACCCTCCTCGACGATGCGGGTGGGATACAGGACTTCCTGTCGTCCGGCATGACCGGCGAGGAGGCCGGGCGGCTCTGGGACCTGCCGGACGGGATGCGGCTCTTCGAGTACCTCGGCAGCATCTCCGAACCCCTGAGACTCCCCGACCTGCTCGGCCACATCACGTCTATGGGCCTCCCGGAGCTACGCCCGCCCCTGCCGGTGGGGCCGGTCGTCTCCTTCCTCGCGGCCCCGGTCCTCCACCTGGGCGAGCGCGTGGGCAACATCTACCTGGCGGAGAAGGAAGCTGGGGAGGAGTTCACGGGGGAGGACGAGGAGATCCTAGTCATGTTCGCCTCGCAGGCTGCGATGGTCATCGCCAACGCCCGCAGGTACCGGGATGAGCAGAGGGCCAAGGCGGACCTGGAGACCCTCATAAACACGTCTCCGGTGGGCGTCGCGGTCTTCGACGCCAGGACGGGAGCGCCGGTGTCGTTCAACCGCGAGGCGACGAGGATCGTCGACAGCCTGCGGGAGCCGGACCAGTCGCCGGAGCAGCTCCTTGACGTGCTGACCTGCCGGCGTGCCAACGGACGGGAGGTCTCCCTCCTTGAATTCTCCATGGCCGAGCTGCTGAGCGCGGGCGAGACGGTGCGCGCTGAGGAGATCGCCTTGCGGGTCCCCGACGGCCGGAGCGTCACTGCGCTGCTCAACGCCACGCCCATCCGCTCGGAGGACGGCGAGGTCGAGTCCTTCGTGGTCACGCTACAGGACATGACGCCGCTGGAGGAGTTGGAGCGGCTGCGGGCCGAGTTCCTGGGCATGGTGAGCCACGAGCTGCGCACGCCGCTGGCCACCATCAAAGGCTCGACCACCACCCTGCTCAGCGGCTCGGCGGACCTGGACCCCGCCGTGATGACCCAGTTCCACCGGATCATGGACCAGCAGGTCGACCACATGCAGGACTTGATAGGAGACCTTCTGGACGTGGCCCGCATCGAGACGGGCACGCTGCCGGTCAAGCCCGCGCCTGCGGACGTAGCGGAGATGGTGGACGATGCCAGGCGCAGGTTCCTGGGCGGAGGTGGCAGGGACAACTTCCAGGTCGAGCTCGCGCCGGGCCTGCCCCCGGTCATGGCCGACAGGAGGCGCATCGTACAGGTGCTGACCAACCTGCTCTCCAACGCTGCCGGGTACTCGCCCGAAGGGTCGCCCATCCGGGTGATCGCCGTTCGCGATGGAGTCCACGTCACGGTCTCGGTCTCCGACGAGGGCAGGGGCATCCCTGCGGAGCAACTGCCGCACCTGTTCCGGAAGTTCTCGCGCATCGACGGTGGGAACGCGGGGAGCGGCATTGCCGGTTCGGGCCTGGGACTTGCGATCTGCAAGGGGATAGTGGAGGCGCACGGGGGCCGCATCTGGGCGGAGAGCGACGGTCCGGGCCTGGGCGCGCGGTTCACCTTCACCATGCCCACAGCAGACGGGGAAGGGATCGGCGGAGCGATGGTGCCCGTTTCAACCTCCGTTCGCCCGCGCCGGGGCGCGGAAGGGAAGCCGCGCATACTCGCGGTGGACGACGATCCCCAGGCGCTCAGGCACATTCGGAATTCCCTATCGGAGGCGGGTTACGTCCCCATTGTGACCGGCGACCCGGAGGATGTACCCCGCCTCATGGAGGAGAAGAAGCCGCATCTCGTGCTGCTCGACCTGATGCTGCCTGGGAGCGACGGGATCGAGCTGATGAACCGCATCCTGAAGACGGCGGACGTGCCGGTCATCTTCGTGTCGGTGTACGGTCAGGACGACGTTATCATCAGGGCCTTCGATATGGGGGCGGTCGATTACGTGGTCAAGCCCTTCTCGCCGACGGAGCTTGCGGCGAGGATCAGGGCGGCGCTGCGCAGGCGGGCCGGGCCGCACTTGGCCGAGCCGTCCGAACCCTACTCGCTGGGAGACCTGACCATCGACTACGCCGGACACCGGGTGGCGGTGGCAGGGCGTGCGGTGCGGCTGACGCCCACCGAGTACGAGTTGCTCTTCGAGCTTTCGGTCCACGCCGGGCGGGTGTTGACCCACGACCGGCTGTTGCAACGGGTCTGGGGGCCGGAGAGGACCGGTGAACCCTGGCTGGTCCGCGAAGTGGTGAAGAGGCTCCGCAGCAAACTGGGCGACGACGCCGGCAGCCCCGCCTACATCTTCACCGAGCCCCGCGTCGGATACCGCATGGCGAAGGGCGAGACGCTGGGACAAGAGGAGGCGTGACAGAACTGGAAGAGGGCAAGGGGCGACCGTGATCCTCTTGCGTTCCTCATCCTTGTCACGCCACAATACTGGGTCAAGGGCCTCTGTAGGTTCACAGAGCCCCCAGCCACATCTCGAAGATAGTACCACCTACCATCCACTTAGGCCCATCCAACTGGACAAAAGCAAGAACCTTCACGTGGAGGTTCCATCGGGGCTCGCGTCCTCCGCCAAGCGGCGCTCCGCTTCTCTTCCGACGACCTCCTTGATCTCGCCAGAGATGTTCTTTCCCCACCTTTCAACGGCCTTAACGCAGCTCTTTAGCCCCTCAACCCACCTTATGACTTCTCGAACGCCTCGATCTTCCATGACTACAGATCATTCTCCATGGCGTCGGACAGCCTAGGCGTCAGGATCCCCGAGTCGAGCGCGGGGGTCAGAGTCTTGTGGTTGACCCCCAGGAACTGGGCAGCCTCCAGCTTTCCCTCCTTCATCAGGTCGTGCAGCAGGGCCGTCAGCCGCACCTTGTGAAGACTCTCCAGGTTTGGCGTGGCATCCCCGTCGAGCAAATTTTCTCCTATTTCTCTCCTCCTTCAAAAATCGAGTGCTCAAACTTCCGTAGCTGAGAACGGGAAAATCGCCCACTTCCGAAAACGGAACTTTTGAAGCTGCCAAACGGAAGTCGGTAGTCCCAACACCCACTTCCGAAAACGGAACTTTCGTAGCGGCCGAACGGAACTCGCGCCGGAACGTGCTGTGGAACCGAAGTGCTTCCTCCGATTGTCCTGTAGAGGGCCTTTCATCCCGATTCAGCTATGCCATTTCCCTCACTTCCGTTTTCGGAACCGACTCCATCTCCCTTACACGTCTGAAACATCACGAAGGGCTCCAGATTTCCCGTCCGCCATAACGGGTGTCATGTGTGACACTGCTGTCATGCGCGACACCCGTTATATACCGTTGGAATGGGCTGTCGGACTCCGCACACTCGATTACATGAGCTTCGGTTCGACCAACTGCGAAGAGGCGGCGAGGTGTCACTGCAATCGAGAATCCGGTTCTCACTTGCCAGAAGACTGATGCCCCTGGCGGGAGCGATGCTGCTGGCGATCCAGTCCAGCGGGACCGCTCAGGCACAGGGAGCTCTTCAAGGAGGCGTCAAGCATGTCGTGGGCGGAGATTGCCCAAAGGCTTAGCACGAGCATCATCAACCTGTGGCGGTGGCGGCGGGGAGTCCAGCCCAACATGCACCACCTACTGGCCCACCAGAATCTCGCCGATAGCATGGGCCTGGGCCACCTGCTTCCAAGGGTGAGGTGCGTAATTGAGATTCCAGAACACAAAAAGGTGAATACTATGCATGACAGACTGCTGAGGCGTCGAGACGTTGAGAGGATCACGGGCATGAGCCGCGCTTCGATCTACCGGCTAATGCACAAGGGCGAATTCCCACGTCCCGTGAAGGTCGGCTCCACCGCCGTAAGGTGGAAGGAGAGCGACATCGCCGCCTGGATAGAGTCCCGGCCGGTAGCGACGAGCGAACTCGGCTCGAACGCCGCCTGAGAATGGCCGAGTCGACATGGCGCGACTAGGCCGCGAGGTAGTCCGCCCACTGCTGCATGAGCGTCCGGCGACGGTCGAACAGGTCGGACCGGGCATATGCCTGCTCGACACTGCCGCCAAGCTGATGCGCCAGGGCCGCCTCACCGACCGCCCAAGGTGTGTCCGTCTGTTCCATGGTCCACGTCTTGAAGGACGTTCGGAACCCGTGCACGGTCGCCCTGTCCGCTAGGTCGGCTTTACGAAGTACCTTGGTCAGGGTCATGTCGCTCAACATCCGGCCAGGCCGCAGCGGGGACGGGAAGCAGAACCCGGAACCGTCTTCGAGTTCACGTGCGAGCATCAACACTTCGAGGGCCTGGTCGCTCAGGGGCACCCGATGCTCAATGCCCGCCTTCATGCGTGAGCCGGGTATCGTCCAAGTCGCATCCTCTATATCAATCTCGTCCCAAGTGGCTCCCCTCGCCTCGCCGGATCGCGCAGCCGTGAGAACCAGGAACTTCAGACAGTATTTCGAAGCGGGTGACGTCTGGGACGCATCGACGGTTTTGAGAGCCGAACCTACTTCCTGGTAAGGAAGCGCGCGGAGATGCGCCTTTACCTTCGGCATTGAAGGCAGAGCTCCGTCGATAGCTTCCCCCGCGGGGTTTGCCTCGATCAGTTCATTCGCCATGGCCCACTTGAATATCGTTCGCATTCTCTGCCGCACACGCCGGGCGGTTTCGGGACGTGTCGACCAGATGGGTGTAAGCACCGTCAACACGTCGGTGCGGCTTATGGTGTCGATGGGCTTGTTGCCGATCTTGGGGAAAGCGTGTCGTTCGAGGGTCTGAATCCACGCCCGGGTGTGGCTTCCGTTGCGCCAGCGAGGCTTGTTTGCTTCGTGGACGGTATGGGCGGTCTCACTGAAAGTGGGGGTAGAGGGCCTGCGCTTTTCCGCTACCGGGTCCTTCCCGTTTCCAATCGTCTCGCGGTTGTCGGATGCCCGCTTCCTCGCCTGACCCAGCGATACCTTCGGATACCCGCCCAGACCGATGTCGCGCCGCCGACCGTCAACGGTTATCCGCTGCACCCAGCTCTTGCGGCCTCTCTTGTTTATGAACAGGTGCAGGCCGTCGCCGTCCGAGTAGCGGCCGGGGTCCCTGAGTGCCTTCACCCTTGTTGCCGATAGCTTCACGCTGTGCAAACCTCCTCAATCTGTTACCACAAAAATTACCACAATTGATGTAAGATAACAAGGGATTGGGGGAGACCGTCGGGGATGCTTCAACTAGGCGAAACGGGCCTAATTGACACTTGAAACAGCTACGAACAAGACGCTTGCTGAGACACCAAGAGACAGACGGGGAATGGTAGAGAAAGAGTTGGAGTGGTGGAGCTGGGGGGACTCGAACCCCCTACCTCATCCTTGCAAAGGATGCGCTCTCCCTGATGAGCTACAGCCCCACGAATCTTGGTGGAGGAGGTGACCCTCCAAATCGCCAACCGCACAATGGCCGACAGGTGTTTCGACCATTCTAAGGCGATCGGAAGACAAAGAGAAGGGGCCGAGTTGCCTCGACCCCTGCCTTAACCGCTGGACAGTGAAAGGAAATCTAGAGTTTCTGTGTGAACCAAGTGCTCCGAATTACTCGGAACACGGAGTGACGGTGAGTCTTTCTTGGGACGGCCCTCTTCTTCCGAGGAGCTCTCCCCGACTTTCATCGAGGTCCGGCTCTACCCGTTGTTCGAGAGACCTCCACCCACCGATCGACCTAGGAGCCCTCCGACGAATCGGAGAATTCCATACTCCCTAGAAAGGAGGTGATCCAGCCGCACCTTCCGGTACAGCTACCTTGTTACGACTTCGTCCCAGTCACCGATCCCACCCTCGGCGCCTACTTCCCATAAGGTTAGCCGGGCGACTTCAAGTGTTACCGACTTCCATGACGTGACGGGCGGTGTGTACAAGGCCCGGGAACGTATTCACCGCAGTGTGCTGACCTGCGGTTACTAGCAGCTCCACGTTCATGCAGGCGAGTTTCAGCCTGCAATTCCAACTGAGGCCTGATTTGTGGGATTGGCTCCGGCTTGCGCCTTGGCAACCCTTTGTTCAGGCCATTGTAGCGTGTTTGTAGCCCAGGACGTAAGAGCCGTGCTGATCTGACGTCATCCCCACCTTCCTCATGTTTTTTACATGCAGTCTCGCTAGACAAGGTAACTAACGACAAGGGTTGCGCTCGTTGCGGGACTTAACCCAACATCTCACGACACGAGCTGACGACGACCATGCAACATCTGTGAATCCGTCCCGAAGGAAGGCCCCCTTTCGGGGACTGTCGGAAACATGTCAAGCCCTGGTAAGGTTCTTCGCTTGCCATCGAATTGAACAACACGCTCCGCTGCTTGTGCGGGCCCCCGTCAATTCCTTTGAGTTTTAGCCTTGCGGCCGTACTCCCCAGGCGGGATACTTAACGCGTTAGCTACGACACAGAGGGGGTCGATACCCCCCATGTCTAGTATCCACCATTTAGGGCGTGGACTACCCGGGTATCTAATCCGGTTCGCTCCCCACGCTTTCGCGCCTCAGCGTCAGGTGCAGCCCAGAAAGCCGCCTTCGCCTCTGGTGTTCCTCCCGGTATCTACGCATATCACCGCTACTCCGGGAATTCCGCTTTCCTCTGCTGACCTCAAGCCTGTCAGTTTCTCATGACCCCTCCCAGTTGAGCCGGGAGATTTCACATGAGACTTAACGGGCCGCCTACTCGCCCTTTACGCCCAGTAAATCCGGACAACGCTCGCATCCTACGTATTACCGCGGCTGCTGGCACGTAGTTAGCCGATGCTTATTCCTCGGGTACCGTCCGTTCTCTTCCCCGAGAAAAGGAGTTTACGACCCGAAAGCCTTCTTCCTCCACGCGGTGTCGCTGCGTCAGGCTTTCGCCCATTGCGCAAGATTCCCTGCTGCTGCCTCCCGTAGGAGTGGGGGCCGTGTCTCAGTCCCCCTCTGCCCGTTCGTGCTCTCACACCGGGTACCCGTCTATGGCTTGGTGGGCCTTTACCCCACCAACTACCTGATAGGCCGCAAGCCCGTCCCAGAGCGACCGAAGCCTTTCCCCCAACGGCAACGCCTGTTGGGACGTACGGGGTATTAGGCACGATTTCTCATGATTATTCCCCGCTCCGGGGTTGGTTACTTACGTGTTACTCAGCCGTCTGCCACTTTACTTAGCGACCGAAGCCGCCGTTCTCGTCCGACTTGCATGCATTAAGCGCACCGCCAGCGTTCGTCCTGAGCCAGGATCAAACTCTAAGTGTTTGACGATTTCCTTTCACTATCCAGTTGTTAAGGTGCAAAACCCGTACCGCCCACGTACTTCGCGCGGCACGGACAAACATCATACCGCGACCGCGTAGACGTGTCAACCGCTATATGCAGGAATCCTCGTGTTTCCGACGATCCTGTGGAACTGTTCCCGGCCTGTCGCACCCAATCGAAGTACCGACACACCATGCAAACGGCGAACAATTCAAGGCGTAACGCCAGAATGTCAGTCGGGCGTGCCTCCGTGCCCTGCCGTCGCCATATGCCATCGACATTTTGACTCACACTTCCCTCAACCATATAATCTCGGCATGGACGACGTTCAAACGGATACGGTCGCATCCCCGCCGACATCAACTCCCGGCTCCAAGCGCGTGCTCGAAATGTACCGGCAGATGGTCCTCTGTCGAACGCTCGACGAGCGCGTCTGGATGCTCAACCGTCAGGGCAAGGCCGCCATCGTCGCCTCTGCCCAGGGACACGAGGCTGCACAAATCGGGAGCGTCCACGCCCTCCGCATCGGGCAGGACCACTTCTACATCTACTACCGCGACTTGGCTGTGCTGGTCGCACTCGGCCTAACGCCGCGCGAGATCATGCTCGGATTCACCGCGAAGGCGGGAGAGCCTCTCGCCGGCGCCCGGCAGTTCCCAACGCACGGAGCATCGCCGCGCCACCGGATGATAAACCTGTCCAACGTTGTAGGAACCCAAATACCCCAGGCCGTCGGCTCCGCCCTTGCGTCCAAGATGCGCGGCGAGGACACCGTGACCATCGTTTACTTCGGCGACGGCGCGTCGAGCGTCGGTGACTGTCACGAGGCGATGAATTATGCCGCCGTTCACAAGCTGCCCGTCATCTTCTTGTGCGAAAACAACGGCTATGCGATCTCAGTCCCCTTAGCCCAGCAGATGGCCGTCGACAGCGTCGCCGGCCGCGCCGAGGGCTACGGAATGCCGGGAATCGTCGTCGACGGCACCGAAGTCATGGCCGTCCACGAGGCCACGTCTGAGGCGGCGGACCGCGCCCGTTCCGGGGGTGGCCCGACAATCATAGAGACCATGGTCGAACGATACCTCCCCCACACCAGCGACGACGACGACAGCCGCTACCGACTCCGAGAGGATATCGACAAGGCCCGCGAGCGCGACCCCGTACGAATGCTGAATGAGCAACTCCTCGCAAACGGAATCTTGACTAAAGAGAACGACGCGAAAATTCGGGACGATGCCAAACGAGAAGTAAACGAGGCTACCGACTACATCGACCACGCACCCTACCCCTCTACCGAAGAATTCTTCATGCACGTCTACGCAGACGGTACGCAATCCGGCGCCCCTCAATAGAAATGACGACCCCGCTCCAGTCGACCAGAGAAAGAACGGGTATTAAGGAATAGGAGAAACACAATAGCCCTTCAGACGGTCATAGAAGCGGTCCGAGACGCCATGCGCGAAGAGATGAGACGCGATGATCGTGTCTTCGTCATGGGCGAGGACATCGGCGCGCGGGGTGGCGTCTTTCTCGCGACGGACGGCTTCATCGAGGAGTTCGGCCCGGAGAGAGTCATCGACACGCCGCTGGCCGAATCGTCTATAGCGGGAATCGCCCTCGGCGCCGCGATGAACGGGATGCGCCCCATCGCCGAAATCGAGTTCGCCGACTTCATTTGGCCCACGATCAACCAGATCGTCGGCGAGGCGGCCCGCGTGCGGTACGGCACCGCCGGCCAGCTCAACGTCCCACTCGTCCTGCGTGCCCCGCAGGGCGGAGGCGTCCGCGGCGGGCTCTACCACTCCCAAAGCGCCGAGGCCTTCTTCGGGCACACGCCCGGCCTCAAAGTTGTCACGCCCGCAACGCCCTACGACGCCAAGGGCCTCCTCAAGAGTGCCATCCGCGACGACGACCCCACCGTGTTCCTGGAACACAAGCGCACCTACCGGCTCGTGCGCGGCGACGTGCCCGATGAGGACTACACCATCCCCATAGGTGTCGCCGACGTGAAGCTCCAAGGCGACGACCTTACGGTTGTCACCTACGGTCTGATGCTCCACCACTGCATCGAGGCAGCGCAGATACTCGACAGCGAGGGCGTCAGCGTGGAAGTCGTCGACCTTCGCACCATCCGTCCCCTCGACGAGGAAACAATCCTGGCATCCGCCAGAAAGACCGGCAAGGTCCTCGTCGTGCATGAGGACACCAAGCTGCTCGGCGTAGGCGGAGAGGTTGCCGCCATAGTCGCGGAGCACGCATTCGAGTACCTCGACGGTCCCGTCATGCGTCTCGCCGGACCGGAAGTGCCGCCGATGCCATTCAGCCCAACGTTGGAGGCCGTCTTCCTCATCGACACCGACCGCATCGTCAAGGCCATGCGTACGCTGGCGGCCTATTAGCTCGACTTTGTACATTCACGCCGCGTAGGTCAGCGACTCAATGAATCTGTTGATCATGGGCGTTGGGACTTCTTGCATATCGGGTTTCTGCGACGACATGCAGAAAGTCTCAGAAGCAAACCGTAGGTGACGGTGCGCTTGCGCGTGGCCAGGACCGCGCCGTGTGGTCGCCGCTCAAGGTAGGCCGTGTCTTGCTGCACCTGTTAATCCAACACCTTGATCAGGGCGATGGCCCGCTGGTGTTTGGGATCGACGAGACCCTGGAGCGGCGGCGTGGCAGGCGGATCAAGGCCAAGGGTATCTATCGTGACGCAGTGCGCTCCAGCGCAAGTCATTTCGTCAAGGCATCCGGCCTGCGTTGGATAAGCCTGATGTGGCTGACCCCCATACCCTGGGCGCGTCGGACATGGGCGCTGCCTGTCCTGACAGCACTCGCCCCCTCTGAGCGATACTGTCAGCAGATGGGGCGGACTCACAAAAAGATCACCGACTGGGCGCGTCAGATGATCATCCAGCTTCGTCGCTGGCTGCCCAACCGCACGGTGGTAGTGGTCGCCGACAGCAGTTACGCTGCCCTCGATCTGCTCGCCTTCTGTCAGTCCATGTCCAGCCCCGTCACCTTCATCACCAGATTGCGCATGGATGCCGCGCTCTATGAACCCGCTCCACCTCGACTGCCAGGACAGATCGGTCGTCCGCGCATCAAAGGCCAACGGCTGCCCACCCTCAAGGAACTCGCCGACCAACCGACAACCCTCCGGACAGGCGTGACGATCCCTTGGTACGACGGTATCTTGCGTAGAGTGGAGATTGCCTCTCATACAGCGGTCTGGTATCACTGCGGCAAGGCTCCAGTCCCTATCCGTTGGGTCTTGATACGCGACCCGATGGGTGAGTTCCAGCCACAAGCTCTATTGTGCACCGATCTCAACGTCGAGCCCACCCGAATCATTGAATGGTTCGTGTTGCGATGGCAGCTGGAAGTCACCCCGTATCCAGTACGGGGCAGGCTCTTCCAGGAAGTCCGCACTCACCTGGGAGTAGAGACTCAACGCCAATGGTCCGATCGCGCCATAGCCCGTACCACGCCGGTTCTGTTGGGACTGTTCTCGTGGATAACCGTCGCGGCTCATCTGCTGCAAAAGCAACGGCCTTGCAAGCCCCGCGCCGCCGCCTGGTATGCCAAGCCCGCGCCGACCTTCGTAGACGCGATCGCGTTGGTGCGTCGTCATATGTGGAGCGCTTGTGAGACTTTTTCCATGTCGCAGGACAAACCCGACATCACGAAAGTCCCAACGCCGCTATTCAATAGATTCATAGAATCGCTGACCTACGCAGCCTGAATGTACAAAGTCCAGCTGAGACCGCTGAAGCTATCCAAAATCGTTCCATCGAGGTCAAATATATCCGCCTGCATCATGGTTGTGTCTTTTCCCCCATTTGCACCGCCAGCCGGTCATCACAGTTGGTCCGCAAGTAGCAGCTTGTCCACAAAACCCTCTGCCCCTATATAATGGACATCGACGATTGGATATCTGTCGCTGACTTTGTCTGCGAACCTTCGATCGGCTGTTACCAGTAGCGACTCGGTAGCTTCAGCACAAGCGAGATAGAGGCAATCGTAGACCGGATGGTCTATCTCTCTCGCCATCCACCCTGCGCTCGCAATGAGTTCGTGGACAGAACGTAGGGTGACGATCTCACTCAACCGCGGCAACTCGTCCATATATGGTTGTGCGTCGGGAATCTCGCCGCGGCGAACCTTTTTCCAGATGGTGTTGGCGAACTCGGCCAACAGAATATCGGGCGCGTATAGATCAACTGGATGGGCGAGCAGCAAACGCGCTTCTTCGAACAGCAACTCGCGCACGAACCACTTGACGACTACGCTTGCATCGACGGTCAGCTTCACCTGTCTCGGTCTTTACGCAAGAGATCGACGCTATCGGTCTGGGACACATCGGGGGTGGCGCCGGCAATCCGAAGCGTTCGCTCTCGAAAGTTCGCGATACGGGCGTCCCGGTCGACTCTCTGGGTGAGCAGGTAACGGACCTCCGATTCCAGCGAACGTTGGTTTGCCTTCGCCTGTGCCTTCAAGGTCTCGATCACTCTATCGTCGAGATTTCGTATCGTTAGACTTCCCATAGGCTTCCTTCCACGAATATGCAAGCAATATGCTATCATATTGCAGCTAGAAAGTGGCGAGTTTCACCGGCGTGGATTGAATGGATTTCCGGCGTCGGCGGGAACGCCGTCGTTCGTCACCCTGACACTGCCCGACTTTCGAATACAGTCCACTGTTGAGAACCTGTGACGTTTAAGGGGGTTCCCCAACCCTCTCCAACCTAGCACTTCCCATGCCTGATAGCGCGTTGTTGCGCCCCTGCCGTTGTGCTATGATTGCGGCGAATGATTAGCGGACTGGGGTCTCGTCGTTGACCGTTGCTAGCGAAGACCTGCGCGAACGTGTTCGGCAGGCCATCACCAACCCAAAGCGGCCCACTGTCACCGTTCTTTCGTCCCTGCTTGCCGCCCAGGACGAGTTGGGCTACATCCCCGACGAGGCCATCGACGAGGTGGCCGCCTACACTGAGGCGAGCATCAACGAGGTGTGGGGCGTAGCGTCCTTCTACAAGAACTTTCGCTTCACCCCGGCGGGCGAGCATACGGTAGAAATATGCTGGGGTCCAAGCTGCCACTTGGTGGGCGCGACGACCATTATCGAACGTACCTTGGAGCACATCGGCCTGGAGGAAGAGGGCGAGACCCCGGACGGTCGATTGACGGTCCGGTACAACACCTGCCTCGGCGCGTGCGCGCAGGCACCGGTCATCAGCATCGACCACCACCTGCGAGGTCGAATGACGCCGGAGCGGACGGTCGCGCTGATCGACGGTATCGAGGACAACGGCTCCCACTAGCTAGCGCGAGGATCACGTGAGCGCATACGAAGACCTGAGAGCGAAAGCCGACGCGCGATGGCAGGAACTCACCGCGGGCGAGCGGCCGTGGATTCGGGTTGGTACCGAGCTGAACGGCCAGGCCGCAGGTGCGCTGGAGGTCGTCGAGGCTCTTCGCTCCGAGCTAGATCAACGCGGCATCGAGGCGACCGTCGACGAGGTTGGCACGCTAGGCCTGTCTTACGCCGAGCCGCTTGTCGACGTGCTCAAGCCGGGCAATTCGAGACTGCTCTTCAGCCGCGTCACTCCTGAGGACGTACCGACCATTATTGACGAGTACATCGTCGGGGATCGTGTGCCCAAGGGCCTCGCGTTCGCCTACCTGGGCGACGATCCCATCGATGGCGTTTCCGACCTGGGTTCCATGCCGCAGTACTCGTTGCAGCGACGCATCGCCATGCGAAACGCTGGTCACATCGCCCCCGGCGATATCCTGCAGTACGTCGCCAACGACGGGTACGCTGCCCTCAACAAGGCCCTGTTCCAGATGGAGCCGAACGGCGTGATCGACGAGATGAAGACATCCAACCTCCGAGGCCGCGGAGGCGCGGGCTTCCCGGCAGGACTCAAGTGGAGCTTCATGGTCAACTCGCCCGGTCCGGTCAAGTACATCGCCTGCAACTGCGAGGAGGGCGACCCCGGCGCCTTCAACGACAAGGCCATACTCGAAAGCGATCCACACACGCTGCTCGAAGGGATGATCCTCGCGGGGTATGCAACCGGGGCGACGAACGGATACGTCTTCGTCCGGCACGGCCACGACGGCCCCATTGACCGCGTGGAGAAGGCCATCGAGGACGCCTACGCTAAGAACATCCTGGGAAAGAACATCCTCGGAAGCAACTTCAGCTTCGATATCGAGGTGGCGCTGACCGGCGATTCCTACGTCGCGGGCGAAGAGACGGGAATGATGGAAGCCATCGAGGGCAAGCGCTCCATGCCGCGTTCCAAACCCCCGTTCCCGGCAGCCGCCGGACTGTGGATGAAGCCGACGACGATCAACAACGTCAAGACCTTCTCGTATGCTCCCCAGATCGTCCTGAACGGCGGCGAGTGGTTCTCCAACATCGGCGTCAACAACAGCACCGGCACCGCAATCGCCTGCCTGACCGGCAACGTGACCTATCCCGGCATCTACGAGGTCGAGATGGGCATGACCATGGGCCAGGTCATCGAGGAGATCGGCGGCGGAGTCCCCAACGGCAAGCAGATGAAGCTCCTTCAGACGGGCGGACCGCTCGGCGGCGTCATCGGACTCGAAAGCCTCGCGCTCCACATCGACTTCGACGAGATGCAGCAGGCCGGCGCGATGTTCGGCTCCGGCGGCATCATCGTGGGAGACGAAGATGCGTCGGTCGTTGACCTGATCCGGGTGCTCGTTGCCTTCTGCCAGTACGAATCGTGCGGCAAGTGCTTCCCCTGCAGGCTCGGTATGACGCAGCTCCTCGATCAGATCGAGCGGATCGCTCGGTTCGAGGGCAGACCCGGAGACATGGAGGCCTGCGAGCGAGTGGGCACGACCATGAAGATCGGCTCTCTTTGCGCACACGGCCAGCTCGGATTCAACCCCATAAGCTCGGCCCTCACCCATTTCCGCGAGGAGTTTGAAACCCACATCACGGAACGGCGCGACCCCACCGGAAGGACATCCACACGGTTCTACTCCCCGAAGACCACCCGCCCATACGCGGAGGACTTCCAGGGGCCGCAGCCGCTCAAGGTAACCATATAGACGCAATTGGCGCGACGCCGGACATATTTTCGTCACGGCCCCTGACTTCACGGTTGACACCACTCGGAGTTGCCGAATGGCAGACGACATCACCATCACGATCGACGGGAAGGAAATAACGGCCAAGCCGGGGACGAACGTCCTGCAGGCGGCGATGGACAACGGATTCTACGTGCCCTATCTGTGCTACTACCCGGGCATGAAGTCCTTCGGCGCGTGCCGGATGTGCGTCGTCGAGATCGACGGCCCGCGCGGAACGGCAACCTTGGCGTCATGCACCGTGCCGGTCGGGCCGGACATGGTCGTGCGCACGAAGACCGAACCCGTGACCGACCTTCGCCGCGGCATTATGGACCTGCTGATATCGGAGCACCCGCACGGATGCCTGAACTGCCACCGCATCGAGCTCTGCGGCCCGGAGGACATCTGCCTGCGTCACGTGGGCGTGAACGACCGCTGCGTCACCTGCCCCAAGAACGAACGCTGCGAGCTCAAGGACACCGTCCGCTGGCTCGAAATGGAGCTCGACACCGATCTTACCTACAACAACCGACACCTCCCTCAGGCCGTGGCCGACCCGTTCTGGGACATGGATTTGAACCTGTGCATCGTCTGCGGGCGATGCGTGCGAATTTGCAGCGAGATCCGCGGAGATGACGCCCTCGCCTTCACCGAACGCGGTGGCAAGGGCCTCATTGGGACGTCGCAGGGCACGTCGCTACTCGAATCGGGCTGCGAATTCTGCGGCGCGTGCATCGACGTCTGCCCCACCGGTGCCCTCGTCGAGCGGGTCCACAAGTGGGACAAGGCCGTGAAGAAGGTCACGAGCGTGTGCACCAACTGCCCCGTCGGGTGCAGCGTGACGATGGAGATCGACAAGCGCAATCGCCTGATCCGCACGGTCGGCGACCGTCACGGCGAATCGAATCAGGGCCAGTTGTGCGTCAAGGGCAAGTTCGGGCTTGAGTACGTAAACAGCAAGAGACGCCTCCGGAACGCCCTCGTCCGCGTCGACGGCGAACTGCGTGAAACGACGACCCTGGAGGCCATCGACCGCGTCGCTGAAAAGCTCTCCGACTTCAAGGGCGACGGGTTCGCCGTAATCGGCTCGGAGCGAAACACCAACGAGGACCTGTACATCGCCCAGAAGTTCGCCCGTGTCGTCATGGGCACGCACAATGTCGATGTAGCGTCCAACCTGAGACCTGAGCTATTCCCGTCTCTGGAAGCGATGCTCGGCTACCGCGCCGCCACAAACTCGATCAGCGACCTCGAAGGCTCAAAGTGCTTCCTCGTCGTGTCGAGCAACATCACCGAGGAGCAGAACGTCTCGGCCGTTCCCATCAAGAAGGCGATTAAAGAGAGCGCCAAACTGATCGTCATCGACCAGCGCGAGACGGAGCTCACCCGGTTCGCCGACGTGTGGCTGCGTCCACGGCCCGGCAGCGAGACGGCCCTCATCGGCGGGATGCTCCGCGTCATCGTCGACGAATCGCTCGACGACCACCAGTTCCTTGCCGAGAAGTGCGACGGCGTGCAGGACTTCAAGAACAGCCTTTGGAACTTCGACCTGCTTCAGGTCGAGCAGGCGACGGGCCTCCAAAGAGAAGAAATGCAGACTGCCGCCCGTCTCCTCGCCACAAACGCCCCGGCGTCGGTCCTGTACGGCCTCGAAACGGTTCAGCCGGAGTTCCGCGAGGACTGCGTCACCGCCCTCGCCAACCTCTGCTTGGCCTCCGGCAATATGTCGCGCCCTTCCACGGGACTCTACCCGCTCTATCAGGGTGCCAACGAGCAGGGCGCGCGCGACGTGGGAGCGGTCCCAGATTTCCTGCCCGGCTACGTGCCGGTCAACGATGACGATGCGCGTTCTGAAATTGCCGACGTGTGGGAAGCGTCCCTTTCGACCGGTAACGGCGTGTCTGTCCGTGAGCTTACCCAAGCAATCGAGTCCGGTCGCATACGCGCGCTCATGCTGCTCGGCAACAGCCCGAACTACACGAACGGCGAACTTGGCGAATTCATCGAGACCCTCGGCAAGCTCGAATTCCTGGTGGTCCTCGACTCCTTCACGAGCGAGATCACCGAGTCGGCAGATGTCGTGATACCTTCGACAACGCTCGCGGAGACCGAGGGCACCGTAACGAACTTGGAGCGCAGGGTGCAACTAATCTCCCCTGCTCTGGACGTGAAGGGCGAGGAAGACGCTGACTGGCTGTCGATCAGTCGCATAGCGCGTGAGATGGGCGCGAGCGGGTTTGAACACCCCAATGCCGAAACCGTGTTTGATGAGATCAACAACATCGTCGAGATCTACGGCGGAATCACCTACGAGCGTCTGGCATCGGGCGGCCTCCAGTGGCCGTGCCTAGCCGCCGACATGTCCGATACCCAAGTCCTCTACGACTACGAGGAACACCGCCCACGGCTCATGCCCATGTCCTTACCAGGACCTGTCGAAGCTCCCGCGCCGGACGCGGAATATCCGTTGGTCTTGGCAACCGGCCGCGTCCTGCACGATGCCGACGAGGAGATGACCGTCGAGAAAATGGGCAAGCGCAACGTCATCAGGCGCGGCGAGATCATAGAGTTGCATCGGCAGGACGGCGAGATGCTCGGCATCCGCGAAGGCGAGTGGGTCGAGGTCGTCTCGGCAAGCCAAACCCTGCGGGGTGTCGCACGGTTCTCCTCGCCGTTGAGGGGACTGGTCTCCACCACGCTAATCTTCGGCAACAGGATGACCGAGATTGAGGCTTCCAACAGCCCAGACCCGATGCTCAATTTCGGGACCCTTCCTCTGACTCGCGTCCGCGTCCAACGGGTGGACGAGGTCGCGGCGGCAGCCGACTGATGTATCGCTGCCTCCAATGATCTGCCCACAGTGCAAAAACGAGAATGCCGCCGACGCTCGGTTCTGCCGTAATTGTGGCGCTACCCTCCAAGAAATCGCCGACGACGAGTCGACAGACCCTCCGGAAACCCCATACCTCACGCCCGCCGGCCACGAGCCTCCACCGCTCCCACACGGCGGGTTCGGAGACCTAGTAGACTCCACCTTTTCGGTCTACGGCGGACACCTCTTGCCGTTCATCTTGATCGCTCTGCTGCCGCAGATCCCCCTCCTGATTGGCGGGATCATCTCGCAGATGGAGATCGGTCCCACATTCAACTTTGAATTTCCCGTCGCTGAGGGACAAGAACCCCCTGAACCCCTCCCGATCAACCTTTTTGAAGCCCTAGGTGTATTGATTTACTTCCCGATCTACATCCTCGCGAGTGGGGCAATGATCCAAGCCGTCGGCAGACACTTCCTCGGGCGTCCCGTGCTCGTGCAGCGCAGCTATGAATACGCATGGGCGCGCTTTCCCAAGCTGCTCGGCGCTTTTGTGCTCTTCCTGCTCATCTTAATTGTTCCGTTCGTACTGTCGATTTTGGTCATCGGCATTCCTCTGCTGATATTCGCTGTCGTCGTTCTACTCTTCGTGATCCACGCCGTAGCGATTGAACAGCTTGACCCCACGGATGCCGTTAAACGCAGTTGGAACGTTGTCCAGGGAAACTGGTGGAGGACGTTCGGCTTCTTCTTAGCAATTGCGCTGGCAGTCTTCGGGGCGACGCTCATCATATTCTTGCCGGCAGGAATATTTCTGCCACCCCCCCTAGTCTTACTATTGTCGACTGTGTTCTCGGCTGTCGTGACTCCGCTAGCAACCATCGCGATAACGGTCCTGTACTTCGACATCAGAGTGCGAAAGGAGCAGTACACCCACCACGATCTCGCACGGGATCTGGGAGACTGAAACGTCGTGACCATCACTCCAGCCGGAAAGCGAAGACCGCGGCCGAAGATAGTCGACACGCGGGTCACGCGTCGCGAGGACATAACCCACGATCTTCTCTTGATGTGGATCGAGAAGCCGGAGGGGTTCACGTTCAAGGCGGGACAGTACTGCACGATAGGCAGCGGCGGAATCGAGCGAGCTTATTCCATCGTCTCTGCACCCCATGAGGAGGAGCTTGAACTCTTCGTGGAGCTTGTGCCACCTCCGGAAGGGAACCTCACGCCACTCATCTGGGACCTGCATCCCGGCGATACCGTGACGATCCGTCCCAGGGCCAAGGGGATATTCATCTTCAAGCCCGCCATGCCCAACCAGTTCATGGTGGCGACCGTCACCGGCATCGTGCCGTTTGCCAGCATCCTTCGCGACTACCTGTACCACCACCGTTCGGGACATCATTTCTACGTGCTGCAGGGAGCGAGCTACGTCGATGAGTTCACGTACGACACCGAGCTGCGGCGTCTCGCCAAACAGAACCCCGACCTCATCACATTCGTCCCAACCATCAGCAGGCCCACGGAAGAACAGAACGCCGGATGGACGGGTGAGACCGGCCGCGTCAACGCCATAACCGAAAAGCACGCCGATCAATTCGGGCTCACGCCCGAAGACACGATCATTTACGCCTGCGGTCACCCTGGCATGATCGAAGACGTCAAAGAGCGGTTCATTCCGCGGGGCTTCCAAGTCGAAGAAGAGCGCTTCTGGAAGCAGGACGACTAGATCGGCAGCTGCGCTCCCTTTCTCCCATTCCTTCGCTCCGCTAGAATGGGGAACATCCCCACTCGGTCCGCCAACCTAAATGTCCACCCCCGCGCGAAAGCAGTACCTCCGCATCAAGAAGCAGCACCAGGACGAGGTCCTACTGTTTCGCATGGGCGATTTCTACGAGACGTTCGATAACGACGCGCGGCTTATATCGCGGGAACTCGAAATCGCCCTCACGTCGCGTGAGATGGGCAAGGGCGTGCGGGTCCCTCTCGCAGGCATTCCCTACCACGCTCTCGACGGCTACTTGGCCAAACTCATCAAGAAGGGTTACCGCGTCGCCATCTGCGAGCAGACCAGCGACCCCGCGGCATCTCGCGGCATCGTCGACCGCGAGGTCGTCCGCGTCGTAACGCCCGGCACCGTGATTGAGGACTCGATCCTCGACAGGAAGGCGAACAACTACCTGGCAGCCGCCGTCACCGATGGCGACAGGGCCGGTCTGGCCTACGTGGACATCACCACCAGCGAGTTCGCCACCAGCGAGTTCCCCACCTCTCACCTCCCGGTCGAGCTGGCCGGTCTGGAAGCGGCCGAGTTGCTCGTTGCCGAAGGAGACCTCCCGCCCGATACCGGCGACGGACGGACGGAAAGCGGTGACGATGTCTCGATAACGACCGTCCCGTCGGACATGTTCAACGAGGACTGGGCGAGGGAGGCCCTCCACAACGCATTCGGGGTCACGTCCCTGGAGGGGTTCGGGTGCGATCGCCTGCCGCTGGCCGTCCGAGCCGCGGGGGCCATCGTCCGGTACCTCGAAGACCATAGAAGCGGCGCTCTCGGACAGCTGAACTCGCTCTACACCTACTCCACCAAGTCGTACATGGTGCTCGACCCGCAGACGCGGCGCAACCTCGAGCTCTTCGAGGGCGGGCGTTGGGGAGGGGATGCCGGGGCGTCCCTGCTCGCCGTGCTCGACCGCACCAAAACCTCGATGGGCGCGCGACAGCTTCGCCGCTGGGTGGGGCGGCCCCTCCTCGACGTGGCAGAGTTGTCAAAACGGCAGGACGCGGTCGAGTGGTTCCACCGCAGCGCCGTCCGCCGAAGCCGCGTGACCGCTGTGCTCCAAGAGATCGCGGACATCGAGCGGCTCATCAACAAGGTGAGCGCCTCCGCCGCGACTCCCCGCGACGTGGTAGGTTTGGGAAGAAGCCTAGCCGCCGCGCCCGAAATCTGGGCCATCCTCGGCCAGGACGACGACGCGCCGACGGTCGCATGGCTCACGAACGGAGTACAAGACGCATCGGAGACCGTCGATCTCATCGGTCGTGCGATTACGGACGATCCGCCGCTCAGTGTCGGAGACGGCGGAGTCATACGGCAGGGCTTTTCCGACGATCTGGACAGGCTCCGAAACTCTTCCCGTGAGGCGCAGGACTATATCGCGTCGCTGGAAAAGACCGAGCGCGAGCGGACGGGCATCAAGTCCCTGAAGGTCGGATACAACAAGGTCTTCGGCTACTACATCGAGATCAGCCGGGCGAACCTGTCACAGGCGCCCGAGGAGTACATCCGCCGCCAGACCCTGGTCAACGCCGAGCGCTTCATCACCCCGCAGATGAAGGAATACGAGTCCCTCATCCTCAACGCGCAGGAGCGCATCGCGGAGCTGGAGTCGAGCCTGTTCCGGCAGGTCTGCAAGCAGGTCGCGTACGCAGCCGGCCCCATCATGACCGTTGCGCGGGCGGTCGCACAGGTGGACGCCTTCACGTCCCTGGCCGAGGTCGCCGAGCGGCAGGGCTACGTCCGGCCCGAACTGAATGAGGGAGATACCATCACCATCGTGCAGGGACGGCACCCCGTCGTCGAGAGGACAATCGAGGCCGGCAAGTTCGTGCCCAACGACATCCGGCTTTCCACTCGCGATGAGCAGGTCATCATGCTCACCGGCCCGAATATGGCGGGCAAATCGACCTTCATCCGGCAGGTCGCGGTCATCACGCTCATGGCGCAGATCGGCAGCTTCGTGTCCGCCGACTCAGCGACCGTCGGCGTCGTCGACCGCATCTTCACCCGCGTCGGTCTCCAGGACGATCTCTCGACCGGACAGTCGACCTTCATGATCGAGATGCTGGAGACGGCGACGATCCTCAATCACGCCACGCCCCGGTCGCTCGTCATCCTTGACGAGATAGGGCGCGGAACGAGCACCTACGACGGGCTGGCCATCGCGCGAGCGGTGGCAGAGTTCATACACAACCACCCCCGTGCTGGATGCAAGACCCTGTTCGCCACCCACTACCACGAGTTGACGCAGCTGGCCGAGGTCCTGCCAAGGGTGCGGAACTACAATGTCGCCGTCGCTGAGGAGGACGGCGAGGTAGTCTTCCTCCATCGAATCGTGCCGGGCGGGGCCGACAGGAGCTACGGTGTATACGTCGCCCGCCTGGCTGGGATGCCCGCCGCCGTCATCAACCGCGCGTGGGAGGTCCTCACGGAGCTGGAGGGAAAGTCATCGTCTCCAGCGGCAAACGGAGGCCCCTCACCTCCCACCGTCGAGGCCCAACAGCTTTCGCTCCTGCCCACGACACCCCCGGTCATCGACGAGCTGCTGGCCCTCGACATTTCGTCCATGACCCCGCTAGAGGCGATCACCAAGCTGTACGAGATCCAAGAGCGCGCCAAGTAGAATACTTGGATAGCCGATCTCCAAGCTCGTCATCCCGACCGCAGGGAGATATCTACTCCCAATGACAACTGCGCCGCAATTCTCTTGAGTGTGTACACGGAGGGAGAGCCTCGGGTACAAAATCACCCTCCAAGCCGCCTGAGTGAGTTATTTTCAGAGGAATCCCCCAAGTCCCTTTGCGCGGGACACTACTAGACATGAAAATGGCGGCCCCTTTCAGTCGCCAGACGGATGATGGCAGCCGCAGGGGAGTGGATCCCGCTTTCGCGGGAATGTCGGATGGCGGTGGCATTTAGGCCAATTTCAGGGAAATGACATGGGCCGAGGTTGTGCAAGCGTCCCGTTTCAGTGGGAATGACGTGAAACGTCAACCCTGTCGAGACGCAAGGCCGCCTGTAAGCCGAGTTCTGTTCCCCACGCTCGATTGGTTTACACCCCTCAGGGCTTCCTCCCGATGGAGCGTGGGGCAGCGACCATCTATCTAGCCCTCCCGTTGCCGAGAGGGTCGAGCGGCCAACCCGGGGACAGGCTGGGCGCCTTGTGTCCCTCTATTTGGCCTTGCACCGGATGGGGTTTACCCTGCCCTCGATGTTGCCACCGAGGCGGTGAGCTCTTACCTCGCCATTTCACCCTTATCCCCCAATGAAGGGAGACGGTGTGTTTTCTGTGGCACTTTCCGTCGGGTCGCCCCGCCCCGCCGTTAGCGGGCATCCTGCCCAGTGGTGCTCGGACTTTCCTCCCCGACGAATCGGAGCGGCCGCCCGGCGACCTTGCGTCTCTATTGTATGCCGAACTCTCTCATGCACGCTGAGAAACACGCGGCGCAGTGCCTCGTCACACCTCGACCTCGACCTTGTCGTCCTGCACGATGATTCTTGCGACGTGCTCCCAGAGGAAGTCCTTGCGGCGTTCGATGTCGAGCGAGGCCCAGTGGTCGAGCACGCTGATAACATCGGTCGGCTCATCGCTGCGCGTTTCGCTCTTCCGCGCCAGGTCGAGCGCGGCGAGGTACTCCCTCACTTCCCGCGTTCCGATCTCGTTCTTGGCGGCCCGTCGCATGGCGCGCTTGAAGAGGCGCTCTGCATTCCGCACTCGCTCGCGCCGCAGGTTCGCAACCTCGCGCCTACGCTCTTCTTCGCCGTCGTCCTGCAATACTCCCGCGGCCCTGGCCAGCACCGTATATTTTACCTGCGTGAGAGCCTCGCGTTCGAGCCTGTCTTCCTTCCACGTATGGTAGTCGCAGGTGCTCTGGTTGTTCTTCGACTGGCATTGATAGTAGCGGTACACGCCCGTGACTCGCCGGTTGTCGGTCTTGCGACGCCAACTCTGCCGGCGGGTCACGCCCATCATCTTGTTCCCGCAGTAGCCGCAGTACACGAACCCGGACAGGAGGAAAGGCTCAGGCTGAATGATTCTGCCTGTCGGCCTGCGAGACCGCAGGCGTTCAGCGGCCTCATTGAACACTTCCCTCGGAATGATCGCCTCGTGCATTCCGGGACGGCGAATGCCGAACCGCTCGTAGGTGCCTATGTACGACCGATTGCGAATGATGTCTCGAATGCTGACGACGTTCCAGCTTCCGCCGCGACGTGTCTTGATCCCACGCTCGTTCAGCTCCTGCGCGATAAGCCGGAATCCTAGCTCTTCTCGCGTGTACAGTCGGTATATCAGCTCGACCACCTTGGCCTCTTCGGGCACGATTTCGAGATTCCCGTTCTCCCCTGCCCGATACCCGTACAGGACCCTTCCGAGCACGTTCCCCTCCAGGGCCCGCGCTTCCATGGCCTCTTTGACCCGGCGCGACCTCGTGACCGAGACGCCTGCAATCCCCTCGGTATTGAAGATGTTCTGAAAGGGGTCGGGATATTCGTCGTCCCAGCACTTGACCTCGGCGCCCTGGCGGTCGAGCTCGACGATTGACCGCGCGATCGACTCGAGGTCGCCACCCAGATGGGAAGCGTCCGGCGCCGTAACCAGGAACTGGCTGCCCGAAGACTCCAGGAAATCGACCATTCGCTGGAAGGCGGCGTCGGCGGTTCCGACGCTCGGTCCTTCCGTGAAGAACACCTGGTACGGCTGGTGCATGTTGTAATTACAGAAGCGCTTGAAGTCGTGCTCCATCGACGCCAGGGCATCCGTCGTCGGGTCGGGCAGTCGAAAGTATGCGATAGCTCTCATTTCGCCGACCTCACGGAAGGTAGAGGATGCGGTGACACGAGCTGCACTGCATCGGGTCGACGGCAGAGCGGATGCGCTGCTGCTCCGAGGTGCTGAGTGTCACCCGGCACCCTGAGCACATCCCGCGCTCCACCCTCGCAATCGCCATGCCGCCCCTGCTTGATCTCAAGGACTCGTACCGATGGAGGACAGGAGCGGAGATCGAATCCCACGTCCTGTCGCGCCGGGGCGTCAGATCATCGAGCGAGGCTCGCGTCACTTGCGCCTTTAGCGTCAACTCCGCGACGTCCGCGCTGCGCTGATCTTCCAGGCGCTTCACGACCTGCCGTCCTTTGGCCAGAGTTTCGTCCACTTCGTCGGCCCTGACCATGATATCGAGGAGGCGGTCTTCGTTCTCGGCGATGTCCCGCTCCGTGGTGGCGCGCTCTTCCTCAGCCGCCTCCATTTCCTTCACGCTCCTGATCGAACCGCTGTACATACGCTCTTGAGTGCGCCCAAGTCGCGTCTGTAGATCCTCTATGACGCGGTCGATTGACCTGCGGTGAGCGGCGAGCTGTTCCGCGTGGTTCTCCAAGACGGCGACTCGTCGCTTCGCTTCAGCCACTACAGAATCGTCCGCCAGCCGGGATTCCAGGTCGGCAAGCGTTTCCGTCAACTCGTCGATCTGAATGTCGAGTTCTTGGAGTTCGTACAGTTGTCGAAGCTCGGTCATAGATGTAAAACCCGTAAGAAGCGCACCGTCACAGGCATGTTGTGCCGCGTGCCGACATGGTATTTGTAGTATATCGCGGAGACGGTGAATTGCCTATCTGAGCACACACCTCGATACTTGCGAATCCTCGCATTCGTTAACAATACGTTAGAATAGGGGCTTATAACCAATCTTACACAAAATCAGCTACGTAATTGGTTGTAATTAGAACTCTCGTTTGTGTATAATAGTTCCTAAACAGGAACGACCAAACGGGGGTTTTATATGTGGAGCGGACCCGGTAAATCATATCGCAAGGGTATCACACTCATTGACGCGATTCGGAAGTTCAGCGACGAGGCTGACGCCGAAGCATGGTTCATCGAACAGCGTTGGCCGGACGGCATAAAGTGTCCTCGGTGTGATAGCGACTCGATCCACCCGCGAAAGAATCGCAAGCCTATGCCGTTTCTCTGCCGCGACTGTAGGCGGGATTTCAGCGTCAAGACCGATACGGTCATGCAGGGTTCCAATCTACCGCTCAGCAAGTGGGCAATAGCCTTCTACCTCTACTCGACGAACCTCAAGGGCGTGTCCAGCATGAAGCTCCACCGCGACCTCGGCATCAGCCAGAAGTCGGCCTGGCACATGGCGCACCGACTCCGCGAGGCGTGGGACATCGGCACGGGCAAGTTCGCCGGCCCGGTCGAAGTGGACGAGCACTACGTCGGCGGGAAGGAACGGAACAAGCATGAAGCGGACAAGCTGAACGCCGGTCGCGGGCCAGTCGGCAAGACGGCTGTTGTCGGCATGAAGGACCGAGAGACGAACCAGGTCACGGCTAAAGTGGTCGAGGCGACGGACAAGCCGACGCTCCAGGGGTTCGTCTATGAACGCACGGAACCTAACGCTCAGGTCTACACAGACGAGGCAAGGGCCTACGTCGGCATCCGCCGCCCGCATGAGGCCGTCAGGCACAGCGTCAAAGAGTTCGTCCGGGGCATGGCACACACGAATGGGATGGAATCGTTCTGGTCGATGCTTCAGCGCGGCTACATAGGCGTCTATCACAAGATGAGCGCCAAACACCTGCACCGCTATGTCACCGAGTTCTCCGGTCGCCACAACAGCCGCCCGCTGGACACCAACGCACAGATGGCGAAGATGGTGCGCGGGACGGTCGGTAAGCGACTGCGGTACATCGACCTTGCCGGGCCGGGGAACACGCGCCATCCGACGATGCTATAACGGCGACTCGACACCGCGAGACCAGCGACACCTTCCTAATAGTGCTCGGCGATGTCTGATGCCTGTTCGCCTATGTTGTCCAAGTTTCGTCTAATGCCAGGAACCCGTAAACACTCGCGGCATAGGTTCCTACGAATGACCTCCACTGAGTCCTCTATGCCCTCGATGCGCTTATCGAGTGTCGGGGACCTGAGCGTGTCATGTGTCATGTCGAAATCTCGGGTGGTCATGTCTTCTCCTCACTTGAGACTGTTGCTCCGCGTCCGGCCCATTGTTGCGTGAGGGCTCGCATCGAGTTCGCGGACTAGGGCAATCTCATCCGCTGTCGGGCGATATTGTTGGGTCTCCAGTATGGCGGTCCCGACTCCGATGCTGCGAGCCTGCACGTGCATAAGGTTCTTTCTGTGGCCGGGGCTCTCCATCCACGCTTTCACGAGACCTTCTGCTATAGCCTGTGAATTGTCGTAGAAGGTGACGAGCTGGTAGACGGCCTGACCTCTTCGACCAGTCCACTTAGTGATTCGGGGATGCCTAGCGATATTCTCACTCACTCCGTAGCTGATTGAGCCGTCCATCTGTATAACACGGCATTCGTAGCCCGCACGGGTGGCACGGTCTGTCGGCCCCATCCCTAGGACGGTATGCCCGTATCCGTACTGGATCATCTGCTCGCTGTGCGACCTCGCAAAGTCGGAGATCGAAACGTCGTGTACCAGTTCCACTAGGCCGTCCGCCCTGCGTTCCTCGTTCGTATAGTGAACGACCCATTGTTCAATCGTCGCCTCATCTAATTGTGCGTCGTTCGGATACCTTATGATGATGGGCGTGGGAACGGGCGTGGCAGCCAGGCTTTCAGCCATACTGTCTAGGAAGGAATCCGCTTCCCCGAGGAGCTTGTTTGCCTCTGTGGGTATCTCTTCCGGTGTCTGTATGAATGTGCTGAGGTCCGCAACGCCGACCAACAAGGCTGCCAGAAGAGTCAGCGCGATGCCCATCAAGACGAGTAGTTTGAAGGTACGCCAGCCGAACCACACGACTGCAATCAGCAGACTGGCCACCGGCCCGATGATGCGTGAACGCCTCCACCTCCGCCTCCGTCTTTTCGGGCGCTTCAAGCGGGCAGTTCGTTCTTGCGGTTCCTTTGATAACTTCCACTTCGGAGAGCCGCCTTTGCGTGCAGGCTATACAGGTGCAATCCCCAGGATGATTGGCGGGTTTCCAGTCGTCCGACCGCCTAGACACCTCGACGTGGCCGCGCAGCAACCAAGATAGTATTCATGGCGCCTCCTTCAGGCAAGGATGGTGGTACTCCCAGATTCCCCACCTAGATTGAGGGATACCTCGTTGGAGCCCGCCGTGAAGCGGGCTATGATGGTTGTTGGACAGACAAAGCCATCACCAACGAGGTGCGCCTATTATGAAGCAAGGAGTTCTGCCGTTCCAGTATCAACAGGAGAACGGTTCCCCCGGTATGACCGCGCTGTCCGGCCTGATGACGTACTTGGAGCTGCTACACGTGTCCGGGTTGAAGTCATCGGTAGAACGTTGCGTGGGGCTGCGGAGAGGCGGTCAGGGTTGGACGGACAGCCAGATAGTTAGCTCTCTGATACTGCTGAACCTGGCAGGCGGCGAGTCGGTGTCCGATCTGGACGTTCTGGACAAGGACGAAGGGTTCGGCAGGATGCTTCGAGAGATGGAGACCCACGAGATGGGTCGCAGAGAGCGCAGAGCGTTGGAACACAGATGGCGTGTGGGGCGTCGGCGGAGCGTGCCGTCGGAGTCCGCGGTGTTCCGGTACTTGGCGGGATTCAATGACGCCGACGAGGAGGCGAAGCGGGAAGCTCACCGAGCATTCATCCCTGCACCCAGCGAAGCGCTGAGGGGACTGGGGAAGGTGAACGCTGACCTGGTGGGCTTCATACAGAGCCGTTCGCCTCACACCGAGGCCACTCTGGACATGGATGCCACACTGGTCGAGACGCACAAGCAGGAGGCACTCTACAGCTACAAGAAGTACAGAGCATACCAGCCCCTGACGACCTACTGGGCAGAGGCCGAGTTGATCGTGCATTCGGAGTTTCGGGACGGCAACGTACCTGCGGGGTATCAGCAGTTACGAGTGTTGAGCGAAGCGTTGGGGCATCTACCTGCCGGTGTGGGGAGGGTGATGCTGCGGTCTGACACGGCGGGGTATCAGCAGGAGTTACTGCGGTACTGCGCCGAAGGCAGGGACGAGCGTTTCGGGGTGATCGAGTTTGCGGTGGGGGTTGACGTGACGGCGGAGTTCCGCCGTGCGGTGTCTGAGGTTGCTGAGGAAGAGTGGCATACGCTGTACCGCAAGGTTGGCGAGCACCGGGTGGACACGGGTCAGCAGTGGGCTGAGGTGAACTTCGTGCCCAACTGGATAGGGCACTCCAAGAACAGCCCTGAGTATCGGTTCATAGCTACCAGGGAGCGGTTGATCGAACAGCCACTACCGGGAATGGAGGAGCAGATGGAGCTTCCGTTCCCCGCGATGGAACTGTCCAACAGAGGCTGGTACAAGGTCTTCGGAGTAGTGACGAACCGAGAGCTTGCTGGGGACGAGTTGATCCGGTGGTTCAGGCAGAGATGCGGTAAGGGCGAGGAAGTCCACAGCGTTCTGAAGAGTGACTTGGCTGCGGGCCGGATGCCGTCGAGGCTGTTCGGCGCCAACGCCGCATGGTGGGCCATATCGGTGCTGGCCTTCAACCTAAACTCTGCCATGAAGCGACTGGTGTTGGGCGGACAGTGGGTAGCCAAGCGTCTGAAGGCGGTGCGCTTCGCCCTGATCGCCCTACCGGGCCGTGTGATGCGTCACGCCAGGAGGTTGATCATCCGTCTTGCCCGTGGCCATCCCTCATACGAATTGCTGCTCAGGGCGCGGCGGAGGATATTGGCGCTGGCTGCCGAGCCGTATCGAGCATAGGCGTCCTGCATGGAGTATCGGTCTGCAGGCGACTCAGCCGAGTTGCCAGGCTGGGCCATGCCTTCTTCGGCCTGAGAACAGCCATAATTGGCGGGCGAGCGCTGTCAATATCCTCAAACACGTCGCCCGAGACCCCATCTACGGCCCGATCTGACCATAGGTGATCCGAGTCGACACCGAACACGTGCTGTAAGCCCTCAAAGACCACCCCAACAATTTTAGGCGGGGGATTTGGGTACTCGCTACAGATACGCAACACCCTCAAAAGCCGCCCGAAAGAGGCACAAGGCCACCCCCGTTGGCTTCAAGGATGTTTGGGACTGTAGCGAGTCCGGCGGGAACCTTATCATCACGCGGTGTGTAGCATCGTAACTTAATTCTACGACAAGCTACGTGGCAAACAGGAACTACCCTGTGTTAGTGTGAGGGTGGAATATGGGAGGAAAAGTGATGCCGAAACGCAAGCGCCCTATCGGTCGCCCACCGCGGTCAATGCCGCCGCGGATCGACGCCTCGCCGGAGCAGATCGCCCGCGTCGTACTGAACGTCAAGCCGCCGGAGAAGTGGCGGTACATGGAGAAGAAGAGGGGTTAAACTGCTTGGAAAAGCAGACGGGGACGGGATCGCCTAAGAACGACGAGTATCACTCCAGCCACCATGAAGGGGACAATAGGCACCATATTTTTGCCGACTGCTATCACGGCAGGAGGCTTGACTGCAAATGTCCCCTACCTCTCTGTTCTGAGTGCAGCCGGAAATCGGGCCGCTGTTAGCATCGCAGCTGCCCGTAGTCTACGTGCCGGATCTATAGCTGGTTTTGTGTAGGATTGGTTATAAGCCCCTTAGAATAGCACCGACATGTACGCGTGAGGATTGCGGGATAATTGATACCGTGACAACCGGCAAGTGATGATCCACACGAGACCAAAAACGAAAATCGTCTGCACCCTGGGGCCCTCCACGTCTTCGGCCAGAAGAATTCGGAGCCTCGTCGAGGAGGGCATGAGCGTGGCCCGCCTCAATATGTCGCACGGCACGCCGGAAGAGCACGCCGAGAAGGTCAGGATGGTCCGGGAGGCATCGGAGGAGACCGGCATCCCCGTGGCCGTCATGGTCGACGTTCCCGGTCCGAAATACCGCACGGGACCTATGGAAGACGGCGCGCTTAATCTCGAATCGGGCCAGGACCTCACGCTGACCAGTCGGAACATAGTCGGTGATAGGCATACCGTTTCGGTTTCGCCACCCGGCATCCACCGTGACGCCAGAGTCGACTCGCCACTCCTTTTGGATGACGGGATGATGGAGTTGGCCGTTCACCGCGTGGAAGGAATGGACGTTCATTGCAGGGTAGTTCGTGGGGGCCGACTGACGGAGAAGCGCGGCGTTACCGTGCCCGGCAGGGACCCGTCTCAGGCCTTCCCCAGTGAGCAAGCCAAGGCTGCGCTGAAGTTCGCCGCCGAGCAGCGGGCCGACTTCGTTGCCCTGTCGATGGTGTCATCGGGGGAAAACGTGGATACCGCCCGCGCTTTGCTGCAAGAAGACGGACATGAACCCTTCATCGTCTCGAAGATCGAGCTGTCAGGGGGAGTCAGGAATTTTTCCGAAATCCTCGACGCGAGCGAAGGGATCATGGTCGCGCGGGGCGATATGGGCGTGGAGCTGCCTCTCGCCGAGGTGCCGATGATCCAGAAGAAGCTGATTCGACAGTGCAACGAGCGGGGCAAACCCGCCATCACGGCGACGCAGATGTTGGAGTCGATGGTGAGGTCGCCAGTGCCCACCCGCGCGGAAGTCACGGATATCGCCAATGCCATATTCGACGGCACGGACGCCATCATGCTCTCAGGGGAAACCGCCACCGGAGACCATCCGGTGGAAGCGGTGCGATTCATGGCGGAGGCGGCGATGTTCGCAGAGGCATACCTGCCTTACGATCAGATGCTCGAAGCAAGACGGGGACATGCCGAGAGCAAGGTCGACGACGCGATCGCCTATAACGCCTGCCACACCGCGTCGCAGCTTGGCTCAAGGCTCATCGTCGCGTTCACGGAATCGGGCGCGACGGCAGGTCGAGTCTCCAAGTATCGCCCACAGGCCCATATCATAGCCCTGACGTCTACCGAGCAAGTCCAGCGAAAACTCCTGCTCACATGGGGCGCGACTCCATTCGTCGTTCCATCGTTCGACCAGGTTGACGGCTTCTTCGAGTTGGCCGAGCAGTACGCGAAGGAGTGGGTGGGCCTCAGGGCCGGACAGCAGGTCGTGCTAGTGGCAGGACTGCCGATAGGCGTTTCCGGCGGCACGAACCTTCTGCGGGTACTCTCCGTAAACTAAGGCCTCGCCGCGTCCCTAACTGCGGCGGATTACCACGTAGTCTATGAGCGCCTCGAGCGATTCGCGGGAGCGGTTCTTCGGCAGTTCCATGATCGAATCGCGGGCGGACTGACAGTATTCCTCGGCGACCGCGTAGGAATCCGCTATGACCTTTGGATCGCCGATCAACTCCATCGCGGACTCCAGCAAGCCCCCATCCGACGGGTCGGCAAAGTAGTCACGAATCACGGTGGACTTCGGCCATCGCTCCAAGGCTAGAATCATCGGCAGAGTCAGTACTCCGTGCCGGAGATCGTTGCCAACCGGCTTCCCGATCTCGTCGGTCAGTCCCTCGACGTCGAGAATGTCATCCACGATCTGGAACGCCATGCCCAGCGAGTAGCCGTAGTCCCGCATAAGCTTCACGGTCGACTCGGGCGCGTCGCTGAGGACGGCCCCGGACTCGGTCGCAGTGGTAAAGAGTGAGGCGGTCTTTTCGTAGATGCGGGTGAAATATTGTTCTCGCGACTGGCCGGCGTCGTACCTGACAACCATCTCTTCCATTTCGCCGCTCGACAGCTCCTTGATCGTCTCGGCGAAGCGGCGAATGACGCGAATGTTGCCTGTATCGCACACGTAGGTCGCGGAGGTGGCGAACAGGTAGTCTCCCAACACCACGGCGGCATTGCCGCCCCAGACCTTGCTGATGGTAGCTCTTCCCCGGCGCACCTCCGACTGGTCGACGGTGTCGTCATGGATCAGCGATGCGATGTGGAGAAGCTCCACTGCCGTCGCCATCGTCTCCGCGCGCTTGCCGTCGTTCGGGTGGAAGCCGGCCGCGAGGAGCGTCAGGGTGGGCCGGATCCGCTTCCCCTTGGTCTCCAGCGCGTGATCAAGCAGCTGCGCGAGAAACGGGGACTTGTGATTGACCATGTCGCGCAGGGAAATCTTGACACGTTCGAGGCCCTGCAAGACCGGAGAGTGGATATACGCGAGCGCGTCGCTAGGTGAATCGAAGCCGTTTACGCTTTGCACTCCACTCCTCGCACTCCTAGTACCGGTTCCATATGATTTTGGTAGCTTACTCAAGACATCCTCACCCTAGCCCTCTCCCACGACGGGAGAGGGGATAAATCGGCATCTGCCTGTTCGTCATATTCAAGTTGACTGAGTACTAGAGAGTATTCAAAGGACTGCATCGAGAATATGGCCGCTGCATCATAGGGGGAATGAATCGGAGAGGATACGTGTTCCGGACAACGGGGTAGGTGCCTGCGGACTGTCGGAGCAAGATTGGCGATCACCTTTGCAGACCTATCCGCTCGGTTTCCTGCTCGGCGATAGCTTCGTCGAACTTCTGGAACAGGGGCGTCGGCTTTTCCAGGCGCTGCCCGGAACTGAGGTCGGTGGGCGACCATTTCCAACCCTCGTCGACCACAGAGCCACCGAATCCAAGCATGGTATGCAGCTTCTCGCAGCTGAACGGCAAATACGGGTACAGAGCCTTCTTCAGGCAGTTGATGACCGTCATGGCCGTCCAGAGTGTCGTGGCTGTGGCGATCCTGTCGGTCTTGGCCGTTTGCCACGGGGCCTTCCGGTCGAGATAGCGGTTCGCGGCCTGAGCCAGGGCCATCGCGCCCTCCATCAGCGCGGCCCGGAACTTGCACAGGGCCAGGTTCTCCCCGACCTCTCGGAAGCGGCGTTCGGCCTCTTCGAGCAGCGCCTGCGAATCGTCGTCGAGCTGGCCGGGTGTCGGCACGACGCCGTCGAAGTTTCTGTAGGACATCGTGAGAACGCGATGCACGAGGTTCCCGAATGTTGCCACCAACTCATCGTTGTTGCGCCGAACGTACTCGGCCCATGAGAAGTCCGAGTCGCTCGTCTCCGGCATTCCCGCTGCAATGACATATCGCAAGGGATCGGGGTCGTAGCGTTCGAGATAGTCGGGCAGCCAGACGGCCCACGAGCGGCTCGTGGAGAGCTTCATGCCCTCGAGGTTCATGTACTCGTTGGCGGGAACGTCGTAGGGCAGGTTGAGTCCGCCGTATCCAAGGAGCATGGCGGGCCAAATTACCGTGTGGAAGGGAATGTTGTCCTTGCCCATGAAGTAGTACGACTTGGCGTCGTCCTGCTGCCAGAAGTCCTTCCAACGGTCGGGTTCGCCACGAAGGGTCGCCCATTCTTTGGATGCCGAGAGGTAACCGATTACGGCCTCGAACCACACATAGATGCGCTTGCCGTCGTACCCGTCCAGCGGAACGGGTATCCCCCACTCGATGTCTCGTGTGATTGGCCGGTCCTGCAGGCCGCCTTCGAGGTAGCCTATGGAAAAATTCTTGACGTTTGGACGCCAGTGGGCCTGTGGTCGAATCCACTCCAGCAGCTCGTCCTCGAATGCGGTGAGCTTCAGGAAGAAGTGCTCGGTCTCCTTGAATATGGGGGTGTCTCCGCTGAGGCGGCTGCGAATGTCGATGAGCTCCTGCGCGTCGAGCGTACGCCCGCAGTTGTCGCATTGGTCGCCGCGCGCGCCATCGAAATCGCAGTGCGGACACGTTCCCTCGACATATCGATCCGCCAGAAACCGACCGTCCGCCTCGCTGTACGGCTGGAGCATCGTCTTGGTGTAGAGGTAGCCGTTGTCGTAGAGTCGGCTAAAGATGTCCTGGGCGACCTCGGTGTGGTTCTCAGTGTGCGTGGACGTGAACAGATCGAAGCTGATGCCGAGCCGCTCCCAGCAGTCGAGAAACTCGGCGTGGTAGTACGAGAACACTTCCTCAGGACTGATGCCGCGCTCCTCGGCTTCGAGCGTGACCGGCGTCCCGTGCGAATCGCTGCCGGACACCATGAGGACTTCGTTGCCCTTCATGCGGTGGTATCGGGCGAAGATGTCCGCTGGAACATACGCGCCCGCAGTCTGGCCTATGTGTATGGAGCCGTTGGCATACGGCCAAGCCACGGCAACGAGGATGCGCTCGGACATTAAGGTCTCAAGAGGATGAACTGCGTAAATGGTACCACAACGACCCCTTCGACTCCCCTATTCCTGTGCCACGTAAGTGTTCAGAGTTGATGAGAGCAACACCCCCACCCCTCTGGATACCCGCCTTCGCGGGTATGACGGTGGCTGTGTGTCGAGCGCTCTCACGAAGTCTGAACAGTTGCTGAGGCACAAGTAGCGGACATCAGTCGTCTGAACGCGACACGCCCTCCCTCATTTTCAACCACAGGCGGTACAGGTCATTCTTTGAAAGCCCCGTTATTGAAGCCATCGCTATCGCGTCCTTGGCCGTTCGTCCGCGTTCGTACTCCTCATGCAGAATCTCTCGCGCCTGCTCAATGAGCGCGCCATCGGGTTCGTGAGCGACATCCGCTCCACGAACGATCAGCGTGAACTCGCCTCTCGGTTCTGCGAAGTGTTCCAGGGCGTCCGTGACGGTGCCCCGGAACACCTCTTCATGGAGCTTGGTCAGTTCGCGGCACACGACGACTTGGCGATCACCAAGCGTGTCTCGGATATCGGTCAGGGTCTCTGCAATACGGTGAGGAGCCTCGAACGCTACCCACGAGCGGGCTTCCCCGACGAGGGACTCAAACAGCTTGCGTCTCGGTCCGCCTCGCCTCGGCAGAAAGCCGAGATAGACGAACTGATCGGTCTCGATGCCCGCCACGCTCAGCGCCGCCGTCAAGGATGACGGGCCGGGAACCGGCACCACTTTGTGACCTGCCTTGTCCGCCGCTGCTGCCAACTCAGCGCCTGGATCGCTGATGGCGGGTGTCCCCGCGTCGGATACGAGGGCAACGTCGCCTTGTGATAGAGCTTCCAAGATCGCCGGCAGTTTCGACAACCTGTTGTGGTCGTGGTAGCTGGTACACGGCGTGTCTATATCATAGTGAGAGAGGAGCTTTCGGGTCGTCCGAGTGTCTTCCGCCGCGATGAGGGATACCTCGCCCAGCACACGCAGGGCGCGCAGGGTGATGTCCCTCAGATTGCCGATTGGCGTGGCTACGATGTACAGCGTTGACACGTTACCGTCCCACGACTTACCGTTCCCCATACTTCGTCGTTTGCTTTTGGAGCTTGCCATGACCGACTTGATAATCGATCACGTCCTGATAGCCGTCCGCGACCTCGACGCCGCTAAGGATACCTTCGAGAGGCTGGGATTCAAAGTGACGCCGGAGGGCAGGCACCCCGGTCGCGGAACGAGCAACCGTCTGGTGGTCTTCGGCGGGGAGTACCTTGAGCTAATCTCCGTCCACGACCCGGAGGGAGACCTCTTTCGCCCGAACCTGCCCTCGTTTCTCGATGAGCGTGAGGGGCTGTTCATCTTCTCGATGGGGACGGGCGACGTTCACGAGCGTTTTCGCAGCGTTCGGTCCGCGGGAGTGCTGATTACCGACCCGGTGAAGGGCTCGCGGCAGGCCGGTGACGGCACGACGGCCTATTCGTGGACGCAGGCTGAAATAGCACCGGAAGAGATGCCCGGCAGCCAGACATTCTTCATCCAGCACGACCACACCATCGAGGAACGGTACAACGAGCCGCCCGACCCGACGAATCATCCGAACGGGGTGCTAGGGATATCGTCCTTGTCGCTAGCGGTCAAGGACGCAAATGCCGCGTCCCGGCGGTGGACGGACATCTTTGGACTCAAACGGGTGTCGGAGGAGACGGAGGGTTCTACTCATCCCACGTGCGTTCGCTTGAGATTCGAGAACAGCACCCTCGACTTCTGCCAGCCGACAGGAAGTGATTCCCTTGCAGACTTCATCGAGAAGTGGGACGAGGGGCCTTACCGGATCGCTTTCTCTTGCGAAGACCTCGATGCCACCGAGGCGCTTCTTCAAGGCAACGGAGTACAGGGTATGGAGCGCAGTGGTGATTGCCTGATCGTCCCGCCGGAATCAGCCCAGGGCGTGCGGATGTCGTTCGTGCAGGCGTAAGTGCCTACTTCCGGGCAATGACGTTGCCCTCGCGCCGCCAGTTCTTGGCAAGCTGAGGCATTGCGTCCAGCAGACGTTGGAGGTTATTGTACTCCGACGCGCTCAGCTTTGAAGCGCCGAGTACCTTTGCGGCTTCTCCCGCGGCGACCGCTCCTGGCATGGAGTCGCCGCGAGACGGCGCGCGCTTCGACCATTCCGCATCGATCCTCGACGCGACCGGCGGTTTCTTTTGAGCGCCACTGTCCTGACCGCCTCGACGCAGCTCGATGACGACATCGCCCTGACCCTGACCCGACGGGCGGGTCACCATTACTTCAGGTGAGGCCTCTAAGAATGCTGTGAAGCTGTTAAAGCCCCGGTCTCGGAAATCGAAGCCCGGATCGAGTCGCTGCATCGTCGCGTGAAGGCGGCTGCCTGTGACCTTGCCGTCTGCGTCCATGCTTGCACGGACTGCTCGTACCAACAGGCTGCCCCTCGGCCGTTCCTTGGGTCGTGGCTTGGTCACCTCATCGCTCTTCTCGTGCTGGTCGAGGTAAAAATAGCGGTCACACGCCTTGACGAGCGTGGCTGAAGTGGACTTTTGACGTCCCGCGCCGATGACCATCTTTCCGGAAGACCGGAGCTTGTTGACGAGCGGCAGGAAATCCGCGTCGCCGGACACGATGACAAACGTGTCCACCGGCGACGAAAACAGCAGGTCGATTGCGTCTATTGCCATGCGGATATCGCTGGCGTTCTTGCCGGCATTCGACGCCTGAAAGACGTGCACCGGCTCGATGCCGAACTCCAGAAGCTGGTCGCGCACCTTCCCACCCTTCGACCAGTCGGAGTAGGCCCGACGTATGAGTATTCGTCCCAGATTGGATACCTGGTCGAACAGCCACTCGACCGATCCCAGTCCTACATTCTCATCGTCGATAAGCACCGCGACCTGGCGATCACCCGATGATTGACTCATTACCACAGCTATCTCACCCCCTGTTCGACCGGCATCTGTTGGCCGGACACCACCTCAATCTCTGGAAAGCCTACAATAAGCTCGTTGCGAAATTCGAGCGTCGAAGGATGCATCAGGTCGCCCCGCTCCACTCCTCGGACGATCTGCCGGTTGACATACTCCAACAGCGCGGTGTCAATATCCACGCTCGCGAGCTGAAGCACCTCGACGAGGTCGGGCCTGCGCCGCACCTTGTTCGGTTCCAGCTTGTCGGCTAGGAACACGATCTTTGACACGTCGCTCATGCCGCTCTTGGCGGTCGTATGGAAGCGGACGGCCTCGATAACCCACGAGTCGGTAATCTCCCCTTCGCGCTCCAACCACGTTGCCGCGACGGGACCATGCAGCATGATGGGAACGTAACGCTCGATGGAATGGATAGATATTTCTAGGCGAGCGGCCTCTTCCAGCAAATCGTCGGGTCTCATGTGACGAGCGAGATCGTGGCAGGCCGCTCCAAGCTCGCTTGCGTCCGGGTCTACGCCGTGCCGTTCTGCCAAGCTGCGGGCGAGTTTCCTCACCCTCACTAAATGGGCTGCCAATTCTTCTGGAAGCGCTGCCGTGCGTTCGGCAACTCCGTTCGGGAGTGTAATCAAAACGCTCCCTACCCTATTCCCAACCCTCGGAGGCGCTTGCCTCCCAGGACGTGCATATGCAGGTGCGGTACTTCCTGGCCGCCTTCCTCACCCTGGTTGATGATGAGCCGATAGCCACTATCGGCTATGCTCTCGCATTTGACGGCTTCCTCGGCCGCACGGAACATCGAACCGACGAGCGATTGGTCCTCGGGCTCCATCTCCGTGAGTGTCTCGACGTGCTTCGTCGGAATGACGAGCAAATGTACGGGCGCCCGCGGCGCGATGTCCCTGATGACGAATGTATCGTCGTCCCGGTACACGAAATCGCCGGGTATCTCGCCGGCGTTGATTTTACAGAAGATGCAGTTGATTTCCATGTTTCCCTCCCACGATTCGATGAATCGGTCAGCCTTGACCACCGAGCAGGAACGGTTCCAAAATGATTACCGGGAGCATCGCCAGTGCGATGATTATGGTCACACGAGTGTACGACGGTCGACCGAGGGCGATGTGCGTGGAGACGGCCATGGCGGCAAACATCCATGCAATAGACAGGTATTGGATGAGCTGCCCAATGGCAAATGATTCAATGAATAGGAATATTTGCAGTATGCCCGGCGCCATAGCGAACCCGATTCCCCGCGCAAGCGGCGCAAATGCGGTCGGCGGAGAGTCCTTGGTGCTGAGCAGCCAATTGCCGATCAAGTAAATGACGTATGCCCCAACGATCCACCACACCATGAATCGTAGCGGCACGATCAAAATGGCGAGCCATGCACCCTGAACATGAACGGCCAACATCAAAGACGAAAGGAACACCACCACGACGGCCTGATAAGTGGCCTTGGGATCGGCGTGTAACTCGGCGATGGTCTGAGGGTCAAGCCTCATCACGCCGACGACCCGCCAATAGACGGTCTTTATTTCGTTCCACATCAGCCCGCCGCGAGCGTGGTCCCCCGGCCTGCGGAGCGCAGCTTCGACACTATCGCCACTTGAGCAGCTCGATGCGACTGCCCTCCGGCGCTTTGATGAAGGCGATGACGGGCCCTCCGGGAACGTCCACCGGCCCCTCCATGAGCTCTCCGCCCAGACCTCTCAGGCGATCGATCTCGGCCGCCACGTCGTCCACGGCTATGCCGAAATGCTCCAGTCCAAAATGCGCGCCCGCGTCGCTCGGGCCCATCTTCTCCTCGTTCCGAGCGCTGGAGATATTCACGACCACGCCGTCTTCCGTCTCGCATCGGATGAACCGATCACCCCACGGTCGCACTGCGTCGCTCGTGATCTTGAAATTGAATGCCTTTACGTACCAGTCGGCAGTCGCACCGGGGTCAGTCGACTTCAAATGTACGTGATCGAACTTATAGCCCATAACTGAGAAATCCTCCTCCATCACAACCTTGTTACTGGCGTTCAGCCTATGAGATACACCTTGGGGTGTCAAGCAAATGGGCCGTCGCGGGGACCGTCTATGCTCCCTTTACGCATGGCATCTGTACATGTACGCTTGGGGCGCAATTCCACATGTGGGAGACGGCAATGAAGACCTTTAGAGCCGCGCTGGTCGGATGCAGTCGGATGGGGGCGTTCATCGACAACGAGCAGCGAGGGGCATCCCGATTCAAGCAGCCCTACTCCCACGCGGCGGGGTACGAGGCGTGTGAGCGGACTGAGCTCGTCGCCTGCTCCGACCTTCGGCCTGACGTGCTGGAGCAGGCGGGAAAGCGGTACGGAGTGCCGCCCGAGAGCCTCTATACCAACTATCTGGAGATGATCGACAGGGAACAGCCCGACATCGTCAGCGTGGCGACCCAGCCGGAGCAGCGTGCCGAGGTCGTCATCTACGCGGCGGAACACGGTGCAAAGGCCGTCTACGCGGAAAAGGCCATGGCGGCGTCCATGAGCGACGCGAGGGCGATGGTGGAAGCGGTCGAGCGGAACAACGTCGTGTTCAACTTGGGCACGAACCGGCGCTGGGAAACTGCCTACGACACGATGAAGGAACAGATCGACGATGGGAGCATTGGCGACCTCAAGTCGATCATCCTGTATAACAACGGCAATCTCTTCAACGCTGCGAGCCATTCGCTAGATCTCGCGTTGCGGCTGAGCAGCGACGTTCCCGCGCGCTGGGTGCAGGGCAACCTCGCCGAGGATGATTCCGTCTTCGAGGGAGATATGCTGAGGGAAGACCCGAAGGGCGAAGGCATCGTGAAGTTGGAGAACGGAGTAACAATTTACGCCCTGCTCAGCCATCAGAGCGGTGAGTTCGAGGCGGTCGGAACGCGCGGAAGGTTGAGGGCGGTGCGAGACGGACGCGAATGGGACTTCCGGGTCGCCGATCCGGCGGAGCATGACCCCAGGTCATTGAATCTTCGCCGTTCGTTCCCGGACTTTCCCCAGCGGAGCTCGACCCTTCGGCTGATCGAGGACATCGTCCATTCGCTCGATACGGGGGAGCCTCCCAGGGGCGGAGTTCGCGTGGCCTACGCGAGCACGGAGCTGATCTTCGGATTCATCGAGTCGCACAGGCGCGGTGGCGTGAGGGTACCCATCCCGTTGGAAGACTCAAGTACACGCCTGGACAGAAACAACCCGGCAAGGCAGCCCCTATTCTCTCCGCGAGAAGCCTAGCTGTCGACCGCTTCCGATGACGCCGACCTGACTGCCTCGGCAAACGCCCGGATCCTCGTCGGGTCTTTGACGCCGTCGGTCTCGACCCCGGTGGAAACGTCGACCATCCAGGGGTTTACTTGCCGAATAGCCGTCGCCACGTTGTCGGGGGACAGGCCGCCGGCCAGGACTACATCGTAATCTTGGGCGACTCGCGCGGCGATGTTCCAGTCGAATGAATGCCCGGTGCCTCCGAAAGCGCCTTCCTTGTAGGAATCGAGGTGGGCGATGCCGCCACGAGAGACGACATTTCTCACTTCGGCTAGGACCAACTCAACGTCTTCTTGCTCCGACGTGGGCGGTTTAACTTTGATCGGCTTGATTATGTTTGCCCCGACCTGGTCCCAGTAGTCGGGCTCCTCGGAGCCGCAGAGTTGCGCGTAATCGAGCCCGCACGCCTCGACGATCCGGTTCACCTCGTCGATGTCCTGGTCGGCGAACAGCCCGACCAGTCCGGGGCAGTCCCCGCCCAACTCATCCGCCACATGGGGAATGATGGCCTGCCCCTGTTCGAGCGTCAGTTGTCGGCGGACTCCATGCACGAAGGCAAATCCAAGGAAGGCGGCTCCGGCATCGGCGGCTACGAGTGCCGCGTCAACGTCTCGTAACCCGCATATCTTGAAGCGCATCATGCCAACTCACGGAGCTTCGCGCCGGGATCGCCGGAGGTGACGAGCGCCTCTCCGATGAGGGCCGCGTGTGCGCCGGCGTCGCGTACACGTCGGATATGGTCGGGGGTGTTGATGCCGCTCTCGCTGACGATGGTCTTGTCGGGAGGGATGGACGGCGCGAGACGCTCAGTGGTCTCGATCTCGGTCTTGAAGGTGCGGAGGTCGCGGTTGTTGATGCCGATTATGGTCGCACCTATTTCGAGAGCGGTGTCGAGTTCCATCTCGTCGTGCACCTCGACCAGACACTGCATTGCAAGGTCGTGGGAGAGGGCCTGCAGGCTGCGAAGGTCGGCAGCATCGAGCATGGCGACGATGAGCAGGATGAGGTCGGTGCCATAGGCCCGCGCCTCATAAACTTGATAGGGATCGAAGATGAACTCCTTACGCAGGACCGGAACCCCCGCCGGATACGCGACCCGGCGAGCCGTTTCGAGATGCTCGATGCTTCCCTGAAAGTGGTCGACGTTCGTGAGCACCGATATCGCTGAAGCGCCGTTGTTGACGTACGCAGCGGCCAGCGCCCCGGCGTCGAAGTTCGGTATCAGGACGCCCTTGGCCGGGGAGGCCTTCTTGATTTCGGCAATGATCGCAACCCGTTCACCGCGCAGCGCCGCAGCCGCATCGAGGGGGAACGTTTGGCCCTCGATGCGCTTCATCAGATTGGCCAGCGGCATCTCGACCTTCAGCCGCTCGACCTCTCGTCGCTTCACGTCGACGATGCGAGTCAGCACGCTGGGAACGTCGAGCTTGGTGGTCATGCTATTCGAGTTTTTGGCTCAAATCAATGAACCCGTCGAGCTTGGCCTGGGCCATGCCGCTGTCGAGTGACTCCGAGGCCACTTTGACGCCCTGCTTCAAATTCCTGACGCGGTCGACGGCCAGCAGTCCGGCGGCGGCGTTCACAACGACGACGTTTCGTGTGGGACCTGCCGCTCCGTTGAGTACGTCCCTGAGCACTCTAGCGCTCTCATCCGCACTGCTCACCCGGAGCTCACCGCTGTGCACCTTGTCGAATCCCAAGTCGGTCGGAGTAACGGTGTACTCCTCAACGTTCCCGTCCTTCAACTCCCAGACCTGGCTCTCGCCGCTCAGGGTCATCTCGTCCAGCCCATCGGTGCCGTGAACGACAAGCGAGTGGGCTGAACCAAGTATACCCAGCACGCGGGCCATCTTCTCTCCCAACTCGGAGTTGGCGACGCCGATAACCTGCGCATTGGCTCCGGCCGGATTCGTGAGTGGACCAAGCATGTTGAAAACGGTCCGTATCCCGATTTCGCGGCGAGGCCCTGCTGCAAACCTCATGGAGGGATGGAATATTTGCGCGAACATGAACCCGATGCCGACGGTTTCCAGGCACGTCTTGACTCCGGTAGGACTGAGGTCGATCTTGACGCCAAGCGCTTCCAGAACGTCGGCGCTGCCCGTGGAACCGGACATTGCGCGGTTGCCGTGCTTTGCGACCCGCACACCCGCGCCTGCGATGACGAAAGCCGCCGTCGTGGAGATGTTGAACGTGTTGGAGGCGTCCCCACCGGTTCCGGCCGTGTCTACCAGCGGGCCTTCCACGTCCACGTGCAGCGACGACTCCCGCATGACCTGGGCCATGCCCGCGATCTCGTCGGGAGTCTCTCCCTTCATTCGGAGGGCGGTAACGAGGGCGCCGATCTGAGCGGGAGTGGCCTCACCGGCCATGATCACCCTCATTGCATCCGCGGCCGACTCTTGTGTCAACGAGCAGCCCGAAACCAGTCTATCGATTGCTTCCTGTATCACTGCCTTACCCCTCCATTCTTCAATCGCCGTAGATGATCCTTTCGGGCCTGATCCTGATTGCGACCCGGCTGCCCATAGCATTAAGATCAGCTGCGGCTTCCCTGCCTCGCTCCTCGCCCAGGTACCTGACGCCGTTTACGACGGTCGCCTCCTCCGCTCCCTCTTCCACGACCTCCGCCTTGCCTCGAACGATCAGTCCCTTACCGTTGTTAACGCTGTCCACCACAACCAGGACGACATTCGGGTTCCGTCGAATGTTGCGCACCTTCACCCGGTGCGCGAAGCACGTCACCACGAAACACTCGCCATCGTAGTGGTACCACAGAGGCGTCGCTTGCGGTGTGCCGCTCGGGTTGACCGTCGAAAGGACGGCCAGCAGCGGCTCGTCGGTTAGCTCCTTCAGTTGTTCAGGTGTGATCGGCATTTCTGTTTCACTGTTCGAGGAAGTTCTTCAACAGGTCCTTGCCCACTTTCGTCATGATCGACTCAGGATGGAACTGGATGCCCTCGATCGGCAGCGTTGTGTGTCGTACCCCCATGATAACACCCTTATCAGTCCACGCCGTCACTTTAAGGTCGGATGGGACGTCGTCGGGGTCGATTGCCAGCGAGTGGTAGCGGATCGCCTCGAACGGGTTTGGAAGCCCGGCGAACACCCCCTCGCCGTCGTGATGAATCATCGAGGTCTTGCCGTGCATGATCTCTCCGGCATAGCCGACCGTGCCCCCGAAGGAGTACCCGATGCACTGGTGCCCGAGGCACACGCCGAGTGTCGGGACGGTCTGTCCGAAGTGGCGCACGACATCGTTGGAGATGCCGGCCTGCTCGGGGGTGCAGGGGCCGGGGGATATGACGATCTTCTCCGGAGCCATCGCGTCGATGTCCTCAATGGTCGTCTGGTCGTTGCGCTCGACGCGCACGTCCGCGCCAAGCTCGGAGAGGTACTGATACAAGTTGTAGGTGAAGCTGTCGTAGTTGTCGATGAGTAGAATCATGGCAGTCAGCCTCCCTGCTCTGCGCGCTCGATAGCCCGCAGCACCGCGGAAGCCTTGTGAATGGTCTCCTCGTACTCGGTCTTCGGTACGCTGTCGAAGACGATGCCGCCGCCTGCCTGCACGTGCGCCACGCCGTCCTTGATGACCATCGTCCGTATGGTGATCGCCGTGTCCATGTTACCGTTCAGGTCGAAATAACCGACTGCTCCCCCGTACGGGCCACGCCTGTCGGACTCCATCTCGGCGATGATCTCCATCGCGCGGATCTTCGGCGCGCCCGACAGCGTTCCCGCAGGGAAGCACGACCGCAGCGCGTCGTAGGCCGTCTTATCATCTCTAAGCTCGCCCTGGACGTAGGAGACGATGTGCATGACGTGGGAGTACCGCTCGACGATCATCAGCTCGGTGACGCCGACGGTGCCGGACTTGCAGACTCGACCAAGATCGTTGCGACCTAGGTCAACCAGCATGATGTGCTCGGCCCGCTCCTTCTCGTCGGCCAGCAAGTTACGCTCGTTCTCGTCGTCCTCCTCCTTCGTCTCGCCGCGCGGCTTGGTCCCGGCTATGGGGCGGGTAGTTACAACGCCGTCGTGAACGCGGACCAGCTCCTCCGGCGAGGCCCCGACTATGTGGAAGTCGTCCAGTTCGAGGTAGTACATGTAGGGCGAAGGGTTGATCGCGCGCAGCGCGCGGTAGATCGCTAGTGGGTGCGCCTCCGTGTGACGCGAGAACCGTTGGGAGGGGACGGTCTGGATGATGTCTCCGGCGTAGATGTACTCCTTGCACCGCTCGACGATGTGGTCGTACTCGTCCCGCGTGAAGTTCGAGTCCACGGCGGATCCCGTCGTTCCGTTCGTGGAGCGTGGCGGAGCTTGGAGCGGCGCGTCCAGCCGTCCGACGATCTCGTCGATCCGCTCGATGGCTTCCTTGTAGGCGGTCTCCACGTCGCCGTCCAGGAACGCGTGACTCACAATTCGGATGACTTGCCGGACGTGATCGAAGATGAGGAACGTCGCCGTCATCATGAACACAGACTCCGGCACGTCGACCGGGTCGTTTTCGGGCGACGGAAGGCGCTCGAAGTACTTCACGGCGTCATAGGAGATGTATCCCACCATACCGCCGTTGAACGGCCCAAGATCGGGAATGGGCACCAGATCATAGGCATCCATCGTCCTCTGAATGGGAACCAAGGGATCGACCATCCCGTTCGTCTGGCCGGCGCCCGTCCTCACCACGCCCAGCGGCTCAGTTCCGATGAAGCTGTACCGCGCGATGTGCTCTCCGCCCTCGACGCTTTCGAGCAGGAACGAGTACGGCGGACGTGCCACCTTGATGTAGGCAGATACCGGCGTCTCCAGGTCGGCGCTGACCTCGCGGTAGACGGGCACCATGTTGCCCTGATCGGCGAGGCGTTCTACCTCTTCGAGGCTTGGATAGTATGGACCGCTCATGTCCCACCTCCCGGCAGGACAAAGCCCATGCGCTCCTTCATTTCGCGGAGCTTGGCGTTCGCCACCGCCCCGGCCCGGTCGGCCCCCTGTGCGAGGATGTGGTCGAGTTCCGCCGCGTCGTCCATGATCTCGTTGTACCGCTCGCGTATCGGCCGAAGCTCCTCGATGACCACCTCGGCCACCGCGCTCTTCAGGTCGCCATAGCCGCGCGCGTCGGCGAAGTCGGCCTCCACCCGCTCCGGCGGCTTGCCGGTAATGACCTGGTAGATACCCAGAAGGTTGTTCACTCCGGCCTTTGCGGGGTCTTCCGAGAAGACGATCTCGTTCCCCGAATCGGTCACGGCGCGCTTGATCGTCCGCTCGATCTCCTTCGGCTCATCGACCATCTTGACCAGGTGGCCGCGGATGTGCTCGTAGCTCTTCGACATTTTTCGGGTGGGATCGTCGAACCCCATGACGCGCGCGCCGATCTCCGGGATCACCGGCTCGGGTACAACGAAGGTCTCTCCGAACAGGTGATTGAAACGCTGCGCGATGTCGCGGGAGAGCTCGACATGCTGCTTCTGGTCCTCCCCGACCGGCACCTCGTCGGCGCTGTACAGGAGGATGTCGCACGCCATCAGGACGGGGTACGCGAGCAGCCCCGTTGAGATGCGCTCGCTGCTGTCGGTCCGGCCGGCCTTGTCCTTGTACTGCGTCATGCGTTCGAGCCAGCCGAGCGGCGTCACGCAGCTGAGCAGCCAGCAGGCCTCCGAGTGGGCGGTCAGGTGACTCTGAATGAAGATGGGACAGTGGTCGGGGTCGAGCCCTGACGCGATATACAGCGCCGCAACCGCCCGCGTGCGATGCCGCAGCGCGTCTGGGTCATGCGGAAGCGTGATGGCGTGCAGGTCGACGATGCAGAAGTAGTTCTCCTTCTCGTACTGCCGCTCGACCCACCGCTTGATCGCGCCGAGGTAGTTGCCGAGGTGCAGATCGCCCGAAGGCTGTATCCCGCTCAGGACGCGCTTCTTCCGTGTCGCCGTGTTTGGGTCCTCGACGGTAAGTGTCTGAGTTTGCATGGTATTTGGAATGTCCTTTCGTTGTGATGCGTTCAGCTTTGATGCCCGCTAACGTCGCCACAACGATGTGCCAATGCGTCTCATCGGCTAATTCCTCCCAACCTTCATTTGCCCGAATATACAAAAAGACCCATCCCAATGGAGGGACGGGTCGAATCCGTGGTGCCACCCTGCTTCGTCATCCGGCCATGAGCCGAAAGACCTCTGTCAGGCACGCAGGCCCAATTGTGAGCCGTGATGCCCCGGGCACTGATAACGGTTGCCCTCTCCGTCCACGCCTACGTCCTTTGCTGCAAAGGATTCGGATGGAGGCTCCCAGGTCCATTCGGTCTCTGCGTGCGCACCGGCTCTCACCTTACCCGGCTCTCTGAGCGTCGCCTGAGACCTACTACTCCTGTTCTCAGCCAGTTTCGTATTCTCTTAATCGCAGTATACAGGCGCTCCGCCGCGAGGGTCAAGGTATATGAGGTTGTCGAGCCTGTATCAGTTTGGTCGGTAGATCAGTTTTCGAGGATGGCCTTACATCCCACTCGTCACTCCCGCGAAGGCGGGAGTCCATGACCCGGGACGTGAGCATAGCTCCGACTCAACCACCCGACCGACTAAACTGATACAGGCTCTGCGTTCCCTAAACCAACGTCTCTATTTTCAGGCTACTCCGTTAATGGTGATGGAAGATTGTGACGCCACAGTGGGCGGGTATGACATAATTGTTTGGCCTGCAATCGCGATGCCTTTTAGACGAGTTCCCAGGTGACTTATACCAATTCGGCATGACTGCGCCATAGTCCTTCAAATGCAGCACTCGTTGCGGAAACCACCCACCGTCATTCCGGCGAAGGCCGGAATCCAGAGAGTTCGGCCAGCGAGAATACGGTGGCGCTGGCACGAATAGGTAACTCCTAGCAGAAGCTCACGAATGATTAAAGCAAATGGGGCCGCCTCTACAGACTAGCCCCAAGCGCCCATCGCTCATGCTGATCTACTTGGCACTATTGAATCGCTTATACTGGGCTAGTGTCAACTCCAGCTGGTTGTCCCAATCCCCACCAAGCCATAAGATGATGCCTATCTCACTTGTGACACGACACCACCGTTGACCGCCACCATCCGAAGATACATAGCCTCGTCTTGGCCCGTCCTGCTCCCGATAGCCGGGCTAGTCGGCCTGTCGGTGGCGTTGTTTCCGTCGGCGGGGCGGGACGACGCGTACATCACCTACTGGGCGGCGCACACCCTGCGGGAGTTCGGTGAGATCGCCAACATCAATGGCGCGCACATCGAGCAGTCGACGAGCCTGCTCCACGTGCTGGTCCTGGGAGCGCTGTCTTTTGTGACCAGGCTGTCCGTTCCGGCCATTGGGCCGCCATTGTCGGTGCTCTTCGGTGTCGTAACGGTCATCTACACCTATGAGTTCGCGCGGCTATACGTGGGGCGATGGTATGCCATGGGCGGGGCGATGATCGTCGCGACGGCGGCCCCGTTCGTGTACTGGACGACGGGCGGTCTCGAGGGCACCATGACGGCCTTGGCCGCGACCGCGCTCCTGTATCACCTCACCTGCTACCTCGAACGACCGGGGTCAGGGAGACCGTCGCCGACGGTGTGGGTCGCCATGGGCGCGTTTCTTCTCGCGAGACCGGAGTCGATCTTCGTCATCGCATCAGTGCTCCTCGGAATGTTCGTGATCCTCCGAATTCGCGGCATCACGGTGGCGGACGAGCGATTGGAGAGCTACGCACTGTCGATCCGCAAGCTCCTTTGGGCTGCACTCGCCGCGGCAGTCCTAGTGGCCGTGATCTACGCATTCAAGATATTCTACTTCGGCGACTGGCTGCCCCAGCCCGTGACGGCAAAGCTGGGAGGGGACGCCCTTCTCGCCTCCCTTGGCGACGGCACCGAGTACCTCATTAACGCACTCCTGCCCCCTCCCGTGTCGCTGCTGCCGTTCTTCTTCATCGCAGGGGCGGTCTACTTCGCGCGAAGGCTCGTGCTGGACGAGCCGGAGTTCACCGGCGGGCTGCTCTTGACCCTCTACGCGGTCGCGTACATCGCCTTCATCTTCCTTGTCGGCGGCGACTGGATGGAGGGGTCGCGCTTCATCGTGCCGGTTATCCCCGCGATGGCCGTGCTCGGTGTGGTCATCGTTCCCCATATCAAACTCCGCGACCTGCAGGTCTACGCAATCGGCGGCATCATCGCATTCCACATTGTCGGGTCGGTCTGGTTCGCCAAGTTCGGCTCCATCAGCACGCCGCTGTGGGAAGTCTCACAAGTGGAGCAAATGGACCTGCCTATCGAGCGGTACTCTTGGTTCGCGCGTCCCAATCGGACGCACCTGCGGGACATGCCGGTCGTCGAAGAGCTCACATCGGTCATCGAGCGACTGCAGCCCTCGGTCGACGGCAAGCTGACCATCATGAGCGGACAGGCCGGTTTCGTTCCTTTCCACGCGCTTGGCCCGCACTATCGGCGCGTTGAATTCATCGACCGGCGGGGCGTCACGACGCCGCACTTCACCGACTGCGAGCTTACCGGCGAACTCGAACGCGACAGCACAGGGCTTCTCCGAGCTTTGCCGAGGTACCTCGCCTTCGCTGAGGACATCGAGAGACGGTGCGGCGTCGAGCGCCCCCACGTCATCTTCGACCTCGACCTGCCGGAGCTATCCATTGAGGACATCGTGACGCGCAACGGCTACGTGGTCGTGTACCGGCAGACCGGTAAGATCCAGACGAGCAAAACGCTGCAGGGCATCGAGGTTCTGGCGCACGAGTTCATTGCTGTCCGGGAGGACCTTGCGGACGTGTTCGAGGAGCCATTGCCTAATATACGTGAATGGAGCGACCCATAGCGGGCAGGTATAATTGCCTCGTCCAATGTGGTCCCCAACCGCCTGAAGCCATAGGAGAGAACGCACCATGAAGATCGACCGACTCGACGTGTACTACGTGGAGATGCCGCTCATATACCCGTGGCGGACGGCCTACGGGGAGGACTACGAGATCCACAGCGTGCTCGTGCAGGCGACGAGCGACGGCCACACTGCATGGTCGGAGTCGACGCCGTTCTTCGCGCCGACGTACCTGCCTGAGAGCGCCGGCACCGTCTTCTACCACGTCACGGAGGTGTTCGGACCACACGTCGTCGGACGCGAGTACGAGACCGCTCAGGACCTGAACGACCGCCTTGCCGTCTTCAAGGGCAACTCGTTCGCGAAGGCCGCGGTCGAGATACTCTGGTGGACTCTCGAAAGCGCCATCACGGGCACGCCGGTGCATCGACTGCTCGGCGGCGAGACTCGCGAGGTGGCTGCCGGAGCGGACTTCGGCATCCAGGACTCCATCGACATGCTCCTGGGCAACATCCAGAAGGCGGTCGACACGGGGTTCCCGCGCATCAAGCTCAAGACCGCGCCCGGTTGGGACCTCGACATGCTCAAGGCCGTAACGTCCACGTTCCCGAAGACGACGTTCCACATCGACTGCAACTCCGGCTACACGCTGGACGACCTGCCGTTCTTCAAGGCCATCGACGACATGGGCCTCGCGTTCATCGAGCAGCCGCTGCACTACGCCGATGTGCTCGACCACGCCGAGCTTGCCAAGCAGATCCAGACGCCGGTCTGCCTCGACGAGACGATCGTGAGCGTCAAGGCGGCAGAACAGGCCGTCCAGGTCGGCGCGGCGCAGTACGTCAACATCAAGCCGGGGCGGATCGGGGGACTCGGCAACGCCCTCGCCGTCCATGACCTCTGCCGCGACGCGGGTGTTCCCGTCTGGATCGGAGGAATGCTGGAAAGCGCGCTCGGCGGGGCCCTTTGTGTCGAGGTGGCGACACTGCCGAACTTCACCTACCCCGGCGACCTGTTCCCCTCATCGCGGTTCTACACGCAAGACCTGTCGAGTCCTTCAATGGAGCTGACCGAGCGTCTGACCTTCCAGCCGTTCACCGACGGCCTGCCCCAACCCGACCCCGACAGGCTGGCCGCGCAAACCGTGCGTTCGAAGACGATTTTGCCTGACGGATAAGGAGAGTCCATGGGGAAGTTCTTCGTTCCCACTGCCGACGCGGACGATTGGAAGGGCCTTCTCGCTTCTCCGGAAAGGCATTGGAGAAAAGGGTATTCCGCCAGGGCGTTAGCATGGTCCTGGGAAAACGCGGGCGACTTCCCTCGTGAAGTCAAGCAAGTGTTTTCCGAGTGCGCGTTCCCCATTCTCCATGACGTACGGATCCTGCTCGGTTTCCCGGAGTATCAGGTCCCCCTACCGGGTGGACGAGCCGCCTCTCAGAACGACATATTCGTGCTGGGGAAGTCGAAGCCGCAGAGACAGCTGATTGCCATCACCGTTGAAGGAAAGGTTGCCGAGTCGTTTGACGTGACGGTGTCGGAATGGATGGAAGGGGCATCTCAAGGAAAGCGAAGAAGGCTGAAATACCTGTGCAATTTGCTGGGACTGGCGGAAGAATCTCTAGGGGAAGTTCGGTACCAATTGTTGCACCGGACGGCGTCGGCCTTGATCCTGGCCGAACAGTTCAACGCACCCGCCGCCCTGATGCTGGTACATTCCTTCAGTCAAGAGCACGAATGGTTCGAGGACTATCTGCAGTTTCTCACTTTGTTTGGACAGACCGGCACGACCAACTCGGTAACCTGTCTAGGCAAGCGGAATGGGGTGGAGGCATTTGCGTCATGGGTGGTCGGCGATAGGCGATTCTTGGAGGCGTGATGGTGGACGGCAAGATTTCCTGGATTCCGGCCTCCGCCGGAATAACGAAATGGGGATTGGCACCGTGGACCGACCAATGGTCAAGCTAGAGCGAATTGGTATGACAACATGAGCAAACCTACAGAGGCGTCCCGTCCCAACATACTCGTACTGATGTCCGACCAGCACAGCAAGCGACAGCTGGGCAGTTACGGCGACTCGCTCGTGCGTACACCCAACCTCGACCGCCTTGCCTCGGAAGGGATGCTGTTCGACAACGCCTACTGCCCTGCCCCCGTGTGCGTTCCTAGCCGTATGTCGTTCATGACGGGACGGACGCCGACGGGCAACCGGGTGTGGACGAACCAGAACGTGCTCCACTCCGGCATCCCGACGTGGGCGCATGCGCTTGGCATTGCAGGATACGAGACCGCCCTGATCGGTAGGATGCACTTCGTCGGACCCGACCAGCGTCACGGCTTCGAGCGGCGTCCTCTCGGCGAGTACATGGCCACGCATCCCGGCGCCTCGATGCTCGGGGAGCCGATGTTCCGTGACATTCCGAAGGATACCACGTCCCAGCACCGCGTGAGCATCGAGATGGCCGGCGTGGGACTCACGTCCTACAACGCCTTCGACGACATGGTGACCGACGCGCTTGTCAATTACCTCGATGAGAAGTCCTCCCGTGATGGGCGTCCCTTTGCCGCCGTCGCAGGCTTCATGATGCCTCACTGTCCCTTCTTCGCGCCGGAGGAGCTGTTCGACTACTACTACGACAAGGTCGACGTTCCGATGCCGACATTGGAGGAATTGGAGCGACAGCCGCAAGCCGTCAAGGACATGAAGAAGCTCCGGCACATCGACGAGCCGCTCACCGAGCACCAGATACGGGTGGCCCGCGCCGCGTACTACGGCATGTGCGAGCTCTTCGACGCCTCGGTCGGCAGGGTACTGGACAAGCTCGACGAGACCGGCCTCGCGGAAGACACCCTCGTGGTCTACACGACCGACCACGGCGAGGCCGCGGGCGAGCACGGGATGTGGTGGAAGAGCAGCTACTACGAGGAGTCGGTGGGGGTGCCGTTGATCGCTCGACTGCCCGGAGTCGTGCCCGGCGGTTCGAGGAATCCGGTCATCTGCAACACCTTCGACCTCGCGCCGACATTCGTGGAAGCATCAGGGGCCGGTGTACTGCCAAAAATCGCAGGCCGTTCGCTATGGACGGAGATGCAGGGGGTAAGGGACGAAACTCGTTCCAACGAGACCTTCAGCGAACTGCACGGAATGACGGGCGTGCCCGGATTCGGGACCGACCCGCCCTCGCGGATGGTACGGCAAGGGCCGTGGAAGCTGTACTACTACCGTGGACACGCCGCGCCGGCGCTGTACAACCTCAAAGACGACCCAGGGGAACTCCTCGACCTGGGGTCCGATCCGGCGCACGCAAACGTACGGGAGCGTTTGATTGCACGTCTCCACGACGGCTGGGACCCCGACGATGTGTACCAGCAGAGCACGGAGATGCTCCACGAGATGGACATCATCAAGGAATGGGGCGCAACCGTGCAGCCCATGCACGAAGACACCCTGCCCGTTCCGCCCGATGCTGAGCGGATAGAGCTGCGTTGAAGCGGCGGGGCTTCCCCCTGTCTTGCTATACTGTGGTTAGAGTGAATTCGCGCCGCGAAGGGGGAAGACATGATCGACCGAGACCGCTTGGTGAAGACGTTCTGCGACCTCGTGCAGATCGACAGCGAGTCGGGCAACGAGACGGCAAAGGCTGCGGAGCTTACCCGCCGTCTGACCTCCCTAGGCTTCGAGGTCGAGACCGACGACTACGGCAACCTCATCGCCCACGAAGAGGGGGACAGCCCGTTCATGCTCTCCGGCCATCTCGACACGGTGTCTCCCGGCAACGGGATCAAGCCCATCGTGGACGGCGACCGCATCGCCTCGGACGGGACGACTATTGGCGGCGGCGACGACAACGCGGGACTAGCGATCATCCTGGAGACCCTCACATCGATGCGGGAGGACGGCACGTCTTCCATCCCTGTCGAGGTAGTCCTGACTCGGGAGGAGGAGCCGGGCCTCATCGGCGCTCACAAGCTCGATTTCTCCATGGTATGGTCGAGGGAGTCGATAGTCTTCGACCGCGAGGGGCCTGTCAATCGCATCACGCTGGCGAGTCCGACGTATATCGCCTACGACTTCACCATCACGGGACGCGCCGCTCATGCGGGGATCGAGCCGGAGAACGGCATATCGGCCATCCGCATCGCCTCGGAGATCGTCACGCGGCTCCCTCAGGGACGGCTCGACGAGGAGACCACCTTCAGCATCGGCACCATAGAGGGCGGCTCCACCCGCAACACCGTGCCCGAATCCGCCACGCTCACCGGCGAGTTTCGCACCCTGAACATGGAGACGCTCGACAACCTGCTGCTCGAAATACAGAACGTGCTCACCGACGTGAGCGCAGAGTACCCCGAAGCAAGCATCGAAAGCGACATATATCCTAAATTCAAGACGTTCCGCATCGAGGAAGAGCACAAGACGACCAAACGTGTGACGACTGCACTCCGCGCCATCGGCCTGGAGCCGGACTTCCAGCTCTCGGGCGGCGGCAGCGACGCTAATGTCTTCTGGGCGAACGGCATCCCCGCAATCGTGTGCGGCATGGCTGATTACAACATGCACACGCTCCGCGAGTATGTCGTAATCCCCGAACTCGTACAGTGCGTGGAGTTCTGCCAAGAGCTGCTCAAGGCGTAACCATGCTTGTCAACCTCGCCTACGGACGCACCGGCCTCGAGGTCGAACTTCCCGACGACATCACGACGGTCATCGAGCCGACGTACGTTCCCGGCCTGCCCGACCAGGAGGGCGCGATTCGCAACGCACTCCGCAATCCCCTGGGCGGAGGACCGACACTCCGGCGACTGGTCAAGCCCGGCCAGACAGTCGCCATCTCCGTATGCGACGTTACCCGCCCCATGCCGTCGAGGACCTTGCTGCCTGTCTTGCTGCGAGAACTGGCACACGTTCCGAGCGATCAGATCACCATTCTCATCGCGACAGGGACACACCGCCCGAACACTCCTGAAGAGCTCGATGAGATGCTCGGCCCTGACATCGCCACCGGCTTCCCCGTCGTTAACCACAGCGCGTTTGACACCGAGACCCTTGAGTTCGTCGGCGAATCATCGCGCGGCATTCCCGTGTGGCTCAATCGCCGGTGGCTGGCGGCGGACATGCGTATAACCACCGGCTTCGTCGAACCCCACTTCTTCGCCGGATTCAGTGGCGGGCCGAAGATGGTCGCTCCCGGTCTGGCAGGCTTCGATACCATCATGCAGCTTCACAACGCTGAACGCATCGCCCACCCGAAGGCAGTTTGGGGAATCACCCACGGGAATCCCATCCACGACGACGTTCGCGACATCGCCGCGATGACCGGCGTCGACTTCAGCGTGGACGTGACGATCAACCGCAACCGGAAGATCACCAGCGTCTACGCGGGCGACCTCTTCAAAGTCCACGAGGCAGCCTGCCGCTCCGCCAAGAGCTCGGCGATGCAGGAGGTCGACAGCCCGTTCGACGTTGTCGTGACGACCAACAGCGGGTATCCCCTCGACCAGAACCTCTACCAGGCTGTCAAGGGAATGTCGGCGGCAGCGCAGATCGTCAAGGACGGCGGGACCATCGTCTGCGCCGCCGAGTGCAGCGACGGAATCCCCGACCACGGCCAGTACAAGAAGCTTCTCACGATGCGCGACTCACCGGAGGCGCTCCTGGACATGATCCTCGCCGACGGCCACAACGTTCACGACCAGTGGCAGGTGCAGCTCCAGGCTCAGATACAAATGCGCGCGAGCGTATACCTGAAGTCTGGACACCTATCGCCTGAGCAGGTCAGACAAGCCCACCTATCGCCCATCGACAGTATCGAAGACACGGTAGCCGACGCGCTGCGAGAGAGCGGGAGCGGCGCGCGGGTCTGCGTCCTCCCCGAAGGCCCGCAGACCATCCCGTACGTGGCGCGAGAGACTGGCGTGGCGTAGGCCCAATCCGGCTAAGTGGTGTTGTCATTTCCCGTCACTTCCGCTTTCAGGGACCCTTGCGTTACTGGCTCGAAAGAAGACTGTCATTCCGAGCGCAGCGAGAAATCTAAAGTGTCTGCCTTTGTCATTAGGGCCATCCAGCTACGGGACTCCGTCTGGAGGACAAGGATTCTAGATTCCTCACTGCGCTCCGCTACGTTCGGAATGACAGATGCTGAGGGCTCCTTTCGCGGGAATGACGACTCTAGCCAGGATGGAAGAAGGATTCACAAGACTATCGACACCAACCGGCTATTTGATGCATCCTATCCATTAAGGCTCCTCAAGCTAACCCGATAGCGCCGCAACGCAACAGGATCCAGAATGAACGATACCTCCGAACGCCATTTCCGGTTCTACGACAACCGTGAGAAATACCTCCTCTTTGTGAGCACCTGCAGTGAGAAGCAGGTAATCGCCGAGCGCGTCGCCTTGGACATCCGGGGTCTCGAACCCGTGCCACCGGCTCTGCGTGTCTTCGATGCCGGTATGGGCGATGGGACCGTGCTGACTCGTCTCATGCGAGACCTCCACCGCCGGTATCCCACCGTCCCCTTTCTCATCGTTGGGAAGGAGATCAGCCAGGAGGACATCCGTATCAGCCTCGAGAAGATGGCCGACAGGTTCTATGAGCATCCTCAAACCGTCCTCGTGCTGACCAATATGCTCTATTCCGAAGCGCCCTGGCTCCGCCCCGGATCGAAGTCGAAGCAGGCACGTCTCAACTGGCTGGAAGTACCGCTCGAAGGCAGCACGGCTTACGAATTCGACGAACAGATCAGTGACTTGGAGCGAATTGTTCAGGACTGGTGGCAGACGACTCCAAGCGAGCGCACGGGCAATCCCCTCTACGTGACTCCCTCGGTGCTCGTGATATATCGCCAGGACCACGAGTGGCCGCTGGCGCCGGTCATCCCTCAGAAAGGCGACTCGTGCCTTGAATACGACCTCGTAGTCGCTGCCCAACCCTTCAGGGCGAGATCGACGGCAAAGGTCAAAGTCAGGAACGTGCTTGCTCCCTTGTCGCGCTCCCTCGCCCCCGGCGGCTGCATGGTCGTCATTCAGTCGACTGGAATGGACCCGGGGATGGAGATAATCCGGGGGATCTGGCCCGACGAGGACCCCTTCGTCACGCCTCGCCAGGAGCTTCTGAGAGAACTGAGTACGCAGCTAAGCGACAGCGACCCGGAACTCCGGTTTCTGAGCTATCCCGATTCCCGGGCACAGTTTCGCTACGACCTGCGACTGCCGCCCTCCGAATTGGAAACCAACATCAGCACCTCGACGGTGCTCGCAGCTTGGAATGCCGCAACCTATGTCGCCCAGATAGAGGACGAACGACTCAGACCGGCGATGAGCCAGGGCGACTACATAGATGTGACCTCTGATGTCCTGCAAAAGTACCAAGGTCTGTGGTTCGTCGATGAGTCGTTCAATGTGGCTAGGGTGGGGTGAGGGAATTTTTCCCAACGGACTGCGGCTGAGTGTTAGAATGTACTGGGGGAAGCAAATATGCGGAATGAATTCACTGCCATCATCGAGAAGGATGACGACTGGTACATAGCATACTGCCCTGAAATTCCTGGCGCCAACGGTCAAGGCACGACCAAGGAAGAAGCCCGGCGTGATCTTGGGGAGGCAATCGCTCTCATCCTCGAAGACCGACGACAGGACGGACTGCGAGAAGCGCTGACGATTCAGTAGTTTCAGCACGGAATTAGGCGGAATCCCAATTCTTTCTAACTACGTCGCAATCAGCGTGGTCAGCGCCCCCATCCGTCATTCCGGCGAAGAGCTTGCCCCGTACTCCGATACGGGGCCGGAATCCAGAGAGCCCGATCAGCGAGAATACGGCGGCATCACCCAGAATTGGCATAACTCCATAGGTCGGTTCCGGTTCCAAGACTTGCCATACGTTGACCGGGCCACGTGGGGTTGGGATAATTGAAGCGTGTAAGTGCCTGCCGAAGTGGCGGAATGGTAGACGCGGCGGTCTCAAAAACCGTTGGGAGTTATTTCCCGTGTGAGTTCGAATCTCACCTTCGGCACCAGTCACCGTTATCCTTACCCGTCCGCAACCTCAAATGCCGACTCCTTGCCTCCATGTGAGTGACTCGCTCCCCGACTGTCAATGCCAGGCCGCCGACGCCTTCGCTCAAGCGATGTAGGGAAGGATGGGACTATGAGCTGGATAGTACTCCTGACAGTTACGCTGGCGATTCTCAGTTGTGCGGAGCGTGACACTACCGAGTGGTACGGCAACTGGAAGTTCATCCCCGAAGACCAGAGCGTGAACAACTTGACGTATCAGTCAGGTCTGGAAGTTCTGGATGAAGAGATTATGCTTACTATCGCGTGTGACGAATTCGGCGTATACGCGGGCATGAATACGGACATTCCTTCCGATTTCAACAATGTCCTGCATCCCGTGACAATCAAGTTCGACGACGACGAGCCCATCGAACAGCAATGGAGCTATCATCAGTTCTTTGTGGACTCCGGCTACTACAAGACAAGCATTGTTGCGGACGATGCGTCTGCCTTTATCTCTCGACTATTGAATGCCGAGAAAGTGTCGGTGCATTTCGCCGGTAAAGACGGCAGGCTAGTGGCTGCAACCTGGAGCGACGTGCGACGCTTTGATGTCGCATACGAGGCGCTTCAGCTAAAGTGCGCCCTCGCCAGTAGTGTGGAGGAAGAATCTTCCGAACCGTTCGGCAAGTGGGTATTTCTTCCCGATCAGAGGATTTTGGATATCGGGACCGTGGTACTTCACCCGGATGTGGACGCCCAGGAACAACTGACCATACTGAACATTGTCTGTTCCGATACCGGCATATCAGCGAACATCCACACGGACATCCCCCTAGCCATAGAAGAGTGGCAACTCTATCCGGTGACGATTTTATTCGACGACGACGAGCCCATCGAACAGCAATGGGACTACAGCCGGTTCACTCCGTCCCCCGATTACTACGATGCGAGCATTCACGCACTCGATTCGACTTCATTCATCTCTCGACTGTTGACTGCCGAGAAGGTATCGGTGCATTTTGCAGCTGAAGACGGCCGGATTGTCGTTGCAAACTGGAGCGACGTGCGACGCTTTGATGTTGCATACGAGGCGCTTCAGCAGGAATGCGGCCCTGATACGCAGACCGATGCCGACTAGAATGCCAAATTCGGCAATTGCTATTTACAGCACAGTACGTTCAAGACAGATCTCACCCTCGACACCGCGCTCCCTTATGACTCCCTCAATTATCCTCCAGATTCTCATAGGCGCCGAACGTGAACGTGAATAGCTCGAAGCGGTCTGAGTTCGAGCTTATTTGCAATTCGTGCTGCTCGAATTCCTCCATCCGGATGAGACGGTACATCCTTGCCTCGTCCACCTGTAGGTAGCTGTTTCCCATGTCGTCGAACCGAACGTCGGAGTCGGCGTCGTCCGGGGACAGCGGCATCCCGTCAAGGGTGATCCGCACCTGGTATGGTGCGTCGCCGTCGTGTCCGAGGACGGCGTTGACGGTCTTGGCGTTGTACTTGATGGCAAGGTAGTCCTCGAAGTCCTCGGTGGCGCGGGCGTGGGTGAGGCTCTCCGGGCCGACGTGCCAGAGGCCCTGCATGTAGAGTCGCTGGTTCTCGTGCTCCGGGACATCCTCGAACACTACGTCGGTGTCTAGGCCCTCGTAGAATTTTTCGTAAAGGACCCATGGTCTTGGGGGTGGGAACCGGTGGAACGGCAGGTTCTTACGGTACCCGGCATAAATCTCCCGCGTCCGCGCCAATTCACGTTCCGCCACTCGGCCCGCCCGGTCGATCTCAGGATCGAGATGGTACTCGTCAGGCTCGAAAGGCACGGAGGAGACGTCGATGCCTGCCTTTCCAAGCCAGTGGCGAATCGTCTGCTCCACAGCGACGTATCCGCCCTCGCCGACATCGGCGTAGCGGATGATGCCGTCGGCGTCCATTAGATACTTGGCGGGCCACGCCTGGACACCGAATGCGTCCCACGTTTTGGCATCGTTGTCCAGCGCCACAGGATAGGTGATTTCTAGCCGGTCGACGGCCGCCTTGACGTTTTCGATGTCCTTCTCGAATTCGAACTCCGGAGTATGCACGCCGATGACACGAAGGCCCAGCGGGCTGTACTTGTCCTGCCATTCGAGGATGAACGGCAGGGTGCGAATACAGTTGATGCACGAATAGGTCCAGAAGTCGATGAGAACGACCTTGCCCCGAAGAGAGGCGAGCGTAACGGGTTCAGGTCCTATCCATGATTCTATTCCCGTCAACTCCGGGGCGAGACTCCCTTCGAGCGGATGCGTGGTGTTGAGCAGGTCTTCTTCGGTCACGACATCCAGCGAGTCCTCGTCAAACCCGTCGTTATCGGTCACTATGACGGGAGGAGCCTCTTCCGTCTCGTCATCATCTGGTGCGACTGCGGGGCTGGGTGTTTGACCAAGCACAACGGCGGTGGGTGACTGCACGACGGGCGGAGAATCTTCACCACATGCCGTCACGACCGTGCTGACGAGTGCCACCAAGAAGACGGCCATGAGTAGTGTCACGGAGGCGCTCGAAGCGTTTAGATGAAGGTGCATAGTCCCTACAACGTACTAGCGATCGCTATGGTATTCTTGGCGCTGCCCAACTAGGAGGCCGGATATACGGATTCATACCTCGAAACGGTACCGATGGTGGGTGTACTCCGCCATTGCGCTGGGCCTGTTCGTCTCCGTGGCCGACCATGGCAGCATTGCAGTCGCGCTCCCGAGTATAGCAAACGAGTTCCGCACCGACCTGCCGACCGTCCAGTGGGTGATGATCGCGTATGCCCTGACGATAAGCTCGCTACTCCTGCCCATGGGACGGCTCTCGGACATAGTAGGGCGGAAGCGGATGTACATAGTCGGGTTCACCATCTTCCTCGTATCCGCCCTGCTGTGCATGGTCGCGGGCAACGTCGTCACGTTGATCGCCTCGCGCGTGCTGATGGGACTCGGGGCGTCAATGACGCAGGCGACGGCAACGGCGATTCTCCTTTCCGCATTCCACGAGAGCGAACGTGGCAAGGCACTCGGCCTGCAGATAAGCGCGGTCGGTGCCGGCGCGGTCGGAGGGCCGGCCATAGGCGGCTTCGTCGTAGACGCCTTTGGATGGCGCGGCGTGTTCATGCTCACGGTAACGCTCGCTGTAGTCGCCATCGTCGTCGCTCAGGTGGTGCTCAACCGGAGAAGAACGGACGCGCCTATATCCGGAGGCCGGTTCGACCTCGTCGGCGCTATCACATCCACGTCAGTCCTGATCGTGTTCCTGCTTGCCATGAGCAACGGAGCCGAGATGGGTTGGCGCGCTCCGCCGATCGTTGCAGGGTTCATTGTAGTCGTCGGACTTGCGGGTTTCTTTACGTACTGGGAACTGCGAAACCGGAGTCCGATGCTCGACGTGTCACTGTTTCGACACCGGGTCTTCGCCATCGGAGTCGTGGCGAGCGTGATCTCGTTCATGAGCATCTCATCGGTGCGATTCTTGATGCCCTTCTACCTGCAAGCTGTCCTGGGCTACTCGCCTGCTCGTGTGGGACTGGTCTTGGTGCCCGCCGCATTTGCCATGATAATCATGGGCCCCCTCGGCGGCAGACTCTCCGACCGGTACGGTTGGACGGCGTTCAATGTCGGTGGACTGCTCTTTACCGCTGCCGGACTGTTCATCCTTTCGAGGGCGACGGAGGCTTCACCGGTCTGGCTCATCATCCTGGGGACTGTGACACAGAGCATCGGAACAGGGACGTTCAACGCGCCCAACAACAGCTCGATTCTCAGTGTCGTCGAGCGGAGCAAATACGGTGTGATGTCGGGTTTCATAAACCTTGTGCGGAACACGGCAAACATCACGGGAATCGCCGTGGCGACCACCATCGTCGTCACGGTCATGGGCGCTCAGGGATTCGAGCCAAGCCTCGCCGCAGTATCCGAATCAGGGGCGGAAGGAGTGCTCGGAGCGTTTACATCGGGGATGAAGACGGCCTATCTGGCGATGTCCGGAGTGGTGGTCGTAGGCGCGGCGCTGTCGGCGCTCAAGGGTAGGCGGGGTAGGACACCGGACGTGCAATCTCAGGATGGTCGGGAAGGAACTCAGGTCGAGGCTAGGAAGGGCTCAGCGGAGTGAACAGTGACCGACCTCCCCTTTGGGACGCCGGATGGACTGCAACATCTGGACTAGGGGCGTACGCACTACATGTAGAAGTACCAAGTAGTACGACCAGCTTATTACTGTAATTGCGACAATTCGTGGGCGAGGTGCAGGTCAAGGGCTACCCGCAGGAGTCGCCTGTCTTTTGTCCAGAGCTTTGCAGGTCCAGCAAGGGCAGTAGCCGCTAGTAAATGGGCATCAACGAATCCAATGCCACGTCCCATTAGGCGGCGCTCTTCTATGAAGTAGAACACTTCACCATGGGTTGCCGAAGGTATAGGTGGCAACCCTTTGAGATGATGTAGCAACTCGTCACGATTACGTAAGTTGCCGCAAGCCAACTCACCGATGACCATAGGGTGCCCCAAAACCTGATTCTCCCTAAGAAGCGATACGAGATGAGGCTCCTCGACACGCAGGTGATCGACCCAAACCGAGGTGTCGACCAGGATCATGCGTACTCGGTATTTCTGCGCGGTACGGACTGCAATTGAGGCTCACTCCCTCCAAGACTCGCGAGCCTACGAGCACTCTCGCGTTCAATGAGGGCGCGCAGGCTTTCTTTCACGAGGGCGGTCCTGCCCTCGATCCCGGTGAGACGGCTTGCCTCTTTCAGTAGGTGGTCATCTATGTTGAGTGTGGTTCTCATACAACTCTCCCACGATTAGGCACGCTGCGCATCATATTATACATCATTTGATGAGCATTGTGATGTCTATTGTACCGCAAAACAGTGCAATTGCAATACCCCGTGATTGACACAAGCGATTGTCCGTCCGGTGGTTAGGGATGCGATTCCCTACGACCCTATGGGCATTGTCCAAATCCGTCTGAGACCCCTTCTAATCCACCGGCGGGCGGTGCTGGATCCAGGGGCGGGCCTCCTCGAAGGCGGCGGAGGCGGCGAAGACCGTCGCCTCTCCGCCCGCCGGGCCCATGACGTGCAATCCTAAGGGCAGGCCATCGGAAGAGAATCCGCACGGGATGCTCGCGGCGGTCGAGCCAATCATGTTGATCGGCATGGTATAGGGTGTGTAACCCCAGAACCAGTGGACATCCCGCCCGTCGATCGTCGCCGGGGGATCCCCGACGGGGAAGGCGGGCGTGGCAAGGGTCGGCGTCAGAATGAGGTCGTATTTGTCGAACGCGTCGGCGAACTGCGACTTCATCACATCAACATGGCCGAGCGCGTTGACGAACTCCGCTCCGGTTATGTTCTTGCCCGTTTCGAGGGACTCCTGCGCGTACCACGACAACTTATCCCAGTGTTCATCGACTACACCTGCAACGCGGGCGTACATGATTGCAGTGAACAGGGGCCAGAACCGGTCGAATGGGGTGTCGAGAACGAGATCGACCTCCTCTACGACGCACCCCAGGTCCTCGAACGCCCTGGCGGCCGCGGCTGCGGAGTCGCGGACTTCCGGTTCCACCGCGGCGAACCCGAAGTCGGCGCTCCAGCCGATCCGCATTCCCTCGACGCCCCTGGAGAGGGCGGCAACATAGTCGTCCGGCTCGTCGCGCAGCGCCCCCGGATCGCGCGGATCGCGACCGGCGAGGACCTGGAGCAGAAGGGCCGAGTCGGCGACGGTGCGTGTCATGGGGCCGGGCTGGCTGAACAGGTTGGAGGCCGGATCGGCTCCCGGACCCAGGTAGTAGGATATCCTGCCCTGGGTCGGCTTGATGCCGTAGATGCCGCAGAACCCCGCGGGGATGCGTATCGATCCTCCTCCGTCGCTGCCGGTTGCCAGAGCGCAGAGACCCGCGGCGACCGACGCGCCCGCGCCTCCGCTCGATCCTCCTGTCGTCCGTTCCGTGTTCCAGGGGTTGCGGCAGTGGTCTCCTAGTCGGTTTTCCGTGTGACCGAGCAGTCCGTATTCGGGCGTATTCGTCTTGCCGAGAATCACTGCGCCCGCCTTCTTGACTCGCTCCACGACAACGGAGTCATAGGCTGCGATGCGGTCCGCGAAGATCAGCGAGCCGCTCGTCGTTCGGATACCCTCCGTCATCTCCAGGTCTTTGATCGATATGGGCAGCCCGTGCAGCGGACCGAGGTCGTCTCCTCGCGCGACGGCGCGGTCGGCCTCCGCGGCCATCTCCAGGGCGAGGTCGGACGTGACCGTGAGGTATGAGTTGAACTGCGAGTCGAGTGAATCGATCCGGTCGAGATAGAGCTTTGTCATCTCGACGGACGAGACCTTTTTCTCAACGATCATCGAGCGTATTTCGGTCGCGGGCTGATAGGCGAGATCGGTGTCTGACATGAGGGGCCTTTCGGTGGTGAAGTGTGGCCGGGCGAGTGTAGCATCGGACTTTTGGGCAGTCAATGAACGGTCGCGTGGTATACTCGTTGCGGAAACTTTCGACTCTAACGACCAGGAGACCAAGAGATGAGCTTGCAGCAGGCGACACCGGGACCGTGGACGCACAACGAGGGCAATCCCACCCGCATCATCGGGGCAGATGACGAGACGGTCGCCATGCTCTACGGCGGTGCAGTAGGGATTGGACGGCAGTTCGAGAATGCCGCACTCGTGGTGGCCACGCCTGCCCTGTACGCCTACATTTCCGAGCGAGCGTCGGAAGGGGACGCAGACGCTATTCAGATCGCCGACTCACTGGAAGGGGACGGCCCCATATCCGGACCGTGGAAGTACGACGACTTCAATCCCCGGCAGATTATCGACGCCGAGTCGACCACCATCGCGTCGGTCTTCGGCAGGATGAGCGACGACCGGATCCAACTGGCGAACGCCCGGCTGATCGGAGCGGCGCCCGTCATGCGCGAATACGTGCGGTCCCGCTCGGAAACGGGAGACGAGACCGCAGTGAGCCTGCTTCAAACCACCGAGTCACAAGGTGCGCCCTCCTAGCTCTCCATCGGGGGAGGTTCGTACAGGGCGGTGTCTGGATAGAAGTCCGTCCAGGCGAACCAAAAGGATATGATGTAGGGGTACGGTTCGAGTTGCGTTCCGCTCATCGGGCCGCTGATCGCTTGGCCCGAAGCCTTGTCCCAAACCGAACTCGACGCGGTATCGGTCATGGTTGTGCTATCGACCGACTCAAACTCCAGTACCTTTCCTCCGACGGTGCGCCGGTAGATTGCGGTCCCGCCACCCGCGCGGTCCACAGCGGCGACGATAGGCGTCCCCTCGAACTCGTGGTTGACGACTTCAGCCTCCAGCAGATCAAGGTAGTTGTAGGCAATCTGGCCTTGGTCGCCGGTGACTCCGAGAACGAGGTCTTTTGTTCGGAGGCGGTCATCGGGGTTCTCTTCGCCGAGAATCCCCGCCTCATACGCGCGGTAGTATGAGAGGTAGTGATCGTCTATCGGGTAGCTCGTATGGGTGTCGAGCACCAAAGTATCGGGATGAGCTTCCGCCCAACTGCCGTAATTGGTAAGTTGGGAGGGGATGATCTCCAACTCCGTGCCTTTTAGAGGTCCGGCAATGGACTTGGCTAGGAATTGGCTCCACAGCGAGTCGGTCTCCCTGTCGTACATCACGAGCGCGTTCATAATGAGCTTGCCCGACACGCCAAGATTTATCGTCTGCCCTTCGAGTTCTCGGCCATATACTATGGCCGTAAAGCAGAGCGGTCACCAAGTGACCGCAATCGGCTTGCCTCCGACTACGTCGTTGACGATCTCGTGGCCGCTGAGGTAGGCCACGTTGTACGCGCGGTGTTCGTCACCGATGGAGACTCCGATAACCAGGTCGGTATCGCGGTACTGATTGATGGCCTCTTCAGTCGTGAAGAAGTTTGGACTGAAGATCGCCCGAATAGCGTCCTTGGGAAGGATTGTCATGATCTCATAGCGCTTGCCGTTCTCAACTACTGAAGTGACCGTAAACGGATCGGCATCGTCGTCTCCCCAGGGATCGTATTCACTTTGAGTATCGGATGAGGCCACCGGCGCTTCCGTCGGTTCAGGGGACGGTTCGGACTTTGGGGGCGTAGTTGGCTCTGGCTGCGGTGAAGGGGCCACCTGCGAGGCCACCGGGTCATCATCCGGAGACGGTTCGTCCACCTCTTCGGAGCCGCACGCTACGGCCACAACGACAAGCGTCCCAGTAGCGAATCCGGCGAGCAGCATCTTGAGTGTTTGAGAGTTCATACAGAAATTCTCCTTCGGTCAGTTCGATGCATGCAAGCGAGATTCGATGCACGTCAGGACAAGCCTGCGACTTTCGGGATTCTGTGCTTGTCAGGACCAGGTAAGGGTGATCAAAACACCTGTCGCAATGCGGATCGGGCGGCATGGTAGCCGCACATTCCGTGAACGCCCCCGCCCGGCGGCGTGGAAGCGGAGCACAAGTACAGACCTTTGACCGGCGTAGAGTACGGGTTCCAGCGAAGCAATGGCCGAGCGAACGTCTGACGGAAGTCCTGAACGCCACCGTTGATGTCCCCTCCGATATAGTTCGCGTTGTACGCCTGTAAGGCTGCCGGAGTCATGACGTGTTTGGCCAATATCCGGTCGCGGAAGCCGGGAGCGAAGCGCTCGATCTGCGCCTCGATTCGGGCTGTCGCGTCGAATGTCGACCCGCGCGGGACATGGGTGTATGCCCACACCGTATGCTTCCCATCCGGCGCACGGGTGTCGTCGAAAAGGCTGGGCTGGGCAACCAGCAAGAATGGTCTTTCGGGGACTTTGCCCGCCCATACGGTCGCCTCCGCCTCGGCCATCTCTTCTAGCGTTCCCCCAACATGAACGGTCCCGCCCCACGCAGTCTCAGGCGTCTTCCAGGGAATCGGACCGTCCAGGGCGAAGTCGATCTTGTAGACCCCGACTCCGTACCGGTACGACTCAAGTCGCCGACGGTACCTTCCCTTGAGTCTACCGCCGGCGATCTTGAGGAACTGAGCAGGCGAGATATCGCAGAGCACCGCCCTGCTCTCCGGCAGATCGTCGAGAGAATCGATTTGCCAGTCCGTGACGATCTCTCCGCCAATCGACTCCAGGTACGACGCCAGTGCTCGCGCAATCGACTGCGCCCCGCCACGCGCGAACGGCCAGCCCACGGCATGCCCCGCGATTCCAAGCACCAGTCCGACTGCGGCTGTGGCCGGACGGTCGAGGGGCAGCATCGAGTGCGCTCCAATCCCTGCGAACAGGGCGCGAGCCATCTTGCCCCGAAACCTGCTGCGCGCCACCGATTCGACCGACCGAATGCCGGTCAGGCCAAAGCGCGCCATGGCAAGAGGATGCCTCGGCACACGTCGAAACGGGGACAGCAAGTGTTCGACGGTGCCGTTCCAGTCCGCGACCAACGGCCCCATGAGCCTGCGGTACGCCTCAACGTCTGAGTCCAGGCCATCGGCCGTTTCGGACACGGAGCGGTACAGCACGGCGGTCGTTCCATCGTCGAGCGGGTGGGTTACCGGAGCAGTCGGGTGGACCCACTCGAGGCCGTGTTCGGCAAGCGGGAGTGAGTTGAAGAACGGCGAGCCCGCCCCAAGGGGGTAGGCGGTCGAGCAGACGTCGTGAACGAAGCCCGGCAGGGTCAACTCGGCGGAGCGCATGCCGCCGCCGACGGTCTCCTTAGCCTCGACCACGAGGACCGACTTGCCGGCCTGGGCCAGCACGATAGCCGCCGACAGTCCGTTCGGACCGGCTCCAACCACCACCGCATCGTATGACGTCGAGGATCGCATCTCGCTTACAGCGTATTGCGAAGCGGCGCCCGCGGGCAAGCGGGTCGTGAGGAAGGGGTGACGATCACTCGTCCCGACTTCGCCCCACACCGTCATTCCTGCGAAGGCAGGAATCCATCTTGGGCCTCAGCTATCAGTCTTTTACCAACATAAATACCAACGCCATATTCATGCCAGATGGTTAGAGTGAGAGCTCTCATGAGATATTCTGACCTCAACCCCGACACCTGTCATTCCGAACGCAGCGCAGCGAAGTGAGGAATCTCAAGTCCTCGCCATTCAAGACGCGGCTCCTAGCTGGAACGGCCCAATGACGACGGCGGAATTCCTTGGATCCCTCTCCGCGCCCTCCAGTCCTCAGCGGTGAATTCTCACGCTCATTCCCGCCGCCCGCTGTACAGGCGCCATCCCGCTAAATGGAGACCACTGCACAACCGTCATACCGGCGAAGGCCGGTACCCAGAGGGGCGGTGCTTCGCATGACCCGATGCCAATTTGACGCACAAGAACGCACGGCCTACCATGTGCTTGTCGCAGGAACGAATTCGGGCCGGCCCGCCTTGACCCGCGAAACCGTGCGAGACAAATTGAGAACAAGGACAAAGAAATCTTGACCATGCAAAACAATTCTCAAACTGTCTCACGACCCAATCTTTGCCGGGCACACGTCTCCGAAACAGCTTCAAACGTCCCACCCGGACGGACAATAAAGAGCGAGACAAATTGAGAACGACAAGAAATTGAGGAGGTTCGGTAGGCGTCCCAATCTGTCTCACCGTCTCAAATCGTCCCATCGACTCACCGGGTACGCCACAGAGTCTGCGCTCGGAGTTGGGGCTGATGCAGTCAGGTTACGTTAGTGGTATGCTTGGCATTGGAGCGTGGTCGCGTTTGGTGTAAGGGAGGAAGTATGCAAAAGCCGCAGAAGCTAAAGAGCCGCCGCGACAAGGGACTGATCGTCTTGGTGGCAGTATTTCCGGGTTTGATAGTTCTCACAACTATTGGGTTCGTTGTCGTGGGCGTAATCGGGCTGAATTTCGGCCCCAATCCTCTAGGTGACAGCACTCCAACCTGGTCGGCCGACGGTGCCAAGGTAGCCTTCTCATCGGACGAGTCGGGTGACTCGGACATCTACGTGATGAACGCCGACGGCGCCGGGCGAGTGAACCTCACGAACCGCGAGGCCATGGACATAGGCCCAGCCTGGTCGCCGGACGGTGAGTGGATCGCCTTTCTCAGCCGGACGCAGGGGAAGACCGACATTCACCGTGTGCGGCCGGACGGCACCGGTCTTGCAAGCCTCACCTCTTTCCCGGCCCAACAGTATACTCGACCTATCTGGTCTCCGGACGGTACGAAAATCGCCTTCACGTCAAATCGCGAGGCGGAGCGCCCTCCGCAACTCGAACCCACGCCGGAACCATTCTTTGACGACGCGCCTGAATTCCCCGGAACCGCGCCACTACCCGAACTCTACGTGATGAACGCCGACGGAAGCGGTCAGACCAGACTTACGTTCAACGTCTTCTTTGACGGCAACCCGACATGGTCTTCGGACAGTCAGCGCCTTGCGTTTCAGTCACGGGGCGATGGAGACCACGAGATCTACGTCATAAACGTCGACGGCTCCGGCCTCACGAAGCTCACCGACAATGACGATGCCGACGTTTTTCCGGCGTGGTCACCGGATGGGCGATTTATCGCATTCTCGTCGAACCGTCCTAAGACCGAGTTCGGCAAGGAGACTAGCGCGGCTGCACGACGAGAGTTCAGGACTGTATTCACCAGTGTGCCCACCGACTTTGATATCTACATCATGGAACCGGACGGGAGCGGCATATATAACTGGACGCGAACAACAAGCTTGGGAGACTCCGTACCTTCGTGGTCCCCCGACGGCACGTGGATCGCCTTCGAGGCCCGACCGCACAACCCCTTCACGCAAAGAGGCTCGGCAAGAGACATCTATGTGATGCGGTTCGAGGGCGCAGACTTGACCAATATCACCGGGGCAAAGGCGCGGAACCAAGAAGGGAACAAAGGCCCTATAGTTTGGTCGCCCGACGGCAGTCATCTCGCCTTCGTAACCGCACGCTATGGCACACCCCGCATTCAAGCCGTGCGGATATTCAATCCCTCGTAGAGCACACCGGACGGACGTTCGCGCTCACTCGTCCTTCGTCGCCGCTTCCAACTCCCACGTATGGGTTGGATACGTACCCTCGTACAAGGGCACGTGGCCGCTCCGCAGCACTGGCACTGGCAACTGCTCGACGGTGGAAATAGCGCTTCGACGTCGTCTGACGAGGTACCTATCCTCTGGAAGAGTACCTTGAATCCGCCAATTCTACCGGACGATGACAGAACTACTAACGCCAAGATCGGGACTCGCTACACCGTCCTGACAGACAAGGTTCCGTACTCCCATACGGGGCCGGAGTCCAGAGAGGGCTGGGAGACTCTCCCAAGCCTGGCTCTGACTTAAATGCGCTTACCCTGGCGCTCGGAGTTGGGGCTGATGCAGTCAGGTTACGTTAGTGGTATGCTTGGAATTGGGGCATGGTCGCGTTTAGTGTAAGGGAGGTATTATGCAAAAGCCGCAGAAGCTAAAGAGCCGCCGCGACCGTGGAATGATAATCGTGGGAGTCGTCATAGGCTTCCTAGTTCTCGTCTATGCCGTATTCTATGGCGTGGGTACAATTGGGCTCTTTCTCGGCCCCGATGCTGCAGGCGATAGCACACCGACGTGGTCGGCTGACAGCACCAAGGTCGCCTTCTCATCGGACGAGACCGGCAACTTGGACATCTACGTGATGAACGCCGACGGCGCCGAGCGAGTGAACCTCACGAACCGCGAAGCCAAGGACATGGACCCTGCCTGGTCGCCCGACGGAGAGTGGATCGCCTTTCTCAGCCGGTCGCAGGGTAACACCGACATTCACCGTGTGCGGCCGGACGGTACCGGTCTTTCAAGCCTCACTGCCTTCCCGGCCCAGTTGTATTCCCGGCCTATTTGGTCGCCCGACGGAAAGAAGATCGCCTTCACGTCCAACCGCGAGGCGGAGCGCCCTCCGCAGCTCGAACCCACGCCGGAACCATTCTTTGACGACGCGCCGGAATTCCCTGGAGCCGCGCCACGACCGGAACTCTACGTAATGAATGCCGACGGAAGCGGTCAAACAAGGCTAACGTTCAACTTCTTCTTTGACGGCAATCCGACATGGTCTCCGGACAGCCAGCGACTTGCATTTCAATCGAGGGGCGGCGGAGACCACGAACTCTACGTCATCAACGTCGACGGCTCCGGCCTCACGAAGCTCACCGATAATGAGTATGCCGACGTTTTCCCGGCCTGGTCGCCCGATGGCCGCTATATCGCCTTCTCGTCCAACCGCCCAAAGACCGAATACGGCAGGGACCGTACCGAGGCCGCACGACGAGAGTACGCCATGGCCAGCGGGCCCGTCGACTTTGAGATCTACATCATGAACCCTGACGGGAGCGGCACATATAACTGGACAGAAACAACCAGTTTGTCGGACTCCGGCCCGTCATGGTCGCCGGACGGCGCCTGGATCGCCTTCGAGGTCCGGCCACACTTAGCAGTGCAGCTTGCGTCGACGGGGAGAGATATCTACGTGAAAAGTCTTGAAGGCACAGGCTTCACTAACATCACTAATGCCCAATCGCGAAACCTAGATGGGAATCAAGGGCCCATTGTTTGGTCGCCCGACGGGAGTTACATCGCCTTCGTAACCGGGCGATATGGCACCCCTCAAATCCAGACGGTACGGATATTCAATCCTTCGTAGACCACCCCTGGCTAGGGTTCAGACTCACTCATCCATCTGTACATCTTCGAACTCCCAGATTTGAGAGGGATATCTACCCTCGTACAAGGGCACGTGGCCTGTCCGCAGAAGCGGCATCGGCAACTGCTCGACATACCTTGGCGACGGGAACAGCCCTTCGATATCGCCCAGATGGGCACCCCTCTCCAGGATGAGCACCTTGAATCCACCGAGCCCATCAGGGTCGACCAAGTCCCTGATTGCCATCGCGTTGGCGCGAACGTCACGCGCCGGCATATCCCGTTCGCGTAAACTAGCCGCCCATTTCTTCAGTCCCAGCCGGTCGAGATACTCCGCCTGAGTCATCAGGCAAACGGGCTTCAGCCCGGCCGCGTCACCCTCTTCGATCAACGTCGTGAAATCTACGTGCGCGGTGATGTCCTGCCGGCCGATCCACTGATACGGGCTGGAACCCGACGTATGCTTGTAATACGTCTGAAGGGTGCCGCGCGAACGGTCAGGCGAGTACAGTTCATTCGCTTCGTATCCGTAGTCAATCGTAAGCACGAATCCCCTCTCGATGATCTCGGCCACTTGCCTTGCCCATTGGCCGATCCTAAGGTTGATCTCGCCTCTTGTCCCGTCCGGTAGTTCAATGCCTAGCGTGTCGAGTCGCTGCGCTAAAAGCGGTGTCGACGGCTCCCCTGGAACGGAGTGAAGTCGCCCGTCGGCACCCACATCGACAAACAACTCAACGAGACTTCCATCCTTGATCTCGAATCGATGGACAGGAAAGGCGTCGATCAACTCGTTCGAAACCACGCAGCCGACTACCCCACGGGGAGTCTCATCGCTCGCCTTGTCCACCCCAACATAGCGCATCGCGTTGACGAACTCCGGCAGATGCTCACGAGCATACTCGTTGATGTCCCGCGCCATGAGGCCGCTGCCCGCGCCCATTTCGACGACGTGGAACGGGGTGGGCCGGTCCAGAGCCTTCCACATGGCCTCAAGTTGGACGGCGATGAGAGCGCTGAAGGCGGGATGCGCGGAAGGGCTGGTGTAGTAGTCCCCGTAGGTCGTGTTTTCACGGTCGTGAGTATAGTACCCGCCGTTCGGATGGTAGAGCGCCACTTCCATGAACTCGGCGAACGTGATCGGGCCGTGTGACGCAACGCGCTTGCGAATCTCGTCCTCGGGCGTGTGCTCCATACCTTGCCTGGTCTCCCTCAAACCAAAAGGGACACCTCTTTGGGTGCCCCAATGATCATCGTTTACTATGCCGCGATCTAGCTGGATTTTGTTCCGGCGCGTGCCGCGTTCGCGTTCTTAGCGGCGTTCTTCTTGGCCCTGGAGCCGTCTCGGTCCCATCCCGAAATCGGAACGGAGTTCTTGAACTCTCCCTCGGCGCCGCAGTCCATGCACCTGCCCATGCTCGTCGGTCCGTTCGGGCTCTCAATCATCCAGCGATGCGAGCAATCATCAATCGTAGCAACTTGTTCCTGCTCCTGCACTGCACACCCCCTCCGTGGCGTTTCGGCTCCCTACGTACGGTCCTCAATCGGAACGTACTCTACGTCTTCCGGCCCGCTGTACAGCAGTCTTGGCCGGAGAATATCCCGAACGGTTAACTGTTCGACGATGTGAGCGGCCCAACCGGGCATCCGGCCTATCGCAAACAGGGGCACGAACAGGTCATCGGGAATTCCCAGCAGGGAATAGACCGCTCCTGACCACAGGTCGACGTTCGGATTCACCCCGGCGCGCGACCTGCGCTGCATAGCGTTGGTCTTGGTAACAGCATCAATTATGCTATACCACTTGGTCTGACCCTCCCGCTCACCGAGGGCCTTCGCTCCGGCGCGCAGATGCTTTGCGCGCGGGTCCACATCCTTGTATACCGCGTGCCCGAAGCCCATGATGCGCTCACGGGCCTCCAGCTTGTCGTTCACGTATTTCTCCGCGTTTTCGGCGCTCCCGATCTCCTCCGCCATTCTCATCGCGCCCTCGGCGGCGCCACCGTGACGCGGCCCCTTCAGCGTCGCGATCGCGGCGGCTAAGGCGGCGTAGAAATCGGCGCGTGTGGACGCCGCAACTCTCGCTGCGAAGGTCGAGGCGTTGGCCCCGTGTTCGGCGTGCAAAACGAGGTCCTCGTCGATCAGTTTGGCATCACGGGCATCGGGCGCCTCACCCTTGAGCATGTAGAGGAAGTTGGCCGCGTGGTCGAGCTCGTCGTTCGGGTCAATCGGTTCATTCCCGGAGCGGAGCAGATGGTGCGCGGCAACGATGGTGGGGAGAGCCGCCGTCATCCTCACACCCTTGAGCAGTGCGCCCTCCGGCGTCACGTCCATCTCGGTCTCGTCGGACAGTCCCATCACCGATACTGCCGTCCGTAAGACATCCATGGGGTGAGCGGCTTTCGTCAAGTCGATTATCTGCAGGACCTCCTCAGGCAATGACCTGGACGCCTTGAGATCGGAAGTGAAGCAGTCGAGCTGCGTGGATGTCGGCAGGGCTCCGTATAGAAGCAGATAGCTGGTCTCTTCGAAGGTGGAGTGTTCGGCGAGGTCGTCGATGCTATAGCCCCGGTAGAGCAGCTTTCCGGGTTTCCCGACGATCAGGCTCGTTGTCGTTCGGTCGAAATATACGTCCCGGAAACCCTTCTTCAGTTCCACTTGGGAGTCTTTGGCCATTGACGCCGAAACCTCCACGACACAGCGCGCAAAGCAGTACGGATGCCGACGCGCCGTTCAAAACAATCACCGAAAGTGCCCGTTCCTGAGAGTCTGAAAACCTCTCAAACGGTTCGGAAAGGGCACGGGAATCGTAGCATCGAACGGCCTATAAGTCAAGGATTACGGCGTCGATAAGCGTCGGAAATGAGGTGCGCAAGCGCGTGCATTCATGCACTGTAACACAGGCTGAGCGCCTGTACGAAGCGGCAAAACACGCTTCCACGCTGGGGAGTTTCCGCGCGTGGGTGACCCCGTCTTAAAGGGTGCTTACCCCGCAGGCATCTCCGTCCGTGGGCCGCGCCGGCGCCGGCGTGCGACCTTCAGGCGGGCCTGTGAGCGTCGTACGGATGCGAGGGCGCGCTCCAAGTCCTGAGCCGACGCGGCCGACGAAATCCGCTCCTCCGCACGCTTGACGGCTTCCTCGGCGCGGGCCTCGTCGATCTCTTCCGCGCGCTCAGCCGTATCCGCGAGGATGGTGGCCTTGTTGCCGATAACCTCGAGGAACCCGCCGCTGACGGCGATGTAGGTCTGCTCTTCCCCCTTGTCGACCCGGATCTCGCCTGGCTGCATGATGGTCAACAAGGGCGCGTGGCTCGGCAGGATGCCGAGTTCCCCCACCACTCCGGGGGCAACGAGCACGTCCACCTCTTCGGAGTAGACGACGCGTTCGGCAGTTACTATTTCGAGTGTTAGCGGCATTCTTCGTTACCCCTCAGCCGCCATCCGCTCGCCCTGTTCGCGGGCCTCGTCGATGGTGCCCACCATGTAGAAGGCCTGCTCGGGCAAGTCGTCGTGCTGACCGGCCAGAATCTCGGTGAAGCCGCGAACGGTCTCGCGTATCGGCACGTAGCGGCCCTCCTGGCCGGTGAACTGTTCGGCCACGAAGAAGGGCTGCGTAAGGAAGCGCTGGATCTTGCGGGCGCGGGCAACGGCCTGCCGGTCTTCCTCGGACAACTCTTCGACGCCGAGGATGGCGATGATGTCTTGAAGGTCGCGGTACCGCTGGAGCACCTGCTGCACGCCTCGCGCCGCGTCATAGTGCTCCTGGCCAACGATTGCGGGTTCAAGGATTCGAGAGTTGGAAGACAGCGGGTCGACAGCAGGGTACAGGGCCTGCTCGGACAGCGCTCGGTCGAGTGAAATCACGGCGTCGAGGTGTCCGAACGTCGTCACGATACCGGGGTCGGTGTAGTCGTCAGCAGGAACGTATATGGCCTGGAACGAGGTAATCGAGCCGGTGGCGCTCGACGTGATCCGCTCTTGGAGGTCACCCATCTCGGTGCCAAGCGTCGGCTGGTACCCGACCGCGGACGGCATCCGTCCCAGCAGGGCGGACACCTCCATGCCCGCCAGAATGTAGCGATAGATGTTGTCGATGAAGATCAGGACGTCCTGGCCGCGTTCCTCTTTGAAGAATTCTGCCATGGTCAGCCCGGTCAGGCCGACGCGGGCGCGAACTCCGGGAGGCTCATTCATCTGGCCGAACACGAGCATCGTGCTGCCGAGAACTCCGGACTCCTTCATCTCGCCCCACAGGTCGTTGCCTTCACGGGAGCGCTCGCCCACTCCGGCGAATACGGAGACACCCTTGTGCTCTGCGCCGATGTTGCGGATCAATTCCTGAATGATGACGGTCTTTCCGACGCCTGCGCCGCCGTAGGCCCCGACCTTGCCGCCGCGGGTGAACGGCGAGATGAGGTCGAACACCTTGATTCCCGTTTCGAGCACGTCGACAGTCGTCGCCTGCTCGTCGAACGCAGGCGGCTTGCGGTGGATCGGCCAGTTATTCTCGGATTCGACCTCTTCCAGTTTGTCGAGCGTCTCGCCGAGCGCATTGAACAGGCGACCCAGCGCGGGCTCGCCTACGGGCACAGTTACCGGCGCGCCGGTGTCGACGGCCTCCGTGCCTCGTTGCAGACCGTCAGTGCCGCCGAGGGCGAGACAGCGGACCCAGTTGTTCCCCACGTGCTGCTCTACTTCGAGCACCAAGCGCTCGCCTTTGAGCTCCGCGTGCAGCGCGTTGTAGATCGCCGGCATCTCCTCCGGCGGAAACTCAACGTCCACCACCGTACCGATCACCTGCGTAACCGTTCCTGTCGCCATCAAGTCCTCCCTACGAAATACGCGATGCGCGCTTTTCGATATTCCTTATGCTTCGACCGCCGCCGCGCCGCCCACGATGTCCAACAACTCGGACGTGATCGACTCCTGGCGGGCCTTGTTCATCTCCAACGTGAGGTCGGAAACCATGTCGTTGGCATTGTCCGTTGCATTCCGCATCGCCACCATCCTGGCTGACTGCTCACTCGCTACGCTCTCAAGTACCGCGTGGTAGATCTGCATTTCCACAAAGCGCGGAAGCAGAGCTGCCATCACAGTGAGCGGGTCGGGTTCGTAGATGTACCCGACCGTGTCTTTGTCGTCGAGCTCGGCGGGTATGACAGGAAGAAGCGGCTGCACGACCGGCCTCTGAGTGACCGTGCTCACGAAGTCGGCATAAGCCAGATAGACCGCGTCCACGCGCTCCTCGCTGTAGCCGTCGTTAACGATAGTAGCGATCGGGCGCACGTCTTCAAGCTCAGGTCGGTCGCCTAAGTCACTGATCACGGCCCTGACATCCTGCCCCGTCCTCACCAGAAAGTCGCGGCCCTTCCTGCCCACCGCGACGATGCTCGTCTCAATGCCCTGCTTCTGTCGTTCCAAGATGAACTCCGCAACGACGCGGTTGATCCTGCTGTGCAGCCCGCCCGTGAGTCCACGGTCGGGAGTTATCACGACGATCTCCGCCCTCGTGATCTCCCGTCGTCGGAGCAGGGGGTGAATGTACTCCTCGTCGTCCAGAGCGGGCTGGGCCGCCAGGTCGGCAAGGAGATTGCGCATGTTGTCGGCGTACGGCCTGCTCTGAAGCGCCATCTCCTGGGCGCGGCGCATCTTAGAGGCCGCGATCATCGACATCGCCTTCGTTATCTTCGCCGTGTTCTCGACGCTTCGAATGCGTCGCCTAAGCTGTCTTACGCTTGGCAATTTCTCTTCCCTACCGCAATGCCTGCTTTAGAAGTGTCAGGACCGACTCGGGGCCTTCGGCCTGCACCACCTTGATCTTCGGTTGTTTCCTAAGGACCTCGCCTCGCAGCGCGGTCAGCTCCTTTTGTGTCATGTCTGCCATCAGAATGGCGTCGAACTCGGACGACGCCGCAAGGTCTACCGCTATGTCGTCGTGCAGCGTACCCGTTACGGAGTAACCATTGCCCTCAAGCGTCGCGGTTACGGTATCCATGTCGTCCGTGTTCCTTCCCACCACCAGGACTCGGCGCAGTTGCTGCATCTCAGCCTAATACGGCACACTCTCCTTGAACTCTTGGATCGCCTTCGTAAGCGACTCGCCTGTCTCGTCCGACACGTCCTTATCCGCCGCGATGCTTTCGAGGATCTCCGGGTGGTTCGAGCTAATGAAATCGTGGAAGGCCCGCTCGAAGGCGATGACCTTGGATATCTCGACATCGTCGAGGTGGCCGTTGATGAGGGCGAACAGGATGGTGACCTGCTGCTCCATCTTGAGTGGGACGCTCTGGTCCTGCTTGAGGACCTCGACGGCACGCTGGCCTCTCTCGAGCTGTCTCCTGGTCGCCGCGTCAAGGTCGGAGGTGCCGAACTGGGCGAAGGTGGCGAGCTCGCGGTACTGCGCCAGCTCGATACGCATCCGTCCGGCCACACCCTTCATGCCTCGCGTCTGGGCGGTCCCGCCAACGCGGGATACCGAGAGGCCGGCGTTAACCGCAGGGCGGATGCCCGACGCGAACAGCTCAGGCTCCAGGTAGATCTGACCGTCCGTGATCGAGATGACGTTGGTCGGAACGTACGCCGACACGTCACCCGCGAGCGTCTCGATGATCGGCAGGGCAGTGAGCGAACCGCCGCCAAGCTCTTGAGTTACACGGGCGGCCCGTTCGAGCAGCCTGCTGTGCAGGAAGAACACGTCGCCGGGATAGGCCTCCCGTCCGGGAGGACGCCTCAGCAGCAGGGACATCTGGCGATAGGCCCACGCATGTTTCGATAGGTCGTCGTACATGATGAGAGCGTCCTGGCCCTTGTACATGAAGTACTCGCCCATGGCGCAGCCGGTATACGGCGCAAGGTACTGGAGCGGGGCAGGATCGGAAGCGTTCGCCGCGACGATGATGGAGTACTCCATCGCGCCGTTCTCCTCCAGTATCGCCTGCAGCTGCGCGACCTTGCCGACCTTCTGGCCTATTGCGACGTAGATGCAGATCAGGTCGCCGCCCTTCTGGTTAATAATCGTATCGGTGCAAATGGCCGTCTTGCCGGTTGAGCGGTCGCCGATGATGAGCTCGCGCTGTCCACGGCCGATTGGCACCATCGCATCAATTGCCTTCACCCCCGTCTGCATAGGAACGTTGACCGGCTCGCGGGACGCCACGTCGGGAGCAAGGAACTCTACTGCCCTAGTCTCAGTCGTGCGAATCGGGCCTTTGCCGTCGATGGGCCTGCCGATGCCGTCGACGACCCTACCGAGCAAGGCCTCGCCCACGGGCACCTCTGCGACACGGCCCGTGCCGCGCACCTCGCTGCCCTCTTTGATAGCGAGGGGGTCGCCCATGATGACCGATCCCACGCTGTCCTCTTCCAGGTTCAGCGCCATTCCGATCACGCCGCCCTCGAATTCAAGTAGCTCGTTCGCTCCGACACCTGAGAGACCGTGGATCCGGGCGATGCCGTCTCCCACCTCAACGACAGTGCCAACGTCTACCATCGTGAGTTCTTGACCGAACTCCTCGATCTGGCGCTTGATTACGGAAGCTATGTCCTGTCCTCGTACTGCCATGTAACCCTCCGGCTATTGCGTATTGCTCGCCGTAGCTAAGCAATACGCGCTACGTACTATCCGATTTGCTCCACTACCTGCCGGTGCATGTCATTGAGTTTGCTTCGTACGCTCCCGTCGATCACGCGGTCATTCAGCCGGGCTACCATGCCGCCGATCAGCTCCGGCTCGACGTAGGTGCGGAGACTCACCTCGCTGCCGGCGATGCCGCTCAGCAGCTGCGCCACCTCGTCGCGGCGCGCGTCGTCCAATGGCACAGCCGTTGTCACGTCCGCCCACTCAATGCCACGGTGTCGGTCGACCATGACGGTGAACTGCTCCAGGATACCGGGCATAAGCAGCGTCATATTCTTTGTCGCGAGCAGGCCAAGAAGATTGGCCGCCAGCGTGCCCACCGAGTCGCCGACAAGCTGCTGGATCGTCTCCAGCTTTCGAGCGTCAGGCACCTGCGGCGCGTCGAGGAACTGGGCGACCTCGCTGTCCTCTAGCAGATCGGCCAGCGTCTGCAGGTCGTCGACCCACACGTCGAGGCTGTCGTGATCCAGTGCAATCTGGAACACGGCCTGTGCGTACCTTCTTGCCGACGGATATCTCGGCATAGTCTCTCGTTTACTCCGTCCCGTTCCCGGTGAGGCCGTTTCGGCTCACCGCATGGGGCGCCGTATCTCTTGATGAGTGCGGAAAAGGTCTACCCTTTACCTATCGTTCCGCTCTCTTCAAGCACCCTGTCAATGATGCTGCGATGGTCCGACTCGCTGAGCGAACGCTCCACGACCCGCTCGGCGGCGCTGATCGCGAGGCCGGCGAACTCCTGCCGCAGGTCTTCGATGGCCGCGTCACGCTCACGCTGGATATCGGCCTCGGCCTTCGCCCGTTCGGCTGAGATCTCTTCCCTCGCCTTCGCCATTTCCTCGTCTCGGAAGCGCGAGGCAACGTCGCGGGCCTGAGCGATCATCTGCTGACCCTCCTCGCGAGCTTTCCGAATGTCTTCCTGCATCTGCTCCTGGCTGGCAGCAGCCTGCTCCTTCGCGCTCTCAGCCGCTTCGAGGCTCTCTTTGATCCGGGCCGCCCGCTCGTCCATCACCTTGAGCAGCGGCCGGTAGAGCAACTTGCTGAGGATATACAGCAGGACGAGAAAGCCGACGATCTGCGCAATAAGCATCGGCAGGTTTAGTCCTAGGGCTTCCATGCTCTCTCCTTGACGCGACATTCACCGTCCCTTCGCCGGGCCGGAAAGCGGCGTCGGTTCACCTAGTCGGCGTGCTTATGCGACGAAAATCAGCAGGGCCGCAACGACCAGGGCGTAGATCGCGATCGCTTCCGCGAACACGATGGCGAGAATCATGTTGGCGCGGATGCCGTCCCCTGCTTCGGGGTTCCGACCGAGGGCCTCCATCGCCTTCCCTGCCAGCATTCCGATTCCCAGTCCGGGGCCGATTGCCCCGACTCCCATCGCTATCGCCGCCGCCAAGGTCTTGATGTCTCCTTCAATCATCCTGAACTCCTTCTCAAGGTTCTTAGATCAGTTGGTTGCCAAGTATTAGTGATGCTCGCCGTCATGAGAGACGACTGCAATCGACGCGAAAACCAGAGTTAGTACTGAGAAGACCACGGCCTGCATGAACCCAACGAAAAGCTCCAGCCCGAGGAACGGTATGAGTCCGATCACAGGCAGCAGGAAGGCCATGATGATGAGCAGCATCTCGCCGGCGAAGATGTTGCCGAACAGCCTGAAGGTGAAGCTGACGATCCGCGCAAGCTCGCCGATGATCTCCAAGAGACCGACGATCAGCATGATCGGTCCCTGTCGGAAGTTGATGTACTTGCCGACGTGTCCGAATACGCCCAGTGTGCTCAGTCCCCACCAGTGAATCGCGACCATCGCTATGAGAGCGAGGGCCAGCGGTGTGTTGATATCGGTATTGGCGCTCCTGAGGTAGGGGATCAGCACACCGGGCGTCTGACTGTCCTTGTCATACCCCTCGCCGTGCTCGTACTCCTCGGCGGTGATGTGGTTGTCGACCGAGCCGGGCGGGAGCAATACGAACCCTCCCTTACCCTCGAAGACCTGAAGGTCGACGTGGGCGAGATCGACGTGCTCTCCGGCTTTCTCAGCCTTCTCCTCTGCGTGGTGGATGGCCTCATCCGGCGACTCGACCCATCCAATCGAGCCAAAGCCGGGGAGGATTCCAATCCAGTTGTTGACGATGATGAACAGGAAAATTGTCATCACCAGGGGGAAGAAGCGGCGGGCATGCTCTCCCGCGATGCTGTCGCCGATGCCCAGGAAGAACTCGAAGACCATCTCGATCGCTCCCTGAAACCTGCCTGGAACTGTCGAGACGTTGCGCGAGACGATGACCGAAACGATTATGAGCAAAATAATAGCCGCCCATGTGGCGACCATTGTGTTCGTTATTGTAATGTCCCCAATGAAGGCGGCATCTGTCTCCGCTAGGGGCTCTGGGATAACCGGCTCGGCAGGAAGCTGGATGTGTGCAATGGGGGAACCGAGGAAGCCGAGGCCGAATGCGTTCCCGACGGCGCCTCCGGCAATGGATATGACGAGCGCAATTACTACGATTAGGAGTATCGCTCTTGACACGCTCTCGTCAATCTCCTCCGTCTACTTACCGTCTGCTGAGACCAGCGCCGCGAGCATCCGGTACACGCCCGCTCCTGCGGCTCCTATTCCCAGCATAAGGCCGATTAGCAAGAAGAGCGGACTGGTGCCAAGCTTATCGTCCAGCCAGACCCCACCCCACACTCCGCCTACGATGCAGAATGCGACGTACCAGCCGACACCCAGTAACCGGGCTACCAACCGCATCGTACAGCCTCAGAACAGTACCCTTAAGGCGACCGAAGTCTAACATAGGAAAAATCAAGGTGTCAACGAAATCGGGCTGGCCTGAGGCCCGCTCGGACTAGCCCTGTTCGGACTCTTCCGGCTGGTTTTCCTTCCACATCAATCGAGCAGCAAGCGCCCCTGCGATGAGCCCGGTGAGGTGTCCTTCCCAAGAGACTCCTTCCTGGAAAAACGGCAGTACGCCGAGGAGAATACCTCCGTACACAACGGCAACCACAACGGCGATCAACACCGCGCCGAGGCTGCGAGTGTACCAAGCCCTCGCAATGAGGTAGCCGAAGTACCCGAAGATCAGCCCACTTGCGCCAACGTGGACCGCGCTCCGCCCGACCACCCACAACGCGCCGCCCCCGACCAGCGTTATGAACACCGTCGCCGTCAGGAATTTCTTGCTGCCCTGAAAGGCCACGAGCCCTCCCAGCACCACTGCCGGCAGGGTATTCACAACGAGGTGATCAAAGCTGCCATGAAGAAACGGCATCAGCGGGATGCCGATCAGACCGTCGACGGTACGCGGAACGACGCCATACTCACTCAGTTGGTAGTCGACCAGTGCGTTGACCATCCCAACGACCCACATCAGGGCAACGAGCAGGGCAACGGAGGCAATTGTCGCTTTCACGTGTTCGCTTCCTGTTTTGGTGTGGTCAGGAGAGATTCCGGCGGTCGCGGCCTAGCGGGTCTCTCCGAACCCTCTCGACGACATGAACGATTCAGCGTTCTCTGAGGATAATGCTTGCGCGTATTACTTCACTACCGGAACCAGTCATAGTTGAGGCCGAGCGACCTGTCCTGCAACGGCAGATCGACTCTCATGCCACCATTTGCCGCTGATACTTTCAGGGCAATTTCAACCTCGAGCGCGATCGCTACCCGTCGCCCGGAATTCTTTGGTTCGTCCAGCTTCCCCTCCATACAGTCTATCAGGTCGGACAGTCCACAAACCGCGTTGTATCCACCCTCGAACTGAGGCGCAGGCCATGGTACTTCAACCCGCCGTGTACCGGAGCCGGTGTCCACGTCCTGCCATAGCCTCCACTGGGAACCGGGATTGCTGTCCAACAGTATGTCGCCGGAGGCGCCGGACACACGAATTAAGCCAGCCCCTTTTCTGAAGTGCAAGACGGTTCCGCCGCGCGTCTGCGCCAGTCCCTGCCCCATAAACTCGTCACTGCCGCTCTCGCGCCGCCCCCTGTCGTCCACACCCACCACCCATAGTGGCATTTCGTCTACGAAGTACATCCAATGCTGTTTCTGCGCGGCAGGAGCATCCGCCTCGATAGAGACAACGTCACCGATTGCACCGCCTCTAACAAGCTCCTTGGCCCGAGCATACGAGGGATGGTTCGCCGGTGTCGCCCCCGCTACCAGGGGCACGCCCGCAACGGCGGAGGTGATTACCATCCGGTCGACCTCTTTAAGGGTGTGCGCGATCGGCTTCTCGACCGCGATGGCCTTGGCGCCGCACTCGACGGCAAGGCACGTCAGGTCGGCGCGTCCCTTGACGTTGGTGGCCACGGCGACGATGTCAAGCGCCTCACTGCGCAGCATTTCGGCGGCGTCGGTATAGAGCGCTTCCGCGCCGTACCGTTCGCCGAAGGCCTTGAGACGCCCGGCGTCGCGCTCCGCACCGGCCACGAGTTCGATACCCGGCCTGTCATGGAGGACCTCAGCCCAGGTGTGGGGTATATTCTCTCCGCCCACGTTCTGGTGATAGTGGAACTCGCGTTGAACATCAAGCTCAGGCGTCGGACGCTCAACGTCGTCGACTGCGTAAGTTCCCCGCTCGTAGACGACGGCGATATCGGCCAGCATCCCCATCCAGCCAAGACCGATTACGCCTGCCCGATAGTTTTTCAAAAGGCAATCTCCCACTGACACTTGGCGATCCGCTTCGACTCTTCAACAAACTCAATAGGGACGGGTAATCGCTTGATCGGCCCAACTGTGCTCCCGGTCGGCCTGATTCGCCAGGCTTCACAGTCAGTCACGCCGACATGCTCTCCTCAAGCACGCGCTTGATCCAGCCGTTGATGCTCATGCCGCTCCGCGTAGCCGACGCAGCCACCTGCTGATGCAGGTCCGGTCCCAATCGTAGGTTCAAATTGCCTGAGAATGGCTTTCTAGGTTCAACTCCATCTTCTCTGCATGAAGCAAGATATTCATCAATCGATAGATGAAATTCCCTCTTGAGGGTCTCCACGTCACTCGCCTCACAATTGGCGATTGGGTACGGGCCGCTGTTGATAACGCTTCCATGAAGCAGTCCGGTTGCGTCGTCGTAATCCACTTTGCCGATGTAGCCTTTGTACTCCATCATGGCGTCACTCCTATGTACTCTAGGAACTTCGCAATGTCCCGAACCGTTGCAGGTGAGGTAGTGGGACGTGGATGAGGACGGTGCATAACAATCCTCTCCGAGTCCTTCTTGAGCAGTACCCTCGAACCGGAGCGTTCTTCAACCTGCACGTCAACTGCCCGAAGCATTGCTTCAATGTCCATCCACCTGACGTCTAACGGAGTCGGTCTAGCGAAGACACGGTTCAGGGTACGTCGGTGCTTCCTTCGCATAAGCAAGGGTATAGTACCATACAATGGTACCACTGCGACGTTCAAGTCACTTGAGGATTGTCGGCTTGCAGGAGACGGTATGTCAGCCCGACGACGCCCCGAACTCCTCGGCAAAGGCGGCGTACAGGTCCGCTACTCCCGCTTCCTCTGCATCCCCATCATGGGCGACGACTCGAATCGCGAGGTCGAGCATCTCGCCCCGCTTGATGTATCGAGAAGACATGCGATGAGGGTTGATTCGGACAGAACCATAGTCGACGAGGTACCAGGGGACGTTGCCCACCGACGGGAACTGGAACATGGCTACGCCCGCCATTCGGCCCTGTTCGTCCTTGCCGGAGTAGTCCACCCAATCGGCGAGCTGCCAGCGAATTTCCTTTTCCCCTACCCGGTCGCCCGATGCTGTGAGCTTGCCGCCAACTTTGTTTCCATTCTTATCGACCACACGGAGGTGGTCTGCGACTCGAATGGTGAAGTACCCATGCCGACATGGGCCGATGCGGAGGTCCCAGTCCGTCGGACGCACTTGGCTCCGCACGTCGATGATATTGGCCATCTCGCCGGGCCTCACGTCGATAATGCGTATCTCGTCGGCGAGGACGCGGCGATAGTGCCCGACGCCCCATTCCTCCGGCCCTTGCCACTGGAGCCTCTGCGTGATTTCCAAGTGGTCCTCAGCGCGCTCCGTGCGTTCATCAACAACGCTGCTGATGATGCGTCCGGCGTCCCGTCCCTGAAACGGCCAGTCCCAGTACATGTTCAGGGGGGGCTGCTCGACCGGGCCTTCGGGGCTTTGCAGGTAGGTGTAGAACCGGTCGGACCCAATGGTGACCGACTGGTGCCACGGATGATCGCTCGCGGAGCGTTCCGTGGTGACATGCACGCCCGACGGACTTACCACCGGGAATACATAAGAACGATAGGCCGACTGGGACAGTCCCGTGACGAGACGGCCCTTCCAACTAATCTTCAAAAGCCTTGTGGCCTCGTCTTCCCACCGATCAGGAATGGAGTACGGGCCTTCTTCCGCCGTAAAATGCCTCATTGCAGAGCTTCCTTTAGGTTCCAAACGCTACGAAACACGTCATCGCGGGAACCCCCTTGCGGAGGCCCCGCGATGGTCTATACGCGCCGGTATTCTGTTACGGCCTGATGGTGCCACCCGCGAAGACACCCTTGCTCGTATACCTTCGCGAGCGGTTTCCGGGGTTGGTCACGTTGTCCATTCCGTCCTCGAAGTAGTTGACCATGTTGTAGAGGCCGTGCTCATACCTGATCTGCCGCTCCGGGACGTTCCTGAAGTTGTTCCGCTTGAGCACGAGACCGCGGCTGTATCCCGTGAAGGCGACGGTTCCGAGCATGTATTTCTCGGTCGCGACTATCCTGCCCATCTCCTGGCCGAGCTCGATCTTCCTCGGGTCGAGGTCGGGGAGCTGCGCGCCCTCCGTCCAGTTATCGAGCAGCACTTTGATGTTGCCGGTGGCATCGGCGGGCCAGGTGTCCGCGGGCGCCAAAGGCAGCCAGTCCGGGTCGGGCCCCGTGGGCGCCATGCCTTCCTCGCCCTTGGAAGTGAGATACTGCCCGATCAGTGGCCCGGTAGGCTCACCACTGCGGTAGGGTGCAAACGGATTACCACGCGCCCAGGGGTTGGAGCTGCCGAACACGGCCGTCATGACAAGGTACTCTTTGTTTTCTCGTACCAAACTCATTTGGCCAGAGTCCTCCTCCCAGTTCAACTGGATGCCGATCCTGGCGAGGTCATACTCCAAGAGCTCTGCAACACCAACTCTGAGCGAGCCAACCGCCGTGTACAGCTTCAGGTTGCCGCCGCCGTCCAGCCGATTCCTGATGCCGTCCCCATCCGTATCCATCAGGCCTAGGCCGTCCAGGATCTGGTTGGCCCGGGCGACGTCCTGCGGTATGGCGTCTATCGTCTCCCATCTCTTACCCGGATAGTGTTGCGATGTCGAATGAACGACGTAATTCTGGGACTGCCCTACGCCCGAGAAGACGGTCTCGTTTATCGCGTCCCGGTTTATTGCCAGAGAGAGTGCCTTGCGGAAGTCTCGCGTCCTCACCCACCTGCCGATCTCCGTGTCGTCGTTGTAGGTCTGGTTGAACACAAGGGAGTGATCACCGCCCGAGAGGTCGGGCCAGTGGTAGATGCTGTAGTCCCCCCTCTCCATATTCGAGAGGTACAGGGGGATCCCCGAAATAACGAGGGTGTTGGCGTCCATGTCCGTCTCACCGCCCATCGAGCGGAGTATGGCAACCTCTCTACTCTCCATTTGAAGGTTGAAGATCCTGTCTACGTAGGGAAGCTGGTTCCCGTCCGGATCGACGGCGAAGTAGTAGTGGTTACGCGTCATCTCCGAGCTATCCGCGAGCCATTTACTCATTTCCCACGCGCCTGCCGACGGTTGAGCCGCGTCCGGCGTGTCATAGCTGCCAGATGTCCAGGACACCTTGTCCCGAAACAGGAGGTGCCAGCTCTCGTGGTCTCCCTCCGCCATCATGGCCGCCAGGGCCTTGGGGTCGGCGTACTTCTCGTGGAACTGCTTCGCGTACTCGTCGGCTGTGTACCAGCACCACCCCCAGCCGCACGATACTGGACCTCGAGCGCTGGTCGTACCCGCAAAGAACGTGTAGTTCGGCGAGTCGAACGTGAAGCTAAAGGTGTAGTCGTCGATCACCGCGAACCGGGCCCCTTCGCCGGTAACGGGGTCTAGTGCCCGGCTGTAGGGAATGTCGGGGCCCAGCCCTACCCCGGAGCGGCCCTCGGCCTCGGAAACCGCGTTGGTGTAGTAGTTGATGTCCTCCCACGTGAAGCGGAAGTCCTCTGAGGTGAGCGGCTCGCCGCTCGACCACTTTCCGCCGTTGCGGAGGGTGAACGTATACACCCTCCCATCCTCGGAATGATCCATGCTCTTCGCAACACGCTCGACGTAGCTCGCGCCGTCCGCGTTAAGCTGCAGCGGATGCCCGTTCGCGTACTTTTGCAGGTAGCGCTTGCTGTTGGCGGTAGCCCGCCACGTCCCGCCGTAGGTGCCAATCTCGTTCGGCGGCGGGACTACGTGAACGTCCTCAGGTACCGGGAGGCGCTCCATGAGCGGCGGCAGCTTACCCTGCTTCACCAGTTCCGCCGACATCGGAGACTCCTGGAATGATGTGGGCTTCGGACCCGTAAAGCGGTAGTCGAAGTACCCACCAGCGCCGAGTGGCTTGCCGTAGGGCTGCACCGGCTCGACCATCGCCATTGCCGCATCGGAGGCAGCTTTCTCCGCGGCCTCTTGGGCCGCCTTGGCCGCCATTGCGGCTTGCTCAACCGTGCTTTGGGTCTCCATCAACGACGAGTCCACGCTTTTTTGGGTCTGCGCCAAGGACGCGTCCACCGAGCTTTGGGTCTCCATCAGCGACGCATCCAACGCGCTTTGGGTCTCCATCAGCGACGCATCCAACGCGCTTTGGGTGGCCATCATCGACGCATCCACAGCGGCCTGGGTCGCCTCCACGGAAGCGTCCACGATCGCCTGCACCTGGGCAGCCGTGAGCTGGTCCGCGGCCGCGTCCTGGATGGACTTTGCGACGAGGTCTTGCAGGTCACCGCGCGTAACCGCTCCGGCCTGCATCGCAGTCACTGCCGCTTGAACCATCCGGCTAATCTCCGCACCGCTCACACCCTCAGGCACGGACGCGGCAACCGAGTCCTGGACAAGAGACCGCAACTGTCCCACATCGATCTGGGCGGGCTCGGGCGCCGGGAGGGCGCGAATCGACTGGTCGACGATCCGCTGCACGTCGGCCGCGGAGAGCTGTCCGGCCGAAGCCGAGTTGACCGCCGCCTCGACCTCTGCCCGCGTAACGCCCGCCGGCTGACCGGCCAGCCCCGCCGCTACCGAATCCGAGACCAGTTTTTGTATTTCAGCAGCGCTCGCACCCTGTGGAACACTGCTGACGGCGTCCTGAATTATCTTCGCCACGTCCGGCGTGGGCGCCGCTTCTTCGTCACTGCTGCCGCACGCGATCGAGACGATCAGAGCCGCCACCGCCACAAACAGCGCAACCGATCCTAATTTCAACAGACTGTACTTCATGCGTTCTCCCTCCTTCACAAATCGGTCTTGAAAGACCTTCAAAGCACTTCGTTTGGCACTTCGCTTATTTCTCTCGAGTTGCGAGCGGCTTACCTTCAATCGTCCGCTGCGAGCTATATAGTGTTGGGATACTCCGTTGAGAACCTTGCGATTTGCGTATGAATTCGACGGAACACGGTATCACGGGAACCCCCTTGCGGAGGCCCCCGCGATGGTCTATACGCGCCGGTATGCTGTTACGGCCTGATGGTCTCGCCGGAGGCAAAGACCGCCTTGCTCGTGAAACGTCGCGAGCGGTTGCCCGGGTTGGTGTAGTTGTCTTTACCTTCCTCGAAGGCGTTCACCATGTTGTAGAGGCCGTGCTCGTACCTGATCTGCTTCTCAGGGACGTTCCTGAAGTTGTTCCGCTTGACGATCAGACCGCGGCTGAAGCCCGTGAAGGCGATGGTGCCAAGCTGGTACTTCTCAAGCGCGACTACCCTGCTCATCGCCTGGCCGATCTCGATCTTCCGCGGGTCGAGGTCGGAAAGCTGCGCTCCCTCCGTCCAGCTGTCGAGCAGGAACTTGATGTTGCCTGTCGCATCCGCGGGCCAGGTGTCCGCAGGCGCCAACGGCACCCAGTCCGGATCGGGCCCGGTGGGGGCCATGCCTTCCTCGCCACCGCTAGTCAGGTACTGCCCGATCAACGGCCCCTGTGGCTCACCGGAGCGATAGGGGGCAACAGGATTGCCACGCGCCCACAGGTTGGAACTGCCGTTGACGTTCGAGATCCCAAGGTACTGCTGGTTCTTCCGGATAAGACCCCAGTGACCACCGTCTTCCTTCCAATCAAACTTGATGCCGATCTTAGCGAAGTCCGACTCCAAGAGCTCAGCTACGCCGACCCGAATGGAGGGAACTCCGGTATAGATCGCGAGGTTTCCGCCACCGTCCAGCCTATTCCTAAAGCCGTCGCCATCCGTATCCACGAGGCCGAGATCGTCCAGGATTTTGTTGGCCCTAGCGATGTCCTTCGGGATGGCGTCTATTGTCTCGAAGCGCTTGCCGGGGTAGTGGGGCGAGGTCTCGTGGACGACATAGTTCTGGGCATACCCCACTCCCGAGAAGACGATGTTGTTGATGGCGTGGCGATCGATGGCCAGAGACAGCGCTATCCGGAAGTCTTGCGTTCTGATCCACCTCCCAATCTCCTGGTCGTCATTGAAAGTCTGGTTGAAGAAGAGGCTATGGTCACCGCCGGACAGGTCGGGCCAGTGGTAGATGCTGTAATCCCCTCTCTCCATGTTCGTGATGAACAGAGGGATTCCGCTCATCTGGCGGGAGAGGGTGTCGGCATCCAGGTCGGACTCGCCCTGCATGGCGCGGAGGATTGCGACGTCCACGCTCTCCATCTTGAAGTTGATGATGCCGTCCACGTAGGGAAGCTGGTTCCCATCGGGGTCGACTCCGAAGTAGTAGTGGTTGCGTACCATCGACGACTGATCATCGAGGAAGTACTCCATCTTCCACGCGCCGGCGGAGGGCTGGCCGTTCTCAACGCAGTTGTCGCCACATCTGGTCCAGGACACCCTCTGTTGGAATAGCTTAGTCCAGTCTTCGTGCTCTCCGTCCGCCACCATCTTCGCAAGGGCAGCGGAGTCGGCGTACTTCTCGTGGAACTGCTTGGCGTACTCGTCCGACGTGTACCAGCACCAGCCCGAACCGCAAGATACGGGGCCGCGTGCGCTCGTCGTTCCCGCGAAGAATGTGTAGTTCGGGGAATCGAACGTGAAGCTGAACGTGTAGTCGTCGATCACTGCGAACCGGGCCCCTTCGCCGGTAACGGGGTCTCGCGCCCGGCTGTAGGGAATATCAGGACCGAGGCCGTTTCCTGATAGTCCCGCCGTCTTGGAGGCAGCATTGTTGTAGTAGTTGATGTCCTCCCACGTGAAGCGGAAGTCCTCGGAAGTAAGATCGGAGCCGCCCGACCATTTGCCGCCCCTGCGGAGGTGGAACGTGTACACCCTCCCATCCTCGGAATGATCCAGGCTCTTCGCCACGCGCTCGACGTAGCTCGCGCCGTCCGCATTCAACTGCAGTGGATGCCCGTTAGCGTACTGCTGCAGGTACCGCTGGTTGTGCCTGGTTGCTCGCCAGGTCCCGCCGTAAGTCCCAATCTCGTTCGGCGGCGGGACTACGTGAACGTCCTCCGGCACCGGGAGGCGGTCCATGAGTGGAGGCAGCTTGCCCTGCTTGACCAGATCCGCCGACATCGGAGACTCCTGGAACGTCGTGGGCTTCGTACCGGTAAAGCGGTAGTCGAAGTACCCGCCGACGCCGAGCGGCTTGCCGTAAGGCTGCACCGGCTCGACCATCGCCATCGCCGCGTCCGCGGCGGCCTTCTCCGCAGCATCCTGAGCCGCTTTGGCCGCCATTGCGGCTTGCTCAACCGTGCTTTGGGTCTCCATCAACGACGAGTCCACGCGCCTTTGGGTCTGCGCCAAGGACGCGTCCACCGAGCTTTGGGTCTCCATAAGCGACGCATCCAACGCGCTTTGGGTCTCCATCAGCGACGCATCCAACGCGCTTTGGGTGGCCATCATCGACGCATCCACAGCGGCCTGGGTCGCCTCCACGGAAGCGTCCACGATCGTCTGCACCTGGGCAGCCGTGAGCTGGTCCGCGGCCGCGTCCTGGATGGACTTGGCGACGAGGTCTTGCAGGTCACCGCGCGTAACCGCTCCGGCCTGCATCGCAGTTACTGCCGCTTGAACCATCCGGCTAATCTCCGCACCGCTCACACCCTCAGGCACGGACGCGGCAACCGAGTTCTGGACAAGGGACCGCAACTGTCCCACATCGATCTGGGCGGGCTCGGGCGCCGGGAGGGCGCGAATCGACTGGTCGACGATCCGCTGCACGTCGGCTGCGGAGAGCTGTCCGGCCGAAGCCGAGTTGACCGCCGCCTCGACCTCTGCCCGCGTAACGCCCGCCGGCTGACCGGCCAGCCCCGCCGCTACCGAATCCGAGACCAGTTTTTGTATTTCAGCAGCGCTCGCACCCTGTGGAACACTGCTGACGGCGTCCTGAATTATCTTCGCCACGTCCGGCGTGGGCGCCGCTTCTTCGTCGCTGCTGCCGCACGCGATCGAGACGACCAGAGCCGCCGCCGCGACAAACAGCGCAACCGATCCGAATTTCAACAGACTATACTTCATGCGTTCTTCCTCCATCACGATTCTGTCTTTATAGAATCCAACCAAAGCATTCCGCTTAGCACTTCGCTTACTCGCTCTAGGACCCGAGGATGCTTTCTCTCAAATGTCCGTTGTGAAGTGGGGCGCTGGGATTACTCCGTTTCGTCCCTCGTAAATTGTGATCTGGGTGATACCCAATCTGTAGAGCGCAATTAGGCACGGCCTAGGGCCTAAGGACACATCAGCTACTCCTCTAGAGTAACGGCTTTCCGAAAACTGCCCGTCTTTTATACTAATTTAGAATACCTTTCATACTACGATTCAAACGCCCCAGACTCAGGAACGCCCAATGGTGCAAGGGATTTATCACATCAATTTCCCGAAGTCAAGCAACATGCTCTTCCCAAATCCCCCGCCTAACCTTGTTGGTGTGGCCTTTGTGGTTCTACAGGACGTGTTCGTTGTCGACTCGGCGTCACATATGCTCAGATTGGGCCGTAGAGAGGGTTTCGGGCGACGGTTTTGAGAGTAGTGGAGCGCCCCACATGCCCAATGGTGGCTCTCTCGAGGCCAAGGAAGGCATGACCCGACACGGCAACTCGGATGAGTCGCCTTCAACTGATGCTCCGGCACAGGTCGCCTACGCTCAGGGCTCGGCAGCCAGCGCCAGTAGTTTCTCCCGCGCCCTGAGTAGCAACTCGTATGAGGGATGCCCACGGGCCAGGCGGATGATCAGTCGCCTAGCGTGACGCACCACACGGCCCGGAAGGGCGATCAGGGTGAACCGGACTGCCTTCAGTCGTCTGCTCACCCACTCTCGGCCCAACACCAGCCGCTTCATACCGGAGTTCAGATTGAAACTCAGCACTGTTATCGCCCACCATGCGGCGTTGGCCCCGAACAGCCTCGACGGCATCCTGCCCCCGGCCAAGTCGCTCTTGAGAACACCGTGAACCTCTTCGCCTTTGCCGCATCTGTGCCTCGACCACCAGATCAACTCATCTCCCGCAAGCGTCCGGTTGGTCACCACTCCGAAGACCTTGTGCCAACCCCGACCGGACAACTCCATCGCGGGGAAGGGCAACTCCAACTGCGCCTCCATTCCTGGCAGAGGCTGTTCGTTCAACCGCTCCCTGATAGCTATGAACCGATACTCGGGGCTGTTCTTGGAGTGCCCTATCCAGTTGGGCACGAAGTTCACCTCAGCCCATTGCTGACCCGTATCCACCCTATGTTCGCCTATCTTCCGGTACAGCGTCCGCCACTCGTGTTCAGCAACCTCGGACACCGCACGGCGAAACTCCACGGTCACGTCAACCCCTACCGCAAACTCGATCACCCCGAACCGCTCGTCTCTCCCCTCGGCGCAGTACCGCAGCAACTCCTGCTGATACCCCGCCGTGTCAGACCTCAGCATCACCTTCTCCACCCCCGCAGGCAGGTGCCCCAGCGCTTCAGTCAACACGCGCAACTGCTGATGGCCCGCAGGAACGTTGCCGTCTCGGAACTCCGAATGCACGATCAGGTCGGCCTCCGACCAGTAGGTGGTCAGCGGCTGATATGCTCTGTACTTCTTGTAGCTGTAGAGTGCCTCCTGCTTGTGCGTCTCCACCAGGCAGGCGTCCATATCCAGCGTGGCTTCTGTGCGAGGCGAACGGCTCTGTATGAAGCCCACCAACTCGGCGTTGACCTTCCCCAGTCCCCTCAGCGCTTCGCTGGGTGCAGGAATGAATGCTCGGTGAGCTTCCCGCTTCGTCTCCTCGTCGGCGTCATTGAATCCCGCCAAGTACCGGAACACTGCGGACTCCGACGGCACGCTCCGCCGACGCCCCACACGCCATCTGTGTTCCAACGCTCTGCGCTCTCTGCGACCCATCTCGTGGGTCTCCATCTCTCGAAGCACCCTGCCGAACCCTTCGTCCTTGTCCAGAACGTCCAGATCGGACACCGACTCGCCGCCTGCCAGGTTCAGCAGTATCAGAGAGTTGACTATCTGGCTGTCCGTCCAACCCTGACCGCCTCTCCGCAGCCCCACGCAGTGCTCTACCGATGACTTCAACCCGGACACGTGTATCAGCTCCAAGTACGTCATCAGGCCGGACAGCGCGGTCATACCGGGGGAACCGTTCTCCTGTTGATACTGGAACGGCAGAACTCCTTGCTTCATAATAGGCGCACCTCGTTGGTGATGGCTTTGTCTGTCCAACAACCATCATAGCCCGCTTCACGGCGGGCTCCAACGAGGTATCCCTCAATCTAGGTGGGGAATCTGGGTCTTCCCAAATCCCCCGCCTAAAATTGTTGGGGTGGTCTTTGAGGGCTTACAGCACGTGTTCGGTGTCGACTCGGATCACCTATGGTCAGATCGGGCCGTAGATGGGGTCTCGGGCGACGTGTTTGAGGATATTGACAGCGCTCGCCCGCCAATTATGGCTGTTCTCAGGCCGAAGAAGGCATGGCCCAGCCTGGCAACTCGGCTGAGTCGCCTGCAGACCGATACTCCATGCAGGACGCCTATGCTCGATACGGCTCGGCAGCCAGCGCCAATATCCTCCGCCGCGCCCTGAGCAGCAATTCGTATGAGGGATGGCCACGGGCAAGACGGATGATCAACCTCCTGGCGTGACGCATCACACGGCCCGGTAGGGCGATCAGGGCGAAGCGCACCGCCTTCAGACGCTTGGCTACCCACTGTCCGCCCAACACCAGTCGCTTCATGGCAGAGTTTAGGTTGAAGGCCAGCACCGATATGGCCCACCATGCGGCGTTGGCGCCGAACAGCCTCGACGGCATCCGGCCCGCAGCCAAGTCACTCTTCAGAACGCTGTGGACTTCCTCGCCCTTACCGCATCTCTGCCTGAACCACCGGATCAACTCGTCCCCAGCAAGCTCTCGGTTCGTCACTACTCCGAAGACCTTGTACCAGCCTCTGTTGGACAGTTCCATCGCGGGGAACGGAAGCTCCATCTGCTCCTCCATTCCCGGTAGTGGCTGTTCGATCAACCGCTCCCTGGTAGCTATGAACCGATACTCAGGGCTGTTCTTGGAGTGCCCTATCCAGTTGGGCACGAAGTTCACCTCAGCCCACTGCTGACCCGTGTCCACCCGGTGCTCGCCAACCTTGCGGTACAGCGTATGCCACTCTTCCTCAGCAACCTCAGACACCGCACGGCGGAACTCCGCCGTCACGTCAACCCCCACCGCAAACTCGATCACCCCGAAACGCTCGTCCCTGCCTTCGGCGCAGTACCGCAGTAACTCCTGCTGATACCCCGCCGTGTCAGACCGCAGCATCACCCTCCCCACACCGGCAGGTAGATGCCCCAACGCTTCGCTCAACACTCGTAACTGCTGATACCCCGCAGGTACGTTGCCGTCCCGAAACTCCGAATGCACGATCAACTCGGCCTCTGCCCAGTAGGTCGTCAGGGGCTGGTATGCTCTGTACTTCTTGTAGCTGTAGAGTGCCTCCTGCTTGTGCGTCTCGACCAGTGTGGCATCCATGTCCAGAGTGGCCTCGGTGTGAGGCGAACGGCTCTGTATGAAGCCCACCAGGTCAGCGTTCACCTTCCCCAGTCCCCTCAGCGCTTCGCTGGGTGCAGGGATGAATGCTCGGTGAGCTTCCCGCTTCGCCTCCTCGTCGGCGTCATTGAATCCCGCCAAGTACCGGAACACCGCGGACTCCGACGGCACGCTCCGCCGACGCCCCACACGCCATCTGTGTTCCAACGCTCTGCGCTCTCTGCGACCCATCTCGTGGGTCTCCATCTCTCGAAGCATCCTGCCGAACCCTTCGTCCTTGTCCAGAACGTCCAGATCGGACACCGACTCGCCGCCTGCCAGGTTCAGCAGTATCAGAGAGCTAACTATCTGGCTGTCCGTCCAACCCTGACCGCCTCTCCGCAGCCCCACGCAACGTTCTACCGATGACTTCAACCCGGACACGTGTAGCAGCTCCAAGTACGTCATCAGGCCGGACAGCGCGGTCATACCGGGGGAACCGTTCTCCTGTTGATACTGGAACGGCAGAACTCCTTGCTTCATAATAGGCGCACCTCGTTGGTGATGGCTTTGTCTGTCCAACAACCATCATAGCCCGCTTCACGGCGGGCTCCAACGAGGTATCCCTCAATCTAGGTGGGGAATCTGGGTCTTTCGCACAGAGTAATCGCATTTAGAGTTGGTGGGCACGCCCTCAATCGTCACTCCGGCGAAGGCCGGAGTCCAGAGGGGTGGGTTGGGAAGCTCTCCCAAGACTTGCTTTGAGTGAAGTACGATTGCGCTGCTCTTTCGCAACCCTTTTGGGCACGTAGAGTCCAGGGGGATTTAGAATATCCAAAAAACGGGTAAAGAGAACCGATACCCGAGTGATCACGCTGAACAAAAAGGGCGAATCGTCCCATCTGAACTTAGAAATCCTCGAAATGTCCGGCGGCTCGGAAAACAGCCCTGCCTGCGTTGCCGTCTTCGTCAGCGCTAGTAAGGCAACTGAGTATCCGGGTTATCCCGCAGGTAGTGCGCTTGGCGGACGCCGAAGTTCTCTTGAAGCTGAATCGTCAGTCCACCGTCCACCACCAACGGGTGTCCGGTGATGAACGACGCCTCGTCAGAGCACAGGAACAGGACTGCATTGGCGATGTCCTCCGCTCTACCCACGTCTCGAAGCGGGTACTGGTTCTTGAAGAACTCAAGGCCGGACGGATTGTTCTTCCACACTTGTTCTCGAAGGCGCTCGGTGAGCATATGCCCGGGGAGCACCGCGTTGACTCGGATACCGTCTGGTCCGTACTCGGTGGCCATCTGGCGTGTCGCTCCTATCACGGCATGCTTCGCCGTCTCGTAGATCAGAACGCCAGGAGCGCCGAACATGCCATGGACCGACGAGGTGTTCACGATGCTGCCGCCGCCCACCTTTCTCATCTCTGGAATTGCGTGTTTCGCGCCCAGAAAGACGGCCTTGAGCAGCACGGACATCTTGGTGTCCCACACTTCTTCCGGTAGGTCTACCGCGCTCCCGCTTGAGGCGGTCAAGACATCGAAGGCATTGTTGAAGAGAATGTCCAATCGTCCCCATTTGTCTACCGCGCTTCGGACCATCCTCTTGATGTCCGAGTGTTTGCTCACGTCCACTTTGACCACGTCCGACTCGTTGCCGGCAGCCCGTATTCTCTCCGCATTCTTCTCGGCCATAGCTACATCTATGTCTGCGATGAGCACCCTTGCGCCCTCCTCGGCCAGCCGCCTCGCAGTGGCTCCGCCGATACCCTGGGCGCCTCCCGTAACAATAGCCACCTTCCCCTCAAGCCTAGCCATGGGTACCTCCATCTGTTCTCATTTCCGGCCATTGTACCGACAAACAAACTACTGCGGTAGACATGTTTGACCGGCGGTAACGGCACGGTATATATTTCGCCTCAGCCAAATGAGGAGGGCGACGATGGAGGGCAAGGTAGCCATCGTGACTGGCGGCGCCGGCGGGATCGGCTCCGCGGTATGCCGCGCCTTTGCCGGCGCGGGAGTCGGCGTGGCGGTGGCCGACATGGATGCGACCAGGGCCGACGAGACTGCCGCAAACGTCTCATCGCATGGCGGCAGGGCAATCGGGATCGAAGTCGAGGTCACCTGCGAAGCCTCAGTGGAAGCCGCCGTCCAGAGGACGGTCGATCATTTCGGGAGAGTCGACTTCCTGGTCCACTGTGCGGGTAACAACATCAGGGCCCCTGTGCTGGAGCTCGCCGCAGAAGACTGGAGCAGGGCTCTCAACACGCACCTGACAGGGGCTTTCCTGTTCAGCAAGGCCGTAGGCAAGCGGCTGGTGGAACAGGGCAAAGGCGGGCGCGTAGTTTTCATGTCGTCGGTCGCCGCAAGGGCCCCGGTGCCGGAGCGCGGGGCCTACACTCCGGCCAAGGCGGGCCTGATCGGGCTGGCCGGCGTGCTGTCGCTTGAGTGGGCGGAATACGGCATCAACGTCAACGCCGTCTGTCCCGGAATGGTGCTCACCCCGATGACCGAGATGGTCTACACCCGTGAACCGACCCTGCAGGCACAGCGGCTGAAAAGGATGCCAGCCGGCAGGGAGGCCTATCCCGAAGAGGTGGCAGACTTGGTAGTGTTTCTCTGCAGCGACAAGTCCGCGCACATCAGTGGAACGGCTATCCCTATCGACGGTGCCTTCCTCAACAACGGCTTCATGCTGGAGCGTGAGTGAGCGGAGCCAGGCGCAGTCCCCACCGGCTTGGGACTGCATAGAATTCGATTGATATTCCTTAACACCATCGTGGAGGAGCCATGAGTCTTCTGAACAATGACACACAGGTATCGGTCTTTGTGGAGGGCCTTGACCACCCGGAGGGCATAGCCTGGGGACTCGACGGCTACGCCTATGCCGGCGGCGAGGCGGGCCAAGTCTATAGGATCGACATTGAAAGCCAAGAGGTCGTCCAGTTCGCTGACACAGGCGGCTTCGTGCTCGGCATGGCCCTCGACGCGAACCACAACATCTACGCCTGCGACGCCGGCAACAAGGCCGTGGTGAAAATAACGCAGGGCGGCGTGGTATCAACTTACTCGTCCGGCACCGACGACGAGCCGTTTCGGGTGCCCAATTACCCCGCTTTCGATGCCGACGGCAACCTGTACGTGTGCGACTCGGGAGACTGGCACGAGGACAACGGCGTGATCTACCGCATCAAGCCGGGTGGCAAGGCCGAGGTGTGGGATCGGCGTCCGAAGGAGTTTCCCAACGGTCTCTGCATGGGCCCGGACGGCGACGACATTTATGTCGCCATGAGCGTCAACCCGCCCCGCGTGGACCGCATCGGCATCAAGGCCGACGGCAGCCCCGGCCGGCTTGAGACCGTAGCAGAGTTCCCAAAGACTGTCCCCGACGGCGTGGCCTTCGACACCGACCGCAACCTCTACGTGTCGATGTACAGGCCAGATATCATCTACCGCAGGACGCCTGATGGACAGATCGACATCCTCGCTGAGGACTTCGAAGGCACCCTGATCGCCGCGCCTACCAACATCGCCTTCTGCGGGCGAGACCGCGACATGCTCCTCGGCGCAAACATCGGCAGGTGGCATATCACCCGGTACGATGTAGGGGTCACAGGGCATCCCCTGCACTACCCGGATATCGGCTAGACTCTGGTACGCCTAACCGGAGTTGATGCGCAACACAGCCGGACGATTCTTCAATGTGTCGCAACAGATAACCCAACGTCGCCTCAGCGAATTCCGCCCTTCATGGGCAGGTGATCAGGCCAAGCTGATCGAGGTCATGGTCCGGCACGTCTCTTAATGCACCCGGTGAATTCGTTACCGTTGAGCCGCAGGCGTGTCAGGGCATCCGCCAGTTTGGCCAACTCGGTTGGAATCGGACCGCCTAATCGATTCGTGTGCGGATTCTACTGGGTCGGCATGTCAATTCGCTAAACGACGCGGGTATGGAATCCGTCAATTGACTCTTGGACAGCCACTATCTTCCCAAGTTATACCAATTCGTTCTGACTACGTCGTAATTTGCATGACCAGCGTCCCCATCCGTCATTCCGGCGAAGGCCGGAATCCAGAAAGTTCGGTCAGCCAGAATACGGTGGCATTAGCACGAATCGGTATTACTTAACTGGCCTAGTGCCGACGGGATTGATCCGTTCAGTTGATTGTCATGGAGGAGGAGATCCTTCGGTCTTGTCAGCTTGCCGACCGAGGTAGTTTCCACCTCCGTGTCCGACTCACTGATCGTCTCGTCCGCCGAAACGTAGTGGCGAAGCGTCGTCGCCTCCGACTCCAGATCGCGGATTGCCTCCTCGCCGCAGATCGCTAGGCCTGCCTCTTCGTAGTCGTTCGTTGCCACGTTTCGCAAGGCCGCCGGCACACAGGCGTCTTCACTCCATGAATTGCCCCGGAGGGCGATCTCAATCAGCGTATCCGACAGGTCGCCCACACCGGCCGCGATACCGGTGAAGCTGTTGTTTCCATAATCGGTCTTTGTCGCGTCCTCGTTGTGCAGCCACAGCTGCTTTAGGCTATTTAGACCGCCCAGCGTGGCCGGTACCTCGCCGCTCAGACTGTTGTTGTGCAGCCGCAGCCGCGTCAGGTTGTCCAGGTTGCTCAGGTCGGGAATCGTGCCCGTGAGCAGATTGTCGCGCAGGTTGAGATCGTCCAGGCTGGTGGGGAACATGTCCCCCATCGGGATCGCTCCCGTCAGCCTGTTGCTGTGAAGCCACAGGAGCCTCAGGCTCGACAGACTGCTCAGATCCGGCATTCCCCCGCCCAGCGGGTTCCTGTCGATGATCAGCCACGTCATGTTCGGTGGCAGCCTCGACGCCTCAGGGACGCCGCCCATTAGCCGGTTGTTCGCCAATTTCAGCCTTTTGAGGCTGGTCATACCGCTCAGGTCAGGAATCGAGCCACTCAGACTGTTGCCCCAGAGCCACAACTCCCTCATGTCCGTCATGTCGTTCAGCCACGTTGGGATCCCGCCCGTCAAGCCGCTGTCCTGAACCTTACTGCCATCTTCGTTGTAGTCTGCGTTGTTCGCCAGGTACAACTCTTCCAAGCCCGAAATGCGACTCAAGTCCGGAAAGCCGCCGCTCAGGTCATTACTGTGCAGGTTAAGGTAGGTCAGGTTACTCAGGTTGCCCAGCAAGGCCGGTATCGAGCCCGTCAGATCATTGCTGCGTAGATTCAGGTGGACCAGCATCTCGAGCCTGCCCAACTCGGAGGGAATCGTCCCATCTAAACCCTTAAGGGAGACGGCAAGCCATGTCACGCGCTGTGGCGTCCCGCGCAACGATACTCCATCCCACTGACCAATTGGAGTGTCTGCAGACCAGTCCAAGGAACCGGTCCCCGCCAACGTGTCCCTCGCCGCAAGCAGCGCCTCGCAGTCCGAGATCAGCCCGGTGTTAGTCGTGTCGGACACCGCGCCTCCGGTGACACAGGTGCTGGTCGCTGTCGATCCCGTGGTTGTCTGGGACCAAGGACCCGCTCCGCTCCGGTTGAGAGCTCGCACCTGCACATCGTAGGGCGTACTCCCGGTCAGCCCGCCGATTGCATATTCCAAGTCCCCGCCAACGGCTGCGGTCCACACGTTTTCCACCACGGCCCACTCCGAGTCTCCCGTCTCACCGGCGCCTGTCTGTATGTAGCGCAGGTCGTGGGCGACGATTTCCGACCCGCCGGTCTCATCGGGCGCCGTCCATGACACCGTGAGCTGACGCTCTCCCGACGTGACGGCGTCGATGACCGGGGAGCTTGGCACGCGGTTTACCGCAACGGTATAGGTGTGGGTCGATCGACCGTCATAAGACGTAACCTTGACCTTGACTACGGTGATCCCTGTTACTAGGTCAACCTGATGGCCGACCAACAAGGTGTCGGCATCTGCGATTTCGCGGTCGTTCCGGTCAAGGAACATGACCGTGGCGTTGTGTTGATTGGACGCGGTAAGCGTCACCCTCGTCCCACTTGCTAACGCGGTGTAGTCGGTGCGATACGGATCGAATTCTTGCGCGAGTGTCCCGGGGGAAATGTTGAGACTTTCGAGCAGAACGTCACAGAACGGAAGAACAAGGTCCTCGAAGTCATTGCGCCCCACGTCCCGCAATCCCACAGGGACGCACCCGACAAGCAAATTCTGACTGAGCGATAAACTCCGGAGGTTGTCAAGGTCACCCAGCGACGCCGGGATAGAACCTGTCAGCGAATTTTCTCTCAGCAGCAACTGTTCCAAGTTGACGAGGTCGCCGATATCGGCCGGAATTGAACCCGCCAACTGGTTCCGCCAAAGTGATAGTTCTTCTAGGTTTGCAAGTTTGCCAAGCGACGCCGGTATTGGGCCGGTCAACTGGTTCTGAGAAAGCTTGAGTTCTTTCAGATTGGCTAGGTTGCCGAGTTCAGCGGGAATAGGACCCGTCAGCCGGTTGCTCAGGAGTGACAGCGCTTGCAGGCTGGCGAGATCGCCCAACTGGAGCGGTAACGGACCGGTCAGCTGGTTGTTTGAGAGTACCAGCACTTTCAAATTGGCAAGTCCACCCAGTTCGGTGGGTATCGGGCCAGTCAGTTGGCTATTGAACAGGCGTAGCTCCCGCAGGTTGGCGAGGTTGCCAAGCTCGGCAGGTATCGAGCCGGAAATCGGGTTGCGTGAAAGTAAGAGTTCCTCCAAGTTGACGAGGTTGCCCAGTGATGTCGGTATCGGACCGTACAATCGGTTCCCCCAAAGCGATAGCTCTTCCAGGTTGGCTAGGTCGCCCAACCAGGCTGGGATGGGACCGGTCAATTTGTTCTCTCGAAGTACCAGACGTTTCAGATTGTCAAGCCTATTCAGTTCGGTAGGTATCGCGCCGTTCAACTCCGCATCGTGTAGGTCCAACTCTGTGACACGTTGCGGGCTTCCACCGACGGTGACACCCTGCCATTCCACTATGAGCGTGCTCGCCGACCAGTTCAGTGTCGCGCTCCCCGCGAGAGCATCCCGTGCGGCCAAGAGCGCGTTGCAGTCGAACACCAGTCCCGGATTGTTGGCCGGATCGGCCACAGCGCCATCGGTCCCACATGCACCCGTCGTTACCTGTATCGGCGTTCCGGTGACGGTATCTGACCATGGACCGGCGCCGGCACGATTGACGGCGCGCACCTGCACGTCGTAACGAACCCCGCCGACCAACGAGGAAATGACGTACTCCAAGCTGCCCCCGGTTTCTGCATTCCACACATCTTCCTCGACTGTCCAGCTGGAACCAACAGTCTCGTCGGCAGCGGTCTGAATGTAGCGCAGGTCATAGGCTGAGACCGGCCCGCTCCCCGTCTCTTCGGGTGCGCTCCATGCAGCCGTGAGGTCTCCCACACCCGGCGTGACCGAGTCCACGGTAGGAGCATCGGGCGGACTTTCATGCCCATAGACCTTGATGCTCCACGAATCGAGCGTACCCCTCACGGTTGGTATGTGGTCGGTGACCCGCAGCTTCCATGCGCCATTCGGGTCTTCACCAAGATGTTTCGCCGACCCGAAGCGGAACGTACCGTTCAGGGGCACGTATGCAAAAGAGGAGTCATCGTCGGTGCGCGTGTCGAACGGTACGGACAATTGGGAGATTGCTCCGGACGGAGACTCTAGCTCGACCTTCAGGTCTCGGAAGGAGTTATGCCGGAAAGACAACTTGACTTCTACGAACTCGACAAACCTCATACTGGCGTTCAGTCTGAGTGAGGCCGTGAAAGTCGCCGGGGGGCCAATCAAAGGTGCGTCGGGAATGGCCAGGTTTATCCTGTTCGACTCCAGTGCCGTGCTCTCCAGCGTCGGAAGACCGCGCCATTCCTTGGCAAGATCGACGGCAGCCTTAGCATCGACCACTCCGAAACCATACTCGTGGTTGAAGTGATAACGCTCGGAGTCGGAAGTGGAGCCGTACTTCCTCGCTCCGTCTTGCCAGCCACTGTTCCGAGCGTCGTTCTTCCTGGCGGAGGAGGCAAGGATCAGTTTCACATCGCGCCACGTTAGATCAGGGTTGGCGCTTCGCACCAAGGCCGCCACGCCCGAGACAATGGGGACGGATGCAGATGTCCCACCGAACTCTTCATAGTACCGATCGGAGTTCTCCGTTGTAAGGATGCCCTGATGAATGTCGGTGCGGTCGTTCGAGGGCGCGCAGACCCACAGGTTAGCGCCCATCTCGGAGAATCCGCTTCTGGTGTCGTGATCGTTAACCGCGCAGACGGAGGTTACGCCGTAGTGGTTGACATACTCATCTAGATTTGAGTTGTCACCAAGCAAATGTCCGTTGCCCCCGGCAAAGGTATACAGGGTTCCCTTGCCGCCGTGGCCGACCTTAACTCCGTTTTCTACGGCCAATTTCCAGAATGCGTTGGCTCGGCTGAGCCCGGGTCCCTCTCTAGGCCCCCAACTGTTATTCGACACTGCCGTAACGCCAGCGTTTCGCGACATGGCGTCCGTTATAGTCGAAACCGTCCTTTCACCAGCGAGGAAGTTGTACCCGTAGATGGTGGCTCGCGGTGCTACGCCCCGCACCCCGATATTGTCGTCTCGCGCCCCGATTAGGCCGGCGACGTGCGTGCCATGGTGCTTGAAGGGGGTATAGATGTCCCCTCTTCCGCTATAGTCGTGGTTCTTGGACGTATCGACGTTACCCTTCAGGTCTACGTGGTCGTAGTACATCCCGTCGTCGACCACCGCGACGTTGATCCCTTCCCCCTTGATGCCTTCCTCCCACACGGGCTCGACGTTGATATCAGTCTCGTTGGGATTGTCGAGATGCCACTGGCACGCGTATAGAGAATCGCTGATTTGGAGTTTACTCAACTGGCTCGTGATTGCTTCACACTCGTCGATGTAGTCGGTGTACCTCACATCCTCGAAGGCGTGGATGGTGTACGGCATCCACTGAGAACCCACACGAGTAGAGCCACTAATCTTCAGATAGTAGGTTCCGGGCCCGAAGTCGTCTCGAATCCTGAAGCCATATCTAGGCAGGCCAAATATCTGATCGGGATACGGGTGAATATTTGCAGAAATCTCGATCCCCGCTGAATCGAGTAGAATCGCATCGACGAGTGCACGACCTACACTCATCGCATAGATGACTAGGTTCTTGGATTCAGTTAACTCAAGCCTGAAAAAGTCAGAATTAGTTGCCGTAACTATCGTACCTGGCGTAGGGGTATCCAGAGTCAGGCGCGTTGCTGTAGTCAATGTGCTGTTGCCAGGATCCGTTATTGCCTTTGTGTACAGGGTGTAATCCCCGACTGCGTCTAGGTAACTAAAGACTCCTATGTAGTAGATGCCCGGCCTGAGATTCGCCCGAAGGTGGAAATTGGTCCACCCGTCAATGACGAAGCCGTCGTCGTTGACAAGTAGTTGGCCGCCACGGCTGTCAAACAGACCTCCAACAGTATCGAGATCGCCAGTCGTGTATATCCAGACATCGGTCGTCCCAGATGCCTCCGAGAGGTCCAATCTGAACACGTCCTGGTCGTTGGCTGGGTCGATGCGACCGTCTATCGAAGACCCGAGAGGCAGGTCCGACGCGGTTCTAATTGTGTCTCCGTGGTCGTCGGATTCCTGCCCACCTACACCACTGGTGCTCAGCATCAAGCAGAAGACGACGGAGACCGCAAGGATGGATGTCCTCAACACCCACGCAAATGGTGAAGGACACTGAACTGACGCGAGGCTCATGGTAGCTCTGTGAAGCTAAGAATCAAGCCAGCCCGAGTCCTTCGCCCTAGCCACGAGATCGCCCTTCTGTTCCTCGGAAGCGGGCGGGAAAGGGGGACGCGGGTCACCGCAGTCGACTCCGAAGCGAGCTCCGGCCAGGGCCTTGAATCCTGCCGGAAAGGGGATGGAGCGACTGAGGGACACGAATTCCGTGGCGCGCCTCTGTGCGGCCCACGCTGCCGTTCCGTTTCCCGCGCGGTGCGCGTTCCAGATGTCCACCCACAGCTCGGGCATAATGCAGAGAGGGCCGTCGATGCACCCGATCGCCCCTATCGCTAGGGCGGGAGCCATCAGCATCGAACTGCCGATGAAACAGTCGAGCCCCATCTCCACGAAGGCGCCGACGTTGTGGAACTCCGATGAAGAGTGTTTGAGACCTCGGAGCTGCGGCGCCTTGTTCTGAATCTTCGCCATGAGATCGGGCTGAATATCCACCCCGGTGGCGTGGGGGAGATTGTAGGCGAACAGCGGCAGGTCCGCCGCGCTCCCGACCACGCGATAGTACTCGACTATCGCGTCGTCATCCACACCGTAGAAAAACGGAGGAACTGCGCAAATCGCCTCGACTCCTGCCTTCGCGGCGTGTTCGGCCTGGCGCGCTGCCTGGGCCGTCGTTGCCGCGCCGACGTGCATGATGTTCTTGACACGACCCCCGTTCTGGTCCGCGGCTATCTCCGCGATGCGGTTGTTCTCGGCCTCCGTGAGATAAACGCTTTCGCCCGTGCCCCCGGCAACCCAAAATCCGTGAGCTCCCGAGCGGACGTTGCCCTCATACACAACCCGAAAGGCCTCTTCGTTCAGTTCCCCGGCAGTTGTCATCGGGGTGATGATCGCCGGATAGACTCCCGTAAATTCGGACATGGTGCTCTCCGTCGTTCGGTATATGTGGGCCATTGTAGCATCAGGTGTTCCAGCATAGTGCGACATCTGGACGAGGCAAGGCCGGTGGTGGTACGTTCTTTGTAGGTGCGAACGCTCCGGCATTTTCAATCTCGTCATCTGAGACCGGTAACGAGTTCTGCCGGAGCGCGTTATCAGGAACAGGAGGACGGACACCGATATGACGAAGTGGCTGATAGTCGGTCTGATCGCGTTGTTCGCGCCCATCGCGATCGCATGTACGAGCGACCCGGGAGACAGTGAACCGACGGCAACTCCGAAGCCTCAGCCGAGTAGACGCGGCAACAAGCTGATCGAGGGCGAAATCACCTTCAAGGGTGTCGAAAACCGGATCAGCGGCGCGACCATTTACGTCCGGCTGGAAGATATCAGCATCGAAGACGACGCATCCAAAACGCTGGTCGAACAGGTCATTAGGGATGTGTCCGTTGACCCCTCTGCTCTTCCGACCTACAGGTACCTGATCGAGCACCGGGAGTTGGAGCCTAAGAACACCTACAGGGTCCGAGTCCACCTCGACTCCGACAGTTCCGGCGACATTACCGAAGGAGACTTCGCGTGGACGGCGCCATATCACGCATCCTATGCGGTCGGTTCGAGCGTGCTCAACGCCATCAACGTGACCCTCGAGCCGGTGACGGTTGAACAGTCCGAGGACACAGAGGCTTTAGTCCGAGTGGAGGCCCCGATAACGGACTATGAGCTAACGACGTCCCCTAACGACCCGAACACGTATGTCCTCAAGGTAACTTCACTCCAGCCCGACGCCTGCGCCCGTCCCAATGGATATGAGGCGGTTCGTCGGCTTCGCGACGAGGACAGCATCGACGTGGAGGTCTACAACGTCGTTCCGGCATCTGCCGACATTGCCTGCGCCGCCGTAATCGACACCGCCGAATGGGAAATCACGATCGGCACATTCCCGGAGCCGGATACGGTTGTCAACGTCCACATCAACGACGACGCATACCGACTCACCTCGGGCAACCCTCCCAAGTTCGAACCAATCAATGCCGATGCGCCGACACTCCCAACTATTCGCGGTACGATTGAGTTCGTGGGAGCCACCGACCCAATCGAGGGCGAGACCCTCTACATCAGACTGGAGGACCTGAGCAGGCCCGACTTGGGAAAACGCCGGATTACCGAGCGAGTGGTCCCCGACTTCACGACGGATCCCGCTGATCCCGGACGCTACAGGTACACCATCAACTATCAGGAGCCCAGGCCGTTCGGAGAGTACGCCGTCGAGGTACATCTCGATGTCGACGGCTCGGGCGAGGTTGACCGAGGCGACTACGTCACCACTGCGAGTTATTCCTTCACCGGCCACACTCCCTCAAAGCGAATGAACGTCCGCATGACAGAGGTCGAGTGAGCGACAGCCGCGATAGTCTCGCAACCTCCCGTTGATACCTTGCCTATCGCATGGCCTTAACTGGACATTCGTAGCGGTTCGTTGTGATACGGCCATGAATCCGTCATTCCTGCCCCGCATCCCTGTCAGCCCTCACCGAGGCAGAGATACGGAGAAGGGAGTCCGTCCAATTTGACGTGCAAGAACGCATGACCTATTCTATCCGTGTCGCTGGAACGGTATCCCGCCGGCCCGACCCGACCCGCGAAACCGTATGAGACAAGTTGAGAACAAGACCGGGAAAATCAAGCCATGCGGAATTCTTCTCAAACTGTCTCACGACCCAACCATCTGCCGGGTGCGCGCCCCGCAACAGCTTCAAAAACCCCACGCGGAATGGCGAAACGGAGCGAGACAAATTGAGAATGCAAGAAAAGAAGAGAGGGGCCGGAAGAAATCCCAAACTGTCTCATCGTCTCAAATTGTCTCACCCTCTCAGACCGTCTCGCGCCAAATCCCAGTCCGTTATTCCGGCGGGAATACGGCGGCATCCCAACAAGCTTGACACAAGAGGATAGTGGTGCCACTTGGCACAGACGCCTGAGCATTATCCCCGTTGCGGTAACGTCGTTGAGACCCTAACGGTCGCCTCACGAACATCGATTAGCACCCAGCTCGTTCGATAGAATTGCCCCGAGTAAATGGCCCACACGTTTGACAGCCTTCCTGCCCACCCGTACACTCCCACGAGTTTAGTTCGCACAGCCGCAAGGAGATAGGCACATGAGGGTATTGATCACGGGTTCGGCGGGCCAGATAGGCCAGCACCTGATTACGCACTTGAAAGACCGCTACGAGTTTCGAGGCCTGGACATTCGGCCCACACCGCAGATCGACGACTACACGGTGGCGAGCGTAACCGACTGGGACGCCGTCAATCACGCCTCTCAGGGCATGGACGCGACGATCCACCTCAGCAACGTGGGTGGAGACTGGGAGCAGGCGTTTCAGTCGATGGTGGGCACGCGCCACGTCTTCGAAGCGGCGCTTGAACATGGCGTGAAGCGTGTGGTATTCGCGAGTCGCGGCGGTGTGCACCCCTCCTCATACTACCCTCGCAGCATTACCCGCACCGCCGACCTCCTTACCCGCCCGGACAGCTACTACACCATCAGCAAGGTCTTCGGCGAAGCGATGGGTGACATGTTCTCGGCGAGGCACGGGATTACGGCAGTTTCGGTGCGCATCGGGAATTTCAACAAAGACCGAGACGAACCCGGCCATCCTCACCAGCTGAGCCACGGCGACTGCGTTCGAGTCTTCGAGGCGGCCCTCACCGCCGAGGGGATCACCCACGAGCGAGTCTTTGGCGTGTCCGACAGCAACTGGCCGCTCTACGACATCGAGCACGGCAGGCAGGCGATTGGCTACAATCCACAAGACCGATCTGAGGTGCCACAGGACGTGATCGACCAGGGGTAGCTCAGCCTTGTCGCCTGCCAGGCGCTTTGTGAGTCCGGTACGGGAACACTCCATATCACCCTGCCTTCCGGCGCGGTCTACCCACGGCTGTTGTACGGCATCTCTTTGACATTTGAGGTATAGCGTGCCCACTCCGCAACCGGTCTACATTGGCCGGACACCACAGTTACTTGTGGACAACTACGTCATTGAGTACGTGAACTTCGTCACGCGAGTAACGCACACTCCCGTCAAGCACCCGAGCAACCCGATCGTGAAGACGGATAAGCCATGGGAGGTAACGAGCTACTTCCGCACGAACACGTGGAACGTCCACTGGGACGAACGGGAGTCGATCTACAAGCTCTGGTATGAGGACATGGGATGGGACTACGACGAGTTCATGCGGCTTGAAAGGTCGGGGGAGGGACGAAAGGACGAGGAGGTCGCGGCCATCGCTTCATACGACGCGACAATCGATAACCGGCTTCTCTACGCGGAGTCCGAGGACGGCATCCATTGGACGAAGCCGGAGCTCGACTACCGGACTGTCGCCGGTAGGAAGACGAACATCTGCTTCGGCAATGCGGAGGACGGGCGTATACACGCCTGCTCGGTCCTCAAGGACCCGTTTGAAGACGACGATTTACAGCGATACAAGGCAATCTATTGGAACGCCTTCACGGGTCTGGAGGACTCGCGGATCTCAGCCGCATTCTCCGCCGACGGGCGGAATTGGACGAGATACGATAAGCCGTTCACGATCGGCCAGATGTCCGACCGACAGCTCGGAGACGTGATAATCCTGACGGCGGACGAGCAGACGGGCATGTACTACCTGGACACTCGCGCCAGAGCCATGCAGGAACCGCCGATGAACCCCAAACACGCCCGCGTGCCGGGGTGGGGGCCAGCTCACTTCCCCAATGACCCGTGGCGAATGGCGAAGCGGCGAGTCTTCTCCTCGACGAGCTACGACATCACCAAATGGCCGGTGCTCAGCGAAATGCTCGTCCCCGACGACACGGAAGACGTGCTCGACGACGAGTTCTACGGGCTAGTCCGCTTCCGTGTCGGCGACCTGTGGCTCGGTCTCATGCCCATCTTTCACCGCACGTACAACACTGTGGACCTGCACCTTCTGCACTCTCGTGACGGGTTCCGCTGGAACCGCGTCAACCGCGGCGTTCCGTTCATCGCCACCTCGACGGACGGGTGGGACCGTTTCATGGCCGAGACGTGCAGCCAGCCCATATTCCTCCACAACGAGATTCGCATCTACTACGCGGGTTCAGACCTACACCACGACTGGTGGATGTTCGGCGAGCCGGAAGGACTCGACGTACCGGAGGCTAGGCCGGGCTGGAACGGCGGCGAAACTGCGCTTGGCCTGGCAACGCTCCGACCGGAAGGGTTCGTATCGCTCACCACCGACGCACGCGAGGGCGTGATGGGCACCCATGCCCTCATCGGAGAGGGGACCTCGCTCATAGTAAATGCGGCATGTGCCGACAGAGGCTTCCTCGCCGTCGAACTCACGGACGCCAACGACGACGTAGTACCCGGCTACGAGCGTTCTGCGTGTGATACTTTCACCGGCGACTCGACCGCTCACGTCGTGAGTTGGAAGGGCCGAACGGAGCTTCTCGCGAACGCTGTGGCGAACGGCATCAAGATCCGGTTCTACAGCCGGTACTGCGACCTCTATTCCTTCAAGATCGCCTAGTGTCATGAGTCGTAAGTAGGCAGTATAATAATGGGCATGAGTTGACTCTGTTGTAGGAGGAAGTCATGCCCCGTGGTAGACCGTTGGCACCGTTGGAGATCGGCATAGAGGAGCGAGAAACCCTGGAGAGATTGGTCGCGCGTCGGAAGACGGCGCAAGCGCTGGCCCAACGCGCCCGGTTGATACTTGGCTGCGCCGAAGGTAAGTCCAACAAGACAGTGAGTGCTCAAGTGGGGCTCTCTCCCCAGACCGTGGGGAAGTGGCGTCGTCGGTTTCTCGAAAGAGGCTTGGATGGGCTCTTGGACGAACCGAGGCCCGGCGCTCCCCGCAAGATCACCGACGCCGACGTCGAGAAAGTCGTCACTCTGACACTGGAAACGACACCTGACGACGCTACTCACTGGAGCACTCGTTCGATGGCCAGCCGCACCGGCATGAGCCAGAGCGCCATCAGCCGTATCTGGAGAGCGTTCTCTCTTCAACCTCATCGCACAGAGACCTTCAAGCTGTCCACCGATCCTCTCTTCATCGAGAAGGTCCGAGACATCGTGGGACTGTACCTCAACCCACCGGACAAGGCTCTTGTACTGTGCGTAGACGAAAAATCGGGTATCCAAGCGCTGGACCGTACCGCACCTTTGTTGCCCATGCGTCCAGGCCAAGTCGAGAGACGTACTCACGACTACGCTCGGCACGGAACCACCGACCTGTTCGCGGCCCTTGACGTAGCTACCGGCAGGGTGATCGGCTCCTGCCAACGGCGCCATCGTTCGGTGGAGTTCCGCAAGTTCCTTGACAAGATCGATGACTCTGTACCCCCAGACCTCGATGTGCACATCATCCTCGACAACTCCTCAACCCACAAGACCGCGCTTATCCAACGATGGCTGGTTAAGCGGCCCCGTTACCATCTCCACTTCACTCCCACCAGTTCATCATGGCTCAATCTTGTGGAGCGCTGGTTCGCCGCGCTGACGGACAAGCAGCTCAGACGGGGTGTCCACCGCAGTACACGCGAGCTTGAGGAAGCGATCCTTCACTACATCGAGTCTACCTGTGCCGATCCCAAGCCTTTCCGATGGACAAAAACGGCTGACGAAATCCTAGCCTCACTAGCAAGATATTGCATGCGAACTTATGACTCAGGACACTAGTGTCCTGTCGCAGAGGGTGTCTAAAAAGAGATCCGTTCACCCTGAGTCTGTCGAAGGGTCGAGGCACCGTTCATAGTTCGACAAGCTCACCACGAACGGTTTCCGATGACTAGTGGAGCGAAATCTTTGAAATGACGGGTAACGAGGCTGTGACTTGGTAGGGGCGGGTTTGAAACCCGCCCTGTCGTGTAAAGCACGAATCAAATCTCCAATTACTACCCGTCATTTCAAATTTCGGTCCACTAGTACCGGTTCAATCTGAATATGATGGATAGATATGTTGAAGTTTAGTGCGAGCGTCCTGAGTGGAGAAGCGCCAGTCAATGACGGCGACAGCCTCATTGCGTTCACGTTCCAGCGCCAAGACCTCTCGTTTCAGTACCACCTCGTCGCTGATTCGACGGTTGAGACACTGGTTGCTCAAGACGCTCAACTCTATCTCAGCCATATTCAGCCAACTGCCGTGTAGGGGTGTGTAGTGAAACTCCAGGCGTTTGGCGATGCGCCGCGCTTCGACTGGCTCGAAGGCATCGTACAACGAACCCAGCTTGTGAGTGTTGAGATTGTCCAGCACCAGCCGTATCGTCTCGGTGTGAGGATATGCCTCATCAACCAGCCATCTCATCTGATGAGCGAAGTCCACAGCAGTGCGTTGCTCGGTCACCTCGACATGCCTCCAACCAGCTTTCGGCTCACAGAACATGAACAGGTTTCGTGTCCCGTTTCGCTTGTACTCGTAGTCATATCGTTCCACCCGACCCGGCTTGGCCCTGATAGCGGGCCTCTTATCAGCCACCAACTGCTTGGATGTCTCGTCGAAGCAGACCACGGGATGGTCCGGGTCGTAGTCTTGATGGTACAGGTCCAGCACGTCCTCCATTCGAGCCACGAACTCTCCGCTCACCTCGGGGATGCACCACTCCTTCTTCTTCCACGGTTTGAGTTCGTTTTTTTTAGTATCTGGCGCACCGTCTCGAGGGAGATGCTCTCGGCAAACCCCATCGCCACCGCCTTGTCGGCAATTAGTTGCAGCGTCCAGTCCGCGTGTCCTTCGGGTGCATCGCTGCACGCGATGGCTATCAGATGCGCTTCCTGTCTGCCGTCCAACTTGCGCTTCTGTCCCGGTCGCGTGCGTTCATTGATCGCACAGTCGAGTCCCTCCTTCACAAACCGCGTGCGCACACGTCCCACCGTGGATGTGCTTATCAATAGACCGCTGGCGATGTCACGGTCGATCAGACCTTCGTCTGCCTTAAGCAACACCAGCGCTCGCTTGACCTTACGGACAGAAGTCTCCCCACGACTCGCGATCTCTTTGAGATGTGTCCGTTCCGACTCGTTCAACTCCACCTTGTACTTGAGAGCAGGCATGTCTTCGTATGTCCTCCCTATAGGATCATACACAATACTAACCTACTTCTTATATTTGTCAAATACATATGGAACCGGTACTAGTACAATGGCTCGCCGTGAGACAAGGCTGTGCCATACAATGCAGGTTCGGAGTAGTCTCTGGGATTCTCAACGGAGCTGTGGTAACGACTGTGGGAAGCAATGGCGAAATTCCGCTATTTCGTAGCTAAATCCTATTCCCCCCAGCTCCACCAACGTGCATGGTAGACAGAACCGTCTTCAAGACGTGGTTGGGGGCTCTGTGATCCCTGGCACCGCGATCCCTACGGAGAGTTCGAGCCCCTTCGGGTGGACGACGCGGTACTCGATGGGCTAGTTGTTCGTGACCTCTGGATCATTGTTCGGCTTAACGACGGTGAAGGACTCTGATCGATTCAGGGTCTCTCGCCATGTTTCTCACACATTTACAGAGTGATTTGTGCATTCTCGGGAATGCACAGTTAAGAACCTACATGATGGTATAATCCAGCGCCATATCGGTACGTAGAAGTTCGAAAGCGTGGCCTGCAGGTGGGACATTCGAAGTGAGCGGCATGAGACTTGGAAGGATAGTAGTACTCGGAACGGCTATTGTGCTGCTGTGCGTGGTGGCGATGTTATCACCCCAGTCGGCCATCGCGTAGCAGATCAGTGCCTGCGTTAGCGGGGGAGCGGTGACGGACGCTGCCAACAACGGGCTGATCTCCGACTGCGAGGCGCTGCTGGATGCACGGGACACCCTGGTGGGAACCGCTGAGCTCAACTGGTCTGCAAGTACCTCGATAGGGGGATGGGAGGGGGTAACGCTGAGTGGAGCGCCACAGCGCGTGACGAGACTTGCCCTTTCCCATAAGGGCTTGAATGGGACGATTCCGTCCGGGTTGGGCAGTCTCGAGATGCTGACCCACATGAACCTGCGCAGCAACGATCTGACGGGCTCGGTCCCAGCCTCGCTGGGCAACCTGAGCAGCCTGACCTACCTGAACCTCCACAGTAATGACCTGAGCGGCGGCATTCCGGACTTGAGGCGCATAACGGGCATGGAGGAGCTGTACCTGGCGAACAACGCAGACTACGACGAAGAAGGCAGTAAGGTTGAGGGCAGCGGCATGACGGGTACTATTCCAACGTGGCTAAACGGCATGACGAACATGCGGGAACTGTGGCTCTGGGGGAACAATCTGACCAGCACAGTACCCGACCTGAGCGGCATGACGAGCCTCGATAAGCTGAAGCTGGCAGACAACAACCTGAGAGGGGGCGTTCCGCAGGCATCGCAGCTACCTCCCAACATGACGTGGCTAATCATCGACAGGAACCCGCTGGGCGGTGCGATCCCCGACCTGAGCAGTCTGACGAGCCTGAGGCTTCTGTGGCTGCACAGCAACGGCTTGACGGGTTCAATCCCGGCGGGGGACAAGTTTCCCGCCAGCCTGGACGATCTGAACCTGCGCGACAACATGCTGACGGGCACGATTCCCGACCTGAGCAACCTGGACAACCTGACACGTCTGCGGCTGCACAACAACAGCCTGAGCGGCGAGGTCCCGGGCACGCTGGGCGGTCTGGACAGCCTGAGGCATCTGTGGCTGCACAACGAGGACGCGACAAAAACCGATAATGGCAACAACAGCTTCACCGGCATAGCGGCCGGAGTGGGCGACCTGTCGGATACGCTGATCGAGATCGCTCTCAGGGACAACTCTTGGAGTGACGGAGCCTGCGTGCCGGCGGCCCTGCGAAACGTGGCAACGAACGACTACGCGGAGGCTGGCCTTGAGATCTGCGGCGAGGAGCCGGGCTCCGACCTGGAGGTGGAGACGCCCACGGTGGACGACGCCAGCCCGGAGCCGGGTGCGATATTCACCCTGTCAACCACGGTGACAAACGCTGGCGACGGGGAGTCGGAGGCGACGACGCTACGCTACTACCTGTCGACGGACGCAACGATCAGCGGGTCCGACACGGAGGTGGGCACCGCCTCGGTAGGCGCGCTTGCGGTGGCGGGCACCAGCGCGCATTCGTATCGATCTCACCGCGCCCTCCACGGCGGGCACGTATTACTACGGCGCGTGCGTGGACGTGGTGACGGACGAGTCCGACACCACGGATAACTGTTCCGGGTCTGTGCAGGTAACGGTGTCTCCCAGTACCAGTCCCGACCTAGAGGTGGAGACGCCGTCGGTGGACGACGCGAGCCCGAGGACGGGGGCGACGTTCACGCTGTCTGCCACGGTGACCAACGCGGGTGACGAGGAGTCGGCGGTGACGACGCTCCGCTACTACCGCTCGACGGACAATACGATCTCGACGTCGGACGCGGAGGTGGGCTCGGACGCGGTAGGGGCGCTGGCGGCGGCGGGCACGAGCGACCAGTCGATTTCGCTCACCGCGCCTTCTACGGCAGGGACGTACTATTACGGCGCGTGCGTGGACGCGGTGACGGGAGAATCGGACACGACAAACAACTGCTCGGATTCGGTGACGGTGCAGGTGTTCCAAGGCAGCCCGGACCTGGAGCTGGGTACTCCTACGGTCGACAACGACTGGCCGGCCATGGGCACGACGTTCACCCTGTCGGTCACTGTCACCAACTCGGGTGACGGGGCGGCGGCATCGACGACCCTGCGCTACTACCCCTCAACGGATGCAACGATCACGACGGCAGACATGGAGGTGGACAGGGATGCCGTGGCGGGAATCGGCGCTTCCGGCAGCAGTGCGGAATCCGTGACTTTGGACGTGCCTACAACTCCGGCCCCCGGCTCGTACTACTTCTACGGCGCGTGCGTGGATTCGGTGTCGGGAGAATCTGACACGACGGATAACTGTTCCCAGTCGGTGATGGTACGTGTGTCCAAGCCGGATCTGTGGACTAAGTTTGGCGGCGGCGATCTCAGAGTGGGACTGGGGGGAACTCTCACCAAATGGACGTCCGTGGAGAACGCGGGCGGTGGGGCATCTGCGCCCACGACCGTGAGATTCTTGCTCTCTTTAGATGACAAGACTGTCACGGCGTCGGACACAACGGTGGCCACAGTTGACATATCCTCTGTGCGTCCCGGTACCAGGTCGGGCCGTGTTTACGGGAATATCCCCGCTTCGGCGAACCCCGGCTGGTACTACTACGGCGTGTGCGTCGATGCGGTGCCCGGTGAGACGAACACGGGCAACAATTGCTTGGAATATGGGACCGTGGCGGTGGGGGATTTCACGTGTCAGCCGGACCTGGTCATGGATACGCCTTCCGTGACCGACAACAGCCCTTCAACGTATGGTCGGTTCACCCTCTCGGTGACGGCCAAAAACAGCGGGTGCGCCTACTCGGTGGAGACGACCGTGCGCTATTACCGCTCGCTGGATGCTACGATCACGTCGTCCGATTCACTGGAGGGTACCGACGACATCGGGCAGTTGGCGGGGACGGGACTGGTCTATGACCTGGAGGGCAGCAGCCAGTCGACCGATGTCACCACCCCGGCGACCCCCGGCACCTACTACTACGGAGCGTGCGTGGATTCGGTGGCAAGGGAGTCGGACACCACGAATAACTGTTCCACGTCCGTGCAAGTCACGGTGTCAGCCAGTTCCGGCGCTGACCTTGTGGTGTCTTCGATCTCGGTGGACGACGCAGGCGTGGGGCCGGGGACGACATTCACACTGTCGGGCACGGTGACCAACGCGGGTGGTGTGGGCGCCGCGGGGACGACGCTCCGCTACTACCGTTCGGCGGACGCGAGCATCTCGACCTCGGACACGGAGGTTGGCAGCGACTCGGTCGGCGCGCTCGCGGCGGCGGGCACCAGCGACCAGTCAGTCTCGCTGACCGCGCCGTCCGACACGGGCACCTACTACTACGGAGCGTGCGTGGATGCGGTGACGGATGAAGCGGTAGCGAATAACAACTGCTCGGCGGCGGTGAAGGTGACAGTCGACAGGCGTCCGGACTTGGCGATGTCGGCGACTGTCAGCCCTACGGAGGTCAGCCCCGGGTGGTGGTATTTCAGCGTGAACGGGACGTTAACCAACGAGGGCGAAGTGGACGTGGCGGCGCGTCTGACGGTGCGCTTCTACCGGTCCGAAGATTCGACGATTACGACTTCGGACACGAATCTGTCGGGAGCAGGGTATTCCTACGGTAACGAACTCGCTGCGGGGAGTTCCAAGACCCGGGACCAGAGCTTCTTGAGAGCGCCTTTGACACCCGGCACGTACTACTACGGCGCGTGCGTCAACACGGTGGCGAACGAGTGGAGCACGACGAACAACTGCTCGAACGCCGCGGAGCTGACGGTCGCCGTGTACCCGGACCTGGCGCTTGGATTTGTCGTAATGACGTGGCAAGTTCCTCTTGTCCCCGGGGGGTCGTTCGATCTGAGTGCGCGCATAGAGAACGAAGGTGACGGGGAAGCTTCGGCCACAACGCTGCGATTCTACCACTCCGAGGATGATACGATCACGAGTTCGGACACGGAGCTGGGCACCGTGGCGGTCGACCCGCTCGCGGCGGCGGCCATCAAGCACTATCGGGTCGTGGACCTGACCGCTCCGGCGACGGCAGGCAGCTACTACTACGGCGCGTGCGTGGACGCGGTGGCCGATGAGACCGACACGACCAACAACTGTACACGGGCTTCAACGCTGGACATACCGGAGCCCGCTCCGGACCTGACTTTGTTTGATATCGAGGTGAGCGATCGCACCCGGGACCCGGGGGAAACTTTCACCCTGTCAGCGACCGTGTTCAACCGTGGCGCATTGGAGGCGGCGGCTACGACGCTGCGCTACTACCGCAATACCAGGAGCCCCCTGGATCCTCGATCCGTCGACAGACACGGCAGTTGGAACCGACTCGGTTGGGGCCCTCGCGTCGGCGGCCAAGAGCGAAGAGTCAATTGAGCTGACCGCGCCGTCGATACCCGACAACTATTACTACTACGCGTGCGTGGACTCGGTGACGGGAGAGACGGAAACGGAGAACAATTGCCCGTATCAAGCCGTGCGGGTCACGGTCACGGCTCCGAACCTGAAGGTGGGGACGCCCACGGTGGACGACGCGAGCCCGGACACGGGGGAGACATTCACCCTTTCGGCCACGGTGACCAACGCCGGCACCGAAGGGTCGGCCGCAACGACGCTCCGCTACTACCGGTCCACAGATGCGACTATTTCGAGCTCGGACACGGAGGTGGGCATGGACGATGTCGGTGCGCTCGCTGCGGCGGGCGCCAGCGCGGAGTCGATCGATCTGACCACGCCTCGACGCCGGGGACGTACTACTACGGTGCGTGCGTGGACTCGGTGACTGATGAGTCCGACACGACGGACAACTGCTCCGTATCCGTAAGCGTCGTCGTGGAATAGTCGTCTACCTCTTTTTCCCGCAGGCCTATTCGTCAATTGGAGCGCTGCAAGCCCTCGTGAGGGCACAGGGCGGCACGTCCGCGAGCGGCACACAGCGGGATGGGATGGGGCACTTTCGGAGAACATCTCAGCCTGTACAGCAGTCCGTAGACTCCACTCCTTTTGTAGCTCATAGAGTACTTCGCCGCGATCCAGTCTCGCACCTCCTCCGCCGTCCGAAACCTTCCGGTGGACACCTCCCTGGACACCTCCTGTTGGGCCTCTTCGCTCAGGTACGGTCGCTGGCCTCTGCCTCCCTTCCTCTGTGAGAGCACCTCGTCCAATCCACCCTGTCTATACCATCGCACCCACTCTTACACTGTTCGATAGTGAACACCAACTGCTTCGGCCACTGAACCGATCCGCCACCCGGATCTCAACAGCCATAGTCGGTGAAGTCGAGTCCGGAGTGCAGCATCCCGTTCGTCTCGATAGGCTGCCTTCAATGTCTCCGGTGTATCCTGGGGACGCTAATCTACCCTGAACGGTCTGCCCTGCATGTTCCACCCTCCAACGCTTGTATACTCGGTGCAAAAGTAGGACGTACCGCAAATATCGGCCAGACGCTTTTACGCCCCCATTTGATGAATTTGACATAAGATGCTGCGCGGTCAGTTATGGATTCGGTACAACTACGGGCCAGTGCTGGATGATAAGGACTTTAGATTCCTCACTCCGCTCCGCTGCATTCAGAATGACATATGTCGGGGTTATGCACGTTTCTCCGTGCGTGGGGATGACAGCAAACAAACCGGAAGCGGGACGCGCGGCTGTGCTCTTCTGTTTTACAAGCCGGTTCAATTGACATAACCTTGTTCATCTGGTATCTCATACTCGTTCCATTGGGCAGGAGAATTAACAATCAAAAGGAGGATCCAGTGCCAGGACTAAAGAAGCTGGCTGGAGCGTATTTGATCGTTGTCGCCGTGGTGGTGGCCGTGTACTTCATCATCAACACGGTACTCGCCGAGTCCTTCGACTTCGACGTGGTGACCACGTGGTACGTGCTGGACGTGCTGATGCTCATCGGGCTGGTCGTGGCCTTGGTGTTCAATTTCGCCGCGAAGCGGGACGCAAAAGGGCCTGCCGCCTCCGAAGGGGTCACTCGCCAGTACCTAGAAGTGAACGTACTCTTCTACTCGACGGTTGCGGTCACAGTCCTGTTTCTCCACAACTGGCTCGGTCTCTTGGCCCTCGGCTCGGATAGCCTGGACGGCAACCATCAGGCATGGGTGATCTGGGCAGTGGTGGACACGCTGCTGCCGATTACCCTGGGTATCACAGGCTGTCATCTCTGGTGCGGAACATCCGAGTCCTGAGGCGGCTCGGCTATCCAGGAGGCAATTAGCCGCCTAGCCAACGAAGTCTCGTGTCTCGACTATCGCCCTGAGCTTGTCTTCGGCGACCCGAGCCGACGCTACAGGACTATCGGCGAAGGTCGTAAATCCGCTACGATTTTTTCACCACGAAGGAATAGTGGGAATAACGTGCTTAACGGAGACACAGCATGTACGACGTAACATCAACCTACCTCGACCTGGAGCGCAGCGGTGTAGACACCGCCGTCCTGCCGGTCGGGGCCATCGAGCAGCACGGGCCGCACCTCCCCCTGTCAGTCGACTGGTTCCAGGGCGAGATCGTAGCGAGGCAGGTAGCGGAACGGCTCAACGGCTTCCTGCTCCCCGGTATGCCTTTCGGGTGCTCGCAGGCCCATCATGGCTTCCGTGGTACGATTTCCCTCGCCCCTGAGACCCTCGGCGCGGTCGTCAAGGACGTGGTAGAGAGCCTGCTGGAGCAGGGATTCCGTCGCATCGCAGTGCTCAATTTCCACGGCGGCAATCTCATACTCAAGCTCGCCGTGCGCGACCTGAACCTCAGCCAGTCTCAGGGGAAGGTCGTGCTGGTAAGTCCCGGCCAAGATGCGGGAGCAAGGCTAAGCGAGATATTTGAGGGCTACGCCGACGAGCTGCACGCCGGTGATCTGGAGACCTCAGTCATGTTGCACGCGGCACCTGAGCAGGTAGGGCAGTCGAGGATCGACCACGTTCCCGACGTTGGGCAGGTGTACTTCGACTACCTGCCCATGAAGGAGTTTTGTCCCGACGGGGTGTGGGGACGTTCGAGTCTGGCCACGGCGGAGAAGGGAAGGCTGGCGATCGACGCCATGGTGGACTACACGGTGGAATACCTCCAAGAAACGTTCGCGAGACTGGGCGTTCCAGCCCAAGAGACCTCCGAGGATTGAAACACATGAGGGTAATAGAAAGGGTGCTCATTGCGGGTGGCAAAGAGCCACGCTCCAGGGCTTTGGCGGGCGTTCAGTTGCTCCCAAATGGAGACCTTCTGGTCGGGTACCGACTCGCCAGCCGACACCCCGTGGGCGACCACGACATGATCGACGATGGAGCCCTAGTGACGACGCGCTCGAAGGACGGCGGACGCACGTGGTCTGAGCTACACCCGGTCGCCGCGCTGCCGGGCTGGGACTGCAGCGGCGGCAACCGCATGGTACAGACGCCCGATGGCGACTTGGTCATGTTCGTGATGAAGGCCAGGCGTGTGGGATCGCCGGAGTCCCACGTCCACCCGATACGCTCCTCCGACGGCGGCCTTACGTGGGGTCCCATGGGCGAAGAGCTCACCCTCTTCAAGGCATTCACCGAGCCTCACGCCATGGACCGCGCGCTGATCACAAGCGATGGAGACTGGATGCTCCCCATCTACGGCGCGGACGAGCCGGGCGGGGACACCTACGCCGCCGTTGCGTTCTCGCCGGACATGGGGCGCACCTGGGACAACAAGACTGTGGTGGCGCGTTCGTCCAAAATCACTTTCTACGAGCCCGCCGTGACGAGACTGCCCGACGGCAGGTTCATGGCCGTAGTCCGCACGCAGGACCCGCCCTTCGACAGCTACTTGTCTTATTCCACGGACGAGGGCCGGTCATGGATGGAGCCGCGTCCTCTGCCGTTCCAGGGGCAGACACCGTTCCTATTTTCCCTGGACACCGGCGCCATGGCCTGCTTCTACCGCGACCGCGATCCGCAACGGCCGGGCGTGAGCGTAAGCGTGACTGCCGACGGCGGCGGAGAGTGGGCGTATGCCGCGCAGGTCTACCGTGGCACGGGCTGGAACTGCGGCTATCCTTCGGTAGTGAGGCTCCCCGACGGTCGCCTCTTCTGTGTCTACTACTCGTGTTACGAAGGCTTCGGCTCCGAGGTGCACGGCGTCTACATCAGCGAGGACGAGTAACCCCAGATTCCCCACCTAGATTGAGGGATACCTCGTTGGAGCCCGCCGTGAAGCGGGCTATGATGGTTGTTGGACAGACAAAGCCATCACCAACGAGGTGCGCCTATTATGAAGCAAGGAGTTCTGCCGTTCCAGTATCAACAGGAGAACGGTTCCCCGGGTATGACCGCGCTGTCCGGCCTGATGACGTACTTGGAGCTGCTACACGTGTCCGGGTTGAAGTCATCGGTAGAACGTTGCGTGGGGCTGCGGAGAGGCGGTCAGGGTTGGACGGACAGCCAGATAGTTAGCTCTCTGATACTGCTGAACCTGGCAGGCGGCGAGTCGGTGTCCGATCTGGACGTTCTGGACAAGGACGAAGGGTTCGGCAGGATGCTTCGAGAGATGGAGACCCACGAGATGGGTCGCAGAGAGCGCAGAGCGTTGGAACACAGATGGCGTGTGGGGCGTCGGCGGAGCGTGCCGTCGGAGTCCGCGGTGTTCCGGTACTTGGCGGGATTCAATGACGCCGACGAGGAGGCGAAGCGGGAAGCTCACCGAGCATTCATCCCTGCACCCAGCGAAGCGCTGAGGGGACTGGGGAAGGTGAACGCTGACCTGGTGGGCTTCATACAGAGCCGTTCGCCTCACACCGAGGCCACTCTGGACATGGATGCCACACTGGTCGAGACGCACAAGCAGGAGGCACTCTACAGCTACAAGAAGTACAGAGCATACCAGCCCCTGACGACCTACTGGGCAGAGGCCGAGTTGATCGTGCATTCGGAGTTTCGGGACGGCAACGTACCTGCGGGGTATCAGCAGTTACGAGTGTTGAGCGAAGCGTTGGGGCATCTACCTGCCGGTGTGGGGGAGGGTGATGCTGCGGTCTGACACGGCGGGGTATCAGCAGGAGTTACTGCGGTACTGCGCCGAAGGCAGGGACGAGCGTTTCGGGGTGATCGAGTTTGCGGTGGGGGTTGACGTGACGGCGGAGTTCCGCCGTGCGGTGTCTGAGGTTGCTGAGGAAGAGTGGCATACGCTGTACCGCAAGGTTGGCGAGCACCGGGTGGACACGGGTCAGCAGTGGGCTGAGGTGAACTTCGTGCCCAACTGGATAGGGCACTCCAAGAACAGCCCTGAGTATCGGTTCATAGCTACCAGGGAGCGGTTGATCGAACAGCCACTACCGGGAATGGAGGAGCAGATGGAGCTTCCGTTCCCCGCGATGGAACTGTCCAACAGAGGCTGGTACAAGGTCTTCGGAGTAGTGACGAACCGAGAGCTTGCTGGGGACGAGTTGATCCGGTGGTTCAGGCAGAGATGCGGTAAGGGCGAGGAAGTCCACAGCGTTCTGAAGAGTGACTTGGCTGCGGGCCGGATGCCGTCGAGGCTGTTCGGCGCCAACGCCGCATGGTGGGCCATATCGGTGCTGGCCTTCAACCTAAACTCTGCCATGAAGCGACTGGTGTTGGGCGGACAGTGGGTAGCCAAGCGTCTGAAGGCGGTGCGCTTCGCCCTGATCGCCCTACCGGGCCGTGTGATGCGTCACGCCAGGAGGTTGATCATCCGTCTTGCCCGTGGCCATCCCTCATACGAATTGCTGCTCAGGGCGCGGCGGAGGATATTGGCGCTGGCTGCCGAGCCGTATCGAGCATAGGCGTCCTGCATGGAGTATCGGTCTGCAGGCGACTCAGCCGAGTTGCCAGGCTGGGCCATGCCTTCTTCGGCCTGAGAACAGCCATAATTGGCGGGCGAGCGCTGTCAATATCCTCAAACACGTCGCCCGAGACCCCATCTACGGCCCGATCTGACCATAGGTGATCCGAGTCGACACCGAACACGTGCTGTAAGCCCTCAAAGACCACCCCAACAATTTTAGGCGGGGGATTTGGGTAACGTGAGAACCCGCGATGGTTTCGTCTACAGCACGATCTCTCCGTATGAGGATTTGGGTGAGAATTGACCGTCCTGTTACAATCACGCCCGTCTTGGATTGGATGATTGACCCACATATTGCGGGGTATGAATAGGGGAGACGCGCCATGTCCTTGATCCCAAAGGTAATGAGCACACAGCACCCCGACAACGCCACGCCGGCACCCTATGCCGACGATGCGGGAGTCCTGAAAGGCGAAGGTGAGGTCGCTGAGGCCGTCAGCGTCTTCGCCCTGGGATGCGACGAGCAGATGTGGGACTCCGAGGGCAAGGAAGCCGACAATCAGGTCGTCCGTAAACTGCTCACGAACTACCCGGACTTCTTTCGGAATGAACGTCAGCTTGGCCGCGACATTGCCCTAACGCTGCGTGTGCCGAATCCCCGTATCGAGCGCGACATGCGCAAGTCCATGGTCGAGGCGCTCCAGAGCGTGCCCTCGGCCTGGGATACTGTGCAAGGCTTCTATGGCGACGCGCATGTCGCTCCCATCCAGGAGGTCATTCTTCCCATGACGACCTCAGCCGAGGAAATCTCCCTGGTTGAGGCCTACTATCGAAAGATCATCGTCGGGCAGGAAGACCGGACCTTGCTCGACGGGCAGTCCGTCAAGGACTGGGTGGGCGAATTCCTTCCCAAGCGAGTCCGGGTGATTCCCCTCATCGAGGACATGGAGCACATTCTCCATTGTGACCGCATCGTGGAGGAGTACGTTCGAGATAGGGACTTGCCGTACCAGCGCGTGTTCCTTGCCCGGAGCGACCCCGTACTCAACTATGGCATCGTTGGAGCCGAGCTGATCCTGAAAGTGGGGCTGCTGCGCCTTCACAATCTCGAACGGAAACTGGGACTTCCCCTGTACCCCATCATCGGGGCCGGGTCCGTGCCGTTTCGCGGGCACCTGACCCCCGTCAACGTCGAGCGGGCTTTCACCGAGTATCCAACCGCACAGACCTTCACCGTACAGTCCGCGTTCAAGTACGACTACGATCAGGAGACCGTCCGCGACGGCATCGCGCAGATTCGCGCTCACGAGCGGGGCGAGCCTGTGCCAGTCGTGGAGGAGCGGGCCGTCGAGATTATCGAGAAGACAACCGCCGAGTATCAGTCTCTCGTGCAGCGGCTGACCGATGTCATCAGGACGGTATCGTCGCACGTGCCAAAACGACGTGAGCGCAAGATGCACGTCGGTCTCTTCGGCTACGGCCGCTCTCTCGGCGGTGTCGGCGGGGTAACCCTTCCCCGCGCCATCGGTTTCTCTGCTTCCCTCTACTCCATCGGCGTCCCACCCGAACTGCTGGGCCTGGCCGCTCTTGACGAAGACGACCTTGCCTTCGTCCGGGAGGTCTACCCAAGCATTGACGGCGACCTTCGCGCGGCTCTGAGCTTCGCCAATGAACGGCACGTCAAAGAGCTGCTTGGCGAACAGTACCTGGACCTTTTGGGCAAGTTCACGGATGAGTTAGACCGGGTCCACGAAGGACTCACCAGCGCAATCTGGGCCAGCCTAAACCGCGACAGCACGACCGTGGAAATCGACCACTACATCCAGGAGGCCGCCCACCTCAGGCTATTCCTCGGCTAGCGCCTTAGATCCCGTTCCCTTCCAGGTGACGCCCGTCGTTGAACCTGGAGATGTGCCAGAGGTCGACGTTGGTGCGCGTCCGACCGTCCATATGCCACTTCTCCACGTCGATGCCGAACTCGAAGAGCCCCGTGTTGCGAATGCTGAGGCCCCATAGCCGGTCGGTGCCCAGAAGCCGGGCGATTACACGAGTCAATATCCCGCCGTGGGAAAAGACCAGCACCCGGTCCCCGTTCTCGTGCTCGGAGATGAGCCTGTCCACGACGCGCCCCGCCCGGGCCATGATCTCCTCGTGCGTCTCGGCCCCCTCCACGATGTCTAAGTTGAGGGTCTCTTTGAATTCGCGGAGGGTTTCGGGAAACCGCTCCTCAAGCTCAGCCCACGTGAGGCCGGAGAACGCTCCGACATCGTGCTCCATCAGGTCGTCCCACGCCTGTATAGGGAGGTCCCAGTTCGAGGATGCAATCCGTGCCGTTTCGTGTACGCGGCTGAGCGGGCTGGTGTAGATATGGGTCGGGAAGTATTCCTCTCGCTCCAGTCGCGACCCGAGAAGGCCGGCCTGCAAGCGTCCCGCGTCCGACAGCGGGAAGTCCGCTCTCCCCTGCCAACGGCCTTCGGAGTTCGCCGTGCTCTCGGCATGTCGTATTAGTATCAAGTTCATAGCGCGCACAGGCCGAGAGTTTACCACACGGGAGCTATTGGGTTCCGTAGAGTCTGGCTGATCGTACCTGAATCGGTTCTTCGCACCGACACGAACGCGCCTCATGCAGTCCCTAGACCTCGCCGCGTAAACGCCATACAATATGCGCCGAACATCACACGTTATAGAGGTACCGCATCAAATGGAACCGACGAACCCGAGCGCGCTCACGATCAAGGAGCGAATTCATGCGGGCGAGCAGCTGCTCGGCGTAGGCGTCTCACCAAAGGTGTCGAAGGGCCGGCTCGAAGACATCATCGCTTCGGGGCCGTACGACTTCGTCAGCACGGACAGTCAACACACCGCGTTCAACGAGGAGACTATCGTCGAATTCTGTGAGATGGCTGCCGAAATCGGGATTCATGTTCAATTCCGTATCAAGCACACGCGCCATACGTATTTGATCGGCAATTATCTCGACCTCGGCCCGACCGGTGTAGAGGTGCCACAGGTCGAAACGGAAGAGACGGTCGACGAGGCCGTCGGCAACTTCTACTACATTCCCGATGGTGTTAGAAGCTGGGGAGGCCGCACCCGGATTGGATTCGAAAAGCGTGGTGGTGATCACGTTGCCTATCGCAAATGGTGGAATTCCACCGGAGTCCTCTGGATTCAGATAGAATCGCTCCACTCAGTTTCCAACGCGCACATCCTGGCCAAGCCGGGCGTCGACTGCCTCTCGTTCGGACCGATGGACTTGACGCTGGACATCGAAATTCACCCGAATCACCCGTTCCAGACAGTCGACGACTGCGTGAAGCACGTGCTCAAGCAGCTCGAAGGCACGGGCACCAAGCTGGTCCACCGCAACAACACTCCCGACACCCGCCAGAAGTACATCGACATGGGTGTGCCGATCTTGCTTGAACTGGCCCGATAGAAAAAATCCAAGAAGGAACAACGAACAATGGTACAACTCGGCAGTGGCGAATACACATATGAGGTCTCCGGTGAGAACTGGGGCGAGTTGCCCGACGGCTGGGTCTATCGGGAGGCCACGGCGGTCGCCGTTGACAGCAGCGACGACGTCTATGTCTACAACCGGGGCGGGCACCCGGTCATCGTTTTCGACAGCGATGGGAAGTTCCTTCGTTCCTGGGGCGAGGATATCTTCGCTACGCCACATGGGATCACCATCGGCCCCGACGACTCGGTATTCTGCGTCGACACGGGAGACTGCACGGTTAGAAAACTGACGACCGACGGGAAGGTGCTTTTCACGCTGGGCGATCCCGGCAATCCCGCTCCTCCCATGAGCGGCAAGCCGTTCGGTCGACCGACACACGTAGGAGTCGACCCGCGCAACGGCAATCTCTATGTTGCCGACGGGTACGCCAACGCTCACGTGCACAAGTACGACCCGGACGGGAACTATCTCGGCACGTGGGGCGAGTCCGGCACCGACGTGGGACAGCTCAACATCGTCCACAACATCGACATCGATAGCGACGGGTACGTCTACATCGGCGACCGCGAGAACCACCGGGTGCAGATTTTCGACGAGAACGGCAAGTACGAGACGCAGTGGGTGAACATGTCGCGGGCTGCCGCGGTATACATCGACAGGCGGGGAGAGAGTGACATCGTCTACGTTGGCGAATATTTCGCGGGGATAGCGTCAAATGCGATAGGAACCGATCTTGGTCCTCGCGTGTCCATCTATCAAACGGACGGGACGCTTTTGGCGCGAGTCGGACGAGAGAGCTACGGCGACGAAACCGGCCGGTTCTACTCGCCGCACGGCATAGCGGTAGATTCCAGAGGGGACGTCTACGTTGCCGAGGTGGCGTACAGCGACTACGGCAGCCATATGGAGCCACCCCGGGAATTGCGATCGATGCAGAAATTGGTCAAGACCGGAGCGTAGTCTTTAGCCTTTAGGGATCGCTGCTTGTCCACTCATCTTTGTCAGGGTCATATAGTTCAACAGTCCTTTTGATCGCTCCGCCGGCTACCAGTATTCGGCCGTCGTGGAGCAACGTCGCCGTGTGCTGGGCTCGCTCGACGGACATCGGGGTGATCTCGGACCACAACCAGGTCTTGGGCTCCATGTACTCTGCGGTATTGACCGGGCCTTCGGCGGTCGAACCACCTATCGTGACGACTCGACCGTCTGGGAGCAGAGTGCTGGTGTGGCCCATTCTCCCGTGCACTGTGTCCGGGGCCTTACGCCACTCATTTGTCTTCGGATCGAAGACTTCGCTGCCGGGAGTGATGCCTCCCTTGGCTCTGGACATGCCGAACCCGCCGGTGAACAAGACCGACCCGTCAGAGAGCACGGTTGCGGTGTTCGCGAAGGTCTTGCGGACCATTGAAGCCGTACGCATCCACTGGTCCGAACTTGGGTCGAACACCTCCGATGACGCCAGCGCTTCGGCCTGATTGTAGCCGCCCGCGATCAGTACGCGACCATCCTTTAGCACCGCGGCAAGCCCGCCACTGTGCCCCTCTCGCATGTCGCTGGCCTGCGACCAAGTGTCCGTCTTCGGGTCATATACTTCGGTCGACAGCAGCGCGCCCACCGCTGATAAGTTCGCAAGAATGCCGAGGCCGCCCAGAGTTTGGCCGACGCCCCCTACGACTGCCACCCTGCCGTCCGGGAGCGGCAGCGTGAAGTGGCCGCGCCTTACGGTTCTCATGCCCTCGAACTCGGACCATTTTCCCGTTTCCGGGTCGAATATTTCCGTTGTTCCTATGATTTTGAGCTTTTCATTCATCCCGCCCGTGACGATCACTCGTCCATCCTCCAACAGTGTTGCGGAGTGCTCGGTTCGGGCTTCTCTCATCTCGTCTGCCGTGGTCCACAGGTTCGTCTCGGGATCAAACACCTCTGAAGTGCGTAGCGGATTGAATCCCCCGTCCATTCCGCCCACGACCAAGACACGCCCATCCGGCAGCAGGGTCGCGCTGTGGTTAACACGGGAATGAAGCATCGCCCCTAGTGAGTCCGATTCCACCGTGAAAGCGGTCGGACTAATTTCCACTTCGGTCGGAGTCCGGCCGACTTCGGCAGGCTCTGCCGGAACGTCACTGGAACTACAAGCTGCCAGCGTGGAAAGCAGCGTGATACCAGCGAGAACCGTTACCGAAGCCTGCTTCGAAAAGTGTGCAACTCGTTCCAAACGGCATTCACTATTGGGGCGTCTCTGCAATTCGAATCACTCCACGAGATTCGACTGTCACTCAGTTGTGAAAGTGTCTATGCACACTTGGAATTCATACTGCCCGTAATCCCGTAGGCGATGGCTGAATCGGAGTTACTAGATAGACAGTATCACACATATGATCGCGAAGATGGGTGACAATTTGGGAAACGCTGCGAGACAAATCTTGTACATAATTCCAGGCATTGTGGCAGTTGATTTAGTCTACTCGGTCCCAAGTTAAGGTCTTGCCGCAGCTCATCGCAGATTCTCCGATTATAGGCTCCCTTCAGATATTAGAACCCCGATGCCGTATGAACGTTGTACTATTCATGAGCATGTCGCACCGTTCGATCTCAATGAACCTCTTCCCAGTACCCGTTCTCATCGTGACGATCATCTTGGCGCTGCTTGCGATTGCATCGTGTGGGGAGACGGCGGACAGTCCGACTCCTACACTTGTTCCACCACCCGCTAGCGAGGGGTCTGAGACGCCGAACTCATCCACTGCCGGTGTGTCTCCGACTTCCGTTGCGCGTGCCACGGCAACAAACGTTCCTTCAACCCCGGCGGTGCCAACTTCCGGCCCTCGGCCAACGGTCACTTCATACCTACCATCGCCGCAACCACGCAGTCTTCCACATGAGCTGCCGGAGCGCGACCTTCACGCCCTGGCCGAGCGACTCGGCGGGGTCCCGAAAGGGGCGCATCGGACCCTGGAAATCGTTGAAACCGATCAGCAGGTAGGACATCGGCAGGAGTTTTTCGTTACCGACATCGTCACTGACACGACGTATGTCATCGATGCGACACTTGAGGTAGTCAGCCCCAACGCCTACTGGTATGTGGATGATGAACTGGACATACCGGAGGAAGAACTGCAGCGGGCCGCCAGCGAATACGAGAGTAACGTGCGACCAGTGCTATTGGAGGCATTTGGCGATGTGTGGAACCCGGGTGTGGACGGCGACCCGCGACTTACCGTTCTTCATACGGACCTTGGCGGCAGTGTCGCGGGATACTTCGATGCTCGCCACGAATTCCCGCGACACACTCACCCACACAGCAATGAGCGTGAAATGCTCTTCATGGACGGGGTTGCGTTCCGGCCCGGGTCGCCGGACTACATGAAGGTGCTGGCTCATGAGCTCCAGCACGCCATCCACTGGGCGCACGACCAAGGCGAGGATTCCTGGGTAAACGAGGGTTTGTCTGAAGTAGCGACGGAACTGGTCGGCTATTCGCCGACCTTCATCGACGCATTTCTGAGCCGACCGTCAACTCAACTCACGTTCTGGGAGGAATTGGGCGGCAGTATTCCCCACTACGGCGCAGCAACGCTGTTCATGACTTACCTGCTCGAACATTATGGGGACTCCGGCAGCCTCCGGGCGCTCATCGCCAACCCTGCCGACGCGGTCGAGGGCATTGACGCCTTTCTCCGACCGCACTCAAAGACCTTCGACGAGGTGTACGCCGACTGGATAGCTGCCAACTACCTCGATTCCGAAACCGGCCCATACGGTTACTCCAAACACCAAATACAGGTTGCGCGAGTCGACCGAATTGACGAACTAGGCGAAACGACGGGACATCTCGCGCCATACTCCTCGCGGTACTTCAAGATGGGGTCGCTGCCGCGCGATATCGTCGTGGAATTCGAGGGGGATGCTGCGACTCGCCAGGTTGCAGCAAAGTGCCACAGCGGTGAGCATTGCTGGTGGGGCAATCGCGGCGACTCGATTGACACGAAACTCACCCGTGAGTTCTACCTAACGAATGTCTCTTCCGCGACGCTCGAGTTCATGGTGTGGTTCGATATTGAGGAGGGCTGGGACTATGCCTACGTGGAAGTGTCGCCCGACGGAGGCGAGACATGGACCATCCTGGAAGGCGAGCACACGACCGACGATAACCCCGTTGGCAACAGCTACGGACACGGCTACACCGGAGCGTCGAGCGGATGGCTCAAAGAGCGTGTCGACCTGACGCCGTTTGTTGGTTCGAAGGTGCTCGTCCGGTTCGAGTACATTACCGATGCCGCGGTGTACGAGGATGGATTGGTAATCGACGACATCACGGTGCCGGAACTCGATTTCTTTAACGATGCCGAGAGCGACAACGGATGGAATGCACAGGGCTTCGAGCTTATCGACAACGTCGTGCCGGTGGACTACGTTGTGCTCGTCATAGAGCGCCATCTCGATGGGTCTGACATCGTGCGACGAATGGAAATCGATGGGGGCAGACGCGGGACTATCGCGCTGACGGGACTAGGGGACGAAGTACAAGAGGCCGTCGTGGTCGTATCGCCGCTTGCCCGGAACACGCACCAACTGTCCCAATTCACACTCACGGTGCGAGAGGGGTCCTGAGCGACCGCTAGAGTTCGTCCAAGCGGTAGTAGCTGTCCTTGTTGACACCCTCCGTGTCACCCTCGGGGGCGGTACCTGCGAGAAGCTCGTCGATCCACGTCGTAAGCCGGTCGATATCGATCTCACCCACCCACCGTCGGGCCACCGTCCCTTCTCCATCCACCACGAATGTCACGGGGATACCAACGACACCATAGTCGATAGAAATGCGGCCTGCCTCGTCGAGGCCATTGGGATAGGTCACGCCGAACTCATCGAGAAATCGCCTCGCCGGCTCGTGAGTGTCTTGAATATTCGCGCCGATGAAGAGGACTTCCTTGTCCCGAAAGGCCTGCCAGGCTGTCTCAAGATCGCGGGCCTCTGTACGGCAGGGGGGACATGTCGATGACCAGAAGTTGATGACCAGAACTTTACCGCGCTGCTGGGATAGCGTGATTTCGCCGTCGTCGAGCAACTGCAAACGAAAGTCGGGAGCGGGCTCGTCAACACGGGTAAAGCCGCTCCGTTCCGTTATCGAAGACCTGTTCGACAGACCCCACGCTAGGAGACCGATAAGACCCGAGATGAAGAGCGAGCCTACGACGAGGATGCTGATGCGTAGCGTGATACTCACAGCTGTAGAAAAGGTCTCAAGACGGATTCAAAGAGCCGTCGACGTTGCGCTTGGTCCGGAGAAACCATCGTCCAGACGGTCGTGGCACACCTGCAGCTAACCGGAGGAGGACGGAATGCGTTCAGACTCCGGTATCTCGACAACGTCGACGAGCGCCGCAGTGACCAGGACGCGCTCCGAGTATTCGTACTGCGGCCAGCAGGACACCAGGGTGATGTCATTCAACCCGGAATCGGACACCGAGAACTCGCTCGCGTGGACGACATCCGTCCGGTAGACCTGATAGACGTATCTTTCGCCGCCCGCGTCCAGTTGAATGGTAAACTGTTCTCCCCGCTTGAACCGAGCGGCCAGCTCGGGTAGTCGGCGGAATATGTTGCCCTCACCGCTTATCGGACTTTCGAGGTGCCCGAAGTACCACCCTTGGCCCCACGTTCCCGGCTTTGCAGTCGTTGGAATATGTCCCACGACGTGCTTGGGAGTCTCCCACGCCCGGCTGTCCCCGTCTTCGACCACTTCAAGCTCTTCGACGAATGCTCTGAGGCCGATTTCGGGCACTATCATGCGCGTAGCGTACTTTGGATCAGGGACCTTAGGAATCGTGCGGGCGTAATCGGACTCAAGCAACAGGGCAACCATAAGCTCCCTTGTCGCCGGGTTTCTATCCTGGCTCGGCGGGATCACACGGGCCAGTCGCCTAGTGCTCTGGGACGGCTCGATGAGTTCGGCATCTGCTTGGACTTCCGGCTCGTACTTCGGCACATAACCGGGGCGGAGGGCTTGCAAATAGAGCAATGCCTCAATTGCAGCTCCGACTCGGCCGTCTGCGGGCCCGGTGATCATACTTATCTGCTCTGCGTTGGGAGACCAATTGACGGTTCTTACCGACGTGTAGGCCGGGGCTGCCTGTGGCGCTTCTGTGGGTGTCTGGATTGTTCCCGGCTGTCCGGTCGAAGTCGGCTTCTCAGTGTCTGAGACGATGGTTTCGAGGTTAGCCGTCTCTGTCCGGGTGGCTGCCGTGGATGCAATCGACGTTTCTTCGGTCAAGCGGTGTTCCGAATTCGAGACTACCGACGCCACCTCAGTCGTCTGGGACTGTCCCAAGCCAGGACGGCTTTCAGCATCGATATGGGCGGATGAAAGCCCGCCGGAGAGGGTAGGTCGCGGCACCTGATGGACGAGATCATCACGCCCCGTCTTTACGAACTGGGCGTATGCGTAGTACCCGCCGGACGCGGTCAGCAACAGCACCCCGACGGCCAGCATCGCTGCGCCGGCTACTCTGTACCTGCTAATCCTCAACGCTACACTCGCTTATCTCTGTGATGGCGAGGCCAACAGTCGACAGTTACCAAAGGGCCAGCTTCCCGTTATGTCCAACGGTTCGGACCGTCTCATCATAGTGTATATTATACACCCGATTGCATCTCGTCGACTCTCAAGGCCGTAGACCGCACCGCCGCGGCACCCAAATTGGACAAAGGACACACGCAATGGCAAGCCCAAAACGCATCGTATTGAACGACGACGGATGGATAATGTCTCAGATAATGACTCCTGTGACGACCGCCGTCATCAAGGAGCGAATCGTCGATACCTACGTGGACTCCGGGCTCGACACTCTCTCCTGGTGCATAGGAGATACGGGCCGTCAGCGCTATGAGACCGTCGACATTCTCGCTCAACCCAATCACCTTCCACAAGGTCGCGAGAACGATCTGGGTGCCCAAAACCTGCGCCGCCTCATCGACTCGGGCGGGGGCCCAGTCACGATTTTCACGAAACTCTGCCATGACATAGGCATCAAGTTCCTCCCGTCAGTGAGGATGAATTCCCACTACGACCGTTCATTCACAGACGACAACATTGGGACCATCCGGCGAGACCATCCGGAGTACTTGATTGGCCGTCCGGGAGAGGAATTCATACCAAACACAACCCAGTGGGGTATTCGAACGGGTCTCGACTACGCCCGCCCCGAAGTGAGGTCGCACGTCGCCGCATTGGTCATCGACCTGTTCGAGCGTTTCAACACCGACGGGGTGGAGCTCGACTTCATGCGTCATCCGGCGTTCTTCCGTGTCGACGAGGCCTACGGAAGCCGCCATCTGATAACCGACATGCTGCGCCGCATCAGGGCGCGAATGGATGAGGTCGCTGCCTCCACAGGCCGCGATCTTGAGATCCTGGTTCGGGTACCGCCAACGCTTGCCGATTCCGCCCGCATCGGCCTCGATGTGGAGAGGTGGATACGGGAGGGGATTGTCGACACCGTTGCCGCCGGGGGCGGTTTCATTCCGCTTCACGCTCCAATCGAGGAGTTTGTGGAGGCGGCGAACGGCACGGACTGCCAAATTCTTGGGTCAATAGAGTCACTACGCCCGGCAACGGAGGAGGAGTCCGTCAACGCAATTGCCTCACGACACTACGAGGGTGGAGCATCCGGCCTGTACCTCTTCAACTTCTGGCACAAGTCTGCTGACTGGAAGCGCCGGGTGCTGAATGTCTTGACCGATCCAGACCAGCTCTCGCGTGCCACGAAGCGGTACGAGATGGAGTTCATGGAGCGGCTGACGCCCAACGACCTGCACTCATACGCATTCCGTTACGCGGTTCCGGCCGTGCAGTTGCCGGTCGACTTGGGATTCAACCTTGCCGGTCGAGGCCCGGTGCTCTCCCTCACCATTGGCGACGATATCGAGCGGGCCGAGGCCGATGGCGAGATCACGTGGAGCACGCTTGAATTGGGCCTGAGCGACCTTACAGCCGAAGATGAGCTTGACGTCTTGGTAAACGGCGTTCACCTGCCCTCGGAAAGCGCCACCCGACGCTTCGGGACATGGAGCCGCCAGGAGTGGACGAAATTCCCCGAACGTCTCGACGATGTGGACTACGAGGGCGGAGTCATCGAGTACGAGATCGAAGGGCCGCCATTTAAGAAGGGCGAGAACAAGATCGAGGTGCGCACGACCATGCGAACGGTCATGAGGGCCACGAAACTCTCCCTGCGTCACGTGGAACTGCAGATCGAGTATGACGTCTAGCCGACCGTAACCGTCCTCCCCGTTGCTGAAGACTCGATAGCCGCTTCGATAACGTCCAGCACGTGGACCATGGCCTCTATCGGCGCGAGGGCAGGGGAGCCGTCACGTGAAGCGTTGAGGAACTGCCGAACGAACTCCTCGCCCGCGACTCCGCCGTAGGCCGGAGAGCTTGGGAGCGAGAAGGAGTAGTCGCGGACGCCGCCCGACGCCCATCCGTCGGCTATGCTGTTCAAGCTGTAACCCCCGCGCTCCGAGAGGGGGATGCGAACGTATCCCTCCGTTCCCCTCAGGGCCATGAAGGCGTCGTACCTCGCGCCGGAGTACCCCGATGAACTCCCAACCAGATGGTATCCCGCGTGGACGGTGCCGAGCGCCCCGCTCTTGAACTTGAGCACGAGACAAGCGGTATCCTCCACGTCGATGGGGAAGGGGTTCTTGGTGTCCACCATCGCGGCCACCGATTCGACCCGGTCATCGAGCAGGTAGCACAGCGCGTCGATGTGGTGACACCCCAGCCACGACAGGATTCCGCTGCCGGCCTTCGATTTGTCAAACAGCCAGAAGTTGGGGTCCCGGTAACGCACCTGCGACGTCACCTGCCGGGCTTCTACGGCCATGACATCTCCCAGCGCTCCTCCGTCAACGGCCCGCCTCACGTCGAGGATAACTGGGTCGTTGCGGAAAGTGAGCATGGTCCCCATCGTGAGGTTCTTGCCTCCGGCGGCCTCGGCGATTCCCCGAAGGCGTCCCGCCGTCAGCGCTCCGGGCTTTTCGAAGAGCGCGGACTTTCCGGCGGCAACCGCCGCTTCGAGCACCGCAGGGCACTCGTCGTTCCGTACCGACACAATGAGCGCGTCCACATCATGCTTCAGCATTTCTTCCAGATGCTGGGTCTCAGAAGCGATCTTCGAGGACGCCTCCCGGATGCCGTCCCTGTCTCCGCCTCCCACATGGCAGACGTGAACGGTTTCGACTTCGGGCAGGGCTTCAAGGGTGCGCATGTGCATGAGCGAATGTGGGTTTTCCGAAGTGACGAAGCCAACTGAGAACCGGTCTTGGGTAGACACGGAGGGTTCCTCCTAAAGAGACTCTACGACGGCAGCCGAGGGACAGCCGTCTGAATGAAGTTGAAGGGTGCGTGCTTATCCTGACAGGGCCATTCGCAGGCCTTCGGCGACAATCTCCGGCTCACCATCGGTGAGATTGTGCGAGACGAGGACGATGGCGTCGTCTCCCGCGGCGTCGGCTCGGATTCGAGGGGACATGGCGCTCAATGCCTCGATGACTCCGGCGGCGCTCGTGCCGAGGGCATCAGTATCGAGCTTGACGTTCAGGGCGATGGCCATGTAGTTGTCGCTGGCGGCGATCGACGTAGCTGCAACCGTATCGAGGCCCTTCACGGCGTCCTCGATTATTCCCAGCTTGCCGCCCGCGATGAGAAGGCGCTCCTCGTGGTCCATGGTGAACCATTCACTCACGGCGGTGACCACTCCCACGATCTCTTGTCGGTCCATCTTCATAGCCCGCCCGAACGGCTTGCCCGGTGCGATAAATCCGTGCCCAACTGCCGCATCGACCAAGTCCTTGCGGCCGCACAGGAACCCGGTCGAGTGCGGCGCTCCCATGTACTTGCCGCCGAAGCAGGCAAGATCGGCCTTCTGGGCGTTCTCGCGGAAGTAGTCGATGGGGTAGATCTGCGCCGCGCAGTCGGCGAGGATAGGCAGGCCGTGATCGTGGGCAAGCTGGGCCGCGTCATCATAGCTGACGACTGAATCGGTGTTATTCTTGGTCACCAAGTAGACGATCGCGGCGGTCGACGGCCCGATGGCCGCCTCCATCTCCTCGATGGTGCACCCGTTCTCGTCGCCAACCTTCATGAGCTTCCCGCCCGGCACACTGTACGCCCGGTCGTATCCGTAGGACTGTGCTTCCTGGAAGACAAACTCGTTCTTCAGTCCGGTAGCATCGGGGATCCGGGCCATCTTGTCGGGGTCGCTGCCGGTCATCAGGGCGGCGGAGCTCAGGACGAGCGCGGAAAAGCATCCTGAAGTCGGGTAGGCCGCCTCGACATCGAGCGCCTCGGCGATTACCTCTCCGGACTTCTCCAGCAACTCCTTCATCTCGACCCAATAGCTGTTGGCCTCGTCCATCGCGCGCTGCACTGCCGGAGTCGGTGTGGAGCCTCCCCAAATGGTTGTGTTGCCACTTGCGTTGATGACCGGGCGGGCGCCCAGCCGCGTGTAGATGTCTGTCATGTCTTTCCTTCCCAAGAGATTTTCCCGCATCGAGCAAACGTGAAGCCGGTTGAATTCTTCGCCTCGAAGCGTCGGTGCTCGCGACGCGGCGGTTAGCGTAGCGCAGCGCGTAGGCGTTCCGCAATGACCTCCGGCTGGCCTTCATGGAGTGTGTGGAGAGCGATGCGTATGGATGTGTCGTCGTGCCCGACGAGTATGCTGGGTCGCCCGGATTCTAACTTATCCGCGAGGGCGTGACCTGACGTATGAATCACGCCGGGTTCAAACTCGACCGTCAAAGCCGCCGAGGCGTGACTTTCGAGTCGCTCGACATCAGTCGAGACTCCTACAATATCGTCCACGGCTCGTTGAATAACGCTCGCCATGGAGAGCAGTCCGAGTATCCGGTCCTCATGGTCGATGGTCAGCCACTCTTCAAGGGCAACGACCATTCCGACGATCTCCTGCCGGTCGACCTTCATCGAGCGACCAAAGGAACGGGGCCGGTCACCTGACTGTGAGGCGACGAAGCCCTGCCGAGAAGCGTCATGCACCAGATCGGCGCGTCCGCAGAGAAATCCGGTCGAGCTCGGCGCTCCGAAGTATTTGCCGCCAAAGCACACGATGTCGGCCGCTCCCGATATCCATCGCATCCGGTCGATGGGATACGCCTGGTAGGCGGCGTCTACGATTACCGGGACGCTGTGTCTGCTTCCAATGTCCATCGCTCCGGAGATTGAGACGGTCGAAAGGTCTTCAGTCCCCCGCGATTTGTCCACGAAACCGATGCCTGCGGTGTCCGGCGTTATGGCTTCTTCCATCTCCCGTGCTGTGCATGACTCCTCGTCTCCTACGACAACAAGCGTCCCGCCGGGGACGACGTAGCACCGATCGTAGAAATAGCGCTGCTTGCGCTGGAAGATGAACTCGTGCTTCATTCCGGTGGTGTCCGGCAGCCTCCCTAGGTCCTCCTTCTCCGGGCCGGCCATTACACCTGCGGCAGCGTGGAGGATGGCTGACGCGCAGCCGGACGTGATGAACGCCGCCTCCACTCCGAGCAGTTCGGCGACTCGCTCGCCCGTGCGGTCCATAAGCTCTGGCATGGAGCAGTAGTAGTAGTCGGCTTCCTCCATGGCCTGCTTGGCCCGCGGGCTCGGCGTCGAGCCGCCGAGAGTGGTCTTGTTGCCGATCCCGTTGATTACGGGCATTACGCCCAGACGGCTGTAGATGTCGGTCATGTTTTCCCTCGCTTCGGACTCAGTCGAAGGCCGATCCGTCCCAGTCGACCCACTCGCGGATTCCGCTCGCGTCGACCATTCGTCGATATGCCTCGACATGGTCCTCGGCGTATCCCACTTGAGCGGGGAAGTGCGGACCGGTATCCAGGCCGAGGACTTGGAGGCGCAGACGCGCGTCGGGACCTTCACCCATTCCCGACCCCGACAGATCGCCGGGTCTAACCGCTTTGAGCGGAGGATCGATCTGCATAGCGAGCTCGATTTTGTCGAACTCGTCCCAACGCTCTTCCTGAACGAGCTGCCAGCGGTGCAGGGACAGTCGCGGGGCGACGTTGACCATGAAGTCGGTAAACCCTCGCGCGCCGAGCCGGTAGCCGATGGACATCACGCTGCCGTTGCTGATGAAGCTCAGCCGCTCACCGAAGAGGCGGATCATGCTCATGTATTGCTGGACGTTAGGGGACGACCACTTTATGCCCGCAAAGTTCTCGATCGTCGCAAGGCGCTCGATCAGCGATTGCGAGAAGCTGTAGCCGGCTGGCATCGCCCAGGGCGTGTTGTAGGCCATGATGCCGATGTTGGCCCGCTCGCCTATGTAATCGTAGTGACCGAAGATCTCGTCCTCAGTTGGCTGCAAATAGCGAGGCGGCGCGCACTGGATGTAGTCCATCCCAAGGTCGGTGGCATACTTTGCCTTTCGCGCGGCTCGCCGGGCGCTCAGTTCGAATACGCCGATACCGGTCGGCGCTCTTCCGTCTGCCGCCTCCACCAGCGTATTCGCCAATGCCTCCCATTCGTGGTCGTCGAGGAAGTAGCCCTCACCGAGTCCGCCGGCGATGAAGATTATCGAGTTCCCCTCGCCGATGCCCTGGTCTATGAGCCAGTTGATGTGGGCCTTCGACCGGTCGAGTTGCAGGTTGTACTCGTCGTCGTTGAATGTCGGCAGCGATACGGCGATGCCTGCCAGCTTTTCTCTTCGTGAATTTTTGTCCATTCAGACCTTTCGTTTGAGATTATTTTCTTGTGCCGCCACTCTGTTCACGAGCAACTTGCAATCACCTCTCAGGCGCGGTGCGCTTCCCGCCGTGCATACTCGGTTCCAAGCACCATTTCAGCCTGAGTAGATCGAGCGGCTTCAATATGCTCGTCGGCAGGCCGAGTACGTCTATCAGAACGCGATAGTCCAACTCCTGACGCGAGTTGTCATGATAGGCCTCGTTCGCTGGTAGGAATTGGACGTTTCGCATGTCCTCGAAGATCGCCTCGGCAGTCTTACGCTGTGCAGGTGTCAGCTTTTTCACGTCGAGGGTGTGCATCGTGCGGATGGCCGTGATGGGCATACTGCCCCGCCCGGCCTGTTGACGACTGGAATGCCACCAATAGCAGAGCAGCCCCCAGGGTTGTGTTGCACCATAGCGTGTAGGCGATTTCGTGGACGCGGTCGGCGAAATTCACGTTAGGCCAGGCTCTGCCGCCGATTGTCTGCGTCTCGGTGAACGCCACCGCTAAGGGCTGAGAGTTGAACCGAAAGTCCCGGTTGTGGTGCGCATGACTTCGGGTGTCCCATATCTCCGCTGCGCGACTCTCTCTGCCTATTTTCACTCTTCCCTCGCTGTCGGGGTCGACCACCATGCTCTTCTCATGCTGAGCGTCGTGGCTCCACAGCATTGGGTATGTCGGAGCGGCCGATGTCAGCTTGATGCGATTGAACGCTGTGCGATTGCTATTTCCTACGATGTTGATGTCAGTTATCCCAACCTGGCACGTCTGTCCCACGGTTGCCATCGGGATATGTAGTGCGTCCTGCTCCTGCATCTGGGGTAGCCAGACTCTTCCCTGCGCTAACTGGTAGGCAGTTTGAACTGCGGCGTAATCGCCAATGCCTACGGCAGACCAAGGCTCTGCTCTGCTCATGGGCACATCTATAACATCACCCAGTTGCTCCTCGCCGACGAACAGAGGACTTCCACCGAACGGCCCGCCTTCCAGAGTCCTTGGAGTCGAGTTCTCGGCGAGCATGCTTATCGCCCTGGCGATCTCGGTCGCCTCCATCTCGTTGCCCGGCCGTCGTTTTAGCGACACGAACAGCCCCCGTCGGGACGGAGCGTTGGAGGACTCGCGGCACACGATCAGGGCTTCCGCTATGCCCGTGTCGGCAGAGAATGACTGGTCGTCCTGACTGGATGCCGCGATTGTCAGCACTGTCGCATCGCGGTAGCTACGGGCTATTAGTTGACGTACTTTCAGCCAACTCGCTCCCTGCAATGCAGTTATCGGAAGGATGAGTGCGATTGTGCCAGCCCTCTTTACCATGCGGTTGGAGAGAGCAACAAACCAGGATGCAAGCCCAGCGTAACCGTGCGCACAGGTGTCCTTAGCGTAATCTCTTGCCAAAGCAGACATTCGCTTCTGGGTATCTAGATCTGTCTCAAGCCCTTGGAATTGCTTGATCGAGTCCGACTTTCTATCATCACCTTCCCAGTCAGAACCCGGGCGGGTAAACGGAGGGTTCATAATCACCAGATCCTGGCTGGCAGGCGGCATGTCTACGCCAAGCTCGGAGTGTGCTTCGCCCGTACCGGTGACGGCGGTGCCGGTGTGCAGAGGGATGAGCGGTTTGACCTCGCCGTTGCCCGCGAGCAGGTCGAGCGAACCGAGTGAGACGCCGCCGTCCTCGGTCTTGCCGTACTGAGTGACGATCGTTCGGGAGCCGTCGTATCCCTGCGTGGGGTGCGACGACGAGAGCATGGACGCCGTGAGATGTACCGCCGAGGGAAGCACGTCGCACGCGGTGAGCGAATTCTCCATCATGTGTGCGTGACTCTGCTCGAGGTCGCCGCCTGCGAGCCAGTGAAGCCGGTTCAAGCGCCGGTACGCGGCATGGATGAGCGTACCGGTTCCGCAGGCGTAGTCGGCAATGCGGAAGTTTTTGACCCGGTCAGAGTTGTCCCAGTCTCCGTCGTCGGGTATAGCGAGGTGTGCTAGAAGCGCCGCAGACTCAGGCCTCGTGTAGAAGGTGGCAAGGAACTTGCGGTCGGCGATAAGTCTCTGGAACACCGTTCCCGTAAGATCGTGGGACTGCGAAACTCCCAACGCGACCAAACTCTTGGCCGTGCGCATCATCACCCGCAACGCATCGACCGCCATTACCGGCGGGTTGATGGAGCGGAGCAAGTCGCTTGCAATATTGAAAATAGACCAGTAGTTGACATTGAGAATCTTGCGCCACTCGCCCAGCACGCTTGATTGAGTAAGCACGTCACCGTTCGCTATCTGGTCCAGACTCTTCACGCCGTGCTCCCCCACCATGTTCTGATGGAAGACCAGCGCGTTGACGATTATCGTCGCGGCCATGCGCAGCGTCTGCTCGCTGTACGGCTGCTTGAGCAGCTCGGCTATCGCGCCTTTCGTGCTTTCCCTGAGGTCGGCAGCCTGTCTTAGGATGACCGCCGCGTCTTGGACGCCCTCCTCAAGGATGGCGACCGCCCTCCGGGCGGCGTCCTCCGACGTCGCGGCGTTCATCGCAAACGACGCTAGGTCTCGTATGTCCCCGGATACGAAGCCAGACTTTGGAAAACGGCTGGCGTCCGCCGTGCTTGGCCCAGCGAACAATGCGTACTCCAGCATAACGCCCTTGGTGAGCATAGCATCCACGTCGTCAGCCCCCGCGCAATCGTGCAAGTCCATGGGTGACCTCAGAGCGATGGCCGCCTCGATCCGCCCGGACGCGGAAACAACGTCGGGGTCGAGCCGTTCACCCAGTCGCTGTAGTGCTTCTCTTTCAACGGTGCTTGCGGGGGCGTACTCGTTTTCGATCACGACCGGTTGCGCACGCGGCTGGACGACCAGGATGTCCGGCTGCCTCTGGCTGCCAAGGAACGCACCCTTATTCTCGCCAAGTGCGGTCCAGCGAGGGGTCATGCGATCAAGCAGAGTAGCAATGCGTCCGTTAAGTTGAGGTTCAAGAATGGGCATAGTGGAGTGTTGTTGAGAATGGGAAGCGGGCCAGCCAGATGTATTTCGGAAATTTCCTCCGAGAGACTTCCCGCCGATATATACAACAGTACAGTCGAGTCACGAGATCATCAAGTCGCCGCCGTTGATGTCTAGGGAGGCGCCGGTGATGTAGGCGGCCCGGTCGGACGCGAGGAAGGCCACGAGCTCGGCGACTTCCCACGGTTCGCAGATGCGTGAGATCGGGAAGCTCTGGAGATATGCCTCGAGGCGTTCCGGGCTGACGTTCTGCTGCACCATCTCCGTGTTGACCAAGCCTGGGCAGACGGCGTTGACGGTGATGCCGAACGGGGCGACCTCCTTTGCCGTCGCGCGAGTGAGGCCGAGGATTCCCGCCTTCGCAGCGGTGTAGTGCGGACCTCCGAGGGTGCTGACAGCCTTGCCCGCCGTGGACGCGAAGTTGACGATTCGGCCCCAGCCGGCCCGTTTCATGAAGGGGAGCACGGCCCGACTGAACAGGTACGTGCCCTTCATGTTGACGTCGATGACGAGGTCCCACTCGCCTTCCTCCATGTCGGCGAGGGTTGTCGAGAACAGGATGCCTGCGTTGTTGACCAGGATATCGATTGCGCCAAACGAGTCCGCTGCAACGCACACCACCCTGTCCACATCCGCCTTGATAGTCACGTCACCGGGAACGGCCAGAGCGGCATCGCCGAGGGCTTCGGCGACCCTGGCGGCAGCGTCGGCGTTCTTATCGTTGACGACGACACGGGCGCCAGCCTCTACGAATCGCTGTGCCACCGCGCGACCCATGCCTTGTCCACTTCCTGTTACGATGGCAACCTTGCCGGAGAAGTCATCATTCACACGCATTGTTTTCAACTCCAAGATCTGCTGTCCTTCTAATGCGCCCCCTACGTCTTCTAAAGGGCGCCCCCAGTTTTCGAGTCGGAGCATATAAACGCATACCAGCGGTGTCAACTCGGGCGTTGTTGCCGCTCACAACTCCGCCGTCGGCTAGTCACCGTCATCAATCCTCTGCTACACTGCAACCCGTTCCGGTTCCATCTTGCAAAGGGGGGAGTGTGGCCCTCACTTCCGAAGAGGTACGGCATATAGCCCTGCTGGCTCGCGTGGGTATGACCGACGACGAGATCAAGGTCATGCGCGAGCAGCTATCGGGAATACTGGAGCACTTCCAGGTTCTCCAGCAGGTCGACACCGAGGGCGTGGAACCGACTGCCCACTCTGTTGAAACCCACGCCGTTTTGCGTGACGACGAACCCCGTGGAAGCGTCCCTAAGGATGATGCGCTGTCAAACGCGCCGCATCGCGACGGCGACTTCGTTCGCGTCCGTGCCGTCCTCGACTAGTTCATGACTCACGTCGACCTCAAAGGCATGACGGCACGCGGTGCGCGGGAACTGCTCGACAGCGGAGACGTCTCGTCCGTTGAGTTAACCGGGGCATTCCTTGATCGCATCGACGCGATTGAGCCCTCGGTCAAGTCCTTCGTCACCGTCACGCCCGAGCTTGCTCTCGAACAGGCGCGCTTGGCTGACGAACGCATCGGTGCAGGTGATGCTGCGTCGCTCACGGGAATTCCGATGCAACTCAAGGACAACATGGCCACTAAGGGCGTGGCTACGACGTGCTCATCCCGGATTCTCGAAGGATTCGTTCCTCCTTACGACGCGACAGTCGCCACAAGGCTGTACGAAGAGGGAGCGGTTCTCGTGGGCAAGGGGAACCTCGACGAGTTTGCCATGGGATCGTCTACCGAGAACTCGGCTTTCTTTCCCACCCGGAACCCCTGGGGTCTCGACCGTGTGCCGGGTGGCAGCAGTGGGGGACCGGCGGCGGCGGTCGCCGCGGACCAGTGCGTATACTCGCTTGGGTCCGATACGGGTGGGAGCATTCGGCAGCCCGCGTCTCTGTGTGGTGTCGTTGGCCTGAAACCGACGTATGGCCTGGTGAGCAGGTATGGTCTCGTGGCCTTCGCCAGCTCCTTGGACCAGATCGGTCCGATCACCAAGGACGTGGGTGACGCCGCGCTCGTCCTCAACGCCATCGCGGGGCACGATTCGCGCGACTCGACATCCATCAACCGAGAAGTGCCCGACTATACGAAGGCCCTAACAGGAGACATTCATGGGCTCCGCGTCGGCGTGCCGAAGGAGTATTTTGTCGAGGGCATGGAACCGGGCGTGGAAGGCGCAATTCGACGGGCCATTGATACGCTAGCGGATCTTGGTGCGGCCATATCGGAGACGTCTTTGCCCAGCACACCCTACGGCATGGCCGTCTATTACATCGTCGCACCTTCTGAGGCCTCAGCAAACCTCGCGCGGTACGACGGGGTGAAGTACGGGTACTCGACCGACACACCGGGGAGCATGTGGGACGCACTTGAGAACACGAGGCGGGAGGGCTTTGGGCCGGAGGTCAAGCGGCGCATCATGATCGGCACCTACGCCCTGTCCGCAGGGTACTACGACGCCTGGTACAAGAAAGCGCTGCAAGTACGAACGCTGATTCGGCAGGAGTTCCAGCAGGTCTTCAAAGAGTTCGATGTACTGGTATCGCCTACCTCTCCATCGGTCGCCTTCCCGCTCGGCGAAAAGACTGCCGATCCCTACATGATGTATCTCAACGACGTGTTCACACAGCCCGCGAACATCGCGGGCATTCCCGCCATCTCAGTTCCTGCGGGCATGAGCGACGGTCTGCCTGTCGGCCTCCAGTTCATGGCGTCTCACCTGCAGGAAGAGAAGCTCCTTCGCACCGCCCACGCCTACGAGCAGGCTACCGGCTGGCACACACTTCAGCCTGATCTCTGACCGACGTCCGTGTCCCGGTCCCGCCGCCGTTCGCAGCGCGTCCCGTGACGAAAACGTTACCTTGTTAGGTGCTCAGTGGCAGTGCCGCGCGTGGTACGCCTGAACACCCCCGAAACGAACGGCAGACGCCCGACTATATTGACAAGCCGTCCATAGGTCTGTAACGTGCGGGCATAGAGTCCATTCGTCGTGAACCATACCCGCGCCGCACCGGACAAGGAGGCAGACATGGCAACGGACACCGCAGATCGAGGGCCCTACCACATCCTACTTGTGGAAGACAATCCCGGTGATGTTGAGCTTACAAAAGAAATCATCGAGGAGTCGGGTCACGAGGCCAGCGTAGTCGCCGTGGGTGACGGAGAGCCGGCAATGATGTACCTCCGACAAGAGGGGGAGTACGCCCGCGCCCCTCGTCCCGACCTCATCCTACTCGACCTGAATCTCCCGATGAAAGACGGTCTCGAAGTCCTGAAGGAGATGGCGGCCGATGAGAGTCTGAGCACGATCCCGGTAATGATCCTTACGGGCACGGAGGCGGAGGAGAGTCTCCTCGAATCGTACAACATTCCTGTCAGTCGCTTTAGCAGGAAGCCCATCGAGCTAAGCCGGTTCAATGACGTGGTTAATTGGTTGGACAATCCTGCCGCTCACCGTCCGATCGTCTCGCCCCCGCCGCCTCCCCCGTCCCCTGAATCCAAGAAGAAGTGGTGGTGGCCGTTCTAGGAAGCGGCGCCATTGACGAGACGGAGCTAGCGGGGAGGGAACCGTAGTGGTGCACGGCGAAATGAGCCGCGAGCAGCTTGATGCCGAAGTCGCCGACCTGCGGCGGCGTCTCTCCGAAGTGCCCGATAGCCGAGCAAGCGGCGCTGCACGCGAAGACGTACCGGAAGCTCCCTCCTTCGCGTACTTCAATCCTTCGCCGGTCCTTCGGTTCGACTCAAATGGTACCGTGCTCACCATCAATCCGTCCGCCGTAGAGCTTATAGGTCCCGAAGCGATGGAAGGCTCGTCCCTCGTCAGCATCCTCCCTGCTATGACGAGCGTGAATCTCGGACAAACGATAGCGAGCGACGCCCATATCGACTTCGAAACCGAGATCGGGGGCAGGTGGTTCCACTTCGTAGTCGTAGGTGTTAGCGAGTACGGGGTAGGGCACGTCTACGGCTACGATATTACCGTTCGACACCGTGCTCAAAATGCACTAAGGGCAAGCATCGCCGAGCAGCGACGACGTACGCGAGACCAGGAAACCCTCTCGAACATCGCCCGCATTATCGGCTCCTCCCTCGCAATTGACGAGGTATACGAGCGATTTGCTCGAGAGGTCTTCCAGCTCATACCCTTTGACCGAATCGTCATCAACCTCGTCGCCGACCGACTCGGGTACATGGTAGATACCTATCAGTCCAGCGCTGTAGAGGTTCCCGACCGCGCCCCGGACCAGGCATACGCCGTAGAGGGTACTCTCTCAGATGCGGTCATCAAGACGCAGCGGTGCATCGTGTTTCAGCCGGGAAACGAGGCTGAAGCAGCGGCCGGATACGCCGGACTGGTCGGCGCGTTCGATATGGGGTTGCGATCGTTCCTGTCGGCCCCGCTCCTCTATCGCGGCGAGCCGATAGGGTGTCTGAATCTCCATTCCCTCACCGATTCTGCGTATTCTGACCGCCATCGGTTGTTGGCAGAGCGCATCGGCGTCTATATCGCCGGCGCAATCGCCAACGCTCAACTTCATGCTCAGGTCACCAGACAGACGGAAGAGTTGTCGCGCTCGAATCGAGAGTTGGAGCAGTTCGCCTACGTCGCGTCCCATGACCTGCAGGAGCCGCTCCGCATGGTCTCGAGCTACGTTGCGCTCTTGGGACGCAGGTACGGCGGGGAACTCGACGAACGCGCCGACAAGTACATCCACTTCGCGGTGGACGGCGCTAATCGTATGCAGCGGTTGATTCATGATCTACTGGCCTATTCGAGAGTCGGCACTCAGGGGGCAGAGTTGACTCCGACCGATACGGCGCCCGTCCTTCGGGAAACTCTGTCCAATCTTGAATTGGCTATTGAGGAGAGCGAGGCAGAAGTCGTCTACTCAGATCTACCATCTGTTATGGGTGACCCGTCGCAGCTGCGGCAACTATTCCAAAATATTATTGGGAACGCCCTAAAGTTCCGATCGACAAGCCGCCCGCGCGTCGTGCTCGACGCCAAGCGAGATGGAGACCACTGGACATTTTCGATTAGGGACAACGGCGTTGGATTCGACCAAAGATATGCGGAGCGAGTCTTCGGAGTCTTCAAGAGACTCCACCGTAACACTGAAATCCCAGGCACGGGTATCGGCCTGGCGATCTGCCAGCGAATTATCGACCGGCATGGGGGGCGTATCTGGGCCGAATCGAAGCTCGGCGAGGGGTCGTGCTTCTACTTCACCCTTCCTGCCGTTGCGGAACATGGAGAGTCATAAGCTATGACAACGACAGAGGTCGTATCCCCAATCGAAATCCTGATGGTCGAGGACAACCCCGGCGACGTAGAGCTCGCGCGCGAGGCGCTTACCGAGGCCAGCGTGAGGAAGAACCTGACCGTTGCCGAGGACGGCGAGCAGGGCCTCTCGCTGCTTCGACGGGAAGGGCGTTACCGGAACGCCCAGCGGCCCGATCTCATCCTGCTTGATCTAAACCTCCCGACCATCAATGGCCGCGAGGTCTTGGCGGAGATCAAGTCCGACCCCGACCTTCGACGAATTCCGGTGGTGATCCTTACGAGTTCCGAAGACGAGAGCGACGTGAAGGAGACCTACAATCTTCACGCCAACGCCTACGTCGTCAAGCCCGTCGACCTCGACAAATACATGCAGGTCATCAAGGCGGTTGAGGGCTTTTGGCTGGGGTTCGTCAAGCTACCTACTAGAGGCTAGGCGGGCGCACTTAACGATTGTGCCGAAGAGGGGTTCTAGCCTGCGGTATCCGGTCTGCCGCTAGTGTCCCGACTTTGAAGTCCGTTGTCTAAAGTAGTTGGACATGCTCGTAGCCATCACCCTCACCCTAGCCCTCTCCCTAAGGAGGCTGTCTCAAAAATAGACCACCTCTCTTGTCAGCATGTTGTGGATTCCCGCTTTCGCGGGAATGACGGTAATGATGGCTATGTTTCGTAGCGACTGATACCTACAACAACGGTAATCGTGGCGGCTTTTCCAACAGGATGTATGCCGCCGAGTTATGAGACAGGCTCTAAGCTGAACTTTGTACAAAGTATAGACAAGTGACGAGAACAGGGTAAGCTAACAAGACCAAACACTTCTGAAAGGTCACGTTATGCTCACCCCCGTATCCAGTACGGGGCAGGCTCTGCCCGATGCCATTATATCCATACTCAACCCGTTCGCGCCCATGTTCCAGGCCAGGACATGGACGAAAGCCCATGTCCTGCTCGTCGGCGCAGTCCTAGCCACGCGCAAGCGCACCGTCACCTCAGCTCTCCGCATCATGGGCCTCAGCGACGACACGAGCTTTGCACGATATCATCACGTTCTGAACCGCGCCGTGTGGTCGCCGCTCAAGGTAGGCCGTGTCTTGCTGCACCTGTTAATCCAACACCTCGATCAGGGCGATGGCCCGCTGGTGTTTGGGATCGACGAGACCTTGGAGCGGCGACGTGGCAGGCGGATCAAGGCCAAGGGTATCTATTGTGACGCAGTGCGCTCCAGCGCAAGTCATTTCGTCAAGGCATCCGGCCTGCGTTGGATAAGCCTGATGTGGCTGACCCCCATACCCTGGGCGCGTCGGACATGGGCGCTGCCTGTCCTGACAGCACTCGCCCCCTCTGAGCGATACTGTCAGCAGATGGGGCGGACTCACAAAAAGATCACCGACTGGGCGCGTCAGATGATCATCCAGCTTCGTCGCTGGCTGCCCAACCGCACGGTGGTAGTGGTCGCCGACAGCAGTTACGCTGCCCTCGATCTGCTCGCCTTCTGTCAGTCCATGTCCAGCCCCGTCACCTTCATCACCAGATTGCGCATGGATGCCGCGCTCTATGAACCCGCTCCACCTCGACTGCCAGGACAGATCGGTCGTCCGCGCATCAAAGGCCAACGGCTGCCCACCCTCAAGGAACTCGCCGACCAACCGACAACCCTCCGGACAGGCGTGACGATCCCTTGGTACGACGGTATCTTGCGTAGAGTGGAGATTGCCTCTCATACAGCGGTCTGGTATCACTGCGGCAAGGCTCCAGTCCCTATCCGTTGGGTCTTGATACGCGACCCGATGGGTGAGTTCCAGCCACAAGCTCTATTGTGCACCGATCTCAACGTCGAGCCCACCCGAATCATTGAATGGTTCGTGTTGCGATGGCAGCTGGAAGTCACCCCGTATCCAGTACGGGGCAGGCTCTTCCAGGAAGTCCGCACTCACCTGGGAGTAGAGACTCAACGCCAATGGTCCGATCGCGCCATAGCCCGTACCACGCCGGTTCTGTTGGGACTGTTCTCGTGGATAACCGTCGCGGCTCATCTGCTGCAAAAGCAGCGGCCTTGCAAGCCCCGCGCCGCCGCCTGGTATGCCAAGCCCGCGCCGACCTTCGTAGACGCGATCGCGTTGGTGCGTCGTCATATGTGGAGCGCTTGTGAGACTTTTTCCATGTCGCAGGACAAACCCGACATCACGAAAGTCCCAACGCCGCTATTCAATAGATTCATAGAATCGCTGACCTACGCAGCCTGAATGTACAAAGTCCAGCTAAGGGCATCTATGCACTTTCAACTCAGGCCTTCGTACCTGTAAGAGCTTCCGCAATGTTTCGCCCGGTCGCCCTCTTTGAAGTGACGCTCAACAAGACGCAGCTTTGAGAACCCGCTCGGCCAGTGTATCGCGCGGATGAACGTTCACGACGGGGAGTGCATTTGCCAAAGCCTGCTCGCGCACCCAGTTGCCGAAGAGCCAGAACGTTTCGCCCCGATGGTCGAGACATCGGTTCCCCCTCGAATGGAGGTAAGCTGGCAGGTCTTCCGGCTCGTGAATGAACACGGCTCGCAAGCCCTCATACTGACGAGTCCAGCGTGCAGCGGCAGCGGGAGTAATCCAGGTACCCTCAATGATGATAGGCCACCGCTCCCACAGATAGTATTCGATGACGGGATCAATCGCCGAGCTAATCGCTTTGGCGCTCTCTATATGGCGTTCACACCAATACTCCGCACTGAACCTTCTCCATTCCGAGTCAGGCGGGTCGAAGTAGTGCAGTTCCGGATATGACGCGGGGTTCGTAGCAGCCTTCAAGGCGAGCCAGATCGCATCGGATGGCAGCACGGAAACGCCACAACGCGCGGCCAAGTCTCTGGCAACCGTCGTCTTTCCCACGCCGGCAGGCCCACCTAGCAAGAGCACCTTCCAGCCGGGTCGATTTTCTCCTGTCAACATATGTCTTGCCCAAGCCGCGATCTGACGGTCACGCCGAAGAAGACAGTTGAGCCTCGGCGTCGGAGCACCATTTGCGCCACCTTGTGTCGATTTGGGCGCAGAAATTGTCAAACTCTTCCTTGGTCGTGAAGACGTCGCGAGCGCGTACTATGATGGTCCAGTAGCAGGCGTCCAGTTCCTCCGCATTCTCGAGCATGGCGCACATCGCCAGGGCATCGTCGGCGCCCGATTTTTCCCAGAAGCGGTCCTGGGCGGCGCCTTCGATGCAGTAGACCCGGTCCGGCCCGGCCGGTGCGTAGCTGCAGTACAGGATGGCGGTGACCGGGTCCTTTCGCGTGACATTGCCGACATCGCGTCCGTAGCTCTGAAAGCAGTTCTGATGCGCCGCCTGCGGCGTCTCGGCGCACGCTTGGGCGACCTTGGAGAAGTCGCGGTTGAAGACCTTGAGCATGTGGGAGGTCTGGTAGAAGTAGCACGGCACCTTGTACCGCTCGTCGACGATATCGCAGGGGAAGTGGGGGTCGTCGTCCTTGAGGTATTGCGTGATGTGGCCCATCTGCCCGGTAAGGCCGCCCACGACGTTCTCCATGAACACCCCGGAGTAGCATGAGCCTTTGTCGGTCTCGGTGGGCATCCGGTCGCAGAGCGGCAGCGCGTCGGGAAGCTCATACGTCGTCCAAGCCATCAGGCCGTGCCCGACGCCGTGTACGCACTGGTGCCGGAAAAAGGGGTTGTCGGCAACGGCGCAGATGGTGGCGACGTCTTCTTCCAGGTTCGCGGTGCCGCGAGAGGCGAAGAGGGCCTCGGTCGCGCCATGGAACGATCCCGCCTGACATTCATGGCCGGACAGGCCGAACGCCGCCGCGCCGAACTCCTCGTATGCCGCCCGTCCGAGATCGTGAGCCCTCTGGTGGCAGTCCACGTCGATGTAGTTCTCGCTCTCCTTCAGGAGCTTGACCGTCTGCTCCGGACCGTACCGCTTGATGAACCTGACCATGAGCACGTCGTCCTTCAGCAGATCGACGTAGTCCTGGGTGGGGATGTTTTTCGGCGTCTCGAACGCTGCGTCAGGGATGGTCAAGACTAGCGGCACGGGGGGCGGCCCGACGTCTTCGCCGAGGGCGACAACCAGCCCGCCGACTTCCGGCGCGAGGTGGTTGTGGAATCGCCAGAACCCCCTGGTCTTGAAGGTGAACGCCCACGTCTCGCCGGGCGGTACCGCCCCCTTTGCGTCGAGCTCCGGGAGAATCGAGTGGGTCGGGTGGATGTTGGACGCGGGCCAGAGCGGCTGGTCGGAAGCATTGACGAATCGGACCTGGGCGCCCGGCTCGATGTCGAGGCGCTTGGGGACAAAGCCGACGCCTGTATAGATGATCTGCGGAGCGTTGGGGTCGATGGCCTCCGACGTAGTCGCGACACTAGCGGTCGGGACAATGGTGGGAGTCGGCGTCATCTGCGGTTCCTCGCTCGAAGAGCAGCCGAGGACGGCCAGCGCTAGGAGCGGAAGCGCGAACGCAATTGGTAGGGGATTTCGCCGTGTCGTCATGTGAACGTCGGTATAGTATAGTACCGTTCCACTCACCGTTTCACCAGAGGAGAACCCATGGCTGATTCAAAGCTTCGAATTCTCGGCGTCAACGCTCATCCCCACGACTTCACTCACTACGCGGGCACGCTTGGAATACACGCCTCGCAGGGAGATGAGGTCACTGTCGTCAGCATGACGCCGGGCGTCAATGTCCATAACGAGCGTCTTGCCGATGAGTTACGGAAGCCGCCCGAGGAGCGGGACGCCGCAGTGATGAGCGAGACGCCTGAGCAGTACGTCGATATAAAGCTCGATGAGCTCAAGAGGGCATGCGCCGTATTCGGCATCAGCGACGTGCGAATGTTGAATTTCCCGGAACCTTTCCGTCTTAGCACCTCACCTGAGGCGATACAGGCGCTGCAGGACATCATCCAGGAAGTCCGCCCTCATGTAATGATCACGCAAAGTCCCTACCTCCTGCATCATGGAGGGGAGTACCCGATGGGCGGGTTCGACGACCATCTGGAGACGGCGATCGCGAGCATCGAAGCGCGGGGCCGGGCAGGGAACGCGACGCACGGGATGACGGTCGCGCCTCATCGGATCCCGGTGACGTACTACCCTGGCGTCTACTTCGAGCGCAACCAACTCGATTTCATCATCGACATCAGCGACTGGTTCGAGCAGCGCGTGGAGGCGGAGGCCATCTACGTGAGCCAGGGTCACACGCCGGAGAGTTCCCGACAGCGCATGCTGCTGACGCTTGGCAACCTCGGCTTCTTCCAGCATATCCCCTATGCCGAGGGCTTCGTTCGTGAGCGGCCGGAGCTCTTGTCGCGTCTCCCCGTGCCCGAGTCGGCCATCGAGCACGCCGAAGAGTCCCACGAGGACATGCTGAGACGACGGTTGTCGAAGGAGTAGGCGTTCCGATTCCAATTGAAACCAAGCGCGGCACTTGCTAAGCTAGACGCACACCTTCGTTCGCGGGAGGGACAGCTATGCAAGAGGTCTTCCACGAAGCGGTAGCCGAGTTGGAAAAGGGCAACCCGATGGTCGTGGCGACTGTCGTCCACACCAAGGGTTCGACCCCACAGAAGCCGGGCGCGAAGCTGCTCGTGCGGAACGACGGGAGCGGCGTGGGCACCCTGGGGGGCGGTTGTGTCGAGGGCGACATCTGGTTTGCGGCGAGCCAGCTGCTGAAGCGAGGCGGCTCCAGCCAGTACCGCGACTACGAGTTGAACGAAGACCTCGCCGCGCAGGACGGTCTCGTCTGCGGCGGCACGATGTTCTTCGTCATCGACCCCATCTACTCGGCTGATGAATATCTCACCTTCGCGCAGGAAATCGACGCGGCTTACTCCGGCGGGCCGAGCGTGGCGCTCGCGACGCTGATCAACCCCGGCGAGTTCAGCGCCATGGAGACCGGCGCGAAGCTCTTCATCCGCGAGAACGGAACGACGGAGGGCACGCTGGGAGACACCGCCCTCGACGCCGACGCGATCAAGAACGCCCTCGACCTGATGGCGATGGGCAGGAACAAGCACGTAAAGACCCGTGACGGGGCGCAGTATTTCATCGAGGCGTACACGACCCCGCCGCAACTCGTCCTCTGCGGGGGCGGACACGTATCGAATTCCATCGCGCCCTTGGCGAAGACCCTTGGGTTCAGACTGTTCATCACGGACGACCGCGAGGAGTTCGCCAACACTGATCGTTTCCCCCAAGCCGACATCATCATCCCGAAGAAGCCGGAGGAGGCCATACCGGAGCTTCCGGTCAACGCCAACACGTTCATCGTCATCGCCACTCGCGGCCACAGGTACGACAATGTTGCGCTCGATGCCGCAGCTGCCACAAACGCCCGCTACGTGGGGCTTCTGGGCAGCAAGCGCAAGACGATCCTCATCTACGAGGACCTGCTCCGAGGGGGGATGCCGCTTGAACGGGTGAGGGAACTCCGCGCTCCCATCGGTCTCGACGTCGGCGCTCGCACGCCGGAGGAGATCGCCGTCAGCGTCATGTCCGAGATTCTCATGTTCCGGCTCGGCGGCACGGGTCAGCCCATGAAGCTCGAACAGAAGCATCTCGACCGCATCATCGGTAAGATCGAGGCCGAGAAAGAGTCTGCGCTGGAGCCGGTCACATCCGCGGACTGAGTGTGCACCGGCGCATTTCGGCAATCCTGACGGCCGCCGGCGAGTCGACTCGCATGGGACGGCCAAAGCCCCTCTTGGAATGGAGCGGCGTCCCGCTCGTCCGATTCCAGATCGATAGCCTGCTCGATGCTGGCGTGCATGAGGTCGTCGTCGTACTCGGACACGAAAGCAGCATGGTGGCACGTTACGTGTCGGGGGAGCGTGTCCGTTCCATCGTGAATGAGGACTATCGGCACGGAAAGACGACCTCTGTTCTACGCGGCATCCTGTCCGCCGACCCGGATGCGACCGATCTTCTTCTGCTAGCCGTCGACCAGCCTCGTCCCTCGTGGGTAGTCAAGAGAGTCGTCGAATCGCATGTCGACAAGGACGCTCTCATAACGTCGCCAAGGTTCCAGGGACGTGGGGGGCACCCGCTCGTGTTCTCGGCGACGCTTCGGGGCGAGCTTGAGTCGATCACCGATGAGGGGCAGGGAGTCCGCGAGGTGTTCGACGTTCATCGCGGCGAGGTAAACGAGGTCATCTTCGACAGCCCCATTGTCCGCCTCGATCTGAACACTCCGGAGGAGTACGAGGCCGCGCGGACGAAGTACGGGGCGTAAGAGCGTCGTCTACGGCGCGAGGACGGTGAGCGGCTCTACCGGCACGTTGCGGAGCACCCAGAACGCGACGATCCCCACGAAGAGCGCCCAGATGTACTGGTGTGGGATGAAGAATCTGGGCAGGCCCTTAATTCGAAAGGACTTCATTGCCCCGTCGGCGAATGAGTAGGCGATGAAGGGCAGAGTCAGGACGGTCAACGGGTTGTAGCCTAGCGCGGCAATAACATTGCCGTGGAGTAGCTGGTGCAGCGCGCGGAGGGTCCCGCAGCCGGGGCAGTGGTACCCGGTGAGTCCGAGGAACGGGCAAATGGGGTACGCACCGGGATTGCGTGGGTCGAACGTATATAGAACGGCGACGCCCACGAGGCCAAGTGCGATCAGCGCGATATAACCTACTCTCGGTGAGAGCCGGAATCTTGATACTAACTGGACGCCATTGACTGATGAGGTGGTCATTTCCTCGGGTCCTCGTGTCTGCTAGAAGATGCTTGCACCAAACATCCAAAGCCCCAACGCGCCATAGCTTCCCAACACAACTGCGAACGATATCCACGCCCACATCTTCGCATTGTCGGACGCTTGACGGGCGGAGTCGAATTTGCCTTCCGCAACCAAGCTGTTCACCTGTGCGGCGTAGACGATGGATACGATACCTAGGGGCAGGCAGCAGAAGATCGTGACGAGTATGGCCTGCGCCAGGTAGTTTGGTATTTCGGGAGGGGGACCGAGAGACTCGGACGTGCGATAGCTCTCCCTCTCATACTCTTCTTCGGTTGGCGGCGTTCCCTGCATCGGCTTGCCGCAGCCCTTGCAGAACTTCGCCTCGTCGACGTTCTCCTCCCCACAGTTTGGACAGTACATGTCACAGCTCCCCGGTACAACGTCGTGTCACCGTGTGATTCACGGTCATTTGATGCTGTACTCTTTACGCCGCTTGCACCAATACTACGCCGAGACTACGGAGGCCACGCCGAATAGCAACCAAGACACAACCCCTGCGGCGGAGCTTGCGATTCCAACCCCAAAGGCCACCCAAGCCCACGTCTTTGCGTTCTGAGAAGCCTGGCGTGCTCCGTCGACATCGCCCACGGCGAGTTTTCCATTGACCTGGGCGGCGTATACGATTGACACGATGCCGAAGGGAAGACAGCAGAAGATAGTCACGAGAATGGTCCACACGAGATGGTTTGGCACGTGCGGAGCCGGACCTACTTCTGTTTCTGACGTGAGTCCCCCGCCGCAGGCCTTACAGAACTTCGCGCCCTCGTCGTTGCCGCTTCCACAGGTTGGACAGTACATGCCGCTAGAACCATTCCTTCCTATTTACCTCGTAGGTGTCGTAGAATTCCACATCCGTCTTCGTGAGGTACAGAATGCCCTCGATCAGGGCGATGATGGGACCAACTATACCGCACGTCACCACGGTGATGATGATCATCAATATCCCTGGTACAACGTATCCCAAATAGAACTTGTGTATTCCTAGTACCGGTTCCATATGTATTTGACAAATATAAGAAGTAGGTTAGTATTGTGTATGATCCTATAGGGAGGACATACGAAGACATGCCTGCTCTCAAGTACAAGGTGGAGTTGAACGAGTCGGAACGGACACATCTCAAAGAGATCGCGAGTCGTGGGGAGACTTCTGTCCGTAAGGTCAAGCGAGCGCTGGTGTTGCTTAAGGCAGACGAAGGTCTGATCGACCGTGACATCGCCAGCGGTCTATTGATAAGCACATCCACGGTGGGACGTGTGCGCACGCGGTTTGTGAAGGAGGGACTCGACTGTGCGATCAATGAACGCACGCGACCGGGACAGAAGCGCAAGTTGGACGGCAGACAGGAAGCGCATCTGATAGCCATCGCGTGCAGCGATGCACCCGAAGGACACGCGGACTGGACGCTGCAACTAATTGCCGACAAGGCGGTGGCGATGGGGTTTGCCGAGAGCATCTCCCTCGAGACGGTGCGCCAGATACTAAAAAAAACGAACTCAAACCGTGGAAGAAGAAGGAGTGGTGCATCCCCGAGGTGAGCGGAGAGTTCGTGGCTCGAATGGAGGACGTGCTGGACCTGTACCATCAAGACTACGACCCGGACCATCCCGTGGTCTGCTTCGACGAGACATCCAAGCAGTTGGTGGCTGATAAGAGGCCCGCTATCAGGGCCAAGCCGGGTCGGGTGGAACGATATGACTACGAGTACAAGCGAAACGGGACACGAAACCTGTTCATGTTCTGTGAGCCGAAAGCTGGTTGGAGGCATGTCGAGGTGACCGAGCAACGCACTGCTGTGGACTTCGCTCATCAGATGAGATGGCTGGTTGATGAGGCATATCCTCACACCGAGACGATACGGCTGGTGCTGGACAATCTCAACACTCACAAGCTGGGTTCGTTGTACGATGCCTTCGAGCCAGTCGAAGCGCGGCGCATCGCCAAACGCCTGGAGTTTCACTACACACCCCTACACGGCAGTTGGCTGAATATGGCTGAGATAGAGTTGAGCGTCTTGAGCAACCAGTGTCTCAACCGTCGAATCAGCGACGAGGTGGTACTGAAACGAGAGGTCTTGGCGCTGGAACGTGAACGCAATGAGGCTGTCGCCGTCATTGACTGGCGCTTCTCCACTCAGGACGCTCGCACTAAACTTCAACATATCTATCCATCATATTCAGATTGAACCGGTACTAGTCCACCGAGCACGATTGCAAGAACACCCGCGGCCACCTTGCTTTTCGTTGGCCCTGGATGCTGTGCGGTATATCGGGGTCTGCCGGTCGTCTCCGGTCCTGACTCCCCGGCATTGGACATCGCTTTGCCGCAGCTCTTGCAGAATCTTGCGCCTTCATCGATCTCGTTTCCACAGGATGGACAGTACATGCTGATCGCCTCCCGGCGTTATGAGTCTCCTCAACGGAGCACCGCTGGGATGGTATCACAGGCAAGAGAGGTCGTCGGGGGAATCAGCCGGCGTGGTTGGTGATGGCCTCCGCGACGGCGCTGTAGTCGCCCGGGAGCTCGACGGGCTTGTTGGCGAGCTTTGCGGTCACTTCGGGGAGCGACTCGCTGTGGTAGCCGGTCTTGAAGTCGGGGAACTTTAGGCCGTTGGCGGTGGAGATGACGACGACCCGGTCGTCGGGTGATATGACGCTCCGCTCGGCGAGCTTCATGAGGACGGCGAGGGCCACACCGGTTTGGGGGCAGGCGAACAGGCCGGTGCTGTCGGCTAGAGCTGCCGCCTGTGACAGCTCGTCCTCGCTCGCCCGCTCGACCACGCCGTTGAACTCCTGGAGGACGGGGATTGCGCGTGGAGCGCTGACGGGGTTGCCGATCTGGATCGCCGTCGCCTGGGTGGCCTGCGCTCGGACAGGTTGGTACTCCTCGAATCCCGTTTTGAAGCTGTCGTAGAGAGGGGCCGCCGCCGCGGCCTGAGCGGCAACCAGGCGGGGCAGCTTGTTGATGAGGCCAAGCTCCCGCATCATTTGGAAGCCCAGGCCGATAGCCGTTATGTTGCCGAGGTTTCCGCTGGGAACGATCACCCAGTCGGGCGTCTGCCAGTCGTCCTGCTGGACGATCTCGACGCTGATCGTCTTCTGTCCCTCGATGCGGAGTGGGTTGATCGAGTTGGCGAGGTAGAATCGCTTGTCCTCGCTCAGGAGCCTGACGACCTCCATGCAGCCGTCGAAGTCGGTGTCGAGCGCGAGTGTGAGCGCGCCGTTGGCGAGCGGTTGGACGAGCTGCGACGTGGTGACCTTGTCCTTCGGGAGGAGGACGACGGACGGTATGCCAGCAGTGGCGCAGTAGGCGGCGACGGCGGCTGACGTGTCGCCGGTCGAGGCGCATATGACGGCTTGAATGTCTGCGCCCTCGTGGATCATCTGCTGGACGGCGGAGACGAGCACCGTCATGCCGAGATCTTTGAACGACCCGGTGTGACTGTTGCCGGACTGCTTGATCCAGAGGTCCTGGACACCGATCATCTCCCCGAAGCGAATGGCCTGAAACAGGTTCGAACCGCCCTCGTAGGTGGAGACGATGTTGGCGTCGTCGATCTGCGGGTACACCCACTCCTTCTTGCCCCAAACGCCGCTCCCGTAGGGAAACTGCGTGGTCATATACCGGTCATCGAAGAGCTTCATCCACGCGGCGCCGCTGCGGTTCTTCAGGGCCTCGACATCGTGTGCGACCATGAGGAGGCCGTCGCACCTCGGACAGGTGTAGACGATCTCGGTCAGGGCCATCCGCTCGGAGCATTCGGAGTCGATGCACTGGAACCAGGAGCTATAGGGCATGGGGCGCCTCCGCGATGAGTTCCGGTATCGGTCTGACGTGGACGAGCCTCAACTAGACCACTTCTCCCAGGTGGTCTCAAGCTCGCCCTGTACCCTATTGTACTCCTTACCGAGCTTCGCAATCGATTCCACGTCCTGGCGCTGCGTCGCGCCTTGGAGTCGCGACTCTATTCGGGCCAATCGCCCTTCGAGGTCGGCTATAATCTCCTCGTAGTCGATTGGCGCGGGTTGTGGCGTCACAGGTGTGGTTCGCAGGGCGGGAGATCCCTTCGACCGGCCCTTCTTCTTGGGGCGGACGACGACTCTAACCGCCGACTCTTCTCGCGTCTTGGCCCACTCCTCGAACGTGCCGCTAAAGAGGCCCATCTTCCCTTCCTCCACGATAAGGAGCCGTGTTGCGAGGAGGGAGATGAGCGCGCGGTCGTGAGAGACGAACAGTAAAGCCCCCTCGTACTGTAAAAGTACCTGTTCGAGGGCCTCGCGGCTGGAGATGTCGAGGTGAGTGGTCGGCTCGTCGAGGACTAGGAAGTTCGGCTCCTCGAGGAGGAGACGGGCTAAGGCTAGGCGGGTGCGCTCTCCGCCGCTCAGGACAGAGACGGTCTTGTATACGTCGTCGCCGTTGAACAGGAACCTTCCGAGGTAGGTCCGGGCGTCCTCGGGGCTAAGATTCTTCACGTCGATGATCGCGTCGAGCACGGATCGGCGCTCCGGCAGGTCGTATGTACCCTGCCGCTGGAAGCCAAACTTGACGTTGTGGCCGAGCGCGGCGTTTCCACCGATGGGATGCTCATAGCCTAGAACGGTGTGGAGGAAGGTCGTTTTGCCGATGCCGTTCGGCCCGATTATGGCTGTCCGGGAACTCCGTTCGATCGCGAGGTCCTCGATATCCAGCAGTTTGACAGGTCTGCCGCCCTCGTGAAATCCGACTTCGAGTCCCTGCGTCGTGAGGACGACACGGCCGGTGCGCGACGCGCTCGCTGTTCCCAGGGTGATCGTCTTGTCGGACTGGACCGCCTCGATACGTTCCATGCGGTTGAGGCGCTTCTCCCTGCCGAGGGCCTCGCGCGAACGCTGGCCTGCGCGATAGCGCTCGATGAAGTCCTCCTGCTTGCTGATGAACTGCTGCTGCCGCACGTACTCGGTCTGCTGCCGACGCTCGCGCTCGGCCTTGAGGTGACGGTACTTGCTGTAGTTCCCTTTGTACGCGGTGAGCTTGCCGTGGTTGATCTCCCATATCTCGGTGGCGACCTGATCGAGGAAGTAGCGGTCGTGCGAGACGACGACGAAGGCGTGCGACGTCCGGCGAAGAAAGCCTTCCAGCCAGCTTAGCCCGTCGAAGTCGAGGTAGTTGGTAGGCTCGTCGAGGACGAGCAGGTGCGGATCCGCCAACAGCGCTTTAGCCAGGGACGTGCGGGTGCGCTGGCCGCCGCTCGCCTCGTCAACCGGCACGTCCAGCGTCTCCATCTTCAGCCCAACGCCGGCGATGACACGCTCCAAGCGGTTCTCGTAGTCGTAACCGCCCGCTGCCTCGTAGGCTTCGAGCATGTCCGAGTAAAGTCGCTCGGCGTCCCTCCGTCCATCTTCGCTCGCGCTCTGGATGGCAGCCGCGCTCAGGGCGATCTCCGCCTCGATTCGCGCGATCTCGGCGAAGGCCTTCATCACCTCTTCTCCAAGCGTCTCGGCGTCCATGTTCCGCGTCGTCTGCGGCACGTAGCCGATGCTGAGTCCGTGTCTGCGCCGGACCGAGCCGGAGCGGGGAGGGATACCGCCCACGAGCGTTTCCAAGAGGGTCGTCTTGCCCTGCCCGTTTGGCCCGACGATGCCAACGCGGGCGCGCTCGCTTATCTCAAGGGAGATACCCTCGAATACATCCAGCTCGGCAAAGCTGACTGAAAGATTGGACGCGGTTATGAGTGGCATGGCAGGCTAGGGAACACCAGAAAACAATCCATTATGGATTTTACACAATAGGGAGAACGACGGCCATTCGAGTTACGCTGGACTACTCCCGCCTTCGCAGGAGTGACGAGTGAGGTATTGTGCCGTCGCTTCAAATTGACCGTCTGTTTTGGCGAGACATTCTCACGTGGGGCCGACGCCGATGTACCGCTCGAGCCAGCCGAGAAGGAGGCGGTAGTACTCGACGATCATGCTCGGGTGGCCCATCTTGCGGAAGCGGTGAGGGGAGTTGGGGAACCGGACGAACTCAACCGTCTTGCCGAGACGCTTGAGCGCGACGAAATACTGCTCACTCTGCTCGATGGGACAGCGCAGGTCGTCCTCGCCGTGCAGCAGGAGGACGGGAGTCTGCACGTTGGTCGCGTAGGTGATGGGCGAGTGGTGGAGGAACTTGTCCCGCGCGCCGGTGTAGGGGCCTCCCCAGTTGATCTCGCCGAAGCTGGTTCCGATGTCGGACGTGCCGTACATGCTGTGCAGATTGGCGCACATCGCGCCGACGATGGCGGCCTTGAAGCGGTGGTCGTGCCCGACTATCCAGCCGCTCATGAAGCCGCCGTAGCTGAAACCGTGAACGGCCATGCGGTCCTCGTCGACGTAGGGCCGTCCAACGAGCTCGTCCACCGAGGCGAGGATGTCGAGGTAGTCCTCGCCGCCCCAGTCGCCGAGGACGGACTTGGTGAACTCCGGGCTGTAGGTCGAGGAGCCGCGCGGGTTCACGGATAGGACTATGTACCCGTTGGTCGCGAGAATCTGGTGCACCGGATCGAAGTTGTCCGTAAACCGACCGTTCGGCCCGCCGTGGATATCCAGCACCATCGGGTATTTTTTTGTATAGGTGAAGTCAGGAGGCAGGAGTACGCGCGACTCGATCTCGAAACCGCCTCGACGTATCGTGAATTTCTCCATGCGAGCGGGCGGATGACTCTCGATATACTGAGCCGTGTACGTTGTGATGGCTTGAGATTCGCCGGTGTCAAGACCGATTCGCACCACCTCTCCCGGTGAAGCGGGAGACTCGGCGACGACAACCGCATGAGAAGCGCTCCCGTCAAATGTGGCGCTCTCTGAGTTCACACCTCCGCTCGTGATGGTCTTGAAGCCGCTGCCGTCGGGACTGACGGCGCAGACGAAGTACTCGCCGCGATGCGCGCCGACGAAGGTTATGCCTCGTTCCGCAGTCCAGGACAGTCCGCACTCAGGGACGGGGGTGTAGAGGCCGTCCGTGATTCGGCGAACACTCCCGCTCGAATCGAGGACATAGAGCCAGGCTGACCTTGGGTCCCACATCTCTTGGTCGTGGCATCCGATGGCGACGAGCGACTCGCCGTCCGGCGACCACGCGACTGCCCAGACATAGGGGAGAGCTTCCGACCACGATATGGGCACGCCGTCGGGGACGGAGACGACCTTGACCTGCGTATTGGTGGTGAAATCGCGCCCCTCGATGTCGTCGGAGACGAAGGCCAGCGACTTGCCGTCCGGCGACCAAACGGGCGACCAGTTGTCTCCCTCGCCGTCCGTGATCTGGCGGGCATCCCCCGACACGGCATCCACGACGAATATCTGCCGGAAGGCGTCGCCGGTGAATCCGCGATAGTCGTGGCGGTAGCGAATGCGACGCACGACTCTGACGTGGGGCCGGCCGGAATCCGCATCGCCCGGCGCGTCGGGATCGACGGACGAGACGACAGCGATGCAGTCGCCGTTCGGTGAGAGGGCGAATTCCTCAACTCCTCCCGCAAGGTCAGTGACCCGCTGAGCTTCTCCGCCGTCGAGGGAGATCGTCCAGACCTGCTTGTTGCCCCGGTCGTCGGGTCGGAGGAACAGGACTCGTTCGTCGTGGATGACGGGTGCCGTATCGGACGGGCCTTCGGCCAGGGCGGATAGCTGTTCGAACGGGTGGCGTGAGACGACGATGCACGAATTCCGTTCCATCGTCGAGCTGTCAATCGTGGTCTTGACGAATGCCAGGGTCGAGCCGTCGGCGGACAGGTGCGGCTGCGAGACCGACGGGATGTCGAAGATATGGTCGGGAGCTATGGGATGGGACATTGGACTCCTACGAAGACGGTTCAGGGTCGAGCGGATGCCGCTCGTGCCATGCGGTCATCGACTGGTAGGCACTCGCGAGGGACAGGATGACGTTCTCGTCGTAGGGCCTGCCCATGAACTGGATGGAGGTTGGCAGGCCGTCCTCCGAAAAGCCGGACGGCACGGTGATGGCGGGAAGGCCGATGCAGTTGCCCAGCGCTCCCATCACGTCACTCGATCGCTCCTTGAAGCTCTTCACGCGGTCGAGGTCGAGGGGAGTGGCGACACCCGGGCGTCCCGGGCCAACCAGGGCGTCGTAGCGTGACATGATTGCGTCCACGTCTCGGGCGATCATCTTGCGTATGCGCATGGCGCGTAGGTAATCGGTGGCGAGCGTGGCGCTCCGGGCGTAGATGCCGTAGCGATCTTCGGGCGCGGTCAGTTCCGACGACCTCCCGCTCTTGGTGAACTCGGAGTATATCGTGGCCGACTCGCCCATGAAGATGGCGGTTATCACCGCTCCGTAGGGAAAGTCGGGCAGTTCTACCTCCTCGAAGTCGGCGACCTGTTCCAGCGAGTTTAGCGCGGCCTCGAAGTTTTCTTTCACCGCAGGTTCGACTCCGTCCGTCGCTCCGAGGGGTACGCCGAGCTTGTAGCGGCGGCCGCTGGGTTCCGGCGAGTACGTGAAGAGACGGTCGGTGGCGGCAAGGTCGATGGAGTCGGGCCCGGCGATGGCCTCGACAACGAGCCCGCAGTCGTCTGCCGTCAGGCACATGGGGCCCGGCTTGTCGAGCGTCCACGAGAGGGGCATCCCGCCCGCTCGGCTGACGCGGCCATACGTGGGGCGCAGGCCGGCGATGCCGCAGTTGGAGGAGGGCATGATGATCGACCCCCACGTTTCCGATCCGATGGCGAATGGAGCAAGCCCGGCGCTGACGGCGGAGCCGGAACCGCTGGACGAACCGCCCGCCCATGTCGTGCCGCCCCATGGGTTGATGCCCGGCCCGGTGAAGGTCGCGTTGGGCTGCTTGTAGCGGATGCCGCCCGCGATCTCGACCAGAGCCAGCTTGCCGAGCAGCACCGCTCCGGCGTCGGTGAGCTTTCGAGCAACGGTCGAGTCGTGATCGAAGACCTGGTCTTTGAACGGCGTCGCGCCCCACGAGGTCGGAGCTCCTACCGCTGCAAAGAGGTCCTTGAGACCGTAGGGGATGCCATGCAGGGGGCCTCGGTACGTGCCCGAAGCGATCTCTCGCTCGGCGCGCTCGGCCTCCTCCATCGCGCGGTCGGGCATGAGCGTGACGACGGCGTTGTAGCGCGGACCGATGCGTTCCAGCCGTTCGAGGAATATTTCTGCCAATGTTGTGGGCGAGACTCGTCTCTCGCGCACGAGTTCGGCTAGCCGGCGTACGGGCTTGTATACGACCTCGGATGCGTTCATCGGCTAGTCCTCACCCCGATACGGCGTGAAGAGCGGCAGAGGCTCGTCACCGTATCCAAGCTCGACGGCGCGGAGGGCGTTCGCGACTTCTATCAGTTCCTCGCGCACGCCCTCGCGGACGTCACCCCACTGCTCTTCGGTCAGCAGGTCGCCGTACCAGTGCTTGAGCATGGCAAGACGAAGGTCGATCTCGGTCTCGTCGATATCGGTGTTAGGCATTTCCCTTTTGCGTTCTCCCCGAAACATTCAATTCGTACACATACAGTTGCGCACTACGGCCACCCAAGAAAATCGGGCATCAAGATGAGTCCGATCAACCATTACTTGGCAGTATCACAATTATCGGTGTCGGGTATGACGGATCTAACGGAGTGAGCTGTTCCTGAAAGCCTCAATGGTCTGTCTAACAAATTCGGGTGTAGGAGCATTTCTCACTCTAAAGACCGGCTGCCCTGCACGTGGCGGATCTACGCTATCAACGTCGGTAGCTTCTACAGGTGGTTCGGCATGGCCAGAGAAGTAAACCTCAAGAATTCCACCCCACTCGGGTTTTGTTGGAAGACACACCGCCTGAATCTCTTTATTTTTCCGGTTGGTAGCCTTGCTAATAACCGGATCTCGGTAGTAAGAGATACCAATCCCTCTAGTCGCAGTGCTCACTCCAGTATATCTAGTCCTGATGTGATTCCTGCCGATAAGCCGTGAAATCTCCTCATGGATATCAACAAACGCTTGTAATGACTCTGGAGTAGCGGTATTCACGGCTTGTTGTGGTAGCGTCCGCCTGTCGGGTCTGGCTTCTGCGTAATCGTCACGAATGTTATCTCGGAGTATGTTAAGTACGTTTTGATGTACTTGTGACGTCAAATCAGGCCCCCTATGTTAGTGACTCTCTATTATGGTCTTTCGAATACGCTATGTCACATTCGCCGTTTCAAACGGGGACTTCCTCGAAGAGCGCCCTAACTTTGGGCTTGACGGTCTTCCCCATCGCATTGCGGGGGAGATCCTTTACGAAAATCACTTGCTGAGGGACCTTGTATGGGGCGAGACGTCCCTTCGCCCACTCGCGGAGCGTGTCCCTGTCCAGCCCGCTCCCGTTTCGCGTGATGATCGCCGCGGAGACCGCGCTGCCCCAGAACGGGTCCTTGACGCCCACGACTGCGCACGAGTCGATCTCGGGGTGCATCAGCAGCTCGCGCTGTACTTCGAGGGCCGAGACATTCTCACCGCCGGAGATTATCAGGTCCTGCGACGCCCGGCCCCAGATGCGGTAGACACCGTCTTTGTTCATCGAGGCTATATCGCCGGTGAAGAACCATCCGTCGTCGTCGAAGGCCTCGCTGGTGGCTTCGGGCTTGCGCCAGTATTCCCGAAATACGGCGGGACCTCTGACCTGCAACTCGCCGGGTGTGTTCAGCCCGATGTTGGTGTCGCCGTAGCGGTGCCCTCCCGTCTCCTCGAATAAGGCGAGATCGAGGTCGGCCAGTCTGACCTCAACGCCCGGCAGGGGAGCGCCGACATGGCCGGGGATGCGGTCGCCGTGCAGAGGGTTCGACAGCGCCATGCCAATCTCCGTCATGCCGTAGCGTTCGAGCAGCCGGTGCCCCGAAATCTCCTCCCAACGCTCGAACGTGTCGACTGGCAGGGCGTCGGAGCCGGACACCATCAGGCGCAGGCTCGCGCACGCCGCCGACGCCTCCTGCTGCCACTTGCGGGTACCCGTCTCCCAAGCCGCGATGAGCGCCTTGTACACCGTCGGGACGGCCATATACAGTGTGGGGTCGCGGTCGATGATGCAGGACCAGACCCGCTCGGCATCGAAGCGGGGCAGAAGCTCGCACGTGGCCCCGACCCACAGGGCGCACGCCATCGCATTGATGATGCCGTGCACGTGGTGAAGCGGCAGATGGTTGAGAATGTAGTCGTCGGACGACCAGCCCCACGCCTCGACGAGGCTCTCGACCTGCGCCTCGACGTTGCGGTGAGTCGCGACGACGCCCTTTGGATCGGACGTGGTGCCGCTCGTGTAGAGGATCATCGCGGCGCGGTCGGGGTCGACGTCTGGCAAAGGGGCCGTCATATCGCTGCAGAGCAACTCGGTCGTCGTGATGAAACGTGGGCCGCCCTCCTCGACGAATGGGCGGAGCGCGTCTACGTAGTCTGGATGCGCGATCAGGACGGCAGGCTCGGTGTCGTCGATCTTGTACCGTATCTCGCGCTCGGTCTCCGAGAGCGCCAGCGGCACGGCGATGCCGCCCGCACGCCAGATGCCCCACTGGACGGCCACGTACTGGAAACCGCCGGGCACGAGGAACACGACCCTCGCGCCGTCTAGGTCATCCACGTCGCGCAGCAGTTCCGACGCCACCCGCTCCGACGCCGCGAGCAGGTCGCCGTAGGTGAACGTCCCCTCGGTCGCGACGATCGCCCGTCGCGTGGTGAAGGCCTCTGCTCGCTCGACGATGGGAATGGTCATGGTGAGGGTGCATTGTATCAAAGCGGTCGCTGGAATAGGATTGTGGGGTGGGGGTTGTCCTTTCACTGGCCGAGACCCTGAACATCCAGTGGAGTTGCGACATGTTTGTGAAGATCATAGTTGAGTTATGCCGACCGTACTGAGGGAAGGTCCGTATCGCTTTTTCTTCTACGCGAGTGATGGTGAGGAACCTCCTCATGTTCATGTCGAACGAGATGATAGGGTCGCCAAGTTCTGGCTCGATCCGGTTAGGATTCAAATGAGTGGTGGACTCAGGCCTTCCGAAATACGCCGGATTGCGAGGATAATAGAAGCGCGGCAAACGGTTCTCGTGGAGGCGTGGAATGAATATTTCAACGGTTGAGGTCAGGGTGCCTGATGCGGGCGCGGTGACCGTCACGGAGGATACATTGACCGTCGAGCTTTCTGATGGCCGGACTATCGCGGTCCCGCTGGCCTGGTATCCGAGGCTGATACATGCCACGAAGAAAGAGAGAGGGAACTGGCGGCTCATTGGTAAAGGGCAAGGCATCCACTGGCCTGACCTTGATGAGGATATCAGCGTCGAAGGACTGCTTGCGGGCCGTCCCTCCGGGGAGAGTCAAGAGTCCTTCCGCAGATGGCTCGAAGTGAAGCAGGCTTGACTCGATGAATGAGGATGGTGATACGGATTAACGTGGCCTTTTCGCTTTCCTTGCCGCGCGAAGTGGAGCAGTAGACCATTGTCGCTGTGTCAAGCGTTGTGGATGATTCGATAGTGTAGTAGCGAGAGATCAAACCACTAATTCGTATGGAAATAAGGGTTCAACAGTCCGATTGGAGCGGAGCCAATCCTTCCGACATTGCAGTGCTGCTCGCAAATGTTGCCCACCACCTAACGCGGCCCTTTAGGCAACCTTTGATTGGAAGTATTGTGGTCGCGGCAACTGAAAGTTTGGACGACGATCCAATTACCCTCTATAGGTCTTCACCAATAGAACCTTTCAGAATCCTACTGTCAGCGCGAGGAGGATACTGGTGTCAATTCGCATATCAGTTCTCACATGAGCTTTGTCATGTGCTAACGGACTACGAGCGCCTTAAGGAGAATCCCAATAATTGGTTTCACGAGGCTATCTGCGAGTTGGCGTCGATATTCGCGCTCCGACGCATGGCAGAGGGCTGGCTTACCTGCCCACCATACCCCAACAGATACGACTATGCCGAGTCGCTAGGCGAGTACGCTCAAAACTATCTCTCCCGAGAAGAGCGTCAATTGCCCGCGGGCATGACGCTTTCTCACTGGCTAACGGAGAAAGAAGAGATTCTACGGGCAAATCGTTATCAAAGAGATAGGAACGCCGTCGTTGCGTACTCACTCTTGCCGAGCTTTGAGCAGGAGCCATCGGGTTGGAACGCCATTCGCAACCTACCCGTGTCCTCTACTAGGTTCAGAGACTATTTGCTAGAGTGGCGTTCGCAGGTTGAGGATATTGACCAACCCTTTGTGGATCGGATCATTCGACTGTTTGAGTAACAGAGCGACATACCTCGTGCACTTCAAAGTCAATGTCCATATATGGTGCTCAGCCTGACACACCATAGAACCACCCCCTCCCCCAATGCCCCTCCAACCCACCCTTGCCACCAAGCTCCGCGACGCGCAGGAGCACCTGACGTCCGAAGGGATCGACGGGTGGCTGCTGTACGACTATCGGGGGATGAACCCCCTCTTTGCGGACACCGTCGGCGCGATTGCGAACGTGACGCGGCCCTGCTGGCTGTGGGTGCCGGTTTCGGGCGGGCCGAGGCTGCTGGTTTCGTATGTCGACCAGGGGCGCTTTGGGCATCTTGGCATTGAGACGCTGCTGTGGGTGAGCCGGTCGCAGATGCGGGACCGCCTGCGCGAGCTGCTGCGCGGTGTGCGTGTTGTTGCAATGGAGTACTCACCGGACGGAGCGCTGCCGCGTGTGTCGTGGGTTGACGCGGGCACGGTTGAGATGGTCAGGGGCCTGGGAGTCGAGGTCGTCTCGTCGGCGGACACGGTGCAGTACGCCACGCAGCGATGGAGCGCGGCCGATTTGGTCTCACACCGCGAAGCTGCGGGCAGGCTGGATAGCATCGTTCAGGACGCGTTCCGGTATATCGGCGAACGGCTAAAGGCACGTCCTACGGAGTACGACGTGGCGGAGTTCACCCGGTCGCGATTCCGGGAAGAGGGGATGGAGGCGCCGGACGGCCCGATCGTGGCGATGAACGAGCACGGGGCCGACCCGCACTTCGATCCGACTCCCGCCAACTCGCACATCATTGGACGGGGCGACTGGGTGCTGATCGACCTGTGGGCGCGGATGGAGGGCGCGGAGAACATGTACGCCGACATCACGTGGACGGGCTACGTCGGCGACACGGTGCCGTCCGAGCACCGGGAGATGTTCGAGGTTGTCGTTGGGGCGCGTGACGCCGCCGTTGCCGCGATAGCCGAGCACTTCGAGCAGGGTCGCAGGCCCCACGGCTGGGAGATCGACAAGGTTGCGCGCGACTTCATAGGCGATGCCGGCTACGGGGAGCGATTCAGCCACCGGCTGGGGCACAGCATTGGGCGCGAGGTGCACGGCAACGCGGTCAATCTCGACAGCTGGGAGACGCACGACACGCGGAGGCTCATGCCGGGCATAGCCACGTCGGTCGAGCCGGGCATCTACCTGCCGGGCAAGTTCGGCGTCAGGTCGGAGATCGACGTGTACATCTCGGAGGACGGCCCGGTCGTCACGACGGCCATTCAGCGTGAGCCGGTCATGATCGGTCGCTAGCGGTCTCGGCAGCCTCCTCCAGCGAGCCGGGTTTCGGAGCACGGTAGCGGACCAGCACGGCCAGCGCCAGGAGCGTCAGGACGCCGCCGAAGACGAAGGCGGCGTGGATGCCATAGGCGTCGGATATCGCGCCCGCGACTGTCGGCGAGAATATCCCCAACAGGCCCGCGCCGTACATGAACGACGTGACGGTCGACTGCGCCTCGCCCTTCGACGTGTCGATGGCTGCCGCAATGAAGATGTGGTGCAGCGAAAACTTGAACGCCCCCTTCGCCAGGACGATGAGCACCACCACGACGACGGGATCGGCCACGCTGAGCAGCAGGGACAGGACTCCGAGGCTGGCGGTGGCCGTCACGAGGACGATCTTTCTCCCAACGCGGTCGGAGAGGAAGCCCATCACGGGTTGCGATATCAGCCCGACCACCTGCGCCCCGGAGAACACCAGCGCGATGTTCGTATCGCTGAACTCCAGCGTCTCCTTGAGGTAGACGGGGAGGAAGCCCTCGACGGCGCTCTCGCCAACGCCGCGGATGGCGGTGGAGGCGACGAGGAGCATGAGCATCGGGTTGCGGAGGAGTGCGCCCATGGAGACGAAGTACTCCCGGCGCGACGCCGCCTGCGCCTTCATGCGGGGGAGCGAACGTAGGACGATCCAGAGGGTGAAGCCGATGAGGATGGCGGGGAAGAAGCTGAGCTTGAGGACGTCGCGCCACATCAGGAAGCCCAGCACGGCCGCGACCACCAGGGGGCCGAGCACCTCGCCGGTCATTCCGCCCATGCCGTGGAGGGATACCGCGAATCCCCGCCGGTCGGGGAACCGGCGGGACAACTCGCCGATGGCGAATGGGTGGAACATGGCCGGGGCACCGCCGATCAGCAGCATGGAGGCCAGCAGTATCCAGTAGTTGCTCACGAATCCGACGACGAGCTGCGAGAAGCCGATGAACACCATGGTCAGGCCTAGGAACATCGCCGTCCTACCGGTAAAGCGGTCGCCGAGGTATCCGCCGAGCATGGTTGCCAGCCACCACGAGAGAGCCTGCGCCGACCCCAGCCAGCCGAACTGGGAGTAGCTGAGGTTCAACACGACCTTGATCTCAGGGAGAATCAGCTTCGAGAAGCCCGAGTTATACAGGTGCTTCATCATGTGGCCGACCATGATGGCTGCAGCCATGTAGGCGCGACCGCGCGTGATGTCCGGCTTCGTTTCCTCGGGGTTCATAGACGGGTCGGTGGAAGGCTCCTGAGAAGGCGCGTGCATTATACGTCAGGAAAGGGCGCAGGTCACGGTGTTGGTGGGAGATGGGTTCTAGGTGCTGGGTGCTGGTGTGGAACGACGGAGGGGGCCGCATTGCTAGGGCCGGGCGCTTGTGCTTCAATGTCTGCCGCCGAATTGGGCGTTGACTACTCACCACTTTCTACGCGAATGGAGACTCACTTGGATATTGACGAGATACGGAGCCGGATACCGGGACTGAAGCACTGCAGCTACCTGAACATGAGCTACGGCCCGAAGCCGACGCCGGTGACCGATGAGGTCGTGAGGATGGCGCGGTACATCGAGGAGTATGGCACGCTGTCGAAGGAGGTGATGGAGGAGATCGAGCGGGTGTACGAGGGGGTGCGGGTCGACGTAGCGCGCCTGCTCGGGGCAACGACCGACGAGATTGCGCTGACGCGGCACGTGTCCGAGGGGATCAACATCGTCGCGACCGGCATCGATTGGGAGCCGGGGGACGAGGTGATCGTCACGGACGAGGAGCACCCCGCAGGGTCGCTGCCGTGGATGAACCTCATGCGGCGGAAGGGCATCGTCGTCCGACAGCTTTCGCTTGCACCGTACGAGACGGACGGGATCGTCGAGCGGCTGGACGACCTCATCACGCCGCGCACCAAGCTGCTCTGCCTGAGCCAAGTGTCCACCCGCACGGGGTTCGTGCTGCCATCACGCGAGGTGGCGGATATGGCCCACAGTCACGGCGTGCCCGTGCTGCTAGACGGGGCGCATGCGGTAGGACTCATCCCCGTTAACGTGAAGGAGCTCGGCTGCGACTTCTATTCAGGGTGCGGCCACAAGTGGCTCCTGGCCCCGCAGGGGACAGGCTTCCTGTACGTAGACGCGGACAGGCTCGACGACTTGGAGATAACGTGGATCGGGGCGAGCAGCGCCCCGACGTGGGACCACGACACCTACGAGTTCGAGCCGCTGACGACGGCGGCGAAGTTCGAGTTCGGCACGAGGGACAAGGCGGTGTTCAGCTCGCTGTCGACCGCGATATCCATGGCCGAGGAGATTGGCATCGAGAACATCGCGAGGCGGAGTTGGGAGCTGGCCGACAATCTTCGCCGGCGTCTGACGGACGTGCCGGGGTTCACGCTGAGGACGCCGATGGACCCCGTCCGCAGCACGGGGATATCGACGTTCCACGTTGGCATCGACGCGCGCGATCTCACGGGACGCCTGTGGGAGAAGCACCGCATCCTCGTGAGCGGCAGGGACGACGAGCTACGGGTGTCGATACCTTATTTCGTCCTCGAAGAGGAGATCGACAACCTCGTCGACGTGCTGTCATCGCTGGACGGGGAGTGAGGGAACTCGCCGTTCGGGCGTAAGGGGGCGGAGAGATCGCTAGGGAGATTCACCGTAGAGGGCGCGGAGGGCGCAGAGGGGTGGAGGGAGTGGAGTGTGGTACGGTCGGCGCGAGGGCTGAGAGGGTCACGAGAGGGCGGGAATTTTCGAAGAAATGTTGCATGGTGCTGCATTCTGTTGCATTTTGCTCATTATTGTCAAATTGGACCGGTCATTCGAGGACGTGGACGGCTGATGGTGCGGCGGTCGGACCGATTGGTCTCCGGCAGGCTGCCACCTCCTAGGGGTCCGAAATTTGACGGACATCGCCGGACATTTGCTGACATCCTTCACTCTTCGCTCCTTGTTGGGAGCGAGATATTCCGGTTGGCGGTTTTGATCTGATGAAATCATTGTGGCACGTGTGTTCTATTGAGTCAAATGCGGGATGCCGGATCACTGCAGAGGACGCGGAGACCGCAGAGGGGGCATTGTAGAGAATTCTGGGCTTGGATTACCTTGACGGGCAAGAACGCATGGTCTATGATGCGCGCGGAACAATGAGGCTTCGAGAGGAACCCTTGCATGGTCGTGCATCTTGATGTGAACGACGAGCGCTACCCGGAGGCGGCTAGTGAAATCCTCCGTCGACATGATCTGAACGAGGCCGAGGCCAACATAACGAGCGCGATACGCGACTTTCTCATCCTCACGAACCTCGCCAAGAGCGCCGAGATCGTCGAGGAGAAGGCGCCGGCCCTCGGCGCACGGACGGCGGTCGACCTCACCGCCCTTGATACCTTCGTAGAGATCAAGCGGAGGATCGGGACGACTCAGGGCTTCGACCCCGACCCGGACAACGTCGAACAGCTTGACGGCTACCTCGAACAGTCGGAGGAAGAGAGCGGCCGGCATCGCATGGGCGTGCTAACGGACGGGAAGCACTGGCTGCTTCGCTGGCCGGGCGCGGGCGCGGTCAAGACGACCTATCCCTACGCCTTCACCCTGGAGAATGCCGACGGGTGGCTTCCGCTCTACGAGTGGCTGCGGGACAAGGCGCTGGAATCGCGGGACGACATACCGTTGGACAGGGAAGGCGCGACAGAGCACTTCGGCCCCGACAGCCCACGCTATCGCAAGGACATAGCCCGCCTGAGCGAGCTGTACGCTCGGAACAAGGACTCGGAGACCATCCGCGTGAAGGTGAGATTGTGGGGCGACCTGCTCAGGGCGGCGCTCGGAGAGGCGGTCGGCGAGACCGAAGACATCGACGACCTGTTCGTTCGTCATACCTACCTGTCGATGGTCGTGGGTATGGTCGTTCAGGCCACATTCGGAATCGACATCTACGGCCTTGCAGCAAACGACCCGGAGGACCTGCTCAAGGGACGACGTTTTCAGAGCGACACGGGACTGCAGGGCGTGGTGGAATCGGACTTCTTCGCGTGGCCGTCCGAGGTGGAGGGCGGAGTTCCTCTTCTGAAGGCGCTGGCGAACAGGATTGCACGTTTCGACTGGACGAACGCGCCCCCGGACATCGCCGCCATCCTGTACGAGACGGTCATCCCGCCCGACGAGCGACGACGGCTCGGCGAGTACTACACGCCGGACTGGCTGGCACGGGCCATGGTGCAAGAACTCGTCACCGACCCGTTAGAGCAACGGGTGCTCGACCCGGCGTGCGGCTCCGGCACGTTCATCGTAGAGGCGGTCAACCACTTCATGGAACGCGCGGAGCGAGAGGGGCTTGCGGGAGAAGAGCTGTTCGACAAACTCCACGACGCAGTGACAGGTATAGACGTCCACCCCGTGGCCGTGCACCTCGCGCGGGCCGCGTGGACACTCGCGGCGAAGCGGGCCATCCAGGATTCCGAGAAGACCTCCGTCTCCGTTCCGATCTACCTCGGCGACTCCCTTCAACTCCGGTTCCGCACCGGCGATATGTTCGCCGAACACGAGGTGAGGATCGAGATCGAGGACGAGGAAAACACGGCCCTCGTCTTCCCCGTTAGCCTCGTGGAACGGGCAGGCGACTTCGACTCCCTCATGAGCGACGTTGCGGACGCCATAGAGCGGGGCGATGACCCCATACTGGCCCTCGACGACAACGGGATAACCGATCCCGTCGAGCGGGATGCTCTCGAAGAGACCATCCACACCATGCGCCGACTCCACTCCGAGGGGCGCAACCACATCTGGGCGTACTACACCCGAAACCTCGTCCGTCCCGTCGCTCTCTCGCGGAACAAGGTGGATGTGGTCATTGGCAATCCGCCGTGGCTGATCTATCGCAACACCGCCAGTACCCTACGTACGGAGTTGGAGACACAGAGCCGAAACCTCTACGGCATCTGGGCGGGCGGTAAGTACGCTGCCGTTCAAGATATATCAAGCCTCTTCTACGCTCGGTGTGCCGACTTATACCTGAAGGACGATGGCGTGATCGGGATGGTGATGCCCTACAGCGCCCTTTTGACGGGCCAACATTCCAAGTGGCGCACCGGCGCGTGGCGAGCAAAAGCAATCGGCCGGGGAAGGAACCGCACGCCGAGCCGCACCCTAGCGGTTGATTTTGGTTATAAGACCGCTTGGGATCTAGAGCGGATGGAACCCAATACCTTCTTCCCTCTACCGGCTTCGGTCGTGTTTGCCAAGAGAACCGGTGAAAACGCCGACTGGATACCATTGTCGGGCGAGGTGGAGCGCTGGCTTGGCGAAGCCGGCACCCGCGATGTACAGCGCATTTCAGTTCCCATGACCGACGCCTCAGCCGATATTGCTTCTCCCTACAATGGTCATTCCCGCAAGGGAGCGGACATCTATCCACGTTGTTTCTTTTTCGTGGAAGAGATAACCAACCCTGCCGTAGTCCGGGCCAGTCAGACCATCACCGTCAACCCGCGTCGCGGTTCTCAGGACAAGAACCCCTGGCGGAGCCTTGACCTTACGAGAATCGCCGGACAGACCCTCGAGATCCAACACGTCTTTAATGTGCATTTGGGAGAGACCCTTGTCCCATACGCTATGCTGGAGCCTCTTAAGGCGGTTTTGCCACTCAGGATTGCCGATGGAGAAATACCCGCTGACCCCACTGGAGTAGGTGGTATCCAGTTAGGTGGACTAGAGCGTCGTATGCGTGACCGATGGCGCATCATCAGCGCTCTGTGGGAAGAGAATAAACAACGCCACAACAAACTAGACCTGCTGGGGAATTTGGACCACTACGGCAAGCTTTCATCTCAGCTCAAATGGCGACAGAATTCTGATGGAAGGCCGATTCGAGTCGTGTACAGCGGTTATGGCGCCCCGACGGCATCCGTCCTTCACGATGATCATGTTTTGGTCGACTACAAACTCTTTTGGATTGCCTGCAAAGACGAGCAGGAAGCCAACTATCTACTCGCTATCATCAACAGCCAAGCCTTGTACCAAGCAGTAGAACAGTTCATGTCCAAAGGCCAGTTCGGGGCGCGTGACTTGCAGAAGCAGCTGTGGAAGCTTCCTATTCCGGAGTTTGACTCCCACGAGCCGCTGCACGTCTCCTTATCCGAAGCAGGTCAGGCCGCCGCGGAGGGCGCGGCTGAGCAACTCGCCAAGCTTCGCCGGGAGCGAGATCGCGTAACCGTCACCATCGCTCGCCGCGAGCTTCGGAAGTGGTTGGTGGATTCTCAAGAAGGCCGTGCGGTCCAGACGCTGGTCGGCGAACTGCTGTCGCAGTAGCCGAGTTCGGCTCGTATCGCACGCGGGACCTCGTGCTGGCGTACATGAATGCGCTCGACGCGGGGGACACGGAGACGGTGGTGTCGGTGTAGGGGCGCGGCGAGGCCACGATTCTCTTGTCGCTTCCAGTATGGGTTTCTTGTGACCTCTTGTAGCTTACTCAAAGCACCCTCACCCCCGCATCGAGTGCGGGGCAGGCTCTAGCCCTCTCCCGTCAAGGGAGAGGGGATAAGGCACCTCTCAATTCGACTATCATGTTCAAATGGGAACGGTACTAGTGGTTCAACATCCTAGTTTTGAAGGGTAACGAGGCTATGACTTGGTAGGGGCGGGTTTGAAACCCGCCCTGTCGTGTAAAGCACGAATCAAATCTCCAATTACTACCCGTCATTTCAAAGATTTCGGTCCACTAGGCCCAACTGAGCGATCCATACCGGCTCTGAGGCCCGCGTTTGCGGCGTTAAATTGGTAGGGGAACAAATCTCCACCCGCCGTCGTCTATATGGTATGGAGTCTGACACACCGTCATTCGGGAGGTTGTGAGGATGAAGTCCAAGATCAAGAACGCGCTGATGTCCGTTGTTGGCGTCTCGATCGTCCTGCTGGCCTTGGCGGCATGCGGAGATGATCCCGCACCGGCTAACGCCACGGTTGAAGTGTCGTCGGGCAAGAGTCCAAACGCATCGGTGAGCGGCAGCGTCACCTACCGGGAGCGGCTGGCCCTCTCACCGGGCGCGAAGCTCGTCGTGTCGCTGCGGGACGTTTCCTACCAGGACGCCGCGGCACCGCTCATCGCTCGGCAGACCATATCCGACCCTGGACAGGTGCCGATCAAATTCAAGGTGGAGTACAACCGCGACGACATCGACTCACGGAGTGTCTATTCTGTTACTGCCAGGATCGTGGAATCGGACGACCGCCTTGCTTTCATCAACGATACGGCGTACGAGGTAATCACCGGCGGCAAGCCGAATAGAGTGGACATGGTCCTGGTTCTCGTGCAGCCTCCGCCGGACCAGGTCGAAGACGGCGTTGATTGGCGACAATGGGTCGAGACGCCTGCAAAGGTAGCGTGGGCCAACCTTATCCCGAACGAGCCGGAGCTCTTCCTCCGAATAGGCTACTACCAGTCGACGATAGAGAACTGCGCGCGCCCCGGCGGCCAGAGTTTGGAAGTAGAAGGCAACAAGATCATCGCCACGATAACCCTCATGCAGCCTCCGGCCACCTCTTGGGCGATTTCCTGCGACGAGCAGGTGGTCGAGCTCGATGCGGTGGAGCCGATCACGGCGACCCTCGAGGCGGGGGAGACGTACCAAGTCATTGTGAATGAATCACTGGTGACTACGTTCAGCGTGCCGAGGGAGAGCCTTGGGTATAGCTTCATCGGCGAGTCGCCCATCGTAAGTGCGGAAATTGCGGTGTTGGAGAGCGCGCCGCCGCAGTATCAGCTGAACGTCGCGTCCCGCCTGCCCGCGGGCAGCAGCTGTTCCCAGTTCGACGGCTACGAAATCCGCCGAAGAGAGTCGAACGAGATCGAGGTGGTCATCACCCACCATCAGGTTTCGGATCAACAGGCAGCATGTACGAGGGACTATCCCCTTGTGGAGACCGTTGTCCCCCTCGGTTCGGACTTCGAGCCGGGCGAGAAGTACACCGTCCGCGTAAACTCGGACACCGTCACGTCGTTCGTGGCCCAGTAGGAGGGTTGCCGTTCGAGGTAATTGGCGAGGATTCCTGCGGGCTGTGCGCCAATATCACCGCCGGGAATGCTGCGTATGTGTTCACTAGACCGGCCGGAGGGAGGGGCACAGCCCGTGGCAGTGTTCGAAGATACCGGGGTCATCGGCGCATCGAGCAAGTCAGGTCCTGCCACCTAGTATGTATTCGAGGACGTTATAGAAGAACAGGGCGATCAGATTGACGATTTCCCAAGCTCGCGATAAAGATGAGGAATAGGTATGAGCTTCAAACGAACTATATTTTTGGTGGCGGCAATCGCGCTCAGCTTGGTCTGGTCGGCGTGCGGGGACCCTCCGAGTCCCACGCCGACTCAGATCGCAAGAGCGCTTCCACCAAGTCCGGTCACGACGGCAGTTCCGACCCAGGTGGCGCCGACGCCGACCGAGGTCATGCCCACCGCGACGCCCACTCCCACCGCGACGGCTGTACCAACGCCGACGCAGGTCATGCCTACGGCAACGTCCAGTCCCACCGCGACATCTACGGCCACGCCGACATACACTCCCACCGCGACGGCTGTAGCAACGCCGACGCAGGTGATTCCCACGGCGACTGCCACCCCGACCGCGACAGCCACGGCGACTGTCACGGCGACGCCAACCCCGGTAGTCCCGACCGCGACCCAGGTACCGACGCCGACTCAAGTCCCGCCCACGTCTACACCCACACCTACACCAACTGCGACCGCTACGCCGACACCAGTCATACCCACGCCGACCCCTGCACAGACGGGCCGGCCTGCCGTCACTTCGGGTCAGGTCGACGGTTACGTGGCGCTAGCCCCATCGGTATTGAGGTCCGGGCAGACCGAGGGCATCTCGGTGTCCCTGTTCTCAGATGGCCAGCCTGCTAGAGGCGCCGTTCGACTCGCGCTGTTCAAGGATGGCGCAATAGTCGCGGAAGCCGAGGGCGCCATCGAGGGCGTGGGCACGATCCCGCTCGATGTACCCGATGTGCCCAAGGGTGATTACGAACTCCAGGTGCAGGGTCCCGGCTTCGAGGAGACCGCGCGTCTGAGCGTGGAGGCCGGGGACGTCCTCTTCGTCGAGACCGACAAACCCATATACAAGCCCGGTCAGGATATGCATATCCGCGTACTGCTGCTCGACCTGGAGCTCAAGCCCGTGTCCGGGGACGTTACCGTCGAGGTGCAGGATGCAAAGGGCACGAAGGTCTACCGGAAAGAGGTCAGCTCGGACGAGTATGGGATGGCGAGTCTGACGATGCCCCTTTCGACCGAGCCCAATCTCGGCGTTTGGAAGATCAGGGCGTCGTCGGAGGACCAGGAGGCCCAGGTGGATGTCCGGGTCGAGCGGTACGTCCTGCCCAAGTACGAGGTAGACGTAGACTTGCCCAAAGACTGGGCGCTTGCAGGCGATCCGATCACGGGCACGGTGTCGGCGGAATACGGCTTCGGGAAGCCGGTGCGCGGAGAGGTGGAGATCGTTGCCTCAAAGTACGTAGGGGAGTGGGAGCAATTTGCGGAGTTCACGCAGGAACTCGACGGGACTGCTTCGTTCGAGCTGCCGGCTCCGGGCTACGTCGCGGGAGTCCCCGGCTCCGGCGGCAAGGGAAACGTCACGCTCGATATTACCGTCCGGGAGCGGTCGACCGGATACGTCGAGAAGACGACCACGCTCCTGACGGTCGTATCCTCCCCGGTCAGCATCCAGCTCATACCGGGAAGCCCTTCCTTCAAGCCAACACTGCCGCTGTCGGTACTCCTCGTGACGGAGACGCCGGACAACAGGCCGGTCGACAGCGAAGTCAGACTGGAAGTTTCTTACTACGACAAGGATCTTTCCATCAAGTTAGCCGAAGAGCGACGCGTCAGCACGGTCAACGGCAAGGCGCTCTTTACCATCAAGCCACCTGAGGGCAGCATAGCTGTCATGCTCTTGGCGGATGCCGGCGGCGGCCATGCGACAGCCACCCTGGAGGCGAGCTACTCTCCGTCCGGAAGCTATATCCATTTGGAGCAGATCGAAGGTTCCCTCGAAGTGGGAGACCTGGCGCAGTTCAAGGTCCACTCTACGCGTCCAAGCGGCAACTTCTACTACGAGGTAATCTCGCGTGGCAAGGTGGTCTTCTCCGACGTATCGGCAACCCCTGAAATATCATTCACGGTCTCACCGCTGATGGCCCCCTCGTCGAGACTCGTCGCGTATCAGGTGCTGCAAAACAGCGAGGTGGCCGCCGACTACCTTCCGTTTGACGTGACGGGCAGCTACCCGATGGAGGTCGGCGCGGAGTTTAGCAGCGACGAAGTCCGCCCCGGAGATGCGGTGGATATCTCACTGACCACCCAGGGGAAGGCAAAGGTCGGACTTGCCGCGGTTGACCGCTCGGTGTTCATCCTCGCGGAGAACCGGCTGAACCTGCAGCAGGTGTTCGCCGAGCTCGAACGGCTCTACCAACAGCCGCAGGTCGAGCTGCACGAGGCCCGGCCGTTTCCGTTTGCCGGGATCACGACGCAGGGGGCCGTAGAGACCTTCCGCGACGCGGGCCTCGTGGTTATAACCAACCGCACGGTGCCGGCGGGCGAAGAGTCCCGAAGGCAGATTGTGTTAAGACAGGTGGAAGCGCAGGTAATGGAAGCCGTCGCCGCCCCCGTCGCCGCTCCCGCTCCCGCGCCCTCAGCGCCGGGCGACCTTGCGGAAGTCCAGCGGGTGCGCCAGTTCTTCCCTGAGACGTGGCTGTGGGACGACGTGATGACCGACGAGGAAGGACGAGCGTCGCTGTCTGCGGAGGCCCCCGACAGCATCACGACCTGGATGCTGCGGGCCGTCGCGCTCTCGAAGGAGCACGGCCTCGGCATCGCGGAAGCTCAGCTGCGGGTCTTCCAGCCGTTCTTCCTTCAGGTCGATCTGCCGTACTCCGCTATCAGGGGCGAGGAGTTCTCCGCCAAGGTTGCACTCTACAACTATCTCGACTCTACCCAGGAGTTCTTCGTGGAGTTGGAAGAGTCCGACCGCTTCACGCTGCTTGACGATGCGGCAAAGACCGTATCGGTCGGGCCCAACGACATAGGCGGACTGGAGTTCAAGATCCGCCTGACCGAGCTTGGCACGGTGCCCTTGAAGGTGACCGCGCGCAGCTCCGGAGAGGCGGACGCGGTCATCAGCGAGCTGCTCGTCGAGCCGGAGGGCGTCCGTCACGAGATCGTCGAGAACAAGATCGTTTCGGACGGAGACTCCCTCGAATTCGACAACGACATGCCGCCGGGGTCGATCCCCGGGTCGGCGAGGACGCACGTCGCCCTCAGTGGAAACTACCTGAGCCAGACGTTGGAGGGGTTGGAGGGCCTCTTGCGGATGCCATTCGGCTGCGGCGAGCAGAACATGATCCTCTTCGCTCCCAACGTCTTCGTGGCACGGTACCTCCAGGAGACGGGGCAGCTGAAGCCGGAGGTGATGGCGAAGGCCGAGCACCTGATGGTGACCGGATACCAGCGTGAGCTAATCTATCGCCGCGCCGACGGGAGCTTTTCGGCGTTCGGAGACAATGACGCCAGTGGAAGCCTCTGGCTCACCGCGTTCGTCCTCAAGACGTTCGCCCAGGCCGACGGTCTCATCTACGTTGACCGGAGCGTCCTAACGACGGCGAGCGAGTGGATTCTGGGACATCAGAAGGAGGATGGCTCCTTCGAGAGTGTCGGATTCCTCCACCACCAGGAGCTGCTCGGCGGAGTCAAGGGCGCGACCGCACTGACGGCATACGTGGCCATAGCGCTGCAGGAAGCAGGCGAGACATCGGGCGCCGCGCGCTCAATCCGGTATCTCGAAGGGCAATTGGACGATATTGAAGACCCCTATGCGATGGCGATAGTCTCCTATGCCCTGGAGCTTGGCGACAGCGGGCGAGCCAATGACGCCTACGACCGGCTGACGGCGATGGCGGTTCGTGACGAGAACGGTCTCCACTGGGAAACGCCCGCGCTTCAGCCTGAGCCGCGCACAGGACACATTGGAGTTGGTACGAGCACCGCGGTCGAGAATACGGGGTACGCCGTCCTCGCACTTCTGGAGCACGGCGACCGGATCAACGCCGCCGAAGCGGCGCGATGGCTGGTGACGCAGCGCAACGCCTTCGGGGGCTACAGCTCCACCCAGGACACCGTCGTGGGACTCCAGGCGCTCATCCAGTTCAGCGTGGACGCCAAGTTCGACGTGGATATGACCGTCACCCTGACATCGGGCGACTGGAATAAGCAGGTAAAGATAGACGTGACGAACGCCGACGTGGTCCAGGTCGTGGGCGTACCCATCGGAGAGGACATCCAAATAGTCGCCGAGGGAAGCGGGGACGCAGTTGTACAGGTGGTGCACAGGTTCAACCGTCCCGAAGTGGAGATACAGCCCGTCGAGATTTTCCAGATCGACGTTGACTACAACACCGATCACATCGAGGTCGACGACCTCATCACGGTCTCCGCCACGGTGAAGTTCGTCCCGCCCGCAGCCCTTGAGGCGGGCATGGTCGTTCTCGATATCGCCGTTCCCACCGGCTTCTCCCCGGTCATCGAAACGGTCGAAGCCCTGGTTAGCGACAGTCCCAAGATCAAGCGCTACGACGTGGCCGGTCGTAAGGTGGTCTTCTATATCGAAGACATGATCCCCAACGAGACCGTAGAGGTCCAATTCGACGCCAGAGCGCTCCATCCGATTCGCGCCCAGCCGGTCACTTCCGAGGTGTACTCGTACTACAACCCCCAGTGGAGAGCCGAGAGCCTGGGCGAAAGCGTGACTGTGGAGGAAAACCAGCAGTCTGCGGTAGAGTAGGGGTCACTTTGAGCGGGACCGTGTCGGGCGCCGGCGCCGCGTTGGCCGGCCGCCCGGACATGGCCCTACGGGTTACCGTTTGCGACCGGGCCATCCTTGTGCTTCAATAGCTACGACGACGTTCAACGCCGTCCCCTGCGAGGTCCGGTGCTCCGAAACGAACAACGCCCTACGCTATGGACGTACCCAACGGGTATTTTCCTTGCTCTTTGCGCCATAGCCGTCTTTCTGACCGCCGGCTGTTTCGGGCCGTCCGAGCAGGAGCTTGCGAGTGAGCACTACGAGCGCGGGCTGCAGTACGAGGAGCACGGCAGCTACCGGCGTGCCCGCGAGGAGTATACGCAGGCGATACGGCGCGATCGAGGTTTCACGGAGGCCTACGTAGCCCAGAGCAGGGCGCTGCTACAGACCAACAACCTCCGCGCCGCCATGGCGAGCGTCAACCAAGCATTGCAGCTGGACGAGGACCTGGTGGAGGCTCACGACCTGCGGGGCCGCGTCTACATGTACATGAGCGACAACGAGTCGGCCATCCTCAGCTTCACGCGGGCCGTCCAGCTTGACCCTGAGTACGCCGAGGCGTACCACAACCGCGCACAGGTGAACCTCGAGGACGGCAACGTCGACTCGGCCCTGGAGGACCTCTCGAAAGCAATCGAACTGAGACCCTTCGAGGCCGTCTACTACATGCAGCGCGCGCAGCTGTACACCCACCTCGACGAGCGTGACCGGGCGCTGCGTGACCTCGAGCGCGTGCTGGAGGTGACGCAGGACGCCGATCTCACAACGACGGCACGGCGCATGATAGAGAATATCAGGCAGGCCCCCTGATAGCTGAGGGGGTGCAGACAAACAAGTCCGTTCACCCCGGTATTAGGTGCGAGGCAGGCTCTGAGCTTGTCGAAGGGTCGAACCGCCGTTCATGGTTCGGCAAGCTCACCACGAACGGATTTGGTTCTTTGGTACACTCATTCCGCCGGTCCAGTTTGATATTGTCCTTTGATGCTCGTATAGTTCACATCTTGCGGCGACCGGAGAAAGGACGTAAACGCCTTTGGCAAGCGAACCGCAAGGCATGGAATCACCACGAGGGCCGCAGGGACCCGGCCTCGTGTGGCTCGTCCTGCTCTCGGTCTCGCTGTTCATCATTTTGCTGCCGATCGCCAGCTACGTGGCGGCGCTCTCGGCAATCAAATCCGAGCTTGGCCTCAGTAACGCGGGTGCAGGGGCGCTATTCTCGGCGTATCTCGCCGGCTACGCCGCATCGGCGCTCTACTTGGTGCCGTTGACCGACCGTCTCGGCCCCAAGCGGATCATGTACGTGTCGGCGGTCCTTTCCGTGGTGGCGCACCTCCTCTTTCCGTTGACGACCCACGACGTCGTGGTGGGCGTTGTGCTTCGGCTGATTGGGGGAGTGGGATTTCTCGGCGTGTACATCCCCGGCCTACGACTCGTGGCACGGCGGTTCGAGCGGACCGGACGAGGCTCGGCGATGGGTCTGTTCGTGACGGCGCAGTACGCCTCGCACAGCGGCTCGCTCGCTCTCACCGGCTGGCTCATGGCGACTATGGAGTGGCGAGATGCCTACACCCTCGTGGCGGCGCTGTCGGCGGTGAGCCTCCCGCTGATCTTCTTTCTGGTGCGCTCCGTTCCCGATACGCCTCCGGCGGTCTCACGCGGAAAGCTCGACCCTACGGTGCTCAAGAGCGGGCCCGTGCAGTTTGTCATCCTCGGCTACACCGTGCACGCGCTGAACCTGTATGCCTTCCGAGTGTGGCTGCCGGTCTTTCTCGCGTCCATCCTGATTGCCCGGGGAGTTTCTGAGGGGAGTGCGATCGTGACGGCGGCGGAGGTGGGGGCTCTGGCTCTTGCGTTCGGCGCGCTGGGCCCCGTCATGGGAGGAGCGGTATCCGATAGGCTCGGGCGGACGACGGCTGCATCGCTGATCCTTGGGCTGTCGGCCGTGTGCGCGGTCGGTCTGGCGTGGATAGGGCACTGGCCCTGGGGGCTGATCGTCGTCGCGTGCGTCGTCTTCGGGTGGGCGGCGTCCGCCGACTCGGCGATCTACCAGACCGGCATCACCGAGGTGGCCGACCCGTCGCGACTGGGCTCGACGATGGCTCTGCAGGCCTCGCTCGGACTGTTTGGCGGTGTGATCGGCCCCGTGCTCTTCGGGGGCATCCTCGACGTTGCGGGAGGCGAGTACCGCTGGGTGTTCGCGTTCTCCACTCTCGGCGTACTCGCGGCGATCGCGATTGTCGGGCTCCGCAGAGTCGGGTCGCTGGCGAACTTGCGTTCGCGTGGATGAAGGGCGGTGCAACGCCGGTTGACACGGACGCGCTAACGCTCCTAGACTGTCGGCAACGGACAGCCGCTATCCTGAGCCGTGCCGCCGCAAGGGCGAGAGAGGGGATGAATATGGGTTGGTTGAAGGTCCGCAGCGCGATTATAAGCCTTGCCGCAACGGTTGCGGCGTTTGTCACCCTGAGCGCGTGTACGCCGGCGCAGGAAAGCCCCTTGGACTTCGGCGAACTGGCGACCGTCAAGGCCTCCACGCCGACGCCGACGCCCCGTCCCGACCAGCCTACGCCTACGCCCGTCCCCGCGGCGATTATGGAACGGGAGGCACAAGAGCGGTCAGACACGTACCTCGACGCCTTGTATGAACCGACCGAAGGTACGGTGCGTATGGGAATATGGGATGACAAGCGAGTTCAACTCGACAACCATCTGGCAGGATATGTCATCGTCTACGGCTATGACTACGCGGTCGAGATGGTCGAGACGACAGCCGAAGAGTACCCCGCACTGCTGGAAACGGGGGAGTTGGACATCGTCCTGCAGACAAGCCCGGACCTGAGCGACTGGCTGGCTGAGCGGTCGAAGGACGGTGCGGTGTTGGACATCGGCACCATGGTCGAGACGACGCCCGGAACGCGCATCGTCGTGCACGGACGGCTGAGCGAGCGCGCTCCGCAGATCGTGGACTTCCTCAAGTCGATTACGGCGGACGACGAGGTGTTCGACTCCGCAGCGGCTCGGATCACCGGCGGCAGGATTGGGATAAACCCGAACGTGGCTTCTCTGATCGTCCTCAAGAACCACGAAGACCTCTGGACGCAGTGGGCGCCGGCTGAGGTCGTCGAAAGAGTAAAGGGCGCAATCGAGGCGGGTAAGAGCGACCTCAAGAACCGCAAGTGCGTACCCACAGGAGGCGGGGGCACGACGCCGAACTGCCGGGGGTGGACGGGTGATGGGTGATGCTGCCATATGCTTGAGCAGCATCTATGAATCATTCATTCAACCGGTCGCGGTTGAGGACAGTCCTAAACGTCAAGGACAAACGACGCTTGCGGTTTCGCTGTCCTCCGAGCAACGTATCGGTCTTCCGTGGGGCTATGCCATGCTGCCAGGCGGAACGAGCGGTATCAGTTAGCAGAACGCAAGAACCACGCTGCAACAGAGCCGGTGACTTGTCTTTCCAATGCTCCGCAAAGTCCATCTCCCAATCATCCAGCAGCGAAATTGTGCATACGGTTGGTCCAAACCCGCGATGATCAGTGTGCATTGCTATGCCTTGGCCGGGGAGGTACTCGTTCACAATGACCTGCTCAGGCACCTTGTCGAAAAGTCCGGTCTCTTCGTATAACCTCTGGGCCAATCTTGCCAGCCAATCCGGCAATGCGCCGATGTGCATGTCGGGCGTGATGGCGCGTGCCTTGTAGTCGTAGCGCCAGCCATAATGCTGGACTCGGCGTCTGAGATCATTGCGCCACTCGTTTGCAGCAGCATCGACTCGCTCCACGCTATAGGACTGTTCTTCCGGACTCAAGAATCCCTCAATGTACTTGAGTCCCGGGACAGTTGCCACGTCCTGCATCTCTGAACTTCCGCTGATGTCAAAGTTGATGTGACGCGGTGTAACCAGCCCTGAGCGGCCTTCTGTGAAGCCGGTTCCGAGAAGAGGCAACTGAGATGTCATGGAGGAGGCTCCGAGGACCGTAAACTCTTGAAGTCGAATTGCAGTTTAGGGGAAAGCAACCCCTACCACGCTCATGCCGATGCCTCCACCAGCGGTCTAATGGCGCTCAGGTCGGTCTTGGAGCGGGCGATGTCGAGGTCGTACATTCGTTGGAGGTTGAGCCAGTAGTCGGGGGTCGTTCCGAGGGCGCGTCCGATGCGCAGGGCCGTGTCGGCGGTTATCGACCGGCGGCAGTGGACGATGTCGTGGATGCGTACCTGGGGCACCCCTATGGTTTTCGCCAGACGGTATTGGGTGATGCCCAGTTCTTCCATGATCTCCGCGAGATGTTCTCCAGGGTGAATGGGTTCAGAAGCGTTCATGGGAATTCTCCTTAGTGATAGTCGACGACCTCGATTTCCATTGCGCCTTGATCCGTCCATGTGAAACAGACGCGCCATTGGTCGTTGACGCGGATGCTGTACTGTCCCTGACGGTCTCCCCGCAGGGCTTCCAACCGGTGGGAGGCGTTGAGTGTCCCGACTTCCGAATCGGTTCTATGTCGGTGATGCTAATGAGTTCCGTTACTAACGTCAAGGATACGTATCAAGATTCATGCGAATGCCGCCGTATATTCGCTGACCGAACTCTCTGGATTCCGGCCTACGCCGGAATGACGGTGGGCAGCATCCGCTGTGTGCGCTGCTTCTTGACTATTGTGGTGGGGTCATCACGAATTGTCGTTTGCCGAGGACGAGGCGGTTCAAAGGTATTGCCCCGTTGAAGCATCGAAGCTATGGCGACTCCTCCATCCACCACACACCTAACACACGCCGTCCCCTGACGTTGTATATCCAAATCGAACGCTGCTCCGGGCGGTGGACCGATTCTCCCACCCAGACTTTGGATGAGCGGTGAGGCGCGTTGCTTGCCGGTAATGGGGATGCGCCTCGCCGGAGATGGATTCCCGCCTTCGCGGGAATGACGGGTAGGCGTGTGGGATTGACGGGTGGTGGTGAGAGGATGACAGAGTGGGGGATTTGGCGGCGGCTTGGCGCGTTGTCGTTTGGGGAGTGATAGGGTATCGTGTGGCGAACGTGGCGGCCTTCGTCGTTTTCCGGCCGGAGCGGACCGTATTCGAGCGTCCCGTACTGCGAGGTAATACAGGCTCATGTGGGTATACATCGTCCGACGGCTGCTCTTTCTACCGATCATGCTCTTTGCCGTAGGGCTCATTACCTTTACCCTCGGACATTACGGCCCGGGCGATCCCGTTCGGGTGATAATGGGCAACAAGTATAAACCGGAGGCAGCGGAGCGGCTTCGTGAGGAGCTTGGGCTGAACCGGCCCTTCTTCGTGCAGTATGCCGACTATATGTACGGCTTTTTCCGGGGCGACTTCGGGGAGAGCCTGCGCTATATCGGCCAGCCGGTCCGCGAACTGATCATGTCGAAGATGTGGGTCTCCGCTCAGCTTTCGATCGCCGCGATGACCATCAGCCTCAGCTTCGGTCTGCCATTGGGGTTTTACATCGCGCACAAACAAGGGAGCTGGCAGGACCCAACCGCGGTAACGATAACGATCGTCCTGGCGTCGATACCTATTATGGTGGCGGTGCCGGCGCTCCTGTGGGTCGGGTGCCTGAAGACCGACCTGATTCCATGCTCGGGCTGGGGAGGACTATTCGACCCGCGCATCGTCGTTCCGGCGATAACGATGGGCGTACCGGGCATCGCGGGACTCACGCGCCTGATGCGAGCGAGCACTCTTGACGTCATGGGGCAGGACTTCATCCGCACGGCCCATTCGAAGGGACTCGGGACTGTGCGAGTCGATGCGGTGCACGTGCTGCGGAACGCGATAATCCCCATCGTCACGATCCTCGCCTTCGCGCTGGCGGGCCTCATCGGGGGAGCTTTCATTACCGAGACGATCATGGGTATTCCCGGCGTTGGGCGGTTCGCCGTCGAGTCGGTCTTCAACCGCGATTATCCTGTCATCATGGCGATAACGCTCACCGGCGCGACGGCCTTCATCCTCGCCAATCTGCTGGCGGACATAGCCTACGCATTCATCGACCCACGCATCAGGTACAGCTAAGTGGCGCTCCAACCGCAATCACAGCCGTTTGAGATTCTTCCCGACGATGTCGACGAGCTGGCCGAAGAGACGCAGCGTCACCGGAGAGGACATTTTGCGCGGGCGTTTTCCCGGCTCATGCGGAAGAAGCTCGCGGTCGGGGCGATGGTGATCATCGCCGTAATCTGGCTGGCGGGGATATTCGCCGCGCCTCTGTCGACGTTCGTGACGGGCTATGAGTACACGGCTCAGGACTACACGGCATTCCGAGAGCCGCCGAGCCTCGAACACTGGGCGGGCACCGACCGGGCAGGGCGGGACGTCTTCACGCGCCTCCTGTGGGGGATTCAAAACACCGTCATTCTCACCTTCGTAGGGATGCTCACGGGGGGACTGGTCATCGGCATCTCGCTCGGCCTCATGTCGGGGTACTTCGGCGGGAAGGTGGACGAGATCATCATGCGGATCGGCGAGATTGCCGCATCGTTCCCCGAATTCCTGCTCGTCATCATCATCGCGGCAACGCTGCGTCCGCGAATGATCGAATACGTGCGGTGGGTCGAGGACAACACGTTCCTGGACGGCCTCGTGCGCTCCGGGGTGGTCGACTACGTGGTGATAGCGGTCGCCCTCGTGAGCTTCGGGTGGATCGGCATGGCGCGGCTGGTGCGCGGGCAGATCCTCTACCTCAAGGAGACGCAGTACGTCGAGAGCGCCCGCGCCATCGGCGTTTCGACGCCGCGCATCCTCTTTCGGCACCTGCTCCCGAACGCCATCAGCCCCATCGTAGTGACCGTCTCGATGGGAATGGGCACGATGGTGGGCACGGAGATTTTCCTGAGCTGGATCGGACTTGGCATCCAACCGCCGCGACCGAGCCTCGGCGTGATGCTCCTGGAGGCCGGTTCGATCAGCGCCCTGCGTGTGATGCCATGGATGCTGTTAGCGCCAGGGGTCATTGCATGGTCGATGGTGCTGGCGTGGAACCTGTTTGGCGACGCGCTCAACGACGTTCTGAATCCGCGCACACGCTGACGATGGAGCGTGCCCTAGAGCTCCTTCGCGATCTCGGAGCGTGCCCGGCAACTCCGTTCTTCGAGCGACTGCCCGCGCGATATATCATTGAGGAGTTGCGGCGGGGCAGAGTCGATTTCCGACGTGACGAGTTTGGGAACATCGTCGCTCACGTTGCTGCCTCAAACGAGAACTCCGGCCCGCCGATTGCGTTCGTGGCGCACATGGACCATCCTGGCTTCGAGGTCGTGGAGATCGAGGGGACGGGAGTAGTCGCAAGGGCGATGGGAGGAGTGCCCGCGGCGTCGCTCACCAAGCCCGTGCCTGTCTTCGTTCTCGCGCCGGATGGGACGAGGATTCCCGGTGTTACGGAGCCTCACGAGGACACAGTCGATCCGAATGATCGTACATCGGATCGGCTCGTGCGGGTGCGGTTGGACGAGACCATTGATCTACAGCCGCCTATGCCGGTTTTGTTCGACCTCGCGGACTTCGAGCTGGACGGCGACACGATCAGGATGCGTGCCGTGGATGATCTCGCGGGGTGCGCTGCTATCCTGGCGTTGTTGGAGCGAGCGGTGCGTGATGGAGCAGCAACGGACATATATGGGGTCTTCACGCGGGCGGAGGAGGGTGGTCTCTTCGGCGCTCGCCTGATGGCGGAGGCGGCCACGATTCCAAGGGAGACAATGATTGTCTCGGTTGAGTCGAGCGCGGTCATCCCCGGCGTCGAGCAGGGGGCAGGGCCGGTTATCCGAACCGGTGACGCACTCACGACTTTCGACTCGGAGGCGGAGCGGCTGTTCACGGCGGCGGTCGCGTCCATCCGGAGACGCGAGCCGGAGTTCAAGGTCCAGCGACAGCTCATGTCGGGCGGAGTGTGCGAGGCGACGGCGTTCTCCCTGGCGGGATACGCCGTTACGGGAGTGGCGTTCCCTCTAGGAAATTACCATAACGCCACGACGACGATTCCCGACCCTGAGGGCGGGGTGGAGGAAGAGTTTATTCGGGTGTCCGACTTCCTCGGAGGGGTGGAACTGCTGGCCGAGGCTGCCATGCTAAGGGAGGGACGGGATGACATTCCCTCGCGGCTGGGTAGTGTTGCGGACGATGTGAGGGCGCGGCTGTGGGACACTCAAGTGCGATAAGGAACTGAGCCCGAATTCTTCGAGTCCTTCAGGGTGCAGCAGGACGTACGTCCCATTCGCCTGAATAGTCAAAAGTTCCCCGATCGAACGGAACCTGCGGAACTAACCTCTTGTCTGTCCATTCCACGGAGCGGTAAACTTTCCGGTATGGTATCTGGTACTGGAGATCGGCGTGAGGCGTTTTGCTGATGAGCACGGAAACGAGGTCAGGCTCACAAACGAGCGGCTTCGGCACATCCTCAGGAGGCACCCTGAAATGGCCTACCAGATGCACCGATTCGCTGAAACCCTCGCTAAGCCGGACGCGGTGACAGCTTCCAAGTCCAACCCCACGGTGGAACTCTACTACCGGCTCTATCCTGACCTGCGGGGCAGGAGCCGCTATGTTTGCCTCGTGGTCAAGCGAGGGAGAGGCCCCTCCTTCATCCTAACCGGCTATCTCGACAGAAAAATCAAAGGAGACTGAGCATGACGAGCACTAAGGTGTCCGTTTGGTACGACGACGAAGGGGACATGCTTGAGGTGCTGTGGGCGTTTAGAGAGGGGTACTTCACCCCCACCGACGACGAGCGCATACTCAAGCGGCTGGACGACGACGGAGAGGTCATCGGGTTCCTCATACATGAGATGAGCACGCTGAAGCAGCCCAGCCCCGTCGAGTTTGAGTTTGCGTCCGAAACCCCGGCTGATGATGTCGCCAACGTTACGGTACGACAAGCGGCGGTTGAATTGGGCGTCTCCGACCGCAGAGTGCGTCAGCTGGCCCGGGAAGGTCGGGTAAGAGGTGCGATCAAGACCGGAGCGGAGTGGCTGATTCCGACGCCGGTCGAGGTGATTCCTGGGAGACGAGGGCCAGTCGGTGTCGCCGGGCGTGGCGAAACGACAAGCGGGTAGGAACTATTGCATCCAATGACTACCGGACTTAATCACCACCGCGCTCAGTCATTATATAAATGGTAGTAACCTTAGCCCGGACGACCTAAACCGTGTGTTTAATCAGCTCCGCTGGGCTCCGGCAGCGGCGGGGGTGGGGCGTTCAGCATGTCGGTTAGGGCCGTGCCTTCGAGCGTTTCGTGCTCGATGAGGTACTTGGACACCTGGGTCAGCTTGTCCTTGTGGGCGATGATGAGGTTCTTGGCCGTCATGTACGCGCCCTCGATGAGGTTGTGGACCTCCTCGTCTATGGTCTCGGCGATGCTGTCGCTGTAGTCGGCCTGCTCCGAGATCTCCCTGCCGAGGAAGACCAGTTCCTCGCGCTTGCCAAAAGTGCGCGGACCGAGCTTCTGGCTCATGCCGTAGCGCATGACCATCTGCCGCGCAAGATTGGTGGCCTGCTCGATGTCATTGCCCGCGCCGGTCGTTATCTGCTCGGCCCCGAAGACCTCCTCTTCGGCGGCCCTGCCGCCCATGAGCGTGGCGAGGCGGGCCTTAACCTGCCTGAGCGTCATGAAGTAGCTCTCTTCGTTGGGTATCGACTTCGTGTAGCCCCCAGTGTGACCGCGCGAGATGATTGTCACCTTGGCGACTGGGTCGGCGTCGTCGAGCAGATGGCCGACGAGGGTATGCCCCGCCTCGTGGTAGGCGGTTACCTCTTTGTCGCTCGCACTAATGACCCGCGACTTGCGGGCGGGACCTGCTATCACGCGGTCGATGGACTCCGCGAAGTCTTCGTAGAGCACGGTCGTCCGGTTGTTGCGCGCGGCGAGGATGGCGGACTCATTCACGAGGTTCGCCAGATCGGCCCCGCTGAATCCCGGCGTCTGCTTGGCAACGCTCTCGATGTCGATGGACTCGTCGATTGGCTTGCCCTTCATGTGGACCTTGAGGATGGCTTCACGACCGCGCACGTCGGGGTTGTCGAGGGTGACTCGACGGTCGAATCGGCCCGGCCTGAGGAGGGCGGGGTCGAGAATATCCGGGCGGTTGGTCGAGGAGAGGACGATGACGTTGACGCTCGTTTCGAAGCCGTCCATCTCGACGAGTATCTGGTTTAGGGTCTGCTCGCGCTCGTCGTGTCCGCCTCCAAGTCCGGCCCCGCGGTGCCTGCCGACCGCGTCGATCTCGTCGATGAAAACGATGCACGGCGCGTTGCGTTTCGCCTGCTCGAAGAGGTCGCGCACGCGAGACGCGCCGACGCCGACGAACATCTCCACGAACTCCGAGCCGCTGATGGAGAAGAATGGCACGGCGGCCTCGCCCGCGACCGCTCGGGCAAGTAATGTCTTGCCGGTGCCGGGAGGGCCGACGAGCAGGACGCCACGCGGGACGCGCGCGCCCAGCGTCTCGAAGCGCTCCGGGTATCTGAGGAAATCGACGACCTCTTCAAGCTCCTCCTTAGCCTCGTCGGCTCCGGCGACATCCTCGAAGGTGACGTTCGGCTGGTTGCCAACGAGCATCCTCGCCCGGCTGCGCCCGAAGCTGAACGTCTGGTTCGTGCTTCCCTGAGCCTGACGCATCATGAACAGGAGCACGGCGCCGAAGAAGATAAGCGGCAGGAAGTTGATGAGTATCCCGAAAAGACTGCCGAGACCGCTCGATCCCACGACCACAATATGCGGTTTGCCTGCATACGGGTCGATCCCGGCATCTACCAGGATGTCGACGATACTGGCGTTCTGCTCGATCCGCGAAGTGAATGTCTCTTGCAGGGTGGTGATTATCGTCAGCCGGTCGCCACTTACCTCTATGGTATCGATGTCGCCGCGCTTCGCCATCGCTACAACTTCGCTGATTCCCCGGTCTTTGGATCCACCGGGCACGTCGGAGAATAGCGTGAAGAAGATCGCGATCACGGCCACGACGATCAGCAGGTATATGAAGCCATTGCGCATGAAACGGGAGTTCATTGCCCCTCCAGAGGACTCATCGCCGTCCCTTCCGGTTGAACGGAACGAGTTATGGGAGTCTCTCAGCTATCATAGTACCACCGTTTGCAGTCCCAATTCAAAGCACGAATACGGCCTCAAATTTATCAAACCTAGCGGGTACGCGGCTTCAAACGTCCCGACCGAGGCCCTGCTCATCCTGTGGTCGGCGGGGCGCTGTGGGATCGCCCGTCGCGCTCGCGCCGAAGCGCTCCTTTTTCCAGTACCAGACCCGTCCCTGGTCTGCCCCCGCCACCAGCTCGAGCTTGCCGTCGCCATCCCAGTCGACCGGCGCCGGATGCACGCCGTGTCGCCAGAACTCCAGCGGCTTGCCGTCCTCGTTCCAAAGGATGACTTCGGGCCTCCTGAAGACGGGTTCTTCATTGGAGCCTACATTCTTGGCGAAGAGGACGTAGCTTCCCCGGTAGGGGCTGCCGTGCTGTGGGCCGACGCCCAGAAGCAGGTCGAGCACACCGTCGCTGTCCCAGTCGACCACGTTGATCTTCGTCCTTCCGCGACCGTCTCCGCCACCCGGCGTGTAGACGCCGTGCGTCTTGATCGTCTCGCCGTCCTCGTAACGCAGCTTCTCTCCGGGGTGCAAGACGGAGGGGTCTTCCGGCCCGACCCGGCGGAATACGGCGAGATCGAGGTCCACGTCCTGGATGACGATGTCGGGGAGGCCGCTGCCGGAGAAGTCGCCCACGCCCGCCTGCTGCCTCCACGGGCCGCGCAGAGGTTCCCCGTCAGAGACGTACAAGCGCTGAGGTGGACCTAGCTCCGGCTCGGTCTTCGTTCCCCAGTTCGGGTACCAGTCGTAGAGGCCAATCATGTCGCTGACGAGGAGGTCGAGAAGGCCGTTCCCGTTCCAGTCCACAAGGACGGGGTTGCTGTAGCCGCCCGTGTCGCCGTCGTAGGGGCCCTGAGAGCCGCCCCAATGATGTCCGCCCGCGGGGTCGGGAGCGGCCAGGCGGCGTATCTCCGACGTGCCGTACCGCACGCGCTCCGGCAGGGCGAAGCGGAGCGGATCGGTCGAGAGGGTCTTGTACCACAGGACGTACCCCTCGACGCCGCCGACCACGAGGTCGGGCGTCCCCGTGCCTCGCCAGTCGCCGACGGTGGGGACGCTGAAGAAGCTGTTGCCGACGTGCGGGTTGCGCTGCTTGATCTTCTTCGGCGTGTCGTAGATGGGACGGCCCTCCGCGTCGTGGGCTCGGAAGCGCGACCATGAGGGCGACTGTGACCGGTCGCCCGCGAAGATGTCGAATCGGCCGGGTTCCAGCGCGTCGGACACGCTGATGTTGATGTCGAAGTTCGTTACCCGGTTGAACGGTTCATTGTGCATCGTGAACAGCTCGGCGATGGCGCCCCATTGCGGAGAAGACCCCGTAGCAATCAACGGAAGGTGGTAGACCCTGCCGTAGTAGGTGCAGAGGAGGAGACCGGCGCCTGCGTTCGTCGGATCGACCGGCGATGCCCACATCGTGTGGCGCGGCAGATCGACGCTCGCCTGGCCGGCGTAGGTGAACTCGATACGGCCGTCTTTGCCCGTGTTCTCGAAGAGGTGCAGTGTCGGCGTTGGGGTCTCGCCGATCCAGCGACCGTCGCGATGGTACCTGTCTGCCTGGTCCTCTGGTGAAATCCCGGTCGTGGGGTCGATGTGATAGCTGCTTCGCTCGCCCTGACTGACTACCACGAGGTCGGGACGGCCGTCGCCGTTCCAGTCGATGGCGGCGGTCGAGCCCTTCGCCCACGAACTCGCGTCGAGGTCCGTCCCGTGTACGAGAACGGGCTGTCCGGCCTCCCGGTCGGTGGCCGCTCCGCTCGCAAGCGATAGGGCGACTACGGGCTTTTGCGAGTAGTACCGCAGACCGACGATAGCCTCGACCGCGCCGTCGCCGTTGAAATCGGCCGCAGTAAGCAGGAAACCGGTGAGGCCCTCGTCGTTCTCGTCGCGCTGGGCCGACCTCGATATGGTGCCCCATCGCCGACCTCTGTCAACGACGGGCGTCCCGTCCGCGAGAGTGTCTACGAACTTGTGCGCGAAGATGTCGTTGCCGGAAGTGACGAGCTCCGGCTCCCCGTCACCGTCCCAATCGAGGACGTGTACCGTCGACGTGGGATCGCAAGGGGCGTGGAGATCGCCTATCATGGCCTCGTCACCGAGTACCAGTGGCGATCCGTCTCCAAGATTGCCGCCTTCGATGGGGTGCGGGTATTCGCTCATGTTTCTTCTCCCAAATGGCCGTCTTCAAGTTGTGTAGCGCGCCAAATTATACGTGGGAACGCATGAAAGCGCCCGGTAGTGTGGCCGGAAATGGAGCGCCTTCGAATATGGTATCCTTTGGCCGGTGTCACAGTGGACTCTTGGACGGCCCGAAAGCACGGGAGGAACGCCATGAAACGACCACGCCTGATCTACTATAACGACGCGCACCACTTCCACGGTAAGCGGATGGAACCGCCCGCCAGCATCCACATGCTGGAATGGCCGGTCAACGAGGTCGCGGGCACCGGCGTCGATCTGCTCGCGCTCGGCCTCGGCTACGGCGACGTGTACTTCCACCAGAGCAAGGTGGGCCGCGTCGTGGGCCAACAGAAAGAGGTGTGGCAAAACTACATCGACTGGCGCATCATGCGGATGGTCGAGGAGGCCGCCAAGAAGGGGACAGACCAGCTCCGAGAGGTCATCCGCCGGGGTCGCGAAACGGGAATCACCGTCTTCCCCAGCATCAAGCTGCAGTCCGGCAACCTGCCCTACGGCGAACGGTGCGGACGGCTCAAGTGGGAGCGGGGGGCTGAGGTGTGCATAGGAGAGCCGGGCCGCAACGAGTGGGCCTACGACTACGCGGTCAAGGAAGTCCGCGACGAGAATCTCGCCGTCATCCGCGAGGTGCTGGAGGACTACGAGGCCGACGGCATCGAGTTGGACTTCATGTTCGGCAGTCAGTACTTCAAGAGCGATGCCCTCGACGAGGGCGCGAAGACGATGAACGCCTTCGTGGCGGAAGTTCGAGAGTTGGCGGTTCAAATAGGTCAGAAGCAGGGCCGAGAGGTCGGCGTCATGGCCCGTATCGGCCTACTTCGTGACGAGAACCTCTCGAACGCCCTCGACGCCGAGCAGTGGCTCAGGGATGGGTCGCTCGACTATATCGTCGGACAGGACCCGTACGTCGTGGCCGAGACCGGAGTCCGCGAGACGTGGCTGCCCGACGCCGCCAACGCCAACGGCGGCGCCGCGTACTATCGCCCGCCGAGGCGCGTCTACGACGAGCGCGTCGGACTGCCGAGCATCGACATGTACCGCGCTCTCAACCAGAACCTCATAACCGACGGCTGGGCGGGACAGTACCACGGCTACCTGCTGTGGCCGTTCGCCGAGCGCGAGTACCAGATCCTCCGCGAGCTTGCCCACCCGGAAGTACACGTTCGCAGTCACAAGCGCTATATCACGCAGCCGCGGGAAGGCATGGAAGGCGAGCCCACCACGACGCCTCATCGCGAGTTGCCTGTGGATCTCAAGGAGGGGGAGACGTCGTCGGTGACCATCCGCATCGAGGACGACATCGAGAGCGCGAAGTCCGACGGCGAGATGCGCAAGCCCATACTGACTATCAGGTTCTCGTACTTCTGCATAGAGGACGAGTACGAGATCAGGTTCAACGGCGAGGCGCTGCCGCTCGATCAGGCCGAGATCACCGACGAACGCGGTCTAGAGATGCGGACGATACTTCGCGGCGGGATGGACCTCCAAGCGCCTCTCGGCATGTCAGCCCACTGGTTCAGGTTCTCGCTCCCCATCCACCTCGTCCAGCGTGGGGACAACCTCGTCGAGGTCGAGATGTTCAAGTTCGAGCCGCGCGCCGGCTTCAAGCGCAGCATCAACGGGGTCGAGGTGCTCATGCGCTACAAGGACATGGAGCGTCCCCAAGGCTTCGACGTGGATCGCGTGTCTCCGCTGTCGGCATAGGGGGACGGCCTGTCCGCTTCTAGCTGTCGAAGTGCAATGCCGACCGTTTCTTCGGCCTCGTAAAGCCGTGTCCGTCGGTTCGCTACACCCAACGAGGTAACAGTTGGTCACCCAAGTTATCCAGCGCTTCACAGGCCCCCGCACGAAGGTCCCGGTGCGGCAGTACCGAACCCTTCTGCTCAAGTACCTCCGACAACAGAAGGGCATCGTGGCCCTCGCCTCCGTGCTGATCCTGACCAACATCGGGCTGCAGCTCGTCAATCCCCAGATCATGCGGTATTTCATCGACGAGGCGGTGGCGGGCAGCCCACTACGTAACCTCATGGTTGCAGCGGGAGTCTTCGTGGCCGTAGCGCTGGTGCAGCAGGTCATCGGGGTGCTGGCGACATACACGAGCGGCCAGGTCGGGTGGAACGCCACCAACGCCCTGAGGTCAGACCTCGCCCGCCACTCGCTTTCGCTCGATATGCCCTTCCACAACAGCCACACGCCGGGGGAGATGATCGAGCGCATCGATGGGGACGCGGAGACGCTCGGAGGGTTCTTTTCCACTTTCGCCGTCGAGATTCTGGGCAACATCGTCATGCTGGTAGCCGTCCTCGCACTTCTGTTCCGTGAGAACTGGCTCGCCGGTCTCGTACTTTCCACGTTCGCCTTCTTTTCCATGGCAATCATCATTCGGATGCGAAACGTGTCCGTATCGAGCTGGAGGGCCGATCGTGAGGCGAGCACTGAGACGTACGGGTTCATCGAGGAGCGTCTCGCGGGCCGGGAGGACATAAGAACAAGCGCCGCCCAGTCCCACGTCATGAAGGGTTTCTTCGACCATATGTGGTCGTGGTTCCGCGTCCGCGTCAGGGCAGCGGCGATTACCAGTGTTGTCACGAACACCGCGCTGTTCGTCAGCAACGCGGGCTTGGCGGTGTCGTTGTTCGTTGGGGCCTATCTGTTCTACGGGGACTGGATCACCATCGGCACGGTCTTCCTCATTTACCAGTACTCGATCCTGCTTAGGCGGCCGGTAATTGGGGTCTCCCACGAGGTGGAAGGGCTTCAGCGAGCCGGGGCGAGCGTCATCAGAATCCACGACCTCCTCCGCACCCGCCGAGAGGTTATCGATGGACGTGGTGTCCGTTTCCCCGATGGGCCGCTCTCCGTTCGGTTCGATTCCGTCTCTTTCGCATACAACAGCGGTGAGCCGGTCCTGCACGATGTCACCCTTGACCTCCGTTCCGGCAGGCTTCTGGGACTCCTGGGTAGAACGGGAAGCGGCAAGACCACGATGACGAGGCTCCTCTTTCGTCTCTACGACCCCGACGAAGGCAGGATACTTATAGGAGGAGAGGACATCCGAGAGGCGCGGCTTTCCGATCTCCGTGACGGGGTCGGCCTCGTGCCGCAGGACGTCCGGCTCTTCCATGGAACGGTGCGTGACAATCTGACGTTCTTCGATAGGAGCGTGCCCGATGCTCATCTGCTAGACGTGCTCGGCGAGATGAGCCTGACACGATGGTACGACTCGCTGCCTGACGGGCTCGACACGGTGCTTCAACCGGATGGCGGCGGACTCTCTTCTGGTGAAGCACAGATGCTCGCCTTCGCGCGAGTATTCCTCAAGGACCCTGGTCTTGTGATCCTCGACGAAGCCACATCGCGGCTAGACTCCAGTACCGAGGCTTCCATCAAGACAGCGATAGATAGGTTGGTCCGGGGGAGGACCGTTCTCATAGTCGCCCATCATCTGGCAACCATCCAGAGGTGCGACGACATCGCCATCCTCGAAAACGGACGGCTCGTGGAGGCCGGGGAGCGAAGGCTACTGGCGTCCGACCCGACCACCCGCTTCCACCGTCTTCTCCAAACGGGTCTCGAGGAGGTCCTGTCATGAGCACATGGCGATACCTCGCTTCTCTCTCGTGGACGTTCAAGTGGACGCTTGCGCTCGATTTTATTGGCGCGGTTGTGGTGATCGTCGGATTCGAGCAGGCATTCGCTCTGACCTTGAGAGAGGTCTTCAACACCCTGACCGGGGATGCGTTGACCTCGCTGAGCGTGTGGACACTCTGTGCGGTACTGGTAGGGTTTGCGGCTGCCCGCTTCGCGGTGTTCGTGGGCACATATGCCCTGCAGTTCGCCAACGAGTTCATGATCGGCGCCCTTCTGCAGAGAAACGTTCTCGCACATCTTATGAACATGGGTGGCGACCGCACCCTACCCGCATCGCCTGGGGAGGCCGTGACCAGGTTCCGCGGTGATGCCTCAAGTGTCGGCGTGATGCTTATTGTGCCGAAGTTCATCGCGGCGGAGCTTGTATTCGCCGCAGTCGCCGTCTTCATCATGATTCGCATCTCTCCCCTGATCACGTTGGTTGCATTTGTCCCTCTCATTTTGGTCCTCACTGTCTTTATCGTAGCCAGGGCCCTTATTTCACGGACGCGAAAGAGAAGCCGAGAAGCAACTGGGGACGTGGTCGGTTTCCTCGGCGAGATGTTCGGATCCGCCGAGACGATCAAGGTCGCCGGAGCCGAGTCCCATGTCCTTGGCGAGTTCGACCGTGTGAACGCGGCACGCAAACACGCTGGCCTGAAAGACACGCTGCTAACTCGCACACTAGGCGCCATCTTCCTCAACGTGCAGAGCTTCAGCACGGGCGCAATTCTGATCGTTGCCGGCCAGGCAATACTCAGTGGGCAGTTCACCGTTGGTGACCTCGTGCTATTCGTCTTCTATTTGGAGGCGTTCACGATGCTTTTCGCGGGCATCGGTGAGGTATTGACGGGATATCGGCAGACCGGTGTCAGCATCGAGCGGCTCCTTGAATTGATGCCGGGTTCCCCGCCCAAGAAGCTGGTCGAACGTAATCCGACCCATCTGTTTAGAAGAGCTCCCGATCCGGTCCCCGTTGAGAAGACTGAAGCAGACCGTCTCGAAAGTCTGGAGGCCCGTGCGGTAACCTACGTGTACCCGAACTCAGAGCACGGTGTGCAGGGCGTAGACCTCTGCCTGCAAAAGGGGTCGTTCACGGTCATTACGGGCAGGGTCGGCTCCGGCAAAAGCACGCTGTTGCGTGTCTTGCTCGGTTCGCTTCCACTGCAGGCGGGCGAACTGCGGTGGAACGGTACGGCGGTCGAGGACGCCAGCGAGGTCTTGGCGCCGCCGCGCGTCGCCTATACGTCGCAGGTGCCGCGCCTGTTCAGCGAGGAGCTACGTGGGAATATTCTGTTGGGCCTCCCCGAGGACGGTGTGGACCTACCCGGGGCCGTGCGCTCCGCCGTGCTGGAACAAGATATCGACGATCTCGAAAACGGGCTTGACACGGTCGTGGGGCCGCGCGGGGTGAAGCTGTCAGGCGGGCAGCAGAGAAGGTCCGCCGCCGCGCGCATGTTCGTCCGAGAACCGGAGTTGCTCGTCTTCGACGATCTGTCGAGCGGGCTCGACGTGGAGACCGAGCAGACCCTCTGGGAGCGGCTGTCGGACCGCCCGGACAGCACCGTCCTCGCCGTCTCTCACCGCAGAGCGGCCCTCCGTCGCGCCGACCACATCATCGTCCTGAAGGATGGTCGCGTTGAAGCCGAGGGCACGCTCGACGACCTTCTCGCCACCTCCGCCGAGATGCAGCGATTGTGGGCGGGGGATGTGGACTAGCTGCCGCGATACGTGGCCGCCATTTCAATTACCGCCCTTACCTTCTTTCAAGGGGTCGGCATGACCCGATACGTTGCCGAAACGTTGGAATTTGTGAGCGCGTATGGCGTGATACGCTAGCGCCACACTTCCGACACGATAGACCGTACCTTTGAGAGAACGACCTCAACGACAACTGCACATTCGCCGGTGGCTGGCGGCCTTCCTCCTTGCCGTGCTGTTGGTAATGCCAAGCGGAGACCGGCTGCACATCACGCCTGCGCTGGACGTGGCGTCGGAGCACGTATTCTCGCTGGTGCAGTGGCACATCACCAACTTCTTCGGCAAGTGGGGACATCTGCTGTGGGAGGCGATTCCCGGCCAGAAACCGCTCCGTGACGAACGCCTCGCCATCGTCGACGAGTACCTTCAGACGTCGCGGTTGGCGGCAAAGGAAGAGCGCCTGATCGAGGGCCGTATCGCCAGGGCCGGTGGGGCGAACAGCGCCAAAGGCGCCGTCATCTCCCGTGAGTATCTCGACGAGCTGCTCGGACTTCAGCGCGGGCTGCGCCCCAAGGCGGAAGAGGCCGTCGAGTCGGAGGTGAGTGCCGTGCTCCTGACGCAGGGGTTCGGGTGGTGGGGCAACGTGCTCTTCCCGCCCGTGGATATCAGGTTCGGCCACCTGCCGACGATCATCGTGACCTCGCGCCGTGACAAGATCGCGCGACTCGAACGCCTGCTGCTCCGTCCAGAGCTTGAGTACATCGAACGCGGCAGGCTGGAGGACTCCCTGCTCGAAAAGTACGACCTCTCGGCCATCGTGGGCAATCTGGCGGGACTCTCGACCTACCCGACGCTGGTCGCCGATACTGACTCGCTGCGTTCCGTCCTGCGAACGGCGGCGCACGAGTGGCTGCACGTCTACTGGTTCTTCCGTCCGTTCGGACAGGCATTCTGGACGTCGGAGGAGATGGCGACCCTCAACGAGACGGCCGCCGATATCGCCGGGCGCGAGCTTGGCGACGAGACATTCGCGCGCATGGGCGGCGACCTCGCTGACAACGCGCGCCGCTATCTTCCCCAGGAGGACCGCGACCCACGATTCACGCGGATGATGCGCGAGACCAGGCAGCGCGCGGAAGAGCTTCTCGCCGAGGGCAGGGTCGCCGAAGCCGAGGAGTACATGAAGGAGCGCTGGTGGCTCATGCGGCTCGGCGGCTACGGGCTGCGCAAGCTCAACCAGGCCTTCTTCGCCATGCACGGCATCTACGGGGAGAGCGTAACGTCGGTCAGCCCCATCGGAGACCAGCTGGCCGAGTTTCGCACCTACTTTGCCACCACCGGCGACTTCATCAGGGCGTTGTCAGGCATATCGACGTACGATGAGTTCCTCGAACGGTTAGCGGGAATGCGTGGGGAGACCGGGTGAGCCGAACGGAGGAATAGCGTAGCGACGTGGTAACTACATGATGCGAGAACCCGTTGTCTTCCCGACTAACTTTTGACTCATAAGTGGCGCATTGGTATCGTAACGACTCTCTCTACGATGAGTCGTTGCCACACATAGTCCAATACACCGTCAAGGGTCGGTCTCCGGGCCTTCCTAAAGAACGTGCCGTGGAGTCGATGACTCGTGGTAGAGCAGCCAGTTCTTGTCGTAAGGGGGCAACCTCATGAGACCCATCGCCATTGGCGCCATATCGATAACCATCCTCGTTCTCGTCTCGGCAGTGACCGTCCGTCTGGCCAGTGGACAGTCAGACTCCGTTTGCGTCACAGGCTCCGCGGTGGCAACGAGCACCCCTAGCCTCATTGGCGACTGCGAGACTCTTCTTTCAGTAAAGTCGGCCCTTCGCGGTACTGCTCCGCTGAACTGGTGGTCGGGTCGTTCGATGGAGCAATGGGACGGCATAACGGTTCAGGGTGGCAGGGTGGCAGGGGTGTCACTCTCCGACCGGGATCTTGACGGCGTCATCCCAGCTGGGCTCGGCGATCTGTCAGCCCTGACAACGCTGGACCTGAGTTCCAACAGCCTGACCGGATCCATTCCGTCCAAACTGGGCAATCTTTCCAACTTGGAGTCTCTGTCGCTCTCCTCTAACAGCCTCGGCGGGCAGATACCGGAAGCGCTGAACGGCCTGACCGAGTTGAACTATCTACGGCTGAGCGGCAACGACTTCACTGGATGTGTGCCTGCTAATCTGTTAGGTGTTGGGGACGGTGACGCGGCGAGTCTGAATCTGCCTACCTGTGGAAGCGGTACCCCGACGCCCACAACGGGTGAAAGATTGACTACAATCGAGGCCACACTCAACAATATCGAGACAAGGCTCGCTGCGGTAGAGACGGCTGTGGCTCAGCCTATGGCTACGCCCACATCACCGTGACGCCCCTCGGATTGCCGAACTCAAGGTGAGCGCCTATCGGAGTGCAATCACCGACAGCGGCGCGAAAATACCGACGCTTGCAACCGTTCGGCCTTGATGAAAGGAACACCACCCGATGTTTCTTACGGAACCTGAACGGTTACCGGCCTGATCCAACTTCTTGACACCCTGTCGAGCAGACTCCTACACTCTCCGCCGACGTTCCGGAGGAGAGAACCCATGGCCCTACAGGTCTACGACTACCGTACCGACGTGCGCAGCGTGCTTGTCACGCCCCAGATCCGGTCGCGGTTCATGCGGCTGGAGGCGGGAGAGGTGGCGGAGCCCCACTCCCACGACCTCGGTCACGAGATATTCCTCGTGTTGGACGGACTGGCCGAGTTCACCATCGACGGCGAGACGGGCGAGGTGGGGCCGGGCCAGATGTGCGTCGCCCTCGTGGACCAGCTCCACTCGCTCCGCGTACTCGGCGACAAGCCGATGACCATGTACCTCTCGGTGACTCCGCACATTCAGCCGACGCACACCGTGTGGACCCCGGAGGGCGAGCGGATGTCACACCGATTCGCGTCGTCCACCGCCTACGATGTGCAGACGGACACGACGACCCCTTTCGGAGTTCTGCTCGACAGCCTGACCGCCGTCACCCTCGCCGTCCGCGACGCCGCCGACCTGGCGGCAGGCACGCAGTCGGACGAAGCCGAAGCTCTAAAGGCTGCCATAGCAAACGGCGACCTCGACTCCGCTTCAATGGCGCGCAGCGACATGTGGGACGCGCTGTTCGAGGTGTACCGGCGCTCCGCCGAGCTGGCCGACCTCTGGAACGACATAGCGCCGCTGGCGGGAAGGACGTGAGAAGGTCGATGGACCCCGTACGCATAGGCGTTGTCGGATGCGGCGCGATCGCGCAGATCCACCATCTGCCTTTCCTCACCGAGCTCGCGGAGGAGTTCGACGTCGCCGCCGTGTGCGACGTATCTCCGTCCGCGGTCGAGTATGCCGCGCGGCTGTTCCACGTGCCGAACCGCTTCACCGACTATCGCGAGATGCTCGATACGGATATCGACGCCATCCTCATGTGTCACTTCGATCCCAAGACGGAGGTCGCCGTGGCCTCCCTCGACGCCGGGAAGCACGTCTTCGTCGAGAAGCCGGTCTGTTACTCCAACGAGGAGTTCGCCGCGATTGCCGAGGCCGTCCAACGTTCCGGCAAGGTCGCCCAAGCGGGCTACATGAAGCTGTACGAGCCGGCTTATGAAGTGGCAAAGCCCGAGATCGAGCAGATGGACGACATCCGCTTCGTCCAGGTCAACCACCTTCATCCGGACAACGACCTGCACGTGCGGCAGTTCAGGACGCGGTCATTCGACGATGTGCCGCAGGATGTGATCGAACGAACGAAGGCCGCACGGCGACTGGCCGAACGCCAGGCTATTGGGGATGTCCCGCCGCACATCCTCCGCGCTTTCAGCACGGTTGCGGGCAGCATGATCCACGACCTGTACGGGCTCCGCGACCTGTTCGGGACGCCGAGCAGGGTCATCAGTACCGAGATATGGCGGGACGGCGGGGCCATCTCCACCACGCTGGAGTACCCCGATGACTTCCGGTGCGTCGCCACCTGGGTCGACTTGCCCGACCTGTGGGACTTCTACGAGACGCTCGAGGTCTACGGAAACAGCAAGCGCGTGATCGTGTCGTACCCAACCGGCTTCTCGCGTGAGGTGGCGAGTGTAGAGATCCACGAGATCGACCAAAATGGGACCTCGATCGCGAAGGAGCCGGCCCTGGACTGGGAGAGTCCGTTCCGCAGGGAGCTGCGCCACTTCCACGACTGCATCGTCAACGGCAAGACGCCGAGGTCACCCCTCATCGACGCAGGGCACGATGTCGCCCTCGTGATCGATATCGTGAAGGCTTATGTGGACGGCAATCGGTAGACTACTCCGCCTCCACAATTTACGTTCGGTGAACGCGGGTGGCGGGCGCTACTCAGGCAGGCAGAGGCCTACCTTTGGACATGCTTAAGGCGTTTCCGATGCGGTAGCATTAGTGTATGAAGACTATTCGGGTCGAGTTAGATGAGGAGATGCTGGAGAGGTTCGACCGGCATCCCGAGGTCCGTGTGCGCGGCCGTTCGGCGGTGCTGCAGGAGGCCGTGGGCGCGTATCTTTTGGATGCCGACACCGAGGACTTTGCCGGACGCTACCGAGCAGGTTATCTCAACGCCCCGAAGATCGACGACGAGCTCGAAGGCTGGGCAAACCAAGCCGTATGGTAAGAGGATTAGACATGGGGCCCCGCCTGGGAGAGAATTGGCTTTAGATGCTTCAGGACTGCAGGGCGGTTGCCGTCGCAACAGGTTGCTTGTAGCTTCAGTCTAGCCCTGCCGCGACCTCGAAAATCTTGACTCCGTGAAGTGGTGACTCCTACAATAGGCCCCTCAGGCTACTTGCGCCTGCTCGATTCCGAAAGAGTCGGTATCGCTATGCACTTTAACGTTTCGCAGCTTGTTCGTGAGACCAGCGGCTCCACCAGGGAGCACGAGGTCGAAGACCGTATCACGTTCCGCGGCGACCTCATCGAAGTCGGGGGCAGCGTCCGGTTCGTCCGTACGGACAAGAGCGTCTGGGTGACGGCCCTGCTGGATACACAGGTCGCGTCCGAGTGCGGACGGTGCCTCAATGCCTATATGCAGGCAGTGGAGATAACCATCGACGAGGAGGCGATTCCCCGATTCGACCCCATCAGCGGCATTCGGCTCCTCGATGATGTCGACCCGGTGGAAATCCTCGTAATCGACGAGGACAACGTCCTCGACCTGACCGAGACCGCCCGCCAGTACATTTCGCTCGGCCTGCCCATGAGTCCACTCTGCGGTGCGGAGTGCGCGGGTATCTGCGCGGGCTGCGGCGTCAACCGCAACGACGAGTCCTGCGCGTGCGTCCACGATCAGCGAGACAGCCGATGGGGGCCGCTCCTGGACGCCATGCCATCCGTCGAAACAATGAAGCTGAGTAAGAACTAAGAACACCTTGACCGCAAACCGCTCGACGGGCGACCCTGAGTAGGGCATGTCGAGGAGGAGCGCCCGGAAGGACTGAACAGCAATGCCAGGCGGACCAGTACCGAAGAAAAAGCACTCGCGCTCACGCCGCGGAAAGCGGGCAGCGCACCAGTTCCTCGCCACTACGACCATCGTCGATTGCCCCGAATGCTCGGCCAAGATGAGACCGCATCACGTGTGCCCCTCGTGTGGGTTCTACAACGGGCGCGAGATCATCCCGAGCGAGGAGATCGAAGTCGAGTAGGAGACGACGATTGACCTTGCGGTTTTCTGCTCCCCCAAAAGGGACCGATACGGCGTTCCTGTTTCCCGGACAGGGGACGCAGAGCGTCGGCATGGGCGAGGAGCTGTACAACAACTCAAGCGCGGCGCGGGCCGTCTTCCACGAGGTGGACATGGCCCTCGGTCGCCCGCTCACGAGGCTGCTGTTCGAGGGGCCTGACGACACGCTCCGCCAGACGGTGAACGCGCAGCCGGCAATCATGACGGTGAGCCTCGCCACCATGCGGGCGATGCAGGACCACCTCGGCGCGGACGCGACGCCCCGACCGGCTCTCGTCGCGGGTCATAGCTTGGGAGAGTACACGGCCCTTGCAGTGGCGGGCGTTCTGGACGTCGGCGAGACAGCGTGGCTCGTGCAGGAGCGCGGCAGGCTCATGCAGGAGGCGTGCGAAAAGCAGTCCGGCAGCATGGCCGCGGTCATGGGACTCGACGCCATGGTTCTAGAGCAGATCTGCCGTGAGACGGGCGCCGTCATCTCCACCGTCAACACGCCCGATCAGATCGTCATCGCCGGAGAGCGTCGCGCGCTCGCAAACGCGCTCGACCTTGCGAACGCTCGCGGGGCGAAGAAGGCCGTCCCCCTGCGGGTCGCGGGAGCCTTCCACTCCCCGCTCATGGAGCCCGCCCAGGTAGGTCTCATCGACGCCGTCGAGAGCCTGAACTTCAAGGACCCGTCCGTCCCCATCGTTGCCAACTGCACGGCCAAGCCCGTGACCAGGGGCGAGGACGTCAAGCGAGAGCTGATCGCCGGAATATGCAACTGCGTCCACTGGAGCCGCTCGGTCGACTACATGATGGGCTCAGGCGTAAACCGCTTCATCGAGGTCGGCCCCGGCCGCGTCCTCAGCGGGATGGTCAAGCGCATCAACCGGCGCGCCGACGTGCAGGCCGTAGGCGACTGGGACTCGATCCTCCGGCTCAGCCGCAACTAATGCCTTCCCCTCCTCCTACCACCGTGCCCCCAAATACCACACTGAAGCGACCGAACATAGCCGTCACACGGCGGAAGGCCCGCGTCATCGCCGTTCAGGTGCTGTACGAGATAGACGGCTCCGACCACGAGGTCGCCAGCGCCCTGGAGACCCGCCTCGACGAGTCCGCCGCGCCCGACTCCGATGCGTTTACGCGGAAACTGGTCAACGGGGTACTTGCCAACAGGCCGGAAATCGATAAGATAATAGCCACGCACGCGCCGAACTGGCCGATTCAGCAGATGGCGATGGTCGACCGCAACATCCTGCGCGTCGCCATCTACGAAATCCTCAAGGCCGATGAGACCCCGCCGAAGGTCGCTATCAATGAGGCTGTGGAACTTGGTAAGATATACGGGGCCGACAGATCGCCGATGTTCGTCAACGGCGTCCTCGGAGCCCTGATGCAAAACAGAGAACAGTACGACACGTCGAACACCGCTACGGACGAATAGGGAGGAACACATTATGGCAAGTCTCTTGGAACGAGTTCAGGAAGTCGTCGCCGACAAGCTGAGCGTGGACACCGAGGAGGTCACTCCCGACGCGTCATTCACCGAAGACCTCAACGCCGACTCGCTCGATCTCGTCGAGCTCATCATGGCCTTCGAGGAGGAGTTCGGCGACGACGACAACCCCCTCGAAATCTCCGACGAGGACGCCGAGTCCATCACCACCGTCCAAGCGGCCCTCGACTACCTCTCAGCGCACGGTGCCAGCGAGTAGCGCAGCTACCCGTCACTCAACACTCGACTTCATTTGCGCGGGCAGGCCGGGTGCGGTCTGCCCGTTCTTGTGCCCAAAGTCCAGACTGACTGTAGACCTTCGTTGGTTGGACTTCACTTTCACCGTCATTCCCGCATAGGCGACCTACGAGTACCGTGTTACGCCGGACGTTCCCAGGTGATATGCCCGTGAGCTACGAGAATTCGGTTGCTTACCTAGAGGAGTGCAGATGCAACAGTGTGAGCTACGGTCCGTAGGAGAGATTCTTCAAAAAATGTTGCATCTTGTTGCATTCTGTTGCATTTTCCTCGTTATAGTAAAGTTGCCCGGCCAGTGACCGCACATACCCATTGTGGTACATACGTTCTTCTCTGTCAAGTCGGAGTGTGGTCGAGTCTTGGGTGCTGCGTTCCGAACTGGCTGAGGGGCGCGTCGTATCGGTTCGCCTCGTACAGACTCTCATACATCCCCATAGCGATGGGCGAGGCGTTTCACCCCACGTCGATGACCGTGTATACAACAAATGCCGCTAGGAACCTGACGTACTGCATGCTCACCTCGTGGTGTGAATTGGGGCTGTGTGGGGTCTTTGTATCATCGGGTGGGTGTGGGTAGCGAGCGGGGGGGAGTGGGTGGTGCTTGTCATCTTTGGTGGCGGTGGGCATCACCGCCAGTGGATCCCGTCCTAGAAAAACCCTGACACTTGCAGCAGATCGGCAATTGAGTTCCACATCGTTCGTAGCCATGGAAACTTCTCTAACACGGTGATGAATGTCAATATGGCCAACACAATCGTCAGGGTTAAGATCATATATGTGTATATGTTGATCTTGTTTTGCAGCCGTATGTTTTCTACCATACCGAGCATTGTGCCATACTGCGTCAACTGATTACGGAGAGCGTTGTCCATAGACAGTAGCCAATTGGTATTTTCGCCGATTTGTCGTTGGATTAGTTGTTCCAAATTACCTTTCCACCAATACTCTAACCCGACGGAACGAGGAATAAAAGTTTCAATTTCAAGTCCTAGACGACGCTTCTTTTGCACATAAGACAACAATTCAGACGTAACGGCTGCTATGTCAACACTATATGACACACTCTCACCAATCTTCTCAAGGGACTTGACTGCAGACTGGTATCGTTTCGACTTCAAAAATGCCGCGCCTTTCAAGTCCCTAAAGTATCTAGCATAACCCTGCAATAGAAGCCCAATGGCCCATAATCCAAGTAAGCCTGACATTCTACGGTGCATTCTGTAGATGCGGGATTCTTTATCTAATTCATTTTTATTACGGCGGTCCTGTTCAATCCAATGTCCTTCATTGATTGAAAGTATGGAATGGTGTTTGGGGAACTCCTCGTTTCCCGGAGAAGGTTTGAATCTCAATTCTGGCATGTCGGTGCTTTCCCAAGAACCATAACCCAAGGAGAGTCCTAAACTCGACAAGTAGGACCCATAACTGCCATCTGATTCATCTCGTGAAGGGAAGGGTTTCAGCTTGCGCAGTGTCATGAATTCGCAAGTGGGGAATTCACCGTCAAGAAGTCCCGCCGAGCACAGTCCCGGTAGGTAATTTGAGAACCAATCTGTGGCGAGTTTGATGGCTTGTTTTCGTATCCTCTTGATATGGGCGGCCTTTTGACTCGAGGGACCATGAATACGATAGCCGGTACTAATTTGGGTAACGTATGATTCTCTATCCTGTCGAATTACGTTATCTATTATACGGCTGTATTCCTTTTCAAATACAAACTCCAGCACTATTGCAAACAATGATGGAGTGTAACAACGAAGTTCGCCATACGCTAATTTAACATTCGGTGGCAATGTTGCTCTAAGTGAATCTACGATATACGGATCAGAGCCATCGTGTGAGAGAATCGGTCCTAGGTACATCGTCGCTTGGCCAAACTGAAAGACCTCTCGATGCCTAAGCCAGCTAGCCGGATCCCGAGAGCTATCGTTTGACCAACCAAGGTCTTCAAGATTCTTGATTAAGTCATCCATGTGGGCAGGTGTGTAGAATTCGATTGCCCAAATGCTGCACAAATCTATATTCTCGTCCTGTGGAGGGGTACTTTCGGCATTTTGTCTAGAATCAGACTTCCTTACGTCCTCGAGCATTCCTTTTGGATAGGGACGTCTGAATATTGTAGGAAAGCATTTGCTAGCAGTGAGCCGGAATTGAAAGACGGCAGCGTTTAATAGAAGAATGAAACTTTGGGCGAATCGACTATTCATGCTTTCGATCGATTTTCTCATGATGCAACCATACAGTCTTAGCTTACGTTCCCATCCTGAAGGACGACCAACAGTTCACGCGCACATGAGCCTTCAGGTGCTATAGCACTTCAGGTACGCTTCCACCCCTCACCCCACCACCCGCACGCCCCCGGGCGTCGGCCTCGTCACCACCACATCGCCCTCCACGCCCGCCTTCGACGCGGCCTCGGCCATCTCGTAGCCTATGGTCATTTCGCGGCCGGATGAGAGGGCGAGGATGGTGGAGCCCGCGCCTGAGAGGAACGCGCCGTGGGCGCCCGCGTCGAGGGCGGCGCGCATGATGACTTTCATGGGGTGAAAGATCGCCTGTCGAGGCGGCTGGTGGAGGCGGTCCTGCGTCGCAACGGCTAGGTGGTCGAGGTCGCCGGTCGCGAGGGCGTTGACCAGCAGGCCGACGCGGCCCATGTTGAATACGGCGTCCTGCACGGATATGTCCGTCGGGAGCACGGAGCGGGCCTCCGCCGTGGGCATCGGCATCTCCGGCACGAACAGGACGGCGCTCAGCCGCTCAGGTATGGAGACGTTCGACGTGACGAGCCGGTCGCCGTCGTGGACGACGACCTGGCATCCCCCGTAGAGGGCTGCGGCAGAGTTGTCGGGGTGACCCTCGATCCGGGCGGCTAGGGACAGCATTTCGGCGTCGTCTAGCGGCCTTCCCAGAAGCTCGTTCGCCGCGACGATGCCCGCGACAGCCGCGGCTGAGCTGCTGCCGAGTCCGCGTCCCAGGGGTATCTCGTTGGTGCAGGTGAACCGCACGTCCGGCGCGGGTTGGCCCGCCTCCTCGCAGGCCAGCCGGAACGCCCGCGCCACGAGGTTCTCCGGCCCCGTCGGAAGCTCATCGCGCCCGAGACCGTGTATCTCGAACCCAGTCGCCTCCGTGTCGACGCGAACGGTGTTCCAGATGTCCAGCGCTATGCCGAGGCAGTCGAACCCCGGCCCCATGTTCGCGCTCGTCGCGGGCGCTTGCACCGTCACGCTGCGTGCCATGCCGTCCCTCCCTGCCGTAGTGCGGAGCCGAACGCCATTATACACGCCGCCAACCCCCGAATCGGCTATAATGGAAAGCCCGAACACTCGAAACGGACTCGTGATGCGAGCTTGAATCGCATTGCAGAGTCGCCCGCGAACTACCCTTCATGGTCCACTCCACCCCCGGCAAGAAATCCGCCGTCGATCTCATTCGACGGAAGTCGATGGACGCGCTCGACTACCCGGACGTGCAGGCGGCGGTGGTCGCAAACACGACGTTCCCTCTCGCCGAGGAGCTTGCGAGGGACATCGAGCCGGTCTACACGGCGCGGGAGGTCGAGGAGCTCCAGCGAGAGACCCGCGACGGCGTTGCCTACCTCGAAGAGTCCGGCGACCCCGACCTCAGCGCGAATGTCGACGCCACCGAGGCCGTGGATCGCGCCAGTCTAGGCGGCGTCCTGACGGGCAAGGAACTCCTCGAAGTGGCAGACTCGCTGGAGGTGCTTGGCCGCGCGAGGTCGGCGTTCGCGCGCAACACGGCCAGCGCGCCCGTCCTCGCCGAGATTGCGTCCGGCATCCCCGACCTGCTCGATGTACAGCGGCAGGTGAGGGCGAAGATCGGCATCCGGGAGGAAGTGCTCGACAGCGCCACTCCCACTCTCGGTACCCTCCGTCGAAATGTCCGCGCATCGTACCAGCGGGCCGTCGAGGCCCTCGAACGGGTCATGCGCTCTCCCGTCGGGGAGGATGCTCTCCAGGATAACGTGATCTCCGTCCGCTCCGACCGCCTCGTCCTCCAGGTCAGGACGGAGCTCCGGCACAAGGTCCCCGGCATCGTCCACGACGTATCCAGGACCGACGCCACGCTCTTCATCGAGCCGTTCGCAACGGTCGACGCCTGCAACACGTGGCGGGAGCTGTCGCTCGAAGAGGACGAGGAGACCCGCAGGGTGCTGATCGACCTGTCCGAGCTAGTAGGCGCGGTGGCGGACGACATCAGGATCGGGATGCGGCTTACCGCACGTCTCGACTTCATCATGGCGCGAGCGCGGTACAGTGCCCGGCTCAACGGCGTCCCGGTAGGTGTTGGCGACGACGAAATCGACTCATCGCTCGTCATCAGGCTCGTGGAGGCGCGGCACCCGCTGCTCGGGGACGACGCGATCCCGGTCACGGTAGGCATCGACGCGGAGTCGTCAGTCCTGGTCATCACCGGGCCGAACACCGGCGGCAAGACCGTCTCCATGAAGACCGTCGGCCTGCTCGCCCTCATGCATCAGTCCGGGCTGTACGTCCCGGCGGAGGAGGGGAGCGTGCTCCCCATATTCGACGGCGTATACGCGGACGTTGGAGACCAGCAGAGCATCGCCGGTTCGGTGTCCACATTCAGCTCGCACATGCTCAATGTGATCGAGATACTCGACCACGCTACGACGAGGTCGCTCGTGCTCCTCGACGAGCTGGGCACGAGCACCGACCCGGAGGAGGGCTCGGCCCTCGCAAAGGCCGTCCTGCACCACCTCGCCACGACGGGCGTAAAGACCGTGGTCACGACGCACCACCGCACCGTCGCCGCATTCGCCGAGGCCTCGCCGGACATGATGAACGCCAGCGTCGATCTCGAACCGAACTCACTCCGCCCGACGTACCACCTGACGACGGGTGTACCCGGCCGGAGCTACGCCATGTCCGTTGCCCGGCGGCTGGGGCTCCCCGAGGAGATCATGGACGAGGCCGCTCGTCTAATGGAACCGCAGTACATGCAGTTCGAGGACTGGCTGGACGAGCTTCAGGGCCAGCGTATGCAGCTCAAGTCCATGCTCCAGGAGGCCGAGAAAGCCAAGCGTGAGGCAGAGTCCGCGAAGGAAAACCTCAATGCCGAGCTCCGCGACGTCCAGTCCCGCCGGGACGACATGCTCGCGGACATGCGGGCCGAACTGTCCACCCAATTCGAGGATGCCCGCCGGAAGCTCCGCCGCGCCGAGGCTGCCCTGTCGTGGGACGCCCCCGCCGGCGAGCCGGTCGACTACGAGGCCATCAAGCGCGCCCGCCTCGAACTGGAACACGCGCGAACGGAGGTCGAGAGCCTGAAACGGGTGTCCGTTGATGAGCCGCAAGAGCCTCCTCGCCCGATTCGCGTAGGGGATACGGTCCAAATCACGGGCCTAAACGTGCAGGGCGCGGTCCAGTCCATCGACACCGAGATTGGCGAGGCTACGGTCATCGTGGGTGACGCGCGGTTTACCCTTGCCGTGAGCCGCCTTACTCCGGTCGAAGAAAGCCAACCTGTAGAGGAGCCTCAACCAGCCCGTAGCGTCAACTACGACCTCGAACCCGTCGTGATGAGCAACGAGCTCCACATACGAGGGATGCGTGCCGACGAAGCGGCACTCTCTGTCGAGGAGTTTCTCGACAGGGCGCTCCGAAACGGCGCGGACTCCGTCCGTATCGTCCACGGCAAGGGGCGCGGCGTCCTGCGGCAGAGCGTTCAGGAGACCCTCGACAGGAACTCCCTCGTCAAGTCGTACCGGTACGCCGACCATCGCGAGGGAGGAATCGGGGTAACGGTGGTCGAGCTGTCGTGAGCCGAACCGTCGTTGGATCGGCATTGCTCATGCTCTTGGTCTGCGCGGGCTGCGGCGGCGCCCGCCCCATGCTGGTTACCCCGTCGCCGACGGAGATAACCGCCACTCGCCCGTCCGATCTCTCGAGGCCGGTCCCAAGTCCCGTAGGCACACGGACTCGCATACCTTTCCCGCCTGCAACGATTGCGCCTGTTTCCGCCACGAACGAGACCACGACCGCCGCAACTCTACCCGCCCAAAACGAGACTTCCACCGCCGCGGTCTTGCCGACCTCCCCCACGCCAACCCCGTCTCCGAGCCCTGCGCCCAACTACGAGGTCCTCGAACTCAACTCAGCCGTCATGATCGGCGACGCCGTATTCCCGGCGGAACTGGCCGTCACGTCGCCGGAACGGACTAAGGGACTCTCGGACAGAGATGGCCTCGAACCGGGAACTGGCATGTTGTTCATCTTCGAGAACCGCGAGGTCTCCTCGTTCTGGATGAGAAAGATGCTGTTCTCCGTCGACTTCGTTTGGATATCCGAGGACTGCCGCGTCGTCGAGATCACCGCCGACGTTCCCTTCCCAAAGCCGGAGACGCCCACGTCGTCGCTCCCGAGCTACAGATCGAGCGCACCCGCAGCGTACAACTTCGAGATCAACGCAGGTGAGGCGGCTGAGCTTGGTATCCGCGTCGGCGATGCTGTACGATTCACCGGTATTCCCGATCACGTAGGCGACACGTGCGAGTGATAGTACAGATACCCGCCACCAGCATCGTGACGACATCCCCATCGCGTCCGTAATCATCGGCAACCTTCAAATGCAATCCCTCACCATCTGGGGTCTCGTACGCAGGCGTGTGGAGAACAGCCGGTGGCTCCTTGCCAGCGTCCTAGCCGGTGTCGTGGCAGCGGCGACCCTCGTATCGGCCGTGCCGGTATACGTCTCTTCACTCACCCAGCTCAGCATAAACCTCGAGATCGAAAATCTCGGCAGGTCCGGCACGACCGCATTCGTCTTCACCGACAACCTCATCCTCACCGAGTCGCGTTTTCATCAGATTGAACGGATCGTGGACGACGCCGTCGATCGCCACATCCTGCCCGCCTACGACGGCAGAGAGCGCATCCTCGGCACCCATGATCTTTGGATTGAGGTGGGAGAGACTCAAGAACAAACGGGACTCGTTCCACCGGCGGCAATCATCCGAAACCTCACCAACGACGACACCTACATCAAGCTGGTCTCCGGCGTTCACGCGAGTCCGACCGTGCTGGACGGTCCTGACGGTCCGATCATCGAAGCCGTCGTGAGCGAGAACGTCCTTAGGCTGTACGGCGTCGGCGTCGGGGACGAGGTGAAGGTCGGCGTATCGCAGGAAGCCCCCGCGAGGGTGACCGTGCGAATTGTGGGAGTCGCCGACAACACGAGCCTCGACGGGACGCTGGTCTACATCGCCTCGGGGATGCTCAACCCGCCCACCATATACGACCCTGAATTCGGTCCGCCCCCGCTGCCTCTTTTCGTGACCGAGACGGCGGTGTCCGACGCCATCAGCACGACCCTCCCCGGCATGGTCATGGACGCCATATGGTTCATCCAAATGGAGCCGGAAGCGCTCAAGGCTTGGACGGGCGTGGAGACCATCCACCGCATGGACGAATTCGAGCGTGAGTTGAACGCCGAGCTGTTCGGAACGGATGTCTCGTCCCCTCTCCACCGAGTCATCAAAGGGGCCGAGGCGAGGGCGTTCTTCGCCCGCGTGCCGATGGTCCTCCTGCTCGCCGTCCTGGCCGTGACCGTCGCCTTCTACCTCGGAATGATGATTAGCTACCTGGTCCAAAGCCGGGAAGAAGACCACGCTCTCATCCGAACGAGGGGCTTCGGACTCACGGCCATCGTCCGCGTCTACTCTTTCGAGGGAATACTCATCACCGCCACGGCGGTCGTCGTCGCGCCCCTCTTGGCGATAGCCCTCGTCGCCGTCGCCGGAGTGACCCCGCACTTCCGAGGACTCACCGGCGGCGGCCCTCTGCCCATCGTTCCCCAGGTCATGCCCTTCATCGTCGCTGTCATCGTGGGCCTGCTCTGTTTGGCCGCGGTGGTGCTCCCAAGCGTGCTGACGGCCCGTGGCGGAATACTCTCCCAGAAGTTCCGCGCCGCTCGTCCTCCTGCCGCGTCTCTGCTCCACCGCTTCCATCTCGATGTCGTGCTGCTCGTTGTCGGCGGCCTGGTCTTCTGGGAGCTTCAAGCGCGTGGGGCGGTTGTATCGGGCGGGCTCTTCGGAGAAGTGGACATAAACGAGACGCTCCTACTGGCCCCCGTTCTCTTCCTGATAGCGGTCGCGCTGCTGTTCATGCGCCTGTTTCCCCTGTTCGTGAGCTACGTCGGTGGAGAGTCGCCCGCGCTGCTGAACGTGATAACGACGGTGTCACTCGTTGTCGTTCTTCCCGCCACCGTCATAAACGGCGTCAGAGGAATCGGCGTCGACGATTGGCCTAGGGCAGCGTTGACCTTGGCCGCCTTCGGCGTCATCTATTGGGCCACGACGAGGGCGGTCAGAACGCCGTCCGCAGTCTTGGGCGTTCTCCTTCAGGCTTCGCTCCTTTTTGCCTTTTACCGGATCAGCTCCCCCGAACCAAGCAGTATCCTGTTCTGGCCGTTCATCGCGCTCGTCGCAGTGCTGGTCGGACAGCCTCTCTTCATCATTCTCCGTGCGCTCGCGCGAGTCGTGCCCGTATGGGTGTCGATTACCCTCCGCCACGTCATCAGGCGTCCTACTCAGTACACGTGGCTCGTCGTGCTCGTCGTTCTAGTGACCGGCGTGAGTGTGCTTGCCACGACCGTGAGCGGCACCCTGGAGCAGAGCCGGCTCGACCGCGTCCGTCACCGAGTGGCAGGCGACCTCCGAGTCAACATGTCCCGGCAGTTCGCCGGCGGGGTGTCCACTTTCCGGGAATTGCCGTCCGTAGCCCTCGCCGCCGAGGCCTTCCGCACCGACGGCACGTTCGGCCCTCTCAACTTCGAGGTGCTGGGCGTCGATTCCGCCCTCTTCGACCGCATCTCATGGTTCCGCGACGACTACTCGGAGCGTCCCCTCGATCAAATCATCGCGCAGCTTAGACCGCAGGCCGGGTCGTCTCTGTCTGTCCTCCCGGAGGGCGCGACAGGCGTGGGTCTGTGGGCCTTCCCTGCGGAGCACTACCAGGGCCTTATGCTGAACATCCTCCTCCGCGACGCGGGCGGACAGCTCACCACCGTGTTCCTGGGCGATGTGGGCGAGTCCGAATGGAAGCTGCTGACCGCCGAGGTCCCTGACTGGCTGAGCCAGCCGGTTACCCTGGTCGCCGTCCATCTGCAGGATCACGGAGACATCCGGCAAAGGGGGATAACCGCGGGCACGATCGTAGTGGATCAAATCCATGCCACCGTTGGGGATGAAGACACGACCGTAATAGTCGAGGACTTCGAGAGCTCGGTCTTCACCTGGCTTCCCATCATCGCCGACCCGCTTGACCCCGACACCCTGGAGCATTTCACGGGTGGCGCGTACCGTGGAAACGGGTCGGCAAAGTTCACCTTCGGACAGCACACCGACCACGGCGTCCGTGGGCTGTACAAGGCTCCAACAAGGCAGTTCCTGCCGGTCGTAGTCTCCGAACGGCTGCTGAGGCAGTCCGGTTTGCGTCTAGGCGTGCCGACCATCATTAAGCTGGCGGGGCGACAGATCGTCGTGATCGTCATGGACACCGTGAAGAACTTCCCGACGATGAGCGAGCGGACGGATAGGTTTGTCATTACCGACGCAAACCTTCTCCTCGGCCACGTCAATGTCCTAAGCTCGGCCTATTTTCAAGAGCCGAATGAGGTGTACATTCGCACAGCCTCCGACGATGACGAGATGGTGAAGAAGTTGGCCGGAGAGTTGGGCGAGAAGCGCTTCATGAAGACCTCGGATCGGGTTTCCCTGCTGGAGGAGACGAACGTATCGCCCGCCATGTCCGCCGGTTGGCGCGCCCTCGCGTTCTTCGCACTCGTGGTCGCGGTCGCCGCCGCCGCGGCCGGATACGTTAGCTACCTCATCCTCTCCGACCGTGGACGCCGTGTCGAAGCGGCCTTCCTCCGCTCGTTCGGTCTCTCCGGGAAACAGCTCATAGCGCTGATCGCCTTCGAGCAGCTGGCAATCATCACCACTGCCCTTGCGCTCGGTACGTGGGCGGGATTCCGCATGAGCCTGCTGCTCGTCTCACCCCTGGCGGAGAGCGAGGCCGGCGGCAGCATCGTACCGCCGCTCCTCATCGTGACCGACTGGGTACTCCTCGCGCCCGTCTACGCGGCGGTGGTGGCCGTCTTCCTCGCCATCCTCATCGTGGTAAGCCTCCGCGCCCTCCGTGTCGATCTCGGCGCCGTCGCCCGAATGGAGCCGTGAGAAATGTGCGGAGCAAATGCCAAATGTGAACGACTGTGCCGGCTCAAAGTAGACTGCGTCCCTGCGAGCCAACAGAAAGACATAAGGCGAGCGCAGCGCATGGCAAGGGAAGTCTGAGGAGTTTAAGATGAAGCTCAACAGGTTCGATGTAATTGACTTCCTCGACAGTGACGAAGCCCTGGTCGAGTACCTCAATGTCGCGCTGGAAGAGAACGGCCCAAAGTACTTCGCCAAAGCCCTCGGCAACGTCGCGCGCGCCAAAGGATGTCCTCCTTCTCCGAGGCCACCGGGCTGGGGCGACAGTCTCTATACAGGGCGCTCTCCGATGACGGCAATCCGCGCATCGACACGCTGTTCAAAGTCCTCGATGCTCTGGAGGTCAAGCTCGCCATCACCCGGTAGCTCTCACCAATTCGTTACAACGGCGCCGTAGGCTCTAAAGTCGCTGGCACATGAAGAAACCCTTTTCGTCATTCCCGCGAAGACGGGAATCCACTAGGGTCAGCCAGCAACAACATGGTGACATCAGGGCGAATTGGTTCAGGAATCGTAAGCCTCAGCGTCAACTTGCGGAACCCTAACCCCTAAAGCGCCGTATAGCCCCCGTCGACGGCCAGCTCCGCGCCGGTGATGAAGGACGACTCGTCCGACGCCAGAAACAGGATGACGCTCGCGATCTCCTCCGGCCTGCCGAGCCGTCCCATCGGCACCTTCTCCAGCCGCGCCTCCACCTGGGCCGGGTCGTGTATGAGCGGCTCGAACATCGGCGTTAGCACGAAGCCGGGGTGGATGGAGTTGACGCGAATGTTCTCCGGGGCATACTGGACGGCTGCCGTCTTGGCGAAGAGACGCATCGCCCCCTTCGCCGTGTGGTAGCCCGTCGACGACGCGCTGCCCACCAGCCCTGCCAGCGACGAGATCAGGACTATCGACCCGCCACCGACCTTTCGCATCTCTGGAATGGCGTGCTTCGTCCCGAAGAAGGCTCCCTTGACGTGAACGTCCATCTGGAGGTCCCACAGTTCTTCGCTCGTCTCCTCGACGGTCGTGCGGAACGTCACCCCCGCGGAGTGGACCAGCGCATCGAACCGTCCGTACAGTTCTACGGTCTTAGCGATAGCGTCCCGCCATGCGGCCTCGTCCGTCACGTCGAGGTGCAGGTACGTCGCCTGCCCGCCTGCTGCGCGAATTGCGGCGGCCGTCTCCTCGCCGAGCTCGTCGTTCAGGTCGGTCAGGACTACACTCGCGCCCTCGCGCGCAAGCAACTGAGCGGCACTGCCTCCCAGACCCTTCAGCCGACCCTCGACACCCGCGGCGGCTCCGGTTAGAAGGGCGACTTTGCCTTCGACGCGCAACTTGGTGTCTCCTCCGTTACCCGTCGCTGACCGTCACGCGGCCCACCATGCCCCGGTGGACCGGGCAGGAGTACGTGAACGTGCCCGGCTCGGTGAAGGTCAGCGTATACCCCAGTCCGCCGGGCCGCTGGCCGTATCCGATCAGGCCGGAACTGCGAAAGCCTGTACCGTCATATTCCGGTGACGGCGGACCTTCCGGGGGTGGAGTGCACGGATTGTCAGGAAAGCTGTCGCCCGGCGTCTGGTCTGAAGGGAAAAGGACGCACGGGTTCGCCACGATGTACGGTGTGCCCCGAATGCGCGGCTCCGTCTGGTAGAACACCGGCAGACCGTCGTCGCCGCCGAACACGACTGCGTGGAACCGTGTCGAGACCCACGTGACGGTATCCCCCTTCTTGATCTGCAGGTTGCGGGGGAAGAATTCCAGTACCTCTGCCTCCGGCGTTCCCATCGCTGCCGCGACCATGTACCTCGTCGTGCCGTCCGGCCCCGGCTCCACGTCCAGCACGGTCGTCTCCTGCGCCACCAGGCTTTGCAGCGAGTTCACGATTCCCATCCCGAACTCCATCTGGAGCCGCGCGGCCCTATCGATGTCTTCTTGGTTCGGCAGGTCGGGATCGGTCGCCTCCTTGACGACGACCGTTCCCCGATGGAACTCGTGGATGCCGCAGATGTACCGGTACGTCCCCGGCTCCGGAAACTGCATGGAGAAGGTGTCGATCATGGGAACTTTCTCGCCGATCTGGTAGCCGAACATAATCCCGGAGTTGAAGTAGCCTCCTCTCTTGTACTCTTCCACGGGCGCTCCCGACCTGCGGGACGGGACGACTAGGGTCGTCGCGAAGATGAACTCGCCAGGTTCGCCGCTGGGCCTCGGAACGATGTCCACGACCTCGTCAAGATCGGGGGCGAACGTGACGGTATGCGGGTCGTCCGCGTTCCCGTTCATGCGCCAGGTCACGGTATCGCCCGCCCGAATCTCCACCGAGCGCGGAAAGAACTCGTTGAGCGAGCTGGTCCCTCTCGCCCCTCCGACGAGAACGGTCAAGTCCCGCGGGGCGAACTCTGTCGGCTGTTCCTCTTCCTCCGAGTCGCCGCAGGCGACGATCAGCGCGACCATCAGCGGTATCAGCGCAAGCAGATGCTTCATTCAGGAAGTCCCATGGTCATAGTTCGACGATAGGGTACAGCGCGTCGGCGTTTGCGGTCTACCTCTCGACCTGCCCCTCAAAACCCCGACAGCACCTCCCGCTCGACACCGGAAACGTATCCCTCCTCGACGGTTGATTCGATGTACGCCACGACGTTCCCAACTACCTCATCCGCGTGACGCGCCGAGTTCGAGACCGCCGTCAGACCTAGCGCGGCGCTCTGCCACGAGTCGTTGAAATCGACCTCAGCGATGGACACGTTGAACTTTTTCCTGACCCGTGCCATGAGTGACGCGATCACGCGCCGCTTGCCCTTGAGGCTGCCATTCTCCGGCAGTTCGAGGATGATCTTGGCCGTTCCGACGTGCATCAGTCCTTCAGGAAGTCTCGGACGACCCTGCCCCAGTTCTCCGTGAAGTCCGACTCGACGTAGTATGCGCCCAGGTACTCCGTCGGCGTGAAGTCCGAGAGGTCGTAGATGGGAGAGGGGTTGAACTGCACGACGCCGTCCCCCGCCCGGCACACGTGAATCTCCTTATCGGAGCTCACGTCCGCCCCGTCAATGAGCTGCAGTACGTCCATGCCCTTCCCGTCGACGCGGGGAATCGCTTTCAATCGCCACGAGTGCTCCGAGGCTGGCATTTCATCGGGCGCGGCCTCGCGGTGCATGGTAGAGCGAACGCTCAAGATCGACGTCCCCGCCACATAGGTGTTCGTATACATCACGCGCTCGGCGAACCCGATCTCGAAATCCGCCCACACCTTTGGCGTGCCGTAGATCTCCCGCCCAGCCGGTATGCTCGACTTGGAGTTGAGGAATGCGACCGGCGTGAACCAGCCGTCTTCGCCCTCATACCTGCAAGTGACCGACAGCACACTCTCATCGAACGCCCCGTAGTTAGCCGACCATGGCACCGTCAGCCCGACCGCCATGCACACGGGATCGTTCGGAAGCTCGAAGCACTCCGGCAGCACCCGGTCGATGGCCGACTCCGCCGCTCTGAAGTACACCATCTGCGTCTTCGCGTTTCGGTACCGCGCCGGAGGCATGGGAAAGTACGGCGAAAACGCCGGCATGGACATGATCCGGTCGAGTGGTATTGTCATAGATCCTCCCAAGAGCGGACGTCGTCTCTATTGGACTTCAACCGCGTTCTCGATCACGTCGAGGCGCAGCAGCCTGCCGTTGTGGCCCAACTCGATTGCAACCAGATCGATTCGCCAGTCATGGTACTCCACCTCGGAACTCTGGATGTAGTGCTGGGCGGAGTCGCCCATATGGGCAGCCTTGTCGGGCGTAATCGACTCCTCCGGCGAGCCGAACCAGCTCGGTCGGCGCGTCCGCACCTCGACGAACACCACCGTCCCGTCGCGCTCGCACACGAGATCGATCTCACCGTGCGGCGTCCGGTGCTTGCGCTCCAAGATGCGGTATCCGACCTCTCGCAAATGCCGTGCCGCGATCTCTTCGCCAAGCTCGCCGGTGCGCTGACGCCGTGTGGTCATCGCGAGCGACCGGAGTGCCTGATCGGCGCGAACGAGTACCTGTGTATCGGGCACGGCCCGAGCGCCTCGATTCTGCGAATATGCTCGGCGCTTCCGTAGCCCTTGTGACTCGCAAAGCCGTATTGCGGATAATGACGGTCGAACTCCGCCATGATGCGGTCCCGTGTGACCTTCGCCACGATGGAAGCCGCAGCGATGGAGAGAGACAGGGCATCGCCCTTGACGATGGCCTTCTGCGGAATATCAACGTCCGGCAGCGGAAAGGCGTCGATCAGCAAATACTGCGGCATCAGCGCGAGCGAGTCCAACGCCCGCCTCATCGCGAGCGCGGTCGCGGGCACGATACCCATCTCGTCGATCTCCGGTGCCGAGGCCTCCCCCGTGGCCCACGCCCAGGCATTTCCCAAGATGGCCTCGTACGACCGCTCACGCTGCGCTGCCGTCATAGCCTTGCTGTCCCTGATGCCGTCCAGCCATACACCTCGCGGGCGCGGAGGCAGGATGACCACCCCCGCCACGACAGGCCCCGCAAGCGGCCCTCTCCCGACCTCGTCGATCCCCGCCACATAGGAGTATCCCCGCTCCAAGAGCGCCTCTTCCTCGTCATAGGGAGCGTGTCGTATCGCGTTCTCAGTTGAAGGCGTTCTGGTCTGCAAGCTCGCACCCGTCGCCCGCCGTCACTTAGAGCGCGGCGGCACAGCCCGAAGTATACCGGAGTGGCGAGGAATATGACGCGCTGAGCCTACGCGGCAACCGGCGGCTCGACCTCTATGATCCCGCCGCCGACAAGCTCGTCGCCGTGATAGAACACGACGGCCTGTCCCGGCGTGACCGCCCGCTGGGGCTCGTCGAACCGGATCTCGGCGTAACCGTCGTGGACGGTGACCGTCGCGGGCGATTCCGAAGCCTTGTACCGAATCTTAGCCGTAACCTTCCGCGACTCCCCGTTCGCAACGCCCGAAGGAAAATTGATCCGGGAAGCCCACATGTGGGAGCGGTTCAGGTCGTCCTGACCGCCCAGCGTCACCCTGTTCGACGCGGGATCGATCTTCACCACGTACCTCGGCTCGCCCGACCCGCCGTCTAGCCCAAGACCCCGCCGCTGTCCGATGGTGAAGAACTGCACACCCGGATGACGCCCCAGCACCGCCCCTTCCAGGTCGATGTAGTCCCCCGGCTGAGGGCGAGTGCGTTCGGCCAGGAATCCACGGTAGTTGTCGTCGGGGATGAAGCATATCTCCTGGCTGTCCGGCTTGTTGGCAACGGGCAGTCCCGCCTCGGCGGCCATCTCCCGAATTCGCAACTTCGGATACTCGCCGACCGGGAACAGCAGGCGGCCCAACTCCGGCTGAGTAAGCGTGAACAGCACGTAGGACTGGTCCTTCGTGGCGTCCGCCCCCTTGAGCAGCCGGTACGATGCTCCGCCGTTCCTGATACGCGCGTAATGCCCGGTGGCGATGTAGTCGGCGTCAAGGAACATGGCGCGGCGAAGAAGAAAGTCGAACTTGATCTTGTCGTTGCACGCGAGGCATGGGTGAGGCGTCCGGCCCCGGTCATACTCTTCAATGAAGTAGTCGACCACGTGGGACTGAAATTCGCGCTCGAAGTTCTGGACGTAGTGTGGGACGCCGATGGTCTGGCACACCCGGCGCGCGTCCTGCACGTCCTCGACCGAGCAGCATCGCTTGCTGTGGGCTGGAACGTCGTCGCGCTCCACCGTCCACAGCCGCATGGTGACGCCAATGACCTCGTAGCCCTGCTCATGCAGCAGCAGGGCGGCCACGGAGGAGTCCACGCCCCCGCTCATCGCGACTATTACTCGTCCCTTGCTCATGCGAGGTCCGCCAAGAATTTCGGATTTCCCCCGTCTGGATCACGACGGCAAGATAGTCGGTGAGTCGGGTGGGGGAGTTGGGTAAGAATTAGAATACCTCAGACGGTACATTCCGCCTTGCATTCTTATTGTAGCCTCAGCAGAGCGGGCCGGGCAATTAAATGCCCTCGTCTCCTCTGCGATCTCCGCACCCTCCGCGGCGGATCCCCGGTCCTTCACCCCGCCCACTGGCCGCGCGGCGACGGCTGCGAACCTACAGCAGCGCCGCCTTGTCCACCAGCGTCTCGGCCTTCACCCTGTCGTCGGCCGAAAGCGCCACGATGGTGTATCCCGCCCTGCGCTCCACGATGTGCAAACTCTGAATATTCACCCCGGCGTCCTTGAACCTCTCTGCCACCATTGCGAGTGCCCCCGGCTCGTCCCGCAGCCTGAAGACCAGCGATTCGTCCGAAAGCGTCTTGAATCCTGCGTTCGTCAGTGCTCGCAGAGCTTCGTCGTAGGCGTCCGTGGTCAACGTGATCGCGCCCTTCTCTTCAAGTCCCTCGGCGCTGATGGTCTCGATGTTGATGCCCTCGTCCGCCAGCGCCCTGCTGATGTCCGCGATGACCCCCACTTCGTTCTTTGCCAGGACGATGATTCTGTTCATTCTGTCGTTCTCCGATCTTACTTCGGGTCATGCAGACAGTCGTCGACCACCGCGTCTACAGTCTCGCGCGTTACGTGCGGCATGGCTATGAGGTGCGCGATGCCCTCGTACGGAGCGAGCTGCCACTTGCGGACCACTTCCGCGGACGGCTTCGGGAATACGACCGTCAACGAGTTCCTGTTCCGCCAAGCCGGGATGCCGCTGTCGTTGAAGCGGGCTACGGCGTACTCGGCGACCTCCAGACATCCGGCCACTATCTCGCGGAAGCCGTCCAAACCGCGCTCGCGCAGAGCGTACCACATCATGAGCGGCGTGAGAGCGTTTCGCGAACCCGTCAGCGTGGTGTCCAGCACTCCCACGTACTCGATCGACCGGGCGATGCGCCCAACGTACTCTCGTCTGGTGAGAGCGACGCCGCAGGGCAGGGGAGAGCCGATCATCTTATGCCCGCTGACCGCCACGCTGTCGAAGCCCGCGTCGAACCCGTACGGCTGCGGCTCGTCCACGAAGGGCAGGATCATGCCGCTCAGCGCCGCGTCCGCGTGAATGTAGGAGTTCGTGACAGCCAGATCGTCGAGGATCTCACGCACCTTGCTCACGTCGTCTATCGCCCCCTTCATGGTCGTCCCGATGTTCGCCATGAAGATCACCGGCATGTCGCGATTGATGCGGATTGTCTCGTGGAGGTCGTCGTAGTCGATCTCGCCGTTGTCCAGGCTCTTGATCATGATGTTCCGCGCCTTCAGAACGCGCAGAATCTTCACGACGCTGTAGTGAGTGTCCTGCGAGAAGTAGACCACCCCGTCAGGAAACATCTCGCGCCCCATGTACAAACCGTACATGTTTCCCTCGGTCCCGCCGGACGTGACGTATCCCCATGCCTTATCCCGCGGCAGATGCATCAAGTCGGCGAAAAACCCGATCACCTCTCGCTCCATCTCGTGGGTGTTCACCTGAAAATTGCTGTCGTGAAAGGGGTCTCCGACGTTGTTGGCGGAATAGCTCAGGAAGGGCAGCAGCGCCGAGTAGTCGAAGTCCTGGTTGCAGGGATAGCCCACGAGCCGGGAACTCAGCTCCTCAAAGTCCCGCAGCAGCGCATCGAGACGCTCTTTGGTCTCAGGTTGCATCTATCCGCCCTCCGGCCTATGCGGTGATGGTATTACCCTGAAAATACCATCCCTCCAGCATGACATTGAGGCGACCCCTGTGGTCGTCCCGTCCGTCCCCCGTTCTTCCAACATGAGGCAGAGGTGAAACTTCCCGTCATTTCACATCGTCATGCCCGTGAAATCGGGAACCCAAGACCCACCCTGCGCTCTCCACGCCCAATGCGGTGAATCAACACTTCGCAACTTCCACATGATCCCCCTAAATCCGAGAATAACGCAAACACCTAGAAACATTCAAACCGACCAGCCTCAAAGGAACCTTTTTCAATTTAGTAGGAAGCTTCAATAGGAGAGCCACCCTTGATGCCAGACTCTTCTGGATTCCGGCTTCCGCCGGAATGACGGGGGCGGCTGTCGTGGCGTCTGCCAGCGGCAGGCCTACTATACTGAGACAGGTTCGGACACCAGTTGGTTTTCGGCCTTATTGTTCGCAAATGGTGTTATATTAGGGAACATCAGAAAGTCAGCAACCGTTCAATGCCCGTCCTAAGCCTCGAAGACCTCACCATCGCGCGCCAACTCATCGAGAGGTCAGTCCGGCGCGACGTCACGATAACGCTCTTCACGACGTCGAGCGCTGGCATCATCATTCCCGGTCGTGAGTGCGCGGCCTGCGGCCCAGTCCATGAGTTGCTCGAGGAAGTGGTGGGACTCTCGTCGAAGCTGACCCTCGATACGGTCGATTACTACACGAATCAAGTCCACGCGCAGGCGTGCGGGATTACCCGAATACCCGGAATCACGGTCGGGCGGCACGGCGACAGCCGGATACGGTACTTCGGAATACCGGCAGAACGGCAGTTGCCGGTATTGGTCTACGCCCTCATCCGAACGGCCGAGAGGTCGTCGCAACTCAAGCTGGAGACCCGGAGGCGGATACGCCGGCTACGGGAAGACGCGCACATTCAGGTGTTCGTCACACCCGACAGCGAGCATTGTCCGGATACGACCTTGTTCGCTATCGCGATGGCGGCGGAGTCTCCAAGAGTTACCGCCGACGTGATAGATGTGGGAACCTTTCCCAACCTGATCGACCTCCACAATATCCGTGGAGTGCCCATGACGGTGATAAACGGGCGAATCTCGTTCATCGGTGCGATGAACGAGGAACTGTTCCTGAAGCAGGTGCTGCGCGCTACGGGACAGGCCGAGGCGGGCGCTGAGCAGATCGTAGACTACTCGAACGAGGTGACCATGCTCAACCTCGGAGTCCGAGGGGCCGGAGCGCCGATCCGTTGAAGTGAACCGCATGTCGCAGTAACCCTAAGGCGAAACTTACGTTTACAGGAATATGGGCAAAGAACGAACCATGACGTTTCGGCTGACGAGGAAACTCTCTCCCGCGATAGCCTTGTTTCTGCTTGTCGTGGGCGTATTCGCGCTTTCCAACCATACGGTGTCCGCTCAGGACGCAGCCTCCTCCATCAAAGTCACGGAGTCCAGCGTGACGAGCGAGTTCCCCGAGGGCTACCGCATCAAGGTCGCGGCCGAAGCCGAAAACGACATCAAGCAGATCGCCGTGCGCATGAGAATCGGTCAGCGCACGCGGGAAGTCTATGAGTACATGGGCGACGAGGGTGGCGAAGCGTCAGGAGGAAGGGGCAGGACGCTTGATCTGACCCCCGGCAAATCGGTGAGGGCCGAGCTCTTCCGGTGGACCAACTCAACGAGCAACTACATCCCACCGGGTACCATCATCACGTACAACTTCGATGTCGAAGATGCTGAGGGCAACAAGTACGAGACTGAGCCGGAGCAGTTCGTCTATACCGATGTGCGCTACGAGTGGAAAGAGGTCACCGACGGTCTCGTGACGGTGGCCTATCACGGCCCTGTCGAGAAGCGGGCGCGCGACGTGCTGGACACCGCCACGCGGACGATCGACCTCATCAGTCCCATCTTCGGAGCGGTACACGAGGACCCGATTCGCATCAGCATGTACAACAACGCCGCGGAGTTGGTCAATGCCTATCCGCCTCGCTACGGCGCCATCGGACACGGCGTCATCGTGGACGGTCAGGCCCATACGCATGAGGGGCTGGTCATGGTCGAGGCGGGCGGGCGGGACGCTCTCGGCACGACCTCGCACGAGCTAACTCACATCATCATTCACCGTGCCACGTTCAACCCAAGAGTGCAGAACATGCCGTCATGGCTGGGCGAAGGACTCGCGGAGTTCGGCAACCTCCACGCGACCATCGGGTATGACCTCGCGCTGGAATTCGCCGTTCAAAATGACCGGGTGCTTCCGATCATGTTCATGCGCGGCCAGCCGAGCAAGGGCGAGGACATCATCATCTTCTACGGCCAGGCCCGGAGCATCGTCCGGTGGCTTTACCGATCGTTCGGCCGCGACAAGCTGACCGAGTTCCTCTCGTACCTCAAGCGAGGAAACAGCCTCGACAGGGCATTTACCAGGGCTTACGGAGGGGACAGGATAGCGATTACGAATATGTGGCGTGAGGAGATCGGCGCAAAGTTATACGAGCCGCCCTCCGGTGAGACGGCAAAGCCCACGCCGGTGCCGCAACGCACCTTGGGACTGTACAGCCTAACCCCCCAGGCGGGAGTACAGACAGTGGGAAGCGGCCAGGCCGAGGAGCCTACGGCAACGCCTGAGCCCACACCGACCCCGGAACCCACGCCCGAGGCCCTCGCGGTCGCCCCGGTATCCGAGCCGCAAGAGGCTGGCGAAGACGAGGAGCTCGCACCCGCCGCCGGTTCCGGGTGCTTCGCTCCGGTCCAGTCGGCCGGTGTCCTCGATCTCACCGGTGTGGCCGTCGTCGCAGGCCTCGCCTTCCTGGGAGTCCGCCGGCGGGTCTGGCCTCTCCGCCAATAGTACGCGGGCTGGAATCGTCACAACGACATAGTTTTGGTACCATAGATTCACCATCGACGAGCCGTTCCACCGATTCGAGAGGTGACCTATGTCGATCGTGACTCTCAGCGGACTCACCGGCGGGGGCGCGCGCAGACTCGGACCGGGTATCGCGCGACGCCTGGGAGCGGACTACGTCGACCGGCTGATCCTTACCGACGCAGCGCGTCACGTTGGCGCGACAGTCGCCGCCCTCCACGAACGGGAGGAGCGCCCCCCCACCCGCGGTGAACGCTTCACGGGAATGCTCCAACGCATCCTCGAGCGCGCTGCCGTCAGTGGAGCAGCGGGCGATCCCTACTTCGGGCCCAGCGCAGTGTCTCTGTTGACTGACGAGTTCGAAGAGCTCCCTCAGCCGACCATCACCAGGGGACACGAGATCGAGGACGAGAAGTACCACGACGCGCTGTCACAGGTCATAAACGACCTCGCCGCGACAGGCAGCGTGGTGATCGTAGGAAGAGGCAGCCCCGTCATCCTCAAGGATATGTCGACCGCGCTCCGGGTAGGCACGGTCGCCGACTGGGAGGACAGGGTCGCCAGAGTCATGGACGTCGACCGGCTGGAGCGCGACGAAGCCGAGCGCACGATCGTCGATCGGGACCAGGCCCGCGCCTACTACTACAAGCGATACTTCGACATCGACGACCCCGACGACCCGAAGCTGTACCACTTCGTCCTCAATACGAGCGAATTGGGTATCGAATACGCGACCACGATAGTCATCGAAGCCGTGCAGGCCCTGGAGGCAGGTGACATTCGCCCAGCAGAGCGCAACGCCCCGTAAAGGAGAAGCATCATGGAGGAGAATCCCTATCAGCCCGGCGCTGAGGAAAGCATGAGAGGCGCGCAGGGGGCCACCAACCGGATTCAGGCGGCGGAGCGGAATGAAGGTGCTTACCGCGCGTCTCGGGAGACGGGCAAAAGATCTTGGCACTGGATCGACGTGGTCTCCACCTACGTTCCGATGGCTATCGGCGGCCTCTTCTTGTTGCTCATGCTGTTCTGGGTCATTCGGCTGTTTGTCGGTTAGATTCGTAACCGCAATAGCGGTCACTCGACTTTGACAGGAATACCGGTGCTAACCGAGTGGACGCCGATCCGCGTCTAATCTGGAAGGATTCACGAATATGGCCGAGGACCCTCTAATTCACCAACGTCTTGTGCACGGTGTCGAGAGGCACGGACACGTGCTGCAAGACTTGGAGCGAGCGGCGGAGAATGCGCGACATGCCCAGAATGTAGAGGGCCGGTCGTTGAGTTGGCCGCTGGTGGCTTTAGCGATCGTTGTGATCGTGGCAGTAGTGGCGGCGCTCTTCTTCCTGTACCAGATCGCACGGGACGCCAATTACATACCCTAGACGTATCCGTGGGGTGGGCAATAGGGGCCCGGGACGGCGCCTGCAAGATTGACATTGGGACTTGACAACGGGACTGTCAATTCACAAGGTACTCAGCTAGATGGGCATACCGGAAGACAAGAAACCGACGAGTGAGATGCACCCCAGGCGGGGCAGACCTCGCAGCGGCCTCAGGTTGGGACGGAAGTCAGTCCGATTGTTGTCGGCGATTGTCGTCCTCTTCCTAATTCTGGCTGTGGCGCTTATCCTCTTCGGTCACCTGGCTTCCATCGAAGAGCCTCATATAACCCCGTAGATCAAACTGCTTGGACCGGTCAGTCGACAAGACACCGATAGAGGCGACCCCGACCGTTCTAAACACCCTTTACAAACGAGCCTGTTGATCGTATGATTTGATGGAATGTAATGAGATTACAAAAGTGTTGAAGCAACCGTAATCTCACAACCGAAGCTATAGAAGACCGCAAGGAGGTGTCGCGATGGTGCCAATTGCTGACGATCCGCACAGGCTCATTCTCGAAGGCTCTCAGAAGCACGGACACAGGCTCGAAGACTTGGAGCGGGCGCAAAAGAACGCGAGGCACGCCCGGGCGGCCGGATTTGGGAAGTCTCGACGCTGGCTGTGGATGACGCTCGTGATGATGGTGGCCTTGGTTGTGCTGTTCGTCCTGTACCACCTCACAGGGGCATCCGACGCGACGCCTCCAACCCCGTAGCGTGGGATAGCATGGAACCTATTTCGATCCCTCGAACCAACTGCTGACTCGCGCCTCGATAGGGCCACTGTGAATTGGCGTAGGCTGCGATTGCCCCGCACTCATCAGACGCCCACGATATTGTTTGCCGGCCCAAGTGTATTAGGGCTAGTGGTTCAACATCCTAGTCTTGAAGGGTAGCGAGGCTATGACTTGGTAGCGGCGGGTTTGAAACCCGCCCTGTCGTGTAGAGCACGAAACAAATCTCCAATTGCTACCCGTCATTTCAAAGATTTCGCTCCACTAGTGGACTCACAAGGGCGAACGGAGGTACAGCCATGGTCGAGAGCCCGGAAGCTCAACGAAGAATTGAAGAGGGCGCACAGCAGCACGGGCACAGACTGGAGGAGTTGGAGCGTAACGAAGACAACGCGCGACACGTTAGAGAGCTAGGAGGCAGGGATCGACGCTGGATGTGGATGGTGCTCGCGCTGGTGGTGGCCTTGGTTGTGCTGTTCGTCCTGTACCACCTCACAGGGGCATCCGACGCGACGCCTCCAACCCCGTAGCGTGGGATAGCCTGGAACCTATTTCGATCCCTCGAACCAACTGCTGACTGGCGCCTCCATGGGACCGCTGTGAGTTTGCGGAAGCTGCGACTGCCCCGCGCTTGCCAGACGCGCACGATCTTCTTTGCCAGTCCAACGACCAGAGGGCGGGCAATTCCTGGAAAAATCACACGATCGTGTGATTACAGATGCCGAGACGGTGGCGTACGCTGGTTACTAGGAGGACGGCAGACACCGTAAGGACAGAAAGACCGGAAGGAGGCAGAACCATGTACGTACCCGATGTGAGAGGACGAATTGAAGAGGGCGCGCAAAAGCACGAATACCGGTTGGAGGATTTGGAGCGTGCCGAAGAGAAGGCGAGGCACGTTCGAGCCGTAGGTGGCAGGTCGCGGCGCTGGCTGTGGGAACTCCTCGCGTTTGTTGCGGTCGTGGCAGTGTTGTTCGTGATCTATCAGATCGCAGTTCCCTCCGTATCAACCTTGCCGCTGCAGTAGGACGTTGGGGCAGGTCGACTGACCGTGGCGATTCCGCCTATCGGTTCGGTGGATGGAAGCACAGCTCCCTACCGACGATGACTCATCGCTCCAATCCGACTCAATAGACATTCACGCCGGAATAGGATTGCACCAATCTCGGAGAAGACCGCAAGGAGGTGTCGTCATGGCGTTCGTACCGGATGCTAAGCAGCGCACTGAAGAGGGAGCCCAGAAGCATGGACACAGGCTCGAAGACTTGGAGCGGGCGGAAAAGAACGCGCGGCACGTCCGGGCGGCCGGCTTCGGCAGGTCTCGGCGATGGCTGTGGGCAGCCCTCGCGGTCATCGTAGTAGTTGCAGTGCTATTCGTGATCTTCCAGTTCGTCGTTCCTTCGGACCCTGTCATTCCTAATCAATAGGGGAATAGAGCAGAGTTACCCCTGTCAGTTCACCCAACCCCGAACGCTTCCGCGATGAGGCGATATGATCGTACGCGGTGCTCGAAGTTGTAGCAGTTCGTGACGATGCCAACGTCGGTAGTGCCGTAGTCGGATGCGATCTGCACGATGCGGTCGCGGACGCGCTCCGGGGCGCCGTCCACGTAGGCGGGCTTGAGGCTTTCGATATACTGTCTCGCCACCTCGGTGATGGGGTAGACGGAGGCTTCCTCCGGCGGCAGGAGTCCTCCCTGTAGATTCAGGTGCTGCCCCGCCTTGCTCAAGTTGCGACTAGACGCGATGAACTGAGCCTCCTCGTCCGTCGGCGCGCAGAGGGCCTGCACGGTGACGTTAACCCTCGGTTCTTTCAGGTACTTCGAGGGCTTGAACTGCTCGCGGTAGAGTGCCGCGACCGCCGGGCCGTACTCGCCGGTAGTCCCAAAGAAGTCTGCGAACGCGAACGGCAGTCCCAGCAGCCCGGCCAGTCGCGCCGAGAAGTCGCTCGACCCCAGCAGCCACACACCGGGCACCTCGGACGGCATGGGTCCGGCCTGCGCGACGATGCCGGCGAATGGGTGGTCGTCGCTTATCTCGTTCTCAAGGAATGCCAGCAGGTCGGACACCATCTGGGGGAAGCGGTTAACGTCGGCGGGAGGGCGCGGATACGTCAGGGCTAGGGCCGTGCGCTGATCGCTGCCGGGAGCTCGCCCGATGCCGAGGTCGATGCGACCGGGATAGAAGGCGTTGAGAGTACGAAACTGCTCGGCGACTTTGAGGGCGGAGTAGTGCGGAAGCATGACCCCGCCACTCCCGACACGTATGGTCGACGTGTTTGCCGCGATCTGGCCGATGAGGATTTCCGGGGAATTGCCGGTGAACGACGTGGAGTTGTGGTGCTCGGCTACCCAGTAGCGCTTGTACCCGTACCTCTCCGCCTCGGCGGCCAGAGCGACAGTCTCGCGCAGGGATTCCGCTGCCGTGCTCCCCTTCCGCATCGGGGACTGATCGACGACGCTGAGCGTGATGTCCTTAGCCGAAATTGTCTGTGCCATCCGTACGAGAGCGACCGCCTACTTTCTCCGCTCTCGCAGTTTCGCCCAAACGTCTTCGGGAGTGATTCCCTCCGCCGCCAAGAGGACGAGGGTGTGGTAGATCATGTCCGCGGCCTCGGACGCCAGGGCTTTCCGGTCGCCGGTTACTCCGGCTATTGCCATCTCCCCCGCCTCCTCGATGACCTTCTGCGCGATGCGTGGCGTGCCCTGCTTGAACAGAGTGGCCGTGTAGCTCCCCTCCGGCATCTCATCCTTGCGGGACTGAATCACGGCGAAGAGCTCGTCAGTGATCCCCGGCCCTCGGTCGCGTGTCGCAACTTCCGTCATCTCCGTCAGCGGCGTGAAGAAGCACGACTCCTCGCCGGTGTGACAGGTCGGGCCTATCGGGTCGGCCTTGACGAGTATGGCGTCGCCGTCGCAGTCCAAATGCAGGGACTTGACCTTGAGGAAGTTGCCGGACGTATCTCCCTTCAGCCAAAGCTCGGAGCGGCTGCGGCTGTAGAACCATACGTTTTCGCCGCCGAGCGTTCGTTCGAGTGACTCGGGATTCATGTACCCGAGCATCAGCACCTTGCCCGTGGCGTCGTCCTGCACGATGGCGGACACGAGACCCTTTTCGTCGAGTTGTATCATGCGAATTCCTTCCACAGCCGATCTCACGCGTTCCGCGAGAGCCTATCTATTCTTTCATACGGCGCGTTGTCCGCTCAAGTTGACGCCGGGACGCGAAGCTGTGCCGGCTTGGTCGGTGTGCTTCTCCCAAGCACCAGGTCAGCCATCTCCATCATTCCGGTGGAGGCCGGAATCCAGAGGGGCCCGGGTGGGGCCAACACTCCAATTAGTACCACCCACTAAACTGATACAGGCTCCTCGGATGGCAGGCGGCTTGCAGTCGTTGCAGCGACCGACTACCATGACGCGCAATCGAGACGCTGCCGCACACGTCATAACGGAGTACGCACGATGGCAGTCCACTTGTCTCAGCGAATGTTCATGGCTCTGGCTCTGGCGATCACGGCGCTGGTATCCGTTGCGTTGGCCTGCGCGCCCACAGACAGTCCTCTTCCCGTGGGTGATCGCGCGACGCCGACTCCGACACCCACCGAGGCGGAGGAAACCCGCGCCGCTGCGGCAGCCACGCCGACTCCCACTTGGGTGCCGCTTCCGACCTCCGTTGCCGTTGCCTCCGAGTCCGGTACGGCGACATCGAGCAGCCAAGACGCGGGCGCATCCACCATCGAGCCGACCCGTACCCCGGTACCACTCCCGGCGGACTATAGCCGGAGCACGAGCGGGGTCCCCATGCACGAATTTGTGAAGCTCGCGCAGTGGGACGAAAACCGCCTCAAACTGAGCAACTTCATTGCCGGGTACATCATCGCGCACGGACTCAATCACCCCGCACGCATCATCGACATGGACCCTGAAGTCTACAAGGACGCCCTTCCCAACAACGATGTGGACATCGTCCTCGAGGCCGATCCTGAGTGGGCGAAACCGTACGCCGACGCCGGAATCATCGTCGTGCTCAAACCTCTCTCATCGGCGAACCCCGAGAGCGTTGTCGCGGTAAACGCCTCCCTCTGGAAGCGGGCGCCCGAGGTCGGGAGATTCCTCGAACGATATGAGTGGGACGGTGACCTGCTGACGGCGGAATCAAAAAAGGTCAAGAGCGGGCGGATTGCGGTGAACGCTTCGGTTGTCGGTCACAACGTCTTCAAGCGCCAAGAGGAAATGTGGACGAACTGGGTGGCACCGGAGGCGGCAGAGACCGTTCGCGCCGCGATGGAAGACGGCAAGATTTGGTTCTGTCGGGGGTTCGAGGTTAGGGTCATAGGCCCGTACACGATGAGGGTCTGCAAGGACGATCCTTCTGTAAATACTCGGTTGTAAGGGCCTGGTGTGGGGCCCGAGAAAGTCATGTAACTGTTCAGAGTCGGTGAGAAGTGTAGGGATTGCCCAGCCCTTCTGTCATTTTGAGGAGCGCAGCGACGAAGAATCTCCAATCTCACCCCCGCCGGGGGAGAGACACAGAGAGGGGGTCTTCGCAATTCAACTCACGGAAACTGAACAGTTACAGAGTCATGTAATTCATTGATGGCTCTCAGGGACACGCAGTACACTTGGTTCCCTACCCATGCATTCAAACTGGTGGGCACAGGCAACAACTGCTTATACAGCTTGACGACGAGCGTTTTGGGCGGCTGAAGGAAGTCGTTGAGGAACGGGGCGTTCCCATCTCCGAAGCCTTGGGCTCAATGATTGACGATGCCTACGCCGACTTAACGAGAGAGCGACGACGAGCAGCCGCGCGAATGACTAGGCTTGAAATCGAAATTCCTCCTGATCCCGCCGTACTTTCACGCGAGCTTGAGGCAGCACATCAGCCCTGCGGCCTTCCCCCCAACTGAAGCCCCCACGCCCTAGTCCATAACCGTCCCGCCGCCGATGTTGATCGACTGGCCGTGAATCCATGATGCCGCCTCGCTGCAGAGGAAGGCGATGAGACCCGCCACCTCCTGGGGTGAGCCCGCCCGGCCGATGGGTGCCTGACTTGCCCTTTCCTGCCATTGCTCTCCCCTGCCGAGAGGGTCGAGCCGCGACGTGTCGACGAGGCCCGGACATACTGCGTTGACGTTGATGCCGTGCGGGCCGAGGTCGAGGGCCATCGACTGCGTCATGCCGACCTGCGCGAAGTTGGCGGCGTTGTAGGCCATTGTGGCGGCGCTGGCCCGCTTACCGGCGGCCGACGCGATAGTCACGATCTTGCCGCCCTGTCCCTGCTCGATCAGCACCTTTGCCACGGCCTTGCTGCACAGATACGTCCCCCGCACCTTGACGTCTATCACCTTCTGGAATATGTCGGGGTCGAGCTCTATGAGGGGCACGCGATCGGGGCCGTAGCGATAAGCGGCGTTGTTCACGAGGATGTCGATGCGCCCGAACTGTTCGAGGGCTCGCTCGACCATCGTGTCCACATCGGCTTCGTCGGTCACGTCCCCAACGATGGTCAGGGCGCGGCGGCCCAGGACGCGCACCTCGTCGGCGGTGCTCTCGATATCGCGCCAGCCGATCTCCTGCTCGTCCGGCGGGAACGTGGAGGGGTCGCGGCCCGTGCCGGTGAGGACGAGATCGGCCCCCAATTCGGCGAGGGCGTGCACCGCAGAGTTGCCGATGCTCCGCCTGCGTCCGGCTCCGGTGACTATCGCTACCTTGCCATCAAGCTCGCCCATGCTGCGCCTCTCTTTCCGATGGTGTCGATTGGTGGGATAGGGGCATTATGGGGAATCGGCGAGAAGGGGGCAATGGGGGAGCAGGAAGGAGAACGTACGGGGCGGGGTCCACCACGGGGGTGCGGAGGACGTTTAGGAGAGAGGCGTGTTGGCTTCCTCTGAAAATAACCCCCGTCCAATCTCCCGTAGGGGCGATTCGCTGCCATTTTCATGATTGGTGGTGTCGGTGGCAACCGACATGAGCGATTGCTATGAAAACAGACGGCAACCACCCCCATCCCGTCATTCCTGCGGAGGCAGGAATCCAGTCCCAGGCGCCCTGCCGACCGTGACGACGCATCCCAACTTTCATCTCTCTTATGTGGCCTGACAAGGCCGTAGTGATTCCGAGCGCAGCGACGAATCTAAAGTCCATCACCCCAAGAACGGTCAGCCTTATGTCGTGACCTATATCGGAAAACAGCGTGAGAACTCTCTAGTACTCAGTCAACTTGAATATGATGAACAGGCAGATGCCGATTTATCCCCTCTCCCATCTTGGGAGAGGGCTAGAGTGAGGGTGAATCGTAATATCAAAACCATGTTGACATGGTACTAGATCGACTCTACCTTCGGACGGACACTTTGGATTCCTCACTCCGCTCTGCGACGTTCAGAATGACATCTGCCGAGTTTAGGTGAAGGTCACCGTAGGCGGAATCCCCAATTTCCCCTCCGCGTCCTCTGCGCTCTCTGCGGTGAATCCTCCCTACCCAAGACGGCAATCTCTTCCGCCGGGGGAGGGATACAGTGAGGGGGTCATTCCGAATTTGACAGACAAGAACATACGTACTATCATAGGTGAAAAACCCCGCCGAGGGCCCCGAGTTGCCCGACGGCATGAGAGGAATGTCAGCATATGTCAGGAAATGTCAGGAAAAAAGAGACCCCCCTATCGGCCAAACAGCTTCAGGCCCTACCCCATCTCGTGTCAGGTAAGACCTTCGCGAACGCCGCAACCGCCGCCGACGTCACTGAGAGGACAGTCTACCGGTGGATGAATGAACCTGAATTCAAAAGCGCCTACCTTGCGTTGAGGGAGGTGGAAGCCAACATCGCAAGGGCCGAACTGCGAGGCTTGGCGCTCAAGGCCGCAATAACGCTTTCCAGGGCCATGGACAACGAAGACCCCAACATCAGCCTCCGTGCCGCGCAGACAGCCGTCAAAGCAAGCGTCAAGGTCGAGGACGCCGAGGATGCCAAGAAAGTCGTCCGTATCCTCTCTCGGGTCGCTGAGCAGGACGAAGATACAATCGACCCTCGCATGTCGCGCCAGTTCCACAATCAAGTTCAGAAGGTAACTAGGGGCCGATAGTCTCTCCCTCGACGGAGGAGAGATACAGAGAGGGGGATGCCGTCCGACCACGAATACCCACAAGACGCGATGCGACCCACCGTTATGCTAGAGTGGAAAGACGAGGACACCCCGCAAGTTTCCAGCACCTAACACCCGTAACCCAGCACCGCCCCATGCCCCCCTCCGAGCCCAAGAAAGGCATCCTCTTCGGCATAGCGTCAGGATTCGTCGCCATCACATGCTGCGTCTCGCCCGTCGTCCTCGTCCTGCTCGGAATCGCGACGGCTGCCGAGGCGGTCACGCTCGGAGACACCCTGTACTACGAATACGGATGGTTCTTCCGCACCGCCGGACTCATAGTGGCGGTGATCGCCGTCGTCCTATTCCTGCGCGGCCGGAACCAGTGCAGCATCCGCGGCGCGTACACGTACCGCTGGATGCTCGCCATCCTCGTGGCGTCGGGAGCCGCCACCTACGCAGGCCTCTTCTGGTTTACCAAGTACCTCGGCATCTGGTTCGGCTGACACCGCCGGGGATAGAGAGTGACTGAGAAGGCGTTCAGGGTTCCATGATCTCTCCCCCGCCGGGGGAGAGATCCAGAGAGGGGGCGCTACTCAGACGCCTCGTAACTAACAACCAGCTCCACGTTCGTCAGCACAACGTCGCACGCCACCTGCGGGTTCCGGTGTTCCAGCACAACCTTCACCGTGTGCTTCCCCTTCGCCGCTTCCTCCGGCTCGAGATCGAGCAGGAACCACGAGGACTTGCCGACATCGTGGATCTGGGCATCCATCGGGTTGCCTGCCGCGTCCTCCGCCAGGTGATACTCCCGCCGCACGTCCGTCCGCTCTTCTCCGTCCCAGTACACCTTTACCACGTCGCCAACCACCCACTGGTCGACAAGCAGCCGGAGCCTGATATCCGCCGGCGTGACTGCCTCGAGGTCGTCTCCCTGCTCGATGGTGATCGTCGGACCCTCGCCCGTCATTGTCGCCTTAAGCGGCACCGGTATCTGACCCCACAGCCTGTCGTTGTCGAACGCCCCCGCCCACGACTGCCCGACCGTGCCGAACGCCTCCTTGTACCGGTGCGCCGCGGCGAAGATCTTATCCGTGGGCGCCAGCGTGTCCACCGAGCCGATCTGATTCATCAACTCCCTGCGCGAGTCGCGGTTCGCGTGCCAGTTGAACAGATATATCCCGTCCGAACCGGCCGCGTGCCACTGGCTCGCCACCGCGCGAGTCCGCATCTGGTCCTTCAGCAGCGGCGGTTCCGGCCCCACGAACCCCGTCCAGTCCCAACCGTCCACACGGGCGTCGAAGCCCGGATACACCGCAACGTCCGTCCCCTTGCACATGTCGAGGTACTCCTCGACTGCGATCAGCGGGTCGGTATGCGCCCCGCCCGCCGGAATGAGGATGTCGACCAGCCCCTCCGCGATCCACGCCTCCACGTCGTAGCCGATGCGGTACGACATCTCCGGCGTGCCCGACACCCGCGCGGCAAGGTAGTACGGCCTCCCGCGTTGCTCCGCCAGCTCGTCCGTGACCTGCCGCACGGCCCGCTGAACGTCCGTGATGACGTAGCGCAGACGATAGCCGTAGTCGTCAGGCAGATGGAACCCGTGACGCTGCCAGTCGAGCTCGATGCCGTCCCAGTCCCAGCGGCGCGCCACTTCCTCGACGTGCCGGAAGCGGTTTTCCCTCACCTCCGGGTGTTCGAGGTTCCACGACAGCGCGAACCACGGCGTCGTCTTGTCGCCGAGCACCCACTCGGGGTGCTCGATCCTCAAGCGCGTCAGCTCCGTGTGCCGCATGGTCGTCAGATCGGACGGCTGCGCCCCGCCGAAGTGGTTGTCGTTCATCCGCACCGAGGCGTACACCTCCATCCCCAGCTCGTGACCGCGCGTGACGATCTCCGCCTGCGGGTCCTCGCCGCGCGCGATCATGGCCCTGACGTTCTCATGGAACGTGTACGACTGCGCGCTCTCGTACACCCGCCCGTGAACGTCCCCGACGGTCTCCAGCACGTCGCTCTCCCATCGAGCCGCGTGCTCCCCCACGCACCAGAAGTGCGCCCCGATCTGCGTGTCCTCCATCGGCCCGTAGACCTTGTCGAGGAACTGCTCAATCGTCTGGGGAAACTCCGAGTAACCGTGCGGGTTCCCGTCCCAGTTGTATATCAGTCCATATTCCGGTGGTCTTGGCATAGCGTTTTTCCCTTCGGCAATAATGCTTGGTACACTGTTTTGAGGCGCATCGCATTGTAGTCCAGCATCTTCGGAAATGAAACACGCCAAAAGCTCAAGCCTCCAATGTCCATAGAATACCGCCCGATAACCGAAGACGATCTCGTGTCCGCCACGCGGACCCAGGCGTGGGCCTTCCACGAGCAATTCGACGAGTCGAACTTGCCAAGAGCGCGCGAATGGTTCGAGCTGGGAGACTACATCGGCGCGTTCGACGGTTCCGACGCCGTCGGAGTCACCGAGCGCTTCCCACTCGAAATGACCGTCCCCGGTGGAGTCGTCACCACTGCCTGCATCGGTGGAGTGACCGTCCTGCCGTCCCACCGCAGGCGAGGCCTGCTTACGGAAATGATGAAGCGTCAACTCACCGCCGCCCACGAAGACGGCACTATCCTGTCGGCGCTTGAAGCGTCGGAGGCCCCGATCTACGGGCGTTACGGGTACGGCATTGCCGCCGTGTATGACAACTGGGAGATCGATCGCCGGCGAACAGGGTACCGGCGAGAATACAAGTGGGACGGCTCGATCCACATGGTCACGACCGACCGCGCGCGCGAGGTCTTTCCAGAGGTCTACTGGCGATCGGCAGGGAGCCGCGCCGGAGTCGTTCAGCCGCCAAGACCCTGGTGGCTCAACATGTTCGACGAAAAGAAGCCCAACTACTACGTGGAGTACCGAGAAGGCGACGTTGAGGGCTGGGCCATCTACCAGATCAAGCAACAGGTGGTCATGGTCAGCATGTTCATTGCCTGCACAGACGCGGCATACGCCGCCTTGTGGAACTATTGCTTCAGCATCGACCTCGTCAAGACCGTCAAGGCATGGGCCAGGCCAAACGACGAACCGCTTATGTGGATGCTCCACGATGCCAGGGCACTTGAGCGAAAGCCCTACGATCGCACGTGGCTCCGACTAATCGACGTCCCGAAAGCCCTCTCATCCAGAACTTACGCTCAGGAAGGCGAGATCGTCTTCGAGGTCCGCGACCAATTCTGCCCGTGGAACGACGGTGTCTACCACCTAACCGGCGGCCCGTCCGGCGCCACCTGCGCACAGACCACCAAGTCGCCCGACCTCGTCCTCTCCGTCGACGACCTGGCCGTGCCCTACCTCGGAGGCTTCCCGTTAACGCCCCTAGCCCACGCCGGCCGCGTCGAGGAACACACCCCCGGCACACTTCCCCGCGCCGACGCCATGTTCGCCACGCAGTTGAAGCCATGGTCGCCGATGCTGACGTAAGGGGAAGCGACGTTCTCAGTTGGGAGAACCTGCTCCGGTGAAGGCTTATCCCGTACTGCGATACGGGAGCCTGCCTCGTACTGGCGTGCATCACGGGGCTAGAATTATGCGGTGGGCGCCTACGCCGAGAATCGGAGCTTGACGCCGCAGGCGGCGGACAGCTTTGCGAGCGTATCCAGCCGGGGAATTCGCTGCCCGGACAACGCCCGTGAGAGGGCCACACGGTTCAGGCCCGCCTCTCTCGCCAGCGCGGATATGCCTCCCCGCGCCTTGACGACGTTGCGGAGCGCCATCATGAGCAGTCGTGGGTCGTCGTCGTCACTCATCTCCTCCATGACCACGTTGAGATATTCGGCAATGTCCTCGGGCGTCTCGAGGTATTCGCTGGCGTCATATTCTCGTATCGGCATCTCGTTTCTCCTGCTTGTACTCACGCCAGAGGGCCTGGGCCCGCGCAATATCTCCGGCTTGTCGTCTCTTCGTGCCGCCCGCCAATACGATCACGAGATCGTTGCCGTCCCGACCGTAATACACACGGTATCCCGGACCGAAGTGTATCCGCAACTCGGATACGCCCTGGCCGAGTCCCTTGTGATCGCCGAAATTACCTACCATGACTCGGTCGATACGGGTTTGGACACGAACCCGGACTCGGTACGTCTGGCCGCGCAGCCACTCGCCGAAGCGATCCTTGCCGTCCCGTGACACATATTGGACGATCCGTATCATCGTCACTAGTGTAGCCAATTGGCTACACTATATCAACGCACCCCCGGCGCACTCCACCGCGCCGACGCCATGTTCGCCACGCAGTTGAAGCCATGGTCGCCGATGCTGACATAGGGGGGAGTTGGTTTTGATGGGGAATACCTCTCACCCAACCAACCCCCGCACCGCCGCGACAATATCCCCCGACGACAACCCCACGTACTTCATCAAATCATCCGCCGAGCGCCCCGACTTCGGAATCCGCTTGACGTACATCTGCTTGACCTTGAAGTTGCCCCCGTGCCCCATCAGCGCCTCTGCCACCTCCGACCCGAACCCTGCCCCGTAGTTGTCCTCCACCGTCACGACCCTTCCGCCGCTGGCTTGGGCGGCATGTGCGATGGCTTCGCCGTCGAACGGGAGAGAGTAGAGGTCTATGAGCGCGGCATGGATGCCTTGCTCCGACAGTGCCGTGATTGCCTTTATCGCCTCGTGAACGGCGTAGCCCGACGCCGCGATGAGGACGTCGCCGCCCTCGGCGAGTACCCCGTGACCTCCGAGCGTGAAGTCAGCGTCAAGGTCATACAAGAACGGCGTGTCCGGCCTCGCCGCTCGGAGGTAACACGCGCCCTCGTGCTCCGCCATTCTCACGGTCAGATTGTATGCCGACACGGCGTCCGACGGATTGAGGATGTACAAGCCGGGGCCGCCGGTATCGGCCTGGACTTTCGCCATCGACCGGAAGAACGCCACGTCCGCCAGCGCCATCTGGCTCGGCCCGTCCGCCGCGATATTCACCCCGACGTGCGAACCGACTACCTTGATGTTAAGCCTGCTGATGAACCCCATCTCGAACTGGTCGTACCCGCGCGCAACGAACTTCCCGAAGCTCGACGCGAACGGTATCTTGCCTCCCGAAGCCAGTCCTGCCGCGCACGATATGAGATGCTGCTCCGCGATGCGGCACTCGAAGAAGCGGTGCGCTAGATCGGGGTCTTGCGAAAAGTACTCGGCGAAAGTCGAGTTCTTCACGTCCCCGTCTAGGGCGACGACTTCGGGGTTCGTATGACCAAGTGCCCTAAGCGCGATCCCGTACCCCTTCCTCGGCGCGAATTTTTTGTCCATTAGCGCGTCGGCCTGTCCGTAGCCGTTCATCGCCTCGGCAAACCCGGGAGGTGACTCGCATCCGGCGGAGGGTGACGCCTTCACGGGAGCCGGGCCGACCTTGAGGTACCCATTCGATCCCGACGCCCCAAGAGCCTCCGCCGTCTCTTCCAGTTCCTTGATTGCGGCCGCCTCGTCGTCGCCGGTCAGAGGCTTGCCGTGCAGTCCATCGCCCGCGGTCTTGACGAAGCCCCAGCCCTTGACGGTCTTGGCAACGATTGCGAAGGGTTTTGCATCGGGGTTGTCGGCATGACGGACGTGCTCGGCAAGTGCGTTTCGCACGGCCTCCGGGTTGTGGCCGTCAATTACCACCACGTCAAACCCGTAGCCCCGAAGCTTGGAAGCGATAACCTCGGGCGACTGCTGCGGACTCACCGGGTCGGACTGCCCATACCCGTTGCAGTTGAAGATCGGACAGACGGCGTTCAGCCCGTAGTCGACGATGAAATCTATCGCCTCCCACACCTGCCCCTCGCGGCTCTCGCCGTCCCCGATAATGCAGAATATCCGCTTGTCCGAGCCGTCCAGCCGCGCCGCCGCCGCAAGACCCGCCGCGATAGATAAGCCCTGTCCAAGCGACCCCGTCGCCGCCGGGAAGAAGGGGAATCCCTCCGCCGGGTTGGGATGCCCGTCGATCTCGCTGTCAATGGCCCGAAGCCGCATAGCGTCCTCGAGCGTCATCGCCCGGCGCTCTTCCGAGCTTTTCCCCACTGCCAGTCCCAGTTCCGAGCCCGCCGCGTACACGATAGGGCAGGCGTGTCCCTCCGACAGCACGAGCCGGTCCGCCGTCGGACTCGCCGGGTCGGACGGGTCGTACCGCATGTGCCCGTACATCAATGCGGCCACGATGTGCGCCAGGCTCGACGCCGAGGTCGGATGGCCCGAGTCCGCCGCAGCCGTCATCTCGACCGACAGCCGGCTTAGCTCGATTGCCTTTGCGTGAAGAGATTCAACGTATCCCACGGTGCTGGACTTCCCATTCGTTTGGTGTGGAGCTGCGCCTGCCATGCCGCGCGCTCGGCATATACTACCAAAAACAGCGCGGCCAAACGCATCGGCGGCGTAGAGCCAAGACTGCATTACCCAGCGATGACATTTCCCGTCATTCCTTCGTGACCCCGGTACTCTGACTCCCAATGAAGACGACACTCCACTGGTCAAAATCTACGCAATACTCTCTACTTTCAATTCACTGCGCTCCCATTTGACTGAGGCTTCACGCCGTTCTATACTACCGAACGACTTTGACCATCGAATGGAGCGTGGGAATATGCGTCTTTCGTGCCTGCAAGAAAACCTCAGCCGCGGACTAGGGATCGTGGGCAGTGCCGTAGCCGCCCGGACAACCTACCCGGTCATGCAGAACGTCCTGATTACGACCGACAACGCGCGACTCAAGCTGGCGGCTACCAATCAGGAAATCGCCATCAGCACGTGGATCGGCGCCCAGATCGAGGAAGAGGGACAGGTCACCATTCCCGCGCGACTGTTGACCGAGTTCGTTAACTCACTCCCGGCCGAGCGCATCGACCTCGACTACACCGACCAGCCCGTCGGCATATCCGTCAAGTGCGCCCGCTTCGAGGCCCAGATCAACGGCACGCCCGCAAGCGACTTCCCTCCCGTGCCCACCGTCGAGTCCGGCGTTGCGGGCCAAATCGCCCCGGACATGCTCAACGACGCCATCAAGCACGTCACCATCGCCGCCGCAACCGAGGACTCAAGGCCAGTGCTCACCGGCATCAAGGTCGAGATCACCGGAGACGACTTCACCTTCGCCGCCGCGGACGGGTTCCGTTTGGCGGTGTACAAGGGCAAGCTCCTAGAACCCCTGCCGGAGGACGTGGACTTCATCATTCCCGCCCGCGCCCTCAACGAGGTATCCCGCCTCACCGGCGGCCAGACCGACCCCGTCGAGTTCACCGTGACTTCCTCCAAGAACCAGGCGCTCTTCCGGCTCAACAATATCGAGGTCGTGGCGAACCTGCTCCAGGGCACCTTCCCGAATTACCAACAGCTCGTCCCCGACAAGTATGACACCCGTGCCTCCGTCAACCGCGAGGAGTTCATTCGCGCCACGCGGGCCGCTTCCATCTTCGCCCGTGAAGGTAGCAACATCGTCCGCCTCTTGATGGACGGAGGCGATGAAGAAGAAAGCAAGATAACGGTCCAATCAAAGTCCGAGGAGGTCGGCGAGAACAAGGGTGAGGTCGATGCCGAGATCGAGGGCGGCGAAGCCAAGATCGCCTTCAGCAGCAAGTACCTCACCGACGTGCTCAACGTCCTCGAGACCAACAAGGTGGCGCTAGAGACCACGACTCCGTCCAGCCCGGGCGTAATCAAGCCCGTCGGCGACGACAACTACGTCCACGTCGTGATGCCCATCTTCGTCCAGTGGTGACTACCAAACCACGCCTATATAACACGGGTCTAATCGTCATTCCCGCGCAGGCGGGAATCCATAGAGTCCCATTAGTGAGAACCGCCGCCGGCATTTGGAATTGGTAGGCGGCTCACCTCAAAAGTACAAGCGCAACTACCTTACCACCTCGCCGTCCTCGGTGATCCGCTTTACTCGCTCCGAACCCGTATAGGCAACGACCCTGACGGAGGACGACACCTTTTCCCCAGGCTGAAGTGTCATCACCGTGCCGTTGGACATGGCGTCGGAAATGCCTTGGTTCGTCCAGCTGGAGAACGGCTCTAGACCGATGTTGTACGTTCGACCCCACCACGGGTAGCCGTACCCTCCACCGAACGACTGCCAGAACCACAGGAACTTGTAGACGTCCGTGGGCCACCGCACGCCGAACCCCACTCCCATCTCTTGGTTCGTGATGGCATACCAGCCCTCCGGCATGTCCGCGATGTACGACATGTCGTAGCGGCGGGCATCCTTCGGGGCGATCCGGCTTGCGTCGACGGGGTTGCCCTGCTGGTCCTCAGTCATGGGCCACGGAGTTCGCCCGCCGAGCTTCAGGGTCGCGTTCGGATGGTGCTGCTCATCGTGGTTGATGAGCGTGCCTCCCGGCAGGTCGATCACACAGTCGGGGCTGAGGAAGGGCGGCCCAAGCGCGATGTGCTCACCCCACACGCAGTGACCGACCTCCTCGCCCTCGTTGGTCAGCGTCTGCTCCACCTCCAGCACCGGGGAACCTGAGTTCAGCGCCAATGTCTTCTCAAAGAAATAAGGAGTGCGCGCCGTCCGCACCCAGCACTTGATCGCGACGCGCTCCGGCGTGTCCTCCACGATCATCGCGTCCCATGGCGCCATGTTCGCCTCGGCGTGGAGGCCCATGTCCGCTCCCTGGTACTCCGACGGGAACCCGCCTCCGGGAAATACCGTCTGCCACCCGCCCTCGTAGAAGTCCATCCACGTGCCCACGTTTTCGCCTGTGGTGGGCGTGAACGTCCTCGGATCGCGCACGCCATGCGGGTCGCGATACATGAAGTCCACGTCCGTCGGCTTGTGGACGAACTCGTACACGTCCGCCCCCTTGTCGATGAGGATGACGATGCGCAGCATCTCGTTCTCCAAAATCGCTGCTTTCAGTCCCCGGAACGTCCATGCGTCCGAGACTCGGCACCCGTGGTTTCGCTCAAGCTGGTAGTGCGTCATGGCAAGAATGTACTCCCTTCGGATTGGCTCGGAGTCTATGGACGCCAACCATTGATGTCAAGACGACAACCAAGCCACCGTAGGGCCTTCCAACATCTTCACCTCTGCGCCCTCCGCGCCCTCTGCGGTGAAACTCCCCGTCCTGCTACAATACCGCCCAACACGAGTCGAGGGGCTGCCATATGCTTAGCGAACTTGAGATTACCCAATTCGAGGTGTTCGGATTCGTCGTCCTGCGCGGATTCCTTTCCCAGCAAGACGTCGACAGCCTGAATGCCGAGTTCGACGTCGCGCTCGAACGGGCAGAGAGCACGATGGAGCGGGCCAGCTTCCGCAAGCAGCTGAACTGGTGGAATTTCATGCCAGACACCGGCTTCACCGCCTCGCTCCTGGAGCAGCCGAGATTCCTCGACAAGGTCAAGCAGCTCCTCGGAGAGGACGTGGTAGCCTCGTTCTCAGCCTCCAATTCGTTCTCCGGTGACCGCACCGACTGGCACCCTGACACGTCGCAGAAGAACTGGCGCGGCCTGAAGTTCGGCATATACCTTCAATCCCTTGACGGAACCAACGGTGCGCTCCGACTCATTCCCGGCTCTCACAGGGAACCCATGCACTCCGAATTCAAGCGCATCCCCCTCAAGGAAGGCTTTGAGAGTTCCGGCGCCCACCTGCACGAGGACGGCCTCAGCGTCGATCAGGTCCCCTCGCACATCGCCGCCGTCGAGTGTGGCGACATCCTCATATTTGACAACTACGCGTGGCACGGCAGCTACGGCGGTGGCGAAGACCGCCGGCTCATTACGATGGGATACTTCGCCGCGCCCAAAACGCCGGAACAGCAAGAGGCCGTCCGCGAACAGGTGAACGCGGAGTCGAAGATTCGGGAAATCTTCCCGCTCTTACGCCGCGACCAGTTTTGGCTGAACAATCCCGACAACCACCCCGAGCGCGCCAAGTGGATAGAAACTCTTCGGGAGTACGGGTTCCTCGCTAAGTCCGGCTAAGGCTTGACGAGAATTCGGAATACGTCCTTAGTCGGCGCCATCATCCGAGCGAAGCCCACGTCGATCACGTCATCCAGGCTGATCTGGTCCGTAATCAGCGGCGTCGTTTTCAGCTTCCCTGCCGCGATCAGGTCAACCGACGCCTGCACGTCGGCGCGGGTATACGCAATCGTGCCGATCACGGTCTTTTCCTGCGCGACAATCGAGTTGAAGTCGAACTCCGGCGTGGACGTGTAGATCGCCACCAGCACGACTCGCCCACCTCTACGAACATACCTCAGACAGTCCGCAGGCGTGTTCGGCGCTCCCGCGGCGTCGATCACCACGTCCGGACCGCGACCCTCGGTGAGACCCTTGAGAATCTCCTCGGCATCCTCTTCGGCGGCATTGATAGCAACCTCGGCTCCGAGGTGGCTTGCCAAATCGAGACTCATCTGCTTGACGTCCACTGCGAAGACCCGCGCCCCTTGGGCCTTGGCGATCTGCATGGCGAGCGTCCCGACCGTGCCCGCACCGACGACCGCCACCGTCTCGCCCGGCCGGATTCCCGCGCGCTGCACGCAGTGATGCGCCACGCCGGAAGGTTCGACTAATGCCGCCGCCTCGCTTGAAACGCTGTCGGGTAGGGGAATCAGCTCGTCCGCGGGCCACGTCAGGTACTCCGCCAGGCCGCCGTCACGGTCGAAGCCGACCACCGTGAATTTCTCGCACTGCTGCGTCTCGCCCATGCCGCACCAAAAGCACGTGCCGCAGGTCAAGACGGTATTCAACGCGACCCGTGTCCCAGCTTTGAGCCGACCGTTTTGATCGGGTGCTTCAACAACCGATGCCGTCACCTCGTGCCCCGTGATGATGGGCATCTTGTCGCTGTCGAGGAACTTCGGCCCGTACACGTACTCCTCGATGTCTGTCGCGCAGATCCCGCAGTAGTCGACCTTCAACAGCGCCTCGCCCTCGGTAGGGCTGGGGTCCGGAACGGTCTCCAGCCGAAGGTCTCGGTTCCCGTGATACACCATCGCTTTCATGTCTTTTCCTCCATTCTGGTACGCCGCGCAGGTCGTTGTTCGCCACGTTCTATTCGGAGCGCTCTTCAGTGTTCGTCGGACGGTTGTAGTTGTCTTCGAGGCGGATAATGTCGTCCTCGCCCAGATACTCACCCATCTGGGCCTCGATTACCTCCAGGGGTGTCGTCCCGGGATTCTCCAAGCGGTGCCTAATGCCTTGGGGCATAGAAACCGACTCGTTCTCATTCAGCAGAAACACCTCATCGCCCTTGGTTACCTTCGCCGTCCCACGCACGACGATCCAATGCTCCGCCCGATGGTGATGGTACTGGAATGACACCGACGCGCCGGGGGAGATCGTCAGGCGTTTGACCTGGAACCCTTCGCCGGCGTCGAGGACATCGTACGATCCCCAGGGCCGGTGCACTTTACGATGCACATCCGCCTCAGGTCTGCTGTCCTTCCTTAAACGCTCTACAATCCCCTTGATGTCCTGCACGCGGTCCTTGTGTGCCACAAGCACAGCGTCCGCCGTCTCGATCACCACCATATCCTCCAGACCGATAGCCGCCACCAGCCGGTGCTGACCGATAACGAGCGAATTCTTCGTCTCATCGGTGTATACGTCACCCTGAACGACGTTGCCCAGGTCGTCATGCTCGCGGCGTTCCCACAGCGTAGACCACGACCCGATATCCGACCAGCCCACGTCGATTGGCACGACCGCGAACCCTGTCGCACCACCACTCTCATTCTCTTGCGAAGACCCTGCTCCCTCCATCACCGCGTAATCTATCGACTCGCTCGGACACTTCAAGAACGCGTCCTCGTCCGGCCTGAAATACTCGAAGAAATCGCTCCCTTTCGAGTACGCCTCACGAACGGCGTCCGCAATGTCCGGCCTGTGACTCTCAAGCTGCCTGAGCCACACGGACGCCCGCATCATGAATATCCCGCTATTCCACAGATGCCGCCCCGATTCGCAGTACTCGTTCGCGGTAACACGGTCAGGCTTCTCCACAAACGATTGGATGGCAAATGCCGTCCCGTCAGCCGATTCGATCTGCGTGCCCATTTCGATGTATCCGTATCCCGTCTCCGGGCCGGTTGGTGGAACCCCGAACGTCACCACATCCCCCTCTGACGCCAATGCCAATCCGACTCTGAACGCATCGAGGAAACGTTGAGGTTCCGTAATGAGGTGGTCCGAGTGAGTCACCAGCAAGATCGGGTCGTCGCCGTCCTCTGCTGCGTCTAATGCCCGTAGCGCTCCCAGCGCCAGTGCAGGCGCGGTGTTTCTCCCTGCGGGCTCCACAATAATGCTCGTCGCCTCAACGCCGGCCTCCCTGAGCTGGTCCGTGATGATGAAGCGGTGCAGTTCACTGCACACAAGAATGGGAGACGCCGCCTCCCTGATGAGTTCGAGACGCGCCAAAGTTTCCTGCAGCATACTCGATGAAGCGCTAGTCAGTGGCAGGAACTGCTTCGGATAATATTCCCGCGACAACGGCCACAGTCGAGTCCCGGAGCCGCCCGCTAGGATGACGGGGTAGATGGTCATGCGTCTCCTCTTCTCAATCTATCCGTCGCTTCCTTGTTAATTGTCAACCCGGTTGAGTTCCCTTTCGACCTGTTCCCGAATCGGCTCGTAACTATGGGCCGTCTCCGGAGCTTCCGTAGCGTAGCTCTCGATGAGGCGTAGCGCCCCCTGCGGATCGCCCTCTACAAGGTGCTGAGCGATCAGCAGCGCCCGCGGCTCGACCCTGGACGGCGCCAGCTCCACCGCCCTTTCGACGAGATCGCGCGACCTCGCCAAGTACTCCTCGCTCACGCCGCCCGCCTGCTGATAGATGACCGCCAACCCGCTCAGCAGACGCCACTCCTCCGGCTCCGTGGCGGTGCCCGCGGGACCGTGCGTCTCCACGACTTCCAAAGCCTTGGAGACATCATTGCCTTCCAACGTGACCCACTGTGATCCGATGGACTGGAACATCATCATACGAGGGATGTTGGACAGCGGTGAGAATGTGGAGACGGAACTTTCAAACGCCTCAAACCTTTCCTCCCAGGGCATTCCCTCGTTGACCACGTCGACCGCGCGTGAAGATGCCGTCAGCGGTTGGACGTTCAGCAAGAATACCACCGCAACAATCCCCAACCCCACTACGAGGACGACCGACCCCATTGCCATCTCTCCCCTTAGCGATGGGAATAGTGGACTGGGAGCCGTCGATTTCTCAACAGGAACGACCGCTTCAACCTTTCCCGGGCCGCTCCGTTTCAGGATCATGGAATCGAGGAACACCACGAACCCGACCAGCACGTAGAGATGAATCACCGTTCCCGGCGTATCGAAGAGGAAGATGTTCTGCATAAAGTAGCCAATCAGCGCCGCTCCGATCAGAAACGCGAATGCCTGCTGACCCGGCGACAAATGCCGCGCCTTCCGAATGAAGACAACCGCCATTGACACCCACAGCGCCAGGTAGCCGAGTAGTCCGAGCAGCCCCTTCGTCGTAAGCTCTTCGATCAGCTTGTTGTGGGCCTGATCGAAGGATGCTGCTCCCTTGGCGAACGCATCGGGCGCTACGTGTCGATCATATCCCACCGTGTAGTTCTCGGGGCCCCATCCGAGGAGAGGCCGGTCGAGGAAGGCCTCCCACCCGATCTGCGCGGCAGCGATCCTCCCCTCCACGCTCCTATCCCGTACCCCCGTGTTTAGAAGGCGCTCAACCATAGTCCCTGGTGCGTCGATCCTCTCGACGTCGCTCCCGACACGCACGAGAATGAAGACCAAGACGACCAAAGCGAGCGCGGCGATAACGGCGGTCGTGCCAATCGCAGCCGTCCGAAGCCGTGCAGAGCCGCCCCACAGCGAGTAACCGACGCCAGAGACGAGTATCCCCGCCGCGAGAGCGACGGCGGCACTCCGCGTCCCGCTGAGGAAGACCATGACAAGGGTGAGCGCAATGGCGGCGACCCCAAAGGCCCGCCAGAGATTCTCCGGAGGTATCGCAGACAGCCCCCCGCTCCGCTGTGCGCGGCGTCTCCTGCGACGGTCGACCGCGCGTCCTCTTGTCTCGGATGCCGACCTATCGAGGAACGACTCCACAAGGAACGCCGCCGCGATAAAGAAGCTGACCAGCATGTACCCGCCCACGTAGGTCGGGTTCCCAAGGGTAATATCCAGCCGGTTCCTGTATTGAAGGTAATCGAACACCCGAATGTCGAAGAACTGTGTCAGGCCGAGCAGCCCGATGACGATGCCCACGCCCAGGTTGAAATTAAGCAGCGCCCGCCAGTGCGCCCACGTCCTGTGTGTGGACACCAATACCACTACGAAAGTGGCCCAGTGTACGAGGTCCACCCACCCCTGCATCCGTTCATACGTCGACCACAGGCTCCGAGTAGGGCTGACCGAGAAGACCGTCGCTAACAGCGCGACCAGCACGTAGATGCCAAGCACCGCCAGCGTCCACGATTTCGGAAGCCGGTAAGACGAGTCCCTGAGCAGCAGGATGATCCACAGCCCAAACGCGATCTCGATCAGTGTCCGAGTCCACAGCGCCTTCCCTACCACGTACGGAAACAGGGTATGCGGCAAGGGGTCGGTCATGACGATCAGAGGCGCGACCATGACTAGCGCCAAAACGATGCGGATTGCAGTGGCGAGGCGCGTTTCCACGATGACTATGCTCCGATCGGACCGGGGCTGTCCCCGGCTGGACGAGGCTGTGGGATAGAGGACCTGACCGTCCTTTTAATCATCGCCCGTCCTCATGGATGTAAGTGTCTCTTTCAAACCCTTGACCAGCCCGACTCTCGGTTCCCAGCCGAGCAACCGCTTTGCCCTCGAAGGATCAAGCGTGATATGTCGGATATCGCCGGGCCGAGGGGTGCCGTATATCGGGGGCACACTGTTCCCGGTCACCCTCTGCAAGTGTCGAAAAACCTCATTCACCGATGTCCCTTCGCCCGTCCCTATGTTTACGACGACCGACTCGCCGTAATTCATTGCCATCTCGTGCGCCTCAACCACGTCCCCGACGTAGACATAGTCCCTCGTGTGCTCTCCATCCCCGTTGATCGTAACAGGATCACCGTCCAGCATCCGCCGCAGGAAGATCGCGACGACCCCCGACTCCCCGTGAGGATTCTGCCTCGGCCCATAAATGTTGGCGTACCGTAGTACCTTCAGCGGAATGGAATCCGGCAGCATCATCCGGAAGTAGCATTCCGATGTCCACTTGCTCAGTGCGTACCCGCTGATGGGACGTATCGGGTGATCTTCGTCACACGGCAGGTAGTCGGGCTCGCCGTATAACGCCCCGCCCGTATTGACGTAGAGCACCTGCTCGCAGTCCGTCTCCATCGCGGCCTGGAGGACATTCAGCCCGCCTAGAATATTCGAGCGGGCATCCAGTCTTGGGTCGCTCATCGAGACGGGAACGGACGCTTGCGCCGCCACGTGAGATATAACGTCCGGCTTGAAAGACTTGGCCGAACTCACAAACGAATCGTCCGCAACGTCGAGGTCAACAAACTCGACGTGAGGCGACAAATTCGAGCGCCTGCCCGTCGACAGATCGTCCACGACCAGCACCTCGTGGCCTTTCGCCAGCAGACCGTCCACGACGTGGGACCCAACGAATCCCGCGCCCCCCGTTACCAGCACACGTGCCACACGCTCCTCCTCGAAATTGCCGCGTTTACCGCAAGGCCTTGACCCTGCTCCCCCTAATAGTACAAGTTATCCGAGGAATCTCAAACGCCCAACCGCCAGACCCCATACGTCAGACACTGGGAGCGAAGCTGGTACGAATTGGTATAATCCCCCTACGACACCTCACCAAATCACCTTCTTGATATCCCTGACAGCCAGGAGGTCGATCATGACACCGACTCATACCATAGGGTTCGTATGGCCCGGGCCACCCGTGCCGGGCGACGCGGAAGAGGTCGTCCGCTTCGTTCCCGACGGCGTTGACTGGCATATCGCCGGCACGCTTCCAGACTTTGAGACGAATGATCGCCCGGCCATTACTCGAGATCGGCTGTACGCTATGGCCGAGAACCCCAACATCGAGACTACCGCCGCGACGCTTCCCCCGCTCGGCGTCGAGGCCATCGGCTACGGCTGCACTTCCGCCAGCTACGTGCGCGGAGTCGGCGGCGACAAAGACATCTCCAACCGCATCACCTGCGCAACAGGTCTTCCGTCAACAACCACGTCAACGACGGCCGTGGAAGCGCTCGATCTTCTCGGCGTGACGCGCGTCGCCGTCCTCTCGCCTCACGTCGACGAGCTTAACGAACGACTTGACTTATTCCTGGAAGGACACGGCTTCGACGTGGTGCACATGCGTGGTCTGAACAGGCTCCGAGGCATTGAGCGTATCCCGCAAGAGGAAATCTACGAGTTGGTCGTCCAACTGGTCGACCGCCCGGAGGCGGACGGCATCTTCATCAGCTGCACAGGCATGAGGACCTCGAACGTCCTCTCCCGCCTCGAAGACGCCACCGGCAAACCCGTCGTCTCGGCCCTGCAGGCCACGATCTGGGGCACGCTGCGCTTGGCAGGCGCGCCCGCGGAACTCCCTGGACTCGGCTCACTATTTCTTGCTCGGGAAGCCGCGCCGGCCTAAAACAACCCCCGCATAACCTCGCTGCCTGTCATTTCGAACGCAGCGAAGCGGAGTGAGGAATCTAGGTTCTCCTCTTCCCGGCCTCTCCCGATTCTCCCTACGCAATACTCTCTACTTTCTTTCGCCCCTTCGGAATCTGGTAGACTGGTTATGCCTTTCAAGAGCGTCCCTCGCGACGCCCCAAATACTGTTCGAGGAGTCGTCGTCAACGTGTCAGGACCATTGAAGCTCGGCATTCCGAAGGGAAGTCTCCAGGACGCCACCGTTGCCCTCTTCCATCGTGCCGGATGGCAGATCGACATCAACTCGCGGAGCTACTTTCCCCAGATCGACGACGATGCGATCGAGTGCTCCATAGCCCGCGCCCAGGAGATGGCGAGGTACGTCGAGCACGGACCACTCGACGCCGGCATCACGGGCAGGGACTGGATCGCCGAGACTTCCTCCGACGTTCACGTCGTTACTGACCTAGTCTACTCGAAGGTCAGCGCCCGACCCGCACGCTGGGTGCTCGCCGTGCCTTACGATTCCGACGTCAAGCGTCTCGAAGACCTCGAGGGCAAGACCATCGCCACCGAGTTGGTCATGTTTACCAGGCGCTACTTCGCCGAGCGTGGCATCAACGTCGAGGTCGAGTTCTCGTGGGGCGCGACCGAGGCGAAGGTCGTTTCGGGACTCGCCGACGCCATAGTCGAAGTGACCGAGACCGGCAGCACCATCCGCGCGCACGGGCTGTCCATAATCCACGATCTCATGCAGACCGCCCCCCAGCTCATCGCCAACCACGCGGCATGGCAGGATCCAGACAAGCGAGCCAAGATCGAGCAGATCGGCCTGCTGCTCAACGGCGCGCTCCAGGGCGAAAAGCTCGTCGGCCTCAAGATGAACGTACCAGAGGCCCGGATCGACGAGTTGGTCGAGGTGGTGCCCAGCATGAAGGCCCCCACCGTCGCCAGGCTCTACAACACCGACTGGTTCTCTGTCGAAACCGTCGTGAGTCCTGCCGTCGTACGCGACCTCGCCCCCAAGCTGCTCAACGCCGGGGCCGAGGACATCATCGAGTACCCCCTCAACAAGGTCATCTAGGGCAGGAGAGTCCCCGCTGAAATGCCTTGACACTCCAACGCCCCAAGCTACAATGAGGCCCACTCCTCTCTCGGAGGCCTTTCGCCCATGAAGTCAACCGACCCTCTCTTCCCGACCTACGTCGTCGGCAGCCTTCCGCGACCGCAATGGGTTCGTGACCTGATCGAAGACCGCAAGGCCGGGCGCATCGACGAGGAAGCGGCGGACAGGCTCCTCGACGACGTTGTCCCATCGGCCATCCGAATGCAGGAACGAGCGGGCGTCGACTACATCTCCGACGGAGAGTGGCGGCGCGAGAGCTACGTTAAGGTCTTCACCGAGGCCGTCGACGGCTTCACCAACGACCTCGTATCATCCGGCGGCACGTCGTCATTCACGCACCTGATGTACCCGGCGGTGACCTCCAAGATATCGACTCGCCGTTCAATGGCGGCAGGCGAGGTCGAGTTCATGCGCAAGCACACCGACTCCAAGATCATCGTCGCCATACCCTCGCCATACACCGTCGGACGGCGCATGTGGAGCGCCGACCACTCGACCGGGGCGTACCCGACCCGCGAGGAATTCGTCGAGGCCTGCGTTCCCATCATCAACGAAGAACTGCTCCGACTCGCCGCTCTTGGTGTGGACATGATCCAGATCGACGACCCCTGGCTTGGCCTTCTCGTCGATCCCGTCTACCGGGAGAACGAGGGAATAACCGACATCGACCACGAGATCGAGCTGACCGTCACGTCAATGAATCGCGCAGTCGCAGGACTCGAAAAAACGCACTTGAGCGTTCATTTCTGCCACGCGCACTTCAACCGGCAGCACGGCACGAAAGGCCCCTACAACCTCATCATCGGAGCGCTCGGCGAGATGAACATCCAGCGATTTGCCATGGAACTCGCCACGCCCGACGCGGGCGGGATCGGCGTCCTCAAGGACTTCCCGAAGGAAAAGACGCTCGGTTTGGGCGTGATCGACCACACCAACCCCCACATCGAGACCCTTGAAGAGGTCGCCGCGCGAGCCGAAGCGGCGATGGAGTACGTACCCAAGGAGCGACTCACCCTCAATCCCGACTGCGGCTTCTCTCCCTCCAGCGTCAACCCCATGGACTTCGACGAGGCCTACCTGAAGCTCAGCGCCCTCAGTAGCGGGGCCGCCCTGCTGCGCGACAAATACGGGGACTGAGAGTCCCCTTGGCGATACACCGGAGCGGACCTCATGGTTAGCGGCATAGTCAGGCCCATCGCTCTGTGCGTGGTGAGGCACGACGAGAAGCTGCTCGTATTCGAGGGGTACGACACCGCAAAGAAGGACCACTTCTACAGACCGCTGGGGGGGACCATCGAGTTTGGGGAGCCCAGCGCCACCGCCGCCGCCAGGGAGATGGCCGAGGAGTTGAACACCAAGGTTCGCAACATTCGATGGTTAGGCGTCCTGGAGAACATCTTCACCGTCCACGGCCAGCTCGGACACGAGATCGTGATGCTCTACGAGGCCGACTTCGTCGACGAGGATATGTATCGCCGTAGCCCGATCTGGGGACAAGAAGACGACGGTTCACCCATCAAGGCCGTCTGGAAGCCCATGGCAGACTTTAGGGCGGGTAGGGGACGCCTCGTCCCCGAGGGTCTCTTGGCGATTCTGAAGGGGAACTAAACGGCGGTGCGCGTTGCACCAACCGACCGGAGGAATTAGCGAATGCCAAATGCGGAGATAGTTTCCATCGGCTCCGAGCTCCTGCTCGGCCAGATCGTCGACACCAACTCGGCATGGATGGCGCGGCGGCTGACCGACATCGGCGTCGACCTCTACTACAAGACCATCGTTGGCGACAATCCCGACCGAATGCAGTCGGTCATCGAACGCGCCTTGGGACGTTCCGACATCGTCATCACCGGCGGCGGCCTCGGCCCGACTCAGGACGACCTGACACGTCAGACCATCGCCGACGCCACCGGGCGAGAGCTGGTGCGCGATCCTGCATTGCTGGAAGACATCGAGCAGCGCTTCCGCAGGCGTGGATTCATCATGACGCCCAACAATGAGCGACAGGCCGACATCCCCAAAGGTGCGCTTGCCGTCCACAATCCCAACGGCACTGCGCCCTCCTTCATCGTTAACGACCCTCGCGGCGTCGTCATCGCCCTGCCCGGCGTGCCCCACGAACTGAAGTGGCTCTTCGACAACGAGGTCGTCCCCTACCTGCGCGAGAGGTTTCAACTCTCCGAGACCCTCACCTACCGCGTCCTCAAGGTCGGCGACCTCGGCGAGAGCAACGTCGACGACCGCATCGGACACCTCATAGCCAACTCCAACAACCCGACCGTTGGAGTCCTCGCTCATCCCGGTCAGGTCGACGTGCGCATCGCGGCGAAGGCATCCAGCATCGAGGAGGCCAACAAACTCATCGACCCCGTAGAAGCTCAGGTGCGCGAGCTATTGGGCAAGCACGTCTTCGCTGTCGACGAGGAGACGCTGGAGGACGCGGCCGGCAGGCTGTTGGAACAGGGCAACTCCACCATCGCGGTGTACGAGGACCTCACCAGCGGCATCGTGGCGACCAAGCTCCACGAGGCCAGCGCCGACCACTTCGTCGAGGGCGCCATCGGCAACAACCTCGGTTCGATTCGCCGCTTGATAGCGGGCATCGGCATTTCCGATGTCGACGCCTTCATGGCCGATCAGGCCGCCACCACCGACAAGCTCGCCGAGGCCGTACGCGCTCGCTCCGGCGCTGATATAGGACTCGCCGTCCACTGCGTGCCCGAGCCGGGCGACATGTCCCAGAATCTCGCCAAGGGCACCACCTACATATCCGTGACCGACGGACACCGCTCGAAGTCCCGCGTCTTCAACTCCGCAGGTCGCGGCGCTCCCGACCGCCAGCGAACGAGCATGTACGCCCTCGGACTCCTCCGCGCCACCCTTATGGAGTGGTCCGCCGACGACTAGCCGCGAGTATTGGCCCCATACCGCGTTGTGAGCGAGGTCGTCCTACTTCCGGGCGACGCCGTCCAGTCGAAATCGTTCAAACGGTGTACTTTTTCCTAATGGTTCTCGGAAAGCTCTTCCTGCTATAAGTAACATGAGGAAGCAAGAGAGCATGGGTGGGGGGACAAGATGAGCTACAGAGTGAATCCAAACGGCGTTGAGAAAAACACGCCTCCCAGAACGACAATTCACCGATCACTGTGCATGTGGGTACAGCACGACTGGCCGGGACCATTCCTCACAAAGGAAAAAGCACTCGCATGGGCAAGCACCACCGGCTACCCCGTCCATAGTTGCCAGAAATGCGATCCGTAGTGGTCGCCCAACGTTAGAGATAAAGCGAAGGGGTGTGAGGTAACACCTTCCTCACACGTCAAGCCTGCGCCAACCGTGACTCTCTGAACGCCACCGCCGCCTCCAGGAAGAAGTGCGAGGCGCGATGCGCCGCAACGACCTCATGTGACATCTTCTTCCCGGCCGCGTGAACGGCATCCGTCACCTGCTTCGTGAACTCCTTGACCCGAGGGTGCTCCATCTGGCCGGGCAGCCCCATCGACTGAGCGAGATCCTTTGGCCCGATGCCGTAGAAGTCGATCCCCTCCACGGACAGAATTCCGTCTATGTTGTCGAGCGCGTCGACGTGCTCGATCAGCGCCATCACGACGACCTGCGTGTTCGCGTGAGCCATGTACTCCGGCCTCGGCGGCCCGAACCCGAAGTGCGACGCCCGCGAGAAAGACAGGCTTCGCCTGCCCTCCGGAGCGTAGCGGCATCCCTCAGCCAGCTTCTGCGCGTCCTCCTTCGTCGTGATATTCGGCGCGTTAATGCCCATAATCCCCCGCTCCAAGAACGAGTGAATCGTCGGAAGCTCAACGTCCGGCGCCATCCCCACCGGCGTCAGCCCGCACATCTGCGCCACCCGGCTCTGCTCCTCCAGGTCGCTCAGCGTAAAGCTCCCATGCTCCCCGTCGAAGATAACGTAGTCATACCCCGCAATCCCAAGCAGCTCCACCTGCTCCGCCGCCGGCGAATTAAACTGGCACCCGAACGCAATCTCACCCTTCCTCATCTTCTCGATGATGTTATTCGTCCGCAGAGTCACGTTGTGGGCGGTGCGGTTGTGGAGGGTCATGTGGTTCATCTCCTTCTCGTAAAGGCCTAAATTCTAATGACGAACGAATTGTATTGACCGGGAGCGCCTTTTGAAAGCGTATTCCATGACTGGGTTGTCCTCATACCCTCCTCCACATTGACCGCCGCACGGGTAGGGCGTATCTTTGAAAATAGCCTGGGAGCTTCACTGCGTGAATGGAGGGCGCAATGTCTGAACGCAAACACAAGCCCAACGATATAGCGGCCCGTGGAGAAGCCATATACCGCGAACGGATCCAACCCCAGGTCGAGGCGATCAAGAAAGGGAGCTTCGTAGTCATTGACGTTGAGTCCGGCGATTATGAGATCGACGCCCGCGACGCATCGGCCACACGACGACTGCTGGACCGTAGGCCGAAAGCCGTCACCTACGGAGTGCGAGTCGGCCATCGTGCCGCATACAGCCACGTCGGCGGCTTCCGCACTCCCAACCTACATGATTAAGGGCAAGGTCAGCGGTGACCAACAGGCTTTAGTCACCGTTGACATCATGGACGCCAAGAGCCGCTTCCAGCCTACTGAAGTTATACTGGACACAGGGTTCACTGGCTATCTGACCCTGCCCGCAGAATATATTCAAGAACTCGGACTGCCCTGAGTTGGACGGAGGACTTTCGAGCTTGCCAACGGAGAGCTCTTCGAGTTCGAGGCGTACCTTGCCGCGGTGTTGTGGTATGGACGCTTGAGCGATGCGCTGGTGTTGAAATCGGACAGTGCGCCGTTGCTGGGCATGACTTTGCTCTGGGGCAGCCGGGTTACTCTGGATGCCCTGACTGACGGAGATGTTACGATTACCGCGTTGGACCGGTCATGGTGATGCTAATCACCTTGATGGAGTGATCTGCTGCACAAATTGAAAGTACTACTTTCAATTTGTGCAGACATACTACGTGACTTGGACCTAACCCGCAGTCTTGCCTTGGCCGCGACAGGCATCCGTAGCAAAGCTTGGAAGCCCCCTCCCCCTACAGCCGCACCCCCCGCCGCACCACCACCTCCGAACCCTCTGCCATGAACGCCGACACCGGCTTCCGGCTCAAGACCTCCACGAATTCCTCACCGTAAAAGCTCGCAACGTCGCACACGTACTCCACCTCATCCGCCTGCGCTATACGCCAGCGAGGGTGCTCGACCTCGTACTCCAGCGTCGACCCATCCCGTTGAGCGGCATAACCCCAATAGTGCTCAGCGACGAATGACGCCTCGGAATCGAGATCGGGAACGCTCCAGTCCCCATGCGTTTTCGCCCATAGCCTGTTCCAAGTCCCCTTGAACTGCCATTCATAGCGGAACGAATCGGCTGTGATCTCCTCCCGCATCGCCAGAGTCACGTAGTTCTCGTTGTAGATGCCACGCGCCACCCATGTGACGGCGTGACGCGGAACGATCTCCTTGATGAACACCACGCCCCGCCGTATCTGCCCTTCGACCTCACGACGAACGTAGAAACGGAGGTTCACCTCTGGAAAGTCTCGGTGGAAGGGTATGGGTACCCCAAGGAGCTTCGTCTTGAGGAACCGCAGTCCCACGACGCTCACGTAGCATCGATCCTCCCACAGGTCGATCTCCGTCCCTTCGGGCACGTACGGCGCAAGAAGGTCAGAGTCGCACTCGTAGTTCACGAGAGCTAGGTGTCGCCAGTCGGCTGTCAGAAAAACGCTTTCTGGCATGGCGGCCTCCGTCCGGTTGTCGGCGCACGGCATCTATTCGCAGGCAATCACGCCGACGCCCCATTGCGGAACGACTATATGAAAAAATTCACCGTCCCGGGGAAGGCTCTCGCCTGTCAGCAGGTCGCGGGCGCTTGCGGCAGTCCATCGGGGCGCGAAGTACACGTTCGCGTCTTGACGTTCGATATTGAATAGAAACAGAAGGAGCCCTCCCTGCGCCGACTCTCGGACGACCGGGATCACGTGGTCTCCGTCCATGGCCACCGGGGCCTGGATGCCTGAGTCACGCAGGATTCCGTAAAGGATGTCAGGGCTGCCCACGTCGCCGAAACCCGCCGAAAGGCTGAACCCGTACCACGTGAGCCTGGTATCCGCCGTCCGCGTCGCGACCGTCTGACCGTCTATCGACGCGATGGCCTCAGTCCCCGGCAGAGGATCGAGAACGGCATACCCCGTCTCCGACTCGAAGGGTAGGGAGCCGTAGAGCGTCTCCACTGTAGCTTCTCCCCGAGAGAGGATGTCGAGGTCTGTCACGCGCGAGTAGTCCGCTACGCGCACCCCGAATGTCGCCCCAAGTCCCTCAGGCGGCTGGTAGCTTGACAGGCCATTGTCCGAGTACATCCCGAAGCTGCCCTCGGCGACGAGCCTCACCGTCGAGCTCCCGGCCAATGTCTTGGCAATCCGGTCTCCTACTTCGTCCGTCATGAGCGCGACATTCGACAGGAACACGAGGTCGTAACCCGACCAGTCCTGTGCGGACGTAACGATATCTACCGGGATGCCGTTCGACCAAAGCGTCCTGTAAGTCCCGCGCAGGTCGGCGAGGAACCGGTCGTTTTCGCCGTTCATGCTGAAGAGATCCTGCGACGCCTGGTGGTTTACGATGGCGACCGTGGCCTTAGGGACCCGCAGTGGCAGGTGCTCCGAGAGGCAGTCGATTTGGGCGATGGCCTCCGTCACCGCCTCCAGGCGCGGCGTCGGTTTGCCGTCTAATGCCGCAAGGTTATAGCCCGGCGACTCGAAGGCCACGTGATCTGGTCGGTATTGCCAGAACATAGCCCCGGAGGCCCCGTGCGCGAGCGTCATCCAGAGCAGAGTCGTCAGCTCGCGCGGATCGGTCTGCTTCTTCCATGTGACTCCACCGCGCGCCATGCCGGAGTAGATCTCTTCGTTCCACCAGCGTCCGTCTTTTCCAATCGACCGCGACCAGTCGAACGCGAAAGCGCGCTCGGCGATCTTGTACGGGTCCTCGCCCGTAAGCAGGTTATTCGAGGCCATCGACATCCCCCACGAGTCGGCGTACCGAGCGCACGTCTCGTCCCACGGACGCGGCGTCGACGCGCCGTGCGTCCGCGTCTCGTGCACGGTGTCGATCTTGCGCACCTCTCCGATCATCCACTGCAGGTGACCCGCGAGATTCTCATAGTTGAATCGCTTGAACAGCAGCATTTCGAGAACGTTGTTGTCCGAGCGCGGTGGCTCGACGTCCTCCCATCGGCGGTAGCGGCGCAGCGTCCGTGCGTTGAACTCTTCCAGCGTGAAATTCGCCCTGAGCCAGCTCATATATCTAGCGACGGAGTGCTCGCAGTAGCACGGATATCCGTCGTCCTGGTTGACCCACGCCGACGAGAGCGCGATGCCGTCCCAGATGCCCCAGATGAAGGTGGCCGGATGGTCCTTGTACCGCTCCACGACGTGTCGCAGGAGCTTGCCGCCCCGCTCGCGCCAGATCGGATGATCGTAGCAGTGGATCATGCCACCCTGAGGGTAGGCCGGATGCGAGTTGGAGTAGTAGGTATGACCCCAGTGGTTCACCACCCTGAAGTCGGGGTAGTCCCGCGTCATCCACTCCGGCGCGGCTCCGTGCGTCGCCAGCATCACGTCCAGCCACATTGACAGGCCGTGCTTGGCCGCGAGATCGAACATCACGTCGTAGTCGTCCAGGTGGTAGACGTCCCGCGCCGGCTCCATCCAGTTCCAGTACGACGCGCTGCGCACGATCCTGAATCCCGCCGCCCGAATGTTGGCGAAGTCCTCATCCCAGCACTCCGGCCTTGGCGCGCCGCCGCGATAGTACTCGACGCCAATCGGAAACGGCGTGTCCTGGTGGGCGAATTGGGCTGTCATGTATCTTCACCTGAGGAATAGAGATCTGATCCTGAGCCCGCGCGTTCGCTCGCAGAATGGGACTCGATCGAAGAAAACGTCCGACGCCTCCCGGCGCCATATATGGCCCTATCCAAGTGAAATGGAGCCATCAGAGCCAGGGCCCGACCGGGCACGGTCGTTGTTTCTCGCGCTTGGTTTGCTCCTATTGTTTCACCTCTTATGGCTGACAAGCAAAGGCGGCTAAAGGCTGCCGCAATGCACGGTGGCGGCGTGTCTGTGTCTGGACAGGGAGTCGGGTCGCTGAAATAATGCGCAGTGATGGTCACTACCGTCTTTGGTGTACTGAGACCTCTCCTGTCGACGCGCGAACGGCGCGACGTGCTGATCGCCCTGTCGTCGGCGTACATGCTCGTTCAGCTTTCGAGCCTGCCGGTTGCACTTTCCATTCCCACGCTGGCGGAGTATTTCAACGCCTCGATAGGCGACGTGGCGTGGATGGTGATCGTCTACCTGATGCTGCTGGGTGGCCTGGTAATGCTCGCGGCGCGGCTGGGCGACCGTTACGGCCATGCCAACGTCTTCTTCATCGGCATCGTGGTTGCAACCATCGGCTCGGTGGCACTGACTTTTTCGCAGGAGCTGTGGCACTTAATCGCGCTCCGGGGGCTGACGGGGATCGGCTCCGCGATGATTATGGGAAACGCGAATGCCATCCTTGCGGTAGCGTTCCCGCCGGAGGAGCGGGGTAGGGCCTTTGCCGTTCCGATCATAGGGGCCAGGTTCGGGACGCTAATTGGGCTTACCATCTTCGGCGCGTTCCTCCACTTCCTGAGTTGGAGGCTCATATTTGCGACTTTCGTGCCTCTGGGCGTGATCGCGGTAGTGTTGTCCATACCGATAACTCGACATGTTGCCAGTCACAGCCAACCCAAAGTCGAGGGCGCGGAAGGGCCGTTGGACTGGCTGGGAGCGGCGATGTTGTTCGTGGCGGGGATGGTGTTCATTCTCTCCGGCAGCCACCTGCATCCGGGGCAGGAGTCGTACACGTCGCCTGACGCGCTGAGCTATCACTTGCCGATGCACGTGCTGTTCCTGGCGCTCGCAGCCGGGTTCGTGATTCTCGAGTGGAGGGTCAGAAATCCCATCGTTGACATGCGACTCTTTCGCAGGCGGGAGTTTTCGCTGTCGATCGGCTCCAACGTCATCTACCATGCGTCGATGCTAGGCACGATGACATTAGTGCCGATTCTGGTCGAAGAGGGGTTCGGGCGGTCTCCCATGTTTGTAACGCTCGTCTTGATTCCGGGCCAGACGCTTGGCCTGTTCATGCCGATGGTGGCAGGGTGGATATACGATACGTACCGGCCGCAGCTGCTCCGTCTCTGGGCGATGTTGATAATTGCGGTGGGATTCATAGTTCTGAGCCAGATGGCGCCACACGTGAGTTTCTGGGTCCTGCCGCTCATGATGCTGCCCATTTCGGCCGGCACGAACATATTCAACCCGATCAATAACGCGCACATCATGAACTCGCTCCCGCTGGAGCATCGTGGGTTCGCGTCGGGGATGATGGAGACGTCACGTGAGTTCGGGCACGCCTTCGGGGCGATGGCGGCGGCGGCGGCGCTGGGCATCGCGATTCCGGCGGGGGTGGAACTGCTGCCATTCGAGTCTTCGCGGGTGTTCTTCCTGGAAGGGTTCGAGCTGTCGACGCTCGTGGTGGTGGGCATACTGCTGTTCGGGGCTCTCCTCGTGTATTTCCAGCGGCCCTCGCGCTCGACACCGGGTGTGGAGCCTGCGTCTGGTGGAGACGGGTAGTCTGGCGGGGATAAGAATAGAAAGTATTGAGTAATGGATGGGCAGCGGGGAGTGGGACTCGCCGCAGGGAGCGCGGAGGCGGATGAGGAGGGGATTGTGCGTTGACAGGGGTGGGTGTCGGAACTACGCACCGAACTCACCATTCTGAGCGGCGAGAGAGGATATGTGGACTGTATTGGCGTAGACGAACGGCTTGGGGCGCAGTGCGTGATCGATGCGGGGGGGTGTCGACGGAGTTTGGCGGATGGGGGCAGAGCGAGCCGGTGACGAGGGCGATGGAGGAGGCGAACTAGAACAGGGGCTGCTTGACAGCCGCCGGAACCGTCGTCACCCGCCGGTCGACCGTCAGATCGAAGTCCTGCTCGAACATCGCGCCGATGGAGTCGCCCTGATGGATTCGGCTAATCGCTTCGCCGAGCAGTGGGGCAACGGAGATTATCTCAAGACCGGGGAACCGCTTTTCCTCAGGTATTGGCAGAGTATCGGTGACGACGAACTCCGTGATACCGCTCTCAGCGAGACGCTTATGTGCATCGCCCGCGAAGACGGCGTGAGTGGCCCCGCAGTACACGCTAGTCGCCCCTTGGGCATTCAGGACCTTGAAGGCCTCGACGACCGTTCCGCCCGTGCCGATCTCGTCGTCGATGATGACCGCCGTCTTACCGCGGACATCTCCGACGAGGTTGATCGCCTCCGCCTTCTCGTCGTTCCCCTGACGCTCCTTGTCGATGAGCGCGATGGGCGCATCTAGTACGTTCGCGACTTCCCGCGCGCGCTTTGCGCTTCCGGGATCGGTCGCCGTCACCACCACGTCATCGAGGTCCTTTTCCTTGAATCGCTTGGCAAGCATCCGTATCGCCGACAGCTCGTCCACCGGGATGTTGAAGAACCCCTGTATCTGTCCGGCGTGGAGGTCGATGGTAAGGACGCGGTCCGCCCCCGCAACCGTCGTAAAGTCGGCCAACAGGCGGGCCGTGATGGCCACCCGCGGCTGGTCTTTCTTGTCCGTCCGCCCGTAGGCGTAGTACGGAATCACGACCGTGATCCGGGCCGCCGACGCCCGCCGGGCCGCGTCGATCATGATCCAGAGTTCCATCCAATGCTCGTCCACGGGCTGCGAGATAGGCTGGATGAGAAACACGTCCTTCTGCCGAATGTTCTCCAGGAACTTGACGAAGGTGTTGTCGTTGCTGAACTTGAAGACCTCGCACTCGCCGAGCTTGACGCCCAGATACCCCGCAATGTCCCGGGCCAACTGGGGGTGAGCATTGCCCGTGAAGATCTTCATCTCGTCGTAAAAGAGATGAACCGTCTCCTCACGGCCTCCGTTTCGCTGCTTTGTGATCGGTAGGGAACTATTCGTCGAGGAGTGCGAGTTGTTCTGCACGAATCCCCCTATCGCAGTCGGTGGAGTCTCAGGTGCGCGGGTGTGGCGCGTCGAGGCGACCGCATTATAGCATAGCCCCGCCCCGCCGCCATCATCACGCGAACGAATTTCGCTAGGTTGTGTCATGATCGATTCACAGCGTCTCAATACTGAAAATCGCCTGCGGAATGCCGTGCGCATCGTTGTGATGGGGACGACGGGGGCGGGGAAGACGACGCTTGCCGGGGAGATTGCGCGGGCAATGGATATGCCTCACTTCGAGTTGGACTACTACCGGTTTCGGCCGAACTGGGTTGAGACGCCCAACGACGAGTTCAGGGAAAGTGTGAGGGAGGCGCTGCGGGGCGAAAGCTGGGTCGCGGACGGCAACTACGGTCTCGCTCGCGACATAATCTGGCCTAGGGCCACCGTGCTGGTTACCCGATCTACGTGGTGATGTGGAGGCTGTTTTGGCGGACCATAGGTCGTGGAGTGCTTCGCAAGGAGTTGTGGCACGGGAACAAGGAGAAGCTCTGGTGGCACTTCGTTACGCGCGATTCGCTGTTCCTGTGGGCGCTGAAGACTCATTGGCGTCGTCGTCGGCAGATCCCGTCGCAGTTGGCGCGTCCGGAGCATGGGCACCTGGATTTGGTGCATCTGCGTTCGCCGAGGGCGACGCGGGAGTGGCTGAGGGGGCTGGCGGCGGGGTGACGATTTGGGACGCTACGGAAGACTCGCTCGTCGAGGCAGTCGAACTCGGTAGCCTTCGGTCTGGTCCCGATGCACCCTGACCTATTCGACACCCACCGACCCTAACCAACCATGCGGTCGAGGACGCGGTCAAACATCCGATCGCTGACGAGTCTGCGTAGGAGGAGCACGGGCCTGGCGTACTGACCTGCCGCATAGCGCGTCTTTGGCCGCTTGGCCCGGAGCGCCTTGAGGACGGTGTCGGCGATGACCGACGGCGGCGACCCGCCGTCGTAGCTTTCCATCCCTTCCGTAAGCCTGTTGACGATGCCGGAATAGGGAGAGTTTGCCGAACGCTCCCGCATCGGCTCGAACGCGACACTGCCAAACTCCGTGCGGATGAGTCCGGGCTCGATGATGATGACGTCGATGCCAAAATTCTTCAGCTCGAACCTCAGACAGTCGGACCAGCCTTCGAGCGCGTGCTTTGTAGCGATGTACCAGGATCCCAGCGGGGCATGCATCTTCCCGCCGATGGAGGAGACGTTCACAATCTTTCCCGCGCCTTGCTCTCGCATGTAGGGAAGGACGAACTGGGTCAGCCGCGCCAGACCGAACAGGTTCACCTCGAACTGGTACCGGGCGTCGTCGAGAGGTATGTCTTCCATCGGGCCGTACAGTCCGAAGCCGGCGTTGTTGACGAGGATGTCCGTACCCCCCTGTTCCGCATTGATGCGCCCCACGCCCTCAGCGAGGTCTTCCTCCCTGGTGATGTCCATCTCCAGCGCGATGGCGCCCTGGTCTTCGAGGTCTCGCATGTTCTCGACGCGGCGTGCAGCGGCATAGACGGTGTAGCCCTCCTGCAACAGTTTCGTTGCGGTGGCCATGCCGATGCCGGCGGAGGCGCCGGTGATCAAGACGGTCTGGCGATTCGCACTTGCTGCCTCATGATGGTTCGAGGTGGTTGTCATCGAGTTTCTCCGGTTGGTTTGCTCAATCGTAGACTATGGATGCGCTCAATGGCCGTCAAACCACGCCAAAACCTAGGCATCGTGCGTCATCGGTAGGGGATTCGCCGGGTCGATCCCCTCCGGCCACTCTACCGTGTCTTGTACACCTCACCTCGCCTCTCTCGACCTTTTGGCCTCGTGCTTTGGGAGTCTATACAGATACTAAATCTCATTTCTGTAGGGCTGGAAGACATTTGTCGCGGGCCGGGCCGTGACGCCGATGATGCCGGACTGGTGCGCGGTGAACTGAATCGACCGGACCACAAATATAACAACTTTGTGAACTCTCGGGGCGTTTTAGATAGTAAGCGTTCAGAGAAAGGAGGCATTACCGAACCGGCAGCATTAGTGAGAATCAATATCAATGATGTGCATCAGTGTCAGGAGGTGTGAGATGCAGCATAGGAGATTGACATTTGGACTGTTGCTGATCAGACAGGGGGCCATGTACATTGCGGGCCCCGCGTTATTCGCCCTAATAGCCCTCTTCATCGCGATTCCCGTTTCGTCAAGTCCTGCCTATGCCGACCACGACTCGATGTACGTAGTCTGCCCGGACGCGATTCCGGAAGGCGACTGGGGCTGGATGAGAGTCCGGAGGCCCAATCATAAGATTCGCTATGTGACCGTCTTTACGTATAACGGCGACTACACTGCGAGTTCGAACGACTACTACGAGTATCACGGCGAGAGGATTGAATCCAGAACAGGTGAGAATTCCGTTTGGGTCCCCGTTGGCGCGTTGGAAGACAAAGAGGCCGAGCATGACGAGACCTTCACCATCGGCTTTTGGCGTGAGGGTATGTGGCACGGCTGCGTGGTCACGATCGAAGACGACGATACTCCCGAGATCACGGGAGTGGAGATCAGTTCGAGGCCTGCGGACGAGACCACCTATCGAACGGGCGAGAGCATCGATGTCACGGTGAACACGGACTTCAAGGTCGAGGTGGAGGGTACTCCTACGCTGAGCCTGTACATAGGCGATGCGGGCGAAACTACTTGGCGCGGCGCGAAGTACCACTGCGGCTCCGGGAGCCGAACCCTCGTTTTTAGGTATCGCGTGCAGCCGGAGGACCGCGACACCGACGGCATCACGGTGAGCGGCGGGGCCTCGGCCGATGACGGGAGCCCCGCCTACGGGTTCAGTGGAAATGTCTACGCAGAAGGGACAGATGTACCTATTGAATACGGTCACTCGGGCGCGCAGGGCGGCCAGGACCAGCAGGTTGATGGGCGGCCGTACGTACAGGGCGTAGCGGTAACCTCCTCGCCGCCTGATGGATGGCGCGCCTATCGCGCCAACCAGACAATCGAGATCACCTTTGCCTTCAACACCGATGTGGTTGTTGAAGGCGAGGTCAACGCTGGGTTGTTCGTTGGGCTAGTTGACCTCAACTGGCGTGACAAATTTAGGGAGGCGCGGTACCTCCGCGGCTCCGGCGCCGACACGCTTGTGTTCGGCTATACCGTCCGCCCGGGAGACATGGACTCCCTGGGCATTGCTCTCCCTCTCGGCTCTGAGAGTACCGGCTTCGGCGGAGACGGTGCCATCAAAGCCAAGGGCACGGAAGTCGAGATGAATCCGAATTACCCCGGTCCGGCGCGTTTTCAGGAGCACAAGATCGATACGGAGCCGCCGGCCGTCACGTGGCTTGGTATAACGTCGCGGCCTGCCAACGGCGAGGCCTACGCCGCCGGCGAGGTCATCAGCGTGGAAGCCATGTTCAACGAGCTGATTCAGTTCCAGGGAGACTGGCACCTGGAACTCGACGTTGGCGGAGTGCCGCGCCAGGCGGCATTCGAGTCCATACTGAAGCGCGGCTTGCGCAGCGTGCTGGTCTTCCACTACATGGTGCAGGAGGGTGATGCAGATGCGGACGGCATCGGCATCGGCGCCAACAGCCTCAAGCTGAACGGCGGCGGCATCTGCGACAATGCGGGCAACTTAGCGTCGCTATCCCACGAGACGGTTGTTGCCGACTCGGGTCAGAAGGTGGATGCTGCTGCGGCGGACTAGGCGCAGGCGCTCCCGTCCACAGCCTCTATGTGATTCGGCGAAGAGCAAGGGCGACATCTTGGGGACGAGCGAGAGGCCGTCGCGACGATTGCGGCGGTCTCCCGGCTCCAGCGGCCCTTCAGCCATGAACCCCGGTCGGAAGAATGGTGTCCACCGGGAGTGAGTTATGGATTAAGGTCCGTGAAGGCTGGAGGGGAAAGGAACCCGGGTACTGTGCAGGGAGCGTTTCATTGAGAGGTCCCTATGCTCTCCAGTACGGGCGCTGCGACACTAGCAGCTCAGCATGTTCGGGCTTGTATTTCCGTTCTTTGGAGAGCTAGTGCCAATTCGTTATGACTGGGCCGCCAACTTGACCCGCAAGAACTCATGATCTACGCTGTCCGTGTCGCAGAAACGGTTTCCCGCCCACGCGTCCCGACCCGCGAAACCCTGTGAGACAAATTGAGAAGAAAAGCGAGGATTTTCTATCATGCAAAATTTTTCTCAAACCGTCTCTCGACCGCATCGACTACCGGGTCCGCGTCGCAGAAATAGCTTCAAATACCCCGGCCGGGACGCGAGAAACGGAGCGAGACAAATTGAGAACAAGAGGAAAAGGAGGGGTTCGAAAGACATCCCAAACTGTCTCATCGTCTCGAATTGTCTCACCGTCTCACCCCCGCGAACGCAGAGTGCGGTCAGGCGAGAATATGGTGACGTTACGGCGAATTGGTATAAGTCCGACGCGCATGGGAACCGGCACGCCATGCCAACTGTTGCGATTGGCTCTCCGGTCTGGGAACGATCTCGTTCTCCAATCGTGGATCGTGAGGCCGGATGTCTTGAGGGACTGGCATACTCTCTTAGCGTCATTGGGCACTTGTCATTAGACCCAGTTTCTTGAGAAAAGACCGCTGTGAGTGACTATGGCAAGCGGCAGCCGATTGGGAAAGCCTTTCGAACGGCGAGAGGTGTCAATTGGGGTGCAGGAGAAGAGTCTGACGGTTCTCCAACTGACGGGCGTATCTTTGGAGCAGTACCTGGGAGTTGCGTGGCCTGCGCTGCAATGGGTCTACTCTACTCGGTATCGACGTTGATACTCTCTCTTCACCCGGACTTAGTGGAGAGGGAGACGTCCCTTTCTACAGCTGTATGAGATTGTCGGCGGGAGGCGTACGCCCTCCGGACGCATCCGGCAATGGATGCTCAAGGCTCTCGGAGTACACGACATCGACGAACTTTTCGCGATGGAGGATGAACATGAACAATCCTAACGACTCGTTCCGTTTCGACAGGCACACGGAATACACCGCAGGCGAGGAAGGAACGCCGCCACCTGAATATGGCGTGCTGCCACAAGTGAGGAAGTCCTGTATGCGCCCTTAGTTGTTGAACACCGCTACTGCGCCATACCGAGCGAGCGCCGCGGACGACCGCTTGAAGGACGGTATCCAAATCAGGGATCCCGGTGATGCGGAGGCTGGCATCGCTCAGCCTCAATCCTCTTGCTACCGGTTCTCCTTCTGAGCCTGTCCGTTTCCTTCACTGGCAAGTCCCGGCTGCGGATGACATATTTCTGCGACATTTCATCGCTATCGTGAGTAGCACCGCAGATACTTCACGAAAGGGATGGAAGAATGAATTGCAAGAAGCTGATGACGAAGACGTTCCTGTTTGGGCCGGTCTTGGGGGCCATACTCTCCGCGGTGATAGTCGTCGGCTGCACGGGCGACGTCGGACACGAAGACGGCCGAGATTCTGACCGCGCCACGGCAAGCCGGGGCATCTCCGAGCGAGAAGGTGGGGACTCCGGTGAGCATGGCGGCAGAGGCGGAGGCAGCGGCGAACACGTCTCCGGTGGTAACGGCGGTGGTGGAGAGAGAGGGGAAGCTGCCATGTCGAGCCCAATCATTCCTCTCAGAGAGTCGTGGGACGGTGTCCTCGGCGGACTAGCTGTTTCCATGCAGTACGATGCGGCGACCGTGACTGTCCACGGAACGGTGCGAAACACACTCTCACAGAAACTTTGCTTCGTGCAGGCCGAACCTCACCTGAAGTCTGGAACGAAGACAGTAGGAGAGCTTGGCCCCGAGAAGCTGGGACACCTGAACCCTGGGCAGGAAGCAACGTCAAGCCTGTCGGTCGCCAGTGAACCGAAACTTGCAGGAGTCTCTTTCGACGGATATGTCGTTCACATGGAAGTATTCGACTGCAGCGGTCCCGGCCCTACGGCTCACACAGGAGGAGAAGGTGGCGAAGGCGGCGGAGAACACAGTAATGAATCCGAGGGAGCTGGAGGCGAAGAAGGCGACACCAATTCCCTCACGCCGGATGAGACCTATGATGCAGTCCGCAGCGACGCCCGGCTGATCCTGAAGTACGACGCTCCAAGCAACTCCTTCAAGGGGACTGTGGAGAACACGACCAACGGCGTCCTAGATCGAGTGAGGATCGAAGTGCACCTTTCCAACGGAGCGGAGCTAGGCCCGACGACTCCGACGGACATGGCTCCGGGCGAGGTGGCAGCGATCCACCTGCCTGCGACGCCGGCATCGTTCACAGGATGGACGGCACATGCCGAGGTCGGTACCGGAGAGCACGGGAGCGAGTCGGGCGAGGAGCACGGTGGCGACAGGGAGTCCGGCGGCGAACACGGCAGTGGTGGCGAGCGCCGGGGCGGCGGCTAGAGCCAATCGGAGTCGACAGAGGGAGAATATCGAAGTCTGAAGTGGGATAGTCTGACGATGGACGAATCCGATAGGTGAACGCGGTGTTTCTACGAGGCATCGCTTTCAGGATGGCTCCCTAAAGGACTGGTGTGAGCGGCACAGTATTGATAATCGAAGACGATAAGAGGATCGCGAACTGGGTCAAGGTCTATTTCGAGCGCGCCGGTTTCTCTGCCGAGCTTGCTCATGACGGCGAGTCCGGTCTGGCCCTGGCACGTAGTCTCACTCCGGACCTGATAATCCTCGATCTGATGCTTCCCCGTCTCGACGGAGTGGAACTGTGCAGAATCCTGCGCCGGGAGTCGGAAGTCCCGATAATCATGCTGACGGCCAGGGAAGCCCATGCCGAGCGGATCATCGGACTGGAGAGCGGGGCCGATGACTACATCGTAAAGCCCTTCGATCCTGAGGAGGTCATTGCCCGCGCCCAGGCCGTGCTTCGCCGCGTCAAGGGTAGAGTCCAGCAGGTTCTGACGCGAGGCAACATCACGCTGAACGAAACCACAGCCAGCGTGACGGTCAATGGAGAACCCGTAGACCTGAGCCAGGCGCAAATCGCCCTGCTGTCGGCGCTCATGCGTCATCCCAACCAGGTGCTCACCCGTGACCAGCTGATCTCTCTGACCTTCACCCACGAATTTCAGGGGTTCGACCGCGCCATCGACAGCCAGATCGCTCGTCTGCGAAAGCAAATCAGCCGGGACGGCGCCCAGCCTATTCAGACCGTCTACGGCGTCGGCTACAAGTTCTTGGTAGAGGACTGATGATGTCGCTGCGGTGGCGAATCATGGGTTCGATCGTCTTTGTCATCGTTCTTACCGTCCTGATCAGCGTCGGTGTGGGCTATTACGCGACGCAGTCACGCCTGGGAGTGTTCGTGGACGAGATAGGTGACGACGAGGCGAGCCGGTTGGCACAGAATCTGAGCCGGGAGTATACCGCTGCCGGAGGTTGGGAAACTGTGGACAGACCGCTTTCTGAGGCCGGGTACATCTACGACGGGGTTCGGCGAAGGGAACGACATGAAGAAGGTGAGGGAGAGTCCTTCGAGCTCTTTCACCAAGACCCGGTACGAGTCGTCATCGCCGGTGTCGATGGACGGGTGGTGAAGGACAACCTATCCGAGCTGTCACCCGGAACCACCGCGCCCGACCTGGACGGGCATCGCGAGACGTTGTTCGATCTGACCACGAACCGGCCCGTAGGCCACGTCTATGTGGATGTAAACCACGAGTTCCTATCGACTGAGTCGCATGGGTTTCTCAACACTCTCCTATACATCACTGTCATCGGTGGAATGCTGACGGTCGGCGTTGCCATACTGCTGGCCGCCTGGTTGTCCAAACGTATCACAGCGCCTGTGGCGGCTTTGACGGAGGCAACCCAGGCAATTGCCCAAGGGGAAACGACCATACTACCAGTCACATCCTCGGATGAGCTCGGACAGATGAGTGCGGCTTTCAACCGGATGACCTCCACCCTAGAGACTCAGCGCGGCCTCCGCAGGCGGCTGATTAACGATGTCTCCCATGAGCTGAATACGCCACTGAGCGTCATACATCTGGAGGCGAAAGGGCTGCGCGACGGACTTCAGACTCCTGAGAGCGCGTCCGACCACATCATCGAGGAGGTGGACAGGCTGCGCGGTCTCGTCACTGATCTGGACTGGCTTGCGGAGACCGACCGTGGCGAGTTGACGCTCACACTTAAGGCGAGTTCGATTCACGAGATGCTCACCGCAGAGGTGGACCGCTGGCAGCCGCAGTGCCAGGCTCGACAGGTTGAACTGTCGCTACAGGCATCCGGTGATCTCCCGGACATGGACCTCGACCGGATGCGCATGAGCCAGGCATTGGGAAACGTCCTGAGCAACGCCATTCATTGCACCGCGGCCGGCGGGAGTATTGTGCTCAAGGCGGTGTTGGAACGCGACGAGATGTTGGCTATCTCGATCAACGATGACGGGATCGGTATCGATACCGCAGATCTTCCATATGTCTTCGAACGCCTCTACCGTACTGACCAGTCTCGCAGTCGTGGGGTAGGCGGCACAGGACTGGGACTGGCCATCACGCGAGCTATAGTCGAGGCACATGGGGGTACGATTGCCGTAACAAGTGACGGGCTTGGACGGGGCGTGTCCGTGACCATTCGCCTTCCCCTGAACACTTGAGTGTTATCCTCCTCGGCCATGAACTCCGCCACACGAACAGCGACCCCAGCGGTCGAGGAGTTATGAATGCAGTACGCTCAGGCCGGGAAAAATGGACTGGGGGAAGTCGTATTTAGCTACGAAATAGCCGCATCCTGTCGATAGTTCCCACACTACTTCTCACAATTTCTGCGGGCCAGAATCTTAGGAACATGCCCGGACGGCCATTGTATCCCACAGCTCTGTACCACGTCGGACTATGCGGCAAGTCACGCTGATGGCTCATTCCAATTCAGCAAGGACGCCGTCGACACAGCTTGATGTTCCTCGGTGTCGAGTCAGACTCAACCCATATTTGGGGTCTTGGCAGGGCAATCGCATTTAGGGTTGGTAGGAACACCGTCAACCGTCACTCCGGCGAAGGCCGGAGTCCAGAGGGAGTTTGGGAGGCTCTCTTAAGGCTGGCTCTGAGTGAAATGCGATTGCCTGGGGGTCTTGGGGGACTGTTTCATTTGTTGTAGCGAACTGGAGACGAGGTGCGATTGGCGTAGGAGACCAAGACGATAGCTAGGCGAGGACGTCGCAGACCACTGCCATGAAGTTGACCGCGCCTGAATCGGTCTTCAGCCCTCTGGTCGTCCTGTATCTTGGTTTTATCTGTCCGAACCTTCCCTCTACCCAGTTGGTGCTATTCGGAACTCCTGAGCGTCGCTGGTGTATCGCCAGTCGTCTCAGTTCCGGTGGTAACCGTCTGTCCCTCGACCAGCTGAGCAACCTGTTGGCGCCATCGGGCGGCAACGCCCTGACGCTCTCACTGATCTCATCCAGCAGTCCGCCGTAGCGGTCGCGTATGTTCTCTGCGAGTCTTCCCTTGGCACGACCTAGGGTCCGTTTCATGTGCACCAGACACTGCTGGCGTATCACAGCGCTCTCCTCTATCGGTATCGAATAGTCGGTCGAGTCGTCTGTTACTACCACCTCTACTCCCAACTCATCGGCCATCGACTCGAACCAACTCTCGTAGTCGAACTCTGCGCTGGTCAACTCTATACTCAACACCCTTCCTCCCACGTCTACTACCACTCCCACCGGTCTCGATCTGCCCTTGATCCTCACCCATGTCTCGTCCACCCCTACAACCCGTGCCTTGCCCTCAGGCAGTCGCCTTTTGACCGCCTTCCCAGCTTCTGTATGTCTCTCCAACTGCTCACGTGATCGACACTGTGACCGAACAGTCCCAACGTCGTCTCTACACCACGAAGATCGCCCGTAACTCTCCCCGCCTGCCCGTCTACTCCGGCGGTCCCATGATCGGCGGCCGTCCCGTGCCTTTCGGCAGCGGCGAGCTCCCCGCCGACTTCGGTAAACGCCTCATCCGGCTAAAGCAGGCCAGCGGCCTCACCTGGTACGAGTTCTCCGAGGCCCTGGGAGTGGAGCTCAAGCGGGTGCTCCGGTGGCAGAAGGGAACGGAGCCGTGCGGAGGGGCCTACCACTCCCTGGTGGGCCTTGCCCCGTGGATACCTGGAGGCCTGGACATTCTCATGGGAGAGGATTTTCTGACACCTATCATTGAGGGGTGACGACATGCCACGCAAGCGCATCAGACGCAGAAGAGTTGAGTATGTGTTGACCGGCGATTTCGCCCACGGCCTCGAACGGTTCAAGGACGCCTCCGGTCTGTCGTGGGCTGACATAGCCCGCCTCCTCGGCACCTGCGGTCTCAGCCTGTGGAGATGGAGGAATCGGGGAGTCCGGCCCAACGCCCACCACCTGCTCGCCCTTCAGGACATGGCTGACAGCATGGGCCTAGGGGCCACCTGCTGCCAACCGCAAGAGTCCGCAGATAGGGCTCGACAATACGAAGAGGTGATTACAATGCATGACAGACTGCTGAGGCGCCGAGACGTTGAGAGGATCACGGGCATGAGCCGCGCCTCCATCTACAGGCTAATGCACGAGGGCGAATTCCCGCGTCCTGTGAAGGTCAGTTCTACCGCCGTCAGGTGGAAGGAGAGCGACATCGCCGCTTGGATAGAGACCCGGCCTGTGGCAACGAACGAACTTGGCTCGAACGCCGCCGCCTGAGAATCGCCTGGTCGACGTGAGCGACTAGTACCGGTTCCATATGTATTTGACAAATATAAGAAGTAGGTTAGTATTGTGTATGATCCTATAGGGAGGACATACGAAGACATGCCTGCTCTCAAGTACAAGGTGGAGTTGAACGAGTCGGAACGGACACATCTCAAAGAGATCGCGAGTCGTGGGGAGACTTCTGTCCGTAAGGTCAAGCGAGCGCTGGTGTTGCTTAAGGCAGACGAAGGTCTGATCGACCGTGACATCGCCAGCGGTCTATTGATAAGCACATCCACGGTGGGACGTGTGCGCACGCGGTTTGTGAAGGAGGGACTCGACTGTGCGATCAATGAACGCACGCGACCGGGACAGAAGCGCAAGTTGGACGGCAGACAGGAAGCGCATCTGATAGCCATCGCGTGCAGCGATGCACCCGAAGGACACGCGGACTGGACGCTGCAACTAATTGCCGACAAGGCGGTGGCGATGGGGTTTGCCGAGAGCATCTCCCTCGAGACGGTGCGCCAGATACTAAAAAAAACGAACTCAAACCGTGGAAGAAGAAGGAGTGGTGCATCCCCGAGGTGAGCGGAGAGTTCGTGGCTCGAATGGAGGACGTGCTGGACCTGTACCATCAAGACTACGACCCGGACCATCCCGTGGTCTGCTTCGACGAGACATCCAAGCAGTTGGTGGCTGATAAGAGGCCCGCTATCAGGGCCAAGCCGGGTCGGGTGGAACGATATGACTACGAGTACAAGCGAAACGGGACACGAAACCTGTTCATGTTCTGTGAGCCGAAAGCTGGTTGGAGGCATGTCGAGGTGACCGAGCAACGCACTGCTGTGGACTTCGCTCATCAGATGAGATGGCTGGTTGATGAGGCATATCCTCACACCGAGACGATACGGCTGGTGCTGGACAATCTCAACACTCACAAGCTGGGTTCGTTGTACGATGCCTTCGAGCCAGTCGAAGCGCGGCGCATCGCCAAACGCCTGGAGTTTCACTACACACCCCTACACGGCAGTTGGCTGAATATGGCTGAGATAGAGTTGAGCGTCTTGAGCAACCAGTGTCTCAACCGTCGAATCAGCGACGAGGTGGTACTGAAACGAGAGGTCTTGGCGCTGGAACGTGAACGCAATGAGGCTGTCGCCGTCATTGACTGGCGCTTCTCCACTCAGGACGCTCGCACTAAACTTCAACATATCTATCCATCATATTCAGATTGAACCGGTACTAGTACCGTTCCCATTTGAATATGATAGTCGAATTGAGAGGTGCGTATCCCCTCTCCTGTCGTGGGAGAGGGCTAGGGTGAGGGTGCTTTGAGTAAGCTGCCAAAATCATATGGAATCGGTACTAGGCTGTGAGGTAGTCCGCCCATTGCTTCATGAGCGTCCGGCGGCGGTCGAACAGGTCGGTCCGGGCGTATGCTTGCTCGACGCTACCGCCAAGCTGATGCGCCAAGGCCGCCTCACCGACCGCCCAGGGCGTGTCTGTCTGTTCCATGGTCCATGTCTTGAAGGACGTTCGGAACCCATGCACGGTCGCCCTGTCCGCTAGGTCGGCTTTACGAAGTACCTTGGTCAGGGTCATGTCGCTCAACATCCGGCCAGGCCGCAGCGGGGACGGGAAGCAGAACCCGGAACCGTCTTCGAGTTCACGTGCGAGCATCAACACTTCGAGGGCCTGGTCGCTCAGGGGCACCCGATGCTCAATGCCCGCCTTCATGCGTGAGCCGGGTATCGTCCAAGTCGCACTCTCGATATCAATCTCGTCCCAGTTGGCCCCTCTCGCTTCACCGGACCGCGCCGCCGTGAGAACCAGGAACTTCAGACAGCGTTTTGCGGCAAGTGACGTCTGGGACGCGTCGCCGGTCTTGAGAGCCGAACCCACTTCCTGGTAGGGAAGCGCCCGGAGATGCGCCTTGACCTTGGGCATTGACGGCAGGGCCCCTTCTATGGCTTCTCCCGCAGGGTTGGTCTCAATCAACTCGTTCGCCATGGCCCATTTGAAAATCGTTCGCATCCTCTGCCGCACTCGCCGGGCCGTCTCGGGTCTTGTAGACCAGATGGGCGTTAGGACATCCAACACGTCGGTGCGGCTTATCGTGTCGATATGCATGTTACCGATCTTGGGAAAAGTGTGTCGTTCCAGGGTCTGAATCCATGCTGACGTGTGGCTCCCGTTGCGCCAGCGAGGCTTGTTTGCTTCGTGGACGGTATGGGCGGCCTCGCTGAAAGTGGGCATCGAGGGCCTCCGCTTGTCCGCTACGGGGTCCCTTCCATTGCCGACCGCCTCTCGGTTGTCCGTTGCGCGCTTCCTCGCCTGAGCCAGAGATATAGTCGGATACCCGCCTAGGCCGACATCGCGTCGTCGACCGTCGACGGTTATCCGCTGCACCCAGCTCTTGCGGCCATTCTTCTTTAAGAACAGGTGCAGGCCGTCGCCGTCCGAGTAGCGGCCGGGATTCCTCAGCGCCTTCACCCTTGTTGCCGATAGCTTCAAAAGTCTGTGCCTCCGAAGAATGTGTTCCCACAATTGACGCGAGATAACAAGGGATTGCGGGAGATCGCTGGGGAGGTCTCGACCAGCTATTTAGGCTCTATTGATACCTATTACAGCTACGGTTAGTAGGTTTACTGAGACATTCAGAGGCGGACGGGGAAGGGTAGAGAAAGGGTGATAGTGGTGGGCCTAGGCGTACCGATTTGCGAACTTTTCGCTGGGAGATCCTGATATGATGAATTGACGACATGCCTACAATGCCTCCGATGTCTCAAGCATGTCGGGTGGAGGCTTGGCGGGCTTGTTTCCTCCGCACCCTTCTATCCGGTATTGGGGCTCCCATGTCAAGTACCAGGCGCTCAGTCATCCACGTCGTCGCCGGTGAAGGGATCGAGAAGTCCTTCGATTTGCATTGTGGTGGATGGTCGGCCCGAAGTTCGAGGGGGTCAGAACCCGAAGTCTGGGCAGGGAAGACGCCTGCCGGATCTGAGACAAAAATGCCTCCGGTCAAGTCCGTCTTCGTAGGTGTCGACCGACTTGTGCCCTCGTCTTTAGCTGCGCTGTGTGGAACGTGTTACCCAGTTACTGGCTGCCGTGTTCTCGATGCATCCGGCCTGGGCATCTTGTATCCGACGCGATGCTCCGTGAATATATAGGTAGGATTGTCGGCATCGTCACGAAGCTTACGGCGGATGACGCTGATGGCTGTACGCATCGGCCGGATGTCAGCGTCACCATCCGATCCCCACACCCGTCTCAGTAGGTGTCCGTAAGTTAGCACTCGCCCTGCCTTCGCCGATAGCTCGACTAGCAGACGATATTCGATGGCGGTCAAGTCTACTGGCCTGCCCTCAAGGGTCACGAGGCGCTCGGCATAGTCTATGGTCAGGTCTCCGACGACGAATGGCACTTGCGGCTCAGACGCCGTACGCCTGCGCAGGACGGCCTGGATCCTGGCTAGAAGCTCGGTAGGTGAGAAAGGTTTGACGACGTAGTCGTCGGCTCCCATCTCGAAGGCCCTGGCAATGAGTCTATCCTGACCGTAGGCTGACACGAAGATGACCGGCACGTCTCTCGCGTGCATGATCTCCTTCATCAGTTCGATCCCATCGACACCGGGCAATATCAGGTCGAGGAGAACCAGATGGGGCTCTTCTTCCTCAATGAGCTCAGCCACTTCGTCCGGGTTGCCGGTCGCGACCACCGCATAGCCTGACTTGACCACGGCGTCGCGTATGAATCTGAGTGCCTGAGGGTCGTCGTCCACCGCCAGGATGCGCACCTGTTCACGCACCGACTTGCGAGAGGGTCGCGTGGAGAGTTGAAGGGACGGGGTTGGAGAGACGAACCCGGCCTCTTCGACTGTTGGAAGGGTAAAGGTGAAGATTGCGCCCAGGCCGGCCCCATCGCTCTCGGCCCATATCCGGCCCCCATGTGCCTCCACTATCCCTTTGCAGATCGCTAGTCCCAGCCCGGTGTCCCCTCCCTGCTCCTCGCTCTCTACCCGGGAGAACTTACGGAACAGGTGCGGCAGGCTCTCGGCAGGGATGCCCCTTCCTTCGTCGGAGACAGATAGGGAGACGTCGAACTCTCCTGGCGAGGCGGCAACGGTGATGGTGGACGACTCCGGAGAATGCCTCGCCGAGTTGGCCAGAAGATTGCCGAGGACCTGGACAATGCGCGATCTGTCAGCCATGATCCAGGGCAGGTCCGGCGGGATTTCGATTCGAAGGTTGTGCCTGTACTCACCGATACGAAAGGCGTTCGCTGCCTCGCCCGCCAGCGCCTCCAGGTCCGTCGGCTCCGGGGAGATCGGCAGTGTGCCGGTCTCTATGCGAGCCACATCGAGAAGGTCCGCAATCAGTGCGCGCATCCGGTCCGTTTGTTCGAGGATAATCCGATGAAACTGCCCCGCCTCGGCCGGGTGCATGTCGGAGGACTCGTCCAGCAGCGCGGACACCGAGCCCCTGACCGTGGCCAGTGGTGTGCGCAGCTCGTGGCTCACCATCGCCAGAAATTCCGCTCGCAGCCGCTCGAGTTCCTCCAGGGGCGTCATGTCCTGCATGGTCACGACGACCGACTCCACCTCGCCATCCTGGCAGCGGATGGGCGTGGCGTTTATCAGGGCCGTGACACTCCGCCCATCGGGCACATGGAGTACCACCTCCTCGGCCCGCCACGTCTCCCCGGCGCTTAGCAACTCGACCACTGACAGCGTCTCCAGGGAGATCTCCCGTCCATCAGCCCGCCGTATGGTCAGAATATCCAGCAGATGCTCCAGTGGGCGATCAGGAGTACGCAGCTCGTCAATGATCCTTGCTGCCTCCCGGTTGAAAGACACAGGGGCTCCGGTCTTGACATCAAAGACCGCAACGCCCACCGGCGAGGTATCTATTAGCGTTTCCAAGTCGGTCCTGGCGCGCTGCTCGTCCCGATATTTGCGGGCGTTGGCGATGACCAATGCCGCCTGCGACGCGAACATCACCAGGGTCTCCTCGTCCTCTTCAGTGAACTCATCGCCGTGTTCTTTGTCGGCCAGGAAGAAGTTGCCAACGCGCTCTCCCCTGTGGAAGACCGGAGCCGCCAGGAACGCGTAGGTGCGTCCCTTGGGCAAGGGCGGGGTGAACCCGGGAAGACCTACTGACTCGATGTGCCCGAGCAGGTCCACGATTCGTACCGGCTTCATTAGGCCCCTGAAATCGTCGAATATCCTCGGTGCCTCCGGCCCCAGACCCCAGATCCCCCGGATTCTTCCGAGTACACCTTGGAAGACATGGAATCCACTTCCTGTCCGGACTCGTCAAGCAGCGTGACAATGCCGCATTGAGCCTGCGTCAGCGACCGGGCGCTATCCAGCACGTCCTGCAACACGGTGTCAAAATCGAGGCTCTCGTTGATGCGCAGGCTGGCCTCGCTCAGCTTGGACAGTCGTTCCCGGAGAGCCACGTTCTCCCGCAGCAGCTCTTCTTCTCGGTTCAATCTCTAACCTCCACGCAAATTATCGAAGGGCCGACGCTCCACCCGCCTCGCAATCTCCGAAGGGATCCTTGATTACAAGCCCTGAAAAGCCAATTGTATCTACTTCATACCGAATTCACAACAATTGGCCGGAAATCCGCATTATTCTTACAGCCAGATTACATACAAGCGGTACGATGTATAGCTAGACGACCTGTCAACGGGACGGCGCTGAAGGGCAACATGCTGAGGGTGTGCAGGTTCAAGACACTGACTGCTATCAGCAGTACGGAAGCGCTCTCTTTCAACTCCTCGCGCGAATTTCAGAAGCCGTCAGACCTCGACGCTGACAATGTCTACGAGATCTTCGTCAACGCCACTCACGGGTCTTCGATGGGCTTCGTGCCGGTAAGGGTAACCGTGACCAGATCCGAGGGGTTGTGATGGCAGGGGTGAAGAGGCAGTTGACTGATACAAGGATTCGGAGACTACCTATCTGCCTTTTGCCTACCGAGTGCGGACCGCCAATTCCTACCCGGGAGACTAGCGCTTGTCGACAAGCGTACGAGCCTGAGACATGGCGCCATGTGCAAGGTGTGAGAGGCCTGACGAGAACCACGCGGCCAACAAGATTGTCGGTGTAGCTTGTGGCATCGGAGGGCATTCCAAACACATAGGAAGTGGCACCCCCCCATGCACTATCACCTGCTCGAATATAAATGGTACGACAGTCAGCGAGAAGGCGATTCTGGCCACCGTGTCATTCAGTTAAGATGCGCACTGCCTCGTGAGGATAACATTCAGCAGCATGACTCGTCGACCAGCAACAGAAGTTAGGGGGGAATACGCTACCAACGTGGAATTTGCCAACAATCGATTCACATTCAGTGGGGGAAGCGGGCTGAGGCTAGCTTATGACCAATCGCAGATCGAATACTGCAATGGCCTCATTGCCGCTGGCAACAATTCGGGGGCCTACCCGCCCTTCTCTGAGAACGGAGGCGTGCCCGACATATGCGAAACTTACTTTAGTAAGTCCACTACTGGACCCACCAGTGCAATACGCCCGCACTCCGGCGGGCTATAAACCCCGTTGCCGCTGGGCTTCGTATTGTCGCAGCAGGTTGTCTCCCCTGTCTTCTCTCCAACCTCTATTGGGGGTTGCAATGGGTTAGGTGTTTCCGCCTTTGGCGCAGGATTGCCGGTGCTTGAATTCTGGGACAAATAGCTCCATCTTGTCCTGTATTACAGAAACTTCACAATAATTGACCCAAGATCGGCGATATCTTAACGTCCAGATTACACAAGAGCTGTAGAATTGAAGACATGGAAGAGGAGAGTGGTCGGCAGGTCTTACATGGTGAGGGGCACAGGCAAGAAGATGAAGAGCGAGCGCAAGTCGGGAGCGACTTTGTCCCGATCGTCGGAGGTTGCCTTCGCGCCTCACAGAAATGGGATGGAGCCGGCAGAAGCTGACCGTCTGCGGCAGGAGAATGAGTCCCTACGGACGCGGCTCTCGAAGCTAAGCGAGGCCAGCCGTCGAGTCAGCGAAACCCTGGACCGCAACACCGTCCTCCAGGAAGTCATCGACAGCTCCCGCTCCTTGACCGGCGCCCGTTACGGGGCGCTATTGACCTACGAGCAGCCCGGAGCCATGCGTGACTTGATCATATCCGGACTCCCTTCCCTGGTGGCCGGCGTTGCAAAGAAGCTGCTCAGGGGCAGCAAGCTGCTGGCATTGATGGACGATGTCACGGAGCCACTGAGACTGTCAGATGTCTCCAGCCACGCCACTTCCCTGGGACTCCCGGCGATGAAGACTTTCCTCGGGATGCCGATCCGACACCACGGAGAGCTTGTCGGCCATATCTTTCTGACCGTGAAAAGAGGCGGCCAGGAGTTCACGAGTGAAGATCAGGACGTTCTGGTGCTGTTCGCCTCGCAGGCAGGGGCCGCAATTCTCAACGCGCGAAGATACCGGGAAGAGCATCAGGCCAGGGCCGACCTCGAGGCCTTGGTCAACATCTCGCCCGTGGGCGTCCTCGTCTTCGACGGAAAGACGGGGGACCTCGTCTCGGCAAACGACGAGACTAGACGCATAGTCGGCAGGCTCAATGCACCGGGCCGCTCCCTCGGCGAGTTACTCCAGGTGATGGCCCTGCGGAGAGCAGACGGGAGCGATATTCCGCTGGAGGATATCCCCATCATGAAGGCGATGACACGTGACGAGACCGTCGTGGCCGATGAGGTGGTCATACACCTGCCGGACGGACAGAAGATAACCACCCTAGTCAACGCTAGGCCGATCCGCCGGGACAACGGCGAAGTTGAGTCGGTTATCGCTACCATACAGGACATCTCGTCGTTGGAAGAGATGAAGAAGCAGCGCATAGAGTTCCTGAGCAACGTCAGCCACGAGCTGCGCACGCCGCTCACTGCCATCAAGGGATCGACGTCCACCCTGCTCAACTCGACTTACCCGATCGAACCCGACGAGACCCGCCAGTTCCTCAGGGTAATCGACGAGCAATCAGACCACATGCGTCATCTGATCAACGACCTGGTCGACATGACGCATATCGAGTCAGGGACGCTATCGGTCAATCCCGAACCCACAGATACGGCGGACCTGCTGGGCGAGGCGAAAGAGGCTTACATCCACGCTGGATCGGAGAACAGCGGGGTCCAGCTTGACCTCCCACCAGATATTCTTAGGGTGATGGCTGACAGGCGGCGAGTCCTTCAGGTTCTCGGCAACCTGCTTGCCAGCGCATCCAGCTATTCGTCGAAACCATCCACCGTCAGGATGAGCGCGGTGCGTAGAGATCTGTACGTCGAGGTCACAGTGGAAAGCCGGACGACAGATGCAGCGCCACCTCCTCCACCGCACCAAGCCTGGAGGTTTTCTAAGGGGGCCCACGAAGTTGCGGGGAGAAGAAGCGGAAGATACGAACTGGAGATCGCGATCTGCGAAGGGGTGATCGAGGCGCACGGAGGCCGCCTTTCGGTCCTGGAAGAGGAAGGCGGGCGCGGCAGGGGATTCACCTTCACAATCCCCGCGGTCGACGAGGCTGCGTATCTTGCCGAGGAGAAACTGGCGGGGTCTCCGTCCACTCGAGAGTCTGATGGAGGGCGGGCACGCATCCTCGTGGTCGGTGAACACCTGGAGACAAGAAGATACGTTCGGAACGCACTCTCTCAAGCCGGCTTTACGGCGGTAGTAACGGGCGATCCCGATGAGGCTGAACGGCACATACTAGTCCAGAGGCCTCAGGTCGTCCTATTGGAGCCGGCACTGCCCCGGGCAGACGGATTTGAGATGTTGGTACGCTTCGGCAGGATCTGCGATGCGCCGATCATATTCGTGGCCGGGCACGGTTGGGACCAGCACATAGGCCGCGCATTCGAGCTTGGCGCATTCGACTATATCGCCAAGCCGTTCACATCGACGGAGCTGCTGGCGAGAGTCGACGTGGCCATCCGGAGGAGATCCGCTGGCGGCTTGGACGTGCCGCCCGACCCCTATCGGTACAAGGACTTGACCATCGACTACGCCGAGCGCGAGGTGACGGTCTCCGGCCATCCGGTCCATCTGACCGCGACCGAGTACAACCTGCTCACCGAGCTCTCCACGGTTGCCGGACGCGTGCTGACCCACGAACAGCTGTTGAGGCGGGTCTGGGGACCGTTCTACTCCAGCGACTCGCGGATCGTGCGCACTTACGTCAAAGAGCTACGCCACAAGCTGGGCGACGATGCCTCGCGTCCCACGTACATCTTCACCGAGCCGGGAGTCGGCTACCGCATGGCTAGGCCGTCAACGGCCTAGCAACTTCGGAAGGAGCGCGCCGTGACCGTCCGAATCGTGACCGACAGCACTTCCGACATAGACGGAGGCACGGCCCAGGAGTTGGGCATCGCCGTGGTTGCTCAGAACGTCCACTTCGGCACACGCGCCTTCGAGGACGGTGTCACCATCACGCCCGACGAGTTCTATCGAATGCTGTCCACAGCATCCGAGCTGCCCACGACATCGCAGGCGTCGCCTGGCCGCTTCAAGCAAGTGTATGACGAACTGGGCCCGGAAGCCGATGCCATAGTTTCCGTCCACATCTCTTCCAAGATCAGCGGCACCTACAACTCGGCCTTCCAAGGCTCCTTGGCCACCTCGGCGAACTGCCCCGTTGAAGTGATCGACTCCGGTCAAGCCTCCATGGGCTTGGGCCTGGTAGTAATGGCTGCTGCGAAGGCGGCGATGCGGGGAGCCACCCACCACGAGGTCACCCTGGCGGCCATGACCGCAGCAAGGCGTGCCCAGTGTGTGTGTCTGTTCGAGACCCTGGAGTACCTTCAGAAGGGCGGGCGAATCGGCAAGGCCCAGGCGCTGGCAGGCTCGCTCCTCAAGATCAAGCCGATGATAATCGTGCGCGACGGAGAGGTGCATCCCCTGGGCAAAGCACGGACGTTCTCAAAGGCCCTGGCCAAGATGAAGGAAGTTGTTCGCGAGTTTGCACCCATTGAGACCTTGGCCGTAATGCACAGCACTACCCCTGAGGCCGCCTCTGAGGTTGCCGAAGACCTGAAGGACATGCTTCCCAGGGATTCAGAACCGTACATTGCCCGCTTCGGACCGGCTTTGGGCGTATATGCCGGGCCCGGGGCGCTTGGAATCGCGCTGGTCCAGACCGGGGAGTGAATCCCGGACTCGTGACTGGTAGCCCCATCTGACGTTCCGGCGATCCCGCGCTGTTCCACCGTACTTCGGCTGCCTGAGCCGCACTGAGCCTCCACCATATAGCCGCCGCCCCCCGGGCCGAAGTCATCTGACTGCCCCCTCAGGCTGCGAGCATTCGATCCTCACAGCACTCTCACGCAGATCCCCGCGCAATCCTCACGGCATCCTCACGCGAGGTCTGTACATTGTTTCCAGTGAGAATAATTCTGGCAGTGCGATTAAGCGGGGATGACAACGGAGTCATGCGAGATAACTCCTTGGAAGCGGAGAGGTGGACGGCGCCAACCGACTTGGGGACATGCGTTGCCGGGCTGATCAATGTGGTGGCCAGAGGCATGGCGGAGATAGTCGCTCCCCACGGCCTTACACATATAGATTTCGCCGTCCTCAGGCTCTTCCTGGAGGTTGAGGAGTGGACCACTACACAGTTGGCCCAGGTGCTGCCCCTCGCCCCGTCGGGCATCAGCCGAACGGTGACCAAGCTGGTGGGCATGGGCCTGGTTCGGCGGCGGCGCCTGCTCAGCGATCGGAGAGTTGTAATCCTGACTTTGACCGAGGAGGGGATGGCGATGGCGGAACTCCTGCAAAGGCGCGTCCAGGCATACGACGCCAGCCTTTGCGAGAACATCTGCGAGGACCACATGGCGGTCTTCGTCTCCGTCAGTTCCAGGGTGGTGGAGAACCGCTCCACCCTGGAAACGGCGCGGTCCTGACCTCCGGCCCCGTTGATAGGCATGAAGCTGATACGCAACAACATTGGGGCGGCGAAGGGAGATGCGAAAGGTGCTCAGCCGAGCACATGCCGGCTCCCACACCACAGGGCCCCGACCGAGGTGAATGAATTGACTGACTGCTCCTGTACAAGGGGCCGCATGCTGACGCGTCTCGTCAGACAGGCCCCTCTCAATCTTCTCGTAGCACTTGCCCTGGTGTCGGCCCTGGCGGTGGGGCTCTTTGCTCTCTTTGCAGCCCCGGCATACGCCCAGAGCGGCATGCCTCCGTCAGCGTCACGACCCTCCAGACCCGGATGCAGGAGGGCGACCAGGCGCTCTTCACCATCACCCGCTCCGGCGGCGACATATCGGACCCGCTGACGGTGCGCATCTACTCCTGGGAACCCCAGCATCCACGAAATACGTTCTCCTCTTATTACGGGACTGAACGTCACTTCGTCACCTTCGAAGCCGGGTCCGACACGTCCCAGCTTATCGTCAGCGCCACCGATGACGGTAAAGGCGTGGCCCCAGCCTGGCTGCAAGTCGAGGTCGAGCCCGAATCGGACGCCCCATACCGCCGGGGCAATCCGCATAGCGCCACGGTCACCATTACCGACCCCAACGACGACGTGTACATAACCATTGCCCGTGAACAGCCCGAGGTGGAAGAAGGAGAGGACGCCAGCTTTACGCTGACCCGCACCGGCGACACCTCAGAAGCCCTGACCGTCCACGTACAAGTGGACGATCCTTACGAAGTGATGCGGGGCAATCACTGGGACCCTGCGCCCACGCGGCCCACCTCGGTGGACTTCGACGCCGGCAGTGACTCGGTCACTCTGTCGCTGAATACGAAGGATGACGGGCGGGATATACCCGACCCGACCCTTTCGGTAACCCTGGACGGCGGCAATGAAGGGCAGGGGGACGGCGACTACGGTTATTGGATAGGATATCCCCACTACGCAGGCGTCACGGTCACCGACGACGACACGGCCCCGGAGATAACTTTCAGCCTCTCGCCGGACCCAGTGTATGAAAGCGAAACGTTGACGGTCACCGTCAGCCATCCCGGCGGGGATGTGGAGCAGGCCCTGATGGGCCGGGTGCGGATAGAGCACGACCGGGTGTGGAACGACACGAACGCCTCGGCGAACCAGACAAACCCGTTCGAAGAGAGCTTTGCCGTCTCGCCGGGAGGGACCGGCTGGGAACGAGAGATTCAGATCACAGACAACAACCAGAGGGAATACGACTGGCAGTACACGGTAACGCTGCTGCACCGGGAGGAGGTGCCGGAGGAGGAAGCCTCCCAGTACTGGACCGTTGCCGGTCCCGCCACGGCGACAGTGCGAGACGTCTGGCTGCCCAGGGTGAGCATTGCATCCAACCAGGATTATGTGTATGAAGGCAGGCAGGGCACCTTCACGCTTACCCGCGTGGGCAATACCTCGGAAGCGTTGACCGTCACAATTTATTCGAGGGAACTGGCAGACGGCATTGCCCCTGACAACACCGCCGCCGACTCTTTCACGGTTACGTTCGCCGCCGGTTCAGCCACCTCAACGTTCTCAGTCGCCGTCATCGACGATGAGGTCCTCGAAGCGTACGAGGACGAGCTGGAGGTCGCGGTCGGTTTTCCAAATTCGGCGACCTACATCCTCGGAGACGTCTCGGTCGTTCGCGTCCCCATCACGGAGGTCGAGACGATAGCAATCTCGACATCGCAGGAACGCGTGCGGGAGGGGTCGCAGGCGCGCTTCACTCTGACCCGCTACAGCACAGACTATTCGATCCCTTTGACCGTGCGCGTCTACACTTGGGAGCCGGATCATCCGCGCAATGATGCGGACAACGACTACTACCACGGCGCCGCGCACCACGACGTCGCCTTCGAGCTCGGGGCACGGCAAGCGGAGTTCGTCGTCTCCGCCACCGTCGACGGCAAGGTGGCTGACAGCGACGCCGAGCTGAGGGCCGATGTGGATCCAAGCGGAACCTCATACCGCGGGTTAGGCGACAACTCCACCGAAACCATCGAAATCGTCGACGTGGATAGCCCGCTCAATTTCGTGAGTATCACCACCGGCGTATCCGAGATCAACGAGGGGGATAGCGTCGACTTCCTGTTCACCCGAGACGGCGACATATCGGAATCCCTCACGGTTCAAGTGCAAGTGGACGACCCGGGCGAAGTCATGCGGGGCAATCACTGGCTTCCCACGCCCACGCTGCCCACGTCGGTCGAGTTCGAGGCCGACCAAGATACGGTCACGCTTTCGCTCGATACGTGGGATGACCGGCGGGACATACCCGACCCGACCCTTTCGGTAATTCTTGGCGGCGACGACGGTTATTGGATCGGCCATTCCCACATCGCAAGGGTCACGGTCAACGACGACGATACGGCCCCGGAATTGACCCTGAGCATATCGCCGAGTGAGGTGGACGAGGGCGGGGAACTCATCGTTTCCATCGATCGTCCCGCCGACAATACGGCGAATTTCGTCGTTGGGCGGATTCGTATCGAACAGACCCGGCCCTCAACCGACTCGGGCGCCCCGGTACACGTGGCCGATCCATACGAGGAAAGCTTTGTATTGTGGCAGGACCGGGCGGGAATACTCCAAACGATTGAAGTGCCCATAAACAATCTGGAGGAGGACGACTGGCAGTTGACGGTGACGCTGCTGCCCTCGACATCGGCGCCTGAAGACGTGGCCTGGCAGTACTGGACCGCTGCGAATGACACCGTGACGGCGACGGTGCGGGACGCCGGGTTGCCATGGGTGACCCTCGCGGCCACCCAGGATAGCGTGTATGAGGGCGATGACGCGACCTTCATCATCACCCGCACCGGCGATCTATCGGTGCCGTTGACAGTAATGGTCGGATCCGCTGAACAGCGCGGCAGGGGTAGTTCGGAGGAAGCAGAGCACGATGTTGTCTTTGAGCCTGGGTCAGCAACGGTGATCCTGACCCTAACTGCCGTGGAGGAGGATTTCTGGAATAGAGAAAGAGGGCTTGTTGTCTTTATCGATCCCGACATACCCGGAGATGTTCGGTACAAGCCGTCAGAAAGTAATTTTGTATATATACCGATATTAGAGAAGGAAGCTTCAGTTTCCTTCCAGGGGGACGACCTGGACCCCGTCGCCCCCGGCGTGCAGTCCACCATCACCGAGGGCGAGACCGCCACCCTCACCCTCACCCGCGAGGGGTACACCGGGTCGGCGCTGGCAGTACGGGTGTACGTGGCGGATCCCGGCGACTTCATGCGCGGGAACCACTGGCAGCCCGTGCCTGCTATCCCGCCGGTGGTGTTTGAGGCCGGGGAGGCCACCACCACCCTGGAGCTGCCCACCAGGGACGACCTGCGGGACATCCCGAACAACTTCCTGACGGTAATCGTCCTGCCGGACCCGGACAGCTACTACACAGTGTCGGACCCGAGTGCGGCGGAGGTGATGGTGGAGGACAACGACGTCGCGCCGGTCGTCACGATGAGCGTGGACAAAACGGAGATAACGGAGGGCGAGTCCTTCAGACTAACCCTGACCCTGACCCTGACCGGCGACACGTCCAACCCCATCGAGTTCCCCCTGCTCTTCGGGCCGGAGGGCGACCAAACGGCCCAGATCTACGGCCTGAGCGCCGGAGAATCTGCGCTCACAGCCAACGTTTATACCGTGGACGACGACCTGGACGAGGCCGACGAGCAGTACCTGGTGGAGCTGGGGACCCTCGCAGGAGTGCCCGCGGACGAGATGGACCAGTACTGGACGGTGGCCGGCCCGAGGGCCTTGACCGTCACCGTTTTGGACAACGATTTGCCGATGGTGGGGGTACGGGCCGGCCGGGAATCCTATACCGAATCCCAGGAAGGCACATTCCATCTTTTCCGCGTCGGGCAGACCGACGAACCGATGACGATCAACCTTCGCCTCAGCGAAGTTGGCGACACCGTGCATGAAATAGGCAAGGAGTTCTTGGGGGACCATGTTGGCGCACAAGGCCTGACCCTCCCGACGGGCCAGTCCTACGGCCAGTATCTGGTGGCCATCGCTTCCAACGACGGCGATGAACCGGACGGCCAGGTGACCATGCAGCTCCTGGAGAGCGACGAATACCGAATCCACCCCGAGCATTCCGCTGCAACATTCATCGTTATCGACAGTGACCCCACGCCGGTCCTCACGGTGACGGGGGCCACCGTCGCGGAGGGCGGAGGGAGCATCGACTTCCAGGTAGCGCTGTCCTCTACGGTGTCGCCGCCGTCCCTGCAGACCGTCACGGTGGAGTACGAGACCCGGGACGGAGCGGCCGTGGCCGGCGAGGACTATACCGCCGTGAGGGGCGCCCTGACCCTGGCGCCGGAGGCAACCGGGGGCGTCATCTCGGTGCCGCTGCTCGACGACGGATGGGCGGAGTACCGGGAGGCCTTCAGCCTCGTCATCAGCAATCCCTCCAACGCGATGCTGCCGGACGGCCAGACCTCCATCACTGTCACCGGCACGATCGAGGACGATGAGGCGAGCGTATCCGTATCGTCGCCCGCCGAGGTCACGGAGGGGGAGCCGGTGACCCTGACGTTCACCCGCACGGGCGACACCGGCGAAGCCATGACGTTCCAGATCGGGGTCTATGAGGATCATCCGTCCGCGCTGAACGATTTCATCTCTCCCTACGTAACCATCCCCGCCGGTCAGTCTTCAATACAGTGGGACCACGAGACGGAAGACGACGACGTGGACGAGTCGGACTACACGGTGTCGGTTTCGGTCGTGGACTTCACCCAGACCACCGGGCGGAGCAGGTTCACCTGGGACAGGATCACCGCCGCCACCACCGTTGCCGACAACGACCTGCCAACGGTGCAAATCCAGGCGGTGCACACGAACGTGAGGCATGGCGACGAGGCGACGTTCATTCTTGGCAGGGAAGGCGACCTCGTCGTGCCGCTGACCGTCAACCTGAGCATCATCGCAACCAATGGCTTTGCACACCAGGACCAGGCGGTGAGCGGATTCCTCACGTCCGAGCCGCCGTCCACGGTAACGTTCCCCGTCGGCTCCGAGACATTTACCCTCCGGCTGAACACCAACGCCGGCCTCCTCACGCCGTCCGTTCTGGTAACGGCGACGCTAGTGGACGGGGACGACTACAACCTCGGCCAACTGACCACGGACGCGATCCTGTCCGCGTGGGGAGACCTGCCCGTCGTGTCGATCGTGGCGGATCAGGCGGAGGTGGAAGAGGGGCAGAGCGTCGTATTCACGCTGAGCAGGATCGGCAGCGTCCACTCGAGCCTGGAAGCGAACGTTGAACTGACGAAGTGGAACTGGAACCGCCGGGCGGACGAGAACGTGACGGTTACCTTCCAAGCCGGTTCCCTGACCGCGCAATTCTCCCGCGAAACGGAAGACGAAGACCTGAACGACGGTGACACCGTCTACGAAGCTCTCCTCTCCTGGTCGTCGACCCACCACGTCGGGGTGGACAACTATCCCCGCCAGGCCAGGACGCGGGTGCGGGACAACGATCTGCCCCTGGTCTGGCTGGAGCCGGAAATGGGAGAGCATATCGAGGACCCGGACACCCTGCCTACGTTCACGCTACACCGCGATGGTGACACTTCAAGCGTCCTGGAGATCATATACCACCCAACATGGGTCAGATTCTTTAGTTACAAGCCGGACCTAGTCCAAGCTGGTTACCCATTGCCGCATTACATCGAGGCGGGCAATTCGTCACGGACTTTTGGATATGATCCCAAGTTTGTTTCTCCACTGGGCGGGCATTCGACCATCCGCATCTTGCCTCCTGACACACCGATTAGAGGTTTCTTGAGCGGGTACGCTCCTGACGTCCTAATTCGAGACCTGAGGCCCAGGTATCGCGTTGGCACGCCGGCCTTGGGGCGCATCGAAGTCATCAACCGGGAAATCGGTGTGTCGATCGAGGCGGACCAGGCGGAGGTGGAAGAGGGGGAGGACGTCACCTTCACCCTTCGACGCTTTGGGGGCACGCCGCAAAGCTCGAGTCGTCGCGGGGATATCTCGGTGGTAGCGACCGAGGAAGGGACTGTCATTTCCGGGGACACTCCGGAGGCGGTCTCGTTCCCGGGAAACACGCTTTATGAAGACATACCTGCCGTGCACACCATTACGGTGACCATCCCCACTACAGACGACGATGTTTATGAAGCTGACGGGGCCGTCACGCTCACACTCCTGCCGAGTCCCGACCAGGGGGCTCTTCACACGCAATACGTAATCGGTGGCAGCGAGTTCTTTGACATCCCCGCGTCCGCCACCGTTCGCGTGCGCGACAACGACCGGCCGGATATGTCCATCGCCGACGCCTCGGCCTTCGAGAGCGACGGCGTGATCAAGTTCACGGTGACCGTGGCGCCCGGGCCCCGCGACGTGAGCGTGGACTGGACCACCGCAGACAGTACCGGTGACGCCGCAGCCGTCGCCGGCGAGGACTACACGGCGGCCAGCGGCGCCCTTACCATCCCCGCCGGCGATGCCACCGGCACGATTTCTGTGCCGGTGATGGACGACGATCTGCACGAGGGGGACGAGACCTTCACCGTCCGGCTGAGCGACGAGTCGGACGTCAGGCTGGCCGGGAGCAGCGCCACGGGCACGATCAAGAACGACGACTTCGACCAGGAGGTGGAGATCTGGGCCCTTGCTACGGACCAGAACCTGACGGAGGGCGAGACGGCCATGTTCACCCTGCGGCGGCAGTCCCCCGACGGCAGCGTCCCTCCGCAGGGCTTCGGGGTCACGCCTCTGACGGTGACCATCGGCGTCAGCCAGGACGGAGACTTCATCGCCGGCGACCCACCGACAACGGTGACGTTCCCCGCCAATCACCTCTACGCGCAGTTGAGGATTCCCACCGACGACGACCAGACGGCCGAGCCCAACGGGTCGATGACGGTAAGCCTGGCCACCGGCATGGGCTACTCCCTGGGCTCCCGTAACCAGGCCACGGTCAACGTCCAGGACAACGACGTGGGGATTTCCGTCTTCGGTCCTAACGCGGTCGAGGAGGACTCCGCATCGGATATCACATTCACGGTCACCCTCTCCCGGGCCGCGCCCAAGCCGGTGACCGTCGACTTGACCACCGTGGACGGCACGGCCACCTCCGACGCCGTCGTGACTGCCACGAGCCTGGGCCGAGACTTCGTGGCCAGAAGCCGGACCCTGACCTTCGAGGCCGGCCAGATACAGAAGACGTTCAGCGTCGACCTGGTGGACGATACCTTCGACGAGCCGCGCGAGGAGTTTACGGTCAAGCTCAGCAACCCCTCGGACAACGCTCACGTGCTCATTCCCACCGCCACCGGGGCCATACTGGACGACGATGAACCACTCATGGTGGGCGTCTACCGCACCAACACACGGGTAGCAGAGGACCGGGAATCTCCCGTGGACCTCCTGCTGGAGCTGAGACCCGCCGCTGGTTCCGGCACCACGGCCAGCGAGCATGAAGTACGGGTTGACTGGTCTCTGGAACAGGGCACCGCCATTCCCGGAGCGGACTATGTTGACGACTCAGGCACGGCGACCATACCCGCGGGCGCTACCACCGGCACAGTGGACGTCACGCTGGTGGACGACGGTTACCTGGAAGAGCTCCTGGAGACGTTCTCCTTCAGGATCGATCGCGCAGTTGCCGCGGAGGTCGATGATGACAACGGGTCCGTCGAGATCAGCATCCGGGACGACGATGACATTCTGGCTGAGGTGACCGCCGCCACGGAATCGATCGCCGAGGGAAGTGACGCCGAGTTCACGGTGACGCTGTCCGGGGAAAGCGCGGCCCCGGTGACAGTGACCTACACCGTTTCGGGAACCGCCGGAGACAGCGATTACACCGCGCCCAGCGGCACGGTCACCGTTCCGGCTGCCTCAACCGAGGCCGCCATCTCCATTACTACCCTTACGGACGAGGTGGAGGACGCGGACGAGACTCTCATCGTGACTCTGACCGCGGCCGAGTCCCACGGCCGGCCTCTGCAGGTCTCCGACACAGCCGCCGAGGCCACCATCCTGGACCAGGGCACCCTGACGGTGTCAATTGCCGGCGGCAGCGGCGTTGAAGGGGAGAATGCGAGCTTCACCCTCAGCATGTCGGCCCCACCCGGTTTCTGGGTCCGGGTGAATTATGAGACGGTCGATTCGGAGGGCGACGTGGTTGGAGAGGCCACGTCAGGAACGGACTTCGAAGCGACGGACAGGTGGTGGCAACTCACTCACGAAAGCCCGACGAAAACCTTCTCGATTCAGACGATCGAAGACAACCTCGTGGAGGGCAACGAGACCTTCCGGGTCAGGATCGTGGAGGCCAAAGTGCTCACCCTCTCTGAAAACGATCCGCAGACGCCAATTGACATCGCGGTACACACTGCCGTTTTAACCATCATTGACGACGACGAGCCCCCAACAAACGTGACGCTGGCGGTCACGCCGGACTCGGTGTCCGAGACTGCCGGCGGCACTCCGCTGAGCGTCACAGCGACGATCCAGGGCGACAGCCGGCTGGTGGATCAGCTTCCCGTGGCGCTTGACGTGGCGGACGGCACGGCCACTGAAGGAGAAGACTACACGGCTGTGCCGGTGATGCTGTACATCCCCGCGGGCCAGGCCAGCGCCACTGGCCCCGTCGTCCTGTTCCCGGTGGACGACGCGGTCGCCGGGGGAGACGTGACGGTGCAGGTGACGGGTTCCGCCCAGGGAGTGGCCGTGACCCCGGCGACGGTGACGATCACCGACGACGAGACTCTCCCCACGGGCGTCGCACTGACGGTAAGTCCGGGAGAGGTGAGGGAGGACGCAGGCCCGACCGGCCTCGAAGTGACTGCAACCCTCACAGGCGGCGATCCCCGCGCCGTGGATACCCTGGTGTCGTTGGTGGTGGAGACGAGCGGTGACTCCGGCGCCGTGCCGGGAGTTGACTTCACGGCGGGCCAGGTCACGTTGACCATACCGGCCGGCGAGACGACCGCTGCCGCAGCGCTGACCCTGACCCCGACCGATGACGTGGTTGCGGAAGGGGACGAGACAGCCCAGGTGTCCGGTACGTCGGACGGACTGCTTGTGTCGCCGGCGCAACTGACCATAGTGGACGACGACCGGGAGCCGACGGGCATCGAGCTGTCGGTAACGCCGTCGGAGGTGGCCGAGGACGCGGGCGCCACCGACCTGACCGTAACCGCGACGCTGGTCGACGGAGACGCCCGCGGCGCGGATACGGAAGTGGCTCTCAGCGTCAGCGGCGTGACTGCAACCGAGACGGACGACTTCACGGCCCAGGCCGGCGTGACCCTGACCATACCCGCCGGTCAGATGAGCCATACGGCCACATTGACCCTGACACCGGTGGACGACACTATCAGGGAGTCGGCCGAACAGGTGGCGGTCCGCGGCGCCAATGCGTCAGACGGCCTGCCCGTCAGCGGCGTCCGGGTCACCATTGTCGACGATGACGCGGACGCAACTGCAATAACCCTGTCAGTCGACAGGGATACGATTCCCGAGGACGGAGGCGCGCAGCAGCTGACCGTGACGGGAAGTCTGGACGGGGACACCCGGTCGGTCGATACCCGGGTCACGCTGACCATCTCAGGCCAGACGGCCACGGAATCGGACTACACGGCCCTGCCGGCGACTCTATTGATAAGGGCGGGCCAACAAGAGGGAACGGCCACCGTGGTGCTGGACCCCACGGATGACGACATCGACGAACCGGATGAGACGCTGGAAGTAAGCGGCCAGGCGCGGAGCGTCTCGACGAGGCAGGGCGGTTCGCAGCGGAGCGCGACGCAGCCTCCCCTGGCAGTGTCCGGGGTGCAGGTCACCATCACCGACGACGACACCGCCGGTGTGACCGTCACGCCGACGTCATTGCCAGTATTGGAAGGGTCCAGCAGTAACTACACTGTTGTGCTGGATACCCAGCCGACCGCGGACGTGACGGTCTCCGTCTCGCTGCCCGCCGGCTCGGACCTCAGCGTATCGACGACGAGTCTGACCTTCACCGCCTCCAACTGGAACGTGGCGCAGACGGTGACCGTCGCTGCGGCTGACGACGACGATCTGGCCGACGACGGCACAGTCACCATTGGCCACCCGGTGACCAGCACCGATTCGATCTATGCCGCGGTAACCGTCGACAGCGTGACGGTGACGGTAAATGACGACGACGATACGGTCTCCGTGAACTTCAGCGCTGCCACATACACCGTGGCCGAGAGTGACGACTCCTCCACCACCGAGACCAGGGAGAACGAGGTCACGATCACGGTGACGCTGAGCGCGGACCCTGAGCGGAGCGTGACAGTACCGGTTACATCCACCAACCAGGGCGGCGCATCGAGCGCCGACTACAGCGGCGTCCCGGCTTCTGTGACCTTCGCCATTGGCGATACGGAGAAGAGCTTCACGTTCACAGCGACTGGGGACGAGGTGGACGACGACGGCGAGAGCGTCAAGCTGGCGTTCGGGACTCTGCCCGACGGCGTCACGGCGGGGAGCACCGCCGAAGCGGTCGTCTCCATCACCGACGACGACGCACCAGACGTAACGGTGAGCTTCGGGGCTGCTACGTACACCGTGGAAGAGAGCGACGACTCCTCCACCACCGAGACCACGGAGAACGAGGTCACGATCACGGTGACGCTGAGCGCGGACCCTGAGCGAGAGGTCGTCATACCACTGACGGCGGCCGGTCAGGACAACGCCAGCACGGACGACTACAGCGGCGTCCCGGCCTCGGTGACCTTCGCCAGCGGCGACACCGAGAAGAGTTTCACGTTCGCTGCGACCGCCGACGAGGTGGACGACGACGGTGAGAGCGTCAAGCTGGCGTTTGGGACTCTGCCGGATGGCGTCACGGCGGGTACGACGGACGAGAGCGTGGTGAGCATCACCGACGACGACGTGCCATCCGTGACGGTGAACTTCGGCGCTGCTACATACAGTGTGGAAGAGACGGACGACTCCTCCACAACCGAGACCAAAGAGAACGAGGTCACGATCACGGTGACGCTGAGCGCGGACGCTGAGCGAGAGGTCGTCATACCACTGACGGCCGCTGGTCAGGACAACGCCAGCACGGACGACTACAGCGGCGTCCCGGCCTCGGTGACCTTCGCCAGTGGCGATACGGAGAAGAGCTTCACGTTCGCTGCCACCGCTGACGAGGTGGACGACGACGGCGAGAGCGTCAAGCTGGCGTTTGGGACTCTGCCGGATGGCGTCACGGCGGGTACGACTGACGAGAGCGTGGTGAGCATCACCGACGACGACGTGCCATCCGTGACGGTGAGCTTCAGCGCTGCTACATACAGTGTGGAAGAGAGTGACGACTCGTCCACAACTGAGACCAGGGAGAACGAGGTCACGATCGCGGTGACGCTGAGCGCGGACCCTGAGCGGAGCGTGACAGTACCGGTTACATCCACCAACCAGGGCGGCGCATCGAGCGCCGACTACAGCGGCGTCCCGGCTTCTGTGACCTTCGCCATTGGCGATACGGAGAAGAGCTTCACGTTCACAGCGACTGGGGACGAGGTGGACGACGACGGCGAGAGCGTCAAGCTGGCGTTCGGGACTCTGCCGGATGGCGTCACGGCGGGTACGACGGGCGAGAGCGTGGTGAGCATCACCGACGACGACGTGCCATCCGTGACGGCGAGCTTCGGCTCCGCCACATACAGTGTGGAAGAGACGGACGACTCCTCCACAACCGAGACCAAAGAGAACGAGGTCACGATCACGGTGACGCTGAGCGCGGACCCTGAGCGGAGCGTGACAGTACCTCTTACGGTCACCAACCAGGACGGCGCATTGAGCGCTGACTACAGCGGCGTCCCGGCCTCTGTGACCTTCGCCAGCGGCGATACGGAGAAGAGTTTCACGTTCGCTGCCACCGCCGACGAGGTGGACGACGACGGCGAGAGCGTCAAGCTGGCGTTCGGGACTCTGCCGGATGGCGTCACGGCGGGTACGACGGACGAGAGCGTGGTGAGCATCACCGACGACGACGTGCCATCCGTGACGGTGAGCTTCAGCTCCGCCACATACACCGTGGAAGAGACGGACGACTCCTCCACAACCGAGACCAGGGAGAACGAGGTCACGATCGCGGTGACGCTGAGCGCGGACCCTGAGCGGAGCGTGACAGTACCGCTTACAGCCACCAACCAGGGCGGCGCATCGAGCGCCGACTACAGCGGCGTCCCGGCCTCGGTGACCTTCGCCATTGGCGATACGGAGGAGAGCTTCACGTTCGCTGCCACCGCCGACGAGGTGGACGACGACGGCGAGGGCGTCAAGCTGTCGTTCGGGACTCTGCCGGATGGCGTCACGGCGGGTACGACGGACGAGAGCGTGGTGAGCATCACCGACGACGACGTGCCATCCGTGACGGTGAACTTCAGCGCTGCCACATACACCGTGGCCGAGAGTGACGACTCGTCCACAACCGAGACTAGGGAGAACGAGGTCACGATCACGGTGACGCTGAGCCCGGACCCTGAGCGAGAGGTCGTCATACCACTGACGGCCGCTGGTCAGGACAACGCCAGCACGGACGACTACAGCGGCGTCCCGTCCTCGGTGACCTTCGCCAGCGGCGATACGGAGCAGAGCTTCACGTTCGCTGCCACTGCAGACGAGGTGGACGACGACGGCGAGAGCGTCAAGCTTGGGTTCGGTACTCTGCCCGACGGCGTCACGGCAGGGAGCACCGCCGAAGCGGTCGTCTCCATCACCGACGACGACGTGCCATCCGTGACGGTGAGCTTCGGCGCTGCTACATACAGTGTGGAAGAGACGGACGACTCCTCCACAACCGAGACCAAAGAGAACGAGGTCACGATCACGGTGACGCTGAGCGCGGACCCCAAGCGAGAGGTCGTCATACCACTGACGGCCGCTGGTCAGGACAACGCCAGCACGGACGACTACAGCGGCGTCCCGTCCTCGGTGACCTTCGCCATTGGCGATACGGAGAAGAGCTTCACGTTCGCTGCGACAGCGGACGAGGTGGACGACGACGGCGAGAGCGTCAAGCTGTCGTTCGGGACTCTGCCGGATGGCGTCACGGCGGGTACGACGGACGAGAGCGTGGTGAGCATCACCGACGACGACGTGCCATCCGTGACGGTGAGCTTCGGCGCTGCTACATACAGTGTGGAAGAGACGGACGACTCCTCCACAACCGAGACCAAAGAGAACGAGGTCACGATCACGGTGACGCTGAGCGCGGACGCTGAGCGAGAGGTCGTCATACCCCTTTCGGCCGCTGGTCAGGACAACGCCAGCACGGACGACTACACCGGTGTCCCGGCCTCGGTGACCTTCGCCATTGGCGATACGGAGAAGAGCTTCACGTTCACAGCGACTGGGGACGAGGTGGACGACGACGGCGAGAGCGTCAAGCTGGCCTTCGGGACTCTGCCGGATGGCGTCACGGCGGGTACGACTGACGAGAGCGTGGTGAGCATCACCGACGACGACGTGCCATCCGTGACGGCGAGCTTCGGCTCCGCCACATACACCGCAGCCGAGGGGAGCAACGCAACGGTGAAGGTGACCCTGAGCGCGGACCCCGAGCGGAGCGTGACAGTACCGGTTACAGCCACAAACCAGGGCGGCGCATCCAGCGCCGACTACAGCGGTGTTCCGGCCTCGGTGACCTTCGCCAGTGGTGATACGGAGAAGAGCTTCACCTTCACTGCCACCGCCGACGAGGTGGACGACGACGGCGAGAGCGTCAAGCTGGCGTTGGGGACTCTGCCGGATGGCGTCACGGCGGGTACGCCGGACGAGAGCGTGGTGAGCATCACCGACGACGACGTGCCATCCGTGACGGTGAACTTCAGCGCTGCCACATACACCGTGGCCGAGAGTGACGACTCCTCCACCACCGAGACCAGGGAGAACGAGGTCACGATCACGGTGACGCTGAGCCCGGACCCTGAGCGAGAGGTCGTCATACCACTGACGGCCGCTGGTCAGGACAACGCCAGCACGGACGACTACAGCGGCGTCCCGTCCTCGGTGACCTTCGCCAGCGGCGATACGGAGCAGAGCTTCACGTTCGCTGCCACTGCAGACGAGGTGGACGACGACGGCGAGAGCGTCAAGCTTGGGTTCGGTACTCTGCCCGACGGCGTCACGGCAGGGAGCACCGCCGAAGCGGTCGTCTCCATCACCGACGACGACGTGCCATCCGTGACGGTGAGCTTCGGCGCTGCTACATACAGTGTGGAAGAGACGGACGACTCCTCCACAACCGAGACCAAAGAGAACGAGGTCACGATCACGGTGACGCTGAGCGCGGACCCCAAGCGAGAGGTCGTCATACCACTGACGGCCGCTGGTCAGGACAACGCCAGCACGGACGACTACAGCGGCGTCCCGTCCTCGGTGACCTTCGCCAGTGGCGATACGGAGCAGAGCTTCACGTTCGCTGCGACAGCGGACGAGGTGGACGACGACGGCGAGAGCGTCAAGCTGTCGTTCGGGACTCTGCCGGATGGCGTCACGGCGGGTACGACGGACGAGAGCGTGGTGAGCATCACCGACGACGACGTGCCATCCGTGACGGTGAGCTTCGGCGCTGCTACATACAGTGTGGAAGAGACGGACGACTCCTCCACAACCGAGACCAAAGAGAACGAGGTCACGATCACGGTGACGCTGAGCGCGGACGCTGAGCGAGAGGTCGTCATACCCCTTTCGGCCGCTGGTCAGGACAACGCCAGCACGGACGACTACACCGGTGTCCCGGCCTCGGTGACCTTCGCCATTGGCGATACGGAGAAGAGCTTCACGTTCACAGCGACTGGGGACGAGGTGGACGACGACGGCGAGAGCGTCAAGCTGGCCTTCGGCACGCTGCCGGATGGCGTCACGGCTGGGAGCACCGCCGAAGCGGTGGTGACCATCACCGACGACGATGTGCCATCCGTGACGGCGAGCTTCGGCTCCGCCACATACACCGCTGCCGAGGGGAGCAACGCAACGGTGAAAGTGACCCTCAGCGCGGACCCCGAGCGGAGCGTGACAGTACCGCTTACAGCCACCAACCAGGGCGGCGCATCCAGCGCCGACTACAGCGGCGTCCCGGCCTCGGTGACCTTCGCCAGCGGCGATACGGAGAAGAGTTTCACGTTCACGGCCACCGCCGACGAGGTGGACGACGACGGCGAGAGCGTCAAGCTGGCGTTCGGGACTCTGCCGGATGGCGTCACGGCGGGTACGCCGGACGAGAGCGTGGTGAGCATCACCGACGACGACGTGCCTGCCGGAACCGTCACCCTGGTGCTGACTCCCACGACCATCGACGAGAGCGGGACGAACAACGTCAGCACGGTGACCGCCACGCTGGCCACCGCATCCAGCGCAGTCACCACGATCACTATTTCCGTACCCGAGGACTCCCCGGTCACGTTGAGTTCGAACAGAACGCTGACCATAGCGCAGGGAGCCACGACCAGCGCCGGGGCCGTGACGATCACAGGAGTAGACGACGCCGTATACACAGGAGACCGGGAGGTGGATGTGAGCGGCGCCTCGTCCAACGACGTGGGCGTTACCGACCCCGACGACATGACCCTCACCATCACCGATGACGAGCCCGAGGTGACGGTCAGCTTCGGCGCTGCCACTTACACCGTGGCTGAGAGCGACGACTCAAGCACCACCGAGACCAGTGAGAACGAGGTGATGGTGAATGTCACGCTCTCCGCAGACCCTGAGCGCACCGTCACCATCCCGATCACCAAGGTCAACCAGGACGGGGCAACAGCTGAGGACTACAGCGGTGTTCCGGCCTCTGTCACCTTCGAGAGTGGTGACACCTCTAAGACCTTCACCTTTACGGCAACTGCCGACGAGGTGGACGACGACGGCGAGAGCGTCAAGCTGACCTTCGGCAACCTCCCCACGGGAGTGAACGAGGGCACGACCGCCGAAGCGGTCGTCTCCATCACCGACGACGATGGGGAGAGCCTCGTGCCGCCGATCGATAATCCGCCCGGGTCGGTCGTTGTGGAAGAAACTACCACGACCACGGTGAACTTCGGCTCTGCCACATACACCGCTGCCGAGGGGAGCAGCGTGACGGTGAAGGTGACGCTGAGCGCGGACCCTGAGCGGAGCGTAACAATACCGCTTACAGCCACCAACCAGGGCGGCGCATCCAGCGCGGACTACAGCGGCGTCCCTGAATCCGTGACCTTCGCCAGCGGCGATACGGAGAAAAGCTTCACCTTCACAGCCACCGACGACGATGTGGACGACGCCGGCGAGAGCGTCAAGCTCGCCTTTGGGGCGCTGCCCGCCGGGGTCAGCGCAGGGACCCCGAGTACCAGCACGGTGAGCATCACCGACGACGACGTGCCTGCCGGAACCGTCACCCTGGTGCTGACTCCCGCGACCATTGACGAGAGCGGGACGAACAACGAAAGCACGGTGACCGCCACGCTGGCCACGGCCTCCAGCGCAGTCACCACGATCACCGTTTCCGTGCCCGGGGGCTCCCCGGTCACGCTGAGCTCGAACAGGACGCTAACCATAGCCCATGGAGCTACCAGCAGCACCGGCGTCGTGACGATCACAGCGGTAGACGACGCCGTATACACAGGAGACCGGGAGGTGGATGTGAGCGGCGCCTCGTCCAACGACGTAGGCGTTACCGACCCCGACGACGAGACGCTGACCATCACGGACGACGAGGTGCCACAGGTCAACGTGAACTTCAGCTCCGCCACATACACCGCTGCCGAGGGGAGCAGCGTAGAGGTGAAGGTGACGCTGAGCGCGGACCCTGAGCGGAGCGTGACAGTACCGCTTACAGCTACCAACCAGGACGGCGCATCCAACACCGATTACTCCGGCGTCCCGGCCTCGGTGACCTTCGCCAGTGGCGATACGGAGAAGAGCTTCACGTTCGCTGCCACCGCGGACGAAGTGGACGACGACGGCGAGAGCGTCAAGCTCGCCTTTGGGGCGCTGCCCGCCGGGGTCAGCGCAGGGACCCCGAGTACCAGCACGGTGAGCATCACCGACGACGACGTGCCTGCCGGAACCGTCACCCTGGTGCTGACTCCCGCGACCATTGACGAGAGCGGGACGAACAACGAAAGCACGGTGACCGCCACGCTCTCGACGGCCTCCAGCGCAGTCACCACGATCACCGTTTCCGTGCCCGGGGGCTCCCCGGTCACGCTGAGCTCGAACAGAACGCTAACCATAGCCCATGGAGCTACCAGCAGCACCGGCGTCGTGACGATCACAGCGGTAGACGACGCCGTATACACAGGAGACCGGGAGGTGGATGTGAGCGGCGCCTCGTCCAACGACGTGGGCGTTACCGACCCCGACGACGAGACGCTGACCATCACGGACGACGAGGTGCCACCGGTCAACGTGAACTTCAGCTCCGCCACATACACCGCTGCCGAGGGGAGCAGCGTAGAGGTGAAGGTGACGCTGAGCGCGGACCCTGAGCGGAGCGTGACAGTACCGCTTACGGTCACCAACCAGGACGGCGCATCCAGCGCCGACTACTCAGGCGTTCCCGAGAGCGTGACCTTCGCCAGCGGCGATACGGAGGAGAGTTTCACGTTCGCTGCCACCGCGGACGAAGTGGACGACGACGGCGAGAGCGTGCAAGCCGCCGGTCACCCTGGTGCTGACTCCCGCGACCATTGACGAGAGCGGGACGAACAACGAAAGCACGGTGACCGCCACGCTCTCGACGGCCTCCAGCGCAGTCACCACGATCACCGTTTCCGTGCCCGGGGGCTCCCCGGTCACGCTGAGCGAACGGAACGCTGGTGCTGACTCCCGCGACCATTGACGAGAGCGGGACGAACAACGAAAGCACGGTGACCGCCACGCTCTCGACGGCCTCCAGCGCAGTCACCACGATCACCGTTTCCGTGCCCGGGGGCTCCCCGGTCACGCTGAGTTCGAACAGAACGCTGACCATAGCCCATGGAGCTACCAGCAGCACAGGCGTCGTGACGATCACAACGGTCGACGACGTCGTATACACAGGAAACCGGGAGGTGGATGTGAGCGGCGCCTCGTCCAACGACGTGGGCGTTACCGACCCCGACGACGAGACGCTGACCATCACCGACGACGACGTGCCATCCGTGACGGTGAGCTTCGGCTCTGCCACTTACACCGCTGCCGAGGGGAGCAACGTAACGGTGAAGGTGACGCTGAGCGCGGACGCTGAGCGGAGCGTGACAGTACCTCTGACGGCCACCAACCAGGACGGCGCATCCAGCGCCGACTACTCAGGCGTTCCCGAGAGCGTGACCTTCGCCAGCGGCGATACGGAGAAGAGCTTCACGTTCGCTGCGACCGCGGACGAAGTGGACGACGACGGCGAGAGCGTCAGGCTTGGGTTTGGGACTCTGCCGGATGGCGTCACGGCGGGTACGACGGACGAGAGCGTGGTGAGCATCACCGACGACGACGTGCCTGCCGGAACGGTCACCCTGGTGCTGACTCCCGCGACCATTGACGAGAGCGGGACGAACAACGTCAGCACGGTGACGGCCACGCTCTCGACGGCCTCCAGCGCCGTCACCACCATCACCGTCTCCGTTCCCCAGGACTCCCCGGTCACGCTGAGCACGAACATGACGCTGACCATAGCGCAGGGGGCTACAACCAGCACCGGCGTCGTGACCATCACAGCAGTCGACGACGCCGTCTACACAGGAGACCGGGAGGTGGACGTGAGCGGCGCCTCGTCCAACGACGTGGGCGTTACCGACCCCGACGACATGACCCTCACCATCACCGATGACGAGCCCGAGGTGACGGTCAGCTTCGGCGCTGCCACTTACACCGTGGCTGAGAGCGACGATTCAAGCACCAGCGAGACCAGGGAGAACGAGGTGATGGTCACGGTCACCCTCTCCGCCGATCCGGAGCGGACGGTGACCATTCCCATCACCAAAGCCGACCAGGGCGGGGCCAGTAGCGCCGACTACTCCGGCGTCCCGGAGAACGTCGTCTTCAACGCAGGGGACACGGAGACGAGCTTCACGTTCACAGCTACCGCCGACGACCTGGACGACGACAATGAGAGCGTCAAGCTCACCTTCGGGACCCTCCCCACAGGCGTGAGCGAGGGCATAACCAAGGAGACGGAGGTCTCCATCACTGACGACGACGGGGAGAGCATCGAGATGCCGTCCAATAATCCGCCCGCGGAGGGCGTTGTAGACGAGCCGGATCAGAACATCCAGGTGTTGTTTTCATCGGCGAGCTACGAGGCCACCGAGGGTGGGGCTGACGCCCAAGTGACGGTGCTTCTCAACAGTGCGCCACAGTCCAACGTTGAAATTCCTCTAACGGCTGCGGGCGCCAACGGAGCCACCGAGGACGACTGGTCTGGCGTGCCGACATCGCTGACATTCAACGTAGGAGACACGTCAAAGACGTTTACTGTGATTGCGACGGACGACGACGTGGAAGACGACGGCGAGATGGTTAACCTGGGCTTTGGGACGCTGCCAAACGGCTTCGAGACCGGAATTCCGGGCACGGCCACGATCACCCTGATGAACGACGATACAGCCCAGAATCCATCCACGACAACCGACAGTTGTGGCGAGACCGCCAGCGCAACCGTGGATACGGTGTTTACCGGCAGCGTCGATTCGCCCGGGCAGATCCGTATAGTCAGCTATGCGCTGGAACCGCACAAATGGTACAGAGTTGACGTGAGAGGTTCCGACTCAAGCGAGGCCACGCTCGAAGATCCGAGAGTCATCGGGACGGCTTCAGTTCTGGGTTTCAGGTTTAGGGAGGGCTCGAACTTCTTTATTGGTGAAACAGGGCTGGCGATACAAAGCGACCGATACATGCGCGATCCGTTTAGTGAGATGGCTCTCCTGCCCGTAATCTTCTGCATCTATGTGGTCTCAGAGAACGACAGGACAGGTACTTTCCAAGTGGAAGTGATGCTTGATACTGAGAATGCGCCTCCTGATGGCTACAACTTCCGAGGGAAGTTTGACACCAAGTCTGACACAGAAACCAGGCGATTTCTCGCGGCGAATCTAGGAGGATCACACGATTTCCTGGGGGATCACGCCAAGACTGGGAACGACGAAGATTGGTTTGGGATGGATTTGACAAGCGGAGTCAGCTACCGAATTGATCTTCAAACGCTAACGACGATTGACGGGGCGACAATCGAGGAGAGGCATCAACTGACTGAGCCAAGGATAGTGGGTATCTTTGACCAAAATGGCACGGCGATTCCAAATACCGCAAGCACCGGTAATGGACAGAAAGCCGCGGTGGTCTTCAGACCGAGCGAATCCGGCAGATATTACATTGGAGTGGGATCGAACAGCGGTGATCGAAACGGTCTATACGCCGTTTGCTTGTCCAAGATAGGCATGGTAATCCCAAGTCTATGTCGAAATAATGGGGACGTCGTACAGTTGGATAATCATCCAACAGTCGGCAGCCCTCAGATTAATGGCGAGGCACGAGTGGGAGAGACTTTGACTTCCGAGGCCGGAATAATCGATCTGGACGGGCTCGACCCCACAAGCTTTCGATACGCTTGGATTGTCGACAACCGGGTTGTCTCAAACGAAGCCACCCATACGCTAACCAACGCTGAGTTGGGTAAGCGTATCTTCCTGCGGATGACTGTGACGGACTTACTCGGCAACACCACAACGCTTATCGGTGGAGGCACAGAGCCCGTGGAACCGCGTGCCGGGGTTGCGGCATCCCAAGTCCAGGCAACGAATGAAGTCGCGCCGCTGACTGTCGAACTCCTGGATGCGCCGGAGAGCCACAACGGTGAGGATACCTTCACCTTCCTGGTCCTCTTCAGCGAGTCGATAGCCACCAGCGAGACGATCGTCAGAGACAAAGCCTTCGAGGTGACCGGCGGTACTGTGACCCAGGCGAGTCGCGTCGATGGGCGCAGCGACCTGTGGGAAATCACCGTGGACCCTGATTCCGACGCTGACGTGGCCATCACCTTGCTGTCTGATAGGGCTTGCGATACTGAAGGAGCTATCTGCACGGGTGACGAAAGGCGACTGTCGAATGGATTAGCGCTTCTCGTTCTTGGACCCGAAGTCCAGCAGGACCCCGCTCCCAATACTCCTGCGACCGGGGCTCCGAGCATCACGGGAACTCCCAGAGTCGGCGAGACCCTCACGGTGGATACCACCGGCATCTCAGACCAGGACGGCCTGGAGGAAGCGACCTTTAGGTACCGATGGATAGCGGGCGGCAATGACATTGCGGGATCAAACGGTTCCAGCTACACGATAGCCGCTGAAGACGAGGGACTGAGCATCAAGGTCCAGGTGTCCTTCTCAGACGACGCTGGGAATCCCGAAGTCCTTGAGAGCCTGCACACCGCCGTGGTTGTAGCTCATGACGATAACGATCAGGACGGCGATGGCCAGGATGACGAAGATCAGGACGGCAATGGCCTAGCGACCCTGAGCCTCTATCCGACGGCCACCTCGATCAACGAGGGTGAGACATTGCGCGTGCGCGTAGTGCGGTCCGGTCCCTCCAACATCCAGATCGATAGCGGGCTCCAGTGCTACGACTCGGCGACGGGCGAATATACCAACGCCGCGGTACGCATGCGAGCAGGCGTCACTTCGAAAGTGATCACTGCGACGTACGCGGTCGATGATGGGAAGACCAGCTCCAATCGGACAATCACCTGCGAGTTCAGATCCGTCTATGACGGGGTCGAACACTACATCGGCAGCCCAGCCATCGTCATCGTTGCGGTGAAGGAATAAACCATCGAGCAGAATGGGGGCTGGCGTGTCCTGTACTGCGATCGTCTCGCTGTGAGGTAACTCCATAACAACCCTGAACGATCCTGATGGCGGCGTTTCCAACACAGTCTGGCTGTGCGAGACCTCTTCAGGCCGGGCCACGCGGAATACCATCGACGGTGCCACGTCGAACAGCTACACACCGGGCGACGACGGCGAGGGCAACTACCTACGAGTCACGGTGACCTGCGGCGACGTGCATGGAGCTTACAAGAGCGTGCAAGCCAAGTCGGACCATGCCTTGCACGAGCGTCACGCGGGCAATCACGAGCCGGAGTTCCCATCGAGTGACACCGGTGTCAGAAGCTTGGTCGAGAACACTCCCCCAGGAACCGCCTTAGGCGACCGGGGCGAAGCTGCCGGAGACCACCACCAGGATGTCCTCTCGTATTCCCCGAACGGTACCGATTCCGCCTCATTCGACATCGTCAGAACATCGGGGCAGCTGCTCGCCAAGGCTCGGCTGGGCTACGAGACCAGATACGGCTGCTCGGCAACGGCCAGGGTTGCACCCCATCCAGCGAGTCGGACGGGAACGACCCTGGTGAACTAGGCTATCCCGGATGATGGAGACGGCGGGAAAACCAACTGCCAGGGTATGCGCCGGATGGCCTGGCGCCCGGGAAGGACGGCGATCTGGGCAGTCTCGGCCTGGAAGTCTGTTGAAGAGCCAGGGTTTCGCTGGCCCACAGGACCCGGTTATGGCTCGACTATCCCGCTTGGCCTGTCATCCTAGCCTGAGGACTCTCCGATACGGGAAATTGAGAGTCCTGGGCCTGGTTGTCGCACTCACCGCCATACTGTTCGTAAATGTCATCCCGGACGGTCCCACAGGCCACCCGGCATACGCGCAGGCAGCCGACTCCTCAATAGACTTCGCCGAGAACAGGACTGCCCCGGTCGCCGCCTTCGTTGCCTATGACCAGGACGGAGACGCCATCGAGTGGTCTCTCGGTGGACGTGATGCCGGCCTGTTCACCATCGATGGCGGCCTGCTGGCCTTCAGGGAGCCTCCCAACTACGAAGATCCTCAGTCTGCTGGAACGGGCGCACCGCGGGAGAGGAATGTATACAGGGTCACCATTGAAGCTGGCGGCGGTTCGCACGACGTAGCGGTGACGGTAACAGACGTGGATGAGGTGGGCACCGCGAGCATGGACAGGCCCCAGCCGCAGGCCGACCGGCCGCTCGGAGCCAGCCTGTCGGACGAGGACGAGGGGGTGTCGGGCCAAACGTGGCAATGGGCGAGGTCGGAGGACGGTACGACCTGGAATGACATAGAAGGAGCGGCATCGCCCAGGCGGAGCCCTGTGGCCGACGATGCGGGCAGCTACCTGCGTGCGACTGTCACATACTCCGACAAGTTCGGCGAGGGCAAGAGCGCGTCGGCGGTGAGCGCCAACCCGGTGGAGGCGAGGACCCTGTCCAATGCCGCCCCCTCCTTTGCCGAGCAGGACGAGGATGAAGCTACCCCTTACATCGACATCGCCCGGTCCGTCCCCGAGAACTCGGCAGTGGGCACGGCCATAGGCCGCGCAATATTAGCGATGGACGCGGACGACGTCGTCCTGTTCTACGAGTTGCTGGACACACCCGACCTGGAGGATGAAAGCGGCAATGCGCGCTTCACCATCGACAGCCTCTCCGGCCAGATAAGGGTGGCCAAAGTGCTGGGAGCGGACGCCGGGGAGCGGGAAGACAAGACCTCGCCCGGTCAAAACGGCAGCCCCGACCTACCGGAAAATGTGGTAGACAACAGCGAGTACGTGCTGCGGGTGAGGGTGAGCGACCCGTCGACCGCCTCGGCCACGGTCAACGTAATCGTCACGGTCACCGACGTGAACGAGCCCCCTCGCTTCGACGAGGATGCACCGACGGTGCTGAAGGTAGTGGAGAACGCAGACCCGCTGGTCATCATGGCTGTGGATGGCAGCACAGCGGTCGATGCCAATACCTATGACGTAACCGACCGGGACGTCAACACTACCGGCCCTCATCCCTACGACGACACCACCTCCCCCCCTACAGGTACTCGGTGTCCGGCGCCGACAGCGATGCCCTCTACTTCGACAGCGAAGGCGTCCTGAGCTTTAGAGAGGACCACGAGCCTGACTACGAGGAGCAGAGCTCGTACTCGATAACCATCGAGGCCCGCTCCGGCGAGGGCCCCCGCAGACTGACCGCCGAGCTGGACGTGACCATCGAGGTGTTGAACGGGGAAGATGCCGGGGACGTATCTCTGTCCCAGAGGGAGCCGCAGATAGGCAAGATGGTACATGCCACGGTCAGCGACCCGGACGGCGGCGTTAGGATTAGCAGGTGGATTTGGGAACGGTCCGAAGTGATCACTGTGAGCGAAGGCACACCCTTGGCCGAGTGCCGGGACGACCCGGGCACACCCGGCATCCGCGTTGTTGCCGGCTGGACCCCGATAGACGGGGCCTCATCGTCGGTCTACACCGTGCAGGGGGCCGACGTCGACACGTGCTTGCGGGCGACGGCGACCTACACGGACGATGTAGAGAACGCAGCCGGCGCCGCTGACGAGCAGTTGACGGGAATGACTGAAGCCCCCGTACAGAGCAGCAACCCCGCCAACACGGCTCCGCATTTCGTGGTCCAGTCGGGCAGGACGAGCCGCAGGGTGGCCGAGAACACGGAGGCCGGACACGATATCGGGACCCCCATCAGTGCTCATGACGAAGACGGGGACCTGCTGATCTACACCCTGGGCGGCGTGGACTCCGCGTTCTTCGGCATATCGAGGAACAACGGCCAGGTCAAGACGAAAGCCGCGCTGGACTACGAGGCTAGGCGGTTCTACTTGGTGGAGGTGACTGCCACCGACCCATCCGGCGCTACGGACAGCATAGCGGTGCCCATCCTCCTCACCGATATGGACGAACCCGCAGAGATAGCTGGAAGCAGCTCGATAGACTTCGCCGAGAACGAGTCGTCGCCGGTCGCCGCCTTCAGCGCTCATGACCATGACAGACGTGCCATCAGGTGGTCCCTGAGCGGTCGCGACGAAGACCGGTTCACCATTCGTGGCGGAGTACTGAGATTCAGGAAACGCCCCGACTACGAGGAGCCTCACTCCGCACTGGAGGGCGCGTCGCTGGCGGACAGGAACGTGTACCGCGTGACGGTCGAGGTATCCGGCGGCACGCACGACGTGGCCGTGACGGTCATGGACGTGGACGAGGCGGGATTAGTGGTGATCGACAGGCCCCAGCCGCAGGTCGACCGGCCGCTCTCCGCCCGCCTGCGTGACGAGGATGATCGGGTCGGCCAGAAGTGGCAGTGGTCCAGGTCCGAGGACGGGAGGAGCTGGACGGACATAGAGGGGGCGAGATCGCCGAGGCGGAGTCCCGCGCCGGCCGACGTGGGCATGTACCTTCGTGCTGCCGTCACCTACTCCGACAGGTTCGGCTCGGGTAAGACCGCCTCCGCGGTGAGCACATACCGCGTGGAGGCCAAGACCCTGGCCAATGCCGCTCCCTCGTTTGCCGAGCAGGACGAGGATGAGGATACCACTTACATAGAGGTCTCCAGGTCTGTTGACGAGAACACGGCTCCGGGCACGGCAATAGGGGAGCAGGTGACGGCGTTGGATGAAGACGAAGACGAGCTGTTCTACGAGTTGCTGGACACGTGCGACCTGGCGGATGAGGACGGCCACGTGCGGTTCACCATCGACAGCGATTCCGGCCAGATCAGAGTGGCCGAGGAGCTGGGAACGGACGCCCGGGAGCATCTAGACAACGACCCTGATGAGGGGGAAGACAAGGACTTGAGGAAGCCGCCCTGCGTCGGCCCCTCTTTGCCTGAAGGTGAAGATGCTGGCGCCCCCCGCAACAGCGAGTACGTCCTGCGGGTGATGGCGAGCGACCCGTCGACCGCCTCGGCCACGGTAAACGTTATCGTCAGGGTCACAGAGGTGAATGAGCCCCCGACCTTCGACGAGGACGCGCCGACGGTCCTGAGGGTCAGGGAGAACCAGAAGGACGACGCAGGCAACCCGGTCCCGCCGGTCCTCAGTCTTGAGGACGGTGCGAGGCAGTTGCCTGAGGACGCCTATCGCGCGACCGACCAGGACGGCGGTGATACCCTAATCTCGTTCTCGCTGTCCGGCGCCGACCGCAGCGACTTTACCATCGACCAAGATGGCGTTCTGAGCTTCCGAGAGGGCCGCGAGCCCGACTTCGAGGAGAAGAGCTCGTACTCGATAACCGTCAAGGCCAGCTCCGGCGGACAGTCGACCACCCTCGACGTAGTCATCGATGTCGTGAATACACACGACGTTGGGGAAATCATCCTGTCCCAGAGGCAGCCGCAGGTGGGAATCGAGATAGTAGCCACGGTCAGCGATCCGGATGGGGGCGTCGAAATCACCCGCTGGGTGTGGGAACGAACCGAAGATGGTGGCCTCGCCCCGTCCACCGAGTGCGAGGACATCGAAGCCGATAGTAACTGGACGCCTATAGGCGAGGCCTCGTCGTCGGTCTACGCCCCTAAGGGGGAAGACGTGGGTACGTGCCTGCGGGCGACGGCGGTCTACACGGATAGCCTGGATGACACGGAGGTGGAGGCAATGGGAGTGCTGGAAGCCCCAGTAGACAGGCGCGGGTCCGCTGCCACTACGGAAACTTCGGACGACGGCGGTTTCGTCAATGCCGCGCCCGTGTTCCCCGACCAGGACTTCCTCACCCCGGGAGACCAGTCGGACAGGACGAGCCGGGAAGTGGCCGAGAACACGAAGCGCGCGCAACCCATCGGCGCGCCGGTCTACGCCGAAGACGAAGACGACCGCTTGCTGACCTACACCCTGGGCGGCCCCGATGCCCGGTCCTTCGACATACTGAAGAACACCGGCCAGCTTAGGACCTGGCTCCCTCTGAACTACGAGGCCAGGAACACCTACACGGTGGTGGTCACCGCCAAGGACTCGTTCGGCGCCACAGACAGCATAGTAGTGACCATCAACGTCACGGACGAGGACGACCCCGCCGAGATAACAGTGAATACGAGTGAGACTGGCGGTGGGACCCCGAAAGCGTGGGCGAGAATAAGCGCTAGTCCTTAGCTAGGAGGCCTTACGCTGCAAGGCGGTCGCAGACGGTGCGTCGATGTCAGCGAAAACTTACAGTAATAAGTGGGCTCTGGCACGAATACTTATAAAAACTTTACAGTTATGCGATATTAATGTTGGCCCATTTCATCTTCCAGGGATGAATTGAGAGGCGACAAGAATCAACGCGAGGAGCCGTCAATGTATCCATCCAGAGACACATCTGACAAACCTGCAACAGGAAGCTGGGGGCCAGGTTTCACATTGTGGGAGAGCAGACAGCCAGGTGAAAATAGCACATTCCATCTCATTACATAGGTCCAATTTGGCCTAGTTGCCTGATGCGTGAGAAGTAACCTCCAACTAGGAGCACCATAAGAATGAGCAAACTCTACATGAAACTGCTGTCGGCATTCGCGCTCGGGTTGCTTGCGGCAACAGTTGGATTCATCGCGTTCGACGGGCCGCCTTTGGTCTCCGCCCAGACCGCCACCAATTCAGCCGCGACGGGGCCCCAACAATTAGTGGAACGGCCCGGGTGGGCCAGACGCTGACGGCGGACACATCCGGAATAGCTGATGCAAACGGCTTGAACAGTGCGTCGTACAGAGGCACCTGGTATGCGAACAATCCCAATGAGCACTCATCAGGAGGGTTTATCCGGAAGAGCAATACCCCAGGCGATGACCTCGACTACAAAGTGTCGCGCCGGGACGTGGGAAAAACACTCAAGATTTGGGTGTACTTCACTGACGACGCGGGCAATTCGGAGAGAATTATAAGCGCCAAGACGGCGGTGGTTACGGCAACCACCCCGGCTGCGCCGAATCGCTTTCACGCTGACCCCGAACCGTCCCGTTTTGGAGGCGTGAGTGTTTTCTGGACCGTGCCCACTTGGAGATTGGCCTATGAGGCTCGCCTGGAACAGGGCTGGGGCGACGGCGGATCTCCAATCACAGGATACGTAGTGCAGTGGAAGGAGACTTCCGGCAGCTGGGACGTGGAGGCGGACGTATCCGAGGCAACCGTGACCGGAACGGTCTACAGAATCCTAGGCCTTACAGGTGGGACGCGGTACACAGCCAGGGTCAGGGCGGTTAACAGCATCGGGCGGGGCACGCCTTCTATAGAACGAGACTTCACCGGGAACACCCCTGCGACAGGCGCTCCTGTAATCAATGGAACGGCGGAGGTGGGTCAAACGCTGACGGTGGATACATCGGGAATTGCCGACGAAGAGGGTTTGAACAACGTTTCGTATTACGGCTCCTGGTATGCATATGATCCTGGTGGCGACTTGTACGGAACATATAGACATACCAACCTATTCGGGGAGGAGCTGACATACACGGTGTCCAGCCTCGACGTGGGCAAGACCCTGAAGATTAGGCTTAACTTCACAGACGACGTGGGGAACTCGGAGAGGCTGTTCAGCGCCGAGACAGACGTAGTCAGGGCGGCAAACACTCCAGCAACGGGCGCGCCCGTTATCAGCGGCAGGGCCCGGGAGGGACGGACCCTGACAGCTTCCACATCCGGCATTGCGGATGCAGACGGCCTGACCGACGTCAGCTACAGCTACCACTGGCTGGCTGACGACACCGATATCAGCGGGGCGACGAGTTCAACCTACACAGTCCTGTCATCCGACATTGACAAGGTCATCAAGGTGCGGGTCACGTTCATTGACGACGCAGGCAACGATGAGTCGCTGACCAGCGCGGGGACATCGGCAGTAATCACGGCGGCAAACATTACTGCAACGGGCGCGCCCGCTATCAGCGGCAGGGCCCGGGTGGGACACGCCCTGACAGCTTCAACATCCGGCATTGCGGATGCAGACGGCCTGACCAACGTCAGCTACAGCTACCAGTGGCTGGCTGACGACACCGATATCAGCGGGGCGACGAGCTCCACCTACATAGTCCAGTCATCCGACATTGACAAGGTCATAAAGGTGCGGGTCACTTTCACCGACGACGAGGGCAACGATGAGTCGCTGACCAGCGAGGGCACGTTGGCGGTGGTATTGGTCGGGGGTTTGTAGAAGCAGACTCCAGCCCAAGGGGAAGGCCATGACCCGGGCCATGACGACTCTCCGACCGGGACTCTTCGGGGCGTTGCTGGTTGGTCTTCACGGCCGCGGCGGGCAAGGATGACTGATGTCAGGCAAACTTGGCTGTTGGGAGTGTCGAAGACCGGCATAGCTGTTCCGTACTTCCGACGAGGCTCGGCTGATAGCCCGCGGTGCGGCCCTGCTCCCGCTGAGCGCACCAAGTTCTTCGTCCACAGCGCGATAAGCAGGCACGAGACCCAGGGCTTCGACGCCACCCTTGCCGATGCCGGTCACGCCTGCAATTTCAGTGAATTCAACCTCTTTCGGGAGGTCCTAGGAGAAAAGGAGAATCCTTGAAGGTACGTGCTTTCCCATTTCGCATCGCCATAGTTGCCCTGGTCCTGACGCTGACGGTTTTGGCCGTGGGCTCTGTGTCTGCCCAACAGTCCAGTTGCTGCGTGACCCTGGATTCGGCCTACAGCGGCTCGATAACCGCCAACGGGACCGTGAACGTGGACTTCCAGACAGCAGTGGGCGGCGTATATCGCTTCGCTCTGAGCGACCTGTCCACGGATACGATAGAACAGGCCGGCGTCTTCTCATCCGATGGAACGACAAAGAAGAGAACGCCAAACAGAGACCTGGTCGGCGATGGCAGCCAGGTGCAGGTCCGCATTACTTCGACTGAGGCCGGGACCTTCACGCTCAGCGCTGAGCTGCTGGGAGTCCAGGAAAACTTCGGCGAAGACCTGCCGTCCAACACATCTACGCGCGGCCTGCTAAAAGTCGACAAGAAGCCCATGCAGGGAGGTCTGGACCCCGGCGACAGCGATTGGTACAGAGTCCAACTCGACGGCCGCTGGCGCTAATCTGATTCGGATGGGCTCCAATAGTACGTCCCAAACCTATAGCGGTGCATCAGTAGCCATATTCGACGCCAGCGGCAATCAGGTGTTGTGGTCGGAGCACAAGGTCACCTACTTGGACGTGGGGTGTGAAGGGGGCACGTACTACGTGCAGGTGGGTAATTCTACCAACAGGTACACCTATTACGTGGGGGTGGAAAGGGTCGATAATCTGATGGCCCATCAGTCCGGCGGTTCTACGGGGGTGGGCTCCGTCAGGCTGGAATGGAACTGCTGGACCGACGCCGAATTCGAAATCGTGCTCGACAATGCCCCTGGATCCATTTCGATTGTCGAAACGGACACGGACGAAGTTCTCTACCGGCAGTTGGGCATCGGATTAGAGACCAGATTGGTGGGGACGAGGTGGGAGGCAGATCTCACCCACCTGCCCAAGGGCAGGCTGCTCGAGGGCAGGAAAGGATACAGATTCAGGATTCGTACCTCTCCTAACAAGTGGAAACCCGTGAGAGTAACCGTCCCGGCCGAGAACGTGGCATCAATCACCAACCATGGGTCGACGGGCAAACCGACGATCACCGGAACAGCGTACATCGGACAGACACTCACTGCGGGCACGTCGGGCATCTCCGACTCTGACGGCCTGACCAACGTGTCCTACAACTACCAGTGGATGGCCTCCTCGCACGATATCTTCGGGGCCACCAATTCCACCTTATCGTTGGGCCACGAGGAACTCTTGGACCGGATCTCGGTGCGAGTGAGCTTCAGGGATGATGCCGGCAACTTCGAGACCCGGGTCAGCGAGTCGACGCAGCAGGTCGGAGGGCTGTAGATGGGGACACCAATCAGGAAGCCTGTCATGCTGTTGAATTACCGCAGCCTGTGCCTGTTTGCTCCATGGGCACTGATAGTTCCGATCATGCTGTTCTTGGTCGCCTGTGGAGACGGGCTGTCCCGCGCGGAGGTGGAGAAGATAGTCCGCGCCGAGATGGACGAAGCGCCCGCGACTGCACAACCTCAACACGGACTCACGTCGGCAGAAGTCGAGGAGGCCATCCTCAAGGCGATGGCAGACATGCCTGAGCCGGACCCGGGGCTATCCAGGAGCGAGGTCGAGGAAATAGTCGAAGCTGCTATGGCAGCCATCCCGCAACAGTTGTCCGGCCTAACCTCAGCCGAGGCCGAGAAGATCGCCCGCGGCGTGGTGGCCTCCATCCCGCCCAAATCCGCTCCTGCCGACTACACAAAATTCTTCGTCGACAACGCCATCAACCGCTACGAGACCCAGGGGCTCGACTCCACCCTCGCCTACTACAATCGCGAGGAGAGCGTCGAAGGCCAGTGGTACGTCTTCATCATCGACGAGAACGATATTGTAAGGGGGCATCCCGACGCCCACCGCGTGGGGCTGGACGTGAAGGATTGGGTGGGCACCGATGCCACCGGCTACAACTTCGGTCCGGACATGCTCTCGGCCACGGAGGATGGCAGGTGGGTGTCCTACGTGTACTTCAACCCGGAGAGTGGGGGCATCGGAGCCGACCACACCGGCGCTTTGGAGTACAAGCACGTCTGGGTGGTGAGGCACGACGGCCTGCTGTTCGCCTCGGGCTGGCACATATCCGCCGATGAGTACACCAAATACGTGGTGGACGACGCCATCGCCCGTTTCCACGCCGAGGGGCTGGAGGCCACACTGGAGCACTACAACAGTGCGGAGAGCGTGGACGCCCAATGGTACGTGTTCATCGCGACCCCCGAGGGCGAGATTATGGGCCACTACAACGCCGAGGACTTCGCCGTGCACCTTCAGGAGATGCTTGACGACGGGTCCTTCAAGGCCACCGAAGAGGGTGTGTGGGTGAACCACGAGGACGTGAACCCCGCCACCGGCGAGGTGGAGGACAAGCACTTCTGGCTGGTGGAGCACGACGGGTTGGTGTTCGGCTCCGGCTGGCACCACGACGAGTCGGGTAGCTAGAAGATAAAGGCGCCGACTGCGTTTTCCAATCTGGCAACGAACTGGTACAAATGACGCGAACCGCGGGTGTTGAGTTCGAGTCCCCGTAAGTCTTAGCTATGAACTGGTGGAGCTGGGGGGACTAGGATTTAGCTACGAAATCGAGCTATTGCGCCGGTTGTTCCCACAATGGTTACCACAGCTTCGTCGAGAATCCCAGAGCCTATTTAGCATCACTATTGTATCGCACCGCGCTGTCTCACGTAGAGCGGTTCCGTTTCGTTAGGGGCGGCGGCGGTGCGTAGATTGAAGGCGACGAGGTAGACCGATGGCCCAGTGCACCGCGATTCGCAACGGTCGATTGCCCGTACAGCTGACCTGCCCCAATCTTTGGACCACCCGTTATGTTTAGCCCGACAAGCACCGGAACAGGGTCGGTTGGAAGGAAGGTTTCCGGTGCCGTGCATGTAGCCCAGAGAGCTGTGGTATCTGACCTGATTGCAGGTCTGCCTGTACCGCTCGGTCGGCACCCTCACCTCCAGAGACGTGTACAAGACCTACCTGTCCAGCAACTCATCCTTCAGCTTCCCGTTGAAGCTCTCTATCTAGCAGTCCTCCCACGGTGACCCGGGCTTAATCTATTGCCTCCAGGGTTCCACTCTGCCAAGCCACTCCCGCAGGGCCTTGGCCGTAAACTCCGGTCGGTTGTCCGAGTGGATGTGGTCGGGCACTTCCCTGATCATCATCAACTCAGCGAGCGTCTCTATTACATCAGCATACCGCGTATGCTGTGGTCGGCCGTGAATCTGGTCGCAACGCCCCGCGGTCAGCCTACAATGTGAGCGCAACTCATTTCACCGCAAAGCTCATCCAACAAGAATCGTATATTTGCGGACGCCTCCGAACGCTTGACAAACTCGACCATCTCGGAATACCTGGGTCCATCGGCTCGATAATACCTGTCGAACCTTCTCTCAAAGACTAGGTGTTCTGCCCTAACAGCCGCCTCAACAGCATGCTCAGGTCTTCGAATGTATCTACTACCCCTGTTGATGGCCTCTGAACCCACCCAGTTACGTTTTGCCGTCCCATCAGGCCTTATGTATTTGCCGAATAGATGCCTCAGTTGCTCTGCCGCTAGACAGGGCAGGATATCCGCAGAATCGATAGCGTCAACATTTACGCGTTCTCGTAGCCAGTTGATCGCCGTCCTAGGCTCGCCCAAATTCCTAGAACCACCCCTACCATCCACGCGAATTGAATGAACCGTGTTCATATCTCCGAAATTCGCTCGCTCCATCATTTCAGAGGACATGTTGAAGAAACCTGTGTTACAAATGATGGCGCCGGAAAATTCTGCACCCCGTAAGTCGCAGGCCTGGAATTCAGCAGTATCGAGGTTGCACCCTGCAAATGAGACATCTCGGAAATCAACATTGGAAAACTTCAGCCCCGACAAGTCCTTCTTCACTGCACTTCTGCCCAAGAACCTACAGTCACCATCACTATTGCTGAGCAGTTGGAGCATGTTCTTCAAGGCTTTTGGCCTGCTGAGAGATTGAAAGGTGATGTTTTCGACGTCTCGTCGACTCATCTCGCTGGTGCAAAACTCAGAAAGTAAATCGAGCGTGATTGAGTTCGCTGGGAATTCCCAATGACTGAACGCGTCGATAAAAAAAGCAGTCTCTCGTCGCCTCAGATAGTCGATATATTTTCTGCCTATCAGATAGAGTTCCAGAATCTCATGGACAAATTTCAGACGACCTGCTGTACCCTGTTCGAAAAAGGCGATCTGGGACATTTGTAGTTCAAAGCGACTCCGTTCTTCGATGTCTTCAGGCCACAGGAGTTCGGCCCAGTCTCTCGCCCATTCGTTCACTTCACTAGGGGATACACCATTGAAGCTACCTTCCATATCCTTCTGGGCCATGTCTTGGGCGAAGGTCAGGACATCATCAAGCGGCATTACCTCTGCGGTCAGCGCCAGCGCCTTACCATATTCCCTATGTATTATAGACTCCGCAGCATTGGCAATTAACTGTGCGGGTGAGATTGTCTCTGTGAGTCGACCTTCAGTGAATTCTTGGACCAAGAGGTCACAAAGGTATGGGAGAGAAGCGATATCGTGCAGTGTGTCGTCGGATCGGAGTCTTGTGATAAATTGGCGACGATCTTCCTGCTTTGGTATTTTTCGTTCAGCAAACGACCTGATGGATTTGTCATCCCACTTTTCAAGATTATAGACAGTGGTACGGTCAGCGTACTCGGTGCAGAAGTCGATTACCGCCTGATTTCGGTGCATTAGCGAGTCGCGCAGACATATGAGGACGGTGGGCTGTCCATCGCTGAATGGTAAGGTAAAATATTCGAGGATCTGATCCGTGAACTCTTCGTCTAGAGCCATGACTTCTTCAAGTCCATCAAGCATCAGAATACCGTGTCCATTCCCTACCATCCAGTCGAGTACTTCTCTGCGTATAGGCCTGTCCACTTCAGTGCGAATGAACGAAGATAGGAGGTCGTTAAGTCTTCTGCCGGTAGGGTCGTATTCGGGGAGAAGCGGCAACGGGCGTGCCCACAACGTTCGACGTTCCCGCTTGTCTTGAATGAACGCATCATACAAGCGAGCAAGTAGAGAGGAAAACAACCAACTCTTGCCTATGCCAGCGGGGCCTTGAACAATATGAATGCCTGCCGGCTGTCTGCGGTCTCTGAATCGATTGAAGAGCTCGGCGACGAGGTCATCGCCTTCGTTGGAGAAATTGTCCGTGAATGGTTGATTGATTCTCTCTCGATCGACACGTGCACCTTCGTCTCTGATTCTTCTGGCGATAGTCGCCGACGCGTCATTCACTTCCCAGGTGAATGCAGTGTCGAAGAATTCAATTGGGGTTCTGAAGGCCACACGGTAGGTAGTGCGCGCCTCTTGGATGAACGAAGGTCTTATGCCTTCCCTGGATGGAACCAACATTATGTTGGTGGCTGCTGGATGGAGTTCTCGAGCCCTCCGAAACCTGTCTCTGTAGGAACTTTCCTGAGCCTCTAAGGTACTTCCGGAAGGAATGGCGGGCATCCAGATGTTCATGTACTGTCGGATTCCCGCTGGACCAGAGCGCCAAGCACTGACTTCTCGCTCGGCGAGTTCAGGCGGCCGCTCGACGATGGTGTAACCATCTGCTCGCAGGTATTCTCTCACCTTCACAGATTGCGTCGACATCGATATCTTTGCTCCCCATTCGTCTCTCTGTGATTAGCTGAGTTGCAAGAATACGGACGGTGCAGCGCACTGTCAACTCGTCCCCACTGTAAAGGGCGGAGCAATAATGTCTCGGCGAGGCGGGGTGAGCGTCCGGGAGTAAGGCTCTCCTGGGGAGAATCATAAGGGCCGTACGGTACGCCTCAACGTCGGCCTTCTGGTTTCTGCGGTCCTGTCCAGCCTGGACCCAGATGCTAAGAGGTTCGAGTAGACCAAGCACGAACTTCCCTACGGCCTCAGTAGAGAGTTTCTCTATGTCCGCCATCGCATCGACTCCCGGCCACTGGGAACTCGGTTAATCCACGTTTGCCCAAAGCCAAACGATCGCTTCCTCTATATTAGCTACATGCTCCGCAGCCGATTCAACCCCAATTGCGCTGGCGCCATGGACGATCTCATTTCGAGCTAAGTAGGCTGGTTTGATAGGCTTAGCCAAGGACTTCGGGAGAGTGACTCCGAACTGAGGTAGCAGCTTCTCGAACCTGGATAAGAATTTGGTTCGTCGAAGCAGGGGATCCGCTCTGTTCGGGTCAGCCAGTTTGAACCTAAGCACCTCGGCAATAGCGTTTTCGAGCGAGGATATGGCGGTCGTGACGGCCATATCCGGCAGGCCATCTCCGATCATGAGCTTGGCGTGGTATAGGAATCGGGCGGCTTGCCGACAGTCCCATGTCGCAGGCGCACTATTCCAAGCGCCAAGTGTGAGGCCTGGGTTATATAGCCGGGTGTCGAGCGAGGTGATCTTGCTGCCCGACTGTCGAACCGACGCAAGCAACACGATCTCCGGTAATTCCGCTCCAGGTTTGATCCATCCGACCAAGGCTTCATGCAGTTGCCGTACTCCATATGGCCAGCCGGCCCACCCCGGACCGGTCAACCGATTCATCTGCTCAATGAAAGACGTCTGCATGGTCAGATACCAATCGACGTCAGCGAATCCGCAGAATATCCGATAGTCGTTGTCTGCCCATTCTGTCCCCGCGTAGGCGGCCAGCATCGGATTTGGTAAGGTGAATTTGATAGAGGTGTCTACTATAAGGACACCAGGCAGCCAATCCCAGAACTGGAGGGGCTCCAATCCGAGGCGACTCTTGAGCCGCGCGACTACCCCCCAACTGTTGTAAGGGTCCTGCCTAATGTTGAGCGCGTAAGGGGTAGGGGCAAATTGGAACCGCCCTTCGCTTTCGGCGCTCCCTGCCGGGAACATGTACGGCGCAAAATGGAAAGACATGGCCACGAAATGATCACCACCAGGGCGGCTAAGCCAGTCGTCCGGTTCTTCTCCCAGTTCGTCGGCGCGATCCACGTCCCAGATTAGAGAAGGAACATGATAGTCGCCGGTTTCACTGTCCCAATTATTCTTGGAGGTGTTCGCCATCAGGCTTCCCTGGACCCGTCTTCAGGGTCTGGCGCTCTTCGCTGGGAGGTCAAACTGCAAAGATAGACCCCACGCACTCGCGAACTCTGGTGGTCTGCCTCCACCATTCTACACTTTGGCGAAGATAGCTGTTTTTCTTATCTGCTCCGGCGCGGAGTCGTCTGGGTTGGCTTGCCCAGTCCTGCTGTGCGTTCCTCATCTCTCGTTCGGCATCCATTCTTTTCCGCTGACACCTGCTACTCGATGCTGGCCTTCCTGCGCCGACCTTGCCGACGCGGGGAGCCGCTGGTTTCTTCCCAGAAGTAGACCACGTTGTCCAAGCGGTTCACGACGAGGCTCTTGCCCAGCAGTTCAGTTGCCGCACTCAGACGGCGACGGATGGCAGCCGTAGTTTCGCCTTCGCCGGTGATGAGCTTGCTAGCTTGACCCGTTTCGATTTGTCCGATGTAGTCCGTGTACTGTCGCATCACCACGCCGCGCTTTCCGGTCAGGGATGGCTCAAGTCGCGCTTCCTGGAGTGAAACCACCTCAAGTGTTGGCACGTCTGTTGGGACCTCCTGTCAAAATTGAAGACCGAAGCCTTGAAATGACGCGTAGCAATTGGGAACTTTGATTCGCGTTGTACACGACAGAGCAGGTTTCACACCCACCCTTGCCAAGTCACGGTCTCGTTACCCTTCAATACTATGATGTTGAACCACTAGACTCACGACATCATGTGGGTCAAAAACACCCTGAGGCGCAGCGTCCTCGAAGATGACTGGGCAATCCAGCAGAGCCAGCAGACCCTGCCCGTCAACATTATGACGCGCACAGTCCATTAGATGATCTGGTCGACCTGCTCGTCAGAGAGGAAGTCCAGCGCAGCTTGCAGGTCTGATTTCTCCTGTCCGGGCGGCTGGGAGGGCAGCATCTCAAACCACGGCTCAGCAAGGTCATCGCGCACCCGCAAGAGGGGGGACCTCAGGAGGCTCAGAGTCGAAGCGGGCTGGAGCAGGTGACCACCAGGAGTCATCTCGTACGCGAAATGCAGCATAGGAGTGCCTCTCCAGCCGGGATAGGTCACGGTCGGCTTGGGTGTCACTCTGACACCGGAACTAGATGCAGCTCGACCAATAATGTAGCTTAGAGTTCCATGGACAAGCCGTGCTGCTTCCTCATTGGGGCTCGTGCCATCGCCTAATAGACAGTCAATGACCTCTCTAGTCTCTCCGCTCACCTCTTTCTTCTCTTCGGACAGGAACTCTCGCATCTCATGCTTGTCTCTTCGGCCGTAACGCGACTCGACCGTAAGGATGAGAAGCCACGGTTGGTGCGCATCCAAGCGGTCATCGTTAAATAGGCGGTGCAGAGCGTTGGCCCTATTCCGCACTACTCGGCCGCCCCTCTCGTAGGGTAGAAACTTCCCAAAGTAGTCCAAGTAGACGACATCAAAGTCCCAGATGTACCCCACACCGCGTTGATAACTGTTCGAAACATGCCTCGGTGAGGGACCTTTGCCCTTGTTCGTTAGTATGACGCGGTCGACGTCCCCTAGATGGGCTCTCGGCCGTAGGTGCCCATACTCAGTGCTAAGGACATGTTGCAGCCTCCTAAAGTTCCCTTGGCAAAACTCGACGGCGGCTACATACTCGCAAAGGTCACCCCAGCTCTTTAGGTCTAGTGCCTGCACTCCGGGCAACCCGAAGTAACGGATCGGACCTCTCTTTCGGCGATGGGCGGCTTGAACTAATGGAAGGTCGTACTTTTCTCGAACTAGATCCTTGGCTCTACTGGACTGATAGCGCCCCATCGGCCGTACTTTAGACCTCTCTTTCTTCAGCTACAGAGTCGGCAATGGCACGCAGGACCGCCTCATACGCTTCGCCTCTTCCTCCCAGTCCTGCAACCAGCCCCCGATCAATTGCCCTGACAAGGCTCTCCTCATCAGCCTCCAAGTTGACTCCGTGCTGCACAAGGGCTTCCTCCAGTGAAACTGGTGCCTCCGCGGACCATCCCACAGCAACCCTCAGCTCCTTCCGGCAGGTTTCCACATCGGAATCCAGTTCGATACCGTCCGCCTTCAGCTCATCGAGGACGCCGACAGCCCGAGCCATCGCAACTGACTTCACGTGTGGCTGCAGCTCTGCCACCGCTCCCTTGAGTCGAGGCTCGCCAGAGTCCTCTGATAGCGCCTCAACCGCCTCTAGAGTCCTGCGGAGTAGATCAGATTGGGGCGGGGGCTGCTTTGTCTGCTGCTTCTGCTTCTCGGTTCTCTGGTGCGCAGACCTCTTCACCTGATTCAGCTGCACCATCCAACCTTCTAGCCCCTTGAGAGCGTCCTCCAGTGCCTCCTGTTGGGCTACATCGAACCTCGGCTTCGGTCGCCCTCTGGTCGCCCTCATATGTCTCTCAATCTCTGCGTGTACATTTTCTAGTCCGCCGTGATGGGTTACAGCTTTCCTATACACTTCAAAGGAGTCTGCGTCTGGAGCATCCTTCTCTATTCTCAGCTGCGCAACTATCCCTTCCATGCTGTCCAGAAGGCGCTCAGCACGTGCCCTTGCCTGCATGGCTCGTGCCTTGCGACTCATGGGATAGAAGAAGTCAGAGAGCTGTTTCTCGAAAAGCTGTTTACCGGGGTTGCTTTCCAAGTCGTCTCGAGCCGCGTTGGGATAGAGCCTTCCTGAGTCCAGAAGATGGACCTCGCCTGTATAGTGATGGTATAGGCTTCGTCCTCCAGTGGCAGGCCAGAGCGGCTTGAGCAGGTCTCGTCTACCCAAGGTGAACCCCTTCATCTTCAGAAGGAATCCGCTGACCATTGTCCCTTCGTCCTGAGAAGGGATCTGTCGCCCGTTTGTGGATAGGGCGTACCAGACAAACGCCATCGGAGTACCATCTGGATGGTTTATCCAACCAATCTCGGGGCGGTAGACAGATGCAGCCACGGGCGGCAAGACGTCTATATCAACCTCATCTGCGATTCTCAGGGTGACCCGGACCGGATTCAAGTCTACATGGTCTACGAGCCATCCATTGACCGTGCCTCCATAGCCCTCGGTACCAAACGCAACAGGGACCGTATTCAGAAGGTAGTTGTTTACCTCGGAAGCATCATTCAACTGAGCACGATACTCTTCATCGATCCCTTCAAGCTCCACAACAGTGAAATGGTCGTCAGGGCTACCTCTGTAGGGCTCCTCAAATAGTTCTGTGTACTCAAGCATGAGACCCGGCAGTCCAATCCCCTGCCTGATATCAAAGCTCTTGTCGGATTCAAGCAGGCGGCGCATCTCACCAAACCGGAATCTCCAGCCGACCAGGCCGGACATGCCCTCCTGGCGGCTTGAAATGGTCATCTCCTCGCAGATACCGAATGCCGAGTAGATTCCAATACCGCGAAACCCTACAGCCTGCATAGGGCTCTTGGCAGACAACCCAAATCTTCGCGCGTCTCGCATCTCATTTAGGTCCATCCCCGTCCCATCATCTCTGATGACCGCCCGAGAGCCATCCACAGTGATAATGATGTTCCGAGCCTTGGCATCCACGCCATTCTGAACATACTCTCTCAGCGCGTCCTTCGCATCGGAGTACAGGCCGCGAGACAGAATGTCGAGCAGCTCACCTCCTACCTCCCAGCTTTGAAACTGGACAGTCTGAGTCTTACGCTCACTTTGGGTCATGGATTGTACCTCCTTGTCCACATCCCACCTACGGTGTGCCGGTCGTCTGCTCGCGTTCGGCCCTAGCCACCGCACTCCTCAACCGATAGCCGTCGTACGTCGCCCACAGAAATCAGATAGTTCGCCTCCCGATGACTGTCTTCACACAAGCCACGGGTTGTCGCGGTGGAGGGCAACATCAGCAGCACGCTTTGTGACACTAGGAGGGTAGTCCGCTGGGGCACGCTCGTCAAGGTTGACGAATGCAAGCGACGGTTTGTACAGATGAGTGCATTGTCAACACGGCGACAGGGGCTCAAAGCCCCGGTTCATGGCAGCCCCTCAATTAATCGCATCTACCGTCCACGCTGTCTGGTAATGCGTTCAATGGACTGTTGAATTTTCGTTACCTCATATAGGCACTTGTCCTGCTGTTCCGGGGACATTTGGTGCAGGTCGGACAAGAACGCCGGGACCTGCAATTCGCCCCTAAATCGCTTGAATCGGCGCAGCCACGTGTTGTCTGCGCCACGATCTTGAGCACTTTCGAATGCCCTAGTAAATGTCTGATCGCCAGATATGAGGATCTTGGTAGGCTCTGGACCGACTTTGGCCACGTCAAGAAGCTTGACCAGCTTGTTTCGGACATCAACAGCGGCAGGAATTTCTCTCCGCTTAATCTTCCTAACGACTATGTCATCAAGCTCGGGGGTTTCTCGACGGGCCTTCCTCACTTTACTGGACTTTAGGTACTCGTCGTAATAGCTCCACCGACTCACGCTGGTCTCACCATATTGCACCATGAACTTGTATGTGTTGATGAGGTGGTTCACTCTGCTGACGGGTAAGCCCATCTCGCTCGCCATACTCCGGACACTGACCCCATGCGTGACGTTCCTGCGATATAGGTAGCCCGCCTGTTCGTAGGGAGCCCAGTCCTTTCTGCCGATGATGTGGTACTCACCGAGCAGCGCAAACACGAGTTTCTCGGTGATGTCGTCCGGGAGCAATCGAACTTTGGCCCTGCCCCATGCTATGGCGTCGTTCCTGGCAAGCTCACGATATGCAGCGAGTCTGCTGTTTCCTTCAAGCACTACTAGGTCGCCATCCCTTACAAGCATCGGGTCCGTCAGTCCACCGTTAGCCCTGATTGACTGAATGAGTTGCTTGACGTGCTCCAACCCCCGCAGTTGAGTGAATATCTCTTCCTGGGATGGCTCAACACCCGGCCTTTGGATTAGCGAATATATCCTTGGATTCTCCGGATAGAAGCTCAGGTCGTGAATTGGAAGAGACCCGTTCCGGACTGGTATCTCCTGACCACCAAGTGTAAGAGTGTCGTTAACCCACGTAGGTTCAGCCATCACCCGTGCCTCCTATTTGGGCTAGGCATCCAGTATGGTCATCAGAATGTCCCCAAATTCGTAGGACATCTCCTTCTGGTATGCCACCCTGTCTATGTCGCCCTGTGCGAGTTGGGCTGCGACTCGTTTGGAGTGGAGCAACGCCTCAACCCATTCGTCTATCGAATCGCGCATAATCAGGTTGTGAACGTGGCAGGCTCTGTCCTGGGATATCCGATGGATCCTGTCCTGCGCCTGCAGGTAGTCGTCCAAGCTGAACAATCGGTCGTAGAAGATAACGTGGTTCGCCACGGTCAGTGTCAGACCTTCCTTGGCGGAGCCTGGAGTCGCAATGAACACTTTGGCACTCGACTCATCGAGGAATGTGCGTATCGCGTCGGTCTGCTCTCTTATGCTCAACATCCCGTGGACCAATTGAGGATTGTGCCGGCGCAGAATTCTTGCCAGCCACTCGACGTTTTCAACGAACGACGTCCAGACTATGCATTTTTCCCCATCCCTAACTATCGATGACACCAGCTCAAGCAGAGTCTCCAGCTTTCCGGGCTCGACATGGTAGCTAGCGTCAATCAGGTTGGGATTCGAGGTCACCTGCACCAGCCTGAGCAGCCGCTTCAACACCACGTCCGACTCGTCGGCCACGAGGTGCCCGTCCTGAAAGATGATGGCGCGCAAAGACTCCCGGACCTGTCTGTACAGCTCCAACTGCCGTGGTTCCCATTCGGTCACGACGGAGTGAACAACTTTCTCAGGAAGGGTTATCTCGGCGCTTGCCTTCGTCTCTCTCACCGCAAAAGCCGATATCGAGTGGAATATGCGCTGTAGCTGCCTCTCCAGGGCCTTCTGCCGGCTTTCTGCACCGGCTAGGTCGTTAGACAGGTTCACTGAGTGTTTGAATTCCCCAAAATCATCGCCAAGAGATGCGCCGTCGTCGAGGAACTTGATCTGCGACCAGATATCGTGCGGGCGATTAGATACCGGGGTTCCAGACATAATCACTCGCCTGGTGAACAGTGGCGCGAGGTCGAGGAATGTTCTCGTGAGAGCGGCGTCGGGATTCTTGATCTTGGTTGACTCGTCGAGAATCACCCCGACATTCCTAGTCCTCAGAAATAGATGCATTCGCTCCCTCTCGGCTCTCACGGCCTCGTAGTGAGCGAGCATGACCCGGGCGGGGCTGTTGAAGACATAGAAGTTTCCGCCGCGGTTATTGGTCAATACCCGGGGTATCAACTGAGAGTGAGATGAAAGCTCTCTCTGCCAGTTATCAAGGAGCCCCTTCTTGACGACAATCAATGCAGTATCCAGCTGCCGATGTGCCAGCCAGTAGACTATGAGGTCTATGGCAACCTTCGTCTTACCCAATCCCTGCTCATGGAAGATGGCTGCATACTCAAGATCCTTGACCGCATTGACAGCTTCCAGTTGGTATGCAAATGCGTCGTGCTTCAGGGTGAGGTCTGGCTCCCTCTTTAGCGTCAACTTCTGCAACGAGTCAACCTTTCTGACGCGGTTGCTGCACCTAGCTGGTTCATTTCGGACAGTACGACGGTTTCAATCTGAGGCAAGCCCTCTCTGACACGAGAGTTCGTGAGCAGTACCCTGGCGAGTCTCTCAATAGGCCACGGTACCGCCAGAATGAAGGCCGAGCCGTCCGCCATCCCGCATCTTCTTAGGAATGCCGTGACCTGTGCCTCTGTATGCGAATCCTCCAGGTCTCTCATGCTCTTGGCCTCGCCTATGACTACCCTTCCCTGTTCGTTGAGCATGACATAGGCGTCAGGCACGTACCCCTCGATAGATGGTGGCCGAGTACTCGATTTCCTGCCGACGGAGTCTGTAAGGACACGTTCTCCCCGGCCCCCACAGAATCTATCCGCGATGTAGTTGTGGAGTATGGCAACCAAGTTTGAGTGTTCCTCTGACTCAGGCACTGGTGGGAGAGGGTGAGGCGATGAGCCTGCAGAGTTCAGCCAACTGGTCTCTGGCCTCAGTTAGAGAGAGATTATCGGGAGTGTTCAGGTCTTCGCGAAGGCGAAGAAAGTCCGCATAGCCCATCTCGACTATACGGTTCGACAGCGCATCGGCGAGTTGAACCAGCGTGGCCTCCTCCAGGGCCTCGACCGTAGAGGGACTGTCCAGAACCTTCTCCGCCTCACGCGCCCCGTCAGTCAGAAAGACGCTACATGCCTGCGGATTGGCTAGGATAGCCGGGAGCTTTCTGACACGGTCGAGTGGATACAGGATCTGGTCGTTCACCCACCGAGCGAAATCTGTCTTTGTGTAGCCAGAGGTTACGAGAGCTTCCTGTACCCGTGGGGCCTGCAATTCAACAAATGCGCTGAACCGGGTCGGGTCAAACTGGTCATCACTGCTCAGGAGCGGGCGATAGTGTTTCTCCATGTCGTTATAGCCATCAATGAATCGATGCACCTCTGCCTTCTGTCCGCCGCAGAAATCGATGATCTGATCCGTTGTCAGGTGCTCCGAGTTGCTGAGATAGTCCAGATACTTGGCCTTCGAGTAAGGGTCCCACTGTCTTGGACCGACCAGGTGAGCCTGTAGCCGGATGGCATCGAGCTCCTTTTCGTCAAGCTGGTCGTACACGATTGCTGGAATTTCGTCCCATCTACCACTATCATCGTCACTCCTGAACTGACGATAGATCAGGGCACGGGTATTCCCCTCGACGACGACAAGCCTGTTATCAGTCTCCCTGTTGACCAAGATAGGATGGATTACACCTCCATGAGTCCTGATAGATGCTCTCAGACTCTGGAAGGTGGTCGTGCTCTCACCCTGCTCGTAGTTGGCAGCGCCAAGAGCTAGACTCATTTGCTCATCAGTTACCTCGCCGCCGTACATCTCGATGTAGCGCGCCACCCTGGGGTTGGACGTATCGAGTACAAGCGTCTCGACCGGAAGGATCGCGAACTGACCGTTTCTTGCAGCCATATTGTTTCTCTCCAGCGGGAACTCAGCCGAGCCTGGTTCTTACCTCGGCGCCAGTGTCCCTGTATCATCCAGTGCCAGCCGGGTCCGCGAATGACTCCCCGTCCTCTGGTCTGGGCCTATGCGTGAGACGTCTTGCCTCACGCCGGAGGCTTCTGCCAACACGATCTCAATCAATTCTCTTGCAGAACCCGGTGAGGGCGCGAGAGTCGCAAGAGCGCCAAATACCCTCTGGTAGACGACAACCTCCGAGGGAGGCATATCACCGAATCCCTGCGTCTCCGTCTCAACTGAAAAGCTGTTCAGTCTGTCTTCTGCGTCATCAAGCCTCTCAAGTGTGCCGTTATCGAGATTGCCCTTACCGATGGTCTTGCGGACCTCCTCGACTTCCCGCAATGCCTCCTGGACCAAGCCGGCCGAGTCCTCTGAAGTGAGATAACCAGTCGTCGCCAGGGTATAGCGGTCCTCGATACTGCACAGTGAGGAGAGAGCCTTTCTAGCACGGTTGCGAGCCGTGGACTCCCGCCTGCACCGTGTGCTGACGTCACGTAGCAGGGGGGTCAGTTGGTTTTCGAGGTTTCGCAGATGGGGTCCAGGTTCAAAGTAGTCACGCCTGGCGTTGGGAACGATTCGTGAGTCCAGGATGTGCAGCTCGCCCACACACCATCGGTTGAAGCGTTCCTCTGCAAAGAGGTGGTCGAACGCCGCGTCGTCACCAATCTGTATATTCCCTACCCTGGCCCTGATGCCACGCACTCGTTGCTCCCTTGGGATCGCGCCCAAGTAGGACGAGTGCGCGATCCAGCCAAGGACCGCGTCGCCGTTTCCGTCGACGCTCGGTAGGCGGACCGCCTGAAAGTCCGTGAATTGGGCCTCCTTGCTTGCCGAGAGCCGGATTGATTCTCTGTATGGCCTCTCTACCGGATCTGGATCTCCCTCCAGCTTTACTTCCAATGTTAGCGGCGCCTCAGGGCCAGCGAACAGCCGCTCGACTTCTTCCGCGTAGGGGAACTTAGTACTCATCGGAACCGGACAGACCTCGCCGATATAGTCGCGCACTGCGTCACTGTTGAGCAGCAGTCCCGCAGAGTGAAGCGCAACGTCCCCGACTTCGACCTCGAAGAAGTGTTCAGGATGGTCCGAACCTGGCAAGGTCTCCTCGTCCACGCAGTCATGAATAGCCTCCTCAAGCTCCGACTCGGTGGAGGTCAACTCGGGAAGCCGACCGCTATGCCAGGTGATACGGGTTAACGCCTGATCCTTGCGGGCGCGTGTGGTGAATGAGACCGTCTTTGCGAAGGCAAGACCGGCGAGTCGCCCGACGCCACGGAAGCCTCTATCGACTCCCAGTGTCTTGTCACTGCGGCCGATGGGCTTCAACCGCTTACGCGCTTCCCTGGGTGCCAGCCCGGGCCCGTTGTCTCGAATCCTGATCCGCCGTTCGGAGACATCGATCACAATATCCACTCTTGCTCTTTCGGTTGCACCGCTGCCCGCGACGGCGTCGGCCGCATTCTGTATGTACTCCCTGTACATGGACAGCGGGGCATCGTACATCCCCGTTGTCACAAGCCCGAGGAGCCCCGCACCCGAGAGCACGGGAGTGTTCTGGTTGCCGCTCGCTAACTCGGTCATACGATCTGGGTACCCTTGACTGCGAGTGCTTCATCATGGTCGAACAGGCCGGCATCTTCAACGACTTCGTCGTCTTCGAGGTAGGCGCCGCTCCCGGTCATCTCTTCCATGAGCTGGCGTCCGTTCGTCTTCGCATCCTCTTTGGTGTCCAGTTCATGGAATGTCATCAGTTGTCGGATTTGCCGGTCGACACTTTGGTCATTCGCCAACTCACGGAAGTGTCTCGGCCCCACTCCATTCCCGTTGGACGGATTGGCCAGCAGACCCACGAACTCCTTTTCCCGGGAATCTGAAAGGCGTCGGCGAAGCGACTCGTACTCCTCCCTCTGTGCTCTCCCCTCTCCGTCTTCAAAGTACTCTCGGTGGAATATGAAGGCGTGTGGAAGCCGGAGCAGCCTCTCAAACTCCTCCGCATCTCCCCCGTAGGCTCGCAGGAAGAAGGAAGGGCTACCGCTTACTACTCCCTTGGTTGCCTGGAGCATAAGTTGGAACGAACGAAGGTAGTACCGGTTCCACTTCTTGCCCACGTGCGACCGGTCCTTCAGTGTCACGGGCTGGTACCGCATCGGGAAGGACCAGATACGGATCCCCAGATCTTCATTGAGGTCGATGTTGAGCCGCATTCGCTGGTAAAGGTCTGTAGGCGTGTCCATGAAGTTGTACAGCATGTAGTTGGACAGGGACGTGATCTGGTTATCGGCCGCCATGCGAATCGACCTCTCGTAGACCTTCCTGACGCCGATGTGGTCGAAAGCGATTCGAAGCGGGCTGATGCAGATGGTGGACATTTCCCGTAGGAACATATCCGACTTCGCGAGGATACGGGCGTCCACACCCTGGTTGAAGTCCACCCGGCGCTTGACCGGCCTGTTGCCGCCGCGGGTCAGCTTGGCTCCGGGCGTGAATCCCAGGTCGCGAATCTCTGCGATCACCTCCTTGTAGCGAGCTGATGCCGTGATGTTGTTGTCCATGAGGACGAGGTCCTTCTTCTCCCCATGCCTTTCGGTCACGCCCTCAACCAGATTGGTCAGGGGTGGCATCTCCCGCTGCGCGCCCTCCAACTTCGGCACGCCGCAGAACGAGCACTTCCTTACGCATCCGCGAGATGCGTAGCCAAAGTAGGCATCATGGACCGGGTAGTTGTAGTCGACTTGCTCGAGGATGCCATAGTCGGGGACCAACTCCTCGATAGGGGTCCCGATCAGGTCGTCGGCGCCAAACTCATAGTCCTCTGTTGACAGGGCCAGAGAGACTGCCGGAGGGCCATCGAGCAGACCCTTGGTGAAACGCACGCCGGCCCAGCGGGGCTCATTGAGGAACGCGTCCAGCATGAGCGACACTGCGATTCCGCCGACAAAAACGCGCTCAGGCTGATTGCCTGCCGCGCGTACGGCGAAATCGATTGCCGAGGCGGTACGCTTCCACTCGAAGGTGAAGAGTGTAGTCACGTAGACCCTGTCCCACGCTTGATTCAGGACCTCCGGGGCTTCGCCCTTGATGAACGTGACGTGATCCCTCCGACCGCGGGAACCGTGGTATGCGGCAAGTTTCATTAGGCCCAGCGGGGGATACTTATTAGGGTAGCCTGGTTCGATTAACAGGACCTTCTTGGACAGCATCAGGACCCCCATCACGAAGCGACCGTTTCGGATGCGCTTAAGCATAACATCACGCATGAGGCTCATCCATCCGCTGCAGGAGGTAGTCTCGCTAGCTGATCCGGCCCTGGGTGGAGGCCACGTACCTAGAGAGACTCCTCTTCTCCATGTCCGTGTAAGACAGTGCGTTTCGTCTCCTCCTCGCATTTGCTACTAAGTCGAATCAACAACGCAGTCGGGCTAGCCATCTGTTCTCTCCTTGAAATGCAAAAAGGGCCGCATACGGTCGTGCAGGGAGAGGGCACTCTGGATTGGTGTCCTCCCCTGTAAGTTGCGGCCTAGCGTCCCGCGCCGACCAGTTCGGCCTCTCGTTCCTGCTCAAGCGTCAGCGCCCACTCGAACAGTGACGCGGAAGCGGGCTGCGGCTTGCGGCTGCGGCCCCTCGGCTTGACCGGCTCCTCGGCCATGAACTCGGCCCAGGAGAACAGCGCACCGCTGCGGCTCGTCAGCCTCTTCGCTGTGGTCGTTCCCGTTGACCGGGGCAAGCGCGCGGCCGTTGCGATTGGCGTGGCGACCGTTGGCCGGGACAATCTCGACCGTCGGCCCGATGTCGAAGACCGTTGCCGTTGACCGAGACCGTCTCCAACTCCACTTCCACCGGCTTCCAGCCGTCGTCCACCAGCAACTCCTCGGCGGTGGCCTCGGCGTCCCGTGCCTGGGCGAACACCTCCTCCATCGTTTCTGTCTCGACCTCGTCCTCCTCCTCCCCGCTGACGATCTTTCGGGCCAGTGCCATCATCATGTCTTCGCCGTCGTTGCCAAAGGCGGCCAGCCAGTCCTCGGGCAGATCTCCCTCCCTCCGCCAGAGAGCTCTACATCTTCTTCGCCACCAGCTTCAGCGTGTCGGCTTGGAGCGTGTTCCGGTAGGACATGAACACCACCTTCACAGGGCGGGTCTGTCCGATGCGCAGGAACGTCGGGAAGCCTGACGCATAACGTAAACTGAATAACCCGTCTTTGTATACAACAACGGGTCTAACTAGAATCTTCACGTTCAATCTCTGTGACCCACACGCCGTCATAACCATCTTCCACTCCAGCGATGTAACGGCTGAAGACCTCCGTAGGGCTTGTTACGCCATGCCTGTAGGTCATATACACTCTGTCAATAAACACTCGTAAGGGAGCTGAATCCGTAAACATGAAATGCGTAGCTGTCTTGGCTGAGAATTGAGCGCGATTCTCGCCTGCCGTTATGCTACATGGGATTAGTGCCCCGCTATCCAAGATTGCCACGATATTCGGAGAGCGATCATTCCCGAATTCCCTAACTAATGCCGCAAGTCTGTCCCCCAATGTATTGCACCACATTCCAGCGTGGCCCCCAAGAACGGCACCTAATATCTGATGTAGCCCTTGGGATTCCAATTCCTTTGGCTCAATCAAACTAATCTCACTTGCCATTCGGGTACTTTGATAATGTCGATATCTAGGGTGTTCCTTCAGTGGCGGCAATGCTGCTTCCATCATGTTGTATCGGCTCAAATTCTTTACAGATGCGATCTTTACAAAGGAATCCCGTAGTGTGTTACTGGTGATAGAGCTTTTGACTTCTATCACGGCGAGAACGCCTTCACAAGGAAAATATGTAGTTTCGAGGGTATTGTTCACACTGAACACAGGGCAGTTGTCTCTCTCATAGAGAACGACATCCTGCTGCCTACTACAATTGCCATAACTGTCGATTACACAACCTGAACCCACGGCAATGCCCGTGGAAGTACCTGTTCCAACCGTTTCCGCACCGGCGTTTCAATGGCAGCGCCAATAAGTGGACTTGTTGTGGCTTGTACAGCTTGTTCGAATTCCCTAATCAAACCCTGCCCCAGGTTTTCCATGAAAGCGTTGGCGTCAAATGTAGGTTCCAATCTGCACTCTCCCAGAACGCAGTCGCTGACATCCTGCCTATTCTGATGCACCGAATCGACGAGGCGATGTTGGGCGGAGCGACGCGCCCCTTGACGAAGCGCCAGACACAATGTGACTCATGGGGGCGTGCTAGCGCCGCAATAGCCGCCGCGGTCCCGTTCAAAGCAGGTGGCTATAGCCTAACCTCTCAGCGAAGAAGTTCCAATGTCCGCCGTGTCAACTCGACCCATGCATACATATGACCGGCCATCGGTACCCACACCCCTCACACAGCAGTGTTCTGGATTGCGTTGTCAGCGAAGGTGGGCCGCTATCGGCGCGAGGTCGCTGTCTGGTATCAAGAAAAGGCACATCTGGGAGTAGATATCTGCTCCTAGCGCCTGTGGAGTGGAGGTGCTCGGGTTGACATCTGTCAGAGACAACGCCGCAGTGCCGCCGTAGTTGATCAACCCCCTGTTGTACAGGTCGTGATATTCGTAGAGGATTTGGTACAGTTCTTTGGAGACTGGGCCTGCTTGTCCCCGGTAACTCTCATGACGCAGGTTGAACCTTTCGCTATTGGAGGACAGCTGCAGGATGCAGAGTTGCCTATACGTCATGGATTCGGCCGCCTTTGTCATTTGATGTGCCATGGCAGCACCGATCTCCGCATTGAAAGCCAAGTTTGCCAGCAAATGTGCCATGTAGGGCAGTTTCTTCTCTTCCGGCTCTCTCTGGCTCTTCAGCAACGTGCTTTCCCATACTTCTTCAGCGTCTGAACGTCCTCCGTCCCCAGTATCAAAGAAACCGTCATCCCGGATGCTTTCGCCGTGCCGGCATCGCTCAACGATCTCTGCTGCGGCAAGAGTGAACACGCCGCCCACCCTTACCTGTTCCCTAGGGGACAGCAGACGCGAGGATAGGTCGTGACCTATCGCTTTAACGGCCATAGTCGCGGCCGCGCCAACGGTTCCTCCAACGGCCGCGCCTACTGGTCCGGCTAGTAGGGACCCAATCACTGTGCCGACGGCAGGACCTGCGGCCCCACCCGCAAGTTCGGCCCCCTTGCTGATCAGCAAGCGCAGGCGTTGTTCGCGCTCCGCAGAGTCGTTGTTGTTTTCGTGCATGAAGGTCTCAGTAGCCTCCTTGCCATTCGCAGTGACCCAATTCAAGAATCTCCCGGTTTCCCAGCGCCACGTGTCACTAAGTACTTGGTCGGAGTTGCCTGAAGTCTGCGGTCGGAACGAAGCTTGCTGATACCGAAGTCGGTCAGCATGGGGCGACCCTTCGAATCGAACAAGATGTTGGAGGGCTTGATGTCGCGGTGTACCATGTTTTCCGAGTGGGCGTGCGCAACAGCCTCGGCAAGCTCACGCACCACACGATAGGGATCGATACCCCCGTGCTGTGAACCCAATTCGCCCCTCAGGTATCGGTCCAGGGAATGGGGCATGTAATCAAGGACAATGTAAAACGCCTTCTCTGAGTCCGACCATCCGCGATGTCTGAGTCTCACGATGTTTGGATGGCGGAGTCGTTTCAATGCAGAGGTCTCACGCTTGAACAACTCCCGTTTGATGTTGTCGGCATGCGAGGCATTGAGTACCTTTATGGCGACCTCAGTGTCTCCAGACTTGCTGTCCAACGCACGATAGACAGTACTCATCCTGCCGTAGCCCACTCGTTCCCGCAGGACAAAACGATCTTCCAACACGCGCTCGGCGTGACCGGCCCGTCGTTCACTCATGTAGAACTCCCGGGTCCACGTGGTCTTCGATCTCTACGATGTGCCCAAGTAAGAGATGGCATCAGAATCTCCATCTATGCCTTTGAAGGAGTACTAGAAATCTTCTGCTGTAGCTGATTTCGGACATCAAGTCCGTCACGCTGTCTCTCAGCGACCAGAAAAATGCCCTTGCAAGCACTCTGACGTTCCCACAGCTCACCGATGGTCCGCTTTTCCGCGGTATCCGACCCTTCCGCGATATGAGCGCCTTTGTATTCGACGACGAAGTAGCGGCCATCGTTGAGCAGCGAAACCAAGTCGGGGTAGAACCTGCCCGTCACTGTCGGCAGCCAGAATGAATCCGGGTGTCGTGCGACGTTGCGAATCCAGTACTTCACCTCGGGCAAGCTATCCAGTGCTTGAGCACACCGGACTTCCTCCCCATCGTCGGCCCCGTCGAATGCTGGAACCTGATCAGCGCCGAGAAAGTGCTTGTTTGGCCTCCAGTGTCCTCGGTATCTCGGTCGATCTCGATACATGCCGTCCTTGAAACTGAAGGCGGCGTCGAACGAGACTTCGACGCGCACCGACGGATCAAGAAGGTAGTGTTGATAGGCACGCTGCCTCTCCTTTGCCCGAAAAACGTTGAGTCTGTCACGGATTGTCCGAGCGAGGAGGAACTTGCAGCGCGTGAGTGCCGTGATATGCATGCCCCGATCTATGGTCAAGTAGAGCATCAAATCGCTTAACCACTTCAGAAGCTCGTCCTGATGCATGTCCGTCTGGTGGACTTGCCTATCCAACCAGATAACAAGGTTCTCGGCAGTCCAGCCTTCGACGGCCACGTTTAGTGCATACTGCTCATATTCGTTGACGAAATGATGTCTCACACGTTTTCCATCGATATCAATCTCAAAGCTCCGTGCAGTTTCCCGGATCGAGAACTCCCGCTCGTCCAATCTGGCCGCATGATTGAGTAGCGACCAGTCGTGGTACTCCATAAAAATGTCCGTGTCGGCAAACTCCAGGCTACCCTGGATTTCGGACATGAGACGTGGAACCCTAAACTGTTCGCCTCTTTCAGCGTCCGATAGCAAATGCCTGTTCTGTCTCCTGTACGCCTCGACAGCGCCGGTGAGATCCCATCGCTCGGACTCGGGCACGGTTGCGGTAAGGAGTCCTTCCAAGTTGGCATCGATACCGCCGGTCACGGTGATTTCTAGTTCCCCTCCTCCGAGTTCGCGCAAACTCAATCCTTCATGCGATATCCTTCTAAGTCCTGACAAGATTTCGGGCGAGGCGGTCAGCGCGTGCCTGAAGGTCGGGCTTTGAACGCCACGCAGGTCGAAGAGCCCGGCCTCGACGTCGGTCACACCGAACCTGGGAAGCTCCGGCTGAATGTTGTCCTGGGCCTCATCTTCCTCAAAGCCCATATTCACCAGCTTGTCGACCAAGGCGCGTGCCGCGTCCCCGAAAGATGGCTCAGACACGTACGCGTAGGCCCTGTTCAATTCAGAATGCTGGCGCCGTTTGGCATAGGGCATCCGCAGCACCCTGCCGAACAGTTGCTCCACGTTCTGGGCACTCTGAATCCGAGAGACGGAGCAGAAGACGTAGGCAAATGAACAGTCCCAACCCTCTCTCAGTGCCTCGACTGTGATGATGTACTCAATCGGACACTGAGGGTCGAACAGGTCGATACCGTCGAGATCACGCTGGTTTCCAGTGGCGACTGCGATCTTGTTCTCTGGAACGCGCTCGGTGTCCACCAGATGATTCTTAAGTGACTCGACGGTTACTTCATTGTTCCTCCTCTGAGCCTGGAATAGGACAATGGGACGGATATAGCCGCGGCTGCTTTCGTTCCCGGCGATTTCGGCGAGCTCGGCGCGTTTGGCCACGGCGCCATTCACCGCGCTCTGCCATGTGTCGTTCTCGGATAGCATGATCGGCAGCTTTACCATCTCTTCGCTTTTCAATTCCTGCGCCGTCACGCTGTACAGAATGTTTGACCTGCTCCTGGGCGTCGCGGTGAATTCGATAATCGCGGACGGGTTGAGGCGCTCTTGCATTTCGCGACTCAGTCCGGTCACGGCGTTGTGCGCCTCATCGACTATCAGCAGAGGACGCTGGAGGTGCATCAAGTTGGCAAAAGAGAATCTGACACCGCCGGTCTCAGACTCCTCCAACCCCGGCGGCACGCGGTGCAGATTCCAAAAATGAGGCTCTAGTTCCTCATTGTGAGCATATACCCTGCGCCCTTCAGTGTTCGTCACACGAAGCGTCTGAATGGTGCCCACCACAATGCAGCAGGAGTCGCGAAGGTCCTGCGGTCGAATATGCGTGAAGTCAGAAATATCGAAGATGCGCACGCGTCCCTTGAACTCACCGTCCAGGACTTGCCTGTATGGATGACGAGCGTCTTTCAACGCGTGTACGGTCTGCTGGCGGATCGTGTTCGTCGGGACGAGCCACAGCACAAGTGGGTAGTCCCTGTCTATCCAGGCATCCCGTGCAATTCGCACGGCGTGGGCGCCCAAGATGGTCTTACCGCCGCCGGTTGGCAACCGCAGGCAGACGTATGGGACATCTGGCAGGTTTTCGAACGGGGTGGTATAGCTTCCGCCGTAACGTCCGAGACGGTCGGAGAGCTCAGGCTCTTGCGTTATGGTTTCATAGGCGTTCTTCGGTCCGGCGACGCGAGAGTCCTCTAAGAACCTCTGTAGAACAGACAGGGTGTCGATCTGGTATCGCTTGAGCTGCACGCTTCAGTCTCTCGCCTTTACGTCGTATGGAGTGTGCTTGAAGAGGATGCGCTCGCGCTCTAGCGTAGTCTCCGCCAGGCGCGACTGTTCGCCGTACACCGTCAGCAGGCCGTCAAAGCCGGGCCGTTCCTTGGAGAGCATCTCACGAACCGTACGCAGCGTGGCGTGGGTTAGCACGTTGCCAGCACCCGGCCGCTTGTCTCCCAGAATACCGTTGTACAGCAGCGCGTAGGCATGACCGTCGTGGAGTCCGAGCAGTGGAGAAGCTCCTGCCCCAATCCACGGGCGATTGGTCTCGCTGAACCATATGTGAGCGGCCAATACGGGGAAGCGAACGCCCAGCTGAATCCGTCCCTCTTCATCAAACACGGGCGGACCGAGTCGGTAGAAGCGGAACCCGCCTCCACCTCGCCATCCGGTACTCCTTGAGATGCCGCCCTGTTCCCCTCCTATCACCTTGTTGAGACGAGGCGCACAGTGAGTAAAGGCATGCTCGCCCATCTCAATTCCGATGTAGCACCTGCCCATTTTGTGAGCGACCGCAGCCGTTGTGCCAGAGCCAAGGAAGGAGTCGAGCACTAGATCACCAGGATTCGTAGCGATGGCGAGAATTCTTCTGATCAGCTTTTCTGGTTTTGGGGTAAGGAAAACTTCACCGTCATCGCCGATCAACTTGCGGACTTCTTGCTTAGCCTCCGCGTTGGTGCCCGTATCCAGATGAGGCCACCATGTGGAAGGCACGACACCTTCCTTCGCCTCGGACAGAAACTTCTTTATCCTCGGTATCGAGTCTCCATCCTGTCCCCACCAGATTCGATCATCCTCATTCAATCTGTCGAAGGACTCTTTGGATATCCGCCAATAGGTGCCGGATGGAGGGACATGCACACGACCGGAAGGCGAGACGATCTCGTACGTTCCCAAACTGTAGAAGTTACGCGCTTGTACAGCATTGGTTGTCCAATGGCCCCGGGGGTCATCATCAGGGTTGGAGTAATTCTTAGTGGCCTCGTTGGAACGGGGCAGGAGATTTGGGCTCCATCGGGGTTTTGAACGAGCGTAGCTGAGGATATGGTCGTGCATGTCAGAGAGGTACTTCGCCGAGTTCTTTACCGTATAGACTTTCTGCCAGACAATATTCGCAATCAGATTACTCCGCCCGAATATTTCATCCATGATCACCTTGAGATAGTGCCCCTCATTGTCGTCGATGCTTATCCAGATCGATCCATCCTCGGCAAGAAGGTCTCTCAAGAGTTCAAGGCGGGGCCACATCATGGCCAGCCACTGAGAGTGTTCGAGGTTATTGTCATATTGATCAAAGGCAGAGCCCGTGTTATACGGCGGATCAATGTAGATGCACTTCACACGCCCCGCGTAGAACGGGAGCAGCGCCTTGAGTGCCTCCAGGTTGTCAGCCTGCACCAGGATGTTCCCGGAGTTCGGATCGCCAGAGGAGAGACCGCTAACCTCTTCCAACAGCCGGTACGGTACGTGCGCAGCTGCGTTAGTGTCTTCCTCTCTTGTCAGCCAGTTCAGAATTGGCATCGGTTGCCATCCAAGTCAGAGTACTCAGACATCAGGTGGTGGAGCGCGTAGGAAGCAACCACCTCAACGTAGATAGAGTTACGAAAGAGCGCGGCTGTGCGAGCCTGGGCTACATCTGGCCGGCTGACGTGCCAACCTGTACTACGATATTCCTCTTCGGTGGCCCCGAAGCTCACAGTCCTTACCAGAGTAGGGGATATTTGGTCGAGGCGGACAACGCGAGTCCGCCAGACCTGGGACGGATTGTACCATTTTGCAGTCAATGTAGGCGCTAACGCGGTATCCATGAGCAGTCCCACCATGGAGTTGAGTCAAGCGTCGTGTCAGGTAACTATCATCCGCTTGGCTAGTGACTCCCCGCCCGGTGAGGAATATGCAAAGCTTCATGGTCGATATCCCAGCCAACCTCTGTAGGGAATCTGACGTTCTCCGGACCCTTCGATCTTCAGCATCGGCCATCCAACAGGATGATCTGTATCACTGTGGTCGCGGCCCCCGCGTGCTCACCTAGTTTTCGGCGAATCGTCTTCAGGGTGTGCAGTAGGCCCGCACGTCGCCGTACTCCTTCGAACTCTGGACACGAAATAGCAACTGGTCGCGGAGCGGAGCCTGACAGGTAGACAGGGTCACAGTTTGATGCACGGTCAACCGCACGACGGCACCATAGCCTTTGGCGCGAGTGCTACCATCAACGCTGCGTAGCGGCTAGGATAGTCCCCAGCAATCGGGAGGGGGTAGCCGATGGCTGAGGCAGTGCCGGCAACAACACGACGGACGAGGACGGGGGTCAACTACGCCAGCCAGTGGAATCACTTCGTTGCGTGGTCCCGGACTTCGGGGAAGTGTTCTCTGCCCGCCTCGCCTGAAGACGTGGCGGCTTACCTCGAAGACCGGTCGGGGACCGGCGCGAGGCCATCGACCCTGCGGGTGGTGGCTGCGGCGATAGCCCGCAACCACAGGGACGCCGGCTTCGACGTGCCGATCCATCGGGGCGCCGCCCGGACCGCGCTGGAAGAGCTGACGCAGGAGGACTACCCCCGCCCGGCCAGGGCGCTCCCGCTGGACCTCGACTGCTATCTCGCCATCAGGAGGACGGCCCACAAGCCGCGCTCGGGACGGGGCGGCCGGCTGGAACGCACCCCGAGCGCCCGCAGACGGGGAGCGATGGACATCGCCATGATCGGCCTGATGCGGGACGCCAGGCTGCGTGTGAGCGAGGCGGCCGATCTGACCTGGGGCGACGTCGAGCGGCAGCGCGGCGGCTCAGGCCGCGTGCGCGTCGCGGGGGCCGACGAGACCGACTACCGCGAGGTGAGCGCCGACACCATGAAGCTGCTCCTGCCGGTCCGCCGGGGCGCGGAAGACGACGAGCCCATTCTCGGCATGAGGCCGAACCAGATAGCGAGACGGATAGACGCGGCGGCGAGACAGGCCGGTCTGGGCGAGGGGTACTCCGGGGACAGCCCCCGGCTCGGCATGATCCGGGACATGGAGACCGTCGGCGTGCACCTGCTGGGCGCCTACGCCGCCGAGAGCGCACGCCAGCCGTAGGCATCCCCCAAGAGGGCGTTACGCCACGGGCCGGACCCAGGGTTGGACAGGAGCCCCTGTAGAGACCGGTATCCGCTACCAGCCCCAACTCATTGTGGGGACCTCCTGAAACATCCTTCAAGCCCCCGAAATCGTTACACTATATACAGGAGACGAAATTCGTAGAGGCTTCGGGAGAAAGGGGATTCCCGGAGGGGTTTAAGGGCAGATCCGGCATAGCAGAGTCAACATCCGTCCCGGCCTGAAAAATCGCATATTTCTAATAGAGACAGCATCTCATAACGATGCGGCAAGCGACGAGAAGAGAGGAGTTCCAGGCATGGGGTTAAATGGGAGCCCCGAAGGGGGCGGATAGGAGAGAGGGCCACGTTCCAGCCGGCAATCTCAGCCGTTAAAGCAAAAGCGTGTATAAATATAGTTATACACGCTTTTATTGTCTCCTCTATTTCCGATGGAGGCGGTCATTAACCGCTGCACGGGTCAAAAATTATCACAATTCGCCAGGTCAAGTCAATCCCCGTTACAAGGATTCTCTTCCTAAATTAAGAGCCCCGTTCATGCGACACGGCGGCAGTAGCCGTGGAACTGGGCCACCGCTCCCTTGCCTGCGGTCTCGTTGCGGGTGTAGTGAGCGGGCATGGCCGGGGTGCGCCAGCGCCCGGCGTTCATCAGGCTGGGCAGCTCGATTCCGGCCCTCGCCAGGTCCCGGGCCATGCCCACACGCGGGGAGTGACCGCTGAAGCCGTCCCCCAACCCTGCCGCCTGCGCCGCCTGCTTGATGCGCCGTGAGATCTGGTTGGGGCGCAGCCCGAACACGCTGTCCGTGGAGAGCCTTGCGCCGCATATCAGCCTGAGCGCCTCCATCGTCGGAATGGACAGGAAACCGACGGCCCCCTCTCCCTCGGCGTCCGTCTTGGAGCGCCGGATCAACAGGCGTCCCGTACCGTCGGCCTCGGACACTATGTCGCTCCAGGTCAGGACGGCGGCCTCGGAGACCCTGAGCATGGCGTCGCGCATCAGGCTGATCAGCGCTATGTCCAGGTTCCCCCTGCACATGGCGGTTTCCCTGCCCTCCGGCCTGCCGCCCCGGCTGGGACGAGGGTTGCAGGCGGTCGACCGGATGGCGGTCAAAGCCTCATCCGTGAGCGCCTGAGCCTGCTTCTGGCTCCTGCCGGCCTTGCGCGTTGCACTCCTGAGCGTTCGCTTGACCTCCGGGCTGGCATAGGGATCGACCTGCCCGGCGGACCTGTGGATGAATGCTATGGCCGCCGCCGCGGCCCGCAGCGTTGCGGGCTTGTGGCCGTGCTCCTCGATGCGCTCGGCCAGGTATGCAGCCACATGCCTCGGGTCGGCGGGCAGCGACCGGATGCCCTTTGCGGCCGCCCAGTTTACGAAATTGTTCCACTGGACCCGGTAGTTCTTCATCGTATTCGGGGCCACCTCGTGGCCGAGGACCGCGGTCAGGTTGTCCAGGTCGGACTCCGCCAGGTCGTCGCCGTTTCGAGAGGGGCCGTCCGGTCCTGCCTCGATCACGCCCGTGAGGTCTGTGGGAGCGCCGGCGATCAGGGTGCCCGAATCCGCCCCGCTCCGGTCGCCGCCCCGGTTCCGGGTGCGGCCTGCCGCACGGGCCGGCTCGGGCCGGGAAGGCTCGTCGAGGTCCGCGCGGTCCCGGAGCCTGCTTATCCTGGCTTGAGGTCCTGGGAGAAGGGCGCGAGCCTGCTCTCGTTCGCTCTCGCCGCCGCTGGCCGGGTGGTGTTCGAGTAGCCGCAGACCGGCGGGAAGGTACTGTTCGAGATCCGGCGTGCCCTGTGCCATTTGTCTCCTAGCCGCTTTCATAGTCGTTTAGTTATGGCGTGTATAACTATATTTATACACACGATAGCTTGAGAAACCCCTACGGGTCGCCGCCTGCGCCTGCCCGTCGCGCCGGACGGCCCGGCGGGAAGACGACGCCGACGGCCCATCACTCCCTGTGGTGTGCTCACCGGGGAGAACCTACCCCATCCGGCGGGAACGAGGATACGGAGTCCCGCGCCGGAGCCCGCCCGGACGGCCCGCTCCCGGGCCTGCAGGCAAGTCCGGGCCCCTCAACTGGCCGCCTCCCCCACCGGACCGCGTCCCCCGGCGGGACGTATCGGGCCACTCCAGCGTCTCCAGCCGGCCCCAACCAGCGAAAGAGAATGAGGTGATCGCAATGACAATACGAAACTTCCTACCGGGATTCGGGATGAGAACGGTGGCGGCGGTGGCGGCAGCGGTGGTCGTCGCGGCCCTGCTGGCCGTGGGCTCGCCGGCCTCGGCGCAGACACCGGCTGACGGAGACGTCATCCACTCCGCGACGATGACGACAGGTGACAGCGGTCCCTCCAACGTCAAGGGTTACTACAACGTGGGAGGCTCCTCCGATTATGGCAGCCTGGACAAAACCGGGGTCACCTCTCCCTCAACAGGGTTGGACTACGCCTTACTTGTCCTCATTGATAACCCGATTGGTACCGACAGACTGATCATGGGTTTCGATGAAAAGCTTAGTGACGCCGATCAGGCTGCCATGCGGCTCCACATCGGCGGGAGGACGTACAACTTCGCCCATGCCAGCCACTCTGCGCAAACCCTCAGCGGCACCCTCGTCCAACTTTACACATGGAACTTTACGTCGTCGCTACCGCGCTTCGATTGGGCGTCCGGGTCGGCGGTTGCCTTTAAAATCACCGCGCTGCCGATCATCAGCATCGAGGCGGTCACGTCCACGGTGGAATACGGCGGAAACAACAACGCCGCCGAGTCGACCGCCGAGTTCAAGTTCACCCGCACCGGCAGCACGGACGAGGCCCTGAGCTTCGAAGTGCGAAACGGCGGAATATTCGGCGAGAAAGCTACGAGGACGTTCAAGGCCGGGGTATCGAGCTTCAGCAACTTTCACTGGGCCATCGACGAGGACAACAACGGCAATCCGCTCTGCCTGATCATCTGGTTATTGATTTCTGGGGACGGCTACGTCGTGGGCACCCCACATCAGGCGTCGGTGGCCGTCGAAGGCCCGGGCACGACCTGTCAGGCGAGCATGTAGCCCCGGCGCCGATTCCTGTCCCCCACCCCGATAAACGAAGGAGTAAATCGCAATGACAGTCAGAAATGCAGTCCCAAGGTTCGGAATCCGCTGGGCGGTCGTGCTGGCGGCGGTTGCCGCGGTGGTCATCGCGGCCCTGCTGGCCGTGGGCTCGCCGGCCTCGGCGCAGAGCTCGGACGACGGAGAGGAGATCTGGTCCGGGACTATAACGGTGGGGCTCCACAATACTATGCCTGACAGCCCCGCGGGTTTCCACGACCGCAGCAGCTTCGATGACTATGGGTCGCTCGACGATGACACGTTCACATTTGACGGGACCAACTACACCATACACATCATCGCTGATCTCTCTGGTAACAGCGGCACACAGACCTTTGCAATCTCCCCAAAGCCTAGTGAATACGTAGCGAAGGCCTGGACGTTTCACATGAGCGGGAGGACGTTCAATCTCGCCGACGCAATCGTTGTTGACGACGGCAACCTACGCGGCTACCAATTCAGAAATCAGGGGCGCCTCGGCTGGTCGAAAAACGACGAGGTAGCCGTCAAGATCACCGCCCTGCCGATCGTTTCCGTCCACACGGACGGAACCGACGTGGAATACGGCGGAAACAACAATGCCGCCAAGTCGACCGCGGAGTTCGTCTTCACCCGCACCGGCAGCACCGACGAGGCGCTGAGCTTCACCGTCCTTCATGTGCAGAGCGGAGAGATCGCGACACGCACGTTCAAGGCCGGGGTATCGAGCTTCAGCAACTTCCACTGGGCCATTGACGTGGACGAGAGCAACAACCCGGTCTGCACCATCACGTGGCAGGTGCAGTCCGTAGAAGGGTACATCGTTGGCACTAGCACCTACGGCGGAGTCCCGAGCATTGTTGGTGGCCTCGTGCTCGTCGAAGGCCCCGGCACGACCTGCATGGGAAGCATGTAGCTCCGGCGCCGCTCCCGGCCCCTGGCCGGTAGACGAAGCCAACCGCAATGAATATGCAAAACCTCATACCGGAGTTCGGCATCCGCTCCGCGGCGGCGCTGGCCCTAGCGGCGCTGGCGGTCGTCGCGGCCCTGCTGGCCGTGGGCTCGCCGGCCTCGGCGCAGAGCTCGGATGACGGAGAGGAGATCTGGTCCTCGACGATGACGGTGGGGAGTTTCATCATCAGCAAGGGGTACACGTCTGAGGGAGCGGGCATCGGGTCCCTCTCGGACGATAGCTTCATTCTGGGGAGACACACTTTCGAGGTATCCCTGATCTATGACCGGATTATTAGCAGTCAACTCTATGTGGGATTTGGTAACAGGCAGGCGAATGACGGCGAGGTGAGGGCCATGACCCTTCACATCGGCGGGCAGACGTTCAGCTTCGAGGATGCCACCTATACGAATGATTCCACCTATGGCCACACGTACGAGTGGTTTCTCTTTCCGTCGTTCGGTTGGGCGGACAACGACGAGGTTGACGTGAAGATCACCGCCCTGCCGATGGTCAACGTCTCCGCGAACGTCAGCGAGGCGGAGTACAAGGACACCGTGGAGTTCGAGTTCAGCCGCATCGGGAATGCGGACGAGTCGCTGAGCTTCACCCTGAGCTATGTGCAGGGCGGAGAAACCAAGACGCGCACGTTCCCCGCCGGGAAGGAATTCTTCTCGAACTTCCACTGGGCCTCCGAAGTGGACGAGAGCAACAACCCTGTCTGCACCCTCACGTGGGAGGTGCTGGCCGGGGAGGGGTATGTCCTTGGCCGGGACCCGGTAGCCGAGGTGGACATCGAGGGACCCGGCACTACCTGCGTGTCGGGCATGTAGCCTCGGCCTCCCGAAATCCCCCGGCGGAACCGCCCCCTCCATCCGGGGCCCGAAGCAAAAAACACCGATTGCATGGGAAGGATGAAATGATCAACCGCAAGATATTCTGGGCGGCCCTGGCCCTCGCGGCGCTGCTTCTCCTGGCGGCCTGCGGGGACGGTGACGCCGAGCCGGGCATCACCGCCGACGAGGTCAGGGAGATCGTCCGCGCCGAGCTCGCCGCCGCCCCTACCCCGTCACAGCCCGGAGGGGGCGTCACCGCCGCCGAGGCGGAGCGCATCGCCCGCGGGGTGGTGGCCTCCATCCCCTCCAGGTCGGCCCCCGCCGACTACACCGCGTTCGTCGTGGACGCGGCCATAGCCCACTACCAGACCCGGGGCCGCGACGCCACCCTCGCCCACTACAGCCGCAAGGAGAGCATCGACGGCCAGTGGTACGTCTTCATCATCGACCAGGACGCCCGCGTCGTCGCCCATCCCGACCCCGAACGCGTGGGGCTGGACGTGAACGGCTGGGTGGGCACCGACGTCAACGGCTATCACTACGCCCCGGAGATGCTCTCTGCGACGGACGAGGGCAAGTGGGTGACCTACGTGTCCGCCAACCCCGAGCACGGGGACTTCGGGCCCGGCTACACCGGCGAGTTCGAGCTGAAGAACGCCTGGGTGATGCGGCACGACGGCCTGCTGTTCGGCTCGGGCTGGTACGTCAACGCCGACGCGTTCACCCAGGCCATGGTGGACACGGCCGCCAGCGTGTTCCGCCAGGTGGGGCTGGAGGGGACCATTGCGTACTTCGCCAGCCCCAAGACCGATTTTGCGGGGCTGCACGAGACCATCGCCTACTACAACAGCGCCGACAACGTCCAAGGGGAGTGGTTCGCATTCATTGCCGACGAGAGCGGCACGGTCGTAGACCACTACGACAAGGCAAACGTGGGAAGGAGCCTTGAGGACCTGCTAGGCACGGATGCCTTCGAGGTTACCGCGGAGGGCGGCTGGGTGACCACGGAAGATGTGCGGGTCTGGCTGCTCGGCCAGGACGGGATGACCTTCGGGTCGGGCTGGCGCAGCGGCCACGAGGAGGAGGGCGGTTGAGGGGAAGGGGCGTCTCCGAGGCCCATTCAGCCACAACGATTGTAGATATGACCAAGGGTTAAGCCCCATTTCAGGCAACCCGCTCCGGCCGGCGTCCTGCGGTTCCCATACCTTTCTCCGGGGCCGAGGCGGCGAGGCGGGGCGAACGAAAACAAGAGGTTCCAAATAAGGAGGCAAAGATGAAACAGGAAGGTATCAGCACATCACCCGGAGGAGGAGGCATGTGGCGCCCGCTGTTCCGGCTGCCGCGTCTGGCGGTGGCCGTCGTGGTACTGGCGGTGGCGGTCGCCGTGGTCGCCGTGGTCGCAGGCTCCGCGCAGGCGCAGACGACGACCACGCTGCAATTGGCATACCACACCAACGGCGACACCATCGCCGTCCCGGGCAAGCTCCACCCCACCGAAACCCTCGCCGGACCCGACGGTACCGAGTACCCCGTGGCGCACGACGACTCCAAGGCGTATTTCCGCGTTACGGCTTCCGGTGGAGGAGACCTTTTCAGCGGGGAGTTCGACGGGGTCGTGGCGAGGTTCGAATACAGCTATGCCAACGGCTTCGGGAACCCCACGAGTGGTGAACGGGGTCTCATTGGGAAATTCGGCCCACCCTGGAGCCTTTCGACAATCATCATGATGGCCAATGCAGGTCCGCCCACCTTTGCGAAGACCACGGGTCCGCTGACCATCACGCTGGTCGAGAAGGATGGGGAGCCGTACACGGTCGGCACGAACCACTCGCTCTGCATCGTCCTCCACGACCTGAACGGCAACGTCACGGGGGACAACTGCCAGTCCGGATCGTAGCGTTCGGAGGGGTGACCGGTAGCCCCATGCGACTAACAAGCAGCGACACCGGTGAAAGCGGAATGGAACGCACACTCGCGCACGCTGAAGGAGGCAACTAAGAGATGAAACAGGAAGGTATCAGCACACCGACCGGTGGAGGAGAAGGTTTCCGGCACCGGCTGTTCCGGATGCCGCGTCTAGCGGTGGCCGCCGTGGTACTGGCGGTCGCGGTGGCCGTGATGGCCGTGGTCGCAGGCTCCGCGCAGGCACAGACGACGACCACGCTGCAAATATTCAACAATCCCGACGACAACATTGCCGTCCCGGGCAAGCTCCACCCCACCGAAACCCTCGCCGGACCCGACGGTACCGAGCACCCCGTGGCGCACGACGACTCCAGGGCGTATTACCGCATCTCGCGAAGCGGAGGAGGAAGCCTGTTTGGTCAGTACGTCGGAGTCGTGGCGCACATCAATTTCACCTATGCAGAGGCCAACAGCGGCTCACCATCGAGTGTTGACACAGGCCTCGCGAGGTACAACAGCACTGGCACGGCCATCGATTGGGATCTCTCGGATGTCATCGGGCTCGCGACGTCAGGCCCGCTGACCATCGAGCTGGAAACGCTGGAGGGGCAGCCGTACACGGTTGGCACGTCGAACTCGATCTGCATCGTCCTCCACACCTTGAACGGCACGATTATCGGGGATAACTGCACGGGCGGATCGTAGTGCTTGAAGGGTTGACCGATAGCCCATGCGACGACGGGCGGCAATACCGATGAAAGCGGAGGTCACATGGAATACGGGAAGCTGAGGGCTCTCGCCTTGGCGGCGCTGGCCGTCCTGGCGCTGCTCTTCCTGGCGGCCTGCGGGGACTCCGACGCCGAGCCGGGCCTCACCCGCGCCGAGGTGGAGGAGATGGTGCGCGCCGAGCTCGCCGACGCTTCCCCGTCACAACCGGGACCCGCCCTCACCCCCGCCGAGATGGAGTTGATAGCCCGCGGCGTAGTGGCCTCAATCCCGTCCAGGTCCGACCCCGCCGAGTACACCAAATTCTTCGTAGATGGAGCCATCGGCCGCTACGAGACCCGGGGCCTGGACGCGACCATCGCTCACTACAGCCGGGAGGAGAGCATCGACGGCCAGTGGTACGTCTTCATCATCGGCGAGGACGACCGGCTGATCGCGCACCCCAACCCCTACCGCCTGGGGTTGGACCTGAAGGGCTGGGTGGGCACCGACGACAACGGCTACAACTATGGCGCGGAGATGCTGTCTGCGACAGAGGACGGCAAGTGGGTCTCCTACGTCTACCGGAACCCGGAGAGGGGGGACATCGGGCCCGGCTACACCGGCGAGCTCGAGCTGAAGAACGCCTGGGTGGTGAGGCACGACGGGTTGCTGTTCGCCTCGGGGTGGTATGTCAACGCCGACGACTTCACCAAGGCCATGGTCGCCACAGCCGCTCGCGTGTTCCGCAAGGCGGGGCTGGAGGGGACCATCGCCTACTTCGCCAGCCCCGAGATCGATTTTGCGGGACTGGCGGCGACCATCGAGTACTACAACAACACGCCAGACGTCGAAGGCGAGTGGTTCGCGTTCATTGCCGACGAGAGCGGCACGGTCATAGACCACTTCGACAAGACACTGGTTGGAACGCACATCAAGGACCTGCTCGGCGTGGATACGTTCGAGGCGACATTGGAAGGCAACTGGGTGACCACGGAGGACGTGCGCGTCTGGGTGGTAAGTCAGGACGGGATGACCTTCGGCTCCGGCTGGCGCCACGGCGCGCCGGGCTCTGGAGGCTGAATCACCAATGGCCGGGGGAACCGTCGAGCACAACGGAAACGAGGAGTGGCCCGTACCCGCGGAAGTTCGGCCTGAGGGTCAGGCATCCGGGGCCACGAACGAACGGGTGACAGGTGAACAAGGGAACGAGCGAGGGAGAGACTAATGGCCGGAAAGCCATGTCTTTTGAGGCAGCCCGGTAATAGGACGGGCGAACGGGGTCCTGAAACGGCCCTGTCCTGCATACGGCGCGCGCCACATCCATCGGCTCCGCTCAGGTACCGCGATGCGTCGTCTGCGGGCCCACTCCTCCCGACCCCGAGGGAATCCGAGGTCGGTGATTGGCGTCCCGAGCGGGTTGGGGGAACAGCGCCTAATGCGCCGGCTTGCCTGTCCGCACCGAGTGCGCGGGCGGCATTGGCGCGCCCTTCGCCTCTCCATCATCCCCGAGAGCTGGCGGTCCTCGCGGTCCCTGAAGGAGGCCGGACGCCATGACCACCGCTCCCATCACGGCCATCCACGCTGCCGGCCATGCCGGCAAGAGGATCGCGCGCTCGTCGGTGCTGGCGCTCTTGATCGCCGCCGTCGTCCTGAGCGCGCTTGCGCCCGTCTTCCACGCCCCGACGGCCAGCGCCCAGGAGACTTCAGAAGTCGTCTGGGATACGAACCTGACGGTATGGGCCCCGTATCCGCCAGCGAATACGTGGCCGCGGGTGGTTGGGTGGACTTCCAATTTTGCCGGACGAGATTGGTTGGGGACCGTATCTTCGAGGACGTTCACCTTTGAAGACAACGATTACGAGGTAGTCCAGCTCCTGGTGGACAGAGACACCTCCACATTGTCCCTGGTCTTCGAAGCGGCCAAGGATGGCGAGAAGGAGGACCGGGACCTGCTGCGGCTCCGCCTGATCAAGGGGACTGCCGAGCATACCTACGATCTGGCCGACGCCACCACGACCTCGGTCGAACACTGGAGACTCGGTGCGTTTACCCGTCTGGCCTGGTCCGGCGTCACCGACGCCGCTCTCGGCTGGGCGCACAGAGACTCGATCACGGTGAAGTTGGAGAGCATCAGCGCCGGGGCCGACGCGGTTGCGTCCACACCCAACAGCCCGGCGACGGGCCGGCCTGCCATCACCGGACCCGCCCAGGTGGGAGAGATTCTGACGGCGGACACCTCGGCCATCGCCGACGCCGATGGACTGGGCACCTCCACCTTTAAATACCAGTGGATACGGAACGAAGACGTCCTGATCGTCGACATCGCGGACGCCACCGGCTCCACGTACACGCCGACTGAATACGACATGGGCAGGCTCTCACGGCCCTATCTGATGGTCCGGGTGAGCTTCACCGACGACGCGGGCAATGACGAGTCGCTGACCAGCGCGCCCTTTGGGACGCTGTTGCCTGCGCCGCCGGCGGATTGTCCCGGAGGCGGCTATGACCCGACGCCGGTGGATGTGGCCGTGGGGGCAGCCTCCGTCCTGGTCGACTCCACGGCAATCGTGGTCGATTCCACTACCGGCGACTACTTCGTGCTCTACGTGCGACCCGACCCGGACGGTGATCGCGAGATCGTGGCCTCGGTGACACTGGGCCAGGAGGGCACGACGGTGCTGACCGAGCCGCTCTCTCCCCTCCCCAGGGAGCACTACCGGGTGGAGAAGTATCTCGTAGCCGACCCGGCCGACGTTGACGGCGATTGCATCGACGACATTACCGAACTCGACGACCCGGTGGGGATGAACCCGGTGAACCCCGCGCCTGCCGTCCCCTTCGACGATGGCGTGGTGGCCGTTCCCGACCGCGGGACATTCGAGACGATTATCGCCGGGGACCGTGTGAACGACCCGGATCTGCAGGACCTCCCCTTCCTGATCTTCGGCCATAAGACCGACCGGCCGGCCGTCTATTTCAGCAACACCGAGACACACTACGGCTTCATTTACAGGAACCAGCTCATTGCCAACTGGCGGTACTGGGAAGGGAGGCTGTTCGGCGATATCGTCTACCACCCCGATGTGCTCGCTCCCAACGGAGAACTGGGCGTCTATGTCTACTCGTTCGGATCAAGTTATGCTCCCGACTTTGCCACTGTGGCCCTTGCCCATGAGGTGCTCGCAGCCAGCATGCCTCTGCTGGACAACGATCTTGCGTACCGGCCGATCTCGCCAAGGCAGCGAGAGAACTATGACCGGGAACGTACCGACTATGACGACTCCAGGGTCGATGTCCTGTTGGAGGAGGACATCCTTGGCGATGTCGATTTCCTTCCCTTCAACCGGGAGGAGGGATACGGTTTCCTGAGGGTCATGTCGCTGGAAGAACGCCCCAACCCACGCGACATCGTGATCTATGAGGCGCTTCCCAACGAGCTCCCACGGGTTGGCGGCATCATCACCACCGTGGCCCAGACGCCGCTGGCGCACGTAAACCTGCGCGCCGTGCAGGACGGCGTCCCCAACGCATATATCCGCGACGCCCTCGACGACGACGGCGACATCGCCGGCCTGGTCGGCAGTTTCGTCCACTACAAGGTGACCGAGGACGGGTACACCATCAGCGCGGCCACCCGCGCCGAGGTCGATGCGCACTACTCCGACTCCCGCCCCGCTCAGACCCAGACGCCGGAACGGGACCTGACGATCACACAGATCACCGACCTTGACGACATCGGGTTCGACGACTGGGACGTGTTCGGGGTGAAGGCGGCAAACCTGGCCGTGCTTCGCACGCTCGGTTTCCCGGAGGGAACGGTGCCCGACGGGTTCGCGGTGCCCTTCTATTTCTACGACGAGTTCATGAAACACAACGACTTCTACGAAGACATCGAGGAATTGCTCGCCGACCCGGACTTCCAGTCGGACTTCGACACCCAGGAGTCCGAGCTCAAAAAGCTGCGCAAGAAGATCAAGAAAGGGGAGAGCCCCCAGTGGATGATCGACGCGCTCGTAGCGATGCACGCCACGTTCCCCGAAGGACAATCGCTGCGGTACCGGTCCAGCACCAACAACGAGGACCTGCCCGGCTTCAGCGGCGCGGGGCTCTACGACTCCAAGACTCAGAAGCCGGACGAGACGGAGGCGGACGGGATCGACAAGTCGCTCAAGCAGGTCTTCGCCAGCATGTGGAACTTCCGCGCCTTCACCGAGCGCGAGTTCCACCGGATCGACCACCTCGCGGCGGCGATGGGAGTGCTGGTGCATCCCAACTTCTCGGACGAGCTGGCCAACGGCGTCGCCGTCACCTTTAACCCCATCGTGGGGGGCGTCGAGGGCTACTACGTAAACACGCAGCTCGGGGAGGACCTGGTTACCAATCCGGAGGCGCTCTCGGTACCCGAGGAGGTCCTGCTGCACGAGCCCGGCAAGTACCCCCGGGACTACGAGGTCGTCGCGACCTCCAACCGGGTCGAACCGGGGAAACTCCTGATGAGCGGCGTCCAGATGGCTCAGCTGCGCCGTCATCTCGAGGTCATCCACGACGAGTTCGCGGAGCTGTACGGCATTGAAGCCGCCGAGAAGTTTGCCATGGAGATCGAGTTCAAGATCACCAGTGACGATGTTCTGTCGATCAAGCAGGCCCGGCCCTGGGTCTTCAGCCGCGTGGAGGACAACAGCCTGGCGACGGGCCTGCCCACCATCAGCGGGACGGCCCAGGTCGACGAGACGCTGACGGCGGAGACCTCGGACGTCGCCGACGCCGACGGCCTGACCAGCGTGGTGTTTGGCTACCAGTGGATACGGAGCGAGAGCGGCACGGACACGGACATAGCGGGCGAGACCGGCTCTACCTACGTCCTATCGGACGACGACGAGGGCAAGACCGTCAAGGTCAAGGTGAGCTTCACGGACGACGCCGATAACGAGGAGACGTTGACCAGCGAGGCCACGGAAACTGTCGCGCCCAATCCGAACAGTCCGGCCACCGGGCTGCCCGCCATCAGCGGGAAGGCCCAGGTGGACGAGACGCTGACGGCGGAGACCTCGGACATCGCCGACGAGGACGGGTTGGACAATGTCGCCTTCAGCTACCAGTGGATCCGTAGCGACGGCCCCACGGATACGGACCTACAGAACGCCACGGGTTCGACCTACACACTGGGGGTCGAAGACGAGGGCAAGACCGTCAAGGTCAGGGTGAGCTTCACGGACAACGCCGATAACGAGGAGACGCTGACCAGTGCGGAGACAGATGCGGTAGCGGCATGGTCCCCGGTGCTGTGGTCTGCGGACATGTCTGTGGTGGACCTCGGTAACGGCTCCATTGGCGCCGTCAGCTCCGACCTCTTTTCAAGCGAAGGGGGCAGCGCGGGTCTTCAGGCAAAGTGGCTGTGGCACTACACCCCGGGACGTTATATCCGCCTAGCCTTTACGGAAATTGTACCCGGTGTGGAGGAACTGACGCTAGAGATCGGCGATGTCGCCCTGACGTTGCAGGCAGGAGATTCCGCCTTCACCTGGAATGACGTCGACGTCGATTGGGAGGACGGTCAGGTCATTCCGGTGCGCATCGTCCTCACTTCGGCGACCGTGGAGACCCAGCCCAACACTCCGGCTACGGGCTTGCCCACCATCGACGGGACTGCACAGGTGGACGAGTCGCTGACGGTGGACGTTTCCAGCATCGCCGACGCCGATGGGTTGTCCAACGTCTCATACAGCTACCAGTGGATTCGGAGCGACGGGAACAGCGATTCCGATATCCCCGAGGCAACGGATACCACCTACACTCTGGACGCCGATGATGTTGCCCAGACCATCCAGGTCCGGGTGACCTTCACAGACGACGCCGATAACGCCGAGACCCTTACCAGCGAGGGGACTGTGGCCGTTGTTGCAGCGCCCAACCGTGAGGCCACGGGCCAGCCCACCATCGACGGGACACCCCAGGTGGGAGAGACACTAACGGCGGATACGGCAAACATCGCCGACCAGGACGGGCTGAACAACGTGTCCTACAGCTACCAGTGGATCGCCGGAGGTACGGACATAGTCGGGGCCACCGGCTCCAGCCACGAGCTCACGTCCAGCGAGCAGGGGCAGACCATCCAGGTCCGGGTGAGTTTCACCGACGACGCCGACAACGAGGAGATGCTTACCAGCGCTGCAACGGAGGTGGTGCAGCAGGATGGTAACGCCTGGTCCGCCACTATGACCGTGGGGACAAGGGATGGGTTCACCGGGTATTCGTACTGGAGCAATACCCACATGGGGTCCCTGTCGGCCACCGAGGTCGAGTGGGACGGCAAGACCCACTATGTCAGGTTCCTTTTTCTCAAGGACGGCGAGCTCCGGCTCGGCCTGAACGAAGAGATGTTCTCCACCGGCTTCGTGCTGTCGGTGGGGGACGAGGAGTTCGGCTCGGCGGACGCCAAGGTGGATAAGGGAGGTGCGTCCTACAGATTCCGGTGGGATGACCCGGGATTGGGCTGGTCGGATGGGAACGAGGTGTCGGTGAACCTCGTTGAGTCCGACCAGAATACCCCAGCCCTGGGTCCGCCGACCATCAGAGGCACGGTTCAAGTGGACGAGACGCTGACTGCGGACACCTCCGGTGTTGAAGACGCGGACGGGTTGATCAACGTGTCGTACAGCTACCAGTGGATGGCTGACGGCGTGGACATCGCCGGAGCCACCGGACCGAGCTACGAACTCACGTCCAGCGAGCAGGGGCAGACCATCCAGGTCCGGGTGAGTTTCACCGACGACCGCGACAACGCCGAGACTCTGACCAGCGCGGCGACTGTGGCCGTTGTGGCCAAGCCGAACACTGCGGCCACGGGCCAGCCCACCATCAGCGGTACGCCGCAGGTGGAGGAGACCCTCACCGCATCAACCTCGGCCATTGTCGACCAGGACGGGCTCACCAACGTCTCCTACAGCTACCAGTGGATCGCCGGAGGTACGGACATAGTCGGGGCCACCGGCTCGAACTACGAGCTCACGTCCAGCGAGCAGGGACAGACCATCCAGGTCCGGGTGACTTTCACCGACGACCGCGACAACGCCGAGACTCTGACCAGCGCGGCGACTGTGGCCGTTGTGGCCAAGCCGAACACTGCGGCCACGGGCCAGCCCACCATCAGCGGTACGCCGCAGGTGGAGGAGACCCTCACCGCATCAACCTCGGCCATTGTCGACCAGGACGGGCTCACCAACGTCTCCTACAGCTACCAGTGGATCGCCGGAGGTACGGACATAGTCGGGGCCAGCGGCTCGAACTACGAGCTCACGTCCAGCGAGCAGGAGCAGACCATCCAGGTCCGGGTGACTTTCACCGACGACCGCGACAACGCCGAGACTCTGACCAGCGCGGCGACTGTGGCCGTTGTGGCCAAGCCGAACACTGCGGCCACGGGCCAGCCCACCATCAGCGGTACGCCCCAGGTGGAGGAGACCCTCACCGCATCAACCTCGGCCATTGTCGACCAGGACGGGCTCACCAACGTCTCCTACAGCTACCAGTGGATCGCCGGAGGTTCGGACATCGCGGGAGCCAGCGGCTCCAGCTACGAACTCACGTCCAGCGAGCAGGGACAGACCATCCAGGTCCGGGTGACTTTCACCGACGACCGCGACAACGCCGAGACCCTGACCAGCGCGGCGACTGTGGCCGTTGTGGCCAAGCCGAACACTGCGGCCACGGGCCAGCCCACCATCAGCGGTACGCCCCAGGTGGAGGAGACCCTCACCGCATCAACCTCGGCCATTGTCGACCAGGACGGGCTCACCAACGTTTCCTACAGCTACCAGTGGATCGCCGGAGGTTCGGACATCGCGGGAGCCAGCGGCTCCAGCTACGAACTCACGTCCAGCGAGCAGGGACAGACCATCCAGGTCCGGGTGAGTTTTATCGACGACCGCGACAACGCCGAGACTCTGACCAGCGCGGCGACTGTGGCCGTTGTGGCCAAGCCGAACACTGCGGCCACGGGCCAGCCCACCATCAGCGGTACGCCCCAGGTGGGAGAGACCCTAACGGCGGAAACGGCAAACATCGCCGACCAGGACGGGCTAACAAGCGTCTCCTACAGCTACCAGTGGATCGCCGGCGGCACGGACATCGACGGGGCCACCGGCTTCAGTTACGAGCTCACGTCCAGCGAGCAGGGGCAGACCATCCAGGTCCGGGTGAGTTTCACCGACGACCGCGACAACGCCGAGACCCTTACCAGCGCTGCGACGGCAGTGGTGGCTGCGGCCCCGGAGCCGCTCACCGTCCGACTGAAGGTCGCCGCCCCGACCTCCCACGATGGCTCGTCTGAGTTCACCTTCGAAATCGAGTTCAGCGAGGAGTTTGGCCTGAGCTACAAGACCCTGAAGTTCCATGCCTTCAACGTGACGGGCGGATCCGTGGAGAAGGCGCAAAGAACCAACAAGCCCAGCAACATCTCCTGGCGCATAACGGTAAAGCCCACCTCCACCGGAGACGTGATGATCGAACTCCCGGCAACCGAGGACTGCGGAGCTACCGGAGCCATCTGCACGGGGGACGGCAGGAAGTTATCCAACTCGCTGAGTTTTGTCGTCAGCGATCCGAACTGACCTAAACAGGCACCTGTAGGAAATGCTTGGGGACGGAACATTCACGGCTGCCGAGGGGGGAATCTGGGTGACCCACGAGGACGTGAACCCACGACGGGAGAGGTGGAGGACAAGCACTTCTGGCTGGTGGAGCACGACGGGCTCGTGTCCGGCTCCGGCCGTGGCCACGACGCTTCGGGGGACTGACGGCAGACAAGAGCGCCCCGGCGTTACCGCAAATACGAAAGGCCGCATACATGGGTGTGCGGGAGGGAGCCTCGCCCGGCCCGCAACGGAATCTCCCGCGATATGGGAGCCCTGAAGCGTCCTGTGGAAGGGCCATGTGCGCCATGCCGCGACAGCGCACTCTCTACATCACAAGACCCCGCGCCTTCCCCGGGGATTTCCCGGAGCGGCTGAAGCGTTTCCAGAAGGAGTCCGGCCTGTCGTGGTCGGAGATCTCCAGGCGTCTGGGGACCTACCGCCACACGGTATGGCGCTGGAAGGAAGGCAGAGGTCGCCCCAACGCCGAGCACATGATCGCCCTCCACGACCTGGCCGAAGAACTGGGCCTCCTCCACATCTTCACCGACTAGTGAGGCAGCGCGCGTGCAGAGGCCTGAAACGCAAGAGAGGCCGCATATGGAGCGCAGTGAAGGGACACCGTCATGCGGGGCCTGTCCCGGAAGGACATTTGTTGACGGGTGCACCTTGACGAGAAGACAAGGGACTACCGGCCCCGAGGAGCCCGATCATGACGCGACCATCCCGCCCGGGCCGTCGTCCGAGCCTGCCGGCTCCCCCATACGGGAGGACCGGGCTCCTGGCGTTGGCCGTCGCGCTCGCCGGCCTACTTGTTGCGAACATGGTCCCGGACGGTCCCGCAAGCCGTCTTGCCCATGCGCAGACGGCCGGCTCATCCATCGAGTACGCCGAGAACGGAACGGTCCCGGTGGGCGTCTTCGTTGCCTACGACCAGGACGGGGACGCCATCGTGTGGTCTCTGAGCGGCCCCGACGACGGCCTGTTCACCATCGACGGCGGCGTGCTGTCCTTCAGGGAGCCTCCCGACCACGAGGACCCGCGTTCCGCTCAGGGAGGGAACGTGTACCGGGTAACCGTCGAGGCATCCGGCGGCGCCCACGACGTGGACGTGACGGTCTCCGACGTGGACGAGGCGGGAACGGTGAGCATCGACAGGCCGCAGCCCCAGGCTGAACGGCCCCTCGGGGCCAGCCTGTCTGATGAGGACGAGGGGGTGGCGGTTCAGCGCTGGCAGTGGGCGAGGTCCGGGGACGGGGCGACCTGGACGGACATCGAGGGAGCGACGTCGCCCAGGCGGAGTCCTGCGCCGGAAGATGTGGGCATGTACCTGCGCGCGACGGTCACCTACTCCGACCGGTTCGGACCCGGCAAGACCGCATCGGCGGTGAGCGCCCGCCGGGTGGAGGCGAAGACCCTCTCCAACGCCGCACCCTCCTTTGCCGAGCAGGACGACGATGAGGACACCCCCTACATCGACGTTGCCCGGTCCATAGAGGAGAACGCGGCCGTGGGCAGGCCCATAGGCCGTTCGGTATCGGCGATGGACGCTGACGAAGACATACTGTTCTACGAGCTGCTGGACACCCCCGACCTGGAGGATAACGACAGCGTTGCGCGGTTCACCATCGACAGCCTTTCCGGTCAGATAAGGGTCGGCAAGGTGCTGGGAGCGGACTCCTGCAATGGCCGGGACGATTCCGGCGAGCATGAGGACGAGGACTCGACGGTCCTCCCCGGTGTCCCTGGACTGCCCGAGAGTGAGGATCCCCGTGCGAAAGGCAACGGCAAGTACGTCCTGCGGGTGAGGGCAAGCGACCCGTCGACGGCCACTGCCACGGTGAACGTGATCGTCACGTTCACCAATGTCAACGAGCCACCTCGCTTTAATGAAAACGCGCCGACGGTGCTGAGAGTCAGGGAGAACGCAGACCCACAAATCGTCACGGTCGGAGACACGGACGCTACTGAGGGTCCTGCTACCCCCGCCACCGACCAGGACTGTGTCGACTCCAGCATTGCGTACTCGCTGACTGGTGACGACCTAGAGAGGCTTGACTTCATACAGGATGAACGGGGCTTAGCAGTGGGCCGCCAGCTCGACTACGAAGAGCAAAGCTCTTACTCGCTAACCGTCGTGGCCAGCTCAGGCAAAGGTCTCCGTAGTCTGACGGCCACCCTGGATGTGACCCTGGAAGTGGTGGACGAGGAAGACCCTGGAGAAGTGTCCCTGTCCCAGAGGGAGCCGCAGATAGGCACGGAGGTTTACGCCACTGTCACAGACCCCGACGGCGGCGTGAGGATCAGCACGTGGGCATGGGAGCGGTCGGCTGAGGTCACCGTGGATGAAGAGGGGAACCCCTTGGAAGAGTGCCGGGACGCCCCGGGGACGCCCGACGTAGAAGTCGTTGGCGGCTGGACCCCGATAGACGGGGCCTCGTCTTCGGTCTACACCGCGAGGCCGGCCGACGTGGGCAGGTGCCTGCGGGCGACGACGACCTACACGGACAACATGGAGAACCCGGCCGGCGCCTCCGACGAGCGGTTGACAGGGACGGTGGAGGCCCCCGTGCAGGGCAGGAGTCCGGCCAACGCCGCCCCGCATTTCGTGGGCTCGACGGACAGGACGAGCCGGAGGGTGGCCGAGAACACTGAAGCCGGGCAGGACATCGGAAGCCCGGTCAGTGCCCATGACGAGGACGGTGACCTGCTTATCTATACCCTTGGGGGCGCGGACGCCGCGTCATTCGGTATTGCGAGGAACAACGGCCAGTTGAAGACCAACTCTCCCCTGGACTACGAGGCCAGGAGGAACTACACGGTGGAGGTGACCGCCGCCGACCCGTCGGGCGCCTCGGAGAGCATACTGGTTACCATCGGCGTCATCGACAGGGACGAACCAGCGCGGATAACTGGGAACGGCACAGTAGACATCGCCGAGAACGCAACGGCCCCGGTCGCGTCCTTTTCTGCACATGACCCTGAAAGGCGCTCGGTCAGGTGGTCACTGGGTGGACGCGATGCCGGCCGGTTCACCATCAGCCGCGGTACGCTGAGATTCAGGAAGTCCCCGAACTACGAAGAGCCTCACTCTGCGCTGGAGGGCGCGGCCCTGGTGGAGCGGAACGTGTACAGGGTGACCGTCGCAGCTTCCGGCGGGACGCACGACGTGGCCGTCAGGGTAATGGACGTAGACGAGCCCGGAACGGTGGGCATGGACAGGCCGCAGCCGCAGGCCGACAGACCACTCTCGGCCAGCCTGCGCGACGAGGATGAGGGCGTGGCGGTAGAGCGATGGCGGTGGGCGAGGTCGGAAGACGGAATCACGTGGACTGAGATAGAGGGAGCGACATCGCCGAGGAGGAGCCCTGTACCCGCCGACGTGGACATGTACCTGCGTGCGACGGTTACCTACTCCGACGGGTTCGGCCCCGGCAAGAACGCCTCGGCGGTGAGCGCCAACCGGGTTGAGCCCATGACCCTGTTCAACGCCGCTCCCTCCTTTTCCGGCCAGGACGGGAATGAAGCCACGCCATACATCGAGGTCGCCAGGTCCGTCGCCGAGAACACGGCCGTGGGCATGCCCATAGGAAAGCCGGTGTCGGCGACGGACGCCGACGATGATGTCCTGGTCTATGAGCTGCTCTACACCCCCGACCGGGAGGATGACGATGGCCACGTGCGGTTCACCATCGACAGACTCTCCGGTCAGATAAGGGTAGCCGAGGTGCTGGGGGCGGACGGTAGTGAGCGTGAAGAAGATGATGAGCGGCTGGACGAGGACTCGATGTCCCTCACCGGCAGCCCTGCACTGCCCCGAAGTGAAAATGCCGGCGTCGCCCGCAACAGCAAGTACGTCCTGCGAGTGCGTGTGACCGACCCCTCAACCGCCTCGGCCACTGTGAACGTCATCGTCACGGTCACAGAGGTGAACGAGCCTCCTGCCTTCGATGATGACGCACCCACCCTGGTGAGGGTCAGAGAGAACCAGAAGGACGATATGGGCAACCCGGTCGTCCCGCCGGTCATCAATCTCGAGGACGGCGCGAGGAGCCTGAATGCCGAAGCCTTCGCCGTAACCGACCAGGACGGCGTAGTTGACGGGTCTGACGGCTATGACGACACCAAGTACAACTACTCGGTGACCGGAGCGGACCGCAGTCTTTTCGCCGTTGACGTGACCGGTACTCTGAGCTTCAGGGCAGGCCGTGAGCCCGACTACGAAAAGAAGAGCTCACACTCGATAACCATCGTGGCCAGCTCCGGCGAGGGCGAGCGAAAGCTGACCGCCACCCTGGACTTGACCATCGAGGTGTTGGATACGGAAGACGAGGGAGAAGTCATCCTGTCCCACAGGCAGCCGATAGTGGGCATAGATTTGCAGGCCACGGCCAGCGACCCCGATGGTGGCATGATCATCACCAGGTGGCTATGGCAACGGACCGTGGATGATGACCTCACCGCGTCTACCAAGTGCAAGGACATTGACAACGATGAAGACTGGAAGGCTATAGGCGGGGCGTCGTCGGACGTCTATGTCCCGAAGGTGGCTGACCTGGGCAGGTGTCTCCGCGCGACGGTGATATACACGGACAACTTAAGCGACGCTGACCAGGAGGCGACTGGCGTATTGGAAGTCCCCGTTGACGTGTTGCAGGTCCACGGTCCCGACCCGATACCAAGCGTCAATGCGGCACCGGTGTTTCCCGACCAGGACTTCCTCACCGCGGGAGACCAGTCGGACAGCACGAGCCGGACAGTGCCGGAGAACACGAAGTCCGGGCAGAACATCGGGGACCCGGTCAGCGCCTTTGACGCTGACGGTGACCTGCTGGTCTACACCCTGAGCGGTCCCGACGCCTCGTCATTCCGGATATCTAGGAACGACGGCCAGCTGAGGACGAGGTCCCCTCTCAACTACGAGGCCAGGAACATCTACACGGTGGTGGTCACCGCCACCGACGGAATTGGCGCTTCGGACAGCATACAGGTCGCCATCAACGTCACCGATGAGGACGACCCAGCGGTGATAACGGTCAATACGGATGGGAATGAAGGCGGGCCCTGAAGAGACGGAACTGAGGATGGAGAGACCTATTCACGAGAAGATGAGCCGGTTGAAGCTGGAGGCCGTGGCCGTCCTGGTCCTCGTGCTGCTTGCAGCCTGCGGAGACGAGGACGCGGGGCCGTTCCGCTCCGGCGTGCAGGAGACGTCGCGCACGGAGCGGTCCGACCCGCCCACGCCACCCGCACCGGAGCCGGTACTCACCTCTATCCCTATGACGGAATCCGTGCCGTCCGCCTCGCCCACGCCACTCGCGGGGGAAACGGGAACCACCTCTACCCCTATGACGGAATCCGTGCCGTCCGCCTCGCCCACGCCACCCGCATCGCCCGCAGTGGTAGCGGACCGGCAGGCATCGGACTCCCCCGAAGAAGCGCTTGCCGAAGTCCGGCAGCTCGTCCGTGTCCGGCGCGACGACCTGGTGATCTCCGTCTCCATCAATGGCATAGTTGCATTCCCCAACACGAGGACGGTGGTCTTCGAGACGCAGGGCACTCTGGGGAGCCTGGCCGTGGAGGAAGGCCGGACGGTGACGGCGGGTCAACCACTCGCCTACTTGGACCGGGCCACAGTGACAGCCCTGGAGGGAGCATTCGCCCAAGCCCAGTTCGATGCGGCGATGGCAAAGGAAGCCCTGGTTGACGCCATGGCTCCTCACAGCCCGCTGGAGATTGCCCAGGCCGAGGCGAGGGTGGCCGACGCCAGGGAGGCGCTCCTGACGGCAGAGGAAGAGTTGCTGTCCCTGCTCCGGCCCACCGCTCGCGAGATAGCGGCAGCGGAATCAGCCCGTGCAGACGCCATTCTGAAGATAGACGCCCTCCGCGATGAGATCGACTCGCTGGTCGGCGGCCCCGATGAGAAGGAGCTGGAACACCTGCAGTTCCAAGCCAGGTTGGACCAAATCGTCCTGGAGAATGCCCTGCGCGGTCGGTCCCTGACCGTGGAAGAATGGGGTGCCAAGATTGGCGCGGCCTATGGAGAAGTCGAAGAGGCCGCCGGGGAGTACAGGGTTTTTTTCTTGAGGTGGCTGGGCGTTGACGCCCATGACGTCGACGCCAGCCTGCCCCCTGACGCCCTGTTGAAGCTATGGGGTACGGATCTGGAATCCCTGTACGGCCGCAGTCAGGACGACAGTAGGCTGGTGCCGCCTTTCCCGGACAATGACCCGAGCACTGCCTGGAACGAACAGACCATCTGGGCGTTCACCTACCTTGTCCCGTTTGAGGTCCGCGTCAACTGCGAGGATTCCATTTCCAGTCCCGATGTCTACTGCCTGTCCGACGAGATGATAAAGGCATGGGACAGGCTCGTCGTCCTCCGCACGAAACTGGACGACCTGAATACGCCAGCCGACATTGCCCTGGCCACAGCCGACAATACCGTGAACAAGGCCCAGGATTCCGCGGCGTTAACCGCCGAGCAGTTGGCAGACTTCTTATCGCCTGCGGACCCCCTCCTGATCCGGAGCAAGGAGAGGGAGCTGGCCCTGGCCGAGACGGCCCTCGCCGATGTCGAGGCGTTTCTCGCAGGCCTGCGGGAACGGCTGGAGCTGGGTCTTGCCCTCGACCTCCCTGTGGCCGCTCCGGGTACGGGCGAAGGCATCGAAGCGGCCATGCTGGACGGTATAAGCGAGCCCCTTCGGAGGGATTTGCTGAACGCCCGGAGGGACATAGAGGACGCCCTGCTCGACCTGCGGGTTGCGGAGGAGTCCCTCGACGCGGTCAACGAACCCTCGGACCCCGTGCTCGTGGCCCTGAGAGAGGCGCAGCTGGCCTCCGCCGAGCTGGAAGTGGAGGCGGCGTCGCATCGTCTGGAGGGCGTGACCCTGACATCGCCCATAACGGGCATCGTGACGGGGGTCGCAGTCCGGGCCCGAGAATACGTCGAACGGGGTGCCCTCGCCATGACCGTGGTCGACCCCACCGTGGTGGAGTTGCGCGGCGCCGTGGACGAGACCGGCGTGCTCAACGTTCAGGTCGGCGCTCCCGCCAGCGTCCTCCTGCGCGCGCTGCCGGGCCGGTCATTGCCCGGTACCGTCTCCTATGTCTCTCCCACGGCCAACAAGCAAGAGGGATCCGTCACATTCGATGTGCGAATAAGACTGGAGGCGTCCAAGGTGACCGGGCTGCGCTCGGGGCTGACCGCAGTCGCCGAGCTGGTCCTGCGCTCAGAGCCCAATGTCCTGCTCATCCCGCTGCAGGCCCTGCGGGAAGACCTCGATCGAACGACGGTGCTGGGATGGGAAGACGGGGTGATCGCGGAGAAGCCCGTCACAACCGGAAGCGACGACGGGGTCTGGGTTGTGGTGGAGTCGGGCCTGAGCGAGGGCGACGCCATCGTCGTGGAGGGCAGCCCGTCACCGGACGTGCGAAGACGGTCGAGCGAGCCCTGAAACGCAAAAAGGGGCTCATACATGGATGGGCCGTGCTCCTACCGGCCTTACGGTTTCGGGCCGGTCTCCTTCCACAGCATCCGGGCGTTCTCGCGATACTCCTCCGCCTCCTCCGGCAGGCCCTCGGCCTCCAGGTCGCGGCTGAGTTCCACGGCGAAGGGCGCAGCCCGGGACTTGCATCCCTCGCAGACGACGCCGACCGGATTGCCGTACAAGCGGTCCTCCAGGTAGCCGTTCACGCCCCTCAGGTCGTCGGTCGAGGCGTCGGCCCCGCAGAGAGCCCTCTCGCGGGCCGCGTTCTCGTCGAACAGGTGCATCTCCATCACCTCATACCTCCTACTGGTTTCTACTCCCACCGTCAATGAGTCGTCTCTTCGGATTCTCATTCCCGCTCTCCTTCTTTCTAGCTGTGCCTTAAATGCAAAAAGACCCCATACATAGACGCGCAAACGGCCCTGAACGCAAAAAGGGCCGCATACATGAATGGGCGGGGGAGACCGTCGCCCTGCGACGGTCTCCCCCGTATCTCTGCGGCCTGCACCCGCGCCGACCGGCCCTCTAGAACAGCCTCAGCGTCTGCTGTTGTGCCGGCGACTCCTCTGCCGTGCCGGTTGCATCCTGGGCCGCTCCCTGCCCGCCCCGGCGCCCGGCGGGGGGATCGGGCCTCACGTGGGCCGGGTGCTTGGGGTTGTCTTCCCACCTGGCCCTCGCCCTCTCGACCACCGCCAGGGTCTCCTGCGTCAGGCCGGTCAGGTCACCATCGTTGAACATCTCGATGTGCGGGTCCGACGAGGGCTGCTGCACCCCTATGGTGGCCATGCCGGCCTTGATGGACACGACGATCTTGAGGTCCTCCGGCGGAGCGTCCTGCTCTCCGGTATCGTCGGAACCCTGTCCGTCCTGCTCGGCCTCCCTCTTGGGGTCCTGCTCTCCGGCATCCGCATCGTTGGAGTCTCCCTCCTCCGCGACAGCCGCCGGAGACGCGCCGTCCGCCCTGTCTCCGAAGAGACTGTCGTCTGCGCTCGGCGCATCCGAGCGGGTTGCTTCCGTTCCCTTCTCGTCAGCCATGGTCTTCTCCTTTTCTTGTCTCTTCGTTTCTTCACCCCTTTGCTATGCTGCGACCCTCGCCTCTCTCCTGATCTCGCCGAGGGTCTTCGGCTCCCAGTACAGGTCGCGCTCGACGGCGGGGACTTGGCCGAACACGGTCGCCTCCGCCAACTCGTCGAGCGCGAAGTGCCCGAACTCGGTCTCGAACCCCTCGACGAGGCCGAAGCAGAGCCCGGTCTCGGCGTCCCACTCGGTGACGTACCAGCGCCAGCCGGTGTAGGGACTGAAAAGTTTCACCCTGGCGACGACGGCGTCGTAGTCGGCGACATCCTCGTTGGCGTAGAGCTTGGGGATCTTCTCCCCGAGCTCCTTCGTCATGAGCTTGTGCCTGCGGAGCCCGCTGTGGTTGTCCTGCCACATGGTCGTGGTCGTGGCGTTTCCGTTCTTGTCAGACATGGTTTCTCCTATCGTTGTCTCTTCTCTGAGCGTGTGCTTGTGCGTTGACCGCTAGGTCTCTATTTCCCACTCGGAGCCGGGCCCGACCACTCGCACCACCGCCTCCGGCGTGACGTAGCTTGGGGTGACCGTGCCCTGCTCCATGTCCAGATAGAGGCCCAGGAAGGGGCAGGAGCCCGCCACCATGCGGCGGACCACCTGTAAGAGCAGCGACGCCATCATCTGGTTGATGGTCGGGTCCTGGTCGGTGAGGTCGAGGGCCGCGGCGCAGTCCACGTCCGGCGGCCTGGTCGACACGGCTGTCAGCAGGTCTGGGCGCTGGAGCGTGGGCGCGGGGGCCAGTAGGCAGGTCTCGCCGGTGAAGGGAGGTTCGTCCAGGGTCACCGGCTCGGCGACGTTGCCGATGAGGACCTGGCCCCAGTTGGTGTCGTTGCCCGCGTCGATGAGCCACCGGCGCGGGTCTCCCGGCAGGCACCCCGCCATCGCCCTCCTTGCGGCGGCGTTGTCGGCGCAGCCGATGATGAGGCTGTCGCCGTAGGCCGGCAGGCCGGGGTAGCCGTGCCCGTGGGAGCGGGAGTCGTCGTATTCCCGGAAGGGGTAGACCGAGTAGCCGACGGGCCGCCGGTAGGCGTGTGCCAGCCGGTCGGCCAGAGCCTGGCTCTTGAACCTTCCCACGTCCTCCGCGTAGAAGTTCTGGCGCAGCAGGTTGTGGGGCTCCACCCGGTCGTGATCGACCAGGGCGATGGTGGCCTCCCGTCCCTGGAAGAGGCGGCAGAGACCCTCGGCCACGAAGCCGCCGGTCCCACCGCAGCCGACCACGGTGATCCAGGGATTGTCCAGCAGGAACTCGTTGTCCAGGTAGTAGGGCATCGGTGGGTTACCTCCTTGTCGTTGGATTGATGTCTAGCGTCGATTCCGTCTGTGGGCCGTCGAACACCTGCGACCACCCCACCGGGGCGAAGTGGCCGTAGACGCCTACCCTGAGACTCAGCTCGGGCCGGGGGGTGTCGAGGCGTCCGGCGACGCCGTATATGCGGAAGCCCTGCTCGTCCCGGTCGTCGGTGGCCGAGAAGAAGGCGCGGGAGCCTCCGTGGGAGTGGAACTCGGCGACCACCCCTGCGGGGGGTTTATACGCGAGTCTCGTTGCGGTCCCGGCCTGCGGGGGCACGACCAGCCGGTAGGCGCGCCGGTCCCATCGAACGGCGAAGAACCGCTCGGTGTCCGGTGCGTCCTGGAACCAGCGCTGCCCCAACTCGAACAGGCTTGCCGGGATGCGGCCGTGGGAGAGTTCCACCTTCTCGGCCACGGGAGCAAGCCCGCGAACCGCACTGAGGGCGACCGGCACCCGCGCCGTCAGGTGCGCGCTCTCGGACTGGACGTAGACGCCGCCCAATCCCAGAACGTAGTCGTAGCCGATGCCGTGGACACCGGCGAGCCCGCCGGGGTGGTTGACCAGGTAGCCCACCGGCCCCGGCGCGTCGCTAGCGCTACCGGTAGCCACGTCTCCCCTCGGAGACCGCCATCGCCTGGGCCACCGTGCACTGGGGAACAAGGTCCTCCATCGGGTACTCGGTCTTTTCATCTATCTCCTCCCATAGTGCGATCAGGTTGTCAGGGTGCTTCTTCGACCGCTCCCGGGTGTCCCCGGTAAGGGAGAAGAAGGACTGGAAGAAGCCTTCCGGTATCAGTCCCACCTCCTCGGGGAATTTGTGGCTTCCGGGGCAGACCCGCCCGTCCCTGAAGACGTTGAAGGCAGGGGCCCGGAAGAGCTGCTGCTCAGGGTCATTTGGCCGCTCCGTTGCGGCGTAGACCCAGGGGGCGCGGCCCGGCGAGCAGACGAAGACCAGCCCCGGCATGGGCAGCCTGAGCCGGGTAGGAGGCTTGAACGCCTCCCGTTGCAGGGCCACCGACCAGACCTGCGGCGGCCGCCAGAGGGCCACCACCTGCCCGGTCTCGCCCTGGTTCCACCAGATGGCCTCCTGGGACAGCAGCCCCGACGAGAACCCCAGGTGCTTCGTGAACACGTTGGCGATCTCGTCCGCCGAGACGGTCCTGACCCATGTGGAGTCGCCGTCGAAGCCCCGCAGCAGGATGGTCTCTCCGTAGACCTCCATCTGTATTTTGAGGTCGTCTTTGGGCGCGTCCGTCACGCCCGGAAGCGACCACCGGGTCGCATCGGGTTCATTGCTCATCGTTCTCCTCCTTTAGTTGATTGGCCTCCCGCTCCAGGACGAAGTCCAGCATCTCGGCGAAGCGGCCGGGTAGGTCCTCCTCCAGCCAGTCGCCCAGCTTGCACACCGAGTCCATGAGGGCGCTGGCCTTGCGCCACTCCTCGGTGCCCTCCCGGATGATGTCGTCGTCCCAGGGGTCGCAGAAGCCGTCGTACATCCCATCGTCGTAGGAATGGTCGAGGAAGAAGTTGCCGGTCTCGGCCCAGACCCAGGCGGCGGCGTGGGCCGCACCCTCGAACCTTGTTTCCTTCAGCGTCTCGGTGAGGGCTTTGAGGGGTATGCCGCCCTGGGGAATCCTGACCAGAGTCTCTTGCGGGATGCGTTCGGAGGCCGACTCCAACCACGCCACCCGTATCTCATCGGATTCCGAGTAGAAGGAGTCGGGGGGCCTGACCAGCAGGGCCAGGGCCGAGATCCCATCGCTGTAACCGTTCCACATCTCGTGGAGGCCGTCGTAGCCGAAGCCCATCAGGTCGAAGGGGATGCCCCGCCGCAGCCAGGACCACGGCGGTTCCTCCCCCTCGGCGTCCGTCCAGAACTCGATCACCGGCGCGTAGAGGGGGAAGTGCCGCTCCCCGAAGAGATTGGCGAAGCGCTCCACCCTCGTGCGTATGTCGGGGGCCGCAAGCGTTGCCTCGGCCTCCTGGGGGAAGAGGCGGCGCACCAGCCCCGCGAACCATGCGTAGTCGTCGGCGTAGCCGACCAGCGTCACCAACTCCCGCAGCGACGGCGGACGCCGCAGGAGTTTATTCGCAAGACCGCTCAGGAGCGCTGGCGCAGCAGCTTCCATCGCATCGCCTCCAGTAGCCGCCCGGTGGCCGAGGCGTAGTCCTGCGCCTGTGTGCAGGCCATCTCCACGTCCTTCTGCCGTGCGGCCGCGGCGTCCAGGTCGAACGAGCCGTCGGGCCGTGTGAGCTCCGCCGTGAGCTCGATGATGCTGAGGTCCGCCGGCGGGGTCGCCGCCAGCAGACCTGTAAAGGTGCGGGTGTCCATGTGGCCCCCTTCCTAGCTCCGGGCGGGCGTGAAGGAACCCTTGGTGCCCACCCGCCGCTGGAACTCGTAGATGGTGTCCTCTCCCCTCTTGGTCTCCTTCACCGAGGCGTTGGCGATCTCGCCGTAGAAGTCGCTCAAAGTCGCCTTCACCTCATCGACGGTCATCCCGGCGTCGGGGTCGGGGAACTCGCGGTCGTCGTATACGAAAATGCGTGCCATTGTCTCATCTCCTTTTCTTGCTTGGTGCTGCTTCGTTGCCGTCTCTGGGGAGGCCGCCGCTCCGTTGACGGCGGCCTCTCCCCGTAAACTGCGGTCTAGCGTCCCGTGCCAACCGGCTCTTCCTCGCGCTGCCGTTCCAGCGTCATCGCCCACTCGAACATCGAGAGGCTTGCGGGCTGGGGCTTCTTCCTGCGGCCCCTGGGCTTCACCGGCTCGGCCATGAACTCGGCCCAGGAGAACAGCGATCCGCCGGCGGCGGACGGCTCCGGGGTCTCGTCGTCATGGTGGCCGTTGCCGTTGGCGTGACCGTTTGCCGGGGCCAGCTCGACCGTCGGCCCGACGCCGAAGGGGTCGTGGTGACCGTTGCCCGTCCCGTTGGTTCCGTTGACTTCGACGGCCTCCGGTTCCACGTCGACGACCTTCCAGCCGTCGTCCACCAGCAGCTCTTCGGCAGTGGCCTCGGCGTCCTTGGCCTGGGCGAACACCTCCTCCACCGTCTCCGCGTCGTCCTCGTCACCACTGACGATCCTGCGGGCCAGGGCCATCATCATGTCGTCGCCTTCGTCCCCATAGGCCGCAAGCCCGTCCTCCGGCAGCTCGCCCTCGACGGCGAGGGAGCTCTGCATCTTCTTCGCCACCAGCTTCAGGGCGTCGGCCTGCAGCGTGTTCCGGTAGGACATGAACACGACCTTGACCGGGAGGGTCTGCCCGATGCGCCAGGAGCGGCGGGAAGCCTGCCTCATGACGTAAGTGCTGTAATCCGTTTCGAACCAGCAAAGCGTGGGGAAGTCGATGAGGTCAAGGCCGGTCTGCACCAGCCTCGGGTGGCATATCATCACGTCGATGCCCTGCTTGACCCTGTCGGCAACCCACGCTTCGCGGCGGTCGGGAGCCACCGCGTCGGCCTTCATCACCGCCACGCGGAACCCGTGCCGGGTGAGGATTTCGTCCATCCGCCCTGTGATGTCCCGCGTCCCCGTGTGGGTGACGTAGACCAGCACCCTGCGCCCGGCCAGCCGTTCTGCCGCCACCAGGTCCACCAGTGACTTCTCCTTGGGGTAGAGCTTCTCCTCGGACAGCGGCGGCACCTGCACGATGACGTCCCCGCTCCGGGGGTCGAAGACCGTCTCCCCCTTGGTGCAGCCCTCCGGGTAGGCCAGCAGCGTCTGCAGGTAGGTCGCCAGCAGCCTTTTGGAACCCGACTTCAGGGCGTTCGCCAACTCCTTGCGAAGCTCCTCGAACACCTTGTTGTAGGCCGAGCGCTGGGAGTAGCCCGTCGAGTCCTCCTCGGAGTCCATCGAGGACAGGAGGATCTGCTCCTCGTAGTCGGGCAGGCCCGAGGCCACGTCCGAGAGGCGCAGGAACACCGTGTTGGCGATGATGTGAAAGAGGGCCGACGGGACCAGCCCGGGCCTCTCCCGCACCACCTTGCGAAACTTGCGGCGACGGCTGTTGCGCCCGTCCTCCACGGCCCCGTCGTCCGGCCTCCCGATCGTGACCTCCTCGAAGCCGTACCGCTTGATCCACCGGCCCTCCTCGGAGCGCCCGAACTCCGTCCGTATCTCCGGCGAGAACCGGTAGAGCAGATGGAAGAGCGTGGAAGCGTACCCTCCCATGAGGGTCCCGCTCAGGCTGAGGGACTTGCCGCAGGCGTCCGCGAGGACCCCGGCGGCGATCCCCTGGGCCGAGCCTCTCCCCTTGTACTCGTGAATCTCGTCACCGATCAGCAGGTCGAAGAATCCCTTCATCCAGTGCTTCACGTAGTCGGCCAATGGGTATCTCTTCGGGCCGGAATTGTCGGCATGCCACAGGGGTGAGCCGCACCCTGCGCAGGTGCGCTTGCGGCGGTTCAGGTCCTTTTCCGTCAGCGGCACCCCGTCCTTGTCGACGACCTGCGCCGTGCAGTCGGGGCAGCAGGGGACCCGGAACGGCTCCCCCGTATCCTCTTCCCGTATGAGCCTTCCCCCGGACGTCGCCCAGCGATAGGTGACGGCGGCCTTCCAACGGTAGGAGAGCTTCGCTCGCTCCCTGCTCATCACCACGAAGAGGGGGCCGGAGCCCACGGAGTGGCGAAGGTTCTCCAAGTCGGTGATGGAAGTGACGATTGCAGCGCGGGCGCCGGGCACCGTCTGCTCCACCTCCCGTTTCCATTTCCTGGTCAGGTGCGGCGGGCAGAGGACAAGTATCCTCTTGAACCCCGCCATGTGCGCCGCCGCCGCGCCGATGAAGGTCTTTCCCGTGCCCATCTCCCCGACGACGGTGGTGCCCCGGTGGGCCTTGAGGGAGAGGGCCGCGCCCCTTATGGCGTCGGCCTGCGCCCCGAGGGGGTTGCGGAGCAGGCGGGGCAGCCTGCCGCCGTTCTCCGAGGGGCGGTAGAGAGGCGGGTAGGACTCGACCACCCGCCGGGCTATCGCCTCTTTGAATCTGTCTATGAACTCTCCGAGGTTCATGTCGTTTCGTCCTCCTTTCCGTTAGTGGCCGGAGGACGACGCCGGGACCCGGACGCACGTCTCCCACAGCTCACCTCTGCCACGAGGCGGAGGGCTGCGGAAGACGCACTGCGCCCTCCCCACCGGTTGGGGGGATTGGGTTGGCAAAGCCCCCCAAGCAGTGATTTGAATGTGCGAGGCCTAGCACGGTGGCGGGCCTCGTGGTGCGGCTCGACGGTGCGAGCCTTGCTGCCTGTGGCAGGCTATGCGGCTTTCAGGGATGCCCTGAGCGCGTCGAGCTCGGCGCGCTCCCTACGCCTGGCGTCGTCGTGGCAGGGTCCCGTCAGGTGGTACGACTTGGCCGCGAAGGAGATGGCCTTCCGGCTAAACTCGTCGATGTCCACCGATGCGCTCTGCATGTAAGGCTCGTCGGGCCCGATGGTCTGTCCGCACCGGCAGCAGGTTTCGAGGGTCATAGTTGTCTGCATCTCGTTCACTTTCCTTTACTTATATAGAGTGTGTTCTGCGTCGCTTCCGATGACCCCGTATCAGGGACGGGGCAGGGTCGGCGAGGCCCGCCGTCCCCGTAGAGGGAAGACGGAGCCTCGTGGGGATGAGGCCCGGCGGCGCGAGCCGTCTACGCCGCGATGTCCTCTATCACGCCGCCGTCGAGGTCGAGGGCCACCACGGTCGTTACGAGTTTCTCCCGGTGGACCTCCTTCTGCGGGGAGTCCTCCACGAGGGTCATCTCCTTGCCGGTGCGCCCCTTGACCAGGATGCGCCGTCCCTCCGACTCGAGGACGAGGTTGTCGAGGAACCCCGCCGCCACCAGCATCGCCATGTGTCCCTTTTTCAGGGGCATCAGGGGCCGGGTGCGGCTGTCCTTCGCGGGCCACAGCGTGTCAGTGATCTCCGTGTTGGCCCAAAGCCCCGTCCGTCGAGCCTCAGCCGCCGCTGCGACGGGATCGACCGTCCGCGTGGCGAACAGGACGTCGCCGCTGGGCGTCGTGGCCGGGGTGAATACCGGGTGGGAGCGAGGGCGAAGCGGCCCCGGCTCTCCGAACGCCCACTCCAGCACTCTCTTCTCCGCGGGAGCGTCGGGAACGGGGTCCTTCTTTCGATAGCCGAACAGCGCCACCTGGTCGAAGACCTCGCGTTCCGGGTCGGGAAATGACCAGCACTGCATCCGCCCGTAGTGGGTGGACAGGTAGCGGGCCGAGACCGCCAACCGCTGCCGCGGGACGATGAAGACCAGCAGGCCTTCCTCGGCAAGGTAGCGCGTGGTCTGCATCAGGAAGGCGTGCTCGGTCCGCTTGTCTCCCCCCGAATCGAAGTCGTACGGCGGGTTCAAGTAAAGCAGGCCGAAGGCCCCGTTCGCTATCGACGTGGCGAACAGGTCCGAGGCCAGGGCGCGGTCGAGGCGGCGCTCGGCCTCCACCGCCCGGTCGCGGTGCAGCTCGACGCCGTAGGTCTCGATGGAGACGGCGTTGGGCCGGTTGAGACCCTCGGCAAGCCGGTAGAGCGCGTCCCCGGCGCCGCAGCAGGGGTCGAGGATACGCAGGGTCTCCATGTTCCGGTAGTAGTTGCCGTTTGGGGTGTGTATCAGTTCGGCGATCAAGTCCACCACCCCGTCGGGCGTGGGGTAGTAGCCCCCTTTCGCCTGGGCTTCCAGTCTCATGTCGTCTCTCCTTTCCCGCCGCCCTCAGGCGGCGATTGCGATGTTCTTGTTGTGCGTGTCGAGTCCGACCACCTCCCCTATGGCGAGATTCCTCTGGTAGCACAGCACCTGGTCCGTATCCATGCTCTCAGCGCAGGCCGCGCAGTAGGCGGTGATAAGCTCGGCGCTGTTGGCGACGGTGATCCGCCGTACCAGCACCGAGCCGCTCTCCGGCAGAGCCTGCCCCGTACTCGATACGGGGGTGTGCCGGTAGAGTTTGACCCAGGAGTCGTATCGTTCGGCCTCCGTCGCGGGCCGGAAGAAGTGCGGCTGCCCGGACTGGCACAGGTGCTTGGAGCCGTCGTGCGGGCAGTAGCGGCAGTGGATACCGTCGGGGCAGAAGCGCGGCCACGCCGCGTGGTTGCGCCGGCCACGCCGCTTGTTGTTGCGCTTGGCCCGCTTCAGCGTCCTATCCATCGGACGCCTCCCTGGGCAACGTCAGCCTGCCAGACGCAACGGCGTCGGACAGGTCCTCGCGGAGCTTGTCGGCCTTGGGGGAACACCGGTAGGCGGAGATGCCGACCGATTGCAAGGGGACTATCTCCCCCTCCTCAATGCCCCGCTCCCAGAGCCACCCTGCCCACGAGCCGTGCAGGGGTAGCGGGCTGCGCTTGTCGAGGAAGCGGTGGTGCAGTTCGGGAGCTTCCTCCGCGTTCTGTGCCAGTAAGAGGAAAGAGTCCTTCTCGAACCGAAACTCCGCCTGCTTCGTGTACACGAGCGCATGCCACCCACCTGAGACGGGCAGGCGGGCGATCTTGGTCGTCCAGGTTCCGATGGTTTCGTACGGGATGACGCATTTCTGGTACCCGCCATGCAGCGCCATTCCGTCAGCACCACGGATCAAGTGAGCGGCGTCCGGGTGCTGCTTCAGGAGCGACGCCCAAATCGCCTTGAGTGCTGTCTGGGAGCCGACCATCGAGACGAACCAGAGGCCCTCCGTCCCCTCGTCGCGGGCGAAGGCGTCCACGGCGGCGGAGAAGCCGCCTGCGCTGATGGTGAACAGAACTTGCCCCGTACCAGATACGGGGTCTTCGGGGTCTGCGGTGTGAGTCGCGAGCATTGCGACCTCCTTCGTGGTTTTAGTTGGTTCGATGCGCGGGGTGCGAGTCCCTCGCGTGATGAGCCGGGCGGCGTGTGCCCCCGGTCGATTCAGTCCTTCTTGCGCTGGAGCGCGTCCTCAGGGGGACGGTCGTCGAGGAGTTCGCAGTCGTTCACGTGGTAGGCGGCACCGCGAAAACGGGACTCCGCCAGGGCCTGTTTCGCCTCCTCGAGGGTGTCGCCCTCCAGCGCCCAAACCGTGGCCCAGGTCTCGCGGCAGGTGCTCAGGTGGGCCTCCATGCCCTCCGACGGACCTCCGTAGGCGGTGCAGGCGTACGGGTCCGGGTTCCTGTCCACCAGGGCCACGAACCCGCCTTGCATTACGAACCCGGCCCCCGTGACCTTCCACCTGATGGGCGCGTTCCGAATGTATTCGTCTGTCATGTCTTCCTCTCTCTTCTCTTGATTTCCGTTCGACCTGCGGGGTGGGACCGGCTCTATCCGGCCATCAGCCCCCGGTCCTTGAGGCTGACGTGCCGCTTCCCGCCGATGACGATGTGGTCGAGGAGCTCGATGTCCAGCAGTTCCGCCGCCTGCTTCAGCCTCCGCGTGATCATCACGTCGTTGGGACTGGGGTCGGGGTCGCCGGACGGGTGGTTGTGACTGATGATGACCGCGGGGACCGCCTCTATGACGGCGGGCCTCAGCACCTCGGCGGCGCGGACCATCGACGAGTTCACGTTACCCTGGTAGATGACCCGCTGGCCGATCACTTTGTTGTGGTTGTCGAGCAGCAGCACGCGCAGTTGCTCCTGGGCTAGCTGGGACATCTCCGGCCCCAGTAGGCTGTGAACGTCGCGAGGGGAGCCGATGGAGGGCGGGTTCTCCGGGCCCTCCGGCCTCGTGGCTACCTCGTAGCGCATGGCGATCTCGCCCAGCAGGTTCAGGTTGCTACGCAACGCTTCCAGCAGCGCGGACTCGGAGTTGGTCAGCGCGGCGTCCTCGTTCGCGTTCTTCTTGCGGGTCATGTCGGCCTCCTTAGTTATCGGCTAGAACAGAAGCGGGGCCGCCTCCTGTAGGTGGATGTGGCCCCGTCGTGTCGCGTCCGGCTAATGCGAACGTCGGTATGCGGCTGTTGACCGGCTGGCTAGAAGGGCGAGGCGTCGTCCGACTGCCCGTCGCCGCCGTTGCCATTGCCGTTCCGGGAGTCGAGGAACACGACCTCGGAGGCGTGGACCTCGGTGCGGTGGCGGCGCTGGCCGTCGTCTCCCTCCCAGCTGTTGTGGACGAGGCGGCCGGCGACGTAGATCCTGTCGCCTTTGGAGACGTACTGGTTCACGGCCTCCGCCGTCGCGCTCCAGACCACGATGTTGTGCCAATCCGTCTCCGGCTCTGCGTCCTTGCGGTAGCGGTCGGTCGCCAGCCGCAGCTTGGTGACGGCGGTGCCGTTCGGCGTGTAGCTCATCTCCGGATCCGTGCCCACTCTTCCCAAAAGTTCTACCTTGTTGATCGTCCTTGCCATTTCGATTTCTCCTTTTGTGTGAAGTAGCGCGGTCTTCCCGCGTCCTTTTGAATGAAGCTTGTCCCGTACTCCGATACGGGAGCGGGGCCGGTTCCCCGGTAGAGGAAACACGGCCCCGTCTGGCGCCCCCAGCAGGGAGCGACTAGCTGACCCGCACGTACTCCGACTCGCTCTCCGTCACCACCTCCGCCCGGACCTCCGGGTCGAGCAGCTCGTTGAGACGGCGGTAGTTAGCCGAGTAACGCTTCGATTGCACGAGGCTGACCGTCCTGCCGTTCACCGTCGCCTTCGTGTCCCCATGACGGCGCATCCATGCCTTCAGGGTGCTTAGCGCGGTGCGCTTGGCCTTCTCAGGCTCTTTGAGGGATTCCTGGGCCTCCGAGTAGGCCGCCACCGCGTCCCTCGCCCCCTGATCGCTCACCTCCCTTTCTTCGGTCTCAGGCTCATCGCCGACCTCAGTCGAACCCGGCAGGCAGACCGCCAGGAACGGGCAGCTTCGGCATTGCCAGCTATTGGCCGAGAAGTCGCGCTCGGGCAGTGCGTCGGGGTCGGGCCCGTTCAATACGTGGTGTCCCGCCACCTCGCCGAGCCATTCGCAAGCGTCCTGCAGGGCCCGCTCAAGCCGCTCGGCTGGTATCCGCTCGTAGTCCCAGGTGCGGCTGCCCGTGTCCATCGTGGCGATCACCACGTCCCGCAGGTCGCCGTAGGTGCCGAGCGTGTAGAAGGCGGCCTGGGCCACCGACGCCGGGTGACTGCGCTCGGCGCCCAGCGTCCGCCAGCGCTTGAACGCCTCCGGTCCCCGTGTCTTGATCTCTACGACCATCTGATCGCCGTACGGGGGAGCCGCAGGCTCGTCTCCGAACAGCAGCATTTGGACCGTCGCCGACTCGGAGACCGCTTCGCCCCGTTCCACTGGCATCCGCACCGTGCCGTCGGGGTGACCGGTGACGATCATGTTGGGGCCGACCCTCACTGCCACCTGATTCGGGTCCTGCGGGTCGGCGGGATCGACCTGCCAGCCAGCCCGCTCCATCGCCCGCACCACAACCGGCTCAAGCGCGTTGCCCGCCTCCATCGCCGTCAGCGATTCCTCGCTGGGAGGATTCGTGGGCTTGTAGTTGGTCACTGCGTACCAGAGGGCGCGGCGGCAGCCCAGGGCCGCCGAGGCGCGCACCTCGATGTTGCCGTCTTCGTCGAATCGCGCCGCAGGACGGGAGAAGACCTCCGCCCTGTCGATGGTCTCAGTCGTCATATCGCTTGCTCCTTCCGTCTGTCCTGTAGATGGAAAGCGGGGTTGCCCCTCGAGGAGACGACCCCACTTCGAATGCCGTTGTGAGCTCCGCTCATGCGGCCTTCGCCTCCACCGGTTCCGCCGCCTCCCGCTCCTCCCTGGCCTTCAGATGCGCCTTGAGGATGTGGGCGATCCCGTCGCCCAGTCCAAGAACGGCGACGCTCCTGCCGTCGGGCATCTTGTTGAAAAACGGCGCCATCTCCTGGATGCCCTGCATCTGGTCGATCACCTCTTCCATTGGGGTGCCCCTGCGCAGGTGCAGGGATATGAGTCGGCAGGCCAGCTCGGTCACGCCGTGCTGGAAGCTCCCGCCCTTGCCGAGGAATCCGAAGACCTCGAACGGCTCGCCGTCCCCGTCGACGGAGACGGTCACGTACAGGTTGCCCATCTCCGTCTGGAGCTTCGTCGTCGTGCTGGGCAGGCTGCGCGGCCTCGGCCGTGTCTGCGCGGTCATGGCCTGCTTCCCTTCCGGGTGCATAGCGGGAGGGCGTCGGTGCACTCGACCGCCTCCATCCTCCCGTTGGCTCGGACCAGTTCGGCATCGCCCACGAAGGACTCGGCCTCGACGCGGGTGTCGAACCGCTCGAATGGGTCCGTAGCCAGGCCACACCAGTAGGCGATGGCGTGGTAGTGGAGGCCCGGCGGGTAATGGCGGAGGTACGGCAGCGCCGGAGCGTAGCGGTCGAAGTAGCACGCGACCGTGAGCGCCATTTCCCTGTCCCGGTCGTCGGCGATGCCCAGCAGCAGCCGCGCTCTGGGCTCCTCGCAGTCCTCTTCGGCGAAGCCCGGAGTGAGCATCGTCTCGCGAACTGTGGCGGGAAGAGAGTCCCACCGCTCCCGGCTGAGCTTCAGCCCGGCATGTGAGGGTGTCCAGACCCGCCAGATTCCCTCGGCAAGCTCCACAATGTCATACGTCCAGCCCCAGGGTGTGTAGGTTGCGGTCGTCGTAACCATGTTGTCCTCCCTTCCTGTAACAAAAAGTAGGGCCGCCCCCCGGAGGAGACGGCCCCGCAAATTCCGAACCCGATTGGACCGGCGGACTAGGCGGCCTGGGCCTGCTGCATCTGCCGGAGCTTGTTGGCGGCGGCTTCGACCAGCGGCCCGAGCTCGGCGGCCGTCAGGTCGTCGATGCTCTTGCCCATCCGGTCCACCACGGCGCTCCGCACCTGATCCTCGTCGAGGCCCTGCTCGGAGGCGATCTCGAAGAGCCGCCTGCGCAGCATCTCCACCTGGGACTCGGTGCGATCATTGGACACGGCCTGGGCGGGCTTGCCGTTGGCCTTTGTCTGCGTGGCGACCCGCTCAGGCTGCGGCGCGCTCCTCGGTGCCTGGTCACCGTAGAAGCCGTTTCCGAACTGGACGCCGAAGCTGCGGAACGCCCGCTTCATGCCGTCGGTGACCGATCCTTTCATCGCCGTGTCGTGGCCGTCCAGGTTGTCCTCCGTCACCGGGTGGACGCCGGTGTCGGTGCGGGGCAGAGCTCCGGCGACGGTGACCCGAACCGGGGCGCTGTAGCCGAGCGAAACCTTCACCTCGCCGGTCTGGGGATCGACCGTCTCGACCTGGCGCAGGGTCACGTCACCAGCCAGCTCGTAGCCCCACCCCCCATAGCCGAAGATGCGGTTTGCTTGGTCGATCACGGCGTGGCCTTCGAGGTAGTCGAAGGACCTGCCGCCGCGCCCCTTGCGTTGCGAGACCAGTCCTGCGTCGAGAGGCTGTCCGAGCGCCTGCGTGACGGCGGGCGACAGCCCGTCCCAGAGCAGGTCGTGCTCACCGACTATGACTGCGTCGGGCTTGTGTCCGTTGCCGTTCCTAACGGCGACTGCGGTGTCCTTGTGGACGCCGTTTCCGTTGTGGTTGCCGTTCCTGTTGAGCATGTCGTTTCTCCTTCCTTGTTCCTGTAGCGAATGGGCGATGCGGATTCCCTCTACGGGGAAGCCGTGCGCGGGCAACGCCCGTCGTGAATCGGGCATAGGTCCTCCTTGGTGGTGAAAGTGGGGGAGTGAACGGCGGGCTGGGGAGGCCCGCAGGAGAGCGGCGGAGAGCCGCTAGCGGGCGGAACGTGCCGCCTGTGAGAGCAGGCGGATGAAGGCACTCCGCCCGTGGGGGAGAGCGGCAAGCTCGCCCACGTCGCCGACGCCGGGGGGAAGGGCGATGGCGGCGGCCCTGCGTCCGAGCAGGGTCAGAAGCCGCTCCGCGGCCTCCCGGCCCGCGTCATCGCCGTCGAAGGCGAGGAAGACACGGGGGCAGCCCCGGAGGGCGGAGGCGACCCGCTCAACCCCCTGGGTGCCCAGGGCGGCGACGGAGGGAAGGCCCCATCCGGTAAGGGCGAGCCAGTCGAACAGGCCCTCAGCGACTACCGCCCACGGCGGCGCGGGGCCGAGCCTTCCGAGTCCGAGCACCGGCTTGGGGCCGGGAAGGGCCTGGAACCGGGGCTTGGCACCGGCGTCAAGGGCCCGGCCCGCAAGCCAGCGGACGAGGCCGCCGGAGGCGTCGGAGACGACGACCATCCCGGCGAACCGCTCCGCTCCACGCTCCATGAACAGCCCCGAGTCCCGGATGCGCTTCTCGGTGAAGCCGAGGGACTCCAGGGCCTGCCGCAGCCCGCCGCCCGGCGAATAGCCGAGACCCAGGCGGACGGCGGCCACCGGGCCGACACCTCGCGAGGCCAGGTACTCCCGCGCTTCTATGTAACGCCGGACATGTCCGGCGTAGAAGCGCGCCGCCGCCGTGAGCAGGGCGGGGTCGCGTGGGGGAAGCGCGGCGGTCTTCGAACGTCGTGACGGTACGGTACGTTGGGTACCCTGGGAAACGGGCCTGTGGCCCCCGTCCAGCCGCGCGATGGCCTCCGGCAGGCTCAGGCCCTCGGCCTGCTGGATGAAGTCCAGGACGTCGCCGCCCAGGCCGCACCCGAAGCAGTAGAACCTTTCCGAGTCGGAGTACACCGTGAAGCTGGCCTCCGCCTCGTCGTGGAAGGGGCAGACGCCCTGGCGTACCCTGCCCCTTCCCCTGAGCCGCACCCCTGCCGCCTCCACCGTGTCGCCCAGGGGGTGACGCTCCTTCAACGTCGGGATGTCCACGTTGGCCGTGACCATCACGCACCTCCGGCCAGGGGCCGCAGGCCCCGGAGGCTGCGCTCCGAGACGACCTTGCCCGGCCGCCAGCGCATCCCCAGGACCGCAGCGACCTCCAGCGTCCCGCCGGCGCCGTTGGGCACCAGGGCTGCCGCTCTCCCCACGCCCTGGCTGTAGACCAGGGCGCCGCGGTCTCCGAACCGCCGCTTGACCAACTGCTTCCACTCGGAGAAGGCCCACCGGGCCTCCCTCGGCGCCGACTTCGCCGTGTCCACGCCTCCGAGCACCTCCAGCGCGGAGTCAACGTTCCCCGCCTGCCTGAGCCGCCTCGCCTCGTGGATCGAGCGCGTCGCGGTCTGCTCGGGCGTCTCAGGCTCTTCCTCAATGAACCCCATCGCCGCGAAGAGCTGGTCCACCAGTTCCTCCAGGCTGCGCCTGGGCCGCACCGTCTCCGTGTCCACCGTCCGGTTTACTGCTGCCAATGTCGCCGTCGTCATTACGCACCTCCTTAGTGCATCTGCCTTGTATTGCCTTGCCGGTCTGCGCCCGCTCGCGGGCAAAGAAGAAGGGCCGCCCCCGGATGGAGACGGCCCTTGAGTGTTGGGAATGAGGTTGTGAGTGAGCGGAAGCCCGCCCGGTCAGCGCCGGAACCTCCGCACCGTGCGCCGCACGAGGACCCGCCTCAGCAGCAGCGCGCCGATCGAAAGCCCGACGAGGTTCAGTGCGAAGACCTCCATGTCGCCGGTGATCAGCGGCGCCGCAACGACCAGGACCACCATCCCGGCCACGACGACCCGCTTCCACCAGGGCCGCTTCTCGGGGGTCTTGTCAGCCGCCTCGCGCACCGGCTCGTAGGCCGTCCAAACGGGCAGCCCGATGAGCGCCTCAAACTCAGTTATCACCACGCCGGCCGAGCAGCTCCCGGTGTGGCACTTGACCTCTATGCCGTTGCCGTCGGGCTGCTGCCGGAACGCCAGCCCGTCCGACCTGCCGCCGTGACAGACCGCCGTCGTCGTCCAGAACCAGCCCCGCTCGAAGCTGACCCGGTGAGGCAGCAGGTTCGCTATTCGCATCGCGCTCGGTCCCACGTACTGCTCCGTCATGTCCTGTGTCCGTGATTCGTCCATGCGCTGTACCTCCTTGTGTGTTGTGTACCGTTGACTCCGTGTCCGATTGCCGAAGACGCACTCCGCCCGCGATCCAACGTCGAACGCGGAAGCCGGAGTGGGGTGAAAGAAGACGCAGCTCGACCAGGGTGGATAGCGTCAGGGGGAAAGCTGCGAGACGTGAAGCGACCAGCCTGCTTCTCAGTCGCAGACCGGCGCGTGTCGAAGCTGCGGCGAAGGCTGTCAGTCAACCGTGCCGCAGGCATGTTGAACCGGCCGGAGCGAAAGACGCACTCCGACCAGCTTGCTTGGGAAGAAGCGCAGGGAGCGCTCCGTCCCAGGTGTCCAGCGGAAGGAGTTCTCAACTCCAACCACCGAACGAGCGTCCGACGGGATGAAGCGATCAACCCCAGCCGCCAGACGCATGTCCAGCGGGATGAAGCGATCAGCCCCAACTCGCCGAACCGGTGCCCAGCGGGTGAAGGACCAACGTCAAACTTCAACCGTCGGACTGAGCCGAGAACGAAGGACCAGTGTCAAACTCCGTCGATTCGGCCCGCGCTGGTTGCGAAGGACCAACGTCAAACTCCGCATTGCCAGCATTCCCTCGTGGGAGACTCTAAGGTCGACCCGTGCAACAGGGATCACGCACCCAGGTTTCTATGGTCGGAAACCTTGGAGAAAGCCAAACAGTGCGTTCATTATTACCGCAACCGAAACCCGATGTGAAGACTTTTCACCACTTGCCGCCAAAATCGTTCAATCCAGTCCATAAGTACCTCAACTAAAGTTCATATAGTTCGTCCACCGAACTCGCGCATAAGCTCCGACACTATTTCCGCCACCTGGCCAGCGTAATGCCGCCCCGGACCTTGCTAATAATCTCGGTCCTCTTGCGCGCTCTACGCGTGTCGTAGAGCGCGGTTCTGCGCCAGCTGGTCTGCCCGCTCCGGTCGAGACCCCGCAGTGGCTGCTTCTCAGGCGGTAGTGTCATGCCGTGCTCTTCGAGCAGCGCCAGCTCGACCGTCAGAAGACGCTCCCTGGACACCAGCCACTCAAGGCCCTTCCCCTCGTCGGGGTGCGCCTCCTTCAGCTCCCGCCACTCGACGACAAGGGAGTAGGCGTCGCCGAATATCTCCTCGTCGTCCTCGGCCTGCTCCCGCGTCACCAGGTCGGGGTACTCCCGTCTCATGGAGGGCTTCGTCGGAGGATTTCTGTCCCGGCCCGACGCACTGCCCTCCGGCTCGCCTGAGGCCTGTGGGGAGGGACCGGCGCCGGCATGACCGGCCCCGGTCTCCTCGGGTCCGTCGCCACCCAGGGAAGCCACCTGGCCCTCGACTGCCGCCACCCGCCTGCGCAGGTCCTTCCCCAGATCCACATGGCCCTTCTCAAGAGCCTCGACCCGCTTCTCCAGCGCCTCGTTGCGCTCCCGCTGGCGGGACGCAGCGGAGCCCACGCCCTCCTGCAACGCCCTCTCCAGCGAGTCCCGGACCCGGCGGGACAGACGCCCGGTCTTCGCGCTCTCCGTCACCGTCTGGGGGTCGATCTCCAGCACCCGTGCCGCGCCCTTGTAGCCCTTCTCCCGCACCAGCTCTCGCAGCAGCGCCATGAGCCGCATGTGGTGCATGTTCTCCACGTCCCTGCTGTCCTCGATGCCGTGTTCGTTCGTTTTCATGGCAATTTCCTCCTTCTCGTAAAACAGTCTCGAATTCGCCCCAGCTTTGGCCCGGTTTCCGCCGCCGTCTCACACCGGCGTCACGCACCCCCACATCCATCGCGTTCAACACCCGAAAACCCAACGCACCCGCCGGAATTGCTCATGTTCTGCACCCCCACATCCAGCCGGTGTTACGACTTTTCTCCGGAACGTACTCTTTCAACGAAGTGTTCACTGTTTACGTCCTGTAGGGGGGTGATTTACACCTGTCCCAAGTACGAAAACTCCACTTCGCCGAGGTCGTTACAAAACTCAAACTCGTGTACACCCCCATTACTGCACGAAACGGGCCGTTTTCCAATTCCCTTATAAGGTGCATCACGATTGATATACCTCATAAGCAGTTTCCACCCGGATTTCGCTTGTTCACACTCTCCCGCAGACGCCGCGACTCCATGAAGCGCGGCAAATCGCAGGGAGGTGAACGAGTTGGCGCTGAAATCGAAACTCCGGTCGGCAAGGCGGATACTGCCCCTGGTTTCCGCGCTGCTCCTGGCGGCGCTTCTGGCTATCCCGTCCAGCGGGATCGCCCAGGCCCAGTCCGGTAACGAGCTCACCCTCGTCAACGCCGGCCGGGACTTCGTGGAGCGAAAGAAGAAGGGCGAGTTCGTCGCCCGTCCCGTCTTCGACCGGAAGATCGAGGACCTCTTCTACGCCGTCCGGGACGCGGACACCGGGGACTGGATAAGCGCCATGTACCAGGTGCGGGGCGGCGAGAAGAATCGCAGCGACGGCTGGGAGTACTCGTGGGAGTACCCGGCCCTGGATGAGCAGCCCGACCTCGACCCCGACCGGGCCTACCTGCTGGCGATGATCGCCGTCGCCGAGGACGGCAAGAGAGGGGCATTCCACGCCGTCGTCCCCATCCACCAGCCGGGGCGCATCTGGGACAAGATCCTCTCCGCCCTCAACCCCGCGCGTTGGGCAAGGGCCTTCGCCGGCTGGGTGATCGAGGGGGTCCACGGAACGCTCTGCGGTGTCGTGGAGCGGGCGACGGGTGAGGACGCCGACAACTGCCGGAGGGGTTCCGGCTCATGAGCGACATCCTCACCGGCACCCCTGCGGACCTCACCTACGCCAACGATCTGGTGCGCCAGGCGTGGATGGTCGTCTGGGCCATCACGTCGGGCGCCCTGGTGGTCATCCTCGGCTGGATGGGCCTCAGCCTCATCGTGAGCGAGCACCTTGGACGCCAGCAGGCCGGTTGGCGGGAGCTGGTGCCCCGCCTCGTCCTGGGCCTCGTCGCCGCTGCGTCTTCCCTGTGGTGGTGCGCCCTGGTCCTCGACGTCGCCGACGCCGTGTCCGGATTCGTCGCAGCAGAGCTGAACGTCACCCCCGGAGACCTGCTCAGGGCTCCCCTCGACACCTTCCTCACCGCCGTCCAGGCGGGGAGCGTGGGTATGGCCCAGGTCCTCGCCCTTCTCTACTTGGTCTACGGCTTCTTCGTCCTCTACGTGATTGTCCAGATGGTCTTGCGCCTCGCGCTCATCGACATCCTTCTGGCTCTGGCCCCCATCGCGTTGGGGCTCTGGATTCTGCCCCACACGGCGGGCTGGGGCCGCCACTGGCTGCGCCTCTTCATGACGACGGTGTTCCAGCAGGCGGTGCAGTTGATCGCCCTGGCTTTGGGATTCGGATTCCTCAACCAGTTCGCCGCCGTCTCCGCCTTCGAGCCGGTGCAGGACCTGATCTGGAAACTGCTCATGTCCCTGGCCTTCGTCTACATGGCGACCCGGGTGCCGTCGATGTTGGGCAACGCCGGGACGTTCGACGCCTGGCTCTCCACCCTCTACTTCGGCATGAACCTGCCCGGAACGATGGTGCGCTCGGCGAAGACCATCGGGCTCATCGCGGGGGCCGCCGGAGGTCCGGGCGGGATGGCGGTGGGTGCGATGGCGGCGAGCGCGGGCGTGTCGGCCGCCGCGAGCGGCCTGAGCTCGGCGGCCTCGCTGGCAACCCCGTCCGCCGGAGGCAGCGGCGGCGGCACCCCACGGAGCAGCGGGGAGTAACCACGACAATCAACAGACGCGATTGAGACTCGCGTCGGCCAGTACCACAACGGAGGGGGCGAGATGTGCAGGTAACCGAGCGGAGGAACCCCGATCGATAGAGACGAGCGAAAGGCTCGCAAGCGGATAGGAGAAAAAGAATGGAAGACCTTACACAGACGATTTCAAACCTGGTGGGAATCCTGCTGGGCGTCGTGGGCGCCATCGGCGTCGGCTTCTTCATCTACGGCGCGTACCTGTACCTGACGGCGTCGGGAGCGCCCCACCAGATGGAGCGCGGCAAGAGCGCAATGATGACCGCCCTGGCGGGCATCGTCCTGGCCCTGGTCGCCTACGGCGTCGTGGAGCTGGTGATGAACGCCGTCGTGGACCCGGGAATCAACATCGACGACGTGCTGCCCGATCCCACACCTCCATCCGACAGCTAGACGGACGTGAGTAAGGAGAGACACATGAGAGAACACGAGGTCCCGACTCACGTCCAGGCAGAGGACCGGGTATTGCTGGGATTCACCTTCCCGCAGATCGTGGCGGTGACGGCGGTGTGCGCAATCTCGTACGGCGCATACCGCTACGCCCCCGTAGGCCCTTCGGAGGTGCGCATGGCCCTGGCCGTCGTCCTCGGGCTGGTCGGCATAGCGATGGTCGTCGGAAAGATAGGCGGCCGGCGGCTGCCCCTGGTGGCCGCCGACCTGCTCAAGTACCGGCTGGGGGCGCGGCGCTACGCCGGGCCGGTGTCCCAACTGGTACGCAGTGATCCACCCGCTCCGCCGCAGCCGGTGAAGAGTGGCCCCGGCCCCCTGAGGCTGATGGCGCGGAGAACGAAGCGAGCCCTGCGCAACCTGCGCAAGAAGAAGAACAGGCGGAAGGACCGCCGCAACGGCCGGATGCCCTTCCGCCCCCACGGCTGGTTCGGCAAGCGCCGCCAGAAGGCGAACCGGCACCGTCCCGGCCACAGCGCCGAGACGCTGGAGATCAGAAACCAGAGGCGCTGGAGGGGGTGGATAGCGGTCGTGGCCGTCGTCGTCGTGACCGCGGCCGCGACGCTCCCCCAGGCGGCTCTGGCAGACGAGCACGAGCCCTGGCGGGACGAGATCGACTTCGAGGTCACCAAGCCTGTGGAGGGCAGGAGGATATTCGTCGAGGGGCTCACCGTCTCTGGAGACCGGGCCGCCGTAACCCTGAGAGCAGCCACCAGCATAGACCTGCGAGCGAGGGCATACGGCGGCCCGGAGGGGAACTGGCTCCGTTTCTGGGGCTCGGCCACCCTCGACGAGGGGGAGCGGGTCCAGTACTCGCTCCCCCTGCACGGCCCGGCGCCCTCCTTCACCTTCTCCTGGGAGGACACCCTCGGGCAGGCCGGGGCGCTCACCGTCGGCCACGAGCAGATCCCGTACCCGCTCCCCGAGGTTGAGGGAGAGCTCTGCACCCTCAACCTCGCCTCTCTCGGCTGGACGACCGGCGCCGTGGAGGGCGTGGTCGAGTCGGAGTGCGTGACAGGCATCGAGCACCTGGTCGAGCTCCAGACGGTGTCCGGGCACGAGAGCGTAACCGAGACCGCGCTGATGGACGCCGAGGTGACGGAGATAGCGGGGACGGTCTCCGCGTCCACGGGAGCATCGACTGCGAACGTCGCTTTCATCCCCGACGGGGAGACGAGCTTTCGGCTCAGCGTGCCCGCCGGCGAGGCGATTCACACCGTGACGGTGGACGTGAGCTTCGAGGCGTCGCTGAACATCCCCATCCCCCCGCTGACGCAGCTCACACACGACCCGGAGAGGGTCGAGCAGGTCACCAAAACGGTGCACCTCTACCGCCCCGGGGACAGCGACTACGACAGCCAGACGGTGACGGTCACCCGCGATGACGGCTCCACGGAGTCCGCCACCGCGACCGCCTACGCCTACGTCCCCAGCGCCACCATCGCCAGGCAGGTGACGGTGGACGTCCTGCACCCAGAGCACGTCAAGGCCGAGACGGTGGAGCGAGCGCCGCTCACCCGCACCCGTGAGGAGCAACTGGGCCTTGCCTCCGGCGTGGGGTCGGACGATCCCTTCGCCGTGCTGGTACTGCCGGCGCCCGATCCCGTCGACCCGCCCGCCGAGCAGACGCCCGCGGACGGGCTGCGCGACTGGTTCGACCTTCTCGGATGGGAGTGGCCCTGGTGAGGCGGGCGTTTGCGGCAACCCTTCTGGCCGGGGCCGCGCTGGCGACCGCCGGCGCGGCCCCTCCGCCGGAGGAGCAGGCCATGCTTCACGCCTTCGACCGCGCGCTCACGGCGATGGCCTACGCCGGCTCCGGCCTCTGCCTCTTCGCCATCGTCTGGGCCGGATTCGTCCTGATGGCCGAGGGCAGCGAGGAGCGAGGCGGCGGACGGGCAAAGACCGCCGTCGTCATGGCGGTGGTCGGCCTCGTCCTGGTGCTCTCGGCCAAGGGCGTCGCCGCCCTGCTCAAACACGGCGTCATCCCATCCTTCCCAACCCCATAGAGGGAGGAGAACACTTCTTTGAAAGAGCTCATTCGACAGCTTCTGAGACGCGTAGCGCCCCAACCGGCGGCGGGCAACAGCGACGCGCACGAGACTCCGGGGCAACACAGCGAGTCCCTCGCTCCGGCGGGCCCGGAGCGGCCGCGGGAAACGCCGGAAGGCGCTCCTCCCGTCGACTCTCAATCCGTCACCGAGATCCCGCCTACGGCCCCCAAGCCGCCGCCCGACCTGCCCCTGTTCTTCATGCTCTCGCACCTCGAAGAGGACGGGCCGGTGCGCCTGGACGGCGTGAAGCTCGGCGTCTGCGAGGTGATGGGCCTCGAACTGGACGAGCCGAAGCTCGGAGCCTTCGCAGGGGCGCTCAACGCCCTGGACTTCCCGGCCCAGCTTCTGGTGCGCCAGCACCCGCCGCGACTTGGACGGATGCGGGAGAAGCTCGGGCAGGCCCAGCCGGAGAACCTGCCTCCGCAGACGAGGGCGGCAGCCGAGTCCCTGGGACGCCTCCTCACGGACCTGGAGGCCCGCGACGGCATCCTCGACCGGCGCTTCTACGCCGTGTGCGAGTTCCCGCGAGTCGACGATCTTCGGGGCCTGCTGGCCAGAGCCGCGCTGTCGGTCCACCTCCTGAGAGGACGGCAACTGCGTATGTTCCTCGTATCCGCAGCCCTGGGCGGCTCTCCCTCCGAGTTCGACGAGGAAGCCGCCGTCGAGGTGGAGGTCAACCGCCGCGAGATGCGCATCGGAGACCGGCTGGTCCGCTCCCTTCATCTCGGCCGCTGGCCCCGGTCGCTGGCCCCCGGCTTCCTCCAGGGACTCATGGCGGCGGGGGCGCCGATGGACCTGTCCGTCCACGTCGGCCCGATACCGACGGAGCAGGCGGCGAGGACGCTTGAGTGGCAGAAGGTGAGATTCGAGTCGGCCCAGTCCCTCTCCATCAAACGCGGGCGCACCATGTCCCCGGAGGCGGAGATCGCCCTGGAGGACGTCACCAGGCTCAGGGACGAGGTGCAGCGGGGCAGGGAGCGGCTCTTCCACTCTTCCTTATCTGTAACCCTTCACGCGAAGGACGAAGCGTCCCTCAAGGAGATGACCCAGCGGGCCAGGGCCCACTTCGCCGCCACCCTGGGCAAGCTCGACAACCTGGCCTTCCGGCAGCGCGAGGGGCTGCTCTCGACCCTGCCCCTGGCGCTCAACGCCGTGGCCGAGTGGCGCAGCCTGGACACCTCCAGCATTGCGCGGCTCTTCCCCTTCTCGCCGCCGGACCTTGACACCCGCAGCGGCACCCTCTACGGCATCGACATGCGGGCCTGCTCCCCCGTGGTCTACGACCCCTGGGACGGCACGCACCTGAATGCGAATACGGCGGTGCTGGCCCGCTCCGGCTCAGGAAAGTCATTCGCCACCAAGCTGGGAGTGTTGCGGGGCCTGACGCGAGGCGTCACAGCCTACGTCATCGACCCCGAGGGAGAGTACGCGGACATGGCCCGCGCAGCGGGCGGGCGCGTCCTGAGCCCCGGGGTTCCCGGCCAGGGCATGAACCCCTTCGTCATCGACAAGGGCGACTCCGAGGAGATGCTCCAGCGCATCGGCAGCCTGCGCCGCCTCATCGAGGTGATGGTGGGCGAGAGCCTGGGCGCCGACCGCCGCGCCTCCCTCGACCACGCCCTGGCGGGCTACTACGCAAAGCCCAGGGAGCGCACCGGCTTCAGGGACTTCTACGCATTTCTCCAGGAGGATGAGGCGGGAGACCCCAACCTGGCCCGCCTGCTGAGGCCCTTCGCCACCGGCAGCCTGAGACACCTGCTCTCCGACGAGGGAGACGACCTGCTCGGCAGCGAGGCCCTGGTCACCGTCTTCGATCTTCGGCTCCTGGAGCCGGAACTGCGCCCCGCCGCGGCGATGGTCTGCACCGAGACGGTGTGGGCGGCGGCGGCGCAGGACCCCAAGCCGAGGCTCCTCGTCGTGGACGAGGTGTGGTCGATCATGCAGCATCCGGAAGGCGCGGCCTTTCTAGTCTCCGTGGCGAAGAGGGCGCGCAAGCACCGGCTCGGCCTCCAGTTCATCACCCAGGACGTCCAGGACCTTCTGTCCGAGGACTCTTCACGAACCATCACCGGCCACTCGGGAAGGGCGCTCCTTCAGAACGCCGCCTTCAAGCTCCTGCTCCAACAGGACGCCGCGGCGGTGGGCGCCGTGGGGGAAGCCTTCGACCTGCCTGAAGACCTCCAGCGATGGCTCCTGTCGTGCCCGCGTGGAGACGGCCTCCTGCTCGCGAGGGGCAACCGTTTCCCCGTCCGCATCGAGGCGACGCCGGAAGAGACCGAGGTGATCGAGTGGAGACCGGGACGCCACTAGAAAAAGGAGTAGCACCCATGAAGCTGAACCCAAAGGAAATCCTGTTCGGAGCCGATAGCGGAAAGAAAGGCCCCGTCCTGCTGGCGGTGACGCCGCCCCGGGCCGGCGAGCGCACCCTGCTGGGCGTCGAGAACCTGCTCCAGTCCATCGCCGTCCCCGAGCCCTTCTCCCTGGAGCTTGCCGGGGACATGGACGGAGTCACACTGATGGCCCGCTGCCTCGACGACCGGGTGGTGCGCGGCCAGCTCACCGCCCACTACCCCCAGGCCCGCATCCGCAAGGTGGAACCGGGCGACGACCCGCTCAGGCTCGAAGAGGGAGAGAAAGCGTGGAGCGTGACCCTCCGGGCCGACGGCCCAGAGTACATACCCCTGCGAACCTTCAGGGACGACGACCTGCTCGACCCCGGCTCCGACCCCCTCATCGCCCTGATGGGCGCGCTGTCGTCACTCTACGAGAGGGAGCGGGTGGTGGCGCGGCTGATGCTGCGCTCCCTCGGACCCGACTGGTCGCAGCCCCATATGGACAAGGCACACAGGAGGCCCGGCATGGAGCCGAGGGAGCCCTCCTACACCTACCAGACCAAGCCCCTCCAGCTGGACGGGGTGACGATGGCCGTTCTGGGCATCGGCGCCCTGGCCGCGCTGAAGGGCTACCTGTGGGTGCAGGACGGGGAGATATGGAAGGCGGCGCTCCTGGGAGTCGGAACGGCCCTGGGAATGGCCGCCGGTGGCTGGGGCTGGTGGCGGTGGAAGAAGGCCAGGAGCCGCGTCGAGGACCCCATCCTCATACAGGAGAAGGTCTCCCGCATCGCCTTCGACGCCGAGCTACAGGTGGTCGCCGTCCTGCCCGCCGGCACGGGGCACGAGCGCGCCGGGGAGCTTCTCGGCACGTTGGCCGCCGCCTACCGCCACTACGACAACCCCGCCGGGGCGAGGTTCAAGGTCGGCAGGGTCCGGCCCGCCGTTCCCGACCCGGAGTTGCTGCACCCGACGGGCCCCGGCCTGTTCGGGAGGCGCAGCGTCCTGGGAGTCCGCGAGGTCGCCAGCCTGTGGCACCCGCCCGGCGCGGGGGACGAGACTCCCCTGGTGGAGCGGTCCGGCGCACGGGCGCTCAGCCCATCGGCCAGGGGAGTCAGGGGAGGCGCGCTGGTGGGAGACACCACCGCCGGGGCGAAGAGGGAGATCCGATTCCCCGCCGACCTGCTCAGGCGCCACCACCTCTACGTCGCCCGCACCCGCATGGGCAAGTCCACCCTCATGCACCACATCGTCACGCACAAGCTGAGGGAGAAGGCCGAGGGCAAGGACCCGGACGCCATCGTGGTCATAGACCCCCACACCGACCTCGTGGCCGGCATTCTCGAACACGTCCCCGGTCCCCTCGCCGACCGGGTGAGGCTCATCGACCTGTCCGACGAGACCCGCTCCCCCGGCATCAACCTGCTGGACACCCGCATCTTCGCCGACCGCGACCGCACCGCCGACTCGGTGGTCAGGGTCGCCAAGGGGCTGTGGGAGCAGTGGGGGCCGCGCATGCAGTCGATCCTCGAACAGACGGTGAAGACCCTCCATGAGGCGAATGAACAGGTGGAGGCCGAGGCCCAGTACACCATCCTCGACGGCCTCAAGCTCCTGTCCAACGACCCGTTCCGCAAGGAGGTGCTGAAGAAGGTCTCCGACCCCTACCTGCTCGAGTGGTGGGCCAGGGACTTCGGCAGCTGGCACCGCCAGTACAAGGCCGAGGCCCTAGCCCCCGTCCAGACCCGGCTCTCCTACTACGCCTCCTCCAAGCGGGCGAGGGCAATCCTGGGCCAGCGCCGCTCCACCATCGACCTGAGACGCACCATCCACGAGGGCGGAGTCCTCCTGGTATCGACCTCCCAAGGCACCGTGGGCCGGGACGTGGCCGCCCTGGTGGGCGCGTCCCTCCTCAACCTCGTGGACGCGGTGATACGGGAGCAGGGAAGCCTGCCGCTCCACAGGCGCCGGGGCGCCCTGGTGGTGGTGGACGAGATGCAGTCCATGCCCGGCGTGGACTACGAAAGCATGTTGTCCGAGCTGGGGAAGTTCGGCGCGTCCTTCATCCTCGCCACCCAGAGCCTCGCCAAGCTGGACGACCTCTCCAGGACGATGCGAGACACCCTTCTCGCCAACGTGGGTTGCCTCGCAGTCTTCCAGGTGGCGGGCAACGACGCCCGCACGCTGGTGTGGGAGCTGGGCAAGGACCGGGTCGCCGAGGACGACATCACTTCGCTGCCCGTCCACCACTGCTACGTCAGGGCCACGGTCGGCAAGGAGCGGATGCCCGCCTTCTCGATGATGGTCAGAAAGCCCGAGGACGGAGACCCCGCCGTCGCCGACCGCATCCGCGAGGCGGCTTCCACCTACACCGTTTCAAAGAGACAGGCCGGCTACGGCGACGCCGAGGGCCACAAGAAGGTGGGCGAATACCACAGGGGCGTCGAAGACCTGGAGAAGGACGGCGATCAGAAGGATGAGCGGGGGGAGGATGCGCCGCCGGAACCGGAGCGCAGGAAGCAGACCAGCAAGCGCAAGGCGGCCGGAGCGGAAGCGCGGGACGATGAGACGGCAGGGACCGCCGCGAAAGAGGAGGCCCAGCGATGAGACCCGAAGGATGCGAACCCGGCCTGCTCCGCGCCCTGGCGTCGATGCCCTTCCTCGACCGGCTGGAGATGGTCGCCATAACCGGCTGGTCGAGGGGCGCGGTCTACGAGGCCGTGGCGTGCCTGGAGTCCGGAGGTCTCTGCGCCTCGGTGATCCACGCCCTCGACCCGATGCCCCCCGCCCGCAGGTTCCACCTCACCGGCGCGGGGCTGCACAGGCTCGCGGACGAAGAGGGCAGGTCCCTCGATGAGGTGGTACGCGAATTTCCCCTCTCGGCGCAGTGGCGGCGCATCCTGATGGAGCGCCTTGACGGCATCGCTGCCATCTACCACCTGGCCGCTGCCGTCTCCAACGTCGAGTACCCCATCGCCTTCCGCTGGTACCGGGCCATGCCGATGGACGCCGCCATGACCCTCCCAGGGGGGAAGACCGTCGGCATCGTCAGGCAGGGATCCACCACCGACCGGTCGGGCTTTGCCAAGCGTATCTGGCGGCTCAGGGAGGTGCCGCTCCCCGGGACGGTCCTCGTCCTCATGGCCGACGAGGTGAGGCTCAGGCACGCTCGCAGGCTCCTGTCGACCACCGACGTCCCGGCCCTCTTCGCCCTTGAACGACAGGTCGTCCTGGCCGGGACGGGTGACGAGATATGGCGCCCCCCGAAGACGGCCGCCCGGATCAGTCTGCGCTACGAGCTCGAACGGCTTTCTCCAGGCGGCGAGATCGCACGGGAGCCGGAACCCGGTCGGGCCGACGTGCCCGCTGACCTTCCCGGCAGGGGAGCGGCGTCCGATATGGCCGACTATCTTCTGCCCGTCATGCTCAGCTCCGCCGAGAAGCGGGCCCTGGACCTGGTGTCCGACTGGCCCTGGATCTCCCTCCGGGAGCTGGCCGGGCTGATGGGAGTCACGCCCCAGAGGGTCTCCCAGTTGGTCAACCCGCTGGAGGGCTTCAGGCTCGTGGCCCGCCCCGGCGAGGCGGGCGGACGTTTGACCCTCACCGACCGGGGCATCACGCTCCTGGCCCGCAGGGACCGCGCGTCGGTGGGAGTGGCGAAGAGGCGCTGGAGCATCGCCCTGGAGGACCACGACGCCCCCTTCGAGTGGCGAAACCTCTCCGGCAGGAGGACCCGCCAGCTTCTCAGGAACACCGAGCACACCGCCGCCGTCCACGGCTTCCTGGCCGCGCTCGCCGCGCAGGCCTCCCTGCTGGGGTGGGAGGTCGTCCAGCTCGATCCTCCCAGGAGGGCGTCGAGACACTTCAGGCACGAAGAGCGGATGCGCGCCGTCAACCCCGACGCCTTCGGCGTCCTCGGAATGGACGGGAAGACCTGGCCCTTCTTCCTGGAGTGGGAGCGCCGCGCCGTGCGGCCATCGACCATGTCGGCGCGTCTCGCCCCGTATCTGCGCTATTACTCATCTCACAGGCCAACCGACGACCACGGCGTGCGGCCCGCCGTACTGATCGTCTTCGACGACGAGATCGCACAGACCCACTTCCTGCGCGTGGCGCGGGAGGAGACCGACCGGACGAGGGTCGACGTCCCCCTGTGGGTGTCCCACAGGGAGGCCATAGACGCCCTCGGACCCCTGGGACGCGCATGGCGCGCCCCCGGCGACTGGCAGTCGCCACAGGCCCTGCCGCCCAGGTGAATTACTAACACACGGGCGGGAACGTGAGCCCTTGAGCCGCTACCGCCCCCATCTATCGCAGGAGACCTGAATCAATGCGTTCGAGAGACGCCAACGAAGCGAAGGGACACCGGAGGCGGGCGGGACGGATCGTTGTCCGGCTCAACACGGCGACCCTCTGGAGGCGGCTGGCACTGCTGAACCGCTCCCAGAACTGGCTCGCCAGGGAGGTGGGGATCAGCCCCGGATACCTCTCCATGCTGGTCAACGCGGGGCGAGCGCCCTCCGGTCGCATCCGACGGCGGATGCAGAAGGCCCTCGGAGTGGATGACTTTGAAGACCTATTCAGATTGGAGGACAGCAATGACTAGCACCAACGAATCGACCCGTTTCGACGGGAGCGCGGAACGGTCCGGCCACGGTGAGGAGCACGTGCCATACGTGAGCCTCCTGCCCGAAGACTTCGCCGAGCGCCTCGAACGCTTCAGGGAGGCAGCCGACCTCTCGTGGAGCGGCCTCGCAAAGGCCATCGGCGCGGACTACAAGCAGATGTACAGGTGGAAGGAAGGAGGCACGGAGCCCAGCGGGGGCGTAATTCACTCCCTCCACCTGTTCGCCAGCCGGATACCCAACGGCCTGGAAATCCTCCTGGGTGAGGAGTTCCAGATGACCTTCCTCAAGGACTCGCAGGAATGCCCCGTCTGCCGCAGGCGCAACAACGGCGAGGAGGGCCCGGACCCGGCTCCCACCCGGTAGGGAGAGCCGGCTAGAGACGCCGCCGGGCGCTCGCCCCGTTCCGTCAGCGCCCGGCGGCCCGTCTCCAAACCAGTAACGAGAGGACGGCGGCGCGCACGCCGCCTCTGCGACCAGACATAAGTGACCTCAAAAGAAGGGAGCGTGAACATGAACGACAGACTACTACGTCGTCGAAGAGTAGAGGAACTTACCGGACTGAGCCGCGCCTCGATCTACAGGTTGATGCGTGTTGGAAGATTTCCTCCCCCTGTCAGGGTCAGTGCTACGGCCGTCAGGTGGAAGGAAAGCGACATAACCATCTGGATAGAATCTCGGCCAATAGCAGAGAGTGAACTCGGTACGACCATCGACCCCTGAGAACTGACTCGATGATTGGGCGCGACTACTCCGTGATGTAGTCCGCCCACTGCTGCATGAGCGTCCGACGGCGGTCGAATAGGTCGGACCGGGCATATGCCTGTTCGACACTGCCTCCAAGCTGATGCGCCAGTGCAGCCTCCCCAACCGCCCAGGGCGTATCAGTCTGTTCCATTGTCCACGTCTTGAATGACGTTCTGAACCCGTGCACCGTAGCCTGGTCCGCAAGGCCGGTTGAACGAAGAATCTTCGTCATGGTCATGTCGCTCAGCATCCGGCCAGGTCGCAGCGGGGACGGGAAGCAGAGCCCGGAACCGTCTTCGAGTTGATGTGCCAGTAGCAACACGTCGAGAGCCTGTTCGCTCAGGGGTACCCGATGCTCTACGCCTGCCTTCATGCGGGAGCCGGGTATGGTCCACGTTGCACCTTCGAGGTCGACCTCGTCCCAGGTCGCTCCCCTCGCCTCGCCGGAGCGTGCAGCAGTGAGAATCAGGAACTTCAGACAGCGCTTCGAAGCAGGTGACGTCTGGGACGAATCGACGGTCTCGAGAGCCGAACCCACCTCCTGGTAGGGAAGCGCCCGGAGATGCGCCTTGACCTTGGGCATCGATGGCAACGCGCCGTCTATGGCTTCCCCCGCCGGGTTGGTCTCGATCAATTCATTCGCCATCGCCCACCTGAAAATGGTTCGCATCCTCTGTCGCACGCGCCGGGCGGTCTCGGGGCGCGTCGACCAGATGGGTGTGAGGACGGACAGGACGTCGGTGCGGCTTACCGTGTCGATCTCCTTGTTACCGATCTTTGGGAAAGCGTGCCGTTCGAGGGTCTGAATCCACGCTGACGTGTGGCTTCCGTTGCGCCAACGAGGCTTGTTGGCTTCGTGGACAGTATAGGCGGCCTCGCTGAAGGTGGGGATCGCGGGCCTGCGCTTCTCCGCGACCGGGTCCCTTCCACTGCTAAATGCCTCGCGATTGTCCGTTGCGCGCTTCCTAGCCTGAGCCAGCGATACAGTCGGATATCCGCCTAGGCCGATATCTCGCCGTCGACCGTCAGCGGTTATCCGCTGCACCCAGCTCCTGCGGCCGTTCTTGTGTATGAACAGATGCAGGCCGTCGCCGTCCGAGTAGCGCCCGGGGTCCCTGAGCGCCCTCACCCTTGTTGCCGATAGCTTCAACAGTCTGTGCCTCCGAAGAAAGTGTTACCACAATTGTTACCACACTTGACGCGAGATAACAAGGGATTGTGGGAGATCGCTGGGGAGCCCTCAACCAGCTATTTAGGCCTTAGTGATACCTATACCAGCTATGGTTAGGAGGATTAGTGAGACATTCAGAGGCAGACAGGGAATGGTAGAGAATGGGTGATGGTGGTGGAGCTGGGGGGACTCGAACCCCCTACCTCTTCAATGCCATTGAAGCGCTCTCCCAGATGAGCTACAGCCCCACGCGGACGGCGACATGGGGAATGCCGCCGCGCTCACAATGGTAGCAAACGGGCGCGCGCCTCAGCAAGAGGTTGGGATGCCGTCGCGAAACGTACTACAATGTCTTGGCGTATCTCTTGGAGGTTGTCGATGGGCAAGAAGCGAGTTCTCATCACGGGAGCGGCCGGGTATGTAGCCAGCAGGATGCTGCCGGCGTTCAGCGAGCGTTATGATCTGACGCTGCTCGATTCCACCGTTGAGCCGAGCCCCGAAAGGGCACACTCAGGTTCAGGGCCGGTGGCTGGAGTACAGGTTGCCGACCTGCTAGATCCCGACCGATGTGCTTACGCTCATCACTTCGAGGGAATAGACGCGGTTGTACATCTCGCGTACATCCGCCGCAGGGGCGAACCCATCGATCAGTATGAGAGCCAGCGCGAAAACGTCGATATGGCCTATAACGTGTTCCGTGCAGCGTATGATGCGGGAGTTGAACGTGTCGTGGCGGCCAGCTCGAATCATGCCGCCAATTGGTACGAGCCGGCCCTGCTCCAGCCTCGAAAGATGGAGTCACTCGATCCCTACGACCTGCCGCTGTCGTACAACTTCTACGGTTGGTCGAAGGCGACTTACGAACACCTTGGGTTCCTGTTCGCCTGCGGCGCATTCGGACGGAAGATGGGCATGGTGCTGGTACGCATCGGCTCGCCCGGAGAGATGGACGTTAGCCGGTCTTCGGGTAACGAGACCGGCCTGAAGCGGGGCCTAGGTTCGTATCTGAGTCAACGCGATCAGATTCAGCTGTTTACCAAGGCAATCGAGACTGAGAACATCGAAAACGAGCACGGAGTACCCTGGCACGTCGTGTACGGGATCAGCAACAATACGAGGGCCTACTGGTCACTGGTCAACGCAAGGCGAGTGTTTGGGTACCGTCCCGAAGATGACGCCGAATCACGTTTCGCCGCCGATCTTCCAATTGGTGGAGAGATCGGACCTGGCAGGGTGGGAAGTGGATGAGTCCTATAGCTTCCGACCGCAAAGGAGGGGCTCGGCGCACTTTCGACGAGCCTGGTGTCGGTGCGACCCTTAGGACTACCTGACACAGCCCCTTACTTCATAGGAGAACAAAGCGAAGGTGACGAAACGCAAAGTCCTTATAACCGGCGCCACCGGATACGTTTCCGGCCGGATGCTAGACGACCTCCAAGCGCGATACGACCTCGTGCTCCTCGATGTCAGTGACAGGAATCGTGAGGGCCAAAAGGTTGATGGCGTTCGCGTCGTAAACCTCATTGACCCCGACCGCTCGCAGTATGAGCAACACTTCGAGGGAGTCGATACCGTCATTCACCTCGCCCACAAGTTGCGGGAAGGGAGACCCATCGACCACTTCTTCGTCGAGAAGGAGAACGTCGAGATGGCCTACAACGTCCTGCGATGCGCGTACGACGCGGGCGTACGCCGGGCCATTGTGGCCACGTCGAACCACGCCGCGGACTGGTATGAACACAACTTGATCCATACCCGGAAGATGGACGTGGTGCATCCCTACGACTTTCCGCTGTCCGACAACTTCTATGGCTGGGCGAAGTCTTCGCAGGAGGTCATGGGCTTCCTGTTTGCCTGTGGATTTCCGAGCTTCGATCATCCATCGGGACGAGAGATTCTCGTCGAGGGCATCGACGTGGGACGCAAGTTGGAGGTCGTGATGGTACGCATCGGCCACCCGCGAGAGCTCGATCCTGAACGCTACGGACACGACCCCGCCACCTTCAAGCGCGTGCTCGGCTGCTATTGGAGCATTCGCGACCAGACTCAGCTGTTTACCAAGGTGATTGAGACGCCGAACATCGAGAACGAACACGGCGTCCCGTTTCATATCATCTATGGGATCAGCAACAACACTCGGGCATTCTGGTCGCTCAGCAACGCCAGAAGCGTCTTCGGCTACCGACCTGAGGATGATTCGGAGTTGCGTTTCGCCCACATCATCAAGGGCTGGATCACGGGCGATGGCTCGCCGGGTGGTGTTGGCAGAGTGGGACTACGCTAGGCGGGGTGAGAACGTGATCTCGGATTTGCATATTGAATGTCGGGATGCGGAGCAAGAGTGCCCATCACCATGGTTGCCTAGCTAATACTCAGTCAACTTGAATATGATGAACAGGCAGATGCCGATTTATCCCCTCTCCCGTCGTGGGAGAGGGCTAGAGCCTGCCCCGTACTCGATACGGGGGTGAGGGTGCTTTGAGTAAGCTGCCAAAATCATATGGAATCGGTACTAGTACATGACCTTGCGACGGGGTGGGCAGGGCGGAGACGGCGATTGGTAGGCAAATGGAAACCGAAGCCGGCTGACGTGGTGGTGCGAAGACCCCGCCGGGACCTTCTGCGTCCGGTCCATATTGAGCTAACGCCTACCCGCGAACCGTCGACCGTTCTTAACCCATCCCTCATTCTGATATACGCCTTCGCCGCTCTCATCGCCATCGGCACGCTCCTCCTCAGCCTGCCGTTCTCCCATTACGGTGACGGGTTTACGCCCTTCGTTGATGCGCTGTTCACCGCCACCTCGGCTGCTACGGTCACCGGACTCATCGTCCAGGACACTGGCACCTATTGGACGCTGGGGGGACAGGCCGTCATCCTGCTTCTGATGTTCATCGGCGGGCTAGGTATAATGACCATCGCCAGCGCACTATTCATCCTTGCTGGCCAGCGAATTTCTCTAACCCAACGACTGGTGATCCGCGAGACGGTCGGAACCGCGACATTCACCGACATCACGGCGATCACCGTGCGGATTGTCGTTTGGGCGGTCGCCATTCAGGTGGTCGGATTCCTTGTGCTGGCGGTCCGGTTCGCGTTCATCTACGAGCCATGGGAGGCTGTCTGGCATGGTCTGTTCCAGGGAGTGTCTGGGTTCAACAACGCCGGTTTCGTGTCGTTTCCCGACGCGAACAGCCTCCTGGAGTTTCGCTCCGACCGGATTGTCATTGGAGTCATTGCCATCCTGATACTCGTGGGCGGTCTCAGCTACTGGGTGATCGATGATGTCATTCATTGGCGAGGCTTCTCAAGACTCACTCTGAACACCAAGCTCGTGCTCGTCTTCACCTCGGCGCTGCTCTTAGTCGGAGCGTTGGGGTACTACCTTGGCGAGGTGGGGAACTCCCAAACGCTCGAAGAACTCAGTGTCGTTGACCAGGTGACCGACTCGCTGTTCCACTCGGTCAATCGTACGTCCGGCTTCTCCACCGGCGGCTTCAACGACACGAGGGAGGAGACCAACCTGCTATATATGGCGCTCATGTTCATCGGTGGCGCCTCGGCGTCGGTTGCCGGGGGCATAAAGGTAAACACCTTCGCAATCATCGTCTTTGCTATGCTGGGAGCCTTTCAAGGACGGCCCAGGACTGTGGCATTTGGGAGACGCGTCCCCGCCGTTCAGGTCATGTGGGCGCTTGTCGTCGTTAGCATCGGCTTCTTGGGTATCTACGCGACGGCAATCGTCCTCACGTTCTTCGAGAGCGACTATGAGATCGTGGACCTCCTATTTGAGACCGTCTCCGCAATAGGAACGGTCGGGTTCAGCACCGGCATCACGGCCGACCTGTCGGTGCCAAGCCAGATCGTCCTAACAATCGCAATGTTCGTCGGTCGTGTCGGACCGCCGATTGCAATTGTGACCGCCCTGTCACGCCCCGACCGCGAGGGGATGTACCGGTACACCAAGGAGCGTGTGCTGCTGGGCTGATCCGCTTTGGCCCCATGGAAACAAGGGCGCTACACAGATCCCGCATGGATTGACGGGTATTTCAATGCTCTGATAGCTTCCTTGAACGTAGATACCGCATCAGGAGGATGGCGTAATACCGGCCTCCTGTAAGCTAGAAGAGTTTGCTATCGACCTTTCTCGTATTGCCTGAGTTGCAAATGGGCCGACTGGAAACGGCCTACGGCTGCTTCGGCGTTACGTAGTCAACCGCGATCTCGACGCCCTCCATAGTTACCGCACTCGACAGTCTGGCCGGCCGGGACAGAACGGCAACGGATATCTCGTTCACGCCATCGACGAGATCGTCCCAGTCCAAGCGAAACTCCAGCGTCGCGTAAGAGTAGCCGTAGGTCGTGTATGTCGCGTCTACGAAGGACAACTCTCTCCCATTCAGGCAAACGCTCATCTCGTCGTGGGAGGTCAGTTCGCCCAGCTTCAGCGTCAATATCGCGTCCGCACTGGCGGAGTCCTTCACAACCGACAGGCCGACCGTCGCGGGGGACGAGTCCGCTCCGGCATCGAGCTGAACGGGCAGGGGAGCGGCGTATCCGAACTTGACGCATTGGTCCTGGTGAGGGGCCATGTAGTAGCGTTTCGACTTCTCGAACAGCACGTCATGATCGCCGATCTCCGAGAGGATTTGCCGCTGTTCGGGGCCAATGGGCCAAGGGAACCAGGGCAAGTACAGAGCATCCGCCCCGCGAGTCCAGTAGGCCAACGCGGCCGCGCGGTAGTACTCAAGGCCCGCGTACTCCTCGCGGTTCGCCCCCAACACCGACCCCATGGCAGGGTAGACCTCGCAGCCGCCTGCTCGCGCAAGATCGAGCACCCACTCGAACGGGAAGTTGGGGTCGATGGGCATGTGGCTGTAGACGTTGGGAACGACGAAGTCGAGCAAGCCCTCCTCTAGCCACGTCTCAACGTCGAACCCGGCGTCGTTGTTCGCTTTCAGCGTCGGCAGGAGCCGCGCCCCGATGTCGATTGGCTTGCCGCGCAGTGCGGCCTCTTCCTTCGCAATGCGCCTCAGGTCTCGCAGGAAGCCCGTCAGAAGGTGCATGTTCTCCGCCACCTCGTCGGCCTCAAAGTAGAAAGGGCCGAAAGTGAGATCGAGCTCAAGACCGTCCACGTCGTAGCGGGTTACCGTCTCCTCCGCGATGGCAAGCCGCTCGGCGCGCACCTCGGGGTACTTCCAGTTGAAGGCGTTTTTGCGGTCAGGGGAGTCGTCGCCCTTGAGCACCCACTCCGGGTGGTCGATCTTGAACTGCCAGTTGTGGGCGTTGGTCACGTCCGCAGGGTCTGACGAGTGGGTGAGGCGCAGGCTGCCGATGAAGTCCATGCCGACCTCGTGCGCCCGGTCGATCATCACGTCGAGAGGATCGCAGCCGCGCTTGATGAGACTCATGGTGTTCTCGTACGCTCGCCAGCTAGCGACGTCGCCGATCACGTCGAGGTGCGCGGCGAACACGTCGGCGTGCTTCGAGTCGTGGAAGACCGTCGGGCCGACCCCGAAGCCCCAAACGAAGGTGTCCACTCCCGTGCCAGCCACAGCGTCGATGGTCGCCGTAGCTTCCCTCATGCTCATAGGCGGCTCATACACGTAGTAGTGGTAGTGCCGAGCGTCGTCGTAGAAGATCAGTCGTCGCTTTCTCATGTGTTGTCCCCTTGGCTGCTCTATCGCGGTAATGTTGGCGTATTGTCGCTCGTGCCCCTCCTGGGAGACCGGCTACAGAAAGTCCTTAGGCTCAGGGTAATCGACCATCACCTCGACCCCGTCGAGGCGTGGCAGCTCAGTACCGAGGTTGCCCGGTCTCGACCGTATGGATATGGAGACCTGATTGTGGCCGGTCTTGAGCGCCCCATGTTCCAGCCGGAAGTCCAGCACGACATGCGTGAAGCCGTGAGTCGTCCTCCACGCGCTTGGGATGGGGAGGTCCTTATCGTTGAGTGTCACGACCGTCTCATCGTGAATAGTATGATCGTATATGGACAACCGGAGGGTGGAGCGAGTCTCGGTATCGAACTCGTCGGCTATGTAGAAGCTGACGGTCGTCGGACTTGCGTCATCACCGACCTCGATCTTGGCGGGAAGCTGCGCCCCGTAGAGCTGCCCAGCGGAGATCTCGAAGTCCTGTCGGACGACGTAGTGCTTCGAGCCGTGCGACAGCAGCTTGGGATCGCCGATCTTGCCCAGCAGGTCGCGCTCTTCGGGGCCGTGAGGCCACTTGAACCATGGCAGGTACACGCCGTCCGCGCCCTTGGCTCGGTGTGAGGCCGCGCCTGCGCGATAGTGGTCGAGATTCGCGTGAACGTCGCTGTCGCTCCCGACCTGATCGTGCAGGGTCGAGTAGACCTTGCACCCGTTCTCGTGGGCAACGTCAACGACCCACTCGAAGGGGAGGTCGGCGTCGAGTTGTCGGTCCTGATAGACGGTGGGCACGACGAAGTCCAGGGAACCTTGCTCGATCCACGCGGTTACGTCCATGCCCGCCGCCATATTGCCCTCGCGAGTGGGGAGGACGCGAGCGCCCAATGCGATGGGCCTGCCCCTCTTGGCCCCTGCGGCGTCGACCGTCTTCCGCACATCGGACATGTACTCCGTCAGGATGTGCGCCTTCTCCTCGGCCTCGTCGTCCTCGAAGTAGTGCGGCCAGAAGGTCCAGTCGATTTCGAACCCGTCCACGTCGTACTCGTTGACCGTCTCCTCGATCAGGGCGAACCGCTCGGCTCGCACCTCCGGGTGCGTCCAGTCGAAGGCGTATTTTCCGCGGCCCTTCAGGCACCATTCGGGATGGTCGATACGAAACTGCCAGTTGAACATCCAGCCGACCTCGTCGTCCTGATCTGCCGGGTCTGCCAGATGCGACTGCCGCAGCGAGCCGAAGAACTCTATGCCCTTCTCATGCGCGCGGTCGATCAAGACCTTGAGAGGATCGAGACCACGCTCATTGAGGCTCTTGATGTTCTCGTACGCTCTCCACCCCGCGACCAAGGGAAAGGACTCCAAATGGTCGCCCCAGCGCTCCCCGACGGTCGTGTTGTGGAACATCGTCGGCCCAGCGCCGAACCCGTACACGAGCGTGTCTACACCCGTTCCCACGACCTCGTCGACCGGCTTCCAAGCATCCTCAAGCCGGAATGGCGGGTCGTAGTAGTAGATGTACGAGTGTCGGGCGTCGTTGTAGAAGAGCAGTCGTCGTTCTTTCATTTCTTCCTCTCGTGAGTGTCAGGTGTGCGGCGTCAACCTATGGGCGGCCTCGCCGTGGCAGTTTCCGACATCGCTTCCAGAGTGGCCGCCGCGTGGAGCAGGAGACGGTCGTTCAGGTGGCCTGCCGCAAGCTGAACGCCTATGGGCAGCCCGTCCGACGACATCCCGAACGGTATGGAGATGGCAGGATGCCCCGTCATCCCGAACGTCGCCGTGATGTTGGCCGCGTGTCCAGCTCCTGCCGTGCGACCATCGACATCCAACTCTGCCCTGTCGTGCGGCGGCGCGGTGACGGGCGAGGTCGGGAGCAAGAGCAGGTCGTGGTCGGCGAAGAACGCCGTTACGTCGCGTGAGACCGACTCGTGCTTGTAGAACGAGCCAAGATAATCGGCCATCGACGGCATCGGTGAACCGAGCAGTGCCGATATCGAACCGGAAAGCTCGTCCTCCCTGCCTTCTACGAACGGCTTGAAGTAATGGTCGGCTTCGACGATCAGCATATCCATCGTGAAGTCAATGGGGAGCCGGTCTATCCAGTCGAAGCCGACCTCCTCCACGACGCAGCCCAACGATTCCAGCGCAGAACCGGCCTTGCGTACGACATCCTGGATTTCGCCCCTAACCGGCTCGAAAGGGCCTTCGGTCATCATGCCGACTCGTAGCGGCGGGAGCGACGCGCCGAACCACGGCATCTCGTCGACGCCTCGACCGAGGGCGTATGGATCGATGTTGTCGTGGCCGCTCGTGACAATGAGCGACAGAGCGATGTCGCGCACCGACCTTGCGATGGGCCCGACGTGCATCCGGCGGGACATGATCTCCGGCCACGAGCCGGTGAGCGGGATCAGGCCGTGCGTTGGCTTGTAGCCGACGACGTTGCAGTAGTGCGACGGCAGCCTGTTCGAGCCTCCGAGATCGGTCCCGATGCCGAGCGGCGAAAGTCCAGCCGCTATCGCGGCCGCCTCGCCTCCGCTGGAACCTCCCGACGTGCGGTCGAGGTTCCAGGGATTGAGCGTCCTGCCGAACAGATCGTTAACAGTCTCCGCTGCCAAGGCAAACTCCGGGCAGTTCGTCTTTCCGATGACGATTGCCCCGGCCTCCTTGAGCCGTCGAACTGCGGTGGCGTCGGCCTCCGGGACTCGGTCAGCGTACAGTAGCGAACCTCGCGTACTTCTGATCCCCTCGGTATCGAAGACCTCTTTCACGGAAAATGGGACGCCGTGCAGAGGGCCGAGAGGGTCGCCGCTCATCACCGCTCGTTCCGCCTCGCGGGCCTGATCGAGCGCCAATTCGTTCGGCACAACGATGGCGTTGATTAGTGGGTTTATCGAGTCAATCCGGTCGAGGTGCGCCTGCACGACCTCCACCGGCGACACGTCCTTCGCCCTTATGCGTTCGGCCAGCTCGGTTGCATCCGAGAAGACGAGCTCGGGAGTCATCTTCCACTCCTAGTACACGGAATACCCGCCGTCGACCGGAATGGCCGTGCCGGTGACGTAGTCCGACGCGCTGCTTGCCAGGAATGCCGCAATTCCCTCGAAGTCCGACGGGACGCCCCAGCGTCCATCAGGGATTCTCGACGTGATCTGGGCGTGTCTTTCGGGAAACCGTTTTTGCAGCGGCGCCGTCAAGTCCGTCTCTATCCAGCCCGGCAGGATGGCGTTGACCTGGATGTTGTCCTTTGCCCAGGCGATGGCAAGACTCTTCGAAAGCTGGACGATTCCCCCCTTGCTGGCCGCGTACGGCGCGCCCCAGTCGAGGCCGAAGATGGATGTCATCGAGCCGATGTTGATGATCTTCCCACCCCCCTGCTCGACCATGTGCGGGTACGCCTCGCGGCAGCACAGGAACGCTCCGCGCAGGTTCACGTCCTGCACGAGGTCCCAGTCTGCCGCCTCGTAGTCCTCGGGCCGGCTGCGGACGGTAGTCCCCGCGTTGTTGACGAGGATATCGAGACGCCCAAATCGGTCGGCTGTCTCGGCCACGGTGGCCTTGATCGAGTCCTCGTCGGACACGTCGATGGGGATGCCCACGGCGTCCGAACCGAGGGCACAAAGCTCCTCCACCGCGGAGGCGGTCTTGTCCTCGTTCCTCGCGGCCACGGCGACGCTGGCGTTCGCTGCGGCAAGCCCCTTGGCGATCCCGAGGCCGATGCCCCCGTTCCCGCCCGTGATGATGGCGACTTTGCCCCTGAGATCGAAGAGTTCCCCTGTCATGTCCCGTCCTCGGTAGCGGCTTACTTGTCTCGTCCGATGGAATGGTACTCCATCATCAGGCCGCCCGCTACACGCGAGAACGCCACCATGTGGTATGCTACTCCCCCGTCAGACGACTCGTAGGGTGGGGCTACCCGACCCTGGACTCAAGGACTTCCCCGTTTCGTGAATCTCTCCGTCGTTCGACATCGCTTGGAGCAGCGCGAGGAGTCGTTATCGCCCTTCGCCGCCCGCTCGAAGGACAGCAGCCGGGATCGGCCCGAAAGTGCCTCGGACGTACGTACCGAGTACCAGCGCGACCGCGATCGCATCGTTCATTCCAAGTCGTTCCGACGTTTGAAGCACAAGACGCAGGTCTTCATCGCCCCGCCGGGCGACCACTACGTGACCCGTCTGACGCACACGTTGGAGGTGGCACAGATCGCCCGGACCATAGCCCGCGCGCTGAACCTCAATGAGGACCTGACGGAGGCTATCGCCCTCGGCCACGACCTTGGCCATACCCCGTTCGGCCACGTCGGAGAGAAGGAGGTCGATGATCTTCATCCCGCCGGATTCACCCACGCGGGCCAGAGCCTTCGCATCGTCGAGAAGCTCGAAAGGGAGGGACGGGGCCTTAATCTGACATCCGAGGTCCGGCAGGGCATTGCGAGCCACTCGAAGCCCAGAGAGGATGTGATGGGCGCCGCTACCCCCCGCGACCTGACACTTGAGGCGCAGATCGTGCGACTATCCGATGCCGTCGCCTATCTCAACCACGATCTCGCCGACGCCTTCCGTGCGGGAGTTCTCAAATCCGACGACATGCCGAAGGTGGTGACGGCACACCTCGGCGACAGGCACTCGAAGCGAATCGACGCGATGGTCACCGATATTGTGGCCGCATCGTGGGCCGCCACGGGGGAGAACGGTCTCGGCTCCCGCCCCATCATACGTATGAGCGAAGAGATGCGGGAGACCGTCAACGTCCTGCGCGAGTTTATGTTTGAGCGATTCTACGTGCCCGAAGATCAGGGCGAGGAGGGAATCGCCGCGCGGAAGATCGTTCGCCTGCTGTACCGGCATTTCGACGACAATCGGAGTACAATACCGGGTGAGTACCGCGACGAGGAGTGGGCGGTGGTCGACTATATCGCGGGGATGACCGATCAGTTCGCCATTCGTATGGCCGAACGCATTGAGTCCGGCATCGGCAGGGTCTTTGCCGTGAGCAGAGCCGGATGACCCCGAACGACCGAGTCCTCACCCGCCTCGTCCGCAACCAAACGAAGCTCATTCAAGAGCACCTCGAAGCGATGCAGCGTGATACGCACGGTGTCGAGTACGCCCGTTGGCGGCGAGAGGTCGACGACCTCTGGAAGGGAGTCTTCGAGAACGTCAACGAGATGCAGCCGCAGCCGCAGATGGCAACTCTGGAGGAGATTCGCGAGCTCTGGACGATGTACGTAGCACACTACGTCGGCGATGAATAGACGAGGCGGAACATGACTGAAATCACACCGGATCTTCCACACGCTCGGCAGACGGCCCTCATGGCCCACGCCATCGTTATACGTCTTAAGGAGATGGGCCTGCCGGAGGAGCTCGACGACGACCTTGGAACGCTCTGCACCGACCTCGGAGACATCTGGGCCGCGCACAAGACCTTGTCAGCGCGCCTCGATGACCTGGTCGACAGCGCGAACGACTGGGAGGCTGTTGCAGATTGCCTGGTCGATCTCCGCGCCACCATCGACCACATCGGAACGCACGTTGAAACTGCCGGTGAGCCCATTGACCGGGTGGCGCGCTACGCCTATGAGCAAGTAGAGTCTCCTGGTAATGGTTCCAACGCCTGAATCGACTAGTACCGTTCCCATTTGAATATGATAAACAGACAGATGTCGATTTATCCCCTCTCCCGTCGTGGGCTGACAGGGGTAGGCAAAATATGAAACCAGGTATAAAACTTGGAAAGCACATAGCGTTCTGGCGATCCTTCAGCTTTGTACCAAATGGATGCCAGAAGGTCGCGGAGGTCTGATTGCTTCCTGAAACATGGCCTGAACCTCGTCTGAATCGCGGACAATCTTTCATACCTAAACCTGAGTCACCAAAATGCCTACCCCTGTCAGCCCGTCGTGGGAGAGGGCTAGGGTGAGGGTGCTTTGAGTAAGCTGCCAAAATCATGTGGAACTGGTACTAGGTCGCGGGCGACGGTGTTATTGAGAAAGTACGAAACGGAGCAGGTATGTCCGTAGTCGATGACATACGAGACAAGCTCGACATCGTGGATGTGATATCCGGCCACGTCACGCTGAGGAAGGCCGGGCGCAACTTCAAGGCGCGCTGTCCCTTCCATACGGAGAAGACCCCATCCTTCACCGTGAGCCCGGAGCGCCAGTCTTGGCGGTGCTTCGGCGCTTGCGCGACGGGCGGCGACATCTTCAACTTCGTCATGCGCAAGGACAACGTCGAGTTCGGTGAGGCGCTCCGACGGCTCGCCGAGTCCGCAGGCGTTGAGGTCTCCACCCGTCCTAAGGAGCAGGTCGATCTTGAGGAAGCTCTATTCCGAGTCAACCGGGAGGCGGCCCGATTCTACAACGAGATGCTCAAGTCTCCGGAGGGCCGCGCGGCGCTCAAGTACCTCTACGATCGCGGCATCGACAATAAGGCGATCGAAGAATTCCAACTCGGCTTCAGTCCCAAGGGCCGCGACCGGCTCAGGACACACCTTTCGACTCTGGACGCGAATCTGGGCCACGCAGCCCAGGCAGGACTGCTCCGAAGCGATGATGAAGGGGACGTGCGGGACTTCTTCTTCGGGCGCCTCATGGTCCCGATCCTCGACCGCCGAGGTCGCGTCGTGGGATTCGGCGGACGCTCCCTGGACGGCTCGAATCCCAAGTACATCAACACAGCCGCCACTCCGATCTTCGACAAGCAGGCCACCCTGTACGCCCTCGACAAGGCCGCGCCGGCCATACGCGAAAAGGAGACCGCCGTCATCGTCGAAGGGTACATGGACGTGATAGCCGCCCATCAGCACGATCGCAAGAACGTCGTCGCCTCGATGGGAACTGCCCTAACCGAGCGCCAGGTCTATCTCGTCCGAACCCTGGCCAAGACGGTCGTTTTGGCCCTCGACGCCGACACCGCAGGCCAGGAAGCCACGCTCCGAAGCCTCGAAGCGTCGTGGCGAGCCATGGAACGACGCCGGTTTGGTCAGCGGGAAGAGGTAACTCTTCGTATTGCAGTGATGCCCGAAGGACGCGATCCCGATGATCTAATCCGTGAATCGCCTGAACAGTGGGACGGTATTGTCCAGTCCGCCGTCCCGTACATGGACTTTCTCATTCCCGCCTTCGCGCGACGTCACGACCTTAACACATCACAGGGCAAGGCGAGGGCGGCGGAGGCCCTCTTGCCGATCATCCTCTCGATGGGCAACGCGTTCGAGCAAGACAGCTACTTCGGTAAGCTGGCGGACGCGCTCGGCGTCACGCGAGAGCAGCTTCAGGCCAGCATCGGAAAGCAGCGTCCCGTGTCGAGAGAGCGTCCTCCTGCACGCGCTCAGTCGAGCGCCCCGCCATCGGACACCACCGTCTCCCCCCTTGCGTCCGGCGACCGAGAGCCGTTGGAAGAGTTCGTCCTGGCGGCGCTACTCCACTGGCCGGAACTGAGGGAGACCGTGGGAGACCACACGCCCGAAGAATTCCGTAGAACGGAGAACAGGGAGCTATTTACTCAATGGCTCGCTGCGGGTACAATAGATGAGTTGCGAAACAACCTTGATGACACCCTTCTCGGTCACCTGACGCATCTGGTCGAGAGAGACTTGAAGCCCACGAATCGCCAATCGGCCCCAGGGGCCATTCGGCAGGCGCTTACTCGACTGGAGCAGCGGTACTTGCGAGACCGGCAGGCGGAGATATTGGAGTCCCTCGAACCCGGGACTTCCCCGTCTAAAGATGTCGTAGACTCTATCGTAAACGTCAACTCCAAGCTCAAGGAAAGCTACCTCGTAGGCGTGCGAGGAAAACCGCGCAGTTGAAGCTAGCGTATAATAACTTGCCCCAATTTACGGACAACGCAGGATAAAGACTGGAGGTCACTGCATGGATATCGAGCGTCCCAAGCGACGTGACGATGATCGAGACTTGCTACGAGATCTGGCTGGTGGGGAGTCGGGCAAGATATACGGCGTGGACGGTTCTCCCGAGAGTAGGCGTATGTCGGACGACGAAGGGGGCGCAATTAACCCGGCTGCCGCATCTCAGGGCGAATCAAGCGAACCGTCCGACGCGGATGTCGAGGCCGAGCAGCGCGAAGAGGCCGAGGCCGAGGCACAGGCCGCATGGCAGGAGAGCATCGAGTCGTCCGAGATGATCGACGACCCCGTTCGCATGTACCTGCGGGAGATCGGCCGCGTCAGTCTCCTGAAGGCCGCCGACGAGCGACACTTGGCCCGCCAGATGGAAGCCTCGAAGCACATCGAGCGCCTTGAGGAAGAGTTGACCAGTCCCGAGGGTCGTCCGCCTCGTGCATGGCAGGTCGTCAACCAACTGCTGTCCCGCGCCGTCGAGGGTCAAGAGCTGGCGAATGCCTTGAGCAAGTACGGCGGACTCCCGGGCGACCTGACCTTCAAAGAGATCGTGAGCAACGAGCAGTTCCGCGGTGTGCTGGACGGCGACATTACGGAAGAGCTGATGATCTTCGCCGAAGACGCGATGAACGTCTCGCAGGACGAGGCCAAGCAGCTCATTCAGGAGCTGTCTCTTGACACCCGACTGCTGCCGCCCGAAATCATGACGAAGTTCGACGACTCCGCCACGATGGACGATGTCAAGAAGCAGATGAACGAGATCGACTTCACTCGCCACCTCGACACGCACGAGATCCTCTTCAACGGTTTCTTCGCGCGCATCAAGGCCGATGGCGATACGGCGCAGAACCACCTGGCCGAGGCCAACCTTCGGCTCGTCGTCAGCGTCGCCAAGAAGTACATCGGACGCGGCATGTCGCTCCTCGACCTGATCCAAGAGGGAAACATCGGCCTCATCCGCGCCGTAGAAAAGTTCGACTATCGCAAGGGCTACAAGTTCAGCACCTACGCTACATGGTGGATCCGCCAGGCCATCACGAGGGCAATCGCCGACCAGGCCCGCACCATCCGCATACCCGTGCACATGGTAGAGACGATCAACAAGCTCCTGCGGGTAAGCCGCCGCCTAGTCCAGGAATACGGTCGCGAGCCGAGCAGCGAAGAGATCGGATCGGGCATGGAGATAACCCCGGAGAAGGTGCGCGAGATCCTCAAGATATCGCAGGAGCCCGTCTCTCTTGAAACGCCCATCGGCGAGGAGGAAGACAGCCACTTGGGCGACTTCATCGAAGACCGGAGTGCCCTGGCGCCCTCGGAGGCCGCCTCGTACCAGCTGCTCAAGGAGCAGGTCGACGACGTGCTCTACACGCTGAGCGAGCGCGAGGCCCGCGTGCTGCAGTTGAGGTTCGGCCTCGAGGACGGACGCGGTCGGACCTTGGAAGAGGTGGGCCGCGACTTTGGAGTCACCCGCGAGCGCATTCGCCAGATCGAGGCAAAGGCGCTCCGAAAGCTGCGCCAGCCCAATCGCTCGAAGAAGCTGCGAGACTTCCTGGAATAGCCACGTGAGCGTAGCGGGACCGGCCAAGCCGAAAGTCGCGGTCGTCTACACTTCGCCCGAGACGGTAATCGACGACATCGGCCGCGCCATGCGCCTCGCCGAGTACGAGTCGGTTCTGCCCAAGGACCTCGCAACGCTCCTCAAGATCAACATCTCCTGGCAGCACTACTACCCGGCGTGCTCCACCAGTCCGTGGCAGCTCGACGGCGTGGTCCATGCGCTCAAGGAGGACGGCTATGCCGACCTCATCCCCGCGCACAACGGCACGGTTGTCGTCGACCCCGTCGAGGGCGCGCAGAAGAACAAGCACGAGGTCGTGGAGCGTAAGCACGGCCTCGAGAGCGTCTTCCTCGACTTCCCGCCCGTCAAGTGGATCGACTTTACTCCCAAGGCTAAGATGCTCGTGCTCGACGACATCTACCCGGAAGGTTTCCAGGTCCCTGAGATTTTCTTCGGCAAGAATGTCATCCACCTGCCGACGATGAAGACACACGTCTTCACGACCATTACCGGCGCGATGAAGAACGCCTTCGGTGGACTCCTGAACCGCAAACGCCACTGGACGCACTCGGTCATTCACGAGACGCTCGTCGATCTCCTCAACATCCAAAAGGAGATACACCCCGGCATATTCGCTGTCACCGACGGAACGTTCGTGGGAGACGGCCCCGGTCCGCGCGCTATGAGGTGGCACGAGAAGAACGTCATTCTCGCCGGTGCCGATCAGGTCGCCGTAGATGCCGTATCTGCCAAGATGATGGGCTTCGACCCCATGAATATACGGTTCATCCGACTCGCCCACGAGATGGGCCTCGGTGCAGGCGAGATGAATGACATCGAGGTCGTCGGCGAAGACATCTCGGATATCGATTGGAAGATGGGCGGAACGGAAAACACATTCGCCAGCAAGGGCCAGAAGCTCATCTACTGGGGCCCTCTCAAGCCGCTTGAGAACGTGCTGCTCAGGTCGCCCATCGCCCCTTGGTCGTTCGTAGCATCCAACCTCTATCACAACACCTACTGGATGCGGTTCATCGGACGCAGGCGAGTCCGGGCCGCGATGAAGACGGGATGGGGCCGCCTGTTCCAGCAATACTGATACCTATTTCTGATTGCCCCGCCATGATTCTTCAATTCCAACGAGCACAACCGAAACTCCCGACCGTCATTGCTTCGAAAATAGCCACGGTGCTACCCCCACCGTCATTCCGGCGAAGGCCGGAATCCAGAGAGTTCGGTCAGTAAAGATTCACTGGATCACGTACGAACAGTCTTCATCCAAGAACATTCCTTACGGCGACACTACGACCCCAATGGAGCGCACAGTATGGACCTGATCCAGATGGACGAGAAACTCCAAGCCGAACACGGCGTCGTCGCCGACTACGCCGACGAGTTCTTCGGCTACTTCGGCTGGCCGACCGTCGCGCGGATGGAGGACGGCACTCTCATCGTCTCGTCGTCGGGACTGCGCAACTACCACGTTTGCCCGTTCGGACGGACGGTCATTTGCACCAGCTCCGACGATGGCCGGACGTGGACGAGTCCTCGCGTGATAAACGACACGCCCCTCGATGACCGGGACTCCGGCATCATCTCGCTCGGAGGACGCAAGCTGCTGGTGACGTGGTTTTCCGTCGACGCACGCGGCGCGAAGCCCTCGGAGTATGAGATGGGACTGAGTCCGCGGGACGCTGAGCGGTATCGGCACGGCCTGAATAACATGACCGACGAGGCCACCGAGCGCTACGGCGGCTCCTGGGTTATGACGAGCGACGACGGCGGCCTCACGTGGGATGAACCGGTGCGCGTGCCGGTCTCTTCGCCCCACGGCCCGAACCGCCTCGCCAACGGCGACTTGGTGTACCTCGGCAAGACGGTCGCCCCCGACGAGATCGGCCAGGTCATGAATACCGGTTCGATCGGTCTCATACGGAGCGGTGACGGCGGACGAACGTGGACGGCCTTGAGCTCGGTGCCCCTCCCGGATGGCCTCGATGAGGAATACTTCCACGAGCCGCACGTTGTGGAGTTGGGCGACGGACGCCTCCTCGGCCTTATCCGCTACGACCCGAACCACCACGACTACGGCAATAGGCAGCCAGGCCAGACCGACTTCCAGATGTGCCAGACCATCTCCAATGGCGGCGGAAAGACGTGGAGCACGGCGGAGGTCATGGACTTCCATGGCTCACCGCCTCACCTGCTGCGACATTCGAGCGGCGTCCTCGTTACGACCTACGGCTGCCGCGAGCGGCCCTACGGCATTCGGGCCATGGTCGGCCAAGACGACGGAGAGACCTGGAGTTACGACTACATCCTCCGCGACGACGGCCCCCATCCCGATCTCGGCTATCCATCCAGCGTGGAGCTTGGCGACGGGAGCATCCTCACCGTCTACTACCAGCAGCCTCGCGGAGTCGACGACAAGTGTGCCCTCCTTTGGAGCCGCTGGCGCCTACCTGATTGAACCGCCCATGCATCCGGCGTCGAAAATATCGTAAGCTATGGGAAACCAGCTACCCTCGGTGAGCAGCGACATGAACAAGACGATGTACCAGAAGATATGGGAATCGCACGTGGTGCACCAGGAGGAGGGGCAGCCTGCGATCCTCTACGTAGACCTGCACTTGATCCACGAGGTCACGACACCGCAGGCCTTCGACGGCCTGCGGGAGGCGGGCAGGGGAGTCCGACGCACCGACCTAACCGTCGCGGTCGTCGACCACAATACGCCGACCGACCCGGGCCGGGTCACGCTGCCGATCAGAGACCCCATTGCAAAGCAGCAGCTCGACGCCCTTAAGCGCAACTGCGAGGAATTCGACATAGACCTGTTCGATATGGCGAGTCCGAACCAAGGCATCGTCCACATCATCGGCCCCGAGCAGGGGTGGACTCAGCCCGGCAAGGTCATCGTGTGCGGCGACAGTCACACGTCCACGCACGGTGCATTCGGTGCGCTTGCATTCGGCATCGGCACATCGGAGGTCGAGCACGTCCTTGCAACGCAGACCGTCCGCCAGAGCAAGTCGCCCACGATGGAGATCAGGGTCAACGGCGCGCTGCCCTTCGGCGTAACGGCGAAGGACCTCATTCTCGGCATCATCGGCCAGATCGGAATCGGAGGCGGGCAGGGGCACGTGGTCGAGTACACCGGTGAGGCTGTCCGCTCGCTGTCCATGGATGGCCGAATGACCGTCTGCAACATGTCCATCGAGGGCGGCGCGAGAGCGGGCATGATCGCTGCGGACGAGACGACGTTCGAGTACCTGCGGGACCGTCCTAACGCTCCGCATGGGGATGACTTCGAGGCCGCGGTCGACGCTTGGTCGAAGCTGAGCACGGACGTTGGAGCCGAGTTCGACGAGTTGGTTGAGATCGACGCAAGCTCGCTCGAACCGATGGTGTCGTGGGGCACAAACCCCGGCATGGTGCTTCCGGTCACGGCCCGCGTGCCCGATCCAAACTCCTTCGCCGAGGCCGATGACCGCACCGCCGCGGAACGCGCATTGGAATACATGGACCTCGAACCGGACACGCCCATCGAGGACATTTTGATTGACCGTGTCTTTCTCGGCTCGTGCACGAACGCCCGTCTCGACGACCTGCGTGCCGCCGCGGAGGTCATACGGGGCCGCAAGGTGAGCGACTCGGTCTACGCCATGGTCGTGCCGGGCTCGACCTCCGTGAAACTGCAGGCAGAGGCCGAGGGTCTCGACGCCGTATTCAAAGACGCCGGTTTCGACTGGCGCGAGGCCGGCTGCTCGATGTGCCTCGGCATGAACCCCGACATCCTCTCGGCGGGCGAGCGGTGCGCCTCCACCTCCAACCGCAACTTCGAGGGACGCCAGGGTCCGGGCGGCAGGACGCACCTCGTCTCGCCCGCGATGGCGGCGGCGGCCGCTATCACCGGCCACTTCGTCGATATTCGAGAGTGGAAATAGCCAGACCGTGAATACCGCAACAGCCGACCTGCCCCCGAAAGCAGCCGAGTTCGCGCTCATCCTCCAAGCGCATATGCCGGAATTGGAGCGCGACTACGGCGTGGCATCGCTTGCCCTGTTCGGCTCCTACGTCCGTGGAGAAGAGCGCGAGGACAGCGACCTCGACGTGCTAGTGGACCTCAACCGGCCAATGGGATTGCTCGCGTTCGTCGCGCTGGGGGATTACCTATCGCAACTAGTGGGTAAGCAGGTAGACCTGACCACGACACGTAGCGCGTCGGAGCACAGGAGCGGACGCCGCCTCTTGCAGGAGGCCGTCCTATTGTGACCCGACCGGTCATCGAGTTCCTGCGAGACATCATGGACTGGATGGAAAACACCCAGACTTTCGTCGATGGCGTTGATCGACAGGAGTTTGTGGGCGACCTGAAGACTCGAAGCGCAGTGGAACGCGCCGTCGAAATCATCGGTGAAGCCTCGAAACATATACCTGATGACTTACGCAGACAGTTCCCCGACGTTCCGTGGCAGGGCATGGCTGGAATGCGAGATCGGGTGAGTCATGCATACTTCGGAGTTGACTACGATGTCCTTTGGCAGACTGTTACTGAAGAAATTCCGCCTTTGATCAAGAAACTTAGAGAGATAGTCGCGCTTTTGGAAAAGGGAAGAGAGCAGTCTTGACATGCAGCCTTTCACACAACTGACTGGCGTCGTCGTGCCGATGGACCGGGTGGACGTCGACACCGACCAGATCATTCCGGCGCAGTTTCTCAAGCGCGTTGAGAAGACGGGGTTCGGTCAGTTCCTCTTCTACAAGTGGCGTTTTGCGGAAGACGGCTCGCTAAACCCCGATTTCGAGCTAAACCTGCCGGGGTACGAGGATGCCGCAATCCTAGTGTCCGGAAGGAACTTTGGGTCGGGGTCGTCCCGTGAGCATGCCCCGTGGGCGCTCCTCGATTACGGGATTCGATGCATCATCGCGCCCAGTTTCGCCGACATCTTTGCGAACAACTCCCTTCAGAACGGCATCCTGCTCATCACCTTCGCCGACTCGACCGTCCGCCGGATCATGCAGAAGGCGCAGGCCGACCCCGGCTACCGCCTCCACGTCGACTTGGAGAACCAGCGCGTATGGGACGACAATGAAGAGATAAACGAAGGATTCGATATCAACGAGTTCGCCAAGTACAAGCTCTTGAACGGCCTCGACGATATTGGCCTGACGCTCCAACACGAGGACAAGATTACAGCGTACGAGGTGGCCAGGGGACTGTAGGGACTTAGCTCCCGTGCCTCAAACAGTTCCCTCGGGGCCGAACGCCCAAAGCCTTCCGTCCCACGTCGCGACCACCAGCCGACCGTCGACCACGCCCGGATCGGCGCTGATCGGCGCGGGGAAGTCAGTGCGCGACACAACGTCTCCGGTCTCGGTGTTCACCATGTAGAGTCGTCCGTCAATCCCTCCGACGACCAGCAGATCGAGATACCTCACGGGGGCAGCCCACATGGACCGCACGCCACGTCGGAAGGGATTCATGTCGAGCAGGTCGTTCTCTGCCTGAACACTCCAGAACGCCTCGCGGGGTTTGAGGCCGAGGCAGCGTATGCGACCTTGGTTGGTCGTCACGTACATCCGCTCGCCCTCGACGAATATCTGCGTCGGATACTGTGCGTCGAGTACCTCACCCTGCCAGACGATCTCGCCCGATCCAGGGTCGAGCGCGGCAAGCTGTCCGAACTCAACGCCGCTGATAATCAGGCCGCCCGCCACAACCGGGCTCGAGAAGTAGTGGGTTATGCCCAGGGGCGTCTCCCAGGCAATCTCGCCGTTGGTGCGGTCGAGGGCAACAACCCCCCGGCCGGAGAGATGGGTGATGAGAAGTCCGCCGACTACAATGGGACTGGGGAAAGAGCCCCAGCCGTCGCCGACGGGGTCGCCCGACCCGACCGGTGTAGTCAATGTCGTATACCAACGCTCTTCGCCGGTCTTGACGTCGTACGCGCCGTATCCGGCCTTGCCCCCCGTGTAGACCGTGCCATCGGCGATGACCGGCGATGTGTATATCCAGCGTCCGGGGTAACGCGGCAGGTCAAGGCTCCACGCGAGCTGCCCCGTGTTGATGTCGAGACCATGTACCCGTCCGGCCACCGATGTCGCGACTGCCATTCCGTCATCGCCAACCGCGACTGTGTTCTTCACCGACGTCTCCGTCGGAACGTGCCAGTCTCGATGCCCGTTGATCGAGTCGATGGCATATACTCCGGCATTGCCACGGAGGTTGTCGTCCGTGACGCTGTACAGGAGCTTGTCTCCATGCCGGACGGGCGCGGCGCGGTGTGTCGGCCCCGGAAGAGCGTGGCTCCACAGCAGGGCCAGCGCCTCGTCCTGTCCGCCAACGAATACTCTCGTCGGCCTCGCGCTTCGGCGTGTCTGCGTCGTCTGCTGCACGAGGTCGAACTCGAATCCGTGCTCCGTAAAGCGCACGAGCCGGTAGCCCCGCGAGTTGCCGTCGTAGCCCCCGAAGCACAGCGGAGTCGGGCCGCCTACCGTCATGCCGTTGTACCGGAACGCCTTCGAGCAGTGCGTGTGCCCGAATAGCACCAGCTTGACGTTGTATTGGCCCAGCAGGTCGAGGAACTCTATGGCGGGTGGGGTGTGCATGAACAACACCGTCTCGCGCCCAGCCGGCTGGGCCGAGAGGTCCTCGATGAGCCAGCGGTCTTTGCGCGCGATGTCGGCCTGGGTGAAGTAGCTGTCCTCTTTCGAGAAGGCCACGAAGTGCCGCCCACCCCAGTCGAAGCTGTAGTAGACCGGCCCCAGGGCTCCCTGATAGTTCTGGATGCAGCTCACGCCCTCAACGTACTCGTACTTGTCGCGGTTCCCGCCCTGCGCTTCCAACTCGACGTGGCCGTCGTGACCGCCGTAGACCGGGCGGATAGGCGTTTCGATGGGAGCGATCGAGTCGCGGAAGTGCTTCAGCTCCGCCTTGGTACCAATGTCGGTGAGGTCGCCCGTCGCGAGCACGAGATCGAGGGTCGACTCTCGCTCCAACTGCCGCAGGTCACCCGTCAGGCGCGGCCCCGTCTCCCGCCCAAGCCATGCACCCTGGGGCCGGTAATATGGCTCGGTACGGACGTGTGTATCGGTGATCTGCGCGAGGGTAAATTCTTCGTATTGGCGGCTCTGCATTGACCGAAGCTCGAAGTCAATCTCTGCGTCGGACACTGGCACGCGGCGGTAGAAACCGCCCACAGCGCGATGCGAATCCGGCACGGAGAGGTTGATGAACGAGTGGCTGCCCGGCTCGGCTTCGACTTCATAGCGGCCGCGAGCATCCGTGTGGACTACATTCTCCCCGTTCGATATGGAGACCCAGGGGACTCCATATCCCCGTTCGTCGAGCACCGTTCCCCTTACGCGAACCGTCATCTTCTCTCCGTCCTCCACGCCAATCGGCCGTTGGGATTGTACATCGTCCGACGTGGGGACGTGGTATCCTTGTTGCCGCCATGCAAACAGGGGACATATCGCTGTTCGAGGCGATTCGCACACAGCGGGCGATCCGTCGCTTCACGGACGATCCGGTGTCGGACGAGGTCATTCAGCGCATCCTCGAGGCGGCGGTTCGCGCTCCCAGCGGGCGAAACACGCAGCCGTGGCGGTTCATCGTCATTCGCGACGCTGACACCAAGCGGAAGATCGGGGACTACTACCGCCGGGCCTGTGAAGTAGCAGGCATCGGCCAGGAGCCGATCCCCGGACTGTCGAAGAAGGTCAACGACTCGGTAACTCATCTCGCCTTCCACATGGGAGACGCCCCTGTCTTGATTCTTGTGTGTTACGAATACGCGACGGAGGACGCCGTCGGGTCGAGCACGCTCCTGACCGGATCGTCGATATACCCCGCCGTCCAGAACCTGCTGCTGGCCGCCCGTGCTCTCGGACTCGGCACGGCGCTGACGACCGTCCACTCGATGTTCGAGGCCGAGATCAAGGCCTTGCTCACCATTCCTGCGAGTGTGCAGACTGCGGCGCTGATTCCCCTGGGCTATCCATCTCCGGCGGAGCGGTTCGGCGGCAGCCGCCGCAGGCCGGTCGCCGAGGTGACTCACTTCGACCGGTGGTCGAATACACCCGGCGACGCACAAGGCTAATCGCAGGGCTAGGAGTATTCATGTCGGAACTACCTATCAGAGTCGGCGTTGTCGGAGCGGGCAACAGCGCCGTCGAGACGCATATCCCGCGATTCCAGAGCATCGAGGGCGTGGAGGTCGTCAGCGTCTCCAACCGCACACGGGAGTCGTCGCAGCGGGCGGCAGAGCGTTGTGGCATTCCAAAGGTCTACGACAACTGGCCCGACCTCGTCGCTGCTGACGACATCAACGCCGTCTTCATCGGCACGTGGCCTTACCTGCACAAGCCCGTCACCATAGCGGCACTGGAGGCTGGGAAGCATGTGCTGTCCCAGTCGCGTATGGCCATGAACGCCCAAGAGGCGCATGAGATGCTGGACGTGTCGAGGCGTCACCCCAACCTCGTCACGGGACTGGTGCCAACGTCCCGACTGAGTACGGGCGGTGATACGATCAAGCGACTCATCTCCGACGGGTGGCTCGGCGACCTGCTCTCAATCGACGTGGTGTCCGGCAGCGACTTCATCGACCGCGACGCGCCGTTCTTCTGGAGGCTCGATCGCGAGGTGAGCGGGGTCAACACCCTTGAGGTCGGGATGCTCTGTGAGTCCCTCGACCGCATCGTTGGACCATTTTCCACGGTGATGACGAACGCCAAGGTTAACGTGCCGTGGCGTCGCGACGCTTCGGGAGAACGGCGCGTCGTGACGGTGCCCGACCACGTCGAGATCATTGGCGAGATGGCGATCGGAGCGTCCTACCACATGCGGTTCAGCCAGGTCACCGGCATGGCCGAAGAGGGAGTATGGTACTACGGCAGTGAAGCGACTCTGAAGTCCGACGGCTACGCCGAGAGGCTCTTCGGCGCGCGGCGGGGAGAGGCCGAATTCACCGAGATCCAGTTTCCTTCCCAGTGTCAGATCGTGGACGACATCGCCTCCGAGTTCGTAGCGGCCATTCGCGAGAAGCGGCAGATGGAACTGGTGACATTCGCCCAGGGAGTCCGGTACATGGAGTTCACCGAGGCGGTCGGCATCAGCGCCCGGACGGGCCGACGGATTCACCTACCGTCCCCATCCGTCATTCCCGCGTAGGCGGGAATCCAACACCCAAGATACATGGCTCTATCAAACGAAAATGATATTAAACCGCCAGTGCAGCCACTAACGGGCGTTCGGGTCATCGACGTAACCCAGATCATGGCGGGGCCGTTCTGCACCATGCTCCTGGGAGACATGGGAGCGGACGTCATCAAGATCGAGAAGCCGGACGGCGGGGACGACGTTCGCCGTTCGGGGCCGCCGTTCGTGGCGGGCGAATCGGCGACGTTCCTAAACATCGCACGCAACAAGCGCAGCGTGGTCATCGACTTGAAGCGGCCGGAGGGAGTCGAGATCGTCCGCGGCATGGCCAGGGACGCGGACATATTCGTGCAGAACCTTCGACCCGGACGCTTGGAGGGCTTCGGACTGGGGTACGAGAACATCCGAGCCGTCAACCCCGCCATCGTCTACGCGACCATTACCGGGTTCGGTCGGACGGGGCCTTACAAGGACAAGCCGGGGTTCGACCTCATGGCGCAGGGACTCTCCGGCATCATGAGTGTGACCGGCCACCCCGGCCAGCCGCCCGTCAAGGTCAGCGTTCCCATAACCGACCTCAACGCCGGACTCTTCACGGCCTATGGCATCCTCGCGGCATACGTGAACCGGCTCAAGACCGGCAAAGGGCAGCACGTCGACTCATCCCTGATGGAGGCCGGAGTGGCGTACACAATGTGGGAATCTGCCATCTACTTCACCACCGGCAGATCTCCGGGACCGAACGGATCGGCCCACCAGATATCCGCCCCCTATCAGGCCCTGCCCGTCAGCGACGGGTACATCACAGTAGGTGGTGCGAACCAGAGGAATTGGGAGCGCTTGTGTCGCGCCATTGGGCGGGCCGACCTGATTGGCGACCGCCGATTCGAGAACAACGCCGGACGGATGGCGAACCGGCCCGCTCTCGAAGCGACGCTGGGCGAAACACTCACGACGCAGCCCGCGGCACACTGGCTCTCGATACTCGAATCGGCCGGTGTTCCATGCGGCCCCATAAACGACATGGCCCAGGTATACGACGACCCACAAGTGAAGGCCCGTGAAATGGTCGTGGAAGTCGATCACCCGACGGCGGGCACCATCCGCAACGTCGGGATTCCGGTGAAGTTCTCCGAGACACCCGGGAGCATTCGTCGCCCGCCCCCGAGATTCGCCGAGCACACCGAAGAGGTGCTCGGAGAGTTCGGGTATTCGCCTGACGATATCGACTCGCTCAGAGACCGGGGCATCATCAAGACTCTCAAGGACGTGTGAGGCACTCAGTCGAGGAGGCGCTGGTGGCCGTCCATTGCTTCCGCGCTGAGCTATACGCCGTCGGCGTAAACCGTTGCGTCGATGTTCCTCCGGAGATCAGCGAGTCCCTCGGCGGCGAGACCCATATCCGCGTCAAGGGCAGGGTAGGGGACGAAACGTACCGCTCCAATCTCGCGCCGCGCGGCGGAGGGATGCACCGCCTCTTCGTCCACAGCGCCATCTGGCGGAAGCTGAGCATCGACGTGGGCGATGTCGTCGATGTCGAGATCGAGCGCGACGATGAGGAGTGGGAGATAGCCGTCCCCGCCGACCTCGCTGAGGCATTGCCAGCCGGAAGCGAGGCGCTGGAGGCTTTTCAAGCTCTCACCGTCCCCAATCGCAAGCGGTTCATCGACCGCATCGAGGAGACAAAGACGCCGACAACTCGTAAGCGTCGCATCGAACAGGGCATCGATCTGCTCGTCGAGCGGCTGCGAGGGACGCGCGAAAGGTAGTCGGGTAGGGAGATTCGCCGTCAGTCGAGGACTGCGACAGCATCAATCTCGATGTGGACGTTGTCACGCGGGAAGCGCGCGCCGACGATGGTGTTCGTGGGGTAGTCGTCGCCGAAGAACTCGTGGTAGATGTCCGCCTGCTCGCCGTCGAAGGGAAACCAGTCATCGGTGTTCTTGACGAAGGTCGTCAGCTTCACGATGTCGGCCGGCTTGCCGCCCTCTGCCGCCACCATCCGGGTGAGCCGGTCGAGGACGACTCGAAGCTGCTCCATCGGCGAACCGTTCTCCGCGTCGGACCGGTTTGCCGTGCAGCCGGAGAGGAACAGCATGTCGCCCGCTCGGACGCCCCGGCTGTAGTGAGGCCCTGCCGCGTAGATATCCTCAAATCCGATTCGTCGCTTCTCCATGTGGGTCTCCGGTATGAGTGATCTGAGATCTCCGGTCAGAAATCGCGTCTTGTGTAACATTCCGTAACATTTTGTAACATTCTGATACGTCTTCCTATGTGAGAGTCGAGAGCACTCAAGTCCGCGTTGTTATTGAGGCCGTCCTTGTTCCGTGTCTCTCCCTGCCGAGGCGGAGCGAACGTGAGTCCCGTTGTTCTCGTCTTATGTTCTACCCTGGGGGTTGACGCAACCTTTCGAAGCTACGGACTCATAATAGATTATGCGTTCTTATTCGTCAAGTCCGGTTATTCTTGAACGTGCGAGTACAACTCCTGAGACGGGGCGGAACTGTCCCGTCTACTTAGAAACTAGACTCCGAACGATCCCCACGGCCCGCTCGACGTCGACGCCTACCGCCACCTTGACGGAACCCTCGCCGTAGGTTGCGATGGTACGTCCACGCTCATCCCCGTCCGTTACCACCGACACCCTTGCCATGCGGCACGACAGGACTTCCGGCTCGATTGCCGCGGCCACGGCCAGAGGATCGTGCAAGTGGAATTCATCAGCGCCGTCAAGTTCCCGAAACCGGCCGGTCAGGATGCGATTGCCCAGCTGAGCCGACTTTGTGCCACCCTCGAACCACTGCGGGCCGTCCCGGCGGTGCATGAATGTTTGGTGTGTGACATCGAGACCGACGAGCGTGATAGGAATGCCCGACTCGAAGACGGCGTTTGCGGCCCAGGGGTCCTCGTGGATATTGAACTCGGCGTGGGGGGTGATGTTGCCCGGCACACCGACGGCCCCGCCCATAACGATGATCTCCGGGACCGCTTCCGCGATGTCGGGGCGATTGTCTAGCGCGGCGGCGACGTTCGTCAGTGGGCCGATTGCGATGATTGCGAGATCGCCGGGAGACGCAGAGATGCGGTCGCGCAAGAACTCGACCGCATTCATCCGATGCGGCTCGAGTGTCGGAGCGGGCAGGGAGATGCCGAGTCCGTCCGAGCCGTGAATGTGGTATGCGTGGGAGTATAAGCCCTTCGTCGGTCGGTCGGCTCCCACGGCGACCGGCGTGGCGCCACACGGCCCTTCAAGGTACTCCATCAGCCGGAGCGCGTTGTCAGTCGTCTCCGACAAGGTCGCGTTACCGCCGACCGTGGTGATTCCCTGGATAGCTAGGTCTTGAGAGTTCAGTGCCATCATGAGCGCAAGGGCGTCGTCGGTGCCCGGATCGGTGTCGATTATGATTCTACGCATACGTTCAGCCCTCGAAACGTGGGAGTGCGAGTGCCATAGTACCCTACGTTCTTTGTCTCGCGCTTGCCGGGTGGATATAATGACAGACACCCGATCCCCAATGAGAGGGGCGATATGGCGACCATACAAAGCCTGCAGAAGCGGTACCAGGACCTCGACCGGCAATTCGAGATGAAGGCCGAGGCCGCCATCGACCCTGCCTGTCTGCTGGCCTTCGACTATGACTACGCTGGCGGGGACAGCGAGGTCGTAATCGACATGGACGAATTCACTGCCGTCTGCCCATGGACGGGACTGCCCGACTTCGGGTCGCTGGAGGTCAGCTACGTTCCGGGTTCGTTGTGCATCGAGTTGAAGTCGCTGAAATACTACCTGCTCTCGTACACCGGCGTCGGCATCGTGCAGGAGCACGCGGCCAACCGCATCCTGCGTGACCTCGTCGAGGTGTGCCAGCCCATGCGGATGTCGGTCGTCCTCGATTACAACGTGCGGGGCGGTCTGCATACGACCGTCACAGCGAGGTATGAGGGGGACTAGTATTCAGTCAACTTGAATATGATGAATAGGTAGGTGCCGATTTATCCCCTCTCCCGTTGTGGGAGAGGGCTAGGGTGAGGGTGAATCGAAATATCAAAACCATGTTGACATGGTACTAGGGATAGAGTCCCCAGAATAGGACGCGGGGCTGCGCCAATGACGCGGCTCGGCTATCATCCGTGCACTTGCAAGTGACGCTATGCCGAACGAAACCGTGCCGATGAAGCATCGCATCAGGGCGGCGGCGATCGTGGTCGAGGGCGACTCGATACTGCTGGTAAAGCACCAAGGGCACGGCCCCGAGGAAGGGTACGTGTGGTGGGTGCCGCCGGGTGGTGGCATCGAGGGCGAAGAGTCCCTGGAGGAGTGCGCCCGCCGCGAGACGCTGGAGGAGACCGGCCTGTCGGTTGAGCTTGGCAACATCGCGTACATCCGCGAGTTTATCGAGCCGGAGTATCATCATTGCGAGATATTCTTCCTTGCGACCTCCTACTCCGGCAGCGTTGTGACCGGTGAGAATCCCGATGTCGGCGTGCTCGATACCGCCCACGCCATCAAGGACGTGCGGTTTGCTCACCGTAGCGAGATGCAGGGAATGAATATCAGCCCGGTCGAGCTCAAGACGACGTTTTGGGACGATCTGGCCGACGGCTTCCCGATGACTCACTACCTGGGAGTGGAACGGTCGCGACTATTCTCATTGCCTTAATGATCCGTCAGGGAGTGACTCCTATCTCGGTGTGATAGCATGGGGCGAGTCGGCCCCGTAACGCACGATTTCAGTTGCAGTACAGTAGGGGTCTTCGGTGTCCGCAGCGCGAGCGGAGGTCCGTATGGCAGCGACTCAGCCCGATCTGGATGCCGACTATGAACTTTGCGAGCGGATAACGAAGGCCGAGGCAAAGAACTTCTACTACGCCTTCCGCACCCTTCCTGCCGTTAAGCGACGCGCCATCTACGCCGCCTACGCATTCTGCCGTCTCTGCGACGACATCTCGGATGAAGACATGCCCCGCGAGGAGCGCCTCGACGGGTTCCGCGGCGTCCGCGCGTCGCTTGCTCAGGCGCAACAGGGCCGCTATGAAGAGCCGATCTATACGGCGCTGGGAGACGCGGCGACCCAGTTCGGAATACCGTGGGAGCACTTCGACGAGATCGTCGCCGGTGTCGAGATGGACCTCGACATCTCGCGCTACGAGAGCTTCGACGACCTCCGCGAGTACTGCCATAAGGTAGCCTCGGTGGTCGGGCTGGTGAGCATCGAGATATTCGGCTACGAAGCGCACCCGGAGGTGGAGACCTACACCGTCGACCTCGGTCTCGCTATGCAGCTGACCAACATTCTCCGCGACATCAAGGAGGATGCCGAACGTGACCGCGTATACCTCCCGCAGGACGAGCTGCGTCGCTTCGGCTGTTCTGAAGCGGACTTGACGAATGGCGTTGTAAATGGCCCATTCCGTGAGTTGATGCGTTTCCAGGTAGAACGGGCACGCGACTGCTTCGAGTCGGGGAGGAAGCTCATCCCCCTGCTTGAGCCGGACGCGCGGGCATGCACTGCGGTCCTGAGCGGTGTGTACGGCTCGATTCTCGACCGCATCGAGGCGGCGGACTATGACGTATTCTCACGGCCTGTGAGCCTCAGCACCGGAGAAAAGTTGATGACGATGGCGAAGCTGTGGGCGATGAGCCGCGTACCGGGCCTACGAGGACTCCTGTAGGCTGTGTCCTCGTCGTTACCGTGACATCCGGAGAACGAAGACATCGCTGTCGATCTCGTCGCCCTTGCCCGCGCCGCCGGGGCCGATCTCGCCCTCGGTCCCGCCTATGACGTAGACCCCGCCCGAACCCTGCGCGATGTCGCGGGCGCCATCGATGCGACCGGTGCCGACGGTCCTCGTCCAGCGGCCACCGCCATTTGCGTCGAAACTCTTGGCGAAGCCGTCGTCCGCGCCTTTGCCGCCCGCTCCCGGAATGGACGACTCCGTGTTGCCCGCAGCGAAGACATTGCTGTCGCCGTCGACGGCAATGGCGTCGGCCGTGTCGTCGTCCTCGCCCCCGAACTGACGAGTCCAAACGTGCTCGCCGTTCGGGTCCATCTTGCGGACGAACCCGTCGTTACCGCCTTCGCTATCCTCGCCCTCGAACACTCCGGTCGTGCTGCCCGCAACGTAGATGTTGCCGCTCGAATCAAGCGCGATGTCCAGTGCTTTGTCGTTTGGCTGGCCGCCCGCAGCCGAGCCGCTTCCGAACTGTCGCGTCCAGACCACGTTCCCATCGGGATCATACTTTCGGATGAAAGCGTCACGCCCGCCGGGGTTGGTGTATCCCTCGAAGCTGGCGTCGGTGTAGCCGGAAACGTACACGGAACCTGAACCGTCGACCGCTACGCCGAGTATCTCGTCGTGACGCTCATGCCCGAACTGCTGTGTCCATAGCTCGGTCCCATCGGGGGCGTACTTTCTCAGGAAGGCGTCATTCCATTCCGAGACCGGGCCGAGCGCAGCGCCCCCGGCGTTCTCGAATCCGGGAAGACCGCCCTCCGTGTGTCCGCCGACGTACACGTTCCCGGCCCCGTCCAACGCAATGCTCTGCGCGACCGTGGCGAACTCAGTCCCGAACTGCGCTGTCCACCGCTCGGTCCCGTTCGCGTCGTAGACCCGGACGAAGGAGTCGCTGCCGAAGTATTCCGTAGTGTACCCGGGGAACTCGCCGATCGTGCTGCCCGCAAGATACACGTTCCCCGCGCCGTCCACCGCGATGGCCTCGATCGTGTCGTTGTTATCCGTGCCGAACTGGCTCGTCCATGACGCGGCAAGCGAACTATCGAGCTTCTGCACGAAGGCATCGGTGCCACCGAGGTACGTCTGTCCTGAGAGCGCTTCGCCGATGTGTCCGGCGATGTAGACGTTCCCTGAAGCATCCACCGTCACGGCGTTGCCGTAGTCGTCGAACGGAGACCGGATTTGCAGGTCATCGCCGCCGCCGGCCGCTGCGGCAGCGTCACCACTCTCCGAGCCACCGTTGCCGTCACTGCCGCACGCTACGGAAGTCGCCACGAAAATGGCGCAACTCATCGCAGCCAAGAACGACACGGCCGATCGTCTGAGGTCGGCGAATTTCAATGCTCACTCCAACTCTGACTCACTACTGAACGCATGGTAGCCGTGCGACTCTGATCGGTCAAGGTTGCAGGTTGGGAAGGGCAGTCACGTTTAGAGTTGATGGGCACAACGTCAAACTTCACTCCGTCGAAGGCCGCAGTCCGGAGGGGTTGGTTGAGAGGCTCTCCCTCGGCTGGCTCTGAGTGAAATGCGATTGCCCTGCCTTTTGACAGAATAATTGTTGACAGAATTCGTAGCAGAACGGTATCATTTAAACGATACCTACATTACTGACTTGCGAGGGACTGCATACACGAAATGGACCAGCTAGACCTTAAAATCATCGACATACTGCAGCATGACGGACGAACATCGAACGCGCGCGTTGCCAGACAGGTGGGAGTTAGCGAGGGAACCGTCCGAAGACGGCTCAACCGCCTGATCGAGGGTGACTATATCGACGTTGTCGCCGTGCCCGATCCGGTAAAGATGGGCCTGGCTTCACGCGCCCTCATCGGCGTGCAGATCGACCCGGACAAGATCGACCGCGTGGCCGACGACCTCAACGCGCTCAAGGAAATTGCTTGGGTGACAATCACGACGGGCACGTTCGATGTGTTCGCGTGGGCCGCCCTTCCCACTCCCGAGGAACTCGGCGTGTTCCTGCGCACCAAGGTCGGGACGATTCCCGGCGTTCGGCGCACCGAGACATTCGTCAATCTGAGCAATAAGAAGCGGGGTAACGGCGTCGTGGCATAGCCCACTGCACGACACCGAGTGAACGGCCCCGCCCCGATGACCATCGGGGCGGGGCTTTCTTTTGTTAGCGCTGTACGAGCATACCGGCTTCAACTATAATTCTTGGCCGGTGACTGAAAGGAGCGGAACGTGTTCAAGACGATCGACTGCGGAGAGTTGCGAAGGGATCAAGAGGGACGCGAGGTTACACTGGCGGGATGGGTTGACCGGCGCAGGGATCACGGCAACCTGATTTTCATCGACCTGCGCGACCGCTCCGGCATCGTGCAGGCCGTCTTCAACCCCGACCTGCACCCGGAGCCGCACGACCTCGCGGGTCAGGTCCGCAGCGAGTGGGTCGTGCAGGTGTCGGGCTGCGTGACGCGACGCTCGGAGGAGACGATCAACCCGAACCTGCCGACAGGCGAAATCGAGGTCGCCGTCGAGAGCATGACGGTTCTGAACGAGTCCAAGACTCCGCCCTTCTACGTCAACGAGGAGAGCGAAGTCGATGAGCTTCTTCGACTCAAGTACCGCTACCTCGACCTGCGCCGTCCTAAAATGCGCGACATGCTGGTCATGCGCCATCGGGCGGTGAAGTTCATCCGCGACTTCCTCAGCGAACGTGGCTTCCTCGACATCGAGACGCCGATTCTCATCAAGAGTACGCCTGAGGGCGCGAGGGACTATCTCGTTCCGAGCCGGCTGTACCCCGGCAAGTTCTACGCTCTGCCGCAGTCGCCGCAGCAGCTCAAGCAGCTCCTCATGGCGGCGGGAGTGGAGAAGTATTTTCAGATAGCCAAGTGCTTCCGCGACGAGGACCCGCGCGGCGACCGGCAGCCGGAGTTCACGCAGCTCGACTTGGAAATGAGCTTTGTGGACGAGGACGACATCCTCGACCTGATCGAGGAGCTCTACACGGCGCTCTTCGAGACGCTCGTTCCCGAACGCAAGATCCTCAACAAGCCGTTCCCGCGCATACCGTACGCCGAGGCAATCGCGAAGTACGCCTCCGACAGGCCGGACCTCCGCTACGGACTCGAAATGGCGGACCTCGGCGAAACCGTCAAGGACACGGATTTCCGCGTGTTCCAGTCTGTCCTGGCCGGCGGCGGAATCGTCAAGGGATTCGCGGCTCCGGGACTGGCCGACATGCCGCGTCGACAGCTGGACGACCTCGTGGAGTTCGCCAAGCGGAGCGGAGCGCAGGGACTGGTCTACGTCGTCCTGAGCGGCGACGCGCCGTCCATCGACGGCCTCTCCGAAGAGCACATAAAGTCGCCCGTCGCAAAGTTCCTCTCGGTAGACGTGGTGAAGGAGATGGCGCGACAGACGGGTGCGAACCCCGGCGACCTGCTCCTCATCATCGCCGGTCCCGCCAAGTCGACCAACGTGGCTCTCGACGCGCTCCGACGAGAGATGGCTCGACGGCTCGACCTCGCCGACTCGAACGAGCTGGCCTTCGCCTTCGTCGTGGACTTCCCGCTCTTCGACTGGAACGAAGACGAGGGACGGTGGGACTCGCCTCATCACCCGTTCACTGCGCCGAAGACAGGTGACGAGGGCCTCATCGATTCGGACCCCGGCGCGGCGCTCTCGAAGTCCTATGATCTCGTGTGCAACGGAATGGAGGCGGGAGGCGGCAGCATCCGAATCCACCAGCGCGCCATGCAGAGTAAGATATTCGAGATTCTCGGCTACAGCGAGGAGGAGACCGAGGCGCGGTTCAAGCAGTTGCTCGACGCCTTCGAGTACGGCACTCCCCCGCACGGCGGCATCGCGACGGGCATCGAGCGGCTAATCATGCTGCTGCTAAACGTCGACAGCATCCGCGAAGTCGTCGCCTTCCCCAAGACGCAGAGCTTCATCGACCCGCTGTTCGAGGCCCCCGATATGGTCGACGATGACCAGCTAGCCGAGCTTCACATCAGGACGACGGAGTGAGGCGGGCAACCGTGCGAACCGATTATGCGCCGCTGCGTCGGCATCTTTCCGCTCTGGAGAGTCAGGAATGGTCAACATCCTTTCCGGAAGTGGAAAGGATACTTCGTGGTGGTCTTCCTGATTCGGCACGTAAACACCGGCCATGGTGGGCTAATCATGCTGGTAATACTCAAGGAAGGGTTTGGTTAGATGCGGGATGGAAGGTCGAGCGTGTCAATCTGAGAGCGGAGACAGTGATGTTCAGGCGTACCCTCGCGTCGACTCCTCGTCGCAATGCTCTTGCCAGCCGACCGAGTAGGGAAATCGACCAGCCTTTATCATCGAACCAGAAGGCATCCTCTAAGCGCGCTGACCGTCCCTCATTTTGGCGGAAGCTCTGGCAAGACATTTCCGGCGTGGACGAAGCTACTCCCCCCTCCGTCATTCCCGCGAAAGCGGGAATCCAAAGGGCTGGTGAAGTAAGCCAACCCATACCACTCGCACGTAAAAAGACTACCAGTAAGAGTAGACTCCCCCTTGACATCCACACTCTCCTGGAAAGCCTGTCACGAAGTCGCCCGATCTTCCACTCGGAAGCCGACTTCCAGCACGCTCTTGCTTGGAAGATACACGAGATAATGCCGGACAGTCAGATTCGTCTTGAGTATCCGTTTCGGCATGATGGCAACCCTATGTATCTGGATATCTGGTTACCGACTGAGCGAATGGCTATTGAGTTGAAGTATCTCACCCGTAGACTGGAACAAGATTACGAAGGTGAGCGCTTTGCGCTCAAAGACCAATCGGCCCACGATGTCCGGCGGTATGACTTCCTCAAGGATGTTCAGCGACTTGAAAGTGTAGTAGAACACACTGAACAGCCTACGAGAGGGGGAGTTGCTGTCCTGCTGACCAATGATTCGGCTTACTCGAAATCACCGACGTCAAGATGGGAAACAAACAACGATGCCGCCTTCCGTCTCCATGAGGACAGGAAAGCAACAGGAAATCTTGTGTGGTCGGAACGGACAGGTCAAGGAACAATGAAAGGAAGGGAAGATCCGATACGCCTTTCAGGTTCCTATTCGATGCACTGGCGGGACTACTCAAGACTCGGCGAGGGAAACAATCAACAGTTCCGGTATCTCGCGGTCGCGGTCCAGTAGGTCGCAAGCAACCAACGTTCTTCACGATTCGACAAATAACCTGACGGAGGAAATGGAATGTTCGACGTTCTCATAACGGGCGGGACGATTGTAGACGGCACCGGCAAGCCGGGCTACCGCGCCGACCTCGGCATCATCGGCGATAAGATCTCGGCCATGGGCGACCTGTCGCAGGCGCAGGGCAAGCGTATCATCGACGCGACGGGACACGTCGTCTCCCCCGGCTTCATCGACACGCACGTCCACTCCGACGCCGTGCTTCTGATCGACGGACAGCACCCGCAGGGCCTCCGGCAGGGGATCACCACCGAGATCCTTGGGCAGGACGGGCTGTCGTACGTGCCCGCCTCGCCTGAGAACTACCGGATGTACAACCACTACCTCTCCGGCATCCTCGGTAGAGCGCCCGACGACCTCGACATGAGCTCGGTCACGGCCTTCCGCGAGAACTACCACCACAAGACGGCCATCAACGTCGTAACGAACATCGCGCACGGCGCGCTCCGCGTGGAGACCTGCGGGATGATGGACGTTCCGATGGTGGGCGATCGCCTCGAACACGCCAAGCGCCTCGTGTGGGAGGGGATGGAGCAGGGAGCCGTCGGCCTCGCGACCGGCATGTCCTACCATCCGCAGGCATGGTGTACCACCGAGGAGCTCATAGAGCTGTGCAAGATCGTCGCCGAGTTCGACGGCGTGTACACCACCCACCTGCGAAACGTGAACCCCGACCGCGGGTTCGGCGGCGGAGGCGTGCCCGAGGCGCTGGAGATTGGACGACGCTCCGGCGTGAAAGTCCACTTCTCGCACACGCGCACCGCCTTGAACAACGCCGGACAGGTGGCGGAACTCATGCAGCAGTTCGACGATGCCAAGGCCGACGTCGATCTGACCCTGGAACTCTACCCGTACCCGACCGGAAGCTCGTTCGTGCTGAGCAACATGCCGTCTCAGGCCCACAACGGCGGCCCGGCGGAAATCATCGAGCGGCTCAAGGACGCGGACGAGCGTGCCGTCATCGCCGAACACATCGAGGGAAGCGACGCGAGGGTGGTCAGGGAGTTCGTGTACTCCCACATGCCGCTCACGCCCGAACTGGAAGGCCTAAGCGTGCCGACACTAGCGGAGCGTCGAGGGAAGAGCCTCGGCGAGGTCACCATCGACCTGCTGCTGGAGAACGATCTTGAAGTCGGGTTCTGGGGTGTGCCGCCCGGCGATATATCCGACTGGAGGCAGGTGAGCCGGGACGCCGTCGATCTGCTGTCGAGGACCGACTACATGGTCGGCAGCGACTCCATCCACGTCGGCGGCCATCCGCATCCGCGTGCGTGGGGTACGTTCCCGCGTTTCCTCGGCAGACTTCGAAGGCAGTTCCCGATCATGTCCCTCGAGTCGATGGTGCAGCGCATGACCGAGAACGCCGCCCGTCGATTCGGACTGACTGGCCGTGGCCGTCTGGAGCAGGGCTATTTCGCCGATGTCGTCGTGTTCGACGCCGACCGCATCATCGACACCGCCACCTACGACGATCCTCAGCAGTACCCCGTCGGCATCCCGTTTGTGATCGTCAACGGGCAGGTGGCCGTCGACCAGGAACGGTGCACCGGCGTCATGGCCGGTCAGGCGATTCCGTGACGGGTGTTACCGTCGTCGCGTCTCGTCACTGTGTGAATGAGATGACCGGTCCCACGTGGTAAGCCCCATCGAGATCGCGGTCTCGGCCCTCGTGCTGGCGGTCGCCGGGTTCACCATAGGCGCCATCGGCTTCGGATTCGGCCTCACGACGACGCCGGTCATGCTGCTCTTTCTCGATCCGCAGACGGTCGTGATCGTGGTCAACGCCGTCGCCGTCCTGGCGTTCGGCCTCGTGCTGGTCGAGACCCGTGACGCCGTCCCGTATCGCGAGCTAACCCCCACGGCCATTGCGGGCGCTCTGGGCGCGCCCATTGGGGTATACGCCCTCAGCGCGCTCGACCCGTCCGCGTTGCGTATCGGCATCAGCGTCCTCGTTCTCGCGATTACTACCCTCGTGGTCGTCAAGACGGAGTGGCGCGTTCCGAAGCCGCAATTCGCGGGCCCCGTGCTGGGCTTCTGCGTCGCCGCCCTGGTGACGGGCCTCGCCATCGGTGGACCGCTCCTCGTCCTCTTCTTCCTCGGACGCGGTATGGAGCGGCAGGGCGTTAGGGCCTCGATGGCCTTCTTCTTCATGGTCATGTACATCACCGCTCTGGCAGGCTACTTCCTCCAGGGGCTTATGACCTCCGACCGCCTCCTCTTGACTGTCGCAACGGCTCCCGCTGTTGCCATCGGCTACTGGCTCGCGGTGCGCCTCACCGGCCGGATGAATGAAAAAGTCTTCCGGCAAGCCGTTGTCGTCGTCATCGCGGTGACGAGCACGCTGGTACTGGCACGGGAAGTCATTTCGCTGTAGGGGGATCTTCAGTTGATTACCCTGAAAATAACCTCCCGTAGGGGCGATTCGCGAATCGCCCCTACTGCCACTTTCATGATTGGTGGTGCCGTCGGCAACCGGCATGAGAGATTGCTACGAACATAGCCGCCGTAGTATCCCCACACCGTCATTCCTGCGAAGGAACGTCACCCCGTACCCCCCGAACGGGGCAGGAATCCATCTCCGTCTCCTGCTAGCTGTAGCACGACGATCAAGATAACATCGCCATTTTCATTCTAGGTGGTGAGGGTGGCAACCCTCATGAAATATTCCGACCGCCAACCCACTGTCATTCCGACCGTAGGGAGGAATCTAAGATGCTGTACCTCCACCCATTGATGCAATCCGGCCGCATCCTGTCCTCAGTTCATGCCCCTGCCCCGAAACCTCAAACTTGACCGCAAAGGAACATTAGTCCTATACTAGCCCTACAGGTTCAAGAACTTCGGCGGGGGACATCCCTCCGAAGATGAAGGATGTCAGAATACGTCAGGATATGTCAGGTTAAATCGCACCCCCTGTGCTCTCCGTGCCCTTTGTGGTGAATCCCTCCACCTATGTCAGTAAGTCTCAGGAAATGTCAGGTTAAATCGCACCCTCTCTCTGTGCTCTCCGTGCCCTCTGTGGTGAATCCCCCCACCTATGTGAAAGTGTCAGGAAATGTCAGAAAATGTCAGGCAAAATCGCACCCCCCTGCGCTCTCCGTGTCCTTTGTGGTGAATCCCTCCACCTATGTCAGAAAGTCTCAGGAAATGTCAGGCAAAATCTGGGGGGTCTCTTCATTATCCTAGAATTGCCACGCGTCACGTTGGGAGGCTCACGACAAACCGTGATTGCCCAGCGCGCTAAGGATCGACAGCACATCACCACCCCTCCAGCCCGTCGCGGTTGACACCCCCTTCACCGACTCGTAGGATGCGCACCATCTTGAGTGAGGGGTGTACGGGATGGATTTCGGGATCATCTATGAGATGCAGCGGCCCACGCCCGACGGGGTCGTGGACGAAAAGGCGCTGATCGACGAGACCATCGAGCAGTGCGTCCTGGCCGACAAGGTCGGCTTCGACTACGTCTGGTTCGTCGAGCACCACTTCCTCACGACCTTTTCCGGCTCCTCAGCCCCCGAGGTAATCATCGGGGCACTCGCATCCCTCACCAAGCGCATCCGCCTCGGCTTCGGCGTCGTCGTCCTGCCGCACGAGCACCCGATTCGCGTTGCCGAGAAGGTCGCTATGGCCGACCACGTTTCGGGCGGGCGCATCGACTTCGGCACCGGTCGGAGCAACTCCTACGAGCAGCAGGGATTCGAGATCGATCCGCGAGATACCCGCGCCATCTGGGACGAGGCGCTCGAGGTGGTGTGCGCGATATGGCGTGAGAAGGAAGAGTTCCAATGGGAGGGCAGCTTCTGGAACATTCCCCCGCGCCGCATCCATCCCAAGCCGCAGCAGTCCCCCCACCCTCCCATATGGGTGGCCGCCATGCAGCCGGAGACGTACACCATCGCGGCGGAGAAGGGGCTGGGAGTCCTCGCGTTCTCCTCGGAGGCCCCGGTCAACTACACCGAGCACATCAAGGCGTACCGCGAGAACATCAAGAACGCCAAGCCCGTCGGCGATGTCGTCAACGACAAGTGGGGCAACTTCACCATCGGCTACTGCGGCGAGGACAACGAAGCCGCGCAACAGCTGGGCGCGGACGCCATCAAATCCTTCTTCGGCCCCGACCGTCCCTACGTGCAGGGCAGGCGCGACGTGTACAAGAACCTCTTAGAAGCATGGGGCGGCCTGCCCGACCACCTGCAGCGGGAGTTCGATAATTTCCTCATCGGGAACGCCTCGGAGTCCGACGACGACGCGGCGCGCGCCATTTGGGAGAAACTGGAGCCCGCCACCCTCGCCGAGCGCGGAATCATCATCTCCGGTGACCCCGAAAGCTGCGCGACGGGCGTCCGCGTCCACGAGGCCAGCGGGGCAGACCAGGTCCTCATGGTCATGCAGACCGACATGATCCCCCACGACAAGGTCATGACCTCCATCGACCTCTTCGGTAGGGAAGTCATCCCCATGTTCAAGTAATGTCAGCTTTGTAACGGCAGCGCCGTAATCAATGGAATGCGCGGCCAGAGCAACAACCACCCACCGTCATTACCCTGAAAATAACCCCCGGCAAACCTCCCGTAGCGGCGATTCGCGAATCGCCCCTATCATTTTCATCGTTGGTGGTGTCAGTGGCAACCGACATGAGGGATTACGCTGAGAATGGCCGCCGCGCCACCCCCAACCGTCATTCCGGCGGAGGCCGGAATCCAGAGAGTCCAGTCGGCGGGAATAAGGTGGCGTCACGCCAAATTGATGTAGTAGGGTACCGGTCGGCCGTCAGGGCGAGTAGCGGCGGATTACCGCCCTCGCGTGCTCCCGTATCCCTGGGTCTTCGTTTAGCTCCCACATCGCCAGCAGCTCGCGATACGAACAGGCGACGAACCTCACCTCGTCCCCCTCGACGCTTGCCGCGAACGTGGTAATCTCCTCGCGGTGGGCGGCCTTCACGTCATCGTCAACCGGCTTGCCGTTTCTAGGCCAAGTATCCGGCTCCGCGAAGAGGTAGAACAGGACCGGTTTCAGTCCTTCGAACTGTTTCCCTTGGCCGACCCGTGTCCGAAGAGCGAGCGCGTGCTTGACCAGTTGCGCCGCGTCGAGATGGTCGTATGCGTCAGGACTTGCGTGTATCTCATCGCGGACGCCTCGATAGCCATCCATGCGACCACCCCACCTGCGCTCTTCGCGTTCCCAGAAGGCATCCGAGAAGCTCCCGTGAGGCGTACCGGAGCGATACGGTTCAAACCTCTTGGACTCCACGCCGATAAGTGTCGAAGGAGTTACGACAAGGGCATCGAGCCAAGGATGCCGTCCGCCTCTCCACGGAAAGCGGACTTCCTTCTCGACATACAGTCGGTTCGCAGGCCACTCGACCTCCTCACAGCCCGGCAGTGGCGGAAGATCGCCCACGCGATTGAGGAAGAATCCGAACGTGTTGGCGGCAAGAGCGGCCGAGGATTCCGGGCTGTCGAACTTCCCGCTTGTGATCTCGTAGCCCAGCGCGGCGTTGTAGATCTCCTCGATTTGCCTGCCCGGAACTCCCGGCAAGAACCTCTTACCCATGAGAGCCTCCCCTCAGCTGCTATTCCACTCCCAGTACCCTCGCCGCCGTCCCTCCCATCATCAGCGATAGATCGTCGTCGCTCAGCCCGGCCCAGTCCATGAACTGCCCCTCTATCCATTGTCGCGACTGGCGGTACGTGCAGAACCGGTTCTGGAACGGCATGTCCGTCCCCCACATGAGGTTGGCGGGGCCGATGCGTTCCTGCATCTCCCCTAGCGTCGGCCAGACCTCCCGGTACGGATACTCAAAAATATCGCCGAGCCGAACGGGGAAGCAGACCTCGATGCTCACATTCGGGTCGGAGAACGGCTCCCAGATCTCATCCGGCAGCTCGATGGAAAGCTGTTCGTCGTCGAGGAACGTCCGCCACGGGAAGCCGTGCGTGAGACTGCACACCGCGTCCGGGTAGCGCTCCATCCAGCGCATGAGCGTCCGGTGCTCGTCGAGGTAGCCGCGCTGCTCTTGGGCCTTCGTGCGCTTGACTCCCTTGAGATCGTCGGGCCCAGCGCCGAGCGTGAAGAAGATGGGCACGCCGAGCGCGGTCACAGCCTCCCAGAACGGGCGATACCGCCCGTCATCCCACGCCTCGTCGCTCGTCCTATAACACAGCGGAGGGATGAACTTCACGGCGTGGAGCCCGTGCTCCTCGATTGCACGAACGGTCTCTGCAATCACGGCGTCGGTCTCCGGGATGATGCGCCACTCCTCGACCGGGGCCATCGCGTACATCCTGCCCGGAAAGCGCTCGACGATCTCCTGCAGGTACAAGCTGTCCCGAACGAGCGACGGATCGGTGTGCAGCAAGACGGCGTCCACTCCGGCGTAGTGCATCTCGCAGTCGAGGCTGAACGGCGTGAACTCCGTGTTCCTCAGGTTCGGCGGCAGGAAGTATTTCGTATATTCCCGGCCTTCCCAGTTCCAGACGACTCGTCCCCTCGGCTTGTTGACGCGGAACCGCAGGTCGGGGAGGTTGTCGATATCGTGCGTCCCAGCGGGATCGAGCACGTCGGACGGCCCAATCTCACCGTCGGGTATCCGCATGGCGGGTTGATGGTGTGAGGCATTCGCCGCCTGCGCCCACGCCAGGTGCTCCTCGCCGGAGGCGTACCCGCGTGGACTGTCGAGCGGCTCGAAGCAGTATGCGTGAGAGTCGATAATCATCGTTCCTCCTCCTCCTGTCCTGTCTTGGAGATTCACCGACTATATCTGTCCGGGGGAATCCCCTCTCCCGTCGTGGGAGAGGGCTAGAGCCTGCCCCGTACTCGATACGGGGGTGAGGGTGATTCGCCCCTGGACACGCCCATTCACTTTATACAACGATCATCAGAAAAAGGACACTAAATTCCTTCCAATGATGCGGCGAGCGCCACCGCGGTGATCTCGTTGATGAATGCGCCCTTACCGTCGGTGAAGGCCTCGCGGTCTTTCCTGTACTTCAAGGCCAACTCCCGCTTCAGCCGCTCGTATTCGAAGGCGGTTTCCCTATGCGTCCTGAGTCGATCTCTGAATACAACCAGCTTCCGTATATCGGGATGGTCTTCAGGGTACATGTGGCAATGGACCACCGTGCGCCCGTCCACGATCTTGTCAAAGTAGAAACGTCCAGGAAGTCCGTTCTCCCCTCTGTACCGATACCCCAGGGTTGTCATTGGTTCGACGGCATTCTCACCATCATTAGGGTTGGCAACGACCGGCATGATGTCCAGGATCGGCTTGGCCGCCAGCCCACGCACGGACGTACTCCCGACGTGGTGTACCTCCATCACCCATGGCCCGCACCCGTCGATGATGGCCGCCCGCTCACGCCCGAATATCTCGGTCCATTCGGGGCGGTACTCCACGACCTCGATGTGCCCTCCATTAGTGCCCAGTGGACTCCAGAGCTTCGAGCTATCCATCGTCCACTCCGAGGACACGGGCGGCGGTCCCTCCCATTATCAGGGCCTGGTCGTCTTCGCTCAGGCCGGTGGCAGGCGCGAAGTGGCGTTCGAGCCAGTCACGTGACTGCCGATACGTGCAGAACCGGTTCTGGAATGGCATGTCGGTTCCGTACATCAGTTGACGCGGGCCAATCCGCTCGACCATCGCCTCCATCGTCGGCCACACCTCGCGGTACGGATACTCAAAAATATCGCCGATGCGGACGGGGAAGCACACTTCCAGGCTCAGGTTCGGGTTCTCAAACGGCTCCCATATCTCTTCCGGCAGGGCGATGCGGTCGCCTTCCATGTAGACGCGCCAGGGGAAGCCGTGCGTGATGCTGCACACCATGTGGGGGTGGCGCTCCATCAGCCGCATGAGGATGCGGAGTTCCCCGATATAGTTCTCCCGCCCGTAGGAGTCGGGATGCGCCTCGCTCGCGCGGGCGGGGCCGGTGCTCAACGTGAAGAAGACCGGCGCTCCAAGCGTCGAGACGGCCTCCCAAAATTCTTCGTATGGGCCTCCGTCCCACGGCTCATCGCTGACAGTGTACCCGGCTGAGCCGAACTTGATCGCGTGCAGGCCGAGGCCTCTGACGGCCGTCGTTACGCCATCGATCACCCCATCAACATCGCTGTGGATCTGCCGCTCGTCGATCAGCGCCATCGACAGGATGCGGTCGGGGTATTTCGCCACGCACTCAGCCTGGTAGTCGTTGCTCCGCCCCAGCATGGCGTTCGTGTGGAGCAGGACCTTGTCTATCCCCGCGTAGTCCATCTCCCCGATGAGACTGTCCGGCGTGAACTCCAAGTTGCGCAAGTTCGGCGGGTAGAAGTGCTTCGTGTACGTCTCCCCGAGGTAGTCCCACAGGACACGCCCTGCCGCCCGGTCGATGCGAAAGTTCACGTCCGGCAGGTCGTCGATGTCTCCCTTGTTCGGATCGAGAACGTCAGCCGGGCCTTCGACCCGGTCGCGGAGGCGGAACGCGGGCTGGTGGTGACCGGCCTGCGCCTTCTGCACCCAGCGGAGGTGCTCCTCGCCAGAAGCATACCCGCGCGGGCTGTCGGCGGGCTCGAAACAGTATGCGTGCGAGTCGATTATCATGCGATGAGAGTCCTCTGAGTGGGGGACATGGTACCACTCCCATGCGCGACTCGGCGTGATAAACTGCCACGACATAAGCTGGCTCAGTGACTCTATGACAAGGAGAAAACCATGATCGCTCAGCTGCGAACGTACACGATCAACAAGGGCATGATGGACGACTGGCTTAAGGTCTTCCGCGAGGACATCGTCCCGCTGTGCCGGAGCATGGGCATCGGCGTAGAGTCGGCGTGGGTGAACGACGAGGGCACTCAGTTCACGTGGCTACGCACCTTCGAGGATGCCGATGACATTGAGCGCAAGGAAGCCGCCATGTACGGCAGCGAGTGGTGGGACGAGAACGTCACCTTCGTCCGCAGCCACCTCGCCCACCGCGAGTTCACCGTAGTCAACCCAGTGAAATTCGAGTAGGGGCGGGGCGGACTCCTCCATTCTGCTACTATCCGGAGAGTGAACCATGTTCGAAGGCTTCGTTCACAAGAAACTCGTCGCCAGTGGCGTCAGCATTGGGTGAGCGCTCCCCAGTACCTCAAGATGAAGCCGCTCTCAATTGAGGGGCCCAAATCCCCCGCCTAAAATTGTTGGGGTGGTCTTTGAGGGCTTACAGCACGTGTTCGGTGTCGACTCGGATCACCTATGGTCAGATCGGGCCGTAGATGGGGTCTCGGGCGACGTGTTTGAGGATATTGACAGCGCTCGCCCGCCAATTATGGCTGTTCTCAGGCCGAAGAAGGCATGGCCCAGCCTGGCAACTCGGCTGAGTCGCCTGCAGACCGATACTCCATGCAGGACGCCTATGCTCGATACGGCTCGGCAGCCAGCGCCAATATCCTCCGCCGCGCCCTGAGCAGCAATTCGTATGAGGGATGGCCACGGGCAAGACGGATGATCAACCTCCTGGCGTGACGCATCACACGGCCCGGTAGGGCGATCAGGGCGAAGCGCACCGCCTTCAGACGCTTGGCTACCCACTGTCCGCCCAACACCAGTCGCTTCATGGCAGAGTTTAGGTTGAAGGCCAGCACCGATATGGCCCACCATGCGGCGTTGGCGCCGAACAGCCTCGACGGCATCCGGCCCGCAGCCAAGTCACTCTTCAGAACGCTGTGGACTTCCTCGCCCTTACCGCATCTCTGCCTGAACCACCGGATCAACTCGTCCCCAGCAAGCTCTCGGTTCGTCACTACTCCGAAGACCTTGTACCAGCCTCTGTTGGACAGTTCCATCGCGGGGAACGGAAGCTCCATCTGCTCCTCCATTCCCGGTAGTGGCTGTTCGATCAACCGCTCCCTGGTAGCTATGAACCGATACTCAGGGCTGTTCTTGGAGTGCCCTATCCAGTTGGGCACGAAGTTCACCTCAGCCCACTGCTGACCCGTGTCCACCCGGTGCTCGCCAACCTTGCGGTACAGCGTATGCCACTCTTCCTCAGCAACCTCAGACACCGCACGGCGGAACTCCGCCGTCACGTCAACCCCCACCGCAAACTCGATCACCCCGAAACGCTCGTCCCTGCCTTCGGCGCAGTACCGCAGTAACTCCTGCTGATACCCCGCCGTGTCAGACCGCAGCATCACCCTCCCCACACCGGCAGGTAGATGCCCCAACGCTTCGCTCAACACTCGTAACTGCTGATACCCCGCAGGTACGTTGCCGTCCCGAAACTCCGAATGCACGATCAACTCGGCCTCTGCCCAGTAGGTCGTCAGGGGCTGGTATGCTCTGTACTTCTTGTAGCTGTAGAGTGCCTCCTGCTTGTGCGTCTCGACCAGTGTGGCATCCATGTCCAGAGTGGCCTCGGTGTGAGGCGAACGGCTCTGTATGAAGCCCACCAGGTCAGCGTTCACCTTCCCCAGTCCCCTCAGCGCTTCGCTGGGTGCAGGGATGAATGCTCGGTGAGCTTCCCGCTTCGCCTCCTCGTCGGCGTCATTGAATCCCGCCAAGTACCGGAACACCGCGGACTCCGACGGCACGCTCCGCCGACGCCCCACACGCCATCTGTGTTCCAACGCTCTGCGCTCTCTGCGACCCATCTCGTGGGTCTCCATCTCTCGAAGCATCCTGCCGAACCCTTCGTCCTTGTCCAGAACGTCCAGATCGGACACCGACTCGCCGCCTGCCAGGTTCAGCAGTATCAGAGAGCTAACTATCTGGCTGTCCGTCCAACCCTGACCGCCTCTCCGCAGCCCCACGCAACGTTCTACCGATGACTTCAACCCGGACACGTGTAGCAGCTCCAAGTACGTCATCAGGCCGGACAGCGCGGTCATACCGGGGGAACCGTTCTCCTGTTGATACTGGAACGGCAGAACTCCTTGCTTCATAATAGGCGCACCTCGTTGGTGATGGCTTTGTCTGTCCAACAACCATCATAGCCCGCTTCACGGCGGGCTCCAACGAGGTATCCCTCAATCTAGGTGGGGAATCTGGGGGGGCCCAAATCCCCCGCCTAAAATTGTTGGGGTGGTCTTTGAGGGCTTACAGCACGTGTTCGGTGTCGACTCGGATCACCTATGGTCAGATCGGGCCGTAGATGGGGTCTCGGGCGACGTGTTTGAGGATATTGACAGCGCTCGCCCGCCAATTATGGCTGTTCTCAGGCCGAAGAAGGCATGGCCCAGCCTGGCAACTCGGCTGAGTCGCCTGCAGACCGATACTCCATGCAGGACGCCTATGCTCGATACGGCTCGGCAGCCAGCGCCAATATCCTCCGCCGCGCCCTGAGCAGCAATTCGTATGAGGGATGGCCACGGGCAAGACGGATGATCAACCTCCTGGCGTGACGCATCACACGGCCCGGTAGGGCGATCAGGGCGAAGCGCACCGCCTTCAGACGCTTGGCTACCCACTGTCCGCCCAACACCAGTCGCTTCATGGCAGAGTTTAGGTTGAAGGCCAGCACCGATATGGCCCACCATGCGGCGTTGGCGCCGAACAGCCTCGACGGCATCCGGCCCGCAGCCAAGTCACTCTTCAGAACGCTGTGGACTTCCTCGCCCTTACCGCATCTCTGCCTGAACCACCGGATCAACTCGTCCCCAGCAAGCTCTCGGTTCGTCACTACTCCGAAGACCTTGTACCAGCCTCTGTTGGACAGTTCCATCGCGGGGAACGGAAGCTCCATCTGCTCCTCCATTCCCGGTAGTGGCTGTTCGATCAACCGCTCCCTGGTAGCTATGAACCGATACTCAGGGCTGTTCTTGGAGTGCCCTATCCAGTTGGGCACGAAGTTCACCTCAGCCCACTGCTGACCCGTGTCCACCCGGTGCTCGCCAACCTTGCGGTACAGCGTATGCCACTCTTCCTCAGCAACCTCAGACACCGCACGGCGGAACTCCGCCGTCACGTCAACCCCCACCGCAAACTCGATCACCCCGAAACGCTCGTCCCTGCCTTCGGCGCAGTACCGCAGTAACTCCTGCTGATACCCCGCCGTGTCAGACCGCAGCATCACCCTCCCCACACCGGCAGGTAGATGCCCCAACGCTTCGCTCAACACTCGTAACTGCTGATACCCCGCAGGTACGTTGCCGTCCCGAAACTCCGAATGCACGATCAACTCGGCCTCTGCCCAGTAGGTCGTCAGGGGCTGGTATGCTCTGTACTTCTTGTAGCTGTAGAGTGCCTCCTGCTTGTGCGTCTCGACCAGTGTGGCATCCATGTCCAGAGTGGCCTCGGTGTGAGGCGAACGGCTCTGTATGAAGCCCACCAGGTCAGCGTTCACCTTCCCCAGTCCCCTCAGCGCTTCGCTGGGTGCAGGGATGAATGCTCGGTGAGCTTCCCGCTTCGCCTCCTCGTCGGCGTCATTGAATCCCGCCAAGTACCGGAACACCGCGGACTCCGACGGCACGCTCCGCCGACGCCCCACACGCCATCTGTGTTCCAACGCTCTGCGCTCTCTGCGACCCATCTCGTGGGTCTCCATCTCTCGAAGCATCCTGCCGAACCCTTCGTCCTTGTCCAGAACGTCCAGATCGGACACCGACTCGCCGCCTGCCAGGTTCAGCAGTATCAGAGAGCTAACTATCTGGCTGTCCGTCCAACCCTGACCGCCTCTCCGCAGCCCCACGCAACGTTCTACCGATGACTTCAACCCGGACACGTGTAGCAGCTCCAAGTACGTCATCAGGCCGGACAGCGCGGTCATACCGGGGGAACCGTTCTCCTGTTGATACTGGAACGGCAGAACTCCTTGCTTCATAATAGGCGCACCTCGTTGGTGATGGCTTTGTCTGTCCAACAACCATCATAGCCCGCTTCACGGCGGGCTCCAACGAGGTATCCCTCAATCTAGGTGGGGAATCTGGGGGGGCTGGTCGCCTTGCCAAACGCAGTTTGATGCTCTCTACATAATCACCGGTCTCACCACGACGCAGATAGTCATTAGTTCGGGGAGAGTCCCGGTATTCCTCAGGCAGCTTCTTGTACTCATCAACCCAACCCGCATTGCATGGGCGGCACAAGAGGCCGCGAACAAATCCGGTCTCCTTGTCGTGGTCTACCGCTAATCCTCTTCTATGGTCATCGCAAAAATAACATTTGCCGCCTAGATCCTCGTACATCGCCTGATGAATCTCCGGCGTAATGCCATACTTATGCTTCAAATTGGACTTCCATACGCTGAACTTCACCCTTTTTAGATGGCACTCCCTACAACGGGCACGTCCGGGAGGGAATGCTGTCTTCTCAAACCACTGGTGACAGTCCTTGCATTGTTTGAGAGCCGGCTCTGAATTCTCAAGTCTTGTCACTTGGATCATTGCAGTTTGCCTTTCGATAGATACGCGTTCAGGTACGGCGAATCTTGGCGTTGTGGTGGAAATCTCTCGTAGCGAGGCAATAGCTTGAAGTTACAATTCTTGCATAGGAACCCACGCAGCCTCCCCGTCTCGTGGTCATGGTCAAGCTCCAGCTCCTCCAGCGACTTCGACTTTCTGCAAATAGCACACTTTTCCTCTTGCTCCGAATACAATCTATTCTCATCGATATCGAAGCCATATTTGCTCCGCCTGTTAGCCTTGCGTGCCTTGGTTCTCGCCATGACTCTCTGCTCTGGGGATAGATTGGCCTTCTTCTCTCGCTCACGCTGGCCTTGAATTCGACGCCTTCTCTGTCTCTCTTCACGAGGTAAGGCTCTGGAGTAGTCTCGAACAGCTTTCGCTTCGCAAACTTTGCAGACTGAGCGTCTGAGACCGTAGTGCAGTCCGAATTTAGTGTGCTCTCCCAGATTCCCCACCTAGATTGAGGGATACCTCGTTGGAGCCCGCCGTGAAGCGGGCTATGATGGTTGTTGGACAGACAAAGCCATCACCAACGAGGTGCGCCTATTATGAAGCAAGGAGTTCTGCCGTTCCAGTATCAACAGGAGAACGGTTCCCCCGGTATGACCGCGCTGTCCGGCCTGATGACGTACTTGGAGCTGCTACACGTGTCCGGGTTGAAGTCATCGGTAGAACGTTGCGTGGGGCTGCGGAGAGGCGGTCAGGGTTGGACGGACAGCCAGATAGTTAGCTCTCTGATACTGCTGAACCTGGCAGGCGGCGAGTCGGTGTCCGATCTGGACGTTCTGGACAAGGACGAAGGGTTCGGCAGGATGCTTCGAGAGATGGAGACCCACGAGATGGGTCGCAGAGAGCGCAGAGCGTTGGAACACAGATGGCGTGTGGGGCGTCGGCGGAGCGTGCCGTCGGAGTCCGCGGTGTTCCGGTACTTGGCGGGATTCAATGACGCCGACGAGGAGGCGAAGCGGGAAGCTCACCGAGCATTCATCCCTGCACCCAGCGAAGCGCTGAGGGGACTGGGGAAGGTGAACGCTGACCTGGTGGGCTTCATACAGAGCCGTTCGCCTCACACCGAGGCCACTCTGGACATGGATGCCACACTGGTCGAGACGCACAAGCAGGAGGCACTCTACAGCTACAAGAAGTACAGAGCATACCAGCCCCTGACGACCTACTGGGCAGAGGCCGAGTTGATCGTGCATTCGGAGTTTCGGGACGGCAACGTACCTGCGGGGTATCAGCAGTTACGAGTGTTGAGCGAAGCGTTGGGGCATCTACCTGCCGGTGTGGGGAGGGTGATGCTGCGGTCTGACACGGCGGGGTATCAGCAGGAGTTACTGCGGTACTGCGCCGAAGGCAGGGACGAGCGTTTCGGGGTGATCGAGTTTGCGGTGGGGGTTGACGTGACGGCGGAGTTCCGCCGTGCGGTGTCTGAGGTTGCTGAGGAAGAGTGGCATACGCTGTACCGCAAGGTTGGCGAGCACCGGGTGGACACGGGTCAGCAGTGGGCTGAGGTGAACTTCGTGCCCAACTGGATAGGGCACTCCAAGAACAGCCCTGAGTATCGGTTCATAGCTACCAGGGAGCGGTTGATCGAACAGCCACTACCGGGAATGGAGGAGCAGATGGAGCTTCCGTTCCCCGCGATGGAACTGTCCAACAGAGGCTGGTACAAGGTCTTCGGAGTAGTGACGAACCGAGAGCTTGCTGGGGACGAGTTGATCCGGTGGTTCAGGCAGAGATGCGGTAAGGGCGAGGAAGTCCACAGCGTTCTGAAGAGTGACTTGGCTGCGGGCCGGATGCCGTCGAGGCTGTTCGGCGCCAACGCCGCATGGTGGGCCATATCGGTGCTGGCCTTCAACCTAAACTCTGCCATGAAGCGACTGGTGTTGGGCGGACAGTGGGTAGCCAAGCGTCTGAAGGCGGTGCGCTTCGCCCTGATCGCCCTACCGGGCCGTGTGATGCGTCACGCCAGGAGGTTGATCATCCGTCTTGCCCGTGGCCATCCCTCATACGAATTGCTGCTCAGGGCGCGGCGGAGGATATTGGCGCTGGCTGCCGAGCCGTATCGAGCATAGGCGTCCTGCATGGAGTATCGGTCTGCAGGCGACTCAGCCGAGTTGCCAGGCTGGGCCATGCCTTCTTCGGCCTGAGAACAGCCATAATTGGCGGGCGAGCGCTGTCAATATCCTCAAACACGTCGCCCGAGACCCCATCTACGGCCCGATCTGACCATAGGTGATCCGAGTCGACACCGAACACGTGCTGTAAGCCCTCAAAGACCACCCCAACAATTTTAGGCGGGGGATTTGGGCTCTCTGGTCTCGTTGCATTTGGTACATGTCTTGGTGTATACCTGCAGTTCTTTCGACTGCTGGTTACGTTGCTTGCAGTCCTCGCTGCAGAATTGTGCTCTGGATCCTCTGTTCGAAATGTAGGTACGGCATACTATGCACGTCCTCGGTGGAGGTGTCGAGCAAGGCAGGCACTTTTTGGCGTTGTGTCCCCTCTGAGATATATCAGCATTGCAGTCCTCACAGGTTCTACCTTCCGGATTGTAACCGGTCTTCTCCCGATGCTTTTGCTTCTCTCGTTGACGGTATACCTGAAACTTTTCTGGATTGTTCTCTTCCCATTTTTGGCGCCGCTGCTTGGATTCAGGCGTTTGTTGTTGGCTTTTGATACGTTGCAACACTCTTTGGCGATTGTTCCAGTAGTAGTCCTTGGGTAATTGATTAGCGGTTTCATGGCCCGTAGAGGGGTTGCGGTGAATGCAGGGCGCTGGTTTAGACTTAGGCTATGTGCAAGTCCCAAGGCATGCCCCCCTCTGAACGCGATGAGATTATCGCGTTGGTGACGCGTCTTCAAGAGCAGAACGCGCGGTTGACGGCAGCCAACGAAGAGTTGCATAAGGAACTCGCCGAGGCCAAGCGAGCGGGAAAGCGTCAGGCGGCTCCGTTCTCCAAGGGCAGGCGAACCAGCAAGCCCAAGCGTCCTGGCCGCAAGCCGGGTATGGGACTGTTCAGCTACCGCAAGCCGCCGTCTGCCGATGAGGTGACCGAGCCGGTTGAAGACGTGCCGGTGTCGGGGGACACATGCCCGGGATGTGGAGGCAGACTCGAGGATGCAGGTGTGAGTATAGCCTATGTAACCGACCTGCCACGTGTTCTGCGTCCGCAGGTGAGAGCGTATCGTGTGCAGGTATGCCGGTGCCGGTCGTGCGGCAAGGCTGTGCGAGGGCGGCATCCCGACATAGCGCCGGACCAGTACGGGGCCAGCGCCCACCGAGTGGGGAAGCGGCTGATGGCGGCGGCCCACGTGCTCCACTATGGGGTGGGCGTTCCGGTACGGAAGGTTCCTGCCGTTCTCAGAGCGCTGACCGGGGTGAGAGTGAGTCAGGGAGCGATCAGCCAGGACGCGCTGCGTCGTGCTGCTGGTGCGGTGGGTGATGCCTACAGCACGCTGCGGACATCGGTGCGCGCCAGTCCGTTCGTCCACACCGACGACACGGGCTGGCGAGTGGGAGGCGAGCGAGCGTTTCTGATGGCGTTCGAGACGGAAGAGGCGACGGTCTATCAGGTCCGTGCTCGTCACCGGAACGAAGAGGTGCGGGAGGTGGTCCCCTCGGACTATGGAGGGGTGATGGTGACTGATCGAGGACGGAGCTACGACGCCCAGGCGCTGTCCGGGGTCAAGCAGCAGAAGTGTCTGGCGCACGTACTGCGCTCGGTCAGTGAGGTGGTTCATACCAAGACAGGGAGAGGACGCAGCTTCGGCAAGAGTCTGAGTGCGCTTTTGCGAGAAGCCATGGACCTGTGGAGGGCATATCACCGAGGAGAGGCTGAGGACTTCGAAGTGCAGGCCGAACGGTTGAAGCAACAGCTGAGCTACCATCTCCGCGACCGACCGATGACGGATGCGGACAGCTACAGGTTGCAGAACGAACTTGGCTGGCACGACGATCGTGGCAACCTGCTGCGATTTCTGGACGATCCGAACATTGAGCCGACCAACAACCGTGCTGAGCGAGCGCTACGCCCGGCAGTGATCGCGCGGAAGGTATCGCACTGCTCGAAGAGCGTGGAGGGGGCCGATGCGTTCTCGGCGTTCACCAGCGTAATCAGGACGTTGGAACGCAATGGAGGCGACCAACCTGTGGTGGATCGGCTCTGCGCTCTCTTCAGCGGCGCTCCGCTTCACTCCCCATCACGCCGAACCTCCCCCGCCATCCGCTAATCAATTACGTCCTTGGCTTGCTGTAATACTGCTGTACGATTTGCCAAGTAGTCCTTCCTCTTACGTTCATTGTTGAGAACCTTTGAGCAGGGCACGCATCGTTTGGCGTTATGTCCCCTGTGAGATATATCAGCACCACAGTCGTCGCAGGTTCGACCTTCCGGATTGTAACCCGTCTTCTCTCGATACTTTTGCCTCCTGCGTTGACGATAGGCTGTTGTTCCCTTACGTTGCTTGTCGCGAACTTTTGAGCAGGGCTCGCAGCGTCGGGCATCACGCCTACGGTGCGAAATGTCAACACCACAATCCAAGCAAGAATGCTCTTCTGGCGCGGGATCTACAACTGTACCTAGCTGTTGTGCGCTGGACGCTTCGCTCTGCATTAGCGGCTCTTGGCGGTTGATGGTGAGGACTCTTTCCTGTCAGAGGCATTCTGCAACTCTGGCTCGAACACCAACTCGGGCACCACTACCTCCCGGCTATCACTGCTTGTCCTTATCCATAGTATATATACTGCTGATTACACGTCCAGAACGAACCTCAAGTGAATGTTCTTGATTTCGCCAAGTCTGGTAGCCTAATCTGTGCTTCCACCGACTGGAGAGTTAGGACAATGTTCGAAGGCTTCACACACACCAACCTCACCGCAAACGGCGTCGGCATCAACCTGCGGTATGCTGGGAGTGGCCCGCCGCTGCTGCTGCTGCACGGCTATCCTCAGACGCACGTGATGTGGCACAAGGTCGCGCCGCCGCTCGCCGAGCGGTACACCGTCGTGGCGCCCGACATGCGAGGATACGGCGACAGTGACAAGCCCCCGGCGCCGGACGACGACCTGAGCGTGTACTGCAAACGGACCACCGCCAATGACCAGATAGAGGTGATGTCGCTGCTCGGCTTCGAGTCATTCCACGTGGTGGGGCACGACCGGGGCGCGCGTGTCGGCCATCGGATGGCGCTCGACCATCCGGCGAGGGTCAAGACTTTCACGTGCCTCGACGTTGTGCCGTCTCAGGCGGCATTCGAGAACATGGACGCCGACCTAGCATTCGCGTGGTTTCACTGGCACCTGATGCGTCAGCCCTCGCCCCTGCCGGAGACGCTCATCGGCAGCAACGCGAAGGTATATCTCGACTTTCTCCTGGAGCGCTGGACGGCCGTGGAAGGCTCCATCACCGACGAAGCGTACGCCGAGTACCTCCGCTGTTTCAACAACCCCGACACCGTTCGCGCGACCTGCCTGGACTACCGGGGCGTTGCCCTCGACCTTCAGCACGACGAGGTCGACCGTGGGCGCAAGCTGGAGTGTCCTGTCCTGCTGTTGTGGGGCGCGGACATGAGAAAGCGTCCCGGCTGGCAGACGGGCAAGAGCCTCGACATGCTCTCCGTCTGGCGCGAACGCGCCCACGACGTGCGCGGAAAGCCGCTCGATTGCGGCCACTTCATCCCGGAGGAGCGCCCGGACGAATTGGTAGCCGAGTTGGTGGAGTTCCTATCGGAGTATGAAGCGCGCTAGTTCGGCTCCGTCAGGGATCGCGTGAAACAAGGCTAGCTGAAGGCAACGAGATCGTCAGTACACCCTACCCCGGTACGACGCCCGTGCCCACGAACAGCTCTTTGGCCTCTTCGATGGTGATGTCCGGCTCGGGGATGATGGCGTCCGACTCCTCCAACTCTTCGAGTGCGAGGGGAGAGCCGTGTTCCTTGACCATCGCGATCATCTTGGCAAGGAGGTCGCGAAACTCTCCCTCGTCGTCCTCGGCCAAGACGTCGACGATGGTGTGGTCGATTTCGTTGAGGTCGTCGAGCAGTGCGGCTGGGAACCGCCACTGGCCCTCCGTAAGAATCCGGATAATCATGACTGGCCTCCCGAAAGCTGTTTCGGCTGGGCGGTGCCGGTGGACGCCTTGAGGGCAGCCAATTCCGACTCGACGCTGGCCGATGCAGAGAGCTTGCTGAGCTCCCGGTCGATGTCGTCCTGTCCGCCGCCGAGCCCGAGCGGGGCGTCCAGCACGCCGGCTTCGGCGAGCTCGTCGATCGCGCCGGCCCTGGCCCTCATCGACTCGGTCTTGTGCTCTGCCCGCTCAACCGCCAGCGAGACATCGCCCATCTCCTCGGAGAGACCTGAAAGAGCCGACCCAATGCGCACCTGCGCCTGGGCAGCGCTGTACTGCGCCTTGATGACCTCTTTCCTGTTGCGGAACGCCTGCACCTTGGCCTGAATTCGCTGTTCCGCCGCGGTCAGCTTTTCCTGCTCGTGCTCCATGTCGACGATCTGCTGATCAAGACCGTCTAGCTCCGTCAGCGCCGATTGCTTGCGTTCGAGGGCGACGCGCGCCAGGTCCTCACGTCCCATGCCCAGCGCCTTGCGGGCCTGGTCGTCCAGCCTGCTCACGTTCTCTCGCGCCTTCTTGGCCTGGAGCTCGAGACGACGCTTTGCCGTGACCATTTCCACGACGCCGCGCTTGACGTCGCGCAGCATCTCAAGCTGCTTCTCGTACGCGTAGTCTAGGGTTTCCTTCGGGTCCTCGGCGTTGTCGATCAGGCGGTTCATTTTCGCTTTCACGACGGTCGACATCCGCGATAGCATCCCCATGGTTCTTCCTCCCGCTCTCTCTTTTCTGAAGCCGGGGCTTCCTGTCTATCGACTATTATACCTTGAATAGATCGACTAGTCGTGCTTCGACGGGCCTAGAACGGACAAACCACGTGCGAAATCCGTTCGTGCCATTTGCCTGTCGAACGCGAAGTTCCCCCGGTTCAATCGGTCTTGAAGGAGTGCCTAGTAGTCGGTCTGAGAACTCCCACTCCCGGTGAACATCTTGATCAGGCCGAGTACGATGAGAACGACGCCGATGACAAGCAGTATGAGTCCGGAAAGGTCGATGAGCCAGTCGATCAGGTTCAATCGGAGAATTATGCCAAGTATGGCAAGAATGACTCCTACACCTAGCAATCCAATCCTATCCATGGATGACCTCCTTTTTGGTGCGCGCTTGGCTTTGTGGCCGAATCTAACGATAGTATCCGCCCGCGAATGTGTCAAGCACCTCAACGGGCATTCTGCCTTACATACTAATCGTATTACGGCCTGCGCGCCACTGCATCACACGATCCTGTGATTTTCGGCGGAACACGGTCGCTAGGGAGTCAGTCACTCCTTGCCTTGCGACTCCCCTTCGTCCAGACCTCTGAGGGCATCGCGGAGGAAATTCTCCATGTCCTCCGGCAGAGCGACCTCGTCGGGCGTATTCTCAGGCGTTTGGGGGATCTCCTCGTCGTAGGTCTGCTCCATCCGAGCGATCTGACCGCGGACCTCGTCGTTGCCTGCCAGAGCGCGCTCGATCTGCTCGTACTGCCGTTCGCCGCGCGTCTTGTTGGCAAGAAAGGTCGGCAGGTTGTACATCCCGCACAGGGCTTCGAGAAGGCGGGCCGTGGCCATGTAGTCTTCATCGAGCTGGACATAGTGCGGAAGATGCACCATGAGGCTGGACGATTCGATTCCCGCCTCTTCCAGTCCCTCTCCTATGAGGTTGACGATGCTCGTCGGCCCTTGGTAGGTGCTTCGCCTCGGGGCAAGGAATCCCGTAAGGCGGTCGAGGTGCTTGTCCGGCAGGCTGCCGGTGATCTTGAGCGGTCGCGTATGGGGCACCTGGTCGTACATGCCTCCGATACGGCAATACTCAACCACGTTGAAGCGCTTTACCAACTCGACGACGGTGTCGCAGTAGTCCTCCCCGTACATATGCGGCTCACGGAGATGGAGGAAGAGGAAGTCTCTCCCTGTCGCCGGGTCGCGGGCGTAATTGATGACGCTGTTGGGAATGTCGAGCGACCGGATGCCGTCTACCCACTTCATGACGGGGCGCTCGCGAGTGAAGTCGAGGAACTTGCCGGGACGGGCCAGTCGGCCTAGCTCGGTCGCCGTCATCTGGCGTTCGAGGATCTTCAGGGTGAGGGTCCCGGAGCTTCCCACGTCGACCCATGGCCGGAGCATCGCTATGGCGATGGCGTCCTCCAACTCCGGTAGCGGCTCGACGACTTCGAACTCACCGATTCTCATGTCGATATGGTGTCACAGTGTGCCGGAATCTTCAAACCGGACGTGATCCCTGCACATGAAAAGAGAGGTCGGGCGGCTGCTCGATGCGGGCCGCTAGTCGACGAGAGCCGTGCGCAGGGCAGCGACATCGTCATCCGTCACGCCGGTCGAACGCACGTAGGCTTCAACTCCCCCGTATTGCTCGTCAATGTACGTCAGTGTGTCGAGCATGACCTCCGGCGGGCAGTTACGGGCGCGGTATGCCTCAACGGTATAGTCGGCAGGATCGACCTCCGGCTCCACGGAGTCGGGACTCAAGTACGCGTCGATGCGATACTCCGCCGTCAGCGTGTAGTCGGCCGCAATGGTCTCCGTCGGTACTCCCGCCAGACTCAAGAGCATAGCCGAGAGGATCCCCGTACGGTCCTGGCCGCCCATGCAGTGGTACATGGCCGGAAGCGCCCCCGGCTGCGCCAGCACTCGCAGGGCCTCGCCAAACATGCAACCTCGCCGGTCGAGCATGTTGCGGTAGCCTGCGTGAATCTTCTCGCGCGGCTCCGCGCTTTCAACTTGGTCGAACACCATGTCGCCCACGATATCGACGTTGTGGTACCGCACGCGCGGGGACCGAGCGAGCACGTTATCCGGCTGCCCGTCGATCTCGATCTGCCGACGGAGGTCGATCACCGTTTGTACTCCGAAGGTCGACGTGAGCGTGTCCTGCGAATACTGTGGCAGCGTGCTCACATTGTCCGCCCGCAGGAACGTCTGCCAGCGGGTCGTTCGCCCGTCCGCCGTCTTGTACCCGCCGATGTCGCGGACGTTGTACGCGCCCTCAATTTCGATGCGTCGCCTTGGGTCATGTGTCATACCGACTATTGCTCCCTCATTAGTCAATTGGTCTCGCTCGCGTCAACCCTAATATCCATACCGTACAAGGCGCACGAGCCTTTTGATTTAACGCACGGTTGGCGCTCAGTTAAGGACCTGTAAGCGGGATGCCACACAGTCCAAAGCCGTGAAATGCGATTGCAAATCGACCGGACCTCAGCCCCAGACCTCCCCGAAGACCCTCATGAAGTTCCCGCCGAGCACCTTTGCGATGTGCTCAGGCGTGTAGCCTCTGCGGGCAAGCTCGTCGGCGATGGAGGGGAACTTGTCCGGTGTCTCGATGCCGACAGGGTGCGTCACGGTGTCGGGGTAATTGAGGCGGCGGGGGTTCCATTTCGTGCCCTGCTGCGACAGGAGGACGTCGAACCACTCCTTCGTTCGGTCGATGGTGTAGTCGGTGCCTATGCCGACGTGGTCGATGCCGACACGCTCCACCATGTCGTCGATGGCGTCACCGTAGTCGTGCAGGGTCGATTCAAACTTGTTGGGGAGGAAGGGCGGCCAGCAGGTCGCGCCGATGATGCCGCCCTTCTCGGCGATGAGCTTCAGGGCGTCGTCGGTCTTGTTTCGGGGATGATCGACAAATAATCGAGCGTTGGCGTGAGTCGCCGCGACGGGTTTGTCGGAAACCTCAGCCGCCTCCAGGGTCGTCCGGTCACCGACGTGTGAGAGATCTACCAGAATGCCGAGTCGGTTCATCTCCTTGACGGCATCGACTCCGAAGTTGCTCAGCCCGTCGTCGGTTCGCTCGTAGCATCCGTTTCCGAGCAGGTTGCGCTCGTTATACGTGATCTGTATGACGCGAACGCCGAGCTTGTGGAACGTTTCCAGGTGATCGAGATTATTCTCGATGGGCGACGCGTTCTGCCAGCCGAAGACGACGCCGCTCTTGCCGGTACGCTTGGCCTCGTGAATGTCATCGACCGAGGCGATGGGCGTCAGGGTATCCGACCAGTGGTCGAGGCGCTCGTACCATCCGGCAATGTTGTCCATCGCCTCGTGGAATTTTTCAAATATGGCTATGGTGGCATTGAACGCCGTGACCCGACCGGCGTATACCCCCTCAAGGGCGCGTTCCGAGTCCCAGTTGCTCACGTTCAGGCCGTCGATCACAATCGCGTCGTCGTAGGTGTTGGTCATGGCGGGGTTCTCTCCGTGTGAAAGAGTACCAGAAGGAGAAGGACGGGTACTAGGCCGAAAGCCTACACGGTACAGGACTGAGCGCAACGAGCTTATCAAACGGCTCTTAGCGGACAAATGTGAGATGTGCGGTTCCACGGTGGATGTAGAAGTCCACCACATCCGCGCCCTTCGCGACCTGACCGTGAAAGGCCGACGGGGAAAGCCAAAGTGGGTACAAGTCATAGCGGCGCGGCGGCGCAAGACCCTCGTGGTCTGCCGGACGTGCCACATGGACATCCACGCCGGGCGAAGCATTCCGCAATCGCACCGTCGGTAGTGTCTGACCTCAGACAACTGAGGCTCCCACACCATTCCCTCAACCTGTCACAGGCGGGCCACACCAAGAACAACCCTGCTGTGGCAGGGTATACTCCTTCTAAATCCTACTTGAGGGATGATGCATGAGTAACATGGAAACATGGCGTCCACTGTACTACCCCGATAACCTGCCTCAACCCCTTCCCCCCCTACGCGGTGGAGCTACGCCACTCATCGATACCCATATACCCACCGGCGACCTGTTGTTCAAACACGGTCTAGAAGCATGGCTAGGCTTCCATGCGCTTCGGCGGGCTGGATGTCAAGAGTGTGTCCAATGCGCCAACCCATCAGGGGAAGTGCTGCTAGAGTTCTATGTAACTCGAAGCCAGTACTATGAGGAAATGTGCATCGGAGCCAATTGGTTTGCGGTGCAATATCAAGGCCCTGACAGCGACCACCGGGTTCCCTGGGGTTCAGTCGGGGACCAACCCATTAGAGGTGCACTGGGTACGGGGCGCACTGTAGCCGACTACAAGAGTCTGCATCACCGCTACATAGATGGCCGCATCATGACGCGGTCGGGGGCAGTTGAGCCCGCCCCACCGGGAACCACTTTTGGCGACCGTGGAGCACTGGTCAATCCAGCGGGCATAGCGAGTCACAGTAACGTAGCACTGCACCTGTCCGGCGGAACCGACGCGGCCTTAGTGGTTTGGACGCCAGAGAATATTGACGTGACGCCAGCCAAAGCATTGGCAACGGATAAGCCCGACGAGACTTTGTGGGCCTACCCTGACTGGCGCTTTCGTCTGCCCAATCGCTGGCTACAAGAACACCCATAGGAACCCCTCCGCGAAGCAACACGCGGAACGCACTAGTAGACCGAAATCTTTGAAATGACGAGCAACACTAAGAGGTTTGATTTGCGTTCTACAAAGCCAGGGCGGGTTTCAAACCCGCCCCTACCCAATCATAGTCTCGTCACCCTTCAATACTATGATGTTGAATCACTAGACACCACCGACAAAACGACACTAGAGAGCCGGATGCGGTGAAAGCCGCACGTCCGGTTCGGAGGGGGGCCGACGGAAAAGTGCTCCGCATGGAGTAACTCGCCGGCGGCCTACCCTACAATGTGAGACAGCTTGGGACGCCTTCCGGACACCCTCATTTCCTCCTGTTCTCAATTTGTCTCGCTCCGTTTCACCCGTCCGCGAGGGGCGGTTGAAGCTGTTTCGGTGACGCATGCACGTCAGACGTTGAGGTCGTGAGACGGATTGAGATATTTTCCGTATGTCTAGATTTTTTCGTGTTGGTTCTCAACTTGTCTCGCTCGGTTCGGCGGGTGCTGACGAACCGGCCCGAAACCGTTCCTGCGACGCTCGCATAATAGTTCATGCGTTCTTATACGTCAAACTGACTCGGCCTCGTGAACCTGTGTCAGTTTAGTCGGTCGGGTGGTTGAGTCGGAGCTATACTCACGCCCCGGGTCATGGACTCCCGCATTCGCGGGAGTGACGAGTGGGATGCAAGGCCATCCTCAAAAACTGACTTACCGACCAAACTTATACAGGCTCCAGACCGTATTTCCGATTGACACAAGCATGAAATCGACTGTACGATTCCCACATGAAGATCGACATTGCGGGCAATCCCGATTACGGGCAGCTGCGGGTACAGTTGGGTCCGGGCGAGCAGTTCATAGCCGAGGGCGGCTCGATGGCGTGGATGGACTCCGACATTCAGTCGAAGGCGCGTCTCCTCGGCGGCTTCTTGAGCGCCCTGATTCGCAAGTTCACGGGCGGCGAGTCGCTCTTCGTAGGCGAATACTCCACTGACAGTGGTGGCGGGATCGCCTTCTCCCCCGCGCAGCCCGGAAGCGTCGTGCAGAGGACGCTGAACGGCGACTCGCTCATGCTCACGGGTGGTTCGTTCATGGCATGTACTCCCGGCGTGGAGCTGAGCACCAAGTTCGGGGGTGGGCGTGCTCTGTTCTCAGGTGAGGGGCTGTTCCTCATGGAGTGCAGCGGCAGAGGCGAGCTGTTCTTCAACGCCTACGGATCGATCATCGAAAGGAAGATCGACGGATCGTTCATCGTCGATACTAGCCACGTGGTCGCATGGGAGCCATCCCTGAGCTACTCCATTCAGGGTATGGGTGGCATCAAAAGCACGCTGCTGTCAGGTGAGGGCCTGGTGATGAATTTCTCAGGCACGGGCACAATATATTTGCAAACACGTACCATGCCGGGCTTGGCCTCATGGCTGACGCCCTTCACGAGATAGGACATCGGTTTGGCAATAGGGGATATCGCTCTAAGATGCACATAGAGATCGCTGACAACGGCGCGTTCGGCTCAGCCCTCGTTCACCTTCGCCCGTCGGAGGAGTTCGTATCCGAGGCAGGGTCGATGTTCCGCGCGTCCGACAACGTCGATATCGACGTGACGACCCGCAGCCGCAGTTCCGGCGGCATCATGTCGGGCATCAAGCGAATGATCGCCGGGGAGCACTTCTTCTTCTCGCGGTACACCGTTTCCGACTATCGAGACGCCGAGGTCGGGCTGGCGCCCAAGCTGCAAGGGCAGGTGGCGCTCATAGAGTGTGACGGACGCGCACGCTGGGTCTGCGCAGGCGGCAGCTACCTCGGCTCCGCCGTCGAGTTGAACATCGATACTCAGTTTCAGGGCCTGCGCGGTATGCTGTCGGGCGAGTCGCTGTCGTTCCTCACCGTCGAGGGCGTCGGACCGCTCTTGGTCAACGCCTTCGGAACGATTACGGAGTTGGAAGTGGAGGGTGGCCTCACCATCGACACGGGACACGTGGTGGCGTTCGAGGACTCGCTGGAATACTCGGTAGGCAAGGCGGGCGGAAGCTGGGTATCGTCGTTTCTGACCAGTGAAGGAATCGTGCTTCACTTTAGCGGGTATGGGCGCGTCTACGTTCAGAGCCACAATCCCGATGAGTTCGGCAGGACGCTGGGACCGCTGCTCCCGGAGAAGAGCTAGTAATGGACTACTTCATACACTCGCGGCCGAGCTACAGCCTCGCGGAGGTCACCCTCAACCCCGGTGAGCAGTTGGTCACCGAGTCGGGCGCGATGGCCTGGATGACCGACAACATGCGGGTGGAGACGTCCGTGAGAGGTGGCATCATGTCGGGTCTGAGCCGCAGGGTTCTCGGCGGCGAGAGCTTCTTCCAGAACACCTACGAGGCGGAGGGCGCTCCCGGCACCATCGGACTCACGCAGGGACAGCCTGGCGACATCCTGGCGTACGAGATGGACGGCGAGGAATTGTTGCTGGAGAAGGGTGCGTATCTGGCCTCGTCTCCCGGCGTGACGACGAACTCCGATTTCCAGGGCTTGCGAGGTCTCTTCAACGAGGGAATGTTCATCCTCCGCGTGTCGGGCAACGGTACGCTGTTCTTCAGCGCGTACGGCGATATCCAGGAGATCGAGGTGGACGGCGGGTACATCGTCGACAACGGTCACGCCGTCGCTTGGGACTCCACCCTTGAATACCGGCTGACTCGCGCCGCGAAAATTCGCTCGTTCCTCTTCTCAGACCAGATCATCATGGAGTTCTCCGGCAGAGGCAGGCTCTGGGTCCAGTCCCGGAACCCTCGCTCCCTCGCCGACTGGGTCCATCCCTTCCGCGGCGTCAAGTCATCGGATTAGCGGCGGACAGTCGGGCAATGCCTGTACCGGAGCGCGGGACAGTGCTTCCAATGTAGTCGCTCATGCAGGTTGTATCCTGTGCCACAAGCAACTAGGGTGTGGGGCAGTTGGATGTCGAGGCTACTTCATTTGAGACTGATTACGTATCAATGTGCGTCTGAAGTCTTTCCTTATCGTCCATGCTGTAAGATTCCCGGCGAATTGGTATAATGCCGCCCACGGCGAAGCGGAAGCCAAGAAAAGATCAACGGAGTGCACAACTGCTCGCGCACCATGAGTCAGCAGTCTTAATCATCACCACATCATAGTTTGATCGTCCGACCTAAAGCCTGACCACCGACATTAAACCCAGAATAGCCACAGGTCCCATCCGACTCGAAGTGCAGCTTGTATCCAGGCACCACAGTACCAGAAGGAGGATGAAGATGTCGTACACGGTAACGAGAAAGAACGTAATTGCACTGATCCTGGCCTGTATCGCCGCAATGGCGATTCTGGGATGCGCAGCGGAAGAACCGGCAGAACCGCAAGCTCCGGCCCCCGCCCAGCTGGCTGCACCGGCCGTCGTTCCCCAACCGGCTCCAGCTATGGAGCCCGTCGAGGTTCAAGCGCCGCAGGCCCCTCAGCAAGCTGCACCGGCGAGGCCGGCCGCGCTTCCTGAGGCTCCCACAGGGCCAAGCGTAACGGGGTCTGCCCCCTCGGCTGCGCCTCGGACGGCGCCTGAAGCCATGGCGGGCGCAATGACCGCGGCCCAGTACGTACCCCCCGTACAGGAGCCGGGCGTCCCACTGCTCTTCGGCGAGGGGTACAGTCCCAAACCTACGGAGTTCAGCGAAAACCCCCGATTCGCCGCGATGGTGAAGGAAGGCTCACTGCCTCCGGTAGAGGAGCGTCTGCCCCATCCCGAGGATGTCTTCGTCTACCCGCCGGTTGATGAGATAGGCATCTACGGGGGAGGTGCGCGACTGTGGGGCAGCCGTCTATTCAACAACATCATGACCGGTCTCTCGATAGGTGGCACGTGCGCGGAATGGGATAACGACGGCCTGAGCTACTACCCCGCCACGTGCAAGTCCTTCAGCACGAGCGTGGACGGACGGGTCTACACGGTAACGCTCCGAAGAGACCTGAAGTGGTCCGACGGCGCGCCATTCACCATGCAGGACGTTGAGTGGGCTTGGAGTGAGGACCTCAACTACAACAAGGAACTCTTCCCGGTCGTGCCGGGCGTTCTGCAGGACCCCGTGACGGGTGAAGCGGTCAAGTTCACCAAGATCGACGACCACACCTTCACCCTGAGCTTCGACAATCCAAACTACACGTTCATCGAGGCCGCTAGGCTGGCGGCTGGCCAAGGTTGTACTCGCATGACCGGATGCTTCTTCGAGCCATTCCACTTCTCGAAGAAGTTCCACCCGAAGTACGCGGACCCCGCCGAGTACAAGAAGCTAATGACCGAGGGCGGTCACGAGGACTGGACACAGGTCTGGAAGGGGAAATACAGCATCCGCTACGATGCTGATATTCCCGTCACAGACTCTTTCTACCTGTGCGACGGTGGGGCTGACGATCAGGAAACACTGTGCGCCAATCCCTATTTCCACGGCGTCGACCCGGTCGGCAACCAGCTCCCGTACCTCGACACCTACACCTTCAACAAGGCGGAGAATATCGCGACATCGGTCTTCAGATCGATGAACGGGGAAACGGACGGGCCTTACTCCGGTGACTTCGTTTTGGCTGAGGTCCCCTTGTATTTCGCGCACATGGAGAAGGGCGACTACAGCGTCGGCCGCTGGACCAAGACGCATGGCAACGACGCCGGAATTCAGATCAACCCGGAGTTCAACCTTGATGCTGAATTGGGCCAGTTGTTCCGGACGAAGGAGTTCCGAGAGGCATTGTCCCTGAGCATGGATCGCAACGCGATCAACCAATTGGTCTACCTTGGGCTTGGCACGCCTCAGGCGTGGGTGCCGCACCCGGCGACGCCGTACTACCCCGGAGACGAGTGGCCCGGATATCTGGCTGTACAAGACATTGCCAAAGCCAACGAAATCCTGGACGGTCTTGGATTGGTAGACACGGATGGCGACGGGTTCCGGAACCGGCTTGACGGCACCGGGAATGTGGAGATTTTCTCCGAGTTCAGGGCCAACTTCATGCCTGTTGCGGAACTGATGCAGTCTCAGTGGGCCGAAATGGGCGTCAAGTTGGACTTCAAAGAAGGACGGAACCGGGCTTTCGGACGAGAAGAGGCCCCAATCCGCATGAGGTCCATGTCACTTATGACGAACCCTTGGTACTGGACTCAATTCCTCCCGTATCGTGCAAGCGGGCCCGGAAGAGAGATGGGCAGATATTTCGAGACCGGCGGCGTGGAAGGTATGGCGCCGGTCGGCGCGCCCCAAGTTGAGTGCCCGTCCTGTTCGGAGAACGAGTTTTTGCCACTGGCGCCACAGGGCCGGTACCCCGCCGATCCTGACGGGTTCCTGATGGAGATGCAGGGGCTTTACAAGGAAGGGAAGCAGTATACGATGCTGGATCCCGGACGGGTCGAGAGAGGAAAGGCAATCTTCAGGCTGAACGTGGAAAACGCCTATCACCTCGGCACGGTTGGGTTCACGGGCGGTGCGCCGGGAGTATTCTTCAAGAGGAACAACCTGCGAAACGTGCCGACCACTTTCGGAGCGCACGACTACTACACCAAGGATTCTCCGTTGTGGTACTTCGAGGATGGAATCGACAACCAAAACCATCCCGGCAGAAGGTCGATTAAATACGGGAGCACCAACTTCCTGGAGTGCCCCCACATCGCGTCGGACAAATGCTAGTGAGTTCAATGACCTGAGCGACACCAAAGATGCAGCGAATAACCCGTGATGAGGCGATGAAGTATGAGTTCGATCATCGCGACGAGCCGCTCTTGCGTGTCGCTCAGGGTGAGAGCTTCGTCGTGGAGACCGAGGACGCCGGCTCCGGCCAAGTGCGTTCGGCAGACGTCGCGCCTCACATCATGGACTTTCCGACACGAAGCTTCGAGCCGCCGAAGGGCAATCCCATCGGCGGCCCGGTCTTCGTCGAGGGAGCCGAGCGAGGTGACCTGCTGGAGGTCACGGTCGAGCGGATCATCGTCGACGAGCAGGGCTTCACGAACTTCCGGCCCGGACAGAGTCCCCTCGGAGACTCGTACAAGTGGCAGTCTCTGAGGGGGCCGTTCGTCCACATCATCAAGCACCTTCCGGGGCCGAGCGGGACAACCAGCGACGGCAAGGGCATCTTCAACGACAAGATCACGTGGGACCTCGCGCCGATGATCGGCACCCTAGGCACCGCGCCCGACCGCGAGGTCGAGACCAGCGCCGTGGGGCAGGGGCCGTGGGGCGGCAACCTCGACGTCCGTGACGTCAAAGAGGGCACCCGCGTGTACCTGAACGTCTACCACGATGGCGGCCTGCTCTACGTCGGGGACGTCCACGCCAGCCAGGGCGACACCGAGTTCTACGGCACGGCGGACGAGACTCGCGGCGAGTTGACCCTCTCGTGCCGCGTCATCAAGACCAAGAATATACCGTTCGTGCGCCTCGAGAAGGACGACTCCATCGTCGCTCTCTACTCCTTCCGTCCGCTTGAGGACGCGGTCAAGAGCGCCATCGAGAACCTCATGGAGTGGATGGTCACCGAGTACGGCGTATCAGAGCGCGACGCCTACATGCACGCCTCCATCAACCCCGACTTCCGCGTGAACGTCTACCAGATGGTGCGCATCGGCCGCATCCAGTACACCGTCGGGGCTGAGATACCCAGGAAGTACCTTGTTCCCAGCGGGTGAGTGCCGCGACAAGGGCCTATGGCTGAAAGGTGTCGGCTGCCCAAATGTCGTGAAGTCGGCAGTGCGGACACCGTCACTGTATGCTGTTAGTAGCCGCAACCATCCGTATTCCGAAAAGGGAAGTCGCTTAGGATGGGAACGTTTCAAGTAGAAATAGAGATCGGCGACACAGCCGGCGAGAATTGGTTCACGGTGAGCGCTCTCGTGGACACGGGCGCGACGATGACCGCTGTGCCCAAGTCAGTGCTGAAGCGGCTTGACGTGGAACCCATAACACGGAAGGCGTTCCAGTTCGCTCAGGGTGAAGTCAGGACAATGGACGTGGGGTACGCGCGGGTGCGAGTTGAGGACCAAGAGATAATCACGCAGGTGCTGTTCAATGACGAAGGTACGCCCGCGCTGCTTGGGGCAATCGCCCTCGAAAACGCATTCTTGGGGGTTGATCCCCTAGCACAGCGGCTGATTCCGATACATGGCCTTATGATGTCATTGCGCCTCTCTCGATAGCAATGGCAAGGTGACAAGACGATGGTAGAGACGAGAATCGAAGCGCCTGCAACCGCCGGACGCATGATAGAACCAGTCGCGGTAGAGCCTAGAGAGGGCTACCGTATTTGGCTTCGTTACTCAGACGGAGCTATGGGAGAGGTCGATCTGTCGGATCTGGCAGGTGGCGGGGTATTCCGTGTATGGGATGATCGCACCTGCTTTGAAGCCGTACACCTGACAGAGTACGGCGCTATCGCTTGGAGCGAAGAGTTGGAACTATGCCCCGATGCGTTGTACATGAGACTCACCGGCAAGTCCGTATGGGCGGTCATGCCCAGAGCGCTGGAAGTCCTGGGCAATGCCTGAAATCTGCCGGTTCTACGGAATCGTCATCCAAATGTATTTCGATGACCACGCGCCCCCTCATTTCCATGCTCGATACGGTGGCAGCCGCGCCGTAGTCAACATTGACCCGCCAATCCTGTTGCATGGACAAGCTACCCGCCCGCGCCCGAGGAATGGTCATATAGAGTGGGCGAGGATGCTCCGGAACGAGCTGCTGCAAGCATGGGACCGTGCGCAGAGGCGACAGCCACCCGGTAAGATCGTCCCTCTCGAATGACGCCGTTCCTTTTCGGTGCGTGAGGGAGGCTGCTCGTGGGCCCAATACTCCCCGCCAACCGTTGAAATCCCACACTGGGCGGCTTACCCTATCACGCAACACGTAATCGGCGAAGGAGAGCCGTATGGCATACACCGCAGTCAAGGACTTCCTGCAGGACGAGCTCGATACCATTCGGGAGAACGGCCTGTACAAGGAGGAGAAGATCATCAGGACCCCGCAGGGCGCGGAGGTCGACACCTCCACTGGGCACGAGCTCATCATGTGCGCCAACAACTACCTCGGCCTGGCGGACAGCGAGGAGATCGAGCAGGCCGTGGTCGAGGGGCTGAAGACGCATGGGTTCGGTATGGCGTCGGTGCGTTTCATCTGCGGAACTCAGGACATCCACAAAGAGCTCGAGGACAAGATCACGGGCTGGTTCGGCACTGAGGCGACGATTCTGTACACGTCGTGCTTCGACGCCAACACGGGGCTTTTCGAGACGGTGCTTGGGCCGGAGGACGCGATCATCAGCGACGCGCTGAACCACGCGAGCATCATCGACGGCGTACGCCTCTGCAAGGCCACTCGCAAGGTCTACCGTCACAACGACATGGGGGATCTGGAAGACAAGCTAAAGGAGACGCAGGACGCCAGGTTCCGTATGATTGCGACCGACGGCGTCTTCTCGATGCAGGGCGACGAGGCCGACCTCGTTGGCATCTGCGATCTCGCCGACAAGTACGACGCCATGGTGATGGTGGACGACTCCCACGCGACCGGATTTCTCGGGCCGACGGGTAGGGGAAGCGTCGATAAGCAGGGCGTCATCGACCGCGTCGACGTGATTACCAGCACGATGGGCAAGGCGCTAGGAGGAGCATCGGGCGGTTTCACGACTGGGCGCAAGGAAATCATCGACATCCTGCGACAGCGCTCAAGACCCTACCTTTTCTCCAACACGTTGGCGCCGCCTATAGTGGTTGGTGCGCTGACGGCGCTCGACATTCTTCAGACGCGTCCGGAGCTGCGCGAGAGACTCCACGAGAATACGGCATATTTCCGAAGCAAGTTGAACGAGCTCGGCTTCAATATCGTAGCCGGCGACCATCCCATCGTGCCCATCATGATCGGGGACGAGAAGAAGAACGTCGCACTCGCGCAGGCGGTCAACGCGCGCGGTGTCTTCGTCGTGGCGTTCAGCTTCCCCGTCGTGCCGCGAGGGGAGGCCCGCATCCGCGTCCAGATGTCGGCGGCACACACGAGAGAGCAGCTCGACCGCGCCCTCGCGGTGTTCGAGGAGGCGGGTCGCGAGCAGAGTGTTATCTCGTAGACACTTTCCCACGAGTGCTAATCGCGAAGACTTCTATGGGCATCCCGGCGGGTAGGTCCTAGACGAGACGAGCATTCCCGCACCATCGAAGAGCCCTGCGGTGTCGGGTTCGTCGTTGCTCCAGATCGCCGTTCCGCGACCGAAGCTCAGCCCACCCCAGTCCTCGTGTACCTCGTTCGTGTACACGCGCACCCGCCCGCCCGACGGGATGATGATTGCCGGGAAGGTGAACGTCGGGCCCTCGTCCGACACGTCCACGAGGCGCCACCCGCTCAGGTCTTGGTTTGTTTTGCCCGCGTTGACGATTTCCACGTACTCGTCCGGCTCCTGTCTTGATGCCACGCCGTCGAAGAAGATGCAGACGATTGACACACCTCCATCTTCGGAAACGATTGGACTTGGGGTGGGTGTCTCGGTGGGAGCGGGGGTCGGTGTAGGCGTGTTGGTCGGAACTATCGTGGGCAATGGTGTCGGGGTAGGTAAAGGAGAGTTCGTGGGCACCGGCGTGGCGGTTGAGACGGGCGTCGGCGACGATGTCACGATTGTTGGGAGTGTGGATGTTGCCGTTGCGGAGCTCGTGGCAACTGGGACCGGTGTCGGTGATGGTGTGCTTGTGGCTGTCAGGGTGGCCGTAGGCTCGGGTGTCTGGGTCTTGGTTGGTATCGGAGACGGTGTAGGTGAGTTAGTAGGCGTCAGGGTGGCAGTAGGCTCGCGTGTCTGGGTGTTGGTTGGTATCGGAGACGGCGTAGGCGAGCTCGTAGGTGTCAATGTGACCGTCGGGACAGGCGTAGCCGTGTCCAACGGCATCGAAGTCGGCGTAGGCGAATTCGTAGGGGTAGACGTGATGGTGGGCACACTCTTCGGAGTAGAAGTAGGTTCCGGAGTGGTGGTCGACGTCGGGACGAGAAACGGTGTGCTCGTGGGCGCAGGCACAGTGGTTGGAACGCTCACCGCCGTCGGAGCGGAAAGAGTTTGAGAACCGCCCGGCTGTGAGCACGCGATTGCCACGAGCACGGCGAAAGTCAAGACCGACAAGTACCGGATCGGGTGGCGTGTCAATCTATCCGCACACCCGCCCTATGCCACTACTCGAACCGTTTTTGGGGCGTCGTCGGTAATTCGCCCAACAACGGCCGCCGACGTAACGCCGCGACTTTGTAGCTCCGAGAGGAGCGCATCCTTGCGGTCTTTCGGGACTGCGATCAGCAGCCCGCCGGAAGTCTGTGCATCGCACAGCAGCAGCTTCTTGTGTTCCTGCAGTTCAGCCGCCCACACCACCGAGGTCTCGGCCGCCTTCCGGTTTCGCTGCGTGCCTCCGGGAACAACACCGTCCGCCGCGAGCCGTTCCACCCCTTCCAAGAGCGGAACGTCTGAGAATGAGACCTCAGCTGAGGCATTGCTCGCTCCGAGCATCCCGAGCAGGTGCCCGATCAGACCGAATCCGGTCACGTCCACGCAGGCGTGAACGCCGACCTCGACCATCGCTTCGGACGCGGCCCGGTTCAGCGTGCTCATGACGGCAACGGCGTTGTCAAGCACGTCTGCGCTCACCTGCTCACGTTTGCCCGCCGTCGTGATGATGCCCGTGCCGATCGGCTTGGTGAGGACCAGGGCATCGCCGGGCCTCGCGCCCGCGTTCGTGATCTGCTTGCCCGGCTCGACTGTACCGGTCACCGCCATCCCGTACTTCGGTTCGGCGTCGTCGACGGTGTGTCCCCCGATGACGAGGACGCCCGCCTCCCGCGCCTTCGCCCCGCCCCCCTGCAGGACGCGACCGAGTATTTCCTTGGGAAGATCGACCGGAAAGCCGACGATGTTCAAGGCAAGCAGAGGCCTGCCGCCCATTGCGTACACGTCGCTGAACGCATTGGCAGCCGCTATCGCCCCAAACGAGAATGCGTCGTCGACGACCGGGGGGAAGAAGTCCACCGTCTGGACGAGAGCCGTCCGGTCATTCAGCTTGTAGACGGCGGCATCGTCCGCGGTGTCCACGCCGACGAGCAGGTTGGGGTCACGTACCGGCGGGAGCTGACGCAGCACCTGCGCCAGGTCGCTGGGACTGAATTTACCGGCTCAGCCCGCGCAGTGGGCCAGTGTCGTAAGCCGGATCCCGTCGTGAGTATGCTCCACGAACATCTCCTTCTTCAAGTCCATCGACTATACCACAGCGTCGCTAAGCGCGACGCGCTGCCAATTGCACAATGGCATCGCAGACTTCGTTGAACTGATATTCTGCGTCCATGGATAGAGGCCGTAATAAGGCGTCGCTATTTCGAGTCAGTGCTCCGCAGGGTATAATATCCTCGCTGTCGAGGGTTACAGGTGCGCGCAATGGCGATGCAGAAGGAGAGCTTTATGAAAAAACCACGGTTGATCTACTACCACGATTCGCGCCATTACCTGATGTACCGGTTCGACCCTCCGATGAGTCTCCACCGGCTTCAAAAGCCGGTCGACGATCTCATCGGGACGGGCGTCGACACCCTGGTATATGGCACTGGCATGGGCTACACGTTTCTGTACGACACCAAGGTCGGCATCAGATTCGGCGAAAATGCCATGCCGCACAACTCGGGCCTCGTGTGGTGGCGGGCCGCCGCAAACCTGGACTCCGCGCTCGAACGGGGACTCGACCCGTTCAAGGTCGTGGTCGACCGGGCACACGAAAAGGGCATTCGAGTGCTCGGCAGTATCCGCATCAATGACGCGGGAGCGCCTGAGGGAAGCAACTATACCATCGGGAAACTCAAGTACGAGAACCCCGACGCGATGATCGGCGAGGAAGACCCCGACAAACCATACACCGCGACCGCGCTGGACTTTGCAAGGGCCGATGTGAGGGAAGAGCGGCTGAGTGTGATCGAGGAGGTCTGCGACCGGTACGGCGCGGACGGCGTGGAGATCGACGAGTACATACGCGTCTTCTTCAAGCCGTCGGAGGTGCGGCAGAATATCCCCATCCTGACCGAGTGGATTCGCAGCATTCGCGCGCTGCTGGACGATATCGGAAGACGGCAGGGGAGGGAGCTGTCCCTGGCGATTCGTGTGCATCCGAGCGAGCAGGCCTGCCTGGACGTGGGGATGGACGTGCGGACGTGGATACGCGAAGGGCTGGTCGACTGGGTGACGCCCTTCGGCGACGTGACGATCATCGACCCCGAGCCCCATTTCGGATGGATGGTTGAGGAGGCACGCGATGTCGGTGTGGGCATATACCCGGCCATGGGTCGCGATACGTATGACGACCGCTACCACGACGTGACGATTGAGATGTCGAGGGCGGTGGCGGGGAACTACCACGCGGCGGGCGCGGACGGCATGTACTTGGCCGATCTCCAGTGGCCGCACACCAACACGGAGTACGAAGTGATGCGCGAGATGGCCGATCTGGACGTATACGCGCGCAAGACGAAGCATTATCCTGTTGCGCTAACAACGGCCCGGCCCGATCCGTACCTCCCTGAGCGAGTTCTGCCCGTGACACTCGATGAGGGGACGAACGCGGTGGTGAACGTGCCCGTGGGCGACGACTTCGATTCGGCCATCGAGGACGACGAGCTGGAGAGCGTGACGTTGGGAGTCAGGGTTGTGCAGCCGCACCCGAACGACACCATCACGTACAAGATCAACGGGCATGAGCTATCGACGGACGAGGCCAAGATCACCCACTTCTACGGCGGCCTCGTTCCGTACATGCCCGTGAAAATGGGGATGCCTCAGAGGATCAACACGCACTACTGGTTCGAGTTCGATGTGCCGCGAGAGGTAATCCGGCGCGGCGAAAACGTCGTTGAGGTCACGATGGAACGGCGGTGGGAGGGCTTCACCGCTGACCGCGTCCTTCAGTCGGTAGAGGTGTGGGTCCGGTACAAGGATCTGCCGATTCAGGTTGTCGGTCAGATGTAAGCGGGGGTGGTTCGCTTCCCGCTATGTTGTGGGCCGCATCCGCAAGTCCCAATGGGACTAACGGAACGATACACAGGCGTCGTCCACGACCTGGAGTACCGACTCCTGGCTGAAACGGCGCTTATACTCGTCCGAGATTTCGTCGATCAATCGCATCTTGTCGTCGCCCGGCTGAGCAAGGATCACGAGCAGCTTTGAGCGCTCCTGCTTGATCAGACCCTCAGCGTCGCGCCACTGGCCCCGACCGTCGAGGACGGTTACGCAAAGGTCACCAAAGCGGTAATCTATTCCCCTTACAGCACCAGTTCTGAATTCCCACTTTCTCGGGAGTGACGGGAAACGTCACCACTACCTCGCAATGCGAACTCCGTGACCTTGCACATCTCATTCCTCGATTACGAATCCCTGTCGCACGTCGAATTCGCCTCGACTCCACGTTCTGTCTGCCCATACGGAGAATACACTCGGTGCGACTTCTTCGCCATATTGCGAGCAGGGATACCAATATTCGCCAAGGTCTTCTCGAACTCGCAGTACAGCTAACAGAGCGTCGCGCTGCAACCCTGTCAAATCTTCCGCATTCTGAATATAAGTTCGCGCGGCCGTGAAATCGTCGTCGCAAGACGGAATCAACTCCAAGGCCCCCTCGACCGCCGTCCAGTTCGCGCCCTCGAGTTCAACACCGTCCGCCGGGCCGACTTCATAGGCGATCATCCGAATGAGGTTTTCAGACGCGTAGTGGTGCCAGAAGCCAGGATCATGCTCCCACAGCCTCTCGCAAAGAAGGCTGCACGACATATCCTCAAGCGTGTTTATAAATGCAACATACGCAAGCCTGTCCGCATTCTCCACCTTCACCCGCAGTTCATTGGGAATGGTTGTCGGTCCCTCATAGAACTGCATCCAATAGTCATGCCAATAGTCAGCATCAACGAAGACAAGCATTCGGTGTAGAAAGCGGGACTCGCGATCCATCAATCTACGATCCTCCCAATTAAGAGAGAAGAACCATACAAGGAAGTCATGCCAACTTATGGATTCTTCCGTTGGAATCGGTTCGATTACTCCCTCCCAATATGGGCGTAGAGACGGCGGAATCCGCTCTACGTCCCCGAACACCAGCATAGGGATATCCGTCTCCGCGATATGAAAGACGAGGTTCCACAGGTCGGCTCCCCAGAAAGCCTGCTCTTCCAACAGGTCCCATCCCGTCTTGCCATCCTCGCTGACGAACCAAGAGAAATCGCCGGTGAGATAGTCATAAAAATGTCGATACTCTTCGTGAGGGTTCAGCGTACCGTCGTCATCGTGCCGCTTGAATTCCAGCATGAAGTTCGCCAAGTCCCGCCTAAACGTCCACAAGTTCAATTCGTCGCACGGCGCGGGGAATCCGCCCCAATACTGCCAGAAGGCGTGTATATACTCATGCAACACCGTCCAAGGGTGGCTAATCCAACCGATCTTGATGCCCTTGTTTAATCCGTAATAGCCCGCGTGTCCAGGCTCGGCGCGAATAAATTCCCAGGGAATCGAGAGCATACTCGCATGGGCTGCGTCCGTAAGGCTGTAGAGGTCAACGGTATCGGTGATCCTGCCCGCCAGCCATGGATTATCGACTTCCGTCCTGTCTTGGGGCGTGTGCGGGGGAACGTATAGAATGTGTTCAAACGGTAAGTTCGTGAATCTTGAAGCCCGCTCAACGCGAATCCGATGATGTGTGCCCGGTCGCACGTATCTGAATGTGCGGCATCTTTCAGTACCCCATTCGGATACGCGTACGTCTTCAGTTTCCAAATCAATCAGACTAACCTGGAAGGGGACACTAGCAGAACTTCCGCCTCCTGTTAGCGCTAGGTCGAATCCGTTCTGCGTAGCCGATACGGGGACTACGATCTGCGGCCACTGGGCGGGATCTTCGACATCCGTAAGTGGCGGCGGCGGCTCATAAGCCGGACTACAGTCAATAAGGACCGGCCCGCCGTCTATTGGCACGACTTCGTGACATTTGTAGGGAGGATCCGGCGGTGGCGGCGACTGCGCCATAACGGTAACAGGCACGACTGCGAACAGCACAGCTACCGTTATGGCCAGTCTGCTCACGCTCTATTCCTCCCGCCCAACCGATATCATTACCATCGTTACCATGGTGCGGAAAATAGTCAACCCCAACGACATATACGTAACTGTTCAGAGTTGATGAGACGGATCGTGATCCTGAAACGCCTAGCGTGTTGGGGTCAGTTGTGGCATAACGGAGTCATGAGAACCGATGCGGACCTCAATCGTGCAAGCCGTGAGACCCCCGTTCTGCAACGGGGCAGGCTCTGCTGGCGGTCATCGCTGAGCAGCAGACGGTCATCACCGAGTTGCGACGACGGATAGAGGAACTGGAGAGGCGAGGCCCTCCTCGGGGCCGACCTGTGGGGATGCCCGGCAACAAGCTTGCTCCTAAGCGACCTCGACCAGAGAGGACGGAGCCTCGCAAGAAGCGGACTCACGGCTTCGCCCGGCGGTGGATGAACCCCACGCGGCAGGTAGTACACGCCCTTGACTCGTGCCCCGAGTGCGGGACGGGCATGACAGGGGGATGGGTGCATCGGACACGAGAGGTCATCGAGATTCCGTTGGCTCCGGCAGAGGTGATCGAACAGGTCTTCGTGGCCCGCATGTGTGCCCTATGCCGCAAGCGGCGTCTGCCTCAGGACTCGTTGAAGGAGATGGCAGTGGGGCGTCAGCGTTTCGGAATCAATCTGGTGAGCCTCATAGTGACCCTTCGGGAGGAGGGACGGCTGCCCATAAGGAGCATCCAGCGCTACCTGTGGACGGTACATCATCTGAAGCTGAGCGTGGGTGCCATAGTTGATACGATTCACCGTGTGGCGCGACAGTCCCGGCGGACAGTGGACGAGACGCTTGAACGCATTCGCGGCTCTCCGGTGGTGCACGCCGATGAGACCGGCTGGCGAGAGGATGGAGTCAACGGCTATGTCTGGACATTCAGCACACCCACCGAGCGGCACTTTGTGCGTCGTGGTCGTGGCAAGAAGGTGGTCGATGAGGTGCTGGGAGAATCCCCCGGTCAGGCCGGGAGGAGGCTGTTCGAAGGGGTGCTGGTGAGCGACTTCTACGCCGCATACAACCATTATCCCGGTCTGAAGCAGCGGTGCTGGGTACATCTGCTGCGGGACATCAATGAACTCAAGGCGTTATACCCTGAGGACACGGGCCTGGTCCAGTGGGCCGGGGCGGTGCGCCAACTCTATGACAGGGCGAGAGCGTACGCTGAAGCAGGCGTTCAACCGGCGTCCGGCTACCAACGGTCCGTATCTCCCAACCAGTTGATGCTGGAGAGCCAACTGCTGTCACTGTGCCGCCCCTTCTCAAACGACGAGGCGGCGCCTCAAGCCAAGCTTTGCCGGCGCATAGAGAGGTTCATCAAAGAGTTGTTCGTCTTCGTATCGCATCCAGACGTGCCGTCTGAGAACAACGCTGCGGAACGGAGTCTGAGGCATCTGGTGATCAGCCGCAAGATCAGCGGCGGCACTCGATCCGAACAGGGAACCAACAGCAAGATGATTCTTGCGTCCCTCTTTGGTACATGGAGAGCGAAGGGTCTCAATCCTCTCTCCGAATCCCGCAATCTGCTCGGTTCACATCAACTCTGAACAGTTACACATATACCTAGTGTCATGAGTCGTAAGTAGGCAGTATAATAATGGGCATGAGTTGACTCTGTTGTAGGAGGAAGTCATGCCCCGTGGTAGACCGTTGGCACCGTTGGAGATCGGCATAGAGGAGCGAGAAACCCTGGAGAGATTGGTCGCGCGTCGGAAGACGGCGCAAGCGCTGGCCCAACGCGCCCGGTTGATACTTGGTTGCGCCGAAGGTAAGTCCAACAAGACAGTGAGTGCTCAAGTGGGGCTCTCTCCCCAGACCGTGGGGAAGTGGCGTCGTCGGTTTCTCGAAAGAGGCTTGGATGGGCTCTTGGACGAACCGAGGCCCGGCGCTCCCCGCAAGATCACCGACGCCGACGTCGAGAAAGTCGTCACTCTGACACTGGAAACGACACCTGACGACGCTACTCACTGGAGCACTCGTTCGATGGCCAGCCGCACCGGCATGAGCCAGAGCGCCATCAGCCGTATCTGGAGAGCGTTCTCTCTTCAACCTCATCGCACAGAGACCTTCAAGCTGTCCACCGATCCTCTCTTCATCGAGAAGGTCCGAGACATCGTGGGACTGTACCTCAACCCACCGGACAAGGCTCTTGTACTGTGCGTAGACGAAAAATCGGGTATCCAAGCGCTGGACCGTACCGCGCCTTTGTTGCCCATGCGTCCAGGCCAAGTCGAGAGACGTACTCACGACTACGCTCGGCACGGAACCACCGACCTGTTCGCGGCCCTTGACGTAGCTACTGGCAGGGTGATCGGCTCCTGCCAACGGCGCCATCGTTCGGTGGAGTTCCGCAAGTTCCTTGACAAGATCGATGACTCTGTACCCCCAGACCTCGATGTGCACATCATCCTCGACAACTCCTCAACCCACAAGACCGCGCTTATCCAACGATGGCTGGTTAAGCGGCCCCGTTACCATCTCCACTTCACTCCCACCAGTTCATCATGGCTCAATCTTGTCGAGCGCTGGTTCGCCGCGCTGACGGACAAGCAACTCAGACGGGGTGTCCACCGCAGTACACGCGAGCTTGAGGAAGCGATCCTTCACTACATCGAGTCTACCTGTGCCGATCCCAAGCCTTTCCGATGGACAAAAACGGCTGACGAAATCCTAGCCTCACTAGCAAGATATTGCATGCGAACTTATGACTCAGGACACTAGTAGAACGAAACGCAGGCGTCGTCCACGACCTGGAGTACCGACTCCTGGCTGAAACGGCGCTTATACTCGTCCGAGATTTCGTCGATCAAGCGCATCGTGTCGTCGCCCGGCTGAGCAAGGATCACGAGCAGCTTTGAGCGCTCCTGCTTGATCAGACCCTCAGCGTCGCGCCACTGGCCCCGACCGTCGAGGACGGTCAGGCCGTCCGGAAAGCGTGGAGTCACGGTATCCGCGAGGAAAGTGTCCCACGCCGCGTCGTCAACGACTTCTTCGTCCGGCCCGCTCCGGCCCATGAAAAGCTGATACTCCGTGAATCGGTCGGTCCCTTCGGGACACGAGGGCGCGTCGGTCTCCGAACACGCGATGGCTGCTAATGTGAAGCAAACAACTATCGCCGTTCGCATTGACCGACCTCCCCACGAGCTTCTACGGATTGGGCGTTCTCCTACCTTCTGATGGATAGGACCCCGCGTCCTCCTTCGCCGAAGTATACAGCACATCTGCCGGTAGGGGCGGGATCACTCACAGCCTGTGCCAACAAGGCTTGGAAGACGAGTTTAGGGGAGCGGGGTGTGCTGAACATCGGGTCAAGTCGGCACCGTAGAAATGCCCTTCGACGATCCATTCTCACCAAAGACTCTGGATCAATCGTGAAGGGATCGATTTCACAGATCATCGAAATACCGTTCGCTAGGGAATTGTACTATTGTTAGATTAGGGTACACTATTTGTAACGGAACAATATCATCAACATGCAAGGGAGGGTGATATGTCCTGAAGATTGAAACCAGCGGTTGACGACCGTGGTACTTCCCGCACTCGGCATTCTGAGACGCCTGCCGGCGTCCTCGATTCGAACTTGATCTCACGTCCATGAGAGCGGCACTGATCCAACTAATTATGTCGACTTGGCAAGGCTTGTTCTTACGCAAGCTGAAGACCGTGACGCTTTCCTTTGTTCCCCTTTCCCTTGTCTTGGTTGCTCTCTCCGCCTGTAGCGACGCCTATGCTCAATCAACAACGTGCTCCGAAAGCCACGACAACTATGGCGTGAGATTGTCGGGTCTTTCGCCGAATCCGGTGCAGGAAGGGGCGAGGCTGTCCATATCGGTGAGTATCTCACCAACACCTCCGGCGGGATGCACCGGGAAAATTCATGGCGGTGTTATCGTATTCGATTCCTACAATGATGACACGAATGGACACTTTGCCGACGAGCTAATCGCCGTTGCATTCTATGCGCAGCAAGGGACGAAAAGCGTGTCCTATTGCGTGCCTAATGACAGAGTGACCACGAGTGGCCGAAGAATTCGCGTGGATATGCACCCGGGCTGGGCCGACCACGTGGTGGTAAACCCATTGTCGATGTCTGTACGGGTGTCGGACAGCGAGTTCGACTGTGGTAATCCTCCACCTCCACCTCCGCCACCTCCACCTCCTCCGCCTCCTCCTCCTCCTCCTCCACCACCACCACCACCACCACCTCCTCCTCCTCCTCCTACGCCACCTCCTACGCCGACCGATACGCCGACCGCCACACCCACGTCTACTCCTACGCCAACGGCTACATCTACACCGACTCCTACACCAACGGCCACGTTCACGCCTACCCCTACTCCGACTTACACGCCAACGCCGACGTTCACGCCGACCCCCACGCCAACGCCGACGTCTACCTTTACGCCCACATCCACCCCAACGCCCACATCCACCCCAACGCCGACCTATACCCCAACGGCTACCTTCACGCCCTCTCCCACACCGACGGCCACCTACACGCCAACATCGACGCCCACGCCGACGCCTACACCTACACCTACGCCCACGCCGACGCCTTCACCTACACCTACGCCCACGCCGACGCCTTCACCTACGCCCACATTCACGCCTTCACCCACCCCTACGCCGACCTATACGCCCACGGCCACGTTTACACCCTCTCCCACGCCTCGGCCGACCTATACGCCTACGGCGACGTACACGCCCACTCATACGCCTACGGTGACGTACATGCCCACTCATACGCCTACGCCGACCTACACCCCGACAGCGACGTACACCCCTTCTCCTACCCTTACGCCGACTCACACCCCAAGGCCAACATACATACCTACGGTGACTCTCACCCCAACGTCAATTTCCACACCGACGGCCACACACACACCTGTGCCGACCTACACCCCAAGGCCAACGCGGACTGCCACCCCGACGTCTTCTCCTACTCCCACTCCTTCATCGATACCTACACCGACCCCTGCGGCCACGGTTGCGCCGGCAATCGCACGTGTATCGACCTACACGCCAACACCTTGGCCTACTCATACGCTCACACCCACAGCGACGCCCGCAGCCACAGATGCGCTTTCGCCTATAGCTGCCCCGGCTCTGATGCCCACCGCCGTACCAACGGTTCTGCCTGATGCTCCTAGCAGGCCCCGAATCCCGATCATCGGGGACGCCACGGATCGTATTCGCAGCACCCTGCCCAGCATAGCTAGCACCCCTCGCCAACGCATGACGCTGATTATCATCCTCCTCATCACGGGTGTTATAGTTGCGGGCATTTTCCTATACCTGGTCCTGCGGAGACGCTAGAGGCGAGACCGGAGTGTAGCGGCATATGTGTAGAGTAAACGAGACCTGTCGTTCTCAATATCGTGGCAGTAACGATCCATAGTCGAACAATGCACAGCGTCCAACTGATGCCGTTGACCTGAAGCGTAGGCCCGCGCGGTTGACGGGCGCCAAGGCGGTTGCTACACTCCATCGGTCGTTTCAAGCAGCGCGGGGCGAGCTTAGCCGCGCGTAGATGAGGAGCAAACATGGGCGAGGTAGACCTCCACTTCAAGTCTTCCGTGCCGACCTTCGATGCGTGCGTCGCGCTGGGCAGGCGGTTCGACCGGTACGTCCGCGAGGACACGGTCGAAGGTACGATCGATGTCATGGACAAGGCGGGTGTCGATATGGCGCTGGTGTACTCGCCGCATTCGATAGACTTCGACGCCGAAGAGGGCAACGCCCTGCTCATGGAGCAGATCCGCGGCCAGTCGAGGTTGATCCCGCAATTCGCGGTCAACCCCAGCTACGACGACATGGAGGCCTTCGGCGCTACCCTGCACGAGTTGAGTGTGCGCTCCGTGCGTATGGCCCCCGAGAAGCACCGCTACCCCTTCCGTGACTGGGTGGTTGGTCCGTGGATGGAGTGGCTCGCTTCGGAGAAGCTCCCACTGTGGCTCGACGCAATGCAGCTCGACCCCGTTGACTTGCACGACACCGCCAAGAACTTCCCCGATACCCAAATCGTCATGAGCGAGGTCCACTACTCCCACGTCGGGTGGGCGGTGCCTATGCTCAAGAGCCTGCCGAACCTCTCCATAGAGATTTCACGGTTTCTGATTCCCGACGGGGTGAACACCCTCATCGACGCCATAGGGCACGAACGGGTCATGTTCGGCTCCCGCTTCCCCGACTCGCCGATGGCCCCCATGCTCTACAGCCTCCATCGGAGCGGCCTGTCCGACGAGGAACTGCGGGCCATTTGCTCCGGCAACCTTGAGCGACTGCTTGCCGCCGACTGAGGCAACTTGAAGCCTCCGGCCGTCCTGTCTCATCGAATCGTCGGAAGAGACCCTTGCAAAGCCGTGCGCGTCTCCTGATACTATCGGGCATCGTTTCCCGGAGTGCGGACAAATGACGCGAACGACCGATGTTGCCATCATCGGCGGTGGAGTTATCGGATGCTCCATTGCCTACCAGCTCGCCAAACGCGGCATCACCAGCACGGTCTTCGAGAAGGACCGGCTTGCGTCGAGCGCGTCGGGCGCCACCGCCGGCATCGTGGGGCCGATCTGGTATGTCGACCACAAAGTCGAACCCTACTTCGAGCTTGCAATGCGGAGCCTCGATATGTTCCCTCCGCTTACGCGAGAGCTCAGGGAAGCGGGTGTCGACCCCGAGTACCGCGAGGGCGGCGTGATGAAAGTAGCCCTCGACGATGAGCTGCGGGAGATCCTGCTCGACAACCTCATCTGGCAGGGCGAACTGGGCATGGGTGTCCATTGGATCGACCGCGACGAGCTCCGAGAGCGCGAGCCGCACATCGCTCCTGACGCTCAGGGGGCCGTTCTCTCGCCGCAGGAAGGCTCCATCCGCGGAGAGGCCTATGTCAACTCACTCGCCCACGCCGCCGCCGGCCTCGGTGCCACGATTCTGGAGCGCACGGAGGTCACGGGCCTGGAGTTCGATGGCAGCCGCGTCATCGGGGTTCGCACGATACTCAACGACATCTGCTACGCGGGTCACATCGTTCTCGCCGCTGGCGCATGGACGGGACTGGCCGCTCGCTGGCTCCCGGAGACTATTCCCGTGCGACCAATCAAGGGCCAACGCATCACCCTGCGAATGCAGGGCTTCCTGCCGGCCGGACCCGTGCAGAGCGTCATTCCCCAGAACGATGGCACGGTGCTGGCCGCCGCCACCCGCGAGGAAGGCGTCTTCGACCACCGCATCACGGCCGCCGTTCAGGACATGTTCGACAACGCGACGGCGGTCTACCCGATGCTGAGGGACGCCGAGTTCGTCGGAGCGAGAGCGGGCATCCGCCCCGGTTCGCCGGACGGGATGCCAATCCTCGGACCCGTGCCCGGATGGGAGGGCCTCAGCGTAGCGTCGGGTCACGACCACGTGGGGATCATCCTCAGCCCCGCCACAGGGGTGGACATGGCCGACTACATCGCAACGGGGAACGCCTCCGGCCTTGATTTCTTCAGCATCGAACGGTTCACGGACGGCCGTCCACAATTCCAGCCGGAAACCCTGTTCACGAACATCAAGTACAACAAATAGGCCTGGTGGATTGAGCTCGGTGGCCCCGTCGGCCTGACAGGTCGCCCGAAACTGCGATTCAATCAACATGTACTGCGACTTGGACTACAAAGGGCTTCCAAAGGAATTCGACGCCCTCGCGCCGGACGGCTCGGAGATCCGCCTGCTGTCTGCGACGAGACGCGGAAGTATGGTCCACTGCACCTTGAATCCCGGTGAGGTGTCCTTACCGGTCACGCACAGGACGGTCGAGGAGGTCTGGTATTTCCTGGAGGGTGGGGGACAGGTGTGGCGCAAGTACGGCGACGAGGAACGGGTGGTAGACGTGGCTCCGGGCGTGAGCCTTTCGATCCCCCTTGGCGCTCACTTCCAGTTCAGGACGAAGGGAGACGTTCCGTTGCGGTTCTTGATCGTCACGATGCCGCCGTGGCCGGGTGAGGACGAGGCCTATCGCGTTCCCGGTCGCTGGCCGGTTGAAGGCTAGGTGGCGCTGGAAGCCATCTCGCCGCCGGAGGCTGCATCGCGCTCGCGATCGGCACGCTTGCGGCAGGTCGGGCATCCGCACTTCGACTCGGCCCTCTGCACCATGTCGCCGAATATCTGGGCATAAAGATCGGAATCCTTAAGGCCGACACTCCGCCCTTGTGCCATGTACTCGTTCATTCGCTCGGTCTTGTCGCGCTCTTCGTCCCGTGTCAGGACTCCGCCATGCGCGACGACACGCTTCGCATACCCTCGCAGCGCGTCGAGGTGTTCGGTCATCCGTTTCTCCGAGTCCGTCGTCTTCAGTGTTTCCGCCATGCTCCACTTCCCCCTCATCTTCCCTGCGGTACTTCCTGAAGTTGTATCACTTCACCCCCGCATCGCTTCAAGCAGGTCACAGGTTACCTTTTTCGGAACTTTTCCAAAGTATATGTTCGGCTCACTCGTTCATGTCAAATCGTCTTCCCGATCCGGAGCAGTCGGAAAAAGACTCTAGTTGGAGCCGATACCAAAGGTATAAGGAGACTATGGCTCAATTCGCTTGGAAACAAAGAGAGGGGCCCGGGGAAGCCCCCGGACCCCTCTACTAGTCCTCGTCAGATAGCCGTACTAGCCACCGAAGAAGGTGGTGCTGGTGTACCGCTTCGACTTATTGCCCGGATGGTGGAAGTTATCTACGCCATCCTCGAAGTAGTAGGTCTCGCGCCAGAATCCCCAGCAGTCCCTCGTGTGTGTCTGAGGAACGTTCCTGAAGTTGTTTCGCACGACTGCGATGCCCCGGCGAACGCCCGTAAAGGCGAGCATCGGTATGTCGATCTTCTCTGTTGCGTGCAGGCCAAATATCTCCTTGCCGATCTCGAGTCGTCGAGGACTGTACAAGGAGAATTGCCTGCCCTTCTGCCAGAGATTCTCCAGCTTCATTATGTCGCCGGAGGGGTCGGCGGGGAAGTTGCCCGCAGGGGCGACCGGCATGTAGGAGGGATCGGCCCCCGGAGCCATGCCCTTCTCGCCGCTCGTCTGGTACCAGCGGCCTATTTCGGGGAAATTAAGCCTGGGCTGGAGTGGAGCCAAGTTGGTCCAGGAGACGTTCCACGGGTTGTGCTGGTAGGGCGAATAGTCTGCAACGATTCCGAAGTAGGAGGTACCGTTGTCCCTGATGTTTCTGAACCAGTTGGAGTCCACATCGAAGTTGAGCTCGATCCCGATATCCGCCCAGTCCTGCTTTACGAACTCCGCGATCGCAGGGGTCTCTACATCGTTGACTCCGACTTGGAAGGAAATGTTCTTCCCGTCAGCCCTGTTCCTGATCCCGTCGCCGTCCGTGTCCATCAGACCGAGGGAGTCCAGGATTTGGTTGGCCTTGGCTTGATCGAACTCGATCTCGAGCTTAGCCAACTCCTCTCCCGGATTAAAAGGCGTTCCGGGATGAGGGACCCAGTTCTGAGGCGTTCCCAATCCGAGGAAGACATTCTCATTGATCTTGCTCCTCTCGAATCCGAGGGAGAGCGCGCGGCGGAAGTCTTTTGTCCGCAACAGCTTGCCTATCTCCGGATCCATGTTGTAGGTATGGTTGACGGAGATCGTCCCGTCGTTGCCGCCGGGTGTGGGCCAGTGGAACAGGCTGTAGTCCCCTTTCTCCATGTTCGTTACGTACAGGGGCAGCTCGGGGATCGAAGACAGGCAGGAGTTCTGGTCGGTCTCTCCCGCCAACGTGCGTAGGACGGCTGCGGGTCGGTCCTCCGTTTTTACCGATGTCCGCCTGTCGATATAGGGAAGCTGGTTCCCCTCGGGGTCCACGCCGACGAAGAAATGGTTTCGTGAGTCGAACCCTATGGTATCGAGAATACTCTCGTGGTACCAAGCGTTCAGGCTCGGCCCCTTGATCCCTATGTCCATGTCCCTGGGACTTGTGACCTTCCGCATCAGCCCGGTCCAGGCCTTTTGGTCGTATCGACCCAGATGCTCGGTGATCTTGGCCGCGGTACTGTGATCGGGGTGGAACTCGGCAAGGAAGTGCTTCGGAGCATACCAGCTGAACCCTCCATTTCCGCTGCTCCAGTAGCCCCGCTGGGCCTTGCCGTCCGTGAGGGTGAAGCTCGGCGTGTCGAAGGTCAGGGTGAACGTCGTGTCGTCCACGACGTTGAAGCTGACTTCGTTGTTGGTGATCGCGTCACGGTACTGCGGTTGAACGATGGGGTTAAAATCCTTGTTGAAATTCAGCTCATTCCATGCGAATTTGACGTCCTCCATGGTCATAGGCTCGCCGTCGGACCACTTGGCGCCGCTGCGGAGCTCGAACGTCCACACCGTTCCGTCGGGGCTTACTTGGAACGACTTGCATATCTCAGGAATGGAGTCGACCTCGTTCGGCTCCCGGTACATGCAGTCCGCTTTGTCATCCAGGTCGCCGATCACGCTGCCCGTCTGTGTGATTCGCCACATGCCTCCATACTGACCGATCTCGTTCATCACGTTCAGCACCAGCACGTCCTCGGGCACGGGCAGCCGCTCTTCGACCGGAGGGATTTTGCCCTGCTTGACCAGCTGGTAGGACATTGGGGATTCCTGGAACTGCGTAGGCCTGGGGCCCTCATACAAGTAGGAGGGGTACGAACCCGGCGGCGTTATGGGCGCCTGCCAGGTACGGACACTCACGTCCGGACAGTCGTTGGCCGCGGTCCCTATGACGTAGCATGTTGAGGCCGGCACCGCCGCTGCCGCCGCCATTTGTGCTTCCTCTACGGCCTTCTCGGCCGCCTTCTGGGCCGCCATCGCCGCCATCCCGGCTTCCGCAACGGCCTTCTCTGTCGCCTCAATCGCTCGCTCTGTCGCCGATAGGGAAGCGGCCACGATCTTCTCGACGTCCGACGTGGTCAACTGGCCCGCCGCAACATCGCTCACCGACTTGGTGATAAGCGTCTCCATGTCACCGCGTGTTACCCCGCCGGCCGTTGCCCCGGTAACCGCCGCCTCAACCATCCTCTGGATCTCCTCGGCGCTCGTGCCCTTCGGAACGGACTCTTGGACTGCTGCCTGCACGAGGCCTCGCAACTGCCCTGTATCGACCTGAGGCGCAGGGAGGGCCCTGATGGATGCGTCTACGATGGACTGCACTTCGGCCGCCGTGAGTTGCCCGGCCGCCGCCTGGCGGACGGAGTTTTCCACAGCTTGCTGGACCTCCGCGGCAGTCACCCCGGTCGGGGCGTTTGCAACCGCCGCTGAAACCGCCCCTTGAACCAATCTCTGGACCTCGGCGGCAGTCACCCCTGCGGGAGCGTTTGAAACCGCGGCTTCGATCAATTGCTGGATCTCCGCCGCACTGGGACCCGCCTCGGCCGGCGCCGGCACGGAATCTTGAACGGCTTCTCGCACCATGGAGGCGATTTCCGATGCTGGGACGGGTGCGGGCGCGGGCTCAGCAGTCCCACATCCCATGGCCAGCATCAGAATGATGGCCACGGGCGCCAATACCACTGACTTCTTAAGGTTCGACAATATAGACCACATGTGATTTCCTCCTCGTCTAACTCATGGTTGCCAATAGCTTCACTTTCGCCGCTGGGCTGCCGCACGAACTATCACGTGTCTTGACGTGAGGGGAACTTATTCGCTTTTCGAGATTAGGTTCGAATCACATAATAGCAGATGTAAGAATATTGCGAATCTCATCAATAGGTGACACAAACAGTTATCAGATTGATGTATCGATGTCAACTTAAGCTGGGCGCTCGGAACACACCAACGCGGTAAATCGTTCACCTTTACGTTTGCAGCGGTGCTGTCTACAATGCGCGGGCAAATACCACTCACCACAGACGCGCTACTTCATCCGGCATCGGTTCTTGGGAAAATCAAGGGCCCCGGCCAATCAGAGATTGGCCGGGGCCCTTCCTGTCTTACCTGCCGGCGCCTATGCCGCAGGCGGACCGCAGGGACAGGCTGTCGCCTTGTTACTCCGACTAATACTCGCCACCAAGGAAGCTCCAACTCTTGTAACGCTTGGACCTGTTGCCGGGGTGGTGCAGGTTGTCCATGCCATCCTCGAAGTAGTAGGTGGCGGTCGCGACGAACCCGTGCTGGTCCCTGATGTGGGTCCTCGGCTGGTTCCTGACGTTGTTGCGGTTCAGGTAGACGCCTCTCCGGCTACCCGTGAACCCCACTGTGGATACGGTGTACAGCTCTTCCGTGTTGATCCTGAATAGCTCCTTGCCAATCTCGATTCGCCTTGGATGCAACCGCGTGTAGGCCAAGCCCTGTTGTTCCAATTCCATCAGCCGCTTCATGTTGCCGGACGGGTCGGCAGGGAAGGCACCTTCAGGCGCCAGAGGCAGCCAGTTGGGGTCCGGACCTGTAGGAGCCATCCCCTGTTCGCCCTTGGTTTCATGCCATCTGCCTATTTCGGTCCCCACCTTGCAGGAGGCCCGGAGGCAGACGAGGCTGCCCCACTCTGCCATCCAGGGGTTTGCCTGATACGCGGAGTAGTCTATAAAGGTCCCCATGTACTCCTCGTTGTTCCGATGCAGAGCGCCCGCAGCACTTGTGACCCTGAACTTCAGTTCGATCCCTACATCAGCCAAGTTGCCTGTGATCAGTTCCTGGACCGACACGGATTCGTTCTTCTGGACGACAGACTGCAGCACCAGGCGCTCGCCAGACCCGTCGGTCCTCAGCCTGAACCCCTGCGCGTCCTTCTTGTCCAGACCCAGCGAGTCCAGTATCTGATTCGCCATTGCCGGGTCATACCTAGTGTGCAGACGCGCGTACTCCGGCCCAGGGTAGAACGGAGTGCTGGGATGCGGGACCCAGTTCTGGACCGTGCCTACGCCCAGGAAAACGGCGTTGTTTATCCCGCCCGCGTCTATGGCAAGCGACAACGCTTGCCGGAACTCCTTGGTCCTGATCCACTTGCCTATTTCTTTGTCGTTGTTCCAGGTCTGGTTGAAGTTCAATGGAGCGTCGCTGCCGCCGGTCGAGGGCCAGCGGTAAAGGCTAAAGTCGCCTTGCTGCATGTGGCTCATGTAGAGGGGCATTTCCTGCATAATGAAATAGGGGCTGAAGCCATCCTCCTCACCCGCCAAGGCGCGGATCACCGGTACGGAGCGGCTCTCTTCTTCCCCCCACACGAACATGGTGTATTCATCTTGGTACGGAAGCTGGTTCCCCTCGGGATCGACCGCAAAGAAGTAGTGGTTCCTGGAGGCAGTGCCCTGCTGGTCCGTATAAGCCGATATACACCATTGTCTTGCGCACGCCAGGCCTGGGTTTGCCCGCCACAGATTCTTCTTATCCCAAAGCTTGACCCAATCATCTACCTTGGCCGCATCTATCTCCTTCTGTAGCGCGTCGGGATCGGCATACTTCTCGTGGTACTGTTTTTTTTCGGGGTGCGACCAGTAGCAGAAGTTGCCGCCCCTACAGGACCAACCCCTCTTGCCCGACCTCAGCTCAAAGAGGGTGTACTTGGGCGAATCGAAGGAGAGTGTCCAGGTATGGTCATCCACCACCGCGAACTTGACGGGATTGCGGGTGATAGGGTCTTGATATTCCGGATTGACGTTGGGGTTCAACTCCTTGTTGAAGTTGACGTCCTCCCAGGCAAAGCGAATGTCCTCCATGGTGAAGGGCGTGCCGTCGGAATACTTCAGGCCTCTGCGCAGCTTCAGGGTGTAGACGCGCCCGTCCGCGCTCACCTCGGCGGACTTGCCGATCCAGGGATACCAGTCCGTGCCGTTGGCATCCCTCTCGTACCAGTTCCCGAGGGTACCCTCCGAGAGGCGTACTGCGACGTACCCGCTCCGGTAGGTGCCGCCGTACTCGCCGATCTCGTCGACAGGCTGAAGGACCTTGATGTCCTCGGGGTGAGGCAGGCGTTCCTCGATCGGAGGAAGCTTGCCCTGCTTCACCAGCTGGTATGACATGGGCGACTCGTAGAACTTCGTCGGCCTGGGGCCCTGGTAGTTTGCATAGCTCGGGAACTCACCAGGCGCCACGAGTGGCGCCTGCCACGTGTGTGGGCTGCGCAACGGGCAGTCGCTCACCTTGTCTCCCTTTATGAAACAGCCTGCAGGCGTCGTGGCCATGGCCACCGGCGCAGGCATCGCCGCTGCCGCTGCCATTTGTGCTTCCTCTACGGCCTTCTCGGCCGCCTTCTGGGCCGCCATCGCGGCCATCCCGGCTTCCGCAACGGCCTTCTCCGTCGCCTCAATCGCTCGCTCTGTCGCCGATAGGGAAGCGGCCACGATCTTCTCGACGTCCGACGTGCTCAACTGTCCCGCCGCAACATCGCTCACCGACTTGGTGATCAGAGCTTCCATGTCGCCGCGTGTTACCCCGCCGGCCGTTGCCCCGGTAACCGCTGCTTCCACCATCCTTCGGATCTCCGCGGCGCTCGTGCCCTTGGGTACGGACTCCTGGACTGCTGCTTGCACGAGGCCCCGCAGCTGCCCTGTATCGACCTGAGGCGCAGGGAGGGCCCTGATGGACGCGTCGACGATGGTCTGTACCTGGGCTGCCGTGAGCTGCCCTGCCGCCGCTTGCTGGACGGAGCTTTCGACAGCTCGCTGCACCTCTGCGGCAGTCACCCCCGTAGGCGCGTTTGAAACCGCCGCTTCAACCAATTTCTGGACCTCCGCGGCAGTCACTCCCGCAGGCGCGTTTGAAACCGCCGCTTCGATCAATTGCTGGATCTCCGCCGCGCTCGGACCCGCCTCGGCCGGCGCCGGCACGGATTCTTGAACGGCTTCTCGCACCATGGCGGCGATCTCCGATGCTGGCACGGGTGCGGGTGCGGGCTCCGCCGTCCCACATCCCATGGCCAGCATCAGAATGATGGCCACGGGCGCCAATACCACTGACTTCTTAAGGTTCGACAATATAGACCACATGTGATCTCCTCCTCGTCTAACTCAATCGCTGCCGATAGCTTCACTTTCGCCGCTGGGCTCCCGCACGAACTATCACGTGTCTTGACGTGAGGGGAACTTAATTCGGTTTTCGAGATTAGGTTCGAATCACATATAGCAAATGTAAGAGTATCGCGAATCTCATCAATGGGAGGCACAAACAGTTATCAGATTGATCTATCGATGTCAACTTAAGCTGGGCGCTCGGAACACACCAACGCGGTAAATCGTTCACCTTTACGTTTGCCCCGGCGCTGTCTACAATGCGCGGGAAAATACCACTCCATACGAAGCAGCAGGACGGAGCCATGTACCCGATTGACTTGAGCGGAAAGACCGGCATCGTGTTCGGCATCGCGAACCACCGGAGCATCGCGTGGGCCATCGCGCAGATACTTCATCAGGCCGGCGTGGAGCTTGCCGTCGCGTACCAGAACGAGCGAGTGCGTGGTGGCGTCGAAAAGCTGGTCGCCGATTGGGGAGGCGACACGCAGACCATCGAGTGCGACGTGAGCGACGACGCGAACGTCGAGCGCGCGATTCAGCAGGTCGGCGACAAGTTCGGAAAGATCGATCTCATCGTTCACTCCATCGCCTTTGCCGACCGCGATGACCTCGGAGGGGCGTACATGAAGACGGGCCGCGAGGGGTTCCGCACAGCTCTCGACGTCAGCGCCTACTCGCTTATACCCATCTCGCGATACGCGGCAGACTACATGACTGAGGGCGGGAGCATCGTCGCGATGACTTTTCAGGCGGCGGAGCGCGTCTTCCCGGGGTATAACGTGATGGGTACGGCGAAGGCCGCGCTGGAGAACGCCGTCAAGCAGCTCGCTTCCGACCTCGGCGAGCAAGACGTGCGGGTGAACGCCATCTCGGCCGGGCCGCTCGACACGCTCTCGTCCCGCGTCATCAGCAAGTACCGTGACATGAAGCGCGTGCACGCCGAGCGGTCGCCTATGAAGCGAAATATCACGTCCGAGGAGGTCGCCAAGACGGCGCTGTTCTTGTGCAGCGATCTGTCGAGCGGCGTCACGGGCGAGGTCGTACACGTCGACACCGGCTACAACATCATGGGGATCTGACCCCGGCGTCCCGACCCTCGCACGAACTCACACTATGGCAACCTACGAGTACATCTACATCGAGGTCGAGGACAACGAGAACTGCGACTACATGCCGATGCAGGTTTACGAGCCGCAGGCCGAGCCACGACCCATCTCTCGCGTTCTCCTCGAAGACCCCGACCGTCCACACGGCGTCTACGAGGTGACCGGCTGGAGCAGCGAGGGCGACGGAACGCCCGTCGACGCGGTGTACGCCCCCGTCTCAGACTCAGGTCAGGCAAGGGCGCACCTCATCTACGGCGGCGACTGGGGCGTTCGTCTGAAGCCGGTCGGACTGGATGAGGAATGGGATGTCGATAGCCCGAACCAGTTCGGCGAGCCATACCTCATCCTGCTGGACGACGGGGCGATTGAGCTAGGCGAAGGGTAGTAGCTAGAAGCTACTCAAGAGTTTGAACGCTTGCACGGCTCTGCCCTTCGACAAGCTCAGGGCGAACGTTTCGTGGAACTAGATACCCGTTCATGCTGTGCGTGTCAAAGCATGAGTTGACCGCTAGCCCAACTCGTCCTCGAACTCGATAATCTCGTCGATGATCTCGTTGGCGACGCGCTGGTGGTAGGTGTCGAACGGGAGGATGGGTTGGCGAGCACGCGAGGTCGTGAATAGGCCGCGGCGGTGTGAGTAGAGCTTGTAGAAGTGGATCGATATATCGATGTGCTGGTGCGCCCATGCGAGGTAGGGCAGGGTGCGCTTGAACAGCGCGGCGGCCTTATCGCGGTTTCCGGCGCGGTAGTGGCGGAGGATGTGGACGAACGGCTTGTTGATGGCCGTCGTGGTGACGAAGCTCGTGCCACGGTCGAGCGCCTCGATGAGCTGCGGCAGTGACCAGCCCGTGCCGACCGGCATCATGCCGTCGGTCGCCTCGATGATTTGGGTCATCTTGTAGCCCGCGGGCACCGTCTCCAGCTTGAGGCACCGGAACGAGTCGATCTCCTCCCAGAGCTCGCGGATGGTGTCGAGACCCATGCCATAGCCGTTCCAGTGCAGGTCCTGGATCATGAGCATGGGAAGATCGACCTCCGCAAGCTCGTGCATGAAGGCCTTAACTTGCCCCTTGTCCTCGATGATGTCCATAGGGGCCTGGCAGAGGACGCCGTCGGCCCCCGCTTCCACAGCGTGACTCGCGAGTCGCTGGGAACGCTTCACGTCGGGGTCGCTGACTCCCGCCGTCACGTGAATCCGGCCGTCCACCATGCGGATGACCTCTTCGACGAAGCTCGTTCGCTCCTCGTCGGAGAGCTTTGAGACCTCGCTTGCCACGGCGGGCATGATGCAGCCGGAAATGCCGTCGTCGATGCTCCGCTCGATGAGCCGTTGGAGGGACGGGAAGTCGATCCGGTCGTCCTCCGTCCACGGCATGTGGATGATTGGGACGACGCCGGACAAGGGGTAGGCGGTCTTGTCAGGCACCCGTGCGTCCTCTCCACTCCTCCGCCAGCTCCACGGCGAAGCGCATCAGCACCTCGTCCGAGCCTCGTGCGGCCATGAGCGACAGACCTACCGGCAGGCCGTCCACTGTCGCGAGGGGAAAGTTGAGTTGCGGGCAACCCGACATGCCGCCAATGCATGTGAGACTGGCGATTCGGTAGCCCAACTCCACCCGCTCAGGAACGGGCATATCGGGCGGCGGCGCGGGCGACGGTGACGTAGGCATACACATGATCGCGCCGTCAGCGAGAAGGCCACTCATCCTGCTACTGACCTTTTGGCGCACGGCGTTGCTTGCCGCCACTTGATCGTCGGTCACTGACATTCCATTCAGGTAGCGTATGGCGACCTCGAAAGCGACGCGCGGATTCGTCTGCTCAATCCAGTCCCGCTGCGTGTCCCACGCTTCTCGCATCTGAAGGGTCCGCTGGTGCTCCATCCAAGTGTGGACGCCCTCCGGCGAGACCCGCAGGGTCGTCTGATCCCCAACCAACCCGGCGATGGTGTCGACAACGGGGGAGAGCGCCTGGTGGACGTCGTCGTCGACCACCTCAAAGAGGTCCTCCGCGATGATGAGGTGCTGTGGCTCTTCGCCCGTTGAAGTCGATTCCAGCAGGACTCGTCCGACTTGCTCGAACGTCTCGGCGTCGCGGGCGAACCATCCGACGGTGTCGAAGCTCGCGGCTTGGGGGAGCACACCATCGAGCGATATCCGGCCATGCGTCGGGCGGATACCGTAGAGACCGCAGAAGCTGGACGGCATCCGCACGGAGCCCCCGGTATCCGAACCGAGCGCAAAGTCGACAACTCCACCGGCGACGGCCGACGCCGACCCGCTGGACGACCCTCCCGGAACACGACCGGGGGCAGCGGGGTTCACGGGCGTCCCGTAATGGGGGTTCGTTCCCATGATGCCGCGAGTAAGCTCGTCCGTGTGCGTTTTCCCGACGAGGGTCGCGCCTGCGTCGAGCAGGGCTTGTACGGCAGGCGCGGTGCGTTCGGCGGGGCCGTGCGTGCGTTCCCAGTCGGGATTGCCCCCGCCCGTCACGTGGCCCTCTACGTCGAAGATGTCCTTCGCGGCAAAGCTCATGCCGGACAGCGGCCCGCCGGTAGCGCCCGGAACGTGGACGTCCAAGTTGGCAAAAGCGTTGAGGTCGTCGGTCAAGACTGTGCGTTGGCTCATACGCCTACAAGAACCTGAAGACGCCGGACGCCGTGCGTCCCATGACCCAGTTGCGGTCCTGGGGATCGCTGAGTAGGGGGTCGTCCATGATGGCGCGGAGGGAGTTGCGGTAGCCCTCGCGGTTGCCGACGGGCGGGTAGTCGCTGCCCCACATGGTGCGCCTGGGGCCGAAGGCTTCGAGGATCATCTCGACGAACGGAGGAGTATGGTCGAAGCGAAAGTCGGCAACGAGGGTCGGCGGGCGGTGGCTGATTTCGCCGAGACCGCCCAGCTTGATGTAGACGTTGGGCAATTGAGCGATTTCGAGGGCCTGGCCGAACTGTTCGTACGGCTCCTCCATGGCGGCGGTCCCTCCGGCGAAGTGCTCGACGACGACCGGAACCGGCTCAGGCAGTCCATCGACGACCTCGGCGAACTGCCCCGAGGCAAACGCCCCCACGTCCTGACGACAGCTTACGGTCAGACCGATCTCGGAAGCGGCTTGCCAAAGGGACTGAGGGGAGCTTGGAGTCAGCCGTACTCCGGTGACCCCGCGCCCTGCCCAGCCGGCCAGAACGTCCGGCGCGGATGGGGACGCCTCGTCGACCATGCCGACGACCGAGAACCGTCCGTTGTGGCGCGCGGCGCAGTCCAGCAGGTAGGCGTTGTCGTACATGCCGCCGTGCTGAATGAGGACGGCCTTCTGAACGCCGTTGGCGTCCATCTGGTGGATGAGAGTCTCGACCGGCTCGAACCAACTCGTTCCCGCGTGAGTATGAGAGTCTACGATCACGTGCAGTCACCCCCGAAGGCATGTGGCTGCATGATACGCGCGCGGGGCAGGGTTTGACAACGAGGGAGCTATTGCGAAGTGAGTGGGGCGTATAAACAGGGCTTGGAAGATCGATGGAGGAAGGGGAGGGAGGTCACACTGCGTGGAGCAACTGTTTCTGTAACATTTCGTAACATTTTGTAACTCTCCTCTGCGTCGTCGTTTGGACGAGCGCTTGGTACTCTCGTCATCCCGGATTCATAGTAGATCATATATTCTTAATCGTCAAATCGGATTCGGTTCTCCTCGGGTCGTGCGCCCATATGCTCAAGCGGGGAGAAATTCATGGCCCTTCGAGCAGTAGCGCGTTAATGACCTACAAAGAGCCGGGTCGGGTTACCCACCCATGGCCGCGATACGTCGCGCCATCCATGTGATGTATGCCTTGCGGGTCATGCCACGGCGACGGGACTCGCTTTCAATGAACTCGGCGACGCCCTCATCCAGGGTCAGCCCCGCTCGAACGCTCTTGCCCGATGTGCGTATGAGGGGGATGGAGGTTAGTTGGCTCCCACTCGGCGTCTCAATGGACTGGAACGGGCTGGGCAGTGCAAGCTCCTCGCCGTCCTTTTCGGTCTCGATCGCGTAGTCTCTGAGCGCGTCTTCGGCATTGAGAAGGGCCTCATCTACCGTATCGCCCATTGCGCCCACGCCGGGGATGTCCGGGAAGACCACGCCATAGGCCCCGTCGTCACCGTCTATGAGAGCCGGATATCGAATCAAGGTGTCCTCCTACTCCGTCCAACCCGCCTTCTTGGCGATGGTACGAGCCATTCCTATGGAGAGTTTCGAGTGACGTGGCAGGGTAATGATGCCCGTGATGTGCAGATGTCTGTAGATGTCGTGGTTTGAACCATGTCGGTCTAGGTACCAACCTTCTCGCTCTAGTCTCCGCTGTACGCGACGCCTGTTTGTCTCTTCCACGTGTATATATTAGCACTTTACTTTTGCGGTCACCAGTGGCACTGGCGATCCGGTCTTGCTGATATGGACTTTAGATTCCTCGTTGCGCTCGGAATGACAGGAAGCGGGGGACGGATCATGGCTGCAATTCCGTCTTACCTACCTCAAACAGCCTAATCCACCGGAGTTTGACGCTCTTTCGCCCCACGCCTATACTCGCCTTACGTACCACTGTTAGGAGAGTATTATGGCGAGTTTCGACGGGAAGGTTGTCATCATCACGGGGGGCGCGCTCGGTATCGGGCAGGCGACGGCGTGGGAGTTCGCCAAGGAAGGGGCGAAGGTCGCCATTGCCGACGTGAACCGCGAGGCAGGTGAGGCGACGGTGGGCGAGGTGGAGCGTCTCGGCGGCGAAGGGTTGATGCTACAGGCGGATGTCTCGGACTCGTCGGAGTGCAGGCGAGTCGTGGAGGCGACGGTCGAGCGATTCGGCGGTGTCGACATCCTGTTCAACAACGTTGGCATTCAGCCTCCCGCGTCGTATGTGAACGTCGAAGACACGCCGGAGACCCTGTGGGACCGCATCATCGGCGTGAACCTCAAGAGCTGCTTTCTCATGTCGAAGTACGCGATTCCCGAGATGCGCAAGCGCGGTGGCGGGGTGATTATCAACACCGCGAGCGTTCAGGGCTTGCAGTCTCAACCCTTGGTGCCTCCCTACGCGGCGAGCAAGGGCGGCATCCTCTCGCTCACGCGCCAGATGTCGCTCGACTACGCCAAAGACAACATCCGCGTGCTGGCGGTCTGTCCCGGCAGCATCGATACGCCGATGCTTCGCGCCGCGGCGCAAGTTGGAGGTGGTGACCCGGACGAGGTTGTCGGCCAGTGGGGAGCGGCGCATCCCATCGGGAGGGTGGGGACGGGACAGGATATTGCGAATGCGGTGCTTTTCCTTGCCAGCGACAAGGCGAGCTTCATGACAGGCGAGAACGTCAACGTGGACGGAGGGTACATGGCGCTGGGCGCATGGGCAACGGCCGCGAGGGACTGACCGCGCGAGTGACTCTCACCGCAGAGGACGCGGAGAGCGCAGAGTGTAGAAAGTATTACGTAGTAATACCAATTCAGTGTGATGAGGCCGTATTCTCGACTGACTGGGCTTTCTGGATTCCGGCCTTCGCCGGAATGACGGGTGAGTTGGTTGTGTCACGGCCAATTCACGGTGTATTCAAAACGAATTGGTATAAGTAGGGGAGAGTAGATGCGATTACCGGTACCCTGCGCGGGCCCTAACTGCGAGCGAGGATTCGACCCTTCGACAGGCTCAGGGCGAAAGAAATCTTCTTTGACATCCTCTGAGGGAACTACTCGTCAGTTCCGAGGGTGTGCTTGAGCTTGTCGAACCAGCCGTCGGGCGTGTCGTGATGGTCGGCGGAGCCGTCGTCGAAGGTCTCGGCAAGCTGTATGAGCAATTCGCGCTGCTCATCGGAGAGGGACTTGGGCGTCTCGACGATCACGGTTATCAACTGATCGCCGCGCATCCGCCTGTTGCCGAGATGTGGGATTCCCCTGCCCCTCAGCCGTATCACGTCGCCGGACTGCGTTCCCCTGGGAATTTCGATTTCCTCGTCGCCCTGGAGCGTCGGCACGTCGAGCGAAAGTCCCAGTGCGGCTTGAGCGATGTTGATGTTCTGGATGTAGATGATGTCGTATCCCCGGCGTCGGAAGAGCTTGTGGTCGCGGACCCTAACGATAACGTACAGGTCGCCGGCCGGTCCGCCGTACATGCCCGGTTCGCCCTCGCCCGTCAACCGAATCTGGGTACTCGTCTCGATCCCGGCCGGGATGGTAACGACCAACTTGCGGTCGCGCATCTCGGTTCCCGCGCCACGGCAGTTCGAGCAGGGCGTCGTGATGACACTGCCCTCGCCGCGACACATGGTGCACGTCGAGACCTGCGTGAACTGGCCGAAGATTCCCTGCTGGCTGCGGCGCACCTGTCCGGTTCCCCGGCACTGAACGCAGGTATCAGGGGACGTACCGGGCTCTGAACGCGCGCCCCGGCAGCGGGAGCAAATCTCGTTTCGGCGAATCTCGATCTCCTCTTCCGCCCCGAAGACCGCTTTCTCGAATTCGATGGTGATATCGACCTGAAGGTCGGCCCCCCGTCGCGCGGATGTTGCAGACCTGCGCGTGGAGCCGCCGAAGAAGGCGTCGAAGATGTCTCCGAAGCCGCCGAAGTTCTCGTACCCTTCGAACCCTCCGCCGTTCGTGTTGACGCCGGCATGGCCGAACGTGTCGTAGCTGCTGCGCTTCTTGGAATCGCTGAGCACCTGGTAGGCCTCGTTGATTTCCTTGAACCGCTCACTCGCCGCCGCGTCTTTGTTGCGGTCGGGGTGATACTCCATGGCGAGCTTGCGGAATGCCTTCTTGATCTCCTCATCGGAGGCACTCCGGTTCACACCCAGCACTTGATAGTAGTCGCGTTTGCTTGTGGTCATAGTTCTAAGTATTGGACGGAATCCCTTTCATTATAGTTGCTGTCCTTAGGGGCTACAAGATTGATTTTGTTCAACCATCGGTGAGAAGCGGTGATCGTTTGGGAGTTCGTAGGACATAATTGCGTATGCGCCTATCAGCGAGAAGATGCGTTGCGATGGTCGTTTTTCCCCTTGTCGGATCGGCCTACTCCGGTGTTACGGTGTCCCAATGATTCGAGCCGTCCTGTTCGACGTATACGGCACCATCGCCGGGTGGACGCCGTCCCGTTTCCAGCTTCAGAAACAGGCATGTGCCGACTTCGATCTGGGAGACGCCGTCACTCCCGAAGGTATCCTGAAGGGATACGCGAGCGCGGACGCCTTCATGACCGCGGAGAACGCTTCCCGTCCGTTGCGCCTCCGGGACAAGAAGGGCAGGGACGAGTTCTTTGCGGAGTACGAGCGTCTCGTCCTTCAGGGGTGCGGAATCGATGTTGCCCATGATCTCGCCCTGCAGATATTCAACCGGCTCAGCGACGCGCCATCGTCACTAACGCCGTTCGACGACGTGGTCCCGACCTTGGTTGTGCTGAGGCAGCGCGGATTAGCCCTGGGCCTCATTTCCAACATGAACATGCGCGGTGACGATCTCTTGGACGACCTGGGGCTTTCGAATCACGTCGATTTCGCCGTCACATCGGGAGAAATCGGGGTCGAGAAACCCAATCCGCTCGCCTTCCAAACTGCGCTCGTTCGCGCGGGCGTCGAGGCGAAGGAGGCCGTCATGGTCGGGGACCAGCCAAGCTCGGACATCGTGGGGGCGGCTCGCGTTGGCATCGGCCCGATTCTCATCGACCGGGACGACAATTATCCGCTATACGATGACTGCCCCCGGATAACGACGCTCGAACAGCTGCCGCCGCTGATCGCGTAGTCCGGGCTATCCGGTGACGCGCGAGACGCTCAGGACGCCGACCACTCCCTCGATCTTGGCGAAGAGCCTGTTCAGCTGCTCGATGTCCTCGACCGTGACCGTGAGGCTGATGATGCTCAGGTCGTCCTCAGGCTTGGTAATGGAGTGAACGATGTTCACTCCCTCGTCCGCCACAAGCGAAGTCACGTCGCTCAGCAGACCCACGCGGTCCCATGACTCCACGCGAATTTGGACGGGGTAGAGTGTTCGCGTCTTACCCCAATCGACCTCGACCAGCCGCTCACTCTCGCTTTCGCGCATGATGTTCGGGCAGGTGCGGCGATGCACCGTGATGCCGCGACCCCTGGTGATATATCCGATGATCGCGTGGCCGCCGATGGGGTTGCAGCATCGGGCCATTCGCGTGAGCAGGTCTCCGACCCCCAATACCTCGATGCCGGATTCGGGTTCCGGGAGCGCGACGACCATCGTCGGCTCGTCCTCTTCCGGCTCGGCGACGAGTTCCGTCAGCTTGCTCACCACCTGGCGCATGGAGAGGGAACCGTTCCCAAGCCCCGCAAAGAAGTCGTCGAGGTTGGAGTACCCCATTAGGGTGGCTATCTCGTCCTCGCTCATCGTTGTTTCGAGGCGGCGGATCTCGCGGGTAAATACCTCGCGGCCCGTCTGGACGCTCGCCTTGCGTTCCTGCCGGTTGAACCACTGGCGGACTTTGGAGCGTGCGTGGCTCGTCTTCAGGTATCCCTTGTTCTCGTTCAGCCAGTCGCGGCTTGGTCCCCGCACCGACTTACTTGTCACGATCTCGACCATGTCCCCGATCTCCAGTCGATGCTGGAGGGGAACCAGCTTGCCGTTTACCTTGGCGCCGATGCACCGGTGTCCGACATCGGTATGGATGCGGTAGGCGAAGTCCACCGGCGTCGCCCCAGTGGGGAGCTCTTTGAGCTCACCTTTTGGAGTGTAAACGTAGACCTGGTTCTGGAAGATGTCGGTCTTGAAGCCCTCGACGAATTCCTCGGCGCCCGCCACTTCCCTTTGCCACTCCAGTATTTGTCGCAGCCACGTCATCTTCTCTTCGAATGACTGATCGTCGGCGCTGCCCTCTTTGTAGAGCCAGTGGGCCGCGACCCCGTTTTCGGCGAGCTGGTGCATCTCGGCCGTTCGTATCTGGATCTCCACGGGCGAGGCGTCCTCGCACAGCACGGCAGTGTGCAGCGACTGGTACATGTTGTCCTTGGGACTGGCGATGTAGTCGTCGAACTCGCCCTGCAGCGGCCTCCACTTCGTATGCACGACGCCTAGCGCCGCGTAGCAGTCGCCAACCGATTCGACGATCACCCGCAGGGCGAACAGATCGTTGATGTCGTTGACCGTCCGGTTTAGCGAGGCGTACTTCTGCGTCTTCCGGTGGATGCTGTAGATGTGCTTGGGACGCCCGTACACATTCGCCCGTATTCCCGCGATCTGCAGCTCGTCCTCGAGCATACTCACCACGCGGTCGATGTACTTCTCCCGCTCTTTACGCTTGGCCGCGAGCATCCTCGAAATTGTGCGGTAGGCATCCGGGTCTATGTGCTGGAAGGCCAGGTCCTCCAGCAGCCACTTCAGCTCCCACATGCCCAGTCGATGTGCGAGCGGCGCGTAGATGTCGAGGGTCTCCTGCGCGATGGCCTCTCTTCGAGGCTCCGGCATGAAGTCGAGCGTCCGCATATTGTGCAGCCGGTCGGCCAGTTTGATGATGACGACGCGCACGTCCTCGGCCATCGTCATGAGCATCTTGCGGATGCTGGCGGCACGCGCGGCCTCGTTCGTGTTCTGGACGGGACGTGGTTCGTCTTCGCTCCAAATGTTTATCAACTCGTTCTGAGTGAGCTTCGTCACGCCGTCGACCAGCGTGGCAACCTCTCCCCCGAAGCGTTCCGCCAACTCATCCTGAGTAACAGGAGTGTCCTCGACAACGTCGTGAAGCAGCGCGGCCCGCAAGGCGGTGTAGTCGAAGTGCAGGTCGGCCAGATACAGAGCCGTGCTCAGGGGGTGCTCGATGAACGGCTCGCCGGACTTGCGGAACTGACCGGTGTGGGCCTCGGCGGCGAACCTGTACGCCTCTTCAACGGCGGCGACTTTGTCGGGCGGAAGATACTCCCCTGCCTTGTCGAGCAGGAGATCGAAGAGGCCCGAACTCCGCACGTCTTGAACGGTCATGTAGTGAGTATACCATGAGGCGTTTTCGCGCCCATATCGAGACCGCCGCCTTAAGGCAGGGAAATCGTTGACTACCGTCCTTGCGCCCTCGTACCCTGTACCTTCGACGCCATGACCTCCTTCCAGGCCCCGCGGGGCACCACCGACATCCTCCCCGACGATCAGCGCGACCGCCTCGCGGTGCAGCGCGTGTGCGCGGAACTTGCCGAGACCTTCGGGTATGCGCCGGTCGTGACGCCCACATTCGAGGACTCCGACCTGTTCCTGCGGACGACCGGCGAGTCGACGGACATCGTGCAGAAGGAGACCTACACCTTCGAGGACCGGGGTGGCCATTCGCTCACCCTCCGACCGGAGGGGACGCCGGGCGTTTGCCGGGCGTATTTGGAACGGGGGCTGCACAACACGCCTCAGCCGGCGCGGCTCTACTACATCATGCCCATGTACCGGTTCGAGCGACCGCAGGCCGGGCGGTTCCGCGAGTTCTGGCAGTTCGGCGTAGAGGCGCTTGGCGACTCCGACCCCGCGCTCGACGCCGAGATCATCGAGCTTGCGTGGCGAGTACTGGAAGCGTTCGGAATGACGGACGTGACGCTCCTCGTCAACAGCATCGGCGACGCGCAGTCGCGACCGGCGTACCTGGAAGCGTTGCGAGACTACTTCGCGCCGCACGCCGAGAGCCTGTCGCACGATGACCGACGGCGGCTGAGGGAGAACACCCTGCGCGTCCTCGACTCCAAGGACGAGGAGGTACAGCCGCTGCTGCCCGGCGCGCCCAAGAGCATCGACTACCTCTCGGACGAGGCGAATGCCCACTGGGACAGCCTTCTGCAGAGTCTGGACGTCCTTGGCATAACCTACGAGATCGACCACACGCTCGTGCGCGGCCTCGACTACTACACGCGCACCGTCTTCGAGTTCGTTCCGCCGGATGCCCGCCGCCAGAGCACGATTCTGGCCGGTGGGCGATATGACGGCCTCATAGAAGAGCTGGGCGGCCAGCCCACACCCGGCATCGGATTCGCCATGGGAATCGAGCGAGTGGTCGCCGAGGCCAAGAAGCGCGGGACCCTGACCCTGCCTGACCAGCAGATGACGGTCCTCGTTGCCCACATCGGCGACGCCGCCAAAACGTCAGGGCTTCAACTCGCTTCGGAATTGCGTCGGGAGGGTATCGCAGCGGTGCTCGGACCCCCGAGAGGACTGCGAAGCCAGATCAGGTACGCGACTTCGATAGACGCCACTCACGCCGTCATCATCGGCGACAACGAGATCGCCTCGGACACGGTTGTCCTTCGCGACCTTACGCAGGGGGAGCAGTCGGAGTTGCCGCGAGGGTGCCTCGTTGAGGCGCTGGGCTGATTCTGAGACGTTACGCTTAGGGGATCGGGGCCGTTGGTTAGATTGTGTTGACGGTTCCCATCATTCCCGCGAAGGCGAGAATCTATGCCATTAGTGGAGCCCTCAAGGTGCCAAAACTGGATTCCCGCCTTCGCGGGAATGACGAATAAGGGGCGGACAACCAAGGAAACGACAGAGTTCGCGCCTAGAACACCGACTCCGGCCAGTCGGTCATCTGCACCGTCACGACCTCACCCGCCTCTTTGATCGATTCGTCTTCGGGGCAGATGGCAAGCCCGTTGGCGCGTGACATCGAGGTGAGGACGTTCGAGCTTTGCTCGCCCGTCAGTCGCGCATAGTACGTCCCGTTCCGCTTGGTGACGATTGCCCTGGCGTAGACACGTCGTGCGTCGTGGTTGTGGATCGGCTCTTCGAGGACGGCCTGTACCGTTGGCCGCTCGAAGTCGCCGCGTCCCATCATCTTGTACAGCGCCGGTCTACCCAGCTGCTCGAACGCGACGAGCGAGCTTACCGGGTTCCCTGGAAGCCCGAGCAGGGGCACCTGCCTGCCTCCGTCCCCCGACAGCATCCCGAAGGCCAGCGGCTTGGCCGGGCGCATTCGCACCGACCAAAGCTCGATTCGACCGTGCTGCGCCAAGACGTCCTTGACGAGGTCGTAGTCGCCCTTCGAGACGCCCGCGGTCGAGATGACCACGTCAGCACCGGCCATGCCCTCTTGGAGAGCGGCTGAGATCGACTCCACCGTGTCGCGCGCGATGCCGAGTCGCTTCGGAATGCCGCCCGCCGCGTGAACCGCCGCCGCCACTCCATAGCTGTTGGAGTTGTATATCTTGCCGGGCTGGTATGGCTCCGACGGCTCGATGAGCTCGTTTCCGGTCGCGAGAATCGCCGCGACCGGACGCCTGATGACCTTGACCGTCCCAAAGCCGAGCGATGCGAGCACCCCGATTTCGGACGCGCGGAGGGCGGTGCCGGCCTCGATGACCGTCTCTCCCGCCGCTATGTCGCCACCGGCGGGCCGGATGTTGCCGCTCGACGGAACGGGTATCCGCACGGAGATCTCGTCCGGGGTTCTGCCGCCCATTCCACGCTCGCCCTCATCGGTGTCCTCGAATGGAACAACGGCGTCGGCCCCATCCGGCACCGGCGCTCCCGTCATGATCCGAATGGCCGCGCCCCGCTTCACGCCCTGCGTGGGCAACTCGCCTGCAGCTATCGAGCCGACGACGTTCAGCGTCACCGGCGCGTCGGGGTGGGCATCTTCGATGTCCTCCGCGCGGAGGGCGTAACCGTCCATCGCGGAGTTATCCCAGAGCGGCACATCGAACCGACCGACGATGTCCTCGGTTATCACCTGTCCCAAGGCGTCTGATATCGCACGCTCTTCCGTGCCGAGCTGCGAAAAGAACCCGAGGATGCGCTCCCGGGCGTCCTCGACCGAGATCATGTCGGCGTGGCGATGGCCATGGAGGTGTTCTCGATGCTTATGCACCCGTCGGTCTCCTCGCAGGAGGTGCTACTCGCCCCGCAGCGTAGCGTCGAACTCACGCTGGAGCTGTCTCATGATGTCTCCCCGCGCCTTGTCTACCAGATCACCGGTCAACGTGGACCGGTCGGACTGGAACGTTACCCTGAAGGCAATCGACCGCTTGCCAGGGGGCACACCCTCGCCGGCATACAGGTCGAACGGCGCACTCTTCTTCACGAGGCGGTGCCGGTTGATGATCGCCTGAATCCGCGAGGATGGCACGTCGGCATCCACGAGAATGGCGATGTCCTGCTCTGCCTCGGGATACCGGCTGATCGGCGCGTACTGCACGCTTACTCTTCCGGCTGCGACGTATACGGCCTCCAGGTCGATCTCGAACAGCGTGACCCCGGTTTCGTCGAGATCGAAACGCGCGAGGACCCTGGGATGGATCTCTCCAATCGTGCCCATTGCCTTATTCCCACAGAAGACCCTAGCAATCTTGCCGGGAAGCAGAATCGGATCGTTGTCCGCCTTGTACTCCTCCGAGAGGCCGACCTGCGAGAAGACCGCCTCCAGCACGCCCTTCGCGTCGAAGAAGCCCATGTCGCCCTCGGGCACGAGCCAGGATGCGCCGGATCGCGGGCCTGACAGCACGCCGACGAGCATCTCCCTCTCGTCGGGCAGGTCGCGCTCCTTCGCCTCCTCCTTCGGCAGGTAGACGGTGCCGATCTCGAAGAGGCGGAGACCCTCACCGCGTGACATCCTCCGGTTGAAGGCCAGCGTCTGGAGCACGCTGGCGCGCAGCGTCGTCCGCATATGCGTCAATTCCGCGCTCATGGGGTTCGAGATTCTCAGCGGCGCGTCCGGCCCGTCCGTCGGTACTTCCACCTTCTCCAGCGAATCGACGTCCGTCGCCGAGTAGGAGATGGTCTCCTGCATTCCGGCCGCGACCATGGTGTCACGTACCCGTTCCCTCACCTCGTGCTCGGCCCTGGGCTCGTGGTGGGGTATCTCAGTAGACATCAGCGTAGCGGGCACATCGTCGTACCCGACGATCCTCGCGACCTCTTCGACCAGGTCCTCCGCGATGGTGATGTCGGCCCGCCAGTACGGGGACTGTACTTTCAGCGAGTCCCCGTCTCTCGTCGTCTCGAATCCGAGCGAGGTCAACACCCGGTCAATCGTGTCGGTGGACACCTCCGCGCCAAGCACGCGCTGGAAGTGCTCGGGCCCAATCGTGAGCGTCGGCGGCGTCTGGACGACGGGGAAGACGTCGATGATCCCCTTCGCCGCGATTCCGCCTGCAAGTTCGAGCATCAAGGCCGTCGCCCGTCTCAATGCACGGGGCACAAGGTCCTGCCGGATGCCGCGTTCGAATCGGTACGACGCCTCCGTCCGCATACCCAAGCCGGTGGCAGTGTTCCGCGTGTTGGTTGCGTCGAAGTTCGCCGACTCGATGAGGACGTTGGTCGTCGAGTCGCCGACCTCGGTGTTCCGGCCGCCCATGACTCCCGCCAGCGCTATCGCGTCTCGCGAGTCGGCGATGGTCAGCATCGGTGGCTCCAGTTTGCGCTCCTCTTCGTCGAGGGTCGTGAACCGCTCACCCGGCCGCGCGGCCCTTATGATGACCGTCGAGTCCCCAATGGTGTCGTAGTCGAAGGCATGAAGGGGCTGTCCGTATTCCAGCATGACGTAGTTCGTCACGTCGACGATGTTGTTGATGGGCCTCATCCCCACGGAGGCGAGGGCGTCCTTCAGCCAGTCCGGCGATGGGCCGACCGTCACACCTCGAATCAAACTCGCCCCGTACCGAGAGCACAGTTCAGGATCGGCGATTTCTATCGTTACGTCCCGCTCGATGGGGTCGCCCAATTCAGGGTACGTCGCGTCGGGTTCAGTGACCGCTGCCCCCGTGAGGGCGGCCACCTCGTGCGCCACTCCCAGTATCGAGAGGCAGTCGGGGCGATTCGGGGTAACGTCGGCGTCCAGAACGGCGTCGCCAAGGTAGTCCACAAGCGGCGTTCCAACGGGCGCGTCCTCCGGGAGCACCATGATGCCGTCGTGATCCTCGCCGAGGCCCAACTCGACCTCCGAGCAGACCATGCCCGCCGACTCGACGCCGCGAATCTTCGACTTCTTGAGCGCCTGCGTCTTTCCCGTCCTGGTGCTGTAGAGCACCGCTCCCGCGAAGGCGAAGGCGATCTTCTGTCCTGCAGCGAGGTTCGGCCCGCCGCACACCACCTGCACCGTCTCGCCGCCGCCGAGATCGACGGTCGGCACCGTTAGGCGGTCGGCGTTCGGGTGGCGGTCAACAGCCATGACGTGGCCGACGAATACCTTGTCGCGTCCCCAGTCGGCTCCGACCTCTCGCACCTCGTCGATTTCCAGCCCGGCCATGGTCAGCCTATGCGCCAACTCCTGCGCCGGCATGTCGACCGGCACGTAGCGCTTCAGCCAGGATATGGGTATCAGCATCAGAGACCTCGGAACACGGGGTAGCTAGACCTGCTGCAAAAATCTGATGTCGTTCGAGTAGAACAGGCGGATGTCGTCGATGCCGTACTTGAGCATCGCAATCCGCTCGACGCCCATGCCGAACGCGAAGCCGGTGTAGACGGACGGGTCGTAGCCGACGCCCTCCAGTACGCTCGGATGCACCATCCCGGCTCCGAGTATCTCGATCCAGTCCTCGTCGCGGTTGATGGGACGCTTGCCGGTCTTTGGGTCCTTGAAGTTCGAGATCGACATATCGACCCCCGGCTCGACGAAGGGGAAGAAGTCGCAGCGGAAGCGTATCTGCCTGTCCTCGCCGAAGGTCCGTCGCGCGAACTCGTACAGCGTCCCCTTGAGGTCGGCAAAGGTGATCCTCTTGTCCACCGCGAGGCCCTCGACCTGGTGGAAGTGCCACTCGTGGGTCGCGTCCGTCGCCTCGTACCGGTAGCACTTGCCGGGCACGACGACGCGCACGGGCGGGCTGGTGTTCTCCATGATCCGCGCCTGCATCGGCGACGTGTGCGTGCGTAGGAGCATCGGGCGGTTGCCGTGCTCGTCCACCCGGTCGATCCACAGGGTGTCCCACATGTCCCGCGCCGGATGGTCCTTCGGGATGTTGAGCAGGTCGAAGTTGTAACGGTCCAGCTCGACCTCCGGCCCTTCCTCGACCTGGAACCCCATCGAGGAAAAGACGCTCGTGATCTCCCTTAGCATCCGCGTGGTGGGGTGCAGGCGGCCCTGCGGAACGGGCCATCCCGGCAGCGTCACGTCGATGCTCTCGCGCTCGACGACATCGGCCAGATGGGCCGTCTTCAGCTCCTGCTCACGCTCGGCGAGATGCCCTTCGAGGACGGTCTTGGCGCTGTTTGCCGCCGCGCCCAACCGCGGACGCTCCTCCTTGGGGACGGAACCGAGACTGCGGAGTATCTGCGTCAACGCTCCGTTGCGGCCCAGCGTGGACACGCGCCACTCTTCGAGACCGTCCAGATCAGAAACGGCCTTCAGCCGCTCCAGGGCCTCGTGAGTCGTCCGTTCGACCACATCGGTCTGTGGCTGCATGGCAGGGGAGTACGTCCGTAGGGGAGTGTGCGGTTCAAAGCATTATAGGTACTGCCCCGAATCACGGTCAACCAAACTGCGGTGCTCAGTTCATGGCTTCCAGAGGTACGATCACACGGGAAATGTTGTGTTTGAGTCCCAGTCGGCCCCGGTAGCTCAGTGGACAGAGCGTGTCTCTCACTAGGATTGAGGTCACGGGTTCGATTCCTGTCCTGGTCACTTTTTCCGGCTAATTCTTAACTGTAGGCAGAACTCCAAATGTCAACTATAGCGGTCGCTGTCCTAGCCTACATACCCTCGTACATCATACTCAGTCGGACTTTATCAATAGGCCATTCCTCTGACCTTGACAGATGCGGCTCCTGACAAGGGGATTGACTGCTAACGGAAAAACTGTTATCGTCGGCCACCATGAATAGGGCAAGACAGATAATCGACCGGTTCGGAGGCCAGTCCTCGCTCGCAGCACTCTTGGGAAAACGTCAGAGCACTGTGCAACACTGGGCCAAGACTGGGCGTATTCCGTCTCAATGGCATGAGTCGCTTATGGCACTTGCGCATCGTCAAGGCATTGGGCTGGAACCCAAGGATTTTGTTACGAACGGTGCCCCACCGATCAAGGAGGCTGATGGGAGGTTAGGCGTCCTACTGGTCGGTTTGGGAGCAGTGACATCTACATTCATCGCCGGAGTGGAGCACATCCGTCGCGGGACGGGGCGGCCCATAGGCTCGGTCACCCAGATGTCGACAATTCGCCTGGGCAAGCGAACTGAGAGTCGGACGCCTCTAATTCGCGATTTCGTACCTCTGGCTGACCTTGATCAACTTGTCTTCGGTGCCTGGGATCCGATTCCTGACAACGCTTACGAAGCTGCCCTAAAGTGTGGTGTATTGGACCGCAACGAACAGCTGGAGCCCATCGCCGAGTTTCTGGAATTGATCAAGCCGATGGAGGCAGTATTCGACAACAATTACGTTAGACGCATCGGAGGGACGAATATCAAGGTTACAGGCTCTAAGCTCGCTTCCGTGGAGGCTCTACGTGCCGACATCCAACGGTTCAAGAAAAACAACGATTGCGATCGGCTAGTGATGGTTTGGTGCGGGTCTACCGAAAAATTCATTACCGAAACCGAAATCCATAGGGATATCGAGAGTTTCGTTGGTGGGCTTCACGACAATAACGAGAACATCGCCCCCTCTATGGTCTATGCCTACGCCGCCCTGCTGGAGGGTGTTCCGTTTATCAACGGGAGCCCCAACCTGACTGTGGATATACCCGCACTTGAGAAGTTGGCCAGGGACGAGGGAGTGCCCGTATGCGGCAAGGATTTCAAGACGGGCCAGACTCTTGTCAAGACCGTCATCGGACCTATGCTCAAGGCCAGGATGCTGGGAATGGATGGCTGGTTTTCCACCAACATACTTGGGAACCGGGACGGCGAGGTCCTGGACGAGCCCGAGAACTTCAGAACGAAGGAGGAGTCAAAGCTAGGCGTTCTGGAGTACATCCTGCAGCCCGAAATGTACCCTGATCTGTATTCCGACGCTTATCACAAGGTGAGAATAAATTACTACCCTCCCCGCGGCGACAACAAGGAAGGGTGGGACAACATCGATCTCTTCGGTTGGCTGGATCGTCGGATGCAGCTCAAAATCAACTTCCTATGCTCCGACTCGATCCTAGCTGCTCCGCTGGTGCTCGACCTCGTACTTTTCATGGACTTGGCGCAACGTGCCGGCATGACGGGAATTCAGGAGTGGCTTTCGTTCTACTTCAAAAGCCCGCATCATGCCCGTTCGGTCTATCCCGAGCACGACCTTTTCATTCAGCAGACGAAGCTCAAGAACACCTTGAGATGGCTGATGGGAGAGGATCAAATAACGCATCTGGGCATGGAATACTACCGGAATGACTGATCCCATTAACGTGTAAAGACATAAGGGACTTGCTAACGTCGGGTTTGACCGCGATCTTTGATCTGCAGGACTCGGTTGGTTCAAGGAATGCCTAGACAAATTTCGAAGACGGTCCTGTCTATCGCAAAAACCGGCCCACCGCCCTGATTTGACAAACCGTCCCGATTTCCTCACATTGTGCTGAGAGAAACGTCGAGGTGATCTGCGACATGGCAAACGAGTATCTCGCATATATCGGCACATACACGTCCCTGGGATCGGAGGGTATCTACTGCTACCGCTTCGACATGGCGACGGGAGGGCTTGAGCACGTCGGTACGACCGGAGCGATCGACGACCCGTCGTTCTTGGACATTGCTCCGTCCGGCAAGAGTCTGTACGCGGTGTGCGCGGACTTCGAGGCCATGGCCACGGGAGTGGTGCGGGCCTACTCGCTTGACGCGGGGACGGGTGAGTTGACGCTCCTGAACGAGCAGTCCTCGGAAGGGACCGGGCCGTGCCACGTGGAGGTCGATCAGACGAGCCGGTACGTACTACTGGCGAACTACGGGAGCGGGAGCGTGGCGTCCTACCCCGTCCAGGAGGACGGGAGCCTCGGAAAGGCGACGGGATTCGTCCAGCATGAGGGATCGAGCATCGACCCCGAGCGCCAGGAAGGGCCGCACGGTCACTCGATCAATATCGACCCGACCAACACGTTCGCCTTCGCCGCCGACCTCGGCATCGACAAGGTGCTGGCATACCGGATCAATCACGACGACGGGAGTCTCACTCCGGCCGATTCGCCGTACACGCGCACTCCGCCGGGAGGAGGGCCGCGCCACTTCGCATTCCATCCCAACGGCAAGCACGCCTATCTCCTCAACGAGATGGGTTCGAGCATCACCGCCTTGCACTACGACGGGGTGCGCGGGATGCTCAACGAGATCGAGACGGTTACGACCCTGCCGGACGACTTCGACGGGGTTAACCACTGCGCCGACATCCACGTGTCTCCGTCCGGCGAGTTCGTCTACGGCTCCAACCGAGGCCACGACAGTATCGCCGTCTTCAGTATCGACCAGGGCACAGGCGGGCTTTCGTTCGTCGACCACGTGTCGAGCGGCGGAGAGACGCCTCGCAACTTCGCCATCGATCCGTCAGGGACGTACATGTTGGTGTCCAATCAGGACACCGGCAACATCCTCACCTACCGCATCAACAACGAGACCGGGATGCCGGTGCCGACGGGCCACGAGGTCGAGGTGCCGGCTCCCGTGTGCATCAAGCTGCTGCCGGTCTAGCACTCACCGCTGTAGACTGGCAACTGACTAACCGTCATACCGGCGAAGGCCGGTATCCAGAGGGGCGGGGAGACGGGAGGCATTTCGGAAGATCACGTCCCCGCGTCCGTCGATGGGGTAGAATAGCTCGCGAACATTTCCTGGGAGGGCCGTCATGGACGAACGCCGTATTGCAACGATGAACAGGATAACCCTGGTCGTGCAGAACATGATGATAGTGACCGAGTTCTACCGCGACGTGCTGCAGCTCAAGCCGATCTTCGACCTTCAGGTGCAGCCGCCGCAGTGGATCGAGTTCAACACCGGGCCGTGCAAGCTCGCGCTCCAGGTAGCTTCGAGGTCCGACGGTCTGCCCTCCACGTACAGCAAGATTGTCTTCTACGTCGACGACGTCGATGAGGCCCGCAAGGAGCTTCTGGAACGCGGCGCTCCCATGGGCGACATCGAGGACGACGGCCGCTTCCAATACTGCGAGGGCCAGGACCCGGAAGGCAACAAGTTCCAGATATCGAACAGGCCGGCCTAGACCTGCCTTTCGCACAATCCTGTCAGAGCCCAATATGCCACCACTCAAGGTAACGAAGGACAACATCGCCGAAGACCTCGCCGGACTGGGCATACCCCACGGCGGCTTGCTGTTCGTCCATAGCTCGCTGAGCGCCATCGGCGAGGTAGAGGGTGGAACCGACGCTGTCGTCGACGCGCTGCTCGATGCGCTTGGTTCCGAGGGCACATTGGTCGTCCCGACCTTCACCTACGCCGACCCGCACGACTACCCCGACTCGATAGACCCGAAATGGATATTCGACCCCGCGACCACCCACTCCGGGATGGGCGCAATCACGAACTCAGTTCGAAAGCGTGACGGCGCCACGCGGAGCGTACATCTCTGGCACAGCGTTGCCGCAATCGGGCCGCTGGCCGAGAAGGTCGTAACGGGGAATGGCAAGACGTGGGCGTCGGCATGGGACGAGCGCAGTCCGATGGCGTGGGTGTTCGACAATGGCGGGACGATCCTGATGCTCGGCGTCCCGTACCAGAACCTGACGGCGATTCACGTCTGGGAAGTTGAGCTCGACGTAGACTACCGTGAGACCTCATTCATCACGCGCCGGACTCCTTTGTCCGACGGAACCCTCGTGCCACTCGCGAGCCGGGTTCACGCCCGCAGGGACTGGCACCCCGGCAGCGACTTCAACCGTTTCGGCGAGCGCATGGAGAACGTTGGGCTGGTGGGAGTCGGGAACGTGGGAAACGCCGTTGCGCGGCTCTTCACCGCCGCCGACGCCCACGAGATGGCCCGCACGATGTACGAGGAGGACAAGGCTGCCTTCCTCAAGCAGGGCGAGAGCATCACGCCGTTGTCGTACGCCCACACGATCTCGAACGTGAAGGGGACGCAGTGCGTCGTCGATCCCGCGAAAGCCTTCCCAACGACTCCGGCAACCGAAGAGCACGCGGCATAATGCCCATTCGCTCTAACGACGCCGCAAATGAGTCTCGGTACTATCCTCCTAGCCGTCATTCCGGCGCAGGCCGGAATCCAGAAGCCGGCCATACGCCGATGGTGATGTCCGAGCGAATTGGCATGACTCGCCGGTCTGCGACAAGCGGGAGAAACCAATGACGCCCCTCCGCGCAGCCCTCGTGGGAGTCGGACGGATCGCAGACATGCACTATCTGGGGTACTCCGCCACGCCTTTGGCGGAGTTGACGGCGATCTGCGACGTGGACCCTGACCTGCTCCGGCGGCGCACCGCCGAGTGGGGCGTAGACAAGACCTACTCCGATTTCGACGAACTCCTGGAAGACACCGACGTGGACGCGGTGGATATCATCACGCCGCACTATCTCCACGCGCCCATGACGATTGCCGCGTTGGAAGCGGGGAAGCACGTCACGGTGCAGAAGCCGATGGCCCTCACGATTGCCGATGCCGACGCCATGATCGAGGCGGCAGAACGCGCGGGCAGGATGCTCCGCGTGATCGACAACTACCGCTTCCACCCTCCGTTCGTCCGTGCCAAGCAGATACTCGATTCGGGCGGCATCGGCGAGCCCATGTCCGTCCGCATCAAGACCGCGAGCGGCACCGCGCCCGACGGCTGGGAGATTCCCCAATCGTCCCACTTATGGCGATCCGATCCGACGCAATCGGGGGACGGTTCCGTCCTGTTCGACCACGGCCACCACGTCTGGACCATAGCCCGGTACCTGCTGGGCGACATCGAGCGCGTCTTCGCGTACATTGGCGCCACCGAGGTCGTCAGCCACCACGAGATCGTGCCGGGCGGCACCCTCGATAATCCGGGCATGATAGTGTGGAAGTACTCGGACCGCGACGTGTACGGCACGTGCGAGTCCGTCCACTCCGAGGAGTTGATCGTCCGGTCGACGCACTACCCAATCGACGTATCGATCGAGATCACGGGCAGCCGGGGAATCCTGTACGTTCACCAGAGCCCCAACGGACAGCTTGTACCGCGTCCCCCAATCGAGGTACTCCGCGACGGCTCCATGACGAGCATCTCCAACGTCGAGACCGACTACGCCGCCGGATTCAGGCTGGCAATCGAGGACTTCGTCCAAGCCATATCCGACGGCCGAGCGTCCGACCTCACCGGCGAGGAAGGGCGTGAGGTCCTGCGCTTCTCATTGGCGATGGTCCGCTCAGGTCGCGAGGGCAGGGAAGTCGTCGTCACGGACGAGCGCTAGCTGCGCTCCGTACCCACGTCGGCTGGGGCTAGAACCAGGATTTCCGGTTCACCACGTAGGTCTCGTGGAACTCCTCATCCGTCTTTGTCAGGTACAGAATCCCCTCGATCAAACAGATCGTTCCGATGGCAAGGAGACCAACGATCCCGATTAGTATTATCGCCGTGACTGCACTGATGATCGAAGCCACGAGAAGAATAATGCCCGGGCCGGTGTACCCCAAGTAGAACTTGTGAATCCCGAATCCACCGGTCACGATTGCCAATACTCCGGCGGCCACCTTGCTTTTCGTCGGCTGTGTACTTTCTGAACTCAATGCTCGCCTCCTTGAGTAGTGATCGGTGTGCTTCACATACTACGCCTTTCTTCGTTTTGACGCACATACCTACCGCGTGTCATTCTTAGGAGTAATTCGGAATATGCGTTCTGTGCTCCACAGGGTCAAGCGCAACGTTTCACCCGGTCACGCGCTCTCGGAAACGGCTCGGGCAACTTGACAATAACATGCAAAATGCGACAAATTACAACAAAATGCAACAGTTTTCGAGAAATCGCGTTGTCGTGGTAACGCCGTCAAACCCCATCGACCGCCTCCCGAGCAATACCATAGCGGCCGATCCAGCCAGATGCGATAAGGCGGGGTTTGCAACCGACCATGTCTGCGTCGTGGTCGCCCGCCTGATACAATGAACGCCGTCATCCTCCTTACCAAAAGCGACCCATTCGTGAGCGGACTCCTCAAAGGCCTCGCGGTTACCCTGAAGACCATGAAGCGGTCTCCGGTGACCGGCCAGTACCCCGATCCCAACAAGCGTCTCCCCGTGCAGGAGCGCTTCATGGGATTCCCTGCTCTCCTGTGGGACTACACCGCCGACGAGCCGTACTGCACCGGCTGCATGGTCTGCGTGCGCGAGTGCCCGACGCAGTGCATGAGCGCCACGATGAAGGACAATCCCCAGCACCCGGAGGGCATGTCCAAGCGGCGCAAGATCATCGACGAGTTCGAGATCAACCTCAACCGCTGCATCCTGTGCGGCATCTGCGTCGACGTGTGTAACTTCGACGCCATCGAGATGAGCCACGAGCACGAGCAGAGCCGCTACGTCCGCGACGGCTCGCGCGTAGACCTACCGGCGCTCCTCGAGATGGGCAAGGTCTACCAGCACGACACCGGATGGCAGCCAACCCAGGCCAAGAACATAGGCCGTCCTGACGGCGCTGAACAGAAGAAGCGCCCCGTCCGCGCGCCAAAAGACTGAGACCAACACATGGAATCAAACCCCCTCATCGGAGCTTGGCGGCTCGTCACGTACGAGGCCCACACGGGCGATGACGTGCTGTACCCCCTGGGCGAGGACGCCTCCGGCTACATCATGTACACGCCCGACGGCTACATGTCGGTCCTCATGATGGCGGCGGGTCGGCAGAACTTCGAGGCCGGTGACATGCTGGCCGGCACGGACGAAGAGAAACTGGCCGCGGCGAGCACATTCGTCTCGTACTGCGGCCGCTACGACTATCAAGGCGACCGGGTCATTCACAAGATCGAGGTGGCCTTCTACCCGAACCGCGTGGGCACCGAGCAAGTGAGGTTCATTCAACTGGACGGCGACGAATTAATCTTGACGACCCCTCCCATGGTACTGGCCGGGAAGTCGCGGAAGGGTCGAATCGTCTGGCAGAGGGCCACAACAGGAGGCGAACGGTGACAATTATCGGCGAAGGATCGTACAGCTACGAGGTATCGGGCGACGATTGGGGTGACCTGCCAGAAGGCTGGTCGTACAAGGAGGCCACGTCGGTCGCCGTGGACGCGAACGACAACGTCTACGTCTTCAACCGCGGCGAGCATCCCGTGATCGTCCTCGACCGCGATGGCGCAGTCGTCAACTCATGGGGCGAGGGAATCTTCACGAGCGCGCACGGAGCCGCCATAGGCCCCGACGGCTCCCTCTATTGCATCGACGCCGCCGACCATACCGTCCGCAAGTTCACGTTCGACGGCAAGCTGCTGATGACCATCGGGGAGAAGGGACGCGGATCGGGCAGGCTCAGCGGCAAGCCGTTCAGCAACCCCACGCACGCCGCCGTCGACCCGAACACCGGCAATATCTACGTCTCCGACGGGTACAGTAACGCCGTCGTCCACAAGTATTCCCCGGACGGCAAGCACCTGCTTTCGTGGGGACGTTCCGGCACCGATCCGGGCGAGTTCAACACCGTCCACAACATCGCGACCGACGGCGACGGCAACGTCTATGTCGCCGACCGCGAGAACCAGCGAGTCCAGGTCTTCGACTCGTCGGGGAAGTTCCAGTCCCAGTGGAACGACCTTGCGTTGGCGTCCTGCATCACCATCGACGTTGAGAACTCGCTTGCCTACGTCGGCGAAATGTACGCGGGCATTCCCCGGAACCCGATAGGATGGGGTAACTGGACGGGCAAGCGCCTTGGCCCGCGCGTGACCGTGTTCGACCTAGACGGGAACGTCATAGCGCGAGTCGGAGACGAACCCCAGGGAGAGGGCCCGGGTCAGTTCATCACCCCGCACGGCATCGCCGTCGACTCCCACGGCGACATCTACGTCGCCGAGGTGTCATTCGCCGCATACGGCTCACGCCTCGACCCGCCGCGCGAGGTCAGATCGCTGCAAAAACTGGTACGGCAGGGGTAGTCTCTCCCCGCAAGGGGCTGGGAGGGATATCTTTAGCCGTATTGTAGCTGTGATTCGTCCCTCGCCGACCTGTCATTACCCTGAAAATAGCCCAAACGACACCGCAATCGTCATTCCTGCGAAGGCAGGAATCCAGTTCCCGGCTCCTGCTATCAGCCTAGCGGCGACAGAGAGGCCATCATCTTTTTCGTGTTTCGTGGTGCCGGTGGCAACCGACATGAGCGATTCCTCTGAAAATAACCCCCGTCCAATCTCCCGTAGGGGCGATTCGCGAATCGCCCCTACGGCCATTTTCATGATTGGTGGTGTCGGTGACAACCGACATGGGCGATTGCTATGAAAATAGATGGTAACCACCCCATTCCGTCATTCCGGCGGAGGCCGGAATCCAGTCCCAGGCACCCTGCCGACCGTGACGACGCATCCCAATTTTCATCCCTCTTATGTGGCCCGACAAGGCCAGAGTGATTCCGAGCGTAGCGAGGAATCTAAGGTCCGTAACCACAGGACCATTTAGCCGGTGCTACGTATATGTGGTAACCAACGGCGTAAGGGCTCTCTGTGTCACCCTTGCTTTGGGGCGAAGATCTTAGATTCTTCGACTCCGCTTCGCTACGCTCAGAATGACAAGGGGCGGGTTTCCCACTCATCAATGGATTGATTGAGTAGGTGGTCAGATACCTTCTTGTCTCTCCCCCGTTCGGCGGGGCAGGCAGACAAATCCAACAATCTCTCCCCCGTTCGACGGGGGAGGCAGACAGATCCAATAATCTCTCCCCCGTTCGGCGGGGCAGGCAGACAGATCCAATAATCTCTCCCCCGTTCGACGGGGGAGAGATACAGAGAGGGGGCTATGCCTTCGTCTCTACCTCACCGGCGATCCGCGCCACGATCTCGTCGACGGGCACTGCGCCGAGGTCGTCCCCTGACCGCAGCCGTACTGCCGCCGCGCCCGCCTCAATCTCGCGGTCTCCGACAACCAGCATGTACGGGACTTTCTGCAGCTGAGCGTTGCGAATCTTGGCGTTCATGCGGTCGTTGCCGTCATCAACGTCGACGCGCACGTTCGACGCCTCCAACCGGGCCTTGAGCTCTTGCGCGTACCCGATGTGACGGTCGGCTATCGGGATCACGACGGCCTGAACCGGCGCCAGCCACACCGGGAAGGCCCCGGCGTAGTGCTCGATGAGAACGCCCATGAACCGCTCCATCGTGCCGAGCAATGCTCGGTGCACCATGTAGGGCCGGTGCTCCTTGCCGTCCTCGCCGATATACGTCAGGCCGAATCGCTCCGGCAGGTTGAAGTCGAACTGCACCGTGGTGATCTGCCACAGCCGCCCGATGGCGTCGCGGATGTGGATGTCGATCTTCGGGCCGTAGAACGCGCCTCCGCCGTCGTCCATCTGGTAGTCGATTCCGCGTTCCACGAGCGTCTTCCGCAGCGACTCCGTGGCGAGATCCCACTGGTCGTCCTCGCCGACCGCCTTCTCCGGCCTCGTCGAAAGCATCACGTCGTAGTCGCTGAATCCGAAACTGCTAAGCAGGAAGAACGTGAGGTCGAGGACACCGTTCACCTCGTCCTCTACCTGTTCGGGCGTACAGAAGATGTGGGCGTCGTCCTGCGTCATACCGCGAACGCGCAACAGGCCCTGAACAACACCGCCGCGCTCGTACCTGTACACCGTGCCGAGCTCTCCGATGCGCATGGGCAGGTCGCGGTAGCTCCGCAGGTCATTCTGGTAGTACATCATGTGGAACGGGCAGTTCATCGGCTTGAGGTAGTAGTCCTGCCCCTCCATCTCGATGGCGGCGTACATGTTCTCCTTGTAGAAGTCCAGGTGCCCGCTCGTCTCCCACAGGCTGGCTCTTCCGATGTGCGGGGTATAGATCAGCTCGTAGCCGTGCAGCCGGTGCTGCTCGCGCCAAAAGTCCTCGACGATGCCTCGGGTCCTCGAACCCTTGGGGTGCCAGATGATCAGCCCCGGCCCGGTCTCGTCGTGGACAGAGAAGAGGTCGAGCTGACGCCCCAGCAGTCGGTGGTCGCGCTTCTTAGCCTCCTCGATCCGGTGGAGGTGCTCGGCCAACGCTTCCTTCGACTCGAACGCCGTCCCGTAGATGCGCTGGAGCATCGGGCGGTTCTCGTCGCCGCGCCAGTACGCTCCCGCGACGCTCAGCAGCTTGAACGCCGGAATCCTCCCCGTCGATTCGACGTGTGGTCCGGCGCACAGGTCCTCGAACTTCCCGTGCCTGTATGTCGTGATCTTCTCGTCCTCGGGGATCTCCTCGATGATCTCCATCTTCAGAGGCTCCGAGGCGTTCATCCGCTCAGCCTCGTCGCGGGGGTACTCGTGGAACTCGAAGGTGTGATTCTGCTGGACCACCCTCCGCATCCGCTTCTCGATGCGTGATAGGTCCTGCTCGGAGAACGGCTCTTCAACCATGAAGTCGTAGTAGAAGCCCTCGTCCGTCGGCGGCCCGATGCCCAGCTTGGCCTCCGGGAACATCTGCGTGACGACGTCGGCCATGACGTGCGCGGCCGAGTGGCGAATTCGCTTGCGCAGCTCGATTAAGTCCGCTTCTTGTGACATATGCGATTGTCTCCTGTGGGAAGCCGCGTGTCGCTACGCGCGGGTTCATGGTATCAAGAATGGCGTCCGTTCAGGACATAAGAAAGCCTCCCGCGCAGTCCTAGCGGACCACGGGAGGCCTCGTAGTGGGCGAGAAGATTCGGTTAGGTGCGGCTATAGGGTTCCCAAGCGTCTCTACCTTTGGGACGGAGTGGACGTATTGTACCCGCACAGGCGAAATCCGGTCAATCCAATTTGTCGATCTCGACCAGCCCCTTCGCGATGCGCCTCCTCAACTCCTCGGCCTTCTCCGGCGTCCAGTCGTAGAATCCCTTTCCGGCCTTGACCCCGCTGTCGCCACGCTCGACCATGTCGTGGAGAAGGGACGGATCGTCCGTGTTGGAGAGGTGCGGGAACACGTCCGACGCCACCCGCGATATCAGGTCCCACCCCGCGACCTCCAGCACGTGGAGCACGCCTGCCGTCGCCCACCGCCGTCCGAGTCCGGCGCTGATCGCTATGTCGACGTCCTCCGCCGACGCAACATCGTTCTCGACCAGCCACAGGGCCTCTCTGAGCAGCGCCATCTGCAGGCGGCTCGCGACGAAGCCCGGCACCTCGCGCTCCACCAAGATGGGTTGTTTGCCGAGCGAGGTCAGCAGTTCCATGATGACGCCGGTCGTCTCCTCCGAGGTCTCCGCCGTCGGTACGACCTCTACGAGCGGCACGAGGAATGGCGGATTGAGGAAGTGGGCGTTGATGACCTTGTCGGGTCGCGTCGTCGCCGCGACAAGCCTGCTGGGCAGGAAGCTGGACGTGTTGCTGGCGAGAATCGTCCGGTCGGGGCACAGCTTGTCCAGTCGTCCGAAAAGCTCGGTCTTGGCGTCAATGTCCTCGTATATCGACTCGATCACCAGATCGGCGTCCTCGACTATCTCCGCCAGGTCGGTACTCATCTGCACACTGTCCGGCACTTTCTTCGCCTGCCGCTCTGAAACCCTGCCAAGGTCTTGAAGGCGCTCAAGGCTGTCCCGGATCATCCCCCGGGCGCGCTCGAGACTCTCTTCGGAACGGGAATGAAGACGCACGTCGTAGCCCGCGAGGGCGAACTCGATGGCGATGCCGTGTCCCATGAGACCGGCCCCGATCACTGCGACGCTATGGATGTCAGAGGTGTTCAAGGGATCAACTCGCCTCGATCAACGCCTTCAAGCGGGCGAAGCTCCTGCGCTGCCTGGACTTCATCCGCGGCGTCATGAGGAGCATGAAGAGGTCGACGAAGAATCCGTTCGCCGTGAATTTCGTGCGGTTCGTGATGCGTGTCGACGCAGACCCAACGCTCTCAAGCGTCATTTGAATACTGCTGCTCATCATGTCGTGATCGAAGTCAAACGAGAACTCCGTGGGCGGTTTGATGGCCGTGACAGTCTCGGTGAACGTCATCTCCTGCCCGTCCTCCTCGAAGATCATCTTGTGCTTGCTTCCGACCGTCAGAGGCTCGCCCTCCAAAAGCTCCATTCCCTTGTAGCCTTCGAGCCACTCTCCCATCTTCGACTCGTCCATGACGACTTTCCAGGCATCTTCGATTGGCCTGTCAACTTCGACGCTAACCCTGTACTTCGGCATGATTCCTCCGTTTAGTTATTGATCGACGACCGAGCCGTCCAAGTGGAGCCGCGTTTCCACCTCGCGCGGCCGCTCAGGGAAGCGCTCCAGTGCGTCGTCCGCCAGCTCGATGCCGATTCCGGGGCCTTTCGGGATGAGCAGGAACCCGTTTTCGACCTGCAGCGGCGTCTTGACGATCTCGCTCTTCGGCGGCTCGTGCTCACCGAGCGGGTATTCCTGGATGGTGAAGTTAGGGATGCAGGCCGCGAGCTGTAGACAGGCCGCGGTGCTCACCGGGCCGAGCGGGTTGTGCGGAATGACTCCCACGTACTGCGCCTCCGCGAGCGCAGCGATTTTCTTGGAGTGCGTGAGTCCTCCCGCCATGCACACGTCCGGCCGGACGTACTGCACGGCGTTTCGATGGAGCAGCATCTGGAATTCATGGATGCTGTGAATGCGCTCCCCCGTCGCGATGGGTACGGAAATCTTGCTCGCGATCAGCGCCATGGCGTCGAGGTTGTCGGGCAGGGTAGGGTCTTCGTAGAACATCGGGTGGTACTGCTCGATGCCCTTCGCGAGCACGATGGCCTCCGCCGGGGTGAGCTGCCGGTGAATCTCGATGCAGATATCCACGTTGTCGCCCGCCGCCTCGCGGTACTGCCTCACGGCTTCGATGGCGTCCTCCATCTTGTCGACGTGCGTCTTGAAGTACGGAATCGACCTGTCTTCGTCGAGGAACGGCGTCAGGTGTCCTACAGCCGTAAAGCCCTCCTCCCGCGCCGCCGCGACACCCTGCACGAGCTTCTCGCGAGTGTCACCGAGGACGTGGTAGTAGACTCGGGCCTTATCTCGGACCGCGCCGCCCATGAGCTGGTAGGCCGGCACGTCGAAGTGCTTCCCCGCGATGTCCCAGAGCGCGATATCTAACGCGCTGAGCGCCCCCATGATCGCCGCCCCTCGGAAGTGCGCGAACCGGTACATGTACTGCCAGTGGTGCTCGATGCGCAGCGGGTCCTCACCGACGAGGTAGCGACCGAACTTTTCGATGGCGGCCTTCGACGCTTCGAGGAAGCCCCACGTCCCCGACTCGCCAAGTCCGGTTATCCCCGCGTCGGTATGCACCTTCACGAACAGGAAACGGTCTACTGACAGCGGCTCGACTTTGGTGATCTTCATGATGTTCCTCCGGGTCTTTCCGTCACGTCATATCGTATCGGAAGGGCAGGGGCGGACGAGTGTCCATTCTCAACCATCCGGGAATGGATCGCCTATGCTCTTGTTGGCCTGGGCTTCGACAATGCTCAGGCCCCGGCTGGTCTTGTCTCCCCACCAGCTCTTGATGTAGGTAATCACCGCGACTATTTCTTCGTGACTCAGCTGCGCGCCAAAGGCCGGCATGGCGCTCTTGAAATTGGGCAGCAGGACCGGGTCTTCCTGAAACTTACCACCCTCGCGGACTATTCGATACAGGAGTCCATCGCCATGGTGCCACGTATGGCCGTCGCCGTTCAGGGGAGGCGCGGGCAGCGTGCCGTCCTCCTTGGGGATATGCCAGTCCGGCTGGCCCTGCCCTTTCAAGCCGTGGCAGGCCGAGCAGATCGAGGTGAATACCTCCTGTCCCGACCGGGCGACGGGTGTGGTGGAGATCGTTACGGTGGGCTGTTCTGCCGCAACAGGGCTGTCGTCGTCGTCCGACGATGAGCACGCCGACAAGACCAGCAACGTGATTGCGGCAAGAACGATTCCCGCTGTGACTCGAGTGCGGGCGGAAGCGAGGCAAATGCCGTGAGCGCTCACTGGCTTTCCTTGCCACGGTTGAGCTCGAGTTCCTTCAGGCTGACCTCTGCCTGATACTCGATCTGAGGGGTATCCCAGTTGGACTTTATGTATTCCAGCACGGCCTCGACCTCGCTGTCGGTCAATCGACCCACGAATGACGGCATGGTCTTTTGGGGGTAGTCCAACGTCCCGAGGATGAGTTCCCGCAACTGGCCGTCGGGATGGTGCCATGTATGTCCATCCGGCCCATGCACCGGCGCATTTGCAAGCCCTCCTTTTCCCGTCCTGGCCTCACCGTGACAGACCAGACAGTCCCTCTCGTAGACAGTTCTTCCCACCTTGATCGGGTCGTCGGAAGAGCCCTCGCCTCCGCACGCCGCGAGCGCGACAATCAATGTGGCGCCCACCGACAGCCCGAGAATGCGCGTCAACCTACGGATCGACTCTGAAACTCTCTTGTCCGTCGATTACTCCTTTGGCATCTCGTAGTTGAACTGCCAGTTGATGCCGAACTTGTCCGTGCAGGCGCCAAAGTAGGAGCCCCAGAACTGCTCCTGGACCGGCATCGTCACCTTGCCGCCCTCAGACATCTTGGCGAACAGCTCGTCCGTCTCTTCCTTGCTCTGCGTGGGGTAGGTAAGCGAGAAGTTATTGCCCACCACCGGGGGAGGTCCAAAGCCTGAAGGCATATCGCTGCCCATGATGACGCCATCGCCGATCATGAGCGTCGCATGCATAATCTTGTCCTTGTCCGACTTGGCAATGCCCATGTCATCCGGGCCGTCGCCGAACGTCTGCATAATCATGTACTCTCCGCCGAAGACGGAGCGATAGAATTCGAGCACCTCACGGCAGTTGCCGTTGAAGTTGAGATACGTCAGTACGGGCATAGTGCGTCCTCCAGGTGGGAATCCGTTGGTTTGATGGAAATACCATACGGAGGCGTACGACGGCAGGTCAAGCTGCACTCAAGGCGATTGGTGTGTGGGTAACCGGCTTCCTTGACCGCCTTCCAACCGTGTTGCTACACTTTGAAAGTATAGCGTGGGCGGTTAGCTCAGTTGGTTAGAGCGCAGCGTTGACATCGCTGAGGTCATTGGTTCGAATCCATTACCGCCCACCACTTCCCTCATCGCGAACAAACCTGACCTTATAGGGGAGAGCCCTCAGGCTTGGTAAGGTTCGCTGGCTTCAGCATAGTGACTGGCCTTGTTGAACGACATTTATAACAATGCTAGACAGTTGACATCCGCAGCAATGCCTTACATCCGAAGGATTGACGGAGCGCAGCCCAGACGGCTATTCTAGGGCTTGAGTTCTTCCCCGCCCGCTGGATCGTGGTTTCGGCCATATCCCTGGGAGGGTGTTTTTTATGCGCACTGTCGACCAGTGGTTCAGGAAACATCGGCTGGCTTGGTTCGTCATCTTGGTAATACCCATTATCCTCGGGGTTCGGTACCTTGGCGAGGTCATCGCCGCGTTCCTAAGCGGAGGATCTCACGACTTCTCGCCCTGGCGCGGATCGCCCGACACTGCGGAAGGCTGGCTTGGCCTGTTGATTGCCACGCTCGTTGTTGTAGTGTTCTACGTGTTGGTGAAGTACCTGTTCCGCCGCTACGTTGGGAAGCCCTAGTTGGGTCACGCCACGAGCGCATTGGGAATCGCCTCGGGCACTCTATCCTACGGTTTCTAGTACCTAGTGCCAACAATCCGCGTTACGTGTTTTTCTAACACCACGTGCAAGGAGCCAAATCAGTAACGCTGTCTTCCGAAACTAGGTACTAGGTGGTCACCGCTAAGGCCGTACTCCGCTGGATGGGCGCGTTGGGAGTAGACAGGAGAGTTTGGCTGGGCGTTTCTTGGAAGGGTCGATCCCCCACGACAATTTTTCCGCGAGGAGGAACCTAGGACATGCGAGGGTTAGCACACCGTATCGTACACGCGCGGAGGTTCGGACACCTTCTCGTCATACTCATCATCGGGAGCGCCATTTTCCATGGCGTTGGAGTCTCTGTCCTATCAGATGTGGATTTTGAAACCTCTGCCCAAACATTTGACTGGCTCTTCCTCATCCTGTTTGCGTTGCTCTGGCTCCCGACGGTGGTAGCGCTCACTTTGGAAGCGCTTCTCAAGATGTTTGCACACTGGCCAAGGGTGGACCGGTACTTCAGGGAAGGTTGGAATTCCCTCGATTTCCTGATCGTTAGTTTCCTGATATCCGACTTCGTAGTCTCTACCTCTCTCAGCAGCTACGCGGTTCTCATCGTTTCGGTGCGCTTGTTGCGGCTTCTTCGGGGCCTCTCAACCGTTAGGGAGTTGCACTTGATCCTGGCGACACTGTTTCGCTCCGTACCTAGCATGGGCCACATCGCAGTCTTGCTGGGCATCGTTGTCTATTCGTATGCTATTGTCGGGTTCAAGAACTTTGGAGAGCACGACCCAGCACACTGGGGAAGTCTAGGCGTTTCTGTCTTGACTCTGTTTGAAATCGTGACGCTGGATGGATGGGGCCAGGTCATGCGCCCTCTCATCAGGGCAGAGCCGTTGGCGTGGCTCTATTTCGTCAGCTTTGTGATATTCTCTGCCTATATCGTAACTAATCTATTCATAGCAGTCGTAATAAGAAACCTGGACGAAGCTAGGCAGGAACGCCCACAACCGTCTAAAACACCCGCATCCAGGGAAGAAATCCTCCGGGAACTGCGCTCAACTCAGCAAGCGCTTCACCGCCTCGAAGAACGCTTGCAGCAGCTCCCCGATTAGTCGTAATCCTTTGAGAATGAGAGAGATCAACCTATGATCAATGCATCGCATGACACTTCTACCCCCCGACCCCGGTTGGCTAAACTAACCTCACTGCGAGCCGCCGCGCCTCGAATTGGCCTAGCCACGCTGGTCATGTCGTTTGTCCTGGCCTGCGGGCCACCGCCACCAGTTGAAATCGCGTTCGTGAGGTGGCATGATTTCAACCCTGAGATCTACGGGATGAGCGCAGACGGTTCCGGCCAGACACGACTGACCGATATCCCGGTGCTTGACGGGTCCCCAAGCTGGTCGCCGGACGGAGGCCGCATCGCGTTCGAATCGCTGCGTGACGGGAACGGCGAGATATACGTGATGAACGCGGACGGTTCCGGCCAGACACGACTGACTGATGACCCGGGGTTTGACGGGTCCCCAAGCTGGTCGCCGGACGGAAGTCGCATCGCGTTCCAATCGTTCCGTGACGGCGACGCAAACCCGGAGATATACGTGATGAACGCGGACGGTTCCGGCCAGACACGACTGACCAATAACCCGGTGCTTAGCGGGTCCCCAAGCTGGTCGCCGGACGGAGGCCGCATCGCGTTCGAATCGCTGCGTGACGAGAACCCTGATATTTACGTGATGAACGCGGACGGTTCCGGCCAGACACGACTGACCGATGACCCGGAGTTTGACGGGTCCCCAAGCTGGTCGCCGGACGGAGGACGCATCGCGTTCCAATCGTTCCGTGACGGGAACGGTGAGATATATGTCATGAACGCGGACGGTTCCGGCCAGACACGACTGACCGATGACCCGGCGTATGACGGGTCCCCAAGCTGGTCGCCGGACGGAGGCCGCATCGCGTTCGAATCGCTGCGTGACGGGAACGGCGAGATATACGTGATGAACGCGGACGGTTCCGGCCAGACACGACTGACTGATAACCCGGCGTCTGACGGGTCCCCAAGCTGGTTGCCTCAGAGCGTGCCCGGCTCACCCGCGCCATAGGAAAGTACGTCATACGCGGCGATAGGGACAAATTCCGTCTCCGAACGGCTTCAGACGAGGAGGTTGTCAGGGAGGAGTTCATTATGACTGACCCGGTTGCGGAGGCAATCAAACATAGACATCCCAAAGAATGGGTTTTCTTCTGGCTAAGTGCGCTGTTAACTGTTGCGGTGCTCTTGATTTTGCTTGTTTTAGCAATTTTCAGGACCGAAGTCATTGAAATGCTGGAAACCGACTATATTGAAGGCTATCGCGCTCAACACCCCGACGCCGCAAATCTGACGGACGATGAGATTCTGCCGCTACTTTCGGCGGATGAAAAGGAAACGTTGGATTGGGTTTCCAAGCTGTACGTGCCAGTCGTTGTATTAGTGCCCGTTGGCCTCTTCATTTTGTTTGTGTTCCAAACGGGCAGACTATATGGAAACCAACGGGCGGGGGCTGTGCGTATTATGCCCGAGCAGTTTCCTGAAGTCTATGAAATGTGGGAGAGCATGGCCCTTGCCCAAGGATTGAAGAAATTCCCGAACTATACACCATCAATGGCAATGGCGCTCTGAACGCCTTTGCTTCCTGCGTTCCGGGGTTCAGGTATTTCAGCACTATCTATTCGGATATTCTGGAAGCCTGTTTGAGAAACGAAGACTGGGATAGCCTTAGGTTCATACTGGGCCATGAACTGGGGCATATGCGGTTGGGGCATGTAACCTGGTGGTATTTTCTACTCACCTTCCCGGTCAACTTGCCCTTCGTTAACTACATTCTCGGCCTCCCACTAAGTCGCGCGAAAGAGTACAGCTGCGACAAGATCGGTCATGCTATAGCGCAGGACGATGCTTACAAGGGTCTATTTATGCTGACGGCGGGTAAGCATCTATACAATCAACTTGACACGCAAGCTCATATAGAGGAGTCCACAGAAGAACGGGGTTTTTGGATGGCTATTGCTAATTTATTTTCCAGTCATCCAATCGTTGCATGGCGTATCAACGCCGTGCACAAGAACCACAATGGCGGGATTTTCTTCTATAGAAAGTAAGAACCGGCATGGGCGCCCCGTGTGGGGCGCCCGCCCTCCTCCATGTGCTACCATGTCGCGGACACGAGCCGCTCCTTTCGAGGACCGTGCATACTTGGAGCGAGGTGATCCAATGATAGGAAGGATGCTGGGCGCCGCCAGGTTGAGTGTAGACACCTACGAGGAGGTGGAGAAGGACAGCGGCGCGACCTTACAGGCGTTCACCGTGGTGATTGTCGTCAGCCTCGCCAACGTCGTTGGCAAGGTGTTGGGCGGGGGCGAGGATACCGATCTGGTCGAAGCACTGAACGTCGGCATTGCCCAAGGGTTGGGGGGCTGGGCCGTGTGGGCGCTGTTCACCTTGATGATCGGAGCCACGATACTGAAAACCGAGAAGACCGAGGCCGACTGGGAACAACTGGCGCGCGGCACGGGATTCGCCCATACCCCTGGGCTTCTGCACGTGCTTTACTTCATACCGACGGTCGGAGGGCTCATCTCTCTGGTGGCGTTCGTCTGGACGTTCGCGTGCATGGTGGTGGCAGTGCGGCAGAGCCTGGACTACACCTCGACCTGGCGGGCGTTCTTCGTGATCCTGCTAGCCCTTATCCCTGTGCTCATCCTGAACGGCATCGTCTTCCTGATGGTGGTCGACACCAGCCATTTTATTTTTATCGGCTAGTAGCTCTTCTAACCTGAACGGCTCGTCTTACTGCTGACGGGCGGGAGCGGCGAAGTACATTCGTCTTGGGGCTGTACAGGCAGGACCACGTGTGACGGCATCTCCGCGCTGGGGTAGATCGTCTGCGTCGCCGTCCGGTAGCTCTGCTCCCGTCACAGGGAGCCGCCCGTGTTCGGGTTCACGTCGAACCGCGGCCAGTTGCAACTCCATCCACCGGGAGCCGAGACACATGTGGGTACCCAGCCCGTAGGGTGCGTACCCGGTACTGAGGTGTTCATTGCGCGGAGGCAGATAGCGGTCGATATCAAATGTGAAGGGATCGGGGAAAACGTCCTTCATGTAGTGTGGGGCCGTCTGGGCGATGACGATCCTTGATCCCACTGCCAATTCGTAGTCCTCGACGACACATGTATTCATCACGTTTCGCATAGACATGGGAACGATCGGATATATGCGCAGGCACTCCATCAGGAAGCGGTGCGTGACATCAATTGCAGACGGGGTGAAGTCTCCGGCGTCCGGATCGCCGTCATCAAACAAGGCATCGGCTTCAGCTTTGATTTTTGTGTATATCTCCGGCTGCGACGCCATAGCGTACAAGGTAAAGCTGAAGGCATCGCCAAGGTATGCGCTGGCTACTAATGCCGCAGTGAAAGCGAATCGGAGATTCGATTCAGGCACGAACTGCGGATCGCTCGCGTGAAGGCTCAGATAGTCGTCCACGAGGTTTCGATTTTGTCCGGTCCGCTGGGCGGAGGTATGAACGCTCTGGATGCGTTCAATCAACGTTTCGATGAGTTTCGCTCGCCGCCTCATGCCGGGGGTCTTCAGCATGAATTTGGGCAGTATCTTGATGATGTGAACACTCAAAGCCCGTTCCTTGAACTTCAACAGGTCGTCGATGATGTCCTGAGTTTCAACTCCGACCATGAGCGGCGAGATTTGAGCGTTAATCATTCGCCGGCTCATGCCCGTCGCCGGGTAGGTGTCCCCTACCTTCCACTGCGCCATATGCTTCCGCGCACAATCATAGAGTTCGTCCATCTGCCCCGCCAGCCTCTTGCGGGAATAGGACGCTGACAAGGACTTGCGCAGCCGGAAATGGTCCGCGCCATCGAGGGAAGGCAATACTCCGGAAGCGCCATAAACGTTCTCGAAGTCCACAAAATAGTCCCTGGCTCTCAGGTACATTCGACCTCGCCGATGGACCCAGTGATTTGTTTCGGGGCCGGCCAGGAAGATCATGGGATTGGAAAACGGAGGCCGGATCTGAAACACCGGCCCATACTCTTGCGCAAGATCCGCAAAGAGGGCGGGGATGTTGCCTTCACGAATGTGAGAATTGAACAGTATTTTGTGCAGGGAGACTGTCGGGATTTTCTTGGTCAGGGCCGAACGGCGAAGCAGTGGCCCCGCCAGATTGTGGGCCACCGCTTCGGCGATTGCGCGGCCGATCAAATCCAGCTTGCAGATGGCCTCAATACGCTGCTCTATACTCTTCATCGATCTGAAAAATGAATCGCAGGACGTCGCAGGTATTGAGGAGGCGGACAATGATGACGTCCCTCGGGAAAGGAATCTCACTATTGAAGATCACGTTTCTGATGCGCGAAGTGACGAACTCAACCGCCGTGCCGTCGCCGTTGCCGGATACGAGATCCCTGCGACCGACGGTATGAGACAAGGTCCAGAATCCGCCGTCGTGGTGCTCGAGGATGCCCATATCTACAAGATGGTCCAGAGTTTGATCGACGATCGACTCCGCTTGGGGGGCGAGCCGTTAGATCCAGAACTGTGCGTTCCATTGGACCGGTTCCTCTGCGATCTCTTTGAGGATAGGGTCTAGGATGGGGGTTCCTACTTCAGAATCGTCCAGAAGAATGAGGGATTCCATGTCCGTGTCGATGCGGGAAACGAGAGAAAGTTCGGCGAGTACCGCGCCTATAACGGCGCAGTTCAAGTCCCAACCCGGTACCTAGTGGAAGTAGCCGGTCTCCTGGTTGAGGAGCATCAGGATGAGTTCTTCGTGCAAAGTTAACGGATGGGTAGTAACCCCTTCGATTGTCAGCGTGTAACTGTTCAGAGTCGGTGCGATATGCAGGAATTATTCTTCTGCTGTCATTCTGAGGAGCGCAGCGACGAAGAATCTACAATCTCTCCCCCGCCGGGGGAGAGATACAGAGAGGGGGTCTTCGCAATTCAACTCACGAAGACTGAACAGTTACGTCAGAGTCATCAGTCTTGCCCCTCCCAACATAGCCCTGATAGACTTGAAACGCATGAACAAGCCGCAACGAAGGACACTCAAATGCAGCCTAGCATAGCAGGCGCGGAAAGGGTACTTATCTGAAGCGGTGGAGAATTGGGAGTTTTGGGGTGAGCCCCTGTTTGAAGCGGTCAATGGGGACTCCGGGTGGGGGCGCTGAACGATGGTAACCCGACGAAGAGAACCTACGAGACCCCTGGTCCCTTCCCCGTTTCCCGAGGGTTGGTATTTCATAGCAACCCGAAGGGCCGTTCAGAAGGCCAAGCTCATTCAAAAGACGTGGATGGGGAAGAACGTCGTCATCTGGTGTGATGACAACGGGCGAGTCTGCGTCGCCGAATCCATTTGCCCGCACCTGGGATCCGATCTGGGACCCGATTCAGGTGGGTGCATACGAGACGGACGATTGATCTGCCCCTTCCATGGGTACGAGTTCGATACCACCGGCCAGTGCGTCGCCACACCCTTTGCCGAACCTCCGAAGACGGCGAAGCTGCAAGTCTTCCAAACGCAGGAAATTCTCGGCCTTATCTTCGCCTGGTGGGGGATAGCTGGACGGGCTCCGCAATGGAGTCTACCCGAGAATTCTCTTGATGAAGCCGGCTGGAGCGACTTCGAGATCAACACGCTTCGCTTTAAGGGCCATCCCCAGGAGACGACGGAGAACTCCGTCGATTTGGCCCACCTACGCTACATCCACGGCTACGACAACGTGAACCCCATCGAGGAATTTGCCGTCGACGGCCACCGTCTCGAGGCCCGATTCGACTTCAAGAGTGTCCGAAAGGTTGCGGGACTCGCGACTCTGACCTTTGATCTCTCTGCCAAGACGAATATCTTTGGGCTTGGCTACTCGTTCGTGGAAATACACGAAGACTCGATCGGCATGGACCTGCGACTGTGGGTGCTGGCTACACCGGTCGACGGCACGCTCATCGACATGTCGTTGGTATCGCAGGTGAAAGAGTTACGCAGTCCGGGAAGGCTCTTTGCAGGCCTTGGGTTTCTCCCTGTGAAAATGCGCGCGCCCATCTTGAACAAGTTCATGGCGGCTCAGCAAAAGCATGACGTTCTGCAGGATGTGGTCATCTGGAGCCGCAAGCAGTACGTGTCACGTCCACGCCTCAGTCGTTCCGACGGCAAGATCATGCCCTTCAGGTACTACTGCGCGCAGTTCTATCCGGACCCGGACGACAGCGAAGATACCACTCCCTAACACCTACCATGTCTGAGATTCGGAGTGCACAAGAGAGCCTCCAAGGCGTGTGCGCTATGACCTCCTGAATCGCGAGCCGTACAGGATGCTCCCGTAGTAGTTGAACGACCGTCTTGCCGCGGGGTCGTCGAAAGGGACTGAGGTGCCATCTTCCTGCGGCATGTCGTCGGTGACCGCATTGCCGCCAATTTGTTCGCGAGCCTCGAACAGACGGAAGTCGAAGCGGTCGGGATGATGATGCAGCGCCCATGCGGCCCCCAGCCCCGAAACGCCTGCACCAACTATGGCAATTCGCCGCACCATTTCGCTCCGTCTCGCCGATCGCTCAGAGCTCTGTCTCCCACCGTACTCGGTTACCGGCCGACCAACTGCCCGGCTTGCCCACCGAACTTCCGGCCTTCACTCTTGTCCGAAAAATGAGGGCGCCGTTCGGCCTGACTCGATCCACTCAACACACAATGTCAGATAAAACCGTTCCCTTCATCAGCACCTTCCGGCTTCATCAGCAGGGCCGGGAGGATGGCAATCAAGGACAGGAACCCCGCGATCATAAAGAGGTTTTGGAACATGGTGACGCCGGCGTCGATCAAGAGGGCCTCAGTCACCTCGTAAGACTCGTTAGGCACCACGTCGGCGGTCAGGCTGTAGAAGCGCTCAATTCCCCATGCGGACAGGGCCGCCAGCCCCAATGCCATCCCAACCATTCGCGATGCGGTGATCAGCGAGGCCGCTGCTCCCCAGTAGTCACTAGGCGCTGCGCTCAAGGCGCTGACGCCTATAGGAGGGATGACCAGCCCGAATCCCAGACCCGCCGTGATCAAGGGCAAGGTCAGCCTGAGTTCATCCACTTCCGTCTCCCAGCCACTCATAATCAGCAGGCCCGTTCCTATAAACATAAGGCCGACTATGCACACCGCTCGCACTCCGGTCCAGCGGAGAATGTAGCCTCCTACCACCGCGCCAACCGGAATGGCGGCCGTGAGTCGAACGAGGTGGAGAGCGCTCACCAATGCCTTCTTCTCCATGATGGTGGAGGCCATGAGCGGCACACATACCAAAGCCATGATCAAGGCGACCCCCACCAGGAACTGGGTAATGTTGGAAGACACGAACGCCCTGGAGGTGTACAGGAAAGATGCCAACAGAGGCTGGACCGCCCGTCTCTCCGCCACGATCAGCACACCGACAAGGGAGATTCCCACGGCCACCGTCAAGTACGGGTAGATGGACCCCCCGGTGAAGATGCTTCTCTGGGCCAGCGACATAGTGAGAACGGTGAGCGCCGCTCCGAGCATCAGCGCCCCGAAGTAGTCCATCTTTGCGGCGGGGTTGGCGCGGTTCGGCAAAACGGCCATGAGCCCTATCAGGATGAGGCTCTGGGGTACGTCAAACCAGAATATCCATCGCCAGCCAATCCACTCGATAATGGTTCCTCCATAGAGAGGTCCCACAACGGACCCGGCTTCCGCCGCGGCGGCAACGACGTCGGTCTGGTCCAGGGCGGTCGAGAATACTGACAGGCAAATGATGCCTAAGACGACCGACTGGGACGAAGCCCTGGAAGCGAGGCGTTGTCTAACGTCGTTCACGGACCGGATCCTAAGTCCGGAAGTTCGATTTCAACGGGAACGTCTATGGCATTGATGGTCACAAGACGGGTGGTTTCCGGGCCGTCGTCATCGTAGAGTTGGCCTGCTAACCGTAGCTGCCGCAGAAAATGCTCGGCTTCGTCGATCCACAGGGTCAAAGTTATCGTATGACCCGAGTCCACGTCGGTGATAAGGTTAGTCAACTGCTCGGACTGAACCGTTCCCTCAACGCGAATCGTCTGGGCGCCCAGCACGGGCTCACTGCCCGTGACGGCGCCGTCCCCGTCCCTAATCATGTGAATCACATCGCTAAAGGTCATGCCCAACCCGTGGAAGTTGAATGGAACCCATCCAGGGGCAAGGGCGCCCACGGCGCGTCTTTGGAGAACTTGATGAAGGCCTGCTCGCCAACCGCCATCATCTCGATTTCGATAAATCCAAATGCCGGAGACACCACGTCCACCAACATCCTGAAGCTGCCAGGAGCCTTCACTTCCGCTTCCAAGCTCTTGAAAGTCGTATCGAAGAACTTGGCCCCCGATTCCTTTTCGTCGACCATGCTGAACTTTGTCGACGACATGGCTGCCATGTTCTCACCCGCATTCGTAAGCACATCGCTTAGCGTAGGGGTTGGCATAGCTGTGGGAGGTGTGGCCGTGGGGGTAGACTCCCCTCCACATGCGGCGGCTAAGAACAGGAAGGCCACCATCAAAGTGGCGATTGTCAATCCGCGCCGAAGTGTCTTGGTCAAGTTCATGTCCTCATCTCCTTGATTAGCAATGCAGCGGGAATGCGGCAATCTTACGAAAAACGGAACCTTCTTGCACGTTGATCAAGGAATACTCTGAATAAGTCTTGTGTGTTGTGGCATAGTGCGATGCCAGACGAAATACAGAGATGTTTTGGGTGAAGATATGATGGAACAGTCAACATTTGCGGACTTGGAATACGACGGCAAGAAGCGCAAGACCCGTCGGGAGGTATTCCTACAGCTGTTCAGAAGTTGCCGGACAGTCGCCACGTGACCATAGCGCGGGCCGAGCACGAGCCGTGGATCGGGCAGCCGGAAGCGACCTTGTACGCCCTCCGAGAGTTCCTTATGTATACTGCGTAGCATGACACTCTTCGAGGACAGCGCCAGGCAGCAACTCGACCGTCACGCGCCGTTGGCCGCCAGGTTGCGTCCGCGCTCGTTCGATGAGTTCGTGGGGCAGGATCACGTCGTTGGTCCTGATACCGTGTTACGACGCAGCATCGAGGCCGATCGCATACCCTCGATCATTCTTTGGGGGCCGCCGGGAACCGGCAAGACGACCCTCGCCAACCTCATCGCCAATGTCACCAGGAGCCATTTCAGTGCGGTGAGCGCCGTCGGGTCGGGAGTTGCAGACCTTCGCGCCATCGTCCGCGAAGCAAAGGACCGTCTCGGCATGGAGCGACGTCGCACCATCCTGTTCATCGACGAGATACACCGCTTCAACAAGGCCCAGCAAGACGTGATCCTCCCGCATGTCGAAGACGGGACCGTCATCCTCATTGGCGCAACTACCGAGAACCCGTCGTTCGAGGTCAACTCTCCTCTTCTGTCCAGGTCTCGCGTATTCGTGCTCGAGGTCCTGACCGCGGAGCAGATCGAGCAGATCATCTTCAAGGCGATCAGCGACACTGAGGCAGGCTTGGCCGAGCTTCGGCCCGAACTCGACGAGGATGCAATGCAGGCCCTCGTGCTGTTCTCTAACGGCGACGCGCGAATCGCATTGAACACGCTGGAGCTAGCGGTACAGTCGACCCGTCCCGACGAGAAAGGCATTCGCAAGGTCTCGGCCCGAACGGTTGAAGACGCGGCTCAGCGCCGTTCGCAGGTCTATGACAAGTCCGGCGATCAGCACTACGACACGATATCCGCCTTCATCAAGTCGTTGCGAGGCTCCGACCCGGATGCCTCACTATACTATCTGGCCCGCATGATCGACGCCGGTGAGGACCCGTTGTTCATCGCGCGGCGGCTCGTGATCCTCGCGGCGGAGGATGTTGGGATGGCCGACCCCAATGCTCTGTCCGTCGCCGTGGCGGCCCAGCAGGCCGTCCACTTCATCGGGATGCCGGAAGGCCAGATTCCCCTTGCTGAGGCAACGGTCTATCTGGCAACCGCGCCCAAGAGTAATGCGTCTTACATGGCACTCAACCGCGCGATGCAGGACGTTGAAGCGTCCCGGAACGACCCTGTGCCCCTTCATCTCCGCAACGCCGTTACGGGCCTCATGAAGGGGCTCGGCTACGGCGAGGACTACAAGTACGCCCACGATTACGAGGGCAACTTCACGCCCACGGAGAACCTCCCCGAAAGCGTACGCGGACACCGCTACTACCGCCCCGGCGACCAGGGCTACGAGATCGAGGTTCGCGAGCGACTGCGCAAGTGGTGGGGCGAGCGTTCCGAACGGGGTGATGGGAGTCCATTGCAATCACCCGAGGAATGAACGACCGTCTAATGAGACGCCGTTCACCCTGAGCAGCGTCATGCCTCGCGAGGGGGACCGTGCAGAGGAATCAGTAATTGCCGTGCAACCACACACAGTCTCTCCCCCGGCGGGGGCTGACAGGGGTAGGCAAAACGGAATTGCAGCTATGATCCGGCCCCGCCTTCCTGTCATTCCGAGCGCAGGGAGGAATCTAAAGTCCGTATCTGCAAGACCCGGCAGCCAGTGCCGCGCCTATATCGTGACCAAGAGTGAAGACAACGTAGGGACGCTCTATGTTGGCTTAACGTTGTTACAGACGCTTTAGATTCTTCGACTCCGCTCTGCTCCGCTCAGAATACTTCATGAGGGTTGTCACCCTCACCACCTGGAATGAAAATGGTGGGCCCCAAGGGCGGGTTCCAAACCCGCCCCTACGGGAATGGCAATGGTCTATTTTCGTAGCAATCGCTCATGTCGGTTGTCACCGACACCACCAATCATGAAAATGGCAGTAAGGGCGATTCGCGAATCGCCCCTACGGGAGGTTGGCCGGGGGTTATTTTCAGGGTAATGACAGTGACGGCGTTGTTTTCTCATCAATGGAGAATGGGTCGATAGCGGTTGCGGTGTTCGCGAAAGTCTTAACCTGACACGAGATGGGTAGGGTCTGAAGCTGTTTGGGCGACAGGGGGTCTCTTTTTCCCTGACATTTCCTGACATATTCTGACATTCCTCTGTTGCGGACGGGAGACCAGGGGCGTCCGCCGTGTGTTGTTGAATATGATAGTACACGTGTTCTCATCAGTCAAATTCGGAGGCGGTAACTGTTCAGTCTCCGTGAGTTGAATTGCGAAGACCCCCCCTCTCTGTGTCTCTCCCCCGGCGGGGGCTGACAGGGGTAGGCAAAATATGAAACCAGGTATAAAACTTGGAAAGCACATAGCGTTCTGGCGATCCTTCAGCTTTGTACCAAATGGATGCCAGAAGGTCGCGGAGGGTCTGATTGCTTCCTGAAACATGGCCTGAACCTCGTCTGAATCGCGGACAATCTTTCATACCTAAACCTGAGTCACCAAAATGCCTACCCCTGTCAGCCCGGCGGGGGAGAGATTGTAGATTCTTCGTCGCTGCGCTCCTCAGAATGACAGCAGGAGGACAATTACTGCATTTCCAACCGACTCTGAACAGTTACCGGAGGCGCCCCTTCTTAGATTATACCAATTCCTCTTGCATACGCCGTAAATCTATCGTTGGTATGAAGGTGATTTCGTCTAATCTTCCAAAGGGCAGGTTTGAAACCTGCCCCTACCCGGTGCTCCTACCTCTTCATGGTGTGGTCAAAGCGAACTGGTATTATTCGACTCCGCAACGCTCCGCCCAGAATGACAGTGACGGCGTTGTTTTCTCGTCAATGGGGAATGGGGCGGTAGTCAAATGCCTACCCCTATCAGCCCGCCGGGGGAGAGATACAGAGGGGGGGTTCCGCAGGTACCTTAGAGCTTGCCGAAGGGTCAAACCCTCGTGCTTATACCAATTCGTGCTAATGCCACCGTATTCTGGCTGACCGAACTTTCTGGATTCCTGCCCCGTATCGGGGTACGGGGCAGGCTCTTCGCCGGAATGACGGTGGGCGGTTTCTGTTATGCGTGCTGCATTTGGAGGATTATGGCGCAGTCATGACGAATTGGTATTAGCTAGGCCATCGCCTCGCGGACCGTCGTTTCGATCACGTCCAGAGCGTGGTCGATATCGTCGGACGATACGTCGTTGTGGGTCACGAGGCGCCACATGTTGTTGCCGCGGTCGCCGACCATGATTCCCCGCTCCGCCAGCTTTTCAGCGATGCCCACCGGCAATTCATCCGTGGTGGTCACAAAGACGAGGTTCGTGTGGACATCGTCAGGGTCGATCTGGAAGCCGGGGATATCCGCTAGTCCCTGCGCCAACTTTCGGGCGTTGGCGTGGTCGTCGGCGAGTCGCTCGATCATCGTCTCCAGTGCCACGATGCCCGGCGCGGCGATGATGCCCGCCTGTCGCATCGCGCCGCCGAGTATTTTGCGTACCTTGCGGGCCTTGTCGATAGTCTCGTGATCTCCCACCAAGAGCGACCCCACCGGACAGCCCAGTCCCTTCGATAGGCAGAACGTCACCGTGTCGGCGTCCTTCACGAGTTCCGCCGCCGGCGTTTCGAGCGCGACCGCCGCATTGAAGAGCCGCGCGCCGTCGATGTGCAGGGGGATGTCGTGCCCATGCGCCACCTCGGCCACGGACGCGATCTCGTCGGGTGTCAACGCTCGTCCGTTACAGGCGTTGTGCGTATTCTCCAGCGCGATGAGCCTCGTGGGTGAGTAGTGCTGGTCGGCGGGGTGGATGTTCGCCTCGACCTCGGCTGGATCGAGCGTGCCGTCGGGTTGATTCGGGATCGGGTGATAGGCCACGCCACCGAGTGCGGACGCCCCTCCGGCCTCCGCTCGGTAGATGTGCGACTTGTCCCCGATGATGATGTCGTCGCCCCGCTGGCAGATAGCCAGGATCGGGACGAGATTCCCCATTGTCCCGCTGCTCAGCAGCAGCCCGGCTTCCTTGCCGAGCATGTCCGCAGCCATGGTTTCCAGCCTGTTGACCGTGGGGTCATCCCCCACCATGTCGTCTCCGTACTGGGAGGTCGCCATCCCTTCCCGCATGGCCGGGGTTGGCAGGGTCTTGGTATCGCTTCGCAGCTCGACTATTCGCATGGGCGTTTCCTCATCTGAATTCACGGCGTGATGGATGGACGGATGAGATTCTAGCCGAAGTCCGCCATAGAGCGAAAGGCGCCGGCAGCAAGTCGGGATAGTGGACTATCATAAGAGAGTGAGGTCACCATGACCGTAGAATTGTCCCAAAAGCAAAAGAAACTGCCACCCATTCACCCGGGAGAAATCCTTAACGAAGAGTTCCTCCTTCCACTGAACATCACCCAATACCGGCTGGCGAAAGAGATCGGGGTGGATGCCCGCCGGATTCATTCCATCGTTCGCGGTGAGCGGGCCATCACAGCGGAGACGGCCCTTCTGTTTTCGCGATTTTTCGGCAACTCTGCCGAATTCTGGATGGGACTGCAGAGCCAATATGATTTGGAGGTCACTGAAGACCGCCTCTCCCAAAGACTGAGCAGGGTGCCGGTCCACTCCGCCGGTTGACCTCAAGTCTCGCTGTGCCGCGCTTGTCATGCAACAAACCGTCACCTATCATGGAACGTCGCGATGATGCGGTATTCGGCCATAGGTATCTACAGCACGGGGAGGATTCTCCTCGACGGCGTCATCGCTTCCCCCGGCGACGGCGCGGCACGAGTTCCCGCCGTGTTGATCTGCCATCCACACCCCATGCTGGGCGGCGACATGAACAACCCGGTCGTGTCCGCCGTCGAGGTCGAGGCGAACGAGCGCGGGTTGGCGAGCCTCCGCTTCGATTTCCGGGGCGTCGCCCGAAGCGAGGGCGATTTCTCAAACGGCGAGCAGGAGTGGAACGACGTCAAGCACGCCTTGAATTTCCTCAAGGGATTCCCCGGCGTGGACGGTACGAAGATCGGCATTGTCGGGTACTCGTTCGGAGCGTCCGTCGTGCTCCGTGCCATCTCGAAGATGAAACCCGTGAAGGCCTTTGCCCTCATTGCGCCCCCGCTTGGTTCCGTTGAAGCATCAGGCGTCAAGAGAGACAAGCGATCGAAGCTCTTCGTAGTAGGTCAGAACGACGCCGTCGTGCCTTCGCTCCAACTGCAGCGACAGTTGGACGACCTGCGTGGTCCCGTGCAGTTCACCGAGCTTGCCGACGCGGACCATCGACTGACTGGGCACGAGCAGGCAGTTGCCGAGCGGGTCGTCGATTTCATGCTGCAGACCATGTTGTCTTAACCAAACACTGGGGACTTGCCGTCCCAACAATTCAAGGGAGGAAAGATGTCGGAGGATAGAGAGTTCCGAGTCGAGCGAGACTCCATGGGCGAGTTCAACGTGCCCGCGGATGCCTACTACGGCGCACAGACCATGAGGGCGGTTGAGAACTTCCCGATAAGCGAACTCCGCTTTCCAAGGTCCTTCATCAGGGCCATCGGACAGGTCAAGCTCGCGGCGGCGCAGGTGAACTCCGATCTGGGACTCCTCGACAAGAACCTTGCGTACACCATCGGCGAGGCGGCGGCTGAGGTGGCGGAAGGCAAATACGACGGCCAGTTCGTGGTGGATATCTTCCAAACGGGTTCCGGCACCTCGACGAATATGAATGCGAACGAGGTGATCTCCAACCGTGCGATCGAGATGCTGGGAGGCGAGCGTGGCTCGCGTGATCCAGTGCATCCGAACGACCATGTGAACACAGGGCAATCCTCGAATGACGTGATCCCCACGTCGATTCACGTCGCGGCCCTGAGCGCCATTCAAGACAGCCTCCTCCCGGCAATGGCTCACCTCGAATCGGCCTTGAAGGACAAGGGCGACGAGTTCATGCCGGTGGTCAAGACAGGTCGTACGCACCTCCAGGACGCTACCCCCGTCCGGCTGGGGCAGGAGTTCGTTGGCTACGCGGGGCAGATCGAGCGTGGAATCGAGCGGCTTCAGAGCGCCGTCACCCATCTCTCGGAGCTCGCCATCGGAGGAACGGCGGTGGGCACGGGCGTAAACGTCCACCCGGAGTTTGCGGGCAAGGTGTGCGAGATACTCACCAAGCTGATCGGCGTGCCCGTCCGCGAGACGACGAACCACTTCCAGGCGCAGAGCTCGCTCGACGCCATCGTGGAGACGAGTGGCGCCCTCAAGACGATCGCCGTCAGCCTCATGAAGATCGCGAACGACGTGCGATGGCTTGGGTCGGGACCACGGGCCGGCATCGGCGAGATCGATTTGCCCGCAGTCCAGCCCGGCAGCTCTATCATGCCCGGCAAGGTCAATCCCGTCATTCCGGAGTCGGTGTGTCAGGTCGCCGCGCAGGTCATCGGCAACGACACGGCGATCATGGTCGCTGGGCAGTCGGGCAACTTCGAGATCAACGTCATGATGCCCATCGCGGCGCACAACCTGCTGGAGTCCATTGAGATTCTGGCGACCTCCTGTCGCAACTTCGCCGACCAGTGCATTTCCGGCCTTACCGCGACGAGCAGGGGCCCTGAAATGGTGCAAAACGGTCTTGCAATCGTGACAACGCTGGTGCCCCACGTCGGCTATGACGCCTCTGCAGCCATCGCCAAGGAGGCGGGAGAGACAGGAGAGTCGATCAAGCAGGTCGCTCTCAGACGGACCGATCTCTCCTCCGTAGAGCTCGACGACATCCTCGACGCAGAGTCGATGACCGAACCGGGCCTCGGAAGCGGCGTTGCGCTGGGGTAGGATGACCGATACTGGTTCCTGAACTTCCGTCCGTCCGCAATGACGGCCTGATTCGAGGTCGGATTGGTGTGCCAACGCCTGGCAAGCATAGAGTTGTCCCGATGCTCCCTAGAAGACGAGCGTCGCCTCGGCGACCCCCGTTAGCTGGCCTAGCTGGTTCGCGCCGGTGATCTCTATGTCGACGAGTCGCTTGCCGTTGTCCTCTCGCTTGGCTGTGACCGTGCCGCGGTAGGTGTTGGTGTCGCCGGGCCGGAAGTTCTTGATGGCCTTGAAGAGTAGACGGCCTCCGCCGTAGAGAGTGCCGTCTGGCGCCCATCGCTGCAGCATCGCGTCGAGGTAGCCCATGATCGTGATGCCGCCGACTCCGTGTATGGCGCCCCAGGGGAAGCGCCCGGGTTCGTGGCTCGCCTCGCTCGACTGGCTGCTCATCTCGTCATCGGGGACCGTCGCTCCGTCGACCTCGGTCTTGAGCGGCGAGTGAATAGTGAATGGGTGGACGGGGCCGCCGACCTCGATGGTCTCGATGGTGACGGTCTCCACCGTCTCGTCCGGGCTCGTCTCTTGGAGCGGCGACGGCTCGATGTCCGGGCCGGGTTGCCGCGCCACGCCGCCGGAGCCCGGCCGAGGCCGGTCGCCCTTGCCGAACTCGAAGATGGACGTGTGGTCGATCTCGGCCAGCTTCTCGCCCCGGCCGTTGTGGGCCTCGATCCTGAGCGTGACGAACTTGTTGCCGCGCCGCTCGTACTTCTCCAGTACGGTTGCGACGCTGGTGACGGTGTCTCCCGGCCGGATGGGCGCGAACCAGCGTCCCTCGCACTTGGCGAACGGAGTCGCGTGCGCTGTTATGATCGTCATCCCGTTATTCTCGGCGACGCCTCCCCTGTTCTTGGGGGCGAGGGAGAACATCTGGGTCGGCATGGCGAACGGGGGCGCGTCCGAGAAGTGGTGCGGGTTCGTGCTGCGCGAGGTGGAGGCGTGTCGGACGATGGAGTCCGGTGTGACCTCTGTGGAGATGGGCTGCGCCCGCTGCCCGACCTCAACCGCTTCGTAGTCCCACGTCCTCGTTTCCGTCAGGGTCATGGCATCCTCCTGCCGATCATCGTCTAGTGGTCCAACATCATAATATCGAAGGGTGACGAAGTAGGGGCGGGTTTGAAACCCGCCCGTTCGTTCTAGACCGCAAACCCTACCTTCTAAACCTTGCGTCCCGTCTTTGCGATTCACCGAACCGATTTATCCCCTCTCCCGTCGTGGGAGAGGGCTAGGGTGAGGGAAAATGCCTACCCCTGTCAGCAGGGCTAGGGTGAGGGTTACACCCCGAATCAGGACACTGCTGTCAGCCGGATGCTAGACTGACTGCCGAAACGATGTCAACTGCCAAGATCAACATATCCCCTGCCTGTCCCTCGTACGGCGCCGCCCGCGCCCTTGATGGGCTGGTTGTCGTCGAGCGCGCGGAGGGAATCGCGGGCCCGCTATGCGGGAAACTGTTGGCGGGATTCGGGGCCGAGGTGATCAAAGTCGAGCCGCCCACCGGCGACGTGACCCGAACCCTCGGCCCCTTCCCGGACGACGTCCCAGACCCCGAGGCGAGCGGCCTGTTCTTCTATCTGAACGCAGGCAAGAAGAGCGTCGTGGTCGACGCCGACAACCCTTCACACCGGGGCAGGCTGCGGGAGCTGATCGATCGGGCCGACGTGTTGATCGACGGCCCTCAAGCAAGCCGACAGGCAAGCGACGAGCTGTCGCGGACGAACCCCGACCTCGTAGTGGTATCGATCACCTCGTTCGGACTCTCCGGCCCGTACCGGGACTTTGCGGCGACCAACCTCATCGTCCACGCGCTGAGCGGTGAGCTCGGGTTGGCCGGCAGCAGGCAACTCCCGCCGCTCAAGAAGGGCGGCAACCTGGCCGATTACCACGCCGGATGCCACGGTTTCATCGGGGCAATCGCGGCGCTCATCGCCCGCGACCGGCTCGGAGGGCAGCACGTCGACGTCTCGCACCTTGAGAGCCTGACATCGATTCTCGGCGCCACCATGAATAGCTGGCTCTACAACGGGAACGTGTCGCAGAGGGGCGACGCCGACCCCTGGAGCCTGGGGATGGCGGCACGGAGAGGGGAGGACGGGACTCACTGGGAGCCCAGCGGCGTATGGAAAGCGAAGGACGGGTATGTCCTGGCCTACGGGAGGTCGTCCGCCGATTGGACGGGGGCCATACGCGAGATGTCGGAGGACCTGCCGGATCTCGCGTCGCCCCGCTTCACGACGGAGGAGGGCCGCGGCGAGCATGCCGAGGAGCTGACCTGTCTGTTCGGCCGCTGGGTCTCGGAGCACAACAAGGAGGAGGTGTACCGGCTGGCCCAGCGTTATGGTCACGCCTATGGCTATGTCGCGACGGCGCGTGACCAGCTGGAGTCGCCGCAACTGAGGAGCCGGCGCTTCTTCGTCCAAGTTCAGCACCCCGTTGTGGGCAGTGTGACGATGCCGGGCGCGCCGTTCCGGATGTCGCGGACGCCGTTCGTCACCCACCGTGCGCCGCTCTTGGGGGAACCCGACTGCTTCTCCCTGCCCCCTCGCGGTGAACGAGTGCGCCGCAGTGTCGGCCACGAGGAAGGACGCCTGCCGTTGGAGGGTCTGAGGGTGGTCGACTTCACCCACATCTGGGCGGGGCCGTACTGTACCCGCATCCTTGCCGACCTGGGCGCGGAGGTCATCAAGGTCGAGTCGCCCCGCCGCGGCGACGGCGGACGCGGCAAGGGTGTCGGACGCTACCATGCTTACAGCCGGAACAAGCTGGCGATCGCCATCGACCTCCGCACCGACGAGGGGCAGCGTCACATCCGCAAGCTCATCTCCATGTCGGACGTGGTGGTGGAGAACTTCAGCGTGGGCGTCACCGGACGGCTGGGCGTGGACTACGAGGACTGCCGCGCGATCACGCCGAGCATCGTCTACGTCGCGCTGCCCGCGTTCGGGAGGACAGGGCCGGAATCCGGGTTCGTGGGCATGGGCGCAACGCAGGAGGCGATGTCGGGCCTGCTTGCCATCAGCAGCTACCCGGGGGCGGTAGGGAGCCCTACGGGGGTGAAGTACGGAGACCCCAACGGCGGCCTGCTCGCGGCCGTCGCCGTGATCGCCGCCATCCACCACCGGGCCGCGACCGGGGAGGGGCAGCTTATCGACCTCTCGCAGCGAGAGGCCAACATCTTCACCCTTCCCGAACCGGTCCTCGACTACGCGATGAATGGCCGGACCGCCGAAGCCTATGGCGGCAAACGCCCCGACCGCGCCCCGACGGGTTGCTACCCGTGCAAGGACGACGAGTGGGTCGCCATCGACGTCGAGACCGACCGGCAGTTCCGGGCGCTCTGCGAGATCATGGGAATCCCACGATTGCCGGACGACGGACGGTTCGCAACACCGGCGGACAGAAAGCGAAACGAAAATGAGCTAGACGAAATCATCGAGTCCTGGACGCGGGAGCGAAGCGCACAGTCGGTCATGAGTCTGCTTCAGGACGCGCAGGTGCCCGCGGGGGCCGTACTCACCAACAAACAGGTGGTAGAGAACGAGCACTTCCGGGCAAGAGGCTTCTTCCAGCCGGACGCCGAGGGTCACATCCACCTTGCCGCCCCGTGGAAGTTCTCAAAGGTGGAGTTGGGCGTCAGACGCTTCGCTCCCGATCTAGGCCAGGACAATCTCCACGTCCTCCGAGACATCCTCGGCGTCCCTGAAACCGACATCCGAGCCATGAATCATAACGGCGTCATCAAGGGGCCGATGCCCGACGTTTCACAGTAGACAGCGTGACATGCGAGTGGTCAAATACGGCCTGTCCGCGCGCCACCCCGACCTGACAAAATCCGGCGAAGACGCCCAAGAGGAGCGACTAATGAAGTTCGGTCTGTTCATGATGCCGCTGCATCCGCCGGGGAGGCCCCCGGCGGAGACCTACGACGAGGATCTGGAGCTGGTCCGCAGGGCCGACCGGCTCGGCTTCAACGAGATCTGGGTCGGCGAGCACATGTTGCTCCCGTGGGAGAACATGCCCACCCCTGAGCTGTTCATCGCACGCGCTCTGGGCGAGACGGAGGGGATCGTCTTCGGGACCGGCGTCGTGCTGCTCCATTTCCACGACCCTGTACAGGTCGCCCACCGCATCGCCATGCTTGACCACCTCGCCAAGGGCCGTTTCATCTTCGGCATCGGCTCCGGCGGCACGCCCAGCGACGCCGAGATGCTTCGCATCGACCCCGATCCAGGAGCCCAACGCGCCCGCATGATGGAGGGCATTGAGCTGGTTCTTAGCATCTGGGAGAACGGCCCCGAGGACTTCGACGGCCGGTTCTACAGCACCCGCAAGCCGCAGGACCGCACGGAGATGGAGGTCACCTTCCACATGCGGCCGTACCAAAAGCCGCACCCTCCCATCGCGGTCGCCGGAGGCAGCGTCCGTTCGTCGACGCTCGCGATGGCGGGAGAGCGCGGGTGGATTCCCATGAGCGCGAGCCTCGTCCACGCATCGCAGCTACCGGCCAACTGGGAATCGATCTTGGAGGGTGCAGAGCGAGGCGGACGCACGCCGTCCAGGACGGAATGGCGCATCGCGAAGCAAATATACGTCGCCGACACGACCGAACAGGCCCGCAAGGAGGCCCTGGAGGGCGCGCTCGCCCGCGACTTCACCGACTACTGGATGAGGCTGATCGGCAACAGCCCGGGCGGCGTCGACACCTTCAAGTACGACCCGGACATCCCGGACGAAGACGTGACGCCGGAGTACATGCTCGACAACTACTGGATCGTCGGCGACCCCGGCTACTGCGTCGAGAAGATCAGGGAGATGTACGACCAGTCGGGCGGATTCGGCACCCTGCTCATCCAGACCGACGATTGGGGCAACGGCAACGAGCAGTTCTACCGGTCGATGGAGCTCCTGGCGAACGAGGTCCTGCCCGCCGTCCAAGACATGGAGCCGTAACCGCCGCCGCGCCGCCCCGATCTCGACTCCACCGAGCCTGCGACGGCTGCCGGATGCCGGGGGGCGAGACGCAGGAACAGGATACAGCGTGACAGTTGCCGGACACTACTACGCCTGTTCACGCCGGCGAATGAGCCGCGTTGGCGTGTCCGCGATATAGCCGGAGAGGTTCAGCGCCGTGTGAATGAGGCCGATGTGCGAGTACGCCTGCGGAAAGTTGCCCAATTGGCGGTTCGTTGAGGGATCGAGCATCTCTGCGAATAGGCCAAGGTGGTTGGAGCACCGCGTGATCGTCTCATGGAATAGGTCGAAGGCCTTGTCAGTCTGCCCCGTGTAGATCAAGTTGCCCAGCAGCCAGAAGCTCAGCAGCGTAAAGGCGCCTTCCGGCTGCGCCTCGAGACCATCGTCCGTCTCTTCCGGGATGTAGCGCCATACCAGCGGGCCCTCGGCCAGTTCCCGCTCGATTGCGTCGAGGTTCTGCCGCACCCGCGGGTCTTCAGCGGGGATGAAGCCGAAGAAGGGTATCGCTAGGTTGGAGGCGTCCAGGGCGTCGCTGCCGTACCGCTGCCGGAACGCCTGCTTCGACTCGCTCCATCCGAGGTCGAGCACCTCCGTCTTGATGAGAAACGCCGTCTGCGACCAGCGCCGGTAGTGCCGCCGCTGCTCCACCGCTGCTGCGATGTACGCAGCCGTGTCGAGGGCGGCCCAGCACAGTACCTTCGAGTAGACGAAGTGCTGCTCCTCTCCGCGCACCTCCCAAACGCCGCGGTCGCGGCGCCGCCAGTTCTCGATGGCCATTTCGGCCAAGGTGCAGACCAGTTCCCACGCCTCCTCCGGTATCTCGCCGTGCAGCACCAGCAGCGAGTGGATCGACTCAATGACTTCGCCGAATACGTCCAACTGCAGGTGGTCGGCGGCGGCGTTGCCAATGCGCACAGGCCGGGAATCCTCGTAGCCACGCAGATGATCGAGAATCTGTTCCTCGTGTGACGACGACTGCGTGATCCCGTATAAGATCTGCGGGGGGCGCCGATTCAACTGGCACTGCTCCAGCAGCCAGTGGATATAGTGGTCCGCTCCGTACACATCTCCAAGCCGGTAGAGTACGTCGACGGTGAAGCTCGTGTCGCGCAGCCATGAGTAGCGGTAGTCCCAGTTCCGCGACCCGCCGAGCGTCTCCGGCAGGCTCGTCGTCGGCGCGGCGACAATGGCCCCGGTGCCGCGGTACATCATCAGGTGCAGCACCAGGAATGATCGCACCACCTGCTCGCGCCACAGACCGCCGTAATGCATCCCTGCGACGAGGTCCTGCCAGTATCTGCGGGTAAGCTCAAACTTTTCCTGCGTCCGGTACCGTTCGAGACTTGCCGATCTCTCTGGGCCGTACGCCAGTACGAAGATTGCCGACTCGCCCTGCGACAGCGCGAACTCCCCCCTTACGCCATCGCCGCCAACCCACAGCGAGACGCTGCTGAGCAGCATCATGCTCTGTCCGCCGCCTTTCGTCTCGATCGCGGTACCGTTGTCGTTTCTTCGAACTTGACGAAACACCGGCACAGAGCGGGCGTAGTCGTGGCGAGGCTCATAGTCGCAACGCATTTCCACGCTCCCGGCCGTGCAGGTGACGATGCGGTGAAGCTCAGGCGGCTCGGCGGGATTCGTATCGGGCTTGCCATCCTTGTCGCTATCGTGAATGGGCATGAAGTCTATGATCTTCACGACGCCCTTTGGTGTCGTGAAGATGGTCTCCAGGATGTTCGTGTCCTTCATATACACCTGGCGCGCGTCTGTGTACGCGCCGCTGGGCTGGATGCGGAACCGGCCGCCGATGTCCTCGTCGAGGATGGACGCGAAGACGCTGGGTGAGTCGAATCGGGGCAGGCAGCACCAATCGACGGAGCCATCGGTACCGACCAGCGCCGCCGAGGACATGTCGCCAATCAGTCCGTAGTCGTACATATTGCCTCCTCGACGTCAGGTTTATGGCGGTTGAACCATTCTAGCATCCCATAGCTATGAGACTTTATCCGGGTTGGAGGTATCCTCAAAAGCTGTGCAAAACGTCAGGCGGTATATCCTCTCCGTGAAGCGAGTGGGCTTGGAGGCCCAAGAGATGAGATTCACCGCCCATGGGCTGACAGGGGTAGGCATTTGACTATCGGGCACTCTCCATTCATGAGAAAGTGGCCCCCGTCACTGTCATTCTGAGCGCAGCGGAGCGGAGTCGAAGAATCTAAAGTGTCTATCCCAACGAAAACTGACATAGAGAATTCTTGCGCTGTCTTAACTGTTGGTCACGATGCAAGTATAGTGCCGGCTATCTGGTCTCGTGGTCATGGACTTTAGATTCCTCGTTGCGCTCGAAATGACAGGTAGTGGCCGAGTCATAAGCTATAACTCTGTTTTGCCTGCCCCTGTCACCGCACATGGTCGGTAGAGGGCCGCAGTCGCGGGTTGACGGTCGGGGGATGCAGGGTGTAGGAAGAAGGTTGTCGGGAAGATGCACAGGTCCGAAAATTGGGCCGTGACTCCGGAAAGACAAGCCGAAGCGGTCGGGGTGCGAGCTTGAGAACAGGGGACTCTTCCAACGATATGATTCTTCCGCCACCAGTGTTGGATGACCTGGACTCTATCTCCCAAATCGTGAGCGCCTGCAGCGTGGGTCTGTTCACCGACTTCGATGGGACTCTCACTCCGCTATTCGATGATCCTCGGAACACGGTGCTGTCTCCGGTGATAAGGGACGCGCTTCGTGAGTTGTCGAAGAAGCTGGAGCTAGTGGCAGTGGTGTCTGGGAGGGAGGTGAGATATCTGCGTCAGATGATTGGCCTGAAAAGTGTGACGTATGTCGGAAATCACGGGCTGGAGGAGTGGAAGTCCGGAGGAGAACAACAGGAGTACGTCGTGCAGGTCTCGGATGGCCTCGTGGGAGAAGTTGAGAAGGGAGTCGGGGGAATTGGGGTCTCGGGGTTATCCGTGGAGAACAAAGGTCTGAGCGTGGCGGTGCACTACCGGAACGCCCCAGATCCCACAGCGACACGGTCTACGGTGTCGCAAATGTTGAAGCCCTTGGCCGCCACCCGCGATCTGGAGATCAAGGAAGGCAAGATGGTCTTGGAGATCGGACCCGGGGCAGGGGTGAACAAGGGCACGGCAGTGGGTCGCTTGGCGCGAAAGTTTGAGTTGACGGGGGCGATAGTTCTTGGGGATGACGTGACGGACTGTGACGCATTCGATGCGTTGAACGGACTGGCGCGTGAAAGAGGTCTAAAGGGAGCGGCAGTAGCCGTCGCGGATGAGGAAACGCCGGAAGCAGTGTTGCGGAAAGCAGACTATCGTCTGTCGGGGTCGGGGGAGGTGGAGGAGTTTCTGCGTTGGATGGCTTACGCTTCGCCCAGGGCAGCAAGGAAGCTGTAACACCAGTCCCGGCGGTGTGACTGCTCACGTCCCCTATGAGGGCCTTCCAGCGACGTTGTCGCTCGGGTCTGGGCATGGTCAAGGCACGGTAGATGGCGGAAGCCGTCTGCTGAGAGTCGTAAGGGTTGACCATAAGGGCGTCCTGCATGGACTCTGCGGCGCCGCAAAAGCGGGAAAGAACCAAGACCCCGGGGTCGGAGGTCTGGGAGGCCACGAACTCCTTGGCCACTAAGTTCATGCCGTCCCGTAGAGGGGTGACGAGGCAGGCGTCGGCCTCTCGGTATAAGTGGGCGAGGTCCTGCTGGGAATAGGGGCGGTGCAAGGGGTGGATGGGCATCCAGTGAGCATCTCCGAACCTGCCGTTGATCTTGCCGACGAGTGAGTCGTATCGCTCGCGTTCCTGGGCATATTCGGGGATGTTGACCCGGCTGGGCGCCGAGATTTGGATGAGAGTGACGTGACCGCGGAGCTCCGGGTGGTCGTCCAACAGTCGCTCAATGGCCTGCATCCGCTGGACTATCCCCTTTGTGTAGTCAAGTCTGTCCACCCCGAGAAGAAGCTGTCTGTCCTTGGGGAAGTCCTCCAGGAAACGGCTAACGGGGGTCGGGACTTGGCTCAGGGCCATCTCTTGAAATGCTTGGGCATCTGCGCCAACGGGGAATGAGCCCACCTTCAGGGTTCTGCCACGGTGGTGTACGGTGTCGCCGATACTTACGGCCCCAAGCTCGTCGCCAAAGGACTCCTGAAAGTTACGGAGATATTTTGGGGTCTGAAGACCTACGAGGTCGTAGTCGAATAGGCAATTTAGCAATTTTCGGGCCCAGGGCAGGATGCCGAAGATCTCGGAGGAAGGGAAGGGGATGTGAAGGAAAAACCCGATCCTGCCCGTCCAGCCGAGCTTGCGAAGCTCGCGGCCAAGGGGGAAGAGGTGGAAGTCTTGGACCCAGACCAGATCGTCGGGCCTCAGGAGGTCTATGAGGGAGGCGGCGTACTTTTGATTTACGCTGCGGTACACGCGGTAGCTGTCATGGCTGATGGTGGCTTTGTCGGGGAAGCCGTGAAGGATCGGCCAGAGGGTGCGGTTGGAGAAGATGTTGTAGAAGCCCTCGACTTCGTCCCTGGAGAGTGAGACGGAGGCCAGACGGATGCCTTCGACCTCGGTGATGGTAGCAGGGGCGGTGTCTCCTTGGCCGCCGACGTTTCCGTCCCAGCCCATCCAGATCCCGCCCCGGGATTCAAGGAAGGGCCGAAGGCAGCTCACGAGTCCACCGACGGGAAGGTTGCGTCTTTCCTCCTCGCTAGAGGGCGTGGATGCGGAAGGGATCCTATTGGAGACTACTACTACCCGGCCTTCGCCACCCATGATCGCTCCAATTGCCCAAGTCCGCAACCGGTATGGAGCGGCCCCAAAGCGCCGCAACAGTACGGGTATTCGTCCCGATTCTACGCTTAGGTAAATGGTGCTCGCAAGTTGATATGCCGTGTCAGTAACCGTCCCGCTGACAGCGTGGCATTTCGGAGTGGAGTGCGAGAGTTCTCCGGTTTCCTGTAGGAGACGGCCTTAGCTACGCATTCGGCGACAGTTGAGGATTCTAAGGCACTGAAGAGAGGGGTGAGTGGCTCCCCGGCGCGGCCAGTATTGGGAACCTACGTCTGGGCTAAGTTTCAGTTCCCGCAACCAATCTCACAAATGCCCCCTACCCGCCCTAAAGGACCTTTGCATCGCAACCCTGTAGCCCTAGCTCAGGAATGGAACCGGCGAATCAATACTGGCGAGTTAAGTTCGAGAGCACACCTTGCTCGCGATATTGGAGTCTCTCGGGCCCATGTAACCCAGGTCCTGAGTCTACTCCTCCTATCGTCAGAAGCTCAGGACTTGGTACTCGGCCTTGGTAATGGTGCATGCGGGTTGGGAATACACGCGCTGCGAGCTTTGCTGAGACTTCCTGCCAGTCAGCAAGTAGACCGGATCAGAGAGCTTTCCTCGATAAACGATTCTGATAGATGGTTATCATAGTCGATGCAAGAGCAATCATCACCATAATATTTGTAGGAAGTTCAAGTCCCTTTAGGTGAGCCGGGGCATACTGAATTGCGAACTTTCCGGTGGGAGGTTTTGATTTAGGCAGGTGGGGCCAACGTGTCCTCTACAGCGAATGTATCTCGGAAGGGCACACCATGCGACTAGAAAGGGGTGACTGACTACTGCCAGTGAGCAGCCACTGGACAAGGTCGCCCTCACCTAGCTTCTTGAGTGCAGGAATCAGTGACTCTTAGGATCTCGTCAGCTTACTTTAGCCGTCGTTAGATCCGCAGATTTCAAGGCCAGCCTCCGCGAAGTCATTGGTCGCCACGTTGGCCAGTGAGGCCGGCACACAGGCATTGTCATCCCACATATTCCACTTGAGAGTGATCTCAATTAGCGAATCCGACAGTTCGCCCAGCCCAGCTGCGATGCTGGTCAACTTGTTTCCGTGCAGCCACAGTTGCCTCAGATTGTCAAGGTCGCCTAGCGTGGTTGGTACCTCACCACTCAACATATTGTTGTGGAGGCGAAGACGCGTGACGGTGTCCAAGCCGCTTAGATCCGGAACTTGGCCCGTTAGCATGTTGTCGCGCAGATTGAGGTCGTCCAGGTTGGGTAGCATCCCCAGTGTCACCGGGATCGAGCCCGTCAGTTCATTCGTGTGGAGCCACAGGTGAGTCAAGCTCATCATCCCGCTCAGGTCCGGTATCGTGCCACCAAGAGGGTTGTCCTGAACGATGAGCCACTTCAGGTTGCTCATCGAGCCCAGCGAGGACGGGATGCCGCCTGTCAGGTTGTTGCCGGACAGCTTGAGCTTCTGCAGACTTGTCATACCGCTCAGGTCCGGTATCGTGCCGCTCAGTCGATTTCCCCAGAGCCACAGTTCCCTCATGTTAGTCATTTCGTTCAGCCACGCAGGGACGCCTCCCGTCAAGCCACTGCCTTCAACCGTCTCATCATAGTTGTTTGCCAGGTACAGCTCTTCCAGCATCGTCATGCTGAAGTCCGGTATCGACGCGCTCAGGTTGTTGCTGTGCAGGTTCAGGTAGGTAAGGTTACCCAGATTGCCCAGCGAGGCTGGGATCGAGCCCGTCAGATCGTTGCTTCTCAGGTTCAGGTAGGTCAGCATCTCGAGGCTGCCCAACTCGGACGGTATCGTCCCATTCAAGCCTCTGCCGAGGAGGTCAAGCCGTGTCACGCGCTGTGGTGTGCCTTGAATCGTGACCCCCTTCCACTGCATAATTGGCCTATCAGCCGACCAGTTCAGCGATGCGGTTCCGGCTAGTGTGTCACGCGAGGCCAGCAAGGTAATGCAGTCGGACACCAGTCCTGTGTTGGCAACTTCCTCCACCGCGCCTCCCGTGACACAGGCAGAGTCCCCGCAAAACGGCAGGCCGAGACTGGCAAGGTCATTGTCCGGCACGTATCGCAATCCGTCGGGGGCACACCCAAAAAACTGATTTCCAGAGAGGTACAATTCTTGCAGGTTGCCGAGGTTGCCGAGTTCGGTAGGGATCACGCCGGTCAATTGGTTGTTATCGAGGTACAATTCTTGCAGGCTGGCGAGGTTGCCGAGTTCGGTAGGGATCTCCCCACTCAATTGATTTCCTGCGAGGTATAGTTTTCGCAGATAGAAGAGATTTCCTAGTTCCGTAGGAATCGCACCACTCAATCGGTTGTGGTCGAGGTATAGCCAACGCAGGTTGGCGAGCCTTCCAAGTTCAGCAGGGATCGTGCCGGTCAGGTCGTTGTTGCTAAGGTACAGCAATGTCAGGATGTTGGGACTGCCCAGCTCCTTAGGAATTGCGCCAGTCAATTGGTTATCGGACAGGAACAAATGTCGCAGATAGGCAAGACTGCCTAGTTCCTTAGGGATCGAGCCTGTAAACGCGTTGTTGCTAAGGTCCAGCGTATTTAGGTTGGTAAGACTTCCCAGTTCGGCAGGGATCGCGCCACTCAGTTCGTTGTAATCGAGATACAGACATCCCAGATTGGAGAGGCTGCCGAGCTCGGGAGGTATTGCGCCACTCAGTTCGTTTTTGCCGAGATGCAGGCATTGCAGGTTGGTGAGGCTGGCCAGTGCGGTCGGTATCGTACCAGTCAACTGGTTCCCGGCGAGGTACAACAATCGCAGGTTGGACAGGCTTCCCAGTTCGGCAGGGATCGCGCCGGTTAACTGGTTCCCGGAGAGCCGCAGCACTTGCAGGTTGGACAGGTTGCCCAGTTCGACAGGGATCTGACCGCTCAATGGGTTATAGGAAAGCTCCAGATGTTCCAGGTTGGCTAGGCTGCTCAGCTCGGCAGGGATCGAACCGTTCAACTGGTTACCGGTGAGCGAAAGTTCTTGCAGGTTGGCTAGGCCGCCCAACTCAGCAGGTATCCCGCCGGTCAACTCGTTGCCGCTTAGGTTCAACTCCAGCAGGTTGGAGAGACTGCCCAGCCCCGCAGGTATCCCGCCGGTCAACTCGTTGCCGCTTAGGTTCAACTCCAGCAAGTTGGAGAGACTGCCCAGCCCCGCAGGTATCCCGCCGGTCATCTCGTTGTCACTAAAGTTCATCACTTGAAGGTTGGTGAGGTCGACCAGTTCGGCAGGGATCGTGCCGGTCAACCGGAGATCATGAAGATTCAACTCGGTGACGCGCGGAGGCATTCCGCCGGCTGTAACACCTTCCCAGTCTGTGATGGGGGTATCCGTCGACCAGTTCAGCGTCACGGTCCCCGCCAGGGTGTCACGCGCGGCGAGGAGTGTCTCGCAATCCGACACCAGCCCAGGGTTTTTGGCGGCGTCAGGCACCGCGCTGCCGCCAGCGCAGTCGCAGAATGGCAGACCAAGGTCGTCTAAGTCATTATTCGGAACGTCGCTCAACCCTTCGGAAACGCACCCAGTCAGCGGGTTGCCGGCGAGATACAGCTCTTCCAAGTTGGCGAGGTTGTCCAGTTCGAAAGGGATCGCGCCGCTCAATTGGTTGTCTTGGAGGTACAGCCGCTGCAGGTTGGCGATGCTGCCCAGTTCCAACGGTATCTCACCGCTCAATTGGTTGTTATGGAGGTACAGCCGTTGCAGGTTGACGAGGCTGCCCAGTTCAGCAGGGATCGCGCCGCTCAATTCGTTGCTAGAGAGCACCAGAAACTGCAGATCCACGAGACCCCCCAGTTCGGCAGGAATCGCGCCGCTCAATTCGTTCTTGCTGAGGTAAAGCTCTTGTAGGTTGGCGATGCTGCCCAGTTCTGACGGTATTTCACCGCTCAACTGGTTGTCTTGGAGATACAGCCATTTCAGGTTGGCAAGGGCACCCACTTCGGCGGGAATCACGCCGCTCAACTCGTTCCTACCGAGGTGCAGCATTTGTAGGTTGGAGAGGCTGCCAAGTTCGGCAGGGATTCCGCCGCTCAATTCGTTGCTGGAGAGGACAAGCAATTGTAGGTTCGCTAGGTCCCCCAGTTCGGCAGGAATCGCGCCGCTCAATTCGTTTTCGACGAGCCACAGCGATTGCAAGTTGGCGAGGCTGCCCAGTTCGGCAGGGATCGCACCGGTCAAATGGTTACCGCCGAGGTACATCGATTGCAGGTTGGCGAGGCTACCTAGTTCGGAAGGGATTGCGCCGGTCAACCCATTTACGGAAAGGGCTAGCCGTTGCAGGTTGGCGAGGTTGCCAAGTTCGGTAGGGATCGGGCCGGTCAACTGATTGTCGGAGAGTTCCAGTCGTTCCAGGTTGGCGAGGCTGCCCAGTTCGGCAGGGATTGCACCGGTCAGCTCGTTATTGTGAAGCTCCAGTCGTTCCAGGTTGACGAGGCTGCCCAGTTCGGCAGGGATAGCACCAGTCAACTCGTTATTGTGAAGTTCCAATCGTTCCAGGCTGGCGAGGCTGCCAATCTCGGCAGGGATAGCGCCGCTCAATTCGTTACCGTGAAGCTCCAGTCGTTCCAGATTGGATAGGCTGCACAGTTCGGCGGGGATAGGGCCAGTCAACCCGTTGCTGTCGAGGTGCAACCTTCGCAAGTTGGCGAGGCTGCCAAGTTCTGTAGGGATCTCGCCCGTCAAGTATCTGTCGGAGAGATTCAATACCGTGACCCGCTCCGTCGTCTCCTCCAACCAGATGCCCTCCCACTTTGCGATCGGAGTATCCACCGACCAGTTCAGAGTGGCGGTTCCGGCTAGAGTGTCACGTGCGGCGAGCAAGGCCTCGCAGTCGGACACCAGCCCCGGGTTGTTAGCCGCGTCTGGCACCGAGGCACCGGTGGCGCAGTCGCAGAAAGGCAAACCAAGCTCGTCGAGGTCACTGTCCGGCACATCGCGCAGTCCATCGGGGACGCACCCGATTAATAGGTTCCCGGCGAGGTACAGGTGTTCCAGCTTTCGTAGACTTAGCAGTTCAACTAGGATCGGGCCAGTCAGTTCATTGTTAGAGAGGTCCAGCGACTGCAGTCTGGCGAGGCTGCCTAGTTCGGCAGGTATCGCGCCGGTCAACTCGTTGCTTGAGAGATCCAGCAATTGCAGTCTGGCGAGGCCGCCCAGTTCGGTAGGTATCGCGCCGGTCAACTCGTTGCCTGAGAGATTCAGCGTTTGCAGTTTGGCGAGGCCGCCCAGTTCGGTAGGTATCGCGCCGGTCAACTCGTTGCCTGAGAGATTCAGCGTTTGCAGTTTGGCGAGGCCACCCAGTTCGGAAGGGATCACGCCAGTCAATCGGTTTCCGCCTAGGTACAGCTCTCGCAGATTGTCGAGGCTGCCAAGTTCGCTAGGAATCGCGCCCGTCAGCTCGTTGTATCTAATGGACAGCCCTATCAGGTTGGCGAGGTTGCCCAATTCCGACGGTATCTCACCGCTCAACCGGTTTTCTTTGAGGTACAGAAATACCAAGTTGGCGAGGCTCCCCAGTTCGGCAGGTATTACGCCGGTCAATTCGTTACCGAAGAGGTACAGATAGTGCAGGGCGGAGAGGCTGCCCAACTCGGCAGGTATTGGGCCGGTCAACTCGTTATTGAAGAGGTACAGCGATTGCAGTTTGGCGAGGCTGCCAAGTTCGGCGGGTATTGGGCCGGTCAATCTGTTTTCGCCGAGGTACAGTCCTTGCAGATTGCCGAGGCTGCCGAGTTCGGCAGGGATCGTGCCAGTTAGCTCGTTATTGCCGAGGGACAGCACTTGTAGGTTGGCGAGACTCCCCAGTTCGGCAGGGATCGTGCCGGTCAACCGGTTATAGGAGAGACCCAGCACATCCAGGTTGGAAAGCTGGCCAAGTTCGGCAGGGATCGCGCCGTTCAACTGGTTAAAGGGGAGATGCAGCCCTTGCAGGTTAGCAAGGCTGCCCAGTTCGGCGGGGATTGGACCGCTCAACTCCATATTGGACAGGTACAGCATTTGCAGGTTGGTCAAGCTGCCGAGTTCGGCAGGAATCTCCCCGCTCAACTCCATATCGTAAAGGTACAGAACCTGGAGGTTGGCCAAACTGCCCAGTTCGGCAGGAATTACACCGCTCAAGTCCTTTTTGGAGAGGTGTAGCGCCGTGACGCGGCGCGGACTTTCGTCCACGGTGACACCCTCCCACCCCGCGATCGGAGTATCCGCCGCCCAGTTCAGCGTCGCGGTGCCATCCAGAGTGTCTCGTCCCGCAAGCAGCGCCTCGCAGTCGGACACCAGCCCCGGGTTGTTGGCGGCGTCAGGCACCGCGCCTCCGGTGGCGCAGGTGGGAGCATCGTCACTCTGGGCAGAGGCCGACCGGACTATGAGGAACGCGGTAACCAGCAGGGCGAAAGTACCGACGGCAACGGCGGGCAGTATCGCGATTACAAGCCTTCCTAGTCTCATTTCGGTCCATTCTTTCAGCCGATCGACGGTTCGCACACCGCTTGTCATCGGAAGTTCATCACGAGTCGGACGTTGGTGGTGATGAGGAGGAAAAAGGGCACGAAAGCTACAAATGCCATGTCAGCCGCGATTTTCGGTTCACGCATAGTCCCCAGTATAACAGTCACCTGTTGCATAAGGTTCCGCAGCTAGTGTTATTGGTCACCAACACCTGCCCTTGTAGCCTGCCGTGTACCCGAAGTTGGGATGGGTCATCCCTAATTTGACCGTCAAACAGTCTTCGTTCTCCCAAGTCTCCGTGGGTCGGCCACTTTCAAAAGGTGAGAGCCAGGTGGGGAAACTAACGATCAGCCCGAAAAAGGAGACTCATATCACACATAGTTTCGGATGCCGTAGATCAGGCTCCCCGTGTTATCGACGTTCAAGCTGGACCCTACGCCAAAGCCGTACCATGTAGTCTTCAAGATTCTATGGCCACCCAAGATGACATAAGGGCTCGGAACGGAGTGATCGTGTTAAGGAGTGATCGATCAGGTGCAGGCGTGGCAATGTAATCTGGATGACCGGAGTCGTGCCCAATTTACGAGATTATGGTTGCCCGTTCGGTACAGGTAACGGCGTTGAATATCAATTGAAGAGTCGAGATAGATGGATGTCACAACAGAAGAGAAAACACCTACTGTTAGGCAGTTTTGGTTCTGTCTACAGTAAGAAGTAACCGGCAAAAGTGTGCCGGGGCATACTGAATTGCGAACTTTGGAAGTACCCCTATAGGGACCATCGGGTTGCCTACTAACGCGGCAACACTTTCCTTGCGTGCTGAGCCGCTAGTCGCCTTAACGAATTTTGGCCTCTGCTCTCGCTGCGTACTTCCGGCATTGCGAATCTACACTGGCCCTGTAACAATTGCGAGCACCCGTTCTTGAATTTTGGACGACTCGGCATCTGGGTGGTCGTATGTCGCGTCTCAGCGAGCGGGAATGAACCGATATCAGGCTAGGCCGTGGGTAACATGTGACAAGCGTATCCACGTCAACCTTCACCTGCCTTGGACGTAATTTCCAGAAAGGGAACCTAAATGCCGCCGGCCGTTCTCGCGTGGCTCGACTATTCCGAGGCTGACCAACGTAGGGCCCGGGAGATCATCGCGATGTTCTCACAGCGCGAGAGTCGTGACGAATTGGGACTCGGCGTGATCAGGGACGCGCTGAGCGACACGCTCTTTCCGGGAACGTCCGTGCTGCTCACCCGGGCTCGGTATTTTCTGTTCGTGCCCTGGCTGTTCCGTGAGGGAGCGCGGCGCGGACGCCGTGGCACTCAACTCTCTTCGTGGGTCGAACAGCAGGAACGGCGTCTCATCGGCACGCTCCGCAGCGGCGGTGATCTCGAAGGATTGATCGGCCGCTATGCGGGATCTGCGGTCCAGAATCTTCCTTCAGACATCTATTGGAACAGCCTGCGGCGCTTCGGCATATTGAGGCAAGAGGGAACGGCTGCCCAGACCGTGGGTTTCCGTCAGACCTCGGGCTCGCTGGACGACGCAACCGAGTTCCTTGAACACTCCGATGCAGTCTGGGCTCCCTCGATTCCCGCGGCCCCAGGGGACTTCTTCAGTTTCACCCACTGCGATTTTGCCCTCACGCCTGACGAGGCATCATGGCTTGCCGAGAGGATTGCCGAAGCTGTGCCTGATACGATGCTTCAATTCCTGGTCACCAAGGGGACCCGACCCTCTGTCAGTGCCCGGTATGTGTGGGAGGAACCCGAGGCTGATGCGGCGACGGAACGAGTTCGCGACGCTCTCGAAGAGGCTCGCCGCTTCGCGGTCGCAATGCACGGGGCGGCTTGCTCTACAATGTGCTCCTTGCCGAACGCGCCGAGGAGCTCGGCCTCGCTGGTTATGAGGGTCACCGTGACGACTTCACAGCCCGACTTGACGACTGGAACCGCGAGGTCGAGGCAAGCGACATTGGAGGTTGGAATTTGGACCTGCTGTGGACGCTGGTCGCCGATCAGGGAAGACCGATTGCGGCGCCTGCGCGGGCCTTCGTGACTCACTGGGTCGACCTGATACGTAGGCGGATCGGCAATGGGCTCGCGGACGATCACAATGCCAGAGCGCTAGTTAGGAACCGGGAGTTTCATCAAAAGCGAAGTCAAGCACGACTCCGCAATGACAGGCTCATGCGGCAGTGGGGAGGGGCATCCGGATCCGCCCGCCTCAATTTCCGCTGGCCGGTCGTGGCGGGACTCCTCGACGACATTGTCGATGGGCGGGAGGCCAACCGTGCTCGCCCCTGACAACCGTGCGCTCCTGCTGGACGCGCTTAGACCTCCCCCGGGCCACTCCCTGGATCATGCCGTCGCGACGACGTTCACCCTCAATCTCGAGACAGCCCTGATGGTCCCGCTTGCGTTCGCGGGCTTTCAATTTAATGAGCAGCCGGACCCCGTTGAGGTGATGGAGTCACTGCGGGGGATGAGCGACCGGTTCGACGTGTTCTGCCAGGCGGGCGCCATCAACGCCGGGAAGTGGCCGTCCGATCTGCTGGCACTGCTCGAGAACGTAGTCCACGGGGTGAGACGACCCAGGCCGGGCCACATCTTTCATCCGAAGGTCTGGGTGCTTCGATTCCTCGATCGATCCCAGGAGCCCTCCTTCCGACTGCTCGTGCTCTCCCGGAACCTCACCGCCGATCGCAGTTGGGATACGATACTCTGGCTCGACGGGCGATTGGAGAGACGGCCGATTGAGAGCAACGCTCCGCTCACGCGGTTCCTTGCCGCACTGTCCGGGTTGACCGTCACACAGTTGCCTCCAGCCCGGAGTGCCAAGCTAGCAGCGCTCGCAGAGGAGCTGAATCGAGTTCGCTGGGACCGGCCGGATGGCGTTCGCGAGGCTCGTTTCCACCCTCTCGGACTTCCGGGATCGCCCCCGTTTCCGGTCGAAGAGCACTTCAGCGGTTACCGAAAGTTAACCATCTCACCATTCGTCCGCGATGGGGCGATTCGGCGTCTCCTCCGGCCGAGGGCCGGTCAGAAGACAGTGTTGGTCTCGCGGGGTGAGGAACTCGCCACGCTTCAGCCGGATTCCCTCGATCACCTGGAGGTCTACGAGCTCGACCCCACCGCGAGCCTCTCTGCCGACGACGTCGAGGAGGAAACGAGCCAGACTTTCTTAACACATCTGCACGCGAAGATCTTCGTGGTCGAGCGGGCCAGACTCGCACATCTCTTCGTCGGGTCCGCGAACGCTACGGATGCGGGCTTCAACGACGGGAACATCGAGTTCCTCTGTGAGCTCATTGGCCCGGTCGCAAGGCTCGGGGTCGATGCACTTGTCGGCGAAGACGCGCCGTTCCGCACCATGCTGATGCCATACGTTGCCTCCGAGAGGCCGGAAATCGATGAGGCAAGCACAGCCAGCCGAGCTCTTGAGGACCTGCTCCTTGATATCGCCGGAGGGGTCCGCTTCCGCACAATTGTCACTAACCGGGTAGCTGGATGGATGTCGCGTGTAACGTCGGAGACGGCGCTGCCACGCTTTCCCGAAGGAACAAGCGTGACTATCGCTCCACACAATCGGCCGGCAGAGACCTGCCTGCTAAGTCCAGTGGAACCCGCCGACATTGAGTTGCCACCCAGGGAGCTTGCAGACGTCACTCCGTTTCTTCAACTCAATGCGCGCCGTACTGTCAAGGGGAAACCGGTTGAGCACTCTACGGTCATTTGCTCGCAACTCGACGGTGCGACTGACGACCGTCTCCAGGAGATCATGGCCCGGCAGATCGACACGACGGAGAAGTTCCTGCGGCTGCTCATCCTACTCATCGGTTTTGCCTCGGGGAGGAGCGGCGATTTTGCCACATCGGTCGATGGCCCAGCGAACTGGTCGGCGGGTGTTGGACAGGGTTTCCTGGAACTGCTGGCGCGTGCCATTTCCGAGAGTCCCGAGTCAATCGATCACCTAGAATCGATAGTCGATCACCTTCGTCTTCGGCCAAACGGCAGTGCGGTCCTTCCTCAGGGGTGGGATGACGTGTGGCTGCCGGCGCTCGAGGCAAGGCGTGCAATGTTAGAGGAGAATTCGTGACTCAGGAAATCCGGGCGGGCGGGCCAGCGGCATTGAGCGACTTTCAGCGAGCGACGGCTCAACACGCGTTCCGCCGACTGTATCGTGATCAAAACTCGACGCGGCGCTTCCTCGTGGCCGATGAAACAGGCCTGGGCAAGACGCATGTCGCCAGGGAAGTCATCGCCCAGACCGTCAAACACCTGCAGCAGGTCGACCATGTGAAACGCATCGACATTGTCTACGTGTGCTCGAATGCGGATATCGCCGCCCAGAACATTCGCAAGCTCAACATCACTGGCTCGGAGAGCCCGAGTTTCGCGACCCGGCTGAGTCTGCTGATCACCCAGCCGCAGTTGCTGAAGCCCACGAAAGACGGCGAGGGGAAGCCGGTCACATTCGTCGCATTCACACCGGCCACCTCCTTCCAGTTCGGATGGCAGATGGGGAGGAAGGAGGAGCGTGCTGTGCTCTACGTGCTCCTGAGCGATCACCTGGGTCTTCGCGGGGCGCGGGCGACAGCGGCGCAGCGAATCTTCCAGGGGGCTGTGACCAGCCGCCGCAGATTCCTTGAGTGGAACATCGCTCCCGTTCTCTCACTGCGCTTTGAGCCAAGCATCCGCCAAGCATTTCTCAAGGAGTTCGACAGGAGCTGCGAGCGCGCGTCTCTCATCTCCCTGATCGATGAGATCGAAGGGCGCAGGGCTCTGACAGAAAGTCAGTACGCCACGGCGCGCAGGCTTGTCGGAGACTTGCGTCGAATGCTCGCACGAGCAGCTGTCCAGGCACTTGAGCCGGACCTCGTGATCCTCGACGAATTCCAACGCTTCAAAGATCTGCTCGACGTGAAGACCGGCGAAGCAGCCGAGCTGGCGGACGAGTTCTTCAGGCAAGAAGACGCGCGCGTGCTGCTACTATCGGCCACTCCCTACAAGGCCTTCACATACGCAGAAGAGGAGGCAATGGGGACTGATCACTACGCAGACTTCCTGAAGACACTGGAGTTCCTGGCTGACTCCGAGGAGCCGGTGGCCTCCGTGCGGGCTGATCTCGACTCACTGCGGCAGGTAGCGCTCTCAGGCGAGCCGACTTCCGCAATTCGGGATAGCGTGCAGGCCCAACTGCGAAGATGGATCGCCCGAACCGAGCGTCCCGAGGGCAGCGGGCCATCCACCACTGTTTCCTCTACTGGCCCGACCAGTGTTCAGGCGAAGGACTTTACGGGCTTCCTCGCCCTGCGGCGCGTCGCGGAAGAGGTCAGGGCACCGCTCACCGTCGAGTACTGGAAGTCGGCCCCATACTTCCTCAACTTTCTGAACGGATATCGCGTTGGGGAAAAGGTGCGTGCCACCATGAAGGTTCCTGATCACCGGGCCCAGCTGATGCCACTGTTCCGCGGCGCACAGCGGATCGCGAAGTCCGATGTGGAGCGGTTTCAGCCGCTCGAGTGGGCAAACGCAAGGATGCGCGCCCTGGCTGCCGAGACGCTCAGTCAGGGTTGGTGGAGATTGCTCTGGATGCCTCCGTCCCTTCCCTACCATTCGCTCGGCGGCCCGTACGAATCGGTCGAGTTAACCGCGATCACCAAGCGGCTCATCTTCTCCAGCTGGGTGGCCGCACCATCGGCCATCGCGTCACTATTGAGCTATGAAGTTCAGCGGCGGATCTTCAAAGGATCCAGTTCAGCGAACCCAACCCGACTCGACTATCGGTTGGTGGATGGCCGTCCCGCCTCTATGTCGGCGCTCGCATTGTTCTGGCCGCAGGCGGAACTGGCCTCGCGCACTGACCCGATGGCTGCCGCCCGTGACTACCCGGATCCTCCGAGCGTGGATCGTCTGCTCGAGTGGGCGCGCAGCCGCGTCGAACCAGTGGTCGGTCGGGACGGTGGCACCTCCTCCACAGCGAGCGCCGTCTGGTACTGGTTCGCGCCGGTGGTTGCCGAACGGGGCAGTGCGCTTGCATCTGCGCTTCTCAGGGAGGCACGAAGCACGCTTGCTGAGGCAATGGCGGGACCAACGCCCGAACACGATCAAGTGGGCGTGCCGCGTGCACTGGATGCGCATGTGGAGCAGATGCTCAGGGCCCTCGCTGGCGAAACACCGGAATCGGAACGGCCAGCAGACCTTCGAGAGACCAGTGCGCTCCTCGGTCTGGGGGCGCCAGGGAACATCGCGTGGCGAGCGCTTAGCAGGTTGCGGCGAGCGGGCGACCGCGTCACCGAGCTGGGTCGGTGGCGAGCGGCAGCGATCCTAGCGTCCGGCCTGCGGAGCCTGTTCGCCCGCGCCGATGCGACGCTGCTCCTTGACAGGGTGTACGCGAGTTCGAGCAGCACACGCGAGGAGGAAGGTGCGTACTGGCGAAAGGTAGCCCGCTACTGCATCGACGGAGGACTCCAGGCCGTACTTGACGAGTACATCCACCACCTCGCAGGGGAATCCGGAGTCAACACGACGACCGATGAGGGGCTTATCTCGCTTGCAGCTACCGCTCGACGCGCTATTGCCCTCAGGGAATCGGTCTACCGCGCAACCGACATTGATCACTTCGATGGGGAGGGAATCGCTTTCCCGAGCCGGTACGCGCTGCGGTACGGCAGCACGCGCTACAGCCAGGATGAAGCCAGACTGCCCGAGGTCAGGGCAGCCTTCAACTCGCCGTTCTGGCCGTTCGTCCTTGCGACCACCTCCGTCGGTCAGGAGGGGATCGACTTCCACTGGTGGTGCCACTCGGTCGTCCACTGGAACCTTCCCTCCAACCCCGTCGACTTTGAGCAGCGCGAGGGCCGTGTAGATCGCTACAAGGGTCACGCGATCAGGAAGAACGTCGCGGCTGCTCACCGATCGGCGGCACTAGCTCCGGGAGTCACGGATCCCTGGAGCGCAGTCTTCGAAGCCGCCGCTGCAGAAGATAAGCACGGTCTGGGCGACCTCATGCCTTTCTGGATGTATCCGGGAGATGCTAAGCTGCAACGACGAATCATGGCTCTCCCCTTGAGCCGCGATGAAGAACAATGGAAGCGGCTGCAGGAGTCGCTGGCACTCTATCGACTGGTGTTCGGTCAGCCGAGGCAGGAAGACATGCTGGCCGCGCTACAGCGTCGCGGCATCGTCGGGGAGCCGGAGCGGATCGCTGAGATCCGGATCGACCTGAGGCCGCCCGCACTGGACGCGGTCCCCTAGGAACGCTGCGTCGCGAGGGTTAGGTCGCCCTACAATATGGACCACACCATAGGGACATCGAGGATTCATTCGCTCCCTTGTGTCAACGCAGCTGCGACCTGCGTCGCTGAACATCGATACAGGCTGGGCCACCACCGCATACGGTAGATACCGCTGTCTTCGAGTTGTGGCTCGGCAGCCTGTCGGCGCACCGAGGTCTATCGATTCCTGTAGTGTGATGCGTGGGGGCGGAGGAATGCGAGGATTCCAGGTGTGTAGACGATATCAAGCGGAGGCGCTTGGCCGCCACTTGATATACCATCGGGCGAAGCGCATCCAACCCAAGATGCTGTTTGACTTCATCGCCGTGAATACCTGCTTCTGATAGGTGACGCACTCCTCTCCGGTCATGCTGAACGTTCTCCTAGCTTGTCCGTGGAGTCCCTCTATGACCAGCCACTGACCGCTGGCGAACACAAGCGTGTGGCTGGCGACCTGCTCAGCTTCCGGACCAAGCAGCCTAACGTGGATCAGGTCATCCACCCTCGCCAGCCTTCGCAGGATGCCCCTGGACATGACCGGGTTCTTGAGGGTCTCGCGGGTGAGGGGCGTGAACAGGACCGATGCTATGCGCCACGTCTCGAACGCGTCCAACCTGCCGTCCGCCGCGTGGCTCACCATGTTGGTTACGTTCTCCATCTTCAGCGGCACCAGGAAGTCCGACCTGTCCGGCAGACCCGGCTCGATGTGGACCTTGCCCTCGCCGACTCTGACAGTGAACTCCTCGCCGGTCTCCTCTATGGTGATGCCAATGACGTCGAACATACCGGTGAAGAAGTCCACTAACTCGTCGGTCTGTGCGACTGCCCGCCAGAGGTCTATGGCCCGGCTCTTCCGCTGTTGGTCATCCATTTCTGTTTCCTTCCTTCTTCAACCTGGTTCAGGTGGGCGGCTCAACGGGTGGGCAGGGGCAGCCGTATCCACAGCGGCAGGTGGTCGCTCACCTTGTGCTCGAACCGAGGCACGAGGGCGGACCTCTCTCTGGACGACAGATCCCGGTACGGACGGCCCAGCAGGGCCTCGCTGAACAGGTCGCCAAACTCGAACACGCCGTAGTCCGGCCCCAGGGGATTGGCCCCCATCGTCGCGTTCTCGGTGTAGGACGGCAGACGCGAGTCCCGGTTGAACAGGCCGATCTGGTCGAAGGTCTCCGTAAGCCGCGCGTTGGTGCGGAAGATGTCATCCCGGCCCGGATGCACGTCCAGGAAGGGGAAGTTGACGTTGGCCTCATCCAACTCCCCGTTCAGCGACTTGATGCGCTCCTCTATCCGCCCCCGGTCCCTGGCGGGATTGTCGTAGTCCAGGTTGAGGTCGCCCAGCAGCATGAAATTCGGGTAGTAGGCATGGCTCTGAGTCTTGAACCGGCTCATGATCCAATCGACCAGGGCGTTGAACTCCTGGCGCCGGTCGTCGATGTAGTTCCCGAAGTAGAGATGCGCGTTGACGGCCATGAACTCATACGGCCGGGTGCCGGGATGCCCGGGTATGCGGAACGCCACGCAGAAGGGCTGGCGGATGAAGGACAGGAAGACGCTCAGCTTGAGCCTCGGCTTGGTCTTGCGCCTTCCCGACCGGTAGTCCGCAAGCCTCTTCGAGTAAGGCCCCAGGTCGCTGGTAAACGCCTCGTAGTTGCCGGCGATGGAGTCGATGACCTTGGTCCGGTCGTAGGTGACATCGCTGGCGACCTCCATCCGTTCCACCGTATTCCAGCGGTAGATGAATCCAAGCCGCTCACCCAGTCCCGGCTCGCCGGGAAACACGCCGGTCTGGTCCGAGACCACCATGCTGAACTCTGGCCCAAGCAGAGACATCAACCGCCGCAGGCCGCTGAGGTCGTCCATGATCTCCTGGATGGCCAGCAGGTCGAAGCTGCGGCAGACATCCGCCAGGAACTCCCAGGTGTCGGCGTTGCGGCTCCGGGATGACCCCAACTTTCGTATGTTGAAGGACCCCAGGAGCACCGAGCCGTACTCCCTCTGCGGCAGACCGTACCGCCGTGGGTCCTCGTCCAGTCGAGCCCTGATCAGTTTCCAGTCGGCTGATGTGAATTGTCTGGCCATGCTGTCCTCCATTCAAGTCAAGATAGGTCGTTAGCGCCGTCAACGTAAGGTGCGCCCTCGTGCGGGGTTATGATGTCCCCCTCTTGCCCCTCCCCCTTCTCCATCCGGTAGCCGACGCGTGGAACGGCGAAGATGAAGGCCGGGTCTGATGCATCCTCGCCCAGCTTGCGGCGCAGCCTCTTGACTATGTTCCGCACCGGCCCGGAGTCCTCGCCCTTGTCCGGCCCCCAGACCCGTTGCAGTAGGTGCACGTGGGTCAGCGCCCGCCCCGCGTTGACCGAGAGCTCGACCAGCATCCGGTACTCGATGTCGGTGAGCTCCACGGGGGTTCCGGCCACCGTCACCCTGCGCTGGGGATAGTCGACGGTCAGGTCTCCCCGCACGTAGGGCTCGGAGGGCTGGGCCAGCTCGGGCGCCGCACGCTTGCGCAGGGCCGCCCTGATCCTGGCCGCCAGCTCCGTCGAGGATTGGGATTCCTCGTCTACCGGCGCCAGTCATCATTGCTGCTCCTTGTGCTTGTGCCGAGTCACGGTTTCACGGGGCAATCAGAGGCCCCCGGGCAATTAGAGACCCCCGGGCTGGTTGCAAGACAACTCTGTAGGCCGCGACCACGCGCCCCAACCGTCGTCCCCGAAGTTACCGCGGACCCGGATGCTCACCACGCCGAATTTGCCGTCCAGGATGTGGACGGTCCCTGTCAGCTCGGGCCACCTCCCGTCGGTGTTACTCATGGTGATGCTCACGTTGCTGGCGCCGTACCTGGGATCGGCCTCTACCTCGGCATCCCACTCGTCGGCTGTTTTCGGCCGCTCCCAGAAGGCGCGGAAGGGCTCCGTGCCGGCGCACTCGAGCCGTCTATTGCCGTTGTTTTGGTCGTTGTCAGGATCGGGGCCGGTCCAGTAGGCCCTGATCTCGTCGGGCTGGTTGCGCAGCTCATAGCCGTTGACTTTGAATTTCAAACGTTGATCTGATTGGCTATAGCTGCCTGTTTGGATGCCTTGCTCATCAGTAAAAGCCCGCCTGCCGACGCTCCATCCCGACGCGCCGCCGGAGTCGGCGGATGACGAATTTGTGTAGCGTATTTTCAGAAGCTCGCCTGCTGAGGTGACATCGGACACGAACACGAAATAGGTCATCTCGGGGCGCAACCGCGTATCCGTCGGGGCGTTGAAGGTGTTGAGACCGGTGGTCCACGTCCCGTTGGAATGGTTCAGCGTGGCGACCTGGACGTCAGGCTCTGAGCTGCTGGTCGCTGACCACAGCGCGATGGTCACATCGTCCGGGGTGTTGGGGACTTGAGAGTCGTCCAGTTCAACGCTGCTCAGGACGTATCCACCGGCCTGCGAACCAGTGGTGAACCCCTGAGCGGAATAGATAGTTGTAAAAGAAAGGGTTCCTTCCGTATTCTTAACCGGTGTTGCTCACCAGCGTCTCGGCCTCCTGCGCCTGGACAGGGGAGAAGAGCAGGCCGAGCGCAGCCCCCGCCAGGGCCAGCGCGGCGATGGCGGCAATCAGGAAGGGGGATCGTCGTCTATCGGTGCGAGTCATCATGGTTCCTCTCTCCTTACGTCGTATGATTGCCTGGACTTCTCGTTGCCCATGACAAGGCTTGCCGCCCGAAAAGCGGCCCTCGTCAACATAAATCGTAGAGAGCTTCGAGGCCGGATATAAGGAGCAAATGTCTATTTTGCACTAGACATTTGTCTATAGCTGTCCCGTAGGCAAATGCCTACAAGGCGCCTATGCACATATCGCTAGCCCTAGCCCGTTGGCCGGTATCAAGGTCCCCGGAGCCGTAGCAGTCGCTGTTCCCCTGGGCGGAGTTCATGACGGTACGGTGTGCGGAGCGCAAGAGCCCGCGGTCAGCCCCAGGGCCTTTCCAAAGTTGCTCAGACACTGCGGAAGGTGGGCTGATGGCATGGTCGAGGGGATGAATGGGGGCTTTCTTCGTTGCCCTCTGCCGGCCCGGACCGCTGACGGTCGGCGCCAACTCGTTGGACAGCTTTCTGCCGACGGCTCCCTAGCCCTCGCAGTCCTCGCTACCCGCTACGGGGCCTCCGGGATGTCGATGTGGAACCAGCGGGACCGCTCGCTTGTTCCGTGCTCGTTGATGGCCTTGATGCGGTAGGTGTAAGTGGTGCTGGCCGCCACCGTGTCGTCGGTGTAGGTGGTGGTGGCGCTGCCCGTGTCCGCGACCAATACACTGAAGTCTCCCCCGGTATCGTTCTCGCGGACGCGGCGCAGGATCACGTAGCCGGTGATGGAGTCGTCGCCGGGGTCGTCCCAGGTGAGGACCACCTGGCCGTGCGACTCCGTGGCTTCGAGGCCCGTGGGCTTGTCGGGTACGGGCGCTGCCGGGACGTCGATGTGGGACCAGCGGGAGCGCTCACTCGTTCCGGCCCCGTTGATCGCCTTGATCCGGTAGGTATAGCGAGTCTCAGCCGACACGGTGTCGTCGGTGTAGGTGGTTGCCGCCGTCCCCGTGTTCGCCACCAGCTCATCGAAGTGGCCCTCCGGGTCGACCCCGGGAATGCGGCGCAGGATCACGTAGCCGGTGATGGTGTCGTCGCCGGGGTCGTCCCAGGTGAGGGTCACCGAGTCGTGGGTCGCCGTGGTGGCTTCGAGGCCAGTGGGCTTGTCTGGCGGCTCCATGGGTTGCGCACCGGCCACCGCAGCCGTCGCCGCGCTGGTCAATGACTCGTCATTGCCGGCGGCGTCGGTGAAGCTCACCTGCACCGTAATGGCCTTGCTTTCCTCGCTATAGGTCAGGGTGTAGGTCAAGCCGGTAGCGCCTGCGATGTCGGTATCGTCGGCCAGCCACTGGTACTCGTACTGGACGTTGCCAAGCCCGTCGGCGTCGGCGACCCCTGATGTGTTCGCCGTCAGCGCCTCTCCCACCTGGGCGGTCCCGGTGATCGTGGGCACTCCGGTGGCCGGACTGTTGGGCGTGGGCGCCACCGTCGCTGTCGCTGCGCTGGTAAGCGTCTCCTCGTTATCGGCGTCGTCGGTGAAGCTGACCTCCACTTTGATGGCCTTGCCCTCGTCGTCGTCGGCCAGGGTGTAGGTGGAGCCGGTAGCCCTCGCGATTTCGGCGTCGTCGGCCAGCCACTGGTACTCGTACTGGACGTTGCCAAGCCCGTCGGAGTCGGCGATGCCAGATGTGCTCGCCGTCAGGGTCTCGCCCACCTGCGCCGTCCCTGTGATGGTGGGAACGCCGGTGGCCGGGCTGTTGGGATTGGGCGCCGCCGCCACCGCGTCCGTGGCCGCGCTGGTCAGCGTCTCCTCGTTATCGGCGTCGTCGCTGAAGCTCACCTGTACCTTAATGGCCTTGCCTTCGTCTTTGGCGACCAGGGCGTAGGTGGCGTTGGTCGCTCCTGATATGTCGGAGTCGTTGGCAAGCCACTGGTACTCGTACTGGACGTTGCTAAGCCCGTCCGCGTCGGCGATGCCCGAGGTGTCCGCCGTCATCGTCTCCCCCACCTGCGCCGTTCCGCTGACGGTCGGCGCTCCGGTGGCAGGAGAGTTGGGCATGGCCGCCACCGCCACCGCCGCTGTCGCTGCGCTGGTCAGCGTCTCCTCGTTATCGGCGTCGTCGCTGAAGCTCACCTCCACCTTGATGGCCGTGCCCTCGTCAGCGTCCTCCAGGGTGTAGGTGGCGTTGGTCGCTCCCGCGATTTCGGAGTCGTCGGCAAGCCACTGGTACTCGTACTGGACGTTGCTAAGCCCGTCGGCGTCGGCGATCCCAGATGTGTTCGCCGTCAGCGTCTCCCCCACCTGCGCCGTGCCACTGATGGCGGGCGCGCCGGTGGCAGGAGAGTTGGCAGCAGCGGATGCCGACAGGACGCTGAAGACCCACGGGCGTGCCTGCTTGATCGACAGTACATTGTCGCTGGTGATCTTGAACTCGATCTCAATGGCGAAGTCTTCGCCGGATGCAATACTGTACAGATCCTCGAACTCGTCATGGATCGCTTCTAGATGCCTGCGCAGCTGATCCAACTGGGCGTCGCTCATCAGGAGTTGCCCTGCGGGAACCTGATTGGAAAATGCAGTTACGGTGTATGTGCCGTCAGGGTGCAACAGCATTTCCTCAGGCACCGAGTGCGCCTCAGGATTGGTGACCAAGTCCTCGCCCAGCTGCGTGTTGACGTAGTAGCTCCCGTCCCTGCGGCCGAAGGGGTCGAAGCTGACGGCGACGCCGTTGGCCAACTCGTCGGAGTAGTTGGGATGCACGAGCACCCCCATCGCCGCCGCTAGGTGGTCGATGCGGTGGAACTCGCGCTCAGTGAAGGCCCGGAAGTTCCACATGCTCGCCCACACACCCTTGATGGACTTGTCGATGCCGTCCTCTGCGGTCTCGTCGGGGTCCTGGGTCTTGGAGTCGTACAGCCCCGCGCCGCTGAACCCCGGCAGGTCCTCGTTGTTGGTGCTGGACCGGTAGCGCAGCGACTGCCCATCGGGGTAGGTGGCGTGCATATCCTCCAGCGCCTCGATGATCCACTCGGGCGTCTCCCCCTTCTTGATCTTCTTGCGCAGCTTCTTCAGCTCCTTCTCTTGGGTGTCGAAATCGCTCTGGAAATCCGGGTCGGCCAGCATCTCCTTGACGTCATCGTAGAAACCGTTGTGCTTCATGAACTCGTCGTAGAAGTAGAAGGGCACCGCGAACCCCTCCGGCACGGTGCCGTCCTCGAAGCCCAACGTTCCCAGCACGGCCACGTTCGCCGCCTTGACGCCGAACGCGGTCCAGTCGTCGAATTCGATGTCGCCCAAGGCGGTGATCTGTGTGACCGCGAGGTCCCGCTCGGGCGTCTGGGTCTGCGCAGGGCGGGAGGCGGCGTAGTGGGCATCGACCTCCGCAGGGGTAGCGGCACGCAGGGTCCATCCGTTCCCGGCCACCGTGTAGTGAACGTAGCTGTCGATGAGATCATCGATGTCGTCGTCGTCGAGGGCATCGCGGATGAAGGCGTTGGGGACGCCGTCCTGCACAGCTCGCAGGTTGACGTGCGACAGCGGCGTCTGGGGCACGGTGGTGATGATGCCGGCGACACGGGAGAGCTCATTGGGCAGGGTCTCATAGATGACGACGTCGCGCGGGTTGGGGCGTTCCTCCAGCGCCATGACCCGGAGGAAACCGTACCCCTCCGCTTTGTTCAGGGAGATGAAGTCCACATCGGGGAAGATATCCTCCTCCAACAGCACATTGACTCGGGAATCGTCGAAGAGCGCCCGTTCCTCGTGATACAGCGGCAGAGCTCGCGCCGGCATCGGGTAGTACGCGAAGTTGTCGTCGAGCAGCGGCATGCTGGCTGCCAGCACCTCGTACGCATAGGCCACAGCCTCGAACGAGTAGGCATCCTGAGGCTCGAACTCGAAGCGGTAGACGCCCAGGGAACCGTCGGGAGCGACCACATTGGGGTGGTATACGATCTCACCCCTCATCTCACCCTGCAACCAGAGAGGTTTGTGCCAAAGATCGATGACCCATCCAAACCAGGAGTGTGCCCGGTGTGTCTCGGTATTCATGAAATAAACAACCGGGCGGTCGGTGTCCAGGCGGAACAGGTAGAACTTGACGAACTCCAGGCCTCTGAGATGATGATCAATCACGACACGCCTGCCCTGGTAGGAAAGCGCCTCGAAGGTCTCACGGTCGGGAATCGCCACCACGCCGTCAACGAACTCGACAGGCGGCGCGGGGTTCAGCGGGTTCATCCCCGCCGGATCACCGAGCTCGGTGATGTCGTCGACGCAGTCGCCGTCGAGGTCGCCCGGCTCGGCGATGAGAAACTCATCGACCCGGTAGCGCTCTGCCGGGAGAGCCGAGAGCTGCTCGGTCAGCGTCGTCGTGCCGGCCTGACCCAAAGTCACCGACACCGGGATCTCCACCGCAGTCTCGCCGTTCAACTGGTGCATCACATAGAGCACGTAGTACTTCTCAACCGTGGACTCGACCACTACCGGAACCGACCCGACCGCAATCGACCTCGGCGCAGGACCCGAACCCGCTCCCGTACACTCGCTCGCCGGCTGCACCGGCATAGTCGACAGGCTCGCCCGGGTCTCCCGGTACCGGGCGTCGTCGGTGAAGCTCACCCGCACCCCGACGGCCCGGCCGGCCATGTCCGGCGTCAAGGTGAGGCTGGCGCCAGCAGCGCCGTCGATGTCGCTGCCCCCGGCCGTCCACTGGTAGGCGAAGCTGGCGTCGGCCATCCCGTCTGGATCGGCGATGCCCGATGTGTGCGCCCGTAGCACCCGGTTCACCCGGGCCATCCCGCTGATGGTGGGCGCTCCCGTGGCACGATTGTTGGGCCGGGCGGCAACCGCGGCCGTAGGCTCGCTGGTCAGCGACTCCACGTTCCCCGCGTCGTCGGTGAAGGACACCCGCACCCGGATGGTCCGGCCGACCTCGTTGCGTGTGAGGGTGAGGCTGGGGCTGTCGGCTCCGTCGATGTCTCTCCCTAGGACCATCCATTGGTAGGCGAAGCTGGCGCCTGCGAGTCCGTCCGGGTCCGCGATGCCCGACGCATTGGCGGTGAGCGTCTCTCCCACCAGGGCGGTGCCGCTGATGGTGGGCGCTCCCGTGGCGCGACCGTCGGGGGCCGTCGGAAGCAGCCGGACCTCCACGGTATCTCCGTCGTTCCAACTCAGATCCGTTCCTCTCCACTGGTAGAGGTTGCCGTAGCTGTAGGACTGGAAGGACGCATCATCGGAGGCGAACCGCGCGCCATCCAGCTCCAGCACGAAGCCGAAGGGAAGCTCCCGGTCCAAGCCGATGTACATCCAGCCGCTCGTCTCGATCATGTTCACGGTGTAGGTCGTGCCGACCACCTCGAACGACGCCGGGGACAGGGATCCGGCCTGCTTGGCGCTGGTGGAGTAGTACCCGTAGCCCCAGTGGACCCACTCCACCGTCATCGTGGCCGACCAGGCGGGAGTAGGCTCGTCGGCCGGAGGCTCCTCGCTGCTCGAATCGCTGCCCGGGTCCGGGCCTGGGACGGTGAATTCGGGCCGGTTGTGAAGTTCCCTGCCATCGGCGGTGCAGATAGCCCCAGGTGCCTCGCACGTTCGGTCGGCCGGCAACGCGATGGTCACATCGCCGCTCGAGGCTGGGGCCACGGTGATTTCCCATATCCGGTGGGACCCGTTCACCCTTTCAACACCGGTAACCGAACCTCCGGTTACCTCCAGGGAATGGTCCCGGAGAGTCTCGCGGCCGGTTGCAATGTCCTGGCTGAAGTGGAGCCGGAAGGTGAACCCATCGACCCCGTTGTGGTTCTCCGGCGCCAGTCTGAACCACGCCGCCGGCGGGGCCAGCGGCAATTGCGGCACCAGAGCGTCTGCTCCCGACGTCAGGGTCAGGCTCACTTCCAGCGTGTCCCCCGCAGACCAGCTCCAGTCCCGGGCCTCCCACCAATATGCGTCTCGGTACTTGGTGATCGGGCGCGAGCTCTCCCGCCTTTCATATTGAACATCGCCGATGCCTAGCGTGAAGTCCCCTTGCAGTTCCGGGTCAATGCCAAGGACCAGACCGTCGGATTGGTGTGCGAGCACCAGGACGCGGTACGTCGTCCTGTCCAAGGTGAAGGTGTCGGCTGAGAGTGTCCCGTCCATTCCCCAGGCTGAGTAGCCCGACGCCAACGGTATGTAGGATGTGTCCGTGCCTACGGTCAACGCGGCGGACCATGCCACCAGGGCCACTGCGACGGTGGCCGTGCTGGTCAGCGTTTCTGCGTTGCCCGCGTCGTCGGTGAAGCTCACCCGCACCCTGATGGCCTTGCCCGCGTCGTCATCGGCCAGGGCGTAGGTCAACCCCGTAGCACCGGCGATTTCAGCGTCGTCGGCCAGCCATTGGTAGGTGAATGCCACGCCTGTCAAGCCGTCGGCGTCGGCAATGCCGGTGATGTCCGCCGTCAGCGCCTCTCCCACTTGGACGGTGCCGCTGATGGTTGGCAGGCCGGTCGCCGGGGTGTTCTCAACACTAGCTTGGGCCAGTGGAACGCCCTTTCCCAACGAGGCGGCAAAGAGCAGGGTCAACGCAATCGCCAGAATGATGGCGGTTGCTAGGCTGCGATGGAAGGCGGACGGGGCCGCGGGTCTCACGGCAACACGGGCTGCTGTGACCGCTGTCTCCACTCCGTCTATTGGCCTATCGAATCCCAAGTGAATATCTCCCGAAAATGGATGCGGCGTCAGTTGGACTCGTCGGGGCCGCTATGCCAACCCGAACCGAACGTCATCCCGTCCTGGCCGAGGACCCAGACGCGCACGTCCTCCGTGGTCACCCAGTTGCCCTCTGCGGTGGCCTCGAACGTATCTATGCCGAGCAGGTCTTTGAGGTCCGTTCCCACCATGCCTTTGTCGTAGTGGTCTATGATCGTGCCGCTTTCGTCGGCTATGAACGCGAACCAGTCCCCTTCAACGTTTTCGGCGCTGTTGTAGTAGGCGATGACCGCGTGCAGTCCCGCAAAAGCAATCTCGGGGCTGGCGAAGTAGGCGATGGTCCCCTCCAGCCCTACTTCACGGAACACGCGGGCGGCTGTGGCTACCAGGTACTTGGTGAACTCGTCGGCGTTGATGTACCAGCCGGAGGCGAACAGCAGCCCGTCGTGCCGCACCACCCAGACGTTCTTGAGCTCCAGGTGATCGAAATCGATACCAAGACCGCCGCTCTCCGGGTTCCGGTAAACGTAGGACACCCACTTGCCCTCCTCCGTCGCCGACAGCATCTCCGGCCCGAAGTTGTAGCCGTTGGCGTCGGTGCCCACCCAGCCGTTCAGATCCAGCCCCAGACGGTTGGCGTCGGGATGCCCGACTACCAGATCGTTCTCGTCGATGATGAACACGTACCACTGGCCGTCGACGCTCTCCGGGCGGTTGTAGTAGGCGAGGGTGGCGTCGAGTCCCTGGGTGTCGTACTTGTTGATGGCCTTGTCTACGAAGAACTTGGTGTACTCGATGGGGCTGGACCTGGGCGGGATGGAGGCCACTACGCCGCGCGCTATCCGCTCGGCCTCGGCGGAGGTTAGGCCGGGTTGTGGATCGGGGATGGAAGCGATGGCGGCCTTGACTATCTCCTCGACCTCATTCTCGGTCAGTCCGGCCTCCGGCTGGGGCATGTCCGCCAGGGCCTTGCGGATTGCCTCCTCCACGTCGTCGGCGGTGAGTCCCGGCTCCGGTGCGGGCGCATCGGCCAACTCTGCACGGACGATCTCCTCGACCTCGGCGCGGGTCAGCTCGGCGTCTCCGTCTCCGCAGGCGACAAGGAGAAGGGCGGCCAGCATGGCCAGCGCCGCCAACGGCAATGGGACCTTGGTAATATTCATGTTAGTTGTCCACTTCCTTTATCATGTGCCGAGTCGCGGCTCTACGGGGCGCTCCCTGGATGCCTATAGTCCTCCGGGAGCGCTCACCTTGTGCCCGGCGTCAGCGGCGACGGCGTCGTGAGTCAGGACCGCTGGATTTCCAACCGAGTTGCTGATGAAACCGTCGTTCAGGGTGAGTTTGTTCGCGCCTATGGCTATGCCGTCGCTGTCCATGTCGCCGCCGGCGACCACGTAGGTGAAGGTCAGCGTCGCGCCGGCGGGAGGATGGAAGTCGGCGCTCCTGGCTTCGCCGCCGACGTTCAATTCGATCTGCGGCGTGCCTCTTACCCCGACAAATTCGCTGAACGTCACCGAAACGCTTATGGAGTCTCCGAGCCCGTAGGTATCATCATCCCCGGGATCGGACGTGATGGCGACACCAGTTATGGTGGGAGCCCCGGCCGGGTCGGTTCTCTCCACCACGTCAGTGACAGTCACCGCGACGTCCAGCGAGCCGTCATGCATCCCCGGAACAGACGCCGTCACCGTGATTTCGTACACGTTGTCGCCGTCCGAATCGGCAGGGTCCTCAAAATCGGGCGGATTCTTGAATGAGAGGGTCCCATCGGTGGTGATCTCGAAGTCGCCGCTGTCGTCGCCCGTCAACCCGAACGTCGGGTCCTCCTGTCCGTAGAAGCCGGTTGTCTGGACGTATCTTCCTATCGCTCGACGGTGGTTCTCGCGCACCACTGGGGACTGGTCGCCGTACAGTTCCAGGGTGGGAGAGCCGTCGACCTTGTGCCCGGCATCGTCCTGGACAGCGTCGCTTGAGAGGACCAAGTCTAGTCCGGCGGCGCTTTGAAGGCGGGCGCCATTCGGGTTGAGCGCGTCGGCCTTGAACGAGATGCCGTCGGCGTCCTGGTCGTTCCATCTCACGTAGTACAGAAAGTGGTAGGCGTTTTCGGAGCTGCCAGTGGAGATGGCCACTCTGTCCCCATCTCCAATCACGAAGTTGAGCTGGGGTCTGCCACCCCTTGCGCCAACGTCGATATTGAAAGACACCTTGAATTCGATGGTGTCCGTTCTCTGGTAGGTATCGTCGTCTCCGGGGTCGGAAACGATCTCGATGCCTGTAATGACCGGCGTCACGCCAACGCTGTGGTCGATGTCATCGTCAAGGCCGTCGTGGGCCAGATTGGCCGCGTTGCCGTCAGCGTCCTCAATGGAATTGCCGCCCCGCGCCTCAAGGGAGTTTGCCTTCACGGATACGCCATCGGTGTCCAGGTCGAGGTTGCTGACCCAGGCTGCAAACACGACTTTTGCGCCGGATGCGCTTTCGTATCTCGCCCTGGCCTCTCTATCCCCAATTACCACCGTGAGGCCAGGGAATCCCTCTACGACGACATCCTCGCTGAACGTCACGGTGACCCTTATGTAGTCCTCAACGCCGTATACGCCGTCGTCTCCGGGATCGGACGTGATCTCAAGCGACGATACCGTAGGCGCCCCTGCGCCATCATTGGCGGCCGCGGATTGAGGCCCTTCCCCCAAAAGGGTGAAAGAGCAGATCGCGACCAAGAGCATGAAGGCAGACAACAGGCGGACCCCGCCGTACCTCTCCAATCCGGCTCGATTGCTATTCGGGTTTCTCATCTCACTCTCCTTCCATGCCAGCCCAAAGGCGTCCAGCGCCGCCAATGACAATGAGACCTTGGTAATCTTGATGTTAGTTATCCGCTTACTTCATCATGTATTGAGTCGCGGCTTTACGAGGCGGACCGCAACCTCTACATCCCGCCCGACGGAAACGGGCGCTGCTCCCTCGCGTCGAAGAAGTACCTGTCACACAGATCCGGGACGCCTTCGAAGGGCGAATAAGCGCCGGCGTTGCCGTCGTCGATCAAGCCGTTGCAGTAGTCCAGCCTTAGTTTGGTGTACTTGCCGAAGCCTGTATTGGTGTTTCCGGTGAAAGTGAACTTGTCGTCGTCGCTGTCCCAGCCCACGGTCCCGTAATTGCCCCAGGAGGTTATCGTTGGGGTGTGGTTGACATGGGGGACATCGCCGCACGCGAGCTTGACCACCCGATCTTCCGGTGGGGAAGACTCGTCTGCATCGCTGTCGTACCAGTACCAGGTGGCGTGATGCATATGTTCGGTAACAGTTTGTGTTCCATCATCGGGTACAACGTGCTTGGTATGCGACCCGGTTGCGCAGGGGACGTCCACGATCTCGTTGGACTCGTGGTCCGAGTCGGAGTAGTCGGGGTGCAGGCTTTCAGCGCCGCCGGGATTTCCCGAGCCTGCCAGGACTGTCATGGTAAGAATGGTCGTTGATACCGCCGCTAGAGTCAGTATGGCCGCTATGGTGAGAAGCTTTGTACGCATGTCGTTTCCTTTTCCTTTCGGTTGGTCCAGTCTGCTGTCTGCAAGAGAGAGGCGATGGATTGGCGCCGGGCCTGCCGGTATGAGCCGGAGGTGGCGAGCGAGTTTTCCCGTCAATCGTTCATGTCTCCTCCTTGTGCTGGTGTTGAGTCACCGTGTCACCGGGCAGTCCCCGGGCGATCAGAGACCCCCGGGCGGCGGGTTGCAAAACAACTCCGTAGGCCGCGACCACGCGCCCCATCCGTCGTCCCCGAAGTTGCCGCGGACCCGGATTGCTCACCACACCGAATTCGCCGTCCCGGATGTCGACCGTCCCTGTCAGCTCGTGAAAGCCGTCGCCGACGTACCCGATGGTGGAGTGGGTCGCGTTGCTGGCGCCGTACTCGGCCGTCACCTCGGCCTCCCACTCGTCGGTGCTTTTCGGCCGCTTCCAGTAGGCGCGGAAGGGCTCCGTGCCTGCGCAACCTGCCTGTAAATTGCCGTCGTTAGTCGCGGAGTCGGTCCAGTAAGCCCTGATCTCGCCGGGCTGGTTGATCAGCATGGTCTCTGCCATGGTCTCTGCGCCGTTGATTTTGAATATCAATCGCACAGTCGTGAAGTGCTCAGACCAGCTGGTCTGGCGTTCATACGCCCGGCCGACGCTCCATCCCGCCGCTTCGCCGCTGTCGTGGGACGTCGAAGTAGTGAAAGTTAGGATCAGATCTTGCCCTTCCCCGCTGTAGGACACGAACACGAAGTACAATGTGTTGGCGTCCAGCTCCGTACCCGTGGGAGCGTTGAAGGTGTTGGCGCCGGTGGCCCACGTCCCGGTCGAGTGGGTCAACGTGGCAACCGAGGCGTCGGGCTCGGAGTCGCTGGTCGCCGACCAAAGCTCGACCGTCACGTCGGACGGGGTGTCAGGCACTGTGAACACGTGCAACTCGATGCTGTCCAGGCGGTATCCGGGAGCGTTTGAGCCGGTGTTGAACCCTTGCGCCTGTCTGTAACTGCCGACACTTACCCCGCTTCCTGGCTGAGCGGTTTGCCCGGTGTTGCTAAGCAGCGTCTCGGCCTCTTGGGCCTGGACCGGGGCGAGGAGCAGGCCGAGCGCTGCGCCCGCCAGGGCTCAGGGCCGCGATGGCGGCGAACAGGACGGGGAATCGTCTTCTATCGGTGCGAGTCATCATGGTTCCTATCTCCTTACCTTGTATGACTGCCTGGACTCTTCGGTGCCCATGACAAGGCTTGCCGCCCGAAAAGCGGCCCTCGTCAACATAAAGCGTACTGAACCTCCAGGCCGGATATAAGGAGCAAATGTCTAAATTGGACTAGACATTTGTCTATAGGGGTTGCGTAGGCAAATGACTACAAACGGCCTATGCCCATGTAGCGTCGGGTCTCAGCCCGGCGTGTTCAGGAAGCGAAGCGGACGCTCAACGGGACTCCCATCGGCTACCGATCGGGAAATGGCGGGGAGCGCGCGGGGCGCAGCCGCGAGCGTCGGAATCGCTGCTGCGGTCTGAAACAAGCCAATGGCCCCCGCCGTTATACGGCAGGGGCCTCGTCGCTGCTCGCTCCGTTGCCTGACGGCCTGATTCGCCGGTTCCCGGCGGGCCGACAGTGGGGCAAGGCGGGAGGCTTGCGGCGCTAATGCTGCGGGACTGCCTTGCCGTGGGACGTTGGGCGGGCGGTGGAGGCGCTATCGAGTCATGGGGAGTTGGTGCGGGAGAAACTCAACCGAGCTCTCGGTCCACCAGTCCGTTTCGCACGGCCCAGACGACGATCTCCTGCTTGCTGCCGTACCCCAGCTTGTCCTGTATGTGGTAGATGGTGTTGCGGACCGTCGAAGAGCGGTTGCCCCTGGACTCGGCGATGGCGGCGTACGACATCCCCTGCGCGAACTGCGCGAGTATCTCCTTCTCCCTCACCGTCAGCTCCTTCCGCCGTGGCGAATCGATATCCTCCGGCAGGTGGCGCAGCCGTCTGAACACTCGTTTCATCACGTCACGCGGCATCCGGTATTCCCCTCCGGCGACGTCCCTCACCATTGCCAACAGCTGCTCCGTCCCGGTGAACTTCTGAAGGTATCCGTCGGCGCCGGCGGCCACCGCCTCTATGACGGCGTCCTTCTCGGTGGAAGCGGTCAGCATGAGCACCCTGACGTCCTCCAGCGCGTCTATGATCTCCCGGCACGCCTCTATCCCGTCCCTGCCCGGCATCAGCACGTCCATGATGATGAGGTCCGGGACCACCTCCTTCGCCACCCGCTCCGCCTCCTCTCCGTCTCCGGCGTGTCCCACCACCTCGAACTCGCCGGTCCGCTCCAGCAGCTGCTGGAGACCGTCACGCATCACCGGGTGGTCATCCACCAGCAATACTCTGGTCGGTGTTGAAGTCATTTCAGCTCCCTCCTCTCATGTGCCTATAGGGAAGCTCGCAGGTCACGGCGGTCCTCCATTGGGACTCGCTCGTCTCCACGACGAGCCTGCCGCCCAGGCGCTCGGCGTCCTCCCTCATGTTCCTGAAGCCCTGGCCGCGCGTCGCGTAGTCGTCGGGGAGGCCGGTCCCATCGTCGGCAATCGACATCCGCAGGCCGTCCCGCTCGAAGTCGAGGCCGACGCGGACGTGACTCGCATGGGAGTGTCGGAGCGCGTTGGTCAGGGCGTTGAAGGCGATGGAGAACAGCGCGCCCCGCGTCGCGGTGGGCAGGGACGGCTCGACGCCCGACTGCACCATCTCGGCGGGTATGGAGGAGATGGTCGAGAAGGTCGCCGCCAGCGACTCCAGCACCCCGCCAAGCTCCATCCCCTCGAAGATCTCCCCGATCTCCATCGGGTGCCTCATCTCCCACATCGCCGACCGCGACAGGGCCGAGGTCTCGTCGAGCGTGGACATCAGCTCCTCGTTCGACCGGTCGGCAAGCTCCTTGGCCCTCTCGATGCCCACCCCTATCATGTAGGCGGACTGGGCCATCGTGTTGTGGATGGCGTGGGAGAGCTCGATGCGCTCCCGCTGAAGCGCCCGCTCCCTCTCCACCGCCTCCATCCGCCGTATGCGCTCCACCCTGGAGATCAGGTTGACGACGACCACCACCGTGTACATCCCGGCAACCCTTATGAGCAGTATCTCCTCGTCATTGGCCGAGAAGTCCAGCCCGGGCTCCACCGCGAGGCAGAGGGCCGCGTAGACGGCCGCCGCCATCGTCACCCAGACGAGGGTGAGCCTGACCGACCCGAAGACCACCGCGAACATGGCGAGGGACGGGTAGTACCCCACGAAGAAGGGGGACTCGTACCCCCGGTGGGCCGCAACGCCGCCGCTCAGCATCGCCAGGTCCAGGGCGCTCAGCGCGAGCATCCACCGCCAGGACACGGTCCTTTCCGTGGCGAGCCGGTAGTGCAGGTATCCGTTGGTGGCGAACAGCAGCATTGCAAGGGCTGCGTTCGGCGCATACACCACCTCGTCGACGTTGAGCGGGTACAGCCAGGCGAACGCGGCAATAGACAGGACGAACCAGCGCCCCCAGACATAGACCCTGGCCACGCGGCGCAGCTCGCCCGGCTCCGGCAGGTCGAAGCTCCGCAGGAAGGCTGGAAGCGCGCTGGCCGCTGTGCTCACTGGATTCAGGACTTGTCTCCGTCAGGTTGGATTACGGCAGATTCGGCTGGAATGCGACTTGCCCTCTACCCGGCGCGGTGTGCTCAGCCTCGAAATGAGAGGGTCAACGCAGGCGAACCGGCCAGGTGGAAATACCCGTCCAGCAGTCATTCATATCCTAGAATTTAGTCCAATGAGCTGAAGGCATCAAGGGCGTATGAACCACACCAGCTATAGGCATGTGTCTATGCCCTGGACTCTAGGATGTGGCCGGATTTCCGCGTACTGTTGTGGAAACTAGCTGATTCGTGCTCCTCATATAGGTTGAGGCTTATCACGTTGCCTTCCAGAATGCAGCGGCATTTACCTGTGTTGTCCGTCGCCGTGGGTAGCGGGACCCACATGATGATGGAATACGATGACACGGACACAATCGTTATGATGGGCGAGACCGGCGCGCCGATCCAGCGGGTGCCGGATTGATTCGGACCGTCCTGCTCATCGGGGTCGTGGCTCTCGCCGCAGTGGTCCTGACCGGGTGCGAGCGTCTGTTTCCTGACGTCGAGGACTGGATTGCCGACTCGGAGACGCTCGCACGACGCTTCGACGCGCGGCTGGGCGACCTGAAAGAGTGCGTCGAGGAGGACAGCTGCGAAGAGGCGCTTGATGCGGAGAGAGGCGTCTTCGTCATGTGCTCGTGGGTCATGTCGCGTGGAGATCTTGCTCCGGAGGGTTTCGAGGCGGCGGAGTGGCCGCGGTTCGACACGCTCTGCGAGGGGCTGGAGGGGGTGCTGGAGCTGCCGAAGGCGGACGCGCTCCTGCGCATTGAGGACCTCCAGGATGAGACAGACCGCATCAGTGAGGGAATCCGTGCCGACATCGAACCCCGAGAGCGGGAAAAGGCGGAATGAGACGAAGGTCAGGAACTGGCTGAGACTGCCTAGCGCCCATCGGAATGGATGTCACCGTGGGCACTATCCCCGGAGTCCAGCATCGGTTCCGACAATAGCCACCGGCCCACTTTCCCCCACAGCCGTCCCAAGGTCTCGCGAGGTCACCCTCAACCTCACTCGCGACCCGCCATCGTCCCTTATGAGGTCAGGAGCCACATCACACATTCAGACATCCTTTAGGACCCTGTCAATGCCGAAGCCGAGGGGCTCGGCAGTTTCACGGGCTGCCCAGCCACATCCCGAAACCCTTCTACCTGTCATCCACGTCGACCTACCTGGAAAGGTCCGAATCGGTACCCAGGCCTGCCGCTTCCAAATATGCGGTTCTTATGACGCTTGCCGGGATCGAGCGGACTCTCGTACAAGGGGGCAATTCACGGCCCGGAGCCGGATGGGTCGCCCCCTTTGAGCAATATGCTCAAGCTATATCCACGAAAGGGCCGCCAATTGGCTTTCGCTTTCGGCTTGCGAGACAGACTGCTCAAAACCCTTCACCCGACCGCGCGGATTGCGCTGTCGGGTTTGATGGCCGTCGCCGTGATTACGGCATGTGACAAAGGAGATATGCCTGCTCCGACTCAGGAGCCAACAGCCACCACGACGCGGGAACCGACGCCCACGCCAATTCAGACCACCCGTCCCGGCGCGGCAGGGCTGGACGACCCTCTATTTCCCGGGCTGGGCAACGGCGGATATGACGTTTCCCGCTACACGGTGACCCTCAACATTGACGTGGAAGCCAACGAGATCTCGGGCCGGGCTCAAATAGAAGCCGACGCTACACAGGACCTCTCCTCGTTCAATCTGGACTTTCGAGGCTTAACGGTTACGCAGGTTGCCGTGGATGGCCGCCCAGCCGACCACTCTCGCGCCGGGTACGAGTTGACAATCAAACCTGGTGCGCCGATCCCCATAGGAACCACCTTCAATGCCGTGGTCTCTTACGAGGGTCGGCCTTCGACCAGCCCAGTGCCTGGGACGAGCCTCCTAACCGGCTGGATAGACTACGAGACCGGGATACTCGCGTACGGCGAACCCTGGGGGGCGTCGCACTGGTTCCCGGTCAATGAGCATCCATCCGATAAAGCCCTGTACACCTTCATCATCACGGTGCCCGAGCCCTATGAAGCGGCCTCAAACGGTGAATTGACCAGCACGACCGACCACGGGGAGACTGTGACGTACGTATGGGAGAGCGTCCATGAGATGGCCAGCTATCTGGCGTTCCTGGCGGTTGCACAGTTTGACGACGTCGCCAGTGAAAGTCCTGGGGGGATTACCGTCGTTGACTCGGTTGAAGCGTCGATAGACGAATCAGCAAGGGATAGTCTGGATAGCGTCCCTTTGATAGTCGATTTCTTCAGTGAATTGTTCGGGCCGTATCCATTCGAGTCCACCGGCTCCGTCGTCATTGACGAGGCGATTCCGCCGCTGGAAACCCAACCCCGGCCCGTCTACGGGATAGGGGCCCTGGAGGATTTCGGCGACAGGTTGATAGCCCATGAGTTGGCGCACCAGTGGTTTGGGAACCTGCTTACTCCCGCGTCATGGCAGGACTTGTGGCTGAGCGAGGGGTTCGCCACCTACGCTGAGTGGCTGTGGTTGGACCACAAGTCCGGCGATGGCTGTTTCGAGGAGTTCTGGGAGATGGTCTGGCGACCTGTCTATGGGCCGCCAGCGAATCCCGACCCCGACTCTCTTTTCAGCGGCAGCGTGTATGCAAGAGGCGCAATGGCCCTTCACGCACTGCGTGGCGAAATCGGCGACGAGGCGTTTTTCAAGACTCTGCGTGAGTATGTGTCCCGCCATGCCGGGGGTAACGTGACCACCGAAGACTTTGTGGTCGTGGCTGAGGAGATGGCGGGCAGGGAACTAGACGACCTTCTCGATTCCTGGCTCTTCGGTGAGACCACTCCTCTTCCGCCGAGAATGAACAGCGGTCTGGGCAATCAGCCAACTCCTTCTCCAGGTCGGGCTATTGGGGAGGGGTGTCTACACGGACATCGGTAACAGCCCCACGGTCCAACTTTATCTTCACCACGCCGCTCGTCAGCTACCGGATGCCAGATGGAGGGAGGCGGGAAAAGGCGGAGGCATGATTGTGAGGGGTGGAGGGCAGGGTGCTGGCGGAGCCTTTCTTGAGTCGCTTTGCCCCGGCCCACCACAATTGCCGGAGAGGGCCTTTGGGGGCCTCACAGTTTCCCCCAGCCACATCTCGAAGACGGTGCCGCCTGCCGTCCAGCCAAGAGCCAACATGGCGCTCCTTCCGTACCCCCTGCCCATACGCGTCACACTACGGGAATCGAGAGACCTTGGTGCGTCGAAAGCCTGCCGAGCCACATCTCGAAGATGGTGGTATCTACCGTAAGCGGTGGTGGGCTAGCGTGTCCTGTACTGCGAACTTTTCGGTGGGAAGTCTCTATCTAGGAGGAAGAACTGGATGGTCGATTCATCACGTTCTCCCCTGTCAACGGCTACCGCGCTCTGACCGCCTGAGAGAATTGTCCGAAGAGGGGACACGCCCACTGCGCCGACTGCCGCAAAGGGCGGTCACATCGACGCGTCGCCGCTGCGGTAGGCAACTTCACCCTCGCACGACCCGGAGTGAGTGCTTATAATCTTGTATAGACTGTTGTTGCATGAAGGAGCGTGTGAAGCTTGGACTAGTGGCGTCAGGTATCTGGGGGTGATATCGCCTCGGTTCCTTTCCTGGCCCGTGCACTCCTTTGAGAGAGGATCTCGTATGAAGAAACTCAAGGCCGAAGACTTCCTTCTAAATGTTCTCAAGGATATAGACTCCCTCCCAAATGGGTTCGAACAGCGACTGTTGAGGGTCGTGAATTCAGCCCCAACTCAAAGGAGGGAGCGGATCAAAAAGCTATTCTCTGAGGTTAGTCGTGCCTGAGCGGATTACGAAGATCAAGATGCAGGCCTTCCGCGGCGTCCCGGGCACTTTCGCCCTGGAGTTGCCGGGTGGACGTAGTTGCGTGGTTCTCGGAGACAATGGAACCGGCAAGAGCAGCATTGCAGACGCTATCGAATGGTTCTTTAAGGGCTATGTTGAATTCCTCAGGAAAGAGGGGCGAGGCGATGCCATCCGCCACTCGGGAGCAGCTGAAGACCTCCAAACGACCGTTGCCATACAGACCAATGGATCGCTTGGGGGTTCGATCACCAACGACACACCTCCGCATAGGAGGGATCTGAAGATCGGAAGATCCGAGCTGCTTATGTTGCGCGGTCGGACTCTAGCTGAATTTGTAGACAAGCCCAAAGCCGAGAAATGGCACGCTCTCGCAGAACTGTTAGGCCTTGAGGCCATTGATCAGTTGCGTCTCGATCTCCAACACGCCAGGAATGCGCTAGAAACTGAAGTTCAAGAACGTGAGGAGGAGTTTGCGAGGCGACGAGCATCCTTAAGCCAGCTGGTGGAAGAAGTCTCAGAAGAGGGGATTCTTGCGGCCTTTGCGGGGAAGTGCGCTGCAGTTGACCTCCAGGCCCCTCTGACCCTGGCCGAGGCACTCACCCCGGAGTGGATCAAGACCGTCGTGCCGGAGGGCTCGACTGACGATCGTGCCGCAGCACTGAAGGGGATACTCGCAGAGCTGAAGACGATGTCAGAGGATCCAATGCCTTTGGACCCGATCGATAACTGGAATCAATTCGTCAATGAGGGCAAGCAGGATATGCTTCCGTTGAACCTCTATCGGGCGGCCGACTCGTTACTCGGCTCGTGGCGAGAGTTGGATCAGTGCCCGCTGTGTGGTCAGCCAGTAGATTTGGCAATGCTGCGACAGAGAATCGTCGCAGCACTGGAAGAGCTAGAGGGTGCAGAGCGCGATCTGCAGAAAGCACGCCAAGATATACGAGCTTACCTCGAAAAACTGCGTGCGGCAGATCAGCGCCGTTCAGACATCGTTCGACGTGCAGCCAGACAAGACGTGGAGCTTCCCCAACAGCCAGGTAGTCTCCAAAGCAAGTTTAGTCAGAACGTAGAGACATTCGAGGCAGTCGGTAAGGATGCTGCTAACCAGTACCAGAATGATGTGTCCGTTTGGGTTGCCTCGGCGATCCGGGATCTCGAAGCTTCGCTTCCATCGCCTGCGACGGCGCGGGAGCAGATATTCGTTGACATCGGAGTCCTCCACGCTCAGGCTCTTGAATGGCACTCGGCAACGCGTGCACGGGAGGAGGCAGCCGCTTCGTTCATGCTCGCCGCCAAAGTATTTGATCGATATCAGCAGCGCCAACGCAATTACTTCAACAAAGTAATTCAGCAGATCTCTAACCGTTCTGCCGAGATCTACCGATTTCTTCACCCCCAGGAAGGGGTCGGAAGTGTCAAGGTCGAGACGGTTGGCGAGAAAGGCATTGAACTCTCCGTCAACCACTTTGGCAAGCGGGAGATGCCTCCTCACCGTGTTCTGAGTGAGTCACATATGAATTCGTTGGGCCTTTCGCTGTTCCTCGCTATGGTCGAGACCTTCAACGAAGAGATCGGCTTCCTCGTATTGGATGATGTCGTGAATAGCTTTGACCGCGACCACCGCGGACGGTTGGCCGAGTTATTGGTTAAGGAATTCGACACTACGCAACTTATCTTGCTGACCCACGACGAGCAGTTCTACAGACGCATTCGTGTGCTCGCACCAGCTTGGATCGACGAGCACTTCACATCGTGGTCTTTTGAGGAAGGCCCTCGCACAAGGCGGTACAACGGAGATCGGTTACTCGTCGAAGCGGGTGAGGAGTTAGTAGATGGGAACCGCGTTGGCGCTGCACAGAAGGGGCGGCGCGCCCTAGAGGAGTTTCTTCAGGAAGCTTGCGAAGAGTTAGAGGCACTCCTTCCGTTCCGGAGAGGACAACGGAACGATCAAAGGATGGCTGATGAAGTAATGAACGGACTTAGACGAACCCTGAAGAGCCGCGCCAAGTCAATATACAAGGACCTGACTCCACTCTTCCGATTGCTGGAAGCGGACCTACAGGCGACCCTGAATGTCGAATCACACGCGAGTCAAGGAGGGACATCGAACCAAGAGATTAAGGATGCCCTTTCGCGTGTTAGCGTTCTTCAAGAGCATTTTACTTGCGATAAGTGCGGGACTCGGGTATGGCATTTAGGAACCGTTGACTCGTCGCGATGCAGATGCGGCGAGGCGGTGTTCCCTTCTCCAGATTCCTCTAGCTGAGATCGTCTAGGGTCTTGCCGTGCTACATATGTCTTTCATATACCAGTAGAGTTGTTCGATTCGTCTAGATGTCAAGGGCGGAGCATCTCATACGGGTGGAAAGCCCCCACCTAGTACTGCTCGATTTGATACTTCCGGGCACCGACGGAATCGAGCTGATGGAACGAGTTCCTAAACTGGCCAGCGTGCCGGTGATCTTTCTTTCGGGTTACGGCAGGGACGAAATCTTCGCGCGGGCTCTGGAGTCGGAGGCGTCCGATTACGTCGTCAAGCCTTTCTCGCCGACGGAGCTTGTTGCGAGAATTCAGTCCGCCCTTGACACATGGGATAGACTTTGTACAGTTGGACGCTGTCTTCAGTCTCTCATTGAGAGTTGAAGTTGTTGTGGTTTGCCAAAAGTGATGAAGCAACCCTTAGGGTATGATCTCTTCTGGCGCCGTCTGCCGTCGTCGTTGCGTACACCGGCGATTCTCGGGTTCTCGCCGTATTCCAAGTAATTGAGTCCCTTTCGGAGATCTGACTCCAACCACCTTCGGTGCCAATCAATCTCGTTGGCCATCAAATAGTCGAAGGCAACCTCCTGTCCCTCATACATCTGAAACAGGTGCTCACCAATCTCCTTTGGATACTCGTTAGCCATGTCCAGTCCGAGAAGGACAGGCTGGGCTGGGTTGATTTTGTCTGTATAACGAAACTCGCCTGTCTGTGAGGCGCTGCGCATCGCTCGCTTCATCGCCTCCATGCCCTTAGGACTGCCCGTTCCGAAGACAAGATGATATGCCGTCTGGTTCTGGCTATTAACCATCTCGAAGCTGGTGCCTCGCCATCCGATATCACCGAGAGCATCCTCATACTCTCGGACCAAGAAGGTAGTGCGCTCGCGGCCGCTCAAGTTGATGGCCGGCTTCCATCTCTGTCCACCGTAGAGCCTGTCGGCCGTTACATATTTGGACGGGTCCGGGAGAATCCACCGAACGAACTCGTTGCAGTTCAGGTTGATCAGCAAGTCCATGCGTTCGTACTTGGCGAGCCTTTCGAGGAGCTCCATGGGGAAGCCAGACGGACCGAACGGGTCTATGAATATTAGAGTTGGTGGCATCGACAGCCTGCCGTAGGCCGCGTCATCCAAGAGACAGGACAAGACGTTCTCAAACTCGCCATGCTTGGTTTCGACACGGAAAGCCTTCGGCCAGGAATTTCTGCCTATCTTGCGCTCAAGATGCCAACAGTACTCCGGGGTCTTGTCGACAAAAAGGAATTCAATAGTGTTTCCGGCTTGAACGAAGGCCTCGAATTGGCTGTGCCGTTCCACGGAGCGTAAGGCTATGATCGGGGAACCGTCCTGGCCTCCCTCATACTCTCCGGGCCCGGAAAAGCCGTCGATGTATCGCAAAGACCTGTGGGCACGTCCGAGTATGGGGAACCACTCGTCCAGGTAGTAACTAAGGATGTGATGCTTCGCTTCGGTATGCGGCTGAATCGCGGGGAGTGTCGACATCAAGCCGCATCCATCGGCGAATTCGGAAGCGCAGGCATTTCATCCCAGGTCCGGCCTTCAAGCTCACGCCCACCCGCCTTGCTGTACCGCCCGCCCCATTGCTTAAAGAAAAAGGGGACCCCAGCATCAAGACAGTCGTCGCGAATGCGTGCAGCCCACTCCACGTTCATGGGCCTCGCCTTATGTCCGCTCTCGCCCCCGACGATCACCCACTGGACGTGCTCTAGGTGGCCGTCCAATGCAACTGCCTTTATCAAGGGCTCCACCGACAGAAAGCGCACCCTTGCCGGAATCTGTGACAGCAGTGGGATACGCCGGTCGGCCCAGTATTGGTTCTCGACCGACACTCCCGCCCAGACGTGATCGGGCCAGGCTGGCCCTTTGTCCCATTCAACATACTCAAGCATCCGTTGGGGACGTTTGGTGAGCACCTGATATATGTGCTGATCGTACTTGACCATCCGGAGGAAAACCTCCCGCACGAAGCCAAAAGGCACCTCATCATGAAAGAGGTCGCTCATGCTGTTAACAAACACACGCCGCGACGACTTCCACTTGCTGGGAGCGTCGAGCCTGTCGTGGTGGAGCATAATTGTAGTCTTTCCCGGAAGATACGGGCCTCCGCGCTTGAACCTCAACGTAATTCCTTCCGCGTAACAGTATGCGCACCCAGGACTAATCTTTGTGCAGCCCGTGACGGGGTTCCAGGTGGCGTCCGTCCATTCGATCGCGCTGTTGTCCGACATTGTTCCACCGTCAGTTCTATTTGAACAAATCGTAGAACATCAGTACGTATCTGTCAAGGAGCCTTAGGGTCTTAAGAAAGTGAATTCTGTCAAGGGCAGAGAGGTGACTGCATTGATTCCAGCCATGAAGGGTGACCTGGCCCCCACGATCTGGTTCAAGTGCAATGTCAGTCTAGGGCCATAAAATGGGGCAAGGTGTCCTGTACTGCGAATTTTGCCGCGACCTACTCGGCTCCTGTATGGCACAATGCCCTAACCCTTATGTTGATTGTACAAAGCGCCGTCGAACTCACGAACTTCAAACTGCCGACTAACCTCACCATAATTTCCGACAATATCCCTCGTATTGAGGACCGATCGATAAAGGTGTCCAGACAGGGCAACATAGAATCGATAAAAGACTCGGTCCGGCTTTTGAGTCTCGATCGACAGATAGAGGTCTTCGCTCCTGTCCCACATGAAGGAGGCATCACGATAAGTGGTTTCTCCAGTCTTCACCTCGTATGTAGCAACTCCATGATCTAGAACACATAGCATGTTGACCATTTCGTCACGATTCAGACAAGAGTTGGTTCTGCCAAAGCGAAGAGCCAATTCTTCGAATGTCATACCATCCGAGAGCCTCGTCCCCATTATCACCGTGCGGAGTGGATTCAGCGTATGTCCTTCCTTGTCGAGAAATTCCAAATGCTGATTCTCTGTGATGTGTCCATACTGATTGATGGGGCGGGAGAGTCTTGATATAGTGACGAGTTTCTCCATAGCCTTGTCAAGTTGTGGAAACCCCAATGTCTGCTTCAGTTCAATTGCGCAGTATATGCTCTCTATGGGAAAATGAAAGCGACGCGATGTGGTTGTTGCTCCCAGTTTAATGGGCGGAGCCCATATCCGATCCCTGACCACAATGTCACAGTCGTCGGCCGTGCGTCCTTGACTGTCATTGACAACACCCGCATCCACCGAATATCTATCGGGAAGCAAATTCGAGAGTTGTTGACGTACAAGGTCTTCGAGACCCGGCCCAGAGTCAAAGTTGTCTGAATTGAAACTCCTTTCGATTTCTGCTTCTCTCAAGATTCTGCCTTGCGCCGCTTGACAGCTCATCAGCAAGGCCTCGCTGAGAGTGGCTTCCTTGTGTGAGCGCGGTTGCCATTTGGTCACGTCCGGTAGTTCTTCGTTCCACTTCATGTCACCTTCTCCGTACAAGGGCTCTATGCAACAGTCGCCTTGGAGGGACGCTGAAGCATCGTCGTGCTCAAGTAAATCATAACCTAGGGACCCTGAGTATGGTACACAGATTGGAAGCGAGGCAACCGCAAGCGGCTCGCAAGCGAAGGCCTTTAGTAGTGACGGCGATCAGGGATGCCCTGTGCGGGGACGATAGTGTTGCGGCAAAGCCATACCACTGCCGAGAACGGTCACTGCCGACTATGAACTAGCTTCAAGTCCACGGCCCACGAGTACCTGAGAATTTCGTGTCTATTGTGAACTGCGAATGTTCGTGGAATGTCACAATCTGACTAACAGATCGTATGGCGCAACTCAGCATTGCGGCAGCAGTATAAGCCCCGTATTGGCCCAGCGGAACTGTCAGCCAGCAGTGGCGTAAAGGCTTAATGTAGTTTCGTTTGCACCCTGCCCACCAATGGTTCAATATTCCTGCGTCGGCCCGCTGCCTCACGCGTTGGCCTAGCTTATCAGTGTTATTTCCTCTTGCGTCGGGAATAACTGCCACTCTTCCATGCCAGGTATTCCCCTGGTTCACCCAAGCGTCGAGCCTTTTTGGCGTAGCGTTGACCCTTGACGTTGTCGCCCAGAGCAAAGGCACACTTGGCGGCGTAGAGGACCGCTAGGGCGAAGTCCGGCCTTTCTGCCATTACACTCTCAAACTGAACCAAAGCCTCAGTGAACCTAGACAACTCCATAAGCACGTAGCCTATGGTGTGCCGCAGGTGAGGTGTGGATTCTTGTAGACCCTTTTCGGCCTCCTTAAGTTCCAATAGGGCTTCTTCAAATTCACCGATATTCGCTAAGATGATTCCAGGCTCCACAGCGGGGGCATCCCAATTGGGTTGGAGAGCTGCAGCAATCTTGCATTCGGTGATCCCTTCGTCAGCCAGGTCTCGCCGCATCAGATTCTTGCCCGCCATACCCAAGAAGGATCCGAGTTGATAGTGTGCTTCAGGGCTTAGGGGAGAATCCCGAACTAGAGTGCGCCGTGTGGCAATCCCGGATTCTAGTAGCTGAAACGGCGAAGGGAAATCTCCTTGAACTATGCGATCGTATATCTGTTCAGCATCCCCCGTCATGAGTCGCCGAAGATCTTCCTGATGACTGTCGAGTGATTCGACTCCCGCATTAGGACTTTTGGGAGACGGTTCCTTAGGTGAGATGTCCACCAAGTCTTGTGCGAGCCCGGCAGCCGTCCTCGGCTGAGCAGCTTGTAAAGCCACCAACTCAAACACTATGCTCCAGTCGTCCGTTGCTGCCAAGATGTCCTTCTTCCAGTTCGTATCTTTCTCCACCAGGGCCACGTTTTGTAGTAGGACATGTGTGGAGGGGTGCGCGGTACCAAAGCAAAGGGCAAAAAGCTCCGCTCCTGCGGCTTCCTCAATCGGGGGTCGATCCATTAATCGAACGTCTTTAGCCATCAACCAGACGAATCGGGCCAAAGCCGTGCTCATGTCAAGAACCTGTTCTCGGCCGATCCATGGCACGAGGAGATCTGCGATGTGCGCAAGAGTGTACTGCCGCTTGATCTGTTGCTCGAGTTGCCGCGTTTCTGTACCTGTGCATGCCAGTTCTACGGCGAGTCTCTCGATATTCTGCGGCTCTGGTCTATGCTTTCCGTCTAGCCAGTTGTCGACTGAGGTAGGGGACGCCCCTAATCGCGCTGCCAACTGGTCACGAGTGAGCCCAGCCCTCTCGGTGAGCCGGCGGAGAAGTTTGCCGCCACCGTTCTCCTCTGCCCAAGATGGTGGCTCCAGCCAACTTGGTTCGAGACCGGAAAGCCGCAAGAGCGCGAATGCTCTGACTGACAAATCGACGATGACGAGTCGGAGAAATCTCTCTGCGGCCAGACGTCGGTCAACGATTCGCCCTGAGCGGCTCTGAATTGTAGCCAAAAGCTCATCCCACCTAGTCGCGGCAAGGGCTATTGCACCGGAAACAACGGTTACCATCGAAACATCGTGTTCATGGAGATGGGGAGGAACCGGTGAAATGCAGCGGTCAATGAGGGTCCGAGCGAGTTCCTTAATTATTTCGCCATGGCTGTGTTCGCTTACGGACTTGCCAGCATAAAAGCGTTTTGCAGTCCTATCAGTGAGCACACCCTGTTCAAGATTGAAGGCTTTGACGACGGCCCCAATGATCCTACCGCTGTATGCTCCCCCTAGTGAGGCGAACCTGTCCTTCGTGTTGCTCATATTCAATAACCTAGCAAATGATTCCGCATACCGACACATCCTCTGACCTGGAACGTGATGAATTGTCTGCCGATGCGGGTGAAGCTGGACGAATCATCAATGTGCCTCGTACAAAACCATACCTCTTCTGTTGCGCTTTTCGAGGCGTCCCTGTTTCTCTAGGGATCTGATTGCTTCCATTACTTTGGGTTGGCCGTGTCTTCGAAATCTCCCTATTACCTTACTCCGTGATCGTGCCCGCTCACAGTAGTCAAATATCTGATCTGCTAGCAAGTCATTCATATCGGGAAGGTGGCTTACGGGTTTCACAATTGTACATCCCTGATTCCCGTCAATGTCCTCACCAGGAGTGAATTCAAGGCATTCGCCAAAACGACTCAGGAAGCCTCTAAGCCGATTGCGGAGGACTCCACCCTCACCAGTGGACCCATAGCCGTGGATCACTGTTATTTCGATGCTGGATGGCTCTCCGCCACTGCTAACCGCTTCGTTGTAGACACTTAGGAATTCCTTTAGTGACTCTTGCCAGGTAAGGCCGTGCAAATCGAGTTCGTAGGTTGCCACTGCTTTTCTCGAAACCTCCCACGGTGGTTTATTGACATACTAATGCGCGGAAGGACCTTGATTAGCCCAAGCCAGATGGACAATACCCTGAATCAGACCCCATATTAGCGAGGAAGTACCTTTGTAAGACTCCAGGATAGGTTGCAAAAGCGCGCTGGGGCATCATGGTACACTGTGGACCCAGATTAACCGTTCTTCGAGTTCCGTGCGCAATATGACCACTACCTCTTCCTTGTCTTCACAGTTGCTGCCGGGCACTATTCTCGAAGGTCCGTTATGGCCAGGGCCTGTTCGGGTCATTAGTTTGAGCGAACATGGCTCGATGGTTCGGATCGAGGCGGTTGGAGTCTTAGATTCCCAGTACTATGACCAGACAATCCCAGCTAAACAGATTAGTGACAAAGTTAGGGAGGTCTCAGGGAGCACTCACACGTTCGACGCTGAGCCCCGCCTGTTCCGCCTTGCCGTAGAGGCCCTTCGGACGCACATGGCCCACACGTTCGACCCCCAGTTTGCCGTGTCGGTGTCGCAGGTAGATCCGCTGCCGCACCAATTGGATGCCGTCTACAAACATCTCCTTCCGCTTTCCCGCATTCGCTTCCTTCTGGCAGACGACCCAGGTGCTGGAAAGACCATCATGGCGGGGCTGCTCATGCGGGAACTGAAGCAGCGCGGTGAGGTCTCGCGGATCTTGGTGTTGTGTCCCAAGGCGTTGACCGACCAATGGCGAAGGGAGATGTGGGAGCGGTTTCGAGAGTCGTTCAAGCTGGTCACGGGCGATCTGATTTCCGGAAGCTTCGGTCAGAACGCATGGGTTGAGAACGACCTTATAGTTGCCTCTGTAGACTTGGCGATCCAAGATCACATCATTCCCGGGATTGAACAGTCGCGATGGGACCTCATCATCTTCGACGAGGCCCACAAGCTCTCGGCCTATCGTTATGGACGGAAGATCGACAAGACAAAGCGCTATGTGTTGGCCGAACGCCTGGCCGCCAGCACGAAGCATCTGCTGCTGATGACGGCGACACCCCACAAGGGCGATCCCGAGAACTTTAGACTGCTCCTCTCGCTGCTCGACGAAAAAGTGTTCGCTTCCCAAGAGGGAACCGAAAGTGTACTTGGCAAGGACGACTCACCCTACTTCCTTCGCCGCATGAAGGAGTCGATGAAGCACTTTGACGGCAGGCCGCTCTTCCTGCCGCGCCACGTGACAACCATGGCGTACGAATTGGAGCCGCACGAGCAACAGCTTTATGACGCCGTTACGAGCTATGTATCCGAGGGCCTCGCCCAAGCAGAGGAGGAGAGGAATCGGAACGTTACGCTCGCACTGATCGTCCTTCAACGACGACTTGCATCGTCCCTGTATGCGGCAACGCGGAGCCTGGAGCGACGGCGCGGCCGCCTGACCGAGGAACTCGAACACGCTGGTCGGTCCAGTCGCTCCAAACAGAGTGCACTGAGAATCGACTACGACCCCGAAGAGGACGACCTTGACGAGCTTACGACTGAGGAGGAAGAGGTTCTATCCGGCGCTTCCACTGCGCGGACACCGGCAGAACTTCGAGCCGAAATCACCAGGCTCGACGAACTCATAGCGTTGGCCGAAGTAACGAGGCGTAGAGGGTCGGAGCGGAAGCTAAGCGAATTCCGTCGAGTGGTTGAGGAACAAACCGTATCCGACCGCGATGAGAAAATTCTGGTATTCACCGAACACCGCGACACACTTACCTACCTGACAAGACAACTCAGGGAGTGGGGCTACAGCGTCTGCAATATCCACGGTGGGATGAAGCTTGTCGACCGAATCGGAGCGGAGAAGGAATTTCGTGGCCCTGCACAGTTTATGGTCGCAACGGAAGCCGCAGGCGAAGGGATCAACCTTCAGTTCTGTAAGGTGATGGTCAACTGGGACCTGCCCTGGAATCCCAACCGACTTGAGCAGAGAATGGGTCGGATTCATCGCTACGGGCAGGAGTACGAGGTCCAAGTCTACAACCTCGTGGCAAACACAACGCGAGAGGGCTCCGTATTGCTTCGCCTTATGAACAAGCTGGAGCGAATGCGTGAACAACTTGGGCATGACCAGGTGTACGACGTGGTCGCGAGTGTCCTGGATGCGGGACAGGTCCGTTTGGACGTGCTGATTCGCGAGGCGATTCTCAACCGCCGCTCCATGGAGGACATCCTCGGCGACCTGGAGTTCGTTGACAGCTCTGCATCGGTTGCTGCGGCGCGGGACGCCCTCGGTGAAGCTCTTGCTACCTCCCATATCGATATGGGTTCGATCCTTGGTAACGAGCGCGACTCCAAGGAGCGACGGCTGACACCCGAATTCGTCGAGAGGTTTTTCGCCGACGGACTCCGGTACCTCGATGGTCGGATTACCGCTGGTACCGACGACGACTGGAGACTGGACTTCGTGCCAGCCGATATCCGCCGGAAGGCTCAGGCCCAAAATGTGGGAGAGTTCGGGACCGGAAGTCGACTTATCACCTTTAGCAAGGAGCGTCTCCGACGTGACCCGCCCGCCGAGTTTGTCGCGCCCAACCACCCACTGTTTGATGCGGTTATGGACCGTCTCCTTGAGTTGGGCCGGTCTCAACTTGCTAAGGGCACCGTGTTCGTCGATAAGGAGGCACAGGACCCGTATCTTGTTTGGCTCCTGGAGGTGGCTGTCGTAAATGGGGTTGGAGAAGAGGTGCACGGGCGGCTGCTGGCGCTCAGGCAACGCGGGGCTGAACTCGAGCCAATAACGCCAGGAGTCCTTCTTGACTTGCCTCCCAGCGAAGTGGCTCCGACCGTCCCGGACTCCCTGCGAAGCATGGCTGACGACGACAAAGCTGTCGCCGCAGCGAGCGGTCTGTACTCCGAAGAGTACCTGGCCGAGGTCACAGCGGAGCAGGAAAGGCAGGTGAGTATTGTCGAGGGCGCGCTCCAGCAGTCCGTCAATGACAAACTATCTGAACTTCAAGGCCAGCTTGAACGGCAGTACGACGAAGAGGCGAAGGGCAGGGACATGCGTATCGCCATCCGCACCACGAATGAACAGATCGAAAGCCTGACGACTGATCTGAAGCGGCGGCGAGACGAGCTTCAACGACGAAGGGTCACTTCCATACGCACACCCAGAGTTGTCGGTGTTGCCGCGGTGATCCCCGGCCCCGTGCCAAGGGTGCGTGAGGAGGGACTCGGAGGCGACAACAGGACTGTCGAGATGGCGGCCATGCGTGTAGCCATGGACTACGAGACTTCTCAGAGCCGCAAGCCTCGTGACGTGTCAAAGACCGGGGTAGGATGCGACATAAAGAGCGAAGGGCCAGATGGCGAGGTCCGGTATATCGAGGTGAAAGGACATGCCGCGACCGGAGGCGTAACCCTCTACTACACAGAGTGGCAGTTGGCCCACAGGATGCGCGAGGAATTCTACATCTATGAGGTAAACCACGCCCTGACGGATCCTCAGTTGTGGATAACTCAAGACCCGGTGGGCAAGGGGGTGGAGGCAACCGAGCGCGTAGTGGAGTATCATATCAAGCCAAATGAACTGCGCAAAGTATCCGTAGCTGCAAGAGGCCTTGAGGCTGTAGATCTGCCTGGGAGCGAGCAGCATGTCTGAAGCGTTGATTACCCCCAAGGTCTTGTCCTGGGCTAGGCAACGTCGTGACGTGCACGTGGGGGATCTTGCAGCTAAGCTAAATGTTAAGCCAGACGCCATTTCCGCTTGGGAAGCAGGCAAGCTGAGGCCTACATTTCGTCAAGCTAAGAGATTGGCCCAAGCGCTTTACGTTCCCTTCGGGTATCTTTACCTGTCTGAACCTCCTACCGAGGAACTGCCTCTCCCCGATTTCCGCACCTTCCCTGGCCAGACTCCACTGGAACCCAGCCCGGATCTGTTGGATCTCCTCAACGATGTTCTAGGCAAGCAGCAGTGGCTTAGAGAATACCGTGAAGCACAGGGCGTTGAGGAACTTCCCTTTGTTGGTCGCTTTACGCCCACGGACTCAGTAGTTGAGGTCGCTGATGATATTCGCGAAGTGATTAATGTCGACGGTGCCAGACAGCGAGCTCCCAATTGGGAAGGATTCATGAGGGAATTTACGCGCAACGCCGAATTGTCAGGAATTATGGTTATGCGCAGTGGCGTCGTAGGAAACAACAACCACCGGCCTCTGGATTACGAAGAGTTCCGAGGCTTCTCAGTCAGTGATCAAGTTGCTCCTCTGATTTTTGTTAACGGACAGGATTTCAAGGCCGCTCAAATCTTCACGCTTGCTCACGAGATGGCGCACATCTGGTCGGGACAGGGTGGCATCTCCAATCCCGACTATGGGCTTCGTTCAGAACACCAGGATGGTTCGCTAGAGTGGTTCTGCAACCGAGTCGCCGCTGAGACACTAGTACCTAGTGAGGATTTTCGAACTCGGTGGATTTTTGACTGGTCAACCTTAGAAAGCAATCTGGAGAATCTGAGTAAGCACTATAAGGTCAGTGCCATGGTGATTTTGCGACAGGCACGTGATCAGGATTTCCTCCCACTTGAGACGTACCGTGAAAGTTACAGTCGGCTTGTTGAACCGTCAGGCAAGGCCTCATCTGCGGGTGAATCCAGTGGGAACTTCCAATACACGTTGACTGCGCGCAACGGTAACGCCTTCACTACCGCTGTAATCTCCAGTGCCGCTGAAGGATCGCTCCTCAGCAGCGAGGCAGCTGATATGCTCGGCGTAAAGGTCAAGACACTTCCTACTATTGCTGAGCATCTCTTTGGGAGTCCACTGACTCTTGCCTGACTATTGGTTGGACAGCAATGTCTTCATCGAAGGCAAGAAGGGACCATATGCCTTCGATATCGCTCCCCGTTTCTGGGATTTGATTGACGAACTTATAGACGACAGTCAATTGTCGTGCCCACAGCTCGTTTACGACGAATTGCTTGATGTGCAAGACGACTTGGCGAGTTGGTCAAAGGAACGGAGGACATCGGGTCTATTCAGGCCGCCTGATGTTGATGTCCAAGAGGTCTACAGGGAAGTGGTCGAGTACGTCAGGCAAAGATACCCCGATAACCAGGCTAGGCGCAGATTCTTGGATCGGGCCGATCCTTGGGTGATTGCTCATGCGATATCAGGAAGCGGCACTGTTGTTACGCTAGAGCTAAGAGTCGCACCAAGCTCCCAACAGGTGAAGATTCCCAACGTTTGCCATGATTTTGGCGTTCGGTGGATCAACACTTACCAGCTCTTGCGAGAGCTCGGAGTGTCTTGGGACAGGTAGATTGGCAATGAGTGTTACTAAAGTCGATCAAGTCCGCCGCAGACGCCTCATTGAAGTCGCCTTTCCACTGGAGGAGGTGTCCGCCCACTCGCGGCGGGAGAAGAATCAACATAAGGGGAACATCTCTACAGTCCATATCTGGTGGGCGAGGCGACCGCTGGCCGCCTGCCGCGCCTTCATCTACGCCTCCCTGGTGGACGACCCCGATACGGAGGCCGAGCGCGACGAACTGCTAAAGGAGGTTGCCGACCTTGCAAGTTGGGATGTCGTGCGACATCCCGATGGGGTCGTGAGGACCAAGGAGGACGGCGGTAGCGGTTTCACTGGTACAGAGTTGTTGGAGCGGGCGCGCCGTCGGATACTTAGCGACAATGGAGGCAGGCCTCCCAAGTTGCTTGACCCCTTTGCTGGGGGAGGAGCGATTCCCCTGGAGGGTCTACGCCTCGGCTGCGAAGTTGAAGCTAGCGACCTCAACCCTGTCGCGGTGCTGATCCTCAAGGGCACTGTCGAGTACCCACAGAGGTACGGTCAGCCCGACAGCAGGCCCGTGCCCGACTACATCCTCAGGGCCGCAGAGAACGGTTCTCAGTCTAGTTTTGCCGACGGCGCCCCTGCCGAGGCCTACCGTCGCAATCCCCTGGCTACTGATGTGAGCTACTGGGGCAATTGGATACTGGAGCGAGCACGTGAAGAGTTGGCCGAGTTCTACCCGCCCGACCCCAACGGCAGCGTCCCCGTCGCCTACCTGTGGAGCCGAACCGTTCCCTGTCCGAATTGCGGTACCGAGATGCCCCTGATTCGCCAATTTTGGCTGGCGAGAAAGATCAACAAGAAGGTTGCTTTGCAACCAGTAACTGACCGTGAGAGTAACAGTCTGGACTTCACGGTAGTGGAGGGTCTGGACGTGACCGACAATCCTTCGGAAGCCACAACTTCTGGGGGTGATACTCGGTGCCTACTGTGCCAGCAGGTTATGAAGGGGCAAGAAATACGGCAGGCTGGAGTTGAGGGCAAGCTATCAGCAAAACTAACCGCCGTAGTTCTCACGAGCAGGAGCACACGGGGCAAGACCTATCGGAAGGATAATCCAGTTGACTGGAAAGCATACCAGGCAGCCGCTGAGCGACTGCGAACTTTGCAAATCGAGGACCGAGATAATATGCCCCTCGTTCCTGACGAACCGATTGTTCGCAAAACGTTGGGTCTTCGAGTAGACGGCTTTGGTTTCGACCAATGGAGCAAGCTCTTCAACGCCCGCCAGTTGTTAGCTCTTACAACCTTTGCCCGACTGGTGGGTGGCGCGTACGCTGAGATGCTAAAGGAGGGTGTAAGTACCGATTACGCAAGTGCGGTGGCTACCTATTTGGGGTTGATGGTGGACCGCCTTGCGAACCAACAGAGTACCTTGTCGCGTTGGCATCCGCAAAATGAACAGCACTTGGGCTTATTTGCCAGTCAAACCTTAAGCATGGTGTGGGACTATCCCGAAGCCATTCCAATAGGTGACGGAGGAGGTAGTTGGGCAAGCCTCTTGTCAGGTCAACTTCAGGCCCTAGAATCAGCTGTCGTCAGTGAGAATTGCCCAGTTGTTAGTCAATCCGACGCCGCTCAGTCGCGATCAATTGCGCAGGCAATAGTGACTGATCCTCCCTACTACAACGCAATAGACTATGCGGGCCTATCGGACTTCTTCTTCGTATGGCTGAAGCGATCTGTTGGGTTTCTTCATCCCGAGTTGCTCGCCATGCCGTTAACGCCGAAGAAACAACAGGCAATCATGGCCTCTGAGAAGAAAAAAGATCCAATAGAGCGACAGCGCTATGTGGATATGATGAAGCAAGCGTTCCTGGCGATGGCACAATCTCTAATGACTGGAGGTTCTACCGGGCTTGTATTTGCACACACGGACCCGGATGCCTGGGCGACACTGATTGAAGGACTCCTGGATGTAGGACTCGTACCAGATGCATCCTGGCCTATAGATACTGAGATGCAAGGTAAAGTGACCAGTTTGGGTCAGGCCCGCCTGTCCACCTCCGTTTGGATGGCGTGCAGGAAGCGGGAAGGCGAAGTTCGCGATGCGTTTCTGAGCGACATCATAGATGATATGCGCCCGGTCGTCCGCGAGCGGCTGCTCTACTTTTGGAGCAAAGGCATCAGAGGAGCGGACTTCTTCATCAGCGCCATCGGCCCCGCGCTCTCGGTCTTCGGACGCCACGCCCGCGTCCTACGGCCCGACGGAAGCGAGGTTTCTGTTCGTGACTTCCTCGACATCGTGCGGCGAGAATCGACGGCTGTGGCGCTGGAACAGGTACTGCATGGTGCGGACCTAGGCCAAGTTGATACCATCACTCGCCAATATGTGACTTGGGTGTGGAGCTACTCCCGAGCGCCGTTGGACGCTGGCGAGGCCATCGCACTGTGTCTAGCAACCGGCGCAGGCTACGACGAAATGACTCGGCCCCACTGTATAGCTACCTTGGCGCGAGAAAAGAGCAAGAAGTTCGTGAGGCTGCGTACCATTCGTCAGCGGGCAATGGATGACGATGACCTAGGCTACGGCTCCGCGGCACGACCCACGCCCCTCATCGATGGGCTACAGCACGCCGCTTGGCTATGGGGAGAGAACTTGACCGACAGGCTTGCTTCCTACCGGGGCGAATTGGGCGAGACGCGGTGGAATGCACTGCGGACACTGGGGCAGGCGGTAGCCGAGTGCCTCCCCGACGGCGACGAAGATCGCCGCATCATCCTCGGTCTGCTGGGTAGCAGCGTCATGGCGGGCCCAGCACCAGAACGAGGCTCCATGCAGACGGCGATGTTGCCGGGGTTTGAAGAAAACTCGGGTTAGACCAGTATCGTTTCAGTGACCATGCGGTGGACGGTCATGCCTCACGCTTCGCTCCCACTTGTGGTCTATTAGCATCCGTCGCTGCAACTCGACCCCTTACCGACATGTTGTCAATCACCTATAATCCGATGAATCATCATCAGATTCAGCTAAAAAGGGGGTGGCTATGACAGAGACTTACCTCGCCGCCCTGGGTCGCGGTCTCAAGCTCTATACGGACGCTATGCGTCGGTTGGCGAAGGAGCGTCTCTTCGCTGCCCTCAAAAGCAATTGGTGGCAGTACGGCGTGCTTGACGCCGTTACCTCCGCGCAGCGGACGAGCCTAAGTCGCGACCTTAACAAGAATCCTGACATCGATCTCGTGGACCTGATCGACGCCAACCACCTGGTGCGTGTCGTCACCAAGAACTACGATCGCGCCTTCGAGGACGTATTCCACAACTTCAGACAGACGCAATCGTGGCTTATGCAGGTGGCAGAGTCCCGAAACTCGTGGGCTCACTCTCGTACCGGAGACATGCCCGCCGACGAGGTTGGCTACGCTCTATACGCGATGGTGCAGTTACTGAGTGCGGCGAAGCTCCCCGAAGCCGGGGAGGTTGAGGAAATCAGGAAGCAGATTCTCGGCATAACTCAGGTGGAAGCCCCTGCTGTGTCACAGAAGGTCCGGCCTACCAATCAGGACGGCCTTCCATATTGGTGGCAGGTATGTACTCCGAGAGAGGGTTTTAGAAATCCGGCCCACATCGACGAGTCGCTCTTTGCCGCCACTCTCGGAGGGGTCTTCGCAGGCTCCGCCCGCGACGAATACCTAGATCCTGAACGATTCCTCTCTCAGACGTACTTTACCGAGAACCTAACGCAGATGCTCCGGGACATCGTAAGCAGAATGAACGGTGGCGATGGGCCTGCAGTTACCGAGGTGCAGACCCCATTCGGTGGCGGCAAGACTCACGCGCTCCTGACTCTCTATCATCTGATAAGCAACCCTAAGAAGGCTTTGGCAGTACCAGGTGTCAAGGAGGCGTTGGGTGATGTCCGTATTCCCAAGGGCGCTCGTGTGCTTGTGTTCGACGGCCAGGAGGCCGGTGCCGAACCTGCTGTCAAGGAAGATGGAACGTCGGTAAACACGCTCTGGGGAGAACTCACTCACCAAGTGAGTGCCAGCACTTTCTTGAGTCTGCTCATAGATTCCGATGGGCGGGGCGAAGCACCTGGTAACGCCGTCTTTCGTCAAGTCCTCGAGGAGGCGTCACCATGCCTGATCCTGCTCGACGAAATCGTGGGTTACCTCGTCAAGTTGCGTTTCTCTACATCTCGCCGCACACAGAATCTCTATCGACAAACGATACAGTTCCTCCAGGAAACCCTGCAGCTCGCGAGCAACGTGCCAGGAGTATGCGTGCTCATCTCCCTGCCCAAGAGCAGGAGCGAGTTTGGCGGCCTTGACCCCGAACAACTCCACAACGAGTTGAGCATCATGGATGAGCTACAGCCGCGAGCGGACCGCGTTGTCTCGAAGCGGACGCCTGTCAACGACGAGGATATCTATGTTCTCATGAGTAGGCGGCTGTTCGAGCATGTGGACACCGACGCCGCGGACCGAGTCGCACAGGCGTATCGGCAGGTCTACGAGAGGACGCCTGGGCTGTACGATGCTACGGTGTCTACTTCCGACTACCTCGAACAACAGAAGGCCGCATACCCACTCCACCCTGAGCTCATCGACGTGCTCTACAAGAAGTGGTCGACCGTACCCGATTTCCCTCGAACCCGCGCGACGCTTCAGCTTCTGGCCAGTGTGGTTGCCGACCAGTGGGCGAATCAGCGGGAGGCCTACTCGATACAGTCGAGTCACGTTGATCTGGAGAGTGAGCGGATTCGGACGCGCATCGTCAGCGCTGCCGGAGGTGGCGGATATGATGGAGTGGTGGCGGCTGACATCATCGGCGGAGACGCCCACGCCGACATGCAGGACCGGAGTCGTGGTAGTGACTACGCACGCTTCCACATCGCTCGTGGCGTAGCAACGACGGTGCTGATCCACTCATTTGGGGGAATGGAACGAAGAGGTGGAACGCCCCAGGAGCTTCGTCTAGGTACTGTGGCCCCGAACATTGGGCCCGAGTACGTAACAGAGATTCTCAGCACCTTGGAGGAGACGCTTTGGTACGTTCACAAGGAGGGTGAGACTCTGATGTTCCAGACCCGCCCGAACGTATACAGAGTCATCGCCCAGAGGGCGGACCAACAGCCTTCTTCCGCGGTCGAGGAGAGGCTACGTGCCGAGCTCGACGGGGCCATCGGAGTTTCAGCGGGGTTCAGGGTATTGCCATGGGCAGGCGCAGACGGTCAGATTCCCGACATTCCGAACCCAACTATCGCGATTCTCGATCCCCGGTTCGTGGTCGGCGAAGCCAACGGGAACGGTGTGTCTGTCGACGACGAAAAGATAGTACAGATCTGGGATCGAGTTGGCGGGGGCCTCAGACAGTGGCGAAACGCCCTGATTCTGGTAGCACCGGATCGTGCACTCTGGAACAGGACCGAAGATGCGGTTCGTGAGGTCCTAGCCTACGAGTCTGTTATCGGGTCAAAGTCCATGGCAACCATTGAACTCAGTCTCCTTGAAGTAGACGACCTGCGGAGCCGAAGCAATGCGAAGAAGGACAGTCTCAAGACAAGCGTTACGACCGCCTTTCGCTGGGTGTTCTACCCGGAGGAGCGGGGTCTGACACATGAGTCACTTCCCGTTCCAGCTACCGCCGGCGAAAGGATTGCGGAGCGTGTGGTCCGGCGACTGTCCGACCAAGACTATGGCGCGCCGAAGATCCTCCCGAAGCTCGGCTCAGTCTACTTCAACTCCAAGGTCGCTCCGCGTCTATGGAAGGACGAGTCTGACGCTCTTGATCTGTCCGATGCGCTACTGCGGTTTCCACAATGGACCTTCCTTCCAATTCTGCCCAACAGAGAAGAGACCTTACGAGCCTGTATACGAGAGGGAGTTTCCCAGCGGCTATGGGCGGTGGCGATAGGGGATGTTGCGACCAACACTTACCAGTCCTTGATTGAGAAGCCGGAGTTACTCGACGATCTTGCGATGCTCTTTGACGGCTCGGCGTCGTTAGTCAAGGGAGAGATGCTTCAGTTGATCCGCGATGAATTGCGTGTGGAACCTAAGTTGGAGCCACCAGAGGAGCCCGAACAAGCATCGTTTGTTCCGGGCGTTCGGACGATTCGGGAAACACCGACCCCTCCGGATGTCATTCCAGCCCCAAAGAGGCTGAAACAGGTCAAGCTCGACGTTGACGACCTCGCCGTTGCCAAGACAAACAACCTCCAGCCATACCTCTTTAGAGTATTGCAAGAACAGGACGCAGCAGCCGAGGTGAGTGTATCCATCAAGGTCAAGAGTGAGGCAGGCATTTCCCAGGACATACTAGAGCAACGTATAGTCGAAGCATTCGACCAGTTGGGGATTTCCGTCACGTGGGAGGAGGGTTAGTCTTCCTGAGTCTGGTAAGGGTTGTGCCCCTTGCCTTGTGGAAGTCGCAATCCCATTCGTGCTAAGGACCCGTACAATCTTCACATTGCCCGATCAATGACTTCCGGCCCCTTGTTGGCAACAGAGTTGACGAGTGACGACACCTCGTAGGCCTCCATCGAGTCGGAGGGATAGGAAGTCAGAACGCTTGTAAGCGCGGCGGGATCATCAACGCTCTCGTCTAGCCAAATGTCTTCGACGTCCCTGGGCAGGATCACCGGCATCCGATTATGTATGGGCGTGAGTAGGTCATTAGGCGTAGTCGTGATGATCGTGCAGGACGGAACTACTTTTCTCTCGGGGTTTCTCCATGTCTCCCAGAGTCCCGCAAAGGCGAACGGTTCTCCCGACCGCATGACGATTCTCATGGGCGTCTTATTCTTCCCGACCCTTTCCCACTCATAGAATCCGTCGGCGAGGACGAGGCATCGGCGGCGGCGCAGGGCACTGCGGAATGACGGCTTCTCGGCGACCGTTTCGGCACGGGCGTTAATCATACGGCTGCCGATGGACTTGTCCTTCGCCCACGACGGTATCAGTCCCCAGCGCATGTATCCTCCGCGCCGCGACTCACCACCCACGACGGTCAGGACGTTGTGCGTAGGGGCTATGTTGTAGGCGGGAGCGTATCCGAGTCTCTCACCGTCGAACTCAAAACGGTTCTGCAACTCTCCGATGGTCAATATGAGGCTGTATCTTCCGCACATGGCGTGCCTGCTCCTGCCAATGATTCATGGAATCTTACAGTCTGCGACTTGCAGTCTACCGTACTCCAGTGGGCCAATAGGTAATGCCCAAATCTGGGAGGAGGGACTGGTGGGATGAGAGACTCGCCGCACGTATCTGAGTAGTTGACCGTAGTCTTTACTAGATTACCGTCATCGTCGAACAGCGACACGAACTCCGACGAATAGCCTGGAAGTTGTATCGAGTCAGCCCTTCGCAGGAGGTTCTTGGACTCGGGATCCATGTCAACGTCTTCGTACCATCTGCGTTGTGGATTGTACAATCCACCTTGAAAGCTCTGTACGCCCAAGACATCCACCCTGAACAGCGGAACGTTGTTGGCACTGGCCGTCTCAAGGACGTTCTCACTGAAGTTGCTCTTCTTGATTTCGATAAGTACGAGAGGTCGTCCGCACTCGTCGAGTACGGTTACGTCTGGCCGGACACTCCTTTCGAATTGCCACTTTTCGGTGACGACCGAACGCGCGCCTATCAGTAGATCGTAGATGTGAAATTCGTGGCACACACCACAAGGCCAGATCAACTCGGCTTCGGGCCTCACTTCAGAACATCCCGAAGGGGCCACAGGACAGTCAAGGTGTGGCGAATCTCTTCCCTCCATCGTACATACTATGCAGCCGCTCAACTGATCTTCTAAGAACTTGACCCACTGTAATCTCACCGTCTTGTGCTCGACCGACTCCCCCTGCGGGGAGGCACATAGTGATCTGTCGGGCATGTGAGCGAAAGATGATCGCCTGCCGTGACTGCGAAAGACGGGATAGAGTTCGCAACATTCGTGGTGACCGATACCGCGATAACGCCCCCTTCTAGCGGCGTCATCAATATGCACCCGCGACCCGTCCTCTCGATGAGCGGTAGTTATGATGTCTTTCATCATCACTCCTGATGTTTTTTGCAGCCGCAAGGCCATTCTATCACTCGCTACGGTGAGGCCCTGATTATCAACGCCAGTCGTGTGTGGGAGGCATCGTGACGTCTGAGCGGACGGCCCTCAGGTCCGACACGATGACGTTCGTCGTGCCGTCCCATCTTGAAACGACGCCCGTGATCTCGACCACGTTGCTTCCAAGCTCCCTGCGGCACCGGGCGAAGACGCGGGGCCAGAGGATGATCTGCACGTCGCCGGTCTCGTCCTCGATGGTCACGAACACGGTGCCCTCCCGTCCGCGCGGGTGCTGCCTCGCGACGGGCCAACCCGCGACGACAACCTCATCGCCGTCGTCGAGTTTCTCCACCTCTGCCGCCGGTAACACGCCGGGACGAATGTTGGGCCTGACGAACTCCATGAGGTGGCCGCGCGGATAGACGCCCATCACCCGGTACTCGGCCGCCATCTTCTCATGCTCGGTTAAGTCGTCGAGCTTCGGAACGGCGCCCTCCATCGACGTGGACAGTGCCATCTGCCCATTCCGTGAAGGCCGAGAATGAAGTCCCGCGTCCCACAGGGCCTCCCTGCGGTTCGGCGCGATGCCGTCGAATGCTCCCGCCATTACGAGCGACAGGACGGACTGTGGCTTCAGGCCCGTCCGGCTCACGAGGTCTCCCGCGCTCGCGAAGGGGCCGTGTCGCTCCCTCTCCTCCACGATGAGTTTCGCGGACTCCGTCCCAACATCCTTGATGATCTCAAGTCCCAGCCGCACCGCGCCGCCGTCGGGAACGCATCGCGTGTCGCTCCGGTTCACGCAGGGGTTCAGGAACGGCACGCCGAAGCGCCGCGCGTCCTGCTTGATGGTCTCGATGGGATAGAACCCCATTGGCTGGTTGTTCATCAGCGAGACGAAGAACTCCAATGGGTAGTAGGCCTTGAGCCAAGCGGCCTGGTACGCGGTGATGGCGAAGGCGTGGGAGTGGGACTCCGGGAACATGTAGTGGCCGTTGATCTTGCCGAATATCTTGACGGCGGTGTCTTGGGGAACGCCGTTTCGTCGCGCGCCTTCGAGGAACCTCCGGCGGTGCATGACTACCAGGTGGTCGGAGTTGGGGCGGGCGAAGGCCCTTCGTATCTCGTCGGCTTCCGCGGCCGTCATGCCCGCCACGTCCTTGATGAGCTGGACGACCTGCTCCTGCCAGACGATGATGCCGCAGCCGCGTTCCAGGGCGCGGGCCTCCAGCGGATGGTCGTACTCCCACTCGGCCCCGTGGCGGTAGCGGTCGACGAACTGGGAGACCGCGCTGCCCTGCACGCCGACACCGGGACGGATGAGGGCGACCTGGTAGGCGAGGTCGAGGAGGGTGCGCGATCTCAGGCGCTGTCCCATCTTGAGCTGCGCGGGAGACTGGAGCAGGAAGACGCCTACCGACCTGCCCTCGTTTATCATGTCGTACACGCGCGGGTCCTCCGGGTCTATCCTGCTGAGGTCGGGCCGCGTTCCCTCGTGCCGCTCAACGAGGTCGAAGGTCTCCTCGATCTGGTCGAGGACGGGTAGGGAGAGGATGTCGATCTTGGCGAATCCCGCGTCGGCCACGCTGTCCTTGTTCCAGTCCATGATGAACCGCCCGTCCATCGCGCCGGCCCTCGTGGGGACCATCTCCGGTATGGGCGAACTGCTGAGGATCATGCCGCCGACATGCTGGCCCAGCATCCTGGGGGCGTCCGCCAACTGGGGAGCGAGCTCGATCAGCTCCCTCCAGCCCCGGGCATTCACCTTGTCGCGGAAGCCGGGAAGCTCCAGCATCTCCCGCCGTAGATGTGTGGGGTCGTGGGACTCGACCTGCTTGGACAGGAGCCTTAGCTCCTCCTGCGGAAGTCCCAGGGCCTTGCCGAGGTCCTGAATGATGCCCTTGAGCTTGTAGGTGGAGACGGCACCGGTCAGGACGGCGTATTCCGGCCCGAAGTGGTGGTGGACGCGCTCGATCAGCTCATCCTTGAGACCCCTGGGGAAGTCGAGGTCGATGTCGGGGAGGATGGTCGCGTCCTCGGAGATGAATCGTTCGAGGGTGAGGTCCCACTGCAGGGGATCGACGTGGCTGATGCCGATGAGGTACCCCACGAGCAGCGCGACCGACGAGCCGCGTCCCCGTCCGGGCGGCCTCTCCTCTACCGGCGTTTCGGGGCGGACCAAGCCCCTCTCCTCCATGATGCGGCGGGCGATGAGGGCGATCTCCCGGTAGAGCAGGAGGAAGCCCGCCAGACCTTGTGCCTCTATCAGGTGGAACTCCTCGCGCAGGCGGGCCTCCACACGTTCGGAGACGCCGCCGTAGCGCCGGAAGGCGGCCTCGTAGCAGAGCCTTTCGAGATAGGTCGCGGGCGTGTAGCCGTCCGGCACGTCGGGGTCCGGCAGGGCGTAACCGAGGTCGGCGCTGAGGTCGAAGGAGCAAGTCTCCGCAACCAGAAGGGTGTTCGACAGGGCCTGCGGGAGCTCCGCGAAGAGCCGTTCCATCCCGGCCTGGGACTTCAGGGCGAAGTTGTGGTTGGGCAGGAGGTGTGGCAAGGCCTGGTCTATGGTGGTGTTGAGCCTCGCCGCGACCAGCGCGTCGTGGAGACGGGAGCGCTCAGGGGTGTGGTAGTGCACGTCGTTTGAGGCGACTATAGGGACGCCGGTCTCGCGGGCGAGTCCGGCAAGCTCCCGGTTGCGTTTGGCGTCCCCCTGCAGGAAGTTGCGGTTTAGCTCGACGTACACCGCGCCGGGTCCGTACCAGTCCATGTAGCGTTTGAGAAGCTCGCGCGCTTCCCCGCGTCGACCGTCGGTAAAGAGGCGGGAGAGCGGGCCGTGGCGTCCGCCTGCGAGGAGGACGACGCCCTCGGAGTGATCGGACAGGTGCGCGGGGTCGAGTCTCGGGTCCCTGCGGTCAACAGCGTTGGCGAGCGTGAAGAGGCGTGAGATGTTGGAGTACCCGGTGCGCGTCTTCGCCAGCAGCGTGATGCGAGAGTCGTCTGTCAGGGTCAGCTCACCGCCGGTGATGGGCCGGACGCCGAGGCTGTTGGCGAGTCGCGCGAACTCCAGCGCGCCGCAGAGGTTCGTGTCGGTCAAGGCGAGGGCCGAGTACCCGTACTCCTTCGCTTGGGCAAGCAGCTCGTGCGCGTGGGAAGCTCCGATTCCAAAGGAGAAAAAGCTCTTGGCGTGAAGCTCGGCGTACCCGGCTGACATCAGGCGCTCTGCCGGTACCAGCGGTCTTGGCCGCGGTCTCGGAACAGGGTGACCAGCCTGCCGTCGCCGGGGTCGATCCGGTAGTAGGCACGGCTCACCGGCTCCGGGAGCCACCACAGGTCGAACGTCCAGCTGTCCTGTATGCGGGCCACCTGATGCCAGCGCTTCTTCACCAGCACCGACACCGGCTCATGTTCCGCGCCCTCGCGTACCTCCACTGGCCTCGGTGGGTGCAGCGGCCTTATCGCGTCTCCTCCGGACGGGTCGATGGGCACCTGGAGCGACCGCATCTCCGGCGCGGGATGCCAGGGGGCAACCTCGACGATCTTGTGGAGGGCATGGCCGCCCATCCGCGCCTGCAGCCGACGGTCCACGTCCGCGAGACGCCTGCGCGTGTCGTCCTGCGCGTCCTTCAGCAGGCCCATTTGCGTCCCCGACTCTCCGGTGAAACCGGACAGCGTGAGGGTCACGTCCTCGACGGGGATGTGCGGAGGATCGGCCTCCACCCGGCTCCTGACGGCGGACGACGCCCGCTCCCACGTTCCGGCGGGCTCCCTGAAAGAGACCACTTTCTCCCAGGGCGGCCAGCCCGACGCCGAGCACAGGAGCGTTACCGTGCCCACGTATTTGCCCCTCATTTCAGACCGGGAATATGCCCTCCTGAGAAGCGTGTCGACCGCGACGAAGAGGGCCTGGAGGGAGGAGGATGAGAACGGCAGTAAGGCGCGCTCGACTATCGACTCGTCGAACGGGATGGGAACGACGGGACTGTCGTCCATACCGTTGCAGAGCCTCCAAGCCCGGCCGCCTTCACGTCCGAACCTGTCGACGAGCGCGTGTTCTCCCATGGATGCGAGATCACTCATCGTGCGCAGTCCGAAGCGGCGCATCTCAGCCTTCACGTCGGCTGAGACGGGAAGCAGGGCGATGGAGTGGGGTGCGAGGAAGGCGAGTGCGTCGCCGGGAACCCTGGTCGCTCCGTGTGTCTTGCACGTCCGCGCCGCCACGAAGGCGGGGAACTTGGCGTCCGCCACGCCGACGCGAGGGTGAAGGTACGCGGGCACCGCGTTCAGCAGGGCGGAGACGACTCCGGCCTCGCCGCGGTACAGCCTTTCGAGACCGTCCAGCCGGACATAGGCCGTGCCGAGTTCCGTCCCCTCGACGCGGTCGCTGACTCTCTGCAGGGACGAGAGCATCTCCCCGAAGACCCGGCGGTAGTGCGGCTCGTCGGCGTCGAGCACGACGGCGTTCGCGTGACGTGACAGGGACTGTTCCAAGGTCAGCCCCGTCACGGATTCGGAGGATGGCGGGAAGCCGTCGACCACCACCGCCCTCTTCCCCGACGGATCGCGGTCGACGATCAGGACGGGGCTGTCCTTCAGGTGGGGATGCCGCAGCATCTCCGCCTTGGCCCTGAGGTGAGTGACGAGCACACAGGCGACTCTCATGGAGCCTCCACTGTCCGGTGGTATGGGACGGTAGATGATACAGAACGGACGTTCGGTATGTCAACATCTTGCCCACAGAATGCAATGAAGCCAGCATAGACGGGAGTGCAGAGAGGCAATCCTGCTCAGCGCCCGGAACTAGGCGGCGGCTTCTGATCTTCCCCGCTCGGTCAGGACGATGCCGCGAGAGACACTGGGAACTCGCGTCAGATAGCCCTTTTCCTTCAGGCACAGGAGGTTGTAGTTCGCAACCGAGGTGCTGCTGAGGTTGCAGCCCTTGACGATATCCCGAATGGTTGGCGGGTACGGGTTGCGGGTGGTGAAGTCCCGGATGAACGCCAGTATCAGGGCCTGCCGTTTAGTTAGTGGCCGCGTGGCTCTCCGGCTTGCGGTGGAAGTCGTGGGTTTGATCAGTCCGTGGGCGAGCACGATTTGTCCTACCCGGGCGCGGCTGGTGCCCAGACGCCTGCCGATTTCGGCTTGGGACAGGTTCTGTTCAAGGAGCTCGGCAATAACCCTTGCTCGTTCACGCCCTTGCTGCTTGTGTTCTGACATTGCTTCCTGCGGGCCGCAGTGTGACAAGACTGTGGGGTCTGTCCTATCTGTTGCAACTATCCATTCGATTGCGCCGTGTCTCCATATCTGAAGGACAAGCACACGAGCGACCCTTATTGCTCCTCATAGGCTGTAGATGTCCAGTGGGACCGGACACACGCTATAGTACAGAACACATGTGCTCTTGTCAAGAAATTGACGACGTTGCGGTCCAGTTCGCTTCGGAAATTCGCAAGACTGTCTAGACATGATGCCAGCCCGAAGCGTACGGAGCCGCATTACGGAAAATCCTTAGGCTACTTGAAGCCGCACCTGATTGTGAGTATCTCTTCGACCGTCTCGGCGTCGGCCACCACGCGACCGCGAGCGAACCATCCTTCAGTCGCAAGGTATGTCGCTAGGGCGTAACGCATCCAGCCGGGAATGATGTCCTCCCCGATCCACAGGGCTATCGCGTCGTCGTCTCTTCCGTCCAAGATCCGAATGAGTAGGCGGACATCCTCCCGCAAGTGAGAAAGCCGGTAAATGTGGTCTTCCTCAGCCGTCGCGTTCAGGACGGGATGCGTCCATGCAGGAGTTTCGGGATCCGTGATCATTTCCTGGATCATGGCCTTCAGCAGGTCCTCTACCGTCATATCCTCTTCGGCTTCGGTGTGGTCTATGTTGTAGTTGGCGCGTTCCTCAGTCATTGAATCTTCTCCTTCCATGTTCGTTCTTTTGGGGCGTACCTCTGTGCCGTGCGGACTTGCCGTAAGCGTCCACTGGGGACAAAACAAAGAGACCCCATATAAACGTGCAGGGAGGCAGTCGCGTAATATTACGACTGCCTCCCCGTGTGCGCCGGTGGTCGGCGTCCTACCGGCCTGAGTCGGACTGCCCTGCTCCCCTCGCGTCCCGTCAGCTGAGTGGCCCGATTTCCGTCCTCAGTTGCTCGACGAATTGACGACGGACGCGGGCCTCCTCCCACAGGCCGTCGGCTTCCGACTCCGACCTTTCCGCACTGCGTTCAAAACGTTCCGCGTCTCTGGCCTCCTGTTCCACCGCACGGCGGTCGCCCTCGGCCTTCCTGCGTCCGTCCGCTGCCCTTTTCAGTAGACCTTCGGCCTTGTCCCGGAGTGCGCTTACATCGGCTTCCAGATCGGAGCAATAGTCTTCGATCCACTTGACCGAGGCGGTCTTGCACTCGATGCAGATGGTTGGAACCGAAAGGTTGTCCAAGCGGCATTGCACGTAGTATTGGACGCTAGTCAGGTCGGCAGGGTCGGCCTCGAAGGTACAGAAAGCCGTCTCCACGGAGGCCTGTGCATCCATGAGGTGCATGGTTTGTGTTTGATTTGTCCTCGGGTCCGTTATCTTGCCTTACCCCTTAAGCTTTGGTTTTTCCGATTAGACTGCTTTACGTTACGTGTTTCACTGTTCCGTTCGGAGGGCGACACTCTTTCGCTTCGCACCGCCATAGGTTAACGCAAAGTGGCCTAATACATAGACTAGTGGAACCTCAACCCTACATCAGCCTTTACGATCCCGTTCGCGGCGTCCATCGTTCCCATTGGCGCCATCTCTCGCCCGCGTCGTCCGACATTAAGGTTATGGGCCCTCTCCTTTGGAAGACGCTCGATGTCGAGCCTGAAGTCAATCGGGATAAGTGACATGGGCGATTAAACGCCAAAAGCCATTCACATGGACGTGCAGGGCGGCCACCGTATCGAATACGATGACCGCCCCGTTTGCCCAGCAGTATGCCTCACGAGTCCAACTGGCCGTCAGGCAGAGACGCCGGCCGTCTCCTTCTCGAAGCTGAGCGCCCACTCGAACAGCGACGCGGATGCGGGCTGAGGCTTGCGGCTCCGGCCCTTCGGCTTGACCGGCTCCTCTGTCATGAACTCGGCCCACGAGAACAGCGCCTTCTGAGGCTCGGAGACCTCGGGGTGTAGGTCGTTAGTCCCGTTGCCGTTGATTGGGACATCTGCATGGCCGTTCCCGTTGCCATTGGTGTGGTGACCGTTTTCCAGAACCAGCTCGACTGTCTGCTCTATGCCGGTTGCGTTATGGCGCCCGTTTCCGTTATTCCCGTTGACTTCAGGCTCGACATCGAGCGTCTTCCATCCCTCGTCCACCAGCAGCTCCTCTGCGCTGGCCTCAACCGCCCTGGCCGCCGCGAAGACATCATCCACCGTCTCGGCTGTGTTCTCTTCCTCCCCGCTGACGATCTTCCTTGCTAGCGCCATCATCAGGTCGTCCCCGTCGTCGCCGTATGCCGCCAGTCCGTCCTCCGGCAGCTCACCCTCCACCGCCAGCGAGCTCTGCAGCTTCTTCGCCACCAGCTTCAGCGCGTCGGCTTGGAGGGTGTTCCTGTAGGACATGAACACGACCTTCACCGGGCGGGTTTGTCCGATGCGCCAGGAACGTCGGGAAGCCTGACGCATAACGTAAACCGAATAATCCGTTTCGTACCAGCAAACGGTCTGGAAGTCGATCAGGTCGAGCCCGGTCTGCACCAGCCTGGGGTGGCAGATGAGCACGTCGATACCCTGATTGACCTTCTCGGCGACCCACGCCTCCCTCTTGTCCGGGGCCACCGCGTCGGCCTTCATCACCGCCACCCGGAACCCGTGCCTGGTCAGGATGTCGTCCATCCGTTCGGTGATGTCCCGTGTCCCCGTGTGCGTCGCGTACACCAGCACCCTTCGGCCCTCCATCCGTTCCGCCGCCACCAGGTCTAACAGTGACTTCTCCTTCGGGTAGAGTTTTTCGTGTGAAAGGGGCGGAACCTGTATTATGGGCTCTCCGGTGGCCGGGTCGAAGACCGTCTCCCCCTTGGTGCAGCCGTCCGGGTAGGCTAAGAGCGTCTGCAGGTAGGTCGCGAGCAATCGCTTCGAGCCCTTCTTGAGTGCCTCGGCAAGCTTCTTGCGCAACTCCTCGAACACGGTGTCGTAGGCGCTGCGCTGGGAGTAGCCCGTCGCGTCCTCCTCCGAGTCCATTGAGGAGAGCAGCACCTGCTCCTCGTAGTCCGGCAGACCGGACGCAACGTCGGACAGGCGGAGGAACACCGTGTTCCCGATGAGGTGGAAGAGGGCCGAGGGAACGAGGCCAGGCCTCTCCCGCACCACCTTGCGGTACTTGCGGCGGCGGCTGTTGCGTCCGTCCTCAACGGCGTCGTTGTCGGGCTTGCCGATGCTGTGCTCCTCGAAGCCGTACCGCTGTATCCAGCGGTGCTCGTCGGAGCGACCGAACTCCGTCCTTATCTCCGGGGAGAACCGATAGAGCAGGTGGAAGAGCGTGCTCGCGTAGCCGCCCATGACTGTGCCCGTCAGGCTGAGTGACTTGCCGCAGGCGTCGGCGAGGATGCCTGCGGCGATGCCCTGAGCCGACCCACGCGACTTGTATTCATGGACCTCGTCTGTCACCAGCAGGTCGAAGAAGCCCTTCATCCGGTGCTTCACGTAGTCGGCGAGCGGGTATCTCTTGGGGCCGGACCTGTCGGCCTGCCAGAGGGGGGAGCTGCACCGGTCGCAGGTGCGCTTTCTGCGGTTCAGGTCTGCGTCGGTCAGGGGAACGCCGTCCTTGTCCACGATCTGCGCGGTGCAGTCGGGGCAGCAGGGGACGCGGAACGGCTCACCCGTCTCCTCGTCCCTCACCAACCTGCCCTTTGACACCGCCCACCGCTTGATCACGGCGGCCTTCCAGCGGTACGAGAGCTTGGCGCGCTCACGCGACATCACTACGAACAGCGGGCCGGATCCGACGGAGAGGCGCAGCTTCTCCAGGTCTGTGATGGAGGTAACGATGACGGCGTGCGCGAAGGGAACCGTCTGTTCCACCTCCCGCTTCCATTTCTTGGTCAGGTGAGGCGGGCACAAGACCAATACCTTCTGGAAGCCCGCCATGTGCGCCGCCGCCGCGCCTATGAACGTCTTGCCGGTGCCCATCTCGCCGACGACGGTCGTGCCCCGGTGAGTCCGAAGGGACAGGGCCGCGCCCCTGATGGCGTCGGTCTGCGCCCCCATGGGTGTGCGGAGCAGTCGGGGGAGCTTGCCGCCGTTACCCGATCCGGGTCGGGCACAAGCCTCCGACGGGCGGTAGAGGGGTGGATAGGACTCGACCACCCTCTGCGCTATCGCTTCCTTGAATTTGTCTATGAATCCTGCGAGGTTCATTGTGGGGTCTCCTTGTCGAATGAGGAGTGCCCGCGGAACCTCGGAACGCCCGCCTCGTCGTCGCCCTACCATGGGCTGATTTGACGCGAGACACACCACGCCCTCCCTTCTCGCCTTCCCCAGTTGGGAGTTCGAGACGCTAGGTATATCGGTTAGTGAGGGGTGCGTGCCGGAAAGGCGGGCTCCGGGGAGTGCGCGGCGGCACCCCTCGTACAGTGTGGTTTGGAATTCTGCGTGGTCCGCCGGTCCTTGTGCAGGACGACAGAACCTCGTGACGCGGCTCGGTCTGAGCCGTCTATGCGGCTTCGGGAACCGGCTGCCGACGCTTGGCGGCGGCCTCGCAGCCGTCCCCGATGTGGTACGACCGCACCGGGGAGGAGGCAGCCCTTCCGTCGATGATATCCACCGAGGCGGTCTGCATGGCCGGTTCGCCGGGGAGAATCGTCAGCCCGCAAAGGGTGCAGTCTTCGAGGGTCATGGTCATTTGCATCTTCTCACCTCTCTTTCCTTAATATAAGGACGTTTTTGCGTACCGTGTCGAACGAAGCGAGGCCCAGCCGGTTCCCTGGAGTGGGATCGCCGGGCCTCGTGGTGCGGCTCAGGATGAGCCGTCTACGCCGCGATGTCGGTGATATCGCCGTCGTCGAGATCGAGGGCCACCACGGTCGTCTTGAGCCGCTCGCGGTGGACCTCCTTTTGGGGGCTGTCCTCGACGAGGGTCATTTCCTTACTTGTCCTGCCCTTGACCAGGATGCGCCGCCCGTCTGCCTCGAGCTGGAGGTTGTCGAGGAAGCCCGCCGCCACCAGCATCGCCATGTGTCCCTTTCGGAGGGGCATCAGCGGACGGGTACGGTTGTCCCTCGCGGGCCACAGCGTGTCGGTGATCTCCGTGCTCGCCCACAGCCCCGACCGCCTGGCCTCCACTGCGGCCGCGACCGGATCGACCGAGCGGGTGGCGAACAGCACGTCGCCGCTCGGCGTGGTGGGAGGGCTGAACTCCGGGTAGGGGTACAAACGCAGGAGTTCAGGCTCCCCGAACGCCCACTCCAGCACCCTCTTTTCTGCGTGGGCCTCGGGTACGGGATCCGTCTTACGATACCCGAACAACACGACCTGATCGAAGACCTCGCGCTCGGGGTCGGGGAATGCCCAGCACCGCATCCTGCCGTAGTGTGTCGACAGGTAGCGGGCCGAGACCGCGAGCCGCTGCCTGGGCACGATGAATACCAACAGGCCACCGTCGGCCAGGTAGCGCGTGCAGTGCGTTAGGAAAGCGTGCTCGACGCGCTTGTCGGCCGAGTCCCAATCGTACGGCGGATTGAGCAGGAGCAGGCCGAAGGCCCCGTTCGCTATGGACGTGGCGAACAGGTCTGCGGCCAGTGCGCGGTGGAGGCGGCAAGCCGCCTCTTCAGCCCTGTCCCGGTGCAGCTCGACGCCGTAGGTCTCGATGGGCTGAGCGTTGGGCCTGTCCATGCGCTCTGCCAGTTGCGCCAGCGCTTCTCCGGCCCCGCAGCAGGGGTCGAGGATGCGCAGCGTCTCCACGTTGCCGTGGTAGTAGGTTGTGGGAGTGTGAATCAGGTCGGCGATCATGTCCACCACCCGGTCGGGAGTCGGATAGAAGCCCCCCTTCGCCTGTGCTGCAAGTCTCATGTCAATGCTCCTTTCTCTTGCCGCTTTCAGGCGGCGATTCCGATGTCCTTGTGTCCAGTTGCTATTCCGACCACCTCGCCGATTGCCAGGTTCCTCTGGTAGCAGAGCACCTGGGACGTTCCCATGCTCTCGGCGCAGTCGACGCAGTAGGCTGTAATGAGCTCGGCGCGGTTGGCTACGGTCATGCGCCGCATCAGCATCGAACCGCCCTCCGGCAGCCTGTGGCGGTAGAGCATGACCCAGGGGTCACGCCGCTCCGCCTCTGTCGCTAGCCGGAAAAAGTGGGGTTGGCCCGACTGGCAGAGGTGAAGCGAACCGTCGTGGGGGCAGTAGCGGCAGGTCTTCCCGTCGGGTGCGAAGCGCTGCCATGCCCCCTGGTTGCGCTGGCCGCGCCGCTTGTTGTTGCGCTTGGCCATCTTCAGCGTCCTATCCATCGGACGCCTCCCTGGGCAGCGTGAGCCGGCCCGACGCCACCGCGTCGGACAGGTCTTCCCTGAGTTCCTTGGCCCTGGGGGAGCACCGGAAGGCCGACACTCCCACCGACTGGAGGGAGACTATCTCCCCGTTGCCGATGCCCCGCTCCCAGAGCCATCCGGCCCAGGAGCCGTGCAGGGGCAGCGGGCTGCGCTTGTCGAGGAAGCGGTGATGCAGGTCGGGAGCATCCTCCTCGCTCTGCACCAAGAGCAGGAACGAGTCCTTCTCGAAGCCGAACTCGGCCTGTTTGGTATACACGAGTGCGTGCCATCCACCTGAGACGGGAAGCCGGGCGATCTTCGTCGTCCAACTGCCAACAGTCTCGTAGGGAACCACGCACCGCTCGTACCCTCCGCTCAGCGGCATTCCGTCCGCGCCCTTGATGATGTGGGCGGAGTCGGGCGGCTGCTTGAGCAGCGAAGCCCAGATCGCCTTGAGCGCGGTCTGGGAGCCGACCATCGAGACGAACCAGAGGCCGTCGGTCTTCTCGTCGCGGGCGAAGGCGTCCACGGTTGCCGAAAATCCTCCCGCCGAGATGGTGTACAGAGCCTGCCCCGCACTCGATGCGGGGTCTTCAGGGTTAATGGTGTAAGTCGCGAGCATGGGTTGTCTCCTTTCATGTTTGTGTTGCGGTCGATGCGCGAGGGAGCGTGTCCCCCACGTGAGGCCCGGCAGAGGTCGATGCAGCTCCTCTGCACTAGGGCGCGTCCTCCGCAGGACGGTCGTCCAGTAGTTCGCAGTCGTTGAGGTGGTAGGCCACTCCGCGAAACAGCGACTCCTCCAGGGCCTGTCCGGCTTCCTCAAGCGTGTCGCCTACCAGCGTCCACGCGGTCGCCCACGTCTCGCGGCAGGATTGCAGGTGGGCCTCCATGCCCTCCGGCGATCCGTCGTAGCCGGTGCAGGCAAACGGGTACGGATCCCTGTCGACCAGGACGACGAACGCGCCGTCGAGCACCATCCCTGCCCCCGGAACCTTCCATTTAATCTCCGCATTCCGAATGTCTCCGCGTGTCTCTCGCTCGTTCATTGCGTCCTCTCTTCCGTGCGCCCAGATGCGGCGCAGCAGATGGACTGCGCGCCGGGTGCGGGAGGTAGTTTCTAGCCCGTCATCAGGCCCCGGTCCTTGAGGCTGACGTGCCGGTTCGTTCCGATCACCACGTGGTCGAGCAGTTCGATGTCCAGCAGTTCCGCCGCCTGCTTCAGCTTCCGCGTGATCAGCACGTCGTTCGGGCTGGGATCGGGATCGCCGGACGGGTGGTTGTGAACCACGATGACGCCGGGTATGGCCTCGACGACGGCGGGCCTGAGCACCTCCGCCGCCCGGACTATCGACGAATTTACGTTGCCTTGGTAGACCACCCGCTGACCCAGCACCTGGTTCTTGTTGTCGAGCAGCAGAACGCGCAGTTGCTCCTGGGCCAGCGCGGACATCTCCGGCCCCAGCAGGCGATAGACGTCGTGCGGGGAGCCGATGGAGGGCGGGTCTTCCGGGCCATCCGGCCTGATGGCGACCTCGTAGCGCGCGGCCAGCTCTCCCAGCAGGCTCATATTGCTGCGCAACGCGTCGAGCACCGCGGACTCGGAACCCTTCAGCTCTGTAGAGGGCACCGTCTTGGCCCGTCGACGGGTCGAGGTCGTCTTTCTTGTAGTCTTCTTCTCGGTCATGTCGGCCTCCTTCTATCGGTTTGTACAAAGAGCGGGGCCGCCCCCTGTAGGTGGGAAGCGGCCCCGTAGTTGCGCCCGGTGAAAGGCGGGCGTCGCCGTGCGGTTGCAAGGCCTCGCAGCGGTTCGGGAAGATTTGCTCAGTCGCTATCGGCCGAGTTCAGCACCTCTTTCATCGAGGCGTAGGTCTTGGGCGCTGAGCCTCGTAGTGGGAGTGTCTCGCCGATCTCGGAGCGCAGCGTCTCCGACAGGTCGTCCCAGACGTTCACAAGAGCGGCCCACTCCGGCCACCGCCTTGCCAGGACCACAAGCCCCGCCTCACGCGCTTCCGGCGCTTGCTCCAAGAGCAGCAGGCACCTCCGCAAATCGGAGGGGTCGTAAGGCCACGACTCCCTGAATCCGGAGGGCCGTCCGCTAAGGGCCGTCCGAGCTATGGCCTCGGATGAGAGGCCGCGCTCCCCTTCGATGAGCCACGTGGCTATGTTCAATGTCATGTCAGCCTCCTTCTCTATGGTTTGGAAACCGAAGCGAGGCCGCACCCCCGTGGAAGGGAAGCGGCTCCGTGTCGCGCCTTCGGGAAGGCGTCGGTGTGCGGTTGTTGACCGGCTGGCTAGAAAGGCGAGGCGTCGTCCGCTTGCCCGGTGTCTCCGTTCCCGTTGCCGTTGCGGGAGTCGAGGAAGACGACCTCGGAGGCGTGGACCTCGGTGCGGTGGCGGCGCTGGCCGTCGTCTCCCTCCCACGAGTTTTGGACGAGGCGGCCCGCGACGTAGATTCTCTGACCCTTCGCGACGTACTGGTTCACGGCCTCCGCCGTCGCACCCCAAACTACGAGATTATGCCAATCCGTCTCGTTCTCGGCGTCCTTGCGGTAGCGGTCGGTCGCCAGCCGCAGCTTCGTGACCGCGGTGCCGCCCGGCGTGTAGCTCATCTCCGGCTCTGTGCCCACTCTTCCCAAGAGTTCTACCTTGTTGATCGTCCTTGCCATTTCGATTTCTCCTTTTGTGTGAAGTAGCGCGGTCAGACCGCGCCCGGTTGAATGAAGCTTGTCCCGTACTCCGATACGGGAGCGGGGTTGCCTCCCTGTAGAAGAAAGGCAGCCCCGTCCTGCGCTCCGGGTATCGGAGCGTCTAGCTGACCCGCACGTACTCCGACTCGCTCTCGGTAACGATCTCGGCCCTGGTCTCTGGGCCGAGTGCCTCGTTCAGTCGGCTGTAGTTCACGGAGTACCTCTTCGAGGTGACGAGGCTGACCTTGCGGCTCCCAATGGTCGCCTTTGTGTCCCCTTGCCGTCGCATCCACGTCTTCAGGGTCTTCAGCGCGGTGCGCTTGGCCTTCTCGGGCTCCTTCATCGTCTCCTGAGCCTCTGCGTAGACCGCCACCGCGTCTCGTGCCTCCTCGTCGCTCACGTCCTCTTCTTCAGCCTCCGGTCCATCGCCTTCTACCTGCCTGCCCGGCAGACAGATGTCCAGGAAGGGGCACGACCTGCACGGCCAGCTGCCTACGGAATAATCCCGGCCGGGCAGCGCGTCGGGGTCAGGCCCGTTAAGGACATGGTGGCCCGCCACCTCGCCGAGCCATTCGCAGGCGTCCTGCAGGGCCCGCTCAAGCCGCTCGGCTGGTATCCGCTCGTAGTCCCAGGTTCGACTCCCCGTGTCCATCGTTGCGATCACGGCGTCCCGCATCTGCCCGAACTCGCCGAGGGTGTAGAAGGCGGCTTGGGCCACCGACGCCGGATGGCTGCGCTCCGCGCCGAGGGTCCGCCACCGCTTGAACGCCTCCGGTCCCCGCGTCTTGATCTCGACGACCATCGGATCGCCGTAGGCGGGAGCTACAGGCTCGTCTCCGAACAGCAGCATTTGGACCGTCGCCGACTCGGAGACCGCTTCGCCACGGTCCACTGGCATCCGCACCGTGCCGTCCGGGTGGCCGGTCACTGTCATGTTCGGTCCCACCCTCACGGCCACCGGCTCCGGGTCCTGCGGGTCGGCGGGATCGACCTCCCAGCCCGCCCGCTCCATCGCCCGCACCACAACCGGCTCAAGCGCGTTGCCCGCCTCCATCGCCGTCAGCGATTCCTCACAGGGAGGATTCGTTGGCTGATACCCGGTGGCGGCGTACCAGAGGGCGCGGCGGCAGTTCAAGGCAGCCGAGGCGCGCACCTCGATATTGCTCTCGGCGTCGAACCGCGCCGCAGGACGGGAGAAGACCTCCGCCCTGTCAATAGCCGTAGTTGTCATGTCATTCGCTCCTTCCTTCATGTCCTATAGATGGGAAGCGGTTCCGCTCATGCAGCCTTCGCTTCCGGTTGATGTGCCGTCTTTCTCGCCTCCCTCGCCCTCCGGTGAGTCCCTGATCGAGTCCGGGACAGGCTCTTGAGGATGTGGGCGATACCGTCTCCCAAGCCAAGTACCATGACACTGGTGCCGTCCTGCAACTTGTTGAAGAACGGCTGCATCTCGGCGATGCCGGCACACTGGTCTATTATCTCTTCAAGGGGTGTGCCCCTCCGAAGGTGCAGGGAGATGAGTCGGCAAGCCAGCTCGGTCACGCCGTGCTGGAAGCTACCGCCCTTTCCGAGCCATCCGAAGACCTCGAACGGCTCGCCGTCCTCGTCAGTCGAAACGGTGACGTAGAGGTTGCCCATCTCCGTCTGGAGTTTCGTCGTCGTACTGGGCAGGCTGCGTGGCCTGGCCCGCGTCGTAGCGGTGCTCATTGCCTGCCTCCTTCCGGCAGACAGGCATGTCCCGTACCCCGATACGGGAGCGGGCCCGTCCGCGTGCACTCGATGGCCTCCATCCGCCCGTACCGCCTCACCTCTTCCGGGTCGTTGGCGAACGACTCTGCCTCAACTCGCGTGTTGAACCGCTCGAAGGGGTCGGACCCATATCCGCCCCAGTAGAAGAAGACGTGGTGGTGGAGGCCCGGCGGGTAGCAGCGGACGAAGGGGAGCGCGGGAGCGTACCGTTCGAAGTAGCCCGCGACATTGAGGGCCATCTCACGATCTCCGTCGTCGCCGACGCCCAGGAGCGTCCTAACTATGGGCTCCTCGCAGTCCTCCTCGGCGAAGTTTTCGTAGAGCATCGCGTCCCGGACTGCGGCGGGAAGCTCGGCCCACCGGTCCCGGCTGAGCTTCAGCCCGCCGTGGCCGGGCGTCCAAACTCGCCAGATGCCCTCGGCGAGCTCCAAGATGTCCCTGGTCCAGCCCCAGGGTGTGTAGGTTGTGGTCGTCGTCACCATGTTGTCCTCCCTTCCTGTAAAACAGAGAGCGGGGCCGCCCCGAATGAGAGACAACCCCGCTCGATTCCGTGTCCCGTTTCGACTGGAGGGCTATGCCGCCTGGGCCTGCTGCATCTGTCGTAGCTTGTTGGCGGCGGCCTCGACAAGCGGACCCAGCTCGGCAGCCGTCAGGTCGTCGATGCTCTTGCCCATCCGGTCCACGACGGCGGTGCGCACACCGTCCTCGTCGAAGCCCTGCTTGACCGCGATCTCGATGAGCTGCTTTCGCAGCTTGTCCGCCTGGGACTCGCTGTGCTTGGCCTGGACGGGCACGCGCTCCGGTCGCGGCGTGTTGCCCACAGGAGAGTGGTCGCCGTACAACCCATTGCCGAACTGGTCTCCGAAGCTGCGCAAGGCACGCTTCAGGGCGTCGGTCACCGCGCCCTTGTACGCCGTTTCGTGGCCCTCTACGGTCTCCTCGGCCACTGCGTGGAAACCCACGTCGGTGCGCGAGGGCGCGCCCGGGACGTTGACCATGACCTTCGCAGCGTAGGCTTGGCCACGCCTCACCTCGCCCGTCTTGGGATCGACGGTTTCGATCTCGCGCAGGGTCACGTCCCCCACGATGTCGTATCCCCAACCTCCGCGAGCGAAGATATTGTTGGCCTGCTCGATGACGACGTGGCCTTCGAGGTAGTCGTAAGTGCGACCGGCGCGGCCCTTGCGCTGCGATACGAGCGCCGGGTCGAGGGGCTGTCCGAGCGCCTTCGTGACAACGGGCGAGAGCCCGTCCCAGAGCAGCTCGTGCTCGGTGACTATCGCGGCGTCGGGCTTGTGCCCGTTGCCCCCGTATCCAGTACGGGGCAGGCTGTTCGCGTGTACGAGGCCGTTGCCGGTCCCATTGTGGTGGTGTCCGTTGTTGTTGCCGTTAGACATTTCGTATCTCCTTACTGGGTGTTGTTCCTGTAGCGAATGAGCGATGCGGGTTCCCCGTGGGAAGCCGTGTGCGGGCAAGGCCCGTCATGAGCTAGGCATAGGTTCGCCCCGATCGGGGTTGATGGCGAACCCTGCGTGGTGAAAGTTGGTGTTGGGGAAGTGGCGGGCCGCAAAGCCCGAATGAGAGCGGCAGGGAGCCGCTAGCGGGCGGAGCGGGCCGCCCGTGCAAGCAGGCGCATGAACAAGGAGCGCCCGTCGGTGTGCGTGGCAAGCTCGGCCACGTCGCCGACGCCATCGGGAAGTGTGACGGCGGCGGCCCTGCGTCCTAGCAGGGTAAGAAGCCGCTCCGTTGCCTCCCTGCCCGCGTCGTCGTTGTCGAAGGCGAGGAAGACGCGGGAGCAGCCCCGGAGAGCGGATGCGACGCGCTCAACGCCCTGGGTGCCCAGGGCGGCGCAGGTGGGAAGGCCCCACTGCGCGAGCGCGAGCCAGTCGAAGACGCCCTCGGCCACGACCGCCCATGGCGGAGCGGGGCCGAGACGTCCAAGCCCGAGCACCGGCTTGGGGCCGGGAAGTGCCTGAAAGCGCGGCTTCACGTCCTCGTTCTCGGCCCGGCCCACGAGCCAGCGGACAAGCCCGCCGGAGACTTCAGGGACGACGACCATCCCGGCGAAGCGCTCCGCTCCACGCTCCATGAAGAGTCCCGACTCCTTCAATCGCTTCTCCGAAAAGCCGCGAGCCGCGAGGGTCTCCCGCAGCCCGTCCCCCGGTGAGTAGCCGAGACCGAGCCGGGTTGCGGCGACCGGGCCGACGCCCCGCGAGGCAAGGTATTCTTGCCCAGCGGGGTTGCGCCGGAGTTGTCCGGCGTAGAACCGCGCCGCCGCCGTCAGCAGGGTGGGGTCGCGTGGAGGTAGCGGTGCTGCCTTTGGACGCCGCGTGGGGACCGGACGAGGAGCCGTCTCGGAAACCGGCCGATGGCCGCCCACGTCAAGACGCCGGATCGCTTCCGGCAATGTGAGGCCCTCGATGCGCTGGATGAAGTCCAGCACGTCGCCGCCAAGTCCACAACCGAAGCAATACCAACGCTGGCTGTCTTCGTAAGAGGTGAACGAACCCTCCGACTCTTCGTGGAAGGGGCAGACGCCCTGGCGGACCCTGCCCTTCCCCCTGAGCCGCACCCCGGCGGCCTCCACCACGTCTGCCAGCGGATGACGGGCCTTCAGTGCGGGAATGTCAACGGTCGCGTTGGCGGTTACCATCACGCACCTCCACGCAGTGGCCGGAGGCCCCGCAGGCTGCGGGCCGAGACGACCTTTCCGGGCCGCCAGCGCATCCCCAGGACCGCCACGACCCCCAGGGTCTCGTCGCCTTGTGGCACCAGCGCGGCGGCCCTGCCCGTGCCCTGGCTGTATACCACCGGGTCCCGCTCACCGAACCGCCGCTTCACCAACTGCTTCCACTCGGAGAAGGCCCACCGCGCCTGGTTCGTCTCCACACTCGCCGTGTCCACCTCGGCGAGGATCGCCAAGGCACCGTCCACGTTGCCCGCCTGCCGGAGTCTCCGCGCCTCGTGGATCGAGCGCGCCGCGCCCGGCTCCGCCGTCTCCGTCTCCTCCTTGAACGTCAGCGCATCCATCAGCCCCTCGACCAGCTCTTCGAGCGTCTTACGCCGGGGTCCCGCCGCCGTCTCCATCGTCCGATTGCCTACTATCAGTGTTGCCGTCGTCATAGTCCTCTCTCCTTTCGAGGTTTTGTGTTTACTTCCGTGATTCATAGCAGCAGGGGCGCGAGCATGAGCGCCAGCGCCGCCATCGCCATGAGCTCCGACCTGTGTCTCCTAAGCCAGCGAACGGGCCGCCATGCCGCCTCTCGTGTGTGGCGTACGACGGCTCTCGCTGCTCTCCCGATCCGTCTACCGATCTCCATGCCGTCCTCCTCCGAACCGCGTAAGCCGCCGAACTATCAGCGCCGCGATGCCGAGTCCGACAGCGTTCAGCACGAAGACCTCTCCGTCCCCGGTGAGCGCCAGCGGCACGACCAGCAGCGCCACAATTACGGCAGCGATCGACAACCTCCTGCGCCGTACCGCGAACCCGATGACTGCTCCAATGAACCGTATGACCCGTTTCCAAGCGTTCATGCGAACCTCCTTCTATTCATGGCCTCGCCCTGCATTCGAAGCGCGAGGTCTTTTGCGTAGTGTTGCCTTGACGTGTGCGTACCCCTGCTCGACGGATGCCATCGAACGCGGGTGCGTGGAAAAAGCGCCGACCGCAACGGGGGAGTTGCCGGACGGCGTGAGGGGAAAATGTGCGCAGTTCGACCTGGGGTCAGGGGGCGAACTCAGGGAACCGCGACGGGGGAATGCGAATCGACTGCGAGGGGACTGCAGACGGAAAGTTCTATGGGAAGTTGACGCAGTTCGACCAGGGTCGGTAGTTGTCGACCTGGGAAGCCGCGTCGAGAGGAGTGCGAACGGACCGCGACGACTTTATCGCAGACCGGCGCGTGTGAATGGGGAACCTTCGAGCAGGCCATTACATGACCGTGCCGCAGGCATGAGGAACCGGACGAAGCGCAGAGAGCACTCCGACCGAAGCCTGCCCCGTACTCGATACGGGGGTGTTCCGGCTTTCGATTCGGGGTCAGGAGAGCAAGGCTCAATCCATCGACCGCATCACGCAGCGGGCAGGCGCTTTTCCCTGTTGGGCCAACCGTTCGGAGAGCAGCGCTCGATCCTAGGCGGTCGTTCCCGGGCAAGGGATGAACCCTCCAGTTTTCTTGGCACGAAACACTGGAAAAAGCCTGAAACTGATCTCAGTATCGTCGAACAACCGAGCGGATGGAAGGCTTTTGGGGCCTGTCCACCGAGATCACTTACTCCGATGCGACAACGATGCGACAGAGGCTAGTTTCGCCACCGGCCCAGGGTCAGGACCCTGCGAATCCAACGCCTGATCTGCGCCCTGGCCCGCTCCACGCGCGCCCTCTCCAGCGCCTGCGTGCGCCGCCACACCTCGTCCCGCCGGTCGGAGCCGTCCCACGGATACGTGCGCGGCGGCAAGGTCAGCTCGCGCTCGCCGATCAGCTCGATCTCCAGCTCCCGCATCCGCTCCTCTGCGATTGCCCTGCTCAGCCCGTCTCTAGCATCGAGGAACTCGGTCCTCACCTTCCTCCACTCGACGATCAGCGGCGTCGCCTCTCCGTAGACCTGCTCTTCGCCCGGCTCCGGCTCCATGGTCACAAGGTCGCGGTACGGCCTCCACGCGGGCTTCACAGCCGTCTTCTTCACCGCATCCCCAGACCCTTCTGTCGAGTCCCGATCGCCCCGTTCGTCCTCCACCTTCACCAGCCGCCGCTCCAACTGCCGAAGCCCCTGCGCATGCTCTTCCCGCAGTCCCCCGATGCCTTTCTCGAAGACCCCACGAAGCTCTTCGAGGCCGCTTCCAAGTCCCTCCTCCAACTCGCCCACACGCTTCTCCAGAGCCTTGATACTCTTCCGTTGCTGGGCGGCAGCCGAGCCGCCCCCCAGCAGCAGGTGCCGCTCCAGCACGGCGCTCATTCGCCCGGTCAGCCTGTCCGACTCGATGGTCCGGGACACCGTTCTGTAGCTGACGCCCAGGGCCCGTGCCGCCTTCTCTCCGCCCTCCGTGTCGATCATGTCCCGCAGCAGCGCCATGAGCCGCATGTGCCGAAGGTTCTCCAGACTCCGGCTCTCATCCGGGTACAAATCCTCTCCGTCCGGCCCCGGCTCAACCTGCACCGGCGTTTTGTCCACTCTCGTAGCTGTCACTGTCCACTCTCCTCCGACTCAACGACCGGCGTTTTGTCCACTTCCGTACCTGCGGCTGTCCGACGTGGCCGGAACTCCCTGTGGAACCAAAGTGCTTACTGGAATAGTCCTGTAGGGGGTTTTCACCCCCGTTTCAGCTATGGATCAGACCGTCTTCCCTCCGAGGTCCCTACTACCTTTTCCTGTACACGCCCATGACACCACGAAGATGCCCGCGATTCCAACGCGCCATAACGGGTGTCATGCGTGTCACCTGTCAAGCGTGACACCTGTCATATGTGACACCCGTTATATGTGGTTGGCCTGCGATTTCGGACTCCTCACACTCGATTGCACGAGCTTCGGCTCGACCACCGACGAGGAGGCGACGAGGTGTCAACGCAATCGAGAGTCCCGTCAGCCAGGCGGTTGGTTCCGTCGGTCGCAGCGCTGCTGCTCGCGGCGCTTATGACCATCCAGTCCGGCGGGTCTGTCTTGGCACAGGCCCCGCCCGGCGACGGCATCGCCCTGGTCAACGCCGACCGGGACTTCGTCGAGCGCAAGAAAGAGGGCGAGTTCATCGCAAGGCCCGTCTTCGACCGCGAGATCGAGACGCTCTTCTACGCCGTCCGCGACGCCGACACCGGCGAGTGGATATCGACCATGTACAGGGTCATCGGAGGGGTCAAGCGATTGAGCGACGGCTGGGAGCACTCGTGGGAGTATCCCGCCTTCGAACAGCACCCCGACCTCGACCCGGAGCGGCCATACCTCCTCGTCATGCTGGCCGTCAACCCGAGCGCCGGGGAGTCGGCGGTGTTCTACGCCGTCATCCCCGTGCACCAGCCCGGCGGCCTGTGGGACCGGGTGCTCGGAGCGCTCGACCCGTCGCGCTGGGCGAGGGCCTTCGCCCGCTGGGTGATCGAGGGAGTCCACGGAACGCTGTGCGGAGTCGTCGAGCGGGCGAGCCGCGCCGACGCCGACGAGTGCCGGGGAGGGTAGACGGCCATGAGCGACATCCTCACCGGGACTCCTCCCGATCTCACCTACGGCCACGAGATGGTCAGGCAGGCGTGGACTGTCGTCTGGGCCGTCACTTCGGGTGCGCTGGTGGTCATCCTGGGCTGGATGGGGCTGAGCCTCATCGTGCAGCAGCACCTCGGCAGGGCCCAGGACGGATGGCGGGAGATGGTCCCTCGCCTCGTGCTGGGCCTCGTGGCCGCAGCATCGTCCCTGTGGTGGTGCGCCCTTGTGCTCGACGTGGCACACGCCGTGTCCGGCTTCGTCGCCGCCGAGTTGAGCGTCAACCCCGGAGACCTGCTCCGCGCTCCGCTGAGCACCCTGCTTGTGGCGGTGGAGGCCGGGAGCGTCGGCATGGCCCAGGTTCTGGCGCTGCTCTACCTCGTCTACGGCTTCTTCGTCCTCTACGTGCTGGTGCAGATGGTGCTGCGCCTCGCCCTCATCGACATTCTTCTGGCACTTGCTCCCATAGCGTTGGGGCTGTGGATACTGCCCCACACGGCGGGCTGGGGCCGCCACTGGCTCAGGCTCTTCATGACGACGGTCTTCCAGCAGGCGGTGCAGCTCATCGCCCTGGCATTCGGTTTCGGGTTCCTCAACGAGTACGCGTCGGTGGCGGCGTTCGAGCCGGTGCAGGACCTGGTCTGGAAATTGCTCATGAGCCTGGCGTTCGTCTACATGGCGACCAAGGTGCCATCAATGCTCGGCAACGCCGGGACGTTCGACGCCTGGCTGAGCACACTCTACTTCGGCATGAACCTGCCCTCGTCGCTAATGCGGTCGGCGAAGACCATCGGGCTACTGGCGGGAGGAGCCGCCGGAGGGCCGGGCGGCGCTGCGGTGGGGGCGATGGCGGCGAGCGCGGGCCTCTCGGCAGCCGCGAGCGGCATCAGCTCGGCGGCCTCCATGTCCACCCCTTCCGGCGGAGGCAACAGCGGCGCAGGAGCAGCGCCCAGGAGCGCGGGCGAGTAACGACAACCCAATGGGCGCGGACAAGATCCGCGCCTATCGACCCAAGGAAGGAGGTGGGAGCGATGTGCAAATAGGGAAACGGACATCATAACGGATTTCGGGAAGTTCAAGCGCTGGGCGGGGAGACCGCCCGGCGAATGGAGAAAGGGAAGAAAAAAATGGAACAGTTGACGCAGACCATTTCCAATCTGGTCGGAATCCTGCTCGGCGTCGTTGGCGTCGTCGGAGTGGGATTCTTCGTGTTTGGGGCATACATGTATCTGACGGCCAGCGGAGCGCCCCAGCAGATGGAGCGCGGGAAGAGCGCGATGATGACTGCCCTCGCCGGCATCATCCTGGCGATGGTGGCCTACGGCGTCGTCGAGCTGGTGATGAACGCCGTCGTGGGATCGCCCGTGGACCCCAACGTGCCCATCCCCACGCCCGAGAGCGCCGGGGGCGAACCCGTCGAAACCGGCACCGGATAGACGAAGGGAGGACAAGAAAATGAGAGAGCACGAAGTGCCGACCCACGTGCAGGCCGAGGACAGGGTGCTGCTGTGGTTCACTTTCCCCCAGATCGTGGCGATCACGGCTGTGAGCGCTCTGTCCTACGGCGCGTACCGCTACGCCCCCGGTCCGTCCGAGATGCGGATGGCCCTGGCCGCCGTGATCGGACTCGCGGGAATCGCGATGGTCGTGGGGAAGATCGGAGGAAGGCGGCTGCCGCTGGTGGCCGCCGACCTGTTGAAGTACCGGCTGGGGGCCCGGCTCTACTCCGGGTCTCCGGCCCAGTTGGTGCGGAGCGAGCCTCCCGCGCCGGTCGAGAGCGGGCCCGGCCCGCTCAGCCTGATGGCGAAAAGGGGCAGGCGCGGGGCTCGGAGGCTGCGGGTCATGGCAAGGCGCGGGCTCCGCAGGATGCGGAGAAACCGCAGACGGCGAGATGGACGGACGCCCTTCCGTCCGCACGGCTGGTTCGGCAAGCGTCGTGAGAACACTGCGAGAGAGAACGTCAACGGGCGTCGGGCCGCAGGCCAAGACGGGAAGAAGCCCCGGCGACGGGGGCGAGGCAGGTTCCTGAGCGCCCTCGCGGGGGCGTCCGTCCTCGCGCTGCTGGTCGTCGCCGTTCCCGGGACCGCCGTTGCCGACGGGCACGAGCCGGAAGGGGGCTGGACATCGCCGGAGATCGAGTTCCAGCCCCCGGAGCCGGTTCCCGGACGGAGGATCTTCGTCGAGAGGCTCCACGTGTCGGGAGACAGCGCCGCCGTGACCCTGCGCGCGGCGACCGGCCTCGACCTCCGCGTCCGGGCCTTCGGCGGGCAGAGCGGCCTCGCCCTCCGCTTCTGGGGGTCGGCAAGGCTGACCGAGGGGGAGCGGATCGACTACTCGCTCCCCCTGAACGGCCCCGCACCGTCCTTCACGTTCTCGTGGGAGGACGACCTGGGGCAGGCGGGAGCCGTCACCATAAAGGAAGCGCAGCTTCCCTTTCCCCTGCCAGTCGTGGCGGGGGAGTTGTGTGATCTCCGTGTGGTCTCGCTTGGTTGGACACCGGGAGCCGTCACCGGCGTCATCGACTCCGAGTGCGTGGCCGCCATTGAGGAGATGGTGGAGCTTCCCACGTCCGCCGGACACCACGAAGAGACGGTGACGGCGGTGATGGAGGCCGAGGTCATAGAAATCACCGGGACCGTCACGGTCGCGGGTGGAGGCTCGGTGTCGAGCGTGGCCTTCGTGCCGGACGGCGAGACTCTTTTTTCCCTTCCAGTCGCGGAGGGTGAGGCCGTCCATGCCCTGACCATAGACGCGAGCCTGGAAGCGGCTCTCAGCATCCCCCTGCCGCCGTTGACGCAGCTCACGCACCACCCGGAGCGGACGGAGTACCGCACCCGGACGGTGAGCCTGTGGAGACCGGGGACGAGCCGAACCGTCAGCGAGACGGTCACCGTCACGCACGACGACGGAACGACGACGCACCACGTCGTCACTGCCACCCTGTCGATACCCGGTGAGACGGTCTACAGGGACGTGACCCTCGCCATCGTCCACCCGGAGCGCGTCGACGCCTTGGTGGAGGAGCGCGAGCCGCTCGACCGCACCAGGGAGGAGTTCTTGTCCATGGAGTCGAGCGTGGGCTCTGACGCGCCTTTCGAGCTTTTCGTAAAGCCTGAACCTGTGCCCGTAGAGCCGCCCGCCGAGCAGTCGCCCGCCGGAGACGACCTGCGCGACTGGTTCGACTTCCTGGGTTGGGAGTGGCCGTGGTGAGGCGCAGGACGGTCCTGCTGCCGTTCGTCGGAGCGGCCCTCGTCCTCATGGGGTCCGCGCCGGAAGAGGAAGCGATGCTTCACGCCTTCGACGAGGCGCTCACAGCGATGGCCTACGCCGCCTCCGGCCTCTGCCTCTTTGCCATCGTCTGGGCGGGCTTCGTCCTCATGGCCGAGGGCAGCGACGAGCGAGGCGGAGGAAAGGCGAGGAGCGCGGTGGTGACGGCCGTCGTAGGCCTCGTGCTGGTGCTGTCTGCCAAGGGCGTGGCCCTGGCCCTGCTGAACGGCATCGTCCCCATCCCCTAGAGCAAGACAAGGAGAGCACCGAATTGAAAGAACTGATCAGACGAATTGCCAGGCGCGGAACGGAGGAGCCGCCATCCGGGGCTTCCCTTCCGCAGGAACCGATGATCGAGCCTGTGGCTCCCGAGCGAAAGCTCCCCCCCGAACTGACCCTCTTCTTCATGCTGTCCCACCTCGACGACGACGGGCCCGTGCGCCTCGACGGGGTGAAGGTCGGCGTGTGCGAGGTGATGGGCCTCGAGATCGACGAGCCGAAGCTCGGAGCCTTCGCGGGCGCTCTCAACGCCCTCGACTTCCCCGCGCAACTGCTTATCAGGCAGCACCCACCTCGCCTCGACGGAATGCGGAAGAAGCTGAAGGAGACCCAGCCCGAAGACCTGCCGCCACAGACGCGGGCGGCCTCCGAGTCTCTCCGGCGACTGCTCACCGAGATGGAGGACCGCGACGGCATCCTCGACCGGCGCTTCTACGCCGTGTGCGAGTTCGCAAGGATGGACGAGTTGCACGGACTGCTGGCGCGGGCCGGCCTGTCCGTCCACCCCCTCAGGGGCAGACAACTCAGGATGTTTCTGGTTTCCGCCGCACTAGGCGGTACGCCAGCCGAGTTCGACTGGGACAAAGAAATCGAGGTGGCGATCAACCGCCGCGACGTGCGCGTCGGCGACCGGCTCGTTCGCTCGCTCCATCTCGGCAAGTGGCCGCGATCGCTGGCCCCCGGCTTCCTGCAGGGATTGATGGCCGCCGGAGCCCCGATGGACCTGTCGATACACCTGGGGCCGATACCTGCTGAGCAGGCGGCCCGCACCCTGGAGTGGCAGAAGGTGCGCTTCGAGTCGGCCCAGTCCCTCTCCCTGAAGCGGGGACGCTCCCTGTCCCCCGAGGCCGAGATCGCCCTGGAGGACGTGACCAGGCTGCGCGACGAGGTGCAGCGAGGACGCGAGAGGCTCTTTCACTCGTCCCTGTCCGTCACGCTGCACGCGAGAGACGAGGACTCGCTGAAGGAGATGACCCAGCGGGCGAAGGCCCACTTCGCCGCTACCCTCGGCAAGCTCGACAACCTCTCTTTCAGACAGCGCGAAGGTCTCTTGTCCAGCCTGCCAATCGCGTTGAACGCCGTCGCAACATGGCGCACGCTGGATACGTCTTCATTGGCGAGGCTCTTCCCCTTCTCGCCTCCCGACCTCGACACCAGAAGCGGCACCCTGTACGGCATCGACATGAGGGCCTGCGCCCCGGTGGTCTACGACCCATGGGACGGCACCCACCTCAACGCAAACACAGCGGTGCTGGCTCGTTCAGGTTCCGGGAAGTCCTTCTCGACCAAGCTCGGAGTGCTCAGAGGCCTGACGCGCGGCGTCACCGCCTACGTGATCGACCCGGAGGGCGAGTACGCGGACATGACCCGCGCCGCGGGCGGACGCGTTCTGTCGCCCGGCGTGCCGGGACAGGGGATGAACCCCTTCGTCATCGACAAGGGCGACTCCGAGGAGCTCCTCCAGCGCATCGGCAGCCTGAGACGCCTCATCGAGGTCATGGTGGGCGAGCGTCTGAGCGCGGAGCGAAGGGCATCCCTCGACCACGCCCTTGCGGGCTACTACGCCCGGCCCAGGGAGCGCACGGGGTTCCGCGATTTCTACGCATTTCTCCAGGAGGACGAGGCGGGAGACCCCGGCCTGGCACGCCTGCTGAGGCCTTTCGCCACCGGCAGCCTCCGGCACCTGCTCTCGGACGAGGGCGACGATCTCCTGTCCAGCGAGGCCCTGGTCACCGTCTTCGACCTGCGGCTGTTGGAGCCGGAGCTTCGCCCCGCCGCCGCGATGGTCTGCACCGAGACGGTGTGGGCTGCGGCCGCACAGGACCCCAAGCCCCGCCTGCTCGTCGTCGACGAGGTGTGGTCGATCATGCAGCACCCGGAGGGCGCGGCCTTCCTCGTCTCCGTCGCGAAGAGGGCGCGGAAGCACCGCCTCGGCCTCCAGTTCATCACTCAAGACGTCCAAGATCTTTTGAGTGAGGACACATCGCGGGCAATAACCGGCCATTCCGGTCGGGCCCTCCTGCAGAACGCCGCCTTCAAGCTCCTGCTCCAGCAGGACGCAGCCGCCGTGAGCGCCGTGGGCGACGCCTTCGACCTGCCCGAAGACCTCCAGCGATGGCTGCTGTCGTGCCCGCGCGGGGACGGGTTGCTATTGACGAGGGGACACCGCTTCCCCGTCCGCATCGAGGCCACCCCGGAGGAGACGGAAGTCATCGAGTGGCGGCCCGGTTCCCACAGACGGAACGACGACGACGCATAGAGAGACCCCCTGCAAGGGGGAAAGAGAAGAGGACGAGACCGCTGACTGACGAAGACCGGAGGAAAGGATCGGAACGAAGGGAATATCAGCCAGGTGAAAACACCAATAGAGAGAGGAAAAACCCCATGAAACTGAACCCAAAGAAAATCCTGTTCGGCGAAAGACGGGACAAAAAACCTCTGGTCCTGCTGGCGGTGACGCCGCCGCGAACGGGCGAGCGCACCATGCTCGGCGTCGAGAACATGCTCCAGTCCATCGCGGTCCCGGAGCCCTTCTCCCTCGAGCTGGCCGGAGACGTCGACGGCGTCACCCTGATGGCGCGCTGCCTCGACGACCAGGTGGTGCGCGGACAGGTCTCCGCGCACTACCCCCAGGCTCGCATCCACGAGGTGTCGGAGCGAGACGACCCCCTGCGACTCGACGAGGGAGAGGAGGCATGGTCGATGACCCTGCGGGCGAGCGGCCCCGAGTACGTGCCCCTGCGAACTTTCCGCGACGACGACCTGCTAGACCCCGGCTCCGACCCCATCATCGCTTTGCTCGGCGCTCTGTCCAATCTGAACGAGGACGAGCGCGTCGTGACGAGGCTGATGCTTCGCTCCCTCGGCCCCGACTGGTCGCGGGGCCACCTCGAAAAGGCCCACAAGCGCCCCGTTGCCGAGCCGCGCGACTCCTCGTACTCCAACCAGGTCCGCCACCAACAGACCGACGTCACGACCATGGCCGTCCTCGGCGTCGCGGCCCTCATCGGTCTGCGGGGCTACCTCTGGGTACGGGCGGGCGAGACGTGGAAGGCCGCGCTGCTCGGAGTCGGCATCGCCGCAGTCCTGACGGTGGCGGGTTGGGCGTGGTGGCGCATCAGGAAGGCCCGCTCCCGCGTCTACGACCCGCTCCTGATCAAGGAGAAGGTCTCCCGCATCGCATTCGACGCCGAGTTGCAGGTCGTCGCCGTTCTTCCGAAGGGCGAGCCGAAGGAGCGGCGTGCTCGCGCGAAGGAGCTGCTCGGCCCCGTCGAGGCGGCATACCACCACTACGACCACCCCGCAGGTGCGCGCTTCAAGGTCGGGAAGGTGCGGCCCGTCGTCCCCGACCCGTCGATGATGCACCCGTCAGGCCCCGGCCTGTTCGGGGGCCGGAGCGTCCTGGGAGTCCGCGAGGCCGCCGCCCTCTGGCACCCGCCCGGAGCGCGGGACGAGACGCCCCTCGTGGAGCGCTCCGGCGCAAGGGTCCTCATGCCGTCGGCGCGAGGTGTGAAGGGAGGAGCGCTGGTGGGAGACACCACGGCGGGCAAGCCCCGACCCATCAGGTTCCCCGACGACCTGCTGCACCGCCACCACCTCTACGTCGCCCGCACCCGCATGGGCAAGTCCACCCTCATGCACCACCTGATAACCCACAAGATGCGCGAGAAGGCCGAGGGCAGGGACGGAGACGCCATCGTCGTCGTCGACCCCCACGCAGACCTCGTGGGAGGCCTGTTGGAGCACGTCCCCGAAGAGATAGCCGACAGGGTGCGTCTCATCGACCTCGCGGACAACGGGGGCGCTCCCGGCATCAACCTGCTCGACACCCGCATCTTCGCCGACCGCGACCGCACCGCCGACTCGGTGGTCAGGGTGGCGCGAGGGCTGTGGGACCAGTGGGGGCCGAGGATGCAGTCGATCCTCGAACAGACCGTTAAGACGCTCCACGAAGCCAACGAGCACCCCGAGACGGACGAGCACAGGCAATACACCATGTTGGACGCGCTGCCCCTCCTCTCGCTCGACGCCTTCCGCGAGCGCGTGCTGGAGAAGGTCTCCGACCCTTACCTCCTCGAGTGGTGGGCGAGGGACTTCGGCAAGTGGCGTCACGAGTACAAGGCCGAGGCTCTCGCCCCGGTGCAGACCCGCCTCTCCTACTACGCGTCGTCCAAGCGGGCGAGGGCCATCATAGGACAGCCCCGCTCCACCATCGACATGCGCCGCACCATCCTCGACGGCGGCATCCTGCTCGTCTCCACCGCACAGGGAGTCGTCGGAAGGGACGTGGCCGCCCTTGTGGGCGCGTCGCTGCTCAACCTGGTGGACGCCGTGATACGCGAGCAGGGAGGCCTGCCGCCGGAGAAGAGGCGCGGCGCGCTGGTCGTCGTCGACGAGATGCAGTCGATGCCCGGCGTGGACTACGAGTCGATGCTGAGCGAGCTCGGCAAGTTCGGGGCCAGCTTCGTCCTGGCGACGCAGAGCCTCGCGAAGCTCGACGACCTCTCGCCGACGATGCGAGACACCCTCCTTGCCAACGTGGGATGCCTCGCCGTCTTCCAGGTCGCAGGGAACGACGCCCGCCAGCTGGTCTGGGAGCTCGGCAAGGACCGTGTGTCCGAGGACGACATGGTGTCGCTTCCGGTGCACCACTGCTACGTCCGCGCAACCGTCGGGACCGAGCGGATGCCCGCCTTCTCGATGATGGTGCGCAAGCCTGACGAGGGAGACCGGAACAGGGCCGACCGCATACGCGCCGCCTCGTCTTCCTACGTCACCACGGACGGGGAGATCGCCGCGCAGCAGGCCGAGGCTCGAAAGCGCGTGGAGGATTTTCGTGATGGCCTGGACAGGTTGAAGAGCGGCGATGGCGACTCGACGGACGAGACGAAGGACAACGCGGCCCAGGACCCCGAGCAAAGGCGGGAGCAGCGCAGCAAGCACAACCGCCCGCCCACAGGCGCCGGTCAGGGTGGCGCGACGGACGAGGAGCGTGAGGAATGAGGCCCGAAGCGTGTGAGACGGAACTTCTGGGGCGTCTGGCCGCCATGCCCTTCCTCGACCGGCTGGAGATGGTTGCCGTCTCCAGCCGGTCCAGGGGCGCGGTCTACGAGGCCGTCCGAAAGCTGGAGATCGGGAGGCTGATAGCCTCAGTTCCACACGCCTCTCCGATCATCCCCCCGACCCGGCGGTACTGCCTCACCGCCGCCGGGCTGCACCGGCTGGCGAGATACGAGGGCATCACGGTCGACGAGCTGCTTTTCAGCTGCCCCGTCTTAGAGCAGGGGCGGCGCGTCCTCATGGAGCGCCTCGACGCCGCAGCCGTCGTTTACCGCCTCGCCACCGCAGTGTCCAACGCCGCATACCCAATGCGCTTCCGCTGGTACCGCGCCATGCCCATGGACGCGGCCATGACGCTCCCGGACGGGAGGACCTTCGCCGTCGTCAGGCAGGGGCTCACCGCCGACAGGACGGCCTTCTCCAAGCGCCTGTGGAGGCTACGCGAAAAATTCAGGCCCAGCGCAGTCCTCATGCTCGCCCCCGACGAGGCGCGGCTCAGACACGCCCGCAGGTTTATGGCCGGAGCGCCCTCCATCGCCTTCCTCGCACTGGAGCGTGACGCCGCCTCCGCCGGAGCGGGCGCTCTCATCTGGCGTCCGCCGTCGGGACCGGCGCTCCTCGACCTCCGGACCGCCCTGTCGTATGCGAGGCGGCGCGGAGCATGGCCCGCCGAGGAGCAGCCGTCGAAGGTCTTCTTGCCCGGTGAGATTACGCTCGAAGAGCCGGAGCATGAAACCCCAGGCTGGATGCTGCCCGCCCTGCTCAAGCCCGCCGAGAAGAGAGCCGTCGACCTACTCTCCGACTGGCCCTGGATCGCGCCCGCCCACCTGGGAGAGCTGCTTGGCGTGAAGCGGTCGATGCTCTCCCGCATCCTCGTGCGGCTCCAGGGGCTGGGACTCATGGCCGATCTCCACGTCGAGGGAGGCCGACGATTGGCGCTTTCGGACCGGGGACTGGCGATGCTCTCCCGCAGGGACCGGTCCTCGGTGGGCGCGGCGAGGAAGCGGTGGAGCGTGACGCCCACGGACGCGAAGGCCCCTCTGAACTGGCGCAACGTCACCGGCAGGAGAAGCCGACAGCTGCTCAGGAACGTCGAGCACACCGAGGCCGTCCACTGGTTCGTCGCCGTCCTCGAGAGGCAGGCCCACTCCCGCTCCAGGGAGGTCGTCCAACTCGACCCGCCCAGCAGGGCGTCCCGCTACTTCCGCCACGACGGTCGGCTGCGCTCCATCCATCCCGATGCCTTCTGCGTCATCCGCAAGGGAGAAAGGACGTGGCCTTTCTTCCTTGAGTGGGAACGCCGAGCCGTGCGGCCCGCGACGATGACCGCCCGCATCGCCCCCTACCTGCGCTACTACTCCTCGCACCGGCCCACCGACGATCACGGCGTGCAGCCCTCGGTGGCGGTCGTATTCGAGGAAGAGATAGCTCAGACGCACTTCCTGCGCGTCGCGAGAGACGAGATGGCGCGAACGGGAGTGAGAGTCCCCCTGCGGGTCTCCCACAGGAGTCTGCTGGAGAAGGTGGGGCCGCTGGGACGCGCCTGGAGGACAATCGACGGCACGGAACGAGGCTACGCCTTCTGATCTGCCTTGACCTTCTTACCATCACCCCACATTTCCCATATCATCCGTGAGGGTTGTGTCGTAATAGGCAGTCATGCCGGCAGATGTAGCTGGATATCAGAGCACTGTGGTCATTTTGAAGTGCTAGACCGCTTTGGTTCTGGATACCGTACTGTCCTCGGAGGCACCCAATGGGTGATAGCACCAACCCACTCCCGGCGATTGATCTTTCGGTTGTCCGAGATGGCGGTTCCTCGACGGTTGCTCCAGGGGGTGTTGGATCGTATCGGCCGGTTATCGACGGCGCCAAGCTGAGGGAAGGTACAACCACGATCTTGCCAAGAGGGAGAGCGCTCCAGGGAGTCGGCTTGTCTTCAATGCGCTTTCACCCCATTGGCGGGGACCCGAAGACGACAAAGATGGACAAGAAACATAGTTCACGGCAAGAATCGCATCCCATATTGGATAGACCGGAGATTGACTGGCCTTGCAGGACCTGACTATGATTGCCACTATCTCGTTTGGACTGCCCATTGAGCCTGAAGACTCCCAATATGGGAAATACCGGCTTAAGTGCCGGAAACGGGATAACCCCGATATGCCACTGCGCACCCGCTCCACAATTCTGCCCCTCTTGGCCGTAACAGTCATGGTCCTGTCGGCCGCATTCCTCGTCGCCGTCCGGCCCCTCTTGGCACAAACAAGCACAACCTCCACATGCTCCGGCGGAATCGCCGTCCCCAACTCCATCGACAACCCCGGCCTCGTCTCCGACTGCGAGGCCCTCCTCGTCTCCCGCGACACCCTCGCCGGCACCGCCACCCTCAACTGGTCGGCGGATCTTCCGATCGAGGAGTGGGAGGGGATCACCGTTGAGGGGACGCCGAAACGTGTCACCGGCCTAGTCCTCCGCGATAGTGGATTGACCGGTAAGATCCCGTCGGAGTTGGCTCGTCTTTCAAACCTGGAAGAGCTTCGCCTCCACTATAATCAGTTGATCGGGGCGATTCCGTCGGAACTGGGCAGCCTCTCAAGACTAAAAGCGCTCGCTATTATTGGTAGTCAGTTGAGTGGAGAGATCCCGCCGGAGTTGGGCGGTCTCTCCAAGCTAGAAGAGTTGAGCCTCTCCGACAATCAGTTGACCGGGACCATTCCGTCGGAACTGGGCGGCCTCGAAAACCTGCAACGGCTATACCTTGAAGACAATCAGTTGACCGGGGAGATTCCGTCTGAATTTGGTAGTCTCATCAATCTGAAGCAAATATACCTCTTTGACAACCAGTTGTCCGGGGAGATTCCTCCGGAGCTGGGCGGCCTCACTCTATTGGAGGACTTGCAGATCCACCGCAACCGGTTGACCGGTGCGATACCCTCCGAATTTGGAAACCTCACCAGCCTGATACAGTTCACCATAGAAGATAATCGGCTTTCGGGGCCTCTTCCCCACTCCTTGACCGGACTGACCTCACTCGAGGTGTTCCACTTTCTCAACAACGCGGGCGTTTGCGCACCGGTCGATAACTCATTTCAAGCATGGCTCGATAGTCTGCGAAATGCCCGCGGCAGCAGTTGTGCTTCGGCGGACTCTCCAGAAGACCGGGCCGTGCTGGTTGAACTCTACGAGTCCATGGGCGGGCAGAACTGGACGAATAGCGCCAACTGGCTGAGTGACCGTCCTCTCAGAGAATGGTATGGCGTCACGAATGATGCGAACGGGCGGGTCAGCGGGCTGTACTTCTTCCGCAACCAGGTAAGGGGCAATATTCCCACGGATTTGGAAGACCTCGCCGGCCTTCAGTGGCTAGACCTCCACGAAAACCAGGTGACCGGAGCGATTCCTGCGGGTCTCGGACAACTGTCCAACCTCGAAGTCCTTGACTTCCGATCCAATAGGTTGACTGGGAGTATCCCTTCGGAACTAGCTGACCTAGCCAACCTACAGTGGTTGCACCTGGCTGTTAACCAATTGACCGGCACGATACCGACGGAGTTAGGCGACCTGACCACTCTAGAATCTCTGGCGCTGGGAGGAAACCAGTTGACGGGAGAGATACCTTCCGAGTTGGGCACCCTCTCCAACCTGCAGTTTCTACGCCTCGGAAGTAATCGGTTGACCGGGGAGATACCGTTAGCACTAGGTAGTCTGAACAACCTGACTTCTCTGGTTCTTCGGGCAAACCAGTTGACCGGACCCATACCTTCCGAGTTTGGCAACCTCTCTAGGTTGAAGACTCTAAGCCTTTCGTACAATGAGCTGACCGGGGCCATACCGCCCGATCTGGGCAATCTCGACAACCTGATCTGGTTGGACCTCGATAACAACCATTTGACTGGGAAGATCCCGGTTGAACTTAGCTACCTCCCAAGCCTGTCATTCCTCTTTCTCTCCGGCAATCGATTGACCGGGTGCATCCCCGAGGGACTGGGCGATCTGCAGGGTGGTGATTTAAGCGAACTCAACCTGCCGTTCTGCGACTGCTCCACGGGAAACGCCATCCCCGACCCGGCTAACAACCCCGGCCTCGTCTCCGACTGCGAAGCGTTGCTGGCGTCGCGGGACACCCTTGCCGGCACCGCGACGCTGAGCTGGTCGGTGGATATTTCTATCACAGACTGGGAAGGCATATCGTTCAGCGGAACGCCTATGCGGGTAACCTGGTTGATGCTCGGCCGACAGGGATTAACCGGGCGGATACCGGCGGAACTTGGAGCTCTTACTAATCTGCGATGGCTGTATCTCGATGGGAACCAATTGACTGGCCCGATCCCTCCGGAACTAGGCAATCTAGCCAACTTGGAAGAGCTTGAACTCACACTCAACCTATTGGAGGGCCCGATCCCACCTCAACTAGGTGGGATGGCCAAACTAGAGAGTCTGGATCTCAGCTACAACCAGGTGAATGGTCCAATCCCTTCGGAACTAGGCAATCTCGCAAACTTGGAACATCTTGAACTCCACCGAAACCAATTGACAGGGGAGATACCAAAGGAGTTGGGAAGCCTCTCCAACCTGAGATCGCTGTGGGCCTCAGATAACCGTTTGACGGGTGAAATACCGCCTGAGTTAGGTAGACTCCCCAATTTGGCTACACTGGTTCTCATCAACAACAACCTAACGGGGGAGATCCCGTCGGAACTGGGAACCCTCGCCAACCTGAAACTGCTGGATCTCAACGGAAATAAGTTGAAGGGACCAATCCCTTCTGAACTAGAAAACCTAGCCAACTTGAAATGGCTTGCACTCGGCAGTAACCAACTGACTGGCAAGATTCCGCCGGAGTTGGGTAGCCTCTCAGACCTGGTTTCTCTATCCCTCACCAATAACCAATTGAACGGCGAGTTCCCGTCTGAACTGGGAAACCTCTCCAAACTTCAGACGCTAACCGCCTCAGGTAACCAATTGACCGGTGAGATACCGTCGGAGTTGGGCAGCCTATCAAACCTCCAATACCTATTCCTCTCCTCAAACAGGTTGACAGGAGAGATTCCGTTGGAGTTGGGTAATCTCACAAATCTCCACGTTCTGACCCTCACTTCAAACAAGTTGACCGGCGAGATTCCATCGGAGTTGAGTAGCCTTTCCAACCTGAGCTCGCTGAACCTCGCTGAAAACAGCCTGATGGGAGAAATACCTTCCGAATTGGCCAACCTCGCAAATTTGCTAGGCATGTCCCTCAACGACAACCAACTTTCCGGTGAAATACCAGCGGAACTTGGCAAACTTGTGAATTTGGAATATTTGCGATTGGACGACAACCAACTGACCGGCGCGATACCTACCGAACTTGACATGCTAACTAACTTGAAGGGCCTGGAACTCTCCGGTAATCGACTGACCGGATGCGTCCCGGCAGGACTTCGCAGCGTCCCTGACAACGACTTGGCCGACCTCGGTCTCCCCTTCTGTGACTGCTCCACAGGCCGCGCCGTCCCCAACCCCGCCAGCAACCCCGGCCTCGTCTCCGACTGCGAGGCCCTCCTAGCCTCCCGCGACACCCTCGCCGGTGCCGCCACCCTCAACTGGTCGCCGGCCATCCCCATCACTCGGTGGGGCGGCATCATCGTAGCTGGAACACCCCAGCGAGTCACGAAGTTGATACTCGGCCGTTACGGATTGACTGGTACCGTCCCTCCCGAACTGGGCCGCCTCTCAAATCTACAGGAACTGCGCTTCTTTACCAACGAATTGACCGGTGAGATTCCTACTGAGTTAGCAGGCCTCACCAATCTCAGATACCTGGACCTGGCTGGAAACCGGTTAACCGGACCCATACCTGTTGAGTTGGCCGAACTCTCCAATCTGCAACTGCTCTACCTAAATCAAAACCAATTGACCGGTGAGATACCGTCTGAGTTGGCCAACCTCTCAAAGCTGAAACAGCTTCTTCTCTCTTCGAACCAATTGACGGGAGAGATCCCTGAAGAGCTGGGCGACCTTACCTACTTGCTGTCACTAACGTTGGCTAACAACGAGCTTACGGGTGAAATACCTTCGGAGCTCGGCCAACTCTCTAACTTGATCACCCTATGGTTATATGAGAATGAATTGACCGGACAGATCCCAACTGAACTAGGAAACCTTACTCGACTGGAACACTTGTACCTCGCGTCAAACCAGTTGACCGGGCAAATACCGGCGGAATTTGGCAGCCTGTCCAACTTGAGGAAGTTGCAGCTGGACGGCAACAGGTTGAGTGACGGAATACCACCGTCACTGGGCAATCTAACTAAACTGGAATGGATGTATCTGGGAACCAATCAGTTGAGCGGGGAGATACCCTCGACGCTTGGAAGCCTCTCCAACCTTCAAGATTTCTACCTGTCGAACAACCGTTTGAGCGGGAAGATACCTGCAACCCTAGGAAGCCTCTCCAACCTACAGTCACTGTACCTCTACAGTAATCAGTTAACCGGGGAGATACCGGCGGAACTGGGAAAGCTCACAAAACTGCGGAATCTCGGCTTGGCGCAGAACGAGTTGAGCGGGGAGATACCCTCGACGCTTGGAAGCCTCTCCAACCTTCAAGATTTCTACCTGTCGAACAACCGTTTGAGCGGGAAGATACCTGCAACCCTAGGAAGCCTCTCCAACCTACAGTCACTGTACCTCTACAATAATCAGTTGACCGGGGAGATACCGACGGAACTGGGAAAGCTCACAAAACTGCGGAATCTCGGCTTGGCGCAGAACGTGTTGACCGGGGAGATTCCGGCGGAACTCGTCAACCTATCCAACTTGGAACACCTGCACCTCAATAGCAACCGGCTGACTGGGATCATACCGGCGGAATTCGGCAACCTGTCCAACCTGAAACGCCTGTACATTTCAGACAATGAGCTCATCGGGTGCGCGCCCGACGGATTGCGCGATGTGCCGGAAAATGACTTCACGAGCCTCGGTCTGCCGTTTTGCAGCGATCATCCCTGCGTCACCGAAGGCGCCGTGCCCGACGCGACCAACACGGGGCTGATCTCCGACTGCAATGCGCTGCTGGGGGCAGCCGAGGTTCTTTACAAAGGTGTTAGACCCCGTCCCCTCAACTGGTATCAGGAAACTCCCATCACACAGTGGGACGGCGTCGTGCTAGGTGGAACTCCGGCGCGTGTTACTAGACTCCTCATCCCCCACAAGGGCTTGACCGGGAACATCCCCGAGTCACTGGGACTCCTGTCCATGCTCACTGACTTGAACCTCCGCAGCAACGAGTTGACCGGAACGATTCCGGCTGAGCTAGGTAACCTTCGCAACCTCAGAGTTCTCAACCTCCACAGCAATCAGCTTTCTGGACCGATCCCTGACCTGAGCGGCATAACCGGCCTGGAGGAGTTGTACCTGCCGAACAACGACCTTTCGGGCCCGGTGCCGACCTGGCTGAACGGAATGACCGATATGAGGCAACTGTGGCTGTGGGGCAACGAACTGGAGGGCGCGATTCCCGACCTGAGCGACATGACAAGCCTGGAGAGGCTGAAGCTGTCGGGCAACAACCTGACCGGAGGCATACCGGCCACGCTAGGGAAGATGAACAACCTGAGATGGCTGATAATCCATGACAACCCGCTGGGCGGCGAAATACCGGACCTGAGCGGAATGACCGGCCTGACGCACCTATGGGCCCACACGAACAACTTGGTGGGCTCGATCCCGGCCACATTGGGGAAGCTCCCCAAGATTGACGACCTCAATCTGCGTGACAACATGCTGACGGGCGAGATACCGGACCTGAGCGGGTTGGACACCATGACACGGCTGCGACTGCACAACAACAGGCTGAGCGGCGAGATCCCGCCCACGCTGGGCGGTCTGGACAACCTGCGATCCCTGTGGCTCCACGGGAATATGCTGGAAGGGTCGATTCCGTCCTCGTTGGGCAGGCTGTTCAGATTAGAGCGGCTATGGCTGAAGGAAAACCAGCTCTCGGGTCAGATACCGGAGCAGCTGGGTGTATCGAGCCGATACAACCTTGTTCAGTGGCGGCTCGCCGGCAACCAATTCACCGGCTGCCTACCCTATGCACTAAGGGCAGTGGAGGACACCGACTTCGACAGCTTAGGTATGGACGTCTGCGATCCCTCCGACAGAGATGTGCTCATCGCCCTCTACGATGCAACGGACGGTGAGAACTGGAGGAACGACACGGACTGGCTGAGCCCCTATGCACTTCGCTATTGGCATGGGGTGATCACCGACAAAGAGGGAAATGTCACTGAACTCAGACTCCTGGGGAACCGGCTGACCGGCCCGATACCCGCTGTACTCGGCCGGCTCTCGAACCTGACGTTACTGTCCCTCTCTTCGAACGACTTGACCGGCCCCATACCTGCCGAATTGGGAAACCTCTCGAGTCTGACGGGTCTTTACCTTCATGGGAATAACTTAAGCGGCCCGATACCGTCTGAACTCGGTAAACTCTCTAACTTGGAAGATCTATACTTAGCGTCGAACGGGCTCAGAGGTGAGATACCGTCCTCAATCGGGAATCTTTCTAGTCTCACGAGGTTGACCCTATCTGATAACCGATTGAGTGGCCCAATACCGGTCGAACTAGGCGAACTTTCCTCTCTCAATGGCATATGGCTCACTTCAAACCTATTGAGCGGGCCTATACCCGCCGACATTAGTCGTCTCTCTAATCTGAGATGGCTTAGTCTCAGTTCGAACCGGTTGAGTGGAGAGATACCGCCTGAGCTTGGCGACCTCCCAAATCTGGAGCAGCTGTCCTTACATTCAAATCGGTTTTACGGTTCTATACCAAGCGAACTCGCTGGCCTCTCCAACTTGGAAGAGCTACATCTTCGGGGTAACGACGACTTGACCGGATGCGTGCCGCCGGCATTGTCCGCTCTTGCTGACACCGACGTATACAGGATCGGCTTGGAGCTCTGCCAGATGACGGAGGAAGGTCCTTTCTTTGTCGCTATCAGTTCCGGCGGGACTCATGCATGTGCGCTGCGATCAGAGGGTCTTGCGGAGTGCTGGGGCCAAGTTGAAGATACGCTCTTTCTTGAAGATTATCGGTTCACTTCCATTAGCAGCGGCGAATTTCACGCTTGCGGGCTTCGTTCCGATGGCGGCGCCGAATGCTGGGGTCTAAATTATCGAGGCAGTGCGGACACGCTGGGAGGAGGCCGATTCACTGCAATCAGCAGCGGCGAACTTCACACTTGTGGATTGAAACCGGACGGCGGAGCTGTGTGTAGGGGTTACGACGCAGACGGTCGGCTGACACCCAACACCGCTGACCGCCTCTCGACGATCAGTAGTGGTGGGGGACACACCTGCGCGCTGAATGTCGACGGCGTCGCCTTCTGTTGGGGCCGGAAAAGTGATTCGCAACTCTCTCCACCCCTTGATGAGCGATTTACCGCCATCAGCAGTGGGGGAGGGCACGTTTGCGCGTTGAGATCGGACGGCACTCCCGTCTGTTGGGGATCGAACAATCTAGGTCAGGCGTCCCCTCCGCAAGGCGAGCGGTTCACCACGATTAGCAGCGGTGGGGGGCATACATGCGCCTTGCGGTCGGATGGAACGCCCGTCTGCTGGGGTTGGGATGATTTTGGCCAGTCGTCACCTCCCGAGGGCAAGCGATTCACAGCCATAGACTCCGGCGGGAACCACACCTGCGCTCTATTGTCCACCGGTACTGCCCAATGCTGGGGCGAAGACATTACGGTGCATCGTCCCCCCCCAACTAGGGGAATCAGCTTCTCGTCCAATTCTCTCGACGACGGCCAGCTACTGAGGTACGAAATTCCTGTTACATCAGTCGACGGTTCATTTGTGGGGACATTCGAAATTCCCGAAGAGGCCCGCTCCTTCCAGTTAACAGCTTTCGACGGCTCCTCCTCGAATATTTGGTTCTCCGAGCTTAGCGATCCTCATGGAAGGGAGCATGTGGCGATCAACAGTGCCATCCCTCCCACTGAAAGCGAGTTGCGCAAGATTGACGAAAAGCGTACGAAGATCATTAGAGAGATACAGCGCGTGGGACTGACTCAGGAGGAATTAGACGCACACCCTGAGCTCAACGAGCTTACCGAAATACACATGGGCCTGCACCGAGAGCTGTGGGACCTTGTGCGAGAATCGGGTATCAAAATCACCCCTAAGAATCGTGGATGGACCGGCTACACCAGCGCAGTAACGGTCCTTACGTCCGACCTCGATCGTTTCCACGCGAACGTCGCTGTCCCCGGTAAGTGGACCTTCGCCGTGAACACCCATCGCTCCTCGCAAGAGGGCCCGCCTTCCGTCGTGCTGGCCGTCAAGACTCGCAATGACTTGAGCGACAAGTTGCGACTCAAAATTGTCAACGCCACTGACCTTACCAACGAGGAAGTGCATGAGACGTACGCCCGACTAACGGAGTTAGCTCCACATTTCGGAATAAACATAGAAATCAGCGCGGTCGAAGCGTTTCGCCCTATCGGCTTCGTAGCGTACGAGACGTGGTTGGACAACGACGCCTTCTGCGAACGGTATTGCTCTTCGGATGAAGCAGTCATCGTCCTCACCAATCCCACAACGTTTACGAGCGGTACGATATCGTTTCCATGCAGCTTGGGACTGGAAGCGGGACCATCATTCCTGGAGATATCGAAAGATTTCTCTGTGAATCAAGACTCCTATCTGGCACTTGCCCTCCGCGAATTGCTCCGATGTGGGGCCGGTCTCCATGACGCCTACCAGCCGCCACAATACATCCGCCGCGAGAAGGACTACGTCGATGAGGACTTTCTGACATCAACTGGCTTGCAAGGCCGGCCGGTCGACGCCTCGGTCGACGTCGCAGGGGGCGTGAACTACCGGTCTCTATTGAATGACCTTGAGCTAATGTGGCAGGCAAACATCATGATGCGTCGGCCTGAATACTATTTTAGCAACGATGTGCCCGATGTCGACGGCTATGGGACAGGTGACTTTACGATGGTCTCTTTCATTGAGCGCCACCAGCTCGAAATCCTCAAGAACAGCCCACTTTACTGGTAGGATCTGAGAGACGTTCTCGCTCCGTCCGTTGCCCACACCTTCCTGGCCCGCACCCCTACTCATACGTCCACAGCTCAATATTCAGGTTGTATCGTTCCAACAGTAAGAGGCTTCCAATGTCGTGGGTTTTATTCACTATGAGTACCTGGAGGAGCGGCGAGTCTTCTACGCCATACGGCTGCCGAGCAACAAAGTGCTGCAAGGAGAGATTGCTCCACTGCTGATACGACCTGTGGGGAGGCCGCCGAAGCGTCCGGTGATCCTATACGACGACTTCTGGTATCGTGCTGAGAGTTGGGACCGCGCTCGGCGTGTGGTGGCGAAGGTGGAGTGGCATAGGGGAGAGCTGTTCCCTCGGGTGGGCTTCATCGTCACGAACATGACGGCTGGCCCCGAAGGAGTGGTGCGATTCTACAATGGTAGAGGGACAGCCGAGCAGTGGATCAAGGAGGTTGCGCCAAGAGGCGCGCGGGTTGAACGTTCCAGATGTGGAACCCGGCCAAGAGTAGGCCGGTGGCTAGGGGAGCAGGCACGGGAGCCAGAGGCGGAATCGTGTCTGAAGCCTTCCCGACAATGTGGCGGCGGTCACCCTACTACGTCGTGCGCTGCTAGCCAGAGTGCCGTTACGGTCACGAGAGGAATTGCCGATTGAAGCGTCGTACCACAACCACCCGCTCACGGTAGGGCGAGGGTGGAGTCATCGGAATCTCTGTCTCCTCCTTGCAGAGACAGTCTTAATAAGGCAGGGATGTCGTATTCCCTTTGACCGGCATCCTCCGATGGCGAGCGCGGCAGAGAGCCGTGCTAGGCGTACAGGCAGGACCTAATGCAGCACGCAGACGCAACCTACGTGAACTTGGGAAGGACGTTCGGCTCTCCGACGACGGAGTAGGCCAGCCTGCGGCCAATGTCGGACGTGTGGCAGAGTCCTCGTAGTAGTCCGAGGTCGGGAAAGCCGGCCGCATGGCGAAGGGGGACAGTCGGATGAGTGCGGAACGAAGCGAACTACGCCGGAGAAGGGATGTATGAACCCGACGACGATGGCGGGAAAGCCGATGTTCCCGACACATAGTGTCTGACTCATCTGATGGAGAGCCGGATGCGGTGAAAGTCGCACGTCCGGTTCGGTGAGGGGGATGGCGCAGACCAGCCGGAGCGATCCGGCCACTGGCGGCGCCGTCCCCACTCAATGGAAGTACGCGCTGAACTGGACTCGGCTGTCGTGCCATCGATTCGTGGCCAACCGGGTGCGTCTGTCTCTGTTCGTCCTGGCGTACAACCTTGGGAACTTCCTTCGCCGGTTATGTCTGCCCAAGGCGGTAAAGCACTGGTCGCTGCGGAGCGTGCAGGTCAAGCTGATCAAGATTGGGAGGTCGTCTGGTGCGGCACTCCCGGCGGTTGATCTGCCAGTTATCCGAGGTGTCGGTTCCTCGACGGTTGTTCGAGGGAGTGTTGGATCGTATCGGCCGGTTATCACCGGCACCAAACTGAGGGAGGATATAACTACGATTTTGCCAAGAGGGAGAGCGCTCCAGGGAGTCGACTTGTCTTCAATGCGCTTTCATCCCATTGGCGGGGCCCGAAGACGACAAAGATGGACAAGAAGCATGGTTCACGGCAAGAAACGCATCCCTTATTGGATAGACCGGAGATCCCAAATCCCCCGCCTAAAATTGTTGGGGTGGTCTTTGAGGGCTTACAGCACGTGTTCGGTGTCGACTCGGATCACCTATGGTCAGATCGGGCCGTAGATGGGGTCTCGGGCGACGTGTTTGAGGATATTGACAGCGCTCGCCCGCCAATTATGGCTGTTCTCAGGCCGAAGAAGGCATGGCCCAGCCTGGCAACTCGGCTGAGTCGCCTGCAGACCGATACTCCATGCAGGACGCCTATGCTCGATACGGCTCGGCAGCCAGCGCCAATATCCTCCGCCGCGCCCTGAGCAGCAATTCGTATGAGGGATGGCCACGGGCAAGACGGATGATCAACCTCCTGGCGTGACGCATCACACGGCCCGGTAGGGCGATCAGGGCGAAGCGCACCGCCTTCAGACGCTTGGCTACCCACTGTCCGCCCAACACCAGTCGCTTCATGGCAGAGTTTAGGTTGAAGGCCAGCACCGATATGGCCCACCATGCGGCGTTGGCGCCGAACAGCCTCGACGGCATCCGGCCCGCAGCCAAGTCACTCTTCAGAACGCTGTGGACTTCCTCGCCCTTACCGCATCTCTGCCTGAACCACCGGATCAACTCGTCCCCAGCAAGCTCTCGGTTCGTCACTACTCCGAAGACCTTGTACCAGCCTCTGTTGGACAGTTCCATCGCGGGGAACGGAAGCTCCATCTGCTCCTCCATTCCCGGTAGTGGCTGTTCGATCAACCGCTCCCTGGTAGCTATGAACCGATACTCAGGGCTGTTCTTGGAGTGCCCTATCCAGTTGGGCACGAAGTTCACCTCAGCCCACTGCTGACCCGTGTCCACCCGGTGCTCGCCAACCTTGCGGTACAGCGTATGCCACTCTTCCTCAGCAACCTCAGACACCGCACGGCGGAACTCCGCCGTCACGTCAACCCCCACCGCAAACTCGATCACCCCGAAACGCTCGTCCCTGCCTTCGGCGCAGTACCGCAGTAACTCCTGCTGATACCCCGCCGTGTCAGACCGCAGCATCACCCTCCCCACACCGGCAGGTAGATGCCCCAACGCTTCGCTCAACACTCGTAACTGCTGATACCCCGCAGGTACGTTGCCGTCCCGAAACTCCGAATGCACGATCAACTCGGCCTCTGCCCAGTAGGTCGTCAGGGGCTGGTATGCTCTGTACTTCTTGTAGCTGTAGAGTGCCTCCTGCTTGTGCGTCTCGACCAGTGTGGCATCCATGTCCAGAGTGGCCTCGGTGTGAGGCGAACGGCTCTGTATGAAGCCCACCAGGTCAGCGTTCACCTTCCCCAGTCCCCTCAGCGCTTCGCTGGGTGCAGGGATGAATGCTCGGTGAGCTTCCCGCTTCGCCTCCTCGTCGGCGTCATTGAATCCCGCCAAGTACCGGAACACCGCGGACTCCGACGGCACGCTCCGCCGACGCCCCACACGCCATCTGTGTTCCAACGCTCTGCGCTCTCTGCGACCCATCTCGTGGGTCTCCATCTCTCGAAGCATCCTGCCGAACCCTTCGTCCTTGTCCAGAACGTCCAGATCGGACACCGACTCGCCGCCTGCCAGGTTCAGCAGTATCAGAGAGCTAACTATCTGGCTGTCCGTCCAACCCTGACCGCCTCTCCGCAGCCCCACGCAACGTTCTACCGATGACTTCAACCCGGACACGTGTAGCAGCTCCAAGTACGTCATCAGGCCGGACAGCGCGGTCATACCGGGGGAACCGTTCTCCTGTTGATACTGGAACGGCAGAACTCCTTGCTTCATAATAGGCGCACCTCGTTGGTGATGGCTTTGTCTGTCCAACAACCATCATAGCCCGCTTCACGGCGGGCTCCAACGAGGTATCCCTCAATCTAGGTGGGGAATCTGGGAGATTGACTGGCCTTGCAGGACCCGAATATCATGCCATCATCTCGTTTGGACTGCCCATTGAGCCTGAAGACTCCCAATATGGCGAATCCCGGCTTTAGCTCTTACGCCTATAGTCTGAACCTCAACACGAAGGTCTTGATTTTGTCCAGTTGGATGGATCATCAGGCCGTTGACCGCAGCCGTGGCCATAGGCTTGACGAAGGTCTTGTCCCACTTCCACTCGAAGTGGCTTGACCTAATCAGAGCAAATGGTGCATCCTTCACGCAACTCATTCACTGGGGGACCTTGGCTATGGCCCGCAGACAATATGTGTACTCTCTCCGAAGAAGGGGCAAGACGACCTATATCGGTAAGACTACCAGTCCAAGACGCCGAGCAGCACAACATCGACGAGACGGCAAGACAGGCACCATGAGAATCGAACGGTCATTCTCCAGTGACCGGGCCGCTCGCCGATCTGAGGCTAGTCGTCTTTTCAACTTCCGCCGAAAGCACGGACGGAACCCTCGGCACAACAAGACTGACAGCGGTGGATGGCTTCGTTGAACACCGACGCCAGTCACAGAACTTAGTCTATTGGTGATTAAGGGTGCTTGTATACGATCCTATACAAAATCAGTTCCGTCTGCCTGGGGTTGGGAGCACGGAAAAGGATTCTGCACGAGCCTCTCTTACGCCGCCTGTAGCCCTGTGCTGGCCTAGTGCGACTCGGTGGTAATTCTCCGGGTCAGAATGCCGAGCGAGGCTTACCCGGCACAATTTATGGGTGTGGAGTTGACACCCACCCTGCACAGATTTGCCGTCGGCAGTCAGCTCAATATGCTCTCCCAACCCCATTGATATACGCCGCTGGCTGATGCCGGACTGCCAGCACCGCACCAGCTGGATGGGTTCCCGCCCCATATCGAGTACGGGGCAGGCTCTGCGCGGGAACGACTGTGTTGGGGGTGTGCGGTTCATTTTGCTAGCAGTGACGGTTGTGCAAAGGAACGGACAAGAGCTCGCAGATAGAGGTTGTGTTGGGATATGCCAGGCGGACACGCAGTGCTGGAGGACTATTGCTCATGCAGGTGTATTGGCGTGAAGTGAGGAAGGGACAGAGGCTCATACTGACGATGGATGACGGACAGGAGCAGGAGGTAGGCGGGGTGAGGGCGACCAAGAGGGGCTTCGACGCCTTCGCCCAGACCTTCGGCTACGACCCCGGGCGGGCCCAAAAGGGCATGGCGTCCATGGAGGAGGCCAAGGGGTTCGTGGAGGGCTTTCGGCCCTGGGAGTTGCACGGCGCGATGGGCGTGGCGGTGGATGACGAAGTGCGCCCGCAGGTCCAGTAGTCCGGACATGATCGGCTTCCTGGGCGGAACGGGACCTGAGGGTCGGGGCCTGGCCCTGGCGGAAGAGGATGTGATCATCGGCTCCCGTGACGGCTCCCGGGCCGCGGCTGCGGCCGAGGAGGTGGCTGGACTCGCGCCCGGCGCGGTCGTCGAGGGCACCCTGAACGAGAAGACCGCAGCGCGGGCCGCCGTCGTGTTCATAGCTGTGCCCTACTCCACGCAGAGGTCCACCATCGAGCCCCTGGCCGGACATCTCGCGGGTAAGGTCTTCGTGGGGGTCACTGTACCTGTCCGGTTCAGCAAGGGCGCAGCGTCGATCCAGCCGGTGCCCGACGGGTCCGCCGCGCTCGAGATCCAGGCCCTGCTTCCGAAGTCGATGGTGGTAGCGGCCTTCCAGACCATCAGCGCCCACGACCTTCTCGACCCTAACAAGAGGGTCGACTCGGACGTTGAAGTATGTAGCATTCAGACCTTCCCTAGCATCCGAGGCCAGACCGGCGCCAACTACGATATATTGAAGCCCGTGACAGACCGAATAGCTAACGATCACAGCTTGGAGTTTGAGCAACTGATCAAGCGGTTGTGCGGGGAGACGAGCCTGCGAGGAGCGCATGACCTCACAGGTCTTTCCTAGACTCCTATGATTAGGCAGTGTTGACATTCTTGAATTTCTTCCTGCTATCCAGGCTAAAGTCGTCATTCCCGCGAAGGCGGGAATCTATTCCCTTTGAGAGTAGATACGCTACCCGATCTGGATTCCCGCCTTCGCGGGGATGACGGGAAATGTCAACACTACCTAGTGTCCTGAGTCGTAAGTTCGTATGCAATATCTTGCTAGTGAGGCTAGGATTTCGTCAGCCGTTTTTGTCCATCGGAAAGGCTTGGGATCGGCACAGGTAGACTCGATGTACTGAAGGATCGCTTCCTCAAGCTCGCGTGTACTGCGGTGGACACCCCGTCTGATCTGCTTATCCGTCAGCGCGGCGAACCAGCGCTCCACAAGATTGAGCCATGATGAACTGGTGGGAGTGAAGTGGAGATGGTAACGCGGCCGCTTAACCAGCCATCGTTGGATAAGCGCGGTCTTGTGGGTTGAGGAGTTGTCGAGGATGATGTGGACATCGAGGTCTGGGGGTACAGAGTCATCGATCTTGTCAAGGAACTTGCGGAACTCCACCGAACGATGGCGCCGTTGGCAGGAGCCGATCACCTTGCCGGTAGCTACGTCAAGGGCCGCGAACAGGTCGGTGGTTCCGTGCCGAGCGTAGTCGTGAGTACGTCTCTCGACTTGGCCTGGACGCATGGGCAACAAAGGCGCGGTACGGTCCAGCACTTGGATACCCGATTTTTCGTCTACGCACAGTACAAGAGCCTTGTCCGGTGGGTTGAGGTACAGCCCCACGATGTCTCGGACCTTCTCGATGAAGAGAGGATCGGTGGACAGTTTGAAGGTCTCTGTGCGATGGGGCTGAAGAGAGAACGCTCTCCAGATACGGCTGATGGCGCTCTGGCTCATGCCGGTGCGGCTGGCCATCGAACGAGTGCTCCAGTGAGTGGCCTCGTCAGGTGTCGTTTCCAGGGTCAGCGTGACGACTTTCTCGACGTCGGCGTCGGTGATCTTACGCGGAGCGCCGGGCCTCGGTTCGTCCAAGAGCCCATCCAAGCCTCTTTCGAGAAACCGACGACGCCACTTCCCCACGGTCTGGGGAGAGAGCCCCACTTGAGCACTCACTGTCTTGTTGGACTTACCTTCGGCGCAGCCAAGTATCAACCGGGCGCGTTGGGCCAGCGCTTGCGCCGTCTTCCGACGCGCGACCAATCTCTCCAGGGTTTCTCGCTCCTGTATGCCGATCTCCAACGGTGCCAACGGTCTACCTCGGGGCATGACTCCCTCCTACTACTCATGCCCTCTATTATACTGTCTATTTACGACTCAGGACACTAGTATCCTGTATCTATAGTTAGTCGCATAACATTGCGGTAACCCGTATCCTTCTGCCAACTCACCTAAGGAGGATGCACATGCGACGCCCTGGCCGACCGACTCCCCCGTTGACACTCTCCAATGAGGAAAGGGAGACGCTGGAAGCGTGGACGCGCCGACCGAAAACAGCGCAGGCGTTGGCCCTGCGGGCCCGAATTATACTGGGGTGCGCCGAGGGAAGGACAAACACCGCTGTGGCTGAAGAGATGAGGGTGTCGAAGCCTACGGTGGGGAAGTGGAGGTCTCGGTTCTTGGAGCGGCGAATGGATGGCCTGCTGGACGAGCCGAGACCCGGCACACCCCGCAGAACCTCCGATGCCGACGTCGAGAGAGTCGTAACTCTGACCCTGGAGACGACACCTGACGACGCTACCCACTGGAGCACGCGCTCGATGGCTAGGCGCTCCGGCCTGAGCCACAGCACTGTCAACCGCATATGGCGGGCCTTCGGGCTACAGCCCCATCGGACGGAAACCTTCAAGCTCTCGTCAGACCCGCTCTTCATCGAAAAAGTCCGTGATATTGTGGGCCTGTACCTCAACCCGCCCGATAGAGCGTTGGTATTGTGTGTGGACGAGAAGACCCAGATCCAGGCATTGGACCGCACCCGGCCTCTGCTGCCCATGAGGCCAGGCCAAGTGGAGAGGCGCACGCATGACTACGTTCGGCATGGCACCACGTCCCTGTTCGCCGCTCTCGAAACCAAGACCGGCACGGTCATCGGTCGGTGCCACAAACGCCACCGCTCCGTCGAGTTCCGCAAGTTCCTCGATACCATTGAGGCCTCGGTACCCCCCGAACTGGACGTGCATCTCATCGTAGACAACTACAGCACCCACAAGACTGCCCTCGTCCGACGATGGTTCGCCAAGAGGCCGCGCTTTCACGTGCACTTCACTCCCACCAGTGCCTCATGGCTCAACTTGGTGGAGCGATGGTTCGCCCTGCTCAGCGAAAAGCAGTTGCGCCGCAGCGTCCACCGGAGCACCCTCGAGCTTGAATCGGCTATCTACCATTACCTTGACGTCACCAACGAGAATCCCAAGCCCCTCGTCTGGACCAAGACTGCCGATCAGATACTCGCTAATGTAGCTCGCTTTTGCCAACGCACTTTAGATACACTACCTAGTCATGCTTCTCGCAATGGAATACTCTCTTTCTTCCCACCTCTATGAATGATTGCTCTTCGCCAACGGGCTCTTCGGGCGGTAGTGGGGGTACCAGCAGACTACCCATGCGGATCACAATTGCATCTGGAGAGCCGTTCGCATTCGCATGCCAGTGGGATGTGTGGCAGAACCCAAGGGGCGCAATCGCGAGGTCTCTGGACCGCAAGGCGGCCCGACCGCCAGGGGATCGCCAGGATATGAAGAGTGGGAAGGCCCTCCTCGCGGGCCTTCCCACATACACTGTTCGCCAAGGCTTGATTACCGTCAGGGGGTTTGGTGCTCGACGGTCTCAGGTTTCCCGACAGCAGGCAGCAGGATGTGAAGCAGCCCCATCTCGGCGGCGAGGTTGAATAGGGCGACGAGGTGGCCGGGGTCCGGCTTTGTCCCAGCCTTCCACCGCCACACGCAGCGTGCGCTCACGAGGAGACGGCGGGCGAGCCCCCGCCACGACAGCCCCGCAGCCTCCCTGAACCTCTCCAGACGATCAGGAAAGTCCGGCGGGAACCGGGAAGGCTCCACATGATAGACACACTGCTGCGTGCGGCTCAAATTCGCTACTCCGCGTCCCTGCTGTGCTCGGCGGCCTCCGGCACCATCACCTTGAACCCGCCGGGGACCGACAACGCCAACCGCATGATATGCCACACTTCGCCACCCATCGGAATGGTGCCGGTGCGCCACTCCGTCACGCGGTCGTCCTTGATGCCGAGGCGCTCGGCAAACTCCTCCCACGACAGACCGGCGAGTTGGGTGAGCCGCTCCAGCCTCCGCGGAAAGTCATCCGGCCAGGGCCCAGGACGAAAGTGCTCTATCCGCTTCCCATGCTCCATTGTCCTACTGCGTCCTTCTATAGACCACCATGAGGTCCTGATTCAGCAGCGTACCAAGACCCTCGGGCACCCGCGTCGCCAATTCAACCAGTGATAGCATGGCTCCGCCGTTGGGCGTCCCGCCATCCCGCCAGTGCTTCAACTGCCGGGGGTCCACGCCCAGGCAGACGGCCATCCCCTCCCAGGTGAGGCCGGTGATCTCCTTGATGGCGACCAGCCGGTCCGCGAAGTCGTCCGGCAGCAATGAGACGCCTGGAGGGAACAGCGGGGAGGGATTCGTCCTGTCTCTACTCATCGGCTCTCACAAAGATGAACAGGTCCTCGAAGCGGGTGACGCTGAGGGCCTCCATGAGTCGCCGTCGCACGTCGCCCGATGGGCACCGCTTCCCGCTCATGAGCAGGGAGAGGTAGCCGGACGTGATGCCCGCCAGACGAGCCAGGTCGTTCTGGTTCAGGTTGAGGCGGTTGAGGAGTTCCCACACCGCCTCCGCCTTGAGCTTAACTTTCAGACGGGGGCTCTTACCGGACACGCTCGTCCTCCTTCCGGGGATTCCTCCCCTTGGTGGACGGGGTCCGGCCCATGCCATCCTCGGAGCTAAGGCTGTTGCTCTGAGCGTCGTCCTCGATCAGGGACGCGAGGTGGGCACGCACGATCATGCGGGCCAGGATTCTCAGTCCCCGCCGTCGCGTCGCCTCCTGCTCCTTCGTGAGCCGAGGGTCTCTGCTCAGGTCTCCAGCTTTCATTGTCAATCCTTGCTCTGATGGGTGTATACTGTTCAATACGTACACCCGTTCTGTGTACAAGTGCAGTGTATCAACATGGCAACGCCAGAGGCAATCCCTCCGGGGCCTGATAGCCATGTCGTTGACAATCGCTTACTACAATGCGACAATTGTTCGACAATAATTGATCAAAAGTTTGCCGACAAGCGTGTAAGACTGTATTTGGACAGTACCGATATCTCAGAAGGAAACACGATGAACGAAGAGGCCAGCTACGGCAACATGGAGATAGGACCGCTACTGCGCAAGCTGAGGGGCGATACCAGCCTGCGCGAGGTGAGGAGGCTCACCGGCATCTCCAACTCCTATCTCTCGGAGATCGAGAGGGGCGAGCGACGACCAGGCACCAATCTGCTCAAGCGGTTGGCAGCCCTCTACAGCGTCGACGTCGAGCACCTCATGAGGAGCGGCGGGTACCTCGACAACGAGGGCGACGGGCCGTCAAGCAACGAGCCGCTTCAGATCGAGCGCGCCTATCAGTACGTGCTGGCCGATCCCGAATTCAGGTTCGGCACAAGACCCAGCGGTCCCCTATCCCTGGAGGCCAAGCGCTTCATCGTCGAGATGTACGAGCGCTTTACCGGAAAGAACCTGCTGGAATGAAGAAGAACCTCGACGACTTCTGCCGCAAGCTCATGCGAGACCTGGACGTCGAGCCTTACGAAGATGGGCTGGATTCCGAGAGTATCGCGTGGGAGTTCGTGCGCTTCTTCGGCGTCTCGGCCCGTCCCACGATGGAGGAACTGACGGAGCTGCTGTACGCCGCCGGAATAGGCGTGGTGTCGGGGGCCTTCCTGCCGGACGGGATGCGGGGATTCCACTGCAACTCGCCCGAAGGAGGCTACGACATCCACTACCTCGAGGGACAGGGCCAGAGTGCCAACGAGCACACGGTGCTGCACGAGACCTATGAGATCATCCACGAGACTCTCTGCCTCCTGCGGTTCGGCTTCCCGCCGGATCGGAAGGCTTGCCGTCAGGCCGACCGATTTGCGGCGGCGGTGCTGATGCAGCCGGAGGGGTTCGCCGCCCTCGCCGCGGCGACGGGCTTCGACGTGATCGCTTTGAAGAGAGAATACGGTCGAGCCTTGGCATCCGTCGCTCTGAGGCTCTCGGAGGTGATGCGAGACCAGTCCCTCTTGGCGGTCCTGTACGAGCGTGGGGAGAGGGAAGGGCCGCTCTTCCGAACGACGGCTCCCGTCGCGTACTTCAGGGCATTGGTGGTGGCTCGGACGCCGGGCTTCGGGGCGCGGAAGTCTCGCGACCTGAACGGAACGAGGGGCGGTACGCTCCAATGGGGAAGACCCATTCCCCCAGGGTCGCTGGCCGAGAGCGTGGCCCTCACGGGAAGGGCCACATACGGCGAGGCCGAGCCGGGAGCGGGGGACGCGGCCATAGTCGGAAGGCCCGTCTTCTGGAGCGGACGACTGATGAGGATCGCCATCGTCGCCTTGCCGTACCGGGACCGGTCCACCCTCGCAATCCAACTCCGAGACCCATCCTTCAACTCCCCGCGCGACTTGGCTGTGGCGGCGGGTCCCTGGTAGTTGAGGGCCGGTTGCCGCGCGAGGTATAGTAAGACGATATAAGACTACGGAAGGGAAAAAGAGAGATCGTGCCGACTACTCCGAGGAACACCAAGACCATCACCTTCTCACTGCCGCCTGAGATGGCACAGCAGGTGCAGGACGTGATGCGCGAGGAGGGCCGCACCATGAGCGAACTGATCCGAGAGGCTCTTCGCAACTACATGGAAGAACGCGAGTGGCTCAGGACCATCCGGTACGAGAGACTGAAAGAACGAGAGGAAGAGCGGGAAGAGTCAATGGAATGAGAGTTGACCTCAACAGCAGAATTCAATTGATGGCTATTCGGCGTTACGGGCCTAGAATTACCATTCTCACATCTAACTCGATTCCACTATTTGAGGATGTCTTCCAACCAATTTAGAACCACTCGAAATCGCGATTTCAAATACAGATACTTTCGCCAGACTCTTGGACTGGGATCAAGTGTGGGCAATTCGAAGGAGAACGAGGTACCAACCAGCAGGCCTACTTAGCATCGTAGTAGACGGAGGGGAAGCAATGAGAGTAGCAATTTATGCACGTGTGTCGTCCGAACGGCAGGCTGAGAAAGAACTGTCCATACCCGCCCAGGTCAAGGCGCTAAAGAGGTACGCCCTCAATCGTGATTGGGATGTGGTAGCAGAGTACGTAGATGAAGCCGAGAGTGCTAGGTCCGCGAATCGACCTGCCTTCAAGGAGATGATAACTGCTGCGAAGGACAAGACCAAGCCATTTGACGCGATCCTGGTCTGGAAGCTCTCACGGTTTGCTCGGAACAGAGAGGACTCGGTCATCTATAAGTCCTTACTTAGGCGTCGACAGATCTCAGTAGTCTCAATGAATGAACAAGTCGATGAGAGCCCTGCTGGATCGTTGCTTGAGGGAATCATCGAAGTTATTGACGAATTCTATTCGGCCAACCTGTCTCAGGACACTATCAGGGGTATGAAGGAGAACGCAGCAAGAGGATTCCGCAACGGGGGGTCTGTGCCCTTCGGGTATACGCGGGAAGTATTGCATGTAGCAGGAATCCCGAAGTCCACTCTAGCCCTAGACGAGAAGGAAGCACCTATCGTGGATCGGGCATTCGAACTCGCGAGCCTAGGCAAGGGTGCGAAAGAGGTTGCTCGGATACTTAATGCCGAAGGATTCAAGACACGTACTCGGAAGAGCTTTAGTGCTACTGGTATTAACCACATTCTAAGGAATGAAGCCTACATCGGAACTCTGGTGTGGAACAGGTATAGTAAGACTTCAGGAACTAGGCGCAGAGGGCATGATTCAGAAGTAGTTCGAGTTCCTGACTGCCACCCACCAATAGTAGATCGTAGCGTCTTTGAGCAAGTTAGGTCCATGGCCGCCGCGCGGCGGCCATCGAATAGCCATCCACGTGAAGTTGCAAGTCAATACCTCTTGAGCGGACTCGCGCGCTGCGGGTCGTGTGGGTCGACCGCCATTGGTACCACCGGCAAATCTGGCAAATACTTCTACTACACCTGCAACAAGCGCTACAAGAAGGGAAGGGATGCCTGCAACGCAGCCTCGATGAATGCTCGGAAACTGGAAATGTTTGTGATCGACCGAATTAAGGAATCCATACTCACCGAATGGAACTTGAGGCAGTTGGTCGAACTCTCAAACGAGCAATTGAGCATTGATAGACGGCGAATCGAGAGGCGGTTGGACAGCCTTGCCCTAGTCGACCGTGAAGTCGAATCGAAGCTGGGGAGGTTGTATACAGCATTGGAAAGCGGGAAGGTGGACATTGATGATCTAGCACCAAGACTGAAGCAACTGAGGACTGAGCAGCGCGAAATCAAACAGAGGCAAGACGAGACATTGGACGAGTTGAGCAAGGCGTCCGGTCGCAGCTTCAGCCTAGAGGCAACTCAGGAGTACGTCAGAGAATTACGGTGCCTTTTGAAGAGCACTTCGTTCTTGGAGTCTAAGACGTTTCTCGGCTCGTTCGTCAGAAGAGTTGAATTCAACGGGACCGAAGTAGGAATTGAATACACAGTGCCCATCAGACCGGATAAGGTGTTCACCGGTAGCAACGAGGTACCCAATACTGGCAGCACTGGCTCCGCAGGCAGGATTCGAACCTGCGACCAATCGGTTAACAGCCGACCGCTCTACCACTGAGCTACTGCGGAGCGTCTACGAGGGAGGCCTCTCGACCCTGCCACATAGTTTAGCACCACCCAGCCTCGCCGCTCAAGGCATCGGTATCCTCATTCTCCTATTCTATCCACGTTCCACGAACCTTTACTTTGTATCGGAAACAAGTCTAAACGGCGGTCTCTGGGACGCAGTCACGGGGGCAGAGCAGAGTGCCACACTTTGAAGAAATGCTTGTACCGTTCTAGGCAATTTCATATAATCCGGCAAATCCCCACCTCTAGCTTGGAGGGCCTTGCTCTATGAATGCCCGTACCTTCAAGGAAGTCCGTCGAACATACGGCTTCGACGAAATCGCCATAGCGCCGGGCGCGATTACGATCAACCCCGAGCTCGCCGATATCGACTTCAACCTCGACGGGATGACCTTTCCCGCGCCCGTCCTCGCCTCGGCCATGGACGCCATCGTGTCCCCGGAATCCGCCGTCGAGTTCGACCGGCAGGGTGGCCTCGCCGTCCTCAACCTGGAGGGCGTTCAGACAAAGTACGACGACCCCGAGGAGGTGCTCGCCGAGATCGTCGACGCCCCGCAGGAGGAGGTGACAAAGACCTTCCAGCGAGTCTACGCGGCTCCGATCAAGGAAGACTTGGTCGGAGGGCGAGTACGGCAAATCAAGCAAAGCGGCGCCAAGTGCGCCGTTTCTGTTACCCCCGCCAACACCAAGAGGCTCGCCCCCCTAGCCGTCGACGCCGGCGCCGACGTGCTCGTCGTGCAGTCGACCGTGACAACCGCCCGCCACAAGTCTCGCAGCATCCGCGGACTCCGGCTGCCTGAGCTTCTCGAAATGGTGAACGTACCGGTGATTGTCGGCAACTGCGCGACATATGACGTGGCCCTGGAGATCATGGAGACCGGCATACACGGCGTGCTCGTCGGCATCGGCCCAGGCGCCGCTTGCACGACACGCGAGGTCACGGGCATGGGAGTACCGCAAGTGACCTCGACGCTCGACTGCGCAGCCGCCCGTGAAGAGTATTATCGACGCTCCGGCAGATACGTCCCCATCGTCACCGATGGCGGCATCCGCACCGGCGGAGACCTCTGCAAGTCCTTCGCCGCCGGCGCCGACGCCGTGATGATCGGCACACCCTTCGCCCAGACGACGGAGTCTCCCGGTCAAGGCTGCAACTGGGGCATGGCCAGTCCCGACCCGATCCTGCCACGAGGCACGCGAGTCAAGGTCGGCATGAGAGGCTCAATCGAGCAGGTGCTCTACGGCCCGTCCTCCAAGTCCGACGGTACACTCAACCTGCTGGGAGCGCTCAAGACCTGCCTCGGCTACGTCGGCGCGTTCAACATCCGCGAGTTCCACCAGAAGGCTGAGTTGATCTTCGCCCCGTCCATCAAGACCGAGGGCAAGTTCTATCAGCTCGGCATGAACTAAATGTCGCCTGAGTTCGGCACTAGGCCAACCAGAACACGAGCACACTGGCAACAACGTACAGTACGATCAGCCCCAGGGACTCCCACGTAAATCGTCCCTCTCTCCGTTCTCGCCTGTGCGTGAACAGACCCGCCAGTACGACGACCGTCATCACGACCGCAAATGCCGCCGTCAGCAGGTGAATCTGCGCGATCCCCGTCCAGAGCGGCCCGTCCACGTAGGCCACGTCGTCGATGAACAGCACGAACCCCATGTTGAACAGATTGCTGCCCAGCAGGTTCGCAATCGCCAGATCGGGCGCGCCGATCCGCACCGCCGCATACGACGCCGCAAACTCCGGCAGCGACGTGCTGATTGCCAGGAACTGCGTGCCCACGAAACTGGCCTCCCAGCCCATCTCGTGAGCCAGCCGGTCGCCGGTCTCGGCAAGAACGACGGCCGCTCCTACGATCACCAGCATGGCGACGGTGTATTTTCCGAAAGCGCGCGGCAAGGTCTCGCCGCTCTTTTCCGATACCTCCTCTTGAGGAGCTTCCTCTTGGCGGTAGATGACGAACATCCCGAAGAGGAAGACCAGAAAGAGCGCGAGGGACACGGGACTGACGGGCCATGTTTCAGCAAACGACGTTGCGTTATGCGCCAGCATCGCGACGATTGTGCAGCCCACGACCGCTATGCCTAGGAAACCAACCACGATCGGACCGCGTCCGACCGCGACCAGAATCGGTCCGTTGCGCCAAAGCAAGTCGATGATCCCGATGATGACCAGATTGACCAGGTTGCTCCCAAAGGCATCCCCGGCGGCAAGATCGGGCTGATCGACGAGGAGGATCGAGCTGACGCCGGTCACCAGCTCCGGCAGCGACGTGGCCGTGGCCAGCATCATCACTCCTACGAACGACCTGCCCAGACCCGTCCGGACCGCTATGACATCGGCGGACGAGACCAGAAGGCGCGAGAAGAGCAGAATGGCCGCGGCGGCTCCGGCGAGGGCAAGCCAAAGGAGGGCCAGTGTCACGAGGTAGTGTTCCTCAGGCGTGAAAAAGGCCCGAACCCTTTCGGCCGGGCCACGCCATCTTGTAGCGGTCTAGTGCGGTCACATTATACACGCCGGAGACGACGATACATCTCAGACATACCCTACTAGAGCGCTTCCTCGTGCCAGTCCTCAATCTTCAAACCGATCACACGTGAAAAGTCCCGCATATTGTGAGTAACCAGCGTCAGGTCGTGCGTCTTCGCAATGGCGGCGATCATAAGGTCATTAGAACCAATCATGTTCCCGTTTCGACGGAGATCTGCGCGAATCTGACCATAGTATCCTGTACAGGCGTCATCAAAGGGAATCGACGGAAACGGTAGGAAGAAGTCTTCGAGCAACCGAATGTTTTCAGCCACTCGGGAACTCAGTCTAGCTCCGTACCTAAGTTCTGCTTTGACAATGGAACACAGAAATATCTCCTCGGGTTCGTGCAGGCGAAGTCTGCGCATGCCTATCACGGACGTTCCCTTTATCACGTCCACACAAAAGTTGGTATCTAGTAAGTACATCTAGAGCTCGTGTCGCTCTTCCAACTCGCCTTGAGGTGGACGTGTCAAAGGCTCTCCCTTCCAACCGCCGAACACCCTCTCGAAATAACCATCCGGCCAACCACTGCCGGCTTCCTTCTTGACGAGGGCAGCAAGGTACTTTGAAACGCTAATGTGATCGGCTTCGGCACGCTGACGCACTCGTTCAGCTATTTCGTCCGATACATAAAAGTGAAGTTGTGGCATCTTTGTTGTCCTCACTGGCTGCTCGCATAGCTAGGCCATTAGAGTAGTTACAGTTGGTCTATCCCTTGTAATACACATATACCACATAGTTTATGGCACATGCAAGAATTGCAACGCCCTCAACCACTCCCACTCTACGCCGTCACCCGCCTCGTCCCGACGGCCCCGTCGCGTGGCGGCGACAAGGTCAAAATCAGCCGCTCCCGCGACACGTCATCTAGTTCGTCACGCCACTGGACGCTCCCGCCCTCGACCGACGCCACCGGAACGCCGTTCCGGTACACGACCTTGTTGTCCAGCAGCGCGGGCACTCGCGCGCCGGGACTCGTGATGCCCGCCAGGTTGAGCGGGTCGCAGGCCGAGAGGACGACGAACCGGTCGTCCCTGTCCGTGCGCCTCATCGTGCGGAGACGCTCTACCGCCTCAGGAATGGCGTATTGCTCGCCCACGAAGTTGGCGACGAACCGGCCCCCTCGAATTTCGCCTCGAGCTTCGGCCCGCCGGTAGACTCGCACAAGGTCGCGCCAGCGGGGAGCGTTAGTCTCGCGCACCAGGAGTTCCGGGAAGACCACGCCATAACGACGGAGCAGCTGCCACGCCCGCGCCTCCACGGTGTCTTCCTTGCCCATTTCCCCCCTGAGCAGCGACCACCTGCTGCTGGGAACCCTGCGTCTTAGCCCGCGTCCATGCGACGGCGCTCGTCGCGGCTGTTTCCTCGCCGTGCCGTCTATCATTCCCCGCACCGCCGTGAACCCGTCGGACGTTACCAGTCCCCCGGCGGCGAGCCTCCAGAGGGCGTCCTCCACGTCGGAAGGTAGACGCCCCGTCGTGGACACGATGTCCTGCATGAATGAGGCCCCCACCCGCGAAAGATGGGCGAGCACCTCCCCCTGAGCGCCGAGCAGCCCGTTCTCTCCAGTCTGGGGTTCGCTCAACAGCCAGGGCACCGACTCGCGCAAGGCGAGGGATATGCGCCCCGTGCGCGTCAATGTCCCCTTCGTGACGGGCATGTCCTCGTCGATGGGCCGCCTACTGAACCGTCCCCAAGCAACGTCGCCGGAGATGCACAGTTCATCGAGCATACGGGGCAAGTAGTCCACGACGCGCGAGGGCAGAATCTCCCACTCCCATGCGCCTGCCGCCACCTCGAAGCCCTGAAGCTGCTCGATGACATCCAGCAGTCCCCCCTCGTCGCGCACCTTCCACGGCGTCGCAGCCCGCTGCCACGCGACGAGGAAGCGCATGAACGTCGCGGGAGGCACGGGCTCGATTTCCCTACGCAGACGCCCTATGGTCTCTCTGTGAATTCGCGCGAGAATCCGCCGGTCACAGAACTCCTCGTCCTCTCTGCCCGGCGTGAAGCGGCCCCGCAGGATGTTGCCCGTTCCCTCCAGGTGCGCCAAGGCGATCTTGACAGCGCCCCTTCGCATCCCCAGGGAGTCGGCGATCTCGTCCACGGTGAATGGCCCGATGCACTCCGTGCGACTGCGGACGAGGATGCGCTCTGCGTCGTCCTGTGTCGGCGGATCATTGTCGCTCTGCCACAGGGTCACCCGACCCGGTTCGAACATCGCCTTCGGGAACGCCGCGAGCATCAGGGGAACCGACTCCGTAGCGACCCACGCCTTCGCACCATCGTCGTAGGTCGCAACCGACGCTCGGCCTGTATTCACCAACCTGTCAAACCAAGCCTGCAGTTCGTCGCGCCGCGCAGGGTCACGATGAACGTCCTCCATCGGCATCATTCCCAGCGTCAGCAAAGCGTCGTGCAACTCGTCCGCATCACGGATGAGCGGCCAGGCGTCTCGCGCGGCATCCCTGATCGCGGCCACGTCGAGCGACGCCAGGTCGCGCTGGTCCTCGGGCAGCGCCCGCCGCAAGGCGACGGCTCGCGAGCGCCTCTCCCCGATCTCGTTGTCCTCGTCGAGGAAGGCGTACGGCATCGCGTTGAGTATCTGGTGACTGAACACGGAGGGCTGCGTAGTGTCGCGGGCGAGTATCTCAATCCGGCCGCCCGAAATTTCCTCCAACACGCGCCTGAACCCGTTCATGTCCATCGCCTCGTGGAGGGCGTCCCGCATCGTCTCGAACACGAGCGGGTGGTCCGGCACCTCCACGTCGCCGGGCATCGCGTTGTCCTGGCACATCACCTGCTCCGGGAAAACCGCCGCCAGTAGGTCGTCGGATCGCATTCGCAGAAGCGCCGGTGGGGTCTTCTTGCCGTTGGAAAATCGCAGGATCGCCAACGCCCGCGAGGCGTCCCACCGCCACCGGATGGGGAACAGGGGCACCTGAAGCACGGCCTGCGTGAGTATCTTCTCCACCTTGGCCAGGGGCACGTACTTGAACACGTCCTCGAGCGGAAACGACAACGAGGGGCCGAGTGACAGGTTGATGCCGTCTTCGGTCGCGGCGGCCTGAAGCTCGAAATCGAACGTGCGGCATATCTCTTTCCGGAGGGCGAACCCCCAAGCCTTGTTGATGCGCGAGCCGTACGGTGAATGCACCACCAGCTGCATCCCTCCCGATTCGTCGAAGAACCGCTCGGCCACGATGCGCCTCTTCGTCGGGACTGTCCCCAGAATCCGTATGCCCTCTTCTATATAGGCCACCGCCTGCTCCGCCGCGTCTCGCCCAAATCCTTCCTCGATGAGCCAAGGAAGCGCCCCTCCGGAGTCGAGGCGTTCGTATATCCCGTCGCGGAGATCCGATACCTCGTCCGAAAGCTCTGTCGTCCGACCGGGAGCTTCCCCGAACCAGAACGGAATCGTGGGCGCCTGCCCGTGCGCGTCCTCGACCAGTACCTTGCCCTGCATGACACGACGGATCTTCCATGCGTTGTTGCCGAGCAGGAAGACCTGCCCCCTCATGCTCTCGACCGCAAAGTCCTCCTCGATCTGCCCGACGAAGGTGTTCTCAGGCTCGGCGATCACGTCGTAGGAGGCGTTGTCGGGGATCGCCCCCGCGTTGGTGAGGGCCGCTATCCTCGCTCCCCGCCGTGCCTTGAGTCGCCCGTTGACCACGTCTCGATGGATGTATGCCCGTCGCCGGCCCTCGCGTGGAGCGGGCCCCTCGGCCAGCATCTTCACCGTCTCGGCGTACCGTTCTCTCGGCAGGGCGCGGTAGGGGTACGCCCGCCGCACAAGGTCGAACAGTTCATCCTCGCCGCAGTCCCTGGAGGCGCACTCGGCGACGATCTGCTGGGCTAAGACGTCCAGCGGCCATTCGGGTATGGTCAGCGCGTCGAGCACGCCGTGACGGAACGCCCGCACGAGCGCCATGCTCTCGATAAGCTCGTCCCTCGTCAGTGGGAATAACCGGCCCTTCGGTATGCCTCCCACGTGGTGACCCGACCTGCCGGTCCGCTGAAGCAGCACACTGACCGAGCGCGGCGAACCGATCTGACAGACGAGGTCGATGGCCCCGATGTCGATGCCAAGCTCGAGCGACGCCGTCGCCACGCACAGCTTGACCTCACCCTCCTTGAGTTTCCGCTCCGCCTCGTGGCGCCGCTCGTGGGACATGCTCCCGTGGTGCGCGACGATCTCCTCCTCGCCGATCTTGCCCGAAAGCTGGTGCGCCAGTCGCTCCACGAGTCTGCGCGTGTTGACGAACAGCAGCGTCGTCCGATGTTCATTCGTCAACTCGACGATGCGATCCAGCGTGCGGTCCCACAGGTCATGGGACGCAATCGGGCCAAGCTCGTCCTCCTTCGGCATCTCTATGCCGAGGTCGATCTCGCGGGCATGGCCCGTGTCAACGGTCGAGCAGTCCGGGGCGCCGTTCGTGTCAATGTTGTCCGTTCCGACGAGGAATTTCCCAATCTCCTCTATGGGGTTCTGCGTTGCCGACAGGCCAATGCGCGTGATCGGCTCATCCGAAAGGTCGACCAGCCGCTCCATCGAAATGCTGAGATGCGACCCGCGCTTGTCGTCGGCAACGGCGTGCAACTCGTCCACGATGAGGGTGCTCACACTCTTTAGTCCCCTCCGTCCGCTCTCGGAGGTTAGGAGGATAAAGAACGATTCCGGTGTCGTGACGAGCACGTGCGGCGGCTTCTTCGCCATCCTCTGCCGCTCGCTCTGCGGCGTATCTCCCGTTCGCACGGCGACGCGAATGTCGGGAAGCGGGGTTCCTCGTGCCTCCGCAAGCTCCTGCAGGTCGCGCAATGGCGTCATCAAGTTGCGGTGAATATCGTTCGAAAGCGCCTTTAGCGGCGAGACGTAGACGACCTGGGTCCTATCGGGTATCTCCCCTTCGAGACCCTGCCTGACCAAGCCGTCGAGACACTTCAGGAATGCCGCAAGCGTCTTGCCGGACCCGGTCGGAGCGGCAATGAGCGTGTGCCGTCCCTCCGCGATGGCAGGCCACCCCTCCACCTGCGCGTCCGTCGGCGCGGTGAACCGGCTGGTAAACCAGTCGCGAACGAGAGGATGAAACGACGAGAGGGGATCCCTCAAGACCTGTGCCTAGTACAAATGTTTGCGTACAGTATAACAGGTTAATGCAAGCGGGGCGTGTTACACAGAATCAGGAACGCGAGACGCCTAAGGAGCAAAAATCTCCCGCACTGGCAACTTCCAGCCGGGCACCACATCGGCTCCGTCGATGGCATCGTCTCCCGACAAAACGACGATATTGGACGACGACCGGTAGACCGTAACAGACTGACAGCGCGGGTCTACGACCAACACCATCCGGGTCCCCGCCTCGAGCCAGTCGAGCGCCTTTTCGGCCACGTCGCTGTACGTGTCCCGCGGCGAAATAACCTCGACCGCGAGATCGGGAGCGCCGGGCCAGAAGCCGGTCGATTCTCCTACACTTTTTGTTCGTCCCAGTCCAATGAATGCGGCGTCGGCAGCAAGAACATGATCGGGATTGGTCGCGACTATGAAACCCGTCTCAGCCGCATACGTCTTGCCAAGCCGGTTTTGCTTCACGTACTGCCGAAGCTCAGCTCCGATGGACAACGCGATTTCTCCGTGAACATGACCGGCTGGCGGCATTTCTCTCAACTCCCCTCGGACCAACTCGTATCGATGCCCGTCATCCGGCATTTCCAGGAGGTCTTCGGCTGTCAAGAGATGCGTCGTCGCCATGGGAGTCCTCTACGTGCCCGGTGAGCGCCATCATCGCACTGTCACAATATCATACACCACACAACCGGAGATGTATGGGGCAAAGCCTACAGCCCCCGCACCCGCTCGATCACCCGCTGGCAGGCGGCGTAATCACGTCTCCCGCCCCGGTAGATCGGCGCTAGCAGATAGATCGACCGTTGCCCGGTGTCGAGATACCTGCTCGCCATATCGACGGCGATGTCCTCACCCGAACGCCCTCTGCGAATCGACGACGTAACCCAATCCGGAAGGTCGCCGAACGTAATCCCATCTTCTACCACGATCTGCACCCCACAGCAGATGAGCGCCGAAAGCTCCTCACCGTACCGGTCCGCATACCGCACCAGAAACTCCGCCAGCCTCTCCGGGGAGAAGAGCGCCTGCAGAAAGAAAAACTGCGCCCCCGCCTCCGCCTTCTTCCGCGTCAACGCTACCTGCCGTGCGATGTCCATCCCGATATCGATCGTTGCTCCGATGCAGAATCTCGTCGGATTGAGAAGCTTGAGGCCCTTATAGTCGATGCCCCTGTTCATATCGGCAATCGCACGAATGAGACCCGTTGGCACATAGTCGTCCACCGGCTTGGTGATCGCCAACTCCCGCTCCGTGAATGAGTCGCCCTTGAGCACCACGACGTTCTCAAGCCCCGTCATCGCCGCGCCCATGAGCAAGCCCTGTGCCGCCACCCTGTTCATATCTCTCGTCGAGAGCGAGAACGTGACCTCTTTATCGGCATTGTGCTTGATCCAAGCCGCGGCGAAAGCGGAATTCACACGCGCCGACTTACCTGGGCTGTAATTGACGGAGATGAAATCGGCGTCCAGGCATCGCGCCTGTTCGAGCAAAGCAGGGTCCGTCCCCCGCGGCGGCGAGAAATCGGCAACGATCTGCACCCCGTTGAGATCCTGAAGCCAGTGTTCAACTACGGTCATCATCGTCGTGAATTGACCATGCTTGTACCAGAGGAAGTAATCGGCCTAACTGGCCCGATTATATACAAAGAATATAAAAAGAGGATGCCGGCCCCAACGGCATCCTCTTTCCATTACCGATCATTCCTGACCGGTCTGAGGAGGTAATTCTTCAATTGTGCGGCGTCCGCTAAGGGATTTCCCTCCGGCCGCCGGGTCGCCTCGGCGTGGCTATCTCCAGCCTTCCACGCCGGTCTTGCCGGGAATAAGCGAAACGCGATGTCCGTCATTGCACTTGAAGCGCCGCTCCCGCGCCTCCGGCCTCTTCCCGGAGAGGGACGCTTCTTCCATCCCTCGAGAGCAGAATGGGCACGCGACATCGAATCCGGCTCTGTTGCGTATCCGCACCACCTTGACGTGAGTCAAGGTCTCAGCAAGTGCCGGAAATTCGCCCACGTAGCGGAGCACGTACTCCGTTGCTGTGCTTAGCAGGTTCTTGCGGTTACTCGAAGGTCCTCTCGTGTAGCTATAGTCGACGTAGCCACACAGGATGCACTCCATCTCATCGTAGCCCATGACCATTCGCGAGCCACATCGCCTGCACAACGGATCGTTATTCGATAGAGAAATTGCTGCGGACACCAAGGCGACACCTCCATACTTCATGCTTCGTTCGTGAACATTCCGAACATCGACGGCTTGCCTGGGTGTTTGATACTCTTCATCATGCCTCGTCGCGGGCGGGTTCGACCGGTAACGCGCTCGATTGCGCTGCTCCCGCGCCGCGATTAGACTACATTGAACGTGCGTGAGCACCTCCATAAGATGACGGTATGCAAACCCCCAATACCGCACTACGCTCTGTCTGACCGATAGCTCTTTCCACGGCGCCATGCCCAACAATAAAGTGAAAGGTCGAGTAAATTCGTCCGTGAGCCATGACTTCAGTAGATCGGAACATCCCTGCTTGGACTACCCCTTACGACTTTCCAAAACTGGTTCGGATCACTATACAAGAACTTAACCATACCCTGTCAAGCCTTTATTCTAAAGATTTACGGTAATTTTTTAGTTAAGTTCCAATACTTATGTTCGGAACATTTGACGCATTACTACTCTCACACACGAGGAGACTCAGCGAATGGACATGATTAGTGAAAATCTGCAGGAACCGATCACCAATTGGACCGAACAATTGATCGGCGTTCCGCTCACCACTTTAGGCGGTCATCCGATGCCGCTCCTCACCCCTGACAGGGAGCCGCGGCGCGACCATCCCCTCGTCATCATTCGGTGCGGGAACGGGAGTGCTCTCGTGGCCACGCAGGACCTCTGCGACGCCGTCTGCCCCATCATGCCCAACCTCCACGCAGACCTCGTGTTTTCACCGTTCGGGACCTACGAGCTCGCGCGGGCTACCCTGCCGCTGGGCATCACCATCTGGGGCCCCAGCTTCTATCTCTTCGGCGACCGCAACACTGTGAGACCGGCCAACGACGAGCGCGTCGTCAAGGTCGGGGCGTCCGAACTGGCAGAAGTGGACTTCTCGATCTTCTGGCACTGTCAGCAAAACGCCCTTGCCGGGTTCGCCGTGTACGAAGGAGACCGGCTGGCAGCCCTCGCAACGGTCACCGACCATGGCGACCCCGTCTGGGAGATCGGCATGGAGACCCACCCGAACGCGCAGGCAAAGGGACTCGGCCACGCAGTCGTAAACGCCGCCGCCAACTGGATACTCGAAAACGACAGGATCGTGTTAGCGACCGTGGGGACGTTCAATATACCGTCGGCCAGAACGCTGCGATCGGTCGGGCTGCGGTACGCCTTCATGACCATCGACGGCAGACCGGGACAGTTCATGGTGCCTCCGCAGCCACTCGGCAGCCCACGCCCCGGCGAGACCCTCTACAACTACTACCCCGAATGGGCAATGACGAAGGGGATACGCCCGAGGCCAAAATAACGGGATTGGCCGATGTGAACTGCGCGTTTGCGTCAGATCGCCAGCAGCCGCGCGGCGTTTCCGCCCATAACCATGTCCTTGGCGGAACGCGACAGGCCCAACGACTCCACCTGTCCGATCACCTTTCGCGCTCGAACGAGCGGATAGTCGCTGCCCATCAAGATACGATCGGGGCCGATTATCGACGCGACTGTCTCGAATATACGAGGATCGTACAATAGCGTCGTCGCCGCGGTATCGAAGTAAGCATGGTCAAGCCCGTCCGCGACCTCCGGCATCAGGGCGTAGAACGGCAGCCCTCCTCCCCAGTGGGCGCACACGACTGCAACGTCAGGGAAGTTCCGGATGAACCGCCAGAGCACCTCGGGACGCAACTTCCCCTTCCCCGGATAGTCATGGCCAACCGGCTCGGACGAGTGCGTCGTGACGATCAGGCCCTGTTCCCTCACGACCTCCATGAGCGGGGCCATCGTCTCGAGATCACCTGCGTCATACCCCTGCGTATCCGGGTGCAGTTCGCCAATTCCTCGAAGCCCCGCCTCGGCGCAGCGGCGCGCCTCCTCCACCGCCTCCTTGCCCCATGCGGGGTTGACCCCCGCGAGACCGACGAGACGGTCAGGGTACTTCTCCACTGCCCCGATCATATAGTCGTTCGCTGCCCGCGCCAGGTCGACGTCCGTCCACCCGATGCCCATCACCACCGAAACGTCCACACCATCCTCGTCCATCCGGCGGACCAGCCGCTCCGCCGAGGCCATCCGCGCATCCGAGCTCGCGAACAGCTCCCTGAAAGTGGCGTCCCGCTCAAGGTACTCCTCACGCCGGGGTCGGAGCCAGGGTGGGAAAATATGAGTATGAAAGTCGATGATCACGGGGATGCTTCATGATGCGCAGGTGGTTTCTGCCACCATTGTAGCGGTTTCGGAGAAATGCGACTGAACCATACAGCCTGGTGCCAAAGACTTTGGTGAGCGCCGTCAATCCGGCTTTGTCTCGCCCTAGCACCTGCGTGCCAACCCCATTCGTTGTAATATACTAGAAGAGACCCGCATATTCGGCCGGGAGTGCGGAAGGAATGCCCCCAATGCTAAAGTCCATGGCAAACCTCATCACCGGCGGAGGCGACAGGGTCCTCAAGCGCCTCCGTCCAGACGTTGACGCCGCCGCTTCGTGGGAGTCCGAATTCGAAGAGCTCTCCGACGAGGCATTGCGGGCTAAGACCGACGAGTTTAAGGCCCTGCTCGCCGAGGGCGAAGATCTCGACGACATCCGCTCCGAGGCCTTCGCAGCCATCCGGGAGGCCTCCAAGCGCACGCTCGGTCTGCGCCACTTCGACGTCCAGATTATGGGCGGCGTCGTGCTCCACGAGGGCAAGATCGCCGAGATGAAGACGGGAGAGGGCAAGACTCTCGCAGCCACCCTGCCCTCCTACCTGAACGCCCTCACCGGCCGCGGCGTCCACGTCGTGACCGTCAACGACTACCTCGCCAAGCGCGACGCCCAGTGGATGGGCAGCATCTACCACGCGCTCGGCGTATCGGTCGCGACCCTCCAACACCAGTCAGCCTACCTCTACGACTCCACGGTCGAAGGCCCGAAGAAGGGGTTTGAGAACCTGCGTCCCATCACCCGGAAGGAGGCCTATCAGGCCGACATCACCTACGGCACGAACAGCGAGTTCGGCTTCGACTACCTCCGCGACGCCATGGCCCCGGACGCATCACAGCGCGTGCAGGGCGAACGCCACTACGCGATCGTCGACGAGGTCGACAACATCCTCGTCGACGAGGCCCGGACGCCTCTCATCATCAGCGGTCCCGCCGAGGAGTCCGCCAAGGACTACCAGCGGTTCTCCCGCTTCGTATCTACTCTCCACAAGGGCGTCGACTACACCATAGACGAAAAGCTGCGTTCCGTTTCGCTTACGCCCGAGGGGATGACCAAGCTGGAAAAGATGCTTCGCGTCAAGAACATGTACGCGCCGGAGAACTTCAAGCTCGTCCATTTCGCCGAGAACGCCCTCAAGGCCCACGCCGTCTACGAGCGCGACCGCGAATACGTGGTAAAAGACCGCGAGGTCGTCATCGTCGACGAGTTCACTGGGCGCATGACGCCCGGACGCCGCTTTGCCGACGGCCTCCACCAGGCCCTCGAGGCGAAAGAGGGCGTGTCCATCCAGCGCGAGTCCATCACCTACGCCACCATCACCCTGCAGAATTACTTCCGCCTTTACGAAAAACTCGCGGGCATGACCGGTACCGCCGTGACCGAGGCCGAGGAGTTCTGGAAGATCTACAAGCTCGACGTTGTCGAGATTCCGACGAACGTCCTGATGATCCGCGACGACCACCCCGACTTCGTCTATAAGACTCAGAAGGCCAAGTACAAGGCGATCATCGACGAGATCGAGGCCCGCCACGAGCGAGGCCAGCCCGTCTTGGTCGGCACGACCGACATCTCCAAGTCGGAGATCATCAGTCAGATGCTTAACCGTCGCAAGATCAAGCACTCCGTCCTCAACGCCAAGCAGCACGAGCGCGAGGCGCACGTCGTAGCAGAGGCGGGCCGCCCCGGGGCCGTCACCGTAGCAACCAACATGGCGGGCCGCGGAACTGACATCGTACTCGGTGGGAACCCGGACCTCGTCGACGACCTCACCCAGGAGCAGTGGGAAGGCGACCATCAGAAGGTCATAGATGAGGGCGGCCTCTTCATTCTCGGCTCCGAGAAGCACGAGGCCCGGCGCATCGACAACCAGCTTCGCGGGCGTTCCGGACGCCAGGGCGACCCGGGCGAGTCGAGGTTCTATGTCGCCTTGGATGACGACCTGATGCGGCGTTTCGGCGGCGATCGCATCCAGACGGTAATGGGTTGGGCAGGCCTGGAGGAAGACGCCCCGCTCGAAAACAAGATGGTCACCAAGGCCATCCAGGGCTCACAGGTCAAGGTAGAGTCGCACCACTTCGACATCCGCAAGCACCTCGTCGAGTACGACGACGTGGTCAACACCCACCGCGGCGTCATCTACGAACAGCGCGACAAGGTGCTAGCCGGCTCGAACATTCGCGACAACGTCCAGGAGATGGTCGAGAAGGAGTTGACAGCTATCCTCGACGGCTTCCTCCAGGGCGTCCGCCCCGACGATTGGGACGTCGAGGGCCTCATAGCCGAGCTCGGAACTGTCCTCCCGCTCGATGAGAAGCTTTCCGACCCCGACGCGGTCTTCGAAATGCCCGCCGACGCCATCTACGACGAGGTACTGGCCTTAGCAAACCGGCGATACGATCAGATGGAGGAGATTTTCACCACCGAGGTGATGCGCCACGTCGAACGCGCCGTCATGCTGCGTGTCATCGACTCCCACTGGGTACAGCACCTCACCAGCATGGAGAACCTGCGACAGGGTATCGGGCTCTACTCCTATGGGCAGCGCGACCCCCTCGTCATGTACAAGACAAAGGGATTCGAGCAGTTCCAGACGTTGAGCGAGCGCATCCAGTCGGATGTCGCGCGGATGATCTTCCACGTCCAGGACGCCAGCCCTCCTCAACCGCGAGGACGCTCGCGACGAAACGGCCCCTCCAACGGCGGTGCTCCCGGCAAGGTGTCCCAAGCCCCCAAGGCCGTGTCCGGAGCAGCGAACCCCGAATCTAACGGACGAAAGCTCTCCCGCGCCGAACGCCGTGCTATGCAGCGGATGGAAAAGAAGGCGAACAAGAGACGCTAGCGTGACTGACGCCATCCCCACGGGACCGGCCATAGAGGTCCACGGCGTGAGCAAGGCCTACGGGAGGTCCATCGCCCTCAATAATCTCGACCTCAGCGTGCCCTGGGGCAAGGCGCTCACCATATTCGGCCCCAACGGCTCCGGCAAGACGACCCTCATCAAGATTCTCGCGACGCTGTCCAAACCGGACGCCGGCACGATAAGGATCGCGGGTCTCGACGCGAGGCGCGATGGCCCATATGCCAGGCGCTTGATCGGCGTGATGACACACGACCCGCTGCTGTACGACGACCTCACCGCCCGCGAGAACCTCCGCTTCGCAGCCCGGATGTTCGGCCTCGAAGACCCCGGCGAACGCATCGAGTCCCTATCCAACCAACTTGACATCACACCCCGCCTTGACCAGCGTGTCGGAACGCTCTCGCACGGATGGAAGAAGCGGTTCTCCCTCGCGCGAGCCCTTCTCCACGACCCGCCGGTCCTTCTGATGGACGAGCCGGAAAGCGGTCTTGACGAGCAGGCCCTCACCGGCCTCGGCGAGGTGCTTAGGGAAGAGTCGGTGATGCGTCGCACCGTCGTCCTGACTACCCACAACTTCGAGCGTGGCCTCGAATTCGGGGATGAGGTCGCCATTCTCGCAAAAGGACGCCTAGTCTACCACGAGTCCGCCGCCAACGTGCCGGACGCCGATACCTTCCGAAACACCTACGCGCAGTACATCACATGACCCGCTACCTCACACCCATCCTCACCATCGTCTGGAAAGACATCGTCCTCGAGACCAGGACGAAGGACATCATAACTGCGGTGCTGGCGTTCTCCCTTCTCGTCATCGTCGTCTTCAACTTCGCCCTCGACCCGACGCCACGCACCGTCGGCCTCGTCGCGCCCGGGATCCTCTGGATAGCCTTCGTCTTCGGAGGCGTCCTAGGACTGAACCGCTCGTTCGCGCTGGAGAAGGACAATGGGAATATACATGCGCTCATGCTCGCTCCCGTCAGCCGCGAGGTCATCTTCTTTGGCAAGACTCTCTCGAACCTCATCTTCATGCTCGTCGTCGAGCTGATAACCCTGCCCGTCTTCGCCATGCTCTTCAACTACTCGCTGCAGGTCGTCGAGCTTCTGCCGGTCATGCTCCTAGCCACGCTGGGCATAGTTACCGTGGGCTCCGTATTCTCCTCGATGGCCGTCAACACGCGCGCACGAGAGGTCATGCTGCCCCTGCTCTTCCTACCCATTGCGCTTCCCGCCGTAATCGCAGCCGTGGAAATAAGCGGAGACGTCCTCGCCGGAGAGGGAATGTTGACCAACACCGAATGGCTGGCCGTCCTCGCTGCCTTCGACGCCATCTTCCTCGTCGTCTGCCCCATCGCCTTCCACACCATCGTCGAAGACTGAGGACTGCTGATTGGCTAACATTCCTGCGAGAGGGAGCTGTTAGCCATCCGTCATTCCGGCGAAGAGCTTGCCCCGTACCCCGATACGGGGCCGGAATCCAGTCTCCGGACCCTGTGGGGGCGGCTCCAACCCCATTCTCATGTTTCGTGGTGTCAGTGGTAGCCGACATGAACGATCGAGGGGAAACGAGACCGTAACTTGGTAGGGGCGGGTTTCAAACCCGCCCTGTCGTTGCGGCACGCAAACCCGACCCGCTGTCGCCACCCGCCATTTCAAAGATTTCGGTCTACTAGGGTGAGACCCTTGTAGTTGCCGGGTTCTGGAAGTCGCTTGCCCCAACTCTTGACATTCGTGGGTGTGAAAGGCAAGCTCTAGCAATCCTGAGAGAGTACGTGGAGGGGCATGATGTATACGACCGATATGTACGAGGGGATGATCGCGGAGACGATCACTATTCGTGGTCACGGCCGCGACGTGATAAATGCCTATCTCGCGCGACCGTTGGGCCCGGGGCCGTTTCCCGGCATGGTGCTGGCACACCACATGCCGGGATGGGACGAGTGGTACCGAGAGACGACGCGCAAGTTCGCGCATCACGGGTACGTGACGATCTGCCCGGACCTGTACCACCGGACGGGACACGGCACGCCGGACGACGTGGCAGCACGGGTACGCTCCGAGGGAGGGATCGCTGACGATCAAGCCGTTGGCGACCTTGCGGCGGCGATGGAATACCTTCGCTCACTTCCCAACTCCAATGGGAAGGTAGGCAGCTTCGGAACTTGCTCCGGCGGACGTCATGTCCTGCTGGCAGCCTCGCAGGTCGAAGGATTCGACGCCGTGGTCGACTGCTGGGGTGGGCGAGTCGTCATGCCGGAGTCCGACCTTACCCCGAAGATACCCAAGGCTCCCATCGACTACACGGCCGGCCTATCCAGTCCGGTGCTGGGCCTGTTCGGCGAGGAGGACAGCAGTCCCTCACCGGAGCAGGTCGCCATTCACGAGGAGGCCCTGAAGCGGCACGGCAAAGAGTACGAGTTCCACATGTACCCCGGCGCGGGGCACGGGTTCTTCTACTACGACCGTTCTGCGTACTGCCAGGAGCAGGCGGTCGACGGCTGGGAGAAGATATTCGCCTTCCTGGCTAAGCATCTCGGGTAACGCCGGCCCGAGGCGGAATCATGGAGAAGGCCCGCAATACAAAGGAGAACGACGATGTGCACCATGATCGCGGAGCAGGCCGCCATCACCGGCAGCGGCAAGGGCACTCAGGGTTGGATCAAGGTCAACAAGGTCAACGTTTCGTATGACCATCCGACTCACATGACGATCGAGCACGCGCTGAATATCGACTTCGTGAATGAGTCGCAGGGGCTGGGGGCTCGTGTCGCGGTGGAGTTGACGCGGGAGTCGGCGCGGCAGCTGGTGGAGCTGATCGGGGTAGCGCTGGAGAGGGGTGCGGAGGTGGACGGCCCCGAGGCAGTGCCGGCTTGATGATGACCTTGCCTAGTTGAATCGCGGAAACTCCTCAAGCGACCGAATCTTGACGTGTGCCGCGTCAAGCTCGGGGCGCTCACGCACTTCGGCGTGGACGGCGACGCACGTCATGCCGGCCTCGAGGGCTGACGCCACGCCAGATCCGGAGTCTTCGATGGCGATCATGTCCTGCGGGGAGACACCGAGGCATTCTGCTGCCTTTAGATAAGGTTCCGGTGAGGGTTTGAGGCGCGAGACCATGTCGGCGTCGATAACGCACTCGAATGCGCCGGGCACGTCGACGGCCCTCACAGCGTTTTGAGCGTGGACGGGGTCGGCTGAGGTCACGAGAGCCATTGGCATATCTTCGTCCTTGAGGCGCATTAGCAGGTCGCGAGCGCCGGGCATGGGGGTGAGCTCGGTCGCGGAGAGGTGGGTCCACTGCGGACGAAAGACCTCCAGCGCCTCCCCATAATCCAGCCCGTAGAACTCGCTCAGCCGGGTGACTCCCGGTTCCATGCCCATGCCAAACGTCCTTGGGTGGTCGGACGCGAGGCCGTGGATGTCGAAAGCCGCGAGTGTGCGTCGCTGTGCCTCGATGAGAATCGACTCGGTGTCGATGAGCGTTCCGTCGAGGTCGAAGGCGACGGCGGCAGGGCGGGTGAGGCTATGCGAGCGAGTGACGGAAGATGGCACTAGCCCAGGCTCTCGTCGAGGAGTTCGAGGAGGTCCTTGGCGCGAGTGTTGGTCGGGGCTGACTCGCTGGACTGGATGCCCTCTTCGAACATCTGGAGGCAGAAGGGGCACGAGACGCCCACGGTGTCGGCGCCCGTTTCGAGGAACTGATCGGTGCGGATGTGGTTGATGCGCCTGCCTCGGCTCTCCTCCATCCACATGTGGCCGCCGCCTGCGCCACAGCAGAACCCCTTGTCGCGGCGCCTCTCCATCTCGCGCAGTTGGAGGCCGGGTATGGCCTCGGCGATTTCGCGGGGAGCGTCGTAGACTCCGTTGTGCCGTCCGAGATAGCAGGAGTCGTGGTAGGTCAGCGTCGTGTCGATGGTGACCAGGGGCTTCAGCTTTCCTTCGGCGATGAGTTCGGCCACGAACTCGCTGTAGTGGAGGACCCGGTAGTCGCCGCCGAGGTGGGGGTACTCGTTCTTGATGGTGTTGAAGCAGTGGGGGCAGATGGTGACGATCTTCTTGACGTCGTAGCGGGTGAAGGTCTCGATGTTCTGCTGGGCCATGATCTGGTAGAGGTACTCGTTGCCCATGCGTCGAGCGGGATCGCCTGTGCAGCCCTCCTCGTCGCCGAGGATCGCGAAGTCGACGCCGGCGCGCTTGAGGACGGAGGCCATGGAGCGGGCGACGCTCTGGCTCCGCTTTTCGAGGGCGGCGGTGCAGCCGACCCAGAAGAGCACCTCAGCAGTCGGATGCTGGGCCAAGGTCGGTACGTCAAGGCCTTCGGCCCAGTCGGTGCGAGTGTACGTGGTGCCGCGCCACGGGTGGCCGCGCTGCTCCATGCTCATCAGGGCGTTCATGCCCGTTTCGGGTATCTCCGCTCGCTCCATCGTGAGGTTGCGCCGCATGTCGACGATCATGTCGATGTGCTCGACGCCGACCGGACACTCCTGCACGCAAGCGCCGCAGGTGAGGCAGTCCCAGAGGGCCTCCTGGCCGATCCACGGACCGATGAGCGGCGAGGCGTCGTCTTGGTCGCCATTGCCGTTGGCGATGCCAGGTCCGACTTCGAGGAGATGCTCCTTGAGGTTCTCGGCGATGTGCATGGGCGAGAGTGTCTTGCCGCTGATGTTGGCGGGGCAGGCCTCGGTACAGCGTCCGCAGACCGCGCAGGCGTAGCCGTCGAGGAGCTGCTTTTGGGTGAAGTCGCGCACGTTCGCCGCGCCGAAGACCTCGGTGGTCTCAAGGTCGAGCGGCGTGGAGAGAGTTCCCGGTGGTTCGAGTGAGCGGAAGACGAATGAGAGCGGCGCGCCGACGAGGTGTATGTGCTTGGACATCGGAATGTAGACGGCGAAGCCGAGGATGATGCCGACGTGTGCCCACCAGGAGACGGCATGAAGCGCGCTGGCGAGGTCGGCGCTGAGGCCGAAGTCGGCCAGGGAATTGCCGAGTGCGGACCCGACGATTGCCGCCGCAGTCGGGCCCGCACCCCCGGAGGCGACGTACATGGCCTCGGCCAAGATTGACAGAAGCATCAGCGCGGCGATGAGCAGGAGAATGACCGCCGACTCCCATTTCTGAGTCAGGTCGAAGCTGAGGCGTCGTGGAGTCGTGACCCATCGGCGTATGGCCGCCCAGGCGAGGATCACGAGGAAGATGGCAGCGAGCAGGTCGAGGTATGTCGCTACGACGCGGACTCCGGTGTCGGTGAGGATCGTCTCGGAGAACTCCGGCCATGCGGCGTCGCCGAAGATGAAGACGACGTAGCTCGCCGTGAAAGAAAGGAATCCCCAGAAGATGAAGAAGTGGGCAAGGCCGGCCAAATCGCGGCGGAGCGATACACGTTGGAGGACCTTGCGCTGACCGAATATGAGGGGGATGGCGCCGACAATGCGTCGCAACGGGTGGTCGAACCGTTGGGCAGGACGTCCCAGCAGGATGAGGCGAAAGACCCGGCGATAGAGTAAGAAGCCTGCTGACCCGAATGCGGCCACGGCGAGAGGGTACAGCGCGGCCCAGGTCGGAAGGAGTCCGAGGACACTGTCAGGAGGTACCACGCTTTAGCCTTTCGTTCGCCGTGAGTGCGGGGAGTGTACCATACGCCAAATCGCACACGAAGCTCATCCGCGAAATGCGATAAGCACCGCTCCGGCGGTGGCGAGCCAGAGGACGATGGCGGCGATGAGGGGTACGTCGGTCAGGATGATGTCCTCCGGTGTCTCGCCGAGGTCCTTACGCTGGACGAGGTACATGTAGCGGAACAGGCCGTAGACCACGAACGGCACGGTCAGGAGCATCGCGTGATTGTCGGGCAGGTTCTCGGACGCGACGGTGTAGAGGGTGTAGGACACGAGGGCAGCGGACGCGGCCACGGTGATGAGCTGGTCGAGGAGGGGGAGGGTGTAGGCGGCCAGGATGCCGCGCTGTTCTTGTGCCTGATCGCCCGCGACGGCCAGCTCGCTACGTCGTTTGGAGAGCACGACGAAGATGGCTCCCAGACCGGTGCAGATGTAGAGCCAGGGCGATATGGGTGAGTCTATAACGACTCCGCCCGCGACGGCCCGGAGTATGAATCCCGCGCTGATGATGAACACGTCGATGAGGACGATCTTCTTCAGACCGAACGAGTAGAGCAGCATGGCCGCGACATATGCCAACATGATGAGCCCGAAGAGTGGCTCGAGGAGGTAGGAAGCCGCGAGGGCGGGCACACCGATTACCACGGCTGCGACTCTTGCCAATGGGAGCGGTATCTTGCCGGAGGCGATCGGGCGATGTCGTTTCTTGGGATGCCGGAGGTCCTCGTCCCGGTCCATGAGATCGTTGACGATGTACACGACTCCGCTAAGGGCCGAAAAGAGCAGAAATGCTGCGGCAGTCCTCGTAAAGAGACGTACGGCGGTCTCGATATCGGTTGGGTCCCACGCCTGTTCGACCGTGAAGAAGAGCGCCATGAAAACGAGCAGGTTCTTGGACCACTGCTTCGGGCGCATGGAGAGAATGAAGGCGGCCGGCAGGCCCGTCTTCGAGGAGGCTTTCATGCGAAGATGGTAGTTTGCCGAGCTTGGGCGAGTCAATGTCATTCGCGGCGCGAAATCGATGGGACGGACGTGTTGTGAACCGGAGCGACGATGCCGTAAGGGAGCCTACGGCATCGCCCAAATCCCCCGCCTAAAATTGTTGGGGTGGTCTTTGAGGGCTTACAGCACGTGTTCGGTGTCGACTCGGATCACCTATGGTCAGATCGGGCCGTAGATGGGGTCTCGGGCGACGTGTTTGAGGATATTGACAGCGCTCGCCCGCCAATTATGGCTGTTCTCAGGCCGAAGAAGGCATGGCCCAGCCTGGCAACTCGGCTGAGTCGCCTGCAGACCGATACTCCATGCAGGACGCCTATGCTCGATACGGCTCGGCAGCCAGCGCCAATATCCTCCGCCGCGCCCTGAGCAGCAATTCGTATGAGGGATGGCCACGGGCAAGACGGATGATCAACCTCCTGGCGTGACGCATCACACGGCCCGGTAGGGCGATCAGGGCGAAGCGCACCGCCTTCAGACGCTTGGCTACCCACTGTCCGCCCAACACCAGTCGCTTCATGGCAGAGTTTAGGTTGAAGGCCAGCACCGATATGGCCCACCATGCGGCGTTGGCGCCGAACAGCCTCGACGGCATCCGGCCCGCAGCCAAGTCACTCTTCAGAACGCTGTGGACTTCCTCGCCCTTACCGCATCTCTGCCTGAACCACCGGATCAACTCGTCCCCAGCAAGCTCTCGGTTCGTCACTACTCCGAAGACCTTGTACCAGCCTCTGTTGGACAGTTCCATCGCGGGGAACGGAAGCTCCATCTGCTCCTCCATTCCCGGTAGTGGCTGTTCGATCAACCGCTCCCTGGTAGCTATGAACCGATACTCAGGGCTGTTCTTGGAGTGCCCTATCCAGTTGGGCACGAAGTTCACCTCAGCCCACTGCTGACCCGTGTCCACCCGGTGCTCGCCAACCTTGCGGTACAGCGTATGCCACTCTTCCTCAGCAACCTCAGACACCGCACGGCGGAACTCCGCCGTCACGTCAACCCCCACCGCAAACTCGATCACCCCGAAACGCTCGTCCCTGCCTTCGGCGCAGTACCGCAGTAACTCCTGCTGATACCCCGCCGTGTCAGACCGCAGCATCACCCTCCCCACACCGGCAGGTAGATGCCCCAACGCTTCGCTCAACACTCGTAACTGCTGATACCCCGCAGGTACGTTGCCGTCCCGAAACTCCGAATGCACGATCAACTCGGCCTCTGCCCAGTAGGTCGTCAGGGGCTGGTATGCTCTGTACTTCTTGTAGCTGTAGAGTGCCTCCTGCTTGTGCGTCTCGACCAGTGTGGCATCCATGTCCAGAGTGGCCTCGGTGTGAGGCGAACGGCTCTGTATGAAGCCCACCAGGTCAGCGTTCACCTTCCCCAGTCCCCTCAGCGCTTCGCTGGGTGCAGGGATGAATGCTCGGTGAGCTTCCCGCTTCGCCTCCTCGTCGGCGTCATTGAATCCCGCCAAGTACCGGAACACCGCGGACTCCGACGGCACGCTCCGCCGACGCCCCACACGCCATCTGTGTTCCAACGCTCTGCGCTCTCTGCGACCCATCTCGTGGGTCTCCATCTCTCGAAGCATCCTGCCGAACCCTTCGTCCTTGTCCAGAACGTCCAGATCGGACACCGACTCGCCGCCTGCCAGGTTCAGCAGTATCAGAGAGCTAACTATCTGGCTGTCCGTCCAACCCTGACCGCCTCTCCGCAGCCCCACGCAACGTTCTACCGATGACTTCAACCCGGACACGTGTAGCAGCTCCAAGTACGTCATCAGGCCGGACAGCGCGGTCATACCGGGGGAACCGTTCTCCTGTTGATACTGGAACGGCAGAACTCCTTGCTTCATAATAGGCGCACCTCGTTGGTGATGGCTTTGTCTGTCCAACAACCATCATAGCCCGCTTCACGGCGGGCTCCAACGAGGTATCCCTCAATCTAGGTGGGGAATCTGGGATCGCGGAGTTCATTGACCCTCGGACGGGGGCGGTGCTATTCTGTTCGTTGTATGGTGAGCGTGGCCAAGTTGGTTAAGGCGCCAGGTTGTGGCCCTGGAGATCGAGGGTTCGAATCCCTTCGCTCACCCCACCGCTTTCTTCAACCAGTCTCGGAAAAGCGCCTGTAGCTCAGTGGATAGAGCACCGGTCTTCGGAACCGGGTGTCGGGGGTTCGAATCCCTCCAGGCGTACCAGAATTTCCTTGGATGCAGGGCTCCGTTTGGTTCTTGGTCGTTGATTTTGGGTTGAAGCGTACAGGGCGACACCACAAAGAATATGACCATGGTCATGACCATACTATAATAGTGGTCATATATTGAGAATGGGAGCGCGACATGGCGACCGACAGCGGCATACCGGCCACCACTCGGACGATCAAGGCGTCCGAGTTTAAGGCCAAGTGTCTCAAGCTCATGGACGAGGTGGCGGAGAGCGGCGGGGAAATCATCATTACCAAGCATGGCCGCCCGGTGTCGAGGCTTTCGCCGCATACGGATAAGCCGAAGACCTTGTTCGGTAGAGACAAAGGCATGATCGAGATCCACGGGGATATCGTGGAGCCGATGCCGGCGGAGTGGTTCGAAAATGCCGACGATTCCGCCAAGGACTTGTTTTGATACTCCTCGACACTCACGTCGTTTTGTGGCAGGTGCTAGACGATCGACGACTTGGGCCACAAAGTCATCGCATCATAGAAAGCGCCCTGCAAGAAAGCGTGGCGGCGGTCTCGGCCATAACTTTTTGGGAAGTTGGTATGCGAGTAAAGAAAGGTCAACTTCACTTGGGTTTCGATCTCTACGCCTGGCGACGCAACCTGCTTGGTGACGGACTTGTCGAAATCCCTGTTGATGGCGACATCGCGGTCAGAGCCGGGCTCTTATCGAACATCCACGGAGACCCTGCAGACCGTCTAATCTTCGCCACTGCGCTTCAGGGTCACCGACTGGTGACTGCCGACCGGCGGATACTGGACTGGACGGGGCATCTGAGTAGGTTGGACGCCACGGAGTAGGGGGCGATGGGACTTTGAGACGCCTAGGTTAGTGGCGTCCCTTAGTCCCCAACTTACGTGTACGCGCCGAGCCGGCGCGTCGTTGCCCTTAGTACCCCAGCTTCTTGTCGCAGACGTACAGGAACGGTTCGCCGGCCTGGTACCGGCGGAAGTTCTCCTTGAAGACGTTGCGGCGTCCGATGTAGAGGCCGGCCGTGAAGGCCGAGGCGTGGGGCGACATGACGACATTTGGGTTATCCCACAGCGGGTTGTCGGGCACGGGAGGCTCGGGGTCGAACGCGTCGACGCCCGCTCCGGCAAGGTGGCCCGATTCGATGGCCTCGCCCAGCGCGAATTCGTCGACGATTCCGCCGCGGGAGATGATGATCATGTGCGAACCCGGCTTCATCTTCTGAAACTGCTCTTTGCCGATCATGCCTCGCGTCTCGTCGGTGATCGGCGCGGTGACGACGAGCCAGTCGGAGATGGCCAGGAGGTCGTCGAGCCTTTCGAGGCCCCATACCTCCTCGGCATACTCGGAGGGGCTGGGAAGCTTGTCGACGGCATAGACCTTCATGCTGAAGCCCTGTGCACGCTTGGCTACGGCGCGACCGATGTTGCCCATTGCCAGGATGCCGAGGGTCGAGCCCTCGAGGTCGAGCTGCTTCCAACCGTAGTCGTACATGCGCCAATTCTTGGCCTTCTGGTCATCCCACATCCAGTGGAGCTTGTGGGCGAGGACGATGATGAAGCCGAAGACGTGGTCGGCCATAGGTGCGACGTGCGGCTCGCGAGCATTCGTGATCGGAATGTCGCTTGCGACCAATTCCGGTATCGCCATGTGCTGGTCGATGCCCGTGCCGGGGCAGTGGATCCACTTGAGGTTTTTGCCCGCGAGGAAGACGTCTCGTGAAGGCCAGCCGTAGTAGACCTCGGCGTCGGCCACCTCACGAATCTGATCGGCCTCCTCGCTGACCTCTACGAAGTGCACGTGCGGGAACGTGGCCTGCATCTCTTTGTAAAATACGTCCGGCGCTTCGCCGGGACCGATACCGGACGGCATGGGTTCCATAACGACTTTCATCTACTCACTGCTCCTCTGTGTTGGGGTGAGTGTACCACGTCATGACGATTTGCAGCGCTGCGACTTGCCTGGGTGATTGAAGCCGGTGTGGAGACCAACACTGTCCTCGACACCTGTCATTCCGAGCGGAGCGAGGAATCTAAATTCCTTGTCCGCCATGCAGTGAACTGTAGCCGGAACGGCCTTGTGGCGAATCGGATTCCCAAGAGTCTTCTCTGCGCTCGTATCGTGCCCGTTACGCAGTAGTCTCCCTTCGTAAGAAGACCGTTTGGGAGCGTGGAGATAACGAGCAGGATAGCCTAGTGGTTCAACATGATTGTATTGACGGGTACCTAATGCCAGTTCATTCCGACTACGTGCCATGCCTGTGACACAGTTCACAACCCGTCATTCCTGCGAAGGCAGGAATCCAGAAAGTCTGATAAGGCGAGTGCACAGCCATATTGCTCCAATCTCGCCTACCCATCATTTCAAAGATTTCGGTCCACTAGACGGATTGAGCGTCGGCCGGTGTTCGGGCGAGGTCGATAACCCCGATGGACCTCACAAGTTCCTTCTCCACTTCACGTTCGTTTTCGTGAAGTAGCGCGGTGAGGAGAGCGGCTCTCGCGTCGGAGGTTCCTATTCTGCCCAAGGCCCAGGCGGCGTGTTCGCGTACGAGGGGTTCGCTCGTTTCGAGGGTCTTAGCAAGAGCGGGGACGGCTACGGGGTCGCCGATGTTGCCGAGGGCGACGCAGACGTTTCTCTGTAGACCCGCCCGTTTGGCGCGCTTGACGGGGCTGCCTCGAAACCGCTCGCGGAAGGCTTCGTCATCGAGTTCCAGGAGTGGCAGAAGTGCGGGCGCGTCAAAGTCGTGCCGCTTGCGGAAGGCCGGTTCGAGGGCGGGGGCTGCCTTCCAGTTCACGGGGCAGACATCCTGGCAGATGTCGCAGCCGAAGACCCAGTCGCCGACGAGGGGACGCAGGTCCCTGGGGATCGGGCCGCGCAGTTCGATGGTCAGGAAGGAGATGCACTTGCGGTTGTCGATGACGTAGGGGGCGACAATGGCGCCAGTGGGGCAGTCGTCTATGCACCGGACGCACTCCCCGCAGTTCTTCTTGAGACGGACGTCCGGCACGAGGTCGAGGTCGGTGATGACCTGTCCGAGGAGCAGCCAGGAGCCGTGGCTCGGCGAGAGGATGTTGGTGTTTTTTCCAAACCAGCCGACACCGGCGCGTTCGGCTGCGGCGCGGTCGTTCATGGGGCCGTCATCGACGAAGATGCGGGTCTTTACCGGCCGGCCGGCCATGTCGGGCAGGGCGGCGACGAATGCCCGGAGACGCTTCTTCATGACGTTATGGTAGTCGTCGCCCCAGGCGTAACGAGCGATCTTTCCGTGAGGGCCTTTTCCCTCAGGCTCGGCCTCGCCATAGTTGTAGCTCATCGCGAGAGAGACGACCGACCTAGCGTCCTCCAGTAGCTTGCGGGGGCTATTGGCCTTGCGGACGCGCTCGGCGGTGTACCACGGTAGTCCGTCCATCAGACCGTCGTTCACCCGTTCGAGGGCGGCCTGCTCGTCGCGCTCGAAGCGGTCGGCAGTGGTGATACCGACGATATCGAAGCCGAGCGATTTGGCGAGAGCCTTTGTCTTGGCGGTCAGGTTGGACATGGCGGTGATGGTGATGGGGTTGAGACCATTGTCGCTAAGGAGTCACATACCCAGAAAGGGTAGATGCTTCACCCGGTGATACGTCAGCGCTGTCGAGACGCAGTGCTTCAGTTCGTCGACTGGCAACTGATCCGTTTCGTCGAACACGATGGCTCTCTTGCCCTCGAACGTGAATGTATCCCCATAGATCCTTTTGAACGTTTCGACCAGCGGAGTGTTGCAGTTGAAGTATATCGAGTATCGGTCCGGCGCACTTTTCTTCCAGTCGATTCTGACTGTGCTGCCGCCTTTTGTGAGGTAGCTGGGCTCTCCCCATTTGAGGGTCTCCTCAAGACCGTTGACGCCTTCCGTCTCCGATGCCGCGTCCAATACCAGCTGCCGGAGGCGCATCATCCTCACGCGCATAGCGTCAGGGTAGCCGTCGAATACTCGGGTGACGTTAGGGTTCTCGATTTTGGACATGTCGACCGTGGATGGGAGAGAGTTTCATTCATTATCGCAAAGGAGTCACGGGGACGCTATAGCGGGGGACTGTTTCAGGGAATGCTGGAATTGCCATGAGGATTGTGAGGAGGGGGAACCATCCTTTGAGACCAGTTCAAAGAGGTGTCTCTCCATGCTCATCATAGAGTTTGCTTAGTAGTCCGTCGAGACCGAACCTCCGTCGCCCCCTCAGTGTCCAATATGTGAGACCGAAGCTTGGCACAAGTAGGACAGAACCAAGCTCCGCAAGATCGTAGACCTTTACGTAACCCACATAGCCAAGAGCGCCCTGTCTTCAGTTCACTACACCAAGAGAAACGGTCTCGCCAATGCTCGCGACCGAACACCGCAGAGGCCCGCATAACGTCGGCGCAAGCCTACGTCGGGTTCGGAACGTGAGGTGATGTCGCCTCCGATCCTCTGTCTTCCGAGCCGTGTGTCCTTTGGCGCGGCTACTTCGGCGACCAGGTCCCGAATATGCCGCGGGCGATCTCAGAGGGGCCGCCGGTCGCCACGTTTTCGACGATGACCTGTGCGTCGTCCTGTGCGGGGAGGGGATCGCGTCCCTGCGCGTAGCCTAGCGCTCCCGCATAGATGAGCGCGCTCCCGTCCGGCGACCAGGGGTTGTGGGACTGGACGTACTGATCGAAGAATATGAAGGCGTTTAGCTGCTCCTCGGTTGGCCGAAAGTCGGACAGGTAGCGCACGTCCCCGGATTCCACGTCGACCAGGCCCCAGCGGACGGAGCCTTCCGCGCCCTCCGACGTGGTGACGTAGGCGATTTCCCTGCCGCTCGGCGACCAGAAGAACGCCAGCACCATTTCATGCACGATTTTGCGCTCCGCGCCGTCGAGCGACACGTGCCAGAGGCCATTGTAGAACCGCGATTCGCCCTGGGGTTCCCGCGTCAGCGCCACCGAATCTCCGTCGGGACTCCAGGCGAACGCGCCATTGCCGTTGAACTTGACCAGCGTCTGTGCGGACAGGTTCTCAACGTCGACGATCATTAGCGAGCTGCGGTATTCGCTGCCCTCGCTGAGCAGTCCCATAACCGCGCCGCGAGGAGACCAGGAGGGAGTCATGTAGAGGCGGGAGTCGCCGGGCATTGGTCGCGGCCTAGACTCGCCCTCTAAATCGACGAGGTAGTGCTCAGCGCCCGAGTGAAAGAGCAGAAATCTCGAGTTCCTCGACCATGACGAGAACAGAGGGAAGCCGTCGTGTACGAACATGGGCGGGCCTTGCTCTCCGACGCGATACACCAGTGCAGTCAATCCCTCCTTCTTCGATCGGACGATCAGGGCGATCAACTTCCCATTCGGGGACCAGAGCACGTAGTGCGGCGTGCGCCTGGCGATGCCGTCCGAGCCCGGTTCATTGGCGAAGATTCTCTCGGTTTCGCCGCTTGAGAGGTCGTGAAGGTAGATTCCGATGCGGCCATGTCCGTTCATGCCGGACGAAAACGCGGAGTACGCGACGAACCGGCCGTTCGGCGACCACACCGGCCATGTCTGCGTGTCACCCGGGCCGTTGAGCGGGACGGGCGTCTTCCCCGAATCGTTCGTGATGAATGCCTTCATGGACTCGTTTATGTAAGCGATTTCAGTCATTGGCTCCAACGATTGATTGTAGCACCGCCGGTTGACTCTTGGGCAGTTGGGCGATAGCCTTTGCGCGCTCCGCACTTCCAATGATTCGAGGTTCTCGATGTCCGACTACGCTTGGTACAAGGGAAATCTGCACACTCATACCACTAAATCGGACGGCGATGCCGACCCCGAATTCGTCGTCAACTGGTTCATGGAGCATGGCTACGACTTCCTCATGCTGAGCGACCACAACCACCGGACGATACTGGAACACGAGGTCGAGGGTGGGCCTTTGATGGTTCCGGGAGAGGAGGTGTCCGCCAGGATCGAGCTTGGCTCCATACCCATCCATATCAACGGCATCGGCATCTCACGAGTCGTCGAGCCGATTCACGGGGACGACATAGTCGGCACGATTCAGGCCAACGTGGACGCGATCCACGAGGCGGACGGTATCGCACAGCTCAACCATCCCAACTTCCACTGGGCGTTCGATCACACGCACATCACTCAGGTAAGGGGGGCGGAGCTGATGGAGGTGTACAACGGACATCCCGGCGTGAACCTGTACGGCGCGCCCGGCAAGCCAAGCACGGAGGAGATCTGGGACGGCGTGCTCAGCGCGGGAAGGGTCATCTTCGGCACGGCGACCGACGACTCGCACCGCTACTACGACTACCATCCAGGTATGAGCAATCCCGGACGCGGCTGGGTGGTCGTGCGCGCGCCGGAACTGACCGTAGATGCCATCGTGGACGGCCTTGCGACGGGAGAGTTCTACTCATCGACCGGTATTGTGCTGACCGAGTTGGAGCACTCTGAAGAGTCGGTCTCCCTCGAAATCGAGGAGGAGAGCGATTTCATCTATACCACGACCTTTTCCGGCAGGGACGGGGAGGTGCTAGCCGAGGAGACGGGGCTTTCAGCCTCATACTCCATCGTAGGGGATGAAGGGTATGTCAGGGCAACGGTGAGGTCGTCTTCAGGTGGAAAAGCGTGGACGCAGCCCGTGTTCGTCAGGGGTGACTAGATGTCCAACTGGTACAAGGGCAACATTCACACGCATACCACGAAATCGGACGGGGACGCCGACCCGGAAGTGGTGGTCCAGTGGTTCATGGAGCACGGCTACGACTTCCTCGTGCTGAGCGACCACAACCATCGGACGATCTTGGATCACGAGGTTGAGGATGGGCCGCTCATGATTCCGGGAGAAGAGGTCTCGGCGCGGATCCAGACGGGGTCGATACCCATCCACGTCAACGGGATCGGCATCACAAGAGTCGTGGAACCGTTCCACGGCGACGAGATCGTCGAGACTATCCAGGGCAACGTGAACGCCATCCTCGACGCGGGCGGGATCGCATCGATCAACCATCCCAACTACCAGTGGGCCTTTGACCATACGCACATCCGGCAGGTCGACGGCGCGAACCTCATCGAGGTCTACAACGGTTCTCCTATAACGAACAACGAAGGCGGTCCTGGCAAGTTCACCGCCGAAGAGATATGGGACGGCGTTCTCACGGCGGGCAAGCCCATCTTCGGGGTGGCATCGGACGACTCGCACCACTACTTCGACTTTGCCCACGACATGCTGAACCCCGGCCGGGGCTGGGTGGTCGTGAAGGCCGATGAGCTGTCGGTGGACGCAATCGTCGGTGGACTGGCCGAAGGGCGCTTCTACTCCTCGACGGGAGTCACGCTTACCGAATTGGAAGCGACGGAGGAACGGATTTCGCTGACGATAGAGCAATATGCCACGTGTCTCTACCGGACGGTGTTCTCCGGCCCCGACGGCCGGGTGTTCGCCGAATGCGAGGGACTCGAACCCGCATATGACATCAACGGTGACGAGGGCTACGTCCGCGCGACGGTCTACTCGTCCCTGGGCGTGAAGGCGTGGACACAGCCGGTATTTGTGAACGAAGAACAGTAAATTAAGGAGACACCAATGCTAAAGCTGAGCTGGATGGCGCGAGCGACGGACGCTGAGGTCTTTACGGGGCACGTGAAGTTTGCCAGGGGGCTTGACTTGGACGTTATCGACTTTCACATCGGCGGGATGCCGCGTGATATCGACTTCGTCATGAAGATCAAGATGATGTGCGTGAAGGCCGGTCTGCCCGTCGGCTACCTGGGCGCAGGCAGTTTTGTGGGGCCTCTGGACATGCGAGAGGCGAGAATGGAGCAGGGCAGGGCCGACGTGGACATGACGGCCCTCATGGGCGGCCAGATGCTCCGCGTGTTCGCGCGCCACAACTGGCCGGACACGAAAGAAGAGCAGGAGTACTTCTGGGGTCCCATGATCGAGGACTTCAAAGAGTTGTCCGACTATGCCGCCGAGCGCGGCGTCGTCATCGGCCTGCAGAACCACGACAACGGGAGCTTCTGCATGACCGCCGACCAGGCGCTTCGTATCCTGAGCGATGTGGACAAAGAAAACTTCACGTTCCTGTGGGATACCGGGCAGTGGCTGGGAGCCATCGGCTCGCACCCGCGCGGCGAGTTCGACCCGAACGTCGATATGTACGAAGACTACCTCGTGCCGACCGCGCCCTATGCCGGTTCGGTGCGTGCCAAGATATACCAGATCGACACCGGCGTGGAGACCTACCTCGACTACCCCCGCATATTCGGCATCCTCAAGGATGTCGGATACAACGGCAACATCTCCATCGTCTACGAGGGAGCGGAGGGCCGCAACAAGTGTACTCCCGAGGAAGGCATCGCCCTCGCCGCCAAGCACCTTCGAAAGGTGATCGCCGAGGTGTACGGGTAGTGGAGCCGTTGAGCCAGCGTGGTACTGGAGTGAGCAAAGTAAGCGACTTGCACGAGAAATGGAGCCAGGACCCCGGCTATCGAAAGGCGTACGACAAGCTCGGGCTGGAATTCGAGATTGTCCGCTCGTTGATCCAAGCCCGAATTGATGCGGGGCTCACTCAGGCGGAACTCGCAGAGCGCATGAGCACGACGCAGTCGGTCATTGCCCGGCTCGAGAGCGGGCGGGTTCACCCATCCACCAGAACACTGGAGAGAGTCGCTGAAAGTACCGGCACACGGTTGCGGATAAGTTTCGAGCCGAAAATAGAGGTGTAGCTGGAGCTGCTGTCTCGTGAGGTGTCGACTGGATATAAGGGTCGTTACACCGCCTTATAAGGATGCATGTAGTTGAACGCCTATCCCCCGATGGAACGTAACAGCCGAGACCCGTTCGTGCAGGCATTGCTGGTCGCACCTTTCGATGACGAACCGCAGACCGATGAGGAACTTGAAGCCGCCAATAAGGCTTGGCGGGAGTACCTCAACGGGGAAGCCCGCCCTTTGGCTGAGGTGCGTGGAGAGATAGCGAGTGGCAAGTAGACCCGGTTGGCGGGTCACTTGATTACTTTAGAAGCCCATGCCAATGGCGATCAAACGTATGCTTTTGGGACGCTGAGCCGTCGCTTAGCTCGCAGCCGCAATAACCACACCGCGCTTGCTCCGGATCGCGTTCTCCATCCGTTCGAGTTGTCGCAGCCCCTTGGTCGTGTCGCTGGCGATCCTCGCCTTGTCGGAGTTTGCCCAGCGGTACTTGAAGAGCCAGTACGTGAAGGCTCGGTGCTCGGCCATCGAGGAGATGGCTTCGGGGTCAACGGTTTCGGTCTCGCGGAACATGCATAGGAGCTCTTCGCGCGACTTTCGGTAGATGAGCGGGAATGCCTGTTCCGAGTACGCAGTGCGGTAGCGCACGCCGTTTGAGGCGTCGCGCTTTCGCAGCTCCAATTCACATGCCAGCTGCAGCGCTTCCTCGACTGTGACGCCGTAGTAGTAGTTCAGGAACCCACGGTACTTATCGCCTCCGAGCAGTTCCGGGATTCGCTCCGTGTCGAATCGGTCGGGGAATTTCCCTTCGAATAGGAGGGTCTCCAACTCGTCCTGCGGTACAGCCTTGCGCGTCTCATCGAGGAGCCGCTCGGCTAAGAGGAGCCAGTCGAAGGCCTCGCCCGCGATGAGGTAGCTGTACGTGCGGCCCCCGCGCACCTCCTCCGGGGCCGTCCAGAACGCCATTGCTTCGAGCAGAGCATCGGGCCAGTCCCGTCCCTCGGCTAGTGCCGCCTTGAGGTGCCCAACGGCAGCGTGTCGTGAATCTGAGCCTGTTGTTGTCGAATTGCTATCCATGATCGGCCAGGAACTGCGGACGGTCGGGCTTGTCCGTGTCAAGATAACCCATAAAGGAGTCTAGCGACAGGGTGTTGAGGATGTGCTTCGGCTCACACCAGGCCCTCCGTGCCACGGCAACCCCGCAACGCTGGTTGTCGAGGCTCTCCACGTCGTGGGCGTCGCTGTCGATCACGAGGGGAACGCCCAGCTCGCGGGCGCGGTGGGCGTGGGTGTCCTTGAGATCGAGTCGGCGGGGAGACGCGTTGATTTCGAGGGCGGTGCCCGTCTCAGCGGCGGCCTGAAAGATGGCCTCGAAGTCGGCTTCGATGGGCTTGCGCTCCCCGATCATTCTCGTCGTCAAGTGACCGATGGCCGTCACGTGCGGATTGTGCATCGCTTTGATGATACGTGCGGTCATGGTCCCGGCGTCCTGGCCCATCGCGGAGTGGACCGAGGCGACAACCCAGTCAAGCTGGTCGAGTGCATTGTCGGGGTAGTCGAGAGTGCCGTCCGCGCGGATGTCGACCTCCGACCCGGCCAGCAGCCTGATGTCACCGAGCCGGTCTTCCAACTGCCGGATTTCGTGAACGTGTTCCTTCAGGCGTTCGAGGCTGAGGCCGTTCGCGATGCCCCTTCCGGCGGAGTGGTCGGTTATGGCGACGTATTCGTAACCACGTTCGCGGGCGGCGACGGCCATGAGCTCCGTGGGATCCCGCCCGTCGCTCCACTCGGTGTGAACGTGGAGGTCGCCCTTCAGATCGGATACCTCCACGAGCCGGGGGATGGAATACTTCCGGGCGCGGTCGATCTCGTCGGTGCCGTGACGGAGTTCTGGTGGGATGTACTGGAGGCCGAGCCGCTCGTACATGGCCGATTCGTCTGTGAAGGACTCGGTCTCGCCGGTCTCGGTATTCTTGATTCCGTATTCGTTGACCGAAAGTCCCTGTCGCACGGCGAGCTCACGGAGGCGGATGTTGTGCTGCTTGTCTCCGGTGAAGTATTGGAGGAGCGCCCCGAATTGGGAATCGACGACGACGCGCAAGTCAACTTGGACACCTTCGCTTAGTACGACGGCAGACTTCCTCTCACCGTGGCCGAGAACGCTGGCGACGTTGGGTAGCTCGACGAGGGCATTGAGCACGTCCTGAGGATCCGTTGCGGTACACACGATGTCGATGTCGCCGATTGTTTCCTCGAACCGGCGGAGGCTGCCGGCGGGTTCGATGCGGACGATGCTCGGACAGCGTTCCTTGAGAGCGGCTATTACGCGCTCGGCGGCCGGCAGGGCGCGGGAGATGGGGACGCGGTCGCCCTTTGTGCGTGCAGCGGCGATTTCCTTGAGGATGTTCTCGGCCTTCTTCGGCCCCATGCGAGGGAGCGCGGCGAGCCGCCCGTTCGAGGCCGCAGCTTCAAGCGTCTCCACCGAGGTCACGTCGAGTTCTTCCCATAGACGCTTGGCGGACTTCGGTCCCACGCCCGGCACGCGCATGACATCGAGGATTCCGTCAGGGAACTCGCCTCGCAGCTTTTCGTAGAAGTCCATCTTGCCTTCGGTGGCAAGCTGCGTGATCTTGCCCGCTATGGCCTTTCCGATTCCGGGTATCTGTGTGAGGTCGTCCTCTTCGCGCACCATCTGCTCGAGCTCGGTCGGGAGGTGGTCGATCGTGCGTGCGGCGCGCTGGTAGGAAACGACAACGAACCGGCGCTCGCCCTTGATCTCGAGCAGACCGGCGATGTTCTCGAAGACTTCCGCGATTTGAGCGTTGTTCATGCGTTTCTGACCCGGATCGGTGACAAGACGGAATCATTCTCATCTTACGATATTTCGTGTCTGCCGTGCCGTGCTCGTTCGGTGATACACTTGTCGGAGTTCAAGCGAGGAGCGTGGCCATGTTCGACATAGTCATCAGCGGCGGCGAGGTCGTCGACGGGACGGAAGCGCCTGCCTACCGGGCCGATGTTGGCATTCGGGGAGAACGGATCGCTTGCATCGGCGACCTGTCGCATGCTGTCGCCGCACGAGTGATCGACGCCAAGGGCCTGACCGTCTCGCCCGGGTTTATCGACACGCATACGCACTCCGAGGGCGACCTGCTGGTCGACCCCCAGCACGCCTGCGGTCTGAGACAGGGCATCACGACCGAGTTTCTGGGCATCGACGGCATGTCATACGCGCCGCTATCTCACGAAAACTATCTGACTTACCGTCGATGGCTGAAGGGTCTGCTTGGAGAGCCGCCTGAGGACCTCGACATGAGCAGCGTCGAGGCCTTCCGCGCGAACTATCACGAAAAGGTGTCTATCAACACCGCCTACCTTGTGCCCAACGGAACAGTACGCTTGGAGGCGGCGGGATTTCGAGACGTGCCCCTGACCGGAGACCTGATGGCCCGCTACAAAGACCTCGTCAGTGAGGGCATGGAGCAGGGCGCGGTTGGTTTTTCCACAGGGTCGAGCTACTACCCCGGCCCGTGGACGAGCACCGACGAGCTAGTCGAGATATGCGAGCTGGTGCGCGATCTTGGCGGCGTCTACATGGCCGAGCCGCGACGCGCCAACCCGGAGCGGGCGTTCGGCGGCGGCGGTGTCGCGGAGGTCCTGGAGATCGGCAGACGGTCGGGTGTGAAGCTCCACTTCGCACACTTCCGAACCGACCCCCGCACAGCGGGCAAGGTCAAGGAGCACCTGGCGCTGATCGACGAGGCGAAGGCAGAGGGTGTGGATATCACGTTGGACATTTACCCTTATGCCAGCGGCTCGACGATACCGGTCAGCTTCCTGCCCAGTTGGGTACAGGACGGGGGCCCCGACGCGATCATCGAGCGGCTGAAGGACCCCGGCGACCGCAAGCGGATCGTCGACTACCTGGAGAACGAGTACTACTACCTGCGGTCGCTGGATGAGGTCGTCTTCTCGTACATTCCGGGCGATCCGTCGCTAGAGGGCATCAGCCTGCCTGTGTACGCGGACCGGATTGGGAAGAGCCTCGGTGAAGCCCTATGCGAAATTCTGCTGCAAGAGGACCTCTCTGTCGGATACACGATGCCGCCGCCCACGAGCTACGGGCTCTGGAGACAGGTCAGCAAGGACTCGATGGAGCTCATCGCGCGGGACGACTACATGGTGTGCTCGGATATCACCCCCGCCGGGTCGATGCCGCACCCCCGCTCCTATGGGGCGTTCCCACGCATCCTCGGACGGCTCCGGCGGGCCTTTCCGACCGTGAGTCTGGAGGGCATGGTGCATAGGATGACCGACCGTCCGGCGCGGAGATTCAACCTTACGGATCGGGGACGGCTGGAAGAAGGATTCTACGCCGACATCACCATCTTCGATGCCGAGCGCGTAATAGATACGGCCACGTACGACGACCCGGTCCAACACCCGGTCGGCATCCCCTTCGTGCTGGTTAACGGGCGGGTTGCGGTGGACAGCGAGCGGTGTACCGGTGTGTTGGCCGGGCAGGCAGTACCCTAGCGGTGCAACATCATAGTATTGAAGGGTAACGAAAAAGTGACTTGGTAGGGGAGGGTTTCAAACCCGCCCTGTCGTGTACAACGCGAAGCAAGCCCCCAATTGCTACCCGTCATTTCAAAGATGTCGGTCTACTAATCTTGAGCATCGAAAGAGCGTGACGGAGGGACGAGCAAGTTGCTCTGGGTCGAGCTGAGCATAGACACGCCGTCGGAGTTCGTGGAGCCGCTGACACAGGTCTTCACCGAGCACGGCGAGGGTGGCGTCGCTATTGAGCTTCCGGCTGGACACAATCCCGACGAAGGCGAGGAGGCGCCCGTCCCTGAACGGGTGACGGTCACCACCTACATCCCCCACGACAATCGGCTGGAGGGACGCTACGCCCGCATCGACACAGCAGTGAGGCTGGTCGCGCACGTCGGCGATGTCTCCGAACTCCGCGTCCGTGTCATTAAGGAAGAGGAGTGGCAAGAGTCGTGGAAGGAGCACTTCCATGTTCTCCGGGTAGGGATGCGGACGGTGATAGTGCCGACATGGCGGACGTATGAGCCGCGAGAGAATGACGTGGTCATCACCATCGATCCCGGCATGGCGTTCGGCACAGGGCACCATCCAACCACGCGGATGTGCCTGGAACTGCTCGAAACGCACGTCGAGCCGGGTGATCGAGTGCTCGACCTGGGATGCGGTTCGGGCGTCCTTTCAATTGCGGCTGCGAAGCTGGGGGCCTCGGATGTGCTGGGGTTGGAGATCGACCCGATTGCGGCGAGCGTCGCCGAGCGCAACGTCCGCGAAAACAGGGTCCAGAACACGGTGACCACGGACGAGGCCACGCTGCCGCATCCTCAGGCCAAGTCGGACGAGTATGACCTTCTGGTTGCCAATGTTTCCGCTAAGGTCATTACCGAGCTGGCGGAACACATCGTCGAGGCCGTTAGGAGCGGGGGAACGCTTGTCTTCTCCGGCATACTGGATAAGCAAAGTACGGAAGTAATCGAGCGCATGTTGGCTCTCGGCGTGCAGTTCGATGAAGGACTAACCGATGCCGATTGGGTCGCCCTGGTGGGCAAGGTGGGGTGAGCGGGCTATTCCTGGACGAGTTAGGAAGTAACTTGCTCGTAGGAAAAGGCCGGTATTTCCATTCGGTCGCCCGCGTGCTCGATGGTGATGGCGCAGAGACGGCCTCGGGCGTCAAGATCGAGGAGCGTGTCTTCGTCGAGGTCGCGGGTCTCAGCAACCTCGGTTGGGCACAACTCGATATAGAGTGTGTCGGTATTAGGGAAGTATTTGACGTTCATGGCCTATACGACCTATCGAAAAAGGCGTTGTGTACGGTTGCCGTTCGGAATCATTATAGCCCCACAGGGTCATCGAGGCCTCTTACCACGCCTCATACAGGATCATGGCCGGCTGCCCCATCACGATGACGTTCTTCCGTCGCAGCCCAAGAGCGGCCCTCAGATGAGCGCCCTGCTCGCGTGAGGCGAGCAGGGTAATTCGAGCACCGGCGTCGGAGCATGAGCGTAGGGCATGAACCAGTTTCTCCGTGTCTACGCGCTGGAATTGGTTCCCAAACGGGATATTCGTCACGATCCTCGTCCGTGCATCTATGAGTCCGGTATCGAGAGTTTCAAAGGATTGTCGGAAGATGGAAACGTTGCTGCCCGCAAGTTTGCGCTCCGCGATGTCGCAGGCGGCAGAATCGATCTCGAATCCAATAGCAGTTCGCGCTTGATAGGGGTGCATAGCCGCCTCGAGTATGGCCCCGGTCCCCATGAAGGGGTCGAGTACGATGCTCTCCGCTTCGACGCCCGCCAGTTCGAGTAGGCCGCAGGCGAGATGACGCCTCAGCGCCCCCGGCCGTCCAGAGTCGTCATCACCGAGGTTGGAGTGCAACTGGACACCCACAAAGGCAAAGTCGGGGTCGGCTTTACAGAAGAGTCGGACGGCATGGTCGCTCGCCCTGCGCCATCCCGGGAATGCTGCGCGGAATACCTGTTCGACTTGCTGCGAGAGGTCTTGGCGGCGCACCGAGGTGCGTCCCAGCGTTTCGCACGCGATGCTGTAACGGCGAGAGCGGGTCCCTTCTACGTGGGGAAGCGCGTCGAGGACGGCCCGCTTCACGACGTTCGGTCGCATGAGCTTGACGATGCGGCGAGTCGCGTCTTCGCCCCGGCGTGAATTTGCGGACACCACCTCGCCGAAGACCTCAGCCGGTGTTCTCAGCGAATTTGGAGCAACGGTGAGTCCGTCTCGACACGTTAGGGTAGAGTCGCGATGGTGGAAGTGTACGTATTCTTCTCCGTCGGACACTGCACGAAGCTCAGACAGACTGGCGAAGGCCCATCCGGGCTGGGTCGTGATGATGAGAGGACGGCGTACCATCCTACTCAGGCGTGGGCGCGCGTCCCATAAGCGCCGCGACGGCCTTGTCGACGGACATGCCCTCGAAGAGGACGCGGTAGGTGACGTCGGTGATGGGCATCTCCACGCCGAATTCGGCGGCCATGTCGCGGGCGGCCGCCGTGGTGTTGATGCCCTCGGCGACGTTGTGCATTTCCGAGCGTATCTCGGAAAGGGTCTTGCCCCGGCTGAGGAGGGTCCCGACCTGGTGATTGCGGCTCAGAGCGCTCGAGCAGGTGGTGATGAGATCGCCCATTCCGGCTAGGCCTGCAAATGTCATCTGACGCGCTCCGGCGGCGACGCCGAGACGTGCTATCTCGGCCAGGCCGCGGGTCATGTAGGTGGCCTTTACGTTGTCGCCCATTTGGAGACCGTCGCAGATGCCCGCTCCTATCGCGATGATATTCTTGAGCGCTCCTCCGAGCTCAACGCCGACGATATCGGTGTTGGTGTACACGCGGAAGACGGACGAGTTGAGAACCGACTGCGCCTTCATGGCTGCGTCTTCGTCCGGGGAGGCGACGACCGTAGATGAGAGCTTGCCGCGAATGATCTCTCGTGCCAGATTTGGGCCTGACAGGGCGCAGATGGGAGGGTGTTTCGCCGTGCCGAACTCCTCCCTGATGACCTCGCTCATCCGGCTGCCCGTCTCGATCTCGAGGCCCTTAACGGCGCTGACGATGACGGTTTCATTGTCGAAGTATTCACCTACGTCATTGACGTTTTGTCGCAGCGTGTTGGACGGGACGGCCAGGATCGTGAGGTCGGCGCCGCCAAGGGCCTCCGTCGGGTCGTGCGTGACCCTCATCGCCGGGTGAAAGGAAGCGCCGGGCAGGTATTGGCTGTTTTCGTTGGCGAGCCGGAGACGCGCGGCTTCTTGGCTTGTGCGAGCGAGGAGGCGAACGGTGTGGCCTTCCCGTGCCGTGATGATCGCGAGGGTCGTCCCCCAGCCCGTCGTGCCGACTACGCCGATCGTGGCCATCGCAGGCCCTTCCCGCGCTGATTATCCGTCGGACCAGGAACGGTATCCACCTTCTGGCCGAGCTTGCGCTCATCGCCTCTCAGGAGCCGCTGGATGTTGTCCCGGTGCTTGAAGAGGATGATGGGCACGCCGCCGGCGCCGTAGAGGGCGTATTCCAGAGGTACCGCATCATTCACCAAGGCAATGACGGCCAGCGTAAGAGCGCCCAAGGTTGCCGCGACGATGGAGCCGAGCGACACGTATCGCGTAAGGGCGATGAGTCCGACGCCGATGACCGATGCCACGATGCCGGCGATTGGGGACAAAGCGAAAAGGGCGCCCCAGCCCGTTGCGGTGCCCTTTCCTCCTGAGAAGCCGATGAACACCGACCAGCTGTGTCCCGTGATCACGGCGATCCCGGTAAGCGTCTCGACCATGGGCGCGTCGGCAAGGAACCTGGCTAAGAGGACGGCTCCTGCCGCCTTGCCCAGATCGAGGGCCAGCACAAGGATCGCGACGGGAGGGCTGACCGTCCGCATGACATTCGTCATGCCGATACTTCCGCTTCCGTGGTCGCGAACGTCGACGCCGCCGAAGAGTTTGCCCGCGATATAGCCGAAGGGGATAGCGCCCAGCAGGTACCCGAGCGGGACGAAGACGAGGAACTCGATCACTTCTCCCCCCTTCGCTTGAAGCGCATCCTCAGCGGGCTGCCCTCGAAGCCGTAGGCGTCGCGGATGGCGTTCTCCAAGTAGCGTTGGTACCCGAAGTGTACCATGTCGGCGCGGTTTACGTAGAAGGTGAAAGAGGGTGGTCCAGTGGCGTCTTGCGCGACGCTGTATATCTTCGCCGCGCTCCTGCCGGAGAGGGCGGGCGGATGGGCCGCGACCGCGTTGAGAACCGTCCTTCGAAGGTCGTAGCGCGGGAGGTCTTTATGCCACTGCTCCGAGACGCTCTCGACGGTGTCCATCATGGCGTCGAGGCCGGTCTCTCTTAGGGCGGATATGAAGCAGATTGGGGCGAACGTGGCGAACTTGAACCGCTCTCGGACCTTGTAGGTAGCGGTCTCCTGGTTGAGTCCGACCTGTCTGGCAAGGTCCCACTTGTTGATCGCGAACACTATCCCTTTGTAAGCATCGAGGATGTAGCTTGCGATGTGTGCGTCCTGCGCCGTTGCCAGCTCGGTTGCGTCGAGCACGAGGACTGCGACGTCGGCGCGGTCGATGGCCCTGATGGAGCGCAGGGAACTGTAGCGCTCGATGCCGGGCTTGATGCTGCCCCTCCGTCGGAGGCCCGCTGTGTCAACTAGGAGCGTCCGGCGGTCGTCACGAGTTATGAGCGTATCGACGGCATCCCTCGTGGTGCCCGGCGTTTCGCTGACGATGGAACGCTCGTGGCCGACGAGGGCGTTGAGCAGCATCGACTTGCCGGCGTTGGTACGTCCGACGAGGGCGACCTTGAGGTCGGCTTCGATCTCCGGCATATCGGGCTCGGACGGGAAGGCTGCGACCACCTCGCTCATCAGATCGTCGATGCCGACGTTGTGGTAGGCGCTGATAGGAATCGGGTCGCCGAGTCCGAGGTCGTAGAAATCGAAAACCTCCTGTTCCCGGCTCACATTATCGGACTTGTTGACCGCGACGATGACGGGCTTGCTCGCCTGGCGGAGCGCCGCGGCCACGTCGTGGTCGGCGGGCGTCACGCCTGTGCCGACATCTGTGACCATGACGATGATATCGGCGTCGTCTATGGCTACGTCGATTTGCGAACGTACCTTTTCCCATATCTGCGTTGGGGTTACGTCCGCACTGTCGTTCTGCTTCGCGAGGCCGCCGGTGTCCACGAGAATGAACGGATACTCCGCCCACTCGGTCTCGGTGCTGACGCGATCGCGAGTGGTGCCCGCAATGTCGGAAACGATCGATATCGGCCGCCCTACGAGGCGGTTGAATAGTGTGGACTTGCCCACGTTTGGGCGTCCTACAATGGCTACGAGCGGTTTCTTCGCTGTGTACATGGCGTTACGAGAAGAGAGCGGCCATTACGGCCTTCTGCGCGTGTAACCGGTTTTCGGCCTGATCGAACACGACAGAGCGCGGGTCGTCGAGCATTCCCTCCGAGATCTCCGCCCCTGCGTAGGCCGGCATGTCGTGCATGAAGATGCTGTCGGGCTTGGCGTACTCCATGAGGGCAGGATTGACCTGGTAGTTGCCGAATGTCTTCACCCGCTCGGCCTTCTCTGCCTCCTGGCCCATGCTGACCCAAGTGTCCGTGTAGACGACATCGGCGTCCCGGACGGCATCCTCGGGATGCTCGAGCCGGGTCACCGACGAACCGCTTTCATCCGACCTATCCATGGCCGTGTTCCACGCGGAATCGGGAATCCCATACGCCGGTGGATTGGCGATGACGAAGTCCGCCCCCACCGACGCGCATCCCACGGCGAGGCTGGCAGCTACGTTATTGCCGTCTCCGATGTAGGCCACGCGGAGGCCGTCGAATTGTCCCTTGTGCTGTGCGATGGTCTGCAGGTCCGCCATTGCCTGGCACGGATGCTCAAGGTCGGACAGCGCGTTGATGACAGGGACGTTCATGTGGGCCGCCATGGTCACCAGCGATTCGTGCTCGTTTACGCGGGCGACGATGCCGTCGACCCATCGGTCGAGGACGCGCGCTACGTCCTCCACAGGCTCGCGGACGCCGAGGTTCACGTCCTCCTTGGACAGATAGATGCAGTCTCCGCCAAGCTGTCGGATTCCGATCTCGAAGCTCACACGGGTCCGGAGGGACGGCTTCTCGAAGAGGAGCGCGACGGTCTTGCCCTCCAGGGGCCGCGCGTTCGAGCGCTTCAAGCTCTCCGCCTGCCGGACGACGTCCGCGACCTCGGCGGAGGTGAAATCGGATACCGAGAGAAAGTCCTTCTTCATGGGCGTTTTGCCTGAACGTAAAATTGAGATACGTAAGAGTATAGCAGGGAGACGGGACGAGGCCACGAGCCGCGTAGTGGGTTGGGAAGGGCAATCGCATTTAGAGTTGGTGGGAACACCATGAACCGTCACTCCGGCGAAGAGCCAGCCCCGTACTCCGATACGGGGCCGGAGTCCAGAGGGGTGGGTTGGGAGACCCTCGCAAGGCTGGCTCTGAGTGAAATGCGATTGCCCTGCGTGGGTCGGGTAGGGTGAGACGGCGGTTGACCGTCTTGCGGAGCCTGATTACGATATCGTTATCTCACATGAGATGTCCCTTGAGTCAATAGTCCTGAAATTGGGGCAATCCCGGTCAAGAGGAAGGAAATCGCAATGAGGCTTACCGAAGAGCAGAGCAGGTTCTACGACACGTTCGGTTTTCTCAAATTTCCGGGGCTGTTCAAAGACGACGCAGGCTATATCACGGACGCGTACGAGAAGGTATTTGAGACGGAATTCAAGGAAAGCGACAGGGAGCACAATTACAAGGAGAAATCGACGATCGTCCCGTTCGCCGACCGCAGCGAATACCTGTCGGGTCTCCTCGACGATCCACGTATCGACGGTGTGGTCGCGTCCATTCTCGGGGACGACTATGGTTACGGCACCAGCGACGGCAACTACTACGTCGGAGACACGAAATGGCACTCCGACCATTTGCCCGACGATCCGTACCACTCACTTAAGGTCGCTTTCTACCTTGATCCGGTGCGCAGCGATACGGGATGCCTCCGGGTCATCCCGGGGAGTTGCAATTGGGGAGACAAGTTCACAACTGCGGTGAATGACGTGGTACCGGTGACAACCGCAAGCCGGCCGGAGCTTTGGGGAGTACATGGCAGTGAAGTGCCCGCGTACGCTATCGAGTCGGAGCCTGGCGACGTGCTCCTGTTCAACCATAAGCTCAAGCACAGTTCATGGGGCGGTGGAGACCTTCGACGCATGTTCACGTACAACTTCGAGCAGTATTTCCCTGACAACCTGATCGGCTCGCTTCGCGAGCTCGTGGTTCCCTATCATGAGAGAGGAGATGACGCCCCTTACGGTGAGACGCTCCTCAGGACGGCAGGACCCGAGCGCAGACGCCATCTGCTGCAGCGCTTGCAGATCTGGGAAGAGCTTACGACGTGATAACGGTCGCCTCGTCACCCCTCCATGCGTGAGACCGTTTGAAGGTCGATCCGACGCGTAGCGCGAAGCAGGGCGGCGAAGGACACGAGAACGACGACGAGGATGCCGAGGTACATGGGAATCAGGAACCCCAAGTCGGTGATCGAGGTGTACGGCGGCAGCACGTCGTCGGAAGAAACGATCACCACCGAGGTGACGGCGAGGTGGCTCATCTGGAAGCCCGCCCAAGCGCCGAGCCCGGTCCCGACGAGCAGGATGGCGAGGTGTTCGAAGGCCAGAAGACCGAGAAGCTGCCCGTTCGAGAGTCCCAATGAGCGGAGGAATCCCGTTTCACCCTTGCTCCGGTCCATGAATGCAAGCAGGTACGTCGCGTAGCCGACGGCGATGGTGATGAGGATGATGGCGACCGCGACGAACACCATCGATGTCCATCCCGCCGTGGTGAGCGGGTCGAGTCGCGCTGTCTCGACCTGTGAGAGGCGGTCGTAGATCGTCCCCGGCGACAGCGACATCGAGTTGATCCGCTCGATGACCAGTTCATGGGCTGCTGGAGAAACCGACAGGAACACCTCGTTCGGGGTGAGCCGGCTAGTCGGACTGATGATGTTTGCGTGGAGGAGCAGGGCGTTCAAATCGGCAAGAATAAAGCCCCTCTGACTGGGGCGCATTGTGGGGAAGTGGTCGACGACCGAGCGTACTACCGATGGTACGGCCCTTCCACCCACGTTTATGAGGATGAGGTCGCCGATCTCGATGCCCTTGGTCTCCTGGAAACTTGCGCTCACGACCACAGGCAGCTCACTTCCTGTCGGGCTGAGGTAGACTCCCCGCACTCCACGCTGTCCCTCTTGGCCGAACACGAACATCGCGGAGCGGTCGCCGTCTTGGGCGTCCCCGCCGAATGAGTACAGCCGGTCGGGCGCGAAGCCCGACGTGACGATTGGCGTCCAGCGGAAGAGTCCCTCGAAGTCCTCCAAGACGGTCTGTTCGTTCGAGTTGACGGTCTCCACGTGGATGTTGTCGATGAGCAGGGCCCCGGGCGTGAGGGTGCCGACGCGGGCCTCGTAGAGCTGCACCGACACAAGGCTCAACGGATGTTCGAGTCTGCTGGGGAGCTGTCGACTGATGAGCTTCCACTGGGGTGCGGGTGGGTCGTCCGGGATCACGATGGCGGAGTCGTCGGAGTTCGACGATTGGTCGGGGGGAGATTCCCAGAGTTCCCCCAACGAGACCGTCCTCAGATTGCCGTCGCCCTCTTGCAGGACGACCTGCAGCCAAAGCTGTTCGATGGGCCGTTGGAGCTTCGTCCAGATGGCGATGGCGGTCGAGTCCTCGGGCAGGACGATGTGTTCCGGCGGCGGGTGCGCGTTGAGCGAGCGCATGATTTCGGCCAGAGGCTGTTCCGAGAAGTCTTCCCGATACCATGCGAGGAAAGGAAACTCACGCGAGTCGACGGCGAACACCTCAATGCCGTCGGGCCTGGCGGACCGCGTCTCGCGGTAAGCGGGCGAGACCGTCCTCACCCCGGGGATGGCTTCGTAGCGTTCGAGCAGCGTCTCGATAGGAAACTGGGAGAGGAAGACATCGTCTCGCAGGGAGATGCGTACGTCCGCCCCGGCATCGTACTGCGCCTGGTCGATTTGGCTGCGCTCCAGCGTCCCGCCAACGGTCGTGGCGAGGACTCCGACGCCGGTTGTCATTACCAGCAGCAGGACGAGCCACGAGTATTGCAGTGGATTTCGAGATATGTATCGCAGCCCGATAGACAACGATGCCGGAGTGAAACGGGCGGCCATGCCGAAGAACACGTACGCGATTTGAACTGGCACGATGGCAGCGAGCAAGACCGTTGGGGCGCTGAGGACACCGGCGGCGCGGAGCGGTTCTTCCGACAGGAACCAGAAGATGAGACCCGCTTGCGCGAGGTAACCCGCGATGCGGTAGCGAACGAGGACCGATCTTGTCGTGAAGTAGTAGGTCACGACCACCAAGGCGAGGATCATGACCGGGCCGATCCACTCTGCGCCGAGGGGGTCTTCCCAGATTTCTCGGTACGGGATGCCCACCGCGAGAGGGACAACCGCAAGAGCGAGCAGGATGTGCGACAGCGTCGGAGATTCGCCGGATATGAACCGTAGCAGTACGGGAAAGACTCTGAGGAAGAGGAGCGCCACGACCAGAAGGAAGATGACGGGCGCGAGGAGCAGCACCTCGTTGACCTCGACGTTCTTGAAGAGGCCGCCCGAGAGAATCTTTCCCCTGTTGTACAGTTCCCAGAATATGAGGCCGCCGAGGACGAGGACGCCGATATCGAAATAGTAGCGGTGAACGAAAGGAATCGACGGAGGCCTGGAAGATCGCAGCTTGTGTAGCAATAGGCCCCCCCGTGTGGCGACTGCGGCGGGGATGGCGTACACGATGAGGCAGGCGAGACCCGTAGCGACGGCAACAATAAAGGGCATTGGGCCGATGACGAGAGGAAGGAAGTCGCCATTCGTCATTTCACGGAAGAAGGGCAGTACGCCGGCCAGCGCCACACCCGCCACGGCCAAGAGGGGCGCGAAGATGACGGCGAGGACGGTCATCACGAGTCCTTCGAGGGCGTAAATGCGAAAAATCTGTGATGTGCTAACACCCCTGGCGCTCAGGAGCGCGGAGTCCGCCTCGCGGCTGCGGACAAGGTAGGAGACCATCATGACGAGGAAGAAGAGGACGGAGGCCACCATGAGCGTTTGCAACAGGAGCAGTGGCACACGGGAAAAGAAGCTGTGGGTGTCGAACCGCGCCAACATGCGGTAAATGCCCGATGAGACTTCCGCCGCTCCGGGCATCCGCATCGCGAACTGCGTCTCGAACTCGCGGAAGCTGCCGCGAATCCGGTTGGGAGTCCACGTTTTCATCTTCGCCTTATCGAGGCTGATCGTCCAGATGCTGATGCTCAGCGTGCCTGGGAACGTCGCGTCTATGGTCTCGACCAGAGGTCCCATGTCGGCAAACAGCGGAACGGGCGGTATCTGGGGATTGTAGATTCCGTCGCCCGTGTCGTCGGGGTCGGGGGCTTCGGGACGGAAGTAGAGAGCAGGAGTCGGAAGCCAGTAATCGGCGTTGGGGTCACTCGGTTCCACGATGCCAACGATCGGTACGGAGATGACCTGTGGAACGGTTAAGTCCGACGTTAGCCGGAGGACGTCCCCCACCTGCAGCCGGAACTGCGAGGCCGCGAATCCACCGAGCACGGCTTCGAGCACGGGAGCGTTGGGATCGTCTGGGGTCTGAGGTTGTGGGAGTCGGCCTTCAACGACGGTGACGTGCTGCTGAAAGTCGGAGAGGCTTCGCAGGTACGCTCGCGCGGCGGACCCGTTCGCGACATCGGCGGGTGGAAGGGGGATGGAAGGGGTGTCTGCGTAGAACTGAAGACCGGTCACGAATCGCCGGTGATCGGTGTATATCTCACCGATGTATTCTTCGACGATTTCCTCGAAAGTGCCGTCGGTCTCGGCCATCCGCTGCTCGGTGAATGGTATGTAGTAGGCGAACGCGAGCAGCTTCGACTGGAACCTCCCGAGGCGGTCGATCTCGATGTTGAGGGCGAGCCGCTCCAGCGAGGCGAGGTAGGTCGGCACGGCGGCGGCCAGGGTGGTGGCGAACAGGATGCCGAGGAAGATGCCGGCCAGGAGCATCCTGGCGTTCCTGATCCGCCTCAGGACGAGCTTGGGGGTTGAGAGTGCGCTCATAGGAAGGCCGCCCCGACATGGTGGCGGGTACTATACACAAAACGCCCACTTCCCGCATAAGTTTGCATGGATGTAGAACAATTCCCTTACTGGAGAGAAGTGCAAAACTGCGTGTCTCGCCTTCAACTCGTATGCCGTCGTTCCCGCGCACGGAGACATTTGCATAACCACAGCGCGTGTCATTCCGAACGCAGCGGAGCAAGTGAGGAATCGTATTTGGGTATGAACCAAGGGTGTTTTGAGGCAATATCCCACATTCCATCCCACATCCAGTCAAGCTACTGTCAAGGGCAGTGTGGAACGCGAATCCCGCCTGCGTACAGCGGTCGAAATTTAGCGCAAAGTGGGCATGAGTGCCTTCCATGATTGGATGTCTCGGTGTGGTGACTGAAGAGAGCTTTGAAAAAGTGAGAAAAAGAAGTATAGCACTCACCGATTGACTGATTTGGTCGGAATTCCAACTGGATCGGCCTGTTCCCTGTACTGAAGGGATACTCCCGAAATGGTTGATATGGCAAATGGAGATAGAGCGGTGAAGCAACTGAAACCGACTCAAGCGCAGTCGAACCTATTGCTGTGTTCGAAATGCGCTATCCTGATCATCGATGGGACATCCTTGCCGAATGCGCATCGCTTCAGGACCACCAAAGCCAGTAGAGCGGTTCCGTAAGACGGTAGCGGGGCGGCGGATAAGACAAATTCCCGATGCCCGTTCATAAGCGTATTCCCAATCGCCGCCAAAAGCGGCTGACGCTCTTCTGGCACTTTCAATTCCCCTGCCCTGGATCAGTCACGCGGGGCCTGGATCTTATATCAAATTCATCAAATAGGGGCGTAAAAGCGTCTAGCCGATAGTTGCGGCACGTCCCACCTTTGCGCCAAGTATACAAGCGTTGGAGGGCGGAACATGCAGGGCAGACCGTTCAGGGTGGATTGGACGAGGTGCTCTCACAGAGGAAGGGAGGCAGAGGCCAGCGACCGTACCTGAGCGAAGAGGCCCAACAGGATGTGTCCAGGGAGGTGTCCACCGGAAGGTTTCGGACGGCGGAGGAGGTGCGAGACTGGATCGCGGCGAAGTACTCTGTGAGCTACAAAAGGAGTGGAGTCTACGGACTGCTGTACAGGCTGAGATGTTCTCCGAAAGTGTCCCGTCCTGTCCATGCCAGGGCCGACACGCGGGAGCAGGACTCTTGGAAAAAGCATTTGCCCGACTCCGATCGGGTAGGGGGCTTGTCCGGGCGCTCCGAGAGGCCGGTGTGACCGGGGCGACTCCCTTCAGCTTTGCCGATGAGATGCGTGTGGGTCTTCGAGGGATGGTGCAAGGTTGAGGCGGTCAACGAGTTTCTAAGAAAGTTGACGGCGGAGCCGGAGCGAGTGAGGTCCTTGGTGCATTGGGACTGGATTGAGGATGCGGTTCAGCATATCCCCGCACATCATATGCCCTAATCACATCAAATTGTCAGACGGGACAGTTGCCGAGTGCCACGACTCCTGATCTCGACTGAGCTGTCGGCCATCCAGCCGGTCAATGGCGTCTGACGGCAAGACCAGTTTCACCGAGGGCGAGATACTCTCACCTAAGCGTCACTGTCCGCCTCGGCGACGGTAAAGGTCTCTGAACGGACATCAAAGCGATGAAGCGGGTCCCACCCTTTCTCACGGCCATTGACGTCATAAATCTCCGCTCGGATGTCATAGGATCCCGTCTGATCAAAAGTGTGATCCGTCTTGAATGTCCAGTCCTGGTTGTAAGCTAACCGTTGGTTATTCACCTCGTGGCGGACTTCCGAACCGCTCGGCGGCAGTACAACTATTGACATGTCAAACGTGGCCTGACCCGCGTGTGGCCCGCTTGATGAGGAACGATTCCGAAACCGGGCCCTTATGTCAGCCGAGTCTCCGACGGAGAGGGTGGAAGGTACGAGCCAGATGTCCTCGGCAACGGCATCAAAATCGGGCGGTTGCACCCTCATGACTGCGCTGCCTGATAGCACCAGCCCTCCTACTCCAATCAGCAAGACGAGCGAAGCTGTAATAGCCATGGAAGGGCGTGCTAAGGCTCCTTTTCGATGGTAGATCACTTTATTAACCAAGTGTCCTCCCACAACGATAACCGTGTAACCGAGGGAGGCCAGCGAAGCCCACAGTGCACCGAGTCGCAACCGTTCTCCCAACTCGCTTGAGGAGTAACCCCAAGCGCCGTAATCGATTTCCCAGGAATAGAAGAGACTCCTGTCCGGTAGAACTATCCAACCCAGCAGCAAGTGAACGGCAACAATTGCTGCGCCGTTGACTACCGATAAGACCACAAACAAGGCCGCGCCGGTCCAAAGAAGGGACTTCCGGTCTTGCTCAGTCAGAGTAGGTCCCTTGTCATGGACAATCCCAAGCGCTGTCAAGACACCAGCCAAGATGGGCAACATACACGATAGGTATAACAACACCCCGAAGTTGCTGAATGCAAGACTGAAAGCGAAAACCAACAACACCGGTGGGATCGCGGCCCAGAGAGCCCGAATGTATGGAGACTCGTCGGCACTCCGATGGAGGGAGTATTTCCATCGTCGTATTGAGTCGAATATCAGGCAGGATGCCAGAGCGACAACTAGGTTCGTGGCGAGGGCCAGCAGGTATGGTATTGGGGTATTCGCCAGGCCTTCGAATGTGAAGAACCCGTATGGGTCCATATGAATCAACGGCGCCTGCAGCAGGGGTATGCTCAGGAGGATGAACATGGAGACGAAGAAGAAGTTCCGTAGGACGTTGAATGGCCCTATGTTCACGAGCGTCTCCACCAACACGAGCCCGACAGCGAAGGCGACGTACAACGTTAGCGTCCATGTGGCGTTCCAGCCGAACCACGCCAGGACGCCCCCCGCAACTACGATGAACGACCCAGACAGAAGGAAGCGGGAGAGTGCGAACTTCAACAATTCCCTTGCGTAGGCGTTAGAGTCGTGCCAACTCACGTCCCAAGCCGGTTCAGTGACCTCGTCTTCGGAGGCACCTGCTGATTCTTCGCCTGCGGTGTCAACTGGCTCTTCCAGTCTGTGTGATCGGACAGTGCGTTGTGCGTCATCCAGATCGAAGCAGGCCAATCGCATCAGACCTTCTATTTCTGCAGGCGATAGATTAAGGGCCCAACCGAATACCTCGATCCGCTCTCGGCTGGGATTGGTGGTACCCGATTCCCACCGTGCCACCGTCGAGTGGCCATGCACTTCCGAGTATTTCTCATCCACCTGGCCCATAAGGTCCAGCAAGCCGATTTGGGACAGTCGTCCTGCACGCCCCCTTATGCGATAGGCCTGCCTGTAGGCCCGCATGAGCATACCCACCTGTTTGGCGCGCCATCGCCGAGACTCAGGGTCTTCTGCCATATCTCTCACACATTAGCAAGGTACATTGTGCATTTTCTGCAATGCACAGACATTTTGGTTCGCATCTGCTATAACCATTTACCATGAATCCGCCTAATTCGCCATAGTTGCACGTAGGAAGATCGCCTGTAATCTCTAATCGAAAAACGAATCGTGCAGGCAGAAGACGAGCCATGGGAAGATCGGTAAGCAAATCGACCCTCGGCACCTGGCTTACGAAGAAGGCCTGGCTATCGCTGGCTGCCGTGGTAGTCGGGCTGTTGGCGGCAAGCATAGGCATGTCACTTCTTGGCAGCTCGGTCGTGAGCGCGCAGTCGAACAGCGCTCCAGAGATCTATTCCCACTCACGTCCAAATTCAGTGACAGTGGGAGTGAGTGGGAGATGGCAAGCAACTGCTACCGATGTAGATGGCAATATCATCGGGTGGCGGTGGTTCCTGGATGATGTGAAGCAAAAAGAATACACCTTTTTGCCTTCGCGCTCGGCCGCGAGAGTCATCGACCACACTTTCTCCACAGCCGGTACCTACACCATAAAAAGCGAGTTCTTCGACGAGGGTGGACTGACGGGCTCTGTCAGCTGGTCGGTGGAGGTCACCGCGCCACCGTCGGTATCACGTGTCTCACCGTCGTCGTCGGAGGTCAATCTGGACCCAGGCGACAGTCAGACATTCTCCGCGAGGGCAACCGATGCCGACAACAACATTTCCCAATGGGAATGGTTTTTGGACGGCGTATCAAAGGGTGGGCAGTCCCTTACCCTCACCGGTGACATCACGAGGCAGTTCAGCCACACCTTCTCTACCGCTGACGTCTACACGGTGAAAGTCGAGTTCACCGACTCCGATGGCGATTCCGACTCCGTCTCCTGGACCGTATACGTTAACCGTCCTCCCTCGGTTGCCAGGGTCTCACCATCGACGTCGTCGATCAATCTGGTTGTTGGCGACAGTCAGACATTTTCCGCCAGGGCAACCGACGCCGACAGCAACATTTCCGAATGGGAATGGTTCGTCGACGACGTGTCGAAAGGAGGCCAGTCCCTTTCGTTTACAGGCGACATCACCAGGGAATTCAGCCACACCTTCTCCAGCGCCGGCACCTACACGGTGGAAGTGGAGTTCATCGACGACCTGCTAGAGTCCGACTCGGTCTCCTGGACCGTGAGGGCCGACGAGGACTTAGAACAAGTCAGCGTGACGGTTGCGTCCAATACGTCGGGGCGCACGGTCACGGTGGACGGGACCGACCGTGCGGCACCCTACGCGGCGACCTGGGACTCCGGCTCCTCCCATACCCTAAACGTTCCGTCTCCTCAAAACATTTCAGGTGTAAATAGCAGGTACGTTTACTCAAGCTGGAGCCAGGGCGGGTCACAGAGCCAAACGGTGGCACCCACCAGCGACGCCACCTATACGGCCAACTTCACCCTGCAGCATTTCCTCTCGACAAGAACCGAGCCTGGAGGCATTGGGATCGCAGGCGGAGGGACGTGGTACAACCATGGCGCAACGGCCACAGTGGGGCCTGCTCCCAAGATTGCCGGATACATATTCAGCTACTGGCGGAAGAACTTCCAGAACATCGGGACAGACCCGGCAGGCGTGTCGGTGACGGTCGATGGCCCGACTCTGGTGGAGGCTGTCTTCACGCCGGAGGTCACCGCGCCACCGTCGGTATCACGTGTCTCACCGTCGTCGTCGGAGGTCAATCTGGACCCAGGCGACAGTCAGACATTCTCCGCTAGGGCAACAGATGCCGACAACAACATTTCCCAATGGGAATGGTTTTTGGACGGCGTATCAAAGGGTGGGCAGTCCCTTACTCTTACCGGCGACATAACCAGGCAGTTCAGCCACACCTTCCAAACCGCCGGCACCTACACGGTGGAAGTGGAGTTCACCGACTCCGATGGCGATTCCGGCTCAGTTTCGTGGATAGTAACCGTCGGCCCCAATCCTCCTTCCACGGTCAACGTGACGGTAGCCTCCAGTCCGTCGGGACGCATGGTAACGGTTGACGGGACAAACCGCACTGCGCCTTACACAGCGACATGGAACTCCGGCTCGTCCCACACCCTGAACGTGCCGTCGCCCCAGAACATCACTGGGGTCAGCAGTAGATACGCCTTCTCACGCTGGAGCCATGGTGGTTCCCGAAGCCAAACCGTGTCGCCGACGAGCAACTCAACCTATACGGCCAACTTCACCCTGCAGCACTTCCTGTCGACTAGGACCGAGCCAAATGGAATTGGCATCGCGGGCGGGGGGACCTGGCACAACCATGGCGCAACTGCCACAGTGGGGCCCGCTCCGAAAATCTCAGGGTATAACTTCAGCCACTGGAGCCAAGACGAAAGTAGAATCTCCGGCACACCCAACCCGGAGAGCGTGTCGGTTGAGGTCTACGATCCTACCCTAGTTGAGGCTGTCTACGTGGTGAATGTTCCTCCGCAAGCCGCAGGCTCCCCTGAGGAGACTTCCATCTCGTTGAAGACGGGTGACAGGTATCAATTTACAGGAGAATGTGAAGAAAAAGATACTTCCATCTTGCCCAAGCGCGACGCTTCCCTGGTCGGGATCGAATGGTCCGTCAATGGCACAGTGGAGAATGAAAGGGTCTTCACATCACCCAGAAGTTTCTCAATTCATGCCTTCAGTTACACCTTCTCAACCTCAGGAAGCCACACGGTTACATACACCTGCTACGACGGAGGGGGAGGCTCCGATTCAGTTACATGGACTGTGCAAGCGGTTCCAAATCGATCGCCAACGGTCAGTCGTGTCTCACCATCGGGGTCGTCACTCACACTCTCTACGGGCTCCAGCCAGACATTTTCCGCCAGGGCAACCGATGCCGACAACAACATCACCCAGTGGGAATGGTTCGTAGACAACGTATCGAAGGGTGGGCAGTCGCTTTCCCCTACCGGCGACATAACCAGGCAGTTCAGCCACACCTTCCAAACCGCCGGCACCTACACGGTGGAAGTGGAGTTCACCGACTCCGATGGCGATTCCGGCTCAGTTTCGTGGATAGTAACCGTCGGCCCCAATCCTCCTTCCACGGTCAACGTGACGGTAGCCTCCAGTCCGTCGGGACGCATGGTAACGGTTGACGGGACAAACCGCACTGCGCCTTACACAGCGACATGGAACTCCGGCTCGTCCCACACCCTGAACGCGCCGTCGCCCCAGAACATTCTTGGGGTCAGCAGTCGCTACGTGTTCTCGAGCTGGAGCCAAGGCGGTTCCCAGAGCCAGACGGTGAGGCCGACGAGCAACAGGACCTATACGGCAAACTTCACCCTGCAGCACTTCCTGTCGACGCGCAGTACGCCCACAGGGCCTGGGATCGCGGGAGGAGGACAGTGGTACAACCATAACTCCACGGCGTTCGTCGGGCCTGCTCCCACAGTGGCCGGGTATAACTTCAGCTTCTGGCGGAAGGATGGGCAGAGCATCGGGACGGACCCGGCAGGCGTGTCGGTGACGGTCGATGGCCCGACTCTGGTGGAGGCCGTCTTCACGCCGGCGGGGGAAAACCGCGCGCCGACGATTGCCGACGATTTCTCGCCTTCGACAGAGTCGGTCATACTGTTTGCGGGCACAAGCCAGACCTTCGAAGCACGGGCAACCGATCTCGACAATAACATCTCCTCCGTCGTGTGGTACGTGGACGACGTGGTGGTGTGGGATCCGGGCTCCACTGCCTCTATTGCGCTGACCGGCGACTTCCCCAGCAGCTATGACCACACCTTCTCGGCGCCGGACACCCACACTGTGAAGGTTACCTTCACCGACGCTGAGGGAGCGACCGCTTCCCACTCATGGACGGTGCAGGTGGATCCTCCGAATGAAGAGCGTGCTCCAACTGTCGAACGCATCGCGCCCGAGGAGAGCGAACTCTCGCTGTATACCACACAGACTCAGGACTTCACGGTAGAGGCGACCGACATCAATGGTGATATCGCCAAGTGGAAGTGGGTAGTGGACAAGGCTGGGGTGCTGACCGACGGCCACGAAGAAGAGGAAGAGTTTGATGAAGAAACGGGCAGCATCACGAAGGAGTTTTCGCACCCGTTCGACGATGACGGCAGCTACACGGTAACGGTTACCTTCACTGACTCAGAGGGAGAGTCCGGTTCGGTGGAGTGGGAAGTGGAGGTCGAAGACGGGCCGGACTTGGCGGTAGAGGATGTGGAAATCAGGGCTACCTCCAATCCAGCTCACTTGGGCGGATTCATTCAGGTGGAGATGCAACTACGAAATCACAGTGACACAACGGGTGTCGCGTACGATCTGCCCTTTTATATTAAGAACACAGGCTTACGATTCTTGAGGCAGCACGAGCTAGAGCGCGAGTTTGTGCCAGAGGTCGATATTATATTGGCGCCACCGACCTTGTATACGGAATATTCTAGCTCCCCTCTAGTGTCCCGAATTGCAAGTTCCTTATATTGATGTGATATACGCTAGACCTGATCTTCGTGGTTCGACAAGCTCACCACGAACGTATTGTGATTATCCCGTTCGCCCTGAGCCCGTCGAAGGGCGCTCTTGAATTATGCGGTGAACTTACAATTCGGGACACTAGTAGCCCGGGAAACAAGGCTCGTGGTTTACTCCGTGCCCATACCTGATGCTGACGATATCAAAGCAGGGCCGTACTGGGTTTGTGCACAGATTGAGCATACAGAACCAAACACGGATCCAATTCCCGACCCGAAAGTCGAGAATAACGCAGACTGTACTTTGACTTATGTGCTGCCCAGCGCTAAAGTTGCCGAGTGGGTATATCCGGTTTCTCCTGGGTATCCTGAGGGTCAACAAGTTATCCAGGAGGTTGGGCGGTTTTGGCTTGGTGTGCCCAGTTTCTTGTTTGATCCTCACAGAATGAAGGAAGAATACGTATGGGAATCTGCGGCTGTTAGTAGCGAAACACGAATACAACTTTATAGGGATGTAGCTTTGGAGATCGCATCCCGAAAAGCCTTCATCGAGAAAGAAGGATATCTCGCTCTTGTTGACGAACTTAGTAAGCAAGTTTATGAGAGTGAAAAGCCTGTCAGCATATTTGGGACAATATTGTCTCTCTATGAAGGAATCCACCACGTCAGGAAAGGGATGTCCGGCCTGCCAAAATACGCCGGAGTGGTGTTGGATATAGCGGACTTCGCATTTGCTGGGTTCGACATGTACGTAGCGATACTGGTCAACAGGGCGATCAATATAGACAATGCGCTTGCCACATTGGAAGTACTGAAATATTTGGACATAGATAACGAGTACGATGGCAAGGCAAGTGAATGGCGCCTTGGAGTCTCAAAAGCTAGAGAAGACGTATTGGCCATGACCAGTGATAGCGAGTGGGAGCAGGCGGTATTTGCGGCGAAGGAACTCGCCGTGGAACTCATTGGTAGCGGCGTCAAGCTAGTTCTAGGGGCGCTTGGCAAGGCGGGTGTTGTGGTTAAGGGGATTGCGCTGGGATCGGCAAAGGTAGGAGCCGTGATATTTGCCATCTTCGCCATTTTGAGTGCACTTGTTGCACTAGGCGACCATTGGGATAGTCTTGCCATATCAATGATGGCCGGGCAAGTGTATGCGGAACTATATGAGAATAATGCAAGCGGTGATCGACTTGAAGTGTTGACATACGCCAAGTACGTGGCATACGACCGTGCCTACCAGGCGGAGGACAATTGGTTGGCTAATCTAGGCGCAATCCTGCGATTCAATAGCACCGAAGAATTCAAAAAAGAAGCGGCCACTCTACGCGATGCTGCCCTTGAAGAGGCGAGGGCTGTCGTACGAGTGGCGGAAATCAAGTTCGATCCCTCGCATTATTTCTTGAAAGTAGGTGAGGAACTGAAGCTAGAACCAGAGTTCATGTCCGTGTCGGGCAAAAAGATGATCGGGTTTGGCGTTGAGTGGACGAACTATGCAGGGGTTAACGAAGCGATTGACCTTGATGTGAATAGCCAGACTGTCACCGCACGGGCCTCCGGTGATTCGAGAGTCGTCGCAAGCATTGGAGATGTTCACGGCAGCGTGACGTTCACGGTTATCGGAAATTCGATCTGTAGCAATGGGGCAGTTGCCGATGCGACCAACCTAGGGTTGCTAGACGACTGCGAGGCGCTGCTGGAGGCACGTGACACTCTTGATGGGACGGGAACACTCAACTGGTCGGAGACCACTCCTATTTCGCAGTGGGATGGCGTCAGCCTCGGTGGTACGCCCCGGCGAGTGCCTCGGCTTGACCTCGCCGGCAAGGGCTTAGGCGGTACGATCCCATCCGTGCTAGGCCGCCTCTCTATGCTGACTCACCTGAACCTGCGCAGCAACGACGGGCTCACGGGCGAGATCCCGTCTGAGTTGGGTTATCTGAGCAATCTCAAGGTACTGAACCTGCACAGCAACTCTCACAGCGGCAGCATACCCAACCTGAGCGGCATGACCAGTCTGGAGGAACTGTATTTGGCGAACAACGATCTGTCGGGCTCCATCCCGACGTGGCTGAACGGCATGACCAACATGAAGGAGTTGTGGCTCTGGGGCAACAGCCTGAGCGGTTCGATACCGGACCTGAGCGGCATGACGAGCCTGGATAAGCTGAAGCTGGCAAACAACATGCTGACGGGTGGCGTCCCTGACGGGTCGATGCTGCCTCCCAACATGACGTGGCTGATCATCGATAGGAACCCGCTAGGCGGCACGATACCTGATCTGAGCAGTCTGACGAGACTGAAGCTCCTGTGGCTGCACAGCAGCGATTTGACGGGCAACATCCCGGCCGGGAACAATTTCCCCGCCAGCCTGGACGACCTGAACCTGCGCGACAATTCGCTGACGGGTACGATTCCTGACCTGAGCAACCTGGACAACTTGATGCGGCTGCGGCTGCACAACAACAGTCTGAGCGGCGAGGTCCCGGGCACGCTGGGCGGCCTGGACAGCCTGAAGTATCTGTGGCTTCACAACGAAGTGGACAAGGGACTGGGCAGCAACATGTTCACCAGCATCGCGTCCGGTGTTGGCGGCTTGGGGGATACGTTGATCCAGATCGCCCTCAACGGCAACCCGTGGGCTGACGATGCCTGCGTGCCTGCCGCCCTAGCGAACGTCGCGAAGAACGATTACGCCGATGCTGGCGTCGAGGTCTGCTCAGCCGACGACGGCTCGTAGAAGCGGAATAGACCGTGAGGGTTGCTGATCCCGTCAGTCGTGGAGTTAGAGAGTTGAGCAGTCTTCTCCAGTGTCAAGGGCGGAGCCGTTCCACGATCTACCGGCACAAGAAGCCGGGTCCGGCGACTGGATTCCTGCCCCGTATCGGGGTATGGGATGGCATTCCCGTGTCGAAGCGCGCGACATGCCTCTCTTGCGAATGACGGCGAGGGTTCTTGAAGGATTGCGGAGCAGTTGTACCGAATTGTTATCAGTCGAGAACTTGGTTACTCGTACCAGCCGGAAGCGAAGAGCAGGCCGTCGTGGCGGACGACCCAGGTGTGCTTTTGACGGTCTTCGCCGGATTCGGGGTTTACCAGGACGTAGTCGACCCACTTGCCCGTCTCGGTAGCGCTGCGCAGGTCGTCACCGTAGAAGTAACCGGCGGCGTCGACGCGGAGACTGGGGTCGCGGCGGACGAACATGGGGTTGTGGTGGGCTATGGTGTAGCCGTTCTCATCGACGATGAACACGTACCACTGACCGTCGACGCTTTCCTTGGAGGTGTAGTATTCGATTGCGGCGTCCAAGCCGAGGGCGTCGTAGAGGTTGAGTGCCTGTTGGACGACGGACTTGGTGTAAGCGGGCGCGTCGGACTTGCGGGGTCCCTGCTCATGCCATCCTGAACCGAAGACGATTCCGTCGTGAAGCACCATCCAGGAGTGCTTGGTTTCCAGAGCGCCGGAAGCGGGATTTGGAAAGGTGTAAGCGAACCATTCTCCATCGTCGTCGGCAACTGCGGCGACCGCCTCTCCCGCCGGATAGCCGTTCGGGCCTATGGCGGCAGAGATGGAACGATTCACAAGATCGGGGTTGGCGGCATGGGCAAGCATCGTGTTATCTTCGCTCATGATGAATACATACCACTGGCCGTCCATGCTTTCGCTGGTATTGTAGAAGGCGAGCGTGGCGTCGAGTCCTTCCGACTCGTACTTGTCGATAGCCTTGTTGACAAAGTACCTGGTGTATTGGTCAGGCGTCGACTTGCGGGGCATGGACATTGCCGCGCCCTCGGCTCCCTGATCCGAACCCTCGGCCATGGTTTCACGAACGATCTTCTCAACCTGTTCACGAGAGCTGTCTTGATCAACGGGGGCCGGGTTGTTGGCAAGCTCGGACTGCACAATCTGCTGAATGTCGGAGCGGGACAGGCCACCGGAATCTCCGCATGCGAGAAGCAACGCCGGGACGAGGATGGCGAGAAGAGCGACTGCGTTCGGTATTGGAATCCTACTGGTCATAGAGTATTTTCCTTCGGTGCTCTTGTGCAGCGTCAAAGCCTAAAGGCTGCTCCTGTGATATTCGGTATCAGTATATTAATCGTACCGTCAACTGTTTCTTGGGGTCAATCACATTGCGGCGAATGCCATGTCGATTCAAGAGTCTTGAAGGGGTCGGTCGGGCCCGAGGAGTTCTAGGGGGAGGCGTGAGTTCCAGCCCCGTGGCTATTGTGATCTTGCACTGAGCCCGTGAGTGCTCTTGCTCAATCTCCGTCAATGCGGCGTTCGAGGCGTTGGAGGGCGTCTTGGGTTGCGCGGATTTCGCGCAGGAGTTCCTCTCGCGACACGGGGTCTCGAGGTCGCGGATGCGTTCCAGCTTGGCCTCGTCGAGGTTGTTGATGATGATGGCGATGAAGAGGTTGATGACCACCAAGGTGCCGATCACGACGAAGGTGACGAAGTAGACCCATGCCAGCGGGTGCAGCTCCATGGCGGTGAACATGACCTCGATCCACCCCTCGAGGGTGATGATGTTGAAGAGGGTGAGGACGGAGATGCCGAGGTTGCGCCAGTTTTCGGGGTCGTGCTCGCTGAACAGGTGGTAGCCGATTATGGCGTAGATGTAGACGATGATGCTCATGAGTAGCATGACGTGTCCGACGCTGGGAATCGAGCGGATGAGGGCGGTTACGATCAGCCGCAGGTCTTTGATGGTGGAGACGAAGCGGAGGACGCGCAACAGACGCGCAAGCCGGGCGATCATGGCCAGCTCACTGGTCGCGGGGATGAGCGCGAACACTATCACGAGGAAGTCGAAGACGTTCCAGCCGTCACGGAAGTAGCCGACGACGCGGGGAGACGATGCGTTCATCTTGAGCAGGGCCTCGACGATGAAGATGGCGAGGGCTGCCAAGTAGGCGATGCGTATTCAGTCCCCGTAGTCCCGGTCTAAGGTGGGGACGTGTCGAGGCCGAGGAGGATGGCATTGATGATGATGATGGCGATTATGGCGGCCTCGAAGGCGGCCGCCTCGGTTATCCGCCGGGTGAAAGAGGCGAATCTGTCCATGCTTGCTCGTCCTCTGCGGTTTTGTGACGCCTTCGATGGTACCACGATGGGGGAGGTGGGCTGTGGGGTTGGAAGGCTGCGTTCGTCGTGATCCAGCCAACGCTAATTCCGAGTATCGGAGGTGGAATGGAGACTTTCTCAGCATCTTTCGGGGACTGTTTCATTTGTTGTAGCAAACTGGAGACGAGGTGCGGTTGACGTAGGAGACCAAGACGATAGTTAGGCGAGGACGTCGCAGACCACTGCCATGAAGTTGACCGCGCCTGAATCGGTCTTCAGCCCTCTCGTCGTCCTGTATCTTGGTTTTATCCGTCCGAACCTTCCCTCTACCCAGTTGGTGCTATTCGGGACTCCTAGTCGTCGCTGGTGTACCGTCATCTGTCGCCATCGTTCCAGCAGGTGGATCACCAGTCGTCTCAGTTCCGGTGGTAACCGTCTGTCCCTCGACCAGCTGAGCAACCTGTTGGCGCCATCGGGCGGCAACTCCCTGACGGTCTCACTGATCTCATCCAGCAGTCCGCCGTAGCGGTCGCGTATGTTCTCTGCGAGTCTTCCCTTGGCACGACCTAGGGTCCGTTTCATGTGCACCAGACACTGCTGGCGTATCACAGCACTCTCCTCTATCGGTATCGAATAGTCGGTCGAGTCGTCTGTTACTACCACCTCTACTCCCAACTCATCGGCCATCGCCTCGACCCAACTCTCGTAGTCGAACTCTGCGCCGGTCAACTCTATACTCAACACCCTTCCTCCCACGTCTGCCACCACTCCCACCGGTCTCGATCTGCCTTTGATCCCTCACCCATGTCTCGTCCACCCCTACAACCCGTACCTTGCCCTCAGGCAGTCGCCTTTTGACCGCCTTGCCCAGCTTCTGTATGTCTCTCCAACTGCTCACGTGATCGACACTGTGACCGAACAGTCCCAACGTCGTCTCTACACCACGATGGCTGCTCAGTCCCAGCGCGTACAGCACGCCGATCAGAGCCATGAACGCATGGCTTCGTCCGCTTCTTCCCACTCCTTTCGGTCTCGCCGTCACCGTCTTACGGCAATTCTTGCACCGATATCGCTGAGTGGTTATCTCGGTGACGGTCACGTCAACGATCTTGCGGGTCTTGGGTCTGCCCCACTTGTGCCAAGCTTCGGCCGTACATGTTGGGCACTGTCCGGGCGGAGTGGGATCGGACTCGACGGGTTGCTGGGCAAGGCGTATGATGCGCATGGGAGACTCATCTTTTTGAACTGGTCTTATATCAATTCACTTGGAAGGGGCCATAAAATGTGGCGGAAGGTTGCGCGTGGCATGTTCTATCCAGTCCCAGGCCGTCAGTGACCGTACACGACCCGGATCAGAACCCAATTCACTCAGATACGCCTCAACCGCCTCCATCTTCTCCTCGATGCTCCCGTACACCTTCCCTTCAACCCATCGACGCACCTCCTCGAACACCCGCTCGACAGGGTTCAACTCAGGACTGTAAGCAGGCTGGATGATCGTCGCAAGGCCTACATTCCGCACCTTCTCGCCACGGTGTCCACGCGCCCCATCCCATACCAGCGCTTTCATGTCCGAGTGATGCTTCAACTCCTTGCCCGCCCAGCTATATCATCGGACCTCATCGAGTCGATCCACCTCCATACCAACCTCCCCCTCCGAACATCTAGTGCCAAGAACAGGTACTTCCACCTGTACACCACCTGTACTCGCTGCACCACCTTCACTCCACGACGACCCCATGCCCTACGAACCATTCCGCGCAACCCCACGCGCATCTCATCGGCAAAGCCAAACGCCGTATCCGAACTCACCCCCGCTTCGGCAAGACAGCGACTGAGCCCCCTACCCGATCGGAGTCGGGCACATGCTTTTTCCACGCCCTCTGCGCGCCAACGTCCGCTTTCTCATGACGGCCTCTCGGAACCTTCGGGCTACAGCGCAGCCTCGCTAGCAGATTGTACACCCCGCTTGGGCTGTAGCTCACTCCGTACGTGCGCTCTATCCAGTGTCTGATCTCGTCCGCCGTCTTGAATCGCCCCGTCGACACCTCTTCAATCAACTCTCCCTCTTGATCTTCGCTCAGATAGCTCGACCGTCCTCTGCCCCCCATCCTATGGGAGAGCACCTCATCCACGCCCCCTTCTCTGTACCAGCCCACCCAGGTCTCCACCGTCCGATAGTGGACCCCCACAATGGATGCCACGTCACCGAGCCTGCGACCCGTTCTCAGCAGCCACAGTCCGTGCAGCCGAGTTCGCAGCCTGCCGTCGTGTTCTGACAGGTAGGCTGTTTTCAGTGCATCCGGTGTATCCTCTGCGCGCCAGTCCACGTGAAACGGTCGGCCTGTCATCTGCTATCCTCCAACTCCATAAGTTGGTTCGAGCATAGGCAGAGCATTCCACCGCTGCTAGGCGCTTTCTGGTCTTGTTATCAGAAATTGGTATTACAAGGCCGTCTATGGGGATGTGTCGAAGATCATCGACACGGCCAGGGAATCGGCCGCCCGCTCAGTCAACGCCGCCATGACCGCCGCGTACTGGTTGATTGGACGCCGCATCGTCGAGTTCGAGCAGTCGGGGGAGGAGCGGGCCGGGTACGGCACGGCGCTGATCGAGAAACTGGCGGAGGACTTGACCGGGCGGTTCGGACGCGGTTTCTCCCGTCAGAACCTGCAGCACATGCGCCTGCTCTATCTCGCTTATCCGCCTGACCAGATTCGCCAGACACTGTCTGGCAAATCCGAGACCGCCTCAGTCGAAGTGGGCTTCGACGACCTTCTGACAGCCTTTCCGCTGCCTTGGTCAGCCTACGTCAGGCTACTGGCGGTTAGGAAAGAAAGTGCCCGCGCATTCTACGAAGCCGAGGCGCAGCGAGGCGGGTGGTCGGTTCGCCAGCTCGACCGGCAGATCAAGTCACAGTTCTACGAGCGGACGGCGCTCTCCAAGAAGAGGGCCGCGATGCTAAAGCGGGGACAGGAGCCCCGTTCAGAAGATCGCCTGCTGCCCGAGGAGGAGATCAAGGACCCCTTCGTTCTGGAGTTCCTCGACCTCAAGGACGAGTACTCCGAGAGCGACCTGGAAGAGGCGCTCATCCGCCACCTGGAGACCTTCCTGGTGGAACTGGGCGGAGACTTCTGCTTCCTGGGTAGGCAGAAGCGTCTTCGCATCGGTAACAGCTGGTACCGAGTGGACCTGCTGTTCTTTCACCGAGGCCTGCGGTGTCTCGTCGTCATCGACCTGAAGATCGGGGCATTCACCCACGCCGATGCCGGCCAGATGCATCTCTACCTGAACTATGCGCGGGAGCATTGGGTCCGGGAGGGCGAGAACCCACCCGTCGGATTGAGCCTATGCTCAGAGAAGGACGAGGCGCTCGCGCGCTACGCTTTGGAAGGTTTGCCGAACAACGTGATGGCTGGGGAGTATCGAATCACCCTGCCTGACGAAGAGGTGCTAGCATCGGAGCTTGACCGGACAAGGCGGGCTATGGAGACGCGCGGCTCTATCACGTCGGAGGCTCCGACAGAGAGCTGTGAAGCGTTGGTGGGGAACCTGGAGGAATGAGCCAAGCAACTAAGTGCTACAACCGCAGAATAAGAGAGGGTAATTGATTAGCGGATGGCGGGGGAGGTTCGGCGTGATGGGGAGTGAAGCGGAGCGCCGCTGAAGAGAGCGCAGAGCCGGTCCACGACAGGCTGGTCGCCTCCATTGCGTTCCAACGTCCTGATTACGCTGGTGAAAGCCGAGAACGCATCGGCCCCCTCCTCGTTCTTCGAGCAGTGTGACACCTTCCGCGCGATCACCGCCCCACGGAGCGCTCGCTCAGCGCGGTTGTTGGTCGGCTCAATGCTCGGATCGTCCAGAAAGCGCAGCAGGCTGCCCCGGTCATCGTGCCAACCCAGTTCGTTCTGCAGCCTCCAGTTGTCCGCATCCGCCATCGGACGGTCGCGGAGATGATAGCTCACCTGGCGCTTCAACCGCTCGGCCTGCACACCAAAGGCTACAGCCTCACCTCGGTGATATGCCTCCCGCAACTCCATCGCCTCTCGCAGAAGGCCGCTCAGACGCTTGCCGAAGCTGCGGCCTCTCCCCGTCTTGGTCTTGACCACCTCGCTGATCGAGCGCAGCACGTGCGCCAGGCACTTCTGCTGTCTCACCTCAGACAGCGCCTGTGCATCGTAGCTGCGACCCCGGTCGGTCACCATCACCCCTGCGTAGTCCCCAGGAACCACCTCGCGCACCTCTTCGTTCCGGTGACGAGCGCGAACCTGATACACCGTCGCCTCTTCTGTCTCGAACGCCATCAGAAACGCCGGCTCGCCTCCAACTCGCCAGCCCGTGTCGTCGGTGTGGACAACCGGACTCGCTCGCACCGATGTCCGCAGCGTGCGGTAGGCGTCACCCACCGCATCAGCACTACGGCGCAGCGCGTCCTGGCTGATCGCCCCCTGACTCACTTCAACCCCGGTCAGCGCTCTGAGAACGGCAGGAACCTTCCGTACCGGAACACCCACCCCATAGTGGAGCACGTGGGCCGCAGCCTTCACTCGGTCACCCAAGCGGTGCGCGCTCGCACCATGCTGGTCCGGCGCTATGTCGGGATGCCGGCCTCGCACAGCCTTGCCGCACGACCGGCGCCGGCATACCTGCACACGATACGCTCTCACCTGCGGACGCCGAACAGCGGGTATGTCGGTTACGTAGGCAATACTTTCTCCCTCATCCACAAGGCTGCCTCCACATCCGGGGCATCTGTCCTCCGACACCGGCACCTCTACAACCGGCCCGGTGATCTCTTCGTCCGATGGTGGCTTGCGGTAGCTGAACAGCCCCATACCAGGCTTGCGGCCAGGACGCTTGGGCTTGCTGCTGCGCTTGCCCTTCGAGAACGGCGCCGCCTGACGCCTTCCGCTCCGTTGGGACTCCGCGAGTTGCCTCCGCAACTCCTCGTTGGCCGCCGTCAACTCGGCGACCTGCTCTTGAAGCCGCGTCACCAGTGCGATAATCTCATCGCGTTCAGAGGGGGGCATGCCTTGGGACTTGCACATAGCCCAAGTCTAAACCAGCGCCCAGCATTCACCGCAACCCCTCTACGGGCCGTGAAACCGCTAATCAATTACGGACCGCCGATGAGAAATTCTACCGGGCAGCGAGTCCGGCCGCTCGGAGTATCCGTTGGATAGGAGAGCCCGCCACCCACGGTTAGTCGAGAGCATCGTGGGGGCAGTTCTATCCCAACCACTGCCCGAAGCCGGTGAACCGGCGTGATATGCGTCGGTGGTAGCCTGGCGATGCGCGTCCGCCACTTCCGTCGGAACGCATCCCTGTAGTGGACCGATTGCCGGCGAACTGCCACCGGACGAGGTTGCCCAACTCACCTGACTCCGTGAGCGCAGCGACTGCCGACCCTCACGGTCTGTCCCGCTTCTATGAACCGTCGTCGGCTGAGCAGACTTCGATGCCGGCATCCGCGTAGTCGTTCTTCGTCACGTTCGCCAGCGCGGTAGGCACGCAGGCATCGTCAGCCCACGAGTTGCCCCTGAGGGCGATCTCGATAAGCGTATCCGCCAGGTCGCCCACACCGGCCGCGATGCTTGTGAAGCTGTTGTTGCCGAGCCCCTTGTCCACCTCGTTGTGCAGCCACAGATGCATCAGCATGTCCAGGTCGCCCAGCGTGGCCGGTACCTCGCCGTTCAGGCTGTTGTTATGCAGCCGCAGCCGCGTTAGCTTGTCCAGGCCGCTCAGGTCCGGAATCTCACCCGTGAGCATGTTGTCGCGCAGGTTGAGGTCGTCCACGTTGGGGGGCAACTCCTGCCAGGCCGGAATAGAGCTCTCCAGTTCGTTGTTGTGGAGCCACAGGAGCTTCAGGCTCGTCAGGCTGCTCAGGTCGGGTATCGTCCCGCCCAAAGGGTTCCTGTCGATGATCAGCCACGTCACGTTGGGAGGCAGCATCGAACCGGCAGGCACGCCGCCGTCCAGCATGTTGTCTGCCAGCTTCAGCTTCTCCAGGCCGGTCATACCGCTCAGATCGGGTATCGAGCCGGTCAGCCGGTTGCCCCAGAGCCAAAGCTCCCTCATGTTGGTCATGCCGTTCAGCCACACCGGGATTTCGCCCGTCAGGCCGCTGCCTTGAACCGTCTCGTCGTAGTTGTTCGCAAGATATAGCTCTTCCAACATCGTAGTGCTCAGATCCGGTACGTTGCCGCTCACGTTGTTGCTGTGCAAATTCAGGACTCGAAGGTTGGCGAGGTCGCCCAACTCGGCTGGTATCGGGCCGTCTAGGTCGTTGCCGCGCAGGCTAAGGTAGGTCAGATTAGTGAGCCGACCCAACTCGGCCGGAATCGTTCCGTCCAGCCCGCCGTCATAGAGGTCCAGCCACGTCACGCGGTCCGGCGTTCCTTGGAGGGCGATGCCCTCCCACTGCGCGATGGGGGTATTTTCCGACCAGTTCAACGCCGCAGTGCCAGCCAGGGTGTCACGCGCTTCCAGCAGGGCCTCGCAGTCCGACACCAGCCCCGCGTTTGTCTCATCGGCCACTGCGCCTCCGGTGACACAGGCACTGGTGGATTCGGGCACATCCCCCACGGTTACGCTCGCTCCTAGGGTCTCGGCTCTCCACTGCGGGTTATAGTATGAGTACACCTGGGAAGTGACCGGCTGAGTGATGATCGGATGCAGGGCTTTGATGTCGAATTGGACATCGATGGTCTCGTTGACAACCAGGTCTTCGAGATAGAGCACTACCTTGCGCTCGGCTATGTCGTAGCGCCAAATCTTGGCATTGTCGTTTACCAGGGATTCCAGCGTATCGATGACGGGGGAGAAGCCCGTGGGGATCCCGATGTCAAGAACGACCATTCCCACGTCCAGGTCAGCCTCCGGAACGAAATCTACCGTGGCCGACACCGAGATGACCTCGTCCACCCTGACGCGATCGGGGCTGTAGTCAACGTCGAGCGTGAATGTCTCGACGGGTTGTATCTGCGCTTCGGGACGGTTGAATCTGTGCACAACCTGCACTATCGCCTCGCCACCGCCCTCAGCGACCAGTTGGATGTCCTCTCCAACGGGCACGTTCACGACCTGGACGATGTCGGCGTTCGCCCTGTCTATCTCTACCTCTCTGCTCCAGTCGCCCGATGTCATGGTGACCGTCATTTCGACCGAGTTCTGGATATGCACGCTGTACTGGAACAGGGCCTGGAGCCCAACAACGGTGTCTTGGGTGGAATAGAATCCACCGTAGGCGTTTCGCTGGGAGGCCAGCCAGTCAACTGCTTCACCGGCGTTAGCCCCGTCGCCGTGCTCGAGAAGGGCGAGGACGGCGTACCCCGTGTTCTCGACGGCGACGCTCGTTCCCGTTCCCGCGCGTCCTGTGGACGGCTGGCCCTCGGACCTTTCCCAGTGCAGGCCGTTCTCATCACGAATCGCCATCGCCAATAGCTGGTCATAGGCGTCATCGGCCCGACTGCTCTTCCCTAGCTCCAAGGCATAGGAAACTACTGCCATTGTGTAGGAGTCGTCAATGTCGTCCAGCTGGTTTTCAAGATAGCCGATTGCGAGGTCCGCGCCGGTCGTCAAGCCTGCCTCATGGAGCGCGATGGCCACGTATGCCGTCAGGGCCGTGGCTCCTTCGAGTCCACCGTAGAGATATCCATTTGGAGCGCCCCCAACCTGTTCAAAGGAACCGTCCTCATTCTGATGGTCGAGTATCCATTCGGCCGCCCCCGCTATGACATCCTGATCGACGTAGATGAAGCGGTCGGCTTGGGCCAGCGTCTTGAGCACGAACGCCGTGAGCCAGATGCTTCCACTTGCGCTGCGGTCGCCCCACGTCGCAAAGCTCCCATCCGCCCGCCGGAACATCATCTGTCGCTGATATCCGGTCAACATCAGGTGTTCGACCCTGGCCGTCAGCTGCCCTGTCTGCTCCAGATACCGGGCTACGAAGACGTTGGGCGCGAAGTTGAGCATGTTCTGCTCCCCACAGCCATACGACATCCGCAAGAGGTCCTCCAGCCCTTCCATGGTCTGGCTCAGAAAGCTCCCGCTCAAAGAGACGTGCGTACGGGCCGATCCGGAAATCGATCCCGGCGGCATTGCGTTGGGGAATTGGAAAGAGTCCCCTCCCGCAACAATCTTGTTGGTGACGACTTCCTGTGGCACGCCCTCCGGCTCGATGAGCAGTTCCTTGATGACCCCGTCCGACGCTTCGCGACTCCGTGCGGTCACCTTCAGCGGCGTGGTTCCCAGTTCGGTCAGGCGAATCTTGAACTGCGCTAGGCTCAGGTCGTTCGGTCCCACTGATACGGTCTTCATCGCATCGCCGAGGAGAGTAAATCCGCCGGACTCCTCCAGTTCGACGAAGAATTCCTGGGTAGTGTCAAGATAGTTGTGGAGAGCGACCTTGACCGAGAACTCCTCGCCTCGAATGGCGGAGTACGGCAGATCGACCTCCAGGAAGAACGGCTGGAATACCCTTAACTGGGTCTCCGCAATGCCGAGGCCGTGCTCCTTGGACAGACCGACCGCTCGCAGCATCCACGTCGTGATGCTGTCCGGCGCCTCCGCAGTTACCGAAGCGCTTCCGGCATCGTCCGTCATCACGTCGGTCCACAGCCAGGTCTCGGGGAAGTATTGCCGCACACGCTGGATATCAGTAAGGTCAGGCGAGGGGGGGCCAGGAGCAAGGAGGGCGACATCGGCGGATGATCCTCCAGACCCCCCTTGAGGCCGTCTATAGTGTGTTTTGCCGACTGGAACCTCGCGGTTGGTCATGACAACGAGGCCGGCGTCCCTGAAGGTCTCTTCCGCCCCCTGGGTCGTAATATAATAATAGGGAAGGTCTTCGCCAAACTCGAACTCCGGCTCGCGGCTGAACCGTTCGAGGTCAGCAAACACCTGCTGCAGGTTCACCCGATTATCACCCAGGAGGTAGACCGAGCGGTCAACGGCGGCAAGGCCTACTTTCGCCCTCCCCTGAGTGGTCAGAGTTATCTCCACCTCGTCTCCGGGGCGGGCTTCGTCGCTGTCAAAAGCGGCGTCGAGTTCCAGCGGATAGCTGGCGGTCACCTCGAACGGGAGATAGTCCACGGCCACCTCGCCGGATGACATCACCTGGTAAACCACCAGTCTCGACATGCCAGCCATCACCGGAGACACCGTAAACCCGAATTCGGAGGACGCCGACACGTCTGATAAGACTACCCTGCCTCGCGAGATGACCTCGTAATGGAAGCTGCCGCTCGGTTCCGTCGAGTGCGCCTTGAACTGCGCCTGGTCACCAACTGCGAGGGTACCTGGTACCTGCTCCAACTGGATGAAGCTGTTCGACGGCGAGTGCGCGGCCTTGAGTACTGTGGACGCATAGCTTCCGCCGGCATCCGCCAGGATTGCCACGGCCACGGTGCCCCCAGGCGGGTCAATTGGGACGAGCGCCTTTCCATCGACCGTGTTGACGCGGCTTTCTTCAGCGTACGTGATGGACAGGCCTTCGTCGAAGTAGTAGGCCTCCAGTCCGACGTCGTGACCAATCAGGCTTCTGTCCGGAGAATCCGTCACGAGAAGTACGGAAAACGGCAGGGATGGCTTGAAGGAAGAGCCTTCGGGTATCAGCCGGAGGTTGACCGTGGAGTGCACGACCGTATGAGGAGCGGTTGTCGTCTCGACGTGCCCGGTCGCCTTCTCTTCGACGGTGACTTCCAGCGAGACGTTGCCTGTGCCGTCGGGGCCTCGACCGCTGGAGATGTATTCCGTGGCAGGCAGTTCGAACGAAGCCGTGCCGTCGATCTCTGCGGTAAACTCGGCAAATTCCACCCACTCATAGTTGTATTTCGAAGCGACGATCTTCAACTCTCCCCGCACCGGCTTCCCGAAGCTGTATTCCGCCGACACCGTTCCGGTAATCGGTTCGCCGAAAGCCGTCCATTCTTGGGGAAAGTCCACGTCTATTTCGTACTTGGGCAGCACATAGCGTTCGACGCGTACATCAGTCTGAGCTTCCTGATCCCCGAACGACGCAGCGATGCTCCACTTGCCGAAGTTGGGCTCGGTCGAAAGGGGCATTGTCAGACTTGCCATACCAAACTCGTCCGACTCCACAACTTCCCGGAGGACCTTGTTGCCCTTCGCGTCCTGTACCTCGACCGTGATGCCGCCCGACACGGGCTTGAGCTCGACATCCAGCAGCAGAACGCGGATGTGCATGTCCTGCCCGGGCTTGTAGATAGGCTTGTCGGTCTCGACGAAGAGCACATCGCCGGCCTCTACCATAATCCAAGCAGCTTCCTGGAATCCTGGCCCTGCGACAGTCAATTGATAGTATCCCCGGGAGATATCCGGCACCGAGAGTGGGATTGCTCCCGTGCCTTCGATACTTCCCGTAGCCTCGGCCCAAACGGCGTTTCGGGATAACAGCGCGAGTTGAACCGTCCCTCTTGCCGGATGCCGACCCGAAAACAGGGACACGGAAATGCTCTCGGTTTGCCCGGACCTCAAGACCGACGGAGCCAACACCATGTATCCGTCGACCGGGTCCGAGGTGACCGCGGGCCGGTCCGCCTCAAAAAGGGTTTGCGCGGACACGGGACTCGGCGAGTCGCCGCCTGCCGACCACACGAAGGCAAGCGCGACTGCCGTCGCAAACATTACGAAGCGACTAAAGCTCATACCCATACTTCATCCTTCTCGCGAGCATGGGAAATTGGCAATTGTGCCCAACCTATTCATCGAAAAAGTCCTCGTATGCATACACAGCCCCGACGCCGGTCTCATATGGCGCGCCTACGTACACGGTATCTCCCGAAACTCCCACCGATACCCCAAGTCGATCACGGGAGTACACATATTGACTTAAGAACACCGTGAAAGGCGCCGCCGAGGCGGAGACCCATCCTCCCGAAGGTCTGGTGAACACGTATGCGACACTCCTCTCATGGTATGAGTTGTAGTTCTGACCGCCGACCATGACCGTGTCGCCGTCAACCGCTACCGACCATCCGAACCAGTCGCCGTCTTCGCCTGCCTCGGGCGTGAGTTTGGCCGCGTCCGAAGTGGACTTCCAACCGGTGGCCGGCTTCGTAAATACATACGCCGCGCCGGGAAGGTCATAGTCCCCGGTCCCCGCCACGCCGACGACAACCGTATCCCCGCTTATTGCAACCGACGCCCCAAACATATCGCCGGCCTCTCCGACGGGTGGCGTGAGCTTCACCGGGGCCGAAACCGAAGCCCACCCACTTGTAGGCTTGGTGTACAGGTACACGGCGCCGGGGCCGTCCTCGCTTGGCATCCCCACCACGAGCGTGTCATCAGTAATCGCCACGGACCAACCGAAGTTCGACGAGCCCTCGGCGTCGGGGGCCGTTAGCTCGATGGCGGTAACGTCAGAGGCCGAGTTCCATGCCACTCCGTCGGGCTTCACAAATAAGTACGCCGATCCGGCTACGTTGTCTCGAATCGCTCCGACAACGAGCGCCCCTGCGCTTAGGGATACCGAATACCCAAAGTTCCTGTCCGTCTCCTCACGGGGGGAAGTGAGTTTGGCCGCATCCGAGGTGGATACCCAACCTGCATCAGGTTTGGTGTATACATACGCAGCACCCTCGCCACTCCTGAACCCCGGCGCGCCGACTGCCATCTCGTCAGAATTCAGTGAGACCGACCACCCGAAGCCCCTCTCAGCGTCCCCGTCGGGAGGGTTGAGCTTTGCGGCGTCGTCCCTGACGAATAGACTGTTGAACGGGCCCGTGGACACGTAGGCCGCCCCGGGTTCATTAGTACGACTTGAACTTGGTGCTCCCACGCCAACGGCGTCCGTGGATGGCGAAATCGACGACCCGAATAGGTGTCCGCGATGCCAGTCGGGGGATACCAGCTTGGCGGTGTGGCCCATTGGACCATTGCTGTAGCTCCACCCTTCCGCTGGTTCAGTGAAAATATACGCCGCCCCCCAGTCCTTCCCATGGTCATCCGAATCCAGCGCCCCCACAGCCACGCCGTTCCCACCTGCCGACACCACTCCTCCAAAGGCGTCTCGGACCCCGCCCTCCGTGTCCGACAGTCTCACAGGCGAACCGGTGAATACGTCCCGCCCCGTTGGTATCGGGAAGACGAAGACCTGCCCCGGGCTGCCTCTCGCACCGACGTAGATCGCATCATCACTCATCGAAATCGATTCACCGAAATAGGCGTAACGTCCAAGTTCCGGTGAGGTGAGCTTCGAAACGATATACGGGTTGTCCCATCCCTCGGAAGGTTTGGTGAATACGTACGCTCCGCTGCTTTCACTGTAGTAACCCGGCGAGCCGATAACTATCTTGTCTCCTTTGACTGCTACCGACGACCCAAAATCGCCCGACCAGTATGACGACCAACCGTCGGGCGCTGTGAGCTTGACGGATTCCCACGTGGACGCCCATCCGCTCGCCGGTCTCGTGAACACATAAGCCGAACCTACCCAGTACCCCCTTATGTCCCTGTCTCCGGGAGCGGTGATCACAATCGTATCGCCCGACACGGCGACGGCACCCCCGAATTGGTCTCCCGGGTCGCCGGCCGGAGCCGTTAGCTTGGCCGCTGACGACGTTGTGACCCAGCCCCCTTCGGGTCTCGTGAATACGAATGCGGAACCCCTGTAGCTGGAGTAGTAAGAGTAGCTGTCGTCGCCGTACGCTCCAACCACTATGGTGCCGCCGCTGATTGACACCGCCCGCCCGAAGCTGCCCTCAGACTCGCCGCTCGGCATCGTAAGCTGGGCCGACACCGACGTAGAGACCCAACCGCCGTCGGGTCTGGAAAATACAAGTACCGTGCCGGACTGAGCCATAGTTGCCGAGTCCGTGGTCGAGTAACCGACCGCCACTGTGTCCCCGTTCTCAGAGACCGCCAGTCCACCCGACGAGTAGGAGCCCCCTTCGGACAGCGTAAGCGTCGCAGGTGTTGAGAGGTCCCATTCTCCGTCTCGCCTGGTGTAGACAAAGGCCTTGCCTGTACCGACGGAGGACGTTTCCGTATCAACGACCTGAACCGTGGCCACTACCGCCGTGTTGCCGTCCGCCGAAAGTGACACTCCGAAGATTCGGGATGATCCTGCGTTGGGCGGCACGATCTTGAACGCCGCGGGTGTGTCCTCCCAGTACAGGCCCGGCCATGAAAAGACTCGTGCGGCGCCTGAGTGAGCCCCTCTCAGATAGTAGGACCGCCGGGCGACGGCATTGGGCATCCCGACGGCGAGCGTGTCTCCACTTACCGCCACCGCGTACCCGAATGTGTCTCCCGATGCGGTGTCCGTTGTCGTGAGCTTCTGAGCGTCGGAGGTTGAGACCCATCCATCCTGCGGCCGCCTGAAGGCATACACGGCGCCGGAATCTTCAGACTCCTGAGTTCCCGCGACGCTATCGCTCCCATGCGCCCCGACGGCGATGAATTCGTCGCTGACCGACACCGCATGTCCGAACCAATCTCCGGCAGCCCCGTCGGACGCGGTCAGCTTCGCCGAGGACGATGTGTTGCTCCATCCTGTGTCCGGCTCGGTGAATACGTACGCAGCGCCCGTCCCTTCCCCGTTCTCATTCCCGGGACCGCCTACGAGCACAGTGCTACCGCTCGCCGAAACGGAATACCCGAACCGGTCGCCCGATGCGCCGTCGGACGCGGTCAGCTTCACTGAGGCCGACGTATCCGCCCAACCCGTATCCGCCTTCGTGAAAACATATGCAGCGCCCGCGCCACCCCCTCCCGGATCGCCCACGACGATGCTCTCTCCTGCTACGGAGACTGCATGTCCGAAACGGCTGCCCGCCGCGACGTCGGATGCGGTCAGCTTTGCCGGGGCCGATACGTCGGCCCATCCCGTGTCCGGCCTGGTATACACGTACGCCGCGCCCGCGCCCGGCGCGCCGACCACGATAGTGTTTCCGTCTGTGGCCACCGAGTACCCGAATCGTCCGTCCGTCGGCGCATCCGGTATCCTCAGATTGGCGATGCTGGAGAGGCTGCGGTTCCATCCGTCTTCGGGCCTGATGAACACGAACGCCGCGCCCGGGTCATTCCCCCCTTCTGTACCGGGCGCGCCGACCACGATCGTATCATCGCCCACGGCCACCGAAGTCCCAAACCGTCCACCCGGGACTGCCCTGGCCGCGTCCAGCGTGACCCTTCCATAATCCCATTCGGTGTTACGCCTCACGAAAACATACGCTGCTCCAGCCACCCTTGCGTGGTCGCCCGGAACACCGATCACCAGCATTTCTCCGTCCACGGCGACCGAGTGACCGAAGCGGTCTCCGGCGGGGCCGTCAAACGCCTTGAGCGTGACCGGATCAGGGAGAGGTGTGCCGGAAGTCCATCCGTCCGTCGGCATCGTGAACAGATGGGCCGATCCGGCGTTCCAGCCGTTCTCGTTGTCGTCATCGCGCGCGCCGACGACCACCACATCTCCGCTTACAAATACGGAGGATCCGTAATTGTCGTACGGCATGATGTCCGGCATGGGCAGTTCTCTATGCTCGGCGGTTGAACTCCACCCCTCGGACGGTTTGGCGAATACGTAGGCCGCGCCGGACCTGTACTCGTATCCTCCGGGCACCGTGGAGCGACTGCTGTGCGGTTCTCCAACAGCGATCTCCTCGCTGCTCACGGATACCGACCATCCGAATCGAGTCCAGGGAACTCCATTGGGCGCAGTGAGCTTCACAGCGGAACTTGGGGCATTCTCCCAGCCCACGTCAGGCTTCGTGAACACGTACACCGCCCCAAGATATGGGGTCTTATCTTCCGCTTCTCTGGCCTCACGGTAGGTCCCATAGGGGGAGCTATAGCCGCTGTAGGGGGCGCCAATGACCAATGTGTCGCCGGTCATCGACAGTGATTGGCCGAATTCACGGCCTTCAACGCCGTCCGGGGCTGTTAGCTTCACCGAATCGGAAGTGTCCTCCCATCCACCGCTCGGTTTGATGAAGACGTATGCCGCGCCGAAATCCTCATCGTCGTCATCGAGGTTGGCGAGATACGCTCCAACGACTACCGTGTCACCGCTCACTGCAACGGATTGCCCAAACTGGTCATCATCGGAGCCGTCCGATGCAGTCAGTTCGGACCCTTCCGAGGTATCGGCCCACCCATCGGTAGGCTTGCTGAACACATATGCGGAACCGCTTTGTGTTCCCACAGCCACCGTGTCGCCGCTGACCGCCACCAATGTCCCAAAGAATGTCTCTGAGAGGACAGTCGAAGGGGTGAGTCGAGATGCCTGAGAAGTGGACGCCCAACCTCCGGGCGGCTTCTCAAACACATACGCCGCCCCGACGCGGTACCATTCATGCAGTTCCAGGTCGCGTTCCCATGGAGCGCCCACGACTATCGTATCGCCGCTGATGGATACCGACTGCCCGAAGGCGTCTCCGCTCGAGGCCCGAGGAGATGTCAGTACGATCGCCTCGTCCGCGGAGGTCTGCTCGCCGTCCGGCACGGTGAACAGGTACACCGCTCCTGGAATACTGCTCCAACCAACGTCGGGTGCTCCGACCGCCACGGTGTCTCCACTTATCGAAATCGACACCCCGAACTCTTCTCGTCGGTAATCCGCGGATCCCACAAAATAGTTCTTTTCAATGAATGGGTCGATGGTGATGGGATACTCCGCGCCTGCGTCGTCGACAAGGATGGACAGCCCGCTCGAGGTCGCCTGCAGTCGCGCTCCCAGTTCCGCGCCTGAAGCGTCATAGGCGTACAGGCCGCTATATTTCAGCGAGTTGAGTGGATCCTGAGAACGGAGAAAAGCGGTTGTCCCATTCTCATTCACTTCGACCGTCACGTCACCGGACATGGCCATCCGGACTTCCAAAGGCCCCTCAACCAATGACGCGGGCCTGCTCTCGAACGTGAAGCCCTGCTGGAGTCCGAGCGGTCCGTTGACGTACCACTCGGTGACTCCATCGGGATACTGATACTCGACGCGACCGCCGTCCGCTGTGAGACTGGGGTTGGCGACGTCATCGAGAAAAGTGCCTCTTCCGTATCCGTCAAACTTGAGACTCCACGTCCATTCGCCGTCTACGGCGGAGGAGATGATGACGCCGCCAGGACTGAGTTCGGCGCCCAGAGAGTGAACGGGGTTTTCGAGACGGTAGGTATGTTCGCCCGAGATGTCCGCTGCGGCGCGGTAGACTTCGTATGAGCCGCTCAATTGGAGCGTCTCGGTTATGTCGGGAAAGAGCGAGGAAGGGACACGCTCTTTAAGGGCCTGGACATCGGCACTCCCGACCGGAGGTGGCAAATCTCTCGAACTGCCGTCCGATTCCGCCGCGGATGTGGGTTCCGGCGGGTCCGACGCGGAGGCGGGTCCGGCGCTCATCAATAGGACGGCCGCCAAAGCTCCCACAACTGCAAGAGCAGCCATGGAAACACCGCGTCGGCGCTTTCCTCTGTTCATCCGCCCTCTGCGAAAAAACATGCCTGGCCCTGGAGTATGAGGTGTGCTGATCGAGATTCTCCGGTTAGAGTCGTACAAAGCCCGGCGGGCCAACACCTGCGAGTCGGCGGCATGACGACCTGAGGCTTCGATGCAGGCTGCACATAGCATTTCTCATATCTATACGTCTAGAACGTCATTGCGGTTCACTCTGTCGTTCTTGGAATCTCGCCATGGCCAGAGCATGAGTGAGGATTTCCACAATTGGCAGTCTTCAGGCCTAGAGAAAGTTCCAAACAACATTGTGACACCATTTTCGGACTTTGGGGCCCCGTCAATCCCCGATTCATCGCTCATTCTGCCGGAACGGGACGCCATTCGAACCAAGATATTCCCTCCCCATCCGCTGACAGGGGTAGGCAAAACGGAATTGCAGCTATGATCCGGCCCCGCCTTCCTGTCATTCCGAGCGCAGGGAGGAATCTAAAGTCCGTATCTGCAAGACCCGGCAGCCAGTGCCGCGCCTATATCGTGACCAAGAGTGAAAACAACGTAGGGACGCTCTATGTTGGCTTAACGTTGTGACAGACGCTTTAGATTCTTCGACTCCGCTCCGCTCCGCTCAGAATACTTCATGAGGGTTGTCAGCCTCACCACCTGGAATGAAAATAGTGGGCCCCAAGGGCGGGTTCCAAACCATCTGCTCCAACTAATTGGTATGAGAACCGTTTTCCCCTTTGGATAGTACTCCTGTGAGTAGTAAAAGGATATGACTACTCGGCAGGAGGAACTTTGTAATGTCGACCAAGGCCGACGACTACCCAGACACGGTCGGGAACATAGAGGGGTTTCTCCAGCAGTGTTTGGAGGACATGGAGCCGGATCACAACGACAAGGGCCCTGGCAGGCCCCGCATTCTGCCTGCCATGGCTCTGTGGGCCGGACTGCTGGTCTGCGTACTGAGAGGGTTTGAGAGCCAACTGGCCGTATGGCGTCTTATCTCCGAGCACGGACTGTGGTTCTTCCCCCGATTTCCCGTTACCGACCAAGCGGTCTACAAACGGCTCCATGACGCGGGACCTGAGCCGTTCGAGAGACTCTTCAAGCACATCAGCAGCGTATTGACAGAACGATTGCAGGGTTTGGTATCTGAGCAACTGGCGCCGTTCGCCAAGCAGGTGGTCTGCATAGACGAAAGTACCCTGGACGCCATGTCGAGAAGGCTTCCTCCTCTGAGAAGAATCCCCAAAGGCGATACTCGTCTGCTCCCTGGCAAGCTGGCAGGCGTGTTCGACGTGAGACGACAGCAGTGGCGGACCGTCAAGCTTCATCCGAATCCCCAACAGAACGAGAAGGTGTCGGCGCGGGAGTTGGCACAAGACCTGCCAGCCGGAACACTGGTGTTGGCAGACCTTGGATACTTCGGCTTCGCCTGGTTTGACTGGCTCACAGACAGGGATGTCTATTGGCTGAGCAGGCTGAGGGCAAAGACCAGCTACAAGGTCGTACACACCTTCTATCAGAGGGGCGAGGTGTTTGACGGCATCGTGTGGCTGGGAGCCTACCGCGCTGATCGGGCCAAATACACCGTTCGGCTGGTGACGTTCAGACAGGGCAGTACCATGCGACGCTACATCACCAACGTTCTTGAGCCAAATACGTTCCCGATCTCATCGATGGCCGAGGTCTACGCTCGCAGGTGGGATATCGAGATGGCGTTCAAACTGATCAAGCAACATCTGAAGCTGCGCCTTCTGTGGTCTTCCAAGCATGTGGTGATTTACCAGCAGATATGGGCGACGTTGATTATCTCGCAAGTCCTGCAGTCGCTGAGGCTTGAGATAGCTCACAGAGCCGGGGTGGACCCGTTCGAGGTGTCCATCAGCCTGTTGGTTGAGTATGCGCCACAGTATGCCTATGAAGGCAGGGATCCCGTGAAGATATTCGTGGAGCGAGGGCGGGAACTGGGCTTCATTCGACCTTCCCGCAGAACCCGCATTCACACCCCAAACATACCCGACGAGGCAATACTGCCCGCACCACCCGGGCTGGCGCTCATACGCACCCCTCGATATGCTAACCGCAAATGCTTCAGGCGCTCCGCAAATACCCCGAAAGTGAATTAGTTGGAGCAGATGGTTCCAAACCCGCCCCTACGGGAATGGCAATGGTCTATTTTCGTAGCAATCGCTCATGTCGGTTGTCACCGACACCACCAATCATGAAAATGGCAGTAAGGGCGATTCGCGAATCGCCCCTACGGGAGGTTGGCCGGGGGTTATTTTCAGGGTAATGACAGTGACGGCGTTGTTTTCTCATCAATGGAGAATGGGTCGATAGTGGTTGCGGTGTTCGCGAAGGTCTTAACCTGACACGAGATGGGTAGGGTCTGAAGCTGTTTGGGCGACAGGGGGTCTCTTTTTCCCTGACATTTCCTGACATATTCTGACGTTCCTCTGTTGCGGACGGGAGACCAGGAGCGTCCGCCGTGTGTTGGTGAATATGATAGTACACGTGTTCTCATCAGTCAAATTCGGAGGCGCCCTTTCTTAGAGTGTGTCTAAAAAGTGGTCACATTATACCTATACACAGGAGTGGGGGATGATGTAAACCATCCCCATGAACAGACAAGCATATCCCAGCGATCTCAGTGACACCGAGTGGCAACTGCTAGAACCTCTGTTGCCCGCTCCTAAACCCGGAGGCCGTCCGGTCAAGTATCCTCGCCGGGAGGTGGTGAACGCCATCATGTACGTACTTCGAAGCGGGTGCGCGTGGCGGATGCTGCCTCACGACCTTCCCCCTTGGCGCACGGCGTTTCACTACTTCCGCACTTGGCGAAAGGACGGAACTTGGGAGAGGGTCCATCAAGCCCTGCGCGAGAGGGTACGAAAAGCCGATGGACGACAGACTTCTCCCAGCGCGGCTATCATAGACAGCCAGAGCGTGAAGACGACGGAAAAAGGGGGCCTCGTGGTTATGATGCCGGTAAGAAGGTGACGGGCCGCAAGCGGCATATCATCGTGGACACCATAGGACTGCTGTTGGCAGTCGTGGTCCACCCCGCTGACATCCAAGACCGAGATGGGGCAAAGCTGGTCATCAATAAGCTGTTAGGAAGGTTTCCACGCCTGCGATTGATCTGGGCTGATGCTGGTTACGCAGGCCAGTTGGTTGATTGGGTCATGTCTGTATCGGGTTGGGCGCTGGAGATTGTGAGGCGTCCGAGAGACAGCCATCAGTTCGAGGTGTTGCCGCGAAGATGGGTGGTTGAGAGAACATTTGCATGGCTGGGACGCTGCCGTCGGCTGAGCAAGGACTATGAAGAACTGCCGGAGACCACCGAGGCGTGGATCTACAGTGCCATGACGAGACTCATGCTGAAGCGGCTAGCACGCGCCCCCACTTTTTAGACACCCTCTTAGATTATTCGACTCTGCAACGCTCCGCCCAGAATGACAGTGACGGAGTTTTTTTCTCGTCAATGGGGAATGGGGCGGTAGTCAAATGCCTACCCCTGTCAGCTCCCCATCCGTCAGCATCATAGTCGGCCTCCCTCCCGATGGAATCAAGCCCAATCGAGACAAGGCATCACCTGGAAGATCCCACCTTCCCGACAAGACCGAAGCAGCGCCCAACCCAGGTTGGCGTCGGCTCGGCGCCTTTCGAGTGGTATCCTGAACCCATGTGGGATTCCTCCTGTCCCCGCCACAGTTGCAAGCCTATGCTTTCTCCGCCATGCCAGCCGCGTCACTCCCCCTTCACGCCGGCGACGTCTCTGCTCTGGAAGAACCAGAGCGCCGCGGCAATCAAAGCCGCCGTGTACGCCAGTATCTCCAGGAACGCCTGGAGGGTGTCCGCAGTGGGCTCCTCGCTCAGCCATTCACCAACGTTGTTGCCGAGGAGAGCTACCTCCAGGACATCCTCCGGCCATTCGGCTATCCCACCGAGGATGGGAGCGATCAACAGCTCAAGAACGTAGTAGCCCATCGACAGCGCGACGCCCTGCGCGGTGGACTGGGTTGCCACCTCCAGGAACACAGCCAGCGCGACGTATGGCGCCAGAGCGTATACCACCTTGCCCGCCCCTATGGCGATGTCCATCCATGCCTCTGCCTCAGTAACAATGAGCGATCCCTCCTCAGCCGGAGGTATGACTGCCGCTAGGAGACTGGCAATTACTATGGAGGCGCTGAGGACGATGATCCCGGCAATGCTCGCAGCCATGAGCATGATGAGCTTCGCGCTGAGCAGCTACCAGCGTCCGACGCCTCTGGTCAACGTCGCCCTCAGCGTGCCCCAGCCGTACTCCACGCCTATGACCGTCGCCGCAAGAATCATGAGGGGGATGACTAAGAAGACGAAGTCTTCGGTAGTGTCGGCGGCAGCCGGCATGGGGGATTCTTCTGAAAATAGCCTGTGTAACACCCCCACACCGTCATTCCGGCGTGAGGAACGTCGCCCCGTACCCCGATACGGGGCGGGAACCCAGTCCCCAGACCCTGTTGGCTGGTACCAACCCACTTTTCATACCAGGTGGTAAGGGTGGCAATCCTCATGAGATATTCCTAGAGCATGAACGCCCCACGCACGTCCAGAGTCGCGATGCGCTTCCTGAGTATCAATACGGAGGTCTAGTACCGATTCCATATGATTTTGGTAATTTACTCAAAACACCCTCACCCTCACCCTAACCCTCTCCCACGACGGGAGAGGGGATACGCACCTCTCAATTCGACTATCATATTCAAATGGGAACGGTACTAGCGTTCCTCTTTGGTACATGGAGAGCAAAGGGCCTCAATCCTCTCTCCCAATCCCGCAAACTGCTCGTCTCTCACCAACTCTGAACTGTTACGCGCGTTGTGCAGGCGCGCCTTTAGCAGGCGCGACTCCCCGTGTTGTCTTGGAAGAGTCAGGAGGCTCCGTGGGCGTCACAGGGACTTGACGGCGTTTTCGATGGCTGATGTCGCGTGTAGGTAGTCGGTGTCGGGGGACAAAAGTAGGGGCTCGCCTATGCGGATTTCGATATTGCCTCGCGGGAAGAAGGGGAATCGGGAGGGGGATCCCAGCTTGTGAATGTGGAGGCGCAGCGGGACGACGGGGAGGCGGCCCTCGACGGCGACGAGTCCGGCTCCGCTCATGAAGGGCTTGATGGGGCCGCCGACGGTGAGCTCGCCCTCCGGGTAGATGAGCACGGACCAGTCGTCGTCTATGATCTTGCCCATGTTTTCGAGGCTAGGCCGCACGGCGCCTTCTTTGGCAAGAGGGAAGCCGTTTCCCAGCAGGGGGTTCATCACCCAAAAGATGGGGTTCTTCCAGAGCTGCGCGGCTCCGGCAATGGCCATGCGGCGTCGCAGTCTGTTGGGAATGGCCTTGATGATGAGCGGGTTATCGAGTCCGAGGCTGTGGTTCGATGCGAAGAGGACTGGGCCTGTGACACCTTCGAGGCGTTCGCGACCCGTTATCTTGAGGCTGTAGGGGAGGCTTACTACGGGGAAGATGATCGCCCGTTGGAGGAAGCCGCGAAGGATGCGGCACCACCAGTGCATACCCCACGCGGGGAAGCTCATCATGGGTGGGTTCTTGGACCCTTCCTCGACGAGATCGGTCAGGTGTTTGACGGTCGTATCCTGATCCAGTTGGCTCTCGTCCATGTATACGCCGAGCTCGGCCTCCATTGCCGACAGAAGCTCGACTCGTCCGAGGGAATCGAGGTCGAGATCGTCGCCGAGGGTCGCGTCGGGTGTAATGTCCGCGAGGTCGCGTTTGCTCACCTCGGCAATGATGTGAGTGATGCCTCTTGCTCCGCCCGAGGGGCTGCCACCGGAGGTTGCCGCGGCCGGACTCTCCGGCTGTATTTTGCCGAGGATGGTGTCGATTACGATGCGTTTCTTCACTTTGAGGGTGTGAGTGCGAGGGAAGTCCTCTTCGGGCCAAACGGTGAATCCCCTGATCCTCTGCTGCTCGGCCAGTTGGTCATTGGTCCAGGAAACGACATCCGGGGCGGTATCGGAGTCGTCAAGTATCAGGGCGGCATGGACCTCGACGGATGAACCCTTGTTCAGGCCGACGACGGTTGCGTCGGTGACGTTCGGGTGTTTGGTGAGGACGGACTGGATGTCCTCCGGGAAGACGTTTTGGCCGCTGGGGAGGACGATCATGTCCTTGAGGCGGCCCTGGATGCGGAGGAATCCCTCGTCGTCGAAGTAGCCAAGGTCGCCGGTCCGGTACCAGTCGCCGTCGAAGGCCGCGGCGGTCTCTTCGGGGGCGCGCCAGTAGCCCGGGGTGACGTTGTCGCCGCGCACGAGGATTTCGCCTGCGTCGCTGATCTTGACTTCGACGTTGGGAAGCGGGCGACCGGTCGAATCGATTCGCCTTTCGTCTATTGCGTGGTTGCTAATGACGGGGGAGGCTTCGGTGGCGCCGTAGCCCTGCACGATCTTGACTCCGAGCAACTCCCATTTTCGACCGAGATCCGGGTCGAGGGCCGCGCCGCCGGAGACGATGAAGTCGAGCTTGCCGCCGAACTGCTTGTGGACTCGACGGAATAGGACACGCCGGAGCCGGAACGGCGTTCGCTCGGCAATCTTGAGGAGGCGTTCCCACAGAGCCTTCTTACCCTGCCGGGTTATCTCGCGCTCGATGCCGTTCATGAGGAGCTCAAGACCCTGGGGAACGAGGAGCAAGATGGTGATCTTGCGCTCGCGCATCGTCCGAGCGAGAACGGTGGGCTGACGGCTCGTCGGGTAGGTCACGCTTGCGCCGGAGTTGAGGGCGACGAAGAGACCACCCATCTGCTCGTACATGTGGCTCAGCGGAAGGATGGAAAGGAGTCTGCTGGAGGGTTCGCAGTAGATGTACTGGGAGATTCCCTCGATGTTGGCCGTGAGGTTCCTATGGGTGAGCATGACGCCCTTCGGGTCGCCGGTCGTGCCGGAAGTGAACATGATCTCGACGAGGTCGTCGGGGCCAATGTCCACGTCAGCGGGCGGGGGCATGTCGGCGATGGTTTCTTCCAACTGCTCGAAGGTAATCTCAGGGACTTCGAGGTCGACGTCTCCTTTCGGAGTGAACCTTGAGGTGAAGGCCAGTTTGGGCTCGGTGCGCGAGATTACCCGCTCAACGTAGTCGGGCGCGCTGCGGAGGTCGAGGGGAATGACGATGACGCCGGCTCGAATGCACCCGAAGAAGATGAGCACCCAGTGGGGGGAGTTGGGTCCCCAGAGGACTATCTGGTCTCCCTTTTTCAGGCCGCGGCTCTGGAGCAGGGAAGCCACTTTTCCCGACTCTTCCCACAGGCGGGAGTAGCTCCAGCGGAGGTATCGGAATACCGGCTTGATCAGGAGGGCGTCGCTAGGACCGTGCTTTTCAACGGTCATCCGAAGGAAGTCGACGAGGGTCTTGCCGATGGGGACGTTGGCTGAATTGCTATGGGTCATGGCCGTCTCCTGTCACATTGCGGCCCGTCGGGCGGCGTATTCTTCAATCATTTTCCGAAGGGCCACACGAGGGTTCTTGCGCATGGGCGGGAAGTGACTGAAGCATATGATATCGAAATCGAGGTCGAGGAGCTTTTCGAGTGAGCGCAGGGCCTCATCCGGATGCTGGGTGACGCCTTCCGCGGGTGGGCTGAGCTTCAGTGAGAACCTGTACTGGAGCGCGTCGCCGACGATGATGACACGGTTGGTTGGCAAGTACAAGGCGATGCTGCCTACAGTGTGTCCAGGTAGGTGGACGACTCTAACTTCGGCGCCGAACGGGATGATGTCGCCATCTTCGAGCGGAAGGTCGACGGGGACGGGGTCTCCCATGAGCTTTGGGAGTACAGGTTCGGCCATCTTGGCGAGCAGCTCGTTTCGGAGCGGATTTGGAGGAGTCACCGTGCCCGAGATGATGTCGGCGTCAAGCCGATGGGCAGCAACCTTGATTTCGGTCCCCTCGACCAGCTCACCGAGTCCGCCGCAGTGGTCGGGGTGGGCGTGGGTAATAGCGACCGTGTCTACGTGATCCAGGGTGAGTCCCAGGTCCTTGAGGCCGCCGGTTATTGGGAGAAGGCTTCCTTGCAGTCCTGTGTCGACCAAGATGGCCCGGCCATCTTCGATCAGCACGGTGATCCGGGCTCCGAGGACTCGAAACTGGAAGACTCCGTGGGTTACTTGTATGGGCTTGCCGAAGATCATGGTTTGGATTTAGTGGAGAGGCTGCGTGACGCTCTCGACATGATAGCGTATGCGTCGCGGTGACGCTCAGTAGGCGTCTGTTGTGATAACTGAAACCCTGGTTGGTAAGCTGGTCGTACACCCTTCGACAGGCTTTCAAGTAACTGCTCGCGTCCCCTCTCTGGATCTTTGCCCCGATGTGGAGAGACTACAGATCACCGCTTGGCAGTTTCTGACACCCGGCACGGCCCCTTGCGCGGGGAGTCACACTGCTCAGGGTGAAAGGTCCTTTTGCTTTGAGACACTCTGAGACGGTGAGACAGTTTGGGATACCTCCCAAATTTCCGATTTTCCTCTCGTTCTCAATCTGTCTCGCCCCGTTCCGCCCGTCCGGACGGAGTGTTTTGAAGCTGTACCGGTGAGGCACTCGCGGCAAGCGATGCCGTCGTGAGACGGTTTGAGATATTTTCCCCATGACCAAAAGTTTTGCCTATTGTTCTCAATTCGTCTCGCACACATCCGCGGGTCCGGGCGGGCCGACCCGAAACTGATCCTACGATGTTCCCAGTGTAGATCGCGCGTTCTTATACGTCAAAGTGCCGAGGTGATCCGACTCTGCGACAGGCTTTCAAGTAACTGCTGGAAACCCCTCGCCGTATCTCTCCCCCCGGCGGGCTTACAGGGGTAGGCATTTGACTATCGCCCCACTTTCTACTGATGAGAAAGCACCCCGGCACTGTCATTTTGAGCGTAGCCGAAGAATCTAAAGTGTCCGTCCGAAGGTAAGGCCGACCTGGAGAGCTCCTACGATGTTTTCCAGTATTGGCCAGAATATAGTCGAGGCACTGGCTGACCGGTCTTGTGGTGATGGACTTTAGATTCCTTGTATCTTGGTTTTGTCATGGGACAATGACTTCGGTAGGGGTGAATAGGGTGCGGCAGACCGTTGATTCCTAGGTCATCGAAGACCGTCAGCGAGCCAGGGTCGCCGCACCCCCGGGAGTAGAGCCCGAACAGTTGCCTGGGCCAACCGAGCCCGCATCATGCAAGGACGGGCCAGCACTTCATAACAGGAGGTAGAAAAAATGGAACAGGAACCGACATACGTAGGCATTGATGTGGCAAAAGCCCAGGTGGATGTCGCTCTCCACCCTACAGGTGAGAGGTGGGTCGTCTCCTACGACGAACCCGGGATCCCGGAACTGGTCTCCCAACTGAAGACCATTGGACCGGCCAAGATAGTGTTGGAAGCTACTGGCGGCCTGGAACTACCGTTGGTGGCGGCTCTGGCAGCTGCGACGCTGCCCATAGTCGTCGTCAACCCACGCCAGGTTCGTGACTTTGCCAAAGCAACCGGGACTTTGGCAAAGACTGACGCTCTGGACGCGGCGGTCCTCGCCCACTTCGCCGCCGCTGTTCGTCCCCCTGTGCGCCCTCTGAAGGACACCGAGACCCAGGTTCTCAGCTCGTTGGTTGCTCGTAGGCACCAAGTGGTGACCATGCTGGTCTCTGAGAAGAACCGCCTCGGCACCGCCATCAGCGCCGTCCAGCCCCGCATCGAGGCTCACATCGCCTGGTTGGAGCAGGAGTTGGACGACCTTGACGAAGGCCTGAGGCAGGCTCTCCGTAACAGTCCCGTATGGCGGGAGAAGGACGACCTGTTGCGCACCGTTCCCGGCGTGGGAGGGCAGGTCTCCCTCACCCTCCTAGCCTACCTGCCGGAGCTGGGCACGCTGGACCGCCGACAGGTCGCCGCGCTGGTGGGCGTGGCTCCCTTCAACCGGGACAGTGGCACTCTGCGGGGCAAACGGACCGTCTGGGGCGGTCGCGCCCGGGTCCGCGCTGCCCTGTACATGGGAGCGTTGGTAGCCAGCCGCTTCAACCCGGTGATCAGGGACTTCTACCAGCGGCTGCTGGCCGCTGGTAAGCCCAAGAAGCTGGCTCTCACAGCCTGCATGCGCAAGTTGCTCGTCATACTCAACTCCATGCTCAAGCATCGCTCACCCTGGCGCGCTGAGCGCGCCAGGGCCTCGGCACTCGTCGGCCATCCCTCTTGACTTTCAAGACAGTTGCTCGCTGCGCTCGGAATGACAGGAAAGCGGTAGCCGGATCATAGTTCCGATTCGGTTTTGCCTACCCTTGTCAGCCTCCGGCGGGAGAGAATGTAGGCGCCTGTCGGTAGTTACAGACACCCCTGCCCGATCTGGCGGGCGGGGCGAAACGCTGCTCAGGGCAAGCGGGGACTCACGCTGTATCTTGCCATTTGACAGGCCATTTAGGAGGCTAATCGCGGGGGAGTTGGCCTCGGAGGAAGACCTTGAGAACACCCTCGTTGGCGGCGCCGGCTAGTCTGCGTTCGATGGTTCCGCCTTTTCCTATGAAGAACGTCGTCGGCAACGAGAGTATCTCGTATGCGCGAACGATTTCGTTGGTGGTGTCGAGGGCGACGGGGTACGTCACGCCGGCCTCCTTGGCGAATGCCTGGACGTTTTCTAGGGTGTCGGACATGGCTATGCCCACGAAGACCACGTCTCTGTCACGGTACTCCTGCCACATGGTCTCGAAGAAGGGCATCTCCCAGCGACAGGGGGGGCACCACGAAGCCCAGAAGTTCAGAACGACGACTTTGCCGTTGAGATCGGAGAGTCGGAGCGTCTCGCCGTCGAACGTCTCTACCTCGAAGTCGGGCGCGACCTTGGATTCCCTCTGGACTCGCGTCGTGATGGTTCGCGGCGTCGGAGCCGGGGTAGCGGTGACGGTTGGCTGGGGCGTGGGCGATGGAGGCGCGGGAGTCGGTTCAGGCGCGGCCGTTGGTGGGTCCGGGATGGTCGTTGGGGTGGGAACGGGGCTCGTCTTTTGGGTGGGAGTGGGGTTGTCCCCGCCGCTTGACTGCGCGCACGAGAGGGATAGGCCGACCGCCAGTAGCAGGATGAAGCCGACCGGCTTGCCTGTGCTCCATATTGTTGTGAGCCGAAGTGGCACTGCTCTCATCCTTCCCATATGGGCGGTGCGTCGAAGTAATCGGGCGATCCGAAGAGGGGGAACATGGGCCAGGTGTCCTTGTCACGTTCTTCCCAGACGATGCCGGTCTCGGTGTATGCGCCGCCGCCGCCGTGAGCGGGCGGACTGAACTCGGGGCGCGTGAGCTGGTCGGCGCGGTACCAGGCCATTCGGGATTCGAGGGAGCGCGCGCGGCGTTCGTGGCTGTCGAACCAGCGGTGGACTCGTTGGTTCGGGCGTTGCGACTCGGCGCCGGGGCCCCGCGCAGTCACGTCTCCGAGGTCGGGGCCGAGCTTTTGCAACTCGCTGACGGAGAGAGGGACGCCGTCGTGGATGAAGAAGTCGTCGAAATTGGGGTCGACCATGGCCCACTTTTGGTGCTCGTCGGACCAGTACTCGGCGGTGAAGTGGCCGTCGGCTTTGCCGGGCTTGCCCGCGAAGATGGCGCAGCGTGCAGGGACGCCGATGGCTTGGGCGGCGTTGGCGAACGCGACGCCGTAGAAAATGCAGTTTGCCGTTGGGCGGAGGCCGTTGTGTCCGCACTGGCCGGGGGCCCATGCAAGGACGGTCTCGGGGTCCCAAGGGCTGTTTATGACTCCGAGACCCGGCGCTGCGGGGGTATGCTCCCAGCTCGACGCGAGCCAGGTGCTTATGGAGCGCAGGCGTTCGAGCTTGGGCAGGCTTCGGTCGAGGGCCTTTGCGGGCATGATGGTTCTGAGAGACTCCAATCGCGGGTCGTCAGGATCGTTGAAGACCATTGGTGGTGGAGCGGGGTCTTCGCCCTCGGCGAGACGAACGCGGACGACGTACTCGGCGCGGACGACGTTGAGGTAGGCCATGTGGTGGTTGCGCCAGCTACGGCCCGAGTCGTCGCTGACGTAGCTGTTGGGGTCGGCATGACCCGCTTCGAGGCCGAGCGCCCACGAGTTCATGGCGGTGGAGTCGGTCCAGAACTCAAGGACGTTGTCTCCGGCGCGGAGGAGGCCGAAGTCTATTGGCACCTCGTACCATGTGTGCCATGCCTCCTGGGGAGGTACGGGAGGGAGGGTCGTGCCGTTGACGGAGATGTGGAGGGGGAGTTTTGTGCCCTCGTGGGCCCTCGCCAGGAAGTACAGCACGGCGGAGGACGCGGTTGGCGGCAGGGTGAGAACTTTGCGCGCTCGGCGGAAGGTGGTCAGCTCCTCGGCGAGGTTCGGCATCGAGTGGCCGGACTCGGTGTAGTAGAGCTTACTCATGGGTGGTTTCCTTTCGGGGGGCTTGAATGGGCGAGTCGCTGCTCCTCGCGGTTCCTACATCAACTCCGGCGTCTTAAGCCCCGATCCCGTATTCAGAAGCAACACATGCTCGTCAGGCGACAGGATACCCGAAGCGATGAGGCGGCGCGCGGCTGCGGCGGTCGCGCCGCCTTCGGGGCCTACGACGATGCCCTCGGTGCGGGCGATGAGGCGCATGTGGTCGAGGAGGTCGTCGTCGGGGACGGCGATTGCGCCACCCCCGCTCTCGCGGAGGACGCGGAGGATGAGGTAGTCGGCGATGGCGGACGGGACGCGCATCCCGTGGGCGACGGTGTGGGCGTTCTCCCAGGGTTCGGCGTGGTCATCGCCGCGCTCGAATGCTCGCACGATCGGTTGGCATCCCTCGGCCTGGACGCAGAAGAAGCGCGGGCGCTTGCCGTCTGTCCAGCCCAAGGCCTCAAGCTCCTCGATTGCTTTCCAGATTCCGACTACGCCGGTGCCGCCGCCGGTCGGGTAGATGATGGCGTCGGGGAATGTCCAGCCGCACTGCTCGGCAATCTCGTAGCCCATGGTCTTCTTTCCCTCGGCGCGGTACGGCTCCTGGAGGGTCGAGAGGTCGAACATGCCGAGCTCGGCGGCAAGCTCACGGGACTGCTGCCCAGCCTCTCCGATCAGGCCGTCGACGAGGTGGAGGGTGCCTCCGGCATGAGTGACCTCTTTCTTATTGGCGTCGAGGGCGTCCTGGGGCATGAAGACGTGGGCATCCATGCCGGCCCTGGCTGCATACGCGCCCAGAGCGCCGCCCGCGTTGCCGGCGGTGGGGATGGTCACGCCTAAGGCGCCAAGCTCCTTTGCCTTGGATACGGCGGCGGAGAGGCCTCGCGATTTGAAGGTGCCGGTGGGGTTTTGGCCCTCGTCTTTGATGACCAGATTTGTTGCACCGATGGCCTCCCCCAGGCGGGGCGCATCGAGAATGGGTGTCATGCCCTCGCCGAGGCTGACGACGTTCTGCTCGTCGAGGACGGGCATCGTCTCGAAGTACCGCCACATGTCGGAACGACGGCTTGAGAGAGCGTCACGGTCGGTCTCCCTGCGGGCAGCGTCGAGGTCGTAGCGCGCGTAGAGCACCTTGCCGCATTCTGGGCAGAGGCGGATCAGTTGGTCGGCGGAATGGGTCGCGCCGCAGTTGGTGCACTCCAAATGGGTGAGGTAGCTCTTCACGGGGACTCCTTCGGTTGTTGTGGGAATTTTACCGCAGAGGGCGCGGAGAGCGCAGAGGATGGGAAAGGCCCCCTCTCTTTGTCTCTCCCCCGGCGGGGGCGAGATTTGTGGATGGCGTTAGCTGCTATCGGCTCTGGCGACGCCGATCATGGCGTCGCGGGAGACGAGGGCGGCCAGCTCTTCTTCGGTCAGGTGGTCGGTGCCTTCGGGTCGTTCGGGGAGGACCATGTAGCGCAGCTCGGAGAGGCTGTCCCATACGCGTACCTCGATTAAGTCGTCGAGGTCGAGTCCAAACTCGGAAAGGACGGCCCTCGGCTCCTTTACGACACGGGCGCGGTAGGCCTCGGACTTGTACCATTCAGGCGGGAGGCCGAGGACGGACCAGGGGTAGCACGAGCACAGGGTGCAGACGATAACGTTGTGTACGTCGGGTGAGTTCTCGACGACCACCAGCCGCGCGCTGTGCTCGTCGCCGTAGCCAAGCTCGGCGACCGCGTCGCCGCCGTTTACCAGAAGACGGCGCTTGTATTTTGGGTCGGTCCAGGCGCGGGCGACGACTCGCGCGCCGTTCATGGGGCCGACGTCGTTCTCGTACTGGTCGACGATCTCATCGACGGCGTCAGTGGACAGCAGGCCCTTCTCGGCCAGGAGCGACTCGACGGCCTTGGCGCGGACCTCGGAGTCCGTTGGATCATGGAATTCGTCGTGGTCGTGGTTGTGATCTGACATCGTGGTCGGCAGCCTCCGTTTTCTGATTGCCTCGTTCGGCGTGGTACAAGTTCGCTATGAAATCACCATGTTCTTGGTGGCTGATCCTAATGGATTCCCGCCTTCGCGGGAATGACGATCAGAATCCTTTCTGTGTAGAGCGTCCCGGACGCAACAAGTAACTTTCCCAGAGGTCGATGTAGACCCGCTGGGGCGATTCGGCTTCGTCTCCCCACAGCTCACCGGCGTCGAAGCCGACGGTGTAAACCGGTTCCGGCTTGAGGATGCCCTGCACTTTGAGGTCGAGCAGGTCGAAGACGCCGCGCGTAGCTTGGACTGCGCCTCGTTTTCCCTGAGCGTAGTGGGGGATGCGGGTGTGGCCGGCCGAGTCGATGCGGCGTGTAAGGACCGCGTCGCCGACGGAGAAGGCCGGGGCGCCGTCGTACTTCGGCGACCGCTGGCTGTAGCGGTCCTTCCAAACCGAGCGGGCAAGGTCGGAGTCGTGATTTTGGGATACGGGAGTGTCGGGATTCCTGCGACGGAATTCCACACGGTCTTGAAGCTCGTCGGGATTGAGGGCACCGCTACGGACGAATCCCTTTTCGAGGGCGATAAGCCACTTTTGGTAGTAGCTTGAAGCGAGGTAGGCCGCAGGCTCGATGCTCTCGATGGTTGGCCGCATGGAGAAGGCGCGATGTCCTACCGTAGTCATCATACCGAAAACGCGGCCCTCCCACTCTTCGTGAAAGACCGGCTCGTTCTCCTCGATTTCGAGAGGGCCGAAGCCCGGCGTTCCACCCACGTCGTGCACCCGTCTCATTGGGGCCTCCTGACTGGGCTGAGCGTAGCATACGCCACTTGGCCGTTCAACCGGGACTGAGCCGTTGACGAGATGGCAGCAAGGCCATAGCATAGATGACCCAGCGCGATACTCCGTGTCCCGGTTGTCCGCCGCTTTACTGAATATGAAGGGGGAAGAGCCATGACTGAGTTCGTCGGATATTACAACGGTGAATGGATGCCAATGGACAGGATCACCTACGATCCGAGCGACCTGGGGCCGTCAAAGGGCGACCAGGTGTTTGAGACGATACGGACGTTCGGCGGGGAGAGCTTTCGGATGAAGGAGCACGTCGACCGCCTGTACCGGTCACTGAAGTACGTGCGGATCGACCCCGGGTTGACCGCGCAGGAGATGCTCGATCTGTCGGAAGAGGGGATAGAACGGAACAGGCATCTGCTCGACGAGGTGGGTGACTTCAGCATCTCCCAACTCGTGACGCGCGGTCCGGGAGGGCCACGCGCATGGGCGGCAGGGCCTTCGAACGTCTACATCAAGTACGGCCCCAACACGATCTGGTACGAAGACAAGTACGTGGACGGCCTTCATGGTGTAATCACGCGGACGCGGAGCTACGACGCGGAGGCGCTCGACCCGAAGCTGAAGCATCTGAGCCGCATGAACATGAGCATAGCCGAGCTTGAGGCCAACGATCTCGATCCCGGCGCGTGGCCGATACTGACCGACAAAGACGGCTACCTGACGGAAGGCTCCGGCTACAACGTGTTCATCGTGACGGACGGCGTTCTGCGGACCCCGACCGAACGCGCCATACTCGCCGGAGTGTCCCGAGGCATGGTACTGGACTTGGCGGACGGGCTGGGACTTCCGGCGACCGTGGAACACCTGCAGCCCTATGACGCTTACACCGCAGATGAGGCGTTCTTTACGAGCACGCCGTTCTGCGTTTTGCCGGTGACGTACATCGACAGGCGCGCCGTGGGCGACGGGAAGCCGGGGCCGATCACCATGCAGCTTCTGGCGGCGTGGAGCGAGGCGGTCGGCATCGACATTATCGATCAGGCGATGCAGCTTGCAGGGCAGAACTGAGGGCGATTCTGCTGTCTTATGACGCTGCATGGACGGGTCCCATGCTTTCGTCTGCACTGGCCTCTTGCTTACGGAGAACTTTGAATATGACCAAGCCTGTCATTTCTTCTGGTAAGAGGAATCTAATGCGTTGTGCCGTCGTCATGGGTACGGTAGGGGTACGGGACGGTTTCTGCTGACAAGCGCTTTAGATTCCTCACTCCTGCTTCGCTGCGTTCGGAATGACAGGTGAAGAGGTTATGCACGGTCCTCAAAAGAAAGAGGCCCCGGGACATGCATCCAGGGGCCTCTTTGTTAGTCCTTAGTCGTCCATGTGAGGTCTAGTAGTCCATTGGCGGGGCGGGAGGCATCGGCGGAGGAGGGCTATGCAGCATGTTTGGGGCATTTCCTCTTCTTGATAGACAATTCTCCCGGATATTCGAACTGCTTGAGTACGCGATTCGCCATATCCCTAATCTTGCCAGCAGAGCCGACAGCATTGATCCAGATTTCCGTGTTGCCGATTTGCGTAAACTTATCACTAGGGGCGTGTTTGGACTTTTCAACCCAAGCTGTTCCAATATCCGAAAGTCTATCAGCGAATGTCTCTGGATGGCGCTTTTGCATGAGGTCGCAGACCTTGAGTACCACCTGTTTCCAACTCTTAACCTCGACTTTGCCTTGGGACTCAAATGTGAAGGACTCAGGTCTGATAATACACGTGCAACTTGTATCAATAGGATTGACTAGATCGAATTGCGACGACAAGAACTTCCGGACGTGCGAGTCGTCTGGACGGGGCCCCTTCTGTTCAGCAAGGTTGGCTACGAAGTTTACCTGCGCCTGCTCATCGCCGGCAAACTCGTTCCAAGCGGCGATCATCCTCTTACGTTCGGCTTCTTCGTCCCTTCTATTCCTGAGTTGTCTCCTAGCTTCAGTCTGAGTCTTCTGACGAGTCTGGGCATCCGCCATTTTGTCGCGTGACAAGAACTGTCGAAAGGTATTCTCCACCTCATCCGTATCATGTGTGATGTCAAACTCGGTGAATCGCCCGATTCCCGCATTCTTTCGGGGGCGAACATAGAGCCACCACTGGCGTCCGTTGGTTAGTACGCCAAGAGTTACGTCAATACCACGGCAATAGCCCTCTAACTGTTCTTCGTGCTGGGCTAAGTCCACGTTGCCAGCCTTCGCTTCGAGGAAAATACAGTTTTCGTCCCCAAGACGGAGAGCGTAGTCAACCCTGTCTCCTCTAACTGGGAACTCAGGTGTGACCTCTGAGGTTTCATCATTCCAGTCGACTCGCCTAAGCAGTGGGAGAATAACCCATTGTTTGACACTATCCTCTCCAAGAGTAGCCAAATTGTAGTCTCTAGTAATTCTTGCAACGGTGTCGGCGAATGTCATTGATGTCATGGTGGGAGTTGCTCCGCAGATCCGGGGTGAATTGGGCGAATATACCAAGAGGGGGTAGGCTGCGACAAGCCCGTTACCTCTGAGCAGGAGGTTGGACTCCTAGGGACTGACGAAGGGCATAGGTAATGCTTGCTCACGTCTCTTCGGAGGAAAAAGAGAGGCCCCGGGACATGCATCCCGGGGCCCTCTTTATTAGTCCTTTGTCGTCCCTGTGAGGTCTAGTAGTCCATTGGCGGTGCGGGAGGCATCGGCGGGGTCTCTTCAGGGATGTCGGAGATCAGGGACTCGGTGGTGAGCACCATGGCGGCGACGCTGGCGGCGTTCTCGATGGCCGCGCGCGTTACCTTTGCGGGGTCCATGATGCCACGCTCGAGGAGGTTGACGTACTCTGCCGCCTCAGCGTCATAGCCGAAGTCGCCCTCGGCCTTCAGACTCTCGGCCAGTACCACGTCGCCGGCCACGCCGGTGTTCTCGGCGATGAGCTTCAGCGGTTTCTGGAGGGAAGCCCGCAGGATGCGGATGCCGGTGTCCTCGTCGCCACTGAGATCGAGGGAATCGAGGGAGGAGCTTGCGCGGACGAGCGTGAGGCCGCCGCCCGGAACGATGCCCTCCTCAACCGCGGCGCGGGTGGCGGACAGGGCGTCCTCGACGCGAAGCTTCTTCTCCTTGAGCTCGACCTCGGTCGCGGCGCCGACCTTGATGATGGCAACACCGCCCGACAGCTTGGCAAGGCGCTCCTGGAGCTTCTCGCGGTCGTAGTCGGAGGTCGTTTCCTCGATCTGCTGCTTTATCTGCTGGATGCGCCCCTGGATGGCGTCCTCGGAGCCTGCGCCGTCCACGAACGTGGTGTCTTCCTTGGAGGACACGACTCGGCGTGCCCTGCCGAGGTCCTCGACGTTGACGGAGTCGAGCTTGCGGCCAACCTCTTCGCTGATGACCTGTGCACCCGTGAGGATGGCCATGTCGAGGAGCATCTCCTTACGGCGGTCGCCGAATCCGGGAGCCTTGACGGCGAGGATGTTCAGCGTGCCACGGAGCTTGTTGACCACGAGAGTTGCGAGGGCCTCGCCCTCGACGTCCTCACCGATGAGGACGAGGTTCTTGCCGACCTGGAGGATCTTCTCCAGGGCAGGAAGGAGCTCCTGGATCGAGGAGAGCTTCTTGTCGGTGATGAGAATGTACGGATCGTCGATCTCGGCGACCATCCGCTCTTGGTTCGTGACGAAGTAGGGCGAGATGTAGCCGCGGTCGACCTGCATACCCTCGACAAACTCTTGCTCGTAGGTGATGCCCTTCGACTCTTCTACGGTAATCACGCCGTCCTTGCCGACCTTCTCCATCACGTCGGCGATGAGGCTGCCCATCTCGTCGTCGTGGGCGGACAGTGAAGCGACCTGGGTGATCTGCTCCTTGCCCTCAACGGGGTTCGACATGTCGGATACGGCGCTTCGGAGGGCTACAACGCCCTTCTCGATGCCGCGCTTGATCGCCATGGGGTCGGACCCGGCAGCGATGTTTCGGAAGCCCTCGTTGATAATCGCTTGGGCGAGGACGGTCGCCGTGGTGGTGCCGTCGCCAGCCACGTCGGCGGTCTTGCTGGCAGCTTCCTTGAGAAGCTGCGCGCCCATGTTCTCGTATGCGTCCTCGAGCTCGATCTCCTTGGCGATGGAGACGCCGTCGCTGGATACCTGCGGCGGCCCGAACTTCTTATCGAGGATTACGTTTCGGCCTCGCGGCCCCAGAGTAACGCCCACGGTGTTCGCCATGGTGTCGATACCGCGCTTCATCGCCGCGCGGGCGTCCTCACCGAATTTCAATTGCTTTGCCAATTGGTCTATTCCCTCCTGTGGAAAGTTGTCTGCTTGGGGATTTCACTATCGAGCGGTGTCGGTCCGGTGTTGACCTACTTCTTCAGGAGAACGTCGTCCTCTCTGAGGACGAGGTACTCGATGTCGCCGTCTCGGAACTCGGTCCCGCCGTACTTGGAGTAGACCACAGTGTCGCCCACCGCGAGCTCCATGGGGACCCGCTTACCGTCGTCGGTGAGCTTGCCCGGGCCGACCGCGACTACCGTGCCCTCCTGCGGCTTTTCCTTCGCCGTGTCGGGGATGTAGATGCCCCCGGCGCTCATCTGAGCATCCTCTTCCATCGGCTCCACTACGATCCGATTTCCCAAAGGTTTGAACGTGACGTCAGCCAACGTACGTACCCTCCTTACGTGTTGATTTTTGTGTCTCGGCGTCGATTTAGCAGTCTCACCAAGACACTGCTAACCATTTTAGGGCGGGCCGTTTCGGTGCGTCAACAATATATGGCGCAAGGTTTGGTCTGTTCGACAGGGTTTGGGCCTGCAGGAACGGTGTCGGACTCTTCGCGGTGTGGAGAACAATGATGGTGGTAGAATGTTGCTGATGATATCCAGCGTGCCCGCTCAGGCCTTTTGACCGCACCTACGTTGGCCGAGCTTTCAAGCGTATCACCATGAAACCTGCTCTGTTTCGGACGATTGTTGCCGTCCTGACTGTCGCCGCCGTTGCCGCATGTTTCGATGAGCCGCCCGATCAACCCGCGCCGGCGGCTGAGGCCCGGCCGGCCGCTCCGGCTCCGGCTCTGGCCGGAGTTGACGAGGCGGAGGCGGCAATTCAGCCGCAAGAGCAGATGCGACCGGTCCCGGCAGCGCCCGCTCGCGCCCCGGAGCAGCCGCAGCCTGCGAGAGGTTCCGCATCGGGGGCAATCGTCCAGCCGGCTCGGAGGCAAGGCACAGACCCGACCGCCCCAATTGAACGGCTGCAGTACACGCCGGAGAAGATAGGCCCCGGCCTGTATGGAACGCGGTTCGATACGCTGACTCACGGACTTCCGCCACAGCCCTATCGCGAGTCGCCAATGTCCGCCGCGCTGGCTGTTCAGGGCAAGATTCTCCCGCTGGCGGAGCGGATTCCCGACTGGGACAACGTCTTCATCCTGCCACCAGGGGACGAGCTAGGCGTCTACGGCGGCACTATCAGGACGACGCAGAAGGCGCCGGTCGCCCTGACCGACACCGGATTCCAGTATGGCCTAGCGATGTCTCCCGACGGGCTGCTGCTGGTCCCCAGCATCTTCAAGACCTTCTTGTCCAACGCGCAGGGAACGGAGTTCACCTTTCAGATTCGTAAAGGCGCGCGGTGGCACGACGGGTACCCGCACACGATGGAGGACGTTCGATTCGCTCTCGAAGACCTGTTGCTCAACAAGGAACTGATGCCGACCTTGCCCGCCGTGCTGAGGTCTCCGATTACGGGCAGCGACATGAGGGTCACGTTCGTGAACGACGAAACCTTCAAGGTGTCGTTCGACGATCCGAACTTCAGCTTCCAGGAATCGTCGGCGATGAACGTCTTTTCCGGCATGAAGGGGTGTCCGAGGTGTTTCATCTCGCCATCTCACGTTCAGAAGCGCTATCACATCGACTACAACGAGGAAGAGATTCCGGCTCTGTTGGAACGGTTCAATCAGCCCAATTGGGTGCGTCTGTTCACGACGATACGCGACGTTCGTCGCTTCGGCGGGCAACCGTCGGAGGAGATCCCGGCGGAGTTTGACCGATCGTATATCTACCGGGGAGACCACTACATTCCCTGGATGGGGGGATTTTGGGCCAGGGACGAAAGGCCTGGAGGCGAAACGTCACTCTTCGAGCGGAACCACTATCACCCGTCGGTCGACCCTGAGGGCAACCAGCTTCCGTATGCAGACGAGTATGTTGGCGTTAGGACGGAGACGCGGGAGGTAGGTGTCTTCCGGTCGATGAACGGGGAGTCCGACTTCCTGCGGCGCGATCTGATCACCTCGGAGCTGCCATTGTATCTCGCCAACGCGGAGCGAGGGGACTACAGCATTCTCAAGTACGACTCGCCCGACGGCTCCGACGCTACGGTAATCGTCAACCAGGAGTTCGTGTCCGATCCCGAGGTGGGGAGGCTGCTTCGGACGAGGGACTTTCGCATCGCTCTTTCACTGGCATGGAACAGGGAGGGCGTGAACCGATTTCTGGTGTCCGGGCTGGGGACGCCTCAGAACATGGTCCCGCATCCGGCGACGCCTTACTTCCCCGGCGAAGAGTGGAGACTTCTGGATACTGAATACGACCCGGAAAGGGCGCGGGATATCCTGACGAGGTTGGGATATGCTGACGGTGATGGAGACGGGTATCTGGACCGACAGACGGACGGGAGACCCTTGAGGTTGTCCTTCCAGAGTAGAGGGATGCATTACCGTTTCGTCGAGTGGCTGCGGTCGGACTGGGGGATGGTTGGCATCAAGCTCGAAGCCCGAGAGGGCAGCCCGCGTCAGGAGACTACTTCGATTCCGCCGACGGAGTACTTCGAACTCTTTGCGTCGACGGAAGGGGGAACGAACCCCTGGTCGAATGCATGGAACTACGTCGCGCCGACTGCGCGAGATGGGCAAGGCCCGGCAATCGGGCAATACTACGCCACACGCGGCAGGGAAGGGATGTCGCCGAGCGGACCGGACGACAGATACATCGACGCGCACGGAACCGCTGCGCCGGGGAGCACGTACCCCGCAGACATCAGCGGCAACATGCTGCGCCTGCAGGAACTGATCGATAAAGGCCGGGTCTTTTCCATCCTTTCGCCCAAGCGGGTCGAGCTCGGCAAAGAGCTATTCAGGATCAACTCGGACGAAAAGTACAAGATCGGAGGCCTGGCATACGCGGGTCTGTTCCGCGCACTGGCCTTGAAACGCAACAATATGCGGAACATACCGAAGAACTGGTCGCCCGCAAGCGCCTATCCGATTGAGTGGTTCTACTTCGAGGACGGCATCGACAACGTGCACCACGTCGGGAACCGCTCGAAGAGGTACAAGAGCGTGAGCTTTCTCGATCCCGGCTACTGGGACTGAACTTCGGCCTGCCTCTATTATGCCTCCTGTTTCGACTTGGTCTCGATGATCCACTCGGTGAGGGGGCTTGGGGACGGTTCGATCATCACGTTGACGACGGCGGGCTTGCCGGCGGCGAACGCACGCTTGAGGGCGGGAAGGAGTTGGTCACGAGTCTCGACGAGCTCGCCGTGAGCGCCGATTCCTTCGGCGACCGTGTCGAAGCGCGTGGGCAGCATCGTCGTGGCGACCGTCTTGCCGAAGAGCTGGTCCTGCTGGTGGTAGTCGATGCCCCAGACCCGGTCGTTGCCGACGATGAACACGACGGGCAGGTTGTGCCGCAGGGCGGTGTCCACCTCGAAGCCGTTGAAGCCGAACCCGCCGTCGCCGGTGAAGACGACTACGCGAGAGTCGGGGAGGGCGACCTGCGCGCCGATGCCGTATGGGACGCCCCATCCGAGCATTCCGAGTGTGCCGTTGGTGATCCAGCGGTGCTGCTTGAGGGCAGGATGGTACGATGCGCCGTAGAAGCCGAAGTCGGCCCCCTCGAAGATGAGGCAGGTGTCGTCGTCGATGAGCTGCTTTACGGTTGAGTGCAGGTCCATGGCATGAAGCTCACCGTTGGCTGACATCCGATTGTCGAGGGAAGCTGCCTGATCGGTTATGGCGCTCTTGAGTGAGGCCACCATTGGGTGAGCGGGCCACGAGCGGGTCGACGCCTCGTCTGCTAGCTGGCGCACGACGGCTCCGGGGTCGGCGACGATGCCAAGCTCAACGTCGCGCGCCGTGCCGACATGCTCCCATGCCGGCTCGACCTGAATGATCTTCGTCGTCGCGCCGATGGTCGGCGGGCCGCCGAAGGAGATCGTGTAGTCCAGTTTCTTGCCCAGCAGAAGGAGGGTGTCGGCCTCGTGAATCGACTTGGCGGCATCGTTGACCCTGCCATCGGAGTAGCCGGCGCAGAGTGGGTGATCGTCGGAGATGACCCCGCGGGCGGACTGCTCGGTGAAGACGGGAATGCCGGTGGTCTCGACCAGACGCTCGATTTCCTCGTGCTGCACGGTATACGCGCCGTTTGCGGCGATGATGAGGGGGCGCTTGGCGGTTTGGAGGAGGTCGACGGCGGCTTGGATGTCGGCTGAGGCCGCGTGGGCGGGGCCGCGTGAGGTGGGATACTCCATCGTCCGGTGGAGTACTTGCTCCGCGGAGACGGTGGCCTCTTGAACGTCGAGTGGGATGGTGAGGTGTACGGGGCCTCGCCGGCCGTTGAGGGCGGTGCGGAACGCCCGTGCAATGTATTCCGGCGCGCGGAGCGGATCTCCCAGCAGCCACGCCCCCTTTGTGACCGGCTTGGCCATGCCGACTTGGTCTATCTCCTGGGACGCTCCTAGTCCCAAGCGGTCCTGGGTCGCGCTGCCGCTGATATTCACCACGGGCGTCTCCATGTGGTGGGCGAAGGTCAGGCCGGGAATGGCGTTTGCATGGCCGGGCGTCGTGAACATGGTGACGCCCGGTCTGCCCGTGATGCGGCCGTAGGCGTTTGCCATGTCGACGGCGGCCTGCTCGTGCCTCACGTCGATAAAGGTGAAGCCCTCATCGGCCATGTGGTCCATGAGCGGCAAGGTATGGTCGCCCGCGATGGTGAAGACGGTCTTGGCGCCCGCGCGTGATAGCGCGCGGGTGATGATTTCATAGCCTTTGAGCTTCATGGGGTCTACCTCCGAATGTGTCGAAAGCAGTATGTTCCGGGATTGCCAAAAATTGCAATCTAAGAGAGGTGAAATATAGTTGATTCATGAATTCCTCAGCAGTAAACTTTTATCAAGTCGCGTGAATAACTTGCTGGCGAGTGTCCGCCCCGAAATTAACGGCACAGGGCAAAGCGGCGCAGACGGTACTCTACAACCGAGAGCATAAAACCAGCCATGCAAGATATCAGGCGTACGTCCCCAGGCGGGGGCGTTCCTCCCGTCCGCAACTCTGCTTCAGATTCCGACCGTCAAAAGTCTCCCTCCGTGTCCCGCACCCGGTTCTACTCAGGGTACACGAGGCTCCGCACGTTGGAGTCGTTCCAACACCGGGATTTCGGCTTCATGTGGGCCGTGATGTTCTGCATGTCGATCAGCGGCTGGATCATCAACATCACTACAGGGTGGCTTACTTACGAGCTCACGTCGTCCCCACTCCTGACCGGCCTCGCCATCGGCATGGGAGCAGTCCCGCCGATCATCATTGCGCCGATCGCCGGCGTCCTTATCGACAGCCTCGACCGGAAGAAGGTGATGATTGCGGCGATGGCATCATACGTAACTTTCATCGGTGTATTTGGCGTCATCGTGATTCTCGGTTTTCTCCAACCGTGGCATATCTTTGCCGTCAGCTTCCTGATGGGCGTGTCGGGTTCATTCCTCTTGCCGGTCGAGCAGGCGATCTTGGCAACCGTCGTTCCAAAGAGGCTCATGGTCAACGCGTTCGCGCTCGTGGCTTTTGCGGGGAGCGTCACGAGGCTGATCGCGCCCGCGGTGACGGGGTTCCTGATCGCACTGATCGGACCGGGCGTTTCCATCATGCTAGCCTGTGCGTTTGTACTGGTAGGAATCAAACTCACCCTGCACGTGCGAGTGCCCGAGAGAGAACGACAGCCAATCAAGCCGAAGACCTTCTTGACCGATTTGCAGGAGACCGCTAGATATGTGAAAGGTTCGCGGGTCGTCCTCGCCATGATGGTCTTGACGACGGCAATGCTGACGTTCATAAGCACGATCAACATGGGCCTGATGCCGGTATTCGCCTCGGATGTGTTCGGCGCCGGACCACAGGTCCTCGGACTGCTCGTCGCGGCGCTCGGCGGGGGAATGACGATCGGCACGATAGCGATTGCGACCGTGGGCGATTCGAGGAGACGGGCGAGGATCGTACTGATTACGGGCGCAGCCACGGCCTTGGGAGTGATGGCTTTCTCTCACAGCGACACGCTGCTCCTCGCCTTCCCCATCATCATGCTGTATGGGGCAACGATGGTCATGACGTGGACGGTGGCGAGTGCGCTCATCCAGTCCATCGTGCCTGACGCGTTGCGAGGTAGGATTGCGGCCCTTTCGATGATGACACACGCCTTTTTCCCTCTAGGCACTCTACTTGTGGGCGGGCTGGCCCAACTCTTCGGCGCACCCATAGCCTCGCTGATCTCGGGGGCCTCAGTTCTTGTCGTGGTGATTGGGATACCATTCGTGTTCCGGGGCGTCTGGAGCTACCGGACGGGCGAAAGCCTGGAAATGGACGAAGAGACCACCGACGATAGCTCGTTGGACTCGTCTGAAAAGCTGGAACCTCAACCCGCGTAACGGAACACACGTTTTGCAATCCGCTTCCGACGATCGACGGCGGAAAGCAGCAGCCTCGAAGGGGTTTCTCCGCTCGTTCGGAAGGATTCGGACTCTTCACTCGCTGTGTGTACGCGACTTCCGGCTGCTGTGGTTCACCGGCTGGTGCAATAACAGCAGCTTGTGGGTGGAGGGGGTCGTACTGGGCTGGCTGACCTACCAGGTCACTCAGTCGGCTCTGCTCACCACGCTCTCGGTGGGAATGGGGGCGTTGCCATCCGTCGTCATCGGGCCTCTGGGCGGGGTCTACATCGACCGTTGGGACCGCAAGACCCTATTGAGGGCGTGCATCGCAGCGCATATTGTGCTAACTGCAGCGCTTACCTCGTTCGTGTTCGCCGAGGCGGTGGCCGCGTGGCACATATTCGCCTACATATTCGTAAATGGCGCCGTTCGTACACTGCGCATGGTCATCGAGTCGTCGCTGATACCGAACATCGTACCCGGCCGGCTCATGACGAACGGGTTTTCCCTCTTCATGCTTACCGGAAGCTTCACCCGGTTCATCGTGCCGGCCATAACCGGAGTGGCCATCGGTCTTGTCGGGTCCGGGCCGACGATGACAGTCTCGCTGGCGCTGTACATACTTGCACTGGCGGTAGGACTGCGAATCCAACTGAAGGGTAAAGCATCGCGTAAGCCAGAGGCCGGTTCACCGGCGAATGACCTCGTCGAGGGAATAATGTACCTCGTGCGAGAGAAGCGGATTCTCGCCATTTACATCCTTCCTGCCATGTTGATGCTGTTCATCGCGCCGGTCAACATGGGGCTCATGCCGGTGTATGTCGCCGAGGTCTTCGAAGGCGGGCCTGACACGCTCGGGTTCATCATCGGAGCGCTGGGGGCGGGCATGACGCTCGGAACGCTGCTTCTCGCGAGCCTCGGTGATATTCGGTTCAAGGCGCGGGCAATAGCGTTCGCGTGCATGGGGACAGTTGCCGGTATGCTTGCATTCACGCAGGTAACATTTCTGCCTGCCGCTCTTGCGGTCGTCCTGACGTACAGCGGGCTGATGATGATGGTCTACGTACTCGCAAGCACGGCAGTACAGCGCATCATTCCCGACCGGCTGCGCGGGCGCGTGACGGCCTTGCTCGGCGCTACGTTTGCCGTATTCCCGGTTGGTACGCTGATCGTCGGAAGCATGGCACAGAGGTTTGGAGCGCAGGAGGCGGTGGTGGCTACCACAGTGGCATTCGGACTGTGTCTCCTTGCATACACGACCGCGTATCGGCGCATCTGGACGCTGCGGTAGTGACGGGAGTCACGTAGCTGTCCGTGACTTGCGTCCCAAGGATGCAGTACCATCGTGGCCGGAGGCACCTATGACATACAAGCTCGTCATCCTCGAACCGCAAGACCCGGGAGCCCGCACACCGGCCGCCAGGACATGGCCCGACAAGATCCGGGAGGTTGTACCGGGTGTGGACATACGGTACTGCAAGACGGTGGAGCAGGCTGCGGCTGGAATCGTCGATGCGGATGCCGCATTTGGGGACATCGTCCCGGAGCTGTTCGAGCGCGCCCAAAGGCTTCAGTGGATTCAGTCGCCGCAAGCGGGGCCGAAGGCCGGTTACTACCACGAGGGGCTCGTTCAGAGCGACGTGGTCGTAACTAATATGCGCGGGATATTCAACGATCACATAAGCGCGCACATCATGGCCTACGTCCTATCCTTCGCTCGCGGTCTGCACGTCTACCGCGACCGGCAGAGCGACGGCGAATGGAAGAAAGGTTACGACGCCGTCCATCTGCCGGAGGCCACTGCGGTGATCGTCGGGGTGGGCGGAATCGGGGCGGAGACGGCGCGACTCTGCGCGGAGTTCGGAGTGACCGTAGTAGGAGTCGACGCGAGGGTTTCCGAACCTCCGCCGGGCGTCGGTGAGCTGTACACACCGGACGCCCTGGAGGAAGTTATACCCAGGGCGGACTTCCTCATCGTGACGGTGCCGGAGACGCCGAGTACGCAGGGGCTGTTCAATCGTTCGACACTCCGAGAGATGAAGGCCACCGCGTTCTTCATCAATATCGGGCGTGGCGCGACGACCAACCTGAAGGACCTAGCGGAGATGCTCGAAGCGGGAGAAATCGCCGGGGCGGCGCTGGACGTGTATGAGGTCGAGCCGCTGCCGCCGTCACACCCGCTCTGGCGGCTGCCGAACGTCATCATGACTCCGCATATCGCCGCGGACGGGCCTTACATCGACGACCGACGCACGGAGGTGTTCGTCGATAACTGCGTGCGCTTCAGCGAGGGGAAGCCCCTGCGGAACGTCGTCGACAAGGCACAGTGGTTTTGAGTGTGCGATAGGCGTCCGGCTAGACGGAAGGCAGCGGGGTAGTGTCGCCTACCCCGTGCATCCATATTCTGACGCGGGCGGTCATGTCTCGGATACGGTCGCGGTGAGTGGGGTCGTCGAAGAGGTTGCGCATCTCGTGCGGGTCGGAGTTGAGGTCGTATAGCTCCGACTGATCGGCGTGGCTGAGGTTCAGCTTCCAGCGGTCGCCGGTGACGACCGAACGCCAGGGGGCCGAGACCATGCGGTTGATGGCTGGGTTGCCGAGGTTTCGGTCGCCGTAGCCGTTCCACTGGAGGAAGACGTCGTTGTCGTCGAGAGTCTCGTCTCCTTGAAGGACGGGTGCTAAGCTGGAACCCTCGATGTGAGTGGGCACCGGATCTCCCACGAGGTCGAGCAGGGTGGGCACGAGGTCGATGAGGCTCACGCTGCCCTCGATTCTCCGCGTCCCTTCGCTCAGCCACGGCACGTGAATGAACAGGGGCACGCGGGTCGCCTCTTCGTACATGGAGCGCTTTTCGAGCATCCCGTGATCTCCCGCCATCTCGCCGTGCTCGCTGGTGAATACGATGATGGTGTTGTCCGCCTGCCCGGACTCTTCGAGGGCGCTGAGGATTCGTCCGACGTTGCGGTCGACCAGCGTCACGTTTGCGAAGTATTGGGCGCGGAGCTTTCGCCATCCCTCTTCCGTCGTGGTGTCGTGGATGTCGCCTCCCTTTTCCGCAAGGGGATTGAGTCCGCCGGACAGGTAGTGTTCGGCGCGAAGCCGGTTCACCAGTGATCCGCCTTCGGGGTATTTCGTAAATGCGGGGCCGACGGGCAAAGAGGCGGGATCGTACAGGCCGTTCAGAGGGCCTGTGTAGGGCGGATGCGGCTCGAAGAACGAGGTGAAGAGCATGAATGGGCGGTCTCGATGTGGAGACTCGGCGTGTTCGCGAATGAACCGCGAGGCCTCGCCTCCGAGGTAGCCCGCCTGTGTCAGTTCAGCCGACAGACCGGCCGTGGGGAACCAAGTCTCGTACGATTGTCCCGACGGCGGCTCGACGCCGTGTGAGCGGAGCCACGCGTTGTAGTCGGACTCGAGAAACCGGTGCTCTTTCCTGGTGGTCGTGCCGGCGTTTAGGTGCCAGTCCTCGATGCTCAGCCACTCCTCGAAGCCGTGCTGGGGAATCAGGTCGTTGCCGAGGTGCCACTTCCCATAGTGCGCGCAGAGGTAGTCGTCCGAGACCATCTCGGCGATGGTCTGCGCGTCATTCGGCAGGTGGATGCCGTTGCCGATGAGGCCGGTCGACTGGGGATACATGCCGGTCATGATCGAGGCGCGGGACGGTGTGCATACCGGCTGGGTTACGTAGGCGTTGTCGAATACGATGCTGCGTTGTGCGAGGCCGTCTATGTTCGGCGCTTCGATCCAGTCGTTGCCATACGCCGCGAGCGAGTCGCGCCTCTGCTGATCGGTGAGAATGAAGAGGATGTTGGGCTGCCTGGGCATGTCTACGGAAGCCACTTCTCGAAGAACCGCTGCCAGTTCTTGTACATGACGTTCTCGACGTCCTCTTTGGTGTAGCCTCGCCGGTCGAGGATATCGGCGATCTTCTGGTAGTCGGCAACGGTGTCCACGTCGTGGGGAGCGCCGTCGGAGCCGCCTTGCCCGTCGGTATCGCCGCCGATGCCCGCGTGTTGGGAGTTGCCGGCCAGTTGGCACACGTAGTCCATGTGGTCGACGAGGTCTTCAAGCGTAATAAGAGGACTTGGGAACACGTCAGCCCGCTTGTGGCCGATCGTCTTCCAGTCGATGGAGTAGTACTTGTTGAGCATCCAGGTATCCATCGAGGAGCCGATCACGCCGCCTCGCCGGATGACTTCCAGCAGTATGTCGTCCGGCTGCTGGCGTTCGCCGGGGACGAGGGCGCGGCAGTTCTGGTGACTCGCGAGGGCAGGGCCGTTGAACAGCTCGAACTCCTCGCGGACCGACTGGTCGGAGGTGTGCGTCACGTCGAGGATCATGCCGAGGTCGCTCATGGCCTCCAGAAGAGGCTTTGCCATGGGGGTGAGGCCGCCCGTCGTGCCCGTTCCGGTGCCGTGCGAGTAGTAGCTCACGCCGTAGTGGGAGAGGCTGATGACGCGGAGGCCGTCGGCGTACCAGTCGTGTACCTGCTCCGGCCACGTGATGGCGTCCGCGCCCTCCATGCCGAGTATCATGCCGACGGGGAGGTCGTCGTAGTCGGTGGCCTCCTCCCATTTATCCATGTGGTTGGCGAATCCTTCCGAGGTGTCCAGAATGGCCGCTTCGTTCTGCGCCTCCAGCAGCTTGTAGTAGGCAAGCTGCCCCCTTCCGGCGGCGTGGGCGTTCTCCTTGCTGCGGTACTCGCCGTGCGGATGGCCGGGCTTCTTGACGCAGACGGCAACCTTGACCAGGGCTGCGGCGACACGCCCCTTGCGCATCTCCGGCAGGGTCGCCATGATGCCGTCGTCCTGCCACCAAACCAGCTATTGAGGTCCTCAGGCGCGCGAGCCTGCTCGATGGGCAGAGTTAGATCGCGCTGAGAGTCGATTGCGCCGTTCGCCATGGGGTAGTCGCCGTCGATTATGAGCGTGTTGGTTGCCATGTCTTGCTTGCCTCTGCCATGAGTCTTGCTGTTTGTTCAGTTCCGCCGTTGGCCGAAAGGGTACAACGAAGGGACATTCGTGTAAATCGCAAGGTGAACGGACAAAGCAAATCCCCGGCCCATATGGCGACCGGGGATGAGCGGTGACCGGACCGTGATGGGGTTAGGATGTCGTGGCGTCGGGGTCCGACACGAGCGGCGGAATGCGGGTGGCCCTGCCAGCAACGAGGGCGGTGGCGGCTATGCCGACCGCCAATACAAATGCCATGGCTGCTATAGCTTGCGGGTTTCCCGGCGAGGCGGGTACGCCAAACGCCGCGTTGTAGCTCGCTGCCAGGATGATGCCGGAGGCGACGGCCAGCCCGAAGGCGAGTATCAGCGGGACGGCGAACAGCAGCGCGAGATCGACAGCCAGCAGCGTCCGGGTCGCGCCGAATGAGCGGAGCGCCCTGAACTCCGCCTGGCGCTGGCGGAAGAGCAACATAATGGCGTAGAGCAGCGCGACCGCGGCCATGCCCGCGGCCGTCATAGCCATCACGAACAGGTATGGGAAGACGACGAGCTGATCGTCGGTACCCCCTGAGATAAGGGCGGCCCGGGTGGTTGGATACGACTCCTCCGGCCGCTCCCGCAAACCTTCGATGACCCGGCGGAGTGAGCCTGGTTCGCCGTCGGTGGTTATGAGAAGGAGGGTATGATCAGGAGTGGGCCGCTCTTCGACCATGAGTACGATGTCATTCCGCTCTCCGTAAAACCATGCAGCCATAATATGTCCCCCTACAGGGTAGGTGCCCGGAATTGAGGGATCCCCTTCAGCGCGACCAAAGGAGTTGGGGTAGGTCTTGTACCGTAGTGTCACGGTATCCATGTCGGGAATACCATGACCCAAGAACACACTCCCTGCGGTACATAGCGCGTCGAGGGTCACCGAGCCACGTACATCGTCACACGTCATTACATACACCAGTCCTCGTTCTTGGTCAACATTGATACGACCTACGGCCACTACCCTGGTGACACCGTCAATAGCCTCCATCGCTTGCACGATCGGTTCAGATACCCTAAGGGTCGGAAGACGGACCAACATGTCGAAATCCCCGGTCGGAGGTGGGCGGTTATCAAAATTCGAATACACGGTGAACACGATGAGGAGGACGGCTACGGAAGTGGCGGAGACGCCCAGGACGGCTTCGGCTCCGCCCCGGTACATCCGTGATCCGGCCACCTGTGCCCGCGTCCATTCGGCGAACAGCCTGCCAGCGGCAACCACCGCGACTCGAGACAGTCCCTCGAGCCCGACGACGCTCAGGAGCATTCCCGCCGTAATTAGCCACACCGATAGCGTAAAATCTGCGTTTGACGCCCAAAACATGGCGGCGGGACCGGCCACGATGCCGGCCGAGGAGAGATACGCAAGGTAAGACGCAGGCTTGCGTTCTTTTCGCAGTGTTCTTACTGGGTCTCGTCCCCCACTGGTAACCATACGGACGGCGCTCAACAGCCCGACCATAACGACCAAGAGCGGCAAGGCAAGGGCCAAAGCGATGGGAAGGACAAGATCGCTTGCCCAGTATGAGTTCCCGGCAAGTGTGAATGTGTTCAAAGACGACAAGGTGGCCGCATAAGCGACAGAGCCGAGCAGCGCCCCCGCCAAGACCGGCGCCGCGATGTCGAGAGCGATAAGCAGGGCTAGCTTTCGCGGAGTAGCGCCGAGGACTCTCAACAACCCATACCGACGTGACCTAGCGTTCAGGTGCACGGCGGCGCCGGCCCTTGCCAGCGCTATGGACGGGAGCGCAAGGACAAGCAGCCCCAAGATCACAATGCTGGTATCGGGACCGTAGCTCTCTTTGACGAGAATCGGCTGGAAGTGCAAACCTGACACAGCATCCGTCGGGACCGCATCAATGAACTCGACAATCACCAACTCTCGTGGATATGCCAATGCCACATTGGGTAGCGTCCTAGCAGGGCGGTCTCCCAGCCAGCCTTCTATCTCGCCCGTCCAGTCGTCATCAAGCTGAGCCAAGACGGCAGGGGAGGCCAGAACAGTGCCGCTCTCTTCAATCTGTGGAATGCCGGGGAGCTTGAGTCGCTGACCTTCCTCTCCCCAAAATAACGTGACCGTCAGAGGCCCGTACCCGGTGGCTACAGTATTCGATGAGCGCAGGGGCGGATCACCGGCTGAGCGAGTCATGGGCCGAAACCCGCTTCCGCCGTCACGCAGCGTGGCGGTCTCGTGTTGGGCGAGCAAGCCGGAGCGGAAGCCCATAGCGAGTGAGAGTCCGATGCATGAGATGAGTCCGACCGCTATCAGGGGAATCCAGACGGAGAACGATCTCCAAGAACGGGGCCAGATGAAACGGAAGAACAGCATCATGACGCACGCTCCTCGTCCAGTTTCCCCTCGTTCAGCCGGAGCACGCGGTCGCACATGGCCCACACGAAGGGATCGTGGGTGACTATCAGGACGCCTACGCCAAACTCGGCGGCGACTCTTCGCAGCTCGCCGACCACGAGCTCGGAGTTCTGCTCGTCCAGCGCGCCGGTCGGCTCGTCGCAGAAGACGATGCTGGGTTCCATCACCAGTGCCCGTGCTATCGAGGCGCGCTGCAGCTCGCCGCCTGAGAGTGTTGAGGGGTAGTTGTCCGCCAGCGGGCCGAGACCGAACTTGTCGAGCAGGTCACGCGCCCGCTTGCGAGCATCGCGCGGCTTGGTTCCCGACACGACGAGCGGAACGGCTACGTTCGCGGCGATGGTCATGTCGTCGAGAAAGGCAGGGAACTGGAAGACGAAGCCGCATGCGGCCCGGCGAGTTAACGTGATGTCCGGCTCACCGAGGCTCCAGACGTCCGCGTGGTCGCCCCATGCGACGGTGCCGCCGTCCGGCTGCCGGAGGCCCGCAAGAGCGTAGAGCAGCGTCGACTTGCCGGAGCCGCTCACCCCCACCACGGCGAGAACCTCTCCGTGGCGGAGTTCCAGACCGGCGCCATCCAGGACGCTCCGCTCGCCAAAGTTCTGCATCAGTCCCCGCGCCGTGAGGACGGGTTCCGTTGCCATTACGGTGGTCATATCGGATTTACTCCTTTTTGGGCAGCATTGCGAGAATGATTCAACCCTCGGCAAGACGCAGGTACTCGCGGGAGCGTATCGGACTCAGAATCGCCTGGCAATGCGGCCACCTGCTTTCGTTTCCTATCAACTGTTGCGAGGGCGAAACTTCTCTTGCTGCCATGGTGAGTGGTACTTGGCTTCAAGACCGAGCTCGAAGACGCATTCGTTAAGGGCCGCATATACTCTCTCCCGCAGCGGTTTCCTCTGTCCAACTGCGACCAGCGCCCTCTCGACCAACCTGAAGGGCATATCCTCCTCGATCCGTTGGACAGGCTTGGGCGTCCCCGGCGTCAGGCTCGGAGGCCCAGAATCGGCCGGCAGGTCAGGAAACTCGTCATATCCTGTCTTGGCAGTCGCGCATTCGCGTACTCGCAGCGAATCCTCGCGTGTGGGGTAGTTCTCTGCGTAGTACTCCCGATCCGCCTGTCTTCGCGCCTCGCATTCCGCGTTGCAGGGAGGTTCGGGGTGGTACACGCCGTCGGCGCTGGCTGAACACCCGGCCGCGACAACCAGAAACAGCGCCGCTCCGATCAATATGGCGTTTTTTCCTTTCATGGTAATCCTCCTTCCCTGTGTGCTGGTTCTCATAACCACATCGTAGGCGATGCCTATGACCACAGTATGACCGTCAAGGGCAGTTGCATGACCGTTCCATGACTTTCCCGCAGCTTTTTGAGCTAGGTGGCCCCGTTAAGTGGACTGGCTATAGCCCGTGCTATAATCCCGACATCCGCACCCTCGCGACGCGAGACCACGCATATGTCCAAGCAGAACGAGTCGTCGAAGGAAGTCGAAAGCCTTGAGCGGGAAAACGAGGAGCTTCGCACTCGCCTCGCCATGCGAAGCGAGTTCCTCGGCATGGTGAGCCATGAGCTGCGAACGCCGTTGACCACTATAAAGGGGTCGACGGCCACCGTGCTCAGCAATCCCTCGCTCTTCGACCAGGCGGAGACGCGGCAGTTCTTCCGGATCATCGACCAGCAGACCGATCTCCTGCGCGACCTCATCAACAACCTTCTCGACCTGACGCGCATCGAGGCGGGGGCGTTGTCGGTCGATCCCGAACCGACGGATGTCGCGTATCTGATTGCGGAGGCAAAGGACATCTTCCTGCGCGGCGGCGCGCGAAACGAGATCGAAGTCGACCTCCCGCCCGGACTGCCGCGCGTCGAGGCGGATACGCCGCGTATCGCCCAGGTGCTGAACAACCTCTGGTCCAACGCCTCCAAGTATTCACCCGAATCCTCGACGATCAGAGTGACCGCGTTGGAGAAGGACGGTCACGTGGAGATCGCCGTCACGGACGAGGGCAGGGGATTGTCCCCCGACCGGATGGAGCGCATGTTCACGCCGTACTCTCCGGTCGATGGTGAGGACGGGGGGCAAAGGATCGAGGGGGACGGTCTGGGCCTCGCGATCTGCAAGGGAATCGTCGAGGGGCACGGGGGCCGCATTTGGGTAGAGAGTGAAGGGGAGGGACGCGGGTCCCGTTTCACCTTCAGGATTCCGGCGAGTGAGCAGGCCGTGTCCGATGGGGTCGATTCAGACTTCGGAGTTCAAGTAGCGAGACCGGAGGAGTCGGCGACGATTCTTGCCATCGACGACGACCCGCATCTCCTGCGATACGTTCGGAACACGCTCTCGGAGGCAGGCTACACCTGTATGGGCACCGGCAACCCCGACGAGCTGGTCCACTTCCTGGAGATAGAGCAGCCCGACCTCGTGTTGCTGGACTTGATCCTGCCGGGCGTCAGCGGGTTCGACGTCATGAAGCGAATCCGCAAGGTGTCCACGGTGCCTGTCATCTTCCTGTCGGGGCACAGCGGGGAAGAGCATATCGTACAGGCGTTGCGGATGGGGGCGGACGACTACATCGTCAAGCCCTTCTCGCCGAACGAGCTGGTGGCGAGAATCGAGGCGTCGCTGCGTAAGAGGGCGGTGTTCGATCACGCCGAGGTGCATAGGCCCTACCGGCTGGGGGAGCTTACCATCGACTACATGGAGCGCGGCGTGACGGTGTCAGACGCTCCCGTCCACCTGACGGCGACCGAGTACAAGCTGCTGTTCGAGCTTTCCGTCAACTCCGGGCGCGTTCTGACGCACGACCAGATATTGCAGCGAGTATGGGGACCGGAGTACTCCGGCGACGCGCAGCTGGTGCGGGCCATGGTGAAGAAGGTCCGTCGCAAGCTGGGCGAGGACGGGAGTGACCCGAAGTACATCATCACGCAGCCCCGCGTGGGTTACACGATGGCAAAGCCGTAGGCCGTCGGAGACGCCCGTTAGCTATCAACCCCGACCCCGTACACCGATTCGGCCCGCTCCGGCGAGATGAACTCTTCGAGCACGTCGTGAGCGACGGCCTCAGAGTCGCGGGTCTTGGCGTCGCCCCAACCTCCGCCGCCCGGAGTCTTCGTCTTGATGACGTGGTCATGCGGCACGCTCGTGGTGACCTTGGAGGGGAGCCGTTTCTCCGTTCCGTCGGGTGCTGCTATCACACATGCGGAACGGTCGGCGCCCTCGCCTCCGAACAGGCCCCACGGACTCACCTTTTCCCGATCGGAACTGAGTGTGAGGGTGACGCTCTCGCCAAGAACGCGCAGGTGTCGCTGGATGCCGAGGCCGCCCCTGTGCTGTCCCGCTCCCTCGCTGTTGGGCACGAGACCGTATTTCTCCACGAGCAGGGGATAGGCAAGCTCGATAGCCTCCACCGGGGCGTTGCGAGTGTTTGTCATGTGGTTCTGGACCGCGTCCATCCCGTCGGCGTTGTGCATGGCTCCCTGGCCGCCGGCGTATGTCTCGATGTAGTTGTAGTAGATGCCGTTGCGCGGGTCGATCCCTCCGATGTTGAGCAGGTTCATGGTGCCGGAGCAGGCCGCCAGCACCTTGTCGGGAATGACGGGCGCGAGCGCGCCGAGGAGCGCGTCGGTGATCCGCTGCGTCGTGATGATGTTGGCGTTGCACACGGCAGTCGGGTACTGCGCGGACAGGAGGCTGCCCTCTCGCACCTTCACCTCGACGGGACGATAGGCCCCCGCGTTCGGCGGAAGCTCGGGATCTAGGCAGGCCTTGAGCACGTAGTAGACGCAGGCGGCGACCGACGGCCACCGGCAGTTGAGGGGGCCCTGGCAGGAGTCGTCGCTCTCCGTGAAGTCGGCAATGAACGAGTCGCCCTTAGACTCTAATTTGACTCTGACGGTGATTGGTGATTCTACGATGCCGTCGCCTTCCATCGAGTCCTCGAACTCGTAGATGCCCTCGGGTATCTGCTTGAGCGCGGCTCTCATGCGGCGCTCGGAGTAGTTCAGCATCTCGTCGAGGTAGCGCCTCACCATCTCGGACCCGTACCGCGACGATAGGTCGGTCAGCCGACGCTCGGCAACATTGTTGGCGGCGAACTGAGCAAGGAGGTCGCCTCGGACCTCGGTCCTTGGGCGAACGTTCTGAGCGATTAGAGCCCACAGGTCGCGGTCGAGCTCTCCTTTACGGAACAGCCGCACGGGAGGGATTTGCAGACCCTCCTGGAAGATCTCCGTAACTCCGAACGGCATCGAACCGGGCGCGAAGCCGCCCATGTCGACGTGGTGGGCCTGATTGGCGGTGATGGCGATAAGCTCGCCCTTGTAGAAGACCGGAGATATCAGGGCCAGGTCGTTGAGGTGGCCCGGGCCTGCGGGGTAGGGCGTGTTCAGCGCCACGGCGTCGCCCGGCTCTAACTCGTCGAACGGGTACAGGTCCATCGCGGTCAGGACGGCGGAGTGCATCGTGCCGAGGTGCAGGGGAGTGCCGATCTCACTCTGCGCCACTACAACGACCTCGCCGGAACCGGTGTAGATCGCGCCGGACGTGTCCCGCCGGTCCTTGATGTTGGTCGAGTAGCTGGCCCGAATGAGCGCGGCGATCATCTCGTCGGCTATGGAGTAGAACCCGTTGCGCATCACTTCGAGGGTGATCGGATCGACGTTAGTTGGTGTCATGGTGATACCTGAGGGAGAGAAAGTAGTGAGTAGAAAGTAATTGGTAGGGTGTGGTGAACCGGGCTTCGGGTACTCCTAGACGCTATTTGTGACGCCTGTTACGAGCAGGTTGAGGTAGCTGTCGACGGTTGCCGATTGGTGCTCCCATACGACGGTTGTGGAGTCGAGCTGCTCTATGATTGCAGGGCCTTCGATCACGTCGCCGGGACGGAGTCCGGTGCGATCGACGATGCTCGTCTGTTTCGGTTCGTTCCGGAAGTACACGTCTCGGTGACCTATCAGGGCGCGGGAGGGGTCACCGCCGACGTCCTGCGAATCATGGGCAAGGTCGGGTCGAGGCATGGTCGCGAGGGCGGTGACTCGCAGGTTCACCACCTCGACCGCGTTGTCTCGCGATGCGTACCCGTAGTTGCGGACGTGGGCTTCGTGGAACCGCTCCATGATCTCCTCGACATCGCTCTGTTCGAGCTTGCCGGATGCTGCCAGCACCTCTAGCTCGTAGCCCTGCCCGACATACCGTGCATCGGCCGCGCGGACGAGGGAAACGTCCCCAGCTGCGACACCTTCACGGGACATCTGCTCCATAGCCTGCGTTTCCAGTTGGTCGTACCAAGTCGTAATCGCCGTTGGTGACAGCTCGCTGCCGGGTTTTAGCACCGTCTGCGCAAAGTCGTGTCGAAGGTCGGCCATCAGCAGGCCCAGGGCCGAGGTGACGCCCGGTGCGACGGGAACGAGGACGGCTGGGATGTCCATCTCATCTGCAAGCTCGGAGGCGTGGAGCGGACCCGCTCCGCCGAACGCGACGAGGCAGAACTCGCGTGGGTCGTAGCCTTTGGAGACGGATACGACTCGGATGCCCTTCACCATGCTGGCGTTGACAACCTGCACGATGCCCTCGGCGGCCTCTTCCACGGTGAGGCCCAGCGGCTTGGCGATGCGTTCGGAGATGACGTTTCGTGCCAGTTCGATGTCCAGTGTCATCGTCCCGCCGAGCAGGCTCGTCGCGCCCAGTCTGCCGAGGACGAGGTTCGCGTCAGTCACGGTGGCTTCGGCGCCCCCGTTGCCGTAGCACGCGGGTCCCGGATCGGCGCCCGCGCTCTGGGGGCCGACTCGGAGCGCTCCACCGGGGTCTATCCACGCGATGCTTCCGCCACCCGCGCCGAGCGTGTGGATATCCACCATGGGAACCTTGACGGGAAGGCGTTCGAGCTCGCTCTCCTGGGTACGGCGGACTTCTCCCTTGTATGAGAGCGACACGTCGAAGCTGGTGCCGCCCATGTCGATGGAAATGCTGTTCGGCTTCCCCGCCTGCTTCGCGATGGCGACGGCCCCGATGACACCCGCCGCAGGCCCCGACAAGATCGTGTGAACGGGACGGTCGATTGCCGTCTCCGCGCCCATCGTGCCGCCGTTGGACTGCATGATGTACAGATCGGACTTGAGTCCCACGTCGGCGATACTCGCCTCAAGCCTTCTCAGGTATCGCTCCATGACGGGAGCGACATAGGCGTTGATGGTGGTAGTACTCATCCGCTCGTACTCTTTGAACTCCGGCAGTATCTCATGTGAGAGTGAGACGGGGATGTCCGGCAGCTCGCGGCGAATGGCGTCTCCGATGGCCTGCTCGTGCGCGGGGTTGGCGTAGGAATGGAGGAGACACACCGCCACGGCGTCGACGTTGGCGTCCCTGACACGCTTGATGACGTGGTCGAGCGCCTCGCGTTCCATGGGAGTCAGCACCTCTCCCGTGTGGAGCACCCTCTCTTGCGCCTCGAATCGCAGGTGGCGCGGAACAAGCGGATCGGAGCGGCGAATGCGCCAGTCGTAGAGGTCGGGCCTGTCCTGCCGGCCAATCTGCAGGACATCGCGGAAGCCAGCGGTAACGATCAGGGCGGTCTTCGCCCCCTTGCGTTCAAGGAGCGTGTTCGTCGCTACCGTCGTCCCATGTATGAAGAAGTCGATCCGGTCGGGGGAAACGACGTGCCGGTCCATCAGTTCGCGGATTCCGGCGGCTACTCCGAGGGCCTGGTTGACCGGTGTGGAAGGGGTCTTGGCGAATTCGAGGCGGTCGGTATCGGTGTCGTAGAGGGCGAGGTCGGTGAACGTTCCCCCGACATCGACGCCCAGTCGATAGCTCATGGACTTATGATCCTGTTGAGAGCAAGTATGGCAATGGTAGCCCGTTTCAAGGCCTTTTCAAATCGCGGGGAGTGTAGCACCGGGCGTGTAGACCGTCAACGGAATGCCGGTTCTCACGAGTGGCGTCGCCGTTCGGGATATACTGTCGAACATGGCCCTTGACGAACGCTCCCAGGAAGTTGCCGCCGGCCCCTTCGCGGCATTTCAATACACCAGCTACCGCCTGTTTTGGGTAGGCAACGCCTTCTCGAACATCGGCATATGGGCGCTCATCGCCGGCCGGCTGTGGCTGATGCATCAGCTTACCGATTCACCGCTCATGCTGGGTCTGGTTACCTTTGCGGGACTGGGCCCGATCCTGCTCCTGTCGATGTGGGGAGGCGTCGTGGCAGACCGAGTCAACCGCATGAGGCTGGTTGTTATCACGAGGGCGCTCTTCGCGTTCACGGCGTTGCTGACGGGTGTTCTGGCCGCGACGGATATCATCGAGCCGTGGCAGCTCCTGGCAATCTCGCTGGCGAACGGGGTCTTACTGTCGTTCGACATTCCCTGCCGCCAGGCCATCGTCCCGAACCTCGTGCCGCGTCAGCATCTGATGAACGCCGTCGTCCTCCAATCGCTCCTGATGTCCGGCTCAACGGTGATCGGGCCGTTCCTGTTCGCGCCGCTGGTCAGGACGCTTGACATCGAAGGCGTGTTTTTCTTCGTCGGCGCCATGTACGTCGGTACGGTCGTGATGTTCGCGCTGGTCGATCCACAACCTCACATAGGCAACCGCAAGCGGACGATGCCGTGGAACGACCTGGCAGAAGGGTTCGCCTACATTCGAGGCAGCACGACCATCATCAGCCTAGTGGCACTCGGAATTCTCGCGGGCATCTTCGGTTCTTCCTTTGGAACTCTATTGCCGGTGTTCGCCGACACCGTTCTGCAAGGTGGCGTCGAGACCTACGGAAACTTGCTGCTTGCCAGCGGCATCGGCGGCCTGAGCGGAACGCTCCTCCTGATACTCTTCGGCAGGCTCAAGGACTCGGCATTGCTGCAAGTAGTAACGGGTCTTACCTATGGAGCCGGTCTCTTGCTCTTCGCGCAGATCACCTATCTGCCCGCATCCCTATCGTTCATTCTCGTCGTTGGCGCGGCAAGCACGGCGTTCGGCACGATCAACAACACGCTCCTTCAAAGCATCGTCGACGATGAGTTCCGCGGAAGGGTCATGAGCATCCATCAGCTGGGCTGGGGATCGTCGGCAATCGGCGGCCTGTTGATGGGCTCCCTCGCTCAGGCCGTCAGCGCTCCATTTGCACTGAGCGTGTCGGGAGTGGCCATCGCGCTCGGAGCAACGTCGCTCACTTTGCTGGCGATGAGGGGAAGGGGATCGCGGCGGCTTGAGGAAACGGCAGTTCAGAAGTAGTGATGTATGGATTCTGCGGCAGTGGGCTGATAAAGAGGAATTCAGAAGCGTTGCAGATGACGGTGTACTTGGTGCAGAACGACGACACAGGGGGTCGTTTCATTCGGCGGGCACCATCGCGCGTTTCTTTCGCGAATGCTGAACTAGCTCAGGTTCAACTTCAGCGGCAGGCTTGGCTCGTGCGAACCATTCCTCATCCAATTCAGGAGCGTCGGGGTCGGCCGCAATGCCCGCGTTGATTGCGTCATCCTCGTTGGATGTCGGGCTGATATGGGTCGGCTTAAGTTTGGGCATATCGTCTATCCTCTCGCCTATTGGCTTTGCGCAAGCTAATGATGCGACGATTGTCCTCCCGCTTAGTATAGACCACATAGTGAAGTCGATCTCCTATGTAGCCTATTGCCGTGTAGCGATATTCCCCTGCCCTATAGCTTAGCTCAATTAGTGCTGTGTCCCACTCAAAACTGTAGATGGCAGTGAAATCAATCCGATGTTTGTCTAGATTGGAATTTCTTTTAGTCTCATCCCACTCGTACTGGACGTTCAATTTAGACGTAGGGTATAAGTTGAGATGTAGTCGATGGACTAGCTGAATGATACGCTTCCATTTGTCTTGTCGTCAATTTGCGCCGTATCTCCTCACCCTCTCGACTCGGATGCGAGATAGATGACTAGATGCCCACAGAGAATTGGCAAACCCGGTGTCGGCTACTAAAATTCGCATAGACCACACCCGTCAACCTTCCCGTTGTAGAATAACGCCACCATGCGACCCCTCTCCGACCTGACCGTCCTCGACCTTACGGTAAACACGCCCGGCCCGTTCTGCTCGATGATCTTGAGCGACCTCGGTGCCAGAGTGATAAAGGTCGAGCCGCCGGGTGGCGACCCGCTCCGCCGGAGCAGCCCATCCATATTCGCCGGACTGAACCGCGGCAAGGAGAGTCTTTCGCTCAACCTCAAGACCGACGCCGACCGCGAGGTGCTGCTTCGACTCGCCGAGCGAGCGGATATCGTCCTCGAAGGCTCGCGACCGGGAGTAGCGCACCGTCTCGGCGCGGACTACGAGACCATGTCCGCGGGGAATCCCGGCATCGTGTACTGCTCGATATCGGGTTTTGGACAGGATGGCCCATGGCGCGACGTGCCCGGTCATGACATCAACTACCTCGCCGTCGGCGGCTACATGGGCGCGCAGTCCGCCATCGAGGGCCGTCCATGGCCTCCGGCCATTCTCATATCGGACGTTGCGTCGGGGCTGTATGCCGCAGTCGCAGTTCTGGCGGCAGTGATTGGCAGAGAGTCCTCGGCAGAGGGCACTTATATTGACCTATCCATGACGGACGCGGTGTTGTCTCTCGTGGGAATCGAGGCGGAGAGTACCTCGACTACGGGCGACGAACGAAGTACGCCGAATGTGACCGTCATTCCGACCTACGGCCTGTTCGCTTGTGCGGACGGTAGATGGTTGAGTCTGGGCATCGTTCACGAGGACCACTTTTGGCAGCGGTTCTGCGACGTGGCGGGACTCACCCAACTTGCGGATCTCACGTTCGAGCGGCGTCTCGAACGGGCAGGGGAGATCAAGATCAAGCTCGAAATGACCTTCGCCAAACGTCCGGCGTCCGAGTGGGAAGGAGAACTGATGAAGGTTGACGTTCCGGCGATTACCGTCCGTGACCTCGACGAGGCGCTCAGCCTGCAGCAGTTCGTGTCGCGCGGTTTAGCTGTAGACGTGGGACTCCATCGATTCATTTCTCAGCCGATGAAGTTTTCCACAGGTTCCGTAGGACCAATGGGGCCTCCGCCCGCTCTCAATGAGAACCGTAATGCGATTCTGGCCGAACTTGGGTATACTGCCTGACCGAGCGCTCGTGGGACGTTTCCCCAGCGTGGCGAGATGCCTTCAAGGACATCGTGATGAACCAGCAGTACCTGATCGGCGACTACCGCGAGACCTACCGCACCTTCGAGTTGCCCCGACCAAATCGATATAACTGGACCTACGAGGTCTTCGATAAGTGGGCCAACGACCCCGACAAGCGGGCTATGCTTTGGGTGAGCAGCGACGGAGTTGCCCGCGATGTAACGTACCGCGAGTTTGCGACGCGCTCCAAGCAGGTCGCAAATGCGCTATTGGGCATAGGAACTAAGCCGGGCGAACGCGTGATGACCATGCTCCCGCGCCTCGTGGAATGGTGGGAAATCGTTCTGGGCTGCATCAGGGGACGCTACGTCTCGGTGCCGGGGACGACATTGATGACACCCCGAGATATCGCCTATAGGGTGCAGGCCGCCGGTATATCCGTTGCCATTACAGACCCCGAGAACCTGCCAAAGTTCGAGGCAGCGCGCGATCAGTGCCCCGACCTGCGCGAGATCATAGTCGTTGGAGAGGATCACGGAGGCTATCACAGCTACGAAGACTTGGTGTCCAATGCCTCTGCCGATCTGCCCAATCCGAACAACCCAGCCGACGAGTTGATGATGATCTACTTCACGTCGGGTACGACCGGCTACCCGAAGATGGTCCCAATCACCCACAGCAACTATCCCATTGGGCACGTAGTCACCGGCAAGTTCTGGATGGACCAGCGTCCGACCGACCTGCACTGGACGCTTTCCGATACCGGATGGGCGCAGGCGGCGTGGTCGTGTTTCTTTGCTCCATGGAATTTGGGGTCGGCGTTATTCATCTGGGACCAGCGCGGCAAGTACGAGCCGGGGACAACGCTGCAGGCCCTCGAGCAGTACCCGATAACGACGTTCTTCGCTCCGCCGACGGCATACCGGATGCTTGTGCTCGAAGACCTGGAGAGCTTCCGACCAAAGGCCCTTCGCCACTGTATGGGTGCCGGCGAGCCGGTCAACCCTGAGGTCATCGACGCGTGGCGCGATGGGACGGGGTACCACATCTGGGAGGCGTACGGCCAGACGGAGACGACCCTCTGCGCCGCGACGTTCCCCGGCATGGAGCATCGACCCGGATCGATGGGCGTGGCGGCGCCGGACTATTACATGGCGGTTGTCGACGACGATGGCAACGAACTGCCTGACGGTGAGGAGGGCGAGATCGCGATTCGCACTACTCCTGACCGCCCGATAGGCCTGTTCCCCGGATACTGGCGGAATCAGGAGGCGAACGAGAACTGCTTCCGTGGCGATTGGTACTACACCGGCGACCGGGCGACACGCGACGAGGACGGCTACTTCTGGTTCATCGGACGCTCCGACGATGTGATCATCAGCGCGTCGTACCGCATCGGGCCGTTCGAGGTGGAGTCTGCGCTGCTGGAGCACGACGCGGTAGCCGAGGCCGCCGTCATCGCCAAGCCCGACCCGACGCGCACGAATATCGTCAAGGCCTTCGTCGTGCTCGCGCCGGGCTACGAGCCGTCGGAGCGGGTACTGACCGAGTTGCAGGACCACGTGAAAACCACCACTGCGCCGTACAAGTATCCCCGCGAAGTCGAGTTCCTCGCCGAACTCCCGAAGACCATATCCGGCAAGATTCGTCGCACGGAGCTCCGGCAGCGCGAGGATGACAGGTAGTGGGGAAGCGATGGCGCTCCGATGATGCTCCGTGCGCGTATTCCTTTTGAAAACTAATACTCAGTCAACTTGAATATGATGAACAGGCAAATCCCGATTTATCCCCTCTCCCGTCGTGGGACAGGGCTAGAGCCTGCCCCGTACTCGATACGGGGGTGAGGGTGCATCGTAATATCAAAACCATGTTGACATGGTACTAGCCCAATGCCCTTCACTCCCGAACATGAGATGTTCCGCGACCTCGTTCGACGTTTCGTCCAGGACGAGATAACGCCGCACGTCGACGACTGGGAGGAGCGTGGGGAGATTCCACGCGAACTCTTCCGGCGTATGGGGGAACTGGGGCTTCTCGGCATTGAGTACCCGGCACAGTACGGCGGGGCGGACGCGGACTTCCGGATGACGGTCGTGCTCGCTGAGGAGCTGGCGCGGTGCCGGTCGGGAGGCGTGGCGTTCAGCGTTGTCGTCCACACGGATATGTCGTCACCCTGGCTGGGTCGTGACGGGTCGGACGACCAGAAGCGGAGGTATCTGCCGGACATAACGAGCGGCCGCAAAGTCTGCGCGCTGGCGATCACGGAGCCGGGCGCCGGCTCTGACATGGCTTCCCTCGAAACGCGCGCCGAACGTGACGGAGACGACTGGGTACTGAACGGGGCCAAGACATACATCACCAACGGAGTCTACGGCGACCTCTACTTCGTCGCGGCGAAGACGCGAGACTCCGGTCGGAAGCACCAACGCCTCTCGCAATTTCTTGTCGAAGGGGGTACCCCCGGCCTGAAGGTGAGCCGAAAGCTGAGTAAGACCGGCATGTGGGCATCCGATACGGCGGAGTTGGTCTTCGAGGACGTCCGGGTGCCCAACGCGAATCTGCTCGGCGAAGAGGGTAGGGGGTTCTACCAGCTGGCCTCGGGCCTCCAGCGAGAGCGGCTGCTGTCTGCTGTACTCAGCGTGTCGGCGGCGAGCCAAGCTCTGGATGACACCCTTGAATTCCTCAAGAATCGAGAAGCGTTCGATAGACCTCTGGCTGAGTTTCAGGCCCTCCGACACCGCATAGCGGATATGGCAGTCGACGTAGAGGCCGCGAGGCGACTGACTTACACCGCGGTGGAGGCCTTCGCGAGCGGCGACGACTGCGTGACCCAAGTCTCCATGGCGAAGCTGTACTCCACCGAGATGGCGAACCGGGTCGCCTATGAAGCGGTCCAGATGCACGGCGGGTTGGGGTACATGCGTGAACTGCCCGTCGAGCGCTTCGCCCGCGACTACCGCCTGTGGACGATTGCCGCCGGCAGCTCCGAGATGATGCGGGAGATCATCGCCAAGCGCCTGCTCGGCTAGAAGCGGTGCCGTCGTTGTGGGTTCCCGCTTTCGGAGACGACCCCCCACCGTCACTCCGGCGAAGGCCGGAGTCCAGAGGGGTGGGTTGGGAGACTCTCCAAAGGCTGGCTCTGAGTGAAATGCAATTGCCCCACTCCGTGCCCCGATTTGACAGGCAAGAACGAATGTACGACACTACGCATGAGCAATTGTCCACTACCCAGTCTTAGCTAAACGAAGGACGGCACAGAACGGCACAAAATGGCACAAATGAAAAACCACTTTTTGGAAAAACAGGTACCCTCCATTCGCCATCCGACGCCATCCCCATCATCCATCAGAGCGATCAAACTTTACGATAACGAGAAAAATGGAACAGAATGGAACAAAATGGAACAGTTTTTCAGAAAACACTCGGAATAACGGCCTCTCACGCTTCCCCATCTAGACCACAGTCACGTCCGCTCGTCAGTGCCTCAATGAATGCCGCGTGTGCCACTGAAAACCAACCGGCGTGCCGAGTTGCAACACCTCTCTCCTCCCGTGACAATGAAGAAAAATCAGCGTTCGCTGGCCAAAAGGACTGTCGACGTGGGCTGACTTCGCGGCTAGGTAAGCTGCCGCCAGTCGTCTTCGACCTGCTCGAAGCGCCGGTGGAGTTCCCGCACAGTATCTTCGGGGATGGGCAGGTGATTTGTCACCAGGTCGATGTTCGATTTCAGGTGGTCGACGTTGTGGGTGCCGGTGATGATGGTCGTGACCGCAGGTTCTGCCAAGGCGAAGCCGGTGACCAGAAGCACCTTGTCCTCCGGCTCGTGCTCGAACGGCCCCGCGGCCCTCATCGCCTGTGAGCGGCGGGAATACTCATCAGCGTAGGGGTAGGGGCTCTCGTCCTTCCACCATGTGCCGTTGGCGACCGGGCGCTTGAGGATCACGCCCATGCCGGCCGCCTGCGCCATGTCGAACAGGCCCTTCGTGCGGGCATGCTGGTCGACGAGGTTGTAGCTGGTCTGGAGCGTGGCGAAGATGCCGCTCTCGACCGCCCATTTGGCCGCATCGTTGTCGCCGCTGTAGCTGGCGAAGCGCGTCTTGCCCGCTTCTCTTGCGCGTACAAGTGCATCGATAACGTCGCCCTGTTCCAACACTTCAACATCGCAGGTGTGAAGCTGGACAATGTCCACATAGTCGGTCTGGAGCAGCCTCAGACTGCGGTCGATAGAGTGCTCGATGGTCTCCCGCGTCCAGCTTTCGCCGGGCGCGTCGGCCACGGCGTGACCCGCTTTGGTCGCCAGCACATACTCGTCCCGCCGATGCGAGACCGTCTCGCCTATGAGTGCTTCCGTGTCGCCGTAACACGCCGCCGTATCGAGGAAGTTGATGCCGTTGTCCAGAGCTTCGTTCAGGACAGTTGCGGCAGACGATATGTCGCCGCCCATCTTGTCTTGGCGCGAGATTTCCGCCAGTCCAAGGCCGAGGGGCGTGATCTTCAGGCCGGTCCTGCCGAGTTCCCGTAGTTCCATGTCACATACTCCTAGCGCGGTGATAAGTAAGGGTCACGACGCCGGACGAGCGACGCCGTCTAGCACATCCTAAAGCATCGTCTTCATGTCGCGAACGGCGGCAATACGGCGCTCCGCAATGCGGGCTGCCGCTGCGTTGGTGGTGATGCCCTCGGAGCGAGCGGTCTCGATCACGTCAAGCGTCGTTTGATAGATGCGCTTGGTCAGCTCCAGCGCCCGGTCCTTGCGGTAGACGCCCCCGATCTCGGAGCCGACGTTGATGATCCCGCCCGCGTTGATCACGTAGTCGGGCGCGTACGTGATCCCACGCTCTTCGAGCAGCTCGCCGTCGGCGTCGGACAGCAACTGGTTGTTCGCCCCGCCCGCTACGATCTTGCACCTGAGCCGCGGGATGGTAAAACCATTCAGTACTCCACCCAGGGCACATGGGGAAAAAATATCGCACTCGGCGTCGTAGATGTCGTCGGGCTCCACGACCGTCGCGCCCATGTCCGCAGCACTCTGCCGAGCGCTCTCATATATGTCCGTCGCTATGATACTCGCGCCCTCTTCAAGGAGGTGGTTGGCCGTGTTGGAGCCCACGTGCCCGAAGCCCTGGAATGCCACCGTTCGACCCGCGAGGCTGTCATCACCCCACGTCGCTTTCGCCGCCGCCTTCATGCCGAGGTAGACGCCCAGCCCCGTCATGAGCGAGGTGTCGCCGCTTCCTCCCAGCGACTCCGGCAGCCCGACGACATGCTCCGTCTCCTGGGCGATGTACTCGAGGTCGCGGGGCGTCATGCCTACGTCCTCGGTCGTGACGTAGCGTCCTCCGAGCGAGTCGACGTGCCGTCCGAACGCGCGCAACATGGCCTCGTTCTTGTCGGTGCGCGGGTCGGCCATGATGAGGGCTTTCGCCCCGCCGAGGTCGAGTCCGGCAACGGCGGACTTGTACGTCATCGCGCGGGACAGCCGGAGCACGTCCATGATGGCGTCGTCCTCGCTCGCGTGCGGCCACACCCGGAGGCCTCCGCAGCCGGGACCAAGGGTGGTGTCGTGAATCGCTATGAACGCTCGCAAACCCTGCGACGGCTCGTGACAAATGAGCAGCTGCTCGTGGCCGTACGTCTCCATGTATTCGAGGATTTTCATGAGTTACCCTGAGCGTGGGTGGGCGCGTCGAACCGGCGTTGCGGCGTGGAGGACACTGTTATTATATGGGCGCTGCGAGAGCGGCACAACCGAGACCACGATCAGGAGCACATATGGGACACGCTGTAGACGTCGCTGTCTTAGGCGGGGGCATAGCCGGATGCGCCGCCGCCTACTACCTGACCCGCGAGGGGCTGGACGTGGCAGTGATCGAGCATCAGGGCATTGGCAACGCCGCGTCGGGGTACGCGCTCGGCCTGCTCAATCCGCTCTCGGGCGCTCTTATTCCCGGTCGATTGGCGGCGTTCGCAAGGGAGGCATTCGATGAGCATCGCCGGCTGTGGCCTCAGCTTGAAGAGGAGTCCTCCATCGACTTCCAGGGCCGGATGATGCCGCACCTGGAAGTCGTATTGGACGAGACCGGTGCTCCTGCTCTCCGAGACGAAATGGACCGCTGGAACGCCGCCAACGGATTCTCGGCACGATGGCTTGACGGGCAGGACGTTCGCGCCCTGGACAGTCGAATTGCCGCCGAGGTCGTGGGAGCCGTCCTGCTGGAAAAGCTCAGCATGGTGGACAGCCGGCTTCTCACGAGATCATTGATGGCTGCTGCTTGTCAAAGGGGCGCTCGTGTTGTCGACGAGCGCGCAGTAAGCATCTCATGGTCGGGCGACAGGGCGGTAGGCGTGAGTACGACCGGATGTGAGATCGCGTGTCGAGCCGTCGTGTTCGCTACAGGCCCTTGGTCGGGAGCGGTTGGGGAGTGGACCGGCCTAGACATTCCGGTCACGCCGCTCAAGGGACAGATAGTCCGGTTGGAAGGGTTGAGCCCTCCGTTGGAGTACCATGTCGCCGGTCCCGGCGCCGTGGTGCAGAAGGCGGACGGAAAGCTCTGGGCGGCTGCGACGGAGGAAGAGGCCGGATTCGACCTTTCGACCACAACGGGGGCTAGAGAGAGTCTCCTTGATCGAGCGGCGCGTATCCTTCCTTCCGTGAGACAAGCTCGTGTGTTGGAGCAAACTGCCTGCCTCAGACCCAAGACACCCGACGGCCTCCCGATTCTCGGCAAGGTCCCCAACCGGGAGAACGTCTATCTTGCTACGGGCGGTGGGAAGAAGGGCGTGCTACTCGCTCCGACTATGGGCAGAGTCGTCGCCGATCTCGTCGTGCGAGGGGAGACGCAATTGCCTATTGACGATTTCGCTCCCGGGCGTTTCGCCGGTCTGAACTGACGCCTTAGGCCCGCTACTCGTACCGAAGGGCCTCCGCCGGATAGACCTTTGACGCCTGACGAGCCGGGACGTAGGTCGCCAGTAGCGAAAAGACGTACGTCACCCCCAGGATGATTATCATCTGTATCCAGGGGATCGCGTATTGGATGGTATCGAGGCCCTGCTCGTCGCGGATGTCGAGGACTGCATTGTAGGAGAGGACGAGTCCCAGCACCGTGCCGATGACGATGCCCAAGACGGCGACGAAGCTCGACTCAATCAGGAAGCTCAGCTGGATCATTCCCCTGCGATAGCCGACGGCCCGCAGCATACCTATCTGCTGCCGTCGCTCGACCACCGCCCTGGTGCTTACCACGCCCAACGCAGCGATGCCGACGAACAGGCCCAGCGCCATGAATCCGGTGAACAGGCGGAAGAAGCCCCTCAATGCGGCTAGCTGCTCGTTCAGGAATTCCTCTAGCACCACCGTCTGCATTCCGTTCTCAAGAAAGGCCCGCTCGATGTTCCGGGCAATGTCTTTCGACTCATCAAGATCGGCGACGCGGAACCGGTAGGTAGTGATGGGAATCGGGAACGGTGCCGCTTCATCTACAGCGGTCTTGGAACCTATCATGCCAAGACCGAATCCAGTGTCGTGGACACGGTCGATGACGCCGATGACCTTGAGGTTCATGACTGCGCGGGTGTTCGGCTCCCGAACCTCGATCTCGATGGGAGACATCGACTCGTCGTCATAACTCACCTCTTGGAAGACGCGCGCTATTTGTTGGCCCTGCTCGCCCTGCGTGTCGCTGAGCAGCGATCCACCGATGACGACCAGGCTAGGATCATTTCGCATGGCCTCGAATACGTCCTCCGTCTTGGAGCCGAATCCGTCAGCGATCAGCTTGAACTCGTACTCGCTTGATTCGAGGTACCCGTCATCCGCGCCGAGGAAACGGACGCGGTTCCATTCCTGATCGTCGGCCTCGATCTCCCGGATTTGCACTGGAATGTTTGTATAGCCTCCGATGGCCTCGAAGTTGGAAATGTCGACGGTTTCGATTCCATTGATTTCGGAGCGGATGTCGTCGATGGGCGTGGCGAAGTTGACGCTCCCTTCGATGTCCCACCCGCCCGTGGCTACTCTCGTCTCGACGAACTGCGTCCCGAAGGTGTCGGTGAGTACCGACATGACCGTAAGCGTGAAGATGACCAGGGCGAACATAGCCAGGGTCAGGCCGGTTCGGAACTTGGAGCTAAGGGGGTAGGCTATCGCGGTCACCAAGACTGGGCGAAGCTGCCGGAGGCGGCCGGTTACGAACTGGAGGGCTTGGAGAATCAGGTCGGCGTTGTACATGACCGTCCAGACCGCGGCGCCAACCATAGCGATGCCCGAGACGAACATGATGTCTACGTCACCCCTCAAGTCTTCCACGATGTCGCCGAGGAGCGCTTCGAGGACGCCGGGCGGCAATGCCCAGAAGACGAGGATCGCTATGCCGGTCGTGGTGAAGACGATTCGGTCGCGGAGCACGGGCGGCATGTCGCCTTTCATCAAGAAGGATCTTGCCGAGAGTCCCATCCCTGCCAGTGCCAATGACACTCCGCCGCCAAATAACGACGCAAACTGAAGGAATGGGAGAACAAGGGATGCTGCAGTGAGTCCGGCGCCGATGACAAAGAGAAGCCAGCCTTGCATGAGATAGGGCCACACGAGCTTGAACAGCTGAATAAGGATGTCTACCACCCAGACGATAATCGTCAGCCACACCAGAGCGAATATCACGTGGAGCGCGGCGGGAACGAAGTCGCGCCTGATGAGGTATCGCAGCGCGCGCCAGAGGAACAGGGCGGGCCGGAAGACTCCCTTGACGACGTCTAGCAGCCGGCTAAGGAATCCCGGCGGGGTTGTAGGCACGAGGTTTTCCGGCAAGTTTCGTACGGCAGCCACGATGTTCAGATAGCTCACGCGGTAGGCGGAAATACCAACGGTCGCGAATGTGATAATCATACCCAGGCAATACGAGACAACGATGGTCGGCAGGGTGAAGTGGAGCTTGAGGGTAAAGTCGTCGTCGAAAGAGGAGAATATGCTGTTGAGGGTACCTACCATGAGGGCGCTAACCGCAAGTCCAAGCAAGACGCCGATGGCGGCAGACACGAGAGCATAGGCAGTACCCTCGAAGACGAACATCTCTATGAGGTTCCGTCGCTTGGCTCCGACTGCGCGGGCCATGCCCATCTCCGACTTTCTAGCGCCCGCCAGTAGGACGAATATTAGGAAGATCAACAGGATGCCGCTGGCTATCGAAAACGTGCTGAAGGTCAGGAAGAACACGCTGATGGCGGTGCCGGCCTGCTCCGCGCCTCTGAGGATGTCATTCTTGATATCCAAGACGTACATTTCGGCGAGTTCGCTGAAAAGCGTGCTTGCTTCGCGCTGAAGATCGCGCATCTCATCCGAATCGAGGATATCCTGGATTGCCTCAGAGATTTCCGTATCGGCCAGGGCGTCGATCAGATCATCGGTAAGGTCGAGTGACCGTATCCCGGTGAGAACCTTAGTCAACCGGTCTTTGCGGTCGGTATCGACAGAGGTGTCCCGTTCCAGTTCAAGCGCCTTGAGAAAGACATCGTCGTTGAGAAGGTCCTTCAGACTGGAGGCCGTGTCGCGGTCGGTGAACTTGACGCGGAGGTCCTTCGTGACCTCCTCACTGAGCTCGTTGCCCGTCAACTCATCGCCTCGGTTCGATATGACGATTGAAGTGATCTGACCCGTTCTGCCAAATATCTCCTGGGCACGCTCCAAGGAGATGATCATCGTCGGTTGGATGCCTGCAAAGCCGCCGTCTTCGAGAACGCCCTTTACGGTGAACCGTTCGGCGCTGTCCTCGACGAAGACCTCTAGCTCACCGCCGGTCTGGAGATCGAGCTCGCCTGATGCGTCCTCATTGATGAACGTCTCGTTGGGCCCGAGTGTCTGAAGGTCGGCGTTGCCTCCCGACGCCAGTTTGAGGCCCCCGAAGCCTCCGAGCAGGGCGGGGTCGATGCCGAGCAGGTTGAACTGCCCCTCGCTCAGATCCTCTGCAGGATTACTTGCGGGCACGTTCTGGGTGAACTGTGGCATGATGCCGTCAATTCGGTCGTCGCCGGAAAGCTCTGAACGAAGCTCCTCGTAGCGCTCCTCCGAGATGAAAGACTGGCCGAAACGGTCGCCCTCCTGCGAGCGGGCCGAGATGATGATCTCGTCAATTGTTCCCAGCCCATTGATGCCAATGTCGCGTATGGAGTAGCTCAGGGTGTCCGCCGTGCCGAAGGCGGCGGATATGATAATCGTGCTGAGCATGACGCCGATGATGATGAGGGCCGTCATACCGGGTCGCCGAGGAATGGGGCGAATCCCCATCTTGAGCATCACGGGGTTGCGCAGGGCCATCCCGATTACTATCAGCAGGGTCGCGATGAAAACGCCGGAGAGAATGAACATCAATGTGGGAAGCGGGATGCCGAACAGCTTTTCCATCGTTCACCTCAAGGCCGCGAGGGCGGCCTGGATTTCTCTTGCGGGTAATCGATATTCAGAATTACGTCCACACATGACGCAAACAGGTTCATTGGTACAGAGTTAGGGGGTCGGGTGCCAACGTAGGTCTACGTCGCGGCCGTGGCGTGCTCTCGGGTCATCCCGCCGAGGCCGTCGTCGGTCACGAGGCCGTCTCTCATCGTGACGATCCTGTCGGCGATCTCGCCAACTTCGCGAGAGTGCGTGACGATGACGAAGGTCTCGCCGCTGTCCTTGTTGAGCTGGATCATCAGGTCCATTACCTCGTGAGCCGTCTCGCTGTCGAGGTCGCCCGTCGGCTCATCGGCCCACACGATGGCGGGGCGATTGACAAGCGCCCGCGCGATGGTGACTCTTTGGCGCTGACCTCCAGAAAGTTCGCCGGGAATGTGGTCAGCACGGTCCGCAAGGCCGACTTGCTCCAACAGTTCCAGCGAGCGTCGCCTCGCCTCTTTCGAGCTGATGCCGGAAACCAGCAGCGGCATCTCGACGTTCTCGACGGCGCTCAGTACGGGAAGGAGATTGTACAGCTGGAAGACGAACCCCATACGCCGAGCGCGATAGTCGCTGCGGTCGTCGTCCGGCAGGTCGTGGATGACCTGGTCTTCGACGATGACCGTGCCGGAGTCGATGTCGTCCAAACCCGACAGGCAGTTCAGCGTGGTGGTCTTGCCGCAACCGCTCGGCCCCATGATCGCCACCATCTCGCCGCGCCTGACCTTCAGGTCGATGCCTCGAAGGGCAGGGACGGTGACCTTACCGGTGCTGTAGGTCTTGTGGACGCCGGTCGCGTCGACGATGTATCCGTTCTGATCGTTCATCCGGGCATTCTCCCTTTGGGACTGTGATGTTTCCCGTCTTCCGATTTCGACACCAAAAGAGAGTGTACGTCGCTGAGAAGCAATGAGTCAACCATTACGTAAGAGATACGTAATATCATTACACGCTATATTTCGTGATGGCTGAATATGACATGGGGTATGCCGTCCTAGTCCGCCGGATACAGGCGTTCGAGGTTCCCTCCAAGGATGGCTGCGCGTTCGTCGTCGCTCAGAAAATCGCATTGCGTCTGGAACAGTATGAGCGACTGCTTGTACGTCACTGAACGTTCGCACGCGGGCATGTCCGATCCCCAGACGAGGCTCTCGGCTCCCACCTCATCGACCAACTGCCGCACATTCTCGTGGATCGCGGGATTGTAGGGTGGAAACTCGTAGTCGGAGCTCATGATGTGGAGCATGAGCTCGACGTGCCAGTTGGGCAGCTTCAGAAGGTCGATGGTGCTCTGCGAAATGTTGTAGCGGTCGGGGTGGCCTCTAAGCGTGCTGACCTGGTTGAGGCCGTGCGTTAGCACACAGGGGATTCCGGGGTGACGTCTGGCCCATTTGAGGATATCGTCGAGCTCGCGGAAGTATGCCTCCGTGATGTTTGTACGGTATTCACCGGCGTACCAGTGAATGGGAATGCCTAGATCGGCGACCGCACGCCAGAGTGGCTCGAACTCAGGGTCGTTGATGTTGTTGGCGAAGTCGGTGTGTACGAAGCCTCCCGTCGAGAAGTAGAGGCCCCTGAAGCCGAGTTCCGTAACCTCGTGCCTCAATCGCTCGATCTGGTCGGGTTCCCCCGCTCGCCACTCGTCGACCTGCGCGAGCGCCACGAAGCGATCGGGGTACTTGCGAACGCAGTCTGATAGGTAATCGTCGAGCCTGCCGTAGATGCGGTCGTGCTGGATCACCGCACGGTCGACGCCGACGTAGTCCATCTGTGCGACCATGTATTCCGGGGACGACGACATGTCCACCAGGGTCGGAGGCATCCACTGGATATAGTAATCTTCGTCGTCGACGGTGAATTCAACCCTTCCAAACTCCCCAATGCGAAAGTCCACTTCCGGCTGGAAGGAGATTCCGTCCTTCTCGCCCGCGAGAAGGGGAGTGTCGACCTTGACGTCGTCACGGATCCGCCGTATGCCCTGCCGATGAAATCGGACGTGGTATTGGTGCTCGGCGAGTCGGGTTTTCATGATGCCCCGGTCCTCGCCGAGGGGAGGGAAGCAGTGGGCGTGCGCGTCGAAAATGGTCATGGTTTGATCCTCTGGAAACGGTTAGCCTCGCTCAGTTTAGGCCGCGCATTCCGGTAGGTCAATTGGTCGTCGTGACACCATTTGCGCACCCTGCTATCATAGCGCCCATCATTAGCAGGAATTCGGAGGCGTCATCGTGGCGACGACAACCATCGGAATCGACAGGGATACGCTGCTTTGGATGTACAAGACGATGGTGACCATCCGTCGGTTTGAAGAGCAGTCGAAACGCGAGGCCGACGCGGGTAAACTACGCGGCATGCACTCGTCCATCGGCCAAGAGGCCGTGCCAGTGGGAGTGTGCGCCCACCTGGGGGACGATGATTACGTGCTCGGCACTCACCGGAGTCACCACCACTGCATCGCCAAGGGCCTCGACCTCAAACAGATGATGGCGGAGCTGCTTGGCAAGTCCACGGGGACGAACAAGGGCAAGGGCGGCACGATGCACATAGCGGACATCGATAAGGGGATGCTCGGGGCGAACGGAGTCGTCGGTTCCAACATTCCGGTCGCGACGGGCGTCGGTCTCAGCGCGAAGGTTCGCGGCACCGACCAGGTCTCGGTCGTCTTTTTCGGGGACGGCGCGGCCAACCAGGGGACGCTCCACGAGGCAATGAACCTCGCGGGCATCTGGGAGCTCCCGGTCATCTTCGTATGCGAGAACAACCGCTATGCCGAGTCCACTCCTGTCGAGTACTCGGTGGCGGGCGAGTCGATCGCGGCTCGGGCCGAAGGGTACAGCATGCCGAGCATCATTGCCGACGGCCAGTCGGTGCTGGAGATGTACGAGATCGGTGGTGAGGCGGTCGCCCGCGCCCGCGCCGGCGACGGGCCAACGTTTATCGAGGCACAGACGTATCGCTATCACGGACACTTCGGGGCGGACGATCCGCTCGCGTATCGGACACAGGAGGAGCAGGACTACTACGAGGCCCGCGACTGCATCAACGCGATGGTGTCCTACCTGCTCGAAAACGACGTGGCATCGCAGGAAGAGATCGACGCAATCGACGCCGTCGCGCAGGCAAACGTGGAGGAGTCAATCAAGTTCGCCGACGAGAGTCCCTTCCCCGACGACGGAGAATTGACCACCGACGTTTACATTAGCTACGCGTAGGCCGACGAGATAATGGTCACCGCGACGAAATCCCACCTTTCAGGAGAAACAGCATGGTAACCGAAACGGCGACACGAAACCTCTCGTACATCCAGGCCATCAACGAGGCGCTTCGACAGGAGATGCGGCGCGACCCGACGGTGTTCGTCATGGGCGAGGACGTTGCGGGCGGAGCGGGCCGCGAGGACCAGGGCATCATCGACTCCTGGGGCGGCCCGATGCGCTTGACCAAGGGCCTCATCACGGAGTTCGGAGCAGGCCGCGTTCGGGACACGCCGATCTCCGAGGCAGGATTCATCGGAGCGGGCGTCGGCGCGGCGGCGACAGGTCTGCGACCCGTCGTCGAGCTGATGTACGTGAGCTTCTTCGGCGTCTGCGCCGATCAGATCACGAACAACGCCGCCAAGATGCGCTACATGTTCGGCGGCAAGATCACCCTGCCGCTCACGATCATGACCGGTATGGGGGCAGGACTCAACACGGCGGCCCAGCACTCCGAGACCCTCTACTCGATCTTCACTCACTTTCCCGGGCTCAAGGGCGTGGTTCCCTCCGACCCCTACACGGCGAAGGGCTTGATGATCTCCGCCATCCGTGACGATGACCCCGTCATACTCTTCAATAACCGGCAGATCATGGGATTTCCCGGGACCGTGCACGTGCCGGAGGAGTCGTACGAATTCCCCATCGGCAAGGCGCGCATCGTCCGTGAGGGGGATGACGTTACGCTGGTCGGAATCGGCTACACGACCTACATCGCGCAGCAAGCTGCAGACGCCCTGGCGGATGACGGCATATCCGCCGAGGTCGTCGACCTCCTGTCCACGTCGCCGATGGACGAGGAGACCATTCTCGAATCGGTGCAGCGGACGCGCAAGGTGGTAATCGTGGACGAGGACTACCCGCGATGCAGCATCGCGAGCGATATTTCGGCGCTGGTGGCGGAGCAGGCATTCGACTACCTCGACGCGCCGCCCGTGCGAGTCAACCCACCTCACACGTCGGTCCCGTACAGTCGTCCGCTCGAGGCGCTGTACATGCCCACAGCCGACAAGGTCATCGACGCCGTCAACGAGGTAATGGGATAGCGGGGCAGTGGACACTAAGTCAACACAGATGATTACGTTTCTTACGAGGGAGCTTTAGACAATGGCGACTCCAATAGTCATGCCGCGACTCGGCGATTTCATGACCGAGGGGGTCGTTACTTGGAACAAGTCGTCCGGCGACGCCGTGACGCGAGGGGAACCGCTCGCCGCCATCGAGTCGGAGAAGCTGACCTACGACCTCGAAGCGGCGCAGGACGGGATCCTTCACACAATGGCCGACAGCGGCGCGACTGTCCCTGTCGACGCGGTTCTCGGGTACTTCCTTGCTGAGGGCGAGGAGCCCCCTGCCGCCGAGAAGCCCAAAGAGCGGCGAGCCGCGGCTCCATCGGCAAGTTCGTCTCGTTCGGCACCGTCACGACGCGCTGCCGGCTCCGGCGGACCTCCCGTTCGGTCGACGCCCGGAGCGAGAAAGGTTGCCGCAAGCCTCGGCATCGATATAGCGGAGGTGCCGACCGGCGGCGCGAGAATCACTGAGGCGGATGTTCGCGCATACGCCGAATCGCAGGCCGCCGCCAAGCTCCCGCCGGGCGTTCCCTCTCCATCCTCGTCCGTCGAGATGACGGGCATGAGGAAGGGCATTGCCGACCACATGCGGTCGAGCATCGCGAGCACGGCCCAGCTTTCGTTCTTCCTAGAGGTGGATGTCACCGACGTTCAGCAGATGCGGCGAGATGCGTCAAAGGACTCCGACACGACCATCACCCTTGCCCACGCGATCATAAAGGCGTGCGCCGCAACTATCAGTCGCGTCCCAGCTATCAACAGCATCCTGAGTGAGGGGACGGTTCACCAGTTCGACGAGGTAAACATTGGTTTCGCCGCCGCCTTGGATGAGGGCCTGCTCGTGCCGGTCATTCGTGGGGTCGAGCAGAAGAGCATCTCCGAGATCGCCGCCGAAATGGATGAACTAGCCACGAAGGCCAAGGATGGCACGCTCCTGCCGGATGCCGTTCTGGGCGGAACGTTCACCGTCAGCGTTCTCGGCATCGTGGACGGCTTTACGCCCATCCTCAACGCCGGACAGAGCGCCATCCTCGGAGTGGGCCGCTCCGTACAGAAGCCGGTCGTGAGGAGGGGTGAAGTCGTCGTGCGCGAAATGCTCACTTTGAGCTTGACCGTCGACCACCAGACCATCGACGGCGCTGTAGCGGCCGCGTTCATGCGACGGCTACAGCAGGTCATCGAGAGGCCCGCTCCTCTGTTCAAGTAAACGATTCGCATGGCATCCGATCCGGCAGTCGACGAGTTCCTGAAACTTTATTCGCCGGTGGATGTAGAGACCGATGCTTCTTGGCGGGCAGGCGAGATTGAGCTGACCATTTCAGCCTACATCACGTGCGATGAGCCGCCACCGCCACTCGTAAGTTCCGTGCGGGCACTCGTGTTCCGTGACGAGAACATACTCCTCATGCAAAACGTGAACGGCCCCCACATCCTCCCCGGCGGCAGGGTTGAAGCCGGTGAATCGCACCTTGAAGCCCTCAGGCGGGAGCTTGTGGAAGAGGCGGGTGTCGAGATCACCGGCGTGCACCCTCTGGGTTTCATGCACCTGCGCCATGAGACACCGAAGCCGCCGAACTATCCCTATCTGTACCCGGACCTCTTCTGGCCCATTTTTGGGGCGGAATACGACTGCGATAGCGAGGAGATACAAGAACCGGACGACTACGAGCTATCATCGGACTTCGTTCCCATTGCCGACCTCGATCGCTCGGCACTCACTGCCGCGGAGTTGGCTTACCTTGATCACGCACTTTACCCAAGGGGGAGGACTCCCTCCTGACCATGCTTTCGGTATTCACCAAGCTCCCGCCCGAGCCGACCGGAAGGCCCCCGGTCATCTTCGTTCACGGCGCGGGCACGTCGGCCCCTGTCTGGACGTTCTGGCAGGCAGCGTTCGTCGAGGCGGGGTGGCCGACCTACAACGTCGATCTTCGCGGGCACGGAGAAAGCGGAGCGGTCGACCTTACCCAGGTGGGTATCTTCGACTACGTGGACGACGTGAACACCCTCGCCGGACAGCTGGACGCATCGCCGGTCGTGGTGGGGTGGAGTATGGGCGGTCACATCGCCGTTATTGCTGCGTCACGCGGTGGGTACGCGGGATGCGTCGCGCTCGACCCCGATCCGCCGCCAGATAGGGTGGACGAGTCCGTAGAAATGGCCTACGGTCTGCGGACGCCGGAGGAGATCGGCTACACCCTGGACGGCGACCCACGTCTGCTGCCGCACATGCCTGATCTCACAACGGAGGAACGGCGCATCGCCCAGTCGTCCCTGTGTGACGAATCTCTGTTGATGACGAGTCAGCGGATGAGGGGCATACTCATCGAGCGAATGCCGTGCCCGATGCTCGAAATCTTGGGTGGGCTTGACGACTACTATCCGACGGAGCCAAGCTATCACGGGGTCGGCTTGGCCGGCGACCAAGTATTCGTTCCCGACTCCTCACACTGGGGCCTGGTGCTCAGTCGCCGCGTGCAAGCAAAGCTGCTGCCTCAGGTGCTTGGCTGGCTGGGCAGAAACGTGTGACAGGAGCCTATTGCTCCCGGCTAACGGATGCAGTTTTGATTCCCTCCGTCGGGAATGCACTTGCGATTAACAAGGCCGGTCTTGCCGTCGTCCACAGCAGCCTGAACGGCATCCGCGGTCTCCCCATCAATCCACTCCGTCCAGATGTCTCTATTCTCTTTGAAGTATTTCATACCCGCGACGTTCGGCCTTATGCCAATGCGCCCGCCGGTAATCCGTGAGGCTATGGACTCGACCGGCTCGTCTCCCGGAACAAAGCTGCTCAGGAACGCGATGATCTCCGACGATAGCTCCTCTAGGGCCGGACTGGCCCCAATACGTAAATTCGATTCGGCCTCGTACAGCGTGCCGAGGTCGACTATGCTTGCATCGCCGCCGGTGGTGCTATGCCAGTCGTCCTCCATCCAAAGAACGAGATGCACGTCTCCCGCCAAGAGCGCCTCGCCGTAGTGTCTGTCTTCGAGGTCGACCAGCTCCACGGCGTGGTCGAACCCGAAGACGATCACGTATCCGGCCAGGAAATTCAGCATCTTGAGGGTATTGTCGTCCCACTCGGCGATCTTGATCGTCTCACCCTTGCTGATGATGTCGTACTTGTGGGTGATATTCCTTTCCGGGGTCACATTGGCTACCGGAACAGGGGTAGGCGTCGGAGTGCCGTGGTATTCAAATGGGAATGGCTCGTCTTCCGGAGCGCAGGCGGCTCCGGCTACGACGACTGCGGTTGCAAGTATGCCGAAAAGCGCATATGGCAGCAGCTTATGTTTCATGACGTTTACGAACTTACACTGCATCCATTGATGTTGCCATCGACATAGGCGGATACTACCATATATTCATTCGGTCTGAAGAGGCCAACGGTTGCACTCATGCCGCATCGAGGGGACACCATCACTACGACCGAGACGAGCAGTTTCGTCGAGGAATTGCGAGATATCCTACCACGCTATTCCGTGATACTGCACAACGACGACGTTCACTCTATGGACTTTGTCGTAGCTGCCCTGTTGAAGAGTGTCGAGTCTTTGGGGAGGGAAGAGGCGATACGCATCATGCTGGAGGCCCATAACACCGGACACGCCGTAGTGATAACCTGTCCGCTGGAGCACGCCGAACTGTACCGCGACCGCCTCCGGTCGTTCAATCTCGGTGTGACGATCGAGAAGGCATGAGAAAGCATGGTCATCCGCTCCCAGGTCGCGTCGTGATGCCGACCAGACCGTTCGTACTGAAGGAGGTAGTTTAGAAAATGCGGGTCGTTTTGGTAGTGGCGCTGTTGTCGATGAGCATTGCAATACTCTCCGGGTGCTTGGGCTCGAACCAGGAACCGACGCCCACCCCCATTGCCATTGTCTCTGAGCCAGAGGACTTGATTAGTTTCGCTTTCTCTCCCAACTTCGAGACCGACGGGACAATCTATGTTGGCACCGACCCGGGTGGGGTGTTTCGGTCATTCGACTTTGGAGATAGCTGGTCGCGAAGCAACGATGGGCTCATCGACGGTGTCGTGACCGACGTGGTCATGTCTCCCGACTTCCCAAACGACAACACCGTATTTATCAGCACCGTTCGGAACGGGGTCTTTCGTTCCACGAATAGCGGAGACCTTTGGGAGCAGACCTCAAAGGGTCTGGAGCGTCGTAGTGTTGCGGTAATCGCCATTTCGCCTGACTACGCGCGCGACAGAACGCTGTTCGCCGGTACACAGTTTCGCGGGATCTTCCGCTCCGCGAACGGCGGCGACTCATGGGAGCAGGTCGGTCTTCCCAGCAGCAACGTACTCGCCATCGGCATCTCTCCGGAATATGCGAATGACGGGACAGTTATCGCGGGTACAGGACGGAACGGGGTCTTCCGCTCCGTCGACGGTGGCGAGTCCTGGGAAGAAATAAACCGCGGACTTGGTACCTTTGAGCGAGGTGGCGCAACCGTCGTTCGTTTCTCCCCAGACTATGCTCGAGATCAGACCGTCTTCCTCGGAACAAAGGAGGAGGGCCCATTCAAGTCGACGAACGGCGGCAACTTCTGGCGACCCGTCGACGAGGGACTAACGAGTCTCAAGACGGTTGGCCTCGTCCTTTCGCCGAACTTCCGACGAGACGGTCTCGTCTTCATGGCTACGCTCAATGGTAATATCTTCGTGTCGAACGACCAGGGTGAGAAATATGAGAACACCCTCGTGAAGGGCCGAACGTTCCGCACGCTGGAGATCTCCCCGAACTTCGCGACCGACCGCACGATGTTTGTGGGAGGGTCGCTGTCCAAGATGTCCCGAACGACCGACGGAGGGACGAGTTGGGAGGACATTGAGATCGAGGTGGAAGAATGACCTCGGGGCCGTCGAACGAAGATGCGCGATCTCATAGAAGGCTGACCGTACTTAGCATCGGTGGACACCCGAAGGACGTGGTGCTCTACGCGGGGGGAACGATGGCCCTCCACGTCGAGCGCGGAGACGAGGTCGTTGCACTGACACCGACCTATGGCGTTTCACACCACGAGAAGGCCGTTGCCGCCTCCAAACGCGGCGAGAAGGTGGATGTCGAAGCCGTCAAACAGGAGCGGATGCGAGAGCTTACGGAGGCGTGCGCCGAACTTGGTGTCATGGATGTTCGCTGTCTTGGGCACGACGATGACGTGCCGATGGTCGAACGCCGCATCGTCGAGGACATCGCCGACGTTATCGTGGATGTCAGACCGGACTTCATCATCACGCACCATCCAAACGACTCGGTGGTTATGCACGGGGTTACCGGCCAAATGACGCTCATTGCCTTGGAGACCGCAAGGACCATACGTGAGAGCGGCAAGCTGCCTCATTCCGTGCGACAGGTCTTTTTTCACACCCAGATCGGTCGGACCAATGTCTTGGAGCAGGATATCCCGCGTATACCCAGTGTCGTCATCGACATAACCCCGACGGTCCGCAAGAAGGCCGCGGCGATGAATCGCTTCAAGTCGCAGCACTACGGCCCCTACAGCCCCTTGCAGCGCAAGCTCGGCGAAGTCTTGGACGGCTCAATTTACGGGATTCACCGCAGGGTGCCGTACGCGGAAACGTTCCTGCCACTCGATTCCAACGTCTACCGAAGCCTTCCCTTCTCGGAGTACGAGTTCGAACTTGGTGAGCGAACGGAGGAGGAGTCATACGCAAACATGACTCAGATGCTCCTCGACGACTTCGCGCCCGGAAGCGACGGGTAGCAAATGGCCTGGCGCGGCGGGTAAGGATTCTCTATGACCCAAGTTTCGGAAGAAACACGGCGACAGATCGTCAGCCTTGTCCGAGAGTTCGTGACGAACGACGTACTTCCCATCGCTGCTCAGTACGACAACGAGGACACGTACCCTCACGAACTCGTCCCGACCATGCGCGAGTTGGGGCTCTTTGGTATCACCATACCGGAAGAGTACGGCGGTCTCGGTCTCGACCACACGACGATGGCGATGATCTTCGAGGAACTGAGCAGGGGCTGGATGAGCGTTGCGGGAATCATCGGGACGCACCACGTCATGGCGTCGATCGTCGGGGATTTTGGCACAGAAGAGCAGAAGGAACGCTTACTGCCCTCGATGGCGAGCGGCGATATACGCGGCGCGCTTGGTCTAACCGAGCCGGAGGCGGGGAGCGACGTGCAGAACATCCAGACGACCGCGAAGCGGGACGGGGAGGAGTACGTCCTGAATGGGAGCAAGATGTTCATAACGAACGGCGAGCACGGAAACGCCGTCGCCGTCTTGGCGAAGACCGATCCCCACTCAGAGCCGCGCTACCGAGGGATCAGCTGCTTCGTGGTGCAAAAGCCCGCTCACGGGTTCTCCGTTGGCCAGCACGTCGATAAGCTTGGCTACAGGGGCCTCGACACGGTCGAGTTGGTCTTCGACAACGTGCGAGTCTCCGCCGACAATCTCGTTGGCGAGCAAGAGGGCCGGGGCTACAGCCATGTCCTGAGCGCCCTGGAATCGGGAAGAATCAACGTTGCCGCCAGGGCCGTCGGCGTAGCGACTGCGGCATTCGAGGCGGCCATCAAGTACGCAGGTCAACGCAAAGCGTTCGGCAAACGCATAGCAGACCATCAGGCCATTGCGACCAAGTTGGCCGACATGGCTACGAAGATCGAGGCGGCACGGCTTCTGACCTACGAAGCGGCCAGGAAGCGAGACGAGGGTGGACGTGTCGATCTCGAAGCCGGCATGGCAAAACTGTTCGCTTCGGAGGTCTGCGGCGAGGTGACGATGGAGGCCATGCGAATACACGGTGGCTACGGCTACATCAAGGAGTACCCGGTCGAGCGCTACTACCGCGATGCCCCGCTCATGATCATCGGCGAGGGCACCAACGAGATTCAGAAGCTGGTCATAGCTCGGAGACTGCTCGACAAGTACGGGGCGTAGCTTCCGCTGGTCTCTCCCCCAGCGAGGGAGAGATACAGAGAGGGGGGCGACTTCGCCTGACGTTATCTCCCGGCTCGAATTACCAGGTCCTCCGTGATCTGTTCGACGCTCGAACAGCCGGAGTACGCCAAGATCTTGTCAAACTCGGCCCTTAGAATGGACAGCATGAGCCGGACGCCGTTCTCACCGTCGTAGGCGAGGCCCCAGTGGACGGGCCTCCCGACGAACACGGCCCGCGCTCCCAGTGCCATCGCCCGAAACACGTCGAGGCCGGAACGTACGCCGGAGTCAAAGAACACTTCTACTTGATCTCCCAGGATGTCCACGAACTGCGGAAGAAGCTCGATTGAAGAGAGGCCGCCGTCGAACTGCCGTCCGCCGTGCGTCGAGACGATGACGCCGGCGACCCCGTGGTCGAGACATCGCCGGGCGTCGTCCGTCCTGCGCACACCCTTGAGCACGAGCGGCAGTCCACCCGACAACTCGCGCAGCCATTCAAGGCGGTCCCACGTGACGTTGGGTGGCTCCCAGCGTGCGAATTCTTCCCCATTCGAGAGGTCCGGCCTGCTCCGCAGGTTGGCGAACGACCTGATATTCGAGGGTATGGACGGTGTCGTCAGCAGGGCGTCCATCATCGGAAACGGACCGACGACATCGACGGTGAGAACGAGCGCTGAGAACCCTGCGGGCTTGAGAAGCGGGAGGTATTCCTCGGTGATGCCGTCGCTGTAGTGAATGTGCTGGAACCATAGTGGTCCGGTTGCGGCCGTGCCGACTTCATCGAAGGTGTGGCCCGAGCCGGTCGGGACGGCCATTAGGGTGCCTTCCGCGCCCGCGGCTCTTGCCACCGCCAATTCACCCTCCGGGTGGCTTCCGGTCTGGCCGCCCGCGGGCGCGCACATGATTGGGAACTCGATCCGCTGTCCCAGCACAGTGGTGGAGAGGTCACGCTTCGTGGTGTCCACGAGCACCGGCGGGTTCAGGGCGATCTCGTCGAGCTTGGCGCGATTGCGGTCGCGCGTCCAGTTTTCCCCTATACCACGCGCCACAAAGTGACGCTGGTCGGCGGCCATCTTCGCCTCCGCCAAGGCTTGAAGTTCGGCTATGGTTGTTGGACGGGCTGTATTCTCCACAGGACTCTCCGACGAAAAAACTCTGGTAATTGTAAACTACGCTGCACCGTAACGAGCGAATGGTGCGCTCGGACGGAGAAACGATATATGCTGAGACGGCGAATTCGGCGCAAAAATCGGTGCACTGAAACGGCGACGACGGCAGCATAAACCGATTGGAGGTCTCCAAATGCCGCTCCCACGACCGATCACTATTGCCAATACCCGGTACCTGAAGGACGACGTGAACAGTTACAGTTCCGAGATCATCGAGATCGCCAAGCGCCTCGATGCCAACCACATCCTCCTGAGCTTTACCGGCACGTCCGGCGAGGACAAGGAACGGTGGAACTGGCGGCTCATCAAGCCCTTCGTGCGACAGTGCCACGACGAGGGTCTGTTCGTGGCGTTCTACATGAAGCTCACGAACATCAACTGGAAGCCGATGTTCCACGAGCGGCCCGAGACGCGGGAGTGGCTGATGCGGTACGCCGACGGACGGCCCGCCATCTACCTCGGACACCCCGACCGGTACATGGGCTGCCTGAACAACCCCGATTGGCGCAATCACCTGAAGGAGATGATCGCCAAGGCGGTAGAGCACGAGCCGGACTCGCTCTTCTACGACAACTGCTTCGTTCCGCGAGAGCTGGCAGGCCTCCACGACGACGAGGCGGCCGCCGCCGGCTGGGCGTGCTACTGCGACGTATGCCGCGAGCGGTTCCGGGAATACACGGCGAGGAAGCTCGGCTGGGAATGCGAGCTGCCGTGGCTGCCGAAGTGGGACGATCCAGTCTGGCAGGCGTTCATCGAGTTCCGTGATGAATACTTCGCCGATGCCATGGGCATGGTCGTCGACTACGCCCACGAGCTTAACCCGGATATCGTCGTGTACCCGAACCTGGCCGTGCCGTGGATGGGCGGCGGAGGCGCGAAAGGTTCTGCCACGAATCTGGTCGCGGACAAGGTTGATCTGATTCTGCTGGAGCGTCGAGGCGCGCCGAGGTTGGAGTCTCCGCCGGCCGGAGGAATGCCCCGCGCCGTCAACGCGGTCGTCGACTGGAAGTACGGCTCTCGTGTCAAGAGTACCCCTATCTGGTACAGGCAGAACAAGCCCGGCTCTCATACGCCCGACCAGATGAAGATCGGCCTTGCGGAGTCGTCCGCGTTCAACGGCGCGACGCACCATATCATGGCGGCCCTCTTCACGCACGAGCACGTGAAGGCCGACATCATCAGGCACTACTACACCTGGCTTCAGGAATATGAGCGCTTCTACGTCGATGCGAAGCCGCTGGCAGACGTGGCCTTACACGTCTCGACGCCGACGATCAACTGGTACTACCCGAACCGCGTGACTCAGGGCGGTTCCGAATTGCCGCAAAATCTCACCGGCCTCGCGCAAGCGCTCGTGGAGTTGCACGTGCCGTTCAACGTGGTGCTGGACGAGGACCTCACCGCCGAGCACGGATACCGCGTGCTGGTGCTCCCGAACTCTGCGTGCATGAGCGACCAAGACGTTGAGGCCGTTCGACGGTTCGTCGCAAACGGCGGCGGACTCATTGCCACCGCCGAGACCTCGCTGTACGACGAGAAATTCCGCATCCGCGACGACTTTGGCCTTGCCGACGTGTTCGGTGCGCATCACGGGCAGTGGGTGTCAGATGTCGTGAAGAGTGAGTACGGCAAGGGTAGGGTGGCCTTCCTGCCCGGAGACCCGGACGAGCGATTCTGGTACGAGGGCATCTCCACCGACCTGGCGCTCTTCCGCGAGGCGATGGAGTACGTTCTGGACGGCGACCGGCCGATTGAGATCGACGCTCCCACCACCACCGTGATGAACCTCACCGAGACTGCCGATGGCGATACGACCCTCGTACACCTCATCAACTACGACGTGCAGCTCACGGAGACGCAGAAGGCATTCGGGAAGGAAGAGGTCCCCCCAGTCACCGACACCCTGGCTCGGCGTGTGGTCGGCATCCCCGTAACCCTCCGAAAGCCGGAAGGCAGGGAAGTTGAGCGCGTCCGTCTCCACTCGACCGATCTCGACGAATCGCGCGACCTGGCGTTCCAAGAGTCCGACCGCGCGGTCAGCTTTGAGATTCCCATCCTGTGGATCTACGACGTTATCGCCGTGGACTGGCGATAGCGCGTGGCCGAGTGGACTTGTGTAGTGCGAAATGGAATTGTTGAACGATGGGCGCCTCGAACAACGTCACACGGTTTAAGGGTGAGGTCGGGGAGGCCGTAGAGGCCGCGCATCTGACGGGCAAGCGGTTGGTCGTCGCCGTTTCGGGCGGGCCCGACTCCCTTGCCATGCTTTACGCGCTCCACAGTCTTCGTGATGGGCTAGCCCTGCACGTCGCGCACCTCGACCACCGGCTTCGCGGCGAGGACTCGGCTGCAGACGCCATTTTCGTAGCGAAGACCTGTGCCGAACTGGGCATTGACTGCACGGTTGACGGCGCGGATGTGCTCGCATTCCAAAAAGAGCATCGGGTGTCACTCGAAGAAGCGGCACGCGAGGTGCGATACCGATTTCTCGCACGCGTGGCCGAACAGGTAGGGGCCGACGTGGTTGCCCTCGGCCACACGTCGGACGATCAGGTCGAGACGGTGCTGATGAATGTCATCAGAGGGAGCGGTCTGCGAGGGCTGCGCGGCATGTTACCCACCTCCAAGAGGCAAATCGCAGGTAGCGATTTGACGCTCTTTCGTCCTCTCTTGAACCTGCCGAAGCACGACACAATCGCCTACTGCGAGGCGCTTGATCTTGCCCCCAGGACCGACGAGTCCAACCGCTCTAAGGAGATGACGAGGAACAGGATCAGATTGGAGTTGCTCCCACTTCTGCGGGATATGAACCCAGCTTTCGGCAACGCTGTCTTGCGGTTATCGAAGAACGCGGACGAAGCGCTCGCCGTCGTAGACAAGGCCGTGGATGCGGCATGGCCTCAGGTCATTAGGGCCAAAGGCGAGGTCATCAGTATCGACCGCAAGAAGTTCCGTGGGTTGGATTCAGCGGTGCGCCTAAACCTCATGATGCGCGCTTTGTCGCATGTTAAGGGGGACGCACGAGGTATCGAACGAGTGCATATCGAGGACGCGACGCAAGCCGTCCTCGATTCGCCGGGTACACAGCTGCATTTGCCCGGTGGCCTCCGTCTCGCCGTCGAGCAACGGTCGGCGCTCATATACACGGGGGACTACGTATTCTCCGCCACTTCTTTCGACGCATCCCCTCTTACCGTCCCCGGAGTGACGACCGTGGGCGAGTGGCGCATCACCACTGAGCGAGTCGAGGCGCCATCAAAGAACCCTCCAGGTGATGAAGACGAACAGGCTTCAGGAGAATTCCTTGAGCGGTTCGGGCGCGCCGTCGACGTCCCGTCGCTGGCCGTGCGGGGCCGCGTCCGGGGCGACCGCTTCCAGCCTCTTGGCATGTCCGGTACGAAGAAGCTTAAGGACTTTATGATCGACGAGAAGGTTCCCGGCTCGATGCGAGACTCCGTACCCTTGATTGTCACCTCGCGTGGCATCGCATGGGTCGTCGGGTGGCGCATAGCAGAGTGGGCAAAGGTCGACGTCGCGGACCGCAACTGCTTGGAGATCAGAGTAGAAAGGGCCGAATAGCGCCTCTCGTGATCTCTTCTGGTACCATGTGGCCGTCATTTCGATCACGAGGAAGTCATACCTATGGGCAAGCACTACGACAACGCGGCCATTCCCGACGTACTGCGCCGCGACTTTGACGTCTACAACCGGATATCAGAACTGGGCATTGATCTGGGGACGTTCGAGGAGAACGTCACTTCGCTTGCCGACCAGAACATTGCGCACATGGTATTCCATGAGAGCGGCTTGGTGTACCTGTCCGGCTCGTCGGGTGGAACGTATCCTATGAACGACGACGAAGAACGGATAGCTCACGGTTTTGAGGGCGCGCAGGAGGCGGCCGACCACCAGATCCGCAGGCTCCACTGGGGCTTGAGCGCAGGCGGAGAAGGCGACCTCAACGATGTTCTGTATACCGTCAAGGCCCTGGGCATGGTCGTGACGCCGGGAGGCGGGACGACGAGCGCGGGACCGCCGGTCACGAACGGATTTTCGTTCAGATGGCAGTCCATCTTCGGCGGGGGCAAGAGCGCATACGCAATCGAAGGCGTCGACCCTGGAGGATTCGCCGGCGTCCACGCACGGAGCGCAATGGGCGGCTTCGACGGGCGGTTCTCCATCGAGCCGGAGATCGTCGTCGCGATACCCGCCAGCCTGGCGATGGAGATCATCGCCAACAGGGGATGGGTATTCCCTCTGCCGCCGGTCATGCTGGAAAATATCCAGGCGGCCGGACGATAGGAGGGAGGAGCAATTCATGGCCAAACTGCCTTACGTAAACAGGGACGACCTCCCGGAAGACAAGCGGCACGTCTACGACCGGATCGCTGAGACCCGTGGCAGCGTCGATCACATCTTCCGTCTGCTTCTCAACAGCCCGGACGCCGCCGAGGTGGCCACGAGTGTAGGGGAGTACATTCGGTATCGGTCGCCTCTCGATCCCGCCATTCGCGAGATCGCCATCCTCAGCGTCGCGCGCGAGCTGGACTGCGAGTACGAGTGGGCGCAGCACGAGCCGATTGCGCGTCGGGACGGCGTGAGCGACCGCACGATCGAGTCGATCAGAAACGGACGCGCGCCGATGGGCGTCCCGGCCAAGGAAGGCGTATACGTCCAAGGCGTCAAGGAGCTGGTGCGTAACGGATCGTTGAGTGAGCCGACCTTCAAGGCAATCGAGCACCTGCTTGGCCCGGCCCAGACGCTCGATTTCCTTGTACTTGTCGGCTACTACTCGATGCTGGCACGGATCATGGCGACGCTCGAAATCGAGCTCGACGAGGGACTTGAGGCGAATCTCCCTCCACTCTGACGGGCTTCGGTCTCCTTTCTTACGTCTTGTGATCGTGCTTGAAATAGCCGAGCTTCACACGCTACCATACCTGCGGCAACTGACTGGGCTCACCATTCTCAGGCGGGTACGTTCCGTCAAAACACAGGTGAATGCATGGTAAACGCCGATTTCGAGATACGTCGTTCACTCCTGGTAGGCGAGACTGCCGATGTATATCTGCAGCGAACGCTTACCATCCTGCGCAATGAGGGGGTCAACCCCGTCGTTGCCCTTGAATTCTCCCCTCGGCGAGCGGGCATCTTCTGCGGTATTGCTGAGGTGCGTGGACTGTTGGCCCGCGTCCTGCCCGAGAGCGGTAGTGAAGTATGGGCCCTGAGCGAAGGCGACTCCATCGAAGCGGGTGAGGTCGCTCTCCGCGTCAAGGCGCCTTACAGCTCGGTTGGCCTCTACGAGACGGCTATCAGCGGCATCCTTGCGCAGAGCACCGGCTTCGCCTCCGCTGCGCGGGAGTGCGTAGATGCGGCGAAGGGGACTCCCGTGCTCGCCCTCGGCGCGCGGCACGTACACCCGGATGTCGCTGGGATTCTTGGGTACTGCGCCATAGTCGGCGGGTGTGTCTCATGCTCGACGATTCAAGGCGCTCGACTGGCGGGCATCACACCGGCGGGGAACATGCCGCATTCGCTGTCCCTATTGTTGGGCGGGACGGTACAGGCTATGGAGGCACTGGACAAGCACATGCCGCAAGAGGTGCCGCGAATTGCTCTCGTCGACACATTCCGCGATGAGAGCGAAGAGGCCCTCGCCGTCTCGCGTGCCCTACGCGAAAAGTTGCGCGGCGTACGTATCAACACGCCTTCAACCAGAGGTGGAGCTACTCCCGACCTCGTCAAAGAGGTGCGCGCACGGCTCGACCTTTCAGGCTTCCGCCACGTTGAGATCATGGTAAGCGGTGGGATGAATCCGGAGCGAATCACCGAGTTCGTCGAAGCGGAAGCGCCAGTCAACACCTTCGGCATCGGGGCCTACATCGCCGCCACAGGTCCGAACCCGTTTCACGTCGACATCCACGAAGTGGACGGCCGCCCCGTCGCTCGCAGAGGACGGTTACCCGGCATTACCAACAACCCCCGGTTGGGCAGGGTGATGTAGCGCCTGGATCTCAAGCGCCTCTACCCAGACCAACGATAGGTTCTTTCGCCTGCGCTACTCGGTCTGCAGAACCTGCGCGAAGACCAACTTGTTCTCGTCGGCATCGCGGACGTGAGTCTCGCGGAGGCCCCATACTTGGTCGGTCGGGCTCATGTCGATCTGCACGCCCTTCGACACAAACTCCTCGTGCAGGATGTCGACGTTGTCCGTCCATATGATGACGCTGGTCTTCGGTACGCCGTCGCCGGAGAATGAGGAGACTCGCATCACCGCGTGGTCTCTCTTTACTCCCATGTGGCAGGGATCGTCGTGATCGCGGAAGGGCCGGTATGCGAACTGCAGCTCGAAGCCCAGCTTGTCGCAGTAGAACTCTTCCGCCGCTTTCGAGTCGGACACGCCCAGAACGGGGGTCACGCCATGTATCATCGTGTTGCTCCCTATCAGCTTCTTGCGGCGTACCCTAGTTCAGCGACGCGACGCTGAATACCACGTGGAACGGCTTGCAGTAGATGACGATTGAGCCATACTCGTCCAAATCGATGCTGTTGGGGATGGTGTAATTCTGATTGCCGATATTCCCCTTCAGCTTGCCGAGCTCTTCGTACCCTGAGTCGAGGTCGCCACGCCCCTGTGGGTTGGCGTTTTTCACCAACAGTACCCGCAGATCAGGGCCGTTCGTGACCTTGAAGTCCTCGAAGCGCAGGACTTGCTGGCCGTCGGCCAGCTTGTAGATCGTGGCTTTGCCCTCTCCCTTGTGGAAGCTGTCGCCGTCCCGGAACCGGCCTGACGCCACGACGACGTTGGAGGCCTCCATCATCTCCTTGGGCATTTCCTCGTCCATCTTGGTCTCGACCTTCGCCATAGTCATCATCACGGTCTCGGCCTCCGATTGGGAAATGCCCGCCGGAATCGCAGCGTTCTCAGTCAGAGGGAACGCCTCGTCCACCTCGGTATCGAGAAACAGCGGCGCAAGAAGCCACCAGCCGAATGCCACCACCGGTATCCCTATGATCAGTCCCGCGCCGAACCAGACCCACTTGTTCTTCAGTGCGTTCAAGATACACCTCCCTGAGAGTGAAGATTACCGCTCATACCTGTTCGCCGTCACTGCCCCATATAGTTTGAGGCTCATCATCGTTCCTTCGAATTGCCTTTTGAATTCCTAAACGTTGAGGGAGTCCTTTGAGTTGCTCCGGTGCAACCACTGCGGCCTCCCTGTTCCGCATGATTGTATCAGGTGAGGCGGGTAATCCACGCTCGTGCCCACGTCATTCAATCCTGCCAAACAAGGGCATGGGCTCGCCGATGAGCGGGCGGGCGTAATCGAGGAAGGCTCCGGTTGGCATCCCCTCGGAGTCGAGGAACTCGGCGGGCATGGTCTTATGCGCGCCGGCCACGGGTTCGAGTGGAGTTAGCCCTGTCTCCGACGTATACGGATCGTCCGCGACACGGACTATCGAGACCATGTGATTCGTTTCCCCGTCCAGAGCATATCGCACCGCGGCACGGCCCACCTCCTCGGCCTCACTGGCATCTACCGACGAAACGAGCTCAGCCATTGACCGTTGGATGGTTCCCGGCCGGTCGTACCGGACTCTAACGTTGAGTTGGCTTGCAACGAGGGTTGTCAGGTATCGGCCCGCTCCCTCGTGGTACTCGTTGCCGAAATCATCGACGTGGAGGGGAGCGCCGTCCCCGCTCAGAGGTCGGCCATGTTGGTCGCGCACGTTTTCCTGGATGACCGCGACTGCGAACCCATGCAGGCGAAGCGCATTCTCGATCCCCGAAAGGACGCGCGACCGGTCGAAAGGCATCTCCGGTGTGACGACAACGTGCGGCGCGTCCCGACTCTCGCGCTTTCCCAGTGCGGACGCCGCGGCCAGCCAACCGGCGTCCCGGCCCGCGACCTCGATCACGGTTATCGGCGCGGCAGGTCCCATCGCCTCGGCGTCTCGTCCTGCCCCTTGTGTCGCCGCGGCAATGAACCGAGCCGCGCTGCCGTAGCCGGGCGAATGGTCCGTGCCCACAAGGTCGTTGTCGACGGTCTTGGGCACGAGGAGCACTGTCAGATCGAGGCCAGAGTCTTTCGCCGCCGCGCTGACCGTTAGCGCCGTCGACGCGGAGTCGTTGCCCCCGATGATGAGCCAGTGCGTGATTTCGCGGCGTTCGGTGAAGTCAATGACTTGTGGCAAATAGTCATCGGCGAACTTCTTGCGTGTCGTACCGAGGGCCGCCCCCGGCGCCTTGGCAATGGACTGCCATGCCTCTGGCGAGACCGCGGCGAGGTCGTACACTCGATCACCAAGGACACCCTCGGTCCCGCCATGAGCGCCGAGTACTCCGGTGAAAGCTCCCGACTTGGCCGCCTCGTCGCACACTCCAAACAGGCTGCGATTGATGACTGGCGTCGGGCCGCCCGACTGCATGACCAGAAGGTTCTTTGCCGGACTCATAGGAATTCCTAGAAGGCGACGCCCGCCGCGACAGCGGCGGCGGCCATGATGACCAGCGCGAGAACCGTCAACGCCGTGTTCTCGAACGTGACCGCTCCGAGGTACAGCAGCGGGAAGTCCGCCACCATGATCCATAGGGCGATCTGTTGTACCTTCGACTTGGTGATCACTGCTTGTCTCCCAAGAGATTGATGATGACCCACGCTTGCAATCCGACCACCAAGACCAGGACCAGGCAGTAGGGGATCGTCTTCATGAGTACTTCGCGCTCTCGTCCACCCAGTCCGACGACGGCGGTGCCGGCCATGACCTTTGACATGGCAACTGAAGAGCCGAGCGATCCTCCGATAGACTGCGTGGCCGCGATGGTTACAAGACCGACACCCAGTGCCGCGGCCGTCTCCACTTGAAGCGCGCCGAACATGGCGTTCGAGTTGGTGTTGCTGCCCGTCATAAAGGCCCCCAACACACCTATGTACGGCGAGAATATCGGGAAGAGCGTACCCGTGCCCCTCGCGATTGCCGAACCGAGCAGTGCAGTCATGCCCGTGTCCGTCATCACCAGCGCCATCATCACCATCGTGGCTACGCCGACGCTGTTCGAGATGACCTGTTCGTAGGTCTTATGGGCTGCTGAGCGTAGGGTCCCCCCCTTCCAGTGTCCGCGCACCCGGTACACAACGTAGGCGATCAGCAGCGAGGCTACGATCAGCGGGGCAGGGTGGTTCAACAGCTTGATTTTCGCGTAGCCGTCCTGGCCGTCGACGGTGAAGCCGAGACCAGTCTCCGTCGACGGGTAGTCGAGTCCGAAATACAAGCTAGAACCGAGTTCGCGAACCGGTGGTAGCTGTGAGATGAGACTCAGCCCGAACAGTAGGTAGTATGGCAAGAAAGCCGTGTGAAATCCGATTCCGGCCCGTTTGTCGGCGGGCTGCTCTGTCGACGACGGTGCATCGTCATCCTGACTATGAAGCCGGAAGATTGGCAGACGAGAAATCCACCAGCCGACGACACATCCGATGAGGCCCCCTACGACCGATGCGATCTGATATGCGCCGAGAAATGCCGTGATCCACAGTCCGAGGGACATGGCCGCGCCCATCACCAGAATGGCGAGCGCTCCACGCCGAATGGACGCGAACCCACCCTGCAGATGCGCCACCGCGAACCCTGTCAAGATGGTCGGGAGGACGAACATCGCCGCCATCTGGACGCCGAGTTCCCTCTCGTCGAGGCCGCTCACGAGTTGGATGGTGTAGAACGAAGAGCCGAGCGATCCGAAGGTCACCGCCCATGCATGTCCAACGAGCGTGATGGCGACCGCCGTCGCCGGCCGAAAGCCGATCATCACCATAAACGGCGCGACCACCGCAATCGGAAGGCCGAACCCCGCGACACCCTGTATCAGCCCCGCGAACGCCCATCCCACGACCAACGCCTGCGCCAGCGGATCGCGCACCAAGCCGGTGATCGTTCTGCCAATTACCGTGATGCCGTCTATTCGCTCGATGACGTTGTACAGCATCACCGACGTCCAGATGATCGTAAGGACGAACAGGCTGAGACTCAGCCCTTTTGAACTCCCAATGGCAAGGATGCGCTCGTCGGCCCCGAATACAAGAAGCGCAAGCCCCGCCGCGGCAAGCCAGGAGACGGCCCCGGCCTTTGGCGCGCTCCACTTGAGCGCCGAGACGAGCATCGTGACGATGAGAATGGCTATGGGAACGGCGGCGAGAACGACGTTTAGGACATTCAGTTCCGGGCCGTTGGAGGGCACGTGCCGTACTGCTCCATTTCCCAAGCGAGGAGTGAGCGGATTGTATTGGGGGGCCGAATAGGTGTCAACTTGGCCCCAAGAACCGGCGTGTCCGTCCTAGAGCGACGGCCCGGCTAGCTCCCCTAGCATGGATTCCCGAACAAGCGGAATCGGAGGAGCGCCGAACGACAGAAGCTTGTCGTGGAAGTCCTTCAGCGAGAAACTCTCTCCCACTTGTGCCTTGTAGTCCTCTCGCAGCTTCATGATCTGGAGCTTGCCAAGCGTGTAGTTCACGTACATCGGGTCGAACGTGCCCCGCACGGCCTCTCGCTCCGCCGGCAGCGGTTCCAAGTAGGCCTGCTCCATGAAGAAGCGCTTCGCCTCTTCCAAGTTCATCCCCTGCGTGTGCATCCTGATCGCGCACAGGAAACGGCAGTTCCTGAGCAGCGCCTCCATGAGCTGCATGGCTTGGACGCGCTGGTCGGTCCCTCCGAATCCCTGCTCGATCATCATCTCTTCTGTGTAGTGCCCCCAACCCTCCCAGAACGAATATGCCCCGAACACCAGACTCAGCTTGGACGTGGCGTTCTTCGAGTGAAGGTGGTGAACGTAGTGTCCGGGATACGCCTCATGCACGGACACGTTCTTGAGCAGGGGATAGTTGAAGCTGGTAAGCCACTCGTCCTTCTGAGATTCGGTCCATGATGCGTCGACCGGCGTGACGTAGTAATACGCCTCGTCCGCGATGGTCTCGTACACGCCGGGGAGGTCCATCGCCGCGAACGCCCATCGCATGAACGCGGGCGTCTCCTTGACGATACACGGAACGTTGGAAGGGACAGATACGAGGTCCCTCTCCATCACAAACTCCCGGATTTCTTCGAGAGTGCCTCTCGTCTCGGCGGTGAGCATCGTAGCGGCCGGGTGGTTCTTCTTTGTCTCCTGGAGAAGAGACACCACGTCACCATCGGGCGAAATGTCCGCAGCCAATTTGCGGAGATGGATGAGGTTGCGATGGAGGTCCTGCTCCCCAATGCGTTCGAGACGGTCCATAGGCAGATCGACCATCTCGCCGTGTTCGAGCATCCACCGGAAATTGGTCGCGCCGATGGCGAAGTCGGGGGGCGATGTTTCCCGTAACGTCCGGAGATGAGCGACGAACGACTCCAGCGCAAGGGAAGCGGCCGTGCGAGCCTCGTCGAATCGCGAGAACGCCGTTCCCTCGACGAGTCCCTCCACATGCATCGAGAGGTCGGAGTCGTAGAACGACCTCATGCCCTCGTAGGCCTCGATGCTCGCCTCGATGACCGGCGTACCGACACCCCCGTCGAGACCCGATTGGAGCGCTTCCAGGTACCCTGGGACCCTTGACAGAGCCACCGTCAGCGCCTCGACTCGCTCTCCTCGTGGCGCATAGTCACGCAGGATGTAGTTGCTCAAGTCGATGTGGTCGAGGGCGTCCATAGGCCATCGACGGCAGGTCTCCAGTTCGGTCAGGCGAAATTTCTCCTCCCGCAGTGCAGACATCAGAATCCGTCGGTCGAACTTACGGTTTTCGGAGAGCAGCCCATCGTCCAGACCGTGCAGTTGAACGAGGTACGTTTCCACGTCTCGCACGCGCCCGGCAATGGACGATGGGGAGATGTCGGTCATCCCACCGTCATATTCGTGCAGTCCCTGTTTCGAGGCCCGGTCGGGATAGAATTTCCACGTGGCGTTGAGGACTCGTCCCGCTACATCGTCGAATTCCCTGTCTGCTGAAGAGAGCATCGGAGTGAGGCTACTCAAACCTGTCGAGCGTGAGGCCGTCAACCGGCGCACTCAGAGGTCTTTCCAGCACGAGATCGGCCGTCACTCGTCCAATCCCCGGTCCAAGGAATATACCCTGGCGGCCGCCTCCGGTCGCAAGGTACACGCCCTCCCAGCCCGGGACTGGTCCGAGCAGCAGAGCTTTGTCGGGAGTCACCGGCCGGAGGCAGGCCGTCTGCATGACGACTCGCGCGTCGGCTGTGTAGGGGAGCATGTGCGTCACCGAGCTCATTATTTCCGACCTGGCGTCCTCGGTCGTAGTCTCGTCAAATCCACCCTCCTCTTCGGTCGTGCCCGTCCATAACAGACCGTCGGGTTTTGAGGTCGCGTACTGGGACGACCATGAGATCGACCCGGGAACCGGTGGCCCCGGCGCCCAGAGGCGCAGTATCTGGCCCTTGAGCGGTTCAACGGGAATCTCCACGCCGAGCCATTCGGAAGCAAGACCCATCCACGGGCCGGCTGCGAGGACGACTCGGCTCGCGGAGATTTCACCATCTGCCAACGTCACGGCGGTCACCCGACCGCGTTCTCGGCGAAGCCCGGTCACCGTCCCCGTGCGAATCGTCATTCCCTGGCGCTCGGCGGCTCGCGCCAATGCCAGCGTCAGGCGCTGCGGGTGGAGATTGGTGTTGCCCTCGGTGACGACCGCACCCATAGCGGCGGGGTTGATTCTGGGCTCGATTTCCAGTACGTCTCTTGTGTTCATCCAGTGAGCAGGCGTCCCGATCTCTAGCTCTTGCCATGCCATGTTAGCTCTGACGGCTTGGGCCTCTTCATCCGTGAAGGCTAGAGATATGACGGGCTTGGTGCGGTACTCGATGTCTATATCGTTCTCGTCGGACAGCACGTCCTTCAATTCCGCGTGAAGGACGGCGCTCAGTGCCGCAACGTGGTGGTTCGGTCCCGGGCTTCCGCTGCGGCCAAGATGCCCTATGCCTCCATACGCGAACCCGGATGCGTGACTCGCCACGTGGTCCTGTTCCACGACCACGCAGGATACGCCTTCCTGTGTCAGGTAATAGGCGGTGACGATGCCCGCGAGCCCGCCTCCGACTATTACAACGTCCGTGCGTTCCGACGGCATCTCAACGCCTCTCAATTGGTACTGTCAAGATTGTGGCATAACACGAGCGAGGTCGTCCTATCTATCCTTAAAGTTGAGGCGGGTGCCGGAAGCTCTGCCAACGTTGGCATCACTCGCAGTCGTCTTGCCACTTGGCGAGCGTGATGTCGATCTGCATCGGGTCGCCGTTGCGGATCAGGTCAAGTGTAATCCGGTCTCCGACCTTCAAATCGTTGACGTACGAAAGCAGGTCGGGCCACGTCTCCACAGGCTCGCCGTTCACGCCGGTGATGATGTCGCCGCGACCGCTTACCCCGCGACCTCGGGACAAAATCACGGCAAGGTAATCGTCTTTTACGCCTGCCAGCTCGGCCGGTCCGCCTTCGCACGCCTTAACGACATAAACCCCCGAGTCGACGCCCAGTTGCCCCGGCTCAACAGGCAGGTCCTCTACGTCGTGGCCGTTCAACCCTATCCATGGGCGTGTGAACTCCCCAGGTGACTTGAGCTCGTCCAGAATCTGCAACACCGTGTTGCTGGCGATCGCGAAACCTAGTCCGATCTGGACACCGCTTTGGACCCTTACCGACGAGTTGACCCCAATCACTTCTCCCTCGTCGTTCAGCAGCGGACCGCCGGAGTTGCCCGGATTAAGGGCTGCGTCTGTCTGAATCAAATCGGTGATGGTACGTCGTCTCCCCCCGATGAATGAGTCTGAACGTTGAATGCCCGACTCTGATCGCTCTAGGCCGCTGACAATTCCCAAGCTTAACGAGTTGTAGTTTTCGAATGGGCTTCCGATGGCAATTGCCATCTCACCAATAGAGACTTGATCGGAGTCGGCGAACGGCAGCGGACGAATATCGGCAACCGCGGCCGGGTCGACTCTCAGAAGGGCAAGGTCGTCGTGCTGAGAATGACCCAGCTTCACTGCCGAAAGCTCACGCCCGTCGTTCAGGCGAACGGTGATTTCGCGTGCACCCTCGACGACGTGGTCGCTCGTGATGATGTGACCCTGGTCATCGACGAAAAACCCCGAGCCTGACCCTTCGCCGATCCTTCGACCAAACTGCACCACGGTCTGCACCTCGACGATCGACGGGGAGGCCGTGTCGAAGACGGTCCTTACTATCTTCTCGTCATAGAGGGGAGGGAGCTCTTCGCCGTTCTGACCGAACGTGGTGAAACGGGAACTAAAGTCATCGCCGTCCTGGCCGAAGGCAGTGAACAGGACCCATGCAAACCCGAACCCCGCTGCCACGCCCGCCAAGGCCCACAATAGCGCAGGGCTGGCCCACTTGTAGCGCGTTAGTGCAGGTTGCAGGGCACGTGCCGAACTGGACGCCGGCTGCTCTGCAAATGGCGGTCTACCGTATGGAAGCGGTCTGCGGGTGAACACGACTAAGGTCGACTACCTCTCTTACGAACCCGATGGCTGCTATGTTCAGTATACTGAAGGGGCGGTTGGCCATGCCACAGCCGTTCGGTAAGCTAAAACGCCGCTTCGCGCATCTTATCTCGATATAACGTGTCCCAGACCTCTTTGGTTAGAAGCAATCTCAATGGGCGCTTCGAGAGGTTTTGCCGAAGGGAGAAAACAAATGCCACATTCACCATCCGCATGGCGAAGATCAGTCTGCAACCAGTGTGTGAATCCCACAGCTTCTGCAAAGTTCAGGGGTTGACAGAGAGCATGAAATCCCAATAGTATCCCCCGCTAGACTGGCAAGGGTTAACTCCAAGCTAGGTGAACTATCTCCACGTGATCTTGTTAAGGAGGACGGCACTCAATGGCAGACCTTCGTAAGGGCGACATTGCGGCACAAGTTGCAGGAAGGCTGGGCGGATCGAAAGTGGAGGGCGAGCGTGCTCTGAACGCTGTCCTGAGCGCCATTCACGAATCGCTGGCCGATGGCAACAAGGTGGTCCTCACCGGCTTCGGGTCGTTCTCCGTCCGCGAAGTCAAGGCTCGCAAGGTCAAGCCCATTCGAGGCGGGCAGGCCGGTCAGCTGATAACCGTTCCCGCCCACAAGCGCGTCGGATTCACTGCGGGCGCCGACCTCAACAAGGCCGCTCAAGGCTAACCGTCCGTTCCCAACCAACTTCAGTTTGAGGTTGCTGTAGTCGCCCGGGAAGCCACGTTGCGAGAGTGTGCCTGATGGGGGAATCGGAAGTGAACGATGATTTCCTCGTTGCCAACGATCTCCATAAGAGCTTCGATGCCGTCCAAGCCATTGACGGCGTTTCCTTTTCCGTCCACAAGCAGGAGATCTTTGGCCTTCTCGGTCCGAACGGGGCGGGCAAGACGACTACACTCAGGATACTCTCCACAGTGTTGCGTCCCGACAGCGGCGACGTGTCCATCGGCGGCCACTCGGTGCTCGACCGGAGCGATCGTGTCCGACATCTGATCGGCGTTTGTCCGCAGGATATCGCGCTCTATGCCGAACTGTCTGCTATCGACAACCTCATCTTTTTCGGCAAGATGGCGGGACTTCGCGGCGCGGAGGCGAAGGAGAAAGCTTACGGCATCCTCGACCGCGTGGGACTGACCGACCGCGCAAAGGGAGCGGTCGCAAAGTTCTCCGGCGGGATGAAGCGCAGACTCAACATCGCCGTTGCGCTGATGAACACGCCTGCGCTGCTCATGCTCGATGAGCCTACCGTCGGCATTGATCCTCAGTCGAGGAGCCATATCTTCGACACGATCCTGCAGCTCCGCGACGAGGGGATGACCGTCCTCTACACGACGCACTACATGGAGGAGGCCGACCGGCTATGTGACCGCATCGGCATCATCGATAACGGTAGGCTGATCGCTCTAGACACTCCACGCGGTCTTAAGTCGCAGGTGGGTGATCCGGACACGACGACCCTCGAAGAGGTCTTTCTCAACCTCACGGGAAGGAGCTTGCGCGACTGACTCAGTGCGCGAAAAGGACTCCCTGTGTAGTATGTGTAGGATGAATTCAATGCGAATTCTGGCTGTTTTCATTGCAGGATTGGCGGGTGTCTTGGTCCTGTTCGCATGTTCGACGGAACTGGCTTCCCCGCCGTCCGACACGCTCTCGCCGGAACCAACTTCGACTCCTCAGCAGCCTACGGCTACGCCAACCCCTGCCCCAACCCCAACCCCGACTCCGGTGGCCGACCCGACAGCTGCCACATCCGCCTCTGATTCGTTCCCGGTCGAGAGTCTTGTCATGCTCGAAGACCCCCTCGATGAGCCGGAGTTCTATTGCGTCGACGTTGCGGGGTTCGGGGCGAACTTGAACGTTAACAGTCCTCTTCAGGCACACACGTGCAAGCCTGGGGCTGATGATGAGATGTTCGCGTTCAACAGGCCGTCAGAGGGGCAGATCTACTTGGTCGAACACGACCGGTGCCTAGAGGCGGACGGGATGAGTGTCTACGTCAGGTCGTGCTCGGAGTCGCCTCTTCAGCGCTTTGCGTACGGTCAGGACAAGACGTTTCGGTTGGAAAGCGAGGACTTATGCCTCACCGTGGCGAGCGGTAATGGCCAGCCGGCGGGAGGACGGAGTCATCTCAGGCGCGATTTGCTGCTCGCACCGTGCGCTGATGTCGAGCCAAATCTGTCACGGTGGGTCTTCCCGGGGTCGAGTCCGAACCAGTGAGGCTTTTTCCGCATGTTCCAAGCGCCGTCCTTCTGGTCTTCTTCCGATTCGTGTGAAGGGTGAGTACCGCCAGATCGCATTTTCACTCACGGCGACAGAATGCTTAGACCCTTCGACATAGCCTATATCGAACTGAAGCGGTACATCGTCGACCGTCTGAGCCTGGCGTTTGGGATTCTGCTGCCGATTGTGCTGTTCGCGCTGATGTACGGCGCGTTCGGTGGGGAAGAGACTTTCAACGCCACTGCCCATGTCGCTGACCTCGACAGGGGCGCGATGTCCCAAGCGCTGATAGAGAGACTTGAACAAGTCAATGGCCTTGAAGTCAAGCTCTACACCGAGCAGGAGATCAACGACGCTCTGGACGATTCCTCCGTTGTCTACGCGGCGATCATACCGGCTGACTTCACCGAGAACCTCAAGGCGGGCAGGCCGACCGGCATCAAGTTCCGGCGACGCGGGTCGGGGGGAGACGAGGGCCAGATCGTGGCCAGCATCATTCGTGGCGTGACCCAAGACATCGCAAGCGAGTCCTACGTCCGGTCGGTGGTGATCGATGCGGTGAAGGACTCGGACGTTCCCCGTTCGGTCGTGGACCAAGCGGTCGACGAGGCTACACGACTATCGGCGGCGGCTCCGCCGGTTGCGGTGCGGACTGAAGCGATCGGCGGTGAGGAGGACGCCTATCGGGTAAACCGCGTGCTGCCGGGAATCCTCGTGATGATCTTGATGCTTGCCGTTACGCTCAGCGCGCAATCGCTGGTCGAAGAGCGTAGAAGCGGCACACTCGAACGCCTCTTGACGACACAGCTCACTTCGAATCAGCTGTTCCTGGGCAAGTTCTTGGCGGGTATCACGCGAGCGATGTTCCAGGCCGTCGTACTCTTGAGTCTCGCCTTCATTATCTTGCGGCCCGCCGGCCTGGAAGCCTTTGTGCTAACGCTGGTTGTAGCCCTTCTACTGGCTGCTGCGGTGAGCGCCATCGGCCTCGTCATAAGCGCCCTTGCCCGGACACGCGACCAGGCTTCTTGGGCGGCCGTCTCCCTCACGATGTTCATGACCGTGTTCGGGGGCACGTTCTTCGACCTGATTCCGGGCAGCGCCCTGGAATTGCTGAGCCGATTCACTCTCAACCGCTATGCGATTGACGCAATCGGAGGGGTCGTGGACGGGGCCGAGTCTCTTACCGCGCAAGGAATGGAGCTCGCGGTAATGAGCGGAGTGGTGGTCGTGGGGCTGCTTGCGGCCCGCCTGCTTTTCCGGTCGGCGGGAGGCGGTCGCTAAGGTGAGGACATTTATCCGACAATCGCTCCTTCTCGCCAGCAAGGACACCAAGATTTTCTTCAGGGACCGGTTCGCGGTCGCCTTCGCTTTCGCGTTCCCACTCCTCTTCACGCTCGGTTTCACCCTTGCGCTCGGCGGTATTCTGTCGGAAGACGAACCTCTGCAAGTGACGTTGGCAACGCAAGAAGAAGGGGAGGACAGCCTCAGCCGACAGATCATCGACGGACTCTCGGAGGCCGAGACATTCACGGTGAACATCTCGGACTATGAGACTGCCCGACGGGAGGTCGAGGCCGGATCGTTGTCCGGTTTCATAGCTTTTCCTTCCGGGTTCACCGACAGCCTCACGGGGCCGGGTGGCGCCACAGCCGTACTGGAGGTGGTAACCATCGCCGACGATCCGGAGGGCGCGGCCGCTCTCGAAGCGTTGGCGCGCAGCATCGCCCGACAGGTGTCGAACGCTCAACTCGTGGTCTTGTCGCTGAGCTTGCTTCCGGCTGAAGTGGACCGCGCTGCGGCGATGCAGCGTTTGCCGGACTTTGCCAACCCGGCTTCGACTCAGCTTGTCAGCTTTCCCGAAGAGCAGGTTGGCGACATCGAAAGGCCGAACGCCAGCAACTTCACGCTGTCGGGCTACCTGACCATGTTCATCTTCTTCGTCGCTGCTTTGAGCGCCGAGGCCATCGCGCGGGAACGCCGCAACCAGACGCTGGAACGCCTGCTGGCCAACGGCGTCCGACGGGAGTCGATAATCTTGGGAAAGTTCCTGACGGGCACGTACCGAGGGGTCATGCAGGTCGTTGTCTTGTGGGGCGTGGGAGTCGTGGCGTTCGGCATCGACCTCGGCTCCTCGCCACTCGCGGTCGTACTCATTTCCCTAGCCATCGTGTTCACATCGTCGGCTTTCGGCGTCATGCTGGCCGCGCTCGTTCGCACAGCGGAGGGTGCTAGCTCGGCGGGGGTGCTCGTGTCACTCGTGCTTGCGCCACTCGGAGGTTCATGGTGGCCGCTGTTCATAACACCAGATTGGATGCAGGCGCTCGGCAAGCTCACTCCGCACGGGTGGGCCAATACGGCGTTCAACAACCTGATGCTGTTCCACGCCGATTTCGGGGATGTCGCTATCAACATGGTGGCTGTGGCCGCATTCGGCGTCGTGTTCTTGATTGTGGCGTTCACGCGATTCAGGCTCTCGGATGTATCATAGGGACTTGAAATATGGAACCAACAAACTGGAGGCAAGGTATGAAGTGGATCGGGGCATCAGCCGAACTTGTGATGGACCATCCCGTGGAAGCGGTATGGGATTTTGTCTCGAATGTCGAGAACTTCGGAAGGTGGGCCGACGCTGTCCAGGAACCGAGATGGACTTCGGAGGGCGAGCGCGGAGTGGGGTCGACGTATGAGAGCGAATACGTCTGGTCCGGAAAGACCAGTCACGTGGAATACGAGGTGACCGCGTTCGAGCCGCCCATGAAGTTCGGTTCACGTACCACTGCGGGGCGTTATCCCTACCAGGGGACGATAACGATCGAAGCGGTGGATGGCGGCACAAAGGTCACCCACGACATGATGGCCGGATCGGACGGAGCGTTTACGGAGTTCATGTTCACGTATCTCGGCGGCCTTCTTCGCCCGATGATGCGCAAACGGCTATTGAAAGAGCTTCAAACCATGGGGGAAGAGATCGGACGAGACGCTTCGCCCACCTAGCGGGGAGCCACTATCCTTCCACGGGGCGTAGTGTGGAGAGAGCTTCACGAATCATTGGGATCTACTGCTCTTGCGCCAACAGCGATTTCGGGCTACCGTATGGCCATGGATGTCTTCATCAGCGAGCGGAATCTCGCTCACATCAAGCGCAAGATCGAGTCCGGCAAGTATTCGTCGACCGATGACGTGCTAGGCAGTGCGCTTGCATTACTCGATGAGCATGATGGCGAGCTGGAATCCGAGCTTGCCGACCTGCGCGAGAGTGTGCGGCGGGGCACGGAGCAGGCCGACGCAGATCAAGTTGTCCCGGCAGGCGAGGTGTTCGAGGAACTTAGGCAGCGCAACGCCTCTTTGGCCAAGCCGGGGAGATGAGCCGTTGCTCCTTTACTCTTGAAGCTCGCGCTGACCTTCGGCAGATCCATTCAAGCCGGAGCCGGGACCACCCCTACACGGTCGAGGCGTCGCTTCGCCTCAGCGTAAACGTCCTCAGGCAAGGGGCCGCGTATCATGGCCTCGATGTTTTCCCGCAGGTGGGCGGGGTTGGTGGTGCCCACAAGATTGCAGTGGGCGGATGGATGATTCGCAACGAAGCGCAGGACGAAGGCCGTGCGGCTCTCGCCGTCCTCTCGCAGCTCATCGAGTCCCGCGTCCTCAAATACCTGCCATTCGGACTGGTCTCCCTTGCCGACGCCGGGTTCGCCGAGCGCCACGCCCCCTCTAATCAGAACGCCGGCCCCGGACTCGGCGGCTTTGGTGATCCACTCCTCGTGTGTGCGGTCGAGGGCAGAGTAGGGGAGCTGGAAGATGTCGAACACGCCCCAGTCGATCAAAGTCGGCAGGTGAGGCAGATTCGTCGATGCGCCGATCCACTTGACCAGCCCTTGTTCTCGCATCTCCAGCAGGGCTTTCACCGAGTCGTTTTCTTCGAATTCACGTACGCTCCCGCCGTGAAACTGCATGATGTCGATGCGGTCGGTCTTGAGGCGTTCGAGGCTCTCGTGTACGCCGCGGAAGAGGTTGTCGCGTGTCCAGAAATGTCCGCTAGGAGAGCAGCCGCCCTTGGTCGCGACGGTCACCTCGGAATACCTGTCGGAAATCGCTAGGCCGATCATCTCCTCGCTGTTCCCGTAGTCGTTTGCGGTGTCGATCAGGGTTATCCCGGAATCGACAACGCGGCGCACCATTTCCTGGTTCTGAAGTTCCGTCATGGGCTTGCGATGACCCGCGCCGTAGCCGAGGCGGGTGACCTCGATACCCGTCCGTCCGAGCACTGCGGTTGGTAGCTTGGTCATAGGGTCTCCTTCGAGGAAGCGACTGCCATCTCCGCCAGGGCGAACGCTCCAGCGATGCCAGAGTCGTCGCCGAGCAAGGGAGGGACGATGTAGTCGTCGATGGCGCTCACGATTTCCTCCGTTAGCCCGTAGCCGTGCAATAGCTTCACCACGCGCTCGCGTATCATCGGGAAGAGGTGGCGCTGATTCATCACCCCGCCCCCCACTACTGTCCCGAATTGCAAGTTCACCGCATAATTCAAGAGCGCCCTTCGACGGGCTCAGGGCGAACGGGATAATCACAATACGTTCGTGGTGAGCTTGTCGAACCACGAAGATCAGGTCTAGCGTATATCACATCAATATAAGGAACTTGCAATTCGGGACACTACGATACGCTGGGGTGACAAGATTAGCACGATGTTGGCAATGCCGGTTGCTAAGTATACCGCTTCGAGGTCCCATGCTGGATGGCCTTCGGGGAGCGACTCGGCCGGGTGGCCCCATCTCTCGTCGATGGCGGGTCCTGACGCTAGGCCCTCGAGGCAATCGACATGATAGGGACAGAAACCCTCGAACGGGTCGACGGAGAGGTCGTGTGGGATGCGCACGTGCCCCATTTCAGGGTGACTGGCGCCGTGGAGAGGTCGACCGGCGACGACGGCTCCTCCGCCGATGCCGGTGCCTACGGTTATGTAGACCAGACTGTCGAGGCCAAGGCCCGCGCCCCAGCGATGTTCGCCGAGCGCGGCGGCGTTCACGTCGGTATCGAGCGCGACGGGCAGGTTGAGCGCCTCCCGAATAGGGCCAAGCAGGTTAGTATGCGCCCAGCCCGGTTTGGGCGTCGCGGCGACATAGCCGTAGGTTGGGGATTCAGGTCGTAGGTCGAGGGGACCGAACGAGCCGACTCCGACGGAGGCCAGAGGGGTCACACGGTGATGTCGAAGGAGGAAGCCGGTGACCTCGGCCAGCGTTTCGGAAGGCGTGGTCGTAGGGATACGGATGCGGTCGCGAATGTCGTCCGGCCCCGTGCCGACGGCGCAGATGACCTTACTGCCGCCGGTCTCTATTGCGCCTAAGAGCATGTGAGTGAGTATTGTCTAGGGGCGAACTGTGGCAGTGAGGGCATTGACGATTGTTTGGGAGAATTCGAATTTCTGTAACATTTCGTAACATTCCGTAACATCGGCGTGTGTGCGCTCACGGCGTGAACCGGATTGTTGCAGCTCATGCCACCCTATGGTAGAGCATGTGTTCTTGATGGTCAAGTTGGGTTTGGTGGGAGGGATGGGCCGTCCTTCGCCGATCATGTCGTATAATGCCAGTGGTATGCCTTCCTATGACCACATCGAGCGATACCGCTCCGACTTGGAGCAACTGATCGAGTTCGGCGGTTCGGACCACGAGCAGAGCATCCGGCCCGCCTTTCAGAACTGCCTGGATGCCTACTGCCGTGAACACCGAGAGCGCCTCATGCTTGTTCCCGAACTGCGCACTGGCAATGTCATTCCGGACGGCACGGTCAAGGACAGTCTGCGAATGCCGCGCGGCTACTGGGAGGCCAAGGATACCCATGATGACCTCGACACAGAGATTCAACGCAAGCTAAACCGAGGCTATCCTCGCGACAACGTCATTTTCGAGGACTCACAGACCGCCGTCTTGATTCAGAACCGCGAAGAAGCTATGCGGGCGGACATGACCAAGCCGGGTGAACTGCACCGGCTGATCCGCAGCTTCCTGGACTACGAGCTCCCGCAGATCGAGGAGTTCCGGCAGGCGCAGCAGCAGTTCAAGGCCGACCTGCCCTCCGTTATCAGGAACCTTCGCGAGGCCGTTGAACAGGCGGAGGAAGAAAACCCCGACTATCAGGCAGCAGCTCTCGATTTCATCGAACTGTGTCGTCAAAGCATCAGCCCTGCCGTCACCGAGGACGACGTGCGTGAGATGCTGCTCCAACACATCCTCACCAAAGACATCTTTCTGCGCGTCTTCGCAGAGGACCAGTTCCACCGGGAGAACAATGTCGCGCGGCAGCTTGATGCGCTCGAAGGAACGTTCTTCACCGGCGACGTGAAGCGAGAGGCGATACACAGGCTGCGCTCATACTACGGCGTCATCGGCAGGGCCGCCGACGAGATAGCGGACTATGCCGAGAAGCAAGGATTCCTCAAGGCCGTATATGAGGACTTTTACAAGGCGTACAACCCGGCAGCGGCCGACAGACTCGGGGTCGTGTACACGCCCAACGAGGTCGTCGACTTCATCATCCGAGGGACGGACTATCTCCTGCAGAAGCACTTTGGGCGCAGCCTCGCCGACGACAATGTGCAGATCCTCGACCCCGCGACAGGCACCGGCACATTCATCACAAACCTCATCGACTATCTCCCCGACGATCGGCTTGAGTACAAATACCTGAACGAGATGCACGCCAACGAGGTGGCGATCCTGCCGTACTACATCGCCAACCTCAACATCGAGTACACCTACAAGGAGAAGACAGGGCAGTACCTCGAGTTTCCGAACCTGTGCTTCGTGGACACGCTGGATAACATGGACTGGCAGGGTTCGACGGGAGGGGCCGTCACTCGACAGAGCGGGTTCAACCTCGGCGGCCTCTCAGTGGACAACTGGATGCGCATCCAGGAGCAGAACGAGAAAACGATCAGCGTCATCATCGGGAATCCACCGTATAACGCGAATCAGCAGAACGAGAACGATAACAACAAGAACCGCGAGTACCCCGCCATTGACGCTCGAATCCGGGCGACCTATATCAAGGAGAGCACGGCCCAGAAGACCAAGCAGTACGACATGTACAAGCGGTTCATTCGCTGGGCGTCCGACCGATTGGCGGACGACGGAATCATCGCGTTCGTGAGCAACAGGGCGTATCTCGATACCCGACAGGATGACGGGTTCCGCCGATTGGCTGCCCAAGAGTTTTCGGACATATACATCCTGGACCTGGGCTCTGATGTGCGCCGCAACCCCAAGATTTCCGGCACCAAGCACAACGTTTTTGGTATCCAGACCGGCGTTGCGATTGCATTTTTTGTACGAGAGAAGAACAGAGTTGGTGAGTGTGGTATTCATTACACCCGGCGGGAGGACGCAGAAACGGCGGTGGACAAACTGGCCTATCTGCGCAACGCAACGCTGGAAGGCGTCACGTTTGACAGTATTACGCCCGACAAGCGCAATGACTGGCTCAACCAGTCCCAGAGTGACTATGAGTACCTGATACCCGTGGCGAACCGGGAGACTAAGCTAGCGAAGACTGTTGAGGATGAACGTGCGGTGTTCGGGTTGTATTCGCTGGGTGTTGTTTCTAATCGTGACGAATGGGTTTATGAATTTGACCCCGACCGTCTTGGCCGCAAGGTTCGGACGTTCATTAATGAATACGAGGAAAGCCGCGCATTGCATGGGGGCAAGGAAACGGACGATGCTGAATTGGGGACGGTTATCAAGTGGACGCGTGACCTCAAGCGGCAGTTGCGTTTGGATTCCCCCAATGTTTTCAATCGGGCTAGTATTCGCCAGACCCTGTATCGCCCATTTGTGACGAAACATCTCTACTTCAGCCAGAATTTGAACGAAATGCAGTATCAGATGCCCCAGATTTTCACAACAAACGTTGGATCCAAAAACAAAGTTATCTGTTTTCTTGGCCCTGGAGGGCGTCCGGCTTTTTCAGTATTGGCAACTGACAGGATACCCTCCCTTGCGTTGTTCATTGACGGTACGCAATGCCTCCCCCTCTATCGCTACACCGAGGATGGGGAGCGTGTCTGCAACATCACCGAGTGGGGGCTGAGCAAGTTTCGAGGGCACTATGGTGGGCGTGGCATTGAGATCGCAGGGGAGAGAATTTTCGCCTACACCTATGCCGTGTTGCACGACCCGAGTTATCGAGAGAAGTACACGGTCGATCTGCTTCGTGAGTTTCCGCGCCTGCCGCTGTATGACGATTTCGACGTGTGGGCCGACATGGGGCAAGAGCTGCTCGATATACACATTGGTTTCGAGGGTGCGGAGCCATATGGACTGGAACGGAGGGACGCGAAGCGTGAGGCAGGTAAGGCACGACTTCGTGCTGACAAGGAGCGTGGCGCTATTGTGCTGGACGAGCGGACAACTCTCGCCGGCGTACCAGCGGAAGCCTGGGAGTATCGTCTCGGCAGCCGCTCTGCGCTCGAATGGGTGCTTGACCAGTATAAGGAAAAGAAGCCCAGTGATCCGACCATCCGGGAACGATTCAACACGTACCGGTTCGCCGATCACAAGGAGAAGGTCATCGACCTGCTGCGGCGAGTGTGTACGGTGAGCGTTCGGACGACGGAGATTGTTGAGCGGATGGAACGGTTTACAGCACGGTGATTCAGTGTCCATGAAGCTGAGTAGGTCGCTGACACAGGCTGCCCAAAGTCATTGACTTCACCGCATCTCGGCTAGATAATCTGCTTTGGTAGTCCTGAATCCTCGTTCATGTTTGGAGCAGCGATATGCAAGGTATCGAAAAGCAGGCGGTCCTAGACGAGTTCGACGAGCAGGGGTTTGTCGTGCTGGAGGGGGTTCTCGATCCGGTGGAGGACATCCAGCCGGTCGTCGATGAGTACGGGGACCTGCTCGACAGGCTGTCGAGGGACTGGTATCAGGAAGGAAAGCTGACGGAGACGTTCGAGGACCTGCCTTTCGCAGAGCGACTGACCGAGGTGGCAAGAGAGTCGGAGGGAGCCTATTACCGCCACTTCGACATATCGCTTCCACAGAGCGACATTGAGTCCGACACGCCGATGCACACCGGGCCTGAGGCGTTCGCGCTCTTGAGGAACGAGCGTCTGTTGGACGCGGTCGAGATGTTCATCGGGCCCGAGATATTCTGCAATCCCGTCCAGCACACGAGGGTCAAGCCTCCCGTTGCCGTGCTGCCGGAGGACAAGCGATTCCATGCGGGGATAGCCAAGACGCAGTGGCACCAGGACATCGGGGTCGTCACGGAGGAGGCGGACGAGAGCGACATGCTGACGGTCTGGCTTCCGGTCACCGAGGCAACGGAGGAGAACGGGTGCCTTACCGTCGTGCCGGGAAGCCACCGGCACGGTATCGACCTTCATTGCGTTGCCCCCGGCGGCAAGACGGGGATACCAGACGAGAACATCCCGCCCGACCATGTAGCCCTGCCCATGAAGCCGGGCGACGTGCTGTTCATGACGAAATACACGCAGCACGGTTCGCTTGAGAACCTCTCCGACACCATCCGATGGAGCTTCGATCTGCGCTACAACCCGGTGGGGCAGGCGACGGGTCGCCCGTGGTTCCCCGGGTTCATTGCGCGCAGCCGCTCGAATCCAGACAGCGAGCTCCGCGACCCCGACCGGTGGGCCGAGCGTTGGTTCCTTACCCGTGACGACCTCGCCGCCTCTGGCACTCCTGTGTTCCGTCGGTGGGACCCGGACGACCCACTTTGCGCGTAACCCCCTCGCCGGTCATGTACGCGACTACCCTGGAGGCCGACGTCGAGGCCACGATGAGGGACGGCGTCGTGCTCCGCGCCGATGTGTATCGTCCCGACGTTGACGGCAAATTCCCCGTCATCCTGGAACGCACGCCGTACAACAAAGGGGCTGACAGGTTCCGAGAGAAAGGCTCCAGGCTGGCGGAACGCGGTTTCCTGTATGTGATCCAGGACGTGCGCGGGCGGTACGGGTCGGACGGCGAGTTCATGCCCGGCTTCTTCAGCGAGGATCACATGGACGACGTGGACGGCTACGACACGGTCGAGTGGGCCGCCAAACTGCCATGGTCCACAGGCAAGTTAGGGACGACGGGCGGTTCCTACAACGGATGGACGCAGCTTGAGCTTGCCCACATGAGGCCGCCACACCTCAATGCAATAATGCCGCAGCTCATCTGCGCCAACCTCCTCGACCGGGAGATGAGCGCCGTGCTGCGGTTGGGACGGGTGCTGTGGTGGAGCATAAACACCCTCGCTCCCGATCAGCGCGTACGGGAAGACGCCCCCACCGGTCCACGCACTCCGGACGAGGCGGAAGAGCTATTCCTCAGTCGCGACCGCGGCAAGTGGTACTGGTACCTGCCGCTGATGGAGATTCCAGACGATACGATGTACGGCATCGGCTCTCACTGGAGGAAGTGGCTCAACGACCACGCGACCGACCATTTCGGTTTCGAGGCCAAGCATCGCAACATGGCCGTTCCGGCCCTGACACAGACCGGCTGGTACGACCAGCAGGTGATGTCGATCAAGAACTTCACGGGTCTCAAGGAAAACGCGGCCACGGAGTTGGCGCGGAACAACCAGTACCTGATCGTAGGCCCGTGGACGCATGACGGCACCGAATGGCCGACGAAATTGGGAGACATGGACTTCGGCCCGGAGGCGCATCTCGACTACTACGATATTACGGCCCAATGGTACAGGCGATGGCTGTACGACGAAGAGGACGCCATAGCGGACTGGCCGAAAGTGCGAATCTTCGTCATGGGCGACAACACATGGCGGGACGAGGAGGACTGGCCGCTCGCGAGGACACGATACGTGCCGTACTACCTGCACAGCGGGGGAGGGGCCGCTTCGGTGAATGGAGACGGTACGCTGTCGCCCGAGCCGCCGGGCGACGAGCCTGCGGACGAGTATGTCTACGACCCACGCGACCCGGTGATGACGCTGTACCAGCAGCAGGGCCAGCACGAGCCGCTCGATCAGCAAGCCTTGGACGACCGGCGCGACATTCTCCGATTCGCGACGCCGCGGTTGCAGCGTGAGGTCGAGGTGACGGGGCATATCCGGCTGAAGCTCTACGCGGCCTCGACCGCAAGGGACACGGACTTTGCCGTCAAGCTCCTGGACATCTGGCCGGACGGCTTCGCCCAGGAACTCTGCTACGGAATCGTCAGGGCGCGTTATCGGGAGTCGTTCGAGAACCCCTCGCTCATCGAGCCGGGGACGGTCTATGAGTACGAGATCGCGATCCATCCCACCTCAAACGTGTTCAAACCCGGACACCGCATCCGTATCGACGTATCGAGCAGCGACTTCCCGAACTTCGACCGCAATCACAACACCGGCGGGAACGACTACGCCGACGCGACGTTAATTTCCGCACGTCAGACGGTCTTCCATGACGCTGCGCGGCCCTCGCACGTTATACTGCCTATAATCCCGCGCTGAATCAGGCGTACCCATACAGGCAAAGCGACACTTGGAAGCCGCTCCTATCGACTTTGGCGAGAGTCGGATGTCCGCGCATCTTGGCGCTTACACCAAGCTCGTCTCGGACGCCTTGCAACGACTGGACGCCGAGGAAGTGGTTCAGCGCATTTGGGACCGCGACCACACGGTCTGGAAGCCCGACCCGGAGGGCATAGCTGATCGTCTCGGCTGGCTCGATCTTCCGTCCACGATGCGGGATGAAACGTCGGCGATTGAGGCCTTAGCCGATGAGGTGAGCCTTGCGGGTTTCCGTCACGTCGTCCTGTTCGGCATGGGTGGCAGCAGCCTGGCCGCGGAGGTGCTCCGGCAGACCTGCGCGCCGAGCGAAAGCCCTCTCAAGTTCACCGTCCTTGACTCCACGATACCAGAGGTCCTCCGTGAGACTGTGGACGCGATCGACCCGACACTCTCTCTCTTCATCGTGTCGTCGAAGTCGGGGAGGACCATCGAGCCGAATGTTCTGTATGGATACTTTAGAGACGTAGTAGACCGGCAGCTGGGTAGGGAACCGGCCGGAGCCAATTTCGCTGCAATTACCGATTCCGGTACGCCTCTCGAACAAATGGCGCGGGAAAGCGGGTTTCGGCGGATTTTCAACCCTCCGTCGGATGTGGGAGGGCGCTACTCAGCGCTGTCACATTTTGGACTGCTACCGGCTGCCTTGGCGGGGGCTGATATCGAGAGGCTTCTGGACGGGGGAGAGAACATGGCTGGGCAGTGCATCCCTGAAACCCCGGTCGAAGGAAATCCCGGGGCGTTGCTTGGCGCAGTGATGGGCGCACTCGCAGAGGAGGGACGTGACAAGCTGACACTCATCACTTCTCCGTCAGTCGCCAGCTTCGGAATGTGGGTTGATCAGCTTATCGCCGAAAGCACGGGCAAGGACGACGTAGGGATTATTCCCGTTGTCAACGAACCTCTCATGGCGCCCGAATACTACGGCGACGACCGTTTCTTTGTGTATCTCCGTGTGGAAGGCGACAGTAACGGAGCGAGTGACAGGGCGACAGCCGACCTTAGGGAACGCGGCCATCCGGTGATCGGTATTCATGTAGGGGACTCCCACGATCTGGGTGGAGAGTTCTTCCGTTGGGAGTTCGCGACTGCGGTTGCCGCTTCGATTCTTGGCGTACAGCCGTTCGACCAGCCCAACGTACAGGCCTCGAAGGAACAGACGGTCGCCGTCCTAGAGGAGATCGAATCGTCAGGAAAAATTCCCGATACCACTCCCACAGGATCGATTGAAGACCTTCTGCGACAAGCACAGCCGGGTGACTACCTGGCAATCATGGCTTACATCCGACCAACGACGGCGGCCGATGGCGCGCTTAACGACCTCCGACGCGCCGTCATGGAGCGCCACAAGATAGCGACTACCCTTGGGTATGGGCCGCGTCTGCTCCACTCGACGGGGCAGCTTCACAAGCATGGACCGAACACGGGGCTGTTCCTGCAGATCACCTCGGACGATCAGGAGGACGTTGCAATACCGGGAAAGGGCTACTCGTTCGGCGCACTTGCAAAGGCTCAGGCCGTAGGCGATTTTCGCACGCTGCAGCGTTTGGAGCGCAGGGTAGTCCGCGTGGACGCGGGGTCGAAACCGGGTCTGCTGTGACGTGTCCGGTGGCCCTTGTTTCTAGTAGCGTGTCCCCATGCGTGCGATTTGTAGCGGCGACGATATTGTCTTGACATGATGTGGAATTCCCACTAGGTTAGTTGGCGCTTCAGCCACATACGCGTGAGGGAAATATGCTCGACTCATACCGGTATCCTGCCGCCAATCGGCCCGCAGCTATGGGCGTCAACGGGATGGTCTCGTCTGCGCACCCACTGGCGTCCCTCGCGGGCGTGCAGGTCATGGCCGAGGGCGGGAACGCCTTCGACGCGGTGGTGGCAGTGGCGTCCACCTTGAATGTCGTTGAGCCGTACATGTCAGGCGTGGGTGGCATCGGCCTCGCGCTCGCGCACGTAGCGTCGGAAGGGCGTGTGAGGGCCCTGAACTTCTCGGGACGGATGCCGAGGGCCGCGACGCCCGACAAGTTCACCGTGGAGTCGCTCGACCAGGGTATCTTGGCCCCTCTGATCCCCGGTAATCTGGCGGGCTGGCTCACGCTTCACGAGACCTACGGCACGATGGACCGCGAGCGTCTCTTCCAGCAGGCCATCAGCTATGCCGAGAACGGGTTCCCGATCACCTTCATCAACAGCGAGATCATGCACCAGACGGCGGAACACCTGCGCAGGTTCCCAAAATCGGCGGAGACCATCCTCGACCGGGCGGGTGCGGCCCGTCCGCCGGGCACGCGGCTTGTGTGGCCCGACCTGGCTCGCACCCTAAAGCTGATTTCCGAACAGGGCGCGGATGTGCTCTATCGAGGAGAACTCGCCGAGGACATCGTGAAGGCCAGCGAGGAGATGAACGGCCTCTTCACCATGGACGACCTTGCGGACTACGAGGTCGAGTGGCAGGAGCCGATCAGCGTGGAGTACAACGGGTATCGCATATACACGACTCCCCCGAACTCCAGCGGCTTCCAGGTGCTTCAAACGCTCAAGACGATGGAAGGTTCGGAGCCGACATACCAGTCGGCTGATACGCTCCACCGGTTCATGGAGTCGGTCAAGCTCGCGGTCACGGACCGCATCGAGTGGGCGGGTGACCCCGACTACGTGACCGCGCCGCTGGCCGGGCTGCTGTCGAACGAGTACGCCGCGGCGCAGCGCGGGCGGATCGATATGACGACGGCCGCGAATGTTCGCGGCGAACGGTATGCCGATCCCTCTCCGGACAATCCTCTCCGACCGGGTAATGCCATGGAGTTTGACGGCGGGTTGACCACTCACTTCGCGGTGGCGGACCGCGACGGCAACGTGGTGTCGGTCACCCAAACCCTCGGCGGCGGCTTCGGCTCCAGCGTAATCGCCGGCGACACCGGTATTTTCTTAAACAACATGGGCAGCTTCTTCGAGCTGGATGAGGGCAGTCCAAATCAGATCGGACCCTGGAAGCGAGTGGACTTCGTCGTCGCCCCCACACAGACGTTCAAGGACGGCGAGTTCCGCCTCAGCATCGGCACTCCGGGAGGCTTCGGTATCCTCCAGACCACTCCGCAGATGCTCATGAACGTGCTCGAGTACGGAATGAATGTGCAGCAGGCCATCGAGGCTCCGCGCTTCAAGTACACGCTTGGGACGCGCGTTATGATGGAGGAGCGGTTCCCGTGGCACATCCGGCGCGCTCTGGAACTCAGGGAGCATGAGGTGGATGTCGTAGAGGCGTTTTCGAGGAGTGTCGGAGGCGCACAGGGTATTCAGGTCGACCAGGAGCAGGGGACGTTCCAGGGCGGGGCGGACCCGCGGCGAGACGGCGTTTCCGTAGGATTCTAATCACTATTCCATAGTCTCTCCCCGCCGGGCCAGGGAGAGACACAGAGAGAGGGCAGGACCGCGCCTCTCTGCTGAGGCAAGACAACCAGCACGGAAGCGAGGTGACGGGATGGCACGACCGAGAGTATGGCTGATGCGGAACTACCACGACCCCCAGATCGAGGCGTACTTGTCTGAGCATTGCGATGTGATAGTTCGCCAGAGCAACATTACCCCGCCACACGAGGAAACCGTCAAGATGGCCGCCGAGTGCGACGGCTTCCTCCCGGAGGGGATTGATATTGTCGACGCAGAGGTGCTGGCTAACGCCTCGCGACTCAAGATCATCGGCAATCGAGCCGTCGGCACGGACAACGTAGATATCCCCGCGGCGACTCGGAACGGCGTCCTCCTGACCAATACGCCTGGTATCCTGCAGGACGCCTGCGCGGACATGACCTTCGCGCTCCTGCTCAGCTACGCCCGTCAGGTCACGCGCTCCGACCGGGCGATCAGGGAAGGGAAGTGGACCGTTTTCGACCAGACGCCGTACCTGGGGTTGGATGCCTATAACCAGACCCTCGGCATCTTCGGCTTCGGCGGGATTGGGCAAAAGGTGGCAAAACGCGCCGCCGGGTTCGATATGAGGGTCATCTACTACTCGCGCAGGCGCAGGCCGGAGGCCGAGGCGGAATTGGGCGCCGAGTGGGCGGGTGATTTGGAGACCTTGCTGAGGGAGTCCGACTACCTGTGCCTGCACTGTCCACTGACGGACGAGACGCGCGGCCTGATGGGCGAGGACGAGTTCGCCATGATGAAGCCCAGCGCAGTCCTCGTCAATATGGCGCGCGGACCGGTCGTGCAGCAAAAGGCGCTGTACGAGGCCCTCGCCGCAAACGTCATCGCAGGCGCAGCGATCGACGTCTGCGATCCTGAACCGATGCCGTTTGACGACCCGCTTCTCACGCTCGACAACCTCGTCATCACGCCCCATATCGGCAGCGCGAGCGCCGCGACCTTCACGGCCATGGGAATGATGGCCGCGAGCAGCATCGTTGCGGCCCTGTCCGGTGAGCCGGTCGAGAACATGGTGAACCCTGAAGCGCTGGCGAACCGGTGAGACTCCTCCGGCCCCTATGACCGTCGTATTCCGTATCGCCGAATCTCACGAGCACTGCGTTGTTGCGCGGGTGATCCTGAAGTCGTATGCCGAGTACGGCCCGTTGCTTCCTCCCGACGCATGGGAACGATACTCGCAGAACATCCTCGACGTTCGCAGTCGCATGACGGAGTCGGAACTGCTCATCGCAGTCGAGGACGGGGAGATCGTAGGTTCGGCGACCTTCTACCCGGCGAGAATCAGGCGGACGCAGTCGGAGTGGCCGTTGGAGTGGACGGGCGCGCGGCTCATTGCCGTGCTGCCGGAACGACGGGGACGCGGAATCGGCAAGGCGCTCGTCGAGGAGTGCATCCGCCGTTCACACGATCAGAATGCAGTTGCCTTTGCGCTGCACACGACGCCGTATATGGAGCTTGCTCGATGCATGTACGAGCGGATGGGATTCGTGCGGGTGCCGCAGTACGACTTTCACCCGAGGCCGGAGTTGACCGTGATGGCGTTCAAGTACGACCTGTCAGATACGGTATAGCCGCTCCGCGTTCTTGACGAACAGGCGCTCCCGCTCGTCCGCGCTGAACCCCGATATGATCTCCGTGTAGGCGTCGACAACGTCGGCATACCCGCTCCAGAGGCTGTCGACGGGCCAGTTCGTGCCGAAGAAGCACCGCTCGATCCCTAAGATCTCGATGCAGTAGAGGACGAACGGCCTGATCGAGTCGACCGTCCAGTCGTGATCGGTCATGCCGAGCCCTGAAATCTTGCACCATACGTTGTCCGCCCCCGCGACGGTGGCCATGCCGCGCCTCCAGCTTTCGAGGTAATCTTGGTCGCGCTCCCACGGACCGCCGGTGTGGTCGATTACCATCCGAATGTTGGGATGACTATCGGCCATCGAGCGAACGGTGTCCATCTGCTCCCAAGTCACGTTCATGCCGGCTATGAGGTCGTATTTTTCCAGTAAGGCGAAGCCGTTGAGGAAGCGGGTGTCGGTCAAATGACCTGCCGAGTCGAAGTCGCGGATGCCGCGCATATTGGCAAACTCGCAGTGCCCTGCAAGCACCGTCTCCGCGTCAGGGGCTGAGAGGTCGGCGAAGGCGATGATGCCGTGCGGGAAGCCCATTCGGTCCGCCGCTTCCTGGAGCCACTCGGTCTCCCTGACGGGGTCTGGCGAGCCAATGGCGGCCTGGACGTGGACGGCCTTGACGACGTTCAATGGTCTCGTGACTTCTATATAGTCCTCGGCCACGAAGTTGCGCTCTCCCAGCTTACGCATCTGTGTGCCGAGGGTAGGGTGGTCTACGTCGGGGCCCCAGTGGGCATACACCAGTTCCGGGTGCTGCATGTCGTAGAAGTGGACGTGGGTATCGACGAACTCCGGCTTTCCCATAGGCTCTCTACCTGCTCTTCCCTATGCCAACTCGGCCTTCACCTGCTCAAGGGGAATCAGATTGCCCTCGCGGACATCCTCGATGCCCTGGCGAAGCGCGGCCATCATGTCAGCATCCCCCATGATCTCCATTGTCTCCATGATCGACTCAAAGAGTTCCCAGGGCATAACTGCCAGAACGGGCTTCCCGTGTCGCGTTAGGGCCACCGCCCGGTTCTCAGTGCTCAGCCTCTCAGGGAGCTGAGAGAGCATCGCCCGAGCCTGCACGATGGGAATGTTCTCCGTTCCGTATTCTGAGTATGTGGTCATAATCTACTTTCTCCAAACTCCCGTCACTCTTCAGGATCTCTCGACAACGCGCGCGCAGCGATGAAAAGTACACTTGCCACGACGATTGTGATCGCGAGTGCGACCAGTGCGCTGTTCGGTTTCGCTTCCTGTTCCATTGCCTGGCCGAAAAGCACGAATGAGGTGACACACCCTCCCGCGACGATGAGAATCGCTATGAGCGTAAGGCATCCCGCCCACAGGGTTTTCCAGCTAGGCATGAACCGGCTCCTTTGCTTCACTCCAGATAGAATACCTGCTCCAGCTGCGCCATGCTCTCGTCCGGCAGGCCAGGTATGCCCTCGAAGTAGTCGGCCATGAACGTCTGCCACCGAGTGTTGACTTCCTCGGTCGCCATGCCGTCGAGGCTGGCCTGGAAGCTGTTCTCCGCCTCGAAGTAGCCGAATAGCATTCCGTCCTCGGTCAGAAAGAGCGAGTAGTTGTGCCAGCCGTGACGCCGGAGCGCGTCCAGCATGTCGGGCCACACCGCCTCGTGGTGCTTCTTGTACTCGTCCAGCCGGTCCTTGCGGACCTTTAGAAGGAATCCTACGCGCTCCATGGGGATACCCCCTCTCTGTATCTCTCCCACGACGGGCTGACAGGGGTATGTAAAGTATGAAACAAGTGTAATTGATTAGCGGTTTCATGGCCCGTAGAGGGGTTGCGGTGAATGCAGGGCGCTGGTTTAGACTTAGGCTATGTGCAAGTCCCAAGGCATGCCCCCCTCTGAACGCGATGAGATTATCGCGTTGGTGACGCGGCTTCAAGAGCAGAACGCGCGGTTGACGGCAGCCAACGAAGAGTTGCATAAGGAATTCGCCGAGGCCAAGCGAGCGGGAAAGCGTCAGGCGGCTCCGTTCTCCAAGGGCAGGCGAACCAGCAAGCCCAAGCGTCCTGGCCGCAAGCCTGGTATGGGACTGTTCAGCTACCGCAAGCCGCCGTCTGCCGATGAGGTGACCGAGCCGGTTGAAGACGTGCCGGTGTCGGGGGACACATGCCCGGGATGTGGAGGCAGACTCGAGGATGCAGGTGTGAATATAGCCTATGTAACCGACCTGCCACGTGTTCTGCGTCCGCAGGTGAGAGCGTATCGTGTGCAGGTATGCCGGTGCCGGTCGTGCGGCAAGGCTGTGCGAGGGCGGCATCCCGACATAGCGCCGGACCAGTACGGGGCCAGCGCCCACCGAGTGGGGAAGCGGCTGATGGCGGCGGCCCACGTGCTCCACTATGGGGTGGGCGTTCCGGTACGGAAGGTTCCTGCCGTTCTCAGAGCGCTGACCGGGGTGAGAGTGAGTCAGGGAGCGATCAGCCGGGACGCGCTGCGTCGTGCTGCTGGTGCGGTGGGTGATGCCTACAGCAGGCTGCGGACATCGGTACGGGCGAGTCCCCTCGTCCACACCGACGACACGGGCTGGCGAGTGGGAGGCGAGCGAGCGTTTCTGATGGCGTTCGAGACGGAAGAGGCGACGGTCTATCAGGTCCGTGCTCGTCACCGGAACGAAGAGGTGCGGGAGATGGTCCCCTCGGACTACGCAGGAGTGATGGTGACGGACAGGGGCCGCAGCTACGATGCTCAGGCACTGTCCGGGGTCAGACAGCAGAAATGCCTGGCGCACGTGTTGCGCTCGATCAGCGAGGTGGTCAAGACCAAGACAGGGAGAGGACGCAGCTTCGGCAAGAGTCTGAGTGCGCTTTTGCGAGAAGCCATGGACCTGTGGAGGGCATATCACCGAGGAGAGGCTGAGGACTTCGAAGTGCAGGCCGAACGGTTGAAGCAACAGCTGAGCTACCATCTCCGCGACCGACCGATGACGGATGCGGACAGCTACAGGTTGCAGAACGAACTTGGCTGGCACGACGATCGTGGCAACCTGCTGCGATTTCTGGACGATCCGAACATTGAGCCGACCAACAACCGTGCTGAGCGAGCGCTACGCCCGGCAGTGATCGCGCGGAAGGTATCGCACTGCTCGAAGAGCGTGGAGGGGGCCGATGCGTTCTCAGCGTTCACCAGCGTAATCAGGACGTTGGAACGCAATGGAGGCGACCAGTCTGTCGTGGATCGGCTCTGCGCTCTCTTCAGCGGCGCTCCGCTTCACTCCCCATCACGCCGAACCTCCCCCGCCATCCGCTAATCAATTACAAACAAGTATAAGAACTTGGAAAGCGCAAAGCTTTCTGGCACTCTTTTTGGTAACAGACAGAAAGGTTGCCAGAAATTTGCCATGCGCCTCCCAACTGAATGCTACCAGATGCAACAGACTATAGAACATTACCTGCCCCACCTTCGACCGTCTCAGGTCACCGGACTGGTGCTGTGGGTGTATGGGACTATACTGGCCAAGAGTGCCTGCCAGAACGCCGTTATCACGGTCTTTTTGACTATGGGCAGTTGGAATAACCTGCGCCAGTACCTCAGAGAATGGCTGTACGACGGTCGCGACCGTGCCAGGCCTTGCCGAGTGCAGTTGGATGTGAGGTCATGTTTTGTTCCGCTGCTGAGGTGGCTGCTTTCCTGGTGGCAGTCGGACAAGCTGGTGCTGGCTATAGACCCGACGATGAAGGGCGACCAGATAAACTCCATCGTCATAAGTGTGGTCTATCGCAGTTGCGCTATTCCCATCGCCTGGCACATTCTCCCCGCCAATAGACCAGGCGAGTGGATAGCCCCGACAGTGAGCCTGCTGGCGTTGCTGTCCGAAGCCGTCCCGCGAGATATGACGGTGTTGGTGATGTATGACCGCGGTCTGAGGAGTCCGAGACTGTGGGAGCAGATATGCTCTGGGGGATGGCACCCCTACACGCGACAGTCGATCAACACCGTGTTCTGCCCTGACGGAGGAACTCGCCTGCAAGCGCGGTCTCTCATACCGGGGCCGGGGTATGCTTATGTTGGGTCGGGGACAGCTTTCAGAGCTACGAGCAAACGGCGTCGTGGAACAATGATCGTAATCTGGGACAAAGACCAGGCCGAGCCGTGGGTTGTGATGACCGACGCTCCGCCTAATGAAGCGGGAGTGTGTTGGTATGGACTTCGCTTCTGGATAGAGCTGGGCTTTCGGGCGCTGAAGGGTGTTGGGTGGCAATGGGAGAAGACTCGCAGGACTGACCCCGCACGGGTCTCGAGGCATTGGCTGGTGTTGTCTGTGGCAACACTGTGGGTGCTGGCATATGGGACCAGAGTTGAAGATGCCAACAACATGGGCATACCCCCCGGTCGCCTCAGGTCGCCGCCAAAGTTCCTGGCGCCGACTCATCGCAGCGCTGTGAGCATACCAAGGCGAATCGTCAGCGTGTTGCGGCTGGGCATAAGCTGCCTGAGTCGGCTGCTGCACAAGGGGAGACTATGGCGAAGGGTCTGGCTGCTTCCCGAACCGTGGCCCGAACCATCACCTGACTTGAAGATCATCTACCATCCCGACACTTGAAACACCAAATACATACCCCTGTCAGCCCTGCGGGGGAGAGACTATATGTGGCGGCGCCGTCTCATACGCCGCCGCGCGGCGTGATTTTGACGATGGCTCCGGTCTCGGACGAACGGTACCCCGCCTCGAGGAACTCGACGACCCGCGCTCCAACTTCGCCCGGCGCCCGGTTTTCGCCGCTCCCGTTGATGAGATCGGCCAACGACCGCGAGGGAAGATGAGCAGGGTAGACTTCCTCCTCCGTGAGGTCGGAGAACACCTCGGACGTTCCGTCATGGTAGTTGACGCTCATCCGCCCATTCACGAGGTCTTGCCGGATGAACCCGTTGGTGCCGAAATAGGTGTTCACTTGCAGCTGCGGCTGATTCGGCCTCACGCCGCCGGTCGAGCCCATGACCCCGACCGCGCCGTTGTTGAGCCGGTAGCCGAATGCGTCGGCGAGATCGACCGCCAGGTCGAAATTCTCCACGAACCCGGATACTTCCACCGCATGAAGGCCCGTCACCCAGAGCGCCATGCCCATGGGGTGAGTCACCTGCACCATTCCTTGTCCTCCGCCCGCGACGACAGGGTCGGAGTAAGTCGACGGCTCCGGCCCGGTGACCGGAAACTTGAACACGTCGGCGTAGTCGTTGGGGTTCCCGCGCAGGTAGGACTCGACCATCGAGGCGAATATGCCGGACACGAACTGGATTTCACCAAGTCTGCCCGACTGCACGATGTCGCGCGCGGCCTCGGCGTGTCGCGTAAAGTGAAACGTGTAGCCCACCATCAGGTGAAGCCCGTTCTGCTCCGCCCGCTCGACCAGGTCCCATGCCTCGTCCGCGCGGAGAGTCATCGGTTTCTCCACCATGACGCTGACGCCTGCGTCGAGGGCGTCCCTTGCGACCTGGTAGTGGTAAGCGTGCTGGACGGCTACGACCACGCCGTCGACGCCGGAGGCCAGAAGTTCCCGATGGTCGGTGTACTGATTTGCGATGTCGTAGTAGTCGGCTGCGCGCGCCAGCTTGTCCTCTTTGAGGTCGGCGATTCCAACCAACTCGGCGTTGTCGTAGGTCTTCAGGCTGGGAATGTGGAACTGCGTCGCCCACCAGCCCGCGCCGATAACGCCCATTCGCGCCTTGCCCATATCAGTCCTCCGACGTTTCGCCCACGCCGTCGAGCCGCCGCTTTGCCTCTGCGTATACATCGTCGGGAAGGGGGCCGTTCATTGTAGCCGCCCGCACGTTTTCTTCGAGGTGGTCAATGTTCTGGGTGCCTACGATGGTCGTATGCATGTCGGGATGCGCCAGGGTAAATCGCAGAATGAAGGCAGTCTTGCTTTCGCCCTGTTCGAGTAGGTCTTCGAGTCGAGCGTCATCAAATGTCTTCCATGCCTCTTGCCGGGTCACTCCCGATACGCCCGGCTCGCCCTTCGCGACGCCGCCACGGATCACGGTGCCGATTCCCTGAGCAGCAGACTTGGCGATGATTCCCTCGTGTGATCGGCTGAGGGCGGAGTAGGGGATTTGGAATGCGTCGAACACGCCCATTTCGATATGGTCTCGAATGTTCGGGATGGATGAAGATGAGGCGATGAACCGGATCTTCCCCTTGTCCCTGAGTCTCTGCAGCGTTTCGATGGCGTCGTGCTCTTCCAGCACCGACTGCGCCGGCGTTCCGTGAAACTGAAGGACGTCGAGGTGGTCGCTCTTCATACGTTTGAGGCTCTGGTCGACGCCGGCCTCCATGTTCTTGCGGCCGTAGTCGTTCCCACCCGCCTCAAGCGCGGAGGGCGTTGCGGGGCATCCGCACTTGGTGGCGATGAAGAACTCGTCGCGCCGGTGCGCGATTGCCTTGCCGATTCGTTCCTCGCTGAGGCCGTAGCAAACTGCCGTGTCGATGAAGTTGATGCCCGAGTCAAGTACCGCGTTGAGGACCTTGGTCGAGTGCTCTTCGCTCACGGCGCGGTCACCGTCGTTCGAGCGCAGTTCCATCGCTCCGTACCCAAGTCGCGTTACCTCAAGTCCCGTACGTCCCAGCACAGCCGTCGGCAGATTCGCCATGTCGCGCTCCTTCACGTTTTTCGGTATCCTACCATACGGTCTCCGAAAGCGGAGACGAATGCTCTAACCAGCCTCTCCTCTCTCTTTTAACGACGACTCTAGGAGCGTATTGCGATGCCTACCATACTGATCTTCGCCATCGACGGCCTCCAGCCATTGCAGGTGACCGAGGAGCTGATGCCCAACCTTGCGGGGTTCGCCTCCGGCGGCGTCTTCTTTGACAACCACCACCCCGTGTACCCATCCGTGACGCGGGTGAACGCCGCCAGCATCATGACCGGGTGCTACCCTGGACGACATGGGCTGGTGGGCAACACGTTGGTTATTCGAGAGTACGACCGGACGCGCGCCTTCTCGGCACTTGTGGACGAGCTGATGACAGTCGTCGAGAAGACAGGTCGCCTGCTCTTCCGTCCGACGCTTGCGGAGATCATTGCCGGTCATGGAAAACGGTTCGTGACCGTGGGCACCGGCTCCAGCGGCAACTCGTTCGTCCACAACCCGAAGCCGGGGGCAGGGCATGGCCGGAGCATCCATCCTGAATTTACGATCCCGGAAGACCTGGGAGCATCCATTGCCAAGCGTTTCGGCGAGTGGGGTGACCGGACAGAACCCGACCATGGGCGCAATGAGTATGCGACGCGCGTTCTCACCGAGTACGTCCTGGACGACTGCGATCTCGCGATTTACTGGTGCGACGAACCCGACCATGCACAGCACGCCGCAGGGGTAAACTCCGAGCACGGGAAGGAGGCGCTCACGGTTGCCGACAATGCGTTCGGGAAGGTCATCGAGCATCTGGACAAGAACGGCCAGCTGGACGAGACTGACATCATGGTCGTCTCCGACCACGGCTACTCGACTTCGCGGGGATTGGTTGGTATTGAGTCGCTGGTCGAACACGAATGTCCGGTTTCGGTCATCCTTGGAACGAACGGGGCCTCGGTCCTGTTCTGGGTGCCCGACAGGAGCAGGGAGAACGTCGATCGGCTTGCCGAGTGGCTGATGCGTCAGCCCTGGGGCGGCGCCATCACGGTACCCGACGCTCACGGCGGAGTCGAGGGGACGCTGCCTGCGCGGCTCGTGGGGCAGGAAGGCGAACGTTCACCCGACCTGACGATGTCCTTCACGTGGGACTCCGAGCCAAACGAAGCGGGCGTTCCGGGGCTTGCACATACGGCAGGCCAGCCAGTCGGTCAAGGAGATCACGGCTCCCTCAGCAAGCACGAGATGCGAAACACCCTGATAGCGGGCGGGCCCAGCTTCAAGGGCGGTATCCACGTGGACAGCCCGACCGGGAACGTCGATCTGGCCCCGACGGCGCTCAGGATACTCGGTTTGCCGGGTGGCGAGAGCATGGACGGGAGGGTCTTGGAAGAGGCGCTGGCCGGAGGACCGGACCCCGATTCGGTTGTAACGAAGACCGAGATCTACTGTGCTGAGCGGGAGCTTGGTCACGCCCGGTACCGGCAGGAGATCACGGTAACGAGCGTTGGGAAGACGACCTACGTCGATCAGGGCAACGCCGAGCGGACCATCACGACGTAGCCGGCCTCATGCGAGGTACGGCCTGTACGCGCGACCATCCTTGATCGTCTTGACGTGGGTCAACCGATGTGTCGCCTCCACGACCCGCCGTCGTCCTGCGTCGCTCAGATGGAACCGTCCCTCTTCGATTCTGGAGATCGTGACGTCGCCTGCTGCTCCCGGCCTGAGGGTTCCCAGCTCTTCGAACTTGCCGATGACCTTCGCCGGAGCTTCGGTGCCCAGACGTATGACCTCACCAAGCGACATTCCCAAGTACAGGAATTTCGAAAGCGTCGTGAGAAGGTCGTAGACCGGCCCGTCCACGTTGCCGATGTGGAGGTCGCTGCTAATGGTGTCGGGGAAGAACCCCTGCGCCATTGCGCGCTCCGCCGTCTCGAACGAGAAGCTGCCCTTGCCGTGGCCAATGTCGAAGATGACCCCGCGCTCCTTTGCCACCCAAGCCTGTTCGAGGACATTTCCTTCGGAGTCGAGTATGCCGTTGCCGCCGGGGCTGTACCGAAACGAGTGCGTCAGAACATCGCCGGGTCGAAGCGTGTCAAGGCGCTCGGCGACGGGTATGCTCGTGCCGCCTAGATGGAGCATGAAGATACCGTCCATCCTTTCCGCCGCGTCGATGCCGCGCTTGAGAACTTCCCTGTAGTCCTCGGCGGGTAGGGGAGGTATTCTGGCCTTGACCCCGACGACGACATCCCGATGCTCGTGGCCCACGCGCACCGCCTCTTCTACGTTCGCCCAACGCGCGTCCTCGAGACCGGCGTATCCCAGGACCATGCCCATCGCGGAGATGTTGAGAAGGGCGAAGATGCGCGTCTTGGCGCGGTCGATAACGTGTACGCGAAAGGCCGGGAAGGTGTTCGCCCCTGATGACCCGGCGTCCACGACCGTCGTGACACCGCGGGCCACGTGTACGGTGTCGGGATCGACTCCGTAGCGTGACGCACCCCAATAGTCATGCGTGTGTAGGTCTATGAGGCCGGGTGTGACGATCATGCCCGTGGCGTTGATAACTTCCCGAGCTCGGTCGGAGGGGATGTCCGCCTCGACGAGCGCCACTTTTCCGTCAGCCAGAGCCACGTCGCGCACGGCGCCGATGCCCTGTGAAGGGTCGATGACACGCCCGCCGGATAGTATCAGGTCGTATCTATGTGCCACGGAGCCACGGCTTGTAGATTCGACCGCCCTTGACGGTCGCTACATGGGTCAACCTCTGAGGGGATGTTACCGAGCGTCCGTACGAGTCGGTGAGATTGAACGATCCCTCGTCGATGCGAGCAATCGTGGCGTCTCCAACTGCGCCGGTTTTCAACGTGCCCAATCGGTCCTCGACTCCCATCGTTCTGGCCGTCTCCGCAGTCGTGAGAGCGATGACGTCGTAAAGAGACATGCCCAGCCACATGAACTTGGATACCGTCGTCACCTGATCGAAGACCGGCCCCTCGACGTTGTACAGGTGCAGGTCGCTGCTGATGTTGCCGGGCCGGAACCCGTCCGCTAGAGCGCGCTCGGCGACATCGAATGAGAAGCTGCCCGCGCCGTGACCGATATCGAAGACGATCCCCCGCCGCTGGTGCTCTCTGAACGCATCTTTGACCTTCCCGGCGTCGTCGAGGATGCCCTGCGCGTGACCGTGGAAGGTATGCGTGACTACGTCTCCGGGACGGAGCGTTTCGATGAGGGACTCCAGCGGCGTGTGCGTCTTGCCGACATGGATCATCACGAATCCGTCGATGGCCTCCGCCGCCTCGATGGCGCGTTTCAGCGATTCCACGTCGTGCTGCCGCGTGATGTCCTGGGAGAGTCGGGCCTTGATGCCGATGATGCGGTCGCGGTTTTGCCGGCCGACACGGACGGCCTGACGCACGTCGGCGTGCCGCAGGTCTTCGAGCTCGCCGATGTCGTTGGAGATCATGCCGGTCAGGGAGATATTCAGCAGGGCATACAGCCGGGTGTCCGCCCTTTCGATAACATATCGCCGGAATGCCGCAAACGTGGCCGCTCCGGCCGATCCCGCGTCTACCGCAGTCGTCACGCCGTTGGCGATATTGGTCACATCAGGATCGATTCCGTAGTGTGACACGCCCCAGAAGTTATGGACATGGAGGTCGATCAGCCCCGGTGTGACGATGAGTCCCGTCGCGTCGAAGGTCTCGGCCGCTTCATCTACCGAGATACTCGGCGCGACCGATGCGACCGTTCCATTGACGAAGCCCACGTCGGCAGCGCCGTTAACACCCTGCGCTGGGTCGACAACGGTCCCGCCTTTTATGAGGAGGTCGTACAAGGGTCGTGTCCTCGTGTGTCCGATGCCCCGACGTGGATTCCTACCGATTCCAGTCCCGGTACAGCTTGCCGTCCTTGACGGTCTCGACGGAGTTGATCTTCCTGCTAGCGGAGGTCGTCTTTCTCTGTGCGTCCATGAACGTGTATTCGCCGTCATCGACGGAGAGGATGCTGACATCGGCGGTGGTGCCGACGGTCAGGGAGCCAAGGTCGTCCGCTATGCCCATCTTCTCGGCGGGCCCCTGCGTACTGAGACGCACAACGTCGTCAAGCGGGATGCCGAAGTGCAGGAACTTCGACATGGTAGTGACCTGATCGTAGACCGGCCCCTCCACGCTGATGGTGCTCACGTCGCTGCTGATGGTGTCGGGGTAGAAGCCCTGAGAGAGCGCGGTCTCGATCGTGTCGAATGAGCAGCTCCCTCCGCCGTGTCCGACGTCGAAGACTATCCTACGCTTCTGTGCCTCCCGTATCGCGTCCGTCACCGTTCGTTCGGCGCTCACGACGCCTCCCCACTGCCTGAATGCGTGCGTTACCACGTCTCCAGGGCGAAGGTGCCTCGTCAGTGTCTCCAGGGGGGTCTCGATGTCGCCCACATGCACCATGACGATTCCGTCGAACATCTCCGCCGCGGCTATGGCGCGCTTGAGGGCATCGAGCTTGTCGTCCAAGAAAATGGTGTGGTGAGAGAGACGAACCTTGATGCCCAGCACCAGGTCGCGGTTTTGGCGACCCATCTCGCCGGCGTCTTCCACCCGCGCCCAGCGCATGTCGAAGAGCTCTCCGATTGCGGGCGAGATGATCCCCATCGCGGAGATGTTGAGCAGAGCGTAGAGCCGCGTGTCGGCGCGCTCCATGACAGTGCGACGAAAGTGGGGAAACGTCCTCGCGCCCGCGGACCCACAGTCCATCGCAGTCGTCACGCCGCGCGCGATGTTTATGGCGTCCGGTTCGAGGCCGTAGCAGCAGACGCCCCAGTAGGCGTGCATGTGCATGTCGATCAGGCCCGGCGTGACGATCAGCCCGGCGGCGTCTACCACCTCGCGGGCCTCGCCGTCGATGTCGGCCTCAATCGCCGCGATCTTGCCGTCGGCTATTGCCACGTCCTGGACTTCATTCAGCCCAAGCGCGGTGTCGATTACCGTTCCATCCTTGATAAGCAGGTCGTACAATTCGACACCCCCGATATTCGCACTGAGAAAGCGGCGTTAGTGTATCATGCCGCGTGGTCATCGAAGACTGGATTAGGGCAAATGTCGGAGCTCGAAATAAACCGAATAACAAGCCAGCTGGCCGGTTGTATGATTGGACGCGATATTCACCTGTTCCAGACGCTTGAATCGACTATGGACGAAGCAAAAAGGCTGGCAGAAGGTGGGGCAGCGGAGGGTACCGTCGTCATAGCCGAGGAGCAGACGACAGGCAGGGGACGGTTCGACCGCTCATGGATGTCCGTTCCAGGGAAGGACTTGCTGTTTTCCGTGGTCTTCAGGCCCGAGGCAGCTCAAGCCCCGTACATCAACATGGCGGCGGCTCTGTCCGTCCGCTTGGCGGTTAGTGAAATGACAGGCCTCAATGCCTCCATAAAGTGGCCGAACGACGTGAAACTGGTGGGACGCAAGGTATCGGGCATCCTTGTCGAGAGCACTGTTACGCCCTCCGCACATGGCCGTGCAGGTGGAAGGAGCGTTCGCGGAGTCACTTCCGGTCTCTCCCCCGCCGGGGGAGAGATACAGAGAGGGGGGCGCGAACAATCCAGTGAAAGTACGGCGACACACGCAGGTATGGACTTCATGATTCTCGGCGTGGGCCTGAACGTCAATTCCAATCCGGCAGCCGTGCCGGAAATTGCCGGGACAGCCACGAGTATGTACCGTGAGTCGGGGAGGTCGTTCGACCGTACTGATATTCTTATCGAGGTGCTCCGAGAGCTAGACAGCCGATACGCCCTCATCCGGGCGGGATGTTCGATGAGGGAGGAATGGGCATCGCGGTTGGAAACGCTTGGGCAGAGCGTCGTCGTGCGCTGGCAAGATAGCACGGAAGAAGGCACGGCCACAGGTGTAGACGAGATGGGGAACCTGATCCTGACCAAAGCCGACGGTACGACGAAGTCCGTCGTCGCAGGCGAGGTAACTCTCCAAGCATGAAGAACGAGGTGTCCCCCGTTCAAGCAAGCTCTTGCGCCTGGTGCGAACATGAAAACGCCCCAGGCTCACGGTTCTGCGGCAACTGCGGGCGGACACTGGTCTTCGATGTCGCATGTCCCTTCTGCGGTCGCAAGAACCCCGAAGAAAACGCTCACTGCGACGCTTGCGGCGTTCTCCTCGATGAATCGAAGCGCACGGCGTCGACAGGGACGAGTTACTACGACCGATTGCGGGGTCGTTTGGGTTTTCTCAGTTGGCCGCTCGTGACGCTGGCGGCCATCATCGCGTTTGCCCTGTTCATCCGGCTGTATTCGCTTGCGGACATTCCGCCCAACTTGGTCCCCGACGAAGCGGACAACCTTATAACCGTCTACCACATCATGGCCGACATAGGTCCCGGTTTCTTCGAGCTGGATTGGAAGCCCCAACCGGCCTTCAGCGCGTACATGATGGGATGGTTCATGGGTGTCTTTGGGGAAACCATCGTCGGAATGCGTATGGCGAGCGTCGTCCTGAGCACCGCGTCGATCTTGGTGTTCTATACCGTCGTTCGCCAGCAGGGCGTCGGCAGACCCGCAAGTCTAGGGGCCACGTTCCTGCTGGCTACCGGCGTGTGGTACCTCCACTTCTCCCGGAGCGGCTGGGAGAACGTCCACGTCGGGCTGTACGCCCTCTCTGCCATGCTGGCCCTCACCGCGGCAATCAGGAGCAAGCGCCTGTCGGTCTCTTTGCTGCTCTTCGCCGCGACGGGACTGTTCGCCGCCCTCGGTCTGTACGGGTACACCGGCGGGCGCGTGATCATCGTCGCGCTGGTTGTCTACCTTCCCATTGCATTCTTCCTCCATCGCGAGGTGCGTAAACGCCTGCTGATCGGATACGGCGTCATGTGTCTTACGGCCCTCGTGCTCTTCTGGCCGCAGCTCGACAACGCCCTGGATGACTGGGAGAACTTCAATCGGCGTGTAGAAACGGTCTATGTGCTAAACGAGCATAATCGCCAGAAGTTCGAAGGTAAGGACGACTTCGAGATCGTCGCTCAGCAGACGTGGGAAAACGTCAAGGGATTTGTCCTTATCGATACCGGCCTGTGGCACGTGGGGTTGAACGCGAGATACATTCCGCCGGGGCACGGCCTACTCGACAGGTTGACGACGATCTTGTTCTGGGTCGGACTTGTCGTTTCCGTCACCAGATGGCGTCAGGCCGTGTTGTGGTGGGTATTCTTCATTGTGATGATCTTCCCCATCCAAATACCCGGCAGTGGAACTCCCGACGCCGCGCGAGCCGTCGGAGCCGCCCCGCTTTTCTATCTCTTCGTCGCCCTCACCCTGGACTGGCTGTTCGGTTTGCGATTCGCCAAGAGTCAATGGGCCACCGGGGTCGTGGCCGTCGCGGTATTGGCGCTCATCGCGTACGTCAATGTCTCCGGCTACTTCGACTGGATGGAGCGTCCCGAGACGGCAGCGGCGCGACAGCCTGCCGTGGACGCAGCGGACTTTGAGTCATGGCAACTGCTTCAGAAAGCCGCGGCAGAGGCAGGCCAAGGTGGATTCAACGTCGGCGAGTGGCTGGAGATGAAAGAGCGCGGATTCTGATGATTGCTCAGAGCCGGCACCTTTTGTACACGCACATTGGATTCGTAGGGCAGGGCAGACAACAATGGGAGTGACGTGCACGAGCTGCACACACGAGAACCGCTGGGGCGCATCTTATTGTGGAAACTGCGCCCTGCCCCTTACCGGCGGCGTCGCGTGTCCGCAGTGCGCGGCCCATAACCCGTCCGGGCAGAGCTTCTGCAATTTCTGCGGTTCGCCTCTTGCGGGAGGGAAGCCCACGCGCACGGCTTCGATAGCAAGTCTGGTCGCTGTTGTCATATCGACAGTTTCGGTTGGTTCAGGCGATGCGTCATCAGGACAAGGACAACTCACCCATGCCAAGAAGCTCACCTTGGCCGTTGTCATCATCGCCGCAATGGGGTCGATTCTTGCAGTGACCCGGCTTTGGGGTCTCGGAACTACTCCCACAGAAATCATGCCGGGCGAGCACACATTTGTCCTGGTTGCTCGCCAGATCGAATTCGAGGGCTGGATTGGTGTGTCACACGGCATCCTGGATGGGGCTTTGGCCGGGTACGCTTATGTTCTCGCCTACTGGACGACACTGGCAGGCGATGACATCGGCACGGTGCGGCTGCTTTCGGGAATCGCGTCGTTGGCCTCTGTTGGAGTGTCGTACTTTCTGATCGCCATGCTTTTCAACCGTCGCGTGGCACTGTTTGCTGCTGTGCTTATGGCGGTCGGTGTTTGGCCGCTGACGTACGCCAGACTGGCGCTGCCGATGAGCCTGCTGCTCCTTGCGGAGGTCACGGCTCTCTATCTCCTGTTCCGGTCCTTTCACGCGGCTGCGGACGAATCGTCTCGCAGGAACCTGCTCATTCTTTCGGGAGCGCTTTTCGGACTCAGCCTGTATCTTGACTTTGCCGCGTTGGTCTTCGTGGCGGCGGCGCTGTGTCTGTGGCTGCGGTGGTATGTTGCTGGCACTATCAGTCCCCACCTCCTCGGTGAGCGTTTCGCGGCCTTCGCCCTTTCGGCCCTAATCATCAGCCTCCCGTTCTGGGCGACTATCGCGACCGACGCTTCGCTGCGGGACGAAGCCAAGGCACTGCTCATTACCGAGACCCCGCGTTATTGGGAGAACGACGGCGTCATGGGCCAGCTCCGCACCGTAACCGGAAACGTCGTCAACACCGGTCGAGCCCTCGTCTGGAGTACGAGCGCCGATGAGTTTGGGCAAGGTGGTGGGAGAATCCTAGATCCGTTCACGGGCCTGCTCGTCCTGGTTGGCCTGCTCGTGTGCGTCCGACGATGGCGCGAAGATTCTTCCGGGGCGCTGCTCGTCCTTCTTATGGTCTCTGTCGTCGGCGTCGGCCTTATCCGGCAGGAAGGCATGTTCGCCCGCCTTATCGTTGCGGTTCCCGTGGCGTTCGCCCTTGCCGGGATTTCAGCGGACTGGATCTTGAGCTGGGTGAAGGGCAGGGTGCCGAGGGCAGGTATTGTCGCACTCGTCGCCGTGCTGGGGGCTGGTGTCATACTGTTCAATCTCACGACGTACTACGCACACCCTATCGGCGAGGAGCCCGTGCTGTGGATCGGATCAGCCATGGAGCAATCACCTCCACAGGACGCCATCACATGGAAAGCACCATAGATGCCTACGTCCACTATTGAGATTCAGGTTCAGCCGATGGCAAGCCGCAATCGGATCGTCACGCAAGACGGCAAGGTCAAGGTCTACGTAACCGCCGCGCCCGAGCGAGGCAGGGCGAATAAAGCTGTTGTGGAGGCAATGGCGCGTATGCTCGAAGTCCCGAAACGCGCGGTCTCCGTTATCTCGGGCGAGAGGTCGCGGACGAAGCTGCTCGCGGTTGAGGGCCTCACTGAAGCGGAAATCGGGTGCAGGCTAGCGGTTCAACATCCTAGTATTGAAGGGTAACGAGACAATTACTTGGTAGAGGCGGGTTTGAAACCCTCCCTGTCGTGTACAACGCGAATCCAACCCCAAAATCACTACTCGTCATTTCGAAGTTTTCGGTCTACTAGGATAGCAGGGCAGGCACCAAATAGACCTGTATGACCTGCAGCAGAATCAGGGCGATCATCGGGGTGAGGTCGAACATGCCCATTGGAGGAATCACCCGTCGCAACGGTCCCAAGACCGGCTCAGTCATCTGATTGAGCATGTCGTTGATCGTTTTGACGATCGGAGAATCGGGAGCAAACATGGTCACCCACGACATGATTACGCGGGCGAGTATCGCCAGCGACAGGGCAGTGAGGAACAGGTTTATGAACGTAGCGAAGAAGTTCAACCGTCCTCACCTAATGCGCGATACTTCTCATACGCCGCGTCGACCGCCTCCAGCACGGCCCCTCGAAAGGCCGACTTCTCGAACGACATGAGCGCCTCGACCGTCCCGCCAGCCGGTGACGAGACCATGTCCTTGAGCTCCGCCGGGTGCATTCCCGTCTCCTGAACGTACTTGGCGCTCCCTATGACCGTCTGGAGAACGAGCTTTCTCGCCATCGGACGCTGCAGGCCCATGTAAACCCCCGCGTCGATGAGCGCCTCGATGAACAGGAAGACGTAGGCGGGGCCGCTCGCGCTGAGGGCCGTCACCATGTCGATGTACTTCTCGTCCTCGACGTATATCTCCTCGCCGAACGACGCGACGATTCGCTGGCTGTCTGCCTTTTGCTCGTCGGTGACCTGGTCGGTGGCCGTCCAAACCGTCATCCCCTCACGAATCTGAGCGGGCGTGTTGGGCATAACCCGAACGACCGCTCGATGACGCAGGCCCTTACTCAAGGTCTCCAGGGTCGCTCCGGCAACGATGGAAAGCACCGCTTGGTCTCCGCGAAGGCCGGACTTGATGCTGTCCATAGCCATGGCAAGATGCTGCGGCTTCATCGCGAGGACAACGATGTCCGCGCCCTCAATCACGGCGAGGTTGTCGGCGTCCGCCGCAACGCCGTAGGTCTCGGCAAGCACGGTCCGGCGTTCCGTCACGGGTTCCCCGAAGCGAATCTCGTCCGCCTTGGCGACACCCGCGTCGAGAATCCCGCCGAGAATAGCCTCGGCCATGACGCCGCCGCCGATGAACGTGATCTTCATTAGTTGCTGTCCGGCTTGACTTCCTCACATAGGTGTGAGGCTATTGAACGACTCCGTGATATTCGCGCAACTACTCTATTGTAGCCGACTTGCGCGACGTTTGGGACGAATAGAACCAAGAACCTCGCGAGGGGTGGGTATGGCGTACCGTTTGGATGAACCTGTGCCAGGCGGTTGTCTGCCGCGTCTCTAACGCAACTTGCTCTCGCTTGCCAGATCGACCGCGACTCCGATGGCCTCAGCCATGCTCTCGTGGTGGGCGATACCCTGACCGGCGATGTCGAACGCCGTGCCGTGGTCGACGGACGTGCGGATGAACGGGAGGCCGAGGTTCACGCTGACGCTCCGCTCCCAGTTGTGGACCTTGATGGGGATGTGCCCCTGATCGTGGTACATGGCAAGCACGACGTCGTACTTGCCATTGATGGCCTGCGTGAACACGGTGTCCGGTGGCACCGGCCCCGTCGCGTCGATGCCGAGCGAGCGGGCTCTTTCTATCGCGGGCGCGATCTGCTTCTCCTCTTCGTCACCGAGGAGACCGCCGTCGCTGGCATGGGGATTCAGCGCCGAGACGCCGATGCGCGGGGCAGGGAAGCCCCACCTCGCGAAGTGTTCGTGGGTGAGGACAGTCTTTGCGAGTACGTTGTCCACGGTAACGTAGTCGCAGGCGATGCGGAGCTGACGGTGCGTCGTGAGGTGTACGACGCGGAGCACGTCGGCCATGAGCATCGTCGCCACCTCTTTCGAGTTCGTCTGGCTCTGGAAGATCTCCATGTGGCCGATGTCCTTGTACCCGGCCATACTTGCCGCTTCCTTGTTGATCGGCGCGGTCACGATGGCCTGGACGTGCCCGGCAGCCGCCATCTCGCCCGCCTTGAGCACCCACTGGACGGCCGCCTTGCCCGCCGAGGCGGACAGCTCTCCAAGCTCGATGCCGGAATAGTCGAGATTCTCCGGGTCCATCACGTCGATGACGCCCGGCTCACCGGCGACATCTTCCAATTCGTGTGTCACCCGGCCCGAAGCGTCCAGTCCTGCGATCTCAATGGCGTGGTCGATCGCGGCCACGTTCCCGACTACGAACGGGCGGCATTTTTCGTAAATGGAATCGTCCTGAAGGGCCTTGGCGGTGACTTCCGCCCCGATCCCTGCGGGGTCGCCCATGGTGATGGCGACAAAAGGTTTTTCGTGAAGTGTCATTGGGTGTGCTCCGGTGACATATCGCGGCACTGCCCGCCGCGGGAAGCCATGATACAACATCGTCGCGGTTAAGCGGTGAAGGACGGGGGCCTTGGGTCAGTCGGGGATCATGGCCTGCTAAACGAAGACGACCCGCCTTGAGCGGGTCGTCGATAGCGAACGATCGTTGATGGCGCGCCCCGATTCAATCGGAACGGGTGCGGCGCTATTTTGTGTCAGTCACACTTGCTGTAGCCGCAGTCGACGCAGTTCAGGCAGCCTTCCTGGGCAACGAGGTAGGCGGAGCACTCGGGACACCGCTTGCCGGTCAGAGGCCCCGTAAACTTGACGTCGTCCCCAGAGCCGACCGACTCCGTGGACGGGAACAGGCCGATCTGGGCCGCCGCCGCGTCGCTCGTCGTCTTGTCGGAGGCGTACTTGCTGAGCACGTGTGATATCGCGTCAGGTATGGACCCGATGAGCGTTCCTCCGTCCCAAACCGGCTGATCGGTGATCCCCTTTAGCTGTTTGACGATCTGGTCCGGGTCGACTCCCGTGCGCAATGACATAGAAACAAGCCGTGCAATGGCCTCTAAGTGGGCTGACTCGACGCTCCCTGCCTTGCCGAGCGCGCAGAAAACCTCAAACGGACGGCTCTCGTCGTCGAAGTTGACCGTCACGTAGAGGTTGCCCTGTCCGGTGCGGATGTTCTCGGTGAGGCCCTGCACGATACGGGGGCGAGGACTGCGCTCGACGAGGGCAGGGGACTGGTGGCCGTTCGTGTCAGCCTCCGACTCCTCTTCCTCGCTCTCCTTGCCCGCCGTCAGGACCTCCGCCTCGCGGCTGCCCGCGCGGTACACCGTGATGCCCTTGCATCCGAGCTCCCACGCCAGCTTGTAGGCGCTGCGTACGTCCTCCTCGGTCGCCTCGTTCGGGAAGTTGATCGTCTTGGAGATGGCCGCGTCCACGCTCTCCTGGAAAACCCCCTGCATCCGTACGTGCATTTCGGGGGAGATGTCCCCTGCCACCACAAACGTGCGCTTGGCCGATTCAGGAACGTCCTCACGGTCCTGCAGCGACCCGCCCTCGGCGAGGTAGTTCATCAGGTCTTCGCTGTAGAAGCCGCCGTCCCTCGCCGCCTTCTCGAAGTTCTCGTCCACGTACAGCAGGCTCTCTCCGCCGAGAATGTTGTGCTTGTGGTAGCACAAGGCGAACAGGGGCTCGATTCCGCTGGAGCACCCGGCGATCATCGAGGTCGTCCCCGTCGGCGCGACGGTCAGGCGGCACGCGTTGCGCATCTGAGTGCCGTCGGGTGTATCGAAGAGGCTTCCTTCAAAAGCAGGGAAGTTGCCGCGCTCCTCCGCCAGCCTCACGGACATCCAGTCGGACTCGTCCTTGATGAACCGCATGACTTTGCGACCCAGCTCCAGCCCCTCTTCGGAGTCGTAGGGTATCCCCATACGCACCAGCATATCGGCGAAGCCCATCACGCCGAGGCCGATCTTGCGGGTGGCCTTGGTCATTGTCTCTATCTTGTCGACCGAGTATGCATTCGCGTCGATGACGTTGTCGAGGAACCGGGTGGCCACGTGGACGACTTCACGAAGCTTGTCGTAGTCGACAGTCGGGTGGCCGTCGACCTCGACGACGAACCGCTGCAGGCTGATCGCGCCGAGGTTGCAGGACTCGTAGGGGAGAAGTGGCTGTTCGCCGCATGGGTTTGTCGCCGTCATGCGTCCGATGTGGGGCGTCGGGTTACGGTGATTTACCCAGTCCAGGAATATCATTCCCGGCTCGCCGTTGCGCCAAGCGCCATGGACGATCTTCTCAAAGACCTCGCGCGCGTCCAGCCTTCCCACCTCGACGATGGGCGAAGAAGTGTCCGCGGGGTTCTCGTGGAACCGAAGAGGGTAGGTCGTTCCGGCCTTGACGGCTTCCATGAACTCGTGGCTCGCGCCCACGGAGATGTTGAAGTTGTGGATTTCGCCTTCCTGCGCCTTGCAGTCGATGAATTCCAGGATGTCAGGATGGTGGATGTCCATGACGGCCATGTTTGCGCCGTCTCTCTTGCCGCCCTGTGTAACGAGCTTCGAGACCGAAGACAGGTGCCGCAGGACCTCGACGGGCCCGCAGGCCTGGCCGTGCGTCGTCTGGATGTTCGCTCCCTTCGGTCTGATGGACGACAGGGCGAAACCGGTGCCGCCCCCGTACTTCTGGACCATCGCCGTCTCCTTGGCGGTGGTCATTATGCCGTCCATCTGGTCTTCCAGGCCCATAACGAAGCAGGCGGACAGTGTTCCTGTGCCCTGACCGTCCGAACGCTGGATTCCGGCGTTCATGAGGGTAGGGGAGTTAGGCACGAATTCCAGCTTGGCCATAACCTCGTAGAAATTCTCTTCCCAGGCCATGGCCTCTTCGATGGGCCCGTTCGCATACTCGGGGGCCGCTATCGCTTGGGCGACCCGCCGAAACATCCCCGCGGGCGTCTCGGCGATCTCTCCCTTAGTGTCCTTGCGGAGATACCGTTTCTCCAGCACGACACGGGCATTCTCGCTCAAATCGATGTCGGCATCCGTGATGGCAGGGGTCATCCTCCCGTTCGTGGCACCTCGTCTGAGTCCTGTATCATTTCTCTCTTCGATGACCATCCGCTTGCCCCTTGTATGGAAGTTTTTTTGTGTATGTTTGGTTCAAGTCCAGTTTTCCTCCGTTGATTCTACGAAGGAGTGGTGTTGAACCATCCACCATATATTGTGGCGGTTGACCGCCTTCCCCCGAACTGTTGTTGCCTAACCATATCCTAGAATATTTTGAGAAATCTACAGGCTTAAGGTCGTGTTTCTTAGATATTTTTCGCTAGTGAAGGGTTCAGCCAAGTACCTAAGCAGCGTCCAGAAGGGTGAAAAAGCGGCTGACCTTCTAGCCTTCGCCGGGGTCCGCCTGCCTGGTGCGCCGGCCCCGGCGTTCCGGGGAGGGAGCTTTGATAACTCCCGTGTCCGATCCGAGGAAGGAGAGTTGGTTGATCGGCTCCTGCGTCTCGGGGTCGAGCAGGGCGTCAATCTCCTGTCGGAAGGTCTGTATGTCTTGAAAGTCTCTGTACACGCTTGCGTACCGTATATATGCGACTCTGTCGAATTCTCGGAGTCGGTCCACTACCGATTCACCTATGGTGTGCGAAGGTATCTCGGACAGCCCCAGCGCGTACAAGTCCCCTTCGATCTCGCCGACCAGCTTGTCGATGCTGCCGGTCGGCAGTGGGCGCTTCGTACACGCCTTAAGGATGCTTACCCTTAACTTGTCGCTGCTAAACTCCTCCCGCCGTTCGTCCCGTTTGACTACCTGCAGAGAGTTCGACTGCACCCGCTCGTACGTTGTGTACCGGCGGTCGCAGTACGAACACTCCCGCCGTCTACGGATGCTGTCGACCGTCTCCCTAGAGTCGATGACCTTCGATTGGCTATGGCTGCAATGAGGACAACGCATCACCGATTACCGTCCTCGACCACCGTTGCGTACTCAAGTACGCAACGGTTGGGACAAGACGGTACCACTAGATGTTGTGGTCTGTCAAGCTCCATATCGCAAGCTGTCGTAGCTGACCGCGTGCCATGACCGCTGGGAACAATAACGCTGAATGCCTGTAATAAGCGGCTCTCGCGTCGTTAAGAAATCCGTAAGAAATTAGCGAGAGGTTAACATGGGATGCTCGCCGGCGGGAGTGCGGGGAGGGGAATAGTGGGCCGGAACCGGGGAATTAGATGGGGCAGGGGAGTGATTGCGGAGGGTAGCGCAGACGACAAAAGGGGCCGCGAAACCGCGACCCCTTTGACCTACCCTCCCCTCCGGTCCATCGAGTGTAGGAAGCTCGACGGACTACTACCTCACCGCCACCTCATCTCGATACTTGGAGATGCGGCGAAGGAACGGCGGAAGATCGATCTCCGCCTCTTCGCTGCCCAGGGCGTCCTTGAGAAGCGCCCTGATCTGCTCGTCCTTCTGCTGCATGTTCTCGGAAGTCGGGAACCCGGTTGCGATGACGGTGAGCTTGACCTCATTCTCCATCTTCGCGTCGTTCGCCATACCGAAGATGATGTTCGCATCGGGGTCCACGACCCGCTGGATGACCTCTGCCGCCTCGTGAAGCTCGGACAGCCGGAGATCGGAACCGCCGGTCACGTTGAACAGCACGCCGGTCGCGCCCTCGACCGAAACGTCGAGGAGCGGGTTGGAGATCGCCTGCTGAGCGGCCGCCTTGGCCCGGTTCTCGCCCTTGCCCCAGCCGATCGACATCCAGGCGGGGCCTGCGTTTTGCATGACGGACTGAATGTCCGCAAAGTCCAGGTTGATCTCGCCGGGTACGGTCACAAGCTCGGCAATCGACTGCACGCCGAGCCGCAGCACGTCGTCGGCCATGCGGAACGCGTTCTCCGCAGTGATCTCTTCGTCCGAGATGATGTGGAGCCGCTCGTTAGGAATGACGAGCAGGGTATCGACGTGTTCCTGGAGCCTCTCGATGCCCTCCTCGGCGGTCCGCATTCGGCGGGTGCCTTCGAACATGAACGGCATGGTAACCACGCCGACCGTGAGTGCCCCTGTCTCCTTGATGATCTCGGAGATGACCGGCGCAGCTCCCGTGCCCGTGCCTCCGCCCATTCCGGCTGCGATGAAGACCATGTCGGACTCACGGGTCGCCTCGTGGACCTCTTCCCTGCTCTCGCTAGCCGACTTGGCCCCGAGATCGGGGTTGCCCCCGACGCCCTTGCCCTGCGTGAGCAGCTCGCCAATGGCGATGCGCACCGGCACGTCGGAGCGCAGGAGGGCCTGCGTGTCCGTATTGACCACCATGTACTCGATGCCCGGAAGTCGTTCCCGGAACATCCTCGACACGGCGTTCGATCCACCGCCGCCAACGCCGACGACCTTGATATTGGCTCCGTTCTGAGGGTGTGTGTTTACGACCATTAAGTCCTCCCTTTCTGTATTGCGAAGAATAGCTACGATATGAGCGCGCCAAGCCGGCGCTTCAAACTTCCGAAGAGTCCGTTCGATTCCGCTGCGTGTTTGGAGTCATGCCCATTGCCAATCCCGTTCCCGTTCCTCAATCCGAAGCCCGCCTCATCGGGGACATACTCGGTCAATCCCCAAAGGAGTGTGCCGACCGCCGTAGCGTAGACCGGGTCCCTCAGTTCGGCGGGGACGGTGCCACGCACATCCGGCACGCCATGGCGCACTTCGATGCCGACGCTCTTTTGCACGAGGTCGGCGAACCCGGGCATATTGGATGCTCCGCCGGTGAGGACGAGGACCGAGTCCTCGCCACTCTCCACCCGTTCGGAGTCGAGTTTCACCTTGATCATCCGCGCGAGTTCCATAGCCCGCTCGCGCACCAGCTGACATATCTCCAGGCGGCTTACCTTCAGTTGCTTGTCCCGCCCGATGACCGGAACGAGGATTTGTTCGCCGGCCGACGCCGGCTGAAACTCCGCGCTTCCATGCTCCAGCTTGATCGCTTCCGCCGCCTCGAACGGTGTACTGAACGACAGGGCGATGTCGTTGGTGAACTGGAAGCCGCCGACCGGAATGACCCCGGTGTAGTAGATACTGCTGCCCTTGAAGGCGACGATATCCGTCGTGCCGCCGCCTATATCAACGATGACAGCGCCCTTCTTGCGCTCTTGCGGAGTGAGAACGGCGAGGCCGCTCGCAAGCGGTTCGAGCACGAGGCTGTTTATCTTGACGCCGGATACTTCGATCACATCGACGAGACGGTCTATGAACGTGTTGGACCCCGTCACAAAGTGCGCCTCTACCTGCATCTCCTTGCTATGCATTCCAACGGGATGCCGGATGCCCGGTTCGCCGTCAAGCATGTAGCTGATGGAGTTGGCATGGATGACCGTCCGTCCCGGCACGTCGATGGACTCGCTCAGCTTCTTGGGAGCGCTCGCCACATCATCGGCGGTAACGATGCCCTTTCGGTTCTCGATTTCCAGCCTTTCATGACGGTTCTCAAACCGAACGTGCGCCCCCGTGACGCCCACGAACGCGGAGTCCACCTTGTGACCCGTCTTGTCCTCGACGGCCTTGATGGAAACGCGTACCGCGCGCTCAGCCGCCGAAACGTCCGATACGACGCCCTTCCTCATGCCGTAGTTCTTGGCCGTGCTGTAACCGAGTATCTGGATACCGTTCTTGCCGACTTTCCGGCCCACAATAGTGCAAACTTTCGTGGTACCTACGTCGATAGCAGCTACGATCTCGTCTGACACCATATGGGCTTCTCCATTGTCGTTTCGCTTTGCCATGCCGCTAGTCGTTTTTCCTTCTCTATCGTGTAACACGCCTGGGACCGACCATCGTCTCGGATCAGAGTCGTTCCGCCACTCGCATCTTTGCGCTCCGACTTCGCGGATTCGCCTCGATCTCCGAGTCTTCCGGCTTCCGGACCCTCTTCGTTATGAGTCGCAGGGTAGGGGAGTGACTCTCGTCGACCGGTTTCGACTCCTCCCTAAGCAGGTTCTTCACCAACCGGTCTTCCAGGGAGTGATAGCTGATTACCACCAGCCGACCGCCTTGCTTCAAGATTCCTATCGCCGCCCTGATTCCCATCTCCACGTTGTCAAGCTCGCCGTTCACCGCGATTCTGAGAGCCTGAAAGGTCCGGGTTGCGGGGTGGGTCCTCCTGCGAGCCCGGCTCGGCCATCCGACCGCTCCGATTACAACGTCAGCCAGTTCAACGGTCGTCCCGACCGGTCGCGCTCTGACGATTGCCCGAGCGATCCGCCGTGACCTGCGTTCTTCGCCCAGCCGGTAAATGAGATTGGCCAGGCTTTCCTCGTCCGTGTCGTTGACTATCTCCCTTGCCGATGTCCCGATGGTAGGGCCGAATCGCATGTCCAGGGCCGCTTCCTTCGAGAAGGCGAACCCGCGAGAGGCGCTTTCGAGTTGGAGTGACGAGACTCCAAGATCGAACAGGACCCCGTCGCACGGGAGAAAACCTTGCTTGGCCGCGACTTCGGCGACATTCACATAGCTGGTCTCGATCAGCGTCGTCGTCTCACGAAACCCGGAAAGCCGGTCTCCGGCGACTGCAAGCGCCTCTCTGTCCAAGTCCAGACCGAGCAGTCGGGCGGGGGGATCGCAGTGACCAAGAATAGCCTCCGCGTGACCTCCCTCGCCCGTTGTGCAGTCGATATAGCGACCGCCCGAACGAGGCTGAAGCGCTGATACGACCTCATGTACCATCACGGGCTTGTGATGAATCACCTGGCACCCTAAAAGAGCAATGCTGCGTGCTACACTGTTAATGTGCTGCCAGCCCGGTGCGATGCACCTAAAGGCTGGTTATCTCCGAGTCTCACAGATGAGTCGAAGGACGTGCAAGGGATTTTAGTTGTAGTTTTATACTTTTTCTAAACATCGGCTGGACTACTCGAAAGTTACTATGACCTCTTCCAACCGTGAATTCAGCTTCGCCGTGCTCACCAGCAGCGACGCAGGCGCAAAGGGTGAGCGAGAGGATACGAGCGGCGACGCCGTCGTCGAGATGATGACTGCGAGCGGGTTCAGACTTGTCCACCGCGACATCGTGCCAGACGAAGCCGACCGGATAGCTGAACGCCTGACGGCATGGAGCGACGGGGGCGACGTGGACGTCATCGTAACTACGGGCGGTACCGGCCTCGGCCCTCGCGACGTCACCCCGCAGGCGACAGCCACCGTTGTCGAGTTCCAGGTGCCGGGCATCGCCGAGGCCATGAGGTCGGAGACGATGCGGATCACCCCGTTGGCAATGTTGAGTCGCTCAGTCGTAGGCGTCCGCAACGGGTGCCTCATCGTCAACTTGCCTGGCAGCCCGAAGGGAGTTCGCGAGACCCTCGAGGTCGCGTTGACAGCCCTAACGCACGGCCTTGAAATGCTCCAGGGCTGGCGCGGCCACCCCTCTCACTAGAACTCTCTCGCACAACCTAGTGCCGTTCCCATTTGAATGTGACAGCCGAATAGAAAGGCGCGTATCCCCTCTCCCGTCGTGGGAGAGAGCTAGGGTGAGGGTGAATCGAAATATCAAAACCATGTTGACACGATACTAGTACCGGTTCCATATGTATTTGACAAATATAAGAAGTAGGTTAGTATTGTGTATGATCCTATAGGGAGGACATACGAAGACATGCCTGCTCTCAAGTACAAGGTGGAGTTGAACGAGTCGGAACGGACACATCTCAAAGAGATCGCGAGTCGTGGGGAGACTTCTGTCCGTAAGGTCAAGCGAGCGCTGGTGTTGCTTAAGGCAGACGAAGGTCTGATCGACCGTGACATCGCCAGCGGTCTATTGATAAGCACATCCACGGTGGGACGTGTGCGCACGCGGTTTGTGAAGGAGGGACTCGACTGTGCGATCAATGAACGCACGCGACCGGGACAGAAGCGCAAGTTGGACGGCAGACAGGAAGCGCATCTGATAGCCATCGCGTGCAGCGATGCACCCGAAGGACACGCGGACTGGACGCTGCAACTAATTGCCGACAAGGCGGTGGCGATGGGGTTTGCCGAGAGCATCTCCCTCGAGACGGTGCGCCAGATACTAAAAAAAACGAACTCAAACCGTGGAAGAAGAAGGAGTGGTGCATCCCCGAGGTGAGCGGAGAGTTCGTGGCTCGAATGGAGGACGTGCTGGACCTGTACCATCAAGACTACGACCCGGACCATCCCGTGGTCTGCTTCGACGAGACATCCAAGCAGTTGGTGGCTGATAAGAGGCCCGCTATCAGGGCCAAGCCGGGTCGGGTGGAACGATATGACTACGAGTACAAGCGAAACGGGACACGAAACCTGTTCATGTTCTGTGAGCCGAAAGCTGGTTGGAGGCATGTCGAGGTGACCGAGCAACGCACTGCTGTGGACTTCGCTCATCAGATGAGATGGCTGGTTGATGAGGCATATCCTCACACCGAGACGATACGGCTGGTGCTGGACAATCTCAACACTCACAAGCTGGGTTCGTTGTACGATGCCTTCGAGCCAGTCGAAGCGCGGCGCATCGCCAAACGCCTGGAGTTTCACTACACACCCCTACACGGCAGTTGGCTGAATATGGCTGAGATAGAGTTGAGCGTCTTGAGCAACCAGTGTCTCAACCGTCGAATCAGCGACGAGGTGGTACTGAAACGAGAGGTCTTGGCGCTGGAACGTGAACGCAATGAGGCTGTCGCCGTCATTGACTGGCGCTTCTCCACTCAGGACGCTCGCACTAAACTTCAACATATCTATCCATCATATTCAGATTGAACCGGTACTAGTAAGTGAGTGAATACCTAATCCTCGTATCCTTTTACCCCCGTGAGAGAAAGTTCTTTCCCCCGACCTTCTATCCCTCCCGCACACGGAAGGACTCTCAACCCCATATCCTTCCCCCGGCGGGGGAAGGACTAAGGAAGGGGGCTCTGCGAAAATGCGCTTCCACGTCCTGACCATCTTCCCACGCATGTTCGACAGCCCCTTCGCGGAGGGTGTTGTCCATCGTGGCATCGACGCGGGGCTGATCGACCTGCACGTACACGACATACGCGACTACACGCACGACCGGCACCGCTCCACCGACGACTACACCTTCGGCGGCGGCCCCGGCATGTTGATGAAGCCCGACCCGCTGTTCGAGGGAGTCGAGTCCATCCGCGAGAATCACGACACGCGCGAAGACGCTCCGGTGATCTTGTTGACGCCTCAAGGCGAACGCCTCACACAGCCCCAGGTCGAGACGTTTGCAGCCGAGGACGACCTCATCCTCATCTGCGGACGCTACGAAGGATTCGACGAGCGAGTGCGCGAGAACCTCGCCACCCACGAAATCAGCATCGGCGACTACGTTCTCAATGGGGGAGAAGCGGCTGCAATCGTCCTGATCGAGGCGGTAGCCCGTCTGATCCCCGGTGTCGTCGGCTCCAACGAATCGACCCGCAACGACTCGTTCACCACCGGTCTGCTCCAACATCCTCAATACACCCGCCCCGCCGACTTTCGCGGCATGACCGTGCCGGAGGTGCTCCTTTCAGGCGACCACGCCCGCATAGAGCAGTGGCGCAGGCACGAGTCCCTTCGCCGCACCTATGAGCGTCGCCCTGACCTGCTCGAAGACGCCGATCTGTCCCCTGAGGATAAGGCGTTTCTCGACTCTTTGGAGCAGTGATGCCGTCACTACCACCCTACCGCCGAGTTACATGATGTCGCGGCGGGAGAAAGGTCAGTGCCTCTACAGGCGCCGCACGCCGGGCAAGGACGCCATCCTACGGTCCAGCGTAAGGACCTCGACACCCGCCCGTGTGTACTCTTCGGCGATGAGGCGGTCGAACAGTCCGGGCCCGCTCGCAGCCTCAAGTGCCTCGAAGACCGCCCGCCCGTTCAGTGGGGATACCAACCCGCTCCGCAACACGTCCTTGAGACCGGCTCGCGCGTCACCCTTCGATACCCCGTAGTGATGCTGAACGGCGACGTACGCCTCTCCAATGACCTGATTCGAGGCGAATACTTCGGCGCCGTCATCCTCGATCAGTACACGCAGGCTGCTCACGCAGTGCTCGAAGTCCTCCGCCGGCTCGCCCGTAAGCAATCGCACCAGCACCGACGTATCAATCCCGAAGTGTGGGGTCATGGGGCTCATCGCGGAAGGACTCGATGTCGAATGGGGTATCCGTACGACGCAACTTGCCCCGTAGCGGCGCTAGACGGGCAGGGTCGATTCGCCGCGCGCGCAGAGTGAAGCCGTCAGGGCCTTCTTCCAGCTCAAGCTGGTCGCCGGGCCCCACCCCGAGAGCATCTAAAACCCGGGCCGGAAACGTGACCTGCCGCTTCGACGTAATCTTCACTAGCATCGGCTTCTCCTTACCAATATCCTATAACAAGTAAGGCATCCTAATCAAACTTACAGCGCGCAGATTCACCACTAGGTGGCCGCGTCCCAGGAATTCGTTTGGGATCACGATGCGGAGCCGGGTGAGTGCCGCCGTCCACCTAGTGCCCTGCTTCAGAGACTCAACTGACAAATCAGCCCAAGAAAATCCCCTCTCCCGTCGTGGGCTGACAGGGGTATGTATTTGGTGTTTCAAGTGTCGGGATGGTAGATGATCTTCAAGTCAGGTGATGGTTCGGGCCACGGTTCGGGAAGCAGCCAGACCCTTCGCCATAGTCTCCCCTTGTGCAGCAGCCGACTCAGGCAGCTTATGCCCAGCCGCAACACGCTGACGATTCGCCTTGGTATGCTCACAGCGCTGCGATGAGTCGGCGCCAGGAACTTTGGCGGCGACCTGAGGCGACCGGGGGGTATGCCCATGTTGTTGGCATCTTCAACTCTGGTCCCATATGCCAGCACCCACAGTGTTGCCACAGACAACACCAGCCAATGCCTCGAGACCCGTGCGGGGTCAGTCCTGCGAGTCTTCTCCCATTGCCACCCAACACCCTTCAGCGCCCGAAAGCCCAGCTCTATCCAGAAGCGAAGTCCATACCAACACACTCCCGCTTCATTAGGCGGAGCGTCGGTCATCACAACCCACGGCTCGGCCTGGTCTTTGTCCCAGATTACGATCATTGTTCCACGACGCCGTTTGCTCGTAGCTCTGAAAGCTGTCCCCGACCCAACATAAGCATACCCCGGCCCCGGTATGAGAGACCGCGCTTGCAGGCGAGTTCCTCCGTCAGGGCAGAACACGGTGTTGATCGACTGTCGCGTGTAGGGGTGCCATCCCCCAGAGCATATCTGCTCCCACAGTCTCGGACTCCTCAGACCGCGGTCATACATCACCAACACCGTCATATCTCGCGGGACGGCTTCGGACAGCAACGCCAGCAGGCTCACTGTCGGGGCTATCCACTCGCCTGGTCTATTGGCGGGGAGAATGTGCCAGGCGATGGGAATAGCGCAACTGCGATAGACCACACTTATGACGATGGAGTTTATCTGGTCGCCCTTCATCGTCGGGTCTATAGCCAGCACCAGCTTGTCCGACTGCCACCAGGAAAGCAGCCACCTCAGCAGCGGAACAAAACATGACCTCACATCCAACTGCACTCGGCAAGGCCTGGCACGGTCGCGACCGTCGTACAGCCATTCTCTGAGGTACTGGCGCAGGTTATTCCAACTGCCCATAGTCAAAAAGACCGTGATAACGGCGTTCTGGCAGGCACTCTTGGCCAGTATAGTCCCATACACCCACAGCACCAGTCCGGTGACCTGAGACGGTCGAAGGTGGGGCAGGTAATGTTCTATAGTCTGTTGCATCTGGTAGCATTCAGTTGGGAGGCGCATGGCAAATTTCTGGCAACCTTTCTGTCTGTTACCAAAAAGAGTGCCAGAAAGCTTTGCGCTTTCCAAGTTCTTATACTTGTTTCATACTTTACATACCCCTGTCAGCCCGTCGTGGGAGAGGGCTAGAGCCGGCCCCGTACACCGATACGGGGGTAAGGGCGACTCCCCAAAACACGCCCATCCACCTTATACAATGATCTTCGAAGCCAGGACACTATCCCAAAATTCCCAAATCAATCGCGACCACCGCCGGGTTTATATTGCATCGCATACCCCAAATGGATACACTTGTTGAGTTGCACGAGTGAGCGAACCACCGAGCGCCCTCCTAATCAAGCAGCACTCAATCCCCTGAGGACGAACTCACAATGGAAGCCCATCACCTCGCGCCTGTCGCAGCCAACCCGGAAGTCGACGACTTTCGCCCCGGAGACTCCGTCCGGGTCACGATCAAGGTAAAGGAAGGCGACCGGGAGCGGACGCAGGTCTTCGAGGGCGTCGTCCTTCGCAGACGAGGTCGCGGGCCGGGCGAGAGCTTCACTGTGCGCCGCGTCACGCAGGAAGTGGGTGTCGAGCGCACCTTCCTCGTCCATTCGCCCATCGTCCAGAGCGTCAAAGTCGTCCGACACGGCAAGGTGCGTCGAGCGCGCCTCTACTACCTCCGCGGCCGCTCAGGTCGCAGCGCTCGGATCAGGGAAGACCGCAGGCGCAGCGGACGCTAGCTTCTCGATTTGAAGCGGTCACTCACGCCATTTCTATAGTTCCCATTGTTCCCGGTGCCTGACCCGACTTGACTCACTAGCACATATGACCTATCATGGTCGCAGTTGAGTTTCCGTCCCACTTCACGGCATTCGCCCCGAAGACGGTGGGGAAAACACACGATGTCAGGTTCTGTCAGGAAATGTCAGGTTAAACGTGACCCCCCACAATGTAGAAGCGCTTTTGACTGAAACACCTAACCCCCGACTCGCGTACCCACTGTCCGGCGGTTAACACACCCCACCTGCCCTGCGCCAGTCACGTCCTACTACACAAAAAATTCTTTTCGGGTACGCTGCCGAACGGCTATAATACTTGCCTGCCCCGACACCTAATACCCAGAGGAACTTCGATGTACAAAATTGGAACGATACCGGGAGACGGCACCGGACCTGAGGTAACCGACGAGGCCATGAAGGTGCTGCAGGCCGTCGCTGAGAAGAACGGCATCGACTACGAAGTGGTCGAATATGACATCGGCGGCGAGCGCTACAAGAGGACGGGCGAGATCCTGCCCGACTCCGTGCGCGACGAGCTCGGCACCATGGACGCGGCCTTCTTAGGCGCAATCGGCCACCCCGACGTCACGCCGGGTATCCTCGAAAAGGGGATACTGTTGACGCTCCGCTTCCACTACGAAATGTACATCAACCTGCGTCCCGTCAAGCTCTTTCCGGGCGTCTGGACTCCCATCAAGGACAAGGGCCCGGAGGACATCGACTTCGTCGTCGTACGCGAAAATACCGAGGGCATCTACAAGGGTCTCGGTGAGTTTCGGGACAAGGGAACGCCGGACGAGATCGCCATTCAGATTTCAGAAAACTCACGGAAGGGCATCGAGCGCTGCATCCGGTACGCCTTCGAGCTGGCCCAGACCCGCGACCGCAAGGAACTCACGCTCGTCGGCAAGACCAACGTGCTCACATATGCCATGGACCTCTGGGAGCGCACCTTCCACGAGGTCGCCGAAGAGTATCCCGAAGTGAAGCTCGACTACGCCCACGTCGATGCGACCTGCATGTGGATGATCAAGAACCCTGAGTGGTTCGACGTGATCGTCACCGACAACCTGTTCGGCGACATCATCACCGACCTCGCCGCGATGATTCAGGGCGGACTCGGCATCGCCGCCGGCGGCAATATTCGCCCGGACGGCTTCTCGATGTTCGAGCCGATGGGTGGCTCCGCACCGAAGTACGCGGGGCAGGGCGTCATCAATCCGCTCGCCGCAATCGGCGCGATGGGCATGATGCTCGACTTCCTCGGCGAGAAGGCTGCCGCAAAGCAGGTCGAGAGCGCGATCATGTCGGTTACGTCCGAGAAGATCGAGAGTCTCAGCGCAGGCCGGATGGGCTACTCCACATCGGAAGTAGGGGACTTGGTCACAAGCTACCTGTAATCAGGTCGCCCATCTGCCGCGTGCCTATCACGGTCCCGCCCCCCCGGGCGAGGTCCGGGGTGCAGTAGCCCTCGGAAAGGACGCCCTCCACGGCGCGCTCGACGGCATCGGCCTCCTCATTGAGGCCCAGCGAGTACCGCAGCATCATCGACGTGCTGTAGATCGCTCCCACGGGATTGGCTATTCCCTGTCCCGCGATGTCCGGCGCGCTGCCGTGTACGGGCTCGTACAGCCCGAACAGTCGCTTCCCGCTCCCGTCGACGCCCGGCGGCTCGGCGAGGCTCGCGGACGGCAGCATCCCCAGCGAACCGGTCAGCATGGCGGCCTCGTCGGATAACAGGTCGCCAAAGATGTTGTTTGCCACGATCACGTCGAATCTGGCCGGGTTGCGGAGCAGCTGCATGGCGAGGTTGTCCGCCAATATGTGCTCCAACTCGACGTCGGGGTACTCGGCTCCGACCTCCGTGGCGACCTCTCGCCACAGCCGCGAGGACTCCATCACGTTAAATTTGTCGGTGGAGACCAGCTTGCCTCGACGACTCCGCGCCAGCTCAAAACCCACCCTGACAACACGGGCGATCTCCTCCTCGCTGTACTTCAGCGTGTCCATGCCACGTCGCTTCCCCGTCTTCGTCGCCCACCGCTTCTTCGGTCGAGAGAAGTAGAGTCCCCCGATCAACTCGCGCAGAACGATCAGATCGACGCCTTCGAGGTACTCCGGCTTCAGCGAGCTCGCCGCATAGAGGGCAGGGTGCGACTTTGCCGGACGGATGTTGGCGAACAGCCCGAACTCGCGCCGGATCCTGAGGATGCCCTGTTCAGGCCGTTCCTCGGCGTCGGCAACGTCCCACTTCGGGCCGCCCGCGGCGCCAAACAGCACCGCATCAACGTCGTAGCACGCCTCAAGCGTCTCGTCGGGCAGTGCGGTGCCGTACCGGTCGATAGCGCCGCCGCCGATAGGCCCCGACTGCATCTCGAACCGATGCTCGAACTTCTCGCCGACTGCGCCAAGCACCTTGACCGCCTCGCCGATGACCTCAGGCCCGATGCCGTCTCCGGGCAAGACCGCTATTGTGAACTCCAACGCTTTCCTCCCTACGTGTCGCACTGATGGTACCGGTCGGGTATTATATCGGAACGAACGTCGGGTCATGCGACGACAATGGGATTTGGGCAAGGTGAGAAGGCAATGACGGTTACAACGGACGCTGTAATCATTGGCGGCGGAGTAATGGGGACGAGCATCCTCTACAACCTGGTGTCGCGCGGTGTCCGGTCGCCAGTCTTGCTGGAGAGGGACACGCTCGGCTCCGGCTCGACGGGCCGATCGTCCGGCGCCGTGCGGATGCATTACTCCACAACCGTCAATGCACATCTCGCCTGGGAGAGCCTGAAGATATTCCGAAACTGGGACGATGCGGTCGGTGGGGGAGACTGTGGGTTCGTCCACACGGGCTACATGGTCTTCGTCCCCGAGGAATCGCACGAAGGACTAAAGCACAACATAGCCCTGCAACAGGCCGTTGGCATCGAGACGGAAATCATCTCAAAGCACGAAGCCCAGGAGCTTGCCCCGGCCTTCGAGTACGCCGACGGCGAGTCCTACGCCTGGGAGCCGCAGTCGGGACACGCCGACCCTTCCGGCACGGCAATGGCCTACGCCGCCCGCTCACGGGAGATGGGCGCCAAGATCATCCTCGAATCACCGGTCACCGACGTTGAGATAGAAAACGGCAGGGTAGTGGCCGTGCGTACCGCCACGGAGCGGTACGAAGCGCCGATTGTCGTGATAGCCACCGGCCCTTGGTCCGGACGCTTCATGGGCAGGTTAGGCTGCGATCTCCCCCTGGAAGCTACTCGTCATGAGGTGTTCCTCATCCGGCGGCCGATGGACAGGCTGCCCTTCCACCCCGGCGGCGGCGACATGGCAAATCTGACCTACTTCCGCCCGGAAGGCTCCGATCTGACGCTGGTTGGAAACGGCAACGCGGAGGATGTCGCCGACCCCGACGACTACAGCCCGACCATCCACGCAGACCACCTCGAAGACGTCTGGCTGCGCCTCGCGCGACGCATCCCGGACATCGCGGACGGGGAGCTCTTCACCGGGTATGCCGGTCTGTACACGTCCACCCCCGACCTGCACCCGATCATCGACCAGGTCGACGGCATCGACAGGCTCTACCTCTGCACTGGGTTCTCAGGTCACGGCTTCAAGCTGGCCCCCGCTATCGGAATCTGTATGGCGGAAATGATTCTGGACGGCGAGTCGAAGCTGGTGGACTTTACGCCGCTTCGTATGTCCCGGTTCGCCGAAGGGGAACTCAATACCACAACATACAAGTTCAAGGTGATTGCATAAGGCTCGGCAGAGCCACCTACAAGTCCGTACATCTCTGACGGAGGAGAACTCATGAATACTGCTCCACGCTCGATCTCAACCGCTCTTGCACTCACTGGACTCCTGTTGATCGTTACCGTGGTTGGCGCGTGCGCGGAGCAGGAGCAGCCACTCGCCTTGGGAGACCGCGCGCCTGACACGCCAACTCCCACCTTGCATGAGCGTGCAGCGGCCGCCGCAGCCGCGACCGCCACGCCAACTCCCGTGACGCTTCCGACCTCGGTTCCTGTTGTGGTACCGACTGCGACCCAGGCGCCAGCCGCAACTCCCACGCAGCCACCCACTTCTACCCCTGAGCCAACGGCCACTCCTGAACCAACGGCCACTCCTGAACCAACGGCCACCCCTGAGCCAACGGCCACTCCTGAGCCAACGGCCACTCCGGTTCTTGCAGGACAGGCGCCCGAACCCACCACTGCTCCGGCCGGCCAAACGCCGGAGCCGACCGCAGAGCCTCCGACATCCACCTCTACCCCTACCCCTGCGCCGGAGCCGACGGCAGAGCCTCCGACACCCACTTCTACCCCTACCGCCACTCCCGTTCCTGAGCCAACCGCCACTCCCGTTCCTGAGCCAACCGCCACTCCGGTTCCTGAGCCGACCGCTCCACCGGCCATGGCCGTGAGTGCGACTCATACCCCGGTGCCGATACCGGCCGACTACAATCGCAGTACGGAGGGTCCGCCTAGAGACGAGCTCATAAAGTTCGCTCAATGGGATGAGAACCGAGTCAAGCTCAGCAACTGGGTTGCCGGATTTATCGTCGCCCACGGTCTCGACCACCCCGTTCGCGTCATCGAGATGAACCCTGATGACTATAAAGAAGGTCTTCCACATTCCGATGTTGACATCGTCATGGAGGTCGATCCCGTTTGGGCGAAGCCCTATGTCGACGCCGGCGTCCTGATACTGCTCGGGCCACTGTCGAACGCCAGCCAGGATACGGTCGTTGCGGTCAACGCGAGCATATGGCGGCGCGCTCCGAAGGTAGGGCAGTTCCTGGAACGGTACGAGTGGAACGGGGAACAATTGACAACCGAGTCCGCAAAGATCAGAGGTGGGCGGATAGCCGTCAAGGAAAACACCATCGGCATCGCGTTCATCAAAGATCAGCAGTCGACGTGGAGTCAATGGGTTGTCCCTGAGACCCTCGCCGCGGTCGAAACGGCCCTTGAAGCAGGCAAGGTCAGTCACTGTCGGAAGGTCGAGGAGCGACAGTCGACCGGTAGCGCCGTCAGGGTGTGCGTTGACGATCCCACAAAAACGGTCTGCCTCGGCTGTCAGTAAAGGCCTCTCCGCTCACGGCACACCGGGATCTGAATCGCCATAGTAGGGCAGTGTCTGGCTCCCGCCGTTAGCATAGGCGTGACAGAGATGCTATTGGACGGCGAGTCGAAGCTTGTCGACTTCACGCCGCTACGGATGTCCCGGTTTGACGAAGGGAACCTCAATACAACAACGGTAATTGATTAGCGGTTTCATGGCCCGTAGAGGGGTTGCGGTGAATGCAGGGCGCTGGTTTAGACTTAGGCTATGTGCAAGTCCCAAGGCATGCCCCCCTCTGAACGCGATGAGATTATCGCGTTGGTGACGCGGCTTCAAGAGCAGAACGCGCGGTTGACGGCAGCCAACGAAGAGTTGCATAAGGAACTCGCCGAGGCCAAGCGAGCGGGAAAGCGTCAGGCGGCTCCGTTCTCCAAGGGCAGGCGAACCAGCAAGCCCAAGCGTCCTGGCCGCAAGCCTGGTATGGGACTGTTCAGCTACCGCAAGCCGCCGTCTGCCGATGAGGTGACCGAGCCGGTTGAAGACGTGCCGGTGTCGGGGGACACATGCCCGGGATGTGGAGGCAGACTCGAGGATGCAGGTGTGAATATAGCCTATGTAACCGACCTGCCACGTGTTCTGCGTCCGCAGGTGAGAGCGTATCGTGTGCAGGTATGCCGGTGCCGGTCGTGCGGCAAGGCTGTGCGAGGGCGGCATCCCGACATAGCGCCGGACCAGTACGGGGCCAGCGCCCACCGAGTGGGGAAGCGGCTGATGGCGGCGGCCCACGTGCTCCACTATGGGGTGGGCGTTCCGGTACGGAAGGTTCCTGCCGTTCTCAGAGCGCTGACCGGGGTGAGAGTGAGTCAGGGAGCGATCAGCCGGGACGCGCTGCGTCGTGCTGCTGGTGCGGTGGGTGATGCCTACAGCAGGCTGCGGACATCGGTACGGGCGAGTCCCCTCGTCCACACCGACGACACGGGCTGGCGAGTGGGAGGCGAGCGAGCGTTTCTGATGGCGTTCGAGACGGAAGAGGCGACGGTCTATCAGGTCCGTGCTCGTCACCGGAACGAAGAGGTGCGGGAGATGGTCCCCTCGGACTACGCAGGAGTGATGGTGACGGACAGGGGCCGCAGCTACGATGCTCAGGCACTGTCCGGGGTCAGACAGCAGAAATGCCTGGCGCACGTGTTGCGCTCGATCAGCGAGGTGGTCAAGACCAAGACAGGGAGAGGACGCAGCTTCGGCAAGAGTCTGAGTGCGCTTTTGCGAGAAGCCATGGACCTGTGGAGGGCATATCACCGAGGAGAGGCTGAGGACTTCGAAGTGCAGGCCGAACGGTTGAAGCAACAGCTGAGCTACCATCTCCGCGACCGACCGATGACGGATGCGGACAGCTACAGGTTGCAGAACGAACTTGGCTGGCACGACGATCGTGGCAACCTGCTGCGATTTCTGGACGATCCGAACATTGAGCCGACCAACAACCGTGCTGAGCGAGCGCTACGCCCGGCAGTGATCGCGCGGAAGGTATCGCACTGCTCGAAGAGCGTGGAGGGGGCCGATGCGTTCTCAGCGTTCACCAGCGTAATCAGGACGTTGGAACGCAATGGAGGCGACCAGTCTGTCGTGGATCGGCTCTGCGCTCTCTTCAGCGGCGCTCCGCTTCACTCCCCATCACGCCGAACCTCCCCCGCCATCCGCTAATCAATTACCAACAACGTACAAGTTCAAGGTGATAGCATAGAGTTTGGCATGTCCGGCGACAGGCTCGTACATCTCTGACGGAGGAGAACTCATGAATACTGCTCCACGCTCGATCTCAACCGCTTTTGCACTCACTGGACTCCTGTTGATCGTTACCGTGGTTGGCGCGTGCGCGGAGCAGGAGCAGCCACTCGCCTTGGGGGACCGGGCGCCTGACACGCCAACTCCCACCTTGCATGAGCGTGCAGCCGCAGCAGCAGCCGCGACCGCCACGCCAACTCCCGTGACCCTTCCGACCTCGGTTCCTGTTGTGGTACCGACTGCGACCCAGGCGCCTGCCGCAACTCCCACGCAGCCACCCACTTCCACCCCTGAGCCAACGGCCACTCCTGAACCAACGGCCACCCCTGAGCCTACGGCCACCCCAGTTCCTGCAGGACAGGCGCCCGAACCCACCACTGCTCCGGCCGGCCAAACGCCGGAGCCGACCGCAGAGCCTCCGACATCCACCTCTACCCCTACCCCTGCGCCGGAGCCGACGGCAGAGCCTCCGACACCCACTTCTACCCCTACCGCCACTCCCGTTCCTGAGCCAACCGCCACTCCGGTTCCTGAGCCGACCGCTCCACCGGCCATGGCCGTGAGTGCGACTCATACCCCGGTGCCGATACCGGCCGACTACAATCGCAGTACGGAGGGTCCGCCTAGAGACGAGCTCATAAAGTTCGCTCAATGGGATGAGAACCGAGTCAAGCTCAGTAACTGGGTTGCCGGATTTATCGTCGCCCACGGTCTCGACCACCCCGTTCGCGTCATCGAGATGAACCCTGATGACTATAAAGAAGGTCTTCCACATTCCGATGTTGACATCGTCATGGAGGTCGATCCCGTTTGGGCGAAGCCCTATGTCGACGCCGGCGTCCTGATACTGCTCGGGCCACTGTCGAACGCCAGCCAGGATACGGTCGTTGCGGTCAACGCGAGCATATGGCGGCGCGCTCCGAAGGTAGGGCAGTTCCTGGAACGGTACGAGTGGAACGGGGAACAATTGACAACCGAGTCCGCAAAGATCAGAGGTGGGCGGATAGCCGTCAAGGAAAACACCATCGGCATCGCGTTCATCAAAGATCAGCAGTCGACGTGGAGTCAATGGGTTGTCCCTGAGACCCTCGCCGCGGTCGAAACGGCCCTTGAAGCAGGCAAGGTCAGTCACTGTCGGAAGGTCGAGGAGCGCCAGGCACCCGGCGGCGGCGTCAGGGTGTGCGTTGACAATCCCGCAAAAACGGTCTGCCTCGGCTGTCAGTAAAGGAGACCTTTCCGCCTTTCAGGATACTCCAACAGCTGTATGTGATCGGCATAGACTACAGTGTCGCGCACATGTGCGCGACACTGTAGTTGTTACTTCACTACCAGGTTTACCAACCTGCCCGGTACGAAGATGGTCTTTACCACCTGCTTGCCGTCGGTGTGGCGTCGGACGTTCTCCGAAGCCATCGCGGCCTCTTTCGCGTCTTCCTCGGTAACATCGACGGGCATCTCGATCGTGGCGCGCACCCTGCCGTTGACTTGAACGACCAGCTCGATCATCTCGTCGGCGGCCAGCTCCGCGTCGTACTCCGGCAACGGCTCGTTGTGGATGCTCGTGGCATGGCCCGCCCGCTCCCAGAGTTCCTCGGTCATGTGCGGGGCCATAGGGGCCAGCAGCACCAAGAGCTTCTCAACCGCCTCGTTCCACGTGCCTGAATCTACGTTCTTCGCCTCCCACGCCGAGTTCAGAGAGTTGGAGAATTCCATCAGACCGGCCAACGCAGTGTTGAATTTGAACGCCTCGACATCCCGCTCAACTCGCCTGATCGTCTTGTGTATGGCACGCGTCAGGTCGGTATCGGCAGTCTGGTCGGTCGGCAGGTCGTCCAGTATGCGCGAGTCTCGCTGCGCAATCTCCCAGACGCGGTTCAGCCAGCGCGACACGCCGTTGATGCCGGTGTCCTGCCAACTCCCGCCTCGGTCCCACGGGCCGATGAACATCAGGTAGCACCGCACCGCGTCCGCGCCGTACTTGCCCACGTACTCGTCGGGCGCGACGACATTGCCACGCGACTTGCTCATCTTCTCGCCTTCGGACAGGATGTGTCCCTGGTTGTACAGCCGCACAAACGGCTCGTCGAAATTCAGCAGACCCAGGTCCCGCATCGCCTTGGTGAAGAACCGCGCGTACAGCAGGTGCATGACCGCGTGCTCAACGCCGCCGGTGTATTGGTCGACCGGCCCCCACATCTCGACGGCCTCGCTGTCGAACATCCCCTTGTCGAACCGGGGACTGGCGAAACGGAACTGGTACCACGATGAGTCGACGAACGTGTCCATCGTGTCGGTCTCGCGCTTCGCAGGCCCATCGCAGCTCGGACAGGTCGTGTTGACGAACCCCTCGTGGAGCGCCAGAGGAGACTCGCCGGTCGGTCGAAACTCCGAGTCCTCCGGCAGGAGCACGGGCAAGTCATCCTCCGGAACGGGCACCGTGCCGCAGTCGTCGCAGTAGACGACCGGTATAGGCGTGCCCCAGTAGCGCTGCCGGGAAATGAGCCAGTCGCGCATCCGGTACTGCACGGCTCTCTTGCCCCAACCCTGCGACTCGATGAATTCGGCGATATGCCGCTTCCCTTCAGCGCTCGGCAGGCCGTCGAACTGGCCCGAGTTGACCTGCGTCCCCTCGTCTATATAGGCTTCCGTCAGCGGGCTGCCGTCGTAGTTTGGTGGAGCGACGACAACCTTAATCGGCAGGCCGTACTCGGTAGCGAACTCGAAGTCGCGCTGATCGTGCGCCGGGACACCCATGACGATGCCCGTGCCATACGTGAGCAGCACGTAGTCCCCAATCAGGATCGGCACGCGCTCTCCGTTCAGCCGGTTCACCGCGTAGGAGCCGGTGAACACGCCCGTCTTCACCTTCTCGGTCGACATGCGTTCGATCTCCGTCTGCCGGCGCGCCTGGTCCACGTAGGCCTCTACCTCAGCTCGGTGTTCGGGCGTCGTCAGACTCTCCACCAACGGGTGCTCGGGGGCCAGCACGACAAACGTCACCCCGAAGATCGTGTCGATGCGCGTCGTGAAGGTTGTCAGCGCCGTCTGATCGAGGCCGTACTCCGATATGTCGAACTCGACGTCAACGCCCTCGCTGCGGCCGATCCAGTTGGTCTGCATGACGTTGATCTTCTCCGGCCAGTCGATAGTGGACTGGTCCAGAAGCTCGTCGGCGTACTTCGTCACCCGGAACAGCCACTGGTTCAACTCGCGGCGAATGACCTCAGAGTCGCAGCGCTCGCAGCGTCCGTCTACAACCTGCTCGTTCGCCAGCACGGTGTTGTCGGTCGGGCACCAGTTGGCAGGCGCGAAGTCGCGGTAGGCCAGCCCACCCTTCAGGAACTGAAGGAATATCCACTGGTTCCAGCGATAATACTCGGGCACGCAGGTCACGAGCTCGCGGTCCCAGTCGTAGAGCGGGCCCATCGAGCGGAATTGTCGACGCATCTTTTCTATGTTGTCCATGGTCCACTTGGCCGGATGGATTCCACGCTCGATCGCGGCGTTCTCGGCGTTCAGCCCAAAGGCGTCGAAACCCATCGGATGCAGGACGTTGAAGCCCTTCATCCGCATGAACCGGGCGTGGGCGTCCGCGCCCGACATGGCGTACCAGTGGCCGATGTGGAGGTCGCCGGAAGGGTAGGGGTACATCGTCAACTCGTACCACTTGGGGCGTGGGTCGTCGTCGCGCACCTCATAGATCCCGCTCTGATCCCAACGCTCCTGCCACTTGCTCTCGACTTCCCCCGGCATATATTGCCCGGTCGTTCTCCGCTCCGCTGTCGTCGTCATAGTCCTGCTCCCTCGCTTGATACCGTCCCCAATAGTCTCTTGCCGATTCTCGTGGTGGGCCGCCTAGGTCGGCAGCCCGGTAACATTTCGCCTATAAAAAAAACCCGCCCCTTGCTTCAAGGGACGGGATTCTGAATGCGCAATGAATCTCGCGGTGCCACCCTCGTTCCCCGGTATCTCATCCCGTTCAGTGGACCCGACTCTACACAGTCGGGAACTGTCCAAAACGATGATCCGGGACACTCGGAGACGATAACGGCGCCTACCGTCTTGGCCTATTCCCCTCGTCTCACTCCCTCATGGAAGATGAGAATGCGACGACTTTCAGCCAAGAGGCTCAAGGGCGAGTTCGCGGGTGCGCTATCGCTGAGGCTTCCAGCACATGGCCTCATTCTCTATCGCGCGCCGCCCGCTACTACTCCCTGTCGCTGCCTTTCCTAGCTATTCGATTGCATCCCAACCTAGCACGCGAAAGGGGAGCCGTCAAGAAATTGTTGGCCCCGTCAATGCTCCCTACACATTCCAATGATGTAGGTCGTGAAAGCGCACGAGAATCTCTTGTCCCGGCTTGAGGAGAATTGTGCGTCGTTTGGTAGACCCGCCGATGTATTGGTACAATCAATACACGGAGCCTATGCGGTACCGTAATTTCCAGCCTGCCGCGATGTGACGAATGCCTCGAAAAACACTAGACGAACAGTTTCGAGAAAACCCGCCGCGCCGCGACCCTGACGACTCGCGCGATGAGTTGAATGATGAAGAGAAGCTGTTCGTCCTATGGGGACTCAATGAAGAAATGAGTCCATCGGGTATTGCTGAGATTCTCGGCATTGACGAGGAATCCGTTCGACGGTTCCACGCAGACCTGGTGAGGAACCCCGACGTACTGCTCGACCTCGATGTTGTCGAGCCGATTGAGGATCAGCGAGTAGCGATGTTCCGGTGCGTTGTATGCACAGTCCACCTCAACTCGCCCGATCAAATCGACCGACACGTACTGGCGCACTTCCTCAGAGATGCCGATCTCGACTCGGCGATTGCGGCACGTCAACGGTCGAATCGTCAGCACGTCCCGTCTTCGTCAGACCGACCGGAAGGGGACGGTTCGGGCGAAGACCAGGCCCAGACGGATGAAGACGGAAATCCATCCCCGGACCAGCGCCCGGAGTCACCCCAATCGGAAGACTACGACAACGACGTAACGTCCGTGGTCCCACCCGACGCCGACCGTGCTGAGCTCCTGCAGGCCCTCCGCCGATTGGCCGCCCTGCCTGATGAGTCCGAGTCGCCGAATGAACCTTCGGACCTAGCCGAGACGAGTACGCAGGACACTCCCAAAACGGAATCACAGTCGCCTCCCATGGGAGAAGTGGATACGGTCGACGTGCATAGCGCATTCGAGCGCATGGCGGAACGACGCGGCTTGTCGGAAGACACGGCTGAATCAACGGTGAAACCCACTGAGACGAATCAGCCAAAAGAGGAAGTCGTACAGCTTCAAGACGAGGCGCCCCCAGGCGGTGTTCGGGATACGCATGATGTGGATTCCGAACCCATCGACCGTCCCTCAGGAGAAGCCAACGGGGCACAAACCCCTGGGGACACACGCCAAAGGCAGGGAATCGGCAGGATACTGTCGCGATGGGCACGCTCGGCAAATGCGGAGCGGCAACGCCGCGATGTCATAGGCGGAATGGGTAGTGTCAAGGAAGCCACCTCGGTCACCATCGAGTCAGGGATGATGAAAATTTTATCGACGAGAATGCTCGATGTCGTCGACTATCGCGCTGTGCCGTTGTCGCCTCAGCTCTACGCCGGCGGAGTCGTTGTCGACGCGGGCACCATCAGCAGGCACTTGGCAGCAGCGCTGGCCGACATGAAAGGCGCTCACAGATTGGTCTACGCTGCCGTCCCCGGGTACCAATCGGCCATGCGGCGCTTCGACCTCCCGGACGTACGCGAGATCGACCCAAAGGAGGTCATACCGCGCGAGGCCCGGCGCGCGCTCGGCATTCCCGTCGACAACGCCACGCTTCGTTGGCAGCGTCTTCCGGGGCGTTCACGGATCGCACGCTGGCTGGTCGCCGCCGCGTCCGAGACCTCCTATGCGGCAATATCGTCCGTAATCAGAGGCGCCGGCCACAAGATGCGCGCGCTGGAACTGCGCCCATTCCCCCTGACGCGGGCCGTTGGCCATCCCACGGTGATCGGTGTGTCCGCGTCTTCGGACGGGTGTGACGTGGTCGTCGTACGCCAGTGGGAGCCTCATACATACCAGTCAGTCTATTGGGAGACCGGCTCCGTCTCGGATAGCAGCGATCTCGTCAGGCGGTTGACCGAAGTCGTCGAAAACACCATCGACCTGCACAATCTCCACAACCCGGAGGTCTCCCTAACGCCCGATGTGCCAATGGCCGTAACGGGCGAAGAAACGGAGAACCACTCCAACCTCGGGATGCTGGTAGCTGCTAACGTAGGCCGAAACCTCGTGGAAGGGAAGAACCCTCTCAACGCTCCGAGCGAATTCCCATACCAATCGATGGTTGTGAACGTCGGCCTTGCGCTGTGGGACATCTAGTACTCAGTCAACTTGAATATGACGAACAGCCAGGTGCCGATTTATCCCCTCTCCCGTCGTGGGAGAGGGCTAGGGTGAGGGTGAAACGTAATATCAAAACCATGTTGACATGGTACTAGCGCGTAACTGCGTTGCGCCAGCGAATGATGTCGAAATTCAAGGTGGACTCGATCACCGCGTCTCGCAGCAGAACCAGTGAAGGCATGATCCTTAGTTCAACGCCGGCGTCAACAAGTGCCTCCAATAGGTCAGGGATTGGTTTCACGTCGACCGCCCGAGTTTCGTGCTCCGAGACCCAATATCCTGCGGTCTCATCGCGCAATTCAAACCCCCGAGCGGGCAGGGTGTACCGATAGATGGCAGTGTTGCGCAAGCGTTCGAGCCAACGGGACTCAATCGCCGCAATAACCGTCGCGGTCGTGTGGTCGAAGAAGGTCTCGGCGTCCTCCGCCGAGGTCAGGGGCGACTTCGAGATAACCACCCTCGGGCAGTTGCGTGGAAAGTAGAACTGATGACAATGCCCGCTATCTATGGCCCAAACGACCTTCTCATCAGATGGGCCGACCCTCACTGACCGAGGAACGAACCGTTCTATTGAGGGATCTTCGCTGAAGTGATAGAGGTGGTCCGGCGTCATCGGCAACGAGTTAGGAGGGCTTTACGACGATATGGATAAAGCGACAGGTTAGTGGGGCAGGGGGTCACTTGACAGCCGTAAGCGAAAGTAATATAGTTACACGTAAGCATCTTGTGTGCGCAGGAGTACTCCAATGAGCAAGAACGACGCAAACGACGACAAGAGTCTGTCGGAGCGTATTGAAACAATTGTAGACGAGTCCAAAGAGGCCTTCAAACAGGCTTACCAGTCCTCGGGCGTCGAATCCATTGGCGAAAACGTTAAAGAGGCCGTGGATCGAGCGCTTTCGAAGCGTGAGAACGTGGTCATGGTTCGCCTGAACACCGAGAGCATCACTCGTGTCGATGAGCTTGTCGAAGCCGGGGTCGTCTCAAGCCGCTCCGAGGCCGTAGCTTTCCTCGTTTCTGAGGGCATCGGGGCGCAGTCGGAGCTGTTCGACCGGATAGGGCAGAAGGTCGAGGAGATTCGACGAGTCAAACAGGAACTCCGAGACCTCCTAAACGAGAAACCCCCCGAAACCGCAAGCAAGGAAGCAAGCAAGGAAGATTAGAGCAGTATGCTCCCGGCAGACCGGCGTTTCGCATCTCCCCCTGATCTCGCCGGTCGATTGGTCCGTGAACGGCATCGGGCGGACAAGTTCCCTCAGTCCATAAGCACCTTGCCCGTTGCAGACCGCTTGCTATAGGCGGACGGCGACTTCGCGTCGTTCTTCTGCGCTACTTCGTGGCAAGCGTCAAGACCGTGCGATCCCAGTCGGTGAATCGTTCCCAATGCTATGTAGGCCACGTCGACCGCCTCTTTCACTGCGTCCTCGATCTCACCGCGATTGAGGGCACGAGCATGTTCGCCCACCTCTTCGTCAAGTAGGGACAGCCGCTGCCTGAGCACATCGAGCGTCGAGTCGATGGAGGTCATGTCGATTTGCGGTATGTCGAACCGCCTGTGGAACGCATCCACGCTGACCGCCAAGGTCTGGACGGCTTGAACGAAGTCTCCGGATTCCATAGTCACTTTCTTGTGGTCTCCTTCCCGGAAGGTTCCGGTGTTCAGAGGGGATGGCAATTGAGAATACCCGACGGCTATATGGTATTCTACTCGCCTGTTCTTGGCACATCCCATTGGAAACTTCGATGACCGGCCCGATCCTGCGCTGCAGACCCTGCGATTGCTCCCTTTGCGCCGATATGACGACGCTGGCGTGCCCCGATTGCGGGCGCCCACTGGAAGTCGACTATCCCGGCCACGACTACAGCAACGCAATTCCGCCGATGCCGGTCCCAAAACGCTACTTGGACTTAGTTACGCTCGGCGAGGGTAACACGCCGGTCGTCGAGCTGCCGGCGGTCGCGTCTCGGTTGGGCATCGAATCGCTGCACGCCAAGCTCGAGTACATCAATCCAACCGGCTCGTTCAAAGATAGAGGCACGGCAGTCGTAATAGCCGTGGCCAAGCAGCACGGCGTGTCCGAGGTCGTCGAGGACTCGTCGGGCAACGCGGGCGCGTCGGTCTCGGCATACGCGGGACGAGCGGGCATGAAAGCCCACGTATTCGCGCCGTCGTCGGCGCCTGAAGCAAAGCTCAGGCAGATCGTCGCCTACGGCGCACGGGTCCATTCCATCCCCGGGCCGCGAGAGGCAACGACAGCGGCCGCAGTCGAATATGCCACTGAGCACGATCTGGTATACGCCTCCCACGTTCTCAGCCCCTACTTCGTGGAGGGAACGAAGGTATTTGCCTACGAGGTCTATCGGCAGTCCGACGGGAAAATTCCGAGGCACATCATCATGCCGGTCGGGAACGGATCGCTGCTACTGGGCGCGCTCAAGGGATTCTCGGAGCTGAAGCGGGGAGGGCTCATTGCGGAGATACCCCGCCTTCACGCCGTACAGGCCAAGAACGTCATGCCAATCACCGCGGCATTCCAGGGTCTTCCCGACGCGCCTCCTGTCGAAAGCACTGTGGCAGGAGGCATCGCGGTCGGTACCCCGGCACGCCTCGAAGAAATCGTAGCTGCTATCAAGGCCACTGAAGGCACGGCCACTGCGGTTGAGGAAGCCGACATCCTCGCCTGGAGGGACACCCTCGCTCAGACCGAGGGAGTCTACGGGGAACCGACCTCCGCAACCGCCATCGCGGGGCTCGCGCAGTTGGTCGAGCAGGGGATCATCCAACCCGACGAACGCGTCCTCGTGCCAATCACCGGGTTCGGGCTGAAGGACACGGGGTAGGGTTATCACCTCGGTCAAGTTCACGCGGCGTGGCGGAGCCTCTGAGCCTCATTACGCAATGCTCTTATCTTGTCCGCAAGGAAGTCCACGCTCTTCAGTACTGCATCGAGTGAGCCGCCAAGGTCGAGCGCGGCAACTTCCAATCGCTTGCCGGAATTTCGAACATTGTAGGTCACTGTTTCCGCCTCGCCTTGCGCGTAGATCAGCAGTCCGGCCGGTAGATTGAGCGCGGTGACGTAGGCTAGCAACTGGTACAAGTCGGCGTTGGGCACACCTTCCACTCTCACGCGCTTGTACTTCGCATCGCCTACGAATGTGCAAGTCTCGCCGTCCCACCAAGTAAGGTCGGGTTCTAGCTTCACGCGACTTGGCTTGGCCAAGTAAATCCGTCGATTTCCTGTGAGTTGCTTGTCCGAATAGAAGACGCGCTCGGATACTCCTAGCGCCTCTCGAAGCGCCACCGTCACAAACTCTTGGAAGAGAGTGTTCATGTCCATGAGGAACCCGGTGGCTTGCACTACGCCGCGCTCGGACTCGAACGCGCTATGCCGCAGGATGAGGCGTGACAGGCCCACGACGCCACGATAGTGCTCATTGATCCGGTCGAAGCGGACGTCCGGCACGTCTTTCGGAAATGACTCAACGGATGACACGTTCTCGAGCATCGCCGCAATCCACCCCAGATTCCGGCGAGCTTGCTGTGAGCGCAGGCGCATCCCACCGAGGCGTATAGCCGCTGCCTTCACGAGTTGGTTCTCGGTGATGTCGTCGGTGAACTCGTCGTAGCGCACCTCAATGGGCAAAGGGATGCCGAACCTCTGCCGTATCTGATCGGCAAACCTGATGCGCCCACGCACGGTGTGCAACGCCTCCTCCTCCGTGCGGTAGCCGTGGAGGAGCCCACGCGAGAATGCCCTTCGCGCAGCGGCGGCAAGGGCGAGGGCCAAAGTGTCGGGCGGTGTCTCCGCTTCTTCTTGAAAGTCAAACAGCCGCTCCTCTTGGGACTTGAATACGCCCATGGCGTAGCACGCCAGTGAGAGCAGCTGCGGGATGCCGATCTTGGGCCGTATGAGCACGGACAGGGCGCCAATCTCGACCGCTCCAACGGTCGAACTGGGTGTGAGGTGGTATGCGGCGTCTTCTCCGGCGGTGGGCACTATCGTGAGTGAGGGTAATACCGCCTGAAGATCGTCGCGCTCAGTGATCGAGAGTGGAATCGCCTCGCTCTGCTCGTACTCCTGCAGGTCAAGCTGACGCATCACTCGTGCCACCGTCCTGATTCTCCGCGCCGTCTTCTCCGTCCTCGGTACCACCGCCGGCTTTGATGCTTCCCTTGAGCTTTTCGAGGTCGAAGTCGTCGGACACTTCGTCTCCCCCAAACCGTCGTTCCTCTATGTAGGGGAGTACGCTGTGCTTCCATATGCGCTCGACCTTAACATCGTCGAGGTCGTCCTTCATGAAGTAGCTCGGCCCGATGGCGGCGTGACGGTCGTCTTCCAGTAGTTTGTTCGCGTTTTGGACGACGTTGGCCACCCACTTCATGTCGGGATGGTTCGCCTGCAGCCAGCGGCGGAGCACACCCTTCACAGGCTCATCGTCCGGGTGGAACTCCACGAAGTAGAAGCGGCGTCGCAAGGCAAGGTCCACGAGCGCAATCGAGCGGTCGGCCGTATTCATGGTCCCGATGATGTAGAGATTGGAAGGAAGCGAGAACTTTTCCTCACCATCTCGTTGATACTGAAGCGTGATTGCTTCGTCGCGGTACTCCAGGAGGAAATACAACTCCCCGAACACCTTGGCGAGGTTCCCGCGGTTGATCTCGTCGATGATGAGAAAGTGCTTCACATCCCGCTCTTCGTCTTTCCGCGCGCGCTCGGCGGCCTGCAACAGCGGTCCGTCCTTCAACTCGAATCCTGGTTGTCCATCCTTCAGCGACGGACGAAAGCCCCGCACGAAGTCCTCGTAGGCGTAGGAAGGGTGGAACTGCACGAAGGTGACGCGGTCCTCTGATCCTGCGAGATGGTTCGCAAGCGCCCGCGCGACATAAGTCTTGCCAGTACCGGGCGGCCCCTGGAAGATGACCTGCTTCTTGTCGTCGAGGAGGGTCTTGATTTCGAGGAGAAAGTCATCGGGTTCAGTGAGGAACAGTTCTTCGGCAAGCTCGTCTAGGTCTTCAGAGGTCTCGTCTAAGTCTTCATGCGGAGTTATATCCTTCCCTGCATTTTCCTTTTCTTGGTATGGGATTATCCAAACCAGCCCCTGCGCATCAAGCCTGTGACGTACGGGAATTCCACGAGCTCGTGCCTCTATGGTGAACCGATCAAGGAATCCGAGAGCATGTTCGTACAACGCAGCTTCGTCCGCGTCCTTCGGAGGCTGGGCGTAACCAGTGCGTTTGTACGCACGGCTGAAGGCCCTCGTTCTAAACGGCGGATACTGTTCGACTTTGAGGCCCATGAGCAGTTGGGAGATGACATTCATCCTAGTTCCTGGACCGCCTGTTACTGACTGAGGGTGTAGCTCACTGAAGGAACGTATCCGCTCGGAAAGGGACAGGTTTTCGCTCGTCCAGATCGTCTGCAATGCCTTCAGCGCGTCGTTCGGGGATGTGTTGATCCATTCACGAACTTTTGCCTGCTGTATGGAAAAAATAAGGTTGCCGGTGAGTCCGCGCTTGACCGGAACGGCCCAGTCGTCGTTGGTGCCGGCGCGGACTGTTTCCGCGGCCTCTTCAAGCTTTCGACCAATTTCATACTTGTACTTAAGCTCCCAAGGCCACATCCTCCCGCTGTGAAGAAAATCCGAAGCGATTCGGAGCTCCTTGGTCCAAGGGTTGGATGTCGACGGGTCCCACCATGGGGAGGACGTCTCTGTGTCCCACCAGCTACGGATGTTCAGTTCGTAGAAATCGAAGTCTCTGTCGAGCCCGGCCTCAAGACCTTGGCGAATCTGCGCTAGCTTGCCGTCAACATCCTGCTCTTCCTCAGTGATAAAGTGTGCAAATGCTCTTGCCGCTGCGATTTCCTCTTTTTGTTCGACTGAGACGATCCCTTCAAAAGTGTCGGGGTGTACGAGGTGGAGCAGGGCCTCTCGCTGGGAGTGGGGAGTCTTCTGGTTCTCGCGAAGTAGTAGGCTGTCAAGCTTCGTCCCCATTACGAGGTTCTTGAAGGCCCAAGGATCGTCGAGCAAGCGGTCACGTTCACTTGGTTCCAGCGTTTTCCATTGATCGGCGAATTCAATGATGAATCCCACCTGATACGGGCGGTACATCAGCAGAGCTTGCGAATGTGCGATGCCGGGCGTAAAGCCATTGATGAGGTCTTTGGGAATGGTTGAGATTGGCGCACCCCAACCCAGCACCTGCTCAACCCCACTCTTCTTGGCTTCTTGTCCCATTCCTTCCTTCCAGATGATGAGGAACTGAGTGTAGATTGCTTCCGCCATCAACTGGAAGGCTTCGGGCGGGCTGTCATCCAACTGCTGTTTCAGCTTGTCGTAAAAGCCTCCCTGGCCCACATCAGGTTGGTCTAGGTACCGCTCCCGCAGTTCGCCAAGCAGTTCTCGAGTCCAGATCCGCTTGCCGGGCGTGAAGAGCGAGTCGTCCTTTCGTAGGGCGCAATCAACCCACTTCTGCGCGGCTGCGTAGACGTTCTCTACACCATCCATTGTTTTTCTGCTGCTCATGTCTTCTCCTTCGTGGCAATATGTGCGACCACTACGCTCCGGTATTGCGAGTCCGTGTTACCCCGTCGCCGCCTCGAACGCCGCCCGAAATCCCGGCAGCGACCCTTCAAGCGTCGCGTCGCTGACGCAGTAGGATATGCGGAAGTGGCCGGGGCCTCCGAATCCGGTGCCGGGTACGACCAGGACGCGATTCTCTCGAAGTGCGGCAGTGAACGCCACGTCGTCTTCGATGGGGGCCTTGGGGAACATGTAGAACGCGCCCTGGGGCTTGACGACCTGGTAGCCGATGTCGGTCAGTGCGCCATGCATGAAGTCGCGCTGGGCCTCGTAGGTCGAGACGTCTACCGTCACCGACTGGAGGTTCTTGACGATGTGCTGCATGAGAGCAGGCGCGTTGACGAAGCCGAGCGTGCGGTTGCAGAAGGTGAGTCCGTCTATGAGCTCTTCCTTGTCGGAGTATTCGGGGTGGACGGCGATGAACCCTATGCGCTCGCCGGGGAGGGCGAGGTCCTTGGAGTGAGACGTAGCAACGACGCTGCGCGGGTGGTGCTCGAAGATGTGCGGGTACTCAAGGCCGTCGAAGAGGATCTTGCGGTACGGCTCGTCGCTGACGAGGAAGATCTCCGTCCCCAACTCGGCTTCTCTCCGGCGAATGACTTGGCCCATCTCCGCGAGCACGTCGCGCCCGTACACCACGCCTGTGGGGTTGTTGGGAGAGCTTGTCAGGACGATCCGGGTCTTTGGGCCGATGGCGTCCGCTAAGGCGTCGAGGTCGGGTAGGAAGTTCTCGTCGGCCGGCACGACCTTGCACGTGGCGCCGTGGTTGTCGGCGTAGAAGAAGTATTCGACAAAGTATGGCGCGAAGATGACGACCTCATCGCCCGGATCGAGAATGGTGTGCATGACGACGTTGAGCGCGCCCCCGGCCCCGACGGTCATTAGGATGTCGTCGGCGGTGAAGGGCAGGGAGGTCTCCGCGGTTAGCTCATCGGCGACGGCGGCGCGGGTATCCACGTGTCCGGCGTTGGGCATGTAGCGGTGCAGGCCCGGCGGAGGGTCGTTGGCGATGCGGCGCAGCTCGTCGAAGAACTCCGGCGGAGGCTGCATGATCGGGTTGCCGAGCGAGAGGTCGAAGACGTTCTCCTCCCCATATTGCTGCTTGAGGACGATGCCCTCCTCGAACATCAGCCGAATCCACGAGCCCTGCTCCATGAACTGTTTGATCTTCTTCGACACCGCCATGGCCGTCGCCTCCCGCTGTTTGGCTAGTGAGCGAATGTATCAACGGGGAGAAAGGGGTGTCAACACGGGCGTACCGGGTTCTGGATGTTGGGTGCTGCTCATGAGGCGAATGGTTCAGAGCCTGACACCTTCATATCACATCGACGAGCCTCGAAATTCTTGTAGTATTCTGTAACATTCCGGCATAGATGCACGAGGTTACCTGTTGAGAAGGAATTTCGGTCTCCGCGCAACGCCTCGTAGCACGTTAAGCTTGCGGTCTCGTTGTCGCAGGCCTATAATAGATTATATGTTCTTGGCATCAATTCGGACCTGCGGAAGGCACGGAAATGGGAGGCAAGATGCAATTGCCTGGGCAGAAGTCCGAAAAGTTACCGGCTTGACACTCGCCCACATGCGCGATAGTCTCACACGCTAGTATGAGGATATATACCTAATGCAATATGGCCCACAACACAATCGCAGTCATCGCTGACTGTGACGGCACGTTAGCCCCAGATACCACTGATCAGCTTCTAACCTACTTCGACGTGAGACCGGAAGAGTTCTGGCCAGAGGAGGTCGAGCCGCTCGTGAAGGCGGGTTGGGATGAGCACTTGGCCTATATGCAAAAGCTGATTGAGCTTTCGGGGAGATGTGAGCCTTTGGAAGGGCTGACCAAGAGCAAACTTGCCGAAATCGGGGCAACCCTGGAATTCTATCCAGGGATCCCGGAGGGGCTTGTCACCCTACGTGACGAGATTCAAGGAACCCCTGAATTTAGAGATGTCGGAATCCGAGTCGAGTTCTACGTCATCTCCGCGGGGATAGGTGATATGCTACGGGCTAGCGCCTTGGCAACTGCCGCTCATCGAATCTGGGCTTGTGACTTCGCATACGACTGCAATGGCAACCTCTCTCATCTGAAGAATGTTATCTCGTTCACCGACAAGACCCGGTTCCTGTACATGGTCAACAAAGGGAAGGTCGGTGAGGAGTACATCAATCGACAGTATGTGGTCAATGAGCCTATGGATCCCGAGGAGCGGCCCGTCCCTTTTGAGAACATGGTCTACATCGGTGACGGCCCAACCGACATCCCGTGCATGTCGCTTGTAACCGCAATGGGCGGCTATGTCATGGGTATTCTCGGGAAAGACAAGCCTCACAAAGCGTGGGCGCTCGGATATGGGCGCAGAGTCAACGCAACAGTCCCACCTGACTTCTCCGTAGGCGGATACGGGTACGACCACTTGAAAGAAGCCGTCCTGAACATAGCAAGGAACATCCGAGATCAGATGAGTTCTTCAGGACCGATACCTAGTCACTAGGAATCGCGTGTGGCAGCTACAACTACAGGGAGGTTAAGAGCCGTGGCAACTCTAACTGAATCACCTACGACAGAAACATTGTCCAAAGCTGCGGGTGAAGAAGTTGTGCAGAAGTACGAGGTCACCATCGGTGAGGACCGTACCGCAGACCTCGTGGTCTTCCGCCGCCGTATCAACATTTACCTCGAATCCAGTGAGAAGCCTGTGGCAGTGCTCCGGTTTGGCAGTCTATATTCTGGAGCTTTATGGCTGAAAGGTGAGCTCATTGGAGAGTTCAGAAGAGAACTCGAGGGATCGTATGTGGTGGTCGAAATTGAGGATGGGTTCAAAAAGTCGCCCCCTCTAGTAGGTACAGACCCGATAGAGTACTTGCTGAATCATCTATAGACCTTCTCTCGCCCCCTTCGTTTTCCCTCTTCCCCGGTGGGCGCTCTCACTGAAACGGCAACCCCTTGCGTGCTACAATATGGGCACTCAGTGGGACTCTAGGTCTTATGGATACTTCGTCGAAAATGATCTATATGGACCACGCTGCCACGACGCCGGTACGACCGGAGGCGTTGGAGGCGATGCTGCCTTACTTCGGGGTCAGCTTTGGGAACCCCTCGGGCATCTACACGCTTGCCCAGGAGGGGCGGAAGGCCGTCGACGACGCCCGTGAAACGGTGGGGCAGGTGCTCGGCGCTCGGATGAGCGAGGTCGTATTCACGAGCGGCGGCACGGAGGCGGACAACACCGCGATCAGGGGGGCGGCTCTCGCCCTTCAGAGCACCGGCAGGCACATCATTACCACGAGCATCGAGCATCACGCCGTGCTCCACACGTGCCACTCTCTTGAGCAATCAGGGTTCGACGTGACGTACCTGGAGGTCGATTCCGATGGGCTGGTCGATCCCGACGACGTTGGTAGGGCGATCACCGACGAGACGGTGCTGGTGAGCGTGATGTACGCCAACAACGAGATCGGCACCGTGGAGCCAATCGCCGAGATAGCCAAGGTCGTCAAGTCGGAGGCGAGGCGGCGGGGACGCACGATCGTCATGCACACCGACGCCGTGCAGGGCGCCGGATACCTCGCTATCAATGCCCGGTCGCTGGGCGTTGATCTGCTCAGCCTGTCAGCCCACAAGTTCCGAGGTCCCAAGGGCGCCGGCGTTCTCTACGTCCGTCGCGGGACGCCGCTGGAGGCCCAGCAGACGGGCGGGGGACAGGAGCGACAGCGGCGTTCAGGCACGGAGAACGTGCCCGGCATCGTTGGAGCGGCGGTGGCCCTGAGCATAGCCGAGTCGGAGCGCGATGAGGCCGTTGCGCACGTGAGCCGGCTGCGCGACCGGGTCGTGCAATCGATCTTCGAGCGCGTTGACGGAGTACGACTGAACGGACACCCGACACAAAGACTGCCGAACAACGCCAACCTGTCGTTCGACCATATCGAGGGCGAGCCGGTATTGCTGGGACTCGACCTGTCAGGAATCAGCGCATCGAGCGGCAGCGCGTGCTCGTCGGCGTCGCTCGAACCGTCGCACGTGCTCACGGCCATTGGTCTCACTGCCGAGCAGGCGCAGGGGAGCCTGCGGCTCACGCTCGGCCTGGACAACACGGACGAAGAGGTTGATTACCTGCTCGACGTCCTCCCTGGACTCGTCCACAAGCTGAGAGGAATGCCGTCGCTGTCGGCGGTCGGGAGCTAAACCCCTACGCCAATAGGGGCATCTAATTATAGAGAAGTGTTCGGGCGTGGCAGTTTGAAATGTAGCTTGCGAAACAATGAAATCGCCCCGCCGGACAATCACATCTGAACTGGAGGAACTATGGCACATCCAATGGAAGTAACGGACGCGACGTTCGATGAAGAGGTCCTGAACTCGGACATTCCCGTGCTGGTGGACTTCTGGGCCGAGTGGTGCGGGCCGTGCAAGATGATCGCGCCCATCGTTAGCGACCTGTCCGAAGAGTACGAGGGCAGGATGAAGGTCACGAAGCTCGACGTAGACTCAAATCCCCAGGCGGCCCTGAAGTACGGTGTCCGGGGCATTCCCACGCTGCTGATCTTCAAGGGCGGCAGTCCTGTCGACCAGATCGTGGGTGCGGTGCCGAGAGGGAAGCTCAAGGGAGCCGTCGACGCGGTCCTGAGCGCCTAGGTACGACCCTCAATCGAGTCGGGCAGGGAGACTCTCGCAGTTCGCACCTGCCCGATGTTCTCCGTCGAAAATTTCGGGAGCGGATGGGCTCCGGTGGGCCCTGCGGTCTTCAAAATCGTTGGTCCCGGTGCTTCCACCGGGACGGTGGGTTCGACTCCCTCGCGCTCCCGCCACTTTTTCTGCTTCTACCTCGCTTCTCAGACGCGCCGATCCGCCTGTCCTTCGACAAGATGTTTGCTTCGGACCTGTCCGGGCGGGCGCGGGCCTTCCAGTCGATGGTAGGCGGGGGAATGCCGGTCGACAAGGCCGCGGCCCTTGCCGGACTTATCGACCCTTCCGAATGATGTTCCCACAGGCCTGCACCCGATGCGTCGGCGGAACGTACCTTGCGCTGGACGGTGACCGCGTCTGCATCATGTGCGGACGCGCTGTAGGCCCTCCCGTCCATGCGCGGGCCGGACATAGCTAGTTGACTTGGTGCGGCCTGCCAGTTGTCCACGTAGCGCGGGCCGCAGACGTGGACGAAGTCTCTTGCGCTCGGTGTAGGGCAGTGCATGGGCGGCGCTCAGGACGCCGAAGGACGGCGACCCTGGCCGGACTCACAGACCCAGAACCTTGATATTCCCACAGGCCTGCACCTGATGCAGCGGTAGGATGGTCAAGTGTGGCAGGGTATTACTTGGGAATCCGTACTATGTGTGGTGGTCCATCCTGTCGGGGATGGAGGGCGACACGTTTCTCCCATGGAAACCCTCTGCCTCCACGCGCAATCCGTGTTTGGCATACGGGAATGTTCCTTGAGTTCAATATTTCCCTTGCGACGATCCGTACCGCTTCCAGCCCAAACTGGGAAACCCCTTTGGCGAGGTTAGGTTCATCTTCAGCCATGAAAGCGCTACTCTTTTGTAATGCCGTATAGGGCAATCTGACCGTCGGATTCCTTCGAAGCAGCCAACTGAATATCGTCGATCTTGAAGAAATACAGGTGGCCTTCCAGCATTTGGTCGGGTTGCACGTAGAATCCACCTTCACCGTCTGAAACAAACACCTGATCGGCGATGTCACGTTCCAGCCGCGAGTCATTTGTCTCAAGAGCCGATTCTAGGGCTTCAGAGGTTGTTCGGCTTACGGGTTTCGGCTCGGCTCTTCCCACTACTTGGGTGGTTGTCGGTCGGGTCGGCCGCGTTAGCATCGTCATACTTCATCCCCTCTTGGACTATTCACTAAAGACAATATCGGATTTGTGCCGCGCAATATATACGGCTTCGCCATTAGGGTCAAATTCCGGCTCCCCGGATTCGTCCACAACCCGATACAGCTTTTGCACGGTTGTTTTCAGTCGAATGGTTCCACCATCAAGCAGCTTGTATACATTCCAGTCCTCTCGGTCAATATCAAAACTCTGCTCAATGCCATAGACTTCCCTGCTGCCTGCTCTTATTCGTTGAATGCGGCCGGGCATCTCCTTCTCCCTGTGACTTAGCAACTGCGCAGACTTGTGACTTTGCACATTAGCGACTTTGTGACTATTCGCATATGCAACCACTGCACATAGTATAATCCTATCACATCATATGTGCGACTCCCCGAAACCATATCTGAGGGGCTGTCCATGTTGGACAGGGGCGCGCCCGAAACTCCCATGACAAAGTGATAACGGCACCGTTCAGCACGAAGGCCCTCGACAACCTCCAAAAAGCTCTAAACCCCTTGACAGACTGCCTCTCGTGATTCCATAGCCTCCCCTCGCGCTCCCCCCGCACCCCTCGTCCCCCCGCATCTCACCCCTTGCCCGCCAACCAAGACCTAGAACATTTCATAGAATTCCGATAGAATCCCCGTTCGATTGGGTACCCTTCGTGCGAAATTCGTGGTATTGTGACTAGTTAAGAACCCATACACGGGAGGGTTAACGATGGGAAGCAACGGAAACGATCAAGCAGCATCTACCCACGAAGACCCGGTTCTCGTTGTCGTCCAGCTCAGTGGAGGCAACGACTTTATGAATACGGTGGTGCCGTACTCGGACCCCCACTACTACGACCACCGTACTACGCTCGGCGTCCCGGAGGACAACCTCATCCCCATTGATGAGGACCTGGCGTTCCATGGGAATGCCGCGCCGCTGAAGGAGTTCTGGGACGACAACAAGCTCGCGATCGTGCAGGGTGTGGGCTATCCGAATTCGAGCAGGTCGCACTTCCGCAGCATGTACATCTGGCATACGTGCGAGCCGGAGAAGATTTCGACCGAGGGCTGGCTGGGCATGACGACCGGCCAGATCGACCCCGACACGGAAAACGTCCTGACCTCCGTCAACTTCGGGAGAGGACTCCCGCAGGCTCTTGTCTCCAAGGGCGTGCCGGTCACGTCCGTGGGCAATCTCGACAACTACGGTCTGATGACGGGACTCGACGACGAGGACGACCGCAACGAGACCCTGGAACGGTTCAAGGAGATGTACGCTCCCGCCGTCGGCACGGGAGCCGTGATGGACTACCTCTCGGAGACCGGCCTCGGCGTGCTGGACGGCGCGCACATCCTCAAGACGGTTCCTGGTATGTACAAGTCGGAGGTCGAGTACGGCGGGAACGAGATCGCGCGCGGCCTGAAGGACGTTGCGCGAGTGCATCTGGCCGACGTAGGCACCCGCATCTTCTACACGAACCACAACAACTACGACACGCACTCGAACCAAGCGCCCACGCACACCACGCTTCTCGGCGATCTCTCACGGGCCATCATGGACTTCTTCCAGGACCTGGAGGACCACGGGAAGGCCGACAACGTGGCCATGCTCGTCTTCACCGAGTTCGGGCGACGGGTTGCCGACAACGGCAGCGGCACCGACCACGGGGCGGGCGGAGGCGCGTTCCTGATCGGGAACAAGGTCAACGGAGGCCTGTACGCCGAGTATCCGTCACTTGCCCCGACCGACCTGATCGAAGGCGAGGACATGCAGCACACGTACGATTACCGGGGAATGTACTCCTCGATTCTCGACCAGTGGATGGGCGTCGACTCGAAGCCCATCGTCGGCGGTACGTACGAGCAGATTCCGGTGTTCGCCTAGATCATTACCGCTGCTTGGCCGTTGAGTCCTTGATTCATTCGGACTGTCCGACGTCCTGTCGGTTGGCCGTTTTCCGCTGTGCTTGCAGAGTCTCGTAGAGCCGGGTGGCTTCGTACGGGTTGACGTCGGGATCCCAGATATTGTGCTCCTCGAAGTAGACGAGTGGCGGATACCAGAGGTTCCAGGTTAGCGGCCACTCCTGCGTAATCGTCACGTACTTCGGTTGCTTTTCCGGGTCGGGCACCAGCATCAAGATGACCGTAAGCGCCATGGAGAGCGCCACTCCGGGAAGCAGCAGAATTGGTCGTGTCCATGCCTGGTTCAGCCAGAGCCAGCTGCTCCCAACAAGCAGTCCCCAGAACGGGATCCAGAGAGCGGACAGGATCATGAAGAAGAGGAGAGGGAATACCAGGAAGAACCCAACTACCGTGCCGACGTGAAAAGCTATCCTAAAGATCGACCTGCCCACATAGTCGACCGGCGTCAGAACGAATATGAAGAACGCGGAGGCATAGTAGACGATGAAACGGGCGATAATCGTGAAGATGTCGCCAGGTGCGTTTCTACGGGCATAGTCCACCCGCGTCCGCATATCAGGTACTTTCCATAGCCAAGTCACGTTTGGATACGCTCCCTCTTTGCGGTACCTCCCCAAAGGTGGGGAATTCGGATGGCCACCAAAATTATCGTATCATAAGCGCCCTGCGGACGGGTGATTGAGCGCATTGGCCACGACGATCACCAGTTGATTACTTGATGGCGGCGTCTCCAGCAACGACTGCCAGCGAGTCGGCTCGCCGGAATCCCGATCTCCAAATGACGTAGATGCCGAGTGCCACGACTATCAGCGTGACTCCCATGGAGGCGAGAGTGATCTCCAAGCCGAAGCGGTGGATCAAGAATCCCGCAAGAATCGGCCCCGCGACTTTCGCGGAGTTCTTCATTGCGCCCACGATGCCCATGCAGGCGCCGAGGTCGCGTTCGCTGACGGTCGTTGCAACGGATGCCAGCGCAGAAGGAAATACGAGTGCCTGCGCTGTGCCAATGAGGACCGCTGACAACGCCAGAGTGCTTATGTCGTGGCCGAACAATAGCGTGAGCAGGCCCATTGCCATCGCAGCCATGCCGAGCGCAACGGTCGGCATGTGCCCCAGTCTGTCGCCTAAGCGTCCGCCCAGTGGCGCGAGGACAAGATTGGTGCCCTCCTGAAGGGCGAAGTACGCGCCCACAACCGCAATGTTCACGCTCTGCGAGAGGGCGTAGACCGGCAGAAAAGTCTTGACGGCGTATTCCGCGATCAATACTTGCGCGCTCATGCCTCCGGCCAGCCAGACGCCGGACGAGCGGCTCGCAGCGGAGATGGCCCCCACCACCTGCTTCACGAACGGCGGCCTCTGTACTTGTGGCGTTGACTTGATCTCCGGGAGCAAAGCTATGGGCACGAACGCGAGGCTGCTCAGAAGACCGATAATCGTGAAGACCTGGACGGGGTCCATCCTCAATAGGAGGACACCTGCCGCTGCAGGACCCACTACGTAACCGGCATTTCTGGCCATGGAGAACCAGCCGAGCCGCTGCGCCCGGTTGGAGTTTGACAACTCAACGACGTATGCGAGAGTAACCGGTCCGTAGATTGCCGTGGCTAGGCCGTGGACGACACGCACGAGGACGAGCTTATCCGGCGAGTCGACGAACCCGTATACGAAGGGCATTCCCGCGAAAACCGCCGTGCCGACAAGCAGCCAGGCACGACGCCCCGTGCGGTCGGAGAGGATGCCGACGAAGGGCTTGAGCACCATACCGGTCAGGGTCGAGACTGACACGATGAAGCCGAGCAGCACATCCCCCGCGCCCAGACTGACGGCCAACAGCGGCAAGAGGGGCGTCTTGCCCATCTGGTACGCCGAGCGCACCAGGAAGTCCGCGGCCGTTACGCTGAGAAATCCCCTTGAACGGACCACGCCCTACGCCTTCGCGATGATCGCAGGGACTTCGAGTTCGTGGAGCATGTCCACAAACCGCTGCACGTCCTCGTTCTCGAGCCGTTCGAGGCGTTCGAGCGCGTCGCCGGCCCTTTCCGATAGGACACCGTAGACCTCGTGCTGCTGCGTTGTCGGGGCTGAGTCCGCCGAGGAAATCGCCGCCGTCAGCTCCTTGAGCTTGAATCCCACCCCTGCCGGCAGGGCGATACGGTCGAGTCCCTCTTCATCGGGAGCATTCGTTTGAATCAAGTCCAACTCGATTGACCCGAGCGAGTCGTTCAGTCCCTCTAACACTTCTGAAAGTGCGTCTCCCTTTCCGGCGGCCTTCGCTCTCCCGGCCCACTCAGCCACCTGTCCGCGGATGCTCCTGATGCGGTTGATCCCATCATGCACCTCGCTCGTCCTGTCCCGGACTTGCAGCATGAGGTCGAGTTGCTCTTGAAGCTCCTCGGCAGAAGTGGTCACCCGCGGGTCTTGCTCAATGGTCACTTCCTGCGACTCGGTGTGTCCTGCCACGTTGAGCGAGACCGTGTACTTGCCCGGAACTGCCAATGGGCCTTCTACGGCCTCGGATTTCGGACCGGTCCCAACCTTCGACGACCGGTCGTACCGCATGTCCCAAATGTAGCGGTTCATGCCCTCCTCGACCGGCAGGAATGGGCCTGCGGGCTTCTCCGAGTCCGACAGATCGTCGTAATCGTCCGGTTTGGGACGTACTGTGCGAATCGCCCGACCGTCGCCGTCCGAGACGACCAAGACTGCGTCATCCGGCGACGTGTCCCCAAGGTTGTAGTGGACAATGACGCCTGTGGGAGGATTGTGTCCCGCGTCGAGGAAAGTGGAGTGCGCCTGCTCGTTGTCGTCTTTTTCTTCGACCCATGCCGCCGCCGATCCCAGCCGCAGCATGTACCTCTTTCCTTCACCGGAAGAACGTCCGGATGTCATTTGATAAGCGCTGCGTACAACGCTAGCGGGCTTGAAGAGCTGGAGCCCGGAATCGCCTGAGGCGTCGGGGACCTGACGAACATGCGTCAAATCGTCGAGGATCCAGAAAGAGCGGCCGTGCGTGGCTGCCGCAAGCTCGTTGCCTCTGATTTTCATGTCGTGGACGGCGACCGCGGGCAGGTTGCCCTGAAGCGACTGCCATGACTCACCGTCGTCGAACGAGACGTGAACGCCAAGCTCAGTCCCTGCGTAGAGCAGACCGTCCCGCTCGGCGTCTGCCCGGATGACCCACGTGTACTCCGTTTCCGGTATGCCGTCGGAGATGCTCTGCCACGTCTTGCCGTAGTCGTTCGTCCTGTAGAGCAGGGGAGTGTTGTCGGCGAGGCGATAGAGATGCGCCGCGACATACGCGGTCGCCGGGTCGTGCGGCGATAGGTCTATGATGGCTACGGTGGCCCATTCGGGCAGGTCGGGCGGGGTAATGTTATCCCAGTTCTGCCCACCGTCACGGGAGATATGAATGAGGCCGTCGTCCGTGCCTGCCCAATACACGCCCGGCTCATGGGGAGACTCGACGAATGCGAAGATCGTCCCGAAGTTCTCCACGAAGGTCGTGTCCTTCGTGATCGGCCCGCCGGAGGGCTCCATCTTCGAGCGGTCGTTGCGCGTCAGATCGGGGCTGATCGGCTCCCAGCTGTGCCCCTCGTTCTTTGAACGGAACACGACCTCCGCGGCGACATAGAGCGTCCCGGAGTCGTGCGGCGAAAAGACGATGGGATACGTCCACTGGAAGCGGTGCTTGTGGTCCCCCACGCCCTGGCCGTAGACGAACTCCGGCCACACGGAGACGATCTTGCTCTGGCCCGTCTTGTGATCATAGCGGTGTAGGGCGTCGCCTCCGCCTGAGGAGCTGCCGATCGCGCCGGAGAAGATGATCGTGGAGTCGTCGGGATGAACGGCGATCTGACCGCTCTCCGAGCTTCCGACGAAGTAGCTGTCGGCATAGAGAATCGCGCCCTTTTCAATGTCGCGGCTGGGCGTGCTGATCGCGCTGTTGTCCTGCTGGGTGGCGTAGACTCTATAGGGATATTCGTTGTCGGCGTCCATCCGGTAGAATTGCGCCGTCGGCTGATTGTAGATCGTCGACCATGAGTCCCCGCCATTGAAGGACACGCACGCGCCGCCGTCGTTACCTTGAATCATGCGTTTCGTGTTTGCAGGGTCGATCCACAGGTCGTGATTGTCTCCGTGAGGCATCGACACCTCGTTGAACGTGCGGCCTCCGTCGGTCGACTTCCAGCACTTGAGGTTCAGTATCCAGACGGTCTCAGCGTCCTGGGGATCGCCGAACACATGGCAGTAGTACCAAGGGCGCTGGATGAGCTTCGGATCGTCCGATACGAGCTCCCACGTCTCGCCCAAGTCGTCGGAACGGTAGAGACCCCGCTCCTCGGCCTCGATGATCGCCCACACGCGACCGTCCTTCGCCGGCGAGACGGCAACGCCCATACGTCCTTTGACGCCCTGTGGAAGTCCCTTGTTGCCGCTGATGTCCTCCCAGGTGTCACCGCCGTCGGTTGTACGGTAGATCGAACTGCCGGGCCCGCCCGAAGAGAAGTTCCACGGCTTTCGACGGGCCTCCCAGAGCGTGGCAAACATGATGCGCGGATTGTTCGGGTCCATCGTCAGATCGGCCGCGCCGGTCGTCTCGTCCCCGAAAAGCACGCGCTCCCACGTGTCGCCGCAGTCCGTCGAGCGGAAGATTCCTCGTTCCGTGCTGTCGCCGAAGATATCGCCCAGCGCCGCTACATAGACCAAGTTCGGATTCGTGGGATGAATACGAACGCGCGAGATATGCTTGGTGGCCTCCAGGCCCACGTGCATCCAACTCCGTCCCCCGTCCGTGGAGCGGTAGACTCCGTCCCCGGCTGATACGTTGCCTCTCGTGCACGCCTCGCCCGTGCCCGCGAAAATGACGGCGGGGTCGGACGTCGAAACGGCGATGGCCCCAACGGCTGCGGAGGTAAAGTAGCCGTCCGAGATATTCCTCCAATACGTGCCGCCGTCGTCAGACTTCCACACTCCCCCGGCACAGGCCCCGAAGTAAAACGTCGCCTGCTCCGTTGGGTGGCCCGCAACTGCGACGACTCTGCCGCCTCGGTGTGGCCCAATGTTTCGCCATCGAAGGGTGCTGAGAAGGCCCGGATCGACGCTGGATGTAGCTGTCATGTTTTCTTTCCTCGTTTGGGACGGTACTATACGGACTGTGCGCGAACGCGACGGGTATTTTCGCAGATGGTGAGACTCACTTCAACGGCGCGTCGGCCGGAGCATTGGCATCGTCTCTTCGTCCCAATTCAGCCCGTCAAACCCCACTTGCTGAATACTGGTTGATTTTGGGTAGCCAACTCACGGCGCTGTAACACCCGAGTTGAGAAACCATGGCTGACATTCTGATAGTAGTCGCATTGACCATTGCGTCCTACCTGCTGGGGACGGTGTCCTTCGGCGATATCGTCGCTCGCATCGCCGGAGTCGACATCCGCGCACATGGCACCAAGAATCCGGGCGCCGCGAACATCTATCGCGAAATCGGTCCCAAGTACGGCATTGCCGTATTCGCTCTCGATGTCGCAAAGGGCGCGATCGCGACGGCGCCGCTGCTGCTGCTCGACTTGCCTTCATGGGCACCTTTCGCTGCCGCCTTAGCAGTCGTTCTGGGGCACATATTCCCGGTGTTCGGCATACGGTCGGGCGGCACGGGTATGGCGACCGCGATTGGCACGACGGCCGGCCTTGCGCCGTTCGGGCTTCTCGCCGGAGTCCCGGCCGCATTGCTCGTGCTTGCCGTCACACGCAATGCCGGCTTTACGGGCGGCGTCCTGTTCCTAGCAACGGCGCTGCTTGCCGGGCTTGTTGCGCAAAACGTGATAGGAGCGCTGGGTGTGCTGGGAGTCGGGGCCGTCGTGCTCGGTAAGGCAAGGATTCAGTACGGCGGTTTTGCAAGGCCGGGCAGCCAAGGTTCCGAGTAGAGCGAGGAGTCGATGAGCGGTGTCCACGATGATGGGAACACGGGCGAGACTGTCCCTATGCCTCACATTGCCATCCATGGACTAACCCACGAATACGGGACGAACGACGCTCGCGTGACCGCCCTCACAAACATCGATCTCGATTTCGACGAAGGCGAGTTCGTCTCCATCATCGGACCGAGCGGGTGCGGCAAGACAACCCTGCTCCGAATAGTCGGCGGACTACTGACACCGACACTTGGCACCGTTCGCATCGATGGGGCTTCTCCCGACGAGGCTCGACGACAGCGTCTCTTCGGAGCGGTATTCCAGGACTCGGCCCTTCTCCCATGGCGCACCGCAGCCCAAAACGTGAGTCTCTCAATCGAGTTGCGTGGAGTTGCCGACGGCAATGACAAGAACAGTGAAGTCGACGAACTGCTGGAGATCGTCAGGCTCGACGGCTTTGGCGGCTCCTACCCGTACCAGCTCTCAGGCGGCATGAAACAGAGAGTCGCACTCGCGCGGGCGCTTGCGACGAGGCCGCGAATTCTGCTGATGGACGAGCCGTTCGGTTCGCTCGATGAGATCACTCGCACCGAAATGGGATACGAGCTCCTGCGCATCTGGGAGAGCCATCCGACGACCGTCCTGTTCGTCACCCACAGCATCGCGGAGGCCGTCATGCTGTCCGACCGCGTGGTAGTGTTGTCGCCCCGTCCCGGAGAAATCGTCGATGTTGTCGGTATCAAGCTGCCACGTCCGAGGTTGGATTCCATAGAGGAATCGAAGCAATTCGGGCACTACATGGCCTTCGTGAGGGGCCTGCTCAACGAGGCGAGGCATGAGTCTATTGCGGTCTAGGCCCGCCCAAAGCGACGCTTTGCCTGAAAACGACCACTCCCCCCAAGACCGGCTGATCGCGTTTGTTGGTAAGTATGCCCGTCAGGCAGTTCTCCCTCTCACCGTCCTTGCGGCGGTTGGGGTCGTGTGGGAACTATTGGTGCGACTCAGCGGGGTCGAGGAATACCTCGTTCCGACTCCGAGCGCTGTTGGGTCACGTCTGTTCGGAGACCTCGGCTATTTCCTGTTTCACGGGCTAATCACACTGATCGAGGCGCTTGGCGGCTTCGCTATGGGAACCCTGGTCGCCGTGGTCGCGGCGGGCGTGATGGCCCACTCGCGGCTGTTCGAGCGAACGGTCTATCCAATCGCCCTGCTCATCAAGGTCACGCCCATCGTCGCGGTGGCGCCACTGTTCGTCATCTGGTTCGGGTTCGGTTCGTTCCCCAAGATGATGATCGCCGCCTTGATTACCTTTTTCCCGGTGATGGTCAATACCTTCATTGGACTTCGGTCGGTCAATCCCACAACGTTGGACTTCTTTCGACTGCTCAACGCTAGTGAAGCACAGGTCCTCTTGAAGCTACGAGTTGCCAGCGCGCTGCCGTACCTCTTCGCGGCATTTCGGATCGCCGTTCCGCTCTCTGTCATCGGCGCGGTGGTGGGGGAGTGGTTCACGGGAGATCGCGGACTGGGCAGCGTCATCATCGTGGCGCACCACAACATCGACATGCCGACCCTATTCTCGGCCATAGCAGTCCTGGCGTGCATCGGCCTGGGACTGACCGGCATCACAGCCCTGATCGAGAAGCGAGTCCTGTTCTGGCACGACTCGCAGCAGTCGGGGCCTGCCCTATAGCCACGTTGCCATACAATTGCTACGAAAATAGCCAGCGTGCTGCCGCCACACCGTCATTCCCGCGAAGGCGGGAATCCATCCTCCGGCATCAGCCCTGTAACGACACAGAGACCACCGACACTTTCATTCCCGGTGGTGAGGGTGGCCGACCCTCATGAGATATTCCGATTGTCGTTCGGGTCATGGCGAGCGCAATCGTGTAGAATTCGGCGCATGACTCGCGTTCTCCTCTTGGCTCTCCTCGTCTCTGCGGTCTTTGCCATCGCGTGTGGCGACGACGATGTAGATGAGTCCCTCGACAAGGTTGTCTTCATGGCCGGCTTCAAGCCGCAGGCCAACCTGCCCTTCGTAGCCGCATACGTGGCGCAGGAACAAGGATACTTCGCTGAGCAGGGCCTCGATGTCGAGATACGCCACGCCAGCAGCGGGGAGCACCTCAAGCTGCTGGTCGCGGGCGATGTCCACGTCACGACCGCGGCGGCCACGTCCGTCCTGAAGCGACGTTCCGACCCGGAGCTGCCCATCGTCGCGTTCGCGCTGTTCGGACAGAAGGGGCAACAGGCATACATCGCTCTGAAGGACTCCGGCATCACGGATCTTAAGGATTGGGAAGGACGTAATTTTGGATACAAGATTTCCGTCCCGCCCGACTACCTGGCCATGCTCGAGGCAGGCGGAGTCGACAGAGAGAAGATCAACGAGGTGCAGGTCGGGTTCGACCCACGTGTCCTGACCGAGAGGAAAGTCGATGTGCTGGCCGTGTTCAAGTCGAACGAGCCCAACATCGTCCGGAAGCTGGGGCACGAGGTCGTACTGTGGGATCCCGAAGACTTCGACGTTCCAAACATAGGCCTGACGTACATCACGACGGACGCCTACGCATCAGATTCGAGCGATGTTGTGGATCGTTTTCTCCGGGCGACGCTCAAAGGCATAAAGTTCGCCCTGGAGAACCGTCAAGGGACGCTGGACATCATTATGAAGTTCGCGCCCAAGGAAGACCGCGCGCACCAAGCCTTCATGTTGGACACGGAGCTCGCGGACGCCACGAGTCCAATAACCGACAAGATCGGCGTCGGGCAGATGACGGATGACCAGTGGAAAGCGCTCTACGACCATCTGCTCAAGTTCGAAGCGCTATCACACCCATTCGACTACAAGACGGCGTTCACGACCACGTTCCTCGAACGGGCATACGACGGCAACAAGCTGCGCTGGCCCTAACCTTTAGCTGACCAACTGCTTCGCGAGGTCGCCTGGGTCGGTGACGGGAAGTTGGCAGACGTAGTTTTCGCAGACGTATGCTGTGGGCCGACCGTTGGTCAAATGCCTATCTTGCAACAAAGGAATATCCGAGCCGTCGCCTGTACTCTCACCCGAGGCTCCAACGAAGACCCTGTTGGGCAGGTAGTTACGAAAAACCTCATGGACGAGGTCGGCGGTCGCTTGGTCTTTGCGGTTGCCCACAACGACCACCTCCTTGGCCTGAGACAGGTAGAAGTCCAAGGCCCCCAGCCAGTGGCCTGCCGCCGTCGGGAATCGCTGCATGACCGCGTGGGCCGACCGGAGCGACGTGGAAGCCCGCGAGCTGTATGCCGAGTCGCCCGTGAGAACGGCAAGCCTGAGAAGTACGCTGACCGCCATGGAGCTTCCCGCCGGGGCGGCGTTATCGGTCAGGTCGCGGGGTCGGATGACGAGGGCCTCATGGTCCGAGCCGGTGTCGTAGAACTGCTGGGACGTCTCGTCCCAGAACAGGTCGTCCATCGACCGGCCAAGCTCAACGGCTGCTCGGAGCCACCGCTCACCGAATGTGGCCTCGTGCAGCAGCAGCAGACCATCAATCAGGAAGGCGTAGTCTTCGAGGTATCCGAACAGCTTGGCTCGCCCGTCCTTGTACGTGCGGAGCAGTCGCCCCGACTCATCTACCAACTTGTCGAGCAGAAACGCCCCGTTAGCCGCTGCCACATCGCGGTAGTCGTCATGGTCGAGAACGACCGAAGCCTCAGCGAAGGCCGCGAGCATGAGTCCGTTCCACGACGTAAGTATCTTGTCATCGCGTTCCGGCGCGATTCGCATCGCTCGCCGCTCCATCAGCTTCGCTCTGGACTCTTTCAACCGTCGTTCCAGTGTGTCTTGGTCCAGACCAGCGGATCGGACGAAATCGGGCAGGGGAGTCGGAACATGGAAAATACTGCGTCCCTCGAAGTTGCCATGAATCGTGACGCCATAGAACTCGTTGACGAGCGTTCCATCCTCAGACCCCAGTACCTCGACAATCTCCTCCGGCCTCCAGACGAAGAACTTCCCCTCCTCACCCTCGCTGTCAGCGTCCTGCGCCGAATAGAATCCCCCCTCCGGCGAGGTCATCTCCCGCATGACGTAGTCCAGCGTCTCCTCAACAATTCGCCGGTACATTGGATTGCCGTTGACCTGGTAGGCATGGAGGTACAGCCGTGCCAAAAGCGCATTGTCGTAGAGCATCTTCTCGAAGTGGGGGACGAGCCAGTACGTATCGGTGGAGTACCGGTGGAACCCTCCGCCCAGCTGGTCGTAGATGCCTCCTCGTGCCATCGAATCGAGGGTCAGCTCGACCATTTCGAGGACGGACGGGTCTTCGGTGCGAAGGTAGTGACGAAGCAGGAACTCAAGCGTCATCGGCTGCGGGAACTTGGGTTGTAGGCCAAAGCCTCCGTACTCATCGTCAAACTGCTTTCGGAGCTCCCGAACGGCCTGGGCCATGATGTCGTCGGTAAGCGGCTCGATGCCCGGCGCGCTAAGGGTCATCTGCCGCATGTGCGAGACAACTTGATCTGTCGTCTTAACGACGTCGCCCCTGCGGTTGCGGTACACGTCGGCCATGGCGGTCAGGAGGCGCGGGAAGGACGGGAGGCCGCCCCGGTCTTCGGGCGGGAAGTAGGTGCCGCCGTAGAACGGCTTGCCGTCGGGCGTGAGGAAGACGGTCATCGGCCATCCGCCCTGTCCCGTCATGGCCTGGACCGCGCCCATGTAGATCGAGTCGATGTCGGCGCGCTCTTCGCGGTCGACCTTGATCGAGACGAAGTGCTCGTTCATCAAGGCTGCTATGCCGGGGTCCTCGAACGACTCGCGCTCCATGACGTGGCACCAGTGGCAGGCGGAGTATCCCACACTGAGGAGAATCGGCTTGTCCTCTCGGACGGCGCGTTCGAGGGCTTCGGCGTCCCAAGGGTACCAATCGACCGGGTTGTTGGCGTGCTGACGCAGGTAGGGACTCGACTCGTGGATCAAGCGGTTAGGCATTCGATGACTCTTCCCTTAAGCCCGAAGTCGAGGAATCTGCCGGCGGCGCGGCTGTCAAGTCTCCTGCATCCTACTTTTGGGGTTGGTCACTTCCTCGCCGTAACCTTGTTGAGCGCGAAGAAGCCTACTCCTACCAAGATCAGGACAAGTGCCGTAATCAAGATAGTGTAGCCCTCTGAAACGATTGAACTCACAAGGAATATCACACCTAAGACCCACATAAAGTACGCCAAGCCCATGAAGACCACTCGCAACGTGTCCATGATTTCCCCCTTGGACGGAGCCCTTGAATTGCCCATACTCTACACGTTGAGAGCAGGAATGCAAAGTGAGGACGAAGTTCGAGCATTGGGCCCCGGGAGAGCTGCTGGCGTGGGTCCGTCGCTGTCCCGCCATAGCTCAAATTGACAAGAGAACTAATGTACTTCATGATATGTAAGTGGCGTGTGTGAGAGCGTTCAGTTTACAATCGTCTCTCCCCCGTCGAACAGGCTGACAGGGTTAGGTAAACGTGCGACCAGTCGTGAATGCTGACAAACTTACCCCATCTCCCTTGAGAGAGAGGGCTGGGGTGAGGGTGATGCCCGTAGCTGTTTCATACTTTACATACCCCTGTCAGCGTCGAACGGGGGAGAGATACAGCGAGGGGGCTTGTCACACACCCTCGAAGTGGATGACCAGTAGACGGGCAGTGGCCGTTCGTGGTGAGCTTGTCGGCAGATGACCTACGCTTCGAACCTGCGACAAGGTCAATGCCTGTCTCGTATCTGATAAGGGGGCAAAGGACTGATGGCACCAACTTTACAATAACGTCAAAAATGTCGTTAAATGTCGCGAAATGTCGTGGTTTTTGCGATTTTAGCGCTCTGGATGCCGGTTGCTGAGTCCGGCAATGTTTAGGTGGACTCGCGGGAGAACACTTACGGACTATCCCATGACCGATCTCTTTATTCCCCATAGACATGAAGACATCACGAGCGAGTGGCTGACCGATGCGCTTCGCTCTACCGGCATCATCACGACATCGTCGGTAACGTCAGTCGACGCCGGAGATACTGCTGCCGGGCATGGCTTCACCGGACAGATCGCCAGGCTGTCCGTGACGTACGACCCACACGAGGACGACGCGCCCGACTCGATCATCGCCAAGTTTCCTTCCTATGACCCTGCCATTCGCGTGGCCGTTACCGATAGCGCGATGTCGTACGGGCGTGAGATCAGGTGCTACGAGAATCTACTGGGCCATGTCGATCTCAGTACGCCCCTGCTGTACCACAGCGCCTACAACGCCGGTTCGGGCGACTGCATACTCCTTCTCCAGGACCTGGCGCCCGCGCGTTTCGGTGACAACGTGGGTAATCCGTCGCGCGAGGACGTCGAGTCTGCCATTCGAGCAATAGCGAGGTTTCATGCCGACTTTTGGGAGAGTCCTCGTCTTGCCGACCTGGACTGGCTCCCCGCATTCGCACAAGACGCCGAAGCGCGTCAGCGAGCCTTCCGTAAGGCACAGGGCCCGTTCCTCTCGACGTGGAGCAAGTTCTTGCAGCCCACGACAATTGACATTGTGGAGTGCCTCGGTGGGAGCTTAGCACGTATCAGACGGCAGCTTAGCCGGCCCCCTCGTACTATCCTGCACGGCGACTACCGACTCGACAATCTGGCATTCGTCGGGAGCGAAGACGGTCCGACCGTCATCGACTGGCAGGCCACTTCGATAGGTCGCAGCGTTGCAGACATTGCGTACTGCATCGTCTACTGCATCGATCCGAAGGAGCGCAGGGCCTTGGAGTCCGAGCTATTGAAACTCTACCACTCCGTCCTCGTCGAACACGGAGTCCGCGGGTACGATTTCGAGTCGTGCCTTGAAGACTACCGGCTCTCCATCGCGGCCAACATGATGCGCACAGTGAGGGTAGGAGGAACGTTCGATTACTCGGGTGATCGCGCCCAGGCCCTCTTCAGGACGATACTTCAGAGGATCGAGACTGCGCTCTCAGACCATAGGGTTGCGGAACTCATCTGATAGGCCTAGTGGCCCTCGTGGGGCTGTACAATACCGCTACCCGCTAGGGAGAACCTTACCTAACCGTCATACCGGCGAAGGCCGGTATCCAGAGTGGCAGGACCCCAGGTTTGCAGCTGCCATAGCAGCAGAAAACCGATCTGAGTTGGGAGTTCATGCCGCCATGGTATAGAGCAAGAGGTTCCTTTTGCCGGACGGTCTCCTACTGAGGAGGCGAGAACGGATTACTTCCAAACGACCAATACGGAATTTATGAGGAAGAGGAGTGAGTTGGCGTCCCTGGCAGGATTCGAACCCGCGACCCGCTGCTTAGAAGGCAGCCGCTCTGTCCAACTGAGCTACAGGGACATCCGCCATTTCCAAGTGTAGCAATGGGAACGGGCGGCAATCAAGTCAAGCTGAGGATGGTCCTGTGCCAACCCAGTGGACGGTCATCCCGCCGATCCGCAGGCATTTGACTTTGCGCACCGATACGCCGTCGGAATCGGGTAGGGTAGTGAGGTGCTCCTGGACGAGCTCACCGACCCGCCGTCTGAAAGTCAGCGCGACCATGATTCCGAGCATCATGGAGGACATACCCTTCATGACGCTCTTTGACCGACCTCGAAGAACCGACGTCACTATCAGGGCGATGAGCGCGGCAACTAGGATGTTCGTCCCGCAGTACGGTGAGACCGCCAAACCGTGCTGGCCGGACTGGAGCCGTCTCAGCGCCTCCTCTGCAGCTTCTCGGACATCCTCCGTCGATGCTCGGCTGTATACTAGAAATCCTCCAGGTGTGGCGTTGCCCGCTAGGGGAGGGGAGATCCCGCGTTCGAGCAGCACGGCAACGGTCGCGTGCTCTCTCCCATGCTGGGAGCGAATTTCCCGCAACAGGCCTAGCATCAGGGTACGCACCTCATCTTTTCTTCTCGCGTTAGCAACTTGCGGTATCAACTGCAGTGTTCACTTGCCCAGGTTCCGAGCCTAACAGGCCTTTCATCTACCAGTCAACGGTAGCAGTATGTATAACGAATCGCTAAGTTAGCGTGTAAAGAAGTATAAAGCGAGGATTCCCCACGTTCTGTGGACAGAGTCTCATACTCTGGCCCAAAGGAAGCCTAGCCGAGGAGATGGACAAAGGACTAATTTGTTTCTGAGCGTGAAACCTTCTGAAATTCTTGGAAAAGTGATAGAAAACGAATTGACACCGCGATTGCCAGAGGCTTAGCATGAGACTACAGTACCTTGTGGGAGGAGTGATGATGAGGAGAAAAACGAAGAAGATGATCGCGGTCGAGGAGAAGTTCCAGCAGCCTCTGGAGAAGATGCTGCCCCAGATGGTGACGGAGTACGGCCTAACTGCCACAGCCGACGAGCTCGGCGTGAGCAAGGCCACGCTCGGCTACTGGCTGCTGAAGCTCGGTATCAACGTGCATCGCGTCGCGCTGGCGCCAGGTGAGACGATCGAGGTCAAGAGGGTGGGGTATCCTTCCACCAACAACTAGGCATGAGGAAACTCTAGGAATCCTCCGAACGGGCCGGAGCGCTCAACCGCTCCGGCCCGTATCGTTTAACCGCCGCGGCGGACAGCCATCCGAGCTTCCTTCTCCCGCTCACGGTCGATGATCACCCGTCGCTTGTCATACCGCTTCCGTCCCTTGGCCACACCCAGTTCGACCTTTGCTCTTTGCCGCTTTAGGTAGAGCTTCAGAGGAACCAGGGTCAGGCCTCGCTCATTGACCTGGCGGGTTAGGCGGATGATCTGGTCCTTGTGGAGCAGCAGCTTGCGGGGACGCTTGGGGTCATGGTTGTTCTGTCCCCCCGACGCCGAGTACTGCGAGATGTGGGCGTTCATCAGCCAGATCTCTCCGTTGTCGGGACGAGCGTAGGCGTCGCTGAAGTTGGCGCGGCCCTCCCGGATCGCCTTGATCTCGGTCCCGACCAGCACGAGGCCGGCCTCGATACTATCGAGGATGTCGTACTCGTACCTGGCCTTGCGATTGACGACGATTGATTTGCTGCCGTCCACGTCACTGGTCCTTATGAACTGCCCTTCAATTCGAACGAGCCGCCGCCGGTTATGGACTCCAACTCCTCAATTGCCCTGCGAAGCTGATCGACGTCGGCTTTCTGGGCGTCGCGGCTGGTCACTTCGATATCGGGGGCAACTCCCTCGCCCTGGATGAGTCTGCCGTCCGGCGTGTACCAGTGCGCGACCGTAATGTACAAACCGGCCCCATTGCTAAGGCGCCGGAGCCAGTTCACGCTGCCCTTGCCGAACGACGTGTCGCCAATGAGCTTGGCGCGATCGTGGTCCTGCAGAGCGCCCGCCAATATCTCAGACGCGCTCGCGCTGCCACCGTTGATGAGAACGACCATGGGAATATCGGTGAGGAACTGACGGCCCTCGGTGTTGATGTTGTAGTCGGTGCGTCGATTGTTTGCGTCGACGACGTACAGTGCCAGGCCGTCTTCGACGAAGAGGCTTGCCACATCGACCGCGGCCGAGAGCAGGCCGCCGCCATTGCTTCGCAGGTCGAGAATCAGTCCCTTGGCCCCGGCCTCAATCTCCTGTTCTATTACGCCACGCAGCTTCTCAGCGGTCTGTGGGTAGAAGTCCGTCAGGCGGATGTGCATGAACTCTTCGCCCGGCTCGCTTCGGAGTCGCACGCTCGTCAAGGGAACCACGGCGCGCTTGATTTCAATAAGCACGGGGTCGATCTGTCCCAGCTTCTTCACCAAGAGGCGTGCGACGCTGTCCTTCGGACCTCGAATCTTCGAGACAGCCTCCAGAGTGGAAAGACCGTCCAGGCTCTGACCGTCAACCTCGAGGATGATGTCGCCGGCCCTGATGCCGGCCAGATCGGCGGGACCGCCTTCAATGGGGGAGACGATGACGAGGCTTCCTCTCGCATTCATTTGGACGAAGGCCCCGATGCCTTGGAACTCACCCTCGAACACGTCGCCGAACTGTCCGGAAAGTACCTCTTTACGTACGTACGAGGTCTGGGAATCGCCCAGGGTGCCGGTGATGCCTCTGATGGCGTACTCGGTCGCCAACTCAGGATCGAGCTTTTCCCGATCCACGTAGTCGCGGTTCAGGTGCTCCCAGGCCTCCCAGATGACATCCAGCTCAGAGGGCACGTGACTCGGAGCCACGATGTCGTCCTCGTGGACGACGACGTTGGGGAACTGCGGAGCGTCGGTCGAGTTTTCGTGGGCCTCCAAGGCGTCCGATACCGAGGCCCGCACGAGATCCTGGATCTCTTCGGCCGACGCGTCTTCATGCATCTTGGTGACGATCTCTTCGACAATTTTCTCCAGGTCCGGCGTCGGTTGGGCGGGTAGGGCACCGGCTGACGCATCAGAGGACGGATCGGTACCTTCGCCGAACGTGCCGCAGCCGAGTCCGATCATCAGGAAGAGTGCGAGTATGAAACCGGCGAACGTCTTGGTTGCCTGATGGTTCATTTCGGAATGTAGTCCTTTCTTGGGACCTCAGAGGCCCATGCAGCCATAGTACCACGCACAGCCTGGTAGGTATCCTCAGACACGGATGCCAATACGAACGCGCAGCGCACGTCCAGGCTGGACGCCGTTATGGAATTCAACGACTTGCCGAGGAATGGGTTACTTTGCGAGCCCGATCCCATAGTTGTGGTTCACATAGACAGTCTTCGGAATATCACGTAACTGTTCAGAGTCGGTGAGATACGCAGGAATTGTCCTCCTGCTGTCATTCTGAGGAGCGCAGCGACGAAGAATCTACAATCTCTCCCTCGCCGGGGGAGAGACACAGAGAGGGGGGTCTTCGCAATTCAACTCACGAGGACTGAACAGTTACAATATCACGTGCAGTATTGACCGAATCGTGGCCTCGTGATAACGTTTTCTGAAAACCTAGGTCGTTTTTTTCTTTCCATAATCAACCGCATTACACATTTTTCAGGTTATTTGAAATAATGGTGAAATCGTTTTTCTATATTTTCAGCGAGGTGACCTATGGTTGAAGCAGCGCCGCCGGTAGCGAAGAGGCGCACGCGAGTCTCGCGGCCTTACCCTCAACACCGCCTAGAGGAGGTCCTGGAAATCGCGCGCTCCATACAAGAAAAGAACGCCGGGCTGCCGTTCGACCGGGTACGCCTTGCCAAGTCCATGGGCACTACACCGACCAGCAGCGCGTTCATGATGAAACTCAACTCGTCGGCGAAGTACGGGTTGACCGAGGGGGGCTACAGCGACGCGCGGATATCCCTGACCGAGTTAGGAACGCGAGCTGCTCAGGCTGATCCCGAGGCGCTTGTTGAAGCGGCGATGCACCCTGAGACGTTCAAGGCGTTCTATGAGCTTCTTGACGGCAAGCGCATTCCTGGCCCGGACGAGGCATCAGGGATCGTCGTGGACGATATAGGTATCCCGGAGGATCTCGCCTCCGAATTCCTGGACATTGTGGTCGGCAACGGCGAATTGATCGGCATCGTGACGGAAGTGGGGAATTCGCACTACGTAAGCCTAGCGGACTTGTCCGGTCAGGATGCGCGAGCTTCGGATACGCAGCCGATCGAAGAACCAAAGGCTATCCCCAAGTCAGTAAGGCCGGCATCCGACGACAGAACACCCAAAGAGCCGCAGCCGCAAACACATCATCCGGCGGGCAACGGACGGCTGCTCGTGGCCCACTCCGGTGGCGGAGCCGTCGCCAACCGCATTGTTCGAATGCTGGACGACCTCGGCATTCCTCACGGCGTCGTCGAGATCGACCCGATCGACTCGTCTCCGCTGAGCACGGAGTCGTCAGGAGAGATGGCCGGATGCTCTGGGGCGATCATCGTGATGGCGGGACCGAGCCGGGTGGTCTCGACGCCAGGGGTAGCATCTTCGCGGGCTTCCAAGATGCTGCTGCAGCTCGGCGCAGCAGTGCAACGCTTCAGAGACCATGTCGTAATGGTCGTCGGCCCCGAGAGCGATCATTTCTTGCAGACCGTCCGAATCCGAAGGGTCCACGTCGAGAGCGACGATTCGGGAAAGTTCGAGCTCGACCTGCTGCAAGGGCTGGTGACCTCGAAATTGATGGTCGTCTCGGTTCCGGGTCGCTCCTCGTGAGTCATATATGTTATGTCAAATTATGGACGGGCACCTGTGGAACCGTCCTTTAACGTTACATAACATTTATAGTGCGAACCTTTCGCAACCTGTCTTGATACCCTCACTTCTCCCCGACCGCGACCAAAGGCGCTCCTCGTGAAAGTCTTTAATGGACCTGGAGGGGTCAAATATGAGGACGCACGAGGCGATTTGGGGCGATTTTGTGCACCGTGGAGGGGTGTTGGTGCTCCCCCAGTCGGAAAACGGCCTCTTTAGACGATCGCGGCGGCGGCTTCGGTTACTCTTATATAGCCACAGGTTATATCGACAACCGCCTGCACAAGCTCATTTATGTTATCCGCAGTGACAAGATCCGAGTCACAAGCCTAAGGAAAGCCAACAAGCGCGAGAGGTATGAATACTGTGAGCGCAGAGGATAGACTCCCAACCTCCTACCTGAAGCTGTACGCCGAACCGATTGAAAAATCACGGCAAGGATGGACGTTTGCCCAGATTGTCGAGGTCTACGGTGAAGAGGCGGCCATCACCGCAGGTATTGCCACTGATCCGGACGCCGCCCCGATGCGGGAACTTGACGGCGCAAGACCGCTGACCGAACTCCACCCTGACCTTTTCATCGCCAAGTAGACGTTTTAGGGCGATTTTGTGAACCGTGGAGGGGTGTTGGTGCTCCCCCAGGCGGAAAACGGCCTCTTTAGACGTTCGCGGCGGCGGTTTCTGCTGGGTCTTGCACTCCTAGAAGGCGTTCGACCTCGCCAAGAAGCTTGTTCAGTCCGTGACGTTCGGTCGCGGAGATGTGTACGACGCCTCTAGGCGGGTCGTCGACAGCTCCAGGGAGAAGATCGGACTTGTTGAGCGCCAAAATGGTCGGCTTGTCCGCTACGCCAAGATCCTTGAGGATGCTCTCGACCTCTTCAATATGGTTCGCTAAGTTCGGATTCGAAATATCCGCGACATGCACGATCAGTCGCGCCTCCCGTATCTCTTCGAGGGTCGCCCGGAAGGCCGCCACAATCGCCGGTGGGAGCTTTTGGATGAATCCTACCGTGTCGGTGAACAGAACTTCCCTACCTGAAGCGAGACGGACCTTTCTGGTTACGGGGTCGAGGGTGCTGAACAGCTTGTCCTCCGCGACAACACCGGCGGCCGTGAGACTGTTTAAGAGCGTGCTTTTGCCCGCGTTGGTATATCCCACCAAACTGACGACGTGAATGCCCTCGTTGCGCCTTCTGGCGCGATAGAGGTCGCGTTGGCGGCTTACCTGGTCCAGCTCCTTCTTGATGCGCAGAAGCCGATCGCGGACCAAACGCCGGTCGGTCTCTATCTGGGACTCGCCGGGACCACGTGTGCCAATGCCGCCGCCGAGTCGCTCGAGGTGCGACCACTGGCCTGCCAAACGAGGCATGAGGTACTCGTGCTGGGCCAGTTCAACCTGAAGCCGGCCTTCGCGCGTCTGGGCGCGGGAGGCGAACACGTCGAGGATGAGCGCCGTGCGGTCGATAACCTTGGCCTTCTCCTCGAGGGCGCCTTCCAGGTTCCGCTGCTGCGTCGGGGACAACTCGTCGTCACATATGACGGTATCGATTTTCTTGGCGAGGACGGTGTCCTTTAGTTGATCCAGCTTACCCTTGCCGAGGTAGTGGTGCGTGGGCTTGCTCAGCTGCTGAGTCAGCGTGCCGACTACCTTCGCGCCGGCAGTACGGGCCAGGTCGGCGAGTTCCGACAGTGAGGCGCGCATGGGAAGAGCTTCACGCCTTCGGAACACCTGGGCGCTGACCAACAAGGCGCGTTCGGCCTTTCGGGCCGTCGATATCATTCCTCGAGCGATGGGAGAAACCCTCCATTGCCGTGAGACTGGGCTGGATTCAGCAATTATACCCTATAATGGAATGATTAAACAATGTTGTTGGAACAATTTGAAGGTCCACAGCTACGCACGCCACCCTGCCACTCGGTCGAGAGCCTTGTCAATGAGGTCGTCTTGTAGGGTGATGGACAAGCGGACATACCCTTCGCCTGCGGCACCGTAGTTGCCGCCCGGAATCATCAGAACGTCAGTATCCTCTAGGAGCTTCTCGGCGAACTCCGCGGAAGTATACCCTTCGGGAACACCGGCCCAGATGTAGAGGCCGGCTTTCGGCGACTGGACCTTCATGCCCATGTCCTTGAGGACGGGTACGATGCGATCGCGGCGTGCCTGGTAGACATTATTTCGGTCGTCTACGGACTCCAGCGGGCGTTTCATCGCCTCGATGGCCATGTGCTGGACGGCCTGAGGAACGCCCGAATCCAGGTTCGATTTGATAGTCAGCAGTGCCTCGATCATCTCCGCGTTGCCGACGGCCATCCCTATGCGCCAACCGGTCATATTGTAGGACTTTGAAAGCGAGTGGAACTCGATCCCAACGTCCACCGCTCCTTCGGCTTGCAGGAAGCTGGGCGGTCGATACCCGTCGTAGGCGACCTCGGTGTAGCAGGCGTCGTGCATGACGGCGATGTCGTAGGTCTTGGCGAACTCAATCGCCTTACTGAAATAGTCTACGTCCGTTACTGCGCCCGTCGGATTGTTCGGGTAGTTGAGCCACAACAACTTAGCCTTGCGCGCTACGTCATCTGGAATCCCGTCGAGATCGGGCAGCCAGTCGTTCTGCTCGGTGAGCGGCAGCATGTAGCTCTCGCCGCCCGCGAACAGCGTGCCCATGGCGTAAACGGGGTATCCCGGATCGGGCACCAACGCAACGTCTCCGGCGTCGAGGAAGCAAAATGCGACGTGGCCAATACCTTCCTTCGCGCCAATGAGCGAAATGACCTCTTTCTCGGGGTCCAGTTCCACGTCGAACCGCCGGAGATACCAGTTGGCCACGCCTTCTCGGAACTCCGGCAGACCCTCAGACTCGGGGTAACGGTGGTTCGGGGGATCGTGAGAGGCATCTCCGAGCGCGTCGACGACGTAGTCGGGCGTCGGAATGTCCGGATCGCCGATACCAAAGCTGATGACCTCGATGCCCTGCGCCTTCTTTTCCGCGATTTTCCTGCTGATCTGCACAAAAAGATAGGGTGGAACCCTATTCATTCGCTCGGAAAACTGCATTTTGCCTCCACTCAATTGTGTCTTGAGGTCAAGAATGTTCCAATACCATATCAAAGGAACGTTTTGTGTGTAAGTTAGGTATTACACCTTTGGACGACAGGTAATGTGGCCGGTTTATAGTGTTTATATTAGGCTAAGTATTAGAATAACATTATACTAGCACTGGCCTGTGAACACCTCAGCCACCGGTCCTTCGAGGATAACGGCGCCCTCGCCCGGCCATCCGACGACGAGATCGCCGCCCGGGAACGACATCCGAACATCGTTGCCTTTCGTGCGCCGCTTCAAACGCGAAATTACCCCCACCGCGCAGGCTCCGGTGGCGCACGCCATGGTCTCCCCGGAGCCACGTTCCCAGACACGTACTTTCACGTGGCCTTCGTCGATGACATTCACGATCTCGAAGTTCACCCGGTTGGGAAACATCGGGTGGTGTTCCACCAACGGACCGAGTATGAACAGCGGAACATCTTCCACGGGTTCGTCGATGAAAGCGACAGCATGGGGATTTCCCATGGAAACGGCGTTGATCTCGAACGTGACGCCGTCCACCGTCAAAGGATAGTCCATTACCATCGCCCGATCATCGAGCGCGACCGGGATATCCTCTACGGCCAACCGCGGCTCGCCCATGCTCACCTTCGCCCACACGACGTGGTCTCCGTCCCACGTGGGCGTGACCTCAAGGTCTCCCGCGAGAGTCTCCACGAGGACCGGTGAAGTCTCCCTCGGCACGATGCCTCGCGTTAGCGCAAAACCGACGAGACAGCGTATGCCGTTCCCGCACATCTCAGCTTCGGAGCCGTCCGCATTGAACATTCTCATGCGTAGGTCGGCGTGGTCCGATTCGAGTGCGAGGATCAGGCCATCGGCTCCAACGCCAGTGTGGCGATCGCTCAGCCTGGCCGAGATCGCCGACCAGTCCTCTTCTTTCGCGCGGGCATCGACGTAGATGTAGTCGTTGCCTGCTCCGTGCATCTTGGTGAACTCCAAGCTCGGCCTCCGCGTCCATAAGAGTCGATTCAGTATATCACTCCGTGTCTATGGAGACCGCATTTACCGCGAATCCATGCGCTTCCCCACAGACTCAGAAGCGTATTCGACGGCCTGAACGAAGCCATGTCGCTCTCCGGTGCGGAACCACCGTATGCGCTCATCGTTGGAGCGGAACCACGTTCCCTGCTGACGTGCGAAGCGCCGGGTCTTGCTCTTGATTGAGTCAACGGCGTCTTCAACAGTCCGTTCACCACGGAGGAACTCGCAGATTTCTCGATAGCCAAGACTAGACATCGAGGGCAGTTCGGTGCTGTACCTCATATCCAGCAGTTTCCGCACCTCCCCTACCCACCCGGCCTCGAACATGGCATCCACGCGGGCGTTAATACGGTCGTACAGCCTCGCCCGGTCCACGTAAACCCCGATAGTCGTCGCCTGAAAGGGTGGCGGCGTCCGTGATGGAGCCGCCGGCTCACCGCCAGGGGCCTGAAGAGCGAGTTCTAGTGCCCTGATAACCCTGCGAGGGTTCGCCAGGTCGATTCGCTCCGCTGCGGAGGGCGCGGTCTCCTCAAGCTCTCTGACGAGGTCGGATAGTCCGTTTAGACGCAAGCGCTCTTGGAACCGAGCTCTGAGCGAAGAGTCGGGCGAGACTTCCGGCACGTTCCATCCCTCTAGTAGGGCCCAAACGTACTGTCCTGTCCCACCCACCACGATGGGGACGCTGCCGCGTTCGAGAACGTCCTCAATCGCCTCGCGAGCCTGACGAACGTAGAGTGCGACGCTGTATTCCTCGGAAGGGTCGATGATGTCGATCAAGTGGTGGCGGACCCGCTCGCGGTCATGTATGGGAGGCTTGGCCGTGCCGATATCCATGTAACGATAGACCTGACGGCTGTCAGCGCCGATGATCTCTCCGCCTAAGCTCTGGGCGATCTCCATGCCGAGTCGCGACTTGCCGGATGCGGTAGGCCCGACAATCGCCAAGACGTTGGCCTGTCGCACAGGAGACATCGGAACGCTACCCGGATGCGGCGCGGGCGTTCTTTACCAACTCGACGAATCCGTCGGCGTCGAGGCTCGCGCTTCCGACGAGAGCACCGTTGATGTCCGGCTGTGCTACAAATCCACCCACGTTGCCCGCGTCCACGCTGCCGCCGTAGAGGAGAGGTAGTTCGAGCGCGGAGCGGCCGAAGTCTTCGCGCAAGAGACCCCGAATGAACTCCATAATGTATTGAGCATCGGCCGGACTGGACGGAATGCCCGTGCCAATGGCCCACACCGGCTCGTACGCCACGATAACGCCGTCAAGCGACGGCACTTCACGAAGCGCGGCGCGTACCTGCCTCTGGACGACAACCGTGGCATCGCCCGCCTCACGCTCAGGCAGCGTCTCCCCAACACACAGTATGGGTTTGAGTCCCACGGCAATAGCGGCGGTGACTTTCTTGGCGACCATCTCATCGGTCTCCCCGAAACGTTGTCGTCGCTCGGAGTGGCCGAGGATTACGTACTCGCAGAGCTCCTTGACCATGGAGGGTGAGACCTCTCCCGTGTAGGCCCCTTTAGCCTCGTAGTGCATATTCTGAGCCCCGAGGTGGATTTTGGAGTTCTTAAGCCGGTCTGCTACCGACGGCAGCGAAAGGAATGGGGGGCACACGATCTTTTCGACACCCTGAACGTCTTGGAGGCCAGTTCGGAGGCGCTCGGCGAAGTGTCCCGCCCCCGAGGGGAGGATGTTCATCTTCCAGTTGGCGGCGATTGCAAGAGAACCCAAGTGAATGCCTTATTGACGAAGGTTTCAGACGGGCCCCATTGTACATGACGGGGCCAGACCGGGGGTTCTCGTCCTACGGACCGAACTTCTGCAGCTTCCCGGCGTTCGCAAGCGCAATGGTCATGACCCTGACAGCCGGTATCCGCCCGATCGATCCCGAAGCACAGGCACGTTCGCTGAACTCCCCCACCCCATCGCCGCCGTAGATCGCCGACTTTACCATGAGCGGCACGGGGTGCCAGCTATGGCTCCCCATGACAGAAGGCGTTGAGTGATCGCCTGCGACCAATAGCGTGTCGATGTCTAGATCCAGCAGTCGGGGTATTCGAGCGTCGAGGTGCTCAAGCGCCTCGACCTTTCCCGCGAAATCGCCGTCCTCTCCGGCGGCGTCGGCAGGCTTGTAGTGGAGAAAAAAGAAATCGTGCTCATGAAAATGCTTTTCAAGCGTGTCAACCTCGTCGTCAAAGGCCATGCCCGTCGGAATGACCTTCATGCCGACCAGATGGGCTAAGCCGCGGTACATCGGGTACGCGGCGATGGCGGCTGGGTTGAGACTGTACGTCTTTCCCATGTCCGGCAAGTCAGGCAGCGCTGAAAAACCCCGTAGGAGGACCATGTTCGCCGAGGACCTCTCGCCAAGGATTTCTCGTGCCTGCTGCGTGAAGGAACAAACTGCTTGGACGGTCTTTTCAGCCTCGGGCACGGCGGCCTCAGCCTTCAATGGGGGCACACCGAGCGCCTGCGGGTCGGTCTCAGTCACGCGCTCGTCCAGTCCCTCACCACTGAGCACGAGCACAAAGCGGTGGTCTCGGACGGGATACACGGACACATCGACGTTCGGGACCTCGATCCGGGTGAGCAGCTCCACCAACGGAGCGCTCTCACTTGTGGGAATTCTTCCCGCGCGCCTATCGACCAGCAGACCGGACTCGTCGAGCGTGCAGAAATTCCCTCTCGCCGCGACCTGGCCTTTCTTTAGCTCAACTCCGATGCCGATAGCTTCGAGAACGCCTCGTCCTATGAGGTACTTGATTGGGTCGTATCCGAACAGGGCGAGATGGCCGGGCCCACTGCCAGGCGTGATGCCTGGCGCAACGGGCGTCGTAAGGCCGCAGGCGCTCTGAGCCGCGAGCCTGTCGAGGTTGGGCGTCCTCGCGGTCTCAAGCTCCGACTTTCCGGTTTCGGGATGCGGCAGACCGCCAAGACCGTCGACCACAAGCATGACGATCTTGCTCGGTGTGGGACTGCAGAGTTCTGTTATGTATGGGAAGTTAATCATCTCGTCTCCATCATCTTCATTTCGCGTCCATGAGTCCGACTACGCCCGGCAGCTCCCTGCCTTCGAGGAATTCAAGCGACGCGCCACCTCCCGTCGAGACGTGCGTCATCTTGTCGGCGAGCCCAAGACTGACAACGGCATCGGCGGTAGACCCTCCCCCAATGACGGTAGTCGCCTGTGCTTGGTCCGCTAATGCCTCTGCGAGCCGTTTTGTACCGGCAGAGAAGGGAAGGTACTCGAAGACACCCATCGTCCCGTTCCAGAGCACCGTACCGGCATCGGATAGAGCGTTCGCGTACCGGTCGGCAGTTTCGGGGCCGATGTCCATGATTCGCCAGCCGGATTCTATGCATGACACGTCTACGATTCGACTCGTCGCGTCAGACGCGAAGTCTAACGACACCACCACATCCGTTGGCAGCAGCACCGTCGTCCCAAGTTTTTCGCTGGTCCTCAAGATCCCCCCTGCCCTTTCAACAAACTCATCCTCGACGAGGGAATCGCCGACGTTGAGTCCTTGTGACTTGAAGAAGGTGGCGGCCATTCCTCCGCCCACCATGAGCGTTCTCGCTCGTCCGGTGAACCTCTCGATAACCGGCAGCTTATCCGAGACCTTGGCCCCTCCGACGATTGCGACGAGCGGTTGTTTTGGTGAATCGAGCACACTCCCCAGTATCTCCAACTCGCGCTCCATGAGAAGACCGGCAACGGACGGCAGGAGGTGTGTCACTCCCTCCGTGGACGCATGGGCACGGTGAGCCGCGCCAAAGGCATCGTTCACGTATACTTCGGCCAAGCACGCCAAGTCCTGGGCAAAGGACGGATCGTTGCATTCCTCGCGGGAGTCGAACCGGAGATTTTCAAGCACGACCACCTCTCCAGGCTGCATCACCTCGACTGTTGTCAGAACGTCAGCGCCCGACGGTTCACATGCCTGAGTCACAGGACGACCAAGGAGTTGTCCTAGTCGTTCGGATACGGGCTGCATCCGCAATTCCGGCGTCACCCGTCCGTTTGGCCTACCGAGGTGAGAGCAAAGGACGATCTTGGCATCTTGGTCAACCAGATAATCGATGGTCGGTAGAGTGGCCCGGATTCGTGAGTCATCCGAGATTTCGACTGTGCCGGGCACGAACGTGACGTTGAAGTCTGCTCTGACCAGAACGGTCTTGCCTGCGACGTCGATATCCCGAACGGTCTTCTTGCGTGGCACGGTTCCGCTATCCGGACAGTATGGATGCCGCGAGTTGGTTGAGCATTTCCTTCGAGGAAGGTGGCAGGTCGATCCCTTCCACTACCCGGAGAGCCTCCTGGCGAAGGTCGCGCACCATGTCTTCAGAGAATTGCCTGCCGCCGGTCTCGTCGAGGATGTCACGGATAACGTCTACATCGGCAGAGTCGAGGACCCGCTTGAAGTAGATTTCTCCCAACCTGCGCTTGATCGAAACGTCGGCGTTCTCGATGGCGTACGCCAGTGGAAGCAGCTTTTTCTTGTTCAGTACCTCGTCGCTGGGCTCCGTCCGATGCCAAAGCTCGTTCAAATCATCCTGTATTTGTCGAGCAAGGCCGATCTTGGAACCGAAATCCGCCAGAGCGGACGTAATGGCGTTATCGGCGCCCGCCACGAGAGTGCCAAGCCTCATCGCGCCGACATACAGGGCCGCGCCCTTGTCCGACGCCATCACGAGGTATGCGTTCACGCTCAGGTCGATGCGCTCTTGAGCCTCAAGGTCTCGAAATCGCCCTTCACAGAGCGCGAGATTCGTTTCATCGAGTATTTGGATGGCGCGGAAGGTGGTCTCAGCCATCGCGCCGCGCTCCGCAAGTCGGAACAGCGAGATTCTAGCCATGGCATACATCCCGTCGCCAGCATTGATGGCTTGAGCCGGCCCCCACTTCCACCAAACGGCGTCCCGTCCCGCGCGCTGCGGACTGCCGGACTGCACGTCGTCGTGGATTTGGACAAACGCAAGCGACATCTCAATCGCCGCCGCGGCGGGCAGGCAGGCCGAAACATCCCCTCCCGCGGCCTTGCAGGCGGTCATGCAGGTGACACCGTGAATCCGGCTGCCGGTCACGGCCGAATACGGAGTTCCGCCGTCATCCGATCCCCAACCCATGTGATAGGTCATCATGTCGTACAGGGCCAGGTCACGCGACCGGAACATATCGCGCAGTTCCGCCTCGATTGCGGCCTCGAACTCGGATGTCTGCAATACGGCTACCATGTCTACGCTCGGTTCTGAACCTAACTGCTACGTTCCCGGATCGCCTTCTCAATCTCGTCCAGGGTAATGCTTCCCTCTCGCAATATGGTCGGCGTGTCACCCGAGAGATCTACCACGGTTGACGCCGTTGCCTCACGCGCCGCTCCGCCGTCGATCACCAAATCGACTGCGTCTCCAAGCTGTGCCTCAACCTCCTGGGCGGTCGTCAGCGACGGACTGCCACTCAAGTTTGCGCTCGTGCCGGTGATAGCCTTGTTGAGGGATTTCGAGATGTAGCGCGGCAGCCAGTGATCGGGTACACGTAGCCCTACCGTATCACGGCCTGCCGTAAGCTTTTCCGAGACGAAGTCACTCTTTCTCAAGACAATCGTCAAGGGACCCGGCCAAAACGTGGCGGCAAGCGCCCAGAACGACTCCGGGACACTTGAGACGTACCGCTCGACCGAGCTCGCATCATCCAGAAGCAGTGGAACGGCAAGCCCGGACGGCCTGCTCTTGATGCGGAAGACTCGATCGACAGCTAGAGCGTCGTCAAAGGCCGCGGCAAGACCATATACGGTGTCGGTGGGAATGGCTGCGACACCGCCGTTACGGAGGACGCGCACCGCATCATCCGCGCGGCCGCCAAGTGTCTCCCGGACCGGAACGCTAGAGGAAATTGCAGGCATGTCGAGCTTGACTCAGTATAGCACAGATGCTACCTTTTGAAGCCCTTGACCATGAGCGCCAACGTCACCCCTTCTCAGAGCCGACGGCCCCCCGGCGATGACGGTTCAAACGTCCCTGTACACCAGGAGGCCGTCGAGGAATCGGCAAGAGAGGCCCGGCGCTCCGCCCTGTCCCATCACACCCAGCGCGAGTCGGTCTTGGTCATCAACTTCGGCTCCCAGTACAGCCGCCTGATCACGCGACGAGTGCGGGAAGCGAACGTCTACTGTGAGCTGATTCAGCACACCACCGACTGGGATGAAGTTGTACACCTCAACCCCAAGGGTGTGATCCTCTCCGGCGGCCCGGCGAGCGTCTACGACCTCGGCGCGCCTCTGGCCCCGTCTTGGGTGTTCGACAAGGGCCTCCCCGTGCTCGGCATTTGCTATGGGATGCAGGCGGTCGTTCACCAGCTTGGGGGCAAAGTTGAGCCGAGCAGCAAACGGGAATACGGACACGCGATACTGGAGCAGCGGGAGTCTGAGCATCCCGTCTTTAAGGGCCTGTCTCCGTCATTCCCCGTTTGGATGAGTCACGGCGACCGCATCGTCGAGCAGCCGCCCGGTTTCGCCGCGGTGGCCCGCACCGAGAATTCGCCGATCGCCGCCACGTCGAACGAGCGGAACGTCATCGGCATTCAGTTCCACCCGGAGGTCGTACACACACCCGACGGGACGAAAATCCTGGAGAACTTCGTCCACACCATATGTGGATGCGGACGGAACTGGAATCCGAGCAACTTCATCGAGGACGCGGTCGAAGACATCCGCACGCAAGTGGGAGACGGCAAGGTCATCTGCGCGCTGTCCGGAGGAGTGGACTCGGCCGTTGCGGCAAGCCTCGTGCATAGGGCGATTGGCGATCAGCTTACCTGCATCTTCGTGAACAACGGTTTCATGCGCCGTGAGGAGCCTGAGCGCATCCTCGACACCTTCAGGCGAAATATGAATGTCAACATCGTCTATGTCGATGCCTCCGACGAGTTCGTCGACGCGCTGAGTGAGGTCATCGACCCCGAGGACAAGCGCCGCACGGTGGGCGAGGAGTTCATAAAGGTGTTCGACCGCGAGGCCGCGCGTCTGGGCCAGGTCGACTTTCTGGCACAAGGTACGCTCTACCCGGACGTGATCGAAAGCCAAGCGCCCGGCGACAACGTCTCCGCCAAGATTAAGACGCATCACAATGTCGGCGGGCTGCCGGAGGACATGAAGCTGGAGTTGGTAGAGCCGCTCCGGTATCTGTTCAAGGACGAAGTGCGGATGGTCGGGCTGGAGCTTGGGCTGGCCGAGGAGATGGTCTACCGGCAGCCGTTCCCGGGGCCCGGCTTAGCCATTCGAGTGATGGGTGCGGTTACACGCGAGAAGCTGGACACCCTCCGGGCCGCAGACTGGATCGTCATGGACGAGATCAAGAACAATAATTTGTACCGAGACCTGTGGCAAAGCTTTGCCGTATTGACCGACACGATGAGCGTCGGCGTCGTCGGTGACTTCCGCGCCTACGGGTACGTCGTGGCCGTTCGCGCAGTGACGAGCGACGAGGCCATGACGGCGGACTGGGCGCGTCTGCCCCACGACGTGCTGGGCCGCATATCCAACCGCATCGTCAACGAGGTGCCGTCCGTGAGCCGCGTGGTGTATGACATTACCAGCAAGCCGCCCGGCACCATTGAGTGGGAATGACCGCCGTATGAAGGTACTCGTCATCGGCAAGGGCGGTCGCGAGCACGCCATCGCGTGGAAGCTTTCACAGAGCGCCCGGATATCCCAACTGCTGTGCGCTCCGGGAAACGCCGGAACTTCCAGAATCGCAAGTAATGTCCCGATTCCCGAGACCGACGGTGACGGTCTCCTGTCCTTCGCTACACAGCACGGCATCGACTTCACGGTCGTGGGTCCTGAAGCTCCTCTCGCTGCTGGGATCGTAGACAGGTTCCAGGCGGCGGGACTGTCGATTTTCGGCCCTTCGCAGGCAGCCGCGCAAATCGAGTCCAGCAAGAGCTTCGCGAAGGACCTCATGGCCCGTGCGGGCGTCCCGACCGCTCAGGCGGAGGTCTTCCACCACTTCGACGCGGCACGAAAATATGTCGAATCGCTGTCCCCCCCGATCGTCATCAAGGCCGACGGCCTCGCCGCCGGCAAAGGAGTCGTGGTAGCGGAGACGACGAACCGGGCAATTTCGGCCCTGCGAGAGCAAATGGTTGACCGCGCGTTCGGCGAGGCGGGAGAGACGGTCCTCGTCGAGCAGTACCTGCAGGGGCCCGAGTTGAGCGTCTTCGCCTTCGTTGATGGGCGCCACGCATCACCCCTGATCGCCGCCGTCGACTACAAGCGTGCGGGAGATGGAGATACGGGTTCGAACACAGGTGGCATGGGAGCCTACAGCCCTCCCTTGGATGTCCTCTGGAACGACGAGGTTGAGCGCAGCGCCCGCAACGACATCGTGGAACCCGTAGTAGTGGCCTTGGCCGACGAGGGGTGCCAATACGTGGGAGTCCTCTATGCCGGTCTGATGCTCACACGTGACGGCCTCAAAGTCATCGAGTTCAACTGCCGCCTCGGAGACCCGGAGGCCCAGGTTGTACTTCCCCGCATCGAATCCGACCTACTGGAGCTTATGGTGGCTGCCGTTGCAGGCAACGTCAACGATGCACCCCTGCAGGTTAGCACTCACTCATGCGTAGCTGTGGTAGCCGCCTCCGGCGGATACCCCGACGCCTACGAAACTGGCCTCCCTATAACCGGCCTAGAAAACGTTGAGGACGACATAACCGTCTTCCACGCGGGCACCAAGCTCGACGACAACGAGGAGACCGTAACCGACGGAGGACGGGTACTCACCTTTAGCGGGTCCGGCGCGACTCACAAAGAAGCGCGTCTTCGGGCATACGCGACGGCGGAGAAGATCATGTTTGACGGCTCCTTCTTCCGCGGCGACATAGCGGACTTCGCAAAGCAGTGAACGAAAAGGTTGCCACAAGGGTGAGCGACGTTCCCGGTCTCCTCGCCGCATTCGACTCCAACACCCTGCTGCGTCCACGGTTCGATGTACCCAACATTGTTGATCTCTCACAGGCGGTATTCGATTGGGCTGGAGTACCCAACCTTGACATCGGCGAGAACTCCAAGCGAATAGGCGCAACGTTCGCAGACACCGGTCAGTTGGTGTTCGTGGTCGTCGATGGACTGGGAATGAACTTCATCGACAAACTGGAGCCAAGCTCGTTCCTCCGCCAACACCTCCGCATGGAACTGCAAACGGTCTTCCCTTCGACCACATCGACGGCGGTCACCTCTCTGGCGACGGGGGCTTGGCCTAACAAGCACAGCATTGTTGGGTGGGACATGTACCTTGAGGAGATTGACGCCGTCGCCACGATCATCCGATTTGAGAGGCGTCACGATGGAGAATCCCTGGACAGGCTTGGTCTCCGTGAGGACCAGGCATATCCTGCCACGTCGCTCGTTGCGGCAATGCCAGGCGAACTGGTCTCCATTGTCCCGGAGGGAATAGCGAACACGCCCTATTCGGACTACTGGGTAGGGCACAAGGCGACGTATGTTACCTATGAGAAATTCTCCGGGGGGATAGACGCGGCGATCTCTAGTGCCCGTGCGTCAAGGGAACGAAGGATCACCTACCTCTACACGGTGGACGTGGACTACGCGGCCCACGAGTACGGGACGAACGCGCCGCAGACGATGGGATCCTTGAGACGTCTAAACACGGAAGTCGAGCGCTTGGCAAAGGGCCTTCCTTCGACAGCGCGGATTGTCCTCACAGCCGACCATGGGCACCTAGACGGTCAGGCCCACGAGATTCTGCCCACGGACTCTCTCATCGAGCACCTATTGCACGAGCCATGGGGCGATGCGCGAGAAATGCACTTCGCCATAAGGCCGGGGAGCGAGGAAGCGGTCGAGACGGACTTTCGGCAGAAGTATGGCGATGTCGCTTTCCTGCTGACGGTAGATGAGGTCGAAGCGCTGGAGCTTCTGGGGCCGGGACGCATCGAGGATGCCGCGCGGAGGCGGCTCGGGACGCATCTGGCGATATCGCGTGGCGCGGATGTGTTCTTGTACCGGTCCAAGTCCGATTCGATGAAATTCATCGGGTACCACTCCGGTCTCACGCCGGACGAAATGCTGGTACCATTGATCGTTGTGTAAGTCTTCAAGTTTCCATGTGAGGTATGCGCCAATGCCGTTAATCGGAGTCATCGTCGGAAGCAAGTCGGACCGTCCTCTCATAGACGAAACGTCTGAGGTTTTGGACCAGCTCGGCGTCGAGCATGAGGTGGTCGTCGCCTCGGCTCATCGGACGCCCGAAGCGGTCATGGAGTGGGCGACGTCAGCCCGCGAGCGGGGTATCGAGGTCATCATCGCCGCGGCGGGTGGTTCTGCCGGACTGCCGGGCGTCGTGGCGTCGTGGACCACCCTACCCGTCATCGGCGTTCCCGTGCCGTCGAGCGATCTCGAGGGTATCGACTCGCTCTACTCGATAGCGCAGATGCCGCCCGGCATTCCCGTCGCTTGCGTGGCAATCGGCTCGTGGGGAGCGCGGAACGCCGCCTTCCTCGCGGCGCAGATACTTGGCATCAAGCACAACTCGGTGCGAGCGGCCTACGACGAGTACCGGCAAGGACTGAAGTCGAGGTAGCACGGGGCAACGCAACAAAGGATATCGGCATGAGTAGTCAGCCACGCTTGTTCAGGATCGAACACGTGGATGCGGAGCACACCGCCAAGCAAGTTGAGGAAGTGGACTTTTCAGCGCTGGGCCTCCGTGAACGACAGGACATCCAAGAGTGGGTTGCCGCCCACCCCGATATCTTGGGCGATGACCTCTTGATCATCGCCAAGGAGTTCAATGCGTTCGACGGGACGAACGAGCGGGCGGACCTCATAGGCGTGGACAGCGAGGGGGCGGTTGTCATCATCGAGCTTAAGCGCGACGACAGCGGGGCGGACGTGCACTGGCAGGCCGTCAAGTACGCCAGCTACTTTCGGGGCGCGCCCGCAGAGCGGATTGTCGAACTGCTTGCCGATTATGCGAACGTGGAGGCGGACAAAGCGGCAGAGCAGCTGCGCCAGCATATGGGTATCGAAGATGATGATCTGAGTGGTCTGAATCGCCGTCAACGCATCATCCTCGCCAGCCATCGCTTTGCGCCGGAAGTGACTTCAGCCGTGCTCTGGCTGAACGAGCAAGCCGAGTTTTCCGACCTGATTACGTGTGTAACCTTGATTCCCCATCGCGACCAAGACGCCCTATACGTACAGGCGACCACACTCCTCCCTGTGCCAGGCACCGAGAGTCTGGAGGTCAGTGTCGGGTCACCTTCAAGAGGTGCCGTCGTGAGTGGGAAGTCCAGGGGCAGACGTAGAAAGATAGAGGACGCTGTAACCCACTTCATGCGGAATGTGGATGAGCGCGTGTTGGAGAAACTTGACCCTGTGCTACACCCAGACAAGCGGAGCGGATGGGCCCCAGTAACCAAATGGGCTGATGGAAATGAGTATAGATACTATAGCCTTTGGTACTCTAATTGGCCGGGGGCCAACAGGACAATGAGCTTCGAAATAGTCCTGCCCTACAGCGACAACAAACTCAGATCAGCGGAAACCAGTCTAAAGTTCCACGGCAGGAAACCCGGGCTGCGGAAAGCGGAGCAGCTGGAGAAGAATCACTTTTCAGAGCTTGCAGAACGCCTCAAGGTTATCGGGACCAATCTGGAGGATGAGCTCGAAATCCAGCACTATGCGTACAACAATAAGGGCGACATAGGCATGGGATTCAAAATCCCCACGCCTGAAGAGCTGGAGCATGAACCCTTTCGTGAAATGATAGTAACCTGCATGATCAGCCTGATCGGGGCCGTCAAACCGGCCATCGATGACTTACTTGAGGAATGGAACGAACGTTGAGGCGAGTTTTCTCACCCAGCCGCAAGGCAGAGCGAACAGTGAGCAAGTCCACATGATCGAACGATACACCAGGCCTCGGATGGGCGCAGTCTGGTCCGAGCGCAACAAGTACGACCGTTGGCTCCAAGTGGAGTTGGCCGTCTGCGAGGCGTGGACCGAGCACGGCGCGATTCCCCTCTCCGACATGGAGAAGCTGCGGTCGGCTACGTACAACTACGAGCGTCTTGAAGAGATACTCGTCGTCCATCGCCACGAGATGACGGCGTTCCTGCAGTCCATCACCGAGGGCATCGGGCCTGAAGGCCGCTGGCTGCACCTCGGCCTGACGACGAGCGACGTTTGGGACACTGCCACCAGCCTCCAGATCCTCGACGCTATCCGCCTACTCGACGAGGAGATCGACTTGCTGATGAACGCCATCAGAGTGAGGGCCGTCGAGCACAAGGACACCCTGATGATCGGCAGGACGCATGGCATTCACGCCGAGCCGGTCACGTTTGGCCTCAAGCTGGCCGTCTGGTACGACGAGATGCTTCGCAACAAGGACCGGCTGTCCCACGCGAGAGCGACCATCGCCTACGGCAAACTCTCCGGCCCCGTCGGGACGCACGGCACGGTTCCTCCCTCCATAGAGGCGGCGGTATGCGAGCGCTTGGGCCTGAAGGCGGCCCCCGCGTCCACGCAGATCCTCCAACGCGACCGACATGCCGAGTACGTCACCACACTGGCGCTCATCGCGGCGTCGCTGGAGAAGTTCGCCACCGAGATTCGCGGCCTGCAGCGGACGGAGATCCGCGAGGTGTCGGAGCATTTCCCGAAGGGGCAGCCCGGCTCCTCCTCGATGCCGCACAAGCGCAACCCCGAGCTTTCCGAGCGTGTGTGTGGACTGGCCCGCCTGATTCGCGGCCATGCCGTCACCGCCCTGGAGAACGTAGCTTTGTGGCATGAGCGGGACATCAGCCACTCATCGGCAGAACGTCTGATATTGCCGGACTCCTCAATCGCACTCGACTACGCGCTCAGTCTTATGTCGGGTCTCGTCCGCGACCTGAACATCGACACCGACCGCATGATGTACAATATCGAATCGACTTACGGCGTCCTCTTCTCACAGCGGGTACTCCTCGCCCTCATCGAACGGGGCATGGAGCGAGAGTCGGCCTACGGCATCGTCCACAACCGCGCGATGGAGAGTTGGGAAACCGGCCAGGACTTCCGGGACATGATGCGGTCCGACCCCGACGTTGGCGGGTTGCTTCCGTCGGAAGACCTGGAAGCCCTATTCGACTACAAATACTATGTCCGACACGTGGACGAGATCTTCGAGCGTGTCGGACTGAAATAGGAGGAACGAATGCAAGCGCTGATGGAATCTCCCCTACCCGACCTCGTATACAGAGGCAAGGTCAGGGACACCCACGATCTCGGCGACGAATACCTCATGGTCGCCACCGACAGAATTTCGGCCTTCGACGTGGTGATGCCGAACGGCATTCCCGACAAGGGGGCCGTTCTGTCGCAGATTTCGGCCTTCTGGTTCGGCAAGACGGAGCACTTGGCGCCCAACCACTTCATAGACATGGGAAGCGGTCGGCAGGAACTGGCGTTGTCAAGCGACATGCAGCGCCGCTCGATGATCGTGAAGAAAGCCGAACGTATCGACGTCGAGTGTATCGTGAGAGGCTACATCACCGGCTCTGCGTGGAGCGAGTACCGCAAGACCGGCACCGTTCAGGATAAGCCTCTCCAGAAGGGGCTTGTCGAGGGCGACAAGTTCCCGGAGCCGCTCTTCACGCCGACCACCAAGGCAGAGGTCGGCCACGACGAGAACATGAGCTACGAAGAGGTCGTCGACATGGTTGGCGCCGACACCGCCGCCCGGCTCCGCGATACGGCGATGGAGGTCTTCAACTTCGCGCACGACGTCGCCATCGAGCATGGAATCATCCTCGCCGACACCAAGATGGAGTTCGGCATCATCGATGGGAAGCTATCCCTCATCGACGAGCTGCTCACACCCGATTCGAGCCGCTTCTGGGATGTCGAAGGGTATTCCCCCGGCAAGTCGCAGCCCAATTTCGATAAGCAGTTCGTCCGCGACTACCTGGACTCGGTCGGGTGGGACCACGAACCCCCCGCCCCTGCCCTCCCGGACGACATAGTCATCAAGACCCGTGAGCGCTATCTGCAAGCATTCAATCGACTGACTGGCAGCGACTTGACCTAGAGATTTGGAGATCTCAGGCTTGGTATCAGAGCCGTACGTAGGATCCTAGAGTGGCCAATAGAAGGCAGCGAAGAAGAGAGGGAGATCGGGGAGGTCGTAGTCAGCCTTCGGGGGACTCCAAGCGACTGCTCTACCTGCTTGTCGGAGGCGGCGTGCTCGTCGCGGTTGCGGTCGCCATAATTGTCTTCGCGGCCATCGGCACGGACTCTTCACCCGACCCCGACGTTCCGGCTGTCGCTCAAGAAGAGCACGACTCATCCCGGACTGAAGACGAGGGCAGTTCTACATCCACCCAGGAAGAATCGGTATCACGGCTCCCTGCCGTTACGCTGGAGGAGTTCGCCGACTTCCAGTGCTCACATTGCATGCGGTTCGCCTTGGGAATAGGCAAACAGATCAAGGAGGACTTCGTAGAAACGGGCAAAATCCGATTCGTCTTCCGCCACTTCCCCGTTATCGGCCCAGAGTCCTTCCGTGCCGCCGAGGCAACCGAGTGCGCCGCCGACCAGAACAAGTTCTGGGAATACCACGACACCGTGTTCGAGAACTGGAAAGGCGTAGACGAGGGGCACTTCTCCGATGACAACCTAAAGCTCTTCGCCGGCGGTCTTCAACTCGATCGCGGCCCATTCGACGCTTGTCTCGACGGCGGGAAGTACCGTGGCAAGGTAGAAGCAGACCTCCGCCGTGGCGAGCAACTCGGTGTCCGGGGCACGCCGTCGCTATACCTCAACGGGGAAATGCTGACCCCATCGTCCAACGAAGATCTCATCCGGATCATCGAATCGGCGATTGCGGCGGCGCAATGACGGCGGGCACAGTCTCAAGGTGGGCCGTTGCGGCCCTCAGCTTAGCCGGTCTGGCGCTGGCAACGTACCTGAGCGTGGAACATGTATCCGGCGGCATCCCTGCGTGCGGAGTGTCCGGCGGGTGCGGCGAAGTCACCACGAGCGAGTTCGCTGTTTTCATGGGCCTCCCAGTCGCCTTTATCGGTGTCGCGGGATACGGAGCGTTGCTGCTTGGGACGCTCGCATATCTCGGGATGGACAGCCCTCCCAACTTCTTGTCATACGCGCTGTTGTCGATTGCCATCATTGGCGAGGTCTTCACTTTGTACCTCCTCTACACGCAGGCCTTCCGCATCCACGCCTACTGCGAATACTGCCTGGCATCCGCCGCGATTATGACATCGGTCCTCGTTTTGACCATCTACGCTGCGGTCAGGACGAGATACGAACGGCCCATCGTGCTAGACTAGAAGGCCGAGAGTTCCACGACATACCCTTTAGACGGTGAGGCGATATGGCGAGCGAAGAAGTCACGACAAGACGCAGACAGACCCCCACACAGGCGCGTGCCGCCCGGCGCGAGCGCAGAAACCGCCGCACCCGGCTCAAGAGAATACTAGCCCTTGTAGCGGTTGGTGGAGTTTCCGGCCTCTTTCTCATTGCTCTCTTCATCCCTCAGAGCTTCGGCGGTGGCGGAGGTGGCCAGATACCGGACGGCCCCGGCGTCAGGCAGGAGGACCAGGGCCGGGAGCACATACCCGAAGGCGGCTCACACGCTCCCTACAACTCATCGCCACCCACCTCCGGGTGGCACTACGAAGACTGGGCGTCCTGGGGTATCAAGAACGAGCCGCTCCCTCCCGAGCGTTTCATCCACAACATGGAGCACGGCGGCGTCATCCTCCATTACAATTGTCCCGACGGGTGCCCGGACGAGATTGACCAGATGTCCGAGATCGTCAGCCTGACGGACGAGACCATCTTGATGCCGAACCCCGACATGGAGAGCCGTTTCGCGTTGACCGCATGGAATTGGCTAATAGAGATGGACGTGTACGACGACTCTATGGCAAGAGATTTCGTTAAGAGCCATCTAAACTCAGCCAACGCGCCCGAGTGGCCGAGCCGATAGCCTGAAACCGATCACCTGTCCCTGATCTTACGGCCTGTCACTCGGACGGTACGGGAATCTCAGTTCAACCCTATGAAAAAGTACCTAGCAAAGGTCTACGTCTCGCTCAAACCCACCGTGAACGACCCGGAGGGCCTTACCATCCGCGGTGCCCTCGTTACGCTCGGCTATGACAGTGTCGAGAGCGTCCGCACGGGAAAGTATTTTCGGATAGAGGTCGAGTCGACCTCCGAACGCGAGGCCGCCGAAAGCGTCGAGGGGATGTGCAAGCAACTCTTGGCGAACCCCGTTATCCAGCAGTTCGAATTCGAGTTGACCTGCGCCGACTGACGGTTGGGTGACACAACGACTCTGAGTAGCAACCGGAGGCTCACTGCCACCGATTACGGATTAGCATACGAGTGTACAGGTTTGTCCCTATGCGATTCACACGCTACACGGTCTACGTTGGCGTAGTCCTCGCACCCAACAAGCCAGCATATCGGCCAGCCCATGCCCAGCTTTATCCGCAACCACCTTTGGAGCTTCCGTATACCCTTCATCAACTCCTCCCATGCCGTTAGGATGCGTTCGTTGGTACTACGCGATTAGAAGAGGAGTACATCACACCGCAACGGCTGTCACCTAGCGGTCTCTTAGTGTACTTCGGTGCAAAAGAGGTCGGTTTCTGGCAGGGGTGGCAGGATTCGAACCCGCGACCTACGGTTTTGGAGACCGTTGCTCTACCAGCCTGAGCTACACCCCTGCGCTGTCGCCGCCTTTAGATTGTACGGCCCCCGTCCGCACTGGGTCAATAATCCAATCTGTCAGGCTTCGCGTAGCTCGTAGTGACTTCCGATGCCGGTGGCAGTTCGCGGCGGCGTGATTTCTTCCCGCCAGCATGGGAACGATGCGGTATAATCGGCAGACATCTATCGAGCGAGGTTGGGTATATGCGAGGCGCTGACGCAGTTGCCATGACGTTGCGAGCGGCGGGAGTGGAGCGGATCTTCACCGTCTCCGGAAACCAAATCATGCCGGTGTTCGATGCCTGTCTCGACGCCGACATAGACCTTTTACACGTCCGCCAGGAGGCAGCGGCGGTACACATGGCCGACGCTTGGGGCAGGCTGACAGGTCAGCCCGGCGTCGCCCTGGTCACGGCTGGTCCGGGCTTCGCCAACACCCTCACGGGACTCTATGTCGCAACGATATCGGAGTCGCCGCTGGTGCTGCTGAGCGGGTGCGCTCCGATGAGCCAGCACGCCAAGGGGGCGTTTCAGGCGATGGCGCAGGCCGAGATGGCGAGTCACGTCTCGAAGGCCTCATGGACAGCCGAGAGTCCCTCCAGCCTGCCGAATGACATACGTAAGGCGATGTCCATCGCCACATCCGGAAGGCCGGGACCGGTCCACATTGCCCTACCCTTCAATACCGTCGACGGTGATGTCGAATCACCCGAAGACGCGCTCGTCTCGGGCGGTGTGGAAACATCGCCGGAACGTGTCATCGACGACGACGATGCCGCGCGCTTGCTCTCGGAGTTGCGTGGAGCGAAGACCCCGCTCATCCTGGCTGGGTCGATGATGATGCGCGGCGACGGCCCCGCGGTCCTGGCCGATCTGTCAGCGGCGACCGGCGCTCCCGTCGTGGAGATGGAGAGTCCGCGCGGGACGAATGATCCTGCCCTGGGAGCCTTCGCCGAGGCGCTCGCCGAGGCCGATCTCATCGCCCTCATCGGCAAGAAGCTGGACTTTACCCTCAAGATGGGGGCATCTCCCGATGTCCGCCCGGACTGCAGGTTCATCCAGATCGACCCCGACTCCTCGGCAATCGACCTCACCCGCAGGAACGTCGAAGACCCGGAGAGAATTGCGATGAGTATCGTCGCCGATCCCCTGCCTTCGGCGCGCCGAATTGTGGAGCTTGCTACCGGCGATGCGCCGGAGAGCGCCTGGGCCGACGAGGTGAATGCCGCCGTGAGCTACCGTCCGGCGTCATGGTCTGAAATGCGAGCGGAGCATGGAGAGCCTCTGCATTCGTATGAGGTGGCTGCGGCGATTCAGACATACCTCGATGGTGACCCTAGCTCCGTCTTCATCTGTGACGGCGGCGAGTGGGGCCAGTGGGCGCAGGCCTGCATTACGGCGCCGACGAGGATCCTCAATGGTCCGGCGGGCTCTATCGGAACCTCGATCCCGTTCGCACTCGCGGCGCGATTGGCACGGCCCGACGCGCGGATTGTGACGGTCCTCGGCGACGGGACCGCCGGGTTCCATATCATGGAGTACGACACCGCCATGCGATACGACACGCCATTCGTCGCGATGCTCGGCAACGACGCCGCCTGGAATGCGGAGTTCCAGATACAGCTCCGAGAGTACGGCGATGAGCGTCTCGTGGGCTGTGAGCTTCTTCCCTCTCGGTACGACCGAGTCGTCGATGCCCTCGGCGGTCACGGCGAGAACGTCGAGTCGGCGAACGACCTGGCCCCTGCCCTGGAGCGAGCGGGAGCCTCGGCTCTTCCTGCCCTCGTCAACGTGAATCTCGCCAGAGACGCGGCACCCGTTGTGCGACGAGGGACCGACGCGCCTCAGGCCAGTTCGGCGGTGCTGCACTGAAGACAGGCCGCTTCGCGACCTACGCGCCGGTAGAGCGAACCCTTCCAAGCCCGATTTGACGTGACCTTACAGCAAGCCTAAACTGGATGTTACGGCTCACCAAACGGCAATGTGATTACCCGTCACGAGGACGTTGGTTCATGAGCTTGTCGGCGAGTCGGCAATGTTGGGAAGAGGCGAGCGACCGGTCATGTTCCCGCGGCGCAAGTCCCTGACCGAGACTTAACTAACTTGACAATAACAAGAAAATGTCGTGGAATGTCGCGAAATGTCGTCGTTTTCAGAGAATTTTCTATCGTGACGTTGCCAGGCTCCTCGTCCACACCTCCCTATTCGACGGGAATCCGCTGACCCACTCCGCGACACTAGCGCCCTTTGCGTTGAACCCCAGACCCGTTTCCCCTGCGCTCCGCTTGGATCTCAGGGCTGCACGTGTCGATTCTGTCTAGTCGGTGAATTTGTCCGGCCACCAGTCCGGCCAGACAGACTCGCCTTGGTACGGAGAGCGCGGGTCCCAGAAGCTGCGGGTCTGGATCGTCAGCTCGCGGATATTCGGGCGGTCGAGCTCGGCGGGAAGCGGGGATATCCTCCCCGGCACTCCTATGACGAAGCTTCGCGGCGGAATGTCCTTGGTCACGACCGCGCCACCGGCGATGAAGCTGCCCTCGCCGATGGTGATGTCCGGCATCACGGTCACGCCGCCTCCGATCATCACGTGGTCCTCGATGGTCGCTCCGCGAGGCGTCGGCATCGGCTCGATGCGGCCCGGGAAGCGGTCGTTGGTGAAGGTGACGCCGGGGCCAATGAACACGTGGTCGCCGACCCAAGTGCGGGACGGTATGTACACGTGGGACATCACGCGCACCCCAATCCCGAACCGTACGATGCCCTCGATCGTCGACTGGTTCATGAGCGTGCAGTAATCGCCGATCTTGACGAGCGCGCGGACGACGGAGTTGTACCCGGCCTGAAAGTGGTCTCCTATGCGCGTGTCGCCGTAGATGACGGTTCCCCGTCGGATCATGCAGTCCTTGCCCAAGACCGCGGGGCCGCAGTCCTCGTGGTAGCGAAGTCCTATCTCGACGTTCGGTTCGATGATCGTTCCCTCACCGATTTGCGCGTTGCCAAATTCCCTAGCGTTGAGAGTCTCCATGCGGCCCTCCATGAACCCGTTCGCATTATGCCGGAAGGATACCATGCCGACTTGCCTTTGTTGACTGCCCCCTACCCCATTGCTACGCTTGGGCAATGAGCACTTGGGTTCGCGGGGTGTCTTCACTATTTCTCGTCCTAACCGTTCTGGCGGCGTGCGGGCAGCAGGAGGGGGAACATTTCCTACGACCCCTCGCGGTCGACTCGCCGGACCTACAAGTCATCACGTTTGACGGCGAGGGCTTCAGCCCGCTGCGGCTCGAAGTCGAGGTCGGGCAGCGGGTGCTATTCGCGAACGAGTCGGAGACTTTCTTCTGGCCCGCATCGAATATCCACCCTACGCACCAAATCTACCCGGAGTTCGACGCAAAGGCTCCGGTCGAGGCCGGCGAATCCTGGGCGTTCACATTCGAGCGTCCCGGCTTCTGGCGGTACCACAACCACCTCGGCCCGGAACGCAGTGGACTCATCGTCGTGAGCGGCGAGCCTGTCGAGACACCGGTGCCCCTGGTTCTTACCACGGAGGGCCTTGACTTCAGCGAGCCGTCCGACCTGTCGCTCACGCAGTACATGGAACTGTACGAAAGCGACAACGCCATAACAATATTCCTGCGCGAATACGGTCCCGCCGGTACCGTGAAAGCCCTGCTGGAAGGGTCGAAACGCACGAACGCCGACTGTCACCAGCGCGCTCACGACGCCGGCCGCATGGCATACGAGCTGTTCGGCGCGGCGGCATTCTACCTATCGAGTCACGAATGCCAAGCGGGGACGTATCACGGAGCGACCGAGGCGCTTTTCAGAGATCGCGGCACCGTGAATCTTCGCGAGGACGTGTCCGCCCTTTGCAGCTATGCGAGCGTCTCCTTCTACTACCTTCAGTGCCTTCATGGAGTGGGACACGGCCTTATGGCATGGACGAGCTATGAGTTACACGACGCCCTCTCGCTCTGCGAGGAACTTAACTCCCCTACCGACCACCGGGCCTGCTACTCCGGCGTCTTCATGGAGAACGTCATAGGCGGTCTATCGGGACTCATGGGCCACGTAACGGAGTACCTCTCCGATGACCCGCACTACCCCTGCAACTCGCTCGACGAGCAGTATGTGCAGATGTGCTACTTCTACCAGAGCACCCGCATGATGATCCTCTACGAGAACGACCTCAGCAGGGTCGCCGAGACCTGCGCCGCGGCCCCCAAAGAGGCCCACCACTACTGCTTCCGCAGTCTTGGCCGGGACGTGGGCGGCTTCACGGTCGGAGATCCCGGACGCGCCATCGAACTGTGCGGCCTCGCGGAGGATCCGACGAACCGGGCGTACTGCATCGAGGGAGCCGTACAGAACAGGTTCTGGGAGGTCTCAGGGGCGGACGAAGCGCTCTCGATGTGCGCAATGTCGACCGATGGGGGCGACCGTTTCGCCTGCAATCGGACCATCGTCTTCCGCGCTCAAGAGCTCTACGAGACCGGCGAGGCATTCTCCGCTTTCTGTGATCGTGTGGACGAGAGCTTCAAGGCGTGGTGTCACAGCAAAGAGATTATGCAGGTCGGCAGCGAGTCTCCATAGAGAGGGAACGCACGTCCAACCGGTCGATGTTACTTCTCGCTTGTTCCTCGGACTCGTGGTCTTCTCTTGGATATCTGTTGACAGCCTCGCCGTCCGTTCATAAACTTACGGTCAACTATGGCTCATGGATCGTTCGAGTCACCCGTGAAGGGTAATCTCAACGAGGCTCTCGATGTTTGAAGAACCGGAAGAACCGTCCCTCGGCAAGAAGATCGCCGGACACATTCGCGCCACGCTTATCGCGGGCATCCTGATCCTCGTTCCCATAGCCATCACCTACGTGTTGCTAGTGTGGGTGTTTAACAACATTGACGGGCTGCTCCAACCCCTCCTTGAGGGGATCACTGATAGGCATATTCCCGGACTGGGCCTACTCGTACTGCTCATCATCGTCTATCTTCTCGGACTGGTCTGGACAAAGCGACTTGGCCGACGCAGCATCCGCACTCTGCAGCTCTTTCTGCTCAAGATTCCCCTGATCGGCGCGATATACGGCCCCGCCAGGAAGCTCATCGAGTCGTTCACGGGCGAGAGCACGGCTGGCTTCAAGCGGGTGGTGGTGGTAGAGTACCCGAAGCAGGGGACCTGGATGATCGGATTCCTCACGGGGATATCGAACGTCGTGCCCGGCACCACCATGGGCGTCATTTACCTACCAACCGCTCCGACTCCCAACTCAGGCTGGGTCGCGATGGTGCCGATCCAGAACATCTACGACACGACTATGACCGTTCGCGAAGCAATGTCGATGGTGCTGTCGGGCGGCATTTCATCGCCCGTGCAGATCGACCTCAAGCCAATGGACCCCTCGGAGGTGGCCGAGTTTGCAACCGTTGGTCCGCCCGGGTCGCTGCCCACGATCCGCCCCGAGTCCGGGGTGTTCAAGCTGCCCTTCATGGGCGACCGCGACGATGAAAACGAAACGAGGTGAAGTGATATGGGAGTTGACGCCAACAAAGTCCGACTAACGGGAGAGAACTCGTTCCTGCGATTGGGCGAGTCACCCGAGTCTGACCCAACAACCAGCAACAGCCACTGGCGAATCGTTCACTCGCCTAGGGGTCCGGGCCACGTGCTCTTCACGAAGGGCGAGTTGACTGGTGGCGAGGCCCGCATCTATTCCGACAACATCGACATGGCGCGGTGGTTGCAGGAGGGCGTTCAGGCGTCCATGGGCGACCAGTACGGGGGCGATATCCCGATTATCGAGGGGGATTTTTGGAAATCGGGCGACACTCTATCCTTTTGGACTGAGTACATTGAGTCGCGCGACGACTACATCACTCTGACGTGGTACGACATCGGTGAGCCGGTAATGGTGGCAAATCCGCCCGGCGAAAAGGAAGGCCAGCCGCACGGTGTGTACAGCCTCCTGATCCCTGCGGCGCGGGCGCAGATGACCATGAACGGCATCGTCGCGTCCGGCAAGGCCCACCCCCGTCCTTTGGACGACACGACAGTCATCAGCACCTGCTGCATCGCCCTGTCGGAGACGTGGACGATCCCACGAGACCACGAGTGGGCCTCAGACTAATACCAATTCGTCATGACTGCGCCATAATCCTTTAAATGCAGCGCACATAGCAGAGACCACCCACCGTCATTCCGGCGAAGGCCGGAATCCAGAGTGTTTGGTCAGCGAGAATACGGTGGTATTAGCACGAATTGGTATAAGAATGGTTTTCTTCTAACCCGTCGTCTCACTCGATGCCCTGTCAGGCCGCCGTCGTTGCGCGTCCAGCCACCTCTGCTTCTGCTCCCGGCGTGTCCTCTCGTCCGGCGGAACAAAACGGGCATGAAACGCCGTTCGATACTGCTGGAATGCACCGTCGTGGATGGCGGCGCTGATCTCTTCCATGAGACGGAGCACAAATCGGAGGTTGTGGACCGTCGCTAGACGGTACGCGAGAAGTTCGTTGGCCTTGAAAAGATGGTGAACGTACCCTGCGGAGAACGTCTCGCAGGTGTAGCAGTCACAGTCGGGCTCTATCGGTGTCTGCTGATCTCGAAAGCGCGCGGTGTCGACGTTTACACGTCCGTCGCGAACAAAGAGCGCCCCGTTGCGCGCGATCCGCGTCGGCAGGACGCAATCGAACATGTCTATACCGCTCGCCACACATTCGACAAGGTCCTCCGGCGAACCGACTCCCATGAGGTACCGGGGCCTCTCGGAGGGCAAGAGCTCGGTCGAATGCCCTACGGTGTTGTACATGTCGCGCTTGGACTCTCCGACGCTGAGACCGCCGAGGGCGTAGCCAGGAAAGTCCAACGCGGTGATCTGCTCAGCCGATTCCTCACGCAGATCGGGGAAGGTCCCGCCCTGAACGATGCCGAAGAGCATCTGGTCGTCACGAGTTTGCGCCGCTCGACAACGCTCGGCCCATCGTGTCGTCAGTTCGACAGCTTCGACCACCCCGGCGCGGTCGCTTCCGCCGGGCGCGCAAACGTCGATCGGCATGATCACGTCAGCCCCGATGCCCTCTTGGTGGCGAATGACCGATTCAGGACTGAACATGTGCTTGCTGCCGTCGATGTGCGACCTGAACTCGATCCCTTCCTTGCTGATGTTCCGCAGATGCTCGAGGCTGAAACCCTGGAAGCCTCCACTGTCGGTCAGCGTCGGGCCGTTCCAAGCCATGAAGGACGCGAGACCGCCCGAATCCCGAATAGACTGTACCCCGGGTCGCAGATACAAATGATAGGTGTTCCCAAGAAGTATAGTCGCTCCCATCCGGCGTAGGTCGTTCGGATCGACCGCCTTTACGGAACCTTGCGTCGCTACGGGCATGAAGGCCGGGGTCGGCACGTCACCGTGCGGCGTGTGGAGCGTCCCATGACGGGCATCGCCGTCGGTCTTGTGAAGTGTGAAATTGCTCATGGAGTATGTGTCGGGATGGCCGGTGCGTTTCCGGGTGACTGATGTTCGCGCTCGTCGTCATTATAAGCCAGACCGGACGTAATCATTTTGGGGCCGAACCTGATTGAGTATAATGTACCCTCGAGCTTTACCAACAGAAAGCGACCGACAATGAACTCGAACGAGATACGTGAACGATTCCTCAGCTACTTTGAGTCACAAGAGCACTCACGAGTTGCCAGCTCCTCGCTCATTCCCGTGGGCGACCCTACCCTGCTGCTCACCAACGCCGGCATGGTGCAGTTCAAGCCGTACTTTTCGGGCGATGCTACTCCCCCAAATCGCCGTTTGACTTCGTCGCAGAAGTCCTTCCGCACCGTCGACATCGACGAGGTCGGCGACGCGACTCACCTGACGATGTTCGAGATGCTGGGAAACTTCAGCTTCGGCGACTACTTTAAGGACGGCGCCATGGAGTTCGCGGTCGACTGCCTCGAATCCGCCATGGGTCTGCCGAGGGAGAATTTCTCCGCAACGGTGCACGATGGTGACGACGAGGCCTACGACCTTTGGCAGAAGCACGGCATCCCTACGGACCGCATCTATCGGTTTGGTGACGCGGACAACTGGTGGGGGCCTCCCATTCATGGAGATGAGGGCCCTTGCGGGCCGTGCGCCGAGCTCCACTACGATTTCGGAGACGCCCGTCCCGGCTGCGGCCTCGACGACTGTGGTCCCAACTGCGAGAATGTGAACCCTGACACCGGGATGGTCTGCCAACGATACGTGGAGCTGTGGAACCTCGTGTTCATGCAGTTCTACCGAAACCCGGATGGCAGCCTCCCTCCCCTGCCGCAGACCGGAATCGACACGGGAATGGGCTTCGAACGGCTGGTGGTCGTCCTTCAGGACGCCGAGGACATCTACGGGACAGACCTGTTCCTGCCACTCATTCGCAAGGTCGAGGCGATCGCCGGTCACGACTCCGAAGAGAGCGCCGACGTGAGGCAGGCGATGCGCGTCGTCGCCGAGCACGGGCGAAGCTCGGCGTTCCTCATTGCCGATGGCGTTGTTCCCTCCAATGACGGGCGGGGCTACGTTTTGAGGCGACTCGTGAGACGTGCCATCCGTCACGCCCGCAGGCTCGGCATGGACGAGCCGTTCCTCGGAGATATCGCCGATGCCGTAACCGACATCATGGGAGACGCCTACCCGGAGCTCCGCAACAATCGCGATTTCGTACAGACGGTCATCAAGCTGGAGGAAGAACGATTCCTGTCGGTCTTTCAGAACGGCTACGCGATGCTGAACGACGCCCTCGCAGGCGCGGACTCCCTGGCGGGTGAGACTGCCTTCCGCCTTTGGGATACGTACGGGTTCCCCGTCGAGATGACCCAGGAGATCGCCGCGGAGAGCGGTGTGGGTGTGGACATGGAAGGCTTCGAGCGACACATGGCCGAGCAGCGCGAGCGTGCCCGCGCCGGCGCGACGTTCGGCGCCGACCGCACGAAAATACGGCAGTACGAGAGCCTCGGTGTCGGCGGCGTGAAGTTCCTCGGCTACGATTCGCTGGTATCGCACACGGTCGCCGTCGGCATGTTATCCGGCGGCGAGGTTGTGGGCGAGATAACCGAGGGTGACGAGGTCGAGATTGCGCTCGTGGAGACCCCGTTCTATCCAGAAGGCGGCGGTCAGGTCGGCGACGCGGGCGAGCTCGTCGGCCCTGACGGCAAGATCGTCGTTCACGACACGCAGCGCGTCATGCCCGATCTCATCATGCACTTCGGCAAGGTCGCACAGGGCAAGATAGCATTGGGACAGCCCATTGACGCCTACGTCGATCCCGTGCGTCGAGAGGATACCGCGCGGAACCATACCGCCACGCATCTGCTCCACGCGGCCCTGCGGGAGGTGCTCGGCGCGCACGTGCGTCAGGCCGGGTCGCTCGTGGCCCCCGACAGGCTTCGCTTCGACTTCTCCCACGTCGAGCCGGTCACGCCCGACGAGATGCGACAGATACAGTTCCTCGTGAACGAGAAGATTCGGCACAACGCCACCGTGATGAAGTCGGAGGACAGGTACTCCAGCGCCATTGAGCGCGGCGCACTCGCGTTCTTTGGCGACAAGTACGAGGACACCGTGCGCCTCATCGAGATCGCGAACGGTGCGACCTTCAGCTTCGAGGTCTGCGGCGGTACGCACGTAGCCCGGACGGGCGAGCTTGGCTCCGTCTTCGTGCTCGGCGAATCGAGCATCGGCGCGGGAATGCGCCGCATCGAGGCCACGAGCGGTCGCGGGGCGGAGCGCGTGGTAAACGAGCGGATTTATGCCACCAACGCCGTGGCATCCAAACTCCAGACTCCCGTTGCCGACATAGAGGGACGCATAGACGGCCTGCTCGACGAACTATCTCAACTGCGCCGTGAGAAGGAGACCCTTGAACGCAAGCTCTCTCTTTCGTCCGCAAGCGATCTTCTCGAACGGCGGGAGGACGTTGGAGGCGTTTCCGTGCTGACGGCAAGGGTTGATGCCGCGAACGTGGACTCCATGCGGGAAATGGGAGACTGGCTCCGGGACAAGATGGGCAGCGGTGTCGTCGTGCTCGGGGCCGTCATAAACGAGCGTCCTTCCCTCATTTCGATGGTCACGCCCGATCTGCGTTCGTCCGGGCTGGACGCCGCCGGCATCGTTCGAGGTGCGGCTAAGATGATCGGCGGCGGCGGCGGCGGAAGACCGGATGCCGCACAGGCGGGAGGCAGGGACGCCTCAAAGCTCGATGACGCCCTCAACCTCGTGCCAAGCCTCGTCGAAGAGCAGCTGGACCAAGCGTGAGGATTCTCGCCCTCGACGTAGGAGACAAACGCATCGGCGTGGCCGTCAGCGACCTGCTGGGCATTCTTGCGTCACCGCTCATCGCAATCGAACGCACGTCGGACAGTAAGGCCATCGACACAATACTGGAAATCGCCGACGAACAGGAAGTGGGTGAAATCGTCGTCGGTCTGCCCATCTCGCTGAGCGGCGGATACAGCGAGCAGACGAGGTCAGTCGCCGCGTTCGCACGGAAACTGGAGGATCGTTCTCCGATGCCTGTGAAAACGGCGGACGAGCGGTACTCCACCGTCGAGGCCGAGCGGCTCTTGAGTCAGTCCAAGCCCCAAAGGGCGCGAAGTCGAGGCGAAATCGACTCTGCGGCAGCGGCGGTCATCCTGCAGTCCTACCTCGACTCGCGAGCGTCCGGCTAGCCTTTCGCAACACGCGGGAATACCGCGCTATTCTCGCTCCCCTGCCCAATTGCGTTTCAGTCCCGGTTCGTCAAGATCGCCCTAAGCGTCTGATATACTAGGGCCACCTTCGCCCGGGACCCCTGATGACCAAACAGCTCGGCGTCATTGGATATCCGCTCTCTCACACGCTGTCGCCCATTTTCCAGCAGGCGGCGCTCGACTACCACGCGATCCCGGTGACGTACTCGGCTTGGCCGACACCGCCGGAACGCCTCAGCCAGACCGTCGAACGACTGCGCGATGCGGAGTACATGGGGTTCAACATCACGATTCCCCATAAAGAGCATCTGGTGGAATTGGTAGACGATGTGGACGAAATGGCGCGAAACATCGGAGCGGTAAACACGGTCGTCAACCGGGACGGATCACTGGCAGGGTACAACACGGACGCCTACGGGTTCGTCAAGAGCCTCAAGGAAAAGGCCGACTTCGAGCCGCGTGGCAAGACCGTTCTGCTTCTCGGGGCCGGCGGCGCCGCAAGGGCCGCGGCCTACGCCCTGGCCGGCGAAGGCGTGGAGCGTCTGACCATCGCCAACAGAACCGTCGCGCGGGCAGAGTCGCTTGCAGAGGACGTTGAAGGTCTCCTCGAAAGGGTCGACGCCGTTCCCTTGGAGAATGTGTCGGGTGACGCCGACTTGATCGTCAACTCGACGTCCGTAGGCATGGCGTCGGGCGATGGCGCGAGTCAGACTCCGTTAGAGGCGGTATCCATACCGCGTGACGCGCTGGCATATGACATGGTGTACACTCCGGCAGAGACGCCGTTCCTCCGTTGCGCTCAGCAAGTGGGCGCACGTGTTCTGGGAGGGCTCTGGATGCTCATCTATCAGGGCGCGGCGGCTTTCGAGCTGTGGACGGGAAAGAAGGCCCCCGTAGATGTGATGTATCGAGCTGCTCAGCAAGCACTCGAATAGTGGACGAGAATTCATGGGATCTATCATCTACCTGACCGGGTTCTCCGGCAGCGGCAAGACGACCGTTGGCAAACAGGTCGCCGCCATGACCGGCTGGAGCTATCGCGACACCGACGACGAGATCGTCGCCGCGACCGGGCGCGCCATCGAGGACATCTTCCGCGAAGACGGCGAGGCGGCGTTCAGAAAGCTCGAACGAATTGCCTTGGAGTCGGTCTCCGAGGGTGAACGGCAGGTGATCTCGACCGGCGGGGGTATCGTCCTCGAAGAGAGAAACCGGCGCATCATGGATGCTGCGGGCACCATCGTCTGTCTCGAAGCCCGCGCCGACACAATTTACCGCCGGTTGTCCGGTCCAGACGAGACCCATGACGAGCAGGTAGTCCGACCACTCTTGCAGGACTCCGACCCGTTGCGTCGCATCATCAGCCTCAAGGCCGAGCGACAGCCCCTGTACGCCCTCGCCCACTGGACTATCCATACCGATGAGTTGTCTGTGAACGAGGTGGCTTCCGAGGTCGTGAGAGCACGGGATATCTGCTCGAACCGGGCGAGTCCGGTGGAGTCCTTTGACGCCGATCTTGCGGCAACGGTGCGCACGTCCTTCGGGGACTACCCCGTATGGGTGGGCTGGGGAATCTCCCAAATGGTCGGCGAGCGCGTCAAGACGCTGATAGATCCCGGCGCCGCCTACGTCATCACCGACAATCTCGTACACCGACACGCGCGGACCGTCCAGATGTCGATGGAATCAGCCGGCATCCCCAGCCACATCTTCGTCATGGAGTCGGGCGAACGACACAAGAGCCTCGACACCCTGTCGCACATCTATCGCTGGCTCGCCGAGCGAAAGGCGGAGCGCGGCCATCTCATTGTCGCGGTCGGCGGTGGCGTCGTCGGCGACGTGGCGGGGTACGCGGCGGCGACCTATCTGCGCGGAATGCCGGTCGTGCAGGCCCCGACCACGCTCGTGGCGATGATGGACGCGGCAGTAGGGGGCAAGACCGCAGTCGACCTGCCTCAGGGTAAGAACCTGGTCGGCGCGTTCAAACAGCCGGAGTTCGTTCTCGCCGACGTGGAAACGCTGTCCACCCTGCCCCACCGAGCCCTTGTCTCCGGTTGGGCCGAGGCTATCAAGCACGCTCTGATTCTGGACGAACCGCTGCTCCGCGTTTTCGAGGAGAACATCGACGCGATCAGATCACTAGAACCGGAGACGGCGAGCGACGCGCTCCGCCGGAGTGTGGCCATCAAGGCCGACGTGGTTTCGCGGGATGAAAGAGAGACGCTTGGCATTCGCGCGCTGCTCAACTACGGTCATACGACCGCCCATGCGCTCGAAGCCGTTACCGGCTATGAACGCTATCTGCACGGCGAGGCGGTGAGCATCGGGATGATGGCCGCGGCGGATATCTCCAACCGGATGGGCATGTTGAGCGACGAGCACGTTGTTCGCCAGCGCTCCGTGTTGGAGGCCTACGGACTGCCGCTCAAGTACCAAGACGCCGATCTTACGGCAATCAAAGACGCGATGAGTATGGATAAGAAGACGGTCGGTGGGAGAGTCCGATGGGTGCTCCTGGACGGCATTGGCAATGCGGTGACAAGAAGCGACGTTCCCCCTGAGTTCATCGACAAAGCGCTGCGAGAGGTGTCCGAGCAATGAGATCGCGGTCTTAGTCTGTCCAGATGGTTGAATGGCTGGCGCTGGTAATCCTTGGCTGCGCGACGGCCACCTTCGGTGTCATGGTCGGCACCGGCGGCGGCGTTATCTTCGTTCCCATGCTCCTGATTCTCTTCGATTTCGATCCCGAGATCGCAGCAGGCACCTCGCTCACCCTCGTTGCTTTGAACAGCTTTGCGGGCACGTACACCTACACGCGCCTGGGGTTCGTTGATCTGAGGAGCGGCATTCTCTTTGCCGCCGTCGCAATCCCGGGCTCCATAATTGCCCCGTTCGCCGTCGCCAAAGTCGGCGGCGACCTGTTTCGCATCCTCTTCGGATTACTCCTCGTCGTACTTGCCGCGCAGTTGCTCCTGCGGTCATATATGCCAAAACGAGTTAAGAGGCCCAAGAGAATGCGGGCATTCAGGTCGTTCATCAAGGAGCGCCGCATCGATACCAAGCGCGGTCAGCGGTTTAGGTATCACTTCAACGAACCGCTGGCGACCTCGACGAACTTCGCCATCGGTTTCATATCCGCCTTCTTTGGTACGGGCGGCGGCTTTATGAGAACGCCTCTGCTCGTGGGCGTGTTCAACTTCCCGGTTCGCGTGGCGGTGGCGACCTCGGTATTCGCCCTCTCGTTCTACTCGACCGTAGGATCGGTCGTTCACGCCTCGCTCTTGCACGTTCAATGGTTCCCGACGGTCCTGTTCGCCGGGATTGGCATACTCATCGGAGGACAGATCGGAGCGCGGCTGGCCGTTAGGATCCAGGGCGCTTGGATCGTCAGGCTGCTCGTCCTGCTTCTCTTCGTCATGGGAAGTCAGGTACTCTACGAGGGCATACGGGGCTAAAGATTACATTCGACTTCCGCGAGGCAAAAACATGAACATCAGCAAAGAGGCGAGAGACATCCACTATTTGTCGCTCGTCGTCGACACGCACTCCGACAGCCTTGCGTGGCCCACGCGGCACGGCGTCGATATCGGGCAACGCCAGGAAGAGACGCACATGGACCTGCCTCGCATGAAGGAGGGGAACCAGAACGTCCAGTTCTTCGCGTGTTTCGCTTCGCCGAGCTGGATCGAAAAGAAGAAGGTCGTGCAGGTGACCCTCGACTACATGGACTCGTTCCACACCCTGATGGGGAACTACCCCGATCAGATCGAGCAGGCCACGACGGCGGACGACGTGCGGAGAATCACCGACGCCGGTAAGCTCGCCGGCATCCTGTGCATCGAGGGCGGGCACTCCATCGACGACGACCTGTCCATCCTCCGCATGTACCACCGGCTCGGCGCGCGATACATGACGCTCACCTGGAACAACACCAACAATTGGGGCGACGGCGTGCTCGATGAGCCCCGGCACGGTGGACTGAACCACTTCGGCAAGGAGGTCGTGCGGGAGATGAACCGGCTCGGAATGCTGGTCGACATCTCACACGTAGCTCCCGCCACCTTCTGGGACGCCATTTCTACGACGACGAAGCCGGTCATCGCGTCTCATTCGTCCGCCAAGGCCATCTGCGCCGCTCCACGAAACATGGAAGACGACCAGATCAAGGCGGTTGCCGACAACGGGGGCGTCATCGGTGTGAACTACGAAATCACCTTTGTAGGAGAGGCGTACCGCGTTGCGAAGGACGCGATTGACTCGGAAAAGGCCGACGAGGTCAAGAGAGCCGAAAAGGACCATTCGGCAAACTCCGATGGCCTCAAGAGCGCATTGAGCGACATTGATGAACGCCACGAGGAGAAGGTGGCCGAGCTGACGAAGCCACACTACACCGAGATCATCGACCACATCGACCACATGGTTTCCGTCGCGGGAGTCGACCACGTCGGGCTTGGATCGGACTTCGACGGTGCGACCATGCCTGAGGGGATGGAGGACTGCACGAGAGTCCCGCTGATCACCGATGAGTTGGTCAGGCGCGGCTACGGAGAGAATGCTATACGAAAAATTCTCGGCGAGAACTTCTTGAGGGTTATGGACGAAGCGCTAACCGATTAGGAAGCGATTTCTCGCAGAGCCTGTGCGATGTGCTACTACGGCGGAGCCCACACCGAAAGCGCGGCGGTCCGCGACGAGTCCTATCAGGAAATGTCTTGCGTCCCTACCCGACCGTCGCATGCGGGTTGCGCTCGACAAGTTCCTTGACGACGGTGTCCTTGTCGGTCTCGCCGCTCCAGGGTGAGGGGAGCCGGTTCGTACCGAAGATGCGCGTCATTATCGGGTCGTCGTTCCCCTCGCCGTCGGAGTGGACCGTATACCAGACGCCCTCTTGCTCGTCCAACTCGACCTTGATGTTTCGTACTTCGCCCGTCCAACCGAAGCTAACGTATCCCATGTCGAACCCTCAGTCGATTTCTTTCTGTCTATTTCGACGCACTATGATACTCCAAGCCGTTCCGTTTGCAAACCGGAGATGCCCAGCGCCTCCAGTCCCCCACGTGCTTTGACCAGCGTCTCTTGGTACTCGGATTCAGGGTCGGAGTCGGCAACGATGCCACCGCCGACCTGCAAGTAAACCTGTCGTCCTTTAGTCAACATCGTGCGAATGGGGATCGACAGCTGCATGGAGCCGTCGAATCCGATGTATCCGATTGCGCCGCAGTAGACACCACGCCGGACGGGCTCGATCTCGTCGATGATCTCCATTGCCCTGATCTTCGGCGCTCCGGTCACCGACCCGCCCGGAAAGCACGCAGTCAAGAGGTCGACTGCATCATGTTCGGGCCGGAGTTCGCCAGTCACCGAGGAAACGAGTTGATGCACGTTCGGGTATCTCTCAACCGTGAAAAGCTCTGGAACCCTGATGGTCCCGGGTATGCAGACTCTTCCGAGATCGTTGCGCAGCAGATCGACGATCATGATGTTCTCCGCGCGGTCCTTTTCACTGGCGGCTAGTTCCCTCCCGAGCCTGTCGTCGTCCTCGGGCGTCGTTCCCCGCGGGCGCGTGCCCTTCATCGGACGAGTCTCCACGAGTCCGTTTTCCACCCTTAGGAACTGTTCCGGAGACCCGCTCAGGACGCTGGCCTCCGGAAATCCGAGGTAGGCCCCGAAAGGCGCGGGGGCGATGCTTCGCAGGGCTTGATAGAGTGCCCAAGGGTCCGCATCAACCCTAGCTTCTAACCGCTGGGAGATGTTCGCCTGATAGATATCCCCGGCGGCGATGTACTGCTTAACTGTCCTCACCGCCTCGATGTATTGATCGCGAGTGAAATTCGACCGGAGATTCGTCGCAATGGCAGGCTTCCCGTTCTTCGAGGCCGAGGCGAATCGCCCCTCCCGGATTCGGTCCAGTGCCCACTTTGCCCGCCCTTCCTTACTGAAATTGGTAGTAATCAGCCAAGCTCGGCCATTCGCATGGTCGAGTGCGACAACCCAGTCATAGAAGCCAACATTCATGTCCGGCAGAGCAAGATCATCGACGGCCGTTCCCGGTAGTCGCTCTAACAAACCTCCCATCTCATATCCGAAGAAGCCTATCGCTCCGCCCTGAAACGGAGGTCCGCTTGGTTGGCGATTCGTCCTAAAGTCAGACAACAGTCGCTGGACGACCGAGAACGGATTGTCTTCCAACTGAGTTACGTCACCGCGTTCTATGACCTCTACTCGCCTGCCCTTGGAACGCACGACCAAGAACGGATCGGCCGTGATGTAGGAGTATCGACCGAGACCGGGTCGCGCGAGGGCACTGTCCAGCAGGACAGGGTAATCGCCGTCCAGAAAGCTGGAAGTTACGCCAATCGGGTCGAGGTGAGGCTCAAACTCATCGATCCGGGTTCTTGTTGCTACGGCCTGGCGAGTCTGCAAGAGCGGTCCGGGCGACGCCAGATTGAAGCGAGACCGACATGCCACGTGGGCGATTCCGCTGATAGCGCCGACTGTAATACTGTATAGTATTTGTCGCGACCGACACCACTGAACGGCGATCCCTACGTCACTGCCATGGCCCTTCGACGGCTTCAAGACCGTCCTCGCATCCTCGAAATCGCATATGTGGCGACACTTGCCGCCCTGCGCCTCTTCCGCAACCGGCTGAACCCCGGCGGCCTAGTCGAGAAGGTGTTCGTGCCGGGAGAGAGAGTAACGAAGGGCCTCATCTTCGACTGCAAGATGTGCGGCGACTGCGTCCTGCACAACACGGGCATGACGTGTCCAATGACCTGCCCGAAGAACCTCCGCAACGGCCCGTGCGGAGGCGTTCGCCTCAATGGGAACTGTGAGATCATCCCCGAAATGCGCTGCGTATGGGTGGAGGCCTGGGAACGATCTCAGAAGATGCCGCAGTTTGGCAGCGGGATTCATGAGGTCCTCACCCCAACGGACCGGCGGCTCGAGGGCACCTCGTCGTGGATCAACGACATCAGCCCAAACGTCACCAAGCGACCGGTTGGGTGGGCTGAATGAGGTCGGGCTCCCGACTCGAACGAGTCCTGCGAGCCGGCCACTTTGCGGTAACGGCTGAGCTCCTCTCCCCGGACAGCGCCGACCCGCAGTGCGTCCTCGACCACGCAAGTGGCTTCGGCGGCTCGTGCGATGCCATCAACGCCACCGACGCATCGGGCGCGACCGCACACATGTCGAACGTTGCCGTCGCCGCTCTGCTCCGGCGGGCCGGATACGATGCTATCGTGCAGATGGCTTGCCGAGACAGGAACAGGATCGCGATGCAGGGCGATCTCCTGGGGCTCGCCGCACTCGACGTGCGAAACGTCCTGTGTCTGACCGGCGACGGCGTTGGCACGGGCGATCACCCCGAAGCAAAGCCCGTGTTCGATATGGACTCCATTACGCTGCTCCAAACGGCGCGAATCCTTCGCGACAGGGGACGGTTCCTCAGCGGCCGCACCATCACTTCGCCACCTCGCCTGTTTCTGGGAGGCGCAAGCAACCCGTTCGTCCCGCCCTACGATTTCCGTCCCCTACGGCTGAAGAAGAAGATCGAGGCGGGCGCGGACTTCATTCAGACGCAATACTGCTTCGATCTCCCGCGTCTGAGTACGTTCATGGAGCGCGTCGTCGACATGGGGCTCCACGAGCGCGTGTTCATCCTCGTGGGCGTCGGACCGCTGCGCTCAGCCAGGGTTGCTTATTGGATGCGCGACAATATCCCCGGTGTGGTCATACCGGACTCGGTGATCAGGCGCTTGATCGGCGCGGGGAAGCGGTCGCGCACCGAAGGCAAGCGCATATGCACCGAAATGGTCCAGCAAATAAAGGAAATTCCTGGTATCTCAGGAGTCCACATCATGGCCTACCGGCAGGAGCATCTCGTCCCGGAAATACTTGGCGAGTCGGGTCTGCTTCCCAGACCCAATCTGGAAGCCCTTGAGCGTGCTCATACCCCAGAAGTTGGTGCTGTCGAAACGGACCGAAGCTAGGCGCTCCCAATCCGAAAGACGGACTTCCCGCACACCTTGCAGATGCCCTTCGTGGCTTGGCGGCCGTTCTTCATGGTGATCAGTTCGCGCTCGATGACATCGCGTTCAGTTTTACACTTGAGACAATACGCTCGCATCACATTAACCCCTAAGAAATGGATCCGCCCAGAGTTCCTCTACCGACGATCGGCCACCCTTCGGCAGAACTCATACCCCGGCGAGTCCATTGTATTGTCTTTACAAGTTTCGGACAAGTCCCAGAATGATTCAGGAAAATCCCCGCATGTGTTGCACGCCGCCAACTGCGCCACGCACTTTCGTAGCAGAGGTAACCTACCCTACGTGGCATTCAAGTACGGGGAGAATCCACTACGACCTTCGTGCCGGCCAAGTAGTCGTGGACGCACCTGCGGTTCTTGGCGAAGATGAATGCATGATCGATGACGACGTAAGGCGGGATCAGGGTCAAGATCCAGTTGACGAAATATCGCAACACCACGTTCCTGTACGCGGTCCCCTTCACACCCGTTTCCTCATCGACGATTCGGATACGCAGCAACCGCTTCCCCACGGTCTGTCCCTCGCGTCGGAGAAGGGCGACCTGGAAGGGTACGCCCGTTACGCCGAGCAAGAGCAGCGCCAGCGTCGCTATCGCCGGGCCACCCATGTCTGCCGAGAACATCCCGGCGACGAACGCGGCGGGAGACAGCGGCAGGTCGACGATCCACGCCACGAGACGTCTCCACCTCTCGGCCGGGTACAGGACATCCAGCGGCGCGTCCGTTGAGCCGCCCAGGGGCGTCCTGCACCGTCGACACCAGCGGTCGTTCCGCGCATTCTTCGTCTCGCATCGGGGGCAGTTGATGGCCTGAAGCGGCTGAAGGGTCATCGTCCTTCCCGCAGTTGTTGACCAGCCTAGGGGGCAACACTACAATAGCGCCAAAGTCGAGACGCCTTCCGAGAGGAACCGAACTATGCCGGAGCTTACCCTAAGTCCCACTGCCGTTCAAGCGGAGCTTCACAAGAACGACGTGACGGACGTTGTATGGCTGCCCGATACGGAAAGCGGGCACATGTACAACCTGCTACAGGCAGATCCTGCCCTACGGATCATCCCTATCGCCCGCGAAGCCGAGAGTATGCCCATAGCGGCAGGCCTCTGGATAGGAGGGCGAAAGCCCGTAGTGATGATCCAAAACACGGGGTTCTTCGAGTCCGGCGACTCGGTGCGCGGCATGGCCGTCGATATCGCCGCGCCGCTCGTCATCTTCATCGGGTACCGTGGATGGACTCGACGCGGCGTCACGACCGACTCGGCCGCCCACATCACCGAGCCTACCCTTCACGCCTGGCGCATGACTTACTACCTCGTCGAGCACGACGAGGACATGGACCGTATCTCGGTGGCATTCGAAGACGCGGAAAGAATGAAAAGGCCCGTGGGCGTTCTCATCGGCGGGGAATATTCGGGCTAGGCCGAGCTATCCGTTCGAGGAAGTCTAGCTTCCTCAGCAGTTGCGCCGCTCGATATCGAGCACCTTGTTGAGCCGACGCACGTACTTCTCCTCTTCCTCGATGAACCTCGCCGAGAGGAAGGCCGTCACGACCTCTTTGGCCAACTCCTCCCCGATGATGCGCGCGCCGATGCAGACCACGTTCATGTCGTCGTGCTCGACGCCCTGCCGCGCGGAGTAGGTGTCGTGGCACAGCCCGGCGCGAACCCCTCGCACCTTATTGGCGGCAACGCTCGCTCCAACGCCGCTTCCGCACACGATCAAACCGCGTTCCGCCCTGCCGTCGACCACCCGAACCGAGACCGCCTCGGAGAAGTCGGGGAAATCGTCGAGGGCATCGTACTCGTAGGCCCCGGCGTCGTCGACCGTGTGGCCGAGCGACCTCACGTGCTCGGCGACCAGGGTCTTCATCTCGAAGCCTGCGTGGTCTCCACCCACGGCTACCCGCATTTGTACTCTCCCGCGTCTGCGTTTCTCGGTTCAAAGCTTACCACAGAGGCCCTCACGCCCTCAGGTGATAGAATCGAGTTACTCATACCTGTGTAGACACACTGCCTTGGTCAAGAGAGCTTCAAACCCCGTTGTGTCCGAGCGCTTTTTCGCCAGCCCGGCGCGCGTTCGGAGATTGCTTGACGAGATAGATGATGGTAAGCCCGACAGCGGGACACTGTATCTTCAGCCTTGGAGCGGCAGAATGCCCCCCTCTCTGAGTCTCTCCCTCGCGGGGGCAGAGATGGGAAGCTCTGCGGCAAAGGACCAGATTCGCAAGTTCTCGAACGCGGTTCCTGAATCAGAGACCGGAGCGGCTGTGTTTTGGACCGATCGCAAGGCATTGGCTATTCTTCCACCCTTCCCTATCGACGAAGACCGGTTCACCGATGGAATCGACGGATCCGATCTTGAAGAGGTGTACAAGCGAGACGTAACCGTCGGAGTCGTGCTCCTGAGAATGGGCAGGTACGCGATAGGCGTGGTACGAGGCGATAAGCTGCTCGCCTCCAAGACCGATACTCGCCACGTCAAGAATCGCCACAGGGCGGGCGGGTCCTCCCAGCGGAGATTCATGCGGAGTCGTGACCGGTTGATCCGAGAGCTGTACGACGCGGGGTGCGAAGTCACCCGGCGAATCTTCGAGCCGCACCTCGAATCCATAGACTGCGTGCTAACCGGTGGAGAACGCCAGACGATCAACGGCTTTCTCAAGCGGTGCGAGTTCCTCGAAAGGTCGAAATTGCCGGTGATGAAGCGGCTGCTGGCTGTCGAGCGGCCAAGCCACAAGGCGTTGGAAAGCATCCACCGCGAAGTCTGGAAGAGTCGCGTCCTCGTCTTCGACAGGGCCGAATAACGGCTATTGAGCCGTATATCCCCCGTCGACGGGTAGGTATGAGCCGGTCATGAAGGACGACTCGTCCGAAGCCATGAAGAGCGCCGCGTAGGCCACATCCTCGGGCCGGCCAAGTCGACCCATCGGGTGCCGCTCCTCCAGAAACCTCTTCATATCGGCGTCCTCCGTGAGCGATCTGGTCAGAGGAGTCTCCGTAAACCCGGGACCCAGACAGTTGACGCGGATGTTCTTCGCGGCCATATCGATGGCGAGGTTGCGGGTGAACTGGAGGACTCCGCCCTTCGAGACAGGATACGGATTGAACCCGCTCTTCCAACTGGGCGGGTAACCCACGACGCTCATGATGGAACCGAGATTCACGATCGACCCGCCCCCTGCCCTCTCCATCTCGGGGACGGAGTGGAGGGCCATGAGATAGGTGCCCTTGAGGTTCACCTCGATAACGCGATCCCAGACCTCTTCGGGATGCGTCGTCGATGGAAGGCTCCGCGCGGTTATGCCGGCGCTATTTACGAGGATGTGCAGGGCGCCGTAGCCATCGACTGCCCTTTGGACGATGCTCAACGCCTCGTCGGAGTCCGTAACGTCGCCCAGGACGGGGATGGATTCCCCTCCCCGTTCAACGATTGCGGCAGCGGTCTTCTCCGCTCCCTCTTGGTCGATGTCTGACGCGACGACGCTAGCCCCATGCTCTGCGAAAAGCAGCGACGTGGCCTCTCCGATCCCGGATGCGGCTCCCGTGACGATTGCGACCTTGTCCTTCAGTCTCATCCAGACCTCACGTCAGTTGAGTTCGACGCCGACCTCGCGAGCGACGCTGCGAATGTACTGCTGTCCCTGGACGGTCTGCGGGTACGGAAAGTGCTCTGCATGGACGGTCACGTCGTGGTCGAGAGCGTCCAATCGACGCAACATCGTGTGATAGTCCATTGTGCCCTCGCCGGGGACGGCCTCTCCGACATGACTCACTATCTTGCCGCCTCCGCTGACCGCGACATCTTTCGCGTGGAGGCCGACTATATCGGGCCCCAGTCCGTCGAATATCTCGTCGACCAGCTCGGTCGTGCGATATGCCATATGGGGGTGAACAAGATTGACGGGGTCCATGAGTATCTTCAGGCGTGGAGACGCGACGGTGTCGAGCATCTGCTTGAGGCGATCCACCGAGTACATGCAGGTCATGACGTGGGGGTGCGCGCCGATGTCAATCCCCGCATCCTCCGCAAGGTCGGCCAGTTCCCGGATGCCGTCGAGCACCTGCCGCCACGTGTCTTCCTCCCACATCTTCGGTGTCCCGCGACCGACCAGCGTGCCGAAACCTACGAGATGTGCGCCGAGAATCTTCGCGTGCCGCAGCTGACGCTCGTACAGCTCCAACGTGTAACGGTGGTCCTCTCGATCATACCCGCCGAGACCGCCCCAGGGTCTGGTCCCCTTGTAGAAGCCGGTGAACTCGCCGACGCTCAGGCCGTTTTCATCGAGAAACTCCCGAAGTTCGTGCACGTCGTCATCGTCGTATTCGGGACGCACTCTCTGGACGGTAATGGTCGTAACGTCCATCGTGGCCGCGTGTTTGATCAGTTCGTCTCGGTCGGCCTCACCTTCAGGACCGACGGTAAGGAATTGGCCGAGCGGGGGACTCAAGATAATCACAGTTTTCCTCCAAAGTGCTGCGTGCTTGCTACCAGGGTGATTGTACCGGAATTGCGACAAATCGTCCGCCGCCACGAATGGACTATTCGACCTCTGCAATTACCGACTGCCCGTTCAGCCCAACGATTCGCGCCCATGTGATTTCATTCGCCAACTCGCATTCCGAGCGTGCAGTCATCCGGATGTAGTTGTCCGTGAGTCCCACCCACTTGCCCGCTTTTCGTGACTCCCACAGGACCTGCCGAGAGGTCCCGACGAACCGGACACGGAAGGCTGCTCCCTGTTCCTTTGAGAGTGCGATTAACTGCCCTACCCGCTCGGACTTGACCTGCGGGGCAACGTCGTCACGGAAATGCGCGGCGCTGGTACCCGGTCGTGCGGAGTACGGGAAGACGTGCATTGAGGCGAAACCGACCTCCCTGCACAGGCGATAGGTCTCCTCGAAATCGTTCTCGGTCTCTCCCGGAAAGCCAGCAATGACGTCCGTCGTGACGGCGGCATCGGGGATGGCCTTCCGAATGGCGTCTACCGCGTCGAGGAACTGCCGGCTGTCATACCGCCGTCTCATGCGCTTGAGGACCGCGTCGCTTCCGCTCTGCAACGGGAGATGAAAATGCGGCGCAAGCCTGTCGTCCGACCACGGCACCAGCAGACGCTCGTCGATCTCGTGGGCCTGCAGCGACGAGACTCGAAGCCGCGCCATGCTGCATCGGTTGAGCACATAATGGATGAGACCGGCGAGGTCGATGCCCTCCAGGTCGAAGCCATACGAGCCCAGCTGCGTTCCCGTGAGGACGACTTCCTTGTAGCGGCGGCTCGTGTATTCGTCTATCGTGCCAACGATCTCGTCCGGCGGAATGCTCCGCTCGCGTCCGCGCACCTTCGGCACGATGCAGTAGGCGCATACCTGATTGCAGCCCTCCTGAATCTTGACCATGGCGCGCGTTCGGGCCGCGCTCGGACTGATAGCCTGCACGTCGTCACCGGTGGCGCAGGGAACGATCTCATCCCCCGCCCAGTCGACGACGTGACGTACTAAAGTCGCCTTCGCGGTATTGCCGACCACGAGATCGACCTCGTCGAGCTTCCGCAGGGTCTCCGGGGAGCGTTGTGCGTAGCACCCTGTCGCCACGATGGTGGCGTTGGGATGACGTCGCCGCGCGGAGCGGAGTGCGCGCCGGGCCTTCGAGTCGGCCACGTGCGTGACCGTGCAGCTGTTTACCAGGTATACGTCGACGGGCGTGTCCTCCCCAACGACCTCGAATCCGGCATCTGCGAATTCCGTCGCCAGACTGCCTGAATCGGCCTGATTGAGCTTGCAGCCATGCGTCTCGATGGCCACTCGCGGCTTTGACTGTAGTTCAATATCAATCATTGGGGATACCTCGCTTGATTCTACCACGCCAGTGGCCCTATCCAAGGAAGATTCGCGTCGTTTGATAGTACAGGCGGCTGCGTTGTACGATGGTACCAAGCGGCGTTCGCCATACCTTCTCCGAGGGGAAAACGCATGGAGCAAACAGGTATCACCGTTTACGGAACGGCGTGGTGCGGGGACTGCCGCCGAGCGAAGCTCTTCCTCGATACTCGAAAGATCGGCTACGACTGGGTTGACATCGAGCAGGACGCCGAAGCCGCCATCAAAGTCATGGACATCAACGGAGGGTATCGCAGCGTTCCGACTATTGTGTTCGAGGATGGCTCCATTCTCGTCGAGCCGAGCAACGCCGAGCTCGCCCAGAAGTTCGCAGGCCGCTAATCGTGGCGACGAATGGCGATGGCTGACCGTACCGTAGGCGACACCTTTGCCGAGGCGCTTCAACGCAGCGGAGTGCCGTGCGTATTCGGCATCCCCGGCGGCGGAAGCGCGATAGACCTCATCGAGGCCTGCCGAGCGGTCGGGATTCCCTTCGTCCTCGTCCAGCACGAGACTACCGCGGCGATGTCCGCCATCGTCGCAGGCGAGCTGACCGGCTCCTGCGGTGTCTGCATGTCGATCATGGGCCCAGGCGCCGCGAACTTGGTAGGCGGAGCGAGCTTCGGGCTGTGGGAACGACATGCCGTCCTGAGCCTCACGGAAGCCTACCCTACCGCTCAGGCACCACAAATGTCGCTCCAGTTCATGGACCACTCGCAGATGTTCATGAGCTTCTCAAAGGCGTCCGAAGTGCTGAGCGGCGACCACCCCGGCGAACAGACCGAGCGTCTGATGAAGCTCGCCCTCTCCGAACGACCTGGACCCGTACACCTCGACATACCGAACGACTTGCTGACGCAGCACACAGGGCCGGAAGTACCTTTTACCCCCGACGTACAAGGTGACGCTTCCGAGGTCGTTGGCGATCTCGATGCGATCGCGGACGCAATCAACGATGCCGTAAAACCCGTGCTCGTCGTCGGTCCCGCAGTCGTTCGCGCTGATGCCTGCGACGAGCTTCGAATGCTTGCCGAACGGCTTGGGGCCGCCGTGGTTACGACCTCGAAGGCGCGGGGCGCTATCCCGGAAGACCATCCGCTGGCGGCAGGTATCGTCACGGGCGTGTACGGCGAGACGACATTCGAGGGACGGATTATCGCCCAAAGCGACCTGATCGTAGCCGTCGGACTCGACCGCATGGAGCTCCTGTCTCCGTGGGAATACTCGCAGCCGCTCGTTTGCATAGACGCAATCGACCCTACTGCTGAGCCGGTCGGAAGTCCAAAGCACACGGTGTACGGATCGATCAGACGCATTTTGAGTCAGCTTGCGGAGGCCGTTCGGCCTGCTGAAGCGTGGAGCACGGCGGAACTGAGTGAGTTTCGGGACTATGCGCGTTCGGCGCTGCTAGCTGATTCGGATGAACTGAACTCGGCGACTCTACTCGAACGCGCTCAATACTTTGCTCCTCGCGACACAACGCTCGTCACAGAGACGGGTATCTACAACGCCGTCAACCTCTTCACATGGAAGGTACGCGTCCCCGACCTGTACTTCGGGTCCAGCGGCGCGAATACGATGGGCTTTTCGATCCCTGCTGCATTGGCATCCGCCCTCGTTCGGCCTCGGCAAAAGACCGTTGCCCTCGTCGGCGACGGTGGTTTCCTGATGAAGGTGTCCGAGTTGGAGACCCTCGCGAGAGAGAAGCTGGCCCCAATCATCATCGTGTTCAACGACCGTTCCCTTGGCCTGATCCGAATCAAACAGGCAGCGAAGGGCTACCGTAGAAACGCCGTAGACCTCGCTCCGGTCGATTTCGCTCGGCTGGCCCGGAGCTTTGGCGGGCGAGGCGAGCGAGTAAGCACACTGGCAGCCTTCGACACCGCTTTCAAGGCCGCCCTCGATGACGACCGGTTCACCGTAATCGACGCCCGGCTCGACCCGGACGTATACGCCTCACATATGCTCCCGATCAGAGGATAACTGTCTCCGGCGCCGGTGCGTTAACGTAACAGTTCAATACTTCCACCCCACTCTGGATCCGTACGCCATGCCGTTCGCCACAATCGCGTCAGGAACGAGAATCTACTACGAGCGGATCGGCTCAGGTCCTCCCCTACTGCTCATCATGGGGACCGGCCTCGACCACTCGGTTTGGGACGCTCAGGTCCAGGCCTACCGAAACGAGTTCGAATGCATCGTCTTCGACAACGCTGGAACCGGAAAATCGGGCCGACCGGATGAGCGATTGACGGTGCGTTCAATGGCCGGGGACACCATCGGGCTGCTGGAAGCGCTCGGCATCGAGCGTGCTCACGTCTCCGGCGTCTCGCTTGGATCGTGCATTGCCCAGGAACTGACTCTGGCCCGACCCGACATGGTCGCATCGCTCCAGCTTCACGGGACGTGGGCGCGGACCGATGGGTACGCCGGGCGGAAGTTCCGGGCACAAATTCGACTGATCGAGATGCTGGACATGCGCGACTTCTACGAGATCAACGTCCTGTGGTTCATCACGCCGGAGTTCTTCGACGCCCACCCTGAGCGGGTCGAGGCCCAGATCGACGCAATCGTTGCCAATGCGCCGAGCCGCGAGTCGCTCATCGAGCAGTACCAAGCCGACATCGAGCACTATACTCTCGACCGATTGCCGCAAATCGAAGCGCCCACGCTGGTGACAGTAGGGAGCTTCGACGTGGCCGTTCCACCGATGTACGGACGAGAGGTAGCAGAAGCGATTCCGGGTGCGGAGTTCGTGGTTGTCGACGTGGGAGGTCACCTCTACAACGTCGAGAATCCCGTAGAATTCAACCGGGTAACGCTCGAATTCCTCCGTCGCGTTCAAGTGGATGAAGGGTAGGCGGCATGACCCATCCCTTCTGACATAGCATTCGTTTGAGGTCTTCGGTTTAGGCATACGTGTCCCGTTGCGATTTGGTATCATTTATCGGATGAGAAAGTGAAGCGACTCAGAAAGTAGAAGGAGCCTGCATGAAACTCGAGAGAAATCTCATTCCAATACTAGCCATTGCGGCCATCCTACTGTTGGCTGTTCCTGCGGTGGGAATGGTCGTCGGGATGGCGCTGGCTTCCGAACCTGGGGACGATTCTTCGGCCTCTACAGGCGAACCCGAGCTGCCGCCCCTAGAACTCCCTCCACTGCCGGAGAAGCAGTACCATCCGGCTGATTCACCTCCTAAACAGCCACCCATAGCGGGATCCCGCGCCGACTGGGACGGTTCTACCGATCAGGGAAAGGTCCACACGTATGAGGACGGTGATCGGACTATAAGAGTAGTCCTGCAGGACGATCTAGTCCTTCAGAAGAACTCGGCCGTCACGCCCAGCGACTCCGTGGTTGTTAAGGGCTCCACTCAGAGCATCATCAGAAAAGGGTCCGACGGCGGACTGGACAACCTCCCCGTGTTCCGTTCCGAGTCTGGAGGCGGGCTGATGACGCTGCCCGGCGGTGTCCTGCTCGCGCTGGACCCGGAATGGGAAAAGGCCCAGGTTGAAAAATTCTTCTCTGATAACGGCATCTCGCCGGAACAGGTATCCGAGTTGGGTTTCATACCGAATGGCTTCCTCGTGGAAACCGAAGCCGGCTTCCCATCGCTCGACCTAGCTAACTCGCTGGCTAGTCAGGATGGCGTAGAGATTTCAAGCCCCAACTGGTGGAGCGAGGTCGAGGCTAAGTGAGGAAGGCGTCCCCACAGGTCGACCCATTCGCCCATATATTGTAGCCCTGGAGAGAAATACCCATGCCCTTCATTTCGACTCAATATGCTTCCTCAATAACTTCTGCATTGAGGATGCTCATCCTCACCGTCTCCGTCGCCTCCCTCCTTGTCCTCAGTACCGGTGGTGCCGGGGGACAGACTGTCGAAGACGACCACGGGAACGACTTTGACACTGCTACGCTTGTGCCGCTGGGTACCTCGGTAGACGGACGTATTGATCCCGGCGACGATCGTGATGTCTTCAAAATTGACCTGTCCGACGCCTCCGGACCAATCGACCTCTGGGTATACACGCTCGGCGAGTTCGATTCCTATGGCGGCTTGTACGACAGTACTGGGAATCCAATTGAGTTCAACGACGACAGCTTCTTTGCGGACAATTTTCGGGCCTTCAGCATACGAAGCGTAGTCCAGCCGGGGGTCTACTACGTGATCGCCGTTAGTTTCGAGGGGGAGCCGGGAGACTATACATTCCACGCCCAAGCTGTTGTTGATCCGGGCAGCACCATCGACACGGCGAAACCCCTTAGCCTCGGTTCGCCCGACGGAGGCACGATCAACACGGTGGACGACGCAGATTACTTCAAACTGGATTTTACGGAGTCCAAGCACGTGATCATCGATGCGGTGAGCGCCGACATTTTCCCCATTGACGGGGCCTTGTTTGACGCCGACGGCAATGAGATATCCGCAAATATAAGACTGAGAGGACTCAGAGGCTTTGGGTCGCGATTCCGGATTGGTTTCACGATTGCGGAAGACTTTGATCCGGGCACGTACTATCTCAAGGTAGACAACCCACTTGCACCTGACTCCGAAGGGCCTGAGTCGGATGACCCACCCCCTCCGTTTAGGCCAATACCATACTCCATCTTCTACACAGAGGATACTGAATACACCGAGCTTCTTGACGACTGTGAGGACCAGACTCTCGCGTTGAACAACCCACAGATCAGAGATCCGCTGTACGCGTGCCAGTGGCACCTGAACAGTACTGAATGGCAGGACATTAACGTCGAATCCACTTGGGCGGACGGAATCAAGGGAGAAGGCATCAACGTCGCCGTGGTCGATGACGGGATGTACCACGCCCATGAGGACCTGCAGGACAACGTCGACGCGAGCCTCAACTTCGACTACGGCGGCAATGATGACATATATGACCGCCTCGAGCATCACGGCACTAACGTTGCCGGCATGATTGCGGCCAGGGACAACGACATAGGTGTGCGCGGTGTGGCCCCGAGTGCCACGGTCTACGGTTACAACTTTTTGGGTGGTTTTAACTCCACAGGTTTCAACCTTTATGATGCAATGCTCCGCAATGGAGTTGTGACCGCGGTGTCCAACAACAGCTGGGGTTGGTCAGATGGGCCAGGGTTGAGCCCATCGGTGTCGTTCTGGAGACGGGCCATCGAAACCGGAATCACGGCCGGCTACGACGGCAAGGGTACTTTTTACGTCTTCACGGCTGGCAATGGACACCTTCTGGGTGATGACTCCAACCTTGAGGAATACTCCAACGACTATGGCGTGACCGCCGCCTGTTCCGTGAATAGACAGGGCACCAGGGCCGGTTACTCGGAAATGGGAGCCAACCTGTGGGTTTGCGCCCCCTCAAACGACCGGCCGGGCTTTCTTGGAGGAGTCCGCGGCATCTTGACGACCGAGAATTCCGATCGCTACTACCAAGACTTCGGCGGGACCTCTGCCGCAGCTCCAATTGTATCGGGAGTCGCAGCGCTGACGCGCGACGCCAACCCTGACCTCACGTGGCGCGACGTCAAGCTGATACTCGCCGCAACGGCCCAGAAAAACGATCCCGCTAGCCCCGGATGGAAAGACGGCGCGAGCAAGCACCCCATCTCATCCACGGACCGATATCACTTCAACCACGAATACGGGTTCGGTGTGGTCAACGTCGAGGGCGCCGTCGATCTGGCCAAGCAATGGTCGAATCTGCCTGCCACTCAGGAGACGACAGTGTGGTCGGAACTGCTCAACGTAGAGATTCCCGATGCTCTTGCCACAGGAGAATCGTCGACATTCACCCACACACTCATACTGGACACCGAGATCGGGTTCACCGAGTTCGTCGAGGTCGTACTCGCCTTCGATCACGATTCCTTCCGCGACTTGGAGATCCTGTTGGAGTCGCCGTCCGGAGCCGTTTCGAGACTGGCGGTTCCCTTTGACACCTACGACGCCTTTAACGTCATCTTTGACGAAGGCTTTATCCCGTTGCACGGCGCATTCCAGTTCGGGTCGGCAAAGCACCTGGGAGAAGATCCCAACGGGGAATGGAAGCTGCATGTAACCGACCGCATTCCCGTTGTGGACGGCACCTTCGTTGCGTTCGGCATCACCGTCTACGGGCACGAGCGCGCACCGGGCACTCCCACTCTAGACTCGGTCACGGTTCATCCAGGCGGAGGGATGCTCGACGTTGCTTGGACCGCTCCCGACGAGACCGGCGATTCTGATATCAGCGGATACGACTTGCGCTACATTCCGATCGACGCCGATGAGACCGATCCATCCAACTGGACGATACTCGATAGCGTTTGGTCTGCCGACACCGGCGGCGAATTGAAGTATAGGGTCACCGGGCTGACTGACGGCACGGAGTACGACGTGCAAGTGCGGGCTGTGAACAGCGCCGGCGGCGGCCTATGGTCGGAAACCGGCAGCGGTACTCCTCGGACGAGCCCCTGTGTTGTCGGAGACGCGGTACGAGACAGGATGAACGCAGGCCTGATCCATGACTGCGAGGCGCTGCTGGAGGCGCGCGATACTCTGGCGGGAAGCGCAACCTTGAACTGGTCGACGGATACTCGCATCTGGGCGTGGGACGGTGTCATCCGCGAAGGAGACCCCTTGCGCGTCACAAAGCTAGTCCTCCGTGACCGCAACCTTGACGGAACGATCCCGGCCGAGCTAGGAAAGCTGAGCAGCCTGGTCGTCCTGAACCTGCACAGCAACATGCTCAGTGGCGCGATTCCAGACCTCAGAAGTTTGATCGGCTTGGAAGAACTCTACCTCGCAAACAACGAGCTAAGTGGCGGTATCCCGGAGTCGCTGGGCAGCATGGCGAGTGTGAGGGAGTTGTGGCTCTGGGGCAACCAACTGGAAGGGACGATTCCGGACCTAAGCGGCATGACCGGCCTCGAAACGCTGAAGCTGGCAGACAACATGCTGGATGGTGGCCTCCCTGACGGGTCGATGCTGCCTCCGAACGTGGAGTGGCTGATCATCGACAGGAACCCGCTGGGCGGCACGATACCAGACCTGAGCAGCCTGACGAGCCTGAAACTCCTGTGGCTCCACAACAACGAACTGGAGGGCTCTATTCCGGCCTGGCAGGAGCTGCCCCCCAACGTGGACGACCTCAACCTGCGCGACAACGACCTCAGTGGTGTGATACCGGACCTGAGCGGCCTGGACAAGGCGACGCGGGTGCGACTGCACAACAACGACCTGAGCGGCGAGGTTCCAGCCACGCTGGGCGACCTGGGCAGCCTGAAGCAACTTTGGCTGCACGGCAACGATTTGACAGGCATCGCGGCTGAACTGGGCGATCTGGCGGATACCCTGATCGAGATCGAACTCAAAGAGAACCCGTGGGGTACTGACGCCTGCGTGCCGGCCGAGTTGGCCGACGTGACAACCAATGACTACGACGAGGCTGGGCTTGAGGTCTGTGCAAGCTCGGACGGTTCTCAATAGCTGAATAGTTTGTGAGGATGGGTGATCCCTGTCCGCAACGACAACAATCAAACGAATGCCAGCGCCGCCGAGAAACTTGGAGGCGCTGGAGTTCTTAATGTGCCTCTGAGTTTCTCGAACGCCGTTGGAGTCAACTTGCGTTCTCGTACTCCTAGTCTAGTTTCCTACGGGGCGTGATATGATGCGCCACGCACCAATTGTCACGGGAGAATGATGGGCGAATTCTGGATTGAGAGTGGCGAGAGAATGCTGTTCATCGGTGACAGCATCACCGACTGTGGACGGCGAGAACGCGCGATTCCCCTCGGCGACGGCTACGTGAGCATGTTCGCGGAGCTTGCTACGGCAAGATACCCGGAGCGAAACATAGAGTGGACCAATATGGGTATAGGAGGCAATCGGACTACCCACTTGAAGGAGCGTTGGCAGTCCGACGTAATCGAACACAGGCCGGATCGTCTCTCGATCAAGATTGGAATAAACGATCTCAGCAGCTTTCGACGTGGTGATCCGGACTGCGTCCCGCCTGACCTATTCAAGAGAAACTACGATCAGATAATGACCTCAACCCGTCAGGCCCTCGGCGAAATCCCCGTCCTCTTGATTACGCCGTTCTACATCTCGACCAACATGGACGACGATGTCGAAGGCGCTATGCTCCGTACAATTCCCGAATACACAAGCATCGTCGAAGAGATGAGCGTCAAGTACGACACGCTGCTGCTCAATCTCCACAACGTGTTCCAGGAACACCTGCAGTATCGGCCGCCCAGCACGTTTTGTCCCGAGCCGGTCCACCCGAATCACACTGGACATCTGGTTATCGCTAACGCTCTGATGGAGTTTCTCAGTCGATGAGAATCTGCTGGAGAACGGCGATCACACTGACCGAAACTGCGTGCTTTGATCGACCTAGTTGAGATTGTCCTCGTCGGCTTGGACGAGGGCCGGATGAGGATATGGAGTCCATGAAACGTCGTTCCCCACTCGCCAAGGAATTCGTCGGCGCCCGAGAAATGGACAACATGGGCCTGCGTCCCGGCTACCGAGTCGGCCACTTGGATGGGACAACCAACTACGTCACCGACGACCGTTTTGACCGCGCACAGCACGACCGGCTCCACCGCGAACTGACGGTGGTAGACGCCTACTCCGCGCTCGTCGACATCGAGGAACTGCAGCGGGGCCGTATCAACGTCGTCATTCAGGCGCTCGGCCCTGAGGAACTGTTTGTCCAGGAGGAACTGCAGGACCCGTCGGACGAGCCTCCGCGTGGCGTTCGGTCGTGGCGACCGGTCTTTACGGGCGATCAGCTGGTCGAGCGCATAAAGATCGGAATCGACGAGCACCTGCGATTCGCGAAGGCGCACGAAGACTACATTGAGGTCGCCCTCACGGAAACGGACATCAGACGCATTGTCGCCGATGGCAAAATCGCGATGGTGCTGATGCTCGTCAGCGGCTACATCGCCGACAGTCTTGACGTCCTCAAGGAGTTTCACGAGCTCGGCATTCGGGTGTTGTGTCCCAGCCACCTCGCGGCGACGACCTGGGCCGATTCGAGCGCGGAACTGAACGACCCTCCGGGATTGACCGACTTCGGACGTGACGTGATTGCAACGTGCAACGAGATTGGTGTCCTGGTAGACCTCGCTCACTGCTCCGACTACACCTGCCGCGACACCCTAGCGGTTGCGAACGCGCCAGTGATCGCAACGCATACAAAGGTCAGGGCCATCACCGGGAGTCTGCGCGACATGAGCGACGATGTGCTTAGGGGCGTCGCCGACACCGGCGGAGTGGCCTGCGTCTTGGCGGCGATTCCTCGGACTCCTCAGGAGCGTCACGCGGCCCGGCTCAAGCGCGACCGCGACCTGGCGAATAGATACAAAGACCCCTTCGATCTCGCGGCGGCAAAGCTTGCCGACGCGCAAATCTGGGGCACGAAGCTCGATCTCGAAACCATCGACCACGCCGTCAACGTTGCCGGCGCCGATCACGTTGGGCTTTCATCTCACGGGCAGAGCGTTCCGCAATGGAAGGAGTTCACCGAGGCGTTCATAGAACACGGATACACTCAGGAGGACGCGTCGAACATCCTCGGCGGCAACGTGCTCCGTGTCCTCAGTGAGATCATATGACGGGTGGGGCAGGAGTCGTCCCTGTTCTGCCTATGATAAGAACTCGTGAACCGAGTCTTAGAGGGTGTTTGCGAAGTCCTCTCACGATGTTCCTACTGTCATACGCAACCCTCAAGATTCGATAATCTCTCCCCCGTTCGACGGGGGAGAGATACAGAGAGGGGGGGTCTCTTGCCTAAAGACCTGGCGCGAATCCGCACCTTTGCAAACACCCTCTTACTGTGGACGAAACTTTCGAGCCCTTGGCTCACTAGCAGCATTTGGGCGGTTCCGCGGCGCCCCTGCCGGCTGAATGTCTCTGAGGATCGGCTGCCTTCACGAGGGTACAGAGTTTCGACCCGAAATAGCATTGTCTCACCGAGAGGATAGGCGTAAACTCCGTGCAATATTTGAAGATGGAGGTTCGCAGGTGACACAGACTGTTGTAATCGAAAGTCTCAGGCGGCGTCGACTGCCGATCAACCTCCGGCAAAGCGGCAACAGCGACGCCCAGATGCTGATCTCCGCCCGTGTCAGGAAGTCCCCCTGGTGGCACTTGTCAAAGGCAGCCGGATGCTGGGCCTATACGACGTACAACCACATGTACCACCCAAGGGCATACATCAAGCCCGAGTATGGAGGGCTGATGGCCGAGTACGAATATCTGACTGAACACGTCAGCATGTGGGACGTGGCGGTCGAGCGTCAGATCCGGGTCAAGGGTCCCGACGCTGCGGAATTCGTGAACATGCTGATCACTCGCGACGTGCACTCCGTGGTGCCCACGATGCAGGCGCGATACGTGATTCTTTGCAACCAGTACGGCGGCGTCATCAACGACCCGGTGCTGCTTCGAGTGGCAGACGACGAGTTCTGGTTCAGCATCTCCGACTCCGATCTCCTCCTGTGGGCGCAAGGAGTCAACACCTCCGGCAAGTTCAACGTCGACATCCACGAGATAGACGTGTCTCCGGTCCAGATCCAGGGCCCCAAGTCGGTACTGCTGATGGAAAAGATGTTTGGCTCCCACATAAGGGATATCCCGTACTACCACCTGATTCACGACACCCTCAATGGCCACGCCGTAACGATTTCGCGTACAGGTTTCTCTGCCGAGGTCGGGTTCGAGATCTACCTGCACGACGCCATGCTCAATGCGGACGACGTCTGGCCCCACATACTCGAGCAAGGGGAGGAGTTCAACCTGCGTGTCATCGCTCCCAGTCACATCCGCCGACTGGAGGCCGGCATTCTGTCCTACGGCCAGGATATGGACATTGAGAACAACCCCTTCGAAGTCCGGCTCGGCTGGCAAGTGGACCTGACAAAGAGTGATTTTATAGGGAAGGATGCCCTGGCCAGGATCAAGGCTGAGGGAGTTCAACAGCGCCTGGTCGGCTTGAAGGTGGGCGGCGAGCCAATCGTCTGGTACAACGAAGATTTCTATCTGGTCAAGGACGTTGACTCCGGCGACGACGTTGGCTACGTGACCAGCGCCTTCTGGTCGCCGACGCTGGAGTCGAACATAGCGCTGGCCGTCATGCCTCGGTCTCACTGGAGGAGGGGGACCAACGTGAAGGTCCGGCTGCCACAGGACGGCGTTGTGGATGCCGAAGTAGTGCGGGCGCCATTCGTCGACCCGACCAAGGAGCGTCCCAAGACGGAGTTGTGAAGCCGCTCGACCTCTGGACCTTCTCTCCCGGACGCCCCGAGGCATCGGCAGCTGCGAACGCGCCGGATTAGCTACCCTTGATGAAGTCGGCTGCGCGCTCCGCCATGGCAAACACCGTAAGGTTGAGATTAGCCCGGACCGTGTCGGGCATGATCGAGGCATCGACGATGCGCAGTCCGTCGACGCCGTAGACCCTCCCGTACTGGTCCACCACGGCCAACGGGTCATTTGAAGGCCCCATTTTGCAGGTGCTCGATACGTGGTGTGCGGTGATGACCTCCCGCTTCATCCAGGAGTCCAGGGCATCGTCGTTGTATAGGACGTCGTCCGATGGCGCGAGCCGCTCCTCTGCTATTTGATCGAAGGCCTCGTGCTTGAACAGGTCAGCGCATGTCCTGAGGGCTTCACGGAGCCGCGACCTATCGAACGGATCGTCCAGAAGGTTGAAATCGAGGTAGGGAGGCTGCCTGGGGTCGGCGGATTGGATGCGCAGCTCCCCCTGGCTCAAAGCCAAGTAAAGGCACAAGCTTACGCCTACTCCTACCGGGTTCCTATGGTCCAATCCCCTCATGGGCCTCGCCGCCGAGTAGTTGCCCATGTAGATGACCATGTCGTTCTTGAAGGGCGAACCCGAGGCCGTAAACCGCAGGGTGACGGTGCCAGTCGTGACCTGGTCGATGTCTAACGGGAACCCTTCGCGTGTGCGCCAAGCCATTGGGACATCGGGATGATCCCGAAGATTTCGCCCGACTCCGGGGAGGTCCTGTACAACGGGTATGTCCAACTTCCGCAGCCGGTCCGGGGGCCCAATACCCGAAAGAGCGAGGATGTGCGGCGATCCTATGGCGCCGGCACTGAGGATGACCTCATCGCCGTAGACGTGAAACTCTTCATGACCGCTGATTACCCGCAGTCCTATCGCCCGATGGCCCTCGAAGATGACACCGATGACAAGGCAGTGAGGTCTGATGGTCAAGCCCGGTCGATTGCGAGCCGGGTCGAGGTAGCCACTTGCCGCACTCACGCGCACACGGCCGGCGATGTTGAATGCCAGGGGCCCTACGCCCGTCGAATTGGGTCGATTGTGGTCAGGGCAGTCTGGGAACCCGGCGTCTCGACATGCCCGATAGAAGGCGTGTTGTTGGGGCCCCCATTCGTCGGGCCGGTACCTGCGGCAGCTGATGGGGCCATCCGAACCATGGTATTCATCCGTGAAGTCCTGGTCGGCTTCCAACTTTCGCAGGTAGGGGAATATCTTATCGAACCGCCACTCTGTGTTCTCCCACTCCGCCCAACGGTCGAAGTCCTCCGGCATTCCTCGAAGAAACTGAGCGTCGTTGATGGCGCTGGAGCCGCCAGTTACCTTCCCGCGAGGGACATCTATCCAGGCACTGTCCGTGGCCCTGGCGCGAAAATTCCATGCGTGTTCGCTATCCCAAAGTTCTTCCACTGCCCCGTAGGCGTACTTCACCGAATCGGGCATGCCTTCCGGCGTAGGATAGTCTCCTCCCGCCTCGAGAAGCAGGACAGACCGGTGACTGTCTTCCGATAGACGGGCCGCCAAGACCGCGCCTGCCGAACCTGCCCCAACAATAATATGATCGTATTTCTTACGCATGTCGCCCAATCTAGAGACGCAGCTCCAATCGTGGCTCTAATAGCCGGTCCGGCACGCTGGTTTCGCGCATGAACCCGACCAGAAGCTGATGGATGTCTTTGGCTACGTCCATGTGCCTCTCAAACACATTGTCTAGCTGTTGGGGATCGGACGCCAGATTGTATAGCTGAGACACTCCTGGGGCAGGACTGTATAGCAGGCTCCAATGTCCCGCAGTCACGGTCGTGACCGGAGGGTCCTTGAGATCCCGGAGGAAGTTGTCTACTGATTGCACCTGATCGCCCGGATTGGCGAATGGGATGCTGCTTACCACATAGTCGCGTCCTGATCGTGTGACGTCGCCCATGGCAGGCGAAAGGGAGCGGCCCTGAACGAAGTCCGGGATATCCAGACCCAGCAGATCAAGCACTGTGGGCATCACATCAATTGCGGAACTCAATCCGCTGTACACGCCGGGAGATACCCCGGGCGCACGGATCAGAAGAGGCAAATGAACGATCTCTTCAAAGAGCGGAGAGTAGCTCCACTGCGAACCCGGTTCGTCATATGGCCGAAGCGTTCCGTCCGGGTACTTGTCAGAGCTCATCTTGCCAAAGAGACCTCCATGCTCTCCGAAGTAGAAGCCATGGTCTGTGGTGAAAATGACAACCGTCTCGTTCGCAAGTCCCATATTCTCGACGGATTTCAGCAAGAAACCCAACCACGTGTCGACCATAGTGATCTCACCACAGTAGGCAGCGTGGCCCTTCCGGAGCTTCTCTTCGTCGTAGCCCGGCACATCATGCCAGTTGCCGTAGAGCGGGAGCACCACCTCGCCGTCGTACTCAGGCAGGTAGAGCTCAGTGTAGTAGGATGGGGCATCCCAGGGTTCGTGGGGATCCCATGTGTCCACATACAGGAAGAAATCCTCCTTGTAGTGGCGTTCCAACCACTGCATGGCAGTCATGAATGTCTTCGGTGCATTCCTGTCCGATTCATAGCGCCATCTATCCCTGATATCCAATGCCTCATTGTGATAGCCGGGCTCTGGAATCAACGACCACAGGGTGTCTTGTCCGGTGTTCATGAAGAAAGTCTGGAAGCCGCGGTCGTAGTTCATTCCATTCCTGAGGTAGTATGGCGTGTCCACGGAAGCCGCCGTGTGAAGGCCATGTTCGGCCAGTATCTCCGCCAGGGTGGTCACCCCCGCAGGTAGAGCTTCCCACCCCATGAAGGACATCGTCCAGCGCCCGGTATGATGGTCTGCCCGGGTGGGCATGGTCGGGAATCCGGCAGAATAGTGTCCGTCGAACCTGACCGACCTGGCTGCCAGGGCATCAAGAGAAGGCGTCCGAATCGTCGGATTGCCGTATGCGCCTAGATGGTCCCTGCGGAAGGTGTCAGCAACGATCCAGATGACATTCATCTAGGTCACCTCCATGCTCTGTCACCGGAAATGTATCACAGGTCGCGGAACCCCGGAATGACCGTGAACCGGTCGAGACCGTCAGGAACAACGTCACTACCGAATAGACTTCCTGTGAGAAAGTTCACGTGCCGCTCAGAATCTTGATCAGCCGGATACAGAGCAGACATATCTACCCAGCGGACCAGTAGGAGAAAGCCACGCCAATGTTCGTGATCGGGGTAGAGAATCCCTCTCCAGAGCTGGGCGTCTGCTTAAAGCGTTGGGGGCAGCCCCATGTCAACCACGCTGGAAGAAAAGGTCTTGTTGACCGGACTCAGCTCATCGACGGGGCAGTAGCCAACTTTCCGTGAGATACACGATTCTCACGCCGAGTGACATTCCCTTGCCAGGATGGCCAAGACATCCTTCTACTCAGTCCGGTCCTGACTGCCGTTAAGAACTGGTGAGCCGCTTCTTACTGTAGACAGAACCTTCGAACTCCTGATTAGCTTGGAACTCTAGGGGAAACTGACTGGTTCGAGTCAAGTTTGGTAGAGCGTGCCGATCTGGAGGACTCGGCAGTCGGGCTTCTCCTTCGCCTGCCGCGCCAGTTGCCCCATGGAGCGGTGCAACGCCACTGTGTGTTCGAAGGCGCGGGCTGGGGGACGGCTCCCCGCCCCGGGGAGTCATGCCAACTCATGGGCCCCTTGTCATCAACTGGTTCCACGCTCTATTTTTGGACCGCTCCTGACACGGAGGCCCGCTCCCGGCGGGTCAGCACCGCCAATCCCAGACGGCAGAGGACAAGGCGCTTGCGGCCACCTAGCGATACGCGAGATTCCAGGCCAGCGACGGTCTGCCAAGGGATGTCGAGAATGTAGTCTCGTCTTAGGGTCTACGCCTGGCTGGTCTTATCGCCACTCTTGCCGACAATTGGTATATGATGACCCGGCCGTTACCGAGCCACTAGGAGGTGATTGGGGCTCGACGCCGATTGGGTTACCATCATGGGGTGGAAGTTGGCGCTGGATCCTCGGTTATTCAGATAGGAGACATGGTCTTAAGTCCGAGTCAAAGGGCGGCAACAGCGCTCAGACGAAAGAAACTGAAGGTAAGGCTAGTCACGCGGAACCGCGGAGCGAAACTTGGCTCCTAGCGGAACCCCAGATGAATGCGCAGGCAGACCTGCTTAGAGGATTCCTAGGGCGGTCGTAGACAGGGACTATTTGAAACCGTGCTCGAGCAACTGAGTAATCTCTCCCCTCTCGCTCGGCGGCGCATAAGGCTTCTGGCATCAGTTGCCGTCGCCATCGGGCTGCTGATGGCCGCCTGGCAACTGCTACTGATCCTTCTGCCCCTAGTTATAAGCGGACTTACTGCCTACTCGCTCATGCCCCTGGTGCGCGCCGGCGAGCGGACAGCGCCGGCGCGCCGCTGGCCCGGCCCTAGCAGCGTGATCATCGCCATCGCCGTCTCCGCCCTGGCGGTCATCATCGTCCTCGGACTCTTCGCGATAACCGTGTGGGCGCTGGTGGACGGGGTGTACACCCTTGCTGAAACGATGCCCGTCCTGCTGGAAGGGGCCAGCGAAGAGTGGATCAAGCTTGAACGCTTCTACCGCGAACGAGTGCCCCTCACCATCCAGGAGGCGGTTGATCCGCAAGTGGCGAAAATGTACGACTCGATTCTAGAAGCAGCGGCTAATGCAGTGGGAAGCATTCTCACCGCAATCCAAAGCAACATCGCCCAATTCATAACGCTCGTAGCTGCTCCAGTAACGATTTTCCAGATGCTTCGTGCGCCGTCAGCTCTCTCCAACAGTAGCCGGAGGCTGATACCGGGTCCGCTGCAAGAGGACTTGCCGGAAATGGTCCGGATCGCCGGTGAGGTCATCGTCGCCTACTTCCGGATTCAGCTTCTGCTGGGCGCAATCGTGGGTATGGTCATCTTCCTCGCCTACTCGGCGCTGGGGATACCACTGGCGATGGCGTTGGGTTTACTCGGAGTGCTCTCGGAGTTGCTGCCGGTCATTGGGACCACCATCTTCGTCATCCTGACTAGCACCCTGCTGGTGCTGACTGACATATCAAAGTTGCCGCTGGCGCTGGGAGTCTTCATCATTGTCCAGGTGGTGCAGACTACCGTGGTGCAGCCCAGGCTCCAGGGGAGAGCTTTGGGATTGAATCCCATGGCGCTGGTGTTTGCCATGGCCGTATTCACGCTGTTCTTCGGGTTGCTGGGAGCACTGGTGGCGGCTCCTCTTACCGCAGCTGTATATCACGTCCTGCGATACGTGGGCCGGGAATGGGAATGGAGTGAACACCCGGCGGACATCTCATCAGATTTAGGCGACGGGTAGTGCCCAGTCAAACTTGAATCAATACTGTCAGCCTGAATCTCAAGCTGAGAGTTCTTGATTTTGTCAAGTCTGGTTCTGTCTACAGTAAGAGGTGGTGACCCGCCTCGGAATCGAACCGAGAACCTACTGATTAAGAGTCAGTTGCTCTGCCTGATTGAGCTAGCGGGCCACGTGCGTGCATGGCTGATGAAGTATGGGCGCGGCGGATTCCATTGTAGCGGCGGCTTCTTTTGAGCGTCAAGGTAAATGCCGCGCTCGCGGGGTTGTTCTGGCAGTGCAGTGCGGGACAGACGGTGACGGCGGGGGCAAGACGCAGGTCCGTAGGGTCGTAAGTGGGGCGAGCTTCATGGGGCAGAACATGCTCGACGCCCACTTCGGTGTCGGGGAAGCTGACGAGATTGATTCCGTGACGGTGCACTGGCCGAGTGGGAAGGTGCAGCGGGTCACGGACGTTGAGGTGGACCGGGTAATCGCGGTGGTGGAGCCGTAGCGGGGGGAGCCCCCTCTCTGTATCTCTCCCCCGGCGGGGGAGAGATTAGGCGGGGTGATCTTCCCCGGTTGGGGAGAGGCTTGGGCAGGGTGATCTCCCCGGCGGGCGGGCTGGGGTAGACAAACGGGAATTGTAGCCCTTTTCCGGGTCCCGTGTTCCTGACATTCCGGGAGGAGCGAGGATTCCAAAGTCAAACACCCAAAGACCGGTCAGCCGGCGCCTAGTACCGGTTCCATATGTATTTGACAAATATAAGAAGTAGGTTAGTATTGTGTATGATCCTATAGGGAGGACATACGAAGACATGCCTGCTCTCAAGTACAAGGTGGAGTTGAACGAGTCGGAACGGACACATCTCAAAGAGATCGCGAGTCGTGGGGAGACTTCTGTCCGTAAGGTCAAGCGAGCGCTGGTGTTGCTTAAGGCAGACGAAGGTCTGATCGACCGTGACATCGCCAGCGGTCTATTGATAAGCACATCCACGGTGGGACGTGTGCGCACGCGGTTTGTGAAGGAGGGACTCGACTGTGCGATCAATGAACGCACGCGACCGGGACAGAAGCGCAAGTTGGACGGCAGACAGGAAGCGCATCTGATAGCCATCGCGTGCAGCGATGCACCCGAAGGACACGCGGACTGGACGCTGCAACTAATTGCCGACAAGGCGGTGGCGATGGGGTTTGCCGAGAGCATCTCCCTCGAGACGGTGCGCCAGATACTAAAAAAAACGAACTCAAACCGTGGAAGAAGAAGGAGTGGTGCATCCCCGAGGTGAGCGGAGAGTTCGTGGCTCGAATGGAGGACGTGCTGGACCTGTACCATCAAGACTACGACCCGGACCATCCCGTGGTCTGCTTCGACGAGACATCCAAGCAGTTGGTGGCTGATAAGAGGCCCGCTATCAGGGCCAAGCCGGGTCGGGTGGAACGATATGACTACGAGTACAAGCGAAACGGGACACGAAACCTGTTCATGTTCTGTGAGCCGAAAGCTGGTTGGAGGCATGTCGAGGTGACCGAGCAACGCACTGCTGTGGACTTCGCTCATCAGATGAGATGGCTGGTTGATGAGGCATATCCTCACACCGAGACGATACGGCTGGTGCTGGACAATCTCAACACTCACAAGCTGGGTTCGTTGTACGATGCCTTCGAGCCAGTCGAAGCGCGGCGCATCGCCAAACGCCTGGAGTTTCACTACACACCCCTACACGGCAGTTGGCTGAATATGGCTGAGATAGAGTTGAGCGTCTTGAGCAACCAGTGTCTCAACCGTCGAATCAGCGACGAGGTGGTACTGAAACGAGAGGTCTTGGCGCTGGAACGTGAACGCAATGAGGCTGTCGCCGTCATTGACTGGCGCTTCTCCACTCAGGACGCTCGCACTAAACTTCAACATATCTATCCATCATATTCAGATTGAACCGGTACTAGTACCGCTTCCATATGATTTTGGTAGCTTACTCAAAGCACCCTCACCCCCGTATCAAGTACGGGGCAGGCTCTAGCCCTCTCCCACGACGGGAGAGGGGATAAATCGGCATCTTCCTGATCCTTATATTCAAGTTGACTGAGTACTAGCCTGTATTGTGACCAATGGGGGAATTCAGCGTAAGAATTCTCCAGACCGGCGTTATGACACCATAGATTCTTCGACTCTGCCCTGCTTCGCACAGAATGACAGTGACGGGGTTGCTTTCTCAATCAATGGAGAATGTCAAATGCCTATCCCTGTCAGGCCTCACCGCCGGAGTGAGTTTGGGTTGTATGTGCGGGGGGCATCGGGATGGCGGGCGTGGTAGTCGTCTTCCTTTTCGAAGTTGGAGATGAGGCGGTTGAGGCGTTCGACCACCTTACGGTTTCCTTCGGCGTCGGCTACTTTGAGGCCATAGGTCATTACGTCGCGGGATGCGCGGGCGCGTTCTTCGGGGTCGTCAGACTCGAGACGTTCGGAGAGGACGTGGGCGGCTTTGAGCATGAGGGCCCTGATCTCGGCAGTGGCGAGGGCGGCGGCCTCCTCCCGCTGTCGCTCATATAGTTCTCTAAAAGCGGGTTCGTTCAACCAGCGATGAAAGGTCATACGTGAGATGCCCGCGTTCTCGGCGGCTTCGGTCTGTGACTTGGAGGAGGTCAAGTATGGGAGCGCAAGGAGCTGTCTCTCAGAGAGTTCGCCCGAATCTTCTGTAACATCTTGTAACATTTCGTAACATTCTCCTATGTCTTGAGTGGAGCGACGGAGGGTCGCTTGGATCCGAGGATAGTACATCTGTTCTTACATGTCAAGTCGGGGTTTAGGGAACAGGGCACGAAGGTGCGGGTACGAGGGCGTTTCGCTTGTATGATTTCGTGGACGTGACACGGTACGGTGTTTTGCATGGCCGGAACGGTTGCAGTCGTTCTTGGCGTCGGAGATGAGTTGGATGAGGCGTTTGTGAGCCTCGCGTTCTCTTTCGTCGTCAGCCCTCTCGAGGTTGGAGACGGTCACGTATCGGAAGGTGGGGGTGGGTCTTCGTGGACCGTCGGACACGAGGCGTTCGGCGAGGGCGATGAAGGACTTGAGCATGAGGACTCTGATCTCGTCAATGGAGATTTCGGCGGCCTCGTCCCATTGTCGTTCGTATACGTCTCTAACGGTGGGGTCGTTGAACCAGAGGGACATGGTCTCGCGTGAGACTCCCAAGTTCTCCGCGGCTTCGGTGAATATCATGGCGGCGGACAGATAGGGGACGGCGCGCAGCTGTCGCTCAGAGAGTTCGGACGAGTCTTCTGTAACATCTTGTAACATTTCGTAACATTCTCCTATGTCTTGAGTGGAGTGACGGAGGGTCGCTTGGAATCGAGGATAGTACATGTGTTCTTGCGTGTCAAATTGGGGACTTGGGCGCTAAGCGCTGGGGAGCCGACCGCATTGCGTTTGGTGGGCGTCCGTATCATGCGGCGCGCGGAAGTTTGGGGGCTTGATCGTCATAGTATTCGAACTGCAGCGATTGTGACTCTTCCGGGGAGCAATAGGGTATGACGAAGAGCGAATTTGTCGGAGTGGACGGCTGTCGCTCGGGGTGGTTCAGCGTGGGGTTCGGCTCGCGCGGCTGCTATGAGCTGAAGGTGTTTCCTGCGTTTAGCGAACTGCTTGCCTACTATAGCGACGCCAAGCTGGTGCTGGTCGACATCCCGATTGGGCTGCCTGAGGGACCGGGAGGTCGTCAGTGTGATCAGGAAGCCCGTAAGAAATTACTTTCTCCCCGTAGCTCCAGTGTTTTCTCAGCGCCGACTCGCCAGACGGTGGAACAGGTGGCGGAGTCTCCGGGGGACTACGACTGTGCCAAAGAGGTCGAGAAATGTGCGACCAGGACGGAGTGCTTTCCTGAAGGAAAAGGGATTAGCAGACAGGCCTTTGCGATAGCTCCCAAGATTACGCAGGTCGACGAATTGCTGAAGTGCCGCGATAGGAAGGCGACTCCAAGGGTTCGTGAGGTCCATCCTGAGATATGCTTCTGGGCGTTGAACGAAGAATGTGCCATGAAGAGCAATAAGAAGAGCGAATCAGGAGAGAAGGAGCGGTTTGAGGTACTTGAACGGTTTGAACCACAGAGTTGCGAGATATACAGCGAGGCTTGCCGTCGGTTTGTTGGGGGCGGCGTTGCCAAAGACGACATCCTCGATGCCCTGGTTGCAGCAGTAACCGCTCGCTGCGGTCACGACTGCCTCAAGACGATACCCGACTGCCCGCCGAAGGACTGCAAGGGCCTCCCGATGGAGATGGTGTATTACAAGCCGTAGGGTTGCCCTACCCTAGCTCACGCAGACATGATCGATTCGGGCTAAGCCCACCTCTCTGCTACAATCCACGAAACCCCTTTCTTGAAGGTACCCAATGGCTAATCCGTTCATATTGTCGGCAACCGTAGATTTTCCCGACGACGTTATTCCCGGTCCGTATGATGGGCGTCTGCTGGACGAGCTCATGGGCACGCTGAAGAGCATGGGCGTCGGGCGGGTGTACTGGCTGTACTATGGGGACGTGGAGCCGGATTCCTTTTGGGCGGGCAGTCTCTACGAGAATCCGCAGATACCCTATGGGACACAGACGCTTGAGGCTATCGGAGAGCCTCTGAAGGCGGCGGCGCCGGTCGCGCACCGGCATGGGCTGGAGATCTATGGGGTGCTCAAGCCTTACAACACGGGGATGTCGGGCGCGAACGGGCCATGCAGCAGAAGAAGATTGAGCGGGATCGAGCGCATAGGCGGGGCGGTGCCGCAGGTGATCCCGTTTGTCGAGCGCTATCCCCACACGCGGCTGCGGAGGCGGCCTGATATCAGGACAGGTCATGGCGTTCCGGTTTCCAGGATACGTCTGCTGAAACGGGATGCCTCCCCTACCCGCGTCCGACCTGAGAACCTGCAACTGTGGACGAGTATAGACAACGGGCGTTATAGCAGGCTGGACGCTGCCTTATCAGTGACCGAGCGGGTGGAGCCGGCTCCGCGTGAGGTGAGGAACTACTACGGCGAGCTTGTCGTGGCGAAGGGCGCGGCGGTGCGGACGCTGACTATCGACGGGCTGAATATTCGTGAGCGGTTCGTGGTCGTGACGACCGATTTCCGTGACGAAGCGGGTGATTTCATCAACACGGCGTGTGGGATGGTCGAGGCATACGGGGACGACTCTGCCACTCCCCTGCCCGTCGTCGTGGCGTCGAGGGGGGCGTTCTGGACGGGCCCGCGCGATCTGGGGAGCAATACGCCGGACTTCGACAGCGGACTCGGTCATATCGAGATACCTCTCGACGTGAACGCCTCGTCGGAGAGAGAAGGCTTCTTTTGGAACCGCCTGGCCGGGGGCGGACTCGTCGGGTTCGCGCAGGGGAAGAACGAATACCTGCCGGGAACGGTGTCGGAGGTGTACCCGGAGGTACATCGACTGTGGGACGGGTGGGTAGACCGGATTCTGGAGACGGGCGTGGACGGCATAGATATCCGGGTGTCGTCGCACGGGAGCCTCGTCGACGAGCCGTGGGAGTACGGTTTCGACGATCCGGCGGTCGAGGCGTATAGATTGAAGTACGGCGCGGACCCCTGGAGCACCCCCGAAGACATCGTCCGATTCTCGCGTCTGCGTGGTGAGCACTTCACGTCGTTCATTCGCCGGACGAGCAATCGCGCGCGCAGCATGGGCCGGAAGATGCAGGCGCACATCCATACCGAGGCATTCCGGCCGGACATCGTTCACGGTCAGATCATGGGGTTCCCACCGAATACACACTTCGCATGGCAGGACTGGATGCGGGACGGTCTGCTGGATGGGATCACCTTCCGCACCAGCTGGTTCGAGGCGTTGGAGGACCTGCCGGGCGAACTTCCCGTGAGGAGCAGGCTAGCCAATGCGCTCAAGGACCACGTGGCGGTCGAGGTACTCGAACTGGCGTCGGAACTCGGCATACCGGCATACATGAACCGCTATATCGAACGGGCCGTAGGTGACGAGGAGTACCTGGCCGACATGGAAGCGGCTCTGGTGGACGACCGATTCGCCGGGTTCGACCTGTATGAGTCCGCTTGCTACTTGCGTGCGACGTCTGACGGGTCGCGTCTGGAGTCTTACAAGGACCGAGTCGAAATGTTACGGGAGAAGGCGCGGGAGTTGGGGTTTCTTTAGGTGGGAGTCGCGAAGGACAGAGGCGGACGTTGGTTGTGGGTGTGTGGGATCAGGGCCGGTTACATCTCAGTTATAACGCATACTGGTTGCATTCACTTAGCACGACAAAGGGCCGTCATTCCGAGCACATCACCCTTGATGTTGTTCACCAGGAATGAGTATGCAGGCTTACTCCCCCACCGATACGACTGAGGCCCCAGATAGGTGGTTGTGTCCGTTTGTGTCAGCCTTTCGCTTTCCTGTGGGAACGGAGAACGCGAATCGAGGCTCGCCAATCATTCCCGCGGCGACGGTGGCGTTGGTTCCTTCGTCGATGAGGATGAAACTGCCGGTGACGCGGTTGCTGGTGTAGTCGTCGACCGCCAAGGGAGTGCTAACCTTTACATGGACGCGGCCGATCTCGTTTAGCCGCAGGGAATCCGCATCCGGTTCGCCAGTGAGCGACGTGATGCTGAACAACGACGGGAGGTCGGTGACCACTGCCTTCGCCGATCGCGTCGTGTGCTTGATACGGTACGCATTACCGGGGCGAAGCGCGGTGCGCTCGTCCATCCAGCAAACGACGGCGTCGAACTCCTGGGTCATCACCGGCCCGGCGTCCGTCCCACAGATCATCTCCCCGCGAGCAACGTCGAGGTCGTCGGCGATCTGGACGGTGACGGCGTCGGGAGCATACGCCTCCTCCACGGCGCCCCAAGGCGCTTCGATGGTCGTGATGACGCTCTCCATGCCGGAGGGCATGAAGCGCACTCGCTGGCCCACGCGTAGGACGCCCGACGCTACGCTCCCCGCATAGCCACGGTAGTCGTGGTACTCCTTGCGGTGGGGGCGGACGACGTATTGAACGGGCATTCTCAACGGCATCGCATCGAGTCCTTCATGCACCGGCAGGGTATCAAGGTAGGCCCGCAGCGGGCCACCCTGGTACCAAGGCATGTTCGCCGACGGCTCGACCACGTTGTCACCTTTAAGCGCCGACATGGGGATGAAGGTCGCATCGTCCACATCGAGCCGCGCCACAAATGGAGTGAACTCGGAACGGATTTCCTCGTATGCCCGCTGCTCATAGCCAACGAGATCCATCTTGTTGACGCAAACGATGATGTGATCGATGCCCAACAACGAGGCGGTGACGGCGTGGCGGCGTGATTGCTCCACCACGCCGTTGCGCGCATCAATCATGATGAGCACCGCCTCGGCGGTGGACGCCCCGGTGACCATGTTGCGCGTGTACTGCACATGCCCCGGCGTGTCTGCCAGGATGAACTTGCGCGTCGGAGTGGAGAAGTAGCGATAGGCAACGTCGATGGTAATACCCTGCTCCCGTTCGGCGCGCAGGCCATCGGTGACAAGAGCGAGGTTCACATAGTCGCCGTTGTGGCGCAAACTGGCTTCCTCGACGGCGGCGAGTACGTCATCGTCTAGGGCCTTCGAGTCATACAGCAGACGACCGATGAGCGTGCTCTTGCCGTCGTCCACGGATCCGGCGGTGGCGATGCGGAGGAGGTCCATTGCTAGAAATACCCCTCGCGCTTGCGGTCTTCCATCGCCGCCTCGGCGGTCCGGTCATCAGCCCGGGTCGCACCGCGCTCAGAGATGCGAGTTGTCAGCGTTTCGGCGATGACTGCTTCGGGTGTAGCAGCTTCCGATGGTTCGGCTGCTGTGGAGGTCATGTCACCGACGGTGCGGAAACGTACGCTGCGGACGGCCACCGGCTCGCCACGCTGTGGTTGCATCACCGGCGATAGCGACATGAGCATCCCGTCATGCTCAAATACCTCACGTCGATGACCATAGTAGATTTCCGGCAGGTCGATGTTCTCTTCGGCTATGTAGCGCCAGATGTCCAACTCCGTCCAGTTGGAGAGCGGGAAGACACGCATGTGCTGGCCCAAGCCAATGCTGCCGTTGTAGAGATCCCAGACCTCGGGGCGCTGATTGCGTGGGTCCCACTGGCCGAATTCGTCGCGCACGGAGTAGACACGCTCCTTGGCGCGTGATCGCTCCTCATCGCGCCGCGCACCGCCCATAACCGCGGTGAACTTCCCATTGCGAAGGGTTTCCAGCAGCACCGGCGTCTGCATGCGGTTGCGGGGGAAATCAGGGCGCGGTGGAGTCGGAATACGCCCGGAGGCAATTGCGTCGTCAACCGAGCCCACCACTAGATCCACGCCAAGCCGCTTGACGACGCGATCGCGGAAAGCAATGACCTCGGGAAAGTTGTGTCCGGTGTCGATGTGGAGCACAGGGAACGGCAGATGCGAAGGCCGAAGCGCCTTAACGGCGAGATGCAGAAGCACGGCCGAGTCTTTGCCGCCGGAGAAGAGCAGGCCTGGCCGGTCGAACTCCGCGACTACCTCCCGAATGATGTGGATTGCGTCCGACTCAAGTGCACGGAGATGCTTGGACTCGGAGTGCAGCTCATGGAGAAGAGCTTGGGTTGTCATTGTTAATTCGCTAGTTGCGATCATGAGCTTGCCGCCAGCGTCACTAGGTGCAACCCGCATTCCTTGGCGTTGGGGTCAGACTCCCACCACCAACGTCCTGCGCGAGGGTCCTCTCCCGACTCGATGGCCCGCGTGCAAGGCGCGCACCCGATCGATGGGTAGTTCTTGTCGTGCAACTCGTTGTAAGGGACAGCGTGCTGTTCCACGTAGTTTCGCACCTCCTCGAAGGTCCAGTTAGCGAGCGGGTTGATCTTGTAGATAGCGCGGGGCTCCTCCCACTCGACGATGCCAATGTTGCCGCGCTCCATACCTTGGTCCCGGCGCAGGCCCGTAATCCATGCTTCGATGCCAGCCAGGGCGCGCTCCATAGGCTCGACCTTCCGCACGTGACAACAGGCCAGGCGTTTCTCCCGGCCTCGGTAGAATAGATTGAACCCATGCTCACCGACCATGCTGGCCACAGCCCCGGGGTCAGGTTGGTGCACCTCAATGCGTGCGTTGTAGCGGAGCCGGGTCTGGTCCATGACCGTGTACGTTTCCGTCGGCAGGCGCCACGTGTCGAGCGTCACAAGGCGCGCCTGCCGGTTGACTCGCCAGAACATGTCGAACAGCGCGACATCCTCGAGGCCGAAGCTGGACATCTGTGCCGCGCCCGCACCGAAACGCTCATCGACCCATGCAAGCACATCGCTTGGGGGGGCGGACTCAAAGCGTTCGTTTAGATCGGCTAGCTCTTGTACACCCAATCTTCTTGACTCGGGTACCGGCATCTGTGCTCCTTCTCGGGATTTTCGGGCAAAAAAAACCCTCCGCAAGCGGAGGGGCCAGAGGTCTTCACTTTTGAACTGTCGGCGTTAGTCGGTCACCGGCACGCATGTCGAAGCAGAAGACTCTCTGGTCTCCGGCAACAACAGCAGCAAACCATATGTGTAACGGCACTCACAACGATACATATTACGAGTGCTCATCAGGAATGTCAAGGTACGTACCGCTCAGGTAGTGTCCAGTTTGAAATGTTCGAGTTCTGTTCTAGTCCGAGCATATGGCTTAAGTTGAGTATCGCACTTCCCTCAAGGGAGAGAAGTTTCCTCATTGTTCTCAATGTGTGACTCATACAACGCATTGGTGTTTCGTACTTGGACGAGGATCATGAATGGGAGCGACGCTCCCGTCATCGTCTCGATGTCGATTGGCATCGGAGGGATCATCCTCCTGGAATCGTCTCTGAGCTTCCTCGGATTCGGGATCCAACCTCCAGGCGCAAGCTGGGGGAGCATGGTAACGGAGAACCTATTCCAGTGGCGCACTTATCCGCATCTGGTGCTCATGCCCGGTCTGACCCTGGCCATTGCGGTCATCGGGTTCAACTTCCTGGGTGACGGGCTAAACGACGCACTGAACCCGCGGCAGATTCGCCGATAGCTGTGTAGCTGAAGGCAGTATTTCTCAAATGTCAGAACCGGTACTCAGCGTAAGAGAACTCGAAACGCACCTGTACTCTCGCGAGGGCACCATCAGGCCGGTGAACAGCGTGAGCTTCGATATCCACGAGGGGGAGACCCTGGGAATTGTCGGCGAGAGCGGCTCCGGCAAGACGATGACGGCCCTTTCGATCATGGGGCTGATTCCGAAGAACCTCGGCGGGGTCGTAGGCGGGAGCGTGATGCTGGACGGGGAAGACCTGGCGATGATGACCGATTCGGAGGTCCGCCGTAGACGCAGCACAAGATGGGCATGATATTCCAGGACCCGGCCACGTCGCTCAACCCGACGATGAAGGTGGGCCCGCAGATAGCAGAGACGATGAAGACCCACCTCGGCATCAACGACAGCACCGCGCGCAGCAGGGCGATAGAGTTGCTCGACCGCGTGGGCATCCCGTCCCCTGAGGGCAGGTACAAAACAATTACCCGTTCCAGTTCAGCGGCGGCATGAGGCAGCGGGTGATGATCGCCATCGCGCTTTCTTGCGATCCGCTGCTGCTCATCGCGGACGAGCCGACGACGGCGCTCGACGTGACCATTCAGGCGCAACTGCTGGACTTCGTCCGCGAGATCTAAAGAGGAACGCGGAATGTCTGTCATGTGGATCACGCACGACCTGGGCGTGGTAGCAGAACTGTGCGATCAGGTTGCCGTCATGTACGCCGGTTCGATTGTCGAGATGGCGTCGATAGACGACATCTTCGCGCGGCCAAAACGTAGGTATACGTCGATGCTGCTCAACTCCATGCCCTCGATCGAGGAAAGGACGGCGGGAGGACTGATGTCAATCAAGGGTCTGCCGCCTAATCTCGCGAGTTTGCGGCCAGGCTGTCCATTCGCCGTCCGATGCAGCGCGCCGGTGGAACGCTGCACCATGGAACATCCTGCCCTGCTGCCCGTTGGCGAGAACCATCTGGCCGCGTGCTGGAACCCTGTACCGGATCCCGCGTAATTCTAAGAGTTAGACGACGCAAATGACCCAAGACTCCAACACGAACAACAACGTGCTCGTCGACATCAAGGGCCTGAAAACCCACTTCGAGGTAGGGTCGAAGGGGATTATCTTCGGGCTGGGCGCCAACAGAAACATCGTCCGCGCGGTCGACGGCGTTGACCTCACCATCCGTGAGGGTGAGACGCTCGGACTCGTCGGAGAGAGCGGGTGTGGCAAGTCGACGCTCGGCTATTCGATCCTCCAGCTCGAAAAGCCGACCGATGGCGCAGTCTCTTTCGAGGGCACCGACCTAACAAAGCTCAAGAAGAGCGAAATACGCCCATTCCGCAAGAAGATGCAGATCGTGTTCCAGGACCCGGCCGCGGCGCTCGACCCGCGCCAGACCGTCGGTGAGGCAATTGCGGAGCCGATCAGGATCCACCGGATCGTGGAGGACGAAGAGGTGGAGGACCGCGTCGAGGAGCTTCTCAAGACGGTGGGGCTGAACCCCTACTTCAAGAACCGGTATCCACACGAGTTCAGCGGTGGGCAGCAGCAGCGCATCGTCATTGCGAGAGCGCTGTCGGTCAATCCCACGTTCATCGTTGCCGACGAACCGATCTCGGCCCTAGACGTATCGATTCAGGCGCAGATCATTCAACCTGCTGGAGGAGTTGCAAGACCAATTCCAGTTGACCTACCTATTTATTTCGCACGACCTGCGGGTGGTGCGCCACATCAGCGACCGCGTGGCCGTGATGTATTTGGGCAAGGTGGTCGAGCGGTCGGCGACGGGCGACCTCTATAGTGAACCGCTCCATCCCTACACCAGGGCGCTCTTGTCGGGCGTGCCCGCGCCTGACCCGGTTTTGGCTCGAAAACGGGACAGGATCATCCTGGTGGGAGACGTGCCCAGCCCGATCAATCCGCCAAGCGGGTGTCGGTTCCGTACTCGGTGCCCCATAGCCGTCGAGATGTGCGCCCAGGACGAGCCGCCCTTGGAGGAGAAGCGTGACAACCACTGGGTAGCGTGTCATCTCGTAGAGGCGGAGGCGAGCTAGGAGGTCTCTTCCAAGCCATTCCTGAAACGACGCAGGCGCACGAGAATCTCCCTGTGTAGCCTCACAGCCTGCACGGCGAACAATGAAAATGTTGGACAGCGGGTAGGGGCAGGTTTCAAACCTGTCCCTACCGTAGAATGACAGCCACGGTAGAGGTGCAGCCTGCGTACATTCGCCCTTCTCGGATACCGCGTCCTTCTGGTCGTCGTCCTCGTCTCGCTCTTCAGCTATGCTGCCCTCGACCAATCGGTTCTTCGCGCCCTTTATGATTTCGTAACGCGTCTCCAGACAACGCTTTCGAGCTACTTCGACTTCCTCACGAGTTTCTGGGAGCACGGCGAGGAGTTTTCTATAGTCGCTCAGGCCTACTGGCAGACGCTGCTTCTCCTCATGTGCGCGGTAGTGCTGGGATCGTGCGTTGGACTGGCTCTCGGTCTGGTGGGCGGTCTCTGGCCGGGGTCGAAGGTCAGCGGCATCGCTTCGGCCCTCAGCTTCGTGGGGGTGCTTACGCCGAGCTTACGAACGTCGTCAATGGCGCGGTCCGATACACCAAGAACCAGCCGTATATTGAAGGCACCGTTGCCCTCGGATCATCGACACCGCAGCTCTTTCGCAAGCACCTCTTGCCCGCCATCATGCCGCAGCTTCTACCCGCCATTGCCCTAGAAATCAGCGCGGTAATGCTCATGCTGGGCGAATTGGGTTTCCTGGGCTTGCTGCTGGGTGAGCGCTACATCGAGATATCGATCCAGATGCAGCGGGCGTCGGTGAGGATGCCCGCGACGCCGGAGTGGGCGGCTCTGCTCTCCGGGGCGCGCTTGGCGATATTCCAGTGGCCGTGGCTGTCGCTGGGGCCCGCGCTCGCGTTCCTATTTGCTATACTTGGCTTCAATTTGCTGGCGACCGGGCTGCGTACTTGGTTCGACCCCTATCGAGCGCGGCTATTCGGCGGAAGATAATCGGAGGACGCCGAAATGAGCGCTGAGACACCCGTGGAGATCGGCGAAGACCGACAGCTCTTCGTCGACGACTCTTGGATCGCCGATTCCACGGGCGTCGAGCGCGTCCTCCACTCCCCGACCCGACAGAGCGTGGCTCTGGAACCGGAACATCCATGGGAGGTTGGCGGGCTTTCCTATCTCATCGCCTTTCCCGATCAGGGCAAGTTTCGAGGGTGGTACCGCGCCGACCCCCAGCTGCAGGACACCGACTACAACTCGATCACGTGCTACGCCGAGAGCGAAGACGGTATTAGCTGGACGAAACCCACTCTCGGTCTCATCGAGTTCAACGGCTCGAAGGACAACAACATCGTATGGATGGAGCCGGGCATCAACCTGGCGCCGTTCAAGGACGCGAATCCCGACGCAAAGCCGGAGGAGCAGTACAAGGCATTCATCCGCGTCAAGAGGGTAATGCTGGCGCTCTCCTCTCCCGACGGGCTTCGGTGGCAGATGATGCGAGAGGAACCGATCCTGACGGAATACCCCTTTGATACGCTCAATATTCCGTTTTGGGACACGTGGCGAAGGGAATATGTGGGGTACTTCCGCGGTGTTGCGGGTCAAGGCACGAGCGACTTCTTCACGGGCGTTCGCTGGATTCGCCGCGGCACGTCGACGGACTTCCTGAACTGGACGCCGCTCGAGAACATCGACTGCGGTGACACTCCCTGGGAGCACTTCTACACGAACTCGTGCATCCAGTACCACCGAGCGCCGGGGACGTATCTCATGTTCCCGTCGCGGTTCGTCCACGACCGGTCGCCCGACCCGGACTGGACCTACGACACGGGCGTGAGCGACATCGTCCTTATGTCCAGCCGAGACGGGTTCAACTTCGACCGGAGCTTCATGGAGGCGTTCATCCGTCCGGGGCCGGACTTCAACAACTGGCACGACCGGGGCATCTACTTCGAGGTGGGCATCCTGCACACGTCGGATAAAGAGATGTCGATGTACGGTATGGAGAATGCCCACCTGCCGACGCAGCGCATCCGCCGCTATACACTCAGGACGGACGGTTTCGTGTCGGTGAAGTCAGGCTTTCGGGGCGGCGAGTTTACGACGCGGCCACTCACCTTCAGCGGAAGCGCGCTCGAACTGAACTACTCGACCTCCGCGGTTGGCTCGATCAAGGTCGAGATCCAGGATGCGGACGGGCACGCCATTCCCGGCTTTGGTCTCGACACCTTTCCCGAGAAGTTCGGCGACGAGATCGGCGGCAAAGTGTCGTGGAACCGAGGCGGAGACGTGAGCGAGCTTGCCGGAACGCCGGTCCGTCTACGGTTCGTCCTCAAGGACGCGGACATCTTCGCCTTCAAGTTCGGATGAAGGCTTCGCATAGAACTGGGCGAAAGCCAGATGCTTGCAAAACGCTTGCATTGCTGTCATAATGCTTTCACAGGAGAAATGACATGGCAGTACAGATCACCATAAGGGGCGTCCCCGAGTCAGTCCGTGACGAGCTTGCGTCGCGCGCTGCGCTCCAGCGCCAGTCCATGCAAGAGTTTCTGCGCGGCGAGTTGGAGCGTATCGCATCGCGCCCGTCGGTTGACGAATGGGTGAGAGAAGTACGCGAACGCAAGGCGGCTTATAGGACTAACGTCCCAACTTCCGCCATTCTGGCCGCTCGCGACGCTGACAGGACTTGACCAAGGTCGTCGATGCGTCCGTCTTGGTCGCGGCCCTCGTAGATTTGGGCCCCGAAGGGGCGTGGTCGGAACAGACGATAGCCGAGGGATTATTGATCGCACCCGAACTGGTCTTGGTCGAGGCCAGCAATGTCCTCCGTCGCCTGGAACGATCTCGCGAGATATCCGAAATCGAGGCCGCCTTGGCCAACGCATCCTTGCTTCTCCTCGAACTCGAACTGTTCCCGTTCGCCCCGTTTGCGGATCGAGTATGGGAATTACGCGAGAACCTCACTTGCTATGACGCGTGGTACGTGGCGATCGCCGAGTCGTTCGGGTGCCAGCTTGTGACACTCGATCGGAAGCTCAGCCGGGCGAGCGGTCCAACTTGCGAGATGGTTATCCCGCCTGAGGTGGATCGCGCCGCAAGGTAACGAAAGTAGTTCCAACCACTTTTGAACACTAAAATGACTGCCTTGGGTCAGGGTTGCATGAGGAATTTCCTCGCTACGGTAGACTTATGGGCGGTAGGTCGCTAGGCTATAGTTCGGCTCTCTTGCCGACTAGCGGACGCTCATCGGGCGGTGTTTGACCATCGCTTCCGCGAGTCAAGAGCTAGATTGCGCCGAGCTATGCAATTTGGACGAAACACAAGCCCAAATGGCCAATCGCACTTCGCCGCAGGACTAAACAACGTGCAGAACCCCACCGACATCGGCACCAATCGACAGCTCTTCCTCGACGACCAGATCATCGACACCATGGGTGGCGCGAAACGGATCATGCACTCGCCCACTCGACGAGAAACTGTCCTCGTGGGGGACAAGCCGTGGGACGAGGCCAGCATCTCGTACATGTCGATCATCCGCGACGGAGACTTGTATCGCGGCTACTACCGATGCTATCAGCAAGGCCCTGACCGGGCGAAGAGCCCACGCTACACCGCCTATGCGGAGAGTACGGACGGCATCCACTGGGAGAAGCCGAGCCTTGGGGTGTACGAATTCAACGGATCTAGGGACAACAACCTCATCTGGTTGGGTCCGGGAGCGAACTTCTGCGCATTCATCGACAACAACCCCGCCGAGCCTCCCGAACGCCGGTACAAAGCCGTCGTGCGGACGGGACACGCCGAATTGGAGCCACTAGGCCTGCCCGGCCCCTGCGTCTTCGCGCTGTCGTCAGCGGACGGCATCAGCTGGGGCCTGATGCAAGATGCGCCAATTCTGACTGAAAGCCCATTCGACTCATTCAACATCGCATTCTGGGACGAACGGATCGGTCAATACGTGATCTTCACAAGAGGCGTCGGTGGGTCCGACGGCCCGTTCAAGGGTGGCGTTCGCTGGATCAGACGCGCTACCTCCGACGACTTCCTCAACTGGAGCGGCCTCGAGCTGATCGACACCGGCGAAGTGCCGTCCGAGCACCTGTACACCAACGCCTGCGTCCCGTACGACCGGTCGCCGGGCACCTACCTGATGTTCCCTTCCCGTCTCGTCCTCGAACACACGCCCGACCCCGATTGGCCGAACGGACCAGGGGTCAATGACATCGTCTTTATGAGCAGCCAGGACGGAATCACATGGGACCGCACATTCAAGGAGGCGTTCATCCGTCCGGGTCTCGATAAGGAAAACTGGCACGAGCGGGGGATATACTTCGAGCGGGGCATATTCCAGACCTCGGAGGACACCCTGAGCATGTACTGCTCCGACCACTGGCGCTACCCCACCACCCGCATATCGCGGTACACTCTGCGAACGGACGGTTTCGTCTCGGTAAACGCCCGCTATCGTGGTGGGGAGTTCTTCACGAAGCCGCTAGTATTCGAGGGGAGCGAACTGGAGATCAACTACTCGACATCGGCAGTGGGTTCGGTGCAGGTCGAAATTCAGGACGATCAGGGCCGGCCACAACAGGGATTTGCTCTAGCCGACTCTCCGGAGCAGTACGGCGACAAGATCGACCACCGAGTTTCATGGTCGGGCGGACCCGACGTTAGCTCGTTCGCAGGAAGGCCGGCGCGTCTGAGGTTCGTCCTGAAAGACGCGGACCTGTACGCATTCAAATTCAACTAGGCTTTCAGAGGTATTCATTTTGGGAGCAGAACGAGTTGCAGAAAACAAAACATTGGTCTGGTCGGGAGAGCATTGGATCGCCTTCCTGAAGAACCATGACAATCAGGCGGACGTTGGGCGAGTCAGCCTCTATCGTGTGACATACAGCGCCGCCGGTGAGGGTCACGTAGCGTTCGTTGATATCCCTGATGAGACTTTCGCCGGGATATACACGGACAGCATCAAGTTGGCGGAATTCATAACCAAGACTGTCGCGCGTGGAACGAGCAACAACAACTTCTACAGGCACGACCTGCCGATCGTGGAGGCTGAGATCACGCGCGGAGGTGACGTGCGGACCACACCGTCGTGGACCATCGATGCGGAAGGGAGCGCCGTTGAGGCGGTTTGGAGCAGCATCCATCCGCCGGTGATCCTCGAAGGACCGGGGCCTGGAAACGACGGCACGGCCGTAACCCACTCCCTGCTGTTCTTTGCCAACGAGGCGGCGATATCCCTTAACGGCAAGTCCATCGGCGGCGTGGTATACGTGCGCGACGAGTGGATTCGCGCGATAGGCAGGCAGGGGACCTCGGCGGTGTTCGCTATAGCCGAGACCACGACGACAACGACGAACGACTAATCGGAGGAAGACGCATGGATGTTAGTGACCAGATTGCCATCGTGACGGGTGGGGGAAGGGGGATCGGACGCGCCATCACGCACGTGCTGGCGCACCATGGAGCGGACGTTGTGATCGCTGACATAAACGAGGGCGATGCCCAGGCCGTTTGCGATGAGATCAACGAACATGGAGGTCGTTCTCTCGCGGTCTCGGTAGACGTGACCGACAACGAATCGGTCAAAGGCTTGGCCACGCAAACCCTCGATGCGTTCGGGCGCATAGACATCGTCGTCAACAACGCGGGAACCATCGGCGCGCCCGGCTGGGAGGGACGCGACCGCCCCAACGATGACGACTGGAACTACATACATGACGTAAACGTCCACGGCATAGCGAGAGTCACCGACGCCGTGGTCGAGCACATGAAGTCACGCAAGTACGGCAAGATCGTGAACATCGCCTCGGTGGCGGGACGCACCGGCACGCGGACGAACTTCGCGTATGGCGCGTCGAAGGCGGCGGCGATCAACCTGACGCGGTGCTACGCCTCGGATTTGGCGCCGTACAGCATCAACGTGAACTGTGTGTGCCCGGGCCTCGTTTGGACGAAGATGTGGGAGCGTATCGCCAGTCGACGGATCGGGTTGAGCATTGACGACGAGATGACCACGCGCGAGTCGTTCGACAGGTTCGTGGAGTCCAACACCCCCCTCGGCAGGGAGCAGACTCCCGAGGAGATCGCGAATGCCGTCGCGTTCCTCGCGTCCGAGGCCGCGAGTGGCATAACAGGACAGGCCCTGAATGTGGACGGCGGGTATGCGATGAACTGAGGTTTCTGCGCGAAGCGGCTTAGGGGTTTGTCTCCGCCTTGCGGACGGAGAGCAAAGGGCCGTATCATCGAAGGTAACCGGGGTGCGGCGCAGCAAGATTCATGGTGGCCGGGCAGGTTCCAAACGTTCCCGATCGGCGTTCCCATAGCCGAGGAGCTGATGAGCACATCGACGAGATCGGTTACGGCCGACGATCTGTTGCGAATGCCCGACGATGGCAGGCGGTACGAGCTTGTCGAAGGAGAATTGATCGGTATGGCGCCTGCCGGAGGACGTCACGGGCACGTCGCCATGCAGATAGGTTGGCGTCTTGCGGAGTACGTGGAAAGGAACGGACTCGGTACGGCGTTCGCCGCCGAGACCGGATTTCTTCTAACACGCAGTCCCGATACCGTTCGAGCGCCTGACGCCGCCTTTATCGCGGCTGAACGAATTTCCCCCGGCGGGATAGCCGCCAGCTTCGTCGACATAGTTCCCGATCTCGTCGTCGAAGTGGCCTCTCCCGGTGACTCTACTCCCGAACTCCTGTCGAAGACCGAAGAGTGGCTTCGCTACGGCGTTCGAATGGTCTGGGTCGCTAACCCGAACACCCGCACGATAGCCGTCTATCAGTCCCCTGTTGATGTTCGCATCCTCAATGTCGGAGATGAAATCGAGGGCGAGCCCGTGCTTCCCGGCTTCCGGTGTCCCGTCGACGACATCTTCTAAAGGCTAACCAAGACCTATCGACTCCCTCGGACTCGCCCTTCAAGAATTTCCCAGCAGGGATGGGATTGACAGGCTTTCATTCCGAGCAGGGACCGATCTTCAACACGCTCCCCTACTTATCACATAGGGAAAACAACGACCCACGAGAGGAACCCACACACTAATGAAAGCAATTCGAATGACGCGAACCGGCGGACCTGAGGTCCTCGAATACGTGGATGTGCCCGACCCTGTTCCTGGTTCCGGAGAAGTGCTCATCGATGTCGAGCGCATCGGTATCAACTTCATAGACACCTACGTGCGGCGCGGGGCCTATCCACGACCTCTGCCGTTGATCCCCGGGTACGAGGTGGCCGGAACTGTCGCTGAGACCGGGGCTGATGTCACAGATCTTGCCGTCGGAGACCGCGTCGCTATGGCGGGGCTGTCGATTGGATCGTATGCCGAGAAGATGGTCATTCCGGAATGGCAGGCCGTCAGGGTGCCGGACGGAGTGAGCCTCGAGGACGCGGCAGCAGTCATGGAGCAAGGACTGACTGCCCACTATCTATGCTATTCCACCTACCCGTTGGGTGCGGAGGACACCGCCTTGATACATGCCGGAGCGGGCGGAGTTGGCCGCCTGCTGATTCAGATGGCAAAGCGGCTCGGGGCGGCCGTCATCACTACCGTCTCAACTGATGAGAAGGCGGAGATGGCGCGGTCCGTCGGGGCCGATCACGTCGTGCTGTACACCGAACAAGACTTCCGCGAAGAGGCGATGAGGATAACGGACGGGCGAGGAGTCGATGTCGTATTCGACTCAGTCGGACAGGCGACGGCCGACGACAGCCTTGCCAGTCTCAGACCGCGTGGGATGATGGTGCTGTACGGCGCCGCGAGCGGGGCTGTGCAGTCGCTGCCGGTCTCCGTCATCAACGCCAAGTCCCTCTTCTTCACGAGGCCGGGACTGAACGACCATGTAGCCACGCGCGAAGAGCTCATGTGGCGGGCGGACGACGTGCTAGGCTGGGTGGAGTCGGGCGAGCTGTCGCTGCACATCCACGATACCTACCCGCTTGCGGACGCGGGACGCGCGCAGGACGATCTCGAGAATCGTCGGACGATGGGCAAGGTGCTGCTGGCGCCTTAGGAAGAGTGGAGGCGACGGGCGGATTCGAACCGCCGAATAGAGGTTTTGCAGACCTCCGCCTTAGACCACTTGGCTACGCCGCCTCATCGTGTAGACATGGTGCCGAGGGAGGGACTCGAACCCTCACAGCCTTGCGGCCACAGCGCCCTCAACGCTGCGCGTCTACCAGTTCCGCCACCTCGGCCGGGGTCCTCAGCCGCACGTGCGATCAGCCGAGGTTGGTCTATTCGTATTATAGCCAAGCGCCGTTGCGCTGTCCATAACGACGTGCGTGTTCGAGCCTGTATCGGTTGATCGGGTAGTGTTGATTATAGGGGTTGACTCCACCCGGCCTCTCTGGATTCCGGCCTCCACCGGAATGACGGTGTGGGTGTTGCCGTTCATTGCATGGTTGCAGTTTCCGTACTTTTAATCACTCTTCGGGAGTGTCGGATGAACGACGAAGTCGCCGGAAGAACAGCACCAAGAGGCCACCTGAGACGAGAATTCCTATCCCCCATCCTGCTATGAGAAGCCACGTCAACAGGCCTCTGCCTTCACTCGGCAAAACCTCGAGGGGAACATCCGTCGTCACGTTGCCGAGAGGGCCTGAGACATCGAGGGTGAATGTCCACTGCCCTTCCTGGCCGACGGGGATTCTAACGTCGAAGTGACTGAATCCCGGCAGGACGGTCTGAGGCTGGAAAGGCCCCACCGTCGTACCGGCGGGTCCTTCACCTCGGAGGACCAGATCGGAGGAAATGGGCGCGAGATGCGCTTCATCGCCACCGTTGGTCGACGCGACGGCTTGGATGAGCACGGTGAAGACCAAAAGGCCGGTCTTCGGCTCGGGCGGCCACACGGTCACGGCGATGTCGTAACCGCCCTGCTGTTCACGATGAACGAGCATCCCGCCGTTGGCCGTCGCGCTGGAGACGAAAACGGCAAAGACAACGGCTGCTAGTACAAGACCTGTTAGATATTGCACCACTTCATGGTAGCCGAAGTAGGCCGACCGTGACAAAAGCACAGAGCATGAGCAAAAACGTAGCTGCATAGTCGGAGTAGGCATAGACTGGTAAACAGTCGCGTGATGATCAGGCTACGCCCCAATCAAACAGCGGAGAACCGGAAATCATGACCGAAGAACAGCCCGTATTGCAGACCGAACGACTCACCCTGCGCCGGTTTCGTCTGACAGATGTGGACGATGTCCTTGCGTATGCGAACGACGAGGAATGGCAACGATACCTCGCTCCGCTACCCTTTCCATACGAGCGCGTTCACGCCGAGCAGTTTGTTGCCGAGTTATTCCTCAAGGGCTGGAAGTCCAAGCCAACCTTCGCGATCGTCCTCGACGATTCGGTGATAGGCGGTATCAACCTGAGCATAGACAAGAGACACCAGAACGCAGAGATGGGATACTCCATCGCGCGAAAGCATTGGGGGAACGGCTACGCGACCGAGGCGGCCCGCGCCGTCGTCAACTGGGCCTTCGAGACATTTTGCCTAGCCAAGATATCTTCCGAGGCGAATGTCGATAACAGACGTTCATGGCGCGTGATGGAGCGCATTGGCATGACCAGAGAGGGTGTCCTGCGCAGCGAGGCTCCCGACGGTCGCGACGCGAACCGAAGACAGGACGTGGCTTACTACGGTATCCTCCGCGAGGAGTGGGAGCAATAAACGGGAAACGCCCCCTCTCTGTATCTCTCCCCCGTTGAACGGGGGAGAGATGGTAAGCAGAGTTGGCGCTAGCTGCCGACCGTGACGCCCTTCAGCGCCGCGGGGGCCGGAGCCCTGTCCGCTCCTCGGCGTCTGAGGACCTCGACGATGATCTCGGCTGCGTCGGCGATGGTCATCCTGTCGAGATTGACCGTGATATCGAACTTGCTCGAGTCGTCGATATCGCAGTCGAACAATCGCCTGAAAATCTCCCGCTGCTCCTTGTCGGCACGATCGAGGCGCTTGCGAGAGGCCTCGGGCGTGTCCCCGTATTGGGCAAGATGCACGGCGCGAGCCTCGGCTGACGCCGACACAAAGACCGTGAGGCCATCGACCTGATCGGGCAGGAAGAGGTGACAGCCGTTGCCGTGGAGCACGGCGTCGCCGTCGGCGGCGCGCCGTCGGACGATTCGTCGCAGCTTCTTGACGTACTGCCGCTTGGACATTGGCTCATGGAGCAACTCGTCGTACTCGTACGGTCGGCTGGGAACGTAGGCGTGATACCCGCTCTCGTAGGCCGTGGTGACCTCCGTGGGCACGACGATGGAAGCGAGCAGGCGCATCCAGAACGACTTGTGGCTGCTCTCGAACGACTCAAGCTCCGCCCTGGAGCACTGGAGTCGCTCGCTGAGGGGGTCCTTGATCTCGTCGCCGATGCACTCGCTTTCGAGCAGGCGGGCGATCTCCTGGCCCAGCGCCTCGCTTTCGCTGCCGGGCAGCCCAGCGATTGCCACAACCGGAGTAAGCTCCTGCTCCTTGTGAGCGCGAGACTCCCTCGCCGAGTAGCGGGCCGATGACACGGTCATGTGCGCTACGTCTATCTCTCCGTGCTTGACGTTCTCTCCGCTGGCTATCACGAAGCCCAGTTTCTCGAATAGACCTATCGCGGGCCGGTTTTCGATGGGAACGGTCACCCAAGCGGACTCAAGGCCCATCGTGTTGAACACCTTGTCGAGCAACTCGAGCATCGTCGCGGTACCGTACCCGTGGTGCCACAGATCCTTCCGCCCGATGATGACCGTTAGCTCGGCGCCGCCCTCCCCGTCGTGCTGCACCTGGCACTCGCCAACATGCTCATCTGCCGTGTTGTAGATCGAAAATATAGCCCGGCGCGGGTCGCCGAAAGTCCTGCGCCACTCCCAGTCGCTCGCCTCGAGCATGTGGCTGGGGTCGTACCCGGGGTGTACGGGGTCGTCAGCACCGTAGTGGCCGAACCACCGGCTAGACAAGTCGTCATCCTGCAGCCACCATGCAATCCTGTCAACATCATCTCTCGATACGCTTTTGAGCATTACCTCTGGCAGCATGTCATCCTCCTTTCCTTGTAGATATATTGCTACTAATAATCAATTCATCTTCAAGCAAGTCCACCCGATTGGGTACAACGTACATGATGGATTGATGACGTGTCAACTTTCCGTCTCAAGTTCCTGATTTCGTAAAAATTCGTACGATAATACACATAATATAATTCACGCAAGGGGAATACTGAAAAACTTTTCGTATATTCTGCTGCATGTAAATCGGGGCACTTCCTGGGGACTGAAAGGTCCCTGCGATGGGTTCCTTTGGGGCGTCGTTGACACCCTTTGGAACGTGGGATACCATCGGTTTTCAGGCGACGGCATAGCGGCTCATGCCCGCAGCCACGGTCGGAAGTGTATGGGGCGGAACCTCCATGATAACCTTGAACATGCGGCTGACAGCCAAGCAGGGGCGGGAGGCCGAGTTGTCCTCCGCTATTCAGGACAAGTGGATGAAGGCCATGTCGCAGCAGCCCGGCTTCATCCGCGGTGTCATGCTCAAGCCGTATGAAGGAGAGGACGCGGCAAACATCGGACTGCCTGAACAGGACTTTTCGTTCGAGGTCGTCTCGTTTTGGGAGAGCGAGGAGCAGCGCGCGGCATGGGCGGGGAGCGACATCCATGCGGAGGTGATTGCGTACGTCAATGACGCGATCTTGCCGGAAACCGGCAAGAAGGCCGCCATGTTTACGATTGAGGAACACTGGTAAGCATCGTGCTAGTGAGGCGGCGTACAACGGCCTCTCAAACGCGATGCAAACAAGCAACACATGACGAGGAGTAAGGAAGTATGACGGAAGGACGATTGGTCTACATGAGCGGCGATTTCGTGCCCGAATCGGAGGCGCGGGTGTCGATTTTCGACACGGCCCTGATGTTCGGCGACATGGTGTTCGAGATGACCCGGAGCTACAACATGGAACCGTTCCGCCTCCGACACCACCTCGAGCGTCTGTACGCGGGGATCAAGATCCTGGAGATCGACTGCGGTCTGGACATCGACGAGATGGAGGCCGCCACGATGGAGACGATCGAGATCAACAAAGACCGGATGCCGGAAGGCGTCGATTACCAGATCATGCACAACGTCTCCAACGGGCCGCTGGGGCTCTATTCATCCGTATTCCCCAACGGGATCAAGCCGACCATCTCGATCAACGTCTGGCCGCTCACGTGGCACCTTGCCGGCATCGCCGACTACTACGACACGGGAGTCCACTCCATATTGACCCAGCAGCAGTCGGTGCCCGCACGGTACATCGACCCGAAGATCAAGAACCGCAGCCGCGTCTTCTACCAGGTCGCAAATCTGCAGGCCCACAAGATCGACCCGAAGGCCTATGCGCTGCTGAGCGACGAGGACGGTTTCATCACCGAGGGCACGGGCAACAACTTCTTCATTGTCAAGGACGGCATAATCTACACGCCGGAGGGTCGAAACATCCTACGGGGCGTCACGCGAGGCGCGGTGATCGATCTGGCCGCCGAGCTGGGCATACCGCTGCAGGAGACGAACCTCGAGGCCTACGACGTTCACGGGGCGGACGAGGCGTTCGTGTCCAGCACGTCGATGTTCATACTGCCGGTGACGAAATTCAACACGCTGCCGGTCGGCGACGGCGAGATCGGCCCCACAGTGCAGCGACTCACGGACGCCTTCAGCGGAACGGTAGGAGTGGACATCGTCACGCAGGCTAAGCAGTATCAGGCGGAAGCGGAGGCGATGGCGGCGGGTTAGTTCCCCTGCCCTCCCCGTCACTGGTGCTACAAGGCGTTCTCGACACGCACTCGAAGTCGTTTGGTCCACGACCTGAAGAGCGCATTCGACCACGCGCACGGAATCGAGCGGATCATCATCCAATATACCCAGCGGCGCGAGACCCTTATTCGCGTGTCGGGGTCGAGCCAGTTGGGACTGCGCATCAGTAGATGCAGTGTGGCAAGACCGATGAGGATGGGCCAGATCATCGCAAGTCGGAGCCGCGCGCTCCGCCGGGGCGTGGCCACAACGTACTCCTCCGCAGAGCCGTAGAATTCGAGAGCGCGACGCATCAAGTCCGCGAGCACCGGTCTCGCGTCTTCTCTTGCGGCGGGACTCAGCAAGTCCTCCGGTGTCAGCCCAACCGACTCCAGCATCTCACTGGGTATGTAGCACCGCCCTGCCCGCAGGTCCTTTGGCACGTCTCGAAGGATATTCGTCATCTGAAGCGCCTTCCCGAACCGGACGCCGAGGTCGACCATACGCTGCCTGTCCCATTTCCGTACGGCAAGATCGTGGGCGATCAAAACGTCCGTCCAGAACTCGCCGACGCACCCCGCCACGAGATAGGTATACCGGTCGAGATCGTCGAGTGTTTCCAGAGCGCCGATCCGCCCCGACTCCGGCGCCGGAAAGGTCGCCAAGTCAAACTCCATGCCGCTTACCAGCGTATTGACCGTCCTTTGGACGTTCCAGCGGTCGTCCTCCGACATTTCGTCCAGCAGATCGAAAAGACCAGGAAGAGCCTGCAAGAGTTCAGTCTCCGGGTCTTCACGGGGAGACTGCATCATGGTGGTAGCGCAGAGGGCAGGAGGAGGCTCGATATGCGGGTTCGTCAGCCACTCGCGAAACCCGGTCAGGTGCTCCAGGCGGACATCAGAAGGAAGCGTGCCGGTGTCGGCAATGGTATCCGCTGCGCGCGCCAGCAGGTACGCAAGCTGAATCGGTCCCCGAACCGGCCTCGGCAGGACGCGAATCGTGAGATAGAAGGACCGGGATACCCCGCGCAGGAGTCCGGCCGGGATGTCGCTGCGATTTTCCAAAGAGGTCATGACGGTTCGGCGGCGGACGGAGCTATGGTATGCTTCGGCCCTACCCTCGTCAACGACGAAGGAAGTTCCCATATCCGGAAGGCAAGGAGAATCACAGATGTCTACCGCTCCGACAAGCGAAGACCTCTCTCGACTAGGCGAGTTCCTCGCGCCAACGAAAATCGCCGTCGTCGCCACTATTGGACGGGATGGAATGCCGCAGCTCACCCCGAACTGGTACGTCTATCACGACGGCAGGGTCGCCATATCGACGACCAAGCAGCGAGTGAAGTATCGAAACCTCCTTCGTGACTCTCGCCTGGCCGTGTGCATAATGACCGAACCGCTTGCCCAAGAGTACGTAACGGTTCGAGGACCAGCGGAGATCATCGACGACGATTCGATCTGGCTCGTCACGGAGGCCATCGTGCGGCGATACGTCCGCTCTGAGCGGGTGCAGGCCCGCATGGAGCAGCTTCGCACCGAGGACAGGATCATCATCAGCCTCAGGCCTGAGCGAGTGCACTTTCGGTAGTATGCGGTACGCCTTGTCAGTACCCCTCTTCTGTAAGGCGCCGTTGCGCAATGGTAATGCCGGCGATGGCGGGCATCAGAAGGAGTCTGGAAACAGAGACGCGGCTCCTATGGGATCTTCACGCACAGAGGAACCAGGCTGTCCCAGAAGCGAGAAGGTCGCCATGCGGTGTTGCCCAACATCGCGAAGGGCTTACTTCGAATGTCCAACGTGTGCGGAAAGTAAGGTGAATGTGCTACGCCAATCGGTCAGTACAGCAAGGACTGTTCTCTCAGCCAAGGCACCACCGCATCTAGAGCTGAGTCGGGTATCCTCGTGCCATCGTGACCGGGGATACACGTCATGTCATGCGTGAGCCTGCTCAAGGCCTCTTCCCCAGCGTAGGCCTTTCGCAGCGCATGGGTCAGCGAAGTAATCCACTCCTGCCCGACTCTCCGGTCGGAGTACCCCGTCTGTATGAATAGCGGACGCGGGGGGAACCGTTCGATGCGCGGAAAAAGACCGTTCCTCTCAACGATTCGGTTATCATCCATTCCGATGAACTCCGACATGCGCGGCCAATGGATCACGGGCTGATGAGCGACGGCGGCCGACACGTCGGGATTCAGAGCCATAGAGTGCAGGATTGCGAATCCGTGCCTTGAACTGCCCATGACAACTACCCTGCCAGGACGGGTGTACTCCTTGGCCAGAGCATCGTCGATGACGGCCCTGAGTCGAGCTTCCATGAGTACGAATCCGTCCACTCCCATCGTCGCCCGTTCAGCCAAGAGTTTGAGGTCGTCGTAGTATTCCCCGTGCATCAGGAGGATGCTGGCCCCGGCGGCGGTGAGCCTGTCCAGCCATTGGGACATCACGTTCGGCTTTTCCTTCAGCGATGCGGGGTCGGCCACGACGTTCTTGGCCTGAGTGGGTATCAAACACAGGGTCGCATTCTCACCGGCGCCCGGCTCAGGGTTCAGGTTGCACAGTATTTCTTCGTTCTCGCTGTTGAGGGTATAGGGCTCCCACGCCTCACGAATGTATTGTCTGGACTCCCCTTCCGGCACCGGAACGACACCTCATATCCCTTGACTTGGAATCGATGCGCCCACAATTGTTTCAGGCGCGATGTTTCAATACAATAGCGCCTTCCTAGAACAGGAGCGGGAGGTGATCGGTGACACAGGAAGCAGAGATAACGGACGATCAACTGGAGACCCTCAGAGGCATCCCCACCCAGACGATTATCGACGCTCTATGGGTCAAGGGCTATCCCTCGACCATGATCGAGGAAGCGCGGCCCTTGCGAACGGGCCAGCGGATGGCGGGTCGGGCGGTTACCCTGCGCTATGTCCCCCACCGTCCCGATCTTGCGGAAGACAAGCCCAAAGGCGCGGACTCGGCGGAATACGTTGCATTCGAGTTGTGCGGGCCGGGTGAGGTGCTGGTCATAGACGCCATGGGCTGGAAATACAGCTCCGTAGGCGGCGATATCAAGTTCTTCCGCCTCTTCCAGAGGAAGGTGGGAGGCCTCGTGACCGACGGCTCTGTTCGGGATAGCTCCTCTCTCTTGGAATACGGGTTTCCCGTCTATTCCTACTCGACGACCGCCAAGCAAGGCCCCTCCGACTTCTGGCCGTGGCAGGTCAACGACGCTATACAGTGCGGCGGAGTGCTCGTGAGACCGGGCGACGGCGTGGTCGGTGACGACGACGGTGCGGTCGTGGTCCCTCGTGCGATGGTCAACGAGGTCATGAGAATTGCGGAGGAGCGACACGCGGTGGAAGAAGTCGTCAAGGCTCAACTCGCCATTGAGAACGTTTCACCCGGTAAGTATTACCCCTTCAACGACCGCACGTGGGAGCTCTATGAGCAAAAGACCGGGAAGAAGCGGGGCGACTAAAGAAGCCAAGATCACGAGAATCGAAACTTCAAGGAATGCAAGGAGACCTACATGGAATTCATTGGATCGAACCTCGACAGGCCGTTTAGCTCAGCCGTCATCCACAGCGGCAGAACTCTGGAAACGGTCTTGACCGGCATGAAGCCCGGCACTACGACTCCGGTTGAGGGCGGAGCGGCAATGGAACTGCGCGAGATATTCCGGCAGCTCGACGAAATTCTAGCGACGGCCGGAGTAGACAAGACCAGCGTGTGTTCCGCTCGCATATACCTCCAGCACGTCAACCGGGATGTGGGCGAGATCAACAAGGTCTGGAAGGAGTACTTCGGCACTCACCCACCCAACCGGCGCTGCTACGGCGTTGACCTTCAGTCAGGGATGCTCGTCGAAGCAGGGTTCGTGGCTGAGTTGCCGGACTGATCTTCCTGCGCTGCTCTCAGTGACACAAGGGGCCGCCACGGGAACGTAGAAGTGGGACGGACACCGTGTCACTAGGTGCTTGCCTGTCGGTCGTATTCCCCTGCCCGCCTCAAACGGTTGTCGGATCATGCCGTCGAGGGGTATCCTGAAAGCCAAATCTTTCGGCTCAGGAGGACGAGTTTGGTCCGAGCATTCATCTTGATCGAAGTCGCGGCCGGCTACTCAACGGCTGTAGTTGACAGCCTGTCCGGGCAAAGCGGAATCGTCGATGTGGTAAGGGTTACCGGACCTGTCGACGTCATTGCGATCGTCACGGCGTCTACTATCAGAGACGTCAGTGATCTCGTTGGCGAAAAGGTTCACACGCTGCAGGGTGTCATTCGCACGACTACGTGTGTAGCGCTGCAAGGCTCATAAGATCTACCACCCGTAACCGCTCCACCCCTAAAGAGGCGGCGCGAGATCGGCTAGGACTGCTCCGTCGCGCCGGTAGAGTCTGCCACCTCGTCCCAGTCCTCATCGACCTGCCTGCGACGTCGGTGACCAAACAAGGCGTGGGCGAGCACAAGACCGCAGAGGCCGCCCATGCCGAACACGAGCGCCGTGTCGTCGGGATTGTAGTAGACCGTCAGCGCCGCCAAAACGGCGTATCCGAAGACGACGTTCAGCAGGGATGAGTATGGCAGCTTCTGGCCGCCGAGGGCCACGATCGATGCCAACGCAACGCTGATGAATCCATGAATCGGAAACAGCGCCAAGATCGCGCCTCCCAGGGTGACGAGGCCGTCGCCGCCCCGAAAGCCGGTGAACATCGATTTCCAGTGTCCGAGGACCGCCGCGCCCGCGGGAAGCAGCAGCCAGGGACTCTCCACCCCCATGACGTTCCCGATCATGACGTTCCCGAGAAGAATCGCCAGGGCTCCCTTTGCCATGTCGCCGAGGAACACCATGACCGCGGGCAGCTTGCCCACGTTGCGCATGACATTCGACGCGCCCGGAAGCCCCGTGCCTACCTCGAAGATATCGACGCCGCTGTGACGTTTGCTGATGAGATAGGCCAGCGGGATGGAGCCTAGCAAGTAGCCGCCGGCGGTCGCAATCAGCACAGTCGGCAGGCTGCCAAGGAAATCATCCAAGACTGATCACTCCTCTCGGGGTTATCGCCGTGATTATATATCCAATCTTGCCATATACGCTATAGGTTACCGGTGCTGATTTGCCGCTTCTCACGCACCCAAGGACTATTGGATCGTCTTGCCGACCCGACCCTCAGCCCCGGCTACAGCACACATGTCGACCAGTACGGGCTATAATGGGAGAACTGAAATGCATTCCGAGGTGGAGTGAATTCGAATGGCGAAGGTGCGCGTAATGTACTGGAAGGAAATTCCCGTGCAGATACAGGCTGCGGACGGTCCTGAGCAGGTGTCAAAGCCCCTCGACGAGCGATTCCAGCAGGGAGCGGACGCCATCTCGATGTTCGACGGCAGCGCCGGAACCGACGACTACCTCATGGCCTGGAACTGGGGAGAGTATTTTGAGGTCGAGGGATCGGTGGATGAGGCCGCGACGGCGACGGCGGAACGATACAACGCGGGCTTCCCGCCCGATTTCGTAGCGCGAATCCGCGACCTACACGGCGCAGGCAAGCGCAACACATCTCCAGGCGCAATAGACGGCTGGATGAACAGCGGCTAAGGAAAAACGATGGAACACCCGACCATACTAGAGCGACTTGCAAACGGAGACGTCCTGGTCTCCGACGGCGCCACGGGCACCTACCTCCAGGCGTGCGGCCTGGAGCCGGGCGGTTGTCCCGAGGCGTTCACCGTCGATCAGCCCGAGACCATACGCAGAATGGCCGCCGACTACTTCAACGCCGGCTCCGACATGGTGCTGACCGCATCGTTCGGAGGGTCCCGGTTCATGTTGGATAAGTATGGATACGCCGGTCGCGTCCGTGAATTCAACCGTCTGGCCGCCACTCACGCCAAGACGGTGGCGTCGCCGTGGCATTTCGTAGTCGGCTCCGTCGGCCCGACGGGAGAGATTCTCCAAAGTAACGGAGGAACCACGCCGGACGGCGAGATATACGAAGCCTTCGTTGAACAGGTTACCGGCCTCGAAGAGGGAGGGGCCGACGCGGTCGTCATCGAGACGATGATCTCCGTCGAGGAAGCGCTGCTTGCCATCAGCGCCGCAAAAGAGCACACGAACTTGCTCGTCATGTCCACGATGATGTACGACAAGGGCCCGCGAGGCTGGTTTACCATGATGGGAGACACACCCGGCGCGGCTACGAAGAAGCTCCGCGACGCCGGCGCAGATATCGTCGGCGCGAACTGTGGCAGCGGCAGCGACCTCATGGTCGAGCTTGCCACGATAATCCGAGACACGTATGACGGCCCTATGCTTGTCCACTCCAACGCAGGCATACCGGAGATAAGGCAGGGCCAGATCGTCTACCCGGAGACGCCCGAGTACATGGCCGAGCGGTTCCTAAACTTGGTCGAAGTCGGCGTCAACATCGTCGGCGGCTGTTGCGGCACGACTCCCAAGCACATCGAACGGTTAGCCGATGCGGTCCATGAGCGCACCCCCATCGGCTACCCGGTACACGCTTCCTGAATCACGCAACACGCAGCGAGGAGAAACAGAATGACTAGCCTCAAGAACGCTAAACGGGGTCGAGTCCTGGAGGTGATTGCCAAGTACGGCAAATGCATGGAGCTCATTTCCATGGACCCCAACTTCCACGAAATCTCCGTCGGGCTGTACTTCAAGGACGGCACAGGCACGGTGTGGACATTCAGCGGGAGACCCGGCGTCGAGAAGCGCGTCGAGGAAATTCGGGACCAGCTTGTCGAGCTCGGGGACATGGTCCCCGTCGAGGGTACCCACAACCAAGCGAGATTCCCCGACGGCGAGATTTACGTCCGACCACTCCGGTTTCTGCTGCGGCAGGCAGTGGAAAAGCCGTTCGGCACCCGACACCCCGATGGCCGCATCGAGATCAAGGACCTCCGCTCCCCGCTCCAAGTCATCGCAACGCCGGAGCAGGCAGATGATCGCTGGATCTACCGAATCACGGCCGAAGGCGAATACAAGAACCCCAGAATGCGCGTCCGCGCCATCACTCAGGGTTTCGTCCGCTACGGCGAGATGGAAAAGGTCGACGTCGACGCCGTGACCTTCCCCCACGGTGGCCGCAGGGACTCCCTGATGCGCCTCATCCTCCCCTACGCCCGCAACGTCACCGGCACCGCCGACATGCTCGAAGCCGAGGCCCTCCGCGGCCAGATGACCACGGGAACCTTGGGGTTCTCGCAGACGTAGGGGGCAAATCTTGAGTACGGTCTTTACCATAGAAATCGAGGAAGAAGTCGACGGCCGCTGGATCGCCGATGTAATCGAGATACCGGGCGCAATGGCCTACGGCAGAACCCAGGAGCAGGCCATCGCAAAGGCGCAGGCTATTGCCCTGCGTGTACTTGCAGAACGCCTGGAACACGGGGAGGCTAGCCCAGAATTCGTTAACGTATCGTTCCAAGCGGCATGACGAGTCGATGGCCCAGCACTCGTGCCAGAAGAGTTCTGGCAGCCCTTCTACGAAAGGGGTGGATGATAAAGAGGCAGTCAGGCTCACATAGAACTTTGTCAAAGGAAGGTTGGCCCGACTATACTTTCGCTTTTCATGATCGAGAGGAAATTGGCCCTCGCCTATTGGCTCGAATCGGCAAAAACACCGGGTTAGAGCCGAAGGACTTGTAGCAATGGTAGAACTAGCAAAAATTGAAAAGGTCGAACTCCGCGAACAGTGGCCGAACGAAGCAGACGACTTCACGCCGTGGCTTCAGGACAATATGGAGTTGCTTGGCGACGCATTGGGAATAGAGTTGGAAGTTCAACAGCGCGAAGCTTCTGTCGGAACATTCTCGCTCGACCTATTGGCGCGTGATGTTGGCAACAACCGTCCAGTCATAATCGAAAACCAATTGGAACCAACAGACCACTCCCATCTCGGTCAGTTGCTCACCTACGCGGCCGGATATGAAGCAAGTGCGATCGTTTGGATTGCCAAAGAGTTTCGGGACGAACACAGGGCTGCGCTAGACTTCCTAAATGGTCGTACGGGCGAAGATACCGAGTTCTTCGGGGTGGCTGTCGAGCTCTGGAAGATCGAAAACTCTAGGCCTGCCCCGCACTTCATGGTCGTGTCGGCTCCAAACGATTGGCAGAAGGGAACTAAGTCACAAACCACCCAAAGGTCGGAACGAGGTGAAAGGTACCGGGAGTTCTTCCAGCCTCTCATGGACAGATTGAGGGAGGACGATAGATTCACCCGCGCACGTCAAGTCCGCAAAGCGCTGCCGCAAAACTGGTGTAGTTTTTCCACAGGCTATAGAGAAGGTACGAGCTATAACCTCCAACTTGACGCTTACAAGAGAGCTAGAGTCGACGTTTATATTAACAGTCGCGATAAAGAATGGAACAAGTGGCTATTCGACCAACTTGAGGAGCGCAAAGGTAAAATCGAATCCGAGATCAAAAGCAATTTCGAGTGGGAAAGTCGGGAAGATCAAGCGGTTTGCCGCATATCCGTAGTGGTGCCGGGCTCGATTGACGATGACCCGGAAAAGCTGGAAGAAATCCGCGAATGGATGTTTGACAAGCTCATTGACTTCGAGCGCGTATTCGGCCCGATACTGGCCGAGTTGGTGGAGTAGGAGACGTACTATGCAGCAGACAAGTGAGACCGGGGCAAAAGTAATCGTAATCAAGCCGGGGGACCCTATTCCTCCGCTTGTCGACCTCGACGAGGTTTCCAGGGAGGGCCCCGTCTTCGAGGGAACGGACGTGCCTGTGCAGTACATGTTTGAATATCTGGACAGAGTGCATAACCTGCACGCCTTCTTGGACGACTTCCCGGAGGTAAGTATGGGACAGGCGGTGAAGGCGATCAGGGAGCGCGTCAACGCAACCAGCGTCATTCACAGCAACAGGGACTACGTGAGCGGCACACCCGTTTTCAAGGGAACGCGTGTGCCGGTTGATACGCTGTTCGATTTTCTGGCAGCAGGCGACAATCTCGAGGAATTCCTTGAGGGCTTTCCCACTGTAAGCCGTGAACAGGCGATCGAAGCTCTCAACCTTGCCAGGCACGCCTTGGAAAGCATCGCTTATGAAGCAGCTCATAGATGAATCTCTAGACGTTCGGCTAAGGCATCAGTTCCCTGAACATGACGCTCGGACAGTTGAATATATGGGTTGGAAGAGCATTGGAAATGGTGAACTCCTAGCGTTAGCGCGGCAGGAGTTTGACGCTTTCATCACGCGGGACCAAAATATACCAGACCAGCAGAACATCACACCGGAGGAAATTCCAATCATAGTGCTTCATGCTCGCTCAAATCGCATGAGCGACTTAGAACTATTGGTGCCCCAGATTCTTGAAGCGCTGCAAAGCATAAAGCGCGGGCAGGTTGTCCGCATTGAGGCCCCTTAGAAAAGGGAGACACAATATGTCACTTGGAGCAGATTTGGGAGTGAGGGGAATAAGGAAAACCGTGGAGTCTAAACGAGTGCTGGGGCTGATGCCGGCGAGGCTCGCTCAATAGGAATGAAGTGAGGTTGCCAAGATGGTCGAAAAAACTTTCTCTGTTACCCTACCCGACTATATTCTCCCGGGCTTTGGCTGGCAGGAGTCGGAAGCGCCCTATCGCATCCGAGAAGCATTAGTGATGGAACTGCTTCGGCTCGACCGCATATCCGAAGCTGAAGCTGCCGAATCGCTTGAACTCGACCGATGGGACCTGCTGACCGTGATGGGAAGGTACCGGATACCCGCCATTCGAATCACCCCTGAAGAATTGAGAGACGAACTTGCTAGGAGCATCGAAGACGCTAAACCGAGATGATTGTATCCGACAGCGGACCAATTATTGCCCTCAGCAGAATTGGACGCATGGACATATTGAGGCGTCTCTTCGGACAAGTCATTGTACCGAACGCCGTATATGAGGAACTTGTAATCGCAGGCAAAGGGAAGCCCGGCGCTGCCGAAGTGAGGCGTAGTTCATGGATTCAAAGCCGCGAAGTGAGGAATCGAGAGGACATGATTGCGTTCCCATCAAGCCTTCACAGAGGGGAACGAGAGGCGATTGTCCTTGCTCACGAGTTTGGGATACCGTTACTCATTGATGAAAGGCGAGGCAGGCGGACGGCGGTAGAAATGGGAATTAATGTGATGGGAATCCTCGCCATTCTTGCTCAAGCTCATAAAGAAAGAATCATTGAGGATGTACCCTCGTTGATACAGGATCTTCTAAACGCTGGTTATTGGATAAACCCCGAAGTCGTAGATGCATTCCTCGCAAGTTGAAGAAAGGAGACACACCATGTCACTCCAAGAGACAATGACCCCCAGAGAACGTGTGCTGAACGCCCTCGCGGGCAAGCCGGTCGACAGGACGCCCGTGTCGAATCCCACGAATGTGGCGACCGTCGAGCTTATGGACATGGTCGACGCGCCGTTCCCGGACGCCAACCGCGACCCGGAGATGAACGCGCGACTCGCCGCTACGGGCTACACCGAGCTCGGCTTCGACTCGATCATGCCCTACTTCACCATCATTCAGGAGTCGTCGGCGCTCGGCTGCGAGATGCAGTGGGAGGAGAAGGACAACTGGCCCACCGTGCGCATGAACAACCCGATCTGGGACGGCCCCGACGACGTGCACATCCCCAGCGGGTTCCTCGAGCACAAGGACAACGTCGCCATCACCCGCTCCCTCTCCATCCTGCAGCGGGAGTTCGGCGACGAGGTCGCCATCATCGGCAAGACGATGGGGCCTTGGACCCTCGCCTACCACGTCTTCGGCGTGGAGAAGTTCCTGCTCATGTCCATCGACGACCCGGCCATGACCCTGGAGACGCTCCACAAGCTCAAGGAGATATCGGTCCTCTTCGGCCAGGCGCAGATCGACGCCGGGGCCGACGCCCTCACCTTCCCCGACCACGCGACCGGCGACCTCGTGAGCGGCGCGTACTACGACCGCTTCCTGCTGGAGATTCACCAGGAGATGGTTGAGCGTCTTCAGGCGCCGTTGATCCTTCACATCTGCGGCAAGACCGTCGATCGGATGGCAGCCATCGCCAAGAGCAACATGGCCGCATTCCACTTCGACTCCAAGAATGATCCGCAGGAGGCAATGGACACCGTCGACGGCGGCATCCAACTCGTTGGCAACATAAACAACCCCGTCACGCTGTACTCGAAGGGGCCGGAGGAGGTCCGCGCCGAGGTCTATCGCGCCCTTGATGCAGGGGTCAACATGATCGCCCCGGAGTGCGCGATTCCCCTTGCCACGAAGCTCGAAAACCTCCTCGAAATTCCCCAGGCCGTCAAGGACTGGCACGAGGAGCACGACGGCGAGAACGGCAACGGCGCGTCGGCGTAGCCCGCGAATTGCCGAGTTGGGCTTGAAAGCGGAACACGATTGTTTTCGATAAGTCACATAAACGATAATAACGGCCACAACTCTTTTCGCTTCCGCTAATAAGGAACGGCGTGGCAGCGGCCTCTGAGCGAAAATGCCGGCCTCATGGCCGTCCGGCGGAAGGGATTGTTTTCGTAAAGTTACATAAACGATAATAACGGCCATGACTCTTTTCGCTTGCGGTAACAAGGAACGGCGTGGCAGCAGCCTCTGAACGAAAACGTCAGCCTTATGGCCGTCCGGTGAAAAGACTTGTTTTCGATAAGTCGCATAAATGATAATAACGGCCATGATTCTTTTCGCTTCCGCTAATAGGGAATGGCGTGACAACAGCCTCTGAACGAAAACGCCAGCCTCATGGCCGTCCGGTGAACTGTCCTGGGGGCTATCAGGCCTATGTGCCGTCCCCGCTCCCTCCACGCCTGATGTGGGATGAAGGACTCACCCTCAGTCTCTCATCCGCCGACCGGGCTATCGGCAGGCTTGCGGGCGAAGGACGGCGCTTGCCTAATCCCCACCTCTTGATACGGCCCTTCGTCCGCAAGGAGGCAGTCCTGTCGAGCCGCATTGAGGGAACCCAGGCGACCCTGGGAGAGCTGCTCGCTGCCGAGGCGGGCGCCGCCGTGGAGCGAAGCCCTGACGACCTGCGCGAGGTAGGCAACTACGTGGCTGCCCTGGAATATGGCCTCGAACGCCTAGAGACGCTGCCCGTGTCGCTGCGGTTGGTGCGCGAGATGCACGAACGCCTCATGCGCGGCGTCAGGGGCGACGTGGCCGCGCCCGGGGAGTTCCGGCGCACCCAAAACTGGATCGGACCTCCCGGATGCACGCTGAACGACGCCACCTATGTTCCCCCACCCCCCTCGGAACTCATTGCCTGTTTGGATGCATGGGAACGGTTCCTGTATGACGAGAGACCGCCGCCGCTGGTGCACGCCGCTCTAGTCCACTCCCAATTCGAGGCGATTCACCCGTTTCTCGACGGCAATGGCCGAGTTGGACGCCTGATCATTACCCTGCTGCTGGTCAAGCGAGATATCATCCCCTCACCGTTGCTCTATCTGAGCGCCTACTTCGAGGCCACGCGGGAGGAATACTACGCTCGGCTCCTCAGCATGACGGAGCGGGGAGAATGGGAGGAGTGGCTGACCTACTTCGTGAGAGGTGTCGCCCTTCAGTCTGAAGACGCCGTAACCAGGATTCAGCGTATCGACGACCTGCTCTCCCTGTGGAAGCGAGAGGTGTCCGGCAGCCGGTCCCAGTTCCCTGAGAAGGTGCTGGACCTCTTCGCAGAGAATCCCTTCTGGACATTGAGGGGCATAGCTGGCAGACTGAACGTGGCGTTTACGACAGCCCAGCGTGCCATTGACCGCCTGGAAGAGTTGGGCGCCATCGCCCAAGTCGGGAAGGCTCGACGCAACAGGGTGTACTGCGCCGGGGCCGTTCTTGACGTCTTGGAAGAGCCGCTCCACCTGCCGGGTTAGACGTTCCACAGCGCACGGTATTGCCTAACACCTTCCAACCTCTTTATATTGAGACTACCATCCGAAGGACACCATTAGGAAACAATGCCAAGAGTTATCGATTCACCAGAAGAGTTCACCATCGTCGGGGAGAATATTCATGCCACCCGCGTCCTTCTCCGCAACGGGCGGCGCGCCAAGACACTCGAAGACGGGACCGAGGTCGTGCCGTTCAGGGGACCGAACGGCGAGCGGCGTATGCTCACCGTCCCCGAGTGGTACAAGTCCACGCAGCCCTACCAGCAGAACCAGATCAAGCATTTCCTCATCGCCATGCGGAAGGGTATCGAGGACGATGCCGACGAGCGCGAGGAGGGCAAGGCGTACATCCAGTACGAGGTACGAAGGCAGATACGCGCGGGGGCCAAGTATCTCGACATCAACCCCGACGAGGTGCACTACGACCTTGAGACCCAGAAGGCCTGCATGAGGTTCGCCGTCGAGGCCGTGCAGGAGGTCTCCCCTATTCCGCCGTCGATAGACTCATCGAATTCCGAAATCATCGAGGCGGGACTGACGGCGTACGACGGCTCCGCCGGCAGGCCGATCATCAACTCCGTCGCGGCAGAGCGCATGGAAGCCCTCGATATGGTCGTCGAGCACAACGCCCGCATGGTCCTCATGTGTACCGGCCCCGACGGCATGCCGCAAAACGACGAGGAGCGAGTCGACAACCTCAAATTCATCATGGAGCACGTGCAGTCGAAGGGCATCCCCATGGACGACATCTACGTCGACGGCATCATCTTCCCGATCTCCGTCGATCCGCAATACGGGAACCACTACTTCGACGCCGTCCGCTCGATCCGCGAGCAGTACGGGAATGACATTCACATCGGCATGGGTCTCAGCAACGTCTCGTTCGGTATGCCTGAGCGACGGCTCCTGAACGACACCTTCATCTACCTCGCACTTGAAGCGGGAATCGACGCGGGAATTCTCGACCCCATCGCGACAAAGCTCCATAGGGTATTCGCTCTCGACACCGAGTCTGAGCCGGTAAAGCTGGCCCTGGACGTCCTCGAAGGCCGAGACGACTTCTGCATGAACTACATCATGGCCTACCGCGACGGCAGGCTGAAGACATAAAATGTCGTCAAATGTCGCGGTTTGTCGCCTATTTCACGGTTTTTCCTACCGTCGAGATGGCAGCCCGGCCATCCATAGGGCACGCCGCGGGCTAGTGCGACTATCCCATTTTTCAGGTTCCAGAGCCCTTGGAACGCTGGGGAATAATTTGACAAAACCCCGTATCTGGCCGAATAATACGTACCCTGTGATACCGACCACAAATGGAGCGTTGTATGCCAACGACGGAGCATGAAGAGTTGGAGCGGGAGTTCCAATACGTAACCAACGACTTTGAGGCGAAGCACATCCGGAGCCTCTACGAGGGCAAAGACCCTCTGATGCACGACATCGCCTACGCCTTGATAACGGGCAACGACGGCGAGGTAAACCGGCTCGTCGAGCAGGCATTGTCGGACGGATGGCAGGCCAACGACCTGCTCGACGACGGTCTGATCGCGGGCATGGCCGTCGTCGGCGTGAAGTTCAGAGACAACATTATCTTCGTGCCGGAGGTGCTCATCTCCGCCCGCGCGATGAAGGCCGGCATGGCCCACATCGAGCCGATCCTCTCCGCGTCCGGCGTCGAGCCGATAGGCACCGTCATCATGGGCACCGTCAAGGGCGACCTGCACGACATCGGTAAGAACCTGTGCATCATGATGCTTCGCGGCTCGGGGTTCGTCGTCCACGACTTGGGTGTTGATACAAAGAACGAGGAGTTTATCGACGCGGTCATGGAGCATGAGGCCAGGGTGCTCGGCATGTCCGCCCTGCTGACGACCACAATGCCAAACATGGGCCGCGTCATCGAGGCGTTCGAGGACGAGGGGATGCGGGAAGAGGTCAACATCATGGTTGGCGGCGCTCCCGTAACCCAGGAATTTGCCGAGGACATGGGCGCCGACGGCTACGGCGAGAACGCCATCGCCGCTGTCGATCTAGCAAAGAGCTTCGTGACTTCAAGCTAAGCCGGAGCTTTCGTCACATGACTTCCGACAAAACAGGCACAGCACAGCAGCGGGTCGACAAGCGTCGCTATGAGGCCAGTCTCGACCGCCTGTACGACATCTTCAAGGGCATGTCGAACACGGCGGACGAGGTCTCACAGTGGCGCTGTCCGTACAAGAACGTCGAGTCACGCTGCACCGCAAAGTTTTCGTGCCGGAATCAGCATTTCACGAACATTCCCGATGATCTTCCCATCTGCACCGGAAGCGACAAGCTCGACTACCGGAGCGCCTGGGAGGTCTAGCAAAGCACCGAACGCCGCTCGTAGAGGGACGTGAAATTCCACGAACGACCTCTTCTCACTCGAAAGATCAAAGATCGTGGCACGTCAGGCTCACCGCGACCCCCATTCTCAACTCCACATTCCTTCAGACGCACTCAATTAGCAACCACACCCACCGTCATTCCGGCGAAGAGCCTGCCCCGTACTCCGATACGGGGCAGGAATCCAGAGAGTGCAATTACCGAGAACACTGCGCCACGGCCACCAGTTGGCATAATCATGCAAAACATAACTATCCGCTCACTAAATGAGAACTACGCCTGCGACTTTCAAACCCTTCGTCTCAGGGCCCTGAAGGAACACCCTGATGCATTCGGCTCCACCTACGAGCGCGAGAGCGCATACTCCTTGGATTTCGTAGCCGAACGCCTCCGCCTTAGCGCGGAATCTCGGAACAACTTCACGCTTGGCGCCTTCCGGCAGGAAGAGTTGCTAGGCGTGGTGGGTTTCCGCAGAATAGACGGGGAGAAGGAGCAACACCGAGGTCACATCTGGGGCATGTACGTCCGGTCTGAAGAGCAGGGGAAGGGCATCGGGAAGGCCCTCCTGTCCAAAGCCATCGATCTTGCCGAGTCACTTCCTGGACTGAAACAGATCGAGCTTGATGTCGTCACTCGCAACAAGCAGGCGAGGAATCTCTATGCCTCTCTCGGTTTCGCCTCGTGCGGCATCGACCCAAGGGCGTTGTTCGTAAACGGGGAGTACCTCGACGAGGAGCGCATGGTCCTTATCCTCTCGTGACTTTGCAGAGCAATCGCATTTCACTGAGCCAGTACCAAGAGTAGGTAATCTTCGTCCCATCCAGCCCGCTTGCGTTTGGCGGCAACGCCCCCCTGTGAGGTGGTCTCACGCTTGAGCATATTCAGCGCCATGCGGCGCAGCACCGATAAGTTCTGTGCTGCATGGTTCTTCCTCACTCTGCTGTCGTCTTCGCCGAAGGCTACGTCCAGTACCCAACGCTCGACGCAACCCCTCTACGGGCCACTAAACCGCTAATCAATTACGTTTTCCTTTTGGCTTCCTCTAAAGAGGGATGCAAAATGTATCTAATCAAGTCGCGATGAGGTACATATGAGAAAAACGATAGGGCTCAAGTTGTATTTCGCCCAGGTTCTTGAAGAATAATTCCCAGAATCGCCTCTCAACTTCTCTTTCTAGGTGTCCCTTTTCAACAAGTCGATCATGCACAACAACAATGACCACCGTGAGCATACCGCTTAGGATCACGCTTAGGGTCACACCCAATAGAGCTTCAGCAGTCAAAACACAACCTCATCAATTTCATCAAGTAGATGCATCGACACTCTAAGTGCCTCCCTACTCCCCCAACTGCGCTATCAGATACTCCTGCGGCCTGTCCCCCTTGATGCGGTTGCAGTGCGAGCACAGCAGCTGCAGATTGTCCATGTGATCCGTGCCGCCGCGTGAGCGCGGGATAACGTGGTCGACTTCCATGATCCGGTACGGGAATTCGGTCTTGCAACCGTTGCAGTGGCCTTCCTGCTCCCCGAACAAGACATGCTTGTTCTTGCGGTAGTTGATCGGCGTGTCGATATCCGTCCGGCGCGGGATGTCGGTGCGGGCGGTGACGAGCCGGTCGTGGAATAGGTCGCCCATGAAGTCGCGGAGTCGCAGGTTGACAAGCTCGACGGCCTTCGGGGACAGGTCGATGCCAACCCACCGGCGGCCCAGCTTCTCGGCGGCTACGCAGGCCGTGGCGCATCCCGCGAAGGGATCGAGCACCATGTCTCCGGGGTTGCTCGACGCCGCGATGATTCGTTCCAACAAGGCAAGTGGCTTCTGCGTGGGGTAGCCCGTGCGTTCTTTACCGGCGGCGATAGGCACATCATCCCAAGTATCACTTACGGGGATGCCGGGCTGTTCGTCTAAGTACCGCTTCAAACGTGGAATGCCTTTGCCGCCACGTGGAACCACAATCAAGCCCGTGCGGTCTGCCTCTTCCATCCGCTCTTTCGTCCATCTCCATACTCTCGTTACGCCCTTGAATTCATAGGTCAAGTTTGGTCTGTCAGGATTTGGATTCAGCAGACTCGTCAACTGATATCTTCGTCCAGTTTCGTCCTCAATCAGCTTGTATTGCTCATGGGCACGTGGATTGGCTATATATGGGACATTCCAAGCCGTTTCCCCTTCACGTCCATACACAAGGATGACATCGTGATTCGATGCAAGGCGGGTGAAGGCCAACCCTTTGGGATGGGACCGCCGCCAAATGACCTCATTCCTGAACTGTACTTGGCCAAAGATCGCGTCCATAACCAGCTTGAGGTAATGACTTGCAGTAGGGTCGCAGTGAAGGTAGACGCTTCCCGTGTCCTTCAATACGCGACGCATCTCCAGGAGACGGACGGCCATCATGCAGAGATAGGACTGCATCCCCTTGCCGTGCGTAAGTCCTGCCGCCTCTATGGTGCGATAGATAGCAGGATGCTCATCGGCGATGAGGCCCATCCACGCCACGTCGAGGTCGCTGAGCGTCCACGTGTCCTTGAACGCCGCGCCCGCCGCCCTGCTGCCGACAGGGGCCGCGTAGTCGCGGTTGGAGTTGAACGGCGGGTCGAGGTAGATCAGGTCGACCGACTCGGAGTTCAGGCCCCGCAGGATGTCGAGGTTGTCACCCGTCCATATCGTCTTGTCTACGAAGTTGTCTGGCATGGTCGTATGCTACCTCAAATGCGAACACATGTCTATAATTTCTCTCCCGTTCGACGGGGGAGAAATACAGAGAGGGGGTACGTTCCAACTCCATCGCCGTCACACTCCCTCTACGAAATACTCACTACTTTCTACCTTCCCCCTTCCATTTGCCCCCAAAGACCATTCGTTCTATGCTACTCCTGTCGGAACAAGCCATCAAGCGCCGAGCGCCCCGACGCAGGGCAATCGCATCTAAATCATTGTATAAGAAGTAGTTTAGACTATAGGCCAAACCCATGATTGGAGAGGCCTTATGGAAGGAACCCCCGCAGTCTCGCTGATTGAACACTTTGCAAAGTTGAAAGACCCTCGGATTGATCGCACCAAGCACCACGACCTGATCGATATCGTTGTCATCGCCATCTGCGCGGTCATAGGTGGCGCGGATTCATGGGCGGATGTCGAACTGTTCGGCAAGTCAAAGAAGGAGTGGTTCAGCAAGTTGCTAGACCTGCCTAACGGGATTCCATCCCATGACACGTTCGGAAGAGTCTTCGCTCGATTGGACGCTGAGCAGTTCGAGAACTGCTTCATAGACTGGGTACGAGCTGTCAGTGATGTGGTCGAAGGGCAGATTGTCGCCATAGACGGCAAGACAATTCGCCGTTCTCACGACAGGTTCATAGGCAAGTCCGCTATTCACATGGTCAACGCCTGGGCATCGGCCAATCGTCTGATTCTCGGTCAGACCAAAGTGGACGAACGCTCCAACGAGATCACCGCAATACCCGAACTACTGCGGGTGTTGGATGTATCGGGATGCATCGTAACCATAGATGCCATGGGATGTCAGAAGGACGTTGCAACAACGATCACCTCCCAGAACGCCGACTACGTGCTGGCATTGAAGCGGAACCAACCCGAACTGTACCAGGACGTCAAAGACACGTTCGAGCAGGCGCGGCGTGACGGGTTTGCCAACCTCAAACACGACTTTTACCAGACGGTCGATAAAGGCCATGGTCGAATCGAGACGCGGCGGTGTTGGGCAATATCAGACTCCACCCACATAAACTATGTTAACGACCGGCAGCAGTGGAGCAACCTTACGAGCCTAGTGATGGTTGAGTCCGAACGACTCGTTGAAGGACAGACATCCGTAAAGACGCGCTACTACATCTCCAGTCTGCCCAACCGTGCCGAAGTGTTGCTTGGGGCAGTCAGAGGTCACTGGGGCATAGAGAACTCAGTCCACTGGGTGCTTGACGTTACCTTCGGTGAGGACAACAGCAGAGTACGCAAGGGTAACGCCTCGGAGAATCTGTCCATCCTACGCCGCTTCGCGCTCAACTTACTCAAGCGGGAAACCACTTCAAAAAGTAGCATCGCCGCCAAGCGTAAGAGAGCAGGTTGGGATACTGATTACCTCCGAACAGTCCTCAGTCAATAAGATGCGATTGCCCTGCGCCCCGACGCGCAAAGCGCATGAGACACATCGAGAAGAAAAGGAGCGTTTTTCTGAGGAGCGAAAAATTTCTCAAACCGTCTCACGTCCCCAGAAAACGGAGAGTTCTTCTGTCCCCGCCAGTCGGACACCGTAACGGCGAATATCGGGTGCCTTGAACAAAATCACACTGCACCAGCACATCGTCATTCCGGCGTAGAGCCTGCCCCGTACCCCGATACGGGGCCGGAATCCAGAGAGTGCAGTCACGAGAGAATAGGTGACATCACCGCGAATTGGTATAATCCCACACGCACTACCCAATACTCCCTATGCATCGGAGCCCCTACCATGAGACGACAACGCACTATCTACTTCAACGACGCGCGGCACTTCTACCTGTTCGTGTTCGAGCCGCCGATGAGGCTGGAGGACATGTGGCGGCCCGTCGACGAGGTGGCGGGCACGGGCGTGGACACGCTCGTGTACGGAGTCGCGCGGGCGGACGGGCTGTTCTACCCGTCGCGGGCGGGCAAGTCGTTCCGGAGCGACATGGACGAGATCGACAACGCGATCTATTGGAAGGTGAGGCAGAATATTCTGTCCTTGCAGGAGCGCGGCGTGGACATCCTGCAGGCGCTGGCCGACCGCGCGCACGAACGAGGCATGGAGTTCTTCGCCAGCTTCAGGATGGGCACGTACGAGGGCGTGGGGAGCCCGGAGGCCGACCCGGCGGAGGGCGGCAGGGGTCTGGCCGAGGCGGCCGCGCGGGAGAACCAGCTCCGCGTGTTCGAGGAGATGGTGACGCAGTACGACCTTGAGGGCCTCGAGCTCGACTTCGGGGCGAGTCCCGGCGGGATGCCCCCGGTACTGCTGGATGAGGACGTCGCGGAGTATTCTTCCGTTCTCACGGAGCACGTGCGGAGCATCGCTCAGATGACGCGGGACGCGGGGAAGCAGGTGGGGATGCGGGTCCCGTGCATCGAGGAGGTGTGCGTGGCGCAGGGATTCGACGTTCGCGCGTGGCTGAAAGAAGGGCTGGTCGACTACGTGTCGCCGATGATGTACGCCAACCTGCGGCTGGACACGCAGATGCCGATCGAGTGGGCGATTGAGGCGGCGCACGAGGTGGATGTGCCTGTCTACGGGATGCTGCAGCCGTTCGTAGAGGTCGGGTATCCGGGTCACGGCTACGACGAGCACTACACGCTGGAGATGATGCGTGCCGCCGTCTCCAACTACCTGGCTAAAGGGGCGGACGGCGTGTACGCATGGTTCCTCGACTGGCCGCTGGGAGCGACGGAGCGGAACATGCTCACCGAGATGGCGAACCCGGACCTGATGGTCGAGGAGGACAAGCAGTACCGCCTATCGCGTAGGACGGAGCCCGCCGCGGGGTTGGGCTACGACACGACGCTACCGCTGGAGATACCGGAGGCGGAGCCAGGACGCAGGTACGCGATCCCGGTCTTCATCGCGGACGATTTCGAGGGCAAGGCCGACCGCATCAAGCGCCTGACGCTGCGGATGCGGGTCGGCAACACGGTGACTGCAGACCGATTGTCGGTGTGGCTGAACGGAGAATCGCTGGAGAACGAGGCCGTGAGTCGGGAGCCGGGGGCATACGTCCGCATTCCCGTGTCGCCGCACCGCATCGAGCACTACAGCGCGCAGTGGATCGACTTCGAGCTATCGTCGGTGCGTCCGAAGCGGGGCGACAATCTGGTGGAGGTATCGTTAGACGAGCGGCCTGCAAAGCTCGGCGGGGGTGTTACGATTGATGATCTGGAGATCACTGTGGAGTATGGGGTGTATGAGGTAAGATAGACGTAAGCCGATCTGAGGTTGAAGCGCAATGGTTACCGTTCGCATCGAAGCCAACCCAAGAGTAATGTTGGGAAAGCCCGTGGTGAGGGGAACCCGTATCCCCGTCGAGCTTATACTGCGAAAGCTCAGCGAGGGTGCGTCCATGGACGATCTACTCGACGCCTATCCTCACTTGACGGTCGAGGACATCCACGCCTGCATCGGCTACGCTGCCGACATGGTCGCCCATGAAGAAACCGTACTCACGGAATCGGCGTAGCCCCCTAAAATCAGGAATGCGGCAGTGAGATTCCTTGCCGACGAGAGTTGCGACTATGCTGCTGTACGTTTACTAACCAGCCTTGGCCACGAGGTTCTGGCAGTAGCAGATCTGTACCTAGGGGCTGATGATGAGTTTGTCATCAGTCTCGCACTAGAAGAAAGATGCGTTCTTCTTACAGAGGACAAGGATTTTGGGCAGTTGGTTTACTCGAGTGGAATGGCCTCAGTTGGCATCATTCTTCTGCGTTTCCCAGCAGGAGTACGTTCAGGTCTTGGTGAAGCTGTGGCCGATCTGGTGAGCCGGGAGGGTGAAGGACTATTAGGACGATTCGCTGTAGTACAACCTGGAAGGGTTCGCATAAGCTCCACGCCCCCCGGCTGACTCTCTCCGTGAGCAAGCGCTAGTGTCCTGTATCTATAGTTAGTCGCATAACATTGCGGTAACCCGTATCCTTCTGCCAACTCACCTAAGGAGGATGCACATGCGACGCCCTGGCCGACCGACTCCCCCGTTGACACTCTCCAATGAGGAAAGGGAGACGCTGGAAGCGTGGACGCGCCGACCGAAAACAGCGCAGGCGTTGGCCCTGCGGGCCCGAATTATACTGGGGTGCGCCGAGGGAAGGACAAACACCGCTGTGGCTGAAGAGATGAGGGTGTCGAAGCCTACGGTGGGGAAGTGGAGGTCTCGGTTCTTGGAGCGGCGAATGGATGGCCTGCTGGACGAGCCGAGACCCGGCACACCCCGCAGAACCTCCGATGCCGACGTCGAGAGAGTCGTAACTCTGACCCTGGAGACGACACCTGACGACGCTACCCACTGGAGCACGCGCTCGATGGCTAGGCGCTCCGGCCTGAGCCACAGCACCGTCAACCGCATATGGCGGGCCTTCGGGCTACAGCCCCATCGGACGGAAACCTTCAAGCTCTCGTCAGACCCGCTCTTCATCGAAAAAGTCCGTGATATTGTGGGCCTGTACCTCAACCCGCCCGATAGAGCGTTGGTATTGTGTGTGGACGAGAAGACCCAGATCCAGGCATTGGACCGCACCCGGCCTCTGCTGCCCATGAGGCCAGGCCAAGTGGAGAGGCGCACGCATGACTACGTTCGGCATGGCACCACGTCCCTGTTCGCCGCTCTCGAAACCAAGACCGGCACGGTCATCGGTCGGTGCCACAAACGCCACCGCTCCGTCGAGTTCCGCAAGTTCCTCGATACCATTGAGGCCTCGGTACCCCCCGAACTGGACGTGCATCTCATCGTAGACAACTACAGCACCCACAAGACTGCCCTCGTCCGACGATGGTTCGCCAAGAGGCCGCGCTTTCACGTGCACTTCACTCCCACCAGTGCCTCATGGCTCAACTTGGTGGAGCGGTGGTTCGCCCTGCTCAGCGAAAAGCAGTTGCGTCGCGGCGTCCACCGGAGCACCCTCGAGCTTGAATCGGCTATCTACCATTACCTTGACGTCACCAACGAGAATCCCAAGCCCCTCGTCTGGACCAAGACTGCCGATCAGATACTCGCTAATGTAGCTCGCTTTTGCCAACGCACTTTAGATACAGGACACTAGTGCCTCATCCGTATTTTCACGCGCTCTGCTTCTGCCCCCTCGTGAATCTCGCGATCTCTTTGGCGTAGGCCTCGCGGCCGAGGACCTCTTTCTTGTTGTACATGCGGCTGGGGTGAGGGAAGAGTCGCAGGCTGCGGTCTTCGAGGGGGAGCTTCACCGGAGCGTGGCCTCTCCGGTGGGACTCGCGGATGGCGATGGCCATTTCGAGGACTCTTAGCCCGTTGTCGCCGTTGCCGCGAGGCTCGATGTCGTGGTCGAGGGCGTCGATCATGGACTGCACAGTGGCGCGCTGGCGGTTTCCGGTGTTCTCCCATCCCTCGTCGTCGATTTGGCCGAATCCCCCGTGGACGCCTTCGTCGTCGGAAAAGGGACTCGCCACTTCGGTCGCGTTCACGAGGGTAGGGCGGATCTCGTCCGCGTCGTGGGTGTACATGCGGACGGTCATGTTGTCGCTGGTGAAGCGGCCGCGCTCGCAGAGCACCTCGAAGCCGTAGCGGCCGGTGTTCCGCCGGTGGAGGAACGCCTCGACGCCGTTGACGAAGCGGATGTACCCCGCGCCGCCCTGGTCGTACTCGCTCCAAGGGTCGGTCGCCACCCACCCTGTCATCCAGTCGACGTCGACATCGCCGGCAAAGAGACGAGTCAGGCCGAATATCTGGCAGCCGCCGCCGGAGAGCTGGGTGCCGCTCCCTTGGTAGAAGTCGATGCTCCGAACAGCGCCAACCTCGCCCGCCGCGATCTTGTCCTTCGCCTCCCAGTAGTAGTGGTGGTTGCGTTCGAGATCGCCGCAGCCGAACTTGATGCCGCGCTCCCGGCAGGCGGCGACCATCTCGTCGGCGTCCGAGAGACATGCGGCGAGGGGCTTTTCAGTACAGATGGCGGGCACGTCGTGCCTTACGGAGTCCAAGACGACCTGGCGGTTGGCGATGACCGGCAGGACCGCCAGGACGATGTCGACGTTCTCCTTGCGAAGCATCTCGTTGTAGTCGGCATAGCCCGGCACGCCGAACCGTCCGGTGAAGATGTCGAGATTCTCAGGGTCGGGGTCGGCGCCCGCGACGACGACACTACGAGGGTTGAGGTTGTAGGCGCGGGCGTGCTCGGTTCCCTTCCTGCCGCACCCGATGGCGGCGACGCGGTATACCTTGTCGGTCATGAGACTGTCCTCCTGGGCGCACAGTCTACGTCAGCGGGGCGAAAAGCGCATCAGGGCAAGGCGATATATACCCATCATACGAACAACTTATCGTCAGAGGAGCTTCTGAGGAGACCGTCTTGGACGAGTGCCAATATCACTTCCTGCGGGGTGTATGTTAGATCCCCGTTGGAAAGCAGGCTCATGACGAACTGCTCAAGCTCGGTCCTTGAGATGGTGGCGCCGTTTTGGGCGAGGACATGGCGGAGCGCCTGAGTGCGAAAGGAGCGGAACGATCCATCGAAGGCGCTCTGCCGAAAGTAGTGTCTGCTGCGCCGGTTGATTGTCCTGTCGCGGAGCTCGATCGCGCCGTAGTCGAAGAGGGCGTAGCCCCACTCGCGGGGGTCTTCGATCCAAACGGCCTGACGCGCGATCTCCATGATGCGGCTGTCGGTGACATCGTCCTCGCTGGGAAAGAAGAAGAACAGGTATACGCGCCGGATGTTGGTATCGAGAAAGGGCTCGGCGCTGCCAAAGGCAAAGCAGGCGACGGCTCCTGCGGTGTATGGCCCGACGCCGGGAAGTTTCATCAGCGTTGCAGGGTCGCAAGGGAATCGACCATCGAACTCATTGACGACCATGCGCGCGGCGTCTCGGAGGCGCAGGGCGCGATTCCAGTATCCGAGTCCCTGCCACGTGCGAAGGAGTGTGGCCTGTGAGGAGGAGGCAAGGGCCTCCGGGGTGGGAAACTCCCGTAGGAATTTATCGTAAATTGGAATGACCCGGGAGACCTGCGTTTGCTGGAGCATGACCTCGGAGACGAGGATTTTGTATGGGTCGCGGGTGTCACGCCATGGCATGTCACGGCGGTTGTCGCGGCCCCAATCGAGTATTAGACGCTGGAAGTCGGGAATGTTCATGGATAGGAGGTGAAGGAGGTTCCAATGGTTGGTTTCCACACCCTAACGGTTCGGCAAGATAGGTGGCAATAGTCTCAAAGAGGGCAGGTTTCGAACCTGCCATCCGGTCTCTGCAGCCCATGAGCGGGCAAAGGTCCTCGCACTCGCCCATCCCAATCTTGCATCGCCCCATCCGACCGAAACCACCAACACGGCCGGCCACTTGAACACGCCTGCCCCTTACGCCCTCTGCGCTTCTGCTACAATGCCTCGCCATGAATCAACCGAACATGACCGGCAGGGTGTGCCTCGTCACGGGCGCGAACGCCGGCATCGGCAAGGCGACCGCGACAGGCCTCGCTCGCATGGGAGCGACGGTCGTCATAGTCTGCCGGAACCGCGAGCGAGGCGAGACCGCGCAGGCCGAGATCGCCGCCGACTCCGGCAGCCAAGACGTCGATCTCCTCATTGCCGACCTCTCGTCGCAAGGCTCCATCCGTAAGCTGGCGAGAACGGTCAATTCTCAATACCCGCAACTCCACGTCCTCATAAACAACGCGGGCACGATCACCCGCCGCAGGCGCATCACCGTCGACGGCCTCGAGACCCAGTTCGCCGTCAACCATCTCGCCCCTTTCCTTCTGACAAACCTGCTCTTGGACACCCTGAAAGCGTCCGCCCCCGCCCACGTCGTCACCGTCTCGTCCCAGGTGCACAGCAAGAGTCCGCTCGAATTCGAAGACCTCCGGTCCGAGCGCGAGTACATCGCCAGCCAGGTCTACAGAAAGACCAAGCTCGCCAACATCCTCTTTACTTACGAGCTGGCCCGCCGGTTGGAGGGAACCGGTGTCACCGCGAACTGCCTCCACCCCGGCGTTATAGCAACAAAGCTCCTCGACGACTACATGGGCGGATCCCACGACGCCGGCTTCGGCTCTGGCGAGAGCTTCGGCGACAGCCCCGAACAGGGCGCCGCCGTCGTCCTCCACGTCGCCACGTCACCCGAAATCGAGGGCCTAACCGGCAAGTACTTCTACGACAACGCCGTGCGCGAGACGGCCCCCGTCTCCTACGATGAAGAGCACGCACGCTGGCTGTGGGACGTTACCGCCGAGTTAACCGGCATAACCTCCTGGCCCGCCCCCCGCTTCGGCTAGCTACTCTCCAGCCGCCGAGACAACCGGTACCCCAGGAACTTGTACTCGCCCCAACGCTTCAGGAACGCCTCGACCTCCTTCGGGCCGATGCCGTGCCGCTCCCGAAAGAACGACGTCACCTCGGAGTCGACCGGCACTCGGCTGAAGTCGTGAAGCAGCACTCGCAGATGGCTCGCCGCGTACGGCCCGATGCCATGCAACGCGATCAACACGTCGTACGTCAACAAACTTTCCGCCCCCACGCCGCTCTCGTCCACCAGTCCGTCCTTGAGAAGCCTCTCGGTCGAGATCATGACCCCCTTCGCGCGGAATCCCATTGACGCCCGTTGCCTCAACGCTGCCTCCCCGGCATCCAACACCTGCACCGGTGTCGGAACGAACCCTTCCCCAATCTCCTCCACGAGACGACCCGCCATCCGCTTCGTTCCCGCCCAGTTTATCTGCACCGTGCACACCGTCTTCAAGTAGTCCTCGTAGAAGGTCGAGCCGCGCAAGAACCGTCCGCCTCCTCGTCGAACCACATCGGCTACGTCGCTATCGACCACCGACGCCACCTCGATCGCCTCTCTCGGGTCCCAGTCGAGCGAGAGCCAGCGCCGCACGGTCGCCTCCACGACCTGCGGTTCTGGACTCACCTCCGCTTCCACCCAAATGTCTATCGCCCTCGGCCCGCTCTGCGTGACCACGATCGTTGTCGGCCCTCCGAGCAGATCGTTGCGAGAGAGTATCCCCGCCTCCTCGTCCCACTTCCAGGGTTCTAATGCGACCCATCCATGGCTCTGAACGGTCATGCCAAGCGAGATGTCGTGCGCGCTTGTGAAGGTGAGGCAATGGTCGGTCACAGCAGTCCATTCGTAGGGAGATTTGCACGGCATGGTATCATCGTAGGCGAACGGCCTTGAAGTAGGACGACGCAGCAGATGCATGGGGCGGTATGAAGTCTATCGGAATCGCAATGCTGGGCTATGGGTTCGCGGCAAGATTCCACGCCGAGAACTACAAACGAGTTCACGGCATTGACGTCCACTTTACGGGAGTGTATGGCCGAAGGCCGGATGCCGCCGCCGAGTTCGCCGCCGCCTACGGATTCGAGAAGACCTACGACACGCTCGACGAGGTGTTGCAAGACCCCGCGGTCGACCTCGTGGACGCCTGCCTGCCCACCAGCATGCACGAGGACATCGCCGTCGCAACGCTGAACGCGGGCAAGCACGTGGTCATCGAAAAGCCGCTGTCGGGCAGCTTCGTTCGAGGCGACGACGAAGAGGGATGGCGGCGCTGCCTCAGCGCGAGTCTGGAGAGCGCCGACCGAATGATCGAGGCCGAGCGGTCTTCCGGCAAGCGCATCATGTACGCCGAGAACTGGGTGTATGCGCCGGGCATTCAGAAGGCAAAGCGCCTCCTGGCTTCGTCGCAAAGTCCCATCCTCCGTATAGTCGGCGAGGAGTCCCACAGCGGGACGCACTCCCCATACCAGATGCAGTGGCAGACGGCAGGAGGAGGAAGCCTGCTGGTGAAAGGGTGTCATCCCCTAGGTGGAGCGCTCTACCTCAAGATGGACGAGGGCATGAGACAAACCGGCAGACCCGTCCGGCCCGTTCGCGTTACCGGGAGCGTAGCCAACCTCACCAAGAGCGAGGCCTTCGAGCGCGAGCAGCACCACACCATTCGCACCGGCTGGGTCGACTGCGAGGACTGGGGCACGATGGTTGTCACATTCGACGACGGTACCGTTGCGCAGATTACGGCTGCCGACACCGCGCTCGGCGGCATTCAGAACGTCATGACCGTCTACGCCGGGCAGGCTACCGTTCAGATTGGTATGAGCCCAAACACCTCCGTCGTCGCATACTCCCCCGACGACAAGACTTTCGCTCAAGAGTACGTCCGCGAGAAGGTCGAGACCACCGCCGGATGGCAGTTCACCAACCCCGACGAGGACTGGATCAACGGCTTCCCGCACGAGATGCAGGACTTCTGTGAGTCTGTGATTGATGAGCGCCCCCCGGAATCGGGTAGCTCCTTGGGCCGCGACGTGCTGGCGGTAACATATGCCGCCTACCTCTCCGCCGCAACGGGGCGAGAAGTTGAGGTGCCCCTTGACTAAACTCTCCTTGCAACCCAAACGTCGTCATTTCCCTTCTCATAGCGAACAAGGCCTGCGGTCCGGCATCCGGGACCGCTCTCAAGGAGAGTGACCTTGCCTAAGCAGCCGAACGTCCTGTTCCTATTTACCGACCAGCAGCGGGCCGACACGATGGCGTGTTACGGCAACGACGACATCCAGACACCCAACCTCAACGCGCTCGCGAGCCGGAGCTTCGTGTTCGATAACGCCTACGTCAGCCAGCCCGTCTGCACCCCCTCCCGTGCGACGATTCTTACCGGACTCTATCCTCACACGAGCGGTTGCACCGTGAATAACGTTCCCCTCCCGCCCGCGACGAGGACCATCGCCGAGTTGGTCCCCGACGAGTATCGAACGGGGTATTTCGGCAAGTGGCACCTCGGCGACGAGCTCCGTCCGCAGCACGGCTTCAACGAGTGGGTGAGCATCGAGGACCTCTACCGTCCCTACTACTCCGATACCACCGACCTGGGTACCTTCTCCGACTACCACTACTACCTCATCTCGCAGGGATACGAGCCCGACGTAAAGGGCCGCGAGACGCTTGTGAAGGAGTACGGAGAGGACGACGCACGCACACGCTTTGCCGACGAGCAGCCGGTATTCAGCCGTCCTTACGCCGCGCAGATGCCCGAGCGCGACACGAAGGCCTCCTACCTCGGACGAGCCGTCGAGCGATTCATCCGCGAGTCCGCGGACGATGACCGGCCCTTCATGCTCTACGTCAACTTCTTCGAGCCTCACCCTCCGTTCATCGGCCCCTTGGACGACCTCCACCCCCGCGACAAGCTCAACACAGGATCAGCGTTCTTGCGACCTCCCGGCGAAAACGCCTCCGCACTTCACCGCATGATGGCCGACTTCTACAGGGACGCCACGGAGGAAGGCGTCGACCTCTCGAAAGAGGAAGGATGGCGAGAGATTCGCGCCCGCTACTTCGGACTGGTGACGCTGGTCGATAGAGCGGTCGGGGGTATCATGCAGGCCCTGGAGGAGAGCGGACAGGCGGACGACACCATCATCGCCTACACGAGCGAGCACGGAGACATGATGGGCGATCACGTCATGCTCCACAAGACGATGATGTACGAGGAAGCGATGCGCGTCCCCTTCCTGATGCGCGTCCCCTGGCTGTCCGATGAGCAGCGGCGGGTGGAAGGTCGTATCGGTCTAGTCGACGCGGTGCCCACCCTGCTCGATCTCCTCGGTCAGGAGATACCGCGCGAAATTCAAGGCGAGAGCCGGGTGCCCGTCCTCGAGGGCAATTGCGACCTCAGCGAAAACGACGTCATCGTCCAGTGGAACGGCTCCGACGGCCGTCCGAATGCGCGCTTCAACACGACCATCCCCGAACGCGTTGTACGTCGAGCCTCGTCCATGCCGCGCCGCGCGATCATCACTCACGAGGGAATGAAACTCCACCTCAGCCCCGGCGATCAGTGTGAGCTCTACGACCTCAACAACGACCCGCACGAGCTACGCAATCTCTACAACGACGAGGCATACCGCCACACCATCCGAGACCTCGCCTCGCGCATCCGCCTCTGGCAGGAAAAGTACAAGGACTACACCCCCATCCTCCCCGACGAATGGGACTCCATGTGAGAGAGGCCTGTGTGAAGCCGTTCCACAGTGCTCCAACGTCTCTCGCCCGCCGGGCTGACAGGGGTAGGTAAACGTGCGAACAGTCGTTAGTGCCGACCAACATACCCCCTCTCCCGTCGTGGGAGAGGGCTGGGGTGAGGGTGAATGCCTACCCCTGCCACCCCGCCGGGGGAACACATAATCTCGTATCCTTCCCCCGCCGGGGGAAGGACTAAGGAAGGGGGCCTCCACATGACCGACCAACCCGCCGCACTCGGCGGCATCCCCGCCGTAACAATCGACCAGGCCCACTACACCCAGTGGCCCATCTACACTGAGGAAGAGGCACAGGTCGCTGCGGACCTCATCCGCAACCACGCCCTTTCCAGCGCACAGGATGGCCCGGGCCCTATCACCGAGCTTGAGGCCCTGGTCGCCGACACCTGGGGCGTCCAACACGCCATCGCACACTCAAGCGGCACCACGGCCCTGCGTACAGCCCTGTTTGGAGTCGGCGTAGTCCCCGGCGACGAGGTAATCACCCAGTCCGCCGTCCATCCCTTCAACTGCCTGCCCATCATCGGATGCGGCGCCGTGCCGGTCTTTGCCGACATCGACCCGCTCACCACGACCCTCGACCCTGCCGACGTGGAGTCCAAGATCACTCCGCGCACCAGGGCCATCATGGTCGTTCACTGGAAAGGCATTCCCGCGGACATGGACGTCATCATGGACATTGCGAGGCGACACGGCCTGAAAGTCGTGGAGGACAACGCCGTCTCCCAGGGAACGACCCACCGAGGACGCATGCTCGGCGCCATCGGGGACGCCTCCGCAATCAGCTTCCAGGACGGCAAGCTGACCTCCGCCGGCGAGGGCGGCGTCTTCATGACCGATTCCGACGAGGTCTTCCAGCGCGCCGCAACCCTCGGTCACTATGAGCGTCTCAAGAATCTCCCCGACCCGAAGTGGCGCGCCGTCTCCGGCTTCAGCTTCGGCGAAAAATACCGCATGGCGACTATCACCGCGGCAATCGGCGCCGTCCAGATGAAGCACTGGCGCAAGCGTCTGAACGTCCGCCACGACAACGCCGCGAAGCTAGGCCGAGCCATCGCCGAGATCGACGGCTTCTCCGCTCCAGACTACCCCGGCTACTTTCCCTCGCCGTACCAGTCCGGACGCATCGTGTTCCACCCCGACAGGCTCGGAGGCATCACACGCGACAGGTTAATTGAGGTACTCAACGCCGAGGGCGCTCAAGTAAGGTCCCCTGCGCGCAGGGACTCACGCATTCCCCACACCGACGGCCTCTGGCGAATGCTCCACAAGCACCCCGTCTTCGCGGGCAACGAGCACGGCACCGAGGACATCCTCTGGGAAATCCTCGGCCCCAACTCGACGAAGATCGACTACAAGAACGTAGTGCTTCCCGTCACCGAAGACCCCGAAGTCCCCTACGACACGATCGAGCTGCCCAGCTTCACCCGCCCGGCGGACGACCTCATCGACCAGTACGCCAACGCCTTCGACAAGGTTGCCACACACGCCCACAGCTTGGCGGAAGCCCCCGCATGATCGACTTCCACACCCACATCGGCAGAGACCGCTCAATCGACGAAGTCCGGCGGCACATCGACGCTCATGGCGGGGGCATCTCGGTGCTCTTGCCTCTCGATCCCGGACCAAGCTCTGCCGCCGGGAACAGCGACTCGATGTCCACGCGGGTCACCATCGAGGCGCATGAGGCCCGCCCGGACGAGACCGTCCCCTTCTGCCACGTCGATCCGATGAGTCCCGACGCGGAGGAACGCCTCCACGCCCTGCGCGACACCGGCGTCGTAAGGGGCTTCGGCGAACACAAGGTCCGCCTCCCCGTCGACCATCCCCGCAACATGGACATCTACCGGCTTTGCGGCGAGTTCGGCTGGCCCGTCCTCATCCATATGGACTACACCGGCGCATTCGGGACCAATTTCCCCGCCCTCGAGAGCGTCGTTCGCGCCCTGCCCGATACCACGTTCATCGGCCACGCCATGGCCTGGTGGACCAACATCAGTGCCGACGCCGTCACCGACCCGAATTCACCCGTATTCTCCGACTACCCCATGGGCCCCGTGCAACCCGTCGGAATGACTGACCGCCTCCTGACCGAATACCCCAACCTGTATGGCGACCTCTCGGCACGATCCGGCTACCTCGCGCTACTAAGGGACGTCAACTTCACCCGAGACTTCCTCAGGCGCCATCACAAAAAACTCCTCTGGGGCACCGACTGCCCGTGCCACGACGGACGCGGCAGCTATCCCAACGGGACGTTCCGCGTGTGCCTCGGCGAGGTCATGCTGTCGCTGCTCCGCGACTCATGCGAGTCCGACGCCCACTTCAACGACATCACGCATAACAACGGGGCGAGACTGCTCGGCCTCAAAACGAACTGAGGAGAAACGCAATGCCACGATTCAAGATCGGCGACCCGAAAGGCGTCCACCAACCACCCGGCAAGTATTCCCACGCCGCGCGAGCCGAAGGCCCCCTGATCGTCATCGCCGGTCAGGTCGCCCTCGATATCGACGGTGATCTTGTCGGCGAAGACGACGTCACCGCTCAGACCCGACAGGTATTCCGCAACATGTCGGCCGTTCTCGCAGGCTCGGGCACGTCGTACGCGAACGTGGTCGAGTTCACCTACTACATCGTTGGACGTGAGAACGTGCAAGGCTTCATGGACGCGCGTACGGCCATCTTCAATGCGGTCTACCCCAACGGCGACTATCCGCCGGCAACGCTCCTCGTCGTGGGCGGCCTCGCCAACGAACAGTTCCTCGTCGAAGTCTCCGCCCTCGCAACAATGTAATACCAGTTGGTTCCGACTACGCCGTTACCAACATGACACAACGCCCGCATATCGTCATTCCGGCGTAGGCCGGAATCCAGAGTGTACGGTCAAGGGAGAATACGGTCACATCATGCGAATTGGTATAAACAAGAGAGTGAACCCATGATCTACGACGGACACGCCTACTGCGCTCAGGATCCCAGCCTCGGAGGCGGATTCCAAGACCGCGCCGAGTTCGATCGCTTCCTCCAGCTTTTCATGGCAACGTCGCGCCAGCAACCCGTTTGGCGAAAGCGAGACCGGATGCCCGGCGACGCCAGCGGACTCGTCGACCCTACCCGGCCCTGGGACTTCGACGCTTTGAAGGAAGCCGGATTCAGAACGGCCGAGAACGGCAGGGTCGAGTGGGACGTGGACGGCGAGACGTACGTCAAACAGGCACTGCCCCCATGGGTCGATCACCTCACGTTCACTGTAGACAACCTTATTGCTGAGATGGACTACGTCGGCGTCGACATGGCGCTTCTCCACCGGACGCCCTACATGAGCAAGTCCAACGAGTTCATCGCCGACTGCGTTCGAGCGTATCCAGACCGCATCCAGGGGCTCGCCTACATCGAGGAATGGCTGCTGGCCTCCGACACCGACGCCTGTATAGAGAAACTCAGATTCGCCATCGACGACCTCGGCCTGCACGGGTACCAGTTCATGCCCCACCACATGGACCTCTACGGCCTCGACTGGAAGTGGGCAAGCCCGACATTCACCCCGTTCTGGGACGCCCTGAGCGACCTTGACATACCCGTCTTCTTCACGCTCTATTCGACCAATTACGCCGAATACCTGGAGGAATTGCGTACCCTCGGTCGATGGATGGAGCGTTATCCCGACGTGACGGTCGTCCAGACCCACGGATTCAACTGGCGAATGTTCGCGGACGAAGAGAAGCTCGTCGTCCCCGATGAGGTCTACGATGCCGCCCCCATCGACAATCCGAACTACCACATCCAGCTGCTCTTCGCCGTCTTCCTCCAGCGACGTTGGGACTACCCCATGCCACAGATCCTCCCCACCATGGAGAATATGTACCGCCGCATAGGCCCGGAGAAGCTGATTTGGGGGACCGACATACCCGTCTCCCTCCTCTGGTGGACCTACCGGCAGAACCTGGACTTCCTACGCAGCTACTGCGACTTCATTCCGCAGTCTGATATGGACCTCATCCTCGGCGGGAACATGGCTCGGATCATGGGAGTGAACGCCTCTACTAGCGGATCGGGCTGATTGGGGCGCGACATAGGCATCGGCTGTCCCTGCGGTATGCTGTCTTCCTTTTGACGTGTTCGCGTGAATCTCGCTATAATCTCACACAGCCGGTCCGCATAACGTGGGAGGTTTGCACATGGCTCATTCGGATGACATCGCACTCATGGCGCACCTCATGCGACGCGCCGGGTTCGGCGCGCGTCGTGAGGAGTTGGAGGCGCGTATAGAAAAAGGCTACGAGGCCACGGTCGAGGAGCTTCTGTCACCCGGGCTCCAGGAGCAGGTGGACATCTACGATCTCTACCGCTACCAGCCCTGGTCGTGGAAGCCGGGCACGATCTACGGCATGGGCCACGCCGCATGGGTCTACCGGATGCTCAACACGAAGGCCCCCCTGCAGGAGAAGATGACCGTCTTCTGGCACGGGATATTCGCCACTGGCGTCTCCAAGGTCGACCACTGGGACGAGATCATGGACATGATCGACGCCTTCCGCGACAACGGCATGGGCAAGTTCCGCGACATCGTAATGAGCGTCGCCCGCAGCCCCGCGATGATCTACTGGCTCGACAACAACGAGAACCTCAACGGACGCATCAACGAGAATTGGGGCCGAGAGCTGCTCGAACTCTTCACGATGGGAGTCACGAACTATACCGAGGGCGATGTCTACGAGTGTTCCCGCGCCTTCACGGGATGGACGATGGCCCCGAAGCTGCCCCGGTTCCCCATGGGGCGTTTCGACTGGGAGTTCGATTACCGCGACGAGATTCACGACCACACCGACAAGAGCTTTCTGGGTCACGTAGGTGATCTCAGCGGCGAGGAAATAGTCGACATCGTCCTGCAACAGCCCTCCACCGCTCGGTTCATCGCGCGGCATCTGTACACCTTCTTCGTGGCCGACGAGGCCCAGGTGCCCGCCTGGTCGGTGACTCCGCCGCGCGACCCCGATGCTATCGACCAACTCGTCGAGAAGCTGTACTGCACCGACTACGATTTCCGGGAGACCCTGCGCTTCCTGTTCAACTCCGACTTCTTCAAGAAGGCCCGTTTCGCAAGGGTCAAGAGTCCCGTGGAGGTGATGATCGGTACGCTCAGACTCGTCGGAGGCTCGGAGTTCCCCGGGCCGGGTATGGGGAATCTCTCTCGGCAGGTCTCGTACATGGGCCAGGAACTGCTCAATCCTCCCTCGGTCGAGGGCTGGCACACGGGGCCCGAGTGGATCAACAGCGGCTCGATCATGTCCCGCACCAACTTCTTCACCGACATGATTAGCGACGCCGACCGTCCGGGCATTCAAGCGATCATAGGCGCTCTTCACCAGCGGGGCGCAATGGCGCCCGAGGAGTTTGTCGACACGTGCCTCGATCTGCTCGGTCCTCTTGACATCGACACGGCGTCGAGGCAGGAGCTTGTCGACCACGCCTCTGAGGGTGGCTCCCTGGCATGGGAGTCGAACGGCGGCCATGACTCGACCGTCGCGCGCATAACGGAAATGCTCCAGCTCATCGTCGCACTGCGGGACTACCAGTTCGCTTGAGTCTCCGCAGGCCACGTGCCGCGGAGTGAGGGAAATATCGGGGAGAAACTCGAATGACGACCACCAAAAAAGAACCGGTCCTCGTCGTACTCCAGATGACGGGCGGGAACGACTATCTGAACACCGTCGTCCCCTACACCGACGGGATGTACTACGACTACCGCCCGACCGTCGGCGTCGCCGAGCAGGATGTCATTCCCATCGACTCCACCGTCGGGCTGCATCCGCAGTTGCGCCCCTTCAAGGACGCCTACGACGAAGGCGACCTTGCCATCATTCATGGCGTGGGATACGCCAACTCCCCGCGCTCCCATTTCCGGTCGATGGACATATGGCACACCTGCGAGCCGGACACCCTCGGCACCGAGGGGTGGCTCGGCAAGGTCGTCAGGGAGCTCGACCCGGACAAAGAGAGCGTCGTCACGGCGGTCAGCATGGGACCGAGCATGTTCCGCGCACTGTCCGTGCCGGGCGTACCGGTCGCTTGCGTCGACAACCTCGAAAGCTACGGTTTGATGACCAACATCGAAGAGGCGCGGCAGCGTGACCGGCTCCTCGAACGGTACAAGCGCCTGTATGGCCCCGCCATCGGCTCAGGCGCCGTTATGGACTTCCTCGGCCAGACTGGGCTGGACGCGCTCGCAGGTGCGGACGTTCTGAAGATCGCGCCGCAACGTTACGAGTCCAGCGTGGAGTATGCCGAAACGTCCATCGGACGCAAGCTGAGAAGCATCGCGCAGATACATATGGCTGACCTCGGTACGCGGGTCTTCTACGTAGACCAGGGCAGCTACGACAGCCACTCCAATCAGGCCGGAATGCACGACAAGCTTTTGGCCGACATGTCACGCGGCGTTCAGGACTTCTTCGACGATCTCAGAGCGCACGACGCGGCGGACAATGTCATCATGCTCATCTTCTCAGAGTTTGGACGCCGGACCTACGACAACGGCTCCGGCACCGACCACGGCGCAGCGGGCGCGGTCTTCATGCTCGGCGACGCGGTCAAAGGCGGACAGTACAGCGAGTACCCGTCCATCAAGAGCGAGGACCTCGAGCAGGGCGACCCCGTCCCGAACCTCGACTTCCGCGGCGTCTACAGCACCATCATCGAGGACTGGCTTCGTCTCGACGCCAAGCCCATCGTCGGAGGAACATTCGAGAAACCCCGCTTCCTGAATTGATTCCAGAGACGATTCATCCGTCGTTCCCGCGCAGGCGGGAATCCATATACCCAGCACCAAGAACCTAGCACTCAGAACCCAAATGCTCACACAGACCGTCGCAGGCAGAACGTACGATTACGACTACAACGTCGGCTCCCGAAACATGGGAATTGCGATCAGCGTGGCATTCGGGGCCGGCGATGTCGTGTACGTCCTCAGCCGGCAGCACGAGCAGCTGGCCGACGTGCCTTGGAACAAGACCGCCGTTCATGCCAAGGTCGGCAAGTACGAGGTTCCCGACACGCCGGGTAGCGAGGAGTTGCTGTTCGAGTTCGGTCAGTACGGCGACGATGAGGGCGAGTTGGTCTGGCCGACCGGAATCGCCACCGACTCGGACGAGAACGTCTACGTCAGCGACGAGTGGTTGAATCGTGTGTCGGTGTTTAACCGGGACGGCGAGCTGCTCTCCGCCTGGGGTCGGGCCGGCACAGGCGGCGGTGAGTTCAACGGCGCGGCCGGAATCGCATTCGGGCCAGATGAGAGTCTCTATGTCGTCGATTCACTCAATCATCGCGTGCAAAAGCATACGAAGGACGGTACTTTCATTGGGCAGTTCGGCGGCCCCGGAACGGGAGAAGGTCAGTTCGACTCACCCTGGGGTGTCACGGCCGACGCGGACGGCTACGTGTACGTGGCCGACCACAAGAACCACCGCGTCCAGAAGCTCGATTCCGATGGGAACTACGTGATGTCCTTCGGCTCCTTCGGCGCGGGCAATGGTCAGCTGAACCGGCCTTCCGATGTCGCGGTAGACCCTGAAGGGGACGTCAACGTCTGCGACTGGGCCAACAGCCGCGTGCAGATATTCGACGCGACCGGCAAGTTCATCACGAGCCTCATCGGGGACGCCCAGGAGATGGCGAAGTGGCACAAGCAGCAGGTCGACTCCAACGTAGACGTGCTCAAGGCCCGCCGCCGCGTGAAGTCGCTCGAACCGGAATGGCGATTCGCCCTGCCCGCCGGAGTCGACTACGACCCTGCCAAGAATCGCATCGTGGTCTCCGACTCCCAGCGCTGGCGCATCCAGATGTACCGTAAGGTGTCGGACTACATCGAGCCGCAGTACAACCTGTAGGGAGGAAGACGATGATCGCGGTACTGACGCACCATTGGGCCAAACCCGGCATGTTCGACGAGGCCCGCGCCCTTCTCGACGGCAACGGTCGCGCTCAGGCCAACTCGCCGGGCTTCGTCAGCCGCACCACAGTCCTCTCCATGACCGACCCGTCGCAGATCACCTCCTTCGTCGTCTGGGAGAGCGCCCAGATCTACGATCAGTGGAAGGTCAGCCCGGAGCGAAAGGTCACGATGGCCGGAGCCGCGGAGCTTTGGTCAAAGCCGCCTGTGTCCGAGCGCTTTCAGGTAGCCGAGTGACCCATCCCATCCTCGTCTCGGATCCGCATCTGCGTTAGCCCCGCCGCCGCGATGACGAAGAGCGCCGCGAACCCCAGGTACGCGAGGGTGTAGCTCTGGGTCACGTCGAACGTCCGACCGGCTATGAGCGGGGCGAGACCGAACGGGATCAATGAGAACATCGTGACGGTCCCCATGATGCTGCCGAAGTATCTGGACCCGAAGCTCTCCTGCACGAGCAACGGCATCAACGCGCTGTGAGCGCCCATGCTGACCCCGAAGATCGGCAGTCCAACCCATGCGAATACCGGCGAGACCACCAACAGCACCGCGCCGACGCACTGTCCGCTCAGCGTCAACATCATCGCGCGGCGGGCGGTCATATGCTCGGAGAGGTAGCCGAACGTCGGCTTGGAGACGAGGCCAGTGACGGCCATCACCGTCACCGTGAGGGCGGCCCACGCCGACGGTACTCCGAGCTCCTTGAAGTGAGGGACGAGTTGGGGGAATACTCCCGCGTGTGCGAAGGTACCGAGGGCCAGCGCGCCCGCGATCGCGTAGAAGCTGCGCGTCCTCGTGGCCGTCGACAACGGTAGACCGGACATCCGGCTGCTTACGTCCTGGGACTGCCCAGAAGAGCCGTCTTGGGCATCCGCAGGGAACTCTCGGATGAAGAGCAGCGCGAGCGCCGCCAGGGCCACGGCGATGAGGCCCATGATAACGTATGCCGCCTGCCACCCGGATGCGCCCAGGGTGACGTTGACGATGAAGGGGATGGTGATGCCGCCGAAGTTGATTCCGGTGACGGTGATGCCCATGATCCTGCCCTGGGACGACGGGAACCAGATGGCTATCAGGCGGCCGGCCGGCAGAGCGGTTATGCCGGAGATGCCGATGAATTGCAGGAAGCTCAGGCCGTACCAGTGCCAGAGCTCGGTCATGGCCGGGCGGACCAGGAAGCTTATGCCCATGAGGAGGAGCGAGATGACCAGCACAGGGCGCGCGCCGTGCCGGTCCATGAGCCGACCGATAATCGGGGAGGCGAGGCTGCCGACGGCAGTGAACGACAGGGAGGCAGAGATGGCCGTGCGCGACCAGCCAAAGGCTGCCTCCAGGGGCTCCACGAAGAGGCCGAAGGCGTAGTTGCTCGATCCGACGTTGACTCCGGCGGCGAGGAAGAGGGTGCCGAGCACCAGCCACCGACGGTTTTCGTCCAGCAGTCGGGTCATCCCGGTTTACTGGGGTTGGAGGGTGTCGATTTCGGCGAGGGTCGGCAGGAAGACATTGCGGTAGAGGGCTTCGTGACCCTCAGGTTCGGATGTCAGCATGAGGAAGAGCGTCATTCCTTCATCGTCGTCCGAAATGGCTATGGCGGCGGAGCGGTTGTCCAGCGATAGCCGGTAGACGTTCCACCTTAGGCCATCCAGCTCGAGCATCTGGTCAGGCTCTTGAGGGATGGTAACTCCAAACTGCTGGGCGAAGGCCGGGAGGACCTGCGGCGCGACGTCGGTCGGGACGGCCTGCTGCATGATTGCGACGACACCGCGGGTAGACTCGCCGTATATACCGGGACCGTATTTGATCCAACCGGCGGGGACGACGCTTCGGATGCCGAGCTGCTCATCTTCGAACGGAATGAGCGCGATCCCGACTGACGCGGGAGTCTTGAACGCAATCAGGGGAAGTTCGGCGACGCAGGAGGAGTCCGGCTCTCGGTCGGGGGAGCGGAGGAACTCCAGGGATATGTCGAAAGAGCAGTCGCTTGAACCTAGTACGCCGTGGGCGGCGCTCGGGAACTCGACGTAGTGGCTGCCGGGAATGACGGAGCCGGCGCGGCGACCCCAGTCCGGCGGGGTAATCGGGTCGAACCAGCCCGCAAGAATCAGCGTTGGGATATTGGTGTCAAACGGGGCCGACTTGATGTCATTTGGCTCAGAGCTCCAGAAGCCGCATATGTCGAATATGGAGTCGGGTTCGAGGTAGGGCGCCAGCTGAGGATGCGTGTTCGAGGCCCTCTCGACTTGAGCTTGAGTCGTGAACGGCGCTTCGTCGGCACAGTGGACGGAAAAGTACATCCCTGAGCTACGGAAGTCGATCTGTCCGACTATCGTTCCGAACACGAGCTCGAACATGTCGAACTCGTACTCCGCGGCGTCGTAGATGAGCTCGGGCAGCAGGGGGATGAAGTCCTTGACGTACAGCGCGTCGAATACGGTATCGACGAGCCTGTCACCCGTTACCACCACTTCGTGCGTCTGTCGGCTGAACGGATTGAAGACGGTGGTCTGCCCGGGCTGCTCGTCGAGGAGGGCGGCTGTGGCGTAGAGCTTTTCTTCGAGATCGGGGTAGGCGCGGCTGCAGGTAGGGCTCGCCGCGCACTCGTCGAAGAGGGTTCTGAAAGCCCGGCCGGCGTTCGGAACGATTGAAGAGTAGAAGTCTACGTCGAGCGGAAAGGTCGAGTCGAGGATCACGCTGCGTATGCCCTGTGGGTAGTCGCGCATGGTCGCCAAGGCCAGCCTCGTCCCGTAGGACACGCCATACAGGTTCCACTCCGGTATGCCCATAGCCTTCCGCAGGTCTCGAACATCGGCGGCGTTCTCGGAGGTGTTGTAGCCGGTGAAGTCGACGCCCTCTTCGGCGAGTCGCTCACGACATATCCGCATGGCCTCGACGTGGAGGGCCTTTTCCTCTTCCATGGTGAGGTGTTGGTTGAGGCTGTCGAAAACGGCCTTCGTATCCTCGGGGCAGTCGAGGGTAGGTTGGGAGGCCCCGACGCCGCGCTGGTCGAACACGATCACGTCGCGCTCGGCGAGGAACCGCAGGAAGAGGGGGAGTTGGTACAGGGACGTCTCGACGATGCTGGAGCCGGGCCCGCCCGCGAGATAGAGAATCGGATCGGGAGCAGGGTTGCGTGACGCCGTACCGAAGACCATGACGTGGAGCTCGATCATGCGGGAGTCCGGGTCGGAGCGGTTCTCGGGCACTACGAGGTTGCCGCACTGTACGATCACGCCCTGCGGCTCCCGTATGCGGCACACGTCCGGCTCGAACCAAGCTTCGGTTTCGGGAAGCCCCGCCGACGTGGTGACCGGCGTCGGATCGGCAGGAACGGGTGTGTTGGCTGGAGGAGCCGTCGGAGTCGGGGTGACTGTAGGAGGGGCAGGAACCGGAGTGACGGTCGCGAATTGGGGTCTGGATTTCACATCATCCCCGCCGCACGCGATGAAGAGGGCAAGCGCCGTTAGGGCAAACAGCAGGAGAAGGGGTCGGGGCATAGGTTTCGCCTTCAGGGTGTTTGGTCCGATTGGTTGTGGGCGTTGAGAAAGGCCGCGACTTCTTCCGCCGTCGGCATGGCCTCGGTGTCTCCGCGTCGAGTGCATATCAGGGCGCCGCAGACGTTTGCGACGGTGAGGCTCCGTTCAAGCAGCCTGCAGCGCTCGTCGTCGGTGGCGTCAAAGAAGCTGTTGAAGGTACCCTGCCGGAAGATCTCCGCAAGGAACCCGGCGATGAAGGCGTCGCCCGCGCCGACGGGGTCAACGAAGTCTATCAAGTAGCCGGGGTGTTCGACCAAGTTCGTCCCGTCGTAGGCAATGGCCCCGTCGGCGTCGCGAGTGACGATCACTAGACGGCCATTGATCTGCTGGAACCGACGTGCGTACTCGTCGGCGGACAGTCCCAAGCCCCAAACGGTCTCCGCCTCGTCGTGTCCGACCTTGAAGACAGACGAGTAAGGGAGCATCTCGTCGAAGACCGGCCGCGCGTCTGTAGGTTCCCAGATTGGCGGGCGGTAGTTGACGTCGAATGTGACCGGTATGTCATTCTCGTTAGCGAACTCGATGGACTGGAAGATAGTGTCGTGAGTGGTCTGACTGAGAGCGGGAGTGATGCCGGTCAAGTGGAGTGCGTCGGCGTCGCCGAGGTGCGGCCGGACCTCGTCGAAAGTCACCGTGCTGGCCGCGCTGCCCTTGCGACGGTAGCTCTTTACGATGCTCTCGTCCTGCAGGTGGTTGACATAGGCGATGCCGGAACGAATTCCCTGGACCTGTGGGGCGACGACGGTGGTCCGCCCGTTGAGCGAGCGGAGGATGGCGTCGCCCTCTTCGTCCATACCGAGCTTGCTGACCCATACGGTCTCAAGGCCGGGCACGTCGAGACGCTGAAGGTCGAGGCACACGTTGGACTCTGCCCCGGCGCAGTAGACCTCGTAGGGGCCGTCGACGGCTGGGTCGAATGGGCCAACGTATGTCGCGTTGTAGGAGACCATCGTCTCGCCGAAGGTCACGAGCTTTGTCATGCGTGCAGTCCTGTTCAGGGCATCAGGGGACTATGCGCCTGTCTTTTCATTTTAGCATTTTGGCGGCAGAGGTCTCGTATCGCGGGTGGGTTGAGAACCTGTACCAGTTTGGTCGGTAGGTCAGTTTTTGAGGATGGTCTTACATCCCACTCGTCACTCCCGCGAAGGCGGGAGTCCATGACCCGGGGCGTGAGTATAGCTCCGACTCAACCACCCGACCGACTAAACTGATACAGGCTCAGGCTCGTGAATCCGGTTGAACGATCCCGACCCTTATGGTACTATTTGGTCTACTATGGGGATTCGTCTAGCGGTAGGACGACAGACTCTGGATCTGTAAGCAGAGGTTCGAATCCTCTATCCCCAGCCAGACTGCTGAACGTGGCGCATTCGTCTAGCGGCCAAGGACACCGCCCTCTCAAGGCGGAGATCACGGGTTCGAATCCCGTATGCGCTACCAGTAACTCCTCCTCACTCGCACCCACTTGTCTCATTTATTGCTATATTCGTAGCTGTTAGTAGTATCAATTAGTGTTGACAGCTTGCAAACCAGTCCCATACAATCCCATCATTCCATTGGGACTAAGTTTGGTACCAAGAGAGGATTGGGACATGCTGACGGCAACAAAGGTCAAGTCTCTGAAGGAACCGGGCAGGTACACGGACGCTAACGGCCTCCACCTGTTCGTCAGGAAGTCGGGTCGAAAGTCCTGGGTGCAGCGAGTCAAGATTGACGGACGCCAACGGGATATCGGAATTGGGGGATATCCCGACGTGACTCTTGCGAAGGCCCGTGAACGTGTAGCTCACAACCGCGTCGCCATTGCGGAAGGTCAGGACCCCGCAATCGAAAAGCGCAAGCTCTCGGTGCCCACGTTTAGGGACGCTGCCTATGCCGTCTTGGAACTGAACAAGCCGAGATGGAGAAGTCCGAAGCACGCCTCGAACTGGATTCAGATGCTCGAACGCCATGCTATGCCCACGCTTGGCAAGATGCCCGTAGACCGCATCGACCGAGCCGACGTACTGGCAGTCCTGACACCAATATGGACGACAAGGCAAGAGACCGCCCGCCGAGTCCGCCAACGCATGAAGGCCATCTTCCGCTGGGCAATGTCGCATGGCTTCATCGAACACAATCCGGCGGGTGAGATAATCGACGGCGCACTTCCAGCTATGCCCCAAGTCCGTGAGCACTTCAGGGCGTTGCCATATCAGGAAGTAGGGAAGGCCATGAAGATCATCGACGGTTCAACGGCTTCCACCTACGCCAAGCTATGCTTCCGGTTCGTCGTCTTGACGGCGGCTCGGTCCGGTGAGGCAAGGGGCGCGACGTGGCACGAAATCGACATGAAGGCCCGGACATGGACGATACCAGCTGCGAAGATGAAGGCCGGTAGACCGCATCGGGTACCACTGAGCGATCAGGCGATAGTCGTGCTGGCTGAGGCGTACTCGCTCCGTGACGAGTCGGACTTGGTGTTCCCTTCACCGCAGAAGGCAGGACGGGCCATGTCCGACATGACGCTGACGAAGATACTCAGAACAACCGGACTTGCAGAACGAGCTACCGTTCACGGATTCCGAACGAGCTTCAAGACGTGGACGATGGAGACGACCGACACGCCCTGGGCAGTCGGTGAAGCCGCGCTAGCCCACACGTTGGGGAATGCCACCGAACAAGCCTACGCTCGGTCTGACCTGTTCGAGCGGCGGCGCGAACTGATGCAGGACTGGGCAGACTTCGTACTGGGTGCGTGAGGCTGTCCCCACAGCGACTTAAACGCAAGAGGCGGGGAATCCCATACACCCCGCCTCTTTCTTTGGCCCCTTCAGTTTCAAGCGCCTACGGGCGCTTGAAACTATCCTTATCCGCGCCGTCCGACGAGTCTCATGTACGGAACACCCGCGCCCGACGTAGTTCTAACCTGCACCGGCTGCTCGCTCGGCTGTCCGTCCGTCGTGTACCGCGCCTGTAGAACCGCGTCCGCTATCTGAAAAGCGCCCAAGCGGTCAACGTCCAGCGCCATTGTGAAAGTCGCTTCCGAGTCCGAAGGCGCGGTGATACGGAACGGTGTTGCTGGGGTGAGCGTGTACACCGGTTTGTCGTACCCGGTCAACCGATAGTGAGTCCCGCCTAAAGTCACGACGGGGCTACCACTTGTCAGATCGTCAAGCACCAGCACGACCGCATTGACAACGACGGTCATTCCGGCAGCTACCTCGCCCGTACCTTCCCATGCGGTCACGTCACCGAATGCGGCGCGGTCACGCGCTTCCAGTGTCATACCGGACACGGCAGACAAGACGGTGAAATCAGCAATCGGCCATTGTGGGCCGTGCGGACCAAGAATCCATGAGCCGTGTCTCAGTTCACCAGTGGGAACCAACAAGGCAACTTGAAGGCCAATTAGCGATTCAGGGTTGTCTATCAGGCTACCGACGCCGTGCGTTACCGCTGTACCGAACTTGCCGCTAATTTCGACCGAGCACTGCCCGAAGGTGTCTGCGGAGTTGCCTACCGAGACCAAGCGACCGGACTGAATCATCCCCTCACGCCGCCGCGTTTCGTCCGATAGGTTGCGGTCAAGCTGCGTCAGAATGTCCAGTCGTGGGGATACCATCAGGCGGCCTCACTTTCGCGTTCGGCCAGCTTGTCAGCAATCCACGACTGGACTTCCGTTTCTGACCAGGCCCGCGCCTGAGGCCCAAGCACAACAGGACGCGGGAACGCACCTTTCCCTAGCAAACGGTACAAATGAGATCTGCTAATCGCACACCTGTTGAGAACTTCGGCCAACCTTAGTAGACGATCCTTGCTGGAGGACACAGTTTCTCCTTTCAAATCCTTCCAAAGTAACGTCCTCCTTCGTGCTTGTTAGCTAACACCCTATCCCAACTCGTTTCATCAGTCAAGAAGGCTATGCCAAGTCCCTAGATAACTTGACCATTATACCGTTTCAAACGCCTACAGGCGCTTGAAACCTTGTCAATACCTTTATATTTGCATTGTAAATTGGCTATGCTAAAATGGACGTACAGACCACTAAATCAAGGGAGTAAGGGTATTGCACTTTCACGTATGGCGCATCGCTAACAGCCGGAATGGGGAACCGCGCACGATGTTCAAGCGAGCGCGGATATTTGGAAGTAGACAAGCTGCTAGACAGTGGGCGGAAAGGTGGATACACGAGACATACGGAACGGACAGCAAGGCTACACCGCACTATGTCGTCCTACAGTGCGACTGGACACACTAAACCATATCCCCAAATAGTCTGTCAACACCTTTATGTCTTTTCAAACGCCTACAGGCGCTTGAAACTGCACCCACATTGAGGCACAAAAACGGTTGACAAATGTTTTGGAAGGTATAAGATTGATCGCATGGTAGGCTCAGAACTTTGGGGCTCTTATGACATTGGCTTCCAACTCTTTCGGGATGTTCTGCATAGCGCTCGTGACTTGTCCGGGCGTCGGCACGCGGGTGTGACGTGTCCGCTCGTAGCGCGGCCTACCTACTTCTAACAGGATTCTAAAGTGAAATACCGACTACCGACGACACAGGCAACGCTCCCCGAACCGCGACGGCGTAAGCATAGCCTTGCGGCTGAGCCACTTACCGTCACGCCAAATGTCCACGTCGCACCGGGTCCCTATGTCCCCCCGGCACGTAGGCCGGTTACGTCGTTCGACGCGGCATGGCCGCAGAATCCGACACCGCAACCGACACCGACACCACGAGTAGAGCGCCTACAAACTGTCACCAAGAGAGCGCCGAAAACCGATTACGAGTACCTTGACAGGCTGAACATACTGGTAGCCGATGAAGAAAAATTAGCCGGGGCTTTCGGCTCTCTCCGTTTGGATTGCACGCCGGACGCTGTAGACCTTTCAAGGTTGAATTCCGGTATCCGCCTGCTTAGCGATCATGACTCTAGCTCCCCTATTGGGAGAGTAACTGCGATCACGGTTGGGAGCGGGCAGGTCACGGCGCAGGCCGAGATTGCGGTCACGGAAAACGCGCGCGCCAAGCTGGAAGAAATCAATCAGGGCCTTCGTTCCGGGATTAGTCCCGGCTTTATCATAACCCAACTCGAAGCCGATAAGGACTCGGACGACTTTGCTATGGTCGTCACTAAGTGGCAGATTGTGGAAATTTCGAGTAGTCCGATTCCGAGAAATCCAACGGCTCGGCTGCTGTCACGGTACAGCATGAATGACATGCATGAGAGGAATACGATGACCACCACACTTGAGTCGGGCCAAAACGTTGTCCACGTCGACGACATGGACGGATTGTCCTTAGAAGCTGGGAGGGTGGCGCTAAGGCAAGGGATTGCCGACCCTGTCAAGCGTTCCAAGCTGGTGCGCTTCTATGAGGCTTTCGACGCCGCAATCAATCAAGGCCAGTCTCGGACCGCCGCTATCGCATCCGCGCGCGCCGCCGCCGGTATCTAGCCCGCGCCTAATGACCACCTTCGAGGAACAAGCCGTCGATTTAGGCTACTCGCCGGAAGCGGCGGCGCTTATGTTGCGTGATACCGCCATTGCGCTAAGCGGACAAGGCCAGACAAAAAGCGCCATTGCGGACGCGCTCGGAACTTCACCGCATCGTGTGGCACGATGGACGGAGGAAGCACGGATAGCGAGACATGAGAAGGCCCAAGCGCTCTTGCGCAGTTGGGAAATGAGTTTGTCCCTTCGCTTAGCCTGCCGAGCGGCAGGCCTTTCAGAGGCCGAAGGGCGCGCGTTGGTACGGGAACACTTCGACGATGACTCAGGCACATTGTAGGGCTGTGAGAATAGAACACAGGTACTACAAGGGTTTCTGCATATAGTTGACACACAATCATGTTTAATGCACTGTGTGACACCTAAAATTGTCGGCAAGGTTTTAAGTTGACGACGCCAAAGAAAGCTGAAATAGCGGCCCGCCGAAAGCGCGTCTCCGGCCTTCGGGAGAACGGCCTTTCCTTTGCCGATATTGGTACTCAGTTAGGCGTAAGCAAGGAAACCGCTCGGAAGGACGCGCAAGCCGTCAACGGGAACGGGCACAAGAACTTTCACTTAGTAGACCTTCCGGTAGTAGCCGACTCGACACCGTCTTGGGGGTCTTTGGCATCCGAAGCAATCGAGCGCCTACGGGAAGCCTCCGATGCCGGTAGCGTTTCGGCGTCAAAGGAACTTGCAAAGCTGGCCTTGAACTACGAGCGGGAAGGACACCAACGCAGGTGTGAGGAAGAACACATTACGAGTGTCTATTTTGTCGAGTCCATGAACAGGTTCACGGGGGAGTTTGTGAAGCAGATGCAGGGACCCCTTATCGTTGAACTAGCACACCTGTTAGGCGGCAAAAAGCACACGGCCTTGATAACGGGAGTCGTTGACTCGCACCTAGAGGCTGTCCGTGCAACCGTGAATAGCTGGGGACTTGGAGCGGGAGCGTGAGTGAGACAAGTAGGTTGGCAAGGTATCTCCTAATTGACCTTGCTGGTCGGCAACACAAGCGAAGGCGGCGGGGTGTCCGTTGGCGTATGGAAATTCCGACGTTGGAAGCACAGAACAAAAAGGGGAGTAGCAATGAGTAAAGAGACGGTTGACTTGACTTTCGGAGACCTGTTGAACGACCGGACAGTAGGCGGCATGAAGGTTCATTCCGACATTATGACGGACACCCGAATTGGAGTCCAATTCAAGCTGCCGACGCTTCAGCGACATGCTATATCGGTGTCCGACTTGGCGTTAAACCGTCCGTCCGTAGACGGCCTTCGTTGGATAAGCGACGCGCCCTTGCTGCGGTTGATTCGGACGATTCCAGTCACTTCCAAAACCGGCACACTCCCCGTTGGGAGCGCCCTACCGTCCGCGACGATGACAGGTGAGCGCGGCGCGGGAGCCGGTTGGCACACCGACCCCGGCCTGAAAGATTTCGACTTTTCGCTGGACTCCGTTGTCGAAGTGAGGACGCAACACAGCACAATTTCGACGATTCAATCCGATTTTGAGAGCCTTGACGACGCAATTGAGGAAGCGCACAGGGCCGCGCAAGGGGAGCGGTTGGAGCAACAGATTTTGCATGGGACGGGGAGCGGAAACCAACTGGAAGGCTTGACGCGCGCGACCGGCGTTCAGAGCGCGACTTATGCAAGCGCGGCGCGCGGCAACGGCGCGGCATTCGATGAGGCCGAACAAGCGATTGAAGACAGAGGCGGACGGCTAGAGTCTATGGCGTGGTTCTTGGGAAGCACGCTTGACGCTTCCTCGCGCGAGACCTTGCTAGAACCAGGTTCCGACCGGCGAACAATCGAAGGCGGACGTATGACTCTATCGGGAACGCGAGCACACCGTTCCCGTGACTTGCCGGGAACGACGGCGATATGTGCCGATTTGAGAAACAGCGTCACTTTGCTTGTGCAGGAACAGATCATTTTCGTCACCGACCGAATCACCGAGCCGGGGTCTATTCGGCTGACCAGTAGGCTACCCGTTGCGTTGGTTCTGAGTAGGCCGGAATTGGTATACGTCTTGACCGAAGCCTAGCGCGGGGGGACGTGTGGAAGTCGTATTCGTCGAGCAGGTTGTAGCACCGTGTCCGCGATGCGGCGCGCGCTATGGCATGCGTCCGCGAACGCGGCTAGTGTACTCGGATGTAGGCCATGAAGAACCGAGTTGCTATTCGTGCGGGTATCGCAACGACGTGCGAGTCGCAACGGCGAAAGATAAGCGCGAATTTGACGCCGTTCGATGGCGAAAGTAGCGTTGTCAACAGGCTTATCTTGACAAGTGATGTAGACTGATTCACAAATAAATCCGCCGCTTAAATAAGCGGCCCCGGCGCGGGAAGCCGGGGCGACGCTTGAAGCGGTGCAAGCGAAGGACAGTTTCGCGTTGCAAGCCCTAGTATATCACACGGGACGAGAGCGTTGTCAATACGCTTATTTGCGTTCCCGTCTTCCCCGCACTCCCGACCTACGTAGGTATTTGCCTGCGTAGGTGTTTTTGCTTTTCCACAACTCCGCCTGCGCGATTGTAGAGCCTTCGAGCGGCGGCGGGGAAGACGGGCTGTAGACGGAATCCCGATTATCAAAGCCGTCGCTGAAGCGCTCTTGTGCCTTGTGTCTGTGATTGTCGGTGGACAGAAACAAAAGCCGATATAGATGCATGGGATACTATCGTCAACTGGGAGCTTATAAGGTTGTCACAGCACTTATAGCGCGGGAAGTGACGGAAAGGGAAGGGCGGATTGCGTGACAGGATAAGGTTGCGGACAGGATAGCCGAACGGTAGGAAACTTAGAGTTATCCCAAACGAACGGAGAGACGCATGACTGATGAGAGACAACGGGACGAAGCGGCGCATTCTTACAGGTTGAACCAGGTTGAAGAATTCTTGCGTCCCCTGATTGAGTCCGGGGAATTGGAGAGGGGAGTTGATGAAGACGGAAAGGTCGTCTACTACCGCATCGACAAATCCGACGAAGACTCGAAGGCAGACGAAGGATAAGTGTAGACCGCACAAGTGGCACCTTCCGACCATCGACGATGACTCGCTAACGTGCATCGTCTGCGGACGGGAATTAAACTTCATCGCGGACATAACGCCGAGCATGCGGTCAAGCATCGTGAACGGCGTTGAACGGCGGCTAGGTCATATCCATGCCGATACGTTCCGCCGCTACCTCAACCGCTCCTTCAAGCACAGCCTATCCCGCCACAACGGTTCTCCACGACCTGATGACGGTCCCGTCTTTGACTGCTGCCCCGCCGAAGGGGACACCGCCATATGGGGTATGGAAGATACCGTTGACGACATGGAAGGCATGGGAGACGCGGTTGCCTTGCCGCCGCCGCCTGACGCCGTCCCCGTCCGTTCTGCTGGCAGGTACTGGTCGTCGCCGGATGCGTGTTCATGTCCTGATTTCCAGTATCGCCGGATGCGCTCACGGACGGCGTGCAAGCACATGCTAGCGATCAGATCGGGCTACGTGATCCCGCCGCCGCCTGATTTTCAAACGCCTACAGGCGCTTGAAACAAGTTTGGTACCAGCGTTGGTACCGCGCACGATATGGCGGGATATTGAACGGAAGTTATAATCCCGTATGCGCTACCAGTACCCTTCCTCTTTCGTTCTGCGCGGTCCCTGGTTGCCCTAGAGTTTGTAGCTGATTGGCTGCTCTGTGGGCTTCCAGTTCCTGCCCGTCATCGCGTGTATGGGTGGGACGCTGGCTATTTTCGTAGCGATTAGCCATGTCGGTTGCCACCGACACCACCAATCATGAAAATGATGCTGAACTTACTGCCGCTACAGGGCATATAGCAGGGGCCGGGAACTGGATTCCTGCCCCGTATCGGGGTACGGGGCAGGCTCTTCGCAGGAATGACGGTGTGGCGGTGGAACACAGGCTATTTTTGTACCAATGACGGGGAATACCGAGAACACCAAGCGCGCGGATGTGCAAGTATCTGGGCGTGTGGTATGGTTCGGCGCAACGTCGTTTCGGGGCTTTTCCATGAATGTCATTTGGATAGTCGCTGACACCTTTCGGCAGGACCATGTCGCGGCGTACGGCAAGATGGGGAGCATTCGCACGCCTTCTCTGGATGCGCTGTCGGGAATGGGAGTGCGCTTCAATCGTCACTACGCGGGTGGCTTTCCCACGATGCCGACGCGGGCCGATCACGCGACGGGGAGGTGGACTGCGTCGTTCATGACCTGGGAACCGTTGCCGGATGGTGTGTCGACCCTGGCGGAGACCCTGGCGGGCGAGGGTGTTCACACTGCGGCCATGGTGGATACGCCATTCTACCTCCGGGAAGGGATGAACTACGACCGCGGGTTCCAGACCTTCAACATGTACTCAGGGCAGGTCGGTGGCGGGATTCTCAAGTCCGCGACGGCGCACCACGAGTCGGAAGAGGCCCGCTATGCTTGGCGGTACGAGGCCGACCGGAACGTCGCGCGAACAATCACCAACGCGATGGAGTGGCTGCAGCTTCACTACGACGAGGACTTCTTCCTCTACATCGACACGTGGGACCCGCACGAGCCGTGGGACGCGCCGGATTACTATACGAAGCTCTACATGCCCGACTATGACGGGGAGCTTGTCCATCCGATTTACGGACGATGGCACGAGATGCCCGGCTACTCCGCGGAACTGGTCGACAAGGCCCACGCGACGTACTGCGGCGAGGTCACGATGGTCGACACCTGGGTCGGGTACCTGCTGCGGATGGTCGAGAACATGGGGCTGAACGACAACACGGCGATAATCTTCACGACCGACCACGGCTTCTACTTCGGCGAGCATGGCGGCTGGTTCGGTAAGCTCCAGTTCGCCAAGAAGCCGGACGGGTCACTCTACCAGTTCGGGGAGTCCAACGCCATTTGGGGCTTTTCGCCGCTGTATGAAGAGCTGGCGTTGATCCCCCTGTTGGTCTCCGTGCCCGGAATAGAGGCCGGAACGTATGACGGCCTCACCTCGGTGGTGGACGTGATGCCGACCGTCCTGGACATGATGGGACTCGAAGCGCCTTCATGGGTCGAGGGCCGGTCGCTCCTTGGAAAGATGCGCGATCCCTCGCTGCCAGGACGAGACTTTACAGTGACGACTGTGCCGTTCGCGAATCCCGGCGACGCGGTACACGCTGTTGATGACAGAAGGCGGCGGATGTCACACGCCAACGTGACGACGGTCACGACCGACGATTGGGCGCTCCTGTACAGTCCGGGGGACACACGCTCGGAGCTCTACAACCTCAAGGGCGACCCAAAGCAGGAGAGCAACGTCATCGCCCAGTACCCCGACCGGGCCGAGGCGATCCATGAGCAGCTTGTCGGCTTCATGCGAGAGACGGGACTGGCCCCGCATATGTTGGAGTACCGGAAGCAGCTGTTGATCTAACGAGCCTGAAACAGGCTTGGGTCACCGCCGCACCCAGTGGTAGTAGAGCGGCTTGACGTTCTCCGGAAAGGACTCGAACGCCTCAAGGGGTATCTTGGGCATGGCTGGTGAGGCCGTAGCACGACCTGCCCCAGCTTCGGAAGCCATGCGCTGCCCGTCGGCTGAGTTCGGGTCGAGCACGTCGAGGTTCAGCCACCAGGGGGCGAAGCAGACTCTGACGGCGACTCGCCTCGTTCCGGCATCGTTGTTGGGCTTGGCGTGCCACATCCTGCTGTCGAAGATCATGACGCTGCCGGGGTTTCCGGTGACGTGGATCTCGTCGGGATGGCGTGCGTCGGCTGCGGGGCCGTTGGCACCGAGTGGGTCGATGCGCCACGTGTGGCTGCGCGGGATGATGAGGGTGCCGCCCGTTTCGGCTGAGAAGGGCGTCAGCATCCATATGCTCGTGAGGTAGGCCACGACGTCGGGATACGGCTCTGGGATATAGGCCGCGCCCCCGGCTCCAAACGGCCAGTCGGAATGCCAGCTGCCACGCTTGTCGCGCGACTGACGGATGATCGGGCCTGTGAATGCGATGCGGGCGAACCGGCCCAGCATGGCGTCGACCAGACCCAGTACTCGCTCGCTGCCGACATAGCGCGGGAAGTCCCGGTTGTTGCCGATGAAGTCGCGGCTCTCGCTGTACGCCTCGGAGTCCGCAGTGGCAAGAACGCTGTCGCGGAGCGCGTTCACCTCGTCGGACGGGATGACGTTCTCGAGGATGCAGTAGCCCTCGGTGCGGAGGTGTTCGATTCTTTGGGCCAAGTCGTCGGTGTTCGCCATCGTGGAGCCTCCGGTGACTTCAAGATCGACGCATTCTTACCGGTTTTGCACATGATACACGCTGTCGAGCACATCGCGAGACACCGGGCCATCGTGGGCAACCACGGTTATGCCCAACTCCAGCGCGTCTCCTCGACGTATGGAATGCTCTTGGTGCAGAAAAGGATTGACGGCGACCGTTCCCCACTCGTGGGCGTACCACCCGGTAGGGAGGGGGCTTGGATGAGCTACCACGGCCACGCCCACCTCGCGCCCATGCGGTCCGGTCGCAGACATATCGACCCACGCGGCGGAGTTGGCGTTGATGTCCTGAACGCTATTGCGACCGTCGGCGTCCACGATCTTGCCGCCGTCCACGACTCGCAGCCCGTCCGCCATTCGGACGGTGAAGTGGGCGTGACGGGTAGGGCCGATTACAATGTCCCAGTCCGTCGGTTCCAAACAGGATCGGATGGCGAGGATGTTGGACGTACCCGATGTGCGGATGTCTATCGTCCGCGTCTCGTTCGCCAACACCCGACGGTCCGGCGCACCCCACTCGACCGGGCCTTGCCATTCGAGACGTTGCACTAATCGGAGATTTTCATCGGAGACTTCCTCAGAGTCTACCGACACCGCCTCAATCCGACCGGTGGCGCGGCCCTGAAAGGTCTCATTGACGTAGAAGTTGTAGGTGCCTCGCTCGGTTCGATGCCCGTCGTAGACGAAGAGACAGTCGAAGTGGTCGGCCCCGACGGTGACGGAGTTGTGGTGCGGGTGGTCGATGGGCGACTCTGCCGTGACCGAGACACCGCCCGGGGTAAACAGGGGATAGATGTACGCGCGGTAGGCGTTTTGACTGAGGGCCGCGATGGCCCGCCCATCTCGCTTGATCCACGTTCTCCGAGCGCCCGCTGTAGCTCCCGGTGGAAGGTCGACGTGGTCGGGCTCGACCGAAAAGCGACTCACTCTTCGTTGTCGCCGAACTGCGTGATGCTTAGTGGAAGTTCGCCGTTCGGTAGGTAGAACTCATCGGCCATGACGGAAGGCCGAACAGCATCATGTTGAGTTCGCGGCGGAATCAAAACGATATGTTAGTACCTCACTAAACTGCATTTTGCAGCTTGTTTACTACTCCACAATCAGGTCAGCATCATCCACGTGAACCTCCCGTATGACACGTTTGCGGAGGCTACCATAAACAAATACTGCGGCAAGGCCAACAAGATCAATCCCGATTACTGTAACGGCTGCTGCAGTGGCTCCTTGGTAAACCATATATCCTGCAAGTACCAGTACGGCAAGAACCACTGTGAGTCCAATCCATTGTCCAACAAGAGCGAGACTGTGGTCATACTTCGCCGTCCTGGTCTCCATCTCCATGCGGTGACCGGTCTGCCTCTCCGCCATAGAGAGGATTCGTTCCGCTCCGTTTGGCACGGCGTCGTTGTATTCGGCGAGTAGGGTGGGTGGTGGCAGCGGCCCTGACCACATCTGGTGACGCTCGTAGAGAACAGTGGAGGCATCACGAGAACTGCTAGCAGGCTGATCGATTCCGTTAGGTTCGTTCGATGGCTGCTCCACAAAATCAGGTATGTTGCCTGAATTCTCGTCTTTAGCCAATCTTTACATCAGACCCATGGCTATGGTTCGGAACTCCATCCGACGCCTGGCTGCCTATGGCGGCCCTCAAATCATCGCCGACGGCTTTCCAATCAGTCCAGAGCGCGTACTCATCGGAAACGTTGGATGGAAGTAGTCTGGTAGGAGTATTCAGCGCCCCCGTGAAGTCGAAGATGCGTGCAATGCCGTCCCAGACAGGTCTGCGAGAGGTGCGAACGATCCGTATCCTGCGTCTTGCCTTGCCACCATGGGCGGGGCTGGTTGCAATTCGCCTTACGAGCATCCCACGTTTCGCTTTGACGGCCATTCGTGGTCTCCCTCCATACCATCACGTTCAAGCACTTATTGGCATAGTATAACAGCAGTTGAACTGACGGCAACACCGGCTCATATGCGCATCCGATAGGCCTTCCATCACTCCTGATCCACGTTCTCCAAGCGCCGGCTGTAGCTCCCGGCGGAAGGTCGACGCGGTCGGGCTGAACCGAAAAGCGCGTCACTCTTCGTTGTCGCCGAACTGCGTGATACTGAGGGGAAGCTCGCCGTTCGGCAGATAGAACTCATCGGCCATGTTTACGGGTACGGCGCGGCGAGTCTTCATCGACTCCAACGCCTTTTCAAAGATCACGGTGGGAACGTTGGCCTCCCAAGAGTCCATCGGGTTGGGGCCGCCTTCGAGACACAGCTTCGCGAACATGCTCATCTCCTCGTCGAAGCCTACGTGATACTCGTTGTGCTCGATGCCGGGTTCGTCAGTGCCCTCGAAGACGAGGTTGCCGAAGCGCAGGGTCGCCGCGCTCACGTCGCCCGCGCCGACCTCGGCGTAGTGCTTCGGGATGATGCCGCCACCACCCACGAGACTGGTGATGGAGTCGGCCAAACCTCCGTTTTCGAACTGGATGAGGATGGAGCTTGTGTTGTTCGCTTCGCCGTCGAGGCCCATAGCCGTGACCTCGACCGGCTGCGAGCGCATCACGTGCCAAATGAAGTGGAGATTGTACCCGGCGAGGTCGAGGATGCCGTTCGCCGCGTAGGGATCGGAGGGCTGAGGGCGGCCAGTCCGCATATTGGTCTGGGGAATGCGGCAGGTGAAGAGGATGAACCGAGGCTGTTTTATCACCTCCCGGAGCCGCTTGGTGATAGGCGAGTGCTTGAACCACCAGCCGCTCATCACGTGCAGTCCCGTCTCGTGGGAGGCCTTCTGGACGCTCTTGGCCTCCTCGATGGTCATGGAGGGCGGCTTTTCGACGTACACGTGCTTGCCTGCTGAGAGCGCCTGCAACGTGAGTTCAGTGTGCGTGCTGTGCGTGGAGCAGATCAGAACCGCGTCGATCTCATCGTCCGATAGGACGCGGTCGTAGTCCGTCGTCCAGTATTGGGCACCACCTTGCTCCGCCCGTTCCCGCGCGGCCTCCTCGAACAAGTCCATCGTGGCGACGAGGCGCATAGTCGGGGTATTGAGGATGTTCGGGAGGTGGCTGCGACTGATGCCGCCACACCCGATGATCGCGACGTTTAACTTTTCGGTCATCGTTCTCACCGTGCCGTTAGGAGTATAGTCGGCTTCGCTTGCACTCAGTCGTCGAGCGTGTCGAGCAGGGCCTTGACGTTCTTGACCTGCGTCCGCATCGCTTCGATGCGGTCGCCGCTTTCCGGTGTCCAGTGGGTCGAGATCGAAACGTAGGGGTCGAGACCGTTGTCGCGAACGTTCCGAAAGAGCGTGCGGTAGTCGACTTCTCCCTCGCCGAAGGGCAGGTAGTCGAAGTCGAGGTTCAGGCCATCGTTGACGCGCAGGTCCTTCACGTGCATACCGAAGACGTAGGGTTTGATGTTCACGAAGCCCCGGGTGGATACGTCGTTCTCTCCACAATTGTAGTTGTCGGCCGCGCCCCACATCACCTTGATGCGTTCGGAGCCGATGCGCTCTGCCACCAGCCGGAAATTCTCGGTCGTGTTCGTGTAGTTCCACGGCATCATCGACAGCACGAGGTCGACGTCGTGCTTCTCGGCCTGCTCGACCATCAGCGTGTACGCCTTGACGAGCTTTTCCATTTCCACGTCGGAGATGATGCCGCCGCGCGTCATCCACCGCATGGGCCACGTCGGCTTATCCGCCGTATACTCGCCGGGCCACGCGAAGCTGTAGACCGACACCGCCCCGACTCCGAAGCGGTTCGCCAGCTCCATCGAGCGCACCATCGCACGAAAGTCGGCTTTGAACTCCTCGTGGTCTTCGAGCGTGTCTACGGTCACCTCCGTCAGGTCGAGGAACTTGAAGGGCGACCCCGCGCTCACCTTCATATGCTCTAGACCCGCAGCCTCGACCCTGCGCTGGACATCGTCTGCCTCCGCGTCCGACAGGTCGGCGATAGGCGGCTTTCCGGGCAACTGCGAGAACCAGACGAACTCAACGCCCAGCTCGTTTGCCTCCTCCAGCCCCTCATCGAGCGGAAGCTGCAACTCGTTCAGGAATATCCCCAGCTTGAATGTGTGCGAGGCCATCGGTGAGGCTCCAATTCAATGGTTATCGGACTAGCGGTAGTCTACCATAGCTGAACTCCATCTATAACGGAGAAAACCGAGGCTGTGACCATGAATCCCGTCGTGATAATCGGCATCAGCGCCGTCACGGGCGGCGGGAAGACCGCCGTTACCCAGCGCCTCGTCGGAGTCCTCGAAGACGCTGTCGCACTCCACTTCGACGACTACGACGACTCCAACGTCCACCCGGACGACCTACAGCACTGGTTCGCTGCCGGAGCCGATTACGATGCCTACGAGACTCCGGTCTTTACCGGTCACCTGCAGGCGTTGAAGGCCGGACGGACTATCCGCTATCCGATTGGGGACGTGACCATAGCGCCCGCGAGATACGTGGTGGCCGATGCGCCGCTCGGACGAGCGCACGCGGACTCCGGACGGTTCATCGATCTGATGGTCTTCATCGACACGCCGCTGGATATTGCCATGGCGAGACGGGTATTGCGAGAGATTGATCGGGAGGAATACCGGACGCCGGATGAAGCCCTCCAATATGTGAAGGACGAGCTATCCGGGTATCTGGCTCAGGCGAGGCCGATCTATGAAGAGTTTCAAGAGCGGATGCGAGCCACGTCCGACGTGATCGTGGACGGGACCCTCAGCATCGACGATGTTGTGGAGAAGATACTTTTCGAGGTGGAGGCGCGTTTCCCAAGCCAATAGGTGGATGGGCAGAGCCGGTTCGGCGTGTCCCCCTTACAGTACGGACACGTCCTCGTCACGGAGGTCGGTGATGAACATGTGGCCGGGGGAATGCGTAATCATCAGGGAAGGCTTCGACTCCATGGCGACGGCCTGAGGGGTGACGCCGCACGCCCAGAAGACGGGAAGCTCACCTTCCTTGAATGCGAGCGCGTCGCCCAGGTGCGGCTTCGTCGGGTCGTCGACGCCGATGGCATGAGGCTCGCCGATGTGGACGGGCGCGCCGTGGGTATTGGGGAAACGGGAGGTGACCTGCACGGCCTTGACGATCTTGGAGTGGTGAACGGGACGCATGGACACGACCATCGGTCCGGCGAACATGCCGGCGGGGACACAGTCGATGTTGGTAATGAACATCGAGACGTTGGAGCCCTGCTCGTGGTGTCGGAGGGGTATTCCCGCGTCGAGCATCGCGTTCTCGAACGAGTAGCTGCAACCGATCAGGAACGACACGAGATCGTCGCTCCAGTAGTCGGAGATGTCGTCTATCTCGGCTTCCAACTCGCCATACCGGTAGATGCGGTACTTCGGCAGGTCGGTGCGGATGTCCGCGCCCGGCGCGGTCAGCGAAGGCTCCACCTTGCCGGCCTCGATGACCTCGATGATGGGACAGGGCTTCGGGTTGCGCTGGCAAAAGAGCAGGAAGTCGAACGCAAGATCCCTCGGCAGGATGGCAAGATTCGCCTGAACGTATCCCGGAGATACCCCAGCGGTTATTCCGGTGAAGTCGCGCCGGCGGATCAGCTCACGGACGTCTCGCGGGTGTGTCGGTAGGGCAACTGCTTGAGTCATCTCGCTCTCCGGGACTTGCTCTCGTGGGCTACGAGAGCAAGGGGGATTTGAAGGTAGGGTAGTACGCCGTTCGTTCTATCGTCAAGGTCTAGCGGAATGGGACGGGGATGGCGTCTCCATGCCATGGGAACGCGTAGGTCGGCGTATTGACGAATCGCTGCAGCCCCAAACCGAGACGGACAGCCGACCCGGGTCTAAGCGTCACCTGAACGTGCTTCCCGTTCACCTGAAGCGTCTCCCCCAGGTCGGATTCGCAGGTCGTGAACGTGTGCTGTGCGAACATACCGGCCTGAACGATCAGGCTCTTGGGCTTGTCGCGGTCGAGGTTAACGAGTTGCAGACCCACACGGTCGGCGCTCAACTCGTCCACCAGCGCGGCAACGTCATTGGGCAGTCCGGGGCGACCAGGCTCCGATCTCAGTGGGGCGGGATTCCGGTCGTTGGAGGTAACGTCAAAGTAACGCACCGTGCCCTGGTTCAGGCCGCCGTTGTAGACCGACTGGGGCGCGCCGAGGGCGACCTGCGTCAGCGCCTTGGTCACGACCGGCAGAGGAGGGTGAACGTTGTCGACGATGAGCTGTTCGGGGTCGCGAGTCTCGGCGCGAATCGTCTGGATGCCCTCGACGCACGCCTCGAAATCCCATCCGAGCGTCGTTTCGGGCCATTCGGGGTTCTGTCCCTCGTAATACAGGAACCGACCGCCCTCAAACGCCCCGTCGTTTTTCTCCGAGAGTGGCTTGGAGTTGGTCCAATCGCGCTCCGTCTCACCTGCGTGGGCCCGGAGTAGCAGTTCCTTGTCCTCATCACTCATCGACAGATGGTAGAGGTGTGCCAGTTCTTTGAGTCGAATGGGGCCGTAGTCCGACCATCCCTCGGGACCGTGCTTGGCGGGCACGACAAGCTGGCCGTCCTCGCGTGTCCTTGCCTGATCGAGGACGACCTTGATCTGTGAGCGCAGCAGGTCGAGGTAGCCGTAGTCGCCGGAGAGGAGGAGCGCACACTGCACGCCTATCGTGATCGAGTGAGCGAGGTTGTTGAATCCGCGCGCACTCCAGCCGTACAGACCTCCCCACCATTGGCCGCCCCGCTGCTCGCCGGGTTTGCCGGTCGGGCCGACGTTGTCCGGGATGATTCCGCCGTTGGCCTTCGTACGATCAATCCATGCTTCGACGTAGTCCAGCACCCACTTTCGATACTTCTCGTCGCCGGTATAGAGGAAGGCATTGGTCACCAGTCCGGTCGCGGCGAGGTTATTGGCGATGTCGCCATTGAGCACCATGTCGTTGAACAGCCGGACTACTTGATCGGCGCGCTCCTCGTCTTCGTACCAGTCCAGCTCCAGGTCCTCGATTGCCGGGTGGAGCGTCGTGCGCAGACCGTAGTTGCGGGCGAACGGAATCTCGCCTCCCTGCAGCCACCACGCCGCCTCGTGGGCATCGGCTTCGAAGTATGGCCCGACACTGCTATGAATGGGCGACCGGATAATCCTGTGTACAGGATCGTAGTTCGGCGCGCCGGGGTCCTCTCCGATAAGGAAACCGGCGAACCGTCGAGCGCGGCGGAAGTTTTCGGATATGGTGGGGTCGGCAAGGCCCATCTCGTAGAACGTCATATTTGCCTCGCCCATGTGGTGCCACTCGGCCCCGTGCGGTAGCGCTAGATTGAAATACTCCTTCGTGATCTGCTGCCGAAACGGTTCACGATGCGCTCCGCGATTCCACATACCGTGCTTCTTGCGGCTCACGATGTCCGAGTCGGCCCAGCGCGTGACGGCGTTCCACTTGTCCAGCGCCATCTCCAGCACGCGCTCGCTGCCGCCGATGGAGTAGAAGAGGCCCCAACCGAAGAATACCTCGTAGAGATCGTCTAAGTCGTCAGCGTAGTACGGCGCTCCTCCGCGCTCCGTGTACTTGTCGACGATCAACGGCGCGGCATCATTCATCGTCTCGATCATGCGTCGCTGCAAGACCGCCCAAGCGGGCAGGGCGCCGACCGAGCCTGCGGTGACCGTTGGGATGTCTGATTCGGTCTTCATGTCCTCTCCTTATGTTGTCCTATTTATTCTCAGTGGGCCTTCGGTCGGTCGGGCAAGTTATTCAAGGGAAGAGACACGGACAGCAAAAAGCGCCGACCTCTTGCGCCGGAATGAGGTCGGCGCTGTGTACCCGTCTACCCACGATCAATTGTCCCCACACTACACGAGGATGGCAGGCGGGTTCTTACAGACGCTCTTTGCCGAAGAAATACCTCTCAATACCCCACTTGCGGCTGCCGAGGATTCCGATGATGCCTGCGCAGATGAACCAGAGGATGGTAACCTCGCCGCCGTGCTGTACGAAGGCATTGCCCCGGTCGGGCGGATTGGGGTACAGGTGCGGCCAGGGCCACGCCGTGCTGAGCGCAGCGTGAACTCCAAAGTACGCGACAATCATCATTACAGCCAGCGCACCGGCCCCCAATCGGGTCAGCACACCGAGCCCGATGAGAAGTGCCGCAATGAGCTCTACCCAGCCGGCAATGTCTACCAGCGCGCCCAGCCCGTTCGGATTCGCCCCGGCAGGAAAGTTCCAGAGCAGGAACGCCTTTTGCGCGCCGTGCAGTCCAACCAGAGTCGCGAATACGAGCCTGAAAAGCAGGTAGAACTCGTCAGTGTATGGCTGCAGATATCGTCCGAAGATTCCCGGTTGCTGAACGTTCTCTCCTGTCATAGCCGCAGCCTCCTGCATGTATTGACTACTTCTCTTCGACTCTCGCTCGTTCAAACGCTGAGCGAATGGTATGACCGACTATAGCCATAGTCAAGCTATGCGTCTCTCGATTCTCAACACGAAAGCAAGGGGGAAAACCAGTCGGAGGCTGACAGGATGCAGGGTTGAATTACGACGCCGGAGGCACGGTCGCTGTGTCGAGTGCTTCGGCACGGTCGAATTCGCGGTAGCGCACGTGTATCTCTACGCCGGTCAAAGTTCGGGCGAAGCCTGCTGTCGGCTCCTTCTTCGTAATCTCGATTTCGAGGACGTTTTCGCCCTTCCTTATGGCGGTCGCTTCGAGTCGCCAGCGGAGCCAATACTGCCCACGGCTCGGTTCGTAGATATTGGAGCGATCGATGGTCAGGTCTGTCCCGTTCAAGCTAAGCGCGACATCGTCCTCGACGCAGAACTGCTGGAACGCGAGGGTCAGCTCAGCCTCGCGGGTCTCACTGTCTGTCAGGGCGGCATCCACGTCATCGGCTACGGAGATGGGGATACGCTCCTTGACTCCCTCTTCAAGCGCTATGGGCAGCAGGCGTGTGTCGGGTCCCACATAGGTCTGGAGTTCCTCGCGGGGCGGCAGGTAGTAGCGCTTGTTGAGTCGCGCGGTCATCTCTGGGTAGGCCATCTCGCGCAGGAGCCGGTGCTCGGCCTCGGCGAAAGGCCAGGGGAGGTATCCGAGGTACATTCCCGCGTATCCCTGGTCGCGGATCGTGTGTCCGAAAGCGCGAAACATCTCGATGTTTGCGATCGAAGCCCTCAAGTCCTGGAGACGGTATCCTGGCCGGAGGTATGCGGACGCGCCCGCGTCGTTGGCGGCGTCGGCGAGCCACTTGCCGTCGGCGACACCCGTATCCAGCAAGGAATGCGGTATCTGTCCGACCACGAGGTCTACACTGCCATCAGCAATCCATGATTCGACATCAAGACCAATGTCGAGGTTGTCGTCGCGGCGGTGCCACACCCGCGCCATGACGGGAATTTTCCTGTCCTGAGCATAGCCGACCTCGTTCGCCAGCGCACGGATGTCGGCGACGAACTTGGTCATCACCTGCGTTCCGCTCTCAGTCTGGTCCTTGCGGAAGTAGAGCGGGAAGAACATGAAGTCAAGCTCGATGCCTTCGGCCCTGTAGTCCTCGAGCATCTCGCGGATGAGAGCCTTCTTGTTCTCGCGGACGACAATGTTGGTGTAGTCGAGGCACCACTCGGTCGTGTGGCTGGGGTAGCGGTCGTTGTTCTCACCGAGGGTCACCTCCATGCCGTGTCGCCACTTCAGCCATCCGCAGCGGTCCAGGTAGCGAGCTGCTGGATCTTGGAGTTTCAGGCTCGGAAAGACGGGTATGCCCATATCGCGACCCCGCCCGATCACTTCCTTGACCTGGTCGGTGCCCATGTCGTGGGCGTCCTTGACCATGCGCATGATCCGCCAGTCGATGAAGTGTTCCCACACCTCCTGTTCCTGGCCCACCACGCGCCCGATCTTGGTCTGGTGGAAGAAGACGTCTCCGTATCCGAGTCCGAAGGCCAGCATGTCCACGCCGGTGCCCACGAGCTCGTCGATGGGCCAACGCAACTTATGACTGTTCACCGGCGGATCGAGCCGCTTGGCGTGGTAATGGTGCGCGTCGCTGTAGTAGATGAGGCGGGAAGGAGTATTCATGGGCGCTCCGTCGCTAGCAATCCGTATGTCGGACGTAGGGGAGTGTAGTCGTGTGCTAGAGTTGTGTCAACGCTGAGAGGACTATGCGATTGCCGTCGTCATCGGGTCGAACATGCAGCCCTCGACGAAGACCTCGAAGAAGTCGGGGGTAGTTTCCAATTCGACGTGTTCGACGTTGCGAGTCATATTTTCGGCGACCTCTCGCATGTCCGTGTTCAGGAGCATGACCGTGGCCCCCTCCAGCGAGGCGTTGCCCACCTTGACGATCTTGCTTTGCGGGAAGTTGGCGACAAAGCCGATGTTGACCGCATTCTGAGCGTCGATGTAGTTGGCGAACCCTCCGGCCAAGTAGAGCTTGGAGATTTTTTCTATTGGAACACCGTAGTTCCGCAGCACGATGAACTGGCCGCAGAAGTTGGCCGACTTTGCCTGCGCGAGGGCACTGATATCGGCCCTCGATAGGGTCATGTCCTTTTCGGGCAGGAAGGTAAAGGCCTGAGAGCCGTCGGCAAAGACGCCGAGGCGGTTCATCTTGTCGGTGCGGCGCAGTTCGGCAAGAAGGTCGATGAGGCCCGAGCCACAAATGCCCTGCGCGTCGGCTTCGCCAATGGTCTTGCATTCGCACGAATTGTCGGTGAGCTTTACAGACTCGACCGCGCCTACGTAGCCCGGCATTCCATACATCACCTCGCCGCCCTCGAAGGCCGGGCCTGCGGGGCAGGAGGCCGCCATGATGCGGTGCCTGTTTCCCACGACAACCTCTGTGTTCGTGCCAACGTCGAGCAGCATGACCACGTCGTCTTGCTCGTCCATGCCGATGGCGAGGAGGTCGGCGGTCACGTCGGCGCCCACGTGGCTGGCAATGAGCGGCCCGCCGTACACGTGGGCCTTGGGAAAGACGCGCAGGCCGAGATCGGACGCGGTGGTGTGTATGGCTGTTGTATCCCGCTCGCCGCGGAGCACCTCATGCTCGACCATCGACTTGTACGGCTTCTCCCCGATTGACTGCACGTCGATCCCGAACAGGATTTCGCGCATGGTGGAGTTTCCGACGATCACCACCTCGTAGATGTTCCGGCGGTGGAAGCCCAGCTCGCGTGCCATCCACCCGATCTCGAAGTTGAGCGACGACAGCATGACCTGTTGCAGCTCGCCGTGGAACTCGCCGCCGTCGTACGAGATGCGGTGCATGATGTCGCTGCCGCCGAACCGCTGGGGGTTTTCGAACGAGGCTGTGTGGAGCACGTCCCCCGATTCGAGGTCGACCAGATTCATCACCACTGTGGTGGTGCCCACATCTATCGCTAGACCGTAGATTCTGCCCTTGTACGAGTCGATGCGGTCGTCGTGGAAGTAGACGCCGTCGTCGCGTCGGGTGACGGAGGGGACGAGCGACACGGACCTCTTGATGGTCTGTGTGAGAATGCGAGGCTGACGCCGGAGGATGACGAACTCGACGTCGGCCTCGGGATCGGTCACGTATGCCTGACACGCCAACCGGTAGTTGTCCCTCAGGAAGGCTTCCTCGTGAGTGGGGGAGTTGAGAGCGTCTTCGCCCTGCCTGATCTCTACGATGCACTCGTGACACTCGCCGCTGCGATTGCATGAAGTCGGAACGCGGACGCGGAGGGTGTCCGCGTACTCGAAGATGGTCTTGCCGGCTACCGAGTCGAGTCTGCGGTTATCGTAACGGATAGGAGACATGCGGATAGTTTAGCGCAGTGGGACGGAAATTCGTCCTATTCTCTCAAAGTCACGCAGGGCAATCGCATTTCGCTTAGAGCCAGCCTTGGGAGAGCCTCCCAACCCACCCCTCTGGACTCCGGCTTTCGCCGGAGTGACGATTGACAGTGTTTTCACCAACTCCAAGCGCGATTGCGCTGATGATTCGACAGGGCCTTTCAATTGTTGATATAGAGTTGTATCTAGCCGTTCGGCCTGAGCTTGTCGAAGGCCCCATTTGTGGTTCGACAGGCTCACCACAAAAGAACTTTGGAAAGGCCCTGAGGGTCACTACTACCGTTCCCCACCTCCCAGCGCCTCCCGCAGTTGCTCCGCCACGACCCCCGTCTCTTCATCACTCATGCAGTTGACGACCACGCGGAGCGAGCCGTCCTCCGCCCCGACCCAGATGCGCGGGCTGCCGTTGTCGAGTTCGACCCGCACCTGCTCCGCCGTCTTGCCGACGACCGGCTCGTCCACGTCCACGAGCATCATGTAGGGCACGTAGTGGGGTAACTCGATCCGCCGCGCGCTCACGCCGTCCACGTCTCGGAGCGCGTCGTCGATGGTAGCGAACCGTGACTCATATTCGAGGATACGCTCCTCGTGGTCCATCGTGAACCAGTCCTCGATGGCCGTCACGACGCCGATGATCTCGTGGCGGTCGATCTTCATGGCGCGTCCGACAGCTCTTCCACCGTCGTAGTGGTACGTCACGAAGCTCTGCGCCGACACCGCGTCGATCAGGTCGCGCTTCCCGCACACGAACCCTGCCGAGTGGGGGGCTCCCATGTACTTGGCCCCGAACGTCACGAGGTCTGCCGACTGCGCGCATCGACGAAAATAGTCGAGCGGGTATATCTGCGAGCAGGCGTCGGCAAGGGCCGTCACGCCCCGCGACCGCGCCAGCGCGACCGTGTCCTCCAGCGAAACGATAGCGTCGTCGATGGGCGGCTGGATGTAGTAGGCCACGGCAGCAGTGTTCGGACCGATGGCCGCGTTCAGGTCGTCCTCCGTCGTTCCGTCGTCGTCCCCGGCGTCCCTGAGGCTCGCTCCCGTGAGCGTGTAGCAGCGGTCGAACATATAGCGGTTGCGTTTCTGGATGACGACCTCGTTTTTCATGCCGGTCGTATCGGGTAGCTGGGCGATGCGATCGGGATCCCTCCTCGCCATGCACGCCGCCACGCTCAGCGCCTGCGCCGCCGCGCCTCCCGACGTCACGAACGCCGCCTCAACGCCCAGCAGGTCGGCGATGAAGTCGCCCGACTTCCGCAGAAGCTCCTGCATCTCGACCGTGCCCCGGTTCGCCTCCTCCATCGCTCTCGTGACGCGCTCGCTCTGACCCCATCCGCCAAGCTCCGTCGCCACGCCCCAAGCATTGATCACGCGCCGCACGCCGAGTCTCTCGTATACGCCGATGCTCTCCATATATCCTCTCTCGCCGCTCCGTATGGTGGGTTCGGAGTGTAGTTGCGGTGCTCTACGGTGTCAACGCGCGTGTTTCCACTTCAAAGCGGCAGTCGCACCACACCCAGATCCACAAAGCTCGCCCCCGCCATTGGTACGAGTATGGTATCAGGAGTACGTTCGCCCTGAGCAGCGTTACGCCCCGCGCGCGGAACCGTGCAGGGCAGCCGTAACTGCCATGCAGTCACCCACAGTCTCTCCCCCGCTGGGCCGGTAGGGGCAACACCTTTGGCCATTCGCTCCTCCGGACGGAATGACGTTTTGATAGACACTTGTACAAAGATCCCCTTGCCGAGAACGCCAACACTTTCCCAAGAATCACAGAGTCGTGTGATGCGGGTGGTACCACCGAGACGATAAAGTCGAGGTGCGGTGTTTGGAGACCGACAACGATCAAGATCGGCTTGACACGTGACTAAGTCTCAATTAGGATGCAACCATATAGTAGATTCTTACAATGAGAGGGCTTCGATGCGCCACGTCATTACAGCGTTATTCGTAATGATCGCCGTTACCGTCTTCGCGTGGCAGTCCGGTGATTCCGTCTTCGCCGACGGTTCATCTGTGCTCGTCATAGAAGTCGACGGCAACATCGAACCCCTGACAGCCGACCGCATCGCGCGAGGAATCGACGAGGCGCGCGACAAGGGCGCGTCGCTCCTGGTTATCCAACTGGACACTCCCGGCGGCCTGCTTGAATCGACGCGCGAGATTGTCGAAGAGATTCTCGGGTCCGATATCCCCGTCGCGGTATTCGTCGGGCCTGCCGGCGCGCGTGCTGCGTCCGCCGGCACCTTCATCACCGCCGCGGCCAATTTCGCCGTCATGGCGCCCGGAACCACCATAGGCGCCGCCTCACCGGTCACGTCGGACGGCGGCGACATCCCGCCCACCCTCCAAAAGAAGATCAGCGCTGATACGAGCGCCTTCATCCGCAGCATCGCCCAGGCCCGCGATCGCAACGCCGAAGCGCTGGAGAACACCGTGTTGAAGTCTACGGCCTACACGGCGGAGGAGGCCCTCGAGCTCGGAGTCATTGACCTAGTCGCGCCAGACATGAACTCCATGCTCGATCAGCTCAACGGCCGCACGACCACGACATCTACAGGACAGCTCACACTCTCCTCCGAAGGCGCGAGCGTGCGCGAGCTCGACCGTACCCTCCTTGAACGCGCCCTCGGAATCCTCGTAAACCCCAACGTGGTGTTCGCCCTGTTTCTTTTGGGTGGCATCGCTCTTCTAATAGAAGTGCTCATTCCGGGCCTCGTCGGTCCGGGTATCTTGGGAGTGATCTTCCTCGGTCTGGCCTTCGTCGGGTTCTTCAATCTGCCGGGCAGCTGGCTCGGTGTGGCGCTCATCGCCCTCTCGATAGGGCTTTTCTACGGAGAGACGACGGCCCCGGGTTTCGGTCCGTTCGGTGCGGGTGGAATCGTGAGTCTTGTCCTTGGGGCTGTTTTCTTGTTCGGGGGTTTCTTCAGTGCTTCGGACGTGCCCGAGCCTAGCTTCATGGTAAACCCGATCATGATTGCCGTGATGACCGCCCTCATGACCGTGACGTGGTTCTTCTTCATTCGCTTAGCTAGGAGTGAGGGCGGGACCACTAGCGGTTTCCAGACCGAAGACGCTATGCTTCTGGAAGGACAATGGGGTGTTGCCGTCTCCGACATCCGTCCAGCCGGCAAGGTGTGGGTGGCGAACGAGGAGTGGTCGGCCTCCACCGACCCCGGAGTCATCATCAAAGAGGGTGACGAAATTCGAGTCGTCGGTGTTTACAACGAGGTGCTCAAGGTCGAAAAGCTATACGAAGACATCGCCGAAACAACCGATAGTAGTGCGGGTCCAAATCAACAAAACTAGGGGGGACAAATGGCAGGCTTTCATACAGTAGGACCAAACCACGCCCTGATCGTATCGGGGGGAAGCAGACAGCCGAAGGTTAAGGTAGGCGGCAGGATGTTCGTGCTGCCGTTCGTTCAGAAGGCGCAGCTACTTTCGCTGGAGGTCATGACCCTCCAGGTCAACACGGCGAGAGTCTACACCAAAGAGGGCGTTTCAGTCTCGGTGGACGGTGTCGCCCAGGTGAAGGTTGGACGTGGCGAGGAGGCCATCAGGACCTCTGCCGAGCAGTTCCTCGGCAAAAGCGTCCGCGAGATCGCGGAGGTCGCCCTGCAAACCCTAGAGGGGCAGCAGCGCGCCATTCTCGGCACCATGACGGTCGAGGATATCTATCGAGACCGCGTGGCGTTTGCCGAGCAGGTCCGCGACGTGGCAGCGACCGACATGACCAACATGGGACTGGAAATCGTCAGCTTCTCGATTCGCGACATTCAGGATGAGCAGGGGTACCTTGAGGCCCTCGGAGTCCGAAGAACGGCGGAAGTAAAACGTGACGCCTCGATCGGTGAAGCCGAGGCCGCGCGGGATTCGGGGATCAAATCAGCCCAAGCAGAGCAGCTGCGAGAAGCGGCGAGATACAGCGCCGACACCTCCATCGCGGAGTCGCAGCGTGACTTCGAGACGCAGAAAGCGGCGTACGACCAGCAGGTGAACGCTCGACGAGCCGAAGCCGAATTGGCCTACTCCCTGCAGGAGGCCAAGACTCGCCAGCAGATCCGCGAAGAGGAGTTGCAGGTCGAGGTCGTCGAGCGTCAGAAGCAAATAGAGATCCAACAGCAGGAGATATTACGGCGAGAGCGAGAGTTGGATGCGACCATTCGGCGTCCGGCAGAGGCCGAGCGCGACCAGTTGGAGCTGATCGCGGAAGGCAACAGGCGCCGCACCAGAGTTGAGGCCGAAGCCGAACGATACAAGCTCGAGACGGTGGCGGAGGGTGAACGCACCCGTGTCATTGCGGAAGCTCAGGCAGAGGCCGAAGCGACCGTACTACGTGGAGAAGCCGAAGCGTCGGCCATCAAGGCGCGCGGAGAGGCTGAAGGTCAAGCCATCAAGGCGCAGGGTCTAGCCGAGGCCCTGGCAATGGACAAGAAGGCCGATGCGTGGAAGCAGTACGGTCAGGCCGCCATGATCCAGCAACTCTTCGAGTCGCTCCCACAGGTCGCCGACGCCGTCGCTCAGCCGCTCGCCAAGACCGACAGCATCGTCGTCATCAGCAACGGCGGCGACGACGGAGCGGGAGCCGGGGCCAGCAAGGTGACCCAGGACGTCTCCTCCACGATTGCACAGCTGCCCGCCCTGGTGCAGTCACTCACCGGCGTCGACCTCATCAGCAGCCTCAAGAACCTGCCCGGGATCGTCTCCGACGTATCCGCCGCCGAAGACGGTTCCAACAACGGAGGAGAACCCACGACCGACGGCGCCGACTAGGTAGGCCAACCACGACGTCGTGCAGCGTCGTACGAATAACGAACGGAGGGGCGCCGGAAACGGTGCCCCTTTTGATGATCACCTAGGCAAGACAGCCGGGGACGATTAGGGTCGTGCTGACTTCATTTTTCCGTCATTCCCGCGCAGGCGGGAATCCATCGGGGATAACCAACTTATACCAATTTGTCTTGACTACGTCGTGAATTGGCTGTGACACAATCAAGCCACTCGTCATTCCGGCGTAGGCCGGAATCCAGAAAGTCCAGTCAGCAAGAATACGGTTTCATCACACCCAATTGGTATTAAACATGGTATGAACCCAACCACCGCAATCGTTCAGGCGTCCCGGTTCTCCCACCAGCGTATCTCTCGGCTGTCACGCTCCGCCGCAACGATGATATCCGGCCTCCCATTGCCGGTCAGATCGGCGACAACGACCTGGTTCGCGCGTGACCAGTTCTCCTTGATGACCTCCATGTCCCAGACCCCGCGCGGGTCGCCACGATGCTTGAACACGACCACTCTCCCCTCCTCACCTCCGCCGGTGGCAACGACCTCCGTGTCCCCGTCGCCATCAAGATCGACCCCGACCGCCTCGAATCCGAATGGGAACCGCTCGCAAATAAAGTGCTTCGTCCAAGGCGAGACTCTTGGATCCCCTTCGTGCTCGTACCACACGACCTGCTGGACCGCCAGTTCCTCGGGCGTCTTCCCGCTCACCCCGACCGCCGCAACGAAGTCGGTCCCACCGTCTCCATCCATATCGACAATGTTCCCATGAATCACCCTGCCCGCCGATGAGTCGATGATGTGCTTCCGCCACTGCCTGTCTGCGTCACCACCCAGGTTCTCGTACCACATGACTTGCCCCGCGCTCGACGCCGTGCCCACTAGGTCCATCCTCCCGCTGCCCGCGATCTCGACGGCGTGAATCGTCCGCGTCTCCGGCAGGTCGGACTCGATTACCCGCTTGATCCAGCGGTTGCCGCAGTTCTCGAACCATACAAACTGCTTGCCTGTTCGCCAGCTTGATGCCGCAACGTCCATAAGTCCGTTCCCCGTCAGATCGGCCACAGCCACGTCATACGCCCCGAGCAGGCCCCCCTCCGAGATGTAGTGCCGGCTCCAAGAAGACCGGTCCCTTGGATCGCCCTCGTACTCGAACCAGAGCACCGAGCCGCTAAGGTTATCGACGCCGACGATCTCCGGTTTCCCGTCCCCGTTGATGTCGGCGATCCGGTGCCGCTCCAGCCACTCGCCCTCCTGCTCGTGAATCGTGTGACGAACGAACTCCCCTGCCCCAACGTTCTCGAACCAATAGATGCCCACGCCCGTATCGCACGCAACGATGTCCGGCAGGCCGTTGCCCGACAAATCGACCGTCGAAATGGCGTAGGCGTACCGAAACCCGTCCGCTAGGAGGTGTTCGACAAAATCCATCAGCTGCCAGTGCCTCAGCAACCTTGCTTCTCCCCCGGAAATGGCACTCTGCGTTCTAGGCCGTCACAGTCCGCGAAGGCTAGCACCTGCATTGAGTCGTATCAATTCTTCGCGTCCGCGCCGCAAACCATCGGGCACAGCCACGTGCAAAGAACCTACGCCGTTATCCCGATCTCAAACTCCGCCCCTGTCATTACCCTGAAAATAGCCCAAACGACACCGCAATCGTCATTCCTGCGAAGGCAGGAATCCAGTTCCCGGCTCCTGCTATCAGCCTAGCGGCGACAGAGAGGCCATCATCTTTTTCATGTTTCGTGGTGCCGGTGGCAACCGACATGAGCGATTCCTCAGAAAATAACCTCCCGTAGGGGCGATTCGCGAATCGCCCTTACTGCCATTTTCATGATTGGTGGTGTCGGTGACAACCGACATGAGCGATTGCTATGAAAATAGGCTCCGGCAAACCTGTTGTAGGGGCAACCCTTGTGGTTGCCCGTTCCCGGCGCCAACCCGTTTTCATCTCTCTTATGTGGCCCGACAAGGCCATAGTGACTCCGAGCGCAGCGAGGAATCCAAAGTCCTTGCCTTCAACCAGTCTCCCCTCACCCAAATTGACGCACAAGAACGCACGATCTACCCTATCTTCATGACAGAACCAATTTCCTTCCGCCGCACCCGGAATTGCGAGACCCAACGAGACAATTTGAGAACACGGGCGCGAAAAATCCGTCATGTGGGAATTCATCTCAAACTGTCTCACGACGGCGCCTTTCCCATGTGCGCGTCGCTAACGCAGCTTCAAAATCCCCACCCGGACGGTGCGAATGGAGTGAGACAAATTGCGAATGACAGGGAAATGAGTGAAATTGGCAGAAGTCCCAATCTGTTTCATTGTCGCAATTTGTCTCAGTTTTCTCAGACCGTCTCAGTCCATGCCGGGCAATCGCATGTAGAGTTCGTAGGTTCACCGTCAGTCGTCACTCCGGCGAAGAGCCTGTCCCGTACTCAGATACGGGGCCGGAGTCCAGAAGGGTGGGTTGGGAGGCTCTCGCAACGTTGCTTCTGTGTGAAATGAGATTGCCCTGCATCTTAGCCCAACCCAACTTGGCGAAGAAGAACGAACAAGCTATGATTAACCTTCAAGGCCGAACAGCATTCCACGTCGTTGTTCCACGGAACCGACCGAGCGAAACACAGGAGTCACTCATAGCCATGGACTCGATACCGGTGCGATTCCCGGAGATCTACGAGGGCCTTGCCGATGCGGAAGGCGTGCTCCGCATAACACCCGATGCCCTAACCCTGGAATACCAGGTCAAGGACAGTTTGCTTGGCGTGGTGAAGTCGGGTGTAAATACGGCCGTCATCCCCTTTGATCACATTGATGAGGTCGATTTCCGCTCCAACTTCCTCTGGACGAGTCTCAACATCAGGGTTGACAGCATGCAGATTGTGGGGGACGTGCCCGGCGCCAAGCAGGGAAGAGTCAGACTCAAGATTCCTCGACGGTATAAGAGAGAGGCCGCGGAGATAGCCCACGAGGCGTCCATCAGGTCATCCCAAAGCAAGCTCGACAGGCTCGAAGGTGATGTGGACGCGTTGTGACTCCGTGAGTTTGTCACGCCCCCTCTCCAACCTCTAGGACGGACATAACACACCGTCGGGCGAGTTGACAGTCAAGGCCCCTCGCCTTTAGTGTGAAACGTAGGGAGACGGCGAATTCGTCCCCTTCGCCCGCTAACCCCTAGACGACCGATGGAGCGACAAACATGAAGGCTGTCTACGTCACGGAACACGGCGGCCTCGACGTGCTGCAATACGGCGACATGCCGGAGCCGGTCGTCGGGCCGAACGACATCAAGGTTCGAGTGCGGGCCTGTTCGCTGAACAGGCTCGACATCTTCACACGGCAGGGTGTCAAGGGCACCCGCATGGTCTTCGACGGGCCGCACATCCTCGGCGGCGACGTAGCCGGCGACGTGGCCGAGACCGGCAGCGAGGTACACAGCGTCAAGGTGGGAGACCGCGTCGTCGTCAATCCCAGGCTCACGTGCGGACAGTGCCAGTACTGCATCGCGGGCGAGTCGGAGCTCTGCACCCGGCCCGGCAGGATCGGCTCGAACACGCATGGCGGCTACGCTGAGTACGTCATGGTACCGGGCGTCAACGCCGTCGTAATCCCCGACTCACTATCGTATGTAGAGGCCTCATCCCTGCCTACTGTCTTCATGCCTTCTTGGACGATGCTCATCCGGCGCGCAAATCTCCAGGCATGGGAGACCGTCCTCGTACTGTCAGCTTCGAGCGGCGTCGGAACGGCGGCCATTCAAGTAGCGAAAAACGTCATCGGAGCTACGGTGATCGCCACAACCAGCTCCGACAAAAAGGCGGAAATGGCGAAAGCCCTCGGGGCCGATGAGGTCATCAACTACTCGCGTGAGGACATCGCAGAAAGGGTCCGGGAGCTGACCGACCGGCGCGGCGTCGACGTCGTGGTCGACCACGTCGGCGAAACGTTCTGGCCCGCCGCTTCGAGGTCGCTTGCCCCCGGCGGACGATACGGCATCTGCGGTGTGACGACCGGCTACCGCGCCCAGCTGCAAATGGGCGTCCTCTTCGTCAGGAACCAGACCGTCTTCGGCGTCTTCATGGGCCGGCAGGAAGACCTGCGCCAGATCATCGAAATGACGGCGAAGGGTATCATCAGAGGCATCGTCCACGACACCTTCCCGCTACAGGACACCGCACGGGCCCACAAGGTCATGGAAGAGCAGTCGTTCTTCGGCAAGCTCGTTCTGACAGTAGACTAGGCTATTCGTCCGAACGCCCCCGGCTCGGCGCTCCCGTCCGCGTTCTCAGCGGCACTTCCTTCAGGAAGATCGTCGCGACGAACCCAACGGCGAGCGTTATCGCCCCAAGAATGAACACGTCGCTGATCGCTCCGGCGAGCGACTCCCGCAGCGTCACCAGGAGGTCCGAGAGGATCTCGGCTCCCTCCTCTCCCCTGTCGGCAAAGCTGGCCTTCAGGCTTGCTAAGGCATCAGGATTAACAAGCGCCTGAGGGTTGTTCTCCATCTCAGCGAGCCTATCCGCTGGAAGCGACTCCCTGATCTCCGGCGAGAGTGAAGTACTGAGTTTCGCCGCAAATCGGTTCGCCATGTACGACCCCAGGACGGCAAGCCCTAATGCCCCTCCCACCGACCGATAGAACTGCGTTGCAGAGGTCACCACGCCAAGCAGGTTGTGCGGAACGGCGTTTTGCACCGAAATCGTGAAGCTCGGGAACGTGATGCCGAGACCCAGCCCCATGACGACTATGCTCGCGACGGCCTGCACGTAGGACGTATCTGCGGTCATTCGCGACATCAGCACCATGCCTGTGCCCATGATCGCGATTCCGATGAGTCCCTGAATTCGGTAGTGTCCCCCGAACCGGGAAAGCGTCTGCCCCGCCAGCGTAGCCGTCACGACCATGCTGAGCATCATAGGCGTCAGGAACGACCCGCTGCTCGTAGCCGACGCTCCCAGCACCCCCTGAAAGAACAGCGGCACAAAGATGATGGCGCCGAACATCCCGAAGCCCGTGACAAACACCGCAATGAGGGAGACGCTCACGACTCTATTCGAGTAGATGCTCAAGGGCATGATCGGTTCGTCCGCTCGTCGCTCCACTGCAATGAAGACGGCGGTCATTATCGCCGCGAAGATGAGGATGCCGACAACCTGAAAGGACATCCAATCGTACTGCACGCCTCCAAGCGACAGACCGACGAGGAGCGGCGCCACGATCAGCACGAGCAGCGCCATCCCAGCATAGTCCAAGCGATACGACAGGCGCTGCGGCCTGATATTCGGGAAGAACCGGATGAACAGCGCTATTACCGCCAGTCCCAGAGGGACATTGATGTAGAAGATCCAGTTCCACGACAGGTTGTCCGTTATTAGTCCCCCAAGAGTCGGGCCGATGACCGACGAGAGGCCGAACACGCCTGCGACGATTCCCTGGTACTTGCCGCGCTCGGCGGGCGGGAAGAGGTCGCCGACGGATGCGAACGACAGGGCCATCATGCTGCCGCCTCCGATGCCCTGGACCGCTCGGAAGAAGATGAGTTGGTTCATCGTCTGGCTTGCGCCCGCGAGCACCGACCCTAAGAGGAACACTGCGATTCCGCCCAGGAAGAACGTCTTCCGACCATACAGGTCGGACAGCCTTCCTACGACGGGGACCGCGGTCGTCGACGCAACGAGATACGAGGTGGTCACCCAGGTGAACCTGTCGAACCCGCCAAGATCCGCGATGATACGGGGCATGGCGGTGCTGACGACCGTCTGGTCGAGCGCCGCCAGAAAGAGCGCGAGCATGAGACCGCCCATCGTGAAGACGACCTGCCGCCGAGGCATCGGCTTGAAGTCCGTTTCGTACGTAGGAGGTCTCGCGGCCGTCTCTTGCCTATCGACCGTCTCAGAGTCCGACGCCATACTCACCTGAGACTATGGGATGATTCGGCTACCCGTTGGGCGACGGGATCATGAATTTGCATGAATCAATCATACGCCTCGCCCACGGCGCGAACAATCGACTAGCCCCGCCTTCCTTCCAATACCAGGGGAATACCCATTTATAGCAAAGTTAGCCATCTTAGTGTTTTTTTGTAAACTAGGGTAAACTTGCTATAATTGCACTCATGGATCCGATCCTCAACCCATATGCGCCGGGAGCGGGCACCCAGCCTCCGGAATTGGCAGGCCGCGACGATCTGCGCAATGTCGCGCGAACGGCGTTGATGCGGACGAAGATCGGGCGTTCGAGCAAGAGCATTCTCATGGTCGGTTTGCGAGGCGTGGGAAAAACCGTGCTGCTAGAGCGCATTCGAGAGGAAGCTGAAGCGAACGGTGTCCGCACGCTGCAGATCGAAGCGCCTGAAAATCGGTCACTGCCGTCGATGATCGTGCCTCAATTGCGTCTTGCCTTGCTCAAGGTCTCCAATAGGGAAGCAGCCAAACAACTAGCGCAACGCGCCCTGCGCGGTCTTGCGGGATTCGTCAAGACGCTGAAGGTGGAATACCAAGGAATCGGTGTAACTCTCGATGCCATCCCTGAACCTGGGTTGGCTGATAGCGGAGACTTGGAGACCGATTTGCAGGACCTGTTCGAAGCCGTTGGCGCCGCTGCCAAAGCGGACGAAAGTTGTGTGGCCCTCTTTGTTGACGAACTCCAATACGTGAGAGAGGACGAACTGGCGGCACTCATCACTGCACTGCACCGGACATCCCAGAGAGGGCTCCCCGTAACGATGGTTGGAGCGGGATTGCCACAGGTGCGTGGACGCATGGGAAAAGCCAAGTCCTATGCGGAGCGGCTCTTTGAGTTCCCTGAAATCGGACCGCTTTCACCTGAAGACGCCAAGCTTGCCATCGCCAAACCGGCTAGGAACGAGGGAGTGGAAATAGAACCGCTTGCGCTCGACACCATCGTCGCTCAAACTCAATGCTATCCCTATTTCTTGCAAGAGTGGGGAAAACATGTGTGGGATGTTGCGGAGCGTTCCCCTATTACCCTTTCCAATGTCGAAGTGGCTTCCAGACAGGCAATTGCCGATCTGGACGCGAGCTTCTTCTTGGTAAGATTCGACAGGCTGACTCCTACCGAAAAGCGATATCTGCGCGCAATGGCTCAACTCGGTCAAGGGCCACATCGTTCCGGCGACATAGCCGGCGTCCTTGATCGTCCGGTGACTTCCTTAGCTCCAACGCGCAGTCAGTTGATAAACAAGGGCATGATATGGAGTCCGAATCACGGGGATACGGCATTTACCGTCCCGATGTTCGACGAGTTCATGGTTCGCATCATGCCTGAGGAAGAGTGGAGACAACTCCTGTAGCAACCCCGCGATCCTCATGTCGGTGCAAGCCTAACCGAACCCAATCCGCCTCCACCACAGCCGACGACTACCAACCCCCTAGGTCTGCCTCTCAACGCGCCTCGAATGAAACATGTAGTGATTGGCATACCCGGCGTACGGCGCGAAATACTCTTGCGCCCACGCCCGTACACGGCGTATGTCGCTCGAACGCACTTCTTCCGCGTTCGGGTACCGCTCACGCAAGACCTGCAAGATATGCGTATCGACCGGAAAGGCCTGCGGCTTGTCCATACAAAAGAGCATGATGCAGTTCGCCACCTTGTCTCCCACCCCGTCGAGGGTCATCAGCTCATCGAGCGCGTCGTCATATGAGGCGTCCCGAAGCGCCGCCAGGTCTATCTCGCCCAGTGCGACTCTCTCGGCGGCGGATGCGATGTACCGCGCACGATATCCGAGTCCCAAGTCTCGCAGCGCCTGCTCCCCTGCCCCGGCGAACGCTTCCGGCGTCGGATAGGCATGGCGAGTATACCCGTTTAATGAAATAGATCTGCCAAATGACCGGCACATATCCTCCACGTTCCGCGTGATCCGTGGTACATTCGAGTTCTGAGCGCACAGGAAGGATAGCGTCGTCTCCCACGGGTCTTGCCGCAGCACCCGCATTCCTCGATAGCGATCCAACGCCTCTCGAAGACCCCGGTCCCGTGAGAGAGCCGAATATACTTCGGCCAGGTCGACATCCAGCGAAAAATAGTCACGCAGCCGTGATGCGTTCACTTCCACGTCGTCCGCCGTTGCGAAGGCCATCCCCCCTTCAACCTCGCGCACCCGCACGATCTGTCCGAAGATAACGCCTTCATACCACTCCTCTTGCTTTCGCCACCTGAACACCTGCCCGCTGAACAGCGTAGTCTCAAGATCGAGAGGCTGGCCATCGAGGGGAAGGAAACTCGCCTGATTCTCCTGTGCCGTTACCGACCCAGCCACTGCCGCACCTCGTCACCCAGCGCATCGAGTTTGCACCTCTTTCGGGACGCAGGGGGCAGAGACCGGAGAAACAGCGAGCCATACCTCCGTGAGATGACGCGCCGGTCCAAGATGATCGCCACGCCGCGGTCCGTCTTCGTGCGGATCAGTCGCCCAAACCCTTGCCGCAGTCGAAGTATCGCCTGAGGAAGGGCGTATTCCATGAATGAGTTGTCGTAGAGCTCCGACCGCGCCTCGAACACCGGCTCGGTGGGTACGTTGAACGGCAGCCGCATAACCACGAGCGCCTGCAGCGAATCGCCCGCAAGGTCGATACCCTCCCAGAAACTGGCCGTCCCCAAGATGATCGATTCCGGGTTCTCTCGAAAGCGCCGAATGATCTGGTCCGGACTCCCGTCGTTCCCCTGCACAAGCAGATCGATGCCCTGCGATTTCATGGTCGCTCGCATCGTTCCCGCCGTCTCCCTGAGTGAGGCGTAGGAGGTAAACAGCGCCATCGTACGCCCACCCGCCGCAATGGCAGCGTCGCCGATGGCCTGCGCCCCCACGTCCATGTACGTGGGGGCCGAAGGCTCCGGCATGTCATTGGGAACGCACACGAGCGCCGAGCTTGGATACTCGAACGGAGAACCGAGCAGCCGCTGCTCCGAATCGACGAAGCCCGTCCGCTCCTGAATGTGGTCGAACGTACCGTTGGCGGCGAGAGTGGCACTGGTCATAACGACCGCGCTCTTCCGAGTGTACAGCAGTTCTTCAAGCAATTCCCCAACGTGGAGCGGTGCGCCGAAGAACGTTATTTCGTCCCCCCTGCCCGACTTCTCGATCCAATAGACCACGTCGTCCTTGTGCCGGACGGCGAACTCTTCAAGGTTCTGCCGGATCTCGGCGTTGTTCAGTGCGCTGCCGTTTAGCTCCATGAGCAGTCCCTCATTGCCGTTGGCGTCGTCCGCCGCCAGGTCCTGCAACGTGGAGACCAGGGCATCGAGGCAGTTCGCCAGGCTGGCTAGACTGAGATTGACGTTCTCCCAGACCGTCTCCACATCCGACCAGAAGGGCTGCCTTCGCGTCCCCTCGGTAACCCGCATCTGCCGGTCTGCCCGCGAAGTGCCCAGTACACGGTCCTCCAGCAGCCCGAACAGGGCCGCAGTCCCCTCTCGCAAAGCCGGGTGTAGGCCGGGTGCTAATTGCCCAACATCCTCCAGCACTCGACTAACTCTCTCTATGTCCGACACACGCTGCAGCGCCGTAATAGCGCGACCGATCACCCCTCGTTCGCCCAGCAATTCCTGAAGGTGCTCGCCAACTCCCGATCGACTCACCTCGAACCCCAACTGCCTGGTGGCCTCCGATTCGAGATGGTGCGCCTCGTCAATGATGAGGACGTCGTACTCCGGGATGATGGTCCCGCCCGCGACGATGTCGGTAAGCAGCAGCGCATGATTGACAACAACTAAATGCGAGGCCTCCGCCCTCGACCGGGAGCTGCGAAGGAAGCAAATTCTGTCTTGGCCTCTACAGTCGAGCGCCCCCTGCGCGGACACGCGATTCCAGTTCGAGAGGCTCCGACGACCAACGTTCAACTCGTTCCTGTCCCCCGTCGACGTGCGGTCGAGCCATACGAGAATGCCGGACAACAGCCTAGCGTCCTCCTCGGACAGACTGTCCCCGTTCTTGGCGTGCGTCCACCGCCTCATGCACAGGTAGTTTGAGCGGCCCTTCAGGAGCGAGAACTTGAGCTCCTGCGCGCCACCCGGATATGCAAACGAGAGAGCATCGACAAGCGTGGGAATGTCCTTCCCGATGAGCTGCTCCTGGAGATTGATCGTGTTGGTGGAGACGACCACGCGTCTCCCGTTCTCAAGCGCGTACAGCGCCGCCGGAAGCAGGTAGGCCAGGGACTTGCCAACGCCAGTGCCCGCCTCGACGACCAGCCGCTGTCCCTCGTTGATCGCTTCGGCCACCGAACGGGCCATCTCCACCTGCTCGACGCGGTTCTCGAAACCGGGCAGCACCTGTGCAAACGGCCCATCTTCTCCAAACAGATCGCCGACCTCATCGACATCAACTTGTCTGTCGTCCTCGACTTGCTGCAGCGTTTGATGTTTGCCCAAGCGCTTTCGCAACCCTTCCCTGTCGAAGCTGCTGCCGGATTCGTCAGGCCGTTCAGAGCCCTCGGCGCGCCGTATCGCGGCAAGCTGGCGTAGGTCCAGCGCCGGCTCGTCCAGGCTCATCTGAGCGCGGTTGACCGTTCCGTCACCAACAAGCTGCCGAAGGGGATACCTCAGGGCAGAGGTTGAGGACTTTGACGCGATACTCTGTATCTCCCGAAGGGTTTCGAGATCGGTATCCGCCGCTATCCGCAGAAGTGCAACGAAGACCCTCCGAGTCGTCTCCGCGTCGTCCGCAGCGCGGTGCGCCCGGACGACCGGTACTTCCAACTCCTTCGCAAGCCCAGTCAAGGAGTGGTACGACGCCCAGGGCACAAACACCCTGCCCAGATCATAGGTGTCCGATACCGGCCCGTCGATCGGCAGACCGTGACTGCGCAGGAACCCAAGATCGAACCCCACGTTGTGCCCGACAACCGGAGCGCCGTCAATGAACGGAAGCAGATTGACCGCAACCTCTGAGAAGGGTGGCGCTCCATCTACGTCTCGCTGGGTGATACCCGTGTAGTCCCGGATAAACCTGCTGAGCCGCTCCTCAGGATTCACGAACGACTGGAAAACGCCAAGCACCTCGCCACCCCGAAACTTGACCGCCCCGACCTCGATGATCCGGTCGCTCTCAGGGTCGAGACCGGTCGTCTCAGTGTCGAGGGCAACCCAGACTTCATCCAGCGGCGAGGTGTGCGATAGTGTCATGAAATCCCGAATTCCGAAGGATTGTCGTTCCTGAAATCAAATCCTATAATCTGTTTCGTGGCTACTCGTACCATGAAAGAACGAGGTGCCTTATGCAAGAGCAGCCGAACTTCATAAGTTTGCAAGCAAGGTGGGAGCGAAACTCGGAAACATTCCCCGATGAGTTCAACCTCCGAATGCGCCGCTCGCTCAGCTGGCTCGGACGCGCCGAGAATGAAATGAGCGCGGACGACCCCGACGCGGCATTTGTCTTCTACTGGATTGCATTCAACGCCGTCTATGTGGAAGGCACGAAGGAGTTTTCAGGTGAACGCTACGTCTTCAGCGACTATTTCGACAAGATCATCGAACTCGATGGCGGCATGGCCATCTACAACCTGATCTGGGAAGAGTTTTCCGATCCAATCAGGAATCTCTTGGACAATCAGTACGTCTTTGAACCATTCTGGAGACATTACAATGGAATGCCCGGTTACCAAGACTGGGAAGACCGTTTTGATCGCAGCCGCCGGCTGGTGCATCAATTCCTCGCCGAACAGAACACCAAGGGCATCCTGAGCACTTTATTCGACCGTCTATACGTTTTGCGAAATCAACTCCTTCACGGTGGAGCAACATGGAGGGGTTCGCTCAACAGACCCCAAGTCAAGGACGGAGCGCGAATCATATCTTCACTCGTCCCGCAGTTCGTTGCGCTGATGATGGATCATCCTGAAAGCAATTGGGGCGGAATCTACTACCCTGCAGTAAGGTCATGAGGCTCCAGTATTCACCCACCCTCCAAGAATTCCCACAGCCTGTCAAACCTCTCCCCCACCAACGGTTCGAGCCGCAGGACCGACGGCAGGTCCCGACCCCTCGACGCATCCCCCATATACCCCGGACACGCCGCGAGCGCTTTCGCCAACTCGTCCTTGCTCATGTCCATATCTGCAGGCCGCCAGCGGACGCCGCACGTATCGAGGCGGCCGATGATCGTCTCCGGGCTCTGGTCCGTATGCCACGCGATGATGACCGTCCCCAGCGCCGCGAGTTCACCGTGCACCCAGCTCCGGTCGTTCGCCAGTTCTGTTGCGACGATGAACGAATGGTCACCCGCCGGGGCGTCCGGATGCGAAACCGAGTTGCTGTCGCGGTCCTTGATCGCGTTCATGATGAGCTTCACGCTTGCCGGTGTCAGCGACCCGTCCGCCGAGCGGGTTCTCGGAAAGTTCTGGACGATCTGAGCGTGGAGCGTGTTCATGTCGGATGTGAAGGACTCGTCGTACGGCTCCCCGATGCCTTGGCTTTCCCTATGCTTCCACTCGCAGATAGTCGAGTACCCGCACAGCACGTCCCCGACGCCCGCGATGTTCAGGTGGTCGGGCGCGCTCAGCACGATGTCGTAGTCGACAAGCACGTACTCCGGGTCTATCCACGGCCAGTTCTTGGTGTTGCCGAGGTTACGCCCCTCCCATTCGGCGAACACGCTGTGAATGATCGCCCCCGTCGAAACGATAGTCGGTATTAGCACGAGGGGCAGCTGCCTGCTGAGCGCGACGTACTTGCTCGCGTCCAGCGCCAGACCGCCCCCGATGCCCACGATCAAGTCAACGTCGTCGGGCAAACCTTCGGTGAACTGCTTCAGGTACCCGTAGTCCATCTTTTCCGGGTATCCGACGACCTCAGGGGTCCGTGTCAGGTGCGGCTCCGTCATCCGGTACGCCGTAGGCGAGGAAACGGCGATATAGCTCGGCCATTGCGAGCTTGTCGATCTAACAAGGTGATTGCCGTACCGGATGTCGTACTCGGATGCGGGCTTCATTTGGTGAAACCCGTTCCAAGCCCCCCGTGGCGGTCTCTGCATCGGACACCCCCTCTTCAATGGCTTACGCGCTATTCTGCCGATCGTCCACGTCTCAAGACTACAAAGCCGCCCTCGGAATGACCAGACCCGGCGTGTTGAACCGGATGCTGTATATCGAGGTCATCGCCGCCACGTACATCGTCCGGTTGTCCTCGTCGCCCCAAGCCATGTTTATAACGTTCTCCGGGAACTCGACCACGCCGATAACCTCGGCCTCGGGCGTCAACACCCAAAGCCCTCCCGGCCCTGAAACGTACACCCTACCGAGCGAATCGACCTTCATCCCGTCCGGGAAGCCCGGCTTCACGGACTCCGGGAAGGTGAAGAAACGCCGTTGATTGGACAGAGACCCGTCCTCGGCGATGTCGAAGGCGTCGATATGGGCGGAGGGACGCGTGTTGATCTGATAGTACGTCTTCTCGTCAGGCGAGATGGCGAGGCCGTTCGGGTCCTCGAACGGGTAGACCTCCTCGTGAACCACTCCGTCGGGCCCGATCCGGTACACCCCGTTATGCTCGAAGTCCGCCTCGCCCTCCTCCAGACCGCTAACGCCGCGGTTGCTGAAGTACAGGCTGCCGTCCGACCGTCCAACCACGTCGTTTGGGCGGTTCAGGCGCTTATCGCCGCAGTGCGTTGCGATGGCCGTCACATGCCCTTCGTCGTCCATGCTCGTAACCGCCCGCGCCATCTGTTCGCACGCGATGATGTTGCCGTGCAGATCGAATGTCAGGCCAGTCGCTCGGTCGGTGTCGTCTCGGTGGACGGTCTTCTCCTCACCCGGCACGACTTTCCATATCCTCCAGGGGCCACCCACATCGGTGAACAGCAGGTACCCGTCGGGATGCCACAGCGGACCCTCGGTGAACTTCAGACCCGTGGCAACGCGCGTAATTTCCGGCGAATCAAGCAAGTCGGCAACATCCATTCGTCTCTCCCCTTTTGTAACCTTGGGACATTTTATAACCTTTGTTCAGTCAAAGAGCAATGCCCAATCCGAATTCCCCCGGAATAATGGAGAAGCAGGCTGAGCCCTTTCCCGATTCGGATTCGACTCTCCCAACTCTGTGGTCTCCGCGTCCACTGCGGTGAATCTCCCGCTCGTTACCTCTCTGCCACCTGAACGAGGAACGGCAGCAGCCAGCCATAAATTCCCATAAACGCCACGGCGAGGGCAACCACCCCGAAAACGACCCGCCGCAACAGCAGCACACCGGGAACGGCCCCAATCAGCGTCGCAAGGACAACCGCGAACGTATACACCATGTTCCCCGAACCCAGGCCCGACCCCGGCGCTTGTTGCACACTCAGCCTATAGAGCAGCGCCAGCACGCCTCCAAGCAGCGTCCACGTCGGATACGCCAAGACGACCAGACCCAGCATCAGCGTAGTCGGGTTGACGCGACGTACGAAGGCTCCCACACGACTCTCGGTTTCTCGCGCAAGCGAAAATACCATCAACGGCGCGACCGCGACGAACACCAGCATAAACATAAGTCCGGCAGCTGCGCCCGCGATGAAATAGACCAACAACCGACCTCCGTTCTCGCCTTTCAATTCGAAAGTATACGGTACCGCAGTTCTCCAAAATAGCAGAATCGTGTGATGACACAACCTCGCAGGTATGCGAGAATCCGAGTTGTAGGAAAACTATTCCAGCCGACGGAGGGTTCAAATGGCAAGATCGGAGAGTAACAGCAGCCTCCTATTGTGGATCGGCGGAGCGATTCTCGCAGCCGGAGCGGTGGTTCTCGGCGGCTTCTGGGTGTATGCAGTCATGACGGCCGAGGATATGCCGGCCTTGCTGCTCGTGGCCTTAGTCGCCGTTCTGGTCGGGTTGGCCGTCCTGCTTGTCGCCGCGATACGTGACAGGATCGTCCACAAGAAGCAAGAAAACTTCATGGAGGTCGACAATTGATCGTAACGACTACTGACGCCATACCCGGAGCCACCATCGTCGAGACGCTCGGACTGGTGCGAGGCAGCACCGTGCGCGCCCGGAACATCGGACGCGACATCATGGCGGGCCTCCGCAACATCGTCGGCGGCGAGGTGGACGAGTACACCAAGCTGCTGGCAGAGTCCCGCGAGCAAGCGCTTCAACGCATGGTCGAGAACGCCGAGGGAATGGGAGGCAACGCCATCGTCGGCACGAGGTTCATCACTGCGGGCGTGGCCCAGGGCGCGGCGGAGATCGTCGCCTACGGCACCGCAGTCAAAGTAGCCTAGTGGACCGAAATTTTTGAAATGACGGGTAGTAATTGGAGATTTGATTCGTGCTTTACACGACAGGGCGGGTTTGAAACCCGCCCCTACCAACGCCTCCCGGCGCTTGACGGGCTCATTCAACGGCGCTACGGTTGGCGCTATCGGATTTTGCGGGCGGTACCCTGACGCCGGGGCTCAAACATGCGCCACTTCCCGTCGCGGGATCTGGAACACTGTTGCCACGCTTCCATTCTAGGCGGGAGGACACAATGCAGAGTTCCCGGGAGACCGACCTCTACTGGCACAAGATCAGGAATACGGTCGACGAGCTCGTCGCCTGCCTAGAGGGGCTCGACGGCGACTCCCTGAACTGGAGGCCCCTCGATGACGCCAATAGCCTCTACGTCCTGGCCACTCACACGATGGGCAACGTGCGGTACAACCTCCTGAACGTGCTGTGCGGGTTGCCCGTCACTCGCGATCGCGATGCCGAGTTCATGGTAAAGGGTGACTCCGCCATTGAGATCGCGGCACGCTGGAATGAGCTGAAGGCCGGGATTTCAGACGCCATCGTGGACTTGCCGCCGGCCGAACTGGACCGCGAGAGGGACCACTCCCACCGTGGGAACGTCACCGGCCGCGAGCTGCTGATCGTCGTTGCCTGCCATGCCGCCGAGCACTACGGCCAGGCCCAGCTTACCCGCGACCTTGTGAAGGCTGAACTGTCCGGCTAACGGCGATGGCAGGGTGGCATAGGACTATCTCACGACCAGGTGCAGCTTCAACTAGTGGTTCAACATCCTAGTTTTGAAGGGTAACGAGGCTATGACTTGGTAGGGGCGGGTTTCAAACCCGCCCTGTCGTGTAAAGCACGAATCAAATCTCCAATTATTACCCGTCATTTCAAAGATTTCGATCCACTAGACTGGGGACATCCCCATGGTCGTTCCGTTCGCGCCACCCTTGACAACCGGAATCAATGGGAACCTGTACTTCAGACTCCCTGATTCGTGGCTCGGCGCTCAGGCGCTTCTTCCCCAGCCGGCGATGAACGACTCGGCGTCGACGCCGTCGGGCAGATCGCTGAAGTAGTAGCGCAGAGGGCCCGACTGGAACGAGGGCTCGAACATCTCCTCTTCCCCCTGGAGCATGGCATCGAGAGTCTGGAAGCGCGCCCACAGCGTCCTGGACTCCTCGTCGGTGAACCGGTCGGCAAATTCGGGTCCCCAGTTCAGGGTGATGGTGTGGGGATTCGATGCCCGGCGTCGGGTCTCCTCCGTGACGTCGAACCCCGGGTCCTTCAGGGCGCGAATGTGCAGCGCCGCCTTCGACAGGTAGATGGTAAGCACCGTCTTGCCGTGAGGCCCGGCGCCGGACTGGAGTCGCTCCAGCGCGGCACGGTAGGCGACTGCATCCCTGTCGATAACCGCGCGGAGGGCGGCCTCGGTGGCATCCTTCATCTGCCCTTCCCGGCGCACGAAGGTCTCGAACTTCTCTCTAGCCGCGAGCGAAAGGCTGTCGGCGAAGCCCATCTCGTGATACTGCCCGAAGATCGCGTGTCCGCCGTGCAGAGTCCGCCGCTTCTTCGTCGTGTAGTTGCTCCCGGTGTGAAGGAGGAAGTTGCTGTAGATGACGCCGTCCCCGGCCTTCAACTCGACGGAAATGCCCTCGGCAGCAGCCTGCAGACGCTCATTCGAGACCTCCGTCACTCCCTGCATGTCCTTCATGAACTCGGCGTTCTCCCTTTCGGTATTTCGCCGCCTGTGGCTGCCGGGGACTACCCAGAGGACGCTGTCGTCGTACATCGGAACGTTCCACTGCGTGTACCTGGGGCCGTTCTCGATCAGGTCCGCCGCCAGCGCGTCCATCGGGGCCATGTCTACGGGGTGGACGTCCCGGTGCCAGCCCGTGCCGCCCGGCCAGTCACGCACGGGGCTGCACATCATCATCATGCTCGAGACGTTGGGCATGGGATTGCACAGGAGCTGCGAGGCGATGTCGAGTGTCTCGTCGGCAACCCAAAAGTCCTCGATCACGTTGGCGGTCTGCTCGTCGATGAGCCCCGGGCGCTCCATGTGGACGCGGGGCTGCCGCACCAATTCGTACTGCCCGCCCCGGGGGTCGTCAGGCCCCCGTTCTCCGGCCCAGACCGCCTTCTGCCTATCCAGGATCGTCTCGCAGCTGGCCCGCATAGCTTCCAGCTTGTCCGGCGAGATGACGTTTCGGAGTATCAAGTACCCCTGCTCCATGAACTGGTCCCTGTCAACCTTCATCTCTTACATTCCTCCCGTTGTGAAGTACCTCTCTCAGGCCCCGTCTTCCGGTCGGCCTCGTCCCCATGCGCACTCTGTGCCGGTACGGATTGGCCGCTCAGTATAGCAGGCTGCGGACGAACTCTGAAATCTATTGAGGACTCTAAACGTGCCAAGTGTGTCGCGACGGCCTGCTCTTTGCGTCAGGGCGGTACGAATAACAACAGGTCGCGTCCCTACCTGCCTCCGGTCCCACAGACAGGGCCTGCCGAATACCGGTGCGCCTCCACAGCGCTCCCTACAGTAACCCCCTCTCCCGTTCGCGGGAGAGGGTTGGGGTAAGGGTGAATATCCCGGTTCCCCAAGCTGCTTTCCTTGCTCAGGAACAGCCTCGCTTCCAGCTTTCCCCGAATGACATCTTATGTAAACGCATCCGAACGAACGTGACCCCGTACTCAATATTTGGCGGTAATCCCCAGTCCTCCCCTCTGCGCCCTCCGCGCTTTCCGCGGTGAATCCCCACTCCCTTCCTTCTAATCAACACTTTCTATTCTTCTCCCCCCATGCGATACCATGACGCCATCATGCCCCGACGTCATACATCAAAGCAGCCGACTCTTCCACGCGACCAAAGATACGAGGTCGAGCTAATCACAGGCCTCGAGCGTTTCGTCGACGATGAACTGGGCAAAACCGTCGGAAGAAGCACATACCGGCTGACGGGCTACCCGAAGGAAGGCCGTATGTCCTTCAGGTACTCCGGCCCCGTCGAGCGCCTGATGGCCCTCCGCAGCGCAGTCGCCGTCCACCTCGTGGAAAAGTTCGACTTACCTCGCCCCAGGGCCCTCCTCGGACACCAGCACTTCACCCGGCTCATCGCTGCGATCAGATCAATCATCGACCTCCACCCGGCAGGAACGTTCAAGACATTTCGCCTCAGCGCGGCCGGCGCGGAGTCGACCACCATGAGACGCCTCCGCAGCGAGATCGGCTCCGCCATCCGCCTTGACGAGCAGACCGACGAAGCGCACCTGCACCTGTCCCTACGGCGTTCGGCGTCCGGCGGCGGCTGGGAGACCCTCGTCCGACTGACACCGATGCCCCTTTCGGCACGAGCGTGGCGAGTCTGCAACCGCCCCGATGCCCTGAACGCCACCGTCGCACACGCCATGGTGGCGCTCCCCGGCCACTCCCATAGCGACCGCTTACTCAACCTCGGCTGCGGCTCCGGGACCCTGCTTGCCGAACGTCTAGCCGCCGGGCCCGCCGCGACCGTCGTCGGACTGGACATCGACCCCGAGGCTATCCGTTGCTCGGAACGAAATTTGAACGCGGCAGGAGTTCGGCGAGAAGCCGATCTCATCCTCGGCGACATCCACTCCCCACCCCTGCCGGACGGATCATTCGACGCTGTCGTCGCCGACCTGCCCTTCGGAATGCTCGCCAACACCGATGTCGGCCTCGACAGGCTCTACGAATCCGCCCTCAGCGAGACCGCCCGGCTGGTCGTCAAAGACGGGGCCTTCACCGTCATCACCGACCGCCGCCGACTCTTCGAAGACACACTTGGACGAAACGCCGCGCTATGGAGACGGACCGCCGAGGTCCCCTTGCGGGTATCCTTCCATCGCGGCTACATCGCCCCGAGCATCTACCTGCTGCGCAGGATGTAATACGTCACTCCCTCGGCGGAGGCGCGGACGTGTCGTCGTCAGTCCAGATGTGGACGTTGTCCGCAGTCGTGACGGGCATTCGAAGGGACACCTCATCGCCTACGGTAGATATCTGGTGCCGGAACCCCCGCGGCGTGAAGACGATGTCGCCCTCCCTCGCGCTCAGCTTCGGCCTACCCTCCCCGACCTCGAAGAGCAACGCCCCGCCCCCGATCACCCACCACTCATCGAAGTCGAAATGCCAGTGGGCGTTACTCACATCCCCGGGCCGCTCGCGGATCAAATACATCGTGTTCAGGTCGTCCTCGATGATCGTGAAGCGCCGCTGATCGGAGCTAGTCAGCAACTCGCTCGTTCGCGTCAGAAGCATGTTCGGTGGCTGCGTAGGAAAAAGCGGCTCCTCGCATTCTTGGCCTCCATCCAGTTGCACGGTATCTTGAGATGGTGATACGGCAACCCGCAGACCGTCTTCGTCTCCGATAACGCGGGTCGCGAGCGACATGCCTGCCGGCCGCCTGACGACATCGCCCTTGACCGCACAGACTGGCGGAAAGCCCTCAATGCGGTACTCGTACTCCCCGCCCATTACGAACCAGAACTCGTTGCAGTCGGACGGATGAGGAGCGTCCTCAGCTTGTGAGGAAGGAGCGTCGCACACAAGCGCTACGTCGTTCCGCCCGTCGTGGAAAAGCGACTGCCGCCACGACCCCGCCCCAAGTAGAGCGCGAATATCCGCTGGACGAAACAGAGTCGGCTCTGTCGGACTTACTGTGGAGGTCATGGACGCCTCACGAGGCAGCGTCAACGGGCGACGGCTCCGCCCGCCGGGCATCACGCCACTCTTGCACTACTGGCAACAGGACAAGCAGCACGGCCTCGACCATGTAGTAGCCAAAGATGGCGTTGTTGGCCAAGCCCTCGGCGAGCTCCGACCTCTGTGACGCGGCATCTCGTTCCGGCGCTTCCTGCGAACGCACCGATGCCTTGGCAGACCGTGATCCAACGGCGGCGGACTTTGGTATCTTGCCGTCGTCCGAGGCCGAAGCGGACGAAGCCTTCTTCGGCGCCCGCCTCCACGCGACGAGCGCCACGAGCGCCTGAACGACCGAAGCCACGACCACGATCATCACTGCCTCGAAGAAGAACCCGTCGGGAAATACTCGGAGTATAAAAACCGCGGCGACAATCGCGACGAGATTCTGCGCGACCGTGACCTTGAGAAACGACGACGCGGGAAACTCCTTCAGCAAGGATAGAGTCAAGTACAAGAGCCAGAGTCCTTGGATGACCGTCGCCGCGGCAAGGATCATCGTCGCGTCGAAGAAGAATCCCTCCGGGAACATCATGATCAGGTAGTCACGGGCCGGATCGAGCTGCCACAGGTCATTGGTGAATGCGATGACATGGAAGAAATAAAAGGTCTGGCTGAACCCCGTCAACGAGAGGAGGCCGGTGACGAAGACTATCGCAAGTGTAACCGCCGCGCCCCATGCCGTGAGCCTCAAGAGGGTACGAGGGAATACACGTGGGGCAATAGCGAGCCCCGCGGGAATGAACAGGAGAATATACAGCGCCACAATGAGCTGCACGTTGTAGAGCGTGCGTATGAGCGCCTTCACGTCCCACATGTGCAGTATCTCGTATTCGCTATAAATCCTTTGCGTTTCACCGCGGAGTCGGACTCTGACATCCAGCCAGCGCTCCTCATTGTTGAAGTAGTCGCGGATCTGCTTGCCGGCCGAGAGGAGCTCGTCGCGCTCGATGCCCGTCGCCCTCTCGATCTCGTATTGGTCGAACCCGTAGGAGTACAAAAGAGGCGTGTTCACGACCACGCGCAGATTCGTGATGATGAGGAACAGCGGAATGGCAATGACGAACGCCGTAAAGGCAATGCCTTTGATGATGGACATGGCTATAGGGTATCGCGTACTGAGCGTGGAGCGCTACGCGGTGAGTGGTCGTCCCTCCATCACACTGAGCCCGTACCCTACCTGCGCCGCTGTCGAGGATCGAGGGCCTCGCGGATGCCGTCGCCGATGAAGTTCCAAGCGAGCACTACCAGGAAGATGGCGAGCCCCGGGAATGTCGTGAGCCACCAGGCGATAGTAATGAACTCCCGGCCTGCCGAGAGCATGTAGCCCCAGGAAGGCGTCGGCGGCTGGATGCCCAGGCCGAGGAAGCTCAGACTGGCCTCGATGAGAATGGCGTAACTCATTCCCAAAGACGCCTGAACGATGATGGGAGACACCGTGTTGGGGAGGATGGTCTTGAACATGATGCGGACGGGCCCTCCACCTATGGCCCGCGCGCTCTCGACGAACTCCTTCTCACGCAGAGAAAGGGTATTGGCCCTCGTGACACGGGCGAAGACGGGGATGTACGCGACGCCTATTGCGAGCATGGCGTTCCGGAGCGATGGACCGAGGATCGCCACCATGAGGATGGCGAGCAGGAGGGCGGGGAAAGCTAGGATCAAGTCGACGATTCGCATGAGTATGCTGTCAATCCACTTGCCGAAGTACCCGGCGACAAGGCCAATGGTCACGCCGATGGTCGTGGCTATCGCCATGGCGAAAAGCCCCACTTGGAGGGATACCCTTCCACCGTGAATAAGGCGGCTCAGGTTGTCACGGCCCAGGGAGTCGGTGCCGATGGGGTATTCCAGGGAAGGGGGACGCATGAGGGCATCATAGTCCTGCTCCAGCGGGTCGGCCGTGAACAGCGGGGCGAGCAGCGCGGCCGAGGTGAACACGATGATCGTAACCGCCCCGAAGATGGCCGTGCGGTTTCTGGCGAAGCTCAAGAGGAACAATCGCAACCTGTGGGCGCGACCCCTGTCGGCTTGGTCAATACGCGCGTGGAGGTCGATTGCCTTCTCTTGGGCAGAGGAACTCATTCGAGCCGTATCCGTGGGTCGAGATATCCATACAGGATATCGGCAAGTAGATTCACCGAAATATATGCGACGGAGGTGACGAGGACGATCATTTGGACGATTGCGTAGTCTCTGGCCTGGATGGCGTTCACGAGCAGCAGGCCTACGCCGGGCCAGCGGAAGACGGTCTCGGTGACGAGCGCTCGGGCCAGCAAGCCCCCGACGTCGAGCGCGATAACCGTAACGACGGAGAGCATCGCGTTCTTGACGGCGTGTCTTGCTACGACGGTTCGGTACGGGAGTCCCTTGGCCTGCGCCGTGCGAATGTAGTCGGAGCTCATTACGTCCAGCATCCCCGACCGCATGTACCTCGTCAGCGCGCCCATGAGCTGGAATCCAAGGGCGAACGACGGCAGAATAAAGTACTTCCAGTCAAACCCCTGCCCTATCGGCCCGTACCCTGAGGTCGGCAGCCAGTCCAGCCGCACGGCGAACAGCAGGATCAGCATCAGCCCGACCCAAAAGCTCGGAGCGGCCACACCGAACAGCGACGCGCCGGAGATTATGTTATCGAGTAGGCTGTACGGACGCAGTCCGGCTATGATTCCGACCGGAATGGATACGATCAGCCCAACAGCCATCGCCGCCAACGTGAGAGGAATCGTCCTCTTGAACTTCTCCCAGACGAGAGGAGCGACTGGGTGGTCGGAAGCATAGGCTATGGATACTCCCATGTCGCCTCTGAATACCTTGCCCACCCAGATGGCGTACTGAGTGTAGATGGGCTTGTCAAGGCCAAGATCCCGACGCTCTTGTTCGAGCGCCTCTCTTGTGGCCTCCATGCCGAGCCGCGTCACCGCCGGGTCTCCGGGCGCGAATCGCACAGCCGCGAAGATGATGAATGAGAGCGCGACGACGACATACAGCGTTTGAAGCAGCCGACGTGCAATATAAGCCTGGATGGCTAGGACCTCCCGGACAAGGAGAGCGGGTCGGTCTCAGGTGTGCGTATCGAGACCGACCGTTCCGAAAAAGTGGGCATGTGCTTTCGAGCCTTGGGTCGCCGCGCATTCATAGCAACTATCATCGTCGCGCGGCGACCCAAATGTGCTCGATTATTCGTCCGACGGCTCTTGCCAGGACCAGTCCTTGGCGTTCCAGTAGCCCTTTGGGCTCACGTAGCCACCGCCTACGACGTCGCGAGCCGCGAAGAAGCGCGGCATGCTCTGCAGCTTGATCAGCGGCACGTCCTGGTTAACGACGATGTCGACGATCTTGCGGTAGTTCTCGGCCCTGAAGTTGCGGTCCGTCGTACTCTTCGCCTCGTCGAATAGGCGCTCTATCTCAGGGTTGTAGTACCGCATTCCGTTGTTGCCCTTGAAGCCTTCTCGGGCGGAGTCGGCGCGGAAGACGCTCTGCATCAGACCGTCGGGGTCGGGCTCGCGGGTATACCAGGCGTCGCCAAGATCAAATTCTTTGTGCTTGCCGGCCCAGCAGCGAGACTCCGGCCAGTCCCCGGAGTCGCAGTCGACGCCGAACCAGACCTTGTCGAGCCACGTCGGGCTGTCGACAATCACAATCTCCATGTCGATGCCGGCCTCGGCCAGGTTCTGCTGGATGACCTCAGCCATCTTCTGGGTGACCGGGATGTTCTCCGGCATGTACTTCAACTTGAGCTCGCCCGGGCCGTATCCGGCCTCGGCCAGAAGCGCCTTGGCCTTATCGACGTCTCTTTCCGGGCAATCGAATGGCAGGTATGCCCAATGCGATTCGAGGACCGGGTTACAGCTGACCTCTCCCAGTCCGAAGTAGATCGCGCTGTTGATGGCATTCGCGTCGACCGCAAGCTGGACAGCCTTCCGCACCCTCACATCCGCCATCGGGCCCTCACGGGTGTTGAAGATGACGGTCATGTAGGAGGCGGTGATGCCGTCCCGCTGCTGCAGCAGTTGAACGCCCGGAGTGGTGGCGAGCCTGGCGACCTGTTCCAACGGCACGTCGACCGCAAAGTCGATCTCGCCGCTGCGTACGGCCGCCATTCGCGTCTGAGGGTCTTTGATCGGAATGATGAAGACCTTCTCGGGTCTTACATCGAGAATGTCCTCGTCGAAGTAGTCGTCGTTCTTCTCGAGCTCCAGCTTGTCGTCCACCACTTGACTCACGAACTTGTACGGGCCCGTGCCAATAGGATGGGTGTCGACCTGGCCGATGCTGCCTTCGTCGACGATGGCCAGGGACCAGTGGGCCATGGAAGCAAGGAATACGGGGCTATTCTTGTTGAGTACGACCTCAAACTCGTAGTCGCCCGTCGCACTGAACGAGACCACGTCGTTGAGTTCACCCTTGCATCGTCCCTTGTCGGCAATCTCGTTCCGGCAGCGGTTCCAACTGTACTCGATGTCCGCGGCCGTAAGCTCTTTGCCGTTGTGGAACACGATGTCGTCACGAATCTTGAAAGTGTACGTGAGTCCATCATCCGACACTTCCCAGCTTTCGGCAATGTCTGGCTTCGGATCCATCATCGTGGCATCGTACTGGAGGAGACGGTTGTAGATCATCTCCGAGAAGATGATGTCCGTACCGGACTGGCTCTTGGCCGCGTCCAGGAACTGGACCTCGCCTCCATTTCCGACCCGGAGGACCGAATTTGCCGAGGGACCCGCTCCGGCGTCGCCATCATCTTCGTCGCGCCCACAAGCGGCCAAAACCAAGGCCATCAGCGCGAACGCAAGCAATACCACTCGACCTATCTTGAGCATCGAAATGTACCTCCCTATGGTCTGTGACCAATGTTCAAGCGCGGTAGTCATATAAGCAAAAACGTGCTCTATCAATCCCACACACCTTCAAAGTCTCAGGTTCGGCAGCGGCTTCAATGAATCACGCGTCGAAACGCGACTTATACCAATTCTGTGTGATGCCGCCGTATTCTTACTGATCGGGCTCTCTGGATTCCGGCCTACGCCGGAATGACGGATGGGGACGCTGGTCATGCGAATTACGACGTAGTCAGAACGAATTGGTATTAGTTCCCTCAACACGTTTGCCGCCGCTCACGGTCGGAGCGCAGGGTAGGTATAATGGTGCGCACTCTCAAACTCACGTGAGGAGAACACACATGAGGCTCATACTGGTCGGATGCGAATACGCGGGAACGACGACGCTGGCGGAGGAGATTGTCAAGTGGCGTGACAAGGTCATGGGGCCGCCGACTCCCCTCGGAATCGTCACCTACCACGACCACTTCACGCCGCCTTGGTTTGGGCACTGGGACGAAATCCCCGATGAGGACCTCAAGAAGTACATGGAGCTCGGCCCGGCCCTCAAGGAAATGTTCACTCGATACCAGTTCGCGTACCACCTCTCGCCACAACTGTACCGGGACAGCGACCACATTCTCCTGGGCTTTCACATCGAAGAGGCTGTCTACGCGCCGCTCTACTACGGTTACGGCAGAGCGGGTGAGTACGGCGACCGCGAGAGCATGGCACGCAGCATCGAAAAGGAAATAATAGAGCAGGGACCGGACACGGTAATCATCCACGTTAAGGCGACGGCGGACGAGATTCGCAAGCGGATGAGAGAGGCCCCGCACGAGCGAGGCGTCATCGAGGACAAGGACATCGAGCACATCCTTGAGAGGTTCCAGTACCACTACGGCCATTCCCTGCTTCGCTACCGCTTCGAGTTGGACACGACCACAGCGACGGTCGAAGAGACAATGGAGGAGTTCGTCGAGAAGATCGGGCCGCTCATCTCCGACCGCGATCGGCTCCGAATGCAGGCGCGAGCGATACTGCATCCGGAGCTTCTTCAGAAGGACTGACGTAAATTTAGAATGACGCAACCGATGGTACATCCACTCGATACGACGGAAATTGGGAACACCGGCTTACGGGTCACGCGACTCGGAATTGGCGGCGCTCCCATCGGTAGCCTGTTCCGCAACGTAAGCGAGGATGATGCCGTCGCCACCGTGCTGCGCGGGCTGGAACTGGGCTTGAACTACATCGATACGGCCCCGCTGTACGGTCACGGTGTCAGCGAAATGCGCCTGGGACGTGTGCTTCAGGACGTGCCGCGCGACAGCTTCATTCTCTCCACGAAGGTCGGGCGTGTCCTCAACCCCGTGGACTCTCCGCCAGTCAGTCCTCATTTCCCATCGCTTCCCAAACTGGAGGCCGTATTCGACTACAGTCGCGACGGCATACTGCGCTCACTGGATGACAGTCTCCAACGGCTCAACCTCGACAGGGTGGACATCACTTACATTCACGACGCCGACGACCACTGGGAACAGGCCATAGGAGAGGCGTATCCAACATTAGCCGACTTGCGTTCGCAGGGCGTCGTCAAGGCCATCGGCGTCGGCATGAACCAGTGGGAGATGGAGGCGCATTTCGCCCGTGAAGGGGATTTCGACTGCTTCCTGCTTGCAGGCCGATACACACTGCTCGACCAGTCGAGCTTGACCAATCTAATGCCCGTGTGCCTGGAAAAGAACGTCAGCCTCGTCCTCGGAGGGCCTTACAACTCAGGCATCCTTGCTTCGGACCTAGGGCCCCAGGCAACCTACAGCTACGAGACCGCACCCGGTGATATCATCGAGAAGGCCCGCAAGATCAAGGCCGTTTGCGATCGCTACGCCGTTCCACTCAAGGCCGCGGCCCTACAGTTCGGCCTACTGCATCCGGCCGTGGCAGCGACAATACCCGGCCCCCGATCCGTCGCCGAGGTCGAGGAGAATTTCAGAATGGCCGGGCACGAGATTTCAGACGACCTCTGGACGGAACTGAAGCACGACGGACTGATTGACTCCCTCGCCCCGGTAGGAGACACAGTTGGATAGTCCTGCAACCATCGCTAACGTCTTGTCGGTACCCTAATTGAAGGGTGTCAAGACTAATACCAATTCGTCATGACTGCGCCATAATCCTCCAAATGCAGCACGCATAACAGAAAACGCCCACCGTCATTCCGGCGAAGGCCGGAATCCAGAAAGTTCAGTCAGCCAGAATACGGTGGCATTAGCACGAATTGGTATAAGACTTGGTAGGGGCGGGTTCCAAACCCGCCCTGTCCTATGCAAAACGAATCCGACCCCAAATTACTACCCGTCATCTCAAGGAAGTCTGTTTCCTAATGCTGACGGATGAGAAGGAACCTAGACAGTTCTTCGATTTCAGCCCGAGCATCGGGATGAATCTCGATACCCTTCAGCCATTCAAGACCTCGTTCGCAGTGCTCGGCGGCCATTGAGTTGGCAAATGCCTCGGTGCCCAGGCTGTCCATTATATCCAGTACGGTATTGACATCGGCATCCTCGACGGTATCCTTGCCATAGACGTATTCAAGCGCCTGCTTTTGGATGCGTTCTGCCTGCGCCATGGCGTGGACTATCGGCAGAGAATTCTTCTTGCGCCGAATGTCGGCCCCTACGGGCTTGCCGGTCGTCTTCTCCTCACTCCAGATGCCGAGAACGTCGTCGCGTATCTGGAACACGAAGCCGAGAGAACGTCCGCATTCACGGAAAGACTCGATCACAGCCGGATCTCCGGTGCCCATGATCGCGCCAACGTGCATTGGCGTCCGGATCAGCGCGCCGGTCTTTCGCGAAATCATGTCGAGGTAGCTCTTCATACCGATATCCGAGCGGCCCTCGAACGCCACGTCGAGGTGCTGCCCCTCGATCATTTCGAGCGACGCTTCGGTCAGGACTTCGTTCACGGTGACGATGTCGGAGACGGAGTCGCCTCGGAGTCCCTCCATCGAGGTGTCGGCGACGATGCGCATAACGTTCCCGGCGATCAGGGCAATCGGTTCACCCCAGACCTTCCAAACTGTGGGGCGGTGTCGCCGGTACTCGTCACGGTCCTGAATGTCGTCGTGAATAAGTGAGAAATTATGGATAAGCTCGAGTGAGACCGCCGGGGGCAGCGCGCGCTGGTATTCCCCGCAAACGGCCTCGCAGGTGAGTAGGCACAAGGTGGGCCTGAGCGCCTTGCCTTGCGGGGCTGATACCGGCGCGCCGCTCGCGTCCGACCACCCCATCGCATACCTGAGCATCAAATATACAAGGGAGGTGGTGTCGGACAGCCGTTCACGCAGGGCGGAGTCAATCGACTCTTGATAGCGCTGGAAAACGGTGGGAAGCGGCGGAGGCGCAGCGGTCGATGGGTCGGACGTGACGTTGGTCACCTATTGACCTCCCCAATGTCGCGTCTGTCGACACGTGGCGGAGCATGTAGTTGGACGGATAGATCGTAGCAACGGCCGTTCAAGCGTGTCAACGGAAACCCGCTGAACCGGCAGGGCAATCGCATTTAGAGTTGAAAGACACCCCGTCAATCGTCACTCCGCCGAAGGCCGGAGTCCAGAGGGGCGGGTTGGGAGGCTCTCCCAAGGCTGGGTCTAAGTGAATTGCGATTGCTCTGGCCGGACCGGAATCATTTGACACGGTCGTATGCCTTTTCTATACTGCTTGCGGCGCCTCGACCGACGATGTAGTGGACAACCGTGCAGTAATTGGGGCTTATGCGTGGGTGATTTGGAGCAGGAGGATCGGCTAAATCCTCCTAATAGGGAGTACGATGGCGAAGCTGAAGCATATAGCGATTGCAAGTCAGGAGCCGAAAAAGACGGCGGAGTTCTACCGTTCCGTCTTCGGGCTTAAGCAGGTAGGCAATGTGGAAGGCGACAACGCGGAGGGTGTATACCTAACCGACGGTGACATAAGCATTGCCATTTTGAGATTCAAGAATGAGACGCTGGCCGGAGAAGAGTTCGGGCTGGAGTACAGCGGACTTCACCACATCGGATTTCAGGTCGATGACCTGTCCGAAGCCGACGCGCGATTGCAGGCGGCCGAGGTCCAGCCCAGTTCTGAAATCAACTCCGTTCGCCGCTCGGAGATGGGTAACGGGCACGGCGGCCGAAACGTGGCGCTAAACTACTCCGGGCCGGACGGCGTGATGATCGACATCTCTCAGATCGGCTGGGTAGGCGCAAAAAAGGCCGGCAAGAACGGCACGCATCCCACCGACGGATCGTCTCACAGCGAGTAAGCGTCCCCTTTCGTCTTCCAGCAGAATCATTTTCCGGTTTTCTGTGCGCCCCGCTGGAGTCCAACGACCTGACGGCTCCCCTATCCACTCTCGTGAAGCAGGTTCAGCGCCGATCCTGCCTTGAACCATGCCACCTGGGACTCGGCGAAAGAGTGGTGGAGCTCCAGCCTGTCCTCGCTGCCGTCCGCGTGTTTGATTATGCACGTCACGGGTCTGTTCTCCGTCAGCATATCGAGGTCGATGAGGCTGATGCGGTCGCCCTCTTGGATGAGGTCGTAGTCCGCCGGGTCCTGAAAGGCTAGAGGGAGCAGTCCCTGCTTTTTGAGATTGGTCTCGTGGATGCGCGCAAAGCTTCTGGCGATTACCGCCGCGCCGCCGAGAAGTCTGGGAGACAGAGCGGCATGTTCCCGGCTGCTCCCCTCGCCGTAGTTGGAGTCGCCGACCACAACCCAGCGGAGACCGTCTTCTCGATAGGACGTGGCTATTCTTGAGATCGCATGGCCGGTCTCACCCGTAACGACGTTCTTTCCCTTGCCGATCTCGCCCGTGAAGGCGTTGATTGCGCCCATAAACATATTCTCGGAGAACTTGCTCAGGTGGCCGCGATAGCGGAGCCATGGCCCTGCCGGAGATATGTGGTCGGTCGTCGTCTTGCCCGATGTCTTCATCAGGACTGGCAGATCGACGTAGTCACCGCCATCCCAGGGTTCCCAGGGCTTGAGCAGCTCGATGCGTTCGCTATCGGGATCGACGTTTATGTCTATGCTACCTCCGTTCTCAGGCGGAGCGAAGAATGCGGGCTGGCCGGCATCGAACCCCTTGGATGGCACTTCGGGCGCCTCTTTGGGCGGGTCCAACCTAAACGTGTCTCCGTTTTCGTCGGTCAGTTCATCCGTAAGGGGATTGAATGACAGCTTGCCGGATATCGCAAACGCGGTGACGATCTCCGGGCTTGCGATGAAGTTCATAGTCTCGGAACGCCCATCGTTGCGACGTGGGAAGTTGCGGTTGTAGGACGTGACGATGGTATTGGGTACTCCCTCGAGGACCTTCTCGCGCTTCCACTGTCCGATGCACGGGCCGCAGGCATTTGCCAAGACGGTGCCGTCGAATTCCTTGAGCGCTCCCATCTGACCGTCACGCTCGATGGTTGCCCTGACCTGCTCCGACCCCGGCGTCACCATGAACTCAACACTGGACTTCAGGCCGTGCGCGCTCGCCTGCCCTGCTACATCGGCGGCGCGGCTCATGTCCTCGTACGAAGAGTTCGTGCAACTTCCGATGAGAGCAGTTTGAATCTCGTCGATAAACCCGTTGGCCTCGTCACTAACCTCCGCCGCCAGGTCCGAAATGGGTCGCGCGCGGTCGGGAGAATGCGGGCCGACGACGTGCGGCTCCAGCTTCGAAAGGTCGATTTCAACCACCCGGTCATAGTAGCTCGCGGGGTCAGCCTCGACTTCAGGGTCGGGCGTCAACAGGTCGCGGTTCTCCTCAGCGAGGCGACCTATGGCCGCCCTCCGGCTCGCGTTGAGATACTTGGTCATGCGGCTGTCGTGGGCGAAGATGGAGGTCGTAGCCCCTATCTCAGCCCCCATGTTCGTGATGGTGGCTTTGCCCGTACAGCTAATCGAGCTCGCGCCCGGTCCAAAATACTCCAGGATGGCATTGGTGCCGCCCGACACGGTCAGTTCTCCAGCGACTCGGAGGATGACGTCTTTCGGGGCCGTCCAGCCGTTCTTCTCACCCGTCAGATAGACGCCGACATGTCGCGGATAGAGGACCTCCCAGGGCAGACCCGCCATGACCTCCACGGCGTCCGCGCCACCGACGCCCACGGCGCACGCCCCAAGCCCGCCTCCGTTGGGAGTGTGAGAGTCGGTACCGATGATGAGCGCGCCGGGGTACGCATAGTTCTCCAGGACGACCTGATGGATGATGCCAGCGCCCGGCCCCCAAAACCCCGCGCCGTACTTCGCGGCGGCGTTCTTGAGGAACTCGTAGACTTCCTTGTTCTCCTCCATTGACTGGACCAGATCTATCCCCCCCTCCACTCTCGCCTGGATGAGATGATCGCAGTGAACGGTCGTGGGAACTGCCACACTCTCCCGCATGGTCTGCATGAAGTTGAGCATCACCGTCTGGCCGAGAACGTCCTGGAGCGCAACGCGGTCGGGGTTGAGCGACAGCTGGCTCACTCCCGGCTCAACGTCCTGGTTCTCCGGGTCGACGACGTGCCCCAGCAGGATCTTGTCGGCCAGCGTCAGTGGTCGCCCGACACGCTTCCGGATGACATCGAGGTTCTTTCGCATGGTCGCGTACGTGTTGGCTACCATGAGGGGCGTTGAATCGACTTGCATGTGTCCTTCTCCTCCGTTCGATCTGGAGATGAGTTCAGTAGGTATCAGTCAGCCGCCATTGTCGCAAAAAACGGCCCGAGAAACAAAGAAGACCCGGAGCCCAGATTCCCCACCTAGATTGAGGGATACCTCGTTGGAGCCCGCCGTGAAGCGGGCTATGATGGTTGTTGGACAGACAAAGCCATCACCAACGAGGTGCGCCTATTATGAAGCAAGGAGTTCTGCCGTTCCAGTATCAACAGGAGAACGGTTCCCCCGGTATGACCGCGCTGTCCGGCCTGATGACGTACTTGGAGCTGCTACACGTGTCCGGGTTGAAGTCATCGGTAGAACGTTGCGTGGGGCTGCGGAGAGGCGGTCAGGGTTGGACGGACAGCCAGATAGTTAGCTCTCTGATACTGCTGAACCTGGCAGGCGGCGAGTCGGTGTCCGATCTGGACGTTCTGGACAAGGACGAAGGGTTCGGCAGGATGCTTCGAGAGATGGAGACCCACGAGATGGGTCGCAGAGAGCGCAGAGCGTTGGAACACAGATGGCGTGTGGGGCGTCGGCGGAGCGTGCCGTCGGAGTCCGCGGTGTTCCGGTACTTGGCGGGATTCAATGACGCCGACGAGGAGGCGAAGCGGGAAGCTCACCGAGCATTCATCCCTGCACCCAGCGAAGCGCTGAGGGGACTGGGGAAGGTGAACGCTGACCTGGTGGGCTTCATACAGAGCCGTTCGCCTCACACCGAGGCCACTCTGGACATGGATGCCACACTGGTCGAGACGCACAAGCAGGAGGCACTCTACAGCTACAAGAAGTACAGAGCATACCAGCCCCTGACGACCTACTGGGCAGAGGCCGAGTTGATCGTGCATTCGGAGTTTCGGGACGGCAACGTACCTGCGGGGTATCAGCAGTTACGAGTGTTGAGCGAAGCGTTGGGGCATCTACCTGCCGGTGTGGGGAGGGTGATGCTGCGGTCTGACACGGCGGGGTATCAGCAGGAGTTACTGCGGTACTGCGCCGAAGGCAGGGACGAGCGTTTCGGGGTGATCGAGTTTGCGGTGGGGGTTGACGTGACGGCGGAGTTCCGCCGTGCGGTGTCTGAGGTTGCTGAGGAAGAGTGGCATACGCTGTACCGCAAGGTTGGCGAGCACCGGGTGGACACGGGTCAGCAGTGGGCTGAGGTGAACTTCGTGCCCAACTGGATAGGGCACTCCAAGAACAGCCCTGAGTATCGGTTCATAGCTACCAGGGAGCGGTTGATCGAACAGCCACTACCGGGAATGGAGGAGCAGATGGAGCTTCCGTTCCCCGCGATGGAACTGTCCAACAGAGGCTGGTACAAGGTCTTCGGAGTAGTGACGAACCGAGAGCTTGCTGGGGACGAGTTGATCCGGTGGTTCAGGCAGAGATGCGGTAAGGGCGAGGAAGTCCACAGCGTTCTGAAGAGTGACTTGGCTGCGGGCCGGATGCCGTCGAGGCTGTTCGGCGCCAACGCCGCATGGTGGGCCATATCGGTGCTGGCCTTCAACCTAAACTCTGCCATGAAGCGACTGGTGTTGGGCGGACAGTGGGTAGCCAAGCGTCTGAAGGCGGTGCGCTTCGCCCTGATCGCCCTACCGGGCCGTGTGATGCGTCACGCCAGGAGGTTGATCATCCGTCTTGCCCGTGGCCATCCCTCATACGAATTGCTGCTCAGGGCGCGGCGGAGGATATTGGCGCTGGCTGCCGAGCCGTATCGAGCATAGGCGTCCTGCATGGAGTATCGGTCTGCAGGCGACTCAGCCGAGTTGCCAGGCTGGGCCATGCCTTCTTCGGCCTGAGAACAGCCATAATTGGCGGGCGAGCGCTGTCAATATCCTCAAACACGTCGCCCGAGACCCCATCTACGGCCCGATCTGACCATAGGTGATCCGAGTCGACACCGAACACGTGCTGTAAGCCCTCAAAGACCACCCCAACAATTTTAGGCGGGGGATTTGGGGGAGGCGAATCGCCCCCGGGTCAACTGGTCATGTCCCTGCAGTGCGGCTTACCGGGTCTCGCCGAAGTACTCGTAGTTCAAATCAATATAGGTGTCCCACTCCGGCGGCGTATCCTCCTCGGCAAAGATCGCCACGACCGGGCAAACGGGTTCACACGCCGCGCAGTCGATACACTCCTCCGGGCTGATAAGCAGCATGTTGTGCTCCTCCGCCTCATAGATGCAGTCAACCGGGCAGACATCAACACAAGCCGCGTCCTTGACTCCAATACACGGCTCGGCAATAACGTACGTCATCAACAGACCTCCTGGTCGATGGGGGCGGCCGGCATTGTTCAGCCCCTCAGTCGCCGCCAATTATAATCACGCATCGGATGGCTTTCAAGCAATGTTAAGGTCTCCCCAGATTCCCCACCTAGATTGAGGGATACCTCGTTGGAGCCCGCCGTGAAGCGGGCTATGATGGTTGTTGGACAGACAAAGCCATCACCAACGAGGTGCGCCTATTATGAAGCAAGGAGTTCTGCCGTTCCAGTATCAACAGGAGAACGGTTCCCCCGGTATGACCGCGCTGTCCGGCCTGATGACGTACTTGGAGCTGCTACACGTGTCCGGGTTGAAGTCATCGGTAGAACGTTGCGTGGGGCTGCGGAGAGGCGGTCAGGGTTGGACGGACAGCCAGATAGTTAGCTCTCTGATACTGCTGAACCTGGCAGGCGGCGAGTCGGTGTCCGATCTGGACGTTCTGGACAAGGACGAAGGGTTCGGCAGGATGCTTCGAGAGATGGAGACCCACGAGATGGGTCGCAGAGAGCGCAGAGCGTTGGAACACAGATGGCGTGTGGGGCGTCGGCGGAGCGTGCCGTCGGAGTCCGCGGTGTTCCGGTACTTGGCGGGATTCAATGACGCCGACGAGGAGGCGAAGCGGGAAGCTCACCGAGCATTCATCCCTGCACCCAGCGAAGCGCTGAGGGGACTGGGGAAGGTGAACGCTGACCTGGTGGGCTTCATACAGAGCCGTTCGCCTCACACCGAGGCCACTCTGGACATGGATGCCACACTGGTCGAGACGCACAAGCAGGAGGCACTCTACAGCTACAAGAAGTACAGAGCATACCAGCCCCTGACGACCTACTGGGCAGAGGCCGAGTTGATCGTGCATTCGGAGTTTCGGGACGGCAACGTACCTGCGGGGTATCAGCAGTTACGAGTGTTGAGCGAAGCGTTGGGGCATCTACCTGCCGGTGTGGGGAGGGTGATGCTGCGGTCTGACACGGCGGGGTATCAGCAGGAGTTACTGCGGTACTGCGCCGAAGGCAGGGACGAGCGTTTCGGGGTGATCGAGTTTGCGGTGGGGGTTGACGTGACGGCGGAGTTCCGCCGTGCGGTGTCTGAGGTTGCTGAGGAAGAGTGGCATACGCTGTACCGCAAGGTTGGCGAGCACCGGGTGGACACGGGTCAGCAGTGGGCTGAGGTGAACTTCGTGCCCAACTGGATAGGGCACTCCAAGAACAGCCCTGAGTATCGGTTCATAGCTACCAGGGAGCGGTTGATCGAACAGCCACTACCGGGAATGGAGGAGCAGATGGAGCTTCCGTTCCCCGCGATGGAACTGTCCAACAGAGGCTGGTACAAGGTCTTCGGAGTAGTGACGAACCGAGAGCTTGCTGGGGACGAGTTGATCCGGTGGTTCAGGCAGAGATGCGGTAAGGGCGAGGAAGTCCACAGCGTTCTGAAGAGTGACTTGGCTGCGGGCCGGATGCCGTCGAGGCTGTTCGGCGCCAACGCCGCATGGTGGGCCATATCGGTGCTGGCCTTCAACCTAAACTCTGCCATGAAGCGACTGGTGTTGGGCGGACAGTGGGTAGCCAAGCGTCTGAAGGCGGTGCGCTTCGCCCTGATCGCCCTACCGGGCCGTGTGATGCGTCACGCCAGGAGGTTGATCATCCGTCTTGCCCGTGGCCATCCCTCATACGAATTGCTGCTCAGGGCGCGGCGGAGGATATTGGCGCTGGCTGCCGAGCCGTATCGAGCATAGGCGTCCTGCATGGAGTATCGGTCTGCAGGCGACTCAGCCGAGTTGCCAGGCTGGGCCATGCCTTCTTCGGCCTGAGAACAGCCATAATTGGCGGGCGAGCGCTGTCAATATCCTCAAACACGTCGCCCGAGACCCCATCTACGGCCCGATCTGACCATAGGTGATCCGAGTCGACACCGAACACGTGCTGTAAGCCCTCAAAGACCACCCCAACAATTTTAGGCGGGGGATTTGGGTCTCAGAATCTTTTGAGTATGGTAGCAATTTCCAAAAGAAGTACCTCCCTTCGAGTACCAGTGAAGGGTTTGAAAACCCGCCCCTACGTAGATTTGCCGGGGAATATTCCTATACCGGTGGCGATAAAGGCTGTCGAAGAGTCCGGTGTCGGCAACACATCTGCTGATTTGATACCGTCGTGCTAAACCGACACGCCTTGACATCGCGGCGGGCGGTTGTTTAACTGAACCGTGTCGCAAACATCGCGCATAGGGAGATACGCATGGACAAACTCGAAGGCAAGGTCTGCATCATTACCGGAGGGGGCACGGGGATCGGCCGAGGTACCGCGCGCGCCTTCGCCAAGGAGGGAGCGACTCTCGTGCTGGCCGCGCGGCAGCTCGACCGCCTTGAAGAAAGCGCCGAAGAGATGCGGGGCTACGGAGTCCCAGCCCACGCCATCCAAACGGACGTGACCAGCGAGGAGCAGGTCGTGAGCCTGTTCGAGACTACGATGACGGAGTACGGAAGGCTCGACATTCTTGTCAACAACTCCGGCGCGTTTGATGGCGGCCCTATCGACGAAATTTCGCTGGAAAAGTGGATGAAGGTCATCAACGTGAACCTCACAGGCGTCTTCCTCTGCACGCGAGAAGCGATGAAGATCATGAAAAAGCAGCGGAGCGGTCGGATAATCAACATCGGCAGCATCTCCTCGCGTATGCCCAGGATGAACTCCGCCCCCTACACCACCTCCAAGCACGGGATCATCGGCCTCACGAAGTCAACGGCGCTCGAAGGCAGGGAGTACGGCATCTCAGCGGGCGCGCTTCACCCCGGAAACGTCGAGGTCGAGTGGAGGGCCGCCAGCTCTCGACCCTCGGACATGGAGCCTATGATGTCGCCTGACGACATAGCGATCGCGGCCCTGGCGATGGCCTTGCTGCCGCCATACGCCAACATGCTCGATACGACCGTGCTGCCGGTCGGGCAGCTTTACGTGGGGCGAGGGTAGCCGGATACTTTCCCCATAGGCATTCTGAGGAGACCTGCGATGACACAAACATTCGGATTCCCTTTGGAAGTCTGGGAGGAAGCTAAGGAAGAAGCTCGTCAGATTCTCATTCAGTGCGCAAGAACCGAACAAACCATAGCCTACTCAGAACTCGTCGCTAATACATACACAATAAGATTTGAGCCACAAGATCCTAAGCTAGCGGAGATGCTAGACCAAATATCTTCGTCCGAATATGCGGAGGGAAAGGGTCTGCTCTCCGTGCTAGTAATTCACAAGGGAGGCGATGGAATGCCTGGGCCTGGGTTTTTTAAACTTGCGAAACGTCTGGGTATGCGAGTCGACGACCACCTTGAGTTTTGGGTCAAAGAATTCCAACGTGTGACTTGTTCATGGGAATAGATATAGAAACGGGAGGGATAGTCGGCCAATGAAAAAAATCCTCATCACCGGAATGTCGGGCCTCATCGGTGGCATCCTCCGTTCCCACCTCGAGTCCCTCGGCGGCTACGAGCTGACCGCCCTTAATCGTCGACCAGTTGACGGCGTGCGAACCGTCCAGGCCGACATCGGCGACCTTGAAGCCATCCGCCCTGCCTTCGAGAGTCAGGACGTCGTCGTCCACCTCGCCGCCCACGTCGCGAGCGAGCCGATGGAAGACGTCGTGCGCGGCAACCTAGCGGGCACGTGGAACGTCTACGAGGCTGCGCGTGAGGCGGGAGTGAAACGGGTGATCTTCGCCAGTTCCGGCGACACCATACGTGGCATCGACCACGACCCGCCCTACAGCCATATTATCGCCGGAGACTACGAGGCGGTCTCGCGCTGGGAGTGGCCGAAGGTCACGAAGGAGCTGGTGAGACCCAGGACGTTCTACGGCGCTTCGAAGGTGTGGGGCGAGGTGCTCGGCCGCGTCTACTCCGCCGATCACGGTCTATCGGTCCTCTGCGTTCGCATCGGTTCGTGCCCAGCAGAGAACCGGCCGAGGAGCGTCCGTGAGTTTGCCGCGTGGCTGAGTCACCGCGACGTCGCGGACATACTCCACCGGTGCATCGAAGCCCCCGACGACCTCCTCTATGACATCTTCTTCGCGGTCTCCAACAACAAGTGGAACTACCGTGACATCGAGCACGCCCGCCGCGTACTCGGCTACGTCCCGCAAGACTCGGCGGAGGACTACCGGGACTAGCCCACAGCTGAGGAGGGTTTTTGCGATGACCGGGACTGTTTCGGAATGTAGGAGAGTCCCTCGTCTATGAAGATAACCTCCCCACAACCCGTCATACCGGCGGAGGCCGGTATCCAGAGGGGGAGGGAGTCAGGTTGATGCCGTTTCTGATTCCCCAGTTCGTCCAGTCCTGCGAGTTTTGCGAGCCCCTCCCTAACTCACGGACTAAGCCCCACCCTTAAACGCCGGCATCACCTCCTCGGAAAACCGCTGAAGCTGCTCGACGACCACGCTCTGCGGCGTCCCGACGACCGAGCCGACATTGACCTCTCGCAGGCCCGGATAACGCTCCTGAAGTTCCGCAAGCGACTCGATGACCGCGTCGGCAGGCCCCACCATCCACGAACCCGACTCTGCCGCTTCCTCCAACGTCGGAAGCCCTGCCCCATGAATACGCGATGGATCCCTTGTCGCCGCTATCTGGTCGTCCGTGAGTCCGCGTACGAATCCCAGTGGAGCGAACATTTTCATGTTCTCCTCGTAGAAAGGCCGAGCCTCGGCGATGGCCTGCTCCCTGCTCTCCGCGATGTGGAACACCAGCCCGATGATGAGGTCCTCACCAAGCTCCGTCTCGCGTCCTGCCCGGGCGAGAGCGTCCCGCCACGCCATCATGGTCGCGTCGTGCGCGCCGCCCGCAGCGGCCCCACCCCCGATCATACCCTTGATGTCGTAACGAGCCATCTTGTCCAGTGAACTCGGATTCGCGCTGACGATGGGCTGATAGCACTCGACCGGACGGCTTCGTGGCGGAGGAACGAGGGTTATGTCCTCCAACTCATATCCCCGGTACGGCACGCGGGGCGGGATCGTGTAATGCTCCCCTCGGTGCGAGAACGAAGGCTCGTGCAGCGCCTTGAAGATGATCTCCACCTGTTCGTCGAACAGCTTGCGGTTGGCGTCGTTATCGAGAAGCGGCGCGTCGAACACCTCGACCTCGCGCGTGTGATACCCCCGCCCAATCCCGAAAATCACCCGTCCCCCCGTCAGCTGGTCGGCCATGGCGTAGTCCTCCGCCAAACGGAGCGGGTGCCACATGGGGGTTATGTTGAACCCGCAGCCGAACTTGATTCGCTCCGTCAGGTGGCTGAGGTGGACGGCAAGCATGAGGATGTTCGGTATGCACTCGTGGCCTTCCCGTTGGAAGTGATGCTCCGCCAGCCACATGGCGTCGAACCCCCCGTCATCGAGGGTTCTTGCAATTGCCTCTGCCTTGTCGAATACACTTGCCAGTCGCTCGTCCGAAAGCCAACGATCGTTGACCGGAATTCCGTCGAAGCCGATGTCGTCCAGATCCACGTGCCCCGCGAATAGACTCCCAAACTTGGTTATCATCGCCACACCTCCATAGAAACGGCATTGTAGGCGGGTAACATAGCGTGTCACAAGCCCGTCGCTTTCGTTGCCCCCGCGTGGAGCGCGTGGATATAATCGGCCCATCCCCTACCCTCGACCGAGGGATACCTTGACCAGTCACATCACAATCGCCATCGACGGCCCCGTCGCGTCCGGGAAGACGACGGTGGGGAGAATCGTTGCCCAACAGCTCGGATGTCGGTTCCTCGACACCGGCTGGATGTACCGGGCCGTCGCACACGCCGGACTCCGCGCCCAGCTCGACCTTCACGACCAAGACGAGATGACTGAACTCGTCGAGGGGCTGACGATGAAACTCGTCGGAACGGAGCACGGCGAACGGCTGCTCGTCGATGGCGAGGACGTCACGGACCAACTACAAGATTCGCAGGTTGAGCGAGGTGTCGTGCCTGTTGCGGCGAATCGAGGCGTACGGAGGGTTCTTGTCCATCAGCAGAGATTGATTGCCGACGACGGTCCTATCGTGATGGTCGGGCGTGACATCGGCACTATGGTGATTCCCGATGCGACGATCAAGTTCTATCTCACTGCATCACAGGAAACACGGGCTAAGCGCCGGTACGAGGAACGAAAGAACACTCCTGATTCGTCCACCTACGAGAAAGTGCTCTATCGGCTAATCCACCGTGATAGAATTGATTCTCAGCGCGCTGAGTCCCACCCTGCCGACGACGCAGTGATGATCGACACCGACAACTTCGACGCCTGTGAGACGGCCCGACGGATAATCGACCTCATCGAGGGCGCATGACCGACCTGCTCAACACGACCTGCAATATCACTTCAAGGGCAACGCTGCGTCTGTTTTCCGACTGGAGCGTTCATGGGGAAGAAAACGTTCCGCCGATGGGGCCGTTAATCGTCGTCGCCAACCACGTGAGCAACTTCGACCCTCCGTTGATGTCGGCCAGCTTCCCGCGGCGCATCTGGTTCCTCGCCAAGAAGGAGCTGTTCAAGGGGCCCGGCAAATGGTTCTTCACGACCTACGGCGCACACCCCGTGAACCGCTCGGCCACCGATCCAAAGGCCTACCGATGGGCGCTCGAAAAGCTGGCGCGCGACCAGTGCGTGACGATCTTCCCCGAGGGCACGCGGAGTCGAACGGGCGCGATGAAGAAGGCACAGCCCGGCGTCGTGCGGCTCGCTATGAAGTCCCAGGCTGCCATCGTGCCCGTTGGTATCACCGGCACGGACGGCATGAACAGCCCGCTCCACGTCTTTCGTCCGACGGGCCGCCTCCGCATCAACATCGGGCGAGCCTTCACCCTGCCGGACATCGAAGGCCGACCGAGCGCCGCCGTCCTGCAGTCGTTGACCGACATGATTATGGGGCGAGTCGCCATGCTGCTACCGTCCGAGTCCCAAGGGGTGTATGGGACCGGTGGTGAGAGCGAAAAGCAGGGAAACTGCCCTTCCCAGGTGGCTCCTGTGGCATCGACTCTTGCTGACGACGGCCCGTGAAGCCAACACGTCTCTTGACCGGCAACTGAGAAAACTACATGTGCGGGATATTCGGCTACACCGGCCCTAAGCCTGCAACGCCAATCTTGCTCGACGGCCTTGCCAGGCTAGAATACCGTGGCTACGACAGCGCCGGCATCGCCCTCGTGTCCGATGGACATGCAATCTCAGTACGTAAGTCCGAGGGAAAGCTCTCAAAACTACGGAAGTCCGTCGAACAAGCGCCTCCCAAGGGAATCGTCGGCATCGGGCACACCAGGTGGGCCACTCACGGCAGACCCTCCGACGAGAACGCGCACCCCTTCACGGACCCCGACGGCCAGGTCGCGGTCGTCCACAACGGCATCGTCGAAAACTTCCTGGAACTCCGGCAGGAACTTGAAGCAGCAGGCTTTGAATTCACGTCCCAGACCGACAGTGAGTGCATTCCCCTTCTGATAGCGCTGTACCTGCGAGAGGAATACTCCCTTGAGGAGGCCGCAGCCTTGACGGCCGGTCGACTGCGCGGCGCCAACGCCGTCGTGATCGCGTCGAATCGTGAGCCGTCTAAGCTCGTGGCATTCCGGCTGGGCAATGCCGGAGGCATCGTCGTGGGGTACGGCGAAAATGAGATGCTTCTTGCAAGTGACCTCCCCGCCCTATTGGACCACACCCACAAAGTCACCTACCTTGCCAACGGAGAACTGGTCTCCATCACGCCGGGGGGCGCGGTCTACCAAAAACTCGACGGCGCCACGATTGAAAAGCGGCCAGTGGCCGTGCCCTACGATGCCGTGTCGGTAGCCAAAGGCGAGTACAAGCACTTCATGCACAAGGAGATCCACGAACAGCCGGAGGCCGCGCTCGACACGATCCGAGGGCGTGTGTCGTTCAATAGGAAGACAATCAACACTAGAGAGTTCGCGTTGACCGATGACGAGATCGCCGACATCGACCGGGTCGTCTTCATCGGCATGGGCACCAGCCTTCACTCCGCGATGGTCGGACGGCTGTGGATGGAGTCATTGGCGCGCATCCCCAGCGAGGTGGACAACTCCTCGGAGTTTCGTTACCGCGAGCCGGTCATCGACGAGCGGACGCTGGTGGTCTCGATCAGCCAGTCGGGCGAAACGGCGGACACCCTCGCTGCTATGGACCTCGCGGCACGACACGGAGCGAAGCAAGTCACCCTCGCCAACAATCCCGGTTCTCAGGCCTCCCGTGTCGCCGACGAAACGATTCTCCTCCGTGCCGGACCGGAAATAGGCGTAGCGTCCACGAAGACCTTCGTCTGCTCCCTAACCTGCCTGCTGATGCTCGCCATGCGAATCGGACTCTCAAGGGGAACGCTGTCGCAAGAGCGTGCCTCCACTCTCGTAAGGGAGTTGGGCCACCTGCCCCTGATGCTCGGCGACCTCGTCGCCAATGAGCCGCAGTACGAGTCTCTGGCGAACGAGTTTTTGGGCTTCTCCGACTTCCTCTTCATCGGGCGAGGCATGGCATTCCCCCTCGCGATGGAGGGCGCGCTCAAGCTCAAGGAAATCAGCTACATCCACGCCGAAGGCTACCCCGCAGGCGAGATGAAGCACGGGCCGATCTCCCTCATTGACCAGGACATGCCCGTCGTCGCACTGATTCCAGAAGGACCGCTGTACGAAAAGACGCTCAACAACGTCAGTGAGGCGAGCGCCCGGGGCGGCACAATCATCGCCGTCGCCACCGAGGGCGACAAGACTATAGCCGACATGGTCGACCACGTAATCTACATCCCCCGCGCCGCCCCCGAAATCGCGCCGATCCTCATGGCCGTGCCCATGCAGCTCCTCGCCTACCACATCGGCGTCCGTCGAGGTTGCGACGTCGACCAACCCCGCAACCTCGCCAAGACCGTGACCGTGGAATAGGCGTTAACGTTCGCACTTTCCTTGAAGGGTCATATCCAAGAAATGCGAACCGGCACACCCGTCATACCGGCGAAGGCCGGTATCCAGCTGGGCGGTGTTGGGCTTGGGTGACGGAAGTTCCGGCCGTCCGTACGCGCCCCGTCCCTAATGTCAATCAACGGTCTCCAATGCGCCCCTTTCGCTTGACACCTCGTCCACGTTGACATAGCCTACCCGACGCTTGGAGGTATGCCGTGGACGCGGTCAGGCTCACCGACGACCAGATGCGGACTTTCATCCGCGAAGGGTACATCACCGTGCGGCCTAACCTGCCCAGGGAATACCACGATGAGATGTTCGCCAAGGTCGATCACCTGTTTGAGGCTGAGGGGAACCCCGGCAACAACCTCCTGCCACGAATCCCGGAACTTCAACTGCTGTACGACGACCCGGTGACGCGCGGGGCGCTCGCGAGCATCATGGGGGACGACTACTACCTCGAACCTCACCGGTTCGTCCACTTCAACCAGCCACACAGCAAGGGGCAGACGCTGCACAAGGACTCGTTCACTCGCAGGCGGCATCACACGCGCTGGCTCGTCACCTTCTACTATCCGCAGGACACGCCGCTCGAGATGGGCCCCACCGGCGTTGTGCCGGGAACGCAGTACACCAACGTCATCCCCGAGGACTCGTACGACCGCGAGATCGGCGCTGCCGGAGACGCGGGTCGTATCGTTATCGCCAACTACGACATCGTCCATCGAGGAATGCCCAACCACACCGACCGCAAGCGGTACATGGTCAAATTCCTCTTCAATCGCATGGGCGAGCCTGCCGCGCCAAGCTGGGACAATCAGGACGCCGAGTGGGGAGATGAGGACGGCGAATACGGCGGACTCTTGTCACACGCATGGGACTGGTTCCGTGCTGATACGAACGGCGCGAACGGCGGAAACGGCGCTCCGGTTGACGACCTCATCGCCGCGCTCAGTGGCGACTCCGAGCCCGCCGCCTTCGCCGCCGCGTACACCCTGAGCTCCATGGGCGAGCCTGCCGTCGGGCCCCTGATCGACACCATGCGTTCCGGGAGCGCCGACAACTGGTACAACGACAAGGACAGGCTGCGCAGGGTGCCCGGACAGATGGAACAGTCGGCGAACGCCAGCTATGCTCTGACGGCCATGGAAGGGCCGGCGGTTCCCGCGCTCGTCGATGTCGTGGAGACATCGGAAGAGTGGGACAAGGCCCTTGCAGTAGAGACGCTTGGCGATATCGGACTCGGCGCGCGGGACGCCTTGCAGACCATCATCGGCGCGTCTCGCGACCGGCACCCTTCCGTGCGCAGCCAGGCGGTCGAAGCCCTCGGCCAGGTGGCGCAGGGCACCTCGGAAGTCGTGCCCGCTCTGATAGACGCGCTCTCCGACGAGGATGAGACCGTCCGGAGGAACGCTTCGCTGGCGGTTGCCAAGCTGGGGCCATCGGCCGAGGAGGCCATAGACGCGCTGTCCAACGTGCTGAACGATCCGAACCGCTACGTTCTCGGCAATGCGGCGGAGGCACTCAAACGCATAGGCACCCCCAAATCAACCGAAATCCTCATCGACCACCTGATGACCGCCCGATGGTGTCCTGTCACTCGGCAGGGAAGTCTCTACTAGATAGTCAATCACTCGAACCGCAAGAGGGGGAGGCCCCAAAATGTACGCACGACCAGTTGAAGTACCCGACGCCACGACAATTACGGCCACAAAGGTAACAGCCCCTCCTGCATGGGCGCTTATGGAGCGGCAACTCTTCTCGCTGATGGAAGAATCGGCGCGGACGTACACGTCGAAGTACGCCGAGCGCGGGGGCGCTACCCTGCTGGCTGAGGACCTCGACGATCTCTACGAGCAGTTCTACAACTTCGGCATTTTCTATGCCCTCGGCGGGGCCGACGACATGCTCGACCTGCACCTACAGCAGTGGAACGCTACCAACCGCATCAGCGATCAGAGCATCAACCACCGGCCCATTCACAACAACCACACCAAGAAGTTCACCCCGGCCCAGCACAACGAGTTCTGGGGCATGAACCACGCGATGGAGTGGCACCACCTCGGCGAGGGGCTGATGTCGTGGTACGACATGGGCGTCGCAGATCCGACCATCTCCGAAAACGCCCGCCGCTCCCGTCGCTTCGCCGGCATGTACATAGGAGAGGACCCTGAAGCCGACTTGTGGGATGCCAGCAAGCGGATCATCCGCTCTCCCTTCCAATCAAGCCAGGGTCCCGTGCTCGAAGGAGACGTCCACTGGGCGAACACCATGCTCCTCGCGGGCCGCTACCTCGGCGGCGAGGTCAACTACTACGGCGTCCGCGCAAGTCTCTATCCCGTCGTTCCGCACCTCGAAGCCCGGTGGTTTGAGAATCCACAACGCCGGAACTACATCGTCGACCTCTTTAGTAAGCTCGTGCTCCAACGCGACACTCCGAACACCCTCGCTGCAACGGCCCTCGTCACCGACGCCTATCTCTACACCGGCGACGACAAGTACAAACAGTGGGTCCTCGACTACCTCGAAGCCTGGATCGACCGCACGAAGAAGAACGGAGGAATCACCCCCGACAACGTCGACCACGACGGCGTCATCGGCGGAGGACGCGAGGGCGTGTTCTGGGGTGGGCAGTACGGCTGGAACCACTACCAGGGCTACAACATCATGTTCCACGGCATCAACACCGCCGTCGAATGCGCCCTCATGCTCACCGGCGACTACGAGTACCTCGAACTACTGCGCTCGCAGCTGAAGGTCATCGTCGATGCGGCGAAGATCGAGGACGACGGCCAGCTCATCACGCCCGTTCGATACGGCCCTGAGGGTTGGATACTCACTCCGCCCGTAGGTCGGGGCATGAACGACGGCATCCCCTCGCGCGGAGTCATGCAGGGACCGAGCCCCATGCGCGCCCAGGAGATGATGCACCTCTACCACGCCTCCATGGACAAGCAGGACTACGAGTTCATTACCAACATCCGCGATCAGGACGTTCGGCGCGACTGGAACGAGGTCGGCGACCGTCTCGGCGAGAAGAACTCCGGCGAGACCGAGTTCTCCCGCTTCCAGTACTACGACGGCAAGAACCCCGAATGGCCGATGAAGATTCTCTCTGCCGAGTACAACGATGCGATAACGAAGTACGAGGAGATGATGGAGGACGACCGGCTGCCCTACGACATCATCACCACGAACCGGATGCCGCAGCACCTCGTACTTACCAAGGGTCTCACCCAGGTGACGATGGGCACGCCGCAGGCGACCTACAACGGCGGTCTTCTTCGGGCGACCGTGCGGTACTACGACAAGGACCGTGGGCGTGCAGGCCTGCCGCCGGACATCGCCGCTCTCGTGGACGAGCTCCGACCGGACGGCGCGGGCATACAGCTCGTGAACACCAACCATGGCGAGTCCCGACGCGTCATCGTTCAGGCGGGCGCATTCGGCGAGCACGACTTCACCGAGGTTTCCTACCACCGGGACGGCGACGACGCTGACACTACCCAACAGGTGCACGGCAAGTCCTTCGTCGTCGAGCTTCCCCCCTCTACCGCAATCCGCATCAATGCCGGGATGAATCGCTACGTCAACAAGCCGAGCTACGCCTTCCCGTGGCACGGAGAGAGCATCCCCATCCCCTTCCACGAATAGCCGAACACTCAGCGCGGGCCGCCCTCTCACGAAGAGGGCGGACTCCTTCAAGTCACGAGGTACGCCATGACTAACATGCCGACAATCACCGCCAGCCAAGTCGCCACTCCTCCGTCCTGGGCCTTGCTCGAGCTCAAGCTCATCGCCCTTATGGAAAAGGGCGCGCACATGATGAGCCGCAAGTACGCCGAGCGTAGCGGCGCGTGGTACTGGTCCGACGATCTCGACGACTACTACGAGCGCTCATACAACTGGTGCCTTCTCTACAACATGGGTGGCGACGAGAGCCTCGTCGACCTTGCCCTGAAGCACTGGAACGCCACGACACGCCTCTTCGACGACCGCGACGGCAACCGCATCAACAACCTTGAGTACCACCATGGCGCGTCCCCGATGAAGTTGAAGTACAACATCCACAACGAGTACTTCAGCATCGCCCATCCCGGCGACGCCGAGTGGCACCACATGGGCGAGGGCAACATGGCCTTCTACGACCTCGGCTTGGGAGACCCGACGATCTCCGAAAACGTCCGCCGTTCGCGAAGATTCGCCGACATGTTCCTCGGCGAAGACCCCGAGTCTCCCATCTACGATCCTGTGCACAAGATCATCCGCTCCCCCATGCACGGCAGCCTCGGCCCGTACCACAGCGCGACGCTCGAAGAGGTGAAGACGTACTTGCATGGAGGGCACTCTGCCGCGCCTGGCTGGGAAGCGAAGTCGATGGGCGTGCGTGGGTCGCTCTACCCGGCCGTCAAGGAGCTCAAACCCGGATGGTGGGACGATCCCAAGCAGGCGGAGGAGATCGTAGGCCTCTTCAACAAGGTGATCCTCGACGGCGACTCTGCCGCCAACCTCGCCGCGACCGGTCTCGTCACCAACGCCTATCTCTACACCGGCGACGAGAAGTACAAGCAGTGGGTAATAGACTACGTCGAAGCGTGGATGGACCGCATCAAACAGAACGGCGGCATCATCCCCGACAACGTCGGGCCGACCGGCAAGCCGGGCGAGCACCGCGACGGCGTATGGTGGGGAACCCTCTACGGATGGAACAGCTACGTCGGCTGGAGCCACATCTTCCACTCGCTCGGCGTCGCGTCCGAGTGCGCCCACCTCCTGACGGGCGACGACTCCTACCTCGAGCTGCTGCGCTCGCAGATCAAGGTCCTCCTCGACAACTCGATCACCGACGACAACGGCCAGCTTCTCGTCCCCAACCGCGCAACGCCCAACGGGTGGGTGCACGCCCACGTAGAGGAGGACAAGTGGGACGCAACCTCGTCGACCAACCTGCGCCTCTACGAGCTCGCCCACCTCTACCACGCCTCCATGTCGCAGGAGGACTACGATCTCATCCTGCGCGTCCGCGAGGGAGACAAGATGCGCGACTGGAACGAAGAGGACCTCGGACCTGCCAGGGCCGAGCATGACAGCGAGTACAGCCGCTTCCAGTACTACGACGGCAAGAACCCGGACTGGCCCGAAAAGACTCTCTCCCTCCAGTACCAGAGGGCGCTGGAGAACTACCACACGATGGAGAACGACGATCGTACAGTCCCCGAAATTCTCCGCGACAACCAGGAACCGAGAAACGCCGTCTTCACGAAGATACTCACCCACGTCATGTTCGGCTCTCCCCAGTACCTCTACCACGGCGGTATGCTCCGAGCTACCGTTCGCTACTTCGACCCCGATCGCATGCGCCCCGGCCTCCCGCCCGACGTCGCGGTCCTCGTCGACGAGCTTCGAGCCGACGGCGTGGGCGTCCAACTCGTCAACACCAACCGCAACGAGTCGCACCGTGTCATCATCCAGTCAGGCGCTTTCGGCGAACACACCTTCACCACCGTAACGACACAGACCGGAGACGGAGTCCAGGCCACGGAGGTCAACGGCAAGTATTTCACCGTCGACCTGCCTCCGGGAACCTCAGTCAGGGTCGACGCGGGGCTCAACCGCTTCTCCAACAAGCCCAGCTACGCCTTCCCCTGGCACGGCGACAACATCCCCGTCCCGTTCCAGTATTAGGCAATGTCGGAATCCCGGATCCTTCACGATTCCGGAGACCTTTGAAAAGGGAATTATATCGCAAAGTAAACAAAACGCCTGAAAACCCTTGACAATGCTGACGGGATTGTTTATTATAATCACATAAAGCAAAGGGGTTTCAGACATGGCAGGCAAGGCATTCCGAAAAGGCATCTCACTCGTAGACCTCATGGATATGTTCCCTAATGATGAGGTTGCCGAAGACTGGTTCATTCAGACTCGCTGGCCGAACGGCGTAGCCTGCCTCAAGTGTGGGAGTACCGATATCAACGACCACGCTAACCATCCGACAATGCCCTTCCATTGCCGCGATTGCCGCAAGTTCTTCAGCGCGAAGACCGGAACCGTGATGCACGGCTCCAAACTCGGATACCGCAAGTGGGCTATCGCGGTCTACATCTTCACGACCGGACTCAAGGGAACGTCCAGCATGAAGCTACACCGCGACCTGGGCATCACGCAAAAGACGGCATGGCACATGGCACACCGCATTAGGCAGTCACTCGGAACGCCCAGAAACCCCTTCCTAGGCCCTGTCGAGGTCGATGAGACCTACATCGGCGGGAAGGAAAAGAACAAGCACGAGTCCCGCAAGCAGAACGCCGGACGTGGGCCGGTTGGCAAGACGGCTGTAGTCGGCATGAAGGACCGTGACACCGGACATGTATCAGCGACTCCCGTAGAGCACACCGACAAGCCGACGCTCCAAGCCTTCGTAGAGTCCGGCATTGAGGACGGCGCAAAGGTCTATACCGACGAACATTCCGCCTATCAAGACCTACCGAACCACGAGACGGTCAAGCACAGCGTCAAAGAGTACGTCCACGGACAGGCCCATACGAACGGCGTGGAGTCGTTCTGGGCGATGCTAAAGCGCGGCTACGTCGGAACCTACCACCATATGAGTGTCGACCACCTTCACCGCTACGTCGACGAGTTCGCGGGCCGACACAACGACCGGCCTGCCGACACCCGCGACCAGATGCGGCATATCGTCGAGGGCATGGACGGCAAACGACTCAAGTACGACGATCTGATAGCGGCGTAGCCTTGCTACTCCCTCAGCTTGAAGTTGGGCGGTTCGACCGGAATCGCTTGATGGAACGCTTCCCCGTTCACCTTGTATGAGACCCCAATCACGTCTGACCCTAGTGAAACGCTAAGGTCACGGATTTTCTCTTCCTTCTGCCAGTCTCCGAATCCTTTACACGCCAAAATGAACTGTTCAACTGCATCTCGCATGGACGTACTTCCTCGGTTTTTGGGATTATTACAAGCACTCGGCTTGTGCCCAACATTCTCCCCCTGGACTCACGCGACGGGTCTCACCATCCACCTGAGTAGTTCGGGCTGTCCGAGTCTGAGCCTGGTGATCGCGGTGCGCTGGAATGCCAGCACCGACATTAGGCAGTGGAGCGCGACCTTCCTGAGTCCTCGGATGAAGTGGCGTTCGAGCCGGAGCGACTCTTTCACCGACTTGAACACCCGCTCGACCGACTGCCTGAGACCGTAGACCGCCTTCCATCTTCAGGCAAGGATGGTAGTACTGGCCACAAGTCACACGACCATCAAAGACGGCCCGAAGGAGGCACAGGGCCATCCCAGTACGTCTTTGATCATCATGAACTGTGGCGAGTCCGGTGAGAACCTCACCACAAAGGAGTAAATAGTGCTTTATAAGCACTATTTAGAAATTCTGGGAGGTGTGGTAGAGTCTATGTAGGTGGCACTGTACTGCCACCTACATGGTATGTGGAAGGGAGGACGGTGCGATGACTACCAAGGCAGAGCGGGGGAAGCCTACTCCTCAGACGGAGGTTCCCGATGGCGACCGAGGTCTATTTAACGCACTACTTCGAGTTGCTGTCCCGGATGAACGCCGATGCGGCCAGAATCGCAGGAAGCAGGTTCCAAGACTCGCTAGGACTCTCTTCCATCAACTGGAACCGCAGTAGAGTTCTTGACACGCCCACCTTGGAGCAGGTAACATGGTGTGTTCTTGGTTGATTAGTGAAGTATATTTTGAGCACGAAACCGGAGGTGACATATGAACAACCTCGACCGTATGGTAGTTGTGTCGGTTAAGCCCACTTACTATACGAACGAAGACAATGACATAATTGCTGCCCACTTCGACGAGATGGGGCTGACCGCTTACGGGCACACAGAGAAAGAGGCCCTTGACGAACTCATAAAGCTCTTTAACTTCGACATCCACTATCACCGGAAGAAGGGTGTGCTTGAGGCCCACCTTGACAACCTCGGAGTTGACTGGTCTTACGATAACGAGTATGAGGGCGATTTCATAGATACGAACGAGCTAACCGGGGGCACAATCACATCGTCCAATAGTTCGCGTCGATGGGCTCCGGTTCTCAAGGCGGAGTTCGACTCGTTTAGCGAGGCTTCCCACGCCTACGGGGTGGCTGCGTAGATTGCGTCTACATATCACAGACTTGACCTCGGCGCTTGAACGTGCTGGATTTGTGCGCGAGCTACGAGGCAACCCAGACATTGGTCAGCCGCACGTCTTCGTGTGGCCCAATGGTCACGGACAATCACGCCTCATGGTCTACGCAAATCGAGAAGGCACAGCAGAGCCGTTTTTTGTGTTGAAGGCCATAAGAGACCGCTTAGGCGAGGATGTAGCCGAAGTCGTATTTCAAGAACTTGAACTCCACGCTGATGAGGACTAATCATGGAACTCAACCAATTCAAGGTTACGGACTCCAAAGATCACGACCACGATATAAAAGCTGAAACTGTCCGCACGCTCGCTCGCCCCCCTGGAACAATCTTGGTGCGCTTCTTCACTGGAGATGTGAAAGTCGCCGAGTTCTTGAACCCTGTAGGATGGTGGAGAACAGACACTCAGTAGATCGTGCCCAAGACGCTATCGAGCAAGCAGCCCCACGAGGATCAGGAACATGGCGGCGGGCATGGTGCGCGTGTTGTGGCGAAAGTTGAATTCGGCCAGATACTTCGGCAGGTTCTTGCGGAGAAGACGCTTTCGTTGCCGCGCAGAATCTCAATGACGACCGACCGCCTACTCCGTCTATTCTCGGGCGAGACCTTCTCCGTCGAGGTCGTCTTGTAGTTGACGACGTTGCTAACCAGGTCTTATTGGACCTTCACGACGATGCTGAGATACAAAGGAGGCACCAAGCTGAACAGATGAGGCGGATAGCACGTTTGAAGGGGTCGACACCACCCCGAAGTTCAAGGCGGTGAAGGCCCAGGCGATGACGAAGTGGGTGCAGGCCCAGTAGGTGAAGTCGAATAACTGGCAGGGTCTAGCAGAACCGGAGGCCGTCCGAGCAATCGGGCGGCCTCTTGCCACTTAACATGCAATGGTATAGACAGACTATGAGAATCCCTTGACCTGCCGCAACCTTGACAGGTCTACTTTCGTTTAACTATATTACCTCACCACCACTGTCAGGCAGACAGAGGCAATAAACAAATTAAGTGAAAGGAGAATGCCACGGAGGTACCCCCATGACCACAGAAACGCTGGACGCCATTCGGATACTCGACCAGTTTGAAAAGGATCACAGCTACCTAGAACGCCACCTACAAGATGGGTCTGCCCTCATCTAGTATCGTGGGTGTGCCGGAGAAGAACACCGAAGGCCACATTCTTGCACTGCAGTCTAGCCCCAAGCGCCACCCAGATAGTATAATGACCCCCAATTTGAGAGAACTACACATTGAGTCGCTTGAGGTTATTGGAAACCTTGAATGCGGTGACGAGCAAGCTGCCGCTCTTACCGAGAGAGTCCAACTCTACCAGAAGGGGTGGCCACGATATCGGTTTGAGCGAAGCGGTCAGCAGTCTCGCAATGGATACATTCGGAATATAGATCTCTCAATCATCCCCGACAAGACTGGGCACCACCCCGTTCGATTGTCTGCTCGGCCTGCGCCTAGTCGCCGATCAGCGACAAAGCCAAGTAAGGCATTCCGTGAAATGCTGAGCGTATTGGATATCATCGAGACCCTCGGCGTTGAAGCCACAGTCCATGCCCACGTGAATTGGGAGTATGAGCGCGGCACCTTCGAGACTCTAATCAATCTCCCTACATTCAGAACGTCGGGCGAAATGCCGTTTGACTATATCTCCGGCCTGCGATTCGTAAAGCGGACTGGGCCGGAGCATACCGCCGTCATACTTGACATTAGGCGAAGCGGCGGCCTACTTGCTACGGCTCAAATGCACTTGGAGGATCACCGTCTTTCGCTGGACTCACTCGACGATGTGATTTACGGGGCCACATCCCTAATCCAAGACTTTGTAAAGGAGCGAAAATGACAACACTACCTGTTGCCGACTTGGAAGATCAGGTGATCCACAGGTGGTCGAGATTGACTGAGGATGACGGACACCCCTCCACTCGGCAGGTGATGGATGGATTCGTTTTGCGGCGCGGCCACTCAGAAGAGTTCAGGGTAACCGCTATCACCGAGGCGGAGGATGTCAGCATTCAGCTTTCCATGCTGCCGGAACCGGACGCTGTGAAGCCGTTGATTGAGAATACTGAACTAGACGACCTCAGAGAGTTCGCCATTGCCTTAACTAACTTACTCATAGACGTGATTCGCAACCTAAATGTGGACATTAGGGTCATTACGTTTTTGAATGGGTGGATAGCCTCTTTGGAAGAAACGATTGCGGCAGGTGACGACCTCGACGAGATACTATCTCGTAGGCGAACCCATAAGGGCTACAACGCTCTGGCATGATGTCCAATGTCAAACCATACCGCATAGAGCTTCATCGAACGGTAGAGAAGTACCTACGTCGCCACCGCGACCTTGCCGACAAGCTGGAAGCCATTAAGGCTCGAATTGCGTTGTCGCCATATGGCGGGGGGCCTATTGTCCACATGAAGGATGGCAAGTGGTACTGTAGTCGGCGATGGAGTGACAGTAAGTACCGCCTGATCTACGAAGTCTCTGACGACGAACGGCTAGTCCATATTTACCATGTGAACAATCGTGGGCAGGTCTACCGCTAAAAGTCTGTGGTTCCGGTCAGTCCCGCTTGTCCCCATAGCGTCCACACGCGACCGGGCGCATCCAAAAGCGAAGGGACACGGAAGATCCCCGTGCAGTTCTAATTTAGGGGGAGATATGCCGCGACGCAAGAAGGAACGGGGCCGCCCTAGCAAGCCATACCCGCCGCGCATCGACGCAACACCGGAAGAAGCACTACAAGCCATGTTCAACACACCGCCTAGCACGGCGATTGAGGATAGGGAATCGCGGTGCTCGGACTGTGGGCGTGAGGTCTACTATCCTGACGTGCTCCACCGCGATAATCGGTGCTCGGAATGCCACGCCGCCGCTCCCGTTTAGGCGATTTTGTTTACTTTGCGATATAATTCCCTTTGAAAAACCCCCTCTCCCGTCGTGGGAGAGGGCTTGGGTGAGGGTGAAAGGCCTGCTTCAGCAAATTACATCGCTTCACGCACCTCCGAACCACCACCCCCACTCGCCTGACACTTGACAAACAAGAACGCATGTACCACACTACATATGAGCGTCCTCGGTGCGACAGCCCCGAGAGTTACAAAATGTTACTGAATGTTACAAAAACTAATAAAAATCACGACTCGGCATCCACTCGTGACCTACCGCCAATCCCAAGAATTCGCCCCATCAACTTTACAATAACAACGCAATTGTCGTGAAATGTCCGAGGATGTCCGTCTTTTTCGAAAGTTTTCCATCAGACCGGTCCCCCCAACTCTAAGTCTGACCCCCTCTCGCTCACTCACAAGACCGCCTGGAAAGCCTGCTCGTCAGAAAGCTCCTTCCATCACGGCACGTTTTGTAATAGCCTCCTTTCGCCGGGATGACCCCACAATCTCGAAAACCTCGCCACTGACCAGCAAATCTTGAACCCCGAACCCCCTCCCTCCCCCACACCCGGCACACCCCGTCGGCTCATCGAAATCCTCCTCGTCGCCCTCAGGCTTGGGCTGACGTCTTTCGGCGGCCCCGTTGCGCACATCGGCTACTTCCGCCAGGAGTACGTCGTCACCCGCAGGTGGCTCGATGAGCGCTCCTACGCCGACCTCGTTGCCCTGTGCCAGTTCCTCCCCGGTCCCGCCAGCAGCCAGCTCGGCATCGCCGTGGGCATCACCCGCGGCGGACTACTCGGAGGAGTAGCCGCGTGGCTGGGCTTCACCCTGCCCTCCGCCGCCCTACTAATCGTGTTCGCCTACGGTGTCACCGAGTTCGACGATCTCGTCACGGAGGGCTGGCTGAGAGGCCTCAAGACCGTAGCCGTCGCCGTCGTCGCACTCGCCGTCTGGGGAATGGCAAAGAACCTCGCCCCCGACAAGGCACGCGCCACGATAGCCGTAATCTCCGGCATCGCCCTCCTCTTCTGGCAGCACCCCGTCGCCAACATCGTCGTCATTGCCGTCGCCGGACTCGTCGGCTGGCGTCTTCTCCGCGACCGGACCGAACAAGCCGATTCATCTACACGAAAAATCTCCATCAGTCGCTGGCTCGCCCTCACATGCCTCACCGTCTTCCTCGTCCTGCTGATCGGCACTCCCCTCATCAGGCAGGCCATCGAGACCGAATGGCTGAACATCTTCGACGGCTTCTACCGCAGCGGCTCGCTGGTGTTCGGCGGAGGCCACGTGATCCTGCCCCTCCTCCAAGCCGAGGTCGTCCCACAGGGCTGGGCCACGAAAGACCAGTTCATCGCGGGCTACGGCGCGGCCCAGGCCGTCCCCGGCCCCCTACTCACCTTTTCCGCCTACCTCGGAACCGTCAGCGGCGGCTGGACGGTCGGACTCTTCGCCCTCGGCGCGATCTTCCTCCCGTCATTTCTCCTCGTTGTCGGCATCCTCCCGTTCTGGGACAGCCTGAGGTCGCACACGAGCTTCCGCGCCGCCCTCATGGGCATCAACGCCGCCGTCGTCGGACTCGTCGGCGCAGCCCTCTACGACCCCGTCTGGACCACCGCCATCACATCACGAGAAGACCTCGCACTAGGAGTCGCCGCATTCGGCCTCCTCGCCTTCTGGAAATGGCCCCCCTGGCTCGTCGTCCTCCTCTCAGCAGCCGGAGGAGCCGGACTGTCGCTGCTATAATTGCGCCAATATGCCAATTCTTTAGGACTACATGGTGATTGGCATTGCCAACAATCCATCCGTCATTCCGGCGCAGGCCGGAATCCAGAATGCCCGATCAGCAAGAATATGGTGACATCGCACAGAACGAGGACTACATGGCGACACATGCGATCCGCCTGGCCCTGATTCTCTCGCTGAGCCTACTCTGGTTCTTCACGAACACTCAACAGGCTCTGGCCTGTTCATGCGTACACCCCGATCCACCCCTTAACGAGCTAGCCCGCTCCGCCGCTGTCTTCTCAGGCAAGGTCATCCAAGTCCGCGAGTTCCACGACCCCAACTCAACAACGATCTCGTCCACGGACCCCACAACGGTCGTCTTCGAAGTGGAGACCATTTGGAAGGGCCCTTCCTACGAGACCATGTACTTCACCACACGGAGATCGGAGGCAAGCTGCGGGTTCACGTTCGTGGAGGGCGAAGAGTACATCGTCTATTCACACGACGGCTCAAACGTTAGTCTTTGCAGTCGAACGAGCATTCTTTCCCAAGCTCATGACGACCTTGAAGAACTAGGAGAAGGCCGCGCACCTGAATCCGGCTCTATAGGCCTTACACCCGAACCGCCCACGACATCAAGCGGAAGCTGCGCCTTCTCTCGCAATCTTGGATCGGCCACCCCCGACGCCGCATGGCTCGGCATCATGGCAGGGCTCGTCTGGTTCGGTGTACGACGACGGCCTCGCTCTTGACAGACTCACGTCGTAAGACCTATCCCCTGCCCGCCCCTAGCGGTTCAACATCCTAGTATTGAAGGGTAACGAACCCATGACTTGGTAGGGGCGGGTTTGAAACCCGCCCTGAGGTTGTGCAGCGCGAATCCAACCCCCAATTACTACCCGTCATTTCAAAGTTTTCGGTCTACTAGACACCGTGCTTCGCCAGGATATCGCGCAGATGGTTGGTCGCCATACGGACGGCGTCCGGCGTGGAAGCTCGCGTGTCCGGGCGCAGCTCGAAGACCATCGAGATGGCCCCGTTATACCCTACGTCTTTGAGGATGGTGACGATGCGATCGTAGTCGATCCACTCTTCATATCCATGGTCGATCCGGTATATCTTGGCGCGGACGCAGGAGGCGTAGGGGGCGACTCTCTCCATATAGGCGTAGATATCGACATCGGGGTCGATTTCGCCGATCGGGTTGCCTCCGGGCGAGCCCATCCACTGACCGCAGTCCATGATATACGTGAAGTTCGGACGGTCGACATCACGCATCATGCGGATTACGTCGTCGGCCGTGGAAAGGGCTGCCCCGCTGTCGTGATTCTGCACGCCGACGATGACTCCCTTGCCGGCCGCGTAGTCGGATATCTGGCGGAGGCGCTCGATCATCCCCGGCCAGTATTCCTCTATGAGGCTGCCGTCGGGCCTCCTTGCATCCGGTGGTCCACCGATGCGGAGGCGGACCATCGGCGCTCCGATGGTGACGGCGGCGTCGACCTCACGCTTGGCCATCTCGACGGTCGTGCGGCCCTGCTGGATCTCGTGACCGAACAGGCCGCCGCCACGCCCGATATACCCGATGGGCATACCGTTCCTATGGCACAGACGCTTGACGTGGGACAGGTGGGCGGTGTCCATGGGCATGTCGAAGAGGTGGAAGTCGATGGTGTCCAGCCGAAGCTCCTTGGCGAACTCCACAAACTCTTCCACCGAGACCTGGTCCGTGTGGCTGCGGTCCCGCTGTCGTATCGCCGGATCGACAAGGCATCCGAGCTTGATCATGCTCCGCGACCTCCTTCCAAGTCGTCATCAGGCAAGTCAGGGAGCAGTCTATCAAAGAATCACGGTGTTGGTTACCGGTTCGGTGTACGACGACGGCCCCGCCAGTAGCAACAACCCCCTCTCCCGTTCGCGGGAGAGGGTTGGGGTGAGGGTGCAATGACCGGTCCCGCAAGGCGCCTCGCTTCCGGCTATCTCCCAAATCATAGGTTCCGCAAAAGTCCTCGTTTTCGTCTATAATCACCCCAGCAATCCCATGAATTCGGATGAGGGAGTAAGTATGACCACGTCCTATCCAACCATCACCGCAACGAATATCGCTCCCCCGCCCGACTGGGCCCTCCTGCAGCGACAGTTATTCGACACCATCGCGCGTGCCGGAGACATGGCGACGGAGAAGTACGCAAGGTCCGATGGCCGTGTCTACCACTTCTTCGACGTGGACGACGCCTACGAGAGCCGGTCGATGCGTGGCATCTTCTACGCCCTCGGCGGACCGCGCCGCTTCCTCGACATCGCCAAGCGCGAGTGGGACGCCATAACCTGGCTCTACAGCGAGGAGCGGCAGCTGACCGACGAGGACCCGAATCACCCCATGTACATGCCGCAGCTTCGGAACGAGTATTGGAATCTTGACATCCCGTTCAACGCCGACTGGTTCCACATGGGCGAGGGCAACCAGATGCTCTACGACTTCGGGGTGGCAGACCCGACGAACCCCTCGAACCGGGAACGCGCCAGGAAGTTCGCCGCGATGTACATCGGCGAGGACCCCGACGCGCCCAACTGGGACCCTGAGCACAATATCTTCAGGTCGCCACTGCACGGAGGGGCCGGACCGATGACTTCGGTGAGGCAGCACAAGGCGATAGTCCACACGGACGGGAACGTGTCGGACTACGTGCATCTCGTGCGCAACTGGCTCGACCGTATGTCGCTGGGCGACTTCGGCCATCGGGGGACGATGCAGGACAATCCAAGCGCCGAGCCTCTTCTCCCGCACTTCCTCTATCCGAGGATCAAGGAGTTGGAACCCCGCTGGTATGAAGACGCCGCCCGCCGCGAGGAGATCCTCGACATCTTCGACGAGATGGTGCTGCAGGGCGACGAGCCGAGCAACCTGTGCGCGACGGCGCTCGTGACGAACGCCTACCTGTACACCGGCGACGAGAAGTACAAGACGTGGGTGCTCGACTACGTGCAAGGCTGGATAGACCGCATCGAGGCCAACGGCGGCATCATTCCCGACAACATCGGTCCCACCGGCAAGGTGGGCGAGGCCCGCGAAGGGCAGTGGTGGGGCGGCCTGCACGGCTGGAGCTCGAGCGAACGCGCCATCGACCGGCTCTTCCTCGGCCTCATCATCGGCGCGGAGTGCGCACACCTGCTCAGCGGCGGCGACGATTCATACCTTGAAGTGCTGCGCTCGCAGGTGAAGATGCTCCTCGACAACTCCAAGACCGAAGACGGCAATCTTGTGGTGCCCACGAGCTACGGGGCCGAAGGCTGGGCGGCATACGGCGAGTTCAGCATCCGCGGCGGGGCGCCGCACCTCACACACCTGTACCAAGCGTCGATGTCGGAGGCCGATCATGAACTGGTGACCCACGTGCGGGACGGCAGCGCCGAGGACTGGAATGAGCTGGAGCAGACCGGAGACCGGGGCGGCGCGCGCACGGAGTTCGCCCGCTTCCAGTATTACGACGGCAAGAACCCCGGCTGGCCCCTGCAGACCTTGGCGGCCGACTACATGCAGGTTGCCGATCTCGTCGAGGCTATGGAACGCGACACGCGCACGGTGCAGGAAATCATCGACAACAACAACTGGCCTCCCAACCCCGTGATCGTCAAGGCTCTTATCCAGACCACCATGGGCTCATCCGCGCCCTTGTACAACGGCGGCATCCTCCGCGCGACCGTGCGGTACTTCGACGCCTGCGAGCGTCGTCCCGGCCTGCCGCCCGACGTGGCCGCCCTCGTTGACGAGCTGTCGGCCGACAAGGCTTGCATCCAACTCGTCAACACAAACCACAGCGAGACACGTTCCCTGATCGTTCAGGCGGGCGCGTTCGGCGAGCACTCGTTCACCGACGTGTCCTTCGACCAGACCGCCTACAGCTACGACGGCAACAATCCCGGACAGCGCACCCGCGCCGAGAAGACCACAAGCTGCGCATCGACGACCGTGAACGGCAAGCACTTCACCGTCGAGCTTCCGCCGATGACCTCCGTACGGCTCGAATGCGGCCTCGACCGCTTCTCCAACGATCCCAGCTACGCCTTCCCCTGGCACGGGGACACAGTGCCGATCGAGTAGAAAGTAGTGAGTATTGCCACGCCATCGTGGCTGCGCCATGGTCCTTCAAATACAGCACGCATAAGTGAGACCGCCCACCGTCATACGTATATCCTCCGTAGAAGGGCGGGTTTGAAACCCGCCCTTCCGTCCCCGTTCGCACACATTCTCATCGCTGGTTGCGCTGGACGAACGAACGCACCCGTCATTCCTGCGAAGGCAGGAATCCAGAGAGCCCGATCAGCGGGAATCAGGTGGAATTCGTACGAATCGGCATAGGCAGAACCTACAGGCAATTGTAGGGTCGGAGCGCTCAACTCTGGTTTTGGTGGTGGGTCGGTAGCTGCGATACACTAATTGTGGAGGCTCCATTTACCTCAGCGTAAAGAACGGGAGGCGAGAATGAGCGAAGAAGCGACTGCACTTAACTTCAATTGGCTTCTGTTCTTGGGCGCGGTGATCGCGATAGTCGTGGCGTTCTATCCGCCGCCGTTCATTAAGCGTTTCATCAATGTGATTAGAATTGCTGCCCTTGTGATTGCAGTAGTTTTGGTCTACGTGCTGGTGTTCCAGCCGTTCGAGGATATACTGCCGTGAATTGAATACATGCTCATGGAGAATCGACCATAGACGAGCGTGAACCGATTGAGGTAGTCAAGGACAGGGCCTACTGGTTGACGACGAGTGTCGACGCAGCCTTGGATGCCGGTGAGATCGACGAGGCCGAGTGGCACCGGCGAATCGGCGCAGTCATTACGCCCGCTTACCTTGCCTCCGATACGCCGTGGGGCCAGTCCGGGAAGAGCGGGGATGAGCGGTCCTGGACCCACGGGCGAAGTCTCATCTGCGACGCCATTCACAAGGACGGCTCGTTCCTCGACGTTGGCTGTGCCAACGGTTACCTGATGGAGAGCATCCATAAGTGGACTGCCGGGCGAGGCCGTCGCGTCGAACCCTACGGACTCGACATTTCACCGGAGCTGGCCGACCTCGCTCGGAGCCGACTGCCCGCCTGGGCAGAGAGGATCCATACCGGCAACGTCCTAACGTGGCCGCCCACCCAGCGATTCGATTTCGTGCGGACGGGGTTGGAATACGTTCCGACCCGCCGCAGGCGAGACCTCGTGCAGCGGCTCCTCGATGAGTTCCTTGCCGAAGACGGGCGCCTCATAATTGGCGGCTACAGCGTCGAGAGCACAGGGCCGGACTCGCTGGAGCAAGACCTCTTGGCATGGGGATTCACGGTCTCCGGCCACACCACCTGTCCGCACCACGACGAACGCCTCGTCAATCGCGTACTATGGATCGACGCTTAATCCCTTGTCCGAAACGGTTCCTACAGTAACTGTTCAGAGTCGGTGCGATATGCAGGAAGTATTCTTCTGCTGTCATTCTGAGGAGCGCAGCGACGAAGAATCTACAATCTCTCCCCCGCCGGGGGAGAGATACAGAGAGGGGGTCTTCGCAATTCAACTCACGAAGACTGAACAGTTACTTCCTACAATAGACCCTTGACGAAGACCTCATCCTTAGCCAGCATGACGAGCCCCTCGGATCAAACCGATGACCTCTTCCACCGACGCGATCCTTGTGCCCTGCCAGTCCTCGCGGTCGCCGTTCTCGGTATCGTCGGGAGCTCGGATCAATACCGCATCCATGCCGACGGTTGACGCGCCCGTAAGCTCGCGGCTGCCTCCGTCTCCAATGAACAGGCAGTCACTCGATTCAACTCCAAGTCGCTCGCAGGCTAATTGGTAGATGCCGGGGTCCGGCTTCATCATGCCTACTTCGTAAGACAGTACCACTGCATCGAACAGAGGAGCGATGGGCGTCGAAGGCCAGAGCTTACTCGTATCGGCAAGGCTATTGCTTATGAGTCCAATCTTAAGTCCGCCATTGCGCAAACGTGCCAAAGTTTCCATAACATCCGTCCTGGGCGTCAGGGCATGACCGACGTATTCCAAGCCGGCCGCAACGGCACGCTCCAACCGCTCATCGCTCACATCAACGTTGAGGTCGTCACATACGAGCGCGTAGGCTTCCCGAGATGTTCCAATCTCGCCGATGGTCTGTTGCTGAATAGTTGCCGACCAGGCCCCTAAGAAGTCGTCAGCGCGCACTCCTAAGACGGCCGCCGCATCCGATGCCCATCGTAGGTACTCTAGTTCTTGCCTGCGCGGGTATCGGAGATCATCTACCAACGTGCCGTACAGGTCGAAGATGACGGCCCTAAGCTTCACCTCAGGCCCAACTGCTCCGCCGCGTCATCGGGGAGAACGACGGAGGTAAGGCCGCGACCGGAGGCCTCTCGCAGCAGCTCCGGCAGAACCGACTGTCGCTCGTTCAGGCGCGTCCGCATGATGATGAGATTGGTCAAGGTCTCCTTAAGCTCGGACGACGAGTCCTCGGATTCTGTCGGTGTCGCCCTCTGCAGAGCGCGCAAGGCTTCGAGGAGCGACTCGCTCCGCAGGTTAGCGTGTTCTAACGCTCGCGTCAGGTCTTCTATGGAGACTTCAGTGGTCACGGCTTCCGGTTATCCCTCGCCCGTTCCGTCTTTTGGAAAAAAAACCTCGACCTTGGCGGGGTCGCGGTAGCCGGCGATAGTGATTGGGCCGAAGCCCGGAGTCTCGATCGCGGCGCGCACGATCTCCTTGTTGAAAATGCTGACACTCTCCGCATTCAGGTATGTTTCTACCGGCATCCACACGCACTCGGCAATCTCATCCTCCTGCTTGGAAATGCGGGCGCTCAGCGGCTCCAAGCGACACACGAAGTATATGTCCGACTTGCCATGGCGGTAAGCGTGTTGGTGCCGGAAGCAGACGAGGGAGACGAAGCGCGCCTCGATCCCCGTCTCCTCCAGGACCTCGCGCACGACCGCGTCGGCCAAGTGCTCTTCCTCGTGCAGGTGGCCGCCGGGCAGCTTGAAGGAACCGGCTCCGACACCATCTCGCTTCTCGCGCACCACCAGAATCTCGTCGTCGGAGTTAATCACCACCCCACCCGCGCCGATGTAGTGGGTCGAGTAGTTGGGAACGAAAGCGTCCTCCTCTAGCCTCTTGAACATCATGACGTACCGGTCGTCGGCGTGATGGTAGGTGAAGCTCTCACCGGCGGCGGCTGGAACCAAGCCCGCTCGATGCAAGGGTATTTCCAGCCACACCACCTTGTAGCCCGCTGCCTTCCAACCCTTGAGCGAATACTTGAGCCTCGGAGCGAACTCCAACGGATCGGAGGGAAGCAAATCGGGTTCGAGAACGATTCCGCCGAAGGGATTGGGCGTCGCACTGAGCGGTTCCATGCGGGCAGTATAGTGAAGCGCGACTTCCCGGTAAAGCCTTCCGACCGGGTTCGGACCACGCCAATGACCATGAATGGAGACACACCGCCGTCCCTCACACCGTCACTCCGGCGCAGGAACGTCACCCCGTACTCCGATACGGGGCCGGAGTCCAGTGATCGTAGAGTCAGAGCTTTTCGCATGTACGGCAACATCGTGCCGCTCCCGATCCCGAAGCAGTGGACATGCCTCACACACACCTTCTCTGTTATCATAAATCCACGTTTCGGCGGGGGAGACATGGTCACAGAACGACGGTTGCCGCAGTGGCTAAAGGTCAAGATGCCGGGGAGTGAGGGCTACCGGCAGATCAAGGACCTCTTGGAAGGCGCACAGCTAAACACCGTCTGCGCCGAGGCCCAGTGTCCGAACATCGGCGAGTGCTGGGATCGCGGCACCGCCACGTTCATGATCCTCGGCGATATCTGCACCCGCGCATGCGCCTACTGTGCTGTAGACACCGGCAAACCCGAGGGAATAGACCTGCTGGAGCCTATCCGCGTGGCCGACACGGTCCAACAGATGGGCCTCCGATACGCCGTGATTACGTCGGTCGACCGCGACGATCTCCCCGACGGCGGAGCGTTCATCTTCGCACAGACAATCCGGCAAGTCCGCAACCGTATGCCGAACACCAAGATCGAGGTGCTGATTCCAGACTTCCAGGGCGACCGCGACGCGCTCAAGAAAGTGATGGACGCAGAGCCCGATACGCTCAACCACAACATCGAGACGGTGCGCCGGGTGTTCACCCGCGTCCGGCCCAAGGGCGACTACGACGGGTCGCTGGAACTTCTGGCAACCGCCAAGGAAATCTCACCCGGCGCCGTGACCAAGTCGGGAATGATGGTCGGACTCGGCGAGAGCTGGGACGAGATCATTGAGACCATGAAAGACCTACGGTCCGTCGACTGCGGCCTCCTGACCATTGGGCAGTATCTTCGTCCCTCCAAGCGTCACGTGGCCCTGGCGAAGTGGTATACCCCACGCGAGTTCGACGAGCTGGCGGAAATCGGCATGTCGCTGGGATTCAGCCACGTCGCGTCAGGCCCCCTAGTACGAAGCTCCTACCACGCGGATGAGCAGCACGCCTCCGCGACAAAGACGGCGGTCTTCGTGTAGCGGGTTCAACAGGCTGTGAACCCACAACAGATTGAGAATCGTCGCCTTCTTGCCTCAGTTCTGCTTACGCTGCCGGCGGTTCTGCTGATATTTGCGGCCCTTGGGTTCCTGTTCACGTTCTTTGAAGTTCAGATAAACGATGCCATGGATAACTTGCCAATTATCTCTCCCTCGCAGGAATTCTCCAGTGTCTTGGACTTGGTGGTGTCCTTCGCCGCCTTCGGTATCGTCATCCTCGTCAACATACTCTTGTTGCCGTCGATCCTCGTGGGACCCTGGACCCTGGCGGCTCTCGCAGGGTTTTGTTTCCTCACGGGAGGTTACATTCGTCTCCGCATCCGCAAACGTGCGGTAAGCGGTGCGTAACGCTCTCAACCCGCGGGGTTCAACCCTCTCTCCCGCCCCGGCCGACCCGATCAATACGGAAAGGAGTTCGTATTGCCTATTGAGCTTCCTCCCAACCCCGGCGGCGCGCGTAGGGGGACTCAACCGCGTCCTGACGACCCATGCTTCCTGTGCGAGGCAATTGCTGGACGCGAGGACAAGGGGATCGTTGAGGAGACGGAGCAAACATTAACCCTGGTCAACTGGAAGCAGTTTGAGCTTGGCCAAGTCTACGTCATCCCCCGACGTCACGCCCCAACTCTCTTTGATCTGACGGACGACGAGGCAATCGCCATCATGCGGGCCGTGCGAAGGGTAGCCGACGCGCTGATCAGGGCATATGACCCTGAAGGCTTGAATCTCATTCAAAATAATGGCATGGTCGCCGGGCAGGACGCTCCACACTTCCACATGCACGTTGTTCCCCGTCGCAGGGTGGGCAGCGACTGGGGAAACGGGCCTCCACATATTGCCAGGCTCGAAGGTAAGGAGTCGACGAGTCCGGCGCATGACGTAACCGTCAGCCTCGAACGTGAGTATGAGATAGCAAAGGAAATCGGGCGACATATGAGCTAGTCCGCGTTCGGCTCTAGCCACCCTACCCGATCATAGCCGCCACTTCATCCAGACCCGTTACGACAGGAAGGTCGGTCTCCGGCGTCTCCCCATACCGAGAGATCACGACGCCCTTCAGTCCAAGACGCTCGGCTGCCGCAACGTTCTCAGGCCGGTCGTCGACGAATATCAGCGATTCAGGCGGCAGTCCCAGCTCGTCAATGGCAGTCGTATACATGCGTTCGCAGGGCTTCCAGCACCCTAACAGTGCAGAGATCACGAACGCTTCAAAGTAATCACGAAGCCCAAGCTGTCGGTATCGTCTATCCAGGGAAGGCCAGTTATCCGAGACGATGCCAAGTTTGATGCCTCGACAGGACAGGTCATCGAGGACTCGCCGGGTGTCGGGGAACGGCTCCATGCCTACCCCCTCCTCGAACGGGCGAAGCAGGTCGGATATCAGGTCTTCGGCAGGTGATTGCACACCCAGCGTCTCGATGACGATGGTATACGCGGTACGAAACTGCCGACGCTCCTCCTCCTCGGTGGTCAGACTGTGGTTTTCATCAAGATAGCGGATGCCTAGGGACATGGCCTCATCGAATCGAGCCATGTCTGCCCCGTCGATCCCATGCGCCTTGAATGCGTCGATGAACGACTGCTTGGGCCACCAAGAACCGGCGATAGGACGCACGAGCGTGTCACCGGAGTCGAAGAGGACGCCCCTTATCTTGCCCACTCGGTGAGTCTATCCCGTCTTACTTTGCCTCCGGCACCGGCCAGCCCCACCCGATCATCAGCGAGCGGAGCTTGTCCATGTCATCGTCAGTGAGCGGCAACGACGGAGGACGCGGAGGGCCGACCGCGATCCCCATTACCTCGGACAGCGCCTTGGCCACGCGCGCCTCCCCGCCTGAGACCTGGGTAACGTCGCGGTAGAAGGCTCGCAGGTCGGGGATAACACTGTCCCACTGAGCCTGCGCTTCCGTGTATTTGCCCTGCTCCATAAGGTCCCAGACGCCGAGATAGAACGCCGGATGCGCGTCCACTCCGTCGGTCAGGAAGCCTCGCCCCCCGAGACGATGGCAGTCGATTGGCCTGTCGGAGTTGTCCATGATGTTGAAGGTGTCGGCCAGCTTGAAGATGTCCGCGTACTGGGTTCCCTCAGGCGGATTCCACTTAATCGCGACGATGTGTTCGAATTCCGTCATCTTTTCGAAGGTGCCGGGATAGATGCCCCCATGCGGCAACCAGTGAGTGTTGTAGACCAGAACGCCGATGTCGATGTCGTTGGACAGGTCTTCGAAATACCGCAGCATATCGCCCTCGGTGGGCTGGTTGAAGATTGGCGGCGAGACCTGGCAGCCCATCGCCCCGACATCGGACGCAATGTTCAAGTCTTCGATGGTGCGGACGGTGTCCTTATAGTGGACCGCGCCCATAACCGGAACACGCCCGTCCGCCGCCTGCACTACCGTTTGGATCAAGGCCTTCCACTCGTCCTCACGGAGCTGCGGCCCCTCGCCCATGGCGGCCGCGACCTTGAGCACCGCCTTGCCCTCAACCAGGCCTCTCTCGATCCAGAGTTCCGTCGCTGCGGCCATGAGTCCATAGTCGACGTTGTAGTACTCGTCGAACGGCGTCGGCACAGTCGCCACGACGCCGGTCATCTGCCTACGAATGTCTTCTCGCTCCATGTGTTGGGCCTCACGGGTGTAAGTGTCGAAAGAGTGTAGGCGCAGTGGCTGGGGTAGTCAATCGCAAGGGCGACACGCTCCCCTAAATGGCGTCAGCTAGGACTTCTACCAGATGCTTCGCCCTCACGCCGGTGCCGTCCTCGATCTGGTGGCGGCACGACATTCCCTCACTCACGACGGTCGCGCCGTTCCGCCGTTCGCGTATCGCGGGAAAGAGGTCTTGCTCGCCGATCTTCATGGAGACGTCGTAGTGCTCCTTTTCAAGGCCGAATGACCCAGCCATGCCGCAGCAGCCGGAGGATATCTCGTCGACCTCGCATCCAGGCATTTGCGATAGCACGTCCATCGCCTTGCCTGTACCGACGAGGGCCTTTTGGTGACAGTGCCCTTGCAGCATGATACGACCGGGCTCATTCGAGTAGCGGATTTCTGCGCCATCGTTTGCCTGGGCGTGGAGGACGAATTCTTCGATGAGCATGGTGTTTTCGGAAACTCGTCCAGCATTCTCACCGTCGAGAAGGTCTACGTAGTCGTCGCGAAAACTGAGGATGCAGCTCGGTTCCAGGCCGACCAGCTTGGCCCCTTGTTCGACGTATGGCAGGACGGAAGCGACATTCCGCGTAGCATTGCGCTTGGCTGCGTCGAGCATCCCCTTCGAGAGCATTGGGCGCCCACAACACACCGGCTTGGGAACGACAACCTCATACCCCATGTGTTCGAGCACCTTGACCGCCGCCTTCCCTAGGTCGGGGTAGTTGTACTCCGTGAAGGTGTCCGAGAACAGGACTACTTGCCGTCCGGGAGTTCCTTCCACTTGCGACCCGCCGCGGGCGCGAAACCACTGGGAGAAGGTCTGGCTTGCAAATGGCGGCAGAGAACGGCGACGGTCAATCCCGGCCATGCTTTCGGCAAGTTCCTTGAACGCACTCATGCCCATCGCCCAGTTCGAGAGCGGCGCGAAGAACGATCCGAGCCTGCCGAGTTGACTTACGTTGGCAAGCATACGGTTGCGAAGGGGATAGCCGTTCGCCTTGTGGTAGCGATAGGAGAACTCGTACTTGAGCTTTGCCATGTCCACGTTCGAGGGACACTCGGCCTTGCAGCCCTTGCACTCCAGGCAAAGATCCAGCACTTCACGGAGCCGCTCGCCCGTCAGCGAGTCGACCGGCAGAGTGCCGGACATGGCCGAACGGAGCGCGTTGGCCCGCCCGCGCGTCGAGTGCTCTTCGTCGCGCGTGACCATGTAGGAAGGACACATGGTTCCGGTTAGCTTCCTACAAGCGCCCTGCCCATTGCACATCTCTATGGCGTGCGCGAAGCTTCCTTCTTTGGCGAATCGGAAGCCGGTCGCTATTTCCAGCGGTCGGTAAGAAGGGTCAATCTTGAGGTTCTCCGTCATCGGCGGAGAGTCTACGATGTTGCCGGGGTTCATGATGCCCGCCGGATCGAAGGCCTTCTTGACCTGGCGGAAGGCGTCATATATCTGCGAGCCGAACATCTTCTCGTTCCAGACGCTGCGGGCGCGACCGTCTCCGTGTTCTCCACTCATTGACCCGCCGAACTCCAGAACGAGGTCGCTGACGGCATTGGCGATGGAGGCCATTGTTGCAACGCCGTCCTGCCGTTTCAGATCGACGAGGGGACGAATGTGCAGACAACCGACAGAGGCGTGGCCGTAGTACCCGGCCTCCGTCCCATGCTCCTTCACTATCTCGTCGAATCGCTCCACGAACTGGGGAAGCGTCTCGGGCGGCACGGCGGTGTCCTCGACGAAAGGCAGCGGCTTGGCGTCACCCGGCACGTTCATCATCAGGCCGAGTCCGGCCTTTCTCACGTTCCACACCATAGCCTGCTCGGATGACTTGAGCAGTTTCTTCGTCGAGTAGCCGAGGCCGCGCTTTGCCATGTGCGCGGCACACCCGTCGACCTTCGACTTGACCTCCGACTCCGACTCGCCGGTGAACTCGACGACCAAGAGGGATTCAGGACTTCCGTCGATGAACCCCGTCATTCGCGAGTATTCGAGGTTGGCCTGGGCCTGCCTGACGATCATGCCGCCAATGTGCTCGACCGCCGTGGGGTCAAGTTCCAGGGCCGCCACCGTCGCCTCCATCGATTCTATGAGCTCATGGAAGTGGATCACCGCGAGTCCCTTGAATCTGGGACGGGGCACGAGCTTCAAGATAGCCTCGGTAATCGTCACGAGCGTGCCCTCGGAGCCGACGACGAACCGCGCCATGTCGAGAGCGTCCGTGTCAAGAAGCTCGTCGAGGTTGTACCCGGATACTCGTCGTTGAATCTTAGGGTATCTCCCGAGGACCTCATCACGGCTGCTCTGGCCGATTACATCGAGAGTCCGGTAGATATCACCTTCCAGACCAGCGAGTCGGCGCTTGGCATCAAGGGAATCTCCGGATGATGCTCCGAAAGTGGCAGTCTCTCCATTCGCAAGGACAACCGACAGTCCGAGCGTGTTGTCTACGGTCTTGCCCCATACGATGGAGTGCGAGCCACAGGAGTTGTTTCCCAGCGCCCCACCCACGTTTCCCCTATTGCTGGTGCTCGGATCTGGCGCGAACATGAGGCCGGAATCATTGATCTGATCGTTCAGCTCGTCGAGGATAATGCCGGGCTGAGTACGCACCCATTGTTCCTCGACGTTTACCTCCAGCACCTTTCGCATGTACTTGGAGAAATCGATGACAACGGCGTGGTTGACGGTCTGACCGGCCAGGCTAGTCCCTCCGCCGCGAGGAAGAACGGGGACGTCGTAGCGTGCTGCGGCAGTGAGGACGGCGATGACATCCTCGGCCGTCTTTGGGAGTACGACGGCTACCGGCTCGACTTGGTAGATGCTCGCGTCGGTGCTGTAGAGCAATCGAGACATGCGGTCGGCGCGTACTTCGCCGTCAACGTCCCGGCGTAGCTCTTCGACGATCTCCCTGTTGTCCCGATTGATGTCTTTGGCAAGCATGATCATGATTGGGGAGGCAATTGCCTGACGCAGGTGTCCGGCGCGCCGGAACTGTGGGGAGTAATTGTACATTACCCTCCCTGCTCCCCGTCGGCCCGCGCTTACCTCGAGACGCGGCAGCGAGGGAGAGAACGCGCTGCAAGCGTTGTGCCGCAGTGCGGCAATTCACGGAGGTAGAAGATACTACAGAGAGGAGCGGACGGGAGGGACGTTACGGCGTGGAGATTACGCCACCTTCTGTATCGAGTACGTCACGGTCGTGCCACGCGGGCCACGCGGGGTCTGGACGTCGACCTGATCTCCCTCGCGTCGTCGGATTACGGCCTTCCCAACCGGGGACTCGTCCGACACCTTGCCTTCCAAGGGTTTTGCTTCGGAGGCGCTCACGACGGTGTACTGGGCCTCTCTGCCGGAGGAGAGGTCCTTCAGCCATACGCGAGAACCGACTTGGACCGTGGACTTCTTTCGGGCGGATGGGTCGACGACGACGGCGGCGGTCAGGGTGTTTTCAATCTCAAGGACTCGAGTTTCGACTTGTCCCAGGTGCTCTCGTGCGGCTTCGAGGGGTACGTTTTCTCGCACGTCTTTGTCGGCGGCGGCGCTGCGTATTTGGGCTGCTATTGGCCCTCGCTGGGATTTGAGGTCTTCAAGCTCGGCAATAAGGTTCTTATGGCCTTCGGGAGTGAGTTCGATGACGCTGGCGCGTTTCTCGTCCTCACCTGACGCCCTTGCGCGTGATCGCGCCTTGCGAATACGAAGATGGCGCGCCAAGTTATGCTCAGTGAGTCCCTGCTTGCTGGCGAAAGCCAGGAACTTCTTGACCTCTTGCAGTCGCTCGGCGGACTGGGTGCCCCCGTTTGACTGGTCGCTGTACTCGCCGATCTCAGAAGGAGCTATTTCTGAAATCCTGCGCTCGGCGCCGCACCAGCTTACGAACCGCAACAGCTGTTTATGGGCCTCGGTCTGCTCACCGTCCTTGGGCCGAAGACTCCCCGCGTACACTCCAACTGCTTCCAGCATCGTCAACGACTCAGTAACTTGCGTCAAGGTGATCTTTCCTCCCACCACGTGTCAGGCTATGCGTCGAATTCCGGTGTCATCACCATGTTAGAGAATGCCCCGATAAGTGTCAACGCGGCTGGGCCGTCGTGGACTCAGGCCATTACGCCCCAATTCTGACCTGACTTGAGGTCCACTTCGAGGGGCACGGCAAGCTCCATCGCGCGAGGCATGATATCCAGCACGATGGCCTGCATGTCCTCCATCTCCTCCGAGGGGACCTCGAAGATAAGCTCGTCGTGTACCTGAATAATCATGAGCGAACGAAGCCCCATCTCATCCATGCGGGACTGGAGCTTGACCATCGCGAGCTTGATGACGTCGGCGGCGGTGCCCTGGATGGGAGTGTTGATCGCCACTCGCTCCGCGCCACTGCGAGCCGCGAAGTTCCGAGTGTTGATCTCCGGGATGTAGCGCTTGCGTCCCATGAGCGTTTCGATGTATCCCTGCTTCTTCGCCATGGCCTTGATGTCTTCGATGTAGTCGCTGATGCCGGGGTAGCTGCCGAAGTACGTGTCGATGAACGCCTTGCCCTCTTCGACGGACAAGGCGGCCCGCTGGCTGATGCCGTAAGGGCTGATGCCGTAGACGACGCCGAAGTTCAGAATCTTGGCGATCCGGCGCATCTCCGAGTCGACCTCGTCGTGGCTTACGCCGTAGACCATCGAGGCGGTCGCCGCGTGGATGTCCTGCCCGTCGTGAAACGCCTGCAGGAGCGCAGGGTCCTGTGAGATGTGAGCGAGGATTCGAAGCTCGATCTGCGAGTAGTCCGCGCCGAGCAGCGTCCACTCCGGCCAGTCCCGCGCCACGAATCCCTTGCGGACCTCGTTGCCCAGTTCGGTACGAACGGGGATATTCTGGATGTTCGGGTCGTTGCTGGAGACGCGACCGGTTGCGGAGCCGACCTGGTTGTAGCTCGTGTGAATGCGGCCCGTCCTTTGGTTGACGAGGCCGGGCAGCGAGTCGGTATAGGTAGACTTGATCTTGGTTAGCTGTCTGTAGTTCAGGATGTGGTCGAGGACCTGATAGGCCGCCGGATCCACATCCCCGCCCCTGCCGGCGTCCAGCATACTTTTAAGGCCCTCAAGAGACGCTGCGTCGGTAGCGAAACCTCTTTGGCGCTTCTTGGTGGGAGGCAACCTAAGCTGGTTAAAGAGAACATCGCTGAGCTGCTGAGCAGAGTTGAGGTTAAAGGGACGCCCCACGGTCTGGTACATCTCGTCCTGGATGCGGGCCATATCCTCGCCCAGCTTCCGGGACATTCGAGTGAGAAGGTCGGCATCGACGGACACACCGCTCTCCTGCATCCGTACGAGCACCGGAAGGAGCGGCATCTCCACTTCCTGCATGGCGCGGGTCGAGCTCTTGGCCTCTAGCTCCTGTTCAAAGCGGGGATGAAGCTGCCATGTCAGGTCGGCGTCGGCAGCTGCGTACTCGGCGGCCCGCTCAATCGGCACGTCGGCCATGGTGATTTGGCTGCGTCCGGTCCCGATCAGGTCGGACAACTCAGTCATCTCGATGCCCAGCTCGTTGAGTGCGAGCTGCTTGAGGCCGATGCTCCTCCGTCCGAGCAGGGCCGCTGCAACCATAGTGTCGAACGTGACCCCGCGCACCTCGACACCGTGATTCTTCAGCACGGTCATATCGTAGTTGGCGTTGTGGGCAACCTTCGGAACAGTCCCGCTCTCGAACAGCGGGCGTAGGGTTTCGAGCACGTCATCCCTTGCAACCTGCTTGCCCTCGCTGTGTCCGACCGGGACGTACCAGCCCGTATGAGGCTCGTTGGAGAACGACAGGCCCACAAGGTCGGCGGACATCGGATCAACGCCCGTCGTCTCAGTGTCGAAGGAGAACCCTCGCGGCGAATCGAGCTCATACACCAGCGCATCGAGGGCCTCCGGCGTGTCGACGATACGGTAGTCAACCTCTGGAGTATCGGGCATCGTATCGAAGGACTGCTGCTCACCGACCGCCGGGCCTCCGGTCGGGGCCGGTATACGCGGCACGACGCTCAAAAACTCAAGGTCGGTGAGGAAGCCGACGACCTTCGAGCGGTCGTACTGCCAAAAGCGACTCGCTTCCAAGTCGAGCGTCACCGGCGCGTCCCGAACGATGGTAGTCAGCACCTTGCTCTCGCGAAGCTGGTCGACTCCTGCGCGAATATTCTTCTGGGCGCGCGGTGGCGTGACCTCATCGACGTGGGCGATGATCTGCTCGATGTCACCGAATTTTCCTACGAGATTAACTGCTGTCTTGATACCGACTCCCGGTACTCCGGGTATGTTGTCAGAGGAATCTCCCTGAAGCGCCTTAATGTCTGCCACGGCCTCGGGTCCCAGCCCACCGTAACGGTCCTTCACTCCGGCCACGTCGTAGACCTTCGCCTGCTGGACGCTGCTAGCCATAAAGACACGCACCCAGGGGGAGACCAACTGCAGCGTATCGGAGTCGCCCGTGAGGATGACCGTCTCGATCTCCTGCTCTTCGGCCTGGAGGCAGAGAGTGCCGAGCACGTCGTCGGCCTCGTAACCCTCGCACTGGAAGACGGGAATCTCGAAGGCATCAATGAGTTGTCGGACTCGCTCGAACTGGGACCGCAACTCGGGCGGCGTGGGGGGACGGTGGGCCTTGTAGTCCTTGAATCGCTCGTGGCGGAAGGTGGGCACGGGTAGATCGAAGGCGATGGCGCAGTGCGTCGGCTCCCAGTCCTGAAGGCTGCGGATAAAGGAGTTCACGAAGCCGTACACTCCCCGTACGTCCTCTCCCGTCGCGCTCACGGTCAACGGCTCCCTGATGGCATGCCACGCGCGATGCACGAGGGCATGACCGTCCATCAGCATGAGCAGCGGCTTGCCTTCGAGCATGGACTGGGGGCCGTTGGTCGTCATCACACGCTCCGACTCGCAGGGGTGCGGCGATTATACCTCAGTGAGGAATTAGTGGTGGCAAGTCGAAGGGAATAGGGAGAGACAGGACGCTCGAAGTGAGCTTGTTGAAGGACTCTGGAGCCAGAGAAGGGTCTACGATCTTATACCATTTCTTCTTGACTACACCATAAATCCGTCATTCCTGCGGAAGCAGGAATCCAGTCTTTGATCTCTGGACTCCGCCCTACGCCGGAGTGACGATGTAAAGCTTGACGTTGTATTCCTTTATGGTCGCATCACACGAAATTGGTATTAGTACAAGATGAGGTGAGTAGGCACTAACCGCTGTTCCACGGGGTCGACTGCCAGGGCCAAGCCTTCCAGGGTATAAGTCCCAAGCAGTGCCGGCGCATCGTCTTCTCCAAAGATCACAAGGGTCGTCACACTCTCGCCGTCAACGGTCGCCCGCGCTTCCCCGAAGTCCATACAAACTCTCCGTCCGTCCGCCAGTAAGAAGCGCCGTTGGCCCATCGGCTCAACTCCCAACTCACTCAACAGGCCAGTCGGCAGCGTGGTGTAAGCGGCTCCGGTATCCACCGTCGCTTCAATGTCCCTGGACTGCCGGCCGTCCATGCTGGAAATGCGGAGCGGCCAGTTGAATGTTCCCATAACGGGACCTCTAATTTTGCTCTTTGCAACATATTCTAGCAGGTGAGCAGTTCTTCTAGCAGAGCAACGTTCGCCTGAGTGCGGCCAAATACGAAGGGATTGTGGATGGCAAGTAGGGATGGATAAGATGCGTTGCCAACGGCGAATCCGGTATATACGCTACCCCACACCACTCACCTAGGAAGAACCATTGAGAATCACCGACGTTAGCGCCGTGTATCCGAAGTGGAAGCGCCTGCCGGCGGGCGTATGGCAGTCGCACTTCTGGCAGATCGTCGTGAGAGTGGAGGCGGACAACGGAGTGGTCGGCTACGGATACGGTGGCGGTGGAGATCCGGCGTGTCTGGTCGTCAATCAGCATTTCCGCGAACTGGTCGTCGGATGCGAAATCGAGACCGTCGAGGATATTCAAACGCTCTGGGACCAAGTGTACGCGCTGTCACTCCCCTATGGGCGAAAGGGCCTGCCCGTAATGGCGCTCAGCGGCCTCGACCTGGCGCTCTGGGACCTGCTGGGCAAGGCCCAGGGAAGACCCGTGTACGACCTTCTCGGCGGACTCCGCAAGCCGAAGGTTCGGGGATATGCGACCGGGAAGGAGTTGGAGAGCTACCATGACATGGGCTATACGGCGGCCAAGTTCCCACCCGGAGAATCGGCATCGGAGGACGACGTACGGTACACCGTGGACAACGCCCGTCATGCGCGTTCTCTCTTCGGTGACGACGCGCTCATTATGACCGACCCCTACATGGCGTGGGATTTCGACACGACGAAGCTAATGGCTCACGCCTTGCGTGAATTCGACCTCTACTGGTTCGAGGACGTCACAACGCCGGATCACCTAGAGGAGCAGGCTGAGTTGAGGGACATCGTACATCCCATCAACATCGCAGGCGGCGAGCATGAGTTCACCCGGTTCGGGTTCGGGCAGATTGCCAAGGCGGGCGCTCTCGATATCTGGCAGCCCGACGTTGCGTGGTGCGGGGGCATCACCGAAACGCTTCGTATTCTCGACATCGCTGCTGAATACGGCGTGCCCGTCGTGCCGCATCGCGGCGGCGAGATTTGGGGCCTGCACGTGATCGCGGCCACGGACTGTGAGGACCTCGCCGAGACGCATCCCGAGCGATGGGAAGCGCCGGCGGACGAGCTCTGGTTTGACGAACCGAGGGTCGTCGACGGCTATCTCACGCCACTGGACCGACCGGGCTTCGGCGTGATCCTGAACGAGGCGATGCTCTAGCCTCCCTGGAAGCTACGAAACGCGCGGAATGAACGTCGGCGGACGTTTGAGCAACGAAATGCTCGCGTTCTTGCCCAGTTCTACCTGCGCGGCCTCGATGGCCTCCTCCACGGTGGCGAAGGCGCGAAAGCCGCAACGCTCCGCAGCATCGAAGTCCTTCACTCCCGCAAAGAAGATTCCGCTCAGATAGCGCTTCGGTATCAGCGTGCTGTTCCACATGAAGAACGGGTGCGCGCCGTGGTAGGCGTACTTGTGGCGATACCCGTAGATGTACTCGGGGCGGTGCGCGAAGTCCTCGACGTGGTTCTCCCACAGCCAGTAGGGGTCGCGTTCCTGTGTCAGGAGCTTTTCGTAGAACTCGACGTAGGACGCAAACCTTGCCCGGTCGAAGCGGGCCGTCAGAGGATGTGCAATGATGGCGATGCCGCCCTCTCGCACGACGGGCTTGCCTTGAAACTGCATGATCGTGTTGGCCATCGACTGGTTCGCCACCAAGATCGGGTTCATCACGGAGAACTTCGAGTAGCACTCGACGTTCGACAGGCCCGCAATGAGAATGTCCGACTGCCCTTCGACTTCGACGGTAAGCTGCTCGTCGATGGCCTTGAGAGTGTGCGGGTGCACCTCGGTCGGATGCCCGGCGAACATCGCGATCAGATCCTTCTGAGGATCGGCATTGTCGTAAACGGTCTCGATGGTGAAGATACGCCTCCCCTTCTCTTCAAGGGCGTTCTTGATGACCTCGCCTTGCTCCCAGACCAACTTCTTGAACGCCGAGTTCTTTGGATCGTCGACGGACTGCCCCGAAGCTATCGGGAACGGCCTGTGGTGATGCCGGATGCTGCGAAAGGTGCCGAGTCCGACCGCGGTGGACTTCCATCCGCCGTTGAACGGAGCCCACATCGTGTTAAGGTAAATGAACTGGTCGGAGTCGACGACGGCGCGATTGACTTCCACGTCCCACTGGCGCTTGGTGTAGCCGAGGTGGACGAGCTGCTCCGGGTCCTCGGCGTCGTGGCTGTACAGCTGGTTATAACCGAACTGGAGTACGAGCCTGCGGCCCAAGAACGTCTCCATCTCGGTACGAGTCAGCTTCCGGTGGAGTCCCTGTGAGAGCAGAAGCGTTATGTTTCCAAGCTCGACGCCCGACTTGTGAAGCTCTTCGACAATCACCTCGATGGCGATCTGTCGAAAGTCGGTCCGCTTGGTCTGAAAATACGAGCCGGACGCATCGTCAAACGCGATGGTCACCTTTGACGATGGACTGACGAGCTTGCGCAGCGGTTCGTGTGCAATCGGGTTGGCAAGAGCCTCGCGCACCGCTCCCTCGATGTCAGGCACGGGAGACATCGGTGGTTTGGCAACGATAGTGCGAGTCCACTCAGGCACTTCGACCGGAAGTTGCCCATCTCCATATGCGATGTATTCTGTACGGGTGTTTTTCATTTTGAGGTAACTGTTAGCAGAATCTATTTCCGCGATTATATCGGAACAGGCCGAGTGAGACGTGGCCAGCCTCATCGCAAAATGGTCTGGCCTACCGTGAATCTAAGAGCCCCTCGACCTCGGCACGATCCGGCATGGCGTCCTGCGCGCCCCGCTTGGTGACGACCAGCGCGCCGGCGGCAGATGCGAATCTAAGAGCACGCTCAAGCGGTTGTCCCTCTGAGAGGGCGACTGCAAGCGCGCCGGCGAATCCGTCTCCGGCGGCCACGGTGTCGATCGCATCGACTTCAAACGCAGGTACGTATCCGACCCCCTCTTCGGCTGCGTATACGACGCCCTGCTCGCCCAATTTAATGAGCGCCGTATGGGCGCCTCGTGCCCGGAGTATACTTGCCGCCTCACATGCAGAATCTATGCCGCTAACGGTGACACCGGTCAAGACCTCGGCTTCCGACTGGTTCGGCGCGATGATGTCGAAGGCCTCGTAGGACGAGAAGGGAATATCCGAAGGCGGAGCCGGGTCATATATGACTCGGACTCCCATTTGACGAGCGACGCGCGCTGCATCCAGGGAAACATCGAAGGGGATTTCCATTTGCAGTAAGAGCGCGTCCGCGCCGTCGAGCGCGCGACTCGCGGCCGCGACTTGGACTTCGTTGCATACCATGTTCGCCCCGTAGATCCCAACAATGTAGTTTTGCCGATCGTCGTCAAGCAGGATGACGGCAATGCCGGACGACATGTCAGGCGTCGTTATCACGTCCTCAACATCCACCCCATTCGCTTCCAAGCTCTCAAGCAGCATGGGGCCGAATACGTCGTCCCCCACCCTGCCAATCATGCGCACATCCGCGCCGAGCCGGGCGGCCGCAACGGCCTGATTCGCGCCCTTCCCGCCGGGCAAGGTCGCGAAGCCGTCCCCCATGACCGTCTCGCCGGGCTTCGGCAGCGCCGGAGCTACGGCAACCAAGTCCATGTTGATGCTGCCGAGAACGACGATCTTGGGCTTAAGTGCTTTCACCACTTCCCCCCGCAACGGCCGTCACTCAATAGCTCCCTAAACTCGAAACGGGTCAGATACTTGGTGGATTGGGTCCACTTTGGCACTCCGTCGTCTCGCCCACGTCTGGTTGGCCGGTTACAAAGCCGACGACCCGGGATTAGCTACCGAACAACTCGCTACGCACTTCGTCTTTGGTTATTCCCAGATGCACAGCAACATCGGACACAATCCCGTTTAGTGTACCCACCCTCATGGCACGGTGGCGAGGGACGGTCACGCTGTGTTTCACGCCGCCAATGGCTAATACCACCATCATATGACTTCCCCTTTGTCGGACGAACTGATAGCCATAGCGACGATGTAACCGCCAGGCCAAGTCTTCGCCTGACATATCGCGGGGCAACTTCATACTGCGATGGCTTCGTCCCTGACGAAGTGCAGCCTGATAACCCTAGGCTCACCCCCGTCACCAAAGTGACAAAGAACGGCATCTTTCACCATTGCCTTAAGGTCGGCCCAGTCTTCCCCTTGCGTGAAGATGCTGTAACCCAAGGCGCGAGCGTCGAAACCGCCTTCGATGGCTTCAGTCACCTCGAATATGATCTCTGTTGGTGCCTCCATATCCCCTCCAACGCTCACGGGCGCTCGTCCTTCATGCCCATAGGCGTACGGACTTTGTGATTCACAGTGTAAGAGTGCGACGCACAATGCGCAACGTCATGTTGTGTGAATCGAGTACTACGATTTAGGATTGGGCTTCCAACCATCGCATTCACCCCAGCAGACCGTCACGCAAGAGCCGCTCTACGACATCGGCGACACCGCTGTCCGCTAGCGGCGGAGCGACCTCGTCGGCTGCGGCGATGGCGGCAGCGCTGCCATCGCCTATCGCGACACCGAGTCCAGCCCACACGATCATCGCGGCGTCCTCATCGCCGTTGCCGAATGAGACGGTGTCTTCTCGTCGGACGCCGAGTATCTTGCAGAGCCGCTGCAAGGCCAGATCCTTTCCCGTATCGGGATGCAGCACCTCGCAGAAATACGGCAGTGATCTCGTAATCTGAAGGCGAGAGTCGAATGTCCACTTGAGCGTTGCTGTTACCTCGCCAACGGCATCTTCATCACCACCTACGATCAGTCTCGTCACACCTTCCTCCCCCAAGCTGCGAAGGTCATCAACAAGGTGAACACGTACGTGGTTGCGCTCTACATAGGCCTCGGTCCACTCAGAGAGCCTATCCACATAGACGTGGCCGCGGTGATGAGCAAGTATCTCGTGATCGCCGGGATAGAGAAGATCGAGCGTGTCGCTGAGCATCTGCGACGTGAGTGGCCTGTGCCACAGCACCTCGTGCGTTACCGGATCGGCGATGTGCGCGCCCTGATACGTCGCGACCGGCGAACACAGGTCCAAATCAGCGGTCACGTTGAGCGCGGAGAGGTACATCCTGCCGGTAACGATGGTGACGATTGCGCCCGCGCTACGAGCGGCTTCAAGCGCGAGGCACGTCCGCTTAGACAGGGGATGCTCATTGCTGCGGATGGTCCCGTCGATGTCGAGGGCGATCAGCTTATATCCCATACGGGGTCCGCAAAACTCGTGTGGTAAGATTGGGGTCGAAACGGGATCATGAGGAGCGATTGGTGAAACTCAGTCCAAGAAGAATTCTTTGGATGATTATCATCCCTGTCGTCGTGTTCATCCTCGTGATGGCCATTCAGAACAGCCCATAGATTCCCGCAGATTATGCCACACCGAGTGCCAATGAGCATTCAGTCGCCGAGCAACTGATGTCCAAGATCCAAGACTTTACCACGCACGTCGTCGCGGTCCCGCGGGAGCCGGGCGCTTCTACCGACTTGGCCGACAGACCGCCCGCGACGGTTTTCGTGACGCTGCAACTGCGTACGAACGACGGAATCGAGGGCATCGGACACGCCACCCTGGTTCCCTGGTCGATGAACGACGCCCTCAAGGCCGCGGTCGACGCGCTCTCACAGGAAGTCGTTGGACGAAGTCCTATGGAGCTAGAGAGCATCGTCGCCGACCTCTACTGGGCGGCCGGAGCGGGATCGACGGCAGGCGTGGCCGTACACGCCATTGCCGCCATTGAAGTGGCCCTGTGGGACCTTCGCGGCAAGATAGCAGGACAGCCCGTACACAAGCTGCTGGGCGGATTCACCGACCGATTGCCTGTCTACGCAAGCGGCAGCTTTTGGAGACCGCACCGTCCAGAGGATATAGCGGATGCCGCTTGGTCGTTCGTCGAGCAGGGATTCCGAGCAATGAAGTTGCGTCTTGGCGGCGAATCGAGTCCCGCGAAAGAGGTCGAGCGACTCCGCCTTCTACGTGAGGCCGTCGGTGATGACATCGACCTGATGGTAGACGTGAACCGGGGGTGGTCGGTGAACGAAGCGGTGACCATTGGAAAACAGTTGGAGGAGTACGGGCTCTATTGGCTGGAGGACCCCGTCGACCATCTCGATCTCGAAGGACAGGCCCGCGTGGCCGACGCGCTAACTGTACCCATCGCGGCGGGTGAGTACCACTACGGCATCGAGCCGTTCCGTTACATGCTCGAACGGCGGTCGATCGACATCGTGATGATCGACCTCATGCGTGTTGGCGGGCTAACCCGCTGGATGAAGGTCGCCCACTTGGCCGAGGCGTTCAACGTGCCGGTCGTGAGTCACCTTGTGCCGGAGTTCCTCTGTCACGCCATAGCCGCGATTCCCAACGGAATCTACACGGAATACATGCCGTGGTCGCTGCCGCTCTACAAAGAGCCGCCCAGAATCGAGGACGGCGAGTTAGTCTTGCCGCAGACGCCCGGACTCGGCCTTGAGTTCGATGAGGACGCTATCCGGCTCTACCGGATGGACTGAATCGCGGCTCGACCCACTAAACGGCTATTCCGAATCGATAGCCTTGGCAAGATTCGCCATCTCGATTGCCGTGACTGCCGCGCTGTACCCGTGATTGCCGCTCTTCCCGCCTGCTCGGTTGATCGCCTGCTCGACGGTTTCGGTGGTGAGAACACCGAAGATGACCGGAACGCCGGATGACATGCCGGCGGCGGCAATGCCTTTTGCGGCCTCTCCGGCGACGTGCTCATAGTGGTCGGTCTCGCCTCGAATCACCGCGCCCAGGCAGACGACGGCGTCGTGGCGGTCCGAAGTGGCAAGACGCTTGGCGACGAACGGTAATTCAAATGAACCGGGAACGGACACGATGGTGATATTCTCATCGGCCACGCCGTATTGGGACAGGGCCGCGGTCGCGCCTTCGAGCAGTCGCGACGTGATGAAGTCGTTGAATCTGGCGACTATGACGGCGATCCTGAGCCCATCACCCCGCAGGCTTCCCCGAATCTCAATCGGCATCGGCGGCCTCCTGCATCTCGGAGAGGACACCCTCGGAGCCGTTCACGTGGGTGTCGGACTCTTCCAGCAGGTGACCGAGGCGGGTCCGCTTGGTCTCCAGATAACGACTGTTCTCCTTGGTCGGTTGGGCCTTGATCGGGACGCGCTCGACGACCTCCAAGCCGAAGCCGTCGAGGCCGCTCAGCTTGCGTGGATTGTTGGTGAGAATTCGCATCCGCTGCACGCCGAGATCGTTGAGTATCTGCGCGCCGACGCCGTAGTGTCTAATGTCGGGAGCGTAGCCGAGGTGAACGTTGGCGTCCACGGTATCAAGGCCGAGGTCCTGAAGGTTGTAAGCCTTGATCTTGTTGTGGATGCCGATCCCCCTGCCCTCCTGCCGCATGTAGAGAAAGACCCCCCTGCCCTCGCTTTCGATTGCCTGGAGGGCCAGATCGACTTGCTCACCACAGTCACACCGCAGGCTCCCGAACACATCCCCCGTCAGGCACTCGCTGTGCACTCGTACCAGCACGGGGTCGTCGGTGGAAATATCGCCGACGACCAGCGCGACGTGCTCTGCCGTGTCCACGAGACTGCGATAGGACGTGATCGTGTACTTGCCGCGCTTTGTGGGGAGGCGGGCGTCCGCGACTCGCTCGATAATCCGCTCGTGCTCACGGCGATACGCGATGATGCTGGCGATGCTCACGATACCGATGCCGTGCTCCTCGGAGTATCGGAGCAGATCAGGCATCCGCATCATCGTGCCGTCCTCGTTCATCAGCTCGCACAGGACGCCGGACGGGTCGAGTCCCGCCATGCGAGAAAGGTCCACTGCCGCCTCCGTGTGCCCCGCGCGGACGAGAACACCACCTTCCGTGTACCGAAGTGGGAATATATGGCCGGGTCTTCCGAGGTCTTCAGGTCTGGTGCCAGGGGAGACAAGTCGCTGCACGGTGACCCAACGATCGTGAGCCGAAACACCGGTAGTGGTTCCTTCCAGGGCGTCGACCGAAACCGTAAACGCCGTGCTCAGTCTAGCGGTGTTGTCTCGCACCATCATCGGCAGCTGAAGCTCTTCGAGCCTTTGGGCGGTCAGGGGTACGCAGACGATGCCGCTCGAGTGACGAACGATGAAATTGATAGTCTCAGGGGTGGCCTTCTCGGCGGCCATGATGAGGTCGCCTTCGTTCTCACGGTCTTCGTCGTCGACGACGATGACCATCCGCCCCTTGGCGATATCGCTTACCGCCTGATCAACCGATATCTCCGGCATCGTTTCGTACCTTATCTCCCTGCCGTCAGTCGCTCGACGTACTTCGCAAAGATGTCGATCTCGACGTTGACGGCGTCTCCAACGTTGCGTGAACCGAATATCGTATGGTCACAGGTGTGTGGTATCACGGTGACCGAAAAGCCCGCTTCGTCACAGTGTACAACCGTGAGACTCACCCCGTCCACAGCTATGAATCCCTTCTCCACCACATATCGGACAAGTCGCTCAGGCACGTCTATGCGAACCATGAGCGCTTCTCCATCCGTCGATATTTCGCTGATAGTCCCCGTTCCGTCTACGTGTCCTTGGACGATATGGCCGTCGAGCCTACCGTCAGCGCGGAGGGGACGTTCCAGATTGACAGGACTGTTGGGCCGCAACTGGCCGAGGTTCGTGCGCCGGAGCGTCTCGGGCACGACATCGACCGTGAATTCGTCGGAATTCAACGTAGTAACGGTGAGGCACGTGCCGTTCACGTTGATGCTGCCGCCGATTTCCAACGTCGGCATCACTTGGCAGGCGGCTATAGCCAGCCGTCCCTGACCGGCCGCGCGGACGGTCCCAACCTCTTCCACGATTCCCGTAAACATCCCACCTCAGCAGTATCCGGTGATGAGCATATCCCGTCCCAGCCGCTTCCACCGAACGCGTTCCAATTCAAGCGCGTCGGCCATCATCTCTACTCCCGTCCCACCGACCGGCGATGGAGCGCTCGCTCCGCTGATTACCATCGGCGCTACGAAGGCGACCACCTTGTCTACGAGGTCGAGGTCGAACAGAGAGCCGAGCAGCGCGCCTCCGCCTTCCACCATTATGCTCGTAACGTCCCGTTCCTCCGCAAGGAATTCGATGAGGCGTTCCAGGTCAATATGCTCGTCTAGTAATGGGAAAGGCAGGACATCGACATCGTTGTTTTGTCTCTCAACCGTCAATCCGCCAACGTTGGGTCCTACTGCGATCAGGGTCTCTCCTGGTTCGGTGAGGAGACGGGCAGTTGAAGGCAGCCTGCCGCGAGAGTCGACGACCACTCGGAGGGGCTGGCGAGCCAGTGGATTGCCGCGCTCGTCGCGGGCGGTCAGCCGGGGATCGTCGGCCAATGCCGTGCCGATGCCAACCATGACCGCATCAGTCCGCGCACGCATCTTGTGGACGTGCCACCTCGCTTTGTCTCCGGTGATCCACTTCGAGTCGCCCTTGCGTGTGGCGATCTTCCCGTCCAGGCTCATGGCGAACTTGGCTGTGACAAAGGGTCGGCCTGTCGTCACGACCTTCAACCACGCCTCCAGCTGACGCCGCACTGCCACCGACTCCCCGCCAAGGTGGGTTCGAATTCCCTCGGACTTCAGCCGCTCGAGGCCGCCACCGGAAACTTCAGGGTTTGGATCGCGTATGGCAACGTGAACGTCGGATATACCCGCCTCGATGATCGCATCCGCACACGGAGGTGTGCGTCCAGTATGGTTGCACGGCTCAAGGGTCACATAGAGCGTCGCATCGTGTGCAAGGGAACCTGCCTGTTTGAGGGCGACGACTTCCGCGTGGTCGCCGCCCGGCGGCTGCGTGAAGCCCTCTCCCACGATCTCACCGTTCTTTACGACGACGGCCCCAACGGCGGGATTGGGACTCGTTGAGCCGAGGGCCCGGCGCGCGAGGGTAACCGCCCTTCGCATGTGGTTCATGGCCCTAGTACTCAGTCAACTTGAATATGATGAACAGGTAGATGCCGATTTATCCCCTCTCCCGTCGTGGGAGAGGGCTAGAGCCTGCCCCGTACTCGATACGGGGGTGAGGGTGAATCGTAATATCAAAACCATGTTGACACGGTACTAGTCCTTCGAACTCTCGTCCTTGAAGTCCATGTACATACGGCTCGGAGTCGGGACGACCTGACCCTGGTACTTGCTGCCCAGACTGGGAGAGCCGTACAGCTGCTCCGCGGGCGTCGTGAGCATGAGAAACGACAGCTGCCCGATCTTCATCCCTTGGTAGAGCGTGATGGGTAGGTTGGCGACGTTGCTCAGCTCAAGCGTGAGGTGGCCCTTCCAGCCCGGGTCGACGTACCCAGCCGTCGAGTGTATCAGCAGCCCGATGCGCCCCAGGGAACTCTTGCCTTCCAGCCGGGCGACGAGGTAGCCAGGAATCTCGATATGTTCGAGCGTGGTGCCCAGCACGAACTCGCCGGGATGGAGGATGAAGGGGGAATCTTCTCCCGTCTCGACCATCTCGGTGAGATCGGTCATGTCCTCCCCGACGTCGATGTAAGGGCGGCGAGAGTTTTGGAACACCAGTATCTGCGGTCCGAGATGGACGTCCACGCTGGCAGGTTGAATACAGCCGTCGCCCAAGGGATCGACGACAATGCCGCCCTTGTCGATCTCTTCTCGTATCGTGCGGTCGCTCAGTACCATGCGTGTGTGTCCTAACCGGCTTCCGTGTGGTGGCGAGGGGGTGTCCCTATTCGGGGATTGTAGCAATCAGCCCGTCGCGCGCGCAATACGACGGCGACGGGCCTAGTGCGTGGCAGTCCCGTCAATTGCCCGATCGCCGCAGACTGCGCCTGAGCACCACCCAGACGGAGAGGAAAAGGAGCTTGATGTCCATACAGGGACTCAGCGTCGCTATGTACAGGTTGTCATAGCGTAGCTTGTCTCGGGGCCGGGTCTGCGCGGTACCTCTCACTTGGGCGAGTCCCGCGACGCCGGGACGTACCCGAAGGCGATCGGTAAAGCTCGGCGCCTCATGGCTGAACTGCTCGACCAACTCAGGACGCTCAGGTCGCGGCCCGACGATGCTCATTTCCCCTTTTAGGATGTTAATGACTTGTGGAAGCTCGTCGAAGCGGAACGTGCGAAGAAACCGCCCTACTCTCGTGGCACGACTGTCTCGCTCTGCAGCCCACACCGGCCCGGTCCGCGACTCAGCGTCTCGTACCATCGTGCGGAACTTGATTACCTTAAATCGCTTGCCGCTCTGTCCGACTCGCTCCTGATGGTAGAAGACCGATCCCCGGTCTCCTAGCCAGATGACGAGAGGGATTCCGATCCAGAGGATGACAAACAGTGGGAACAACAGGATATGAGCCAGAACTATGATCGTGAGGTCAAATGGGCGCTTGTACCCGTCGCGGATGACGACGGACTTCTTGGCTCTTGTCTCTTTTGACGGTTTCTGCGTCATCAACTCTCAAGCCGTACATGCCGCAATTCGGCTCATAGCCTTACTTTCAGCGCGATTGTATCGCCGGTCACAAGGTGTTTCAACGCGCCGAGGGTCAGTGCTGCGTGCCAGCTGTGGGTGATTGGAGTTGCTCTCCTCGTTCGTCCCGGTATTCAGCGTCAACTGCTAGACACACTCGGCCTCCTCACGTATTCTGTCTTCCGATTAGAGAATATCCCTTTGAGAAGAGCACATCACTCATGTACAAGATAGTCGTTCAACGTTCACCAAGCGCAGGTGGCATTCAACCCGCCAACTACGATCTGGAGATGGAAGCCCTTGGGCAGCTTGATGTCGAGCTTCGAGAGATCATGTCCGAAGACGAGGACGAGTTCATCGCCGAGGCGCGCGACGCGGACGCAGTGTACGTCCATCGCGTTTTCCTCACGAGGCGCGCGATCGAGTCGTTTGAAAAGTGCAAGGTGATCTCGACCGGGAGCGTCGGCGTGGATAAGATCGACGTGGGCGCGGCGACCGAGCGGGGCATTCCCGTCACCAACGTTCCCGACGTCTTCATCGAAGAGGTCGCCGACCACACAATGGCCTTGATCCTGTCGACGTATCGGCGTGTGACCCTGATGGACAGCATGGCCCGGGACGAGCGCTGGTTGCAGGGACGTGGTGTCCTGTACGCCTTCCCGCGTCTGTTCGGCATGACCCTCGGGCTGATCTCCTTCGGCAACATCGCCCGCGCCGTGGCGCATCGGGCGGCTCCGTTCGGGTTAAGAATTCTGGCCCACGACCCGTACCTGAGCGAGCTTGCCATGACGAAAGCAGGGGTCGAACCTGTGGGACTCACCGAGCTCCTCCAGCGTTCGGACATCGTGTCGATGCACGCTCCCGCCACTCGCGAGACGCATCACATGATGGGCGAGGAGCAGTTCCGGCTCATGAGTCCTCAGTCTATCTTCATAAACACCAGCCGCGGCGACACCGTAGACGAGGAAGCCCTCATTCGCGCGCTCAATGAAAAGTGGATATCCGCTGCGGGCCTGGACGTGCTGGAAAAGGAGCCGCCCGATCTCGACAATCCGATTCTCAAGATGGACAACGTCATCCTCTCGCCGCACGTCGGCTCGGCGTCGGCACGCATGGAGCCGGAGCGTCGCCGACGGGTGGGACGTGAACTCGCCATCGTGCTGCGAGGCCGCTGGCCCCGCGCTTGCGTAAATCCGTCCGTGCTCCCGGACTCCGACCTCGTTCGCTGGAAGCCGTATTCGATGGAGTGACGTGTGACGCAGGGTACCGTAGCATATCTCGGTCCTCAGGGGACCTTCAGCGAAGAGGCCGCGATTAAGTACGCCCCGGACTCGGAGCGCCTGCCCTACCCGACCATTCGTGACGCTGCGATGGCCCCCGAATCACGGGATACCGATGAAGCGGTCCTCCCCATTGAGAACAGCATCGAGGGCGCGGTGAACATGACCCTCGATTACCTTATTCACGATTCGACGCTTTCCATCGTCGACGAGGTTGTGCTGCCTATTCGGCAATGTTTGATCACCTCGGAAGACGCATTCCGGGAGGACATTGAGACCATCAGGTCGCACCCCCAGGCGCTTGCACAGTGCCGACGGTACCTGAATAGATCCTTCCCGAAGGCGATGCTCGTGGCTTCCATAAGCACGGCGGGCGCGGTCGAAGAGGCCCTAAATGAAGGACGAACGTCAGCCGCCATCGGGAACCGACGGGCAGCGGAACTGTTCGGCGCGAAGGTGCTGGAATCGGGCATTGAGGACAACCCAAACAATTTGACCCGCTTCGTCGCAATGGGTAGGAACGGTCCGCCGGCAAGCGGGGACGATAAGACCTCCATCTGCTTCGGTTTCGACGACGACGCGCCCGGTCAGTTGTACGACATTCTTGGGGAGTTCGCCCACCGCGAAATCAATCTGGCGAAGATCGAGTCGCGCCCCACCCGTCACGAGTTGGGACGATACGTCTTTCTGATCGATTTGCTCGGACACCAACACGATGAGCGGGTACAAGAGGCCCTAACAGCGGTAGACCGGCGGACGTCGCAACTCCGAGTATTCGGGTCGTATCCCAGACGGCCCGCGCCACGAATGGTCACTGACGAGTCCTGATCCCGAACAGACGCAGCGACTGCGTCAGGTCACGCACACATGCCTGGGGATCTCGGTCCCCAAAGATGGTGAACCGCAACAGGACATTGTTCATACCGTACCCGGAAAGCCACTGGGCCCCTTCCGGTTTGAGCACCTCACCCGAGAGCACATCGACATAGAGGCGCGTTAGCACCGAGCAAATGTGATTCATGTCGACGGCTTCGTCGGCCAGCACGGCGATGTCGCGTCGATGATGGTCGAGGTTGGCAGCCCGCCATTCCCTAGTTTCCTCCGGTGTGAAGACCCGCCGGATATTCCGGCGTTCGATGCGGGCCGTGTTCCGCCGTGCTCCCTTGCCGGCCTTCTTCAGAACGGACTCCGACTCGTCGTCATAGGCGAGGTACCACTTGCCGTTCACGATGGCCTGGCGCTTGGTGATCTCGACGCTGTGCCCGTCCACGTCGGTAACGATGCCCACGTGCAGCCGGACTGTACTGTCGTACGAGAAAGGGTCGCGCACCTGAACGATGGTCAACTCCCTCGATTCCATGCGCTGGTGCAGGTCGCGGTAGCTCTGCTGGACACTGTCGACCAGAGCGATGGAATTTGCGTAGGCGCGAGCTACGTCGCTGCCCCTGAAGGGTTTGACGACCTCTTCGATGGCTGCCAATATCTCCGGCCCTCCCTGTGCGAATTGACCGGCGAGTTCTTCCGCCGCCTCGACAAACATGGAGCGAAGCGCGTCGGAGCCGTCCTGTCCCTGAATCTGGGCGTAGAGGTCCGGATTGCCGCCGATGATGCGTGACGTGAACGCCGCGAGGATGCTGTACGGCGGAGTGCTGTACCGGAGCGATTCCTCGAAGGTGTATCCCAAGTCCGAGGCCTTTGCCAAGGTCTTGCCGAACACGAGGTAGGCGTAATGCGCGAGGGTCTGCACCAACAGCATGTAGCGGTCGTGCGTCTCGGCATCGGTCTCCTCGACAATAGCCCCATTAGACCGCAGAAGCGCTGCCAGCCAATCGTAGGTGTCACGGTGGGTGCGGTCTGTGGGGACCATCACGAATGTCTGGCCGATTACGTCCGGGACCGCCGGTCCGAAGAGCGGGTGCGTGCCCAACACTCCAACTCCGTCAGGCGCGTGTTCGAGCATGGCGGCCATCGCGAGCGCCTTCGTGGAAACCACGTCAAAGACCGTCGCGCCCGCCCTGAGACGAGGCAGGATGGCGGAGGCGGCAACCTCGACTTGACCTTCCGGCACAGCCAGCATGACCAGACCATAGTCTTCAAGAGCTAGCGGGGCTTCGGACGGAGTCGCCGCCGTATCCACGGCAGCCCACTCGGCGAACTCATATCCGTTCTCGAGTCTGACCGCGTCGACCGGCTTTGGCACCCGCGCCAACTCTGCTAGGTGATTGGCGTCCGGGTTGTGTCCTCGTTCGGCGCCGGAAGAGTTCAGGGGTTTGACGTCTGCCAGTGTAATGCGCCCGATCTCGGGCGAGCTACCAAAGACTCGCTTGACGAGCCACATGCCGATACCATCGGCACCTCCGACAACGAGGAGGTCTTTAGGGGTCGTCCCATCCGAGTGTTTCATGACACTTGCTGGCCGGGGTGTTCTGAGTGGATCGCGCTGGGTGAACGTGAGCGAAAGACGCGCTTTCGTATCTTACTTACCAAGTAGAATCCGGTCAACGACCCGAATTATACCAAGCCCGCATTGTCGCAGAAGGCCATCAACATCTCCCTGGATTGAGCTTCGTATATCGGAGAATAGGCCGCAAACTCCCGCAGGTTGGTTTCCGCCTCCAGAGAGGGATCGAAGTGAGGCCCCATCTTCTCATAATCGTCCGCCAACTCGCGGTTCCAGACCCGCAGCTCGTCGAGCGTAAGCTGAGGCTCGAACTGAAAGCCATACGAAATGCCGTATCGAAAGGCGAGGCTCTGCCTCATGAACGTCCCGTCTCGGCAGAGCATATACCCATAAGCCAGCTCAGTAGCTCCGGGCGGAATCGTGAAGCACTCGCCATGGAGGGTCGGGACTAGAGGCACGCGAATCTTGCCAAATACGGGGTCCCGGCTCCCCTCCTCAGTGATCCAAATCTTACGCAGGCCGAACTCGTAGCCACCGGTCGCTCTCACTTCCCCACCCAGAGACCGCGCCATCAACTGAGCGCCCAGGCACACTCCAAACACCGGTACGCCCAAGGCCATAGCGTTGGAGAGGAACTTTCGCTCCGAACGCAGCGCGGGATAGCTGTCGTTGGCCGACTGGGGACCGCCGAGAACGACGATGAGATCGACTTCTTCCAGGGCCGGCGGACCGAACTCGTCATACTCTGGAGCACTCTCAAATACGTTTACAGGAAGAAGCTCAAAATCGCGCTCGACGAGGGCCGACGTATAGTTTTCGGCCAGCGTCTCAGGCTCGGCGTGGCGTATTATCAGCGCGAGTTTGGGCATTTGGTAGAGACCAACATTCCAGTATTGGTGGGTATCCAAGCAGGACAATCGCATTTGCAGTTGGCAGACACACTGTAAATCGTCTCCCCGGCCAAGGCCGTCACAGCCCGCAAAGGCTAACACCTACCTTCAGTCATATCAATTCGTCGCGTCCTCGCCGCATTCCGCGAAACGCATCGGAGCGCGAAGAACCAACGCCGTCTTGTCTAACGCAACCTCCACCTCCTGTCATTACCCTGAAAATAACCTCCCGTAGGGGCGATTCGCGAATCGCCCCTACCGCCATTTTCATCATTGGTGGTGTCGGTGGCAACCGACATGAGCGATTGCTATGAAAATAGGCTCCGGCAAACCTGTTGTAGGGGCAACCCTTGCGGTTGCCCGTTCCCGGCGCCAACCCGTTTTCATCCCCCTTATGTGGCCTGACAAGGCCATAGTGATTCCGAGCGCAGCGAGCAACTGTCTTGAAAGTCAAGAGGGATGGCCGACGAGTGCCGAGGCCCTGGCGCGCTCAGCGCGCCAGGGTGAGCGATGCTTGAGCATGGAGTTGAGTATGACGAGCAACTTGCGCATGCAGGCTGTGAGAGCCAGCTTCTTGGGCTTACCAGCGGCCAGCAGCCGCTGGTAGAAGTCCCTGATCACCGGGTTGAAGCGGCTGGCTACCAACGCTCCCATGTACAGGGCAGCGCGGACCCGGGCGCGACCGCCCCAGACGGTCCGTTTGCCCCGCAGAGTGCCACTGTCCCGGTTGAAGGGAGCCACGCCCACCAGCGCGGCGACCTGTCGGCGGTCCAGCGTGCCCAGCTCCGGCAGGTAGGCTAGGAGGGTGAGGGAGACCTGCCCCCCCACGCCGGGAACGGTGCGCAACAGGTCGTCCTTCTCCCGCCATACGGGACTGTTACGGAGAGTCTGCCTCAGGCCTTCGTCAAGGTCGTCCAACTCCTGCTCCAACCAGGCGATGTGGGCCTTGATGCGGGGCTGGACGGCGCTGATGGCGGTGCCGAGGCGGTTCTTCTCAGAGACCAGCATGGTCACCACTTGGTGCCTACGAGCAACCAACGAGCTGAGAACCTGGGTCTCGGTGTCCTTCAGAGGGCGCACAGGGGGACGAACAGCGGCGGCGAAGTGGGCGAGGACCGCCGCGTCCAGAGCGTCAGTCTTTGCCAAAGTCCCGGTTGCTTTGGCAAAGTCACGAACCTGGCGTGGGTTGACGACGACTATGGGCAGCGTCGCAGCTGCCAGAGCCGCCACCAACGGCAGTTCCAGGCCGCCAGTAGCTTCCAACACTATCTTGGCCGGTCCAATGGTCTTCAGTTGGGAGACCAGTTCCGGGATCCCGGGTTCGTCGTAGGAGACGACCCACCTCTCGCCTGTAGGGTGGAGAGCGACATCCACCTGGGCTTTTGCCACATCAATGCCTACGTATGTCGGTTCCTGTTCCATTTTTTCTACCTCCTGTTATGAAGTGCTGGCCCGTCCTTGCATGATGCGGGCTCGGTTGGCCCAGGCAACTGTTCGGGCTCTACTCCTGGGGGATGCGGCGACCCTGGCTCGCTGACGGTCTTCGATGACCTAGGAATCAACGGTCTGCCGTACCCTATTCACCCCTACCGAAGTCATTGTCCCATGACAAAACCAAGATACAAGGAATCTAAAGTCCTAGCCTTCAACCAGTCTTCCCTTACCCAAATTGACGCACAATAACGCACGATCTACCCTATCTTCATGACAGAACCAGTATCCTTCCGCCTCACCCGGAATCGCGAGACCCAACGAGACAATTTGAGAACACGGGCGCGAAAAATCCGTCATGCGGGATATCATCTCAAACTGTCTCACGACGGCGCATTTCCCATGTGTGCGTCGCCAACGCAGCTTCAAAATCCCCACCCGGACGGTGCAAAAGGAGCGCGACACATTGAGAACGGCAGGAAAATGAGGGAGCTCGGCAGAATTCCCAAACTGTCTCATCGTCTCAGACCGTCTCATATTCTCAGAATGTCTCATGTCTTGGTACGAGGGAAGTGGGAATCTTGCCTCGGACTACGAGGCCCACTCGTCTAATGGGCAAGGGCTATATCACTCGCGCTGAACCGTATATAATTGCCGCCGCGCATGAATCCCATCAAAGCAGAACGCAGGAGACCGGAATGACGGCCACATCCCAAGAGGTCATTGACGGCATCAAGGAGTTCGACTCCGCCACCATATTCAACGCCGTGATCGAGAGCATGGGCGGCAGCCAGGGCGGCACCGAGTTGGAGGGACAGGGCGGCGTTCCCATCATCTACACCGACCCGAGCCTGCACTGCTATCTCCCCGATCTTGGAACCGCGGTCGGGTACGCTGTCACCTGCGAGGTCACGGCACTCGACCCCGACTCCCGCAAGATCGACTGGCACGACTACTACGACGCGTTGGACGCGACGCCGTCGCCCGTCATCGGCGTCATCAAGGACATCGACTCAAGGGCCGGACGCGGCGCGGTGCTGGGAGACGGCATGGCATCCACCCACAAAATGGTCGGTGCGACGGGCATCGTCGTCGACGGGTCGATCCGCGACTTAGCCGGCATCGAGCAGGTGGGGCTGCCCGTCTGGGGCAAGGGACTCGTCCCCGGACACGGCGTCTTCAACCTCATAAGGGCCGACGTTCCCGTCGTCGTGGCCGGTCTGCTCATCCACCCCAACGACCTCCTCATCTGTGACCGAGACGGCGTCACCCGCATACCAAACGACATGGATCCTGCCGTAGTCCTCGAACAGGCCCGCGACATACGTGAACGCGAACAGTCGTACATGAAGATCGCGCGACAACCCGGCATGACCTGGCCCAAGCTCAAGCAAATCCAGCTCGAAATGAGAGGCGAGGGATAGTTCAGTAACCTCTCCCCCGATCTATCCCCTCTCCCATCGTGGGAGAGGGCTAGAGCCTGCCCCGTACTCGATACGGGGGTGAGGGTGAGGGTGAGGGTGAAGTCCCCACACCTCGCAGACAGCAAACGACAGGAGTGTGAACGCACATGCAGGGAGCAGATGCAATCGCCGAGATCCTCAGACGCGAGGGAACCGAGTTTCTGGCCGTCTACCCGGCCCAGCCCATGGTGGACGCTGCGGCAAAGGTGGGCATCCGTCCGATCATATGCCGTCAGGAGCGCGTCGGGATGGCTATCGCCGACGGATTCAGCCGCATCACCAACGGCAAGCGCATAGGAGTGTTCGCTATGCAGCAGGGCCCCGGCAGCGAGAACGCATTCCCCGGTGCGGCCCAGGCCTTTTCGGACAACACGCCCATCCTCCTGCTCCCCGGCGGTGAGTACAAGTCCAAGGCCTTCATCGCCCCAAACTTCAGCCCCTACGACAACTACGCGCACGTAACCAAGTGGCGCGCCCAGATCAACATGGTCGAACGCATCCCCGAACTCATGCGCCGCGCCTTCTACCAGCTCAAGACCGGCAAAGGCGGCCCCGTCCTCTTGGAAACTCCTCGCGATATCTGGACCGAGGAGCTAAGGGGAAAACTGGACTACAAGCCGGTCTTCGGAAACAAGACCGTGCCGCCGCCCGGTGGGCTTCGGGAGGTGGCGGAGGTCCTTCTGGAGGCGAAACGCCCGGTAATATACGCCGGGCAGGGCTGCCTCTACGCCGAGGCATGGGATGAGCTTCAGGAGATCGCCGAGTTGCTCCAGGCCCCCGTCACGACCACCATGCCGGGCAAAAGCGCCTTCCCCGAAGACCACCCGCTCGCTCTCGGCGCGTCCGCGGTCTCCCATACGAAGGGGACGTGGCACTTTCTTAGGAGGGCCGATCTGGTCTTTGCCATAGGAACGAGCCTTACGCGCACCACCTACGGCAAGACGATACCGCCCGGCAAGACGCTCGTCCATTCGACGGTGGATGCCAGCGACATCAACAAGGACTATCAAGCCGACTACTCGCTTCTTGGCGACGCCAAGCTGACACTGCAAGGGCTGATCGACGACATCAAGAGACGGACGGACGGCGTCGGCCACAGAAACAAACGCGATGCCGCCTCAGAAGTAGCGAAAATCAGGAAGGAATGGCTCAACGACTGGATGCCGCAGTTGACCTCCGACGAGGCGCCGATCAACCAGTACCGCATCATCCACGACCTGCAGGCCAACGTCGACGCCTCCAACACGATCATCACACACGACGCCGGCAGTCCCCGCGACCAGTTGACGCCTATGTGGCAGTGCACCGCCCCGAGGACCTACCTTGGATGGGGCAAGTCCACCCAGTTGGGCTTCGGTCTCGGCGCGATCATGGGCGCGAAGCTCGCAGAGCCGGACAAGCTGTGCATCAACATCATGGGCGACGCCGCCATCGGCATGGTCGGCATGGACATCGAGACCGCCGTCCGCAACAACATCGGCATCCTCACCATAGTCTTCAACAACCAGATAATGGCTATCGAGCGCAGCCACCAGCCCTACTCCGCCGAGTCGCACGACAGCCTCGCCCACGGCGGCGACTACCGAATGGTTGCCGAGGGTCTCGGCGCATGGAGCGCGAAAGTCGAGCAGCCGGACGACTTCGTGCCGGCGTTGAAACATGCCATCTCCGTAACCGAGACCGGCAGACCCGCCGTTTTAGACTGCGTGGTCAAGGAGGGCTACGACTTCTCGAAGTACGAGTAGTCAGCCCATCCTGTCGAGCGCCATCCAGAATGCCGCGATAGTCTTCGCGTCCACGATCCGGCCGTCGCGAATCATCTCCCGAACCGAGTCGAGGGAGTGGCGCTCAACCACAATCTCCTCGTCCTCATCGGGAGCCAGGCTGCTCGGCGTCAGGTCTCTCGCAAGGTACGCATACATGTACTCGGTGCAAAATCCGGGCGCGGTCCAGAATCCACCGAGGCTTTCCAAGCGTCCCGCCCTATACCCGATCTCCTCCTGCAGTTCCCTCTGCGCGGCCTGCTCCGGGACCTCACCGGGATCAATCCCGCCCGCCGGAGCCTCGAGCAGGTCCTGGCCTATCGGGTACCGGTATTGCCGAACGAGCAGCGCCCTGCCCGACTGATCGATGGGCAGCACGACCACCCCGCCGGCGTGCTCGACCACCTCGCGGGTCGTCCGCTTTCCGTTGGGAAGCTCGACCTCAACGACATGCAGTTGAACGACCCGTCCGTCGTAGACTTCTCGACGGCCAACCATCCGTTCAGGCTGCACTTCCCGGTCCACGCCCTTACTGCTCGTCATACGTCGTGCGATGATGAACCCCCAACCGCCGCGTCAACGTCGAGTAGAAGGCCGAGGGCGGGTCGGCTCGCAGGAAGCTGGCTATGTAGGGACTCCTTCTGATGACAACCTTGTCGTTTGGATCGAGCACTGCGTTCGTGAGGTTGTCTACGCTGATCAACGCCCCACGATTCCCCACGACTGCAAGCTCGACGGTGCAGTTGTCCGGCACGACAAGCCCCGTCTGGAGACTGATATGAGCGGCCAGCGGTTGGATCAACAGCACCTTCGACTCGGGCTGAAGAACGGGCCCGCCGGCGGAGAGTGCGTACCCCGTGCTGCCCGTGGGAGTCGATACGATCACACCATCCGCGCGATACGTCGCCAGCTTAACGCCGTCTATCGTCACCTCGACATCGAGCAGGCGAGGGAGAGTGCCTCGCACAATCGCCTCGTTCAGCGCGTGGGCGACGATCCTCGTTTCCCCGTTCGAACGGGCCGCTACCTCCGCCTGAAGCATCAGCCGCTCTTCGGTGCGAACGCCGCCCTCGATGTATTGAGTCAGTCGTTCGGCCGCGCTCTCGACCGAAAGCTCCGCCATGAACCCCACCCGGCCCATGTTGATGCCGACGATGGGAATCGAGTACGGGGAAGCCAGCCGGTTCACGCGGATGATCGTCCCGTCCCCTCCCGCCGTTACAATCAGGGCCGTCGCTCGCAAGGTTTCAGGGTCTATCCCTTCCTCGTCAACCGGCGCGACCCAGCTGCGGTCATGCAGGTCGAGCGTATCGATGAGCGATCGGATGACGCTGGGAGCGCCCGGAATCGTCCGGGACTGCATGAAGCCGATGAGGTGCCGTTGCTCACTCATGTGCAACCCCTCTCTCGTACTAGGCAAACAACGCTTGTGCTGCCGCTTTGGCCATGTCCAGCAGCACGACGGGGTACACCCCGAACACAAGCACCCCGACTGTGGTCACGCCGACGGCCAGCCTTATGGGGAACTTGGACAAGATCGGCTCGTCCGACTGAGGCGACGACAGGTACATGACCTTGATTACGCCGAAATAGTAGTACGCGGATATTACGCTGTTGATGACGCCGACCACCACCAGCCATTCGAGACCGGCGTTGACCGCCGCACCGAACACATACACCTTCGTTATGAATCCGACGGTGGGAGGTATACCTGTGAGCGAAATCAGCGCGAAGGCCAGGGCCGCGGCCAGGTACGGCGCCCGCTTCACCATGCCGGCATAGTCCGCAATCATATCGCTGTCTATGCGGTTCGAGATCGCGATGACAACCGAGAATGCAGCCATATTCATCACCGCGTACCCCGCGAGGTAGAACAGGACACCCGACGGACCGAAATCCACGTCCTCCCCTCCGGTTCTCACGGCAACCGCCGCGAGTCCGACCAAAAGGTACCCGCCGTGCGCGATCGTGCTGTAGGCCAGCATTCGCTTGATGTTGGACTGCGCGATGGCAACCAGGTTGCCGACCGTCATCGAAAGCGCGGCAAGAGCAGCGAAAACGGCACTCCACTCAATGCTCAGCTCTTCGACCGGGAACGCCACGTAGAAGACTCGAAGAATGATGGCAAATCCCGCCGCCTTACTCGCCACCGAGAGGAAGGCCGTTACCGGCGTCGGAGAACCCTCATAGACATCCGGCGCCCACATCTGGAACGGCACCGCCGTGATCTTGAAGCCGAATCCCGCGATTATGAGCGCGATGCCCAGCAAGAGTGCGTAGCTCCCGAACGGCTGGTCCGAGTTGGCGCTTAGGTCGCCGATCCGCGCCGCCACCTCGTCGAGGTACGTCGTCCCAGTAAACCCGAACACGTACACCATGCCGTACAGCAGCAGGGCCGAGCTAATTCCTCCCAAAACGAGAAACTTCATTGCGCCTTCCGACGAACGCCCGTCACGGAGAAACGCGGCAAGCGCCACGAGAGGCAGCGACGAAAGCTCCAGCGAGATATACAGCGTGATGAGCTCCACCGTCGCGGCCATCAGCATCATGCCCGTTGCCGAGTACAGTGCCAGCGCGAAGAACTCCGTGCGGAACCGTTCGAACCGCTGTACGTAGTCGATGGATATGAGTCCTACAACGGCGGCCGCCCCGATGAAGAGGAACTTGAAGAACAAGGAGAACTTGTCCACGACCAGCGTGTCCGCAAGAACGCCGGTATTCTCGGCCGCGGCGTCGTCCCCAACAGTGAACCAGAGCGCAACCGTGAAGCCGAGCGGGACGATCAGCCCAACGACTCCCAACCCCAAGATGAGGCTCTTCCGCTCCATGACCAGGTCGAGCAGAAGCAGGACCGTGGCCAGTCCCACCATGCTCAACTCCGGTGACAGCAGGTACAGATCGTGCGTCGTCATGGGGCCATCGCCAATTGGGCCGACTGTTGGATTGAGTTCACGATACCGGTAAGACCCTCGCTAAAGTAGTCCGTAATGAAGGAGGGATAGATGCCGACCACCAGCACCGCCGCGACCAGCGCCAACACGGGCACCATCTCCATCTTCGTCGCGTCGCGAACGTCCGAGAATCGCGCCAGTTGAGGCCCGAACATCGTCCGCTGGAGCATCCAGAGGATGTAGCCCGCCGTGATGACGACCCCGAAGGCCGCAACGCCCGTCCACCAGCCCCATACGGGGAAAGTACCGAGGAAGATCAGTATCTCTGAGACGAACCCGCTCGTGCCAGGCAGTCCCAGCGAGGCCAGCCCCGCGATCAGGAACCCAACTGCTATGACAGGCATCCGAGTGGCGAGTCCGCCCAGGTCGGGAATATGCCTCGTGTGGGCCTTTTCATACGCAAGCCCAACCATCAGGAACATCAGCCCAGTGATCGTGCCGTGCGTAAACATCTGCATGGCCGCTCCGGTCAGCCCCACCGGTGATACCACACCGGCGACGCCCACAACCGACGATATCCCGACGAGCACGTACCCCATGTGGCTGATGCTGCTGAACGCGACGAGGCGCTTCATATCCGTCTGTCGGACCGTAACGATCGCCCCGTAAATCACGTTGATGACACCGAGCACGATCAGGAATTTCGCCGCGTCCACCATGACGTCCGGGAACATCGCCGCGGAAACACGAAGCATTCCATAGCCGCCCATCTTCAGCAGGACGCCCGCAAGCATGATACTCACGGCTGTCGGCGCGTCGGTGTGCGCGTCCGGGAGCCACGTATGCACCGGCCAGACCGGCAGCTTGACCGCGAACGCAACGAAGATCAGGGAGAAGACAAGCCACGCCGGGGCCAGAAGCTTCGCGCCCTGCATCGCACCCGGCAACTCGATCATGTCGAACGTGCCGGTCGAGAAGAAGATTATCAGGATGCCGACGAGCATGAAGGCGCTGCCTAGGAACGTGAAGATCAGGAACTTCATCGCCGAGTACTCGCGACGCCCGCTTCCCCAAATCGAGATGAGGAAGAACATCGGCGCCATCTCAAGCTCCCAAAGGAGGAAGAAGAGAATGAAGTCCAGCGCAGTGAACACGCCCATGACCGCCGTCTGTAGCACCAGCAGCCACACGAAATACTCTCGGACCCGCTCCTTGATGCTCCACGAGGCGAAGATAGCGACGAAGCCCAGCAGCCCGGTTAGCAGTACTAGCGGCGCGCTGAGGCCATCGACTCCGAGAAAGTACTCGACCTTGAATGAATCGATGGGAATCCATCCCGGCGCGCGGTCGACAAGCTGGACTCCCCCTTCCGCAAGATCATAGGCCATGAACACGAGAAAGCTCAGCGCCAGGTCGAGGACAATCGTCACGCCCGCAACGAGCCGGACGTGACGATCGTTGCGCACGAGCACGGCGATCAGCAACGCCCCCACCAGTGGGAGGAAGACTGTCGCCGTTAGCAGTCCGTTGCCTTCGAAGTCCATGTGTATAGCGCTATCGCTCCGTTACACCAAGCCTATTTGAACAGCAGATACGCCCCGAGAATTGCCAGCACACCTACCGACACGGCCATACCATAGCCCTGCACCTGTCCGGTTTGGGCTTGGGCGATACCCCTCCCCACGTTTCGACCGAACTGGTCCACCAACCGGACGGCCCCATCGACAATCGACCGGTCGAACCAGTCCAATGCCCTAGCGACTATCCGGTAGAAGAGGCGCACCGTCACAACCCCCTCATACAGCTCGTCGAAGTAGTACTTCCGAGAAAACAGCACGTACAGCGGTCTGAACGTCGAACCCACCTGCTCGGCCGATACCTGCCGGTCGAAATACATCAGATACGCCAACGAGATTCCCGCCACGGCCAGCACCGTCGATCCGACCGCAATCAGGATATTGAAGTCCCCTGCCCCGCTGTGAAGGAAGTCGTGAACAAGCCAATGCTTTGGTATCAGGCCAAGATCGATAACAGGGCTCGCCAGAATTCCCGCGACGACGGCCAGCACCGCAAGAACGGCCATCGGTCCGACCATCGAGAGCGGGGACTCATGAGGATGGGCTGAAGAACCGTGCGACTCCGCCTCGGGATCGGCGTCGGCCCCGCCTTTGTACTCACCCTCGAAAACCATGAACAGCGCCCTGAACATGTAGAAGGCGGTCATGAACACTGCTATCACGGCGAGCAAGAAAACGACCTGTGGAATCACGCCCCCGTGCCCTTGGGCGGACGCGAGAATCTCATCCTTGCTCCAGAATCCGGCCAGCGGAAAGATTCCCGCGAGGCTCAGGCTTCCGATCAGGAATGTGATATACGTCCATCGCATATGCTTGCCTAGGCCGCCCATGTACCTCATATCGAAGGTGCCGCCTGTGGCGTGGCTGACACTGCCCGCGCCCATGAACAGCAGACACTTGAAGAAGGCGTGCGTGAATAGATGGAAGATCGCCACTCCCGGCGCGCCGACTCCCAGCGCCAGCATCATGTATCCAAGCTGACTGACCGTCGAGTAGGCCAGCACCCGCTTGATGTCGTTCATGACGAGACCCATCGTGGCCGCGAGCACCGCGGTGATTCCACCGATGATCGCGACGGTGTTCAGCGCGATCTCGGACGCCTCGAACACCGGGAAGAACCGCGCTACCAGGAACACGCCCGCCGCCACCATCGTCGCCGCGTGGATGAGCGAGCTCACGGGCGTTGGACCTTCCATCGCGTCGGGGAGCCACGTGTGCAGCGGGAACTGACCGGACTTCCCGACCGCCCCTGCAAAGAGACCTAACGCAATCCACATCGCCACGCCCGGTGCAATGACGTCCATGGTCATCGCTTCGTGGATATCAGGGATATCCAGAGGATCAAGTCCTGCCGCCGTGAACGTCGCGCCGTTGAAGAAGAGATAGAAGATCGCCAGCAGGAACCCGAAGTCGCCCAGCCGCGTGACCAGGAATGCCTTCTTTGCCGCCGCCGCAGCCGAGGGCTTGTGGTACCAGAACCCAATTAGCAGGTACGACGAGAGCCCCACTAGTTCCCAAAACACGAACAGTTGGATCACATTGGACGCTACGACCAGTCCGATCATCGACGCGGTGAAGAACGACATATAGGCGAAATACCGCGCGTAGCCGGGATCACCCTTCATGTAGCCGGTGGAATAGATCTGGACCAGAAGGCTCACCCCGGTCACCACGACCAGCATGATCGCCGTAAGCCCGTCCATGAATATGCCCAAGCGCAGGTTGAAGTCGCCGACCACCAACCACTCGTGGCCCGTCCACCCGATCTGTCGTCCGCCGTTCTGCACGACCTCGACGAACAGCACGAGCGCCAGCGCGAACGCGATGGCGATGGCGCCTATCGTTATCCGTCCCGCGACTTCGGCGAACTGATTGAAGAACGGACGAATGAACGCTACTATCAGTACGAACGACGCCAGGGGTAGCAGGAATACCAGCCAGGCCGCGATTTCAAGCCAGTCGTTCACTATAGCTTCCTCAATATCTCGTCCGCCACGTGCTCACGTCCACGCGGTACCATGACCCGGTAAGGCACTCGCTCACCCCAAGACCGTATGTCGCCCTCGGGCAGGATCTTCGTCGGAAGTCCCTCCCCTTCCAGCACGTTCTTCCACATCTCCGCGATCATGAGATTGGGCGCTCTTCTGTAGTCGGTATACATACTGCTAATTCTTTAGCTGTGTAGCGTCTGTCACGAAAACCGTTTCGCGGCTGCGATACAGCGCGATTACGATTGCTACACCCAACGCGATCTCCGCGGCGGCCACGGTGATGATGAAGATGCTGAATATCTGGCCCGTGAGCAGCGTCCTCGCGGCCTGATCGGTGATGGTTGCCGAATCACCCAGCAGACTCGCGGGAACGACATATCGCGATAGCGCCACGGCCGTGATGTTCACCGCGTTGAACATCAACTCAATGCTCATCAATACCGCGATCGCGTTCCGCTTCGACAGTGCGCCGTACAGTCCAATGGAGAACAGGATCGCGCCGAGAATGAGGAAATTTTCGAGACTCATCGTTCCCTCACCAGCACGAGCGCTCCGATGATTGCGGCCAGCAACAGAACCGACACCGCCTCGAACGCCAGGACGTAGTCCCGCAGGAGCAGCGTTGCGATCTGGGGAATGGTGTTGCTGTACACCTCGTTCACCATCTGCGCGGCCTCGGTCGTCAGCGTACCCTGCAGCGCGTCCGCGAGCAGCATCCACTCGGTGTTCAATGCCGTAAATACCGCCGCCGCACCAAGCAAGAATGCGAGGAGCCCGACGGGATATCGAAGTCGATTGGGAGGACTCCCCTGCTCGGCGTCCTGCGTCATGAGAATCGCGAACAGGATAAGCACCGAGATTGCCCCGACGTAGACGATCACCTGCACCACCGCCAGGAATTCCGCGCGAAGGAGAATGAACAGACCTGCTGTTCCTAGGAATACTACAACGAGAAACAACGCCGCCCTGAACACGTCGCGCATGTGCACAACCGCGACCGCCGAAATGATGACGGAGACCGCGATCACCCAGAATGCGATGTCGGTTGCCAGAGTCGATTCAGTGCCGGCGCCGAGGCTCATCGCTTGGCCCAGTTCTCCTCTTGCTGATGTTCGTTAGGTCGCTCGTGGCGGCCCACCTGCAGGTAGTCGCGCTCCTCAATACTGTGCGGGTCGAACTTTTGACCCTCGATCTGCGGCCTGTACCACGTGCTCGGCTTCTTAGGAGCCGCCTTCAACTGGTCAACGTCGATGACGAGTTGGCTCCGCTGGTATGTCCCCTCCTCGAAGCCGCTCCCCATGTGAAGAGCGTCGTACGGACACGCCTGGACGCACAGCCCGCAAAACATGCACCGTCCGATATCGATGTCGAACACCTCGATATCGTACTTGCCGCCGTCCTGCTCATACTTGCCTGTCGTGTCCGTAACGATACGGATAATCCCCAGAGGACAGTATTTCGCGCAGCTCGCGCATCCGGTGCACCTCTGCTCATACCACGTGAACTCCTCCCCGCGAAAACGGGGATGCTGTGTCAGACGCGCGGAAACGGTCGCCAGCCCTACCAACGCCTTCAGCGCATCGCCCGGCCTTTCCCTCGCAAGGCTCAAGACGTTTGTGTCGTTCGCCTTTGCCAGCCCGAACAGCCACACCCGACGGTCCGGATACTGGACCGAGAACATCCTTCCCGGCGCGGCGAGGTTCTTGAGCGTTATTCCCATTCCCTTGAGCAACCCTATGCCATACATATCCGCATCACCTCCTGCGCGCGCCACTCTAGTCCGCCTCTGCCGCCATATTGGCCAGCGGTGAAGGCGTCGGAGCGCCCTCTCGTCGGAGCTTCCTTTGACCGAGCAGGTTCGCAATGAACACGATGGCTACGATGAAGACAATCCAGTTGACCCCTGCCATCACCCAAAGCGAAGCGGACGATATCGTCCCGTCGGCCTCTTGAAACACGAAAGCCTCCACGGCCACTACAAAGATATTCACCAGCGAGAGCGGGAACAAGCCCTTCCACGCGAATCCCATGATCTGGTCGACACGGAGCCTCGGCCACGTCGCCCGCGTCCATAGCAAGACGAATACCAGTGCGAACGCCTTCAGAAGGAACCACACCTGCCCTGGAATCGGGTCTATCCCACGAGTCCCGCCAAGGAATAGCACAGTCGCAACCGCCGCTACAACGATGGGTGCCATAAACTCGGCCAACTGGAACAGCGCGAACTTGATGCCGCTGTACTCGGTATGATACCCCGACCCCAGCTCCGATTCCGACTCTATCATGTCGAACGGCGCCCTGCTCATTTCGGCAAGAGCCGCCGCCATGAACACGAAGAACCCCAGCGGCTGGACGACGATGAAGAAGACATCCTGGCTGTTCACCACGTCCAACAGGGCCATGGACCCGGCCATTATCACGACGCCGACGAGTCCCAGCGCCATCGGCACCTCGTAGCTCACAAGCATGGCCGCGCCTCGTATCGCGCCGAACAGGGCGTACTTATTGCGCGATGCCCAGCCGCCCATGATGATCGCCAGGGTGTTGATCCCGGTCACACCAAGAACGAACAGCACCCCCACGTTCAGCTTGCCCAGGAAGCTCTGCTCCCCGAACGGGATAACCGCGAAGACTAGCAGACCGGGAAACACGAGAACGATCGGCGCAAGGTTGAACACCCGCTTGTCCGCCACGTCCGGAATGACGTCTTCCTTGGTAATCAGCTTCAGCAGGTCCGCTATCGGCTGCAATACGCCGAACGGACCCCAACGGTTCGGCCCTAGGCGGTTCTGGAACCGCCCCAGCACCCGCCGCTCGAACCACGTGTAGACCGCAGTCGTCATGACGGCCGCATTTATGACGATGAATGCGAGAATGACGCTGGCCGCGATGAACGCCACCCACTCCAAGCCGTCGGGAGCGAACCCGACGACGGTGTCATATATGTTGCCGAAGCTAGTCATCTCTTACTAACGGTCTACCTCGCCGAGCACCACGTCCGTGCTCCCGAATATGATGATGAGGTCGGCCAATTTCCAGCCGACCAGCATGTCCTTGAGTACGGTAAGGTTGATGAACGAAGGCGCGCGAATCTTACACCGATACGGCGCGATCCCGCCATCGCTCACGAGGTAGAACCCCAACTCTCCCTTCGGCCCCTCTACCGCCGCGTAGGCGTCACCGACGGGCGGACGGACGAAAAACGGCCCATCGGTCAGCACCGGCCCCTCTCCAATCTGTTCGATGCACTGCTCAATGATCCGTACGCTCTGCCGCATCTCCTGAATACGAACGTAGTACCGGTCGTACGTATCCCCTTGGTAGCCGATAGGAACGTCGAACTCGACGCGATCATACACTTCGTACGGGTCGGCCTTGCGTAGGTCCCACTTGACCCCGCTCGCCCTCAGCATCGGCCCTGTAAGCGATCCCGCGACGGCCAAGTCGGGCGGTACGATGCCAATTCCCCGCGTCCTGGCAAGCACGATCTCGTTGGTGGTAATCAGACCTTCCAGCTCGTCAATATACCTCGGCATGTCGCCAATCAGCGTATCGAGGGCCGGCCAGAACTCTTCCGGCGCGTCCTGAAGAACCCCGCCCGGACGCATGTAGCTCAACGTGATCCGAGCGCCGCACAGCATCTCGAATAGCTCCAAGATGCGTTCGCGCTCACGGAAGCAGTACATCAGAGGCGTCCCGAACGCTCCCAACTCCTGGAGCATGAACCCCGTCGCAATGAAATGACTCGCCATACGCTGGAGCTCGGCCGATATCACACGGAGGTACTGACCACGCTCCGGGACCTCCAGCCCCGCTAGCTTCTCGACCGACCGGACGTACGCGAGATTGTTCGACATGCTCGACACGTAGTCGAGCCGGTCGGTCAGCGTCACGATCTGAACGTACGACCGCTCCTCGGCGAGCTTCTCCGTCCCGCGGTGCAGGTACCCGAACACCGGCTCCACGTCAAGCACGACCTCGCCGTCGAAGGTAACGCGCAACCGGAACACGCCGTGCGTGCTGGGGTGCTGAGGCCCCATGTTGATCGTGACCGGCTCCGTGCGTATAGCCATCTCTACCGAATGAAGTCCTTACGAAGTGGATGACCGGGGAACCCTTCCCACAGGAGAATGCGTTTCATGTTGGGATGCCCCTCGAACGTGATTCCCATCAGGTCATATATCTCCCTCTCCTGAAGCTCCGCCCCCCTCCACAGGTCGATTGCGGACGGTGCGGTAGGATCCTCGCGGGAATAGAGTCGAGACTTTACCACGCAGCTGGTATTCCGCCGAAGCGACGTGAGGTGGTACACCAGCTCGAAATACTCAACATAGTCAACCGCAGAAACACTGTTGAGGAACTGGAAGTCCAAGTCCTCGTCGTCACGAAGGAATCGAAGCGCCTCGTGCAGTGCGTCGCTATGCACCGATACCTCGGAGGAATTCGATGTGACGACACTGCCGGGAAGCTGGAGAGCGATGCGTTTGGCGAGGTCCGTGCCGGCAACGACTCTGGTCATTACTCTCCCGCAGTCCTTCCCTTCAAGGAATAGCGCTTGATCTTGTCGTGCAGTTGCATGATGCCGTACAGGAGCGCGTCCGGCCTGGGCGGGCATCCGGGAACGTACACGTCGACCGGTATGATGTGGTTCACCCCGGGCACGACGCTGTACGACTCGTAATATGGCCCGCCGCTCGTGGCGCATACTCCCATCGAGATAACCCACTTCGGCTCGGCCATCTGGTTGTAAACACGCTCGATCGCGGGCGCCATCTTCCACGTCACAGTGCCCGCCACGATCATCAGGTCGGCCTGTCTCGGTGACGCGCGAAACGCCTCCATCCCGAACCGGCTGATGTCGAAGCGAGACATTGCGCTCGCCATCATCTCGAACGCGCAACACGCTAGCCCGAACGACAGCGGCCACACGGCGGACTTTCTTCCCCAGTTCACGAGGGCGTCCACCGAGGTCACCGCCAGATTTCGCTGAAGGTCGTCCGGCACCTCAACGAGCGGCTCCGCAAGGGGCGCGACGTTGTTCGCCTTCAGGTGGTTGATGTACGCCCCTTCCTCTCGATCCAATTCCAAAGTCGTGGAATGAAGGGGTATCGTGTTGCCGGGCAGTTCGATGTGTTCGGGATTCATATAACTTACCTTAGCCTAGCCCGGAACTTCGCGCGAAATTCGGCGGGGTGTCAGGCCCACTCGAGCGCCCCCTTCCGCCAGGCATACAGCCACCCGACGACGAGGATCGCGATGAACAGCGCCATTTCGACGAGCACGAACGCCCCGAACTCCCTGGAAAGAAACCCGAAGCTCGCCGCCCAGGGGAACAGGAACACGACTTCAACGTCGAACACGACGAAGAGCAGCGCGAACGAGTAGAAACGGAAGTTGAACCGGTGCCACGTCCCCGTGAGCGTCTCAAACCCACACTCGTAGATGCTCATCTTGACGGGATCTGGCTTCTGTGGGCGGATCCTAACGAGGGAGAACATCCATGAAGCGATCAGCATACCCGCTGGCACCGCGACGGCCAAAGCGGTGAATATGGCAATCAGACCGTACTGGCGGAAGTAATCGTCGAGAACGACACCCTCTGTGCCCATGCGCGGAATATAGCATAGGCCCCTAGGCGTTGCAAGCAAGTTCGCTCCCCCAGATTCCCCACCTAGATTGAGGGATACCTCGTTGGAGCCCGCCGTGAAGCGGGCTATGATGGTTGTTGGACAGACAAAGCCATCACCAACGAGGTGCGCCTATTATGAAGCAAGGAGTTCTGCCGTTCCAGTATCAACAGGAGAACGGTTCCCCCGGTATGACCGCGCTGTCCGGCCTGATGACGTACTTGGAGCTGCTACACGTGTCCGGGTTGAAGTCATCGGTAGAACGTTGCGTGGGGCTGCGGAGAGGCGGTCAGGGTTGGACGGACAGCCAGATAGTTAGCTCTCTGATACTGCTGAACCTGGCAGGCGGCGAGTCGGTGTCCGATCTGGACGTTCTGGACAAGGACGAAGGGTTCGGCAGGATGCTTCGAGAGATGGAGACCCACGAGATGGGTCGCAGAGAGCGCAGAGCGTTGGAACACAGATGGCGTGTGGGGCGTCGGCGGAGCGTGCCGTCGGAGTCCGCGGTGTTCCGGTACTTGGCGGGATTCAATGACGCCGACGAGGAGGCGAAGCGGGAAGCTCACCGAGCATTCATCCCTGCACCCAGCGAAGCGCTGAGGGGACTGGGGAAGGTGAACGCTGACCTGGTGGGCTTCATACAGAGCCGTTCGCCTCACACCGAGGCCACTCTGGACATGGATGCCACACTGGTCGAGACGCACAAGCAGGAGGCACTCTACAGCTACAAGAAGTACAGAGCATACCAGCCCCTGACGACCTACTGGGCAGAGGCCGAGTTGATCGTGCATTCGGAGTTTCGGGACGGCAACGTACCTGCGGGGTATCAGCAGTTACGAGTGTTGAGCGAAGCGTTGGGGCATCTACCTGCCGGTGTGGGGAGGGTGATGCTGCGGTCTGACACGGCGGGGTATCAGCAGGAGTTACTGCGGTACTGCGCCGAAGGCAGGGACGAGCGTTTCGGGGTGATCGAGTTTGCGGTGGGGGTTGACGTGACGGCGGAGTTCCGCCGTGCGGTGTCTGAGGTTGCTGAGGAAGAGTGGCATACGCTGTACCGCAAGGTTGGCGAGCACCGGGTGGACACGGGTCAGCAGTGGGCTGAGGTGAACTTCGTGCCCAACTGGATAGGGCACTCCAAGAACAGCCCTGAGTATCGGTTCATAGCTACCAGGGAGCGGTTGATCGAACAGCCACTACCGGGAATGGAGGAGCAGATGGAGCTTCCGTTCCCCGCGATGGAACTGTCCAACAGAGGCTGGTACAAGGTCTTCGGAGTAGTGACGAACCGAGAGCTTGCTGGGGACGAGTTGATCCGGTGGTTCAGGCAGAGATGCGGTAAGGGCGAGGAAGTCCACAGCGTTCTGAAGAGTGACTTGGCTGCGGGCCGGATGCCGTCGAGGCTGTTCGGCGCCAACGCCGCATGGTGGGCCATATCGGTGCTGGCCTTCAACCTAAACTCTGCCATGAAGCGACTGGTGTTGGGCGGACAGTGGGTAGCCAAGCGTCTGAAGGCGGTGCGCTTCGCCCTGATCGCCCTACCGGGCCGTGTGATGCGTCACGCCAGGAGGTTGATCATCCGTCTTGCCCGTGGCCATCCCTCATACGAATTGCTGCTCAGGGCGCGGCGGAGGATATTGGCGCTGGCTGCCGAGCCGTATCGAGCATAGGCGTCCTGCATGGAGTATCGGTCTGCAGGCGACTCAGCCGAGTTGCCAGGCTGGGCCATGCCTTCTTCGGCCTGAGAACAGCCATAATTGGCGGGCGAGCGCTGTCAATATCCTCAAACACGTCGCCCGAGACCCCATCTACGGCCCGATCTGACCATAGGTGATCCGAGTCGACACCGAACACGTGCTGTAAGCCCTCAAAGACCACCCCAACAATTTTAGGCGGGGGATTTGGGCTCCCCCATCAACGCCGACTCATACGCGGAATCGCCTTGGAACCCACCTTCAATGTTTGGCAATCGCCATACAGCGGATTGCCACTTTCGATTATGGCGCACGTATGACCGCTTAAGCGTTCTCTATGTATCTCTTGCCTCCAATGCTTTTCCTCTCTCTGCGCCCTCTGCGGTGAATTGTCTATTGGCTTTGGAAGGCCGCGCTCGGTTGACGGGTATGGGGCACGGTGCTACACTCGCCTCGAAGTTGATGGCATTGCCGTGGAACTCACGAAGCTCATAACGACGGCGTCGAGGAGAACAGGATGACGAAAACGTTAATACTGGTGGTTTCTGTGCTTGCGCTGACCGCGCTCAGTTGCGGATTCACTCGAGCGGAGCCGACGCGGATTCCCAAGACCCCGGTCCCCACTCTCCCACCCGGCGCGGTAGTCGAGGAACTTGGCATCATGAACTTCCAGCACGCCGACGCGACAGTCAAGGCCGGAACGATCGTCATCTGGACGAACCATGACAAACCGCTTCACACAGTAACTCACATTAACACTGGTGGCAATCGGTTCTTCAACAGCAAGACCATCGCACCCAACGCGGGCTTCCGCTTCCAATTCACCGAGCCGGGCACCTATGAGTACCAATGCCTCATACACCCGGTCAACATGAAGGGAACGATTACCGTCACCGAATAGCGCAGCATCCCGAAGGCTTGAGGTCTCGTTCTTCGTCTAGGGGCAGTCAGACTACGATCAACTCGCCCCGCTGTGCTTTCTCCACCTCATTCTGCTCACCGCGCAGACGCTTACACGTTTCCTGGTAGCGCTGTGCCAGTTCCGGGCCTTGAAGCCCCATGTACTCCGATTCAAACGCCCGCGCCGCCTCGGTCGATACCGGCGCAGGAATGTCGATAACCGCCGTCGTTATCCGATCGTTCCCCCACGCGTATGCCACGACCTCTCCCTTGCTGACAATCATGTTCACCCCGACGTTCGCCTCGACGATGGGCACGCCGTTCTCCCGGGCCCGGGCAAGCACCGTCTCGTTCTGACCCTTCGACTTCGATCCGAACGACGGAATCAAGATGAACTGAGCGCCGTCGAGCACCAGCGTTCTCACAATCATCGGATTCCAGCGGTCGTTGCAGATGACGAACCCCACCCGCCCGAACGGAGTGTCGAACGCCCGAAGCGTCGAGCCTACGCGGTTGAAGTTCCACGATTCGCCGGTCCCTTCCGCAAGCTGCGTCTTGTGGTATCGACCGAGAATTTCGCCCTCCGCATCGATGAATATCGCCGCGTTGAATACCTCGCCGCCTATCCGCTCGGCGAACCCGAACGCCAGGCAAGTGTCCAGCTCCCGCGCTAGGTCCTGGAACCTATGGATGTACTCGCCGTCGATAGGCTCTGCGATCTCCACCAGATCGTCCGCCGTCTTCCGGCCCTCAATAACATCCATGACGACGTACCCTTCCAGCACCCCTTCCGTCGTGAGAATGATGTCGGGGCCGTCCTCCGCTGCCCTACGGAAGAATTGTTCCATCGCATCCGCGTTTCCCGGTTTGTCCCACTTCGCCGGCTTCAACGAAATCGCCGTAACCTTGACCTGCTTATACATCTGTAATGCACCTCTTGTCCGTCATTCTACCCCGCGTCAAGTTCCCGCGCACGGTGGATAAACTGAATGACGTGCGCGCGATTCAGAACACCCACGAGCCGACCGTTCGAAAGTACCGGCGCTTGATGAATCCGATTCTCGCCAAGCAGCGACAATGCCTCATCCAGCCCGTAATCAGGGGACAGCGACTTCAGCGGGGAAGGCGTCATCACATCCCCCACCGACCTCTCATGCCATAGCGCTTGCGGAACGTTCTGCACGTCGGAAATCGAAAGTATCCCCACAACGCGGTCGCCCTCACAAACGATCAGCGCTCTTACAGCGCCCCGAACGAGGTGGTCGAACACAGCTTCATACACCGTAATCCCCGGGCCGACCGTTGGAGGCGCAACATCCATCACGTCCCCCACCGTCACACCCTCCATCACATTCTCAACCTCGTCCTGACTCCGGCTTGCGCTCGCCGCCCTGTTCAAGAACCATCCCACGAGCACCGCCCAAATCCCCTGCAGCGCATGTCCCTGGATTACTTGGAATACACCGAATCCCACCAGCAGAAGGCCCACCACCTGTCCGCTTCGAGTCGAAATCCCCGACGCGCGACGAAAACTCCCTGTCACGGCCCATATAGTCGCTCGGAGCACTCGCCCACCGTCCAGCGGAAACGCGGGCAGCAGGTTGAACAATCCCAGCAGCAGATTGATGATCGCGACATACTCGATTGCCGCGTAGGCCGGCGACGACCCTCCGCTTGCCACAGCGATAATGCCGATGACCGCCGCAATGGCAAGACTCGACAGAGGTCCCACGACCGAGATGACAAAATCGTCAACCGCCCGCCGCGACTCCGACGCGATGCTGCTCACCCCTCCGAGAAGAAACAGTGTGATGCCCTCGACCCGGTATCCTCGGCGTATCGCAACGAGAGAATGCGCCAACTCGTGCAGCAGCACCGAGACGAACAACGACAGAGCACACACGAACCCGGTCGACCAATAGGTTGCCGTGCTCCAGTGAGGATAGCGGTCCGGCAGAAACCCCGTAGCGAGGCTCCAGGTGAGAAAAGCAACGATCAGAAACAGCGAGAAGTGGATATCCACCCGGATTCCCAATATCCGGCCAACCCCGATCGACGAGGGCATCAAATTCCCCCTGCCTCCGACGTGCAGTTCTTCCCTTACGTATCTCCTTCGTAGGGTAGCACGCGCGAACGAGTGCTACTAGAACCCGAATCGTCCACTTTCCCGCGGCCCGCCCCGCTTGGTGGTATCATAGACAAGGCGAAAGGAGCCGGAAATGACCACGCACACCGATACGAAACGGCTGACCGCCGACGACCTGTTGCGCCTATACAGCGAGGGAATTCGCGGCGAACTCATTCGGGGAAAACTTTGCCAGACCATGCCCACAGGACAAGAGCACGGAGAGATCGTAGTGAATTTGGTGGTCCTGCTGGGGATGTTCATCAAGCCACGGAAACTGGGCCGACTTACGGCATCGGACGCGGGCGTGTGGCTGGAGCGCGACCCCGATACCGTGCGAGAGCCCGACATTGCATACTTCTCAGCCGAGAAGATGCCTCTCGGCACACGGGTCACCGGTTACGCAGAAGTCGTTCCCGACTTGGTCGTGGAAGTGGTGTCCCCGAACAACAGTCTGCGAGAGGTCAACGACAAGGCGCTCATGTGGCTGAGCTACGGCGCTCGCTTAGTCTGGGTGGTAAATCCCGACACACGCTCTGTGAACGTGTACCTGCCCGGTAGCGTAGCATCAACGCTCAAGGAGAATGACACTCTCGAAGGCCTGGACACGCTGCCCGGCTTCACCTGTACGGTCCGCGATGTGTTCGACGAACAAAGGCCGTTTCAAAATCTTCGATGAACCGTCTACCGGGCGATGAAAAGCTCGGTGTCCACATCGGCCAAGGGTCTCGCGTTGCTCAAATCCTCCCGTAGAGGCGCGGCGTCCGGGTCTGTCGCTATGCCGGCGTGGATAGCGGCTTCCTCGCCGTAGACCTCGGCGATCTCGGCAAACGTCCACCCTTGCTGAGCCTTCTCTATCGGCTCGGCGTAGAGCTTTCTATAGGACTCTGGGAGTCTATTTGTTGCGCTCATCGTAGGCTCTCCTTTCTCGCCTTGACGCTACCCGCAAGCTTATTACGCGGATGTTGCCGCCCCGCCGAACGTAGACGAGGCTGTGGAGACGGTTGCCGATATAGCTTGTAGCTACGTACCGGACTTCTCCTCCGCGCTCTTCAACCTCGGAGACGGCCCCGTCGAAGTCGAAGCGAGTAACTTCCGCGAAGTCCACGCCGTGTTTGGCCAGATTCGACCTCCCCTTCGCGGCGTCCCACTCATACCTCACGGGCGAATTGTATCACCTCTCGCGCGGTGGAACCAACACAGCGCCGTACACTCATAGTACGTCAACAGCCTGTATCGTGGGTAAACTCTCCCACTGTTTCTGTCTCCTCCGTGTGCCTGAGGTTGATATAATACCATTTCTTCTTGACTACACCATAAATCCGTCATTCCTGCGGAAGCAGGAATCCAGTCTTTGATCTCTGGACTCCGGCCTACGCCGGAGTGACGATGTAAGGCTTGACGTTGTATTCCTTTATGGTCGCATCACACGAAATTGGTATAAGAAACAAACTTGATAGACAATCCTTTCCTTGACACTCCAAACGCCCTGTTGCTACCATTTTCCCCACGAAATCCGCCTGCTGCGAGCCTGCGCCGTAGCATTCATTATGATCCCCGGAGGAATCGGTGTGACGTTCGCAAAGTCGCTTGCCTGTCGTGGATGCGGCGAGGAGTATCCTATCCAGCCGCTCAACGTGTGCGAATTCTGTTTCGGCCCGCTTGAGATCAGCTACGACTACGACGCGATGGCCCGCCACATCACCCGTGAACGCATCGAGAACGGTCCTCCCACCATGTGGCGGTACCACGACTTCCTCCCCGTCAGCGCCGACGCCGCCCTCGATATGGGCACCGGCTTCACGCCCCTCATCAAGGCCGAGAACCTTGGCCGCCTGCTCGGACTCGAAAACCTCTACATCAAGAACGACGCCGTGAATCCCACCTACTCGTTCAAAGACCGCCCGGTCGGCGTCACCGCCAGCAAGGCGCTGGAGTTCGAGTTCGAGACCTTCGCCTGCGTCTCCACCGGCAATCTCATGGGTTCCGTCGCGGCGCACGGCGCGAAGGCCGGACTGGACACCAAGGTATTCTTCCCCGCTAACCTGGAACGCAGCAAGATCGTCGGCGCCGCCGTCTACGGGGCCACGCTCGTCGCCATCGACGGCACCTACGATCAGGTCAACCGTCTGGGCAGCGAGCTTGCAGACAACCATCACTGGGCAGTAGTCAACATCAACATGCGCCCCTTCTACGCGGAGGGCAGTAAGACCCTCGGCTACGAGGTCGCCGAGCAGCTCGGCTGGAAGCCTCCCCAGCACTGCGTTGTTCCCGCCGCATCCGGAGAGCTTCACACCAAGATTTGGAAAGGTCTCCAGGAGATGCAGGACGTCGGCCTGATCGACAACGTGCGCACCCGAATGCACCTTGCCCAGGCCGAGGGATGCTCCCCTATCGTGACCGCCTTCCAAAACGGAGCGTCCACCGTGCAGCCCGTCATTCCCGACACCATCGCCAAGTCGCTTGCCATCGGCAATCCTGCCGCCGGCATCTTCTCGCTCGAGGTTCTCGAAGAGACGAGCGGGACAGCCGTCGCCTGCCTCGAAGAGGAAGTCGCCAAGGGGATTAAGCTGCTCGCCGAGACCGAAGGACTCTTCACTGAGACCGCCGGCGGTGTCGTGATATCGTCCCTCAAGCGCCTCGTCGAGCAGGGCAAGATTAAGGGCGACGAGGTGACCGTAGCCTTCGTCACAGGCAACGGACTCAAGACGCCAGAGGTGGTCGAGGACATCGTGCAGCCCATCTACACCGAAGCAACCTACGAGTCCATCGTCGACTCGCTGGCCGCGGCGGCGGCCGCGTAACTTGGTGGACTGCCTCGAAGGTAACTGTTCAGAGTCGGTGCGATATGCAGGAATTGTCCTCCCGCTATCATTCTGAGGAGCACAGCGACGAAGAATCTACAATCTCTCCCCCGCTGGGGGCTGACAGGGGTAGGCAAAATATAAAACACGTATAAGAACTTGGAAAGCGCATGGGTTTCTGGCATCTTTTTGGTACCAACAGAAAGGAGCCAGAGATTCGCCATGCGCCTCCCACCCGAATGGTATCAAATGCAGCAGACCATCGAACAACACATGCCACACCTCAGAGAGTCCCAACTCAAAGGACTGGTCCTCTGGGTGTACGGCACCATACTGGCCGGAAGCGGCTGCCAGAACGCCGTCACGACGGTGCTTTCGTTCATCGGCAGCTTCAACAGCATCCGCCAGTACCTCAGGGAGTGGCTCTACGACGGACAAGACCGTGCCAACCCGTGCCGAGTGCAACTGGACGTGAACTCGTGCTTCGTTCCGCTGCTGAAGTGGCTGCTGAAGTTGTGGAAGTCGGACAGACTGGTGCTTGCCATAGACCCGACAATGCAAGGTGATAGGATGACCTCGATCGTGATAAGCGCAGTCTACCGAAGCTGCGCCATTCCCCTTGCCTGGAGCATCATGCCCGCCAACACGCCCGGCAAGTGGATGGACCCGATAGTGGATATGCTCCGAGTCCTGTCCGAAGCAGTGCCTGAGCACATGACCGTGCTGGTAATGTGTGATCGGGGACTGAGGAGTCCGAAACTGTGGGATCAGATACGCTCTGCGGGATGGCATCCGTACATGCGGCAGTCGATCAACACCGTGTTCTGTCCTGACGGGGGAACCCGCCTGCCTGCGCGGTCTCTCGTACCCGGACCAGGCCACGCGTATATTGGGGCAGGGACGGCCTTCAGCAGACGGAGCATACGCCGTCGCGGAACGATGATCGTAGTCTGGGACAGAGGTCAACAAGAGCCGTGGGTGGTTATGACTGATCTCTCGCCCGCTGAAACAGGAGTGTGCTGGTATGCGCTGCGGTTCTGGATAGAGTTGGGCTTTCGGGCGCTCAAGAGCGTCGGATGGCAGTGGCAGGACACACGAAGAACCGACCCCGAACGGGTGTCGCGGCACTGGCTTGTGCTGTCGGTGGCGACGCTTTGGACGTTGGCGTACGGGACCAGAGTGGAAGACGCCAATGACCTGGGCATAGCGCCCAGTCATCTCAGAGCGCCTCCGAAATCTATTGCGCCCAATCATCGCAGCTCAACGAGCACGCCGAGACGAACCGTAAGCGTACTGCGGCTGGGCACAAGCTGGCTGCGTCGGCTGCTTCACAAGGGCAGACTCTGGCGAAGGGTCTGGCTCCTTCCTGAACCATGGCCCGAACCACCGTCTGATATGGAGATTATCTATCATCTCGGAACTTGAAACACCAAATGCCTACCCCTGTCAGCCCGCTGGGGGAGAGATACAGAGAGGGGGTCTTCGCAATTCACGGAGACTGAACAGTTACCCTCGAAGCCTCAGCCTTTACCATTGGCATCTAGCCCATTACGCTATTAGCAGCCATCAACCGAAATCGGAGGAAGACCGATGAGCATCGTGGTGAGGATACCAACGCCCCTCCGCCGCCTGACCAACGGACAGGACAAGGTCGACGTAGACGGCGACAGTCTTGGCGGCGTCATCGACGCAATGAATGAGCAGTACCCCGGCCTCCGCGACCGGATCTGCGACGACCAGGGACAACTGCGGAACTTCGTGAACGTCTACGTCAACGGTGAGGACGTGCGCTTCCTGCAGGGCCTCGATACTCCGACGACTGCCGGCGACGAGGTCAGCGTCGTCCCTGCCGTCGCCGGTGGATGCTAAGGAAACGTCGATGACAAAATCAGTCAGCTACTTCTACTATAGGCACTGAAGCGACTGCAACAAGGTGAAAGCGTGGCTTTCACGAACCGACGCAGAGGTCGAATACCGCGACTTCTTCGCCGACCCCTTCACCGAGGATGAGCTCAGGAAGTTGTTAGGCGAAAGGCCTCCGTCCGACCACTTCTCATGGAACAGCCCGTCGCGCCGGAAGCTGGGCATCGACCGCGACGAGACTTCCGAGGACGAGTTGATAGCGCTCATGCTGCAGGAACCGAGACTCATCCGCCGCCCAATCATCGAGATCGACGGCGAACTCCTCCCCCCGATCAGCGGCTCCGCCAAGATCCAGCAAGCCCTGGCCGATATCCTTCAGTAACGTCGGTTAACTCCCCCGGTCGCATTCAAACATTGCACGATTTGTCAGGTGACACACCGTGGACCTACAAGGCAAGACCGCACTCGTAACGGGCGGCAGCGGCGTACTGGGTGGACGCATCTGTATCGCATTGGCCGATGTAGGGGTCAACCTCGCCGTCGGGTACGCTAGGAGCCCCGACAAGGCCGCCGAGGTCGCCGAGGAGATGCGCGCCAGAGGCGTCCGCGCGATTCCCGTCGCCTGCGACGTTACCGACCTCGACCAAATCAGGGCTGCCATCGCCGCCACAGTCGACGAGTTCGAAGGTGTCCACATCCTGGTCAATGACGGCGCGTACAACAAGGCCATCGACTTCACCGACATCGACGGCCTGACGTACGAAGTCTGGGACAAGATCATAGACGTCAACCTCTCCGGCCCAATGCGGACCATCAAGGAGATCGTCAAGCCGATGCGCGCGTCCGGCGGAGGCAGGATCGTCAACATCTCATCCGTCGCCGGACTCGGCCCCAACGGCTCTTCCATTGCCTACGCAGTCTCAAAGGCCGGTCTGAACCACCTCACCAAGTGCATGGCCCGCGGCCTCGCCCCGGACATCCTCGTCAACTGCGTTGCTCCGGGCTACCTCGAGGGCACCCTCATGTCATCCAACCTCACCCCCGAGCACCGCAAGACGGCCGTCTCAGGAGCGGTCCTACAGCGCGCCGCCGACAAGGACGACATCGCCCGTCAGGTCGTCGAATTCTGCCGCTCCGACACCACCACCGGCCAGACTCTGGTCATCGACTCCGGCCGCGTATTTCATTAGCCTCAATTTGCTACGACGAAGTTAAGGGACTACTCCCTATGGCCCGTCCCCCAGTTCGTTATGGTGATCTACAAGGTGAGCGGTAAGCCCGTCTAACCCCAAGCGTGGTATCATAGCCGTATCTACGAAGGCTTCCCAAATGTCCCAAGACTATACAGAGATCATCACCGTCGAGCCGGGAAAGCGAGCAGGCAAGCCCTGCATCCGCGGCCTGCGCATCACCGTCTACGATGTCCTTGAGTACCTCGCCTCAGGCATGTCCGAGGACGATATCCTCGCTGACTTCCCTGACCTGACACGAGAAGACATCCGGGCCTGCCTAATGTTCACCGCTGGCGCAACGAACGAATACGCTGAGCAGGGAAGTGTCTTATGACTGACACAAATCGACTCCACCTCCCTGACCTGACCATAAAGGGCTTCAGGGGAATTGACGAACTTTCTATCCCTCGACTGGGTCGTGTCACCCTACTTGCTGGCAAAAACGGTGTAGGGAAAACTACGGTGCTGGACGCAGTCAGAGTCTACGCGACGAGGGGACGCTATCGTGATCTGTCACGGCTCTTGCGGGATCGCGAGGAGATGAGTGTGGTTATCGACGAAGATGGCGACATCACATCTCAGCCCGATTGGACGGCTCTATTCTACGATCGTGACTTTTCCCCCAATTTCCTAATCACAATTGGCCCCAACCAGTTCGAAGACCCTCTTTATATTGAGTTGACTCTTCCGACGGATGAAATGCTGCCTCTATTGGATTTAAGCGGGCATGAATCGCCTATTCAGGTGATAAAGGTCGTTTTTCGTCGTAGAGAGCGATTTTTCTCGTTTGGTATCTCAACCAATGAATCAGGACAATACAGATCTTACGTAAGAATCCCGAATGACTCTGTACGCCGCCGCGTGTCTCACTTAGGGGGGAACATTAATGCTCAGCCTGAAGTAATTTGCGAATCCTTGGGCCCAGCACTACTCAACAATGATGACTTGTCGCGTTACTGGGACAACGTGGAATTGACAGACGACAAGGAAGCTACGCTAGCAGCTCTACGTCTAATGTACGACAGCGGCATTGACGATGCTGCTATGATTGGCGACCTACGAATGGTTAGTAGGCGAGCCGGACGTCGGCCGATGGTCAGGTTTAAAGGGCACAGTGGCCGTGTCCCTCTAAAAAGTCTTGGAGACGGTGCGCTCCGTCTGTTCGGCGTTGCTTTAGCTCTCGCCAACACCCGGAACGGATTTCTACTCATAGACGAAGCTGAGAACGGTATACATCATTCCTTGCAACGCGATTTCTGGAATATGATTCTAAGAACCGCACACGAAAACAACGTACAGGTTCTGGCAACTACCCATAGTTGGGACTGCGTGACTGGCTTCGCACAAGCCGCATCGGAGCTTGAAGATGTGGAAGGTGTGCTCGTCCGTCTTTCGCGATCAGGTGGTGATCTGCGCGCCGTTGAGTACCCCGAAGAAGAATTGGCTATCGCTGCCGAGCAAGGGATTGAGGTACGGTAAACCGTATGCCGAAAGGCAGCGCAACACCAACGGACCGTGTCCTTTTGGTTGAGGGTCCAGATGATAAGCACACAGTCCTCAACCTTTGCGGCGTTTCGGCGAATATGCCGACGTTCGACATCGATGATAAGGAGGGGGCTCCGAATCTCCTGAAAAGTATCCGAGGGGAGATTCTCATAGAAGGTCGTACGGCGGTGGGTATCGTGCTGGACGCAAACGGTGATCCGAATGGTCGCTGGCAGGCTGTGGCCGGCAGGCTTCGCGATGCAGACATACAACCACCTGAGGCCCCAGCGCCAACCGGTATCATTATTGAAGGCAACCCGCGCGTCGGCGTGTGGCTCATGCCTGACAACCAATCATGCGGAGAGTTAGAGAATTTCGTCGAGAGGATGATTCCATGCGACGATGCTGTGTGGCCTCTCTCCCAAGACTACATAGACGGTATCCCTGAAGCCAACCGCAAATTTACCGAGGGGAAGATCCTCAGGGCTAAGGTCCATGCTTGGCTCGCGGCAAGAAAGGTGCCTCGCAAAATGGGCCAGGCAATCGGAGCAGGCGATCTGAACGTAGAGACGGTAGACGCCGAGAATTTCGTGACATGGCTTCGAAAACTGTTCACGTAGGCGCAGGATCCACCTAAGAAACTCCAGCTTCAACTTCGTGCGTCGCAAACTGACACACTGCAAAGTGCGCCGGCTCCCACTCTTCCGGTAATATAGAACCATAGTATCCCCGACCGGAGGCACCGAATTGACCACAACCCAAGACCAGTATGACATCGTAATCGCGGGACAGGGAGCCGCCGGTTTCGCCGCGGCCCTCTATGCAGCCAGATACCAGACCAAGCCCGTCGTCATCGGCGAGACCTTCGGTGGCGAGACAGCCATCGGCGGCTCCATTGAAAATTACCCCGGCTACGTCGACATCGACGGCTTCGATCTCATGATGCACTTCAGGGACCAAGTCGTGAAATACGACGTGCCCATCGTCGACGACAAGGTCACCAAGGTCGTTGGCGTCGAGGGCTGCTTCGAGGTCGAGACCGAGTACAGCGGCACGTACCAGGCGCAGACCGTCATCATGGCGATAGGCCGCGAACGCCGAAAGCTGGGACTACCGAACGAGGAGGAGTGGACTGGCAGAGGCGTCTCATTCTGCTCCGTCTGCGACGCTCCTCTCCACAAGGACAACGTAGTGGCCGTGGTCGGCGGCGGGAACGCAGCAGTCGAGGGTGCAGTCCTCCTCGCCAAGTACGCCACGCAGGTCTATATCATCTACCGAGGCTCCGAGTTCTTCCGTCCGGAGCGCATTATCGTCGAGGAGCTGAACCGAACGCCGAACGTCACCCAGCTTCTCGAAACGAACGTAGTCGAGCTAATGGGAACGAATGACCTCGAGGGTATCCGCATCGACAAGCCACTCAATGGCTCTGACGAGATGACCGTTGACGGCATCTTCATAGAGATCGGGGCCGACCCGCGCGCCGACATCCCCAAGGAGCTCGGAATCCACCTCAACGATGAAGACGAGGTGATCGTGGACAAGGGCATGCGCACGAACGTGCCCGGCATCTTTGCAGCGGGCGACCTCACCGACGCCTCAGGCGACCTAAAACAGACCATCACGGCCGCGGCCCAGGGAGCCATCGCGGCGTCTGCCGCCTACAAATACATCATGGAGCACCCTGCCGCCTGCCCATGGCACGCGGCCGCCATCCCGCAAGAAGAGGTCGTCTCCGTATAAGCTCGCTCGTGGCTCAAGACTCACCGGGAACTGCCGCCAAGTCCGAGCAGTCACTTGAAATGAATTTCAAGCAGACTCGGACTTCCCTTCCTCACTCTGCGCCCTCTGTGTTCTCTGCGGTGAATCGAATTCAGCCCGCGATCGCGGCGATAACCTCGATCTCAACCAGCATGTCCGGCTCGAAGAGAGCCTCAACGAACACAAAAGTGTTCGGGGGGAAAACCCTGTCGGCATATATCTCTCCGAACAGCTTCTCTCGCTCATCGAGATATGACTGGCGGTTCTCCGTCCCGACGAGATAGGTTCGCACCTGCACGATGTCTTGGTACGTCGCCCCCGCGTCGGCAAGTATCGCCCCCACCCGCTCATAGGCAATGCGCGTCTGAGAGCCCGCGTCGCCCTTGGCGAGCACCTCTCCGTTCTCGTCCACTGCCACCTGACCCGCGAGAAACAGCAGTTCCTTGGCGTCAACCCGCACGATGTGGGAGTACATCCCCACCGGCCCGGGCACATTCGGAGGATTGGCGGTAAGCCGTCCCTTTCCCATGTCGATTCTCCCCTAAAGTTCGAGGGGCGGGCACATGCCCGCCCCTCCCTGTGTTCCTACGTGACCGGCGATGCCCGGTCCGGCAATTGCCGCGTTACGCCATTACCTTTGCGCTCTCGACTATCGAGTCGGCCTTGCTCATCAGGTCGGCGATCATGCCCTCGATCTCCGGCGTCACGACCGAGTCGCGGGAAGGCAGACGGGACGGTCCCGACGGACGGCCCATGTGCCGCATGAACGGCTTGACGAAGACGCCCTCACCCGCAGTCTGGGAGCCGATGGCCGCCCTGATTCGCGAGTACGGCGCGTTGAACTCGTCGAACACGCGCTGCGCCTCGTCGTACAAGCCGGCCGTCATGAGCTCGTGCACTGCTATGGAGTGAGCGGGATAGAAGTTCGGCACGTGGCTCACCCACGCCTTGACACCAAGCATATGCCCGTAGATGCCTAGCGGACCGTTGTTCACGACCGCCGCACGCGGAACGAAGTATTTGATCCCCGCGAGGTAGTTGCCGATGTCAGGCGACCCCCACTTTACGGCCACCGTGTTCGGGACCTTCAGTATCTCTTCCGCTACGTCCATCGTCATGTCGTACTTGGAGCCTGAGTACCAGTGGCTGTAAGCCGCGAAGCCGACTTCCGTGTGCCTGGCGACCTCGTGGACCCAGTCGATCATGTCGCCCTTGTGCACGTCATAGTAGTAGGCGCTGCTCATCTGGACGATATCGACGCCGACCTCTTCGCACCACTGGCATAGCTCGATCGTCGTCCTTATGTCCGTACTCTGGACGCTCGCGAACGTCGGGATGCCGTTCGGCACGGCTACGTCGGCGATGGCCTTGATGGCCGCCTTGCGCTCCTCGGTGTTCATGACCGTGAAGTCCCCACCCGAACCTACGGCGATGAAGACCGTGTTGCCGGGCGCCGCTCCCTGGTCGACTATCCACTGCACGTTCTCCTGCGTGCCGTCGACATCTAGCGACTTGTCCTCTTTGAATATCGTCGCCAATGGGATGACGACGCCGTCCATCTTCTGCTTTGCCTCCTCAACCGTAATCATTCGTTCCTCCTATGTGTTTTCTGCTGGTAGTAGTTTGGTCTTCCCGACTCAAAATGAATGATTCGCATTATACCAATTCGCATTGACTACGCCGTAAATTGGCAAGGACTCAGCCAAACCACCCGTCATTCCGGCGAAGGCCGGAATCCAGAAAGTCCAGCCAGCGAACATACGGCGGCATCACATGAAATTGGTATCAGTTCACCACCGACCAGCCGAAGCCGACCAAAATCTCACGCAGTTCGTCGAGCTCCACTTCATTCAGAGGCTTGGAAGGCGGACGGGACGCTCCCGCCGGCTTGCCCATCAGGTACGAGAGCCCCTTCTTGACCCTGCCCTGCCCGCCGGATCGCTCATCGACCTTGGCCGAGTAGTCCCGCAGGGGGTTGTTCACCTTGTCCCAAAGCGTCTGCGCCTCGTCGTATCGCCCCGATTCCATGTGATCCCAGATCTCGAGATCGTGCGGGGGGTACGCTTCCGCCGTCAGGTTGATGTATCCGCGACCGCCCATCTTGTGACTCTCTGCCGGTGAGCCGCCATTCTCGATCACGCTGAAAATATGGGCGAACTTCGCCATATCCTCCTGCTTGCCCTCCGGTGGTGGGCTCCACTTGATCGAGGCCACCTGCGGAATGTCCTCCATCCGCATGATGGTGTCGACCTCCACGAGTCCGCCCGGCATCCACTGCGTGCAGTACACCATGATACCGATGTCGATGTTGTCCGAGATATCGCTGTAGTAGTCGATGAGGTCGTTCTGGCTCGGCAGGTTGAAGATCGGAGGGCAAATCTGGAGACCGATGGCCCCCATGTCCTGGGCGATTTTCGCGTCCTCGATGGTGCGCTTCGTGTCCTTGTAGTGAAGTCCGCACACTATGGACGCACGATCCTTCGCCGCCTGCACCACCGTCCGGAGCAGCAGAGGCCACTCCTCGTCCTTCAGCATTGGCCCTTCACCCATGGCCGCTGCGACCTTGATGACCGCTTTGCCCTTTACAAGGCCCTCGTCGACCCACTGCTGCGTCAACTCGTGCATCCGCCCGAAGTCGACCTCGAAGTCATCGTCAAACGGTGTCGGCACCGTCGCTATCGGCCCCTGTATCAGCTCACGAAGCTCTGCTCGATCCATGCGTTCTCCCTCATTCTTAAGCTTGCGAGATTATACCACGCCAACGCCCCCGCGTAATCACCCACAGTCTCTCCTCCGCCGGGCGAGATCACCTACAGTCTCTCCTCCACCGGGGGAGAGATACAGAGAGGGGGCAGGCCTAACTCACTACTTTCTACGCAATACTTTCTACTTTCTCTCCCCTACACCAGCACCGCCTCTCGCTCCGGCACCGGGAACCCGAAACCAATCAGCATCTCCCGCAACTCGTCCAAATCAGCTTGAGACAACGGCTCAGAGGGCGGACGCGAGTCTCCAATGTCCATCCCCATCACCTTCATCATGCCCTTCTTGACGCGGGCCTGACCGCCCGACTCTGCCCCTGTCTTGGCATAGAACTCGCTCAGCGAGTCGTACACAGCGAACCACATGTTGCGGGCTTCCTCGTACTTGCCCTCCTCCATCAGGTCCCACACCGCGAGGTCGTGAGGCGGGTGAATCTCCGACGTCCAGTTGATGAAGCCGCGTCCCCCCATTCGGTGGTTGCGTGTCGGGTCCTTGGTGTTGTCGATGATGTTGACCTTGTCCTTGAGGTCGAAGATCGCCTCGTAGGGGTAGCCCGGCGCCGCCCACTTGATCGCGACCACGTTGTCGAAGTCGGCCATGGTGCGGTAGTCGTCGGGCGTTATGAGGTCGCCGAGCATCCCCATCGTGTTGTAGATCATGATCCCGATATCGATGGCGTTCGACACGTCCTCGTAGAACCGCAGAACGTCCCCGCGCGTCGGGCCGTTGTGCACCGGCGGCGAAATCTGCAGACCGATCGCGCCCATATCCTGAGCCTTCTTGGCATCCTCGATCTGGCGAATCGTGTCCTTGTAGTGCAGGCCGCACAGGATGGCGGCCTTGTCGTCCGCCGCCTGCACCGCCGTGCGAAGCAGCGCCGGCCACTCCTCGTCTCGCAGCTGTGGCCCCTCGCCCATCGCGGCCGCGACCTTGATGACCGCCCTGCCCTTCACCAGTCCCTGATCGACCCACCACTGCGTCAGATTATAGAACTTCCCGTAATCTACCTCGAAGTCATCGTCGAACGGCGTCCCCACCGTCGCCATAGGCCCAATGATCAAACTCTTGATTTCATCCAGGTTCATGGTTCCCTCCTCTATTCATGCATCGCTTCCAAATTATCGCCCCTATTCTACGCCCCATTAGCCATTTCAGAAACCCGCAGATCACCAGAGGTTCCTATCGCTAGCATGATTACGTCATTTCAAATTCAGCGAAACCATCAAGTTATCTCTCCATGAATTGTTCCACCACACACGACAGACCTGTCATGCTATGAAAATAAGCCCGACACACACCCACACCGTCATTCCTGCGAAGGCAGGAATCCATCCCCGGCCGTTGCCGTGAGGCAGGTGAGGACAGGAGCGGCCACCGCCATTTTCATCTCCTTATATGGCCTGACAAGGCCATAGTGATTCCGAACAAAGCGGAGCAGAGTGAGGAATCTAGAGTCCTCATCCGCCAGAAAAGCCCCGTGGAGGGTACCACCATGCGACTACGTTACTTCCGTCATTCCGGCGAAGGCCGGAATCCAGAAACTCAGAAAGGAAGCATCGGCTAGCAATACCACAAATTGGTATCGTCCTCGTCCCGCCCTAAAACGGCCCCGCCTGTACCGACGCAATCTCCTCCCTGTCCATCTCATAGAAACTGCAGAACTTACATACCGACGTATCCGACCTGAGCGGGAAGCCCACCTTCTCGACCGGCGCATTCACTTCCACATCGTCAAGATACCCCCGCATCGCCGCAATGCTGTCGCGTATCGCGTCCACGCCGTCGTCAAGATCGTCCTGAGTGTAAGCATAGTCCTCCGCCGTGCCGAGCGCGAGCCGTTCGATTTGCACACTGATATCAGGCCCACGCACCCCGTGCATCTCTCGGAGATACAGCGCATACACCAGCGCCTGCTCCCTGTCGTCCTCTTCCCTCCGGCCCGACTTCCAATCTACCACCGTCCAGGAATCGTCCCCCTTCCGGTAGACGAGGTCAGGAACGGCGTGAATCGGCGTTTCGTCAATGTAGAAAGTAGCGAACTCCTCAACGTTCTTCACCTCGACGAACGGGGCCGCGACCGCCTCGCGAAAGCTCTTCGAGACCAGCAGGTTGTCGAAGCACGTCCGCAGGGTGTCTCTCGACTCCGCTATCTTGTTCTCGCCGATGCCCGTGTCGTAGTAGAACTCATGGTACATCCGCCGCCACTTCGGCGAACGCTCCCACCCCGGCCTGTCCTGCGACTCTACCCACGCCTTGTTCAGACGGTTCCGCGCCGCGTCGTACAGTTCGTCCGCCGTCGGCGTGGACGCCCCCGACCGCGCCCGGTGGATAGCCGTCGACGCGGCCTCGTGCACCGCCGCACCGATCTCCAGCGGCAGACTCGTGAGGTTCTTCAGCCGGTAGGCAAGCTGCGCGCTCTCAACTGCCGTCTCCTCCCAGCCGTTATGCGACCCGTAGTATTGGTAATAATACTTCCGAGGACACTCCTGAAACGTCGCCCGCCTACTATGCGACCACGACCATCCCGGATATTCACTGCGTTCGTATGTCATTGGACTTCCAACGTGTCTGATACGGAGAATCCCCGTTTGAGAGATGCTCGGTACATACTACGGCATTTTGCGGATAGCAGTCTTCCGCGTGGAAGGTAGCAGGACCATCTCATATGCGGTGGCGGGCACACCATCAATCGTCACTCCGGCGAAGGCCGGAGTCCAGAGGGGTGGGTTGGGAGGCTCTCACAAGGTTGGCACTGAGTAAAGCGCATTTGCCCTGGAAAGTAGGAAGAGGACTTGTACAATGTACTGTGACACCGTACACTTACACGCATGATCGTCCGTTCCGTCCGCCAGAACATGACTCCCTCACACCCCGGAGACTTCGTTCGCACGGAGATTATCGAAGAGTTGGGCCTGACCGTCACGAAGGCAGCCGAGATTCTTGGCGTCCGACGTGCGACTCTTTCGGATCTCCTGAACAGCAATTCCGCGCTTTCGCCGGAGATGGCGTTGCGCATCGAGAAGGCATTTGGCGTGAGCATGGACATGCTGCTGAGGATGCAAGCCTGGTACAACGCCTCACAAATGCGCGCCCGATCGCACAAGATCAGAGTCGAACGCTACCAACCCGTCTGACGAGAGACAGCAGGGCCGACGCACTACAGCGGCAGCGGAATCTTCTTGCCCGTCTGCGAGCTCCGAAGCACCGCCTCGGTGAACTCCATATACCGCACGCCGTCCTCGAACGTCTGGCGCGTGACCTTCTCAATGCCCCTAATCGCGTTCACGAACTCTTCCTCAACCCGCCAGTGGTCTCGCTTCTCATCCGGGATCGGCACCTCGGTAAAGGAGGTCTCACCGCTCTTGGCAATCTCGACTTGGGTCCGCTCGAAATCGACGTGCAAGGTCGCGTCGCTCCCGAACATCCACATTTGGTTCGGCCCCAGACCGGTGACCTCACTCACCCGGAGGTGCAGGATCGGCCCCGCGTACATCTCCGCAAGGATCTCCACGAGGTCCGGCGGCGCTACCGTCCGAAGCATCCCCGTTGCGGCGTCCCGGCGAGCCTTGACGTTCGTGCGGGTCAGCGCCGTGATGCTCGAAGCAGCCCCCAGCCACCGCGTGATCGCCTCGTACCACACGCCCATGAGCATGACATTCATCCCGTTGAGGTCGCGGTCGTGTCGCCACAGGAACGGCAGGTCGGGGTTAATGAATGTCCCCTGCATCCCCTTCGATGGGTCGAACGCCGACACTGCAATATCCACCGACAGCAGGTCACCGAGAGTGCCCTCGTTGATCGTGTCGATGATCGTCTGGTCAAAGTCATACGTGATCGGACCCGGCACTACCTGTGTAATCAGGTTCGGACGCAGGCGTGAGGCATACAGCATCTCGTGCGCCTGCTGGGCGTTCATAGCCAGCCTCGCCTCGGTCAGAATGTGCTTGTTCGCCTCCAGCGCTGCGATAACAAGCGCCTTGTGCATATAAGGCCACGTGCCGACGCAGATCGCGTCCGTGTCGTCCGCGGCTATAAGGTCGAACGGGTCGTCGTAGACCGTAGAAATCTCGAACTCGTCCGCGACCCGCTGGCCCGACTCCCTACTCCTGTTCGCCACCGAGACGATCTCCACACCGTCTAGCGCCTGAAAGCCGGGGATGTGTTTCTCTTTGGTATTAGCACCGGCCCCTACAATTCCAATTCTGATAGTTTCCATTCCGTTTCCTCTAAGCGTGAGTTAGCTACTGCTGACCATTCCCGTCAGTCCCACATACACCATCCTGTCATTCCCCCACACCACCCCGTCATTCCCGCGAAGGCGGGAATCCATGCCCCTTGTGGAGCATATACGGTATCAGAATTGACGTACCATATTCGCGAGTGTAACGACATAAGCTGCGACAGCTAAGGCAACTTCTCGATACCGCCCTAACCCTTCGCCGGATACAGCAGCCGCCCCTGCCGCTCCGTCTCCACGCGGAACAAGTACCCGTCGATGGTGGTCACATACAGCGTCGAAAGACCGTCCTCAGCGAACGTGCAGTTCGTCGGACGGTCGACCGGAACCTCGTGTGGTTCCAGCACCTCCCCCGACGGAGAGAACACGTAGATGGACGGTCCCGGCCCGCCCTGCGCCCAACCGGCCGTCGCGATCAGGTTCCCCTCCGTGTCGAGACACATCCCGTCGATACCCCGGTGCGCCCCGAAGTCGTGGAGCAACTCCATCTCACCAAGCGAACCGTCGTCGTTGACCGGGTACGCCCGCAGCTGGCGAAGCTCGTCTTCCAGTCTACCGCTCTGGGCCACGTACAAGACGCTGTGATCGAGCGAGAACAGCAGCCCGTTCGGACGGGTCGTGTCGAACGTCACCCGGTTGATCGACCATGACCCGTCGTCCTGAACATCAAGCCGGTAGACCGAGTCGTGATCCAGGTCCTTGTTCGCCACGTTCTCGCTCCAGTCCCCGCCCGATCCCTCATAGTACGGATCGGTGAACCACACCCTCCCCTGCAGATCGATGGCGAGGTCATTAGGAATGTTCAGCCGCTTACCCTCGAACCCGTCCGTAAGCGACGTCGCGGAGCCGTCCGATTCGTACCGCACGACGCGGCGTGCTCCTCCCTCACACGCATACAGCACGCCGTCGGGATCGAACATCATGCCGTTGGCGAAGTTCGTGTCCTCACGATAGACCGCTGAAGCACCAGTTGCCGGATCGTACCGCATGATGCGAGACTGCTGGATGCTCGTGAAGAGCAGCGCCTCGCCGTCCCACGCGGGACCCTCGGTAACGTTGCCATACGGACCGTCCACATGCTCGAAGTGCCAGGACATGCCCGCCTCCTAAACGATCTCTTCCGACTCGCCGATGTCCCCCGACTCCTCGCCCGTGATCTCCGCGCCCACCGCGCGAATCTCTCCGAACTCAGCCCGGATCGCGTTGTGGACAAGCCGGCGGTCGGAGCTGTACAGCACGAACCGCGCCCCCTCGCGGAGCCACTTCTTCGTCAGTTCAACGGTCTGGTGGTGTACCAGCACCGGCACGTTATGCTCGCCGCACGTCGCGATAACGGTTCGCAGTGCCGACTCGTAGTCGGGATGTGACGTATCGTCGGGTATCCCATACGACGTGCTGAAGTCGTTCGGCCCCACGAAGATGGCGTCAATGCCTTCGATCTCCAGTATCTCGGGCAGGTTCTTCACCGCCGGCTCGCTCTCGATGCCAATGATGCACACATTGTTCTTGTTCCGCGCTGCGAGGTACTCGCGGGTCTCTTCGCTGGGAAACTCCCCGGTCGCCATCGCCCGATCAACGTACTCCCCCTTCATCGGCAGCCACTTCGTCGCGCCCACGACCTCCCGGACCTCTTCCACCGTCTCACAGTACGGCGCCAGAATCCCCTGCGCCCCCGCGTCCATCGCCATCGTAACGTAGTGCGAGCTGGGTATCGGCACCCTAACGATCGGCACCACATCCACATCCTTGAGTCCCGCCAAGAGGTCCGCAATGTCCGCTCGACCTCGCGAGGCGTGCTCCGAGTCGATGACCACGTAATCCAGTCCCCACTCGCCGACCGCGTCCGCCCACCGAGGGTTCCTAGCCAGGCTCAGCATCGTCCCGTATACGACTCCGCCTTCCTTCGTCTTCTGCTTCAACTGTTGACCGTTCATAGTCCCCACATACCAAATTCAAGTTAGCCTTTCGGCGCGAGTGATTGTATCCCGCCGACGGTGAAAGTCAAGCGATACTCCTTCATTCGTCATACCGGCGAAGAGCGCGCCCCACACTCTGATACGGAGCCGGTATCCAGAGGCACAGGACGGAAGTAGCATGAAGTCGTTGCCAATTTCCTATGCCGCCAGTGGTTCAACATCCTAGTTTTGAAGGGTAACGAGACTATGACTTGGTAGGGGCGGGTTTCAAACCCGCCCCGTCGTGTACAACGCGAATTCAACCCCCAATTGCTACCCGTCATTTCAGAGCTTTCGGTCTACTTGTCTGGCAGTTGCGAAAAGACCCCAAAAGCAAGAATCCACAACATTCTCCTCAGCGCTCTCCGCGCCCTCTGCGGTGAGTCGAACCTAGCACCCGGAAGCCCGAACCCCCTATAATCACCCAAAGGAGGGCATGACACCTTGAAAATCGGAGCGCACGTTTCTACGGCAGGCGGCGTCAGCAAGGCCGTCGACAGAGCGGTGGACATCGGAGCCGAGGCGATCCAGATATTCGCCTCCTCTCCGCGATCTTGGGCATTCAAGCCGCTCGCGGAGAGTGAGATCATCAAGTTCCGCGACAAAGCCGATACCCTCGGCGTCGGCCCCACGTTCATACACGGGAGCTACCTCGTGAACCTCGGCGGCCCGCCCGAGCTCCTTCAAAAGTCCATCGACACCCTGACTCTCAACATGGAGGCGGCAGGACAGCTCGGCGCGCGTGGCGTGATATTCCATACCGGCAGCCACAAGGGTCGCGGCTTCGATGCGATATTCGAGCAGGCCACACTCGCCCTCGCGACCATCATCGAAAACAGCCCGACCGACGTATGGCTCATGATCGAAAACAGCGCGGGCGCCGGCGACCACATCGGATCGAAATTCACCGAGATCGGAAGAATGATCAATGAAGTCGGCAGCGACCGCATTCGGGTCTGCCTTGACACCCAGCACTGCTTCGGCGCGGGATACGGCATAGCCGATCCGGACGGCATCGAATCCGCCATGTCCGAGTTCGACGACACCATCGGACTCGACCGGCTCGGCGCCGTCCACGCCAATGACTCCAAGGTCGCGTTCGGGTCGGGCGTCGACCGTCACGAGAACATCGGCGATGGCGATATCGGCTTGGAAGGCTTCAAGACCATCATGGGCCATCCGGCCTTTGCCGACGTACCATTCCTGCTCGAAGTGCCCGGTGCCAACAAGAAAGGCCCCGACAAGGAAAACGTAGACCGCCTCAAGGCCGTCCGCGCGGAACTGGGCTTGGCATGACGGAAACCGAACTCCCCGACCCGCGACGTGTGGCCCGCTACCGCAGGTACCTCAAGAGCGAGCTACACGCCGCCGCGCTCTACTCCGCCCTTGCCCGCATCGAGGACGACCCCGAACGTTCGAGGATCTTCCAAGAGCTTTGCGATTCCGAAATAGAGCACGCAAGGGTCTGGGCGACCAAGCTCGGCATCGAGACCGCTCCTCCCACGAGGCTGGGACTCTTGGGCTTACTCCGTTTTGGATTGGCAAAGGCATTCGGCACCAATGCCGTCATCCCCCTGCTGCTCTGGGAAGAGTCCGGCGAGATCCGCGAATACTACGCCGACCCCGAGGCCACCGACATCGCCCAGGACGAACGACACCACGAGCGAGTCCTCAAAGGCCTGGCGCGAGGTCAGACCGGACCCGTGCCTCTATGGGAGGAAAGCCGTTCGGCCACCGGCGCAAGCGGGAACATCCGCGCCGCAGTGCTAGGCGTCAACGACGGTCTGGTCTCCAACCTCAGTCTCATCATGGGCGTCTCCGGCGGAACGGACAACACCGACTTCATTCTCCTTGCCGGAGTGGCCGGTCTGCTGGCGGGCGCGTTCTCCATGGCCGCGGGCGAGTACGTCTCCATGCGCTCGCAGCGCGACATCTACGAGTACGAGATCGACAAGCAGAGAATCGAAATCCGCGACTGGCCCGATGAGGAGCAGGCGACTCTCGACCTCATCTACCAGTCCAAGGGCCTCACCGAGGCCGAAGCCGACCTGATCTCCCGCCGCGTCATGGCCGACGCCGACGCCGCCCTCGACACCATGGCACGTGAAGACCTGGGACTCGATCCAAATGAACTCGGCTCTCCCTGGGGCGCCGCCATCTCATCATTCGCCGCATTCGTGGGCGGAGCAATCGTCCCGATTCTCCCTTTCCTGTTCAACCTGGGAAACAGCGTCATCGTCAGCGCCGCCCTCAGTGCAGTTGCCCTGCTCCTCGTCGGCGGTTCACTCGCCGCCGCCTCCGGCAACAGACCGTTCTGGGGAGCCCTCCGAATGCTCCTCGTAGGTAGCGCCGCCGCCGCCGTCACCTACGCCATCGGTACTCTAGTCGGCGTATCCGTCGCCGAGCTTGGATGAGTAACTGTTCAGAGTCGGTGAGATATGCAGGAATTGTCCTCCTGCTGTCATTCTGAGGAGCGCAGCGACCAAGAATCTACAATCTCTCCCCCGGCGGGGGAGAGACACAGAGAGGGGGATCTTCGCAATTCAACTCACCAAAACTGAATAGTCACGGGCTACCCAAATCCCCCGCCTAAAATTGTTGGGGTGGTCTTTGAGGGCTTACAGCACGTGTTCGGTGTCGACTCGGATCACCTATGGTCAGATCGGGCCGTAGATGGGGTCTCGGGCGACGTGTTTGAGGATATTGACAGCGCTCGCCCGCCAATTATGGCTGTTCTCAGGCCGAAGAAGGCATGGCCCAGCCTGGCAACTCGGCTGAGTCGCCTGCAGACCGATACTCCATGCAGGACGCCTATGCTCGATACGGCTCGGCAGCCAGCGCCAATATCCTCCGCCGCGCCCTGAGCAGCAATTCGTATGAGGGATGGCCACGGGCAAGACGGATGATCAACCTCCTGGCGTGACGCATCACACGGCCCGGTAGGGCGATCAGGGCGAAGCGCACCGCCTTCAGACGCTTGGCTACCCACTGTCCGCCCAACACCAGTCGCTTCATGGCAGAGTTTAGGTTGAAGGCCAGCACCGATATGGCCCACCATGCGGCGTTGGCGCCGAACAGCCTCGACGGCATCCGGCCCGCAGCCAAGTCACTCTTCAGAACGCTGTGGACTTCCTCGCCCTTACCGCATCTCTGCCTGAACCACCGGATCAACTCGTCCCCAGCAAGCTCTCGGTTCGTCACTACTCCGAAGACCTTGTACCAGCCTCTGTTGGACAGTTCCATCGCGGGGAACGGAAGCTCCATCTGCTCCTCCATTCCCGGTAGTGGCTGTTCGATCAACCGCTCCCTGGTAGCTATGAACCGATACTCAGGGCTGTTCTTGGAGTGCCCTATCCAGTTGGGCACGAAGTTCACCTCAGCCCACTGCTGACCCGTGTCCACCCGGTGCTCGCCAACCTTGCGGTACAGCGTATGCCACTCTTCCTCAGCAACCTCAGACACCGCACGGCGGAACTCCGCCGTCACGTCAACCCCCACCGCAAACTCGATCACCCCGAAACGCTCGTCCCTGCCTTCGGCGCAGTACCGCAGTAACTCCTGCTGATACCCCGCCGTGTCAGACCGCAGCATCACCCTCCCCACACCGGCAGGTAGATGCCCCAACGCTTCGCTCAACACTCGTAACTGCTGATACCCCGCAGGTACGTTGCCGTCCCGAAACTCCGAATGCACGATCAACTCGGCCTCTGCCCAGTAGGTCGTCAGGGGCTGGTATGCTCTGTACTTCTTGTAGCTGTAGAGTGCCTCCTGCTTGTGCGTCTCGACCAGTGTGGCATCCATGTCCAGAGTGGCCTCGGTGTGAGGCGAACGGCTCTGTATGAAGCCCACCAGGTCAGCGTTCACCTTCCCCAGTCCCCTCAGCGCTTCGCTGGGTGCAGGGATGAATGCTCGGTGAGCTTCCCGCTTCGCCTCCTCGTCGGCGTCATTGAATCCCGCCAAGTACCGGAACACCGCGGACTCCGACGGCACGCTCCGCCGACGCCCCACACGCCATCTGTGTTCCAACGCTCTGCGCTCTCTGCGACCCATCTCGTGGGTCTCCATCTCTCGAAGCATCCTGCCGAACCCTTCGTCCTTGTCCAGAACGTCCAGATCGGACACCGACTCGCCGCCTGCCAGGTTCAGCAGTATCAGAGAGCTAACTATCTGGCTGTCCGTCCAACCCTGACCGCCTCTCCGCAGCCCCACGCAACGTTCTACCGATGACTTCAACCCGGACACGTGTAGCAGCTCCAAGTACGTCATCAGGCCGGACAGCGCGGTCATACCGGGGGAACCGTTCTCCTGTTGATACTGGAACGGCAGAACTCCTTGCTTCATAATAGGCGCACCTCGTTGGTGATGGCTTTGTCTGTCCAACAACCATCATAGCCCGCTTCACGGCGGGCTCCAACGAGGTATCCCTCAATCTAGGTGGGGAATCTGGGGCTAAATAAGCACTTGACGTACAAGAACGCATGGTCTATAATGGACACCTGCCTACAGATCGCCCAGGATCAGCGTCTGACAAGGGAAAATGGTACAAAATGGTACAAAATGGTACATATTTTCATAAATGCTAAGGTCTCCAACCCCACCGTCCCTCCTACGCATTACTTTCTAGCCAATAGGAACCCACCATGCTAACTCTCGTCCCCGAGGACATTGAACGATACGCCATCGACCACACGACCCCCCTGCCCGACTACCTCCACGAGCTTACCGACTATACCTACGAGAACATGAGCATCCCCCAGATGCTCTCCGGCCCGATCGAGGGAACCCTTCTCCAGACCCTCGTGTGGGCGACCGGCGCGAAACGCGTCCTGGAAATCGGGACCTTCACCGGATTCAGCTCCCAGATGATGGCCGCCGCCCTCCCCGATGACGGCATCCTCGTGACCTGCGACATAGACCCGAAGGCGGCGAAAGTCGCCAGGGAGTTCTACGCCAAGAGTCCGCACGGCCACAAGATAGACCTCCGTCTCGGCCCCGCGCTCGAGACCTTGAAGACCCTCAATGACTGGGTCTTCGACGTGGTCTTCATCGACGCCGACAAGACCGGCTATGCCGCCTACTACGAGAAGGCCGTCGAGCTTCTCGCTCCCAGGGGCGTCATCGCCGTCGACAACGTCCTCTGGAGCGGTCGCGTCCTCGACCCGAAGACCGACGAAGATCGCGCCATCGCCGCCTTCAACGAACGGGTCAAGGCCGACACCCGCGTCCACCACGTCCTCCTGCCCATCCGTGACGGCGTGATGCTCATCAGGAGGGCCTCGTAGCGTGAGCGAAACGAACGACTACGCGGTCCTCGCCGAAGGACTGGCCAGGAACTTCGGCGACGTGAGGGCCGTAGACGGCATCGACCTGGCGGTGCGCAAAGGGGAGATCTACGGATTCCTCGGCCCCAACGGCGCGGGCAAGACGACCGTCGTACGAATGCTAATTACCCTGCTGATGCCGCACGGCGGCAGCGCCATGGTCGCGGGCAAGGACGTCGTCCGCGAGCCGAAAGAGGTCCGACTGCGAGTCGGCGCCGCCCTCCAGGAGGCCGCCCTCGACCCCAAGCAGACCGGCAGGGAGATACTTCGCCTCCAGGGATGGCTTTTCGGCATGTCGGGTCGCGAGGTCGACCGGCGGCTCGCCGAGCTTGAGTCTCTCATGGACATCGGGGACGCCATCAACCGCTTCGTCGGCACGTACTCCGGTGGCATGAAGCGCCGCCTCGACCTCGCCGCCGCCCTCATCCACAATCCCGAAGTGCTCTTCCTCGACGAGCCGACAACAGGACTCGATCCTCTCAGTCGAAACCGCGTCTGGGAAGAGGTACGCCGCATCAACGAGGATCTCGGCGTCACGATCTTCCTTACGACCCAGTACCTGGAAGAGGCCGACATCCTCGCTGAGCGCGTCGGCATCATCGACCGCGGCAAGATCGCCGTCGAGGGCAGTCCGTCCGACTTGAAGCGTTCCGTCGGCAAGGACGTCATCATTGTGCAGATCGAAGGCGACTCGTCGACCGCCGTTGCCGCTCTCGAAAAAATAGCGGGAGTCAGCCAGATAGAAGACCACGGCCGGGAGCTCGTCGTATCAGTCGAAAACGGCGCTGCCCTCGTCGGGAACGTGGCTCTCGCCCTAGACCGAAGCGGCGTCACCGTCGGCGAGATCACCCTGCGCACCCCAACCCTCGATGACGTATTCCTGACCGTCACGGGCGGTCGCATACAGGTCGATGCCGGTCCGACCGAGGAGACGGAGGAAACATGACCACCGTGGAAGATGCAGCGCAAAGCACGTCCATCCGAAGCGTTCGACGCTACCGGCGATGGGCCTTCTTCTCCGACCTCGCCGCCGTATCCTCACGCGCCCTCAGAGCCACGAGACGGGACATCGAGAGCCTCCTGCCCGCTCTCATCATCCCCGTGTTCTTCTTCGTGGTCAACATCGGCGCGCTCCAAGACGTCGCCGAGAACATCCCCGGACTCGACTACAAGGCCTTCCAACTTCCCGTCGCTATCATCTTCGCCGTGACGGGCATATCGCGCGCGATCACCCTCGTCTTCGACATCCAGAGCGGCTACTTCGACCGCCTGTCTCTAACCCCGGTAAACAGGGTATCGCTGCTGCTCGGCCTCATGGTCGCCGACTTCGCCCTGTGCGTGGCCCTCTCCATACCCGTCGTGATACTCGGCTTCGTCGTTGGAGTCCGCTTCGAGAGCGGCCTGATCGGCATTCTCGCGTTCGTCTTGATCGCCGGAATCTGGAGCCTCGCCTTCGCCGGGTTCCCCTACGCCATAGCCCTCAAGACCGGCAACCCCACGGCCGTCAACACCAGCTGGCTCCTCTTCTTCCCCTTCGTATTCCTTACCACGGTCTTCCTCCCGCAGGAAGCCCTCACCGGCTGGATGAGCACCTTCGCGAACTACAACCCCGTCACCTACCTCCTCGGCGCTCTCCGCTCACTCATCACCGACGGCTGGGACATCGAGGCCCTCGCCAAAGGCTTCGCCGCCATCGGAGGAGTCGCCGCCGTAAGCATCACCCTCGCCTTCCTCTCCCTCCGAGGCCGCGTCCGCCGCAACTAACCGTCAACTTATACCTATTCGTTCTGACTACGTCGCTATTTGCAGGACCAGCGTCCCCATCCGTCATTCCGGCGAAGGCCGGAATCCAGAGAGCCTGATCAGTAAGATTACGGCGGCATCACACAGAATTGGTATTACCTCACCACTTTCTACGCAATACTTTCTACTTTCTTTTCTTCACTTTCTTATCCCCCAAAAATATGTCATACTCTTGGAAAATCGAATCCTCACCAAACACGACAAGCTGGAGGCGCACCATGGCAACCGAGACAAGAATCAGCGCGAACGGCGTGGAGCCGGTGGTCACCGGCCCCGTAATGCAGGCCCGGCGAGTGGGTAGAGGCCCCGCCATCTGGCTGGCCGGCGACCCCGAAGACCTCAAACCCTGGATGGACCGAGGAGCGGCGGGCATCGTCACCAACACCGTCGTTCTCAACGACATGGTCAAGAAATACGGCCAGATCAAGGGCGTCGTCCGGCGCTACCTCGACATCACCGACAAACCCGTCATCGTCGAGGTCGACGGTCACTCTACCAATGAGCTCCTCGACGTCAGCCACTTCTTCACCCGCATGTCCGACCAGATCATCATCAAGATCCCCTGCACCGCAAACGGATTGGGCGCATTCCGCCGCTTGGCCGAAGAAGGCATCGAGACCTACTGCACCACCGTCTTCTCCCTGCCGCAGGCCGCCGCCGTCGCACAGGCGGGCGCGACTCACATCCTCCCCTTCTGCGAGCCGGTCAAGCAGATGGGTGGCGACCCGACGCAGCTCGTCCGCGAGTGCGTCCAGATGTTCGCCGGTTGGGAAAACCGCCCCTACGTCACCGCCGCACTCGTCAGGAGCGTCGAGACCGCCTACGCCGCCCTCCGCGACGGCGCTGACGGCATCATCATCTTCTGGCCCATATTCCAAGAGATGATGGAGCACCCCCTCACCGACACATGGAACGAGACCTTCATGGGCAAGTGGGTATCCATGCACGAGGCCGGTCTCCTAGAAGGCGTCCCCGTCCGCCTCGACTAAGGCCGTCTCATAACACACATCGACGAGTTCCACACTGGAGAATGCCCCCTCACTCTGAGCAGGATTACGCCCCGCGCACGATCCGGTGCCGGCTATCAATAGTTGCAGTACGCCACCTACAATCTCTCCCCCGCCGGGGGAGAGATACAGAGAGGGGGTTCTTTCGGTTACTTGACGGTCTGTCGAATAGGCCTCAAAACGATTGCCGATACTATCGAGCCAGCCCTTCACTACCCCGACGCCTTCCTCCGCTCCATCGCCCCCACAACCAACGCCCGGACCTCCGGCCGCTTAGCCTCCTCAACCGAGCGAACCTTCACGTGACGCATCTTCGCCCCTGTCCCTTCAAGCTGACCTTCAGGATCGGCTAACTCAACACCCTGATAGAACCCGAGGTTCACCCACCTCTTGTAGGGCAAGATATAAACATACCCGTCGAGCATCTTCCTCGGTCCCACTCCATACGTCACCGCGCGATCACCAAGCCGCACCACCTCGCACGTATTCGCGTCGACCTCGAAAACGACCTCCCGCAGCGCCGTCACGACCGGACGCAACGCCTCTTCCGTAATCTCCAGCAAGTCCTCGAACGTACCTATCTGGGCCTTTGACATTATCTATACACCTACGGAAGATACTGACCCCACCCTCACCCAAACAGCCCCGTCACCGCGTTCCACCAGTCCACAACCACATCCACCGCGCGATACTTATCCAGCCACTTGCCCCAGTGGAGCACGTACTCCTGGAACTCCTTGAGGGCAATCAACGGCAGCAGCCACAGTGCCGCGTGCTTCCACGTCATCTCATAGTTCGGCTTAACGCGATTCAGTCCCGCAACGAACAGGAACCAGAACTCGAAGACGTTCGGGAAGATCAGCAGTATTCCCCGCCATGAATCGACAAACTCGAAATACGCGAAGCCCACCAGCCTGTAGGCGAACAGCCCGATCGCCACGTAGCGCGGCACGCCCTTCCACCGCAGTGCCACCACGAGGAACGCGACCATGTATACCTGGTCGACCCACTTGTCGAAGACCTGGTAATCGCGCACCCCGCCGAGGTCCAGCAGGTTCATCATGAACAGGTCGGAGAAATCGACCAGCACCGCCAGGATGCCCCCGGCAAACGGAAACCAAAGCACCGGCAGCGACCCGGCAATCCGGGCAATCGCTATGATGACTTCTTCAAGGGTTGGGAGCATCGTCCACAGTCTTTAGCGCTCTCGAAATCAAGCAGACATTATTGCGTCCCGATATCCTCTACGTATCCACGTTCCGTCATTCCCGCGATTACCCCCTCTCCCGTCGTGGGAGAGAGCCTGCCCCGTACTCGATACGGGGGCTGGGGTGAGGGTGAAGAGCCCTGGTCATTTAGTTCGCCCTAGGAATATTGGCCTCCGCCCCTGCAGGCCAAGAAGCCACACCCGACTCTACCCCGAGGCCTAGCTCACTCTCTCAAATATGGTCGCGACGCCCATCCCGCCCCCGACGCACATCGTCACCATCCCGACCTCATCGTCACGGGCATCCATCTCGTCCATGAGCTTCACGGTCTGAATCGCGCCTGTCGCCCCGATCGGATGGCCCAGGCTAATGCCGCTCCCATTGACGTTCGTCGTCTCCATGTCCAGTTCGAGCTCCCGGATGCAGTACAGCGCCTGCACGGCAAACGCCTCGTTCAACTCCGTCTGGTCGATGTCGCCTACCGTCATGCCCGACTTTTCGAGCGCCTTCTGCACCGCCGGCACCGGACCTATGCCGAAGAACGCGGGATCGACACCTGCCGCTCCTCGCGTATGCCAGCGGAGGCGCGGCTCGATTCCCAGCGACCGTGCCTTCTCCTCCGACATGATGATGACCGCAGCCGCACCGTCGTTGATCGACGACGCGTTCCCCGCGGTCACCGTCCCGTCCTGCTTGAAGACGGGACGTAGCTTCGCCAGAATCTCCATGCTCGTATCCGCACGCGGCCCTTCGTCCGTATCGACCAAAACCGGATCGCCCCGTCGCTGCGGTATCGTCACCGGAGCAATCTGCGACGAAAACCTGCCGCCTTCCACGGCCTCGACAGCCCTGCGATGACTCAGCAGCGCCAGCTCGTCCTGGTCCTCTCGGCTGATCTCCCAGCGCGCCTGGATGTTCTCCGCGCCCACGCCCATGTGGTAACGGTTGACCGGGCAAGTCAGACCCTCGATCAGCGCGTCCCGCATGGGTATGTCCCCGATCTTGTAGCCGTCGAATCGCGCCGTATAGTCCAGCAGAAACGGCGACTGGCTCATGCTCTCCGTCCCGCCCGCGACCGCGACGTCGATCTCGCCCGTCTTGATGAGTTGCGCCGCCAGGTTGATCGCCTCGAGCCCCGAGGAGCACGCCCTATTCACAGCAATCGCCGGAGCGCTATCCGGAATCCCTGCCTTCAGCCCTGCCAGACGCGCAGCATACCCCGCCTCCGCCGACTGGAGCACGTTGCCGAAGTAGACCTCGTCCACCTCGTCCGGCGACAGCTCCACCCGCTCCAACGCGGCCTTCACCGCCGTCGCCCCAAGATCGGACGCCTTCACCGACTTCAGCGAACCCCCGAACGAACCCACCGGCGTCCGCGCCCCGCTAACGATAACCGCTTCTTGCATCCAAAGACCTCCGTATTGTGTCGGACGAACTCGCCGCCCGTGCTTCCATACTACGCCACACCCAGTGGGAATTACACACTCTGTTCGTCACTGCTCATGACTTCATTGCGAATCCAGCACGGCAATTCCTCTATAGGTTTCATGTCCGCCAGTTTCTTTGTGATCTTATGAATGAGTGGTGCTCTGCCCTTCTGCCATCCGTACAAGAGTCCCCGCTCCTCCCTCAGAGACGACACCCTTGCGCCACGCGAGAAACACGATGCTCTCGGGACATATCCCCAGACACAGAAGGTAGTTGTATGTCCTGTCCAACCTGACATGGTTGAACTGGAATGTGCCATTCGCTCCGAGTGAAGCCGTCTTAACCTCAAACCTCTTACCCGCGATCACCAAGTCCGTTGGCGTTACACGCGACCCGTTGCCCACCGGGATGTTGGCCGCTATCAAGTATTGGCGAATGAACTCCTCGCCAATCTGTCCACGGTTGGTGTTCCCAAGCCGACGATATCCTTCCAGGGGAGAACCTGTCCAGATGGACTTGGGCGAATGCTCACCGATGACCTGCACCATCAGGTCAATGGGGTTCATTGCGGCGGCTCCCAGATTCCGCCGCTGTTACCCTGTTTCCAGAAGACCAGAAAGTACGAGTGGTTCTTTCGCGCGTGGACCTGCCTTACCGCGCGACTGACACCCGGACGGTTGTTCCGTACTACCACGAAGAGGTCTTCCGCAACGAAGCCCATCTCGTCAAATGCCTGCATGATTTCAACGTGAGTAAATCGCTGCCGGTTCGAACATACCTCGTCCTGGCACTTCACGATGAAGACCCCGCGCTCGCGCAAGACGCGGTATGCCTCTCTCCCCGCGTCCATGTACAGATCGAGCACGGCTTCGTGGTACTTGCTCTTGGTCTGTCCACCCGATTCGTTGTTGGCGTAGTAAGTCTCAAACGCCTCATGCTTCCGATGCGCCGTCCCGCCGGGCGTGTGCATGTAGGGAGGATCGAGAACGACGCAATCGATTTCTCCATCGTCGTAGGGTAGGTTCCGGCAGTCCACGCCATCCTGTATGTCGGTAGCTCTGAGCTCATATCGGTCGGCGGGCATGCTTCGCCAGAACACCCCTTTGCCATACGTCACGTCAGCCACAAGGCTTCCCGGCTTCACATAGATGTCCAGAATCTTCGGAAACACACTCTCGTTCCCATCAACATAGGCGCTTAGCACAAGATCGTTCGTCGGAACGCCATTGCGCACTTCACGCTTACCGGTTTGGAACAATGGGAGCGTTTGTTCCTCCGGCAACCGGCCTTGAGGCGGTATGGAGATGTTGGCAGTCATAGACTCTCTCCGCGCTTGACCTGACTGGCTGATCGGCCTCGGATGGCGTTTCAGCTTATCGTCCTGACCTGCAATTATAGCCCCGCCGTCCCCCGCTCCACTACCGCTCCAGCCTCGCCCCCGTCAGCGCCTCCATCACCTTCGCATATGCCTGTGTGCCGTCCTCTCCGAAGCCCATCTCCTGGGCCGACCGGAATAACTGGATCACAACCGCCGTAACCGGTAGGCCGACGTTCATCTCCTCGGCCGCTTCCATGATCAGCCGCATATCCTTCTGCGCGGTGTCGACCATGAAGCCCGGCGCGAAGTCACGGTCATACATTCGCGTCCCCAGATTCTCCAACATCCATGACTGGGCCGCGCCGCCTCCCAGGGCACTCAACGTCGCCTCCGGGTCCGCCCCCGCCTTGGCGGCGAATATCAGGCCCTCGGTTACCGCCGCCAGCGTAGCCTGACCCGTGATGTTATTGGCGAGCTTCGTCACCTGTCCCATGCCGTTTCCACCGCAGTGGGTGATACGAGTCCCCATGCCTTCCAGGACATGCCGGCTCCGTTCTAGCACCTCGGCGTCCCCGCCCACCATGATCGAAAGCGTTCCGCTCTCCGCCCCGGTTATTCCACCGCTGACCGGGCCTTCCAGCATGTGGACGCCCTTCTCAGCCAGCTTCGATGCAACCTCTCTGGTAACGGTTGGAGATATCGTGCTCATGTCAATGACGACCGAACCGGCCTCCGCCCCTTCTGCGACCCCGTTCGACCCGAGGATCACCTCCTCGACATCAGGCGAGTCGCTCACCATCGTGATCGTGAACTCATTCCCCTCGGCCGCCTCTTTGGCCGACCCAGCCGGCTTCGCGCCCGCCGCGACCACGTCCTCCATCTTCGACGCCGTCCGGTTCCAGCACGTCACGTCGAAACCCTTCCTAACCAAGTTCATGCACATCGGCTTCCCAATGAGACCCAGGCCGATGAATCCTACGCTTGTCATACCGAAACTACTCCTTGGGACCGCCAGGTTAGGCGTTCATTATACATTCCCGCTCGTTCCGCGTGGCCGCGTCCAAATACTACCTCAACACAACCCTCTTTAGGCGTTGTCTCAAACAAAATCCTACAGTATGATAAGGGCCAACAGCCTTGGCTAGTGCCCTACGCCTAGCAGAGCATTGGAGGCGAACATGCCGAACGATAACATCGCCCTCATGGCTCACCTATATCGTCGAGCCGGGTTCGGCGCCACACGCGACGAACTCGAACGACAGGCCGAGCGCCCATACGAGGACGTAGTCGAAGACTTCCTGCACCCCGAACGGTTCCCCGAGGTCGAGGACGACCTCCTTCGACGCTATCACGGCCCGCTCGTCAACTTCGACTCCCTCTCGTGGAACGGCGCCAAGTGGATCTATCGCATGGTCAACACCGAGCGCCCCCTTCAGGAGAAGATGGCCCTCTTCTGGCACCACATCTTCGCCTGCGCCTACCACAAGGGCGAGCACACCGCGACCCTTTTGGCGCAGAACGAGATGTTCCGTCGAAACGGCCTTTCGAACTTCAGGACTATTCTTCTCGACCTCTCCCGCGACCCTTGCATGATCTTCTGGCTGGACAACAACGAGAACCACAACGGCGACCCAAACGAGAACTACGGACGCGAGCTCATGGAGCTCTTCTCCATGGGCATCGGCAACTACACCGAAGACGATATCAAAATGGCCGCCAGGGCCTTCACCGGCTGGACGTTTCGGCAACCGATGCCCCTCTACCCCTATGGCCATTTCCAGTCCCAATTCGTCTATCGCGAAGACGACCACGACCACAGCATAAAGTCCTACCTCGGCCACACCGGCGACTTCAACGGCGAGGACATCGTCAACCTCATAGTCCGACAGCCTGCGACTGCCAGGTTCGTTTCGAGACTCCTCTACAACTTCTTCGTCGCCGACGAGGTACAGGTCCCCGCGTGGAACACCGTCCCGCCGCACGACCCGGAAGCAATCAACACCCTGTCAGAGACCTTCATCAAGTCGGACGGCGACATCCGGGAAGTCCTCTACACACTCTTCAACTCTGATTTCTTCAAGGAAGCCCGCTTCCAAAGGGTCAAGAGTCCGGTGGAGCTGATCGCCGGAACGGCCAAGATTCTCGGCACGCACCGCTTCCCCCATCCCGACCAGTTCGATCTCACCGGCACCGCCGCGACGATGGGGCAATGGCTCATGAACCCACCCACCGTGGAAGGCTGGCACACCGGTAAGGAGTGGATCGACGGCGGCACCCTCAACGAGCGTGTCAACTACGCCGTCGAGGAGTTCAGCGACGCCACCAAGCCCGGCATCCGCGACATGATCGAGCGCCTCTCCGCTTCCGACAGCGCTCTCTCGCCCGCCGAGTTCGTCGAGCACTGCCTCGATCTCGTTGGCCCGCTGGACGTGGACGCCGACACCTCAGACGCCCTACAGCACTACGCCGAGTCGGGAGGCCCCCTGGACTTCGCGCAAGACCCCGAAGGCTCCGAGACCCGAACACGACGAATGCTCCAATTCATCGCCGCATCCCGCGAATATCAGTTGGCTTGAGAACCCGAACAATCCCGTGAAGTGACAACCCGGAAGGAGATGAACATGGCAGGGAACGGAAAACCACCCGTGTTAGTCGTCGTTCAGTTGAGCGGCGGCAACGACTTCATGAACACCCTGATTCCCTACAACAGCCCCATCTACTGGGACTGCCGCCCCGTGGTGAACGTGCCCGAGGACACGATCATCCCCCTGAACGATGAGTTGGGCTTCCATCCGAAGACGGCGCCCCTCAAGGAGATGTTCGACGAGGGCGACGTGGCCTTAATCCAGGGCATCGGCTACCCCAACTCCAACCGTTCCCACTTCCGCGCCATGGACATCTGGCACACCTGCGAGCCCGACACCGTCAGCACCACGGGTTGGCTCGGACAGGCCATCAAGGACCTCGACCCCGACGGTGAAAACGTACTGACCGGCCTCAACCTCGGCCGCGGACTTCCCCGCGCCATGACCGCGCCCGGCGTGCCCGTTGCCTCGGTAGGCGACCTCGACGGCTACGGCGTTATGACCTCAATCACCGACAGGCAGGAGCGAGAAGAGGCCCTCGACGTCTTCAAGCGCATGTATGGCCCCGCCTTCGGGACCGGCATGGTCATGGACTACCTCGCCCAGACCGGCGGCGACGTGCTCAAGGGCGCTGACCGCCTTGCCGAGGCCCCCGCCAAGTACACGTCCGATGTCGAGTACGCCAACAACGCCTTCGCTAAATCGCTCAAGGACGCCGCGCGTATCCACCTGGCCGACCTCGGCACGAGAATCCTCTACGTGAGCCACGGCGGCTACGACACCCACGCAGCCGAGAACCCAACGCAGCCCAAGCTCCTCGACGAGCTTTCGACCGGCATAGCCGACTTCTTCGACGACCTCCGCGCCCACGATGCTGCCGATGAGGTCGTCATGTTCGTCTTCACCGAGTTCGGAAGGCGCATGAAAGACAACGGCAGCGGCACCGACCACGGCACCGGCGGCGGCGCGTTCATAATCGGCGACCGCGTCAAGGGCGGCCTCTACTCCGAGTACCCACCCCTCGACCCGTCCCAGTGGGAGCACGGCGAGGACCTCAAACACACCATCGACTTCCGCGGCATCTACGGGACGCTCCTGGAGCAGTGGATGGACCTCGATGCCCCCTCCATCGTCAAGGGCCAATTCGAGCAGATCGACGTGTTCTCTTAGGAACCTCCTCCTGAACCGTCCAGAGAATCCAAGACCATGACCAACACCGACATCAAGACGGCCGTAGTAACCGGCAATCACGAGTACGACGTCCTCAACTTCCAACGCCTCTTCCGCGAGTTGCCGCATATCGACGGCTACGTGCAAAGCCTCGAAGACTTCGCCACCGACCCGCTAGGCGGATGGCAACGCTACGATGCCGTCGTCTTCTTCAACTACCACCAGGACACTCCCGGCACAATAGGCGGAGAACTGGACGACGCGATCTACAGTTCCCTGAACGAGTTGCCCTCCGCTGACACCGGCATCGTCCTCCTTCACCATGCCATCCTCTGCTACCCGCAATGGGACGTGTGGGAAGACCTGAGCGGCATACCGACCAGAGGCGCCACCGGCAGCGCTGCCGATCAGACCCTGCGCATCGACCCCACAGACACCGACCACCCCATCACGAGCGGCCTCGCGTCTTGGGACATGATCGACGAGTACTACGCGGGCGTCGAGGTCGGTGACGACAACAACGTCCTTCTGACCACCGAGCACCCTGAGAGCATGAGGATGATCGGTTGGACGCGAGATCGAACAGGAGGCAGGACATTCTGCTTCCAGTCGGGCCACGACGCCCAGACTTGGACGAACCCCACGTTTCGCACCGTTCTTGAGCGCGGAGTGAAATGGACGGTTGGACAACTGTGAGGATTGCCCATATATGACAAGACCCCATGCACTGCTGAGAGCCGGCTTCCCCTATGTGCGGTCACTAGGGATGCGACGAAGCACCGATAGCCCCATCGACCTTGCAATCGGCGACGAGGGTCGTCTCTACTGCATCTGCCGCGCCGAGGGAGTCCTCCACATCCGCGTGCTCAACACTGAGGACGACGAGCTGGGAGCCATCGGCAGCAAGGGTACCGGCGACGGCCAGTTCATCTGGCCCTCCTCCATCGTTCGCGACGCCAACGAGAACCTCTACGTCACCGATGAAGCTCTTCACCGCATCACCGTATTCGACAAGGACGGGAACTTCCTCGACAAGTGGGGTGAGCACGGCAGTGACGAAGGTCAACTCGACCGCCCGTCCGGCATCGCCTTCGATGCCGACGAGAACCTGTACGTCGTCGATACCATAAACCACCGCGTCCAGAAGTACACCAAGGACGGTAGCTACCTCGGCGGTTGGGGCAGCTTCGGCACGGGCGACGGCCAGTTCAACATGCCTTGGGGCGTTTGCGTCGATGAGCTGGGTGACGTTTACGTCGCCGACTGGCGCAACGACCGCATCCAAAAATTCAGCGCGGACGGCGAGTTCCTCTGGGCGCTCGGCTCATCCGGCGACGGGGAACTGGAATTCAACCGTCCGGCCAGGCTCACCGTCGACACCGACGGCGACATCTACGTCGCCGACTGGGGAAACGACCGCGTCCAGCAGTTCGACCAGACCGGGCGATACGTCGACACCTTCATAGGCGACGCCACGCTCGGCAAGATGGCAATGACCTACATCCGCTCCAATGCCAAGGTCCTCCGAATACGAGAAACCACCCCTCTGGGTCCGTCGAAGCGTCTCCGAAGCCCTTCCTCCGTCCGCATCGACGACGAAGGACACCTCTACATCACCGACCACGGCTGCCACCGCATCCAGGTCTACAAGAAAGAGGCCTACCCGCTCACCCCGGAAGAACTCTTGCCTCCACCGACCGTCCCCTCCCTCTCGACGGTCTAGCCCACAATTTCCCAATGTGCTGGTCCTCCAGCGCGCATACCCCCTGACCAATCCGTGCACTTCAGCCTCACCAAGTCTCTTCGTACGTGGCGTCCGTCGTCACCTTGTGGGATTTAGCCCCAATGTCACCGTAATCCTCTAAAAACTCGCCACATCGTCATTCCCGCGAAGGCGGGAATCCACTACGATTAGCCACCAAGAATATGACAATAACTCAACAACCTGGCACTAACCAACTATGAAATTCCGACAACTCGGTTCCACCGACCTTAACCTCTCCGAGGTCGGCTTCGGCCTCTGGACTCTGAGCACCGAGGCATGGCCCTCCGTCCCCGAGAATGACGCCGTTAACCTGCTCATCGCCGCGTTCGAGCTGGGGATCAACTACTTCGACACCGCCGACTCCGACGGCGAAGGCTACGGTGAAACGCTGTTGGACAAGGCCCTCGGCGACCAACGCCACGAAATCGTCATAAGCACCAAGGTCGGCTACGACTTCTACGACCGACTCGCCGTTCGAGAGCACGACGGCCCGCCTCCTAACTTCGACCCCGACTACATCCGCAATGCTACTGAGGAAAGCCTGCGTCGCCTCGGCACCGACTACATCGACCTGCTCCAGCTGCACTACCCGCTCCCCCACGTACTGGAAGACGACGCGCTCTTCTACACGTTCGACAACCTCGTCAGGGAAGGCAAAGTCCGCTTCATTGGCATAGCGCTCGGCCCCGGGCTGGACTTCGCCGAGACTGGCGAGATCGCAATAGTCGAACGACAGGCACCAGCGTTACAGCTTCCTTACAACATTCTCGACCGCGATCCCGCTCGACGGCTCTTCCGAACGGTGACCGACTCCGATGTCTCCGCCGGCTTCATTGTCCGGTCGCCCCACGGCTCAGGCCTCCTCGACGGAACCTTTACGAAAAACTCCCGGCTCAAGCGAGACGAATTCGGGAGTGACGAGGCCTACGACAAGCTTAGCAAGGGGATCAAGCACCTCGCGGAACTCGACTTCCTTACCGACAACATGGACTCCACCATCGGCCAGATAGCGATCAAGTTCGCGTTTGACACGTCACGCGTGGCATCCGTCTTGCCGAATATGACGAGCGCCGAGCGTCTTCGTGAGTTCGCTGCCGCCCCTGAGACAAAAGACCTGCCGCAGCCGATGCTCGAACGCCTACTCGAGCTCCACGACGAATACTTTCACCCCTCGGACTCAGAATCCGAGGACGAGTAATCTTCGGCTACCGTCTCTTCCTCGACCGATTCCTCTACCAACTCCGGCTCTTCGGGCTCCTGGGCCTCTCCGGCCGAGTGCGTCTGAGTCCCGTCCACAGGCATCGGATGTTCAACGCTGCGTACGGGGTAGTCCCTGCGCCCGCCTCTTGATCTTCTTTGCCGCCTGATTCGCCTCATCTCCGCCTCGATCAGGCGATAGTCGCTCTGCGGAATGAGGTGCAGCGTGTCGAAGAATGCCAGAGGCCACAGTTCGGGCGGCCAGCGTTTAACGTACTCCAACCGTGGGGCCAGAATCCGCGCTTCGATATAGTCGGCTTCGTCCAGTACGATGGAGGGTGTCGTCTTCACCCGATAGGGATATAGTTCCCGCCTGGAGCCGTTCGACTCCCAGATCGGGGTCCTATCTTCGAAGTATTTCGATGTAACGGTGGCGATGGCCGTCCACTTCCGAACGCCGCCCCCGACATAGAACAGAATGCGGTCGTCCGGCTCCATGCGGCGTGCGCGCCGTCGCTGCTTCGAAGTTAGCCCGTGTAGTGTGAATCCCTGCCCTCTAGTTATCTCGTGATTTTCCGGCGTCTGGACGACCATCCAATAGTTATTCGGCATGGTCGAGCCTCTGTCTGTACAATCTCACCCCTATTCTACCATGCCCCGACTACCTCCTTCTGGCCTGTAACTTTCCTGACCAGAATCCGCCATCCATGCCTCATCTTTATACCCTCAACAACCAGCCACCCTGACTGTATACTTGTACTCAGCCCTTGTGCATCGGCTGAGAGAGAAAGGCAGACCGTGCCCGGACAGATTAAAGTCGCCGCAATACTCCTCGCCGCCGGGGGCAGCACCCGCATGAACGGCGTAGACAAGATCGTCGTACCTCTGCTCGGCCGTCCACTGTTGGAGTACAGCCTCGAACTGCTTACTAGATCAGAGTCAATCGACAGCATCATCCTCGTCGCGGGCAATCGGAACGCCGATTCAGTCCGCATCCTTGCCAACCAAACCCACACACACAAGATACCCACCGTCTGCACAGGCGGGTCACGCCGTCAGGACTCCGTTCGCGCGGGCCTTGACTACGTTGGAGACGCTACCCATGTCCTCGTACACGACGGTGCGCGTCCCCTCATCGACGCCCCGCTCATCTCCCGCGCTGTCCAAGCCATGTCAGACCACGACGCCGCCATTGCCGCCGTCCCCGTGAAGGACACCATCAAGATAGCCGGCAACGACCTGACCGTTTTCAAGACCGTTCCCAGGAATAGCCTATGGGCCGTCCAAACTCCCCAGATATTCAAGGCCGATCTCCTACGTACCGCGCACCGAAGCATCGAATCCGACGTAACCGACGACGCCTCGATGGTGGAATTGCTGGGCCACGAGGTGAAGCTCTTCATGGGGTCCTACGAGAACATCAAAGTCACGACCCCGGAGGATATCGTCATTGCAGAAGCCATCCTCCGATCGCGTTCGGAGGTCGGTGTCCCATGACCGTCCGTACCGGCATAGGATTCGACGTTCACCCCCTGGTCGCCGGACGCCCTCTCGTCCTCGGCGGCTTGACAGTTCCACATTTCAGCGGCCTGAAGGGACACAGCGATGGCGACACCCTTACACACGCCGTCATAGATGCCGCCCTCGGAGGGGCCGGCCTAGGTGACATCGGCGCCCACTTCCCGTCCAGCGACGCCCGCTACGAGGGCGTAGACAGCATGGTCCTGCTCGAACATACACGCAACCTGCTCGCCACCTCCGGTTGGCGGGTAACCTACGTCGATGCTACAATTATTGCCGAGGAACCGAAGCTAAGTCCCTTTGTCACGCGAATGGCGAAGAATCTGTCCGTTCATCTTGGTCTCGAAACGAGTTCGGTCAACGTAAAGGCCAAGACGACCGACGGCCTCGGGTTCATAGGCAGGCGCGAAGGCATTGCGGCCCTCGCGGTTGCCACCCTGGAATCCCTCGAATGAAGTTCTACAGCACCCTCTCTCGTACCGTTCAAGAGTTCACTCCCCTAGACAGCGTCGTGCGCATGTACGTTTGCGGCCTCACGCCCTACTCAGAGGCCCACGTCGGACACGCAATGCGTTCCGTTATCTTCGATGTGCTCCGGCGCTACCTGGAGTTCCGCGGCTACGAGGTCAAGTTCGTCGAAAATTTCACCGATATTGACGACAAGATGATCGACCGCGCCGCCGAGGAAGGCGAAACGGTCCACGAGCTTGCAGAACGCAACATCGGTCTCTACCTCGAACAGATGGAGGCCCTCAACGTCCTTCCCGCCCACCTCTATCCTAGGGCTACCGAAGAAATCCCGAAGATCATCGAGATGGTGCAGACCATGATCGACAATGAGGTCGCCTACGAGGCCGAAGGCGATGTCTACTTCCACGTCCGCAGCGACACCGGCTACGGCAGGCTGAGCGGACGGGATGTCGAAAGCCTGCGCGTCGGCGCGCGAATCGAGGTGGACGAGAGGAAGCGAGACGGCCTCGACTTCGCCCTATGGAAGGCCCAAAAGCCCGGCGAACCGGCATGGGACAGCCCCTGGGGCAAGGGCAGGCCGGGATGGCACATCGAATGCAGCGCCATGGCGGCAGAATACCTCGGAGAGAACATCGACATCCACGGCGGCGGACAGGACCTCATCTTCCCCCACCATGAGAACGAGATCGCCCAGACCGAGGCCTGCACCGGCAACCCGCCGATGGCCCAGTTCTGGATGCACAACGGCATGGTCGAACTCGGCGACGAGAAGATGAGCAAGTCACTCGGCAACATCGTCACCCTCGGCGAGGCCCTCGAAAGACACTCCTCCGACGCCCTGCGCCTCTTCTTCCTCAACTCACACTACCGCTCTCCCCTCGTCTACCGAGAGGACATTGTCGAGGCACAGGAACGAGCCGCCGAGAGGCTCCGTCGTGCAGCAACAGTGGAAGGCGAAGGCGACCTCGAAGCCCTCGACCCGTCGTCCTACCGCGAGAAGTTCATCGAAGCAATGGACGACGACCTCAACACCCCACGCGCCCTCGCAGTCCTCTTCGACATGAGCCGCGACATCAACCGCGTCCGTGAGGGAGACCGTGACATCTCGGATGCCCAGTCCGCGCTTGAAGAACTGACCGAAGTCCTCGGTCTCACCCTCGAAGAACCCGACTCCGACCAAAGCGCCGACGTAGACGCCCTCATCAACCTGCTCATAGACACCCGCACCGGCCTGCGCGCCGCCAAACAATACGACCTCTCCGACTCCATTCGCGACCGGCTTGCCGCCCTCGGCTACGTGCTCGAAGACAACCCCGGCGGCACCACCTGGAAGCGATCCTGAGCGGAGCGGCATACCAACGCCGTCTTAAGCCGTGGCATACCCACTCAGCGCGTCCTCCAGCGCCGACCACGACAGCAGCGCGCACTTGATCCGCACCGGGTACTCGCGCACCGCCGACAGCGTCGGAAGGTCATACATATCCGCAGCGTCACGCGGCGAGGGCGACTGGCCGTTCATAATTCCCTCGAACGTCGTCGCCAGGTGTTGAATCTGCTCCGTCGTCTTCCCCACCACGGCCTCTGACAGCATCGAGCCGGACGACTGGTTGATAGAGCACCCGACCGCCTGTACGCCCACTCTGGAGACCCGCCCGTTCAAGAACGCGAGCTGTATGTCGATCTCGTCGCCGCAAAACGGGTTCACCGCCCTTGCGGAGGCGTGCGGGGTATCGAGTACGGCTAGATTGCGGGGATTACGACGGTGGTCGAGGATTGCGTCGTGGTAGAGTTCGTCGATGCTAGGCGAGTCCATTGCCAAAGTATCGCAAGGCCCCTTTTACCCCGTCAACCAGCACGTCCACTTCCTGCTCGGTGTTGTAGACATAGAACGACGCCCTCGCCGTTGCGGGAACTCCCAGCTTGCCCATCAGCGGCATCGTGCAGTGGTGTCCCGTACGCACCGCAATACCCTGCTGGTCTAGGAATGTTCCGAGATCGTGCGGATGCACGTCCTCGTTGTGGAATGAGACGACCCCGCCGCGCAGTTCCGAGTCCTGCGGGCCGAAGACGTCCACCTCCTCGATCTCCTTGAACCGCTCCAGCGCGTAGGCGGCGATCTGCTTCTCGTGCTCCCGGACGTTCTCCATGCCGAGCGCCGCGAGATAGTCGACGGCCGCTCCCATGCCGATGGAGTCCGCGATATTCGGAGTCCCCGCCTCGAACTTCCAAGGCAGGCCCGCCCACGATGCCTTCTCGTAGGTGACCTGCAGCACCATCTCGCCTCCGGTAAGAAACGGCTCCATCTCTTCAAGCAACTCTCTCTTACCATATAGCACGCCGATACCGGTCGGGCCCATCATCTTGTGCCCCGAAAAGGAGAGGAAGTCACAGCCGATATTCTGCACGTCCACAGGCATATGTGGAACGCTCTGAGCTCCGTCCACCAGCACGGTCGCTCCCACGGCATGGGCCTTCTCCGTCAACAGCTTGGCAGGATTGATCGTCCCCAGCGAGTTCGAGGCGTGTGTGAACGCCAACAACTTCGTCTGCTCGGTGATGATGGAGTCCACATCGCTCAGATCAAGCGTCCCATCCTCACTCATGGGAATGAACCGAAGCGTAGCCCCGCGTTCCTCCGCGATCTCCTGCCAGGGAACCAAGTTGCTGTGGTGCTCCATCGGGGTCGTAACGATTTCGTCACCCGGCTCGATATGTCCCTTGGCCCAAGAATGCGCCACGATGTTCATGCCCTCGGTGGCGTTCCGCGTCCAAATGACCGTCTCCGGCTCCTCAGCGTTGATGAAGTCCGCCACCTTCTTCCGAGCAGCCTCGGTCATGTCGGTGGCCTCCATGCTCAGCGTATGTACGCCGCGATGCACGTTGGCGTTGTAGTTCTCGTAGTAGTCGACCAGGGACTGGATAACGGAGCGAGGCTTCTGGGTCGTGGCGGCGTTGTCGAGATAGACCAACGGCTTCCCGTTCACCATGCGCGATAGAATTGGAAAGTCGTTGCGCACCGCCTGAACGTCTAGGGCCGTAGCTGTCTTCGGGGTGGTTGATGTCATATCGAGAATATCCTCTTCAGGATTGGAGACGTGCGCCTAGGCTGGTATCTTTTCTCGTGGCGGAGCCGGCATTCGTTCAACTACGTCGGCGATTGTGGTCGCATTGAGCACTTTCCACATTGCCGCTTCAGCTTCCCGCCACACAGACTGCTGTCCGCAGCATGACGACTGCTCGCAGTTGCCTGCGTCGTCGAGACACGCCACCAAGGCGACCGGCCCCCCCAAATAGGTCATGACCGCTCCCATCGTGATGTCCGACGGTCGCTGTGCCAGAGAGTGCCCTCCTAAAGGCCCGCGTTGCGCCTTCGTGAGACCGTGCCGCTGGAGCGAGTGCAGCACACGCGCCAGGTACTGCTCGGGTATTCCCTGCCGTCTCGCGATCTCCGCTGCGCGAACGGTGCTCCCCTGAGAATGTTGCGCCAGGTCCACCAGCGCCCTAACACCGTAGTCCACCTGTACCGGTACGTGCATTGTCGGCCTCCTATTCCGTCGAAACCGTCTCCTTGCCTTCCAATGCCCCCCGAAGCGCGTGCCATGAGAGCGTCGCGCACTTGATCCGCGTCGGGAACGACCTCACGCCCGCGAGCACCACGAGATCGCCCAGACTCTCATCGTCTTCGTCGCCATTGCCATGTGTCACCAAGTCGTGGAACTTTCCGAACGTCGCCTGCGCCTCGTCCACCGTATGCCCTTTGACCGCCTGCGTCATCAGCGACGCCGACGCCTTGGAGATCGCACAGCCTGCGGCCTCGAATGACACGTCCGTTACGACGTCCTCATCCAGCGACATGTACAAGGTGATCGTGTCCCCACAGAACGGGTTGAACCCGTGCGACGTGCAGGTCGGATCGTCCATCTTCCGGAAGTTGCGCGGCTTCCGATTGTGCTCCAACACGATCTCTTGGTACAGCTCTTCCAATTCATCCACGGTTCTTGCCGCCTTCAGAGTGATTGGACTTCGTTCCGGGCAGTCCGTCTGCGAACAGACCGTCTAGGTACTCCCGCAACGGTCCTAGAGAAACTCGGTCGATGATCTCCGTGGCGAATCCGTGCACCAGCAGGTCACGAGCGGTATCTTCGTCAATGCCCCGGCTCCGCATGTAGAAGATCGCCTCGTCTGCCACCGCGCCCGCCGTCGCCCCGTGCGTCGCCTGAATGTCGTCGGCGTATATCTCCAGCATCGGCTTGGTATTGATCCTCGCCCCTTCAGACAACAAGAGGTTCTGGTCCTTCTGATACGCTGCGCTCTTTTGCGCGTTGGGATGAACAATAACCCCGCCGCTGAAGACAGCCCTCGACCGGTCGTCGAGGATGCCTTTGAAGTACAGGTCACTTCTCGTATGTGGTTTGAGGTGATCGATGACGATGTGATTGTCGATATGCTGCGTCCCGTAGGTGAAGTACAGTCCGCCTACGACGCAAGAACTGCCCGGCGCGTCGAGCATCACATGCAGCCCGTTCCGTGCGACTCGCCCGCCTCTGGCGAACGACAATGAGTTGAAAGCGCTGTCCTCTCCCAGCCGCACGGGAGTGCTCCCAATGTGGAACGCACCCGGCGAGTCCATCATCAGCCGATAGTGCTCAACCTGCGCGCCGGCGTCGAGAATGATCTCGCTCACCGAGTTCGTAAAGTACGTCGACTCCCCAATTCCGACATAGCTCTCGACGACCGTACACTCACTACCCTCCCCGGCAATCACCAACACCCGCGGGTGTGTAGCGATCGCCTCACTATGCTCGGTCGTAACAAACACAAGGTGGACTATCGGCGAACTCCCGCCGGCGGCGATCTTCACAACGGCCCCATCCGTTGCGAACGCCGTGTTCAAAGCCGCAAACCCGTCCGACTCGACGCTAGCCAGAGAGCCAAGCCGCTCTCCCACACCGTTCTGACCAAGACCTCCGGCGTCGCCAAGTCTGCCAACCAAGACACCATTCTCAGTAGAACCAATCGTCGAGTGCTCAGGAGCGTAATGGCCATCCACGAAGACTAACTGGACCCAGTCCTCGGAGCTTGGAATTCGAGAGGCTAGTAGTCCAGCATCGACCGCTCCCGCCCGCGCCGCATACCCAAACGTCGTATTGGCCAGCGGCCCGAGGTTCGTGTACTTCCACTTCTCGTTGTCCCTCCGCGAGGTCGGGAAACCGAGCATTCCGAAGCTGTCGATGCCCCTCTGCCTGAGCGTACTCAGCCACTCCGGCCCCGTAGAAGGAAGTCGGTCGAACTGCTCGGCATAGTGATCATGTGTACTTGGTCTTGAGGTCATAGTGAATCTATTCTCACATCATCAGGCCCGGTACGGGGACTAATCGCTTGCCGACGGGGTCAACGCCAAGATACGCCCCTTCGAGGGCCATCGCTCCCAAGAGAGGCTGCGTCCCCTCGTCATTGAAGAGCACCTGCGTGATAATCTCCCGTCCTTCAAATCGCACCCTTGCATAGCCGATGTCCATCGTTCTGGTTTCACCCTGTGCAAACTGGAATACCTGTTTCGCGGCAGGTTCAACACCCAACTCTCTGAGCATAGACACGGGCGCGGACGTTATTGATGCCCCCGTGTCCACCAACACGTCAACCGTTGCCCAACTCTCCCTGTCCTGTCCGCCAATCTCAATCTCTACGCTGAAAGTTCCCACTGTCTTAGTCCTCGAAAGTCATCAATCTTTGAAGGAGCTCTCAGTGCCCACTAACCCCCTGCCACCGCCGCCTCTTGAACAATCCAGTCATAACCCTTCTCCTCAAGCTCCAATGCCAACTCCTTACCACCGGATCGGACAATCCGACCACCCACCAAAACATGAACGTAGTCAGGAGTGACGTAGTTGAGAATTCGCTGATAGTGTGTAACGAGCAGCATCGCATTCTCCGGGCTTCTATACGAATTAACCCCATCCGCCACCGTTCTCAGCGCGTCGATGTCCAGCCCCGAATCGGTCTCGTCCAGCAGAGCCAGCCTTGGACCGAGGACTGCCATCTGCAGGATCTCGTTGCGCTTCTTCTCTCCGCCGGAGAAGCCCTCGTTGACGTTCCGCCTAGAAAGGTCCTCGCTCATCCCAATTTCAGCCACCCGCTTCCGGTACAGCGTGTCGAACTCTCGCGCCGACAACTCATCCTCGCCTCGCTCCTCGCGCAAGGCGTCGAGCGCCGCCTTCAGAAACTGCCGATTACGCACGCCCGGCAGCTCTACCGGGTACTGCATGGCAAGGAATAGCCCTGCGCGTGCGCGCCGGTCCGGCGTCCATCCCAAGATGCTCTCCCCCTCGTACAGGATGTCGCCGTCGGAAACGTCAAAACCGGGTCGCCCCGCTACGGCATTCGCAAGTGTGCTCTTCCCGCTTCCGTTCGGTCCCATAATGGCATGGACTTCGCCCGCTTCCACGGACAGGTCTATGCCATTGAGGATTTCTGTCCCGTTCACCGAGACGTGTAGGTTTCGTATTTGAAGCATTTTCCCTTGGTTCTCTCTCGTTTCGATCAGTTCAGAAATCGGCTTGGTACGGTATCGGCTCTCAGCCGCAGGGGATGACGCGGTTGGCCGGTCTTGGTCAGTCCGAGGTGTCGCATCTTGCTCGACAGCCCTTGACGATCAAGCATCCGCCGGACGTACGTGCTCCTGTCGAGGTGGCTCCCGTGGTTGCCCCACGCGCACACGACCAAGTCCGAATCGCGCGCCTTCCTCAAAATCGACTCATCATTCTCAGCCCCAACCGGGTCACTGCTGTCCCTTAGAGTCTTCGGATATGGAGACCGCAAAGCGAACAGGTTGCACACTCGCACCGTCCCGTATCCCCAATCCCTCGCGAACCGTTTGCAGGTGCTCACTGTCGGATCGGACTTCACGGCATCCGCGGTGCTGGGATTCAACATCAGGAACATACACACACCGCCGTTATCGTCCGAGACCTTACCTTCAAGCCAGTAGCGATAGCGCTTATCAGGTGACATGCAAACGTCATGCATACTCTTCACTCGCCGCCGCCCTTTGCACCGGCACCTTCAGCGCCTTCGCCGCCCCGTCTGCGACGGACGTGGGTTGATCAGGTGGCCTCGTACGGTTCTCCAGTCGGGAGATCAGTTCCATGGCGTCTTCTATCCCGCCTCCAACCATCGAATCGGAGAGCCAGTTCTCGTAGAAATTTGTGTGCAGCGCTCCTACCGATCTATAGAGAATCTTGATCCGCTCGGGATCGTCCGTCTCTTGCGCCAAGTCGACGACAATGTCCGACAGGTCCGAATGCGATCTGTTCCGCCATCCCCGTTGCTTGGCAACGGACTTGACATAGTGGGCCACCGCGCCCCAAGCCTTTTCGGACGCCTGCGGAAGGTCTCCCCTCTCAAATTGCTCTTCGGCGTGTCGGACAAACCGTTCGCTCGTCTCCGTGTGGTTCGCTATCTCGGCCTGTGTCAACCTTTCCTCCTGATGCCGGCGTGTTACCCCACCGCCCCCTCGAGGCTGACCCGCAGAAGCTGCTGCGCCTCCATGGCGAACTCGAACGGCAACTCCTGGAAGATGCCCCTGCAGAACCCGTTGATAATCATGTAGTGCGCTTCTTCGTCGTTGATCCCGCGCTGCTGGCAATAGAAGAGCTGGTCGTCGCTCACCTTCGACGTAGACGCCTCATGCTCCATCCTCGCCGACGGGTTGCGCACCTCGATGTAGGGCACGGTGTGCGCCCCGCACTGGTCCCCGACCAGAAGCGAGTCGCATTGGGTAAAATTCGTCGCACGGTCTGCCGACGGCATGATCTGGACGAGACCACGATACGTGCTCTGTCCCTTTCCCGCGGAAATACCCTTGGCCACGATCGTGCTCTTCGTGTTCTTGCCGATATGGATCATCTTCGTCCCGGTGTCGGCCTGCTGGTAGTTGTTGACCAGCGCCACCGAGTAGAACTCCCCGGTCGAGTTGTCTCCCTGCAGCACAACTGAAGGGTACTTCCACGTGATCGCGGAGCCGGTCTCGACTTGCGTCCACGATATCTTGGCGTCCTTGAACGCCTTGCCTCGCTTGGTGACGAAGTTGTAGACGCCCCCCTCCCCGTTCTTGTCGCCGGGATACCAGTTCTGCAGCGTGGAGTACTTGATCTCCGCCCCGTTCAGCGCTACAAGCTCGACCACCGCCGCGTGGAGCTGGTGGGTCTTTCGCAACGGCGCCGTGCAGCCTTCGAGATAGCTCACGTACGAACCCTCGTCGGCAACGATCAGCGTCCTCTCGAACTGACCCGTATCCAACGCGTTGATGCGGAAGTACGTCATAAGCTCTATCGGGCACCGAACTCCGGGCGGCACGTATACGAATGACCCGTCGCTGAACACCGCTGAGTTGAGGGTTGCAAAGAAGTTGTCGCTGTACGGCACGACTGAGCCCAGGTACTTCTGAACGAGGTCGGGATGGTCCCTAACCGCCTCGGTCATCGAGCAGAATATCACCCCCGCCTTCTTGAGCTGCTCCTGATAGGTCGTCGCTACCGATACGCTGTCGAACACCGCGTCAACGGCCACTCCCGTGAGCTGCTTCTGCTCCTCCAGCGGGATGCCCAGTTTGCTGAATGTCTCCAGCAATTCCGGGTCTACCTCGTCCAAACTCTGTGGCGCGTCAGCACCGTCCTTCGACTTAGGAGCGGCGTAGTAGTAGATGTCTCCGTAGTCAATGGGATCGAAATCGACCTTGGCCCACGTCGGCTCCTCGTTCTCCTGCTTCGCCCAGTGCCGGTACGCCCGCAGCCTCCAGTCCAGCATCCACTCCGGCTCGTCCTTCTTCTCCGAGATCAGACGAACGATGTCCTCGTTGATGCCCTTCGGCGCAAAGTCGGAGTCGATGTCCGTGTAGAAACCGTACTTGTAGTCGCTGTCGATAGCCGACGTTCGCGAAATAACTCGTGTAGACGTCAAGTAACCTTCACCTCCGCCGGAGAACTCCTGAATCCAAGCGCTCCGCAGGCAACTTCTCTATTGTTGAGTATTCTAGTCAACAACTATTCTAGCCCACATCGCACGGCGAATCAATCAATAGGGCGGCGATCAGACGACGATCGAATTTTCCATGTCAAAGCAAGAATCCAACTGGATTCAGGAGTTCGGTTGTTTCTCTGGGAGTACCCTACGCTGAGGCTATGCCGTCTCCCGCATTCTGCGGAGCGAACCTGCCCTTCGCCCGACCACGTACCGCAGAATGCAACGTTAGGCTGTCCCTATGACCTTCGTGTCGGCTGATGCAGCCCCACGTAACCGATGACTACCTTCTCCATCTCGGCGTCCCATCCGAAAGCTATCCTGATATTGTGCTGAGGATTGCCACTGCGATTCGTGCCGATGTGTTCTTGGAGGATGTGGTTCTTACCGTAGATTCTGGTTGTGTATGCCTTTTGGTTCCGAGCCATGGTTGCCCTACTTTGATGCGCAGTGTACCGCCACGTGCAAGACTTTCGGATCGACCGATCGAAGTCAGACTCGCCTTTCCGGTGCATACGAGCGTTGTAGTAGGTCGTTGCTAGCCACTGTAGAGCCTGCCAGACCTCATTGGGATACAAGAATGGACATCTCTTGACCTCAGAATTCGAGTTCGGTGCGAACTCCAATTGGAGAGAGTAAGCCCTCTTCGCCTCCTCGACGACCTCTGCAACGTTCTTCCGCTGCTTTTTATGCACGACGACACTGAGGTCGGTTAGTGGATCAGAAGGCTTGGAAGCATTTTCGCTACGGAGCACCCGAACATCTTTCTTACCTCTCGTCTTGGGCTGTTTGCTACGCCGCGGATAAACGGTTCTTTGGAGGTATCTCATTAGGACTTTTCCTCTTGCATCGTTTGATCTTGCCCCACAGTAGGGCCTTCAATCCGGTTCAGCATCACACGATCGTGTGATTTTCCTAACGAGTGTCGAAGCTACGGCAGCCATGGAGAGTAAGAATCTTCAGCACCACTGGAGAACCGAATTGTTCCACCCTTGCGCCCAACACGGTCTTCGTCTACCGTGTGTGCTCGAAATCAACACACCCTCTCGGAGATTACAAATGACAACTCCCACCCCCGACTTCACCCTCCTCACCGCCGATCGGCTGATCGACGGGACCGGCAGCCCCACGTTGGAGCGAGGCGCCGTCCTCCTGGAAGGCGACCGAATCGCCGCGGTAGGGACCGAGGAGTCGGTAGTCCCCCCGGAGGGAGCGAACGTCGAAGAGGTCGTCTACGAAGGCAAGACTATCCTGCCCGGACTGGTCGACTGCCACGTGCACCTGAACGGCATCGGCGACGGTCGCTCCGGCGACGATCTCGCAACACTGCCCGATGAGATCCTCACCGTCCAGTCGGCGAACAACGCCCGTGCCCACCTCTACTCCGGCGTGACCACGGTCCGCGACTGCGGGGCCAAGAACCGGACCACCTTCCTGCTCCGGCAGGCCGTCGAAATGGGAATTGCAGTCGCGCCGAGACTCCTCCTTGCCGGGCGTCCTGTTGCCGTCATAGGCGGACACCTCAGCTACTTCGGCATCCAGGCCACCGGCCCTACGGAGTGTCGCGCCGCAGTGCGCCAGCTCATCAAGGAGGGGGCCGACTTCATCAAGGTCACCGCATCGGGAGGAAGCACCCGCACTTCATTCCCCTTTGTACCTTCTTTCAACGTGGACGAGCTGACCGCGATCGCCGAGGAGGCGCACAAGTTCGGCAAGCACGTCGCCGCCCATTGCGTAAACTCCCATGCCATGCGGAACTGCCTCGACGCCGGCATCGACACCCTCATCCACGCGCGCCATATGGAGTCGGACGGCACGCCCAAGTACAGTGAGGACGTCACCGAGCGCATAGTCGAACAGGGGGTCTACGTCAACATGACCCTCAACGAGGGTCGCGCCAACTACCGCGTCATTTCCGAAAAGCAAGAGAGTGGCGAGCATTTAACCGAGCGCGAGGAGCAGGTGCTCGCTCGCGGTATGCAAGCATACGACTCGATGCTCGAGTCCTTTGCTCGCATGGTCGATGCGGGAGTCCAAATGGCCGCCGGCTCCGATACCTCGTGGAGCTGGCACAAGATCGCCCAGTTCCAGGACGAGATCGAAGCCCACGTCGCCGGCGGAATGTCCCCCATGGACGCCATCGTCGCCGGCACCCTCAACTCCGCCAAGTCATGCTGGATTGACGACGAAGTCGGTTCGCTCCAACCCGGAAAAGCCGCCGACATCCTCGTCGTCGACGGCGATCCGGCCAAGGACATCACCCACCTCTGGAACGTTGTCGACGTCTACCAGGCCGGGGCCAAACTCGACCGATATAATCTATCTTGAGGCCGTCCGGATTGGACACCTGTCCGCTGCAGAGCATACAATTGCGATATCCCTCATCCAAATGCGGCTCCTATAGCTCCACAACACTCAGCAAACTGTAGGCCCGAGGCGTATTGAGAGTAGATGCCGGTCTTCTTCTGACCGTGCGCCGGAGTGGTGACGTTGAGTTCACAGAGACGTATCAGACACCTGTCCCTCATAGCCAACGCAGGTCTCGCCATTGCCGCAGCACTCGTGGCTTGCCTCGCATTAGCGTCCCCAGCCGCCGCCAAGAGCCCGGTCGACATGATTACCATTGAGGGTCAGGGACTGCCCCACCCGATAGAGATCACCGACGCGGAGTCCCTGGAACCCTTCAACCCCTGGTTTAGACAGTTCATCGACTGGAAACGACGCCGAATCAAGACTCCGCCCGAAATCGAAGAGACCTATGAAGTCTACTTCCACCTTAACGAGCGGGGCAAGATCTTCGTTCTGCACTACTCCACCGACCCGTCGGGAGGACCTGGATACATCTACATACCCGGCCCCGGCGAACCGGGGTACCGCCTCAACATTGGGACGATCATAACGGGCGACAGCGACTCTTGGAACCCAAACGGCCAATGGCAACACGCCACACCCGAATGGGCGACGCTCATACAACAGGCTGTCGGCGAGCCTTCTTCTAGTCAGCCAAACACCGACGGGACACCGGCCCCAATGGCCTGGGCCCTGGCGCTAGGAGCGTTAGTGTTGATCTGTGCGGCTATGGTATCGCTGCGACTGCGAAGAAAGCCGGCGTAGTTGACGAATCGCCCTCTTACGCCATTCACGCCCGCGAGTCCCGCCCCAACACGATCATCGCCGCCATGTACCCCGCGCCGAAGCCGTTGTCGATGTTGACCACCGACACTCCCGGAGCGCAGCTGTTCAGCATCGCCAGAAGCGCCGCGAGCCCGTCGAAGCTCGACCCATAGCCGACGCTCGTCGGCACCGCGATGACCGGCGCGCGCACCAGCCCTCCAACGACCGACGCCAACGCCCCCTCCATGCCCGCGACCACGACGACGACTTCCGCGTCGGCAATGGTCGGCATTTCTGCAAACAGCCGGTGGATGCCCGCGACCCCGACGTCGTTCACCCGCTCGACACGACATCCCATAATTTCAGCGGTGACCGCCGCCTCTGCCGCAACCGGCAAATCGGACGTTCCAGCGCTTGCCACCACCACGCCGGGCGTCGGTTCTCGCCCTCCGCTCCGGTCGACCGTGATCGTCCGCGACATCTCATCAAAAACGGCGTCGGGAGCGACCTCGCACACCGCTCGGTATGCTTCCACCGCCGTCTTGGTCACCAGCAGCCGGTCTGATCGCTCCAACAGCGTCCCTGCCAACATCCCAACCTGCTCCGGGGTCTTACCCAGACCAAACACGACCTCCGGAAAACCCTTCCGAATCGCCCGGTGATGGTCGACCTTCGCAAACCCGATATCCTCGAAGGAAGGCGCTGAAACCTGCGCCACAACCTCATCCGCCGTCAAGCGGCCTGACCTAAAGTCATCGAGGAGTTCATACAACTGTTGCGCATCCATCGCGGCCTATTTCACTGCGTAACCCCCTCTCCCGTTCGCGGGAGAGGGTTGGGGTGAGGGTGAAAAGCCCAGGTGTGCAGGTGCCTCACATCCGTCATTCCCGCGAAGGCAGGAATCCACAACCCAGCACCTAGAACCGATCCCCTACACCGTCCCGTCAATAGCCACGTCCAGCACCGCCGGCTTCCCCGATGCCAGCGCCCTGTCGATCTCCGGCGCGATGTCCGCGGGGTCCTCGATCTTGCGACCCTGCACACCCATCGCTTCGGCGATTCCCGCAATGTCGAACGGAATCGGGAAGTCCATGCCGATATACCTGCTCATCGGGTTCTCTTCGCCCTCGATCAGCGTCTTGTAGGCGTTCATATTGATCTTGAGCACTCGGTACGCGCCGTTGTTGCAGATCACGTACACCACCGGGATATTGTAGACCGCCGCCGTCCAGAGGCCCTGCACCGTCATCATCGCACTGCCGTCCCCCAGGATTCCCACGACCGGCCTGTCGGGATGCGCCAGCTTCACGCCGAGCGTGCCGCCCATTCCCCATCCGAGCGCTCCGCCTCGTCCCGCATAGAAGCTCTGCGGCTCATCGAAACGGAAGGCGCTATGGACGGCGTCCCTCGCCGTCACCGAGTCGTCCGCGATAATCGTATCGTCCGGCACCGCCTGCGCGATCTCGAACGCCATCCGCTCGCGCGTCATCGGCGAGTCGTTCCAGTGCGCGCAGAGCTGCTGCTCCCACGCCGAACGGTTTGCCCGCGCCTCCTCGTCCAGCGCCGCCGCCCTGCCCTTCGCGACCTCCCGCGCCGTGCCGGACATTCCCGCGTCCAGCGCCTCGGCAAGATCGGCCAGCGTGACCTTCGGGTCGGCCACCATGCCCACCTCCGTCCGCTGCGTCGTCCCCACCTGCGTCGGGTCGGTGTCGACATGGATCAGCTTCGTATTCGGCCCGAAGTAGTCCAGGCGCGGCTTCGAGAACATGTAGTAACCCGTAGCCATCTTGCCGACCAGCAGCACCGCGTCGGACTTGTTGACCGTCTCTTCCGCCTCGGGATACGCCAATCGTATGCCCCCGCGGAACTGCGGATGACTCTCAGGGAAGTTGAACTCCGAGTGCATGATCGTCGTATGCACGGGACAACCGAGCAGCTCCGCGACACGCACCGCCTCCTCAGACGCCTCCGACTGCGCGATCCGGTCGCTCACGATCATCAGCGGATTGGACGCCTCAGACAGAATGCCCGCCGCCTTTTCGACGGCCTGGGCATCCGGGGCCGTCCGATGATAGCCCTCAGGTGACGCAAAAATGTCCACGTCGGCCTCGTTGTCCATCGAGTTGGCCGAAAATCCCACGAACGTCGGCGCGGTCGGTGGCGTCTTCGCCTCGTTGAACGCGCGCCGCAGGAAGAACGGCACCTGCTCCGGGTACGTCGCCTCTGCAGTCCACTTGGTGAACTGCTCGACCATCGCCGCCAGGTCTGTGCGCTCGTGCGCCAGCTCCCGGATGTCCTTATTCCCCGACGTGACCACCATCGGAGAGCCGCCCTCACGAGCGTTGTGCATGAGGCTGATGGCATTGGCGAGGCCCGTCTCGATGTGGAGATTCAGGAACGACGGCTTCCCGGTCGCCCGCCCATACGAGTCCGCCATCCCGACCGCGACGCCCTCCTGCGTCACCAGCACGTATTCCAGGTCTGGATAGTGCTCGATGGCGTCCATCATCGCGCTCTCACTCGTCCCAGGATTCCCGAAGACGTACTTGACCCCTTCGGCCCTCAGCATCTCCATCATCGCGTGCTTACCGGTCATTACAGTCATGCGAATATTTCTCCCTGCAGCGGATTGATTTACCGAAGTTCTTCTATCGGCGAATCGAAACCTTAATTCGAAGATGAATGGTCGTCCCATGCTACCATAGGCCACCGCCTTCCGCCGTCCAGCCCCGTCCCCCTCCCTTTACCGCACTCCCCTCGTGTGGCACACTGCTTCGCCAACGGAGGCCCGCCAGCATGACAATCGACATCGGTACGACCCCGCAACTCTTTTTGGACGACCTCATCGTCGACGAGACCGACGCTCTAACGTCCACCTTGCACCATCCCGCAAAGTACGCCGACAACCCCATCATGACCCCGCTCTACCCCTGGGAGGGACGCCTCACCCTCTACGGCACCGTCTGGAGGAACGAGGAGACCGGCACGTTCCGCATGTGGTACCAGGGCTACGGCGGCATGGGCATCCCCCGCATGGGCGACGACATCAGCGACTCCCCCTGGAAGGGCTTCGACGGCCGCAACCTCCTCTACACCATCGGCTACGCCACCTCGAACGACGGCGTCTTCTGGGAACGCCCCAACCTCGGCCTTGTCGAGTACGAAGGCTCCCGCGACAACAATCTCGTGCTGCTCGACGCCGCATACGCCAACATCATTGAGGACCCGCGTGATCCCGACCCCGACCGGCTCTATAAATCGCTCTTCTTCGAGGCCCGCGACCCCGCCGGCACCCCGAACATGGGTGACGGCGTATCCGTCGCCTTTTCGCCTGACGGCCTCCGCTGGACCAAGTACCACGGCAACCCCGTCATCACCCGGTCGAGCGACTCTCACACCCTGCTGGGCTGGGACGACCTCCACGGCAAGTACGTCTCCTTCGCCCGCCCTTCCGTCCACGAGGGCAACATGACCCGGCGAATAGGCCGCTCCACCAGCGACGATTTCACGAACTGGACCGTCCCCGAGGACGTGCTCGTTCCCGATGACGACGATCCGCCCGGCCTCGAGTTCTACGGGATGCCAGTCTTCAAGTACCACGACCTCTACATCGGCCAGCTTCTCGCATACCACACGCCACCGGAAGAGCCGCAGATAAGGTTCATGGGCACCATCGACGTTCAACTCGCCGTCAGCCGCGACGGCATCGAGTGGCGCCGAGCGGGCGGCAGAAAACCGTTCATCCCGAACGGCCCGCCGGGAAGCCTGGACGCCGGAGAAATATACATGGCGCGAGGCCCCGTAGTCGTTGACGACGAGCTATGGTTCTATTACTCGGTCTGCGCCGTCGAGCACGGCATCACCGGACGCAGCGGCCCCATCTGCCTCGCCAAGCTCAGGCTCGACGGCTTTGTCTCCATGGACGCCGGCCACGAGATGGGCGCCCTCATCACCAAGCCATTCCTTGTCGAAGGCGACAACCTATACATCAACGCCACCGCGCGCGGTGGCTCCGCCGCCGTTGCCGTCCTCGACGAGCATGGGATACAGCACGAGGGCTTCTCCCGCTCCGACTGTGTCCTGTTCGACGGCGACTCCGTCGACCACCGCGTCACGTGGCGCACCAAGACCTCCCTCGACGAACTGCGGGGACGCGCAGTTAGACTCAAGTTCTACCTCCGCAACGCCCAACTGTACTCCTTCACGGTCAGGTGAAGATGCCGGCCGCAAAGCGCTTCGTGTACATCCCCCTCACCGAGGAGAGGAGATTCCTCGTATTCGCCATGAACGCCAAGTCGGGCAAGCTCACCCTCAAGCACGACCTTGACCTCCCATCCCAGCCCAGCCATGGCAGCTATGCATCTCGCCCGACCAGCGACGCCTCTACCAGCAGGTGCGGGACGACGGCTACAGCGGTGTCCTGAGCTTCCGAATTAACCACGATACGGGCGACGTCACGCAGATCGGAGAGGTCGAGTTAGAGGCGGACGCGTGCTACATTGCGACCGACAAAACGGGGCGATTTTTGCTGGCGGCTTATTTGTTTCCGGGGATGGTCACCGTTCACCCGATCGGCGCGGCGTATGGCCCACAGTTGAACAACAGCTTGAAAGAGATAAGGGGGCAGTGTTAATCACACGAACGTAGCGCAGCTGAGACACCGGATTGCACTGGTCGAATTCTGGGCTCCTAGGCCAGGAATCAGCCGCCTGACTTCAGTCTTGTCACCTGGCTGTGACACCTACGATGTTACCGTCTGGGTCCAGATATCTAGCAGTGCTGCCCCAGGGCTCGTGACGAGGAGGATGTATCACCGTTACTCCGGCGCTTTCTGCGTGACGGTGGAGGCCGTTCAGGTCCTCGACAAAGAAACCAATCTGTGCGTTTCTAGTAGTCGGTCGATCAGGCGGCCTGTCTTGGAAAAGAGCAAAATGCAGATAAGAGCCCTCGCGCCATGACAGCTCTGCGTGCGGTCCGGCTATCCAGGGATCGTCACCCAGTCGATTATCGGTCTCCAGCGGAACGCCAAACACATCCCTATAAAAGGCCGTGGATTCCTGAAGGTCGGAAGTGTTTAGCGCCACAAACACAAGACGTTTGGCAAAACCCATGTGTTAGTCACCTCTGTGATAGATTCAGATTGACACTCAAACTACCCCGGACGAAAGACGCGGCTGCAATGGGAACGAATATAGCCGTCGCACAACCCTGCACCTGCAAATGCCTCATAAGCGTAACAGATTCCAGGCTGGACATGGCCATCCTTCCCGGACGGCAACTTCCTCTTTTTTGCAGGAAGCGACCACTCCGGTCGCGTCACGTCCCATCGGATCGATGCAACGGGATTGCTGCAGCCGCTAGAGGTATACGAACTCGACATGTGGCCGTCATGGGTGCTGCCCGTGGAACTGGGCCTGTTACTCAATCGTCATACTGGCGAAGGCCTGTATCCAGAGAGGTAGTAATTCTGGGCAAATTGAACTGTTTCGGATTGCACGTTTCTCTCATATGAGTGAAGGTATACAAATGTCCGTCTAGGTTTACATGGACTGATGCTCAGAAACCAAAGTCGCAAGCCCAACCACAGGAGACCCCAACATGAACATCACCGAATTCACCGTCAACTCCCGAGGCGAGGACGTCACCTGCTGGCTCGTCTCCCCCGATCCCTCCAAGACTAACGACAACTCATCCCTGCTCCTCAACATCAGCGCCACCCGCCACTACGCCATCCACGACCCCGGACAGAACCACCCGACGCAACCGTTCCTCGACGCGGGCCATCACGTACTGAGCTTCGATCTCCCCCATCATGGAGACTGCATCGTCAGGGACTCCATAGAAGAGACGCCGCCGGGCGCGGCAAACGGCAACATCCGCGCCATGAGCAGGGCCTTCACTGCCGGCGACGACCCCTTCGAGCAGTTCGTCACCGACGGCATGGCAGCCATAGACGCCTGCCTCGAAAGGGGCGTGGCCGCCAATGGCAAGATCGTCGGTTACGGCGTATCCCGCGCCGCCTACTGCCTCCTCCGACTCGCCGCCGCAGACTCTCGCGTTCGCGCTGTGGCCGGCCCTTCCCCCGTCACCGACTGGACAGTACTCGAAGAGTTCGCCGATCACGCCGACCCTGTCCGGACCGCACAACTCCACATCGGAAACTGGACCGACCAACTCGCCGACAGGGCCGTATACCTCTGCATCGGCAGCCAGGACGACGTTGTAAGCACGGATTCCTGCGTTCGGTTCGCGATGAAGCTCTTCGACAAGCAGCGCAGCGTCCTCCCAGAGGGCACACTGCTTAATCGCCTTCACGTCGTCGACACTCCCTCCCACTCCCCCGGCCAGTGCTGGCGGCTAGATGCTACTCGCTACCTGCTCGAAGTCTGCAGGAGAGAATGGTGAAAGTGAGCGCCTCGCCCAATTGTTGACTTACGATCACGCATGTTCTATTCTGGCCCAGTCGGGAGCCGGGGCAAACCGGGCTGAGAGGGTGACGATACGTGTCACCGACCGCCAACACCTGATCTGGGTAATGCCAGCGAAGGGACTTGGATCGTTCGAGTGATTCGGAGCCTCGGCCGCCGGCGTGAAGTCGCGCGGCCTTTTTGTTTATTTGGGAGGAATTGCAATGGACGACCCGCTGGTGATCGCAGGAAAAGAATTCCGGTCTCGCCTCATGGTCGGGACGGGACGCCATCGCACGATGGATGAGATGGTCGAGTCTATTGAGGCGTCGGGAGCCGAGATCATCACCGTCGCGATCAGACGTCTGAACCTCGACAACCCCAACGAGAAGAGCATCCTCGACTACTTCGACTGGGACAGGTACACGATCCTTCCCAACACCGCTGCCTGCGCCACTGCAGACGAGGCCGTGTTCGTCGCCAAGCTGGCACGGGAACTGACCGGATCGAACTGGGTAAAGCTGGAAGTCATTCCCCAGGGGAAGTGGCTCCTGCCCGATCCTGTGGGCACGTACGAGGCGGCGAAGACACTGGTCGACGACGGGTTCGTGGTCTTGCCGTACATCCACGCCGACCCCGTGCTGGCCATGCGGCTTGAGGACATCGGCTGCGCGACGGTCATGCCGCTGGGGTCTGCCATCGGGTCGGGACAGGGCATCCTCACGCTCGAAGAGGTCACGATCATCATCGAGCAGGCGTCAGTGCCGGTGGTCGTGGACGCCGGACTTGGAGTCCCGTCGGAAGCATCGCAGGCGATGGAAATCGGCGCGGAGGCCGTACTCGTCAATACGGCAATTGCACAGGCAATCGATCCCGCAGGCATGGGCGAGGCGTTCAAGCTTGGCGTCGAGGCCGGGCGGATGGCCTACCAGGCCGGTCGCATCGAGCGCAAAGAAGAAGCGACCGCCAGCAGCCCAACCACCGGAGTCGTCCAACCGGCAGCCGCGCGGAGCGGGTAGTCGTTGACCGAACTCGATACTCCCCTCCTCTGCTTTGTAACGGACCGCAAGCGGTGCCGGGGACGGGACTTGGAAGAGGTCGTCGAGCAGGCCGTCGCGCACGGAGCAGGAATGGTGCAGCTCCGCGAAAAAGACCTGTCTGCGCGTGACCTGTTTGAACTCGGCGCAAGGGTTCAAAACGCCATCGCAGGCCGCGCAAAGCTCATCGTAAACGACCGTATCGAAGTGGCTCTGGCCCTGAAGGCGGACGGCATACAACTCCCCGAAGACGACATTTCCGTAGTAGAGGCGAGACGTATCGTGGGTCCTGACATGCTCATCGGACGGTCGGTACATTCGTTCAGCCGCGCCGTCGAAGCGCAGTCGGTCGGCGCGGACTTCCTGATCGCCGGCACCGTATTCCCCAGTTCCAGCCATCCCGACAGCCCCGCGCAGGGCACGGACTTCCTTCGCGCAATCTGCCTTGAGGTCTCCGTCCCCGTCCTTGCCATCGGCGGCGTCACCATCCAAAACGTGGGCGACGTCATGGAAGCCGGATGCTCCGGTGTCGCCGTGATTTCAGCCATCTCGGAGGCGGAAGACCCCGCTGCCGCTGCCAGTTCCCTAGTCAATGAGATGATGAGGGCTTCAAAGAGATGATCCGTGTAACGATAAACGGGGATGAGCAAGAGATCCCAAACGCCATGCCTCTCTCAGAGTACGTCTCCTCGCTTGGCGTGAACCCCAAGACGATCGCTATTGCATACAATGGCGAGGTGCTCCGTCGCGACGAGTGGACCGATGTCACCCTGTCGGACAGCGATAGCCTCGAAGTCGTTCGCGCCGTCGGCGGCGGATGACGGCTATGGGGTCAGCAGTCCCACCGACCGAAGGGTCGCTATACCCTCGTCGTTGGGATGCAGGTCGGGCGTGAGCCGTTCGGACGCCGCCGACACCAATCGGTTGAAGAGTTCGGCCAGGTCGTCGGAGCTTGTTCGGGCGTAGGTTTGCCGCGCCAGCGCCGAGGCCTCGCTTGGCGAAAGGCCCACGAGGTAGTTGTACAGGTCCATCGAGCCCTGAGCGCTCAGGCTTCCGTTCTCTTCCAGCTCCGTCGCCAGCGGCGCAAGGTCGGGAACGGTGATGACCAGCATCCATTGAAGCAGGTAGCCCAGGGCGTGCTCGTCTTGTTGGGCGCTCCTGAACCAGCTGAACGCTCGCTGAGCTATCCACTCCCGGAATACCTCCGCGTCCGGGTACTCGAGCAGCGTGTCGCCGGTGAACTCTTCGATGTTGAGCCAGAAAGCCCGCTGGAACTGCTGGGCCTGTCCTTCCAGCAGCGCGAGGAGGAACGGATCGTACAAAGCCGCCTCGTGCTGATCGGGATTTATCAGGTCTTGGCGCAGGTGGCCGACCTCGTGCGCCAGCGTGTCGATCACCGTGGGAATGGGCCGCTCGCCGTCGATGATAACGGTGACTCTTCCTCTCTCCCGTGATGTGATTCCTACCGCATACTCCTTCAACCTCTGGTATCTGACATGGATGCCCGGCATCTCCCGCGTGCTTGCCGACGCAAACCGGCTTTCAAATGCCTCGTCGATCCACCGCAGGTAGTCCACGCGATTCAGGATGTGAATGTCCACGCGTTCATCACGCAGACTGTCGCCGGTCATGAGATAGTATCCGGCGTCGACGACATCGATGATTCGCTCGGAGTGGTCGGCCCCATCGGGCGACACGGCAATGTCTCCGGTATCCACAAGCTCGCGCAGCCCCGTCAGGAGTCCGGCGATCTTCTCCTTGGAGTACTCGACGGGGACGGTTGGAGGCGGAGGCTCCTGCAGCCAGGTGAACGTGCTCTCAAAGACGTTGTCATCTTCGTCCGCCTCCCGGACCGAGTCACGCGAATCGATGACGATTTTGACCGTATGCTCGCCCGGGGTTATGTCCGTCTCACCGGAGAGTCCGTCCCATAATGAGGAGAGGATCGCTTTCTGAGGGATCCCCGCTCGGAAGACAATGGTGTTGACGAGCTTGTCGTCGAAGAATACGTCCACGGAGAACGGTATCCGAGTTCCGACGCTGCTCCGGTTTTTCACCGCCACACGGAGAAGCACGTCCTGCCCAACGATCAACGGCGGATTATGGGCCGTGTCCCCTTCGTGGAAGAGCGAGATAGGACCATCCGAGTCGAACGTCCACCCCGGCTGAAGGTTCGATGCCGTGAGAGGCTGCGGCAGCAACGGAGCGGCTGCTGCTGTGACGGCAGGCTTGACTGGAACGGGTCCGGTGTCCCACGTGAATACTTTCTGGAATACGTTGTTGGTCTCGTCGGACTCTGCGACAAGGTTCGTGGGATCAATCACCACCTTGAGCGTGTGTTCGCCCGGAGTGATGGGCACGATTCCCTGGAGACCCGACCATGCGACCCGACTCGGGAAGCCGCCCGCAATCGCCCCGTCGCCCTGTCGCCATGCCACGAGGACACCGTCGTAGTAGAGGTCCACCCGCACGGGACGGTCAATGCTGGATAGGCCGCGATTCTCAAAGGCCGAGACCACGTACGTCGTCAGATCGACAGAGAGCGGCCAGTCCTCGACGTCTTCGGCATACGGGCTCGCCACGATCACATCAGACACGCCTCTCAGTTGCGCAACGGCAAGGTCGGGAAGACGGGTTACCGGCCTCTCCGGCGCGGGAACTGGGTCGCCGGCCTCCCAGACGACCTCCAACTCGTAGGTGTTGTCGGTCTCGTCACTTTCGTCAATGAGGTTCGTCGAGTCCACCACCAGCTTCAGCACGTGGACGCCAGCAGGCGGAACGACGGCCCCACTCAGATTCGACCAATCGATCAGGGCGGCAAGCTCCGCCGCCGCCAGGGAAATGCCCGTCCAGCGGTTTATCACTACATCATCGAAATACAGATCGACGAAGTACCGATCGGCAAATGAAACATCCCCCGCGTTGCGGATGCCCCAGCTCACGAACGTCTCCTCTCCCACCCTCTGCGGTGTGCTCAACCCCATTCGAGGGGCATCGGCGACCACGACCGAGCCGCTCCACCCTTCAGGAGCGTCCGGAACGAGGTTGATCCCGCGACTAGTCGGCTGAACGGCCTGCTGGGTTGGCACCGGCGTCAATGTTGGCTGCGGATCTGGCGTCGGCGACGGAGTCGGCGTCGCCGTGGGAGGGGGAGTAGGAGTCGAAGTGGCCGTGGGCGACGGAGTATTGGTGGGAGTCGCGGTCGGCGTCGGCGTTGGGGTGAACGTCGGTGTCGGTGTGCTTGTGGGTACCGGCGTAGATGTTGACGTAGGTGTGAAAGTCGGAGTCGCGGTGGACGTGGGCAGAGGAGTATGAGTCGGTATCGAGGTAGGTATCTCGGTTGGGACCGGTGAAGGAGTAGACGTTTCGGTCGGTTCGGGTGGAGCCGTCGCGGTAGGCTGCGGCTGCGCTACGGTCTCCTGCGGTGCCGCCAAGGACATGGGAGGAGACTGTGAATCGAGTGGTCTTTCGGGCTCGCTATCCGGTGACCAACAGCCGGCCGTGCCGGCGTACAGCAGCAACGCAGTCCCCGCCAAAAAGATCGCTTTACCGTACGAAGCGAGCCTAGACCAACCCGCGTCTGTCCAATTTCCTCCCAGCAATTTACCTCGCCCCGCTATACAGTTCTTTACTGAGATTAAACGTCTCCCGCGCAGGCAAGGTTACCATCCAAAGCGTGACGGTACTCTCCACATAGGATGACGGCAGGAAGCCCGTGCTACAATGCCGCCAAATTCCGATGTCTTCCCGACCTGCCGAGCAAGGTTCACTCATCAAGTTGTCCCTGCTCTAGATGGCACGGGAACCGGTCGCCGATGATCCGACCTCAACGAGATAGCTTGAGTTAACCGGAAAGGGCGTGCGAACCATGGTCAAGATGAGCGGCGGCGAAGCACTTGCAAAGTCACTGGTACAAGAAGGCGTCGAAGTCGTGTTCGGAATCCCCGGCATCCAGATATACGGGATCGTCGCCGGGTTGCGGGATGAACCGAGCATCCGCATGATCACGACTCGTCACGAGCAGGCCACGACGTACATGGCCGACGGCTATGCTCGCGCGTCCGGTAAGCCGGGTGTGGCCCTGGTGGTCCCAGGAGTGGGTCTGTACAACGCCGCGTCCGGCTTGACCAACGCATATTCACGCTCCACGCCGGTACTTCTTGTCGCAGGCCAAATTCCACGCGCTGCAATCGGCAAAAACCTTGGGGCCGTTCACGAAATCGCGGACCAGCCAGGCGCGGTACGCTCCGTGACCAAGTGGCAGCGGCAAGCGTCGAGGCCGCGAGAGGTCCCGGACGCCGTGTTCGAGGCGTTCAGGCAGTTGCGGACCGGCCGTCCGCGTCCGGTTCTGATTGAGATGCCTCCCGAAGCAGGAGTGGAACAAGAAGAAGTGCAGCTGCGGAATCCCGCGCGCATCTCGCGGATCGTACCGAGCCCCAACGACCTTCGAGAGGCAGCCCGCGTCATAACCCAGTCCCACCTACCGCTCATCTACGCCGGCGGCGGCGTGGCGCGGTCGGACGCGGAGGAGGCCCTCGTCAAGCTCGCCGAGGCGACGAATATTCCCGTCGTTACCTCCAGTGGCGGCAAGGGCACCATTCCGGACAACCATCCCCTGTCGTACGGCTCCTGTTTCAGCCCTCACGGGGAGAGACAGGAGATGAACCAGCTCTTCGACGTGATGCAGTCCGCCGACGTGGTGATAGGGATCGGCGCGCGCTTTTCGCTGGGCAATCCCGCGGGCGAAGCGGCCACGCTCGTGAACATAAACATAGACGCCAGCGAGCTTACAAGAATCCAAGCTAACACCATTCCCCTGCACGGCGACGCAAAAGCCACCGTCGAGGCGCTGCTTCCCTACCTCATAGAGGCAGGAGCGGGAGAGCGTCCCTCACCCGCCGAAGCTGTGACCGCGGCCCGCAACCTCATAGCCTACTACGACATCCGGCTCAAGGAGCCGCAGTACCCTGTCCTCGAAGCAATCCAGAACGGCATACCGGAAGACGCCTTCATAGTCTGGGACGTTACGCAGTTCGGCTACTACGCCCGCACCCACTACAAGGTCACCCACCCAAAGACCTACATAGACTCCGGCTACTCGTTCAACCTCGGCTACGCCTTCCCGACCGCATTGGGCGTCAAGGTGGCCAAGCCGGACCGTCCGGTGATCTGCATGGCCGGAGACGGCGGGTTCATGTTCAACTCGTCCGAGCTTTCCACCGCCGTAAAGTACGGCATCAATGTAGTAACTGTGCTCTTCAGAAACGACTCCTACGGCAATGTCGCCCGCGACCTGGAGGACGTGTTTGGCGGCGCTTACGGGACCGACCTGCACAACCCGGACTTCGTCAAGTTCGCAGAATCGTTTGGCGCGGTCGGTATGAGGGCTGACGATCCCTTGGAATTGGAGACGCTCATTCCCCTCGCGCTTGAACGTGAGGCGCCAGTGATCATCGACGTTCCGTTCAGAGAGATGCCCATACCACGCGCCCCGCAGCTTGCGTTTCTCTACAATCTCCCCTGGACACAGCCTCAGGAGGGACTGATACAGTCCTGAGACGACGCCCAAATCCCCCGCCTAAAATTGTTGGGGTGGTCTTTGAGGGCTTACAGCACGTGTTCGGTGTCGACTCGGATCACCTATGGTCAGATCGGGCCGTAGATGGGGTCTCGGGCGACGTGTTTGAGGATATTGACAGCGCTCGCCCGCCAATTATGGCTGTTCTCAGGCCGAAGAAGGCATGGCCCAGCCTGGCAACTCGGCTGAGTCGCCTGCAGACCGATACTCCATGCAGGACGCCTATGCTCGATACGGCTCGGCAGCCAGCGCCAATATCCTCCGCCGCGCCCTGAGCAGCAATTCGTATGAGGGATGGCCACGGGCAAGACGGATGATCAACCTCCTGGCGTGACGCATCACACGGCCCGGTAGGGCGATCAGGGCGAAGCGCACCGCCTTCAGACGCTTGGCTACCCACTGTCCGCCCAACACCAGTCGCTTCATGGCAGAGTTTAGGTTGAAGGCCAGCACCGATATGGCCCACCATGCGGCGTTGGCGCCGAACAGCCTCGACGGCATCCGGCCCGCAGCCAAGTCACTCTTCAGAACGCTGTGGACTTCCTCGCCCTTACCGCATCTCTGCCTGAACCACCGGATCAACTCGTCCCCAGCAAGCTCTCGGTTCGTCACTACTCCGAAGACCTTGTACCAGCCTCTGTTGGACAGTTCCATCGCGGGGAACGGAAGCTCCATCTGCTCCTCCATTCCCGGTAGTGGCTGTTCGATCAACCGCTCCCTGGTAGCTATGAACCGATACTCAGGGCTGTTCTTGGAGTGCCCTATCCAGTTGGGCACGAAGTTCACCTCAGCCCACTGCTGACCCGTGTCCACCCGGTGCTCGCCAACCTTGCGGTACAGCGTATGCCACTCTTCCTCAGCAACCTCAGACACCGCACGGCGGAACTCCGCCGTCACGTCAACCCCCACCGCAAACTCGATCACCCCGAAACGCTCGTCCCTGCCTTCGGCGCAGTACCGCAGTAACTCCTGCTGATACCCCGCCGTGTCAGACCGCAGCATCACCCTCCCCACACCGGCAGGTAGATGCCCCAACGCTTCGCTCAACACTCGTAACTGCTGATACCCCGCAGGTACGTTGCCGTCCCGAAACTCCGAATGCACGATCAACTCGGCCTCTGCCCAGTAGGTCGTCAGGGGCTGGTATGCTCTGTACTTCTTGTAGCTGTAGAGTGCCTCCTGCTTGTGCGTCTCGACCAGTGTGGCATCCATGTCCAGAGTGGCCTCGGTGTGAGGCGAACGGCTCTGTATGAAGCCCACCAGGTCAGCGTTCACCTTCCCCAGTCCCCTCAGCGCTTCGCTGGGTGCAGGGATGAATGCTCGGTGAGCTTCCCGCTTCGCCTCCTCGTCGGCGTCATTGAATCCCGCCAAGTACCGGAACACCGCGGACTCCGACGGCACGCTCCGCCGACGCCCCACACGCCATCTGTGTTCCAACGCTCTGCGCTCTCTGCGACCCATCTCGTGGGTCTCCATCTCTCGAAGCATCCTGCCGAACCCTTCGTCCTTGTCCAGAACGTCCAGATCGGACACCGACTCGCCGCCTGCCAGGTTCAGCAGTATCAGAGAGCTAACTATCTGGCTGTCCGTCCAACCCTGACCGCCTCTCCGCAGCCCCACGCAACGTTCTACCGATGACTTCAACCCGGACACGTGTAGCAGCTCCAAGTACGTCATCAGGCCGGACAGCGCGGTCATACCGGGGGAACCGTTCTCCTGTTGATACTGGAACGGCAGAACTCCTTGCTTCATAATAGGCGCACCTCGTTGGTGATGGCTTTGTCTGTCCAACAACCATCATAGCCCGCTTCACGGCGGGCTCCAACGAGGTATCCCTCAATCTAGGTGGGGAATCTGGGGACGCTGCATACATTGACCCTGCTCAAAGCCCCGTGATACTATCGGGGCATACTCACAAGTCCGTCGAAGCGAACCATCGCTCGGCGCCGGAGGTCCCTTCCTTGGCTACGACATCCCAGATCGTCGAAATCACTCCCCTCGCGGCGCAGAAGCTCAAGGACGCCCTCACGGAACAGGGGCAGGCGGGCGCGCTGCTGCGTGTCATGCCGATGCCCGGCCCGCACGGCGGATTCCAGTATGCGATGAGCATCGAGGAAGAGGCGAAGGACGACGACTTCGTCATGGACATCGAGAGTCTCACGGTGCTGGTCGATTCGGAGAGCGCTCCTCTCGTGGAGGGCGCCCAGATCGACTACATCGAGGGCCTCATGCGCAGCGGCTTCGTCATCAGCAACCCCAACGTCGAGTTCGCCGGGGGCGGATGCGGCGGCGGAGGCTGTGGCTGTGGCGGCGGAGGATGCGGTTGCGGAGGCGGCGGTGGTGGCGGTGGCGGTTGCGCGTGTGGCGGCGGCGGTCACTAGACTACATAGTCGCTCAATTTCAACTGACAGATTCGCGAGACGGGACGATGTTCATCGTCCCGTCTTTACGTTGAGGCAGTAGCCGTTGCTCTTCGCCGTTCTCGATCAGCTACGCTCCGAGCCGACGCACGCCGTGTTTACCCTCTTGGGATTCGTGCTCGCCATCGTTGCGGCGATCACCGTCCACGAGTTCAGCCACGCTCTCAGCGCGAACCTGCTCGGAGACGACACCGCAAAGAGCAAAGGTAGACTGACACTGAATCCGCTGGCCCATCTCGATCCTGCGGGCACCATCATGATCGTGGTGGTCGGATTCGGCTGGGGAAGGCCGACGCCCGTCAATCCCGCCCGATTCGGCAAACGTATGCGCTCCGGCATAGCCATGGTGTCGTTCGCCGGACCGATTTCCAACGTGATTGTCGCTTCTCTATGCGCCATTCCGGTGAAGATCGGGCTGCTCAGCCCCGGCATTGTGGGATTCTCCCTGTTTCAGGGCGAACCCGGCGAACTCTGGGCTTATCTTCTCGGATCGCTCATCTTCATCAACATCCTGCTGGCGGCGTTCAACCTGATACCCGTCGCCCCGCTCGACGGATTCAAGGTCGTGCAAGGACTCCTGCCCCGCGATCTCGCGGCCCGATGGGGCCAACTCGAACGATGGGGGCCGCTGATACTGATGGCCCTCATCCTCTCGGGCTTCATCCTGCCGACCGGGAGCCTATTGGTACCCATCATGCGGCCCTTGGTAAACGTCCTCGCAACGATCATCATTGGTGGACAGATTTGGGGCTAATCTGGTTCAATCTTTGACACGGGGAGAGGAATAGTTGGCAGGTATGGACAGAATCACCATCATCGGGTCCGGCAGCATCGGCCTGTCGATGGGTCTTGGAATCAAGGCCGTCGGGTTGAAGGAGACGGAGCTTGTCGGCACGTCGGGAGACCGGCAGTGGCGTGAAAAGGCGACAGAGACCGCAGCGTTCGACTCAGTAGGCGGTCACCTGGGCAACGCGCTGGACAGCGCAAGGCTGGTAGTCCTCGACGTTTCCGGGAACGAGACCAAGGAACTGATGGAGGCCATCGGGCCCATTCTCGAGCAGGACTGCCGCGTGACCAGCACCGGCCTTTCCATGGTGAAGTCCCTCGAATGGGCAGATGCCTACTTCCGCGAGGACACGACGTTCGTAGCGGGTCGTCCACTAATACGGACATCCTCAGCCGATCTTGATGCGGCGAACGGGGCCATCTTCCAGGGCGCGGACTACTGTCTCGCTCCTTCGGTGACCGCTAGACCCGACGCCATCAGGACGATTGTCGGCCTCGTAGAGGCGCTCGGCGCAGTCCCGCTCTTCCTCGATCCCCACGAGCACGACTCGTATACTGCGGCGGTGACGCTCGTGCCTTCGCTGCTTTCGTCGGCATTGATGAGCATGGCATCGGAGAGTCCATCATGGCGGGAGATGTCGAAGCTGGTCGCCAACGAGTTTCACGAAATATCGAAGCTCGCGTCCGTCGACCCGGTCGAGCTGGCGTCTGAGATCGAGACCAATACCGAATCCGTTGCCGTGTGGATCAGCCGCATGATCGAGACGCTCGAATCGTACCGGAGCCTGACGCAAGGCCCGCGTGAGCAGGTCGAGGAGGCCCTCGTACGCGCTTGGGAAGAACGCGCCAAGCTGGAGCTGGGAGCTATAGTGGAAGACGACCGTCCACGCACTCCCTCGACGGGCGAGTCGGTCGCCAGCATGTTCGTCGGCAGCAGGCTCGCGGGTCGAGTGCGGGATATCAAGGACGCCGGGAAGAACGATCCCTGGCGTTACAAGGGAAAGAAGAACGAGACGGACGAATGAATCGAACAATACAGCATCAAGACCGGCTGGAGGGAACGGTGTCCACAGCCGGTGACAAGTCGATCTCCCACCGGGCGGCGCTGCTCAACTCCATCGCCGACGGGACGGCGCACGTCTCCAACTTCTGCGTCGGCGACGACCGCACGTCGATGCTCGGATGTCTGAGAGGACTCGGCGTCGAGATTACCGAGCACCGTGACTGCGACGTATGGCCGGGCGAAGAGTGCTTTGAGGTCGCAGGGGTCGGCCTGGACGGCCTCCAGGAACCGTCAGACGTGCTCCACGCGGGCAACAGCGGCACGACGACGCGGCTCGTGGCGGGGCTTCTGGCCGGTCAGTCGTTCCTATCGGTGCTGACGGGAGACGATTCGCTGAGGTCGCGACCGATGGGGCGGATCGTCGAGCCTCTCCGAGAGATGGGCGCGGGCTTCATGGGCCGCGGCAACGACACTCTCCTGCCGCTTTCGGTGCGCGGAGGCGACCTGAAAGCCATCGAGTACGATCTCAAGGTAGCGAGCGCACAGGTGAAGTCGGCGATCCTCATAGCCGGGCTGTACGCCAATGGCCGCACCGTCGTTCGGTCTCCCGGGCAGTCGCGCGACCACACCGAGCGCATGATGCGGCACATGGGAGCAGGAGTCGATATCAATGGCCTCACGGTGTCCGTACAGGCCTCCGGCCTCTCGTCCACGAACGTCAGGGTTCCGGGCGACATCAGCTCCGCCGCCTTCTGGATGGTGGCCGGGGTGGCCCACCCAAACGCCAGCATCCGCCTCACCAACGTCGGCATAAACCCTTCCCGCACAGGCGTCATCGAAGTCCTCCGGTCGATGGGCGCGTCTCTGCGCATGGAGAACGTCGTCGAGGACGAGTCTGAGCCTGCCGCGGACATCATCGTAGAGTCGTCCGACCTCCGGGGTGTGGAGATCGCCAATGACATCATCCCGCAGGTCATCGACGAGCTTCCCGTGCTTGCGCTCGCGGCGGCGCGCGCGAAGGGCGAAACGATCATCCGGGACGCCGAGGAACTGCGCGTCAAGGAGTCCGACCGGATTACCGCCACCGTGACCGGTCTGGCCGGTCTGGGCGTCAACATCGAAGAGACTCCCGACGGCATGGTCATCAGGGGCGGTCGGAAGCTGCGCGGGACAGGCGTCAGCAGCTTCGGGGACCACCGTATCGCCATGACCATGGGCATCGCGGGCACGATATCGGACAGGGAGACTTCCATCGTCGGGGCGGACGCGGCGGACGTATCGTACCCGACCTTCTGGAGCACTCTCGATTCTGTGTCCGGGCCGTCTTCGTGAGTGAGGTGGGCACATCGCCGGATGAGGGCGTCCCCCTACTAGTCGTGATATCCGGCCCGTCCGGTGTCGGAAAGGACGCCGTCCTCGAACGAATGCAGGTGTCGAACGCGCCCTACCACTTCGCGGTGACGGCAACCGCCCGTCCGAAGCGCGACAACGAGGTCGACGGCGTCGACTACATCTTCGTTGAACGCGACGAGTTCCAAAGCATGATTCGCGACGATGAACTGCTCGAGTGGGCCGAGGTCTACGGGAACCCTTACGGTGTCCCGAAGTCGCCCGTGCGTGATGCACTGGCGCGAGGACAGGACGTCATTCTCAAGATCGACGTGCAGGGCGCCGACAACATTCGACGGCTCGTTCCGGGCGCGGTCTACGTGTTCCTCGCGCCGCCCGGCATGACGGAGTTGGAGCACCGCCTGACACGGAGAAGGACCGAGTCGCCGGAGACGCTGAAGGTCAGACTGGCAACGGCGGAGAAGGAGATGGCAGAGGCGGCGAAGTACGACTATGTAGTGGTCAATCGGACCAGACGAATAGACGAGGCGGTGGAAGAGATCAACTCAATCATCCGGCGGGAACGGGCGCGGCCCGGACGCGAGCGGATCGCTATCTGAGTTTCAAGACCGCAAGGCTCTCCTCCGGCGGGGGAGAGATACAGAGAGGGGGAAACACCCCAGGGAGACGCACATGGACTTCGAGCACATCCTGTACGAGAAGCGGGACCGCATCGCCTACGTCACGTTGAACCGGCAGTCCCACCTGAACGCGCTGCACCCGGACGGGAATCGAGAGGTGCGGGAGGCCTTTTCGGACTTCCGGGACGACGACGACGTGCTGGTAGCCATCCTGAGCGGCGCGGGCGAGCGGGCCTTCTGCGCGGGCAATGACCTCAAGTACATGGCCGAGCACGGCAAGCCCGGCGAGCCTTACCCCGACGCGCACCTCTACCCCTTCGGCGGGATCACGGAGGACTTCACGTGCTGGAAGCCGATCATAGCCGCCGTGCACGGGTATGCACTCGGCGGCGGCTTCGAGTTGGCCCTTTCGTGCGACCTCATCATTGCGACGGAGGACGCGCGATTCGGTCTGCCCGAGGCGAGAGTGGGCATCGTCGCCAGCGGGGGCGGCCCTCACCGCATCGTGCGACAGATGCCGCTCAACATCGCCATGGGCATCCTCCTCGGCGGGAAGCCGATCACGGCGACCGAGGCTCACCGTTGGGGACTGGTGAACGAAGTGGCCCCCGCAAAGTCCGACCTCATGCCGACGGCCGAACGATGGGCCAACGACATCATGGAGGCCGCTCCACTGTCCGTCAGGGCTACCAAGCAAGTCGCATTGCAGGGCCTCGAATCGACGCTGGACGTCGCTATCAACCGGGAGTACAGCGAGTTCCGCAGGGCCCGCGACTCCGAGGACTTCGTTGAAGGCCCGAAGGCCTTCGCCGCAAAGCGCAAGCCCGTTTGGAAGGGCAAGTAACAGCTTCACCTACCGAGAGGACTCGAACATGACCACCCCGACCATGCTGCCGACCGCCGTCCGACCGTCCGCCTACGATCTGACGCTCCAGCCCGACCTCGAGGACTTCACCTTTCGCGGTGAGGAGGACATCGACATCGCGATTCGCGAGCCGACGAGCGAGATCGTGATGAACGCGGACGAGATCGAGATTCAGGAGGCACGGCTGACACTGGCCGACGGAGCGAGCCTCGAACCGTGCTGCATCGACTTCGACAAGGAGGTAGAGACGGTTACGCTGGGGTTCGACGAGGAGCTTCCGGCCGGACAGGCCCGGCTGCACCTAAAGTTCACGGGGGAGTTGAACGACAAGCTCCGTGGGTTCTACCGGAGCAGGTACACCGACTCGGACGGCACCGAGAAGTACCTTGCCACAACGCAGTTGGAGGCTACCGACGCGCGACGGGCGTTCCCCTGCTGGGATGAGCCGGCCATCAAGGCGACGTTCAAGGTCACGCTCCTCATTCCCTCGGACCTCGTCGCGGTATCGAACATGAGCATCGTTCGAGAGAGTGAGGTCGAACCGGGACTCAAGAGGCTGGAGTTCGGCGAGACGCCCATCATGTCGACGTACCTGCTTGCCTTTATCATCGGCGAGCTAGGCTGCGTCGAGAGGACGGCGGACGACGGCACCATCGTGCGGGTGTACACGACGCGCGGCAAGGAGGAGCAGGGGCGGTTCGCGCTCGACGTGTCTGTCGACCTGCTGGGCTACTTCAATGACTACTTCGGCATCCCCTACCCGCTGGAAAAGATGGACCATATCGCCATTCCCGACTTCGCGGCGGGCGCGATGGAGAACTGGGGAGCGATCACCTACCGCGAGATCGCCATCCTTGTCGACCCGGAGAACACGTCGGCGGGCACCAAGCAGATCGTGGCAAGCATCGTGTCCCACGAGATGGCGCACCAGTGGTTCGGGAACCTCGTCACGATGGCGTGGTGGGACGCCCTCTGGCTCAACGAGAGCTTCGCGTCGTGGATGGGCGACAAGGCGGTCGATAACCTGTTCCCGGAGTGGGATACGTGGACGAGCTTCGTGTCATCGGACACGACTCGCGCCCTCAGCCTCGACGGCCTGAAGAACTCGCACCCAATCCACCAGGAGGTCAAGAACCCCGCCGAGATCGGCCAGCTCTTCGACGCCATCAGCTACAGCAAAGGCGGCTCGGTGCTGAGGATGCTGGAGGACTTCCTCGGCTCTGAGAACTTCCGGCAAGGGCTCCACGACTACCTGGTCAAGCACAGCTACGACAATGCCGATACCGGAGACCTCTGGGACGCCCTCGCTGCGGCGTCCGGCGAGCCGGTCTCCGAAATGATGGACACGTGGCTGCACCAGACGGGGTACCCGTACCTCGACGCGGAGATCGAGCGGGAGGAAACGGGAATTAGCGTCTCGGTCGCTCAGAGGCGCTTCACCTACGACTCCATCATCGACGATGCCGGGGAGGACGACACCCTCTGGCACGTGCCCCTTCGCGCACGGTCGGCGCAAGGCGGCGAGGTGGCTTCCACGCTTCAGCGGGGACGGTCCGCGAGCTTGGGCGTAGGAGGCGAGCCGGAAGACTGGGTCAAGATCAACCCTGAACAGACGGGTTTCTTCCGCGTGAAGTACCGGAGCGAGGATCTCGCCTTACTGCGACCGGCCATCGAGAGTCTTGACCTCTCTGCCATCGACCGGCTGGGCATCCAGAGCGACGCATACGCCCTGGCAAAGGCGGGCATCCAGCCCGCGACGGACTTCCTCGAAATCGCCCAAGCTTACGTGAACGAGGACCACGCCTACGTGTGGGGCGACCTCGGCGCGAACCTCGGCGCGCTGGACAATCTCCTCACGGATGAGCCGTTCTTCAAGGCATACCAGCGCTTCGGGCGAGGGCTGTTCGGTCCTGCGGGCGGGCGTGTGGGCTGGGACCCCAAGCCGGGTGAGGGCCACCTCGACACGCTGCTCCGCAGCACCGTGCTGGCCGGTCTCGGAGGGTACGGGGACCCCGACACACTGGCCGAGGCGGGACGGCGATTCGGAGAGTACGCGCAAGAACAGAGCCGGGTGAATCCCGATATCCGCAAGGTCGTCCTCAGCCTCACCGCCAAGGAGGGCGACAGCGACGTGTACCATGCCTTGTGGAAGCTGGAGCAGGAGTCGACGCTGGAAGAGGAGAAGGTCAGGCTGCTCGGCGCGCTCACAGAGTTCGAAGAGCAAGATCTGCTGATGACTACGCTCGAACGCTCGCTGGACACCGAGTTCGTCCGTACTCACAACACCATAGGGATCATGGCCAGGACGGCGGGAAACCCGAAGGGCAAGGACCTCGCGTGGGACTTCCTGAAGTCCAACTGGTCGGAGTTCGACCGCCGGTATGGAGAGGGCGGGTTCGGCCTGATGACCCTCGTCAGCATCGCGGGAAGGTTCACGACGCATGAGAAGCTGGAGGACGTGGAGAAGTTCTTCTCCGACACGCCAGTTCCAGCGGCGGATCGGACTATCCGCCAGGCGCTGGAAGCGATACGCCTGAACGTCGCGTGGCTGGAGAAGAACCGCGGCCCGCTGGCGGAGTGGCTGGCGGATTAGGCCCTAGACCGCGAGTGTTACCCCTTCGGCGGCAGTTGCGAGACTGAGTGCCCCATCCAACGTGGCAAGCTCGGCCTCACGTCGTTTTGCCAACTCAAGATAGATGGCGTCGTAGAAGGACAGGGTGTGCAGCGTTGCCAAATCGAATGCGACTTCAAGGTTGGGGGCATCATCGACCCGAATTGGAAGCCCCTTCAGTGCATCCAGGCGTTCGCTGACCTCGACAGCGGAAATGCGTCCGCGCCGCGCCGCAGTGAGTAATGCGTTTCGTGTTTCCAGCTGCCAAAGGTGCGGGACGAGCGCTCCACTCTCGATAACACGGTTCAGAGCTGTGTCTGCGCGGAGGTCTTTTTCGTCATCTAGGAGCCACGCGAGGGCGACCGAGGCATCAACAACCAGCGTGCTCACAGCCGGTGGCCTTCATGGCGAGCCTCGAGTATCTCTTCCGTAGAGAAGTTGACTCGCCTCCACCCTGCCCTCCGTTGGCGGAATCGCTCCACTGCCGCTTCTCGACTCGCGCGATCCTGCGCGTGAGCGGGAACCAGGTGGGCAACCGTCTTGCCGTGCCGGGTGATAGCAATGGTCTCTCCATGCTCCACTTCGCGGAGAAGCTCGGCCAAATGCGTCTTGGCTTGGGTAGCTTGAATTTCACGCATAAGCATAACAACTAGTTGATTTGACTAGTTGATAATAGCACAAGTCTTCGCCCTGTTTCAACCGTTCCTAAGGCGGAGGAGAAAGTGTATGTGCAGATTCGCCCTCCCCTTTCTTCTGGATTCCGGCCTCCGCCGGAATGACGGATGTGTAAGGGACTCCTCGGCGGAGGAGAGATTGGTGTAGGTCAGAAAAACCATCAAGGACGGAAGTTGCGGACGTGTTGGTCGAGGTGGTTAGTCCGCGCGCGCTCGTCTTTTGGCTGGTTTGAGGGACCGAACATGAGGTTGCTAAGGCGGTCAATGAGCTTTTGGTTCTCGTGGGTTCTCGCCGTCTTTGTGTCGTAGTCCATGATGGCTTGGGCGGCGCGAGCGCGTTCCTTGGGGTCGTCGGAGTCGAGACGTTCCGCCTGGACGGATAGGGCCTTATACATGAGCGCCCTCATGCCGGACCTCGCGTAGAGAGCGATCTCGTCTCGCTGTCGTTCGTACTCCTCTTTAAATGCCGGATCGTTCATCCAGCGCTGGACGGTCCTCGGCGACACGCCCGCATTCTGGGCTGCCTCACTGAGAGATTGGGAGGAAGTAAGATGGGGAAGCGCGAGCACCTGCTTATCCGAGAGTTTTTTTCCTGAATTGGCGACATTTGACGACATTTGGCGACATTCTCCTCGTTATAGTAAAGTTGGGCGGTGGGTAACCGTTTTGGCAGTTGGCCGCTTATGTCTAGTGTGGTACATGTGTTCTTGTTTGTCAAATACGATATGTCGGATGACGCACAACAAACGAAGGGGCACGGATGGGAAGCAGGATGTGATAGCCCGACATGCTTGGGCGGGCGCTAACGTATCCTACGTTCCGGTGTACGTCTCTTCCGACATCCGGGAGTTCTGGAGATCGAGGTAGCCCTCTTTGGTCATGGGAGGGCGGGAGTTTTCGATGACCTTCTTGGCCGCTCCTGCGTCGCTGGTGAGGAGGTCGATGACGGTCATGGCGATGGCCTTTGCCGGCCTCACGACGGCTTGCTCGTAGTCGACAACGCGGTAGTCGTCGCCGTGTCCCGTACCTGAGCAGCCCCCGGTATACGGATGGATGACCGGCATGATCCGGCTGAGGTCGCCCATGTCGGTAGACCCTCCGCGAGGCAGATTTGCCGCCTGACTCGTGAACGAGGACGCTCCGACGAGTCGCTCGGCGTTGCTACGGAAGACCGCTGAGAGTGCGGGGTCGTTCAGGAGCGGAAAGTAGCCGGGGATGGTGACGATCTCGACTTGCGCTCCGAGAGCGAGCGCCCCTGCCCGGAGGGAACGGTCCATCTTCGCGGCGGCATCGTCCACGACCTCGATGGTACGACCGCGAACCCGTCCCTCGTAGCGCACCTCGGCAGGCGTCGCGTTGGCGGCCTCCCCGCCGTGCGCGATGATGCCGTGAACGCGCACTATGTCGGGGTCTTGGAACGTCTCCCTCTGGGTGTTCAGCGCATGGAGAGCTACCAGCGCGGCTTGGAGGGCGTTCACTCCACGATGGGGAGAGCTTCCGGCGTGGGCGGACTTTCCCAGGAACCGGACGTATTTGCCGACGTGCGCGTTCGTCGTGCCGCCGAGCGAAAACTTGGCGTCCTCGACGCTTGCCGACGTGTGCACCATCGTGGCCATGTCCACGCGGTCGAACACGCCGAGCCTGATAAACTCCTGCTTCCCGGAAAGGAACTTGATTGTCCCCTCCCGACGGAGATCCAGACGGTACTCCACGTCCACGAACTCCTCAGCGGGCACGGCCATAATCTCGACGTCCCCACAGAGCGCACGCATGACTTCGGGCACAGCAAGGCCGACCGCAGCCCCGATCATGATGCCGATTTGGGAGTTGTGACCGCAGGCGTGGGCGGCTCCGGTCATCGGGTCGGCGGACCGGTGGCCGGGCAGTGGCAGAGCGTCGAGCTCGCCCAGAACGGCTACCGTCGGGCCGTTGTTGCCTCCGTGCAGGGAGGCCGTAACGCCCGTGATCGCAACGTCCTTGGTGTGCTCGACGCCGAGCTCGGTGAGCTTCTCGCTGACGAGGCGAGAAGTCTCGAACTCCCGGAACCCCAACTCAGGAGAGCGAAGGGCCTGCTCAGCAATGTCGATGATCCAGTCGCGCCGCCGGTCTATGGCGGCTTGGGCAGCGGCCTTCAGCGACTCGGGGCCGGTCACTCGGTGTAGGTCTCTTCGGAGTAGATGTCGTGGAGCCAGGTGAGGTAGCCACTCCGACTCATGCCGCCCTGGAAGTCGCGGACGATGGCGTTTGCCCTCTGCGCGTCGTCGAAGAGCAGGTCGATTATGGTCATCGCCATAGCCTTCCCTGCGGTCGTGACTGCGAGATCGTAGTCCTGCACGACGTAGTCGTTGCCGTGCGCCTTGCCCGTCGCGGCGGCGGCGTACGGATGGATGGCGGGCATGATCTGCGAGATGTCCCCCATGTCCGTCGAGCCGGAGCGGTGACCCATCCTCGCGATCTTGCCGGCGCCGACAAGCTGTTCTGCGTTCGAGACGTACAGCTCTGTGAGGGTGGAGTCCTGCGCCAGCGGCGTGTAGCCGGGGATGGTCGATATATCGACGCTTGCGCCGACCGCCATCGCGCCCGCTCTGAGCGCCCTGTCGACCTTCTCGCCCGCGGCCATGTAGGCCTCGATGGATGATCCACGGACGAAGGTCTCCATGCGAACGTCGGCGGGCACGGAGCTCACGACGGTGCCACCCCTGGTGATGATCGGGTGGATGCGTATGCTCTCCTCGTCGCGGAAGGTCTCGCGCTGGGCGTGAATCGCCATGAGGGCGATGTTGGCGGCGTTGAGCGCGTTCACGCCGAGGTGCGGCGAGCCTCCCGCGTGGGAGGCGACGCCGTTAAAGCGAATGCGCTTGGCGATCATGCCGTTGTTGTTCGAGCCGACGCCGAGCTTGGAACCCGGATAGATCCAGTCCTGGTTCTCGGTGTGCGTCATCATGGCGATGTCCACATCGTCCATGACGCCGAGCTTGACGAACTCCGACTTGCCTCCCAGGAACTCCAGCTTGCCCTGACTTCGTAGGCCGTCGCGGTACTCGATCTCGATGAACTCCTCGGCAGGCACGACGAGCAGGGCCACGCGGCCTGCCAGATTTTCAAGCACTCCTGCCGCCTGGAGGCCCATGGCAACGGTGAGCAGCGAGCCGATCTGCGTGTGGTGGCCGCAGGCGTGAGCGGCGTGGGTCTCGGGGTCGGCGAAGGGATGGCCGGGAACGATGAGCGAGTCGAGCTCACCGAAGACACCGACGGTCGGGCCTGACTTCCCGCCCGTCATCATGCCCTTGAGTCCGGTCAGCGCAAGGCCGTCCTCAAAGGGGATGCCGAGCTCCGACAGCTTCCGCGCAACGAACCGGGAGGTACCCTGCTCGCGAAATCCCGGCTCCGGGGCGTTGAGTATGTGCTTGGCGACATCGAGCGCCTCGTCGGCCCGTCGGTCGATCTGGGCCAGTACGGCTGCCTTGGTCTCTTGGAGGTCCATCCGGCTTCCCTTCTCGGTGGCGGTTGCGGGAACCTACCTTACCATACGCAATGGGGAAGCACAGCAACTGATTTCACCGGAATATGTGAAGGCCCGTACCCTCATTGCGTGTGGGCTTCTAGGCCGGACAGCAGCAGGGGCGGGTTTGAAACCCGCCCCTAGATCGTGTCCACGATACCTGATCACGTACCTAATACCAATTCGTGCTAATACCACCGTATTCTGGCTGACCAAACAGTCTGGATTCCGGCCTTCGCCGGAATGACGGCGGGTGGTCTCTGCTATGTGCGCTGCATTTAAAGGATCATGGCGCAGTCATGACGAAATGGTATAAGTCGATTAGCGCTAGTCCCAGTATGCCGGGTCGAGGAAGTGGACGCTCCGATATCTCTTCGAGCGGTTGCCGTCGTTGTGCATGTTGTCCCGGCCGTCCTCGAAGTAGAAGGCCTCTTTGGTGCCACCGAAGCCGGACGGGAAGTGGTTCTTGGGCGTGTTGCGAACGTTGTTGCGCCGCATTCGCATTCCGCGGAAGATGCCGGTGAAGGCCAGTCCGCCGATGTGGAACTTGCTCTCCGCGATAGTGCGGTATATCTCCTTGCCGAGCTCGATGCGGCGGTCGCTAAACTGGGCGATCTTGCGTCCCTCGGTCCAAAGGCCCTGCATGTGCTGGAGCTTGCCGCTCGTGTCCGCCGGGTATGTCTCGCCGGGAGCCTGCGGACGGAACTCCGTGTTTATGCCCGGCGACATGCCCTCACGCCCTCCGGTCTGGTAATACTCGCCGATGGTGGGAGCTAGCTGATTCCCCTTGGTCAAGGGGACCAGCCTCGTCCACGCGACCTGCCAGGGGTTGTCGCCGTAGCTGGACGAGAGCATCACGAAGTACTGCTTGTTTCGTTCGGCGGCCTTGTACGCCCGCGCGCCCTCTCGAACGGTCAGCTTGATGCCGATTTTCTTCCAGTCCGACCGGAGCAGCTCGATAATCGAGAAGTGCTGGTCGTAGGCCTCGAAGTAGAGGGTCATCGGCCCGGTGCCGTCCTTCCGGTCGACGTAGCCGTCCCCGTTGCCATCGGTGTAGCCGATGCCGGCAAGCAGCTGCTTGGCCTTTTCGGTGTCGTGCCCGATCTCCAAGTTGGCCCACTCGGGGCCCGGGTAGTACGGAGTCGTCGGATGGGGAGTCCAGTTCTGCGGGGCGCCGAGACCGGCCAGGACGGTCTCATTGGTGGCATCCCTGTCCCAACCGTAGGAAAGTGCGAGACGGAATTCCTGCGTCCGCAGCGCCTCTCCGATCTCGGGGTCCTCGTTGTACTCCTGGTTGACGAGAATGGTCGTGTCTCCCCCTGCCGCGGCGCGGTATATTTCGAGGCTGTAGTCGCCCTTCGCCGCGTTGGCGAGATAGAGAGGCACCTCCGAAAGGATCAGGTCGCCGCTGCCTAGGTCGCACTCTCCGGCCATGCAGCGGAACACGGCGACCTCACGGCTCTCGACCTGGTTTGAAACGACGCCGTCCATGTACGGCAACTGGTTGCCGAGCGGATCGACGCCCATGAAGTAGTGGTTACGGTCATACTGGTTCCTGCCGTCCGATAACTCGGTCGTCACGTAGCCGCCGGGCCAGGGGGCGTAGTGAACGTCATCGTACATGTACTCGGGATCGAATTCAGTGGGAACGGGTTTCAGAGGAACGCCCAGGAAGTGGCGCTTTCGCTGCATCTCTTCCATGAGTCCTTTCCAGGTCTCACGGGAGTAGTAGCGCATGAGTTGGCGGATTTCGTCCTCGTCGCCATATTTGGGATGGTAACGCTTGTAGACGTGAGCGGCCGAGTAGAAGCAGGGGTTCCCCCCCTGGCACGACTTTGTGCCGCTATAAATCGCACCGCTCTTGGACTCGATCAGCGTAAACGTAGGACTGTCGAACGTGAGGCTCCAGTTGAGGTCGTCGATCACCTTGAACGTCGGCCCGTTGCCCGTAACGGGGTTGATGAGCGTAAGCGGCAGGCGCGGGATGTACTCGCGGTTCAGGTTGAGCTCCTCCCACGCGAACCGGAAGTCCTCCATGGTCAGCGGATACCCGTCCGACCATCGTGCGCCCCGTCGGAGCGTGAAGGTGTAGGTCCTGCCGTCGGCGCTCAGCTTCATGTCTTTGCAGATGCCAACTACCCGCCCGATACCGTCCGCGTCGCGACGGAAGCAGCCGGTGGTAGTCAACGAATCGATTCTGCCGGGGGTGCTGGAGGTCAGTCGCATGGTGCCGCCGTAGATTCCGACCTCGTTATCGAGCAGGACTACGAGAACGTCTTCCTGGATGGGAAGACGTTCCTCGACGGGAAGGATCTTGCCTTCCTTGACGAGCTTCGCCGAGAAGGGGGACTCATTGAACTTCGTCGGGATTTCCCCGTCCCAGGCGTAGGTGGGGTACCCTCCGGGAGGAATCTTCGGCGCGACGTAGGTGCCGTCGTCAAACATTTGGGGGGCCGGGATGTCGTCACGTTCTGTTGAAACCGGAACGAATCCCCCCCGAGTATCATCACTTCCGCATCCAAATCCCACCATGGCCATTATAGCGGTGGCGAGTAGAAGGCCGCAGGTCTGCATGATGATAGTGGGCCGCATTGAATATCCTCCTGTCAGGAGCATCTAAGCTCCTTGAAAGCGGGCCGCGCGGTTTGCGCAACCCGGGTCTACATTTCTCTCTGGTCTGAGTTTCGCGACTTGCATTTGGCGCCGACGAAAGTGCTCCATCACTCCTTCTCGAACACCTGAATCCGCCCTTCCATTCCCGGGTTCAGCTTGTCGTAGTACTCGATCTTTCCCGCCTTTGGGAACAGGATATATCCGGTCCGCCGACCCTCTTCGATGGGGCCGGTGTCGAAGGATCCGTCCTTGGCCGTAACGGTGTGGGCGATGTCACCGAGGTTTCTCCAACGAATCCGCGCTCCAACGTAGACGTTTATATCCGGATGGTCGCCGTCGTAGATGTCCGCGGTGATCTGGCCGGAGGCCGGGGTGGGCGACGGCAGTACTCCAAGGTCGCCGTCCGAACCACGGTCGCAGCCGGGAGACGCCAAGGCGAGCAACGGAACAGACAGCAGCACGAACAAGTAACGACGCGCCATTCAAGTACCCTTCGCAGGCGAAACACTTACGGTCAGGGGTGGATTGCACACGAACGTATTTTAGGAAGATATGAGCGGGCATGTCAATCTTGGCGCAAGCGCGTCTTGCGACCAAGCGTCCGTGTGCAAGCGACTTGGGATATAATAAGTCGCGCTGCCGTCGATGCGCATCGACGGCGGTCTGCGATATCCTACGCGCCTGTGATCATAATAACGGGACGGTGAAATGAAGCGATCTGCTATCAAGATTCCCATATTACTCCTCGCGTTCGGGGTAGCTGCCTTGTTGGCGGCGGCCTGCGGCGAGGAGACCAGTGAAGTAATCGGCATCCTGAAGAGCAACGGCTTCGACGTCGGTGCGGAGAGCGACGAACGCCTCGTGTTCATCGGCGCGCCGCAGGATACCAGCGTCAAGGTCAACGGGCGAGACGTTCTCATCTACCGCTTCCCCGACCGCGACGATCTCCGTGAGGGCGTCATCGCGATAGAAGACATCATCAAAGCCGGCACCGGCCTGTGGGGATACGATCAGGAGAACCCCACTGCGTCCTACCACGAGCGCGGCCTGTACATCGTCTACTTCGGCGACCACCCCGACGCCGAGAGGATTCGGGAGGCGATGGACAAAGACATCAAGTACAACCCCATCGAGTCGGACGAAGACGAGTAGCCGGCTCTCAGCCCCGCTTTCGCGCCACGTAGATGATGTTGAACGGCGCCTTGCTCATCCGCTCGTAGTCGGACTCCCAGAGTGTGCCGCGATACGGTATTTGAGACTTCTCGTCGTCGCTCATCCGGTGAAGGGGATAAGGGACCGGCTCCAGGACACGCTCGACGGAGAAGCCGACTCCCGTTAGCGTGGAGAACATCTCCTCAACCGTGCGGAATAAGGTCAGTCCGCGTTGCCCGTCCGACTCGCCCACGTCGTGCCAGACCTCTACCGGCAGATTGAAGTAGTTTCCTACGAGGAGAGCGCCCTGCCCTTCGTCCCACTCGAAGGCCCCCAGCGGATGGACGGTCGAGATCACGGCGATACCGCCGGGCCGCAGGACGCGATGCCACTCGCGGAGACAACTGTAGATGTCGGTGACGAACTCGATGCCGTTCGACGACAGAATCGTGTCGAACGACTCGTCCAGGAAAATCGCAAGTCGCTCGATGTCCGCCTGAATCAATGCCACGTCCGCGCGTTCGCTCTTCCCGAGCTCGCGGGCATGTGCAAGCTGTTTCGCTGACAGGTCGACGGCGGTGACACAGGCACCCCACCCAGCGAGCGCAATGGCATTCTGCGCGCCCCCACACGCCAGTTCGAGGACTCGCTTGCCCCGCACGTCGCCCAGCAGCCGATATTCCCTCTCGCCGGGAATCAGCGGCCCGTAGTGAACGTCGTCCGTGGAGATCACTGCGTCGCGCTGGTACCGGTCGGACATTTCGTCCCAACCGGACTTGACAGCGCGCTTGAGGGGGAAGTCAGTCACGATTGGACGTGGGGGGAGCCTTGTTGGTGGCCCCAACGTAGGGCGGTCTCAGATACGAATCTCAATAGATTTGGCCGATTTTGCCCCGATATTACCACACTTGACGGCCATTCTTAGTATCAGTTTGCCTGTGCGCCAGAGGGAGTGAGACCCCACTCTCCCTCTCCTTGGCGTGTTTCGGCCCGGAGGTAAAGGCTTTGACACAAGAGTTGGCTGACAACACATCGTTTAGGATTCATTGTACGAAATGCGGGAATGAAGTCTTCATCATCTGGGAGAACCTGAAAACTAAGGACCACATACATTGTCCGCTCTGTTGAGCGCTTTACCTCGGAGGGGATTTCATCCATGAAGTCATGCCCAGACGATTTCAGGCGGGGGAGCCGCTGCGTAGTCATGGGGGTGTACAGGGAAAAGAGATTCCTGACAAGTTGTACATTTGGTCGCTTTCGAAGCTGGGGCGAAGGGAGAGAGCCCCTGCAGGACGTAAACGGCGAACACTTCTTGTCAGGGGCCGGTTGCAAGGAGCCGTAGCTGAAGCCTGCAAGTTGCTGACCCGGAAAACGGGGCGCGGCATAGGTGAAACCTGCAAGTTGCACGTGAGGAGGAACCGATGGGTGTGAAGGATCGGGAGATCAACGACGCCGGGACGCCGAGGATCTCCACTGTAGCAGTCTCATGGCGTTGCTTTACGAGATGGTGCCAAAGGAAGACCAGAGGCCGATCGAACACCGGACGAATCAGGAAACTCCTTCCTTCTTGAGCTCAACGATCTTCGCGCTCTCATTGACCGGTGGGATGGCAGGCGAAAGTGGGACTTGAAAGGCGTTCATGCAGGAGCGCCTTTTAAGGCATTACCCGAAGGGGGTTTTCTGTGATGTCATTACCGTGTACAGAGAATCGAACTTTTTTGGGATGACCCAGTGAGAGTGATGAGCGGCGTGGTACAGGCGAGGAAGCGCCCTCCCTACAGGAAGAATGTGACCGTTCCGACTTAACTCCCTGTTCCATGCCCATGTTCCACGCTTAGATACGGGATGTTCCAAGTGGGACATGGCTTTTTCCTGGGTCATGTTCCATAACTAGCTACGAGATGTACCAAATGGAACGAGGAGATGAAGGACAGAGACGAAGGAGGAAGGGCACGATGAAAAGTGCGGGGAAATTGCTCACAGGACGTGGAACTCGCAGCGTGGAGAACGTTCACCACCTGCGGATGATGGCCTTGCTTAGGGACCTGGTGCGTGATATGGGCACCATGCAGGCGGCCGAGGCGCTGGGCGTGGACCGCAAGACGGTGTGGCGTGGAATGTCCGCAGGCAGGCTCTCTCCCCGTCTGGCCGACGCCATGGAACGTCTGCTGCTTGAGCAGGGGGTTGCAGACTCAGCGCGGCAGCTAGAGCGCATAGAGGTGTTGGAGGGACGTGTCGAGAAAGTCGCGGGAGACGTGAATGCGCTGCGCGAGGAGATGCGTGAAGAAATTGAAGCAGTTCGTGGGGAGATCGTCGCGCTCGAGGATCAGGGTGCTCACGGAGCGTCGAAACCCGATGGCCGGTTGGTCGGGCTGGATGTGCTGAGGCGGAAGACAATGGGCGCCGCTGCACGCGCGGGGCAAGCGAGGACGAGACCGCGAGCCACTATGATCGAAGACAGGCCTGAGTATCCGAGTCTGGTCACCCGTGAGCCGGCGCCCGACGACGAGGAGGTCTACGGCGATGCGTGGCCTCTGGTGAACGAGTGGCGGACGTTGGAGCTGCAGCGGGAGGTCGGCACGAAGCACGACCGTGCCAAGACCAGGGAGCGGATCATGGAGTTGGAGATAGTGATGATAGACAAGCAAGGCCTGACGCTTCCGCCCGCGACCTCTCCCATGCACCCGTCGGAGAAGAGCAGCTACCTCGACTGGCGTAGAAGAGCTCTTGAAGACCTGAGGAAGGAGCGAGCGTGGCTGGAGGTGCTGAGCCGCTTGCGGCGGGTTCTCAGCCTCGGACTGTGGCGGGACTAGCGAGTTCTGGGACCGCGGCAGGATCAACTGAGGCTGGCCAGTTTAAGTTGAGCGCATCAATGCGTCAGAGCGCACGTGGGAGTCGGAACTAGCGAAAATTGCGAGTTCGGGCTGAGCAAGGCCCCCCGGTGACACGCATGACACCCGTTATAACGCATGGGATTCGGGGGGGGTCGGGGTGTCAGGGGGCTGTACAGGAGATTGAGTTAGTTCCGAAAACGGAAGTGGGTGATGAATTGAAGCCGAATCGGGGTGAAAAGCCCCCTACAGGACAATCGGAGGAAGCATTTCGGTTTCGGTGCTGGTTCCGGCGCGGGTTCCGTTGGTCGACTACGAAAGTTCCGTTTTTGGAACTGGGTGTTTGGAGGACTGCCTTCCGTTTGGCAGCTACAAAAATTCCATTTTCGGAAGTGGGTAGTTGGAGGGGATCAAATGCGAGAGGAGTAGTGTTTGGCGTGATCCATCTTCACATGGGCTCTGTCAATACTGCCACTGTCGTGGGAGCGCTCAGCGTCGGTACCTGAGACTGAGGACGAAGGATTGTCGCTCGTTTGGGGTTGTCGTCTCTTGCGTGATTTGCCAAGCTATACACCGACACGCTGACCGTACGCAGCCAAGCCGGTATCCTTCTGCGAGGACACCGCACTTCCATCTGATCGACAGCCCGACGATGGGCGAAAGGCGTTGAGTTGCCGGGCCACCTGTTCTCTGAGTATTTTTTGACCGAGGGCATACGCGCCACGCGCGAATGGCGGGCTTCGGTCTCATCCGCGCAGACGTTTGACGCGTTCAGGGACGGCGTTCGGGAGCGGTACGAGTCGTTGAGCGGTTCCGCGAACCCGAACGAGGCGGTTACCGAGCAGGAGTTGGTTCGCCCCGTGCTGGAGCTGCTGGGGTGGGCCGACTACCTTCCTCAGCAGGGTGCCGCACGCAACGAGGACATTCCCGACCATCTGCTGTTTCAGGACGCGGAATCCAAGGCGCGGGCTACCGCCAAGGGCAGGGCCGAAGACCGGTTCTCGGACGCCCTGGTCGTTGAGGAAAGCAAGAGGTTCGGACTGCCCCTCGACGCTCGAGACGCGGATAGCCCGAACCGGTGGAGGACGCCACACGGTCAGATTCTCCGGTACCTCTCGACGGCGGAGAGTAAGACGGACGGAGACCTCCACTGGGGTTTCCTGACCAACGGGGGAGTGTGGCGGCTGTACGACTACCGTGCCCGCCCTCGCGCAACGGGGTATTACGAAGTCGACCTCGGCGAGATGGTGGAGTCGGGGGACGACGACAAGCTACGCGTCTTCCACCTGCTGTTCCGGCGAGACTCGTTCGTCCTCCGGGACGGCGTGGTCGCCACGTTCCTGGACGCGGCTCTCGCTGAGGGGCGTCGCTACGAAGAACAGGTCGCGCAGGACCTTTCGATCGTGGTCTTCGAGAAGGTCTTTCCGAAGCTGGTCGGTGCAATGGCGGACGCCTCACGCGCACCCCTGGCAGACGTGCGCCATGCGGCCCTGATCTTCCTGTACCGGCTGCTCTTCGTGCTCTACGCCGAGGACCGGGGACTCCTGCCGGTCAACGAATCGCGGTACGACGACTATGGCCTGCGGAAGCGAGTGCGCGACGACATCAGAGACCGGACTCGCGATCAGGACGTATTCTCGTCCATCGCCACGCACTACTACGACCACCTGACGACGCTGTTCAGCCTCATCGACCGGGGCGACGGCTCCATTGGGCTTCCGCCTTACAACGGCGGGCTGTTCGCTGCGGATGCCGCGCCACTTCTGGCGACCGTCCGCCTTTCCGATGCGGACATGGCGCCCATCATGTTCGACCTGAGCCACGCGGAGTCGAACGGACAGCGGCGGTTCGTCAACTACCGCGACATGTCCGTGCAGCAGCTTGGGTCGATCTACGAGCGCCTGTTAGAAAGGGAGCCGGTGCGTGACGAGGACGGCAAGATATGGGTACGTCCCAACTCCTACGCCCGCAAGGACAGCGGCAGCTTCTTCACGCCGCAGGAGCTCGTCGACCTGATAATAGACCGGACGCTGAAGCCCCTCGCTGAGGAGCGTCTCACGGCGTTCGAGACTGAGTCGCAGAAGCTGAAGGGCGACCGGCGGCCCAAGCGGGAGCGTCTCGCCGAGCTGCAGAAGCTCGACCCCGCCGAGGCGGTGCTCGACCTCAAGGTGCTCGACCCGGCCATGGGGAGCGGGCATTTCCTCGTCACCGCCGTCGACTTCCTATCGGACTTCGTCGCCGAGCTCATAGAGTATGTGCCGGCAGTACCGGAGTGGCTGGACGGGGAGTACGAGTCGCCGGTGGTGGGGCGGGTCGCGGCGATCCGTGACGATATACTCCGGCGGGCTTCCGAGTCGGACTGGGTCATCGACGAGTCGCTGCTGACCGACCAGGCGATCATCCGGCGCATGGTGCTCAAGCGGTGCATCTACGGCGTGGACAAGAACCCGCTGACGGTGGAGCTTGCGAAGGTGTCGCTCTGGCTTCACAGCTTCACGGTGGGCGCTCCACTGTCGTTCCTCGATCATCATCTGCGGTGCGGCGACTCGCTGATCGGGATGAGGGTGCAGGGCAGCATCGAGGAGTTGCGGCGGCTGAGCGGGCTCTTCGCCAGCAGCGCGATCCAACACGCGGAGAACGCGACGGCAGGGATGCAGCTCATCGAGGAGATGTCGGACGCCGACGTTGCCGAAGTGCGGGAGTCGGCGTCGCTGTTCCGGGAGGTGGAGTCCACGACGGCGCCGATGCGGGGCCTGCTTGACTTCCTGTGCGGTCTGCGATGGCTCACCGCCGGAATGAAGCAGAGGGAGCGCACCGAGTTCGAGTCGCCGCTCGTGGACTTCCTCGAACAGAACTCGCAGGATGCCTACAGGCTCCTTTCGCTCGGTCCCGGCGCGGTCGATGACGTGACCTCGACGGCGGAATTCGAGACTCTGTGGAACGACGCAAGGGCCGTCGCCGACCGCGAGAGTTTTCTGCACTGGGAGGTGGCGTTCCCGGGCGTGTGGCGCGGATGGCAGGACGTCCGGCCACGAGGCGGGTTCGACGCGGTGATCGGCAATCCGCCGTGGGACAGGATCAAGCTGCAGGAGGTCGAGTGGTTGGAGACTCGCGGTTCCGAACTGGCGCGCGTCCCGACGGCAGCGGCTCGTAGGGAGGGTATCAGGCGGCTGCGAAACCGGGGAGCGCCGCTTGCTGACGAGTTCGATAAAGCGAAGGAGCGGGCGGACAGGCTCGGACAACTCGTCCGCAGGTCTGGCGACTACCCATTACTTGCTCGAGGGGATATCAACCTCTACTCCCTCTTCGTTGAGCGGGCCATGGACCTCGTCAAGCCGGACGGCTTCGTCGGACTCATCACGCAGTCCGGCATCTACGCCGATAAGAATGCGGCACAGTTCTTCAAATTTGTCTCAACGGGGGGAAGATTAGGCGTCCTGTTCGACTTTGAGAACAAAAAAATCTTCTTCAAGGACGTGCATGCGTCTCAGAAGTTCTGCGTCCTCGTCTTAGGCGGGGAGGAGAGACGCTTCGACGAGACCGATTGTGCCTTCTTCCTTCACGCCGCCGCCGCTGTCAACGATCCCGAACGCTACTTTCCTCTGACCCCCGACGACTTCGCAAGGGTTAACCCTAATACGAATACGGCCCCTGTGTTTCGCAATAGGAGAGACGCAGAAATTACGCGTCGGGCATACGAGCTACATCCTGTGTTGGTAAATCGCTCGTGTTCACAAGAGCGCAAGGCGTGGCAGGTTCGTTACAAGACAGTATTCCACATGACCAACGACTCACATTTCTTTCGAACAGCAACGGAATTACAGGCTGAAGGCTACTATCCCGTACACAACAATTGTTGGAAACGTGGCAACGATCTGTACGTACCACTGTACGAAGGGAAGATGGTGCAGGCGTTCGATCACCGCGCCGCAGGCGTGATCATGAAGCCTGAGAATGTCAACCGTCCGAATCAGCCGAAAGAGGCTAGCCTTGATGAACACATTGATCCAAATTGGCTACCTAAACCCCTGTATTGGGTCGGGGCGAACTCGTTCCAATGGCCGGACGGGTTGGGGTGGGCCGTGGCCTTCAAGGATGCAACCGCGACCACTAATGCACGAACTATGATCGCAGCCATAGTGCCGGCTCAAGCTTTCGGAAACACTTTACCCCTACTGACACCAGACTCAACTGACATTGACACCTACAAGTACACTGCGTGGCTACTTGGTGCCTGCCTTAATTCCATGCCTTACGACTTCGTAGCTCGGCAGAAGGTTCAAGGGCAACACCTAAGCAAGTACATCCTCGAGCAACTCCCGGTCATCGCGCCGGACGACTACGACCGGCGTTTCGGTGATACGACGGCACGGGAGCTCGTCCGCGACCATGTGTTGCGGCTGACGTACACGGCGCACGACATGGCGCCGTTCGCCCGTGACCTCGGGTACGGCGGGCCACCGTTCACCTGGGACGAGGAGGAGCGCCGTCACCTGCGGGCGCGGCTCGACGCGCTGTATTTCCACCTCTACGGCCTCGACCGGGAGGACGCGGAATATGTGCTGGGGACGTTCCCCATCGTCAGCAGGCAGGACGAGGCGGCATTCGGCTCGTACCGGACGCGCGACCTCGTGATCGCGTACATGAACGCGCTGGACGCGGGGGACACGGAGACGGTGGTGTCGGTGTAGGACAGAGGGATGAAGATAGCATGAGGTTCACTCCGCGCTTCTCGATTACGAACGCGACCACGGCGGCCCTCACCGAGATTGAGCGCGCTCGCGGGTTCCTTGATGCCGCGAGTCTCTCGGATGAGTGGATCGACTCTATGCGCTCACGGGCCTTCCTTCTCGAAGCGCACCATACGACGCATATCGAGGGGACCCGCCTTACGATTGAGGAGGCCGCAGACCTTCTGGCGGGCGAGGATGTGCCCGGGGCGGACCCGGACGACACGCGCGAACTGCTCAACTATCGTGATGCCTTCGAGTTCGTCAGTACGTATCTGAACGAAGGCGGCCCAATCACAGACAGACTCATCCTTGAGATTCACAGGCATCTGGTTTCCGGCGTCCGTGGCGGTTCAGCCGCGCCTGGGCAATACCGTCGTGTCCAGAACTATGTTGTCAACTCGGCGACCGGCGAAACTATCTACACACCACCTCCGGCCCACGATGTGCCTATTCTCATGCGCGAACTCGTCAGTTGGTTGAACCGACCAACCGACATACATCCTGTTATTGCCAGCGGGATCGCCCAGTTTCAGTTGGTTCACATTCATCCGTTCATAGACGGTAACGGTCGTACGTCCAGGCTGCTCTCGACCTTGTGCCTCTACCGAGCGGGCTATGACTTCAAGCGGCTGTTCACCATCAGCGAGTACTACGACCGGGACCGCATGGCCTTCTACCGGGCTCTCCAGAGTGTTCGACGGACAAATATGGACATGACTGGTTGGATCGAATTCTTCACTACCGGCCTTGCCACCCAGCTTGCAGAGGTTAAGCAGCGAGGAGAGCTGGCGATTCGGCAGGACATCCTCGCTCGACGTCACGATCTGACGGATCGACAAATGCTTGCCCTTCGTCATGTGCTGGAATACGGCAGAGTTACAATCAGAGAGTTCGAGCATCTCTGTCCGGGAATCCAGCGACGTACACTCCAACGTGATCTCAGAGGTCTGATGGAGAAGGGGCTGTTTCTCCGACGAGGCAGTACCAACCGGCTCGAATATGTCCTGGCAGACGGGGTCGCCTGATCTTGCGACAAACTTGTGCCAAAACTTGCGACATACTCACGATACTACTTGTGACACAGAAGCGGAGCGTTGCTTCAATGGGGCCGCGATGTGACGGTGGGAGTAGAAGGGTGATGTCAGATAGCCGGTAAGCTCGGTGTCCAGCACTACATCCACGGGACCGGGCCGCCCTTCGTCGCTATCAGGTGAGGCGGCCTGCCATTGTGCATAATCACCGTCCTCAGCAAGGGGGCTCAACAGGCCACTTGGCCCCGCAAAGACACGGCCGTAGCGGTTTCATACGACCCCATTCATAAGAATGCTGCATCAAGTCTACGAAACTCATTCTCTAATCGCGATGGGAACTGGGACATCTACGTAATGAACGCGGAAGGTTCAGGCAGAACGCGCCTCAACAATGACCCGGAGTATGACCTCTATCCGTCGTGGACAAGGTAGTAACCTTGCAAAAGGACATCCGAGAGAGCTTGGTCGTTCAGCCCGGACGAGTTCGCCATCACGTTGGAGCAGTGGCCGCCGGGACAGCACCCCCAACTACAAGGTTCTAGCGCGGTTTTTCGATGATCGCACTTGCGACATTTATCCCGTCTTCGCAGTGTCAGGGTTGCATCGGTAAGACTCCGTTGGTTCTAGGTCGGCGCGGAAGGGTGGCGCGATACCCGGATTCGTCCGCCGCGTATCGTTACAATCGATCTACCATCCAGTGCCTGCCGGTGACAATCTATCACTTCAACCATCAGTGCAATACGTTGTTGCGCTGGTACGTCTGGCAGTCTAACCAATCCTGCATGGGGAACGTCATGCAGATAGATCAACTCTCCGAAATCCGTGTCTATTGTAATCAAGACCCGGGTTGCAGATTCCGCGAGTTCCAACAAGGCCCTGTCTCCAGGGTCAGGACCAAGAGTTAGAGCTTCTAGTACGTCGTGGCCTTCGCTGCGGAGCCACTCCGCAAGACGACGACCTGCACACCGGTCTACGAGGAATCTCACGAGCCTAAAACGGATACAGCCTCCAATGAGTCCCCCGCGATGACCGCGTGCGCGTAGGCGACGCAGGCGCGGATATCCTCCGGTTCCAGTCCGGGGTACTCATTTAGGAGTTCATTCTGCGTGGTTCCCTGGCTCAGCAGGCTCAGCACAAGATCCACTGATATCCGCATGTCACGGATAATCGGCTTTCCGCCAAAGACATCTGGCCGAGCAGTGATGCGGCTGAGGAGCTCATGGTTGGTTGTCATTCTTCCCTTGATGATTTCTAAGACCCTTTCGATGTATCTACCATCCAATGTGTAGGAGCACCGCTGCTCTCCACGGGGTCGCCGGATACCGTTGTTCTGGACGAAATCGAGTAACTGGTGTGAGTTGGGGAACTTAGATGGTGCCCGATCCCAGAAGTCGAATCGCCTGTCATCCTTCAACACATATAGCGATGCACCCGAAGGGTATCCCTTAAGCTGGAAGCAGGTGCTACCGTTTGCTTCAGGAGGTAGTTCCTTGAACAGCTTGCTTGCTCTCACCTGTCGTTTGATGGACATTTAATCATCCTGTTTCGAAATAGTTCATTTGGGATAGGCGGCTATGAGCGGTTATCCGCTCCGCCTCGGTGAACAGTGGATGGAACCTCGGATTGTCGCAGATGATTGCTTCGATTGAGAGATCTAGACGCTGGTTGATCGTAAGCTCATCGAATCCTATTGCAGGTGTGTCAGAGTTCAGGAGTCGCTTTGCGGTGTCAACTCCGCCTAGTTCTCCTAACATGGCGTGAAGCGTGTGCCCGGGATATGAAACCTCTTTCATCGCAGTCCGGACGGATCTATAGAGTACTTCTGTGAATTCGTCTGCAAGCTCGGTCATGTCGGTTCCCTCCCGGCCCTTGTCTCTCCATCAAAGGCCTTCATCTCGTTCCTTTCTGTGTAGGATAGTACATTAGACCCTGTCGATTATAGGTCGAATACCCACTCGAACGCGGTTCTGTCTACAGTCAACCTTCGCCTCCTCATGATGTTTGATGCCCGATGAAGGTATCGGCATCTCTCCTAGTGCCAGCCTCCAACTGCTTCAAGTAAGAGTCCTAGAGTGCTATCTATGATACCGGCCATCTCTTGTCGTCTTCAATCCATGAGTAGTCCGCACGAAGTCTGTCGGCAGTATGCCCTGCGTGGAGTCCTTGGATTGCTTAGGAAGAGTGCCTCCCATCGGTCGACATCTGATCGCTGTATCGAAGCTCAGGCAATCTAGGTGGATGACACTCGAAAGTGGGGCTTATAAGGCATAATTGGGAGGAGGCTCTATCCCACATTTCCCATATCAACCCTGCAGGGCTTGCCGTAATCAGCAACAGAACTACCTAATGTAGCCGAATAGCAGAGCGTAGTGCTTATCATGAGTGCTAGACTGGTCATGATCGACAGCTTTAGGTCTTGATAACGTACCCACTCTGGAGGCACCCAATGGGTGAAAGCACCAACCCCCGCGCCAAGCTCCGTTTCGACCGACGTGTACGGTTGGAGTTCCACGGTGCCACTATTACCTCAGACGCCGGACTGTTGGCCTGTCGCGAGTTGGATGATGCGCTGGGACTGACGGAGATGACGAATGAGTGTCTGCAGGAGAGTCGGGGCGGTCGTAACGTGCAGCACCGATTGGTGGGCCTTCTCAGGCAGTCGGTGTACAGTCGTCTGGCGGGCTACGAGGATACCAACGACGCTGAACGGCTGGCCCAGGACCCGACGATGCGGATCATCGTTGGACGGCGAGACACTGACAGGTCGGCCGCCAGCACCAACACCATGAGCCGGTTCGAGACCGAGGTGCTTACCCAGGACGGCAACGTGGAGGGGTTGGGCCGACTGAACGCTAAGTGGGTGGACGGAGCTATGTCCCGCACGCCGCACCGGCGGGTGATCTTGGACATGGACAGTTCGGAGAGCCCGGTACATGGAGATCAGGAGGGAGCATCGTACAACGGACACTTTGGGAGCACGTGCTATCACCCTTTGTTCGTGTTCAACCAGTTCGGTGACTGCGAGGGCGCGATGCTCCGTGCGGGGAACGTACATAGCGCGCACAGGTGGCGTGATGTATTGGATCCGATCCTGTCCCCGCTACAGGGCGACAGGAGTGCGCCAGTACTTTCGCGCCGACGCCGCATTCGCTAAGCCGGACATCTATGAGTACCTGGAGGAGCGGCGAGTCTTCTACGCAATACGGCTGCCGAGCAACAAAGTGCTGCAATACGAGATCGCTCCACTGCTGATACGACCTGTGGGGAGGCCGCCGAAGCGTCCAGTGATCCTATACGACGACTTCTGGTATCGTGCTGAGAGTTGGGACCGCGCTCGGCGTGTGGTGGCCAAGGTGGAGTGGCATCAGGGAGAGCTGTTCCCTCGGGTGGGCTTCATCGTCACGAACATGACGGCTGGCCCCGAAGGAGTGGTGCGATTCTACAATGGTAGAGGGACAGCCGAGCAGTGGATCAAAGAGGGGAAGTACGCGCTGAACTGGACTCGGCTGTCGTGCCATCGGTTCGTGGCCAACCGGGTGCGCCTGTCTCTGTTCATTCTGGCGTACAACCTTGGGAACTTCCTTCGCCGGTTATGTCTGCCCAAGGCGGTCAGGCACTGGTCGCTGCGGAGCGTGCAGGTCAAGCTGATCAAGATGGGAGGCCGTCTGGTGCGGCACTCCCGGCGATTGATCTTTCAGTTGTCCGAGGTGTCGGTTCCTCACCAGTTGTTCCAAGGAGTGTTGGATCGTATCGGCCGGTTATCGCCGGCACCAAACTGAGGGAGGGTATAACTACGATTTTGCCAAGAGGGAGAGCGCTCCAGGGAGTCGGCTTGTCTTCAATGCGCTTTCACCCCATTGGCGGGGGCCCGAAGACGACAAAGACGGACAAGAAACATGGTTCACGGCAAGAATCGCATCCCTTATCGGATTGACCGGAGATTGACTGGTCTTGCAGGACCTGACTATGATGCTACCATCTCGTTTGGATTGCCCATTGAGCCTGAAAACTCCCAATATGGGAAATCCCGGTCAACATAAGTTTGAGGCAGAATGGCCACACTTACGCAGTTAGTATCGCGTTATCGATGGGAACTGATGCTCATCGTCGGCATCCCGCTCATTGAGCGGACAATTTTGTGGTTTCTCCCTCATATACTCGGCAACTTCAATCTGTCGCTCGACTACTGGTCTTGTCCACCTGATTACAATTGCCTTCCTCGTTACGTATCCCCATTCCTGAATACCTCACTATATCTACTGGGCTTCTTCTACTTCCATGTTCGGCGCACGGGTCGAACTACCCTGATCTTACTGTGGGCCTTTGTATTCGTCAGCGAAGCAGTTGCCACAGCCGTCTATTTGCCCAGCAACTTTATCGATCCTGAGCAGACCAATGAACTATGGTGGGCGTGGTGGTCAGGGGCGAGTTGGCCGCAGGAGTGGTGGAAGTTGTTCCTATCAGACCTTCCACAGATGATGGTATGGCTCTGGTTCGCTAGACGGGCGTCCATGGCCGGCTTCAATCACGCACTGGTATTCATAGGAGTGGCAATCGCCATCAATAGTACCCCTCAATATTTGGTAAACCTCGTCTTCACGCTGCTTGAAAAAGGGGCCGTCATTTGGTGGGACTTTGCCGTCCTTGCCCTCGCGGTCACGCTCTTCGCGGTCTGGATTCTATTGAGGCTTGATTTGCCTAAGCAGAAGCATGAGACGGACATCGAACGCTGGATCGGCAGTTGGGACATTCCTTTCTACGGGGCTGCGCTTAGGCGCTTAGCAGTTCGAATCTTGCCGCGCTTCGACCCTGCCAGGGGCATCAGCAAAGAATTGCTCCCCGCCCTAATCGGTTTGAACTTGCTACTGTATGCCTACCCGCACTTTAGATTAGGGTTTGTACAAGAACTCATGAATATGGTTGTAATTGCGTATTGGCCACTCTGGATGGTTATCGTTATCCTGCTGGCCTACGCAGTACGCTTGGACGAGCCGACGGAATAGCCAGCGACAATCGAACCGACGGCAAAACCAACTAAGCCATTTCTATGTCCGAGATACGGTTCCCAGGAAGAGCCTCCGACTTCCTGAAGATTGGGGTAGCTGCGGTGGCGAGGGGTGACGTCGAGGCCGTTCGCGCAATCCTTGAAGAGCGGCCGGGGTGGCTGAGCCGTGTCGGGCCGCACGGTCGGACGATGCTGTGGGAGGCGTCGCATCGTGGCACGCTGGGGGTGGTCGAGTAGCTCGTGGAGGGCGGGGCGGATATCGACGCCTGCGGCACGCATTATACGCCCTACTTTGTGGAGGTTAGCTGCTGCTGCATCGCGCGACACAAGAAGCACAACGACGTGGCCGAGTTTCTGATGGAGCGTGGGGTAATTCGCGATCAATAGAGGAAGGAGCGTCGTTATAGGCCACTCCGTCGGACCTAAAGACGTAGCAGATGGTTTGGCTGTATTTGACCGCAAGGGGACCAAGATGAGAAGGAAAGAGTATTTGTCGGCGGCAGTTTTCTCGGCAGTGCTTATTCTTTTGCTTCTTGGGCTGGTTGCTACTGGATGCGGGGACGACTCTAGTGTGCCCAGTGATCCGCCTCCTTCGCCCAGCGCCTCCCTGATAGCCCCGGCTCTCACTCCCACGACGGCTACCGCAACGGTGGTTGTGGCAGTAACCGTGCCAAACCAGACACCGACCTCGACTGTCAGGCAGCCGGCGACCCCAACGAAGGTGCCCACTTCCGCGCCGACCACCTCACCCACTCCAGAGCCTACCCCTACCTACACACCCACACCCTCGCCTACTCCTACCTACACAGCCACTCCAGAGCCTACTCCCACTTATTCACCCTCGCCTACTCCTACCTACACAGCCACTCCAGAGCCTACTCCCACTTATACACCCTCACCCACTCCTACCTACACAGCCACTCCAGAGCCTACTCCCACTTACACACCCTCGCCTACTCCTACCTACACAGCCACTCCAGAGCCTACTCCCACTTATTCACCCTCGCCTACCCCTACCTACACACCCACTCCAGAGCCTACTCCCACTAATACACCCTTGCCTACCGCTACTCCACGTCCTGTTGTGTTGGAAGTTTCTCCCAAGTCACCAACGCAGATGCTGGTCACGTGGACGCTGACCGCTGACGATGCAACCAGCATCTCCCTGTACAGGGATGGTGAACTGGCGACGACAGGGATTTCGGATGCCATGTCATATGTGGACTCCAATCTCGACCCCAACACCCGTTATCAATACAGGATTGAAGTTGGACGGCGCGACAGTCCAACTGCCGTCGCCCACGGCACAGTTGCGACACTTGCGTATCCACCCCGAGTTTCTGGACTAACGAATATCCATTTCACGGAGTTCCACGTGCCTATAATAGATGAGCTGAACCCAAAGTACACCGAGTACAGAGTCGCCGTCTTGGGAGATCCTAGACCAGTGGTCTCCGACTGGAGTAGCAGCAAGTGCAGGAGAATCGACGGGCTCCGCCGTAACACTGGGTACGACATCTCTGTTGTAGCGAGGAACCTGGACGGAATTGAGGCTCCTGCGACCAAGCTCGCGAGTGGATACGAGATCCCCCCAAGATATTTTCACACCACATCACTGCCGGCCAGCGACGATCCATGGGTCATGGCCAGAGTTGCCGATCTCAGCCGCATATTCGGACTTACAGAAGCCGCCGTCGAGTGGATAGACAATGACGTTCATATTGAATGGGTACGCGCGGAACCTAATGTGTTCAACTTCCGTTACGGTGCCCGCATCAGAGTCGGCCATTCCCACTCTTGGAGCATTATGCATGAAGTTATGCATGCCTTTTGGAGCCACTGGGATGGATTCCCAGAGCCCTGCGATCGGATGAATATCTACACGTTCCGACGGGACGCATCTCAATTCGTTCTCGATTTTCGTGAACATGACAGGTTGGAGACGCCAAACCCGTGGGAGCCGTGGCGTCTATATTACGACTGGATGGTGCGGCTGCTGGAACACGATACCCGGGACGAAGAAGACCACTGGGACATCCTCGAAAGGCGAGAGTTTCACAGGCTAAAGGGTCTATTCTTTCACCTTCTGGAGACCTCCCTACCGGCCCATGCTGCTGGAAAAATGGATTTGATCCCTCCACCTCTCCAAAAGTATATGCGAGGGTTCCTTGAAGAAGGCAAGAGCACAACATGGGCTGAGGAAGCCGAATGGTATTCCAGGCTCAGCGAAGAAGATCGGCGCCTTTGGCAGCAGTTGGCTGGCGAATTCGACGGTTGGACTCCACTGGATCTACACGATCATGTGCGAGTCCAAGATGTCGCGATAGATGAACCGCTGAGAGACGTGTTGAAGGCAACCGAACGGCAACGGCTTATTGACTTCATCAATACTCTGGAAGACGTAGCTAAATTAGAGCATTGGCGTCAAGACCCTCATTTCTGGCCCCTTTACGTTGAGGACCGCATTTCCCTTGTCCCGCTCTATTTGAATGAGTTGGATTCGTCGTTGGGTATGGAGCTAGATGATGCCACTTTTGACGCCGTGGTCGAGGGTCTACGGTCGATCTGGCGTCTTTATGTGGGCACGGAAGGCTGGTCTCATGTCCACGGGTCAATCTCGAGCATTGAGGGTCTCTCTGAGACTCAGCAGACGGCCCTTCTCTGGATGATCGGCGGCAAGTCCATATCCGGCGCCTCATCCACATTCGGTAGACGCCTCGATACCAATCGCTGGCTGCTATATGGCTCGGCTGAGCACGTACCTTCAGCCGAAATCATTCAGCTAACTCCCGCAAAACATAACCAGGTAGGAATGCTGCTTCACCGCCAGTTGACTAACTCAGAGGGACTGCGGATCGAATTCTCATTCGAAATTGGGGGTGGGTCTGGAGCCGATGGGCTCGCTCTCCTACTGCTGCGCACCATGCCCGACTTAGACCTATTTGAGCGGCGTTACCACTATGGGGGTGGCTGGGGCTCCCGATATCTCAATGGATACGCCGTAGTTTTCGATACGTTCTTGAACGAAATGGGTGTCCATGAAGTCGGAGGACGACGATTCTTCTTCCCCATAACTGATCCTTCAGGCAACTTTGTCGCGCTCGCCGAATTGGGAGGGGGGTCTGATGTCTTTGATATCGCTCACCTAGAGGCCAAGAATCTTGAACTGAACTTCAGGAATTCTGGTGTGTTCGATGCGGAGGTCGAATTGAACGGCGACGGTCGCGTCAGGGTATATCTGTCAAACGCACAAACTGGGATGGAGAGAACTCTCGCCATAGACCACACCATCGAGAACTACAAAGCATTCGTCGGCTACATTGGGTTCATAGGGGCTACCGGTGGCCTAACCGATCGGCACTTCATACATTCGGTAAGATTTGCCGGAGAATAAACGCCTCGATAAAACCCAGCGGAAGTGTAATCGATGTCGGCGTTTAGCGACTCCGTCCACCCAACTAAGCTCAAACCAGTCGATTTCCACTAGAGTTCCAAGCTAACCCTTAGTGAGAAAGTTCTGTCTACAGTAAGAAGCGGCTCACCTAAAGGGACTCGAACTTCCTACAAGTATTGTGGTGATGATTGCTCTTGCATCGACTATGATAACTATCTATCAGAATCGTTTATCGAGGATTACCTCAGACGCCGGACTGTTGGCCTGTCGCGAGTTGGATGATGCGCTGGGACTGACGGAGACGACGAATGAGTGTCTGCAGGAGAGTCGGGGCGGTCGTAACGTCCAGCACCGATTGGTGGGCCTTCTCAGGCAATCGGTGTACAGTCGTCTGGCGGGCTACGAGGATACCAACGACGCTGAACGGCTGGCCCAGGACCCGACGATGCGGATCATCGTTGGACGGCGAGGTGGTCCTGAGAGACCGGCCGCCAGCACCAACACCATGAGCCGCTTCCTGTTGATCCCGTTCAGTTCTGGGGACAGGAGAACTCTGAGCGAGAGGAAGATGTCCACGGAGCGGCGCGCATTCCAACGGTTTCTGCTGCGCTGCCGAAACAATTGGGAGGCTTCCCGTTCTGGCGAGGCCAGGAGAGTTTCGTCCCTGCGTTGGAGGAGATCTATCGCAGAGCATCTCCTGCCGGATTGGATGTGTTTCTTGGCGAACGGCGGGATCAGAGCGATTGAGGGCAGTTAGCCCTTGCCGGAACTTCAACTCGACGCAGCCCCCTGTCAACCTCCACATCATGCGGCACCATTTACATCACAAACGGCAACTTACAGACGGTTCTGCCTACGGCCAAGTCCGCCGCCGATGAAGCAGTAGGGACAATACCATTCCGTTTCGGCCTTCTGGCGTTTTTCGTGCATAGGCTAAACATGGAAGTCGTGCCGCGGGACGGACTAGACGAGTGCATTGAGCGGGGTGTTGATGGTTGGGGGGCGGCCCCGATTTGTTTCGTCGCCCTATTGCCTACCCTGGCGCGCCAGTGAGGTATTCTCCCCACGCTTCCATCAGCCCGCGCCGTTCGTCCAGCATGTCGGAGCGCATGTAGGCCTGTGCTACCGAGTCTCCAACTCTATGCGCTAGTGCAGCCTCACACGCCGCCCACGATGCACTGGTCTTTTCAGCCGACCACATCCGAAAGGCTGTTCTCATACCGTGCGGGGTCGTGCGCTCGGAGAGTCCCAAACGTCGCAACAGTTGCGAAAAGGTCATGTCTGAAAGCGTCTTGCGCCGACGCTGGCGTGATGGGAAGATCACGCCGCTACCGTCGTCTAAGTCCCGTGCACGTCCGAGCACGTTTAGGGCTGCGCTGCTGAGCGGAACCCGATGCTCGATGCTCGCTTTCATTCGTTCAGCGGGTATCGTCCATGTCTTAGCCTGCCAGTCGATTTCATCCCACGTCGCACCTCTCACTTCACTAGTGCGTGCCGCCGTGAAAACTAGGAATCGGAATGCCAGCTTAGCAGCCTCGTTCGCCGTCGATGCCTCCACGACTCGGAGTATCTCCGACACGTCAGAGTATGGGGCTGCACGAAAATGGTTGTTGCGTTTTGCCTGCTTCGGTAGGCCGCCGTCGATCATTTCACCCGCCGGGTTGTCCGAGGCGTAACCGTTCGCAACAGCCCACGAAAAGATCGACCGCAAGCGTTGTCGGACTCGTCGCGCGGTCGGCGGCCTGCTAACCCATATCGGCGTTAGGACTCGGAGCACATCGGGACCGGTGATACTGTCCACCGGCCTATCATCCAGCGTCGAGAATGCGTGCTTTTCGAGCACTTGTAGCCAGTTGCGCCGATGCTTCCCGTTCCGAAGGTTCGGGGAGTGTAGGTCGAAGTAAGCCACCGCCGCCTGTTTGAGAGTTGGGACCGTGAAGACCTCGTCCGGCGTGTCAGTGTCGTCCATGGTCGTGTCAGTCGTGTTGGAGTCGTTTATCTTGCGAGGGTCAGTTCCGTCCGCTATTGTAGTCCGGTACCGTGCGGCCCTCGTCCGCGCTTCGGTGAGCGACACGTCGGGAAAACCGCCTAGCCCCATGTCACGACGCTTACCGTCCACTGTCGCTCTGAGCACCCAAGACTTGCGGCCTGCCTTGGTGACGAATAGGTGCAGACCATTCGAGTCGGAATAGCGCCCCGGTCGTGTGACGGATCGCGCTTTCGACGCTGAAAGAACCAAATCGATATCTCCCAAAAAGTAATTCTGTTACCACACTGTTACCACACTTGACGCCACAAGTCAACAAAACAGCGGGAAACGATTTGAGCGACTCTGAGAAAGTAATTGAGACTATAAAGGCCGTATTATAGATATGTTTACGGCCCACATATACAATTATTGAGACACTATGAGACAGTTTGAGCACGGGTGGGAAAGGGTGTTGTTGGTGGCCCCAACGGAATTCGAATCCGTGTTTCCGGCTTGAAAGGCCAGCGTCCTAGTCCTCTAGACGATGGGGCCACGTCCGGACCTGCGAGGGTGTGATCTCGAAGCCCATATCGGTCTTGAAACCGCGGTGAGACGTGGGAGTCCCAACGCCGACCAACGGTCGTATTGTATCCCGACGCTCCGCCGGCTGGCAACGAATGAAGCGCCCCAACCAACTTGCCGATGCCGTCAACGACTGTCGGTAATGATTCCCCGCTGCTGCCTGTTGGTCTCGATGTCGAAGCACTGCGCGGGGTCCTTGTTCTCCTGCGTCTGCAGCCACAGGATGCAGTCTTGCGGAGACAGACGCGAAATAGTCGGCTCGCTAATATCGAACTGGAAGAGCTTCCACTCCGGGTGCTCATATACATAGCTCAATTTGAACGGGATCGGCCTCGGCTTCAGTGGGTAGTACCCCCTGAGTATCATGACGTCCTCGATCGTGGTGAAGTCCTCCTCGTCGATGCCCAGAGGCACATCCTCGAACAGGGGAAGCTCCTGGTACGTCGGCTCGAGCTCTTCGATTCCCGTCAGGTCATAGTTGGCGTCCATGTACGGCCGGAACTTTATCTGGAGGCGTTCCAGGGTAATGCCGATGGTGAACGAGTCGGACATTTGGCTGTAGAAGGCCTCCATGCTGCCCGCCTCTATCGACTCCCGGAATACCTTCATCGTCTTGCCCGTGAGCACGTTGAGGTCGTCACGCAGGGGTATCTGCTTGAACCACGCGCCCGGCCCGACGTCGGCGCGGTCGTCGTCGACGAAGGCGTTGACCTTCCAGTCGCCCTGCTCGCGCACCATGTCGACCGTGAACTTGACGTCCTGCCCGCCGAGGTCGATGAGCGTGCCTCGAATGCGAGAGCGGTTGCTCAATTCGAGCCTCCGATCCCTCCACACGTCCAGCCGGTAGGTCAGGGGGAGCCCAAGCAGCTCCATCATCTTGTCGAAGTCTCTGGGGGTCTGGAGAGCGCGGAAGTGGGCGGTCGTGGTGTCGTGGTAGGCCTCCACCGTTTTCCTCTCGCGCAGCAGATGTAGGAATGCTTCAGCCTCGCCGGCGGAGTCATTCGTGTCGAGGGCAACCCACGTGAACATCGAGGTCGTGCACGAGGCAACGGCAAGGATGGCCACGATGATCGATCGGAGGATTATCTTCTTTTTTCTCAACTCAGTCCTTCCTGCGTATTGGCCTCAGTTCTTGGACCGCCAAGACCGTTCACTGGGGGAACCCCCTCTCTGTATCTCTCCCCCGGCGGGGGAGAGATTGTGGGCGGGCCCCCGGCCTAATTGATACCCAGCAATTTCCACGCGGGGCGTAGCGCTGGGCAAACGGGTTGTGATTCCCGTCAACACCCGTTTTCACATTACATTTAGGGGTACAGAGCCAGCTCCTCCAGTCCAAGCTGCTCCGGCATCCCGAACATGATGTTCATATTCTGCACCGCCTGTCCAGCCGCGCCCTTGACGAGGTTGTCGATGCAGCCCACCACAACGAGCCGTCCGGTTGTCCGGTCGACGGTAGGATAGATGCGGCAGTCGTTGTTCCCAAGGGTCTGCTTGGTGGATGGCGGCTCGTCCGTCACGTGCACGAATGGATGCTCCGCATAGTAGGCGCGGTACAGGTCCATGAGACGACGCTGTCCGGACTCGCCGGAGAACGACTCCCCTGCCCTGAACCTGGCGTAGCAGCTGGCAAGAATGCCCCGCGTCATCGGGATGAGATGAGGGAGAAACGTCACTTCGACCGGACCAACGCCGTCAAGGCCTCCAAGCTCCTGCGCGATCTCCGGCATGTGGCGATGGCCGCCGACTTGATAGGCGCGCACGCTCTCGTTCACCTCGGTGAACAGGAACCGAACGTCCACGCTCCTGCCCGCCCCGGAGACGCCCGACTTTGCGTCGACGATGATGTCGGACTCGATGAGCCCCGCGGCGGCCACGGGCGCGAGGGCGAGGATCGAGGGAGTCGGATAGCAGCCCGGATTGGCGACCAGACGCGCGCCCGCAACCTCGTCGCGGTGCAGTTCCGGCAGACCGTAGACGGCGTCCTCGACGTGTGACGGATGCGGGTGCTCGCCGTACCACTCCTCGTACTGCCGCAGGTCCTTCAGCCGGTAGTCGGCGCTGATGTCGATGGCCCGAACGCCCGACTCGACGAACGGCCCCAGACGCTCCGCGCTGGCCTGATGCGGCAGCGCGGAAAAAACGACATCGACGCTCTCGGTAATGTCCTCAGTGATCGTAAGGTCGACCGCCGAGAGATGGGGAAACACCTCGCCTAGCCTCTGTCCGACGGTGCTCCGACCGGTGACGGAGGTGATCTCGGCTTCGGGATGTCGCGACAGGATACGCGCAAGCTCAATGCCCGAGTATCCCGTAACGTTGATGATGCCTACTTTCACCTGAACCCCCTTGGTCGACCGCGACCGTGAGGAAAGTATACCTTCCTTACGGTAGGTGGCTCAAGGAGGAGGGGAAATACATACTGAGTATTGCTTATTGCATAGAGGGAGCAACGGGTCCAGAGATCTTGGCGATTGACAACAGCGGCATACGAAACTGAAGTGTAGACAAGACGGCATCTCCCTCTATACTTCGATGTCAGGGTTGGTTGACGTGGGAATACAGCAGGGTCGACAACCCAAGGCAGTTAGTATTATGAGAAATACGCGCACGACTGGCCTAAGTATCCAGCGACACAAACGGTTCGGGGGACGACGGTACATGAATATCCAGTCTGCTAACTCATCTTGCTGCATGATGCTTCCTCTGTGAAAATGGCTTGGGGCAATCGCAAAACTCAACAGACACTCTAGTTTGCCTACCCTGCGGAATCGAAATCGACGGGCAATCAGCACACAAACTATTCGTCGCTATTGCCTAACAGGTATCAACTCTGCCTGCACTTCAACACTGAACCGACCATCCGACTCACCAGTACAATGTCATACCACCGCTTCAATCCTTACGCCTCGCCTCGCCGCAGCACCCTCCCCGGCCTCGCGCCGGTGTGGGTTCCTTCGTCGACGACCGGCACGCCCTTGACCAACACGTAAGGTATCCCGTCGGGGTACTGGTGCGGGTCTTCCCACGTGGAGTTGTCGATCACGGTTTCGGGATCGAAGACCGTCAAGTCGGCGGTGAGGCCTTCCTTCACGAGGCCGCGATCCTTCAGGTGCAGGCGCTGGGCCGGGAAGCCGGTCATCTTGTAGATGGCGTTCTCCAACGTCAGCACGGCAGGCTCCTCGCGGACGTAGCGGCCAAGTATGCGCGGGTAGGTGCCGTAGAAGCGCGGATGCGGGAGCGCGTTCCTGTACGGGCCGTGCGGCGAGACGGCCCTGCCGTCAGAGCCTATCATGGCGAGCTCATGTCCCATGAAGTAGCGGACGTCGTCCTCCACGCGGTTGTGGACACGGGTCGGGACGGAGCCGTTCTCCTCGTGGAGCAGCTGCAGGACGGCCTCGGCGGGCTCGACGCCTCGTTCTTCGGCAATCTCGGAGACGTTCTTGCCGACGCAATGACGGTTAGCATCCGACTCGATATAGGACACGTACCATGTCTCCCATTGCGGCGAAAGTCCTCCCAGTCCGGCTCTGACCTCGTCTCGTATGCGCGTCCTCGTTGCGGGGTCGCTGAGGCGGGCCATGAACTTTGCGATGCCGCCTTCCTGCGCCCAGAGGGGAACGAGCTGGTTGTAGCCCGCTCCCGCCGCCGTGTAGGGGTACACGTCGTAGGTAATGTCCAACCCGCCCTCGCGCGCCTTGACGAAAGGTTCGGTCAGCGTCGCGCCCTCCCCGTACACGCGCCGGTCGGTTATGGCGAGGTGAGAGAACTGCACGGGTATGCCGGCCCGCTGACCGATCTCGATGGCCTCGTTGATGGCCGACATGTGGAGTCCGTTGCCCACCCTTGCGTGGGTCGCGTAGAAGGCCCCTTCGTAATGCCGTATCGACTCGCAGAGGGCGACGATGTCGGCGGTCGTGCCATACGCCGAAGGGGCGACGGAGAGTCCGGTCGAGAGCGAGAACGCGCCCATCTCCATGGCCTCGGCAGCGAGGCGCTTCATCTCGCGGAGCTCGTCGGGAGTCGCGGGCCTGTCCTCGACTGCGCCGGACGCGATCTGGAGGCCGGAGTGTCCAAGCTGCGGGGCGACGTTGATGCTGATGCCGTTGGACTCCATCGCGTTGGCCCAGTCGTCGAGGGTGTACCACTCCCACTTGACGTTGCCGATGAGCGTCCTGCCGAGGTTCTTCTGGAGCGCCTCGGGGCCGCCCTTGCCGGCGGGCCACGGCGTGTAGCTGCAGTTGCCGGTGACCTCGGTCGTCACCCCTTGGTGGGCCTTGCTCTCGCCGCCAGGGTCGTCGAGCAAAGTAATGTCGGAGTGCGAATGAATGTCGATGAACCCCGGCGCCACCACGTGCCCGGAGGCGTCGATGCGTCGCGCCGACTCGGCGTGGCCCAGCGCGCCTATCGCCTCGATGCGACCGCCTGAGACTCCAACGTCGGCCTCGTAACGAGACGCGCCGGTCCCGTCGACGACGGCGCCATTCACTATCAGGGTGTCGAATGCCATTGATTGCCTCCTAATGGGCGAAAATCGTTCTGCATATGCGCGTATTCAACCGACACATGGTCATTCCCACGCAGGGTGAAGCTCGCGTATTCTGTCATTCGGGCGAAAGCCGGGAGCGATGCAGCTTGCAGACCCGGGACTTTCACCCTCACCCCAACCCTCTCCCGCGAACGGGAGAGGGGGTTACGCGAAGGTCTCACTCGGCGGGAATCCAGAACCCAGCACCTAGAACCCCAATGCCGCCTACGCAAAAATGCCCAGCGGGTTGAGGGAGCGAGGAACGTCCGTAACGTCCATCTCTTCCTTCTTCTTCATGTAGCCCACGACCGCGTAGGTGAATGGCGTGGCGACGGTCTCGTACAGGATCTTGGTGATCCATTGAGCAATTGCCGCGCTCAGCAGGCCCTGCGCGCTCCAGTCGCTGCCGATACCGAAGGCGATGTAGATGAAGATGAAAGAGTCCAGCCCCTGCCCCACGACGGTCGAGCCTATCGTGCGGACGAACAGCAGCCGGCCCTGCATCTTGTACTTCAGCAGTGCCAGTACCGTGGAGTTGGAGAACTCGCCTATCAGGTAGGCAATGAATGACGCCACGAGAATCCAGGGCACCTGGCCGAGGATGGTGTCGTACGCTTCCTGGTCCTCCCAGAAACCGGCCGAGGGGATGATGCCCGCAAGCCAGAGGGCGATGACCACAACAAGATTGGCTCCGAATCCCAGCCAGATTACCCCACGAGCGATCCGAAAGCCGTACACCTCGGTCAGGATGTCTCCGACGATGTAGCTGATTGGGAAGATGATGATCGCTGCGGGTATGACAACCGACTTGCTGCCTATGAACTCGAACGGGAGGGTCAGTAGCTCAATGGGCTTCACCGCGATGATGTTGGAGGTAATCAGCACGGTGACGAACACGGTGACGATGATGATGAACGTGCCGGTGAATCGCATACTTGCTCCTTTGTCCTATGATACGAAAATAGCCCGCAGTCAACCTCTAGCAGGGGCAGGTTTGAAACCTGCCCCTACCCGGTACCGACCCGGATTTCATCCCTCAAGGACGCGGACATCCCGAAGATTCCGATAGGCCCCGTCGTAGTCCATGCCGTAGCCCACGACGAACACGTCAGGCACCTCGAACCCGACGTACGTCGTCTTGACGTCATGGGTCCGACGAGAGGGTTTGTCCAGCAGCGCGCACACGTCTATGGAAGCCGCGCCCAACTCCGACAGCCGCTCCGAGAGCACCGCGCACGTCTCACCGGTATCGACTATGCCCTCCACTATCAGGACTTCCCTACCCTCGATCCGGTCGCGCAGTGGCAGCCAGCTCACCGTCACCTCACCCCCATCGGTCCCGTCATACCGCCGCATCCGCACCGTCGTCACATCCACCGGCTCACCGAACGCGCGCATCAAGTCCGACAGGAAACAGACCGCCCCGTCCATCGCGCCCACCAAGACGAGCTTTGAAAGATTGTAATTCTGGCTTACCTTGCCCGCGAGTCTTTCAACCGCTTGGGCAATCTCCTGCTCGGAGATCAGAACTTGGCCGAGTTGCATCACCCTCTCTCAGGGCCTCATCGGGATTTCGCGTCATTGTATAGTCAAGTACGGGGATCGACAAGGGCGAATTTGTTGTAATCAAAAGCGGTAGGGCGGGTTTCAAACCCGCCCCTAGCATCCACCACCAATCCCACTTTCTTTGCCATATACGGCACCCGGAAGTCGCGGTGTCGCGTGGGAGAGGCCTACCCCCGCCGCCCGAACTCCTCTTCCAGCCGTGCCGCGCTCAGGTGGATCATTGTCGGACGGCCATGGGGACACGTGTGCGGCTGACTGCACTGCTCAAGCTGGCGCACCAGCTCCTCGGTTTCGCGGTTCGACAGTACCTTGCCCGCCCGTATGGCGCTGTGGCACGCGAGCGAGTACGCCGCGCGTTCCTCCCACGACTCGTATCCTCCCCCCTCGGCCATCAGGTCGAGCACGTCGCGCAGGGCACCCGGCGGGTCTTCGGACACGAGGAGAGCGGGCACGCCCCTCAGCATGAACGTCGATCCGCCGAACTCCTCGAACTCGAAGCCCAGCCCGTTGACGCTCGCACGGTGCGCCTCGACGATCTCGATCTGCTCAGGCGTCAAATCCACGGTAGCCGGCTCCATGAGGCCCTGGACCGACGGACTGCCCGTCCTTGCCTCCTCCTTGATCGTCTCGAAGAGCACCCGCTCGTGGGCAGCGTGCTGGTCGATCAGGTACATGCCGTCCGGCCCCTCCGCCGCGATGTACGTGGACTTGATCTGTCCCACGACGCGCAGGGCGGGCAGCGCCCGATGCGGGATCAGGGGCTGCTGGGAAGGTTGTGCGGGGTCGGTCTGTAAAGGCAATCCGGGCATAGCGCCATCCGGGGTCGTCCGGTCCTGTGGGAGCGGAATCGGCCAGTAGGAACGAGTGTCGGATGGAGCGGTCCCAACGGGCGGCGTCGTGTGTCGAGTCGAAAGTTCTTGAACCGGCAGATTGGCGACCAGAGTCTCCCGCACTGCCCGCTGGAGGGCCGCGAATACGCGACCTTCGTCCTTGATACGCACCTCCGTCTTGGAGGGATGGACGTTGACATCCACCTCGCCGTACGGAACGTCGACGCTGACGACGGCGATGGGGAATCGCCGCTCCATCAGGAACCCCCGATACGCCTCGTGCAGTGCATATGTCAGGCTTCGGTTCTGCACCCATCGGCCGTTGACGTAGATCGTGACGTGGTTCCGGTTCGAGCGCGCGAGGGAGGGCCTGCCGATAAGACCGCCAACCTGCATAGGGCCGTCCTCCCGACCGGGCGTCTCGACGTCCAGCATCGCCTCAGCCACCTCTGTCCCGTACACGGCGGCCATGGCTTCGCGAAGACTGCCCGCACCATTCGTCGCAAACACCGACCTGCTTTCCACAGTGAGGCTGAGTGCCACTTCCGGACGCGCGAGGGCGAATCGACCCACGGCGGACTGGACTCTCGTCGCCTCGGATGCGGCAGAACGAAGGAACTTCCGACGGGCCGGAATATTGTGAAACAGTCCTCTCACCGTCACCGACGTGCCTGGCGCGGCTCCCACCCTCTGCTTGCGAATGAGAGAGCCCGAGTCCAGATCGACCTGGATGCCGGAGTCCTCGCCCTGTGCGCGGGAGACCATCGTGACCCGCGAGACCGCCGCGATGCTGGGCAGCGCCTCCCCTCGGAAGCCAAACGTTCCGACAGACTCCAGGTCACCGTCGCTGACGAGCTTGCTCGTCGCGAATCGCTCGAACGCCACGGCCATCTCGTCCTCCGCGATGCCGGCGCCGTTGTCGGTCACCCGTATGTACTCGATGCCCCCGCCCCTGATCTCGACGGACACCCTCGTAGCTCCGGCGTCGAGCGAGTTTTCGACAAGCTCCTTGACGACGGACATCGGCCGCTCGGTGACTTCACCGGCGGCGATCTTGGAGGCGATTCGCGGACTGAGGACTCGGATGGGCATGGCCCGTATAGAGTACCACTCCGCAACACTGGAAGGGCGGGGGAGGGATTCCTTGATCGTTCAACGAATGCCCGCATCGCCGGATCGTCGGTCAACACAACCCTAATGCTCATCAAAACCGCAGTGCTCTGTTGTTTATCAATAGTAGGTACTTCCGATACCAATTAAGACTCAATCCACAACGTTGATATGGGAAATACCGGCTAAAGATTCTTGTAGCTTAGTCTTCATTCCCTGTATAGTCGAGCGACCAGGAGAAGTCCTTCACCGCCATGCATATCGAGAGCATAGAGATCAAGAACTACCGCAGTTTTCGTGGGATCACGTTGAGCGATCTACCGCGAATGGCCGTTATCGTAGGGGCAAACGGATCGGGCAAGTCCTCGCTCTTCGACGTACTATCCTTTCTAAAGGATGCACTGGCTCAGAACGCCGCATCAGCGGTAGCGCGGCGTGGAGGTTACCGTGAGTTAGTAAGCCGCGGCATGGAAGGACCTATTGTGATCACGGTGAAGTTCCGCGAAAGCAGTGGACGGCTGGCTACGTATCGTCTCGAAGTGGGCGCTGAGAAGAGTGGACGTGTGGTCGTCGAGCGGGAGATTCTGAGCTATCGCAGGGGAAGATATGGTCGTCCATGGCATTTTGTGGACTTCAGCCAAGGTTCTGGGTTGGCGAGCACCAACGAGTCGGTGTATGGAGAAGAGGGCCCTGTCGAGGAGAGGGCGGAGTACGCGCTCGACGACCCCAGTATCCTGGCAATCAAAGGACTTGGACAATTCCGCGAGTTCCGAGTCGTGTCGGAACTCCGAAACCTGATTGAGAGTTGGCACATCTCCGATATCCACATTGCCGAAGCCCGGCCAAGCGCTGAGGCTGGTTACGCCGAGCACCTGTCCACTCGGGGCGACAACGTAGCGCAGGTTGCACAATACCTCTACGAGAACCACCGTGAGCGGTTCGAACGCGTCCTAGAGGCGATGCGCCTGCGCGTTCCTGGGGTCAGTGACGTCGAGGCGAAGCCCACGGAGGACGGGCGACTCGTACTCCGGTTCCAGGACGGTAGCTTCAAAGACCCGTTTATCGCCCGGTACGTCTCGGACGGGACAATCAAGATGTTCGCGTACCTAGTGCTGCTGTACGACCCCGAGCCTCATCCTCTGCTCGCAGTTGAGGAACCGGAGAACCAGCTCTATCCCGATCTATTGCGGGAACTGGTGGAGGAGTTCCGCGACTATGCAAGACGTGGAGGCCAAGTATTCGTATCGACCCATTCCCCCGACTTCCTCAATGGGGCTACGCTTGACGAGATATTCTGGCTAGTCAAGGAAGAAGGCTTCACGACCGTCCGTCGCGGCTCCGACGATGAACTTTTGAAAGCACTGGTTGAGGAAGGCGACCTGCCCGGCGCAATCTGGAGGCAAGGCCTCTTCACGTGAGCAGCACCGCAGTGAGGAAAGTGGTCTTCCTACTGGAGGAAGAGTCCATGAAGGTTCTGCTCGAAGGACTCCTGCCCCGAGTGATTCCCGATTTGTCATTCCAATGCATATCCCATCAGGGAAAGAGTGACTTGGAAAAGAGTATCCCACGCAAGCTCCGGGCATGGCGTGAGCCTGGAGTGCGGTTCGTAGTTTTGCGGGACAACGACGGTGCAGATTGCGTCTGCATTAAAGAACGGCTCCTGAAGATATGTCGAGAGGCAGGACGAGAAGACACACTTGTGAGAATTGTGTGTGAGGAGTTAGAAGCTTGGTATCTGGGAGAGCCTTACGCCTTGGCTGAAGCATTCGAAAATGAGAAGCTGGCCGGAATCGATCAGAAGGCAAAGTTCCGCAGACCTGATACCGTACAGCAGCCTTCCAATGCCCTTAAGCAACTTGTCCCGGAGTTCCAAAAGGTCAGCGGGGCAAGGACGATGGCTCGTTTCCTATCGAGAGAAAGAAATAGATCTCCGAGCTTTCAGGCGTTCCTGTCCGGGATCGACAGGCTGTCCGCCTGATGAGGTATCGACATTGAATCCGTGAGTTCCCATATTGGGAGTCTTCGGGCTTAAAGTCCAGCCCAAGCGAGATGGTAGCATCAAGATGATAGTCAGGAATGCCAGCCAACTTCCGATCCTAGAACAATTCCACTCATCCCCTGTCCATATCCTCTCGTGAGAAATTAACCAAACTTGACAATAACGCCACAAATGGCGCGAAATGGCGTCAAATGGCGCAAATTTCAGGGTTGCCCTTCTTCTCGTGACGTCGCCCCACTACTCATAGACCGCCTCACGTCCGAGGCTCGAAACACCCTCTTTCACGCGATTGCCTCGCGGGAAGACCGCGGCGGCCCTATGCCCTATACAAAAGATTGTCGTATGCTATTTGTTAGAATCCCGTAGGAGGACCATGTTGGCGGCATTCCCCACGCTTCTGGACGTGTACGAGGCCCGTAGGAGGATCGGGCCGTACATCACGCGCACGCCGCTGCACCACTATCCTCGGCTCGACCGGCTGATCGGGGCCGAGGTCTACGTCAAGCACGAGAACCACCAGTCGCTCGGCGCGTTCAAGATACGGGGCGCGCTGAACGTGGTGTCGCAGCTCACGGACGAAGAGAAGTCGATGGGCGTCGTCTGCGCCTCGACCGGGAATTTCGGACAGGGCATCGCCTACGCCGCCGACGTCTTCGGCGTGCAGGCGACGGTCGTCGTGCCCGAGGACGCCAACCCCGAGAAGTGTGAGTCGATGCGCGTGCTCGGGGCCAACCTCATTCTCCACGGCGACAACTTCGACGACTGTCGCGCTCACTGCGAGCGGTTGTCGAAGGAAGAGGGCTATGTCTACATCCACTCCGCCAACGAGCCGAGGCTGATCCCCGGTGTTGCCACGTACTCGCTCGAAATCTTCGAAGACCTGCCGGACGTAGAGGTAATCATAGTGCCCGTCGGCGGAGGGAGCGGGGCCTGCGGCGCATGCATCGTTGCGAACTCGCTCAATCCCAACGTGCGGGTAATAGGAGTGCAGGCGGAGAGCGCACCGGGCGCGTATCTGTCGTGGAAGGAGGGCGAGATCGTCGAGACGAAGATGGAGACGATGGCAGAAGGACTCGCTACGTCAATGGGTTTCGAGCTGACGCAGGGAATCATGCGTGAGCTGTTGGACGACTTCATACTCGTCTCGGAGGAGGAGATGGCGCTGGCTATCGGCCTCTACCTCGAGAACACGCACAATCTCGCCGAGCACGCCGGAGCCTCGCCGCTGGCAGCCGCCATCAAGATCAAGGACTCCCTGCAGGGCAAGAAGGTCGCTCTCGTGTTGAGCGGCGGCAACCTCTCCCGCGATCATCTGAGGCAGGTGGTGGCCTAGCACATGAGAATGAGTTTCGAAGCATCGTTGACCTATTGCGAAGACCTTCGTTATACAGTATCGGTTGATGATCTCTTATGCGGAGGGTTGAAAGTATGAACAGCGTGCGCTGCCCCGTCGTGCTGTTCTCCATATTCTTGCTGTTCGCGTCGTCGTGCGGGCTGTTCGGGTCGGGCGAGAAGGAAATCAGCGAGGCGCAGCGTCAGCAGGCATTGGCGCACTACGAGTCCGCCATCGAGTACGGCAACGCCGGGAATCTCGAAGCCGCGGTCATCCAGCTCGACCAGGCGATTCTCCTGAATCCAGGTCTGACCGATGCTTATATCGCTCGAGGACGGGCGAATGCCGACCTCAACAGGTACCCCGAAGCAATCGAAGACTACAACGTCGCGATAGAGAACGACCCCGAAAACCCGAACACCTACATCGACCGCGCCGTCGCCCATTCCCGTGTATCGGAGTACAAGACGGCCCTGGCCGACTACGACAAGGCCGTCGAGCTTGGCGACGACAGTTTCAGTCTTCACCTCAATCGCGGGACGACCCTCTCACGGCTCGGCAAGCACTACGAAGCCCTCAAGAGCTACGATACCGCCATAGAGGTCAGGCCGGAGAGTTCCCTCGCGTGGACGAATCGCGGCACCGAGTATGCGCGTCTTGGGCAGCCGAGGCGAGCCATTGAGGAGTTCGGCGAAGCGATTCGCCTCGACCCCGAAAACGCGGAGGCCTACTTCAACCGCGGCGCGGCCTACGCGGCCATCGGCCTCTACGAGGACACCTTCATTCACCTCGAGAAGGCCGTCCAGCTCGACCCCGACAACGAAAAGGTCTTCCACGACCGCGGCACGATCTACGGCGAAATAGGAATCCTCTACCAGTCGACGCAGAACCTGACCGAGTCGATTGCTCGCGACCCATCAAATGCGGAGCTGTACGCGCAAAGGGCGGAAGTCTACAAGCGCATGCCCAACCACGAGAAGGCGATCCGCGACCTGAGTGAGGCCCTCAAGATCATACCCGACAACGTAGGCTGGCTCGTGGAGAGGGCAGATTCTTGGCTGGCCGTGGAACAGTTCCAGGCAGCCCTCGACGACTACAACGCCGCGCTAGAACTTCAGCCGACGAGCGGTCGTATCCTAGCCCGGAGGGGAACGTTCTGGAAGGAGACCGGTCATTACGACCGCGCATTCGTCGACTTCGAGGACGCGATAATCATGGACACGAGAAGCCCTGAGGCCTATGCCGGACGAGGAGAGATCTCCTCCTTAGTCGGCGACTTCAATCGCGCCATAGCCGACTTCACCAAGGCCATCGAGCTGAACTCCGAAAGCGGGACGGCAGTGGAAGCGAACCAAGAGGTCGAATACTACAAGAGTCGCGCTCTGGCTCACGGCAGCGTCGGCAATCACCACCAAGCGCTCACCGACCTCAACATGGCAATCAGTATTCACGAGCAGATCGTCGAGCAGACCCGCGACCCGAAGGACTTCACGCTCTGGTCGCTCCGAGCCATCGCGAAGGCTGAGCTTTGCATGGGGGAAGAGGCGCTGGCGGACGCCAACCTGGCCGAAGAGCTGGGCGAAGAAGTGGCTGACCTCAACCGCAGCCTGATGGCGATTCGCCAAAAGCCGCAGTGCACAGGGAGATAGCCTCCGTCCGGCCCGGTATCACACACAGCGCATGAACTATCGAATGCACCCATGAAAACACGTCTCCTGAAGATAGGCACCATTGCCGGAGCCGCGGCGCTCGTCCTAATCGTCTTGGCGGGCGGGGGCTATTGGGCGTTCCAAACCCCCGATGAAGACCGAGTGGAGGAGCACTATCGACGCGCCCTCACGCTCCAGAATGAGGGCGAGTTGGAGCGCGCCATCTCCGAGTACACGAAGGTCCTGAACATCGACCGTACCTTCATCGAAGCCTATAGCAACCGCGGCGTCGCCCGCATGGACCTCGGGCAATACGACAAGGCCGTTGAAGACTTCTCCAACGCCATTCTGCAGAACCCGGTGGTCCCCTACTTCTACTACAACCGCGGCCTCGCGTTTGAACGCGCCGGAGCGATCGACTTCGCCCTGCTGGACTACCTCGACGCGGTCGACATTGACCCGACCTACCGAGACGCATTCTACGGATTGGGCAGCGTCTATCTGGAGTACGGCGACTACCAGCGGGCGGTCTGGAACTTCGACAACGCGCTGCGGCTGGAGCCGGAGAATCCCGATGCCCACTACGGCCGAGCCGAGGGCTATTTCGGCCTGTCGCGATACGAGCAGGCCATCGCCGACTACACCGAGGCGCTGCGCATCGAAAACCGGCTGCCCGAAGCCTACACCGGACGAGGCGTGGCCTATATCGAGACAGGACAGCTGGCAGAGGCCGTCGCCGACTTCAACAACGCCCTCCTGTGGAGGCCCGACAGCGTCTCCGCCCACTACCACCGCGCGCGGGCCTATCAGCGCCTGGCCCAGCCGGAACAGGCGATAGCCGACTACTCCGTCGTCATTGAGCAAGATCCCGCCTTCGTCGGCGCCTACCACGGTCGAGGCATGGCCCACGTACAGTCAGGTCTGCCGGAGCTGGCGCTGCCCGACTTCGAAGAAGCAATTCGCCTCGACGACACCTACGCGCCGACCTACGCCGCGCGCGCCCTCGCCTATACGCTTCTCGGCAGAGACGACGAAGCCGAGCAAGACGTCGAAAAGGCCGCATCTCTGGGACACGACCGCTCCCTTGTCGAGGGCGACATCGCTCGCATCAAGGAACAACGGCAGTAGTCGGCGTGCGTTTACAGAGGGCTTGCCTGATACAAGGGAGAACCTGCGCAACCTGACCCCTGTCATTCCGAACGCAGCGAAGCGCAGTGAGGAATCTAATCTCAATACGTATATCGGGTATATTTAGGCAATATCCCACATTCATTCCCACGATCGGGAAGGCAGCTTTCAAGGGCGGTGCGGTTCTCACTTCGTATTCGACTGGCCGGAACGTGGCGTGAAGCAGACACCCGTGCTCTATCAGTTGATGCCTTGGTGCGGATGCACACCAGAGCATTGATGTGGTCGACCGCAACGGATTCAGCGCCCATGCTGCCTACCATGCCCAGATTGTCAATTGTACAGGACTGTTCCGTATTCACTTGCGACACTCATTGCATGCTTGAATAGGAACTGCCGGACAAGACTACTGCGGGCTGAGGAACTTCGCTAGGGCGGCCAGCTTCACTGCCGAGGTATGCGATGTACTATCCCGGTCCTCAGAGTAATACTACAAGCCCCATACGCCCAGGTCCCCAGTCGACTCCTTCAGCAAGCCAGTCCCCAAGACATGCGCCGTAGCGAGGGATATCTTCGACAAACTCCAAGTGCCTGTCTTTCAGTATGTTTCCGTGCGTTCCCGGAAGCAGATAACGCTCAACGCGACTGTTCGTCACCCTCTCTTCATCCAGCCCCTCGGGGCCTAGATGCAAGATAGTCCCGGATCTCGCTTAGCCACCATGCTACGGCTCGCGGTCCTATTCTCACCTGCTGTGGAAAGAGCTTCTGTTTTATCAGCCGATAGATGCTGGAACGGCTAAGGCCGGTGAGTTTTTCAACTTCTTGGCGTCGGATCAGTCGATCATCCATAGTGCCTCCTTGACACAAAGTACCCCTGTCAGTGTACGGACCGCCGATGTGAGACTCCGCCAAGCCGAAATACTCGGCATCGAACAGAACGGACCAAAATGGAGGTTTAGCATTGTATTTCCCCGCTCTCTCGCTAAGCTCAACTTGTGAAAGGCTCTGATCGGAGGTCGGGTTGCCACGTGGCCGAATCTACGATCCCCTGCAAGTGCGAGCTCATGCGGAGGCACCGTACGGCAATCGATGGAATTGACCAAGGCAAGACGTGCCTCTCCTATGGGCGAGGCGGCCACAATTCAACCCCTGCGGGTGCAGTACTTTCCGATTGTCTGCCTCGTGGCATCCATGGTTTGCCCTTCCAGTTGATTTCCAACCTCACACGAGAGTGCCCTTCGGTTCTCATGCCCTTTACCCTTGATGTGTCCAAGCTTCCGATCGAGAGCTCGCTCCTGCATATGATCGCTTTCCCGTCCGAACTCTTTCTCTCAATCGAGCAGTGGCTGCGCCCTTTCAGTCGGTTTGAACTATCCGTTAATTTCCATGCTTTCACACGGCGATTCTGAAAATCAAGACCTAATTCTTCGAGTTTTGAAGTGTGGATAGGGGTTAATTTAACATCCAATATATTGCGATGCAGATGATTGCGTATCGTCAGACACTTTTCGGTGTCGCAGACCGTACTTTGGTTGCTATATCATAAGATTGCATGTATGTTTTGGTATATCTATATCGAGAGTTCAAACTTGCCCCCAAACGTACGAACCAAGATGTTCCCCTGATCGCGCTCGAAGCGTGGGACGCGAAGCTGGTTTCGGTGAACTTCTTCAGGACAGACGGCTAGGCGAACGCCCAAGAAGCATGAGAGGTGCCCTGGTTTCTCGTTCTCAGAGTTGGGACCGATGTATGGTCGGGGTGTTCCGGCTGCGGGCCAGTCGTGGAGCTATTCAGTCGGAGAAGGTCGGAGACTTTCGACGAACTCGGCGGACCGCCCGTGGGCAAGCCGGCGTCGGACGTAATCACTTCAATACTGGGAGCCGGATGTGACAATGAATACTGGTCCGGTTGTCCGCGTCACAGAGACTTCGCCAACCGGATGCCTCCGGAAAGCACCTGGCTCATCAAATCCCGAAGAGTCAACTCGCGCCGAGGTGGATCGCCGTGTCGAATGACCTACTCAGGACTGAAAGATGACGACCGACAATGGCAACGTGAAAGCAGCCGTATCATGTCCCTCGGAAGATGGTGGAAAGACCGTCAAGAACGGCAGGCAGGGTGGATGGCAGCGGTACTTGTGCAAGGAATGCGGCAGTCAATTCCGCGAACTGGATGTCATTGGTCGGGGTAGCCGTTTTCCGATCGAGCAGGTGGGAGCGGCCCTTCAGGAGTACTACGAGGGGATGACCTACCGCGAGACCGCCCGGAACGTGGGGACTGCTTTCGGAATCAAGCCGCCGGACGAGGCGAACGTCCACCGTTGGGTCCAGAAGTACTCGAGGGTGGCGGAGAAGGCCGTGAGGGACTATAAGGTCAGTACCGGCCGGGAATGGCTGGAGGACGAGTATTTCGTGAAGATCGGAGGGCGTCCGTTCTGGATTTGGAACGTCGTGGACCCTCACACCCGCTATCTGCTGGTCTCGTACCTGACGTCGGCGTGGGACGAACAGGTGGCTGCCGAGATAATGGAGCAGGCGGAGGCTGCGTCGGTCAACCTGCCCGATGTCGTCCATATAGAGCTACTGCACAGCAGCGCAATGGCGCTGTTCGCGGTGGACGACACCCGGGATGTCAGTTACCTGGCGAACCACGAAATAGGCAGGGAGATCGACAACATCCTGTCCGAGAGGTTGCCGCCCCCGAAGAGAGAGCCCTTGAGAGTCCTCAAGAGGATGAAGACCTTGGCGAATGCTCAGAACTTTCTCGACGGTTGGAGGATCGACTACAACCTATTCAGACCTCATCGCGGACTTGACGGCAGGACACCGGCGCAGGCGGCCGGGATGGACGTACCGTTTTCCAGCTGGCAGGACGTGGTCAGGATGGCTGATCCTCTTCTCACGGATCCGGCAGATCGCGACCGCCTTCCTTAGGCTAGGCTTCGAGACGAGAAGAACGACGGTATGACGGCTTCACGACCCGGCGGCCCTTCGCAGTCGTAGCATCGGTCTACTGTCGCGTTGACGGTCACGTTCCTGCAATCCATCGGATGGATCGTCGACGCTATGTCTATTCTAGGGTATGAAGAGCTTGCTCTCAGCTTGCCGACACTTTTCTGTGAACCGTCTCATGGGCCTGCGTTATGGATGGTGACAGGCTGGCGATTGAACCATCCGAATACGTCCGAGGAAGGCCGCCTCACGCTTTCGACTCGAGAGCATCCCCGTTACGAAGCCCGACACTGAGATGCATCGGTGCAGACGAGGACGGTGAGTTGAAGCTCTACCTTCCATCTTCCTTCGCGTTGCGCCTGCCTGAATCCTTTCATCGACGAACTCGGCCGCGGGCGACTTTCAATGTCCAGCGGCAACGTCCAAAGCTGCGGTCGGCCAATACCTCGATGGGACGTTGACTTCTCTCCTCCACACTCGAGAAGTAATTTTAAGCCGTCTGTTTGCGTCCGCCCGGGGACCTCGGGAAGAGTGAATTGGATGAGAGAGGGTCGAGCCGACTATAATAGAGACGGTGTCGATGTCGTGGATGATCTGGCAGCGGAGGAGCTCATGCAGTATGAAATTAGACGGGTGTTAGCGCATCCCAACACCCCCTACTGGACGCAGACCGTATTGACGGCCGTGGCTGAGCATGTCAAGACCTATCACCTCGTCCACCTGCGGGCAGAAGTCCGCCTGCTCATTCGGATCATGGAGGGGCGCAACGCGCGCCTGATTACCGAGTGGGCCAAGGATGATGTCATCCCCACCTGGATGCGTCATGCCCTTGCCATGTACCTTGCGGCTGACGGGCGGCTTGCACGTGCGCACGTCATGGCCGACGCCGGGACGTTGGAGGAGATTCTGACGGACAGGTGCGGCTTCAAGTAGGTTATGGGTTGCCGACACTTCCGCTACGTTCGCCTCGCAGTGGACCGTTGGCAGCACAGCGTCATGCATGTCTGTGAGCCCATATTCGTTTGCCAAACGGTCTTTGGCGCCCGTGGCTGTGTGGCGTGCTTCATTGGAAAGCTCTGGTCTTCTTCAAGCATCCGATCACCCATGTGCACCGCCCCGACTTAACCCACCAAGCTGGACAACATCGAGAACCTTCACCTTGAGATTCTCGCCGTAGCTGTGATCAGAACCTGACCCCGTTGGGCCGAAAGCCTGCCAAATGCGGAGAGATAGGCTCAATTTTCAAGTCTCCTCCTGTCACTGACTCTCAGACCTCGGTATCCGGTAGCCGACGCGAGGCTCGGCGAAGACATGAGAGGGATCGTCCGCGTTCTCGCCCAGCTTGTGGCGAAGCCGCATCATGTGGGTGCGAAGCGTCCGCACACCGCCGGACTTCCTGGACCCCGGACACGTTGCAGTAGATGGTCGTGGGGTACCATCCCCGGCGCTGATCGACAGCTCGACGAGCGGGTCATTCTCGATGGGCGTCAAGTTCGCCGGACGCCCCTTCACCGTCACCCGGCGCAGTCGGCGGTCAGATCGCCCAGCACGTAGGGTTTGGTCGGCTCGGTGCGAAACGGAGGCAATCGCCGTCGCAGGGCCGCCTGATCCTCGCTATCGACTACGTTGGCGAAAAGGACTTGACGATGCAGCCGAAGGCCCTAGCGATCACCTGGTCATTACCGTACACGGACATGAAGATGACCGGCACGTCGGCAATGCGGAGGATGTCCTTAATTAGCTCGATACCTTCAAAGCCGGGCAGCATCATGTAGAGCAAGACGACGCGAGGCCGGTTCTCTTCCATCAGGACGAGGGCCTTCTCCGGGGCTGCGGTCACAATCGGGTCGTAGCCCGCCTGCGTGAGCGCGTCCCGGATGTACCTTAGCGTCTGCGCGTCCCCGTCGATGCGCTCGATCACCTTCCCGGCCTGTGGTTGTTGTGGAAGGACATATCGAGCGACAGCGCATGGCGTTGGTGGCGCTCCACCCGACCCGACTGCTCGTGTAAGTGACCAGCACCCCAATTATCTGCTCCACCAGCGCCGTCTCCCACGAGCTGTCCCGCTGCGGCCATGAGTGTGCAGAGAGGACTGCCCACCACCACCCCCTCGATGATGTAGCGCATGATCTGCCGATTGATGAGCTGAGGCCCTATATTGGTTACGATCAGCGCCGAGGCGAGGTCGATGAGCCCTTACTGCGGCAGTAGGTACTTGGTCAGGAGGCTGCCGTACCGCCTTACGGGACCGAAGTCCGAGGCCCGGTAAGGCGCTCTTCCGTTTCTAGAGAACTCTTCGGCTAGACAGTCACGTTTTCGCAGAGGCGCTGCTTGGCACGAGCACGAAATTTGATAGACACTCCTTCGGTCGCTGCCGATGGGCCAATCGGCCAATGCAAGTCAGCTGAAAGACCACGAATCCAGTGCTACATCACCATCATCTAGAACGCTATAATACCCGATTCTGTTACAGCCCTAGCCGGTACAGGACACTAGCCATTCTCAATAGAATGGATATATCTATATTAAAAGAAGGTATAGAGGGTTGTGCTCGCGGTTAAAAGGGGGCTAGGTCCCGGTCCAATGCTAGTCGAATGCAAGAGTCTGTCTAGTGACGGAGGAAGAGCGAAATCATTGGGTTGTTGGGCGTGGACGCCGCGTACAGAGGATCTCGAACTGTCGGAAAGTGCCCTCTTGCCATTCGCTCACTGGCACGTGCGAGCTCCCGTCCGAACAACTCGTCGGTAGTGCGGCTCGCTGGTACCCAGCCCAACGGTGTTCGTGTGGCGTGACACAGCCTCCTGCGGGGTCATGCCATCTGTCACTCCAGAGGCTTTCGGAAAGCGATCGACAACTGGAGGCCTCGCCCTTGATGAGTTGCGGTCGGCGATCAGGACGGGGCTCTCCTCTACGTGGAACTGTCGGCTCATCTCCACTTTCGCCCTTAGATGAGTCATGAGCCCACACGTTGCCTCCTTCTGTCCTCCACGATCCACATTTGTGGCATACGAAGACTATCGCTGAGTGCTCATCATCATGAGCAACCCTCTGGCCTGAACTGGGGTGTTTTTTGCTCCACCCCAACTCGTCAGCACTTCTATGGCTTTCGGTTAGTGTCGTATTGAGGAGTAAACCGCTCACCAAGCGCAGTGATGTGTCCCTGAAAGTGGCGGAAGTGTTTAAGACAAAACCGACGGACAGGTCGACCGTCTGCAACTGGGTTCAATTATATTCACATGCGGCGGCGGAAGCCCTCAGAGACCACCGGGCCGACACCCGCGGGGCCTGGTTGATGGCAAGTGAATACGTGAGGATCAATGGACGGTACTTTCGCCTGTGGAACATTATAGACCTCGACAGCCACTATCTGCTGATCTCGTACCTTACAGAGGAGTGGAGTGAGCACGTGACGGCCGAGGTCATGGAGAGAGCGGAAGGTGCGGCGGTCAACCTGCCGGAATTCATAGATTTGGATCATAGCGACGACGTAGCCCGGCTATTGCACGATTATGATACCCGAATCGTCCGGTACGTCGACGGTGACTATGTTCGTAGCAAAATCCAGTACTTCTTGTCCAATGGATCGTCGAGGTGGCCTTACGACTCCCTGCGCACAATGAAGACCTTCCCGACGGCCCAGACCTTCCTTGACGGGTGGAGAATCGACTACAACCTGTTCCGTCGCCAGGATGAACTTGATGGCAGAACGCCGGCGAAGACTGTCGGGATGGAAGTGCCGTTCTTCTCTTGGGAGGGCGTGGTGAGAGTGGCGAAATCTATTCCGGCGGACAAACCCACTAGCGATAGGCCTACCCTACCCTGGCGTCCGAGGCGTGAGCTCGCCATGCGCGACTCTTCCCGGCTACCCATGGCTCGCTCTGATGGCTGCTGATCTCACAATCGACCTTGACCGGCTAAGCAGGGATTCGCGAAAGTGAGACGATTCACGACCGGTCCGCCAAAGCAGCGTTTCCTACTCACTATATCCCGCGCGTCCCTCCGGTGGGCAGGAATCGGTTGGAGTACGGAAATCTATATTGAGAACAACCCAGCCAACCGCCGAGTTTTCCGCACCAGTACCCGTCCTTGCTAAAGAGAACTCCTCGACAGTTATTGATGGGCCCCTCTGGGGCTGGGCGACACTGAAAGCCGGCATGTTCCTCCGAGACCTTCTTGGAGAGACAAACGGCGTTGAGGGCCGATCCCACGAATCGTTGCTAAACACTACGTCCTTCAGTTCCGCCATCACCGGGACTGCTACCGAGAACGTCCTCTTGGACAACATCCCACAGACACTCCGGTGATCGGTGCTGCCGAAGACCTCGCGCAGCGTAGGCTGAAGTGACCCGCCTGACCAAACGACAATCAACGACCGCCATAGGAACGTTGAGTCATCCAATATCGTCCTCGCCTCCTTTCGTCGTCGGAATAACTATCATCGATGGCCACCGACTCGGCTTGCGTCCTCTCCTTGCACTGACTTCAACACGCGCTTGTTTGAGTGACCTCCTTCATCCGCCTTTTGGAAGTGGGTCCGGTGGGTGACGGCACCAGAAAGATCGCCGATTCCTTCTTCTCCTACCTCCTCTTAGAAGGGGACGCCAGGGAAGTCCCCTATTCATCGCGCGCAAGGACGTCTCTTGCCTAGATTCGATATGAACATTCCGTTCCCCACAGATATTTCAGTCGATCCGGTTCACCCGGTTGCGCAACGCACCTCGCACGTCCGGGATAGTGCGATACCACCAAGCCTTCGTATGTCCTTGAGATCCCGCCTGCCGGCGAGTGGATGGCGCGCGGGCAGGGCCCGAGGGTTCACGATTCCATGCGCCCCACCACTCACGTCCATCAACTCCACGATTCTGTCTCTGCTCATCTGCTTGAGAGGTTTCATCTGCCGAGCCAGGACAAAGTGAGTGACTTCCTCGTCTAGCATCCGAGCTCAATCGTCTCTCTTCCTTCTTAAGAGACACTATACTTGTTCTATTGAGTATGGATAGTGTCGTGTACTGGATAGGGGGTGCAGTTTATTCACCAGTTCTTGAGTAATAGATGATGGTAGTTCTGCGGTGAATTCTCACTCTTTGTCCTTGCGAAGACATACGTAAGTTGCTATGCTGTGTGATTGTAAGGAAGGCTCTTCGGCTCCCGAAACGCTGTGCTGCAAATGCCGATCGCCCGTAATACTGGAGACATCGTGAGCCTCATTGGGACCAGCGACAGGTCACCGCTTGCTCCAAATCAGAGTGCCATGCGCAAGTCCATTCTCAAGAATCGGGTGCAGAAACAGACCAAGGGTCGGTGACTCAGGTGCAGGGTGAGGCCCATTCCCTAGAGATACCCGCTGCTGTCACTCCCTACTGCATGAAAATCCTGGTGGGCTCGCTTCCGCCCATCAGATCTAACGACCCATACCGAGCAAACACAGGAGAATCGTCAACAGGCGGACTGGAGACTGAGAGATGACCAAGCTCGAAGTCATGGAGAAACACGCCGTGTCCTGTCCCTCGGGGGATGGCGGGACGATAGTCAAGAACGGCACGCAGGGTGGATTGTCAAGGGCGGAGCGAAAATGTACCGGAGCAGTGAGGTAGGCGTGAAGAAAAGGCGCTTGCAAACTGTACCACTCAATTTACATTTGGTCAGTGAGACGATGGTTGGCAGTTCATTGGAGTTGATCCCGCTGAACGGAGACCGAACTACAGGTCCTGGGTGCTGTCTGAGTTAGGGATGGAGAGAGGCATTGCCCGTCTGCTCTCTCTGAGTCGATAGCTTTCTCCGTTCATCTCCAGGATGTGAACTCGATGAGTGAGACGGTCAAGGAGAGCGCCTGTGAGCCTCTCGGACCCGAAGACCTCAGTCCATTCGTCGAAGGGCAGATTCGTGGTCACGAGGGTCGATCCTCTCTCGTAACGCTGGCTGAAGACCTCGAACAGGAGCTCAGCGCCGGTCTTCGACAGGGGGACGAAGCCGAGTTCATCGACAATGAGCAGCTTGAGACGGGCCAGCTTCTTCTGAAGGTTTAGCAGTCGTCTCTCATCCCTGGCCTCGATCAGCTCGTGGACCAGTGCGGCAGCGGTGGTGAAGCCGACCGACAGCCACCTCTGACAGGCGGCAAGTCCCAGACCGAGGGCGACGTGAGTCTTGCCTGTGCCACTGTTCCCGACGGCGATCACGTTCTCGTTGCGCTCGACATACTCGCAGCGGGCGAGTTGCATGACCAGGTGCTTGTTTACCGACGGGATGGCCAGGAAGTCGAAGGTATCGAGGCTCTTGGTAGCAGGGAATCGTGCAGCTTTGATCCTGCGGTCCACCATCCGATGATGGCGGTCGATCAACTCAAGCTCCGACAGCCTCAGCAGATAGCCGGGGTGATCGACGCTCTCTGCAGCGCACTGCTCCGCCACCTTGCCGTACTCCCTGAGGAAGGTCGGCAGCTTCAACTCCTTCAGATGGTGCTCCAACAACACCGTCGATCTCTCACTCATGATCTGCCTCCCGACACAAGCGTCATGTAGTCCTTGGCGGATGTCTTCGTCACGGTGACCCTGGGAAGATAGGGATACAGTTCGAGATCCAGTCTCGGAGGCCGGCCGTCGATCCTGCACAGCACCAGGTGCTTGACCGCGTCGAAGCTGACGGCTCCGAGCCTGAGGGCGTCTCGTACCGCGTCGTGGACCTCCTGCTTGCGAAAGCTCTCCATCAACCGCAGCACTTGCACGAACTCCCTCTTGCCTCGCTTGCCCATCCGAGACTCCAACAGCCGGCGCAGTACCCCGAACTCCTCTGGCAGCTCCCAGCCGGCTAATGGAGCAGCCTGATCAAGAGCTCCCGTCTTGCGCTCCAGCAACGGCAGGTAGTGAAGCGGATCGAATACGAAGTCGTCACGCTCGTAGGAACGCCGGTGGCGGGCTATCACCTCAGACCCACAGCTGATCACCACCTCGTTCACATAGCCGCGCACCAACACGTCCCTGTGACCGTAGGCCACCGGCACCGAGTAGTCATTGGTACGGTACCGTACCAATGACAGGGAACTGACCCGGCTCACGTGCTTGTCGCTGGCCTCGTACGGCGCAGCAGGTAAGGACAGCAGGTACTCCAGGTCTCGCTCCATCCGTTGGCCTATCGTCTCATCATGACCCCGCAACTGGTCTTCCATCCGCTCCAAGCACCGCTCTTCCAAGTAGGCGTTGAGCGCCTCGTAACTCTCGAAGGACGGAATGGGCACCAGGAAGTTCCGTCATACGTATCCCACCAACCCTTCTACCTTCCCCTTGTCGTTCCCCTTGCCCGGTCGGCCGAACCGGTCTTCGAACAGGTAGTGCGACTGAAGCTCCGAGAACACCCGGGTCCGCTTGCGACGGCCATCGCCCAGTATCTTTGCCACCGCCAGCTTCGTGTTGTCGTACACGATGCTCTGAGGCACTCCACCCAGGAACGAAAATGCCGACACGTGCCCATCGCAGAACGCCTCGGTCGTCTCTGCAGGGTACGCCTTGACGAAGCATCCATCGCTGTGGGGAAGGTCCAGAACGAAGTAGTGGATCCGCTGCTCGACCCCACCGATGACCGCACGTGCCTGGCCAAAGTCGCACTGCGCATGCCCAGGAGGATGCGATAGAGGAACGAACATCTCATGACCCCGACGACGGCGCTCGCGCACGTAGTCCTTGACTATCGTGTACTTGCCGGTGAACCCGTACTCGTCTCTCAAGCGGTCATAGATGCGCTTGGCTGTGTGACGCTGCTTCTTCGGAAGGTCCAGGTCCTCATCCAGTATCCGGTCGATCACCCCCGTATACGGCTCCAACTTCGGACGCCGCGGAGGACGCTCTCGACGGTATCCCGGAGGCACTGAATACAACAGCATCTTGCGCACCGTGTCTCGATGCAGCCCGAACACACGAGCCGCCTCCCGGATGCTCATGCCCTCGACCATACATGCCCTGCGGACCCGTACGTACATATCCACCTTGTACATCCTTCACACCTTCCATCGAGTTCCTTGTAACTCGATGGAAGGCGGTGGGTGGTACAGTTTGCAAGCGCCTTTTCTTCACTCCTACCTCACTGCTCCGGTACATTTTCGCTCCGCCCTTGACACCAGTAGCCTGCAGGGCTGAATACTCCAGCACTGTGAGGCAGAGGTTCGCTACGCCCGCCAGCGGTTCCCTTCCCTGACGATAGAGGTCGAGGCGGGACAGCATTGAATGATGCGTCCGGGTCATCAGGATCGATGGCGGGGCTTCACAGCCGGGCTCTCGGGCTCTCCCCGCCCTTGGGAACTGGGGGCTACGCCCCCAGGCCCCGTTGCCTGGCGTCAGACAGGCTGCCAAAGGGGTTCCTCTCCTCTGAAATCCCTCTTCGGATGTCCCAAAGTCTGAACAGTTACGCCGGAGGCCGGAACGTGTACAGGGTGCGAGGGAAGTGCTAGGATTGCCGCTGTTCACGAGACCAGTGCAATGGAGGAGTCGTGGGTCGATTTGACGGCCAGGCTGCGATAGTCACCGGCGCAGGCGGGGAGATAGGGTTCGCGACGGCCACCCGGCTCGGCGGAGAGGGCGCTGGGATCACTGTGGTCGATTTCCACCAGGAGCGGGGAGACACGGCGATAGCCCGTCTCGAAGATGAGGGTATTGACGCCCGGCTGGTGGTTGGGGACGTTGGCGACCCGGTGACGGCAGAGGGAGCGGTCAAGGCGACGGTGGACGCTTGGGGCCGCGTCGACATCCTGGTCAACAACGCGGGCGGCGGGGGCGTGTACGACTACGGCAACATATGGGAGCTGCCGACCGACGCTCTGGACGTCTCCTTCCGCAACAACTTCATGGGGGCCTTTCACTTCACGCGGGCTGTGGCACCGCACATGATGGAGCAGGACTACGGCCGCATCGTCAACGTCGCGTCGGTAGCCGGCAAGGAGGGCAACCCGCAGCGGGTGCCGTACTCCGCTTCCAAAGCGGCAGTAATCGGCCTGACCAAGTCCGTTGGCAAGGAGCTTGCGTTGACCGGCATACGGGTGAACTGCATCACACCGGCCGTCGTCATGACACGGCCCAACCGGGAGCTGGAGCAGCGAGAGCTCGACTACATGGTCGAGAAGATCCCGATGGGGCGGACAGGGACTGTGGAGGAGATGGCCGCGATGATCGCCTGGCTCGCATCGAAGGAGTGCTCCTTCACGACCGGCACCGTGTTCGATGTCAGCGGCGGCCGCGCGACATACTAAATCGAAGAAGGGACCAGCTATGACGAAGGCGCCGCGAGACAGCTTGACGGTAGAGGACCTGCGGGAGATGTACCACATCATGCTCCTAGGCCGCAGATTCACGGAACGGGCACTTGAGCTCGCCTGGGAGAAGCGGCTGCCCGTGGGCCTGCACCCGAGCGCCGGCCAGGAGGCCGTCGGGGTAGGGGCCTGCTACGGATTGGGGCCCAGCGACTGGGTACTGCCTTCGCTGAGGACCACGGAGGCTTTTTGGACACGCGGCGTTACCGTGCTGCAGATGTTCAACGCCATCATGGGGAACTCCGGGAGCATCAATGCCGGCAAGGAGTCGTTCCACCACAGCGGCTACCCGGAGCTGGGCATCCTGGCGGGCACCGCCATGGTGGGAGCGCAGATACCGGAGTCGGTGGGCGTCGGCTGGGCCATGAAGATGAAGAAGACCGACGACGTGATGGTCTGCTTCTTCGGCGACGGCGCGGCTGCTCGCGGCGACTTTCACGAAGGGCTCAATCTCGCCGCGCTGCTGAAGGTCCCGGTCGTATTCGTCTGCGAGAACAACCTCTACTTCCAGACGGTTCCGGGCACCGTGGGACAGCCGATAGAGGACATCGCATCCCGCGCCTCAGCGTACTCGATGCCCGGGGAGGTCGTCGACGGACAGGACGTGCTGGCTGTATACGACGCCACGGAGAAGGCCGTGGACAGGGCCCGCGCGGGCGAGGGGCCGACCCTGCTGGAGTGCAAGACCTACCGCTTCCTGAGCCACTACCCCCTGATGCTCAAAGATTCCCGGCCGCCCGACGAAGTTGCCCACTGGAAGAGCCGGGACCCGATCACCATTTTGGGGCGCCGTCTCGAAGAGATGGACTACCAGGACGCTGCAACGGCCAAGGCGGTCGAGGACTCCATCCTGGAGGAGATAGAGAGCTCCTTCGAGAAGTGCCTCGCCACCCCGTTCGCCGACGCAAAGACGGCCTTCACCAACGTATATGCTGAGCCGATGGAGGGTATGGGAACGTGAGGAAGCTAGAGCTCAGAGAAGCGATACGGGAGGCGCTGGTACAGGAGATGCGCCGCGACGAGACGGTGCACCTCTTCGGAGAGGACGTCGCCTACTATGGCGGCATCCTGGGGGTCACGAAAGGGATGCTGGAGGAGTTCGGCCCGGATCGGGTTATGGACACCCCCATATCGGAGTCGGGTTTCGCCGGCATGGCCGTGGGCGCCGCCTTGATGGGCCTGCGTCCGGTGATCGAGATGCAGTTCACCGGCCTCATCACGGTGGCTATGGACCAGCTGGTCAACACGGGGGCCAAGGCCCGTTACGTACACGACGGCGCTATGTCGGTCCCCATGGTGGTGCGGTCGCCTCACATGATGCACGGCAACGCCTACATGAGCCAGGCACTGGAGGCGTGGTTCACGCACATACCGGGGTTCAAGGTCGTCACGCCATCGACGCCGACGGACGCCAAGGCGCTGATGATAACGTCGATACGCGACCCCGACCCGGTGCTCTACGTCGAGCATGAAGACCTGTACGGCGTCACCGGCCCCGTTCCTGAGGAGGCGGAAGACCTGCCCCTAGGCCAGGCCTCGGTCCTGCGGGAGGGGTCGGACGTGACGGTCGTCGCGTGGCTGGCAATGGTCCCGGTCGCGGAGGCGGCAGCCTCGAAGCTCGCCGAGGAAGGCATATCGGTCGAGGTCATCGACCCTAGGACCCTCGTGCCGTTCGACTCGCAATGCTTGCTGCAGTCCGTCCGCAAGACGGGGCGGCTGGTCATAGTCCACGAGGCCGTTAGGCGCGGCGGGTTCGGCGGCGAGATAGCGGCGATGGTCGCGGGCAGCGATACGGTCGCGCACCTGAGGGCGCCCATACAACGCGTCGCCAACCCCGGCGTCCCGGTACCACACGCCAGGGGACTGAACCGCGCCGTACTCCCGGACGAGAACGACGTCATAGCGGCGGTGAAACGAGCGTTGTCCTGAAGCCGCGGGTTTGAACGCGCCCACGGCGCCTATGTCCCCAAGGGCGTGTGACTTCGGGCGATTGTGGGTGGGCCTATCGCGACGGATACGCTTGGCCGAAGTCGTTGCTGCCCCAACATGCAGCTGTGCCATCGACGCGAAGTCCACATGCGTGGAATCCACCGCTGCTGATCGACACGAACGTTTCGTTGTCGGGCAACAATTCCTGCATACCAGATCCCCAGCACACTGGTGTACCGTCTTTGCGAAGAGCGCAGGTGTGGCGAGAGCCGCTGCTCATGGGTGCGACGCAATAGTAGCGGAAAAAGTAACGGAAAACTGAGGTACTCGTGGGCAGTCGATTTGGAAGCGCCCGTATAGGTGAACCGGAACAACAAATGGGCCTGCGATCTCGTTGTCCACAGCCGGTTCGAGCCTTTTCAGGTGGGCCGTGTAAGACTGAATTGCGAACTTTTCGCTGGGAGGTCCTTATCTAGGGGGTTGATCAGACGATCCCCGTATGAGCTTCAGCAGTCTCCGATCCACTGGATTGGAGGCTGCTTCATTCCCGTCCTCCTGTTCTAGAACGGCTTAGCGTGCTGTGCCCACCGGCTCGGCCCCCTGCTCCATGGCTCCGCGTCCTCGTCGTCGTGGCCGTGGCCGGTCACGGTGACTGGGGTGCCTGTGCCGCTTGGGCTTCTTACAACTTCCAATACCATTCTGACGTGTAGATGGCGGCTCCGCCAATCTCACCCGCCGTCTGCTGGGTCCACATGTTCCGCCCGCCCGAACCAATCTTGGCATCTTCATTCGACGGACACAATAGACACGGAAAACTCAGGTACGCGTGGGCGGTGGATTTGGGTCCAATCAAGCCTGGTCGGTAAAGCGGACTCACAGATGGATGCGTCACGTCGTTCCCGATGAACGGTTCGATTCTTCTCAGGTGGTCTTGAAGGGGCGTACATATGAGCGCCCCTTCAAGACCCTACCGGATGCCGGTGGACCATTTAACGTCTCGATTGTAGGCCTCATGAACTCGCCCGTCGGCGGGGTCATCTCTACAATGTTGTCACCCAAGGGGATTCCTTGTGACGGCAGGTCCTCGGAGGTTCTCCCAATGACCTAGGTGTTCAGTTTCTCCATCGCCTACCAGGCTTACCGTCATTGATATCCCCTCGTATCCGGTTGATGAATCCATTCGGAAGCTGCCATCGTTGATTCTGCTGAACCTTAGGCATTGTGCTTTGCCTTTGGTGTCGAAGAGTAGACAGACGATACTGTTACCCGGCGAGAATAGTGCATTTGGGTCGAAACGCGGTAGGTTTCGGAATAGCCCTGCTCGGAACCGGACGTTGAACCCATGGCCCTTATCCGCCACGCCTTCGCCTACAACCAATACACGAAGCAACTGATCCAACACTGGGAACTCTTCCGTCACGACGTGCCAGAGAATGCCGGGGTCTATGTTTCCGAACTGATGGGCCAGTATCTCCCGCATTTTCTTGAAACCTTCCCAACTTACGTCGGTGGCGCCTTGCGATTTGTTGGGGATTTCTTCCAAGGCCGGGAGTATGGACTTGTTCATGTTGTCCAATTGTTTAATGCTTTCTTGCACGTTTTCCGCGTACTTGACGAGGGCCCAAAACAGATCGTTGTCCTTGCTCAAGGTCTCTCCGTCTAGGCGTCCCGCTAGTGACATCGCCCTATTGGTGAAAATTCTCATTTCACCTAGCCAAGCTTCGACCTTGGCTAGTATCTCCTTAGTCATCATCGGAAACTCGGTGGCCTGCTTGTTTTTTCTGTTAGCTCGTTTCTTGGCTCTCGTTCGTTTCTTGTTACTCATATCAACGCCATATTACTGCGGCACTGCTGGCACCCTGTTTCCTGCTGATTCTCCTAACGTCACTCACAATAGCTTCCGTGTCCTGCCGCGGCTTCCGTCATAGGTGTTGGCGAACACCTGGAGCCGATCTCGCTCCATGATCCACTTGTTCCCGAACTTGGTGGCAGTGAGCTTACCCTCCCGTATCAGGCGTTTCACTGTCTCGGGGTGGACATCCAGAATCCTGGAAGCCTCGATGACGTCGATGTAATTCTCAAACATGGGTCCGACCTGTATAATTGTTGTACTACGACAGTATCATACCATGAGAGCCGCGGCGAATCTTATGCTGGGGAACTGACAACGGTCTCGGGAATCCAGCATATCGAGTGGGGCTTTGGACACAACAATGACTTATGTCGCTCCCAGGACATGCACCGTAGTCGACGAAGGCAACTCAACCGATGGCGCCAAAGAGAGCGCCTTGCCATTGAGCAGCTATTCCGAAGCCGCAGCATACGTGCTCATCGCCGAACCGGGTGCTGGCAAGACAACGGCATTCAAGGCCGAGGTAGACAGGCAAGGTGGTGCGTATGTCACTGTCCGGAACTTTCTAACCTTCGATGAAAAGCCGGAGTGGCATGGCGCAACACTTTTTCTGGATGGGCTGGATGAATCCCGAGTGGGAGCGGAGGACGGCCGGACGCCGCTCGACGACGTCCGGAAGAAGCTGTACCGGCTAGGAAGCCCACCCTTCAGGCTATCCTGCCGATGGGCCGACTGGTTGGCGGCAACCGACAAGGAAGCATTGAAAGATGTCTCGCCGGACCACACGGTTGCGGTGATTCGGCTGGATCCATTGTCAGACCGGAACATCAAGGCCATACTCGCCAACAACCACGGCGTCGAGGATACCGAGGGGTTTATTGAGGCGGCCCGGAAACGAGGGGTGCACAGGCTACTGGCAAATCCCCAAAACCTCGACCTACTTGCCAGGTCTGTCTCGCGAGGGAGATGGCCAGACTCCCGCAAGGAGACGTTCACCGAGGCCTGCCGGATGCTCGTTCTCGAGTCGAACGGAGAGCATCTGGCAATGAATCCTTTAAGTTCAGATACAAACCCTTTAATCGAGGCGGCCGGACGACTATGTGCCGCTCAGCTTCTCTCCGGCACGGCGGGGTATACCATTCCAGGCAGGGCAGAGGCAGATGATGAATATCCTTCCTTAACTGAAGTCCACGGTGGTGTGGGGAATGGCACCGCTAGGAATGTCCTAGGAACGCGCCTGTTTGTGGGAGTGTCTGAGGGAAAGCTGGCACCAGCACACCGCCAGTTGGCTGAATTTCTGGCGGCGCAGTACGTGTCAGGCCTCCTCGATGAAGGGCTTCCACTAGAGCGGATTCTCGCCCTGATCACAGGTTTCGACGGCGAACTGGTGCCTTCTTTCGCCAACCTTGCATCCTGGCTGGCCGTCCACAACGGGAGATCAAGGAAGAGACTTAGCCAGCTGAATCCCAGTGGACTGATATACGCAGCGGACCGACAGACCTATTCGGCGGATGAGAAGCGGGACATTGTGCTGAATCTCCGCCGCGAATCCAACTGGAACCCGTGGTGCACGCGTTCGGTAGGTAAGGTAGCGGGTATCGGCGGGATCGTGTCATCGGAACTTGAAGAGACCTTCCGCGATATCCTGACGGACGGAGATCGTGCCCGAGAACACCAGTCGTACGTGATGCTCCTGATGCAAATGCTGGGGGACGGCGAGCCGTTGCCCGGTCTCCTAGAAGTGTTAGGTCGGATAGTACGCGATCAAACGTGGTATCCAAACGTGCGGTGTGCGGCGCTGGAGGTACTGGCAAGCTACCACGCTCAGGATAGTCTCGGAGCGGAGGAGCTCTTGGGGATGGTTGCCGAGATTGAGGACGGCCTGCTCGAAGATGCCGAGGATGAGCTATTGGGCATTCTCCTGAAGGCGCTTTACCCGAAGGTGCTGCCCATATCCGAACTGCAAGGGCACTTAAGGGAACCGAAGCTAAGCAAGGTGACCGGCGAGTACAGCAAATTCTGGATGGACCATGTTCCCAGAGAATCGACGCCGGAGCAGTTGGCTGAGTTACTGGACGGAATCGCGGAGCGATTTGCGGAGTACAGGCCGTTCATGGTGGGAGATGTGGGACGGAATACGAGGTTGGGCCAACTACCGAAGGAATTGCTGGAGCGGGTTTCGAGAGAGACTCGCTGGAGAAACCTTGGAGGGACCGTCGCCGCGGACCGCCTGTACGAATGGCTCATTGTAATCTCGGACCCGGGCCTGCGGCTGTCGGAACGGGACAAGACCCTGCTCAGGTTCGACTTGGAATGGGATTCGGACGCGCTGAAGACACTCATATCCCACGGCGTCGAGACGTGTCAGCACAGAGGCGAAGATTGCACGAATCTGATTGAAACCCGTTTATTCGGGGCACGTCCAAGGATAGGTTACGGGCAATGGTGCCTGGAGATGGCGTTAGCTGCCGAAGAGAACAAAGCGGCGTCGTTCTATCTCCAAGAACTGTATGGCTGCGCGATACAGGGAGCACGGGCCCACGGGCTGACCTTGGAAGGTGTGCGTGCGAGTTTGGGGGCTAATGAGAACCTACTGAAGCAGTTCGATGACATAGTGGCCCGCAGGTCACGATTCGATAATCAGAAGGATCGACGGACATCCACGGAGTTGACAAAGGACACGGAGTCGCTGGAAGACACCGAAGTGCAACAGACCTGGCAGTCGCAGATTGAGGCGCAGGCGCCAGAGTTGTATGCAGGGCAAGGTGCGCCGGAAATGCTCCATCGGGCAGCCGAGGCGTACTTGGGAATCCAGCAGCACGCCGAGGGGAAGACGCCCCGGCAGCGTGTGGGCGATCTCGTCGGCAGCCGAGTTGACCTGATTGATCTCCTCATTACTGGGATGGAAGGGGCCATCGCCCGAGAAGGTCTGCCGAGCTGCGACGAGGTGGTGCGGCAGTTCGACCGGAACCGGGTCAATCAGTTGGTTCTGCCTATCGTCGCTGGATTGCACAGCCTGGAACAGTCGGACCGGCTCTCGGCCAGCGATCTGAATGAGAGCCAGACTCGCCTAGCCATGACTATTCTGTACATGCTTCCGCAGAAAATTGTGGACGCAGAGAATAGCGATGGGGTCGGCACCTATCGGCCTCGATGGTTCCGGGACCTGCTACGCGACGATCCAGAGCTGGTCGCGGATGTGCTGCGCCGTAGTGCGGCGCTGAAACTCGAGACTGGCGTGCAGCCCGTAATGGAACTGTGCGAGCTGGCACAAACAGAAGACCATCGGGAAATTGCCAGATTAGTCTCCCTGTCCGTGCTTGAACAGTTCCCGAACACGGAGACGGAAGCCGCATTGCAGGCGCTTTGTTGGTCCCTTAAGGCGGCGCTGGAAAGTAGTGACTGGTCGGCGGTAGGCCGCGTGATCGAGGAACGACTTGAGCGAAGTGGACGAGAGCCAGCCGAACGGGCTTGCTGGCTGGCGGCAGGATATCTCGTGGAGCCGGAACGATATCGGGACGATATTGTGGGTTTCACAGAAGACGAGGAATGTCTCAAGTCGCTGGTGAGATTCGTGGCAGCCGGGAGACTCTCTAAGGACCTTGTTCAGCGATTTGCCGTCGAGGACTTTGAACCGTTCTTCACCGCGCTGGCGGCAGCGTACCGGATTGGTGTATTGACGGAGAGGGCATATTGGTCCACGACAGACTTGATCCCTATCCTGGGCAACGACCCTAGTGCCGCCGCTACGGAGGCGCTTATTGCGCTGTCGAGAGTTGCTGATGTCGAACCCTGGGAACCTGCGATCGCCGACGCAATGGAGCGCCAAGCTCGGAAACGCAGGGAGCATGAGTACCGGCATAGCGACATCGGGCAAGTGGTCCAGACTCTCGGCAACCGGAGGCCGGCGAACGCAGGTGACCTTGCGGCGCTTGTATTTAGCGGACTGAATGCTCTGGCCCTCAAGATTCGTGATGGAAGCACGTCAGACTGGCGCCAGCACTGGAACGTGGATAGCCACAACCGCCCGACAGCTCCTAAGCCGGAGGACGCATGCCGGGACGCGGTGCTGTCCGATCTCCAGGAACCGCTTAGACGGTTGGGAATCGACGCCCAGCCGGAAGGCGTCTACGCCGAGGACAACAGGTCGGACATCCGCGTCAGCTATGGAGGGTTCAATGTTCCGGTGGAGATCAAACGAAGCTGTCACCCTGATGTCTGGTCGGCGGTTCGAAGTCAGCTGATTGCCAAGTACACGCGGGACCCTGAGACGGCAGGGTACGGAATCTACCTCGTGCTATGGTTCGGCGACAACGAGAGATGTCGCCCCACAAAGCGTGATGGCTGGACTCCTGAGACGGCCGAGGACGTCAAGCTCAGAGTCCAGCAATCGCTTGACGACCGGGAAGAGCGTTTTATTTCGGTGTGCGTCGTAGATGTCGCGAAGGCTTAGTAACACGTGCGCTTGTCAGCGCAAGTTAACTGTCAGTCAGCGTGGATGGTCTGGAGCAGCACCCAACCCGCCTTATGGTGGTCAGGCAGTAACAGACTTTGGTGACCCTGCCAGGCTCAGCCACATCTCGAAGATGGTTCTGTCTATCGTCAAGTTTGGTGGACTACCGTTTACGGAAGATACCACCGAGCCGTTCAGCGGTATCTCTTGGACTTTTTTTCCTGGAATCAAGCTGTCGTCGGGCATGGGCACGGTGTAGCGGACGACGGCGTTGTCGGGTAGAAGCTCGATCTCCTTCACGAAGGTCTCGATGAAGGCCCTGCGCTCGGTCAACTCGCTCTTTTGCAGGAACCTGCTCATGTCCTGGGCATAGGCCGTGATGGTCTTGACGTCATCGAGGACCGCCCTGCGCTGGGCCAGGATAGCCCTCGCCCCCTCTGCGGCGGACTCAAGGCGCTCCTGACGCTCCTTGTGGTCTCTGATGCGGTGGGCGAAGTCGGCCATGTTGAACTCGGTCGTCGTCTCCACGAGGTCGTAGAGCCGGTCGAGCCTGCCCCGCACGTCGGCAAGCTCCGACTGGATGGTCTCAAGCCGCTTGCGCTCGTCGCCGGCCACGTCGTCCATCTGCTCGTCCACGACATTGACCAGGCTCCGAATGTTGCCCTCGGTGAGGATGTTGGAGCGAATCAGGCCGACGACCAGCTCCTCGAACTGCCGTGCGTCCACCCTCGGCGAGTCGCAGGACCCGGGAGCGCGCTTTACGAAGGAGTGGCAGACGTAGTAGGGGAACGTGCCCCTGCTGGAGTAGCGGCCCGACAGCGCCCTCTTGCACCTGTAACACTTGACCAAGCCGCTCAGCAGGAAGGTGCTTCCGATTCTGCGGGGGTGAGAGACCCTGGGCGCCCTTGAGCGCATTATCCTGTTCACCCGGTCGAACTGGGCCTTGGTGACGGTGGCGGGGAACGCCTTTTCAACCCTCACCGGCTCGGCCCCGTCCTTGGCGTTGTTGCCCCAGACCAGGGTGCCCAGGTACACCTCGTTGTTGAGGATGTTGTGGACGGTGGGTTTGTTCCAGAGCTTTCCCCTGGGGCTGGCGATGCCGTCGTCATTGAGGGCGCGGGCGATCTTCAGCATCCCCTTGCGTGACTCGGCCAGGTCGAAGATGCGGTTGACGATGCCGTTCGTTTCGGGGTCCGGCTCCAGGGTGGGCCTCTCCTTGGGGCCGTCCTGCACCTTGACCTTCTTGTAGCCGTAGGGGGCCATGGGAGCCACCCAGAAGCCCCTGGATGCGGCTTCCCTCATACCCCGCAAGACCTCCATGGCAAGATTCTCGCTGTAGAACTCGTCCACGCTCTCTATGATGCCTTCCAGGAGCCTGCCGGTGGGGTTGTCCTCGGCCTGCTCGGTTATGGAGACGACGCGGAGGCCCTTGCGCCTGAGCATGGACTTCAGGACGACGGCGTGCTCGCGCTTGCGGGTGAAGCGGGAGAACTTCCAGACCAATATCTCCTCGAAGGGGGCCTCGGTCCTCTTGGCCTCGTCCAGCATCTTCTGGAACTCCGGGCGGTTCATCACGCGTCCGCTCTCCGCCTCGTCCACGTACTCGCGGACGACTTCGTAGTCGTTCTTGTCGGCGTAGTCCCTGAGCGCCCTCAGCTGGGCGGACACGGACAGGTCCACGTCCTGGCGGTCGCTGGAGACCCTGGCGTAGAGGGCCGCCGGCGTGCGGTCGTTTCGTTCACTCATCTGTTGCTCCTCCTTGTTGCTTCCTGTTGGGTTGGCGCGAGCGCCGCATCTGCGTCCTTTCCTGTCTGCGCCACTCCCTCTCCTCCAGGTAGAGGCGAAACCCCTCGCGCAGAAGCTCGCTCACGGTGCGGCCCTCCTCCTCGGCCACCTGCCTCAGTTGCTCTTCCATGGCGGGCGGCATGGAGAAGGTGACGATCTTCGTGGTCCTTGCCATGTGTTTTTTTGCTCTCTGTAGTAATACTAAGTCCTACCCTTATCATGAACGAATCGGGCTGCCGGTGTCAAGGGCCGCGCCACTATGAGGGCGGCTCTGAATGGAGTAAAATGGGGTGATAGACACTGAGAAGGAGAGGCTCTCCCTATGGGGACTTTCAGGTGCCCGCTGCGCATCTCCAGCATGGATGGGCAGCAGGAGCGGGACGTAGAGGCGACGGTGGACACCGGGGCCGCCTACACGACGCTGCCCGGCAGCCTGCTGCGCGAGCTGGGGATCGAGCCGATGGACAAGGGCGTCTTCCTGCTCGCCGACGGTCGCCGGGTGGAGATGGACATTGGGAGAGCTTGGGCGACGGTCAACGGCTCCAGCGAGGTGACTCTCGTCGTGTTCGGAGAGGACGACGCCCCGGCTCTGCTGGGAGCCTACACCCTGGAGGGGTTGAGGCTGGCTGTGGACCCCATTGCACAGCGACTCGTTCCCACCCATCTCATCATGTACTAGGAGGGTGGGGCGCCCGTCGCACGCCTTCTTCTTGCACCGTGCCGTCGGCTCCACCCGCTCACACCCCGCAGTGGCCCTCGCACTCGTTCCCGAACCCGTCCGCCTGTCCTCCATCTCCCATCTCCGCCTCGTCGAGGGCGACCGCCTCCGCCAAGGGCATTCGCAGCGTGTGCAGGTAGGGAGTCTTTTCGAGGGCCAACCCGTCTCGCATCCTGGCGTCGATCTCGACCGCCTCGGCGAACAGGTCCGGCCAGCGGCGCTTGGTCTCGACCCACCTGTGTCGGGACTGGAAGGGGCAGGCGACGCAGGCCGAGCGTTCCAGGGGTCTGTCGTAGCGAGCGGCCCACCATTCCATGCAGTCCCTCCTTGACATCCCAGCCTCGATGAGGGGGTAGCGGTTCTCTATCCACCTGTCACGGGAGGTCTTCATGCGTATGGCTTCGTCGGTGGAGATGCCGAGCCACAGCTCGACGGTGGTTCCGGCGGGGACGCGCTGCCGGGGACGCAGCCCTAGCAGCTCCCGCATCCTGCGTCTGATGGGCCGTATCTTGTAGTTATCGGTGCACTGGCGTCTGCCGATGCCGTCGCCCTCTCCGTCGCGTCCCTTGAGGTAGACGGGTATGTCCACGTAGCTGCGTGAGTCCGAGTGGTTGGTGAGGGCCTTCACGTCCTCGCGGAGGCTTCGCCCGTTGTCGACGACGTGCAGGGGGAAGCTCAGCTGGTCTCTGAGCCACTCGATGTGCTCGTAGACACTGGGCGGCTCCCAACGGGTGTCGGCGAAGATGGCGCAGTCCGGCACGCGGGCGAACACGCCCTCTCCGGCCATGAGCGCCATGACAGAGGACTGGACGCCTCCGCCCAGGCTGAGGACCGTCAGCGTTGGTGGGTTGCTCATCTCAGCCCTCCTCCTCGCCGCCGTCAGCCTGGGCCTCGGACCGGGGCGATGCGGCCGCCTGCTCCTCCATGTAGGACCGGATGGCGACGCGGGCCAGGATGCGCAGCCCCTTCAGGACGGCCCTGCGATCTTCAGGCGAGTAGGACGGCATGGAGCGCTCCAAGGCGTCTTCAAGCTCCTGCTCTCCGGGCCTCTTTCGTCCGTTGTTTCTTCTGGGATCTTTCATGTTGCGTGGTCGCAGCGGCGGGTCGTCGGTCCGCTGGCCTCTCGTTGCATTTCTGCGGATTCGCCGCCCGGCGCGGACGGAAGGGCGAGCGCCGGGCGGCGTCTATGCCGGCTCAGACCCCGCCGTTGCGGCTGCGCGGGCGGGGCCTGAGCCGGTCAGTTCCTGAAGAAGGTCAACTGGAACGGCTCGCCTATGAATATCTCCAGGCCGCCGGGTATCGTGGAGGCGAACGCGTAGAGGGCGTGCAGCGCTCCCCCGGACGGCTCGGCGCCCTTGCGCCACCTGTACATCTGCCTGTAGTCGACGCCGATCTTGCCGGCGAGGCCGCTCCAGGTGAAGCCGGTGGCCTCCTTGAACCGTACGAGGCGGTGGGGGAAGTCCTTCGGCAGCAGGTGGCCGTAGGAGCGGCGCTGCGGGGCGTCCGGGTTCAGGTCCAGCCTCCCGTCGAGACGGGACGAATCGTTAGTCTTGTAGGTCATCGCAATCCTCCTGTGTAAAGAGCTCGTGGAAGTTGTCCACGCCTAGGGCTCTTTGCATCCGACGTCGGATGCGACCCGAGGGTGCTCGCCCCTCGTTGACCAGCATGGAGAGGTATCCGGGGCTTATCCCGATCTCCCTGGCGAGCCAGTTCTGGGAGCGGTTCAGAAGATTGAGCCGCCGCCAGAGGGCCGCTGCATCCAGCCGGACAACGGTCCGTCCTGCACGCCTCGGGCATCCCTTCATTTGGTTGGCGTCTCGCGAACGCATGGCTTTTCGTTCTCCTATATTCAGTTGATACGGGAGCGGCGCTGAAGCTCAGGCTCCCGCCGGTTTGTCCAGGTTCACAGGGGGTGGCAGGGTCTTTGGCGACTCCCATTCGGCGGGCGTGCGCCATGCGCCGCCCAGCGGCCCCAGGGCGTCTATCGCCTCCCTGTGGGAGACCCACAGGGGCACCGTGACCTGTTCCGCCCGCATCTCCTCCCGCGCCACGCGCAGGAAGTGGGTCTGTGCGATCTCGTCGTCGAAGACGACCAGGACGGCGGGCCTGACCCCGTGGTCGTCCATGGGCCTGTGAGATGAGTAGTAGCGCAGATAGGGGGCGAGGCGGTCCGACATGGTCGAGGGCCGCACTGCGCGGCGCTCCCACTCCAGGAAGAAGGGCCAGGTCGTATCGTCCTTGCGCAGGACGCCGAAGGCGTCGGGGTTGACGGCGCGCATCCGGTCGTCGTGCCGGAAGTGGCGGGAGGCCCTGCGCGGCGGGTCGATCTGGACGACCTCCCACCCCAGCAGGGGCGCCTGCGCGGTCAACGCGGCCAGGAATCCGTGGACGGCGGCGGTGTGCTCAATGTTCCTGAGCAGCTGGCGGGTCCTTCTGCCGGTGACGTTGCGCCACTCGAAGGAGCCCTTGGGGTCCTCCGGGGCGACGCTCCACCGCTTCTTGGCGACGCCCACGGAGGTGCGGTCCCTGCGCGCCAGCAGGGAGAGGCCCCGGTCGGTGAGGGCCAGTCGCCGGCCCGCTTCCTGGAGGCGGGCGGCGAGGCCGAACCCCTCCAGGGGGTTGACCAGCTGGGAGGCCCTCTGGGGCGCCACGCCCATGAGTCCGGCGAGCTCCTGGAGGGATATCCAGGGCCAGTCGGAGATGAGATCGAGGGCGCGCTTCTCTGCGGGTCTGACAAAGAGGGGCAGCATGGGGTCGGAGATGTCCGACGCGGCGGCCCTGGCGGGGAGGTCGTCGGGGACCGAGGCGAGCCGCGACTCGTCCTCTACGGGAAGCTCTCCTCCGGGGTCGGTCCTGTCGAGGAGGTAACGCAGGTCGACGGCGGCGCTCACTTTGAGCGGTCTCCATATCCGGTCGTCCGAACCCGCCGGGACCGCCTCGCGCTCCAGGGCGAAGAGGGCGGGCACGTCGGTGGTGGAGAGCAGCCTCCGGGCATGCCGGAGCCGCACGTCGTCGGCCATGAGGACGAGGACCGCGCCGGGCATCGGCCCTTCGCGCAGCCGCCAGAGCCGCTTGGCGAATCCCGATCGGTCCGCGGTGATGCCCTGCCTGACGATCCCGACGGTCTTGCCGTCGGGCAGCGTCACGGCGGCGTCCAGGGGCGACGCCCGGTACCAGCGGAACCGTATGGGGTAGGCGACGTTGGAGAGGAGGACGGCCATGCGGTAGATGACGGCGAGGGCGTCCAGACGCTCCATCAGGTTGCGCCGCCACTGCGCCGAGACGGGACGGGAGCGCACCAGGATGTCCAGGGGCTTGTCCTCCTCATCGGCGAGCCTGCGCAGCCCCGCGGCGGTGAGGTGGAACCTCCGCGCCGGGGGAAACGGGGCGGCGGAGTGGAGCACGGAGGCGCAGGCCCCCGCGGTCTCCAGCTTCTCGACGGCCTCGTAGACGGCGGCCCTGGACCAGCCCGACACGGCGACCATCTCCTGCCGGTCGAGAAAGGGCATCCACGCCAGGGTGCGGAGCAGGTCGGGTTCACATCCTTCGGGTCTCATGCCTCGGCCTCCTGTTCCGTGTCCTCACTCAGGTGCCCGCCGGTCTCATCTTCCCCGGCCTCCGCAGGGGCCTTCTTGGGCTTTCCGGTCTGCTTCCCGCCTTCCGGGTCCTGTTCCCCTTCCTGCGCGGCGTTTTCGAGGTCCTCGATGCCCTTGCGGTAGTCGCCCACCTTCCTGTGGCCGTCGGCGTCTGCGTAGTCCGCCTGCCGGGCCGAGACGGTGTATGCGGACGTCGCCTCGCGAACGCGGTCGGCGACGGCGGGGTCTCCCTCCTCCGGCTTTCTGACCATCATCGAGAAGGCGGGCATCCGCTCGGTCCCGACGGTGGCCCTGACGTAGCAGTGGTGGACGGGGAGCGACACGATGTCGTCCTCAGTCACCCGGTCCTTGCCCAGCTCCCAGACCAGGGTCCGGGCGTCGTTGCCGGCCACCTGGAAGACGGCGAGGCAGCCCACGTTGGCCAGCAGGGTGTCGCGCATGGTGCGGGAGAGGTCGTCGAGCTTGGCGAGGCTCTGGGTGGCCAGGATGAAGCTGGCCCCGAACTTGCCGAGCTCCGAGAGCATCGACTCGTAGTCCACGCCGGGCATCGACTGCATCTCGTCCACGACGACCAGGGCGCCCCGGCGCCTGTTCAGCGAAACGCTTCCCTGCTCCCGGATCACCGCGTCGACGAGGTTGAGGATCGACGCTCCCACGAGGGCGGCCACGTCCCTGCCCACCGTTCCCTGGGAGGTGGAGACCAGCAGGACGCCGCCGTCGTGGATGACCCTCCGCATGTCGATGGTGGAGCGGCGCTGGCCCAGGATGGCCCTTGCCCGCTTGGAGGAGGCGTAGTAGGAGAGGCGGGTCTGGACGGGGGCGAGGGCCTCGGCCTTGTACTGGCGGTGCCAGCTGCCGAAGTCCCTGGCCCACCACTCCAGCAGGTAGGGGTCGGAGACCTTCTTCAGCACGTCCTTGCGGAACGGGTCGTTGGAGAGCAGCTTCAGGCCGTCGAGGATGGTGTACTGGGCCTCCGCCTCCACCTGCTCGTTGGCCTCGTGAAGCGTCTTGACGGTCTGTTCGAGGATGGACTGCATCCTCGGCCCCCACTGCTCCCACAGGCCCTTGGCGACCCTGACCACCGAGTCGGCGGTGCGGTCGCGGTCGGCGAAGATGCGGGTGTCCAGCAGGTTGATGCCCGGGGCGCGGGTCTCGTCGGAGAGGTCGATGAGGCGCACCCGGTCTACGAGGGACTCGGGGACGTGTTGGAGGATCCCAGCCGCCAGGTCGGTGTGGGGGTCTATGACCACGATGGCGTCGTTGTCCCTGCCCGCCGCCTTCTCCCTGAGCTTGTGCGTGACGAGGTGGTGCATGAGGGTGGACTTGCCCATGCGGGTGCGGGCGACGTAGAGGTGGTGACGCCTGAGCAGGTCGTCGGGGAAGCGGATCTCCCGTTTGGCGCCGGCGGTGGTGTCTCCCACCAGGGCGCCGCCCCTGGTGCCCTTGGCCGAGGGGCTGAGCGCCCTCGCGCCGGACCGCTCCACCAGGGGCGTCTCGTCTCCGGCGCCCGGCGGGTGCCACAGGGCGGCGATCTCGCGCACCCCCAGGACGCTGCGTTTGCCGAACAGGCCGGGGCCCGGCGGGTGGAGCGACTGCGCGTCGGGCACGACGGGGCGCACGCGGCTCACCTTGAAACGGGCGCCCGCGGGGTTGTCGTAGTGGCGGTAGGCGGCGGTCACCGGACCGAGAAGCTCCCTGGCCCGCTGCTGTCCGGTGTCGGCGGGCAGGACGGCGACGATCTGCAGCTCGGCTTCGAAGGCGATGCGGGAGACCTTCTCCTGTATCAGGATGGGGTCCTCGACGCGGGACCGGGCCTTCTTCCACCGCCACCACGCCCAGCTGCCCACGGCCAGCCCGAGGGCCGTAACCGTGCCCAGGGCTGCGGCCTTCCATGTCTCGCCGTCCTGCACCCACAGGTAGCCCTTCAGCGCGGCGAGAGCGCCCAGGCCGAGGACGGCCATGGTCACGCCGTCCATCTGGAGGGGCTTGGTCTGGTAGGTGTAGGCGGGTTCCTTCGGCTCCATGCCGGGCCGCTTGTGGGCCTTCTCCATGTGGGCCTGCGACCAGTCGGGTCCCAGGGAGCGCAGCATCAGCCGCGCCACCACGCGCTCACCCTCGTACAGGGCCGAAAGAGCGCCCATGAGGGCTATCAGGGGGTCGGAGCCGGGGTCGAGGAGGTCATCGTCGCGGAAGGTGCGCAGGGGGACGTACTCGGGGCCGTCGGCCCGCAGCGTGATGCTCCACGCCTGCTCGCCCTCTTCGAGGCGCAGGGGGTCGTCCTCTGCGTCAACCTTCTGTATCCGAGCCTGTGGGTAGTGGGCGGAGAGCTGGGCTCGCACCACCCGGTCGTCGAGGCAGCGGGCCATGAGGGTCACGCCGTCCATGTCCCCGGTCAGTTCCAGGGAGAAAGGTTCCGGCACCGCGATGGACTGGAGGAGGTTCTCGACGCCGAGCAGGGTGCGCTCCCCCGTCCTGGGCGGCGTCACCGCCAGCAGGACCGGGTCCTTCCTGTCGTCGTCGTTTCCAAAGAGGATTTCCTTCGGGTTGAGCTTCATAGGTGTCATTCCTTTCTCTAATGGCGTCCGGGCCGCCACTCGATTACCGCCGTCTCCTCCGGCGTGGCCTCGATGCGGACCGGGAATCGCTGGCCTCTTGCCAGCAGCAGGCCGTCCCCACGGGGGCATGAGAGGAGCCAGCGTTGGAGGTCCTCGGGCAGATCGAAGGCGTCGCCGACGGTGCCGATGGCGGCGGCGTCCTGCTGGAGCAGCAGCTTGAAGGCGGCGTTCTGGAGGAGCGCCCGACCGGAGTGGCCGGTGATGGTCCTCGACGTGTCCTCGGAGAGGAGGTCCTGGACGTCCTGCGTTATGAACTGCAACCCCAAGCGGTGCTTCCTCGCCCGCTTGGCCATGCTGACCATGAAGGCCGCGCCCTCGGGGTGCTGCATGATCGACCACACTTCGTCCACGACCAGCAGGCGGGGCTTGGGGTCCTGGGCGGCGGCGGCCCACACCGTCTCGGTGCAGACCATCGCGGCGGCGGGCCGAAGCTCCGGCTCCAGCAGCCGCAGGTCGAAGACCGTGACCAGGGCCTCGCTGCCCAACAGGTCGTCGCCCTCGTCGGATAGCAGGTGACGCAGGCTGCCGGTGGCGAAGGGCCTCAGCAGTCTTGCGAGATCGGGATCGCCGGCCTCGCTCTCTTGCAGATATTTGTAAAAATCGCGGAACCCCGTTCGTTCGCGGGGCCTGGCGTAATAGCCCGCCAAGGCGTGGTCGAGGGATGCGCGGCGGGCCGCGCCGAGGCTCTCTCCCACCATGACTTCGATGAGGCGTCTGAGGCTGCCTATGCGCTGGAGCATCTCCTCGGAGTCGCCCTTATCGATGACGAAAGGGTTCATGCCCTCGCCCGGCACGCCGGGGGAGAGCACGCGGCCTCCGGCGGCGCGGGCCATGTCGGCGTACTCGCCCTCCGGGTCGATGACGTAGGCGGTGATGCCCCGGCACAGACCCCGCAACACTCCCAGCTTGGTGGCGAAGCTCTTGCCGCTTCCCGACCTTGCCAGGACGGCGGTGTTGGCGTTGAGGTGCGTCCCGTCCCAGGGGTCGTAGACCACGGGGGAGCACGCCCGCATGTCGATGCCGTAGAGGGTGCCGCTGCGGGTGTCCAGGTCGGGCGGCGAGAAGGGGAAGAGCCTTGCGATGCTGGACGTGTCCAGGCTGCGCCACTCGGCCACGGCGTTCAGGGCCAGGGGCAGCGTCGAAAGCAGCCCCTCGCGCTGGCGGAAGGCCAGGTTGTCCAGCTTGCCGAGCGTCGCGCCGAAGTGGGCCTTCGCCCGCTGGGTCATCTCCCTCAACGACGCCTCGTTCCTGGCATGGAGGGTGACCGAAAGCGAGGCGTGGAACAGCCGCTCCCGCCCCCGCTGCACCTCGTCTCGCAGCCGTGTGATGTCCTCCAGGGCGATCTCCGCCTCGGGGGACATGGTGCGGCCCCGCTTGAATGACAGGGACTGCGCCGACTCGAAGCGGACCTTCTGCCACTCCAGCGTCCTGGCCGCCTGCTCCGCCGGTATGGGGCCGACGTGGACGGAGAGATCCATCGGCGCTCCCGCCGCCATGAGTCCCTGGAGGAAGCCGGGGGCCAGGGAGCGGGGCCAGCGGCCCAGGTGCAGGGAACGAGTGAGCTGGTCGCCCACGCGAACTTCACGCCGGTTGACCTCCACCTCGACCGGCGTCTCCTCGTCGAACTCGGAAGGTGAGCCGCCCAGGGCGGCCGACACGAGGAACATCCGAAGCTGGCGGCCTCGGAGGGGGTGGACTGCCAGCCCCGCCCTTGCGAGGAGCCCGCGCAGGTCGTCGATGCGGGCGGACTCGCACACGGCGTAGAAGCGCCGGTCGAGGATGCCGTCGCGGGCCTCAAGGTCGGTGAGCAGTCTGTGAAGGGACTCGGAGGCGGCCTTCGTCTGCGGGGGAAGGTTGTCGGGCTGGGCCTGTTGCAGGTTCTCTCTGAGCCTGCCTAGGCGCGGCGGGTGCTGTCTGACGAGCAGCTGCGCCGGGAAGTCGAGGGCGTTGAGCGCCCCGGCGAAGGCCCCGAGCTTCGGCTCGTCCAGCTCCAGGCCCATCACCTCGCAGACGCCGAGCTTCACCCCGTCCAGGCGCACCGGGCCGTCGTCGTCCAGGTGCGACAGCATGAAGAACAGGGGCAGGTCCGGCGGCGGCTTGGGGGCCGGGGTTTCCGTCGTTGCGCCGGGTTCCAGCTCCGTGGGGAGTCCGTCCTCGGGTATTGCCGGCGGAGCGACGGCCCCGTCCGGGGCGCTCCCCGCTCTCCGCCTCGTGATTCGTTCAATCAGCTTCTTCAATTGGATTGATTCCTTCTCTCTATGGGGTTGGGAAGGGGACGAGGCCGCTCCTCAGCAGCGCGGCCACGCCCTTGGCCGAAAGCACCAGGACCAGGCCAATCACCGCCATAACGACGGCGGTCTTGGCCCTGCCCCCGCCGCGCTCCTCGCCGCCCTCGGCCATCAGGGCGAATCCCGCCCAGACGATGGCGAAGACGGCGAGTCCGGCGGCGGCGTAGGACATGGCGGTGAGCACGCGGTCGAACTGCTCCAGCATGGCCTCCTTCGTGTCCGGGGCCGCGCCGGTGGTCGCCAGCGCCACCCCGGCCAGAAGCGTCGCCGTCAGCGCCCGCCTCACCAGGGCCACTCCCATCCCAGCAGGTCGAACCATTCGCCCAGGCCGCCGGCTGGCTCCTGATCGGCGGGCGGGTCCTCCGGCTCCGGTTGGGGCAAGACCAGGACCTCGAAGGGGTCGTCGGTCCCGACGCCGGACGCAAGGGACGGCGTGTCGGCCCTGGTCCTGGTGACGGGCGTCCGTTCGACCGTCTCGGCCTTGACGTGCTCTTTGTGCAGGACGTCCACCGTCACCTGCCTTGCGATGGTGGCGCTGGGGACGTAGGCGTAGGCCGTCGCGGTGGCGGACTCCGTGGAGCCGTCATCGCGGGTGAGCGCCACCGTCTGGCTGTCGTAGTCGCTGTCCCCCGGACGATGGAGGTGCACGGTCCTGGTGACCTGCTCCACTCGCTCCGGGTGGTGGGTGAGCTGCGTCAGCGGTGGTATGGGGATGCGGAGGCTCGCCTCAAGACTCACGTCCACGCTCAGGGCGTGAATCGCCTGACCATCCCCGATGGGCAGCCGGAAGCGGGTCTCTCCGTCGGGGACGAAGGCGACGCTTGCGCTCGACGCGCCGGTGGCAGCGGCGACCGTCCCCGTGACCGCCGTCACCTGGGCGTCCATCAGGGACGTCTCGGTGACGCTGGCGTGTCCCGCCACCATCTGAAGGTCCACCGGGTGCTCGGTGTGTGTGACGCACTCGGACGTGATGACGCCGGAGACAATTCCGGGCGTCCAGCCCAGGGAAGTCATACGCATGTCGCACAACTCCCCCTCGACGACCGGCAGGGGAAAGGGAAGCTGCGCTTCCTTGACCGTGAGGGCCCCGGCCTGGCCGAGGGTGTCCTCCCACGAGACGGTGAAGGACGGCGCCGGGCCGTGGAGGGGGAGCGAGTAGTCGATGCGCTCCCCCTCGTCGAGGCTGGCTGAGCCCCAGAAGCGCAGCCATGTGCCCTGCGGGCCGCCGAAGGCCCGGACGCGGATGTCCAGGGGGGTGGAGGCCCGGAGGGTGACGGCGGCCCGGTCGCCGGAGACGGTGAGTCCCTCGACGAATATCCGGCGTCCCTCCACCGGCTCGGTGACCTCGAAGTCGATCTCGTCCCGCCAGGGCTCGTGGTCGTCGGCCAGGGCCGACTGCGGGACGGCGACGACCGCCGCCATCAGGACGGCCAGAGCCACCACCGGAATCCAGCCCACGCGAGGCTTCCGATTCCTCGTCTGCAGGGTCTCGGCCCGGTGGTCCTGGCCGTGACTGTTACGCCCGTCCTTCCCCCTGCGCTTGCCGAACCAGCGCATGCGCCCGTTGCGGCGCTCCTTGTTCTTGCGGGTCTTCCTGTTCTTGCGCAGCCTTCCCAGGCCGCGTCCGGCGCGTTTCGCCATCAGGCTCAGCGGGCCGGGGCCGCTCCTGACCGGCTGCGCCGGCGCGGGTGGCTCGCTTCTCACCAGCTGGGACACCGGCCCGGCGTAGAGCCGCGCCCCCAGCCGGTACTTCAGCAGGTCGGCGGCCACCAGGGGCAGCCGCCGACCCCCTATCTTCCCCACCACCATCGCCACGCCGAACAGCCCGAGGACGACGGCTATCGCCATGCGCACCTCGGAGGGGCCGACTGGGGCGTAGCGGTATGCGCCGTAGGAGATGGCGCACACCGCAGTCACCGCCACGATCTGCGGGAATGTCAACCCCAGCAGCACCCGGTCCTCGGCCTGAACGTGAGTCGGTACCTCGTGTTCTCTCATGTGTCTCTCCTCCTCACGTCCGCCTACCCGCCGTCCGGCGTTGGGGTTGCCGCGTCCGGCGCTTGGGGTTCGGGCAGCACGTCGTCGATTTCGATGCCGGGGTCCACGACGGCGTTCATCACCAGCTCCACGACGCCGTAGGCGACCAGGGCCAGGACGATGCCCGCCAGGGCGGTCATCATGGCGCTCTTGCCGCGCTCCATCTGGTGGGGCGCGCCGCTGGCCGTCAGGTACAGGTACGCGCCGTAGATGAAGAAGCCGACGCCGATGCCCCCCACGACGCCCAGCAGGATGCCCACCAGGTTCGATATGGTCTGTGTCAGCTGTTCCATTCGTTTCACTCCTCTTTGCTTGTCGAGCGTTCCGCTCGTCTCTACCGGTCGGGGTTCGTAAGCTCCGTTACCTGCACATCGCGGCTCCTCCGTCGTGGTATTGGTCGGCGCGGGTCTCGTCCGCGCCTGTTGGTTGTCGTGGTTACTCGCCGCTGCTCCTGGGCTCGCCGCCGCCGTCTCCGCCCGCCGATGGGGTCGCCATCGAAGCCGCCGAGCTGAGGCCGCCGGCTGCCGCCGAAACGCCCGCGCTGGCCGCAATCGCTCCGACGGCCATGCCGCCCGGTCCACCTGCGGCCCCGCTCATCAGCCCGATGGTCTTCGCTGACCGCACCATCGACGAGGGCAGGTTCATGCCGAAATAGAGCATCGAGAGCCAGGAGTCGAAGGTCCCGGCGTTGCCCAGCATTGAGGGCACCCGGGTCGCCATGTAGACGAATGCCAGGGACATGAGCAGCTTCCAGATCAGGTCCTGCACCGGCTCGAAAGCGGCGACCGACGCGAACTCGTTGAGGAAGCCGATTCCCAGGGCCAGGGCGATGAGCTGCACCGCCTGCTGGAACACCGTCGTCATGAAGAGCTTGAGCCAGTGCCGTCCCCATCCCGCCGTGTGCGGCAAAATCCACAGCCCTAGCGCAATCGGGGCCAGGGCGAGCAGGATGTCGATGAGGGCGAGGCGCAGCACCATCTGCACGATGACGTAGAGCACGAAGAAGCCGTAGACCAGGTAGAGCAGGGCCAGGAACTGCGCCATGCCCACGCTCCCGGCCTGGACGGCTCTGAGGAATGTGTCGAGGGGAGCCCTGAGCAGGTCTCCGGGGGTGACGTTGAGGGAGACGGCTATGAATCCCGACACGGCGTCGGCCACGTCCAGGACCAGGGCGCACCACCACAGGGAAGACGCGGCGGCCACGAGGCCGAGCACGAGCCGGGGCACCATCTCACGCCACCCCGCCTGCTGGCGTCCAAGGTGCTCGGACACGATGAGGCTGAGCCCCATCCAGCCGAGGATCACGACCAGGGCGCCGGACGTGATGGCCCAGACGACCATCCACGCCTGGCGCACCAGCTCGTGGGCGTAGGTCAGGTCGGGAGGGGTGCCGGTGAGGATGTCGCTCATGAGCCGGAGTTCCTCCGGCAGTTGTCGACGTCCTCGCCGCTGGCCCGCTCAATCACTCCGCAGAGGGTCCCGTGGGTGCCCTCGATCATCCAGCCGGCGAAGGCCCTCGCCCAGCGTCCGGGGTTGAGGGCGGAGAGGATCTTGTCCCAGATGCGGCCCGGCTGGTAGATGGGGACGACGGCGTAGAAGTCGCCTCTTTTGCCGTCCTCGTCCTCGGCCAGCATCACCAGCAGGTAGGCCCGGTCGCGGTCGAGCTCGGGGTGGTCGTCGGCGTCGGGGTACTCCCACGAATACTCCCAGCCGTCGCCCCTCTTCTTCTCGCCGCCCTTCACCCGGTACATGGCGCTTATCCAATCGCCGGTGTCGGCGTCCCTCACCGCGTAGAAGAGGGTTGCGATCTCCCGGTCGAAGAGGGGCCGGGCGACGAATTCGCCGCCCTTCTTGCGCTCCACGAAGTCCCGGTCGGCGTTGACGAGGGTCAGCTCGTCGGGCGGCGTCTGGGCCAGGGCGATGTTGCTCGCGGGGATCGCCAGGAGCGCCGCCAGCAGCAGCGCGGGTGCCAGGGGAATAAACCGCCTAAAAGACCGGAGTTTCGATTTCAGCGCCAACTCGTTCACCTCTCTGCGTCTTGCTGCGATGCGTTTGATTGCATCGCTCGACAGAGAGTGTGAACAAGTGAATTACGGGTGGAAACTACCTGAAAGTCTTATCAGATGATGTGCCTTTCAGGGCGCTAGGATTTCGGCCTCGGACATGCAGTAATGGGGGTGTACAGGAAAGTGACTTTAGTCGGGAAGTCGTCAGTCGGGTCGTGCGCAAGCTGAAACAGGGGTAAATCACCCCCCTACAGGAGGTAAACAGTGAACACTTTGTTGAAAGGCCCGGTTCCGGTTCCCGGCGCCGAAACTCGCTGGATGTGGGGGTGTAAACACGGCAGTAATGCGGCGGGTCGGTTGGAAAACCGGACGAAATCTGCAGTGGATGTGGGGGTGCATGACGCCGGTCGGAGACGTTGGTCGAAACCGGTCCAAAGCTGAGGGCAATTCTTGAGAAGGAGGAAAGTCGATGAAAACTACCGAACACGGCATCGAAAGCAGCAAGGACGTGGAGAACGTCTACCACATGCGGCTCATGGCGCTGCTGCAAGAGCTGGTGCGGGACAAGGGCTACAAGGGCGCGGCGCGGGTGCTGGAGATCGACCCGCAGACGGTGACGGACAGCGCCAAGACCGGGCAGCTGACCCGGCGGGTGCGCCAGGCGTTGGAGCGGGCGTTGCAGGAGGGCGTCGGCTCGGCGGCGGAGCGGCAGCGCAGGCGCAACGAGGAGCTCGAAGGGCGGTTGCAGGCGGTTGAGGAGGGCCACGAGGAGCTGGGCAAGGAGGTGCGGAGGCGTCTGTCAGGCATCGAGGGCGAGGTGGCGGCCCTGCGGCGGGACGGCGGCCAGGGGACCGGGGCCGGTCAGGCAGGCGCCGGTCCATCCCCACATGGTTCAGCCGAGGCCGAAGCCGGTTCATCAGGCCGGGACAGAAAACCTCCGACGAAGCCGTCGATGCGGCGGGAGTACCCCGACCTGGCGACCCGGGAGCCGGTCGACGACGACGAGGAGATATTCGGCGATGCGTGGCCGCTCATCGTCGAGTGGCGGGAGCTGAAGGGCTCGCACCCCAACGAGGGCGGGGGCTTCGACTGGCTGACGGCCCAGGAGAGTCTGCTGGTCGTGGAGCTGGCCCTGCTCGAAGAGCACGGGATGACGCTTCCGCCGGAGAAGCAACCGCTGCGCGGCCTCGACCGGAGCGGGCAGGTCAGCTGGCGCAGGACGGCGCTCTTCGACACGCGGAGAGCGCTGCGAAAGTGGGAGCTTCTGCGCAAGGTCGGGCGCTTCGTTTCGTTCGGTCGGTGGTGGAAGTGACCGGGGCGAACGTGTGGCGAGTTGCCGAATGCTCGATGTGGACTTTCGTGGAACTAAATATGAACTAAACATGACCTAAATCGAACGATTTGGGCGGCAACGCTCGAAAGGCCTTCACATCGGGTTTCGGTTGCGGTAATAATGAACGCACTGTTTGGCTTTCTCCAAGGTTTCCGACCATAGAAACCTGGGTGCGTGATCCCTGTTGCACGGGTTGACCTTAGAGTCGCCCACGAGGGAATGCTGGCCACTGCGGAGTTGACGTTGGTCCTTCGCAACCAGCGCGGGCCGAATCGACGGAGTTTGACACTGGTCCTTCGTCCTCGGTCCACGTCCATCGGGTGAAGTTTGACGTTGGTCCTTCACCCGCGGACACCGGTCCGGCGAGCTGGGGTTGATCGCTCCATCCGCTGGGCGTTCGTTCGGTGGCTGAGGTTGATCGCCTCATCCGCTGGACACCGGGAACGGAGCGCTCCTTGCGCTTCTTCCCAAGCAAGCTGGTCGGAGTGCGTCTTTCGCTCCGACCGGTTCCTCATGTCTGCGGCACGGCTGACTGACAGCCAGGGCCGCAGCTTCGACACGCGCCGGTCTGCAACTGAGAAGCAGGCTGGCCGCTTCACGTCTCGCAGCTTTCCCCTCAACTTGGACACTATCCACCCTGGGCGAGCTGCGTCTTCTTTCACCCCACTCCGTCTTCCGCGTTCGACATTCGACCGCGGGCGGAGTGCGTCTTAGGCATTCGGACACACGGGTTCAACGGCAACGGCATACCAATCAGCAAGGAGGTACACAGGCATGGACGAATCACGGACACAGGAACGGTACACGGGACCGAGCGCGCTCAGGATCGCCAACCTGCTGCCGCACCGGGTGAGCTTCGAGCGGGGCTGGTTCTGGACGACGACGGCGGTCTGTCATGGCGGGAAGTCGGACGGGCTGGCGTTTCGGCAGCGACCGGACGGCAACGGCATTGAGATCAGGTGCCACACCGGGGGCTGCTCGGCCGGCGTGGTGATAACCGAGCTTGAGGCGCTCATTGGGCTGCCCATCTGGACGGCCTACGAACCGGTCCGCGACGCGGCGGTCAGGGCCCCTGAGAAGCGGCCCTGGTGGAAGCAGAGGCGGGTCATGGTGGCCGGGGCGGTCGCCCTGGTGATTGCGGCGCCGCTCATCACCGGCGACGGCGAGCTCTTCTTCCTGAACCTCGTCGGGCTGGGCATCGGGGCGCTGCTGCTCAGGCGGTTCATGCCCCGGCGTCCTCCGGTAAGGAGGTTCAGGCGCTGACCGAGGGGGCTCCCGCTCTCTCACAATCCATCCCAACACGCAAGGGCCGTCTCCATCCGGGGGCGGCCCTTCTTCTTTGCCCGCAAGCGGGCGCAATCGGCAAGGCAACTAAGCAAAGGCACTTAGGAGGTGCACGATGACGACGGCAACAGTGGCAATAGGCAATGGGACGATGGACTCGGTGGACAGGCCCAGGTGCAGCCTGGAGGAGCTGGTCGACCAGCTCTTCGCTGCGATGGGATTCAAGGATGAGGAGCCGACAACGGCAACGCAGACGGCATCGACGGAGACGCCGGCGGAGCCGAGCGCGGTGCGCTCGATCCACGAGGCCCGGCGTCTCCGGCAGGCTGGGGACGTCGACACGGCGTTGGCGGTCCTCGCCGGCGTGGACTCGGCGAAGGCGGCCCCGCGGGAGGCCCGGTGGGCCTTCGCCGAGTGGAAGCAGCTGGTAAGGCGGCGGTTCGGCCTCGGCGCCCTGGTCTACAGCCAGGGCACGGGGCGGGCCGCTGCGGTGGTACCCAGGGATGACGGCGCGCTGGAGGTCGCTGCCGTCCTGGGGATGCGCTGGCGGCCGGGCAAGGTCGTCTCGCGGCGCAGCCTCCGGGGCCTGCGGCCCCTGACCGGAGGTGCGTGATGGTCGCGGTCAACGTGGACATCCCCGCGCTGAAGGCCCGGCACCCGCTGGGCGACACGGTGGAGGCGGCGGGAGTCCGTCTCCGTGGAAGGGGCCGGGTCCGCCAGGGCGTCTGCCCCTTCCACGACGAGGTCGAGGGCAGCTTCACGGTGTACGGCGACAGTGAAAGGTTCTACTGCTTCGGCTGCGGCGAGGGGGGCGACGTCCTGGACTTCATCCAGAAGTCCGAGGGGCTGAGCCTCCCGGAGGCCATCGCGCGGCTGGACGGCAGCCCAGGGCCTGCGCCCAGGGCCGCCAACCGTCCAGCCGGACCGCGGCGTCCCGAGTACGCCGCGGTGCATCCCCGCGAGCCCGACCTGCTGACGGCGGCGGCGCGCTTCTACGCCGGGCGGCTCCGGCGTCACACAGAAGCGCGGGAGTACCTGGCCTCGCGGGGCGTCGGCCCCGTCGCCGCAGCCCGCCTCGGTCTCGGCTATGCGCCGGGCGGCGGGCTGCGGCTGGCTCTTGAGTCCCTCGGCTTCTCCCAGAAGCGCATCAGGGACTCCGGGCTGTTCATGGAGCGGGGAGCGGAGCGGTTCGCCGGCATGGTCGTCGTTCCCGACGTCTCTGGCGGCCTCGTCCGCTGGCTTGCGGGCCGGGCCGTCGACCCCGACCGGACGCCCCGGTTCCAGGCGCTGCCCGGCCCCAAACCGGTGCTGGGCCTGGGGCGTCTCGGCCCCGTCCCGCTGTGGGCGGTCGTCACCGAGGGGCTGTTCGACTGGGTCGCCCTCGCCGGCTGGGAGTTCCCGGCGGTCGCCGCCCTGGGCACCCAGGGAGTTGAGCGGGTCGCCGAGGCCCTCCGGGTCTGCGACCGCGTCTTCCTCGCCTTCGATTCGGACGACGCGGGCCGGGAGGCGACGGAGCGGCTTCTGACCCTGCTGGGTCGCAGGGCCGCCGCCGTCACCCTTCCCCCCGGCATCGGCGACGTGGCCGAGCTTGCGGCCCGGCCACACGGACGCGCCGCCTTCCTCCGCCTGCTCTGGCAGGCTGCCCGCTCCGCCCGCTAGCGGCTCCCCGCCGCTCCCCAGCGGGCTTCGCTCCACTTCTCCCCCTCCCTCACCACCCATCCCCTCTAACGGAGCCTGCCGCGCTCCGTCGCTTGCCTGCGGGACTCGCGCCCGCACCACCCCCACTTTCACCGCCAAGGAGGACCTATGCCCGATTCACGACGGGCTCCGCCCGCGCACGGCTTCCCGTAGGGGCAGCCGCATCGGTCATTCGCTACAGGAACACACCACACAGACAAGAAGGAGATCGAGATGTTCAACAAGAACGGAAGCAACAACGGAAATGGGAGCGCGAACGGCGTCCACAAGGACACCGCCGTCGTCGCCCGGAACGGCAACGGCCACAAGCCCGACGCCGCAATCGTCAGTGAGCACGAGCTGCTCTGGGACGGGCTCTCGCCCGCCGTCACGCAGGCGCTCGGACAGCCCCTCGACCCCGAGCTGGTCTCCCAGCGCAAGGGTCGCGGCGGCAAGTCCTTCGACTACCTCGAAGGCCACGCCGTCATCGACCAGGCCAACCTCATATTCGGATACGGAGGGTGGGGCTACGAGCTGGCCGGAGACGTGACCCTGCGCCGGATCGAGACAGTCAATCCCCAGACCGGCGAGGTGAAGGTGGACCAGGGCTACAGCGCCCCGGTGCGGGTCACCGTCGCGGGCGCTCTGCCCCGCACCGACCTCGGCGTCCACCCGGTGACCGAGGACAACTTCGACGGGCACGACACGGCCATGAAGGGCGCCGTGACCGACGGCCTGAAGCGGGCCTTCCGCAGCTTCGGCGTCCAGTTCGGGAACGGCTTCTACGGCGACCATCCGCAGGTCGGCGGCCAGCCGCAACCGCAGCGCGTCCCCGCCCCGGCCAACGGAAGCTCCGGCCAGTCCCAGGCCAACGGCAAGAGCCCCGTTCGGCAGGCTCAGGACAGGCGCAACGAGTCCCAGGAGGAGATGCTGCGGAGGCGGCTCTTCGAGATTGCCGCCGAGCAGGGCCTCGACGAGGACCAGGTGCGGAGCGCCGTGGTCGACCGGACGGGCAAGAGCATCGACGACCTGGAGGCCGCCGAGCTGGGGTCGCTGGTCGAGGCCGCCGCCAACAAGCTCCGGCAGATGAAGCAGGCGCAGGCCGCCTAGTCCGCCGGTCGATTCGGGTTCGGAATGGGGCGGGGTTGTCTCCGATGGGGCAGCCCCGCTCCTTCACTACAGGATGACAAGGAGGTCTGAAATGACGACGAACGTTACCTACACACCCTGGGGCTGGACCAAGGACGTCAAGGAGCTTGCCGAGGGCGTCTGGCGGGTCTCGACGCCGAGCCACGGCGGGCTGAAGCTCAGCACGGAGCGGTGGGACTCCCTTCCCGCCGAACTGCGGGACGCCATGTACACGCAGACCTTTGCGGAGGAGGACTGCGAGGAGCCCATCGTCAGAACGCTGCTCGGCTTGGGCGACGAATGCGAGAGGGAGATGGCCCTGAAGGTGGCGGGCTACTTCGACCGCTACGCTCCGGCGCTCCCCTACCTCCGCGACTGCCCGCCGGGCATCCACCACCACGCCGTCGCCTACCGGGACGGCCTCGGCACGGACCCGTTTGAGCGGTTCGACACCTGCATCGAGGCCGAGTCGTTCGCCAACGACCCGGAGATGGTGCGGGCCTACGGGCGGATGGAGGCCATCGAGTGCGCCGGGACGCGCCCGCTCTGCCTCGGAAAGGCGGACAGGCCATGACTACGGGGACGCGGCCAAGGCCCCGGAGCCTTCCCAGCACGACGACCAAGCTCCAGACGGAGATGGGGAACCTCTACGTCACCGTCTCGACGGACGAGGACGGAGAGCCCTTCGAGGTGTTCGGCTGGCTGGGGAAGGGAGGCAGCTTCCAGCACGGCGTCACCGAGCTGGCCTGCCGGTTGATCTCTCTGCATCTGCGGAGGGGAACCCCGGTCGGAGAGGTGATTGACCAGTGCCGGGGGATTCAGGAGATGCAGCCCTTCTTCAACACGATGCCGGACGGCAAGAGCGTGGCGGTGCTCGGCCTCGGCGACGGCATCGCCCACATCCTCAAGGCCCACCTGAAGGCCACGGAGGAGCGAGAAGCGGAGACGGCGCACGAGGCGGCGACTGAGATAAAAGCGGCCGCATGAACGGCCAAGACAACGGAATCGAGGCGGGGCTGTCTCCTTCACGGGCGGCCCCGCTTCGATTGCCGTTGTGTGCGCCGCTCATGCGGCCGCCTTGATGTCCTGCTCCTGCGCCGTCCCCCGCTCCTCCCTGGCCTTCAGGTGAGCCTTGAGGATGTGGGCGATGCCGTCTCCGAGGCCGTGGACGGGCACGCTTCTGCCGTCGCCCATCTGGTTCCAGAATGGCTGCATCTCCTGGATGCCCTGCATCTGGTCAATCACCTCTTCGACCGGGGTTCCCCTCCGCAGATGCAGGGAGATCAACCGGCACGCAAGCTCCGTAACGCCATGCTGGAAGGAGCCGCCCTTTCCCAGGTAGCCGAAGACCTCGAAGGGTTCGCCGTCATCGTCCACGGAGACGGTGACGAAAAGACTGCCCATCTCCGTTTGCAGCTTCGTCGTCGTGCTGGGAAGGCTGCGGGGTCTTGCCCGCGTCCCCGTAGTCATGGCCTGTCCGCCTTTCCGAGGCAGAGCGGGCGCGTCCCGGCGCACTCGATGGCCTCCATCCTCCCGTAGGCCCGCACCATCTCCGGGTCGTTGGCGAACGACTCGGCCTCGATGCAGGTGTCGAACCGCTCAAACGGGTCCGTGCCGAGGCCGCCCCGGTAGGCGACGGCGTGGTGGTGGATGCCCGGCGGGCAGTCGCGGAGGTAGGGGAGCGCCGGAGCGTAGCGGTCGAAGTAGCCCGCCACCTTCAGGGCCATCTCCCTCTCGCATTCGTCGCCCAAGCCGAGCAGCGTTCTGACGATGGGCTCCTCGCAGTCCTCCTCGGCGAAGGTCTGCGAATACATGGCGTCACGCAGTTCGGCGGGAAGGGAGTCCCACCGCTCCGTGCTGAGCTTCAGCCCGCCGTGGCTGGGCGTCGAGACCCGCCAGACGCCCTCGGCAAGCTCCTTGACGTCCTTGGTCCAGCCCCAGGGTGTGTAGGTAACGTTCGTCGTCATTTCAGACCTCCTTGTCATCCTGTAATGAAGGAGCGGGGCTGCCTCCATCGGAGACAACCCCGCTCTCGATTCCGAACCGGATTGACCGGCAGACTAGGCGGCCTGAGCCTGCTGCATCTGCCGGAGCTTGTTGGCCGCGGCTTCCACCAGCGGCCCGAGCTCGGTGCCGTCCAGGTCGTCGATGCTCTTGCCCGTCCGGTCCACGACGGCGGACCGCACCTGGTCCTCATCGAGGCCCTGCTCGGCGGCGATCTCGAAGAGCCGCTTCCGCAGCTTTTCAATCTGGGACTCGCTGCGGCTCCTGCCCTGGGCCTGGCCGGAGTTGCCGTTGGCCCCGTTTCCAGAACGGGGCTGGCTCTGAGCAGGGACGCGCTGCGGTTGCGGCGAGTTGCCGACCTGCGGCTGGTCGCCGTAGAACGCGTTGCCGAACTGGACGCCGAAGCTGCGGAACGCCCGCTTCAATCCGTCCGTGACCGCGCCCTTGATGGCCGTGTCGTGCCCGTCGAAGGTGTCCTCCGCCACCGGGTGGACGCCGATGTCGGCGCGGGGCAGGGCGCCCGCCACGGAGACCCGCACCGGGGCGCTGTAGCCCTGTTCCACCTTCACCTCGCCGGTCTGGGGGTTGACCGTCTCGATCCTGCGCAGGGTGACGTCCCCGACCAGCTCGTAGCCCCAGCCGCCGTAGCCGAATATCCGGTTGGCTTGGGCGATGACGATGTGGCCTTCGAGGTAGTCGAAGGACTTGCCGCCGCGCCCCTTGCGCTGGGAGACCAGCTGGGAGTCGATGGGCTGTCCGAGCGCCTGCGTGACGGCGGGCGAGAGCCCGTCCCACAGCAGCTCGTGCTCGGCGGGGATGGCGGCGTCGGGCTTGTGCCCGTTGCCGTTCCGGGCGACGACTGCGGTGTCCTTGTGAACGCCGTTCGCGCTCCCGTTTCCATTGTTGCTTCCGTTCTTGTTGAACATCTCAATCTCCTTCTTGTCTGTGTGGTGTGTTCCTGTAGCGAATGACCGATGCGGACTCCCCCTATGGGAATCCGTGGGCGGGCGAAGCCCGTCGTGAATTGGGCATAGGTCCTCCTGTGCGGTGAGAGTGGGAATGGGGAAGAAGCGGGAGCGGAAGCCCGAAGGGGAGCGGCGGGGAGCCGCTAGCGGGCGGAGTGAGCCGCCTGCGCCAGCAGGCGAAGGAAGGCGGCCTGTCCGTGGGGGAGGGCCGCAAGCTCGCCCACGTCGCCGACGCCCTGGGGGAGGGTGACGGCGGCGGCCCTGCGTCCCAGCAGGGTCAGAAGCCGCTCCGTCGCCTCAAGGCCCGCGTCGTCGCCATCGAAGGCGAGGAAGACGCGGGGGCAGCCCCGGAGGGCCGAGGCGACCCGCTCAACGCCCTGCGTGCCGAGAGCGGCGCAGGATGGGATGCCCCATCCGGTAAGGGCGAGCCAGTCGAACAGCCCCTCGGCCACAACCGCCCAACCAGGGGCGGGGCCGAGACGCCCGAGACCCAGGACCGGCTTGGGGCCGGGGAGGGCCTGGAAGCGGGGTGTCCGGTCGGGAACGACCGCTCGCCCGGCGAGCCAGCGGACGAGGCCGCCGGTAACGTCGGGGACGACGACCATGCCGGCGAACCGCTCCGCTCCCCGCTCCATGAACAGCCCGGAGTCCCTGATGCGCTTCTCGGAGAAGCCGCAGGACTCCAGGGCCTGCCGCAGCCCGCTGCCCGGCGCATAGCCGAGGCCCAGGCGGGCTGCGGCGTCCGGGCCGACGCCCCGCGAGGCCAGGTACTCCCGCGCTTCTGAAGAACGCCGGAGAGTACCGGCGTAGAAGCGCGCCGCCGCCGTCAGGAGGGCGGGGTCGCGGGGAGGCAGCGCGGCGGACCTGGGACGCCGCGTTGGGGCTGGACGAACAGCAGACCGGGGCGCAAGCCCTGGGCTGCCGTCCAGCCGCGCGATGGCCTCCGGCAGGCTCAGGCCCTCGGCCTGCCGGATGAAGTCCAGCACGTCGCCGCCAAGTCCGCACCCGAAGCAGTAGAACCGCTCCGAGTCGGCGTACACCGTGAAGCTGCCCTCCACCTCGTCGTGGAAGGGGCAGACGCCCTGGCGGACCCTGCCCCGTCCCCTGAGTCGCACCCCCGAAGCCTCCACCGTGTCGCCCAGGGGGTGCCGGGCCTTCAGCGCGGAGATGTCCACGTTGGCCGTGACCATCACGCGCCTCCGGTCAGGGGCCTGAGCCCCCGGAGGCTGCGCCCCGAGACGACCTTGCCCGGCCGCCAGCGCATCCCCAGCACCGCCGCGACCTCCAGCGTCCCGCCGTCGCCGGTGGGAACCAGCGCGGCGGCCCGTCCCGTGCCCTGGCTGTAGACCAGGGCGCCGCGGCCGCCGAACCGCCGCTTCACCAGCTGCATCCACTCGGAGAAGGCCCACCGGACCTCCTTCGTCTCCGCTTGCGCCGCGTCCACGCCGGCGAGGACCGCCAGTGCGCCGTCGACGTCCCCCGCCTGCCTGAGCCGCCGGGCCTCGTGGATCGAGCGCACCGCGCCCGTCTCCGCCTCCGCCGTCTCCGTCTCAGGGTCCTTGAATCCCATCGCCGCCATGAGCTGGTCGACCAGCTCCTCCAGGCTGCGCCGGGGCCTGTCCACCGTGTCCATCGACCGCATTCCAGTTGCCAGTGTTGCCGTCGTCATCGTGCACCTCCTAAGTGCCTGTGCTTTGTTGCCTTGCCGATTGCGCCCGCTTGCGGGCAAAGAAGAAGGGCTGCCCCCGGATGGGAGACGGCCCTTGCGTGTTGGGAATGGGTATGAGGGAGCCCGAGACCCCCGTTGTCAGCGTCGAGGCGGCCTGCCTACCGGACGCCGGGGCATGAACCGCCGAAGCAGCAGCGCCCCGATGCCCAGCCCGCCGAGGTTCAGGAAGAAGAGCTCCACGTCGAGCGTCAGCAGCGGCGCCGCAACGACCAGGACCACCGCCCCGGCCACCATGACCTTCTTCCGCTTCCACCACGGCTGCTTCTCAGGGGCCTTGACCGGGGTGTCATGCACCTGTGCGTAGGCCGTCCAGATGGGCAGCCCGATCAAGACCTCCAGCTCGGTTATCACCACGCCGGCCGAGCAGCCCCCGGTGTGACACTTGACCTCGATGCCGTCGCCGTCCGGTCGCTGCCGAAACGCCAGCCCGTCCGACTTGCCGCCGTGACAGACCGCCGTCGTCGTCCAGAACCAGCCCCGCTCGAAGCTGACCCGGTGCGGCAGCAGGTTGGCGATCCGCATTGCACTCGGTCCCACGTACTGTTCCGCCATGTCCGTACCTCCTTCATTGACCTGTGTCCGTTCCGTTGCCGCCATTCGTTACCTCCTTGCTGATGTGTGTGCCGTTGCCGTTGAACCCGTGACGCCGTTCCGAAGACGCACTCCGCCCACGGTCGAACGTCGAACGCGGAAGACGGAGTGGGGTGAAAGAAGACGCAGCTCGCCCAGGGTGGATAGCGTCCGGGTTGGGGAAAGCTGCCTGACGTGAAGCGGCCAGCCTGCTCCTCAGTCGCAGACCGGCGCGTGTCGAAGCTGCGGCATGACTGTCAGACAGCCACGTCGCAGGCATGTGGAGTCGGCCGGGGCGAAAACGCACTCCGACCGACCGGGTGAGGACGAGGCGCAGAAGGCGCTCCGTCCCCGTCGTCCAGCGGAGAAGCGATCAAACTCCGACCGTCAGACTGGTGTCCAGCGGCAGAAGCGATCAACCCCAACCGCCAAGACTGGTGTCCAGCGGCAGAAGCGATCAACTCCAACCGTCAGACTGGTGTCCAGCGGGAGAAGGGCTTATCACTCCAACCGCCGAACGTGCCCGGTGGGAGAAGGGCTTATCACTCCAACCCACCGAACGAGGCCGAGGACGAAGGGCTTATCACTCCGTCGATTCGGCCAACGCTGCCTGCGAAGGGCTTAGTCACTCCGCACCAGCAGCATCCCTCTTGGGCGACCTTTTCGGTGCAGCCCGGGCTTTAGGGAAATGCCCCCAGGTTTCTAGGGCGGGAAACGCTGGAAAAGCCTGAAACTGCATCAATTATTACCGCAGCCGACACCCGATGGAAAGGTCTTGCGTGACCCCCCGCACGAATCACTGCCTTTGATGGCTCTTTGGTGGCTTTTTTCTTGCAGAAAAGTTGCCTCAAACTCGTGACGCAGAAAGTGGCCCACTACCGACGCCAGCGGCCGAAGGTAACGAAGCGCCCCACGCGCAGCAGAAGCTCCCACTTCCTCAGCGCCCTCCGCGTGTCGGAGAGCGCTGTCCTGCGCCAGTTGATCTGCCCGTTCCGAGCGAAGTCCCGCAGCGGCTGCTTCTCCGGCGGAAGCGTCATGCCGTGCTCTTCGAGCAGCGTCAGCTCCATCACCAGCAGACGCTCCTCGGACCGCAGCCACTCAGGGCCACCGCCCCGGTTCGGGTGCGCGTCCCTCAGCTCCCGCCACTCTGCGATGAGCGGCCATGCCTCGCCGAAGACCTCCTCGTCGCCCTCGGCAGGCTCCCGGGTCACCAGGTCGGGGTACTCCCGCCAGGGCGCGGCCCGCCGCTTCGCCGGGCCGCCCGCCTCGTTCGCCTCCTCCCCCGGGTCCTCCCCTGTCCCCTCCACCTGCGAGAGGCGCCGCTCGAATCCGGCCTGCCGGTCCCCCAGGGCCTTGACCTCGCCCCTGACGGCCGCAACGCCCCTGGCCGCCTCCTTCCCCACCGCCTCGACCTGTCCCTTCACTTCCTTCAGCTCCTCCTCCAGCCCGTCGTTGCGCTCCCGCTGCTCGGCTGCGGGCGAGCCCCCACCCTCCAGCAGCGCCTTCTCCAACGCCTGGCGCATCCGCCTCGACAGCCTGCCGTCCTTCAGACTGTTGGTCAGCGTTCTGTAGTCCACGTTCAGCTCCTGGGTCGCCTTCATCACACCCTTGTTTCGCACCAGCTCCCGCAGCAGCGCCATCAGCCGCAGGTGGTGCACGTCCTCAACGCTCCGGCTCTTCTCGAAGACCGGCTCCCGTGATTTCATCGTCAACGCCTCCTTCCAAAAAACCCGAGTCACCGCCGGGGATTATCCAAGTCCCTCCCGAATTTCCGGCTTGTATGAATCCAAGTCCCTGGGACGCCGTTTTATCCAAGTCCCCGCCGGAAGGAGGACTTCCCAAAAAGTGCTTCCCGTTTACGTCCTGTAGGGGGGTGATTTACCCCGTTTCAGCTTGCCCACGACCCCGCTTGGCTTTCTGCCGCCAACGTCCATTCCCTGTACACCCCAACTACAGCACCAAAGGGGGGTGTTTCGTAAGCCCTCGCAGGGCAGTGCATTCATGCACCCGGTGCAGCTTTGCACCGCCCCATGGGAGGTTCCGAATCGCCATCCGGCTGTACACACTCTTTTGCGGGCGATGCACTCCGATGTATCGCATCAAACCGCATAGAGGTGAACGAGTTGGCGCTGAAATCGAAACTCCGGTCGGCAAGGCGGCTAATATCCCTGGCATCCGCGCTGCTTCTGGCGGCGCTCCTGGCAATCCCCGCAAGCAACATCGCCCTGGCCCAGTCCCCTCCTGACGAGCTGACCCTCGTCAACGCCGACCGGGAGTTCGTCGAGCGCAAGGGCGGCGGCGAGTTCGTCGCCCGCCCCGTCTTCGACCGGCAGATCGAGAGCCTCTTCTACGCCGTCCGGGACGCCGACACCGGCGACTGGATAAGCGCCATGTACCGGGTCAGGGGCGGCGAGAAGGAGCGAAGCGACGGCTGGGAGTACTCATGGGAGTACCCCGACCTGGACGAGCACCCCGAGCTCGACCGCGACCGGGCCTACCTGCTGGTCATGCTGGCGGAGTCCGGGGACGGGTTGAGGGGCGACTTCTACGCCGTCATACCCTTCCACGAGCCGGGCCGCATCTGGGACAAGATCCTCTCCGCCCTCAACCCCGGACGCTGGGCGAGGGCCTTCGCCGGCTGGATGATCGAGGGAGTCCACGGGACCCTCTGCGGCGTGGTGGAGCGTGCCAGCGGCGAGGACGCCGACAACTGCCGGAGGGAATCCGGCAGATGAGCGACATCCTCACCGGCACCCCTCCCGACCTCACCTACGCCCACGAACTGGTGCGCCAGGCGTGGATGGTCGTCTGGGCCATCACGTCGGGCGCCCTGGTGGTGATCCTCGGCTGGATGGGGCTGAGCTTCATCATGGCCGAGCACCTGGGCCGCCAGCAGGCGGGGTGGCGAGAGATGGTGCCCCGCCTCGTCCTCGGCCTCGTGGCCGCCGCATCGTCCCTCTGGTGGTGCGCCCTGGTCCTGGACGTGGCCGACGCCGTGTCGGGATTCATAGCCGTCTCCCTGAACGTCACGGCGGGCGACCTGCTCCGCTCCACCCTCCACACCCTGATGACCGGCGTGCAGGCCGGGAGCGTGGGCATGGCCCTGCTGCTTGCCGTCCTCTACCTCGTCTACGGCTTCTTCGTCCTCTACGTGATCGTGCAGATGGTTCTGCGCCTGGCGTTGATCGACCTCCTGCTGGCCCTGGCCCCCATCGCGTTGGGGCTGTGGATATTGCCCCACACGGCGGGCTGGGGAAGGCACTGGCTCAGGCTCTTCATGACGACGGTGTTCCAGCAGGCCATCCAGCTCATCGCGCTGGCCCTGGGCTTCGGCTTCCTCAACGAGGTCGCCGCCATCGCCGCCTTCGAGCCGGTGCAGGACCTGATCTGGAAGCTGCTGTTGTCCCTGGCCTTCGTCTACATGGCGACCCGCGTCCCTTCGATGCTGGGCAACGCCGGGACCTTCGACTCCTGGCTCTCGATGCTCTACTTCGGCATGAACCTGCCCTCGTCGATGGTGCGCTCGGCGAAGACCCTCGGGCTGGTGGCGGGCGGAGCGGCGGGAGGACCGGGAGGCATGGCGGTGGGAGCGATGGCGGCCAGCGCGGGCGTTTCGGCCGCCGCCAGCGGCCTCAGCTCGGCGGCCTCGATGGCCACCCCATCGGCAGGAGGAGACGGCGGCGGCGAGCCCAGGAGCAGCGGCGAGTAACGACGACAACGAACAGGCGCGGACGAGACCCGCGCCGGGCGAACGACACGACGGAGGAGCAGAGAGATGTGCAGATAACGGGGAGTCACCGAGGCGATAAGACGAACAGCTGAACGCCGGGGCCGCGAGGGCCACCGGCAACGGAGAGGAGCGATAGGAATGGAACAACTGACACAGACCATCTCGAACCTGGTGGGCATCCTGCTGGGAGTGGTCGGAGCGATAGGCGTCGGCTTCTTCATCTACGGCGCGTACCTGTACCTGACCGCCAGCGGAGCGCCCCACCAGATGGAGCGCGGCAAGAGCGCCATGATGACCGCCCTGGCGGGCATCGTCCTGGCCCTGGTCGCCTACGGCGTCGTGGAGCTGGTGATGAACGCCGTCGTGGACCCGGGAATCGAGATCGACGACGTGCTGCCCGAACCGCAAGCGCCGGACGCGGCAACCCCAACGCCGAACAGCTAGGCGGACGTGAGGAAGGAGGAACAGAACATGAGAGAACACGAGGTACCGACTCACGTCCAGGCCGAGGACCGGGTGCTATTGGGGTTGACCTTTCCGCAGATCGTGGCGGTGACGGCGGTGTGCGCCATCTCCTACGGCGCATACCGCTACGCCCCCGTCGGCCCCTCCGAGGTGCGCATGGCCCTGGCCGTCGTCTTCGGACTCTTCGGCGTAGCGATGGTCGTGGGGAAGATTGGCGGCCGGCGGTTGCCCCTGGTGGCCGCCGACCTGCTGAAGTACCGGCTGGGGGCGCGGCTCTACGCCGGGCAGGTGTCCCAGCTGGTGAGAGCGGAGCCGCCCGCGCCGGCGCAGCCGGTCAAGAGCGGCCCCGGCCCACTGAGCCTGATGGCGAAACGCGCCGGGCGCGGCCTGGGAAGGCTGCGCAAGCGCAGGAAGACCCGCAAGAACAAGGAACGCCGCAACGGAAGGATGCGCTGGTTCGGCAAGCGCAGGGGAAAGGACGCCGGGAACCAGCAGGCCCGCGACCACCGGGCCGCGACGCTGGAGACGAGGCGGAGGAAACCCCGCAGGGGCTTCCTGGCCTTCGCGGCCCTGGCCGTCCTTGCCATGGCCTTGGTGACCGTACCCCAGGTCGCCCTGGCCGACGACCACGAGCCCTGGCGGGACGAGATCGACTTCGAGGTCGAGGAGCCAGTCGAAGGACGGCGGATATTCGTCGAGAGACTGACCGTCTCCGGCGACCGCGCCGCCGTCACATTCCGCGCCGCAACCGCCCTGGACATCCGGGTGCGGGCCTACGGCGGTCCTGAAGGCACGTGGCTGCGCTTCTGGGGTTCGGCCACCCTGACGGAGGGGGAGCGCATCGACTACTCGCTCCCCCTCCACGGACCGGCGCCGTCCTTCACCGTCTCGTGGGAGGACACGCTGGGGCAGGCGGGAGCCCTCACGGTCGAACACGACCGGATCCCGTACCCGCTCCCCGAAGTCGAGGGCGAGCTCTGCGACCTTCGCATGACCTCCCTGAGCTGGACGCCCGGAGCGGTCAGCGGGGTCATCGAGTCGGAGTGCGTGTCCGCCGTCGAGGAGCCCATCGAACTTCAGACGGTGGCCGGGCACCAGAGCGTCAGCCAAACGGCGCTCATGGACGCCCAGGTGACGGCCATCACGGGGACCGTCGCCGCCGCGACCGGCGCGTCGCATACCGGCGTCGCCTTCGTCCCCAACGGAGAGACCAGCTTCCAACTCGGCGTCCCCGCGGGCGCGGCGATTCACGCCGTGACCTTGGACGTGAGCCTGGAGGCGTCCCTGAGCATCCCCATCCCCCCGCTGACTCAGCTCACCCACCACCCGGAGCGCGTGGAGCAGGTCACCAGGACCGTGCACCTCCATCGCCCCGGGGACAGCGACTACGACAGCCAGACGGTGACCGTGACCAACGAGGACGGCGCCACGGAGTCCGCCACCGCGACGGCCTACGCCTACGTCCCCAGCGCCACCATCGCCAAGCAGGTGACGGTGGATGTCCTGCACAAGGAGCACGTGAAGGCCGAGGTGGTGGAGCGCTCGCCCATCACCCGGAGCCGTGACGAGGCCCTGTCTCTGGCATCCGGCGTTGGCAGCGACGACCCCTACGAGGCCCTGGCGCTGCCGGAGCCTGAGCCGGAAGACCCGCCCGCTGAGCAGGAGTCTGCCGACGGACTGCGGGGCTGGTTCGAAGACATGGGCTGGGAGTGGCCCTGGTGAGGCCCGCGATTGCGGTCACCCTGCTGGCCGGGGCTGCGCTGGCGACGACCGGCGCGGCCCCGGTGGAGGAGCAGGAGATGCTCCGCCAGTTCGACCGCGTGCTCACGGCGATGGCCTACGCGGGCGCCGGGCTCGCCGTCTTCGCCATCGTCTGGGCGGGCTTCATCCTGATGGCCGAGGGCGGCGAGGAGCGCGGCGGGGGCAAGGCAAAGGCCGCCGTCGTCATGGCGGTGGTCGGCCTGGTCCTGGTGCTGTCGGCCAAGGGCGTGGCCGCGCTGCTCAGCAGCGGCCTCGTGGACTTCCCAACCCCATAGAGAAAAGGAAACGAGCGAATTGAAGAAGCTGCTTGAACGAATCACAAGACGCGGAGGGGAGACCCCGCCAAGGGAGTCCGCCGCTCGGCAGGAGATGCCGGAGGGCCAACTCCCCACGGAGTCAGCACCTGGTGGAACGACGGAAGCCCCTCCCAAGCCGCCTCCCGAGCTGCCCCTGTTCTTCATGCTGTCGCACCTGGACGACGACGGGCCGGTCCGCCTGGACGGGGTGAAGCTCGGCGTCTGCGAGGTGATGGGCCTGGAGCTGGACGAGCCGAAGCTGGGAGCCTTCGCCGGGGCGCTCAACGCCCTGGACTTCCCGGCCCAGCTGCTCATCCGGCAGCACCCGCCCCGCCTGGGAGGGCTGAGGGAGAACCTCAAGGAGGCCCAGCCGGACGACCTTCCCCCGCAGACCAGGGCCGCCGCCGAGTCCCTTGGGCGACTGCTGACCGAGCTTGAGTCCCGCGACGGCATCCTCGACCGGCGCTTCTACGCCGTGTGCGAGTCCGCACGCATCGACGACCTGCGCGGCCTGCTGGCGAGGGCCGGGCTGTCCGTCCACCACTTGAGAGGGCGCCAGCTTCGCATGTTCCTGGTGTCCGCCGCCCTGGGAGGCTCTCCCGCCGAGTACGACGAGGAGACGCCGGTCGAGGTGGAGATAGGCCGCCGAGACATGCGCGTTGGAGACCGCCTGGTCCGCTCCCTGCACCTGGGCCGCTGGCCCCGCTCCCTGGCCCCCGGATTCCTGCAAGGACTCATGGCGGCGGGCGCGCCGATGGACCTGTCCGTCCACGTCGGCCCGATACCGGCGGAGCAGGCGGCCCGTACGCTGGAGTGGCAGAAGGTGCGCTTCGAGTCGGCCCAGTCCCTTTCATTCAAGCGCGGTCGCACCATGTCGCCCGAGGCGGAGATCGCCCTGGAGGACATCACCAGGCTGAGGGACGAGGTGCAGCGGGGCAGGGAGCGGCTCTTCCACGCCTCCCTGTCGGTCACCCTCCATGCCAGGGACGAGGCGTCGCTGAGGGAGATGACCCAGCGGGCGAAGGCCCACTTCGCCGCGACCCTGGGCAAGCTGGACAACCTCGTCTTCCGCCAGCGCGAGGGGCTTCTCTCCACGCTGCCCCTGGCCCTGAACGCCGTGGCCGAGTGGCGCAGCCTGGACACCTCCAGCATCGCCCGCCTCTTCCCCTTCTCGCCGCCCGACATGGACACGAGAAGCGGCACCCTCTACGGCATCGACATGCGGGCCTGCTCCCCCGTGGTCTACGACCCCTGGGACGGGACGCACCTCAACGCCAACACCGCCGTCCTCGCCCGCTCCGGCAGCGGCAAGTCCTTTGCCACCAAGCTGGGAATGCTGCGGGGCCTTACCAGGGGAGTGACCGCCTACGCCATCGACCCGGAGGGTGAGTACGCCGACATGGCCCGCGCCGCGGGAGGACGCGTTCTCAGCCCCGGCGTCCCCGGCCAGGGTATGAACCCCTTCGTCATCGACAAGGGCGATTCAGAAGAAATGCTCCAGCGCATCGGCAGCCTGAGACGCCTCATCGAGGTGATGGTGGGCGAGAGTCTCGGCGCGGAGCGCCGCGCCTCCCTCGACCACGCCCTGGCGGGCTACTACGCCAAACCCCGCGAGCGCACCGGCTTCCGTGATTTCTACACATATCTGCGAGAAGACGAGGCGGGTGACGCCGGCCTCGCAAGGCTGCTCAGGCCCTTTGCCACCGGCAGCCTCAGACACCTGCTCTCCGACGAGGGAGACGACCTTCTCGGAAACGAGGCCCTGATCACCGTGTTCGACCTGCACCTCTTGGAGCCGGAGCTTCGTCCCGCCGCCGCGATGGTCTGCACCGAGACGGTGTGGGCGGCGGCCGCCCAGGACCCCAAGCCCCGCCTGCTGGTCGTGGACGAGGTGTGGAGCATCATGCAGCACCCCGAGGGGGCGGCCTTCATGGTGAGCATGGCGAAGCGCGCCCGGAAGCACCGCCTGGGGTTGCAGTTCATCACCCAGGACGTGCAGGACCTCCTGTCCGAGGACACGTCGAGGACCATCACCGGCCACTCCGGCAGGGCGCTCCTACAGAACGCCGCCTTCAAGCTGCTTCTCCAGCAGGACGCCGCCGCCGTAGGCACGGTCGGCGACGCCTTCGATCTGCCCGAGGACCTCCAGCGCTGGCTCCTGTCCTGCCCCCGTGGAGACGGCCTGCTGCTGGCGAAGGGACACCGCTTCCCCGTCCGCATCGAGGCCACCCCGGAGGAGGCGGAGGTCATCGAGTGGACACCCGGACGCCATTAGAGAAAGGAATAACACCATGAAGCTGAACCCGAAGGAAATCCTCTTTGGAGACGGCAGCGACAGGAAGGACCCCGTCCTGCTGGCGGTGACGCCGCCCAGGACGGGGGAACGCACCCTGCTGGGCGTGGAGAACCTGCTCCAGTCCATCGCGGTCCCCGAGCCCTTCTCCCTGGAGCTGGCCGGGGACATGGATGGCGTGACCCTCATGGCCCGCTGCCTCGACGACCAGGTGGTGCGCGGCCAGATCTCCGCTCACTACCCCCAGGCCCGCATCCGGAAGGTGGACCCCGGCGACGACCCCCTGCGCCTCGCCGAGGGCGAGCAGGCGTGGTCGACCACGTTGCGGGCCGACGGCCCCGAGTACGTCCCCCTGCGCACCTTCAGGGACGACGACCTGCTTGACCCCGGCTCCGACCCCCTCATCGCCCTCATGGGGGCGCTCTCGGCCCTCAACGAGGGGGAGCGAGTGGTGGCGCGGCTGATGCTGCGCTCCCTCGGCCCCGACTGGTCGCAGGGACACATGGACAAGGCCCACAAGCGGCCCGGCATGGAGCCGAGGGAGCCCGCCTACACCTACCAGACCAAGCCCCTCCAGATGGACGGCATCACGATGGCCGTCCTCGGCATCGGGGCGCTGGCCGCCCTCAAGGGCTACCTGTGGGTGCAGGACGGCGAGGTATGGAAGGCGGCGCTGTTGGGCACGGTCACGGCCCTGGGGCTGGCTGTGGGCGGGTGGGTGTGGCACCGCTGGAAGAAGGCCAGCAAGCGGGTGGAAGACCCTCTGCTCATCAAGGAGAAGGTCTCCCGCATCGCCTTCGACGCGGAGATACAGGTCACGGCGGTCCTGCCCGCCGCGACGGGGCAGCAGCGCGCCGCCGAGCTCCTGGGGCCGGTGGCCGCCGCCTACCGCCACTTCGACAACCCCGCAGGAGCGCGGTTCAAGGTGGGCAAGGTGAAACCCGTCGCGCCCGACCCGTCGCTGCTCCACCCGGCAGGCCCAGGGCTGTTCGGCGGGCGCAGCGTCCTGGGAGTCCGCGAGGTCGCCGCCCTGTGGCACCCGCCCGGAGCGGGCGACGAGACGCCCCTGGTGGAGCGCTCCGGCTCAAGAGGGCTCATCCCCTCGGCCAGGGGAATCAGGGGAGGGGCGCTCGTGGGAGACACCACCGCGGGCAAGCCCATGCCCGTCCACTTCCCCGAAGACCTGCTCAGGAGGCACCACCTCTACGTCGCACGCACCCGCATGGGCAAGTCCACCCTCATGCACCACATAGCAGTCCACAAGATGCGGGAGAAGGCCGAGGGCAGGGACGGAGACGCCATCGTCGTCATCGACCCCCACACCGATCTCGTTGACGGGATCCTCGAACACGTCCCCGACTCCCTCACGGACAGGGTGCGCGTCATAGACCTGTCGGACGCCTCCCGCTCCCCCGGCATCAACCTCCTCGACACACGCGTCTTCGCAGACCGCGACCGCACCGCCGACTCGGTGGTCCGCGTGGCGAAGGGCCTGTGGGAGCAGTGGGGGCCGAGGATGCAGTCCATCCTCGAACAGACCGTCAAGACCCTCCACGAGGCCAACGAGCACCCCGAGACGGACGAGAACGAGCAGCACACCATCCTCGACGGGCTGCGCCTTCTTTCCAACGACCCGTACCGCAACGCCGTCCTGGCGAAGGTCTCCGACCCCTACCTCCTCGAATGGTGGGCCAGGGACTTCGGCAGCTGGCACCGCCAGTACAGGGCCGAGGCCCTCGCCCCCGTCCAGACCCGGCTGTCCTACTACGCCTCATCCAAGAGGGCGCGGGCCATCCTCGGCCAGCGGCGCTCCACCATCGACATACGCGAGACCATCCTCGACGGCGGCGTCCTGCTGGTCTCCACCTCCCAGGGGACCGTCGGCAGGGACGTGGCCGCCCTGGTGGGCGCGTCCCTGCTCAACCTCGTGGACGCCGTGATACGGGAGCAGGGAAGCGTGGCGCTCCGGGAGCGGCGAGGCGCGCTGGTCATCGTGGACGAGATGCAGACCATGCCCGGCGTCGACTACGAGTCGATGCTCAGCGAGCTGGGCAAGTTCGGAGCGAGCTTCATCCTCGCGACCCAGAGCCTCACCAAGCTCGACGACCTCTCCCGCACCATGCGCGACACCCTGCTGGCCAACGTCGGGTGCCTCGCCGTCTTCCAGGTGGCCGGCTCCGACGCCCGCCACCTGGTCTGGGAGCTGGGCAAGGACCGGGTGACCGAGGAGGACATCGTGTCCCTGCCCGTCCACCACTGCTACGTCCGCGCCACCGTCGGGAAGGAGCGGATGGACTCCTTCTCGATGGAGGTGAGGAAGCCGGAGGGGGGAGACCGGGACGGGGCGGACCGCATCCGCAAGGCCAGCTCCGCCTACACCGTCTCGGCCCAGCAGCTCGCCTTCGCCGAAGCCCAGGGCCACGGGAAGGTGGAGGAGTTCCGCAGGGGAGTCGAGACCCTGAACGAGACCGGCACGCAGACAGAGGAGAAGAAGACTCCCCACGGCCCCGATAGGTGGAAGCGGACCAGCAGGCGCAAGGCGCAGAGGAAGGAGCGTCCGGATGAAGATCAACGGCAGTGAACTGGAGACGCTCGGCGTCATCGCGTCGTGCCCCTTCGCCGACCGGCTGGAGCTGGCCGCCATGTCCGGCGCGTCGAGGAGCGCGGTCTACGAGGCGGTCGGCGGGCTGGAGGACGCGGGGCTCGTCGCCCACGTGCCCCACGCGGCGGACCTGATACCGCCGACCCGCCGCTACCACCTCACCGCCAGGGGACTGGGCGCGCTGGCCGAGAGCGAGGGCTCCAGCCCCGACGACCTGCTGCGCTCCCGCCCCGTCTCCGTCCAGTGGCTGCGCATCCTGATGGACCGGCTCGACGCCCTGGCCGTCGTATACCGCCTGGCCTCGACAGTAGCCGGCGTCGCCCACCCGGTCGGCCTCCGCCTGTACCGGGCCGGTCCCCTCGACGCCGCCATGACCCTTCCGGGCGGGCGGACCGTGGGGATCGCAAGGCAGGGACACGCCGCCGACAGGACGGGCTTCTCACGGCGGCTCTGGAAGCTGCGAGACGGGCCGCGCCCCGGAACGGTCCTCGTCCTGGTCACCGACGAGGTGCGGTTGAGACACGCCCGCAAGATGCTGCCCCGCACCGTGGAGGCGCTGCTGGCCCTGGAACGGGACGCGGCCCTCGCCGGACCCGAGGACGAGGTGTGGCGTCCCGCCGCCTCCGGTCCCCCCGCGAACCTGCGCAACGCCCTGGGGCAGCTGGCGCCCGGGGGAGAGCTGCCCGTGGAGGCCGACCCCTCGCAGGCGGACCTGCCCGGCGACGGCGCACCGGACGCAGACCGCGCCCTGCCCGTCCTCCTCAAACCCGCCGAGAAGCGCGCCCTCGACCTTATCTATGACTGGCCCTGGCTGCTCCGCACCGAGCTGGCGAGCCTGATGGCCGTCTCCGAGCGCCGCGCTTCCCAGCTCGTCAACCCCCTGGAAGGGTTCGGCCTCGTGACCCGGCCCATCGACGGGAGCGGACGACTCGCCCTCACCGACCGGGGCGTGGCGCTCCTGGCCCGTAGGGACCGCACCTCCGTCGCCGTCGCGAGGAGGCGATGGAGCGTCGCTCCCGTGGACGCCGAAGCCCCATGCGACTGGCGCAACGTCTCCGGCGGCAGGAGCCGCCAGCTGCTCAGGAACATCGAGCACACCGGGGCCGTTCACGCCTTCGTCGCCGCCCTGGCGCGGCAGGCCCACGCCCTGGGGTGGGAGCTGGCCCAGATCGACCCGCCCAGGAGCGCGTCGAGGCACTTCAAGCACGAGGGACGGAACCGCTCCGTCAACCCCGACGCCTTCGGCGTCCTCCGAAGAGGCCCCGCCGCCTCGCCCTTCTTCCTGGAGTGGGAGAGGAGAGCGGTGCGCCCCTCGACGATGGCGACGCGGATCGCCCCCTATCTGCGCTACTACTTATCTCACAGTCCCATCGACGACCACGGCGCCAGGCCCTCCGTCCTGATCGTCTTCGACGACGACATCGCCGCCACCAACTTCCTGAGAGTGGCGAGGGACGAGATGGACCGCGCCGGGGTCAGCGTGCCCCTGTGGGTCTCCCACAGCGCCGTCATCGACGCGCTGGGCCCGCTGGGAAGGGCGTGGCGGTCTCCAGGCGACTGGGAGCCCGCCCACGTCCTGCTGGCCCGCTGAACACGCCGTGCGGGACGGGAGTGCAGCGGCGGCTCCCGCCCAGTACCGAAAGGAGGTCTTCAACACATGGAACCGGAACGGAACGAAGAACCGAGAGGCCGCCGGAGGCGGGGCGCTCGCTCAACAGTGCGCCTCGACGCCCGGTCGCTCTGGGCGCGGTTGGCGCTGCTGAACCGCTCCCAGAACTGGCTCGCCCAGGAGATAGGGATCAGCTCCGGCTATATGTCCAAGCTGGTCACGGCAGGCCGCGCACCCTCCGGACGCATCCGCAGAAGGATGCTCAAGGCCCTCGGATTCGAGGACTTTCACGAGCTCTTCAAGCTCGATGAGGAGGAGCAAGATGGAGACCCTTAAACAGGTGGCCGGCATCGTCATCGCCGGCCACATCGCACCCTACCTGAGCGGCGTCCTGCCCAAGGACTTCCCGAAGCGCCTCGAACGGCTCTGGGAGGCCAGCGGCCTCACCTGGAACGCCTTCGCCGACGCCCTCGGCGTCGACAAGAAGCGCGTCCACAGGTGGCGCAGGGGCGTCAAGCCCGACGGCGACGGCTACCACGCCCTCGTGAAGCTTGCGGCCCTCATACCGGGGGGCCTCGACATCCTCATGGGGGACGGGTTCCAGATGTACCTCTGGCAGGACTGGGAGGACCGGCACGACCGGCACGACCAGGACGACCAGCAGGACCAGCAAGACTGACACCCTCATGACCTGCCAGAGCACACATAACGGGAGCGTCCGCCCCGATGTCTTCCCCGACGACTTCCCCCAGGCCCTGGAGCGCTTCAAGGAGGCTTTAGGGATGACCTGGGACGAGATCGCCTGGCTGCTGGGAACCACCACCGCCACCCTGTGGCGATGGCGAAACGCGGGAATCAGACCCAGCACCGACTATCTCCTCGCCATTCAGGACCTGGCCGAGAGCAGGGGACTCGGACACCTGCTTCCACCCATAAGGGTCATAAAGGTGCCCGTTCGCGGTCCGGCGGAAGGCGTCCGGGCCGGATAGACGCGGGGGCCTCAGCAGCCCCCGGATAGGACAGCTCCAGGCTTCAAAAACGCTCGCACCGAGGTGCGAAGGGAGCACGACCGACATCAGGAGAACGCGATAGACCGGCGGCTTCCGACAAAGACGATGGGGTGAGCGCAGGGGCTTCGTGCGCCCCGCGATATGGCCGATGGAATAGACCTATATGAAGAATGAGAAGAAACAGAACGGACGGCGGAAGCCCCGCGGCGGCTTTGAGATAAGCGCCATCACCGTCTCTTACAGCCCCCCACCCGACGCCCGGTACCGCTTGCGCCGAATCATCACCATGATGATCAAGCACGCCGCCAGGGACAGGCGGGCCGCGCAAGGCGAGAACGCTCCCCCGAGCGACCCGCAAGCTGACGACCACGCCGAGGCGGACGGATGATGCGCCCCTCTCGTTGCACTATCATCAGCCCACATCCGCACGCGCTGTCACCGGCATCGAGCGTTGACAGCCGCCGTCGCTCGTGGTACGTTTTTGACACCACCCCTATCGCTTCGCCGGTAGGGTCGAGACCGTCCTCCGGGGCGGTCTCTGTCTTTGTATGGGAGTAGCCGATTGATCACCAACGTCTACATCGACGGCTTCAATCTCTACTACCGCGCCCTCAAGGACACGCCCTTCAGATGGCTCGATCTGCGGAAGCTGGCCGAGACCGTCTTTCCACAAGACGACATCCACAGGGTCTGCTACTTCACGGCCCGGCTTGATGCCCGCCCCGGCAATCCCAATCAGCCACGTCGTCAGCTCGTCTACCTGAGAGCCCTGGCGACGCTGCCGGGCTTCGACTCCTACTTCGGCGTGTTCCGGTCCGGTGTCAAGCGCCGTCCTCTTGTGGAGCCTGTGACGGGGCTGCCGTCTTACGTCCTGGTGAGGGACTCGGAGGAGAAGGGGTCTGACGTGAACCTCGCCACCCGCCTGTTGGTGGACGGGTTCAACGGAGAGTACGAGCAGGCGGTCGTCGTGTCCAATGACGCCGACTTTGCGGGGGCGATGCGGTACGTCAGGGACCAACTGGGCCTTCGCGTCACCCTCGTCAATCCAGACCACAGGAATCCAAGTCCCAGGCATTTGGCAGACGCTGCGACCTACGTCAAGCGCCTCTGGAAGAGCCACCTGCGACGGAGTCAACTTCCCGACACGCTCAGTGACGAGGTTGGAGTCATAACCAAGCCGGCGGGGTGGTAGAGAATGACTGACCCACTGACGCACTCGACGGGTGCCGCACTTTGACGCTGGCCCCCGAATCGCGGTATCATGGGAGCGAAAGTTGGCCCGGCGATGCAGCAAACACCCCGGGCCGTGGCGCCACCTGAACGAAGCAGGTGATGCAGTAGCATTGTACTACTCGCAGACCCGCTCCCGACAGGAGGCGGGTCTTTTTTGATTTCAGAGGATTCGAGAGAGGAGGAGTCATGGCGAGAACTACCAAGAGGAAGACGGAGGCTAATCGGGCGGCCATCTACGCCCGCGTGTCAGACAAGAGCCAGGACGGCGAGGACAAGACCTCCATCGCCGAGCAGACAGGCGACATGGAAGCCTACTGCGAGAGCAAGGGACTGACCATCACCGCACGCTACCACGAGGTGGGCCGGGGCTGGTCGAAGAAGCGCCCAGAGTTCCAGCGGATGCTGGCCGACGCCAGGAAGGGACGCTTCGACACCATAGTGTGCTGGAAGTCCGACCGCCTCAGCAGGGGCATGTACCCCGCCGCCGCACTCATGGAGGTCGTCGAGGCCCACCAGATAGGGCTCGAAGCCGTCCTTGACGCCATCGACATGAAGACCTTCGGACTCATGGCGGCCATCGGCAAGATCGAGCTGGACAACTTCCGGGAGCGGTCCACTATGGGCAAGCGGGGGACTGCCAAGCAGGGACGGGCGCCTACGGGCCGCCTCCCCTACGGCTACCGCATCGGAGAGGACGGCAGGCCCGAGGAGGTTGAGGAGCAGGCGGAGGTCGTCCGACGCATCTTCCGCATGTACGTCGATGAAGGGATGAGGGCCTACTCCATTGCCGCGCGGCTGACCGACGAGGGGGTCCCCACACAGACCGGCAAGCTGCTGTGGCTTCAGTCCCGCGTGCACCACATACTCGGGAATGCCACCTACACGGGCTCCTGGGTCTACGGAAAGTACCGCCATGTCGCCACCGAGGACGGCATGAAGGTCTACGACCAGCCGAAGGACACCTGGATAGAGATTCCGGTCACGCGGGTGGTCGACGATAAGACCTGGAAACGGGCGCAAGAGTTGAAGAAGCAGCGGAGCAGGAAGGCCAAGAGGAACACCAAGGTGCTCTACCTGTTGCAGCACCTGCTGAAATGCGCCGAGTGCGGCCGCAACTTCCATACAAGGGCCTCCTGGACAACCACCAGCGTTCGCAACGGCAAGCCTTACACCTACGAACTGACCACCCCCCGCCGCTACTACATGTGCAACGGGATGCAGGGCATGCGCCTGCGCTGCCGGGAGAAGCCCTACATCCGGGCTGAGCAGGTGGAGGAGCCGATATGGAACGAGGTGAAGCGGGTACTCCAGAATCCCGACCTGATCGTCGCCGGTATCGCCGACCTCGACTCTCAGGAGGGCGGCGGATTGGAGGAGGAGATCGCCCAGGCCGAGCGAGACCTGCGGAGCATCCAGATGGAAGAGGACCGCGCTGTCAGGCTATTCGTGTCGGGAAAGATCACCGAGGCGCAACTCGACCTCCAGCGCAAGTTCATCACCGAGCGGCTTGAGAGCGCCAGGGCGAAGCTGGACGAATACCGTGATCTGGAGGAGAGTGGAACTGAGAAGCGGCGACAGATGGAGGAGGTCCTAGCCTGGGCGAGAAAGTTCGGCCAGGGACTGGAAGAGTTGACCCCCCAGGAGCGTCACGATTATCTCCAGATGCTCGTGGAACAGGTCACCATCGACAAGGACAACAAGGTGCACATCGCGATGGCTTTCCCCATCGACGATGATTCCCCAGACCCTGATTCTCCTGACCCTGAGCCCCTTCAGCCTGAGTCTATGTCGATTGGCTCCGCAAAGCCTTCTCCTTGAGGTTTCGTGCTGGACCTGTAATCAGGCCCATAATCGTAGAACAACAACACCGGTCAGCAAACCAGTTGGAGACATGGTAGGGTCCCAGTTGGCTGTTTAGAGTAGCTGGATTCCCTGCGCTATCGAGCGCACGTGGTGCTAGCCGGGCGTGGCGCAAGCAGACCTGCGAGGGATAGGAAGGAAGGGGACCTATGGATAGTGTCTTGGCAACGCTGGCGGCCCTTGTCGTCATTGGTCTGTTGTTCGCGCTGGACCCTGGCGGGGCCATCGCCGAGAGTGGCTTCCCCGATTACCGGGAAATGGATTGGACGCAGCTCACGGCCTGGGGCTTCCGGACAATAGGCGTCGGCGTCGGGCTGCTGCTCTTTCTTGTGCTGTGGCTGTGGCCCAAGTACCGGCCCCCGCAGGGGACCGAGGCGCATTGGCGCTCATCGTACCCGGCAACCCCGCAGTCCGGTACACTGCCGGCGGCAGCGGTATCGGTGCTGGAAGGCCATTGGATATTGAGCAATACGCTGTTGGCCTCCGTCATCGAGATGTGCCAGCGCGGCACGCTCCGGTTGGAGGGCGTCAGAACGGGGAGCGGCTTCCTATACCGGCTGTCTCAGCAGGGTCCCGTCGTGTATGACTGGGAGCGGCTCATCTGCAACAGCCTGCCGCCGGGCCCCACAACGGTCGAGGCGCTGCATGACCGGTTGAAGAAGCACGAGGATGCCATCGGCGACAAGTTGGGAGAGTTCCTGCAACACCAGGGCCTTTTCGATGACAACCCGGTGCGTGTAAGGCGGGAAAACTCCGGGGATGCAGTCGAATGGGGAATGTTGGCCGGGGCTCTTATGGGCGTCGGCAGCGGGCTCTGGCTGGCTCTATGGCTGTCCCAATGGTGGGCGAACGCCTTGGTCGGCGCGTTCATAGGCTTCATGTACATGCTGTTTGCGCCGTCGGTGCAGACGGGTATGGTGCCGCCGACGCAGAGGGGTGCACACGAAAAAGGTCAGTGGCTTGGCTGGAAAAAGTCCCTTGCCGGATCCGACTCGCCTTCCCCCCGGGACCAACCCGATTCCATGTTGGCCTATGCCGTAGGGCTGAATGTGGCCCAGCCATGGCTGGACGTCTCGGTCTCGGCTCCGCTGTGGTTCGGCTCCGGCCAGGCATCCTCCCTTCGGGGTCCCGACCTGGACGCAGCCTATCACGGCTTTATGCACTCGGTAGAGTGGTACCTGAGCGGCCGGTCTGATAAGGCGGCGGACGCGGCTTCCTGGCTGAAAGAGTCGGAACAGATCGAATTGGGGCTGTGGAACACCGAGCAGGCTGAAGGAACGGCGAAGAGCGAGGGCGGTGTCGGAACGGCGTATGAGAGACCACAGACCGAGGGCGTCACACCTGAAGCGCAGGCCCGAGAGGGAAGAGCGGCAGATGCCCCGGGTTCGCCGCTTGACTATCGGACGTACCGGCCTCCGGGACAGGTGGAGGAGCCGAAGGACGGACGGGGCTGGGGCGGTTGCTTCATGTGGGCGGTCGGCCTGCTGGGCATAGGGGCCCTGGTCGTGGCGGTGCTGGTGGGCATCAACCTGGCCTCACCGGCCGTCGAGCCCTGTACGGTGGACTCTCCGGCCATCCTGCCACACGGGCAGCTTCTCGTGGTCCTTGATCTGCTCCTGGACGAGTGCGTGAGCGTTGCCGGAGACGTGGTGTCGCGAGACATCGGCGAGCTGGTGGTGGAGATCGACAGGGGAGAATACGTGCAGCGAGTGAGGGTCCGTGGACCGGCGGATGCCTTCGAGCGGGTCTCCGTAGGTGAACGCGTTCACGTGGCTGGACGGATCGGGGAGCATGAGGACGGGGGATACGTGGTGCATCACGGAGTGGACCGCGGGTGGTGGCGCAATCTCCGGGAGAACCTTCCGGGGGACGTTCTCACGCCCTAGAGCCGCACAATCGCCCTAATCCCTCACCGCCTGACGACGTCCTAGGGGTCGCTTCTCGACGCCTTCCGTTGAGGGCTTGGTCTAGGATGTTGAAGGCCCGGTCGATGCCCAGGTGCTCCACCAGACTTGACAAAATCAAGAACCTTCACCATTACCTTCAATCTGGCACTGTAAGCAGCCATAGGGCCGGCTGATTCATGGCCGGATTCGACCTCGCCGGGCCGTCCGCGCGCCATTTTACCGTCCGGGAGCAAAGTTGTACAAGAATTCATATACACAAAGGGGTTGATTATTATACACCTCATATGGCACGGGGTGTATAATGAATCGGGTTCTTTGGCTAATGAAGTTTGGAAATGTCCGCTTGGCGTTCGACAGGCCAGTAGATGGAATAGAGACGGCGACCGCACCGGCGGCCCTTGCCGCCGCTGCGACGACCGCGCTTGGGGCCGCCGTCCACGGCGGTCTAGTGCAAGCGTCGCCCCCCGATTGTCCTTCTGTCCTAGCCCCACAGCCGCTTCCGGCTCCCTCCACATCCTTCCGTGACATAGATGGGCGCAGGCCGAAGCCTGTGGCAGGACCTTCCGGCGGCAGGCCAACTACTATTTGGAGCGAACATTGAGAATCCACTCCCAACCCTTTCTGTTTATCGCCATTCCACTTATGTGTATCTTGGCGTCCATCCTGTTCTTGGCCGCCTGCGGAGGCGGCGAGAGCAAGGAGGACATCCTCAATCAGACCTGGGACTGCTGGGCCCAGGGGAACACTGAAGTCTTCGAGGCAAGCATGCTCATGACGTTCCCCACCGCCAACAATATGGACGAGGCCAAGGCGCAGTTCATCTATGTGAGTTCCGTCGCTCCGATCGAAGACCTGAAGGCGAGCCGCGACGAAGCCTGCCACCACGCTTCCAACGTCCCCGGCTACCGCTCCGGCCGCCAACCCCTATCCCAGGTTGGTTCAGACCGGCCTCCACCAGACCGACTTCCCGACCCTCTGCTGGTTTGAAACAGACAGGCTCAGGATGGGCGGTGTCGTGCGCAATAGCCAACACATATTTGGGAGTGGCGAAACGGATGTCTCAGCCTTTACACCCTCAGAAACTCCGCTATGATACCCGCATGAATCTGTAGACATATGCGCCGGTCAAAAACGGGAGGGAAAGAAAATGATCCGTACACGCACGACAAGATACGTGACCCTGTTGAGCGTTGTCCTTGCGCTGGCCCTTACGGCAGCGCTCGCGGCCTGCGGCTCCGATGAGCCGTCCGGCGTGATCGTGCGTACCCCAACGGAGACGCCGGTCTCCCCCGCACGGACGCCTTCCACGACAGGGGTAGGGGACGCGCCCACTGCCACCGATGCGGCTGCGACAGCGCCGCCCGCGGCCTCCGACTCCGTCGAAGCAGACCGCGAAGCGCTGGTTGCCCTCTACAACGCAGCGCACGGTCGGCAATGGCTTGGGATTTCGAACTACACCGAAGACGAGGTCAAATGGCTGAGCGACGCGCCCCTCGGCGAATGGGAGGGCGTCACCACTGACGACGATGGGCGCGTTATAGGGCTGAGCCTCAGCGGCTACCGCTTGATCGGGGAGATACCGGCGGAGCTGGGCAGTCTCTCCAACCTGGAGATACTGGACCTCAACCAGAACGCCTTAGCCGGGGAGATACCGGCGGAGCTGGGCAGCCTCTCCAACCTGACAGAGCTGTACCTCAACAAGAACGGGTTGAGCGGGGAGATACCGGCGGAGCTGGGCAGCCTCTCCAACCTGACAGAGCTGTACCTCGGCAACAACGAGTTGAGCGGGGAGATACCGGCGGAGCTGGGCAGCTTCTCCAACCTGACAGAGCTGTACCTCAACAAGAACGAGTTGAGCGGGGAGATACCGGCGGAGCTGGGCAGCCTCTCCAACTTGGAGATACTGGACCTCAGCGGCAACTTTGACGTCGGCGGCAACGACTTCGGGGAGATACCGGCGGAGCTGGGCAGCCTCGCCAACCTGATATATCTGAACCTCGGCGGCACCCACTTGAGCGGGGAGATACCGGCGGAGCTGGGCAGCCTCGCCAACCTGGAATATCTGAACCTCAGCGTGAACTGGTTGACCGGGGAGATACCGCCGGAGTTCGGCAGCCTCTCCAACCTGACAGTGCTGGAACTCTCCTACAACGACTTGAGCGGGGAGATACCGGCGGAGTTCGGCAGCCTCTCCAACCTGACACAGCTGTGGCTCACCGAGAACGCCTTGACCGGGGAGATACCGCCAGAGTTTGGCAGCCTCTCCAACCTGACACAGCTGTGGCTCGGCCAGAACGACTTGAGCGGGTGCATACCAAGCAGCCTGCGAGACCAGTTGGGCTCCTACGTTTCCGCCAAGCGTGGCTTCTGCTTAAGCGACGCGCCCTCAGCCGGGGGCTGACAGCATATCGTCCGGAAGGCGCTCCGAGCGCGTGTTGGCTATGGCGCATGGCGCTGCCGAGCAACGGGGTATCAGCCTGGCCCTTCGTCGGCCTCTCCCGGTTGACGGCGGTTTGACCGCTCCGGCGCATGCTGACGCCCTTGACCGCCAGGCCTTCAGCCAACGTTGAAGGGTGGAGGCCAGGTCCAGAAGTGAGTCTCCTCTTATTGGCTTCCATGCCCGCCTCTTCCCCAGATGGACCATCTGACGCAGAAGGGGGCGAACGAGTACCTCGCCGCCAAGCTGCAAAACGCCTGCACAATGCGGAACGGACCCTCCTCACGCGCCTGAAGATGTTCGACGTCGTAGAGTATGGAAGCTCACAGGTCGCCTAACCACAATTCAAAGACGCCTCTGCCTACCGTCAAAACCAGGTCCACCAGACTTGACGAAATCAAGAACTTTCACTCTGACGCTCGTTCTTGAACTGTAGCAGGCTATGCTTCATATTCGATCTGGAGATTTGGCACCACGCCCGTGAAAAAGGCATAGTTTAGAGGACAGCAATCATTTCCCTAGCCCCACCCATGAACCTGTTCCTTACTTCCGCGCCAGTCGTTCAAACTTCCATTGGATTGACACTGCCATTCAAGCTAGAGACAATGCAGTCTACCAAAGTAGCATCAGTAATCTGCAGCGGAGCCGGGACACAGGCATGTGGTGGGACCCTCGGGTTCCCTTGCCAGCTTCAGTCGACTGAAGGGCCTGTTGCAATTGCCGTCACCCATCCTTCTCCGCAAGGTGGTACCGTTGAGCCGGAATATCGTTCCAACCTTGGCACTCAGCTTCGTAGTATCATTGTCGCTGCTTACTCTGCCTGCCACCGGATGCGGAGACGATGGAGTCGAACCCGCAGAATCCCTCCCTTCACCGGATACGAGCGCATCAGCGTCGTCTGACGCGAATACTCTCGCGCCACCGGACAGTCCCGCCGTCAATATCCAGTTCGTCGGAGCCGCAGACCTGTCCGACGACAGCAAGTCCTCGCTTGCTGATGTCATTGAGAGCATTCAGGCAAGCGTGGTGCAGATCATCGCGGGCGGCGGCACCGGATCGGGCTTTATTGTTGGTGCGGACGGTCTGGTCGTAACCAACGAGCATGTGGTCGACAATGCACGTACCGTGCGAGTTTGGCTGACCAGCGGTCGGTCCTATGAAGGAGAAGTACTGGAACGAGACAAGTCGTCCGATCTTGCGCTGGTCAAAATAGGTGGCAATCATCGTTTTGAGGCTATCACAGTTGGAGACCCAGATAGCGTGCGGGTGGGTGACGAGGTGCTCGCGCTCGGCTTTCCGCTTGCCGAAAGGATCGGTAACGACCTGACGGTAACGCGAGGAATCGTCTCTTCGAAGAGAAAAGAGGGTGGTGTTGAACAGTTTCAGACTGACGCGGCGATAAACCCCGGTAACAGCGGCGGACCGCTAGTAAACAACGTTGGTGAAGTGATTGGGGTCAACACGTCAAGGATAGAGGAAACCTCCGGCGGCAGACCCGTAGCCAACATCGGTTTTGCCGTCTCTGCCAGCGAGCTTGAAGGAAGACTTCCTACGTTGGAGGCACGTGGAGTAGTCAATCGTGGCACACCGGCGGTAACGCCGACTATCACTCCGACTCCCACAATCACGCCCACGCCAACTATCACTCCGACTCCCACAATCACGCCCACGCCGACTATCACTCCGACTCCTACAATCACGCCTACGCCGACCTTGACGCCAATCCCTACAAATACGCCGAAGCCAACGTTCACGCCTACACCTACTCCAACACCGACGCCACTGCCTCCTTTCGTATCTGTTAGTAGCGGCAGCCACCATGCCTGCGGTTTACGGGAGGATGGCACCGCTGTCTGCCGAGGCGAAAGCGAGTATGGCACGCTTACGCCAAATGAACGCTTCATTTCGATAAGCGTCAGCGACACTCATACGTGTGGTTTGCGCGAAGATGGAGTCGCCGTGTGTTGGGGAACCGACGTAGTTATCTCCCTAATGTTATTACCGGGCTCATTCTTGGAGGATGAGAGCTTCAAATCCATTAGCATTGGCCAACACCACAACTGCGGGCTACGAGAGGAGGAAGTCAAGACCCGCTTATTTGACATCGGTTCTGTCATTTCGGTCATCAAGCTCGCATTTTGCTGGGGAAGCAACGAGCAAGGCTGGTCTCCTCCTTCGCAGGATGGGCGCTTCATATCCATTAGCACTCGTCAGAATGAGGTCTGCGCCCTCCGTGAGGATGGCATCGCTGTCTGCTGGGGGGAAACCAGCTTTTGGGCCGCCGGCGGGGTCTCCGGGCCCTCACCGCCGGAAGATGAGAGGTTCATTTCCATAGGAAGCGGTGACAACTATACTTGCGGTCTGCGAGAGGATGGAGAAGCCGTCTGCTGGGGGAGCGGGTGGCACCCTCCACCGGAAGATGTGCGCTTCATCTCTATAAGCAGCGGCGTCGATACATGTGGTTTGCGAGAGAATGGTGTCGCGGTTTGTTGGAATAGTGCAGACTCACTTCCGACAGAGGTACGCTTCAAATCAATTAGCAATGGGAGCGGGCACGGTTGTGGCCTGCGTGAAAACGGTATTATCCTCTGCTGGGGATATGGTCCATGGGACAAGTTCTCACCAGGAGACCAGCGTTTTACGGCCATCAGCAGTGGGTGGAGTCACACTTGCGGCGTACGCGAGGATGGCATAATCGTCTGCTGGGGGAGCCTCAATTGGGACGAGTCATGATCGCCATTGCGATAAGTCGATACAGAAGATGAAGAACACACAAGGAGAACTGTATGCCGACCATCCGGCAACGTCTTGTCGAACTATCTGAAGAGTGAGAGGCTAAGTGCAAACGCACCTAATTTGTGAAACCTCAAACTGGGAAACCGAATTTCCGACTCACATATACACCAGCGTCGAAACGTATGAGCGGAGAAACGGTTCGTAATGATTGGTTTGAATCCAAGTGGTAGTGAAGCAGACGCAGATGCAAACGACCGTGACCGTCCATTCCGGGAACAAGGCTATTCGGCCGATTTGGATGAAGACTTCCAAGACAACGGGGTAGGTGGGTCTGATTTCCAGCGTGCGGTCCAGGGGATAGCTATGATTGTGACCGGGGCTAGTGTCCAGTTTCTGAAGTTCGCCGTATTATTCGGCCTAGTCTTCTAGGCAGAGAGAACTGTATTCCGGCCTTTGCCGGAATGACGGATGAGCGTCGATGGTTGTCGCACTTATTCAATGAACTTGCGAAACGGGACACTAGCTGAACTCGACATAATCTATACCGCTGAAGTCTCCAGCGTCTGGAACCACTGGTGGGTGCTGACTATTATCCTCTGCTTGTTCTGGATGATGGTGCGGTGGAGTAGAAAATGATGTGGCTTAACCTTTGGCGTAGTCGTGGCGAGTGCTTTGCCCCAAATAACAGAGGCTTAGAGGTTCACGGAACCTACCACCAAGAGAGGTGTCGTGAAGTTCTCAAAGCCAGAGCTAATGGCCCATCTGATTGTTGGATTGAAGTCCACAATTTCCTCCAGGCCCTTGCAATAGTTAGTAACGAGGCTCAGCAAGGCTTGTACTTTGTCAAGCCGTGTAGAGTTTGTTTTGCTAGAACCCCTGGATGGGACGATCTCTTGCCTTAGCATAAAATGGGCATACCTTAGTCTCCCCAGAGTAGGCACAGGCTGCGCTTTTGTTTACTTTGCGATATGATCCCCAAGACTTTCCCTGCTCGTAGAAGTCCTACGATCGGCTAGCCAAGAGAGGAGATGGCCGATGGTTCGTATCAATTTATGGCCGCCGCGTCCCGAGATTGGCCCTCAGCCGCTGGGGCTCGTTCACATTGCGTGTGGACATTCCGAGAGTCCCAGATCGCCGGCCAAATGGCGTGAGGCCGAGTCCACTGAAGCTCCCGACAGGATGTTTCCCGACCGCACCCTATACTGGTGTACTCTGTCCAACTGTTTCGGACCCAATCCGCGAGGATTCCCTAGGTACCTCTTGAGATGAGTGGTCGTGCTAGCTGAAACTGCTCAAAAGTGCAAGTTGAGTCAGAGGGAAGAGATACGTTGGGCGATTGGGGGATTCTCCATTGCAGTGTGATAAGGCTCCGCCACACCGAACTCTTTCGAAGCCGCCCTCTCAGGGGGAATTATAGACGAGTGTGACCTGAACATACGTGACACGCCTCGGATCAACTTGGCGGTATTGGCCAGAGCTCCGCATTACCATTCCCCACTACACACCAAACTTGACCAAGGGAGATTTCATGCTTGGCCATCACTGCCAGATACGCCAATGAAGGATCGGTCACATTTAACTCCTGTGCCTTGTCCTGCGCTAACACCAAGTCCCAATAGATTTCTTTCTGCTGCCTGACCAACAATCCATCACAGTCAGCCACGCTCGCTGTGGGTGTAGGCCTCGGTCGCGCTGTAGGACTCGGAATCGGAGTAGCAGGTTCAGGGGTAGCAGTCACCACTATGACGAACGGCGTAGGCGGGACAGGCTTCGGTGTGGGTGAAAGCGCAGTCGAGCAGCCAATCACCAGTAGCATTCCCAAGATGACGATTGCCAGACTCAGGAGCCTTTCTGAGCTACTCAACTGATCTCCGCCTCTGGATTCCCTCTGCAAGTGTTTCATGGGCTGGCGGCCAGCCGGCTTGGCTCGTCATAAGGGCCACCCTTCTCCTCTTCCTCATTCTTGCGCCGCTCCCACTCGCCCTGCTCGTCGTCTATCCAGCCCTTACGCTTGTCCATAACTTCACCTTGTTGACCAAAACTACCTGTAGGCCCGGTAGAATTCAAGTGGCCCTGCCGACCGGAATCAGACAGGGCCTGCGGTACAACGAGCAGCGTCGATGCACACCCCGGCGCTGTAGTTTCAGGAGTCCGTGGATTGACCGTCTCCCGTCAGGACCTCGCCTATCTTCTCCATGATTCTCGTGTTCCTGCTTCTCAAGCCGGTCTCGATCCGCCTTACGTAAGAATTCTGACTATCACTTAGGAGATTGAGAGTCAGAATCGGTTCGTCAAAGTTCTTTCTAATTGCATTGGTTATCACTATCATGAGTTTCCCGTTATCTCCGGCCCAACGTTCAAGGGCGAATACGAAACGTATCCCTGCCTCCTTTTCCTTGTCGAGCAATGATTTAAGTCTATTGTTTCTTGATACCAAGAGTTTGTAGTTCTTAAGGGCATGGTCATCATTCACGCTATGCACGCCAACTTTCTGTTGCCACGCCATAAAGTGCAGCCGATGGGAATTGAGTACTGGGCGTATGGGCTTAGAGGTACGCCAGTGATGAATAGCGTGTAGTGGAGTGCCGCGGTCGAAGTTTGAGTTGTCTCCTAGGCCTGGTGTGGACATTGCGAACAATACTACAGCATCGACGGATTCTAGCCTGCGGATGCTGCGTGGATAGGAGCAGAGGCGTTGGCCGTCACCATGTGTCTTCATCTGCGCATGCAACTGTGGTGGATACTGTTCCCCGAGCAGTTCCTTAATCAATGAATCGTCAATCAGGGCGAATTCATCGCGAATCTGCTTGTGGGATCTCTTTAGCTGCCTTAAGGCAGCGACGACCTCATCCTTCGTACCCATCAGTTTTCTCCATCGATTGCGAGATTCAATACTATGAGACTTCGGACTCCGACACCGTGAGAGACCGTGTTCCTCAGGAGTTTCTGTCAAGGCCTGAGATTCGCTGGTGCCGTCCCGTAGTAGACCGGACACACTTGAACAGAGGACATACTCCGTTGATTCCCTTTACGTCAATCCCAACGCCCTAGCTAGCCGCTGGTATCTTAACGGAGACCTTCGGTGAGGGTCAATAATGCTGCACCTGCAATCCACGCTGGCACTTCTGCTACCCTCGACACATGGCCCTATCCTACCAACAGCCATTTGACTCCCTCAGCCGCATGCCCTTCATCGACTCGGCAGAGTTGGCACACATCCTCGGCGAGCCACACGCGACCGTCACCGAGCCCTAGCCGACCTGCTGGCAGACGGCATCGTTGAGAGGGTGAGCCACGGCCACGGCACCGCCCACCTGCCATCGAGGCAGAGATACCACCTGACGGCCCAGGGCATTAGAACGGCAGCGGAGTCGCTTGGTTTCGACACCCCCTCGGACTTCGTGCGAGCCTACCCCATGTCCAGGGAGTGGCTGACGCTGCTCATCCGCAGGATGGGCGCGGTGGCCAGCGTCTACCGACTCGCCGCCTCAATGTCCCCCGGCATCGACGGGCACCGGTCCCGGGTGGAGTTCCACCGCAGGGGCCGCTTTGACGCCACCATATGGCAGTTAGGAACGCTGCGAGTCGACCCCTGAAGGCTTGTTGCTCACCAGGCTTGACAAAGATCAAGGACCTTTGCACTGAAGCTCCATCTGACGTTCTAATGACAAGACTTGGCTTCCGTTGTTGTGAGAGAATCGGAGGGAAATGCGTGGCAAGTATGGGGCCGAGACAAGGGGATCCATTCCTTCGGCTGACGACAGCAGCCGTCTGTTGTCCCGTTGCCTCTCACTGGACCTTGAAGTCGGCGTCAAAGACCGTCGCATCCGCGCTTTCTCAGGAGTACGCCCGGACACCGGACAATCCCTGGCGTTTCCTATAGCGGGAAACAGCCTCGCTGGTGCATTTGCCAAGCTGGACGACCTTGCCGGAGGTGCGGAGTTCCTGCTGGGCCACAACCTCATCGAATTCGACTTGCCCCATCTAAAGGCTGCGAGTCCTAATCTGGGACTGTTGCGGCTGCCAGCGGTGGATACCCTCAGGCTCAATCCCCTAGCCTTCCCGCGCAACCCCTACCATCACCTTGTCAAGCACTACCAAAACGGGCAACTCAAACGCGGGCGCAGAAACGACCCGGAGTTGGACGCCAGATTGACGCTTGAGGTCTTCGCCAATCAGCAGAAGGAACTGCGCGACGCACCGGCTGACCTGTTGACGGCCTGGCATTGGCTCACCACGGAGGAAGATGGCGCGGGATTCGACAGGGTATTCGCCTCATTGCGTCGGGCGCGAAGACCATCCGGCGCAGAGGCGCATGAAGCGATTCAGGGACGTCTGGCCGACGCCTGCCAGACACAAGCACGCAAGGTCATGGCGAATGCAACCCGACACGGCTGGGCACTGGCCTATGCGCTGGCATGGATGTCAGTGTCTGGAGGCAACTCGGTAATGCCTCCCTGGGTGCGGCATCAGTTTCCCGAAGCGGGTCGGCTGGTGCGCCGGTTACGCGACACTGCCTGCGCCGATGCTGCCTGTGAATGGTGCCGAGAACGACATGACGCCCGCAAGGAGCTTGCCCGCTGGTTCGGCTTTGACGGCTTCCGTCCTGAGCCGATGGACAACAATGGGCGGCCCATGCAGCAGTCCATCGTCGAGGTGGCAATGGCAGGAGAGCATGTGCTGGGCATCCTGCCCACCGGGGCTGGTAAGTCGCTCTGCTATCAGGTCCCAGCGCTATCCCGCTACGACAAGACCGGCGCTCTGACGGTGGTGATTTCGCCTCTGGTCGCCCTCATGGCGGATCAGGTGAAAGGACTTGAAGCGAGGGGCATTGGTTCCTGCGTCACTATCAATGGGCTTCTATCCATGCCGGAGCGATCCGACGCTCTGGACCGGGTGCGGCTAGGAGACGCCGGCATTCTCATCATCTCGCCGGAGCAGCTTCGCAGTATCTCAGTGCGCCGCGTCCTCGCCCAACGCGACATTGGCTCCTGGGTGCTGGACGAGGCCCATTGCCTCTCCAAGTGGGGCCACGACTTCCGGCCCGACTACCGTTACGTGGGACGCTTCATTCGTGAGAGAGCGGGGCAAGAGCCAGTGCCGCCCGTGCTATGCCTGACCGCGACGGCCAAGCCCGACGTGAAGGCCGAGATCGAGGATTACTTCCAGGAAGAACTCGGGATCAAGCTGAAGGTCTTCGACGGCGGCGCACAGCGCACCAACCTGGAGTTCGTGGTGGTGCAGACGAGCAGCGAGGGGAAGTTCGCCGATATTCATCAGATCATAGAGGCCGATCTGCCGACGGAGAAGCCGGGCGGCGCCATCGTCTACTGCGCAACGCGACGGCAGGCCGAAGAGGTTGCGGAGTTCTTGCAGGCAAAGGGGATAGATGCGAACTACTTCCATGCAGGACTGCTGCCGGAGACCAAGAAGAACGTCCAAGAGAGTTTCATCAGCGGCGGTCTCCGGGCCATCGTCGCCACCAACGCCTTCGGCATGGGCATAGACAAGCCGGACGTGCGGGTCGTGATCCACGCCGACATCCCGGGTTCCTTGGAGAACTACCTACAGGAAGCGGGACGCGCTGGACGGGACCAGCAGAGGGCGCGCTGCGTGCTGCTCTACACAGCGGATGATGTGGAGAGGCAATTTGGCATGTCTGCCCGTTCCCGGCTCACACGACGCGAAATTCACGGCGTACTGAGGGCGCTGCGGAATCTCGACCGGAAGAAGCGCTTGGGCGGCGAAGTGGTGGCCACCGCAGGGGAAATCCTGGGCGAGGATGAAGAGAAGGCATTCGAGCGAGACTCGGCCACCGACGATACCCGGGTGCGCACCTCAGTGGCCTGGCTGGAAGAAGCGGTACTGCTGACCCGGGAGGAGAACAAGGTTCAGGTGTTCCCGTCCTCCCTGCGGGTGAGATCGGTGGAAGAGGCGAGAGCCAAGCTGGAAAAGGCGCGTATCGCGGATGCCTATCGCCGCCAACTGCTGACCATTGCCGAGACGCTCATCGAGGCTGATGCGGACGAAGGCATCTCCACCGACGAGTTGATGGCCGCATCGGGCCTGACACCTGAGGGAGTGCGTGGCGCGCTCCACGATATGGAGCGATTGGGCATCGCCAGCAACGACACTGTGCTGACAGCCTTCGTCCATGCAGGGGTGCAGCGTGCTTCCCTGCAACGCTTTGAGCAGGCGGCGGAACTGGAGCGGGGCCTTATCGACCTCCTGCGGGAGACGGCTCCGGACATGGAAAAGGGTGACACGTCACCACTGCATCTCCGCCTCGCTACCCAGCGGCTGAAGGACGACGGCCATGCCTACGCACTGCCGGAACTCCTGAGGCGCATCGTCCGCAGCATTGCAGCTGACGGTCGGGACGAGGGTGGCGGCGGGGGAAGCCTTGGAGTGCGTGGGCGGGATGCGGAGACCATGCAGGTGACGTTGCAACGCGAATGGAAGGCGTTGGAGAAGACGGCCGAACTGCGACGTACGGCCGCAGGGCATCTGTTGGACCATCTGCTCGCTTGCCTGCCGTCGGGAAGCCGAGGTACGGACTTGCTGGCCGAGACGACTCTGGGCAAGCTGCTGAAGGCCATCGAGTCCAATTTGATCCTAAAGAGCGAGGTCAGGAACCCCGCCAGGCTGATGGACCGTGCGCTTCTGTGGCTGCACGAACAGGAAGTCATTCGGCTGAACAAGGGGCTGACCGTATTCCGTCCAGCCATGACCATCCGCCTGAAGCCGGAAACACGCGGCTTTGCCCAGGCCGACTTCGCATCCCTCAAACTCCACTACGACGAACAGGTGTTGCAAATCCACGTCATGGCCGAGTATGCGGAGCAGGGTCTTGGCTCCATGGCCGACGCTCTGGGTTTGGCCATGGACTATTTCAGCTATAGCCAAGAGGAGTTTCTGAGCCGATGGCTGCCCGATAGAGAGAGGGAGGTCTCACGCCAGACCACGCCGGAATCGTGGCGAGCAATCGTCGAGAGCTTGAGAAATCCCATCCAGCGCCGCATCGTCGCAGACGACCGGGAGCAGACGAACGTGCTTGTACTGGCAGGCCCAGGCTCCGGCAAGACGCGGGTGCTGGTGCACCGCGTCGCCTACCTGATTCGCGCCAGGCGCGAGAACCCTCGCGGCATCCTGGCTCTCGCCTACAACAGGCACGCAGCGATCGAAATACGCCGACGCCTAGCGGACCTTATAGGCGACGATGCCAAAGGCGTGATGGTGCTCACCTGCCACGCGCTGGCCATGCGGCTGGTCGGCGCAAGCTTCTCGGGGCGGGCAAATCGACTGGACGACGGGGAATTCCAAGAGATACTCAAGCAGGCGGTGGCCCTGCTGCGCGGGGAGGGACTGCCGCCCGATGAAGCGGACGAGTATCGCTCTCGATTACTGGCTGGCTTCCGCTGGATACTGGTGGATGAGTACCAGGATATCGGTCCAGACCAGTATGAACTGATCTCCGCTCTTGCAGGCAGAACCCTCACTGAGGAAGACGACAGGATCAGCCTCTTCGCAGTGGGCGACGACGATCAGAACATCTACGCCTTCAACGGCTCGTCGGTGGAGTTCATACGACGTTTCGAGGCGGACTATGGGGCCAAGCCTGCCTATCTCACCGACAACTACCGCTCCACCGGCCACATCGTCACGGCCGCCAACGCCGTTATCAAACCCGCCCGGCAAAGGATGAAGATCGGTCATACGATCCACGTCAATCGTGCACGGGAGAAGGCCCCCCCGGGCGGTGTATGGGCTGAATTTGACCCAGTCGCCCGCGGTCGAGTGCAGATATTACCAGCGGGAGACGATCCCATCTCACAGGCTCAGGTAACGGTAGCCGAGTTGAAGCGGTTGTCAGGACTCACGCCGAACTGGGACTGGTCTACCTGCGCGGTGATGGCGCGCGAGTGGAGCTACCTCGACCCAGTGCGCAGCCTTTGCGAGCTTGAGGGAATTCCAGTCCAGATGGCGAACGAAGACTTCTCAGGCGTCTGGCATCTGCGGGAGACTCAAGCGTTGGTGAACTGGCTGCGCGGGCGGGACTCCCGCTTGGTGACGAATACTGACCTGAACGAATGGCTGCTTGAACAACCCTCGGACCCTTGGACCGACCTGCTGGGCGAGGCCGTGGATGAGTACGAGTTGGAAACCGGCGGAGCGGAAACGTCGGTGAGTCACTTCATCGAATGGCTGGCAGAGTGGGCACGGGAAGTGCGTCGCCGCCAGCGCGGGCTTATGTTACTTACCGCCCATCGTGCTAAGGGCTTGGAGTTCGACCACGTGGTTGTGCTGGACGGAGGCTGGGACCGCTTTGGACTTGGTGAAGACGCCGATGCCACGCGCCGACTGTACTACGTTGCCATGACCCGCGCTCGGGAAACGCTTGCCCTTGCGCGCTTTATGGAGCCGCACCCGCTCCAAGACGCCTTACGGGGCAGTCCCTCGCTGCTGCTCCGCCAAGCACCCATCGAACTCCCGGCGGCAGCCCCAGAACTGGCTCGCCGTTATCGGCGGCTCAGCCTGCGAGACGTCTTTCTCAGCTTCGCGGGGTACAAGCAACATGGTCATCCAGTGCATCGCGCCATTGCCTCTCTCTCGCCCGGCGACAGGCTAGAGGTGCGAAACGGCTCAAATCGTTGGGATCTTCTTGATTGCAAAGGGACGGTCGTTGGGCAACTCGCTCGTGGTTTCGAGGCCCCCGACGGTGTACGTTGCACGTTTGCCACGGTCTTGGCCGTCGTCACTTGGGACAGGGAGCGCTCTGAACCGCAGTATCTGAGCGGTCTTCAGTGCGATGCCTGGGAAGTGGTGGTGCCGGAGTTGGTGTTCGAGCCGGGCTCTTAGTCCCCACGTTCCCTGTCATCGGACCTCAACGAACTCGCTCTCGGCATCGCCAAGCTGGGCACTTCTAAACCCTCGATGAGTTCGATACATGGTCCTATCTGACCAACAGCTGCTCGACGCCCTCAGTCGGACGCCGTTCACCGACTCGGTGGAACTGGCGCTCATTCTCGGCGAGCCGCACACCACGGTCCACCGAGTTCCGACCAGCCTGCTGACCGAAGGTAGCGCCGGGCGGGTAAGCCACGGCACCGCCCACCTGCCTTCGAGCCAGAGGAAGGTTCGGCGATGGGCGGCAGGCATCTACCGCAGGTCTGTTAGTCAGACCGGTTGCGGTTGAGACTTGCAGGGATCTGGTACCAAGAGCCTTTCCTCTGCTTCACCAATCGCTTGATGACCGCTTGATCCAACTCTCCCGAAACCCTGCCGGGTTCCCCGATGACCATTTCTGGTGATTCCGCCAGTCTCTTTATTTCGTCAACGGTCGGCGGAGGACGATGGGTTGCGTTGGGGGGCTCTCTCCCGGCTTCCTGCCACCTGGGAAGGAGCCGCCTCCAGAGATTGCGAACGGCTTGGTTCCCGATTGGTGGCGGGTCATCGGCCATCGAATAGACCCCTTGTTCCCTTATTCTCTTGGGAAGTTTGAGGAAATGCTCATTTATCTGAGCGAGGTTTGCCTTCAATTCTGGCCCCCAAACGAATTCTTGGTTGGGTCGCAGAAACAGCGGCGCACAACGCTGGTGGAGTCGGTCATTGGATACAAACATCATGCAGAACGGCAGATAGAGGAGATAGGCGATATCTAGCCGGTTGGATGCGCGTTCACTTGATATCAGTCCGGAAGCCAGGGCAATGTCGAAAAAGATCTCTACTTCCAACACATACGCCGTATAGGGCGCAAACTCACCCAAGGGACGTTTCCCGGAGCTAGTCCATCGCTTCAATGTCTGCTGACTCAATCCTTCGGGAATTGCCAAGGACCTGAGCACGATAGATAGCCACTCGAACGGCTTCCTTTGGTGATGAACCACGTTAGCCGCTGACAGCCTGGCTTGGTCAAGGTCCTTACATCTCTCGAAAACACCCAGAGCTTCAACGGTTGCAGACGACTCGGCCACATCGAGGATCGCCGCATTCTTTCTCCAGGCATGAGCATATTGATGTTCTATCTCTAAGAATTCACGTCTTTGCCAACGTGCAAACGCGTCTGTCTCTTGTGATGGTTCGAAAACAGCAGCCCGTCCGCCCTCACTCTTCACCCTTCGACCACCCACGAGAGGAACCTGCCCAGTCATCGGTACTGGGTATCCCAACATCTCCCCAATGCATAGAGTTCGATGATATCCGCACGGCATTCCATGCATTTCAGGGAACTTGTCCGCTATTATTCCTACCTCCTCTTCTGGCGTCCGTCCCTCTCTTACGGTCTTGTCTAGATCAGCTAACGTTTCGCCATAGAATAGAGGACAAACATTGACAAGGAAGAAGTGGTCAAACCAGACAGACTCATCAATACTGAGTGATTGAAGGAAAGACTTGTCGAAGAGGGTAATTGGCCCCATAAGATAGTTTCGGATCTAAGTCTTAGGCCAGAGGCCACGGAGAGGACGGGTATTCATGCTTTCTCCGGCATGGTAATCGTCGCGGCTGTGATCCGGACTGTGTAGTGAAACACTTCATTCAGGAAATTTGCCCACAGCTCGCCGTCGTGCGAGAGGTCGTCAAGTAGGAAGGTCTTTACGATCCCCAGTCTGTTCAGCCGATCTCTCATCTCCGATGTGATGATTCCGGCAATGAGTATGTTGACACAGCCGGGGGGAGTCTCCTCAAAGCTCTTCTGTATGGCTCCCAGCCGCTCGAGTGCCCCCGCGGGGTCCTTGCCGCCTTTGATCTCAATAGTTGCGACTGTGGTTGATTCGTCTCCTATGCTACGGCTAAACTCGATGTCTGGCTCCGACCCGTAGCGCATGGAGTATCCGTCGGGCAACTCGAACTGGGTCCCATCATCATTGCGCTGAATTATCAGTTGCTGGCTATCCAGCCACCTTAGAATTCTATCTTTGATCAGCCGTTCCGCGTCCTGGCCGATGAGATTCCGAACGGTACCGTCTAATCCGATGCCCATGTTCGCAATGATGTTCCTATAGCCATTCTCGAGTGTCCAACCATTCGAGCCTTCAATGATCGAGGAGATCACTGCGTTGTATAGCCGGGCAACGCGTAGAATGTGTGGCTCACGCAGCCTGGTCCTTCGAGTCTCATCTTCCCAGGAATCCACAGCTCCTGCTATTTCCGCCACACGCTTCCGGGGCAACAAGGCGATCCCTCGGTAATACTCGGAAGCGCGAGGATTCTGGCGCAATAGGTCGGGATGGGCGAATACAAGCTTCGGGTCGATATCGGAGGATGTGACGTGCGTCCATGCCTCCTCGCTGATCATGAGGTCGGGTAAGGGAAGAAAGCTCAATTCTCCCTCGAAGTTGGTGATGGCCCTGCGCAACGCCACATCGGTTCTCTGCCGGATTCTCTCGGCGATTACGGCAGAGCGTCTTTGTGCATCGTCCAGCTTAGCCATCTTCTCGCACCCACCGATAAACGCATTTGCGCAATTCTCTCCGCCCAAAGCGTCCCATCTGCTGGCTGGAATTCCCCTTGCCGCGAGCCAGCGTCCAGATATGCGTGCACCTGAAGCCACTTTGTTCGGCATAGTCCGATAGGATGAGATCGACAGGTACCTCTTCACCGTGGTACTGCACGTTGTCGTTTACCATGAATACAGTGCCGCCTGGGCGTACCAGTCGGCCCAATTCCGTAATAACTACGGCCATTTCGAAAAAATACCCTTCGATGAGGCGTATTACGTGCGGATTGCTAAGCTCCTTCACACGGTCTTGGAGAATAGCGAGGACTTCATGAATCGCACCCTGGTCTTCGTAAATCCCACTTGCTGCATCGAGCTGAGACGAGCCATCATATGCAGTCTTCAAGAATTCCAGCTTGGGCTTGTTCTCAACGGTCGCAGATAACAGACTCTGGCGGAGTGCAGAGAACGCCTCCTGGTCATAGCCTAGCCATGCAAGTTCGAGAGCGTACGTCCTGGTATAGTCGTATCGATTGGCGTATGGGGGAGATGTGATCACCATATCAAACGAGTCATCGGGCAGTAGCCTGAGACGTTCGAGGCTGGAGCCGGTGATAAACTCAGGTACTCCCTTGCCGTACCGCTCTTTGAGGGGGTCTAGGTCCTCCGACATCTCGGATAGTCGAGCTTCGAGAGCGTCCGAGAGTGGCACGATCGGGCCTTTGTTTATCCGAGCTCTCAGCTTTCGTCCCGAGCGGTAGTCCCACCGAAGGTATTGCCCATCCTTACGCGTGTAACTCACCGATTCGAGAACACTCATGCAGGCTAGGTTGAGCATGGCTCGAACGTCTGGACTGTCTACGCCGCTGATGTACTCTCGGGCCTTGGCGAGTCTCTTCTCGGTTTCCGCTGGGAAGGCGGACTCAGTGATTCGAACGTGACGAAAGGCGTGCCTACGGTCGGCTTCTCCACCCGAAGCCACGTGCCTTAGCAGGGACTGAGCGGCGACTCCAAAGGCGTTACGATGCAACCCGTTGGCTGCAAGAGCGATTGCGTTGCCAGTCATTACGCCCACTGGAATGATCTCAATGCCAGTGGCCTTCAGACCTCTGCCTGCCGCGATGAGCGGCGCAGTGCCGATACCTGCGAAGGGGTCAAGGACGGAGCTTGGTTGGGCCTCGTCCAACAATCGCTCCACCAGTTCTAGAGAGAACCCTTCTTTGTACTTTAGCCAGCGAAATCCTGGGACATCTCGGTTTCCCTGGTACGACACAACCTTGCGGGTCAAGCTTGGGTCGACAGATAGTCTCTTCTCAAAACGCTCGTGCAGGGAGCGGCGTTCTTCAACGCTCCCACCATTGGGAGACTCAATCGGAGTCCAGCCTTGGGTTTCTGGCATACTTTCAACTGCCATCTATGACTCCCGGAGGAGATTAGGTGTTTCGATCACTGCCGAAGGAAACTCAAGAGGGAGCCTCCCTTGTCCGCTCTCCTCGATGAATCTCCGCAAGGCGTAGCGAACCACAAACGCCAGCGTTGCGTCGTTTCGACTCGCTATCTCTTCCAAGGCCGCTCGTTGACCGGGACCGAGGGTAATAGTGAGTCGGGCTTGGTTCCCGGCAGAATCGTCGGAGAGCATGTCTTACCTTCTTCCTGATGTGTCATGCATCATTATGATGAGTGAAGGTGAGATAGTCAACGGGCCGAGATTTTGTCAGGTCCTCGGTTATGTGCTCTAATCAAGTGAACTGCGACCGATGCCCGATGCTGCCACGCGATGGGTGCCTATCCAGACTCTCTTTTGCTACTCTCAACACATGGCACTCTCCGAACGACAGCTGCTCGACACCCTCAGCCGGACGCCGTTCATCGACTCGGCGGAGCTGGCACGCATCCTGGGCGAGGCCCACGCGACCGTTCACCGAGCCCTGGCCGGCCTGCTGGCCGACGGCATCGCCGGGCGTGTGAGCCACGGCGCCGCCCACCTGCCTTCGAGCCAGAGATACCACTTGACCGCCAACGGCATTCGCGAGACTGCCGGCTTTCTCGGCTTCGAGACCCCCTCGGACTTCGTGCGGGCCTACCCGGTGTCCAGGGAGTGGCTGACGCTGCTCATCCGCAGGATGGACGCGGTGGCCGCCGTCTATCGACTTGCCGCCTCACTCTCCCCCGGCATGGACGGTCTCCGGTCCCACGTGGAGTTCCACCGCAGGGGGCGCTTCGACGCCACCATCACGCTCCACGACGGCCGCAGCTTTGGTGTGGTCCGCCAGGGCCTCGCCCTGCGTCGCCGGTCGCTCTACGACCGGTTGAGGGCCATAGCGCAGTACAGCCACGGGCGGCGTCCCGGCACCGTCCTGATCCTTGTGCCGAGCGCATGGGAGCTTCGGCGGACGGCGAGGTTCTGCATCAACAACGACCTCCGTGACTGCTACGTTGCCGTGGAATCCAGGGACGCCCTCGAAAGACGGGACCTGCGCCTCTGGTGCGAACCCACGGGGCTGTTGGGACTCACGGACTACACGCTGGAGACAGTGACCGCCTACGGCAAGCCAGGCGGAGGGCCTCGTGCCCAGTCGCCGGAGCGGAAGCGTGCGTCGCTGCCCCGTCCCGAGCGCATGGCGCAGTCTGCGCCGGCCTTCGGCGTCAGCCCGTCGGAGAAGCGGACGCTGGACCTCATCACCGACCACCCGATGATCCCCCGTGAGCATCTTGCCACCTGGCTCGGCGTCTCCGAGGGACGTGTCAGCCAGATGATGCGCAGCCTCGTCGATACCTGGGGCCTGGTCGAACGCCGAGGAAAGCGCGGAGACACCCGCTACACCCTGTCCGCCGAGGGCATTCGATACGTCACCCACAGGGACCGCGCCCAGCTTCCCACCACGCAGGGCATCTGGAGCACCGCCCTAACCACCGACAAACAGGGCCGCAGGCGTCACGTGGGCCACCGCATCGCAACGTGGGCTCGGCAGACGAAGCACGCAGACGGCATCACGTGGTTCCTGTCGAAGCTGGAGGCGGAAACCAGAGAAGATTCGTCGAGCGAACTCCAGTGGACGGTCCCCACCGCCAGGTCCGACCGCGCCTACAACTGGGGCGATTCGGCCATCGCCCCCGACGCCGTGGGGCACCTGATCGCCGGGGGTCTCCACGTGCCGTTCTACCTTGAGCACGAGCTACGCGCCCGTCACCCCAGGGGCGTCACTGCCCGCTTGCGTCCTTATGAGCGCTACTACTATTCAACCGAGCACAAGGATGACCAGCCGCCCTTCCCCGTCACGCTCTTCGTCGTGGACACCGAGGAGGTCGAGGGCACCTATGTGAGCACCGCCGACCGGATGGCCCGCATGTCGCTGCCCATCCTCGTGTCCTGCACGCCCGTCCTGTCACGCACGGGGATACTGGGTAAATCCTGGCGTCCACTGTGGGAACCGGAGTCACCGAGACTGGCCCTGTCCGAGCTGAGTGCCTACCAGTGGGACTCGCTCTACCAGCGGATGCGTCAGAGTCCTGTAGGGGGAATAGATAGCATCGTTACGCTGCTATTTGCCCTCCATGCTGTCTGGGGGCTGAAAATCGGCGCATCTTGGCCTGTAGGCCGTGTCCTGGGGCACCGCAAACCGCCAGATTTGCCCCTGATGCAGATACGAAACGGGCCGAAATACCCTCTGACCGGTCAATGCCTGAAAGTGCAAGTCGTCGGGAAGCCGTGCTAAACTTAATGACCTCTCCGACGCTGGCTTGATTGCACTTTGCAGCCGCTGACGTGTCATCCGATTAGCGACGGAACAGCTACGAAAGAACCTGTCCGGCGCGTCCAGAGAGCTGCTCCGTACAGGATTTGGCGTGTCGGCGGCATCCTCGGCCCAGGTTGGCCCATCGATTTTGGCGCGAATCGATGTCGGGGTCAACAACATGATTTTGGGTCATGGGTAGGAACGGACATCCTGGGCCAACCAGCTAGGGATTCCTGCAATTTGTGGGGTAAATTGAAGAGCAACTGTGACCGGTCACTGTTGGGGCTGGTTCCGGCGAAGAATGGATGAAATTGCAAAAGCGGGCCGCCCCCTGTAGAGGATGGAAATGGCCTCTCGGAAGTCGAAGATGAGTGATGGACAGGAATCGAGTGCCGACGACAATCGGCCCGACCTCAAGTGGGTGGTGGAGTGGCTCGTCGAGCGTGAGGGGCAGCGCAAGACGGCGGCCCTCCTGGGTGTGAACCGGAAGACCGTGGCGCTGGCCCTGCGCCGTGAGCGCTTGACGGGCAGGATGACCCTGGCCGTGCAGCGGCTCATGGCCAACCTGGACGATCCCGGATGGGAGAGGACGACGCCGCTGGACAGGTTGGAGGCGAGGATCAGGCTGGCGATTGAAGCGGTGGACGACCTCGCGAGGCTGGTGGAGCGTCTGACCCGGCGCGTGGAGGCCCTGGAGGCTGCACAGACGTCCGAGGACGCCACCGGAGACCAGGAGGCGGATGAGCCCGATTCCGAGGGTCGGGGCCTGCGTCTGTTCAACTGGAGACGGAGGCGCCGGCCACATGGCGAGGCAGAGAGCGATGGCTGAGCCTGTCCGCTGGGTGAGGAAAGCTGAGGCTGTGCGAGAGATGGACGTCTCCGTCTCAACCCTCGACCGGATGATTCGTAGGGGAGAGATTGAGATCCGAAGGGAGGGCCGTAGGGTCTATGTGCGCATGGAGGGGCCTGAGTACGTGAGCGACGACGAGTTGCTGCGTCGGGCTCTCGTTCGGGAGGACAAGCTTCAGCGGACAGTGTGGGAGTTGGATCGGCGAGCATCGGAGTTGGAGCGGGAGCGGGATGAAGCCAGGGAGGACGCGTCCGCCAGCGGACGGGCCTATGAGGAGATGGAGGAGGCGTACCAGAAGGAGGTCGCCGCGCACAAGGAGACGAACGCCGTGCTCATCGCGGCCCGCATAACCGCCTTCGTACTGTTGGCGCTGCTGATCGGGAGCGTTCTCCTGTGGTGGTTTGTGCTGAGGTAAGGGCCGAAAGGTTCCATCACGTCTAGGATTCGCCGTCGCCCGAACTCGTTCGGGCATTGAAGATGCTTGGCGCATCCGTATATGGGATGCTACGAGCCACATAACGCATGACTGGGACTGACTTGAAAACACACAACCGCATTGCGGCCGAGAGCTCCAGGCTCCATCGCCTGTTCACCCTGGGTGCTGGGCGCGTATCGCTGACCGGCGAAACGCTCCACATCGAGGGACTCATGGGCGGTGGGCCACGCAAGATACCGGTTGGGGCCATAGACTCGATCACGGTTCGACCGTCGTGGTTCTGGCATCGGTTGACCATCCGCCTGGGCGACGGTACCGAGCGCTCAATCGGAGGACTTGACGAGAAGGATGCCATCCGGGTCCGAGATGCTGCCATTGAGGGTGCCGTCCGCGTCGCCGAGGCGCTGAGCCCTCACTTGAAACGGCTTGATGAACAACTGCGCCAACACTTCGCCGGCGACCGCTACGCCCGATACGGCGATTCCCGAAAGCTGCACGAGGCTCTAAGGCCGGTCCTACAGGAGTGCGAAGGACTCACACGAGAGCGCCTCGACCAAGAAGCGACAGAGGCGATTGGGAGGCTTGCGCCCCTCGAATCTGTCGAGGGTCTCGAAGCTGCGAGAGGGCGTGCGAACAGCATCTTCATTTCGAAGAACGTCCCCGCGGTGCAGACGGCCGTATTTGAGACCCTGCGGAACCCTCTCACGAACGAACAGGCCGAAGCCGTCGCAACCGACGAGGACGCGACCCTCGTGCTCGCGGGGGCGGGAACGGGCAAGACCTCAGTCATCGTCGGGAAGGTCGCCCATCTCGTTCGCAACCAGGACGTTTCCCCAGACGAGGTGCTGGTTCTGGCGTTCAACCGCAAGGCGGCCGACGAGATAAGAGGACGGCTCAAAGGCGACCTCTCCGCGGCGCACGTCCACACCTTCCACAGCTTCGGCCGCCGCGTCATAGCCGAGTCCGAGTCCGCTCCCAGCTTATCGAAGCTCGCGGAGGACGACCTGGCGCTCAAGCGAGCCGTCGACACTATCATCGGCGAGCTCCTCAACGACCCGGAGCAATCGAAGGCCGTGATCGACTTCATCGTCTTCCACTACACGCCTTACAGGTCGGCGTTCGAGTTCGACAACCTCGGAGAGTACGAGGAGTACGTCCGAGACATCGAACTGCGGACGCTGAGCGGGGACCTGGTCAAGAGCTTCGAGGAGCTTGAGATCGCGAACTACCTCACGGAACACGGCGTCGAGTTCCGGTACGAAGACCCGTACGAGATACCGACGACGACGCGAGGGTATCGGCAGTATCAGCCGGACTTCTTTCTCCCCGGACACGGCATCTACATAGAGCACTTCGCCCTAGACCGAAATGGACGCCCTCCCTCCGGCTGGAGAGGATACGCCGAGGGCGTCGAGTGGAAGAGGAGCCTCCATAGTCACCACGGCTCGACGCTGGTGGAGACCCATAGCTGGCAACGCCGGCAGGGCGTCCTACTTGAGACGTTGCGAACACGGCTCGAAGAGGCCGGGGTTCGTTTCGAGCAGGTCCCCCGCCAAACGCTGGTCCGACAGCTCGCTCAGGAGCAGACCTCATGGCTGGCTGGGCTGCTGGCGACCTTTCTGAACCACGTCAAGAGCGGCGGCCTGTCGTCCGATACGCTGCGCGCCCGAGCCCGGCAGACGGGAGACCGTCGGCGCAACGAGAGCTTCCTAGACGTTTTCGAGCAGGTGCGCGTCTGCTACCAGAAACTGCTAGCGGACCAAGAGGCGCTGGACTTCCACGACCTCATTAACCTTGCCGCAGAGTACATTAGAGAGGGTCGATGGAGGCCCCAGTACCGGTACGTGTTGGTGGACGAGTTCCAAGACATATCCGCCGGGCGGATGGCCCTACTTCAAGCACTCCAGGGTCAGGACGTGGCTTTCTTCCTGGTGGGAGATGACTGGCAGTCGATTTACAGGTTCGCGGGAAGCGACGTCGGTCTGCTGCGTGATTGCGGCGATCTGCTTGGTCACGTGGAGGAGCGGACGCTGAGCCAGACCTTCCGATTCGCCGACGGCATACTCCGCCCTTCGACGGCGTTTGTGAAGCGGAACCAGGAGCAGACCCAGAGACCGCTGCTGCCCGCGAGCGGGGCCGAAGATGAGGGTGTCGCCGTCGTCGCCGACTCCGATCCCGCAGGAGGCGTGGCGCGCGCGTTGCAGGATATCGGCGCAAAGGCTCGAGGCCAGCAGACCGTCTTGGTGCTGGGCCGCTACCGTCAACGCCGAAGCGAGCTTCTCACGCCTCAACGGAGGGGATCGTCAAGAGTGGATTTCAGCACCGTCCACGGAGCGAAGGGCCGCGAGGCGGACTACGTGATAGTGCTCGACCTCAACGACGGCCGTTGGGGGTTCCCTTCCAAGGTCGAGGACGATCCGCTGCTGGAACTTGTGATGCCTCCGGTTTCCGGGGGAGCGTTCCCGTTTGCAGAGGAGCGGCGTCTCTTCTACGTAGCGATGACCCGCGCACGAAACGGCGCATACCTGGTGACGGACCCTGTGCGGCCATCGACGTTTGTGACGGAGTTGCTGAAGGAGTCCGACGAGTTGCGTCAGATCGGCGAACTGGCGCCTGGGTGCCCACGTTGCCGCAGAGGTCGCCTACGGCCATCACAGAGCCCAATGTATCTCATCTGCTCCGACTCGAATTGTGATAACCGTGCGCCCCGCTGTCCGAACTGCGACGTGGGCTATGCATTGGTCGGAGGACGAGTGGCCTCGTGTACGAATCAGGATTGCCGCCGTCCGCCCTCCGTCTGTCCCCGTTGCGGCCTGGGCGTCCTCCGGGTCATAGACAGTAGGTTCGGTCCTTTCTGGGGCTGCACCGAGTACGGGTCCAAACAATCATGCCGGTACAAGAAGGACATCGAAAGTAGCGCTATTCGCAGGCGCGAATGACAGGCCAGAGAACACCAGGAGGCTTAGTTCTCGCTATGGCGACATTCCTCGCTAGAAAGGCGTCGTCAGCGCCGAGAAATGCCGACGGGTGGTCCGCCAAAGTCAACATCGATGGTGATTCGATGACCACGGAATAGCGCCATCCCAATTATTGGCCGATCGGCATCCGGCTTTTGGATGAACTGTACGGGAAGTTGGCGTCCTTGCCAGACTATTTCAACTTCTCCGCAGGGCACATCGACTAGACCGCCATCAAAATACCGTTGGCACGTTCCAGATAGCCTTAGCCCGAGTTCGTCCACTAAGCTAGCGGGGAAACTCAATTTTCCGTTATCTCCTGTGTCTACATTGGCACCAAAGGTGTGGAATCTTCCGCTACTATCTCTAACCGATAGGTTGATCCAGGGGAGTGCAGCCACCACCGCCCATGGTGGCGGAGATTCTTGGGAGGACCGTTGGCGTTTGGGTGTGCACAAGTTCCTAAGGACCCGTTCGTATAGAGACGGCGCTGGTATCCAGTCGATGTTCACTTCCCCTTTCTCCACAACGTTCACGGTTATCCGACGCCGCAACAATGGGGCTGTCCCCAATAGGCCTGGGAAAAGATGCTCCTTTCGTTTCTGAGCCGAAACCGTCCGCGGAGTTTCTTCCAGGAACAATTCAGCAGTCTCGGGACCTTGCGGGAATTGGTTCGATGTCAGCCGGCTGTAGTCGATTCCGATTGCAAGCCTATATCGATCCACAGTGTCATCTCTTAGTATAAGGTCTCCGTAGAATCCGGTATCCAAGAGAAGGTCAAGCTGTTGGGAATCTCCGTCCTCCCTTCTGATCTTAGCCGAAATCATTGGGGCGAGGTGGCGACTTACATAGCCTCTTATCACTTTTTACCCTACCTGAGTTCGAGTAGTTGGGGTACTCGGATGGCCGTGGGGCATTTACCCGGCCTGATTGTCATATTCGACAGTAGACAGCAATGGCTTCTGCTCCGTGGTTAGATTACTGATGATTGAGATTGGTGTCTATAGAATACTGCAAGATTTCAGACAGCTTCCAGAGGGGTGCTCCAGGCGGCACGGTGTCAATGTGACGGCTTTGGGCGGACCGATAGGAGGAGAATCCGGACAGGACTAGAACCAAGATACCTCCGTTCCGCTCTAAGCGTGTCACAGGTCGGTCTCCTTATATTCGTCAGGATTTGCTTAGTGCCTGCTCCGTCCCGAACAAAGGCCCCATTGACAACAGGTGAGCGGATGTCCGATGATAGATAGTAAGACAGCATATGACCAACAGGCTTATCAACAGAAACACCAAGACGATCACCTTCTCCCTGCCTCCGGAGATGGCCGAGCAGGTGCAGGACGTGATGCGCGAGGAGGGCCGCACCATGAGCGAGCTCATCCGCGAGGCCCTTCGCAACTACATGGAGGAGCGGGAGTGGCTCAGGACCATCCGGTACGAGAAGCTCCGCGCTCGCCATGCCGAACAGGAAGATTCACGAGGAGACCAAGGAGGGACAGCATGAAGAAGAAGCACCTACAGCCGCTCACGCCGGCGGCCCTCTATGCCAGGGTGTCCAGCGACCGGCAGGACGTTGACCTGTCCGTGTCCGCCCAGCTGCGGGCGCTCAAGGAGTACGCCAAGGCCAACGGCTACTCCGTGGCCCGCGAGTACGTGGACGAGGCCGAGAGCGGCCGCGTCGCCAACCGGCCCCAGTTCAGGGAGATGATCGAGGAGGGCGGCAAGCCCAAGGCCCCCTTCGAGGTCATTTTGGTATGGAAATTCAGCCGCTTCACCAGGAAGCGCGAGCACGCCGTCGCCTTCAAGTCCCAGTTGCGGCGCAAGGGCATCCGCGTGGTGTCCATCACCGAGCAGGCCGAGGACAACGCCACCGGCAGGCTGCTTGAGGGAATCATCGAGAGCGTGGACGAATATTACAGCGAAAATCTTGCCCAGGAGGTCGTACGGGGGATGAGGGAGGCCGCTTCCAGAGGCTTCTTCCTAGGCTCGAACGCTCCCTTCGGCTACCGGAAGATCAAGGTCAGCGACGGGGCGAAGGAGCGCCCTACCCTGGAGGTTGATCCGGCCACGGCTCCCGTAGTCAGGGAGATGTTCGAGAAGTCGCTGCGGGGCAGCGGCCTCAAGGAGATATGCAAGGAACTGAACGACCGGGGCATCACCAACAGGGGCAAGCGCTGGTACAAGGGAACGCTCCACTACGTGTTGCGAAACGAGGCGTACACCGGAACCGCCGTCTGGGGCAAGACCAGCAAGGGCCAGGAGGCCCAGGACCCTGTAAGGGTAGAGGGAGCGTGGCCTGCCTTGGTGTCGAGGGAGCTGTTCGACGACGTGCAGCAGGCGATGAGCGACCGCGCCCCGAAGGTGCAGAGGCCCGCAAGGGTGGGTAGCCAGTACCTTCTGAGCGGTCTGCTCAAGTGCGGAGTCTGCGGCAAGCCCTACTCGGCCCAGGGAGCCAAGAGCGGGCAGTTCGCCTACTACATCTGCGGCACCCTGTTCAGGGAGGGAGCGGGGACGTGCAGCGCCCGCTACCTAAACGCCCCGAAGCTGGAGACGTTCGTGGTGGAGAAGATCAGGGAGCGGATTCTGAACGAGGAGACCATCGTGGCGCTGGTGACGCTGGTGGCCGAGGAGATCGACGCCATGGCCGGGGAGCTTGCAGGCAGGCTGGAGGTCGTCGAGGCCGAGCTAGGGGACGTGAGGAAGCGTCTTGAGAAGCTCTACGAGGCCATTGAGACCAGCGAGTTGACCCTTGAGGTCCTGTCGCCCCGCATCATGTCCCTGAGGCACCGTGAGGAGCAGTTGGAGGCTGCGAAAGAGGACGCCGAGACCCGGCTTGAGCAGCGCAGGGTTGCCCTTCCCGACACCGAGGAGATAGTGCGGTACGTCGCCGACTTCCGGGACTTCCTGAAGGATGGGACGATCCCGGAGCGCAAGGCGCTCATCCGCAACTTCGTTGAGGGCATCGAGGTGATGGGAGACGAGGCGACGCTGACGTACACGGTCCCCATGCCGAGCGACGGGGTGATGTCGGAATCGGCCTCGGTTCTTGATTTCGTCAAGTCCGGCCCACCGGACTGGACTCGAACCTGTCAACTAAACCCAACGCTGTGGGGCAAAGTGTCCGCCGAATTGGCCTGCCGGATGTGTCGAATCACGAGGCCACGGAGTACTCCAGACTCTGTGGCTTTGCAAACGTCTTCATTTGCTGTGGAGGAGGCTTCATGCCCAACCATCCTCGGGATGGTTGGGAACTTCCAGGAGCAACGTTTCTCTTTTGCGTGCAAACTCATAGGAAGACGAGACCGGACGTATCAGGCCCTATACCCTGTGACGATACCCAGCCTACGAAGCCTCGAGAGAGTTCTTCCCACCGCTGTCACCTATCACATACTCAGCCCACTTCTGCATGAGCACTCGGCGTCGCTCGTACAGATCCGAGCGGGCGTAGGCCTGCTCAGTCGAATTGCCCAGGGTGTGAGCAAGCGCGGCCTCCGCAACTGCCCACGGCGTATCTGTCATTTCCATGCTCCAGTTCTTGAAGCTGCTGCGAAACCCGTGAACCGTCCCTCGTTCGGCAAGGCCAGTTGAACCTAGTAACATCGTGAGCGTCATGTTGCTTAGAGTCCCCCCACGCTTCAGCGGTGACGGAAACACCAAGCAGGACTCATCGCGCAACAGGTATGCCTGATCCAGCACAGCTAGTGCCTGCTCGCTGAGAGGTACTCGATGCTCGACGCCAGCCTTCATGCGCGACCCCTGTATCCGCCATGTCCTCGTCTCCAGGTCGATCTCGTCCCAGGTGGCACCCCTGGCCTCCCCGGAACGGGCCGCCGTCAACACGAGGAACCGGAGACAGAGTTTGGATGACAAGGACGCACGGGACGCCTCGACGGTCTTGAGCGCTGCTCCCACCTCCTGATAGGGTAGTGAACGGTAGTGCTCTCTGACGTGCGGCATCGTGGGTAGTGCGCCGTCTATGACTTCCCCCGCAGGATTGTGGTCAATAAAACCGTGCGACATAGCCCAGCGAAAGACCATCCTCGTTCTCTGTCGGACCCGGCGCGCGGTCTCCGGCTTTGTCGTCCATATCGGCTTGAGGACTGCCAGCACGTCGGTGCGGTCTACCCTGTCGACGGGCATGTCGCCAATGACAGGGAAGGCGTAGCGCTCAAGCATCCGCAGCCAGCTCTTGGCATGTTTCCCGCTCCTCCAACGTGGTATGTTCATCTCGTGAACGGTCTCGGCAGCTTCTCTGAACGTTGCTACGGTGGGCTTACGCTTTTCCGCGATGGGATCAAGCCCGGCAGCAATGTCCTTGCGGTTGTCCGTGCATCGTTGGCGTGCCTCAGCCAGCGAAACAGCGGGATACCCTCCCAACCCGATATCACGCCGGCGGCCATGTACCACCACACGCTGAACCCAGGACTTGGTTCCCGTGGCCGTGACATTGAGAAAGAGGCCATCACCATCACCGTAACGGCCCTTGTCACGAAATGCCTTGATCTTCGTTGCTGTGAGCTTCGCCATGTACCCTCTCGCTTCTCAAGTGATCCCATACATTCCCACACTTAACCCCACACTGTGCGTGCGATTGTAAAGGATTCGATGGGAAGGCACAAGAGTTACAAGAGGCCAAAACAGCTACGCATACAAGGGCAGATGGAACTAACTGGGAACTGGCTGGAGAAACATAGTGCTCTGCAGTGAGGAATCTAAATTCCTAGCTCTCCAGGCGGAGTCCGGCAGCTGGAACGGCCTCCACCGACCCGACGGCAGAACACCCTAGATTCCTCGCTGTGCTCGGAATGACAGGCGGTCATGCCAGTTGCGAAATGACCGCCGACAGTCGAACGCTCACACAGCTAGGTCCCGCCGCTCGAAGAGGTAACTCGCCGCGGCGACGAGCACCGCAGACGCTCCGATGAGGGCTCCCGCATGAGCGACGTTGAGCCCGTTCGCCATGGGATCGCCGCCGATGAAGTAGTAGATCGGTGACAAGTACGGTGCCCACTCCAGCCCATCCACGATGGGTCCGAATGCGTTCGCGACATACCCGACGATGCCGACCGCTCCGCCCACGCCGACGGTGGCGCCCGGTTTCCCCGTCCATGCTCCGACGAAGAGCGCCAGCGCGCCGAATGTCATACCGAGTAGAGCCAGGCCAATGTATGCCTGTATCACATTCAACAGGCTGATATCCATGTCTACTATCACGATTCCCGCCAGCGTCCCGACGAACACCACGACGGCAAGGGCCGCCGTGCCCGTCACGATGGCAGCGAACTTCTGCAGCAGCATCGTTGAGCGGCGCACCGGGTGCGACAGCAGCACTTCGAGCGACCCCCGCCGCTCCTCACCCACCAGCCAGCTCGTTCCAAGCCACAGGTTGAACACGATGAAGAGCAGCGGGAAGGTGAACGACAGCATCTCTGCCGTCAAGAACCCCTCCGGCGAATTGAAGTCCTCCACCCCGCCAATGAAGGCTTGAACGATCGAGTTCTCATCCCCCAACATCTGGTTGAAATCGACATTCTCGAAGCTCGGGTAGAACAGAACGATGACGAAGGCGTACAGAAACAGTCCCAGCGACCACCAGACGATGGGGCGGCGCAGGTCGCGAATCGACTTGAGGAAGGCGTTACCCAGCATCGCCGCCCTCCCCGTCCTCGCTGTAGAACGTCAGGAAGATGTCGTCGAGCGACGCCTCATGGGTCACGAGCCTCACAACCTCGTGGCGCGCCGCCGCCTTGATCAGCGCGTCGGGACTGCCCGCAATCGACACCATCACCGTCCGACCGTCCACCGCAAGATCGGACGCACCTTCGAGATGCTCGAACTCCGATCTTGAGACCTCGGACGCGAACTCGATCTCGAAACGGTGAAGCGCCGCGCGGTCGATGAGCGCGTCCACGTCCTCGACGGCAACCAACCTGCCCCTGCGGATGATGCCTACGCGGTCGGACACCCGCTGCACCTCCGGCAGGACGTGCGATGAGAAGAACACCGTGCGCCCCTCCGCCTTCACCTCGTCGAGTATCTCGTAGAACTCGTGCTGGATCAGGGGATCGAGACCGCTCGTCGGCTCGTCCAGGATGACCAGTTTCGGCTTGTGCATCATCGCCTGAAGCAGTCCGACCTTCTGCTTGTTCCCGCGCGACAACTGGGAGTATCTGCGGTCGAGGTCCACGTCGAGGCGGGTAGTGAGTTCGTCCACGTATTGCCAGTCGATGCCGCCCCGCAGATTCGCGAAGTATTGGAGCATCGCCCGTCCGGTCATGTGGTCGTAGAGCGTGAACTCGCCGGGCAGGTACCCGATGTTCCGTCTGATCTCCACGCTGTCCCGGCGGATGTCGAACCCGAAGACCGTACCCGTCCCGCGCGTCGGCCGGATGTGGTCGAGCAGCATTCGGATCGTCGTCGACTTCCCCGCGCCGTTCGGCCCGAGGTAGCCGAAAATCTCGCCGCTCCAAACGTCGAGGTCAACATCAACGACCGCCTCGACATCGCCGAAGAGCTTCGTGATCTTTTCCGTATGAATGACGCTATCCATACACACCCTCTAGTGTCCCGAATTGCAAGTTCCTTATATTGATGTGATATACGCTAGACCTGATCTTCGTGGTTCGACAAGCTCACCACGAACGTATTGTGATTATCCCGTTCGCCCTGAGCCCGTCGAAGGGCGCTCTTGAATTATGCGGTGAACTTACAATTCGGGACACTAGTCCGTTCACTGGCAAGTCACCATAGTCCGCCGACTCCATTGTACGCCCACGATCACTATCCGTCGCATCACACGACTATGTGATGTCCCGGTGGAAGCTCGCTACGCCGCCACATCCTCACTCGCCCGTGACATCGAGGCGAGCAACTCCTTGTTCATCTCGCGCGCGACCGTCGGCCCTCGATAGACGAACCCCGTGTAGACCTGCACCGTCGACGCCCCCGCTCGGATGGCCGCAAGAGCGTCTTCTCCCGTGAACACTCCGCCGCAGGCGTTTATCGTTATGCCATCCCCGACCTCGGATCGAGCGTCGCGAACCATCTCGAGCATCCGCGAGAAGACCGGCCGACCACTCAGCCCCCCGGAGCCGACTGCCAGTCGCGCGTCCGCCGTCGGCCTCGTATTGGCGACCGTGAGGCCGTCCACTCCCTGCGCCTTGCACACCCGTGCCAACGCCATCAGCAAGTCACGTTCCTTTTCAAAATCGTCCGAGGGCACGTTTGGCGCGGGATACGGCGGCAGTTTCACGATCAAAGGTCGATGCCGCGCCTCGTTGACGGTACTGAGCAACTCCGCGAGCGCGTCGGGGTCGTGGAACAGACGCAGCCCCGCCGTGTTGGGTGAGCTGATATTGACCTCCACCGCATCTGCCAGTGCTTCGAGCCTGCGATGGCACCGGACGATCTCGTCGACGGTCACGCCGGAGACGCTTACTACGATCGGCGCCCTGCCCCCGGCCGAACGATAGAGTTCGAGGCGTCGCGCGGCGGGAACAAGACCCTTGCTGGGAAAGCCCATCGCGTTGATGAGGGACGCTTCTCCGGCGTCGCGAAATAGTCTAGGCTTGGGATTGCCGGGTCGCGGATGCGCCGTCACGGTGCCGACGGTGAGGTAGCCGAATCCAAGCGACGCCAGCGAGGGAATCATCTCGCAGTCCTTGTCGAATCCCGCCGCAAGCCCGACGGGGTTCGCTAAGGGCATTCCGCACAGCGTCGTTTTGAGTCTCCGGTCTCGTACCTGAAACGCCGGCCGGAGCGACTTCCACAGCATCGGCCGCCGCAGCGCCTTCTCCGCGACCTTCTGGGCCGTCTCCGCCGGCAGCCTAAAGAGGATAGGGCGAACGAGGTTCGCGTAGGCGTCGGTGTTGAGAATGAGCACGTAAGGTTCCTGGTCCGCTTATGGCCTGCGGAACGATTATACCAGCGAGGGCGTTATCGACGCCTTACGTGAATCCGGTCATTAGCATATAATCGCGGGACAGAGGCCATGAGTGTCGAATATCACAGAGGCGACTGGGCGAGGCCGAAGGGCCATGCCTTCATCTACTTGCGAAACTCCCTCGACCATGAGGAGGTGTGGGCGACCTACGTGGTCGTCCTGCCGATCACCGTCGACTTGTCCAAGTACGTACCACCCTTCCTGATGAACCAGATCGGCGAGATGGACGCAAAGGACCTGTCAGCCTTCGCCTTCCCGCCCGCGCCGGAACAAGTCTCCGGCTACGACGCCATTGAAAGCATGGCCGAGGTGCGGGACGACGACATCCTGTACGTGGGGACCCATAATCCGTCCGACGTGACCGGCGCGTTGGGTCGCGTGGGCGAGGCAGTTCAGTCATACTCCGAGCAGTACGCGCAAATCGCCGGCTCGTCTACAGTGGGCGGCGAGACGCAAGGTGACGACTCGGAAGCTGAAGCGGAAGAGCTGAGCGTCAGCGACGTTCTCTACGGCCTGATGAGCGACAGCGACAAGCTGAGCGAGCTGAGCAAGCTGATCGGACGACTGCGGTTCGCGGTGGACGGCTCGGACGAGCGTCTGATTTCGGAGACCGAGACCGAGATCGCGATGGTCGCCAACCACCTTCCCCGGTCACACAACATCCCTCAACTGATCGAAGCCGTGAAGTCCAACGACAGCCGCTCCGCCGAGCTCGCCGACGTATACCTCCAGCGCAGCTACCACCTCGTCCACGAGGACTACGCCAAGCTCACCGCCATCGAAGGCCGCATCAAAGAGCTTGAGGGCGGTTCGGTCAGCGACTAAGCATAGCGTCGTACCCTCTTCACGGTAAGCGCCTTTCCACACATGTCGCCTATGGTCTCGCCCCCAACGGGCTGACAAGGGTAGGTAAAGCAGAAGATCCGGCTCCCGCCTTCCTGTCATTCCGAGCGCAGCGAGGACTCCAAAGTCCATCACCGCAAGATCGGTCTGCCAGTGCCTCGCTTGAATAACGACCAACAGCGGAAAACAGCAAAGGGCCTATCGAGGGCGGCCTTACCTTAGGACGGACACTTTAGATTCTTCGACTCCGCTCCGCTGCGCTCAGAATGACAGTGATGGTGCTATTTCCTCATCAATAGAGAGTGGGTCGATAGGCAAATACCTACCCCTGTCAGACCCCACAGGGGGAGAGATACAGAGAGGGGCCTAGCTCATGTGGTGGTAGCCGCCGCCCTCGCCTTCGAATTCGCGGGCGCGGAACGCTCCGAGGTCGCGCCCCTGGTGAACGTGGACGATGACATCCTGCCTGCTGCTGGCGACCGGCCCGATGAGGTCGGCGTCCACGGTGTCGATCAGGTCCTGGATGTCGTCGCTGGACAGCGTGTCGGAGGCGTTGAGCGTCGAGTGCACCATCCCGTCGGCGAAGTGGATGTCGACCCTGCCTACGGCGTCTTCATCGCGCAGAACGGTGTAGCACTCGGAGTACGGCGTGCGACACTCCCGCTCGAACTCGAATCTGCTCATCGGATCCACCTCACGTGTTCAGGGAGTGTTTCGCTGCTAGTTGCGAACCTGGCCGGAGCCGACCACCGTCCACTTGTACGACGTTAGCTCTTTCAACCCTACCGGCCCACGGGCGTGCATCTTGTTCGTGCTGATCGCAACCTCGGCCCCCAGACCGAGCTGCCCGCCGTCGTTGAACCGCGAGCTTGCGTTGACCAATACGACGCTCGAATCGACCTCGTTGAGGAAGCGCTGCGAGGACGAGTCGTCCTCGGTGACGATCACGTCCGTGTGACCGGAGCCGTGCAGCTCGATGTGGTCGAGCGCCTCGTCGATGGAGTCGACCACTTTGATTGCCGCCGTAAGCGCGAGGAACTCCGTGCCCCAGTCCTCGTCGGTCGCCGAAGCAATGGTCACTCCGTTCGAGTTGCCGATGATGCTCCGAGCGCGCCTGTCGCACCGAAGCTCCACGCCGGAGTCGCCCAGCCTCCCCGCCACCTTGGGCAGGAACTCCGAGGCGATGCCCGAATGCACGATGAGGGTGTCCAGCGCGTTGCATACATACGGGGACGACGTCTTGGCGTTGAACGCTATGTCTACTGCCATATTCACGTCCGCCGTCCTATCTACGAACGTGTGGCAAACTCCGATTCCGCCCGTTATGGCGGGCATCTGCGCCTCGCGCCCCACGCGCCGCACAAGCTCCGCGCTGCCACGGGGCACCACGAGGTCGATGTATTCCGTCATGCCCAGCATCTCGCCCACGAGCGCACGGTCGGTCGACTGGACGAACTGCACCGCGTCTTCCGCGATCCCGGCTTCCGCAATCGCGTCGCGGGTGATCTGCGCAAGCACGCCGTTGGAGCGTATCGCCTCCTTGCCGCCGCGTAAGATCACCGCGTTACCCGACTTGAGGCAGAGCGACGAAATGTCGATGGTGACGTTCGGACGGCTCTCGTAGATGACGCCGATGACGCCGAGAGGGACCCGGCGCTTCTCCACCTCAAGGCCGTTCGCAAGCGTGGTCGCGTCGAACGTTTCCTCCGTCGGATCGGGGAGTTCCGCGACCCTTCGCACGTCGTCGGCCATGCCTTCGAGCTTGTCCCCGTCGAGCGCGAGCCGACCGAGGAGCTGCTCGCTCAGTCCGTCACGACGACCTGCATCTACGTCCTGTGCGTTGGCGGCTAGTATCTCATCCCTACGCTCAACGAGCGCGTCGGCAACGCCGTTCAACGCCTCGTTCTTGACGGTCGCGGACGTCTTGGCAAGGGAGCGGGACGCGTCGCGCGCGCGCCGGCCCATCTGCTGAAGATCGGTCTTCCCGTCCACGTTGTCCCCCTCCGCCGGCAGGTTCCCTATAACCTTATCATGTCTCGGCGGTGGACGACCTCGTCGCCGTATCGGTCACCCAGTATCTCGGCTACACGGTCCGAGCGGACGCCCTTGATCCGGTCCAGCTCCGCCGAGCTGTAGTTTGCTATTCCCACTGCCACCTGAATGCCGCGCCCATTCCGTATCTGAACGGCCTCGCCGCGCTGGAAGGTGCCCACGACCGACGTGACGCCTACAGGCAGGAGGCTACGGTCCCTTTGCAGGAGAACGTCTGCCGCTCCGTCGTCGACGACCACCCACCCGGACTTCGATACGTGTGTCTTGAGCCAGTTCTTCCGGCTCTCCTTCGCCTTCTGACTCGCGGGGCAGAACGTCCCTACCCGTTCACCGTTCGCCAATCGCGTTACAACGTCCGGCTCATCACCGCTGGCGATGAATACGTCCACCCCTCCCTCGGTGGCGAACTTGGCGGCCTCGAACTTGGTCGCCATGCCGCCGCGCCCTCTCTGATCACGCGGAGCGCCTGCGCGGGCGCGCATCTTCCTGTCGAACCGGGAGATGGTCGGGATCAGCTCAGCATTCGGGTCTACGGTCGGATCGGAGGTGTACAGGCCGTTGACCGTTCCAAGCAGTATCAGCAGATCGGCGTCCATCGCCCTAGCCACTCGTGCGGCCAGGTTGTCATTATCGCCGAAACCTGCTCCCGCAAGCTCGTCTACGGCCACGACATCGTTCTCGTTGATAATCGGAACGACACCGAGGTCGAGAAGCGACGCAAGTGTGTTGCGGACGTTCAGATCGCGCAGCTTCTGGCCCCGTGTCCGTCGCGCGCCCACGTCGTTCAGCGTCAAGAGCACCTGAGCAACCGTGATGTCGGACTCCTTGAAGAGGTCCTGGTAGATGTGCATCAGGTGACTCTGCCCAACGGCGGCGAGGGCCTGACGGAATTGCACGCTGGTGTCCTCAGCGGCGGCGACCGCGCCACGCCCCGCAGCGACAGCGCCGGATGAGACGAGAATGAGCCTTGCGCCCTCACCGTGCAGCCGCGCCATCTGATCGACCAGCCCCGCCATGACCTCACGGTTGGGGCTGTCGGTGCCGTCGGTCAGCAAGGCCGTTCCGGCCTTTACGACGATTCGACGATAGGACGCATGTTGCTGCATGGGGGAAGAAGGACGCTCCGCATTCAGTACCGGGCGTTTGCGCGTTTAGCTACAAATCTATGCTATCAGTCACCGTTCACGTGTCAAGCAATTCGTATCTATGCTTTCGTTCGTTTAGTGTGTGCAAAAGGGAAATCCGTTCACCCTGAGCAGTGGTAAGCCTCCTGCGCATGGCCGTGCAGCTACCAACAGTCTCGCCCCCTGCGGGGGAGAGATACAGGGAGGGGGTCCCCGCAGTTTCTTGAAAGCCGGTCGAAGGTTCGAAGCATCGTCCGCGCAGGCTCACGTGATATAGTAGACCAAGAGCCAATTGGCATGGACTAAGGATGTGAACGGCGGGAAGAGGGTCTGGATCGGGCTTGTGCTCAGCGCCATTTTCGTGGCGCTTTTTTTCGTCACCCTCGATTTCCGAAGGCTCTTGGACGCGCTCATGGGGGCGAACTACGTCTACGTCGTTCCTGGCATAGGGCTCTACCTCGTCGGCGTATGGTTTCGCACGCTGCGCTGGCGCCAACTCCTCCATCACATTCGACCGATCCCGACCACTCGACTCTTTCCCGTCGTCGTCGTCGGATACATGGCGAACAACCTCCTCCCGCTCCGTCTGGGCGAGCTCGTTCGCAGCTACTATTTGGGTGACCGCGAGCAGGTCAGCAAGGCCGCCGCGCTCGTGACCATCTTCATCGAGCGTCTCCTGGACGCCCTCACGCTGCTGCTCTTCATCCTGGTGATCGCCATATTCGTGCCGCTCATCGGCCTGGCTGAGGGCTTCGAGGAGCGTTACAGCCTGCCGTGGCCGCTGCTCGCCGGAGCCATCAGCATCCCGTTCATCGTCGCCTTCGGCCTCCTGGTCGTGGTGGCCTACGCTCCTGCAAAGGTAAGGGCGTTGATCTCGCTCGTGCTGCGCCTCTTGCCCTCGGCCGTTGAGAGTCGACTCATGCACATCGTGGACATGTTCCTTGAAGGACTGCAGTCTCTCAAGAACCCCTCGACCATCCTCGTCGTCTTCATACTCTCTGTCCCCGTATGGCTCTTCGAAGCGGGCCTGTTCGTCCTTGTCGGATACTCCTTCGGATTCCACGAGATATACGACAGCCTGCCGGAGCTCATCGTCGCGATGGTGCTCGTGACGGCCATAGCCAACATCGGCGCTTCCATCCCAGCGGGACCGGGTGGCATCGGCCTGTTCGAGATTATCGCCAGAGAGACGTTGGTGCTTCTTCCCCTCGCCGCCGTGGACCGCGCAGTCGCGGGAGGGTACGTCGCCGTAGTCCACGCCTGCCTGCTCATCCCGATGATCGTGCTCGGCCAGTTCTTCCTGTGGATGCAGCACGTTTCGCTCCGCAGCCTCACGAGGCTCGGTCAGGACGATGACCCGGAGCCGCCATCATGAGAGTCGGGATAATCGGCGCCGGCGCGACCGGACTGACCGCCGCATACGAGCTGGGCAAGCACGGCCACGAGGTGGTCGTCTACGAACGCACGTCGTTCCTTGGTGGACAGGCGTCCACATTCGACGTCGGCGGAGCTCCCTTGGAACGCGGCTACCATCACCTATTCACCGGCGACACCGACATACTCGATCTGGTCGACGAAATTGGACTTGGCGACAGGATGCGCTGGTACGGCTCGAAGGTAGGCACCCTCTACGACGCGAAGATCTACAACTTCGTCACTCCGATCGACCTCCTGAAGTTCAAACCGCTCAGCCTCTTCAACCGGTTTCGTCTAGGCATCTCGACCCTGCTGCTGCGACGGATGAAGGACTGGCAGCACTTGGAGGACACTCCCGCGGCGGACTGGCTCCGACAACACGCGGGCGAGCAGGCATATGACGTATTCTGGGGCCCGATGCTCCGCGGCAAGTTCGGCGAGGAGTTCTACGAGCAGGTCGGGATGCCGTGGATATGGGGCAAGATCAACACCCGCTTCGCGTCCCGGGGCAAGAGCATGTCGCGCGAGATGCTCGGATACCCCATCGGCAGCTTTGGCGAGGTGTTCGACATCCTCGGCGAACGGGTACGGGAACAGGGCGGCGAAGTCCACACCAACGCCGAAGTGACCGCAATCACCACCAAGTCGGGCACGCTCACCGGCCTCCAGGTGGACTTCCTCGAACGCGGCGAGTCGGAATCCGTCCCGTTCGACGCGGTGATCTCCACCACGCAGTGCCACATTTTCGCGCGACTCCTGCCCGACCTGCCGAGCGACTACATGACGAAGCTGAGGGACATGAACTACCTCTCCGCCCTGCTCCTCATCCTCGTGCTCGACCGGCCGCTCTCACACATCTACTGGCTGAACGTAGCCGACCGCTCGATCCCCTTCGTCGGCGTCATCGAGCAGACCAACATGGTCGAGCCTCGCCACTACGGCAGCAGACATATCGTCTACCTCTCCAACTACCTCTCAAGGAAAGACCGGCTCTACAGCCTCAGCCACGAGGAGTTGCTTGACGACTACCTGCCGCACCTGCGGAAGATCAACCCGGACTTCGACAGGTCCTGGATCGTCGAGAGCTACCGTCAGCATGTCGATGCGGCCCAGCCCATCATCGGCACCGGCTACTCGGACAAGATGCCCGCCCATCGCACGCCGGTCAGAGGCATCTACCTCGCCAACACGGCCCAGGTATACCCTGAGGACAGGGGCACGAACTACAGCGTGCGCATGGGCGCGATGATCGCCAACACGCTGATGAAGGACAATGCGTAAATTGACACGAATTTCAAGCGGTGAGTATAATCAGAGAGACTCATTTGGTTGAGAGAACCGAATGCCCTGCACTAGCCTACATGGCCCAATGCATAAGGGACCCTGGAGAAGCAAAATGGTAAGATCCTCCGTGCCCCGCACGGATTTCGCGGATGAATTCAGACACACGGGCCGCCAACTCATGGAACATGCGGAGCGGGAATTTCAGAACGGAGACTTGCTCCAGGCGTCGGAGAAGGCATGGGGCGCCGTCCATCAGTTTCTGAAGGCCCTGGCCACGGAGCGAGACTGGGGCCACGATACACATTCACATGTTAGGCAAGTCGCCCAGAACTTGGCCGTTGAGACCGGCAATCTGGAGGTATCCGACCTCTTCGATTCTGCCGAAGCCCTCCATGCCAATTTCTACCAGGCTCACATGGACGTCGACACCGTTCGACGCCATATGGACAGGATGAAACGATACATCGATATTTTGAGTGCGGTGCCTCTTCCCGACGCATCGCCTCGGAAGACACACGTGAGAGAACGACCCTTCTTCCGAAACCGAACCGACAACATCTGAGGTCTCACCAGTAACAAGCTATGAAACGAACATATCAACCAAAAAAACGCCGCCGTATGCGTGTTCACGGATTCCGTTCACGGATGCGGAGCAAGAGCGGCCGGAAGGTGCTCAAACGTCGGATCTTCAAGGGCCGCGTCCGTCTGACCGTATAGCCGCGCCAAATGCAGCGGGAAAACCGGTTGCGGAAGGCGGCGGACTTCGCGGCAGTATGGTCGGAAGGACGGTCGCGGGTCGATAGGCTCTTCGTAGTAAGGGTCAGACTCAACGGTCTAGGGGTAACCCGGTTCGGCTTTTCGGTGAGCAAGCGCATAGGGAACGCCGTCGCTCGCAATCGCGTGAAGCGTCGGCTTCGCGAGGCGGCCCGGTCAGCATCGGTGGAGGCAGGATTCGATATCGTGATTGTCGCCCGCAACGGGGCCGCCGAGGCCGATTTCGCAAGAATCGAACGTTCAATTCACAAGCTGCTCAAGCGCGCCCGCGTCCTGCGGCAAGCGGAAAACGGCGCGCCGGTGAGCCGCCTCGCCGAGGTGGGCGAGCACGAGATCAATGGGGGTCACGATGCGTAGGGCGACATTGGGAGCGATAACGCTGTACCAGATGACGCTATCCCGGGTGTTCTTTCGAGGGGTGTGCCGCTTCTACCCGTCGTGCTCTCAGTACGCCTACGAGGCGGTCCAAGAGTACGGCCTCCCGAAAGGCGTGTGGCTCGGCATCAAGCGGCTCAGCCGGTGCCATCCGTTCGGCTCCGGCGGGTACGACCCCGTTCCATGAACGAACTTGATATGAGAGGTCGCGCGGGCGCGCCATAACGTGTCCCCGACAACTCGGACAATCTCCTAGCATTTGAATACGACAATCGAAACGACCAAACTTCAATCGGCCCGTCCAAGTCTGCTAAAGCTCGTTGTAGCTTCGGCGGCATTGGCCCTCATCATCGCCGGCTGCGTACGCCCTGGAACTCCTCAGGGTTGGTCCGGTGTCGCCATACAGGACGACCAACTCTACGTCGGCACGCAGGACCGCGATGTCCGCGCCCTGAACGCCGAGACGGGCGACACTGTCTGGGGATTCAAGCTGCGCGGCGAAATTGAAGCAAACCAAGCCGTTTACGGGACACCGGCAATCTCGGATGGTGTGGTCTACGTCGGCGGCTACGATGGGATGCTGTACGCCCTCAACTTGGCCAACGGCAACGATCTCTGGGATGCCACCGTTGGCGACGGCTCCCCCATCGTCGGCGGCGCCGCCGTGGGCGGAGGACTGGTTTTCGTAGGGTCGAGCGACGGAGCGCTCTACGCCTACGACGCGACAGACGGCGTCTTTCAATGGAGGTTCGAGACCGGCAACAGCATATGGGCAACTCCCGCCGTGGCGAACGACAGGGTCTTCTTCGGGTCGATGGATCATAGGGTCTACGCGCTCGATCTCGACGGTCAGGTGATATGGGAGTTCCCCACGGGCGGCGCGGTCACGGCTCAGCCCCTCGTGAAGGACGGACGGGTCTACATCGGCTCGTTCAGCAGCGATTTCTACGCGCTCGACGTCGAGACAGGCCAGCAGGTCTGGAAGTTCCCCGACGCGAACAACTGGTACTGGAGCCGCGCCGTCACGAACGGCGACACCCTCTTCGTCGGTTCGACCGACGGCAACCTGTACGCGCTCGACGCCGCTTCAGGCCGGCCGCGCTGGGTGTACCCAACCAACGGCTCGATAGTCGGCTCCCCTGCCCTTGTCGGCGGCCGCGTCGCGGTCGCGTCCACAGACGGCAGAGTCCGGCTGGTCAGGCAGCAGGACGGTCTCGACGAGACTCAATGCAATGTCGGCGCAGCCATCAAAGCGCCGCTTACGGCGCAGGGAGACTTCCTCTTCTTCCGGTCCGACGACCGGAGCATCCGCGCGCTGGAAGTCAGCCCGAACGGAAATCCCGACGAGATTTGGGTACACCGGACCGATCAGGACGACCCTGTGTCCCGCGACTGGACAAGGTCGTGCTAGCCATGAAGCGATCTTCAAAACGCGACATATCGATATCACGGCCGGTCCGGCCGCACGGGCATATACCGGTAAAGGCGGACTCGTGGAGCTAATCGGCGACATCTGGGACCTGGTCATCAACAGGCCGATGATCAACAGCCTGGTATTCCTGTACTGGGTCTGTTTCAGCAACTTCGGCCTGAGCATCATCGTCTTCACCATGGCGACGCGCCTTCTCATGGTGCCGCTCACCTTGCGGCAGGTGAAGATGACGAGGGCCATGAGCGAGCTTGCTCCTAAAGCGCAGGAGATCAACGAGAAGTACAAGGGCGATTCGCAGCGCCGATCCCAAGAGACCATGAAGCTCTACCGGGAGTCCGGCGTCAACCCCGTCGGCTGTCTGGGCCCCTTAGTTCTCCAGATGCCGATCTTCATCGGCCTCTTCTGGGCGCTGCGCTCGACCCTCGCATCGACTCCGGAGAGCCTCGCCGACCTTGCGACCAAGCTCTACCCCTGGCTCCCCGGTGTTGGCGAGTCCATTCCCATCGATCCGTACTTCCTCGGACTGAATCTAGGGCTGCTTACTTCCGCGCACGGGATAACCGGTACATTCCTTGCCCTGGTTGTCGCCGGATCGACGTGGCTCATGCAGAAGATGAGCACGTCACGAGCGACCAGCCCTCAACAGGAGCAGACGAGCAAGATGCTCCTGTGGTTCATGCCCATTATGATCGGCGTGTTCTCCCTGCAGTTCGAGACGGGGCTTACCATATACTGGACCGTCTCCAACATAGTCGGAATCGTCGTGCAGGGATTCATCGGCGGATGGGGTCAGGTCAGGGAGGCATTCTCGTTCGGTTCCCTCGCCGCTCTGTGGGGCAGGCCCCCGGCGGGACAGGAGAAGGCCGACTCTCAATCATCGACAAACAAGAACGACGGAAGGGCCTCGGACGACACGACCGACGACGGCGGCGAGGTCTCCGAGTCCGGCCCTCGTTCAGAGGAGGCAGCATCCGATGAACACCGTAGAAATGACGGGCAAAACGCCCGAAGAGGCGATCGAGTTCGCTCTAAAGGAGCTAGACGCCGAGCGCGGCGAAGTCGAAATCGACGTCGTTAACCGCGGCAAGTCGGGCATCCTCGGAATCGGCGGGGAGCCCGCAAGGGTTCGCGTAACGCTCATCGAGCAGCCCTCGGACCTCGCTCGCGTCGCCACCGAGGTGCTGGAAGACCTCATCGAGCGGATGGACGTTGTGGCTTCCGTTCACCTCAAGCAGGCGTACAACGAGGAGGTGGACGGCCCCATCATCGAGGTCGACGGCGAGGACTCAGGCCTGCTAATAGGACGGCGCGGCGAAACGCTTCGATCTCTCCAGTTCATAGTCAGCTTCATCTGCGCCAAGCGGATGGGAGAGCGCGTGAACCTCTTTGTGGACGTTGCGGGCTACCAGGAGCGTCGCTACAACTCGCTCCGCAACCTGGCCAAGCGGGTCGCGCAGCGGGTCGCGGACGGGGGACGGCCAATCACCCTCGAACCCATGCCGCCCAACGAACGTCGCATCGTCCACCTGACGCTCGCCAACGACCCGAACGTCACCACAGTAAGCGTCGGACGCGGAGACCAGCGCCAGGTCGTCGTCGAGCCGCAGGAGTAAACGCCCCCTGTGACTTCCTCAATCTCACCCCCAGCGGGGGAGAGATACAGAGAGGCGGGACGGAGGAACACCCAGGTGATCGTCGGAGTACCGAAAGAGTCGGCTGAGGGAGAGCGACGTGTCGCTATGACCCCGAACGCCGTATCCCGGCTCGTGAACAGCGGGGTCGAGGTCCTCGTGGAAGCGGGCGCCGGTGACGAGTCTTTTTTCTCCGACGCAGAGTACCAAGAGGCCGGCGCGACGACTGTCCCATCCGCATTTGAGTCTGCCGACTTGGTCGTGGCAGTGCGGAAGCCCGGCGATGCGGCTCCCCTCGCACAAGGGACTGCGCTGGCCGCCATGATTCAGCCACTCGTCGATCACGAGGCGGTCACATCGCTCGCCGAGGCGGGCGTCACGAGCTTCAGCCTGGACGCCATTCCCCGCATCGCGCGGGCGCAGAGCATGGACGTTCTGTCGTCGATGGCATCGCTTGCCGGGTACAAGTCGGCGATCATCGCTGCCGACGCACTCGGAAAGCTCTTCCCCATGATGATGGCGGCCTCCGGGACGACTCCACCCGCAAAGGGCCTGGTGCTCGGCGCGGGCGTGGCGGGACTCCAGGCCATTGCCACAGCGCGCAGGCTGGGGGCTGTCCTGTCTGGTTACGACGTGCGCCCGGCCGTCCGGGAGCAGGTCGAGAGCCTGGGCGCGACCTTCCTTGAGATCGAGCTCGACGAGGAGGCGGAGGACGCAGGCGGCTACGCCCGCGAGCTGTCCGAGGAGGCGAGGCGTAAGGGCCGTGAGCTGGTCCACTCCGCCGTGCAGGACACGGACTTCGTCATTACCACGGCGGCTATTCCAGGACGGACGGCACCGAAACTCATCGACGCCGCGATGGTGCGCGATATGCGGCCGGGCGCGGTCATCGTCGACCTCGCCGCGGAGACGGGCGGCAACTGCGAACTGACGAGGCCGGGCGAAACGGTCGTCGAGAACGGCGTGACCATAGTAGGCCCATTGAATCTGCCGAGCTCCATGCCGACACACGCCAGCCAGATGTATGCGCGCAACATGCTGAACTTCATCAACCACCTCGTCAAGGACGGCGAGATCGTCATCGACACCGAGGACGATATCACGAAGGGCTGCCTCATCACCCACGACGGCAAGATCGTCCACGAGGCGACCGCCGCCGCGCTGAAGGCGAGCGAAGGGTTGGCAAAATAGGGAAGATGGATTCCCGCCGTCGCGGGAATGACGGGTAGTAGGCGGGAATGACGAGAAGGCAGGAATCATGAAAAGGTGTGAGTGACGAGGAGAAGACTCCTGCGGAGAGAGCCATGATCGAAAGCGAACTGCTCATCAAGATATTCATCTTCGTGCTGGCCGTGTTCGTGGGCTTCGACCTGATAACGAAGGTGCCCCCTACCCTGCACACGCCGCTGATGTCGGGCGCGAACGCCATCTCCGGAATAACGATTCTGGGAGCGCTTCTGGTGGCCGGGCGCGGTGACACGACGCTCGCCATAGTCTTGGGATTCCTGGCGGTCGTGTTGGCGACGATCAACGTGGTTGGAGGCTTCGCGGTGACCGACCGGATGCTCCAGATGTTCAGAAGAGGCCCGACGGAGGACCGGTGATGGACGCCATCGATTTCCCGATTCTCATCAACGCCTTCTACCTGCTTGCGGCGGTCCTCATCTTCTTGGGGCTGAAGCGTCTCGGCTCGCCCGCGACGGCGCGCGAGGGCAACCGCATAGCGGCGCTCGGTATGCTGATCGCCATCGTCGTCACGCTGCTCGACCGGGAGATCGTCAGGTTCGAGATCATCGTGGCTGGGATTGTCGTCGGCGCGGCCATCGGAGGAGTGTTCGCCAAGGCCATTCGCATGACGGCCATGCCGCAGCTCGTAGCGCTCTTCAACGGATTCGGCGGAGCAGGCTCGGCGGTCGTGGCGGCGGCGGAGTACCTGCACCTCACGGACAGCGGCGTCGATATGCCGCTCGACGTGTCGGTGACGATCATGCTCGGCACGCTCGTCGGACTCGTGACCTTCAGCGGCAGCCTTGTCGCGTATGGGAAGCTCCAGGAGCTTATCGACGGCAAGCCCATCACCTACCCGCTCCAGAAGACCGTGAGCGCGGTGGTGTTCCTCGCCATCGTGGGGGTGATCGTATACCTCGTGGCGGGCGGCGACCCCGTCGCGTACTACGGTCTGGTCGTGCTGTGCCTGGTGTTGGGCCTGCTGCTGGTGATCCCGATAGGCGGGGCGGACATGCCGGTGGTGATCTCGCTTCTGAACTCGTACTCCGGCATCGCCGCGGCGATGGCCGGGTTCGCGCTCGGCAACGTGATGCTCATCATCGCGGGGGCCCTCGTCGGAGCGGCGGGGCTGATCCTCACACAGATCATGATAAAGGCGATGAACCGCTCGCTGGCGAACGTGCTGTTCGGTGCGTTCGGGGCCGAGGCTTCGGGAGGCGCGACGGAGAGCGCGGGGGAGAAGGTCGTCCGCGAGGCCACCGCCGAGGACGCCGCCGTTGCGATGGCCTACTCCGGGTCGGCGATCCTCGTGCCCGGTTACGGCCTTGCAGTCGCGCGGGCACAGCACCAGCTCAAGGAGGTGGGCGAGCTTCTCGAGGCGAGGGGCGTCGACGTGCGATACGCCATCCACCCCGTCGCGGGGAGGATGCCGGGTCACATGAATGTCCTGCTGGCAGAGGCTGACGTGCCCTACGACAAGCTCTTCGACCTCGATGAGATCAACGACCGGTTCCCCGATACCGACTTCGTGCTGGTTATCGGCGCGAACGACGTGGTCAATCCCGCGGCGCGCGACGAGCAGGACAGCCCCATCTACGGGATGCCGATCCTGGAAGTCGATAAGTCGCGGCAGGTGCTCGTCCTCAAGCGGAGCCTGAATCCCGGATTCGCGGGGCTGGACAACGAGCTGTTCTATAAAGAGAACACGATGATGCTCTTCGGCGACGCGCAGGACTCGCTCACACGGGTGATCGGGGAGATCAAGGGGTTGTAGGGCTTGAAGGTTCGGCGGGTTCGGAGGCCCTCATAGGATGTTGGGCTGTACCCCTCTTTCGGACATGGCCAGCCCATAGCGCTTCATTGCCTCTTCACGCGCCCTGCCGTTTTCTTGCTTGCGTTACTGTCTATGGGAACGATCCACCGAACACCGGCCTTAGACATTTAGAAAGCCTTGATAAGAGATACCATTAATGATATCGTATGGTCGTGGATAAGTTGAAAGAGGAGATCGGCCGGAACCCCAAGAATGTCCGGTTTACCGATCTTCGCAAGCTCTGCGACAGGTACTTCGGGGAGCCGCGACAGCACGGAAGTCACCTGATCTACCGTACGCCTTGGCAGGGCGAGCCCAGAATCAATATCCAGTCCAGCAAAGGCATGGCCAAGCCGTACCAAGTGCGCCAAGTGCTCAAAGCGATCACCAGGCTGGAGGAGACAGTATGACCGACCGCTACACCTACCGAGTCATCTGGTCTGAGGAGGACGGGGAGTACGCCGGGCTGTGTGCGGAATTCCCGCTGCTCAGCCATTTGGATGAGACCCCGGAGAAAGCGTTCGCCGGTATTCGTGACCTGGTAGCCTTTTGCGTAGATGATCTCCTCAAGGAACAAGCGCCGATCCCGGAGCCGGTATCCACCCGACGCTACAGCGGCAGGTTTCTCGTTCGCGTACCGCCGGAAACGCATCGCGCACTTGCAATCGAGTCAGCCGAGATGGGTGTGAGCATGAACAGGCTCGTGAGCGAGCGGCTGTCAATGAGGCAGGGATAGGTAACTCTATCCGGTCTCCGTGTGTTGAACTGCGAAGACCCCCTCTGTGTCTCTCCTCCGGCGGTGGGGGCTGTCGATAGCGGCGTTGAAGCGGGTTCAGGTGGCGGATCGCCGCAGGCCATAAAGGGTATCGCCAGAGAGACAGTTGCTATGAATGCGACGGTGGACGCGAGCAATGCCCTAGCACGGGCGGGGAGTCCCTCTTGGGTGGAGGACTCTTTGTGTTGGTTTTGGGAGTTATGAAGCCTCATAAGTTAGTGTACGGCTAGTAACCTGTTTCGGTTCTTGGAACGTGTGTGCTGCATAAGCCAGTCTAAATCATTGGGGGCGGTGTTTCAAACTTGGGGCAGGTGAAGCGGCTGTCACCCTCACCCCCGTATCGAGTACGGGGCAGGCTCTCTCCAGCGACGGGAGAGGGGATAAGTTGGGCAGGGGAGAGGGGTATGTTGCTCATCACCCTCACCCCAGCCCTCTCCCACGACGGGAGAGGGGGTTTCTCTCGGGGCTGTCGTGCCTACCGCGTCCCATCACTCTTGGCGGGAGAAGGACCATACTCCGGCGAGGAGGAATATGGAGCCGATTGCGCCGACGAGGATGGCGTCTTCGAGGATGCTCATGCGGTGGCCGAAGAGGGTGACGCCGAGGGTGAAGGCGTCTGTAGAGTCGGCGAGAGGGCTGACCACCTGGGGGCCGAGGAATACCTGGCGGATGGCGTCGACTCCGTAGCTGAGGGGGTTGATCTTTGCGATCACCTGGAGCCACGCGGGGACTCCGTCGATGGGGAAGAAGACGCCGGACAGGAAGATGAGGGGGAAGATTATCAGCTGGACGAGGAACTGGAAGCCCTGCTGCGAGCGCATCCGCGACGCTATGAGGATGCCGAGGCCGGATAGAGACAGGGACAGGATGAGGACCAGCGGGATCAGCTTGGCGATGAGCAGCGGGGTGAGTGAGATGCCCACTATTGGGGCTATCACGAGCATGACGGCACCCTGCACCATCGCCGTGAAGGATCCTCCGGCGGCTTTGCCGATGACGATGCCGCTCCTGCTCAGCGGCGCGACGAGGACCTCTTTGAGGAAACCGAACTCACGGTCCCAGACGACGGACATCCCGGCGAAGAGGGATGACATGACAACGGTCATGGCGATGATGCCGGGGTACATGAACTGGACGAAGCTCACGTCGCCGCCGAGGTCTCCGACGATGCGACTGAACCCAGCGCCGAAGACGACAAGGAACGTCAGGGGAAAGGCGAACGACGAGAACATGCGAGCACGGTCGGCCAGGAAGCGGAGTATCTCGCGGTAGGCAACGACCCATATCGCACGGTAGACCTCAGTCACAGCACGTCCGCCACGTTTACCGGCGCGCCGGTACGCACCGACTCGTAGGAGGCGAGCACGACGGCGAGGTCGTTGAGGGCCTCTTGTCCATTCATTACCGGCTCGCGGCCCTCGGCAATTGCCCCGATGAAGTCGCGGACCATGCGCTTCATGCCTCGAATCTCGGGCTCGACCGGATAGGTGCTGACGCCCTCCTCGTTCTGGACGGTGACATCGCTGCCGAAGACGACGTACTGGATTCGGCCACTCGTGCCGGACACGCGCACGTCGCGCCTTGAATCGAAGGGCGTCCAGCCGGAGTATCGCAGGAATCCGGTCAGGCCGCCGGGTAAGGAGGCGGTTACGGCCATGGTGTCCTCGCCCTCAAGACCGGGAATCTTCTTGAGAGGGGGGACCTGCGCATAGACTTGCTCGGGGTGGCCGGCGAGGTTTCGCAGGATGTCTACGTAGTGAATGCCGCCGTCGATCATGCGTCCACCACCGCATCGTTCGAGGCTCAAGCGCCATCCGACGCAGCCGTCGTCGAGGTTCTCGGACTGAATGTCGACAAGGCTGAGGTCGCCGATGGTTCCTTGCGCTATCAGCTCCTTGGCCTTTTCGGTGGCGGGGTCGAAGCGGAAGTTCTCGCCGACCATGAGGGTTACGCCGGCGTTCTGCGTTGCTTCGATGATCTTGCGGGACTCGTCGACGGTGCGGGCGATGGGCTTTTCCATGAGGACGTGCTTGCCGTGCTTCGCGGCGAGTTGGGCATTCCCGAGGTGGAGGTCATGGGGGGTGATGAAGTACATGGCGTCTACGCGGGGATCGCTCGCCGCGTCCTCGTAGGAGCCGTAGTAGGCGAACCCGCCATACTGGTCGGAGTACTCCCTGGCCTTGTCGATGTCGCGGCTGGCGAAGGAGAACTCGATCTCGTCGTTCATATCGCCGATGTACTCCATGACCGTGTGGGCGTATTTCCCGCATCCGACGATGCAGATGGAGAGTTTTTTGTTCATTCGTGTTTCGCTGCCTCCGGGTGCATACGATAGCAGACGGAGGGAGGAGATAGAAAGTAGAAAGTATTGCGTAGTGAGTGAGGCGAGAGGACTCACCACAGAGGGCGCGGAGGACGGAGAGGGAGGGGGATTCACCACAGAGGGGCGCAGAGAACGCAGAGGGAGGGGGTAGGATTCACCACAGAGGGCGCGGAGAGCACAGAAGGGGGAGGGGGTCTGTTTTAGCCTGACATTTCCTGACATTTTGTGACATGGGGGAGGAGAAAGTAGAAAGTATTGCGTAGAAAGTAGGGGCACCGTGGAGGGTATTTCTGGATTCCGGCCTCCGCCGGAATGACGGTTATGGTTCTCCGCGGAGGGCGTGGGGAGCAAGCAAGTCGTTTGTCATCATGGTACCGGCTTCGGCTATGGGGCTCGTAGTGGAGTACAAGGATTTGAGATTCCTCACTCCGCTCCGCTACGTTCAGAATGACAGATGTCGAGGTTATGCAAGGGTCTCCTTTCGTTGGAATGACGGATGTGGGAGATGGGAATGCGGACGATGTGTTTCTTACCGCTGCGTCTGCTGATGATCTGGATGGCGTCGGGCTGGATGACGGCCATTTTCTTGGGCCGGTGCGGGCAGCAGTCGCAGTATACGGGGACCTCGCCGGTCGGGCGTAAAGTGCCGGTGCTGGGTGTTGGGTTTTGGGTGCGGGACGTTGGGTTCATGTTGGGTTGTTCCTGTGGGAGAAAGTAGAAAGTATGGCGTAGGGAATCAGGGGTCGCTGCAGAGGACTTCTGGATTCCGGCCTTCGCCGGAATGACGAGTGTGGTCGGCTGCGCGCGCGCTGGTAGTGAGGCACTTTGCGGTACTGGGTCTTTCACCCTCACCCTCGTATCAAGTACGGGCAGGGTCTCTCTCCCGCGAATGGGAGAGGGGATATGAAATTGTGTAACGTTTCGTAACATTTTGTAACTTTGTTCGGCGTCTAGGCGTTGGGGCACTCAATCCGCGTCAGAAGCGTTTTACGGGGAAAGTGTTTTTCTTTTCGGCCTTTTTTTGTTGGCGGAGTTGTTCGCGTCGCTGGGCTCGGGAGAGCCCCCCTCTCTGTGTCTCTCCCCCGGCGGTGTCGAGTGGTAGGTTGTCGTCGTGATGGGAACCTTCGTGTAGGTCGAGCGACGGGGTGACGTTTTGGTTTTGATTTGGCCCACTTGGGCTTGGAGGGACCTCTTCTGGATACCGGCCGCCGCCGGTATGACGGGTTGGAGAGGTCGGCTCGTATTGGGAGGCCTCGCTTGCGTCGTGGGGCGGGTTGTCGTATGGGCTTGCGGCCTGCGTATGTAGGTCATCGGGGTATGCGTTTTCAGCGCCCTCGGCGATTTTGCGGAGTCTGGGGTGGCCGGCCTCCAATTCACGGCGGGCGTCTTCCCGGAAGCGGCGGAGCAGCTCGTCGGCCTTCGAGGTGTCGCATTTGTGGCCGTTTCTGGAGAATTCCTCCGGGATGTATGCGCGGAGCAGCTCGATGAGCAGCGTCGCGGGGGCTTTCGGGTCACTGGCGCGTCGCAGGGCCTTTTCCTTAAGCCTGTCGTTGAACGTGAGGTCGGCCACCTCGAGCCTGCGCGTGAAGCCGAGCACGTTGTCGAACTTCCAAGTCTGGGCCTTGTAGACGGTGACGCCTGACTCTCGGGCGGCGGAGCTGACCGTGCCGATCCGCGAGAAGAATTCCAGATAGGTGTTCTGCTGCAGCCAGGTCTTGCGGTCTTTGGGGGTGAACTCCTCGAAGCGCACTTCCAGCTCAAATTCCAGTTCCTCGGCCTCCTCGTCGGAGGCGATGCCGAGTTCGTCGAGCCGGAGGTCTTTGTAATAGTTCATGTGTTCTATGTTAAGGGTGGTCTGGGGATCTGTCAAAAGCGCGTTTTGTGTTGCCTGTGGGAGGGGGATTCACCACGGAGAGCGCTGAGGGGGTTCTGGATTCCCGCCCCGTATCGTGGTACGGGGTGACGTTCCTTCGCAGGAATGACGGGCGGGCTGCGAGTGGGCGATAGCGTGTGTGTGCACGAGGGTGGGTTGGGGCGATATTATTGAGAAAAGGGGACGGTTCCGATATCCGGAAGGGTGTTGGCTGTCAATGCGATTTACCCGGTCCGGAATGTCAGCCCCAGTCCAGCCTTCCGCTTTGCGAGGGTCGATCTTATTTCCAAGATCCGTAGAATTCTCAGGTGGGTGGTCATTACTCTGCTTCCGGTGGTGTTGGTGTTCGGGGCGGCGAGCGACACTTTCACGCTGAATCCGGCGCAGCGGGTCGCTATGCCGTATCGGTACAGCATCACGGGCTGGGAGATAAGGAATTTCCCGGACAAGTGGCTGCATAAGCTGGGCACGATGCTGCCGGGTCGCGAGAGGTCGGATGACGAGAAGCGTGAAGAGCTGTACCGGTACTTTGATCTGGGACGTGAGCTTCTCACCACCAGAGACGCATTGAACCGCGCGATGTCCGATCCGAGTGTGGGCGGCACGGCGGCGCTGGAGGCAGAAGTCGAGCGCATCTCCGACGAGAGGTCGTCACTGCGGGACGGGGTGGAGGAGACTATCGAGAGCGCTCTCAGCACGGCCATACGGGAGTCGCGCCTGAGCGGGTGGGAGCGATTCGTCTTTCCGCCTGTGGATATCCGACTGGCGGGGCCGCCGGTTGTTCTGCTAACCTCGCCGCGTGACCGCATCGAGCGTCAGCACGAGGTACTCATGGAGCCGGAAACCAGCCTCGTCGTGCGGGAGCGGCTCGAAGACAGGTTGATGGTGGAGCACGACGTCGCGGCGATCAGCTTCCAGGTGGGAGGACTCGCCGCCTACCCGGCCTCGGTGCTGGACATCATCCCGGTGGACGACACCTTTCGCGCGAGCGCGCACGAGTGGATGCACCACTACATGGCATTCCGTCCGCTCGGGCAGAAGATGTTCACGTCGGCCGAGATGGTAACGTTGAATGAGACGCTGGCCGACATCGTGGGCAGGGAGATTGGCGACCGGGCCAGGGAGCTGCTCTTGGAAGGGGAGGCACTGCCTCCGTCTCCAAGGGATGCCCCCCTGCCCGCCCCGGAGAGTGGTCTGCATGGCAGGGACGAGCATTTCGGGTTCAACGAGGAGATGCGAGAGACGAGGCTGCGCGTCGATGAGCTTCTGGCCGATGGCAAGGTGGACGAGGCGGAGTCGTACATGGAAGAGCGGCGGCTGTTCTTCGTCGAGAACGGCTATCCGATTCGCAGGCTTAATCAGGCGTACTTCGCTTTTCACGGGACGTATGCCGAGAACGCCGCATCGTCGAGCCCCATCGCGGGACAACTGCACAGGTTTCGAGAGCTGTCGCCCGACCTGCAAACGTTTGTCCTGAGGATGGCGGATATATCGAGCTATCCGCAATTCCTCGAAAGGCTGGAAGACTTGGAGCGCGATAGCGCGAGTGTGGTACCATAAATCAATCACTCGCGTCGGACGCAATCGGGACCGGATGTACAGGCAAGACGAACCGGAAGTAAACTTCGAGCAGATCTCCTCACGGATGAAAGGCTTTTTCGGCCGGTTCGGCCTTGGGGGCGGTGGCGGAGGTCTCGTTTACGGCATACTCGGTCTGATCGTGATCGGCTCTCTGGCGTGGCTCGCGACGGGCTTCTACACGGTCGAGCCCGCGGAGGTGGCGGCGCTCCGACGGTTCGGCATGTTCGAGGACACGACGGGGCCGGGCCTTCACTGGTGGTGGCCGAACCCGATAGGCACCAGAGCGATCGTCGACGTGCGGCAGCGTCGTCGGCTGGAAATCGGCGTTCGCGGCGACGCGCCCTTCCTCGAAGAATCCCTGATGATTACGGGCGACGAGAATATCGTCGACGTTCAGCTTCTCGTTCAGTTCGAGATCAAGGACATTGAGAAATTCCTGTTCCGCGCCGTGGACCCCGCAGGGAAGACGATCAAGGACGCTTCCGAGTCCGCTCTCAGGCAGGTTGTCGGGGCCCGCGACATCGACGACGTGCTGACGACCGAGAAAGAGGCCGTGCAGGCGGACACAAAGGACCTGCTTCAGAAGCTCCTCGACACGTATGAGGCGGGCATCCGCGTGGCGGAGGTCAAGCTCTTGAACGTGAACCCGCCAGCCGAGGTGCAGGACTCCTTCGACGACGTGGTGCGCGCCCGGGAGGACAAGGAGCGCATAATCAATCTGGCGGAGGCCTACGAAGAAGATATCCTGCCAAGGGCAAGAGGTGACGCCAAGCGTCTCGAGGAGGAAGCGGAGGCGTTCAGGGCACAACGGGTCAACGAAGCGACGGGTCAGGCGGAACGGTTTATATCGATCTTGGAGGCGTACCGCAAGGCACCTGAAGTCACCGCGCAAAGACTATATCTCGAGAGGATGGAAGAGATTCTGTCCGAAGTTGAGATATTCATCGTGGATGACGAAGTGGGCGGAGGTCTCCTGCAGCTGCTCAACCTGAACGAGGTGAGCCAAACCCCGTTCGCTCCTCAGGCGCCGGTCGGGCCTTCAACGACGATCCAGCAGACGGAATCAACGTCACAATGAGATTCCTCGCGACACTGCTCATAACCCTGCTCGTGCTGTCGGCGATCATATTGCCGCAGGTGCTGGTGGTGGTCGACGAGACGGAGCTCGCGATCATCACGCGACTGGGCGACCCGCAGCGTTCGATCAGGAGCGCGGGGCTATATGTCAAAGCACCTTTGGTCGACAGCGTGACCAAGTTTGAGAAGCGGCTGCTCATATTCGACGCGCCTGCCGAGTCGCTGCTGACCTCCGACAAGAAACGGCTGATCATCGACGTGTACGCGAGGGGCCGGGTCACCGACCCGCTCCTGTTCTTCCAGACTGTCCGCAGTGTCACGCAGGCGCGGTCGAGGGTAATCGACATCGTGGCGTCGGAGCTGCGTCGCGAGATCGCCAGCGACGAGCAGCTAGAGATTATCAAGACAAAGCGCGAAGAGATAGAGAATGCGGTGCGAGACGCGGTGCGGCCGCTCATCGAAGAGCTGGGCATCGACATTGTGGACGTTCGGATCAAGCGGGCGGACTTCCCGCAGGCGATTGCGGGAAGCGTCTACGAACGCATGAAGGCGGAACGGAAACGCATCGCCGACCGAGAGCGCGCACAGGGCGCGGAGGCCGACCTGCAGAAGCGGGCTGAGGTCGACCGGGAGGCTGTCGAGATCCGGTCGGAAGCGCGGAAAGAGGCCGACATCATCAGGGGTGAGGCAGAGGCGGAGGCCATCGCGATCTTCGCCGAGGCGCTGGAGCAAGACCCTGAGTTCTACGCCTTCCTGCGTTCGCTGGACGCCTACGCCATGTTCTTGGGCGACAACACGACGGTGGTGCTGCCGGCGGACTCGGACCTGTTCAAGTTCCTGCAGTCGCCGCTGCTTTCGAGGTGAGGGGCGGGGGCGAAGGTCCCGGCTCCGCGAGGTTTCTTTTGTACCCTTCTGCCCTACCCTTACACGTCTAGTGCCATGTCAACATGGTTTTGATATTACGAGTCACCCTCACCCCCGTATCGAGTACGGGGCAGGCTCTAGCCCTCTCCCACGACGGGAGAGGGGATAAATCGGCATCTGCCTGTTCGTCATATTCAAGTTGACTGAGTACTCGTGGACCAAGATCATTGAAATGACGAGCAGTAATCTTGGGGGCGGATTTGCGTTCAACAACGACAGGGCGGGTTTGAAACCCGCCCCTACCAAGTCTTAGCGTGGTCACCCTTCAATATTGTGATGTCGAACCGCTAGTTGCCTGATTGTGTCCATCTGCCCTGCCCTTACACGTCCTGTAGCTTGAGTGTGCCTCTGTGAGACTTGCCGCATTCGACCTCGATGGGACACTGCTGCGTGGAGAGTCCGTCTGGGAAGCCATCGCGCGGGGCATTGGACGGCTGGAGCGGGTGCGGGAGATGGAACAATTCCGCCCCGACCAAATCGCAGAGATGACGGCAGCCAGGGAGGAGTCGGCGGGGTGGTACTCCGATTACACCTTTGATGAACTCCTTGAGCACGTCACCTCGATTCAGACCGCTCCCGGAGTAGACGAGGGGTTTGCGCTGCTTCGCGCGCGTGGCTTCAAGATAGCGGTCGTGTCGCTCACATGGGAGTTCGCCGTGGAGTGGTACACCGACAGGTTCGGGGGGGATTACTACGTTGGCACGGGACTCTTACCGGATGGGCAGATAACCCACCTTTGGCCTGAGGACAAGGCGCTTTGGCTTGCAGGGCTGGCGGACAAGCTGGGCGTTGATATGGATGACGTGGCGGCAGTGGGGGATACGAGGGGAGACGTGCCGATGCTTCTTGCGGTTGGGCATCCGTACTGGGTTGGGGAGACCGTTCCAGTTGAATTGGACGGGAAGGTCATTCACGAGCCGGACGGGGACATTCGCGTGGTGGCTGAGGGCATCGTGCGGGCTGTGGGAGGGTGAGGCACGGGGCTTAAGTTCCTTATGCCTCCTCTCCCTCGGCGGGCAACGATTGAGGTGAAGGTGTTGGGGCGAATCCCCCTCATCCTAACCTTCTCCCCAAGGGGAGAAGGGACTTAGGTATCACCCTCAAGGGCGCCCTACCCGTCTGCGACGAGGACGTCGTGGGTGTCGTGGAGGAAGCCGGCGGCCTGTGACTGGGAGATGACGGCGCCGGTGGCGCGAGCGACGTCTAGGCGGAGGTTCGAGAGGCGCGCGCCGCGGAGGTCGGCTCCGGCGAAGGTGGTTTCGGGGCTGACTATGGGGTTCTCGATGCAGCAGTCCTCGAAGACGGCGTCGGTGAAGTCGCAGCCGGAGAGGTCGGCCTCGGAGAAGTCGACGCCGATGATTCGCTGTTTGCGGAAGGTCTTGTGGGCGAGGGATGCCATGACGAAGCTCGCGCGGTCAATGGTTGCGCCGTCCAGATTGGTCGTTCCGAACGTGACGGTTCGGAAGCGGGAGCCTGTCAGGTCGGCTCCGAAGAGGCTTGCGCCATCGAAGCTGGAGAGGGAGAAGTCGCAGTCGGTGAGGCGCGAGAGGTTCAGCTTGGTGTTGTGGAACCTCGCGGAGGCGCAGTTGGAGTCAGTGAAGTGGGACTCCTTGATGTCGGCGCGGTAGAAGTCGGCGCGGCGAAGGTCGCAGCGCGAGATGCGGAGCTCGCCGCAGACGAGGTGCGAGAAGTCGGCGTCCTGGAGCGAGCAGTCCGTCAGTTCGAGCGCGTCGATGGAGCCGCCGGCGAAGGAGCCGGCGTCGAAGGTGCAGTCGATGAAGGACGTGTCTTCACGGAGTAGTCCGGCCAACTCGTCAGCGTGGGCGACGGTGACTCCTCGATGAGGCACTATTCGAACTCCTGGGCGGCCTTCGCGAGCACTTCGGTTATGAACGAATTCTTGGCGGCACTGTATGAAGCACGGTCGTTTGGGTGCTTGTCCGCGAGGGTGAGCTTGAGCCGCGCATATCTTGCAATTTCCTCAGGGTGGGCGATCAGGTAATCGCGAAACCGAAATTGGTTGTGCCATATGGGGCTGTCGAGCGTGTACATGTGGATATGATGAGTTACGATCTCCTCACTGTCGGAGCAACTCTCTTGCGATGTATGGACTTTGCCAAAGAACCGGTCACCCGGGATATCGTCGAGCAGGCCAACGTGGAGATAGCCGATCTTCTCCATCGGGCTGATGCAGCGCTCTCCGTCCTCGAAGTTGTGGAGCAACACGGCGATGTCGAGTATGGGCTTCGCGGGCATCCCCGGAATGGACGTGCTGCCGACATGGTGGACACCCGCCACGATATGCCCGACAGCGGCCGAAATGCGGCTTCGCTCCTCCTCAAATAGCACGGGCCAGTTGGGGTCGTACGGCTCGACAACAGCGTCGCGTCTGGACAGTCCGAGGGGCATGGTTACGCCGCGTGGCTGCCGAGTTGGATGCGGTTTCCGTCTGGGTCGGTTATCTCGGCGAGACGGAGACCGGGGATGCCGCCGTCGCGAGGGGGATGGACGATGTTACCGCCGGCAGCTTCTATTTCGCGGCAGGCCTCGTCGATATCGTCGACCTCGAAGCTGAGGCCGGTCATACGGAAGGTGTCGTTGGTTCCCTGATGCAGGGCGACGGTCGAGTCGCCGAGCGTCAGTTCCGACCAGTTGGGCGATTGGGCGTGGATGTTGAGGCCGAACACGTCGTGATAGAAGGCCACTGCCCTATCCATGTCGTTGGTCCAGAGCATGTAGAGGATTTTGGTTGTTTTCATGGGTAGGCGCGTTCCTTGCAGAAGGGATTACGAGGGAGAATGCTAGGTTCAGACGATTAGGATGAAGAAATCGAGCTTGGGTTGGATTTCGTTACGTTCGCGAGGCCGAAACAAGGGATTCGTTCCCTCCGGAGCTTGTGGAACTATCCGCAGGCGTTTCTTCGGGTTCGAGACGCAGCTTCAGTCCAAGCGCGCGGGTGATCTTCATCACTGTTGCGAAGGACGGATTGCCGTCCTCCGATAGCGCCTTGTAGATGCCGGCTCGATCAAGTTTAGATTCGCGTGCGAGTCGGCTCATATTCTGGGTGCGGGCGATATCGTTTAGGGCAGCACGTATCAGACTACCATCCCCAGGGTCCTCGTCCGCGGCCGCTTCGAGGTACAGCCGGGCTCGTTCTTCGGTATTTATATATTCGACTGCGTCGAATTCAGTCAACTTCTCAGGCATCATTCCTCCAAAGTTGCGGTCAAGCGTTTCGCCCTCTCGATGTCCCGCGGCTGACTCCCTTTGTCACCGCCACAGAGCAGTACGATTGATTCAGAACCACGTCGGATGAAGTAGAGCCGGTACCCCGGCCCGTACTGAATTTTCATCTCGAACACGCCGGCTCCAACAGAACGTACATCTCCTAGATTTCCCTGAACTGCATTGCGCAACCTGGAAGTGATCCTGACTACTGCCCGATCATCCCGCAGTCCATGTAACCAGCGCCTGAATGTCTCCGTCTGAAGTACTCTAACCATGATTGATTGTAGCCCACAGTCTACATCATATCACGGGAATACTGGAGCAGTCCTTTACGTGAATTGCTGATTGTGAGGTCACCACTTGCAGTACAGCGTCGCAGGTCGCAGAGGGGGCTATCGGTGTGGTTCAACCGACTCTGTATGTGGTAAATCGTAGCAAATAGGCTCGAAGTACATGCCCTGGCTCGGCGAGCGTGCCAATCTCGACGATATGGCCTACCGAAAGGGGAGGCCACTGGCTGAGATAGATCAACGGCTGTAGCCCGTATTCGTGCGGGTGTCGCTGGGCAGAGCGGCAATCATGCGGTCCAAGAGGAAAGCGAAGTCCTGGTATGAGTCGAGGTGTCCAAGCTGAGGGGCCAATGACTTCAGTCGGTCCGACAGGGCCTGCAGGTCACGGCGGATTTCCGCGGACCCACCGGCGTCGACGTAGGGCAGACTGCCGTAGCGGTCGGACGCCAGGGCCACGATTGCGCCGAACTCCAGTAATGGGTCTCTCGTCGTTCCGAGTTCTCTGTCGAACTGCGAGGTTATGGCTGCGGCCTGCCGGTTGGTCAGTCCGCTCATCGGCGTCACCCACCTCAAATGGACTTCGCCCAAATCGGCTACATTTGACGGCCTTCTCAGAACGTCATCCTTCAATTGCACTTCGAAGAAGACTGTTGTCGCGGCACCCATCGGGATCTCGGCGAACTCCTTGCGGTCCTCGACGAACGACTCGTCCGAGGTGACGCGGTTCTCGTAGCCGATCATCCGCCAGTACTCCACCGCGTCGTCGCTCCACGTCACCTGTGCGCGCGTCTGGTCGGCGAACGGTATCGACAGCGCCAACCAGTTTTCCCGGCTGAAGGTCGCTCGCGCCTGATCAACGTCGCTGAGGTAGCGGTACCAGCCGTTCCCGTGCTGGGCGAGCTGTTCCAGAAGGTAGTCGTTGTAGTTTTCGATTCCGACTCCGATCGTGATGAGCCGCAGGGGGTTGCTGCTGTCCGCGTCGTACGCCGACTCCAGTATCGCGAAGGGGTCGGTCGCGTTCACGTTCGCCACACCGTCGGACATGAGAATGATGTAGTTGTAGGCATCGGGACGCTCACGCCGGGCGCGGTCGGCTAGCTTAACTCCAAGGTCAAGTCCGGCCTGTACGTTGGTGCTATTGTTAGGAACCAACTTCTCTATCGACCTTCTCACTCCGGGGTCGTCCGGAGCCGTGTGCTCGACGGTCAGGTCGTGTATTACATTCGTGGTGAACTGCACCACGCCGATACGATCACGGCTCCCCAGGCTGCGCCTGATGCTCTCGGCGGCCTCTCGGGCTATGGCAACGCGGTTGCCTTCATTCATCGACCCCGATGCATCAAGAACGAGTGTCACGTTCAGGGGCGTATCGTCCCGAAGCTCCGGGGTTTGGAAACCAAGTCGCACCATGTGCATACGGCTGCTCAGGGGGTGATTGAACACGTCGGCCGTTATGGCGAAGGAGTCCTGATGGACGGGAGGGTTGTAGCCATAGTTGAACGCGTTGATCCATTCCTCTGCCCGCACGGAGTCCGGTTCAACTGTGTGACCCGACCGCGCCCAGTTCAGGGCTAGCTGGAACGACGTGCGGTCGGTGTCGAGGCTGAACGTGGAGACGCTGTCCTGCGCGGTCGATGCGAACTTGGAGCGTTCGTAGTCCTTGAACGTGGTCGCGGAAGGAGCGGGGGCACCTGATATGCCAGGATTGCCGGGATTGCCGGGCAGCCCCGGTGCACCTGTTGGACCTTGTGGGCCTGGGGCGCTTGATATGCCTGGATTGCCCGGCAGGCCTGGCACACCTTCTAAGGCGAATCCTTCCTCAGTGCGGAAATCCAGATGGCCCATAGTTCGGGAGACCGGAACAAGCACGGAGACACCAGCTAGCACGGTTAACACAACCATGCCAGCCGCCAAAGGCATGAGCACCATCTTCTTACGGCCATGAACTATATTGAGCAATCTTCCGAATCTGGAAGGTTCAGGGGAAGACTCCAACCGTCCCCTGAGCCAGTCCCATGGATGCTTGGAGGCGGGCTGTTGGGCGACCTCGGCCTTGAAGTGGTCGCGCAGGAGGCCTTCCATGTAGTCGTCGGTGAATTCTCTATTGCTCATCATCACCCTCCCCGAACTCTTCCAAGTGTTCCCTGAGTCTTGCGAGCGCTCTGTGTAGCCGCGACTTGACCGTACCTTCCTTGGTACCCGTTGCTTCGGCTATTTCCGGCACCGTAAGCTCCGCGAAGTACCTCAGAACGACGATCTGTTTGTGCTCCGCGTCGAGTTTGTCCAGCGCTTGACGCAAAACGACGCGGCTCTCGATGGTGTCGGTCTGGTCGGAAATCGATGGACCGCCGTTCCCGCCTGAGTCAACAATGGGAACCGTCGGGACTGCTTGCTTTCTCTTCGTTGCCAGCACTCCGTTCACGAGGATGCGTGTGAGCCACGGCTTCAGAGGTCGGCCGCGCCTGAAGCCACCGATGCCGCGCCAGGCCGACAGGAAGGCTTCCTGCACCGCCTCCTCGGCCACGGCCCGATTGCCGGTCATCAGCAAGGCAGTGCCGTACAGGACGTCCTTATGCCGGTCGACCAGAACGCGGAAGGCTTCGCGGTCTCCGTCCTGGCATCTCGCTATGGTGAGGTCTTCGGTCACAGGCCGTTCCTTAGCTGATTCTTGCGCGCCGTCTCACTAGATACTATGCGTCTTGCGGGCAAAACGTTCCATTGTGAGGGATGATTGAGGTTGAGCATGACATACAGGGCAGGTTCTTTGCGGGAATCACAATTTAGGGGATGTGTCGTTCATTTTCTATCCGGCCGCCACCGACACCGTGGATCATGAGAATGGCAGTAAGGGCGATTCGCGAATCGCCCCTACGGGAGGTTATTTTCAGGGTAATGACGGTGTGGGGGTTGTAAGAAGTTGCTTTAGTGGTAATGAGGACTTGGGAGCGGGATAACGAAGAGATATGGAGAATGTCGACGCAAATCAAGAAAACCGCTACCCTGGGAGACCTCGGCATGACTCCACCCGTTGGCTATGTGCGGCAGTGATCGTCGCGCCCAGCCTGTCGTCTCACGACGAACCTGTGTCAGTTTAGTAGGCAGAGAAGATCACCCTCACCCTAGCCCTCTCCCACGACGGGAGAGGGGATTTTCATACCACAGGCGCCACCGACCAAATTGGTACAGGCTCTCTCAAGACACCGGGGTTTTGCGCTCTCCGCGCTCTTGATAGAATATCCTTACGAACTACAGCATTTCAGATCCACTGTTCTCTGACGGTCCGCCAAGACCGAACAAATATCCAAAGCACATGCCTTTACCGTTCTTACTCATTCCACTAGCGGTCGCCGGGGGGTCGGCGATTGCCCAGGCGGTCGCCAAGCTGAGAAGTCATGCTCGACTCAAGGCCTTGCATGCCGAGTTGGAGGAGTTGGAATCCCGACACCGGGACGATATACGGCAGCACTACGAACGACAAATCGAACTCAGCCGTCGACTGGACTTGCCGGATCCTGAACAGCCGCTCGTCCTACGGGAAACGCAGCAGGCCGAAGCTGCGGAGCAGCCGGAATCCCTGTGGCGGCGATTGCTGAAACGCCGGGAGCGCACTCTGGCCGACGGCTCTCCTCACTCTCGGGCCGCTATTGTCGGCCGCCACGGGGCGAGCTTCGCCGCCGGCGCGGTATGGAGAGTGTGGTCGACTACCATTTTGAATGTGCTGCGTCCCCTGAGTACCAGACTGCTTACGATTCTCCCCAGATTTGCCGCGTTCGGCGGTACCGGCGGCTCGATAGCGGCATCCACGGGCCTGCGATTCGCTTTGGGCGCATTCAACATCGTTGGCATCATCGTGGGGCCGGCCCTGGCCGCCTGGTCAATCGTCCAAGAGATCAGAAACGTGAGAAAGGCGCACCGCGAACTGGACACCACCCGGATGCAGCGTCGGGGCGAACTGGCCCGTTACGGTGCCCGCACACGTCAGCTTGAAAGGCAACTTACTGCCGCCAAACCCCCAGCGGATGTGGCTGCCTCTTGACGGCTCTCCGTAGGCATTAGCCTCTAGGAATTCAGTAGGCAAATTTCCTTCTGTGCGCTTATAGGAACACCAGCCCCTACATCCGGGCTGCAGCGGGTGCCGCCAAAAACGAGGTCCAACGTCATCCCGGACACGCCATCCCCGCCAGCGCCCCCAGGTCGGGCACCACCAGGTCAGCCACCGCCTCAGTCCACCGCGTCCCGCCTCCCCGGTCATCCCGGTTCACCCACACACTCGCGATGCCAAGCCGGTTGGCGGGCCCGATGTCATGGTACAAACTCTCCGCCACATGCAGCCAGCGTTCCTTTCCAACTCTCATCCGCTCCAACGCGACGTCAAAGTTCCGCAGGTCAGGCTTGTAGCTCCCAGCCTGCTCCGCCGTCACAACCACATCGAACTCCACACCAAGCCCCTCAGCCGTCTTTACGAAAAGATCGTCGTCCACATTCGAGATAACCGCCAGCCTGTACCGCTCCTTCAACACCCTCAAAGCCCCAACCGTATCCCGAAACACCGGCCAGTCGGGTAGGGTATCCGCCAGGCGGCCTAACTCCGATTCTCTGAAATCGACTCTCAACTCCCTCCCCATCAGCTCCATCACTTGCCGCAACACATCGCGATACTTCAGAAAGCCTCCCGTCCCCTGCTGCACCCTCGGCTCCACCTCCGCAAACAGCGCCAGAATCTCCTCCCTCGACATCCTCACCCCATGCGACGCCAGCACTTCATCTGCCGTTCCCGATATCCCCGTCTCCCAATCCACGAGGGTCCCATAGCAGTCGAAGCTGAGCCACTCAAATTGATTGAAATCGAGCATGTCTTTCTCCTTCGTCGTGCTTTCGTGCAGACCAACGGCACCGTACCATGGCGTTGAACCATCAACAGAAAGACTGCCATTGAAGCAAATGGGCTGTTCCTATGCTGTCGGTCTCTCCGAATTGCCCCCACATGATAAACTACGATAATAGTAGACTCTAAGCGGTTTCCGAAATGACAAACTGGGATCAATGCCCCGCAGTCGAAAGACACCCAGATAGGCTCAGCGGAGCATGGGTGTTCACGGGAACGCGCGTCCCCGTCTCTGCTCTATTTGAGAACCTGCAAGACGGTGCGTCCGTCGAACGGTTCCTTGAGTGGTTCCCTGGTGTGGATCGGTGGAAGGCAGAAGCCGTTCTCGTCCCCAAACGGCTCTCTTAGCCCTACTCCCCCGCCCTTCGCGCTGTCTCCACCACCCGCTGCACCGTCGAACGGGCCCTATCGAACCACTCCTCTCGACGGCCGTAGAGACTCAGTATGAACAACAGTGAGCCGACGATCATAAAGGGAGTCATCGCCAGGTGAAAACGTGGTCGCACTTCAAAAAAGAGGTGTGGCAGCGAAAATAGCAATGCAATTCCTGCGAGGGGTAAGACATAGCTTGGGCGATGAATTTCTTTGATGAGCAGTACCAAGAACAGCAAAAACGTGAGCCGGTAAACGCCGTCAAGAGAAATGAAGGCCAGCTGTTGAAAACGAGACTTTGACGCCTCACCTTGTTCTAGTGGTCCAACTGCCCAGTAGTAAAGGGAGTATTCCCTGCCCCATAATTGTCCCACTTTGTCTGTGAGGGCAAACCGCAGAAACCTTACGGGATCACTCACTATCCGCTCTCGGGCGATTTTGAGTGCTCTGCTATTTTGTTCCGAAGACGGTGGCACGCCCTTTCTGTCGTACCCTACGAGTTCTAAGTCTTCGCGGTTGAATTTGCCCTCGGAATCGAAGTTTGTTCCGATGAGAAGGTTAAATGCACCCCATGGTGAGGGAGTCACTTCGAATCCCAGTCCGTTTATCCGAGATAATTCACCGTGAGCGAACCAGACCGAGAAGAAGGCGATCAGCACGATTGCGCTCAGTGCCAGTGGGTGTCGAGACCGTCGCCGATCTGGATTAGCGTCACTCACATCGCCTTTGCCTAGACGATTGACCCTGCTTACGCAAGTTACGGCGAGACAGACCATGAGCGCCAATGCTCCGTTAGGCCGTGTCAGGAAAAGGGCAGCCGACACAATTCCCATAACCACGTACAGATAGGGAAACGGATTACCTTCCCTCAAGTGCTTGGATACTAGCCAAGCGCAAAGAGCGGACAAGAGAAAGAAAACTGCCTCCGAGCTGATTAGTGGGGAAGACACGAGGAATGCGGGACACAGAGCTAAGCCAAAGCAAACGAACTTGGCCTTCCAAGATTCAAGAAAGAAAGGGCGTATCGCCTTGTAAACGATTGCGGCCCCACCTGTCCATGCCGCGGCGGACGCTATGTAGTTTGTCAAATGGCTCGTTCCGAGCAGCCAATGAAAGACAGCGAAGTATGCTACTGTAGCCGGAGACTTAGAACTGAACAGCTCGGAGAACTCCCCCGAACTTAACAGAGTTGAGTGGTTATGGTAGTTGAGGAAGTCGCTTGCAGGGACACTTTCGATGAAGAGGCCCCATACAACTGAGGCAACGAAGGTCAGTGTGAGGACAGTTATGATGTCGAGCCTTCGACTCAGAATGTACAAGAGCAGGAGCCACAGAGTACCCACAATTACTTCACGGAGGGAAATGAAGCCTGTCTGGATGAACGCGCTGAGAAAATAAAGGAGTATGAATATGGCAATTGAGCGTGTGCCCTGCTTCAAGACGATTATGCGTACTTTAGCCATTGGCACAGGAGGTTTACTCAGATCCCTGGAGGAGCTTGCATCGTGTCAGCGTGGTTCGCAACGCTACACATTATACGGATGATTCCTTCCGCAATGTTCCAAGAATGGCAACCCCCTACTCCTCGGCCGCCTGCGCCGTCTCCACGACGCGCTGCACCGTGGTGACCACGGTCAGCGCCGCGATAACCCCCAGCACGATCAGGACTGCCGGCTCCCACCACTGGCCGACGATGATCCCGATGCCCAGTGACGCCACCCGCTCGGGCCGCTGCATGAGGCCGCCCTTGCACTCGATGCCCAGTCCCTCGGCGCGAGCGCGGACGTAGCTCACCAGCGTCGAGCCCACGATCGACACGTAGACCAGCACGGCCCCAAGCTGCTCGCCGTCCTCGAGGTAGAACCACAGCAGGCCTAGCAGCACGGCAGCCTCGGAGACGCGGTCCATGACCGAGTCGAACAGGGCACCGAACTTGGTAGCACGATTCGTCATGCGGGCGACCGCGCCGTCGAACATGTCGAACACCCCGGCGATCAGCATCACGACCCCGCCCACGGCCAGCATCCCCTGCGCGATCAACGCCGCGGCAACACACGCCACCAGGACGCCGATGACCGTCAGGCCGCTTGGCGAAAAGCCCAGCCTCACCAAGACACGCGCGATGGCGTCGACGATGGGAGTGAGTAGACTGCGGAGTCGGTGCATGGGTGGGTTAGGCGGACTAGTGGTTCAACATGGTTTCGGTATTACGATTCACCCTCACCCCCGTATCAAGTACGGGGCAGGCTCTAGCCCTCTCCCACGACGGGAGAGGGGATAAATCGGCGTCTGTCGAGTTTACTATATTCAAGTTGACTGAGGACTAGTAGACCGAAATCTTTGAAATGACAGGTAGTAATTGCGGATTTGATTCGCGTTGTACACGACAGGGCGGGTTTGAAACCCTCCCCTACCAAGTCACGGTCTCGTTACCCTTCAATACTAGGATGTTGAACCACTAGGGCGTGCTGGGCACTTGGACTTCCTCGGGGCGGCGGACGTTGTTCATGCACGAGACGTAGTAGTCCAGCAC